>NZ_BDCI01000074.1 GCF_001613425.1 Nocardia vulneris | reverse complement strand
AAGATGACCGAGTGTGCCGGTGCGTTCGCTTCGCTGGTGGACTGGTCACTACTCGATGTCCTCCACGGTGTCGAGGACGCACCGTCGCTGGAACGGGTCGAGATTGTCCAGCCGGTGCTGTTCGCGGTGATGGTGTCTTTGGCCGAGCTGTGGCGTTCGGTCGGTGTCCTACCCGATGCCGTGGTGGGGCACTCCCAGGGAGAGATCGCCGCCGCCCATGTGGCGGGTGTGTTGTCGCTCGAGGACGCTGTCCGGATCGTGATCCTGCGTTCGGCAGCCTTGACCGTGCTGGCCGGTCGAGGCGGGATGGTGTCGGTGATCTCACCGCTGGAGCGAGTCGAAGACCTCCTCGATGGGTTCGACCGATTGTCGATAGCAGCAGTCAACGGCCCGGGATCGGTAGTGGTATCCGGGGAAACCGGTCAGCTCGAGCGATTCCTGACCGAGTGTGAACACCGCGATATTCGTGCACGTCGTATCGCGGTGGACTATGCCTCGCACTCTTCCCAGGTCGAACAGTTACGTGAACAGTTGCTGGACACCCTCGCCACAGTCCAGACACGGTCTGCGCAGACAGCGTTCTACTCCACCGTCACCGGTGCGCTCTACGACCCTGCCGGGATGGACACTCGTTACTGGTTCGACAACCTGCGGGAAACCGTGCGTTTCGAACAAGCCGTGCAGGCGTTGCACCGCGACGGATACACCGTGTTCGTCGAGGCCAGCCCGCATCCGCTGCTGGTCGTGGACATCGAGCAAATCTGTGAGGCCGCGGCACCGGCCGACAGCGTTGACCCGGTCATCGTGGGTTCGCTGCGCCGTGACGAAGACGGTACGACCGCGTTCACGCAGGCGATGG
>NZ_BDCI01000073.1 GCF_001613425.1 Nocardia vulneris | reverse complement strand
GCTTTCGACGCGGCGGTAGCCGGGTTGGAAACACAGTTGGCGTGCCCGCTCCGAGACATCATGTGGGGCCAGAATCATGATGCTCTGCACCAGACACAGTTCACACAGGCGGCGTTGTTCGCCGTCGGTGTGGGAGTGACACATTTACTGCGAGAGTGGGGGATTCGACCGGATTTCGTGGCAGGACACTCGATCGGTGAGGTGAACGCCGCTTACGCCGCAGATGTTTTGTCACTCGAGGACGCAGTAACTCTGGTGGCTGCGCGGGCGCGGCTGATGCAGGCTTTACCCGAGGGCGGGGCGATGGCTGCAGTGCAGGCCTCTGAGCCAGAGGTACTGGCGCTGCTGACCTCTCGAGTAGCTGTGGCAGCGGTCAATACTCCACAGGCGGTAGTACTTTCAGGCACCCACGCCGAAGTCGCAGCTGTTGTCGAACAGTTGCGCGGCCAGGGACGCAAGGTCAGCTGGTTGCAGGTATCGCATGCGTTCCACTCCCCGCTGATGGAGCCGATGCTGGCACAGTTCGCCTCAGCGATAGCCGATCTGTCTTTCGCCGAACCGGTCATTCCGATGGTGTCGAACATCGACGGCAGTCTCGGCAGCGGCCGTGTCGGCGGTCTCGATCCGGCCACCGCAGAGTATTGGGTCGAACAGATCCGGGCTACCGTGCGGTTCGGTGAGGGAATACAAGCTCTACGCCGGGCCGGGGTGGAGCGTTTCGTCATCGCCGGCCCTGACGGAGGACTGACAGGACTGATCACCCAAAATCTCGACAACCCACCAGTGGACGAGGACCTGCCGACAGGAGACCCGGCCCTGGTGACCGTGGTGCCCGTGCTGGGCAGAGACCGTAACGAGACAGAAACCGCGTTGAACACCGCTGC
>NZ_BDCI01000072.1 GCF_001613425.1 Nocardia vulneris | reverse complement strand
GTGCTCGCACGATCCACCGGGTCCTGGTCCGAGCGGGAATGGTCGAGCCCGAACCCCGTAAACGCCCCCGCGCCACTTATCGCCGGTTCGTGTTCCCCGCCACCGACGACTGCTGGCATATCGACGCTTTCGAACACACCCTCGCCGACAAAGCCGCCACGATCGTGGTCATCTTTCAGCTCACCGATGACCATTCCCGCTACGAACTCACCGATCTGGCCTGGCCCCGCGAGGACACCGAAGGCGCCTGGCGATGCGTCTCGACCGCGATCGAACGCTACGGACAACCACGAATGATCCTGTCGGACAACGGATTATCATTCACCGGCAAACACATGGGCATCATGGTGTCCTTCGAACGCAACCTCGCCCGCCTGGGCATCAAACTCATCACCACCGCACCCCGGCACCCCCAAACCAACGGAAAGAACGAACGCGCCCACCGCACCCTGCGTCAATGGCTCACCGCCCAACCCCCGGCAACCAGCATCCACGAGCTGCAAACCCTGCTCGATGACTACCGGCCCCTCTACAACACCCGCCCCCACCAAGCCCTGCACGGCGCAACCCCAGACCAAACCCGCCTCACCGGACGCCGCCACACCCCACACACCGACCTCGCGACCCCCTACCTCCTAGCCCGCGACGCCACCGTCACCAGCCGCGGACTGGTCAACATCACAGGCGCCGCCATCCCCATCGGCACCGAATACGCCGGCCGCAAAGTCACCGCCTTCGTCCGCGACGACGACGTCCTGATCTTCTACCGCGAACAACTCATCCGCGAACTCACCCTCGACCGCACCCGCAGACGCCAAAACCCCATCCGCCCCCGCCGCGGACCACACCGACCTACCCTCAACTACAACCCATAACCGTCCGGGATGTCCTGTCACCAACTGTCAGCAATGTCCTGTCACATCACAC
>NZ_BDCI01000071.1 GCF_001613425.1 Nocardia vulneris | reverse complement strand
GTGAAGGTGGTGATCGGTATCGAGAACGGGAGGACCGTTGAGACTGTTCGTGGGAGATGACTGGGCCGAGGACCATCACGATGTGGAGGTGATGGACCGTGCCGGTCGTCGTCTGGCCAAGGCGCGTGTGCCCGAGGGCGTGGCCGGGATGGCGAGGTTGCATGCGATCGTCGGGGATCTGGTCGGCGACGACGCCGACGAGGCCGAGATCCTGGTCGGGATCGAGACCGACCGTGGCCCATGGGTCGCGGCGCTGGTCGCCGCCGGATACACGGTGCTGGCAGTAAACCCGTTGCAGGCGAGCCGGTTTCGTGACCGGCTCGGGGTCTCCGGGGCCAAGAGCGACGCGGGGGACGCGCATGTGCTGGCGGACATGGTCCGCACCCACGCCCACGAACTGCGACCGGTCGCGGGGGACTCCGCGCGCGCCGAGGCGATCAAGGTGGTGGCCCGCACCCACAAGACGATGATCTGGGAACGGACCCGCCACACCCAGCGGCTGCGCCACGCCCTGCGTGACTATTTCCCCGCCGCGCTGGTCGCCTTCGGCGACCTCGATGCCGCGGACACCCTGGAATTGCTGGCCAAGGCAGCCACCCCGGCCCAGGCCGCGCGGCTGACGATCGCTCAGATCAGCGCCGCGCTCAAACG
>NZ_BDCI01000070.1 GCF_001613425.1 Nocardia vulneris | reverse complement strand
GCTCGGGGAGGGACAGAACGATCTTTCCGATATGACGTGCCTGACTGAAGTGCCGGAACGCTTCTCGTGCACGACGAATGTCCCAAATCTGAGCCGGTAGTGAGCGGATCACTTCCTGTTCGAACAGTGTGGTGAGCTCGGTCAGTATCTCGTGGATACGATCCCGCCCGGCCTCCTGCAGATCGAACGCTCGGTAAGTCACTCCCGGGTACGACGCAGAAATCTGTGCACTGTCCCGGATATCGGTTTTACCCATCTCTAGAAAACGCCCCCCTCGGGGCAGCAGACGCAACGAAGCGTCCACGAAAGGTCCAGCCAACGAGTCCAACACAATGTCCACACCGTGACCACCGGTAGCTGCCAGGACCTGATCCTCGAAACCGAGTGATCGGGAATCCGCGATGTGATCGTCGTCGAATCCCAAGGACCGCAAAGTATCCCACTTACCCTGGCTAGCGGTTCCGTATACCTCCACACCCCAATACCGCGCCAACTGGGTTGCCGCCATCCCCACGCCACCGGTGGCCGCATGGACCAGCAAGGTCTGCCCCGACCGGGCGTGAGCCAAGTCCTTGAGCCCGTAATAGGCGGTCAAGAACACCACCGGAACAGTGGCCGCTTCGATAAATGACCACCGCTCGGGGATATGAGTGATCAATCGCTGATCGGTCACAGCCATGGGTCCCAGGCCGGCGTCGATCAACCCCATAACCCGGTCTCCGGGGGCAAAACCCTCCACACCCGTACCGACCTCGACGACTACCCCTGAAGCTTCCCCACCCAGGAACGCGACGTCCGGCACCATGCCCAGGCAAACCAGAACATCTCTGAAGTTCAGGCCACCGGCGCGGACCTCAATCCGGACCTGCCCCTCGTCCAGGAGCTGTTCTGCAGAGCTACTCGGAGTCAGCGTCAGTCCGTCCACAGTCCGGTCACCGGCCTCGAGCCGCCACGACACCGATCGTGGAACAACCAAACTCTGCGCTCC
>NZ_BDCI01000069.1 GCF_001613425.1 Nocardia vulneris | reverse complement strand
GTGGTGTTGCCGTTTGCGTGGTCCGGTGTGTCGCTGCATGCCGTGGGTGCCTCGGGACTGCGGGCACGGATCAGCCCGGCCGGTGCGGGAGCGGTCGCGATCGAGGCCACAGACCTGACCGGGCACCCGGTATTGACCGCCGCGTCACTGACCTCGCGGCCGGTCTCACTCGAACAGCTCGGCGCACCCAGTACCCGGGAACGACTGTGCGAAGTGCGGTGGATGCCGGCAACACCCACCACCCCGGTGGCAGAGCAGGCTCCTCAATCGCGGGTGTTCACCACGGCCGCGGCGTTTACGGGCTGGGCCCACGACGACACGGCACCGGTACCACCGGTCGTCGTGTTCGACCGCCGCACCACCACCAACACCACCACCACCACCACTGCCGGTGATACCGCTGATGGTGTGGGTGAGGTGGAGATGCTGCAGCGGGTGCACCAGGCGACGGCTGAGACGCTGGCAGTGCTGCAAAGCTGGCTCAGCGACCCACGATTCAGCGCGAGTGTGCTGATGGTGGTGACCTGCGGAGCCGTCGCTGGACCCGGTGAACAGCCCA
This sequence comes from Nocardia vulneris, assembly GCF_001613425.1. Taxonomy (GTDB): domain Bacteria; phylum Actinomycetota; class Actinomycetes; order Mycobacteriales; family Mycobacteriaceae; genus Nocardia; species Nocardia vulneris. The sequence goes on along the minus strand of NZ_BDCI01000069.1, from coordinate 80 downwards.
GCGATCTACCCGGAGCCGCGGTATGGGGACTGGTGCGTTCAGCCCAATCCGAAGACCCCGGACGAGTCATACTCATCGAC
>NZ_BDCI01000068.1 GCF_001613425.1 Nocardia vulneris | reverse complement strand
GGCGTGACTGACGTTCCCAGCTTTGAGGGCCGTTGCTGACCGAATGGATCTCGGGCTCCGTGTGGCGTGGCTGTCCCTTGCTGTGCCCGCCGGATGTACGGCCATCCGTGAAGGGACTCGCTCCGAACAGTCGGATATCGCGACTGAACAGATTCCGCCGCGGTCAGAACATGTCCTGCCCAGCTGGGGTGCGTCGGATCACGATCTCCTCGCCACCGCTGGTACGCACCGCGACCGCGTGCAGCCCCGGTTCACCGGGCACGAACCGCAGCGGTAAGTGGTCGAAAGTCTCCGTGCCGATGTGGCTGCGGAACTGGTCGGGGTCACCGGACACTTCCAACCAGGCCACCCCGGCCGCGATTCGCTCACCGACAACCGCGCGGCGGGCGGGGTTGTTGTCTGGATCGTCCCGGTAGTACCAGTTCGGCAGGCCCTGCTGCCGAGCCCGCCGAACTGCCTGCCCGACGGGCGTGCTGGTGACCACCCGTTGTGTGCCGTCCGGTTCCGTCCGCCCTGGGACAACCTTGACCTCGCTGCCCAGTCGCCGAGCGACCTGCTCCAGATCATCGAGGGTGTCTGCGCGCAGACACCAGAACATCCAATGGTCAGCGCCGTCGCTGGTGGCGCGCCTGAACCATGACGACGCGGGGTCGGCGCTCCCCTCGACAGCGCTCTCCACCTCCAGGTAGATGTCTGCGCCCAACGGGAATATCCAGTTGCGCACGCCACCACCGGGGAACACCCCGCCTTCATAGTTGCCGAATCCGGTCTGCTCGGCCATTCTGCGTACGCCGTCGTCGAGATCGCTTACCCCGAGCGCAAAGTGGTCCAGATGAAACACAGCTACAAGCCTCCAACTCGAGTGAGCATGTCGTCGCTCTATCACGTTACCCAGCAGTCGGTTTCGCCCAGTCGGAGCCATTGTCCAGCGGCATAGTGGTGTTGCGAATGGGGCGGGCTATCCAGGCTCAGTCCACGACGAGCCCCCTTGTGCATGCCGGATGCGCGCATGACTCTGACCTTCGACCGACCGAGGCACACGCTCATCGGCA
>NZ_BDCI01000067.1 GCF_001613425.1 Nocardia vulneris | reverse complement strand
AACCCTTCTGCGACCTTCAGATGATCGACACCGTAACCACCGACTTCGGGACTGTTGATGTTGTCGAAATCGAGCTGGACATAATAATCCATATCGAACTGACGTTGCGCCTGCCGGATCAACCCCAGATACGAATTGTTCACCACCACATGGATATACGGGATATTGAACTGCGCACCCACCGCCAGCTCCTCGATCAGGAACTGGAAATCGTAATCACCCGACAACGCCACCACCATCGCATCCGGATCCGCCGTCGCCACACCCAGCGCCGCAGGCAACGTCCACCCCAACGGCCCCGCCTGCCCCGCATTGATCCAATGCCGCGGCCGATACACATGCAACAGTTGCGCAGCCTGGATCTGCGACAACCCGATCGTGCTGACATACCGCACCTCTGGGCCGAACGCGCGATTCATCTCCTCATACACCCGCTGCGGCTTGATCGGCACATCATCGAAATGCGTCTTACGCAACCCCTGCCGCTTCCGGGCCCGCACCCGATCCGCCCACTCGGTCCGATCGGTGAGAGTGCCCGCCGCTTTCATCTCGCGCGCGACCTCGATAAAGACCTCCAACGCCGCACCCGCATCCGAGATCATCCCGAAATCCGGCGCGAAGACCCGCCCGATCTGCGTCGGCTCGACATCGACATGCACGAACGTCCGGTCCCGCGTATACGTCTGCACCCCACCGGTATGCCGATTCGCCCACCGATTACCGATCCCGAGCACGAAATCGGACTCCAGCATCGTCGCGTTCCCATACCGATGCGAGGTCTGCAACCCCACCATCCCCGCATGCAACCGATGATCATCACCGATCACCCCCCACCCCATCAACGTCGGCACCACCGGCACCCCCGTCACCTCCGCGAACTCCACCAGCAACCCCGCCGCGTCCGCATTCACCACCCCACCACCAGCCACGATCAACGGCCGCTCCGCCGCGTTCAACATCCCCAGCACCTTCACCGCCTGCCCCCGCGACGCCACCGGACGCCCCACCACCAACGGCTCATACGCATCGATATCGAACTCGATCTCGCCCAACTGCACATCAATCGGCAAATCGATCAACACCGGACCCGGCCGGCCCTCCCGCATCACCCGGAACGCCTTCGCGAACGTCCCCGGCACCTGCGCCGCCTCCAACACCGTCACCGCCCACTTCGCCACCGGCCCCGCCACCGCAGCAATATCAACCGCCTGAAAATCCTCCTTATGCAACTTCGCCACCGGCGCCTGACCCGTAATACACAAAATCGGAACCGAATCCGCACTCGCCGAATACAAACCCGTAATCATATCCGTCCCCGCCGGACCCGACGTCCCCACACACACCCCGATATTCCCCGCCGCCGCCCGCGAGAACCCCTCCGCCATATG
>NZ_BDCI01000066.1 GCF_001613425.1 Nocardia vulneris | reverse complement strand
CGCCTTGGACAACTCGGTCTTACCCACACCCGAGGGACCGGCGAAGATGAACGACCCCGACGGACGCTTCGGGTCTTTCAACCCCGCACGCGTACGCCGGATCGCCTTCGACACCGCCTTGACCGCGTCTTCCTGGCCGATGATCCGCTTGTGCAGCTCATCTTCCATCCGCAGCAGCCGAGTGGTCTCCTCCTCGGTCAGCTTGAACACCGGAATACCGGTCCAGTTCGCCAGAACCTCGGCGATCTGCTCGTCATCGACCTCGGCAACCACATCCAGATCACCGGAACGCCACTGCTTTTCCCGCTCGGCCCGCTTGGCGACGAGCTGCTTTTCCTTGTCCCGCAACCGCGCAGCCTTCTCGAAGTCCTGCGCATCGATCGCGGACTCCTTCTCCCGGCGCGCATCAGCGATCTTGTCATCGAACTCACGCAGATCCGGCGGCGCGGTCATCCGGCGGATCCGCATCCGCGCACCCGCCTCATCGATCAAATCGATCGCCTTGTCCGGCAAGAACCGATCATTGATATACCGATCCGCCAACGTCGCCGCAGCCACCAACGCACCATCGGTGATCGACACCCGATGATGAGCCTCATACCGGTCACGCAAACCCTTGAGAATATTGATCGTGTGCTCCACCGTGGGCTCACCGACCTGCACCGGCTGGAACCGCCGCTCCAACGCCGCGTCCTTCTCGATGTACTTACGATACTCGTCCAGAGTCGTCGCGCCGATGGTCTGCAACTCACCACGCGCCAGCTTCGGCTTCAAAATCGAGGCCGCGTCGATCGCACCCTCGGCCGCACCCGCACCCACCAAAGTATGCAGCTCATCGATGAACAAGATGATGTCACCACGAGTGTTGATCTCCTTGAGGACCTTCTTCAAACGCTCCTCGAAATCACCACGATAACGACTACCCGCCACCAACGAACCCAGATCCAAGGTGTAGAGCTGCTTGTCCTTGAGCGTCTCAGGCACCTCACCATTGACGATCGCCTGCGCCAAACCCTCGACCACCGCCGTCTTACCGACACCGGGCTCACCGATCAACACCGGATTGTTCTTGGTGCGCCGGCTCAACACCTGCATCACCCGCTCGATCTCCTTCGAGCGCCCGATCACCGGATCCAGCTTGCCCTCCAGCGCCGCCTGAGTCAGATTACGGCCGAACTGATCGAGCACCAGCGACGTCGACGGCGTACCCGCCTCACCCCGCGAACCCGACTCCACCGGCTCCTTACCCTGATACCCCGACAACAACTGGATCACCTGCTGACGCACCCGGTTCAAATCAGCGCCCAACTTGACCAGCACCTGCGCCGCCACACCCTCACCCTCACGGATGAGACCCAGCAAAATATGCTCGGTACCGATGTAGTTATGGCCCAGCTGCAACGCCTCACGCAGACTCAGCTCCAGAACCTTCTTCGCCCGCGGCGTGAACGGAATATGACCAGACGGAGCCTGCTGACCCTGCCCGATGATCTCCTCCACCTGGCTACGCACGCCCTCGAGCGAAATCCCGAGCGATTCCAGCGACTTGGCCGCGACACCCTCACCCTCATGAATCAGCCCCAGCAGGATGTGCTCGGTACCGATGTAGTTGTGGTTGAGCATCCGGGCCTCTTCCTGGGCCAGGACAACGACACGCCTCGCACGGTCGGTGAACCTCTCGAACATCGC
>NZ_BDCI01000065.1 GCF_001613425.1 Nocardia vulneris | reverse complement strand
CTTCAACGGCGAGACGCGTTCCTCGGATGCGATCGATACCGAGTTCTGGCGACGGGTTGAGCAAGGAGATATGGCAGCGCTGGGCATCGATACTGAACGCTCTTTTGGAGAAGTCCTACCGTTGCTTTTGTCATTAAGGCAGAAGCGGCAGATCTGGGCAACGGTCGATTCGTGGTGTTATCGGATCGAGTGGAGACTTTTAAGAGATGAACCGGTGCGAGCAAGGGGTAGATGGCTTGTCGTCGGGTCTGCGTGCGTTGGTGTAGTTGAGGCGGTGATCGGCGCTTTTCGAGAAGCGGACATAGATGTCGACTATATAGATCTCGATGCCAATCAAATGTCGCGATCCGGTTTAGCGTCTTTATTGCAGAATAAGGCCGGAACCGGAAAGGTTGCAGGGGTTCTGTCTCTCGCCGCCATCGATGAACGGCCAAGCAGCAACTGGCCTTCAATGACGCAGGGTTTGCAGGTAAATCTGCTTCTTCTGCAAGCATTCGCTGACATCGATGCAGATCTACCTTTGTGGTGTGTGACGTCTGGGGCGGTAGAAATAGGGAATCTTGAGCAGATCACCAGTACAATGCAAGTCCAGATGTGGGGTATGGGACAGGTAGCCAGCCTGGAATATCCACGCTGGTGGGGTGGTCTCATCGATCTTTCCGAAACATCGGACCGGATCGTTTTGCAACGCATGATCGCCTCGTTGTCCCGCAGTGACGGCGAAGATCAGCTCGCTGTCCGACCATCGGGTGTCTACGGCCGTCGGATGGTGCGGGCAGTGCTACCCGAGTCTTTGAAATCCGAAGGGTGGAAGCCCCGGGGGACGGTACTGATCACCGGCGGTACCGGCGGGATAGGGGGATATTTGGCGCGTTGGGCCGCAGCGAACGGGGCACAGCATGTTGTTCTGGCTAGCCGCCGAGGATACAACGCGCAGGGAGCCCAGGAACTGGAGATGGGTTTGCGCGCTCTGGGCAGTCGCGTCACGATCGTGACTTGTGATGTGACCCGTCGGGAGGACGTGGCAGCGCTACTATCTGTCACAGACAGTGATGCGGCACCTCTGACCGCAGTTATACATGCTGCGGGGAACGGATTGCTCAGCCCGATTACCGAAACCGATCCGGAATTGTTCGAAACGGTTACAGGCCCCAAGGTGGTGGGGGTGCAGCATCTCGATGAACTGCTCGGTGATCGCGTTCTGGACGCATTCGTCCTATTTTCCTCCGGTGCCGCCACCTGGGGTAACGCGGGCGGGGCAGCCTATGCGGCCGGGAACGCCTTTTTGGATGGGCTAGCACAGCGCCGACGATCCCGAGGCTTGACTGCTACCTCGCTGGCCTGGGGGGGATGGGCTGCCGGAGGTATGGCAGGAACGCGCGAGGCTGCAGAGTATCTCACTCGTAATGGTGTGCAGCTGATGGATCCCGACTCGGCTTTGGCAGCATTGCCCCGTGTCGTGGGTTGCGGTGAAGCAACGATGACAGTTGCGAACCTGAACTGGCGGCAGTTCGTTCCGCTCTACACACTATCGAGACATCGCTCGCTGATTCAGGAGTTGCCGGAGACTCAATCGGTGCTGCAGTCAGCACAAGAGGAACCAGAGGCAGAGAGCCTTGCTGTCCTGCGAGCCCGGCTCGCGGGACTGGCACCGGCCGAGCAGCATGCGCTGATCCTGGATACCGTCCGTGGCCAGATCGCCGAGGTCCTGGGCCACGACAGCGGCGCGGTCATCGACCCCGCCCGCAACTTCCAAGACCTCGGGTTCGATTCCCTGACCGCGGTCGAGACACGCAACCGGCTCAACACCGTCACCGGGCTGCGGCTACCGGCAACCCTGGTCTTCGACTACCCGAC
>NZ_BDCI01000064.1 GCF_001613425.1 Nocardia vulneris | reverse complement strand
TTCACGAAAGCCCCCAGCATTGCTGGGGGCTTTCGTCGTTTTCCGACCCTTCGCACATGCATCTGTCGAATGCTGTTCTCTCCGCGGTCGATTCGCCGTTGGTTATCCACCGTAGCGTGCGTGCTCTCGACGTCGTCCGGCTATGGAGGTTGTGCGGTGTGGGCAAAATTGTTGCGTCTCGGTCTACTGCTGGTGCTCGCCATTTCGCTGCCCGCGCTGCCGGCAGCGCACGCAGACACGGATCTGCCCACCGAAATATCCGGCGGGACGTGGAAATCCGGTCATGTGCAGGGCATCGCGATTGATACCCGTAAGGGCTTCATGTACTTCTCGTTCACCGATCTGCTGGTGAAAACAGATCTGCACGGCGCGGTGATCGGCACGGTGACGGGATTCACCGGCCATCTCGGAGATCTGGCGTTCGACGAACGGGACGGCCGGGTCTACGGCTCCCTCGAATACAAGGCGGCTTCCGCGTTCTACATCGCGATCATCGATGTCGACCGGATCACCCAGCAGAATATGGACGCCGAAGCCACGGGCATTGTCAGCACCGTGTATCTGCGGGAAGTGGTGGCCGATTACACCGCTGACATGAACGGTGACGGGAAGTTCGACGGGGACGTCGCCGCGACCGCGGATCACCGGTACGGGTGCAGCGGCATCGACGGTGTGGCGTTCGGTCCGGCGTTCGGCAGCCGCGATGGTGCGCCGAAACTCACTGTCGCCTATGGGATCTACTCCAACAACAGTCGCACCGACAACGACTATCAGGTGCTCCTGCAATACGACACCACGAACTGGCGTGCGTACGAGCGCCCGCTCACCCAGCGTGCCCCGCACACCAGTGGGCCGCAGACTCCGGACGGAAAGTTCTTCGTCCGTACCGGCAACACCACCTACGGCGTGCAGAATCTCGAGTTCGACAGCTACACCGGAAACTGGTTCCTCGCCGTATATCCCGGCAAGAAGCCGCAATTCCCGAACTACCCCTTCTTCATCATCGAAGCCACCGCCCAACCGCAACGCCAAGACCTCACCGGCCAACCGCAACCCGAACAAGCCTCAGTACTGCCCCTGGCACCAGGCGGCCAACAGGACGAACGATCGGGTACCCGCGGCTGGAAGTTCACGGCCCCCTACGGCCTGATCGCCCTCGGCGACGGCCGCTACTACGTCGCCACCTCGAGCACCTCGAAATCCGACGGCACCACAACCCAATCCGGCGTAGCCCACCTATACCGCTGGACCGGAAACGCCCCAACCCCGTTCGAAAAGATCGAAGGGTAGCGATCCAGCGTGCCGCAGGAGAGCCACCACGAGACGGCGTCGGTCCGAGAAGGACCGAGCACCGGCCTACGCCCGGCCACGGCGTGTCCGTCGTTGCCGCTGCCGGAGGCATTCGCTGTCCGGTGACGACCCCACATAGTCCGGTCTCGCTCAACCTACGGCTGGATCGGGAACGTTCCGACACCGGTTCGAGAAGGTCGAAGAGCAAGCGGGATCTCGCTGTCGCAGGGAGCGTGCCACGATGGGACAGCGTCAGTCTCGGAGAGGTCGACCAGCGCCCACACGAAGTCCGATGACACCACCACGCGAACACCGGGATGCTGCGCCAGTTCCTCGCCGGCTTCCCCGCCCACCTGCCCCGAGGTTCCCGGCCACGCACGACGGCATCGACGAACTGGGCGATCACTGTCGCCGCGCCGAGCACCTCCCCGCCGCCGCCCACTCCACGGCTAGCCCCCTCCACCGACAAGGCCTGGCTCGCCCTCCCGACCTCGCCGACCGGCTCGGCCAGCGCACCCGGCCCGAACCAACGCCCCCATCGCCGCATGCGGAGTCCGACGACACCCCCGGGGCCGAACTTCCAGACCCGCATCGCCGCCGCCGGTCTGCATGTCCTCGACCGCATCGACACCGCTCCCCGCCACTCCGCACCCGCGACACCACCGCCCGCCCCGCCGAGATCACTTCGCTCTGGTGTCTGGGTTGAGCGCCGCCGCGCACTTCTCGTCACCCCGCGCGCGTGTCCGTCGAACGACACGCGCGCGGGATGCTGAGAAGTGCGCGAGATGCTGAGAAGTGCGCGAGATGCTGAGATGCGCGCGGGATGCGCGGGACGCTGCGGCGCAGGACGGCAGGGTGCCTGCGCGCCGCCTGCGCCGCCGAGGTCACCTTGCTCGGGTGTCTGGGCTGAGCGCCGCCGCGCACTTCTCGTCACCCCGCGCGCGTGTCAGTCGAACGACACGCGCGCGGGACACTGAAAGGTGCGCGGGACGCGCCGGGACGCTGCGGTACTGAAAGGTGCGCGGGACGCGCCGGGACGCTGCGGCGCGGGACGGCAGGGCGCGTGCGCGCCGCCTGCGCCGCCGAGGTCACCTTGCTCGGGTGTCTGGGCTGAGCGCCGCCGCGCACTTCTCGTCACCCCGCGCGCGTGTCAGTCGAACGACACGCGCGCGGGACACTGAAAGGTGCGCGGGACGTCGAAGTGCGCGAGAGGCCGAGAAGCGTTGCTCACCTACAGCTGGGCCGGGAATACTCGGCACCGTTTGAGGAGGTTGGTGGTGGCGATACGGCGCGTGGCGCAGGGGGGCGTGCCACGATGGGACGGCATCGGTCTCGGAGGGGCCGAGCTTCGGCCTCGAGGAGGGCGCGTGTCGGATAGCCGCGCAGAGGATCCGTTCGGTGGTCGTGCGCCGACCAGCCACGAGCGGATGACCGGCGTGCCCTGGGACGCGTCGTATCACGACGGCCCCGCGCCCTGGGATATCGGCGGCCCGCAGCCTGCGATCGTGCAGGTCGCCGCGTCCGGCGGATTCTCCGGGGCAGTACTCGACGTCGGCTGCGGGTCCGGGGAGAACGCCCTGCACCTCGCCGCGCTGGGTCTGTCGGTGCTGGGAGTCGACGTGGCCGAAACCGCTTTGGCCATCGCCCGCGGGAAGGCCGCTGCGCGTGGGCTCGCCGTCGAGTTCGCCATGGCCGACGCGTTCGAGCTGAGCCGCCTGGGCCGCATGTTCGACACCGTGCTCGACAGCGGAATGTTCCACACCTGCGACGCCGACGAGCAACTCCGCTACGCCGCTGGCCTCGCCTCGGTGACCACTCCCGGCGGCACCCTCTGCATCCTCTGCTTCAGCAACACCGGTCCCGACCTCGGCCCCCACCCCATCAGCCAGGAAGCACTGACTACCGCATTCGCCACCAACTGGACAATCACGACCATCGTCCCCACCCGAATCCACACCACCTTCCACCCCACCGGCGCCTCCGCCTGGCTGGCCACCATCCACCGAACCTGAACGAGCCCCACAGAACACCCCGTCCCCGCGTCGAACGCCAGGAGCAACGGGTGGGCCAAGCGACAGATAGGTCGATGCT
>NZ_BDCI01000063.1 GCF_001613425.1 Nocardia vulneris | reverse complement strand
GGATGTTCCGGCGGTGTCCTACTCTCCCACACCCTGTCGAGTGCAGTACCATCGGCGCTGGCAGGCTTAGCTTCCGGGTTCGGAATGGGACCGGGCGTTTCCCTGCCGCTATGGCCGCCGTAACTCTATGAAACTATCCACATACCCACGTCCTCTCAGAACAGGAGAAGTTCTCAGGGGCCAAGCCCCTGAAACCCCCGTGTTCTCCGAACGCAGGCATCTGTGTGTTGTTTCAGATACTGCACAGTGGACGCGTAGCTTCTTTGTTGGTAAGTCCTCGGCCGATTAGTACCAGTCACCTACACCCGTTACCGGGCTTCCAGTTCTGGCCTATCAACCCCATGGTCTGTGGGGGGCCTTAACCACTCGAAGGTGGTGAGAAACCTCATCTTGGAACAGGCTTCCCGCTTAGATGCTTTCAGCGGTTATCCCTTCCGAACGTAGCTAACCAGCGGTGCTCCTGGCGGAACAACTGGCACACCAGAGGTTCGTCCGTCCCGGTCCTCTCGTACTAGGGACAGCCTTCCTCAAGTTTCTGACGCGCGCGGCGGATAGAGACCGAACTGTCTCACGACGTTCTAAACCCAGCTCGCGTGCCGCTTTAATGGGCGAACAGCCCAACCCTTGGGACCTACTCCAGCCCCAGGATGCGACGAGCCGACATCGAGGTGCCAAACCATCCCGTCGATATGGACTCTTGGGGAAGATCAGCCTGTTATCCCCGGGGTACCTTTTATCCGTTGAGCGACACCGCTTCCACTTGCCGGTGCCGGATCACTAGTCCCGACTTTCGTCCCTGCTCGAGCTGTCGCTCTCACAGTCAAGCTCCCTTGTGCACTTGCACTCGACACCTGATTGCCAACCAGGCTGAGGGAACCTTTGGGCGCCTCCGTTACATTTTAGGAGGCAACCGCCCCAGTTAAACTACCCACCAGGCACTGTCCCTGAACCAGATCATGGTCCGAGGTTAGAAGTCCAATACGATCAGAGTGGTATTTCAACGATGACTCCCTCGACACTGGCGTGCCGATTTCACAGTCTCCCACCTATCCTACACAAACCGTACCGAACACCAATACCAAGCTATAGTGAAGGTCCCGGGGTCTTTTCGTCCTGCCGCGCGTAACGAGCATCTTTACTCGTAATGCAATTTCGCCGAGTCTGTGGTTGAGACAGCAGAGAAGTCGTTACGCCATTCGTGCAGGTCGGAACTTACCCGACAAGGAATTTCGCTACCTTAGGATGGTTATAGTTACCACCGCCGTTTACCGGGGCTTAAATTCTCAGCTTCGCAACCGAAGTCGCTAACCGGTCCTCTTAACCTTCCGGCACCGGGCAGGCGTCAGTCCGTATACATCGTCTTACGACTTCGCACGGACCTGTGTTTTTAGTAAACAGTCGCTTCTCTCTGGTCTCTGCGACCCAACCCAGCTCAAGCAGCTAGTGCCATCACCAGACCGGGTCCCCCTTCTCCCGAAGTTACGGGGGCATTTTGCCGAGTTCCTTAACCACAGTTCTCTCGATCGCCTTAGTATTCTCTACCTGACCACCTGTGTCGGTTTGGGGTACGGGCCGTGTACCAACTCACTAGAGGCTTTTCTCGGCAGCATAGGATCACTGAATTCGCCTCAATCGGCTACGCATCACCTCTCAGGCTACATGCTGTGCGGATTTGCCTACACAACGCCCTACAGGCTTACACCAGTACAACCACTGACTGGCCCAGCTACCTTCCTGCGTCACCCCATCGCTTACCTACTACACCCAGGATCCCATGCAGCCGCTTCAGGTCTCCCGAAGGAGATCCGTCCACATTTGGATGGTTAGCACAGATGATTCGATATTTGGCGCGGATACACGGGTACGGGAATATCAACCCGTTGTCCATCGACTACGCCTGTCGGCCTCGCCTTAGGTCCCGACTCACCCTGGGCGGATTAACCTGGCCCAGGAACCCTTGGTCATTCGGCGGACGAGTTTCTCACTCGTCTTTCGCTACTCATGCCTGCATTCTCACTCGCGTCACCTCCACAGCTGGATCACTCCGCTGCTTCCATGGTGACACGACGCTCCCCTACCCATCCACACCACTGGATGCGCCCCCGTAAGGACACACCGGTGTTAAGTATGAATGCCGCGGCTTCGGCGGTGTACTTGAGCCCCGCTACATTGTCGGCGCAGGATCACTTGACCAGTGAGCTATTACGCACTCTTTCAAGGGTGGCTGCTTCTAAGCCAACCTCCTGGTTGTCTTCGCGACCCCACATCCTTTTCCACTTAGTACACGCTTAGGGGCCTTAGCCGGCGATCTGGGCTGTTTCCCTCTCGACTACGAAGCTTATCCCCCGCAGTCTCACTGCCACGCTCTCACACACCGGCATTCGGAGTTTGGCTGATTTCGGTAAGCTTGTAGGCCCCCTAGACCATCCAGTAGCTCTACCTCCGGCGTGAAACACGTGACGCTGCACCTAAATGCATTTCGGGGAGAACCAGCTATCACGGAGTTTGATTGGCCTTTCACCCCTACCCACAGCTCATCCCCTCAGTTTTCAACCTAAGTGGGTTCGGGCCTCCACGACGTCTTACCGTCGCTTCACCCTGGCCATGGGTAGATCACTCCGCTTCGGGTCTAGAACATGCGACTCAAACGCCCTATTCGGACTCGCTTTCGCTACGGCTACCCCACACGGGTTAACCTCGCCACATGCCACTAACTCGCAGGCTCATTCTTCAAAAGGCACGCCATCACCCACAGTGACAAGTCACTCGCAGGCCCTGACGGATTGTAAGCGCACGGTTTCAGGTACTATTTCACTCCCCTCCCGGGGTACTTTTCACCTTTCCCTCACGGTACTAGTCCGCTATCGGTCACCAGGGAGTATTCAGGCTTACCGGGTGGTCCCGGCAGATTCACAGCAGATTTCACGGGCCCGCTGCTACTCGGGTACTCACTACAAGAGCCGTTGAGTTTTCGTCTACGGGATTCTCACCCTCTACGACAGGCCGTTCCAGACCACTTCGACTAACACAACGGTTTCTGACTCTCGCTTGCCACGGCAGTAACAAGAAAATGAGCCCCACAACCCCAAGAACGCAACCCCTGCCGGGTATCACACGCTCTAGGTTTAGCCTCTTCCGCTTTCGCTCGCCACTACTCACGGAATCACTATTGTTTTCTCTTCCTGTGGGTACTGAGATGTTTCACTTCCCCACGTTCCCTCCACACACCCTATATATTCAGATGCGGGTAACACGACATCACTCGTGCTGGGTTTCCCCATTCGGAAATCCTCGGATCTCAGCTCGGTTGACAGCTCCCCGAGGCTTATCGCAGCCTCCTACGTCCTTCATCGGCTCCTGGTGCCAAGGCATCCACCGTACGCTCTTAAACACTTACTAACAAAGATGCTCGCGTCCACTGTGCAGTTCTCAAACAACACACAAGGCCCTCTCACTACTGCGGCACCAGCCAGGAACACATCCTGCGGTATGACCGCCGAGAAAGCCTCGTCGTTATCTTGCCTGGAAAAAACCCGCTTCCGCGTGTTCTTTCAGGACCCAATAGTGTGTCGGTATATCACCGCGGACCGGAGACAGTGCTCCGATCACGATGCGATGAGGTTGTCAGCGTTCCACCCATGAGCGTCCGCCGGATGACGTATGCATCCGAAACGGTCTCTGCCGGAACAACATTCCCACCTGTGTGGGCATGTCCGGAGAAGTGCTCCTTAGAAAGGAGGTGATCCAGCCGCACCTTCCGGTACGGCTACCTTGTTACGACTTCGTCCCAATCGCCAATCCCACCTTCGACGGCTCCCTCCCACAAGGGGTTAGGCCACCGGCTTCGGGTGTTACCGACTTTCATGACGTGACGGGCGGTGTGTACAAGGCCCGGGAACGTATTCACCGCAGCGTTGCTGATCTGCGATTACTAGCGACTCCAACTTCACGGGGTCGAGTTGCAGACCCCGATCCGAACTGAGACCGGCTTTAAGGGATTCGCTCCACCTCACGGTATCGCAGCCCTCTGTACCGGCCATTGTAGCATGTGTGAAGCCCTGGACATAAGGGGCATGATGACTTGACGTCGTCCCCACCTTCCTCCGAGTTGACCCCGGCAGTCTCCTGCGAGTCCCCAACTTTACTTGCTGGCAACACAGGACAAGGGTTGCGCTCGTTGCGGGACTTAACCCAACATCTCACGACACGAGCTGACGACAGCCATGCACCACCTGTACACCGACCACAAGGGGGCCTACATCTCTGCAGGTTTCCGGTGTATGTCAAACCCAGGTAAGGTTCTTCGCGTTGCATCGAATTAATCCACATGCTCCGCCGCTTGTGCGGGCCCCCGTCAATTCCTTTGAGTTTTAGCCTTGCGGCCGTACTCCCCAGGCGGGGTACTTAATGCGTTAGCTACGGCACGGATCCCGTGGAAGGAAACCCACACCTAGTACCCACCGTTTACGGCGTGGACTACCAGGGTATCTAATCCTGTTCGCTACCCACGCTTTCGCTTCTCAGCGTCAGTTACTTCCCAGAGACCCGCCTTCGCCACCGGTGTTCCTCCTGATATCTGCGCATTTCACCGCTACACCAGGAATTCCAGTCTCCCCTGAAGTACTCAAGTCTGCCCGTATCGCCCGCAAGCTTGGGGTTGAGCCCCAAGTTTTCACGGACGACGCGACAAACCGCCTACAAGCTCTTTACGCCCAGTAATTCCGGACAACGCTCGCACCCTACGTATTACCGCGGCTGCTGGCACGTAGTTGGCCGGTGCTTCTTCTACAGGTACCGTCACTTGCGCTTCGTCCCTGTCGAAAGAGGTTTACAACCCGAAGGCCGTCATCCCTCACGCGGCGTCGCTGCATCAGGCTTTCGCCCATTGTGCAATATTCCCCACTGCTGCCTCCCGTAGGAGTCTGGGCCGTGTCTCAGTCCCAGTGTGGCCGGTCACCCTCTCAGGTCGGCTACCCGTCGTCGCCTTGGTGGGCCGTTACCCCGCCAACAAGCTGATAGGCCGCGGGCCCATCTCGCACCGATAAATCTTTCCACCAAACAGCATGCACTGAAAGGTCATATCCGGTATTAGACCCAGTTTCCCAGGCTTATCCCGAAGTGCGAGGCAGATCACCCACGTGTTACTCACCCGTTCGCCGCTCGTGTACCCCGAAGGGCCTTACCGCTCGACTTGCATGTGTTAAGCACGCCGCCAGCGTTCGTCCTGAGCCAGGATCAAACTCTCCGTTGAAGACTCTCGAAACACCCTCCGAAAAGAGCGAATCAGAAATATCTAACTAGAGTCCGAAAACCTAGCAAAACAAAACGCCAGCAAAAGTATTTGCTGACTAAATGTCCAACCTCACCCAGACGGGGGTCCAGAGAGGCCGGAACCAATAAATAATTGGCACTGACATTCATCGACACACTATTGAGTTCTCAAAGAACACACGCACACAC
>NZ_BDCI01000062.1 GCF_001613425.1 Nocardia vulneris | reverse complement strand
TGGGGGTGGCCCGTAAGATGGGCCGGTGCGGAATCCGGTGGCGAGCATGGCGCGGGTGCGCGGTGCGTTCGTCGGCTCCGCGTCGGGGGCGGTGAGCATCGCGGCGCATGCGGTCGGTGGTGGGACCGTGTCATCCACGCAGTCCCCTATCGTTGTGCTGATCGCCGCGTGTACCGGGGTCGGCGTGCTGGTCGGTGTGCGACGGAACCGCTATGGCGTCGCCGAGATCATGGTGCTGCTGGCGATCGGGCAGGCGGTGGGCCACCTCGCCCTGACCGTCGCACCCGGACACCAGCACAGCGCGGGCATGTCCGCGGTGATGCTCGGCGCACACCTCGCCGCCATCCCCCTGGGCGCCGCGCTCATCCGCGGCGCCGAACTCGCCGTCGTCCGAGCCGTTTCCGCCGCACACCGCGCCGCCCGAGTGCTCTACGCCGCCCCGACTCCCCCATTCGAACCGGCCTACGCGATCCCCCTCGGATCGCTCCCCACACCCCGCCGCCTACTCCGCAGCTCCGGCTTCGGCCGCCGCGGACCCCCACCCACCCCCTGACCGCAGCAGCCCCACAGCCGCCGTATCACCCGAGCCCCGTTGCCGAACAACAGGACTCGCCATACGACAGCCGCCGCCAACACCGTCTCCGTGACACCCGGGGCCGTCACCCGGCAACGCTGCCAGCCAGGCAAACACAACCGGCTCGGCGACGCCGTCAGCTCGGCAACGTAACCGACTCGACAACGCCGTCAGCTCGGCAACGCTGTCAGCCCGGCAAACGCAACCGGCTCGGCGACGCTGCCAGCCCAGCAAACGCAACCGACTCGGCAACGCTGTCAGCTCGGCAACGTAACCGACTCGGCAACGCCGTCGGCTCGGCAACGTAACCGACTCGGCAACGCTGTCAGCTCGGCAACGCTGTCAGCTCGGCAACGCTGTCAGCTCGGCAACGTAACCGACTCGGCAACGCCGTCAACTCGGCAACGCCGCCTGCAGGCGACGCCATATCAGGCGACATCAGCGGCACACCCACGCCACAGCTCACCGAGCCATCGGCGCGGGCATACGCCGTCAGCGCCGCCGGGCACGGCAACGTGACCAGGTCGGCCACCCCGCCGGCTCGGGAACCCGTTGACTCGGAAGGGGTGACGGACACGGCAAAGCCTCAGCAGCGCCACTGGCTCAGCGAGCTATCGGCACGACCGGCGGGCGGCCGACGCCACCGGCTCGGCAGCACGATCGCTCGGCAACGCCACTGGCTCAGCGAGCTACGGCACGCGCCAACAGCCCGCATGCCAGTGAGCCCGGCGACGGCTCGGTAGTGCCGTCGGCGCGGCAACGCCATATCGGGTGACACCGCCGATACGGCCTGCGCAGACAGCTCACCGAGCCATCGGCACAGGCCAACGCACCCGGGCAGCCGGTGCCTCCGGCACAGCGACGTGACCGGTTCGGCAACGTCACCGGCTCGACGAGCCACCGACACGACCGACGCAGAGACAGGCGCCAACGCCACCGGCTCGGCAACGCCACCGGCTCAGCGAGCAACGCCACCGCCCACGGCGACAGCCCGCTGACAGCCAGCCCGGCAACGCCACCAGCTCGACGAGCAACGGCACCGCCCACGGCGACAGCCCGCTGAC
>NZ_BDCI01000061.1 GCF_001613425.1 Nocardia vulneris | reverse complement strand
GGCCGGCTCGGTAAGGCTGTCGACTCGGTGGCACCGGGTGTGACTGCTGCGGTTCGACGTGTGCGGCTCGCCCTGGCTGCACGCGGCTGGGTCGGTGTCGGGTGCGGCGTTCTTGTTCAGCGGCGCAAACGATTTCGCGAGCTGCGGGCGCGGTTCATCGTGCTGCCTTCGGGCGAAATCGGCTGATTCATCTTCCTCTTCTCGATCGGAGTTCCCTATGCGTATCCCCACAACGGTTTCCCGTACCACTGTCCTGCTGCGTGGTGTGGCGGCGGCTGCTGCCGTTCCGCTGCTGCTCGTCGCCTGTTCGTCGAACGAGAAGGCCGAGGCGAAGTCGGCGGAGGCGGTGACGATCACGGATCAGTGGGTGAAGGCCGCGGACGGCGGGATGTCGGCGGCGTTCGGACAGCTCAGCAACGGGAGCGACCTGCCGCGCACAGTGGTGGCGGCGTCGAGTCCGGCGTCGAGCCGGGTCGAATTGCACGAGGTGGTGGCGGACGCGAGCGGAACGAAGACGATGCGGCCGAAGCAGGGCGGTTTCGTGATTCCGGCGCACGGGAAGACCGAGCTGCGGCCGGGCGGCGACCACATCATGTTCATGGGGCTCACCGGCCCGCTGCGCACCGGCGCCGAAACCCCGGTCACCCTCACCTTCGAGGACGGATCGAGCACCACGTTCACCGCGCAGGTGCGCGATTTCTCCGGCAACCAGGAGAACTACGCGCCCGATCACGCGGACGGCGCACCGGCCCCGACGCACGGTGGCTGAGCGGACCGGCGCGCGGCCGAGCCTGAACCGCCGTCGCCTGCTCGGCGGCGGTGCCGCCGCGGCGGGCGCGGCGGGGCTCAGCTGGGGCGCCCTCACTCTGGCCCGCGACGAGAACCCGCCTGCCCCGATCGAGCCGTTCTACGGTCCGCATCAGGCGGGGATCGCGACCGCACCACAGACGCACGCCACGTTCGTCGCCTTCGACTTGACGGCGGGCGTCACCCGCGACGACATCATCGGCATCCTGAAGATCTGGACCGGTGACGCCGCCCGCCTGACCCAGGGCCGCCCGGCCTTGGCCGACACCGAACCCGAACTCGCGCAACGCCCGTCCCGGCTCACCGTCACCATCGGACTGGGCCCGGCGGTGTTCGCGAGCGTGCCGCAGCGCCGCCCGGCTTGGCTGCGTCCGTTGCCGCCGTTCGCCATCGATCGCCTCGATCCGGCCTGGACCGACGGCGATCTGCTGTTGCAGGTGTGTGCGGACGAGGCGACGACCGTATCGCACGCGGTGCGCGTGCTGTGCCGCAGTGTCGCGTCGCTGGTGCGGGTGCGCTGGGTGCAGCGCGGATTCCGGGACGCTGCCCCGGGCCGGACCCCGCGCAACCTGATGGGCCAGGTGGACGGCACGGTGAACATCGCGCCGGGTACTGCCGATTTCGATCGGCTGGTCTGGGACGACGGCGCCGGGCAACCCTGGCTGGCGGGCGGCACCTCGCTGGTACTGCGACGGATCGCGATGACGCTGGACACCTGGGATGAGATCGACCAGGAGGGCAGGGAACTCACCGTCGGCCGAACGGTCGCCACCGGGGCTCCGCTCACCGGCACCGAGGAATTCGACGAGCCGGATTTCGCCGCGGTCGACGCGAACGGCATCCCGGTCATCCCGCCGTCCTCGCATATCGCCCGCGCGCATCACACCCACGACGGGGAACGTTTCCTGCGGCGCGGCTACAACTACGACGACGCCCCGGCGGCCGGGCAGATCTCGAACTCGGGCCTGCTGTTCGCCGCCTACCAGCGCGACGTGGACGCCCAGTTCCTACCGGTGCAGCAGCGGCTCGCGGAGTTCGACGCGCTCAACGTGTGGACGACGCCCGTGGGTTCGGCGGTGTTCGTCATTCCGCCGGGGGTTGCAGCACCGGGCGGATACATCGGGCAATCGCTGTTCGAATCGTGAGGCGGGGGTCCGCTGCCGACCGCGGCCGGCAGCGGACCGAGCCGTTTCAGTCGACGAAAACGCTGCCGCCCTTGGGCAGGTAGCCGATCGTCGCCGGCGGCACCTCACCGAAGGACGCGCCCGAGCAGTCGCCGCTCGCGTACGCCTTGATCGCCCGGTCGGTCGCGTTGCCGACGGAGATCTGCAGCGTCGTGTAGAAGTTGTCCTCGGCCTTGATGCAGCCGACCGGGTTGTCGTGCGCGGTGTTGTTGATGGTCACCGTGCCGGTCGCGGCCTGCGCCGTGCCCGGTGCCAGAAAACCGACCGCACCCGCGAGGGCGACCGCACCGACAAACCCAGCAGTACGAAACATTCGTGCCTCCAGTTCATTTCGATGTCGACCAACCCCGATGCCGACCTCGGTGTCTATTGCGCCTGCATTCTGACACGAGCGCGGTCCCTGCGGAAAGAGTGCAGGTGAACGCGGTGCGGCCGCCGTGCCCAGCGAGGACACGGCGGCCGCGACAACGAAAAGAACCGACCGGTTCAGATACCGGAGTGCTGAAGCCGCTTGGCGTCCTTGCGAACTCCGAACGCCGTGACCATTTCCATCACGCCGAGCACGATCAACCACACGCCGACCACGACGGCCAGCGTGGCCACCGACGACAGCGGCCATGCGATCAGCACGATGCCCGCGATCACGGTGAGCACGCCGAAGAACACGGTCAACCAGCGGCCCGGCACGTCCGGCTCGGACAGCGCGATCATCACCGCCGCGACGCCCCGGAACAGCCAGCCGATCCCGATCCAGATGGCAAGCAGCAGAATCGAAGTCAGCTCGTCGCGGAAGCAGAACACGCCGATCGCGATGGACAGCACACCACTGATGAAGGCCAGCACCCGCATCCCGGTGCCGGTCGGCGCGCCGAAGGCGGCCATCAGCTGCAGGAAACCGCTGACCACCAGATAGATGCCGAACAGCACACCCGCGGCGAGCAGGGTGACGCCGGGCCACACGAGAATGATCACACCGAGGATCACCGAGAGGATGCCGGTGACCAGAATTGTTTGCCACGCACTGCGGGCAAGAGACTGCAGAGGACCCTCGAGCACGCTGTTTGTCGTCATGATCAGATGTTAGGCCCTGTTACGCGGGTTCCCTGGACATTTGCTCACCGAACCCGCGGCGTCGCGCTACCGCGAATTGCCCGCCGTTTCCGGGGGCACCCCGGCGGCGACGATATTGACCATCCAGCCGGTGCCGAACCGGTCCTGGCACATGCCGAACTCATCGCCCCACATCTGCTTCTCCAGCGGCACCGAGACCGTGCCCGCGGCCGCGAGCCGATGCCAGTAGCCGCGCAACTCCGCGGCGTCGGAACCGCTGAGGCTGATCGAAATGCTGCTTCCCGGTTTGTATTCCATGCCGGGCGGGGTATCGGCGGCCATCAGGGTGAACCCGCTCGGGGTCTCCAGGATGCCGTGCATGACCAGCTCGGCGCCGGGCGCCTCCTGGTCACTGAATTCGCCGAAGGTGCTGATGGTCAGGGTGCCGCCGAACACGTCGCGGTAGAACTCCAGAGCTGCGCGGGCCGTGTCGCCGAAACTGAGGTACGGGTTGAGCCGGGAGGTCATGTCACGAGGTTAGTTGTCCTCAGCACAGGGTGCGATGAGTAACGCCTGGCGCGCCGGGGTTTATCGCCGCTGGGGGTCGGGTAGTTATCTCTCAATGGCTCTCGTCGGGTGCACTCTCCTGGGGTGAAACGGATGTGGGTCACGTTTTCGTGGGTCCCGGGTGGCTAGGAGAAGAGGGTGGCGGTTGTACTCGTGCTGCAGGCACGTGGGCTCGGTGATCTACTCACCGCGGTCCCGGCGCTTCGTGCGCTGCGTCGTGCCAGGCCACACGACCGCATCGTGCTCGCCGCGCCGCCTCGCCTCAAGCCCATCGTCGATCTGATCGCCTCCGTCGACACGATGGTGCCCACCGCCGACGCGGGCGCCCTGCGCTGGGACGCCCCCGGACCGCAGTTGGCCGTGAACCTGCACGGCCCGAGCACCGAAAGCATTGTGGCGCTGGAGAAGACCGACCCAGGGCGCATCCTGAGCTATCGCAATCCGGCGTTCCCGGAACTGTCCGGCCCCGAGTGGCAGCCGGACATGCATCACGTGGACCGCTGGTGCCATCTCTTGGAATCCGACGAGATCGTGGCCGACCGGCGCAACCTGGGCCTGGTGCCGCCGGTCTCCACCACCAGCCACCGGGACTGTGTGGTGGTGCACGTCGGCGCGGGCGCGCCCGCCCGGCGCTGGCCGCCCGACCGGTTCGCCGCCGTCGTCCGGCATCTGCTGGTGCTGGGCCGGGAGGTGGTGCTCACCGGCGACGAATACGAACGGGAGATCGCGCTGAGCATCGCCGCGCGCGCCGGACTACCGATCGGCCGGGTACTCACCGGGGAACAAAACCTGACCGAACTGGCCGCCACCGTCGCGGAGGCGAGCCTGGTGGTCTGCGGCGACACCGGGGTCGCGCACCTGGCCACCGCGTTCGGCACCCGCACCGTCCTGCTCTTCGGCCCCACGCCGCCGCGCTGGGCCGGACCTCCCCCGCACCTGCTGAACCGCCACGCCGTGCTCTGGGCCGGGCAACTCGGCGACCCCTACGCCGACACCCCCGACGCGGGCCTGCTCCGCATCGGCGTCACCGAAGTGATCGCCGCCGTCGACAAACAACTCGGCAAACGCAACTGGCCCGGCACCGGCACCCAACAGTCCCGCCGCACCCCTTTCCGCCGCGTCGGCTGAGCCAACCCCTTCCCGCCACAGCGGCTAAACCACACCCCCTTCCCACCGCGGCAGCTGAGCCACGCCGCAAGGGGTGTGCCCGTGTTGCGGCGGCACCACTTCTGTCTTCACGCACCCGGTATGCCAC
>NZ_BDCI01000060.1 GCF_001613425.1 Nocardia vulneris | reverse complement strand
TTCACGATAGGGGACCCAGATTCTGGGTCCCCTATCGTCGTTTCAGCACCTTGACGTGCCAGGACGACATCGCCGTGTCAGGCCCCCACCAGGACACGTGATTCAATTTGTGGGGCCCCCGACCAACTCTTGCGGACCTCAGAAAGGGATCACCGTGTCGGAACAGAACGACGACCGGAACTCCTTCCGGCGCGGCGAGGGATCCGATCGCCCCTCTCAGGGCAGCGGGGCCGGCGACTCGTCGAGGAACCGTCCCGACCGCGACAGCGGCCAGCGCGGCGGTTTCCGGCGCAACAGCGACTCCGGTGACCGGAACAACTCGGGTGAGCGCGGTGGATACCAGCGCCGCGAGGGTTCCGGCGGCTACAACCGCGATTCAGGCAACCGCGGCGGCGGCGGATTCAACCGTTCCAGCGAGCGCGGTGGTTTCAACCGCAACAGCGATTCCGGTGAGCGCGGCGGGTCGAACCGCGGCAGCTCCGGCGAGCGCGGTGGGTTCAATCGCTCCGGTGAACGTGGCGGATTCAATCGTGGCGGCGATTCCGGTCGCGGGGGCTTCAACCGAAGTGACTCGGGCGACCGTGGCGGTTTCAAGCGCAGCGGCGACTCGGGCGATCGTGGTGGTTTCAACCGCGGGGGTTCCGGAGACCGCGGCTTCAACCGTGGCGGCGACTCGGCCAACCGTGGCGGTTTCAAGCGCACCAACGATTCGAATGAGCGCGGCGGATTCAACCGCAGCGGTTCCGGAGACCGTGCGGGCTTCAACCGCGGTGGCGATTCCGACAGCCGTGGTGGTTTCAAGCGCAGCGGTGATTCGAACGACCGCAGTTTCAACCGCGGCAGCGACTCCGGCGAACGGGGCGGTTTCAAGCGCGGTGGTTCCGACGATCGCGGCGGCTACAACCGTGATTCCGGCGGCCGCAGCGGTGACAACCGGGGCGGCGATTCGAACGATCGCGGGTTCAACCGGGGTGGCGATTCTGGTGAGCGTGGCGGTTTCAAGCGCGGCGGCTCCGACGAGCGCAGCGGTTTCAACCGCGGTGGCTCGGGCGATCGTGGCGGCTTCAATCGAGGAGACTCCGACCGCGGAAACTTCCGGCGTGGCGGCGATTCCGGTGGACGCAGTTTCGATCGGGGTGGCGAATCGCGGGGTAGCGGCCCGGACGATCGCCGTCGCGGTGGTGAGGGTGCCCGTGTCGGTGGTGGCGATCGGTCGCAGGACCGGCGCGCGCCTCGTCCGGAAGAGCCTGACCTCCCCGATGACGTGCAGGCCGCCGATCTCGAGCCTGCGGTCCGCCGTGATCTGCTGAGCCTCGACAAGTCGAATGCGGAGGCCGTCGCCCGGCATCTGGTGATGGCTGCTCGGCTCATCGACGACGATCCCCGTTTGGCGCTTGCGCATGCGCGGGCCGCGCGTCAGCGTGCGGGCCGTATCGCGGTGGTCCGGGAGACCGCCGGCGTCACGGCGTATCACGCGGGGGAATGGGCGGAGGCCCTGGCCGAGTTGCGAACCGCGCGCCGGATGTCCGGTGGTTCCGGTCTGCTCGCCGTCATGGCGGACTGCGAACGCGGTCTCGGCCGTCCCGAGCGCGCGATCGAGCTCGGTCGTAGTGATGAGGCCCGCGCCCTCACCGGCGATGAGGCCACCGAGCTGCGCATCGTCGTCGCGGGCGCCCGCATGGATCTCGGCGAATACGACCAGGCCGTGGTCACGTTGCAGACCTCGGAACTGGACCCGGCGCGCACCGGCTCGGCCGCGGCTCGCCTTTTCTACGCCTACGCCGACGCTTTGGTCGCTGCGGGCCGCACCGACGAGGGACTCACCTGGTTCCTCAACGCGGCCTCCGCCGACCTGGACGGCGAAACCGACGCCGAGGAACGCGCCGACGAACTCACCGGCAACACCTTCCCCGACAACGACTCGGAGCAGTGACGCACACCCGCCCGCACGGCTAGCGCCCATCCGCGTCCGAGGCCTCGAACCAGTTTCTCGATCCCGCTCGAGTGCTCTCCTCGAATCGTTGGGACAGCCTATTTCTGGGCGTCGTGGACTTTCGCCACG
This sequence comes from Nocardia vulneris, assembly GCF_001613425.1. Lineage (GTDB taxonomy): Bacteria > Actinomycetota > Actinomycetes > Mycobacteriales > Mycobacteriaceae > Nocardia > Nocardia vulneris. The sequence continues at coordinate 37,677 of NZ_BDCI01000060.1, read as the reverse complement.
GCGGCTTCGGTGTCGGCGGCCATCGCATCGATCACCTGGTCGAAGCTCAGTCCCTGTTCGCGCAGGCTGCGGATGGTTTCGTAGCCGGCAGCGGTGACGTCGTCGAACTGTGCCCGGTTGGCCCGGTAGATCGCCGCGTCCTGCGGCACGGCGGCCTCGAGCTGCTCACGTAACTCGACCGCGGGCAGATCGGTGGCATAGACCGGCGAGCCGGGTTGCTGGCGCCAGGACCGGTCGAGGGAACCTCCGGTTACATACCAATAGGTGCATGTCCGCAGTGCATAGGCAGGAGTCAACCCCTGTGACGCGGTCAGCAGTTCTGCGCACTGGACCCGATAGGGTGACCGTGCGGTCGGTTTGACTCACTCGGTGTGCTGAAGAGGGGTGTCGATGTCCGAAGTGCGGTTGCCGAAGGCTGTCGAGGTGGTGGGTGCGCGGACGCACAACCTCCGGAATGTCGATGTGGACGTCCCGCTCTGGTCGTTGGTGATGCTGACCGGACTGTCGGGGTCGGGGAAGTCGTCGTTGGCGATGGGGGTGCTGTACGGGGAGGGGTCGCGGCGGTACCTGGACGGGTTGTCCGCGTACACACGGCGTCGGATCGGGCAGGTGGCGCGCCCGGATGTGGATCGGGTGGATTTTCTGCCGTCGGCACTGGCGCTGCGACAGCGGCCGCCGGTGCCGGGACGGCGCAGCACGGTCGGGACGATGACCGAGGTGCTGAATGTGGTGCGGCTGATGTTTTCCCGGCTCGGCCGGCATGTGTGCCCGAACGGGCATCGGATCGAGCCGACTCTGGCACGCAGTGCGCAGCTGTGGCTGGACTGCCCGGTGTGTGGCGCGCATTTCGAGCATCCGAGTGCGGAATCGTTCTCGTTCAACACGCTGGGCCGTTGCCCCGGCTGTGACGGCCTCGGCGTGCGCGACGAAATCGACACGGCGACACTGATTCCCGACGACAGCCTGAGCGTCATCGAAGGAGCCGTAGCGCCGTGGAATCTGGCGGGCCGCAGCTATATGCCGCAGGTGGCCGCGGATCTCGGGGTGCGGATCGCTGTGCCGGTGGCGGAATTGACCGACGCGGAGCGCGCGATTCTGCTGGACGGCCCACCCGAACCGCGCCTGGTCACGCTCACCAGCAAGGCTGGTCGTGCGGTGAGCGCGAACATGACTTACGAAAGTGCCCGTCGCGCAGTGCAGAACGCGGCGACGAAGACTACGAGTGAAACCACCCGCCAGCGTCTGAGCAGGTTTTTCACGACGCACATCTGCCCGGTCTGTCAGGGCAGCAGGTTACGGCCCGAGGCGCTGACGACGACGCTCTCGGACCGCGACATCGCGCAGGTGAGTGCCGAAAGTCTGGATACGCTGGCCGATTTCGCGAAACAGGTGACGGTGACCCTGCCCGCCGAGCTGCGGCCACTGTCGGATCGGCTCGCCGAGGAACTGACCGCGGCCGTGGAACCGTTGCGCCGGTTGGGCATCGGATATCTGAGCTTGGCTCGGGCCGGGGCGACGTTGTCCACGGGGGAGCGGCAACGGATCGAGTTGTCGTCGACATTGCAGGCGCATTCCACGGGCATGCTCTATGTGCTGGACGAACCGTCGGTCGGCCTGCATCCGGCCAATGTCGACGGATTACGCGCGGTGCTGCGCGGCCTTGTCGCGGCAGGCAATTCGGTGGTGGTGGTCGATCACGACGTCGCATTGCTGCGCGAGGCCGATCACCTGATCGAGATGGGGCCGGGTGCGGGCAGGCAGGGCGGGACGGTGGTCGCCCAGGGGAGCCCCGCCGACCTCGCGGCCTGCGCGGATTCGGTGACCGGACCGTACCTTTCCGGCAGTGCCGGAACGCAATTCCGCACCCCGCGCCCGATCGACACCGCCCTGCGCTCAACCGGCACGGCCGCGCGCTCAACCGACAGCGCCCTGCGCTCAACCGACACCGCCCCGCGCCCAACCGACACGGCCGCCGCCCTGGAGATCACCGTCGACGAGCTGTACACCCTCCGCGACGTCACCGCGCGAATCCCCCTGCGGCGCTTGACCGTAGTGACCGGTGTGTCCGGATCGGGCAAGACGGCACTGGTGTTGGACAGCCTAGTTCCCGCGCTCACCGCGGACGTACCCCCGGCACACGTGCGGCGACTCGACCGCGCGGGTATCCGCGCCGTGGTCGAGGTGGACGCCACCCCGATCGGCAACAACTCCCGATCGACCCCGGTCACCTACTGCGGCGCACTCGACCCGATCCGTCGCTGGTTCGCGAAGGAATCCGGCCGTACCGCCGCGCATTTCTCCTACAACACCGCGGCGGGACAGTGCCCGACCTGCCTGGGCCTCGGCGAGTTGGACCTCGACATCCAGTATCTGCCCGATCTCACGGTCAGCTGCCCGGACTGCCACGGCGCCCGCTACAACCCGGAGGTGCGGGCCGTCACCGTCGACGGTTTGTCCATTGCCGATGTGCTGTCGCTGACCGTGGCCGAGGCGGTCGACCGGTTCGCGACGCACCCGAAGATTGTTGCGCCCCTTCGCGCCGTGCGCGATGTCGGCCTCGGCTACCTGTGCCTCGGCGAGCCCACGCCGAGCCTGTCCGGCGGCGAGGCTCAGCGACTGCGTCTGGCCACCGCGCTGCGCTCCGAACAGACCGACACGTTGTATGTCTTCGACGAACCTTCGATCGGATTGCACCCCAACGATATTCGTACGTTGCTCGCCGTGCTCGATCGGCTGATCGACGCCGGCGCAACGGTTCTCGTCATCGATCACGATCTGGATGTGATCGCCAACGCCGACCACATCATCGACCTGGGGCCGGGTGGTGGTCCGGACGGTGGGCGGATCGTCGCCACCGGCACGCCCGCCGAGATCGCCGCGGTGGCCGACAGCCGGACGGGCTACTGGCTCGGGCGTCATCTCACCGGGCAGTGACCCGACTCTGTGCGTACGGTCTAGAGGTGACCGGCTGGGTCGTGCACGCGGACAGTCTTCCTCCGCGATCCCGTCGAACCACCCAATAGCGAGCGGTCGTTTTCTATCCTGGTTGTCGCGCGAGAAGTCCATCGGCAGAAGAGGAACCATGAGCCTGATCCGTACCGACCGAAACGGTGCCGTTCTCACCGTATGGCTGGACAATCCGCCCTACAACTTCCTGACCAGTGCGATCATGTCCGAACTGGCGGCGTTGCTGACCGCGCTGGAAAGCGACGCCGAGATTCGCGCCGTGGTGCTGACCAGCGCGGTCGAGGACGTGTTCGTCAGCCACTACGACGTGGCCGAGATCTTGGCGGGCGCGGAAGCCGCGCCGGTCACCCTCACCCAGCGCACGGCGTCGGCGGCCCTGCATGCGAGTCGCGCTGCCGATCGGATCCCGGGCGGGCAGGCCGTCTTGGCCAGGGCGGGTGCGAGCGGAGTCGCCGATCTGCGGCAGTACCACGAGGTCTGCCGACGAATGCGCAACGCGGACAAGGTATTCATCGCCGCCCTGAACGGACGCACCCTGGGCGGCGGCTGTGAGCTGGCCTTGTCCTGTGATCTGCGGCTGATGGCCGACGGTCCGTTCGAGATCGGCCAGCCGGAGATCTTGGTGGGCATCATCCCAGGGGGCGGCGGCACGCAGATGCTGACCCGGGTGCTCGGCGTGGGCCGGGCGATGGAACTGTGCCTGGAGGGCGCGCCGATCACGCCGGCCCGTGCGCTCGAAATCGGTCTGGTGCACCGCCTGGTCGAGCCGTCCGGCCTGCTCGCCGAAGCGCAGGCGACCGCCGCCCGGCTGGCTCGTCGCTCGCCGGTGGCGGTCGGTGCGCTGAAACGCGCCATCTACGAAGGCGGTTCGGAGCCGCTCGAAAAGGGCCTGCACTATGAGCGTGCCGGTTTCCTGGAGACGAGTTCCACTCCGGCGGCCAAGCGTGCGATGAAGGCCTACCTCGACGAGATCCGCACGGTGGAGTCCGACGGGCGCGACCTGGCGAGCTTCGTGGCCGAAAGGCTGCCCCGCTGGGTCGAGGGCAGCGTGGTCGACTTCACGAATCCTGCTGCGCAGCAACAGGGTCGGTAACCTTTCGGGTTCGCTCGACTGGCGGCAACAGCAGGCTGAGTCCGATCGCGGCGATCGGCACGAAGCACAGGGTGGTGAGAACCGCCTGTGGCCCTTGGTGATCGGCGATGAGACCGAGCAGTGGCACGAAGAGTCCGCCCACGCTCACCGCGAGCCCGAGGGTGACGCCCGCGGCGGTGCCGGGACGGCTGGGCAGGTAGTCCTGGCCCAGCTTGACCAGCACCGCGAACGGGACGTTCACGATCACGCCGGTGAGTGCGGCCAGGGCGAGCGCGAGGTGCGGGCTCGGCACGAATCGCAGTGCGGCGATCGCGGGAATCGCTGCGACACTGCCGATCTGGATCGTGCGGGTCATGCCGATGCGGTCGGCGATGCGGCCGCCGAGCAGTGTGCCCGCGACGCCGCCGATCAGGAAGGCCGCCAAAGCGACGCCGCCCAGGGTGGGCGAGCTGCCCAGCGCAGTGATCCAGTACAGCGCGAGAAAAGTATTCAGGCCGAAGGAGATGATCGAGCGCACCACCGCGACGGCGGTGAGCACAAAGAACGGTCGCCAGCGATCGTGCCCGGCGGCGGTGACCGCGCCACGCACACCCGAGGTGCGCCGTAACTGGTAGCGCCACAGCACGAATCCCATCAGCACCGCGGGCGGGATGAACAACGCGGTCGCGCCCACGCCGTAGGCCACCAGGGCCGGTGTCGCGAGTGCGGGGGCGAGGAAGAACCCGACGCTGCCGCCGGCCGCGAACAAGCTCATCGCGGAAGCGCTGTGGCCCGCGTCGCGCCGGGCGTCCCGGCCCGCCGCGGGATGGAAGGCCGCGATGCCGAGGCCCGAGACGAGCAGCAACGTCCACACCAGCCAGTAGGCCGGTGCCAGCCCGGCGAGCCCGGCCCCGATGCCTGCGACCGCCAGCCCCGCGGGCGCCAGCCACAGCAGCCGCCACCGGTCGGCGAGCACCCCGAGGATCGGCTGCGGCAATGAGCTGCCCAGGGTCGCGGCGAGCGCCAGCCCCGACGCGGCCACGTAGCTGTAGTGCCGTTCCAGCACGAAGAACGGGATGCTGGCGGGCACGAGGCCCTGGTAGAAGTCGTCGACCGCGTGCGCGACCATCCAGTACCGCATCCGTTTCCACGGCGACAGGTGCTCGGTCCGCAAGGTCTGTTCGAGCTCGGCGCTCACCATCGAAAGTCCTCCTCATCCGTACCGCTCAGCAGCCTAGGAAGGGAACGGGGTTGCCGACTTCCGATAAAATGCCCAGCTGTGCCGATATTCAGCCAAGATTCGACGGTGGCGAAGACGCTGAACGGTGGCGCGCGCATCGATCGGCACCGGCATGCCGAGCATCAGGTGGTGTATCCGAGTTCCGGGGTGGCCGAGGTCCGCACCGACGCGGGGAGCTGGATCGCGCCCGCGGACCGGGCGATCTGGATTCCCGCCGGGTGTGCGCACGAGCATCACTTCTACGGGCCGACGCGATTCCACACCGTCGGTTTTCCGTTCGACCTGGCACCCGACTGGACCACGCCGTCGGTGATCGCCGCGGTGCCGCTGGTCCGCGAACTCATCATCACCTGTTCGACCTCGACCGACCTGCCCGACGACGAACTCGTTCCCCTACGCCGGGTTCTGCTCGATCAGTTGCGGCGCAGCCCCGAACAGCCGTTGCGATTGCCCGCCGCCCGGGACGAGCGCCTCCGCAAGGCTTGCGCGCTGGTCGAATCCGACCTGACCGAGGTGTGGACGCTGGCCGGGCTCGGGCGCCAAGTCGGTGCGGCCGAGCGGACGTTGACCCGATTGTTCCGCACCGAACTGGCGATGACCTACCCGCAGTGGCGCACGCAGCTGCGCCTGCACCATGCCGTGCAGTTGCTCGCCGAGCGAGTGCCGGTGACCGTCGTCGCGCATCGGTGCGGCTGGTCGTCGGCGAGCGCGTTCATCGAGGTCTATCGGCGCTCGCTCGGCCACACGCCGGGGGCGTATCGGCCGAACTGAGCGGACACCTATTTTTCGAACTGGGTCCGCTTCCAGTCGCCGTACGGTTCGTCGCGTTCCCGGACGGCTTCGCGGAAACCTTCGGTGGCCGCGCGCAATTGGAAGGCATAGCCCTCGCGGGTGTGCCGGGAGATGCCGTCGAAGACCGTGCTGATCATGCCGGAGTTGGCCACGCCCTGGGCCAGCAGCGCGCTGTTGAGTGCCAGTTTCGCCATGATCAGCTGGTTGACCGGCATCCGGGCGATCCGCTCGAGCAGGGCCTCGGTGCGTGCGTCGAGTTCGTCGGCCGGTGGCGCCTCGACCGCGAGGCCCCATTCCTCGGCCTGTTTGCCGGACAGGCAGTCGCCGGTGAACAGCAACCGTTTCGCGCGCTGATCGCCGAGCCGGTGCGCCCACATGCCCGCGGCCGGGATACCCCAGACCCGGGTGGGCGGGTAGCCGATCTTGGTGTCGTCGGCGCAGATGATCTGGTCGGCGTAGAGCGCGATATCGGTGCCGCCCGCGACGGCGAACCCGTGCAGCTTCGCCACGGTCGGCTTGTTGGCGTACAGCAGGCTGGCGAAGCCGCGGTTGAACCGGCTCATCATCGCGTAGTCGACCATGGGATCCCAAGTGTCCCTAGGGTTGTGGTTGCGCGCCTGCACCACGGGGTCGAGCACGGTGCCGGCCGGGGAATCCGCCGCCTCGGCGGGGCCGAAGGAGTTCTCCGCGAAGATCGACAGGTCGTAGCCGCCGCAGAACCCTTTGCCGCGCCCGGACACCACCATCACGTGCACCCGGGGATCGAGGTCGGCGCGTTCGACCGCGTGCGCCAGCTCGACGGGGGTGTCGGAGGTGATCGCGTTACCGTGCTCGGGGCGGTTGAACGTGATCCGGGCGATCCGGCCGGTGACCTCGTAGGTCAGCGTGCGGTAGGTGGCCTCGGCGGGTGGGAGCGGACGGTCCGACCACGGGGAATCGGGCGACTCGGTGAGCCCCTCGTACCAGGCGGCCGGACGGGTGCCGGAGTGATTGTCGAAGTCGGGCAACGGGTTTCCTGACTATGTCGGAGTATTCGGTGCGTGCGCGGCAGAACCGGTCCTCATATTACATACTTGTATCAATCGACGGAACACTGTAATACTGGCGAGTATCCGGAGCCTGCGAAAGGACCTCCCATGCCCACTCACACGGTGACCAATCAGGTACCTCCACTGGTCGATTACGACGCCGCCGAACAACCGGTGCTGCTCGAGGCGCTGCAGCGGGCCGGGGCCGATCACGCGCTCGACGAGCTGCACGCGATCGGCCGGCTCGCGGGCAGCGCCGCGGCCATTGAACTCGGCGACCTCGCCGAAGCGCACCCGCCGACGTTGCGCACGCACGATCGGTTCGGCAATCGCGTCGACGAGGTCGTCTACGACCCGAGCTATCACCGGCTGATGACCTACGCGATCGATTTCGGCCTGCACGGCGCGGTGTGGGCCGATCCGCGGCCGAATCCGCACCTGACGCGGGCCGCGAAATTGAGCGTGTGGGGGCCGGTCGACGCCGGGCACGGCTGCCCGATCTCGATGACCTACGCGGTGGTGCCCGCCCTGCGCGCTGCCCCGGAGCTCGCCGGACAGTACGAACCACTGTTGTGTGCAAGGGAATACGATCCCGGCCTGCGGGCGCCGCTGATCAAGCGTGGGCTGATCGCCGGCATGTCGATGACCGAGAAGCAGGGCGGCTCCGACGTCCGGGCCAATACGACCACCGCCACGCCGATGTCGGACGGCACCTACCGGATCACCGGGCACAAATGGTTCACCTCCGCGCCGATGTCGGATGTGTTCCTCGTCCTGGCTCAGGCGCCGGGCGGCCTGTCCTGTTTCCTCGTGCCCCGGGTACTGCCCGACGGCACGCGCAATCCCTTTGCGCTGCAACGGCTCAAGGACAAACTGGGCAACCGCTCCAACGCGAGCAGCGAGGTCGAATACGACAACACGGTCGGCTGGCTGGTCGGCGACGAGGGGCGCGGTGTGCCCACGATCATCGAGATGGTCAACCTGACCAGGCTCGACTGCACCCTCGGCACCGCGACGGCGATGCGTACCGGCGTCGCCGCCGCCGCGCATCACAGCGCGTACCGCAGCGCGTTCGGTGCGACCCTCGCCGATCAGCCGCTGATGCGCAATGTGCTCGCCGATCTCGCGATCGAGGCGGAGGCGGCGACCACGGTCGCGCTGTGGCTCGCCGAGCTCACCGACCGGGCGACGGCCGGGGTGGACGGCGCCGACGAGTTGCGCCGGATCTCGCTCGCGGTGAGCAAATACTACGTGTGCAAGCGCGGCCCGATCCACGCCGCCGAGGCGCTGGAATGCCTGGGCGGCAACGGATATGTCGAGGAGTCGCGGATGCCGCGGCTCTACCGGGAAGCACCGCTGATGTCGATCTGGGAAGGTTCGGGCAATGTCGCGGCACTCGACACGTTGCGCGCCATGGCGAAACAACCGGAAACCCTCGGCGCGTTCTTCGCCGAAGTCGAACGCGCCGCGGGCGCGGATCGTCATCTCGATGCCGCGATCGCGCGGCTGAAAACACAATTCGCGGACTTCGACACAATTCAGCATCGGGCGCGGCGCATCGTCGGTGCGATGGCGCAGGTGCTGCAGGCGTCGTTGCTCGTCCGCTACGGTCATCCCGCGGTGGCCGACGCTTTCACGGTCAGCCGGCTCGGCGGCGAACACGGCGATGTGTTCGGCACGCTACCGACCGGTATCGATAGTGCCGCGATCATTCAGCGCGCGACGCCGAAGACGGCGCACTGAACCGCGCGCAGCGCGGCTAAGCCTCCGAGGGGACGAGCAGCTGCTCGGCGAATGCCATGAATTCCGTACGGAAAGCGGCATATTCGGCGCGCAGCTGCGCACCCGGCCAGTCGGTGGGCAGCAGCGACTCGGGCAGCAAAGGGTCGTCGAGAATATGTCGCACCGCCGCCGCGGCCACCTCGAACCGCTCGCGCAGCGAGGTCGAATCCGCGAAGGCGCGCAGCAGGCGCTGTGCGTCGCGCGCCCAGAGTTGCGGTGCGAAAAGGGTTTCCGCCAGCTCGACCGGCGAATCGTGCGGTGCCGCGGTGAACACCGAAACGCGCCTGCTCGCATCCGGCCCGAGCACGATCTCGACGTTCGCGGGCCGGGTCCAGACGCCTTCCCGCAATTCGCCGAGTTTGCGTGCGCGCATCGTGTCGCGAAACGCGGTGCGGGCGGACGCGTCGTCGCCGACGGCGGTCACCACCGCCAAATACCATTCCCCGTCCCAGGCTTTCAGCAGCGGACTGACCGCGGCGTCCTGCCTGCGCTGTCGTTCGATCAGCCGATCGGAGAGCCGGTACACGCCCTGCCCGCGTTCCAGATCGCCCATGGCGACCATCCTGGTCAGCGCGACGCGCACGGCCGACTGCTGCAGCCCGAGTTCCTCTGCCACCGAAACGATCCAGCTGACCGGCGCCTGTGCCGGGTGTGCGCCGAGCAACGCGCTCAGAATCGCCGACCGTGCGGTCAGCTTCCGCATGCGCATCGCCACACACCCCGTCCTACCGAGTTACCGTCGGCCGATTCGGGCCGTCCGAAACCGGAATTCTACCGACGAGTCCGTCGCTCCCGTCGCACGCCATCGCTCGCGCCGAGTACTCGGCGGTCGCCGCGCGCCGGTGTTGCGATGCAGGTCGAGCGGTATACGCGGCTAGTTCGCGTTGTTATATGCCGCGACAATGTCGGCCGGGATCCGGCCGCGGGTGGATACGTTGTGCCCGTTCGTCCTGGCCCATTCCCGGATCGCGGCTGTTTGCTCGCGATCGGTGGCGGAAGTGGCTTTCCCGGTGCCTTTGCGCTTCGCCCGGCCAATCTTGCGCGCCTTTTCCGCCCAGGGCTCCAGGGTCACGCGCAGCTTACCCGCGTTCTTGGTGGACAGATCGATCTCGTAGGCCACCCCATCAATCGAAAACTGAACTGTTTCATTCGCTTTCGACTTGCCGTCGTAGTCGTCGACGAGGGTGACGGTGACTTTCTTGGCCATCGGTGCGTCCTTTGCGTAGTCACGGGTATCGCTACGAAATACTAATACCGTATCGCATCGAACTCGGTTATGAGAAATAGTGCTGCATTCGGGCGGGTATCGAGCGCGGCATTCAGCGCAGTGAATCGGCCGCGGCCGCAGCAATCGCCGTGGCCACCGCACTCAATGCCGGTGAGTCCAGCCGCCATTGCTGCCAGTACAGCGGGACATCGATGAATGCCGCACCGTCGATCGGAACGAGTTCGGCACGTCCGAAATTCCGGGTTTGCAGATCGGGCAACATACCCCAGCCGAGTCCGAGTCGTACCGCTTCGGCGAAACCGGAGGAGGAGGGAACGTAATGGCGCGGCGGGTCGAGCGGTTGCCGGCTGCGTTTGCGTAACTGCCGGTCCTGGAGATCGTCTTTGCGATCGAACAGCACCACCGGTGCCACCGCATAGGCTTTCGCGGTGGCACCGTCGGGAAACCAGGTTCGGGCGAAGCGCGGTTGCGCCATCGGCCGGTAGCGCATCGCGCCCAGTCGTTCCACTCGGCAGCCCTGCACCGGCGTCGCGGTCGAGGTGATGGCCGCCATCACCGTGCCGTCGCGCAGCAGCCGGGTGGTGTGTTCCTCGTCCTCCCGGTGGATTTCGAAGCAGATGCCCGGCGGAGCCGCGGCCAGCGCGGGCAACGCCCAGGTCTCCAGCGAGTCCGCGTTGACCGCGATCGGCAGCCGCAGCGGCCGGTCGGTGGCGCGGTGCGCGTCGCCGAGTTCGCGCGCGGTATCGCCGGCCAGCAATTCGATCTGCCGCGCCAGCCGCAGCACCGCGAGCCCGGATTCGGTGGGGCGCACCGGTTTCGTGCGTTGCAACAGGACGCGTCCCGCAGCGTCCTCCAGTGCCTTGATGCGCTGGCTGATCGCGGAGGGGGTGATCCGCAGGCTCTTCGCCGCGGCGTCGAAGGTGCCCTCGGTGACCGCCGCGTGCAGCGCGCGGAGCTGGTCGAGCTGCAGGTCCATGTTAAGGAATCGTAATGGTAGTGCAGAAACTTTAGTTTGCCAGCGGATAATGCCCTGCTTAGCGTCGAAGAAGTGACAATGTCTTCGGCGGCTCTCGCGGCTCTTTCCGGTCTGGGTTTCGGACTCTCGCTGATCGTGGCGATCGGCGCGCAGAACGCGTTCGTTCTGCGCCAAGGCGTGCGCGGGCAGCACATCTTCGCGGTGGTCGCGGTGTGCGCACTGTCGGACATCCTGTTGATCGCCGCGGGGGTGGGCGGCTTCGGTGTGGTTGTCGAATCGGTGCCCGCCGTGGTCACGGTGGTGCGCTACGCGGGCGCGGCCTTCCTGCTCGGCTACGCGGTGCTCGCCGCGCGCCGGGCCTTCGCGTCCGCGGCGCTGACCATGGACACCGCGGGCGCGACCGTCGCGCTCGGCGCCACCATCGCGACCTGCTTGGCGCTGACCTGGCTCAACCCACACGTCTATCTCGACACCGTGGTGCTGCTCGGTTCGTTCGCCAATACCTATGCCACACCCGACCGCTGGTTCCTCGGCGCGGGCGCGATGCTCGGCAGCGTGGTCTGGTTCGCCGCGCTCGGCTACGGCGCGCGCCTGCTCGGCCCGATCTTCGCGCGCCCGCTCGCTTGGCGAGTGCTCGACTCCGGCATCGCGGTGATGATGACAGTGCTCGCCGTGGGGCTGGTCTGCTCGGGGTGACGGGAGACACAGCCGTCGGGCCGCTCGGTGCCGATTGGAGCCCGAAGTGCCGGGTATGCGTCGGGATGACAGCCCATACCCAGCACGGAGGAGTTGCCATGACCAAGCACGACAGCGGACCGCGCGAAGCCGTCGAGGGCATCGTCGAGGACGTCAAGGGCAAGGCCAAGGAAGCCGCGGGCATCGTCACCGGAGACGAAAGCCTGAAGAGCGAGGGCCGCGCTCAACAGGACAAGGCCGAATCGGAGCGCGAAGCCGCGAAGAAGGAAGCCGAAGCCGAAAAGGCGCGGGCCGAGGCCAAACTCGATGAGGCGCGGCAGAGCGCCTACCAGAGCGGCAAGGAAGCCGACAACTCCTGATTGCGTTACTTGGGCGGCGCGGGAACGGGTTTTCGTTCTCGCGCCGCTTTTTACGTTGCAGCGCGGAATATTTGGGCGGCCCGCTCCCGTTCGGCGAGGATGCGCTGCCGCCGCTCGGCCATCGCCGCGGCCGGTGCGCCGCCGGAAACGATCGCCTCGTACAGCGCGGCCGCGTCCTCGATGGCGTCACGGGCGCCGACGCCCGCAGCCGGGGTGATCGCGTGATCGGCGTCCCCGCAGAGCAGCACCGGGTGCTGCGGGGCCCGGGCGCCGGCCAGCGGCACGGTGCGCGCGTTCGAGACGTGCACCGAATCGGTGTGCGCCAGTAAGGGTTCGATGACGTCGCGCACGGCGGGCGAGGCCGCCAGTACGGCATCGGTCCACTGATCCATCGGCTGCGCGCCTTTGTGCTGCCGGTCCAGTGGCGGCCGGGTCAGCCGGGTGAACCACACCGAGACCGTGTCGTTCCACAGGTGCCCGAAGGTGGTCAAGGGACGGCCGTCGGGACCGAGCGTGCGATCGAAATGCAGGACGGCCGGGTCGGTGCCGGGCCGGACCGGTTGCCGGGTGACGCCGTAAATGACGATCTGCCCGGCGTATTCGGCGGTTCGTCCGGGTTCCAGGGCGCGCCGCGCGACCGAGTCTATGCCGTCGGCGGCGACGATCAGCTCGTCGGCCGGTACCGGTCGTCCACCGCTGCCGAGGGTGCCCGCGGTGCAGTCCACCTCGGTGATGGGTGTGCCGAATCGCAGGACCGCGGAACTGTCCGTGGCGAATTCGGTGAGCACTCGCATCAGCTCGGCCCGCAGATAGAGTCGCCGCTGCGCGGCCGAGTTGCCGCGCGCGGGCCCCGAAACCCCGTCCGCGCGTAGCGCTTCCACCGGATGCGAGGCCGCGTGCAGCCGATCGGCCGATACACCCAGTTCCACCAATGCGGTGTGTGCGCGTCCGTCGAGCACCAGGAACGCGCCGGCGCCACCGGTCGGTTGGCTTTCGTATACGGTGACGGGTCGCTCCGCGCGGCCGAGCGCTCCCGCGAGCACCGCTCCGGCTATGCCACCGCCGATGATCGTGACCATGAATCCACCCTACGGGCCGCCGATTCCACTGCAGCGGGAATCGGCGGCCCCGTGCCCACGTCAGCAGTTGCGTGGTGCGGTTTCCCCGCGGAACCGGGCCTCGATCCAGCCCATCGCCTCCGGCGCGCCGAGCACCGCGGTGCTGAGGTGATCGGGGCTCGGGAACAGTTTCGACTGGACCCGCACGCCCGCCGCGCAGTAGCGCCGCATCGTGTTGTCGATCGCGGCGACCGGAATCAACGCGTCGTCGTGGGAACGCCACTGGTAGATAGGCATTTTCGGGACGCCCTCGTACAGCTCTAGGCTGTTCTCCTCCAGTACGCCACGCGCACTGGGGTCTTCGGCCAGCGAGGTGGAGAAGGCGACGTCCAGGACGCTGTGCCCGGCGCCGGCGGCCAGGATCTCGTTGGTGCAGCCGTTGGCCATCCGCTCGCGGATGGCGAGCCCGGTCGGGTTCAGGCTGTCGCTGATCGGCAGTCGAGTCGGATATTCGCGCTCGAGCCCGATCGCGGCCGCCATGGCCAGCCCGAACGCTGGATGCCGGTGGTAGCCCAGGCCCTCGGTCATCTTGACCAGGTTCATCGGGACTCCGCCCTCGGCCGCGCCCACGATATCGAGTTCCGGCGCGTAGGTCGGGGCCAGCGCCGCAGCCCAGCCGGTCGCCATGCCGCCACCGGAGTACCCGAACATCGCGACCGGGCTGGTGGCCACGCCCAGGCGCGCGACCTTGCGCGCCGCCCGGATGCCGTCCAGCGTGATCATGCCGCCGAGCCTGGCCGCCCCGTAGGCGCTGGTCGGGCCCAAGTGGTCGGGCAGCGCCACCGACCAGCCGCGCAGCAGCACCGTATTGAGCGCGGGCGCTTCGCGCACAGCCAGATTCGGGTCGCCGGTGTAGAGCACGCGGGAGACGGCGCACTGGGTGCCCAGACCGTTGATGATGTGCTGATAGGACAGCAGCGGCCCACCCGGCACGTGGTTCGCCGGGGTCAGCACGGTGGTGGTCGCCGCGATCGGCGCGCCCGCTGAATTGGTCGACCGGAACTTGATCATCGTGACCGTGGTGCCCGGAAAAGCGAGCAACCCGGGCATCGGCCGGGTGTCGAGCACGTCACCGGGTTCGGCCCGGTCCAGATCCGCGGGTGCCGCGTAGAACGGGTCGGGGTCCGGTAGCGGGTAGAGCGGTTGTGCCGCAGCGGTTCCCGGCAACACGGCCAGTTGGGTGGCCGCGACCAGCAGGACGGCTGCGGTGAGCGCGGTATTGATTCGGCAGAACATGGCGAAGATCGGCTCCCATTCATCACGACATCGTCAGGGACGTTGGGCACGCTGAAAGTCGAATAATCCGAAACTGGCCGGGCACAAGCGATTGGCAGATATTCGGACCTGCGCAAGGTTAGGGGAGAAACGGAAAAGCCCGAGGGTGCCGCGCCGAGCGACGGAGGCGATCCGCGGCCGGGCGCCGCCCGCGGCCGCTGCGAGCCCGTTACGGTGGCTGAGTGATCATGCTCGTGATCGGCCTCGCCCTGCTCGCGGTGTTCCTGGTGCGCTTCCGCAAGGACCGCCGACGGTTGGGCAATGGGGTGTATCTCCTGCTAGGGCTGATATTCGTCGGCGTGTGGGTGCTCGGCTCGGGCGTCAAGGGCGACCTGCCGATGATCTTGGCGGGCCTGCTCGTGCTGCTGTCGCCGCTCCTGGTGCTCGTGCTCGCCGGGTTGCTGATCCTCAACGGCAGGCAGATGGTCCGCCGCGAAGGGCTCCGCCTGGCGAACCTGTTGCCGCTCGGGCTCGGCCTCGCATTGCTCGTTCCGTATGTGCTGCTCGCGCTGGCCATATTCACCGGCGATATCTGGGTCGTCGTGATTTTGGCGTCACTGACGATGGCGGTGAGCTACATCGGATTCCTGTTCGCCAGTTTTCTGCTGTATTCGCTGTTGTACGGGGCGCTGCCGTATCGACCGGGAATGGACGCGATCGTCGTGCACGGCGCCGGGCTGAAGGGCGATCGGGTGCCGCCACTGCTCGCGGGCCGGCTGGACCGGGCGATCGAGGTCTATCGGGCGGAGCACACGGCCGGGCGCAGGCCGCTGCTGATCACCAGCGGCGGTAAGGGATCCGACGAGTTGAAGTCGGAGGCCGAGGCCATGGCCGGGTACCTGGTCGAGCGGGGCATCCCCGCCGAAAGCGTGCTGCAGGAGGATCGTTCGGCGACCACGCGGGAGAACCTGCTGTTCACCAAGCGATTACTGGGCGAGCGTGGCGAGTCGACCCGAATGGTGCTGGTGACCAGCGATTTCCACACCCTGCGCACGGCGATGCTGGCCCGGCGGCTCGGCTTGGACGCCGAGGTCACCGGGGCGCGCACCGCGTTCTACTACCTGCCCGCGGCGACCCTGCGCGAGTTCGCCGCCGTCGTGGTGGCCTACAAGTGGATCAACCTGATCGCCTGTGTCGCACTGGTTTCGCTGCCGATACTGGCATTGCTGCTCACCCGCGACCTGCCGCACAACTACGGGGACTGACTCAGTCGAAGGTCTTGTGCGGGATGCCGACGGTGAGCCCGCCGTCGACGACGAACTCCGCCCCGGTCGAGTACGAGGATTCGTCGCTGGCCAGGAAGGTGATCAGAGCGGCGACCTCACTCGGATCGGCGGCCCGGGCCAGCGGGATCTGCAGGAATTCGGCCGGAATGTTCTCGGTCATCGGCGTGGTGATGAGACCGGGGTGCACCGAATTGACCCGAATCTTGTGCTGCGCCAGCTCGAGTGCGGTCGATTTGGTCAAGCCGCGCACCGCGAACTTGGTCGCCACATAGCCGTGCAGGCCCGGGCTGCCGCGCATCCCTTCCACGGACGAGATATTGATGATCGAGCCGCCGCCCGCCTCGATCATGGCCGGGGTCGCGGCGCGCATACCGAGGAACGTGCCGGTGAGATTGATGTCGATGATCCGCTGCCACTCGGCGAGGTCGAAGTCGACCAGGAGGTTCCCGTTGGCGATGCCCGCGTTGTTCACCAGCACGTTCAGCGCACCGTAGCGCTGTACCGCCTCGGCGACCGCGCCCTGCCACGCGTCCGGCTCCCGCACGTCGAGGTGCACGTAGGTCGCGGCGTCGCCGAGTTCCTTGGCGACCGCGGTGCCCTCCTCGTCCAGCACGTCACCGAGCACCACGCGGGCGTCCTCGGCGACCAGGGCCCGGGCATGCGCGGCACCCATACCCCGCGCGCCACCGCTGATCAATGCCACTTTGCCGCTCAACCGCCCCATCGCGGCACCTCCGTCTTTTTCGCGAGCTTGTCTGGAACACGTTACAGAATTGCGCCCCGTCCGGCGGTCCTCCCGGGTCCGATGGTGCCATATCCGTGCGCGGTGCGGGGCAAAGTCTTTGCGGGCCAGAATCTTCCGGGGCGCGTGCGGGGGCAGGCGCGGCGCTCTAGGGTTCGTCGCATGAGCGAGGAAAGCACCTTCACGATGGCGACGTTGCGCGATGCCGCGGGTACCGACCTCGGCGTGAGCGATTGGATCCTTGTCGATCAGGACCGGATCACGGCTTTCGCCGAGACCACCGAGGATCGGCAGTGGATCCACCTGGACCCGGTCCGGGCGGCGGACGGGCCGTTCGGCGCTACCGTCGCGCACGGATATCTGACCCTGTCGCTGCTGCCGTGGATCAACGCGCAACTCTTCCGGCTCGCTGATGTGCGGCTGCGGATCAATTACGGCCTGAACAAGGTTCGCTTTCCCGCGCCGGTGCTCGCCGGCTCCCGGATTCGCGGCCGGACCAGCATTGTCGCCGTCGAGGACGTCCCGGGTGGCCTGCAGGTGGTGCTCGCGACGACGGTCGAATGCGAGGGGGCCGACAAGCCGGCCTGTGTCGCCGAATCGATCGTCCGCGCGCTGGCGTGACCGGCGGCCGCCGCCGTTGTGGCATCATCGTGTAGAACACGTTCTAGTTCTTGCCACCGGCGCGGGAGGCTCACGATGACGAACCCACGATCCTCGGCGGTGCTGCGACGGTTCGCCCGGCGGGTCCCCGACATCGCCGAGGTGCCCGGCGGGCGGCTGATCGAGCTGCCCGGACGCGGGCGGACCTACGTGGTCGATATCGCCGGACCGGCGGGCGCGCCCGCGCTGGTGCTCTTGCACGGCACGGCGTGCACTGCCTATCTCGGCTGGTTCCCCTCGCTGGCCGCGCTGTCCGAGCGCTACCGGGTGATCCTGTTCGACCAGCGCTGGCACGGCCGGGGGATTCGCTCCGAGCGCTTCTCGGTGGACGACTGTGCCGATGATGTGGTCGCCGTGCTGGACGCGCTCGACATCGCACAGGCGGTATGCGTGGGCTTTTCGCTGGGCGGGGTGGTGAGTCTGGCCGCCGCGCACCGGCATCCGGAGCGGGTGAGCGGACTGGTGCTGTGCGCGACGCCGTACCGGTTCCAGGAGAAGTGGCGCGAGCGGGCTTTCCATCAAGCCTTCGGGAAGCTGGCCGCCGCGATGTTGCCCTACGCGTCGCGCCAGATCGAAGAATTCGCGGGCAAGCTGCCCGAGCTGCCGGACATCGTCTGGGCGCCGGGGCGGTTGGACCGGTGGGCGCTCACCGAGTTCCGCAGTACCAGCGGATGGGCGGTGGCGCAGGTGGTCGCGGAGGTCGGCCGGTTCGACGCGAGTGACTGGCTGCCGGAGCTGACTGTGCCGGCCGCGGTCGTCATCACGACCCAGGACCGGGCGATTCCGGTCTATCGGCAGTTGGAACTGGCGACGCTGATTCCGGAGGCGAGCATCCATCTGGTCAAGGCCGGGCACGCGGCTTGTGTGCTGGAGGCCGACCGGTTCGTGCCGGTGCTGCTCGACGCCTGTGCGGCGGTCGCCGCGAGATTGTAGGCGGCCCACCCTGTTCGGCGGCGGTGGCGAACAGGGGCGATCGGCGAGTCAGCCCAGTTTTCGTGCCGCGGTGAGCAATTCGGCGACGACCTCGGGTACCGCGTCGGCGAGTTCGGCGACGTCGGGCACCAGCTCCTTGCAGGCGATGAAGCCGAAATCGAGGTCGTCGTTGTTCGACAGGACGGTCACCGTCAGTCCGGCGCCGTGAAAAACCGGTCCGAACGGATACATACCCGCCACGCGCACGCCGAGGAAATACAGCGGCATCGGCGGACCCGGCACGTTCGACACCACCAGGTTGTGCACCACCGGATGCAGTTCGGCGAGCTTCAGTGACGAGTACACCCGGGCGGCGAGCTGAAAGGTGTTCGGCGGCGCGTACTTCGACCAATCCTGGAGGAAGTCGGCGCCGATGAGGTCGTGTTCCTCTTTCGCGCCGCGGTTCTCCTCGGCGACCTGCAGCAGGCGTTGCACCGGGTCTGCGATATCGGTGCCGAGCCGCGCGAACAGCGTGGACACCTTGTTGATCCCCGCGGTGTGCCGCGAGGATTCGTGCACGGAGACGGGTACCGAGGCGACCAGGGAGCGGTCCGGCAGTTCGTCGTGCTTGTCGAGATAGGTGCGCAGGACACCCGCGACGATCGTCAGCACCACATCGTTGATCTTCACGCCGAAGGCGGACTTGATCTCTTTGACCGCACCGAGTTCCGCCTCGGTGAACGCGACCGCGCGGTGCGGCGTGATCGCCAGATTGAACGGGGTGCGCGGCGCGGAGAACGGCAAGGCCATGCCCGCCTTGTCTTTTCGTCGGCGCTGCGCGAAACCGGCCACCATGCCGAGGGTTTTCGGCACCATGCCGACGATGCCCGCCTTGGTCGGAAACTTGACCACGGCCTTGGCCAGTAGCTGCCAATCGTTGGGGCTCGGCTCCGGTCGCCACTCCTGCGCGGGCGGCGTCTTGGCCGCGTTCGGCTCCAGATCGCACAGATGCATCATCATGTTGGTGCCGGTGATGCCGTCCACCGCGGCGTGGTGGTATTTGCAGATCACCGCGACCTTGCCGTCGTCGAGACCCTCCACCACCGACATCTCCCACAGCGGCCGGTCCCGATCCATCGGGCGGCTGGCGATATCGCCGATCAGCTCGGCCAGTTCGCGGCGCCCGGCCGGCGCGGCGATGCCGATGCGGCGGATGTGATAGTCCAGGTCGAAGTTCTGGTCCTCGACCCACACCGGGTGGTCCAGATTGAAAGGCACCTCGTACACCCGGCGGCGCATCTGCGGGATCAGGGGTAGTCGCCGGCCGAGTTCGGCCTTGAATCGGTCGAAGGAATAGTCCCCTGACGTGGGGTCCAGGAGCAGCAGCGCGCAGACGTGCAGGTGCTGGGTCCCGGTTTCCAGGTAGAGAAAGCTGGCGTCCAATCCGGTGAGTCGTTCCATAGCGAAAGACTACTAGAACGCGTTCTAGTTTTGGCTCGAACCGGAGGGAGTTGGGTCACAGTGGTGGGCGTTATTGTCAAGTCGGCTAACGGTATTGGGTGTGCTCGACGCCGTGTTGACGATGCCGTCTGCCTGCGAGAACGCCCCGTGCGTCTATATGTAACCCGAAGTTCTATGTATGTGTATGATGATTGCTACGGCCATGCAGGAAGGTGCGCAGCGAGGCGGCCGGGCCCGGGCTTCGCCGCGGGATGAGCGAGGGACGAGGAGTATCGATGAAGCTACTTCGTAGGGGAGAGCGGCGGCCGGACATCGATCCGGGCGAGGTCGCGCTGCATGCGCGCAATGTGCAATTCGACTGGGCCGATACCCCGCTGCACTGGATGCCCGACGAGCCGATCGCCTCGCACCTGATCAATTCGCTGAACCTGCTGCTGCCCGAGGGCGAGCGCATGTTCTGCGCCGCCTACGGCGAGGCGTTGCCGTTCGTGAAGGACGAGAAGCTGCGCGAAGCCATGCTCGGGTTCATCGGGCAGGAATCCATGCACGCCGAGACGCACGACAAGGTGCTGCACGAGGTGCTGGCCGCGCACGGCATCGACCCGCAACCCTATGTGCGCCAAGCCGAATACCTGTTCCGCAAGACGCTGGGACCCCGCGACATCGAGGGCGTCGCGGCCCGCCAGACGCTGGTCGAACGCCTCGCGGTGATCGCCTGCCTGGAACATTTCTTCGCCTACCTCGGCGACTGGGTACTCAACGCCGACCTGGAGAAGTTCGACGCCGAGCCGCGCATCGCCGACCTGTTCCGCTGGCACGGTGCGGAAGAGGTCGAGCACCGGCACGTCGCCCACGATGTCGCGGTCTACTTCGGCGCGGGCTATCTGCGGCGCGCGGCGATCATGACGTTCGTCTTCCCGACCTTCCTCACCCTGGTGGTGCGCGGCACGAAATACATGGTGCACCAGGATCCCGCGCTGCCCGACCTCGGTTATCCGCGCCTGATCAAGCGCGTGTTCGGCGCGATGTGGCGCGGCGCCCTGCCGGGGGTCCCGTCGCTGCTGTGGAGCGCGCTGACCACCTTCAAGCCGGGCTACAACCCCGGTTCGGTCGGGTCGACCGCGCAGGCGGTGGCTTACCTGGCGAAATCGCCTGCCGCGCAAGCGATCGCGTCGTGACGGGTGCGGTGGTGAGCCAGCGGCCCGTGCCCGCGCAACTGCCCGCGGACCTGTTCGGCAAGCCCGGCCAGGACCGGGCGGTGCGGGTGCTCGACGCGGTCGCCTCGGCCCGGTTGCGCTGGACCACGCTGATCAACCGACGCGATCTGACCCCGGTCGTCGACGATCGGCGGCTTGCGCTGGTGGTCACCGAGCGCCGGATCGAGGCCTACGACCAAGACGTGGTGAGCCTGCGGCTGGCCGCGCCGGATCAGCGTGAGCTGCCGCCGTGGCGGCCGGGCGCGCATCTGGATCTCGAGCTGCCGTCGGGGCGGCTGCGTCAGTACTCGCTGTGCGGCGATCCGGCCGACACCCGCGCGTATCGCGTTGCGGTGCGGCGGATTCCGGCGGGTCTCGGCGGTTCGGTGGAGGTGCACGACGCGCTGCCGGTCGGCGCGCGGATCACCGTGCGCGGGCCGCGCAACGCCTTCCCGTTCGCCGTGCCCGGCTACGGATCACCCGCCGCGCGTTTGCATTTCGTCGCCGGCGGAATCGGCATCACGCCGATCCTGCCGATGGCGCGGCTCGCGCATCGGCTCGGTATCGACTGGTCGATGGTGTACACCGGCCGCAGCCGCGACACCATTCCGTTCCTCGACGAGATCGCCGGCTTCGGTGACCGCGTCACCGTGCGCACCGACGACGAGCACGGCCTACCCGACGCCGCCGCGCTGCTGCCGGGCGTCGGCGCCGACACCGCGGTCTACTGCTGTGGTCCGGTGCCGATGACCACCGCGGTGGCCGACGCGGTGCGCGAAATGCCCGGGGTGGAACTGCATTCCGAACGTTTCTCGCCGCCGCCGATCGTGAACGGCGTGCCGTTCGAGATCGAGTTCGCTTCCACCGGCGCGGTGGTCGAGGTCGCCGCGGACCGCACGGCCCTGGACACCATTCTGGAAACCCAGCCGGATCGGCCGTACTCGTGCCGTCAGGGCTTCTGCCGCACCTGCAAGGTGCGGGTGCTCGCCGGCACACCGGACCATCGCGAAACCGTCCTCACCCCAGCCGAACACGAGGCAGGCGAGATGCTCGTCTGCGTCTCGCGGGCGGCCGGCGGGCGACTCGTGCTCGACCTGTAACCACGACCCCGGTCACCAAGGAGAAACCCGATGACGACCATCGATCGGCCGGAGCTCGTGGCCGCCGAGCGCACCGTGCGCAGCGGCGATTTCGAGCTCGCCGTCTACGAATACGGTGATCCGGCCGCCGACACCGTGCTCCTCGTGCACGGCTGGCCCGACACCAACCACCTGTGGGACGCAGTGGTGCCGAAGCTGGCCGACCGTTTCCACGTCGTCACCTACGACACCAGGGGACACGGCCGGTCCACCCGGACCAAGCGCACCCAGGACTTCCGGCTCGATCACCTCGCCGCCGACTTCTACGCCGTCGCCGACGCGGTCAGCCCCGACCGGCCGGTGCACGTGCTCGCCCACGACTGGGGTTCGGTCCAGGTGTGGGAGGCTGTCTGCGAACCGCAGGCCGCCACCCGCGTCGCCTCGTTCACCTCGGTGTCCGGGCCGAACCTCGACCACATGGGGCACTGGATGCGCAGTCGGCTGTCCCGGCCCACGCCGCGCAACGTCTGGCAGCCGTTCACCCAGCTGCTGTCCTCGGCCTACACCTTCTTCTTCATGACGCCGGGGTTGCCGCGGGCGGTCTTCGGCCTGCTCGGCACCGAGCAGCGCTGGCAGCGGATCGTCTCGATCATGAACGAGACCGCGCCGTCGAATGTGAAGCTGGGGCCGACGTTCCGGCAGGATTCGGTCGACGGTCTGCTCATCTACCGCGCGAACATCGTGCAGCGCATCCTTTCGCCGCGCGAGCGGCACACCGAGGTGCCGGTGCAGCTGATCGTGGCGGGTCGCGACGTCGCGGTCCGGCCGGCCGGCTACGACGACGAGAACAAGTGGGTGCGGCGGCTGTGGCGGCGCGACGTGCCCGCCGGGCACTGGATGCCGTTCTCGCACCCCGAACTGCTCGCCACCGCGGCGACCGAGCTGATCGACACGGTCAACGGCGGTGCCGCGCCGCGCGGCCTGCGCCGTGCCGAAGTCGGCCGCAGCGCACAGCGATTCGAGGACCAGCTGGTGGTCATCACCGGCGGCGGCAGCGGTATCGGCCGGGAGACCGCGCTGGCCCTCGCGCGGCGCGGCGCCGAAATCGTGCTGTCGGACATCAATCTCGTCGCGGCCAAGGAAACCGCGGAGCTGATCGCCGCCGAACGTGGTGTGGCCCATGCCTATCAGCTAGACGTGGCGGACCAGGCCGCGGTGCAGGAGCACGCCGCGGTCGTGCTGGAAACCCATGGCGTGCCGGACATTCTGATCAACAACGCCGGAATCGGCCAGGCGGGCGGGTTCTTCGACACCTCGGCCGCGGAGTTCGATCGCGTCATGCGGATCAACCTCGGCGGCGTGGTGAACGGTTGCCGGGCCTTCGGGTCCGCCATGGCCGAGCGGGGTCTGGGCGGGCACATCGTCAACCTGTCCAGCATGGCGGCCTACAGTCCGCAGCAGAACTTCAGCGCCTACTCCACCAGCAAGTCGGCCGTCTTCATGTTCTCCGACTGCCTGCGTGCGGAACTGGCCGGGCGCGGGATCTCCGTGCACACCATCTGCCCCGGCATCGTGCACACCAATATCGTTGCCAACACCACGTTTTCGGGTGTCAGCGCCGAAGAGGAGAAGCGCAAGCAGGAGAAGTACGACAACCTCTACCGCAAGCGCAGCTACGGGCCGGAGAAGGTGGCCGAGCAGATCGTGCGGGCCGTGGAGCAGGACCGCAGCATCGTCCCGGTGACGCCGGAGGCGCGGTTGCAGTACCACTTCAGCAGGCTCGCGCCCGCCGTCGGCCGGTTCGTCGCGGCGCGGGTGAAGCTCACCTAGGTCAGGCGTTCGTCAGGGCAGGGTGCGCAGTTCGGCCTCGACGGCCGCGACGCGCTCGGCGTCGACACCCCACGGGTGCTCGACGCCGACCCTGCGGTCCAGATCCCACAGCACGCAGGTCTCGCCGGGCTCGGACACCAGCGTCCAGGCCACTACCGTGCGACCGAGCTGCTGACCCATCGAGCCGTGCGCGGGGTTCGGCGGTCCGGCGCCTTCCGGGAAATGGTGCAGGAAGCGACCGTAGGCGCCGGCGCAGAACGCGGCGTAGCGCTCGGTGCACAGAATGAACCCGTGCCACGCCTCGTCGACCGCGTGCGAGGGCATGCCGATCACCTGCCCGTCCCGCATCGCCGCCCCGCAGCAGCGCAACCACTGCCGCAAACCGGTCGCCACCAATTCGCGTGGTTCCCACGGGCAGGTCTTGAACACGGCATCGGGCAAGTCCAGCGCGGCGACCGCGGCGCCGACCTCGGCCAGGTCGATACCGCGCTGCCGCGATCTGCGAAATCCGAAAGACAGCACAGTTCACTGTACGCAGTGGGCCGGGAACGCTACCGTTCATGAATGAGTGTGATCGTCGCCCTGATCCTCATCGCGATGGCCATCTTCCTGCTGGTGATGGTCGTTGTCCTGCCGCTCGTCATCATCCGTGCGGTGCGCAATTCGACTCGGAATATGCCTGTTCCACCGTTCGGCGTGCAGCGTGGCGGCGACCCGCGGCGCCACAGTGGGGGATACGGGAACTCCGACCCGTTCTGGGCCGCCGGTGCCGCCGGGTTCGCCGGTACCGATGCGGGGAGTAGTTGCGGTGGTGGGTGGGATCCCGGGCACGGCGGTCATCATCACCATCACGGGGGACATCACGACAGCGGGGGCAGCAGTTGTGGTGGGGGTAGCGGCAGCAGCTGTAGCGGCGGTAGCAGCAGTAGTTGCGGCGGTGGCAGTAGTTGCGGGGGCGGCAGCAGTAGCAGTTGTGGTGGCGGCAGTTCCTGACCGCCGATAGCGTGGTTTCCGTGCTGGCGTTGGTCGAGCTGTTCATCGTGGTCGCGGTAATCCTGGGTGGCCTGTTCCTGTTCGTCCATCTGCTGACCGAGTGGTCCAGACGGCCGCGCCGGCGCGGGCGTGGGTGGCTCGGCGGTAGCGATCAGTCATGGTCCGCCGGTGACTCCGGATCTGCGGGGGACGGCGGAAACGATTGGGGCGGTGGCAGTTCCGACGGCGGCGGCAGCAGCGGTTGCGGCGGCGGCAGTAGTAGTTGCGGCGGCGGCAGCAGCTCCTGACGATTACGCGCTGAGCATAATCACGACCCGTCGACTTGACCTCAATAAAGCTCGAGGTTCCAAGCTGGGCTCTGTCGAAACCGGCAGAACAGCGATGGAGGATGTCATGCGGGCCGTGCAAGCAGTGGAATTCGGTGGGCCGGAGGTACTCACGGTGCGTGAGGTGCCCGAGCCCGTCGCCGGACCCGGACAGGTGGTCGTCGAGGTGGCGGCCGCCGACGTGATGTTCCTCGACACCCGGCTGCGCAGCGGTTGGGGCGGCGACTACTTCCAACTGGAGCCGCCCTATGTGCCCGGCGGTGCGGTGTCCGGCGTCGTGCGCGCGGTCGGCGCCGACGTGGATCCGTCCTGGGTCGGGCGGCGGGTCGCCACCGCCACCGCGGCCAGCCGGGTCGGCGGCGGTAAGCCGATCGGCGGGTATGCCGAAAAGGCGCTGGCCAACGTCGATTCGCTCACCGAGGTGCCCGAGGGCCTGAGTTCCGCGCAAGCCGTCGCGCTCACCCACGACGGCAGGACCGCGCTCGCGGTGTTCGATCGCGCCGCCGTCCGGCCGGGTGAGTGGGTGCTGATCACCGCCGCCGCGGGCGGGCTCGGTACATTGCTGATCCAGCTGGCCCGGGCCGCGGGCGCGCACGTGATCGCCGCCGCCCGCGGCCGCGCGAAACTCGAACTGGCGCAACGGCTCGGCGCCGAAGTGGTGGTCGACTATGCCGAACCCGGCTGGGCGGGCGTCGCCCGTGCGGCCACCGGCGGCGCCGGCGCACAGGTCGTCTTGGACGGTGCGGGTGGCGCACTGGGGGAGGCCGCGCTCGCGGCCGTCGCGGCGCACGGCCGGTTCCTCGGATACGGCGGTTCCGCGGGCGAATTCGCGGTCCCCGACGCCGATGTTGTGGCGGCGCACGACATCACCGTCTACGGCTTGTTCGATCTGACCAACGGCGACACCGACTGGCCGGAACTAGCCGAACGTTCGCTCGCCGAGGCAGCGGCGGGACGGCTGGAAGTGGTGATCGGGCAAACGTTTTCGCTCGACGAGGCCGAACGCGCACACGCCGCCATCGAATCGCGGACCGCGCTCGGGCGCACGCTGCTGACCATCGAATCCACTGTCTGAGACCGGTCGGTTCGACGGTCTGGCGGGCACCCTGGCTCGGCGCTAGGGTGCCCTGCGTGGAGACTCTGATCGTTGTGGGTGTGGTCGTGCTCGTGCTCGCCGTCGTGGTCGCTGTCGTGCAAATCGCCAGCAGACCCCCGGCCGACGGGAGACGTTGGGAGCGCGACGATCCCGACGAGTACGAAGCCGAATGGGACGACCGCCAAGACGGCTACACCGATGACGACTACGACGATTACCGGCGCGACTGACCGCGTTCAGCCGATCGGCGTCAGCACCACCACAGCAATAGGCCGCTTCGTCTGCTTCTGGTATTCGGTGTAGCGACCCTGGTTCACCTTGTCCACGAGAGCGAACCTTCGGGCATACTCCGAATCCTCGGGATAGGTGGCCCGCGCCGTCACCCGCGTGGTGCGTCGCCCGACCTGAATCTCGCACTCCGGCCGCGCTTTCAGATTCGCCAGCCAGCCCGGCGGCCGCGGCGAACCGCCATTGGACGCCGTGATCAGATAATCCGCACCATCACGCGCATAGGTCAGCGCCGACGTCCGCGCCTGCCCCGTCTTGCGCCCCACCGTCCGCAGCAGCAAAGTCGGATTCCCGAACAAGATCCGGTGGCCGACCAGCCCGCCACTGTTCTCATACACCCACTGGTGCACCTTCAGCACATTCGCGAACACACCGGCCATGGTCCAACCCTCCTGTACGGTCGCGGGACACCCCACCCTAACCGCCACCCCTGGTCACACCTACCACCCGCGGGTCGAAGTGGTGTCCGCCCCACCCGAGCCGGTACCATCCCCCGAAGCTGCGGTACCTGCCCGCAGCCCGGGGGCGGTAGCTCAGTCGGTTAGAGCCGTGGACTCATAATCCATTGGTCGTGGGTTCGAGCCCCACCCGCCCCACAAACCCCCTCTGAACAGGGGTTTTGTCTCGCCGCTGTCGGCTGAGCCGTCGGCGGACAGCGGTTCCGAGCTGGC
Source organism: Nocardia vulneris (assembly GCF_001613425.1). Classification (GTDB taxonomy): domain Bacteria; phylum Actinomycetota; class Actinomycetes; order Mycobacteriales; family Mycobacteriaceae; genus Nocardia; species Nocardia vulneris. Next base: position 10,664 of record NZ_BDCI01000060.1, on the reverse strand, counting down.
CGCTCAGGGCACATGGTCGTCGCGATTGCTTCCTCGGCACAAGCGTCGCCACCACTATCCGCGCTCTGGTATTCCCGCCGACCATCGCCGGGCGGGTGGGTCGGCTCTGGCCGCCGATAACTGTAGTGAGGGAGGGTCATGCAAGCATTCATCGTCGGCTTGTCGTGTGCTCCATGGCTGCCTACTCCCTCGACAAGATCAAGGAGTAGCCGCTGAGGTGACGCGATCGCCGAGCCGCCGCTGCGCGACGACCTCGATGACGGCGGCGGTCCCGACGACGAGGCCCTGGTCGTGCCACGACACATCAACGTCCGTATCGCCGAGGACGTGCTGGGCGGAGTCGGCGTCGAACTCGACGGTGAATGTCTCTCGCGGGCGCATCCAGTGTCCGTCCGCCCATGGCTCCACGAACACGACGGCGGTCTTATCGGAGATGTTGTTCAGCCTGATCTTTGGCACCGGCGCGGCGTAGGTCGATGCTCGCAGGGGTGAGCACGAGCTTGCCGCCGGGGTGGCGGGGGATCGGCTGCGGCGAGCCGGGCGCATTCGTCCATCCGGTCGCAGCGGATCTCGGGGGGTGCCGATCGGCTCGGGCAGAGCCGGTGACACGCGCGCCGGACTTTCCTGGAGAGATGATGCAGGACCCTATGCCTCGCTACAGGTTTCAGCGACGCAGCGGCGTCCGCAAAAGTGTTCGCGGACGCCGAGATGCTGAATGCTGTTGTCGTCCATGCACTGCCCGCGGGCTGCGGTCTGGCGGGTCGACGGAACATCATCGGTCCGCCGACACCAGAACCCCCTCATTTCCCCCGGGCCTGACTTCTCGTGTGAGAGCAGCCACGTCTAGATTAACATGAACATGAATCGCATTCAGGTTTTTGGCGTGTGAAGATGGCACGCATGGCCAGCGAATTCCCGCATCGCCGGCGCGAGCCGGTCCAGGAGCGCAGCCGCGAGCGCGTCGAGCGGATACTGCGGGCAGCCAAGGACCTCCTCGACGAGCAAGGTGCGGAGGCTGTCACCACCCGCAGCATCGCCGAACGTGCCCAACTGCCCGTCGCCACGTTGTATCAGTACTTCGCCAATCGTGAAGCGGTGCTAGGCGAATTGGCTTTGCGCATCATGGATCGTCTCGACGAGGAACTGCCGCAACGTTTGGCCGCGCTGTCCGCCGGTACCCTCGCGGAGATGGTGCACCAGCTGATGGAGTTGCACCGCCAGCTCTACCGCAACGCCTACCCGGAGTTGGTAACGATCTATCACCAGGGCCGGCTGACCGGCGAGCTACCCGACGCCGTCCCGCACCGGCACCGCTTCGCCGCCATGGTCCACCAGGCCATGATCACGAGGGGCCTGCTTCCTGCGAGCACCGACGTGCTGGTCACCGAGTTGGCCGTCGAACTCGGCGACCGTGTGGTGGAACTCGCCCACCGCCGCGCCGCGGGCGGGGATCCGGTTGTCATCGCGGAGGGGGTCCTGGCCATCACCCGGTACCTGCAAGCACACGCCGAGAACGTCGGCTGATGACGTGCTCCAGCCTCGTCGGGCGCAATGCTCCCGATCTTGCGCGGGCTCGTCAGGCCGGCTGCGCGTAGGCCTATCGGGCGCGTCCGGGTGAGACTGGGGGTGTGGCTGCTGAACTGCTTTCTCTCACTGTGGATATCGATACGGGGCGGTGGCGCGACACTGTGCTCACGGAAGTGGATCTGCGGGTGCGTGCCGGGCAGGTCACTGTGTTGCTGGGCGGGCCGGGGGATGGGAAGACGATGGTTGCGTATGCGTTGACCGGGCGGTTGCCGGAGTCGGCGCGGACCACCGGGAAGGTGCTGGTCGAGGGGCGGGTCGGTTACGTTCCGCAGGACGGTATCGATGCGTTTGCCAGGGATCGGTCGGTCGGGGCGCAACTGCGGGAGTCGGCATCGGGAAACGGAAGGTGGACGGTCGAACGTGCTTGTGCCGCCGCGCATTATCCGTCCGCAGCGCTGGATCTGTTGCCGCAGCACAACTCTGCCGGTCAGATTCAACGCGCGGCAGTCGCCGCCGCGCTGCTCACCGACCCGGATGTGCTGATCGCGGACAGCCCGACCGCGTCCCTGGATCAAGGCACGGCTTTCGGTGTGTGGAAGTCGATCCGGGAGTACGCGGACGCCGGTGCGGCGGTGCTCGTGATCACCCACGACATGCCCTTGCTCATCGCGACCGGGTACGCCGACCATCTGGTGATCATGAGCAAAGGGCAGGTCATTGCGGCAGGCAGCCTGGATGACCTGATCGTCTCCGATGATTCGCGGGTGCGGATGTATTTCCGAAGTTGAGCGCGGCATCCGATCGTTCCGGACCGGAAATTCGATCTACCTACGCTGAGCTGCTGTTTCGGCGAGCACGCCGACTCTCGGACTTGGCTGGATCGCGCCACCCGCGGTGATGATGACAACGTCACCGGCAAGGGAGCAGGGCCGGTGATCGAGGCGCCGCAGGTGGAGGGGACCAGCGGCGTTTCTGAACTACACAGGGTGGAGCGTGGCGAGATGGGTTGCCGTGGCTTCGGTTTCGGGCGCACTGAGGCGACGGTAGATATCGATCGCTTGGCGCAGCAGGGTGGCCGCGGTGGTGGTGTCGCCCAGGGCGGTGTGGCAGCGAGCGGTCCCGGCAAGGGTGTGCGCCTGCTGAATCTCGCAGCCGATAGCCCGAGCCACGGCGAGCGCTTCGGCGAACATCGTCAGCGCATCGGCAGGCGCACCAGCTGCCAGCAGCACCTTCGCGGTGTTGTTCAGTGCCTCGGTTTCTTTGGCGCGATAACCGATCTGACGGAACAGGGCCAGGGCCTGCCGGGAGAGTTCCGCGGCCTGAGGGTGCTGCCCGGTCTTTCCGCACACGGCACCGAGATTGGCGAGAGCCTCGGCTTCACCGATGCGATAGCCGGTGTCCCGGAACACGATCAAGGCTTGATGCGAGAGTGCGGCGGCCTGTTCATAGTCCTGGGTTTCGCGATGCACGGTGGCCAGATGGTTGAGGTTGACGGCTTCGCCGATGCGGTGGCCGATTTCCCGGGACACGGCCAGCGCCCGCTGCAGCAGAACGGCGGCCTGCGCATGGTCGCCGGTGTCGCGGTGGACGAGACCGAGGTTGCCCAGGGCGTTGGCTTCGCCGCGGCGATGGCCGATCTCCTGGAACAGTGTTGTCGCGTGCCGGAACAGGTCCGCGGCCTGCCGATAGTCCCCGAGCTCGCGGCGCACGCTGCCGAGGAAGCCGAGTGCGTTGGCTTCGCCGAGCGGATAGCCCGCCGCCTGGAACAGGGCCAGGGCTTGTTCGAGCAGTTGGGTGGCTTGGTCGTAGTCGCCGTTGTCGCGGCGGACGCCGCCGAGGCTGGCCAGGGTGTTGGCTTCGCCGAGGGGAAAGCCGTTGTCCCGGTACAGATCGAGGGCTTGTTCGAGCAGTTGGGTGGCTTGGTCGTAGTCGCCGTTGTCGCGGCGGACGCCGCCGAGGCCGGCGAGGGTGTGGGCCTCGCCGAGCGGGTAGTCCGCTTCCTGATACAGGGTGAGGGCCTGCCGGAACAGATCGGCCGTCCGATCGTAGTTTCCGGTCTGCCACTGCACGATGCCGAGGTTGCGCAGCGCGTCCGCCGCACCGAGCGCGTAATCAACCTCCCGATACAGCGCCAAGGCTTGCCGGAGCAGGTCCGAGGCTCGGTCATAATTCCCGGTCTGCCATTCGAGCGTGCCGAGGTTGGTGAGTGCGTCGGCGCGACCGAGCCGATTGCCCAGTCGGCCCGCGGCCGCTGCGGCGCGCTGGTGCAACTGCCGGGCCGAAGGCCACGGACCTTCGCGCTCCAGCAGTTCCGCCAGCACCTCGGTCAGTCCGACCATGCGCGGGGGATCGCGGTCGGCGGTGTGGTCGAGGCAGGCGAGCAGGTTGGCCCGCTCACGCCGCAGCCACGCCAGCGCGGACATCTCGTTGTCGAATTCGGGTACGGCACAGGCGTTATCGGCGCGAGCATGGCACGGCCTGCGGGTGAGCCAGTGGTCCGCAGCGGCGGCGGCCGCCCGGTAGTAGTCCAGCAGTCGGTGCATGGCATCGGCGTCCTCGCCGGACGAAATCGCAAGGGCCCGGGCATATTCGCGCACCAGATCGTGCAGGCAGTAGCGGCCGGGTGTCGTCTCCTCGACGAGGTGACAGGTGAACAGCGCCTCGAGTTCGGCGCGCGCCTCGGCGAGCGAACTGCCGTGCAAGGCGGCGACGGCGAAGGGATCGAAATCGGGGCCGGGGTGCAGTCCCAGCCTGCGGAACAGTTGTTGCCGGGCCGGCGGCAGGCTTTCGTACGAGGCGGTGAACGCGGCGCGCACCGCACGCTGACCGGCGTCGAGTTCACCGAGCCGATCCTGTGCGGTGCGGAACTCCGCGGACAGGCCGGCCAGCGTCCACGCCGGGTGATGGGCGAGCCGACCGGCCAGCAGCACGATCGCCAGCGGCAGGTAGCCGCACAACCGGACGATCTCGGCGACGGCCGCGAGTTCGTCGCCCGTCGGATTCCGTTGTGCCAGACGGCAGAACAGGTCGATCGCACTGTTCGGCGGCAGGGTGCCCAGCGGGAGCGGGAGAGCGCTGTCCAGTGCGACGAGCCGGCGGCGGCTGGTGATCAGGGTGAGGCATTCGGGCCCCGCGGGCAGCAAGGGTTCGATCTGAGCGTGGTCGCGGGCGTCGTCGAGAACCAGCAGCATGCGCTTACCGGCGACCCGGTCGCGCCACAGGTCGCGCCGTGCGTCGAGGGTGTCCGGGATATGTCCCGGGGCGATGCCGAGACCGGTGAGTAGGGTGGCCAGCACAGCCGCCGGATCGGCGGGCACCTGGCCGGGAGTGTGCGAATTCAGCTCGACGAAGAACCTGCCGTCCGGGAACCGGTCCGACAGCAGGTGCGCCGCTCGGATGACCAGCGCGGTTTTCCCGACGCCCGGCATGCCGTCGACGGTGTGGATGGACACCACCCGATCCGGTCCCGCGGCGTCCAGGATCCGCTGTACCTCGGCATCGCGCCCGACGAACGTGGGGACGTCGCGGCGCAGCGTGGTCAGCACGGTGGGGCGCACCGGTTGCGCGCTGGCCGCTTTCCACAGTCGCCGCCACGCCGATCGGTTCGACAGGTCCGGTGGTAGGGGTCCGGAGGTCTGCCGGGCCAGTGAAATCAATGTGACCAGCACCGGATCCAGTGATTCGAAGCGGGAGGGCACATTGCGCCCGGTCCGCCAGTCGCTGATGCGCTGCATCGAGGAACGTTGACCGGGTGCCGCCGCGCGAGCCGCTTTCAACCGGGCCTCGGTCGCGGTCGCGACCCGCTGCAAGGTGGGATTGCCTGCGGCTTCCCACAAGTGCGCCAACCTGGCCACGAAGAGCGCCCGGGGTGATGCGTCCTCGTCACGACCGCCGTTCCGACCGGTCTCACTAATCATGACGTGCACACCAACAGACGATAGGGGCCACCGCTGTGGACGGTTGCGCGCGGCTGCGTTCGCCCGCGGCGAGTTCACCTACAATTTCACCGGGCACCTGCGGTAATCCGGCGGACTGGACCATCGACAAGCGGTGACGGGAGAACGTTCATGCATCGATCTCGTGCACTGACCCGGTACGCCCTCGGGGCGGCGGTGAGCATCGCGGTAGCGGTCTCGACGGTGGGAACTGCCGGTCCGGCCGGCGCGCGGCCCGCGTTCCCGGACCGTACCGACGCGGCGTTTCAGTCCGACTGTCTCGGCAAACACAATGAACTCCGCCAACGGCACGGTGTGCCCGCGATGACGGCTTCCGCGAAGGCGGTGGACTGGGCCGAGAAGCGGGCGCAGATGGTCAGCCAGTACGAGGGGCTGCAGGAAGGCCACGCGGGCAACGCGGGATCCGGTTTCGGCGAGAACCTGGCCTGGTCGGGTAGTTCCAGTTCGTTCGATTACAGCTGTGCCAAGGCGGTGCAGTCCTGGTACGACGAGATTCGGTCGTACAACTTCGACAACAACGACTTCGACTACAACACAGGGCATTTCACCCAGGTGGTGTGGAAGAACTCGGCAGAACTCGGCTGCGCCCGCGCCTCCGGCAAGGGCAGCCGGTGGTTCGAGAGCTACGTGGTGTGCAGCTATCTCCCCGCGGGGAACGTTCAAGGTCAGTTCGTCGAGAACGTTCCTCGCCCGATTCAGTAGCCGTGGACGCTGAACCCATGCGGACGGCATCTTCCTCGGGCGGAACCGCCGGCCTCGCACAGCAATAGGCTGCGGGCGTTACCGGTCGGGGGTCTGGAGGGCGCGGGTCACCAAGGTGGCCAGTTGGTCGGCGTCGGCGGGGGTGGTGGGGGTGCGGGTGAGCAGGGCGCGGAAGTGGAGGGGGGCGATGAGCAGTTCGAGGGCTTGGCGGGCGTCGGTGCCGGCGGGGAGTTCGCCGCGGTCCACGGCGCGCGTGATGAGCGGGCGGATCTTGCTGAATCTGTTCGCCCAGAAGGAGTTTCGGGCGGCTTCGATCTCGGGGGAGTCGCTGATCAAGGCCATGGATCTGGCGAGTGCACCGCCGAGTGGGGTGGCGAGGTAGTCGGCGAGTTCGAGGGCGAAGGTGGTCAGGTCGCCGTGCAGGGTGCCGGTGTCCGGCGGCGGCAACGTCTCCTCGCTGTAGGCGAGCAAGGCCTCCACGATCAAGTTCTCCCGGGTGCCCCACCGTCGGTAGATCGAGGAGTCGCGTACCGCGGCGCGCCGGGCGATGTCGGGGATGCCGACTCGCTCCACGCCGTGCTCGATCAGGGCCTCGAGGACGGCTCGGTGCACGGATTCGCGCACCCTGGCCGACCGCCCGCCGGGGCGGCGTCTGGGCGTTGCGCTGTCCGGTTCCGTCACGCCCTCGATGTTAAAGCAGAAAGTATTGCTTTTGTCTCGCGGCGGGCCTTACGCTGACTAAAGCAGTAGCTACTGCTTTAGTTGTCGAAAAGTTGAAGGAGGGCCGCGATGGCATCGGTTGCCGAGCGCCTATTGGTCAGCGCGTGCGCCTTGACCCGGACCACCGAGTGGGCGACGCGACTGCTCGGTCCCCGCCGATTTCTGCCCGCATTGTTCAGCGACCGGTTCACGCACCTGGGCGGCATCGAACGCACCGTGTTCGAGCGGCAGTTGAGCAAATGCCGCTCCTTCGCGGACAACCGGTGGACCCCGTACTGGGAGGCGGTGGCCGCCGAGCACCTCGCCGTAGCCGACGCGGCCCTGTCCACCCTCGGCGGTCCGTCGACTCGGCAACTGCTCGACCCGTCGGCCGTCGATACCGCTGTCCTGGGTGAGCTGCTGGCTCCCGCGGTGGAGATCCTCGCCGACCGCGGGGCGATCGCCCCGAAACGCGCCGTGCCCGAGTTCAGCGCGCGCCATCCGGAAAGTCGTACCGCCGCAACGGCTCTGGACGCGCTGATCAAGGCGATGGTGTACGAGTTCGTCGCGGCATGGCCGGGTTGGACGCCGCAACGGCTGCGCGCCTACGAAACCTCGCATCGCCTCGGCGAAGTCCTGGTGACCGCGCTGGCGCCGGCCATGGGCGTGGACGTCGAAGTCGTCCGGATTCCCCTCGGCGGCGACGACGTCGTCCGGGGCTATCTGATGACTCCGCAGGGCGCCGACCGGATGCCGACGGTGCTGGTCACCAATGGTGTCGAAGGCACCCTGGCGGAGGCGATGCTGCCGGTGCTGGCCCATCGCGACAGGGGGATGGGCGTTTTCGTGATGGAGATGCCGGGGACCTACTCCTATCGTGAGCCGTTGGCGCCGGCCGCCGAGCACGTGTACACCACCGTGATCGACTACCTGAGCGCGCACGACCGGGTGGATGCCGACCGGCTCGGGATGATGGGTCTGAGCTTCGGCGGATATTGGGCGACGCGCATGGCGGCGACCGACCGGCGGTTGCGGGTCGCGATCGCGAACGGCGCACCGACCCATCGCAGCTTCCAGATCGGCAGTGCGACAGGCCTTCCCGAAATCATGGTCAGTACCCTCCGGTCCGCCACCGGGGCCACGAGCGTAGTGGACCTGACGCGCAGGCTCACCGCGATGTCGCTGCGTGGGTACTACCCTCGCATCGAGATCCCGATGCTGGTGATCAACGGCACCGACGACACCTTGATCGCCACCAGGGATTCGATCGATATCGCCGCCGCCGCGCCGCGGGCACAACTGGCGCTGTACGCAGGGGACGACCACTGCGCCATGGGGCACGCCGACCGGTGGATGGAGCTGTCGATCCGGTTTCTGGCCGAGCACCTGGCAGTCGCCGAGCAGGTCGCGCGATGACCCCGCGCCGGATCCGACGGACGTTGAACCGCACGGAGTCTCGCATCGACCTGCACCTCGACTTCGGTGCCGGGTGGGTGCCCGCCGACGACACCGCGGCGGACCTCGGATTGCCCCGCGGATACACCGAAAAGTTCGAGTTCGCCCGCTACGAGCAGCTCGGCCTGCCCGACGGCGCGACCGTACTGCCGGTGTGCCCGCTGTCTTTTCGCGACTTCATGCTCTACGAGACGCATGCGATCGACGCCGCGCGCGGTATGGCGAGCCGCTTCCTGCCCGCGGTGCACCGGGTCGCGTCCGCGTTCGAAAGCGTCACCCGCCGAACGTTTCCGCCCTTTCGCCCGAACCGCCTGTGGTATCGGCAGCCGATCTACTACATGTCCAACGCCCTGACGGTGGTACCCAGCGGCACCGCGGTGCAGTGTCCCTCCTACAGTGCCGCACTGGATTTCGAGCTGGAACTCGGTGTCGTCCTCGGTTCGCCGCTGCGCGACGCGACCGTCCGCGAAGCGGCGGCAGCGATCGCAGCGGTCGTGGTGATCAACGACTTCTCCGCGCGTGACGTGCAGCTCGCCGAAATGCGCTCCGGTTTCGGCCCGCAGAAGTCCAAACACTTCCGCACCTCGATGTCCGATATCGCGGTGACCGACGTCACCGTGCTGGACCGCATCGCCGACCTGACCGCGAGCGTGCAGGTCAACGGGAAAACCGTGGCGCGCACGAGCACTCGCACCATGCGATACTCGGTGCCCGAAGCGATCGCGCACGCCTCCAGGGACGAGCAACTCTTCCCGGGCGAACTGATCGCGACGGGGACGCTACCCGGAGGCAGTGGCATGGAACTGGGACAGTGGCTGCGACCGGGCGACCGGCTGCGCCTGGAGATCGATGAGGTCGGCGTGATCGAACATCACATCGGAGAGGCGAACCACTGACATGCGCATCACACAGGTTGCCGACTCCGTCTACGTCGTGGCGGGTACCAACGTCAACTGGTCGCTGGTGACCGACGGTTCCGGCGTCACCCTCGTCGACGCCGGGTACCCACGGGATACCGACGATGTGCTCGAGTCCATTCGGCAGATCGGTCACGACCTCGGTGATCTGGCGGCGGTGCTGGTCACCCACGCCCACCTCGACCACATCGGTGCGATTCCGACGCTGGTGCGTCGCACGGGCGTCCCCGTGTACACCGGTGCGGCGGAAGCGGCGCACGCCCGGCGCGAGTACCTGGAGCAGGTCACGCCGGTCGAGATGGTCGGACTATTGCGCACGCCGGGCGGGCCACGCTGGGTCGCTCAGACGGTGCGGGCGGTGGTCGGGCACATCAAAATGAAGGTTCCGACCGCCACCGCCTACGACGACGACACCCTGCGCGCACTGCCGGGTGGGTTCACCGCCGTCCCGACGCCGGGTCACACCACCGGTCACACCGCCTACTTCCTGCCCGATCAGCAGATCCTGTTCAGCGGCGACGCCCTCGTCACCGGCCACCCGCTGCTCGCCACCGTCGGCCCGCAGCCGCTGCCCACCGTCTTCAACCACGACGAAGACCTCACCCGCCGCACGGCGCAATCCCTGCTCGACCCCGCGCCCCGCCTGATCGTCCCCGGTCACGGTGAGCCCGAGAAGCCGGGTGCCGCCTAGCCGGTAATCTGGCCGTTCATCGGAATCGAGGAGTGTGGGTGTTCAAGGTCAACGAGTACTTCGACGGCACGGTCAAGTCGCTGGCGTTCGAGGCGGCGGACGGGCCGGCGACCATCGGAGTGATGGCGGCGGGGGAGTACCAGTTCGGGACCGCGCAGCGGGAGATCATGCACGTGGTTTCCGGCGCGTTGACCGTCCAACTGCCCGGTGCCGAGGAGTTCGTGACCTACTCGGCCGGTGAGCGGTTCGAGGTGCCCGCGGACAGCAAGTTCGACGTCCGGGTGGCGGTCGATACGGCGTACCTGTGCGAGTACCGCTGACGTAGCCGCTCCCGCTTCTTCGCATCTGCACCACTTCTCGGGATTTACACCTTCTCTGGGCGTCCAGAAGGGGTGTGGATCCCGAGAAGTGGTGCAGGTGTGTGGCTTTCGCGTGTCGGCGCGGGGCTATCTGTCGCTTGGTTTACTTTGCGTTTGGGCTTGTTGGCTGGCTGTCGAAGTGTGACTTGCTCGGGTTGGTGTGCCTGCCGCGGGAGTTACGTGGATGGTGCTGGGCGCGTTAGGTGGGGTTCCCGGCTTTAGGCGCACGTCAGGTGCGTGAAGCTGGGTTCCGGCGTGGTCGTCTGGCTGTGGTGCTGTTTTCGAGAGTTCCTTGGCGAGGTGTCAGCGGTTTCGGGTGGGTGGGGTTGTGGCTCGGCGTGTTTTGCTGGGCGGGTCG
>NZ_BDCI01000059.1 GCF_001613425.1 Nocardia vulneris | reverse complement strand
TGGCCTCTCGCTCAGCCTTTCGGCTCAGCTCCTCGGCCCCGGGTCGGTGTCCGTGTCGCTCTGACTTGAATAAAGTTACGTGTCTGCGTGCATCATGTCAAATCGCCTGGTCAAGAAGCGTTTTCGAGGTTAACGCTTCATTCCGCCGCGCCGACTCGGGTCACTTCCCCACCCAGAGCCTGTAGCTGCTCAACGAATTTGGGATAGCCGCGGTCGATGTGGAAGACGTCGTGCACCTCGGTGGTGCCCTCGGCAACCAGACCGGCGAGTACCAATCCGGCGCCGGCCCGAATATCGGAGGACCACACCGGCGCGCTCGACAGGCGCGGAATACCGCGCACCACAGCGTGATGCCCGTCGGTGCGCGCGTCGGCGCCCAACCGGATCATCTCCTCCACGAAACGGAAACGCGCTTCGAAGACGTTCTCGGTGATCATCGACGTACCGTCGGCGATCGCGGCCAGCCCGATCGCCATCGGCTGCAGGTCGGTGGGGAAGCCGGGGAACGGCAGCGTCGAGAAGTTGACCGCGCGCGGCCGCTCGGCCTGCACGACGCGGAAACCGTCCTGCTCGAACGAGATCCGCGCGCCCGCGGAACGCAGCTTGTCCAGCACCAGCGACAGATGCTTGGGGTTCACGCCCGTCACCCGGACGTCGCCCATGGTCATGGCGGCGGCGATACCCCAGGTGGCGGCGACGATCCGGTCGCCGATCACCCGGTGCGTGGTCGGCGCGAGCCGCTCGACCCCCTGCACGGTGAGCACCGAGGTGCCCGCGCCGGTGATCCGGGCGCCCATCTGCACCAGCATGTTGCAGAGGTCGACGATGTCGGGTTCGCGTGCGGCGTTGTCGATCACGGTCTCGCCCTCGGCGAGGACCGCGGCCATGAGGATGTTCTCGGTGGCGCCCACCGACGGGAAGTCGAGCCGGATCTTGGCGCCCTGCAGCTCGTCGGCGCGCGCCACGACGCAACCGTGCTCGATCTCGCTGGTCGCGCCGAGCAACCGCAGGCCGGCCTGGTGCATGTCGAGCGGCCGCGAACCGATCGCGTCACCGCCCGGCAGCGCGACCACTGCGCGCTTGCAACGCGCCATCAGCGGCCCGAGCACACACACCGACGCGCGGAACTGCGTCACCGCGGGGAAGTCCGCGTGATACTTCGGCTCCGCCGGGGTGTTGATGGTGACCGTTCCCGCGTCGATCGCGACGTCGCAGCCGAGGCCGCGCAGCACGTCGCCCATCAGCGGCACGTCGAGAATGTCCGGGCAGTTCGTGATCGTGGTGGTGCCCTCGGCCAGCAGGGCAGCGGCCATCAGCTTGAGGACGCTGTTCTTGGCGCCTCCCACCGCGACTTCACCGACGAGTCGATTCCCGCCGGTAACCAAAAACCGTTCCATGCCGCCTCTCCGCGTATTCGGCGCACTGTTGGGTGCAAGGATAGTTGCGGCACTGGCCCGCCACTCCAGGTATCCAGCTCCGCCACTCCGGGTATTCAGCGCACTGGTGGGTGCCACGGTAGTTCGGTTGCGGGCCGGCGGTCCGACGCCGGGCTGAGTTCTGGGTATACCCGGGGTGTTTACCCATGTATCCGAGACAAGTGTCCTCGTGTCTCGAGCATTATCAGGTGCTCGACCTGGTTCCGCCGGGCTTCCACAGGATATCGCCGCCGGGATTCGCCACGCGGCTCAGGATGAACAGCAGGTCCGAGAGGCGATTCAGATATTTGGCCGGAAGCACATTCGTGTCCTCCGGGTGTGTCTCGATGGCGGCCCAGGCCGCGCGTTCGGCGCGCCGTGCCACCGTGCGGGCCGTGTGCAGCAGCGCCGCCAGCGGCGTGCCGCCCGGCAGGATGAACGAATTCAGTGCCGGCAGTTCAGCATTGAACTCGTCGCACCAGCCTTCCAGCCGGTCGATGTAGAGCTGGGTGATGCGCAGCGGCGGGTACTTCGGCGCCGCGACCACCGGGGTGGACAGATCGGCGCCCGCGTCGAACAGATCGTTCTGTATCTGCAGGAGTACCGCGCGCAACTCGTCGGCGGGCTGTCCGAGCGCGATCGCCACCCCGATCGCGGCGTTCGTCTCGTCGCAGTCGGCGTAGGCGACCAGGCGCGGATCGGTCTTCGCGACCCGCGAGAAATCGCTGAGACCCGTGGTCCCATCGTCGCCGGTTCGCGTGTAGATCCGCGTCAGGTGCACACTCACGAGCCTCAGCCTATCCGTTGTCGCGCGATGTCCGGGCGGGTGCGCCGGTCAGCGCATCCGGCGGGTGCGATCGGAGGGGCGCGATTCCACCCAGGACAGAAACGCGGTGCGCGAGGCGCGATCCAGGGCCAGTTCGTAGCTGCCGTCGCGATCGGTCACCGCGATCACCGCGATGTCGTCGGTCATGATGTCGTATTCGTCGCCGACCGGGGCGCGGCGGTCGCCGATCTCGATGCCCTGCCGATGAATCGTGCAGTCGGGTCCGAGTTTCAGACTCGTCAACTTGAAAAAGACCAATCGGTCCTCGTCGTAGCGGATCAGTCCGTGCCGCCAGCCCTGACCACCGCGCGCGGGCAATACCCGCAGGATCGCGGCGGTTCCGCCGCGCCGCAACATGATCAGGCGATAGGTCGAGGCCAGGGCGAGGAACACGAGCGTGAGCACCAGAATGATCAGGAGAACCATCCCGGTCTGCAATGCAGTTCGTCCCTTCGCTCTGTCGCCGTGTCGTCGACACCCTATTCAATTGGCGGTGCTCGCAAGCCCTCCGAGGATCCGGCTCCGGGCCCATCGCGATCACCGCCGTGCGGTCATTCAACCACGACCTCGAGTTTACAAACGGGCCACCCGTGTATTGAAACGACCGTCGGCGGCGAAGAAGCCTTCGCCGCCGACCGTCTGCTACTCGATTTTCGGTTGTCGCCTACGCGTTCGCGGTCTGCTCCACCGCGCGCACCTGGGCCTGCGCCGCCAGCTGGTCCTCTTCACTGGCCGCCGAGTCGGCCAGCACGCGACGTGCCGCCTCGACATCGACCTCGTCCGCGAACTCCGCGGACTCGGCCAGGACCCGGACCGTGGTAGCGGTCACCGAGAAGAAGCCACCGTGCACCGCCGCGACGATCCGCTGACCGTCGGTGTCGACGATGGACACGATGCCACCCTCGACCAGCTGGCCGAGCAGCGGCTCGTGGCCCGGCATGATGCCGATCTGGCCCTCGGTCGTCTGCGCGCTGACGAACGTCGCCTGGCCGGACCAGAGCAGGCGTTCGACCGCGACGAGATCAACTGACATTTCCGACATCGGGGACTACTTTCCGGCGATCTTCTTCGCGGCCGCCTCGACGTCGTCGAGGCCACCGCAGGAGTTGAACGCCTGCTCCGGGAAGTGGTCGAACTCGCCCTTGCAGACCCGGTCGAAGTCGTCGATGGTCTGCTCCAGCGGAACCACCGAACCGACCTGGCCGGTGAACTTCTCGGCCACGATGAAGTTCTGGCCGAGGAACTTCTCCAGGCGACGGGCGCGGCCGACGAGGACCTTGTCCTCTTCGGAGAGCTCGTCCATGCCGAGGATGGCGATGATGTCCTGCAGTTCCTTGTACTTCTGCAGGATCCGCTTCACCTCGTTGGCCACGGCGAAGTGCCGCTCGCCGACGATCGAGGCCTCCAGGATGCGGGAGGTCGAGGTCAGCGGGTCGACGGCCGGGTAGATGCCCTTCTGCGAGATCGGGCGGGAGAGCTCGGTCGTCGCATCGAGGTGGGCGAAGGTGGTCGCCGGGGCCGGGTCGGTGTAGTCGTCGGCGGGCACGTAGATGGCCTGCAGCGAGGTGATCGACCGACCACGGGTCGAGGTGATGCGCTCCTGCAGCTCACCCATCTCGTCGGCCAGCGTGGGCTGGTAACCGACGGCGGAGGGCATACGACCGAGCAGGGTCGAGACCTCGGAACCGGCCTGGGTGAACCGGAAGATGTTGTCGATGAACAGCAGCACGTCCTGGTGCTGCACGTCGCGGAAGTACTCGGCCATGGTGAGAGCCGAGAGGGCGACGCGCATACGGGTGCCCGGCGGCTCGTCCATCTGGCCGAAGACGAGGGCGGTGTCCGGGAGGACGCCCATCTCTTCCATTTCCAGGCGCAGGTCGGTGCCCTCACGGGTGCGCTCGCCGACGCCGGCGAACACGGAGGTACCGGAGAACTCCCGCGCGATACGGGTGATCATCTCCTGGATGAGCACGGTCTTGCCGACACCGGCGCCACCGAACAGGCCGATCTTGCCACCCTTCACGTACGGGGTGAGCAGGTCGATGACCTTGATGCCCGTTTCCAGGATCTCGGTCTTGCCCTCGAGCTGATCGAATGACGGGGGCTTGCGGTGGATGCCCCACTGCTCGCCGTCGCGGCCGAGGCCGGGGGTGTCGAGGCAGTCGCCGAGCGCGTTGAACACGTGGCCCTTGACGACGTCGCCGACCGGCACCGAGATCGGCTTGCCGGTGTCGGTGACCGGCGCGCTACGGACCAGGCCGTCGGTCGGCTGCATCGAGATGCAGCGGACGATGCCGTCGCCGAGGTGCTGGGCGACCTCGAGGGTCAGGGTCTTGGCCACCGAGGTCAGCGTGATCTCGGCGTGCAAGGCGTTGAACAGGTCGGGGATCGAGCCACGCGGGAACTCGACGTCCACGACGGGGCCGATGACTCGGACGACGCGACCTGTGTGTGCGCCGGTCCGACTCGTGTTGTCTTGGGTGACAGCTGCGGTCATTTGGTTTGGATTCTCTCTGTGTCAGATTGCGGCCTTCGGGGGCCCCTGCGTGGTCACGCTCCGCTACCTCCTCCGGGGCCCGTCCCTCAGGCCGCGGCGCTAGTCGCGGTCCGAGCTCGCGGCCAGCGCGTTCACGCCGCCCACGATTTCACTGATTTCCTGGGTGATCTGGGCCTGCCGCACCGAGTTCGCCTGCCGGGAAAGATCAGTGGCCAGTTCGTTGGCGTTGTCGGTGGCTGCCTTCATTGCGGTGCGCCGAGCCGCGGACTCGGATGCCGCTGCCTCGAGCAACGATGAGTAGATACGCGTGTTGATGTACTTCGGCAGCAGGGCTGCCAGCAGTACCGTCGCATCGGGCTCGAATTCGTACTGCGCGTGCACGTCCGCCGTCGGCGAATCGGACACGAAATCCTCACCCATGTCGAAGTTCTCGTCGACGTAGCTCACCTGGATCGGCGCCAGGCGGCGCACCTCCGGGGTCTGCGTCAGCATCGACACGAACCGCGTGTACACGATGTGGAGCTCATCGACGCCCGCGATATCGCCGGTCCCGTTCGGCGCGGGGACCGTGCCGTCGGAGCCGGCCATGAAGGCCTCGACCAGGTGGTTGCAGGCGGCCGAAGCATCGGTGTACTTCGGCTGCTGCGAGAACCCGGTCCACGACGCGACCGGCGTGCGGTTGCGGAAGGTGTAGTACGTGAGGCCCTTGTTGCCCATCACGTAGATCACCGGTTCCTTGCCCTCGCCACGCAGCGTGTGCATCAACTCCTCGGCGCGCTTGAGCACGTTGGAGTTGTAGCCACCGGCCATGCCGCTGTCACTGGTGATCACCAGCACGGCGGCCCGGCGCGGGTCGGCACGTTCGGTCAGCAGCGGGTGGGTCAGGTTCTGCGACGCGCTCGCCAGCTCGCCGAGGACCTTGGTGATCTCCTCGGCGTAGGGCTTCGCGGCCGCAACCCTGGCCTGCGCCTTGGAGATTCGCGAAGTCGCGATCAGCTCCTGGGCCTTGGTGATCTTCTTGATCGAATTCACACCACGAATGCGGGAGCGCAATTCACGCAAGCTTGCCATCAGCGGTTCACACTCCCTTCATTCGCTTGCATTGGGTAACCCATGGCTCGCATCAGTCTCGAACCTGGGTCACTTCTCGACGTGCTTGCGAGTGACCGAGAGGGTCTCGACCTCTTCGTGCTCGAGGTCGCCCGCCTCGGCCTCGTTCACGACACGGCTGCCGTCGGAAGCGAGGAAGCCCTGCTTGAACTTGTCGGTCTCGGCCTTGATCTGGTCGGCGGCCTCGTCCGCGAGCACCTTGCCGCCCTCGATGGTCTTGAAGGCATCGGCCGCGGCCCGGTGCAGGTGCTCGAGCACCTCACGGTTGAAGCGACGGATGTCGGCG
Source organism: Nocardia vulneris (assembly GCF_001613425.1). GTDB lineage: Bacteria > Actinomycetota > Actinomycetes > Mycobacteriales > Mycobacteriaceae > Nocardia > Nocardia vulneris. The sequence goes on along the minus strand of NZ_BDCI01000059.1, from coordinate 41,230 downwards.
ACCGGAACCGAGTCGTAGTAGCCCGCATCGACCAGGTAGATCGAGACGATCTGGTCCTCGACCGCGACCGGCGAGTACTGGTCCTGCTTGAGCAGCTCGACCCAGCGGGCGCCACGCTCGAGCTGAGCGAGCGAGGCGGCGTCGAGGTCGGAGGCGAACGCGGAGAACGCCTCCAGCTCACGGAACTGGGCCATTTCCAGACGCAGCGAACCGGCGACCTTCTTCATGCCCTTGGTCTGCGCGGCGCCACCGACACGGGAGACCGAGGTACCGACGTTGATCGCCGGGCGGACGCCCTTGTTGAACAGGTCGGACTCGAGGAAGACCTGGCCGTCGGTGATGGAGATGACGTTGGTCGGGATGAACGCCGAGATGTCGTTGGCCTTGGTCTCGATGATCGGCAGACCGGTCATCGAGCCGGCGCCCATCTCGTCGGACAGCTTGGCGCAACGCTCCAGCAGGCGCGAGTGCAGGTAGAAGACGTCGCCCGGGTACGCCTCGCGGCCCGGCGGGCGACGCAGCAGCAGCGAGATGGCGCGGTAGGCCTCGGCCTGCTTGGTCAGGTCGTCGAACACGATGAGAACGTGCTTGCCCTGGTACATCCAGTGCTGGCCGATGGCCGAACCGGTGTACGGCGCAAGCCATTTGAAGCCGGCGGAGTCCGAGGCGGGGGCCGCGACGATGGTGGTGTACTCCAGCGCACCGTGCTCTTCCAGCGCGGTCTTGACGCCCGCGATGGTGGAACCCTTCTGACCGATGGCGACGTAGATGCAGCGCACCTGCTTGGCCGGGTCACCGGAATCCCAGTTGGCCTTCTGCGCCAGGATGGCGTCGATGCAGACCGCGGTCTTGCCGGTCTTGCGGTCACCGATGACCAGCTGACGCTGGCCACGGCCGATCGCGGTGAGGGCGTCGATGGCGGTGATGCCGGTCGCCAGCGGCTCCTCGACGGGCTGGCGCTCCAGCACGGTCGCGGCCTGCAGCTCGAGCACGCGCTGCTCTTCGGCCTCGATCTCGCCGAGGCCGTCGATCGGCTGACCCAGCGGGTCGACCACGCGGCCGAGGAACTTGTCACCGACGGGCACCGAGAGCACGTCGCCGGTGCGGCGGACTTGCTGGCCCTCTTCGAGGTCGGCGTACTCGCCGAGGATGACCGCACCGATCTCGCGGTCCTCGAGGTTCAGCGCCACGCCCAGCACCCCGCCCGGGAACTCGAGCAGCTCGTTGGCCATCGCCGAGGGCAGCCCGCTCACGTGCGCGATGCCGTCGGCGGTGTCGGTGACAACACCGACTTCCTCGATGGAGGTTTCCGGGGTGTAGCTCTGGGTGTAGCTCTCGATCGCGCTACGGATCTCGTCGGAGGAGATCGTCAGCTCCGCCATGTTCTTCCTGCTCTCGCTGTGTCGAATGTCGGGAGGGGGTCGGCAGCCGGCGAAGCCGGCGGGGTGGGTGAACCCGGGTGTGCGTCAGGCCAGGGACCGACGCAGCCGTTCCAGTCGGCCGATGGCGCTGCCGTCGATCACGTCGTCGCCGACGTGTACGACCAGCCCGCTCAGCAGACTCGGGTCGACCTGCACGTGCACCTGAATCGGCTTGCCGTAGATACGGTGCAACGATGCGGCGAGCCGCTCCCGCTGCTGTGCCGAGAGTGCGATGGCCGCGCGGACATGCGCGACGATCTGGTCACGACGAGCCGCTGCCAGGTCGGAGAGTTCGTCGAACGCCGAGGCGCCGACCGAGCCCTGCTGCCTGGCCACCACCTGTTCTGCCAGGGTGAGGGTGATGGTTTCGGTCTTGCCGTTGAGCAGCCGCTCGATCAGTGCCCGCTTGGCCTCGGCCGGCTTCGTCCGATCGGAAAGGGCCTGCTCCAGCTCGGGGTTGTCGCTGACGATCCGGCCGAGCCGGAACAGTTCGTCCTCGACCGCGTCGAGCCGGCCGGTGTCCGCGGCCGACTCGAGCAATGCCTCCTGCCCGAGCAACACCAGGGTGTCGACCAGGTCGGTGGTCCGGGACCAGTCCTGGGCCACGGCGGTGGTCAGCACCGCCTGCGTGGCCGGGCTGACCTTTCCACCGAAGACCCGTTCGCTGAGCTCGGCCCGGGCCGAACCCGGCACCGACACGTCCGCGAGCGCAACACGCAGCGAACGCTGGTCGTCCAGCACGGCGACAACGGCGAACAATTCGGAACCCGTTGTGGCCGCGACACTGTCGCTTCCGGTCAGAGCGGCCCTGAGCGCCTCCCGAGACCGGGCGCAGGCCTCGCGGCTCGCTGCGTACATGCTTCTCACTTTCACTCTGCTCGATTCTGCCTGCGCGAGGCGGCCTGCATGGTTACGCTGCGCTGCCGCCTCCGGCCGCTGACTCGCTCAGGCATGGCTACCTTCCGACCCCGATGCCGGCCTTCGACTCGTCATCGAGTTCGGTCAGGAACCGCTCGATGGACGCAGCCTGCTTAGCTTCGTCCGAAACCGACTGTCCGATAATCTTTTCGGCCAAATCTACGGCGGTCTGGCCGAGTTCGGTGCGCAGTTCGGTCAGGATGTGCTGACGCTGTGCCTCCAGCTGGTGCTGACCAGCGGCGACGATGCGGTCGCTTTCGGCCTGGGCCTCCGCGCGCATCTGCGCGAGGATCTGCTGGCCCTGGGTGCGCGCTTCCTCGCGGATGCGGGCCGCCTCCAGCCGGGCGTCGGCCAGCTGCTGCTGGTACTGCTGCAGCGTGAGCTGGGCCTCTTCCTGCGCGACCTCGGCGCGCTTGATGCCGCCCTCGATCTTGTCGGTGCGCTCGTCGAGCACCTTCATCAGACGTGGGATCACGTACTTGTAGAAGAGAACCGCGATGATCGCGACGCAGACCACGGACCAGACGATGTCGTATGTCTCGGGGAGAAGAGGATTCACATCCTCTCCGCTTCCCGCTGCGAGAACAGAGAACTCGTTCATCGGAATCAGAAGATGAAGCCGGCGACGAGGCCGATCAGGGCAAGCGCCTCAGTGAACGCGATGCCGAGGAACATGTTGGTCCGGATGGTGCCCTGCAGCTCCGGCTGACGGGCGATACCTTCGATGGCCTTACCGACGACGATGCCGACGCCGATGCCCGGGCCGATTGCCGCCAGACCGTAGCCGATGGCGCCGTAGCCCTTGATCTTCTCAGAGGTGGTTGCGGCTTCCTGGGCCAGGTACGCGAGGCTCATGAGTCTTCCATTCCCTTTCTGTTGCACACCCGCCGGTCGACGAGGTGTAGCAGGTTTTAACGTTCGGTCAGGCAGGTCAGTGTGAATCTGCGTGTTGTGCGAGTCCGATGTAAACGGCGGTCAGCAGCGCAAACACGTAGGCCTGCAGGAAGATGACCAACAGCTCGAAGAGAGTGAACGCGAATCCCGCGAGGAGCGAGAAGGGCGAGAACACTTTCATCCACGCGACGGCGTCGAACAAGAAGAACCAGGTAGCACTGAAGAACAGCACCAACATGATATGTCCGGCCAGCATGTTCGCCATGAGTCGGACGGTCAGCGTGAACGGACGCAGGATGAAGGTCGAGACGAACTCGATCGGAATCAGCAGTACGTGGAGCGCAGGGGGCACATTCGGTACCACGATGCTGCTACGCAGGTACGTAAAGAATCCGTACTTTTTGATGCCGACGTAGTTGAAGGCGACGTACGCGATGACGGCCAGGACCAGCGGCATGCCGATTCGAGCGTTCGACGAGATGTTCAATCCGGGAATGACACCGGAGAAGTTCAGGAACAGGACCGCGAAGAAGATGGTCGCGATGAGCGGGAAGAACTTACGTCCGGATTCCTTGCCCAAAACTTCGTCGCAAATCTGTTCCTTGACGAAGACCAGACCGGTTTCCGCGACGTTCTGCAGCCCGCGCGGGATGAGGCGCGGATTGCGAAAAGCGAGCATCATCACGACAATCAGGACACCGGTCATCAGAAGCCGGATCGCCATCAAACGATCGAGTTCGAACGGCGTACCCTCGAACAGCAGCGCTGGAGGGAAGAAGTCGGTTAGCGATGGCGCGTGGAACTCGCCCGCCAAAGTGGTGACGCTCAGCGTTCTCTCCCGTGTTCGGGCCGTGGGTTCGGTTGATCCCGCGGTTCGATCGGACATTGACGATCAATTTGGGTCGACTCAGGTCGGCTCGAAATTCGTCAGCAGCTGTGCGGCGGGTTGGGATTCCACCTGGCGTCTGTACGTGTGTCGGCGACATCGTCGACATGCAGAACCGGAACCCCTCGGAGCCCGGCACGGCAGTAAGCATAGCGTCACTCGGGGCGGTCGGGGTGACCACCCTTCGCTTGGCAGCTTGCTTACCAACACTTTACCAAGTTATCTACGACAGCGTGTAGGGGGGTGGCGGTCATTACTCGCCGGTAGCTGTGTCGCTCGGCACATCGGGCACCGTCACGTACGGAACCTTCTGTCGCAGAACGCCGTACGTCTCCGCGCCGAGCACGATTACCAGCGCTCCGACAACGGTCAGGAACAGCGCGATCCGGTCATAAAAGGCGAATTGATTCAAGATCGCTATAACGATCAGGGCAACCAGCATTTTGCCGACCCAGCTGGCCAGCATCACCATGCCCGCGGTGGTCGGCGGCAGCTTCGCGCCGAACAACACCACGGCGGCCGTGGTCAGGATGAAGCCACCGCCGATGGCCGCGCCGAGCAGCGCACCCCACAGGCCGGGCACGCCGGCGACCGCCGTGGCGATCGCGACGGCGAGCACGACCAGCACACCCAGCCCGATCAAGCCGTAGCGCAGCGCCGCCTTCAGCGGGGCGTCCGGACCGGGAACAGGGGTAGGAACAAAGCTCACGCCGACAAACCTTACCCGGAGGGCGGATGGTGCTCGGCTTCCTCCCCGCGCCGCAGGCCGGGGATCGCGGTCACCACCAGGGCGAACACCAGGCCGCCCGCCATCAGCAGGATGACCAGGCGCCGGTCCATCAGCGCGGTGCCGACGGCGCCGAACGCGAGGATGCCGACCCACAAGTAGATGAGCAACACCACCCGCCGGTGCGAATGCCCGATCTGCAGCAGCCGGTGATGCAGGTGCATCTTGTCCGGAGTGGAGAAACTCACACCCGCGCGCACCCGGCGCACGATGGCCAGCACCAGATCCAGCACCGGAATGAACATCACCGCGCCGACCAGCAGCAGCGGCGACAGCAGGCCGACGATGTCGCGCGGGCCGAAACCCTGCAGCGGGATGCGCCCGGATGCGCTGGTCGAGACCGCGGCCAGCACCAGCCCGATCAGCATCGAGCCCGAATCGCCCATGAAGATCCGGGCCGGCTGGAAATTGTGCGGCAGGAAGCCCAGGCAGGCGCCCGCCAGCGCGGCGGCCAGCAGAGCGGGCGGGTAGGTGTCCACCGAACCGCCCTGCTCGTTCATCAGACCGAGCGAGAACACGAACACCGCGATCGCGGCGATCAGGCCGAGCCCGGCGGCCAAGCCGTCCAGGCCGTCGACGAAGTTCATCGCGTTCACCAGCGTGACGGTCACCGCGACGGTGACCAGGCCGCCCTGCAACGCATCCAGGAACACCGTGGTGTTGTTGAACGGGTTGTAGATGCTGTACCAGCTCAGCCCCATCACGGCCATCACACCGGCGGCGGTCACCTGCCCGGCGAACTTGGTGAGCGCGTCCAGGCCCCAGCGGTCGTCCACGATGCCGACCGCGACGATGATCGTCGCGGCCACCAGCACCGCCGCCGGAATGTTCGGGCTGTAGTCGAAACCCCTTCGCAGCGCGGGCAATTGATGCGCGAACAGCATCGCGCCGACCACCCCGACGTAGATGCCGACGCCGCCCATCCGCGGGATCGGCTTGACGTGCACGTCACGTTCCCGCGGCACCGCCACGGCGCCGAAACCGATGGCGAGCGTGCGGATTCCGCCGGTGGCGAGGAAGGTGATCACCGCGGAGATGAGCAGGACGAGCAGCAGCTCCCGCAGCGGGACCACCGCACCGGAGCCGGTCATCCGCGGCACCGCCCGAGCATCGGGTCACCCATTCGCGCCGGCGCCTGATCGATCATCGGATGGAGGCGCTGGACAGCGCCTCCGGCGACATGCCGAGGACGTCGGCGATATCGCCGATCGATACGGCACCCTCGCGCAGCACGCGCGGTTGATCGGCGGTCAGGTCGACGATGGTGGAGGCGACGGCGTGCGCGGCGGGCCCGCCGTCGAGGTAGGTGCCCACGAGGTCGCCGAGTTGCTCGCGGGCCTCCGCGGCGGTCTTGGCGGGCGGCTGCCCGGACACGTTGGCGCTGGACACCGCGAGCGGGCCGACCTCGCGCAGCAGGTCGAGGGCGACCGGGTGCAGCGGCATCCGCAGCATCACCGTGCCGCGGGTGTCCCCGAGATCCCAGGCGAGCGAAGGCGCTTGCTGCACAACGAGACTCAGGCCGCCGGGCCAGAACGCCCGGATCAGCTCCCGCGCCTGCGGGCGCACCGAGAAGACCAGGCCGTCGATGGTGTGCCAGGAACCGACCAGGACCGGCACCGGCATGTCTCTGCCGCGGCGCTTGGCCGCGAGCAGCGAACTCACCGCGGTGGCATCGAAGGCGTCCGCGGCCAGACCGTAGAGCGTGTCGGTCGGCAGCACGACCAGCCGGCCGGATTTCAGCGCGCTGGTGGCTGCGGTCAGTCCGGCGGCGCGCAGGTCGGGATCCGCGCAGTCGTAGACGGTACTCACCGGACCATCCTGTCACGCGGGCTCGCCCCGACCACCTTTCAGGGGCGATTTGCGGCGACGAAGCGTGGTTTGCCCGCTAAGTCCGGATGCTCGACGATGTCGGCGAAATCCGCGGCGGCCAGCAGCGCGGCCAGGTCGGAACCGTTCGCGTCGTCGTGTTCGATGGCCGTGCTGCCGCCGGGGCGCAGCAGGCGGACGATGGTGGGCAGCATGCCGCGGATGACGTCCAGGCCGTCCGGACCGCCGAACAGGGCCAGGTGCGGGTCGTGGTCGGCCACTTCCGGATCGAGTTGGGCGCCCTCGGGGATGTAGGGCGGGTTGGACACCACGACATCGACGCGGCCGTCCAGCTCGCGCAGCAGGTTCGGGTCCGTGACGTCGGCGGCGTGCAGGACGATCGGGGTGTCCCCGTCGGCGCCGCGCTGATCGGCGTTGCGCCGGACCCACCGCAGCGCGGCCGGATCGAGTTCGACGGCATGGACCACGGCATCGGGCCGGGCATGCGCGATGGCCAACGCGAGCGCGCCGGAACCCGTGCACAGATCGACGACGATCGGCGCATGGTCGTGCGGCAGCGCCGCCAATTGCGCCAGCGCCCAGGCGAACAGCAGCTCGGTCTCGGGCCGCGGTACGAAGACACCGGGCCCGACCGCCAGGTCGATATCGCCCATCGCCGCGGTTCCGGTCAAGTGTTGCAACGGAATTCGCTCCGCCCGGCGCGCGACCAGCGCACGGTACTCGGCCAGCTCCCCCGGCGTGATGAGCGGCGTCATCAGCAACCGGCTGCGCTGCACGCCGAGCACATGCGCGGCAAGGTGTTCGGCGTCGGCTTGCGGGCTGTGCACCCCCGCCGCCCGCAACGCCGCGACGGCATCGTTGATGGCGGGGCGCAACGCCACCCTGGTCGTGGACATTTCGCAGACTCTGCCCGAAAGCTCGTTACTCCGCGGCCATTCGGGCCTCGCGGTCCGCCTTGCCGAGCGCGTCCAGCAGTGCGTCCAGGTCGCCGTCCAGCACCGAGTCCAGGTTGTGCGCCTTGAAGCCGATGCGATGGTCGGTGATCCGGTTCTCCGGGAAGTTGTAGGTGCGGATGCGCTCGGAACGGTCGACCGTGCGGATCTGGCTGGCCCGGCCCGCCGCCGCCTCCTGATCGGCCTGCTCCTCGGCCAGCGCCTGCAACCGGGCGGCCAGCACCTGCATGGCGCGAGCCTTGTTCTGCAGCTGCGAACGCTCGTTCTGGCAGGTCACCACGATGCCGGTGGGCAGGTGGGTGAGCCGGACGGCGGAGTCGGTGGTGTTGACGCCCTGACCACCCTTGCCGGAGGACCGGTAGACATCGACGCGCAGGTCGCTCTCGTCGATCTGCACCTCTTCCACCTCGTCGGGTTCGGGGTAGATGAGCACGCCCGCGGCGGAGGTGTGGATCCGGCCCTGCGACTCGGTCACCGGCACCCGCTGTACGCGATGCACGCCGCCTTCGAACTTGAACCGCGACCACACGCCGTCACGCGCGGCATCGCGGCTCTTGATCGAGAGCGTCGCGTCCTTGTAGCCGCCGAGATCGGACACGGTGACGTCGAGGATCTCGACCTTCCAGCCGTGCCGCTCCGCGTAGCGGACGTACATGCGGGCCAGATCGGAGGCGAACAGCGCCGATTCCTCGCCGCCCTCACCGGATTTCACCTCGAGCACCACGTCGTCACCGTCGTGCGGATCACGCGGCGCGAGCAGATCGGCCAGCGCCTGCTCCAGCTCGCCGACCTGACGTTCCAGGTCCGGGACCTCGGCGGCGAAGGCCGCGTCGTCGGCGGCGAGTTCCTGCGCGGCGGCCAGATCCTCGCGCGCGGACTTCAGCTTGGTGTAGGTCGCCATGATCGGCGCGAGCTCGGCGAACCGCTTGCCGACCCGGCGCGCGGCGCCCGGATCGTTGTGCAGCGCCGGATCGGACAGCTGCGTTTCCAGGCCGGCGTGCTCGGCCAGAATGTCGTCGATCGCGGACGGTTGCGTCACAGCTTCGCTTCCTTCTCTAGTTTCCCTGTCCCCCTGACAAAGCACCGACGCCCGGCCTGCAGCGCAGGACCGGGCGTCGGCGAGGAAGCTATTTGGCGTCGGAGTCGGCCTTCTTGCCGGCCCGCTTGCCGTAGCGCGCCTCGAAGCGGGCCACGCGGCCACCGGTGTCGAGGATCTTCTGCTTGCCGGTGTAGAACGGGTGGCACTGCGAGCAGACCTCGACGGTGATGTGTCCCGACTCCTTGGTGCTGCGAGTCTGGAAGGTGTTGCCGCAACCACAGACGACCGTGGTGTCGACATACGTCGGGTGGATTCCTGCCTTCATGGGTGTCCTCTCGATATTGGCCGCCGGGTCGCTCACGCGCGGAATCGCGGGAACGTGAACCGGAGCCGACTTAGGCGGGAGGTCTGCTCGAGTGAGCAGACGCAACGACCGTTCAGTATGCCAGAACTGTCGCTACGCTCCCAAAACACCCCGGGCGGGTGGTTTGTTCCCGCCCTAGGTAGACCCCCTGCCGTTGTCGCCCCAGGAAGTTCGGGCACGCGCATCGACGCTGTCTCAGGAACCCTGAAGTCGGGTAGTCCGCTACTCACGAACACGAACAGCGACGTTCATAGAGTTGAGACCTCGGGCCGGTTCGCGGCGTGAGCACAGCCCTCGAAAGCGTGAAAGCCATCTCGAGTGTCGAGCGCACATCGGCGTGCCGTGACAGAAGGGAGAACTTGTGAACATCCGAGTCGCGTCCGCGATCTTCGGTCTGCTGCTTCTCGCTGTCGCGGTCGGCTGGTGTGCGTTGCCGGACATTCCGACCACGACTCCGGCAGCCGCCGTCCATGTCGAGACCACGAACACCGCTCCGGAGGGGAGCGCGGTGCCTGGCTCGACGATCATTCTGGGTTTCATGATCAGCGGCGCGGCCATGATCGGGCTGATGTTCTTCAGCCCGCAGACGCCGAAAGGGCCCCGCGGTGGCGAGGCCCTTTCGGCAGTACAACTCAGGAACTCATTCGTCGAGTGCGCCCGGCGCGGTCTTGCTGACCTGCATCAGGAACTCGAGGTTGTTCTTGGACTTCTTCAGACGGTCGATCAGCAGATCGATCGCCTGGTGCGAGTCCAGGCCGGACAGTACGCGGCGCAGCTTGTGCAGCACCGCCGCCTCGTCGGGGCTGAGCAGTAGCTCGTCCTTACGAGTGCCGGAGGGGTTGACGTCCACCGCGGGGAACACGCGCCGTTCCGCGATCTTGCGGTCCAGCTTGAGCTCCGCGTTACCGGTGCCCTTGAACTCCTCGAAGATGACCGTGTCACCGGTGGATCCGGTCTCCACCATCGCGGTCGCGATGATGGTGAGCGAGCCGCCGTTCTCGATGTTGCGCGCCGCGCCGAGGAACCGCTTGGGCGGGTACAGCGCGGTGGAATCGACACCACCGGAAAGGATTCGGCCCGACGCGGGCGAGGAGTTGTTGTACGCGCGGCCGAGTCGAGTGATCGAGTCGAGCAGCACCACAACGTCTTTGCCCATTTCCACCAGTCGCTTGGCGCGCTCGATGGCGAGCTCGGCGACCGAGGTGTGGTCTGACGGCGGCCGGTCGAAGGTCGAGGCGATGACCTCACCCTTCACCGAACGCTGCATGTCGGTGACCTCTTCGGGACGCTCGTCGACCAGCACCACCATGAGGTAGACCTCGGGGTTGTTGATCGCGATGGCGTTCGCGATGTCCTGCATGATCGTCGTCTTACCGGCCTTGGGCGGCGAGACGATCAGGGCGCGCTGGCCCTTACCGATCGGCATGATCAGGTCGATGACGCGGGTGGTCAGCTTGTTCGGCTGGGTCTCCAGCCGCAGGCGCTGGTTCGGGTACAGCGGGGTGAGCTTGCTGAACTCGGGGCGCCGCTTGGCCGCCTCGACCTCACCACCGTTGACCGTGTCCAGGCGCACCAGCGGATCGAACTTCTGCCGCTGGTTGCTCTGCTCGCCGTCGCGCGGGGCGCGCACCGCACCGGTGATCGCGTCACCGCGGCGCAGGCCGTTCTTGCGGACCAGGTTCATCGAGACGTAGACGTCGTTCGGCCCGGCCAGGTAGCCCGAGGTCCGGACGAAGGCGTAGTTGTCCAGCACGTCGAGGATGCCCGCGACCGGCTGCAACACGTCGTCTTCGCGGATCTCCAGCTCGCGGGCCTCGCCGCCACCGCCACCGGTTTCGCGGTCGCGCCCGCGGCGACGCTCACGGAACCGCCGGCCCCGCCGGCCGCGTCCGCCTTCTTCGTCGTCGTCGTTGCGCGCGTTGTTGCGGTCGTTGTTCCGGCCGCCGTTCGCGTTGCCGCCGTTGCCGTTCTGGTTGTTGCGGTCACCGGACTGGTTGCGCTCGCCGGACTGGTTGCGCTCACCCGACTGGTTACGCTCACCCGACTGGTTGCGGTCGCCGGACTGGTTGCGCTCACGGCGCCGCTCGCCCTGCTCGGAGTCCTGCTTCGGCTCGTCACCACGCGCATCGGCCGCGGCCTCGCCGCCGCCGGATCGCGCCTGGTCACGGCCGCGCCGCTGCCGACCACGACCACGCTGACCACCTTCGCGACCCGAGTCGTCGGACTCGTTCGAGGTGGGCTGCGCGTTCTCGGCCGGGGCCTGGTTCGCGGGAGCTTCCTTTTCCTTCGCCGGTGCGGCGGCCTCGGCAGCGGGCGCCTCTTTTTTCACCGGGGCGGTGCCGACATCGAGGGTGCCCTGTTCGGCCCGGGCGGGCGCGGCGGCGGGAGCTTCGGTATTACCGGACGTTTCGGCCTTGGCGGAAACCGCGGACTTGGCCTGTCCCCCTTCGGGCTTTTCACCCTTCGCCGGTTTTCCGGCCTGATTTTCCTTGATGGCGGCGATCAAATCACCTTTGCGCATTCCGGAGGTGCCTCGGATACCGAGCTCCCCCGCGAGCGCGCGCAACTGCGGCAACAACATTCCAGTCAGCCCCGATCGTGCGACGTCGGTTTGTTCGCTCATCTTCGAAATCTGTCCGGAGTCACTTTCGCGGTCGCCCGAGGCTGGGTTGGATTCCACCCCTGGTGTCGCGAGCAGGTCCGTATCTGTCACGGAAATCCTTTCCTTCCCTCGATTGCCGTGTGCTGTTTCGAGGGTTCGTCCCGCAGTCCGGGCATTCTGCCGGACTCGGATGCGTCCGTCCGCTTCGCCACCGGTGGTGAGAGGTGGGAGAGATCATTCCAGTTGCGCAGCTACGCAGCACCCCCATGGCCTGGAGGCTCGAGCCTGGAGCCTGCTGGAGCGATTGCCCTGATGAAGCACCGGCGTCTGATGCGCACGATGTACGGACTCGCTCAGGATAGCTGCACACTGCGAATATCGGCAAGGCAGACGCGCCGTCAGTCGATCCGGACTCCGTCGGCCAGTCCCGGCTCGACCACCCGCAGGCCGTCCAGGGCCGCGAGTTCGCGGAGTTCGGCAGGGAATTCACTGGTCCCGAGGGCCAGGACGGTCGGTCCGGCACCGGAGACGGTGGCCGCGATACCGGCCGCTCGCAGCCGGGAAATCCAGGTGGTGGTCAGCGGTAATGCGGGCGCACGCTGGGCCTGGTGCAGCCGATCGGCCGTGGCAGGCATCAGCAGGTCGGGGCGCTGGGTGAGCGCCACCACGGCCAGAGCGGCGCGGCTGACGTTGAACGCGGCGTCGCCGTGCGGCACCACCTCGGGCAACAAGCCCCTGGTGTGCGCGGTCGCCGACCGTTCCTCGGGGATGAGCACGACCGGGCGCAGCGTGGGATGCGCGTCCAGCCGGACGGCCCGGTAGACCCGGCCGTGATGTTCAGCCACCGGGACGCCGTCACGGCCGATATCGGCCGCCCGGTCGGTCTCGGTCCAGGACACCACGATGCCGCCGAGCACGCTGGCCGCCGCGTTGTCCGGATGACCCTCGAATTCCGATGCGAGCTGCACCAATTGGTCGTCCGAGGTGGCCAGGGCCGAATCGAATTGCGCCGCGATGGCACACCCCGCGGCCAGCCCGCCGACCACCGCGGAGGCGGACGAGCCGAGCCCGCGCGAATGCGGAATCACGTTGCGGCACACCACATCGAGGCCGTCGGCCCAGACACCCGCGGCCTCCAGGCCGCGCTCGATCGCTCGCACCACGAGATGCGAAGGGCCCCATGGCACATCGTCGGCGCCCTCGCCCTCGACCCGGATGCTGAGCCCCGAATCGGTAGTGCGCACGTCGATCTCGTCGAACATGCCGAGCGCCATCCCGAGCGAGTCGAACCCGGGACCGAGATTCGCGGTGGACGCGGGTACCCGCGCGGTCACCGAAATACCCGCGGGCAGCGTCCGGCTCATCGCCGCACCGCGTCGCCGTTCGGCCAGCTGACTATCCTTCGAATTCAATTCAGGCCAGCTCTAGCTCGGCGGCGACCGCGACCGGGTCCACCGGAATCGCCTGCACCTGCGGCATGCCCAGCAGGGCGGTGTCGGGATCCTTGAGTCCGTTACCGGTCACGGTGCACACGACGGTGAGGCCGGCGTCCAGCCAGCCCTCGGTGCGCGCGGCGAGCAGACCCGCAACGCTGGCGGCCGACGCGGGCTCGACGAACACGCCCTCGGTCGCCGCGACCAGTCGGTACGCCGCGAGGATCTCCTCGTCGGTGGCGGCACGGAAGGCCCCACCGGACTCCTCCTTCGCCGCGACCGCGGCGTTCCACGAAGCCGGCGCACCGATCCGGATGGCCGTCGCGATGGTCTCCGGATCGCTCACCGGGGCGCCGTGCACCAGCGGTGCGGCCCCCGCGGCCTGCACGCCGAGCATGCGCGGCAGCTGCGTGGTGATGCCGTCGGCGTAGTACTCGCGATAGCCCCGCCAGTAGGCGGTGATATTGCCCGCATTTCCGACCGGCAGCGCGTGCACGTCGGGCGCGCGGCCCAGCACGTCGCAGATCTCGAACGAGGCGGTCTTCTGCCCCTCGATGCGGGCCGGGTTCACCGAGTTCACCAGGCCGATGCTCGGGAAATCGGAGGTCACCTTGCGCGCCAGCTCGAGGCAGTCGTCGAAGTTGCCGTCCACCTGGATGATCTTCGCGCCCAGCATGACCGCCTGGGCCAGCTTGCCCATCGCGATCTTGCCCTGCGGAATGAGCACCGCGCAGGTCATGTCCGCGCGGGTGGCGTAGGCCGCGGCGGATGCCGAGGTGTTGCCGGTGGAGGCGCAGAGCACCGCCTTCTGGCCCTGGTACTTCGCGTCGGTGATGGCCACGGTCATGCCGCGGTCCTTGAACGAGCCGGTCGGGTTCAGGCCCTCGACCTTGAGATATACCTCACACCCGGTCAGCTCGGACAGATGCGGTGCGGGCACCAGCGGCGTACCGCCCTCGAGCAGGGTGACCGGCTCCCAGTCCCGCGCACCGGCGATCCGGTCACGATAGGCCGCGATCAACCCCGGCCAACGAGAATGCACTCCGGCCTGCGGTGCCACACCGGCATTCGCCCACCCAGCCGGTTGCCCGCTCCTGGAGGTATTCATTCTTCGGTGCCTTCCAATCTGAGAACGCTGGTGATGGATGTGACGGATTCCATCTCCGCCAGGGCGGCGACGGTGTCCGCGAGCGCCGATTCCAACGCGTGGTGGGTGACCACGACCAGGCGGGCTCCCGTGCCGTGCCCCTCTTGGCGGACGGTCGAGATGCTCACCCCGTGCTTGGCGAATTCGCCCGCCACCGCGGCCAGGACCCCGGGACGGTCTTCCACCTGCAGGTTCACGTGGTAGCGGGTGGGTGTATCGCCGATCGGTGCGATCGGTAGCTCAGCATAAACCGATTCGCCCGGCGCACGGCCACCGTAGAACTTGTTGCGCGCGGCCATCACCAGATCTCCCAGCACGGCGGAGGCCGTGGGCGCGCCGCCCGCGCCCTGGCCGTAGAACATCAACCTGCCCGCGTTCTCCGCCTCGACGACCACCGCATTGAAGGCCCCGCTCACGGCTGCTAACGGATGCTTGCGCGGCACCAGCGCCGGGTAGACGCGCACGGAGACCCGCTCCTTGCCGCCCTCCTCGGGGCTCGGCTCGCCGGGACCGGCGGCGACCCGCTCGCAGATGGCGAGCAGCTTCACCGTGCAGTTCAGCGCGGACGCGGTCTCCAGATCCTCGGAACTGATCTTGGAGATGCCCTCCCGGTACACGTCGGCGGCGGTGACCCGGGTGTGGAAGGCGAGCGAGGCGAGGATCGCGGCCTTGGCCGCAGCGTCGAAGCCCTCCACGTCGGCGGTCGGGTCCGCCTCCGCGTAACCGAGGCGGGTGGCCTCGGCCAGCGTGTCGGCGTAATCCGCGCCGGTCTCGTCCATCGCGGAGAGGATGAAGTTGGTGGTGCCGTTGACGATGCCGACGACCCGGTTCACCCGGTCACCGGCCAGCGACTGGATGAGCGGGCGGACCACCGGGATGGCCCCGGCGACCGCGGCCTCGAAATACAGGTCGGCGCGGTTGCGTTCGGCGGCGGCGGCGAGCTCGCCGGTGTAGTCGGCCAGCAGCGCCTTGTTCGCGGTCACCACGGATTTGCCCGCGTTCAAGGCCGCCAGGATCAGCCGGCGCGGCGGGTCGATACCGCCGATGACCTCGACCACCAGATCGACGTCGTCGCGCGCGACGAGTGCGTCGGCGTCGGTGGTCAGCAGCGCGGCCGGAATGCCGCGATCGGTCGCCAGATCACGGACCGCGACGCCGCGCAGCACGACGGGCGCGCCGACCCGGGAACGCAGATCCTCGGAATGCTCCCGCAGAATCCGCACCACCTCGGTGCCGACATTGCCCATGCCGAGCACCGCGACACCGATGGGCTGGTCTCTCCCCCACACCAATTGAGCCGAATTCGGCCCGCCCGCCGCCCGGCCACCACCCCTGATCGAATCGCCTTGCGATACTGCGTTCATCACACCTCCAAGCTGAGCAAGTCCGCCACCGTTTCCCGGCGCAGAATGAGTCGCGGTTGTCCGTCACGCACCGCGACCACGGCGGGCCGGGTCAGCTGGTTGTATCGGCTGGACATCGAATAGCAGTACGCACCGGTCGCGGCGACGGCGACCAGATCACCGGGGCCGACATCCTCCGGCATCCAGGTGTCCCGGATGACGATATCGCCACTCTCACAATGCTTTCCGACCACGCGCGCGACCACAGCCGCGGCCTCCGAATTGCGCGAGACCAGGCGGCAGTCGTAGTCCGCCTGGTACAGCGCGGGGCGGATGTTGTCGCTCATGCCGCCGTCGACGCTGATGTAGCGCCGGCGCAGGCCACCGTCGAGCGACACGTCCTTGGTGGTGCCGACCTCGTACAGCGTGACGGTGCCCGGCCCGGCGATGGCCCGGCCCGGTTCCACGGCGATCTTCGGCTCCGGCAGGCCGATGCTCGCGGCCTCGGCGGCGACCAGGTCGCGCACCTTCGCGGCGAAATCGTCCAGCGGCGGCGGGTCGTCGTTCGGCAGGTACGAAATACCAAGGCCGCCACCGAGATCCAGCGTGGAGATCTGCGCGGTCCGTTCGACGCCGAACTTCTCGATGGCGTCGTGCAGCAGGCGCAGCATGCGGCGCGCGGCGATCTCGAAACCGTCGATCTCGAAGATCTGCGAGCCGATATGGCTGTGCAGGCCGACCAGGCGCAGGTTGTCCGCCTCGAAGACCCGCGCGAGCGCCTCCATCGCGTCGCCCCCGGCGATCGAGAAGCCGAACTTCTGATCCTCGTGCGCGGTCGAAATATATTCGTGGGTATGGGCTTCCACGCCGACGGTGACCCGGACGAGCACGTCCTGCACCACCCCGGCACGGCCCGCGATGGCCTCGAGGCGCTCGATCTCGATGAGCGAGTCCACCACCACGTGACCGACCCCCGCGGTCACCGCGGCCTCCAGCTCGGTGGCGGATTTGTTGTTGCCGTGCAGCGCGATTCGCTCAGCCGGAAATCCCGCGTGCAGGGCGATCGCGAGTTCGCCGCCGGAACACACGTCCAGCGAGAGGCCCTCGTCCCGGATCCAGCGCGCGATCTCGCCGCACAGGAAGGCCTTCGAGGCGTAATGCACCCGGGCATTCGGACCGAAGGCGCGCACCATATCGCGGCAGCGCGAACGGAAATCGTCCTCGTCGACCACGAACAGCGGCGTACCGAATTCGGCGGCCAACTCGTGCACAGGCACGCCTGCCAGCCGCACCACGCCGTCGGAATCACGGCTCGCGTTGCGCGGCCACACATTCGCGGGCAGATCGATCATCTGCTGCGGATCCCGCGGCCGCTCCGGCAAACTCGGTGCGTGCGGTATCTCAGCATGCCGGGGCCCGGCCGGATGCGCGCTCACAATTCCACCTCGCTGGCGCTCGGCTCCATTGTGACCGCGCAAGCGGCTGTAACTTTGGTTCGCTCGCTGCGCTCCCGCACGGACACCGCCTCGCTGACGCTCGGCTCCACTGTGACCGCGCAAGCGGCTGTAATTCTGGTTCGCTCGCTGCGCTCCCGCACGGGCTCTGATCCCTTCTTCATTTCTATACGAAAGGCTTTCTGCCCGTGTACAACTCTGCCCGCCGCCGCAAATGATTTTGCGCGGGTGGGATATTCGCGGAACCCGTTCACATCCGCTCCGGTGCGCTCACGCCCAGCAGCGCCAAGCCGTTCGCCAGCACCTGGCGGGTCGCGTTGACCAGCACCAGGCGGGCGGCGTTGGTCGGGCTCACCGGCTCGTCGCCGAGCGGGAGCACGCGCAGGTTCTTGTTGGTCTGGAAGCGGTGGTAGGTACCGGCCAGCTCTTCCAGGTAGCGGGCGACCCGGTGCGGTTCCCGCAGGCTCGCCGCACTGCTCACCACGCGCGGGTACTCGCCGAGGGTGCGAATGAGTTCGCCTTCTTCGTCCGCGGTCAGCAACGCGAGGTCGGCGGTGACCTGGTCGTAGTCGAATTCGGCGGCGTTGCGCGCGATGGACGCGGTCCGCGCGTGCGCGTATTGCACGTAGTAGACCGGGTTTTCGCTGCTCTGACTGGTCCACAGGGTCAGGTCGATATCGATGCTGGAATTCACCGAGGAACGCACCAGGGAATACCGCGCCGCGTCGACCCCGATCGCCTCGACCAGATCTTCCAGCGTGACCACGGTGCCCGCGCGCTTGCTCATCTTCACCGCGACACCGTCTTTGAGCAGATTCACCATCTGCCCGATCAGCACCTCGACGGTCGCCGGATCGTCACCGAAGGCGGCCGCGGCGGCTTTCAACCGTCCGATATACCCGTGATGGTCGGCGCCGAGCATATAAATGCACAGATCGAATCCACGCGACCGCTTGTTCTGGAAATACGCGATATCACCCGCGATATAGGCCGGATTACCGTCGCTCTTGATGACGACACGATCCTGATCGTCGCCGTACTCCGTACTCGCGATCCACCAGGCGCCGTCCTTTTCGTACAGGTCGCCGGAATTCTTCAGCGTCGCGACGGCCTGTTCGACCGCGCCGGAGGCGAACAGCGAACTCTCGTTGAAGTACACGTCGAAGTCGGTGCCGAACTCGTGCAGCGACTGCCTGATCTGCGCGAACATCAGCTCGACGCCCTCGGCGCGGAACAGTTCGAGCCGCTCGGCCTCGGGCAGCGCGACGGCGTCCGGGTGCGCGGCGACGATCGTGCCCGCGATCTCGCCGATGTAGGCGCCCGCGTAACCGTCCGCCGGGGTGGACTCGCCGGCGGCCGCCGCGACCAGCGACCGGGCGAACCGGTCGATCTGCGCGCCGTGATCGTTGAAGTAGTACTCACGCACCACCTCCGCGCCCTGCGCGGCCAGGATCCGGCCGAGCGCGTCGCCGACCGACGCCCACCGGGTACCGCCGAGGTGCACGGGACCGGTCGGATTGGCCGAGACGAACTCGAGGTTGATCCGGGTGCCCTGCAACGTCTGAGCGGTGCCATACGCCGCGCCCGCGGCCAGCACCTGCTCGACGATCGCACCCTGCGCCGACGCGGCCAGCCGGATGTTGAGGAAGCCGGGCCCGGCGACCTCGGCCACCTCGACACCGTCCGCGGCGGTCAACGCCTCGGCCAGCCAGGTCGCCAGATCTCGCGGATTCGTGCCCGCCTTCTTTGCCACCTTCATCGCCACATTCGTGGCATAGTCACCGTGTTCCGGGTTGCGGGGACGCTCGACAGTGACCTCGTCGGGCAGGACCGCGGGATCGAGCCCACGTTCGACGAGCACCTTCGCCGCGGTGGTGCGAAGGAGATCTGCAAGGTCAGCTGGAGTCACGAGTCTCTATCCTATGGTCTTGGCGGGTGTGCACCTCGAGTGGGCATTGCGCCGGAACCGTCCGCAACCTGTAGCAGCACGCGGATCCGTCACGTCGAGAGAGCACAACGAGCGATGCCGAGCAGTCCCAGCGCCAAATCGGCCAAGGCCACCAAAGCCGGCGCGAAGTTGTCGGCCTCCCGTAAAGGGGGCGGCCGGGGTCAACTTCCCAAGAACAATCGTCAGATTCCCTGGTTGGCCATCGGCGCGGCCGTAGTCATCATCGCATTGATCGGTGCCCTCGCCTACAGCCTGGTACCCAAGTACCAGGAGAAGGCCGCGCTGGACAAGTACACGCCCAGCGCCGACCGGAAGGACCCGTCCGAGTCCATCTCCGGCGTGGTCAAGAAGGAGTATCCGGCCGGACTGCACATCGGCCCGACCCAGCGGGTCGCCTACGACCAGAGCCCCGCGTTCGGCGGACCGCACGACGCGTCCTGGGCGACCTGCACCGGCATCGTGTACGACAAGCCGATCCGGATGGAGAATGCGGTGCACTCGCTAGAGCACGGCGCGGTCTGGATCACCTACAACCCCGACAAGGTGGATGCCGCGGGCCGCGACCTGCTGGCGAGCAAGGTGAAGGGCAAGCCGTACTCGCTCATGTCGCCGTATCCCGGTCTGGACACCCCGATCTCGTTGCAGTCCTGGGGCCACCAGCTGAAGCTGGACAAGGCCGACGATCAGCGCGTCGGCCAGTTCATCACCGCCCTGCGGCTCAACGCCTACACCTATCCCGAGGTCGGCGCGGACTGCTCGACCATCGCCTTCGACACCGACAACCCGCCGCCGTTCGACCCGACCCCGCCCGGACCGGACGCGGTGCCGATGGACGGCAAGGGACTGCAGCAGGATCCGTCCGAGATGCCCGGCGGTCTGCCGGGCGGCATCCCGGGTGTACCCGGCGTGCCCGGGCTGCCCGGTGCGCCGCTGCCCGGTCAGCCCGGCCGGCCGCAGCCCGCGCCGGTCCCCGGCCAGCAGGCGCCGGTGCAGCAGTGACGCCCACCGAGCTGGAGCGCGCGGCCGAACCCGCCGCGTCCGGCCTCGGCGGCCAGTTCCAGCGGCAGCGGACCGCGCTGCTGGTGCTCGGCGTCATCGGCGCGATCGTGCTCGGCGTCGCCATCGGCGCCCTGGTCCGGCTGCCGTTCACCGGCTCGTCCGAGCCGGACCCGGGTGCGGTCGATGTCGGTTTCAGCCAGGACATGTCGGCCCATCACGCGCAAGCCGTCGAGATGGCCGGGGTCGTGCTGGTGAAGTCGACCGACACCGACGTGCGCCGCCTCGCCTACGACATCATGACCACCCAGCAGAGCCAGGTCGGCCGGATGCAGGGCTGGCTGCAGCTGTGGGGCAAGCCCGCGCAGAGCGTCGACGGCTACATGGGCTGGATGAGTGGGCAGCCCGGCGGCCACGGTCACTCCGGCGGCACCACGGCCATGTCCGGTCCGATGGCGGCCATGCCCGGCATGGCCACGCCCGCCGACCTCGCCGCCCTGCGCCAGGCCACCGGCACCGAACTCGACACCCTGTTCCTGCAACTCATGCTGCGCCATCACCAGGGTGGCCTGTCGATGATCCAGTACGCCGCCGAGCACGCCGACACCACCGCGATCCGCACCCTCGCCGACACCATGGACAAAACCCAGCGCGGCGAAGCCCAGCTCATCACCACCATGCTCACGGCCCGCGGCGCCCAACCCCTACCGCCGAACTGACCCCAACCGCCGCCTCCGCCACGCTTTTTGGCGCACGGCCCTTGATGCGATACGCTTTCCCCGCCCGAACGGCGGCCCCAAGCCCCGCTCGGCCCTATCCCGCCCTCGTAGCTCAGGGGATAGAGCGTCTGCCTCCGGAGCAGAAGGCCGCAGGTTCGAATCCTGCCGAGGGCACCACGAGAAAAAGGCCCCCGATCGTTACGGTCGGGGGCCTTTCTCGTGTGCGAAGTTCAGTCGGCCGGGCCGAGTACCAGGGCCGAGTTGTTGCCGCCCATGCCGAGGGCGATTTTCATGGTGAGGCCGTTGCCGGCGTGGTCGATGACGCCGTCGACTAATCGGGGGTGGGCGGCGGCTACGATCGGGGCCGAGACCATGAGGCCGTGTTCGTAGCCCATGATGGTGGCGGCGACCTCGACTCCGCCGGAGGCGGCTTGGCAGTGGCCGGTCAGCGGTTTGGTGGCCAGCACCTGCGGGCGGTCGTCGAAAATGGTTGCCAGTAAAGCGGTTTCGGCCACATCGCATTGTTGCGTGCCGGAACCGTGGCTGTTGAGGTAGGCCACCTGCGCCGGGTCCACCCGTGCGGCCGTCAGTGCCTGCCGCACGCACGCGAAGATCTGCTCGTGCGAGGGCTCCACGGAGATGACGTGGTAGCCGTCGTTGGTCATGGCGCCACCCAGTACCGCCGCGTACGGCCGGTCGGCCGCGCCGGTCACCACGAACGCCGTGGCGGCCTCGCCGAAGCCGAAGCCGCGACTGCCCTCCTGGAACGGGCGGCAGGCCATGAGCGGATCCTCGTCGGTGACCGCCGCACCCAAGGTCACGAAGGGCTGGACGATGTCCGGGATCGCGCTCAGGTCGCTCGCGACCACCACTACGTCGTCGACGAAGCCCTGCGCCAGCCACATCTGGGCGGTCATGAGCGCGGCGTTCGCCGAGGAGCAGGCGGCCGTGACGTTCATCGCCGGACCGTGAAACCCGTGCTCGCTAATCAGGTTGGAGTTCGGCGTGGAGGGCAACAGTCGTAAGAAGTCCCGCGAACGGCGCTTGCCGTGGTCGCGGACGTAGAAATCGTGCCACTCGTCGGTGTCGCCGAGCACGATCGCGTGCAGCAGCCCCACCGTGGCGCCCGGTCGCCAGCCCCGCGCGCGGGCGTCGGCCACCGCCTCGCGGACCGACTCCTGCACGGAGCGCACGTACACCGAACCCCATTCCGGATCGCCGCCGTCCGGTATCCGGGCGACCCATCCGTCGGTGTCCCGATCCGGGCCGAAACCCGGCTGCGGCCGAGCCGCGTGTTTACCGCTCAGCAGTCCCTGCCACAGCGCCTCACGCCCCCAGCCATATCCGGTGACTGTGCCCAGCCCCGCAATGACCACACGATCTCGAGCAGAGTTCTTGCCTGGCATTTCACATCGTTCCTTCGCGAGCCGGTATTCGTCATGATCACCGCACCGAGGCCGCCGATGGGTGGAACTATGATCTATTCAACACGGCCCGGCAGGCATGGTAGCCAAGCGCCTGATTGTGTTTGCTCGGTGGCGCACATTCGCAGGTCGGCCACCGTACACCTGCACTTTCCCGGCCCCTGGCCCAGACAGACGCACTTGCTATGATCGAGTCAGCGTCGGCCGGAGAGCGATTCCCGAGCCCGGAAGCAGATCCCCCGTTGGAACGGGGCCGCGCTCCCGGCTGCCCCGGTGTCTTCTGGAGTCCAGTTGATGGATCAGGTCAGCCGCATCGGCCGAGCAGAACTCGACGGCACCACCCCGGATACGCCCGCGCGCCTGCACTTCTTCGATCACATCGTGCTCGGGATCCATGACGAGGCCGTATGGCGTTGTGAGACAACGCATCTCTTGGATCAGCACGGGCGGCCCTCGTTCGCGGTGCGCCTCGATCTCGACCCGCACGCCGGGAATGTCCTCGGCCGCGTGCCGGTCGGCGGCGACCGGAATCGACTGGTCGAACTCGGCGACCGGACCGTGCCCGCGCTGGAAGCGGCCGCCCGCCGGCTGCTGAAACGCGGCACCGAGAGCCGCGCACATTACGGAACGATGCTGCGGGAGTTGCCGCTGAGCCACCGCTCGAATTCGATCGGGGCGAGCTTGCTGACCAATTGCCTGCCGGTCACCTGGGCGGAAAAGGGATGTGCGTTCCAACGGGTCGCCGACACCACCGGCGCGAACGGAATTTTCTTCGGCGCGATCACTCTCGCGGCCCCCTCGACAATCCTCGATCTGACCCTCGCCGCGTATTTCCCGGCACTCCCGCTGTTCGACGAAGCGCGCGGCGCGGAGGACGGGCTGCGTTATGCCCTGGGCCGCTCATGGTCGGAGGTGTCGATCACCCGGGTCGGGCAGACCGTGTTCTGGACCGCGCGGCAGCCACGCCGCCGCGGGTGAGCCGCGCTCAGCTCACCGCACCCTCTTCGACCGGCCGGAGCACGATCGCGGCGGGTTGCACGGGCTTGGACTGCACGCTCGGCAGGGGCCACGCGGTGGCCTCGTACCGGCGGTCGTTGATCGTCACGGTGGCTTCGACGCTGGTCTGCGACCCCGAAACGATCCGGGCGATCTGCAGGTCTTCCAGTAGTTCGACGATATTGCTGTCGCGCAGTTCCTCGCGCAGCACCCCTTCGGTGTGCAGCGTGATCCGGCGTTCGGCGTCGACCAGGATCAGCGTGTGCCGAGTGAACTGGACGATGTGCCGCAACGTCGCGACCACCGGCTCGGGGCGGCGGACCAGTTGCAAACTCATGCCGTAGACGGATCGTGCGGTGGGACCGATGCCGGGGTGGGCGGCGCTCCAGAAATGCACCCAGCCGGGGGCGCCGGGCGGGTTGATCGACCAGATCGCTTCGGCGGTAAGCCCTTTGGTACCGGTCGCCGCATCCCAGTACAGCGCGAGGAAGCGCGGTACGTCGTCGGCGTTGGCGAACCGGAGCAGATCGCGGATGGGGCGCGGTTCGCCGGCCTGCCGGTCGGTGCCGAGCATCGCCAGATCGTCGCCGGCGCTGCTGGTGGTGACGGCGTCCAGATCCAGGATCCAGCTGTTGTAGACCGGGCGCGGCAGGACCGGCCCCGGCGCGAGCCACAGCACCAAGCCGAGCGGCATGCCATCGGGCGCCTTCACCCAGTGCGCACGCAATGCCATCCCGGCTTCGTCGGCGGTGCGGTCGTCGTACGGTCCGTCGAAGAGGTCGGCGACCATATCGGCCCACAGCCGCTCGCCCTCGACGTCGAACCCGAGCGTGCTCGCACAGCGCGTCAACACCCGTGCCACGCGCTCGCCCGCGGCCGAGTGCACCATGATGTCGCTGCGGCCCAGTCGCGAACCCGCTCCGTCGCGCGCGACCCGCGCTTCCCGCCGCAGTCGAGTCGTGAGGACATCGACCGCCACCCACGCCCCTGGTACCCGCATGCCCAGAGCCTAGCGAGATCGAAAACCGCGATGCCGCGCGCGCACCCCGACCGCGCCCGATTCCCGGCAGCGGCGGCGGGCTCAGGAAGCCTTGCGCAGGTGGAAATCGCGATCGTCGGGGGTGGCGAGCAGCGCCTCCATGGTGGCGCGGTCGAACGGCAGCAGATCGATGTGGCCGCCTTCGGTGAAGTACCAGGAATTGCACCCGGTGTTCCAGACCGTGGGCTCCAACGCCTTGCCGACCTCGGCTTCGAATCGGGCGGTGGCGGCTTCGGTCACCTCGACGGTGTCGAATTCGCCTGTCCGCCAACGGTTGATCCACGCGACGATATAGCGGGCGGTGACCTCGGCCGCGTGGTGCAGCGGAATGGAACCGGTCGGCGAGTTCGGTCCGAGCACCGTGAACAGATTGGGGAAGCCCGGGACGGCGGTCATCCGATAGGCCCGCGGGCCCTTCACCCACGCGTCGTCGATCGCGATTCCGTCGCGGCCGGCCAAATTCATCGGCCGCATGTAGTTGTGCGCCTGGAAGCCGGTGGCCAGTACGATCATGTCGAATTCGTGCTCGGTGCCGTCGGCGGTGCGAATGCCGGTGGGGGTCACGGCCGCGATCGTGTCGGTGACCAGTTCGGCGTTGCGGGCGTGCAGCGCGCGATAGTAGCTGCCGGACAACACTTGTCGCTTGCACAGCGGCTGATAGTCCGGGGTGAGCTGCGCACGCAGTCGCGGGTCGCGCACCTGGACCCGCAGGCTCAATCGCGCGTACTCCTGCACCGCCCGGCGTCGCCAGCTCGGCCGCGTGACCACGTCGGTGAACAACTTCGCGCCGGTCATGCCCGCGCGGTACAGCGCGCGATTGACCTGCGGGAGCCGGTCCAGCACCGCGCCGACGACGGCGGGTTGCGGCAGCCGCATCGGCGCCCAGATCACCCACTGCGGACTACGGACGAAATGGACGAGTCGGCGCGCCTTCGGCTGCAGCGCCGAAACCACCTGCACGCCGGTCGATCCGGTGCCGATGACGGCGATGCGCTTGCCGTCGGTAGGCACCGAATCGTCCCAGCGCGCCGTGTGCAGCACGGCGCCGGTGAACTCGGCCAGGCCGGGCAGCTCGGGGGTGGCCGGATGGTGCAGCACGCCGGTCGCGGCGATCACGAAATCGGCCTCGTAGCTGTTCCCGTCGCCGGTCTCGACCCGCCAGCCCGATCCGGTGAAGGTTGCCGCCGTGACCTCGGCATTCGTGCGTACGTGCGGCCGAAGGCCGAACCGATCGACAACGTCGGCGAGGTAGCGCTGGATTTCCGGGCCGGGCGCAAAGACCTGCGACCAGTCCGGTTTCGGGGCGAAGCCGAACTGATACAGCTGTGACGGGACATCGCAGGTCAGCCCGGGATAGTGGTTCCAATGCCACACACCGCCGACATCGGCCCCCTTCTCCAGGATCACGAAATCATCGATCCCGTTGCGCTGCAAAGTGATCGCGCTGGCAATGCCGGAGACGCCGGCACCGATGATCACGACCCGCGGTGCGCGCGGCGCGGTCACCGCTGCCCCACTGTCCCCTGCCGAACGCTCACGCACTGCCCAACTCCTTTGTCGGATACCCTCGGTATTCGAATACTGACGGTATTGTGAATCCGGCAGCATGTCAATGGAGTGGCGAACGGCAGGCTAGCTGGCCGCGGGCACGGCGCGCCGACCCCTGCGGTACCACCACAGGACGAGCGGGGTGGCCAGGAAGGGAAGGATGACGAAGGCCAGACCCTGCACGGACAGATCGGGGTCGCGCAGTTCGAGATAGTTCCACTTGCTCGCGAGGAACTGGGTGGTCACCTGGAACGCGGCATGGAAGCCCATGCAGGCCATGATGTTTCCGGTCACCGACCGCAGCACGCCGAGCACGAGGGAAAAGCTGAAGAAGAGCACGGCTCGCCCCACCGAGCCCGCGGCGCCGATGAGCACACCCCACGCCGTGAACAGCAGCGCCTGACCGACGACCGCGCCTGCGGCGGACCACCGTTCGTTCAGATTGGCGAAGAAGTATCCGCGAAAGATGAGTTCTTCCGGAATCGCCTCGTACAGAAGCACCAGTACGAGCAGGCCGAGCAGTGCCAGCACCGTGCGCGGAAACGACTCCCGCACAGTGATATCCGCCCACCCGAGCCACAACATCACGGCCATCGCCGACCAAGCCGGAATTCCCCAGCACGCGACACCGACGAGAAACGCGCGACCACCGCGGCCGACCGAGGAGAATCCCAATTCGGCAATGCGCCTGCGGTCGAGAAACTTTCGAGCGAGCAGAATGAATGGCACGGTGAACACCGCCGCGCCCACCGCGCGCACGATGTGCGCCGA
Organism: Nocardia vulneris; assembly: GCF_001613425.1. Taxonomy (GTDB): domain Bacteria; phylum Actinomycetota; class Actinomycetes; order Mycobacteriales; family Mycobacteriaceae; genus Nocardia; species Nocardia vulneris. The sequence continues at coordinate 14,721 of NZ_BDCI01000059.1, read as the reverse complement.
ACGGGTGTACTCCCCCGCGGGCGACACCAGGTGGTACAGCACCAACCACCACACCGTCACCGCGACGAAAACAATCCCCGCTCTGGCGACCAGAGCGGGACGCGCCCGCAATTCTGCACCGGAAATCCGCACCCCGCGACCGTATCCCGCCTAACGAACACAGCGCGTCCTACGAAAGTGGGAGTAGACGCGAACCCGATCGCGTGGAACGAATTCTTCAGGCGCAGCTGAATTGGAACGGCGCGGTTTGGGTGACGCCCGGTAAGACGATCATCTGGACGTACTCCACGCCGCGGACCGAACAGCCGGACGGCGGTGCGGTGACTCGCACCTGATAGCAGCCGGGCGTCAGGTCGGCGCGCACGATCCCGTCGGGTCCGGTGGTCAGCGCGGTGGGGGCGGGCGCGGCACCGCAGGGCGCGATGCCGACCTCGACTCCCGCGACGGCGAGTTGATCGGTCCCGGTCGTCGCCCGGACCTGCACCGCACCTTGCCCTGGATCGGCGCCCGCGAGGCCGGCGGCGGCCAGCAGGCCGATCCCGGCGCCTGCACCGATGAAGAGCACCCTGCGCATCCGAATCTCCCTCTGCACGAACGAAGATGAGCGTCGATCCCCCGCTCGGTCAATATAGGCGGGGCGCCGGCGGACCGGCACCATCCTCCCCCCATGGTTAACCCCGCGCGGGATGCTCTAATCGGAACCGCACGACCTCGTGATCGATGACACATCAGCGAGTCGGCCGACGACATGCCCGGGCCCGCGCTCGATACACCGGTCGGCGTCCCTTTTCACTCGCCCCGACCTCCGGTTGCCGTAACCTTCCAGGAACCAGGGGGGCCGACGGAGGACGAGACGATGACTTATCCGAATCCGCACCAGCCCGACCAGCCCACCGGCTACCCGCCGCCGCACTATCCGCAGGCCGCGACGCCTGCGCCGGGGCCACCCGGCGCGCGGCAGCCCTCCCGGAAAAGCAAGGTCGGCCTCGTCATCGGATTGATCGCGGTGGTGTTGCTGGCCCTCGGCGGCGTGGTGGTGATCGGGGCGGTGCTGACGGCACAGGGCAAGGGGCCGTTCGCCTCCGACGCGCAACGGATCGAGTCGGCCATCCACGACTTCTACGACACGCTGGAAAAGAAGGGCTTCCCGGCGGCCGCGGCCAAAGCGTGCGCGGCCGACCGCGCCGAGTTCGACGCGCTGCCCGCCGAACAGAAACAGGAATTCGACACCGCCGCGGTATCGGTCAGCATCGATAAGATCGATGACATCAAGATCGATGGCGAGCTGGCGACCGCACGGATCACCGGCAAGCTCACCCTGGAGCTGCCCGGCGAGGAGCCGGACACCGATACCAGCACCACCGAGCACCTGAAGAAGGAAGACGGCAAGTGGAAGGTCTGCTCCGCGGGCTCCGGCCGCAACTGACGAGCCGCGGCCCCGCATGACGTGCTGCGGGCCGTCCCGGCGCACCCTGCTCGGCGCGCTGGGCCTGGCGGCACTGCTGCCGGTGGTCGGCGCTGCGCGGGCGGGTTCGGCTCAGGCCCAATCGAATCCGATTCTCGCCACCGATCTGGAGGTGGTCACGATCACCGATCGGACGGTGATCGTGACCTGGACGACGCTGACATCGGACGCCGCGGGGCGGCTCGTCCCGGTCCCCGCGGACGCGGAAGTACGTCTCGCACCGGCGGATTCGCCCCGCGCACCGGTTCCGATGTGGTCCGACCCGGAGCCGACGCCGTTCCACTACGCCGAAGTGGACGGTCTGGAGCCCGGCCGCGCGTACCGATTCGAGGCCTGGTCCAACGGTGTTCGCGCGATCCCGGCACTCTCGTTGACGACCCTGAGCCCCGGCACCCCAGAGATCACCGGCGAATTCACCACATTGACGCCGCCGCCCGGACGTCGGCTGCGAACCATCGCCCTGGCCAACGACATCCACTACGGCGAGGAGGTCAGCGGCCTGCTCGTCGCGGGTCTGCCGCCCGGCTTCCGCCAGGACGTGCCGCCGTATCCCGAGGCAATGCTGGCCGCGCTGCTCGACGACCTGCGCAGGCCCGACCGGGGCGCCGCGCACCTGCTGATCGCGGGCGATCTCACCGACGAAGCGTCCCTTGCAGATTCGCGCGCGGTCCGCGCACAGCTCGACGCCTGGGGCGCGCTGGGCACCGACTACCTGGTTGTCCGCGGCAACCACGATCGGCCGCACACCGGACCGGACTATGCGAGCTGCGCCCCGGCGCCGGCCGAGCACCACGACTGCTGGGCCGAGACGTTCACCCCCCGCCAGCAACTCGTGGAGCACGAGCTCGGCGGACTGCGCGTGCTCGGCCTGGACACCAGCGAACTCGACGGCTCCGGTGGCACCATCGACCGACCGCAGTTCGACCTGTTCACCGAGCGGCTGCGGGCCGACCCGGACCGGCCGACACTGGTGTTCAGCCACCATCCGGTCACCAAGGAGTCCGGCTACACCAATCTGGCGGGTCCGGGGTTCGTGTTGAACGGCCGGGACAGCGCCGAACTCCAAGCGAGCTACGAGCGCACGCCGGGCGTCTTCCTGCACCACAGCGGCCACACCCACCGCAATCGCCGGACCCGCCCGGATACCGGGTGCGCCGTCGAATTCCTGGAAGTGGCTGCGGTCAAGGAATATCCGGGCGGCTACAGCCTGCTGCGCCTGTACGAGGGCGGTTACATGGTGAACTTCTACAAGACGCGGACCGCGGCCGCGCGCCGCTGGAGCGCGACCACCCGGGGCGAATACTTCGGCCTGCTGCCGGATTACACCCTCGGCACCACCGCCGACCGCAATCACGTTGTGCTGCGCGATTTCTCGGGCCTCGGCTGATTCGCCGGAACAGCCCGCGCCCACCGGCCGCCGGGCAATGAGCCCGGCCCGAGCTGCTCGGCGCGGCGGTGGCGTACACCGCGCCGAGCGCCGCTCGATCGACGACCTCGAGCCCTGCTTGGAGCGAGCGGCGGGAATTGAACCCGCGTAAACGGCTTTGCAGACCGTTGCCTCAACCACTCAGCCACGCCCGCCTCGTGATCGATAGTGCCGGGCGCGGGTCTCCGGCCACACCCTTGCGCTCAGTCTGATTCGAAGAGCAAGGTCTGGTTCGAAGAGCACTGTGATCCACAGTGCCCGTGGATGTCCCCGATCACCACCCGGCCCCATGGAATGATCAGGGCATGTCTCGGCCACGTCCCCTGCCGCTCGACCCGATCGAGGAGGCCCATCGCCAATGGGTCGACCACGGCTGGGGGGATGTCGCCGACGGTATGGCCGCGGTGACCTCGCTGGTTCGAGCCCAGCAAATCGTCATGGCGCGGGTGGACGAGGCGCTGAAACCAACCGGTTTGACCTTCTCTCGCTACGAATTGCTGATGCTGCTGAGCTTCAGCAAGACCGGTGCGCTGCCGATGGCGAAGGCCAGCGCGCGCCTGCAGGTGCACCCCACCAGCGTCACCAACACCGTCGATCGCCTGGAGGCGGCGCAGCTGGTCGAGCGGGTGCCGCACCCCACCGACCGGCGTGCCACGCTCATCGAGATCACCGCCGCCGGAAGGGAATTGGTCGCGCAGGCGACCGAGGAACTGAACACCAGAGTATTCGCGCTGCCCGGCCTGGCACCCGATCGGCTGCACACCCTGCTCCAATTGCTCGCGGAATTCCGACATGCCGCGGGCGACTTCGACACCGGCGCGGCGCAGGCGCACTGGTCCGCGACTGGACCGGAATAACCGGACACAACTGGACGGTCCAATACACCCCGCACTTGGCGGTGCAGTAACGGTCCGGCATCCAACTAGCGAATTTCTCGCCCTGTCGCCTTGGCAGCGGCGCGGAAAAGGTCCACCATGTAAATCATGGTGCTGGTCTTGGGGGTATCGGCGGGCGCTGGTGGCGCACGCGCGATGCTGACGCATTCCGATCAGCCACACCTCCCGCCCATCGATCGTTGCCAGGTACTGCGCCGCCCCGGCGGCGGCATCGACGAGCCGGTGCTCGAGGCCATCCGGCAGATGCGCGGCGCCGCCGATCGGCGCGACGAGCTGGTCACCGGCACGGCCGTGACCTGCCGCTGCACCATGCACTCCGAGGCCATCCGGGCCAGCGCGGGCCGCAGCGGGCTCACCATCGTCGACGAACCGCTGGCCCAGCTGCGCTATCTCCGGTTCACCGGGCAACTGCCGGACAGCGGCTCGGTTCTGCTCTACGACCTCGGCAGTTCCGGCCTCACCATCACCCACGCCGATTGCCGCACCGACACCATCCTGGCGGGCAAGCGCAGCACCGTGCTCGGCGGTGACGGCTACGACGCGCTGCTGCGCTGGCAACTCGCCCGCGGCGGCGTGCTCACCGACAAGCTCACCAGCCGCAGGCATCGGGAGGCGTTGAGCAGCGAGCGGGTGGTCACCGCGATCGACCCGATCTCCGGCGGCCGCGAGGTGGTGACCCGCAGCGACCTGGCGGAGCTGTGCTCGGCGAGCATCCACCACTCGGCGTCGTTCGTGCGCCAGTTGATCGAGGAGAGCGGGGTCCAGCCCGAGGCGCTGGTGCTGCTCGGCGGCTGCACCCGCAACCCGAACATCCGCGACGAGCTGGCCGAGCTGATCGACCTGCCGATCATCTACGACCCCGAACCGGATTACGTCTCGGCCCGCGGCGCGGTGCTGCTGGCGGCCGAGCGCCACGGTGGCGAGGTGCGGATGGCGCGGGCGCGCACGGGCGCGGCCCTGTCCGCGTCGCTGGTGCACGGCCCGGTCGACCGCCGCAAGCTCATCGCCGCCGTCGCGGTCACCGCGGCGCTCGGCGCGACCATCGCGGGAATCCTTGCCATGGACCGGAGTTCGGCCGAACCGAGCGACGGCACCACCCCGACCCCCGCGGAGATCATCGGGCCGTCACCGTCCACCTTCGGCTGACCGGAGCCCGAGAACACGGCCGGTCCGGAACCCGCTAAGTGGACAGGCATTCTGTCCGGACCACGGTCCGCCCACCCGGATCGCGGGCAGGCGGACGACCGATCAGCGGTTGGTGAACTTCGCGGGGCGCTTCTCGACGAAGGCGGTCATGCCTTCCTTCTGATCCTCGATGGCGAACAGCGAATGGAAGACGCGACGCTCGAAGCGCAGGCCTTCCGCGAGGGTGGTTTCGAAGGAGCGGTTGACTGCCTCCTTCGCAATCATGGTGACCGGCAACGACATCGACGCGATCGTCTCGGCGACCTCGAGCGCGGTGTCCAGCAGCTCGGCGGCCGGCACGATGCGCGACACCAGGCCGGCCCGCTCGGCCTCTTCGGCGTCCATATTGCGCCCGGTGAGCACCAGATCCATCGCCTTGGCCTTGCCGACCGCGCGGGTCAGCCGCTGCGAGCCGCCGATACCGGGGATGACACCGAGCTTGATCTCCGGCTGCCCGAACTTGGCGGTATCGGCTGCGATCAGGATGTCGCAGATCATCGCCAGCTCACAGCCGCCGCCCAGGGCGTACCCGGCGACCGCCGCGATGGTCGGCTTGCGGAACTCCGCGAGCCGATCCCAGCGGGCGAAGTAGTCGTTGAGGAACATGTCCATGTACGACTTGGGCTGCATCTCCTTGATATCGGCGCCCGCCGCGAAGGCGCGCTCCGATCCGGTGATGACGACCGCCCCGATCTCCTCGTCACGCTCGAGCTCGTCCAGCGCGGCGATGACATCGTCGAGGACTTGCGCGTTCAACGCGTTGAGCGCCTTCGGCCGGTTCAACGTGATCCAGCCGACCCGCCCCTTGCGCTCCAGCAGAATCGTCTCGAAATCGCTCACTAGGCACCTTCTCGCTCAGAACGGCTACGAATATCGGTGACGATAGCGGAGAAGTCCAGGTCGCCCGACGACTGGTTGAACCGGTCGTAGATCTCGGCGGCGAGCAGGCCGAGCCGGCCCTCGATGCCGTTCTCGCGCAGCGCGTTCGCGGCGAGGCCGAGATCCTTGTTCATCAGCGCGGTGGCGAAACCGGGCCGGTAGTCGTTGTTGGCCGGGCTGGTCGGCACCGGGCCGGGGACCGGGCAGTAGGAGGTCAGGGCCCAGCTCTGGCCGGATGCGGTGGAGACGACGTCGAAGAAGGACTGGTGGGTCAGGCCCAGCTGCTCACCGAGCACCAGGGCCTCGGACAGGCCGATCATCGAGATGCCGAGCAGCATGTTGTTGCAGATCTTGGCGGCCTGCCCGACTCCGGAGCCGCCGCAGTGCACGACCTTGCCGCCCATCACCTCGAGCACCGGCAACGCGGTGGCGAAATCGTCCGCGGCACCGCCGACCATGAAGGTGAGGGTGCCCGCGGCCGCACCGGCGACGCCGCCGGAAACCGGGGCGTCCAGCGCCCGGTGCCCTGCGCCGATGGCGAGGACGGCCGCGGACTTCGCGTCGGCCACATCGATCGTCGAACAGTCGATGAACAGGGTGCCCGGCTTCGCGGCGGGCAGGATCTCCGCGTACACGTCGAGCACCAGCCGCCCGTTCGGCAGCATGGTGATCACCACGCCCGCCTCCGCCGCCTCGACGGCGGTGGCGACGACGGTCGCGCCGTCTTTCGCGGCCTGCTCCCGCGCGGCGGGTACCGGGTCGTAGGCCAGTACCTCGTAGCCGGCTTTCACCAGGTTCGCCGCCATCGGCGCACCCATGTGGCCGAGCCCGAGGAATCCGATCTTTTCAGTCATTGCTCACCAAACCCAGTTCCTGATCGCCCAATTCGGCGAAGTATGCGTCGACCTGCGCGGCGCTGACGTCGGCGAGGGTCGCCGGCGACCACTGCGGGGCACGGTCCTTGTCGATCACTTGCGCGCGGATGCCCTCTACCAGGTCGTGCGAGGCCAGGGCCGCGATGGAGACCCGATACTCCTCGTTCAGCACCACCTCCAGGCTCGGCGCGGCACCCGCCGACCGCAACGACCGTAACGCGACCTTCAGCGCGACAGGCGATTTCGTGAGAATGTCGGCCGCGGCCCGGCCTGCTTGCGGCGCCTCGTGCGCCTGGAGCCGCGCGACGATCTCCTCGACGGTGTCCGCGCCATAGCAGGCGTCGATCCACCCGCGCTGCGCGAGCAGGCCGGATTCCGGTGCGCCCGTGGCGAATTTGGCGATCGCGACCTCGACCGCCTCGGTGCGCAACGTCTCCAGCAGCGCGGGCAGGTGTTCGGTGGCGACGAAGTAGTCGGCGAAGCCCGCCGCGATCGCGTCGCCCGCGTCCATCCGCGCGGTGGTCAGCGCGACGTGCGTGCCGATCTCGCCGGGGCTGCGCGCGAGCAGGTAGGTACCGCCGACATCGGGCACGAACCCGATGCCCACCTCGGGCATGCCGATCTTGGACCGCTCGGTCACGATGCGGTGGCTGCCGTGGCCGGACAGCCCGACCCCGCCGCCCATCACGATGCCGTCCATCACCACCACGTAGGGCTTCGGGTACCGGCCGATCAGCGCGTTGAGCAGGTATTCGTCCCGCCAGAATCGCCCGGTCGGCGAATCGGGGCCGACCGCACCGCCGGTGGCGTCGGTGTGGATCGCGACGATATCGCCGCCCGCGCACAGACCGCGCTCCCCCGCCCCGGTGAGCACGACGGTCCGCACGGCGTCGTCGTCCGCCCAGGCGCGCAACGCCTCGGTGATCGCCAGTGTCATCGAATGATTCAGCGCGTTGATGGCTTTGGGCCGGTTCAGGGTGATCAGTCCCAGGCCGTCCTGCTGCTCGATGCGGACCTCGGGCTCAGCCGCGTCGGTCATGCCGCTCCTTCCACCGCACGGGCGACGACCACCCGCATGATCTCGTTGGTCCCTTCCAGGATCTGGTGTACCCGCAGATCCCGGACAATCTTCTCCACACCGTATTCGGCCAGGTAGCCGTAGCCGCCGTGCAGTTGCAGCGCCTTGTTGGCCACCTCGAAACCGGTGTCGGTGGCGAACCGCTTCGCCATGGCGCACAGCTCGACCTTGTCCGGCGCGTCCGCGTCGAGCGCGGCCGCCGCCCGCCACAGCAGGGTGCGGGCCGCCTCCAATTCGGTGCGCATATCGGCGAGTTGGAATCGGAGCGCGTCGTTCTTCAGCAGCGGCTTGCCGAACGCGTGCCGCTCGGCCAGATACGGCACCGTCTTGTCCAGTGCCGCCTGGGCGCCGCCGACCGAGCAGGCGGCGATGTTCAGCCGCCCCCCGTTGAGGCCGTTCATGGCGATCCGGAAGCCGTCGCCCTCGGCGCCGAGCAGGTTCGCCGCGGGCACCCTGGCGTCCTCGAAGATCACCTGACGGGTGGGCTGAGCGTTCCAGCCCATCTTCTTCTCGTTGGCGCCGAAGGAAACTCCGGGCGTCTCGGCGGGCACGATGAACGCCGAGATACCGCGTGCCCCGTCGGCGCCGGTCCGCGCCATCACCACGTAGACATCCGTGGCACCCGCGCCGGAGATGAATTGCTTTGCGCCGTTGAAGATGTAGTCGTCACCGTCGCGAACGGCCTTGGTGCTCAAGGCCGCCGCGTCCGAGCCGACGCCCGGTTCGGTCAGCGCGTAGCTGGCCAGCAGCTCCATCGAGGTCAACCGCGGCAGCCACCGATCACGCTGTGCGGCATCGCCGTAGCGGTCGATCATCCAGGTCGCCATGTTGTGGATGGAGATATAGGCGGCGATAGCCGGGCACCCCGTCGCGAGCTGCTCGAAGATCCGCACGGCGTCGAGCCTGCGCAGCCCCGAACCGCCCACGTCCTCGCGCACGTAGATACCGCCCAGGCCGAGCGGGCCCGCCTTGCGCAGCACGTCGATCGGAAAGTGCTTCTGCTCATCCCATTCCAGCGCGTTCGGCGCGAGGAACTCGTCGGCGAAGCCGCGCGCGGTGTCGCGGATCGCCTTCTCGTCGTCGTCGAGGATGAACATGTCAGTCCATCGTGGGAATCACGAAGGCGTTGCTCTCCTTCAAACCCGAAGGCCAGCGCTGCGTGACGGTCTTGGTCTTGGTGTAGAAGCGGATCGAGTCCGGGCCGTGCTGGTTCAGGTCGCCGAAGCCGGAACGCTTCCACCCGCCGAAGGTGTAGTACGCGATCGGCACCGGGATCGGCACATTGATGCCGACCATGCCGACCTGCACGCGGGCGGCGAAATCGCGGGCGGTGTCGCCGTCGCGAGTGAAAATCGCTACGCCGTTACCGTATTCGTGTTCGTTGGCCAGCCGCAGACCCTCTTCGTAGTCCTTGGCGCGCACCACGCTCAGCACCGGACCGAAGATCTCTTCCTGGTAGATCCGCATCTCCGGCGTCACGTTGTCGAACAGCGTCGCGCCGACGAAGTATCCGTCCTCGGCGCCGGGAACGGTCACGCCGCGCCCGTCGACCACCAGCTCGGCCCCCTCATCGATGCCGATCTGGACGTAGTTGTTCACCCGGTCCACGCCGTCCTTGCCGACCAGCGGGCCGTAGTCGGCGCCCGGATCGTCGGACCGCCCGATGTTGAGCTTGTGCACCCGCTCGGTGAGCTTGGCGAGCAGGCGATCCGCGGTCTCCTGCCCGACCGGCACCGCAACCGAGATGGCCATGCAGCGCTCGCCCGCGGAACCGTAACCGGCGCCGATCAATTGGTCCGCGACGTCGTCGAGGTCGGCGTCCGGCATGACGATCGCGTGGTTCTTCGCGCCGCCGAAGCACTGGGCGCGCTTGCCGTTCGCGGTCGCGGTCTCGTAGATGTACTGGGCGATCGGCGTGGAGCCGACGAAGCCGACGGCCTTGATCCGCGGATCGTGCAGCAGCGCGTCGACCGCCTCCTTGTCGCCGTTGACGACATTGAACACCCCCGCGGGCAGCCCCGCCTCGAGGAACAGCTCGGCCAGCCGCAGCGGCACCGACGGATCACGCTCGGAGGGCTTGAGCACGAACGCGTTGCCGGTGGCCAGCGCCGGGCCCGCCTTCCACAGCGGGATCATCGCCGGGAAGTTGAACGGCGTGATGCCCGCGACGACGCCGAGCGGCTGACGCATCGAGTAGACGTCGATGCCGGTGCCCGCGCTCTCGGTGTACTCGCCCTTGAGCAGGTGCGGGATACCGGTCGCGAACTCGATGACCTCGAGACCGCGCTGGATGTCGCCCTTCGCGTCGGCGATGGTCTTGCCGTGCTCCGAGGAGAGCAGCGCGGCCAGGTTGTCCATGTCGTCCTGCACCAGGGTCAGGAACTTCATCAGCACCCTGGCCCGCTTCTGCGGATTGAACGCGGCCCACACCCGTTGCGCCGCTTCGGCGTTCGCGACGACCGCGGCGACCTCGTCCTTGCTCGCCAGCGGCACCCTGGCCTGCACCTGACCGAGGTTCGGGTCGTAGACATCGCCGAACTTGCCGGAGGTGCCCGCTACGTGTTGCCCGCCGATGAAGTGAGTGAGTTCGCGAACCATGCCAGTCCTGTCCTGGTAGCCGACCATGACACCGCGCGTGCGGTATGCGGTCATCCTATAGTTGGACGTCCATGCTTTTGCGGAGTGTGACGAACCCCACCCGGTCGAGCGCTCGCTCAGGCCGCGGGCGGCTCGGACTTCGGACCACGGGTGAGCAGGAATGCGCCGCCGCCCAGGATCAGGGCGCCGATCGCAAGCACGGTCACTGCGACAGTTAGCGGGTTGTCGGTCAGTTCGGTGACCGCCTGGCCCGCCGCGAGCGCGACCGCGAGCGCGCCGCCGACCACCAGCACCGTCGAGCGCCGCTGCGCGAACAGCCCGAAACAGACGCCGGCCACCAGCACACTCAGCAGGAACGCCCACGGCCTGCCGTCCGCTTCGACGACCACCGCGCCGAGCAACGCGATCGCCACCGCGATCGCGTAGCCGAGCCAGGTTTCGACGAAGGCGCCGAACCTGGTGAGCGCGAACCAGATTCCCGCCACGGCGAGCAGGCCGAACCCGACCCAGACATCGGTGGCGCCCGCCAGATCACCGAGCAGGCCGGGCACCGCCGCGGCACTGCACACCCCGCAGGCGAGCATGCCGAGCACCGCCGGGACGGCGATATAGCCGAGCGCCGCGGTCACCAACCCGGCGAGCACGGCCCAAGTCCCGGCATCGGCGGAGCTGTGGTCCAGGGCGGTCCCGACCATCCCGGCCACCGATCCGGCGGCGAGCGCGAGCAAGGCCGACGCGAGTCGCACCCGCGAGCCGGACTCGGCCCGGCCGAACATCCGCGCGGGGCCGCCGACCACGGCCACGGCGCCGAGCACCAGCCCGAGCGACACCGCGAACAACACCGCGACCTGCCCGGCCCGCGCGAGATCGTCCCAGGACGACCCGATCACCAAGGCGATCCCGCCGAACACCAGCCCGGCGCCGATATACGCGGCGATCTCGGCCACCACCTTGCCCGGCGGGCGCTGCTCCCGCGCCGCCAGCGCGTCCACGACCGCGGCGTACTGCGCTTCGGTCAGCACGCCGTCGGTGACCAGCCTCCGCAAGGCCGCCTGCCGGGCTTTCGCCATCCGCACATTATGTCCGGATTCCGCGGGGCCGAGGCCGGATCACGGCACAGCGCGTCCTCGCGCGTCAGGGACGCGGCGGTACCTCAGGATTCCGGGCCGAGCTCCACGACGGTGCCGGGGTGCGCCAGCGACGCGACGGTGATCCGGCCGCCCTTGGCCTGGTCGATGAGCTGGCCCTGCCACGCGACGAAGCAGGAGGCGATCTCACTGTTGTAGACCCGGTTGAGGATCGGGGTCAGCACCTTGGCCAGCTCGCCCTCGGCGGCGATCAGCTGTCCGCGATACGGCCCGTAATAGGGCAGGATCGCTTGCAGGACAACGGCTTCTACGCCTTGCACCTGAGTGATGATCGGGTCGATCACCGGTTGGTACTGCGCGATCACCGGCGCGATCTCGGCCAGCACCGGACCGGCCAGCTGCAGGATGGGCTGATAGACCGAGCCGAGCGCGAACGCCTCCGAGGAGAACGGACCGGCCAGCGGCGCGAGCCCGATCAGCGAGGCAAGTCCGCCCTGCTGTTTCGGGGCGGGCCAGCCGAGCGGGCACGGCGGCTGGGTCGCGACCGGCGCGGACGCGAACGGATCGGCGGCGCCGAGCGGCACCGAACTGTTCGGGGCGTTGCCCGCACCGAGGGGCACCGAGCTATTGGGGGCGTTGCCCGTACCGAGCGGCACGGAACTGTTCGGGGCCGCACCGGCATTGGGGGCTCCGGCGCCCGGGTTGATCGCGACCGCGGCGGGCACACCACCCGAACCCAGCGGGACCGCGGCAGCGGGTGCCGCCGCGGGTGGCGCCGCCGGACCCGGCGGGGCCGGTGCCGGAGCTGCCGCCGCAGGTGCGGGCGCGGGCGTGACCGGTGCCGCGTGCCGGGCGGCCGCGGCCGCCTGCTCCTGGGTGACCACCACGGTGGTGACGTCGTCGTCGGTGCGAACGGTCAACGCGGTGACCGCGACGGCGCTGCCGATCACGGTCAGCGCGGCCACCGCGCGGATGGCCACGGTGAGCGCGGGCCGGGTCGTCGTGCGAGAACTCATCGGGCGGAACTCCTTCGATGTCTATTTGGCCGAGGGCGCCGGCGCGGCCGGCGCGGCGGCGTCGGGTTCGAACACGCCCTCCAGATGCCACACGCCGGTGAAACCGTTGAACGGCCCGCCGACGATCAAGCTGGTCCATTGCAGGGTGAACTCGCGAGACTTGCGGTCATAGCTGCCGGTCGCCGACGGCCCCTGCGCAGCATCGGATTTGGGCTTGTCGAACCATTGCTTAGCGACCCAGTCCCACACCTTCTGCACCTGCTCGGCGCCCGCGACCTGGGCGTCCTGCTTCTCCGGCGGCTTCGGCGCGCCCTGGTTGAACTCCTGGTCGTTCCACGAGGCCGCCCAGGACGACAGGTCGGCGGTCAGGGTGCCGCCGTCGTCGGTCACCGTCGGCGGCGGCACCCGGCGCTGGGTCTGCGGGTCCACCGGGTTGGTCGAGATGCCGAACTCGACCGCGAAGAACTTGGTCGGCTTGGTGATCGAAGCGGACAGCGAATTACCCTGCGCGAAGCCAGGGTTCGGCTCGCTCTGATATCCGCCGATGCGCAGCCCACCGGCCGTGCCGGGTTCGAGCAGCGTGGTCGAACCGCCCTGGGCCGGTGAATCACCGTTGGGCATATAGGGCCCCTTCTCCGGGGTACCGCCCGGCTGGACCATCCGGAACCAGGTGCCTGACACCTCGTCGCCCGACACCGAACCCGGTGTGAACCGCAGCAATCCGACCAACTGCTCGGGCCCGCTCGGCGCGGGATCGTCGTCGCCACCACCGGAACACCCCGGAACCAGCAGCACCAGCGCGGCAAAAGCCGCCAGTGCGAACGTCTTTCGTAGGCGCATACCGGCTTGCCTCCTGAGCTTTCGACCACGGTGCGGTCGATCGACTGTGTGACGGATACTCATTTCTCTCGACCGCCAGGCGAATCCGACGGCGCGGGTGCTACGCCGCCGCGCCGTCCGCTCGGTAGCCGCGCACCCGTGCCCGCCAGCGCGAGCGCGAGTACGCCGGGTACGAGGTAGAAATAGCCGAGACCGCGGAACGCGCCGAAACCCACCGGGCGCGTCGATTCGTTCAGCGCGACAACAGCATCGAAGTTGCGGACGTTGTCGTTCATCGCCCCGATCAGGGCCGCGAAGCGCGAGGTCATCGGCTGCCACTGCGCCTCCAGCGTGGTGATGCCGGTGAGATCCGCGTCGGGGTGCGCGTTCCGGACCGCGCCGGTGTATCGGCTGTTCAGCTCACCGTCCGCGGCCACCAGCGTGACGAAGTAGCTCTGTAGCTGGCGGACCTCGTCATGGGTGAGGATCGGGCGCAGATCATCGATCAGGGGCTGCCCCGCCGGAGCGGCCGCGAACAACCCGCCGAACGCCGATGTCGCGATCAGCCCGAGTGCCGCGAGTCCCGCCAGCGAGCGCCAGACGAGCGCCCGCTCCCCCTCCTTGGCCCGCCGATAGCCGAACACTCCCGCCGCCACGAGCACCGCGCCCGGTAGCGCCAGCAACCAGGGCAGCGTGCCGAAAGGTATGACCGAGGAGAGCTTTTCGTAGTTCTGCCGGTTGTCGTCGATCGCGCCGATCATCCCGGACAGGTGCGCGCGAATCTCCGGATAGTCCCGGACGAACTGCTCGACCCGGTCGTAGGTACCCGGCTGTTGCCCACGCTGCTGCAAGGTCACCACGTTCGTGCGCGCGTCTGCCAGCACCTGCAGATCACGCTGATAGCCGTCGAGGCTCGAGCGGGTCATGTAGGGCTCGAACGCGTCGATCATGGCCTCGCCCTTGACCGCCCGCGGAAACATGCCGGTGACGATCGGGGCCAGCACCAGCACCGCGCCGAGGACCACGAGAACCACGAACGGCCATCGCTTCCGGGGCCGCGGGGGTGCGGGTTCCGGGTTCGAGACGAACTCGGAATAGGCGGGCAGCCCCGACACGGCGGTCACTGTCGTTGCCGACGGACGATCCGGTCCGCGTTGGTGAACACCGCGGTCGCCACGATCGCGGCGACGAACAGCGTCGGCACCACCCACGCCGGGGTGTCCCGCTCGCGCGGTACCGCGACCGTCTTGCTGGCCAGCACCGGGTCGGTGCGCGCGGCCTGGGTGTCACCGTGCACCACCGGAACGGCTGCAGCGGCGGGCGGCGCGGGGGCCTCCGCCGGCGGTGCCGCCGGCGCTGGCGCACCGGGTGCGGGCGGCGCGGGCGCCGCCGGAGC
>NZ_BDCI01000058.1 GCF_001613425.1 Nocardia vulneris | reverse complement strand
GGGTTGCAAAGCGATCCGGGTGTTCGAACCCGACAACATCGGCCCCGCCCTGGAAGACGCGAAGAAGCTGATGGCCGAACACCGCGTCCCGGTGGTGGTCGAGGTCATCCTCGAACGGGTCACCAACGTGTCCATGGGTCTCGAGATCGACAACATCACCGAATTCGAAGAACTGGCCACCTCCGCCGCAGACGCGCCCACGGCCACGGCGCTGCTGGACTGACGCCCCCATGCCACGCGTGCTGATCGCCTCCGACAAGTTCAAGGGCTCGCTGACCGCCGCCGCGGTCGGACGCGCCACCGCGGCCGGAATCCGGGAGGTACTGCCGGATGCGGCGATATCCATCGTCCCGGTCGCGGACGGCGGCGACGGAACCGTCGCCGCCGCGCTGGCCGCAGGATTCACCGCCGTACCGGTGACGGCCGCCGGGCCGACCGGGGAACCGGTCGACACGGCTTACGCCCGGCGCGACGACCTGGCTGTGGTGGAACTGGCGGATGTCTCGGGGCTGGTCCGGCTGCCCGGCGGGGATTTCGCGCCGATGACCGCGACCAGCCGCGGCACCGGCGAGGTGATCGCCACGGCGATCGCGGCGGGCTGTCGACACGTGGTACTCGGCATCGGCGGCAGTGCGGGCACCGACGGCGGCGCGGGACTGCTGCGCGCCCTCGGTGCTCGTCTGCTCGATGCGGACGGTGCCGAAATCGAGGACGGGGGTGCGGCTCTCGCGCAGGTCGCCACCCTCGACCTCACTGCTTTGCGGGAGCGAACAGCCGGAGTCGAGTTCACCGTCGCCTGCGACGTGGACAACCCGCTCCTCGGCGCTCGCGGCGCGGCGGCCGTCTACGGACCGCAGAAGGGCACGGACGCAGCACAGGTGACCATCCTCGATGCGGCACTGGGTCATTGGGCCGACGTCGTCGCCGCGACCACCGGTAGCGATCTGCGCGACTCCCCGGGGGCGGGCGCGGCCGGCGGCGTCGGCTTCGCGGCCGTCGCCGTGCTCGGGGCCCGGCTGGCGCCAGGTATCGAATTGGTCCTGGACCTGGTCGATTTCGACCGAGAGCTGGCCGGGGCCGATCTGGTCGTGACGGGCGAGGGCACGCTCGATGAGCAGACCCTGCACGGCAAAGCGCCCGCGGGCGTCGCGGCGGCAGCCCGCGCGGCGGGTGTGCCGGTGGTCGCGGTGTGCGGACGGAACACGCTGCCGGAGTGGCGATTACACGAGGCAGGCGTCACCGCCGCGTATTCGCTGCTGTCGATCGAGCCGGACGTGCGGCGCTGCCTCACCGACGGCGAGGTGCTGCTGCGGCGGCTCGGGGCGCGGATCGCCACCCGGCACCTGTCATAACCGCACGCTTTCCGGTTTCGCGCACCCGGCTCCGGCCCGCAGCGGTGCGCGAAAACCGTTGCGCCCCGGCTCACTTGCTCAGGCGCGCACCGATCGTGTGCGCCGCCTCGCGCACCGCGGCGCCCCAGGCCGGCTCGGATTCGGCCGTCAGCCTGCTGATCGGCACGTTCACGCTCAGGCTCGCGATCGGCTTCGCCGCGCCGTCCAGGACCACCGCCGCCACCGCGCCGACATCGGAGCGCCATTCGCCGCGGTTCACCGCGAATCCGCGCGTCTTGATCTCGGCCAGCTCCGCCTGTAGCGCGTCCGGATCGGTGATCGTGGTGTCGGTGTAGCGCGGCAGCTCACCGGCCACCAGCTTGCGCACGGTATCGGGATCGCTGTGCGCGAGTACGGCTTTGCCGTTCGCGGAGGCGTGCAGCGGCAACGAATGCCCCAGCGCCATGTTGGTGCGCACCGGCTTGTCGGTCTCGAGCCGCTCGATCAGCACCATCTTGCCGTCCTCGGGGATGGTCAGGTGGATGGTCTCCTCGGTGTGCCTGCGCAGGTTCTCCATGATCGGCAGCGCCACACCGCGCAACCCGAGATCGCCCCCGGCCCGACTGCCGACCGCCAGCGCCTTCGTGGTCAGCACCCACCGGGTGATCTCCCCGGACGCCGGGCGAATCCACCCGGCCGTGTCCAGGGTGACCAGCACCCGCTGCACCGAACTCTTGGGCATATCAAGCACTCTCGACAATTCGCCGACGCCGATCGGCTGCCGGGCCGCGACCTCCTCCAATACCCGCAGCGTGTTGAGGACATTGCGCAAAGTCTTGACTCCTCTATCTCACATCCCTACCCTTGCTGAACCTTCTCACGGCACAGTGTGCCATAACCCGGCACAGATTGGAAATAGATGTGATGACCGCGCACAGCGGACGGCATTTCCTGCAGATTCCCGGACCGACCAACGTCCCCGACCGGGTACTGCACGCCATCGCGCAACCGACCATCGACCATCGCGGACCCGAGTTCGCCGCACTCGCGCTCGATCTCCTGCGCCGGCTCAAACCGGTGTTCGGCACCGGCAACCCGGTCGTCGTCTATCCCGCCTCCGGCACCGGAGCCTGGGAGGCAGCCCTGGTCAACACCCTGTCCCCGGGCGATCGCGTGATCGCCTTCGAGACCGGTCATTTCGCGAGCCTGTGGCGCGACATGGCCGAACGCCTGGGCCTGATCGTCAATTTCGTGCCGGGCGACTGGCGCCGCGGCGCAGACCCGGCGGCCCTGGCCGAACGGCTCGCGGCCGACACCGGGCACGAGATCGCGGCGGTGATGGTCGTGCACAACGAGACCTCGACCGGTGTCACCAGCCGGATTCCGGAGATCCGCGCCGCCATCGACGAGGCCGACCACCCGGCGCTGCTGCTGGTCGACACGATCTCGTCACTGGGCTCCATCGACTACCGGCACGACGACTGGGGCGTCGACGTGACGGTCGCCTGCTCCCAGAAGGGGTTGATGCTGCCACCCGGACTGAGTTTCAACGCGATCAGCGACAAGGCCCTCGCGGCCGCGACGACCGCGCGACTGCCGAAGTCCTTCTGGGACTGGACACCGATTCTCGACAACAACGAGCGCGGCTTCTACCCCTACACCCCCGCGACCAACCTGCTCTACGGCTTGCGCGAAGCCCTGATCATGCTCGAGGAAGAAGGGCTGCCGAACGTTTTCGCCCGGCACCGCCGGCACGCGGCCGCCACCAGGGCCGCCGTCCACGGCTGGGGCCTGGAGGTGCTGTGCACCGACGCGCGGGAGTACTCCGGCGCGTTGACCGCCGTGCTCCTCGGCGCCGAGTACGACGCGGACAAGGTGCGCCGAATCATCCTGGAGCGCTTCGACATGTCGCTCGGCACCGGGCTCGGCAAACTCGCCGGACGCGTCTTCCGGATCGGCCACCTCGGCCACTTCAACGATCTGATGCTCGCGGGCACGCTGTCCGGCGTGCAGATGGGCCTCGAGCTGGCGGGCGTCGCCGTCGACCCCGCCGGGTTGCCCGCCGCGCTCGCGGTGCTACGCGCCGAATAGCCCCCGGCGCGCGCCGAATCTGTTCTCGCCACGTCCCTTTCGCTCCCAGCTGGGCCCCCGCTTCGACAGCCTCCTGCTCGACTCTCGATGCTCCGCCACGAGCGACTCTCGCCCGGCTCCACCACGAGCCGGGATCCGATATCCACCGGCGCCGATCGCGTCGGTCACCTACGAGGAGGTAGGTCGTTGTCCGAGCGGACCTCTCCCATCCGGCGTTTCTCCGAAATGAAGCGCTGGACCTATATCTTGCCGGTCGTCGTCTTCATCTACGTCATCTGTTATATCGACCGAACCAACATCAGTTTCGCACTCACCCATCTCGAAGCCGATATGGGGCTCACCAAGGCGCAGCAGGGCCTCGCGAGCGGCATTTTCTTCTGGGGCTACCTGCTACTGCAGATCCCCGGCGGCTACATGGCCGAAAGATGGAGTGCCAGAAAGTGGATCGCGATCCTGATGGTGCTGTGGAGCGTGGCCGCGATGGCCCAGGGCTTCACCAACTCCGTCGGCCAATTGCTGCTGGCCCGATTCCTGCTCGGGGTGGCCGAAGGCGGTGTGCAGCCCGCGCTGATGGCGACCATCCGGTCGTGGTTCCCGTTCGCCGAACGCGGCAGGGCCTACGCGATTTTCAAGCTGTACACCCCCATCGCGGCGATCGTCGCCGCACCGTTCTCCGGCATCCTGCTGACCTACACGGACTGGCGCTGGATGTTCATCATCCAGGGCGGCGCGCCGCTGGTCGTCGGGCTCATCGCCTGGCTCGCGGTGA
This sequence comes from Nocardia vulneris, assembly GCF_001613425.1. Taxonomy (GTDB): domain Bacteria; phylum Actinomycetota; class Actinomycetes; order Mycobacteriales; family Mycobacteriaceae; genus Nocardia; species Nocardia vulneris. Next base: position 25,431 of record NZ_BDCI01000058.1, on the reverse strand, counting down.
TTCGCGATACACCGGCCAAGGCGGGCTGGTTGTCGAAGAACGAACGCGACTACATCGAACGTTCCCGGCTCGAGGAAGGAGAACCGTTGCAACACCGCGGCACTTTCAAGGCCGCGTTCACCAGCCGGATCGTGTGGCACTTCGCCCTCATCTACACCCTGACGCAGATGGGCTTGCTCGGCCTCACCCTGTGGCTGCCGAGCGTGTTGAAGAAGGCGTTCCACACCGATATGAAGGTGGGTCTCGTCGCGATACTGCCCCAGCTCGCGGCGGGCGTGGCCATCATTCTCATCGGCCGGTCGGCGGACAAACGGGGCGGGCATATCGCGCACATGTCACTGGTTCTCGGCTCGGCGGCGATCATTCTCGGTGGCGCGAGTTTGATTTCACCGCAACAGAAGTGGCTGGTACTGGGCGCGATGATCCTGGGCACCGCCGCCTCGATCGCCTGGTACGGCCCGTTCTGGGCGACGGTCACCAAGCTCGTTCCGGTGGCCGCCGCGGGCGCGGGCTTGGGGCTGATCAACGGCGTCGGTAATCTCGGCAGCTTCTTCGGACCGTATATCGGCGGCTGGCTCAGCGATCTCAGCGGTGGCGGATACGCACTCACCCAGGCCTTTTTCGGCGGGGTGTTCGGCGCCGCCGCGCTGCTCGTGCTGACCCTGCGCAAGAAGTTGCGCGAGGCAACGCAATCGGCGGTGGTCGAACCCGTCCCGGTCGAAACGGCCCGGATCGAGCCGGCGCAGCAACCGGCATCGGATCGAGCCCCGCTCGTCTGAGTACCACGGCGGCCGGTTCCGTGCGCGGGCCCGGCCGCCGTGTCCCCCTTCGGCGAACTCTCCCGGATCCAGAAGGAATCCCCATGAACTCCCCCACGATCGACAGCGCGACGGCCGACGTGTCGGCCCGCTTGGAGCGCGCCCTGCGCGAAACCCTCACCGGTGAGGTGGCTTTCGACGACTACAGCCGCCACATCTTCTCCCGCGACGCGAGCATGTATTCGATAGTGCCTGCGGGCGTGGCCTTTCCCCGCGACGCGGACGACGTCGCCGCGGCGGTGCGCGCGGCGGGCGAACTCGGGGTGCCGGTCGTGGCGCGCGGTGCGGGCACGAGCCTGGCCGGGCAGACCATCGGGCCCGGTCTGGTACTCGACCTGTCCCGGCACATGAACCGAATCGTGCACCTCGACCCGGTGGCCCGCACGGCGCTGGTCGAGGTCGGAGTGGTGCAGGACCAGCTCAATCAGGCCGCCGCCGCCCACGGCTTGATGTTCGGGCCGGACACCTCGACCAGCAACCGCGCCACCATCGGCGGCATGATCGGCAACAACTCCGCGGGCAGCGGCTCGCTGACCTACGGCATGACGATCGATCACGTGCGGGCGCTCGACGTGGTGCTCGCCGACGGCTCCCGGGCCAGGCTGGAATCGGTCGACGAGCTCGAGCGCAAACGTCGCGCCGCCGCGCGCACCCTGGAAGGCCGGATATACCAAGAGCTTTCGGATCTCGTCACGGCCAACGCGGACATCATCGAGGCCGGTATGCCGGCGTTCTGGCGCCGGGCGGGCGGGTACCGACTCGACCGACTGGTGGGTTTCGGCGCCGAAAAGCCCTTCGACCTGGCCAAATTCGTGGTCGGCGCGGAAGGCACGCTGGTGATCGTCACGCACGCACTGGTCGACCTGGTGCCCAAACCGGCACGGACGGTCTACGCCGTCGGCCACTTCACCGACACCGTCAGCGCGATCGCCGCCACCACCGACGCGCTGAGCTGCGACCCGAATCAGGTCGAGCTGATGGACCGCACCATTCTCGAATTGTCCAGGCAGAAGATCGAATACGCCGAACTCGGCACGATCCTCGTCGGCGATCCCGGTGCGCTGCTGTTCGTCTCGTTCAGCGGTGACGACGAGACGCGCCTGGTCGCCGAGCTGGACCGGCTGGAGGCGCTGTGGCGGCGCAACGGGCACGGCTATCACACGCTGCGCGCCGTCACGCCCGCCGATCAAACGGCGTTGCTGAAAGTCCGCAAGTCCAGCCTCGGGTTGCTGATGGCCGCGGGCGAAGGCACCCGCCGCCCGCTCGCCTTCGTCGAGGACACCGCGGTGGACCCGGTGCACCTGGCCGAGTACACCAGGCGGTTCAAGGAGATTCTCGATGAGCACCAGATGCAGGCAGGGTTCTACGGTCACTGCTCGGTCGGCTGTTTGCACATCCGTCCGTTCGTCGACCTCACTCAGCCCGACGAGGTGGCCAAGATGCGCACGGTCGCCGAGGCGGTGCAGAAGCTCGTCGCCGAATACGGCGGGGTGAACTCCAGCGAACACGGTGACGGCCTGGCCCGCAGCGAGTTCAACCGCGAGATCTTCGGCGACGAGCTGTACGAGGCGATGCGAAAAGTCAAGCGGCTCTTCGATCCCGGCAACATCATGAACCCCGGCAAGATCGTCGACGCACCGTCGATGACCGAGAATCTGCGCGACCGCGACGCACTGCCGCCGGCGCCGCCGCTCACCACCGCGCTGAAGTTCGAGGTCGTCGGCGGCATGCGCGGCGCGGCGGATCGCTGCATGAACATCGGCCTGTGCCGCAAAGCCACCACGGGCGTGATGTGCCCGTCCTATATCGCGACCAAGAACGAGGAGCACGCGACCCGCGGCCGCGCCAACGCACTGGTGAAAGCCCTTTCCGCGCCGGATCCGCACGCCGCGCTCGGCGACGAACGGCTGCACGAGATCCTCGATCTGTGCCTGATGTGCAAGGCCTGCAAGAGCGAGTGCCCGATGAGCGTGGACATGGCCTCGCTCAAAGCCGAGACCCTCGCGCACCATCACGAGATCCATGGAACACCCTTGCGCTCCAGGGTTTTCGGTTCGATCCGGGCGCTCAACCGGCTCGGCTCGGCGACCGCGCCGCTGTCGAACCTGCCCGGCCGGATCGGTTTCGCGCGCCGGATGATGGATCGCACGCTCGGTATCACCGCCGCTCGTCCGCTACCGGTGTTCCAGCGGGCCAACCTGATTCGCGGCTTCCGCAAGCATCGGCGGGCCGCCCCGGCTGTTCCCGCACCGCTGGGCACCGTCAACTGGCTGGCCGATTCCTTCACCACCTACACCGAACCGCACATCGGCATGGCGGCCGTCGAACTGCTGGAACTGGCGGGCTGGCGGGTGGAACTCGCGAGCGGCGGATGCTGCGGCCGTTCCAGCATGTCCAAGGGCTTGCTCGACGACGCCCGGAAAGAGGCTGCGGGACTGATCGATTCGCTCACCGCGCACACCGAGCCGGGATCGCCGATCGTCGGGTGTGAGCCCTCGTGCTTGTTCATGCTGCGCGACGAGCACGCGGCACTGGTGCCGGACGTGGACGCGGTGCGCGCGGTCGCGGCCCGGGTCAAACAGGTGGAGGAATTGCTGGTCGAGGCGATCGACGCGGGTCGGCTGTCGCTGGGCGACGCCCTGGCCGGTCGCCGGATCGTCTTCCACGGGCACTGTCACCAGAAGGCCGAGGTAGGCACGGCCGCGACGATGGCACTGCTGCGGCGGATCCCGGGGGTGCAGGTCGAAGAGATCAACTCCGGCTGCTGTGGCATGGCGGGCTCGTTCGGCTTCGAATCGGAGCATTACGAAACCTCGATGGCGGTCGGCGGCGATCGGCTCTTCCCCGCCCTCGCCGCGGAACCGGACGACACGATCGTGGCGGCGACCGGAGTGTCGTGCCGGCAGCAGATCTTTCACGGCGCGGGGCGCACCGCCTGGCACCCGGTCGAGCTGGTGCGCGAAGCACTGGCCGGGCCGGCCGACGAATAGGAGACAACATGCGTATCGTCCGCTATTCCCGCGACGGCCACGCCGCGCGCGGGGTCGTCATAGGCGATGTGGTGCACCACCTTTCGCCCGACAACGAGCCCGGGGCGGCGGTCGGCCCGCTGGCCGAGCAGAGCTTGCTCGCCCCCTGTGAGCCGCGCACCATCGTGTGCGCGGGCAGCAATTATGCGGGCCAGATCATCGAGAAGGGCAGGCCGTGGCCGCAGCGCCCGTCGCTGTTTCTCAAGGCCCCCAACGCCGTTACCGATCCGGACGCGACCATCCTGCGGCCCGCCGAGGTGCAGCGGCTGGAGTACGAAGGCGAACTGGCCGTCGTCATCGGGCGCACGGCGCGTGACGTGCCCGCCGATCGGGCCGCGGACTACATCCTCGGCTACACCTGCGCCAACGATGTCACCGCGGACGATTGGCGTTCCGACGGCCAGTGGGCGCGGGCGAAAAGCGCGGACACCTTCTGCCCCTTGGGGCCCTGGATCGAGACCGAGGTTTCCGATCCGTCGGCGCTGCATCTCGTCACCCGCCGCAACGGTCAGGTGGTCCAGCAGGCCGCGGTGGCGGACATGGTCTTCGGTGTCGGCGCACTGCTGTCCTTCGCCACCCGCTGGATCACCCTGCGTCCCGGCGACATCCTGCTCACCGGCAGCCCCGCCGGGGTCGGGCCGATGGCACCCGGCGACACGGTGGAAATCGAGATCGCCACGATCGGCACCCTCCGCAACACCGTCGCGGACCGGCTCTCGGCCGAACACCGCGGTGGCTGAAACACTGCGCCGGGCGCGCGGCAGAGGGGAACATCCGCACCCCTTGCAGGTTCCCGCACCCCGACTTGCCGCACGACACACCGGGTCTCGCGTCAGAAAGGGTGCGGCTACGCAAGCGCCGGGGAACCTCAGTCGGTGGTGGCCAGGTCGATGCGAATGCTCAGCAGGTTGTTGCCGAACAGCCGGACCCCGGCGCTGTTGCCTTTCGGCAGCTGCTCGAGCAATGCGACGGGGTCGTGATCGGGCAGCAAATGCGCTGTTCCCGAATGCCACTTCCCCTTCAAACGCAACCGAACCTGGTTGTTCACCATGATGTTCCGCACGTACTGCGACCGTTCCCCGAACTCGGAGACGAGCCAGAACGACCCGTCGATCATCCGCCCGCCGATGGGCGTGATCCGCGGCGCCCCACTCACCCGCCCGATGGTCTCCAAGAGTTCCTGCTTGGGCATCCGGACTCTGATCGGATTGGCGATCCGCCGCTGAATAACATTGACTATCTTCTGTTTTCGATCAACCACGTTCGCCACCCCCGGAGAGTAGCATCCCGTGATGGCGCCGCGGGTGTGCGGCCGCGACGAGCGGCAAAGCCACCGCGAACGTCGACACGGAGCGACCGCAGGAAGGCGCGTAACCGTGCCGCCCACCGATTGGTATCTGCGAAATACCAAGCCTTGAACCCCATTTGTGCACTGTGCGCGCAATACGTCATGCCGGAACCGGCGAGCAGGTGAATTCGCGCACGCAGCATCGCTGGAAATGTGCTTTTGCCCGAAACAGCGGGGTTCTAGCCTACGTCTCGGCGCAGCCAGGTGACCTCGGCGCCGGATTCGGTGCCGTAGCGGTATACCTCCAAGTCTTCGTCCCAGGGTGTGCCGAGGGCGCGGTCGATTTCGGCGGCGAGGTCGTAGTTGTTGTATTTGCCGAGTTCGCCTGCGGCCTGCAGCATCGCGCGCAAGCGCATCTCGCCCAGGGTCACATCGCCGTTGGCACTGGTCGAGCCGTGCCAGAGTCCTAATCCGGGCACGAAACAATAACGTTCGCCGTCGACGCCTTCGCTGGGGTCTTCGGTCACTTCGAATCGGAGCACCGGCCAGGAGCGCAGCGATTGCGCAATACGGGAGGCGGTGCCGACGGGTCCGAGCCATTCACTGGTCGCGCGCAATTGGCCGTCCGCGGGTTGCGCGGTCCAGCGCAATTTCGCGGGCGAACTCAAGGCCGAGGTGAGTGCCCACTCGACGTGCGGGCACAGCGCGGCAGGCGACGAGTGGATGTACACCACACCCGCCGTCACGTCCGCGAACTGACTCGATGCGCGCACCACTAACACCTCCAGCGTCGACGGGGGACGTCTTCCCCAACGACCCGTCCAGCTGGTGTTGCCTGAGTGTACTGGAGTGCCCGATGTTACATGTGTTACTTCAACCCCGTGTTGCGTGTGCCGCCTCCGCAATGACCGCGTCGCTGAATGGCGGCCAGGCCGCCCTGGCCCAGTCGCCGAAATTCTGGTCGGCCAATGCCAGACACGCCAACCGCGACGCGGGGTCCACCCAGAGAAATGTGCCGGACTGTCCGAAATGGCCGTACGTGCCCGGGGAATTCGAGCTTCCGGTCCAGTGCGGCGACTTACCGTCGCGGATCTCGAAGCCGAGTCCCCAATCATTCGGACGCTGCGAACCATAACCGGGCAGCACGCCATTCAGGCCGGGAAATTGGACTGATGTCGCTTCGGCATGAGTCGGTTCGGAGATCAACTGCGGATTCAGCAATTCCGCCGCGAAACGGGTCAGATCGGCGACGGTCGAGCGCGCCGCGTGCCCGGCGGAACCGGCCAGCACCGAGTCCTTCATGCCCAGCGGCACGAAAACCGCGTCGCGCAGGTACTCCTCGAACGCGATGCCGGTCTGTTCGGCGACGAAACGGGCGAGCACCTCGAAGCCCGCGCTGGAGTAGATCCGGCGAGTACCGGGTGCGGCCCGGATATCGTCGGTGTCGAAGGCGAGGCCCGAGGTGTGCGCGAGCAGGTGGCGCACCGTCGACCCCGCCGGGCCGGCCGGCTGATCCAGTTCGATCGCGCCCTCTTCGACCGCGACCAGCACCGCGTACGCGACCAGCGGCTTGGTCACCGAGGCGAGCGGGAACACCCGATCGAGTTCGCCCTCGGTCGCCGCGGCGCCGTCCGCACCGACGACCGCGGCCGCCGCGTGACGGACCGGCCAATCCCTGATCTGCTCTAGTGCACGCACCCCGCGAGCCTACGAGACGAACGCCGATACCATCGAACGACTATGAGTGAAACGCCCACGGTCCACGGCGAGGTGGAGTCCGGCTTCGGACCCGTCGCCGACGCTTTCCGCCGCAACTTCGCCCAGCACGGTGAGGTCGGAGCGGCAGTCGCGGTATACGCGGGTGACCGCCCGGTGGTCGACCTGTGGGCGGGCCATCGGGACCGCCGACGGACGCTGCCGTGGGAGCGCGACACCATCGTCCCGGTGTTCTCCTCGACCAAGGGCCTGGCCGCGTTCACGGTCGCGTCCGCGGTGTCGAAGGGTCTGCTCGATTACGAAGAGCCGGTGGCGACCTACTGGCCCGAGTTCGCGGCGCACGGCAAGGCGGCGGTGACGGTCCGCCAGCTGATCGATCATCAGGCGGGACTGTCCGGCCTGGACCCGATCGTGCGGTTGCCCCAGATCGCGGATCTGGACGGGCTCGCCACGATCCTGGCCGCGCAGAAACCGGCGTGGCGCCCGGGCACCCGGCACGGCTACCACGCGATCACGCTCGGGCTGTACCAGGGCGAACTGCTGCGCCGGGTCGACCCGCAGCGGCGCACGCTCGGGCGCATCTTCGCCGAGGACATCGCGAAACCGCTCGGCCTGGACTTCTTCATCGGGCTGCCCGCCGAACAGGGGTTGGAGCGCATCGCCACCATGGCCGCGACCCGCGGGCTGGACGCGCTGCGTTTCGAGCGCGACCTCCCGCTGCGGATCGGCGCACAACTCGCCGCCAAGCGCGGCCTCGCCTACTCGGCACTCACCAACCCGCGCGTCGGTGATCCGGTGCGGGCGACGCGACGCGAGTTCCTCGAGGTGGAGCTGCCGGGCTCCAACGGCGTCGGCAATGCGAGATCGCTGGCGAAGATCTACGGCGCGGCGGCGGGCCGCACCGGCGCACTACCCATCGAGGACGCGCTGCTCGATCGGCTCGCCGCCGCGGACACCGCCGACGACGTGCCGCCCGGCGATCTGGTGCTGCTGCTCAAAACCCGCTACCACCTCGGGTTCCGCAAGTCCGGCTGCGAGTTCCGCTTCGGCTCCGACAAACGCGCGTACGGCACCACCGGCCTCGGCGGTTCCTTCGGATTCGCCGACCCCACCACCGGTCTCGGCTTCGGCTACACCATGAACCGGCTCGGCCTCGCCGTCCTCGACGACGTCCGCAGCCGCAACCTGCGCCGAGCCCTGATGCGCTGCACCCACTGAGCGCGCCGTGACTGCGAGCGCCTGGGTCGTCGCGGCCGAGCCGTTCGACTCCGCCACCGCGGCACAGCTGTGGCGCGCCTACTACACCGAGGTCAGTGACCGGTGGTATCGGCTGCACGAAGGCAGGGCAACCGATCCGGCGGAGCTGGAGCGGGAGATCGCGGCGGTGCGCGGGCACGAATTCGCGCCGCCGCGCGGGGTTTTACTGGTGGGACGGCTCGACGGCGAGGCGGTGGGCACGGCGGGCGTGCACCTGCTGGATGCCGCGACCGCGGAGTTGAAACGCGTGTTCGTGCGGGCGGATATGCGCGGTAAGGGCGGGGCCGCACTGCTCGTGGCGGCGGCCGAGGACGCCGCGCGCGAGCTGGGAGCCGAGCAGATCGTGCTGGACACCCGGCGGGATCTGGTGGAAGCTCGGGCGTTGTACGCACGGCTCGGATACCGGGAGTCGGCACCGCACAACGACCAGCCCTACGCGCAGTGCTGGTATCGCAAGAAGGTGTAGCGAAGTCTGCTTACACTGGCGATGCTCCACTGTCGCAACGACGCAATCGAGAGCCGCTCACGGAATCGAGGCACCTCGTGGTAGAGCAGACCGCAACCGTCGACACCTATATCGCGTCGTTTCCCGAAGATGTGCGCAGCATCCTCGAGGAGATCCGGGACAGCATCAAACGCGTGCTGCCCGAGGCGACCGAGGCGATCAGCTACGACATCCCGACCTTCAAGGTGAACGGCCACAACGTCGTCCACTTCGCCGGCTGGAAACACCACGTCAGCGTGTATCCGATCCCGGCGGGCGACAAGGCCTTCGAGCGCGCCGTCGAGCCGTATCGCGCCGGCAAGGGAACCCTCAAGTTCCCGCTCACCAAACCGATCCCCTACGACCTGATCGCCGATATCGCCACCAAACTGGCCGCCCGCCGCTGACCGCTGCCGCGAGTGGCACAGCGCGCCACTCGCGGACGCGGATCACCAGTCGGCTTCGGTGTACTTGATGATGCCGCGAATGTTCTTGCCGTCGAGCATGTCCTGGTAACCCTGGTTGATCTCCTCCAGGGAGTAGCTGCGGGTGACCATGTCGTCGAGGTTGAGCTGGCCTGCCTTGTAGAGGCGCAGCAGGTTCGGGGCGTCCTGGCGGGCGTTGCCACCGCCGAAGATGCAGCCCTTCACCGTCTTCTGCAGCATGGACAGCAGGAAGCTGTTCATCTTCACCTCGCCGGCGTCCATCCGGCCCATCGAGGTGACGACCAGGGTGCCCGCCTTGGCGGTGAGGATCAGGCCCTCTTCGATGTAGTCGCCGTGCATCTCCCCCATGGTGAGGATGACCTTCTCCGCCATCCGCCCTTCGGTGGCGTCCATCAGCGGCATGATCGCGGCGGCCATGCTCTCGTAGGTGTGCGTGGCGCCGAACTTCTGCGCCTGCTCCCGCTTCCACGGATTCGGGTCGATGGCCACGACTTTCGACGCGCCGGAGAGCACCGCGCCCTGCAGCGCGCTCATGCCGACACCGCCGATGCCCGCGATCACCACGGTCTCGCCGGGCTCGACCTTGGCCACGTGGGTGGACGAGCCGAAACCGGTGGGCACACCGCAGCCGACCAGGCAGGCCACCTCGAACGGAATGCTGGGATCGATCTTCACCACGGACGTGTGGTGCACCGTCATGTACGGCGAGAAGGTGCCGAGCAGGCACATCGGGATGACGTTCTCGCCGCGCGCCTGGATCCGGTAGGTGCCGTCGCTGATCGCCTGGCCCATCAGCAGGCCGGCACCGAGATCGCACAGCGCCATGTTTCCGCTCACGCACGCCGGACAGCGACCGCAGGCGGGGATGAACGACAGGATCACGTGATCGCCGACGGCGAGGTCGGCGGGGCAGTTCGGCCCGAGCTTGGTGATCACGCCCGCGCCCTCGTGGCCGCCCATCACCGGGAAGGCGGGCATCGGCGTCGCACCGGTCACGATGTGATGGTCGGAATGGCACATGCCCGCGGTCTCCAGCCGGATCTGCACCTCGCCGGAGACCGGATCGCCGACCTCGATCTCTTCCACCGACCACGGTTGGTCGATCCCCCACAGGATCGCGCCCTTCGTCTTCATTCCTGTCGACCCTCTCGCATGCACGTGCTTATATGTGACTGCACCCACACTACGAGAAAAGTGGAACGCGTTCTAGTACTGCGCCGAAAATTCAGCGGCACGAGGGATCAGACCACACGAACACGTTCTAGTATCAGCCCCGCACATCGTGCACGTGGTGCACCAGATCGTGGATGAAGTACCGGGCGAACGAGTCCACCGTGAAGACCGAGCCATCGCTGCGTTCACCGCGCAGATGGCGTTGCGAGAGCGGGACGGATTCGAACGACCGGGCCACCCGCTCCGCGGCATCCGCGAGTTCGGCGCGCACCCGCGCCGGGTCCTGCTGATCGTATCGCTCAGCAACCGCGGTCTCGTCCTGATCCCAGTTCGAGAACCGCGGCACCGAACCGTCCGTTGTACCGGCGAGCATCAGGGCGAGCCGGGAATCGAACAGGCGGCACACGTCGCGCACATGCGCGCCGTACTCCAGCGGCGACCAGGTCGAGTCGTCCGGGCGGACTCGGACATCGGGACGCTGGAGCACATCGGCGAACCGGACGGCGGCATCCCGGGTCAGCGCGGGCACGGCGTCGAACGCGGTGCCGTTCGGGTCGAAACCGCAATCGGCACAAGACCGTTCGATGACCCAGGTCCAATTCTTCACATCGGGAACGATCGGCATGCGCCCAACCTAGCCTGGCGGAATATCAGCTGCGATAGATATTCCGCCAACCCTCGCCAACATCCCGACAATCACTCCATCAGGCGATGCGCACGCCCGAACAGCTCCAGCGTGATGGCGTGCAGGAAGTCGCCGACCTGCTTGGGCGCCTTGCCCGCGAACGCGCGCGCGTGCGTGCCCTCCAGCACGATGCCGAGCTTGAAGCAGGCGAGCACGGTGTACCAGTTGACGGCGCTCAGGTCGCGATCGGAGAACTGCCCGTAATGCGCGACCATCTCCTCGGGCGTGGGCAACCCGCCCGCCGCGCCCAGCTTGCCGACCAGCGCCGCGCCGGTGGTGCCCGGTTCCGGCCGGGTCGCGATCTGCCAGCCGAGATCGAGCAGCGGATCCCCGATGGTCGACATCTCCCAGTCGACCATGGCCGCCACCTGCGGGCCGTCGTAGGCGAACATCATGTTGGCCAGGTGACAGTCGCCGTGCAGGATGCCGGGCGTCCACTGGGCGGGGCGGTGGCGTTCCAGCCACTCCCCGGTGCGCTCGACGCCGGGGATCTGCGGGCCGGGATAACCCTCGTTGGCCGAATAGGATTCGAGTTCGCCGAGCCAGCGCGGCACCTGACGTTCCAGGAACCCGTCGGGCTTGCCGTAGTCGGACAGCCCGAGCGCCTGATAGTCGAGCGCGCCGAGTCGGGCGATGGCTTCCACCGCGGACAGGCCCATCGCCTTGCGGATCGCGGGATCGCCCGCATGCAGCTCGGGCAGCTCGTTGGCCGGGTTGAAGCCGTCGATCGGCTCCATCAGATAGAACACCGCCCCGATCACCGACTCGTCGGGGCACGCGGCGATGACCCGGGGCGCGCGCACCTCGGCTCCGTTCAGCGCCCCGAGCAGGCGCGCCTCGCGGCGGATCACCTCGTTGCTCTTGGCCCGCAGATGCTTCGGCCCACGGCGCAGGACGTAGGTGTGCCCGCCGCGCGCGAACCGCAGCATGACGTTCTGCGTCCCGCCGCCGAGCGCGGTCACCTCTTCGAATTCCCCTGCGGGCAAACCCTGCTCATCCATCCACTTGCCGACGAGGGCGAAGTCGACGAGTTCACGATCCACGCCGCTCGGTTGCGCAACAGACATGCCCCACATTGTGCACCACGGGAATCAGCAAACTGAAGGCACATGACAACAGTTAGCCGGAATCGGTGCGGCGTAGGGTTTCGGGCACCATGCGCACGTTGCTCATCGACAATTACGACTCGTTCACCTACAACCTGTATCAGCTGATCAGCGAGGTGAACGGGCTCGAGCCGACGGTCGTGCGCAATGACGAGGCCGGCGAGCTGGAACTGAGCAGATTCGACAACATCGTGATCTCCCCCGGACCGGGCCGCCCGGACGTGCCGCGCGACGTCGGCATCTCGGCGACCGTGATCCGCGAGGCGGAGCTGCCGTTGCTCGGCGTATGCCTCGGCCATCAGGGCATCGTGGTGGCGGCGGGCGGGATCGTCGCCCCGGCCCCCGCGGCCCGGCACGGCTATCTCGATCGGATCGAGCACGACGATCGAGACCTGTTCGCGGGGGTGCCGCAGGGCTTCACCGCGGTCCGCTACCACTCGCTGTGCGCCCAGCGGCCGCTGCCGGACAGCCTGGAGATCACCGCGCTGTCGGCGGACGGGGTGATCATGGGCGTGCGGCACCGCAGCCGGCCGCAGTGGGGCGTGCAGTTCCACCCCGAGTCGATCGCGGGCGAATTCGGCGCCACCCTCTTGCGCAACTTCGCGGAATTGACTGCGGCGCACCGGAAGACGAACTCGCGCGGCCGAACCCGCAGTCGGCGCATGGATCCGGTGACCATGCGCCTGCGCCCGGTGTCCGTTCCGTCGAACCCGCCACCGCCCGTCACCCCGTCGGCCGCCGCGCCCCTGGCACCCGAGCAATTCCCCGCCGGAGCAGAGCAATTCGGCTGCCGCGACGACGCATCCGTCGCGCCCACCCCTACCGCCGATCCGGATCGCGGCGGGCCGCCGCGACAGTGGCAGGTGCAACATGCCGTGATCGAGCGGGCCATCGATACCGAGAGCGCCTTCGTCCGGCTGTACGGCAACTCCCCCACCGCGGTGTGGCTGGACAGCGAACACGTCGAGCCCGGACTGGATCGCTTCTCGTTCCTGTGCGACGCGAGCGGGCCGCTGTCGGAGGTCGTGCGGTACCGGGTCGGCAGCGGCGAGGTGACCGTGGAGTCGTCCGACGGGCATCGGCGGGTGGTCGCGGGTGGCGTGCTCGACTATCTGGCCGCCGAACTCCGGCGGCGCCGCCTCGAACTGCCCGCGCTGCCTTTCGATTTCGCCGGCGGGTATGTCGGTTACCTCGGCTACGAGGTGAAGGCGGATTGCGGCGGCGCGGCGGCCCACCGGGCGCCGACGCCCGATGCGCAGTGGCTCTTCGCCGACCGGATCGTGGTCGTCGACCACGTCGGCGGGCGCACCCACCTACTGTCGCTGACGGATTCGGCGCCGGAGACGCTGCGCGCCGGCGCCGACTGGCTGCGCGACACCGCCGAAACCTTGGCAGCCCTGCCGACCTGGGCGAATCCGCCCACGCTCGACATCCCGTCGGACGGCGACGCCGTCGAGCCACTGCTGATCCGCGGCCGCGAGCGCTACCTCGCCGATATCGATGTCTGCCAGGAACGGCTACTGGCGGGCGAGTCCTACGAGATCTGCCTCACCGACGGCGTCGCCATCCCCGCCGCCGAAGACGACGGACTCGACTTCTATCGGACGCTGCGCCGCTGTAATCCGGCGCCCTACGCCGCCTATCTGCGCTTCGACGATCTCGAAATCGCCTGTTCCTCACCGGAACGCTTCCTGAAGATCGATCGCAGCCGCACGGTGGAGAGCAAGCCGATCAAGGGCACCGCGCCGCGCGGCGCGACCCCCGCCGAAGACGCACGGCTGGCCAGGGAACTGGCCGACAGCCCGAAGACCCGGGCGGAGAATCTGATGATCGTCGATCTGCTGCGCAACGATCTGGGCCGGGTCTGCGAGATCGGCAGCGTGCACGTGCCGAAGTTGATGGCGATCGAGTCGTATATGACCATGCACCAACTGGTTTCCACCGTGCGCGGCACGCTGCGGCCCGAGGTCGACGTGATCGACTGTCTGCGTGCGTGTTTCCCCGGCGGCTCGATGACCGGTGCGCCGAAACTGCGCACCATGGAGATCATCGACGAGCTGGAAACCGAAGCCCGCGGCGTCTATTCGGGCACCATCGGTTTCCTCGGCCTCGGCGGTACCGCCGATCTCAACATCGTCATCCGCACCGCGGTCCGCTACGACGGCCGCTGGCGCATCGGCGCGGGCGGGGCCATCGTGCTCGACTCCACCGCCGACGACGAATACCACGAGATGACCCTCAAGGCCGCGGCTACGTTGCGCGCCGCCGCCGACCGCGCCGTGCACTGAGCCGGACCGGTCCCGGCCTGGAAAAACCCGCGCTACCCGGCCCCGCCCCGCCGAACGAGGGCACCGGCGGACTCGGCGTGTCGGAGGGTCGTGGCATAGTTCGAGGACGATGAAACTCAGCAAAGGCGCCAACGCACCGGTACCGACATCCCTTCTTGCCGTGGTTGTTTCGTGGCAGTCGGCGCATGCGGTGGACGGGCATGCCCTGTTGCTCGGCGCGACCGGGACGGTGCGCAGCGACCGGGATCTGGTCTTCTACAACGCGCCGCGGCACATCTCGCAAGCCGTGACCATCGATCAGGAACCCGCGCCCCGCACGGCCCGGCTGAGCGTGTCGCTGCCCCGGACCGAGGCGACGGTGCAGCGGATCGTGATCGGCGGATCGGTCGACGAAGGCACCTTCGGCGAGATCACCGGTCTGACACTGACCATCCACGACGCGAACGGTCCGATGACCGAGTTCGCCATCGAGGACGCCGATCCGGTGACCGCGCTGATGTTCGGCGAGTTCTATCGCCGGGACGGGCAGTGGCGCTTCCGCGCGATCGCCCAGGGGTGGTCCACCGGATTGTCCGGGCTGGTCACCGAATTCGGCGTCAGCGTCGACGAACCGGCCGACGCCGCGCGCGGAGCCGAATCGCCCGCGGGTCGGCGGCGGCCGCGCGAACCTGCCGTTTCGCCCCGGCCTGAACGTCTTCCACGCGAAAGCCTGCCCGGCCGTGCCGAGCGCGGACCCGAGCACCAGCTCAACGAAACCCAGCAACAGCTCGACCAAACCCAGCACCAGCTCGACGGAACCCAGCACAACGGGGGCGAACGCATCGGCGTCGAAACGACTCCGCCGGTGCCGGACACCGCGATCCGCGCCCGGGGCAGCCGCCCGGTCGATCTCGCCCGTCGCCCCGTCGAGACCGCCCCGCCCCCGCCCCCACCGGATCCCGAACGCGCCGACTGGTATCCGGACCCGGAGAACTCCGCCCGCCTGCGCTGGTGGGACGGCACGGAGTGGACCTCGGCCACGCACCGGCGCCGCCCACCGGACGAGCGTCAGTGCGCCCGTTGTGGAAACCCGCGCCGCCGCAAGCTGTTCCGCGGCCTCGCGCCGTGCGAGCCGTGCGCGGCCGAGACCGAGGAATTCCTCGTGCACTGGCACAGCCAGGCGTGGCGGGTGCTCACCACGCATGGGCCGCGCGGGCCCGAATGGGCGGCGCTGTGGGCGTCGCTGCGGTATCAGCGCGTCGATGAGAACGCGGGTCGTGCCGTGCTGCACGACGCGGCACTGAGCTACGTCGAACGCCTGGTCGCGTTCACCTTCGCCGACGGCGAGGTCGAGCAGGGCGAGCTGGCCGCCTTCGAGCACGCCGTCGCCGAACTGCTGCTGTCCGGTCCATTGATCGAAGACCTGCGCAGGCGAATGCATCGCGGCCGCAGCCTGTCCCGGCTGCGGGCCGGCGACCTGCCGGTGGTGCGCACGCCGGGACTGCATCTGGACCCGGAGGAGAAGGTGCACCTCGATCTGCCCGCGATCCACGTCCGCCAGCTGGCCCGTGGGCCGCGGCTGACCGAGGGCAGGCTGATCGTCAGCAACAAGAAGCTGCGTTTCGTCGGCGACGGCACCGGCGTCGAATTGCCGTGGTCCCGTGTCGTTTCCGTGCACACCGAACAGAACACGGTGGTGCTCGCGGCGACCTCGGCGCGCGGCGGCGCCAGTTTCACCGTGAACGACCCCGACCATGTCGCCGCCGCGCTGGAGGGTGCGCTACGGGTGGCCAAGCGCCTCATCCTCACCCCGGGTCAGCGCGACACCCGCAGCATCCCGCAGGAGGTGAAAGCCGAAGTGTGGCAGCGCGACGGCGGCAAGTGCGTCGAATGCGGTGACAGCCACTACCTGGAGTTCGACCACATCATCCCGCTCAGCCGCGGCGGCGCGACCAGCGCCGCCAACCTGCAGATCCTGTGCCGCTCGTGCAATCGCGCCAAGGGCGCCCGCATCTGAGGCCCAGCCCCTGTCCAGCGGTCAGCTCAGGCCCGCCGTGCGCCCCAGATCGGCCAGCATCGCGTCGAACAGCACTTCGGGATTGGAGAGCGGAATCGGGTAGTTGCCGAAGACCTCCAGCGTGACGTGACCGTAGAGGCGCGCCCAGATCTGGATCATCAGATACATCACGCCCAGATCGAGCTTCTCGGCCGGGAACTTCTGCCCGGACTCGGACAGCGCGGCGAGCAGCTCGGTCTGGAAGTGCACCAGGTCCTCGTGCAACTCCGGCGGGATGACATCGGTTCGCGGGGTGACGATGTCGTAGTTGGCCAGCAGCCGGCCCGCGGCGGCGAGGAAGATCCGGCCGAACGGCTCGTCGAAGCGGCGCAGCGCCCTGGCTTCGTCGCCGCCGCCGGGCGAAGCGAACACCAGGGTGAACTCCCTGGTGTGCGCCAGTGCCCAGCGCCGAAATCCCTTGCAGATGGCGAAGAACTGCACCACGCCGTCGTCGGGCAGGGTGGCGATCTCGGCCGACAGCTCGGCGGCGAGATCGGCGCAGAACTCCAGGCGCAGCCGTTCCATCAGCTCGTCCAGCGAGCGGTGGTACCGATACAGCGCGGGCGCGGTGATACCGAGGGCCCGCGCGATCGCACGCAAACTCACCGCGTCGGGCCCGTGTTCGACCAACAGCGTCCTGGCCACCCGCCGGATCTCGGCGTCGGTCACGACCGGCGAGCGGCCCCGGGGTCTGGGGTTACTCATGCTGGTTAGATTAGGCGTCATCGAAGCCTCGCGTGGTCGTGCGGACCGCTGTGCGGTCACGCGTATTCGACATCCCACCGCTTGATGCCGTTGAGCCAGCCCGAGCGCAGCCGCACCGGCTCGGACACCTGACGCAGATTCGGCATCGCGTCGGCGATCGCGTTGAACATCAGATCGATCTGCAGCCGGGCCAGATTCGCGCCGACGCAGTAGTGCGTGCCGGTACCGCCGAAGCCGACGTGCGGGTTGGGATTGCGCAGCACATCGAAGCTGAACGGATCCCGGAACGCCTCTTCGTCGAAATTGGCCGAACCGTAGAACAACCCGACCCGCTGACCCTGCTTGATCTGCTGCCCGCCGAGTTCCAGGTCCTGCGTGGCGGTGCGCTGGAAGGCGTTCACGGGGGTGGCCCAGCGGACGATCTCGTCGGGTGCGGTGCGCGGCCGCTGCTCCTTGTAGATCTCCCACTGCTCCGGGTTGTCCACGAACGCCTTCATGCCGTGGGTGATCGAGTTGCGGGTGGTCTCGTTGCCCGCGACCGAGAGCAGGATGACGAAGAAGGCGAATTCGTCGGACGCCAGACCCTCACCGTCGATGTCCGCATTGACCAATTGGGTCACGATGTCGTCTGCGGGACACTTGCGACGATCTTCGGCCATATTCCACGCGTAGCCCATGACCTCGGCGGTGGCGACCTGGTGATCGCCTTCGAACTCCGGATCGTCGTAGGAGATCATCTGATTGGACCAGTCGAAGATCTTCTTGCGATCTTCCTGCGGGATGCCGATCAGCTCGGCGATGGCCTGCAAGGGCAGTTCACAGGCGACCTGTTCGACGAAGTCGCCGCTGCCGTTCTTCTTGGCCTCGTGCACGATCCGGGCCGCCCGCTCGGTGAGCGCGGCGCGCAGGCTCTCGATCGCGCGCGGGGTGAAGCCCTTGGAGATGATCCGGCGCACCTTGGTGTGCTTGGGCGGATCGAGGTTGATCAGCAGCATGTCGCTGAGCATGTCGATCTGCTCGGTGGTGACGTCCTCGTTGAACCGGATGATCGAACCGTTCTGATGTGACGAGAACAGTTCCGGGTGCTTGGAGATCTCCTTGATGTGGTCGAGCTTGGAGACCACCCAGTAGCCGCCGTCGTCGAAGCCGCTCGACCGGCCCGATTGCGCGCACCACCAGACCGGGGCGGTGCGCCGCAGCTCGGCGAACTCCGCCACCGGCAGCCGGGCGGCGAGCATGTCTGGATCGGTGAAGTCGAATCCTGCGGGAATCGAGGGCGTGGTCACGGTCACTGCTAACTCCTACCGGTCTGGGCTGCAGACCTCACGACACTGTGCGGAACACGTTCTGGATCGATAGAAGCACAGAACAGGGGTTTGTGAACAGCGTTTAGTAAAACCCGTTTACTCAACCTGCCGCGGCGGTCGCAGTGTCATTGCACCGGAGTCAGCGGCGGCGGCTGCCAGCCACCGCGGACGGCCTCCTCTTTCGGGGCGTACAGGCGCAGAGTGAGGGAGAACTGGCCGGATTCCGGGATGGGCAGCCAGTTGCCCGGCGGGACGGCCGGTCCCGGATCGCCGTGTTGCACGGCGAGGTCGACCGAACCGTCCGGATTGGGGACCACCGGTAGCTGGTGGCCGACCGAGTAGATCCCGGCGGGGTTGTCGATCAGATAACTGTCCGGGCCGTAGGCGGTCAAGGACCAGAAGGCCGCGACGGGCGGGGTCCGGCCGGGCGGGAAATGCAGGCGGAATCGGCTGCCGTTCGCACCCGCCGTGGCGAACAGGGTCGGATAGATCGCGTCCTGAGCGAGGTTGGCGCCCAGGCCTTTCCACGCGATCGCCGCGCGCTGGAGATAGTTCGTGCCGTAGGCGCCGATGGACGGGTCGAAGGTCCAGCCGTTCTCGTGCACCGCCTGCGGGTCGAGATAGACCGGAATCTGTTGCTTCGCAGTGGCCACCGCCGCGGTGAGTTCGGCCGCGGCGATACCGGTGACCTTGCCGCCCGGCGTGATCCCGAGCGTGGCAAAGCGTTTCATCGCGGGCGCGTCGGCCGGGGCGGGCGGGGTCGTCGCGAGGACCGCGCACAGACGCTCGAAGAAGGTGCTCGCATCCATGGCCGCGACCTGTTCGGCGGGCGGCGTCGAATCCGCCTGCGGCGCAGGCGCACCGGCCTGCGGCTCGACGTTGCCACTGAGCGGTGTCACCGTGAGCTGCTGCTGAATGGCATGCACGGCAGGCAGATCCGCCGCACCGTTCACCTGGATCCGGCCGAGCAGCCATACCGTCGAGGTCGGCATAGGCAGCGGGGTGACGTCGTCCGGCAGGGTGCCCGACCACCCGGGACCGACCACTGCGTAGGTGTACGGCGCTCCGGACTTCGCCTGCGGCCGAACGCTACTCGGGTTGTGCACGGTGTTCGTCCAGGCATCGAGCAGCTGCATCAACCAGTACCGGCCGTCCTCGATGGCCGGTACGCGCAACAGGATCGGCTCGGCGCGCAGGTCCAGCCATGCCGCCGAGTACAGGGTGTCCTGGTTGAGGCGCACCACATCCCGTCGCGCGGGCGTCGGCAACGTCGACGCGTGCTGGAATCGGTTGGTCGCCCCGGCCGCGACCCGGGTGACGTCCATCAGGACGAGCGGATAGCCGAAGATGTAGGCGTCCTTGGCGATCGCCGCGGTATCACTGAGCCGGGTGGTCGGCGCGGCCGGCGATTCGACCTCGGACTCCGCACAGGACGACACCCCGGCCGAGACCGCGGCCACCGACGCCGCCAGCCCGAACATGCTCCGACGGGAAAGTCCGCCGGTCCGATCACCCATGGTTCCCCTGCTTCCCGATCCGATCGGACAGTGCCAGAGCTGCACACCGCAGTATAGCCAAGCGTTAGCCGATACTACGGAAAAGCAGGGGTGCAGACGCCGGTCGCGAGGGCCGCACCGACGGCATCGCTACTGACGGGCATACCTCGTACTACGCACGCAGACATGGCGATACGAGCAGTTGCCGATCGGTAACCGAAATAACTCAGGTGCCGAGGACCGCGTTCATGATGGTGCCCGCACTGGTCGCCACCACACCACCGACCATGGCCCCCGCGATCATCTTCGGTGACTGCAGCGCACCACCCTGCCACTTCTCCCACGCGAACTTACCGCCCGCGAAGACGATGGCGAGAATGCCCGAGAGCAGCGCGAACCAGGTCAGGTAGCGAACCATCTGCAGGATCTTGTCCGACAGCGGCGGCGCCTCCGGCGTGGGGTTTCCGACTTGCGCCAGTGTCGTGAAGGTATCGCCGACCGACGCCAGAATGATGCTCACCATCTACTCCCTACGCTCCACTACAACCGTGCCGCCGCCCGAGCCGCCACACGAAAGCTGTTAAACCGCCGATGAATTCGATCTTGGACGAGGATACGGGCTCATCGTTACTCCCGTGGATACCCGGTACGCAACAGCGCACACACCCCCGTGCCGAGTCGCACGCTGCATTCCGCGGAATCGCCCCCAAGCGGTAGTAGCAACCCGCCGGCGGCGCCGTCGGGGCGCGGCCGCCGAGCGCACCGGCCACCGCGCCCCTCCATCATCGGCGAGCATCGGCAACCCGGCAAGGTGCTCGCGGCACCGAACTTCCTTGGGGCCCTGACTCGATCCGTCCCGAAAGGAAGGCCGCATTGCAGCGAACAAACCGATACCATCACAGGCAGCGACTTTCCTGCCCTGTCCCGAACCCAGAATGAGCTGACGACGATGATCCTGGCCGCCGCTTACGACACCCTGCTCGCGCAGATCGGCAATCCCAGCCCCGAAGCTCCGCCGGTCTCCGACAAGTTCCTCCAACTGGTTCGCTACTTCACCTGGTTCGTGCTGCTGGCCGGCATCGTGGCCATCATCTACGCGGGCGGCAAGTTCGCGTGGGAGAAATGGACCGGCGGCGGCCTGGACTCGCCGAAGATGGTGGCGGGAGCCATGATCGGTGGTGTGGTCGCGACCAGCGCGGGCACCATCATGAACGCCGTCATCGGCTGAGCGCCGCGCCGGTACCACACCGGCCCGGCCGCGCCGCTACACGTCGGGGAGCCAGCTGCCGTGGAATCCGAACGGAACCCGTTGCGGCAGGTGCACAGTGGCCACCGGGGCCGCGGCAAGATCGTCGGCGCGCAAAATAGCCAGATCGCTCAGCTCTGACGTGGCGTTATAGACAAAAGACATGAGATATCCGCTGCCGCCGGGCTGTTCGTCCGCGGGTGCGAACACCGCTTCCGCGGGGACGCGTCCCGCACCGAACTCGTGCGTGGTCCGATCGCCGGTGTGCAGGTCGTAGCGGATCAGCGCACTCGAGTCGCCGGCGACCGTCACATGACCGAAGCGCGCATCCTGGCCGATCAGCCGATCGTCCACCCGGGGGAACTCCGCGACCCGATCGTCGAGCTGTTCCTCGGCCACGGCGCCCGTGCCCAGATCAATGGTCCAGCGCCACAACGTGGACTCGTCGAACCCGTGCGAGTCGTGCTGCCACAGCTGCGGATAGCGCATGACGTACAGCACGATCTTTCCCGGCTCGTCGTGCGCGTTGAGCGTGTGGAACACATAGCAGGGATCGATGGCGAACCAGCGCACCTCGCCGTACGGATCGTCGCGGCGCAGCACGCCGAGCCGGGCCGGATAGGACTCGCTCCAGCGGAACGGCATCCCCTCCCGAGCCAGCGCGGTGGGCAGGTCGAAAACTACAGGTAGATCCATGAATACGACATGCTGCGCGGTGAGATTGAAATCGTGCTGCATGGTCGCGGCGGGCACCTCGATGGGCCTGCTGAGCAGCAACGTGCCGTCGGCGTCGGCGCGGTGGTAGGTGAGATAGGGCTCGTTGAGCACCTCATAGCCGAAGAAGTGCAGCTCACCGGTGCTCGGACAGGTTTTGGGGTGCGCGGTCATCGGCGTGTGCAGCGCGCCGTCGAAGTCGTAGGGCCCGACCGTGTCCAGCTCGCAGGTCAATTCGTAGGGATAGGACGATTCGACCAGCGCCAGCGTCCGGCCCGCGTGCCGGATGACGTGCGTATTGGCCACGCCCGCGGCCAGATCCCGGTTGCCCTCGTCATCGATGACGCGAGCGCCGTCGGTGAATGTCTTGGTACGCACCCAGCGATTACGGTACGAGACGGCGCGTCCGTTCTCGATGCGGATGCCGTGCACCATGCCGTCACCGGTGAACCAGTGCCGGGACGCGGCGTCGTGCGGATTGGGCCCGTTGCGCAGGTACCAGCCGGTGAGTTCGGCCGGAATCTGGCCGGTGACCGGCAGATCGTGCGTGGTCAACTCTGCGGCGACCGGGGCGTAGTTGCCGGCGAGATGCGGGACGGGAGAAGTCATGCGGAACGACCGATCTGAGCGGGGGCGGCTGCGCCCAATATTCCTGTTTAGACATGTCGAAACTAGAGTTTGAGAAATCGACCTGTCAATAGTGGAATGTAGAGTGACCCGCATGAGTCTCCGCTTCGCCGTGCTCGGGCTGCTCGCCGACCGCCCAGCCAGCGGATATGACCTGATCCAGCGCTTCAAGGTGTCGCTGGCCAATGTCTGGACGGCAACCCAGAGCCAGATCTACACCGAACTCGGCACGCTCGCCGACGCCGGCCTGATCTCCGTCTCGGACGAAGGGCCGCGTGGCCGCAAGGAATACACGATCACCGAGTCCGGCCGCGCCGAACTACGGCACTGGCTGACCGAGACGAAGCCCAAGCACTCGGTCCGCAACGAGACGACGCTGCGCGTCTTCTTTCTCGGCGCGCTGGCACCGGCCCAGGCCGCGTCCTACCTGAGCGAGATCGCGACCCGAGCCGCGGAAGGCCTCGCGGCGCTGCGCGCTTTGGAGAAATCGATCGCCTGGGAGGACGACAACGAGTTCTCCCGCTACGGCCGGCTCGCGCTGGAATGGGGTCAGCGGTTCCACGCGATGAACGAGGAGTGGGCTCGCTGGGCCGGCGAGCAGATCCCCGAGCAATGAGCGCGTGTCAGCGCAGCACGCCCGCGGCACGGGCGGCGCGCAGCCAGTCTGGGAATTCGCCGAGCAGGCGGGTGTACAGCTCGCCGTCCTCGACGCGGTCGATATCGTCGAGGGCGAAAAAGCCAGCGTTGTCGACCAACCGGTCCGACAGCTCGTCGAGCGTGCGGAGCAGTCCGTAGTTCGCCTTGCCCAATCCGATGAACTGCCAGAACACGGGCAGCCGCGCCGCATCCCGGATGAGCGCGCTGATCTCGCGCTTGTTCGCGAAGCCGCCGTCGGTGAAGAACAGGATCAGGGTCGGTCCGTCGCCGGGACGCACCGAGGACAGGATGTCGCGCATGATCGGCAGTTCGTCGTTGCGTCCGCCGATCCGGTCGTAATCGATACCCGCGTGGTTCCCGCCGAGGTGCAGATAGGTCTGCGCCCATTCGTCGCTGTGCTCGACGGTGATATCGGGCAGTTTGGCGAACGACAGCGCGTACAGGTACGCCTCGAGCCTGCCGTTGTCGTCGAGCTGGGTGGCGATCGGAACCATCCGCTGCACGACGCGGTGCACCACCTGATTGCGGTACTGCTTCTGCATGCTGCCGGTCTTGTCGAGCACCAGCACCACGCGCGCACGAATACCGAAGGCATCCTTGTCGATCAGCACCTTCGCGACGGCACGCTTACGCAGGTCGAGCTTTTCGCGTTTCTCGAACGACAGCGCCGCCTCGCCGGGCACGGTGCGCACCTGCGGCTCCGGTGCCAGGGCGGGCGTATCGTCCACGCGCACACCATGATCGGTGACCAGCGCCGCGAAACCGCCCGCGTAGCCCTGCCCCACCGCCCGCACCTTCCACGCCGACTCGCGGCGGTACAGCTCGAGCGCGATCACCACGGACTCGCTCGACAGACCCTCGATGCGGTACTCGTACACCATGTTTGCGGCACTGTCGGCGACCGTCACCACCGGCGCGGCGAACTGCCCGAACGTCGCGGACGCGTCGGCGAGGGTGAGGATCGCGCGCACCTGCATGATCTCGGCGGGCAGGTCGGCGGGCGAAACCTCCAGCGCGGCGGCGCCTTCGGTGCGCAGGTGCACGCCGGGCCCGCTCGGCTGATTGAAGAACACGAAGTCGGCGTCGGAGCGCACGACGCCCGCCGCGGTCACCAGCAGGGCCGACAGATCGACCTCGGCCTCGGTCCGCACCGACAGCACCACCCGCGGCTCGGCCAGTGCCCCGTTCTGCCCCTTGACCAGTGCAGCGCCCATCGAGACTCCTTAGAACGGACCGAAATCGTCGCCAGAGTATGACAGTGCCGCGGCCGCCGTGGGCGCGCTCAGGCGACCACGAACGGGTCGGCCTGCCAGCCGGTGAGGGCAACGATCTCCGCGGCGATCTCTTCGGGGGTCCGGTCGGTGGTGTCGACCACCCGGACCCACGCCGGCACCGCGTGGTCGAGTTCCCTGGCCGTCGCGATGCTGCGCTCGATGTGCCGCTGCAGTTCGATGCCGTTCTCGCGCACCGCGAGCCGCGCGGACGCGGTCTGATCGTCACAGGTCAGCAGCACCGCGGTGACCGTCGGCGTATCCCCCATCGCCGCCGTGAGCTCCGCGATGACCTCGGGAAACACGCTCGCGGTATTGGTGTAGATCAACCGTCGGTAGCCGAGCCCGCGGTAGTTCCCCCACATCGCCGCCAGATTCTGTTCGGCGAGGCCGTGCTCCCAGGTGGGCGGGTAGGCCAGATCGAGGCTGTCGCCTTCGATCAGCGCGTGCCGCACGTTCGCCGCAGCGAGTACCGCGTGCACGGCGAGACCGACCCGGCTCTTGCCGACGCCCGAGCGCCCACCGAGGAACAGCACCTCCGATTTGTCGATCACCCGTCCAGAATGCCAACCCGCCGGAGGCGAGCCGAGTCGGTGCGACCTGGATCACAGCCCTTGCATGTGGAACAGTTGTAAGAACACAATAGTTATATGCTTACAACTGTTGACGGGTTGTCCGCCCGTCGCAAAACGATCGTGCTGGCAACGTGCTGTCTGAGCCTGCTCATCGTGTCGATGGACGCGACCATCGTGAACGTCGCGATCCCGGCCATCCAGGCGGATCTGCACGCGCCGCTGTCGCGGCTGCAATGGATCGTCGACGCCTACACCCTCACTCTCGCGAGCTTCCTGATGCTGGCCGGGACCGCGGCCGACCGGTTCGGCCGCCGCAAGGTGTTCCGAATCGGACTGGCCACCTTCGCGCTCGGCTCCCTGCTGTGCAGCCTCGCGCCGACCATCGAGGTCTTGATCGGGGCACGGTTCCTGCAGGCGGTCGGCGGCTCGATGCTCAATCCGGTGGCGATGTCGATCATCACCACCGTGTTCACCGGCCGGGTCGAACGCGCGCGGGCGATCGGTGTGT
>NZ_BDCI01000057.1 GCF_001613425.1 Nocardia vulneris | reverse complement strand
GGGGCCCACCGTCGGCGGCGTGCTGATCGATGCGCTGGGCTGGCAGTCGGTGTTCTGGATCAACCTGCCGGTCTGTGCGCTCGCCCTCGTGCTCACGACCCTGTTCGTGCCGGAGTCGAAATCGACGACGGTGCGCGGTATCGACCCGATCGGCCAGCTGCTCGCCGTCGTGTTCCTGTTCACCACCGTGTTCGGCCTGATCGAGCGGCAGCCGTTGATCTTCGTCGTCGCGGCGATCGCGCTGGCGGCGTTCGTCTACTACGAGTCGCGGCGGGTGGATCCGTTCATCGATCTGCGCTTCTTCCGCAGCGTGCCGTTCTCGTCGGCGACGGTGATCGCCGTCTTCAGCTTCGCTACCCTCGGCGCGTTCCTGTTCACCTGCTCGCTGTATCTGCAGACGGTCCGGCACTATTCGGCCGTGCACACCGGCCTGCTGTATCTGGCGATGGCGGTCGCGATGGTGATCTTCTCCCCGCTGTCGGGCCGGCTCGTCGGCAAGCACGGCACCCGGCCGTCGCTCATCGTGGCCGGGGTCATGATGACCACCGCCGCCGTCCTGCTCAGCACGCTCACCCCGGACACCCCGGTCTGGGCGCTCATCGTGATGTTCGCGATCTTCGGCGTCGGCTTCGGCATGGTGAACGCCCCGATCACCACCACCGCGGTCAGCGGAATGCCGCTGGACCGGGCCGGCGCGGCCGCCTCGGTGGCCTCGACCAGCCGCCAGGTGGGTGTGAGCATCGGCGTGGCGCTCTGCGGTGCGCTGACGGGAGCGGGTCTGTGGTGGGTGATCGCAGTACTGACCGCCGGGGTCGCCATACTCGGTGTGGTCGCGAATACGCCGTGGGCCAAGCGGTCCAGCGACCGCGTCGCCCCGTTACTCGAGCAGAAAGTGCCTGCGCATGTCGGATGACACCCCCACCGCCGACCAGGTGTGGGCCCAACTCACCCGACTCGTGCTCTATGGCCGCGACCCGTGGCGGCGCGCGGCCGTCGAGCGAACGGGATTGCCGTTCAGTCGCATTCGGGTGCTCCGCCGGTTACAGGCCGCGCCGCTGACCGTCAAAGAACTGGCGCACGCCGCGGCGATCGACGCACCGGCGGCCACGGTGGCGGTGAACGATCTCGAGGAGCGCGGGCTCGTGGTGCGCGAGGTGGACCCCACCAACCGGCGCCGGAAACAGGTATCGCTCACCGCGGACGGGCGGGCGATCCTGGCCGAGGCGCTCGCCACTCCGGACCCCGCACCGACCTCGGTCGCCGCGCTGGACGAGGACGAGCTGCGCACCCTGCATGAGATCCTGCGCAAGCTCGAGCACTGAACCGGCACGTAGACGCGTTCAGCCGCGGGAAGACGAACTCCGGCGCGAGGAATCGCCCCAGAGCAGCGAACCCTGTTCAGGCGCTGACGAATTCGCGATCGCCGTACTGTATGCTCGCGGCGTCCCAGTCCCCGCCGATCCCGGCTACGAAGCGCTGCGCCAGCTCCAGATCCGCGACGTCCACCACCAGGATGAGCGTGTTCGTCTCGGTGACCGAGCCGCCGACAAGCCGCTGCCTGGCCACCGGATCGGCGACCAGCCCGTCATGGAATCGCCGCACATCGATGCCGGGAATCGCGACCGTCAACGCGTCGACGTCCGGCGAATTCGGTGCCAGCCGTTGGAAAGTCAGCACCGACTCCTGCTGGAATCGGATGCGCACCTGATCGGCGATCTGCCGCAGATCCGCCGCGCCGACGCAGGCCAGGTGGAATTCGCGGGACCGCTCGTAGGTGGCCTGCTGCCGCTCATCGGACCAGAACACGCCGCTGACCAACGTCGACCCGACCGGTAATCCGATGTGCTGCACCGCGATTCCGTCCACCACCAGCTCGAAGCCGTCGAGCCGCTGCTGCAGCCGGGGATCCTGCGGATCGGTGATCGTCGCGGTGTTGTCGGTCGCGAACAGTTCCGCGGTGGGCTGCAACGGATTTCCCGTCGCACAGGCCGCGGGCCCGGCCGCCGCGGGCCCCGCTCCTCCGACCAGTCCCGCCCCGACGACCACCGTCGCCACCACAGCCATCATCCGTGCCGCGATCATCCCGATCCCTTCGAAGCCAGCGCTCCCGCTATGACGACAGCACCCTATCCCCCGGCTCGCCAGGATCGGAGCGGTTCGGTCCGCTCAGCGAAACACGCCGAGCGGGCGGCGTCCGGTATGACGCTCGCCCGCTCGGTAGCTGTGCGCGGTCAGTTGCGGAAGGCGTCCTTGACCTTCTCGCCCGCGTCCTTCAGGTTGGACTTGAGCTGATCGCCCTTGCCCTCGTTCTCGAGATCCCGGTCATCGGTGGCCTGACCGAACTTTTCCTTCGCCTGACCGGCGAGGTCTTCAGCCTTGTTCTTGGCCTTGTCAGCTGTGCTCACTGTCTAACCCCTTTCGTCGGGCTGGACCGACCCGCTGTTTTCGGCCGGACGATTGGCGGATAACCGCTCTGCGCCGACGCAAACAGCCGCACGCCGATCTCGTGCCCGATGTCCCGCGACTCATGCCTCTGAGCTGGCGGTTCGGGCGTAGAGTTGCCGTTGTCAGCCCGAATCGCAGCGTCGCGTGCCCGCGCGTACTCCGGAGGCACCATGCCCGCACAGGCCACGCCGCACCGCACCGATCACTCGGCGACCAGAATGCTGAACGATATCGTGGTTTCCGTGCTTCTTCCGGCCGCTCGGGGCGACCATGCCCACGGATGATCAGTACGCCGTGGTGGCCCTGACCTCCTCGGCCGGCGGCGTCACCGCGCTGTTCACCGTGCTCGGTGCGCTGCCCGCCGAACTGCCGGTTCCGGTCCTCGTCGTGCAGCACCTGGACCCTCGGCACAAGACCGTGCTCGCCGAATTGCTCGCGCGGCGAACCACTTTGCGCGTGCGGCTGGCACAGGCGGGCGAGTCGATCAGTCCGGGCACCGTCTACATCGCGCCGCCGAATTACCATCTGCTGGTGGAACCGCACGGCGTACTCACCCTGTCGAGCAGTGAGCTCGTCCATTTCGTGCGCCCCTCGGCCGATCTGCTGTTCGAATCGGTCGCGGGGGCCTACGGCGCGAGCGCCATCGCCTGCGTCCTGACCGGATCGGGCAGCGACGGTGCGATGGGGGTCCGTGCCGTCAAATCCCGCGGCGGCACCGTCATCGTGCAGGATCCGGCGAACGCCGAGTTCAAAGGTATGCCCTCGGCCGCCGTGGCCACCGGCGACGCGGATCTCGTGCTGCCGCTCGACGAGATCGCCTCCGTCATCCGCGGCCTGGTGATGGACAACGCTTCATGACCGCGCCCAACGAGGAGACCATGACCGAGCCAAGCGACGAGATCCCCGGCCCCGACCCGGCGCTCGAGGATCTGCTGCTGTTCATCCGCGACTCGCGCGGGTTCGACTTCACCGGCTACAAGCGCACCTCGCTGACCCGGCGCATCCGCAAGCGCATGCAGGAAGTGCAGGTCAGCGAGTACCTCGACTACCGGGATCTGCTGGAGAGCAACGCCGACGAGTTCCGTTCCCTGTTCAACACGATCCTGATCAACGTCACCAGCTTCTTCCGCGATCCGGAGGCGTGGCAATACCTGCAGCGCGAGGTGCTGCCGGAGGTGATCGCGAAGACCCAGCCCGACAGCGAGATCCGGGTGTGGAGCGCAGGCTGCTCCAGCGGCGAGGAAACCTATACGCTGGCCATCGCTTTCGCTGAAGCTCTCGGCCTCGAAGAGTGCGTCAGGCGAGTCAAGCTCTACGGCACCGACGTCGACGAGGAAGCGCTGCGCGAGGCACGGTCGGGCATGTACTCCGCGAAGGCACTGAACCCGCTGCCCGCCGAACTCCGGGATCGGTATTTCGAGCAGAACGGCGATCGGTTCGGCTTCCGGTCGGGCCTGCGCCGCCGGGTGATCTTCGGCCGTCACGACATCACCCGGGACGCGCCGATCTCGCGGCTGGATCTGCTGGTGTGCCGAAACACGTTGATGTACTTCAATGCCGAGGCGCAGTCGCAGATCCTGGATCGTTTCCGCTTCGCGCTGCGCGACGGTGGATTCCTGTTCCTGGGCAAGGCCGAGCTGTTGCTGTCCGAGGGCGACCGGTTCGGCGTGGCGAACATGCGGCAGCGGATCTTCCGGCGCCAAGGCGGCGATGCCAAGCCCGCACGCCAGACGAACACCGCCCGGCTCGATCTCGACCACACTGCGGAGGTGCACGGACTGACGAAGAAGCGCCAGCTCAGTGAGCTCGCCCTGGACGCTGCACCGTACAGCGTGCTCGGTCTCGACGCCGAAGGCCGGGTGACCATTCTGAACAACCAGGTGCGCAGCCAATTCGCACTGACCACGCACGACATCGGCCGACCGCTGAGCGAGCTGGAGATCTCCTACCGCCCAGTCGAATTGCGCTCGCTGATCGAGCAGGCGAAGGCCGAGCGCCGCAACATCAGGGTCACCTCGGCCGAGCGCAAACTCGGCCCGGACCAGGTGCAATATTTCGAGGTGCACGTCCAACCGCTCTGGGCCGCCGACGGTTCCGACGTCGGCGTGGTGATCAATTTCATCGACACGACGATGCATACCCGCCTGTCCCTGGAAGTGAAGGTGAAGCGGGAGGAGCTGGAGACCGCCTACGAGGAACTCCAGTCCACCAACGAAGAACTCGAAACCACCAACGAAGAACTCCAGTCCAGCATCGAGGAGCTGGAGACCACCAACGAAGAACTGCAATCGACCAACGAAGAACTCGAAACCACCAACGAAGAACTCCAGTCGGGTAACGAGGAACTCGAGACCATGAACGAGGAGATGCGGATCCGCACCGACGAACTGGACGAGACCCGCACCTTTCTGGAGGGCGTGCTGTCCAGTGTCGCCGCCTGCGTGGTGGTGTTGGACGATCAGATGCGGGTGCGCAGCTGGAATCGCGGCGCGGAGGACATGTGGGGGCTGCGTGCGGAAGAGGTGCAGCAGCAGGTGTTCTTCACCCTGGACTTCGGCTTGCCGACCCAGCGGCTGCACGAGAGCATCCAGCGCTGCCTGAAAACCGCGCAGCGCGACGGCCCCGTGGAGATCGCGGCGATCAACCGCATCGGCCGTTCCATCATCTGCGCGGTGACCTGCTCCCCGCTGGAGGGCAACCCGGACGGCGTGGTTCTGCTGGTGGAGGAGGTCTCGCAGGAAACCGGTGGTGTCAGCGGCAATTGACTCCGTGGGCGGGGCCGCGACGTACCCTGTTCACGTGCGGTCGTACTCGGAGGCCTACCGCGAACTCGCCCAGGTATGGCGGGAACACCGGGCAGAGCAGGTTCGGGCGGAACGGTCCGGCGCGATCGCGGCGAAATACGAGTCTGCGCTCGATAAGCCCCCACCGTCGATGCAGCCGTTCCGGCAGCGCATGGCCGAATTGCACCGCCAGATCGAGGCCCGCCACCTGGCGTGCGCCCGCCTGCACCGACTGCACGCGCTGCGCCTGCAGCGGTGGTACTTCGGCGATCGCGCAGATCTGCGCCCGGTGTTCATGGCCGCGGTCGCGGTGCTGCTGGGGATGGACAGCGCGGCGGTCACCGTGGTCGGTCACGCCGGTGACGAACTGCTGGTCGCGACCTCCGACGGCACCGCACGCGCCGCCCATGATCTCGAACTCGTGGTCGGCGAGGGTCCGGGACACGAGGTACTGGCGGGCACGCGACTGGTCGCCGCCGACGCCACCGAGCTGACCACCCGGTGGCCGCAATACGGTCCGGCGCTGACCGAACTCGGCGTGCGCTCGGTGGTCGCGGTCCCGCTGGTCCCCTCGCAGGTGATCGGCGCCCTGTGCCTGTTCACCGACCAGACCGTGCTGCACACCGAAATAAGCTCTGCCGCAGTGAAAGTGGCCGATGCCCTGGCCAACACCGTACTGCTCACCACGTCCGGAACAGCTCCGGACGGGAGCCCGCGCGGCATCCTGTTCGATGAGGCCGACTATCTGCCCGCGCTGCACCAAGCGGTCGGCATGGTCGCCGTGCAGTGCACTTGCGATCTCGATGCCGCCCTGGCCCTGCTGCGCGCCCGCGCGTTCACCGAGAACGTCACCGTCACCGAGATCGCGCGCCGCGTACTACAGGACGGATACCAGTTATGTTGACCGTCGAGGTGTTCCATGGCTGACGACCTCGCGATCGGCATGTCCGAACTGACCACGCTGCTGTTGACCCGCGGCGATGTCGCCGAATCACTCTGCGCGGTAGCCGATATCGTCGCCCGGATGCTGCCCGACTCGCTGCTGGTCGGCGTCACCCTCGCCCGCGCACAGGGCGCCGTCGTCGGTGGTTCGACCGACGCCCATCCGATGCTTCTCGAAGAATCCCGGCTCGGCGACGGCCACGATCCGAGCACCGAGGCCATCGACACCGTGCAACAGGTTTCGATCCCCGACGTGACCCAGGAGCGCCGGTGGGGCGCCTACCCCAGCCGCATGCTGGCGCACGGAGTGAAATCGGTTCATGTGCAACCCGTTTCGTCGGTCGGCGCGGCGCTCGGCGCCCTGTCGCTGTACTCGAATCACCCGCACACCTTCACCGCGGAGCTGCGCCAGGACGCGGCACTGACCGCCGAGCACATCGGCGTGCTGCTCGCCGTCGGCATCGACACCGCCCGGCAGGCCGCGCTGACCGATCAGCTCCGGGCGGCACTGGCCTCGCGGTCCACCATCGACCAGGCACTCGGCATCCTCATGGCCGAGAATCGGTGCACTCGCGACGCGGCCTTCGGGCTGTTGCGGGACCGGTCCCAGCGCAGCAATGTCCGGGTCGCGGACCTGGCGGCCGAGATCATCGAGGCGGTCACCGGCCGGGCGCCGGGGCCGGTGCACTTCGCCGAGCCCCAGCCACAGCGGCAGCGGCAGCCACAGCCCCAGCCCCAGCCCCAGCCCCAGCCCCAGCGGCAGCGTCGCTGATTGCGTCACTGCCGCAGCACATTTCACAATTCGGCGCACGGTGCATCGAACCCGCGCCGCGGGCACTACCGCCGAGTACAATTGGACCCGTCCTCCCGAGTCCCGAAGCGCGGCTCCGGATCAGCCACTCGACGCACGGGGGAAGGATGGACCGCGCAGCACGGCACGGCGACCACAGCGGCCGCCGCCCGCATCAGCCCTCACTGTTTCTCGACCGGCGCGACGCGGGTCGACGCCTCGCCTATCAACTGCAAGCGTTCCGCGGTCCCGATGTCGTCACGCTCGGCGTCCCGCGCGGTGGCCTGGCGGTGGCGTACGAGGTCGCGGCGGCACTGCGCCTTCCGCTGGACACGGTCGTCGTCAACAAACTGCGGGTGCCCTACCGGCCCGACCTCACCTTCGGGGCGGTCGCCGAGAACGACACGCAGCTGATCGACGAGGTCGTCGTGCGCAGCGCCATGTTGACGACCGCGGAGATCACCGCCGCCGAACGGCACGGACGCGACCGGCTACAACGGCTGTGTCAGCGGTTCCGCACGCGCGGCGGGCAGGCGGAGGTGCACGGTCGCACCGCCCTGGTGGTCGACGACGGCGTCCGCACCGGCATCACCGCGCGCACCGCCTGTCAGTCGGCGTATCGGCGCGGCGCGGTCCGCGTCGTCCTCGCCGTCCCGGTCGCACCCCATCGGATCGCGCGCACCCTGTACTACTACGCCGACAAGGTCGTCTGCCTGGAAACGCCCGCTCAGGTCCGGCCCGTCGGTCAGTCCTACCAGCACTTCGACCCGATCACCGACCACGAGGTGGACACCCTGCTCCGCGGGGACACCGCAGCCGGCCGCATGCCCCCGCACAACCATCAGGCGGGTCACGGCACGACAGCGGAGCGGCAATCCACCGAATAGCTGCCGTTCGGGGTAGCCCACGGCGCGGGTGCCGGGTCCAGGGTGGCAGTCCGGAAACGTGCCGAAGTTCCTGGCCGAGACCCCCGATGGGTATACGATTCTGCGGTCGGTGGAACAGTCCAACGGGCGTGCTGGCCATCGCTTCTTCGAGCACGTGGGTCGACTCGCGTGGGGACGGACCGGAGGCGGCATTGTCCGAAGTGTCGATTGGTACGTTGGCTGCGGACAGCAACTCCAACGGTGTCAGCGAAGGCCTGCTCTCCGAGCTGGTCGAACATCTGCGGCAGAACCGCACCGTGCTGCGCGAGGAATGGGCGCGCCGGATCACCGAAGCGCAACTGCTCACCGCGATGACGCCGGACGAGATGTTCTCCGAGGCGACCTCCGTCTACGACAACTACGTCGCCGTCCTCGAAACCGGCTCGGTCGAGGCCCTGCAGGACTATGCCCGCGATCTGTCCGAGCGCATCATCCCGAGAGGCGTCGAAACCGACGAGGTCCTCGGCATCGTGCTGCTGCTGCGTGACGTGCTGGCCCGCTCGCTGTTCGAGAAGTACCAGACCGACTTCCAACTGCTCAACGCGGTGCTCGACGCCTACGAACCGGCCGCCAACCGCATCGCCAACACCGTGGGCGTGTCCTTCGTCGAGGAACGTGAACGCATCATCCGCCAGCAGCAGGAGGCGATCCGCGAGCTGTCCACCCCGGTACTCCAGGTGCGTGAACAGCTGCTGATCCTGCCGATCATCGGCGTGCTCGACAGCCAGCGCGCCCGCCAGCTCACCGAACAGTTGCTGCGCGCGATTCGCTCCAATCGCGCCAAGGTCGTCGTGATCGATATCACCGGTGTGCCGCAGATCGACTCCACCGTGGCCAACCACCTGGTGCAGACCGTGGACGCGTCCGGCCTGATGGGCGCCAGCGTGATCATCACCGGCCTGTCCTCGGAGATCGCGCTCACCCTGGTCACCATCGGTTTGGACCTGTCCAAGATGAACGCGGTCGGCGACTTGCAGGGCGGGATCGAAGAGGCCGAGCGACTGCTCGGCTACGAGGTCAGCCGCACCGGCGACACCAGCAGGCGACCGGAGGCCTGACTCCGTTTCACCGATCTTGCCGGTTGGGTTGCTGTGGCGCGGGTATCGCCAGCAGTGACGCGACGAGAGGCGGTGCACAGATGAAGGTGGTTTCCGAGACGTCGACACCGTGGCAGACCTCGGTGCTCGCGCACCGGGTTTCGCTCGAATTGGCTGCTGAACTGCGCGAATTGGGGATGCTGCGCGCCCTCACCGACACCGTGTGCATGATGGCCGACATCACCCTGGACGCGATTCCCGATATCCGGCTGGTGGTCAGTGAAGCGGCGACCGCGATGATGCTGGAGGCGCGGCCGGGTAGCCCGCTGCGCTGTGAGTTCGATTACACCAGACGCAGATTCAGCGCGCGGATCGCCGTGACGGCGACGCGCGACGCCGCGGACCGGCGCGACCCGTTGAGCTGGCAGTTGGTGCAGCTGCTCACCGATTCGGCCGAATCGACCCGCGGCCCTTTTGACCCGGTCGCCGGTGGGTATCCGACCGTCATCGAATTCAGTTGGGAGCGAGGAACATCCGATGCAACGTGAGTTCACCGAGGCTGAGGCCGGCCGCGCACCGCGCACACACTCCCGCGGCGACAGCTACGACAACATCGAGCCCTGGTTCGAGAAGCTGACCGCGCTCGACGCAGACGACCCGCACCGCAGCGAACTACGCGAAGAAGTCATGCAGCGGTGCCTGCCGCTGGCCGAGCACATCGCGCGCAAGTTCGCCGGGCGCGGTGAGAGCTTCGACGATCTGCACCAGATCGCCCGGGTGGGTTTGGTGCTCGCGGTGGACCGCTTCGATGTTTCGCGCGGCAGTTCGTTCCTCTCCTTCGCGGTTCCGACGATCATGGGCGAGGTGCGCAGGCACTTCCGGGACAACACCTGGGCGGTGCGAGTTCCCCGTCGGCTCAAGGAGATTCAGCAGCAGATCGGACCGGCCACCGAACTGCTGTCGAACCGGCTCGGCCGGGTGCCGACGGCGCGGGAGATCGCCGCCGAGTTGTCCCTCGACGTCGGCACGGTGACCCAGGCGTTGATCGCGAGCAACGGCTATCAGACCAGGTCGCTGGATGCCGTGGTGCGCGAGGACAGCGAGAACGCGCCGCTGCCCACCGCCGCCGGGCTCGGCGCCGACGAACCGTGCTACCGGCTGCTGGAGGAGTCGATGACGGTGCGTCCGCTGATCGCCGCGCTACCCGAGCGCGAGCGCCGGGTGCTGATCATGCGCTTCTTCGAATCGCTCACCCAGGCACAGATCGCCGAACGGCTCGGTGTCTCGCAGATGCAGGTGTCACGCATTCTGTCCAAAACTCTCGATACCCTCCGCGAGCAGGCCCTCGCGCCGGAGCGATCAGTGGACGTGGCCTGACTGCCTGATTCGATCAGGCGACGTGCCCGGGCTTCAGATCGGCGACGGCGCGGTAGCGTAACGCTTCTTTCCCGGTGGGCGGGGCGGCGGCCGCCGTCGGCTCGACGACCATGCCGACGTGATCGCCCAGGTCGTGCCGGGCCAGGATGCGGCCGGTGAACCACCCCGCCGCCGCGTCCAGGATCGGCACCTCGGCCGGGCCCGGCTGCCACTTGCAGTGCGCGAACTTGTTGATGTCGTCACCGGTCTCCGCGCCGAAAAGCGCGGCCAGCGAAGATTGTTCCCGGCTGAGCAGATGCACGGCGAGCTGCTCGGCCTGCGCCGCGACGCCGTAGGTGAAGTTCGTCTTCGAGATACCGACGAGGAAGCGCGGCGGATCGATGCTCACCTGCGAGGTGAAGCCGACCAGACACCCGGCGTTGCGTCCACCCGCGTGCGTGGTGACGACGAACACCGGATAGTCCGCGGCCGCGATCACCGCATCGAACGCGCTTCGATCTGCTGTGGCATTGTCCGACATGGTCCTCACGCTCGGATCGGCCGCAGCCGAGCCGCGCGGGCGACCGGCACGGCTCGGGACCACGGCGAGTGGGCAGTCCAAGACCACAGTACGAGACCGCGCGGACTCGGGTCAGCCGGTCACGCTCGGCTGCCCGTTCTCGATGTGCCCGCGGAAATGGCGTTGATAGGCCGGGTCGATGTCCACCGTCAGCGACAGGTCGTACCAGCCCTTGCCGTAGGTCAGCGCGTTCCAGGTGTCGACGGTGGTTTTCCCCGGCGCGAGCTGATAGGTCCACGGACCGTCGGTGCGGTAGCCGTTCGCCTGCACGGTGACGGTCGCCGCCGTCTTGCCCTTGTTCGTCATCGACAGCTGCAACTTGTAGTCGGGGGTGTAGGCGGCGCTCACCTCCAGCGGCGAGGTCGAGGTGCCGGCCAGCCGCCAGAGGAACCGGTTGGGTCCGTGCACCGCGACGCCGTATTTCTTGTCGGGATAGGCCGGAACGTTCCAGGTGTCGGTGACCGTCGTCCCCGCTTTCACGTCGTAGCGCCACGGGCCGTCGGTGCGGCCGTCGGCCCGATAGGCGGCCAACTGCAGATCCGCGGTGCCGGTGTTGCGGAACGCGGTGACGAGCGCGCCCTCAGGGGTGAGGGTGCCGTTGACCGCGGGTGCGTACGGCAGCGGGCGGGCCGGACGGGTGCCCGATTCCTGAGTCGGTGGGCGCTGACCGCCGGACGGCGGCGGTGCGGGAGCGGGCAGCGTGCGCTGGGTGGCATCGGCCTGGGCGCGCAACGCGGTGGCGTCGGGCAGCATCGGGATGGTCGTATCGGTCTTGCCGAAATCGAAACACCCGGTGAGATCGCCGCAGATCGAGCGCCGCCAGGCCGAGATGTTCGGCTCGTTCACCCCGGTCCATTTCTCCAGAAACCGGATCACCGAGGTGTGGTCGTACACCTGCGAATTCACCCAGCCGCCGCGGCTCCAGGGCGAAATGACCAGCATCGGCACCCGCGGGCCGAGGCCGATGGGCGCCCCGTTGACGTATTCGCCCGGGGTGTTCGGCGGCGCCATCGGCGGCGGCACATGGTCGAAGAAGCCGTCGTTCTCGTCGAAGTTGATCAGCACGGCGGTCGAGTTCCACAGCGACTGGTTGGCCCACAACGCTTTCAACACCGCCGAGGTGTACGCGGCGCCGTCGACCGGACGCGCCGCCGGATGCTCGGAGTAGCCGTACGGTGCGACGACCCAGGACACCTGCGGGAGCCTGTTGGCTTTACAGTCGGCCAGGAAGTCGGCGAGCACGTGCTCGACGTTCTTGCCCTGCCCGGAATCCGGCTTCCAGTTCCGTGCGCCGAAAACCTTTGCCCGCGAAGCGAGTTCGGCCTTGTTCGGATCGTGATAGGCGTCGAACAGCCACAGCGGGTTGTCGCCGTAGTCGCCGACGAACGGGTGGCCGGAATCGTCGCCCACCTCGTCGTTGGCGTAGACCTTCCAGCTGATGCCCTGGTCCAGCAGGCGTTCCGGATAGGTCGTCCAGCGGTAGACGGGACGGTAGTCGGCGGGGTTGCTGATCGCGGGTCCGCCGTTCTGACCGGCCGGATCGATGGTTCCGGTCCAGTGGTAGAGCCGATTGGGCGTGGTCGGCCCGAGCACCGAACAGTAATAGTGGTCGCAGACCGTGTAGGCGTCGGCGAGCGCGCGATGGAACGGGATGTCGTCGGCGGTGAAGTAGCTCATCGCCATCTCCCCCTTCGCCGCGATCCAGCCGTCGCTCCACCCACCGCGCACCGCGCGATGCTGATCGTCCCAGCCGTGCGGCAGATCGCCCAGGTCTTGACCGTCGACCACCTTGGTGTCCACATGGAACGGCAACAGGTAGCCACCGTCGGTGCGGCCCGCATCGGGCTGGTGATAGATGTCGCGCCCGTCCGGCCCGGCCACGACCGAGGCGTCACCGAGGCCGCGCACACCGCGCATCGTGCCGAAATAGTGGTCGAACGAGCGGTTCTCCTGCATCAGGATCACGACGTGCTCGACGTCGCCGAGGGTGCCCTTCCGGTTCGGTGCGGCCAGGGCCTCCATCATGCCCGGTGGAAATGCCTGCAAACCGCCGGCCAACGCGGCGGCGCCCAATGTGCCGCCGAGGAAACGGCGTCTGGGAAAACCTGAATCCGACTGTGACACAACATTCCTCTCGATCAAACATGGGACCGGTGCGCGGGCAAAGGATGTTCGTCTACCGATGAGCTGATCGGCAGGTTGTCAGGCGCGAAAGAATGGCCCGTGAACATACCGTTACACGCAGCGAATGAGCGGAGGAAAAAAATGCGGCGGACACCGTCGGAGTTGGCCGCCGACATATGAGGGAAGAATTGTACGAATAGATGGAATCCGGTCCGATGATACGGATCCGGCACAGCGCACATTTTACCGTGGACCATGATTCCGCGCGGTTGATTCGCGCCGGAGCACATGCGAAGCTTTGGCCGACGGGGGTGCCGTAGTGTGGTTGTAGCGCTGGACGTTTGCCGCGCTACCGCTTATACGAGGACATGGCAACGAGCCGCATCACGGAAATCGCTGCTGATGAGGGCAATCGTCGGAAAATACGGCCAAGGAGCCCTCCGTCCGTCGCGCGGATGAGTAGGTCATCCGATGATAGGCGATCTGCCGCGCCACCGCAGATCAACTGGCAGACAAGCACATCGGAATCGCCCGGACATGACAGTTTCGATAGATGAACCTATGGTCCGGTGGCGTGTCCGCCGCCCGGGGGCCGGTCGTCGGAACTGGCGGTTTCCGGCGATCAGGGCTCTTCTCGGCCAATGAACACCATTCACTAAATAGCGCAAGTGCGCCATTCCGTGACGCGCCCGAACATCGCGATTGTATGAACGTTTGGACACCGTATCGTTGCCGTCTTGCTGCGAATGTGAAATATTGCTGTCCGCGCTACAAAGTCACCGTCTGCCCCGGCACAGCGCCGTGGCTCCTGCACCGATTCGTCCCGCCATCAGCGCTTCGGATCGACAGTGGCGGTGCGGAATTGCTACGGAATGTGATCTCGGCTTCGACGCAGGAGTACCGCCGTGAGTGAACACAGGTTGAACGTGGACAACGACGATACGAGAGTGGGGGTCACCGACGTAGTCGTAGAGATCCCCATCGAGTCCATAGACATCGGCGGCGCGCTGCGGGTACGGGCCGAGGACTCCGCGCACACGCAGGTGCTCGCGCAAACGGAGACCGAGCTGCCGCCGATTCTGGTGCATCGCGGCACGATGCGGCTCATCGACGGCGCTCATCGCCTACAGGCCGCAAAACTGAAGGGCGCCAGAGTTATCCGGGTGCGGTTCTTCGACGGCACGGAGGAGGAGGCATTCGTGCTCGCGGTGCAGGCCAACATCGCGCACGGACTGCCGCTGTCGGTGATCGACCGCAAGGCCGCTTCGCTGCGGATCATGCGGATGTATCCACTGTGGTCGGATCGGAAGGTAGCCGAAGTGGCCGGGCTCGACCACAAGACGGTCGGCGCGGTGCGCAGACAATCGTCTGGGGATGTTCCCCAGACCGGACAGCGACTAG
Organism: Nocardia vulneris; assembly: GCF_001613425.1. Lineage (GTDB taxonomy): Bacteria > Actinomycetota > Actinomycetes > Mycobacteriales > Mycobacteriaceae > Nocardia > Nocardia vulneris. The sequence continues at coordinate 7,759 of NZ_BDCI01000057.1, read as the reverse complement.
GCCGGGACGGCCGGATGCGCCGGGTGCGCCGCGCCGACGGAAACCGGCAGCGCCGCACCGAACCCTGTGACAGCCCCGCCGGCACGCACCGCCCCGCCGAGCCGGCCGCGGCGCCGCGGGTGTGCCCCGCGTCGGTGTTGCAGAGCCTGCGCCGCGATCCGTCGTTGCGGCTCACCGAAACCGGGCGCACGCTACTGCGCTGGCTCGACGCCAGCCCGCGCACGCCGACCCAGTCCCTCGATCTGGCCGACCGGATCCCGGAGCACTGCCTGAATCTCATCCACGACATGGCCAGGCAGAACGCCGCGAATTGGCAGGATTTCGCCACGCGGATCGGCGATCGGTTGCAGTGCAAGTGAAGAGCGGCCCGATCGCGTAATCCCGGGCGGGACTTGCGAATCGAGCCTTGCATCCGGCGGTCTTGCGAGACGGGTGCTTCGGTACCGTGATCTCGTCGTTGCCGAGGTGAGTGGCGTTGGCACGCAACGCGAATGCCACCCACTTCGGCAGATGGGATTGCGGCACCGGAGACCGGCGCACGGCAACCTGCCGGCGTCTCGCTGTGCCACGATTCTTTCGTATTTCCCGGAATTCGTGCCGAGCCATTTATCGAATGGCTCCCCAGTTATTCCCCACTCGAATGACCACCTCGAATGTGGTTCTACTTGAGTATGAATTCCCGGCATCCCGGCGGCACCGAGCTGGCCACCGTGCCCAAGACGGTGCTGACCGACCACCAGGGCATCGTCACACAGGTGGTGCCGGACACCCCGCTGCCGCCACCCCCGGGTGTACCGGCCGAGGCCACCGCCATCGCGGCGGCGTGGGCGGACAGCATCCGGCAGCTCTTCGGCGCCGGGTCGGTCGGGGTACTCGTGGTCGACGCGGTTTTCGCGATCGGTGCGGGCGCCACCGTCCGGCTGCGACAGGAGATCGACTCGATCCGGGTCTACGGCGCCTCGGTCGCACAGTCCCTCGACGCCGCCGGCGCGCTGCTCTCGGTGACCGGAGCCTTGGCCCAGCAGTCGCGCGGGGCCTTCCCGCCGGGTGCGGCGGCACCGACGCCCGACGCCGCGCGCACCGCCCGGCAGGCGCTGGCGAGCCGCGCGAACGCACCGGTGGAGCAGTTCACCGCGAGCACCGTGCTCCCCGTCTGGTACGACCCGAAGCTGGCCGCCCAGGACGCCGCCCCGAGCGTGGCCGTCCCCGCCTACCTGGTCGAGGTCAACGGCGACGGGCACGGTAGGCAACCCGAACTCTGGGTGGTGTTCGTCGACGCGACCGACACCGGCCGGGTGCTCGACAGCTGGAGCGAGACCAAGCACTTCGACCACCACTGAATCACCTCGTCCGGCAATCCCTCCTCTACCGAAATGGTCGTGCCCCATGCGAATTCGACAACTATCGGGTGAGTACCGCCCGATCCCCGCGGTCCTGCGTTCCCGTCCCGCGGTCGTGTCCGTGGCGGCCATCGCGGCCGTCCTCGTGGCAGGGGCACCCGCGTCGGCCGATCCCGCCCCGGCGGCGCCCGGCGCAGCGGCCGCTGCCGCAGGGACGCCGGGATCGGACGGCCTGGGCGATCCGTACTACCCGAAGGACGGCAACGGCGGGTACGACGCGACCAACTACGACGTCGCCATCGACTACAACCCGTCGAGTCATCGATTGGTGGGCAAGACCCAAGTCACCGCCAAGGCCACTCAGGAGCTGTCCGCGTTCAACCTCGATTTCGCCGGTCCCGCAGTCGGTTCCGTCACCGTCAACGGTCAAACCGCCGGCTTCAAGCGGGCAGGCGAGCACGAACTGGTCGTGACACCGAAAGCGGCGCTGCCGGTAGGGCAGTCGTTCACGGTGGTGGTCGACTACGCGGGCACCGCACCGGATACCAAGGGCAACGGCTGGACCTACTCGCCGAGTGGGGGCGCCTTCGCCGCGGGCGAACCGCATTCCGCGACCACCTGGTTCCCGCTGAACGACACCCCGCTGGACAAGTCCACCATCACCGTGCGCGCCACCGTGCCGACCGGCTGGGACGTGGCCTCGAACGGGCTGCGCACCTCGGACACGCCCGCCGGCGCGGGCAAGCACACCGTCACCTGGCAGGCGAAGGACCCGATCATCGGGTACCTGACCACGATCGCCATCGAGAAGTTCACCCGGCTCAGCCAGAACCTTTCGGGCAGAACGCCGTTGGAGAGCTTCTTCGCGCCGTCGGCAAAGAACAAGCAGGACCTGGAGAAGAAGCTGCCCGCGGTGCTCGGTTTCGCCGAACAGCTCTACGGGCCGTACCCGTTCGAATCCGGGGGCGGTATCTACGTGGACACCAACCTGCAGTTCTCGCTGGAGACCCAGACCCGGCCGATCTACGCGCCGTGGACCGACCTGAACACGGTGGTCCACGAGAACGCCCACCAGTGGTGGGGTGATTCGGTATCGATCAAGGACTGGCGCGACGTCTGCTTGAACGAGTGCTTCGCCAGCTACACCGCCGACATCCTGTGGCCGGAACGGATCGACCACCGCAACGCCGATCAGCTCTACCGTAGGGCGCTCGCCAGTGCCGATCAGCAGAACGTCTGGGCGACACCGCTGTACGACCCCGGCAAGGGCCGGGAGTTCACCACCGTGTACACCCGCGGCCCGCTGTTCCTGCACGCGCTGCGCCGCGCCATCGGCGACGATGTCTTCTTCACCGCCGTCCGCGATTTCGCGCAGAGCCATCGGCACGGCAACGCGTCCATCCCGGAACTCCGCCAGTTCGTCCAGTCCCGGACACAGAAGGATCTGACCGGGTTCTTCGACGCCTGGCTGAACGGGAAAAAGCGGCCTGCCGCCGAATATCTCTACCCGGGCAGCCTCGGCAGCCAGGGTCTGCAAGAGAGCCCCGAAGCGCCCGATCCTGCCGGGGATCGGCCCTTCGGACTCGGGGACCGGAAGTGACACTGCCCTAACCGCCGGCTGTCACCCCAACCCCGAAAAGGCAGGCCAGAGTGGGAGATTCCCACTCTGGCCTGCTGGCCGTGCCGGGTCAGCCAGTAGTGATGCCGGTCGAGAACTTCACCACGACTTTGTCATTGGTGACCTCCTGCACCGTGGCGCTCAAGCCGTCGGCCGGCTGGGTCTCACCGAGCGGCACGCTCGTCTCCTGACCCGCGACGCGCAGGGTGACCGTATTGCCGTTGACGGCAACCAGTTCCGCGTCGACGCCGAGAATGCTGGCCTTGGCGTTCACGCCGCGCGCGAACGTCACGGTGCAGCCGGAGGGTTTGCATTCGGTCTTGGTGCCCGGCCCCTCCGCGGTGCAGGCGGCCACGCCGAACGGGGCGAGCAGAGCGAACATGGACACCGCGAGCAGCTGTCGTACAGGCACGCCGCCAGTGTAGGACGTACAGATCACCGACCGGCCGCGATATCCGCGCGGAGTTTGCCGAGGCCGGCGCGTTCGGCGAGCAGCCGATCGATGCCCGCGTCCAGTTGCCTGCTGCGTTCGTCGAGTTGAGCCAGCACCGCGGCACGGTCGGCGTCGGTCGCGGTCTGCGGTGCGGTGCAGGCGATATGGATCAGCTCGGCGGCCTCGGCCAGCGACAGACCCGAACCGAGCAGGCAGCGGATATCGTGCACGGTCTTGATGTCCTCGGGCCGGTAGCGCCGATAGCCGTTGGGGTCACGGTCGGGGGTCAGGACGCCGGCGTTCTCGTAGTGCCGCAGCATGCGCGGACTCGCACCGGTGGCTTCGGCCAGATCGCTGATCCGCACCCGACTCACTCCTTGACATTGACGTTGATGTCATACTTTACCTTCGCCGTATGACGAACGCATCGAGCCGACCGAACGTCCTGCTCGTGGTCGCGCACCCCGACCACGATTCGGCCACCTGGACCATCACCCGCGCCGTCGAGCAAGGCATACAGGCCGAGGGAACCACCGATGCCGTGACGCACGATCTGACGGCGACCGGCTTCGATCCGGTCTTCACCGCGGCCGATCTCGCGGTGCATCGACTCCGCGGCGAGGTCCCCGACGACGTGCGCCGCGAACAAGAGCTGATCGAATCCGCGGACGTCGTCGCGCTGTTGTTCCCGGTGTACTGGTGGTCCCTGCCCGCCCTGGCGAAGGGCTGGATCGATCGCGTGTTCAGCCGCCGCTGGGCTTACGAGAACCCCGCGACCGAAAGCGGCAGCGCCGTCGACGAATTGCACTTCCTCGCGATCGCGGGCGTAGGCGAAGGCACCTACGAACGCCGCGGCTACCGGGAGGCGGCGGAACTGCAACTGCGCCACGGCATCGCCGGATACTCGCAGATCGCCACGTCCACACTGCAATTCCTCTACGGCAGCGAAACCGACGACCCGCAGACCCACCAGGAACTCGCGGCACAGGGCTACAAACTCGGTGCCGACCTCGCCCACCGGGCCCGATCAGCGTTCGACCTGAAGCTGAAATGAGTTGCGGGCGTACGCACCTAGCCGTGTAGTCGCACGGGTAGGGCTTCGAGGCCGCGGATGAGCAGGCTGGGTTGCCAGCGGAGTTCGGACTCGTCGACGGCCAGCTTCATGTTCGGGAATCGTTGCAGCAGAGCGGTGAACGCGATCTCCGCCTCGAGTCGAGCCAGGGGCGCGCCGACACAGAAGTGGATGCCGTGGCCGAAAGCCAGGTGTCCGGCCGTCTCGCCGGTCACGTCCACCTGTTCGGGGTCGGCGAACCGGGCCGGATCCCGGTTCGCGGCGTTGAGCGAGACATACACGAATTCGCCCGCGGGGATCTCGGTGTCGCCGACGACCATCGGTTCGGCGGTGTAGCGCACCGTGGCCCAGTCGACCGGACCCTCGAACCGGAGGAACTCCTCCACCGCCGCCGGTATCCCCGCCGGGTCGGTGCGCAACGCGTGGAACTGGGATTCGTTGCGCAGCAACGAGTAGGTGCCGTTGCTGATGAGGTTCACGGTGGTCTCGTGGCCTGCGATCAGCAGCAGGAAGACCATGGAAACCACTTCTTCGTCGGACATCTGGTCGCCGTCGGCCCGGGTCTGCACCAGACCGGAGAGCAGGTCCTCGCCCGGGTCGGCGCGCTTGGCCTGCGCCAGCTCGTGCAGGTACGGCGCGATCTCGGCGGCACAGCGCCGGCGTTCCTCGAGCGCTCCGATCGCGCCGACCAGAACCTTTGTCCAGTACTGGAAGGTCTCCCGATCCGCGAACGGCACGCCGAGCAGTTCACAGATCACCGTGACCGGCAGCGGCGTCGCGAACACCGCCAGCAGATCGACCTCGTCCTGGTCGGCCATCTCGTCCAGCAACGCGGCGGTGATCTGCTCGAGCCAGGGCCGCATCGCGGCCACTCGCCGCCCGGTGAAGGTCTTGTTCACCATCTTGCGCAGGCGCGTGTGGTCGGGCGGATCGGAGTTCAGCATGTGCGAACTCAGCATGAGCAGATCGCCGTTCAGCGTGAAATCGGGTGTCTTGCGGCGCTGCACCTCGACGACACCGGCCAGGCCCTTGTGCAGCCGCGTGTCGGCCAGCGCGGCGCGCGCCTCGGCATACCGGACGATCAGCCACACCGGCATTCCGGTCGGAAAACGCACCTTGACCACCGGTCCCTGCTCCCGCCAGCGCTGGTAGTAGGTGTGCGGATCGGCGTAGAAATCCGCGCCGATGACCTCGATCCGGTCCTGCGCCTCGATATCGACCATGATGCCTCCCCACTCCGCGAACCGGTCCGGCCGAGCCCGATGGGGCTACCGGCCTGCCCCACCACAACCACCGTACCGATCCCCCGCCCGCGCCGATTGCGTTGTCGGTCAGCCGATTGCGACGCGAGGCACCGGACCTGGCCCGTCAGCGCACGGCGCGTTGCGATCTTGTCCGGGTTCGCCGCGCTCAGACCTCGGCGGCCGCGGTTTCGATCAGGTCGACGACGGCCTGCGGCTGGGACAACGCGATCGCGTGACTGCCTGGGCTTTCCACGACGGTCGCCTTCATCCGAGCGGCCATCTCCCGCTGCCCGGCGGGCGGGATCATCCGATCGTCCGCGGCGACGAGGGACCAGCTCGGCAAGGTCTTCCAGGCCGGCTCGGCGGACTTGTCGGTGAACGAGGCCACCGCGATCGGGCGCTGCCCGGCGGCCAGGATCGCCGCCTCGCCGGCGGGCAGATCCTGCGCGAAGAACTCGCCGAACTTGTCCGGCGCGATGCTCAGCTCGGGCGCGCTGCCCCTGCCGTCGGGCAGCGGATACTCGTGCGGCGCCGTAATTTTGGTGGCCGGTCCGCCGAAACGGCCGTCGAGTTCGCCGAGGCTCTCCCCTTGATCCGGAGCGAACGCCGCGATGTAGACCAGGCCCGCCGCCTTGGGCGAACCCGTTGCGGCATTGGTGATCACGGCGCCACCGTAGGAGTGGCCGACCACGATGGTCTTGCCCGGCATGCTGTCCAGGATGCCGCGGATGTAGCCGGCGTCGTAGGTGAGTCCGCGCAGCGGCACGGCGGCCGAGGTCACCTGGTAGCCGTCGCGCTGGAGCCGTTCGGCCACCTTCGCCCAGCTGGACCCGTCGGCGAACGCCCCGTGCACGAGCAGCACCGCCGGCTTGACCGCCGGGGTCTCGGCAGGCGCCTTGTCGTCGGCAGCTGCCGAACAAGCTGTCACCGCCAGGCTCGACACGACTGCCATGGTGATCAGCACGGTGCGGCCGAACCCGGACCACTGACGTATGTAACTCATTCTCGGACTTGCCTTTCTGCTGAATCCCTTGGTCGAGTTACCGAATTGCCTGCCGCGGCGCAGTACAGCGGCGACATCACGGTGTCTCGGCACCCGGCACAGATGATGCAGACGTGAACTCACCACCCACTGAACGGTTCCTGAACGAGCTGTTCAGCGGCACAGTGAACATCCTCGCGACCGCGGCCTGCCCCGCGACGGACGGGTGGTCGAGCACCGTGCGCCACGTCAGAGTTCGCGTTCCGGGACCCCGTCCAGCGCTGGCGGGCGACCGAAGAAGCACTTCGCGAATCCAGTTCAGCCCATGGGGGTTGTCCATCGGGAGCGCTAGGCTGCGAGCAGTGCAGGCACTGCTGTTCCTCGACGTCGACGGACCGCTGATTCCGTTCGGCGCGGCCGACGGGCCGGCTCGTCGGGCGCTTTCCGACGCGAATCCCTTACTCGCACGGCTCGATCCCGAACTCGGGCCGCTCCTGGCCGCGCTGCCCTGCCGACTGGTGTGGGCCACCACCTGGATGCACGAGGCGAACACCACGCTGAGCCCGATCCTCGGCCTGCCGGAACTCGCGGTGCTGGAGTGGCCGACAGCTCCGGACGATCGAGTAGACCAATGGTTCGGATTACATTGGAAGACCCGCGCTTTGGTCGACTGGGCGGCCGGACGACCGTTCATCTGGGTCGACGACGAGATCACCGACAGTGACCGGGACTGGGTGTCGGCGGAATACCGCGGCAGCGCGTTGCTGCACCGCGTCGATCCACGGAACGGATTGCAGCGCAGTGACTTCGAGGTATTCGGTGTGTGGTTCGACGCGCACCCGGACTGATCGGCGGCTTGGCTCTGTCTCGAAGTCCCATCCGGCGCCTGCCCAGTTCGGTATACCTGCCGCGGGAGTTACCGGGATAGTGCTGAGCACGTCGTGTGCCGTACCCGGCTTTAGGCGCAGGTCAGGTGCGCGGGGTGAGGTTCCGGCGTGGTCATCTGGCTGTGGTTGCGTCTCGAGCGGCTTGGGAAAAAGAGGACGGTTGGGGTAGCGGACCGGTTGGTC
>NZ_BDCI01000056.1 GCF_001613425.1 Nocardia vulneris | reverse complement strand
GAGAATCATTCATCCACGGGGGCACAAAGTTCTTCTCGAAAAACCCGGCCCGAGACTCAGCCGCGTTATCAAGGCTGGTCTTCATGATGCCGACTTGGCTGATCAGATTGTCGATCGCCGGATCGGTGATCACACCGCCCGAGTCCTCGAAGACATCGGCGAGATCTCGGCGCGCTACCGCGATATCCCGCAAAGCCGATTGATACGACTTCGCGTGTTCCTCATTGGCTTTGATCTCGGAATGCAGCGTATAGACGGCAGCGGCGGCAGCGGCGAATGCCAGCACCCACGGACCACCCAATACCGACATGACGCCGGAGGCGGCCCGGCCTACGCCGGACAGCGCCGTCGTTGCCGTCGCCTGGATACGGGCACCAGCGGCGGCAGCGGTCGCGCCGACCTGACGAAGCCCACCGACCAATAGACCAGAGCTAGCCACTGCCGCCCGCTGTGCGACCGCGTAGCGGCCCAGCGCCGACGCGGCGGCCTCCGTGGCGATCGTCTCGCGGACCCGTGCGGCAGTAGCCGCCAACCGGGCGCGCAGTGACGCCGCCTGGACGGGCGGCTCTCCACCGATCGCGACCAGGTAGGCCCGCATAACTGCCGTATGTTCGACGAGCGCGGCAGTCTGAGCCCGAGTCGCCAACAACGTAGCCGGGGTGAAGACACCGATCAGGCCCCGCCCGATGTTGCCCCAGATCGTCGCGACTTCCGAAACCCCTTGTATCGCAACGAATCCGATCAATGCCGCCGTTGCGACGCCGGAATGATCAGCAAGGAACTTCATCGCCGACCCGAGCACGCGCAAGGTGTTGGCCACGACGGTGCCGGTATCGCCGGTCAGAGAGAGCAGCGTTTTGCCGACATCCGCACCAACGGCACGAAGCCGAGACATCACACCAGATAGCGAACTACTCGAATCCTGAAGCCTGCCCAGACCTTCGGAGGCTTGAGCGCCACCAGAGCGGAGAGTTTCCCAGACTTCCGACAGCCCGCCTGATTGGTATGCGGCCCGCAGCTCTCTAATCCTGTCGGCTACACCACGGGCGCGAACGCCTAGCTTTTCCCAATTCGATGCCGTGCCTTGGATACTCGCGCCGTTCGACTGGAACGCTCGGCCCATATCCTGAAGGCCATTCGCGATACCTTGTGCTGCCGCTTTCACTTTCGGTGTGACTTGGTCGGCCCACTGCGTCGCGGCAGCTAGGCCACTCTTCATCATCGGCAGGAACGGTGCTAGTGCACCTTCGCCGATACGCCCAAGAGCCGCTTGCAGATTCGCCCACGAGCCGCGAAGCGTCTTACCTGATTCGAGTGCCGCGCCACCGATGTTGTCTCGGATGACCTTCTGGAAGGTAGCGGCATCTACCTTGCCTTCCTTGACCATCTTCGAGAGATCGTCGGCTGACTTGCCGTACTCTTCGCGAAGCCATTGGAAGATGGGAATCCCACGGTCTGACAACATGTTCAGGTCATCGGTGTACGCCTTACCCGAGGTTTGGACCTTGTTCAGGACGTAGCCCATATCGCTCAGGGAGGTACCGGCGATAGTGGCGGCATCGGCGGTGAGTTTGAGATACCTCGTGAGTTCTTCACCGGGTTTGATTCCGGCCGCTACAGCTGAAGCCGCGATAGTCGCTGCGTCGCCCAGACCGAAAGCTGTTCCCTTGACCGATGCCAGGGCGCTTTCCATGATGGCGCTGACACTTTGAGCGCTGTGCCCGAGACCGGCTAGCTTGCCCTTGGCGTCATCAATCGCGGTCATTCGCCGGAGACCCTGAGACAACGCCGTGCCGAGTACGGCACCGGCCGCCAGGCCGACGCCAGCGGCGGCAGTTCTCATCGTGGCACCGATACCGGCCGCGAGGGTAGAGCCCATGCTACGACCGGCCGCATTCACTCCCGGCTGAGCGCCTTTAAGCGCGCCCTCGACCTGACGCGGTACATCTTTGCCTTCGATGACGAGCGACACATACGCGTGACCTAACTCGACAGCCATCGTTCACCCCTTTTTACTGCGAGGTTGGCCGTCTACGCTCAATCTCCCCGCGAATATCTTCGATCGAGAATTCTTGTACTTCTGTATCCGGCTCATTGATCGAGTCGGACTCGGATGGGCGCTGTATCAGCTCTGGACGCTGATTAGCCGGATTGTTGTCGCCTCCCGCACGTTGCCAATTAGCGCCATGCAACGCATACAAGATGTATGACAACATCTCGGTATTGCGGTCCCAACTCCAAGACTTCGGATGCCTAGCCCGAAATAGGGCACTATCCCCGTTCGGGGGCATCCATTCCAGAAAGGATCGGAACTCAATCCAGTCGAGTTCTTCGCTACCGACATCGCGGGCATGCTTTCCGATCCGTAACAGGTCGAAGGTAATCGGCCCCTCATACTCCGTCAGGAGTCTGCGGAGCCCTCCGATTCCCCCGCTGTGATACCCGACGAGGTAACCCATGCTTCAGAGAGGTTGATGATCTGGTCATCAGCCATGGCGTACACCTCTTCCCGGACAGCCGGGCATTCGATTGCGATGAGTTCGCGATACAGCATCGGGTACGACAATGCGCCGTCATTGTCGGCAGCGAACTTAGCGCCGTTGCCCGAAATGAATGCAAGCTTCGGGATAGAGCGGATCTTTCCGTTCACGCGGAACGCGAACCGGTTTTCTTTCTTCTTGCCTTCAGTAGGCGGGACTTCGTATACAGCCATGACCAGACCTCTTCGATACGTTCAGGGTTGATCCGGACCAGGCCCACCGGGCAAGGGAGGTCCGGTCAAAGATTCTTGCCCGGTAGGAATTAGCCGCTTATGGAGTAGTCGGCTTGCCGTCGTTGATGTACTCGCGAATGTTGAACGCGGTAGTACCGTCGACAATTTTGAAGCACTCGAAAGTAACCTTGTATTTGACGATATCGGTATTGACCTGAGTCACGTCACCCACCTTGATCGGTTGAGCGATGCCCGCGATAACACGCTTGGTTCCAAGACCGTTCAAGGTCTCGCACACAATCACCGACTTCGGCAAAGTATCCGAGTTGTGGTCAACCTTGATCTCCATACCCGAAGTCGACGTAGGGTTCTTCACGGTGACATTCAGGTCACCGAACACGGTCTTGAGAACTTCCAAGTTGGTTGCCTCAACGAATTCGACTTCGAGCGTCTCGGAGTAGTCACTCTGGGGGGTCGCGATAATATCGCCGCTGAAGTCCTTCACCTTCTTCACGTCACGCGCTTGGGCGTTGACGATACCGACATCAGAGATACCGCCGAGATCCTTGAATACATTCGGAAGCGGCGTGATTGCGTCGGTCGGCAACGTGGTTCCGAGCGGAGCGCGATAGAAAACACCCTTTACCTTGGGTGCTTGAGGGACATAGACCTTACTGGTATCAGTAGGCAATTGAGCCGTCCTTTAACGAAGACACGCCGTATTAAAGAGTCGGCGCGAAAGCTGTAATCAAATGTTTGTTGCGATGCCCAGACGGGCAGTGAAAACCCAGCGATCAGACAGCTGGACATCCGATTCCGGATGTTGCGCTGGCGCGCCTACTTCCTCATACCCACTGATCCACGCTTTACGGGGCGTGCCATCGTCGGATCGGTATTCCACGAATTCGCCTGGCGAGTTCTCGATAATGTCGAGCACCTGCATCGCCAGTTCTTCGGCACTGACCGGGTTCCAGCATTCAAACGTAAGCATCGGTCCATCGGTAACGATATTTTGTTTAGCTCCACCGACGCGCGTTATGCGTACGAATGAATCCGGCAGCACGGCCGGAGCTGCATTGAAGACAGGGATAGTGAGGTGTCCGGAAAGTAGAGCTACTGCGACGCTGATAGCCGGGTGTCTGCGACTACCGACCAGCATCCAAAGACCTCAGCAAAGTGTGACGTTTTGCGTTCTTACGAATCGTGCGGGGATCGCCGGTAGTGACTGATGCTCGTGCACGGCCATCCGGCCGGGCGGCACCAACACCAGCTTTGACGACGTACTTTCCGCCGTCGATAGATTCCGCACGAGACTTCACGCGGTTAGCTCTGCGACGAACTTCCTCGACCGCTTGCGGAGTGCTTCGCAGCTCACGCAACGCACCGAAGTTCCATTTCATACGTACAGTCATCAGCCGTCATCCCGATCCGTGAGGACCAGCGCCGAACTCCAATGCCCTCCGGCATAGACAGCGATAATGCCGCCTTCGGCGTCGACAACTTCGAGATTGTTGTAATCCGCTTCGGTCCTCACACCGACAGCCGACTCGAAAACGATCGACTCTTCGTACTCTGGATTGTGTACTTCGATTGCCATTAGCCCTCGGTTCTAGTCACGTGAACGACTAGACCGGGATCGAATCCCCAGGGTCCGCCGCTGAAGTCTTCCGGATAGCCGACAACGATGTATTCCGGTTCGCCCGGCAGGATCACCTTGTCTTGAGGTCCGGCCGCGAAGCCGGGAGGCGCGTACAGGTCGCGCTTGATCACCACACGGTCATATCCGGGCCTAACCGCTTGTGTCTCAATGGTTTTCGGGCCGATCGCAATGAGCTTCTGCTCAACAGGCGAAGCCCACTTCTTGATCAGTGAGCCTCTCGGGTCCTTTTCGGGACCTTCGCTGAATCGCCGCGTAGACACCGTGTGCGGCATCGGGAAGGCAACCATCACCACGTCCTTACCGACACGGCACCGAAGGCATACGGGCGCAACGTGATTCGATCCTGTTTGGTGAGCCATGGCCCGCCCGTACGCGAGTCTGGTCCGTAGGTGTTCGAGACCTGGAACGGTCCAGCCGACATCTGCTGTGCCGACATGCCGACTTGATCGGTAGGCGACTCCAAGACCCGAGCGACCATGCGAGACACCACACGCCGGATCACATCCGGCGCGGGATCGGGCACAGGCCGGGGCCGAAGGTGACCGGCCACCAGATCCGAAGCCTCATCAAGAAGCCCCGGCACCCTGGACAACTCAGAAGTATTCAAAGAGCGCCCTAGACGCGCTTCTACATCCTGATTAGTCGCCAGGGCCATCACGCACCGCCCGTGGCCTTCGGAGGCCGACCACGGCGCTTAGGGGCCTCATCTACCCGGCGTTCCGCCTCCGCCTCCGGTTCCGGCTCAGCCACCGGCGAACCTGATTCGATCAGATGAGCACCGAGACGGATATCAGGCGGGATGGAGTCCCCCGCCTTCAACTGGACGACTTCGCCATTCTCGCGGAATGCGCAAACAATGCCGTCCAGATCATTGCGAATAGTCGCCATATCGAACCTTCCTCAACGCCGAAGACGAGACCTCAGCGTTACGAATCAACTTTCGATCAAGCGACAGTGCCGACAAAGATCTTGTAGGGGTTCTCGATGATCGGCTGACCGATAGCATCCACAAACGTATATTGCCGGAAAGGCGGACCTTCTTTGATAACCACACCGACAATGCCAGGCGCATCCTGGAACGTGTATTCGGTGCTCTTTGCGTCCAGGAGTTCCAGCGCGGTAGCCGACATACCCCAAGCCATGTAACCGAGTTCCCGGAGATCATCCGGAAGGAACACTACAAGGTTATCTGCGATCACGCGGGTATCCACATTGTCGACCGACAGCTTGGTGTCGTAATGCGGCAGCAGGGTAGGAAGACCAAGCGACACAAACAGTGCGTTGATATCCTCCAAGCTCGCCAAGGTACGGCCGGTCTGAGCACCGTAAATCATATTGATGATCTCCTTGTTCCGCTGAAGAGCACGAATGATCTTCTGAGAAGTCAGGAGATGGCCGGGCGAAGTGCCGTTATCGTTCACCCAGATATCCGACCATGCAAGCATGTCGGTAACCGGGGTCGCGTTAGCAATGTCGGTCCACAAAATTCCAGCGGTCGCCTTGTGGTTAGCCGGAATACCGTAGTCGGCTTCCGCCACAAGACCATTCTCGTTGATGGACAGCTTGCCATCGGAAAGAACATCGCCCCAAGCCAGTTCGACACGGTTGCGAATCTCGTTGGTCAGGTTCTCGGCATCGTTGTAGATCGCCTGCACCAGCTGTTCCTTTGCGGTGCCTCCCAGACGAGCATATTCGAGCTGTAGACGCTCGTACTCGCCCAGGCCCAGCGAAGACGACAGCGGAGCCAGCGGAACACGCTTTTCGGTACCCGAGTCTCGTTCGCTGACCGAAATCCGCCCGTCGAACGACCGGTACTTAGCGGTCCGGGACTTCTTGACGATTTCCAGGAAGTCGACCATGTTGGTTGGCTTGAAGACTTCCGGGAACATGGCAGACAGCGCATTACCAGTAGGTAGCGGCTGACGCCGGATATAAGTAGTCAGCGCATCGGGAACGATAGGCGCATCATAGAAAATAGCCATCTATAGATTTCCTTAGTAAGTCGCCGCTGAGATCAGTTCGTGAAGACGATGAGCGGCAGCTTGGTACGCGCATTCGCATCGAGGCCATTACCGGCCGGGAGCTTCGCCGCATCTACGAACCCGTGCTGAACGATCGCAGCACCGATCCGGGTATCACCCGCACGGACCGGAAGCGAGCTGAAGAGAATCCCGACAGGGTTCTCAAGACCAGCGTTAGGGCCGGTCGCGCCCGGTGTATACGGGCCGTACAGACCGGAGGCCGTCACCTTGCCGAGCACAATCCCGGACGGAAGGTAATCTTCCGGAAAGTGGGTTGCCTTGGTGAACTTCGAAACGTCCAGGGTGATCGAAGGGCTATCATTCGGCCCCGCACCATGCTTCGACTGAAGCCATGCACGATTTTCACCACGGTAGGTACCGATAGTCCGAACAGTAATACTAGTCATAAATTCTTCCTGAGACTCTATTGAATCCATCCGCGACGCCGCGCCGCTTCCTCACCGGCAGCAATACCGGACGGCTTATTCGTCTGCGACGGATTGCCCTGTTGAGGATTCGGCCGAGGGCCTGGAGCTGGATTAGGAATCTGGTCGGGAACAGCACCCCGCCATGAAATAAGCGCATCGGCGGAGGCTTCCATCTCTTCTTGAGTGGTACCTGTCACCAAAGACGCCGGAATGCCCTTGGCATCCGCCACGTCACGCCGCAGCTTGTCCAGCTGCATTTCAGCGACGAGCTTTTCCGCCTGTTCTGCGCGTTGGCTCGCCTTCTCGATCTCCGAAAGCTTCTCCGCTTCCGCCCGATCGAAAAGCCCAGCCTTTTCCTTCAGAGTGTCATAGTCGGCATACTTGGCTTCTTGCCGCGCAAGCCGGGTCTGAATAATCCGGTCCAAGTCTTCTTGTGAGGTAATCGCCTGGAAAGCATTCACAGGTTCCACCACACCGTTACCCTGATCAGCGGTAGCGGGATTCACATCAACCTTAGAATCGGTCATAAATATACACTCTCCGTAACTCGTCAGTATCGATCCGTCCTTCATCCGCTGGACGTAAGCGTTATTACTTGTTCGAATCCATCTGCCGATACGCGGCCATAATGGATTTCGCAGTACGGGCACCACCCGCGAGCTTCGCCGCCTCTGCATAGTCGGCATTCCACCGCTCTACATATTCAGGCGGCTCATAAGTCATCCCCGGCCGAACCGGGACAGCCACACAGCGGCAATTCTTGTGATAGCGATCCACGCGGAGAATCTTCACCGCATAAGAATCCATATCGTATTTGGCCGTCTCTTCGGAGCCGTAGACAGCGCCACGCGTCGCGGTCATCTGACAAAACCGGCAGGCATCCGGCTTAGCGTGCCGAGCCCACTTCGCGCCGGTCTCTTTCCGCACGTTGTCCGTGATCGTCCTGCGGGCCTGGCCGTAAAGGTCACGTTGAGCAACCGCCGTCAGCGCGTGCAACGCTACGGTCTGCGTAAGCGCCCAAGCTACTTGCCCCGCAATGGTTTGCGGCTTCGGGATAAGAGCTGTGACTACATCGAAAATCAGGTTCGGTGCTGACCGCTTGTAGAAGTCGGCTGCCAGGTCATTCGCCGCCGCAGCTCTTGGAGTCCATATCTCCGGAACCGCTTCCGAAAGCCAAAGACCTTGTGTCGCCGTATCAAACGCACTTGACCGGTTGAACTCGCGAACGATATCCGCGAACATCGAATCAGTGAGATCCGACATCAGCGATTCGAATACTTCTACTTCCGAAAGGCTAAGCGTCGGCATCATCACCGCCTGTCCGGCGCGAAGCGATAGCGGCTACTTCGGGGTTCTGCCGGGCAGCTGCCCCGGCAGAAGGGAGACCACTCACCAGCTGGCGCACGCGAGCCGTACGCTTGTCCTCGTTCACGCGGGCCTGGTCCTGCTGAGACAAGCCGATACGGTCATAGGTGACAGCAGAATCCGGGGTGAGAATCCCGGCAGAAGTCAGCTTCAACGCTTCGTCGGCAGCGGCGGCGCGCGTCGGTGTTGCCGCGTCCTGCCACTTCACATCGATAGACCGGAAGAACCTCGGATCAACCTCGCCATCCCTGACAAGCAACGCCAGATACGCAATCTCGCGCCAAGCCTGACCGAAGTTGGTTTGGCGACGCTCGGCACGCTTCACCAACCGGTATTCCATCTGGCGGATAGCGTCGGCACTGGCTGGATTTTCTCCAGACGCGAACCCTAGATACGTCGGCGGAATGCCAGATTCCGAAGCGATCAGCTGGGAGTAGGCCCGGATGAGTTCCACATACGGTGTCGGTGGCGCGGCGGAGAATTCACCGACAATCGGCAACTCTCCGTCTTCATCCCGAGGCAGCAAGTTAAAGCGGCCCATTGCCGCCCGCCACCCTGCCCGCATCCGATCATCTTCGGAAGAGTCTTCGCTTACCCCGAACTGTTCAGGTTCCGCACCGAGCGCGTAACGCTGTGGAGCGGAATAGAATTCGCGGTTGATCTCCATGCCGAGCATCGTTCGACAAGCTGCGTCAGTGTAATACATCACCGGCCGCGTAATCTCGCTCCGGCCGCGAAGATCGAAGGCTCTATCACGATTCCGAAGCTGCGCGACTGGAACCCGATTCAGATTATGAACGTCGCGGTCGACAACTTTTAGCGTCTTACTTGTGCCTGTAGCGTTGATCAGCGAATCAGCTTCGCGCGCTAGCGTGATGGTCTCATTCGGCAGATACAGAGTCTCTAGAACGATCTGACCGAGTTCGTTCCAGGTCTGCGACAGGGCCGCTTTCACCCGGCGTGCCCGATAGTCCCAAATCGTCGTCGCACACGACGAAGAATCAACTGTCACAAGAACTTCCGGTTCGCCTACCGTCGTATCCCCACGGCCGACAGTGACGAAGCCTGTGCCCGTAATCAGCGTGTCCAGGTGCACCCGTGAGGCTTCGATGCCTAGAAGGTTGTCCCGGTAGACCTCATCAAGGCCGTTCAATTCGTCAGTGACGGAAGTCCAGCCTTGCCAGTCCAGCCGCTCTTCGAGCACATCGACGACGGTGCCGGGCCACCCGACCGACACGGCAAGGTCTGTGAGTTGAGGCGGTACCGAGATACCGAGTTGCCTCACCGCTTGTCGGCCCTCGTAATAGAGTTGCTTAAGCCGGTTGACTTCTGCATACCAGGTGATCCGTCCGCGAAGCTGCCCAAGAAGGGAGGCTTCATCGTCGGAGAGGGTCAAGGTAGGCAGCGTGATATTTGGATTCGCGCTCACTAGTCCTCTTTCAGAGAACCAACGCTTTGCGTGTCCTCTTCTTCCGTTTGATCGGCTTGCCCGTGACAAGGCCGTAAAGGGCCAGAGTCGCGGCGACTACCGGCGTAATATCAGATGCCGCATTCTTGCGACCCCAAGCCCACATATCCCCCAGAGGGCGTTTACGCGCAGACTCGATAGCCGAATTGAATAGCGGCTGATTAGGGTGACGCATAGCTCGGTTCATCACCGAGTCATAGAAAAGACCACAGGCAGCGCCGAACTCGCTCGGCGAAAGCTTGTGAACGGGTACTTCAAGTTGTTCAAGCTCCGGCACCAGAGAAGAAGCCGGGCCGTCCACTACGACAGCAACCGGCCCCCATTGCGCGACAAGCGCAGTCAGATACGAGAGAACCCAATCAGTACCACGCCGGTTTTCAATGACCTCAACGTGGTACAGGCCATCTTCACGCATCCCAGCGACACCAACAGAAGCTTGCGAACGATCCGGCGAGATATCCACCGCGAACGCCAGTTGATCCCCGGCTTGTGAAGCGCCATCCGCGACCAGGCCCCAACTAGTCGCATCAATGACCGCGTTCGAAACCACGGCATCCCAGATACCCAAACGTTCCCGCATGAACGTCTCGTCATCCATGACCGAGCGTTCATCCCGAATAGTGTCCAGCTGGAGGCGTATACCGGCGGCGGGGTTCGCGTCAAGCCATGTCTGTATGTCGTCTAGATCGGCGTCCTTGTCGGCGCTCCATTCCATCCAACTCAGCCGGGGATTCTTTCCCTCGAACGCATCGTTGCGGATACCGGTGAAGACTTCACCATTCGCGGTAGGCCCCGGCACAGTGCCGACAAGGATCTGTTGCGGCATCGCAGAAGCCGAGATAACTGGTAGCAGCGCCGCGATTGATTCACTCGTACATTCCTGAATCTCATCGAGCACCAAAACGTCTGTCGAAAAACCGCGACCCGATGACTTCGATCTAGCGGCGAACTCAATAGAACCGCCGTTGTTAAGCACGATCGCTTCTTGCCCGTTGGTACGCCGGACTTCTTGCACCATATCGGCAAGTTCCGGGTACTTCTTGGGATTCTCGAAGAACGACGCGATACGAAGGAAAGCCTTACGGGCCGTCTTCACCTCATGCGCAGTATGAAGAACTCTCAGACTCAGCTCTACAGTGTAGTAGAGTTCGACCATTTCGATAAGCGCATTCTTGCCGTTCTGTCTCGGAACGGTCATCGCACAAATCGAGTTCTTCCACCGACCGGCTTCTACCGACATCCAATGACGTAGAACTAGCTCTTGCCAAGGGTCCGGGATCAACCCGTACTTAGTGGCTAGGAAGATGGCTTCTTCAGCCTCTGTCCATCTTCCTGCGCGGGATAGTAGAACCTTCGGCTTCTGATTGCCGAGCGGTCCGTCTCTGTTCAAGCTCATCGAGCGGCGTACCTTCTTTGACGATAGGAGTAAGCGCCGCGATCTTTTCTTGAACTTCCAAGTACATCTTGAATAGAGCGGCATACGGCTGCCCTCGCGAATCAGCCATGCGTAAGACGAGTTCGGAGCGCGCGGCAGTGAGGGCCTTCACTAGGTCCGGATCTTCCATGTCATCGAACATGCGAAGACCTCCAAAACATAAGTTGACTAGTAACGTGACTCAAGATAGTCTTGTCTCAACAACGAGAAAGGCAGAAGCAATGAGCACGCTTGATCGGGTACACGAAGATCACGAAGCCTTCGTTTACATCGAAGAGATGGACCATCTCCGATACTGCGATGCGCTCACAGAAGCCCTCAACTGGAAGTAGACAACCTGCCATGCAGGCCCCGGAACAAATGCCGGGGCCTCACTCAAAGAAGTAGAGATCTCAATGAGCATCGATCGATCTTTCGCAAAGTGCGTCATACGCGGCTGCAAGACCAGGAAGGCAGTAGACAAGCCGATTCAGTTCGAGCATGAAGGCGAATGGATCAACCTGAATGCCGGATACTGCGGTTGGTACAAGGCTGACGACGCTTACAGCCGGTTCGTGAAGACGTACGGGCTATATTGCCCTGATCATTGGTCCGGACTGAAGTGGACTCGCCTTAACGGCACAGTCAACACGGAAAAGGTTTGCGACGGGCGCTGCATGGGGGCTATTGGCCCGTCCTGTGACTGCTCATGCGGCGGAGAGCTTCACGGAAAGAACTCGGCAGTGATCATCGGAGATCTTCTTTAGCCGATAAGTTGACTCGTAACGCGAAACGTGTTTAACTAGATCCAGCACACCGACAAGGAGATAAAATGGCTACCATCATCGAGAACCCGACCTACGCAGACCTGCAAGTAGGAGACATGATCGAATACCGCTCCGGCGTACAAACCACCGTGACCGAGATCGAGAACGATGGGCCTCATTTGCCCATCAAAGGTGCGGGTGTCTCTTATAGCGATAATCGTTCTACCGCCGTAGTGATCAGTGGATACGCTTCAAACAAAATCGACGGCATCATTCGTCGGCCCTGATCTCCCGAACTATCCAGGCAGGACAAGAAATGATCAAGTACCGCGAGAGTCTGCTTTATATCGGGGTGTTCCTGATGTCGGCTTCGGCCGGAATCATCCTGCGCAGTATCTTCAGCCGCTAGAATCAGGCCAACCGCCCCCGCTTCGGCGGGGGCACCTAGAACAAGGACTTCATTATGGGAATGACCGGCGAATACCTGACGATGGCGCAAGCATGCGGCCAAGAACCAGTTTCCGCGCTCACCTTCGTGCCGGGCGAAGATTTCGACCTAGACGACCAAGACGAAGTCGAAGTGGTCCGAGAAGCGACGGCAAACGATACGTCGGACCGACTCCGGTACCTGCAAGACGAAAACGCTCGACTTCGCGCATTGATCGGAGAGAGCTAATCATGTCAGCGACCAACGCAAGCAAGGCGCTCAACTTCTGCCGGTTGATCTCACACGAAGGAATCGTATACCTACCCGGACCGGGCTATCTCGCCGAAGAATTCGGATGGGATGCCAAGACCGCGACAGAAGTCCTGAAGACCCTCGTAACCTCCGGCGATTTGGCCGAGTTCGAGCCCAATTTCTACCGTGTAGCCAAGCAAACTTGGCAGCCGAAATGAGAAGGAAGTCTAATTATGACGTTCCACCCTCCGAAGAAGCTGATCCTCAAAGTCGAAGTTGAGATGACCGAACAGCAGTCCGAAGCATGGCACCGCGCGAATGAAGTAGCGGACGACGCCGGATTAGTTGCCTCCATCGAGGCCAGTTTCAACAACACCCCGCACTTTTCAGCGACCGTAAAGGAAGTCCTTGAACTCCAAGAAGATCGCGGAGCCGGTTGGTTCAACGTCATAGGAGAAATAAAATGAGCTTCGTAGTACTCAACCCGCACAGCAACACCAACCCGACAGATAAGTACTGGGTTGTCGAGCACTCGCATTGGAACCAGTGTGTGAACAGCGGACATATAGACCGCATCACACACAACGGCGATTTCGACAACTACCGCGACGCTGACGAACATTGCCGAACGCTGAACTTCAACGCGAGCACCAACCCTCCGAATGATCCACTCTGGGATTCAATGGACAATTGACACGGCTTCCCTGATGCCCCCCACTACGGCGGGGGCATCCAACGCAAGGATGAACACATGACCGCTCCACACACGAAACTCAAAATAGATTTGGTTCACGAAGTCTTTAACCGTCTTGATGCTCGCGTCAACGACGTAACCAAGCACGGCGCGCAAATCGAAGACGATCTTTCCGAACTCCATGCCCGCGTCGCTGTATGGGCGCTTACCATGCTGGACAGCCGGACAGCGGGCGAACCATGGAACGAGGATCTATGGCGAGAAGACGCAGACAGCGTTCTAGAACAGTTCGACCCAACCAATTTCACACATGAGTTTTGGCCCAACGCCCCCCGGACGCGCGATCCGCTCTTGGATCTGCTGAACAATATCGATCGGGAACCATAATGCGGCCCGGTCTCCAAGGAGATTATGCCGACACGTGCGTCGCCTGCCTCACGCCTACCGATACCGCCCTAGGGGCGAATGGTGACGCCGAATGGATCGTAGGTTTCCTAGTCTCCTTGGGTATCGAATTCGAAGAAGCGCTAAGGACTCTCGGGTGGTCTGAAGACTCGGTTCCAGGCGGAGTCATCCAAAAGACTTTCCGAGTTTGTAAGTCCTGCGCCGATCGAAACGGGTTCCCGGTAGCACTCTGGATCACAGGGACTGAAATCCCGTTCATCACTCAGGCATAAGATTCGAAAGCCAGGCCCCCCTCTTCGGAGGGGGCCTTTTTCATGCCCTCATTGCGATCCTGAGCCACTTTCACGGCTCCCTGGACTACAGGTGCAACCACGGTAGGACTACAGCCCTAGAAGCGTCCTTCTCGGGATACAGGATCGGCAACATCATCTCGAACATCCGCCCCGCCATCTCGAAGGCTGGAGAGTAGAACATGACTTGATCCGAATAGATGCATTGGAATGTAAATCCGGCGTTTGTCGGCACTCTATAGACCTCAAGCCGGTAATAGTCTCTGAACATCGAATCTTCCCAGCTGAGGGGTTATTTTCGCAAAACTTTTCCGATGTTTTCAGCTCGGGGGGATATTGGACAGTATGCCTGAGAACTGACAAGCAGGCCCCTAAGGGGGTCCTAGGCCACCCTTACAACACTCAGCAGAGGGTGTCCAGGCTCCAGCTCGACGAGCGCCGCTTCCAGCTCACGAATCCGGTCCAGATAGGTTCGACGTTGCAGCATCTCCGCGATGTTGTCTCTATCGGTGACGGATTGCAGATGGTCCGGATTCACGCATGCACTGTTACCGCAAATGTGGTGTGCACGCATCGAGCCTAGGGGCCTACCTAGTTTGGCTTCGAGCACCAGGCGGTGAATGTAGAGGGTTACATAGGTTTTGCCGACTCGATAATTATACTGAGGATAGCCTTTGTTGATAGTTCGAAGCCAGATTCGACAGTCGCCTTTGGGTTCGGTCATGCCGTCTACAACCGCAAGTATTGATGGATAGTCGAGAGCTTCATGCGCTCTACGAAGTGGTGACCTTCGGTCTATTGGTCGTCACCTCC
>NZ_BDCI01000055.1 GCF_001613425.1 Nocardia vulneris | reverse complement strand
GGTTACGATGGGGGTAGACCGGGGGTGAGTTCATACGGCCGGGGAGTGCATGCCTCGGTTACCCCGCACACTCCGTGTGTGCAGACCGTTCAGAGGCGGGAACGGGATTTGAACCCGCGACTTCCGGATTATGAGTCCGGCGCTCTAACCAGCTGAGCTATCCCGCATTGAGCCCTAGGCGCACGATTGCATGTGGTGTCGTGACCCGTTGCCGATCGCTAGGGCTATCTCGGCTTCTGTCGCTCTGGAGGGATTCGAACTCTCACTTGACGGCTTCTAAAACCGTTGCCTCTACCAATTGGGCTACAAAGCGTTCTCTAGGATTTCACGCCTAGTCATGAGCCGTCACAGCCATGTGTTACCGGCATTTCCGGAAGGACGTGAGGATACCGGGATTCGAACCCGGATTGTCAGGTTGGAAGCCTGATGTGTTGAACCGTTGTCACTACATCCCCATAGGCCCGCCTCACGGCGGGCCGCTTGCGTTCTACGTGATCAGACCGGCAGTGAAGTACCGTAGGTACACCCACTCACCAGACCCGCCTTGCGGGCCATTGACCCACGCATAGAAAGTCGTCTCAGTATCCAGCGGGATAGTGACAGTTTCACCAGCTTGGATCGGGAACATGTTCACGGTTCCAGTCGGAGACAACCCCAGATAGGCCGTACGGCCTAGGTGGTCCATGTTCCGAATAGTCAATCCCGGCGCGAATGCTTGGAACTGATTAGGTGTACCGGGCATAGCGTAGATAGCGCTGTACTGCATCATGGTAGGCCCCCTTAAGACGCGGGATCGCGAATAATGTAGCCGACCTTGTCAGCGCGGTATGTCAGGCTCAGGGGACCGTAATCCGATTCGATCCAACCGATAAGCTTGACCGGGCCGCCTTCAGGCGGAACGTCCTGGTACATGGTCGAAGTACTCACCGAGAACACATCCGAACCGTATGGGTCCCAGCGGATGAAGATCCGTGCACGATCACCTTTCAAGTGTTCGAAACGAACGATATCTTTGAAACCGATGACGTACCACACATCGCCGCGCGTAGCGGAAAACTCCATCACCGTAATACGGTCAGCCAATCAACTTCCCCTTTATGCAATTGAAAGCTCTACTCACGAGCATTCGTGCAGTGACCGGATTCGAACCGGCATAAGCCCCCTGCACGGGGGGCTGTCTTACCCACTTAGACGACACTGCGATTGTCTCCACTGGATAGCTAGTCCTAGTGGTTCTCTATCAGGGCCTAGGATTGATAGAGAGACAAAGCCAGGGTGACAAGATTCGAACTTGCAACATACCGGGTTTGGAATCCGGCGCTCTCCCGTTGAGCTACACCCCAAAGCTAGAGGCACCTAACGTCTCTAGCGCCTGCACTTGTATGCCGGATGGCTATTCCGGGGTCGGGTACTTGGCTTCCCTTTCGGGCTCGGCCGTTTTCCCCATTGCTCCCCTGGTAGGAGTCGAACCTACACAGCAAGAACCAAAGTCTTGCGTCCTGCCATTAGACGACAGGGGACTTGGAACGTGTGGATATCCACTGCGATCCCGGAGGGGAGCATCTACCGGTCAATGATGACCAGTAGATGAGCCTGAGCCGTCACGGGTAGCGGCGTGACGTGATACTCGGCCAAGAACGTGCTCAACCCTCCGGGACCAGGCAGGCTCGATAGCCTGCCATGTCTCAGAGAAGAGACAGGATCAGAGGCACAACGATGACACCGAGGCTCCAGAGGGCCTTGATGACGGTAACGGCGTCATCGATAGAGACAGAGCTAGACATAAGGCATACCCCTTGTATTGGCCGCCTTGAGGCGGCTCGAATATATATTAGTGGCTAGCCTTGCTGGTTAGCCGTAAAAGGTCGAAGCTTAAGCGTAGACCTTCGTAAGCCGACTTCGGTCTATGTCAAGGATCAACCTTCAAGGTTGATCTAAGTATCTATTGTCGCTTGATGCGGCTATAGATAGCTTGTGAGGCCGGTCTTTGGGACCGGCCGATCAGTATCGGTCGGAACTCCGTTCCTCCCTCTATATGTATATGGGTGTCCGGACCCCCCGGATTCCGTCCGGCAAGCTTCAAGTGTGACCTACTTCACAGTTCTGAATAGGCCGACCTGAGGGAACGACGATAGAACGAATGCCGTCCCACAGTTGACCGACCGCGACACACCCGCACTCAGACGCCCATCTTTGAATAGCTATGGATACAGCCACGAATCGCGCTAACCCGGAGAAGTAATCCAAAACGCCTATCCGGCTTGCTATTGCCGTGCTACTATCCCTTCAAATCCACCCTCCTTCTGTCCAATACAAGGAACAGACCACATGTCGAACGTTCTTCCGATGCACGGCGATTTGCAGCCAGATCCAGCCTTGGCCGCTGCGCTGGACGAGATCGAACAGTTCTTTGCTCGGTACACAGTCTTGCCGGATGACCATTGCTACTCGGTTCTTGCGTTGTGGGCGGCACACACTTGGGTATCAGACATCTTCTATGTGACTCCCCGTTTGATCTTGGACTCACCGGAACCTGGCAGCGGTAAGACACGGGTTCTTGAGCTGCTTCACCTGCTGTGCCATCGGCCAATGTTCACCTTCAGCACTACGCCTTCGGCGTTGTATCGGTCCATCTCTATGTATGAGCTTTCGCCGACAATCCTTCAAGACGAAGCGGATGCGGTATTCGGTCGGGGTTCCAGCCAAACCCAAGACATTCGAGCGCTTTTCAACGCGGGATACAAGCGTGGTGCCACGGTTCAGAGGTCCGCAAAAGGTGAAGATGGTGGTGTAGAGAACTTCGAGGTGTTCGCGCCTGTGGCTCTCGCTGGTATCGCAGGGAATATGCCGGACACCATCACTAGTCGGTCTATCACAATCCATATGCGGCGGCGGCGCGCCTCCGATCATGTCGAGCCGTTCCGTGAGCGGCACGCTGCGGCGGCTACAGCCGGATTCCGGCGAGAGTTCCAGCGGTGGGCGTTCGATTCCCCAGCGGGCCAGCGACAGGCGCTTGCGCATCACGAACCCGTAGTGCCCGAAGGTGTTCGGGACCGTGCGGCGGAGATCTGGGAGCCGCTTCTGACTGTTGCCGACAACGCGGGTTCGCACTGGTCGAGAATCGCCCGTGAGGCTTGTGAATACTTCGTGTTGCATCGCGAGGACCCGACACCGGTATCCCCCGGCGTACAGCTCCTCCGAGATCTCTACCGCATCTTCGATGGTCAGCAACAGATGCATACCAAAGACATCCTTCCCGCGCTGTACGACCTCGAAGAGGGCGGCGAGTGGGTCACGTATCAACGCGGCGGCGCTCTCACGGCTCGGCAGATGGCGGAACTTTTGTCACGTTACGGAGTGCAGCGGAAAACTCTCAAGGTTCGTGGCGTAGCAGGTAAAGGCTACGTAGTCCAAGGCGATACTGGACTCGGCCAAGCATGGGAGCGATACGTTGAGAATGGGTAACCAAGGTAACCAAGGTAACCGCCCTGTTCAGGCCGACCAGCGAGGTTACCCCGGTTACCCGAGTTACCCTTTTCGGAGACACATGGAATGGTTCGGAATAGATCCAGACATCTTCTTCCCGAAGCCGACTTCTGTGCCTGTAGAACCGCTAGCTATAGCGTTTGGTTTGCGGTGTAGGAACGTGAAGAAGCGCCCCGTCATTCAGCTCAGCGGGGCGCTTCAACTCGGTTGTCAGATACCCAAGGTTTTCAATGCCCAGTTCTTTGCGGCAGTTGGATCGTTGCCGGGGATTGCGCGCGTGGCGTAGTGCGGCTTGCTGATCCATCGACGTGATCCCGGACCGCTCATGGGTCGTAGAACCCACCGGCCGAACTCGCGGCGTACACCTTGGTATCCGCCTCCGGAGTCGCGGGGGTGCAACCTTCTCCGTGTGGGCATTGCCCGCTTCAGGGCACGCAGAGCGCTTATCGCCTGGTCCCTTTTGCTGACAGGGCCGATGTACTCGGCGTAACGTCCCATGGCTTCCCCTTCTACTGTCCGCAGTCGGCGGCCGTCACGACACGTTCATCGGATGTGGTCTCGACCGGGCCGTATGGTCTGCCCTGGATGGTACCGCTTACGGACGAGTAGATCCGCCAGTATCCGGCCGTGCACGGCGCGCTGACTGTGTAGGTCTGGCGCGCCCATGGGACGAGGCTGGTTCGTTCGTGCTGACCGACCGAGTCCCAACCTCCGGATGCGTTCCGTCGTTGCAGGCTCAGGTAGTAGTCGTGCGTCAGGCCGGGGTCGCCGCTGGAGGGTAGGTCGCATTTGGCCCAGCCGTAGCCTTCGATGTTGGGCGGGAGGACTGTTGGTGTGCGGTAGGCGAAGAAGCCGTTGTCGCAGATCGGCTTTCGCTCGGCGACAAGCGTGCCGCTCGGTTCGGCAGTTGCGGCGTTGCCGCCCGCTAGCGCGCCGGAAATTAACGCGCCAGTTAGTAAGGCGTTGAACAGGTTTCGCATGATTCCCCCCTAGGAATCTTGGCGTGTTGGTGTCCGGACGGCGGTGTCCGGAGAGCGGACAGCCCCCGGCTGGCGTCGCGATTGCCGGGGGATGCCGGTTGGTGCGTCCTCGGCCTGTCTGCGGAAGCCGAGGCCAGTATCCGAAAGGATTGTATCCGTGGGTGATTCGCGTCGGGGGTGCTCTGGCGAGCTGACAACCGCTCATGCTGTGTCCGAGTCAGAAACGGGGGCGGTAAGAGCTACGAGAAGGCGAGCTTTCCACTCATCAATGCCTTTGTGCAATGCAGCGAGTTTGCGCCGTCCTATCCCACGGATCTCGAGAATCTCGTCGTCCGTTTTCTGGGCGAGCGTGGCCATGGTGCTAATACCGCCGAAGTGAAGGCGGTTACTTATGGACGCGTCCATCCAATCAAATTCACCTTGCGGTTCAGACCCGTCGTGCGCTTGGAGCAGGTCACAGCCGTAGACCGTGTTGTGTATAAGGCGTGTTGCGCTCGGCCTAAAATCCCAATCTGTCAGCCATGAATTGACACCCGAGGTGGTGACCTTCAAAAGCTGCCATTCGCCGGAGCCCTGTTTTACGACTGTGACGGCATATTCAACATTAGGGTGCCCATCCAGTCTGACGGTTGCTTCTTGCGTTTCCATATCAGTCATTCCATTTTCTCCCGATCCCGCAGTGCATGACGATTCGTGTTTTCGGCGCGTCCTGCAAGCGCTGCGCCGGAGCGATTTCGGTTCCGAGCAATTCGAAGCCGTCCATCCATGCGCGAATCTCGGAGGCGGATCGGTAGCGCAATTGGGCGGGCGTATTATCGGTGTCAGAGTGCAACTGTGATTGGACTCCTGGATAAGTTTCGTCTGACAGATGCGCGAACGCAAGATAGCTACCAGGTGCTACGGCGTCACGGAATGTCGCAATGATCTCGTCGGGGTGTTCTTCGTCCATCACGTAATGCAGAACGTCGATAGCCAGAATCGCGGCTGGTTTACTGAAATCAATCAGCGACTCAGAGTTGATGCTGTCTATGATCTCGTATGGGCGGCGGATATCGGCTAGCAAGGCTGACACGCTTGGTGATTGAGCCAATAGCGCGCCACAATGCGCATGAACGACTGGGTCATAGTCGACATAGACCACACGCGCCGAGGGCCTGACTTTTTGCGCCACCTCATGCACATTGGGCGACATTGGATAGCCGCATCCGAGGTCGATGAACTGACCCACCTCGGCTTCTGCGATAAATTCAACCGCGTCGACCAAGAATTGACGAACTGTGCTGACCAAAACTTTGGTGTCCGGAGCGATCTCGACCATTCGAGCGGCGATTGCTTGGTCTATCTTGTAATTGTCTTTACCGCCTAACAAAAAGTTGTGGATTCGTGCTGAATTCGGCACTGCCGGATAGGGGCAGGGGGTTCGATCCATGACCGGCACGGGCACAGTTCTCCAATCAGGTTTGGCCTTACGGCTTCAATCCGACAGCGCCGAGCATGATCATGCGCGTTTCCGGCAGATCGGGACGCAACCACTCTTGCACGGGAACAACCCCCGGCTCCAGCAAGTCGAATCCGTTAAACAGCGCCTCCGTCTCTGCTGTGGATCGGAATTGGACTTGGGCGGAGGTACCCATTGCCGCCTTGAGTACCTGGAGTACTTCGGGCGTGGTATCGGTGGAGCCGTGAGCAATCGCAAGGAGGCTGCCGGGTGCCATACGATCGCGAAAAGCGGCGATTATCTCGCCGGGACCTTCGCTGTCCATCACGTAATGCAAGACCCCAATCATGGTGATGGCTACAGGCTCACTGAAATCGATCAACGTCGTATTCTTGATCTGATCGATGACTTCACCAGGGCGGCGAATGTCGCCGAGTAGGGCTGTGACGCCGCGCGGCCCCGCTAGCAGTGCGTCACAGTGGGTATGGACAACTGGGTCGTAGTCGACATACACAACCTGTGCGGACGGATCGATCTCCCGAGCCGCTTCATGCACATTGGGCGTACACGGGATACCGGACCCGAGATCGATGAACT
This sequence comes from Nocardia vulneris, assembly GCF_001613425.1. Classification (GTDB taxonomy): domain Bacteria; phylum Actinomycetota; class Actinomycetes; order Mycobacteriales; family Mycobacteriaceae; genus Nocardia; species Nocardia vulneris. The sequence continues at coordinate 21,275 of NZ_BDCI01000055.1, read as the reverse complement.
GCCGTATACCGGCGTCGGCTGCCATCTGAACCGCTTTGAGCATGAAGCTGCGGGCGAACCACGCCACGGTCTTTGTTTCGGGCGCGTGATGCAGCAATTCGTCACCGAAATCCTGGTCGACTTCGCGATAGTCCTTACCGCCCAACAGATAGTCGTATACGCGCGCGGAGTTCAGTGCTTCGGGGTCGAACGGCTGCGGCTTACGCGGCACCTCCAATGTCTCTCTTTCGCGATAATCTGACCGGGTCATGGATTTTCTTTCACTAGAAGTGCGGCGGGGACTCCTAGCCCCCTGATGACTAGGAGTCCCCTCTAACCCGCTCCCTGGGCGGGAATGGAAGCGGGAAGCAATGTTTTAGACGCCCGTGAGTGAGACGCCTATCGGATATATCGGCGGACGCCGCCGGATGCGAACCAGAAATATCTTCGCTTGTAGCTTTATCGGACACTCGGTGATGCGATGGCCGCCATGAATATTCAGAAAGTGCCAGGCAGATTCTTCGGTGTTGATGTCTATATCGGCGGCGCAGTGATTGAGCATTGTTATCTCAACTCGGCTGCGGCGGGGTTGTGGTCATGCCCCGCCCCGGTGAATAAGGTCCACATTTCGGAGCGTATTGCATCCCAGAGTGCGGAGTGATCCGGGTAGTCATCTCGACACTTCGCAAGGTCGGGGAATTTATCGTCATCGAATGCGATCAGTCCGGGCGAGCATCCACGCATGGGTTCATGCTTGCCGTTGGCCTTGCGGCGGTATGCGGGGTGGGTATCGGAAAGATCGCGGACGAACATCACGTGCGACCGCAAGTGAATGAGCATCCACCACGCCTTCACTCCGGACGCTTCGGTTACATGAGAAGTCGACCCGTCCGGAAATGTCTGGATTATCACCGCGCCTCCCCTTCCGTCTGGTTATCTCCGATGCCGGGCCTTACGTCATCCCGGCATCGGAGATGCCTAGCGGGAACATCCGTCCCATGTCCCCACGCGCCTAGTTCGGTTAGCCCGTCAAGGGTTCGTTGCATCAAGTCGGCATCCCTGAGCTTGAACCCGCCAATGGACTGCGTTACCGGTGTTCGCTTCGGCGACCCTGACGACCGGTGGTCTCCCATGTCCGCCCCTGCTTCCTTGATCGGTACTTAAGCCTGACCCGTCATCGGCAAGATTGGATACCGAAACGCGTCCACAGCCGTCCACAAAACGGCCTAGGCTGCCCGTATGGACATCGACCAGGCGGTCGCAGGGGCGCAGCTCCGTCAGGCCAGAGAGGCTGCGGGGCTGTCGCTCACCGCGATGGCGGCCCGTGTTCCCTACAGTCGGTCTGCGCTGTCGTACTTCGAAACCGGCGAACGGACACACCCGGCTGACATCGGCGCGTGGTACCAAAGAGTATGTGGAACGTTAGCCGACCCAATCACCTCGTTGGTTGCCCTGGGGCGGGCCGACGTGGATAGGCGGTCGTTTCTGCGGAAGGTTGCGTACTCTGCGGCACTCTCAGCTACGGCGCTGGCAGCGGCAGAGGTGGAAGAGGGGTTGGAGCGCTTGGCCCAACTCACCTCGTCGTCGCGGGTAGGCATGGCAGAGGTTCGCGCCGTGCATAAGATCGCGGACGGCTTTCACGAGCTGGATGAAGCGATGGGCGGTGGCACCGGGCGTACAGCCGTCGCGGAATTCTTGGCTACTGATGTGGCGACGATGCTTCAAGGCAGATTCGCAGACCCGCACGCGAGGCGTGAAGCCTATAGCGCTGCTGCGGAATTGGCTTACCTGGTGGGGTTCAAGTCTCACGATGCAGACTTGGACGGTGTCGCGCAGCGGTACTACCTAGCAGCGCGCAGACTAGCCCAGTACGGTCTTCCGGGGCATGAAGGGTTCGCCACTCGAATCCTCGCGTTACAGAACGTAGACGTTGGCAAGCCTGGTGAAGTCAGCTTCTCGGTACCGCTCGCCGAGGAAGCATTGCGGCTAGCGCGCGGCGCTGTCAGTGGCGACGCTGAAGCTGTGTTCCGTGTGGCGCTGGTGCGATGCTACGCAGAACAAGGGCACAAGCGAGAAGCGCTCGCCGCCCTGCGTGAACTTGAAGCCGGGCCTTGGGCTGGAACGGAGGTGACTACCGAGCTGCCCCGGTACGTGTCGGTGTGGATGCCCAATAAGGCGACCATCGCTAACCAGACCGCGAAAGCGTTTGTGGCGCTGCAAGACACGCCCAACGCTGAACACTACTTCCGTAAAGCTGCATCGATCTGGAACCCTGACACCCACAGGCGGGTGTACTCGATTGCGGTTGCCGATACAGGTATGGGCATGTGGCAGACCGGAGACCAGGGCGGCGCTGTGGATGTCTGGCGCGGCATCGTCCCGACGCTCGCCGCTGTCGATTCGGTGCGAACTGACAAGGCCCTGAACCGGATACGTGCCGTGGTACCCGACGTTGTAGAAGCTGCGCTGACGGCCTGAGCGTTAGCGCCAGCTCGACGACCGAAGCCCCGCCCGGCACTCTGACCAGAGCGGGGCTTTTTCGTACCTCGGTTGCGCCACTAGCTATCGATTGCGTCCCGCACGCTTGGCGCTCTGACCTCGAGGTATGCCCAGCCGGCGCCCGCCGCGGGCGAACCATCCGCTAACAATTCACCTTCACATGTAAGTTGACTAGTAACGCTCTTCATGCTTAGCTGTACCCACAACTTCAGAAGGGAATCGGAACCAACAAGGATTCCGGCAGCGGATTGGGAGCCCTCACGCACTAGGGTTCAAGAGCTAATGCAGCAAGACTACAAACCGCTAACGCCAGAATCATAAGTTGACTCGTAACGAGATTCCCGCTAAGGTTGAGAACATCACAACCGGATAGCAGAAACCAGAGAAGCCCCGAAAGCGGCAATGATCCTGGCGAAGCTACCCGAACATATAAGATGACGCGGAAATACTATCTCCGTCGAGTTCGGTCCCTGGGTTTGACTTGTCCCTATACCGTTCCGTACAGGTAGGCGAAACGAAAGCGTGCTGAGATCCGAGCGGGTATTATGCCCGTGTCCGAGCGAGGGTATCGGATCACGAAGGGCTGCTAGCTCAACTGGCAGAGCAACCGGCTTTTAACCGGTGGGTTCGGGGTTCGAGCCCCCGGCAGCCTACGACAAACCATCAATTAACCCTAAGAGGTGGAGATGACCGAATACGGGATATTCAGTGCTGAAGGTTGCGTAAGTTCCCAGCACTATTCCTCAAAGGAAGCCGAGGAGGCTCTAGCCGATTTGGTAGATGATCCCGAAGGTTACGATCCTGGAGACTTGGAAGTGGTCGAGATATGTTCCGAACACGAGGAGCAGCGCGCCGACTCATGCGAGGAATGCCCCAATGATTGAGGCGGATAGAAAGCTACGCGTACGCTACACAGTCAGTTGGTCAGATCCGAGTTACCCGAGGATCGTTCGCATGGCCGAAGACGAAGAAGACCCATACGGTAATGCTCAGACATTTCGGGAAGCGAAGGCCGAAATTCGAGAACACTTCTTATCCGAGATAGAACATGCGAGAAACCAACTCAAGAAGCTTAGCCAGCTTCGCACATCCGATGTCGAGGAAGATCGAGCTTGAACGTCGCAACAGGGTCTATAGCTCAGCGGTAGAGCGTCCGTCTCATAAGCGGAAGGGTCCGGGTTCGACTCCCGGTAGACTCACGACAACCGATCCCCACACACCAATACAAGGGACACATAATGCGGGTGGTACTGATCAAGCCTGACGAAGCACCCCAAACGGTCGAGATCTCAGGCAGCATGGAAGATATCCTCCGGCTCCTCGACTGCGACTATGCCGAAACCGTCACGCTCACTCCGGCGACCCTTCTACTTCACAGTGACAGTGCAAAACGTGAAAGCCGAGCCGAGAATGTAGGCGCTACTGTCTTCTTTCAGTACGCGGGAGCCAGGTTCGAGGATCATATTGCTGGTAACGCCGTCATCGTCGGCGTGGATGATGAAGGCGAGTTCGCTGAACCTGATCTCAATACGCTGATGAGCGCGGTAGAGGCGTACGAGAAGAACAAGGACAGGTAGTGATGACTGAACGAATTCAGATTCCCGGACTAGGCCGGTCGATTCCCGCGAAGCCACCAGAACCAACCAAGAAGGCCGGGAAGCCGAAAAACTCGGAGAAGTACGGAATCCCTTTCGGAACCTACGACGTTAACGGACGACGATTCAAGTTCAGCTATGACGCGAATCTGTTCAGTACCAAGGTTCAGGAGTTCGTCAATGGCCGTTGGTCATCCATGGTTATGCCCGGTGACGTTCAAGAGGCCGTAGACGCCATCACGGCGGGCGAACTCGCGTCCGAGACCTGCACCGAATGCGGTAGGCCGTTGAAGCGTCCTGGTTCGATCCAGACGGGCAAGGGGGACATCTGCCAAGGCAAGCACTCCCCTGAAGAACTGGACGTGCCGGAATGACGGTTTATCACAACGTCTCACGTCTCGCTTTCCGTGATGAGCTTAGGGACGAGATCAGCAAAGCGTACGCGGCAGTTCTCATAAACATGGCGAGCATGAAGAGACGGCTTGATGATGAGTATCCTTCCGGCTCCAAGAAGAACGCGCGGCACCGAGAGATATCCGAACGTATCGCGGGAATGCGTCTCGCCTGCGAACTCATTTTGCGTACGGAAGGGTTCGAGATGCCGGATGCAGAAAAGCGGATCACAACGGACATGAAGGCTTACCAAGCCGCATACCTGGAAGACAGAGAGTTCGAGAAGAGCCGAGGTTACCCGGAATGATGAGAGAGGCCGAAGAAGATCCACTGGCTATCGAGCTTGAAGATGCCGGGTCGAGTCACACCGAAAGTTTTGCACTGCCTGATGCTGTTTGGTTCTCAGTAGAGGACTTGTCGGGTGTTCACGTAGCGCCTAAAGAACTCGCTGTGTTGTGGACTCGGGAGCCGGGTGCTCTCAGCTGGGATCTGATGAAAGTGGATGTGCGGGGCCGCCGTTTGCTGAAGGCGGGCGGAATGGGGAATCCGGTTACCGTAACCCTGTTCGATCTGAAGCAATTCCCGGCGAACGTCATTGAGCAGATCGAGGCAGAAGCGCCCAGACAAAAGACCCCGAAGCACTACACGAGAGAAGACGCGCTAGCCGACATGCGGGATATCGGCAGCGATTGGACAGAGAAGGTTATCGACCTGAAGGCAGGCGAGACGGCTTGGTCGCCTCTCTCTGATAAGTGGGTATTCGGAGGTCCGGGCAGAGTGATCTACAAAAACCACCCTTCTGGGATGGATGTTCTATACGAAGGCACACGCAAGATCTACAAGTGAACTAGGCCCTACGGGGCCTTTTTCTTCCGTCGTAAGTTGATTAGTAACGTAATCATGTGTTTTGCATCGGCCAGAATGAATTGCCCTATTGACGGAGTGGACATCCGTCCGACCGAGCCGAGGACGGTTCGCGGCATGTGGGGTGGATGCTCTGGCCGGTGTTGACCACATGACTAGCCCTCCCAAAGAAAGAGAACCCGGCATGTCCATTGAACCGATCGGCGAAATGCGAATTCCCGAAGATATAGAGTCCGCCGTGTTGGACCTCAAGGGACTTGGGGAACTCGTTACCGCGACCGAGTGGCAGCGCGCCGCACTCGTCTTCGCCTTCACACGTGAAGGTCGGCCAGGAGGCCGGTCTACTGGCCAAGAGTGCTCAGTAGCTAAGACGCTGGACGAGTTCGCGAAGCTTGGCCTTGCTGGATTGTCCAGCCGCACAACGGTTCGCAAGTATCGATCCGCGTGGAAGCTAGCGATTCAAGACGGCTTCGCTACCTACGTGATGCCCGGCGATCTGGTCGCGCTGCCCGAGGTCGATTGGAACGAGTACTTCAACCCGCCCAAGCCGCCGCGTGAACCGAAAGGGAAGCGCGCCAAGGCATCTACCCGCCCGGAGGGCGCTAGCGCCTCTGAGAGCGATTCGGACGGCAATACGGGCGCAGCAGAACCCGGCGTCGACCTGGACGCGACCAAGCCCGGCAACCGGTGGGCACGCAAGGCGCTGCTGATCGCCGAAGGCATTGAGACGAAACGCATTCCGGAGCGGTACCGGGGCGGCGTTGACCGGATCGCGGAAGCGCTGGCGTCGTTCGCGCGGCCGGGCGCGCGATATGACCTTGCATTGCTCCAGGCCGCGCAAGCGCTGGGAGATCTGGCGGCGGCCATGGGGGCAGATGAAACGTCACAGTGACAGATTGCGGGGAGGCGGCCGATGATGCGCGGCAGCCTCCCCGGCTGGAAGATGTTGCGGCATAGGGGGATTGCCGACAGCGGCAAGTGGGTGTATGTTGAGGCGTTCGAACGGATGTTCGAGCAACGCAGGGGTCATGCCGTTCCCGACCCGAATCGTTACCAAACATCGGGAACGGTAACGATCTTGTAACCAAGATCGACACGAATAAAGAGGAGGGATAACCTCCGATCTCAAACAGAGGGGAGATTATGGTCACCAGATCAAACCGCTATAAGCGGCGAGGTTGCTTCGACAACCTTCGGTTGACCGGGGAAACCTTCAGCTAAGGGGCTCGATACGCCGTGCCCGGCACGGTTCACATCTCCCGCCAAATCAGGGTTCGCGGCATGCTGGCCTACCCTCAAGGTTGACTCGTAACGCCCTCGGGTGTCATTGTTAAGCGTTACCTATCAACGTTAGAGCTGATGCCGACCCGAAAGGGGCGCTGCCAAATGGGCCGCAAACCAATCCTTTCGCTCGCAGAGATCGAACCTCTCATGCGGCAAGGGATGACTCAGAAACAGATTGCCGAGATTATGGGGGTTTCCCGGCAAGCGGTATCCAAGTTCATCGGAGAGCACGGAGAGCACCTACTCACCCCCCGGCAAGTAGTGGCGAAGCATTTTCCATGGAGAGTTCCTAACCATTTACTTCAGGTATCGCCGTACAAGCGAATGCGCGATCACGGGGAGTGGTTCGAAACAAACGGTGAAGGCATGTCGCCGGAGAAGTTGCAACGTCTCCGGTGGTGGTACCGATACATCAGAAACGAAAACGTAGTCTTAGAGTTCGATCCAGATATCGCCCCCGAGCCGGGCGTGAGTAACAAAGGGGGATTCGCCTACCGCCCGAGGGTGGCGAGTGATGGGAAGTTGCTGTTTCGGGTAAACCGGCACACTAAGGAGATGACCCCAGAAATGCACACCATCTGGGAGCTGCCGGAACCCGAGGATCAGCCATAGTCGTTTAGGGTATGAAGGGGAAGGGTTATCTTGATTGGCGTTACCGCACAGAGTTTATCTGTTGCATCACCAACGTTGCTGAATGCAAATACGACAATTATTGCGGGCCAACTTTGCCTTGTGGTCCGTCGCTCTGAACGCCTGAAGAAACACCAGCCTCTCTATGTTCCAGTCGCTGAATATCTGGCCGCGCATCATCATCATTGGATCGGCGAATCGGAATATCGAGACATGGGGATGATGGCTAGGTGGTGCATCGAAACCACCTATGCCATCTTCGGCAGAAAGACAGCTTGATCAAATCAATCCAGAGTTCGACTGAGCGCACCTCGGTAGGAGTCTTGCAAAGTAGGGGGAATTAGTTTCGATTCGCCAGAGAGAAAGACGAGCGTTCGGGGCGCTCGCTCTCTGCCGACAAGCCAAAGGGTCAAGTAAAGCCGGGAATCGTGCTGTCTAAATTCTGATTATGAACTATCCGCTGCCTCGGGCAGCTCTTTTAATGCCTGTAAGTTGATTCGTAACGTAAGGTGACGTTTTGCCCGCTATCGTCTATATCCAATGGAACGCGAGCCGCGCCGTGACCGGCGAACCGCTGGCCCTTGCCGTCTTCTCTGATCGCACGTTCGAATACATCCCCCATTCGGAGTTCTGAAAGTTGATTAGTAACGTCATGATCGAAGCTCGCCGAACACCACTGCCTGCTGTCTTCAGTTCATACATGGACATGATCTATGACCCAGACAAAGCAATCAGCGACGCAAAATCGGTGCTGAAAGATGTCCAGTTCGACACCTTGGTAGGTACCGGTCTATCGGGCGCATTGATGATTCCGACACTGGCCCGAGCGTTGAGCGTCGAATTCCTTCTTATCCGCAAACCTAACGACGGATCGCATGCACGGTCCAACTGCGAAGGCCGACTGGGCGAGAAATGGCTATTCGTGGATGACCTGATCGAGTCCGGCAACACATTGCAGCGGGTCTATCAAGAAGTCGGAAAGGCCGCAGCAGAACGCAGACATGCCACAGGGTTTGTCGGAGCGTACCTCTACGAATCGACTCGATACCGGGACCTCGATGCCTGCTACGAACGTTGGCTGTCTCGAATTGGATCAGATAGACCCAAGTCGGTGATGCCGTCGTGCGACTGCCCGCTATGTGCATAGGACGACATGAGTAGAACACATGCGTCTGTTCCAAGATGCATTGATTGCGACAGAGAAAAGATCACGACAAAGCGCAAGGCGACCCGCGTAGGCAATCAACCCTACCTATGCGCATCCCATAGAAGAGCCCGCAAAGTCACGCGGCGCGACTACTCATGGGAACGCCACATCAACGAGACTTACGGTCTCACACCACAAGAGTATTGGGCGCTCTATGAAGCCCAAGAGGGCAAGTGCTACATCTGCGGCAGGCCGAGAGCGAAAGACCGAAAGAAGCTCTCTGTTGACCACTGCCACACAACCGGGCGTATCCGAGGTCTCTTGGACCAGCAATGCAATCGGGATGTCCTAGGGCATTTCCGGGACGATATAGCCGCATTCGAACGCGGCAAAGAATACCTGACCAATCCCCCAGCGTTTGCCGTGATCGGCGAACGCATCGTACCGACTCATGAGGTTAATAGTGACTAACATTCTCGATGATATGAAGCGCGTCCGCGACTACTTCGATAAGCGAGACGGCTTCGCGCCGCTGGCCCTTACCCGGCAAATTGAGCTGCTGGAGCGAGAAGCACGCCGAGACCTGGCCCGGCTGAAAGAAGCATTCGATGCCGCTTTGGAGAAGTCGGAATGGTACGGCTTCGAAAACTTCGAGGATATTCCTTCGGGCCTCGCGGAGTTCATGAAGGCGTTCTATGACGCGGCTACCTCGGTAGCCATTCAAACGACCTACGACAGTCTTGAATTCGCTCCGAAAGATCGTCAGTACATCGATAAGGACGGCGACTACTGGAAGTACAGCGGGGGCACATGGCACTGGAAGGCTGCACATAACGAAGTGTGGCAGGCGGCTAATTTCACCGCAGACGATAGTTACGGTCCCTTCTCTGTTCGAGCGCTTGCATGACAGCCGCTGATTCGAAACAGGAAGATTCAAGAAGCGAGACAATGCCTAACTACTCCGAAGTCACTGTGTACAGCCGCAAGAACTGTCCACAATGCAACGCAACGAAGATCTATATGCGGAAGCACGGCGTCGCCTTCACCGAAGTCGACATCACATACAAGCCGATTGTCTCGGCTGCCTTGATCGAACAAGGCTTCAAAGAAGTTCCCATAGTCGAATGGTTCATCAATGGCACTGCCGGATCATGGTCCGGCTTCGAATCGGAGTCTATCGAGAACCTTGCCCATCTGATCAAAGGTGACCAGTAGCCATGTGCGAGGACTGCAACGAAATACCAGAGCTTTGCCTCTGTGATGACTGGGACCACGAAGAGGAGTATCCGTACGAGTGAATGACCCAATCGTCATGAGCGTGGACACAGAAGAATTGAATAAGGTAATCCGCCGCGCCGCGAACGCAGTTGTCTACGAGTGGCCTTCGATCATCGAAGCTGATGATCTAGCCCAGGAGCTTTGGATTCAAGTTCTGGAAAGCCCCGCCACATACGCATTCTTGGAAGACAAGACAGCTCGTGAACGGATGAATCTACTCTGCCGGATGGGGCACCGTATCGCGGTTCGACACCGCAACAACAATGTTCGGTTCTCTATACAGGTGCAATACGGCGTAGACGACATCAAAGCAGCGCTGACAGGTCAATCATTGTGGCCAGAAATTGCCGAAGATATTGCACGCGGCCTAGCTGCCCTGCAAGAACGAGATGAGGACTATTCCGACCGCTATGTCGAATCTATCCAAGCTTTTGTTCACAACGAGGCCCCCGCGACAGAAGCCGAACGGAAGCGCCGAAGCCGGGCCTTCGTCGCATTGACCGAAGAAACCAATGCGGGCGTCCGTCGGCTCTTCTCTGCATATGAAGCTGAACCAGCGCGAACACTTGGTGATGGTCCGGGCACCAAGCGTCGAACCTTCGCGGAGGTGAGCAGCCCGAAGAGCGTCTTTGATTCAGAGTTCAATTCAATGCCTGGCATAGACATGTACCGCTCATGGGTGGAGCCGGACATGTATCCGAATGAACAACCCGCACGGGTAGAGAACTGGTCTACCTATGACCGAGAGGATTGCTGGAATGGCTAGTAGCCCCGTTCAAACAACAGGCGGAATCCCGTTGGCATGGTTTGTTTTCAGTATCGTGCTGACATTGAAATTGGCTGGAGTTGTTGCCTGGTCTTGGTGGTGGGTCTTCGCCCCGCTGTGGCTTCCCGTCCTGCTCTTTCTTGTCGGAACAGGAATCCTCGCAGTAGTCGCATTCTGGCCCAAGGACGAAAAGTGAGAGAGACCAAGAAGCGCACGATGCGGGTTACTAATGCCATCTGGACAAGGTCCGGGATTCGGCTACAGGTAACCGACCTGGATACCGGGGAAGTCTTTCGATGGATGCCGCATGAGTTCGCGAAGGAACTTGAAGGACTCGTCTGGGAAGCCGATTGGACCACCTACCGACATGCGGGCTATCCGATAGCCAAAATCGGAAAGTGACCGCACCACCTACAGCACAATCACGGAGAAAGTCACATGAAGGTTTACACCGATAGTTTTCTGAACGCGGTTGCTAACTACCTCCGCAAGACTGACGAACTCGACATTGCAGAGGTGTACACGTTCGAGGAGCGAACCCAGTACACAGGCGGCTGCGATACATGCGGATATGACGAGACCGTAGTTGACATTTCGTACAAGGATTTCGACGGTCGCATTCGCGAATACACGTTCAGCGGCAACTTTGCACAGCTGGTCCGTGGTCTCACCGAGTGTTGACAGGTAAGCAGGCTTGGGCCGTGCTGTTCGCAATAGTTGCCATTCATGAGATGACCGCAGCCAAGGGTCAGCTTCTATCGGAAGAAGTAGACCGGCAGCTACTAAAACACCCTGCCTCAACAATCGTGTTCGGTGCCGTCACTGTGGGGCATCTCTACAATCTACTTCCCCCAAGTGTTGACCCTTACCATCAAGCCGCCCGCTTGGTGCGAATCATTCGAGAAAGGGTTACTTGACCGACTACAACATCCCACGCAAATACGGTAAGCCGTTCCTATTAAATCCGGAAACAGGTCAGTCAGAAGTCTATGAGCGGGCGAGCACGCTAGCGAAGGTGCTGGACGAAGAGGGCGGACTAACCTTCTGGAAACAATGCATGACCGCCATCGGAGTAGTCAAGCGCCGATCGCTGACACTCCAGATCTCGTCTCTGATCTCGCGTGACGGAGATGAAGCCTACGACCGGAACAAGAAGCAGTTTTTCGGAATCCTGAAAGCCGCTACTGAAGCCGCCGGGTCGGGAACGAAAGCCGAATCTGGTACCGCTACGCACGAATTCACCGAGGTTATCGACCGGGGTGAATGGCCGGAGTACATGCCTGAAGAGATCGCCGGTCCGATGCGGGCCTATCAAGAGGCCATGCAGCCCTATCGGGTAGTCGATAACGAGCCTTTTGTAGTCGTAGACAAGATCAGGGCAGCCGGTTCTATCGACAAGCTTGTCGAACGTGACGGCAAGGTTCAGGTTTGGGATCTCAAGACCGGCCGATCGACACCGAAGTATCCGTTAGCGCCATTGCTACAGCTGGCGATCTACGCGCATGGTGAACGGTACAACCCGGAAACAGGTGAGCGAAGTCCGCTACACGAGAATATCGACCTCACTACCGGTGTCATGATTCATCTCCCGCTTGAACCTGTCGACGGCGCTTATGTCTGCCACTTGTATGAGCTGGACCTTGTTTATGGCTGGAACGCCGTACTTCTGGCACTACAGGTTATCGAGACCCGCAAGGTTCCTCCGCTCCAGCGAATCAACTAATCATCAGAGAGGGAACACTTTGGCAGGATTCCAGAAAGCCAATGACTATGTGGAAGTCAACGAACGGATTGTCGAATTCCGTGAGAAGCATCCGCATGGTTCTTTCCAGCCTGTTGACCCGAAGAACCCGTTCGAGGTCAAAGAGATTGCCGGACAGACCGTGATTGTCTACACCGCCGCCGCGTATCGCACACCTGATGACGAACGACCCGGCATCGGGGTAGCCCAAGAAGCCTTTCCCGGAAAAACGCCCTACACCAAAGGTTCAGAGATTCAGAACGCGGAAACCTCCGCTTGGGGTAGGGCAATCGTTGCCGCCCTGGCCGCCGATACGAAGCGCGGTATTGCCAGTGCAACCGAGGTCCGCAACCGGCAAGCCGAACAGGCCGCAGAGAATACGGAACCACCTACAGCCGCAGACACAACCCGAACCAAGATTTTCGCTACTGCCCAGAGCAAGGGAATGAGCCCTGCCGACCTGGCAGGGATCTATCACGATGCCGGGGGTAAGGGAAAGCTCAGCGAGACCGATGATGCCGATCTTCTCGGCCGAGTGTTGGCCGCAGTCGAATCGGTAGGTAATGCCGCGTGAGTTCGAAACAGCGGCGCTAGGTTACGCGGCACAAGGGATCGAGGTCTTTCCCTTGAAACCGCGAACCAAAATCCCGCTCACCGAACACGGAATGAAAGACGCCAGCGCCAACCCGGCACAGATCCGGGAATGGTGGCAGCGCTGGCCTACCGCAAACATCGCTATACGCCCCGCAGAGGGCCTAATAGTCCTCGACATAGACCCAAGGTCGGGCGGAACCCTCGAATCCCTAGGGGCGCTTCCAGACACATGGACCGCCCGCACAGGCGGGGGCGGTTGGCATGTGTGGATGAGATACCCAGACAAGACCAAAGCCAAGCTATCCGGGTGTTCTGGCGTCGACATCAAAACCCATCACGGCTACCTGGTCGCACCCCCATCTATCCACCCGCACGGCGGAACCTATGCGTGGCTGAATGACGCCCCCATTGCCAGGCTCCCGAACCATCTGCTGAACCGGGTCCGTGCGATCACCGCACCGCTTGTTCTTCCCGCACAGGCGAGTGCAGGCACCAGTACAGGCAATGGGCTCGCCGCGTGGCTTATGCAAGCGGTCGAGGGAGAGCGGAACAAGTCTTTGCATTGGGCTGCCTGCCGGGCATTGGAGACAGAGACAGCAGCGGCAACGCTCGCTGAAGTAGTCGACGCTGCCCGACGTATAGGGCTCAGCGATTGGGAGATAGAGAACACCGTGAGATCGGCACACAGAACCATCCGGAGGTGAACACGTCGAAACGATAATCAGACCTAAACCGATCGGCGAATACACCCGTCGCCAATACACGTATGACTGGCTCGTGCCGGGCCTGCTGGAAAGACAAGATCGGCTTCTACTGACCGGTGCAGAAGGTGGGGGCAAAACTGTCATGTGCCGACAATTCGCGGCAACACTCGCCGCTGGCCTACATCCGTTCACCGGGCATCTGATCCCAGGACAAGAAGCCGGATACCGCGTATTGGTGATCGATGCCGAGAACTCCGAGCAGCAAACCGCACGCGGGTACAAGTGGATTCTCAATAAGGTACAGGCGATCCGAGAAGAACAAGGTTTGACCGGCGAATCCTGGCGTGACAATCTATTGGTCAGTTGTCATCCATCCGGTATCGACCTTCAGAGCCCGAACGATATCAACCAGGTCGATAAGGCACTCAGCGATATCGCGCCAGACATGCTAGTTGCCGGACCGCTGTACAAGCTGCATATGGCGAACCCGAATGAGGAAGCGCCGTTACGGCAGATCGTTGGCACGATTGATTCGATGCGGGAGCGGCATAACGTTGCCTTGATCACCGAATGCCATGCAGGCAACGGCACAGGGCCACAGGGGCAACGAGACATGCGGCCCATCGGTTCTTCTCTGCTCAGGCGTTGGCCGGAATTTGGCCTAGGTATGAGCCGGGCGAAAACAGATCCGGGTGTAGGCCGTGCACAGATAGTCGATCTATTGCCATGGCGAGGGGGCCGCGATGAACGCGACTGGCCAGACCAGTTGAAACACGGAACATACCTGCCATGGCAGGCCACCGACCCAGAATATTTCGACAAAGTCTCCAAATGGGACTACAACGAATAACCCTTTCAAATCTAATGGAGGAATCCGACCCTATGGCATTGCCGAAGGTTACCGGCATCGGCCGACTCGTCCGTGACCCTGAAATCAAATTCCTGCCCTCTGGCATCGCGGTACTCGACTGCGCTATCGCGTTCAACAAAGCGAAGAAACTAGAAGACGGCACGTGGGAGAACACACACAACATCATCTTTAACGCGAAGGCATGGCGGGATACAGCCGAGCAGATCGCTGAAGCCGAGTTCAAGAAAGGCGACGCGGTAGAAGTATCGATCAGCCCGTATCAGAGGAAATGGAAGACACGCGAAGGCGAAGAGCGACTGAGCCTTGATGCAGATATTTTCGAATTCCATAAAGCTCCCGCGTTCGGCGAAGAATCCAAGCTAACCGGCACTCCGGGCGCTGTGTCTTCGGAGAATTCTCCCTCACGAAGCGAAGCCGCCCAATCCATGGATAGCGGGTGGGGTGCAATCTAGTCGCCGAGAGAACCCCTAGGTGCGGGTTATGCAAGTACCCGCACCCCAACGGGACACTTCCAGACAAGGCCATATGCACACACTGTCAGCCACGACGCAACGGCACCGAGGCAAAGCCTCCGGGAAGCCCTGTAGTGAGAACTCCAGGGCGCAGCGCAGATCAATGGATGAGATCCGGCCGCATGCTGAACCCTCCTACAGCCGAGGTCATCGCCAAACATCGATTCGAGACCGAGCGTTGATCTCAGCATTGACACGTAACTACCAAAAGGGCTAGATGTCTGACTTCTTCGAAGCACTGCACGCAACCGCCACTGCCGACGAGAATTCAGTGAACCTCGTCACTGTAGGCGCTGAACAATACGGAACCATCTATTTCGTAGATGCAACATACTCATACGACGAAAAAGAAGAAAAGTATGTCATCTACGGCGATAACACCATAGTCGAGTTCAACAAAGACAAGGTCATCTTCATCTGTAGCCGCCGCTTCTCCCCCGAAGAAGTGCAACAGATCATCACCGACTCAGACGAAGGCGAAGAACAAGCATTCACCTGATCACCTCTCCATCTATTCGTACTGATCACTTCTGACCATTGGAAGGTAGCCCAATGAGCTTCAACAACATCATCCCCGGTTTCCTTATCGGAGAACTGAACGAAATGACTGCCCGCGTAGCCGAGCTGGAACGAGAGAACACGGCACTGCGCGCCAAGCTCGACAACCGAAAGAAGCTGACCAACCGAGACGTGACGCTTATCCGCCGATTCCGGCTCAGTGCTGGGCTCACACACCAGGAACTCGCGGACACGTTCGAGGTGAACCGCGCCACTGTATCCAGGATTCTCAACGGCACCTATCACAAGGCTGTCTGACGAACTTGAATCAGGAGATCATGACTGTCGCCGATCTGATCGAAGCATTATCGAATATGCCGCAAGACCTCTCGGTCCGTGTTTATATCCCGGATCGGGACTATGGCGACTATTTCGAAGACGTTTGCGGTGTCACGCTAGATCCAGGCGGATATGTCGAACTGGAGTACTAATGTCAAGCCCAACGCCGTTCTTCGCCGGTATGTGCTGTATCTGTTTTTATCCGATCAGTCCCGGAGAGTACGCAAGAGACGAGAAAGGCGAATGGGATGCACACAAAGGCAAGTGCGCCCAAGAAGCCGGAATCAAGGAAGTTGATTGAGAGATTACGACGCTGATCAACGAGTGATGGTCGCGCGAGAGGAAGTCGTTAGATCGGTGCTTCGATATCTTTCGGCCGATCGAGCCGAAGAATCAGCACACGCCGCGTGGAATGTCGAGCTTGCGGAAGAACAAGTCAGCTTGGCCGCGCGCGCTCTGACACAAGCTGTGGACGTTACGCCGAACAAACCCGTTGGATGGTAGGGAGCATTGACAGAGCTTGTAATCACCCGAGGCTATCCCGGCAGCGGAAAGACTACGTTCGCCCGGCAGTGGTGCACTGAAGGGCCAAAGCGGGCGCGCGTCAGCCGAGATGACTACCGGCTGATGTTATTCGGTAAAGAGGGCATTCTTTCCCCGCAGGAAGAGAACCAGGTTACGGCGGTCCAACAGGCCGCCGTTTCTCGTCTTCTGACTGACGGCTACAACGTGATCGAAGACGGTACGAACCTCCGCAAGAGATACGCCCGGCGTTGGGCGGACCTCGCTCAGCGCCACGGCGTAACGTTCAAAGTAGAAGACATCCTTACCCCGGCTCTGATCTGCCAACATCGCAACTACGAACGAGGCTTCACCGGAAGAGGCCGATACGTAGACCCAGACGCTATCTCGAAGATGGCCGCGAAGTTCCCTATAGGCACTTGGCCGGAGATCGAAGCTACGTCCCAGACTCTGTTCGAACCGTATACGCGAGATCCGTTGACGCCGAAGGCGGTCATCTTCGATCTCGACGGGACACTAGCCCACATGAGCGGGCGCAGCCCATACGACTACACCCGAGTCCATGAAGATGCGGTAGACGAAGATGTTCGGCGGATTCTCTGGGCTCTCCAAGAGTTCTTTGAAGTCCTCATCGTCTCTGGCCGGAAAGCGGATTGCATCGATCTGACTCGGCAATGGCTGGAAAATCAGTCGATCTATCCAAGAGCAATCTTCATGCGTCAGACCGGAGACTACCGCGATGACGCGATAGTCAAGTACGAAATCTTTCGGAACCACATCGCACCGAATTACAACACGGTTGCCGTCTTCGATGACCGGAACCGTGTAGTCGACATGTGGCGTCGCATCGGTTTGAAGTGCTTCCAGGTACAAGAAGGCGACTTCTAGTGAGCCGTACAACACGGCGAGTCGGTCAAGGCCGTAAGTGGTGGAACAAAGAAGCCGGATGGGCTAGACGCATCACCAGAAGGCTTGAACGTCACCGATCCAAGAACCTTATTCAATCCGAGAACTACGACCTTGCCGCGTCGCGTCAGATAAAACCGACCGAAGGTTGGATCACGTCCTGATTCAACTTAGTTGGTGTTAGGGCGTCGATACGGATTCGAGTCACGAAGTATCTGACCCCCTTCTGATTCCGGATCAAAATCGAAATAGCTGTCCGCCATGATTCTTGTCAGCTTCTCCGGATCAGATGATCGCACAGTCAGCTCACCGTATTCATCAAGCAGAGCACGGGGCAGTTCGCCGCTCGCCGCTTGCTGAAGAACTTTTTTAACCGTGTCCATGACCTCATTGTCTTCGACGGTTCGGGCGTGCAGCACACGCCCATTCGGCCCCAAAAACTCAAGTTTCATGCCAGTACCTATCGTGACGATTCTCCGGACAGTCGCGTACAAGGGTACCTCAATCCATACGAAGGTAGCGCCTTTGAATATTGATAAGCCCAAGAACGACAACTATGCAGCCGTCGTCACTACCGTGAAGGCGGTTCTTTCTTTGCCCCACCGGGACCGTATCGTCGGTCTCCCTCTTTTCGGCCATCAGGCTATCGCCTCGAAGGGTTGGGAAATGG
Organism: Nocardia vulneris; assembly: GCF_001613425.1. Taxonomy (GTDB): domain Bacteria; phylum Actinomycetota; class Actinomycetes; order Mycobacteriales; family Mycobacteriaceae; genus Nocardia; species Nocardia vulneris. The sequence goes on along the minus strand of NZ_BDCI01000055.1, from coordinate 3,483 downwards.
GTGATCTCGGCGTGTTCATCCCAGCTGAAGCGCAGCTTTCCCACGAGTACGCGTCGTACAACAACATGTACCGGCATACCGAGCTGAACAAGGATGCCGATGCAAAGGGATACTTGGAAGACAACCGGCGAGTCAAGGCAATCAAACTCGGAGGCCATACCTCCAATGCCTTGTTCATGCCGCTGTCATCGCTCGACTTCACCGGTATCGACATCTCGAAGCTTCAGCCGGGCGATACCTTCGACACCATCAACGGAATCGAGATCGTTCGGAAGTACGAGATTCGACCGGGGAACAAGGAACCGAACAACCAGGCTCCGAAGCTTCGCAAGTCCCGAGTCGACGCCAAGCTTTTCCCGGAACACGTGAGCACCGCGAACTATTGGCGGATGATTCACAACATCGATCCCTCTGACTATCTGTATGTGACACAAAAACTTCATGGGACAAGCGTCAGAGTCGGGAACGTGCCGGTAGCGCGCAAGCTGACATGGCGAGACCGATTCGGCAAGTTCATCGGTGCCAGAATCCAAGACACCGAATACGACATGGTCTATGGATCACGCCGAGTGATCAAAGACGCCAACGCGAATCAGAACCACTTCTACGCCTCCGACATCTGGACATCGGAAGGCAAGAAACTCGATGGACTCATCCCTTCCGGTTACCTGGTCTTCGGTGAACTCGTCGGCTGGACGCCGGACGGCACACCGATTCAGAAGGGATACACGTACCAGGTACCGCAGCGACAGGCACGCCTTTACGTCTACCGCGTCGCCACGGTCAATGCTCAGGGCGTCGTTACTGACCTCTCCTGGCCTCAGGTGCGGGAGTTCTGCCGGAATCTGGGTCTGAGTACCACTCCGCTTCTGTGGAGCGGCTACGCGGACAGGTTCAACGCTGACGAGTGGATGAATGTCCGGTACGCCGATGATTGGGTCGCCGCCTACATTGATCAGCCGGTTCCGTTGGAGCCGGGTACGACCGTGGATGAAGGCGTGGTGGTCCGCGTGGATGGACTGACGCCAACCCTATTGAAGGCGAAGGCGTCTCAGTTCCTGGAGCACGAGACCAAACAGTTGGATGCGGGAACGGCTGACCTGGAAAGCGTCGGCTGACAGAACGACCGGTAACCCCCGTGGAATCCACGGGGGTTGTTTCTGTACGGGGGTTACCGGCCGGGCGAATTCAAGCGGCAGCAGCGACAGCGACAGGCTTCTTAGCCGGAGCCTTGCGCGGGACACGCTTCACCGGCTTCTTAGTTGCCGCCTTGTTCGCCTCCGCCTGATCACGAATCATCATCGTAAGGTGAGTAACCGCCAGAAGCACCAACGGCGGCACCGCCGCGATACCGACCGCGATAGGCGAACCGGTCGTAATCCAGGCGTGCAAGCCGTTACCGGCAGTCGACAATGCCGCGCCGACCATAAGCAGCGTCCAGGCATACCAAGCGCGCTTACGCATCACATCTGCCGCGAGCGTGGACACGATTACCAAGCCATCCACGATGAGCGGGAAAGACCACGGGTGCGGTGTCTGGAAGTGCTCGGCAAGATCCGACAAGGCAGTGTAGGAGACCAAGAACGAAAAGCCGCCTACGGCAATCGTTCCGGCGTACGCCGCATGGACAGCGGTCACGTTTGCGAGCGTCTGACGGATTCGGGTTACCATGGTGATGCACCATCCTTCATGGTGTAGTCGAGCCCTCCGCAATGGTTAGCCGCCCTGCGGAGGGCTCGCATTCGTTTGATGGCGTGACGCTAACCGCCTTTGTGATCCATGGTCAACAACCAGATTCCGAGTCATCCACATCCGCTATCGATGTGGTCTATTCGCCTGTTCGTCAGGCATCCATCAGCTAACCCGGTAGGTCTTGATCTGCCGCATCCACTCTCGAAAGGTGTTTATGTCTACACAGACCGAATGGTTAACCCGCCGCGAAGTAGCCGCCCGCTTGAAGTTCTCGCCGAAGACCTTGGCCAAGTGGGCCACGCTAGGGACCGGACCGAAGTACGAGCGGAAGGGCAACGGCCACTGCCGGTACCGCCTCTCGGATGTAGTCGCTTGGGAAGAAACAGGTTTCAACTAGACGGGCACGGCCCGCGAGAGAAAGGGTCGAACGAATGGCACAGAACCGCCTTGTACCTGGCGCGGAGCCGGACAAAGAGAAGCTGATACCGGTCAAGGGCAGCGACGGCAAATGGCGGCTTACGGAGGTCCGACACCGGACCTTCAGCGGCACCATCGTTCGATCATCCGGCACGGGCCGCACGAAGGGCGAGTGCCTAAAGGACTTCTGGCAGGCGTGGGAACGCAACCGGAGGAAGGGCACCAAGCGCAAGCGCGTCACGACTCGTGACACCGCTCCACTTACATTGCAAAGCAAGATGAGTGACGCGTTTGCACTCTTCAAAAGCCATGCCGAGCAGAAGCACAAGCAAGGCAAGATCACTCATCGCACCCTCACCGCCTACATGCAGGCGATATACCCCAGCGACGCAAAGACTTGGCGCGTCAAAGAAGACGTGATCCGGCTGGACACGGAGATGGGGAACCTGTCGATCGGCGAGGCATCGCAAGTGTGGTTTCTGACTGATTACCTCGCTGACGTGGCCGAAGAGCGCCCCGGAGTCGCAGCCGCTCAAGCGGGAGTGCTGTCCGGAGTGTTCCAAATGCTGACCACGATGGGGCTTTTCGAATTCTCTCCGATGAAGCTGGTAACCCGCCCCAGTTCGCAAGGCGGACAACAGCGCGCCCTGAATCCAGCCGAGCGGCACGAACTGTACCGAATGCTGTGCGTACACCGACGAAACCCACGTGCAGCCCGATGGTTGATGCCGCTGACACTGTTCGTGCTCGGTACTGGTGTCCGGCCGGGCGAAGCTGCGGCGATCCGATGGACAGACATCAGCGGCTTGGACAACGAATACGCCGTGGTCTCCATCGAAGCAACGATCGTCACGGAGACAGGTAAACCGGCCTACAGACAGCCGAATCGGAAGGCAGGCCAGTCGTACTACGTGACGCTGCCAAAGTGGCTCACGAGCGCAATGCGGGAGTGGTTCGCGTACTGCAAGCCCACCGACCCGTACGCAATGGTGTTCACCGCCCGAAACGGTGGCCGGAACAGCGGCATAGTCGACCCGACTACCGCAGAAGACCGGCTTCGGTACCTGAGGGCAGGAACCTCGCTTGAGTGGGTCACGTTCGGCAATCTGCGCGATACCGCCGCGACCGAGGTCAGGGGCCGGACCGGAGACGCACGACGGGCTAGCGCCCAGCTGGGACATACAGAAGGCTCTTCGATGGCACTGCGGCACTACATCGATCCGAACGGATACGTTCGCCACGTGGTCGACAACGCCGAAGCGCTGGAGTGGCTGAACCCTCAAAACTCCGGAAAAGTGACGGAATGGGGCTTCAGCGGAGTTGTGAAAGCGGCTTGACCTGCGACGTTCCCTCAATCATGGGATACAGCGGATA
>NZ_BDCI01000054.1 GCF_001613425.1 Nocardia vulneris | reverse complement strand
GTATCAGCGGAGGTAAAATACCAGGTCACTCTAGGAATTGCCCGTGTTCCCCAGGGTGCCCTAATAACCCTCCCTTGCAGGGCTTTTCGCCATCCGTGGTGTTCCTTAGGAGTCCCCCGGCATCGCTACGGATCGCCCCAAAGTGACGGACAATCCTCCGGAGGATTGCCCCGAAGCTCCCCCGTTCACCCCGCAACGAGCACCAGCCGCCGCCGCGTGTCGCTACGGGACACGCCAACGACTTTCAGCCTCCAGCGTTCACGCGGCAAACCCACCGGCTGGTCCTTCGATGTGGCTCAACTCACAAGGAAGTGACACGTTGCACGCGGCACAAGCCCCCGGCTTTGGAGCCGGGGGCTTGTCTCGTCTCGTGCTGACCTTTCCTCCTGCACGACAGCCGGGATACCCTACGCGGAGCATCGGGACCGAGGGGGGATGTCATGGCCAAAGCAACCGCGCTGAAGGTCTCTGTAGCCATCGTGGCAGCAGTCGCCATAGCGCTTGTCGGGGTGCTGGTCGGCACCAGGCTAGGAAGCGACAAGGCCGAAGGTTCTGTAGCGACTACCGAGTACTGGCAGACGCAGCCCGGCAAACTGGATATGCAGAGCCAGGCCCGGAATGCCATCAGTGATCTCGCAGTACGCCGGGGCGGAATAGCTTCGGGCTTCGGCGAGACGAAGTACGGACAACTCACAGTCATCATGTCGGCAGACATCACCCAAAAGGGCGAGACAGCCCGCCTGTGGTTCAAGGTGTCGTTCGCTGCGGGCGAAGACTCTGTGATGCGTCTCGGCGAGCCCGAAAGCGCCCTCACAGAGGCCGAACTCTAGAAGACATAGAAAAGCCCCCCAGCTTCAAAGCTGAGGGGCTTTTTGGGTTTCAGTGGTTACTTGTTCGCCGCTTCGTAGGCTTCCATGATGTCGGCCGGAACGCGTCCCCGGTCGCTGATCTCACGATCCTTGAACTTGGCGTCTGTCTGCATCCACGCGCGGATCTCGTCCCGAGAAGGGCCGTCCGCCTTCTTCGCAGGGCTTCCCGGCTTCGACCCGCGCGCCGGATTGCGTCGACCTGCACCGCCACCGAACATGTACTGTTCATCCTCGGTAGGACGCCGGGCGGCATCGATCAGCGGTTGGATCAACTTCTGATACTTGTCCCTGTTCTTGATTCCGAGATCAATCACGTACTTGTCGCCATCCCACATGAACGGCAGCGTTCCCCCGAGTCCTTCGGTGATGTCTTCACCGGTGATGTCATCAACAAGGATTACCTTCTTCGCCATAAGCGAAAGAGTATCGGAATGAATTCCGTGGCAGCAAGCCACATACGATCACGCGTTAGTGACTGGTGCGACTACACCTGCTAGGGCTGCGGCCATACGTTCGCTCCCCTTGAAGGACGGATGGATAGTGTCTGTGGTCATGTCGGCAGGCAATGCCGTTGCGTCAACCGTCATCCGCATGACTGCATCCATGTCGACCAACCCGGCAGCGCCATACGGCAGCGAGGCAAGCCATTCGTTGGCTGCGATCCGGATAGCGTTCCCCGTCGAAGACCGGGGGAGGGTCGAACAGTAGTAGATCGGCCGATCGCCGATCACTGAACGAACCTGGCTGACCAGGGCCGAAATATCGGACTGGTATTGCGCCAACGTGCGTCCGTTCTGGAAGTCGTTGCTTCCTGTGGCGATCACTGCCCCGTCGAACTTCGCGCCTGCCAGGTCGAGGCGGGCGAAGAACTGGGGGAACTGGGCCGGAAGGTACTGGCCTGTCTGCATGCCGGACAAGGAGATGTTGCAGACGAGCGCGTTGTTACGCGCTGCCCACTGGTGCGGGTATGCCTTCCAGATCGGTTGCGGTACCACTGAAGCGTTGGTGGTACCTCTCGTGCCTACGACACCTTCAGCGATCGAATCGCCGATGAAGAGCCACGCCGAACGAGTGGTGACGCATTCGTACTCGATGACGATATCGAGCGGGATACCGGCAGGGATGGACGAACCGGCCGTGACGGTCGGATCAAGCGCTGTAGTGACGTTGCTCCAATAGAAGCACTCGCCCCATGTGTTTTGCACGGACGTACTTGACGCGACCGTGTACCCGATCGCAAGGAGATGGTCTTTACCCGCTTGGAACTGTAGGGCCGGGTCGGTGATCCATGGCAGCGCCCAATACGAGCCGTCGCCGGGGATCGCGAAGTCAGCGCTGATGAGGGTTGTAGCGGAGTTGCCGACGAAGCCGCCTGTACGGGAGGTTGTTCCGCTGCCACTCGTGACGCGGGCCGCTTCCCCGAACTTGATGCCCTTACCGGTCAATCCGGTTTTGGCCGTGCCGGTCATTCCGTAGTTGCGGAGCCGGACCCGCCAACGGGTAGACGACACAGGGACTTTCACCGATGTACGGATTCCGGCTTGAGTGTTGACCGTGGTAGATGTCCCTGGGACAGATCCGTCCATGCCGCCGTTGCAGTACGAGATGATCCGGGTGACCTTGGCCAGTCCTGTACCTGGTTCGCCCTTGTCGCCTTTCGGCCCTTGTGGGCCTTGTGGTCCGGGGTCGCCTTGCGGGCCTTGTGGTCCAGTAGCGCCGGAGGTGCCGGTTGATCCGGTGTCACCTTTCGGGCCTTGCGGTCCGGTCGGCCCTGTATCGCCTTTCGGACCCTGTGTGCCGGTCGCTCCTTGTGCGCCTTGCGCTCCGGCCGGTCCGGCGTCGCCTTGTGGCCCTTGCTGCCCTGTCGCGCCGGTTTCGCCTTTCGGCCCTGCGGGGCCTTGAACGGGTGTCCCTGCATTTTCTGGAGGCCACGAAACTCCGTCGTAGCGATAGAGCCGTCCAGCGGCCAACCAGACAGCCCCGGCAGGAACACCGGATACCGGCAATTCCCCGTACGTGGGGACCTGTCCCGCGATGGAAAGGCCGTCGCCTTGCGGTCCCTGCACGCCTGGTGAGCCAGTATCGCCCTTGTCGCCTTTCGGTCCTTGCGGGCCTTCCGGTCCCTGCGGGCCGGTATCGCCTTTCGCGCCTTGTGGGCCTGCCGGGCCGGGAATCGACATAATCTTATCGACGGGCCGACTGGGGGCACCGATGATAGATCCGTTGGGTTTATCCAGAAACGACAATGCGGGATTACCGCTTGCCGAGAAGCCACGTAGTCGCATATCAGCCCTGCCTTTGCACAAGTCCGAGCGCGATCGGATATCCGCCCGCCGTCTCGCCTTGCGGTAGAAATACGAGCTGCCACCGCGTTCGAGCCGGAATCAGGTCGGCTAACTCAGACTCGACTTTCAGATTGGCTATCGCTCCACTGATCACAAATGACCATTGGGTCTTTGCGGGTTTGGTGTCGAACTCGAAGAAGAGAGTTCCGGCAGGAAACGGGATAGGTTGGCCGCTGGTGTCGATGTGTTCGAAAGACCAGGAGAAGTCACGCCCGACTGTGAGCATGAGCACGAGTGGATCTAGCTTTTCGCCGATGATTGCCATGGTTATGCCTTTAGAATCCGATACCGGAGAAGAAGTCGACTGAATCCCACGACAGGGAGTCATTGAAAGGCGTTCGCGAAACTCGAAGCCCCATGTAAGAATTAGTCGCAGGGACGACGCTGGAAACGTTGGCCGCGTACAGTTGTCGTTCGCCGTTGATTTCGACCCAAGCCCAGTCGCCCCACGCGCTGAACGTGATCCGGTCTCCGGGATTAGTCGCCACATTGGCATAGGAGTACAGCGACCATGTTGGGTTTGTCAGAGAGCCGGACATTCGAACGATCGAGATTTGATCCGAGAAGACCAAGCAGGCCAAAGCCTGCGTGCCTTCGGCATTGGATCGCAAGAAGATTCCTGCGGATGCGTTGGCGTTCGGTGGGTCAACATTGCTGCTGACGACGGCGGTCGCCCGCTGATACCCGGAGGTGATGCCGCTATCGCGGATGATGGCCCGATGACCGTCCGAACCGCCTGTTGTCGCGTAGCTGCCGGAGTAGATTTGTCCGGCCGGATCGAACACGCTCCAGCCGTTATCGACCTGGCCGTTCGGCCGGTTGAAGTCGTCGGCGAATCCTGGAACCCAGCGTTCGACGCCGGGGCAAGATGGGCGGCGGTCGTACACGTTCGCCCACTGATAGAGGGCCGATGCAGTAGAAAACTGCATGAGGTTCATGCCGCGCCGACCGGGGCCGGTAAAGAAAACCGAATTCAGCATGCCTTGACACGCCAGGATGCCGTTAATCCAAACGACCGCGAACCGGTCATCTTCCACCCACACTTTGAGCGTGAGAGGCACTGAACCGTCTAGCGGAACAGGAGAGCTAGCCGAAGCCACGTCGTTAGACAAGCTGGTCATGTTGGCCCATTGCTGAATACGGACGGAATCCCCACCGATCCCCATGTGCATCAGCCGGATACCTAGCGTGTTCGTGAAATTCGGTCCGACGATGGACCAGTTCGGCATGATGAACAATTGCAAGAACTGGTCACCAGGCCCGAAGATCGGCCACTTGACTTGATATTCGTGCCCGTAGCACGGAGTGAAGGGCATGAACTCGAACGACACTCCCCCGGCTTTGGCGTTAGGTGCGGACGGGACAACCAGTTGATTGGAGCCGTCCAGGTATGGGGATGAGTCCATGTCGCCCCATTGGCCCCACGGTTGTTTAACCGGGAATTCGGGGCCGCGTTGGAATCCGTCGTAGTAGCCTTGCCACGCCAATGGCCGGTTACGGCCGAGGAGGAACATCAGCGTTCCATTATTCCGCTGATAGATGCGTCGGCGTGATCAGCCAGGGTTGCCCGCATCTGTTCCAGTACTCGCCGATTGCCAATCAAGCCCCGAGAGTCGGAGTCATCGAGTAGATGCCTAAGCGACTCCGGCTCGTGATTGAATCGGGCAATAGCCTCATCGAACCGAGGTAGGGCGCGTTCTGGAATCTCCAGGTCGAAAAGTAGATCGAGGGTTTCCACGCCGAAGGCCGCTGCCCATAGTCGTTCTTGATTCGGTTCTACGCGTACTTCTTCGGCACCCGCACCGGCACCGTATCTTGTTTCAAAAACCCTCATTGCATCACTCCGAATAAAAGAATTTGAAGTACTACGGGCGCGACTGAGCCCGTTACTGACGTGACGTTGACGAAGATTCGTTCTCGACTGGATACCGCGATATTGAGGTTCGGCCAGTTGGCCCGAGTCACATTGGCTGCCAGTGTGTAAGTGCCGAGAACCGACGCGGTTGTTCCGGTCGCATCCCATTTCTTCAGCTCGAACGTCATTCCATTAGGCTGTGACAGCAAAGCGACGTGCATATCAGTGATAGTGCGAGTCAGCCCGCCCGGCACGTTTTGGCACAAGCCGATCAAAAGCTCGTTGACGCCGAGAACAACAGCAGCGCTCGCAACAACGAATTCCGCTTCCCAGTAAGACCCAAGAATCTTGGCGCTTGCGGCAGTAGATTCCGCTGACGCAGCTTTGTTGGCGGCTGCCTGCGCTTGGGTTACCGCCGTATCGGCTTTGCTTTTGGCGACATCTATTTCGGTGTATGCGCCGTCGATACGATCGCGGACATTGGTGCGGTGTGAATTTTGGGCCGCGACGAACGACGCTTTAGCGCCGTTTGTCACGATCGCGGCAACATTGTCTTTGTCGATATCTTGGCCGTACCGCCCGCCGAGCTGCCACGCACCATCAGGCTTAGGCCCGACTGGATAACTCATAGAACCTCATCGGGGTATTGCCGTCTCACCAACGCTCGAACATCCGCTTCGAACTCGGCGGATTGCTGACGCACTTCGCGGACATGAGTTCGAAGTTCCCGTGTCTCAGAGCGGTTGTCTCGCACTTCCGTGCGGACCTCTGAAACATCCTGTCGGAGTCCGCGAAGTTCCGACATGATGGAGTCCATGTCATCGCGGAGGTTGGTCGAATGTGTATTGGAGACTTGCTCTCTGACCTCTGCGAGATCTTCGCTGTGTTGCCTCTGGTTGGCGCGTACCCCGCGTGTAGCGAAAGCCGCAACGGCCCCGGTAAGAACCGGGGCCAGGACCCACAGCGCTATTACATAGTCGGCAGCGCCATCAGGGAGTGCATTCAACACTTACCCCCGGATCTGGAAAGCGCCGACCGTTTCGTCTACAAGGTCTTCGATCGCGTCGGCAGACTGCTCGATCAACTGCTCATTGCGAGCAAGCCACACACGGAAAGTCGTCAGAACAGCGACCACGGTTCCGATGCCACCAGCCCATGCAGCGGGCAATACTCCATCGAGCGACAGCAGCAGTGTCGCCAACATGAGGAGTCCGCCGATACCGGCTTCAACGGCTTTCAGATTGCGTGCAATCGTCTTACCCATGTCACTTGCCCTCTTTCAGATCGCGGGTGCCAGCGACCTTCACAGCGGCAGCAATGGCCGCCTGGAGGTCGTAAGCCGACCGGCCACCGCCCTGCGGGAATCCATCGAACCGAACCGGCTCACCCTTGGCGACGGCTTCACCAACGCCAGAACCGCCGATCTGATCCAGCAGCGCAATAGCGATACGCTCGACCCGTTCCAGGCGGGCATCCATGTACCGGATCATGTCCTCACGGGTCACCGGCTGATCGTTCAGATTCTTGATCAGTTCACCCCAGCTCAATTCATCATCTCCATTAATCGGCGAAGTAGTCCCCGACCACTTCGCTACGTAGTTTTCGAAAACATCCCAAGGAAAGCCGTCACCCACATCCGTGTGAGATCCGATCCCAAGGCAATCGGTCACGTATCGGTGATCCGAGATGCCTGCCGCCTGGAAATACGGCGGGGTGATCACCTGAATCGGAATGCCGTACTTGCGGCAATCCTGCACCGCGACATATGCGGCGATCTCGATATCGTGTTCGCGGGCCAACCAGTCGGCACGGCCCCATCCCGCACGAGACCCGGCAAAACACAGATTGATTGTGTAGGCGTTGGCATCCAGCACGGACCATGATGCGTAGTCGGTATCCACTACTGCCGCGAGAACGCCATCTCTCAGGGTGTAGTGATACGAAACATCGCGGCTACCATCGCAGTACCGCGCCAGGCCCTCAGCGCTCGAATTACCCTCTTCCGTATGAAGAAGAAAGTTGATCGGAGGACGAGAACGATTCGACCGGCCCCCGCCAGTCATACAGTCGATTTCGGAATACTCAGGCTTGTTCACAGGCAGACTTTCCCCGGCAGTCAGCCGGTCATAGATTTCTTGCGCTTCACTCATCCGCTCGTCATAGCGATCAGGGAAAGCGGATCGCTGAACTTGCTGTGCATACCAACCCGGCGTATGGGATTCGTTCATGTAGTCCAGGCGGGCTAGTGCCGCATAGAACATGCCTGCCGAACGTGCAGGGTCCATGCGGTCGGCTACTGTTCCCCACCATTCCGGCCGTTGCTGGAATAGCCCAGACGAGTTCTTGTCGTAGGACAAACGCTCGTGCGGGTACGTCAATGACTCGGGATCACGCTCATTCGCATACATGATCAAGTTGGACTCGACCAGCGCCGTACAAAGCGCGATGACAATTCCTCGCGGTGTGATCCCTCTGCGGAAACCTTCGTGGATGATCGCGAGTGCGTTTGCATCCTTCGACATGCGTCCGGTTGTGTTCATCAGACCCCCTTCCACTTCCTGAGAACCTGGTCCCGGCATTTCCCGGTCATCTCGGCAGCGATCACGCGCCGACGTTCGGCAGGCTTGGCCGCCATGAGGTACCCGTTGACTGTGGACGGAGAATGGTCCGAAGGATTGAAGATCTCTCCGGATTCCTCTTCGGCGTACTCGTTCTCTCGATACGCCGGAATCTTGTCCCCCAGCATTCCCGCGTGATATAGCCGTTCAGCGATCACCGCTTGTTCATGCGCGGTGTAGTCCAGAGGGTCGGGAATAGTGACTGGATCAGGCTCCGGATCGTCAATATCTACGATCTGAGCCGACCCGTTCAGGTAATGCTGTTGCCCGCGCCATGGAAGGCGGATCTTCTTGGTTTGCTTATCCGGATTGTGTTCGAATCCGAAGTCCCAGAGAAGCTGTGACAGCATCGCTCTGGCTTCCTCTTGAAGGATCAGTGGCGTACTGCCGTGAAACGGGATGTAGCCTAGCGCCCATTGAAAGATGAGCTTCGGGTCCGGTTCCCCCCCTTCGTCTGGTTGGCAGCTTTCATAGGTTGGGAACCGGGACAAGCTACATCACTCCTAGATCATGCAAGATGGATAGAATTTCTTGGAACTGTTCCCATGCCTTGATCACGGGATCATCCGGTTCTTTCTGCCCGATCGTGATTTCCCAGGAAGGCGCTTCGGTCCGGGACCATGACAGGGTCAGTTCGGATACCCGGTCAACGAAGATCTTTCCGGGCGGCATTCCGAGAATCGTGGAGCCGATACGGTCTCCGAGGAAGAAATGGCCGTGTCCTCTTTGGCCGACAATCCAGCCGCTAGCGCCATCTTGAACGGTGAGCTTATGGCGCGTTACCTCTCTGGATTGCCACCATCCGGTACGCATAGCCAAAAGCCAGGCAATCGTGTAGCCCGTATCCGCACCGTCCGCCCACCGCTCATGATAATAGAATCCTTGACGGCTTAGACGGGTCGCCCTGATTGGGTCGCGCCACTTACCGAACGCCATAAAAACATTGCTGTAGATAGGCTTCAGAATTGTGTCGGCGATTCCGCCCAGGGGCGGCACACCAGGAATAGCGGCAGCCAGATCGCCTACGGCCTGCACAGCCACGCCCAGCAATTCATTGACGCCTGGCATTGATTTCCCGCCGCCAACCACGCCCACATCTGTTGCCGGTTTCCACGAGAATTCCGAGGATGAAACTCCGCCGTTTTCGGTTTCGTAGAAGATGACACCGGGACAAGCAGGCAGGGTGCCTTTGTAACCTGGTGTCGAGTACTCGGGCGGGAAGTTCGGGTCTGGCAGGGTCCGCCTTGTGTCCGACATGGTCTTATCGGAGTCAGAGACAAAGAAGTCGGTTACGGCTTGGACCAGGCCGCCGAACATGTCTCCACCGAAACTAGTTCCGGTATTGAAGGCCGAAGAATCGATCAGATCCCAGACAAGGCAGCCGTTCTTGAGGTTAGCGCCCGGCCAGGGCGGCTCATCCTCACCTTTCAGATATCTTCGGCATTCCCACGAAAGTTGAGCGTCTGCTACTACCTTCTTCGAGACATCGTGAAAGTACTTGAAGCGCCCGTAGACAATGGCATTGACCGAGTTATCCGGAGTGAGATCAGGTTTGACGACTTGCGCCCAAGTCGACATATCGAAGTTGAACCACTTCGACAAATCAAGAGGGTTATCCGGAAGCGTCCAGATGGACGAATTCAACCGAATTAGATTCACCAATAGCGTGGTCTTCAGGCACCAACGCGCCCTTCCGAAAAGCACCCACAACTTTGGAAATTGCACCTCGGGAGGCAACAATTACAGGCCCTTCGCCCGCCGCCCCACCCCGGTTAAGAATGGGGCGGCGAGCAAAGGGGTTCGAGTACACCAACGTGTGTTTGGCATGCTCATAGTCATGCTTGAACAAGACTCGGACGAACCGCTTACCTTGCTCATCTTTGATCACTAGAAGTTCATCGATAGAGCCCGACCAGCGAGCCCCGTCCTTGTCGACAGTGAGGTGCACGTTCGTTGTCTGACGTGCGTCCACATCAACCAGCCACTTGGACAGGTAGTGGTTTAAAGGCAACTCCAACGTACCGATACCGGTATCGTTGTCGATGAACTGAAACTTGCCGTTGTATTCCTTCTTGACGAATCCGCGTAGATTGAAATCGCCATCCCACAACCGGACAAGAGGCGGTATCAACCGGCGCTCTTTGTCCGCCTTCAGGCGATCGGTTATCTCGGCGAATACGGCATCGAAGTCAATGCTCTCGACAACCGTAGCCATGGAATCCTTTCATCAGTCCAGGCCCCAAGGCCGTGACCAGTTACGCGGGCACCGCACTTGCACACCGACACCGGCCGGGGCATTCTTCACCGATACCGGCAACAAAGTCTCGGGAGTTCCGGGCGGAATCGGATACAAGAAGCGGATTCCGCGCATGCGTTGCCATGCCTGAGTGTCGATATCGGACACGACCTGATCGGCGTTCTCATCGGTATCGACCCGCAGATGTTCGCCCGCGACCAGTGCGGGCATTGTGATCTTTCTATTAGCGTGCTCAACGCCGCGTTCGAACCGATCATCTCCGAATGAGAAGTCCGGGAGCTTGTAGACGACGCCGGGATAAGCTTGGAGTACCCACTTAATCCACATCTCGGTATCTGTGGGATTAGAGACCTTCACGGTTCCGTCTGCCCATTCACCGTTCGTGGTGTCGGTAGTGCTCACCCATACGGCGGTCATGTCGTCTTCTTGCCAGCGTGGATAGCCTGCCGTGCCGGAGTAGATGACGTGCCCGTACTGGTCCTTGAACGGGTCTGTGTCGGGCGAAAAGTCCGGCGTCTTACTCAGACGTAGCCGGAGATACCGCAAGCCCCAATCGTCGGTGAGGCAGCGGAGCCGGGAATCTTTCTTATAGCTCCATGCCTTCCGGAAGTCTGAATCATTGCGTTGCCAAGACTGGTAGGGAGTCCCGATGGCCTCCACACCAAGGATTACGTCTCGTTTGTGAATCCTGATACCACCGAAAGTCGCACCGATCTGGTACGCGTAGCTGTTCCAGATCGATTCGGTCGGTTCGTCGTACAAACCCTCCGGGTTGGTGCCGAGGTAGATTCCTCTGTCTCCGGCACCTTCCCCGTGGATTGTCCAGATATCATCTGGGCTTCGCCATGACTCGAACTCGATTATGAGTCCGCTAGGCAAAACCTATCTCCTTGTGTATGTCATGGATTGGCGTCTTTGCTCGACGCGGATTTGTTGAACCGCGCTGGACACATCGGCAGTCGTGATGTTGTAGACCGGCCGGAGACGCATGTACCGCTCTAGGTCTTGCTCGGTCAGATAGCCTTGCGGCTGGTTCAGCTGAGACCCAGCGAAATCCTGAAGCTGTTTAGGCGAATTGAAGATGGGTTCAGGTGACGAAGAGAGGTTGACGGCTACACCGCCCGGAGGCAGCCATCCGCCCGTGTCGTACACGGCACCGGACTTCAGGTTTTTCACCCACTCCGGAATGTCTTTCTTCTTGTCGTAGCCGAGTTGGCCAAGGAACGCGTTCGCGTTGAACGTGCCGATATTCGACAGTGCTTGCGCGACTGTGGAGCCGGTCGCGGACTCGTCCGAACTCGACAGAGCTAGCGCCTGGTCCGCGATATCCCACCAATGAGAACCCGCAACCTGGTTCGGCAGTTGCTCTTTGAACGCGTCGAATACGGTGCCGACAACATTCGAAGCGAATGTCTGAAGGATGCCCTTCACGCTCTTTGGAGAGTTCGCAGACTCTTTCGCACCGCCGTTCTCAAGCTCTTCGATAGCCTCTTGAAGCTTGACATCCGCAAGTTGCTTATCCACATCCGATGACTCTGGATTGTCATAGACTTCGTTCCGGGATTCGTTGGCCTGCTCCACGGCTTGCAGCTTGGACGCATACGACTTCTCATCATCGCTGTACTTCTTGGACAATGCCGGGGCTTGCGGGGCAACACGGTTGCCGCCTTCGATCTGGCCTTGCTTATCGCGTTGATCTTGCTTCTTGACGACTCTGTTCTGAGCCGCCCGGACATCCAAGTCAGCCTTGCGCTTGTCGGATGCTGTGGACTTCTCGTCCGCGTAGACCTGGTCTCGCTTTTCCTTGGCCTGGTTCACGGCTTCTTCGAGCTGCAATAGCTCCAGCTCGTCTTCGTCATTCCATTCAATGACCTTGCCGCCCGCCGTCATGGAATCAATGCCCTTGATCAACGCGTTAGGTAGATGGAACTTGTACGGAAACTGAGAATCCGACGCACCCGCACGAGTACCGCCGATCCCGGACGTGCCATGGGCACCGCCGGACTCGACCGGGCGACCCGCGATAGTGGCCGCCATATGCTCCGGAGAGACACCGACTTGAAAGAGGGTGCCCGAAGGGCCAAGACCGGGTTGCAAACCCGCTGTAGCGCCATTCAGGAGGGTATGAGTGGTGTAGAGCCGCTTGACGACTCGACCGAGCCCCATAGCGACCTGTTGCAGAAATCCGACGAATCCCGAGCAGTCGAAATTGTTCGGGCCGATGCCGCCCCACTGGTAGGTGTGGCCTTCCATAGCCTGTGCAGCTGACACAGCTTCTTGAATGCCGAAAGGCGTTCCGCCCTTCGCGAATCGGAATCCGCCTGCCAGCGCCCGAGCCCTTAGGCCATACATCGCTTTGTGGCCGCCTGCCGCTTCGACTTCTGCGGCCGTCCACACGTGTTCGTCACGGGACAGCATCGCGGGCACCGAATCAGAAGTAGGCCCACCACTACCCCGGACTGCACCACCGATCGCATAATGCGTGTACCCGGACTCCGGCGAATACGCGGGGGCGCGGTTGCGGACCTCCGCGTCATCGATACCGCGTTGAATCCGCGTGTAGTTCTCGACAACCGAGAATTGCTTATCCGGGATCTTCAGGTTGATGATCTGCTGTAGCTCTTTGAGAACATCCGCTGTAGGGGCAGTAATCCGGAAGTATCCCGGTTTCCCGGTCACCTCTTCGACTTTGGCCTTGGCTTCTTCCAGCGCGGCAATGACCTGCTGTCTGCCTTCTTCTTTGATCGGAACAGTGATACCGGTCTGCCCGGTCTTCTGTGCCGCTTCGAGAGCCAGCATGATAGCCGTGAGCTTCTGATTGATCGGGCCATCGCCTTGCAGCGTCGCCAAGATACGCACTTCACGCGGAACCAAGTTGATAGATTCCGCAAGCGCATTGACTTGTTCGACGGTCAACCCGGTAGCGGTTGCCAGCGCTTCGAAAGACTTCTGATTCGCGGCTAGTGCCTGATCCAAGGCAGCAGTGTTACCAGTAGACGCAATCTCAAGCGTGGTCGCTTTGATATCGTCCAACGCCTTCTTGAGCTTATCGCCGTTCTCTGTAGCGGTGTTGATCTGACCGTCCGTGATCAGTTCTTCGCCGAACCCTTTGGACTTGTCCCATACGGTCTGTGTCGAGTCCGCGACATCACGCAATACCCGGTTGTATGCCTGCATTGCATCCGCGACAGCCACAGGCTTGCCGCTCAACGCCTCAAGAGCCCGCTTCAACGCATTCACGCGCTGATCGGCGGTAGCCGACTGA
>NZ_BDCI01000053.1 GCF_001613425.1 Nocardia vulneris | reverse complement strand
TGCCGCGCCTGCCGCGCCTGCCGCGCCTGCCGCGCCTGCCGCGCCCGCCGCGCCCGCAGTGCCCGCGGTGCCTGCCGCGCCCGCGGTGCCTGCCGCACCCTTCATGTCGCCGGGTTCGCTCCGCGCCGAAGCAGCCTGGGCTGCAGCGCTTTCCGTATCACCGGGCGACGCGGGTGCGGCGTCGGCTCCGGCGTTCCGTCCGGCGCCGGGTGCACCTACCGGGCCGCCGGGCTGTGCCGCCGCGTCATCGGTGCCTGCCGGGCTGCCCGATGCGCCTGCCTGGGCATCGGCCTGCGCGCTCGCAGCTGCGGCACCGGGGATCTGGCCGGGACGGGTCGGATCGGACTGTGCTGCAGCACCTTTCGTGGCGTCAGGCACTGCCGATGTGCTGTCGGTACCCGCGCCCTGAGCGGGTCGTGGCGAACCTGCCGAGCCGCCCGTCTGTGCTGGTGTGGCGTTCGCGACCGGTCCGGACTGGTCGGCGGCCGTGCTCGGCTGAGCTGCGCGTTTCATCGCGACCGTTTCGGCCTCGGAATCCTTCGGTGCGCCAGGTGTTCCCGCTGGGCTACCCGGCTGTCCCGTCGCGGCGGCCGCGTCCGGTGCTGCTGCGGCGGGCTTGTTCTGCCGTGCGATCACCTCGGTTTCGGCGGTGCCGCTGTTCGGTGCGCTGTTCTGTTGAGTTCCTGCGGCTTTCGGCGCACCGGGCACGGTGGGGTCTGCGGTGCCTGGGCCGCTTTGCGCACCTTGGCTGGTTGATCCGCTGTCGTGACCGGACTCGGCCGGTGCGGCGGGTCGGCCGGTGGCGGGAGTCGTCGACCCGCTCGGCGCGGACTGCCCGGGCGTGCTGATCGTCGGCGCGCCCGAACCGGGCCGACCTGTGGCAGGGGTGCCTGCGCCGGGCTGGGTTGCGCTGGTGGCCGACCCGCTCGGCGCGGCGGGGTCTTGGGTGCCAGGGCGCGGTGTCGCAGCGCCCGGAGTGCCGGAGGTCGGGGTCGTGCCCGGCGCAGTGCCGGGGTCTTGCGTTCCGCGTGGGGCTGAACCGGTGCCCTGGGTACTCGGCGTGGACGTGCTCGGGGCACCGTCCTTCGGTGCAGCACCACCCGCGGCGGGGATCGGGCGGGTCGCGCCGGCGTCGGCCGGGCGATCTCCGCTGTTCGCGCTCGGGTTGCTCGCCGCGTCGGCGCCGGGGCGTGCGTCGGGTCCGGCCGGGGTTGCCGGGTCGGCGCTCTCCCGCGCCGGGTTCTTGTTGTCGTTCGGGTCGGACACGCACTACCCCTCGGTCAGGCGGAACATCTTGAACTCGACGGCCAGCTTAACGGCCAGGGTCCGGCGAAGTCCGACTTCAGACCCCGCACGGCGGGGGGAATGCGGTGGTACGCGTCCCCGGCGAATATCGCATCGGTGCACAATGAACCGCATGACC
Source organism: Nocardia vulneris (assembly GCF_001613425.1). GTDB lineage: Bacteria > Actinomycetota > Actinomycetes > Mycobacteriales > Mycobacteriaceae > Nocardia > Nocardia vulneris. The sequence goes on along the minus strand of NZ_BDCI01000053.1, from coordinate 84,950 downwards.
TCGTTCGGTGATCTGCTAGGCCCGCAACCGGTACTCCTCCCCGAAATCTCCGACGCGGAAGACGCGTTGCTCGAAGGCACCGATCCGGTGCGTGTCGCCGCCGACCATCCGGCGGCCTCGATCGCCTGGGCCTATCTGGCCGAGGCGGCGCTCACCAGGGGCGAAGCCCAGGACGAGCCGATCAATCACGACATCGTCGCCGCCTACGCGTTCGCCCGCACCGGCTACCACCGCGGCCTCGACCTGTTGCGGCGTAATGGCTGGAAGGGTTTCGGCCCGGTGCCGTGGAGCCACGAGCCCAACCGTGGTTTCCTGCGCAGTGTCGGCGCGCTGGCCCGTGCGGCCAAGGTGGTCGGCGAGACCGAGGAGTACGCGCGCTGCCTGGACCTGCTCGAAGATTGCGATCCCCGCGCGGCGGCTGAGCTGGGCCTGGACTGAATTGTCCCTGCTCGACTTCAAACCGCGCGTGGATGTCGCGCGCACGAGCACGATGGACCGGCTGCGCGCCTCCTGGGCGCGGCTGCGCCTGTCCGCGCTGCCGATCGTGCAGTGCGCTGTCGGCGCGGCCCTGGCCTGGTTCATCGCGCGGGAGATCGTCGGCCACCCGCAACCGTTCTTCGCGCCGACGGCGGCCGTGGTCTCGATCGGCATTTCGTTCGGCGCCCGGCTGCGGCGCTCGGTGGAGCTGGTGGTCGGCGTCGCGGTCGGCATCGGCATCGGCGACCTGTTCATCACCAACGCCGGGACCGGGGTGTGGCAGATCGCGCTGGTGGTCGCGGTCGCCATGGCGGCGGCGGTGTTCCTGGACGGCGGCTCGATCATCACCATGCAGGCCGCGGGTTCGGCGGTGCTGGTCGCCACCCTGCTGCCGCCGTCGGCGGGTGGCGGCTTCTCCCGGATGATCGACGCGCTGGTCGGCGGTCTGGTGGGAGTGGTTGTGGTGGCTTCGATTCCGCTGCATCCGGTGCGCCGCGCCCGCGAGCAGGCCGCGGAAATCCTTGGCGTGATGGGCAAATCGCTCACCGAGTGCGGCGACGGCCTGCTGGCGCAGGATCCGGACAAGCTGCGCGCGGCGCTCGCCGCGGTCCGCGCGACGCAACCGCAGATCGACGCGCTGCGCGCCACCTTGGAGGGCGGCCGGGAGATCAGCCGAATCTCCCCGCTGTACTGGAACTCTCGCGCGCGCCTCGAACGCATCAAAGCCACCGCCGACCCGCTGGACAACGCGGTGCGCAACACCAGGGTGCTGTTGCGCCGCTCGCTGACGCTGGTTCAGGACGACGAGATCCTCGATCCCCGGTTGATCGACGAGGTCGAAAGGCTCGGCCAGGCAGTCGATGTGGTGCGCCGGATGATGCTCGCCGACCCGGGTGAACAGCCAGATCAGGCGGAGGGCGCCCGGGTGCTGCGCTCGGTCGCCAAGGAGGCGCGCCCGGAACTCGTCGAGGGGGCGGGGCTTTCGGCGCACGTCGTGTTCGCGCAGGTGCGTTCGATCGTGGTCGACCTGATGCAGGTGTGCGGGATGAAGCGCATCTCGGCGATGGCACTGCTCCCGCCGACCGTCCCCAAGCCGTGGGTCGTGCCGGAGGACTGAGCCGACTACGTAGCCGGCGCCGCGTGCGAGTGCTCCGGCCGCCGGTGTGCGGGGACTCGATGATGATCTTTGGGTAGTGCGCTACTCGTGTTCCGGCGGATGCCGCGCCCTACCTTGATCATGAGACCGCAACGAAGCGAGGGGTGTTGCGGTCGCACACTTCGCACATCAGCGAACCACCCCGCCGGCCATGGGTGTGGTGGCCGGGCGGGTAGGGGTGGATTCGCCCGCTGCGAAGAGCAGAGCCGTCCGGTCCAGGGGAGGTCAGGCCGGGCGGCCCTGTGTGCTTTCAGGATTCCCCGACCGCGGAGACCCGCGGCGGTGCCGGGCGCAGCGTGAACCGGCGACGGTCGAAGTCCCAGAACCGATAGATCGGCCACTGCACGGTGTGCGTGAGCCAGGCGCCGACGATGATCGCGCGATGCAGCGGCAGCACCTGATATCCCTGCTCGGCGATGGTGCGGAGGCCGGTCAGCTGAAAGTGCCACCATTCTCGCGGGTTGGTCCGGCGGCGCCGGGCCGAGGTCGCGGCCCGCATGCTTGTCAGCTGATCGATGCGAAATCCGCGCTTGGTCAGGCACAGTGCGAGATCCAGGTCCTCGGCCACGTCGGCGCGGGTGGTGGTGTCCGCGCCGACCTGCAGCCAGGCCGCCCGGCGGATGGCCATGTTCGGCCCGTGCAGATTGCCGACCCGGCCGCCGAGTTTGCCGCGCCGATCCTGCAGGTAGTAGCCGAGTTTCAAGAAGAAGCCGACCGGTGAGTCGTGATAGGTGGTGATCCCGGTGACCGCGGCGGTGTCGGGATGTGCGCTCAGATGCGCGCGGACTACCTCGCCCCAGTCGGCGTCGACCAGGGTGTCGGCATCGGTCCTGGCCAGGAAATCGCCACGGGCCCGGTCGAATCCGGCGTTGCGCGCGGCCGGGATACCGGGCGTGGCCTCCTCGATGAGCGCGACCTCGGGATGGGTTCGCGCGTAGTCGTGCACGATGCGGCGGGTGTCGTCGGTGCTGCCGTTGTCGACGACGATGATCTCGTCGACGGCGTCCTGGCGGACCAGGCGATCGAGGGTGCGCTCGATCCGGGTCGCCTCGTTCAGGGCCGGGATGATGACGGAAAGCACCGTCGCCGAAGGGTTGTCGGTCATGCTGGTGTGCTCCAACGTGTGCTCGAGGACAGCGTGCGCGCCGACCGGTGGGCCGGGAGCGCGCTCGTACGGGGCGCACGTACGCGCCCGGGTCGACTGGCCGGGGGTTACCCGATTCGGCCCGGGACGATCATCGAAATCTGCTCTAAGTCCAGAAGCGGGTCAGATAGCTGCCGTAGCGCGACCAGTCGGCGGGCACACCGGACACCTCGAACAGCGCGTACACCGCGTCGAAGAAGACACCGTTGATCGCGGGCGTGAACAGCAGCGCGAACAGGATCAGCATGCCGAACGGCTTGAACTGATCGAGCGAGCGGCGGGTCTGGTAACTCAGCGACGGTTCGAGAATCCCGTAGCCGTCCAGGCCGGGCAGCGGAATCAGGTTCAGCAGGGTCGCGGTGATCTGCAGGAACGCGAGGAAGCTCAAGCCGAACCACAGCGCCGGGTGCGAACTCGTACTGCCGAACAGCTGCACGACCACCAGCAGCAGCACCGCGCACAGCGCGTTCACCGCGGGGCCCGCCGCACTGATGAGCCGCTGGGTGCGCGGGGCGAAATTGTGGGTGTGCACGTAGACCGCGCCGCCGGGCAGGCCGATGCCGCCCAGCGCGATGAACACCATCGGCAGCACGATCGACAGCAGCGGATGGCTGTACTTCAGCGGGTTCAACGTCAGGTAGCCGCGCAGCTCGACCTCGCGGTCACCGGCCCGCCACGCCGTGAACGCGTGCGCGAACTCGTGCAGGCACAGCGTGATCACCCAGCCGAACACGACCAGCACGAACACCCCGGCCTTGGCCCGGGTGGAGTCCAGCGGGGCATCCCAGGCGAGCACGCCGCCGACGATCGTGATGACGACGACCAGCAGGAAGATCGGGCTCGGGCGCACCGCGCGCGAGCGCCGTTCGGCGAAGAACGCGGACGTCATCGGACCAGCAGCCAGGGCTCGTGGTGCCGGTAGAAACTGGACCGGGGCACCGTGCGGTCGGTGCGGATCCCGTCCCTGGTCACCACCGCGCCGGGGGTGCCGAGCTGGGCGGCGCGACCTTCGGCCCAGCGGCGCTTGCGCATGCCCTTCTGCACCGTGGCCCGGACCCCGGGCTGATGCAGTGTCGGCGAGATCAGCATGGCGGTGACCTTGCCGGAGAACAGCTGGAAGTCGTCCACGTAGGCCTCGCCCTCGAGCTTTTCCGCACCCGGCCCGGTGATCTTGGCGCGGCCGATCAGCACCTTGCCGGTGTCGTCGCGGATGAGCGGCACCTCGGTCGCGCGGCCGTCGATGGCGCGCTTGGCGGCGGCGTTGCCGGTGCCGGTCTGGTAGGCGCGGGAGCCGTAGGTCTTGTCCACCGGGACGTAGCCGATCTCGACGTGCAGCCGTTCGGTGCGCATCAGGTGGGTCAGCACCGCGGCGAGCGCGGCGTCGTCACCGAGCACGATCAGCCGCGGGAGACTGTCGGCGGCGAGCACCGGAAGCAACTCGTCGATCTCTGCGGTATCGGGAATGGCGGCCGTCGAACTGGTCGGCAGCGCCGCGAGGGCGATAGGTACCGGTGCGCCGTCGCAACGGAGAACGTGGGTACTCAAACTGCCGTACACCCTCCTCGGTTCGAGCCGACGTCGTCGGACCAACGGGTGCAACCTTAGCCCTGCCCGGCATCGGCCACACGGTTGTCGAGCCTACGACGAGATCCGGTCCCACGCTGTTGACGACGCGTCGACTAGACTGTGCTCCCGGCCACCGCCTCGATACGGCAGGTAGCTGCAACACCGGCGAATACCGCCCGGTCGGCTCTGCCGACTGCCATCTGCCCGGGTGTTGCAAGTCGAACCGTAGGAGACACGACCATGCCGGCAATCGTCCTGATCGGCGCCCAGTGGGGCGACGAAGGTAAGGGCAAAGCGACCGATCTACTCGGTGGCCGGGTGCAATGGGTGGTCCGATACCAGGGTGGCAACAATGCGGGCCACACCGTGGTGCTGCCCAATGGCGACAATTTCGCGCTGCATCTGATCCCCTCCGGCATCCTCACCCCCGGCGTGACGAATGTCATCGGCAACGGCGTCGTCATCGACCCGGGCGTGCTGCTCGACGAACTCGCCGGACTGGAAGAACGCGGGGTCGACACCTCCGGTCTGCTGCTCTCCGCCGACGCGCACCTGATCATGCCGTACCACGTGGCCATCGATAAGGTCACCGAACGCTTCCTCGGCAACAAGAAGATCGGCACCACCGGCCGCGGCATCGGCCCCTGCTACCAGGACAAGGTCGCCCGCGTCGGGGTGCGCGTCGCCGATGTACTGGACGAGAAGATCCTCACCCAGAAGGTCGAGGCCGCGCTGGAGTTCAAGAACCAGGTGCTGGTCAAGATCTACAACCGCCGCGCGCTCGACCCGCAGCAGGTGGTCGACGAGGTGCTCGCGCAGGCCGAAAGCTTCAAGCACCGGATCGCCGACACCCGGCTGAAGCTCAACGTGGCGCTCGAGCGCGGCGAGACCGTGCTCCTGGAAGGCTCGCAGGGCACCCTGCTCGACGTGGATCACGGCACCTACCCGTACGTCACGTCGTCCAACCCGACCTCGGGCGGCGCGGCGGTCGGCGCGGGCGTCGGGCCGAACAAGATCAGCACGGTGCTCGGCATCCTCAAGTGCTACACCACCCGGGTCGGCTCCGGTCCGTTCCCGACCGAGCTGTTCGACGAGTTCGGCACCTACCTGGCCAAGACCGGCGGCGAGGTCGGCGTGACCACCGGACGCGCCCGGCGCTGCGGCTGGTTCGACGCGGTGATCGCGCGCTACGCGACCCGGGTCAACGGCATCACCGACTACTTCCTCACCAAGCTCGACGTGCTGTCCAGCCTGGAGACGGTGCCGATCTGCGTCGCCTACGACGTGGACGGCGAGCGGGTCGAGCAGATGCCGACCACGCAGACCGAGTTCCACCACGCGAAGCCGATCTACGAAGAGATGCCCGGCTGGTGGGAGGACATCTCGGGGGCGCGGACCTTCGAGGAGCTGCCCGCCAACGCGCAGGCGTACGTGCTGCGGCTGGAGGAGCTGTCCGGGGCGCGGATCTCCTGCATCGGCGTCGGGCCCGGTCGCGATCAGACCATCGTCCGGCACGACGTCCTGGGCTGAGCGAAGCGGCGGCCGTGACCTAAACGGCCGTCGTTCAAAGGGTTTGGCGGACCGGTGCGTCCGTCTCACCGCCGCGCGACCGCCGCGGTGAGACGCAGCGTAATAGCTGCAGGGCTTCGATCATGAACCTCTGGCAACTACAGTAAGAGCTATGGCTCGGAACTGGCCGATGATCGAGCGCGAGACCGAGTTCGAGGCGATCCGCGCGGCCCTCACCGGCAGGGCGCATGTCGGCGCGGTCCTCACCGGTGATGCCGGTGTCGGGAAAACCACGCTGGCCAGGCAGGCGACCGCGGCGGTCGGCGGCAACATCCGCTGGGTCGCGGGCACCGAATCGGCGCGCAGCATTCCGTTGGGGGTGTTCGCGCACATGGTCGGCGTTTATACGGCGCACGATCCGGTGACGTTCATGTCCGCCGCGCGCGAAGCGTTGCTCGCGGACGGGCACACCATCATCGGTGTCGACGACGCCCATTTGCTCGACCAGCTGTCGGCCACCCTGCTGCTGCAGCTGGCCATCGACAAGGCGGCGCACATCGTGGCCACGGTGCGCAGCGGGGTGCAGGTGCCCGACGCGGTCACCTCGCTGTGGAAAGACGGTCACCTGCTGCGCATCGACCTGAATCCGTTCAGTCAGCGCCAGAGTGTGGACCTGGTCGAATCGATGCTGGGCGGGCAGCTGGAAGGCTTCACCGCCAACCTGATGTGGGAGTCCTCCGGCGGAAACGCGTTGTTCCTGCGGCATTTGGTCGAGGGGGCGCTCGAGGCGGGTTCGCTGCGTCAGGTGAACGGCGTCTGGCAGCTGCGCGGCCGGGCCGCGGTCACCTCGGAACTGGCTGCGCTGCTGGAAGATCGGGTCGAGCAACTGCCCGACGACGTACTGCACGTCCTGGAACTGCTCACCTTCTGCGAGCCGATCGACCTCGACGTGCTGTCCGAACTGGCCGGCGAGGAAGCGGTGGAGGCCGCCGAAACCCGGGGCGTGATCCGGGTTGTGCAGAATTCGCACCAGCTGATCGTGCGGTACAACCATCCACTCTTCGGCGAGGTGATCCGGCGCAGGCTCGGCATCGCCTCGGCGCGGCGGTTGCGCGGGCGGCTGTACTCCTCGCTGAAGGAGCGGCCGATCAATTCCGCCGCCGATCGCATCCGGCTCGCCGAATTGGCTTTGGACAGTGACAAATCCGCCGACCTCGAATTGTTCGAGGCGGCCGCCGCCGATGCGATCGGCTTGGCGAACCTGCCGCTCGGGGAGCGTTTCGCCCGGGCCGCGGTGGAACGGCGCGGCGGGGTCGAGTCCGCCGATCTGCTCGCGCGGGCGCTGCTGTGGCAGGGGCATCGGATCGAAGCCGAACGCATGCTCGCCAGCTTCGACCCCGACGAACTCAGCGAGGTGCAGCTGGTCCGGTGGGGTAGCACGCGGGTGGCGAACCTGTTGTGGGCCATGGGCGATGCCGATCTCGCCGACGAGGTGCTCACTCTGGTCCGCGGCAAGACAAAGCATCCGAAGAACGTGGCGCTGCTCGACGGACTCGCCTCCGCCTGCGCGGTGAACGAGAACCGGATCGAAATCGCGATCGCCGAGGCCGAGAAGGCGATCAACGTCAAGGGCGCGCCGGCTTGGGCGGTCTGGTGGGCCTCCTTCGGCGGCGGACTGGCCTTAGCACTGATGGGCAAAGGCGATGCGGCGCAACAGTACGCGGTCCGCGGGCACGAGGTGGAGACCGAGATCGACGGCCTCAACCGCTTCATGTCCACCCATGCCGAGGTGCTCGGGCTGGTGTTGACCGGCCAGCTGGCGGCCGCACGCCGTTGTGCCGCAGACTATTTCGGCTATTCCGCACCGGGGCAGTACCTGGCGTGGGGCATGTCGAAGATCCTGCAGGGCACCGTCGACGTGGCACAGGGACATTTCCCGGACGGCATCGAGAACCTGGAGCAGGCGTTGGCCGCGCTCGCCGCGGAAGGTGCGGCGGCCTGGATGTTCCCGGCGAGAATCCGGCTCGCCGAGGCGTATTCGGCACTCGGCCGGGCGACCGAGGCCGCCGAGGCGATCGCCGAGGCCACCGCACGTGGCGGCAGGCACAGTGCCGTGTACGAGCCGCAGCTCGAAGTCGCCCGCGCCTGGCACGCGGCCGCCGAGGGCACCGTCACCCCGGCCATCCGGCTCGCGATGGGGGCGGCCGACGCCGCCGCCCGCTCCAATCAACACGGCATCGAGGCCATGGCGCTGCACGCCGCCGCCCGCTTCGGGGAGCATTCCGCCGCAGGCCGATTGGCGGACCTGGCGGCCATGGTGGACGGCAAGCTGGTGCAGGTGCAAGCCAGGCACGCGGTCGCCCTCGCGGCGCACGACGGACCCGGATTAGACGCTGCCGCAGCGGAATTCGAGCAGCTCGGCGCCCTGCTCTCCGCGGCCGACGCCTCCGCGCAGGCCGCGTCGGCGCACGAACGCGCCGGGGATCGCCGTCGCCTGCTCGAATCCGCCGCTGCGGCGAACCGGCTCGCGGCGGCCTGCGGTGGGGCGAGCACCCCGGCATTGCGGCAGGCGGCCCAGCCGCTCCCGCTCACCGCCCGCGAACGCGAGATCGCGAACCTCGTCGCCGCCGGCCTGTCCAACCGTCAGATCGCCGACCGCCTCACCGTTTCCGTCCGCACCGTCGAAGGTCACCTCTACCGCGCCTGCATCAAGATGGACGTCACCGACCGCGAATCCCTCGGCGCCCTCATGCGCGGCGAATCCACCCCCTGACCCGAGCCCGCTGCCGGGCCGGTGCGGTGGCCGGAGCTGTGCCGTGTGCCAGCCCTGAGCGAGAGCGGGAGGCCCAGACCCGTACGGAGGCTGTGCCGTGGTGCCGGGCCGGAGCGGGGCGCGGTGGCCGGTGCGGAAGTCTATGCGGTGGTGAGGAATTCGCCTGCGGGTGGGGCGAGCAGGCGGATGTCGGGGTTGTGGCTGAGGCCGGGGATCTCGGTGAACTCGGCGTCGGGCAGGACAGCGGCGATGGCGCGGGCGCCGGTGCGCAGCAGCGCATCGCTTTTCGCGCCCGCGACGACGAGGGTCTGGGCTTTGACACCGGACCAGTCCTCGGTGCGCAGGGGCTCGCCGCGCATGTACTCGCGCATGACGGCCCAGTCGTAGGCGGTCGAGTGGGCGGTGGCGCGCAGGTTGCGCCAGAACGGGGTCCAGCGCATGAGGGTGACGAAGCCGCGCGGAATGCCCATCGCCTTTGTCATGTAGAAGCGCACCGTTTCGGATCGCTTACCGGCGGCGATCAATTCGTGCAGGGTGATCTCGAGGTCGGCGGCGGGCACGAAGTTCTCGTGATCGACCACGAACGGCGGCTCGAAGGCGACGACCTTGGTGATGCCCGGGATCTGCCCGGACCCCGCGGCCCGCAACGCCAGCCCCGCCCCGGAGGACCAGCCGAACAGCATGGCCGACCCGCCCGCGACCGCCACCAGCGCGGCGAGGTCCTCGATCTCGTGCCGGACGTCGTACCCGGCGGCCTGGTCGGTGCTGTCGCCGCGACCGCGCCGGTCGTAGTTCAGGACGGTCAACCCGTACTGCTTATGCAGCGTCTCGGCCAGCGCCACCATCTTGGGGAACTTCCGGTAACCGAACGCGCCGCCGATCAGGATCACGGTTCCGGCGGCGCCGTCGAGCCGGTCGTAGGCGAGCACGGTGCCGTCGGCGGAGGTCACTGTCTGCACAGCAGTCTCACTTTCGATGAGGTGGCCGGCCGCGGTTCGCTGCGGCCTGTACTCGTGCAGACGGGGCGGGCGCAGGAAATTCATCGCGGCGCTCGACCGGCCACGGCGACGCTCAGAACAGCGTCGGCTCGCCGAAGCCCGGGGTACGTTCGATTTCCAGCAGATGCTGTTTGGTGCTGACGCCGCCGGGCGCGGAGAAGCCGGTCAGCGCGTTGTCCGCGGCGAGCACCCGGTGACACGGGATGATGAGGGGAATCGGGTTGCGGCCCAAGGCTTGTCCGACGGCCTGCGCACCACCGGGCTGCCCGATGCGGTGCGCGACCTGGCCGTAGGTGAGGGTGTGGCCGGGGTCGATGGCGCGGGTGACCTCGAGGACGGCCCGGTTGAACTCCGGAATCCCGCTGAGGTCCACCGGAATCCAGCGCAGGTCGTCGAGTTCGCCGGCGAGGTGGGCGCGCACGCCCGCGACGGCCTCGGCGATCACGCCGGTGGGGGTCTCTTCGCGGACCTCGTCGTCCGGCAGGCCGGCGCGGCGGCGCGTGATGCGCGCACGGGTCGCGCCCGGGCTTGCTTCGGGGAGCTGGAACCGGATCACGGTCGTACCGCTCCAGGCGATGGCGCAGATGCCGATCGCAGTGTCGAAGAGGGTTGCCTCGGCGGTCAGGCAACGCGGGTCGCTCATGTAGTCAGTGTGCACCGTGCCACCGACAGGTCCAGTGAGACAAGGCCAGTTTCGTTCAACTGGCCTTCCTGTCGAAGGTGGTCGGGTGCACGCGGCTCCGGTGCCGAGCAGGGGCCTCGGACCGGACCGAGGTCAGCTTCCGCTCGGTGCGTCCCAGGTCGGTGACGGTTTCCGGCGCGGCCGGGCGGACCGGTTCGGCGGGTGCTTCCGGTGTGTCGTTGCGCCCGTAGATCGCGGCGAGATCGGCGTAGCGCCGCTGCTCGTCATAGTAGGACGCGGTCCAGTCCGACAAGGGGCTGCGCGGCTGGAAACGCTCCAGCCGGAACGCACGCTCGGCACCCTTCGGCAGGTAGTGGTAGATGGCATAGCCGAGGACGGCGACGACGAGGAGGGTGGCAAAGGTGGTCATGCCACCAGATTGCGCCCGACTGGCCTTGCTTTAAATATCCACTCCCTCGATACTGGACTGTATGGCGACGAGAGTGATCGGCGCGGGCACGCTGGCCCGTGACCTCGGTGGGTGGCGCAACGTGGACGAGGATGGCGGCGAGCCGGCCACCCGGCGGGCCACGCGTCCGGCGTATCTGGCCCTCGCCGAAGGCATTCGGCTGCTCATCCATGACGGACGGGCACCGCTCGGGGTCGCCCTGCCCAGCGAGCGCGACCTCGCGGCCACCCTCGGCGTCAGCCGCACGACGATCACCTCCACCTACTCGCTGCTTCGCGAGAACGGCTACCTGATCAGTCGTCAGGGTTCGCGCAGCACGGTCGCGCTGCCGCGCGACGTGCAGCACGACGGCAGCAAGCCGGCCCGGTCCATCCTGGCGATGATGGCCGCCTCGGAGCTGCCGACGATCGATATGACCTACGCCGCGATGGCCGCGCCACTGGAGATGCAGGAAGCCTATTCCGTTGCGCTGGAGGGCATTCCGACCTATCTCGGCACGCACGGCATGGACCCGGTGGGTGTGCTCGCGCTACGCGAGGCGATCGCGCGCCGCTACACCGAACGCGGCCTGCCCACCGACCCGGACCAGATCCTGGTCACCCTCGGCGCCCAGCACGGCCTGCGCCTGCTGCTGAACGTGCTCACCGCGCCCGCGGCCCGGGTGCTCATCGATCACCCCACCTACCCGAACGCGATCGAGGCGATCCGGGACGTCGGCGCCCGACCGGTGCCGGTGCCGCTGCGCCCCGAAACACCGGACCACGGCTGGGATCTGGACGGCATCCGCAGTGCGGCCAGGCAGACCGCGGCCACACTGGCCTACCTGGTGCCCGATTTCAACAACCCCACCGGCCTGCTGCTCGACGCGGACGGCCGGGCCGAACTGGCCGCCATCGCCCGGGAAACCAGGATGACCGTGGTGATCGACGAGTCGATGGCGGATCTGCACTTGGCGGGCGAGCCGCAGCAGCCCCCGGTCGCCGCGTTCGCCAAGGGCAACGAGATCGTCACCATCGGCTCGGCCTCGAAGTCGTTCTGGGGCGGCTTGCGGGTGGGTTGGATCCGCACGAACCAGCCGTTGATCACCAAGCTGCTCGGCATCCGTTCCACGGTCGACCTCGGCACGCCGGTGATGGACCAGCTGGCGACCGTGCACCTGCTCGCCAACGCCGACACCATCCTCGACCGCCGCCGCGACCAGCTGCGGGCGCAGCGGACCGCGCTGGTCGAAACCCTTGCCGAGGAATTGCCGGACTGGCGAGTCGGTTACGGCGCGGGCGGCATGTCGGTGTGGGCGCAGCTGCCCGCCCCGGTGTCGACCGCGCTGGCCGCCACCGCGCCCAACCACGGCGTATTACTCGCTGCCGGACCGCGTTTCGGTGTGCAGGGTGCGTTCGAGCGGTTCATCCGGTTGCCGTTCACCCATCAGGAGCCGGAACTGCGGTTGGCGGTCAAGGGGATTGCCGCGGCCTACACCGCGTTGACGCCGCGCGTCGCCGACCCGTTGCAGCCGCTCACCTGCTACTGACGGCAGTTTTCGGGGTTGGGTGCTGGGTGACGGTGACGCGGATCGCCGAGCCGGTCGAGCTCTGCGGTTCGCCGGGCTCGCCGCCGCCCGTTCCGGGGGTGGTCCGTTCCGGGGGTGGTCTGCTCCGAGTGGCCCCGGCTGATCAGCCGGGGCCAGCACCGTGAAAACTCAGTCCGCCCAAACGGTTTCGATCGGGGTCGCGACGGACGGCGGCGGCGTGGGGACGCCGTTCGGAGTGCGGGAGAAGCGCGGTGCGGGGGCGTGCTGGGTGATGTCGTCGACCTCGATCAGCGAGCCGCGGGCCGCGATGTGCTCGTTCTGCGTGGCCTCTTCGAACGTGAGCACCGGCGTGACGCAGGCGTCGGTGCCCGCGAAGATCGCCGTCCACTCGTCCCTGGTCTTGTCCCGGAACCGTTCGGTGAACACCTTTTTCAGCGTTTCCTGACCGGCGGGGTCGATCTGGTAGGGCAGGCCCTCCGGGTCGACTTCCAGCCCGGCGAGCAGTTGCGCGTAGAACTGCGGTTCGATCGCGCCCACCGCCATGTACTTGCCGTCGGCGGTCTCGTAGGTGTCGTAGAACGACATGCCGGTGTCGAGCAGGTTCACGCCGCGCTCGTCGGACCACGCCCCGTGGCCGCGCATGCCCCAGATCATGTGCGAAAGGGCCAGCGCCCCATCGACCATCGCCGCGTCGACGACCTGCCCCTTGCCCGAGCTCTGCCGCTCGACCAGTGCGGCGAGCAGACCGAAGACCAGGAACATCGAGCCGCCGCCGAAATCGCCGACCATGTTCAACGGCGGCACCGGGCGCTCGCCCTTGCGGCCGATCGCGTGCAGCACGCCGGTGATGGAGATGTAGTTGATGTCGTGCCCGGCGCGATCGGCGAGCGGGCCCTCCTGGCCCCAGCCGGTCATCCGGCCGTAGATCAGTCGCGGGTTGCGGGCCAGCGCCTCGTCCGGGCCGAGACCCATCCGTTCGGTGACGCCCGGCCGGAAGCCCTCGATCAGCACGTCGGCTTTCTCGATGAGCCCGAGCACCTTCTCGATATCGGCCGGATCCTTGAGGTTGGCCTCGACGATGGTGCGCCCGCGCAGCTGCGGGCGGTCGAACCCGCCCGGCAGCTGCCCGGCCCGCTGTACCCGCACCACGTCGGCGCCCAGATCGGCAAGCAGCAATGCGGCGTGCGGACCCGGTCCGATCCCGGCGAGCTCGATGACCTTGATGCCCGCGAGCGGGCCCTTTGCGGCGGTGGATGGAGTGCTCACGCCCTACCTCGGTTCGTCGTTGATCCAGCGCACCGGCGCCCCGGCGCTGCCGCCGGAGCCGCCGGCGGATGTATTGACAGTATGACAATAACTTTGCCGCACTCACCCACCCCCGGTTGCTGTGCGCCGCACGAGCTGGTAAGTCACAATCCTCGCAAGCGCGACAACCGCGGGAGCGTCCGGCGAGAGCGCAGTGAGGTGGAGTCATGGCACAGCGCACGGCGCGGCCGCTGGTCAGCGAGGCTCGGGCATGAGTGTCGCCGGGGAGATCGTCGTCGGTCTCGTCATCCTCGTCGGCCTGCTCGGGATCATCGTCCCGATCCTGCCCGGCGTCATCCTGATCTTCGGCGCGATCGCCGTCTGGGCGTTCGTGACCGGCGGTGCCACCGCCTGGACCGTCTTCGGCATCAGCACGGCCCTGCTCGTGCTGTCCGGTGTCATCAAATACACCTGGCCCGGCCGGAAGTTGAAGGACGCGGGCGTGGCCAACCGCTCGCTGTTCTTCGGCGCGGTACTCGGCATCGTCGGCTTCTTCGTCATCCCAGTCGTCGGCCTGTTCGTGGGATTCGTTCTCGGCGTTTACCTTTCCGAACTGCACCGCCTGCGCGTCAACCAACAGGCTTGGCAGGCAACGATGCACGCCCTCAAAGGCGTCGGCCTCTCCATGCTCATCGAACTCCTCGGCGCCCTCCTCGCCACCGGCGTCTGGCTCGTCGGCGCCCTCGTCGCGTGACCCGCTGAGTCGTGAAAGGCGCTGTGCCCGAGCTCTACTCGATGATGGGGAGGGGGAGGGTGTCGGTGGTGTCCGGGGTGGGGAGGGCGTCGCGGCGGATGGGGAGGGTGGGTTGTTCGGTGCGATGCAGGGGGAGGGTGGGGGCCGGGTCTTCGGGGACGGCGCGGGCCTTGGCGGGCAGGCGGTAACAGGCGCGGGCGTTGTCCTCGAGTACGGCGAACATGTCGGTGCCGACGACATCGCAGAGCAGGTCGACGTCGGAATCCTGGAAGGGGCGGCCCGCGCGGGTGCCGGGCAGGTCGGTGCCGAACATCAGTGCCTCGGGATTGACCGCGTGGATCCGGCGCAGCGTGTCGGCGACATGCAACGCGACCCGGCCGAAACCCGTTGCCTTGACCCGGGCCCCGCGATCGACGAGATCGAGCAGGTAGGGCAGGCCCTCCTCGGACATGCCGAGATGGTCGATGGTGAACGCGGGCAACTTGGACAGCACCGGCTGCAGCGAGGTGAGCATCGTGCCGTCGATGTAGACCTCGACATGCCAGCCGACCAGTTCGTGCGCGCGCAGCGCCTGCAGGGTCATGCCGGTGATGTCGGCGGCGGCGCGCTTGAGGTTGAACCGCAGCCCGCGCACGCCGATCCGGTCCAGCTCGATGATCTCGTCGTCGGTGGCGTCGAGATCGAGCCGGGTGACGCCGACCCAGCCCTCGCCCAGCTCGGCGAGGGCGGCCCGCAGATAGGTCTGATCGGTGCCCTGGAATGACCCGCTGACCACCGCACCACCGTCGATATCGAAGCGCGACATGCGCTTTCGATAGTCGGCGATGGTGAACGGGTCGGGCAGGTAGCCCTCGTTCTCGACCCGCGGGAACCGCGGGTCGAAGATATGGAGATGGGCATCGAACACTTGTACAGAATGCCTCAGTGCGCGAAGTTTCGCTGTCGCGACGGTTACCGGCGAGCCGGGGCTCAGACCTTGTGCGGCTCGCTGGCGCGCAGCATGTCCTCGCGCTCGACCACCTTGACGCGCTCGCGGCCCTCGGGCTCGCCGAGCGCGCGCTCGTGCGCGTCCAGGCGGTACCAGCCCTGCCAGGTGGTGAACGGGATGCCCTTGCCCTCGAGGAACTCGGTGACGGCGTCCAGCTCCGGGCGCTCGGCCGGGGTGAAGTCCTTGCTGTTGTCGAGCAGGCAGGCCACGGTCTCGTTGGCGTCGCCCTTGGTGTGGCCGATGAGGCCGACCGGGCCGCGCTTGATCCAGCCGGTGACGTAGGTGGCCGGAATGTAGCGGTCGGCGCCGTCGGCGTTCTCGTCGGCGATGACGCGGCCCGCCTCGTTGGGCACGGTGCCGGCCTGGTCGTCGAACGGCAGGTTGGTCAGGTTCTGCGAGAGGTAGCCGACGGCGCGGTAGATCGCCTGCACGTCCCAGTCCTTGAAGACGCCGGTGCCCTTGACGTTGCCGGTGCCGTCGAGCTGGGTGCGCTCGGTGCGCAGGCCGACGACCTTGCCGTCCTCGCCGAGGATCTCGGCGGGCGACTCGAAGAAGTGCAGGAACAGCTTGTGCGGCCGGTTGCCGACGTCGCGAATGGCCCACTGCTCCAGCGTGTTCGCGATCATGTCGACCTGCTTGGAGTGCCGGCGCGCGGCCTCGGAGCCCTCGTCGTAGTCGATGTCCTCGGGATCGACGATGACCTCGATGGTCGGCGAGTGGTCCAGTTCGCGCAGTTCCAGCGGGGTGAACTTGGCCTGTGCCGGGCCGCGCCGCCCGAAGACGTGCACCTCCACCGCCTTGTTGGCCTTCAGACCGGCGTAGACGTTCGGCGGGATCTCGGTCGGCAGCAGCTCGTCACCGGTCTTGGCCAGTACGCGCGCCACGTCGAGCGCCACGTTGCCGACGCCGAGCACCGCGACCTTCTCCGCGTCCAGCGGCCAGGTGCGCGGCACGTCCGGGTGGCCGTCGTACCAGGAGACGAAGTCGGCGGCGCCGTAGGAGCCGTCCAGTCCGATGCCGGGGATGTCGAGCGCGCGGTCGGCGTTGGCGCCGGTGGAGAAGATCACCGCGTCATAGAAGGTGCGCAGGTCGTCCAGGGTGATGTCGGTGCCGTAGTCGATGTTGCCGAGCAGGCGCACCTGCGGCTTGTCGAGCACCTTGTGCAGCGCGGTGATGATGCCCTTGATCCGCGGGTGATCCGGCGCGACGCCGTAGCGGATCAGACCGAACGGCGCGGGCATGCGCTCGAACAGGTCGATGCTCACCTCGGCATCGGACTTCATCAGGGCGTCGGCGGCGTAGATCCCGGCCGGCCCGGCGCCGACGATGGCGATGCGGAGCGGGCGGGTAGCGGCACTCTGTTCGGTCATCTTTAACGGCACCCTTATGGTCGAGAACAAATTAACGGCGTCTTGCTTAGCCTAGGCTAAGTCACGCGCTGGCTGGTTGCACCTACCGATGCGGACCCCGGAGTCGCCGGCTCGTGGCCCACTCCGTCGCGGCTATGACAGCAGGCCGCAGTCTTGCGATTCTATCGGTGCTGCGCGGGCCCGCCCGCGGCGGTGCGTGAACTGAGCGGATGCCACCCCGGGCGTTCTGTCCTGGTTACCCGCTCTGCGCGCGCTAATCCTCGCGTGCCGCAGCGGAGTTCGGCGTCGCCGCGCCCGCGATGCGGGGCCGATCGCCGGATTGCGCCGCCGACCAGGGATCATCGTCGTATGACTGAGCCGCAGCCGCCCGCCGCAGACGAGCCCATCGTGGTCGATCAGACCGATCGGCGCTCGGTGGTGCCGTTCGTCGCGGCCGGGATTTTCGCGGTGCTCGTGCTCGCGGCAATCATCATCGGCGGGGTGGTCTCGCCCGCTGAGAAAAATGTCACAGAATCCGACCGGATCACCGCCGCGGTCAACCGCTTCGTCGAGGGCAGCAACCAGACCAGCGCGGTGCCGCCACCAGGCACGGGCTGCCCGGATTTCGATCCGAAGCGGTCCCCACTGGCGGGGCGCTCCGGTGCCGGAAAGACTGTAGAGGTAACGAAAATCGAGAACCCGATGGTCGACGGCGACCGCGCCAAGGCGACCGTCACCACCAAGGTCGAGGGCAACGAGGCCACCGCCCTCTGGAATCTGACCAGATCCGGCGACAAATGGCTGGTCTGCAATTGACCGTTCCCACAGCGTGAGCAGCCGTTTGACACGGTGACCCTTGTCCAGGCAATCTCAGCTGAAGGTCATGAGAACCAGTGTCAAGCCCCGGCAATACTGGTCGGCAACCCTCCTCCGCGGTGGGGTGCTCCGGGTGACGACCTGGCCGCGCGTCGATCGAGCGCGGCAAGTGCGGATTCAAGGAGGTCCACATGAGTTATGCCGGTGACATCACGCCGCAGCAGGCGTGGGAACTGTTGCGCGACAATCCTGATGCCATTCTGGTCGACGTGCGCACCACCGCCGAATGGAAGTTCGTGGGGGTGCCCGACACCAGCTCGATCGACCGTCAGACGGTCCTGATCGAGTGGGTCGACAGCAGCGGCACGCGCAACGGCGAGTTCACCGACCAGCTGCTCGCGGCGCTCGACGGGCGCAAGCCGGAGGCGCCGGTGATCTTCCTCTGCCGTTCGGGGCAGCGTTCCATCGGCGCGGCGGTCGCCTCGACCGCCGCCGGCTTCAGCGCCTCCTACAACGTGGTCGAAGGTTTCGAAGGCCCGCTCGACGAACACGGGCATCGCGGCGGCTCCGGCTGGCGTGCCCTCGGCCTGCCCTGGCGGCAGTCGTGAACGCGGGGGCGTGCTGTAGCGCGCCGGTGTTCGGTGGTGTGCGGAACGCGGGGAGGCAGTCGTGATCACCGGTGGTGCGTTCGACAAGCCGCTGCCCGAAGGCGTCGGTCCCGCGACCCTCGGTGTGCGAGGTGGGTTGCGCCGCTCGGGTTTCGAGGAAACTTCCGAGGCGCTGTACCTGACCTCCGGGTTCGTCTACGAGAGCGCCGAGGCGGCCGAGGCCGCGTTCACCGGCGACGTCGAGCATTTCGTCTACTCCCGCTACGGCAATCCGACGGTCGCCATGTTCGAGGAGCGGATGCGGCTGCTCGACGGCGCCGAGGCGTGCTTCGCGACCGCGAGCGGAATGTCGGCGGTCTTCACGGCGTTGGGCGCGCTGCTCGGCGCCGGTGACCGACTCGTGGCCGCGCGCAGCCTCTTCGGTTCCTGCTTCGTGGTGTGCAACGAGATCCTGCCCCGCTGGGGCGTGGAAACCGTCTTCGTCGACGGCGAAGACCTGGACCAGTGGGAAGCGGCGCTGTCGGTGCCGACCCAGGCGGTGTTCTTCGAGACGCCCGCCAACCCGATGCAGACCCTCGTGGACGTGCGCCGGGTCACCGAACTCGCGCACGCCGCGGGCGCGAAAGTGGCGCTGGACAACGTCTTCGCCACGCCGCTGCTGCAACGCGGTTTCGAACTCGGCGCCGATGTAGTGGTCTATTCGGGCACCAAGCACATCGACGGCCAGGGCCGGGTGCTCGGCGGCGCCATCCTCGGTGCCCGGGACTACATCGAGGGTCCGGTGAAAACCCTTATGCGCCATACCGGTCCGGCGTTGAGCCCGTTCAACGCGTGGACCCTGCTCAAGGGTCTGGAGACGATGCCGCTGCGGGTCCGGCACTCCACCGAGTCCGCGCTGCGCATCGCCCGGTTCCTGGAGTCCAACAAGGCCGTCAGCTGGGTGAAATACCCGTTCCTGGCATCACATCCGCAGCACGAGCTGGCCGCGAGCCAGATGAGCGGCGGCGGCACCGTGGTCACCTTCGAGCTCGACGCGCCCGCGCACGAGGCCAAGAAGCGCGCCTTCGAGGTGCTCAACCGGCTGCGCGTCATCGACATCTCCAACAACCTCGGCGACGCGAAATCCCTGATCACCCACCCCGCCACCACAACTCACCGCGCGATGGGCCCCGACGGCCGCGCCACCATCGGCCTCACCGACGGCGTCGTGCGCATCTCCGTGGGCCTGGAAGACCTCGACGACCTCCTCGCCGACCTCGACCACGCGCTGAGCTGATCCACCGAGGTTCCATACGAACCGTCTGTGGTGTCAGCCGATTTCGCCGAGGTGCGCGACGTTGGCCTGATCGACGGGGTCGGTGCTCGGGTTCGTGCCGAACCAGGCGTCGAGGATTTCGCGTAGGGCGGCGCTCGACGTCAGGCGCAGGCTCAGCGCGAGGACGTTCGCGTCGTTCCATTTGCGCGCGCCCGCCGCGGTCGTCGCGTCGCCGCACAGCGCGGCGCGGATACCCGCGACCTTGTTCGCGGCGATCGACGCGCCCGTCCCGGTCCAGCAGCACACGATCGCCTGATCGGCGCGGCCGTGCGCGACATCCGTGGCGGCGGCCGCGCTGGCCCAGGCCCAGTCGTCGCGTTCGGTATCGGACAGCGCGCCGTGCAGGACTGTCTCGTGTCCGCGCGCGGCCAATTCGGCCACCAGTTCCGGTGCCACTCCGACGTTCTCGTCTGCTGCCACGGAGATCCGCATACCTCCAGACTAAGTCGTCGCGGGCATTCTATTGACAGCATGCTGTCAAACATGACAGGATACTGTCATGACGAAGAGAACAGTCCACGTAGCCGTCTACAACACCTTCTCCGACTGGGAGATCGGCGCGGCCACCGCGCACATCAACCGGACGCACTGGCAGAAAGAGCCGGGCACGTGGCAGACCAAGACGGTCGGGCCGAGCACCGCACCGATCACCACGCTCGGCGGCATGCACGTCACGCCGGAAATGGCGCTGGCCGATCTGCGACCCGAAGACAGCGCGATGCTGATCCTGGCGGGCGCGGATACGTGGGACACCGAAGAACTGAAGCCGTTCGCCCGCAAGGCGCGCGAGTTCCTCGCGGCGGGCGTGCCGGTCGCGGCGATCTGCGGTGCGACTCTCGGGTTGGCACTCGAGGGCCTGCTCGACGAGCGCAAGCACACCAGCAACGTTCGAGAATTCCTGCTCTACAGCGGATACGCGGGGGCGGACCACTATGTCGAGGAGGCCGCGGTGACCGACGGCGAGCTGATCACCGCGGGCGGTACGTCGCCGTTCGAATTCGCGCGCGAGGTGCTCGGCAAGCTCGGCGTGTACGAGCCGCACGTGCTCGCGGGGTGGTATCAGCTGTACGGGCAGTCCGACGGGGCGGGCTGGGAGGTGCTCGCGGCTTACGACGAGCAGCAGGCCGCGGCCGCGGTCGGATGAGGAAGAATCGCACGGCGATCCGGCCGCTCGGCCGGATCGCGAGGAGGCACGGGTGACCAAGGATGAACAGGAACTCTTCGCGACCGCCGCGATCACGTCATTTCGGCTGAACGGCCAGTTCCTCGCCATCGCCGAGGAACTGGCCCGCCCGGCCGGGCTCACCGCGGCCTGGTGGCAGGTGCTCGGCGCGGTGCTGCGGGCGCCGCTGCCGGTGGCCGGCATCGCCAGGGAGATGGGTATCACCAGGCAGAGCGTGCAGCGCATCGCGGATCTGCTGGTGGACAAGGGACTTGCCGAATACCGGCCGAACCCCGCGCACCGGCGGGCCAAACTCGTCGCCGTCACCGATGCGGGTCTCGCGGCGGTCCGCCGCATCGACCCGCAGCACGCCGTCGTCGCGCGGCGGCTGGTGGCCGAGCTCGGTCACGAACAGCTCGCGGCGACCGTCGCCGCGCTCACCGAACTCTCCGCCGCGCTGGACGCGATCACCGAGACCGGCTGATCGCCCATCGCCTCGGTCAGGCGAACGGGTCCTTGGTCCGGCCGACGAGGTCGGCCACCGAATCGAGGACCGTCGTGGGCCGGTACGGGTACGCCTCGACCGAGGATCGGGTGGAGATGCCCGTGGTCACCAGGATGGTGCGCATGCCCGCCTCCAGACCGGAGATGACGTCGGTGTCCATCCGGTCGCCGATCATCACGGTGGACTGCGAGTGCGCGCCGAGCCTGCGCAGCGCCGAACGCATCATCAGCGGATTGGGTTTGCCGATGTAGTACGGGTCGCGGCCGGTGGCGCGGGTGATCAGCGCGGCCACCGAACCGGTCGCGGGCAGCGAACCGTCCCGCGACGGACCGGTCGGGTCCGGGTTGGTCGCGATGAAGCTCGCGCCGCGCTCGACCAACCGGATGGCGGTGGTGATCGCCTCGAACGAGTAGTTGCGGGTCTCGCCGAGCACCACATAGTCGGGCTCGATCTCGGTGAGCACGTATCCGATCTCGTGCAGCGCGGTGGTGAGACCGGATTCGCCGACCACATACGCGGTGCCGTTCGGGCGCTGCTCGTTCAGGAACGTCGCGGTGGCCAGCGCCGAAGTCCAGATCGATTCCTCCGGGATGTCGAGCCCGGTCTGGCGCAGCCTGGCCTGCAGGTCACGCGGCGTGCGAATGGAGTTGTTGGTCAGCACCAGGAACGGGGTCTCGTTGGCGCGCAGCTCGGCGAGGAACTCGTCGGCGCCGGGCACCAGCTGGTCCTCGTGCACCAGGACACCGTCCATGTCGGTGAGATAGGACAGGATCGGTTCATCAGTCACCAGACAATTGTCCGCTAACGGACGCGTAATCGGGGGCAAGTCCGGGTCGATGCGACCCTTCGCACAACCGGCCCCCGCGCTGACTATGGTCGAAGTCGGCCGTCGAGGCGCGCCGGACACACTCGAACGATCGCCGCCGCGCGGGAACGTCCGCGGGCGGGCGGCGGTTGTAGCGAGACATGACCGCAGCGCGCCTGCGGCCGACGGTGCGCGGGAATGCCCGCGCACAGGTGTGCAGCGAAGCGACAGGAGTGGCGCACATGGGTGAACTCAAGCTCGGCTACAAGGCCTCGGCAGAACAGTTCGGACCACGGGAACTGGTGGAGATCGCGGTACTCGCCGAGGAGCACGGCCTCGACAGTGCCTCGGTGAGCGACCATTTCCAGCCGTGGCGGCACAAGGGCGGCCACGCGCCGTTCTCGCTGGCCTGGATGGCCGCGGTCGGCGAGCGCACGAAGCGGATCCAGCTCGGCACCTCGGTGCTCACCCCCACCTTCCGCTACAACCCGGCGGTGATCGCGCAGGCCTTCGCGACCATGGGCTGCCTGTACCCCGAGCGGGTCATGCTCGGTGTCGGCACCGGCGAGGCGCTCAACGAGATCGCCACCGGCTACAAGGGTGACTGGCCGGACTTCAAGGAACGTTTCGCGCGCCTGCGCGAGGCCGTCGAACTCATGCGCGCGCTGTGGACCGGCGACCGCGTCGACTTCCAGGGCGAGTACTACAACACCGTCGGCGCGTCCATCTACGACGTGCCGAAGGGCGGCATCCCGGTCTACGTCGCGGCAGGTGGTCCGCTGGTGGCCCGGTACGCGGGTCGCGCCGGGGACGGTTTCATCTGTACCTCCGGCAAGGGTATGGACCTCTATACCGACAAGCTCATGCCCGCCGTCGCGGAGGGCGCTGCCAAGGCCGGCCGCACCGTCGACGACATCGATCGGATGATCGAGATCAAGATCTCCTACGACACCGATCCCGAACTGGCGCTGGAGAACACCCGCTTCTGGGCGCCGCTCAGCCTCACCCCCGAGCAGAAGCACAGCATCACCGATCCGATCGAGATGGAGGCCGCCGCCGACGCCCTCCCGATCGAGCAGATCGCCAAGCGCTGGATCGTGGCCAGCGACCCCGACCAGGCCGTCGACCTGATCAAGCCCTACCTCGACGCCGGCCTCAACCACCTGGTCTTCCACGCCCCCGGCCACGACCAGCGCCGCTTCCTCGACCTGTTCCAGCGCGACCTGGCCCCGCGTCTGCGCGCCCTCGCCTAGCTCGCACAGAGTTTCCACGCACAGCACAGCAGATACAGCTGCTGTGCAGTGCGTGGATCGTCTGTGGACTCGGCGAGATCCGCTCGTGCCGTGGTTATCCACAGGCGCGCTCGCCGCCGGGTTCACCGATCGGGAGTTGCACGGCATCGCCTGACAGCGAGTCCGGCGCGGTTCGTATACCGCGTCCGCGCCAACGCTCGCTCTTTCTGCCCGGTGTAGCCACAGCGTTTCGCTACGCCTCACAGCCGTTGTAGCTGCTGTGAGGTGGACAGAATGTCTGTGGTCTATGCCCGGCGGAGGGCGAAGATGCGGAGGTCGCGGGTGGTGCGGTCGCGGTAGGCGGCGTAGGCGGCGGCTACGTCGACGAAGCGGTGGAAGATGGCGTCCTTCTCGGCGGGGTCGACGACGGGGGTTGCGGTGACGGGGATGCGTTCGCCGGCGATGGCGACCGTCGCGGTGGGGGTGGCCAGCAGGTTGGCGGTCCAGGCGGGGTGGTGCTGCTGGCCGAAATTGCTGCCGATCACATAGAGCACGTCGCCGTCGTGCACGTAGAGCAGCGGCTGGGTGCGTGGCGCGCCGGACTTGCGGCCGATGGTGGTCAGCAGGATCACCGGTGCGCCGATCGGGCCGAGCACGGTGTACTTGGCGTCGGTGCGTTCGAGCACCGCGCGGTCCAGCGGAGTGAGCTTGCGGACGCACCAGGAACCCGGTTTGGTCGCGGCGAATTTGCTTGCTACCCGGGACAGTCCGCTGTCCCGCGAACCCCACTCCCGATGCGGGAACTGCTCAACCATGCCCGGACTATATCGGTCCGCCCCCATCCGTCGCGCTCTGCGTGCGCGTCGCCGGGTGTGCGTTGGCCGGCCGGCGGTGGGCCGGTTGCGGGTTGTCCGATTCGGTCCGGTTCGTGATGACGGTCTCGCGACGCAGCAGAGATAGCGGCGGGTTCACTAAGCTCTGGGCATGGCCGATCACGCTCCATCCACCGTGTACATCGCCTCGCCGGAGGGGGACACCGGGAAGTCGACGGTGGCCCTCGGGGTGTTGCAGATGCTGTGCGCGACCACCGCGCGGGTCGGGGTGTTCCGGCCGATCACGCGGTCGACCACCGAACCGGACTACATCCTGGAGCTGCTGCTCGAGCACAGCACCGCCGATATCGACTACGCGCAGGCGATCGGTGTCACCTACGAGCACGTGCACGCCGACCCGGACGCCGCGATCAGCGAGATCGTGATGCGCTTCCACGAGGTGGCGAAGGTCTGCGACGCGGTGGTGGTGGTCGGCAGCGATTACACCGACGTGGCCAGCCCCAGCGAGCTGCGCTTCAACGCGCGGATCGCGGTGAACCTCGGCGCGGGCATGCTGCTGGTGGTGCGCGGTTCGGGGCGCACGCCCGCCGAGGTGAAGCACCTGGCCGAACTGTGCGCCAGCGAGCTGGCGCTGGAGCACGCGCAGCTGGTCGCGATCGTGGCCAACCGCTGCGATCCGGAGCAACTCGGCGAAGTGCGTGCCGCGCTGGGCGGTTTCGCGGTGCCCTCGTGGACGCTGCCCGAGGTGCCGCTGCTGATCTCGCCGACGATGGCCGAGCTGTGTAGCGCCATCGACGGCGAAATGTACAGCGGCGACCAGGAATTGCTGCAGCGGGAGGCGTTGAAGATCATGGTCGGCGGGATGACCGCCGAACACATCCTGGAGCGGCTCACCGACGGTGTGGTGGTGATCGCGCCCGGTGATCGCTCCGACGTGCTGCTCAGTGTCGTGAACGCGCATGAGGCGGAAGGCTTTCCGTCGCTGTCGGGCATCATCATGAACGGCGGCATGCTGCCCCATCCCGCGGTGGCCCGGCTGATGACCGGCCTGAAGCCGAAGCTGCCGATCCTCACCACCGAACTCGGCACCTACGACACCGCCAGCGCCGCCTACCGCACCCGCGGCCGCATGTCGGCGGGCAGCCCGCGCAAGGTGGACACCGCGCTCGCGCTGATGGAGGAGCATGTCGACGCCGCGGAGTTGTTGCGGCGCATCGAGGTTCCGATCACCAACGTGGTGACCCCGCAGATGTTCGAATACCAGCTCATCGAGCGGGCCCGCGGCGATCGCAAGCGGATCGTGCTGCCCGAGGGCGACGACGACCGCATCCTGCGCGCGGCGGGCCGGGTGCTGCAGCGCAAGATCGCCGATCTGGTCATTCTCGGTGACGAGCAGTCGGTCCGGGCGCGCGCCGCGGAACTGGGCGTGGACATCTCGGCCGCGCAGGTGCTCGATCCGCGCACCTCCGGACACCTGGACGAGTTCGCCAAGGAATACACCGAACTGCGCAAGCACAAGGGCATGACGGTCGAGCGGGCGCGCGAAACCATGTCCGATATCTCGTATTTCGGCACCATGATGGTTTACAAGGGGATCGCCGACGGCATGGTCTCCGGCGCCGCGCACACCACGGCGCACACCATCCGGCCCTCGTTCGAGATCATCAAGACCGTGCCCGGGGTGTCCACGGTGTCGAGCGTGTTCCTGATGTGCCTGGCCGACCGGGTGCTCGCCTACGGCGACTGCGCGGTGGTACCGGACCCGTCCTCGGAGCAGCTGGCCGATATCGCGATCTCCTCGGCGGGCACGGCGGCCCGGTTCGGCATCGAGCCACGCATCGCGATGCTGTCCTATTCGACCGGTGAGTCCGGCAGCGGCGCCGACGTGGACAAGGTGCGGGTGGCCACCAAGCTGGTCCGGGAGCGCGCGCCGCAACTGCCGGTCGAGGGGCCGATCCAGTACGACGCGGCGATCGAGCCGACGGTCGCCACCACCAAACTGCCGGACTCCGAGGTGGCCGGGCGCGCAACGGTGTTCGTGTTTCCCGACCTCAATACCGGTAACAACACCTATAAGGCGGTGCAGCGCAGCGCGGGCGCCATCGCGATCGGCCCGGTGCTGCAGGGCCTGCGCAAGCCGGTCAACGACCTGTCCCGGGGCGCGCTGGTCGCCGACATCGTCAACACGGTGGCGATCACCGCGATCCAGGCGCAAGGGGACTGAGGTGTGTCTCGTCGGCCACAGCCGGTGCGCGCTACGGAACAGAGGTACGGCGCCGGTGGTTGCCGAGGGAGTGCGGAGCACCCGCGGAACACAGGAGGACTGATGAGTACACCTGCCGACGACCTGGTGCTGGTGATCAATTCCGGCTCGTCGTCCATCAAATACCAACTCCTGGATCCGGAGTCGAGCGTGGTCACCGCGTCCGGCATGGTCGAGCGGATCGGCGAGGAGAACGGCGGGATCGAGCATCACGCCGACGGCGAGACCACCGAGCATCGCGGTCCGATCGCCGATCACACCGCCGGATTGCGGCTGGTCTTCGAGATGTTCGCCGATACCGGGCACGACCTGGCCGAGGCGGGCGTGCGGGCGGTCGGGCACCGGGTGGTGCACGGCGGTGAGGTGTTCTATCGGCCGACATTGATCGACGACGAGGTGGTCGCGGCGATCTCGAAGCTGTCTTCGCTTGCCCCACTGCACAATCCGGCGAACGTGGCCGGCATCGAGAGCGCGCGCACGCTGCTGCCCGGCGTGCCGCAGGTCGCGGTGTTCGACACCGCGTTCTTCCACGGCCTGCCCGCGGCCGCGAAGACCTACGCGATCGACGCGAAAGTCGCTGCCGCGCACGGCATCCGCAAGTACGGCTTCCACGGCACCTCGCACGAGTACGTTTCCGGGCAGGTCGCCGAGCTGCTCGGCCGCGATCCGGCGGAGCTGAACCAGATCGTCTTCCATCTGGGTAACGGTGCGTCGGCCTCGGCGATCCGCGGCGGCCGCCCGGTCGACACCACGATGGGGCTCACTCCGCTGGAGGGTCTGGTGATGGGGACCAGGTCCGGTGACCTCGATCCCGGCATCGTCGCGCACCTGGTGCGTTCCGCGAACATGGATATCGATCAGATCGACACCCTGCTCAACCGGGATTCCGGCATCAAGGGTCTGTCGGGGGTGAACGACTTCCGTGAATTGCAACGCCTCATCGACAGCGGTGACGGCGCCGCGCGCCTCGCCTACGACGTCTACATCCACCGGCTGCGCCGCTACCTCGGCGCCTACCTGGTCGATCTGGGCGGCGTCGACGCGATCACCTTCACCGCGGGCGTCGGCGAGAACAGCCCGCAGGTGCGCGCGGACGCGCTGGCGGGCCTGTCCCGCTTCGGCATCGAGGTCGACGCGGCCGCGAACACCGCGAAAGACCGCACTGCGCGGCGCATTTCACCGCCGGACGCGGCGGTGGCGGTACTGGTCGTGCCGACGAACGAAGAGTTGGCGATCGCCCGTGCGGCGCACGGCGTCGCCGCGGCGGAAGCGCCTCGCTAGTCGAATTACCTTATCGGCGGCCAGTTTTCGGTCCGCGCGGAAGCCGGGATGCTGCGGCGGGTGCCCGGTCGGGAGGGAAGACCGACCGGGCCGGATCCGCCGCTCGGAGCAGCTGGCCCACCGGACGCGTCGTCCGCCGCGGCACGGGCCGGAGGGCAGTCCGGGTGTCGTGTACCGGGTCCGCGAGGGCATCGGGTCCCGGGAGGGTTGCGGCGGATCGGCGCCCGGTAGGCCGGATGAACCTGATCCGCCGCCGACTCTGCCGGACGCAGTATGAGATTTTCGTGAGTGTGCCGCTCACACCCAGGTTTTGGCGCGGATCGAGTTCGCCAGGTCGACCAGGGCGTAGCGATGGTTGCGGCCCGGTGCGCTGCGGGCCAGGGCGCGCAGGCCCGCCTCGGTGCCCATCCGCAGGTCGCGTTCGGTGAACGGAGCGCCGAAAAGCGTGGCGTCCGCGCGTTTCGGGGTGTTGCCCGCCTGCAGCCAGGCCAGCGCCGCGCCGAGCACGAGGACGCGCATCTGGACCGCGCGCCCCTCGCCGGCGGGCAGGCTCGACACCCGCGACGCCGAGATGTGCAGGGTGGCCTCGTCCAGTTCGGCCACCGGGGCGGCGGTGAGCAGCAAGAGCACCGCGGTCATCCGCGCGGTGGTGAAATGCCGTGAGGCGGCGGGTACTTCATCGAGCGCGTGTACGGCGTCGGTCACCCGGTCGGCCGCGGCCAGCTGCCTGGCCAGGCCGAAGGCGGCGCTCACCACCGCTCGGTCGGTGCGCCATACGGTGTCGTAGAACTTCTCGGCGTAGCGCCGCCATTGCTCCGGATCCGGCGAATCCCACTGCTGCAGTATCAATTCCGCGGTGGCGGCCAAGGCCAGTTTGGGCCCGATCTCGCCGGGCAGCACCCGCAGCACCTCGTCGAAGCTGGCGAAGGCGGGCTCGTAGGCCAGGTCGAGCAGCTGCGCCAGGCCGCGATACCAGTCGACTCGCCAATCGTTGTCGGGCAATCGGGCGAGCAGGGGCAGCACCGCCGCCGACTCGCCGAGGTCTAGCCGCACCCGGGCCTCGGCCAGCGCCAGTTCCAGATCCAAGGTCTCCGGGACGTTGCCGGGATCGGACTCGGCGCGTTCGCGGGCGGTGCGCAATGCTTCGAGCGACTGCTCCGGTTCGGGATGCACCGTCGAGGCGAGCAGCGGCGCCGACGGATCGGCCGAATCGAGCAGCGGAGTAGGCAGCGCCGCAACGACTTCGCGCGCCTCGAGCTGTTTACTGCGCCCCTGGCCGTCGGCGTAGGCGTCGGTCTGGCTGATCACTTCCTCGGTGCCGAAGCTGCCGCGCTGCGGGCCGAACACCGTCGACAGCTGCGGATGTTCGGTATCGGTGTCCAGCGCCAGAATTTCGCGCAGCACCCCGGACAGCTGCGCCGACATCGCGCGGGCGGACGGGAAGCGGCGCTCGGGATCGGGATCGGTGGCGCAGAGCAGCAAGCGGTGGAAGAACTCGTAGCGCTCGAGCAGGGGATGGTCGGCGGGGTCGGGGATGCCGTCGAGGTAGCGCCCCTGCTCCATCGGCATCTCCAGCGTCAGCACGGCCAGAGTGCGGCCGACGGTGTAGATGTCCGAGGCGACGGTCGGGCCGGTCTTGGCGATCTCGGGCGCCTGGAATCCCCTGGTGCCGTACAGGTTTCCGTAGGATTCGATGGTGGCGACGGCGCCGAGGTCGATCAGCTTGACCTGATCCTCGGTGACCATGATGTTGTCCGGCTTGAGGTCGTTGTAGGTCAGCCCGATGTTGTGCAGATAGTCCAGCGCGGGCAGGATTTCGAGCAGGTACGCGATCGCCTCGGCGACCGGCATCCGATGCGGCCGCGCATAGGAATTGAGGATGTCGCGCAGGGAGCGCCCGCCGACGTACTCCATCACGATGTAGCCGATCGGCGCACCGTCGTCGTCGGTGTGCTCGACGAAGTTGTGGATCTTCACGATGCTGGGGTGGGCCACCTCGGCGAGGAATTGGCGTTCGGCGACGGCCACGGCCTGCGCTTCCGCGTCACCGGCGTGCAGCAGGCCCTTGAGCACCACCCAGCGATCGCTGACGTTGCGGTCGATGGCCAGGTAGATCCAGCCGAGCCCGCCGTGCGCGATACAACCCTGCACCTCGTACTGGCCGGACACCATATCGCCCTCGTGCAGCGACGGCCGGAAATCATAAGGAGCCGAACAGGTTTCGCAGGTCCCGGCGGTGACCGCGGGGCGGGTCGCACTGGCCCGGCCGACCGGGCTGCCACAGCGCCAGCAGAACCGCCTGCCCTCCGACACCACCGGGTCGGTGAGCACCGCGGCCCGCGGGTCCGCGGGGGCGACCGATTGGATGGGCACCAGTCCGCCGCCGAGCCTGCGCACCGTCGGCCGCGAGCGCGCGGTCCGGAAGCTGCGGCCGGAGGTGCGCATGGTCGCCGCCGAACCCGGCTCCGAATTGGGCCGTTCCACGCCGACGACGGTTTCCGCGGCCGCGGCGGACTTGGCCGGACGGCTCGCGGCCCTGGCCAACTCGGTGTGCGGCGGTTCGGCGGCCGAGTTCGCCGCGGGGGCGGCCGGTTTCGGCGTGCGGTTCGAGTGCACCGTCACATCGGACGAAGCGGTCGAACCGCCCGGGGCGGCGGCGCTTTCGTCCGCGTCGAGGGAAGGATCGTCGGAGTCGTTCATCGGCGGTCAGTCCAGGTAGTTCGGTGCGGGCGGACCGGGCGACGGACCGAGGACGGACAACCACTGGCGGTAGAAGCGATCCCAGGTCCCGTCGTTGCGAATGCGCTCCAGGGTGCCGTTCACGAACCGCACCAGGTCGTCGTCGCCCTTGGGGATGCCGATGCCGTACGGCTCCACGCTGATCTTGTCGCCGACCACCTGCGTGTAGGGGTCCTGTGCGGCCAATCCGGCGAGGATGGAGTCGTCGGTGGTCACCGCGTCGACCTGGCCCTGCTGCAGCACGACCAGGCAGTCGGCCCAGTTGGGCACGGTGAGAATGGTGGCGGCGGGCTGCTGCACGCGGATGCGATCCAGCGACGTGGTGCCGCGCACCACGCACACCCGCTTACCCGCCAGATCGCCGACACCGTTGATCCCGGAGTTCTTGAACGCGAGCACCCGCTGATAGGAGTGCAGATAAACGGTGGAGAAGGTGACCCGCTGCCGCCGCTCACAGGTGATCGTCATGGTCTTGGCCACGATGTCCACATCGTGGCTCTGCAGGGCGATCTCCCGGTCGGCGGAGCCGAGCATCCGGTACTCGACCAGGTCCGGGCTGCCGAGCAGATCGCGCGCGACCTCGCGGGCGATATCGGAGTCGAAGCCGACGATGGACCCGGTGATCGGGTCGCGGAAGCTGAAAAGGTTACTGCCCGCGTCCAATCCGACGAGCAGGCGACCGCGGGCCCGGATCGCGTCGATGCTCGGACCGCGTGCCCCGGCCGCGGCGCCGGTGGGGCGCAGGCTCAATGTCGGGTCGCCGCATTGCGGCGCCTTGTCCGAGGAGAACGGCGAATCCGTCAGTACCGGAATGGCTTTGGCCGGATAGGGCGGTTCGGTGTACTTGGTCGTGTTGGTCGGCAAGGGTGCGGCGGGTTGGCTCGTACAACCGCCGAGCAGCGCGACGGCGGCGAGCGTGGCGGCGAGCAGGCCGCGGCCGGGTCTCATCGGTACTCCCGTAATCGAGGCCAGAGGCCGATTCCGACGCAGCCCGCGGCCACGATGCCGAGCAGCAACGCCCCGGGGCCCATGAAGTCGAGCACCCAGGCGGCGCGGAATATCTTGTCCCGTAACGTATTACGCGTCTTGTCGATGCCCTTTTCCAGTGCGCTGTCCAGCGCCTCGACCTGCGCCGCGGCGTCGGCCGCGCCCGGGCCGGTCGCCACCGTCGCCGCACCGTTGAAGTCGCCGCGGGCCAGGGTGTCGTTCATCCGCTGGTGTGCGACCCGCCAACGGGACAGTGCCGGAACGGCATTGCGCACGTCTTCGGCGGCGGGCGCGGAACTCGGATACCCGCCGAGCAGGTCGGCGAGGCGGGCGATGTTCGCGTCGAAGGTGCGGTCGTAGTCGCCGGTGGCATCGCGGCGGGCCAGTTTCAGCGTTTCCGCGGAGCGGGCCTGCTGGGCCAGGATCCGGCTCTCGGTCAGCCGCGAGGCGGGCACCGCGCCGTCGTCGCGGGCGCGAATCATCGAGGTGGCCGAGATCGCGCCCGCGACCACGGTCCACACCAGCAGCACGACCACCGCCGCCGAGGCGAGCAGCAGCCCGGGGTTGAGCACCCGGCGCCAGCGCTTCGCGAGATCGAACTGCGCCCACACCAACGCCGTCAGCGCGAGGATCAGCAGCACGATCGCGGTCCACGGGGGCCGGACATGGTTGCGCTGGGCCTCGGTCACCGCCGCCGAACGCCGGTTCTGAAGTTCCTCGGCCATCGGCAGCACATCGGTCTGCATCTGGTTGGACGCTTCGCTCAGATACGCGCCGCCGACCGGATAACCGCTGCGGTTGTTGGTCCGCGCGGTCTCGATGAGGCCCGTGTACACCGGCAACCGGGTGGCAATTCCGATCCGGAGGTTCGTGTCGGTCGTGTCGGCCACGCCCGCCCCGGCGCCCCGGGTGTGGCCGGTCTGCGCGACCAGTTCCGCGGCCGCCTCACCGATCGCCTGGGTATAGCGATCGCGCACCGTCTGCGGCTCCAGCCCGCCCGCGATGAACGCGGTGCTCGCCGCGGCGTCGGCGATGGACAGCGAGGTGTAGAGGCGGTGCGCGGAGTAGGAATCCGGTTCGGTGTCGTCGAGCAGGACAGTGAGTGCCTGCTGCCGGTCGCCCACGGTCGCGCCGGTCACCCAGCCCGCGGCCACACACAATGTGATGAGCAGCAGTCCGATCGCGATCAACCGGCCGGGCGAGGAGCGGGCGAACAGTCGCAGCCGGGCGGGGTCGAACTGTTCGCGCACGAGCGCGACCCGCAGGGCCGCCGGACTGTCCGCAGCGGCCGGCTCGGCGATCGACGACGGTCGTAGTGCTGTCGTTGTCTGCCCGGTTCGAGCCATGTCCACCTCCTCAGTCTGGGCCGTATCCGCGGATTTCTCGACGGTTCGACCGACCGGTCGATCGCTCCGCGTGTGCTGGTGCGGAGTTTATTGTGGTCGTAGTGGCGCCGTGGCGTGTGAAATACCCCTGGTTGGCAGTCAGCGGTAGGTCCGGGGACGGCTGGATGAAGATGGGTACGAGATGCGTGGTGACGGTGACGGGTGGTCGCGGGGGCCCGACGGATTGAAACACTGGGGCCGCTTCGGCGCCGCGGGGCTGCTGCTGCGCGCGCCGCTCACCGACGGCGGCTCGGCGGTGCTGATGCAGCATCGGGCGGCGTGGAGTCATCAGGGCGGCACCTGGGCCCTGCCCGGCGGCGCCCGGGACAGTCACGAGACCCCGGTGCACGCCGCGGTGCGCGAGGCCTGGGAGGAAGCGGGCATCGATCCCGCCGATGTCCGGGTGCGCAGCGAGCGGGTGACCGCGGCCGCACAGAGCGGCTGGACCTACACGACGGTGATCGCCGACGCCGGCCGCACGCTGCCGACCAGCCGCAACCGCGAGAGTTCCGAACTCGCCTGGATTCCGGAGGCCGAGGTCGAAGCGCGGCTGCTGCATCCGGGCTTCGCCGCCGCCTGGCCCGGCCTGCGTGCCGCGCCGGCCCGGATCTGCCTCGAGGAACTCGACGAGGACCGGGCCGTCGCCGCGGCGCTGCCGCGCACCGTCGACCTCGCGGCCCGCGGCTTCTTCTGGTTGCACACCGATCCCGACGGCCCCGGTGACTGCGCACGCATCACCGACGCCCCGTCCGACGACGCGGCGGCGGGCACCGTGCTGTCGCTCACCAGGGGCCAAGTGCTCTCCTGAGGGTGCCGAGCATCGGAACTGCCACCGCCGCACGCTGTTCGAGCGGTCAGGCGTTCGCGAGGAGCGCGGTCTTCAGAGCTCGGGCCGCCGATTGCGGATCGTCGGCCGCGGTGATCGCGCGGACCACCACGATGCGGGTCGCGCCCGCGCCGAGCACCTCCGGCAGGTTGTGCGCGTCGATGCCGCCGATCGCGAACCAGGGCCGGGTCGGGTGGGCGTCGGAGGTGGACCGGACCAGGTCGATGCCCGCGGCCTGGCGGCCCGGCTTGGTCGGTGTCGCGTACACCGGGCCGGTGCAGAAGTAGTCGATGTGCTCGTCGATCGCGGCGAGACCGGCCTGTGCGCGGTTGTGCGTGGAGCGGCCGATCACCACGTCCTGGCCCAGGATGCGGCGGGCGTACCAGGGCGGCAGATCGCCCTGCCCG
Source organism: Nocardia vulneris (assembly GCF_001613425.1). Classification (GTDB taxonomy): domain Bacteria; phylum Actinomycetota; class Actinomycetes; order Mycobacteriales; family Mycobacteriaceae; genus Nocardia; species Nocardia vulneris. The sequence continues at coordinate 51,208 of NZ_BDCI01000053.1, read as the reverse complement.
AGGTGCAGGATGTCGGCGCCGGCGGCCAGCGCGATATCGGCGCGGTCGTTCACCGCGACCAGCGCGCCGTGCCTGCGGGCCGCGGCCTTCAGTTCGGCCAGCGCGCCGAGCTCGGCCCGTGCCTCCAGCGGACCGAACTTCGCCTCGCCGGGCGAACCCTTGTCGCGGAGCTGGATGATGTCGACCCCACCCGCGAGCGCGGCTTCGGCGAACTTGGCGAGGTCGCCCTTTTCCCGCCGGGCGTCGGTACAGAGATAGAGCCGAGCGGTGGCCAAGCGCTCCCTGGGCGATGCGGGTCGATTGGGGTGGGACGGTTGCACGCCTTCGACCGTAGCCGCGCTACCGTGGGGAAGCGAACGGCGGCACGAGCGCCGGGCCCGCCGGCCGCTCGCGCGATGGCCGCGCACGGCGGCCCGCCGGAGTTCGGGCGCGGGTGACCAGGAAGGCGCCCGGAACGTCGCCGACCAGATACAAAGGCAGGTGGAACGGATGCGGACGCTGGCCGTCGTCGGTGGCGGCGTCATCGGACTCGGCGTGGCCTGTCGGGCCGCCGAGGCCGGCTGGTCGGTCACCCTGTTCGATCCCGCCGTCGGATCCGGGGCCTCCTGGGTGGCGGGCGGGATGCTCGCTCCGCTGTCGGAAGGCTGGCCCGGCGAGGATCGGGTGCTCGATTTCGGCGCCGCCGCACTGGCCCGCTGGCCCGAGTTCGCCGCCCGGATCGAGGCCGCCACCGGGGTAACGGTCCTGGTGGCCGATGCGACCCTGACCGTCGCGCTCGATGCCGCCGACGTCGCGGACCTGCGCACCGTGGCGGACTGGGTCGGCGGCCGCGGCCACGACCTGCGGCTGCTGGATCGCGCGGGCGTCCGCGCGCTGGAGCCGTCGTTGGCGCGCACGGTGCGTGCCGGACTGCACGCGCCCGCCGAGCCCGCGATCGACAATCGACGGCTGGTGGCCGGATTGCGCCAGGCGGCCGAGGCCGCCGGGGTGCGGATCCGCGCCGAATCGGTCGACTCGCTCGACGCACTCGACCACGATCAGATCGTGCTCGCCGCCGGCGCCGCCTCGGCCCGGCTGTGGCCCGGGCTGCCGGTCCGCCCGGTCAAGGGCGAGATCCTGCGGCTGCGGCAGCGGCCCGGCGTGGCGCCCGCGCCGCAGCGGGTGATCCGGGCCAGGGTGCACGGCCGGGCGGTGTACCTGGTCCCGCGCGCCGACGGAATCGTGGTCGGCGCAACCCAATACGAGGCGGGTTTCGACACGACGGTGACCGTCGCCGGGGTCCGCGATCTGATCGCCGACGCCGAGGCGATATTCCCGAGCATCGGCGAATACGAGCTGGCCGAGGCGAGCGCCGGCGCGCGCCCCGGCACACCGGACAACCTGCCGCTGCTCGGCAGGCTCACCGACCGGATCATCGCGGCCACCGGCCACGGCCGCAACGGCATGCTCACCATGCCGCTGACCGTGGACGCGGTGCTCGCCCAGCTCGCCGGAACCCCGTTGCCCGAGGCGGAACACGCCGACCCGCAACGCTTTTCGACGGCTCACCCGCCGTCCTTGTCATCCGCAGGAGGAGTTCGATGACTTCGACATCCGTCCCCATCGGCGTCACCGTGAACGGTACCGATCACGAGTTCGCCGAGACCCTCACCGTGCGTGAGTTGCTGAGCCGCCTCGAGCTGCCCTGTCAGGGCATCGCGCTCGCGGTGGACGGCGCGGTGTTCCCCAAGTCCCGCTGGGACGAACCGGTCGGGCGGGGCTGGCAGATCGAGGTGCTCACGGCGGTCCAGGGTGGCTGAGGCATACGCCCCGCTGCGCATCGCGGACCGCGAGTTCGGTTCCCGGCTCATCATGGGCACCGGCGGGGCGGACAACCTCGCGGTGCTGGAGGAGGCGCTGGTCGCCTCGGGCACCGAGCTGACCACCGTCGCCATGCGCCGGGTGGATGCCGCGGGCGGCACCGGCGTGCTGGATCTGTTGAAGCGCTTGGATATTCAGCCGCTGCCCAATACGGCGGGCTGCCGCACCGCGGCCGAGGCGGTGCTCACCGCGCAACTGGCCCGGGAGGCGCTCGGCACCGACTGGGTGAAGCTCGAGGTGGTCGCCGACGAGCGCACGCTGCTGCCCGATCCGGTCGAATTGCTCACCGCCGCCGAACAATTGGTCGACGACGGCTTCACCGTGCTGCCCTACACCAGCGACGACCCGATCCTGGCGCGCCGGCTGGAGGAGGCGGGCTGTGTCGCGGTGATGCCGCTCGGCGCGCCGATCGGCACCGGCCTGGGCATCGGCAACCCGCACAACATCGAGATGATCGTCGCCGAGGCGAAGGTCCCGGTCATCCTGGACGCGGGCATCGGCACCGCGAGCGACGCCGCGCTCGCCATGGAACTGGGCTGCTCGGCGGTGCTGCTGGCGACCGCGGTGACCAGGGCGCGTCAACCGGAGTTGATGGCCGAGGCGATGGCCGCCGCGGTGCGGGCCGGATACCTGGCCAGGCAGGCGGGCCGGATCCCGAAGCGGTTCTGGGCGCAGGCCTCTTCACCCGCGCTCTGACCAGCGCCTATCTCTGCAGGATGACCCCCGATACGTGATCTTCGGGGGTTTGTCAGGGTGCGGGTAGCAGCTCGTCAGGGTGTGGATCATCCTCGAGGATGATCGAAATCGACACCTTCTAGTGACGCGCGTCGCCTGATTTTCGGGAATGCTGGTCGTCATGATCGAGCTGAGAGGGCTGACCAAGCACTACGGGCAGACCGTCGCGGTTCAGGATCTCTCCTTCACCGTTCGACCCGGACAGGTGACGGGGTTCCTGGGCCCGAACGGCGCCGGTAAGTCGACGACGATGCGAATGATCCTCGGGCTGGACAAGCCCACCGCGGGGACCGCGCACATCTTGGGCAAGCCATACCGGGAACTGGACCATCCGCTGCGCACCGTCGGCGCGCTGCTCGATGCCAAGTGGGTGCATCCGAACCGTTCGGCGCGCGCCCACCTCGAGTGGATGGCCGCCTCCAACGACATCCCGAAGTCGCGGGTGGAGGAGGTGCTGCGACTGGTCGGCCTGTCCGAGGTGGCGGGCAAGACCGCGGGCGGTTTCTCGCTCGGCATGTCGCAGCGGCTCGGCCTGGCCGGCGCGCTGCTCGGCGACCCACAGGTTTTGCTGTTCGACGAGCCGGTCAACGGCCTCGACCCGGAGGGCATCCTGTGGATCCGCCGGTTCATGCAGCGCCTGGCCGCCGAGGGCCGCACCGTGCTGGTCTCCAGCCACCTGCTCTCGGAGATGGCGCAGACCGCCGAACACCTCGTGGTGATCGGGCGCGGACAGCTGATCTCCGACACCACCACTCAGGAATTCATCGAGCGTGCCTCCGAACAGTCGGTGCGCGTGCGCAGTCCGCAGCTCGACCAGTTGCGCAGCCTGCTCACCTCCAACGGCATGACCGTGCGCGAAGACGGCAGCGGCCAGGACGGGCCCGCGCTCGTCGTGGCGGGGGTGGCCAGCGACGCGGTCGGCAAGCTGGCCGGCGCGAACGACATCACGCTGTTCGAGCTCGCGCCGCAGCGCGCCTCGCTGGAGGAAGCGTTCATGCGGATGACCGGCGGCGCGGTGCAGTACCACGGCGAAGGCCTCGACCAGGCGATGGGAGGTGCGCTCTGATGGGCGTGCTGGCAGCAGAACGAATCAAGCTCACCTCGACCAGGTCGCCCTGGTGGTGCTCGGCGGTCGTCGTCGCCCTCGGTCTCGGCCTCGCCGCGCTGTTCTCCCTGGTGGTCAAGTCCTCCGGGGACGAGCCCGCGCAGGGCACCCCGAATCTGGACGTGAGCACCGCGACCTCGGGTGTCGTCGGGTTCGGCGTGATGGTGCTGATGATCATGGCCGCGTTGACCGTGACCAGCGAGTACCGCTTCGGCGTCATCCGGACCACCTTCCAGGCGGTGCCCAACCGCACCAAGGTGCTGTTGACCAAGACCGCGCTGGTCGGCGTCTTCAGCGCCGTGCTCACCACGATCCTGGCCTTCCTCGCCGTCGGCGTGGCCAAGGCGATCGCGGGCTCGGCCTCGAACGCCGATCTGGCCCTGGACGGACAGTGGCGGGCGGTCTACGGCATCCCGATCTACGCCTTCCTCATGATCGCCGTCGCGATCGGCGTCGGTGTGCTGGTCCGGCAGTCCGCGGCCGCGATCTCGCTGATCGTGCTCTGGTCGCTGCTGATCGAGCCGCTGCTCGGCGCGTTCGGCAGCTTCGGGCGCAACGTGGGACCGTTCCTGCCGTTCCAGAACGCCAGCCACTTCCTGAGCGTCTCGGATTCCGGCGCCAACTGGCACTGGGGTCCGTGGGGCAGCCTGCTCTACTTCGCCGCCTTCACGGCGATCGTCTACGGCGCCGCACTGGTTCTGGTGAACCAGCGCGACGCCTGACCTGGAACTACCCGAGTCGCCCTCCCTCGCCACTCGGGTCGGGGCGCCGACCTTGTCGGGAGGTCCGCGCGCCCCTGCACCGCCCGCCACTGCCCGGTGGACGGTGTGATCATCGGCCCGGTGCGAATCCCCTTCGCGCCGGGCCGATGAGGTTTCGGCCGAGGGCATTATGGCCGGTCGGCGGGCACTGTGAACATCGCGGAAACTGTGAATCACGTCGCTTCAGCGGGGCCGGATCCGCGGGTACAGTTCGAACCAGCAACCAGCTCGTTATCCATCGGCGGCCCCAATGTCGTGCCCGCTGCGTCCGTCGGGAGGTAGCAAGGTGGCCATGATCAGCGATCCACCAGCCGCGGGACGGCTGAGATACCCTCTGCACGTGAGCGAAACACCTTCCGGCGGTGCTGCGCCCGGGTCGGATTCGGAGGGCGAGGATGCCCTTCCACCCGAGGTCGTCATCCCGCTGGTACCCGCGGACGCGGACGGCCCGATCCGCCGCTCCCGCGCGGGGCTGCGCAAAGGTCAGCTGTCCACGCTGATGAACGCGGCGAACAACCGGAAAGATCTCATCGGAGTGCTCCGCAAAGCGCGGGAGCAGCTGCCCGGTGACCCTTCTTTCGGTGACCCGCTGTCGGTTTCGGGCCCCGGTGGTGCGCGGGCCGTCGCGCGCGCCGCGGACAAGCTGGTCGGCGACACCCCCAGCGCGGCCAGGGAGATCGGTTTCGGTGCGCTGCAGGTCTGGCAGGCGATGCTGGAGCGTGTCGGCCGCGGCAAAGGTAACCAAGAGATAACCGTCATGTTCACCGACCTGGTCGCGTTCTCCAGTTGGTCGCTGTCCGCGGGCGACGAGGCGACCTTGGAGTTGCTCCGCCGCGTGGCCAAGGCGATCGAGCCGCCGATCGCCGAGCGCGGCGGTCAGGTGGTCAAGCGGATGGGTGACGGCGTCATGGCGGTGTTCCCGTCCGCCGAGCGCGCGGTCCGGGCCGCGATCAACGCCAAGCGCAACCTGGCCGACGTGAAGGTGCGGGACTACCGCCCGCAGATGCGGATCGGCCTGCACACCGGCTCGCCGCGGGAGATCGGCGGCGACTGGCTCGGCGTGGACGTCACCATCGCGGCCCGGGTGATGGAGGCGGGCGGCAACGGCAACACCATGCTGTCCGAGGCGACGTTGCAGTCGCTGCGGCCGGAGACGCTCGCGGAACTGGGCTACGCCGTGAAGCCGTACCGCCGCAGCTTCTTCGCCGCGCCGCTCAGCGGGGTCCCCGAGGACCTGCGCATCTTCCGGCTGTCCGAGAACTGAGTCAGGATCCGACCCACCAGGTGATGCCGCCCGCCGCGGCGAGTACCGCGCAGACCCCGAGTGCGATCGACAGCGGTCGCGCGGTCTTCCACGTCGTATACGCCCCGCCGAGCAGGAATCCGGCCAGGGCGATCAAGAGAATCACGGTGACATCAGTAGACACGGGGCCCATTGTGCTCTGTCCTGATGACTCGCTTCGCACGCGCTTCCTGCGGTGATCTGACCCACTGCCGATTAACAAGCACGCGCGCTTGCTTTTTTCTGTGCGCGGTGTGATGCTGAACCCCGGAACGCGGACTTCACGGGTGCGGCACGCGGCTGCGCCCCGCCGGTCCGGCACCGCAGAGGAGGCATACCCGCTGATGAGTACGCTGGCCGCGAATCCGGAGGTCCTCCGGATCGGCAACTGTTCCGGCTTCTACGGCGATCGGTTCAGCGCGATGCGCGAGATGCTCGAAGGTGGGCAGCTCGACGTGCTCACCGGGGACTACCTCGCCGAATTGACCATGCTGATCCTCGGCCGGGACCGGATGAAGGACCCGAGCCTCGGTTACGCCAAGACCTTCGTCAAACAGCTCGAGGACTGCCTCGGGCTGGCGTTGGAACGCAACGTGCAGATCGTCGCGAACGCGGGCGGTCTGAATCCCGCGGGGCTGGCGGAGCGACTGCGCGAGGTGGCCGCGGACCTCGGCCTCGACGCCAAGATCGCCTACGTCGAAGGTGACGATCTGGTCGGGCGCGCAAGCGAACTCGGCCTCGGCGCCCCGCTCACCGCCAATGCCTACCTCGGCGCCTGGGGCATCGTCGAATGCCTGCACGCCGGCGCCGATATCGTGGTGACCGGCCGGGTCACCGACGCGTCGGTGGTCGTCGGCCCGGCGGCCGCCCACTTCGGCTGGGGCCGAACCGATTACGACCAGCTGGCGGGTGCGGTGGTGGCCGGGCACGTGATCGAGTGCAGCACCCAGGCCACCGGCGGCAACTTCGCCTTCTTCACCGAACTCGCCGATCTCGGCCGGCCCGGCTTCCCGATCGCCGAAATCCGCAGGGACGGCAGCAGCGTCATCACCAAGCACGAGGGCACCGGCGGCGCGGTCACGGTCGACACGGTCGCGGCGCAGCTCATGTACGAGATCCAGGGCGCGCGCTACGCCGGGCCGGATGTCACCTCCCGGCTGGACACCGTGCGACTCGCCGCCGACGGGCCGGACCGGGTGTTGATCAGCGGTGTCGCCGGCGAGGCTCCGCCCGACACGCTGAAGGTCTCGTTGAATACCCTGGGCGGCTTCCGCAACGAGATGGCCTTCATCCTCACCGGACTCGACATCGAGGCGAAAGCCGAACTGGCACAGCGGCAGTTGGCGTCCTGGCTGCCGACCAAGCCTGCGGAGCTGGACTGGACACTGGCCCGCCTGGACCGGCCCGATGCCGACACCGAGGAGCAGGCCAGCGCGCTGCTGCGCTGTGTGGTGCGCGACGCCGACCCGAACAAGGTGGGCCGTGCCTTCTCCAGCGTCGCCGTCGAATTGGCGCTCGCCAGCTACCCGGGATGCAGCTTCACCACGTTGCCCGGCAACGGTTCACCCTACGGCGTCTACACGCCGGGCTACGTCGCGGCCACCGAGGTGCCGCACGTCGCGGTGCTGCCGGATGGTTCGCGCACCGATATCGCGCCCGCCGCGGACACGCTGGCGCTCGCCGAGGTGGACGCGCCCGCGCTGCCGGAACCATTGGCGGACAGGGAAACCCGGCGTGCGCCGCTCGGCAGCATCGCGCTGGCGCGCAGCGGCGACAAGGGCGGCAACGCCAATGTCGGGGTCTGGGTGCGCACCGAGGACCAATGGCGTTGGCTGGTGCACACACTCACCGTCGACCGGGTGAAAGAGCTGCTGCCCGAGGCTGCCGCGCTGACCGTGACCCGGCATGTGCTGCCCAATCTGCGCGCGGTCAACTTCATCATCGAGGGACTGCTCGGACAGGGCGTCGCCTATCAGGCCCGATTCGACCCACAGGCCAAAGGACTCGGCGAATGGCTGCGGTCCCGTCATCTCGACATCCCATTGGAGTTTCTATGAATTCAGTATCGCGAAGCGATTCCGCCGGGGGCGGCGGTCGGGTGACGGGTGGGCACTGGAATACGCCGGAGCGGCGCGAATTGCGTGCCACGGTGCGCAGTTTCGCGGAGCGCGAGATCCTGCCCTATCTGGACGAGTGGGAGCGCGACGGCGAGATCCCGCGTGAGCTGCACAAGAAGGCGGGTGCGCTCGGCCTGCTCGGCATCCAATTCCCGGAATCCGCGGGCGGTTCCGGCGGTGACGGTATCGACGCGATGATCGTCTGCGAGGAACTGCACCAGGCGGGGGCCTCCGGTGGCTTGTTCGCCTCGCTGTTCACCTGCGGTATCGCGGTGCCGCACATGATCGCCGCGGGCAACCCCGAGCAGATCGAGCGCTGGGTGCGCCCGACGCTGGCGGGGGAGAAGATCGGCTCGCTCGCCATCACCGAGCCCGGCGGCGGTTCCGATGTCGGCCACCTCACCACCACCGCGCGCCGCGACGGCGACCACTACATCGTCAACGGCGCCAAGACCTACATCACCTCGGCCTGCCGGGCCGACTACGTGGTCACCGCCGTCCGCACGGGCGGCCCCGGTTCGCAAGGGATTTCGCTGCTGGTGGTGGAGAAGGGCACGCCGGGCTTCACCGTGAGCCGCAAGCTGGACAAGATGGGCTGGCGCGCCTCCGACACCGCCGAACTGTCCTACGTGGACGTCCGGGTGCCCGCGGCGAATCTGGTCGGCGCGGAGAACTCCGGTTTCTTCCAGATCGCGGGCGCGTTCGTCAGCGAGCGGGTCGGCCTTGCGGTGCAGGCGTATTCGAGCGCGCAGCGCTGCCTCGATCTCACCCTGGACTGGGTGCGCAGCCGGGAAACCTTCGGCCGCCCGCTGATCAGCAGGCAGGCCGTGCAGAACACCGTCACCGAGATGGCGCGGCGCATCGACGTCGCCCGCGTCTACACCCGGGATGTGGCCCAGCGCAGTGCGAATGGCGAGACCGACCTGATCGCCGAGGTCTGCTTCGCCAAGAACACCGCCGTCGAGGCGGGCGAATGGGTGGCCAACCAGGCCGTCCAGCTGTTCGGCGGCCTCGGCTACATGCGCGAATCCGAGATCGAACGCCAATACCGCGATATGCGCATCCTCGGCATCGGTGGTGGCACCACCGAAATCCTGACCGGCCTTGCCGCCAAACGATTGGGGTACCAGTCTTGACCACCCTGCGCAGCACATTGGACACCGCGTCGCCGGATTACGCGGCCGCGGCGGACGCCATGACCGCCAAGCTCACCGAGGTGGAGGGCGAGTTCGCCAAGGCGATCGCGGGCGGCGGGCCGGAGAAGCTGGCCCGGCATCGCAAGCGCGGCAAACTGACCGCGCGCGAGCGGATCGAGCTGCTCGTCGACGAGGATTCGCCGTTCCTGGAGCTGTGCCCGCTGGCGGGGTGGGGCAGCGAATTCCACGTCGGCGCGAGCACCATCGCGGGCATCGGGATCGTGGAGGGCGTCGAATGCATGATCGTCGCGCCCGATCCGACCGTGCGTGGCGGCACGTCCAATCCATGGACACTACGAAAGACGTTGCGGATCAACGATATCGTGCGGGAGAACCGGTTACCGGTGATCTCGCTGGTGGAGTCCGGCGGCGCGGACCTGCCGACGCAGAAGGAAGTCTTCGTGCCCGGCGGTCGCATGTTCCGCGACCTCACCCGCGCCTCGGCGGCCGGAATCCCCACCATCGCACTGGTTTTCGGTAACTCGACCGCGGGCGGCGCCTACATCCCGGGCATGTCCGATCACGTGGTGATGATCAAGGAGCGCTCCAAGGTGTTCCTCGGCGGCCCGCCGCTGGTCAAGATGGCGACGGGCGAGGAGTCCGACGACGAATCGCTCGGCGGGGCCGATATGCACGCCCGCGTCTCGGGTCTGGCCGACTACTACGCGATCGACGAGCAGGACGCGATCCGGCTCGGCCGTGCCATCGTCCGCAGGCTGAACTGGCGCAAGCAGGGCCCGGCACCGCGCCCGACGGTGCTCGAACCGCTGTACGACCCCGAGGATCTGCTCGGCATCGTGCCCTCGGATCTGAAGATCCCGTTCGACCCGCGCGAGGTGATCGCGCGCATCGTGGACGGCTCCGATTTCGACGAGTTCAAGCCGCTGTACGGCAGTAGCCTGGTCACCGGGTGGGCGGAGCTGCACGGCTATCCGATCGGCATCCTGGCCAACGCGCGGGGCGTGCTGTTCTCCGAGGAATCGCAGAAGGCCACCCAGTTCATCCAGCTGGCGAACAAGACCGACACGCCACTGTTGTTCCTGCACAACACCACCGGCTACATGGTCGGCAAGGAGTACGAGCAGAAGGGCATCATCAAGCACGGCGCGATGATGATCAACGCGGTCTCCAATTCGACGGTGCCGCATATCTCGGTGCTGATGGGCGCCTCCTACGGCGCCGGGCACTACGGCATGTGCGGACGCGCCTACGACCCACGGTTCGTCTTCGCCTGGCCCAGTGCGAAATCCGCCGTGATGGGCGGCGCGCAGCTGGCCGGCGTCATCTCGATCGTGGGCCGGGCGGCGGCCGAGGCCAAGGGGCAGCCGTTCAACGAGGAGGCCGACGCCGGGATGCGTGCCATGGTCGAGGCGCAGATCGAGGCCGAGTCGCTGGCCATGTTCATGTCCGGTCGCCTCTATGACGACGGCGTCATCGATCCGCGCGATACCCGCACCGTATTGGGAATGTCCTTGTCGGCCATTCACAATGCCCCGATCAAGGGCGCCGACGGCTTCGGCGTCTTCCGAATGTGAGGGATCAGATGCCAATCTCGAGTGTCCTGGTTGCCAATCGGGGTGAGATCGCCCGCCGCGTGTTCGCCACCTGTCGGCGGACCGGTCTGAGTACCGTCGCGGTCTATTCGGACGCGGACGCGACGGCCCCGCATGTGGCGGAGGCGGATTCGGCGGTCCGCCTGCCCGGCAACACCCCGGCCGAAACCTACCTGCGTGGTGATCTGATCATCGAGGCGGCGCTGTCCGCGGGTGCCGACGCCGTGCACCCCGGCTACGGATTCCTGTCCGAGAACGCCGATTTCGCGAAGGCGGTGCTCGCGGCGGGGCTGGTCTGGATCGGCCCGCCGGTCGAGGCGATCGAGCAGATGGGCTCCAAGGTCGCTTCGAAGAAGATGATGGACGCCGCGGGCGTCCCGGTGCTCGCCGAGCTGGACCCGGCCGAGGTCACCGAGGATCATCTGCCGGTCCTGATCAAGGCGTCCGCGGGCGGCGGCGGGCGCGGTATGCGCGTGGTCCGCAGCCTGGCGGAGCTGACCCCGCAGCTCGAAGGCGCGCGGCGCGAGGCCGAGTCGGCCTTCGGTGATCCGACGGTGTTCTGCGAGCGGTACCTCGAGACCGGCAGGCATATCGAGGTGCAGGTGATGGCCGATACGCACGGCACCATCTGGGCGGTCGGCGAGCGCGAATGCTCGATCCAGCGCAGGCATCAGAAGGTCGTCGAGGAGGCGCCCTCGCCGCTGGTCGAGCGCACCGAAGGGATGCGTGCGCGGCTGTTCGAGGCGGCGCGGCTGGCTGCGGGCGCGATCGATTACACCGGCGCGGGCACGGTGGAATTCCTCGCCGACGAGCGCGGCGAATTCTTCTTCCTCGAGATGAACACCCGCCTGCAGGTAGAGCATCCGGTCACCGAGTGCACCACCGGCCTGGATCTGGTTCGCCTGCAACTCGACGTGGCCGACGGCGCCGCGCTGCCGTCGGAACCGCCTGCGATGCACGGGCATTCGATCGAGGTCCGGCTCTACGCCGAGGATCCGGCGCAGGACTGGCAGCCGCAGAGCGGTACCGTGCACCGGCTCGACATCCCGTTGGTGCGCACCGAATTCGATCTGCTCGACCGGCCGGGTATCCGGCTGGACACCGGTGTGGTGGACGGATCGGTGGTCGGCGTGCACTACGACCCGATGCTGGCCAAGGTCATCTCCTACGCCGAAACCCGCGACGAGGCGGCGCGGCTGCTGGCGACCGCGTTGCACCGGGCCCGGATCCACGGCCTGGTGACCAACCGCGACCTGCTGGTCCGGGTGCTGCGCCACCCGGCCTTCCTGGCCGGTGACACCGATACCGCGTTCTTCGGCACGCACGGATTGGACACGCTGGCAGCGCCTTTGGTGTCCGAGGCCGACGAGGCACTGTCTTTGGTGGCGGCCGCGCTGGCCGACGCCGCGGCGAACCGCACCGCCGCCCGGGCCGGCGGTGGACTGCCCAGCGGTTGGCGCAACCTGCCGTCGCAGTCGACGCACAAGCTGTTCGAGAGCCGTACCAGCGGCACCCACGATATCGGCTACCGCTACACCCGTGGGGTGGTGGCGGTGGACGGCCACGACGGGCTCGCGCTGGTCGAGTCGAGCCCCGACCGCGTGGTGCTCGCGGTGCCGGGCGAAAGAGGCTCGGTCCGTAGGCATTTCGACGTAGCCAGGTACGGCGAGCTGGTGTGCGTGGACTCGCCGCTCGGGCCGGTCAGCGCGCGCAAACTGCCGCGCTTCAGCGATCCGGCCGACCAGGTGGCCACCGGCTCCCTGCTCGCGCCCATGCCCGGCAGCGTGATCCGGCTCGGCGCCGAGGTCGGCAGCCGGGTCGAACAGGGCCAGCCCATCCTGTGGCTGGAGGCGATGAAGATGGAGCACACCATCGCCGCCCCCGCCGCCGGCGTGCTCAGCGCCGTCAATGTCACCGTCGGCCAGCAGGTCGACGTGGGCGCCGTCCTTGCCGTCGTCGATCCCGCCGAGAGCAACGAAAACCAGGAGTCCTGAATGAGAGAGCGCAGCGAACGAATCATGTGCCAGCGTGCCGAGCACATGCCGGAACCGAGCGTCAGCGAGGTGCAGGCATGAGTTTCGTCGAGACTGAAGAACAGCAAGCGCTGAGAACCGCTGTTGCCGCGCTGGCCGCGAAGTACAACTATCGCGACTACGTGCTGCCGAAAGCCCGCGCCAACGAGCCGCTCACCGAATTGTGGGACGAGGCAGGCAAACTCGGCTTCCTCGGGGTGAATCTGCCGGAGGAATACGGCGGCGGTGGCGCAGGGCTCTACGAGCTGGCGCTGGTGATGGAGGAGCTGTCCGCGCAGGGTGCGGGGCTGCTGCTGATGGTGGTCTCCCCGGCCATCTGCGGCACCATCATCACCAAGTACGGCACCGACGAGCAGAAGCAGACCTGGCTGCCCAAACTCGGTGACGGCAGCGGCAAGATGGTGTTCGGCATCACCGAGCCGGACGCGGGTTCCAATTCGCACCAGATCACCACCACCGCGCGCCGCGACGGCGAGGAGTGGATCCTCAACGGCCGCAAGATCTTCATCTCCGGGGTGGATCAGGCCGAGGCCGTGCTGATCGTGTCGCGCACCGAGGATCACAAGACCGGCAAGCTCAAGCCCGCGCTGTTCATCGTGCCGACCGATGCCGCAGGCTTCCACAAGACGCCGCAGGAAATGGACATCATCGAGCCGGATCATCAGTTCACGCTGTTCCTCGATGACGTGCGGTTGCCGGCGAACGCGCTGGTGGGCAAGGAAGACGCCGCGCTGATGCAGTTGTTCGCCGGTCTGAATCCGGAGCGGGTGATGGGTGCCGCGATGGCGATCGGCCTGGGCCGCTACGCCATCGATCGTGCGGTGGAGTACGCCAAGGAGCGCACGGTGTGGAAGACGCCGATCGGTGCGCACCAAGGCATCTCGCATCCGCTGGCGCAGGTGAAGATCGAGCTGGAGCTGGCCAAGCTGATGATGCGCAAGGCCGCGACGCTCTACGACCTCGGCGACGAGATGGGTGCCGCCGAGGCCGCGAACATGGCGAAATACGCTGCGGCCGAGGCCAGTATCAAGGCGCTGGATCAGGCCATCCAGACCCACGGTGGCGCGGGCCTGACCAAGGAGTACGGCTTGGCCGCGATGCTGGCCGCCGCGCGCATCGGCCGGATCGCCCCGGTCAGCCGGGAGATGGTGCTGAACTTCGTCGCGCAGTACTCGCTCGGCCTGCCCAAGTCCTACTGACCACGTCCGCCCGCCGGGGTGCCGAGTGCGGTACCCCGGCGGGGCGACAGGAGACTCGATGACCGAGACATCCACCGCGCCCTACGTCCGCTACGACGTCGCGGACGGTTTCGCGACGCTCACGCTGGATTCGCCGCACAACCGCAATGCGCTGTCGTCGAAACTGGTGGCCGAACTCCTGCAGGGCCTCGATGCCGCCGCGGCCGACGACAAGGTGCGCGGCATCGTCCTGGCCCACACCGGCAACACCTTCTGTGCGGGCGCCGACCTGTCCGAGGCCAGTAATGCCGACCCCGCGGTGGCCGCCGACGAGCGCACCCGCGTGATGATCGGCGTGCTGCGCCGTCTCATCGCCACGCCCAAGCCGGTGATCGCGCAGATCGACGGCAACGTGCGGGCCGGCGGGATGGGCATCGTCGCGGCCTGCGATATCGCGGTGGCCGGGCCGACGAGCAGTTTCGCGCTCACCGAGGTGCGCATCGGGCTGGCCCCGTTCATGATCTCGCTCACCCTGCTGCCGCGTCTGAGCTCGCGGGCGGCGTCGCGCTACTTCCTGACCGGGGAGAAGTTCGATGCCGCGGTGGCCGAGCAGATCGGGCTGATCAGCACCGCCGCGGCCGATCCGGTGGCCGAGGTGGCGCGGCTGCGCGCGGAGCTGCGCAAAGGCTCGCCACAGGGGCTGGCCGAGAGCAAGCGGCTGGTCAACGCGGCCATGCTGGCCGAGTTCGACACCTCGGCCGAGGAACTCGCGCAACGTTCGGCGAGCTTCTTCGGCACCCCCGAGGTGCACGAGGGCATGCTGGCCTTCCTGCAGCGCCGTCCCGCGAGCTGGGCAGAATAGCCCTCATGGCGACACCCCACGAACCCAAGCAGGACCGCAGCCGAGCCACCCGGCAGCGCCTGCTGGAGGCGACCATCGACTGCCTGGCCGAAACGGGCTGGGCGGCGGCGACGGTCGCGGTGGTCGCCGAGCGGGCGGGGGTGTCCCGGGGCGCGGCACAGCATCACTTCCCCACCCGGGAGGATCTGATCACCGCCGCGCTCGAGTACATGTTCGACACCAGGACCCAGCAGGCCAAGGACGAGGCGGTGGCCATGGCCGAGGTGGCCAGCGGGGTCGGTCGCACCGAGGCGGTGGTGGCCGGGCTGGTCGAGTCGTACACCAGCCCGCTGTTCAAGGCGGCGTTGCAGGTGTGGACGCACGCGGCCGCCGATCCGGCGTTGCGGGAGCGAATCGTCCCGCTGGAAGCCAAGTTCGGCCGGATCTCGCACCGGCGCGCGGTGGAGGCGCTCGGGGTGGACGACTCCGATCCGGTCACCCACCATCTGGTCCAGGCCACGCTGGACATGGCGCGCGGGCTCGGCCTGGCCGACGTGCTCACCGACGACTCCGCGCGGCGCAAGGACATCGTGCAGCAGTGGGCGGCGACGCTGCACGAGGCGCTGCACGGCCGCCGCTGAGATCAGTTGTCCGCCTGCGAATCCCGCGGTTACGCGGGTGCTGCGCCGGTCGGGTCGTTTGCTGGGCGAACGTGCTCGAACCACTGAGCCGCCTCTTCGGCGGTGAGGGCCCGCTCCAGCACGAGATCGGCGGGTACGAACGGGAAGTAGCGGCCTGCGGGCCAATGGCGCTCGTACGGCGGCGGATCGAGCACCAGCACCCTGGTCCCGCCGAACACCGGGATATCCGCGGGCGTACCCTCGTTCCATATCCGATCACCATCGGGTGCAACGAGATTGAACGCACCGACGGTGGGCGCCTGCCCCGCGGCGTCGCGGCACATCGCCGCGGCTTCGGCCGACGGGCGCGCGCCGGGCAGATGCTGATCGCCGAGCAGCACGTCGGCGAGCAAAGTGTGCAACTGGAAGTTGTCGGCGATCCCGGTCATTCGCAGCAGGTAGCCGGTCCCGGTCTCGCGGTGCAGGGCCACCAGGGGTGCGTCGTCGAGCAGCGCCAGCATGTAGGCCAGCTCCTTGAACCAGCGCCCCGAGCACTCGGCGAGGTCGCCATGGCGCTGCGCCAGGATCTGACAACCCTCGGGCCCGAACAACTCTCGCACCCGCCGATGCTGCAGCATCGCCAGCGCGGGCGAGACCCACTGGGACAGCGTCCACCATCCCATCAGCGGCTCCAGCCCGAACCGGTCGAGCCACGCGTAGTCGGTGTCGGTCGTGTCCGGGTCGGGCGGCTCGGTGCCCATGTCGTTGCGCCACTGCTCGGCGAATTGCCGGGCGTATCCGAGTGATTTGGCCAGATTCGCGAGGATCACCGGCGCGCACTCCACCGCGTCGTCCGCGGTGGTCACGTACGCGCCCACCATGTTCGCGATCTGTGGCCGCGCCCCGGGCGGCACATGATCGAGCAGCGGGGCGAGCGCTGTGCAGCCGCGCACGATGATCTCGGCGCCTGCCCCGTCCAGCGAGGCCATGAGTTCCTCTTGCGCGAACCGGGTCTGCTCGGGTTCGCGCGCCGAGAGCGCCTGCATGAACGCGCCGACGGCAGTGCAGAAACGGTCGTCGCCCGAACTCATGACACCACCTCGCCGGCGCTCGGTTCCGTCGTGCGTGCGGCGCGCTGCCGCACGGTAGGTTCACTGCGTTCGTTCACGGCTGCACGGTATTGACTGCGCCGGTGCCTTGTCGACCCCCATAGTCAGGGGCAACGCCGTGTGGTTCACCGGCTTTCGCGGGTCTGTGCGGCCAGGTACCGGGGCGCGCCGGTCGCGGTCGTCGGCGCACCTGAGCTGATCCGCGCGCAACCGTCCTTGCTTGCCTTAGGGTCTGGCGTATGGACAGTGCGGAGTACGGCGGGCTCGAGCAAACCCTCGGTCAGCCGATTGCCGGTAGCGCGCCCGCCGAATGGGGCTTCCAGAACCGTACCGACCTGCTCACCCTGGCCGACGGCGACCGGATGGTCCTGCAGCGCTACCGCGATCCCGACGACGCCGAGCGCAGGTTGCGGATCATGCACACGCTGCTGGAGCCCGCCGCCAAGCGGGGCATCACCATTCCGCGCATCCGCCGCTTCGATCTCGACGCCGATCCCGCCTGGATCGTCTTCGACGCGCTGCCCGGTGTGCCCGTCCCGGCCAGCGCCGCGATCGGTCCGGACAGCGCGCGTTTCCCGGCCATCGCGCGGGAGATGGGCCTGCTGCTCGCGGCCTTCCGCCGCCTGCCCACCGCCGGTCTGCAACTCGACGACCTCTGGGCCACCCCGACCCGGCTCGCCCAGCAGGCGAGCGGCTGGGCCGCCCGGCTCGAACCCGAGCTGTCCGGCTCGCAGCGCGCGAACCTGGACCAGGTGCTGAAGGGCTATCCCGCGCTGTTCGCCGAGCGCCGCACGGTGCTCGCGCACGGGGACTTCACCCCGGTCAATATTCTCACCGACGGCGAAACCATCACGGGCCTGCTCGATTTCGAGTCCGTCCGGCTCGCCGATCCGCTGTTCGATCCCGCGTGGTGGGCCTGGTCGGTCGGTTTCGCGGGCGCCGAGGTGCTGGCGCCCGCCTGGCCCGGATTCCTCGAGGCCGCGAAATTCGACCCTGCCGAACCCGAGCTCGCCGAGCGCGTGCGCGCCCTGCAGATCCTGCGGATGCTCGAATTGCTCACCAGCCAAAGCGATCTCAGTCCGAAGATCCGAGACGCGGTGTACGGCAAGCTGGTCGCCGAGCTGTAGCGCCTACTGCGCCGGGTAGGCGGCGGCGACCCATTCGGCGAAGGTGGGGCCTGCGAGGGTGGCGTGCGCGCCGGCCAGCAGTCCGCCGTTCTCGAAGGTCTCGCGATCCGGGTTGGCCGGGTCGCTGGATTCGATGATCCGAGCGGGCGCGCCGCGCCGCGCGGCGAGCAGCCGGGCCGCGCCCGCCATGGTCTCGGGCTGCGGGCCCGCGATCTCGGGGATCGGCGCACCGGTCGCCGCGGGCGCCGGGGCGACGGCCAGCTCCACCAGTGCTTCGGCGACCGTGCGTGCGGCGACCAGCTGGGTGCGCATGTTCGCGAGGTAGGCGACATCACCCTGCGTGCCCCACTGGGTCATCACCTCGACCAGCTCGTGGAACTGGGCGGCGCGCAGGATCTGCACCGGCAGCGGGCCCGCCGCGAGCGCGCGCTCGTGCGCCAGCTTGGCCGCGTTGTATCCGCCGGTGGCGTTGTCGATGCCGATGATGGAGACCACCACCAGTCGTTCGACGCCGGCCTGCCGGCCCGCCTCGTGCAGGTTTCGCGCTGCGGCGGTGAAGAACTCGGTCGCGATGTCCTGATCCGCCGACGGTGTGCTGGACGCGTCGATGACCACCTGCACGCCGGCCAGCGCCGCGGTCAGCCCCGCCCCGGTCTCGATGTCGACACCGTCTTTCCGGGAGAAGGCCACCACCTCGTGGCCCTGCTCGTTCAGCACGTCCACCACGTGCCGTCCCAGCCGACCCGTCGCCCCGGCCACCGCGATCTTCTTCGTCATCGTTGCACTCCTCTGTGTTCCTGCGCGTTCTGCCGCGTTCACAGAGAGGACGAACCAGCCCGCCCGAGTGTGACATCGCCGGTGGCATGCGCAATCCGCACCGGGCGAGGGCCGGTGCGGATCGAGCGGACTATCGGGTGGCGGTGAGGTCGTACAGGGTTACGCCGTCCACCTCGGTGGCGGTGTAGTTGTCCTTGACCCACTGCGTGATCTGATTGCTGGTGGATTGTCCACCGCCGCCGGGTCCGCCTTCGCGTTCGCCGCGATTGCTGCCGATGAAATAGTGGATCTTCCCTTCTGCCACATACTGTTTGAACTGATCAAGGGTTGGTGAGGGATCGCTGCCGTTGAAGCCGCCGATAGGCATGACGGGTAGCTCGGTGGCGAGCTGGAAGCCTGCCGCGCTGTTGGAGCCGATGGCGGCGGCCGCCCAGGTGTAGGTGCTGCCGTTCTGCGCCAGCAGGGCGACGACCTTGTCGCTGGGTTTGCTCGCACCGAGCAGCCCACCCGCCGGGCCGCCCAGCATTTCGCGGCCCTGACCGGTGGCCGGTGCCGCACCGCCCTGGTGTCCGGGTCCTTGTCCGCCGTCACCGTGCGGCATCCCGCCGCCGGGCATGCCTTCACCCCACGGACCGGGGCCGAACATCCCGAACCGGCCGACATTCGGGCCCGCCGACGGGATCGAGCCCTCGTGCGCCGTCGCGATGGTGTCGACGGCGTACGCGGCCGGCCCGGCCAAACCGGTGAACGCGATGGTGAGCGCGGAGACGACGGCCAGCTTGCGCCGCGCGGGCACGAGCGCGACGAGCGTTGCGAGGATCCCGGCGACGAGCACGGTCCAGCGCAGCCAGGGTTGCCAGTGCGCGCTGCGGGACAACAACATCCACGCCGTCGCGGTGGTCAGCCCGACTGCGAGCGCGAGTGTCAGCCGCACCCACAGCCGCTGCCGTTCCCGCCACAGCAGAACCGCGCCCGTCCCGGCCAGCGCCGCCACGGCGGGCGCGAGTGCCACCGTGTAGTACTGGTGGAAGATCCCGGCCATGAAGCTGAAGGTCAGTCCGGTCGCCAACAGCCAACCGCCCCACAGGATCAGTCCGGCGCGCTGGCGATCGGTCCGGGCGGCCTTGCCGCGCAACAGTATTCCGGCCACGAGGGCGACCAGCGCGGCGGGGATCAGCCACGCGATCTGACCGCCCTGCGCGGGCTCGAACATCCGGGTGATGCCCGGGCTGCCCCACATACCGCCGCCACCGGTCGGCAGGTCGGCGCCACCCATACCGACGCTGCCGCGCTCGTTGCCGTTCAACCTGCCGAGCCCGTTGTAACCGAGGGTGAGTTCGAGAATCGAATTGTTCTGTGACCCACCGATCCACGGCCGCGAACCAGCGGGCCACAGCTCGACGGCCAGTAGCCACCAGCCCGCGGCCGCCACCATGGCGGCCCCGGCGGCCAGCAGTTGCAGCACCCGCTTGCCGAGTTTCGGCGGTCCGGCGATCAGGTAGGTCAGCGCGAGCGGCGGTACCACCAGCAGCACCTGCAACTGCTTGGTGAGAAAACCGAACCCGACGAACACGCCGGTGAGCACCAGCCAGCGCCACCGGCCGTCCTCGACCGCGCGGGTGATCGCCCATGCGGCGGCCACCATCAGGAACACCAGCAGCGCGTCCGGGTTGTTGAACCGGAACATCAGCGCGGCAACGGGAGTCACCGCGAGCACCAGCCCGGCGAGCAGTCCGGCGGCAGGGCCGAACGGCCGGCGCACGGTCGCCCAGACCAGGGCGACGCTCGCCACGCCGAGCAGCACCTCCGGTACCAGAATGCTCCAGCTGTTCAGGCCGAAGGCGCGCACCGACAGCTCCATCAACCACAGCGAGGCGGGTGGTTTGTCCACGGTGATCGAGTTCGCGGCGTCCGAGGAGCCGAAGAAGAACGCTTTCCAGGACACCGAACCGGCTTGTACCGCAGCGGAATAGAACGAGTTGGCCCAGCCGTTGGCGCTCAGGTTGCACAGGTAGGCGATCCCGGTGCCGAGCAGGAGCGCGGCCAAAGCCGGTAATTCCCAGCGATTTCCACGCTGCCGCGCGGGTTGCTCGGGTGCCGCGGTCGGCGGTGCCAGGGTCGCCGTCATCGGGTTCCTCCCTCGGTGCCCAGCACCGTCGCGCCGGGTGCGTCGCTCGTTTCGGGCCGCACTGTCACCGCCGTTCTGGACGTGCTGTCGGGTGTGTTCCGGAAGACCCAGCGCAACCCGACGAAGCGCAGAATGGTCGCCACCAGGTTCGCCACGACGAGCACGAACAACTCCAGGTGCACCGGCGCGTCCGGCGCCCAATGGTGCAGCGTGAACAGTGACCCGCTGGTCAGGGCCAGCCCGATGCCGAAGATCACCAGTCCTTGGAACTGATGTGAGACCACGCCGGTCGACCCGCGCACGCCGAACGTGAACGCCCGGTTGGCGGCCGTGTTCGCGACGGCGGTGATCAGCAGCGCGAGGAAGTTGGCCACCTGCGCGCCGGTAAACGATTGCAGCGCAACGTAAAGCAGGAGATAAGCAAGCGTGCTGAGCACGCCGACGATCGCGAAGCGCACCAGCTGGCCGACCATGCCGAGCGGCACGCCGGGCACCAGTGGCTCGCGTCCCACCGCGCGGCGCAGCTCGTCCATCGGCAGCGCGCCGGTGGCCAGGGCCCGGCCGAGCCGGCCGATGCCGAGCAGATCCTTACGCGCGGTGTCCAGGATGTCGACCCGGCTGTCCGGGTCGTCGATCCAGTCCACCGGCACCTCGTGGATGCGCAGCCCGGCCCGCTCGGCGAGCACCAGCAATTCGGTGTCGAAGAACCATTCACCGTCGCGCACCAGCGGCAGCAGCCGGCGCGCCACCTCGGTGCGCATCGCCTTGAAACCGCACTGGGCGTCCGAAAAGTGTGCTTGCAGTGACGCTTTCAGCAATAGGTTGTAGCAGCGCGAGATGAATTCCCGCTTCGGCCCGCGCACCACCCGCGACGACGCGCTGAGCCGGGTGCCGATCGCCAGATCGGAATGCCCGGTGATCAGCGGCGCGACCAGCGGCAGCAACGCGTTGAGATCGGTGGACAGGTCGACGTCCATGTAGGCGACCACCTGGGCGTCGGAGTGTTCCCATACCGCGCGCAGCGCCCGCCCTCGGCCCTTGGCGTCCAGGTGCACCACCCGCACGCCGTCCAGCTCGTCCGCGAGCAGCCGTGCCACCTCGAGGGTGGCGTCGGTGCTGGCGTTGTCGGCGACCGTGATCCGCGCACTGAAGGGGAACCCCTCGCGCAGATACGCGTGCAGCCTGCGCACACAGACGCCGAGGTCGGTTTCTTCGTTGTAGACCGGGATCACCACATCGAGCACGGGTGTCCCGCTTTTCTCGGCTCTTTCCGCAGCCGCGACGGTCACAGTCTCGGTCATGGTGACCACCCTCGACGGTCACGCTGCCACGGAGCTGGGCCTCAGCTGTGAGGTTGCTGGGGGACCCGCCGGTCCACGCGGCCCCGCTCAGCGGTCTTCCGGTCGATCAGCCGAGCATCGAGGACTCCGCGATCGCGGGGGCCGCGGGCGCACGCCGCCGTAGCAGCGCGAGCGCGAGGACCGCGCCGAGCAACGCGACCGCGCCGCTCACCGCCAGGCTCGCCTGCACGCCCGCCGCGGCCGCGATCCGGATCGCCTCATCGAGGGCCGCCCGCGTCTGCGCGGGTGCCGCTTGCACCAGCAGCGCGGACTGCCCGCCCGCCACCGCCCGCGCGGCGGCCTGCGGCTCCGGTACGCCGTGCGCGGCGAGTACGTTCCCCGCGCGGGCGGTGCACACGCTGCCGAGCGTCGCTATCCCGAAAGTGAAGCCGAGCTGCTGCGCGGTATTGAGCGAGCCGGTCGCCATGCCCGCCCGCTGCCACGGCACCGCCGCCATGGCCGCCGAACTCAGCGTGGCGGTGGCCAACCCGACGCCGAGGCCGACCACCAAGAATCCGGGAAGCACTGCGAACCAACCGGATTCGCCGTCCACCAGCAGCGCGCCGAGGACGCCGCCGGCGCCCGTCGCGCCCAGCCCGCCCGCGATGATCGGACCGCGCCGCTCACCGTGCAGGAACCGGCCGATGCTGCCGGAAACCAGAAAAGCCATGACGGACAACGGAAGTCCGACCGCCCCGGCCTGGATCGCGCTGAGCCCGAGCACCGACTGCAACCAGATCTGGGTGTACATCAACGCGCCGAAAGCGCCGAAAAACAAGGTACCCGCGGCGATCAGCACGCCGAGGAACGAGCGGTCCCGCAGTAGCGCCAGGTCGAGCACGGGTTGCGCCGAGACCCGTTCGACCACCAGGAACACGGCCAGCGCCGCCGCGCCGAGCAGCAGCAAGCCCCAGGTGAGCGGGTCGGACCAGCCGTGCTCACCGGCTCGGATCAGCGCGTAGGTGGCCGCCGCCGCGCTGACGGTGAACGTCGCCAGGCCTGCCAGGTCGACGCGGCCGCGCTGTGCCCGTTCCGGTTCGGCGAGCACCGAGCAGGTGAGCGCGATGGCCACCGCGCTCACCGGCAGGTTGACGAAGAAGATCCACCGCCAGGACGCGAGGTCGGTGAGCAGCCCGCCGACGATCGGCCCGATGGCGCTGGACGCGCCCGCGACCGAACCCCAGACGCCGTAGGCGACGCCTCGGTCCCGGCCGTCGTACGCGTCGTTCAACAGCGCGAAGGTGGTGCACGCCATGGCGGTCGCGCCGACGCCCTGCGCCACGCGCGCCGCCACCAGCACGGCCGGATTCGGCGCGATGCCGCAGACCAGCGAGGCGGCGGCGAAGACGATCGAACCGATCAGGTAGGTGCGCCGGTGCCCGGCAAGGTCGGCGATCGAGCCCGCTCCGAGCATCAGCGCCGCCATCGCGAGGGCGTAGCCGTCGACGACCCATTGCAGTGCGCTGAACGACGCGTCCAGATCGTTTCGGATGTCCGATAGCGCGACGTTCACGATGGTGACGTCGATCAGCAGCATGAAGGTGCCCAGACACACCGTCAGCAGCGGCAGCCATTTCCGCAAAGCCGTTGTCCTCTCTGGGTTTCGGGGGAGGTGAGACGGCGTCGAGTATTCGCAGTGCCACGGTGGCCGGTCGCCTCGTCGCGGCTCGGGCGTAGATTTCCTCCTTGTGGCCGCCCCGCTGGTAGAAAAAAGTGCCCTGCTGGACGAGATGGACGCGCAGATCGTGCACGCGCTCCAGTTCGATCCCCGGATACCGTTCAATCGGCTGGCCGCCGAGCTCGGCGTCGCCGAACAGACCGTCGCCCGCCGCTATCGCCGGTTGCGCCGGGACGGGGTGGTGCGGGTGATCGGGGCCGTCGACCCGCGCGCGCTCGGCGAGAACGACTGGATCATCCGGGTGCGCTGCCGTCCCGACGGCGCCCGGCAGGTGGCGGAGGCGCTGGCGCGCCGCGACGACGCGGCCTGGGTGAGCATCGCCGCGGCGGGCGCTGAAGTGTCGTTCTCCCTGCACCCGCGCAGCGCGCAGGAACGCGACGAACTGCTGGTCCAGCGGCTGCAGCGGTCCGCGCCGGTGCACGACATCTCGGCCGCGATGGTGTTGCACCGATTCGTCGACGCGGACGTGATCGACTGGCGCGGTAGACAATTCGCGCGGAGCGCGGCCGGCGCCGCCGATCCGGAAGACGCCGACGCCGAGCTCCGGTTGCGTGCGGAGGATCTCGCCCTGGTCGAGTTGTTGTCCAGGGACGGGCGCACCGGCTACTCGGCGCTGGCCCGGGCCACCGGCCTGACGACCGGGCGGGTGATGCGCCGGATCGCCGCCTTGCAGGCGGCGCACATTCTCTACTTCGACCTCGATATCGCCCCTGCCGCCCTGGGTCCGAGCCTGTCGGCTTTCCTGTGGTTGCGCGTCGCGCCCGCACGGCTCGACGCCGTCGGCCGCGCCCTCATCGAGCATCCCGAAACCGACTACGCGGCAGCGGTTACCGGGCCGTTCAATCTCTACGCGGTGCTCACCGCGGCGACCGCCGACGACCTGTACCGCTATGTCACGACGAAGATGGCGGCCCTGGACGGCGTGCACAGTTTCGAGCTGACCCCGGTGCTGGAGCGCTGCAAACAGGCGGGCGCCCGGATCACGGCGGGCCTGCTCACCCCACCGGCGCCGGTGCCGCCGCGGAACCGAAGGGCGACAACGTGATTCCGGGCCCAGCCGGTGCAGCGGCCTTTCGACTCCACGTAGGGCAGGTGCGGCGCCAGGCGGAAGGCGCTCGCCCGCGCCGATCGGCATGCGGACGCTGTACGCCACGTCGCCGCCGTACCCGGGCCGTCTCACGGCTCGAGCGAGGTCGACGGCCGGACGATGGCATCGGTACCGCTGGTAGCAGGTAGCATCCGAATCGTGATGCGCAGCGGGCGAAAACTGGACGAGGTGCCGCGCAAGCGCGTCGACGCACGCACGGAGCGGTGGCGCGAACACCGGATGAAGGTGCGCGCGGAGTTCGTGGACGCGGCATTCCGCGCGCTGGACAAGTTCGGCCCAGACGTCAGCATGGGCGATATCGCCAAGGAGGCCGGCGCCGCGAAACCCAAGCTGTACCGGCATTTCGAGGACAAGACCGATCTCTACAACGCGATCGTCGACCGGGTCCGCGACATGCTGTGGGAACAGATCATCGCCAGCTTCGACCTGACCAACGACTCGGCGCGCGAGCTCGTGCGCCGGGGCGCCGCGGAGTATGTGCTCGTGGTGTCGGAGCACCCGAACGTCTTCCGGTTCATGCTGCACAGCCATTTCGCGCAGCAGTCCGACGATTCCGAACGCGCGTTGCAATCGGCCCGGCAGTCGGCCAAGCGCGCCGCCGATCTGTTCGCGGAGCTGCTCGCGGAGAAGTCGGTCGAGGTCGACGGGGTGGAATTGGTCATCTATTCGATCTTCGGCGCGGTCGCCTCGGCCACCGATTGGTGGCTCGGCGCGAATCGGTTGTCGACCCAGGCCATGCCGATCGAAAAGTTCGTCGCCTATCTCGCGGAAACCATTTCCGCGCTGACCGAAGCGAATGCCCGGCTCAACGGCATCACCATCGATGCCGATCTGCCACTGCATCTCGCATTCGCGAGCGAATGAGGTCCGTCGCACCCACGTGAACCACGGTGTTCTCGCTGAACCGCTTCGTCGAGGTCAGCTGCGTTTGCGACACCCTTATTGTCGCAGCACCCACCGACAGGAATGGGTTCAGTCGGAGTGCAGCCGCCAGAGCGGCGACACCGGTCCGTGGCCCGCGCCGAGGTCGTAGGACGCGGCGAGACAGCGGTAGGTCCACTCCTTGGCGAACTCCACGGCCTCGGGCACCGAATAGCCGTTGGCCAGCGCGCAGGCGATCGCGGCTGCCAGGGTGTCGCCGCCGCCGTGATCGTTGCCGGTGCTGATCCGCGGCGCGGTGAACTCCAAGAAGTCGGCGCCGTCGAACAGCAGGTCGGTGCTGTATTCGGACGAGCGCAGGTGCCCGCCCTTCACGATCGCCCACTGCGGGCCCAGCTTGTGCAGCGCCACCGCGGCCTGCCGGGCCGTGGCGTCGTCGGTCACGTCGATGCCGGTGATCAGCCGCACCTCGTCGAGGTTCGGGGTGACCACGGTGGCCAGCGGAATCAGCGTGTTGCGCACGGCGTCCAGCGCTTCCTCGTGCAGCAGCGGATCGCCGTGCATGGAGGCCGCGACCGGATCGACGATCAGCGGAATGCTGCCGTTGCGGCCGATGCCCACTTCGCCGCAGACCGCCGCGACGGCGTCGATGATCGCGGTCGAGGCCAGCATGCCGGTCTTGACCGCGCCGATCCCGATATCGGTGGCCACGGCGCGCACCTGCCCGGCCACGATATGCGGCGGGATCTCGTGGAAGTCGCTGACTCCCACCGAGTTCTGCACGGTCACCGCCGCGACCGCCACGCAGGCGTGCACGCCGCACAGTGCCATGGTGCGGGTATCGGCCTGGATGCCGGCGCCGCCGCCGGAGTCGGTGCCCGCGATGGTGAGCACCCGGACGGGAGTCTCGCCCCCGGGGGTCAGTGGCAACAGCTTCACGAGACAAACCCTACGGCCGCCGGGGCGGGTCGTGGTGACCAACCGTCCACCCGGCCGGGATATGGCAAATGAAAACCATTATCATTAAGCAATGACCACGTCACCGCAGCCCGACCTGCTTCCCGTCACCGTGTTGTCCGGCTTTCTCGGTGCGGGCAAGACCACGCTGCTCAACCACATCCTCGCCAACCGGGAAGGCCGCCGGGTGGCGGTCATCGTCAACGACATGAGCGAGGTCAACATCGATGCGGCCCTCGTCGCCGGGCAGGGGCATATGCGCCGCGCGGCAGAGCCGCTCGACAAGGGGTGGGGGTCGGGTGACGGGTGGGCCCGCACCGAGGAAAAGCTGGTCGAGCTGACCAACGGGTGCATCTGCTGCACCCTGCGCGAGGACCTCATCGAGGCGGTCGGCCGGCTCGCCCGCGAGGGCCGGTTCGATCAGCTCGTCATCGAATCCACGGGCATCTCCGAGCCGATGCCGGTGGCCGCGACCTTCGACTGGGAATTCGAGGACGGTTTCAAGCTCGGCGATATCGCGCGGCTGGACACGATGGTGACCGTGGTCGACGCGTCCACCTTCCTCCCCGAGGTGGCGCGCGGGCAGGCGCTGGCCGACCGGAATCTGCAAGCGGGCGAGGGCGATGCGCGCACCATCGCCGACCTGCTGGTCGATCAGGTGGAATTCGCCGACGTGCTGCTGGTGAACAAGACCGACCTGGTCGGCGACGCCACGGTGGGGCGGGTGGAAGCGACTGTGCGCAAACTCAATCCGCGCGCGCACGTGCTGCGGACGCGCAACGGCGTGGTCGCGCTGGACGAGGTGCTCGGGACCGGCCGCTACAACCCGGTGGTCGCGGCCGAGTCCGACGGCTGGGCGGAGGAACTCGCGGGCGGGCACACACCCGAGACCGAGGAGTACGGCATCCGCAGCCTGACCTATACCGCCGACCGCCCGTTTCATCCGCAGCGGCTCTCCGCGGCGCTCGGCGCGCTGCGGGGATTGTTGCGCAGCAAGGGTTTCTGCTGGATCGCCAGTCGCCCGACGCTGGCGGCCATCTGGTCCCAGGCCGGGCCCAACCTGGTTTTCGAGCCCGCGGCGTGGTGGTCGTCGCTGGAAGTGCCCGCGGGACAGGAGATCGTCTTCATCGGCCTCGACCTGGATCGCGAACGGGTGCGTGCGCTACTGGACGATGCCTTACTCGACGATGCGGAATTCGCTGCGGGACCGGCGGTTTGGGTGAGCTATCCCGATCCGTTCCCGGCCTGGGGCGCAGTGCACGAACACCTGTGAACGACGGCGACCCACGCCCGGTGCGGGGCGTGGGTCGCGGGGCCGGCTGCGGCAGCGGGGCCGCGGCATGGCGGCCGGGCCTCAGTTGGAGATGCCGGGGGCCTGGCGCAGATAGGTGGTGTCGGTGAGCTGCTCGAGCATGAAGGCGGCGATATCGGCCCGGGCGATCTTCAACGTGAGACCGCGTTCGCCGGCCGGGAAGCCGCGCCGGAAACCGCCGGTGCGCGGGCCGTCGGTGAAGGCGCTCGGTCGCACGATGGTCCAGTCCAGGTCGCTGGCCCGCACGTAGGCCTCCTGCTGCACGTGATCGGCGAAGGCCTGGCGCAGCAGCAACCCGAACATGACGTACTTCCAGAGGAAGTTCAGGTTGGCTTTGCTGTCGCCGACACCGAGCGTGGTCTGCACGATCAGCCGCTTCACCCCGGTCCGGTTCATCGCCTCGATCACCGCGCGGGTGCCCTCGGCGCGGATCACACCTTTGCGACCCGCGCCGAGCGAGACCAGCACCGCGTCCTGGCCGGCCACCGCGCGCTGCACCGAATGCGAGTCCAGCACATCGCCTTCCACGATATCGAGGCGCTCGTGCCGCTGCGGGAGGCCGGCCGCGCTCCGGGTGAACGCGGTGACCTGATGTCCCTCGGCGAGTGCCTGCTCGACGACCAGCCGACCGACGGTGCTGGTGGCGCCGAAGACTGCGATTTTCATGGTTTTCTCTTCCTGTCGAAAGCTGTTGTGCTGTTGCTGGATCAAGTACAACAGCGCGCAGCGAGACGAACCATGGCTGGGAATCTCGATGACATAAGAGACAGTCTCAGCGGCACCGATGCGCTCAGCGATACTGCGCGAAGAACTCGGCGATCTCGCTCGACATCAGCTCGGGGGCGACGTGGTGCAGGTAGTGCGTGTACACATCGTGGGTCTTCCAGGACACGATATTGCTGTGATCACGCTCGGCGAAGCGCCGGATGCCGTGGAAATCGCCCTTCGAACCGGACAGCGACAGCGGCACCGTGATCGGCTCGGTGGCGTGCTCGGCCTGCGCCTTCTCGAAGTAGTGCCGGATCGCGGAACCCGCTGTGCCGGTGAGCCAATGGATCGCGATATTGGTGAGCACGAACTCGTCGTCCAGATCCGGGCCGAGCAGCTGGCTGTTCCAGCCGACCAGCCCGGTCGGCGAATCCATCAGCGCGTGCGCCAGCGTCTGCGGCTGCTGGGACTGCAGGATGTTGAACCCCATCTTGTTCTTGGCGAACCAGTCCAGCGTGGCCAGCGACTGCGCCTCGTCCTCGGTGAGGTCGGCCAACTCCGCCGGGTCGCCGGACGGGAACGAGTAGACCTGGGAAACCTGCACGGCGACAACATGTTCCGGGTCGACGCGGGCGAGTTCGGGGGAGATCTGGGCGCCGCCGTCGTTGCCGACCGCGCCGTACTTGTCGTATCCGAGGCGCCGCATCAGCTCGGCCCACGCCTTGGCGATCCTGGTGTCGTGCCAGCCGGCGTCGGTGGTCGGTCCGGAGAACCCGTAGCCCGGCACCGAGGGGATCACCAGATCGAAGCCCGCGGCGGCGAGCGGCTCGATGACGCCGAGGAATTCGACGAACGTGCCCGGCCAGCCATGGCTGAGGATCAGCGGAAAAGCGTTGTCCCGCGGCGACTTCACGTGCAGGAAGTGGATGTTCTGCCCGTCGATCTCCGTGGTGAACTGCGGGTAGGCGTTCAGCTTCGCCTCCACCGCGCGCCAGTCGAACCCGTCGCGCCAGTAGTTCACCAGGTGGCGGACCCGCTCGACGCTCACGCCGTAGGTATCGCCCGAGCCGGGGATCTGGTCGGCCCACCGGGTGCGCGTCAGCCGAGCCTGCAGGTCGTCCAGCTCGGCCTGGTCGATATTGATGCGGAAGGGGGTGATGGCGGTCATCTGATCTCCTAGTGAAACGGAATGCTCTGTTCTGTTTGAATCGTAACAGAACGGATCATTCCGTTTCAAGTGTTATCCTGAAATCATGCCGAAGACATCAGATGCCCCAGCTCAGAAGGGTCTGCCCGGGCGCAAGGCGCAGGCCGCCCGCAACGACGGGATCATCCTGGCGGCCGCGCGGGCGGTGTTCCTGGCCGATGCCAACGCCCCGATCGCGGCCGTCGCCGAACGCGCGGGCGTGGGGATCAGCGCGCTGTATCGCCGCTATCCGAGCAAGGAGGTGCTGTTGCGCACGCTGTGCCACGAGGGCCTGCGCCGGTACAACGTGGAAGCCGATGCGGCGCTGGAAGATCCGGACGGCTGGCGGGCGCTGGTCGGCTTCCTGGAGCGGGTCGTCGACGCCGACGTGCATTCGCTGACCGTGCATCTCGCGGGCACCTTCACCCCGGACGAATCGATGCTGCCCGACGTGGTGCACGCGGGTGAGGTGAACACCGAGCTCGTGCGCCGCGCACACGGCACCGGCAAGCTGCGCCCCGACGTCACCGCCGAGGATCTGGGTCTGGTCCTCGAATCGTGCGCTGCCATCGCGATGCCCGATCCGGCCCGTACCGCGCAGTTGCGCCGCCGGGTGCTCGCCATGCTGATCGCGGGTCTGACTGTCGAGGGCGACCTGCCGGGCCCGCCACCGGCGCCTGGCGAATTCGCCTGGCGCTGGGAACGGCGGTGAACCGCCGCACGAGACCGGTGAGTTCCGCCGCCCGGCCCGGTCTGCACTGGTAGGAATACCGCACCAGGCTGCGAAAGGACCCGCCATGAACTGGACGCTCGAGGTCGTGATCGTCCCCGTTTCGGACGTCGACCGGGCCAAGGAATTCTACGAGCAGAAACTCGGCTTCGTCGTGGACCACGACACGGTGTTCGGCGACGAGATGCGCATGGTGCAGCTCACGCCGCCGGGCTCGGGCTGCTCCATCGTGATCGGCTCGGGCTCCTTCACGACGATGACGCCCGGCTCGCTACAGGGCTTGCAGCTGGTGGTCCCCGATATCCGGAAAGCCCACGCCGAGTTGACCGCTCGCGGCGTGGCGGTCGGCGAGGTCCAGGTGCTCGGCGAGAACCCGCGGCCGATGCCCGACCCGCTCGACAATGTCGGTTTCGTGTTCTTCACCGACCCCGACGGCAACGGCTGGGCCGTGCAGCAGATCTCCAGCCGCGCGTGAACCCTGGCCGCGCCTGAACCCTAGCCTCGCCTGAACCTAGCCTCGCGGGGCCAGCAACAGCGTCTGGGTGCT
This sequence comes from Nocardia vulneris, assembly GCF_001613425.1. Taxonomy (GTDB): domain Bacteria; phylum Actinomycetota; class Actinomycetes; order Mycobacteriales; family Mycobacteriaceae; genus Nocardia; species Nocardia vulneris. The sequence continues at coordinate 20,341 of NZ_BDCI01000053.1, read as the reverse complement.
GCGTCCGAGCGGGCCTTTCTCGTCGTACAGCGCGGATTCGGCGAGGCCGATGCCGTGCGGCTGCGGGTAGGTGGCCGCGTCGAGGCACACCCATTCCCCCGCGGGCTGGCGATGCAGCGTGACGGTCAGGTCGGTGTTGATGAACAGATACGCCGACCAGTCCAGTACGGAGCTGACGCCGTTGCCCGAATCGGCGGCGGCCAGCGCGCGTTCCAACGGGCTCGGGTCGGTGCCCGCGACGATCGGGTACTTCAGCCGGATCCAGCAGATCGCCGGGCCGGGGTCGACGAAAGATCCTGTGATGAAACGGTATTCGATACCGGTGTGGAACCCGACCGGCTGATCGGAGGGGAAGGGCTCCGGTGTGGCGTGCGCCGGACCGGGGCGCAGGCCTTGCGGCAGGATCCGTTCGGGCAGTTCGAGTTCCGGGTCGGCGCGTTTGAATCGCCAGGCGTTGGCCTGCATTACCGGGCCGCGGTCGGTCGACAGCGTCGCTTCGATCAACTCGACGCTGCGGCCCGGTCGCGCGACGCGGGTCCGGACGGTCAGCGGTGCGAGCGGTACCGGGCCGAGAATCTCCACCGAGACCCGGCCGACCTGGAAGCCTTCGCGCGGCTCGCACCGTTCGATCGCGTGGCCGAGCAGGGCGGACGGCGGGCCGGCGTGCTGCGCGTCCGGTGACCAGGGGCCGCGGGTCAGTTCGGTCGAGACGAACCGCTGCGGATCAGCCGGATCGGGCACGTAGAAGGCGTCGCTCACGTCGTTGTCCGTCCTTCGGTTCGGCGGCATTGCTGGTGGTGCGTCGTCAACCGTTGTACAACGGCCGCTGCGCGCCCGGGATTCCGGGCTCCGCCGCGCGGCCGGCTAGACCCGGCCGAAAGCCAGCGCGACGTTGTGCCCGCCGAACCCGAACGAATTGTTCAGCGCGTAATCGATCCGCTGGGCGCGCGGCGCGCCCGCCACGATATCCAGCTCGATCGCCGGGTCCTGGTGGTCGAGATTCAAGGTGGGCGGGACGATCTGATCCCGCAGCGTCAACATGGTGACCAGCGATTCCAGCGCGCCGACCGCGCCGATCGAGTGGCCGAGCGCGGATTTGGGCGCGTAGACCGAGGCCTCGGGGGCGACCGCGGCGATCGCGTTGGCCTCGGAGGCGTCGCCGATCGAGGTCGAGGTCGCGTGGGCGTTGATGTGCTGGATATCCGAAGCCTGCAGGCCAGCCGTCTGGATCGCCTTGCGCATCGCGCGGGCCGCGCCGACTCCCTCGGGTTCGGAAGCGACGATGTGGAAAGAGTCGGAGGTGATGCCCGCACCGAGCACGCGCCCGTGGATCTCGGCGCCGCGCGCCCGCGCGTGCCGCTCCGATTCGAGCACCAGTAGCGCGCCCGCCTCGCCGAAGACGAACCCGTCCCGGTCCCGGTCGAACGGCCTGGACGCCCGTTGCGGTTCGTCGTTGCGGGTGCTCATCGCGCGCATGATGGCGAAGCTGGCGATCGGCACCTCGTGGATATGCCCCTCCACCCCGCCCGCCACCACCACGTCGGCCTCGCCGGTCCGGATCAGCCGCCACGCGTTCGCGATCGCCTCCGAGCCGGACGAGCAGGCCGAAACGGGCGCGAAAACACCTGCCTTGGCGCCGATTTCGAGGCCGACCGTGGCGGCCGGGCCGTTCGGCATCACCATCGGCACCGACAGCGGCGGCACCTTCCGGTAGCCGCCGCCGCGCATCGCGTCGACCGCGCCGATGAGCGCATCCGCACCGCCGAGCCCGGTGCCGATCGCGACGGCCAGCCGCTCGCCGTCCACCTCGGGCGCGCCCGCGCTGCGCCACACTTCACGGCCCAGCACCAGGGCCAGCTGCTCGACGTAGGACAGTCGCCGCTGTTCGACCCTGGTCAGGTGAGCCCCGGGCGGCGTCGTCAACTTGCCGCCGATGCGCACCGGCAGGTCGTAGTCGCGCACGAAATCGTCGGTCAGCTCGCCGATCCCGCTGTGCCCGAGCAGTAACTCGGACCAGGTCGTGTCCATGTCCCCGGCCAGCGAGGTGGTGGCCGCATAGCCGGTAACGACGACGGAGTCCCGAGTTTCTGAAGCGATCGTTACAGTCACGATGTCATGAATACCTGTAGCAATCGCTACAGTCAACCCATGGCCCGGCCCCTGGATCACGTCAAACGCGCCGAACTGCTCGCCGCCGTGGTGCGCTACATCGCCGATCACGGTCTCGTCGACCTGTCCCTGCGGCCGCTCGCCGCTGAACTCGGCACCAGCTCGCGGATGCTGATCTACTACTTCGCCACCAAGGAAGAGCTGCTGGTGCAGGCCTTGGCGACGCAGCGGCCCGACCTCGTCGCGCTGTTCGCCGAGGCGGCCGACACGGCCGCGCTCCGCGCCCGGCTCTGGGATTTCTGGCAGGCGAACGCCGCGGGGGACGGGCGGATCAGTGTCCGGGTGATGTTGCAGGTGCTCGGCGCGGCCTGTGCGGCCGCGAGTCCCTATGCGGAGTACGCGAACGCGGCGATCGCGACCTTCGTCGCCGCCCTGGCCGGCGGGCTGCGCGGTCTCGGGACCGTCGAAGAACCGGAATTGGTTGCCACGCTGCTTGTTTCGGGGCTGCGCGGCATTCTGCAAGACCGCCTCGTCACCGGCGACAGCGAGCGTACGGATCGCGCCGCGCGCCTGCTGATCGAACAGTCGCTGCCGCTGTCCTGAACCGCGTTCGCGCACCGCTGCGGGGGTTACTCGGCCTCTTCGGGCTCGGCTGCGGCGCGGCCGGCACTGCCGCGGCGGCCGCGCTCTTGCCCGCTGGATCAGACCTGGGTGTGGTCGAAGACTTTGCGGAGCAGCGTGGTCAGTTGGGCGCGTTCCCGAGGGGCGAGCGGTGTCAGCAGGTCGTCACCTACGGCGGTGGCTTGCTTGGTCAGCGCGGTGCGGGCGGCCCGGCCCGTGCGGGTGATGTGGACGGTCACCCGGCGCCGATCGCTGTCGTCGCGGGTGCGTTCGACATGACCCGCGGCCGCGAGTTCGTCGACGATCTTCGCGATATCGCTCGGATGGATCGCCAGCCGCTCGGCCAGATCGCGTTGCGCGTGCGGGCCGAAATCGGCGAGCGCGGCCAGGATCGCCATGTGCCACAGGCGAAGTCCGCGTTCGGCCAGCCGGTCGGCGAATCGGCCACGGGCGGTCTTGCCGACTCGCGACAGCAGATAGATGTCGAGCTCGAGCAGGCTGGGCGGCACTGCGCGTCCGGTGTCCATCGATCTATTGTAGGTGCACACCAATAATAGGCTCGCACCTACAAAAGGAGACCGTCGTGGACGCGCTGCATCCGAGGCTGCTGGTCGGCCGCTTCGCGGAATGTTTCGACTTCTATTCCGCCGTGCTGCCCGAACTGCTCGGCGCCGAGCTGATCAAGGGCACCGCGGCGGGTCCCTACGCCAACTGGGACGTGCACGGTCAAGGTGTGCTGGTGCTGTTCGACCGCGCGGCGATGGCCGAGGTCGCGGGGACCGCCGCGCGACCCGTCCAGCCGGCGCAGGACACGGTCATGTTCGTGTGCCGCGTCCCCGAGGTGGCCGCGGGATTCGACCTGTGCGTCCGGCACGGGGCGACGGTCGTCACCGGGGTCACCGAGCGGCCGCACTGGGGGCCGAACCTGCGCACCGCGCACGTGCGTGATCCGGAGGGCACCTTGATCGAGTTGCAGTCGTACTGATCAGGCTCGCGTGCTCCGGTTAAGCTGGTCGGGCACCGTCAGGGTGCGACCGGTCCGCGGGAAGGGCACAGCCCACCTGATGCTGCGACGCTCGACGCACCTCCTCTTTTCCGGCCTGAGCCGCGGACACCAGGCGCTGACGGAAAGGAGGCCCTCGTGCCCGTCCAACGTTTGTGTGACAACCCTGACCTCGAGCACCTGCGCAAGCAGGCGAAAGCGCTGCGCAAGGCCGCCGAGGCGGGCGATCCCGCGGCGCTCGCGCTGTTCGCCGAGTTCCATCCGGATCCGGCCGCACCGGTGAAACTGGCCGGGGCCCAGCTGGTCACGGCCCGGCGCTACGGCTTCGCGAGCTGGCCGAAACTGAAGCAGCACATCGACGTCGTCGCGCGCTACAGCCGTTCGCCGCACCAGGTCGAGACCGGTGCCGACCTGCCCGCAGAATTTCTCCGGCTGGCCTGCCTCACCTACGGTGACGACTATCCCGGCCGCAGCGCGGCAGCAGACGCACTGCGCGCGCAGGCGGCCGAGGCGAATGTCTACACCATGGCCGCCACCGGTTCGTTCGATGCGCTGCGCGTGCTGCTCGCCGCACAACCCGCGCTCGCCCGGGCGGACGGCGGTCCCTTCGGCTGGCCGCCGCTGCTCTACCTCTGCTATGCCCGCCTCGCCGTGCCGGGGCGCGCCGTCGATGCGGCGCGACTGCTGCTCGAACACGGTGCCGATCCGAACGCGGGCTTTCTCTGGGACGGGTTGCCCTCTCCGTTCACCGCTGTGACCGGAGCCTTGGGCGGCGGGGAGGAGGATCAGCCGAGGCATCCGCAGGGGCCGGCGCTGGCCCGGCTGCTGCTCGAGGCGGGTGCGAACGCCAACGACAGTCAGGCGCTGTACAACCTGGGACTCGGTGGGTCCTGGTCCGACGACACCACGCACCTGGAGCTGCTCCTGGACTTCGGGCTCGGCACGGGCGACGGTGGTCCCTGGAAGGCGCGACTCGGGCCGGTCCTCGCCACGCCCGCGCAACTGCTGCGCGAGGAACTGGCGACCGCCGCGTTGCGCGGCGGGCCGCGGCGCACCCGATTGCTGCTCGACCACGGCGCCGAAATCGACGGCCGCGGTGCGCATCCGGCGTTCGGTGGCCGGACGCCCTACGCACTGGCCATGCTGAACGGCCACCGCGAAGTGGCTGAAATCCTCAGGGCAGCAGGCGCTTCCGGTGTGCTCGGGCCGCAGGACCAATTCGTCGCCGCCTGCCTGCGGGGCGACCGTGCCGCCGCGACAGCGGCGCCGGAACTGCTGGCGCAGGCCCTCGCCGACACTCCCGATCTGATCAACCGGGCCGCCGAGCACGGCCATCGCGCGGCGGTCCGGCTCCTCGTCGACCTCGGCTTCGACGTCAACCATCGGCGGCGCAGCACCCCGCTGCACGAGGCGGCATGGAACGACGACGTGCCCATGGCCGAAACCCTCGTCGCCCTCGGCGCGGACCCCACGATCGAGGATCTCGACCACGAGGCCACCCCGCTCGAATTCGCTGAATACGGCCAAAAAGATTCTGCCGCAACCTATCTGCGCACCCTGTCCGACCCGCCGCCCGACACCGTTTGATCCAGGACCGGTGCTCCGGATGCGGTTCGAGTTACGCGACCAGGCGGAGCCAAGCGGCTGCCAGGGCGGCGTGCCCGGCGGGGGTCGGGTGCACGCCGTCGGCGGCCCAGTAGTCCGGGCCGGTCCGTGCGCCGAGTTCGGCGAACATGCCGTCGGCGGCGAGCAACCGTGCGTCGTAGGCGCGGGCGAGTTCGCGGACGACCTGGATCTTCGGGTCCAGGTCGACCCGCCATTTCCGGCGTATGGCGGCGTCGAGTCGCACGTGGCCTTTGTCGACGACGCCGCTGATCGGCAGTAGGAACGGCTCGATGAGGATCAGCCGGGCGCCCGTTTCGGCGAGCGGGGCGAGTAGCCGGTCGTATCCGGCGGCGAAGTCCTCCGCGGAGATCAGGTAACCGTCGGGGTCGAGCGAGTGCCAGCCGACCTCGTTGATGCCCGCGAGGACGGACACCACATCCGGGCGGCGGTCGAGCACTTCGGCCTGCCAGCGCGGTTCGAGATCGGTGACCTTGGCCCCGGCCGCCGCCGTGTTCAGCCAGCGCACCGGACGGTCGGGATGGCGCAGACCCCATTCGCCCGCGATGCGCAGGGGGTAGCCGTAGCCCAGACCGTCCGCGCTGTCGTCGCGCCGGGCGTCGGTGATCGAATCGCCGGTGAACAGCACCGTGTCGCCCGAGCGCAGGGTGATCGTCATTTGAACTCCTGAAAAATATTGGGGTAGATCATGATTCGCGTGAGTCAGGCGGCGCTGAACCAGTGCGCGGCGGCGGACTCGAACGCCGCGGCGTCGCGTTCGCCCGCCCACGCCACGAATCCGTCGGGACGGATCAGTACCGCACCGACGCCGAGATCGTCGCAGGGTGTCGCGGCCACGTATCGAATCCGGTTCGACCAGGCGGCAACTGCCGTGCGCAGGCTCGGATCGGCACCGAAGTCGAGCAGGACACCGCGTCCGTCATGGGTCAGATCGCCCAACCGGGTGTCGTCGTCGAACCTGAAATCCGGTGCGCTGCGGCCGATCATCGGGTGGGTGCCGCCGAGGTCGTAGCGAATCGAGGCGCCCGAACTGCGTTCGAAACCGTAGGTCGTGCCGTCGGCGGTCGCGAGCAGATCCCCGATCACACCGCGGAGCGCGCCGGCGATCGGGTCGGGTCGCAGGATCGCCACCTGAGCGCGGGACCAGTCGAGCACCGCGGCCCCGATCGGATGCCGTTCCGCGGTGTAGGTGTCGAGCAGTCCCGCCGGCGCGGTGCCGTGCACGGTCGCCGCGAGCTTCCAGCCCAGATTCATCGCGTCACCGATGCCGAGGTTGAGTCCCTGTCCGCCGAGCGGGGAGTGGATGTGCGCGGCGTCGCCCGCGAGCAGCACCCGCCCTTGCCGGTAGGTCGTCGTCTGCATCGCCCGATCGGTGAAACTGGAGGCGAAGTGGACCGCGTTCAGCGTGACGTCGGTGCCGGAGACCCGGCGCAGCACTTCTTGCAGATGGTCACGGGTCAGCTGCTGCGTGCGGTCGAACGCGCCGCCGTCGAAATCCATCATGCCGATATGCCCGTTCGCGGCCAGCCGGAGATACACGCCCGTCTCGGTGCGGTTGATGATTCCCTCGTCCAGCCGCGCCGGATCGGCGATATCGGCGAGCGCGACGTAGCCGGTGAATTGTGGCTCGGTGCCGACGAATTCGAAGCCCGCCAGCTTGCGCACCACGCTGCGCCCACCGTCGCAGCCGACCGCCCAGCGCGCCGCGTAGGCACTCTCCCCGGCGCGCACGAGCACCCGCTCGTCGTCCTGGTCGAGGGCGGAAACCGCTGTGCCACGCCGGATCTGCACCCCGAGCGCGACGGCCCGCTCGGTCAGCACCGACTCGAGCGCCGCGAGGGACACCATCATCGAGTGCAGCGCCGGGCTGGGCAGGTAGTACGGCAGGTCCGCGAACTCGACCCGGGCCGGATCGAGGACCAGGCCCGCGAAATGGCCGATCTGGCGCGGCGGCAGCTCCGCGTCGAAGGCGGCGCGGACGTCGTCGGGCGCACCGGAGGCTTTCCGCAGCACCGGCAGCAGCCCGCGGCGATAGAACGCCTCGGCCGAGGCGGCGGAAAGCCCTCGGCGGCCGAGTGGTTCGGCCCGCCACGGCGAGCCCGGGTCCGGTTCCCGCTCGAGCACCAGTACCGAACAGTGCGCCAGACCCAACTCGCAGGCGAGCAGGAGGCCGACCGGGCCCGCTCCCACGATCACGACATCGAATTCGTCCATGCCTCGATGGTTTTCGGGCGCTCTTGCACCGGGCTGACGCCGGACTTGCGGCGCGCCTACGGGTGAATTCTCCCGCCACCGGAAAATCGGTTGGCCGTTCACCGCGACCACTGCTACGTTTCCGATGACCGTGCAAGGACGAGGAGGTGGTACCCGTGAACGCTATATCTACCTGGGTGCTCCCCTCTGGGGTCACGGTCGGGCGATAGGTCGTCCGGGAGCGCCGCTGAACGCACTCCCGAAAGGCACGACCATGCACTTCACTTCCGAACAACGCTTCGACGACGGCGTCCTCGAACGCGTCTTCACTCTCGGCGAGATCCCCGGCATCCTGTGGACGCCCGCCACCGCCGCGCCCGCGCCGCTGATCCTGGTCGGGCACCCGGGCGGGCTGCCCGGCATGTACCCCCGGCTGGTGGGCCGAGCCCGGCACGCCGCGGCGGACGGCTACGCCTCGGTCACCATCGAACTCCCCGGCGGCGGTGACCGGCCCCGTTCGGCCGCCGCCGAGCAGGCCCGCCTCGACCTGCGCCGAGCCATCGAGGCCGGCGGTCCGGTCGACGACGAGATCGTCGCCCGGCTGATCCTTCCGCTGGTGGCACAAGCCGTCCCGGAATGGCAGGCCACCATGGATGCCGTTCTCGCGCTGCCCGAGATCGGCGGGCCGGTCGGGTACTCGGGCGGTCCGATCGGCATCGGTATCCGGCTGGCGAGGGTCGACTCGCGGATCGCGGCCGCCCTGCTGTTCGCCGGAAGTTTCGTGCCGCGCAGCATGTTCGAGGAAGCCGGGCAGGTCACCATCCCGCTGCTGGTGCTGCTGCAATGGGACGACGAAGGCAACGATCGGCAGCTGGCGCTGGATCTGTTCGACGCCTTCGGCACCGAGGAGAAGACGCTGCACGCCAACATGGGCGGACATACCGGAGTCCCGCACTTCGAAGGCGACTCGGGGAGCAGGTTTTTCGCGCGGCACCTGAAGTAGGGCCGAGCCGGCAAGGGGACCAACCCTGGAACACCCTTGCCGGCCACGCCGGAAACGATCGGCAGGCTCGAGCCTGCCGATCGTTCTCGGTCTCAGTGCGAGGTCATCGGGTGCGCAGCGAGCGCAGTCCGGTGATGGTGTCGCGGCGCTCGTAGGCGATCCAGGCGAAGATCGCCGACAGCACCAGCGGGAAGGGCGCGTACGCGGGCATATCCGTCAGGAAGACGTTGGTGGCGGCGGCCAGCAGGGTGAGGACGGACAGACCGGCCGCGGCCGGCCCGCTCAGGTACCGCACGAGCAGGCCGATACCGCCCGCGATCTCGCAGACGCCGATGAAGTACATGAGCCACGGCGAGCCGAGACCGGCTTCCCGCATGGCCACCGTGTTCTCCTCGGGAACCATGTTCAGCAGTTTCGGCAGGCCCGAGGCCAGGATGAAGAACAGGCCCAGCACGATCTGCAGGCCCCACAGGACGCGGTTGCGGACCTTGCCGGGACGGGCGGTGGTGGGGGCGGCGGTGGCGGAGATGGCGGTCATGGTCTTTCCTTCTGGGTTGGTCGCGCTGTCGGGTAGCGCGTTCACCTGAGAAGACGGAGACCCCGAAGAGAATTAATCGGTCGCGTCCCAAGATTTTTCCGACCGTGGGTCAGGTCAGGTTGTGCCTGTCGATTCTTGGAAGTCGACGAGCGCTGCTCCGTGGACCTGTGCCCACTCCGTCAGCATCGCTATCGGCCCCTGCAGTGTCCGGCCGAGCGGGGTCAGGCTGTACTCCACCCGCGGTGGTGCTTCGGCGTAGCGGTGCCGATCGATGAGGCCGTTGCTCTGCAGTCGGCGCAAAGTCTGGGTCAGCACCTTCCGGGAGATGCCGCCGGACAGAGCGACGAGTTCACTGTGCCGCTTGGGGCCGTCCGCGAGCGCGTACAGGGTGACCACCGACCACTTGTTCGCAATGACCTCGAGCGCTGTGCGCGCAGGGCAGTCGGACATGAACATGATTCCGGCAGGAGGAGGCACGGCCGAAGGTTACCAAAAGGTACCTATCGGATTTCTAGCGTTTCCCCCATGCATATCGCAGCCTTGATCCTGTCCGTCCTGCTCGCCGTGGCGATGCTCCAGTCCGGAGTGATGAAATTCGTCCGCCCCGCGTGGATCCGCCGCTTCGCCGACGCGGTCCACCTCACCGATTCCCAGCTCACCGTGCTCGGCAGCCTGCAGATCGCCGCGACCATCGGTCTGATCTGGGGTATCTGGTTCCCGCCCTTCGCGATCGCCGCCGCGATCGGCCTGGTGCTCTACTTCGGCGGCGCGATCGTCGTCCACCTGCGCACCGGCGACCGGAACATGTCGGGAGCCATGGTCTTTCTCCTGCTGTCGCTCGCGACGTTGTTCGTGCTCGGTCTCGAGATGTTCCTCGCCTGAGCGGTTCCGTCTTCGGCACCGAGAAGCCACGCGGCCGACGAGATCCCTACTGTCCGTAGGGATCTCGTATCGGTCGAGACAGTGGGCGGATGAGCTGTGCGGGCCGGGTGGTGAGCCGGATCAGCGGTCGACTCTGCCGGTGAGACCGCCGATCCGGGTATCGGCATGGTCTGCGGCGGTCACCGCGCAGAGGATTCCGTCGTTCGGGACCATCCAGTAGTCGAGATGGGTGTTCTCGGCGAGGATTTCGCTCAGCCGCTGTTTGCAGAAGCCCCAGGCGTCGAGGCCGCCGGACGGGTGCTTGGCGAGAGCACCGTACCCTGCCCTGAGGATCACTTCGCCGTAGTGCGGCTCGGCACACGACTTCAGGTGTACCGCTTCATCGAATCGAGCGCTGTAATCCCAGCAGTCGCCGACCTGGAGATGCGTATGGTCCCGGGACCCGCCGTCGTAGTAGTACAGCCCTACCGCACTGACCACGAGGACGAGTGCGGCGCCGAATGCGGCGACGACGATCCGAAAACGCACGTCGAGATCTCCAGTTGTCCTATACACCAAGCGAAATGGCGTGCCCCAGTCATATCACAGATCGGCGTACCGGGGCACAGCCAAGCGGTGTTCAGCCGATCTCACCCGGTGGGTCGGTCGCGGAGGATGGCGGTCAGCAGGGCCGCGGCTGCGGCGATGGCCGCGGTGACGGCGAACGCGGTGCCGTACGCGTGCGCGAGCTGCGATGCAGTGGGTTGGCCGGAGTCGCCGGTCGCCGTGGTGATGGCGAGTAGTCCGGCCAGCCCCAGCGCACCGCCGATTTGGCGGGTGGTGTTGATCAGCCCGCCGGCCAGCCCGGTGTGTTCGGCGGGGACGTCGGTGGTGGCGCGCGCGGTGAGCAGGACGAACGCGACGCCTTGTCCGGTGCCGATGAGTAGTGACGGGGCGGCGATGTCGGTCAGAAATCGTCCGTCGACGGGGGTGCGCGCGAGCCACGCCAGTCCGGCTGCGAGCAGGGCCAGTGCGGCGGTCAGCAGCGCGCGGGTATTGAGATATCGAGTCAGTCTCGGGGTGATCGTGGAGGCCGCTGTGATCATGATCGCCAGCGGCAGTTGGGTGAGGCCGGCTCGGATCGGGGTGTAGCCGAGCACCTTCTGCTGGTAGAGCGGGAGGAAGAAGAACAGTCCCAGCCATACCGCGCCGAGCAGTGTCATGACGATGTTCGCGGCCAGTACTCCGCCGATGCGCAAAAGCGCGGGCGCGATGAGCGGCTGCGGCTGCCGCCGCTGTGATCCGACGAAGAGGGCGAGCAGTAATACCGCCGCGATCAGCGGGGCGAGGACGCGGGGCGCGGTCCAGCCGTACTGTCCGCCGACCGAGAGCGCGTAGGTGAGTGCGGCGAGGCCACCGGTCACGAAGGTCGCGCCCCACAGGTCGATCCGGCCGCCCGCCGGAAGATCGGCGGGCACCAGCCATATCGTGGCGACCAGCACCGCGATCGCGACCGGTGCGCCGATGAGAAACACCGCGCGCCAGCCGAATACGCCGGACAAGAGGCCGCCCGACAGCACCCCGGCGACGCCGCCGATGCCCGATACCGCGCCCCACACCCCGATCGCCCGCGCACGGCCCGCGCCTGCGGGAAACAAGGTCAGCACCAAGGCGAGTGCGGTGGGGGCGAGCAGTGCCGCGCCCACCCCCTGTCCGACTCGGGCGGCGAGCAGGACCGCGGCGGTGGGAGCGAGTCCCGCCGCGATCGAAGTGACCGTGAAAATCGCTGTGCCGGTGAGGAATACCCGCCGCCGTCCGAATACATCGCCGATTCGACCGCCCAGAATCAACAGGGCGCCGAAGACGAGTACGTAGCCGTTGACGACCCAGGAGAGCCCGACGGAGGACAGGTCGAGCCCGCGCGCGATGTCGGGCAGGGCGATATTGACGATCGAGGTGGTCAGCACCACCAGGAACTGCGCGGTGGCCAGGACAGTGAGCCCGATCCATGCCCGGGCCGACGGCGTGGGGGTTCGGGTGGCGGGGACGGGTTGTCGTCGGGAGTGCATGATCAGTCCGCGATCCAGGAGCCGTGGATACCGCCGGGCACGTGCCGGGGCAGCTCGACGGTCGCGACCGGCGGCGCGGTGAAGTCGCGCGCGTCGAGGATCAACAGCTCCGATGCCTTGCCGGCACGGTCGCCGACGAGGGTGAGCAGGTAGCCGTCGTCTTCGGCCGTGGCGTCGGTGGCGGGAACGAAAACGGCCTCACCCGGGATGCGCCCCGCGCCGGTCGGGGCCAGCAGGCGTGCGCCGGTGTCGTTGTCGTACTTGACGATTCCGACGCCGTCGTATCCGGAGCCGGGGTAGGCGACGGCGTAGCTGTAGCGGTTGCGGCGCCCGAGGTAGTCGAGGTTGATGGTCGGGAATTCGGTGACCAGTGAGTCCATCATTTCCTCGCGTGCGGTGCCCTGCCCGGGTTCGAGGACCCAGCGGTACTGCAGCGCCCCGGCGACCGGGTCGGTCTGGTATCCGGGTGCGCCGATCCACCACTTCCACGATGTCTCCCAGGCCGACCGATCCAGCCGGGGGCCTTCCACGACGACCCGCCCGGCCTCGTCTTCGTAAGCATTCGAAACATGCAGCATCGCACCGGGTTCCACGTCGAACCACTGCACCGGACCGGTGCCGGTGCGGGGCAGGATACCCATGCGGGCCTGGTAGGCGTCGTCCCACCGGTAAGGGATGCCGGAGGCTTCGGCAGGGTTGAACGTCACCGAAAGGTCCAGCCACACCGCGTAGTGCTCGGTGATCGCGAAGTCGTGCATCAGCGACGGGCCCGCCCCCTCGACGACCTGCTGGTGCCGGATGTCACCCTCGGCCGAGGCGATGTAGTAGATCAGGTGCGGCGCCACGGGGGAGTAGGCGAAGAAATGCAGTTCACCGGTGACCGGGTCCACCTTCGGGTGCGCGGTCATCGCGGTTTTCAGCTTGCCGCCGAAGTCGTAGGCGCCCACCGTATCCAGCTCCGGAGTCACCTCGAACGGCAGGTTCGACTCCTGCAGCGCCAGGATGCGACCGGCGTGCTCGATGATGTGGGTGCCCGCCACACTGGCGGTCAGATCGATGCTGCCGTCCTCGCGGATGTAGGGTGCGCCGTCGAGGGCGGGCGTCTTCACCCACCGGTTGCGATACCACTCGGCCTGACCGTCACGCAGCCGCAGGCCGTGGAGCATGCCCGCGCCTTTGAACCAATGTGTCGGTATGTCACCGGGTTTCGGATTATGGCCGTTGCGGAAGTAGCGGCCGTTCAGTTCGGTGGGGATGGTTCCGCGCACCGTCAGGTGGTGCGCGGTCACCTCATCCGGCACCGGCTGGTAGTGGCCGGTCAGATAAGGCTTGGCAAGCGTGGTGTCGCTGTTCATCGGATTACCTCGTGATGTGCTCTAGCGGCAGCGGCGCGTTCCGAGAACGCGTCCATGCCAGGGGTTTCCGTCGTCCGGTCGCCGAACTATCCGGCTGTGCCCTCGATGTGCGCCTTCAGCAGTTCCAGTCCGGGCTGGACCTGCACCGGGTCTTCGACCGGGTGCGGGCCGGGCGGCTCGGTGTCGGGGATCAGCCGCTGAAAAACCCTGCAGAACAAGGTCGTTCCGTCGCCGAGGTCGAAGGTGGTGAAGGTGGCGATGGCGTGCATCGCGGGGGCCGGGGTGCCGTCGTCGAGGATGTCGCGGCCGACCACGGTCCACAGCTTGCCGGGAACCCGCGCCACCACGGTGTATTCCTTCGGCTTCTCGTTCAATTCCGGAAAGATGTACTCGAGCAGCACATCCCCGAGTTCGGCGGGGACCCCTTCGGTGCCGCGTCGCACCTCGGTTCCCGAGGCGAACGGCAGCCACTTCGGCAGATTCGACCAGGTCGTCGCCCAGTCGTAGACGACCTGCGCCGGGCGTTCGACGATGATGCGGTTCTCGACGAACCGGATGTTGAGGTTGTCCGGGATCTGCGGTTCGTACAGGTCAGACATGATCTCTCCTAGGTAGGTAGGCCGCTATCCGGCGTGGTGGGCGCCGGTCATCAGCGCGGCGAGGTCTTCGGGGTGCAGGAACGACGGCGGCGGTGGCGGGCCCCAGCTGAACAGGCCTTGGGCGCCTTCGAAGACTTCCGGGGTCCAGAGTTGGTCGTCGATGATCGAGTCCATGTCGGAGTAGTACTCGGAGAAGTTGCCCGCGGGATCCTTGAGGTACCAGAAGAAGTTCGAGCCCGCGTGGTGGCGTCCGAGTCCCCAGATGTGTCGTTCCGGATGACCCTCGAGCATCGCGGTGGCCCCACGGCCGACGTCGTCGATGTCGTCGAGTTGCCACGAGGTGTGGTGCAGGAAGTTGACCGGCGCGTTGAGCACCAGCACGTTGTGGTGGTCGGTCGAACAGCGCAGGAACGCGCCTTCGCCCTTGATCTCGTCGGAGAGTTTGAAACCCAGACCGTCGACGAAGAACCGGCGGGTGGCCGCGTAGTCCACCGAGCCCAGGACCGCGTGGCCGAGCTTGCGCGGCCGGATCGGCTCCGCACGCAGCACACCGGGGGCACGGGTGCCCTGGCGTTCGATGCGGCCGGGCCCGTTGTACGGGGTCGCCGGTGTGACCGGCTGGGTGATACGGCCCGAGACCTGCACTACGGCACGGAAATTGGCGACCGGTTCGGTGGTGGCGACCGCGTCGGCGGTGCGTTCCACCGGCAGGCCGAGCTTGTGCAGGCGGGCGGCCACCGCGTCCAGATCGTCGGAATCGTCTGCGCCGATGACGATTTCGGCCAGCCGCCGGGCGGGTGCGCGGATGAGCCGGAGTTGGTCGCCGCCGTCGCGGGTGGACAGCCAGCCGTCGGGTCGGGGCGCGAGCCCGAATTCGGTGTAGTAGTCGCGGGTCGCCGCTGGATCCGGTACGCCGATGGTGACCGACGACAGTCGGTGTAATGCCATTGTGTCTCCAGGGAATTCGGGGGCCTACTGCCCGGCGACGATCAGGTGACGCATCTCGCCGACGCCGCGCACGTAGCTGACCAGTTCGTCGCCGGGGGCGAGATACCGCTGCGGAGTGCGACCGAACCCGACGCCGGCCGGGGTGCCGGTGAAGATGACATCGCCGGGCAGCAGCGGCGTGATCGCGGAGAGCCGTGCGATCAGCTCGGTGACCGGGAAAACCATGTCGGAGGTCCGGCCCTGCTGCATCTGCTCACCGTTGATCAGGCAGCCCAGTTCCAGATCGTCGGGGTCATCGAACTCGTCCGGCGTGACCAGCACCGGCCCGATCGGCCCGAAGCCCGGGAAGGACTTACCCATGCTGAACTGCGCCGCCGGGCCTACCCGCTGCCGGACACGTTCGGAAATATCCTGTCCCACAGAGACTCCCGCGACGTAATCCCACGCGTCCGCGGCGGCGACGCGATGCGCTCGGCGGCCGAGTACGACAACCAGTTCGACCTCCCAGTCCACCTTGCCCGGCACCAGCGTGACCGTTCCGTACGGATCAGCCAGCGAGGTCACGAACTTCGTGAACACCGGTGGTTCGGCGGGCACCCCGAGCGACGACTCCGCGGCGTGGTCGGCGTAATTCAGGCCGATGGCGAACAGCTGCCGAGGATGCGGGGCGGGATTGCCGAATTCCGTTACGGGGAACTCGGACAGCGGCGTGCCCTCGGCGGTGACGGTCGGGCAGAACTCGAGCAGTTCGTCCCAGTGCTCGTAGGCGTCCTGGATATTCGGACTGAACCACCCACCGCTGGCGCGGGCTATGTCGATGACGGTATCGGACGCGGTGATCAGCGACAGCCGATCCGAGATGGTGGCGAAACGCATGGTGTGGACTCCTGACCTGAAGAGGTGAGCGGTTCGGAAGGGGTCAGCGCGGCGTCGGCGCGGGGTCGCCGTGCGTGGTCGCGGACCGGTAGTCGGTGTAGGTGTAGGGGTTGTCGAGGACCTTGGTCTCGGGGATCTCCGGATTCATGCCCGCGCGCCACGCCTGCTCCCCGAGTTCGGCGCGCAGGTAGTCGACCGTCGCCTGCGCCGCTCGACGCGCACCGGCCAGGTCGACACCGACCAGCCGGTGGTCGCGTTTCACGATCCGGCCGTCGACCAGGACCGTGTCGACATCGGCCCGCTGCGCGTGCAGGACGACGTGTCCGTGCGGGTTGAGCAGCGGCGACATCGCCGGCGAAGCGTCGTTGCGGACGAGCACGAGGTCCGCCTTCTTGCCGACCTGCACACTGCCGATCTCGTCGTCGCGCCCGATCGCTCGCGCGCCGCCCCGGGTCGCCCACTCGACGACCTGCTCGGCATGCAGCGAGGCATGGGTGACGGTCTCACCGCGCGTGTGCGCCGCCTGATGCTCGGCCGCGCGGTCGGCGCCCAACGTCGTGCGCATGGCGGAGAACAGGTCACCGCTGCAGAGCACACAGCTGTCCAGCGACAGCGACACGGGAATTCCGTGCGCGCGCAGCGCGGCCGTGGCGGGATAACCCTGCCCGGCACTCTGCTCGCTCTCCGTGGACACCGACACCGATCCGCCGCTCGCCGCGATGCGGGCGTAGGAATCCGCCGACAGCGTCGAGGCGTGCACGTACACCGTCCTGGCCTCGGCGTAGCCGTGCTCGTGGATCAGTCGCACGGCGTCGTCACCGGTCGCGCCCCACACTCCGGCGTGCGTGGTCACGGCCAGGTCCAGCTCGCGGGCGACCTCGAACGCCGCCTGCTCGGGAAAGCTCGGATCGCCGGTGACGTCGAAGGCGATCTGGAAGCCCTCGAGCTCGCCGGCCCGACGGTCGAAGAACTTGCGGAATTCCGGTGTGCCCGTCCAGTTCGCGGGCGCGTCCTGGATGTTGCCGTAGGCCAGCACGAACCTGCCCGGTACCGCGGCGAGCGCGTCGACCGCCGCGTCGGCGTGGTCGATCGTCTGCAGGCCGTGCGACCAGTCCACACAGGTGGTGACCCCGGCATCGAGCGCCTCCAGTGCGCCGAGGAGGTTCCCGGCGTAGATGTCCTCGGGCCGGAACTTCGTGCCCCAGTTCAGGTAGTACCAGACGAAGTATTGCGTGAGTGTCCAGTCCGCACCGTAGCCACGGGTCGTGGTCTGCCACATGTGCCGGTGCGTGTCGACCATCCCGGGCATCACGATGCCGCCGCGGGCATCGATCTCGTCGGTGCCGTCGGGCACGACGAGGTCGACGCCGATGGCGGCGATCCGGCCGTCGACCACGAGCACGTCGTGGCCCTCGAGAACGGTACGGGCGGAATCCATGGTGAGGACGGTGCCGCCGCGGAGCACGGACGGACGGCCAACGGTGTGCGAGTGCATGGCAACTCCTCCAATAGTGCTGCTCGGCAGGGGTTTCCGGCGCTCGGAGGCCGACCAACCCGCTGTTTCGAAACTAGACGCAAACTTTCGAAAGTTCAAGAGGTATTCGTAAACTGCTAGAGTGGGGTCATGGCGAAGAGTGGCGGGACGACCCGCACCGACGGCATCCACGAGGCGTTGCGTGCCGACATCCTCGGCGGTCGGCTGGTGCCGGGTGCCCGGCTCAAGTTCCCGGACCTGGCCGATCGGTACCAGGTGAGCGTCGGCGCCACCCGCGAGGTGCTGACCCGGCTGGTCGCCGAGGGGCTGGTGGTGGCGAAACCGCATCAGGGCTACCAGGTCCGCCCGCTGTCCCATCAGGACCTGGCCGAGCTGACGCAGGCGCGGGCGGAGATCGAATCCCTGGTCCTGCGACTGTCCGTGACGGAGGGCGATATGCGCTGGGAGGCCGATGCCGTTGCGGCGCACCATCTTCTGGAACGCGCGCCCTACCGGGACCCGGCCGATCCGGACCGCCTGACCGACGAATGGTCGCAAGCCCACGCCGCCTTCCATCACGCGCTGCTGACGGGCTGTCCCAACCGGCGGCTGCTCGACACGGCGCGGTCGCTTCGGCAGGAGGCCGAGCTGTACCGGCAGTGGTCGGTGTCCCTGGGTGACGAACCCGACCGCGACGTCGCCGCCGAACACCGCGCACTGCTCGACGCCGTCCTGGCCCGCGACGCCGACCACGCACAGCACCTACTGCGCGACCACATCACGCACACCACTCGACTACTGATCAGCTGCGCAGCCGATCAACCGAACCGCTAGTCGGCCGAAATGGTTTGTGTCCCAACGGCCTAGCGTTGTCCGAACGCCCACGCCGCCATCATGGGAAATTCTTGCGCCAGAGTGCGCCGCCGTGCGATCCGGCCCGCTCGTTCAGCACGACATCTGCCCCCGCAGCGCGTAACGCACCGGGTCGCGTTCTGGTGGAAGAACGGCTCCAGGGTGCCGGCGACGAGGTACGTGCGCGGCAGCGGACTCGGCATGACGGCAGGTGGTCGATATCCTCCGCCGGGTGAGGCGCACCAGATGGTGCCGTAGACGTCTGGATGCCGCAGTCCCATGGCCAGTGCCAGCTCTCCACTAGCCGACGCGCCGCACACCGCGGTGCGCTCAGCGGGCAGGGCCATCCCGAACCGCGATCGCAACCACCGGCTCACGTCTACGCCGAAGAACCGCTCATGTGCCGAGAATCGCGCAGGATCGAAGCCTGGCGAGCACTCGTGGAGCCGCTGCGCCTCATCGGCCGCGCGGTGTACCCCGACGATCACCGTGGCCGGCACGTCCGCGGCCGCCGGATCAACGCCCCACTGCGTAACCAACTCGCCGTCACCGGCGAACACCACCGCCTCCGGCCGATCCGCCGGAACATAGACCGTCACACGCCGCCCACCGTCGTAGTCGAAGGCCTCGGTGACCAGTTCCCCCGCCATTGCCATCGGCGACTCCTTTCTGGTTGCGGTGCCGGCGGCCGTGTCGACAAGTGTGCCGTTGTCACCGCGGGCGGGGACTCAGGTGCTGCGGCAATGGCACGCCCCACCAGGGGATCTTTCGTTGTAATCCCCGGAGAATCGTGAGCGTCTCTGCGTCGGAGATGCCCATGATGATGGACCAGTCCCTTCCGCAGCCGAGTACATCACTGGCGAAGAAGATCTCGGTGGACACCAGCACCCTCCGCCAGTCGGTGGCGCTCAACGGTTCGCCCGCGATCAGCGCCGACTCCAGCCGGCTTCCTTGTTCGCTTACGTCTCCCACGTCCCGGAAACCCATCGCGACCGCGAGCGCGTCGCTACAGCGTGCCGGGCCACCCCAACGGCCTATGCCATCAACGAGCACCTTGCGCTCGATATCCGACAGTTCAACGGCCACAAGGTCATCCGACTCCATCAACCCAGGATGGTCGACGATGAAGGGTCACGCCACAGCGCACGAAAGTCGACTGGTGACAGGTGCAACCTGAAGGTGACAGCTGAACCTGTCGGCACAAGACCGATGTCTTGCGTCAACCGGTGGCAGGATCCGATGGTGAGTTCGGTTGTCCGGACCAGCCCTCGAGACGCGCGGCAATGCCGAATTCGGGGCGGTCTTCAGTGCCGAGTGTTGTTCCGGAAGTTCGTCGCATCACCGGGTTGCTCCATCATGCGGCGTGTTCGACCGGCGTGCCCCAGGGCTCCCTACCGGAGTTTCCGCGGATATGGCGTAGGCGCTGATCCCGGCGCCGGGGCTGCCGGAACCCCGTCCCGACCGTCGCTGAGACTGCCGCGCGGAATGCGTGACGGGCGCGGTTATCGAAAGATTATGTACTGCAACCGCTTTCACCCACCACGCTGTGTACTGTGACGACCGGGCCGCGTTCCGGCCGGAGCTGAGCCGGCCGACGGGACGACCCTGCCGGTGACCCGGTATCCAGTCGCCGAGTTCGCCGGTTTCGCGGCGCGGCGGGCGGTTGAGCGATCATCGCTGGGGTGTGACAGGAATGAGGGAGTGTGGCGATGTCTGTGGTGCACAAGGGTGGAGTGGTCGGTTTTCTTTCCGCGGTGGCGATCGGTGCTGTCGTATCGATGGCTGGACCGGCCGAGGCGCAGTCTGTGGGGGGCTTGCATTGCGGAAAGAGCGCGGACAGCGCACAGTGGCAGCACATGGGCGCTGCCATCCGGTGCAGTGAAGTCGCGCCGGATGCGCCGACAGACTGGAAGGGCGGTGACGACAGTGGCTGGGGGCTCTGACGCCACTCAACGGTGAATGACGTCACTCGGAGCCGATCCGGGGCGGGCTGTCCGCGAATCGCCCGCCCCAGTTCGGCAAGCCATGTGCGAGCTACACCGATACCGCGGGCGCGCAGCCGCTGAACGAGAACATCTCACCGGACACCTGGACCAGATCCTGGCCGGGATCAGGCCCTGGCGCCAATGCTGAGTAGCTGTCGAGTCCGACCGATCTGTGCCCCCTCTGGTCCGACCCAAGAGTGGCCCTCAGACCGATCTCACGAACGCACGCTCA
>NZ_BDCI01000052.1 GCF_001613425.1 Nocardia vulneris | reverse complement strand
CCGCGGCCCGGATGCGGCGCGACAGATGCGCCGGGTCTGCGAGGTCATGCCAGGTCCACCGCACCACCATCCACCCGAGCGCCCGGATGCGGTCTGCGCGGTTCTTTTCGGCGATCCGCACCTGGCCGGGCATACGTAATCCGTTCTGGCACTGTGCCTTTCCGTCGAATTCCCCGATCACTCCCAGTTCTGGGAACAGAAAGTCGACCCGGCCTACGCAAACTTCGTCGTCGGTGAAAACCCGGGCCTGCAACTCCGGCGCGGGCAGTCCGCATTCACGGAAAGCCGCGCGGCTCCGTGACTCCCCGATACTTCCACTGCGACCATCGAGAAAGTCGATGGTGTGTGCGGCCCGTCGAGCACCGCGGCGGTGCCGCGCGCGGGAAAGGTACTCCCGCAGTTCATCCGCGGTGGTGAGTCCCTGGTGCAGCGCGTTGTCCCCGATGACGACGGCCTGCTCGAAACTCGCCGAACGGGCGATGTCGATCACCGTCCGCGGTGCGGTGGTCACCTGGAGTCCGTTGACGATGGTGATCTCGTCCGGCGTCAGCTGTGCCGAATGGACCACCAGCTGGTTGGTGACGCGCCCGCCGTTGATCCGGTTACGGGTCAGGTGCACGCGGTCCAGCGGGATCGACCAGCACGGGATGCCGTGCAGCACCGCGGCCGAACAGTGGCTCGCGACAGCGTCTTCCGGCATCGCCTCACCGGTCGCGAGCGCGAGCACCAGATGGCGGCCCGCCGGCGTGAGCCCCGGCTCGGGTGCGTTGACGTAGCGCCCGGACCGCACCCGCCACCACGATCCGTCCAGGCAACGCCTGCGCAGTTCACTATCGGAGATCCCCGCCGCCAGCGCCTGCTGCCGCGAGATCAGTTGCGGTGCATCCATACCGCGATCGTGAACCACCCGGCTTCTGGAAACCACCCGTCGCTCCCCAATTGGGGATAACACGCACCCTGTGCATAACTTTCGATCCCCACTTCGCGAACTCAGCCGAGCTGGGTCATCCCGGCGGCGACGACCTGGGCGACGTTGAGCAACTCGTCGGCGGTGGGGAGGGGCACGCCGTCGAGGGCGTGCAGCCGATCGGTGCTGGCGATGGCGAACATGGCCGAGACCCACGCGGCGGCGCAGGCGCGCAGAGTGCCGGGCCGCACCGGTGCGGGCGCGCTGGCCTGTAGCACGCGTGCGGTGACATCGAGCAATTGATCACGCAGACGGCGCAATTGGCGCCGGACGTCGGGGTGGGTGTCGGCTTCCCGCCACATGATCACTCGCAGCACCGAGGAGTGGTGATCGCGCAGGTTCAGCGCCGCGTCCAGCGCGACCAGGCTGGCCGCGGGATCGCCGGGCGCCACCACGGTGCCGATATCTTCGATCGGGTGCGCGGGGACCCGCTCGGCCATCAGGGTCGACAGGATCGAATCCTTGGTCGGGAAGTAGTAGAAGACAAGACCTTTCGGCACGCCCGCGGCACCGGCGATGGCCGCCGTCGCGGTGGCGTCGAAGCCCTGTTCGGCGAAGAGCTGCTCGGCCGAGTCCAGGATGAGTTGCCGGGCGTCGCCGTCCACTTTCGCGCTGCGGCGACGCCCGGCGGCGGGTTCCTTGCCCGGTCGGCGGGTGGCCCGCCGACCGGGTTTCGGCATCTGCATCAGTGGTGTGGCGCCATGCTGTGCAGACGTCCCGACACCGTCGGCAGCGCCGCTACCGCGACCACCGCCGTCACTACCCCGACTACCCATGCGGTCCAGGATGCGCCGCGGTAATCGCTGAAGTCCATGGCCCACGGGGAAATGAACAGCAGCACGCCGAACAGGCCCATCGCGTAGTCGGCGTTCGCGCCGAGCGCGGGCCGGTACATCTGCGCCAGCCCGGTGAGTGCGATGAGCACGCCGAGCACGATCAGCGACCACATCGCTTTGTCGGTGGTTTCCAGCCACAGGGGTGACAGTGCGGCGAAGACGCCCAGCACTACGGCCAGGAAGTCCTGTGCGCGGCTCTCGGTGAACATGGTGTGCCTCCTAGGGCTCAGGATTATGTCCTACCTCTGGGTATAGACCTGATTGACCGCCCGATCAATATCGGTACGGCTACGATTACACCGCGATTGCCGAGTGAGCGGGCTCACTCCGGCAGGGCACCAAGCAACCGTTAGGGTGAGCTGCGTGGCACCTTCAGCAACAGACACCGCGCCGATCGTGATCGTGGGCGCCGGCCTGGCCGGCCTGCGCACCGCCGAGGAATTGCGCCGTACCGGATACGAGGGTGCGCTCGTCCTGCTGGGCGACGAACCACGCCTGCCCTACGACCGGCCGCCGCTGTCCAAGCAGTTCGTCCGCGGCGAAACCGACGACACCACGCTGCGTCCCGACGAGTTCTACGCCGAGAAGCAGATCGATGTGCGGCTCGGCATCGAGGCCGTCGGCTTGGACACCGCGGCGCGGCAGGTGCGGCTCGCCGACGGCACGGCGCTCGACTACGCGCAGCTGATCATCGCCACCGGCCTGCGTCCGCGCCGCCTGCCCGGTCTGCCCGACCTGACCGGCGTGCACGTGCTACGCGGCCACGCCGACGCGCTCGCCCTGCGTAGCGAATTGGCGACGGCGACAACGGCACTCGTGATCGGCGCGGGTTTCATCGGTTGCGAGCTGGCGGCCAGTTTCCGGGCCCGCGGCGTCGCGGTGGTGCTGGTCGAGCCGCAGCCGGCGCCGCTGGCCGGGGTGCTCGGCGAGCGGGTCGGCGAGTTGGTGGCCAGGATGCACCGCGCCGAGGGGGTCGACCTGCGCTGCGGGGTGGGGCTGCACACGCTGCTCGCGGGGGGCGACCGGGTGCGTGGCGCGATCCTGTCCGACGGCACGGAGGTGGCCGCCGATCTGGTGGTGATCGGGGTCGGCTCGCGTCCGGTGACGGAGTGGCTGGCCGAATCCGGCATCGCGCTCGCCGATCCGGCGGCGGGCGGCGGGGTGCTGGCCGACGAGGTCGGGCGCACCTCGGCCGAGGGGGTCTGGGCGGTCGGCGACGTCGCCGCCTGGCAACAGGAGGCCGGGCACCGCAAGCGGATCGAACACTGGACCAACGCGGGCGAGCAGGCGCGGCTGGTCGCCTGCGCGCTGCTCGGCGCCGCCGCGCCGACCGCGGCCCGGGTGCCGTACTTCTGGAGCGACCAGTACGACGTGAAGATCCAGGCGCTCGGCACACCGGCCGCGACCGACGATGTCGACGTGGCCGTCGATGACGGCCGCAAGTTCCTCGCCTACTACTCCAGAGACGGCAGGCTGACCGGCGTGGTCGGCGCGGGCACGACGGCACAGGTCATGAAGACCAGGGCGAAGATCGCCGCGGGCGCACCGGTTTCGGAGTTGCGCACGCCGAGCTGAGTGCGGTCGCGTGGTGCGGCCGAGCGCCGGGGGCCGGTGCCTGCCTGCCCCTCGGGCCGCCGTCGTGAGCACCGCGTCCGGGCCCTGTAATACGGTTGTCGATGTGATCGTCGCGCTCATCGATTCGGGTCTCGGCTTGCTGCCCACATCCGCTTGGCTGCGCAAGCTGCGGCCGGACGTGGATCTGCTGCTGCAATTGGACCCGGACGGCGCGCCATGGGGGCCGAAACCGGAGCAGTGGACGATCGACCGCGTGGTCCGGGCCGCCGGGATGTCGATCGAGCTGGGCGCCGAAGTCATCGTCATCCCGTGCAACACGGCCAGCGTCACCGCCCTGGAGCATGTGCGCGCGGAGGTCGGCCCCGATGTGCCGGTGATCGGCACTGTGCCCGCGATCAAACCGGCCGCGGCCGTCTGCCGCTCGGTGGCGGTGTGGGCAACCGCGGCCACCACCGCCAGCCGGTACCAGGCGGATCTGATCGCGAAGTTCGGCGGCAACGCCGATGTGGTCGGGGTGGCCTGCCATGGTCTGGCCGATGCGATCGACCGCGGTGACCTGGTCGGTGCGCGCGAGTCCATCGCGCGGGCGGTCGCGGAGACCCCCGACGACGTCGAAGGCGTCGTGCTCGGCTGTACGCACTATCCGCTGGTGATCGATGCCATCGTCGCCGCGCTGCCCGACGGCGTCCGGCTCTTCGACAGCGCGCAAGCCGTTGCCGCGCAGACCATCCGGCGCATGGACGCACTCGGTCGCCCGACGCCGGGCAACGGCGCGGTGCTGGTCCGCAACAGTGGCCGGCCCGGCGAGTTGCCCGCCAGCGCAGCGGCTTTCGAATCCGGCCGCATTCTGGGCGCCCAGGGTTGATGCGACCCGCCGGGAGGTGTCCGCGATGACCGAAGGCGCGCAGACCGCGGCCGCGGTGCAGGCCGCGCTGCGGGAGATCGCCGATCCCGCCGACGCGATCCATCTGCAGCGGTTCTTCAAGACCGGCCCCGGTGAGTACGGCGCGGGCGACGTGTTCGTCGGCGTGCGCGTTCCGGCGACCCGCGGTGTCGCGAAACGCTTTGCGGCACTGCCCCTCGACGAGATCGACCTACTGCTGGACAGTCCCGTGCACGAGGACCGTCTCGCCGGGCTGGTCGTGCTCAATGCCCGGTTCGCCAAGGCGTCCAAGCCGCGCACCTTCGACGACGCGGCCCGTGCGGAAATGGTGGACCGCTATCTGGCCGCCGTACGCCGGGGCCGGGTGAACAACTGGGATCTGGTCGACGTGTCCGCCGAGAACATCATCGGTCCGTGGCTGCTGGACAAACCACGCGAGCTGCTGTTCGAATTGGCCGCCGCGGACTCGCTGTGGGAGCGGCGGGTCGCGCTGCTGTCGACCTTCGCGTTCATCAAATCCGGTGACGCCACAACCACATTCGCGCTGTCCGAGCGGCTGCTCGACGATCGCCGCGACCTCATCCAGAAGGCCCTCGGCTGGATGCTGCGCGAGGTGGGCAAGCGGGTCGACCAGCGCTTGCTCACCGGCTTCCTGGACACGCATGCCGCCGATCTCGGTCGCACCGCGCTCAGCTACGCGACCGAACATCTCGATCCCGCGGTGCGCGCGCACTATCGCGCGCGCTGAGCGATCAGAACTGGATCTTCAGGTGATCGGTCACCGGATGTGCCTGGCAGCCGAGGATATAGCCGTTCTCGATGTCCTCGGGGTCGAGGATCTCGGCGTTGTCCATCTCGACCTTGCCCTCCAGCACCGTGCACGCGCACGACCCGCATTCGCCCTCCTGGCAGGAGTACGGCACGTCCAGGCCCTTGGCCAGCATGATGTCCACCAGGGTCTGCTTGCGCGGCCAGGACAGCTCGTGCACCTCGCCGTCGAGTTCCACCTCGACCGTGGCGGCCTCGGCCGCTTCCGCGTCGGACACCTCGACCGGCGCCTGGTCCGCGAACGGGTCGCCCGCAAGGGAATTGAACACCTCGGCGTGCGTACGCGAGCGCGGCACGCCGAGCTGGGCGAGCGCGTCGTGCACCCGGTCCATGAACGGTTTCGGCCCGCACATGAACGCTTCGAAGCTCTGGTAGGGCGAGGCCAGGGTGGCCAGCGCGTCGGCGGTCGGCAGGCCCTGCAGGTGCTCGAGCCAGTGGATCACGGTCAGGCGCTGCGGATGTTTGTCGGCCAGGTCGCGCAGTTCGTCGGCAAAGATCACCGATTCGTGGTCACGGTTGGCGTACACCAGCACAATTCGGCCGCCGCCGCGCGCGAGCGCCGATTTCAGGATCGACATCACCGGGGTGATGCCGCTGCCCGCGCCGAACAGCAGCAGGTCCGCGTCGAGATCCTTCGGCGTGAAAACACCTGAGGGCGGCAGCAGTTCGAGCGAGTCGCCCGCTTTCACGTTGTCGCACACCCAGTTCGAGCCGTAGCCGCCCGCGGTCCGCTTGACGGTGACCTTCGGGCGGTCGTCGGTGAACGGCGAACTGGCCAGGGAATAGCACCGCGCCACCGAGCCGGTCAGGTCGCTGGGGATACGCAGGGTCAGGAACTGGCCGGGGTGGTAGCGGAACCGCTCGGCGAGTTCGTCGGGCACGTCGAAGACCAGCGAACAGGTATCGGGCGTTTCCGTGATGACCGCTGCTACCCGCAGCACGACCGAACGTGAGCCGTGTGGAACTTCGACGGTTGTCATGTCGTCCTCTCACCTACCCAGCGCTACTCGGCGCCAAAACTAGAACGTGTTTCAGTTTTATCGTACGTCGGACGTCGGCTGCCGGACAAGCTGGGCCTCCAGTCCGGCGATCAGCACCTCCATGCCGAAGTCGTAGGCGTACTTCCCGCGCAGGTCGGCCATGTGCTTGGTGGCACGTTCGACGGCATTCGGGAGTGCGACATCCGACAGCGGCGCGCGGTCGCGCGGGTTCACCCGGCTGCGGCCGAACAGATAGGTGTGAATGGTGGCATAGGCGGCCAGCACATTGCGGTCGTTGAAGCCCGCCTCGAACAGGATCTCCATGATGGCGGCGATCAGGTCGAGCTGTTTGCCGAGCATCTGCTCGATCAGCACGTCGCCCAGGCCGGGGTGCTTGCGCAGCTTCTCGTCGATCTGGTCGATGAGATCGCGCAGCCGGATCTGCCATGGACCGGATTCGGCTGGTGGCGTGCGCACTCCGGTGAGTGCGGCGGTGGCGACCAGGTCGAGCAGTTCGCGTTTGTCCGCGACGTAGTAATACGGCGCCATCGGGGAAACTCCGAGTTCGCGGGAGAGCCGTCGCATCGACAGTTTCTCCACGCCGTCTTCGCGGACCACTCGCAGCGCGGCCTCGACGATCTCGGACTCCGACAGAGTGTTGCCGCCCCCGCTCGCCTGCATTCGTCCGACTCCCATGCCACCTCTACCACCGCGGGCGCCTGTCGCCCGTCCCGTCCTGTTCAGCTGCTTTCTCTCCGAAGTCTAGAGGGCGCGGCCGCGCCCGGGTCGGTGTGCGGGTGACTCCGTCGCAATGGTGACGATCGACTCCGGCCGATCGACGCGGGTGCGGGCAGGCCGTTCTGCCTGCGGCGGCGAAGTCGTACACAAGAACGTGTTCCATTTTGTCAGCGAATGACGTTATCGTGTGACGGGGGCTACATCGGGTAGCCACCGGACGCTTGCTCGGAGGTACACATGCCGGAATACGGAGCCAACGGACACGCCGAGACCGACCACTCGGGCACGGTCGGCACCACCGAACCGCGCGAGGACACCGCACCGCTGGTCGAGGAGAGCCTCATCGAAGAGGTCTCCATCGACGGTATGTGCGGCGTCTACTGACAGGCGGAACCACCATGTTCGATCTCGACGACCGATGGCAGCTGCACCCCCGGGTAGCGCTGCGCCTGGAACCGTTCGGTGCTTTGCTCTACCATTTCGGCACCCGCAAACTCTCCTTTCTGAAGAGTCCGCGGATCGTCGAGATCGTGCGGTCGCTGCCCGCACACCAGTCCGCGCGGGCGGCGCTGAGTGCCGCGGGCATCTCGGCGGAGAATTCCGCGCAGTATGTGAAAGCGCTGACACAGCTGGTCGATTCGGAGATGATCATCGAGGCGCCCGCCGCTGCTACGCAGGCGCCCGCCGCCGCCGCTGCTGTGAGCGCGGCACCGTCGACGGCGGGGGTGGTCCCGCCGTCCGACGCGGCGGTGCCGCTGGTCGATCGGTTCGAATCCGGTCTGGCTGCGCCGATTTGCCTCACCTGGGAACTGACCTACGCCTGCAACCTGTCCTGTGTGCACTGCCTGTCCTCCTCCGGTCGGCGTGATCCGCGCGAGCTCAGCACCGAACAGTGCAAGGCGCTGATCGACGAGTTCGAGCGCATGCAGGTGTTCTACGTGAACATCGGCGGCGGCGAACCCACGGTGCGCCCGGACTTCTGGGAGCTGGTCGACTACGCGACCGCGCACCACGTCGGCGTGAAGTTCTCCACCAACGGAGTTCGGATCACGCCCGAGGTGGCCGCCCGGCTGGCCGCGAGTGACTATGTCGACGTACAGATTTCGCTGGACGGCGCGGACGCGGCGGTGAACGACGCGGTGCGCGGGCCGGGTTCGTACGCGATGGCCATCCGCGCGCTGGAGAACCTCGCCGCGGCCGGTTTCCGCGACGCGAAACTGTCCGTCGTGGCGACCAGGCACAACATCGGTCAGCTCGACGAGTTCCGGGCGATCGCCGAAAAATACGGCGCGACTTTGCGATTGACCAGGCTGCGGCCGTCCGGCCGCGGCGCGGACGTGTGGGACGAGTTGCATCCGACCCAGGAGCAGCAGCGGGTGCTCTACGACTGGCTGCTGCGCAACGGCGAAGGCGTGCTCACCGGCGACTCGTTCTTCCACCTGTCCGCGTTCGGCCAGGCGCTGCCCGGGCTGAACCTGTGCGGGGCCGGGCGGGTGGTCTGCCTGGTCGACCCGCTCGGGGACGTGTACGCCTGCCCGTTCGCCATCCATGACCGGTTCCATGCCGGAAACGTGGTGGCGGACGGCGGTTTTCGCACGGTGTGGCAGGAGTCCGAGCTGTTCGCGGAGCTGCGTGCGCCCAGCGGTGGTGGCGCCTGCGCGTCGTGCAGTCACTACGACTCGTGCCGCGGCGGCTGCATGGCGGCCAAGTTCTTCACCGGCCTGCCCGCCGACGGACCGGACCCGGAATGCGTCCAGGGGTACGGCGAGGCGGCGCTGGCCGACCCGGCACGGCTGATCCCGCGCTCCTCGGTCGACCATTCGCGGCGGGCGACACCGCGCACCGGCGCCCGCAAACCCGCGCCCGTGCCGTTGACCCTGTCGGTGACGCGCCCGAGCGGATTTTCACCTGAACGTCGCCCGGCGCGTGCCTGTGACGAGAGTCCGCTGGCTTAAGCGAGGGCAATTGCCAGTCGTGTGCTGCCGAACGCGCGGCGGTCGAGTTCCGGTTTCGACCGGCCGATTGCCGTCGCGTTGCCGAATGCTGGAATCGTGTGAAATGCGCCGCGCCAACTTTGTCGGCGATATCCGTCGGGGCGCGTCGGCGGGCCCGATTCGTGCGGAATTCTGTCCTTTTAACCGGACTGATGATGCTTGTTCGCGAATCTCCGCCTAGCATGCCAGGAATGCGCCATGATCGCCTGCCCGACGGATTCGGGGTGCGGATTGATCCACGGGTACGCGCATACTCCGGAGGACGAGTGCTGATCGGCGGGTCTCCCGCCCGGTTGCTGCGACTTGCCCCGGAGGCCGCCGAGATGATCGGCGACGGGTACCTCGAGGTGACCGGGCCGAAGTCCGCGACCGTTGCCAGACGGCTGCTCGACTCCGGTGTCGCGAACCCGCGTCCGCGTCTGCTGCCCTCGCCCGAGGACGTCACCGTCATTGTGCCGCTGTACAACAACCCGGACGGGCTGGCCCGGCTGCTCGCGGCGCTGCGCGGACACAACGTCATCGTGGTCGACGACGGCTCGGACCAGCCGGTGCACATCCCGCGCGATCGGGGCACCCGCTGCCGGGTCACCGTGCTGCGCCACGATCAGCGGCAGGGTCCGGCGGCCGCGCGCAATGCCGGATTGAAGGCCGCGACAACCGACTTCGTCGCCTTCCTGGATTCCGACGTGGTGCCGCGCAGCGGCTGGCTCGAGGTGATGCTCGGGCACTTCAGCGATCCGGAAGTGGCGCTGGTGGCCCCGCGGATCGTCGCGCTGGACCCGGAGTCCAACGCACTGGCCCGCTACGAGCACACCCGCTCCTCGTTGGATCTGGGCAGGCGTGAGGCGGCCGTGCAGTCGCACGGGCTGGTGTCCTACGTGCCGAGCGCCGCGCTGCTGGTGCGCCGCCGCGCCCTGCTCGCGCAGGACGGCTTCGACGAGTCGATGCAGGTCGCCGAGGATGTCGACCTGTGCTGGCGGCTGGAGCAGGCGGGCTGGCGCCTGCGCTATGAGCCCGCCGCCCATGTCGCGCACGACCACCGGGTGTCCTTCCGTGCCTGGTTCGGCCGAAAGATGTTCTACGGCACGGGCGCCGCGCCGCTCGGCGAGCGGCACCCGGGGATGGTCTCGCCGCTGTCGCTGCCGTCGTGGACCATGCTGGCGGCCTTCCTCTTCGCCACCAAGTCCAAGTGGGGCCTGCTCGGCGGGCTGGTCACCCTGGCGACCGCGCTGGTGCGACTACGCCGGGTGTTCGCCGAGCTGGACAACCCGACCCGGATCGCCGCGATCTACCTCTCGCGCGGCTTCTTCGCCGGGCTGTGGCGGCTGGCCTCGGCGATGTGCCGGCACTACTGGCCGGTGACGCTGCTGGCGATGGTGGCCTCCAGGCGAATTCGGCGCATCGCGATCACCATGGCCGTCGCGGACGGCCTGGCCGACTGGTTCACCCATCGCGACGCCGGCGGCCTCGATCCGGTGCGCTATGTGGCCTACAAGCGGCTCGACGATATCGCCTACGGCACCGGGCTCTGGGTCGGTGCCTTCCGTGCCCGCAGCCCGGAATCGCTGAAACCCACTGCGCCGTCGCACTGATTCGCCGACGGCTCGATCGGACGGCGGATGACCGACACGCTGATCGTCGGCGGCGGCACGGCGGGCTGTGTGCTCGCCGCGCGGCTGAGTGCGCACCCGGACCACACCGTGCGGCTGCTCGAGGCGGGCCCGGTGTGGCGCGCACCCGCCGAGGTTCCGGCGCGATTGCGCGACGCCACGCGGCTGCCGCTCGAGGCGGATACCCCGTGGCTGTGGCGCTATCCAGTTTCGCTGGCCGCGGCGGACGGCGCCGAGCAGACCGGAAACATTGTGCGCGGCAGGGCGATCGGCGGTTCGAGCGCGGTGAACGGCAGCTATTTCGTGCGCGCCGCGCCCGCGGATTTCGCGGCGTGGAGCCAGGTACTGAATGGCGCGAATACTTGGTCCTTCGATGCGGTGCTGCCCGCGTATCGCCGCTCGGAACACGATCTGGATTTCGGTGACCGGCGCTGGCACGGCCGTGCCGGCCCGATTCCGGTGCGGCGCACCGCCGATCCGGTACCGCTGAGCGAGGAATTCGCCAACGCCTGTGTGGTCGCGGGATTTCCGCTGCTTTCCGATTTGAACGCGCCCACCGACGCCACCGACGGCGTGGGTCGGGTGCCGTGCAATATCGCCGACGGTGTGCGCACCGGTACCGCGCTCGCTTATCTGCTGCCCGCGTTGAATCGGCCGAATCTCACCGTGCACGGTGATACTTCGGCGGTTCGCATTGTTTTTCGTGGCACCCGCGCCGTCGGCGTCGAAGTGCGGCGTGCCGGTCGGACCGAAACAGTGTGGGCCGATCGGATCGTGCTCAGCGCGGGTGCCATCGAAACCGCGGCACTACTGCTGCGTTCGGGTGTCGGCGATCCCGAACAGCTTCGGGCGTCGGGAATTCCGGTGGTGCATCCGGCGCCGGTCGGTGCCTGGTGCACCGACCATCCTGAAATCGGCCTCGAATATCGCCTGCCCGCACCGGCGCGGGCGGCCGTCGCCTTGGAATATGCGCTGGCATTGGACGACCTCGAATTCCGGCCTTACACGGTCGCTTTCACGCCTGGCACGTATCGGCTCGGAGTGGCGCTGATGCGACCGGAGTCCGCGGGCTCGGTGCGTCTGCGTGCGGCCGACCCGGCGACCCCGCCGGACATCCGGCTCGGTCATCTGCGCGCGGAGCGCGATCGGGCCCGGCTGCGTACCGCGGGCGATATCGCGATGGACCTGCTGCACCGCATGTCGGCGCAACCGCGTACCGACCCGATGCCCCGATCGCCCGCGCAGGCCGACGCCTGGCTGCGCGCGAACCTGGCCACCTCGCAACACCTGTCGGGCACCTGCCGCATGGGCCCGCCGCACGACGCGCGCGCGGTCGTGGACGAGCGCTGCCGGGTGCACGGCGTCATCGGTCTGTCGATCGTCGACCTGTCTGTCGTCCCGGTGCCGCTGGGTCGCGGCCCGCAGGCGACGGTGGTGATGATCGCCGAACACGCCGCGGCTCATCTCACCACCTGAGACGAGATCCGGCCCGCGACGTAGCGAACTGGTCGACCGACCCGGTGTTTAAAGGAAAACGCCCCCATTTATTGGGGCAAGCGTTAATGTTCGCCATGCCTGCCCGCAGGGGCATCGGCCAGCTGTTGTTTTGCCGCTCGAGGAGGCTCTGGTGCTACACGCGGAGTGGGGTTGCGGCATGCCCGGTGAGCTGTATCCGTCGGGGGTACAGCTCACCACAACCGGTCCGGCCCAGCGCCGTTCGGCGCGGCTGCCACTCCCGACGCCGTCACCCGGCCCGATCCGCACCGGCTTGTGTCCCGAACCGCCGGAAATGTCGGTCGCCCCCAGTAGGCTGAACCAAGCAGCGGCCGAACCGGATCGACGGTTCCGCGACGCCGAAGGCGGGCAGCTGCGTCAGGCTTCGCCGGTGCCGGACTCAGGGAAGGTTCGGCACCGGCGGGGATTCCAGCCGCGATGGCTGTCACACCACTTCGTCACACATCACTTCGTCGCACTCGCCACAGTTCCGCCCGTCCGGGCCACGCTCGTCTGCCGCGCACATCCGCGCGCGACGCGAAGCCCCGCGGATCGTGGCGCTCCTTTCACGTTCCGGCGCGATCGCACCCCACAGCACTCACGCACTCGGCGGGAGCGCGCCGTGGCACCTGACCCCCGAAAAACCCTGACCCGACCAGGAAGCTAGGAAACCGGATGAACAACCCCTTCGACAACGACGACGCCCAGTTCTACGTCTTGATCAATGCCGACGGCGAGCACTCGTTATGGCCCATTTTCGCCGCCGTACCGGGCGGCTGGACGATCGCGTACGGGGCGGCGGCCCGCAAAGCGTGCCTGCATTACGTCGAAACCCATTGGACCGATATGCGTCCCAAATCACTCATCGAAGCCGGGTCCAACGAAACCTCCTGAGGTAGCGCCGAACCCGAAAAACCACCCATATAGGCGGGGTGCGTCGGCTCCCATCCCCCCTGCCGGTCGACGCACCTCGCCCCCTACTCGTACTCTGCTGCGCCCCAGTGCATCATGTACGTATGACGAATCAACGGATCACCCCCACGCTGCCGGAGACGTTGATCGCAGCCGCCCGTCGCTGGGAGTCCGGCCGCCCGACACCCGCGCAGACACAACAGATCAGCGGTTGGCTCACCGGTGTCATGCACCGCGTCCGCCCGCAGGATGCAACGAATTCATAACAGCCAGGGCCGGTTCGTCAGGCCCTGATTCGGGATGCCTCGAGCACCGACCGGGCATGCTGGCGCCAGCCCGTGACCGCGCGCCCGCGAAAGCCGGACAGTGCGGTGTCGAACTGTTTGGCGCGCTTGGTGACAGTCAGCCCGATATAGGTGTTGTTCCCGGTGATCGCTTGTGTCGCAATGGAACACGCTTCATCGATCTCGCCCGCGGTCAGCAACGCGGTGGCGTGCTCGAAGCGAACGAGCGCGGGCTCCATTGTTTCTCGCGGGTCGTACAGGGTGAGGGCGCGGGCCGCGGCTTTCGCGGTTTCGCCGGCGCGGCCGAGTCGCGCGTTGCCGATCGCCTGATAGAAGGCGAGTTTCTCCGGGCGATAAGAGAAGATTCCTACCGTAAGTTCTTGCTGGTCAATATCTTCCAATGCGCGGGCGGATTTCTCGATGCACCGCGCGAACTGGTCGGCATTTCCGAGGCTGGCGTGTGCGCGGGCCGCCATTCCCCACAGCCAGGCCGCCGCGGGACCGTGTGCCGGATTATCGTCGAGCCGCCCGCCGAGCAGGTTCAGGACTTCCTTCGGTTTGTCGCTGTAAGTCGGCAGATAGGCGAGACCGGCCAGCGCGATATCCTCCGAGTAGCGGTCGCCGATGTCCTGCGCGGCATGGATCGCCGTGCCGTACCACATCCGGGCTTGTCCGAAATGTCCTTCGTTGAACAGGATTTCGCCGACCACGTTGGCGAGCCGCCCCGCCGTGCGAACCAGGCGGACCTGATGATGGGTCGCCTGCCGCTGGGCGAGCGCGCCACGAACCGTGCGGAACTGCTCCAGCGTGGGGTGCAGCAGTTCGTGCGGCGGTAGGTGCACCACCCGTTTGCCGAGTTCTTCGACCGAGTGCTCGAGCAAGCCGAGCCGTCGCTCGCTCATCGACCCGGCATCCAGGGTGGCCAGCATCTTCTCCGGCTCGCTCGCGATCAGCTCGGCGGCCCGGCCGGTCAGGCCCGCGCCGATGCAGGCCAATAACTCTCGCCTTCTCACGTCGTCATCCTCGACTTCCTTGTCGAGCCCGATGTCCCTACCGAGCTGGGTGTGCGGATCGGGCGCCGGGTCGGAGTCCGCGAGGTCGAAGCCGGAGCCCCGACCTGCCGTGACAGTCCGCTCGAAGCGCGCGACGACGGCCGGATCGGCATCGGACACGACCTTGTCCAGCAGACGCTGGCTGGCGGCATGCATCCGATTCGTCCGGCCGTTTTCCCACAGGACAACGGTGCGCGGGGTGACGCCCACCAGACGCGCGAATTCGTACCGGCTTCGCCGCATCGCGGCGCGAAGCGCACGGACATCCTCGCCCGTCCAGTCGATCTCAACCATAGGTCCCGCTTCCTCGCACCAGGCTGATACAAACGGAAACTACCCGCAATTACCGCATTCGGGACTGTTATCCACCGAATCGCAACGTGCACGCTGAATCACGCACCCGGCGCCGGGGTTCTGCCCAAACCCTCACGAGGGCGCCGGCATTCCGGAATCCAGCGCGCGGTCCCGGCACGGCCTGATCCATCCGTGTCGAGCGTGATTCCGGTGGCGCCTTCGGTGCCGGGTGCACCGACATTGCGTGGAGGTGAACAATGCCGCATTTCCCGCGGTATCACGGGGAATTGCGCTGCGCGCAAAGCAGTCCCGGCAATCGCCGAGCCGCGAAAATAAAACTGGACAGTCTCCGTCGAGACTGTCCAGTTTCAGGTCGACTCGCGCGAGGGTGATTCACACCGCCGCGGCGAGACTTTCGAATTCTTTGTCGGTCAGGGTGATCCGTGCCGCCTCGGCGTTCTCCTCGGCGTGCGCGACACTGGACGTCCCCGGGATCGGCAGCAGCACCGGCGAGCGGCGCAGCAGCCAGGCCAGCGCCAGCTGCGCCGGCGCGGCACCGTGCTCCTTGGCGATGGCATCGAGCGGACCGCCGGGTGCGGCCAACTTCCCGGTGGCGATCGGGTACCAGGGGATGAACGCGATGTTCTCGCGTTCGGCGTAGTCCAGCACATCCTCGTCGGTGCGGTTGGACAGGTTGTAGAGGTTCTGCACCGACACGATGGTGGCGATCTCGCGCGCCTGCGCCAGCTGCGCGACGCTCACCTGGGACAGGCCGATGTGCCGAATCTTGCCCTCCTGCTGGAGCAGCGCCAGCTCGCCGAGCTGGTCGGCCAGCGGCACCTGCGGATCGATCCGATGCAGCTGGTAGAGATCGATCCGGTCCAGCCCGAGGTGGCGCAGGCTGAGTTCGGTTTGCTGGCGCAGGTACTCGGGCCGGCCGACCGCCCGCCAATCGCCGGGGCCGCTGCGGGTGAAGCCGCCCTTGGTGGCGATCACGAGGTCGTCGGGGTACGGGTGCAAGGCCTTCCGGATGAGCTGCTCGCTGACGAACGGGCCGTAGGAGTCGGCGGTGTCGATGAAATTCACGCCGAGTTCGACGACCCGGCGCAGTACCCGCACCGCCTCGTCGGGATCGGCGGGATCACCCCAGACGCCCGGACCGGTCAGTTGCATGGCGCCGAAACCGAGCCGATGGACGGGCAGGTCGGCGCCGATCGTGAAGGTCCCGGACGCGGCGGCGGGCCGGGCGTTGCGGTCGGTGCTCATATGATGCGGTTCCTTCCGAAGGGGAATTACGCGAAAGCGGACGAGCCTTGCTGCGGACCAGACGTGACGACGTCACTATCGCGACCAACGTCTCGACCCCGGCGACGATTCCCGGGGCCGCTCAGGCCAGCTTCTTCAGCAGCTCCGCGGCGACCGGTGCGGACGACGCCGGATTCTGGCCGGTGATCAGGTTGCGGTCCACCACGACCTTCGGCGCCCACGGCTCGCCCTCCTGGAAATCCGCGCCGAGTTCGACGAGCCGGTCCTGTAGCAGCCACTTGGCCTTGTCGGCGAGGCCGCCCTGCCGTTCCTCGGCATTGGTGAAACCGGTGAGCGTGTAGCCGGCGAAGGCGTTGGTGCCGTCGGTGTTCGTGGCGGCGAGCAGGGCGGCCGGACCGTGGCAGACCACCGCGAGCGGTTTGCCGGATCGCAGTGCGGCGGTGAGGAGTTCGCCGGATTCGCGGTTCACCGCGAGGTCTTCCATCGGCCCGTGCCCGCCCGGGTAGTAGACCGCGTCGTAGTCGGCGAGGTCGACCTGGGCGAGATCGGCGGGCCGCTGCAACTCGACGGCGTTCGTGAGTGTTTCGGCCCGTTTGTCGGCGATGTCCTGACCGCCGTTGTACTCGGCGGCCAGGCTGCCCTTGTCCACCGGTGGCACGAGACCGCCGGGCGTGGCGACCACGATCTCGTGGCCGGCCGCTTTGGCCGCTTCGTAGGGCACCGCGAACTCCTCGGCCCAGAAGCCGGTGGGGTGCAGGGTGCCGTCGGCCAGGGTCCAGTGGTCGGCGCCGGTCAGTACGAACAGTATTTTCGCCATGTCTTCGACCCTAGGTACGGGCACGGAAGGTGGCCAATGGGATCGCCGATATCAGGCATCGGCATTTCGATGGCTGCGGCGCTCGGCGAAGACGGTGCGCGCCACCGAGATTCCGTTCAACGCGGCCGGGAAGCCGGCGTAGCCCGCCATCTGGATCAGGACTTCGACCACCTCCTGCTCGCTGCCGCCGACGTTGAGCAGGCCGTGGATGTGCACGCCGAGTTGGGGTGCGGCGCCGAGCGCGGTGCACATCGCCACCGTCACCATTTCGCGGGTCTTCAGGTCGAGCCCAGGCCGGGCATAGATGTCTCCGAAGGAGAACTCGACGAGCAGCCGCGCGAAGTCCGGGGCGATGTCCTGCAATGCGGCGACGACCTGCTCGCCGGCTTCGCCGTCGATCTCGGACAGCGCGGCGGTGCCCCGCTCGAACCGCGCACCCGTGGGAGCCGGTTCCGGCGCGGGCTCTTCGGGTAGATCGGTGCGGGCGGCGAAGACCTCTTTCGCGGCGGTGAGACCGTTCAGCGCGACCGGGAATCCCGCGTAGACGCTGGCGTGGATCAGCACCTCGACGATCTCGGTGCGGGTGCAGCCGACATTGAGCGCACCGTTGATATGCCAGCGCAGTTGCGGTGCGGCGTGCCCGAGTGCGGCCAGGGCGCCCACCGTGGTCAACTCGCGTTCGCGCAGCGTCAAGCCGGGCCGGGACAGGATATCGCCGTAGCCGAACTCCACGGTGATCCGGCCCAGGTCGGGGGCGATATCGCCCAGACTCTCCAGTACCGCGGGACCGTCGGGCCCGCCGATCTCTTTGAGCAGCGCCAAGCCGCGCTCGAAACGGTCGTTGTCCCCGGTGGGCTGTTGGATCGTGGTCATGGGAGGACTGTAAAAGTTGGAGTGCACTCCAATGCAAGCCCGCGCGGACGCTTCTCATCCTCGAAGGGGATCGGGCCTCAGGGGCGATCTCCGGGTTCGTCCCGGATGTGCGTCCACCGTTCGCTTACCTACCGTTACCGGTATGCGCCTCGCACCGCTCGCCGCCGCTCTCGCCGCCGCCGGACTGCTTGCCGGGTGTTCCTCGGAATCGGCGCCGGTACCGGCAGAACGACTGTCGGACAACAGGATTCGTGCGGTACAGGAGAATATCGACACAATCGTCGCGGCGGGCGGCGCCGGCGCTATCGCGACCGTCACCGGTGACGGTGCGACCGCGGTGCTCACCAGTGGCGAGTCCGACACCGCCACGCACGCGAAGATGCCCGCCGAGCCGCTGCAGCGCACCCGGATCGGCAGCATCACGAAGACCTTTACCAGTGCGGTGATTCTGCAACTGGTCGCGGAGGGCAAGGTCCGGTTGGACGAGCCGATCGACACCTACCTGCCGGGTCTGCTGACCGGACCGGGCATCGACGGGCGGGCGATCACAGTACGCCAGGTCTTGCGCCATCAGAGCGGACTGCCCGAACTCACCAGGGATCCCCGAATCGACGAGTACCGCGCGGCGCTGGAGAACCGCACCATGACCGCGGCCGAGGAGATCGCGATCGCGCTCACCATGCCCGCCGATTTCGCGCCCGGCACCCGCTACGAGTACAGCAACACCAACTACATCGTCGCCGGGATGCTCATCGAAAAAGTCACGGGCGCAACCTATGTCGAGGAGCTGCAGCGGCGGGTTCTGGTTCCGCTGGAGCTGTCCGATACCTACCTGCCCGGTCCCGGCGAGCGGGATATCCGCGGTCCGCACCCGAAGGGTTACGACGAGATCGACGGCGTGGTCACCGAGGTGTCCCGCATCGAACCGTCGGTGCCGTGGTCCGCCGGTGCGATGGTGTCCACCGGTACCGACCTGAACCGCTTCTTCACCGCATTGCTGGCCGGGAAAGTGGTGCCCGCCGCTGAATTGCCGCAGATGCGGGCCGGTGTGCCGATGGGCGACGAGACCATCGACATGTCCTACGGGCTCGGCGTCGGATCGATTCGATTGCCTTGCGGCGCAGAATATGTCGGGCACAGCGGTGGTATCTACGGCTTCCTGACACTGTCCGGCGCGACCCCGGACGGCCGGGCCGTGACTTACACCTTCAACAAAGCGCCGAAGTCCGAACCCGATTTCATCGACCTGCTCAGCGACGCGCTCTGCCCATGAGTCCTGCCTGATCGAGGGGTCTCCGTCGTCCGGGTGGTGCGCCGCCCGGACGACGGTGTCACGCTCAGATCAGGTCTTTGTGTTTGTGGATCCGGCGCCGCACGTCGGCCATGAGGGCGTGGGTCCCGCCGTGCCGGACGAAGCGGGGGATGAATCTGTTGACGAAGGCGACGAAGACGAACAGGTGCTCGAACCGGCGTTGATCGGCGGCGGTCCATTCGACCCGGAGCTGTTCACGGAAAACGGGGGCGAGGAAGCCGATGGTCAAGAACTTCAACAGGTTCCGGAACGGGAGCCGCAGATACCAGTGGATCATGCGCAGCTCGAGCAGGTCGTCCAGGTAGCTCCGGACGAATTCGTCGATCGCGACCCGACCGCAGGCTTCGTTCCAGTACCGATCGAAATCCGCACGGGTGGCGGGCCACATCTCCGCGGTCACCTGCAACGTGGTGCCGAGGGTCGACGACGTGGCATAGAACGCCTCGGCCTGCTCGTCGTTCATGCGGCCCTGCAGCAGTTGATAGGTGTCCTCGAAACCGATGTAAAGACATGCGGCGACCCATAATTGGAGATCGCGGTCGAACGCGTTGTACTTCACTGCGGCGCCCGGGGCCGAATGTACTTGCCGATGAGCGACATTCACCGCCTCGCGATAGGCGAGCCGCTCCGCTTCCGTGCCGAGGATCGCCACGGCGAGGTATTGCGTGGTGGTCCTGGCCCGCTTCCATGGATGCCGCATCAGCGCCCCGGATTCGACCTTGCTCTCGGCGACGCCGTACCCTACGCCCGGCCGTGCCATCTGCATCGCCACATTGGCCGCTGCCCCGGCGAAGGACCAGAAGTCCAGCGCGTCGGTCAGCGTGATCGGGCGTTTGCGGACCGGTCGATGCGCGGAGCCGATCGGGATTCGGGTGCGCTCTTTCGGCAGTGGGGCGACATCGTGCTGATCGGGGGAATGGGCGGCGGCGGTCATAGGGAGTCCTTCCCAAGGCTGGATCGACTCGGCGTCCCTGTAAAGAATCTGTGAACTACAGATAACTTAAGTCGCCTGCGGCCTGCCGTCAACGGGCCGATGTGCGTGCAATTATTCGCGTGCGGACGGCCGGGCAATCTTCGCCAAACCCTTCCTTTCAGACCGGAATCGTGCGTAACATAGCCGCCCATACCGGACCGCGCGGCGGCCGGCCACATCCAACGGCGGATCTCTCGGGGCGCTCGTGTGGGGCCGGTGACGTTCGGTCGGCACGCGAAAGGACACGCATGCTCGAGAAGCTGGATCGGCTGTTCAGCTACGAGATGAAGGTCTCGGAGTTCCTCGGAACCCTGATCATTCTCGCCGTTCCCTACGGGCTGATCGGCGTCGTCTGGACGCTCACGCACACCAGCCACCTACGAAACATGCACGGCATCGACGTCGTCGTCTCGTTCCTGGGCTCGATCGTGTGCTGGCCCGTGCTCACCTTCTCGAATGTGTGCATGACCTGATGATGATCTTGGTTTGGCTGATCGACGTGCTGGTGCTGGCCGTGCAGATCCTCGGCGGCCGCCGGCGGGTGAATCCGGTGCTGCGCTTCGGGCTCTGGCTCGCCGTGCTCAGCTCCGTCGCGGCGGGCATCGCGGTGCTCGGCTTTCTTCTCGTCCTGCTCGAGCGGCAGCTGAGCGGTACCGCCTGAGGCCGGAAAGGCAATTCTTGTGACCATCACCGAACGCCCGCCCGACCGGACCGATCTGGAAAAGGCCGTCGACGACCTGCGTGGCCTGTGGCAGCGCCACCCGCAACGGTCGCTGGAAACCCTCGGCAGGCAGGTGCGGCTCGGTCGCGACGCCGTCGTCGAGATGGTCCGTGCGCTGGTGGCCCGCCGCTTCCCGTTCCAGGAATTCGTCAAGCAGTGCGCCTTCATGGCCAACGTGTCCGCGGCGCCGACGGTCTTCGTCGCGATCCCCGTGGCCGTCGTGGTCTCGATCCAGTTGGGCGCGTTGGTGAGTCAGGTCGGGGCGACCACGTTCATCGGCGCGGTCAGCGGTCTCGGCATCATCCGGCAGGGAGCGCCGCTGGTCACGTCGCTGATGATCGCCGGTGCGGTCGGCTCGGCCATCTGCGCGGATCTCGGCTCGCGCACCATCCGGGAGGAGATCGACGCGATGCGGGTGATGGGCGTCGATCCGATCCGCCGGCTGGTCGCCCC
The DNA here is from genome assembly GCF_001613425.1 of Nocardia vulneris. GTDB lineage: Bacteria > Actinomycetota > Actinomycetes > Mycobacteriales > Mycobacteriaceae > Nocardia > Nocardia vulneris. Next base: position 120,709 of record NZ_BDCI01000052.1, on the reverse strand, counting down.
GCGACTCGCGGCCGCGGTATTGGTCAGCATGCTGCTGTGCGGGTTCGTCGTGTTCGTCGGCTTCGCCACCGGCTATCTGTTCAACGTCTATGCGCAGGGCGGCACTTCGGGCTCGTTCATCAGCACCTTCGCCTCCTTCGCCGTCGCGAACGATCTGATCGTCGCGCTGGTGAAGGCCGCTATTTTCGGGGCGCTCACCGCGATCATCGCCTGCGATATCGGGCTGCACACGAAAGGCGGCCCCGGCGGGGTCGCGAACTCGGTCAACGCGGCCGTGGTCAATTCGGCGCTGATGCTGTTCGCCACCAACATCATCATCACCCAGGTGTACAACACGCTGTTCCCGGCGAAGGTGCTCTGAGATGGGTTCGCGGTACACCCCGCCGGCGCTGCGACCGCTGCGGCTGCTCGGCGCGGCCGCGCAGGGGCCGGTGCGGGCCAATCAGCGGGCCGGGCATCAGGCCATCACCTTCGTCGCGGCGATCGCGGCGATTCCGTTCGTGCTGAAGCACTATCGCAAAGAGGTGCTGCGGCTCACCGCCGATGTGGGCTGGGGCAACGGCTCGCTCATCGTCGGCGGCGGCACGGTCGGCGTGGTCGTCATCCTGTGTGGCTTCGGCGGCATCACGGTCGGGATGGAGTCCTACACCGCGCTGAACCTGCTCACGATGAACCCGCTCACCGGTGCCATCTCCGGGTTCGCCACCACCCGCGAGATCGGGCCGATCCTGGCGACGCTGGCCTTCGCCATCCAGGCGGGCTGCCGCTTCACCGCGCAATTGGGCGCGATGCGCATCTCCGAGGAGATCGACGCGCTGGAATCCATTGCGATCCGTCCACTTCCGTATCTGGTGAGCACGCGGATGATCGCGGCGACCCTGACCATCGTCCCGCTGTACAGCGTCGGCCTCGCGGTCGCGTATCTGATGACGAAGCTGTCGGTGTTGTTTCTCGGCGGCACCTCGGCGGGTACCTACGACCACTACTTCTTCCAGTTCCTCAACGGCGCCGACGTGTTCTTCTCGGTGCTCAAAGTGATGGTGTTCGTGCTGATCTCGACGTTCCTGCAGTGCTACTACGGCTATGTCGCCACCGGCGGCCCGGAGGGCGTCGGACACGCGGCGGGCCGGGCCATCAAGATGGTCATCGTCGTCATGGTATTCGCGAATCTGTTTCTGACACTGGCCATCTGGGGTATCGACCCCGGGTTCCGGATCTCGGGATAGGGGCCCGCGATGCTCATCGACCCCAGTGGACGCGGTCCGAGCGCGCGGCAGCTCGCGCTCGCCGGCCTGGCGTTGACCGCCATCGTGCTGTTGCTGCTGTACCTGCTCGGGCTGCGCTATACCGGCCGGTTCGAGGACAAGGTCGGCGTCGTCGCGGTGCTCACCAGCACCGGGGACGGCCTGCCCGCGCACGCCGATGTGAAGTTCCGCGGCATGATCGTCGGATCGGTCGCCGAGGTGCAGGTCGTCGCGAAGGGCGAGCGTCAGCGCGCCGAACTCGACCTGAAACCCGCTGTCGCCGGAATGATTCCGGCTCAGGTCACGGCGCGGGTGATCCCCAGCAATATCTTCGGCGTGACGGCGATCGAGCTGGTGGACAACGGCCGCGGCACCGCGACCTTGCGGGCGGGGGCGGAAATCTCGGAGGACACCAGCGAGGGCACGGTCCAGTTGCAGACCACGCTCAGCGTGCTGCGCGACGTGCTCGACCACATCCAGCCGGAAAAGCTGGGCCGGGTGCTCGCGACACTCGCCGACGCGCTCGATCCGGCCGCGCGGGTGCCCGGCTCGACCATCGAGCGGTTGGACCGCTGGCTCACCGAGGTGCACGCCGTGCCCGGCGTCGGCAACCTGCTCGGCGACCTCGGCCGGGCGGCCACCGCGCTGAGCGTCTCCGCGCCCGACCTGGTGGGCGTGCTGTCGGATTCGGTGACCACCGCCCGCACGCTCACCGAACGGCGGGAGCAGCTCGTCGCCTTGCTGACGAACGCGGGCGGCGCGGTCGATTCGGTGAATTCGCTGTTCGCGCGCAACCCCGACGCGGGCAAAGAGGTGGTCTCCGGGGTCAGTGAACTGTTCGGCAGCCTGGCCCAGGACCCGTCGGCGTTGCCGGAGACGGCGGCCAATTTCAATGTCTCGCTGCAGAAGCTGCGTTCGGTCTTCTCGTTCGGACCGAGCCGCCAGATGGTGTGGAAGATGGACGTGTCGTTCACGCCGTTCCAGCAGTACACCGCCGCGGATTGCCCGCGGTACGGCACCATGTCAGGGCCGCGCTGCGGTGGCGCGTCGATTCCGGAAGTTGCACCCCCGCAAGAGTTTCCGGCGCAGCAGCAGCCGGGCTGGCTGGATGCGGCCGGGCCGAAGCCGGTGCTGCCCACCATGCCGGCTCTCCCCACGATCCCAGGGCTGCCCATGATTCCCGGCCTCACCGCGCCCGCTGCGGCGAAAGACGACGCGCCGCATGCCGATTCCGGTGGGTTACGTGGCACGTCCGCGGTGGCCGCGATCGTCGGCGGTAGGCCGAACGCCGCGCAGTACCTGCTATTGGCCCCGCTGCTGGCAGGCGGAGCGATGTATCCGGTGAACGGGGACGGCAAATGATGAGACGCTCGGGCAAGGCGCTGATCGGCTTCAGCCTCTTCGCTGTTCTCGCCATCGTGCTCACCTACACCATCTGGTCCACCCTGCAGCGATCGGTCTCCGGCGATACCGATTCCTATTCCGCGACCTTCTCCGATGTGCTCGGCCTGCGGGTCGGGGACGACATCAGGATGGCGGGCGTGCGGGTCGGCCGGGTGGACGCGATCGACTTCGATGGGGACTACCGAGCGCGCGTCGAGTTCCGCATCCAGCAGCGGCAGCGACTGACAACCACGACGAAAGCCCTGGTGCGCTATCAGAATTTGATCGGGCAGCGCTACGTCGCGCTCGTGCCCGGCGCCGAGGCCGGCCAGGCGGTGCCGAGCGGGTCGGCCATCCCGCTGGAGCGCACCGAGCCGTCGTTCGACGTGTCCGGGCTGCTGTCCGGGTTCGAGCCACTGTTCAGCGTGCTGCAACCGGATCAGATCAACGCATTGTCGGAGACCATGATTCAGGCGCTGCAAGGCAACAACGTGTCGTTGAGCGCGCTGATCACCCAGGCGGCGGAGCTGGCGGGCACCTTCGGACAGCGGGATCAGATTCTCGGTGACGTGATCAGCAATCTGAGCAGCGTCATTGCCGGCCTCGCGCACCGCAGCGGTGAACTGGAAACCTTGATCACGCAGGCACGGTCGCTGGTCGAGTCGCTCTACGCGCAAGGCGAATCGCTGAAGAGTTCCGTGCAGCAGGTGGCCACCTCGACCGACTCGCTGGTCCAGCTGATCGGTCAGGTGAAGCCCAATATGGCTCGGGCACAGCGTGATGCGACCAGCGGTGTGGCGCTGCTGCTGCTCAACGGGGCCTCGTTGGACCAGGCGGCCGTCGAACTCCCGGACCTGCTCAACGGCGTGGCCAGATTCACCAGCTATGGCGCCTACGGCAATGCCTACATCTGCCGATTGGACGTGTCGCTCTGGGGCGTGCTGCTGCCGCCGGGGCTGTTCTCCCAGGTCGGCGGCAATTCGCAATCGGAGGTGTGCCGATGAGAAACCGGATCCGTGGGCTGGCCGGACGCGTCCGGCTACCCCGCAATCGACTGCTGTGGCTGGGCTTGCTCGCCGCCGGATCGGTGCTCCTGCTGCTCGTCGGCTCCAGCGCGTTGTCACAGGCCAGGCTGGGGGACCGGACGATTCAAGCCGAGTTCGCACAGGCGGCCGGGTTGCGTGCGGGCGCGTCGGTGGACGTCTCCGGCATCGAAGTCGGTTCGGTGCGTGCGGTGCGGCTCGACGGCGCGAAGGTCGTGGTGGATCTGCGGGTGCGTCGCGATATCCGGCTCGGCCCCGATGCGCGCGCGGCGATCAAGATGACGACCATCCTCGGCAAGTTGCATGTCGAACTGGTGCCGGGGAACGGAAAAGGGCTGTCGGGCAACCGGATCCCGATCGCCAACACCACCGTGCCGTACAACCTGGGCAAGGTCATCCGTGATCCGGTGTACAAGTCGTCGTTCGAGCGCATCGAGCGGATCGATCCGGCCAAGCTGCGCCAGTCGCTCGATCTGCTGACCCGGCAGATGGGCGATTCGCCGCAGCTCACCGTCGAGGCGTTGAACAGCATCGGCGCGCTCGCCAAGGTGATCAACGATCGCCGCGACGAGGTCGATGTGCTGCTGAAGAGCATGGACCAGGTGGCACAGCTGGTTTCGGACAATCGCAACAGCGTGCTGCTGTTGCTCACCCGGGGCGAGGCGATCGGCAATGCGGTGGCGCAGCGCCAGCAACTGCTGAAGTCCTTGCTGGACAACGTCGCCGAGCTCTCGCGGCTGCTGCAGGAGATGGGGCTGGAGAACAACGATCAACTCGGCCCACTGATCCAGAGCCTGAACACCATGTCCGAGGGCTTGGAGAAGAACCGGGACAACCTCGACTCGCTCTACGAAATCATGCCGGTCGCCCTGCGGCAGTTCAACAATGCGCTCGGCAACGGCCCCTACGGCGACGTGTGGGCGCCGTGGGTCTTCCCGGACAACTGGCTGTGCTTCGCCGGTGCGGTACAGGGGTGTAACTGATGAAGATGAGTACCTTCTGCAAAACTGCGGTGCTGTGCTGGATCGCCGCGATCGCGTCCGGCTGCTCGCTGCTGCCGGACAGCCTGTCCGGGCTGCCGGACCAGTACCTCGGCGAACATCTGCGGATCAGCGCCGATTTCGAGAACGTGGCGGGCCTGTACGCGGGTAACGACGTCGCGATTCTCGGCGTTCCGGTCGGCCGGGTGGACACGGTGACCGCGCGGGGCAGCTATGTCGAGGTCACCATGTCCATCGACAAAAACGTGAAGGTGCCCGCGGATGCCATTGCGGCGCTGGTCTCCCCACAGCTGATCACCAACCGACACGTCGAGCTGGCACCCGCGTACGAAGGCAACGGACCGGTGCTGGCCGACGGGGCGCACATCCCGCTCGAGCACACCCGGACCCCGGTCGAACTCGACCGCATCCTGGACAATTTCGACCAGCTCGGCAAGGCGTTGAAGGGGGACAACGAGACCGGGCCGATGGCGAGCCGGGTGCTGTTCCCGCTGCTGGACGGCAACGGCGACAAGCTGCGGCAGACGCTGGACGCGATGTCGGCCGCCTTCGAGGTCAGCCTCGCCAACGGCGACCAGATCTCCAACACCATCGTGAAACTCAACGAGATCACCCAGATCATCGCCGAGAACGACCAGACCGTGCGGGATTTCAGCGGGCGGCTGACCGAGCTGGTCGAGTTGATGGGCGCGCAGGCCCCGGGTCTGCAGGCGGTGCTGACCCAGCTGAACGACTTCGTCACCAACACCTCCACGGTGGTCGGTGCGAACCGGGAACAGTTGCTCGGCGCGCTGACCCGGTTCACCGCGCTCACCGGGCAGATGCGCGCCAATGCCCGCTCGGTCACCGAGATCGCCGACGTCACACCGCTGTTCTTCCAGAATCTGGACAACGCGACCAGCAAAGAACACCAGGCGCTGCGGTTGCACGGCCTGCTGGACAAGGCCGTGCTCGACGGTGAGGCGCTGTCGGTGTTCTGCGAGCGGGTGCAGATGCGCCTGGATGGCTGTCGCACCGGCAAGATCCAGGACTTCGGCCCGGACTTCGGGCTCACCGCCGCGCTGCTGGGACTCACGAAATGAGCAGGCGGGCGCTGGCCGTGCTGGCGGCGGCGGGAGTGCTCGCGGGCAGCGCGGGCTGTGCGGTGACGGTGGACAACGTGCCGTTGCCCAAGCCCGGCATCGGCGGCCCCGGCTACACCCTGCACGCGGTCTTCCGGGACGCGCTGAATCTGCCCGCGAACGCGCACGTCAAGATCGGCGGCACCGATATCGGCATGGTCTCCGCGATCAGCACCACCAACTTCCTGGCCGATGTGGAAATGCAGATCCGCCAAGACATTCAGCTGCCCCGCGGTACGAGCGCCGAGCTGCGGCAGGCCACCCCGCTCGGCGACATGTTCGTCGCGATGACTTTGCCGTCGAAGCAGGACAGCGCCGAGCTGCTGCGCCCGGGCGACACCATCGCGCCCGAGCACACCGCGACCGGCGCCTCGGTCGAGCAGCTGATGATGTCGATCTCGTTGCTGCTCAACGGCGGTGGGCTCAACCAGGCCGCCCGGATCACCAGCGAGATGAACTCCATGTTCGGCGGCCGCGCCCCGGAACTGTCGCATCTGATCACCGAGCTGACCGACGTGCTGAGCGCTCTGAACCGGCGCACCGCCGACGTCGACAGCGTGCTGACCGGCATGTCCACGCTGACCGGCGAATTGGCCAGGCGCAAGCAGGAATTGGGCGCCGCCGCGGATACGTTCCCGCCGCTGATCGGGTTGGTGGCCGAGAACAACAAGGCCATCGCCGATCTCACCGCGAAGATCTCGGTGACCATGGCCGCGCTCGGCGACTTCACCGACACCACCGGCCCGGACTTTCTCACCCTGTTCGACAGCATCCAGCGGTTGATGTCCGGATTCGCGCAGATGGGCGACGATCTCGCGGGCACGCTGGACGGACTGCACGCGGTCTATCCCTCGGTGATGGCCAGCCTGGACGGTCCGACGCTGGCCGTCGCCGCCACCGTCTCGTACCTGAGCGTCGGCGCGCTGACCGACCCGAAGGGCAGCCGGGCGCCCGAACTCGGTGACGTGCCCGCCTTCATCGGCAGTCTGGCCCAGGTGCTGGAGAAGGTGCTCGGCCGGTTGCAAGGCGGTACGCGATGACCATTCCGTTGTGGCAGTGGCTGGTTCGTCATCGCATCGCGGTGGCCAATATCGGCCTGATCCTGGTGCTGCTGGTCGGCGTCTCCTACCTCGGGGCGGCGGTGCTGCGCATCAACTTGCTGCCGAACACCTATACGGTGCGGGTGGAGTTGCAGAACTCCGGCGGGCTCGCGGCGAACAACGATGTCAGCTTCCGCGGTGTCCGGGTCGGCCGGGTCACCGAGGTGCGCATCTCGGGCGACGGCGTCGCCGCGATCGCCGAAATCGACAAGGGCGCAAGAATTCCGGTGGGCGGGACGGTGGCCGTGGGCCGGTTGTCGGCGGCCGGGGAGCAGTATCTCGACTTCCGGCCCGATACCGACAGCGGACCCTATCTCGGCGACGGTGCGGTGGTCGACCGCGCGCGGACCACCGTCCCGGTGACGGTGCAGTCGGTGCTGTCGAGCATGAGCGGACTGATCGGCGGGCTGAACCCGGCGCGCTTGAACGTGATCATCGATGAACTGGACAAGGCACTGGCCGGCGGACCGGATCGGTTGCGCAACATGATCTCCGGGATCAGCCGGGCGATGGCCGGGCTGACGGATCTGTTGCCGCAGACCAGGCAGCTCATCGAGAACCTGCAGGTGATCGCGGAGACGACGTCGCACGCGCAACCCGATCTGAGCACGCTCACCACCGGGTCCAGCGCACTGTTCCAGCAGCTCAGCGCGGCAGACGCCGAGGTGCGCAAGTTCCTCGAACTCGGGCCTGGCCAGCTCGCCACGCTCGGCGGCATCGTGCGCGATACCGAGGATCCGGTGACCAACCTGGTCACCAATTTCGTCGCGATCACCAAGGCGGCCAAGCTGCGCGCGCCCGCCATCGCGGCGCTGTTCCCCGCGCTGCGCGCGGGATCCGCGGCGATCGGTGTGCCCGCGCACGACAACGCCTATCACACCCTGATCGACCCGTGGCCCCGGCCGAGCTGTGACTACGGCACCGTGCCGGTGGTCCCGACGACGAAAACCGCGGACACCAGGGTGCGGCTCTACAACTACTGCATCACCGACAACCCGGCGTTGCAGGTTCGCGGCTCCGCGAACGCACCACGACCGAATGTGCCGGACAACGGCTCGGGTCCGCCTCCCGGCGTCTCCGGCGACGAGCTGTCCCGTCCGGCACCTGGGAGATAGGAGTTCAACCGATGTCCGATAGCGATACGGCTGAAGAGTCGAGTGCTGTTACGCCCGAAGAGGTTTCGACCGAGACGACGGCTGCCGCGCCGAAACGACGGCGGCTCGGCCGGTCCGGACGGCTCGCCCTCGAGCTGACGGCGGCGGTACTGCTCTGTGCCGCAGTGGTTTCGAGCGTCGTCTTCTTCGTCCAGAACCGGGGCAACAAGGCCGTGCTCGAGGCCAACGCGGACGCGCGGACCGCCGCGTGTGCGTACGCCCCGGTCCTGGCGGACTACGACGCCAAACAGCTCGACCCGTATTTCGCGGCGGTGCTGGCCGGGGCGACCGGTGACTGGAAGAAGCAATTCGACAGCACCAGCAGGGAATTGCGCGAGGTGCTGACCCAGGGCGAGGTCGTGTCCAAGGTGAACGACGTGCAGTGCGCGATCAAGACCGGCGACCAGAACTCCGCCGAGGCGATCGTGGTGATCGGACAGACCATCACCAGCATGGGTACGCAGGGCAAGCCCGCGCCGGGTCAGCTGTCCATGGTCATGCGTCTGGAGAAGGTCGACGGGCACTGGCTGGTGAACAAGGTGAACTCGCCGTTGGCCCCGCCACCGGCGCAGCCGTAGTCAGCCGGATTCGTTGCCGAACAAGACTACTCGCATCAATTGCCCGACCCGCTGCTGCGAGCAGCACGGGTCGTCGGAACCGAAGCGCTGCCCCAGATCGACCACCAGCGCCAGCGCCGTGTGCACCAGCAGCCGTGCTTCGGCGGGTGACAGCTCGGGACGCATACCGACGAGCAGCTTCGCCCATTCCTCGACGTTGAGTCGCTGGATGTTGCGCAGCACCGTCCGCTCGTCCGCGGGCACATTGCTGATCTCGGCGTAGTACACGAAGGTCAGCTCGCGTTCGGCGAACGATCCCGCGACATAGAGCTCGATCAGCGTCGTCAGCGCCTGTCGTGGACTGTCCGCCGCCGCGACGGCCGGACCGATCGCGGCCGAAACCCGTTCCGCGGCACGGCGGAACGCGGCCGCGAGGATATCGCCCTTGCCGCGGTAGAAGCGGTACACCGCCGACGAGGCGGGCAACGCGGCGGCGGTGGCGATGTCCTCCACGCTGACGTTCGGGTATCCGCGTTCGTGGAACAGCTCGACGGCGCGTACGAGCAGCAACTCGTGTTTGAAGGTGAGTGGAATCTCCACTGCCGCAACGGGTTGCCGCTGATCCGTGATCTCGGGCAGCGTGCATGCCGCGATCGCCCGGCAGGCGGTGCCGAGCAGGGCGTGCAACGCCCGCGCCGGCAGCGACACGTGGTGATCGCCGATGCTGCTGAGCGCGCTCAGGACGGCGGCGGACAGCACCGCGTGATCGGGCTTGCCGAGTTCTGGCCTGGTCGCCGCGATCAAGGCCTTCAACCGCGAATTCACCATGGCCAGTTGGTCATCGAGGATCGCGGCGTCCTCGTCCTCGAGGTAGCGGCGCTGCCAGCGCAGCAGCGCGGCGCTGCGCCGGTTCGTGATCGACGAGGCGATCAGTGCGTCGATGACCTGCTCGAGCCGCGTGGTGGCGGACAGCTCCCGCGCGGTGTCCGGCAGTTGCACCGCGGACGCACTCAGTGTGCCGAGTCGCAGCGCTTCCTCGCGGAACAGCGCGTATTTGCTGGGGTAGTGGCGATACAGCGCGGCGGAACTGATGTCGAGCCGGGACGCGATGTCCTCCATGCTCACGCCGTGATAGCCGAGCGATCCGAACGCCTCGGCGGAGACTGCCGCGATCTGTGCGCGTCGATCGCGGGGTCTGCGCCGGATCGCTCGCGTCGGCGTCCCGTCGGCCGCCTTGTCCGCAGCGCGGCGTTCTTGGGCACCCATGCCGCGATGGTAGCCGAACCCGATGGCGAATCTGAACAGAAGATCACAAAGAACGCAGAGTTTCGGGACTTCACCTAGGGATACGTATCGCAGACCGTCCAGAATTTCCGTTAACTTATGCGACCGGTTGGTCCGCTGGGCAGCGGCTCATTCGAGCGCAGGCCGCCCGAACAAGACCACCTGCATCAGCAGTCGCACCCGCTCCTGGGCCGCCATGGGCTCGTTGTCGAACGCCCGTCCGAGATCGACCACCAGGGCAAACGCGGCGTGGATCAGGAATCGCGCCTCGGCGGGTGACAACTCCGGGCGCACCTCGCGCAGCAGCCGCGCCCACTCTTCGACGCTGAGCCGCTGGATGTTGCGCAGCACCGTGCGTTCCTCCGCCGGCACATGCTGGAACTCCGTGAAGTACACGTAGGTCAGCGCGCGCTCGGCGAACGAGCCGGCCACGTACTGATCGATCAGCGCGGTCAGCGCGCCCTCCGGGCTCGCGGCGGTCGCCACCGCCGGGCCGACCGCACCCGAAACCCGTTCCGCGGCACGGCGAAACGCCGCGGCGAGCAGATCGCTCTTGCCGCGATAGAACCGATACACCGCCGAGGCCGCGGACAACCCCGCCGCCGTGGCGATGTCCTCCACGCTGACATTCGGGTAGCCGCGCTCGTGGAACAACTCCACCGCTTTGCGCAGCAGCAGTTCGTGTTTGAACGAATCCGGGATCTCCACCACCGGCTGCGGCTCGGCCGGCCGCACGGCGGGCAGGGTCAGTCCGACGATCGGCCGGCAGGCCGAATTCAACAGCCGGGCAAGGGATTTCATCGGCAGCGTGGCGTGGTGATCGGCGATGCTGGTGATCGTGCTGAGCAGCGCCATGCGCAGCACCCGCGTGTCGTCCTCGGTCAGCTCCGGGCGCAGTTCGGCGAGCTGGTCGCCGAGCGCGCCCAGCACCGTGAGCTGCTGATCGCTCAGCGTGGTCAGATCCTCCGGCTCGAGATAGCGCCCTTCCCAGCGCACCAGGGTGATGGCGGTGCGGTTCTCGATCGTGACGGCGATGAGTGAGTCGAGCACCTGGCGCAGGCGCTGCTCGGGCGACCAGGTCGCGGCCTCCTCGGGCAGCTGAACCGACTCGGTCATCGCCCGGCCCACCCGCAGCAACTCCTCGCGGAACAGCGCGTACTTGCTGGGGTAGTGGCGGTACAGCGCGGCCGAGCTGATGCCGAGACCGGAGGCGATGTCCTCCATGCTCACGCCGTGATAGCCCAGCGAGCCGAACGCGGCGGCCGAGGCCGCGGCGATCTGCGCCCGGCGATTCTTCGGCCTGCGCCGGATCTCCCGGGGTGCCGAGTCGCCGGTGCTCGCCTTACGCGCCGTACGGCGATTGTCGACACTCATGTCGGACATCGTACTGATCTGCGCTGGTGGGAAAGGCCATGCCTCGGTGCTCACCCGCGCGGCACGAGGACCAGCCGCGCCTTGCCCCGCGGGACCGTGGTGATGTTGCGGGTCTTGGCGCGCTCGGGCCCGGCTCCGGCGGGCAGGGCCAGCACATAGCGCAGGAGCGTTTCGCGCAGCACCGTGCTGCCCTCCATCAGCGAAAACCCGGCGCCGATACAGCGGCGCGCGCCGCCGCCGAAGGGGAACCAGGTGTTCGGCGCGACCTCGCCGCCGAGGAAGCGATCCGGGCGGAAGGCCGCGACATCCGGGTAATTGTCGGTGTTGCGATGCGCGAGCAGGATCGACGTGCAGACCACAGTGCCCGCGGGCAGTGCCTGACCGCCGATTGTCATGTCCCTGGTCAGTTTTCGGTTGGTGCCGTTGATGATCACGCGCCGGCGCATCGCCTCTTTCAGCACGGCTTCGAGGAATTTGTCGTCGCCGGTCCGCGCGGCTTCGGCGGCCTCGTCCTGAATGGCAGGCTGGGCCGCGAGCTCGTACATCGCCCAGGCCAGGGCGGAGGCCGTCGTCTCGTGCCCGGCGAGCAACAGCGTGATCAGCTGGTCGCGCAGCTCGGCGTCGGTGAGCGGGGGATCCTGGTCGGTGTCGGTCCCCGCGTGCAGCAGCCGGGACAGCACATCGGTGCGTTGCGCCAGGTCGGGCGCTTGCCGGCGCTCCGCGATCTCCGCGTACAGCAGCGCGTCGACCTGGTGCACGTTGTGCGCGAACCGCTGCCACGGGCCGATCCGGCCGAGCAGCGCCGACTTGAAGCCGAGGAAGACCAGCGGATTGAGATCGACGATGCGTTTCAGCCGCGGCGCCAGCTCGGCGCGGGTGCTCGCGTCGGACACCCCGAACACCACCCGCATGATCACCTCGAGCGTGAGCGCGTTCATCCGGTCCAGCGTGATCAGCGTGGATCCCGGTGTCCACCGGTCGATTTCGGCCACCGCGAGCTCGGTGACGAGGTCGCGGTAGGAGCGCAGCGCCGAGCCGTTGAACGCGGGCATCAGCAGCCGCCGGGCCCGCGCATGCTCCTCCTCGTCGGTGAGCAACAGCGAATGCGGGCCCATGATGTGGCCGAGGATCTGATTGCCCTCGCCCGCGTGCAGGTCGCGCGGGTCACCCGCGAAGATCTCCCGGATGTGCTCGGGCCGGGAGAACACCACGAACCGCCGCGCGAACGGCGGGATCCGCATGGTGAAGACGTCGCCGTAACGCCGGGCCAGGGCGGGCAGAAAGCGCTGCCGGTCGGTCTGGAACAACACGCTCTGCACGAACGCGGGCAGCCGGGGCCCCGGCGGATAGCCGGCGGTCTCGGCCCGTTCGCGGACATCCTGTGCGGCCACGCTGCCACCTCCTGCGGATTCGGGGCGAACTTCTCCTCGCCACGCTAGGAGATCGGCGTGGCCGGGTCCATGACCTGATCGGTAATCAACCGTACTTGACGCGGCTGCGCCGAAGGGCCATTCTGGCTTGGTCAGCACCTCGTTAAGCGAGGCTCCTGCGCGAACACAGGCCACTGATCCGACGACGTCGAGAGACGCCCAGGATCAGGACAGATCGCTTCGGACTAAGGGGCGATCCCAGGTGGCTTCCCGGATCGGGATACGTCGCGCAGTGCCGAAGCTCTGACGAGAGGGGTGCCCCCTCCGGCGTGGTGCCTGACCCCGAGATCAGCGACGCGCGCGCGTCACGGCGGCAAGGAGGTGAGCGACACAGTGTCCGGCGACAGTCCGTATCCGAGTACCACTTCGACACCCCATTCGCTCCCGGCCCGCTGCCGCCGGGTGATCGGCTGAGCCCCAAGCATTTTCGCGCAGGGGCCGGCCGCGCCCGAAAACGGTTGCGACGGTGGGCCGCTCGTACGAAAAGAGACCATCGTGACCATCGCGCTCCGCCGTGAGTTCACCCCGTTCACCGCAGTCGCGCACGCCGCAGGGCGACTGCGCGCCAAGTACCGCCTGACCCCGGTAGAACGCCGCAATCTCGCCGAGGCGCGCGCCTTCCGCGCGGCCGTCTTCACCGCTTCGATGGGCGGACACCCGTACTACCGGTAGCACGGGTGTCCACGGGACATCGGCGGTCCGCTCCGCTACGCGGTGGCGGGGCGGACCGCCGCGTACCAGTCGAGCAGTGCCGGGTCGTCGACCGCGCTGCGCTCGACCACCCGCGCGGCGTCAGCGCCCTGGAAGAGTTTCTTGATCGGCACCTCGAGCTTTTTGCCGGTGCGCGTGTGCGGAATGCCCGGGGCGAGCAGGATCTCGTCCGGCACGTGCCGGGGCGAGACCTCGGTGCGGATGGTGCTGTTGATCCGGGTTTTCAGCTCGTCGGTGAGTTCCGCGCCGGGCGCGAGAACCACGAACAACGGCATCCAGTAACCGCCGTCGGGTTGTTCGGCACCGATCACCAGTGCCTCGGCGATCTCGGGCAGCTGCTCGACGGATTGGTAGATGTCGGCGCTGCCCATCCGGATGCCGTGCCGATTGAGGGTGGAATCGGAGCGGCCGTGCACCACGACGCTGTCCCGCTCGGTGATGGTGATCCAGTCGCCGTGGCGCCAGATCCCGGGATACATGTCGAAATAGGCGTCGTGATAGCGCTTTCCGTCCGGGTCGTGCCAGAAGCGCACCGGCATCGACGGCATCGGTTTGGTGATGACCAGCTCGCCGACCTCGTCGCGGACCGGTTGGCCGAGGCCGTCGAAGGCCTCCAGCGCGACGCCGAGGAAACGCGCGGACAGTTCGCCCGGCCACGCCGGAACGGTCCGGACGCCGCCGATGAAGGCCGACACCACGTCGGTGCCGCCGCTGATCGAATTGACCTGGACGTGCGCACCGGTGTGCTCGCCCAGCCAGGTCGCCGAGGACGTGGGCAGAGCAGCGCCGGTGATCCCGACCGACCGCAAGGCGGACAGGTCGTGCTCGGTGCGCGGCGTGGCCCCCGCCTTGATGCAGGCCAGCACGTAGCCCGGGCTGGTACCGAGCACCGTGGTCCGGGTTTCGGCGGCGATGCGCCACAGCGCGTCCGGCGCGGGGGCGGTGGGACTGCCGTCGTAGCAGACGATGGTCGCACCCGTCAGCAACCCCGCGACCTGGAAGTTCCACATCATCCAGCTCGGGCTGGTGTACCAGAAGAAGGTATCGTCAGGCCCGATATCGGATTGCAGCGCAACGGCTTTCAGATGCTCCAGCAGCACCCCGCCGTGCCCGTGCACGATGCCCTTGGGCAGCCCGGTGGTGCCGGAGGAGAACACGATCCACAGCGGGTGCTCGAAATCGACCGGCTGCGTGGTGATCACGGCGGGTACCGACTCGTCGACGGCGGTGGCCGCGTCCCACGGTGTCGCGTCCGGCACGTCGAGGCCGAGCCGGGACACCACGATCGTGGCGCTGAGCTTGTCGAAACCGGCTTGCAGCGCCGCGATGTCGGCGCGCTTGTCGTGTGCCTTACCGCCGTATCGGTAGCCGTCCGCGGTGATCAGGACGGTGGGTTCGAGCTGGCCCAGCCGATCCAGCGCCGCCTTGGGGGAGTAGTCCTGGCCGCAGGCGCTCCACACCGCGCCGATGCTGGCGGTCGCCAGGAACGCGATCACCGCCTCCGGAATGTTGGGGAGGTAACCCGCGACCCGGTCACCGGGTTGGACACCCAGCTCGCGCAGCGTGCGCGCCAGCGCAGCGGTCTCGTCGATCAGCTCGACCCAGGAGACTTCGCGGGCAGGCGCGTCTTCGGTGACCGCGATGATGGCGGGCCGATCGGTGCGGAACTGGCGGACCACCTGATCCACATAGTTCAGCCGGGTACCCGGAAACCATTGCGCACCGGGCATTTCCGCGCTACCGAGGATCTCGCCCGCCACCGGGCCGAGCTGGAAGTAGTCCCACACCGCGTGCCAGAAGCCCGCCAGATCGTCGACCGACCACTGCCACAGCGTGGCGTAGTCCGGCAGCACCCGATCGGTGCGCCCTTCGGCGAATTTCGCGAAGTCGGTGATCCTGGCCGCGGCGATGTCCTGCTCGGTCGGCACCCACTGTGGTTGCACCGCATTCCTCCTGGCTGTTCTAACGGGTGGTCAGGCGCGTCCGGCGCGCCGCACGATCTGTTCGGCGTGCCGCAGTACGGGGGCATCGACCATGCGGCCCTCGAAGGCGAACACCCCGCGATGCTTCGGCACCTCGTCGAGTACCCGCCGGGCCCAAGCCAATTCCGCCTCCGGCGGCGTGTACGCGGCACGGATCACCGCGAGCTGGCTCGGATGGATGGCGACCTTGGCCTCGAAGCCGACCGCGACCGCGTCCAGCGCTTCGGCGCGCAGTCCGTCGAGATCGCGGATATCCAGGTACACCGAGTCGAGCGCGAACTTGCCGTACGCCTTGGCCGCGAGCAGCGTGCTCGACCGGACATGGCGCGCCACTTCGCGATAGCTGCCGTCCGCGTACCTGCTGGAATTGCCGCCGAGCCCGGCGACCAGGTCCTCCGCGCCCCACATCGCGCCGATCGCGTTGGGCGCCTGGACGGCACGCTCGACCGTCAGCGCGCCTAGCGGTGATTCGATCAGCACGATCACCTCGTATTCGGCCAGCGCGGTGACCTGTTCGGCGGCTTCGCATTTCGGCAGCATGACGCGCCGGTACCCGGTGCCCGCCAGTGCCGTGAGATCGGCCGCGAGCTCGTCGGTGCCCGCGGCGTTGACCCGCACGACGGTGCGTTCGGGATCCAACGGGGTCTCGGCGAGGGCTTTGCGGGCCGCCGTCTTGTCCGCCGCGGCCACGCCGTCCTCGAGGTCGAGGATCACCACATCGGCCGCCGCGGCGGCCTTTTCGTATCGGTCCGGGCGATCGGCCGGGCAGAACAGCCATGCGGGACCGGGCAGCTGCCAGCTCATGCCGAGGTCGCCTCGGGACGCAGGCGGATCATCGCGTTGCGCACGGCCTCGGCGACGATGGTGCCGTGCTGGTTGCGCGCGATATGGCGGAAGGTGACGATGCCCTCGCCGGGCCTGCTCTTGGACAGGCGCTTGTCCAGCACGATGGTTTCGGCGTAGACGGTGTCGCCGTGGAACAGCGGCGCCGGGAACTTCACCTCGGAGAAGCCGAGATTGGCGACGGTGGTGCCCTGGGTGAGGTGCGCCACCGCGAGGCCGACCATGGTGCCGAGGGTGAACAGCGAGTTGACCAGGCGCTGATGGAACGGCTCCTGGGCATCGCTGTAGGCCGCATCGATGTGCAGCCCTTGGGGATTCATGGTCAGCGTGCTGAACAGGACGTTGTCGGTCTCGGTCATGGTGCGCCCGGGCCGGTGCTCGTAGCGCACGTCGGTCTCGAGTTCCTCGAACCACAGGCCGGTCTGGACCACCCGGCGCAAGCCGTCGACATCGCTCACAGTCCCAGCTCCCGTCCGATCAGCATCAGCTGAACCTCCGTTGTGCCCTCGCCGATTTCGAGGATCTTGCTGTCCCGGTAGTGCCTGGCCACCGGGTAGTCGTTCATGAAGCCGTAGCCGCCGAAGATCTGGGTGGCGTCACGCGAGTTGTCCATGGCCGCCTCGCTGGCCACCAGTTTGGCGATGGACGCCGCCTTCTTGAACGGCTTGCCCGCCAGCATCAGCGCCGCGGCGTCATAGTAGGCGGTGCGCGCCGTGTGCGCGCGGGCCTCCATCCGCCCGATCTTGAACGCGATGGCCTGATTACGGCCGATGGCCTGGCCGAACGCCTCGCGCTCCTTGGCGTAACGCACGCTCTCGTCCACGCAGCCCTGCGCCGCGCCGACCGCGAGCGCCGCGATCGCGATGCGGCCCTCGTCCAGGATGCGCAGGAAGTTCGCGTAGCCGCGGCCGCGCTCGCCGAGCAGGTTCTCCTGCGGCACCCGCACGTCGGTGAAGCTCAGCGGATGGGTGTCCGAGGCGTTCCAGCCGACCTTGTTGTACGCGGGTTCGGCGACGAATCCCGGGGTGTCGGTGGGCACGAGGATGGTGGAGATCTCCTTCTTGCCGCCGGTCTGTCCGGTCACCGCCGTCACGGTCACCAGCCGGGTGATATCGGTGCCGGAGTTGGTGATGAACTGCTTGCTGCCGTTGATGATCCACTCGCCGCCGTCGGCGGTCGCGGTGGTCCTGGTGCCGCCCGCGTCGCTGCCCGCGCCCGGCTCGGTGAGCCCGAACGCGGCGAGGGCGCGCCCACTGGTCAACTGCGGCAACCATTCCTGCTTCTGCTTGTCGTCACCGAAGCGGTAGATCGGCATCGCGCCCAGGGACACACCGGCTTCCAGCGTGATGGCGACACTCTGGTCGATCTTGCCGAGTTCCTCGAGGGCCAGGCACAGCGCGAAGTAGTCGCCGCCCATGCCGCCGTATTCCTCGGGGAACGGCAGCCCGAACAGGCCCATCTCGGCCATGCCCTCGACCACTTTGTAGGGGAAGGTGTGGTCGGCGTCGTGTTCGGCGGCCACCGGCGCGACCACCGACTGCGCGAAATCGCGCACCGTCAGGGCCAGGTCGCGGTAGTCGTCGGGTAGGGCGCCGGTGGACAGGAAGTCGGTCATGCTGGGGTTCCTTCTTGGTCGGCGGGAAGTTCCGCGGGAGTCGTGCGGATGCGGGCCAGCGGCTGATCGAGGCGCACCTGAGTACCGGGCGCGACGAGGATTTCGACGGTGCCCGCCACCGGCGCGGTGAGCGAGTGCTCCATCTTCATCGCCTCGACGATCACCACCGGGGCGCCCGCGGCCACGGTGGCGCCGGTGGCGACCGGCACCGCGATCACCGAACCCGGCATGGGGCTACGGATTTCGGCGTCGCCGACGTGTTCGGCGCCGCCCCGCACACTGGCCTCGGCCACCTCGCGCAGCACGGCGATGCCGGTGGGCCCGGCCAGCCACAGCTGGCCGTCCTGCTCCGCGACGCGATAGTCGTGCCGCACCCCGGCCACGGTGAGCGTCAGCACCGAATCCGTGAAAGCTGCTGTCACCGAGACGGATTCGGCCTGACCGACGCGGCCGCTCGCGGCGCCGGGACGACCGGAGAGGTACACGTGCTCGATCCGGTCGCCGGCGGCCAGCCGGATCGAGGTCGGTGCGGCGGTGCCGATCCGCCAACCGGACGGCACCCGCCACGGATCGCTGGGACCGCTCGGCCAGCGACCCAGCCAGCGGTAGGCCGCCGCGGCCAGGAACAGTTCGTCGCCGACCGCGGCGGCGTGGAAATCGGCCACTCGGCGATCGAGCAGGCCGGTATCCAGCTGTCCGGCCGCGACATCCGGATCGGCGAGCAGGAAGCGCAGGAACTCGATATTGCTGGTGACGCCGAGCAATACGGTATCGCCCAGTGCCCGATCGAGTTTCGCGATGGCGGCAGCGCGATCGGCACCGTGCGCGATGACCTTCGAGAGCATCGGGTCGTAGTCGCTGCCGACCACCGTCCCGGTGCGCAGGCCCGAATCCACCCGGACCCCGGCGCCTTCGGGCTCGGACAGGTCGAGCACCGTGCCGCCGGTGGGCAGGAAGCCGCGCGCGGGATCCTCGGCGTACACCCTGGCCTCGATGGCGTGCCCGACCATCCGGATCTCGTCCTGCTCGACCGAGAGCTTCTGCCCGGCCGCCACCCGCACCTGACATTCCACCAGGTCGACACCGGTCACCAGCTCGGTCACCGGGTGTTCCACCTGCAGCCGGGTGTTCATCTCCATGAAGAAGAACTCGTCCGGCCGGTCGGCGGAGACGATGAATTCGACGGTGCCCGCGCCCACATAGTCGACGCTGCGCGCGGTATTGCATGCCGCAGCACCGATTCTGGCCCGCGTCGCCGCGTCGAGCAGCGGGGACGGGGCCTCTTCGATCACCTTCTGATGCCTGCGCTGCAGGCTGCATTCGCGTTCGCCGAGGTGCAGCACGTTGCCGAATTGGTCGGCCAAGACCTGCACCTCGATATGGCGCGGGCGGGTGACGAAGCGCTCCAGGAACAGCGTGTCGTCGCCGAACGCGGACGCGGCTTCGCGGCGCGCGCTGACCAGCGCGTCGGGCAGCTGCGCGGGTTCCTCCACCAGTCGCATGCCCTTGCCGCCGCCGCCGGCCGACGGCTTCACCAGCACCGGATAACCGATCTCGGTGGCCGCCTCGATCAGGTCGGCGTCGGTCAGGCCCGGCCTGGCGATGCCGGGCACGACGGGGACATTGAACGCGGACACGGTGTTCTTGGCCGCGATCTTGTCGCCCATCACCTCGATCGCGTGCGCGGGCGGACCGAGGAAGACGATGCCTGCCTGCGCGAGCGCCGCCGCGAAAGCGGCGTTCTCGGAAAGGAACCCGTAGCCCGGATGCACCGCTTGCGCGCCGGTCCGGACGGCGGCGTCGACCACCTTGTCGATCGCGAGATAGCTGTCGCGCGCGGCGGCAGGGCCGAGTCGCACCGCGGTATCCGCCTCGTGCACGTGCCTGGCGTCGGCGTCGGCATCGCTGTAGACCGCGACCGAGCGAATGCCCATGGCGCGCAACGTGCGCATCACCCGCACCGCGATCTCGCCGCGGTTGGCGACGAGCACGGTGTCGAATCCGACGGGATGAGATTTGTTCAGCATGGTCGTCACATCCGGAATACGCCGTAGGAAACGGGTTCGAGCGGCGCTTGCGCGCACACCGAAAGGGCAAGTCCGAGGACGGTTCTCGTGTCCGCGGGGTCGATCACGCCGTCGTCCCAGAGGCGGGCCGTCGAGTAATAGGGGTTGCCCTGCCGTTCGTATTGGTCGCGGATCGGCGCCTTGAACGCCTCCTCGTCGGCCGCCGACCACGGCCGGCCCGAACTGTCGAGCTGGTCGCCGCGCACGGTGGACAGCACCGAGGCGGCCTGCTCGCCACCCATCACCGAGATCCTGGCGTTGGGCCACATCCACAGGAAGCGCGGCGAATACGCCCGCCCGCACATCGAATAGTTGCCCGCGCCGTACGAACCGCCGATCACCACCGTCAGCTTCGGCACCCGGGCACAGGCGACGGCGGTGACCATCTTGGCCCCGTGCTTGGCGATGCCGCCCGCCTCGTAGTCGCGGCCGACCATGAACCCGGTGATGTTCTGCAAGAACAGCAGCGGGATCTTGCGCTTGTCGCACAGTTCGATGAAATGCGCGCCCTTCATGGCGGATTCGCTGAACAGCACGCCGTTGTTGGCGACGATGCCGACCGGGTGGCCGTGAATGTGCGCGAAGCCGGTGACCAAGGTCTTGCCGTATTCGGCCTTGAACTCGTGAAAGCCGGTGTCGCCCTCGGGATTCGCATCGACGAGCCGGTGGATCACCTCGCGCACGTCGTACGGGGTGCGCAGGTCCACCGGCACCACGTCGTACAGCTCCTCCGGCGACGCGGCGGGCTCCACCGGCGGCAACACCGCCCAAGGGCTCGCGGGGCGCGGACCGAGGGTCGCGACGATGCGGCGCACGATGCGCAGCGCGTCCTGATCGTCCTCGGCCAGATGGTCGGTGACGCCCGAGGTGCGCGAATGCAGTGCGCCGCCGCCGAGTTCCTCCGCGGTGACCACCTCGCCGGTCGCGGCCTTCACCAGCGGCGGACCGCCGAGGAAGATCGTGCCCTGATTGCGCACGATCACCGCCTCGTCGCTCATCGCGGGGACGTACGCGCCGCCCGCGGTGCACGAGCCGAGCACCGCCGCGATCTGCGCAATGCCCTTGGCGCTCATGGTCGCCTGGTTGTAGAAGATGCGCCCGAAATGCTCCCGGTCCGGGAACACCTCGTCCTGCTCGGGCAGGTAGGCGCCGCCGGAATCGACCAGATACAGGCAGGGCAGCTGATTCTGCAGCGCGATCTCCTGCGCGCGCAGGTGCTTCTTCACCGTCATCGGGTAGTAGGTGCCGCCCTTGACGGTCGCGTCGTTGGCGACGATGACGCACTCGCGGCCGGACACCCGGCCGATACCGGTGATGATGCCCGCACCCGGGGACTCGTCGCCGTACATCCCGCTCGCGGCGAGCGGCGAGAGTTCCAGGAAGGGGCTGCCCGGGTCGAGCAGTTGGTCCACCCGTTGCCGCGGCAGCAGCTTGCCGCGCGCGACATGGCGGTCCCGCGCTTTGGCGGGTCCGCCGAGTGCGGCGGCCGCCAGCCGGGCGCCCAGGTCGTCGACGAGTGCCTTGTGGGCGACCCGGTTGTCGACGGCCTCTTCGGTAACGGTCATCACGTGATCCTGTCGGTCAGCGTCTGGGAGCGACTCGGTGACGGCCGGGGTCGGGTGACGGATAGGCCAGTTAGTCGCCGATAACTGGAATCCAGGTTAATCTTGGTTAACCGAGATGTCCAGGAAGCGCTTGCGAGCCGCGCACGCGTGTGTCCGCACCGAGGGCGAAAGGAGTGCGTGTGACCAGCATCGACGACGGCACGCTCACCCGCCGTGAACAGCTGAAGGCGCAGCGCAGGCAACAACTGCTGGATGCCGGGGCCCGGCTCATCGCCGATCGCGGCTTCCTCGGCATGCGCCTGGACGACCTCGGCGCCGCGGTCGGCATCAGCGGTCCGGCCGTCTACCGCCATTTCCCCAACAAAGAAGCGCTGCTGGTGGAACTTCTCGTCGGGATCAGCCAGCGGCTGCTCGACGGCGGCAAGGCGGTGGTGGCGCGCACCGAGACCGCGGCGGACGCGCTGGCCGGCCTGGTCGACTTCCACCTGGACTTCGCGCTGGGCGACGCCGACCTCATCCGGATCCAGGATCGCGATCTGGAGAACGTGCCCGCCGCCGCCCGGCGCGAGCTGCGCCGCACCCAGCGCCAGTACGTGGAAATCTGGGTCACGGTGCTGCGTGACCTGCACCCCGGCCTACCCGAAGAGACGGCGCGCGTGCAGGCGCACGCCGCGTTCGGCCTGATCAACTCCACCCCGCACAGCGCGAGCACGGCGACCGCCGCGCGGGCCCGGCCCATCCTGCGCCGGATGGCGCTGTCCGCCCTGACGCAGGACGAGCCGGCCTAGGGCGGGGCGCTCGGTCATCGAGCGCTCCACCCGCCGTCCATGGTGTAGGACGCGCCGGTCACCATGCCCGCGTGCGCCGAGGTCAACCAGCCCACCAGTGCGGCCACCTCCGCCGGCTCCACCAGGCGTTTGATCGCACTCTCGGTGAGCAGGATCTTCTCCAGCACCTGCTGTTCCGGAATGCCGTGCGCCTTGGCCTGATCGGCGATCTGCTTGTCCACCAGCGGAGTTCGCACATAGCCGGGGTTGACGCAGTTGCTCGTGACGCCGTGCTTGCCGCCTTCGAGCGCGGTGACCTTGGACAGGCCCTCCAGCCCATGTTTGGCGGTCACGTAGGCGGACTTGAACTCCGAGGCTCGAAGTCCGTGCACCGACGAGATATTGACGATCCGGCCGAAACCCTGCCGGTACATGTGCGGCAGCGCGGCACGGATGAGCAGGAACGGCGCCTCGACCATCAGGGTGAGCAGGTTCCGGAACTGCTGCGGCGCGAAATCCTCGATCGGGCTGATGCTCTGCACGCCGGCGTTGTTCACCAGGATGTCCACCTCGAGCGTCAACGAGGTCAAGGCCTCGACGTCGAGTAGGTCGACGGCCCAAGGTTTTCCGCCGAGTTCGCGGGCGAGCGACTTGGCTCCGACATCGTCGATATCGGCGATGGTGACCAGGGCGCCCCGCGCGGCCAGTTCCCGGGCGCAGGCCGCGCCGATACCGCTGGCGCCGCCCGTGATCAGCGCGGAACGTCCTGTCAGGTCGGTCATTTCGCGTTCACCGGGGCGGTGGGTTGCGTTGCCAGATACTCGGCGTCGGCGAGATCGACGGTGGCCAAGTCCAATCCTTTCGTTTCGCGGGCGAAGAACACGGCGACCGCGGTGATGGCCGCCGCGACAGCCAGATAGATCGCGATCGGCACGGCCGAGTCGTATTCGTTGAGCAGCCGGACCGCGATGATCGGCGCAAGCGAACCCGCCACGATCGAGGTCACCTGATAGCCCAGGGAGACACCGGAATACCGCATCCGGGTGGGAAACATCTCGGCCATGATCGCGGGCTGTCCCGCGTACATCAGCGCGTGGAACAGCAGGCCGATGATGATCGCGGACATGATGACCGCGTTGTGCCCGCTGTCCATCATCGGAAAGGCGAAGAAGCCCCAGGTGCCCGCCGTGACCGCGCCGGCCAGATACACCGGGCGCCTGCCGAAGTGATCCGAGAGCCGGCCCGCCAGCGGCACGGCGAAGAAGTGCACCGCGTGCGCGGCGAGCAGCCACCACAGGATGACCTTGGTGTCCACGTGCACCTGCACCTTGAGATAGGTGATGGTGAAGGTGACCACCAGGTAGTAGAGGATGTTCTCGCCGAAGCGCAGGCCCATCGCGGTGAGCACGCCACGCGGATACCGCTGCAACACCTCGACCACGCTCAGCGAGGTCGCCTTGATCTGCTCCATTTCCTGCTGTGCCGCAACGAAAATGGGCGCGTCGGTGACCTTGGTGCGGATGTAGTAACCGACCAGTACCACCACCGCGGACAGCCAGAAGGCCACGCGCCAGCCCCAACTCAGGAACGCCGACTCCGACAGCCAGGTGGTCAAGGCCAGCAGCACGACGGTCGCCAGCAGATTTCCCATCGGCACCCCGGCCTGCGGCCAGCTCGCCCAGAAACCGCGGCTGCGACTCGGACTGTGTTCAGCGACAAGCAGTACCGCGCCGCCCCATTCGCCGCCGACCGCGAAACCCTGGATGAAGCGCAGGACCACCAGCAGCGCGGGCGCCCAGTAGCCGATCTGGCCGAAGGTCGGCAGACAGCCCATCAGGAAGGTCGCGCTGCCCACCAGGATCAGGCTGAACTGCAACAGTTTCTTGCGTCCGTACTTGTCGCCGAAATGCCCGAAGACGATGCCGCCCAACGGGCGAGCGGCGAAGCCGACGGCATAGGTGACGAACGCGGCGAGGATCGCGTCCAGATCGCTGGTGCCCTTCGCGAAGAACACCTTGCTGAAGACCAGTGTCGCGGCAGTGCCGTAGAGGAAGAACTCATACCATTCGACGACCGTGCCCGCCATGGACGCGGCGACCACCCGTCTCAGGCCGGTCGGTGCCCCGCCCGGGTCGTCGCCCGTCGGCCACAATGCACTGCGCACGCTCATCGAACTCTCCTTCGTGCCCGGGGCCACACTCGGTGCCAGATGTGATGGCCCCCACAAATCTCGGCTGCAACGAAGTATTAGTGCAGATCGGTTTGTCCGCAATGACTAGATGTGCAGTACGTATCTGCGAGAATGCACACATGGGCGCGTGCATCTTCTTCCAGCCCGCTGCATGCGCGGCGCAGTGGCTTGTCGGCGAGGCGCGGCTGTGAATATGGCCGGCTCCGCGCGGCGTCCCAGCGCCGACGACCTGCTGGTGCTGTTGGCGGTCGGGCGCTCCGGGCGATTCGTGTCCGCCGCCGAGGAGCTCGGCATCAACCACACCACCATCTCCCGGCGGATCGCCGCGCTCGAGCACACGCTGGGCGGGCGGGTGCTGACCCGGGCCGCGGGCGGTTGGGAGCTCACCGATCTCGGGCGGGAGGCGCTGGCGGCGGCCGAGGTCGTCGAGTCGGCGGTCAAGTCACTCGGTGCGGACGCGGGCGGTGTCCGGGTGTTGGAAGGGGTGGTGCGGATTTCGGCGACCGACGGTTTCAGCGCCTATCTCGCCGCGCCGGCCGCCGCCGAGGTGCAGCGGCAGCATCCCAAGATCACCGTCGAGATCGTGGCGACCACCCGGCGGGCGTCGACGCAGCGGTCCGGGCTCGATCTCGAGGTGGTGGTCGGCGAGCCGCAGGTGCATCGCGCCACCGCGATTCGGCTCTCCGACTACTGTCTCGGCCTCTACGGTTCCCGGGACTATCTGCGCGAGCACGGCACTCCGGCCACCATCGACGACCTCGCCGCGCACCCCCTCGTCTACTTCATCGATTCCATGCTGCAGGTGGACGACCTGGACCTGGCGTCCAGCTTCGCCCCCGCCATGCGTGAATCCGTCACTTCCACAAACGTTTTCGTCCATGTCGAGGCCACCCGGGCCGCCGCGGGCCTCGGCCTGCTCCCGTGTTTCATGGCCGACCGCCACCCCGACCTGATCCGCGTCCTCCCCGACACCGTCTCCGTCAGCCTCGCCTACTGGCTGGTCGCCCGCCCCGAAACCCTCCGCCGCCCCGAAGTAGCCGCCTTCGTAGACACCCTCCGCACCAAGGTCCACCGCGAACACAACGCCCTACTCGGTCTGCGCGCCTGATCGCGAGGCATTGCGGCCCCCGGGGGGGCTTACTCGCCGAATACCTCGTCGAGCGAGGCGGCGTCTAGGGCGCGATCGAGCCAGACATCGAGTTGGGCGATGTCGGTCTGCTGCTCGACTCGAGTTGCGAGAGCGTCGCTGATTTCGAAGCCGCGATGGCGCAGAACCCGCAGCAGCGCACTGGCCTCGCCGTTGGCTTTGCCCTCGGCTTTGCCCTCTGCCTTGCCTTCGAAAAAGTAGGTCCTGATGAGTT
This sequence comes from Nocardia vulneris, assembly GCF_001613425.1. GTDB lineage: Bacteria > Actinomycetota > Actinomycetes > Mycobacteriales > Mycobacteriaceae > Nocardia > Nocardia vulneris. The sequence goes on along the minus strand of NZ_BDCI01000052.1, from coordinate 94,917 downwards.
CGTTTTGGTATTCGTAGCCAGCGGTCATGACGCTCTCCAGGAAGTGTCGGGCGGCTGCGGGCAGAAGGCCCGTTACCAGGTCAATGTACATCGTCCCGCGCTCCGCAGGGAGAACACAGTTGGCCAGGACGGTCAAGATGGATTCACGATCAGGCTGTTTTTGGAACCAATTGCTTTGGAACGTTCCAGTTTTCGCTGTTTCGGGTGTGGGTCAGGTGGCCGTCGGTCAGGTGGTGGACGGTGGTCATTTGGGGGAGGTGGGTGTGGTCGTGGGTGACGAGAAGGGTTGCGGTGTTGTGGGTTTTCGTGATGGTGAGGATGAGATCGATTATGGCGGAGCCTCTTTCGGTGTCGAGGGCGCTGGTGGGTTCGTCGATGACGAGGAGGGCGGGGGTGTTCATGAGGGCGCGGGCTATGTTGACGCGTTGGCGTTGGCCGCCGGAGAGTTGGGCGGGGCGTTTGGCGTGCTGGTCGGCGAGGCCGACGGAATCCAGGAGTTCCATTGCCCTGGAGCGTGTTTCGCGGCGACGGCGAGCGGAAGGGCGGAGCTGCTGGCCCAGGTGCGTCATCACCTCGAGTTGTTCGAGGGCGGTCAGCGCGGGAATCAGGTTCGGCTGCTGGAAGACGATGCCGAGGGACGAACGGCGCAGCGCGGCGGCCTCGCGGCGACCGGCGGTGGCGAGATCGACACTGCCGCTGGGGGTTCGGAGTTCGATCCGGCCGGAGTCGGGACGGATCAGGGTGGCGACGACGGCGAGCAGGCTGGATTTTCCGGAGCCGGAGGGGCCGGTGATCGCGGCGATGTCGCCGCCTTCGACGCGCAGGCTCACTCGGTCCAGCGCGGTGAGGCGACCGGCGCCGTCGGGGTAGGTGAGGGTCACGTCGTCGACGGTGAGTGCGGTGGTGCTCATGTCGGGAAATCTCCAGTGGCTCAACGTGCCGCGCCGAGCGCGGTCAACGGATCGGTGGTGAACAGGAAGCGCAAGGCGAACGTGGCACCGAGCAGACCGAGCACGATCAACGCGGCCGCGGGCAGCAGTGTGGTGGCCGGGCTGAGGACGAACGGAAGCGCGTCCCCGAGGAAAGCCGCTGCGGTGACCGTGATGCCGAGACCGACCGCCACTCCGGCGCTCAGTACGATCGCGGCTTGCGCGAGAGCATCGCGGACGAGGGAACCGGAGGTCGCGCCGAGTGCTTTCAGGGTCGCGATATCGGGCATCCGCTGCACCGTCCACACGGTGAAGAACGCGCCGATCACCAGCGCCGAGATGACGAAGAGCAGCACCGTCATCAATGTCAGCGAACCGTTTTCGGCCTGGTAGGCGCTGAGCGCCGAGAGCGCGCCGGACGAACTCGTCGTCTGGGTACGCGCGGCCGCGTTCACCGCCGCGATATCGGGCACACCGGAAACCGCGAGCACGGTCGCCGCGCCCGCCCGCGGGTCGAGCGTCTGCCAATCGGTGAGGGTCAGCCACACCACCGGCGTGTGGCTGTACCAGTCGTCCCCGGCGACGGCCTGCACGGTGAACGCGCGCCCATCGATGGTGACCGAATCGCCCGCCGCCGCACCGAGTTCCGTGGCCGCGCCGGCGCTCAGCACCACGCTGCCGGTCGCGGTTGCGGAACGGTTGCCGAAAGCCGTGCCCTGCGTGCCGAACAGCGCGACCTGCGTCGCTGCCCGCCCGCCGGGATCGACCTTGCCGTGACTGATGCCGATGGGGTCGACCGTGCCGTCGGGTCCCGCCGCGGACTGCCAGGCCGCGACCTGTTCCCGGCTCAGCGTCGAGGCCTCGAACGAGGGCTGCCCGCCGGTGTCGGCGAACACCACCGTGTCCCCGGGGAACGACTGCACGGCCGAGATGTTCTGGTGCGCCAGCCCCGCGGTGAGCCCGCTCAGGAAACTCACCAGCAACGCCACCAGCGTGACGACCAGGGTGATGAGCAGGAAGCGACCGCGGGCGGCGCGCAGATCTCGGAGTGCGACGAACATGATTTCACTGTTCCCCGCGCGGCGCCCGCCGCCATCGCACCGGCGGAGGAACCGTGCCCGATCGAACGGTGGGTGCCGTTTTACACCTTTCGATGGATGCCGCCGAGGTAGCCGCACATAAGCTGGGAGGGTGCACTCGTCACCGCTCACGCCCGTCTTCACCGCGCTGCGGTACGGCCTGCATGTGCTGGTGACGGCGCTGGCGGTGGTGGTCGCCGTCCGCGCGCTGCTGCCCGGCGCGGCGCACCCGCTGCCCGTGGTGGCGTCGACCGCGCTGTTCCTGCTGACCTACTTCGCTGGGTCGGTGTTGAACGGACGCCCGGGCGGTATCCAGTGGTGGCTGGGGGCGCTCACGGTGTGGTGGCTCGGCCTGGTCGTGCTCGCCCCCGACGCGGGCTACCTGGCTTTCGGCTTGTTCTTCCTCTATCTGCACCTGCTGCCCCGGCCGTGGAGTCTGGTGGCTGTCGCGGCATCGACCGCGATCGCGGTGCTCGGCTTCGGTATGCACCGTGGCTGGTCGGTGGCCGGGGTGATCGGCCCGATCTTCGGCGCGGCGGTGGCGGTCGGCATCGGCCTGGGTTATCAGGCACTGTTTCGCGAGTCGGCGCAGCGGCAGCGCCTGATCGACGAATTGCTCAGCACCCGAGCCACTCTCGCGGAGCAGGAACGCACCGCGGGCAAGCTGGCCGAACGGGAACGGCTGGCCCAGGAAATCCACGACACGGTCGCGCAGGGGCTGAGCAGTATCCAGTTGCTCCTGCACGCCGCCGAGCAGTCGGCACCGGAACACCCTGCGCTGCAACAGATCGTCTTGGCGCGCGAGACCGCGGCCGAGAACCTCGCCGAAACCCGAAGGCTGATCGCCGAATTGACCCCGGCCGCGTTGGAGGGGCAGTCGCTGGCCCAGGCGCTGGAGCGAATCTGCTTGCGCGCCAACACCCCCGAGTGCACCGCCCGGCTGGTGGTGGAGGGCGCTCCCGAGCGCTTGCCGATGCCGATCGAGGCGGCCCTGGTGCGGATCGCGCAGGGTGCCGTCGCGAACGTGGTGCGCCACGCCGACGCGGCCCGGCTGCGTCTGACGCTGACCTACGCCGACGCGCAGGTCCTGCTCGACGTCGTGGACGACGGGGTCGGCATCGGCGCCGACGTGCTCGACCAGCCGCCGTCGGGTTCCTTCGGCCTGGCCGCCATGCGCTCGCGCGTAGAGCAGCAGGGCGGCACCATGGCGGTGGAGTCGGAGCCGGGGCATACCGCGGTGACCGTCGCGTTTCCGCTCTGGGCGGACCGGCCATGATCCGCCTGCTGCTCGCCGACGATCACGCGATCGTGCGCGCGGGGCTGCGCGCGCTGCTGGGCGGCGGCGACGATCTCATCGTCGTCGGCGACGTGCCGACCGCCGAGGCGGCTGTCGCGTTCTGCGCGACCACCGCGGTGGATCTGGTGCTGATGGACCTGAGCTTCGGCCCGGGCCGTTCCGGCGCGGACGCCACCGCGGAACTGCGCGCACTTCCACAGCCGCCGAATGTCTTGGTGGTCACCAACTATGACACCGACGCCGATATCCTCGGCGCCATCGAGGCGGGCGCCTGCGGCTACATCCTGAAGGACACGCCGCCGGCCGAACTGCTCGCCGCCGTGCGCGCGGCCGCCGCGGGGGAGAGCGTGCTGTCGCCCGCGGTGGCGTCGAAGCTCATGACCAGGGTGCGCCGCGCCGACACCACACTGAGCCCGCGCGAGATCGAGGTGCTGCGGCTGGTCGCCGACGGCCGGTCCAACCGCGAGATCGCCAAGGAGCTGTTCCTGAGCGAGACCACCGTCAAATCCCATCTGGTGCACATCTACGCGAAGCTCGGCGTGCGGTCGCGGACCTCGGCGGTGGCGCGGGCCCGGGAACAAGGCGCGATCTGATCCGGCGGCGGTCGGCAACATGCGCGCCGCGGTGCGCGGTGCCCGGTGCCGTCTGCCCATAGGCTGAACTCATGGCATCACTTTCCGATCCTGAGGTGCGCGAGTTCCTGCAGCACGGCACGCGGACGGGCAAGGTGGCCTTCGTCGCCGCCGACGGCAGCCCGATGGTGACACCGGTCTGGTTCGTGCTCGAGGGCGACGAGCTGGTCTTCAATACCGGCAAGACGACGAGCAAGGGCAAGGCATTCCTGCGGGACGGCCGGGTCGCCGTGGTCGTCGACGGCGAGGCGCCGCCGTACCCGTCGGTGCAGTTGCGTGGATTCGTCACGCTCTCCGAAGACCCGGACGAACTGCTGCGCACCGCCACCGAGATCGGCGGCCGGTACATGGGTGCGGACCGGGCCGAAGAGTTCGGCAAGCGCAACGGCGTGCCGGGCGAACTCGTCGTCCGGTTGCGACCCAGCAAGGTGATCGCCCACTTCAACGCGACGGCCTGACCCGCCGACGTCTCCGCTCGACCGCACGGTCACCTGCCTAAACTCACCGGCATGACCGTGCACTTCATCGGGGCCGGGCCGGGCGCGGCCGATCTGCTCACCGTGCGCGCGGTCGGCCTGCTGCGCGCCGCGCCGGTGTGCCTGTATGCGGGCACCTACCTGGACCCGGAAGTGCTGGCCCACTGCGCACCCGGCACGGAACTGATCGACACCCAGCAGCTGGACCTCGACCAGATCACCGCGCACCTGGTGCGGGCGCACGATTCCGGCAAGGACGTGGCCCGGCTGTGCTCGGGCGACCCGTCGCTCTACTCGGCGCTGACCGAGCAGACCCGGCGCCTCGACGAGCTCGGTATCGCCTGGGACGTCACGCCCGGCGTGCCTGCCTACGCCGCCGCGGCGGCCCTGCTCGGCACCGAACTCACCGTCCCCGAGGTGGTCCAGTCGGTGGTGCTCACCCGCACCCGGGCCCGGTCGACCGCGATGCCCGCCACCGAGGCGCTGTCCGGGTTCGCCGCCACGGGCGCCACCCTCGTGCTGCACCTGGCCATCACCCGGATTCGCGAGCTGGCCGCGGAGCTGGTCGGCGAGTACGGCGCGGACTGTCCGGTCGCGGTGGTCTACCGGGCCAGCCAGCCGGACCAGCTGGTCCTGCGCGGCACCCTCGCCGATATCGCCGATCAGGTGGCGGCGGCGGGGCTGCGGCAGGCCGCGGTGATCCTGGTCGGGCGCGCGCTGTCGGCGACGCCGTCGTGTGCGCAATCCCACCTCTACGACCCGGCGCGGATCCGCCAGAGCTGACCCGCCGCACCCCGGTCGCGACCCGTCGCGCAGGATGTGAGGACCACAACACGAGGTACTCGGATCGGCCGCAACGGCGCTGCCTGTGATCATGTTCGTCGGCTATGGCGGTTGGTTGGTTCGGTGCGCGTGACGACGGTAGATTGGATCGGTGATCTGCAGCGAGATTGCCGGCGGTGCCGGTGGGTGGGTAAAGGACGCGGTCGCGCCTATGTAACAAGGTCACCCTGGCCGACAGATAGTGCCAATGAGCTTTTTTGCCTGATTGATATGAGAACTGAACCCCGAGACACGGGCGCCACGCTGGGATAGGTGTGCGTCCTGTCCGGGTGTCGTCGGGGAGCGCTTGCGTGGTGTTCCGGAAGCGAGGTTACGGTTGGACCGGCAGGATTTCGGCGGAAACGGCGAAGCTGGTGGCGAACGGGTCCAGGCTGGTTCGGCCGAGTACTTCCCGCTGTCCCCGGCGCAGCTGGGTATCTGGTATGCCCAGCACGTCGACCCGCAGGTGCCGATCAACATCGCCCAGTACGTCGATCTGCGCGGCGTGCTCGATCTGGAGGTGTTGCGCGAAGCGCTGATCATCGCCTCGACCGAGCTGGAGTCCGGCTTCCTGCGCATCGTCGAGCGTGACGGTCAGCCGTATCAGTGGGTCGACCACAGCATCCCGGACCATGACAAGGTCTATTACGTAGATCTGCGGGACGAGCAAGATCCGGCCGCCGCCGCGATGGCGTGGATGCGGGCCGAGTACAGCAGCCCGGTGAACCTCACCGAGGACCGGTTGATGCGCATCGCCGGCCTGCAGCTGGCCGACGATCACTGGTACTGGTACCTGCGCGCGCACCACATTTCGCTCGACGGCTTCGCCGCCATGACCAACGTGAACCGCATCGCCGAGGTCTACACGGCGATGGTGAACGGCGAGGAGATCAAGCCGGCCAAGGCCACCGATCTGCGCACGCTCTACGACCAGGAAATGGCCTACCGGGACAGCACCCGGTTCGTCTCGGACAAGGAGTACTGGGCCGAGAAGGTCAAGGGCCTGGAGGAGGGCACCAGCCTGGTCGGGCGTTCGGCCGAGCCCGCGGCGATCAACGGCATCGCCAGCGCGCTGCTCTCGGACGAGCAGACCGCGCTGTTCGAAGCCGCTGCGGCACGCCATGACTCGATGCCCGCGGGCCTGTTGCTGGCCGGTTTCGCCGCCTATCTCGCGCAGTGGACCGGCTCCGAGGACGTCATCCTGAGCCTGCCGGTGACCGCGCGCACCACCGCCGCAATGCGGCGTTCCGGTGGTGTGTCGTCCAACATCGTGCCGCTGCGCCTGCGGGTCGGCTATGACACCACCGTCGCCGACCTGCTGCAGCAGGTGGCCGTGACGGTGGCGGGCACGCTGCGCCATCAGCGGTACCGGCACGAGGACATTCGCCGTGATTCGGCGGGCGACGGCGTGGTGACCACGGAGTTCTTCGGTCCTTGGGTCAATATCATGCTGTTCCAGGACCAGATCCGGATGGGCTCGATGGTCGGCACCATGAGTGTGCTGTCCACCGGCAGCATCGAGGATCTCGGCGTCAACTTCTACCAGTCCGAGGCGGGCGCCCGCGCGCGGATCGACTTCGAGACCAACCCGAACCTGTACACCGAAGCCGAAGCGCGCCGCCATCATTCGCGGTTCCTCGAGTTCTTCGAGCGGTTCCTCGCCGCTGCGGCCGACACCCCGGTCTGGTCGCTGACCTCGACCACCGACGACGAGCGGCAGCTGACCCTCGTCGAGTGGAACGACGCCGAGCAGCAGGTGCCCGACACCACGCTGGCCGCGCTGCTCGACGCACAGATGCCGGTGGCGCCGGACGACATCGCACTCGATTTCGAGGGCGCCACCCTCACCTATGCCGAGTTCGACGCGCGGGTCAACCGTTTGGCGCGCTTCCTGATCGCCGACGGCGTCGGCCCGGAATCCCTTGTCGCACTGGGTATGCGCCGCTCGCTGGAGCTGGTTGTCGGCATGCACGCGGTGCTGAAGGCCGGTGGCGCGTACGTGCCGATCGATCCGGACCATCCGGCCGATCGCACCGCCTACATCCTCGACAGCGCGGCACCGGTCTGCGTGCTGACGCTGACCGCCGACGAACTCGAGTTACCGGAGTCGGTGCGGCAGGTGCCGATCGACACCCTCGATGTGTCGGCGTATTCGGCCGCGCCGATCACCGACGCGGAGCGGCTCGCCCCGCTGCGGCCCGGCAACACGGCCTACGTCATCTACACCTCGGGCTCGACCGGTCGCCCCAAGGGCGTCGCGGTGACCCATCACGCGATCGTCAATCAGCAGCTGTGGATGCTCGACGAGTACCGGCTGACCGCGGACGACGTGTACCTGCAGAAGACCGCCACCACCTTCGACGTGTCGCTGTGGGGCTACTTCCTGCCGCTGCTGGTCGGCGCGAAGCTGGTGATCGCGAGCCCGGACGGGCATCGTGACCCGCTCTACGTCGCGGACATGATCGAGCGGCACGGCGTTACCGTGACCGACTTCGTGCCGTCCATGCTCACCGTGTTCGTCGCGCACGCGACCGCGGCGCAATGTGCCACGCTGCGTGCGGTTTTCGTGATCGGCGAGGCGCTGCCGCCGGAGACCGCCGCGGGCTTCCGCGCGATCACCCCCGCCGGTCTGCACAACCTGTACGGTCCGACCGAGGCCGCGGTTTCGGTGACCTACTGGGAGGCGACCGCCGCCGACACGGTGACCGTGCCGATCGGCATCCCGGAGTGGAATGTCGCTGTCTACGTGCTGGATTCGCGGCTGCGCCCGGCCGCCATCGGGGCGCCGGGTGAGCTGTACCTGGGCGGGCGTCAGCTCGCGCGCGGGTATCGCGGCCGCCCGGACCTGACCTCGGACCGCTTCGTCGCCAACCCGTTCTCGGCCACCGGCGAGCGCATGTATCGCACCGGTGACCTGGTGCGCTGGAACGACGCGGGCACGCTGGAATACATCGGCCGCACCGACTTCCAGGTGAAGTTCCGCGGCCAGCGCATCGAGCTCGGCGAGATCGAGACGGATCTGCTCGCGCATCCCGCGGTGAGCCAGGCCGTCGTGCTGGTGCTGGACACCGTCACCGGTCAGCAGCTGGTCGCGTATGTCGTTCCCGCGCCGGGACATTCGATCGAACCGGTCGAGCTGACCCGATTCGCGGGCGAGAAGCTGCCGAGTTACATGGTGCCCGCCTCGATCATGGTGCTGGACGCCTTCCCGCTCAACACCAGCGGCAAGCTGGACCGTAAAGCGTTGCCGGAGCCGGTGTTCAGCGCCGACGCGGCCGACTTCCGGGCCCCGCGCACCCAGGCCGAGCAGATCGTCGCGGGCATCTTCGCCGACGTGCTCAGCCAGGAGCGCATCGGCATCGACGACAACTTCTTCGACCTGGGCGGCAACTCGCTGGTCGCGACCCAGGTGGTGTCGCGGATCGGCGCGGCGTTCGGCACCCAGCTCGGGGTGCGCGCCCTGTTCGAGACCCCGACCGTCGCCGGTATCGCGCTGCGCATGGAGAACGCATCCCCCGCAGAGGGGGCACGCCCGCCGCTGGTCGCGCAGCAGCTGCCCGACCGGGTGCCGCTGTCGCTGGCGCAGCAGCGGATGTGGTTCATCAACCAGTTCGACTCGACCGTGCCGGCCTACAACCTGCCGTTCGTGGTCCGGTTGCGCGGCCAGGTCGATCTGGACGCGCTGCACGCCGCGCTGACCGACGTGCTGGACCGCCAGCAGTCGCTGCGCACGATCTTCCCCGAGTCCGGCGACGGCGGCTACCAGCAGGTGCTGCCGGTCGACCAGGTCGATCTCGGCATCGCGATCGAGCCGATCGACGAAGCCGAATTGCACGGTGCGCTCACCGGATTCGCCGCCACCGGCTTCGATGTCTCGCGCGAGCTGCCGATCCGGGTGCGGGTGTACGCGGTGACCGGCGGCCGCGAGAACGGCGCCGCGGATTACGCGGTCGCGTTCGTGGTGCACCACATCGCCGCCGACGGTTTCTCCTTCGGTCCGCTCGCGCGCGATATCGCCGCCGCCTACCTGGCGCGCTCGGCCGGGCAGGCGCCGAGTTGGGCGCCGCTGCCGGTGCAGTACCAGGACTTCAGCGTCTGGCAGCGTGAGCTGCTCGGCGCCGAATCCGATCCCGGTTCCATGGCTTCGCGCGAAATCGCTTACTGGCGCCGGGCTTTGGCCGGTCTGCCGGATCAGCTCGACCTGCCGACCGACCGGCCCCGTCCGCCGGTGCAGAGCTTCAGCGGCGGCCGGGTCGGCTTCCAGATCGATGCCGAACTGCACCAGCGCCTTTCGGCGTTGGCGCGGGCGCAGGGCGTCAGCCTGTTCATGGTCATGCACGCCTCGCTGGCGGTGCTGCTGGCCCGGTTGTCGGGCACCACCGACATCGCGATCGGCACCCCGGTCGCCGGTCGCGGTGAGCAGGCGCTCGACGACCTGATCGGCATGTTCGTCAACACCCTCGTGCTGCGTTCGGAGGTCGACGGCGCCGAGCCGTTCACCGCGTTCCTCGGCCGCACGCGCGAAACCGACCTGGCCGCTTTCGCTTTCGCAGATGTCCCGTTCGAGCGCCTGGTCGAGGTGCTCAACCCGACCCGCTCGCAGGCGCGCCACCCGCTGTTCCAGGTGATGCTCTCGTTCCAGGAAATGTCGCACGCGACGCTGGAATTGCCCGGACTCTCGGTCACCGCCGACGAGCTCGAGGTCGATATCGCCAAGTTCGACCTGCAGTGGACCGTCACCGAAGAGCGTGGCGCGAACGGCGAGCCCGCGGGCATGGCGGCCGTGGTGTCCTTCGCCACCGACCTGTTCGACGCCGCGACGGTGACCGAGTTCGGCCGCCGCTACCTGCGGGTGCTCGAGGCCGCGGTTGCCGCGCCGGAGACCGCGGTGCGCGATATCGAGATCCTCGACGACGCCGAGCGCGCCACCGTGCTCACCGCGTGGAACCGGACCGCGCACGAACTGCCCGCGGCCACCGTGCTGGACCTGTTCGCGGAGCAGGTGCGGCAGCGGCCGCGCGACATCGCCGTCGTGTTCGACGGCGGCACCCGCAGCGCGGGTGAGTTCGGCCCGCAGGTCGAGCTGTCCTACGCCGAGTTCTCGGCACGCGTGAATCGGTTGGCGCGCAAGCTGATCGCCGAGGGCGTCGGCCCGGAGTCGTTGGTCGCGGTCGGCATCCGCCGTTCGGTGGACATGCTGATCGCCATCTACGCCACCATGACCGCGGGCGGCGGCTACGTGCCGATCGACCCCGATCATCCGGCCGAGCGCACCGAGTACGTGCTGGCCAACTCGGCGCCGGTGTGCGTGCTGACCACTCTGTCCGACGACGTGCGCGCCGCGGACTGCCCGGTGCTCGCGCTGGACACCTTGGATCTGAGCGAATTCAGCGACGCGCCGATCACCGACGCGGAACGCCGTGCGCCGCTGCGCCCGACGAATGCCGCGTACGTGCTCTACACCTCCGGTTCCACCGGCCGGCCCAAGGGTGTGGCGGTCAGCCACGCCAGCGTGCTCAACCAGATCGCCTGGATCACCGGCGAATACCGCATCGGCCCCGGCGATGTGATCCTGCAGAAGACCCCGGTCACCTTCGACGTGTCGGTGTGGGAGTTGTTCGGCACGCTCGCCGTCGGCGCCCGGATGCTCATCGCCGCGCCGGACGGCCACCGCGATCCGATGTACCTCTCCGAGATCATCGGCCGCCACCAGGTGAGCATGACCTCGTTCGTGCCGTCGATGCTCTCGGTGTTCGCCGGGGCCGCCTCGACCGCCGAATGTGCTTCGCTGCGTGCGGTTCTCGTCGCCGGTGAAGCCCTGCCCCCGGCCACGGTCACCGCGTTCCGGCAGTTCTCCACCGCCGTGATGCACAACCTGTACGGTCCCACCGAGTTCACCGTGCACGCCACCGCCTGGCATCTCAACGAGGTCGCCCCGGCCGCGGTGCCGATCGGCCGCCCGGTGTGGAACGCCCAGACCTACGTGCTCGACGACGGCCTGGCGCCGGTGCCCGTCGGCGTGCCCGGCGAGCTGTACCTCGGCGGTGCGCAGGTGGCGCGCGGCTACCACGGCCGCCCCGACCTGAGCGCGGAACGCTTCGTCGCGGACCCCTTCGGTCCGCCCGGTGCGCGCCTCTACCGCACCGGTGACCTGGTTCGCTGGGTCGAGCCGCGGGATCCGGAGGTCGGCGGCGCCGGTGTGCTGGAGTACATCGGCCGCACCGACTTCCAGGTGAAGTTCCGCGGGCAGCGCATCGAACTCGGCGAGATCGAGGCCGCGCTGCTCGACCATCCGGCCGTCGGTCAGGCGGTCGTGCTCGTGCTGGACACCGTCGCGGGCGATCAGCTGGTCGCCTATGTGGTGACGCCCGCGGGCCCGGTCGATATCGACAACATCAAGAACGCGCTGCATCGCACGCTGCCCGCCTACATGGTGCCGTCGGCGATCGTGGTGCTGGATGCGTTGCCGCTCAACCCTTCCGGCAAGCTGGATCGCAAGGCGCTGCCCGCCCCGGTCTTCGAGGTGCGCGAATTCCGTGCGCCGACCACGCCGATCGAAGAGATCGTCGCGCAGATCTTCGGCGAGGTGCTCGGCATCAACCGGGTCGGCGTCGACGACGACTTCTTCGAGCTGGGCGGCAACTCGCTGATCGCGACCCAGGTCGCGTCCCGGCTCGGTATCGCGCTCGACACCAGGGTGCCGGTGCGCATGCTGTTCGAGGCGTCCACCGTCGCCGCGCTCGCGGCCCGGGTGGAGTCGCACGCCGGTGACGGCGCGCGCAAGGCGCTGGTGGCCCGGGTGCGGCCGGAGGAGGTGCCGCTGTCGCTGGCACAGCAGCGGATGTGGTTCCTCAACCGGTTCGACACCGAGTCGGCGGTCAACAACATCCCGGTCGCCATCCGGCTCTCCGGTGATCTCGATGTGGCCGCGCTGCAGGTCGCGGTCATCGACGTGATCGATCGGCACGAGTCGCTGCGCACCGTGTTCCCGGAGACGAAGACCGGGCCGGTGCAGGTGGTGCTGGACGCGGCGCAGATCGTGCCCGACCTGACCCCGGTGCCGGTCACCGAGCACAACCTGATCGACCACCTGGTCGAGCTGGCCTCTATGGCCTTCGACGTGACCAACGAAGTGCCGTTGCACGCAAGGCTTTTCGAGATCAGCGAGTCCGAGTACGTGCTCGGCATGGTGGTGCATCACATCTCCGCCGACGGCTGGTCGATGGGGCCGCTGGCCCGCGATGTCATGGTGGCCTACGCGGCGCGCACCTCGTGGGAGGCCCCGGCCTGGTCGGCGTTGCCCGTGCAGTACGCGGACTACGCGCTGTGGCAGCGCGAGGTGCTCGGTTCCGAGGACGACCCGAGTTCGTTGATCGCCAACCAGATTCGGTACTGGACGCGTGAACTCGCGGATCTGCCGGACGAATTGGTGTTGCCCTCGGATCGGCCGCGCCCGGCGGCCGCCTCCTATCGCGGTGGCACCTACCCGTTCGTGATCTCCGGCGAGACCCAGCGTGCGCTGGTCGATCTGGGGCGCAGGCACAACGCCTCGCTGTTCATGGTCATGCACAGCGCGCTGGCCGTGCTGCTGGCCCGGGCCAGTGGTACCGGCGACATCGCCATCGGCACCCCGGTGGCGGGCCGCGGCGAGGCCGCGCTGGACGACCTGATCGGCATGTTCGTCAACACGCTCGTGCTGCGCACCCAGGTGAACGGCGCGGCAAGCTTCGCGGATCTGCTCGCGCACGCCCGCGAGACCGATCTGCATGCCTTCGCGCATGCCGACGTGCCGTTCGAGCGGCTGGTCGAGGTGCTCAACCCGGCGCGTTCGCAGGCCCGGCACCCGCTGTTCCAGGTGATGCTGACCTTCCAGAACACCCGGCAGGCCAGCCTGGAGCTGCCCGGTCTCTCGGTCAACGGCATCGACTACGACGCCCGCCTCGCCAAGTTCGACCTGCAGCTCACCCTGCAGGAGACCACGAACGAGCTCGGTGAAGCGGCCGGTATGTCGGCCGAGTTCTCCTATGCCCTCGACCTTTTCGACGAGGCGACGGTCGCCGCGTTCGCCCGGCGCCTGGACCGCGTGCTCGCCGCCGTCACCGCGGACCCGCACGTCGCGATCGGCGATATCGACCTGCTCGCGCCCGAGGAACACGCGCAGGTGCTGGTCGACTGGAACGACACCGCCCAGCCGGTGCCCGCCGAGACGCTGGTCTCGCTGTTCGACGCGCAGGCGGCGGCGACGCCGGACGCGGTGGCCCTGGTCTTCGATGAACAACGGCTCACCTATCGCGAATTGCAGGTGCGGGCCAACCGGATCGCGCGCCAGCTGATCAAGGCCGGTGTCGGACCGGAATCGCTTGTCGCACTGTCTATCCGGCGTTCCAACGAACTGGTCGTCGCGATGTACGCGGTGCTGCAGACGGGTGCGGCGTACGTGCCGCTGGACCCGGATCAGCCTGCCGACCGGATCAATCACATCGTGGACACCGCGCGGCCGCGGATGATCCTGTACCGCTCGGCCGACGGCTTCGGCATCGACCTGCAGCGCGAGGTCCCGGTCATCGCGATCGAGGGCATCGAGGGTGTGCCCGGTATGGCCGCGTCGAGCGGCGCGCCGATCACCGACGCGGAACGCACCAGGGCGCTGCGGCCGCAGAACACCGCCTATGTGATCTTCACCTCGGGGTCGACCGGTCGTCCGAAGGGTGTGGCGGTCAGTCATGCCGCGATCGTCAACCGGCTGCTGTGGATGCAGCACGAGTACCCGATCGGCCCCGACGACGCGGTGCTGCAGAAGACGCCCGCCACCTTCGACGTCTCGGTCTGGGAGTTCTTCTGGCCGTTGCAGACCGGCGCGCGCCTGGTCGTCGCGAAGCCGGACGGCCACCGCGACCCGGTGTATCTCGCGCAGATCATCGCCGAGCAGGGCATCAGCACGGCGCACTTCGTGCCGTCGATGCTGTCGGTGTTCGTGTCCACCCTCGGCAACGAGAGCGGCGACGCGGACGGCTACCCCTCGTCACGGCTGCGGCAGGTGTTCGCCTCCGGTGAGGCGCTGCCCGCGCCGACCGCGGCGCGGCTGCGCGAGCTGACCGGCGCGCGTCTGCACAACCTCTACGGCCCCACCGAGGCCGCTGTCGACGTCACGTATCACGAAGTGACGCAGGCGGATACGGTCTCGGTCCCGATCGGGCGCCCGGTGTGGAACACCCGGGTGTTCGTGCTCGACGCCCGGTTGCATCCGGTCGCACCGGGTGTCGCGGGTGAGCTCTATCTCGCGGGCGATCAGCTCGCGGTGGGCTACCTCGGGCGTCCGGACCTGACCTCGGATCGGTTCGTGGCCAATCCGTACGGCACCGCGGGCGCGCGCATGTACCGCACCGGCGACCTGGTCACCTGGACCGCCGACGGCGAGCTGGAATACCTGGGCCGCACCGACTTCCAGGTGAAACTGCGCGGTCTGCGCATCGAGCTCGGCGATATCGAGGCCGCGCTGCTGGCCCAGCCCGGCGTGGCGCAGTCGGTCGTGGTGGTGCGCGCCGACGCGCACGCGGGCGATCAGCTGGTGGGTTACGTTGTCGCCGCAGCGGATACGGTGCTCGACACCGATGCGATCAAGGTGGCGCTGGGCGGGCTGCTGCCCGGCTACATGGTGCCTGCCGCGATCGTGGTGCTCGATACGTTCCCCGTGAACGCCAGCGGCAAGCTCGATCGCAAGCTGCTGCCCGCTCCGGTGTTCGAGGCCAAGCAGTTCCGCGCACCCGCCACCCCGATCGAGGAGATCGTGGCGGAGGTCTTCGCCGAGCTGCTCGGCGTGCCGCGGGTCGGCGTGGACGACGATTTCTTCGAACTCGGCGGCAACTCGCTGGTCGCCACCCAGGTGGTCGCACGGCTGAGCGCGGCGCTGGACACCGAGGTCGGGGTGCGCGCGCTGTTCGAGGCGCCGACCGTGGCCGCGCTGGCCGCGCGGGTCGAATCGCGTGCGGGCAGCGGTGCCCGGCAGGCGCTGACGGCGCAGGTCCGGCCCGAGTTCCCGCCGCTGTCGCTGGCCCAGCAGCGGATGTGGTTCCTCAACCGCTTCGACGCGGACTCGGCGGCCAACAACATCCCGGCCGCGGTGCGCCTGGAGGGCGCGCTGGATCTGGACGCGTTGCGCGGTGCGATCGCCGATGTGGTCGCGCGGCACGAATCGCTGCGCACCATCTACCCGTCCCAGGACGGCGTCGCCTGCCAGCGGGTGCTGCCCGCGACCCGGGCGATCCCGGACCTCGAGGTGTTCCCGGTCGCCGAGGGCCAATTGCTCGGCGCCATGTACGAATTCGTCGAGCGCGGCTTCGACGTGACCGCCGAGCCGCCGGTGCGGCTGCGGGCCTACCAGCTCGCCTCCGGTACCCAGGACCGCGGCGAGCAGGGCGCCAACACGGCGGACTACGTGCTCGTCGTCGTGGTGCATCACATTGCCGCGGACGGTTTCTCGATGCGGCCACTGGTCCGCGACCTGATGACCGCCTACGTGGCGCGCACCTCGGCCTCGGAGCCGGGCTGGCCGCCGCTCGCGGTCCAGTACGTGGATTTCGCGCTGTGGCAACGGGAAACACTCGGTTCCGAGGACGACCCGACCTCGCTGATCTCCGAACAGCTCGACTACTGGCGCGGCGCGCTGGCCGGACTGCCCGACGAACTGCGGCTGGCCGGACGACCGCGTCCCGCGGTCGCGTCGTATCAGGCCGGGACACACCGCTTCCGGGTGCCCGGCGCCCTGATCGACGAGCTGAACCGGGTCGCGCACGAGCACGGCACCACGCTGTTCATGGTGGTGCACAGCGCATTCGCGGCGCTGCTGGCCCGTCTGTCCGGTTCCGACGACATCGCCATCGGCATCCCGGTGGCCGGTCGTGGCGAGCAGGCGCTCGACGACCTGGTCGGCATGTTCGTCAACACCCTGGTGCTGCGTGCCCAGGTGGACACCGACGCGCCCTTCGCCGACCTGCTCGCGCAGGTGCGCGAACGCGACCTGCAGGCGTTCGCGCATGCCGACGTGCCGTTCGAGCGCCTGGTCGAGGTGCTCAACCCGGCCCGTTCGCAGGCCCGGCATCCGCTGTTCCAGGTGATGCTCTCGTTCCAGAATCTGGGGCGCGCGTCGCTGGAGCTGCCCGGCCTGACCGTGTCCGAACTGGGCATCGACCAGCCGACCGCGAAGTTCGACCTGCAGCTGACGCTGAGCGAGGTCCAGGGCGGCGAGGCGGCGATGGACGCCGAACTCCTCTACGCCACCGACCTTTTCGACGGCGCGTTCGCGAACACCTTCGCCGAGCGCTTCCTGCGGGTGCTCGGCGGTGTCGCGGCCGAACCGACCGCGGCGGTGGGCGATGTCGAGCTGCTCGACGGCGCCGAGCGCGCGCTGGTGGTCGAGCAGTGGAACGACACCGAATTCCCGGTGGACGCGGCGCTGACCTCGCCGGTCGGCGACGCCGCCGCGACGCTGGTCTCGCTGTTCGAAGCCCAGGTCGCGCGGGCGCCGGAAGCAGACGCGGTCACCTTCGAGGGGACAGGTCTGTCCTACGCCGAGTTCGCTGCCCGGGTGCACCGCCTGGCGCGCTGGCTCAAGCAGAATGGCGTCGGCCCGGAATCGTATGTGGCCCTTGGCATGCGCCGGTCCATCGATCTCGTCGTCGGTATGTACGCGGTGAACGCGGCGGGCGGTGCGTACGTGCCGCTCGATCCGGATCACCCGGCCGAGCGCACCGACTACATCCTGGAGACGGCGCGCCCGGTGTGCGTGCTGACCTCCGGCACCGACCTGGCGACCTCGGCGTCCCGGCAGGTGCGCATCGATCAGCTGGACCTGTCCGAGTTCTCGGATGCGCCGCTGACCGACGCGGACCGGCACAAGCCACTGCGCCCGGCCAACACCGCCTATGTGATCTTCACGTCGGGTTCGACCGGCCGGCCCAAGGGCGTCGCGGTCTCGCACGCGGCCATCGTCAACCGCCTGGTCTGGATGCACGCCGAATACGGCCTCGCCGCCTACGACGTGGTGTTGCAGAAGACGCCCGCCACCTTCGACGTGTCGGTGTGGGAGTTCTTCTGGCCCTTGCAAGTTGGTGCGCGGCTGGTGGTCGCCAAGCCGGACGGCCATCGCGATCCCGCCTACCTGGCCCGCCTGATCATCGAGGAGCGGGTCACCACGGTGCACTTCGTGCCGTCGATGCTCGCGGTGTTCGTCGCCGAGGAGCGGGCGGCCGAATGTGTCAGCCTGCGTAACGTTTTCGCCTCCGGTGAGGCGTTGCCCGCGGTGACCGCACAGCGGCTGCGCGCGCTCACCGGCGCCCGGCTGCACAACCTGTACGGTCCGACCGAGGCCGCGGTCGACGTCACCTTCCACGAGGTGACCGAGGCCGACACCAGCTCGGTGCCGATCGGTGCGCCGGTGTTCAACACCCAGGTGTACGTGCTGGATTCGCGCCTGCGGCCGGTGCCGGTCGGGGTGCCCGGCGAGCTGTACCTGGCCGGCGCGCAGCTGGCGCACGGCTATGTGGCCCGCCCGGACCTGACCACCGAGCGGTTCATCGCGAATCCGTTCGGCACCGCCGAGCGCATGTACCGCACCGGTGACCTGGTCTCCTGGACCGCGGACGGTGAGCTGGAGTACTTGGGCCGCACCGACTTCCAGGTGAAGCTGCGTGGTCTGCGGATCGAGCTCGGCGAGATCGAGAACGCGCTCACCGCGCTGGAATCGGTCGCGCAGGCGGTGGTGCTGGTGCGCGCCGACGAGCGCACCGGTGACCAGCTGGTCGCCTACTTGGTCGCCGACCCGGACCGCGCGGTCGACGTGGACGAGATCAAGGGCGCGCTCGGTCAGCAGTTGCCCGCGTACATGGTGCCGACGGCCTACGTGGAACTCGACGAGTTCCCGCTGAACCCGTCGGGCAAGCTGGATCGCAAGGCGCTGCCCGAACCGACGTTCGCGGCCATGGTGTTCCGCGCCCCGGCGACGCCGGTGCAGGAGATCGTGGCCACGACCTTCGCCGAGGTGCTCGGCGTGGAGCGGGTCGGCCTGGACGACGACTTCTTCGCCCTCGGCGGCAACTCGCTGGTCGCCACCCAGGTGGCGGCGCGCCTGGGCGAAGCGCTGGACACCCAGATCCCGGTGCGCGTGCTGTTCGAGGCGTCCACCGTGGTCGCGCTGGCCGCGCGCGTGGAATCGGCTGCCGGACAGGGCGGCCGGGCGCCGCTGGTGCCGCAGGAGCGCTCCGGGCTGGTGCCGCTGTCGCTGGCCCAGCAGCGGATGTGGTTCCTCAACCGGTTCGACAACCGCACCGCGGTCAACAACATCCCGGTGGCCATCCGGCTCACCGGCGAGCTCGACCTGGACGCGCTCAACGCCGCCATCGGCGACGTGCTGGCCAGGCACGAGGCGCTGCGCACCGTGTATCCGGAGCTGGAAGGCACCGGCTACCAGCAGATCCTGCCGGTCTCCGAGGTGTCGTTCACGGTGACGCCGGAACCGGTGACCGCGGACGAATTGCCCGCGCGCATCGTCGAATTGGCGAGCGTGCACTTCGACGTGACCCGCGAGATCTCGTTCCGCGCGAGCCTGCTCGGCGTGGACGAGCGCAATCACGTCGTGGTGCTGGTCATGCACCACATCAGCGCCGACGGTTTCTCGCTGCGGCCGCTGCTGCGCGACGTGGTGCTCGCCTACAGCGAGCGCACCCGCGGTGAAACGCCCGCCTGGGCGCCGCTGGAGGTGCAGTACGCCGACTACGCGCTGTGGCAGCGCGGCGTGCTCGGCGCGGAGAGCGATCCGGAATCGGTCGCGGCCGAGCAGATCGCCTACTGGGTCGAGCAGCTGCGTGATCTGCCCGATCAGCTGGAGCTGCCCGCCGACCGCCCGCGTCCGGAGATCGCCTCCAACGCCGGTGGCACACATAGCTTCTCGGTCGATGCCGAGCTGCACACCGCCCTGGCCGAGCTGGCCCGCAAGCGCGGCGTCACGCTGTTCATGGTGGTGCACGCCGCGCTCGCCGCGTGGGCGGGCCGGCTGTCCAACAGCTCCGATATCGCGATCGGCACGCCGATCGCCGGCCGCGGCGAGCGCGCGCTCGACGACCTGGTCGGCATGTTCGTCAACACCCTGGTGCTGCGCAGTGCGGTCGATCCGGCCGCGCCGTTCAGCGAGCTGCTCGAGCAGGTGCGCCGCACCGACCTGGCCGCGTTCGCCAACGCCGACGTGCCGTTCGAGCGGTTGGTCGACGTGATCAGCCCCGCTCGTTCGCAGGCGCATCATCCGCTGTTCCAGGTGGCGCTGACCTTCGAGGCCGCCTCGGCGGCCGAGATGGGCACCGTGGCACTGCCGGGCCTCGATCTCGACGTGGTCGAATTCGACCCGGGCACCGCGAAGTTCGATGTGCAGCTGACCGTCGGCGAGGCCGCCGACGGCGCGTTGGCGATGTCCTGGAACTACGCCACAGAACTGTTCGATCCCGAGACGGTGGCCGCGTTCGCCGACCGGCTGGTGCGGGTGCTGCACGCGGTGGCCGACGATCCCGAGATCGCCGTCGGCGATATCGACCTGCTCGGCGAGGCCGAGCGCCTCGACGTGTCGCAGCGCTGGGTGTCCTCCGGCACCGACGGCGGTCTGTTCACCGCGCCGGGGACCACCCTGGTCACGGTGTTCGACGCGGCGGTCGCCGCGCACCCGAACCGCACCGCGGCCCGCTTCGGGGTCGAGACGCTGACCTACGCCGAGCTGGACCGGCGCGCGAATGTGCTGGCGCGCAGGCTGATCGCGGACGGCGCCGGGCCCGAGTCGCTGGTCGCGGTGATCCTGCCGCGTTCGCTCGATCTGGTCGTCGCGCTGGTCGCGGTGGTCAAGACCGGTGCCGGTTACGTGCCGGTCGACCCGACCTACCCGGCCGAGCGCATCGCCTACGTGCTCGAGGATTCGCAGCCGACGAGCGTGATCCTGGATTCCACGGTGCCGGTGACGGTGCCCGCGCACCTGCCGAGCGTGGTGCTCGACGGCTTCGCGGTGGAGACCGGCAACGTCGAGGACGCCGACGACGCGCCGATCACCGACGCCGATCGCAACGCCGCGCTCTCGCCCGACCACGTCGCCTACGTCATCTACACCTCGGGTTCGACCGGACGGCCGAAGGGTGTCGCGGTCGCGCATCGAAATGTGGTGCGGCTGTTCGCCAATACCGATCGTGACTTCGGCTTCGGCCCCGACGACGTGTGGACGCTGTTCCACTCCTACGCCTTCGACTTCTCGGTGTGGGAACTGTGGGGTCCGCTGCTGTTCGGCGGCACCCTCGTGGTGGTCGACTACTACACCTCGCGTTCGCCCGAGCAGTTCCTGGAACTGCTGCGCGCGGAACGGGTCACGGTGCTCAACCAGACGCCGTCGGCGTTCTACCAACTGGCCGAGGCGGATCGCAACGCCGCACCCGACGCCGCGCCGCTCGCCCTGCGCTACGTGGTGTTCGGTGGCGAAGCGCTGGAACTGCGCAGGCTCGCCGACTGGGTGGCGCGCCACGGCGCGGGACCCGACGGGCGCTCGGTCAGTTCACCCGCCGACGGGCCGCTGCTGGTCAACATGTACGGCATCACCGAGACCACGGTGCACGTGTCCTACCGCGCGCTGGACGCCGCGACCATCGCGGCCGCCTCCGGCAGCGTGGTCGGCCGCGCCATCGCGGGACTGCGGGTCTACGTGCTCGACAACCGGCTGCGGCCGGTCCCGGTCGGTGTCGCGGGTGAAATGTATGTGGCGGGACCGCAATTGGCCCGTGGCTACCTCGGCCGTCCCGATCTGACCGCGACCCGGTTCGTGGCGAACCCGCTGGCCGGCGCCGACGCGGCGGGCTCGCGCCTGTACCGCTCCGGTGACCTCGCGCGCTGGAACCGCTTCGGCGAGCTCGAGTACCTGGGCCGCGCCGACGATCAGGTGAAGGTCCGCGGCTTCCGCATCGAACTCGGCGAGATCGAGTCCGCCATCCTGGCCCAGCCGGGCATCGCGCAGGCGGCGGTCATCGTGCGCGAGGACCAGCCGGGCGATCAGCGGATCGTGGCCTACGTGGTCGCCGAGCCCGACGCGGTGCCGCAGCTGGACCGGGTGCGCGACGGCGCCGCCGAGCGGCTGCCGTCCTACATGGTGCCCTCGGCGATGGTCCGGCTCGAGTGGATTCCGTTGACGGTCAACGGAAAGCTCGACCGCCGGGCGTTGCCCGCACCCGCGGTGCAGGCGCGCGCCTTCCGCGCGCCCGTCACCCCGGTGCAGGAGGCCGTGGCCGCGGTCTTCGCCGAGGTGCTCGACCTGCCCCGGGTCGGTGTCGACGACGACTTCTTCGACCTCGGCGGCAACTCGCTCATCGCCACCAGGGTGGTCTCCCGGATCGGCGCCGCGCTCGGTACCACCGTGGCGGTGCGCGCGCTGTTCGAGGCGCCCACCGTGGAAGCCCTTGCGGCGCGGGTGGAATCGCACGCCGACGGCGCCGCGCGCGCCCGTCTGGTGGCCCGGCCCCGCTCCGCCGACGAGCTGGTGCCGCTGTCCTACGCACAGCAGCGCATGTGGTTCCTGAACAAGTACGACACCGCCTCGGCGGCCTACAACCTGCCGGTCGCCATCCGGTTGACCGGCGCGCTGGACGTGGCCGCGCTGCGGCTCGCGGTGGCCGACGTGGTGCGCAGGCACGAATCGCTGCGCACCCGCTATCCCGAGCACGGCGGCACCCCCGTCCAGGTGATCGTGCCCGCCGAGGAGATCGCGCTCGACCTGCACCCGGTGCCGGTGGATCCGGCCGAGCTGGCCGCCGTGGTGACCGACTTCGTCACCACCGGATTCGATGTGGCCGAACAGGTTCCGCTGCGCACCCGGCTGTACCGGGCCGGTGCGGACGAGCATGTGCTTGTCGTCGTGGTGCATCACATCGCGGCGGACGGCTTTTCGATCGGCCCGCTGACCCGCGACGTGATGGTCGCCTACTCCGCGCGCACCCAGGACAGCGCGCCGGGCTGGGCGCCGCTGGCGGTGCAGTACGCCGACTTCGCGGTCTGGCAGCGCGAGGTGCTCGGCGGCGAGGACGATCCGGAATCGCTGATGTCGCGTCAGGTGGCGCACTGGCAGCGCGCGCTCGACGGCGTACCGGACGAGCTGACCCTGCCCGCCGATCGTCCGCGTCCGGCGATCGCCTCGCTGCGCGGCGCGACGCTGCACCGCGAGCTGCCCGCCGAGCTGGTCGGTGCGCTGGAAGACATTGCGCGCCAACGGGGTGCGTCGCTGTTCATGGTGATGCACAGCGCGCTGGCGGTGCTGCTGTCGCGCCTGTCCGGCACCGACGACATCGCCGTCGGCACCCCGATCGCCGGTCGTGGCGAGCAGGCCCTCGACGACCTGGTCGGCATGTTCGTCAACACCCTGGTGTTGCGCACCGGTGTGGACGCCACCGCCTCGTTCAGCGAGCTGGTGGACCAGGTGCGGCGCACCGACCTGGACGCGTACGGCAACGCCGACGTGCCGTTCGAGCGCTTGGTCGAGTTGCTCGCGCCGCAACGTTCGCAGGCCCGTAATCCGCTGTTCCAGGTGATGCTCGCGTTCCAGAACCTGGACCGCACTTCGCTGGAGCTGCCGGGCCTTTCGGTCTCCGCGCTCGATCTCGAGGAGAGCGTGGCGCGGTTCGACCTGCAGTTCACCCTCTCCGAGATCGGTGAATCCGGTTCGGCGGGTATGGCTTTGGCGCTCACCTACGCCACCGACCTGTTCGACGAGTCGACCGCGGCCGATATCGCCCAGCGCTGGCAGCGGGTGCTCGAGGTCATCGCCGCCGATCCGGCGGTCACGGTCGGCGCGATCGACGTGCTCGATCCGGCCGAACGGTCCGGTCTGACCGCCCGTTTCGGCGCGGCCGCCACCCCGGCGCGCACGCTGCCCGACCTGATCGCCGAAGCGGCCGCTATTGATCCGGCCGCACCCGCGGTCGTGTTCCAGGGGCGCAGTGTGTCCTACGGCGAGCTGGACGAACGCTCGAACCGCCTGGCGCGCTTGCTGATCGAGCGCGGACTCGGCACCGAGGACCTGGTCGCCGTCGCGGTGCCGCGCTCGGACGACTCCTACTTCGCCGAATGGGCCGTGGCCAAGTCCGGCGCCGCGTTCGTGCCGATCGACCCGACCTACCCGGCGGATCGCATCGCGCACATGGTCACCGATTCGGGTTCCCCGGTGGGCCTGACCGTCACGTCGGTGCGCGCGGACCTGCCGGATTCGGTCGAATGGCTGGTGCTCGACGAACTGGACCTGTCCGGTGTCGACGCGGCCGCGATCACCGACGCCGACCGGGTGCGCCCGATCAGCCCGGCGCATCCGGCCTATGTCATCTACACCTCCGGCTCCACCGGCGTGCCGAAGGGCGTCGTGGTCACCCACGCCGGCCTGGCCAACTTCCGGGACGAGCAGAACGCCCGCTACGCGGTCGATTCCGATACCCGCGCACTGCATTTCGCGTCGCCGAGCTTCGACGCCTCGATCCTCGAGTTCCTGCTCGCGATCGGCCGCGGCGGTGCGCTGGTGGTCTGCCCGCCGGGTGTGTACGGCGGCGAGGAGCTGTCCGAGCTGATCCGCGCCGAGCGGGTCACGCACGCGTTCATCACCCCGTCGGTGCTCGCCTCGCTCGACCCGGCGGCGCTGGCCGGCATGCGGGTGATCGTGGCGGGTGGCGAAGCGGTCCCGGCCGACCTGGTCACCAAGTGGGGCGGCGCGGCCGACGGTTCCGGACGTCGGTTCCACAACGGTTACGGTCCGACCGAGACCACGATCATGACCAACATCAGCGACGCGCTGACCCCGGGCGACCGGGTCACCATCGGTGGCCCGACCCGCGGCATGCAGTCGCTGATCCTGGACGCCCAGCTCCGGCCCGTTCCGGTGGGTGTCGCAGGTGAGCTCTATCTGTCGGGCATCCAGCTCGCCCGCGGCTACCACGCGCGGGCCGGGCTGTCGGCGGAGCGTTTCGTGGCCAACCCGTACGTCGACGGCGCGCGGATGTACCGCACCGGTGACGTGGTGCGCTGGACGCGCACCGGCGAGGTCGAATATGTCGGCCGGTCCGACTTCCAGGTCAAGGTGCGCGGCTTCCGCATCGAGCTCGGCGAGATCGACGCGGCGCTGGCCGCGCACGAGTCGGTCGACTTCGCGGTCACCCTCGGGCACAAGAGCGCCGCCGGAGCGACCTCGCTGGTGTCGTATGTCGTTGCGGCACCGGGGCGTTCGATCGATGTCGCGGCGTTGACCGCCCATGTCGAGGATCGCCTGCCCGCCTACATGGTGCCGTCGTCGATCATGGTGATCGATCGGGTGCCGCTCACCCCGGTCGGCAAGCTCGACCGAAAGGCCTTGCCGGAACCGGTGTTCGCGACCGAGGTCGTGTTCCGTGCGCCGCGCACGCCGGTCGAGCAGACCATCGCCGAGGTGTTCGCCGAGGTGCTCGGCGTGGAGCGGGTCGGCGTCGACGATTCGTTCTTCGCGCTCGGCGGCGACAGCATCGTCTCCATCCAGCTGGTCTCGCGGGCCAAGGCCCGCGGCGTGGTGTTCAGCCCGCGCCACGTGTTCGAGCAGCGCACCGTGGCCGGACTGGCCGGGGTCGCCGAGACGGCCGACGCCGCGGCCGCGGCGGCCGTCGTGCTCGCCGAGCTGCCCGGCGGCGGGGTCGGCACCATGCCGCTGACCCCGGTCGTGCGCTTCATGGCGGAGCGGCGCGGCTCGTTCGGCCGGTTCAACCAGACGCTCGCGCTGGAGCTGCCGGTCGGCATCGATCGCGCGGGCATCGCGGCCACCGTCGGCGCGGTCATCGACCGCCACGACATGCTGCGCGCGAGCCTGCGCCGCGACGGCGCGGACTGGATCGTCGAAACCGCCGCGCCCGGCACGGTCGACGTGGACGCGCTGATCGACCACACCACCTTCGACGCGGACATCGATGACGCCGCGCTGCTCGATATCGCCTCGGCGGCCCTGGATGCCTCGCTGGACCGGCTGGATCCGGCCGCGGGCGTGGTCATCCGGTTCGTGTGGCTGGAGCCGACGAGTGGCGAACGAGCCGGACGACTGATCGTCGTCGGCCATCACCTCGTCGTCGACGGTGTCTCCTGGCGCATCCTGGTGCCGGACTTCGTCGCGGCCTGGGGCCAGCGCACCGCGGGGCAGACGCCCGAACTGGTCGCGCCCGCCACCTCCATGCGGGCCTGGGCGCACGCGCTCGAACGCGAAGCCCGCAACCCGCAGCGGGTCGCCGAACTCGAGCACTGGCGCTCGGTGGTCGACGCCGCCGATCCGCTGCTCACCGAACGGCCGATGGACCCGGCGATCGACACCTCCGGTGTCATCGAAAAGGTTCAGGTCGAGGTGTCCGCGGAGGTCACCAAGGCCCTGCTGACCAAGGTGCCCGCCCTGTTCCACGGCGGCGTGAACGACGGTCTGCTCACCGCGCTGGCGCTGGCGACCGCCAAATGGCGGGCCCGCCGGGCGGGTACCCGCGGCGACGACTCGCTGCTGATCCGCCTGGAAGGCCATGGCCGCGAAGAGGACATCGTGCCCGGGGCCGACCTGTCCCGCACGGTCGGCTGGTTCACCGCGATCTTCCCGGTCCGTTTCGACCTGTCCGGCATCGACATCGATGCCGCGCTGGCCGGTGGGCCCGCGCTCGGCCAGGCCGTCAAGGCGGTCAAGGAGCAGCTGCTC
Organism: Nocardia vulneris; assembly: GCF_001613425.1. Taxonomy (GTDB): domain Bacteria; phylum Actinomycetota; class Actinomycetes; order Mycobacteriales; family Mycobacteriaceae; genus Nocardia; species Nocardia vulneris. Next base: position 68,942 of record NZ_BDCI01000052.1, on the reverse strand, counting down.
GCGGTGCCGGACAAGGGCGTCGGCTACGGCCTGCTGCGCTACCTGAACCCGGAGACCGCGAGCTCGTTGCCTGCGCAACTGCCGGGCCAGGTGAGCTTCAACTACCTGGGTCGCGTCGTCGAGGGCGACGTGCCCGAGTCGCTGCGCGGCTTCGGCTGGGTGCCTGCCGCCGAACTGGGCGCGCTGGGCGGCGCCTATGACGCGGACATGCCCGCGATGGCGCCGCTGGACGTCAACGCGATCGTGGTCGGCGACAAGCTGACCGCGAACATCGGCTACCCGTCGACCCTGCTGAGCGCCGCGGCCGTGCGCGAGTTCGGCGAGCTGTGGACCACCGCGCTGGAAGCGGTTGCCCGGCACGCCAATTCGACCGGCGCGGGCGGGCACACACCGTCGGACTTCGCGCTGGTGCGCAGCACCCAGGGCGATATCGACGGCTGGGAGCGCCGCTTCCCGAACCTGGCCGATATCTGGCCGCTCTCGGCGCTGCAGGCCGGTCTGCTGTTCCATGCCAGGCTGGCCGTCGGCTCGGTGGACGTCTACACCGCGCAGGCGGTGCTGACCCTCACCGGCCGGGTGGACGCGGCCCGATTGCGTTCGGCCGCACAGACACTGGTGGATCGCTACGAGAACCTGCGCACCGCCTTCGTCACCGATCGCGACGGCAGTCCGGTGCAGGTGGTGCTGGACAGCGTGCGGGTCGCCTGGGCCGAGCACGATCGGATCGAAGCAGGCACCGGCGCCGACATCATCGCGGCAGACCGGACCAAGCGCTTCGATCTGACCGAGCCGCCGCTGATCCGCTTCACGCTGATCCAGGTGGCGCGCGACCGCTGGCAGTTCGTGGTGTCGAACCACCACATCCTGCTCGACGGCTGGTCCATGCCGCTGCTCATGCAGGACCTGCTGGTGCTCTACGCCGCACACGCGGACAGCAGCGTGCTGCCCGCGGTGCGCTCCTACCGCAACTTCCTGGAATGGACGGCGCAGCAGGATCATTCGGCTTCGGTCGGGGTGTGGAAGAACGCCCTGCGCGGGGTGAGCGAGCCGACCCTGCTGGCCCGCCCGGACGCCGGCCGCGAGATCACCTCGCTCTCCGGCGAGTACTTCTTCGAGCTCGACGAGCCGGCCACCGCGCGGCTCACCACGCTGGCCGCGTCGCTGGGCGTCACGCCGAACACGGTGCTGCAGACCGCGTGGGGCATCCTGGTCGGCCGGATGACCGGCCGCGACGACGTGCTGTTCGGCACCACGGTGTCCGGCCGACCGGCCGGGCTGACCGGGGTGGAATCGATGGTCGGCCTGTTCATCAACACCGTGCCGGTGCGGGTGCGCTTCGACCCGGCCGAGTCCGCGCAGCAGCTGCTGACCAGGACCCAGGGCGAGCAGGCGGACCTGCTCGATCACCACTACGTCGGTCTCGCGGACATCCAGTCCGCCGCGGGCATCGGCGGATTGTTCGACACCCTGGTGGTTTTCGAGTCCTACCCGGTCGACGCCGACGGCATCCGGGAACAGGCCGCCGATATCGACGGTATGGCCGTGATCGGGCTCGACGCGGCCGACGCGACGCACTACCCGCTCACGCTCATCGCGCAGCTGGACTCGAAACTGCGGGTGCGCGCCGGGTATCTGCGCGATCTGTTCGACGAGCAGACCGTGCGCCGCATCGCCGATCGCCTGCTCCGGGTGCTGACCGCGATCGCCACCGAACCCGCTGTGCCCGTGGGCGATATCGAGCTGCTCGACAACGTCGAACGCCAGCTCGTGGTGGCCGGCTGGAACGACACCGCGCACCCGGTGGACCCGGACGCGACGCTGGTCTCGATGTTCTACGCGCAGGCCGAACGGACGCCCGAGGCGACCGCGCTCACGTTCGAGGGGACAAGTCTGTCCTACGAGGAGTTCGCCGGGCGCGTGAACCAACTCGCCCGCTGGCTGATCGCTCGCGGCGTCGGCGCGGAATCGTATGTGGCGCTGGGCATGCGGCGCTCGGTCGATCTGGTCGTCGGCATGTACGCCGTCGCGGTGGCCGGTGGCGCGTACGTGCCGCTGGACCCGGATCACCCGGCCGAGCGCACGGAATACATTCTGGCGACGGCCGATCCGGTCTGCGTGCTGACCTCCGGTAGCGATCTGGAGATCGATACCGCGCAGGTGCGCATCGACCTGCTCGATCTGAGCGGGCTGTCCGAGGATCCGGTCACCGACGCGGATCGCTGGTCGCCGCTGCGGCCGTCGAACACCGCGTACGTGATCTTCACCTCCGGTTCCACCGGCCGCCCGAAGGGCGTCGGCGTCGCGCACGCCGCGATCGTGAACCGCCTGGTGTGGATGCAGACCGCCTATCAGCTGAACACCGCCGACGCGGTGCTGCAGAAGACGCCCGCCACCTTCGACGTGTCGGTGTGGGAGTTCTTCTGGCCCTTGCAGATCGGCGCCCGCCTGGTGGTCGCCAAGCCGGACGGGCATCGGGATCCGGCGTACCTGGCCGAGGTGATCAGCGCCGAGCGGATCACCGTCACCCACTTCGTGCCGTCGATGCTCGCGGTGTTCGTCGCGGACGGGGCCGCGGCACGGTGCGATTCGCTGCGCCTGGTGTTCGCCTCCGGTGAGGCGTTGCCGCCCAAGCCCGCCCACCGTCTGCGCGAGCTGACCGGTGCGGCGCTGCACAACCTGTACGGCCCGACCGAGGCCGCGGTCGACGTCACCTTCCACGAGGTGATCGACACCGATACCGACACCGTCCCGATCGGTGCGCCGGTGTTCAACACCCAGGTGTACGTGCTGGATTCGCGGCTGCGGCCGGTTCCGGTGGGTGTCGCGGGTGAGCTCTATCTCGCGGGCACCCAGCTGGCGCGCGGGTACGTCGCGCGCCCGGATCTGACCAGTGACCGGTTCGTGGCCAACCCCTACGGTGCGGTGGGCGAGCGGATGTACCGCACCGGTGACTTGGTTGCCTGGACCGCCAGTGGTGAGCTGGAGTACTTGGGCCGCACCGACTTCCAGGTGAAGCTGCGTGGTCTGCGGATCGAGCTCGGCGAGATCGAGGCCGCGCTGACCGCGCTGGACGAGGTCGCGCAGGCGGTCGTCGTGGTCCGCGGCGATCAGCACATCGGCGATCAGCTCGTCGCGTATGTCATTCCCGCGCCGAATGTCCGGGTGGACATCGAGCTGCTGCGCGAGGACCTGGCCGAGCGCCTGCCCGCCTACATGGTGCCGTCCGTGGTGATCGTGCTCGACGAGTTCCCGCTCAACGCCTCGGGCAAGCTGGATCGCAAGGCGTTGCCCGCCCCGGTGTTCGAAGCCGCGGTGTTCCGCGCGCCGACCACACCGGTGGAGGAGATCGTCGCCGCCACCTACGCCGAGGTGCTCGGCCTGGAGCGGGTCGGCCTGGACGACGACTTCTTCTCCCTCGGCGGCAACTCGCTGACCGCCACCCAGGTCGCGGCGCGGCTGTCCGCCGCGCTGGACACCGATCTCGGGGTGCGCGAACTGTTCGAGGCGTCCACCGTGGTCGCGCTCGCGGCCCGCGCGGAGACGCACGCCGGTGCCGGTGCGCGGGCGGCGCTCGAGCCGCAGCAGCGGCCCGAGCTGGTGCCGCTCTCGCTGGCCCAGCAGCGCATGTGGTTCCTCAACCGGTTCGATCCGGAATCGGCGGTGGACAACATCCCGGCCGCGGTGCGGCTGTCCGGTCTGCTCGACCGGCAGGCGCTGCAGATCGCCGTCGCCGACGTGCTGGCCCGCCACGAGTCGCTGCGCACCTACTACCCGGAGGTGGACGGCGCCGCGTACCAGCGGACCGTGCCCACCGCCAAGGTGATTCCCGACCTCGCGCCGTTCGAGGTCACCGAGGCCGAACTGCCGCTGCGGCTTTCGGAACTGGTGCTGACCGCGTTCGACGTCACTAGCCAGGTGCCGTTCCGCGCCAGGCTGTTCGAGATCAGCCCGACCGAGCACGTGCTGGCCATCGTGGTGCACCACATCTCGGCCGACGGTTTCTCGATGGGCCCGCTGACCCGGGACGTGATGACCGCCTACGGCGCTCGCGTCGAGGGCGGCGAACCCGCGTGGCGGCCGCTGGAAGTCCAGTACGCCGACTTCGCGCTGTGGCAGCGCACGGTGCTCGGCGCCGAGGACGACCCGGAATCGGTGATCGCCCAGCAGATCTCGTACTGGTCCGACGCGCTGCGCGGGCTGCCCGAGCAGCTGGACCTGCCCGCCGACCGGGCGCGGCCCGCGGTGGCCTCCGGTCGCGGTGCGACCCACGCCTTCGCGATCGACCCCGAAACCCACGGGCGGCTCACCGAACTCGCCCGCACCAGGGGCGCGACGCTGTTCATGGTCACCCACACCGCGCTGGCCGTGCTGCTCTCGCGGCTGTCGGGCGAGGACGATATCGCCATCGGCACCCCGATCGCGGGCCGCGGCGAGCGCGCGCTCGACGATCTCATCGGTATGTTCGTCAACACCCTGGTGCTGCGGACCCCGATCGACCACGGCGCGACCTTCACCGATCTGCTGCGCGCGGTGCGCGCGGCGGACATCGCCGCCTTCGGGCACGCAGACCTGCCGTTCGAGCGGCTGGTCGAGATCCTGAACCCGGTGCGTTCGCAGGCACGGCACCCGCTGTTCCAGGTGATGCTGTCGTTCCAGAACCTCGGCCAGAACAGCCTGGAACTGCCCGGCCTGACCGTCAGCGGGGTCGAACTGCCGATCGATGTGGCCAAGTTCGATCTGCAACTGACGCTGTCGGAGAACAACGCCGCCCAGCCGGCGCACGGCGCGAGCGCCGCACCGGCCGGGATCAGCGCCGAATTGATCTACGCCACCGATCTTTTCGATCCGGCCACGATCGCGGAGTTCGGTCAGCGGTTCAACCGGTTGCTGAAAGCGCTCGCCACCGAACCGGATCGGCCCATCGGCGATATCGCGCTGCTGGACGAGCGGGAGACCGAGCAGGCGCTGCGCGGCTGGAACGACACCGCGCGTGACCTCGGCGCGCCCAGCACGTTGGTCGCCGAGTTCGCGGCCCAGGCCGCGGCCACCCCGGATGTGACCGCGGTGGTGGACCCGGCCACCGGCACCTCGCTCACCTACGCCGAATTCGGTGCGCGCGTGCACCGGTTGGCGCGCAAGCTGATCGAGGACGGGGTCGGGCCGGAGAGCCTGGTCGCCCTCGGCCTGCGCCGCTCGGTGGACCTCGTGGTCGCCGCGTACGCGGTGCAGGCGGCCGGTGGTGGCTACGTACCGCTCGACCTCGACCAGCCTGCCGAACGGGTGAACTATGTGCTCGATTCGGCCGATCCGGTCTGTGTCCTCACCACCTCGCGCGACGAGTTCGACGCCGCAGGCCGCCCGACCCTGACGGTCGACACCCTCGATCTGTCGGGGTACGCGGACGAGCCGATCACCGACGCCGAGCGGATCGCCCCGCTGCGCCCGCAGCACCCGGCGTACGTGATCTTCACCTCCGGCTCCACCGGCCGGCCGAAGGGCGTCGCGGTGCCGCATGCCGCCGTCGTCAACCAGATCCGCTGGATCACCGGCGAATACGGCATCGGCGCGGACGACATCGTGCTGTTCAAGACGCCCGCCACCTTCGACGTGTCGGTGTGGGAGCTGTTCGGGCCGATGACCACCGGCGGCCGCATCGTGGTCGCCGCGCCGGACGGCCATCGCGACCCGCAGTACCTCGCGGACGTGATCGCGGCCGAGCAGGTCACCATGACCTCGTTCGTGCCGTCGATGCTCACCGTGTTCGCCGGCAACGTCGACGCGACCGGTGGCAGTGCGGCGCTGGCGTCGCTGCGGACGCTGTTCGTCGCCGGTGAGGCGTTCACCGCCGACGCGGTCGAGGCCATGCGCCGGGTCAGCTCGGCGGCGCTCTACAACCTCTACGGGCCGACCGAGTTCACCGTGCACGCCACGCACGGCCCGGTGGCCGACGACGTCGAAGGCGCTGTCCCCATCGGCCTTCCGGTCTGGAACGCCCAGGCGTACGTGCTCGACGCCCGGTTGCACCCGGTCCCCGCCGGTGTCGCGGGCGAGCTGTATCTCGCGGGCGCTCAGCTGGCGCGCGGCTACTACGGCCGGGCCGATCTGACCTCGGATCGGTTCGTGGCCAACCCGTTCGGCGCGCCGGGTGCCCGCATGTACCGCACGGGTGACCTGGTCACCCGGGACGACACCGGGGCCATCGAATACATCGGCCGCACCGACTTCCAGGTGAAGCTGCGCGGCCTGCGGATCGAACTCGGTGAGATCGAAACCGCGCTCACCGCACACGATTCGGTGGCGCAGTCGGTCGCACTGGTGCGCTCGGACGCGCGCACCGGTGATCAGCTGGTCGGCTATGTGGTGCCGGTGGCCGGCGGCACGGTCGATATCGCCGATCTGCGCGCGCACCTGTCCGCGCAGTTGCCGTCGTACATGGTGCCCGCCGCCATCGTCGTGCTCGACGCGATGCCGCTGAGCCCGAACGGCAAGCTCGATCGGCGCGCGCTGCCCGAACCCGCCTTCGAGGCCAGGGAATTCCGCGCACCGTCCACCCCGATCGAAGAGATCGTGGCCAACACCTTCGCCGACGTGCTCGGCCTGGTGCCCGCCGAGGGCGAACGCGCCGTCGGCCTGGACGACGACTTCTTCGACCTGGGCGGCAACTCGCTCATCGCCACCCAGGTGGTCGCCCGCCTCGGTGCCGCGCTGGACACCCGGGTCCCGGTGCGGATGCTGTTCGAGGCGCCCACCGTGGCCGCACTGGCCGCGCGGATGGAAGCGCACCAGGGCAGCGGCCGCCGCCGGGAACTCGTTGCGGGCCCGCGTCCGTCGCGCATCCCGCTCTCGCTGGCCCAGCAGCGGATGTGGTTCCTCAACCGGTTCGACACCGACTCGGCGGTCAACAACATCCCGCTGGCGGTCCGGCTCACCGGCACGCTGGACACCGACGCGCTGCGCCAAGCCGTCGCCGACGTGGTCGACCGGCACGAGGTGCTGCGCACTGTCTACCCGGAAACCGCGGACGGCCAAGGCGTACAGGTGGTGCTGCCCGCCGGTCAGGACGCCGTCGACCTCACCCCGATCGAGGTGTCCGAGACCGAAATCCAGGACCGCGTCGCCGAATTGGTCCTGACCGGCTTCGACGTCACCACCGAGGTGCCGGTGCGGGCCGCACTGTTCCGGGTGGCCGGCTCGATGGACGGCTCACAGCCCGACACCCACGTCCTGGTGTTCGTCGTGCACCACATCTCCGGTGACGGCTGGTCGGTGCGGCCGCTGGCCCGCGACGTGATGGTGGCCTACGTGGCGCGTTCGCGCGGCGAGGCGCCGTCCTGGGCGCCGCTGCCGGTCCAGTACGCCGATTACGCACTCTGGCAACGGGAAACCCTCGGTTCGGAGGACGACCCGACCTCGCTGATCGCCCAGCAGGTCGCCTACTGGTCCGCCGGGCTGGCCGGGCTGCCCGATCAGCTCGATCTGCCCGCCGACCGGTCCCGGCCCGCGGTGGCCTCGAACCGCGGTGGCGTGTACGAGTTCTCGCTCGACGCGCGCCTGCAGCACGAACTGAACGCGCTCGCCCGGGCGCACGGCGCCAGCCTCTTCATGGTGGTGCACGCCGCGTTCGCCGCGCTGCTGGCGCGACTGTCCGGCAGCGACGACATCGCCATCGGCACCGTGGTCGCCGGTCGCGGTGAGGCCGTGCTGGACGACGCCATCGGCATGTTCGTCAACACGCTCGTGCTGCGCAGCGCCGTCGATCCGGCGGAGCCGTTCGCGAACCTGGTGGCGCGCACCAAGGAAGGCGATCTCGCGGCCTTCGGGCACGCAGATCTGCCGTTCGAGCGGCTGGTCGAGATCCTGAATCCGGCGCGCTCGCAGGCGCGGCACCCGCTGTTCCAGGTGATGTTGTCCTTCCAGAACACCGGTGAGGCCTCGTTCGAACTGCCCGGCCTCGAGGTCGCGGGCGTGCCGCTCGACGTGGTGACCGCCAAGTTCGATCTGCACCTCAGCCTCACCGACCGGATCGACGCCGAGGGCGCCGCGGACGGCATGATCGGTGAATTCGCCTATGCGACCGACATGTTCGACGCTGGCACGATCGCGAGCGTCGCGGACCGGCTGGTCCGGCTGCTGACGGCCGTGGTCGCGGATCCGGCCGTCGCCATCGGCGATATCGAGCTGCTGGATTCGGCCGAGCACGCACAGGTCGTGGCGCGCTGGAACGACACCACGCATCCGGTGGACCAGACGGCGACCCTGGTGTCGATGTTCGAGGCGCAGGTCGCCCGCACGCCCGACGCCGCCGCGCTCACCTTCGAGGGGACGACTCTGTCCTACGGCGAGTTCGCCGCGCGGGTGAATCGCCTTGCCCGTCATCTGATTTCGCTCGGTGTGGGCCCGGATGCGCTGGTGGCGCTCGGCATGCGCCGGTCGATCGATCTGGTCGTCGGCATGTACGCGGTGAGCGTCGCGGGCGGTGCGTACGTGCCGCTGGATCCGGATCATCCGGCCGATCGCACCCGCTACGTGCTCGACACCGCACAGCCCGTGTGCGTAGTGACCACCGCTCGGGACGGTTTCGACGCGGGGACCACCCGCACCATCGAACTCGATCAGGTCACGCTGACCGACTACTCGGACGCCCCGGTCACCGACGCGGATCGCGTCGCGCCGCTGCGGCCGTCGAATACCGCGTACGTGATCTTCACCTCCGGTTCCACCGGCCGCCCCAAGGGTGTCGCGGTGAACCATGCCGCGATCGTCAACCGCCTGGTCTGGATGCAGGCCGAATACGGTCTGCGCAGCACCGACGTGGTGCTGCAGAAGACGCCCGCCACCTTCGACGTGTCGGTGTGGGAGTTCTTCTGGCCCTTGCAGATCGGCGCGCGCCTGGTGGTCGCCAAGCCCGACGGGCACCGCGACCCCGGCTACCTGGTCGAGGTGATCACCGCCGAGGCTGTCACCACGGCGCACTTCGTGCCGTCCATGCTCGCGGTGTTCGTCGCCGAACAGCGGGCCGACGAATGCACCAGCCTGGTCCATGTTTTCGCCTCCGGCGAGGCCCTGCCCGCGGCCACCGCGCAGCGGATGCAGGAACTGACCGGCGCTCGGCTGCACAACCTGTACGGCCCGACCGAGGCCGCGGTCGACGTCACCTTCCACGAGGTGACCGAGGCCGACACCGTGTCCGTGCCGATCGGTGCGCCGGTGTTCAACACCCAGGTGTACGTGCTGGATTCGCGACTGCACCCGGTGCCGGTCGGCGTCGCGGGCGAGTTGTACCTGGCCGGTGCGCAATTGGCGCGCGGCTACGTCGCCCGGCCGGAACTGACCGCGGACCGCTTCGTGGCCAACCCGTTCGGTACCGACGGCGAGCGCATGTACCGCACCGGCGACCTGGTCACCTGGACGCCGCGGGGTGAGCTGGAGTACTTGGGCCGCACCGACTTCCAGGTGAAGCTGCGTGGTCTGCGGATCGAGCTCGGCGAAATCGAATCGGCGCTCACCGCACTGGAATCCGTCGCGCAGGCGGTGGTGCTGGTGCGGTCCGACGATCGCCTCGGCGACCAGCTGGTCGGCTATGTGGTGCCGACCGCGGGTCAGGTCATCGATATCGAGGGCGTGCGCAGCGAACTCGCGAGTGAGCTGCCCGCGTACATGGTGCCCTCGGCCTTCGTGGTGCTCGACGCGTTCCCGCTCAACGCCTCCGGCAAGCTCGACCGCAAGGCGCTGCCCGCGCCGGTGTTCGAGGCCAAGGTGTTCCGCGCCCCGTCGACGCCGATCGAGGAGATCGTCGCGGGCACCTTCGGCGACGTGCTCGGTGTCGCCCGGGTCGGCCTGGACGACGACTTCTTCGCCCTCGGCGGCAACTCGCTGCTGGCCACCCAGGTGACCGCGCGGCTGGGTGCCGCGCTGGACACCCAACTGGCCGTGCGGGATCTGTTCGAGGCCTCGACCGTGGTCGCGCTGGCGGCCCGGGTGGAACGCAACGCGGGCTCGGGCAGGCAACGGCCGAAACTGGAGACCGGGGAGCGCCCCGCGCGCATCCCGCTCTCGCCGGCCCAGCAGCGCTACTGGTTCCTCAACCAGTTCGACACGGCCACTTCGGCGGTGGACAACATTCCGCTGGCCGTGCGGCTCTCGGGCACGCTCGACGTGGCCGCGCTGGAGCAGGCGATCGGCGACGTGTTCGCGCGGCACGAAGTGCTGCGCACCACCTACCCGCGCTCGGCCGACGGTCCGCACCAGGTGATCGGGCCGGTGGCGTCGTCCCCGGCCGCGCTCACCCCGGTCGAGGTCACCGAGTCCGAACTGCTCGGCGCCGTTATCGGTTTCGCGTTGACCACCTTCGACGTCACCGTCGAGGTGCCGCTCGCGGTGGCGCTGTTCCGGATCAGCCCGGACGAGCACGTGCTCGCCTTCACCGTGCACCACGTGGCCGCCGACGGCTCGTCGATGGGCCCGCTGGCGCGCGACGTGATGGCCGCCTATGTGGCCCGGGTACAGGGCGAGGTGCCGCAGTGGCTGCCGCTGCCGGTGCAGTACGCCGACTACGCGCTGTGGCAGCGCGCGGTGCTCGGGTCCGAGGAGGACCCGGAATCGCTGGCCGCACAGCAGGTCGCCTACTGGAAGACCGCGCTGGCCGCACTGCCCGATCAGCTGGAACTGCCCGCCGACCGGCCGCGCCCGCCCGCGCAGTCGTTCCAGGGCAAGGCGATTCGCTTCGAGATCTCCCCGCAGCGGCACGCCCGTCTGCACGAGCTGGCGCGGGCCAACAACGCATCGCTGTTCATGGTGGTGCACGCGGCGCTGGCGGTGCTGCTGTCGCGCCTGTCCGGCACCGACGACATCGCGGTCGGCACCCCGATCGCGGGTCGTGGCGAACGCGAACTCGACGACCTGATCGGCATGTTCGTCAACACCCTGGTGTTCCGTACCAAGGTGGCGCCGGGCGATCGCTTCGCCGACCTGCTCGCCGATGTCAAGGAACGCGACCTCGAGGCGTTCGCGAACGCGGACGTGCCGTTCGAGCGACTGGTCGAGGTGCTCAACCCGGTGCGCTCCACCGCGCGCAACCCGCTGTTCCAGGTGGGTCTTTCGTTCCAGAACCTGGCCGAGACCACGTTCGAACTGCCGGGACTGTCGGTGAGTGCGGTCAACTTCGACTCGCAGCTGGCCAAGACCGACCTGCACGTCACGCTGTACGACCGGTACGCCGAGGACGGCACGCCGGCCGAGATCGTGACCGAATTCGGTTACGCCATCGACCTGTTCGACGAGGCGACGGTGCAGGGCTTCGCCGACCGGTTCGTCCGGGTGCTCGACGCGGTCGTCGCCGACGCCACCGTGCCGGTCGGCGAGATCGACCTGCTGGCGGCCGAGGAGAGCACCCGCATCCTCACCGACTGGAACGACACCGCGCACGCGGTCGATCCGGACGCGACGCTGGTCTCGCTGCTCGACGCCACGGTCGCGGCCACCCCGAAGGCGGTCGCGATCGTCGCCGACGATCCGACCGGTCAGCAGGAGCTCACCTACGCCGCCCTCGACGCACGGGTGAACCGCCTGGCGCGCTACCTGATCCAGCGTGGCGTCGGCCCGGAGGACCGGGTCGCGCTGGCCATCCGCCGCTCCACCGATCTCGTGGTCGCGATGTACGCGGTCGCGAAAGCCGGTGCGGCGTATGTGCCGATCGATCCGGACCAGCCCGCCGAGCGGACCGACTACATCCTCGGTACCGCGGCACCGGTCTGCGTGCTGACCACCGGCCGGGACGGGTTCCGTACTGCCGCGGCCGATATCGTGCAGCTCGACGTGCTCGACCTGACGGCGTTCGCGGCCGATCCGGTGACCGCCGCCGAACGGCGCGGCGTGCTGGCTCCTGCCAACACCGCGTACGTGATCTTCACCTCCGGCTCGACCGGTCAGCCCAAGGGTGTCGCCGTGCCGCACGCGGCGATCGTCAACCAGTTGCAGTGGGAGACCGCGACCTTCGGCCTCGGCGCGGACGACGCGATCCTGCTGAAGACCGCGGCCACCTTCGACCTCTCGGTCTGGGAGTTCTGGACCGCCGCGGTGTGCGGTGGCCGCCTGGTGATCTCGGCGGCCGACGGCCACCGTGATCCGGCCTACCTGAACGAGCTGATGCGGTCCACGATGGTCACCACCCTGCACGTGGTGCCGTCGATGCTGGACGCGCTGCTCACCGAATCCGGTGGCCGCCTGACGCATTCGCTGCGCCGGGTGCTCGCCATCGGTGAGGCGCTGCCCGCGACCACGGCGCAGCGGTTCCGCCGCGACAACCCGGCACAGCTTGCTCAGCAGTCGCCTGGCGATCGCCCCGAGACCGGGCACTCCGTGCCGCTGGCCCACCCGTCGCCCGACCGCCACCCCCCAACGGGGCACTCCGTGCCGCTGTATAACTTGTACGGCCCGACCGAGGCCGCGGTGTCCATCACCAGCCACCTGGTCACCGACGCCGATCAGCTCGCGGTGTCCATCGGTGCGCCGGAATGGAACAGCCGGATCTACGTGCTGGACGCCAGGCTGCGGCCGGTGCCGGCGGGGGTCTCCGGCGAGTTGTACCTGGCCGGTGCGCAATTGGCGCGCGGTTACTTCGGCAAGCCGGACCTGACCGCTGACCGGTTCGTCGCCGACCCGTTCGGTGCGCCGGGTGCGCGCATGTACCGCACCGGTGACCTGGTCGCCTGGAACAGTTCCGGTGAGCTGGACTATCGGGGCCGCACCGACTTCCAGGTGAAGATCCGCGGCTTCCGCATCGAGCTCGGCGAGATCGAGGCCGCGCTGCTGCGCCAGCCCACCATCACGGCCGCCGCCGTGCTCGCGCACACCGATCCGAGCATCGGTGACCGCCTGGTCGCCTATGTGGTGCCGCGGGCGGGTCAGCTCGACAAGCGGCAACTGCAGTCGGCGCTGGCCGCGGAACTGCCGTCGTACATGGTGCCGTCGGTGCTCATCGAGCTCGCCGCGCTGCCGTTGAACGCGAACGGCAAGCTCGACCGGAAGGCGTTGCCGGAGCCCACCTTCGAGAAGGCGGTCTTCCGCGCACCGGTCACGCCGATCGAGCAGATCGTCGCGAACACCTTCGCGGACGTGCTGCGGATCTCGGATCGGGAAGAGGCAGAATCCAAGCGCCTCGGCCTCGACGACGACTTCTTCGCCTGGGGCGGTAACTCGCTGCTGGCCACGCAGGTCGCCGCGCGTCTCGGTGAGGCGTTGAACACCCGGGTGCCGGTGCGGCTGCTGTTCGAGGCCTCGACCGTTGCGGCGCTCGCGGTGCGGGTCGAGCAGCACGCGGACGCCGGTGGGCGTAAGGCGCTTACCGCCGGTGCACGGCCGGAACATATTCCGCTCTCGCTCGCGCAGCAGCGCATGTGGTTCCTGAACCGGTTCGACACCGAGTCGGCGGCCTACAACGTGCCGATCGCGGTGCGGCTCACCGGTGCGCTGGATGTGGCCGCGCTGCGTGCGGCTATCGCGGATCTGGTGAGCAGGCACGAGATCCTGCGCACTATCTACCCGCAGACCGACGGCGGTCCGGTGCAGGTGATCCTGCCGCCGGCCCAGGCCGTGCCGCGGCTCGAGGTTCGGGTGGTGTCGCCCGCGGAGATCGAATCCGCCGTGGTGGCACTGACTTCGACGATCTTCGACGTCACCACCGAGGTGCCGATGAAGGTCGCGCTGTTCCAGATCGCCGGGGAGAACGCGGGATCGGCGGTGGATGCCGCCGAGGTCGAGTACGTCTTGGCGATGGTGATCCACCACATCTCCGGTGACGGTTCGTCGGTCGGGCCGCTGACCCGCGACCTGATGATCGCCTATGCCGCGCGCTCCGCGGGGGAGGCGCCGAACTGGGCGCCGCTCGAGGTCCAGTACGCGGACTACAGCATCTGGCAGCGTGAGTTGCTCGGCAGCGAGGACGACGCGGAATCGCTGGCGGCCAAGCAGGTCTCGTACTGGCGCGACGCGCTGGCAGAGCTGCCGGACCAGCTGGATCTGCCGTCGGATCGGCCGCGCCCCGCGGTGCAGTCCTTCGCCGGTGGCAAGGTCGAGTTGCGGGTCGACGCCGAGACTCATCAGGCGTTGATCGAGCTGGCCCGTACCGAGGGTGCGACGCTGTTCATGGTCGTGCACACCGCGCTGGCGGTGCTGCTGGCCAGGCTCTCGGGCACCGACGACATCGCCATCGGCACCCCGATGGCGGGTCGTGGCGAAGCCGCCCTCGACGACCTGATCGGCATGTTCGTCAACACGCTGGTGTTCCGCAGCCGGATCGATGCGGGCGAGCCGTTCACCGAACTGCTGGCGCGGCAGCGGGAGACCGATATCCAGGCCTTCGCCAACGCCGACGTGCCGTTCGAGCGGCTGGTCGAGGTGCTCAACCCGGTCCGCTCCACCGCGCGGCATCCGCTGTTCCAGGTGGGCCTGTCGTTCCAGAATCTGGCGCAGTCGGCGCTGGAACTGCCGGGTCTCACCGTGGCCGGTCTCGACATCGATACCGCGCTGTCGCAGTTCGATCTGCACCTGATCGCCACCGACCGCTACGGCGACGCGGGTGAACCCGAGGGCATCACCGGGTTCTTCACCTATGCCACCGACATGTTCGACCGGAACACGGTGCAGGGCTTCGTCGATCGCTTCGCGCGACTGCTCGGTGAGATCATCGCCGCGCCGCGTACCGCCGTCGGCGATATCGCGTTGCTCGACGACGCGGAGCGGACGCAGATCCTCGAGCGCCGCAACGCGACCGACTACGAGGTCGATACGGCGGCGACGCTGGTGTCGCTGCTCGATGCCTCCGTGGCGGCGGGGCCGAAGGAAGTCGCGCTGGTCACCGAGGACGGTGCATCGATCACCTACGGTGAGCTGGATGCGCGGGTAAATCGTCTTGCGCGGTATTTGATTTCGGTCGGTGTGGGTCCGGAGTCGCGGGTTGCGCTGGCGTTGCGTCGTTCGGTGGATCTGATCGTGGCGATGTATGCGGTGGCGAAGTCCGGTGGTGCGTATGTGCCGGTGGATCCGGATCATGCCGCCGACCGGACGAACTACATCCTCGAGACGGCGGCGCCGGTGTGCGTGCTGACCAACGCCGACGCCGAGTTCGACACGGACATCGCGCCTTTGGTGCGGATCGACGAGCTCGACCTCGCCGAGCTGGACAAGGCCCCGGTCGCCGATACCGAGCGGATCGCGCCGTTGCGTCCGGAGAACACCGCGTATGTGATCTTTACGTCGGGTTCGACGGGTCGTCCGAAGGGTGTGGCGGTTTCGCATGCGGCGATCGCGAATCAGTTGCAGTGGAAGGTGACCGAGTTCGGTCTCGATGCCGCGGATGCGATTCTGCTGAAGACGGCTGCCACCTTCGACCTTTCGGTGTGGGAGTTCTGGTCGGCCGCGGTGTGTGGTGGCCGCCTGGTCATCGCCTCGCCGGACGGTCATCAGGACCCGGCGTATCTGAACGAGTTGATGGCCCGGGAGTGGGTCACGACGTTGCACGTGGTGCCGTCGATGCTCGACGCGCTCACCGCGGGTGATTTCCCGAACTCGCTGTGGCGGGTCCTCGCCATCGGCGAGGCGCTGCCGGGTGCACTGGCCCAGCGGTTCGTGCGCGAGCACTCGCGCACCGAGCTGTTCAATCTCTACGGTCCGACCGAGGCGGCGGTGTCGATCACCAGCCACCGGGTCACTCGCAACGATCAGACCTCGGTGTCGATCGGTGCGCCGGAGTGGAACAGCAAGGTGTACGTGCTGGACGCCCGGTTGCAGCCGGTGCCCGACGGTGTTTCCGGGGAGTTGTATCTGGCCGGTGCGCAGTTGGCGCGGGGCTACTTCGGTCGCCCGGATCTGACCGCGGATCGGTTCGTGGCCAACCCGTTCGAGCACGGTGTGCGGATGTATCGCACCGGTGACCTGGTGGCGTGGAACAGCTCCGGTGAGCTGGAATACCGGGGCCGCACCGACTTCCAGGTGAAGATCCGTGGTTTCCGCATCGAACTCGGGGAAATCGAAGCGGCGCTGCTCGCGCTGCCCGAGATCGCCCAGACGGCGGTGATCGCGAAGTCCGATCCGAAGACCGGTGATCGCCTGGTGGCCTACCTGGTGCCCGCGGACGGTGAAGTCGATGTGGCGCAGGTGAAGTCGGCGCTGAGCGAAGGTTTGCCGTCGTACATGGTGCCGTCGGCGTTCGTGGTGCTCGATCGGTTGCCGCTGAATGTGAACGGCAAGCTGGATCGCAAGGCGTTGCCGGAGCCGGAGTTCGAGGCGCAAGCCTTCCGTGCGCCGTCGACCCCGATCGAGGAGATCGTGGCCGCGGTGTTCGCCGAGGTGCTCGGTGCCGAACGCGTCGGCGCGGACGACGATTTCTTCGGTCTCGGCGGTAATTCGCTGCTGGCGACTCAGGTTGCGGCCCGCATCGGTGCGGCGCTGGACACCAGGGTGCCGGTGCGGATGTTGTTCGAGGCGTCCACGGTGGCCGGTCTGGCGGTCAAGGTCGAACAGCACGCCGGTGCCGGGGGCCGCAAGGCCCTGGTCGCCGGTCCGCGGCCGGAGCAGGTCCCGTTGTCGCTGGCGCAGCAGCGCATGTGGTTCCTCAACCAGTTCGACACCGCCTCGGCGGTCAACAACATCCCGGTCGCGGTGCGGCTCACCGGTGAGCTCGACGTCGAGGCGTTGCAGCTGGCGGTCGCCGACGTCATCGGCAGGCACGAGACGTTGCGCACGGTCTACCCCGAACAGGGTGGGGCCGCGCATCAGGTGATCCTGCCCGCCGAGCAGGCGGTGCCGGACCTGACGCCGGAAACGGTGGCCGCCGAAGACATCCGGCAGCGGATCATCGACGTGATCACCGCCGGGTTCGACGTCACCACCGAGGTGCCGTTGCGGGCCAAGATCTTCCGGGTCACCGACGCGGAGTACGTGCTCGTGTTCGTCGCGCATCACATCAGCGCGGACGGCTGGTCGATGGGCCCGCTCACCCGCGATGTGATGCTCGCGTACGCGGCGCGTTCGGCCGGGGTGGCCCCGGGCTGGGCGCCGCTGCCGGTGCAGTACGCGGACTTCAGCCTCTGGCAGCGCGATGTGCTCGGCGCGGAAACCGATGCGACGAGCCTGATCTCGCAGCAGGCCGAGTACTGGCGGGCGGCGCTGGCCGGCCTGCCGGACGAGCTCAACCTGCCTGCCGATCGGACGCGTCCGACGACCCAGTCGTTCGCGGGTGGCCGGGTGGTGTTCCCGATCGACGGCGAGCTGCACGGTCAGCTCACCGAGATCGCGCGCGAACACAACGCGACCATGTTCATGGTCGTGCACGCCGCGCTGGCGCTGTTCCTGGCGCGGATGTCGGGCACCGACGACATCGCGATCGGCACCCCGATCGCGGGTCGCGGCGAGGCCGAACTCGACGACGTGATCGGCATGTTCGTCAACACGCTGGTGCTGCGCTCGCACGTCGAAGGCGATCTGACCTTCGGCGACCTGCTCGCCCGCACCAAGGACGCGGACCTGCAGGCATTCGCGCACGCGGACCTGCCGTTCGAGCGGCTGGTCGAGTTGCTCAACCCTGAGCGTTCGACCGCGCGGCATCCGCTGTTCCAGGTGGCGCTGTCGTTCGAGAACCTGCCGGAGACCAGCTTCGAGCTGCCCGGATTGCAGGTCGCGGCAGTCGATTTCGACGTGGACACGGCGAAATTCGATCTGTCGCTGACGATCCGGGAGGCCGCCGCCACCGACGCCGCGGGCATGTACGCGGAGTTCTCCTTCGCCCGCGACCTGTTCGACGACGCGACCGTGGAGGTGTTCGCGCAGCGGTTCACCCGGCTGCTCACCGCGATCGCGACCGATCGGGAGACCCCGATCGGTGACCTGCCGCTGCTGGACGAGGCCGAGTACGAGCTGCTCACCCACGTGCACGGCGAAGACGTGATGGCCACCGGGCTGCTGCCCGACCTGCTGCAGCGTGGCGCGCAACTGAACCCGGAGCAGATCGCCATCCGCTACCAGGGTCGCTCGATCACCTACCGTGAGCTCGACGAGTACTCGTCGCGGCTGGCGCGGGTGCTGATCGATCGCGGTGTCGGTCCGGAACGGATTGTGGCGCTGTCGTTCCCGCGTTCCTACGAGATGGTGGCGGCGTTCTGGGCGGTGGCCAAGGCCGGTGGCGCGCACGTGCCGATCGACCCGACCTACCCCGAAGATCGCATGCGGCACATGGTGAACGACTCGGGTGCGGTCATCGGTATCACCGCGGACGAGTACGTGGACCGGCTGCCCCGCGATGTCGAATGGCTGCGGTTGGACGACCCCGCCCTGGGCGCGGCGATCGAGGCACAGTCCCCGGCGTCGGTGACCGATGCCGATCGGATCGCCTCGCTGGCGATGCGGCACCCGGTGTATGTCATCTACACCTCGGGTTCGACGGGTATGCCCAAGGGCGTCACCGTGACCCATGCCGGTATGGGCGGTCTGGTCGGTGTCGCGACCGACCTGTACCAGCTCGAGGCGCACCACCGGTTCCTGCACATCTGCTCGCCGAGCTTCGACCCGTCGGTGCTCGAATGGCTGTGTGCCGCATACACCGGCGCCACCCTGGTGATCGTGCCGTCGACCATCATCGGCGGACCGGACCTGGCGGAGTTGCTGCGCACCGAGCGGGTGACGCACACGATCATCACCCCGGCGGTGCTGGGCACGATGGATCCGGCGGGGATGGAAGCGCTCGAAGTCGCCTCTGTCGGTGGCGATGTCACCACCCCCGAGCTGCTGGCCAAGTGGTACCCGGGCCGGAAGTACTTCAACGCCTACGGTCCGACCGAGACGACGATCATCTCCTCGTACGCGTCGCTGACGCCGGGGCGGCACGTCACCATCGGTCTGCCGGTGCGCGGTATGTCGGCGCTGGTCCTCGACAACCGTCTCAACCCGGTGCCGCCGGGTGTCGCGGGCGAGCTGTACCTCGCCGGTGGCGCGGTGGCGCGTGGCTACCACAACCGGCCCGACCTCACCGCGGAGCGCTTCGTCGCGAACCCGTGGAGCGACGAGGGCGCCCGCATGTACCGCACCGGTGACGTCGTGCGCTGGTTCGCCGAACCCGGCGAGCGGGCGGGCAACGCCGCGGTACCCGAGGTGCGCTGGGAACTGGATTACGTGGGCCGCTCGGACTTCCAGGTGAAGATCCGTGGTTTCCGGATCGAGCTCGGCGAGATCGATACCGTGCTCGCCGGTCATCCGGACGTCGAGTTCGCGATCACGCTGGGCCGCGAAACCGCGGCGGGCGCCACGATTCTGGTGTCCTACGTGCTCGCGGTGCCGGGCCGGGAGATCGACACGGCCGCGCTCGGTGAGTACGCCGGGCGCAGCCTGCCCCCGCACATGGTGCCCTCGGCGATCATGGTGCTGGACGAGATTCCGCTGACCCCGGTCGGCAAGCTCGACCGCAAGGCCCTGCCGGAGCCGGTGCTGGCGCCGCGCGAATTCCGGGCGCCCGCCAGCGAGATCGAGGCGGTCATCGCCGAGGTCTTCGCCGAGGTGCTCGGCGTCGAGCAGATCGGCTTGGACGACTCGTTCTTCGCGCTCGGCGGCGACAGCATCCTGTCCATCCAGCTGGTGTCGCGGGCCAAGGCCCGGGGTGTGGTGTTCTCACCGCGCGACGTGTTCGAACGGCGCAGTGTCGCCTCGCTGGCCGAAATCGCCACCTTCGGTGCGGGTTCGGAGCAGGTGAAGCTGGAGGAGCTGCCCGGCGGCGGTGTCGGTGAGATTCCGTTGACGCCGATCATGAGCCAGATCCTCGGCGGCGGTTCGGCTTACGACCGCTTCTCGCAGACCATGGCGCTGCGCCTGCCCGACGGCATCGATCGGGAGACGCTGGTCGGTACCATCGCGGCGGTCTTCGATCACCACGACGTGCTACGGACGCGGTTGCGCCGCAACACCGCTGACGAGCCGGGCCAGGCCGATCCTTGGACGTTCGAGGCGTTGCCGCAGGGTGCGATCGACATTTCCGCCCTGGTGCATCGGGTCGACCTCGCGGCCGACGTCGACGACGCGGAGCTGAAGCGGGTCGGCAGTGCGGCGTTCGATGCCGCGCTCGGGCGGCTCGATCCGGCGAACGCGGTGATGGCGCAGTTCATCTGGTTTGCTTTCGACGCGGCGGGAGCGGCAGGCCCGCAGGAGGCAGCTCGCGTCACCACGGAGGGACCCGTGGACGCCGCCATCGGGCACCGCGAGCGGCGCGACGTGCTGCTCATCGTCGCGCACCACTTCGTGGTCGACGGCGTGTCCTGGCGCATCCTGATCCCGGACTTCGCGGTCGCGTGGTCGCAGCTGGCCGCCGGTCAGCAGGTGGCGCTGCCCGCCAACGGCACCTCGATGCGGCGCTGGGCACACAGCCTGGTCGAAGCGGCCGCGGCGCCTGCCCGGGTCGCGGAACTGCCGTTCTGGCAGCAGGTCACGAACACGCCGGATCCGCTGCTGGGCACGCGCGCCTTCGATCCGCGGGTGGACACCTTCGCCACCGTGGAACGGGTCGAGGTCACGCTGCCCGCGGCGGTCACCGACGCGGTGCTCACCGCGATCCCCGGCCTCTACCGCGGCGGTGTGAACGACGGACTGCTCTCCGCGCTGGCCATGGCGGTCGCCCGCTGGCAGCACGCGGACTCGGCGCTGATCAAGCTCGAGGGTCACGGCCGTGAAGAGGAAGTCGTTCCGGGCGCGGATCTTTCGCGCACGGTCGGCTGGTTCACCACGGCCTACCCGGTCCGCCTCGACGTGAACGGCGCCGACCTCGCCGACGCCTTCGACGGCGGCGCCGCGCTGGGCGAGATCGTGAAATCGGTCAAGGAGCAGCTGCTTTCGGTGCCCGACAAGGGCCTCGGCTACGGCTTGCTGCGGTACCTGAACGCGGCCACCGGACAGCGACTGGGCGGCGCGGGCCAGATCAGCTTCAACTACCTGGGCCGGATGTCGGCCGGGGAGATCCCCGAGCAGCTCGCGGAAATCGGCTGGGTCCCGGTGGCCGACCTCGGTCAGCTCGACGGCGAGATGGATCTGGACATGCCCGCCAACGCGACGATCGATATCAACGCGATCGTCACCGACGGCGCGGACGGCCCGGAACTCGGTGCCTCCTTCGCCTTCCCGAACGGGCTGCTGACCCGTGCACAGGTGCAGGAGTTCGCCGACCTCTGGGTCGCCGCGCTCACCGCGCTGGCCACGCACGCGCAGCGGCCGGACGCGGGCGGTTTCACGCCGTCGGACATGTCGCTGGTGCGGGTCGGCCAGGCCGATATCGAGCAGTGGGAACGCAAGTACCCGGCGCTCGCCGAGGTGTGGCCGCTCTCGCCGCTGCAGTCCGGGCTGCTGTTCCACGCGATGATGACCCAGGCGACGGTCGACGTCTACACCATGCAGGCCGTGGTCGACCTCGGCGGCGCACTGGATGTCGAGCGGTTGCACGCGGCCGCGCAGAGCATCGTCGACCGGTACCCCAACCTGCGCACCGCGTTCGTCACCGACTCCGACGGACAAGCCGTGCAGGTGGTGCTCGATCGGATCGAAGCGCCGTGGCGCGAAGTGGATCTCACCGAGCTGCCCGCCGACCAGCGGACCGCTGAACTGCGCAGGCAGGTGGCGGCCGACCAGGCGACGCACTTCGACATGGCGGTGCCGCCGCTGCTGCGGTTCACCCTGTTCCGTTCCGGCGAAGCGCAGTGGCACCTGGCCATCACCACCCATCACATCCTGCTCGACGGCTGGTCGATGCCGCTGCTCATGCGGGATCTGCTGGTGCTGTACGCGGTTCGCGGCGAGCAGAGCGCGCTGCCGCGGGTGGCGTCCTACCGCAACTTCCTCGGCTGGCTGGCCGGGCGCGACCGCGAGGCGTCGCTGCGGGCGTGGGCGAACGCGCTCGACGGCGTCACCGAGCCGACGCAGCTTGCGCCGCAACCGCGCTCGACCGAGCAGTACGAGATCGGCAAGCAGGTCACCGAGATCGACGCCGACCGCACCCGCCAACTCACCAAGCACGCCGCGGAATTGGGCGTCACGGTGAACACGCTGGTGCAGGCGGCATGGGGCATCCTGCTCGGGCGGCTCACCGGCCGTGGCGATGTGGTGTTCGGCGCCACCGTCTCCGGCCGACCGGCCGAGCTGCCCGGCGTGGAATCGATGGTCGGCCTGTTCATCAACACGCTGCCGGTGCGGCTGCGCATCGATGATCGCCAGAGCATCGGCAAGCTGCTCGAGCGGTTGCAGCACGATCAGGCCGACCTGCTCGAGCACCACTACGTGGGCCTCACCGACATCCAGCGGGTGGCGGGGACCGGAGCGCTGTTCGACACGCTGCTGGTGTTCGAGTCGTATCCGATGGACAAGGAAGCCATTTCGGCCGCCAGTTCCATCGACGGCATGTCGGTCACCGGCGTCGGCGTCAACGACGCCACGCACTACCCGCTGACCCTGCTGGTGACCGCCGAGGCGACGATCGAGCTCACGCTCAAGTACCTGGGCAGCCGGTTCACCGCGGACGAGGTGGAAACCTTGTCCGCCAGGCTGATCCGGGTGCTGGAGGCGCTGCTCGGCGATCCGGACGCGCTGGTCGGCGACATCGATATCCTCGATGCCGGCGAACGGGCCCGCCTGCTCACCGAATCCGGCATCACGGCAACGGTTTCCACCCCGGACGCCGCGGCCAGGGTCGGCGCGCAGACGGTCGCCAAGGTGCTCGCCGAGGTCGTCGAAGAGGATCCGGAGGCGCCCGCGGTGCTCGCCGACGGTGACGAAATCGCCTACCACGTCCTGGATCGACGCTCCTCGCAACTGGCGCGGGTGCTCATCGATCGCGGCGCGGGACCGGGCGATATCGTCGCGGTGGCGTTGCCGCGTTCGCTGGACGCGGTGGTCGCGGCGTGGGCGGTGCAGAAGGCCGGTGCGGCACTGTTGTTCGCGGGCGATCTCGCCGTGGCCGACTTGGTCGCGGCGGGCGCCACCTTCGGTATCGGCTCGGACCCGGTGCCGGACAGCCCGATTCGCTGGCTGGTGCCGGCCGACGTCCAGGCCGAACTGGCCGCGGCGGCGTCGCATCCGGTGTCCTACGCGGACCGGGTCCGCCCGCTCGGCGAAGACCATCCGGCCTTCGTCGTCCCGGCCGGCGACGGTGTCCTCGCGATCACCCAGACCGAGGCATTGGTGCAGGCCGAACATGTCCGCGAGGAGTACGCGCTCGACTACGAGTCGACCACGTACACCACGGCCGGGTCCGGCCGCGCCGCCATGCTCGAGTTCCTGGCCGCCGCGACCGCGGGCGCCCTGTCGGTGCTCCCGTCGGACGATCTCGCCGGCGATCTCGCCGACAACGAGGTCTCGCACTGGTTCGTCACCCCGGCCGAGGCCACCGACGCGGCCGATCCCGAGGTGAAGATCGTCATCGCCGAGTAGGACCGGAAGCCTCCGCCGGTGCAGTGTTTCTGATGCACTGCACCGGCGGTTTTCGTTTCAGGACAGCGGTTTTCGCGCCGGGACCAAGGCGAGCAGTTCGTCCACGGACCATTGGTCGTCGACGTGCGTGCCGTGTTTCGCGGCGAGGACTCCGCCGTCGGGGGCGATGAGGAAGTCGGCGGGCAGGCCCAGGCTGCCGCCCTCGGGTTTGGTCGGGGGAGTGGGTTGCCGGTGACGCAGGGTGGCTACGGCGGCGCTGGTCAGGCCGCGGACGATGCCGGGCCAGCCGCGCGGGTCGAGCAGTGCGCGCGGCGAGGATTCGACGCCGAAGTCCCGGTAGAGCTGTTTGCCGGGATCGGCGACGAAGTCCAGCGGGAGTCCCTCGGTGTACTTGCGGAGTTCTGTTGCGCTGGAATGGAACACGACGACCTCGCGGATGTTCGCGGCCGTGATCTCGTCGTGCCTGGTGACGATCGAGCGTAGATGCAGATGGCAGACCGGGCACCCGGCGAAGCGGCGAAACTGCAAGTGGATCAAGCGGTTCGGATCGGGTAGGTAGACCTGCCGGTCGGTGACGGTGGTCAGCACTCGATCGGCGACGGTGGTCGGCAGAGGCATGGGTTCCCTTTCGTAGGTGTACTTCGTACGCCTACGTCCAGTATGCGCGTACCTTGTACGCTGTCAACCCATGCCCCGTCCGCGCTCACTGTCCACCGCAGCCCTCGCGAACGCCGCCCTCGCGGTGCTCGACCGCGACGGCTTGTCCGCGCTGACGATGCGCGCGGTCGCCAAGGAACTCGGCGTGGCCACGATGGCGCTCTATCGCTACGTCGCCGACCGCGAGGCACTCGAAGTGCTGGTCGTCGACCACATCTACACCGCGATCGACACCACGTTGCCACCCGACGCCCCCTGGTCGGAGGCGCTCACCACGCTGCTGGATCGGGTCCGCGCGGCCGTCGCGCACCACCCCGAGACCGTGCCGCTGGTACTGCGACACCGGCAATCATCGACCGCTTCCCTGCGCGTGATCGAAGCGATGCTGGCCGTCCTCACCCGTGCCGGTTTCACCGGCCCCGATCGCGTAATAGCCCAACGCACCCTCGTCGCCTTCCTCTTGGGCGCCTTGCAAAACGAGCACTACGCCGCCCTGTCCGGCCGAGGCACCGCCACCATGGCCGCCCTGGACCCCGAAACCTTCCCCCTCCTCGCCGCCACCGCCACCCTGGCCCAAACCGTAACCCCCGACGACGAGTACCGCGCCGGCCTCCAAATAGTCCTCCGCGGCCTGACCCCCGCTAGGTGAAGTGGGGGTTGTAGTGGTCCAGCCAGATTGCGAAGTCGAGGAGTTGTTCGAGGTCGAAGCGGTCGGGTTCGGTGAGGTGGGGGGCGGGGCGGTCGACGGCTTTGGTGACGGCGTCGTGGTCGTAGAGGCGGAAGACGGGGTGGGTGGGGGTGGCGAGCAGGTCGGTGGATTGGTGGAGGAGGGCCGTGACGTAGTCGAGGTTCTTGGTGATCGGGTAGTGGCTCTTCACGCGTTCGACCACCGAGCGGGGGAGCGTGTCGGCGGTGGCGGCGCGGAGCAGGCTCTTCTCCCGGCCGTCGAAGGTTTTCAGGGACCACGGGGCGTTGTAGACGTATTCGACGAGCCGGTGATCGCAATACGGCACCCGGACTTCGAGGCCGACCGCCATGCTCATCCGGTCCTTGCGGTCGAGCAAGGTGCGCAGTAGCCGAGTGATGTGCAGGTGGGAGACCTGACGCATCCGGAATTCCAGGTCGCTCTCGCCGTCCAGCCGCGCGACCTCGGCGACCGCGTCCGCGAAACTGTCCGCGAGATAGGTGTCGAGATCCAGGGCCGCGGTCAGGTCGGGATCGAGCAGTCTGGTGCGCTGCACGAACTCGGGGGGCAGCACGGCGAGCCAGGGGAAGGTGGTCAGGCCGTGCTCGGCGGCCGTCCGGAACCAGCGGTAGCCCGCGAAGACCTCATCCGCGGATTCTCCGGACAGGGCTACGGTCGAATGCTCCCGAATTGCTTTGAACAGCAGATAAAGTGACGCGTCGGTATCACCGTGCCCGGTCGGCACGTCACGGGCGGTGACCACTGCGGCGCGGACGGCCGGGTCGGCGAGGGCCGCACTGTCGAGCAGGATGTCCCTGTGCTGGGTGCCTGCATGCTCGGCTACGGCCCGGGCGAAGGGCGCGTCGAGTGTCGCCCGCCACTCGTCCGGCACGAAATCCTCGTCCTGCTGCTGGAATTCGACGCTGAAACTGCGCACCTGCTCGCCGGTACTGCGCAGATGGGCGGCGGCCAGGGTGGTCAGTGCGGACGAGTCGAGCCCGCCGGAGAGCAGCATGCAGCGCGGCACATCCGAAATCAGTTGCCGCGCAACGACGTCCTCGAGTAGTTCGCGGACCGTCTGCACGGTCGAGGCGGGGTCGTCCTCGTGCTCGAGTGTGCGCAGTGTCCAATAGTTGGTGGTGCGCACTCCGTCGCGATCGACGGTCACCACCGAACCCGGTGGTACCTGCCGCATCCCGGTCCACGCCGATCCTTCCGGGCGCACGCTGACGACGAACAATTCGCGTAGCCCGTCGAGGCCGATCGATCTGTCCGCCAACGGATGGGCGAGGATCGCCTTCGGCTCGGAGCCGAACAGCAGACCGTCCTCGGTCGGGTAGTAGTAGAAGGGCTTGATGCCGAGGCGATCTCGCACCAGCACCAGCCGCTCGATCCGTGCATCCCAGAGGGCGAAGGCGTACATCCCGTTGAGTCGCTCGGCGAAGGCCGTGCCCCACTCCAGGTAGGCGCGCAACACGACCTCGGTGTCGGAGGCGGTGGTGCAGCGCTGCCCGCGGGCATGCAGTTCCTCGCGTAGTTCACGAAAGTTGTAGGCCTCTCCGGAATAGACCATGGCGACAACGCCATCCGGCGTTTCGATCGTCATCGGCTGCGCGCCGCCGGCCAAGTCGATGATGGCCAGCCGCCGGTGTCCGAGCGCGACGTGCGGCGCGACCCAGGTGCCGGAGCCGTCGGGTCCGCGGCACGCCATGGTGTCCGTCATTGCGTCGATGGAGTTGTTCGCTGTCGAGAGGTCTCGCTGAAAGGAGACCCATCCGGTGATTCCGCACATGCCATAAGACTAGAGTCACTCTAAAGTTCTAGCAACTATAACTTTATTGTCTATATAGTAAGCTTCCGGCATGGGTGAACCGGGGCTGCGTGAACGCAAGAAGCAGCGGACCAGGAGCGCGATCGCCGAGGCGGCGTACCGGCTGTTCGAGACGCGCGGCTACGACGCCACGACGGTTACCGAAATCGCTGCGGCAGCCGATGTTTCGCCTGCCACCTTCTTCAACCACTTCCCGACGAAGGAGGCGGTGCTCTTCGCCGAGGGCGGTGGCCTGCTCGATGTCGGACTCGCATCGATCGCGGCGCGACCGGCGGACGCGCAGGTCGGTGCGGTGCTCGCCGAGGCGATGCGGGCGATGCTGCGCGAAATGGCGGGTGGTCCCCGCGATCCGTCGGGCGCACTCGAGGCGACCCGGATCCGGTTGTTGATGTCGGTCCCGTCGTTGCGCGCCGCGACCCTGCAGCGCCTGTTCGAAGTGGAAGATCGCCTGGCGCGGGCGTTGGCCGAGGCGTTCCCGGCCGAACTGGACGAGGTGCGGGCCGCGATCCTGGTCGGTGGACTGTGCGGCGCCCTGTTCGCGGGAGGGCGGGCGGCCATGCGGGCGGACAAGACCTTCCAGGATGCGGTCGACGGCGCGCTGGATCTGGCGATCAAGGCGGCCGGCGACCTGCCCCGGGGGTGATTCTCGTGCTCGGCTCAGCGAAACAGAGCGCTGGTGTCGATGGTTTCGGCCATGGCCCGCGCCCCGGCATCGTTGAGGTGCATACCGTCGCCGCAGTCGTAGTCCG
Source organism: Nocardia vulneris (assembly GCF_001613425.1). Classification (GTDB taxonomy): domain Bacteria; phylum Actinomycetota; class Actinomycetes; order Mycobacteriales; family Mycobacteriaceae; genus Nocardia; species Nocardia vulneris. Next base: position 41,572 of record NZ_BDCI01000052.1, on the reverse strand, counting down.
AACGGATGAAGTCCGGCCGAGCCGGATCCTCCACGGCCCGGGCGACATCGAAGACGGTGTCGAAAAGGTCTGTGGTGCGCAACCATTCGTTGACCGCATGGCGAGTTTGCACGGTCTCGGCGACGGGCATGCCCGGGTAGATGACGCCTGCGTACGGGCCGATGGTGGCGGCGTGCACGGTCAGCCCCGCTTCGCGGGCGCGGCGAGCCAGCGCGGTGAAGCCCGCGATCAGCTCGTCGGCCGTGGCGGGCGGCTCGCCGGACATGCCGCCGAGGATCAGGTCGTTGATGCCGAAGTTGAACAGCACGGCCGTCGCACCGGGAACGCTCAGCACGTCGCGGTCGAAGCGCATCCAGCCGGGCGCGCCGATCTCATTGGTGAGCAAGCGATTTCCGGCGATGCCCTGGTTTACTGCCCAGCCCCGGTCGAGCCTGCTGTTCAGTACGTCCACCGAGCGCCGATTCGCGCTCACGGTCGTGCCGACGCCTTCGAACCAGGAGTCGCCGAACGCCACGGCGACCGGGATGTCCGCGCCCACGGCCACATCCACGCCGGAGACATAGAACCGGGCGGGAAACTCTTCGGACGCGGCGAGTTCCGGCGCTGCGGCGACGTTTCCGGCCGCGATGTAGGCGATCTCGGCGGGCTGGTGCGAGAAGGTCGCGAGTCCGGTCTGCTCGGGTAGATAGACGCTGAGCATCAGGTCGTCACCCGGAGCGACGGCCAGCGCGACCGGATCGCTGACGAGTTCGCCGCCCGCCGGAATCGCCGACCGCGGTGCGCCGGAGAAGTGCAGTGCGACATCGGTTTCCGTGACGATCGCGCTGCCCGCTTTGCGCAGCGCGACCCGGGCGGCGCCGATGACCAGCGCGTCGCGTCCGAACAGATTGGTCAGCCGGATCCGGAGCTGGTCACCGCCGCCGGCCAGGTGCAGTACCTGGCGGACGGTCTCGTCGGCGAATGCCCGCGATTCGGCGAGCTTGACCTGCTCGTAGGGGCTGATGACCGCGGAACGGAAGCCGGCGACCCAGTGGGTGGTGTCAGACATCGAGAGCTCCATTAGTTGCTGCGAGGAATAATGCGTCGGCATATTTCTACAACCACATATTCCCCGTGTCAATTATCCCTGTGTCAACTACTTCCGGTAGGTTGGCGATATGGACACGGACCTGTTCGACGATCCCCGGCTGACCACGATGGGGCTGCTGTTCGAGGCGCACGCGGGCGTAGTGGCCAGGTTGGAGCCGACCTGGCGGGCGCACGGGCTGTCCGGCATGGACCTGAATGCGCTCATGCGCCTGAGTCGTTCGCCGGACCGGCGACTGCGCATGTCCGACCTCGCGACCCAGGCCGCGCTGTCCACCAGCGGCGTGACCCGGCTCGTCGACCGGCTCGCGCGCGCGGGACTGGTCGAACGCGAACTCGATCCCGGCGATCGGCGCAGCGCCTACGCGGTGCTCACCGCGGCGGGCGCGCAGCGGCTCGCCGAGGTGCTGCCCGACTATCTGGACGCGGTGGACCGCTGGTTGACCGGGTTGCTGACCCCCGAGCAGCTGGCGGGGCTCGTCACCGCTCTGCGCGTCGTGCGCGACACGGTCAATCCCGAGGCGACCGCGGGCGTCGACTGACCTGCGCCGACGCACCGTCGGACCCGGCGAGCAGACGCTCCAGCCCGTCCAGGATCAGGTTCAGGCCGAACTCGAAATCCGCTATCCCGGTGTGCTTTCCGTCGATCACCAGCTGGGACAACGCGTTCATGTACGGGAACTGATCCGCCGGTATCCGGGGCAGGAAATGCGCTGCGGCGGAGACGTATTCGTCGGGTTGCAGTGGAAAGTTCGACTCCTGCATGGTGAAGCCGTAGATGTGGCTGTCCATCGCGTTCCAGGCGCGGTCGGCGAGTTGATACGAGAAGCCCGCGGCGTGCAGGCAGCCGACGGTGGCGTCGATGTAGCGCAGCATGGCCGGGCCCACGTTGAGGCGGGAGCCGATGAGTCCGGTGGCCCACGGGTGTCGCAGTAGTACCTCGTGCGCGGAGGTCGCGCGGGCGTGCATGGCCGCTTTCCAATCGCCGCCGATGCTGGGCACGGCCATCTCGGCGATCACCAGATCGGCGAGGCCGTCGAGCAGGTCGTCCTTGTTGGCGACGTGGTTGTACAGCGACATCGCCTCGACGCCGAGCAGTTGGGCCAGCTTGCGCATGGACAGCGCGGCGAGTCCCTGCTCGTCGGCGACGCTGAGCGCGGCACGCAGCACCTTTTCGCGGTTCAGTGGGGCGCGGGCGGCGGTTGGCTTGGGCATGGGCCCTCTCGGTTGACGTACTTACGGTGTAAGCGTACCGTCCGAGACGAGCGACTTACGCTGTAAGTCTCCGTTCCAGCGAGGAAAACCAATGTCCGAGATCAAGGACCCCATCGTGGAAGTCGCCGAGATGGCGGCGGTCGTCGCACCGCGTTACGGCACCGGTGAGGTGCTCCGGATCGAACGGGTCGCCCGGCCGAACCCGCGCGCGGGTGAGGTGCTGGTCCGGGTCCGGGCCGCCGCGGTGTGTCAGGGCGATGCCCACCTGCTCACCGGTACGCCCTACCTGCTGCGCCTCGGATTCGGCCTGCGCCGGCCCAAGGATCCGGTGATCGGGCACGATCTGGCCGGCGAGGTGGTCGCGGTCGGCGCGGGTGTCGCCGGATTCCGGCCCGGAGACCGGGTTTTCGGTCAGGTCGGGTCGGGCGCCTTCGCCGAGTACGCCTGTGTATCCGCACAGCGCCTCGCCCCGGCGCCGGCCGGTGCGAGTTTCGAAGAGCTTGCCGCCGTGCCGGATTCGGGCATGACGGCGTTGCAGGGGCTGCGCGACGCCGGGCGGCTGCGCGCCGGGCAGCGGGTGCTGGTCAACGGCGCCTCCGGCGGCGTCGGCACGTTCGCGGTCCAACTCGCCAAGGCGCTCGGCGCGGAGGTGACCGCGGTGTGCAGCACCCGCCATCTGGCCGCGGTCCGGACGCTCGGTGCGGATCACGTGATCGACTACACCGCAGCCGATTTCACCGTCGGCGCGGCGCGGTATGACGTGTTGCTCGACCTTGTCGGCAACCGGACGCTTCGGGACTGTCGTCGGGTGCTCACCCCGAAGGGGGTGTTCGTCTCGTCCGCGGGCGCGCCCGGCGGTAACTGGGCGGGGCCCGTCGTCTGGATGGGAAAGATGCTGCTGGCCAACCTGTTCGTGCGCCAGCGGATCGCGGTGCACCTCATGCGCCCGCAACGAAGCGACCTCGACTATCTCGCCGACCTCATCGCCGCGGGCAAGGTGCGCCCCTTGATCGAGCAGCACCATCCGCTGGCACAGGCCGCGGCCGCGGTCCAGCACGTCATCGACGGGCACGCCCAGGGCAAAACGGTGATCGTGGTGTGAACGTCGCTGCGGTTCGCCGCGTGATTCATCGCGCAGCAGCGCCGCCGGGGCTGAACAGCGCGGGTCAGTCCACGGATTCCAGCAAGCGCTGGGCGAGCGTGCGGACATGAGCGACGAGTTCCGGTGGTTCGTGCACATGGAACGGGAAGCCGAAAGTCGCCAGATAGATGGCCATTTCGTCGAGTGAATCGGCGCCGACGCGCAGCGTGCACGATTCGGCGTCGATCGCCTCGAGGACGCCGACCGTCGGCGAGATGCGGTCTGCCGCAACCTCGGCGGGGACACCGAGGGTGACGCGTGCGGAATACCGATACGGCGAATTCGTCACGCCCTGCGTCAGATAGCCGGACAGGTCCGCGTCGGGCGCCTCGCGCGGGGTGAAGCGCGGGCCGGTCGGGATCCGGGGATGCAGCCGGTCGACCCGGTAGGTGCGCCAGTCGGCGCGGTCGACGTCCCAGCCGATCAGGTACCAGCGGCGGCCGGTGTGTGCCAGGCGATGTGGCTCGGTGGTCCGCAAAGACGCGGTGCCGTCGTGGCTCCGGTAGTCGAACCGGAGCCGGTGGCTGTCCCGGATCGCGCCCGCGATCGCGGTGAGCGTGTCCGGGTCGACGGTCGGCCCGCCCGCGGCCACCGTGACGGTGACCGATTGCAGCAGGCTCACCCGGTGCCGCAGGCGCGAGGGCAGCACCTGCTCGAGTTTGGTCAGCGCCCGCAGCGAGCTGTCCTCGATACCGGTGATGGTGCCGCCCGCCGCGGTGCGCAACCCGATCGCGACGGCCACCGCCTCGTCGTCGTCGAGCAGCAGCGGCGGCAGTTTCGCGCCCGCCCCGAGCCGGTATCCCGCGATACCGGCGGTGGCGTCCACGGGATAGCCGAGGTTGCGCAGCTTGTCGATGTCCCGCCGGACAGTGCGCACGTCCACCTCGAGGCGTTCGGCCAGTTCGGTGCCGGTCCAGTCGCGCGGCGTCTGCAACAGCGAGAGCAGGCGGAGCAGTCGGGCGGAGGTTTCCAACATGAATTCGAGTATGCGCGATAGCTAGGGCAAAAGCTGTCCTAGGTGCGTTCTAACGTTTATCTCATGAGCAACGAGATCCGCGAATTCCGCATCGACATCCCCCAGCAGCAGCTCGACGACCTGCGCACCCGGCTCGACAGCGCACGGCTGCCCGCCCCGCTGCCCGGCGACGGCTGGGATACCGGCGTGCCGACGAGCTGGCTGCGCGGAATGGTGGACTACTGGCGGACCGGATACGACTGGCGGGCCGCGGAGGCCACGCTCAACTCCTACCCGCAGTACCTGACCGAGATCGACGGGCAGACCATCCACTTCCTGCACGTGCGCTCGCCCGAGGCGGACGCGCTGCCGCTGCTGATGACGCACGGCTGGCCGGGCTCGGTGGTCGAGTTCCTCGATGTGATCGGGCCGCTGTCGGATCCGCGGGCGCACGGCGGGGATCCGAAAGACGCATTCCACCTGGTGATTCCGTCGCTGCCGGGCTTCGGCTTCTCGGGTCCGGTGACCGAGGCGGGTTGGACGGTCGAGCGGATCGCCGGAGCCTGGGCCGAACTCATGCGCAGGCTCGGCTATCCGCACTACGGCGTGCAGGGTGGCGATATCGGCGCCGCAGTGAGCCCCGAGGTGGGCCGGGTCGCACCGGAAAACGTTGCGGGCGTGCACGTCAACGGCGGGCCCGGCCCGATGCCGCCGCTGCCGCTCGCCGAAGCGGAGCTGGCGAGCCTGAGCGAGATCGAACGGGATCGGATCGCCCGGATCGAGGCGTTCATGCAGGAGGAGTTCGGCTACATCGCGATCCAGTCCACCCGGCCGCAGACGCTGGCCTACGGGCTGGTCGATTCGCCGGTGGGGCAGCTGGCCTGGATCATGGACAAGTTCCGCGAGTGGACGCATCCGCGAAACATCGACCCGGACAAGATCATCGATCGCGACCGGCTGCTCACCAACGTGATGTTGTACTGGCTCAACGGCACCGCGGGCTCGTCCGCCTACGTCGGCTATGCACAGGAAGGCGGCTGGGGCGAGACGAAGACCAGCTCCGGCGTGCCGACCGCGGCGCTGGTCTTCGCCCATGACATCGGCATCCGCAGGTACTCCGAGACCGAGCACAACATCACCCGCTGGCACGACGTCGACCGCGGCGGCCACTTCGCGGCCCTGGAGGAACCGGTATTGCTCACCACCGATATTCGCGAGTTCTTCCGCGACCTGCGCTGAAAACCGAAGTCTGTGGGCCTGTTCCGGCATGTCGTCGCGGGAGCAGGCCCACAATCGGGGGCAGGACCGTCGGTGAGGTACAGCATGGAGAAACCGAGACCGCTCAGCCAGGAACATCGCGAAGACTTCTGGCGCCGCTGTGGGTGGGCACCCGAACTGCCGGAGGGCGAGCGCGAGGCGATCGAGCGTGCGTGGGACGACGAATCGATCGAGATGGCGGAGCTTTTCGGCTGGTAGCCCGCTATCCGGCGGCGAGTTCGCCGGCCCGCCGCCACGAGTCGCGTTCGGCGGCGAAGGCGGCTGCCTGCGTCGCGCGGAAAGCGGTGATCGAATCCTCCTGCGCGGCGAGGAAGCCGCGGTGCTCGGCGAGGCGGAACTCGCCGTCCTCGGCTCGCACCCCGACCTTGCCCGCCGCGAAATCCGCTCGCAGGTCCAGTAATTCGTCTGCACTCACCGGATACCACCGGATCCGGTCGAAATAGCGCAGTAGCCAAGGGGTTTGCGCCCCCGAAGGGTCGCGGTCCGCCCCGGGGCGACCGGTGTGTTCGACCGCGTGGTGGTTCCACACCTGTGTAGTGCGGCCGACGAACTGGTAGCCGCCCGGCCCCTCCATGCCGTAGATGCAGAGGTAGGCGCCGCCGATGCCGACGGCGTTCTCCGGCGTCCAGGTGCGGGCCGGGTTGTACTTGGTGGTGACCAGGCGGTGCCGGGGATCGGTGGGGGTGGCGACCGGCGCGCCGAGGTAGACGTCACCGAGGCCGAGCACGAGATACTCGGCATCGAAGACGGTGTCGTAAACGTCTGCGACCGAGGCCAATCCGTTCACGCGGCGAATGAACTCGATGTTCCACGGACACCACGGCGCGTCGGCGCGTACCCCGTGCATGTACCGGGTGATGGCCTCGCGGGTGGCCGGATCGTCCCAGGACAGCGGCAGATGCACGGTCCGGCTGGGCACGACCAGCTCGTCGGCGGCGGGCAGGTGCCGTTCGGCCTCGGCGAGCAGTGCGAGCAAGCGCGGTACGGGCAGGGCCTGCGGGTCCACCCGGATCTGGAGCGAGCGAATCCCCGGCGTCAGCTCGGTCACGCCGGGCACCGCGGCGGCGAGCAGATGCAGGTGCAGGGCATGCACGCGGGCGCGGAGGGCGAGATCCAAGGTCATCGTGCCGTATTCGACGAGTACGGCGTCGTCACCGGCGCGGCGATAGGTGACACCGGTCTCGTCGTCCACGTCGGTGCGGCGGAGCACACCGTCGTCGCCGTCGCCGCCCGCCGAGAACACCGTCTGCCAGTTCGCCCGGCGGGCTGGACCCAGCTCGCGCACGGAGGCGGCACGATCGCTGCGGATGGGCACGAACCGGACGGTGTCGCCCGGCGCGAGCTGCCCGAGTTTCCAGCGGTCGGCCGCGACCACGGTGACCGGGCAGACGAAACCGCCGAGACTGGGGCCGTCGGGACCGAGCAGAATCGGGGTGTCTCCGGTGAAGTCCAGTGCGCCAACCGAATACGGCGTGTCATGGATGTTGGACGGATGCAGGCCGGCCTCGCCGCCGTCGGAGCGAGCCCAGTCCGGTTTGGGCCCGACCAATCGGACGCCGGTGCGGTCGGAATTGAAGTGCACCGTGTAGTCGGTGCCGATGATGGTGTCGAAGTCCGTGCGGGTGAAGAATTCCGGTGCGCCGTGCGGCCCTTCGGTCACGGCGAGTTCCCAGCGGTGCGTGAGCACCGGCTGCGCCTCCATCGGCACGGCGGCGGCGATCCGACCGCGCGGCGCGCCGAGCGATAACACCGTCGCGGCGCGCAGGGCGGTTCCGCCGCTGCCGCCGAACCGGCCGAGGGTGAAAGTGGCCGCGCTGCCCAGGTATTCGGGCACCTCTATACCGCCGGCCAGCAGGATGTAGGTGCGCATGCCCGGTCCTCGAACCGCACCGACGTCGAGGACGCCACCGGCGGGGACCCGCACGGTCCGCCACTGCTCGATCGGCACCCCGTCCACCGTCACGTCGGCCGGCGCGCCGGTGACGCACACCCACGTCGGGGTCGTGCACCGTAGGGCGGGGCCGCTGAGCGTGCATTCCAGCCCGGGCGCGCCCTCGGCGTTGCCGAGGACCCGATTGCCGAGCCGGAACGACAGGTCGTCCATCGGGCCGGACGGCGGTACCCCGATATGCCAGTATCCGACTCTGCCTGGCCAATCCTGCACTGTCGTAAGCGCCCCCGGGCGCACCACCTCGATCGTCGGTGGGGTCGGCGCGACGGACGCGGTGACCGTCTCGTCGCCGCCGTACGAGAGCGCGGGTGCGGCCGCAGTACTCATCGTGTCACCACCATGCGCACCGGCGTCGGGTCGAAACCGTTGCAGGGGTTGTTGATCTGGGGACAGTTGGAGACCAGGACCAGGGTGTCGATCTCCGCACGCAGCGTGACTTTCTTTCCCGGCGCGGACAATCCGTCGACGATGCCGAGCGTGCCGTCGGCCTCCACCGGAACGTTCATGAACCAGTTGATGTTCGACACCAGGTCGCGCTTGCCCAGGCCCCAGGGCAGCGCCGCGGTGAGAAAGTTCTCCACGCAGGCGTGCTGGTGCCGGGTGTGCTGTCCGTAGCGGAGCGTGTTCGACTCTTGCGAGCAGGCGCCGGCGAGGGTGTCATGGTTGCCGACCTCGTCGGCGACGATCGTCATCAGCGCGGTGCCCGCGTCGGTGCGCAGCACGCTGCCGGTGGTGAGGAAGATGTTGCGTTGCGCGGCGACGGTGGCCTGGGCGCTGTAGCGGTCGGTGTGATCGGCCGCCGAGTACAGCAGGCAGTCGACGGCCTGATTGCCGTGCAGGTCGATGATCTCCAGCTGGTCGCCGGCGGCCACCACCGCGGACCAGGGCGCACGCGCGGGCACGAGGTCGTCGAGCACCGTGCGACGGGACGGGGTGGTGTTCATTCCGCTACCTCCGGGGTGCGCGCTGCGGTCCAGACCTGTTCGGTGTTCTGCACGGCTCGTTGGTATTCCGGGTCGGTGCTGTGCGAGACGGCGAGATCCCCGGGTGCCGTCCAGGCCACGACATCGAGGTCCGTGGCCGCGCGGTCGTCGAGCGGGTGGGCGGAGTTGGCGACGAGCAGCGTCACCGGCAGGTGCAGCAGCAGTTCGACCGAGGAGCCGGGGGCGGCGCTGCCGGTGGCGGTCAGCGTGCCATCGGCGGCCACCCGGACGCCGCGGAAGAACGACACCGTCGGACCGATATCGCGCGGCGCCAGACCGTGTTTGGCCCCGGCCAGGCGCAACAGCTGCCGCGCCGCGGCGGTCGGGCCGCACAGGGCGTCGTGCCTGCCCGACGTATCGGCGAGCACCGTGGCGAGGATGCGTCCCTGGTCGGACAGGAGCGGATGCCCGTCACCGAGATAGGCCTGCCACGGCACCTTGACGGTGTCGGCGACGTTCAGCCGCTCCCACGGCGCGTCGGCGCGCAGGAGCAGCAGATGCGCGCACGCGGCGCCGGCCGGGTCGGCCAGCCGGACCCGGGTGCCGCGGCCGAGCACGAGGCCGGTGTAGCCCTGTGGCGGAACACGCTGGGCGAAGGTGATTCGCGCCGGATCGATGCCGGTGGGCAGATCCGGTTCGGCGACCGTCGCCGCGGCGGCTTGTGCGCGCGCGTGCGCTCTGGCGCCGGAGGTCGATGCGGTGTTCGTCATGATTGCTCCCTTTCGAGGGTGCGGTCGTACGGATATCCGCCTGCGCGGTGGTGGCGAGCACCGCCACCGCGCCGGGGCTCATGCGGAAGGTGTTGTGGGTTCCCGGTTCTCGGCGGACCGGAGCGTGCCGGTGACCAGTCGGTGCACGACGACACCGACGGCGATCACCAGCAGCACGAACAGCGGTGCGGCCCAGCGCATCCACCAGCTGCCGCCGTTCGGCGTATAGACCTCGGCGCGCGGCCAGGCCAGATTCACCGCCATCGCGACGCCCCACAGCACGGCGAGCACGTTCACCGGAATCCCGAAGCGGCCCAGGCTGAACAGCCGCTGCTCGGTGGGCTCGTCGGCGGGCATGCCCCGGAACCGGCGCACCAGCAGCGGCACCGTGACCAACAGGTAGGCCAGATAGAGCGTGACGATGCAGACGCTGGCCAGGGTCGCGAAGATCGCGGCATTGCCGAGATTCAGCACCAGCAGCGCGATCCCGAGCACGCCGATGATCACGGCGGGCAGCACCGGAGTGCCGAACCGGGGATGGACCGCGGCGACCCGCGCCGCGAACGGCAGCTTGCCGTCACGGGCCATCGAGAACATCAGCCGCGATCCGGCGGTCTGAATGGCCAACGTGCACACGGTGATCGCCACCGCGACACAGCCGAGCAGCACCTTGCCCGCCGGGCTGTCCAACTTCGAGGTCAGCACGTAGGCCAGTCCCTCGGTGGCCAGCGCGCCGTCGGACAGACTCGGCGCGGCCATCAACGCCCCGATCAGTAGCAGCCCGCCGCCGAGTGCGGAGACCGTGAGCGCGGTCAGGATGGTGCGCGGCGCCACCCGGCGCGGATTCTTCGTCTCCTCGGAAAGCTCACCGGCGGAATCGAAGCCGACCATCACGTACGCAGCCATCAGACCGGAGACCAGGAAGGCGGCCAGGTACGAACCGGGCACGGCCTGAGCGGTGTCCAGCACCACGCCGGGCCCGCGCTCGGTATGGGTGAAGAAGAGCGCGATGATCGCGAGTACGCCGACGATCTCGACGGTGACACCGATCGAGTTGATCCGCGACATGAGGTCGATGCCGAGCACGTTGATCGTGGTCGTGCCCACCAGCAGGATGCTGCCGAGCAGCACGGCGTTGGTCGCGCCGGAGGACGAGGTGAGCGCGGTGTCGGTGCCGATGATCTGGAATCCGGGCCAGATGGCCGGCAGCACCACCTGCAACGCGATGGCGGCCGCGGCGGCGGTCACGATCTGTGCGATGACCATCATCCAGCCGGCGAACCAGCCGACGAGCTCGCCGCCGAGACGGCGCGACCACTGGTAGATACAGCCCGAAATGGGGTAGCGCGCAGCGAGTTCGGCGAAATTCAACGCGACGAGGAACTGTCCGGCGAAGACCAGCGGCCAGGTCCAGAAGAAGGCGGCGCCGCCGAACGAATAGCCGAAGCCGAAGAACTGGAAGATCGTGGTGAGGATGGAGACGAACGAGAAGCCTGCCGCGAACGAGGCGTAGCGGCCCAGCTTGCGATGCAGGACGGGTTGGTAGCCGAACCGGGCGAGGTCGGCACCGTCGCGGCTGGTGTCGGGCGGCGGCGGGGGAGCGAACGTTGTGGCCATGAGGGTCCTTCGGCGAGCGGCCAATACCTATCAGATGACAGTTTTGCGGTGGCGATCGCTTTTCCGGTGACCCGCATGTATCTCTTGCGGCAACCCCCGTAACAACTGCGTTGCCGAGGTTTCTGTCGAATGACAGAAACCTCTCCGCTGCCTGTCCCGCGGTGTACCGCGGCGGATCGACCTGTGACGACCTGCCAGAATGGACGTGTGGCAAACCTCGGCCCCGGCCGTCCTCGGGTGGAGCAGCGACGCCGTCGCGGCCAGACGCCGCGCGCCGAGATCCTGGATGCCGCCGGGGAACTCTTCACTACCAAGGGCTACGCGAACACCTCCACCCGTGTGGTCGCCGACGCGGTCGGGATCCGTCAGGCATCGCTGTACCACCACTTCGCCGCCAAGGATGACATCCTCGATGCGCTGCTTGCCGAAACCATAGCTGCCCCATTGGAACTCGCCGAGCGACTGGGGAACGTGTCGGCCCCGCCTGCGGCTCGCCTGTACGCCCTCGCCTGGTTCGACGTCCGGCAACTCTGCGCGTCCCGCTGGAATCTCGGTGCGCTGTACCTGCTTCCGGAGCTGCGCACCGCACGGTTCGCCGCGTTCCGATTGCGGCGCGACGAACTACGCGGCCACTACGAGAATTTGGCCGCCGCGGTGCTGGCCGCGGGTGCGGGCGGCGGCGTCGTCGATGCGGCGGCGCTGCCGTTCCGGCTGGTGGAGACGGTGATCAATATGCGTTCGGACGAGGGCAAGGCGCCGGTCGAGGCCGAACGGACGATTCCGGAGGCCGCGCTGCGGGTGCTCGGCTGGCCGGGCGACCTGGTCGCGCTGCGCGCCGCCGCCGCGCAGGTGCTCGAACAGACGCAGTGAGGACCGGCGCAGTGCGGACTGGTGCCGTGCGGACTGGTGTCGTGCGGACTGGGGAGCAGTTCAGTGTGCCGGAGGCGCTATCCGCCAGTGCTGCTGCAGCGCGCCGGCGATCTCCGGCAGGATGGTGATCGGCACCCGCTTGCTGCGCAGCAGGGCGCGAATCTCGTTGACCTGCTCGCGCTTACGCAGGTCGTAGGCGCCGGACACCGGACCGAGCACCGGCGGGATGGCCAGCAGCACCAATTCGCCGTGGCGTTCCGCGCCGTCGGTCAGATCGAGCGCGAGCGACCACCGGGATCGGTCGTCGAGGGTGAAGCGCCCGGCGACCACCCGGTCCCAGTCGATGCTCGACCGCGTCCACGGCGTACGCCGGTAGATCGCGCGCTCGGTGAGCACGACGGCGTCCCGGGTGAACAGCGCGGCGGCCACCGCGATCCCGGCGACCGCACCGGCGAGCAGCCCGGTGAATACCCGGTTGATGCCGAACAGCGCGACCACCGCCGCGCACAGTCCGGCGGTCACCAGGAGGCCGAGCACGCTGTAGAGCGCCGCCCGCTGGGCCGGCACCACGCCCGCGCGCACCGTCGTCATCGCTCACCTCACCTGTGTCCGGCTGTGCTGCGGCACAGGCTACCGCCCCGCGGTGCCCGCGCGCGGCTCAGGATTCGAGCGCGACCGCGGCCTCGGCCGTGTACACCAGGAAGGTGAGGCTCTGCTGGAAGTACAGCTGCACCGACTCGGCGTCGTGGGACAGATAGCCGATCGAGAGGTCCTGTCCGAGCCGCAGGTCGTAGTCGCCGCCGCGGGTGGTGAGCACGAACGCGCCGTCGATGGCGGGCGCCCAGATGATCTCGCCGTCCGGGATGAGGCGTTCGATGTGGGTGCGGATCGGGTGCCCGTGATCGGAGGTCTCGCTGACCGCCGTGAACAGGTCCGCGCTCAACAGCACCGAGTACGGTCCGTCGACGCCCGCCAGGCGCAGCGCGCTCAACGCGAGCGCCACCGACTCCGGCACCTGGCGCGGATCGCTGGGCAGCGCGATCGCCTGGTTGGTCGAACTCGCCCGGATGCCGGTGATATTCGCGGCCGGGTAGCCCTCGAAGATGGCCCGGTCCTCGGCGAAGGCGATCTTCTGCGCGGCGTCCTTCACCGGATCCAGATCGGTGTCCTTGGCGCCGCGTTCCACGTTGTCGAGTTCCTCGCGGGACAACCGGAACGGCACCCGCAACTCGACCAGCGGCGCGACCACGCGCTGCCGGGCGAGCACGCCGTCGGCGGGCGCCGCGATCGAGCTGGTGTGCCCGGTGCCGACGGCCGCGTAGTCCAGACCGTGCGGGCCGGACACATCCACGACGCGGCGGCCCGCGATATGCCGTTTGAAGGTGCGCGTCGCCTCTTCCTCGATCGCCGACCATGCCTCGTCGGTGATCGGCGCGAGTTCGCGATGGAGGTTGTTCATGACTGCCTGCTCCTTTTCAACGTGCCGATACCGAGTGAGCCAGCGCCGATGTCGTTGGGCTGCACGTCTTCTGCTGCTGCGGTGTCGTCCGGCGGTGGGGGAAGTTCTTCGAGGAAATCGACGGTCGGCGCGAAGAACGAGGTGCCGGTGACCGCGATGGAGAAGTCGAGGATGCGGTCGTAGGCCGCCTCTTCGGTGCCGACGAACATGCGCGTCAGCATCAGCTCGGTGACGCTGGGCGTGGCCGCGTACGCGATGTAGTAGGTGCCGAATTCGCCGTCCTTGACGCTGCCGAACGGCATGTTGGCGCGCAGGATCTCGCGTTCGGTGCCGTCGGCGTCGACGATGGTGTTCACCGCGACGTGCGAGTCCGCCGGCTTGTCCGCGTCGGAGAGCTCGAAATCGTCCAGCTTGGTACGGCCGATGATCTTTTCCTGCTGCTCGACCGTCAGCGCCCGCCAGTCCGCCAGCGGGTGCAGGTACTTCTGCACGATGACGTAACTGCCGCCGCGGAATTCGGGATCCTCGTCGCCGACCAGCGCGGCCGCGTAGGCCGACTGGCCCTCGGGATTCTCCGTGCCGTCCACGAACCCGAGCAGGTCGCGCTGTTCGAAGTAGCGGAAGCCGATGGTCTCGTCCACGATGGTGGCCGCGCCGGCCAGCCGGTCGCCGATGGTCATGGCGAGCTCGAAACAGGCGTCCTGATTCTGGGCCCGGATGTGGAACAGCAGATCGCCCGGCGTGGCGGGGGCGCGGTGCTGTGCGCCGACGAAGCCGGGGAACTCGTGCAGTTCGGCGGGCTTGGGTCCGGCGAAGAGCCGATCCCAGGCGGCGGCGCCGATCGCGGTGACGCAGCTGAGCCCGGCGCCGGGAATGCGGAATCCGACCGAGCGGCGCAGTCCGGCGATATCCGCGAGCGTGTCCCGCACGACCGCCTCGCCGCCCTCGTCGATGGTGGCCACGAGGAAGATCGCGGCCGGTGTGAGCGGTTCAAGAATCGACTGCGGCTCGCTCATAGCCAAGAGCCTAATGCCCGTACCAAGATCACCGAGCAGGCGGCACGGGCTCCCCGGCTACTACTTGGCGACCGTCAGCAGGAAGGCCACGTCGTCGACGGCTTTGACGCTGTGCCTGGCCTTGGGCACCACCAGCAGGTCGCCGGTCGAGCCCTTCCACTCGTTGGCGCCGCTGATCAGGGTGAGCGTGCCGCTGAGCACGAGCAGGGTGGCCTCGCCCGCGTTGTCGTGCTCGGCCAGGCTCTGGCCCGCGCTGAGGCCGACCACGGTCTGGCGCAGGGTGTTCGCGTGACCGCCGTAGATCGTCTGCGAACTGCGTCCGCTCGTGGCGGTGCTGGCCAACTTGAGTTGTTGCCGAGCAACCGCAGTCAGCGATTTCTTGTCCATGGACCGCCTTTCGCAATGACAGCAGCCGGTGCGAGGACTGGTCGCATCGGCTCGGGGACTCGGGCGGACTGGGCCCGGGCGCCACTTACCCTGGAGTATGCCCGACCGCGCAGCCTCTCGTGTCCGGTTTGCAGGGTGGCGGCGTTCTGTGATCGAACGGTGTCGTGCGCGGCGCGACGATCGGTGACTCGACCGCGATCAGTCGGCAGACCTGCGGATATAACGGCGGATTCGATAGTTCACGCCGGAGGTCGAGGCCTGCCACGGCGACGTGTCGGCGTCCTTCCACTCGGGGCCGATGGCGGGCGCGTAGGCATCGCCGGCGACCTCGGTGTCCACCTCGGTGACGAGCAGATCGGTGGCGAAAGCCATGGCGGCGCGGTAGATCTCACCGCCACCGGCGATCCACACGGTGTCCTGGCCGCTCAGCGCCAGCGCTTCGGGCACCGAGCCCGCGCGTTCGGCGCCCGCGGCGGCCCAGTCGGGCTGTCGGGTCACCACGATGTTGCGGCGACCCACCAGCGGCCGGAATCGAGGCGGCAGCGAATCCCAGGTCCGCCTGCCCATGATCACCGGGTGACCCATGGTGACGGCCTTGAAGTTCGCCATGTCCTCGGGCACCCGCCAGGGGATGGCGTTGTCGGCGCCGATGACGCCGTCGGGCGTCTGCGCCCAGATCAAGCCGATCGTGCGGGCGCCGCTGCCGTGCTGCCGGATACGGGCGTGGTCGTTCACACCGCGACCGGTGCCTTGATCGCCGGATGATGCTGGTAGCCGACCACTTCCACGTCCTCGTAGACGTAGTCGAACAGCGTCGGCGCGGGACGCAGGCGCAGCGTCGGGAACGGGTACGGATCCCGGGACAGCTGCTCGCCGACCTGATCGAGGTGGTTGTCGTAGATATGGCAGTCGCCACCGGTCCAGATGAAATCGCCGGGCTCGAGCTCGGTCTGCTGCGCCACCATGTGGGTGAGCAGCGCGTAGCTGGCGATATTGAACGGCACGCCGAGGAAGAGGTCGGCGCTGCGCTGATACAGCTGGCAGGACAGCCGCCCGTCGGCCACGTAGAACTGGAAGAAGGCGTGGCAGGGGGCCAGCGCCATCTTGTCCAATTCCGCGACGTTCCAAGCCGATACCAGCATGCGCCGCGAGTCCGGGTTGGTGCGCAGCGTCTGCAGGACCTCGGCGATCTGATCGATGTGGGTGCCGTCCGGCGTCGGCCAGGATCGCCATTGGACGCCGTAGACCGGGCCCAGTTCGCCGTCGGCATCGGCCCATTCGTCCCAGATGGAGACGCCGTGCTCCTGCAACCAGGTCGCGTTGGAATCGCCGCGCAGAAACCACAGCAATTCGTAGACGATCGATTTCAGATGCACCTTTTTGGTGGTGATCAGCGGGAAGCCCTTGGACAGGTCATAGCGCAGCTGGTGACCGAAGACGCTGCGCGTGCCGGTGCCGGTGCGGTCCGCCTTGTTCGTGCCGGATGCGAGTACCAGTCGGAGCAGGTCCTCGTACTGGGTATCGGTCGTCGCCACGCCTGCCAACTCTAGCCTTCGCGGCGTTTGGCAAGCTCGGCGCATGCACAAGCTCTCGGTCATCGGCATCGGCGCGGGCGATCCCGACCAGGTGACGATGCAGGCCGTCAAGGCGCTGCGGCAGGTCGACGTTTTCTTCGTGATCGGCAAGGGCGCGGAGAAACAGGAGCTGGTCGACGTGCGGACCGCGATCCTGGCCGAGCACGTCGAGCGGCCGTATCGGATCGTGGAGATCGCCGATCCGCCGCGGGACCGCGCGCCCGCCGACTACCAGGGCGTCGTCGAGGACTGGCACGAGCGCCGGGCCGCGCTGCTGGCGGCGGCGTTCGCCGCGGCCGAGGGCGTCGGCGGCATCCTGGTGTGGGGCGATCCGTCGCTGTACGACAGCACCCTGCGGATGATCGAGCGGGTGCTCGCGCGCGGCACCGTGCGGTTCGACTACGAGGTGATCCCGGGCGTGACGAGCGTGCAGGCGCTGGCCGCGCGGCATCGGCTGGTGCTGCACCGGATCGGCGAGCCGGTGCACATCACGACGGGCCGGCGGCTGCGCGAGGAAGGGCTCGCCGATTCGGCAGTGGTGATGCTGGACGGCGAGTGCACGTTCACCGAGGTGCCGGGCAACGACGTGCACATTTGGTGGGGCGCCTATCTCGGCATGCCGGACGAGACCTTGATCGCGGGCCCGCTGCGCGAGGTCGAACAGCAGATCGTCGAGCGCCGGACCCGCTTGCGTGCCGAAAAAGGCTGGATCATGGACGTCTACCTGCTGCGTCGCGGCTGACCCGCGGGCCCGACCGGCCTGCTGATGTCGGTGGTCACCGGTAGCCTGGGCAGGTGCCCGAACTACCTGAAGTGGAGGCGTTGGCGCAGTTCCTGCGGGAACATGCGGTCGGCGCCGTGGTGGGGCGTGTGGATGTCGCGGCGTTGAGCGCCGTGAAGACCTTCGATCCGGCGGTGACCGCGCTGTCCGGCCGGGATGTGACGGGTGCGGGCCGCTGGGGCAAATTCCTCGGCATGGACTGCGGCGGGCTGTGGCTGATCACGCATCTGTCCCGGGGCGGCTGGTTACGCTGGATCGACGAGCCGAGCCAGACGCCGCCGAAGCCGGGCGGCAAGAGTCCGCTGGCGTTGCGCGTGCACTTCTTCACCCCCGAGGGCGCGACGCCCGCGATCGATCTGACCGAGGCCGGCACCAAGAAGCGGCTCGCGGTGTACATCGTCGAGGACCCGAAACTGGTCCCCGGCATCGCCCGGCTCGGGCCCGACGCCCTCGCGGTGACCGAGGAGGAGTTCGCCGAGATCCTGCGCGGTACCTCCCAGCGGATCAAGACCGCGATCGTTGATCAGACCCTGCTGGCGGGCATCGGCAACGCCTACTCCGACGAGATACTGCACACCGCACGGATATCGCCGTTCGCCAATACCAAAACCCTTGCGGCGGACAAGGTCTCCGAATTGTACGCGGCGATGCGGGCGGTGCTGTCCGACGCTGTGCAGCGATCGGTCGGTCAGGACGCCGCTCGGCTCAAGGGCGAGAAACGCTCCGGCATGCGGGTGCACGCGCGGACCGGTCTGCCGTGCCCGGTCTGCGGCGACACCGTCCGCGAGGTCTCCTACGCGGAACGTTCCTTCCAGTACTGCCCGACCTGTCAGACCGGCGGCAAGATCTTGGCCGACCGCCGGATGTCGCGCCTGCTCAAGTAGCCCGCGCACGCAGGGTGGGAATTCGGATGTCTTGCCAGGCAAGGCGTTTGGCCTGGTCCGGGTCGTGCTCGACGCGCGTGGGGTAGTCGATGATCAGCGTCGTGCGGCGGGACTCGGTGTAGGGCGGCCAGGACGGCAGCGGCGCGCCGGTGCGCGCGAGTGCGAGCCAGTTGTCCTGGAACTGGCGGGTCACGGCTTGTAGCCCGCGCCGGCCACCCGCCGCGGTGAAGGCGAGGCCGAACGAGGCCTCGCCGCCGCCGAAGACGGGAACGAGGTCGGTGGCGTGCGAGGCGCCCAGGCCCAGGAGCTGCAACGCGCGCGGCGCGAAGTCGTAGCGGTAGGCGTAGGTGGGTGCGTACTTGCTGTGCCCCGCCATCACGCGGACCGAGGGCCGCCAGAAGACGAAATCGCCGCCCGCGCGCACGGCCGCCCGCGCCGCTGGATACCCGGGATAGGCTGCGGCGATACGGGATTCGGCCGCGGCGGAACCGACCGCGGCCCGCAGGCGCTCCGCCGTGGTGGGCAGCGAGTCGGCGAACTTCGCGAACAGCGTCCCTTCGTCGCGGTTGGTGCCGATGATCAGTGGCACCCGGTGCGCGTTGCCGTCGACGATCGCATCGATGGGCGCCTGCGGCAGGAAATCGCCGTCGACCACCGGCGCGACCGGGAACAAGCCGCGATGTTCGCGCAGCACCCGGCCGCTGCTCCGATCGACCGCGCGCCGAATATCGTTGGCGCTCGCGGTGCGCAGCGTCTGCGCCGCGGTCTCCGGGGTGGCGCCGAGTTCGGTGACGCACCGGCGCGCGAAGGCCCGGGCGTCCTCGGCGGTCATCGCCCAGTCCGCCGGTGGACTCTGTGCAATGGCTTGATGGAAAAGGCCTTTCGCGGCAGGCGTGGCGAGCAGGCTCAATACCGCGTGCGCGCCCGCCGATTCGCCGAAGATCGTCACGTTGTCCGGATCGCCGCCGAACGCCGCGATGTTGGCCCGTACCCACCGCAACGCGGCGACCTGGTCGCGCAGCCCCAGGTTCGACTCGAAAGTGTGCTCCGGAGTGCTGAATTCACTGAAGTCGACGTAACCGAACGCGCCGAGCCGGTAGTTCAGCGACACCATGACCACGTCCCCGCGCAGGGCCAGCCGGGCACCGGAGTAGAGGCTCAGCGCCGACGTGCCGATGAGGTACCCGCCCCCGTGGATGAACACGAGTACCGGACGCGGCGTGGCGGACGGGGTGACGGGCACGGTGACATTCAGTGTCAGCGCGTCCTCGTTGGTGGGCTGGTAGCGCCGCGGCCCGATCCGCGCGCCGGTGCGGTGCTGCATCGCGGCGAACCCGAATTCGGTGCATTCGCGCACCCCGGCCCAGGGGACCACCGGCTGTGGGGCGCGAAAGCGCAAGTCGCCCACCGGTGCGGCCGCGTAGGGGAGGGACCGCCAGCGCAGCACGCGGCGGCCACGACGACCCCGGACGACTCCGTCGGCGGTCTGGATATCTGTCGATGCCACCATCCACCGATGGTAGCTACGCGCGGCGGGCCTCCAACAGACGTAACCAGAACTCGCTCACGGCGGGAAACGCGGGCACTGCGTGCCACAGGGTTGTCAGCGGTACCTTGCCCACCACCGCGATGGTGGCCGCGTGCAGCTGCTCACCCACCTCGGGACCGACGAAGGTGGCGCCGAGCAGCGTGTCGGTGACCGGATCGATGACCAGCTTCGCGTGGCCCGCGAAGTCGTTGCGCGCCAACGAGGATCCGGCCACGGCGATATCGAGTTCCACCGTCTCGACGGCGTGGCCCGCGGCGCGCGCGGCCGCCTCGGTGAGCCCGACAGCGGCGACCTCAGGCGCGGTGAACACCACCTGGGGGACCTGCGCGTGATCGGCGCTCGCGGCGAACCGGGCGTCGGTGAGCGGGCGTCCTTCGGCGCGGGCCGCGATCACGTCACCGCACACCCTGGCCTGGTACTTGCCCATATGCGTGAGGGCGGCGCGATGGTTCAGGTCGCCGACGCAGTACAGCCAGTCGCCGTCCACGCCACGCACGGTCAGTTGGTCGTCGACCTCGACATAACCGTCCGGCAGGCCGACTTCGGCCAAGCCGAGGCCCGCGGTGGCCGGGGTGCGTCCTGCGGCCACGATGATCTCGTCGACCTCGATCTCGTCCTCGCCCTGCGCGCGGTGCAGCCGCACGGTGACCGGGCCGCCGTGCACGCGTCCCTCGCCGGTGTCCTTCGCGCCGGGGCGGCGCACGCTCACCGGAGTGGTGTTCAGCAGGACACGCACGCCGCGCTCGGTGAGCGCCGCGACGACGCGTTCGCCCGCGAACGGTTCCGCGGAGGTCAGCACCCTGTCGCCGCGCACGACCAGGCTGACCTGCGCGCCGAGCGCGGCCAACCAGGTCGCTGCCTCGCAGGCGACGACTCCGCCGCCGATGACGAGCACCCGCCCGGGCACCTCGTGCAGATTCGTGGCGTCGCGGGAGACCCACGGCAGCGCGTCGCGCAGGCCGGGGATGTCGGGAATGTTCGCGGTGGTGCCGGTTGCCAGGACGACCGCGTGGCGCGCGGTCAGCGTCCGGCCGTCGACCTCGACGCGGCGCGGACCGGCGAGTCGCCCGGTGCCGCGCACCACGTCGATGCGATTGTCGTTCGCCCATTTCACCTGGGAGGAGTCGTCGTGCCCGGCGAACGAATCACGGCGCCGCAGCACGGCGGCGACGTCGAGGCCGGTCGCGGTGATCCCGTCCATCGCCTGCGCGGCGGCGAGCACATGACCCGGCCGCAACAGTGCCTTGCTC
The DNA here is from genome assembly GCF_001613425.1 of Nocardia vulneris. GTDB lineage: Bacteria > Actinomycetota > Actinomycetes > Mycobacteriales > Mycobacteriaceae > Nocardia > Nocardia vulneris. The sequence goes on along the minus strand of NZ_BDCI01000052.1, from coordinate 20,866 downwards.
GGAATGCAGGCCCAGTAGGAACATTCGCCGCCGACGAGTTCGCGTTCCACGAGCACAGCGGTGCGCTCGCTCCCGGCGATCGCGTAGGCGGCGGCGTTCTCGCCCGCCGGTCCGCCACCGATCACGATGACGTCGTATTCGGTCGTCTCGCTCGGCATCGTCGCGGCTACTGCAGGTAGCCCTCGACCTGTGCCGGTGAGCTGGGTTCGGCGCCGTCCGGGGACTCGCCCTGGTCGATGCGTGCCCTGCGATGCCGCAGCAGGTCCCACGCCTGGTCCAGCATCACCTCGAGCTCGGCGAGCTGCCGGCGTTCGGTCTTGGGATCGAGCTCACCCTTGGTGGCCTGTGCGCGGAGCTCGTGCTCCTGCTCGACCAGTGCCTTGATGCGTGCCAGAACGTCCTGTTCGGTCATGTCGACCATGCTACGACCGCGCCAGGCACGCGGCGGCGATCGGGACGGCCGCGGCCAGGTCGGGCAAGGACAGTGCGGTGTAGCCGAGCGCGACACCGAAGTGCCGTTGCGGGCCCAGGTGGTAGCGGGCCAATCCGTCCAGCGCGACGCCCTGCGCGCGGGCCAGCGTCACCGCGCGCTCCTCCGCCTCGGCCGAGGTGAGCGGTACCACGACGTGGGTGCCCGCGTCGTCGCCGAGCACGTCGAGCCCACGGCGACGCAGCTCGGCCACCACCAAGGCCCGGCGCGGCGGCAGTTCGCGGCGCAGCCTGCGCAGATGCCGGGCCAGATCGCCGTGCGCGGCCAGCGACACGAACACCTGCTGGCCCGCCGGACTCGGGCAGGTGCCGGTCCGGTTCCGGTGCGCGACCACCGCGTCGGCGATCGCGGGCCGGGCGAGCAGCCAGCCGACGCCGAGAGTCGGCGAGAGGATCTTGCTCGTCGTGCCGAGGTGTACCACGACATCCGGTGCCATCGCCGCGAGGAGTGGTAAAGGCGCGGTGTCGTAACGCAATTCGCCGTCGTAGTCGTCTTCGATGATCAGCAGGCCGTGCCGCCTCGCGTGTTCGACGAGGGCAACACGGCGCGCGGCGGGCAACCGCGGGCCGAGCGGAAACTGGTGCGCCGGCGTGCAATACACGGCCTTGATCTGCGGCGGCAGCAGATCGACGCGCAGGCCGTGCGCGTCGACCGGCACCGGCAGCACGCGCACCCCGGCCGCCGTGAAAGCGCCTGCGGCGCGGTGGTATCCGGGATCCTCCAACGCCACCGCGTCACCCGGCCGCAGCAGTGCGGCGGCGAGTTCGCCTACCGCGGAACTGGTTCCGGCGGTCGCGAGCAGCGTGGTGTCGCTGCCCGCGCCCAGGCCGCGGTGGCGCAGCAGATGTTCGACGATCGCGGTGCGGTACTCCGGCTCACCGGCGCGGTCGCGCCGCACCATCGGCGACAGGTCGGCGGCGGAGCGCCACGCACGCCGCCAGGCGGCGCGGTCGATCGCGTCGGAGCACGGTGCGCCGGGTTCCAGGTCGCGCAGGTGCGGTTCGCTGTCCGCGGCGCCGGACCGGAACGCGCGGGTGGGCGTGGCGGGTGGTGCGGTGGTCAGGTAGGTGCCGGAACCGCGTTTGCCGTCGATCCAGCCCTCGGCGTGCAGTTGGTCGTAGGCCGCGGCCACCACGGTCCGGCTGACGCCGAGCCGGACCGCGAGCGAACGCGAAGACGGCAGCCGGTCGCCGCCGCGCAGCAGGCCGTTGGTCGCCGCGGCCCGCAACCCGTCGGCGACCTGGACCGACAACGGTGCGGGCAGCGCGCGGTCGAGATCGAGCGGGAGTTCGTCGAGCACGGTGACCTCAAAAGTGGACTGTGTAGATTTCGCTGAATTGGCACTTTGATAATGCCACTACGCGCCCGATCCTGGTCATATGACCCGCTCAGTCGATCCCCGGACCCCGCTCTCGCCGACCCCGCGCAGCACCGTGACGCGCTCGAAGGAGCGGGCGCGCGGCGATCGCGCCGAACTCGACGCGGTGCTCGACGCGGGCCTGATCTGCCACCTCGGCGTGCTGCTCGGTGGCGCGCCGGTGGTGCTGCCGACCATCTACGGGCGCGAGGGTGACACCCTCTACCTGCACGGCTCGACCGGCGCGGGCAACCTGCGGGCGGCCATGACCGGGCCCGTCTCGGTCGCCGTCACCCTGGTCGACGGCATCGTCTACGCCCGTTCGGCGATGCACTTCTCGATGAACTACCGCTCCGCGGTGGTGCACGGTCGTGCGGTGGAGGTCACCGATCCGGCGCAGCGGGTGCGCGCGCTCGAGGTGATCACCGAGCATGCCGCGCCGGGGGCCTGGTCGCGAGTGCGGCCGCCGAGCAAGAAGGAACTCGCCGCCACCGTGGTGCTCGCGCTGGATCTCACCGAAGCCTCGGTCAAAGTCAGGTCGGGCGGACCCAACGACGACGCAGCCGATATCGAGACCGGCGGCGTATGGGCCGGTGTGCTGCCGGTGCGGCAGGTCTGGGGCGCGCCGATCGGCTCGGCCGACCTGGATCCGGGCGTCGAGGTGCCGTCCGATGTGCTCGACAGAGCCGGCCGCGCGCTGCTCCCGGTGCGCTGAAACCGGACACCGTACTCGGTTGCCGAGTCGTAGCTGTGCACTGAATGCCGCGGACCCTATGGTGGGGTGGCTGCTTGTTCCGCACCACCCCCTCAGGCCCGGAGGCGAGCGTGACGAGGTATCGGAAGACCTTCGCGGCGATCGCGGCGATCGTGGTCGTCGTCGCCGCGTTGGCGATCAGTCTGCAGTTGTACGCCGTGCAGCGGGATCACGGCCAGACCATGCACATGATCGGCGATATCGACACCCCGGACCGCATCGATCTCGACGTGACGATCATCCAGATCGATGCTGTCATGCAGGAAATGAGCGTTCAGGTGCTGCCGACTCCGCGCGGCGTGCTCGCCGACGAGTCCGGGCGGTTCCGGGCGGACACGGTGATCGAGCTGTATGGCCTGAAGTCGCAGCCGATTCAGGCGAAGGCCGGTGAGTTGCTGTCCGCGTCGGAGCTGCGGATTGCCATGGGCGGCAACGGGATGATCACCGACTATCCGTTCGACAGATACACCGCCGACATCGATGTCCTCGCGACCAGCGGTGTGGCCGTCGTGCCGATCTCGATCAATCTGTACAGCCTCGACACCTTCTTCAAGGTGGCGCCGAAGGTGAACGCCGAACAGCGCGGTGACGTCGTCGGAAGCGTTGTGACAGTGACGCGTTCGACCGCGTCGCGCACCTTCGCGCTCTTCGTCATGGTGCTGATGCTCGGGCTGGCGCTGGCCGCCGCGACCGCGGCGTTCTACGTGCTTTCCGGCCGGCGCGGGCTGATCTGGCCGGCCAATACCTTGATGGCCGCGGTGCTGTTCGCGATGATCCCGCTGCGCAACGCGGTTCCGGGTGGGCCGCCCATCGGGTCGGTCATCGACTTCGGTTCGTTCTTCATCGCTGAGACCGTGGTGGCGCTGTCGTTGATCTGCACCGTGCTGATCGGCTATCGGCACGAGATCGGGAACGAGCGCGCCGCGGCGCAATCCGACACCGCGCTGTGATGCCGGTCACCGTTCGGGCGACGGGATTCCGCGCCGGTATTTGTGCATCCGACGGGATGTCACCTTGTTTGGGTGCACTAATGACGTTTGTTCACTCGTCGCTATTGTGCGGAACGGTTTGTCTGTGCAAACAATGTGCGGGTGACTGCTCGCACTGATGCCGCTGCGCTGGACGACCTGTCGAAATATGTCCGCACGGTGTTGCCCGAAGTGACCCGGGACCTGCTGACCGAAGTCCTCGGCGCCGTGCCCGATTATCGAGAGCTGTCCGCCGACGCCAGGGAGGACCTGCCGCAGGCCGCGGAGGCCAATCTGCGCCTGTTCCTGCGGTCGCTGTCGGACCGGCGACCGCCGGACAAGGACGCGCTGACCGAGTTGATCGAGATCGCGGTGCGCCGCGCCAGAGCCGGAATCCCTTTGGACACAGTGCTTTCGGTGTATCACCACGGCGCGATCGCGGCCTGGAACTCGGTCGCCGCCGCCGCGACCGCACCGGCCCAGCGGGAGCAGTTGCTGGCCGCGGTGCCGTATGTGCTCGGCTATCTCGGCGCCGTCACGCCCGGCGTCGCGAGCGCCTATCTGCGCGAGCGCCAGGATCTGCACTGGGAGCAGCGGGAAGCCAAGCGGGCGGTGGCGCAGGCGCTGGTGCACGGCACACCCGCCGACCTGCTGGCCGAGCGGTTCGGCATCTCGCTCGACGGTGGGTTCCGCGTCTTGGTGTTCCGGTTGGCCGAGGCGGATCCGGCCGGTGCGAATCGGCCGGTGTTACGCGTCGTGCAGGCCGAGGTGGACGCGGTATCCGGCCGGGCCTTGAGCACCGTCGAGCGGGGTGGCGGTGTCTTGCTCGTGCCCGGCATGGACGGTGACGCCGACGCGGCGTTGGACACTTTCGTCGCCAGGGTCGCGCAGGGGGCAGGCGTGCGCACGGTGGCGGGCTTCGCGACCGCCGCCGACGTCGCCGACATTCCGGCGGCGGCCGAGGAGGCCGGTGAAATCGCCAGGCTCGCTTATCAACTCCGGCGCCCCAGCGCGGTGTATCGGATGGCGGACCTGGCGCTGCAATACCAGCTCGCCCGGCCCGGTCCCGCGCGTACCTGGCTGCTCACGCTGCTGGCACCGCTGCACGATCAGGCGCATCTGCTCGACGCGCTGCGGGCGCTGATCGACAACGACTACAACCGTCAGCAAGCGGCGGCCGCCCTTGTGGTGCACCGCAATACGCTCAACTATCGGCTCAACCGGATCGCCACCGTCACCGGCTACGACCCCAACCGGCCGGATCACGCGCAGCTGTTCGCCGCCGCGCTCACCGCGCACGATATCGACGCGATGGAGTGAGTGCGGATCACCATGCTCGCACCGGCAGATCGATGGTCGCCGCGGTCTTCGACGCCAGATCGGTCAGCGCACTGTCGGATTCGATATGCGCCGGGTCGAGGCCGACCAGGGCGACCACATAGTCGTCGGCGATGCGGCACAGGTAGCCGGACAGCCGGGTCCGCGGTAACCACCCGGCGGTCAGGCCGGGATGGATGGCCCGTGCGGCGACACCGGTGCAGCGGTGCGCGCCCAACGCGGTGAGGGTGGCGGGCAGCGTTCCGATGTTGGAGCACAGGATGTCGCGCTCTCCCGCACCTTTGGACAACGCGTACGCCCAGCGGTCCGGGACGACCTGGAGCAGTTCCTCGGGCAGGCCGCCGGGGCTCGACATGCGGTGCTCGTAGGCGGCGCGGGCCCGCGCGCGGATCGAGGCGGGGGTGTCGGTGCGGTGTACGTCGATGGCGGTCATGGCGAGGTCGTTGTCCACCCGTGGTTCGTCGCGGGTGTCGACCGGCAGGCTGGCCTCGATCGCCGCGGCCGGAAAACCACAGGCCCACAGCGTATTCGCGATCAACCAGATGAACACGCTGTTGGCGGTGCCGCCGTGCGCCGCGGCGGCTCGGTCCCAATCGGCCACGGAGCACTGGAGGACCGCGCTGCGGACGACGGTGCCGCCCGACGGCGCGTCGACGCGGTCGGGGGCGACGAGAGGACGCGCGGGGATGCCGCGCCGCAGCGCCCGCACGGTGCCGCGCACGACGGTGGACCACTGCCTGCGAGCGTCGACCCAGTCCGATCCGGGCACCGGTGCTCCGGCGTGCAACTGCGTGCCGCCCAGCGCGGCATCCACCGCGAGCGCCAGCGCACGGCCGTCGGCGAGGGCGTGCGAGCAGGTCAGGGCGACAACCGAACCTCCGTCGGCGAGTGCGGTAGCGGACAGCCGCCAGCCGGGGCCGGTCTCTGGGTCGAGGTCGTCGCCCTGTGCGTCGGCCCACGTGAACAGCGCGGAACGCGGGATCGGCGGTTCGTGCCACGCGAGCGGGTGCGCGCGGATAGTGGACTGCCAGGCCCGGCGCGCTCCGGGCACGCGGGAACGAACAACCCTGCGCCCCAACGGGCCGGTGCGCAGCGACGCGTGGATCCGCCGGAGCAACGCGGGCTCGATCCGATCGGCCGTACGCCACAAGCCTTGCAGCGCAATGGGCGTGCCCAGCCCGCGGTGGGTCCGGAGGAAGATCTCGTCGACGACGCTCAGCCTGCCCGGGGCGCTCACGCTTTCGTGCCGTGCCTGCCCGCGCCGGAGGCGAAGCGCTGAGCTCCGTCGAGGGCGCCGTTGGCGAGCGCGGTCATGCCGTGCCGTAGTTCGTTGCGCAGCGCCGCGGCTTCGTCCATGCCGTCCTGCTCGAGCAGCGACAGCCGGTCCGAGCGCAGGCACGCCTGCGGCAGGGCGGCGAGTTCGGCGGCGAGTTGTTCTGCCGCACTGCGGGCTTCGCCCGTCGGGACGACCCGGTTGACCAGCCCGATCTGCAGCGCCTCGGCGGCGTCGACGGGACGGCCGGTGAGCACCAGGTCCATCGCGCGTCCGGTGCCGATGATCCGGGGCAGGCGCAGGGTGCCGCCGTCGATCAGCGGCACGCCCCAGCGACGGCAGAACACGCCGAAGGTGCTGTCCTGCTCGGCGACCCGCAGATCGCACCACAGCGCGAGTTCCAGCCCGCCCGCGACCGCGTAGCCGGAGACCGCGGCGATCACCGGCTTGGACAGGCGCATCCGGGTCGGCCCCATCGGACCGTCGCCGTCCTCGGTGACCTGATTGGACCGTTCCGTGCCGAGACCCTTGAGGTCCGCGCCCGCGCAGAAGGTGCCGCCGTCACCCCACAGCACGGCCACCGCGGCGTCGGGATCGGCATCGAATTCGCGGAAGGCGTCGGCCAGGGCCGCGGCGGTCGGGCCGTCGACCGCGTTGCGTGCCTCGGGCCGGTGCAGGATCACCGTGGTCACCGCGCCGTTGCGCTCGATTCGTACGTTCACGACCCCGACCATACGCCGTAAAACCGCCCTTGTGGCAAGAAATGAATTTATGGTTCACTTCTTGCGTGGCCTACCGCAGAACCCCCGCTGTGCAGGCCCGCCTGGACGCGCAGGCGGGCCTGATCGTGCAGGCCGCGACCACGGTCCTGTCGCGGGCCGGCTATGCCGGGTTGTCGATGGCGGCGGTCGCGGCCGAAGCCGGCGTGGCCACCGGCACCGTCTACAAGCACTTCGCGGGCAAGGCGGAACTGGTCAGCGCCGTCTTCCGGCGTGTGGTTGCCTGGGAGGTCGCTGCGGTCGCCGCGGCGAGCGCGGGCGGCACCGCCGTAGAGCGGGTGAGCGCGGCGGTGGAGACCTTCGCCGGACGTGCGCTGAAGAACCCGAAACTCGCCTATGTGCTGCTCGTCGAGCCGGTGGACACCGTGGTCGACACCGAGCGGCTGCACTTTCGCCGCGCGTTCGCCGAGGCCTTCGAATCGGCGGTGGCGGAGGGCGTTTCGAGCGGTGAGCTGCCCGCCCAGGACGCGCGGACCAGTGCGGCCGCGCTGGTCGGTGCGATCGGCGAGGTGCTGGTCGGTCCGTTGGCTGCCGCGCCGCACGCGGAATCCGTTGTCCCCGAACTCATTGTCTTCGCCCTGCGCGCACTCGGTGTGCCCGCGGCAACGAGCGCACCGGTCGCTCGGCTGGAATCAGGAGTATCCGATGCAGACGCATGACGTGTTCAACCAGGTGCCCGATATCGCGCCGTTCGATGTCTCGCGGAACCCGGCCTTGCTCGAGGGTCTGCATCGGGAAGGCGCGGGTTGGGCCGAGGCCGAGGTGCGTGAACTCGGCGCACTCGCAGGCGGTTCCGCGGCGCAGGAGTGGGGGCGGCTGGCCAACGAGTACCCGCCGGTGCTGCACACCCATGATCGGTACGGCCATCGCGTCGACGAGGTGGAGTTCCATCCGCACTGGCACGACCTGATGAATGTCGCTGTGTCGCACGGCTTGCACGGCGCGCCCTGGTTGGACGAGCGCCCCGGCGCGCACGTCGCCCGTGCCGCGAAGTTCTACACCTGGGGTGCTGCCGAGGCCGGGCACATGTGCCCGATCTCGATGACCTACGCGGTGGTGCCCGCGCTGCGGCACAACGCGGAGCTGTCCGCGAAATACGAACCGCTGCTCGGCTCCCGGGTCTACGACTTCGGTCTACGGGAGCCGTCGGGCAAGGCCGGGCTCATCGCAGGCATGTCGATGACCGAGAAGCAGGGCGGCTCGGATGTGCGCGCCAACACCACCACGGCGACGCCACAGTCGGACGGCTCGTACCGGATCGTCGGGCACAAATGGTTCACCTCCGCCCCGATGTCGGACATGTTCCTCACGCTGGCCCAGGCACCCGGCGGGTTGTCCTGTTTCCTGCTGACCAGGGTGTTGCCGGACGGCACCCGTAATCCCATCCGCATCCAGCGGCTCAAGGACAAGCTCGGCAACAAGTCGAACGCGTCCTCGGAGATCGAATACGAGAACGCCACCGGCTGGCTGGTCGGCGCGGAGGGCGCGGGGGTCAAGACCATCATCGAGATGGTGAACATGACCCGCCTGGACTGCGTGATCGGATCGGCCACCGGTATGCGCACCGGCGCGGTCTTCGCCGCGCATCACGCCCGGTATCGGGAAGCGTTCGGCGCCAAGCTGATCGACCAACCCGCCATGCGAAACGTGCTGGCCGACTTGGTGATCGAGTCCGATGCGGCGACCACCGTGATGATGCGCCTGGCCGGGGCCACCGACCGGGCGACGACCGATCCGGCCGAAGCCGCGCTGCGCCGCATCGCGCTGGCGGTCACCAAGTACTGGGTGTGCAAGCGGGCGCCGGCGCACGCGGCGGAGGCGCTGGAATGCTTCGGCGGCAACGGTTATGCCGAGGAGTCGGGTATGCCCCGGCTGTATCGCGAGGCTCCGCTCATGTCGATCTGGGAAGGGTCGGGCAATGTCGCCGCGCTGGATGCGTTGCGCGCCATGGGCCGTCAGCCGGAGACCGTCGAAGCGTTCTTCAACGAGGTGTCGCTGGCGCGGGGCGAGAACCCGCGGCTGGACGACGCGATCAGCCGGGTGGGCAAGGAGCTCGCCGACCTCGGCGATATCGAGTACCGCGCCCGGCGCATCGTCGAGCTGATGGCGCTCGTGCTGCAGGGCGCGCAGCTGGTCCGGCACGGTCACCCCGCGGTTGCGGACGCCTTCTGCGCCACCCGGCTCGGCGACGACTGGGGTATCGCCTTCGGCACCCTGCCGACCGGCGTGGACACCGGCGCCATCATCGAGCGGGCGTTGCTCTGACCCATAGGATGGAAAACAATTCGGCCGCTGCATAATTCGGCTGTCGGTGTTGTAAACATGTTTCGGCCTAATGAATTCGGCGATCTTGTCTATAGCTCGGTTGGTCGCTGGTAACTCGATCAACGATGTCGTCGAAAGATCTTGACACAGCGTATTTGCCGGGCTGAGCTGGACGGTTGCCGGACCGTATTTCGGCTCCGCTGTCCGTTTCCCCAGTTTGCTCTCCAGTCGAGTTGACCGCTCGAATGTGGTTCTACTTGGTCATGAAACCCACACAAAAACGAGCGGGGCGATATGCCGCCTTCGCTTTAATCGCTACTGGGGCAATGGTGTTCGCGTCCGGTCCGGCCGTGTACGCGCAACCGCCTTCGAGTCCGTCGGCGCCGTCGAGCTCCGACCTGTCCGCGGTGCCGAAAGAGGTGACCGTCGACCAGCAGGGCGCGGTTCAGCTCGTGGTGCCCAAGGAGCCGCTCGCGGCGCCGCAGGGAACGCCCGCCGAGGCTCCGGCCGCGGCCCAGGCGCACGCCCAGGGTGTCGAGAAGGCGCTGGCCGGAAACGGCGACAGCGCAGGCGATCTCGTCGTGGAGTCGGTGTTCCCGGTTGGTGAGGGGTCCACCGTCAGGCTGCGGCAGGAGATCGACAAGGTACCGGTGTTCGGCGCGTCCGCGGCGCAGTCGCTGACCGCGAACGGTTCGCTGATCTCGGTGACCGGTGCGCTGTCGAAGAAGTCCGAGGGCAAATTCAGCACGACCGCACCCTCGTCGCAGGTCCAGCAGACCGCGCTGAAGAAGGTCGCCGCGGAGAGCAAGGCGGCGCCGGACCAGCTGTCGGTCACCGAGACCAAGGCGTACTGGTACGACGCGAAGCTGGCCGCCAAAGAGGACGCGCAGAGCGTGGCCGTCCCGGCGTTCAAGGTCGACATCACCGGTGTCAGCGCGGACAAGAAGGGCGAGCCCGCGACGTGGGTCGTGTTCGTCGACGCGAACAACACCGGCAAGGTGCTCGACAGCTGGAGCGAGACCAAGCACCTCAACCGCGTCGTGTGTGACAACGCGAACCGGCGTATCGATCCCAACCGGGCCGGCTGCGGCACCGGTAGCCTGCGTTCGACCCGCTCGGAGGGCCAGGGCCCCACGGGTATTCAGGATGTCGACAAGATCTACGACTACCTGGGTAACACCGAGAAGTTCTACGCCCAGTACACCAAGGTGCCGAACCTGACCAACCTGATCGGCTCCGACACCGGTGACGGCAAGGGCAAGGCGCTGCGCGCCACCGTGCGGCTGTGCACCACCACCGAATGCCCCTACCAGAACGCCTTCTGGTCCGGCAGCTACATGGCCTACGGTTCGGGTCTGACCACCGAGGACATCACCGCGCACGAGCTCACGCACGGCGTGACCCAGCACACCAACGGTCTCGTCTACCGCAATGAGCCGGGCGCGATCAACGAGTCCATGTCCGACGTCTTCGGTGAGCTCACCTTCCTGGTGAACACCAGCAACCCGTGCAACACCGCGGCCAACCGCTGGAAGCTCGGCGCCTGCAGCTCGATCGGCGTGATCCGGGACATGAAGAACCCCAACGCCTACCAGGATCCCGACACCTACCGTGGCCGGTACTGGTACACCGGCAGCGGTGACAGCGGCGGCGTGCACATCAACAGCGGTGTCGGCAACAAGACCGCGCAGATCATGGTCGACGGCGGCAGCCTCAACGGCGTGACCGTCACCGCGATCGGCATCGAGAAGACCGCGGCCCTGTACTGGACGACGCAGACGCTCCTGTCGTCGAACTCCAACTACGCGGCGCTGTCCACCGCGTTGAAGACCGCGTGCAACACCAACGTGCGCAACCAGACGGCCGGCACCACGGCCGCCGACTGCGTGCAGGTGGCCAACGCCACCAAGGCGACCAAGCTGCCGCAGCAGCAGGCTCGCACCTAGCAACCATTACCGGTTGAACGGACGTCTCACCGAGCTCGCCACAGGCTCGGTGAGACGTCCTTTTGCGCTCGGTAGGGTGCGACGGTGGACAATCCAGCGCTGTCGGCGCTCGCCGGACGGGTGCGCGCGCACGCCGCCGGTCGCGACGGCAGGTATCTGCTCGGCATCGCAGGCCCACCGGGTGCGGGAAAGTCCACCCTGTCGGTGGCCCTGCGCGACGTGCTGAATCGCGAGGCCGGGGCACCGGTCGCCGAGGTCGCGCCGATGGACGGCTACCACCTGACCAATGCGGTGCTGCGGGCCAGGGAAAGCCTTGCGCGCAAAGGCGAACCGGACACCTTCGATGCGGCGGGCTTCCTCGCGAACCTGCGCCTGCTGCGCGATTCCCCCGTCGGCGTGGCGGTGCCGTGGCCGGTTTTCGATCGCGCCCTGGACGACCCGACCCCGGCGGGCGTCGTGTTCGACCGGCAGACCATCGCGATCGTCGAGGGCAATTATCTACTGCTCGACGATGCCGCGGGCCGGCCGTGGTCGGCGGTCCGCCGGCTGCTCGACGAATGCTGGTACCTCGATGCCCCGCGCGACGTGCTGGCGAAACGGTTGTTGCACCGGCACCTGAACGGTGGCCGCACCCCGGCGGCGGCCCAGGTCAAGGTGCGCGAGAGCGACCTGCGCAACGCCGATCTCGTCGCCGCCACGAAATCGCGCGCCGATCTCGTGCTGCGTCAGCGCGGCGGGCGGTACGAGCCCGTCGACCTCTGACCCGCGGTCACTTCTGGTCGCGGTACCACCGGATGAGCTCGTCGGTCGACGAATCTCCTTGCGATGCAGGCTCTTCCGGTGAGCTGAGCAGCGGTGCCAAGGCGAGCGCCTGCTGCTTGCCGAGTTCGACGCCCCACTGGTCGAAGCTGTCGATGCCCCAGATGGCGCCCGCCACGAAGACCTGGTGCTCGTACAGCGCGATCAACTGGCCGACCACCGACGGCGTCAGCTGCGCGGCGAGGATGGTGGTGCTCGGCCGGTTGCCCGGCATCACCTTGTGCGGCACCACCTTCGGGTCGGTGCCCTCGGCTGCGATCTCGTCGGCGGTTTTGCCGAACGCGAGCACCTTGGTCTGCGCGAACAGGTTGCTCATCAAGATGTCGTGCATGCTGCCGGTGCCGTCCCGGGTGGGCAGATCGTCGGTGGGACGGGCGAATCCGATGAAATCCGCCGGTACCAGGCGCGTGCCCTGGTGCAGCAGTTGATAGAACGCGTGCTGTCCGTTGGTTCCCGGCTCGCCCCAAAAGATTTCGCCGGTGGCGGTGCTGACCGGCGTACCGTCGGCACGCACCGACTTGCCGTTCGACTCCATCGTGAGCTGCTGCAGATACGCCGGGAAGCGCGCGAGATCGTTCGAATAGGGCAGCACCGCATGCGATTGCGCGCCGAAGAAGTTCGAGTACCAGACGCCGAGCAGGCCGAGCAGCACCGGTGCGTTCGCGTCGAGCGGCGCCTGTGCGAAGTGCTCGTCCACGGCGTGCATGCCCGCCAGGAACTCGGCGAAACGCTCCTTGCCGATGGCCGCCATCACGGCGAGCCCGATCGCGGAATCCACCGAGTAGCGTCCGCCGACCCAGTCCCAGAAGCCGAACATGTTGGCGGTGTCGATGCCGAATTCGGCCACCCGTTCGGCATTGGTCGAGACCGCGACGAAGTGTTTGGCGACCGCGTCCTCGCCCAGGGCGGCCACCAGCCAGCGGCGAGCCGCGGTGGCGTTGGTCAGGGTCTCCAGCGTGGCGAAGGTTTTGGACGCGACGATGAACAGCGTTGTGGCAGGGTCGAGTCCGTCCAGCTTCGCCACCAGGTCGGCCGGGTCGACATTGGAGACGAACCGGGCGGCGACCCCGGCGTCGGCGTAATGCCGCAGCGCCTGATACACCATCACCGGCCCGAGATCCGACCCGCCGATGCCGATATTGACCACGGTCTCGATGCGCGCACCGGTAGCGCCGCGCCACTGGCCCGCCCGCACCGCGTCGGTGAATTCGCCCATCCGCCGCAGCACCTCGTGCACCTCGGCGCCGGCGTCCGCGCCGTCGACGACGACGGACTCGCCCGCGGGCACCCGCAAGGCGATGTGGGCGACCGCGCGATCCTCGGAGGTGTTGATGTGCGCGCCCGCGAACATCGCGTCCCGATGCTCGGCCACCTTCGCCTCGCGCGCCAATTCGACCAGCAGGTGCAAGGTTTCCCGCGTGACGCGGTGCTTGCTGTAGTCGATGTGCAGGTCTGCGACCTCGACCGTCAGCTCGCTGCCACGGGCCGGGTCGTCGGCGAAGATCTCCCGCAGGTGCTGCCCCGCGATCGCGTCGAAATGCTCTTGCAGTTTCCGCCAGGCCGCCGTCGCGGTGATGTCGCTGCTCACGATCGCCGAGGTTACTCATCGCCCACCGTCCGCGCACGGCAATCTCTGCCGGAGAGTTGACCGTGGCGCGCCATCCATCCGACATACCGGCCATATCCGGCCTGATCGCAAGGGCTGTCGCGGTGCTCGGTGATTACTCTGGGCCCATGGTGTCCGAACGCGAAGTTCTCGAATCCGTCCCGACGCAACTGTGGATCGGTGGGCCCGTCGCGGCCACCGGTGGCGGCACCTTCCCGGTGCACAATCCGGCGACCGGGGAGGTGCTGGCCCAGGTCGCCGACGCGACACCCCAAGACGCGGTGCGCGCGCTGGACGCGGCCGTCGCCGTGCAGGCCGAATGGGCGGGGCGGCCCTCGCGCGAGCGCGGCGAGATCCTGCGTACCGTGTTCGAGCAGATCACCGCGCGGGCCGAGGAATTCGCGCTGCTGATGACCCTGGAAATGGGTAAGGCGCTGCCGGAGAGCCGCAACGAGGTCAAATACGGCGCGGAGTTCTTCCGCTGGTTCAGCGAGGAAGCCGTGCGGGTGCACGGCCGCTACCTGCACGCGCCCTCGGGCACCGGCCGGATCATGGTGCACAAGCAGCCGGTCGGGCCGTGCCTGGCGATCACGCCGTGGAACTTCCCGCTGGCCATGGGCACCCGCAAGATCGGCCCGGCGCTGGCCGCGGGCTGCACCATGATCGTCAAACCCGCCTCGGCGACCCCGCTGACGATGCTGGCGCTGGCCCGGCTGTGCAGCGAGGCCGGGCTGCCCGACGGGGTGCTCTCGGTGATCACGTCGAGCCGTTCCGGTGCGGTCACCCAGCCGCTGATCGATGATCCGCGGCTGCGCAAGCTCACCTTCACCGGCTCCACCGAGGTGGGCAAGAAACTGGTGCAGAGCTCGGCCAACGGTCTGCTGCGCACCTCGATGGAACTCGGCGGCAACGCGCCGTTCGTGGTGTTCGACGACGCCGACGTCGACGCGGCCGTCCAGGGCGCGATGCTGGCGAAACTGCGCAACGGCGGCGAGGCGTGCACCGCGGCCAACCGCTTCCACGTCCAACAGGGGGTGCTCGAGGAGTTCACCACCAAACTGGTCGAGGCGATGAGCAACAGCGTTGTCCTCGGCCCCGGCACCGACCCGGAGACCACCCTCGGCCCGCTGATCAACGAAGAACAGCTCGACACCGTCAGCGCGCTCGTCGAGGACGCCGTGGCCAAGGGCGCCCAGCTCCGGCTCGGCGGCAAGGCCCCGGGCGGCCCCGGCTGGTTCTACCCCGCGACCATCCTCACCGACGTGCCGGCCCAGGCCAGGATCCTCACCGAAGAGGTCTTCGGACCGGTCGCGCCGATCGTCGGCTTCAGCACCGAGGAGCAGGGCCTCGCCGCCGCCAACGACACCGAGTTCGGCCTCGTCAGCTACGTCTACACCCGCGACCTCGACCGCGCCCTGCGCGTCGCCGAGGGCCTCGAATCCGGCATGGTCGGCATCAACCGCGGCGTAATCTCCGACCCCGCAGCGCCTTTCGGCGGCGTCAAAGCCTCCGGCTTCGGCCGCGAGGGCGGCACCGAAGGCATCGAGGAATACCTCTCCACCAAGTACATCGCCCTCACCTGAGCAGAAAACGACCGCCCCGGGGTGAGATACACCCGGGGCGGCCTTGGGAATGCGGTTGTCGAATCGATAGCCGCATGAGTCTGGGGCCGCCTGTGGCGGCCGAGGAGGACTGTTCGAAAGGGGGTTGGGGGCTGCCGGTCAGTGACCGAGACGGCCGCGCCCGAGACGCAGCAGGAGCATGGCGAGGGTGTGGCCTTCCTGGCCGAGTTCGCTGAACCGCTCCAGCACCTTCATTTCCCGGTTGTGCACGAGCCGAGGGCCGCCGGACGCCATCCGCGTCCGGCCGATGATCCGGGAGATCTCCGTGCGGCGCTTGATGGCGGCAAGGATCTCCGCGTCGAGGCGATCGATCTCCTTACGGAGCTTGTCGATCTCCGCGTCGCTCTGCGGCAGTGCCGAATCGGACCCAGTCGTCGTTGCGGGGGTGCTCATCATTCATCTCCTCGTGTCAGAACATGGATCGGCGGGTGAGCCCGGCTCGTTACCGATCGGTTCTTTCACCGTGAAACAGACCTGGTAGGGCCTTCGAATTGTCCCCCCAGGATGTGCGCTCAGATACAAGTGCCGCGATGACGATATCCGGTTGTTAACCGAAACGGGGGTATCGCAGGACCACTGATCATCTGGCCAGTCTGCCACGACCCCGGGGCTGTGCAAAACGTTTGGTTTTGTGAATCTGCTGAGAAGCAGGACACGGTTTCATCGCACGGGCGGCCGGGCGAGTTCACCGTCCGTTCGCCGGCGCGGCACCGAACCGTCAGCGAGACAACCCGGGGCTTCAACTCTGTCGGTGCGCGCCGGTAGCGTGGATGGACGATGGACATCACGGTGGCTCCCCAGACGCAGGCCGGTCGCGCCCCACGGCCGGATTCGATCCATAACCCGCAGGTCACCGGTGGTAACGCCGAGGAAGCGCGGTCGGCTGTCGAGGAGGTGCGTGCGGTGCGAGCGCCGGTTCCGGAACCGCCGCCGTCGGTCGACGAGCAGGAGCAACGGCGTGTCGAACGGGAGCGTCGGCGTGCCGAGGAAGCCGAGCGCCTGCTCGACGGGCTCAATCCGCAGCAGCGCGCCGCGGTTGTGCACAGTGGCGCCCCGCTGCTGATCGTGGCCGGTGCCGGGTCGGGCAAGACCGCCGTGCTCACCCGTCGCATCGCCTATCTGCTCGCCGCGCGCGGCGTGACGCCCGGGCAGGTGCTCGCGATCACGTTCACCAACAAGGCTGCTGCCGAGATGCGGGAGCGGGTGACCGGACTGGTCGGTCCGCGGGCCAACAACATGTGGGTATCGACGTTCCACTCCAGTTGTGTCCGAATATTGCGCATGCAAGCCGCCCTGTTGCCGGGCATGAATTCGAATTTCTCCATCTACGATGCCGATGATTCGCGGCGACTGCTCACCATGATCAGTCGTGACTTCGATATCGACACGAAGAAATACACGGCACGACTGCTGGCGACCGCGATCTCGAATCTCAAGAACGAGCTCATCGGGCCGCAGCAGGCCACCGCGGATGCCGAGTCGGACGAAACCGAACTGCCCGCCCTGGTCGCGCGGGTCTACGTCGAGTACCAGCGGCGGCTGCGCGCGGCCAACGCGCTCGATTTCGACGACCTGATCGGCGAGACGGTGGCGCTGCTGCAGAACCATCCGCAGGTCGCCGAGTACTACCGGCGCCGCTTCCGGCATGTGCTGGTCGACGAATACCAGGACACCAACCACGCGCAATACGTGCTGGTGCGCGAACTCGTCGGGCATCACCGGGCCGAGCGCACCGAGGATCAGGCGCCGCCGAGCGAACTGTGCGTGGTGGGCGACGCGGACCAGTCGATCTACGCGTTCCGTGGCGCCACCATCCGCAACATCGAAGAGTTCGAGCGCGACTTCCCCGACGCGGAAACCATTCTGCTGGAACAGAACTACCGGTCCACCCAGCACATTCTCTCCGCCGCCAACGCGGTGATCTCGCGCAACGAGAACCGGCGCGACAAGAAACTGTGGACCGACTCCGGCGAAGGCGACCTGATCACCGGCTATGTCGCCGACAACGAACACGACGAGGCGTCGTTCGTGGCGCGGGAGATCGACCGGCTGGTCGATCAGGGCGAAGCCAACTATTCCGACGTCGCGGTGTTCTACCGGACCAACAACAACTCCCGCGCGCTGGAAGAAATCTTCATCCGGATGGGCCTGCCGTACAAGGTGGTCGGCGGCGTCCGGTTCTATGAGCGCAAGGAGGTCCGCGACATCGTCGCGTACCTGCGGGTGCTGGAGAACCCCGACGACGCGGTGAGCCTGCGCCGGATCCTCAACACGCCACGTCGCGGTATCGGCGACCGGGCCGAAGCCTGCGTCGCCGTACACGCCGAGCAGCGTGGCATCGGGTTCGCGGCGGCACTGCGGGACGCGGCGGACGGCAAAGTGGCGCTGCTGAACACCAGGGCCCAGCGCGCGATCGCCGGCTTCCTCGACCTGCTCGAGGAGATCCGGGCCGCGGGCGTGCAGGAGGACCTGGACTTCCCCGATGTCGGGAACGTGGTCGACGCGGTGCTGGAGCGCACGGGTTACCGCGGCGAACTGGAGGCCTCCGACGATCCGCAGGACGGCGCCCGGCTGGACAACCTCAACGAACTCGTCAGCGTCGCACGGGAATTCAGCTCCGAAGCGCACAACAACGCGGAGGCGGCCCGGGAAGAGGGACTGCTGCCCGAGGTCGCCGAAGGCGAACCCGACCCCGGATCGCTCGCCGCGTTCCTCGAACGGGTCTCGCTGGTCGCCGACACCGACCAGATCCCGGACGAAGGCACCGGCGTGGTCACCATGATGACGCTGCACACGGCCAAGGGCCTGGAGTTCCCCGTGGTGTTCGTGACCGGCTGGGAGGACGGCCAGTTCCCGCACATGCGGGCACTCGGCGACCCGACCGAACTGGCCGAGGAACGCCGCCTCGCCTACGTCGGCATCACCCGGGCCAGGAAACGGCTGTACCTGAGTCGCGCGGTCGTGCGCTCCGGTTGGGGACAACCGGTGTCCAACCCGGAATCCCGCTTCCTCCAAGAGATTCCGGGCCACCTGATCGATTGGCGGCGACTGGAGCCCGCCGGATCCCCGGCGAGCCGGGGCATCCGCAGGCGCGGCGACAGCGACGGCATGGAACGCGACTGGACCCGCGGCGACGGCTGGTCCGAACGCCCCGGCGTGCGTCCCGATCGGGGCCCGCGCCGCCCGGCGCCCGGTGCCGTCGGCAAGAACAACGCGAATCTGGTACTCGCCGTGGGCGATCGGGTCAGCGACGACAAGTACGGTCTCGGCAAGGTGGTCGCCGCCGAGGGCTTCGGCCCGTTGGCGACCGTCACCATCGACTTCGGCACCGCCGGCAAGATCCGGCTCATCCCGCAATACAGCAGGACGCTCGTCAAACTCTGAACCGCGGTCGTGCGGCAGGGCTGTTCGGCCCTGTCGTACGGCCCGGGCACGGCGGTAGGGTCCGGACCATGGACACGGTCGCGCAGCACATCCTGTGGTTGTTCCCGATGCTGTGGCTGGGCATGGTGCTGGCCATCTCGTTCCTCGAGGCGCCACTGAAGTTCCGTGCGCCCGGGATCACGGTGCCGCTCGGCCTGGGCATCGGGCGCTTGGTGTTCCGCGCGCTGAACGCCGTCGAAGCGGTACTCGCGGTGCTGCTGGTGATCGCAGCGGTGATCGTCGGGGCAACCACCGGCACCTGGATATGGTTGCTCCTCGCCGTCGTCGTACTGGCAGGGCAGATCGTGCTGGTGCGCCCACCACTCAGCAAACGAGCCGACCGAGTACTCGCCGGCGAAGACCTGCCCCGCTCTCATGCGCACTTCTGGTACATCGGGTTGGAAGTGGTGAAGGTTGTCGGGTTGATCGGGTTGGGAATCAGCGCTGTTCCGTAGGGAATTCGTTGCGTCGGCACCGTGCGGCGTGGCCGTGCTCGGGGCGCGCGGTCGTTCGGTGTAGGAGGTGATTGGGGAGGATGCGGGGTTTGTTTCAGCGGGGGAGGAGGTCTGTCAGTGCCTCGTCGAGGGTGGGGTAGCGGAAGACGAATCCGTTGTTGCGGAGCACCTCTGAGGTGGCGTGGCGGCCGGTGAGTCCGAGAGCGGGGTCGGTGCGGAGGAAGACCGCGCCGATCTTCAGGATCGCGGTGGGCGGTGCGGGCGGACGGTGCAGGTGCCTGCGCAGTGCCGCCATCAAATCGCGGTTGCGCACCGGAAAATCGGTGGCGGCCACCAGGATTCCATCCGGCAACGACACCGCCGGAGCCAAGCCGAGGGCGGCGCGAACGATAGCGAGCCAGTCCTCCACATGGATCCAGCTGAACCACTGGTCGCCCGGGCCTACCCGGCCGCCGAGCCCGGCTTTCGTCAACTGGCTCAGTCGTTTCAGTGCGGGCGCCTGCGGATCGAGCACGATCGAGGTGCGCAGCACCGTCGAGTGTGCGGCGTTCGCCCCCTCGAACGCCTGCTCCCACGGCTGCGCCACCCCCGTCATCTGCGGCAATCCGACCGGCAGCGGAGTTGTTTCCGTGCAACGGGTTTCGCCCGCGTCCGACCAGATGGCGGTGGTGCTGGCCTGTACCCAGTAGTCGATCGGCCGCTCCAGCGTGGCGGCCGCGTCGACCAGTGCGCGGGTGGAATCCACCCGGCTGCGCCGCAATTGGTCGACATTGCGCTGCGTCGGCCGGCAATCGACCAGCTTGCCCGCCAGATTGATGATCGCGGTCTGGCCTGGATTGCGCAGGGCCGCAACCCAATTGCCGACTGTCCTGCCGTCCCATTCCACCTGCGTAAAAGGTAACCCGGGATCACGCTGCCGGGTGAGGATCGTCACCCGATGACCGCGGCAGGTCAGATCGGCGGCAATGTGCTGGCCCAATGCGCCGGTGCCCCCGGCGATTACGACCGACAAGGCCTGCGCCGCAGGTTCCACACCGGCCAAGCGGGCCAGTCGCGCGAAGCAGACGCGGGCATCGGTCTCCAGTAGCGAGCCGATCACCGCCCGCGTGATCCCCGCCGAAGGCCCGGTGAACGTGAGCTCCTGCCGGACCTCCGTCCCGCCGTCACGCGGCGTCAACGTCCAGGCCAGCCGCATCCGGCCCGCCGGTTCCGGCTGCTCGATCGCCAGCGCCCGCCCCGGCACCAACGTGCTGATCACGAACGGCGGCGCCGTCCGGCCGTGCAACGCCTCGAAAACCCGCCCCTTCGGCAGATAGTCCCCCGTCGTCCCCACCGCGACCGCCCCATGCAGTCGCACCGAGGTCACCGCAGGATTCCACTCCGGCCACCGCCGCGGATCCCCCACCACCCCCCAAACGACATCCGTTGGTACCGCAAGAAACTGGGTGTACACCGTTGTACTAGCCATACCCCCGACGCTAGCCCCACCCCCCGCCGAACAGTACGTGCGCATCATCACCCCACCCGTCACCACTCCGGCTTCTCGTCTGCATCAACCGTGGCCCCCGACAACCCCCGATTTGCGTCACCTCCGTCCCCGCCCCCGTGCCTGCATCCGCACCCTCGTTGCGCCACGCTTGGCCCCGCTGGCGCTTGGCCCTTGGTCGCGTCTGCATCCACGGTCGGCCCGCGCCGCTGCTGCCCGCGCTTGCACCTGTCCCGGCTCGCGTCCACGTCCGTCTTCACGCCTGCGTCCGCGTTTGGCCGTGTC
>NZ_BDCI01000051.1 GCF_001613425.1 Nocardia vulneris | reverse complement strand
ACTGTGCTTGCGGTTGGGCATTGGGCGCCTGCGCTCACGCTTGGCTGCGGGTTAGGGCTGTCCGGATGCGGGGCGAGTGTTCGTACATGTGCACGGTCATCTGTGCTGTTGTTTGCCGAGGCGTGTGCGCTTTCGCTTGCCTGTGTGGAGGAGGTCTGTATTGGTGGGAACGGTTTGCCATTGAAGTAGAACGATCGGTGCACTACCGTACGGGTGACTACGGAGTGGGCCGTGAGGAGGAGTGGTGCGTCGGATACTGTGCACGATCCAGCAGGGGAGCCTGAGCCGGTCTAGATGCCGGGCTGCCGAGCGTGCCTTGGCCGACGCCTACCGGCAGGCGGTGGACGGCGGCGCGCGTGTGGTCGTGGTGTGGTGCGAGATCCCGCCGGACCAGTCCTTCACCGACAACCATCCTTCGACCATGTCGTGGGTGCTCGTCGAAACCGAAGACGGCCTGCCCGCCGCCCGCCGTGAACCTGCGATGCGTGCGATGAGCGAGGCCTGGAACACCGTCACCGGGGCCGGTCCGAACGACCTCATGCTCGCTCTGATCGACGCCTCGCTGTTCACCCGCTACCTGCAACTCAACCGCGACCGCATCCGCCCCACCGCCCGCCCCCTCTTCCTCCTGCGCACCTTCACCCACCTCGCCGTCTCCCGTTTCACCCAGGGCCGCTTCGCAATCCCCGCGAACCACCCCGGGAGCTGACATGTCGTCGACAACGTCGCCCGCCGCACCCACCCAGGCACCGCCCCTCTCGTTCGCTGCCTTCCCGCCACCCACGGTCCCGCAATCTCCGCGAATCGTGATCGGAGTTGACATGCCGCTCCACCACGCCGCCGGTCGTGCTGCCCTATACGCGGTCGCCCAGCCGACCGTTCGTCGTCTCGCGCAGAGTCGACTCGCAGGTCCTGTGATGCGCGGTCGGAGTTGACATGCCGCTTTACCACGTCGGTCGACGTACCTGTCTGGACACCGTCGCCCAGAGTGCCGTCTGTCGTCTTGCGCGGAGTCGGCTGGTGAGTCCTGTGATGCGTGATCGGAGTTGACATGCCGCTTTACCACGTCGGTCGACGTACCTGTCTGGACACCGTCGCCCAGAGTGCCGTCTGTCGTCTTGCGCGGAGTCGGCTGGTGAGTCCTGTGATGCGCGGTCGGAGTTGACATGCCGCTCTACGACGTCGGTCGACGTACCTGTCTGGACACTGTCGCCCAGCGTGCCGTCTGTCGCTTTGCGCGGAGTCGGCTGGTGAGTCCTGTGATTCGTGATCGGAGCTGACATGCCGCTCTACAACATTGCTTGCCGCGTCCGCCCAGATGCCGCCACGCATGCAGCCGTCGCGGCTGCAGTTACCGCGACGCACTGTGAGATCACCGGCGCGCCATCCGCCTTCGTCAGCGTGGTCCTCCTCCACGGCCACGCGCTGCGCCCCGGCATCGAGGTGTCCGTCATCGCGGGCGTCCGCGGCGGCGGAAACCGCACCCCCGACCTGTTCGCCCGCCTGGAACACGCCATGCAATCCGCCATCGCCACAGCCGCCGGGATGGCACCCTCCGCCGTCGAGATCACCCTCATCGAATTCGCCGCCAGCTGGATCATGGAAGGCGGCGAAGTCCTACCCGAACCAGGCGAAGAAGGAACCCGGCACACCCCCTGACCCGAGCCGCCGACCGCCCCGACGCAGACCTCTCGCCACCGACTTCGGCGAGCCGACACAGCTGGTCAGTCGATCAGGAGGTAATGGTGGCGGCGGCCTCTCGGCCGATGCCGCCACCATTACCTCCTGATCAACCGACCAACAAGACACGCCGCGCGACACGCCCGCAGTAGCCGCCGACCCTGTGGCAGCCGCCTCCACCTGGCCCTCGCGGCGGCATCCCACGGCGAATGCGTCCGCATCGGCCGAGAGACCCTCGCCGCCATCAACCGACCATCTGGACACGCCACTTCCCGCACCCGTTCTTGCTCGTCGCACTCGCTCTCAACTGACAGCACATCCCTGACATGTCGGTGACAGGACATCCCGGACACTGATCGGTCGATCGATGAGTGTTCGTTGATGGGCCAGAAGGTAGTCACGATGGAGCAGAGGCTTGCTGCTGTGTTCGCCGAGGTTGCTGCTGGGCGGGCCACGGTCGTTGGAGTGTGTGCCGAGCTGGGGATCAGCCGGGACAGGTTTTATGTGTATCGGCGCCGCTTCGCCGAGGAGGG
>NZ_BDCI01000050.1 GCF_001613425.1 Nocardia vulneris | reverse complement strand
CCGCCCTCCGGCCTCCCGCCCCCCCGGCCTCCGCACGCGCTCCATGCCACTACGAGCGACGCCCGGCGGTCGCGCCTAGCTTCGCAGGGGCCCGTCTCGCAGGCCGTTCCCGGCCTCCCGCCCCTTCCTCCCCCGCACGCGCTCCATGCCACTACGAGCGACGCCCGGCGGTCGCGCCTAGCTTCGCAGGGGGCCCGTCTCGCAGGCCGCCCAACCGGCCTCCCGCCCCATTTCCCCGGATCTCCGCACCCGTCCTCCCACGCGACCATGAATGCCTGACGTCCGCCGGGCGCGCGAAGCCTGATGAGACGCTCGCATCGAGAGGTCAGGCGGGCGCGAAGTCCACATCTGCGCATCCGGCGGGCCACCTCAGCCGCCCTATCGAACCCGCTCTGCCATGCGACGAATGCGTGGCACCTGCCGGTCGCACGAAGTCCGCATAGGCGCTCGTACGAACTGGTCAACTGATCACCAGGTAATGGTGGCGGCATCGGTCGAGAGCCCTCCGCCACCATTACCTGGTGATCAACTGTCCAGCTCGCAGAGCGCGTGTCGCTCGGCGTGGCGGTGCACGCTTCAGGGGTGCCTCGGGACTGAGTGTTGGGATAGAGGGCCCTCGGGTAGCGCGCCGCCCAACGGCGTCACCTGATGGGGCTGGACGGGCCGGTTGCCAACGAGGCGCGGCTTGACGCGTGCGCCTCGGCGAATCTGGTGTTCGCCGGACTCGACATGCGGCGAGGCGCGTGGGCTCAGAGGGGTCGGAATCCGGAACCGATGCCGCCGGTGCGATCTATGTCGGCGAGCACCATGCCGATCTGGGTGGCGACGGCGACATCGTGCAGGGGCCCTGCGGCGGATTTGCACATCAGGTCGACGGCGGGGAGTGCGGTGGCGGGGATGCCGATGTGTCCGACGTTCATGCCGATGAGGCGGTCGCCGAGGGTGACCGGCCCGCCGGAGTCGCCGGGCTGCGAGCAGGACTGGTTCTGGAACCACCACCGGTGCGTACCCCAGACGACACCGCAGTTGTATCCGGTGGTCCGCCCGTGTTTGCACACCACGTCCCCGGGTCGCGGCGGTGCGCCGACGCCTCCGATCACGGTCGCGGCGACCTGCCTGCTCGGCCGCACCTTGACGTGGTCGAATTCGACTACCGCATAGTCGTTCTGGTGGTCGACGGCGGCGACCGTGCCGACCACGCCCGCGTCCGGGGTCTGCTCGGCCCGCACGGACATGCCGAGTTCCGCGCAGTGCCCCGCGGTGAGCCCGACCAGCCGGTCCGCGCGGTCGTATCCGATGGTGGTCAACGTGCACGCGCCGCGCCCGAGCAGGATCCCCGATCCGCCGCCGAGGCTGGTGCTCGGCTCGACCGCCGCCGCGACACCGTGCGCACCGGCGGCGCAGAGCAGGGTGAGCGCGCCGACCGCGAGCTGTCTGCCGAACCGTCCCAGCGCAACCATGTCGCACCTTTCGTTCGCGCACACGCGTCCAGGGCCACCCGGAATTCTCCCAGACCAGCCGGTCTGTGGCGCGGTCGATGACCGTTCCGTGACCAGATCTCGGTGCAAGCGCAATCAGGCGGCGAGGAACTCGGTCAGGTGGGCGAGCAGGGCTTCCGGCCGCTCTTCGGCGATGAAATGGCCGCATTCGGGAATGGCTGCGCCGGTGACATTTTCGGCATACTCACGCCAGATCTGCAGGGCCGGTATCTCTTCGAGGAAACTGGCGGCGCCCCACAGGGCGAGCACCGGCATGCGCAGGCGGTGACCCGCGTCGGCATTGTCGTGCTCGGTGTCCAGTTCGGCCGCGCGGTAGTCGTCGAAACCCGCGCGCAACGCGCCGGGAGTGCTGAAGGCGCGGATGTATTCGTCGATGGCTTCGCCGGGCAGTCCGTGCCGATTGACCGTCCAGGTTTCGAAGAAGTACCGCAGATATCCGGAAATATCGTGCCCGACAAGACGTTCCGGTAGATCGGGTTGCAGATGGAAGAACCAGTGGAAGAAGCGTCGCCCCAGCGCGGCATCCATCCGCCGCCAGGTCTCCCTCGTCGGAATGATGTCGAGCACAGCGAGTTTCGTGATCTGATCGGGCCGATCCAGGGCCCAGCGATGGGCTACCCGCGCGCCACGATCGTGACCGACCACGGCGGCGGTGTCGAAGCCGAGGGATTCGAGCAGCGCCGCGACGTCGGCGGCCATCGTCCGTTTGTCGTAGCCGGCCGTCGGTTTGTCGGTGTGCCCGTAACCCCTTAGGTCCGGGGCGATTACGGTGTGCCGTTCGGCCAGGGCGGGCAGTACGCGCCGCCAGCAGTAGCCGGTTTGCGGCCAGCCGTGCAACAGCACCAGCGCCGAACCCGAGCCGGCGCGTCGATAGTGCATGTGGATGCCGTTCACGGTGGCGACCCCGCGGCTGATCTCGACCATAGGAGCATTCTCGGTCGGTCCGGACCGGCTCGGCGGGGAATCGGGTCATCTGCCCGGCGGGCAGCTAAATCACAGCGTGATGGCCGCGCGCACGAGGTTGTGATCGGACAGCCCGTCGACGTCCTCGACGGTCACCTCGTGCACCGTCGCGTCGCGCACCACGACATGGTCGATGTACTGCGATTTCGCGCCCGAGGAGCGGGGGCGGGTCGGCAGCGCGCCGGGGGAGAGGTCGGCGACGCTGAAGCCCGCGCCGAACTGTTCGGCGACCGTCTCGCGGTCGATGTTGTAGTCGCCGAGCAGCACCGCCGGGTATTCCGGTGTGCTGGACGCCAATTCGGCCAAGCGACGGAACTGGCCCGCCCGCCGCCGGTCGCCGGTCACATGCGTCGCGAGGACGAGCACGCCCGCGGCGGTGATCACCAGCGCGCCTTTGCCCGGGTCGTCGGCGAAGGATTCGGCCGCGATCTCCCGGCTGGGCCCCGCGACGATCAGCACCAGGTGTTCGCTCGGATCACGCAGCTGGCTGGCGTGCCTGCGCGCCGTGGGCAGGCGTTGATACTGCATGGAATGCACTGTGCGGTCGGGCAATCCGGCCCGCAGGCTGATCAACTGGTCACCGCTGACCTCCTGCAGTGCGATCAGCTGTTCGGTGCGGGCCGCGATGCGCGCGGTGACCGCGTCGATGCGCGCCGCCTCGTCCGGCCATCTGCTGGAGACGTCCTCGTACCAGTTCTCGGCATGAATGCGATGCAGGACATTCCAGGTGGCAACGGTGATCACATGTCGCGATGCTAGGCGACGCGCACCGATCCCCGCCCGGCGGAGCAGCGTCGCGCGTCGCCGGACGGGGCGCGCGGCGAGCTTCGTGACCCGACAGCAACCCGATGATGCGCTGGTGAGCGCCGCCGTGCCGGTATAGAAGGAGGTCGGTGATCCCCATATTGCAGTCCCCACTACGAATGGAGACCGAATGCGCACCACCTGTCTCGGAAGGATTCTCCCGGCGGTGATTGTTCTGGCGGCGACGACCGTGCTGGTCGGTCAGGCACCGAGCTCCGCGGCCGAACCCGGCAGCGGCGATGTGGTCCGGTTGTTCTTCGACGATCGATCTCCCGATGCCGAGGACGAGGACCTGCGCTGCATGAATCTCGACTCGGACACCACCGCTTCGGTGGCCTCGTGCCAGCCCGCTGCCGCCGCGCCACGGCAGCGGTGGGAGTGGAAGATCGTCGCAGACGGCTTCGTTCAGCTGAAGAACGTCGCCACCGGGTTGTGTCTGGACAGCGGCGGGCAGAGTGGAATCGTCTACGGATTCTCCTGCGGCGCCGACAACGCGAACCAGCGGTTCCGCTACCGCCTCAGGGGCACCGCCACCCGTCTGATCGGCGGGGACAGTAGGTATGCCTGTCCGGACATCGTTTTCGGCGATGACAAGGTGCGGATGACCTCCGAGAACCGGAGGTGCCGCAATGACGGCGGCCTCTGGGAAGTGGCGGCTCTCGGCTGACCGCAGGATCGGGCGCGACTCGTCGGGCGCACAGTCACGAGTCGCGGCGGGGGTCCGTCGACTGGATCAAAGAAATCAAGCTATGCAGATATGGCGATCTATGCATATTATGTAGATATGAGCAGCGACGGACGAGCAGCCGGGCACGACCACAAAAACGCAGGGATGGGGGAGCGATCGGAGCTGATCTTCGCGATTGCCTCCGGTGTCACCTACGCCGCGGGCATGACCGCGAAATACCTGGTATCCGCACCCGAGTGGGTGGCGATCGTGCTGTTCGCCGCCACCTATTTCTTCGGCGGCTTCTTCACGATCCGCACCGCGATCGCGACGGTGCGGCGCGGCCGGTTCGAGGTCGATTTCCTGATGCTGGTTGCGGCGGTGGGTGCGGCCATGGTCGGCAAGTGGGCCGAGGGTTCGGTGCTGTTGTTCCTGTTCAGCCTCGGGCACGCGCTCGAGGAGTACGCGATGGGCCGGGCGCAGCGATCGATCGAGGCGCTGGCCGAACTCGCGCCGGGCACCGCGCTGGTGCGCGGTCCGGACGGTGCGGTGCGGGAGGTACCGGTCGACGAGTTGGCGATCGGCGATGTGGTTGTGGTGCTGCCGAATTCGCGACTCGCCGCGGATGGTGTCGTGGTCGCCGGCGTGAGCAGTGTCGACGAATCCTCGGTCACCGGCGAGAGCATTCCGGTGGAGAAGGCGCCGGTCGCCGATGCGCAGGCCGCGCTGTCGAGTAGCACTCCTGTACCGGAAACGCATCGGGTGTTCGCGGGCACGATGAACGGCGCGGGCGCGATGGACGTCCTGGTGACCAGCCGGGCCGCCGACAGCATGCTGGCCCGGGTCATCACGATGGTGCGTGAGGCCGATACCCAGAAATCGCCGACCCAGCGGTTCATCGACCGGTTCCAGGTGTTCTATGTGCCGGTGGTGCTGGCCGGTGTGCTCGGCGTCCTGGCGTTCGGTGTGTTCGTCAATGCCGAGCCGTTCGCGGACAGCTTCTACCGGGCGATGGTGGTGCTGGTCGCGGCGAGCCCGTGCGCGCTGGCGATCGCCACCCCGAGCGCGGTGCTGGCCGGGATCGCGCGGGCCGCGCAGGCGGGCGTGCTGGCCAAGGGCGGCGGCCCGCTCGAGACGCTGGGCCGGGTGCGGTCGATGGCGTTCGACAAGACCGGCACGCTCACCTGGGGTCAACCCCGGGTCACCGATATCGTCCCGGTGCGCGCCGAGTTGCGCGACGAGCTGATCACCACGCTGTTCGCCGTGGAGTCCTACAGCGATCACCCGCTGGCGGGCGCGATCACCCGCGATCTCGCACTACTGGTGCCCGCCGGCGCCGAACGCACTGCGTCGGAGGTGAATTCGGTGACCGGTCGAGGTGTGACCGCACTGGTGGACGGTCGCGCCACCGAGGTCGGCAACCGCACCATGTTCACCGAACTCGATCCGGCGGGTCTGCCCGCGGCGCTCGTCGAGATCGTAGACGACCTGCACGATCAGGGCCGCACCACCATGATCGTCCGGCACGCGGGCGCCTACCTGGGCGTCGTCGGTGTGATGGACAGCCCGCGCGCGGAGGCGGCGCCCGTGGTGGCCCGGCTGCGGGAACTCGGGATCGACAACATCGTTTTGATCTCCGGGGACAACCAGCGCGTCGCCGATGCGGTCGCCGCGGACATGGGTCTGGACGCCGCGCACGGCGGGTTGCTACCCGAGGACAAGGTCACCATGGTCAAGCGGTTGGGCGGCCGCAACGGCACGGCGATGGTCGGTGACGGCGTGAACGACGCGCCCGCGATGGTGAACTCGTCGGTCGGCATCGCGATGGGGGCGAGCGGCTCGGCGGTCGCGCTGGAAACCGCCGATGTGGCGCTGATGGTCGACGATATCGGCAGGCTGCCGTTCGCGGTGGCGCTGAGCCGGCGGACCGCCGGGATCATCCGGCAGAACCTGGCCTTCTCCTTGCTGATCGTCGCCGCGCTGGTGCCCGCGACACTCATCGGGCTGCCGATCGGCCCCGCGGTCTTCATCCACGAAGGCTCGACCCTGCTGGTCGTCGCGAACGCGCTGCGCCTGCTGCGCTTCCGCCGCGGCGCCGAGCACGAGGGCATCGAGCACGAGCCGCGACCGGTCGCGCAGAAGTAACGCGAATTCAGTCAGCGGCTTGTTCGACGGGATCCCATCGGCGCACGAACGCGGTGAACGCGGTGCCGGTGCGGTCCCGTACGGCCGCGGCGATGATGTCCCAGGGCGAGACGACCTCGAAGTCGAAATCCGCGGTGAGCATCAGCGTCGGCGGATCCCCGGCGGCCGGTTGCACCGGCCAGCTCCAGCGCGCCCCGGTGCGCCGGATGAGCAGTTCGCCCAGGTAGGTCGCTACACCGGCGACGAACGGCCCGACCTCCGGTGCGTCCAGCGCGGCCACCTCGCCGAACCGGCGCAGCAGCTCCGCCTCCAATTCGTCCAACGAGGTTCCGGCGCGGAAGTCCAGCTGGATATCGTCGGAAAGGTCGGCCCGCAACCACTCCAGCCGCCCCTCGGCCTCACCAGGCCAATCCCTGTATTGCAGGCGAGGATTCATGTCCGCAGCCTAAAACACCGCCCGGCTTCGCGCGTCGTGCCGAATCCGATCCGGCCGTGTCCCGCGCCCGGCCGCACACGGAATCTCCACATTTGATGCGGCGGCTCTCCACAGGTGGTGGCTAGGGTTTGCGAGCATGGAGCAGAGCGGAGCGGGTGGGGGACAGGTGCTGCGGCGGATCCTGGTGGTCGACGACGAGGTGACCATCGCGGAGTCCGTGGCGGCCCGGTTGCGCGCCGAGGGATTCACCGTGGACCTGGCGCACGACGGGCCGGGCGCGGTGGCGGCGGCCGCCGCGCTGGCCCCCGACCTCGTCGTGCTGGACGTGATGCTGCCCGGCTTCGACGGGCTCGAGGTGTGCCGCCGGATCCAGGCGGAGCGGCCGGTGCCGGTGCTGATGTTGACCGCGCGGACCGACGAGACCGACCAGCTGATCGGGCTCGGCGTCGGCGCCGACGACTACCTGACCAAACCGTTCTCGCTGCGGGTGCTCACCGCCCGGGTGCACGCACTGCTGCGCCGGATGGATCGGGCCGCCGATCGCGACGGCACCGTGATCGCCGTCGGTGACCTCCGCATCGATATCGACCAGCGCCGGGTTTGGCGGGCCGAGGTCGAAGCCCAGCTCACGCCGCTCGAATTCGATCTGCTCGCTCGGCTGGCGCGCCGCCCGCGCGTGGTGCTGGCCCGCGAACGGCTGCTCGAGGAAGTGTGGGACTGGGCCGATGCCGCGGGAACCCGCGCGGTGGACAGTCATATCAAGGCGTTGCGGCGCAAGCTCGGCGCGGACCTGATCCGGACCGTGCACGGCGTCGGTTACGCCTTGGAGGCGCGATGAGCACGGACCCCGCCGATCCCGGGTCGGGGGGTGTGCTCGCGCGGCGACTCCGGCTCACCTCGGACTGGGTGGCGGACGTGCTGCCGCGCCCGTTGGATCCGGTGCGTTCGATCAAGGTGAAGCTGGCCATCCTCATGCTGTGCGCCGGCGGCATCGCGTTCGGGTTCTTCCGGTTCAAGATCGGCTGGCTGCCGCCGCGGACGACGGTCGCCGCGATGGTGATCGCGTTGGCCACCTCGCAGTTTCTCGCGCACGGCATCACCAGGCCGCTGCGGGAGATGACCGCGGCGGCCAAGCGGATGGCGCAGGGCGACTACACCCGCCGGGTGCGGGCGAGTTCGCGCGACGAGGTCGGGCAGCTGGCCGAGGCGTTCAACCAGATGGCCGCCGATCTCGCGGCCGCCGACCAGCAGCGCCGCGACCTCATCGCGAACGTCTCGCACGAATTGCGCACGCCGATCACCGCGTTGAGCGCGGTGCTGGAAAACCTCGTCGACGGTGTCTCCGAACCGGATCCGAAAACCTTGCGCACCGCGCTCGCCCAGACCGAGCGACTGAGCCGGCTGGTGTCCGAACTGCTCGACCTGTCCAGCATCGAGGCCGGGGCGTTTCCGCTGGACCGCGAAAAGCTCGATGTGGCACCGCTGTTCGCCGAAGTGGTGGCCGAGGCCGAGGTCGCGGCGGCCGCGCTCGGTCGCGGCGTGTATTTCACCAGTCATGTGCAGCCCAGTGCCGCAACGGTGTTCGCGGACCGGGCCCGGCTGCACCAGGTGTTGCTCAATCTGCTCGACAACGCCGCCCGGCACGGTCCGGCCGGCGGTGAAGTGCGCGTCACCGCGCGGCGACTACCCGGGGAACTCGTGATCGAGGTCGCCGACGACGGGCCGGGCATACCGCGTGCCGACCGTGCGCGCGTCTTCGACCGGTTCACCCGGGGTGGTCGCACCGACGGCGGCGGCACCGGTCTCGGCCTGGCCATCTCCCGCTGGGTGGTGGACCTGCACGGCGGCACCATCGCCGTCACCGATCCCGGCTCCCGGATCCGCGTGGTCCTGCCCGACTGATTCCTTCTCCCACCGCACCTTGGGCCGCCCTCAGGTCCCGGGGCGATCCCGCACACCCTCAGGAGGGTAGTCATGCCCGAAAATGCCACTGCACCAGTACCTTCGACGCTGTCCGGTACGCAGCAGGTCCACCACAAACTGCCGCGCTCCGCGACGTGGCCGGCCTCGCAGCCGATGCGCATTCCACCGAAAATCCCGCGCTGGCAACGGGTTACCCACCCACCCGGCGCATTGGCCGCCGCGCTGCTGATCGGCCTCGCCGGCGCCGTCCTGATCCCACTGGACCGTCCCGGCATCGGCTGGTTCCTGGCCGCCGCCATCGCGGTCGGCGCGATCTGCGCCGTCGACCGCAACGCCCGCAAAACCCTCGCCCGATCCCCCGAATCACCTGCCGCAGAGCAGCTCCCGGGCCCAGCGGGAGCGGCGGTGACATCGAACCGCGGAGGGGACGGCTCGACGTCGGACCCGCAGCCCGCTCCAGCGCCAACGGTCGGCAACGACGCCGCGATCTGGGGCCACCCCGCAACCCGGGCTACTTCTGCGCCCACCGATGTGCCCGCGTCCGCCGATGCGCCCCTGCATGGCGGTTGCGCCGCGTCCCGCGATGCGGCCTCGCCTGGGGATCATCCCGTAACCGGTGACGATGCGGAGATCCGTGGCGATGCTGCGATCGGTAATGGCCCCGCGTCCGGTGATCGTGCCGCGATCGGCAAGGACTCCGCGTTTGGCGATGCTCTCGCGTCCGGCGATGACTCTGCGGCCCGCGATATGTCTGCGGCTGGTGATCACCTCGCAACCGGTGCGGCTGCGGAGGACCGTGGCGACACGGCGAGCGGCAACGATCCCGGGACCGGAGACGTCCTTGCGACCCGCGAGGACCGGGCGGTCGGCGGCGACCGGGCGTCCGAAGGTGACCTCAGCTCTGGTGACCAGGGGATCGGCGCGGACCGGGGGGCTGGCGCGGACCGGGCGTCTGGTGGCGACCGAGGGGTCGGTGATGACCGAGGGGTCGGTGACGAGTTGGTGTCCGAGGACGTTTCGGTATCCGGGGTCCGCCCTGCGATCGGTGGCGCGGCAACGGGCGACGGATTGGTGGCGGGGGCCGAATCGGCAGCCTCCGTCGGTGGCACCGGGCTCCGGTTCGGCGACAAGGCGGCGCGGATTTATTGGGTGGCAATGGTTTTGGTGTTGCCTGCGGTGGGTGTGTTCCGGGCGGCCGGGTGGTTGTTCGTGTGCTGTCTGGCGGGCGCGGGGGTGGCGGCATCGCTGGCGGTGGTCGGGCGGCGGTCGGCGAACGGCGCTTGGGTCGATGTGTTCGCGGTGCCGCTCGCGGTCTTGCCGGGCGTGCAGTGGCTTTTCGCCGGGGCTGAGCGTGCACGGTCGGGGGCGGGGCGGCGGGAGTGGGGTGTCGCGCTGTCGGCGGTGGTCACGCTCGCGTTGCTGGCGGTGTTCGTGCCGCTGCTCGGCGGGGCCGACGCGACGTTCGCGGCGCTGTTCGACGCGGTGACGCCGCGGGTCGACGGCGGTCTCGCGTTCCAGTGGATCTTCCTGTTCACCGTGCTGGGGCTCGCCGCGGCCGGTGCGCTGTATTTGCTGGCGGCGCCGCTACTGCCTGCTTCGGAAAGTGCTGGGGGACTGCGGGTTCGACAGCTGCGCCGAATCGAGTGGGTGTTGCCGGCGGGCGCGTTGACGGCGCTGTTCCTGGTGTTCGTCATCGCGCAGTTCGTGGCGTTGTTCGGCGGCGACGACTATGTCCAGCGCACCGCCGGATTGACCTACGCCGAGTACGCACGGACCGGATTCTGGCAGCTGTCGGTGGTCAGCATCCTGACCTTGGCTGTGCTCCTGGTGGTGCTGCGGTGGGCGGATCAGGCGACGGCGGGCGACCGGATGTGGTTGCGAGCCTTGCTCAGTGCGGTGACGGTACTCTCGTTGCTCATCGTCGCGTCGGCGCTAAGCCGGATGTGGACCTATCAGCAGGCATACGGGTTCACCGTGCTCCGACTGCTGGTGGAGGTCTGCGAACTGTGGCTGGGCCTGGTCTATCTGCTGGTGCTCGCCGCTGTGCTCAGCCTGCGCCGAATGTGGTTGGTGCGCACCGTGCTCGGCACCGCGATGGCGACCCTGCTGGCGCTGGCAGTGGTGAATCCGGAACGACTGATCGCCGATCAGAACATCGATCGCTGGCAGCAGGGCAAGCCGTTCGACATCGGCTACTTGACAGTGCTGTCACCGGACAGCTTGCCCGCCGTCGATCGCCTGCCGGAGCCGATGCGCACCCAGGTGCGCGAAAGTATCCACGAGCGAATGGATTCCGACCCGTGGAACGGCTGGAACCTGTCGCGCGCGAGCGCGGTCCGGTGAGTCAGTCCTCGTCCGGCAGCACCCGGCCGGACACGTGCTCCTGCGCGAGCCTGCGTAACGCGGAGAGCATCGTGTCGCCGAGAATCGTTCCGACGATGGCGGTTTCGGTCATGCGCTCGACCGTGGGCACGCCACGGACGAGTTCGATGTCGATCGCGGCGACGGCTTCGGCGGCCGCGGCGTAGTCGTCCATCTTGGCGATCACGTCGGCGTGCCCGAGCTGGCGCAGCGCGGCGCACACGTCGGTCAGGGTGTGCCGTGCCGGGTTCTCGTCGTCGACCGACCATTCGCGGCGGGCGAGCAGGCCGGCGACGTCGGCTTCGGCGGCGGCCTGCTGGTCCGCGCCGACGGGGGAGCGCCGGGCGCCGAGTGCGTACATGGCCTCGCCGAGGGCTTGGCGGGCGGTCAGGTCGCCGGTGTCGAGGACGGAGATCAGCTCGCCCGCCGCGCTGATCGAGATGCCGCCGATGTCGACGAGCGCGCGGATCAGGCGCAGCCGGTTGACGTGCTGGTCGCCGTACTCCACCTGGTTGTGGTGGGTGCGCAGGCCGGGTGGCAGCAGGCCTTCGCGCAGGTAGTACTTGATCGTCGCGGGCGGCACGCCACTCGTGCGACTGAGTTCGGCGATCCGCATGGGCGACTCCTGCTCTCGGCCGGGCTATTGACAGTGGGAAGTACAGCTATCCATAATCGGCATCGATAGTACAACTATCGATAGCAGCACTCAGCACTGTCTGCCCGGTTCGTCGAAAGCAGCACCCATGACCTCCGCATACCGGCCCACAGCCGGACGTTTCGCCTTCCTGCACTGGCATCGCCCGTTAGTCCTGCTCGCCGCCGCGATGGCGGTCCTGACCGTCTTCGCGATCGGCGGGATGATCGTGGACGATCGCGTGCTCACCGGACTGCCGATCTGGACCAAGGCGGTGAAATTCGCGCTCTCCACCCTGATCTACGCCGTGACCTGGGCCTGGCTGATCGACCAGCTCACCGCCTGGCGACGAGCCGCGTGGTGGGCGGGCGCCGTCGCCGCGATCGGCCTCGGCATCGAACTGGTGATCATCGTGATCCAGATCGTCCGGGGCACCACCAGCCACTTCAACTTCACCACCCCGCTCAACGGTGCGCTGTGGTCGGCGATGGGCTCGACCATCATCGTGGTCTGGCTGGCCACCGTGCTGGCCGCCGCCGCGCTGTTCCGCAGCCCTGCGCATGATCGCGCCCGTGACTTCGCGATCCGTTCCGGCGCAGTACTTTCCGTGATCGGCGCGGCCCTCGGCATGCTGATGACCCAGCCGACCCGGGCCCAGCTCGACAGCGGCGGTTCGATCCGCGGCGCGCATACCGTGGGTCTCGCCGACGGCGGTCCCGGCCTGCCGATCCTGGGCTGGAGCACGGTGGGCGGCGATCTGCGAATCCCGCATTTCCTGGGTATGCATGCGCTGCAAGTGATTCCGCTGGTATTGCTCGCGGTGGAACTCGCGGCCCGGCGCCTGCCCGCGCTGCGCGAGGTTTCGGCGCGACGCGGCGTCATGGTGGTGGTGAGCGTGGCCTACGCGGCGCTGCTCGCGGTGCTCACCTGGCAGGCTCTACGCGGCCAGCCGGTGGTGCATCCGGACGCGCTCACCCTGCTCGCCTTCGGCGCAATCGCGTTCGCCGCAACAGTTTCGGTCGTGGTGATCCTGCGCGGTGCGATACCACCGGAACCGGCCGCACCGGCCTTGGTCTCGACCGGTGGCGGTGTCCGATGACCAGTTTCCTGTTCGACCTCACGTTCTACACCGCAGCCCCGTTCTGGGCGTTGATGATTCTCGCCCCGTGGTGGCGGTGGACGTCCACCGTCGTCGCCTCCCCGCTGATCTGCGTACCGCCGATGCTGATCTACGCGATCGTCGTGCTGCCGGACTTCGGGACGGTGTGGTCGGCGGTGTCCGGTGCGGACCTGGCCGGCATACAGGTCCTACTCGGAGGCAGCGCGGGCGCCGCGGCCGCCTGGGCACATTTCATCGCGTTCGACCTGTTCCTGGGGCGCTGGATCTTCCTGGACAGCCGACAGCGCGGTCTGCCCGCGCTGCTGATCAGCCCGCTGCTGGTGTTCACGATCATGCTCGCCCCGCTCGGTGTGCTGCTCTATCTGCTCGTGCGGGCTTTTCGAGCGCCGAGAGCGGCGACCGGCGCGGCGGCGTGACTCCGGCGAGCCGCGCGATCAGGGACGCGAGCGATCGGCGGGGGACAGTGCCGCGAGCCGTCCGACGACGAGGTCGGCGACCGCCGCCATCCCCGCCGCCGTCGGATGACACGGCGCGCCGTCGTAAGTCCTTCCCGGCCAAGGGAAGTAGAAGTCCACGGTCCACGGGTCGGCCGAGTCGGCGGCATGGTCCAGGCTCGGTGTGCGCACGTCGATCAGCTCGGCGCCGAAGTGCTCGGCGGCCGCGGCGGTATGCGCGGCAAGGGATTCGGCGAACGCGCGATAGTGGCGATCGACCGTCGAATCGGTGGGCGCGCGGCGCCCGAGCACCGAAAGATAGTTGACCACCAGAATCGTGGCCTCGGGTGCGCGTTCCCGAATCGCGTGCAGCACCGCGGCGATTCGATCCTCGACGGCCGGCAATCGCCGCCGGACGGCGCGCGCGTCGCCCAAGTGGGCCAGCGGCGGGAGCAGCAGCAGCGGGCGCGGCAGACGCCGGGCGATCAGGTACGGCGTCAAACCGATGTCGTTGCCGCCGATCGTGACGGTGACCAGGTCGGTCGCGGCTGTCACCGCGGTGAGCTGCGGCTGTTGCCGGAACTGCCGCGCGTGCAGGAGGTGATCGCAGGTCGCCCCGCTGCTGGTGACGTCGGTGAGCGACAGTCCGGTGGCCGCGGCCACGAGGTGGGGGTAATCGCGTTGCGACCGCCCGGCCAGCCGTGGCGTGCCCGGTACCCGCGGCGCGATACCCGGTCCCGACGCGTATGAACTGCCCAGCGCCACATAGCGCTTGCCATGCCAGGCCGCCGCACCCGCCGGGGCCCCGCTGCTGTTGTCCCGCACCGCGCTCATTTCGCTCCTGCCACCGGCTACAGCCGGGCGCCGCTTCGCGTGTCGTGCCCAACCTTATGCGGGATCGCCGGGTCACGCGCGCCCGGCCAGGTGAGTGTCGCGGCCCGCCGCGACGGTGAGACGCGGGTGAAACGCCGCGGAAAGGTCGGTCCGGCAGCCTGGACCACGCAGGCGGCACTCGCCTGTTCTCGGGGGTGTTCCCGCCGGAGAATGCGGTGGAGGGGACCCGCGGTGCGCCGGCCCGAGCACCGCGCGGCATTCTCCGGCGGGCGCGTCGATCGCGCGTACCATCCGGGTACCGGCATTTCGCTCGGCGGACGTCGAAAGGGGAAGCGCGGCAACGGTTCCGCTGGGGCCGCGGCCGGCGCGGCGCAGCGTATGGAGATCCTGGTGCTCGGCCCGGTGCTCGTCCGGGACGGCGATCGCGAGATCGTCATCGATCGGCCGCTCGAACGCGCGGCGCTGGTGCGGCTCGCGCTGGGGCGCGGCGCCGTGATCGCCGACACCACCCTGGCGGCGGATCTGTGGGGCGAGGACGGCGGCGCCCGGCCCGTCGAGCGGCTGTGGTCGTTGATGTCGCGGTTGCGCGGCACCCTCGGCCCGTACGCCGGTCTGGTGGTGCGCTCGTCCACCGGTTATGCCACCACCGCGACCATCCCCGACCTGACCGCGGTGACGGCGGCCGCCGAGCGGATCGTCGTGGCGCAGCGGGCGGGCCGGACCGCGCAGGTGCGCGCGGCGGCCGCCGAGGCGTTGCAGTGCTGGCGCGGCGCGGCCCTGGCCGACCTGCGCGGGGTGCCGTTCGCGGATTTCGAAGCGGACCGGCTGGAGCGGCGGCGGCTCGACCTCGTGGTCACGCGGATCGAGGCCGCGCTGGCCGCCGACGCCGCGGCCGAGACCGTGCTCGAGCTGTCCCGGCTGACCGGCGCGCATCCGTTGCACGAGCCGCTGCATCGGCTCTCGGCGCTGGCGCTGTACCGCACCGGCCGCCAGCCGGAGGCGCTGACGGTGCTGGATCGGTTGCGGGGCGGTCTGCTGGCGGAGCTCGGCGTCGATCCGGAACCGGCGACCATCGAGCTGCGCGATCGGATGCTGCGACACGATCCGGCACTGCGCTTGCCAGCGGACCAGGAGTCAGACGAAAAGCATTGGGGCAGTGAGCTTCCTGGTCCGGATACCGCTTTTCTCGGCCGCGCGGACGAGCTGGCCGAGTTGGTCGGCCGGGTGGCGGACGCGGGACTGGTCACGCTGGTCGGGGCGGCGGGTAGCGGCAAGTCCCGGCTCGCGTTGGAGGCGGCCCGGGTGGTGGCCCGTACCGACCGTGCGGTGGTGTTCGTCGAGCTGGCGGCGCTGCCGCAGGGCGCGCAGATCGCGCCCGCCCTCGCCGCGGCCGCGGGGCTGGACGCGGTACCGGGTGCCGAGCTGGCCGACCTCGCCCCCGGTCTGGCCGACGCGCTGGTGGTCCTCGACAACGCGGAACACCTACTCCCCGAGGTCGTTTCGACCGTCGACGCGTTGCTGGCGCACCGGGTGTCGGTGCTGGTCACCTCGCAGCGCGCGCTCGATCATCCGGGCGAGCAGGTCGTGCCCGTCGGCGCGCTGGATCGCCGAGCGGCCGTGGCCCTGTTCGCCGAACGTGTCGACGGCCCGCTGGCCGAGGCGGACCGGGACGCGGTGCTGCGCATCTGCGCGGCCGTCGAATGGCTGCCGCTCGGCATCGAACTCGCCGCCGGCCTCACCAGAACACTGACCGTCGCGCAACTGTCGGACCGGATCGACGACCGGGTACGCCTGCTCGTCGGCGGCCGCCCCGAGGCCGCGGCGGGCCGGCACGCCAGCCTGCGCGCCGCGCTCGATTGGAGCTACGAGCTGCTCGACGCGCCCGCGCGCGCGGTGCTGCGCCGCAGCTCGGTCTTCGTCGGCGGATTCGCTCCCGAGGCCATCGAATCCATCTTTCCCGCAGCCGAACTCGGCGGTATCGCGGTCGCCGACGTGCTGTCGGAACTGGCGCAGCGCAGCCTGCTCACGGTGCTGACCGACGGCGACTACCGCCGCTATGTGCTGCTGGAGACGGTGCGTGACCATGCCGCGCACCGGCTCGCCGCGGCGGGTGAGACGGCCGAACTGCAGCGGCGGCATGCGATGTGGTGCCTCGACCACGCCTGCGCGGTCGAAAGCCGGGACGGATTCAGTTCCGCCGCCAGCGTCGCCGCGATCTTCGCCGAGTGGCCCAACATCCTCGCCGCCATGACCCGCGCGCCGGGCAGCGCGCACACCGAAACCGGGCTGCGCCTGGCGATCACCATGCATCAGGCGTGGAACGCCCGGGCCTGGTACAGCGAGGCCAACCGGCACTTCGAGGCGCTGATCGACACCGTGGATGCCGGGTCCGAGCATCGGGTGCGGGCGCTGACCTGCTGGTCGTTCCACGCGATCATGCTCGGCAAGCTGGACCGGGCCGCCGAGTTGCTCGCCGAGGCGGCCGAACTCGTCGATCCCGCGGCGCCCAAGCAGGTCTTGCAGATCGATTACAACCGCGGCTGTATCGACGTCGAGCGGGGACACTATCGCAGCGCGATCGAGGCGTTGCAGGCCGCCGAGGCACGTGCTGACGAGATGCACTATGTGCAGGGCGCGTCGGCGAGCGCGGACGCCTGCGGCTCGGCGCAGCTCTTCGCCGGGCTGGCCGAGGACGCGCTCGAAAGCTACCGCCGCGCTACCGAATACGATCGGGCGCTCGACGACGAACTGGGGCTCGCGCGCGGCCTGGCGAACCAGGCGCGGGCGCTGTTCGATCTCGGCCGGTTCGACGAGGCGCTCGAGGTCGCCGCCGAGGCCGACGATTACAGCCGCAGACTCGACGACCGGCACATGCTGGCCTTCACCGAACAGGTCAGGGGTGGGGTGGAACTCGCCGCGGGCCGCCTGGACAGTGCCGAGTCGCACTGCCGAACAGCGCTGTCGCACATGGGTATCGAGGTCAGCGTTGCCGATATCGATCTGGCCGACGTGCTCATCGCCCAGGGCGCGCTGAGTGAGGCGCGCACGCTGCTCGAGCGGGCCTACGGCGAAACCGAGCCGGGCCGCACCACCTGGTTCGCGGCCCGCGCGGTCTCGGCCGCGTTGGCGCTGGCCGAGGGAAACCGGCGCACGGCAAGCGATCTGGTGGATCGGACGCTGGCGGACTACGCGCGCGGGGGTTTCGGTTGGCGCCGTTACGTCGACCGGTTGCGGCAGGTGCGCGAGCAATTGCTCGGCTAGTGCCGTCCGGCAGGAACGAACCGGTCCGCGCCGCCGCTCGTGCGCGGACCGTGCGGTCTCTCTTGGCGATTCGCTGGGTGCGGTTCGCACGGGTATGCAATGTTGTTACTGCGCAACGGCATTGAGGGGTGCCGGGCTGCGCTGAGCAGGCACCGGTAAGGGGGTGCGGCGGTCATGTCGTCGTCGAACATGTCCGGGGGGCACATCGCCGCACGTCGCGGCAGAGGTCGCGCTGCCGTGCCGCTGTGGCCGGGGATGATTCCCCCGCCGCGGCCGCAGCGCTGGCACGCCTACCGCACGCGCCGGCCCTGGTTGGTCGGCACGGTCGCGCTGGCCGGATCGATGGCGGCGGTCGCGGTGGTGCTCGTGTACACCGCGGAGGCCGGCGCGCCGCGTCAGTCGGCCACCTACGCCGATCCGGTGCTCGGCGGCGGCCCCGGCTGCCAGCCGACCCGGGGCGACCAACTGGTGCGCGGCAACGGCAGCGGTTCGACCGCGTCGGGACCGGACGTGATCCTCGCGTTCCAGTACGCCTACTACGTGGCCCGGTCCGGGTCCGACGCGCGGGCGGTGACCACGCCGGATGCCGCGGTGCCGCCGGTGTCGGTGATCGACGCGGGCATCCGGTCCGTACCGGCGGGTACACAGCATTGCGTGATGATCACGCCGATGGCCGACGGCCGCTTCGACGTGGTGATCACCGAGGTTCGGCCCGACGCCGCGGTGCGCACATATCGCCAGTTCGTCACGGTGACCGCCGGGGCGGGCGCGGTCTCGATCGCGAAGATCGCGCCACCCACCTGAGGGTGTAACGCGCGCGTACCAGCGGGTAATAAGAATGAAGGGGGGTTTGGTGGTGTCTTCGCATGTTATGGTCCGAAACCTTTGCACCCCTGCGTTTCTTGCATCGACCGATCGCGCATGCGAACACACACGGCGAGCCGTGCGTCCGCATCGCAGAATAAGCTGCACAGCACGGGGATCCGAGCCGCGAAGACCGTTGGCCGACCGTGCCGGCGCTACGAAGAGGAAGGGACTGTCGAGTGTTCAGGCGTATCGCAATCGTCAACCGAGGTGAGGCTGCGATGCGGCTGATCCACGCCGTGCGGGAGCTGGCCGCGGAGACCGCGACAACGATCGAAACCATCGCGCTATACACCGACGTGGATCGCAACGCCACCTTCGTGCGGGAGGCCGACACGGCCTACGACCTCGGCCCTGCGGCCGCACGGCCGTACCTGGACCTGAAGGTGCTCGAGCACGCGCTGGTCGCGACCAAGGCCGACGCCGCGTGGGTCGGCTGGGGCTTCGTCGCCGAAGACCCCGCGTTCGCCGAGCTGTGCGAAAAGATCGGTGTCACCTTCATCGGCCCGAACGCCGACGCGATGCGCAAGCTCGGCGACAAGATCGGCGCGAAGCTGATCGCCGAGGAGGTCGGCGTGCCGGTCGCGCCGTGGAGCCGCGGCGCGGTCGAGAGCCTGGACGCCGCGCTGGCGGCGGCCACCGAGATCGGCTATCCGCTGATGCTCAAGGCCACCGCGGGCGGCGGCGGTCGCGGTATCCGCATGGTCGCCAGCGCCGACGAACTCACCGACGCCTACGAGCGCACCAGCCAGGAGGCCGCGCGTTCGTTCGGCAGCGGCATCGTGTTCCTGGAGCGGCTGATCACCGGGGCCCGCCACGTCGAGGTGCAGGTGATCGCGGACGGTCAGGGCACCGCGTGGGCGCTCGGCGTGCGCGACTGCTCGGTGCAGCGCCGCAACCAGAAGGTCATCGAGGAGTCGGCCTCGCCGCTGCTGAACGCGGAGCAGGTCGGCGAGCTGAAGGCCTCGGCCGAGCGGCTGGCCGTCAAGGTCGGTTACCGCGGCGCGGCGACCGTCGAGTTCCTCTACCACGCGGGCGAGCGGATCTTCGCCTTCCTCGAGGTGAACACCCGCCTGCAGGTCGAGCACCCGATCACCGAGTCCACCACCGGCTTCGACCTGGTCAAGGCGCAGCTGCACGTCGCGTCCGGCGGCAAGCTCGAGGGGCAGCCGCCGATCGAGCGCGGCCACGCCATCGAAGCCCGGCTCAACGCCGAGGACCCCGACCGCGACTTCGCGCCCTCGCCGGGCCGCATCGCCCGCCTGGACCTGCCCGCGGGTCCCGGCATCCGGGTCGACACCGGCGTCAGCGAGGGCGACACCATCCCGGCCGACTTCGACTCGATGATCGCCAAGATCATCGCCTACGGTCGCGACCGCGACGAGGCGCTCGGCCGGCTGCGCCGGGCGATGGCCGACACCACGGTGATCATCGAGGGCGGCGCGACCAACAAGAGCTTCGTCATCGACCTGCTCGATCAGCCCGAGGTGATCGACGCCAGCGCCGACACCGGCTGGATCGACCGGGTCCGCGCTCAGGGCCGGCTCGTCTCGCACCGCCACTCCGCCGTCGCGCTGGCCGCCGCGGCCATCGGCGCGTACGAGGAGGAAGAACACGCCGAACAGGAACGCCTGCTGTCCACCGCGGCCGGTGGTCGCCCGCAGGTGCAGCACGAGAGCGGCCGCGCGCTGGATCTCGCGCTGCGCGGCGTGAGCTACCGCGCGCGCGTCGCGCGGGTCGGCGCGAACCGGTTCCGCGTCGGCGTCGAGGCCGGCGACGACATCCGTACCGCGGATGTCGAGCTGGACCGCTTCGACGAGCACACCGGGCAGATCGTCGTCAACGGCACCCGCTACCGCCTGCTCACCGGCTCGCACGGCACCGTGCACCTGGTCGAGGTGGACGGCGTGACGCACCGGGTCAGCCGCGACGAGGGCGGCGTGGTCCGCTCGCCCGCGCCCGCGCTGGTGGTCGCCCTGCCGCTGGAGATCGGCGCCGAGGTCGAGGCGGGTGCGCCCGTGCTGGTGCTGGAGAGCATGAAGATGGAGACGGTGCTGCGCGCGCCGTTCAACGCGCGGCTCAAGCAGTGCGTGGTCTCGGTCGGCACCCAGGTGGAGACCGGCGCGCCGATGCTGTGGCTGGAGCCGCTCAGCGACGAGGAGGACGCCGCCGACGAGGGCCCGGCGGAAACGATCGAGCTGGACCTGCCCGCCGCGCCCGCGGCGCTGCCCGCGCGCGAGCGCACCCGCCGCGGTCTCGAGGATCTGCGCAGCCTGCTGCTCGGTTTCGACGTCGACCCGCACGACGAGGGCCGGGTGCTCGACGACTACCTCGCCGCGCGTCGCTCGTCGGTCGAGGACGGCCAGCGTCCGCTCACCGAGGAACTCGACCTCATCGAGGTCTTCGCCGACCTCGCCGAGCTGAGCCGCAACCGGCAGGCCGGTGACGAGATCGGCGGTCACGTGCACAGTGCGCGCGAACGCTTCCACACCTACCTGCAGAGCCTCGACGTCGAGCGGGCCGGACTCCCGGAAGCGTTCCAGGCCAAGCTGTCTCGTGCGCTCGAGCACTACGACGTGACCGAGCTGGATCGCACGCCCGAGCTCGAGTCCGCGGTGTTCCGCATCTTCCTCGCCCAGCAGCGGGCGTCCGTCGCGGCCTCGATCGTCACCGCGCTGGTACGCACCTGGCTCGGCGAGGCCCCGCCGGACGAGACGCAGCACGAGCCAGCGGCCCGCACCCTGGAACGACTGATCGCCGCGACCCAGGTCCGCTTCCCGGTGGTCGCCGATCTCGCGCGCGGTCTGGTGTTCTCCTGGTTCGGTCAGCCGCTGTTGCGGCGCAACCGCGCGCGGGTCTATGCCGACATCCGCAACCACCTGCGCTACCTGGACACCCACGCGGACGCGCCGGACCGCGCCGAGCGCGTCGCGGAAATGGTGCGCAGCACCGAGCCGCTGGTCCGGATCCTCGGGCAGCGGCTCAACCGCGACGATCTCGACAACGCGATCATGCTCGAGGTGCTGACCCGCCGGTACTACGGCAACAAGGAACTGCTCGGGGTCCGCACCACGGTGGCCGCGGGCTGCACCTTCGTGGTCGCCGAGCGGGCGGACTCGTCGGTGGCCTCGGCCGCGGTGAGCTTCGACGCGCTGGGCGACGCGCTGCGCGGTCTCGCCGAGCTGGCCGTCGAGGAAGACGCCGTCGACGCCGACATCTACCTCGCCTGGCCGCAGCAGCCGGAGGACTTCGCGGTGATGGCGCAGCTGCTCGACGAGGTGGTCAAGCAGTACCCGCTGCCCGCCCAGGTTCGCAGGCTCACCGCGACGGTCGCGGGCAGTGGCGCCAACGTGATGCACCACCACTTCACCTTCGAGCCCTCGCCGAGCGGCATGGTCGAGCAGCGGCTGATCCGCGGCCTGCACCCCTACATCGCGCAGCGGATGCAGATGGAACGGCTCAGCAAGTTCGACCTGACCCGGCTGCCGTCCTCGGACGAAGAGGTCTACCTGTTCCGCTGTGTGGCGCAGGAGAATCCGTCCGACGATCGCCTGGTCGCGTTCGCCCAGGTACGCGACCTGACCGAGCTGCGTGAGCACGAGGGCCGGTTGATCGCGCTGCCGACGGCGGAGAACACCATCGCCACCTGCCTGGACTCGATCCGGCGGGCCCAGTCGCGGCGGCCGTCGAAGAACCGCTTCAACACCAACCGGATCGTGATCTACGTGTGGCCGCCGAGCAGCCTCACCCGCACCGAGCTGCTGGTGATCGCCGACCGGGTGCTGCCCACCGCGGCCGGCGCGGGCC
Organism: Nocardia vulneris; assembly: GCF_001613425.1. Classification (GTDB taxonomy): domain Bacteria; phylum Actinomycetota; class Actinomycetes; order Mycobacteriales; family Mycobacteriaceae; genus Nocardia; species Nocardia vulneris. Next base: position 131,869 of record NZ_BDCI01000050.1, on the reverse strand, counting down.
TGGAGGAGATGCTGTTCATCGCGCGCCAGCGCGACCCGCAGACCGGTGAGCTCAACAAGACCTCGATGCGGATCTCGTTCGACGCCACCGGCGGCCACGAGCTGATCGTCGAAGAGCCCTCCACCGCCCTGGTCGAGCCGCTCGACGACTACCGGCTCAAGGTGCTGCGCGCGAGCAGCCGCAACACCGTGTACCCGTACGAATTGACCGGTCTGCTCGGCACTTTCCGCGAGTACGACCTCGACGACGCGCACCGGCTGGTGCCGGTCGACCGGCCGAAGGGGCTCAACTCCGCGGCCATGGTCGCGGGCGTGGTCAGCACACCGACCACCCGCCATCCCGAAGGCGTCAACCGGGTCATCCTGCTCGGCGACCCGACCAAGTCGCTCGGCGCGCTGTCCGAGCCGGAATGCCGGCGCGTGATCGCCGCGCTGGATCTGGCCGAGCAGATGCGGGTGCCGCTGGAGTGGTACGCGCTCTCCTCCGGCGCGCGCATCTCGATGAAGTCGGGTACCGAGAACATGGACTGGGTGGCGGCCGCGCTCAAGCGGATCGTCGAGTTCACCCAGGACGGCGGCGAGATCAACATCGTGGTCTCCGGCATCAACGTCGGCGCCCAGCCGTACTGGAACGCCGAGGCGACGATGCTCATGCACACCAAGGGCATCCTGGTCATGACCCCGGACTCGGCGATGGTGCTCACCGGTAAGCAGGCGCTGGACTTCTCCGGCGGCGTCTCGGCCGAGGACAATTTCGGTATCGGCGGCTACGACCGCGTGATGGGCCCGAACGGGCAGGCGCAGTACTGGGCGCCGAACCTGCTCGCGGCCCGCGAGGTGCTGATGTCGCACTACGACCACACCTACATCGCCCCGGGCGAGCTGCATCCGCGGCGCGCGGAGACCGCCGATCCGATCGACCGCGACGTCTCGGACTTCCCGCATCTGCTCGCGGGCAGCGACTTCACCACGGTCGGCGAGATCTTCTCGGCCAAGGCGAACCCGGATCGCAAGAAGCCCTTCGATATTCGCACCGTCATGCGCGCCGTCTCCGACCAGGACCACCCGGTGCTGGAACGGTGGGCGGGCATGGCCGACGCGGAGACCGCGGTCGTGCAGGACGCGCACCTCGGCGGTATCCCGGTGTGCCTGCTCGGCATCGAATCGCAGTCGGTGCCGCGCCGCGGCTTCCCGCCCACCGACGGCCCGGACACCTACACCGCGGGCACCCTGTTCCCGCGGTCGTCGAAGAAGGCGGCGCGGGCGATCAACGCGGCCAGCGGCAATCGGCCGCTGGTGGTGCTGGCGAACCTGTCCGGCTTCGACGGCTCCCCGGAATCGATGCGCAAGCTGCAGCTCGAGTACGGCGCCGAGATCGGTCGCGCGATCGTCAATTTCCGTGGCCCGATCGTGTTCTGCGTGATCTCGCGCTACCACGGCGGCGCGTTCGTCGTCTTCTCCAAGACGCTGAACCCGAACATGACCGCGCTCGCCATCGACGGCTCGTTCGCCTCGGTGCTCGGTGGCGCGCCCGCCGCCGCGGTGGTGTTCGCCGGTGACGTGAACGCCCGCACCGCCGCCGACGAGCGGGTCCGCGAGCTGGAAGCGCGGGTCGCGGCCGCCGCGGTCGCCGAGCGCGGCCCGCTCAAGGCCGAACTCGACGAGCTGCGTTCCTCGGTGCGCACCGAGAAGCTCGGCCAGGTCGCCGCGGAGTTCGACCGGGTGCACAACATCCAGCGCGCCGTGGAGGTCGGCTCGGTGGACGCGGTGATCAGCGCGGCGGAACTGCGTCCGCGCATCTTCGAGGCGATCGAGGCGCACCTGAGCGCCAAGGTCGTCGAGGCACAGCCGAGCTGAGCTCGGCGGTAGCGCACAGCCCAGCGTCCGGCCCGGTGGAGTCCACTCCACCGGGCCGGACGCATTTGTCCGCCGCCTGCCGAAACTCGTCCCGAACTCGACCCATCCGCCGCTGTCGGCCAGGCGAATTCCGTTCCGTCCACTCCCCAGTACGGCTGCGAGCCGTCTCGACGGAAGCGAAAGACAACGATGACAGTTATGCGACGTTCGGTCGTGGCAGCGATGGTGCTCAGCGCGGCGCTGGCCGGCGCGTCGGCCTGCTCGTCCGACAAGTCCGATACGGCTGCCGAGACCTCGTCCTCGGCGGCGATGACGACGTCCGCGGCCGCCGCCGCGGGCGATCTGGTCGGCCCGGGTTGCGCGGCCTACGCCCAGCAGGTACCGACCGGTGCGGGTTCGGTCAGCGGGATGGCGCAGGACCCGGTGGCGACCGCGGCCTCGCACAATCCGCTGCTGACCACGCTGGTCGCGGCCGTATCCGGCAAACTCAACCCGCAGGTGAATCTGGTCGATACGCTCAACGGCGGCCAGTTCACGGTGTTCGCCCCGGTCGACGCGGCGTTCGCGAAAATCGATCCGGCCACGGTGGATTCGCTGAAGACCGACTCGGCCACGCTCACCAAGATCCTCACCTATCACGTGGTGCCGGGCCAGGTCGGTCCGGATCGCATCGCGGGCACGCACAAGACCGTCCAGGGCGATACCGTGACGGTCGCGCGCACCGGTGACGACATCAAGGTCGGCAACGCGTCGGTGATCTGCGGCGGCGTCAAAACCGCCAATGCCACTGTGTACATGATCGATACCGTGCTCATGCCGCCCGCTGCCTGATCTGCCCACTGTCCGCCAATGGTCCCTCCCCTCAGGAGTCGAGCTCGACGTGTTGCTGTCGCAGATCCCCACCCTTTTCGCCCTTACCTGCGGTGGAACGGGGAGGTGACCATGCCGGAGGATCCGAAGCTCACCGCGATCCGCCTGCGCCGCACCGGCGGCGACGGCGGACCGTCCTGTCCGCCCCGGGACAATCCCGAGGAAGCGGCGCTGACCCGGCGGCTGCTCGGGCTGCTGGACACGGTGGCGTCCGGCGATCGGGACGCGTTCACCGAGTTCTATCGGGCGACCAGCCACCGGGTGTTCGGCCTGGCGCTGCGCATCCTGCGCAGCCACGCCGCGGCCGAGGAGATCACCCAGGAGGTGTATCTGCAGGTCTGGTCGCTGGCGGCGGGTTACGACCGCAAGCTGTCCAGTCCGATGGGGTGGCTGATGATGCTGACCCACCGGCGGGCGGTGGACCGGGTGCGCCGGGAACAGTCCGCCGCCACCCGCGATATCGCTTACGGCCAAGCACATCTGGGCCGCGACCACGATGTCGTCGCCGAGGAGGTCGGGCAGCGCTTCGACGAGCAGTCGGTACTGGACTGCCTGGACACGCTGACCGAGATCCAGCGCCAGGCCGTCGCGCTGGCCTACTACAGCGGCCGCACCTACAGCGAGGTGGCCGACCATCTGGCGGTGCCGCTGCCCACCATCAAGAGCCGGATCCGGGACGGATTGAAACGGCTGGAGAATTGCCTGACAGGGAGTGATACCCGATGAACGACACCGAGCGGTCCGGCAGGGATCTGCTCGATCTGGCCTACCCGTACGCCATGGACGCGGTCGCCGAGCTCGAGCGGCGCACCATCGAGCACCGGCTGCGCGACGCCGACCCGGCCGTCGCCGCCGCCTTCGCCACGATCGTGTCCGGGGTGCGGGAAACGTTGGCGGCGTTGACCGTACTCGATGCCACGGCGCCGCCGCCGACGCTGGAGGCCACGTTGCTGCGGGCGCTGGACACCTCCGCCGGCGCACCGGCCGCGCGGGGGATCGGGCGACTGCGCTGGGTGGCGGCGGCCGCCGCCGTGGTCGTCGCGATCGGTGCGGGTGCGGTGGTGTACCGCCACAGCACGCAGCCGCCGTCCGGGATCACCGCACAGGTGGTGCTCGCCCAGCCGGACGTGCTGACCCGGTCCGCGCCGGTCGCGGGCGGCGGCCGGCTCGTCGTGTCCACCTCGGCCGGAATCGGGGCCGCCACCGCGTCTTTCGAGGATGTTCCCGCGCCCGCGCCGGGGCGCGCCTATCAGATGTGGCTGGTGGCCACCGACGGGGCGACGCGCTCGGTCGGTGTGATGACCGAGCTGCCCAGCGGTCCGGCCGTGGTGACGCGCTTCGCCGCCGTCGACGTCCTGGCCGTCACCGACGAACCGGCCACCGGTTCCCCGAAGCCGACCGGGGACGCCATCGCGAAGATCGGGCTCGCCTGATCCGTAATTCGGAGCGGGATTCGTAGCGGATCGGCGGCGTCGCGCCCGGCGGAGTTCTATTCGCCCACGCTCGATAAAGGAGCGAACCATGAAACAGAGTGTGGCACAGCCATATCCGAATGCGGTCGCCGAGCGCCCCGCACGCGGTATCCTTGCGGCCGCGCTCGCCGGGGTGCTCGCGGCGCTGACCGTGCTCGGCGTCGGCCATCTCGTCGCCGCCGTGCTCGATCCGGCCGCCTCGCCCTTCTACGCGATGGGCGCGTCGGTGGTCGACCACACCCCGCACGCACTGAAGGACGCCGCGATCCGCCGCTTCGGCAGCAACGACAAACTCGCCCTGTTCCTTTCGATGGCCGCCGTGATGCTGCTCTTCGCCGCCGTCCTCGGCGTACTGGAACGCAAACGCCCCCTCGGCACCGCGCTACTGGTACTACTCGGCGCGGTAGTCCTCGGCGCGGCGCTCGAACGCCCCACCGCCACACCACTGTTCGCTGTGCCGACCGTGGTCGGCGTGGTCGCCGGAGTCCTGGCCCTGCGCCTGCTCACCCGAGCCGCGAGGGCGTCGGTCGCGAAACCTGCTGGAGCCGAAGCGGTTCCGCGCGACGACGGGACGGCCGCACCGGACCGGAAGATGACCGGTGCCGCGCACGTTCCGAGCGCGGGTGCGCCGCCGGAGCGTCGTTCGCGGCGGCGGTTTCTGGCGCTCGCGGCCGGGGTGGGGGCGGTTGCGGTGGGCGCGGGGGTGGCCGGGCAGTGGATCGGGACGCGGTTGCGGGATGTGCTGGCGGATCGGGCGAAGTTCGTGGTGCCGCGGGCGCAGGCAGCGGCAGCGCCGAGTCCCGAAGTGGCGCCGCGGGTTTCGGGGCTGACCGAGTTCGTGACGCCCAATGATCGGTTCTATCGGGTCGATACGGCTTTGCAACTGCCTGCGCTGACCAGTGACGAATGGCGGCTGCGGGTGCACGGGTTGGTGGAGCGGCCCCGGGAGTGGGATTTCGACGCACTGCGGCGGCGAACCGCGGTGCAGCGCATGATCACCCTGACGTGTGTCTCCAACGAGGTCGGCGGCGAGCTGGCGGGCACCGCCGTGTGGACCGGATATCCGTTGGCCGAGCTGCTGGCCGAGGTGGGCGTGCGCCCCGAGGCCGATATGCTGCTGTCCCGCAGCGTCGACGGATTCACCGCGGGCACACCGGTTTCGGCGGTCCTGGACGGCCGGGACGCCTTGCTCGCGGTGGGCATGAACGGCGCGCCGCTGCCCATCGCGCACGGCTACCCGGCCCGGCTCATCGTGCCCGGTCTCTATGGCTACGTCTCGGCCACCAAATGGGTGATCGACCTCGAACTCACCCGGTTCGACCGCGCCGAGGCGTACTGGACCGAACGGGACTGGGCCGCACAGGCGCCCATCAAGACCGCGTCCCGGATCGACGTGCCCGCCTCCTTCGCGACCGTGCCCGCCGGGGAGGTCGTGGTCGCCGGTGTCGCCTGGGCCCAGCACCGCGGTATCGATGCGGTCGAGGTGCAGGTCGACGATCAGCCGTGGCAACCGGCCACGCTGGCCGCGGAATACTCCCTCGACACCTGGCGGCAGTGGACGTGGCGCTGGCGCGCCGAACCCGGCACGCACACCTTGCGCGTGCGCGCGACCGACCGCGCCGGGATCACCCAGACCGACCATCGCGCACCGCCGTTCCCCGACGGCTCGACCGGCTGGCACAGTCGTGTCGTCACCGTCGGGTGAATACGCGCCGGACCGTATTTCCGCGACCGTGACGTGAATTCGACGCCGGTGCCGAAACTATTGGCACAGTGCGGGGTACGCGATCGTACCAGTATCGCGGGCTTATCCGACAAGTGTTGATATCCGGCTCATCATTCGTCCGATGATGACCCGATGCACCGCGGTTATTCTGACACCAATTGATCATGTCCACGATAAGTGGACGGGCGGTTTCAGCGAGCCACCGCCGCACCTCGGATGAGTTCAGCAAGGAGCGTGGCAATGTCCACTGGCGTAGCTCCGGAAGGCTCCCGAGGATCGCCGCGACACCTTCCGGGCGTATTTCCCGGCGCCGCCGATCGGGTCCGCGAAATACTGGCCGAACGGGTTGCCGCGCGCTCGCCGAACATGGTGCTGGCGAGCACGTATGTGCCGCCGGACGGCGTCGTCGCGGCCTATCTGCTGCATCGCTTGCTCAGCAGTGGCGACACCACCGGCGTCGCATGGCATTCGGTGTTCGTGAATTCCGGTGTCGAGGCGCTCGGCACCGTGGCGAAATACCTGCGCAATCGGCACAATCGCCGCGCCGCCGGAGGTCACTGCCGCATGCTCGTGCTGGACCCTACCGGGACCGCGTACTACGCCTTCGGTCACGCGGTGCCCGGGCTGCGTGCGCTCGTCGCCGACGGCATGCGGATCGTGGACTCCGCCGCGGAGTTCTCGGGTCTGCTCGCCACCGGGTGGGATGCGTATGTGGTGGTCCTCGACGGCCTTTCGGCAGACGAGGCGGCCGCGCTGCGCGGCACACTGGCGGCGGAGCGGGCGAAAGGGCGCCCGGTCGCCTGGGGCCTGCTCGGCGGCGAAGGCGCGCTTGCGCCCTGGCGCGCCGCCGCGACCTGCGCCGATCTCGCCTTTCTCGGCGAGGTCTGTGTCGGCAACGAGATGCCCTGTGGCACGGTCTCGTTCACCAGGGACATGTTCGCGCTGTGGAACAACACCATGGACAGCATCGCGCACGTGTCGACCTTCGGCGGTAACGGGCTCGCCATGCAGCTGCTGTGCGAGAACGTGATTCGCTGGCGCCCGACCGGCCGCCACGAACGCGCGGCGATCGAGCGCATGCGGCACAGCGGCGCGACCCGCAGCGCCCGCCTGCGCATGCACGCCAACACCTGGCAGACCAGGGCGATCGATCTCGCGGCGATCAACGTCACCTTCGACCGGGCCGAGGGCGTCACCTATCGGCGGGGCGCTCGCGGCTATACGGATCTGGCGTCCGGCACCGGTCCCGCGTTCCGCGGGCACAACGTGCAGTCGGTCGAGGTGATCCGCACGGCGGGCGCCGGTGACGAAACCTCGCGCCTGGAAAGCGAACTCGCGCGCCTGACCGGGCTGCCGTTCCTGTTGCCCGCGGTGAGCGGGCAGAGCGCCGTCGACAACGCGGTGCTCACCGCGCTGTGCTGCCGACCCGGCCGCACGACCGTACTCACGTTGCGCGGCAACTATTCCGGGAAGGGCCCGCTCTCACTGGCCTTGAGCCGGACCAGTTCGTTCTTCCGCGACCGCGACCACAATGCTTTCAGCCCTTACCCGGTCGACGTGCTCGAGGTGGCTCCCGAGGACACCGCCGCCCTGCGGCAGGCACTGCGCCGCGACGACCTCGCGCTGGTCTGGCTGGAACTCGTGCAGGGTTACGACTGCCTCGAGATATCGCCCGGCGTGCTCGACGAGATCGAGCGGCACCGCGCGAGCGCCGGTTTCCTGGTCGGGGTCGACGAGATATTCAGCGGTTTCTGGCGCTGCGATATCGACCATTTCCTGACCTGTACCGGGCGCGGTTTCCGGCCGGATATGGTCGCCCTGTCGAAGGCGCTGAGCGACGCGCTGATCCCCATCGGCGCGACGGTGCTGTCCGCGGCGGTGTTCGAGCAGTTGTCGCAGGCCGCGCCGGACACCGCGCAGTGGCTGCGCACGCACTATCGCAACGATCTGGCGGCCGGTCTGGCCTGTGCGGCGATCGTGGCGGCGGAATCGGACCGGCATCGAGCGGCGCAGGTGGCCGCGGCCATGGAGGAGATGCTGCGGCGCGCGGCACGCGCCCCGCTGTTCGCGGGCTATCGCCGGGTCGGTCTGCTCGGCAGGTTCGTGCTGTCCCCGCGGGCGATCGGCGCGCAGCCCCGCCCGTCGGTCCAGAATTACGCCGAGGCGGTGATCGCGCGTTTGATCATGCGGCGATGCGGGGCAATTACGCTGCAAATGCGGATAGCGCCGAGTACCGCCGGCGCGGATGCGGACGAGTTGATCGCCGCCATGGCGCGAGTCGGGGAGTTTCTGGAACGACTGCCGCGGTGGACCGTGGATCGCACCACGCTCGCCGCGGCGGCGGGCACGATCGGGCGGGAAATCGCGGCGGGCATCGCAAGGATGCGGGAAGGATACGGTGATCGAAAAGCGCGGTCCCCGGAATGAGAACGGATTATCGCGTCCGGTGAAACGACAACGTGCACAGATAAAATCGTTGATTTGTACATTCCATCGTCAGTGGAACAAAGCGATGGTCGAACTGTTTACGTGCTACCCTGGTGAACATTCGCTGGGAATGATGGGAGCGTGAGATGTCTTGTCACGCAATGGAACCGATCCAGCAGATCACGCCGCACCGCAATCGCGCGGCACACTCGCGCCACTCGTCCCTGTTCCGGCGGTGAACGAGGGCCGCGGCTCCGGCGCCGCGGCGCACCGGCAGGTGACCATCCGTGTCGTGGTCTGCGCGGACAGCGCCCTGATGCGCAGAGGGCTGTGCGCCCAGTTCGACCGTGAGCCGGATATCGATGTGGTGGACGACGTTTCGGGCGGCCACGCCCTGCTCGGGGCCGTCCGGGCGCACGCACCCGACGTCGTGCTGCTCGTCGGCGCCGTCGAAGGAAAGCACCGCCTGGCCGAGCTCGTCGCGGCCGCGAAGGTGATAATGGTGATGGCGGAGGAAGACGTCGCGCGTGCGGTCAAGCTGGTGCGTGCGGGCGTGCGGGGACTGCTCTCCTCGGGCTGCTCGCCGTTCGAGCTGCTGTGCGCCATCCGGGTGGTGGCGGTCGGCAACCGGCTCGTGGTGCCGCCGCAGATCGTCGGCGGCCTCGACCACGTCGTCGCGCCCGCGGTGGCGCGCAACTCCGATATGCAGGTGGCCGGCAGCCTGACCCGGCGCGAGGCCGAGGTGCTCGGGCTGCTCGCGCACGGCCGCTCGAATGCCGAAATCGCCCGGCAACTCTCGGTTTCGGCGACCACCGTGCGCAGCCACGTGCATCACGTGCTGCAGAAGCTGGCGGTCGGCACGCGTGGGCAGGCCGTCGCGGTGGCCTACGAGACCGGTTTGATCGCGCTGCTCGAGGCCGGCGCCGCGGGCAACGGGCACGACGACGACCGTGCCGCGCTGCGCAGTGGCCGTCAGTGGCCCATGCCGAGTCCGCCGTCCACCGGAATCACCGCGCCGGTGATGTAGCCCGCGTCCGCACCGGCGAGAAACCCCACCACCCTGGCGATCTCGGCGGCCGCGGCGATCCGGCCGAGCGGAATCTTCTTGGTGACCTCGGCGCGCCACTGCGGGGTGAGCGACGCGGTCATATCGGTGTCCACGAATCCGGGGGCGACCACATTGACCGTGATGTTGCGCGCGCCCAGTTCCCGCACCAGCGACCGGGCCAGCCCGATCAGGCCCGCCTTGGAGGCGGCGTAGTTCGTCTGCCCCGCCGAGCCGAGCAGCGCCGTCACCGACGACACCAGGATGATCCGGCCGCGCCGCTGCCGGATCATGGTCCGCGCCGCCCGGTTGATCACCCGGAACGCGCCGACCAGGTTGGTGTCCACCACCGACGCGAACTCGTCCTCGGTCATCGCCGCCAGCAGTACGTCCCTGGTGATGCCCGCGTTGGCGACCAGCACATCGACGGGTCCGAGCTCCTGTTCGATCAGCGCGAACGCCGCGTCGACCTGCTGTTCGTCGGTGACATCGCAAGCGACGCCGAACAATCCGTCGGGCGGCGCGCCCTTGCGCATCGAGACCGCCACCGGTTTGCCGCCGCGCGCGAGCTCACGGGCGATGGCCAGCCCGATCCCGCGATTACCACCGGTGACGAAGGCGGAATGGTTCATCAGCGCACCTCCTGGCGACTCAATCGGATCGTTCGCGCAGCACCGCGGCGAGGTCGAGGCCGCGCACGGCCCGCAGTCCGGGCAGCAGCGACACGGTCGCCACGCACAGCACGACCAGTGCCGCGCTGCCGAGCGTGCCGGGGCGGACCACCAGATCCAGCTGGAACTGGTCGTTGGCGTAGGTGGACAGGAAGCTGTGCCCGCCGAGCACCCCGAGCACCAGGCCCGGCCCGATGCCGAGCAGGGTCAGCAGCAGGTTCTCCCCGGTGATCAGGCGCGCGAGCATGCCGTGCGGCATCCCTCCGGCACGCAGTACGCCGACCTCGCGCCGCCGCTCGACGATATTGATCGACATGGTGGTGAAGATGATCGCGAACGCCATCAGCCCGCCCAGGGCCAGCATCACGCCGATGAACACGAAGAAGAATCCGGCGTACCGGTCGATCAACCGGTTCACCTCGTCGAGATCCTCGTAGGCCGCGACACCGGGCCGCTCGGACAGTGCACGCCGGACCTGGTCGGGGTCGGCGTGCGGTGCGAGGCGAAGCAGGGCGGAGTTGATCGGCACCGGCGCACCGGCAAGCGCATCGAGCTGCTCGAGCGTGCAATAGGCGAAGGTGCCGATCGGTTCGTCCAGCACCCCCGCGATCGGCACGCGAACCGCTTGCGCGCCAGGCACTTCGACCTCGACGAGGTCGCCGGTCGAGACGCCGAGCAGCTGCCGGACGCCCTTGCCGACCAGCAGGCCGCGCTCCGGCCGGACGGCCGGGCTCCCCGGCACCGGCCGCAGTCCGTGCATCGTGGTGTCACGCGGCAGCGCGATCAGCACGGTCGCATAGGTGGCGCGGTTCGCGGCGAGGGTGATCGGCAGCTGCACCATCGGTTCGGCGGCGGCGACACCCGCGGCCCCGGTGAGCTCGGCGAGGCGGCGCTGGTCGACCGGGACGGTGAAATCGACTCGTGCGTCGGCGGTTTGCACCTGATGGAAGGACACGTCCAACGCCTCGGTCATGGTGTCGAGCATCGTCCACGAGGTGAGCATGACCACCAGGGACAGCGCGGTGCCGAGCACGGTGCTCCAGGTGCGCCGCGGACTGCGCCCGATCGCGCGCAGTACCAGCAGCCAGCGGGCCGGTAGCCGGCGCAACACCGGAATCACCTGCTCCAGCAGGCTGATTCGGCCCGGCCCCGGCGGCGGGGTGCCGCGCATCGCCGCCGCGGGCGGTGTGCGGAAGGCGAGTAGGGCTGGGGCGAGCGCGCCGAGTGCGCCCGCCGCGACACCGAACAGCAGCGCGCCGATCAGGGTGATCGGCGCGACCTCGACGACCGCCGCGGACGCGGGCAGGTCGATCGCCCGGAGGTAGACCCGGCTCAACGCGCCGGATCCGGCGAGCCCCACCAGGATTCCGCCGAATGCGCCGGCCAGTCCCGCCACGATCCCGTACTGCAGGTAGTGCCACAGCAGCGTCGCGCGCGACACGCCGCCGGCCAGCAGCACGCCGATCACCGGGCGCTCGGCCCGCACCCGCCGGTGCAGCAGCACATACGACACCAGACCGGCGACACTCGAGAACAGCAGCGGAAACAGATAGGCGAGCTGACCGAAGGCGTCGATATCCATGCGCAGCAACCAGTTCGACGGTTGTTCCGCCCGGGTGAGCACCTCCGTCGCGCCGTGCGCGGCGGCCAGTTCCCGAATGCGGGTGAGCGCGTCGGAACTCGGCGGTTCGGCGAAGCGGAGCAGCACTTGCTCGGCGGCGCCGCCGGCCAGCGCGGTCGCCAGCGGCGCTGCGGCGAAGAGGACGCCGAAATTATCTGGCAGCGGGAACATGTCGCGGCGGCTGCGCGCGGGCCAGAGGTATTCGGCCGAGGAGGCCACGCCGGCGACGGTCACCTCGCGCCACCCGCCGGGCCCGAGCACGGACAGCGTTGCGCCGCTGCGTAACCCGAAGTGCTCGGCCATATGGTGTTCGACCAGGACCTCGTTCGCGCCCGGGTAGTGCCCGGACAGCAGCGTCGGGGCATTCACCGCGGGCGGCCGGTCGGCGGGCAGGCCGACGACGCGGCCGCGCAGCTTGTCCGCCCCGACCCGCAGCGGCAGATCGACCTGCGCGCGCACGACCGCATCCGCGACCCCCGGCAGGGCGTTCGCCGCGGCCGCGAGTGCGGCCGTGTCCCCGCCGCTCACCCAGACATCGGCGAAACGTTCCGTCTCGAAGGTGCCGTCGTAGGAGGCGTTCAAATTCCGGTAGGCCCCGTAGGACGCGGTGAACAGCGCCACGCCGAGCATGATGATCATCGTCTGCGCGGCGAACTGTGGCCACTGGGCGCGGATGTCGCGCAACAGTTTCCGGTGCAGTGTCGGATGCCGGGTCACCAGGTGACCTCGTCGGCGGGCAGGGGAGCGGCCTGTTGGAGGTCGGCGACGATCCGCCCGGACCGCATGCGCAGCACCCGGTCGGCGATGGCGGCGATCGCCTGGTTGTGCGTGACGAGCACGACTGCGTGGTCGGCCCGGTGGCAGAGGCGTTGCAGCAGGGCCAGCACGCTGCGTCCGGTGTCGAGGTCCAGCGCGCCCGTCGGTTCGTCGCACAGCAGCAGCCGCGGCCGGTTCACCAGCGCCCGCGCGATCGCGACCCGCTGCTGCTGACCGCCCGAGAGCTGGGCCGGGAAACGATCCGCGCAATCGGCCAAGCCGACCTGGGTCAACACGTCGTGTACCCGGGCGCCGACCGGTCCGCCGGTCAATTCGGCCAGCACGGCGATGTTCTCGGCCACCGTGAGCGTCGGCACGAGGTTGAAGAACTGGTAGACGAAACTCAGCGCGGTGCGGCGCAGCCCCGCCATGCCCTTCGCGTCCAGGTCGGTGAGGGTGTGCCCGTCGATGCTGATCACCCCGGTGGTCGGGGTCTCGATCCCGCCGAGCACATTGAGCAGCGTGGTCTTGCCCGAGCCCGAAGGGCCCAGCACGACGAGCAATTCGCCCGCCGCGATGGTCAGGTCACACTCGGCCAGCGCGTGCACGGCCGTGTCCGCACTGCCGAAGGTCTTCGAAACACCGTGCAGCACCGCGAGTGTGGTGGCCGAGGGCATGGTGGTCGCGCGGTGATCGGGGCCGGGGGAGCGGGTCATCGACTACCCGGTCCGGCGTGTGGCGTGGACGCGAACCTGTCCGAGCCGGCCCGCCGCCCCCTGCGCGGCGAGCGTCTCGAAGAAGCCGAGTCCGTCCTCGAACAGCTTGTCGCCCAGGATCTCGCGGCCCTGCACCGCGAAGCGCCGATACGATTCGGCCCAGCGCTCGTTGATCGCGACGAACATCTCGGTGCTGTCCTGGACCTCGATATCGGTGAATCCGGCGTGCGCGAGCAGCCGCCGATAGCCGGCCGGTGTCTGCGCGAACAGGCGACCGTAGACGGTCAAGGCGCGCAACGTCGCCGGGTCGCGCGGGATCGGACCGGTGAGCACCTCGTCGGTGAAAGCCAGGCGGCCGCCGGGTTTCAGCACCCTGGCGCATTCGGTGAGCACGCGGTGCCGGTCCGGCACGATGACCAGACTGTCCACGCTCACCACAGCGTCGAATGTGGCGGCGGCGTAGGGCAGTTCGCGGGCATCCCCGTGGTCGAACCGGATCGGGACCGCGGCGGGGGCGCGGCGGGCGATCTCGATCGCGGGCTCGGAGTAGTCGAGGCCGGTGAGCGTGGCACCGGTCGTCTCGGCGAGGTAGCGCGCGATACCGCCGGTGCCGCAGCAGAGATCGAGCACGGTCTGGCCCGGCGCCAAGCCCGCGGTGTGCGCGATCTCGCGCAGCTGATCGCGGGTGGTCCAGCTCAGCTGGCCGACATAGCCGCCCCGGTCCTGCCAGAGATAGGCCATCATGGCCTGCCCGGACGGCGTGAGCGTGATCTGCCGGTGGGTCAGGTCGTAGATGTCGCGGGTTTCCTCGATCACGGTGCGCACGAGAGCATCTCCTAGTCGTCTGAGCTCAGGATGTGAGTGAGGCGCCACCGTCGGCGACGATGGTCTGGCCCCGGATCCAGCTCGCGTCGTCGGTGCACAGGAAGGCGACGACCTTGGCCAGATCTTCGGGCGTGCCGATCCGGCGCATCGGGCCGGCCTCGGCGACCTGGCGCACCCATTCGTCCGCGCCCGCGAGCGCGCGGACCGAATCGGTTTCGATGAGCCCGCCGCAGACGGTGTTGACGTTCACGCCCGGCGCGAGTTCCACGGCCAGATAACGCCCCATCGATTCGATCGCCGCCTTGCACACGCCCAAGCCGCCGTAGCTGGGCAGGTAGCGGCGGCTGCCCATGCTCGACAGCAGCACGATGGCGCCGCGCCCCTGCGGCATGAGCGCGTACGCCGCGCGGCAACCGAACAGCGCCGCGGTGATATTGGTGTCGAGGGTGTAGCGCCAGTGCGGGGTCTCCAGCGCGAACAGCGGTTTCATGATCGCCGAGGCGGCGTTGTTGATGTAGAAGTCCACCGCGCCCCACTGCTCCCCGATATCCGCGAAAAGCTGTTTCAGCTGCTCTTTTTCACCGACGTCGACGCGGAGCGCGAGGGCGCGCCTGCCCTTTCGCTCGATCTCGGTGACGACCTCGCGTGCGGCGGATCGTTTGCGCCAGTAGGTCAGGATCACGTCCGCGCCGCGGTCGGCGAACTCCAGTGCGATCGCCCGGCCGATGCCGCGGGAACCGCCGGTGATCAAGACGGTCCGCCCTGCCAGATCCGCTGTCATACTTCGCCTTTCGTCCGTTTCGCAGGCCACCGTGCGGGGCTCACGCGCTACCGAGCACCACGGCGGCGACCTCGGGTCCGTCCACGTTGCGGCTGAGCGTGATCGCGAACCGCGCGTCCAGAGCGGTCGGCCGATGCGTGACGATCTCGACGGCGCGGGCCGCGTCGTCGGCCGCGCCGAGATTGAGCGTCGGCGCGACGACGCCGTCCCGCACACTCAGACAGGCGAACGCCATCTCGGCGACATCGGTGGCCGGGCCCATGTGCCCGGTCGCGGCCTTGGTTCCGGTGAGCCGCAACCGGTCTCGCCGCGCCAGCGCCTGCGCGATGCCGTGCAGCTCGGAGCGATCGCCGCTCGCGGTGGCATCGCCGTGACCATAGATGTAGCCGACCGCGCGGGGATCGATGGCAGCGTCGGCCACGGCCCGTACGAGCGCGTCGCGCACACCGCTGCCCTCGGGGTCGGGCGCCAGCGGGCGGCCCCGGTCGGTGGCGGCGCCGAAACCGACGATCTCGGCGAGGATGTGCGCGTCGTTGGCCCGCGCCAGGTCGAGATCGGCGAGGACGAGGGCGGCCGCGCCCTCGGCGCAGATATAGCCGTCCCGGTGCCGGTCGTACGGCCGAACCGAGCGCGCACCGTCGGCGCAGGCCGAGGTCAGCCCGAACTCGTGCAGCGCGAGGCGGGCGAATTCGTCGGCGCCCGCGTCGGTGCCACCGCAGACCGCGACGTCGGCCCGGCCGTCGCGCACCGCACGGAAGGCCCGGCCCACCGCGCACAGTCCCATGGCCGAGCCGTCGACCAAGGTGCTGTTCGCGCCGCAGATCTCGTGCCGGATGGTGATCTGGCACAGGGCGGCGTTGGGCAGGCCAGAGAGCAGGAAATCGGGTTTGGCCCGGCGCAGCGCCGCCTGGCCGAGCCGCGTGTAGTCGAGGGTGCCGTCCGGGCGTCGCGCACCGGCCAGCACCGGCGCGAAGCGGTCGAGATAGTTCTTCTCGTCCTCGTTCTCGTTGGAGCCCATATAGATTCCGCGCCGCGGCGGCGCGGCGGCCCGGAACACCGCGCCCGCGTCGGCGATCGCCAGATCGGCCGCGTACACGCCCAGCCGGGACGCCCTGGTGAGGCGCTTGAGATGCTTGCGGTCGGCGAGCGCGACGGGGTGCTCGGCATCGTCCACCGCGCCGAAATAGGCCAGCTCCGGCGGGCCGTCGCCGTCTCGTCGCCGTAAACCGGTCTCCGCCGCCAGGATTCGCCGCCACTGCCGGCGATAGTCGGTACCGAGGCAGGACAGCACGCCCGCGCCGACGACGGCCACCCGATGCCTCATTGCCCGCTCACCTTCGATCCGTTGAGCCGCAGCACTCGATAGTGGCGGCGGGTCGCCGCGGGATCCTCGAATTCGGTGAGCGCGTAGGTCCGGCAGCGGAAGGTCGCGGTCGCGATCTTGCGGCCGTGCGCCTGCGCGGCACCCCGGAAGTCCAGCTCCGCGCCGGGGCCCGGGCCCGCGCCGTGCCCGCCCTCGATGCGGTCCACCTCGACGGTCAGCCGATCGCCGGGCACCGCGAAGTCGATGAACTTGCTGTGCTGCACCGCGCTGAGCACCACCGTGGTGCGGAATTCGCTGTGGGTGAGCACCAGCCAGCGTGCCAGCTGGGTCATCGCCTCCAGCACCAGCACGCCGGGCAGAATCGGCTGCTGCGGGAAGTGGTCGGCGAAGTAGTCCTCGCTCATCGCGGCGTTCTTGACGCCGACGGCGCGGCGGCCGCCGTCCACTTCGGTGATCGCGTCGACCATGAGAAACCGCACGGATACTCCTATCCCACTCCGCCGACCAGAATGGCCTGCCCATTGAGGTAGGCACTCTCGCGAGCGCCGAGAAAAACGGCGACGTCGGCGACGTCCTCCGGCGCGATCGGGCGCGGCATCGCCGCCCGGCGCGCGAGATACGCGGCGACCGCGCGGATATCGACCTCGAAGCCGCCGAAGTACTCCCGGCTGACCCCGCTGTCGGCGAGTGTCGGGCAGATCGCGTTGACGCAGACACCGCGCCGCCCGACCTCCTGCGCCACGCTGCGGGTGAAGCCGATCACCGCCGCCTTCGCGGTCGCGTACGCGACTTCGTCCGCGCCGCCGGTCAAGCCGAGCGCGGAGGCGACGTTGATGATGCGGCCGCTGCGCCGGGGCAGCATCCGGCGCACCGCCTGCCTGCTGCAATAGAAGACGGTATCGAGGTTCACCCGCAGCATCCGGCGCCAGTCGGCGTCGTTGTGGAAGACCAGCGGCGAGCGCAGCGCGCCGCCCGCGTTGTTGATCAGCACGTCGAGCCGGCCCCATGTCTCGTCGGTGTGGGCGAACAGGCGGGTCACCTCGGCGGGTTCGGTCAGGTCGGCGACGAACGCGGAAACCGGCGCGGCGGCAACGGCTTCGACAGCCTTCACCGCCGCCTGCAACCGGGTCGTGTCGACATCGGTGAGCACCAGCGTGGCGCCCTCCTCGGCGTACCGGGTGGCGATGGCCGTACCGAAGACGCCCGCGGCGCCGGTCACCAGGGCGACGGAATCGTTCAGCCGGTTCATCGGCACCCCTGCCCGGCGAGCAGCACCCAAGCGAGCGCATAGTCGCCGTCGTGGCTCAACGACACTGCGGCGCCGGTGAGTCCGCGCCGACGCGCGAGCGTCGCCATGCGGTGGTGCAGCAGCAGGTGCGGTGCGCCGGTCGTACGGCGTACCTCGATATCGCGCAGCCGCCGGGTCGCCGGGGGCACCCCGAGTCCGAGGTGCAAGGCCTTCAGCGTGGCTTCCTTGGCCCCGAACCGGGCGGCGAAATGCGGTGCGGGATCTCTGAATGCGGTGCAGTAGGCGATCTCGTCCGGTCGGAACACTCGTTCGCAGAACGTATTTCCCGTGGCGAGTAAGGACCGTATCCGGCCGACCGCCGCGATATCGACCCCGGCCGACCACGCCGGGCCCGAAATCGCCGGAAGCAGCACCGAATTCGATGCGGTGCGGGTCATGGCAGTCGCTCCGCGCCGACGGTCGCTCCGTAGTGCCGCTCGACCGCCCTGCGGTAGGCCAGATTGAGGCCGACGACGGCCCGCTTCTTCGCGGTGGCGCGTGGGCCGGGCAGGTCCGCGTCCGCCCGGTACCGGCGCAGGCGCAACCGGGTCAGCTCCCGGGAATAGGTTCGGGTGTACAGGTATTCGAGGCCGTCCTCGAGCTGCCGGACCGTCATGGACACCGGAGCCACCGAGGCCCGCAGATGCGAGGGCCCGCCGGGGCCGGGGTCGATCATGCGGCCCGCGCGCAGATGTTCCGCGTGCAGCGGTACACCCGGACCGCTGCCGAGCGGGTTGAAATGACAGATCTCGATCTCGTTCTCGACAACGAACTCCAGGGTCCGTTCGAACACATCCGGTGTGTCACCGGCGAAGCCGAAGACGAACGACCCGATCACCCCGATGCCCGCGTCGTGCAGCCTGGCGAGGAGCGCGCGATAGTCGGCCGGGCGGCTCCAGCTCTTGTCCGAGGCGACCAGGTTCTGCGGACGGACCGACTCCAGGCCCAGGAAGACGAGCATGCACCCGGCGCTGCCCGCCGCCTCGGCCAGCGCCGGACGCTGGGCGATGGTGATCGTCGCCTGGCTGCCCCACAGCACCTGTCGCGGTGCGAGTTCGGTGAACAGGGTCCGGGCGTAGCGTGGGTTGCCCACGATGTTGATATCGGAGAACTGCACGAAATCGCCCCTGCGCGCGTCGATCTGCGCGAGCACGTGCTCGATCGGGCGGGTACGGAAGCGGTCGTGGTGATAGCGGGTCTCGATGCAGAAATTGCACGAGAAGGGGCAGCCCCGGGTCGCTTCGACCGGGAACACGTAGTCGTGCGGCGGCAGATGCTCGGGCCCGTAGCGCGGCAGCGTCGCCAGATCCACCGGCCCGCCGGCATATACGGGCCGTAGCCGGCCGCGGCCGGCGTCCTCGAGTATCCGCGGCCACACCTGCTCGACCTCGCCGCGCACCACCGAGGCCGCGCCGATCCGCTCGGCCTGCGGGTCGTAACTGGGGAAGTACCCGTCGACGACGACCGGTATGCCCAGCGCGCCGAATCCGCGCACCAGCTCGCCGGTGCGTCGCTCGCCGAAGAACTTCGAGGTGACCGCCACCAGATCGATATCGGCGAAACGGGTGAAATCGGTGATGGGGGTGGCGTTCTCGTCGAGCACGGTGGCCCGGTGCTCGACCGCGGTCATGGCGGCGCGGTAGGCCAGGTTCACCGGCACCGGATTGAGCATGCGGTTGCCGTAGATCACGCTCTTGTCCCGGACGTCGGGATTCACGAACAGCACGTGCATATGCGCCGCCCCTCTCAGACTGGTGTCAGCACGTCGTCGGCGGCCCGGCGCACCACCAAGGTGCCGTTCTGGCCGCCGAGGCCGAACGAATTGGTCAGCGCCACCCGCACCGGCAACTGCCGCGCGGTACCCGGCACGTAGTCGAGATCGCATTCGGCGTCGCGATGGCGATAGTTGACGGTCGGCGGCACCGTGCCGGTGCGCACGCTCAGCACCGTGCTGATGAATTCCACCGCACCGCAGGCGGCGATGAGGTGACCGGTCATCGATTTGTTCGCGGTGACCGCGAGATCGGCTGCCGCGCTGCCGAAGACATGTTTGATGGCGATGGTCTCCACGCGGTCGTTGAGCAGTGTCGCGGTGCCGTGCGCGTTGACCAGCTGCACCTGCTCGGGGCGCACGTCCGCGTCGGCCATTGCCGCACGCATCGCCAGCGCGGCTCCCGCGCCGGCCGGATGGGGTTCGGTGAACCTATGTGCGTCCAGGGATCTGCCGAAGCCCGCGACCTCCGCGTACCAGGGCGCCGACCGGGCGCGGGCGTGCGCCTCGGTCTCCAGCACGACCATGCCCGCGCCCTCGCCGACCACGAATCCGGTGCGCGTGGCGTCGAACGGCCGGCCGGTCCGGCCGGGCAGGTTGTCGGTGGAGGGCGCGCCGAGCGCGACCAGCCCGGCCATGCCCAGCGGGTTGATCATGGAATCCATTGCGCCGCAGAGCACGACGTCCAGACGGCCACCCCGGAGCAGCCGGAACGCGGTGCCGATCGCGTGCGCGCCGGCCGCACAGGCGGAGGTGACCACGGTGGCCGGGCCGGTGACACCGAGGTGCGCGGCCAGCAGCCCGACCACCAGGTCCTGCGGGTCACGGATCAGTGACACCGGATCGATCGCCGTCGCGTCGGCCAGCGGGCTGGGCAGCGCGAACCGGCCGCTGTGGTCGAGATGATTCGCGATATCGGTCATGCGCACCAGGCCGAGCCCGGCACCGAGCACCAGGCCGACCCGGCGGGTGTCGACCGGCCTCGACCGGCCCGCGCTCGTCAGGGCGCTGTCGGCCAGTGCCATGGCGCAGGCGGCGAGGGCGAAGCGCGCCTGCCGGTCCGCGTGCAGTGCCGCCGGAAACGGCCCGTCCCAATAGTCGGATAGCGCGAAATCGGCGACCTCGGCGGCGATTCGGGTCGGCAGCGACGAGGCGTCGAAGAGCGTGATCGGCGCCTCCCCGGAGCGGCCCGCGACCAGGTTGGCCCAGAACTCGCGGTGGCCGAGCCCGATCGGGGTGACCGCGCCGAGCCCGGTCACGACCACCCGGTTCACGGCGTCACCGGCTTGTTCGGCGTGGACCGGATCCGCTCCACCGGCCACCCGGAGTAGTAGCGGAACCGGTTCTCCTCGGCCGCGATCTCGGCCGGATCCCGAATGTCTTGCAGCACATAGTTCAGCCGCGCGATGCGCGCGAGGGGCGTGGTCTCGTCGTAGGCCGCGCAGCTGAGCTGGGCCCACCGCCTGCTCAGCCCGAGCAGGCGTGCTTCCACCCGCATGGCCCGGCCGGGCGGCAGTTCGCCGACGATCTCGGCGCGATCGATCAGGCACAGGAACGCCGACACCGTGAAGTCGGTGCTGAAATGCACCAGCCAGCCCGCCACCTGGGCCATCGACTCGAGCAGCAGTGAACCGCTGAGCAGTCTGCGCCCCGCGTAACCGGCGCCCAGGTGGTCCTCGGTGAGCGTGACATGTTTGACCGCGACCATGGATTCGCCCTTGGTCGCCTCGAGCACCCGGTCGTAGAGCAGGAACCGCATCACGTCCCCTTCGCCTCGAACTCGCCGAACACGACGCATTCGCTCTGTCCCTGGAACCCGGCGGCCAGACAGGCGACGGCGGTGCCACCGCGTAGCCGCCGTGGCTTGTCCCGCACCAGGTCCACGGCCGAATTCGGTTCGGGGTACCGGAGATTCACGATCGGGGGGATGCGGCGCTCGTTCAGGCTGAGCACGGCGAAGACGCTCTGCCACGGCAGCGCCGCCGCCAGCAGATGTCCGGTCGCTCCTTTGGTCGCCGTCACCGGCACGTGCCCGCCGAGTACCGCCTCGATCGCGGCCGCCTCGGTGGCATCGCCCGCGGGCAGGCCCGGCGCGTCGGCGTACACCGCGCCGATCCGCCGCGGTGGCAGCGCGCTGTCGTCGAGCGCGGCGGCCAGTGCACCTTCGATCGCGTGGCGCGGCGGCGAGGGTTCCGGGCCGCCGGGCCCGCCGAGGGCCGCGCCGTGGCCGAGCACCTCGGCGAGCACGTGTGCGCCCCTTGACCTTGCGTGGCCGAGGGTCTCGAGTACCAGTACCGCAGCGCCTTCACCGGGCACGGTGCCGGTGCGGTCGCGGTCGAACGGCCGGCACGAGGCCGCCGCCGGATCGATGGTCCGCGCGACCACACCGAAGTAGAGCAGGCGTTGCAGCGCAGCGAGATTCAGCCGCGGGCTGACACCACCGGCCAGCATGACCTCGGCGTCGCCCTCGGCGAGCATGCGCACCGCGGCCCCGATCGCCTGCCCGCCCGCCTCCCCGAACGGACTGAACGAGGCGTTCGGCCCGTGCAGTCCGTACTGCATGGCGATCTGACACAGCGTGGCGTTGTTCAGCATCACGATCGACACCATGGGCGAGATCGCGCGCCAGCCGGTGCCGCAGAACCGATCGATGTCGAATCCGCCGCTCTCGCGCCGGGATCGGCGTGCGGCCGGCTCCAGATCGGCGACGTCGTAGTCGATCATCGTGACGCCGAGCGTGATTCCCGTCGCGTCCCCGTCCATGTTGCCGCGATGCAGTTTCGCCGAGGTCAGCGCCTGACCGGCGGCGGCGAAGGCCATATGCGTGTGCAGCCGCATGGCCCGGGCGGCCTTGCGATCGGTGATCCAGTCCCGCGGGTCGATCCCGTGCACCCGGCCCGCCGCCAGGGGCCGGTCGACACCGGCGCGCAGCGTGAGGCGCTCGGCCAGCTCGCGCAGCGGTGCCACCCCGGATTCCCCGCGCAGCAAGGCCTGCCACTGGGTGCGCGGGTCGTTGCCCAGTGCCGACACCGCGCCCAGGCCGGTCACCACCACGCGTTCACCCATGACCGTCACCGTCGGCCGGGCCGGGCCACCGGCGCAGCACGATGCTCGCGTTCTGGCCGCCGAACCCGAACGAGTTGCTCATCGCGACGCGCACCTCGTGTGTCCGAGCGGTGTTCGGCACATAGTCCAGATCGCAATCCGGGTCCGGGTATTCGTAGTTGATGGTGGGCGGCAGCTGACCGGTGCGCAGCACGTGCAGGCAGGTGACGCATTCGATCGCGCCCGCGGCCGCGATCGAGTGGCCGATCATCGACTTCTGCGAGCTGATCGGGATGCTGGCCGCCCGATCGCCGAAAACCTTGTGCACGGCCCGGGTTTCGGCTCGGTCGTTGATCAGCGTCGAGGTGCCGTGCGCGCTGATGTAGTCGATGTCCTCGGCCCGCAGCCCGCCGTCGACGAGGGCGCCCGACATCGCCAGTACGGCCCCCTCCCCGTGCGGCGGGCTGTCGGTGATCCGGTACGCGTCGCAGGAGGTGCCGTAGCCGGCCACCTCGGCCAGCGGTACCGCGCCGCGCCGCAGCGCGTGCCCGAGTTCTTCCAGCATGACGAACGCGGCGCCCTCACCCATCACGAAACCGCAGCGCCTGCGGTCGAACGGGCGGCTGGCCGCGGCGGGCCGGTCGTTGAACCGGGTGGCCAGCGCGGTGAGCAGGTCGAACGAGGAGATGCCGAGGAAGGTGAGCAGCGAATCGCAGCCGCCCGCCAGCACCATGTCCGCATCGCCCTCGCGGATCCACAGGGCGGCCTCGCCGATGGCCTGGGTGCCGGAGGCACAGGTGGCCGAGACCGTCATGGTGGGCCCGGCCGCGCCGCAGACGTGCGCCAGGGCCGCCGCGGCGGCGTTCTTGCGCATGCTGTGCCGCTGCGCGGCCAGCAGGTCGACGAATTCCTTTCCAGGGACTGCCGTTCCGGCGCGTTGCCGGGTGTGCAGCAGCCCGTCCAACGCGTCGATGTCGTACATCTGCCCGGACGATCCCACGCACACGCCGAACCGCTCGGGTGCGGTATCGACCTGCCCGGCACGGTGTTTCGCGGCGGCGCCCGCGGCGAGCCCCAGTTGCACGCCCCGGGGCAGCGCCGCGCCGAACGCGTGGCCGGCGTCGGTGAGGTGCCCGGCGGAGGCCGCGGCGGCGAGAAATCCGTCCGCGACCTCACCCGCGACCCGGGACCCGAGCCCGGAGGCATCGAAGCGCGAAGTCGGGCGAATGCCGGAGCGGCCGTCGACGAAGCCACGAAAGGTCGTCTCGGCGTCCCAGCCGAGCGGGGTCACCATCTCCGCCGCCGTGACGACCACCCGGCGGGTGGGTGCTTCGCCGGACACCGCTCACTCCGCGATCGCGCCGGCGGGTGCGCCCGACTGTGCGGTGGCGGCCTCGGCCGCGGCCGCCTGTGCCCGGCTCTGCTCCAGCAGCCGTGCGACCTCGTCGAGCTCGCGGATCTCCTCGAACCAGTTCTGGTTCAGCTCGTCGCCGGGGATCGCCACGAGTTCGGTTCCGCAGCTGTCACATTCGGCGTGGAACTCACCGTCGTCGTTGCGGCGGAAGGCCCGAGCGCCGCCGCAGGACGGGCACTGCTCGGGGATCGTGTCCAGCAGCCGTCGGCACAGACCGCTCCAGGTCTGCACCGTCCAGAGCGCGGCCACATCCTCGACCCGCATGCCGGGCTCGACCTTGCTGAGATCGACGCCGAGCAGGCGTTCGCGCACCAGGTATGCGCCGAGCGGGGTGAGCCTGCGCAGGGTGTCGACCGCGGCGCCCGCGCCGAACACATCCTCGGCCTGTTCGTTCAGATCGTCGCGCGGCACGGAGATCGGCAGGAACTGCTCGAGCCGGAACGTGATGTCCAGGAAGTCGATCGATTCCGCGCCGAGCTCCGGAATCAGCAGTTTGTCCGATGTCACGTCGTCGAGTTCGACGGCCAGTGCCAACGCGACCGCGTTGCGCACGATGTCGGACAATTCGTCCGGACTCAGCATGGACCCCACGGCGTTCCTCCTCGGATCGGTGTACATGTGGTTGTTCTGTCTGCGGCGCGGATGTCAGCCCTTGGCGGTGAGCCGGGCATAGCGGGCGAGCACGCCGTCGAGGCGGCGATAGAGTTCGTCGACCTCGTCGGTCGTGATGGTGAGCGGCGGGACGATGCCGATGGTGCCGCCGAGGCCCTCCGCGCCCTGGCTGCCGATGATCAGCCCGCTCAGGGCGAGCCGATCCTCGATCACCTGCCACTGCTGTTGCGGGATGGGCTCTTTGGTCGCGCGGTCCTTGACCAGCTCGATACCCATCAGCAGCCCGGCGCCGCGGATATCGCCGACGATGGCATGCTCGCGCAGATTCTCGAACTTGTCGAACAGGTACTTACCGGTCTGGCGCACCTGATCCACGATGCCGTCGCGCTGCATGATGTCCAGCGTCGCCAGCGCCGACGCGCAGCACAGCGGATTGCCGTTCGTAGTGCTCCCGGTTGCGATGAAACCGTCTACGGCGGACAGGAATTCACGGTAGACGACGTCGCGCACGACGACCGCCCCGAACGGCAGATAGCCGCTGTTGATGCCCTTGGACAGCGCCATGAAGTCCGGCCGCACCCCGAAATAGTCGGCGCCGAACCACTCACCGAGCCTGCCGAATCCGGTGATCACCTCGTCGTAGGCGAGCAGCAGGTCGTTGCGGTCGCAGATCTCGCGCAGCCGTTCGTGGTATTCGCGGGTCGGCACGATCGCGCCGCCGACGCCCAGCGCCGGCTCGACGAGCACGCCCGCGATGGTGTGCGCGCCCAGCCGCTCGATCATCAGCTCGATCGTGTCCGCGCACGCGAGCGTGCACGTTCCGGCGCAACCGGATGCGCAGCGGTAGGCGTAGGGCGACGGCGCGTGATGGAAGCCGGGAGTCAACGGCTCGAATTGTTTGCGGAAGCGGCGGAACGCGGATCCGGTGGCACTCAACGCGCCGTAGGTGACGCCGTGATACGCCCGATCCAGCGCGATCACCCCGAGTTTGGTGGTGTCGTCGCCGAAGCGGAGCCGCTGATACTGGCGCATCATCTTCAGCACGGTCTCGTTGGCCTCGGACCCGGTGGAGGCGTAGAAGACGGTGTTCAGCCCCTCCGGCGTCACCGCGGCCAGACGACGGGCGTATTCGTCGGCCGCCTGATGGGTGGCGCGTTCGATCGGGAAGTAGAGCAGCTTGCCCGCCTGCTCGCGGATGGCATCGATGATTTCCGGATGCGCGCCGCCGAGACTCAGATTGCACAGACCGCCGAAGGCGTTGAGATAGCGCTTGCCCTCGGTGTCCACCACCCACACGCCGTCCGCGGCGGCGATGCTGATGCCGCGCCTGCGAAAGCCGCGCATATTGGTGAATCCGTGCCAGAATGTCGAATCCGGTTCCGAGGCAATCTGATTCGGCATGACACTCCTTGTGTGCTGGGTGCGATCCGTCCGAGTGCATTGACGATAGCCTTGGGTACGGCCGTGTTTCCTCGGCCGATCGATCACACCTGACTCAACGCTCGATGGAGTCCGCGGTAGCGCTCCGCAGACCATCGAGGGCCGGTGCCGTTGTCCGCAGGGTCGCGAGATCCCAACCCGCGCGGCGACATTCGAGCCCGGCCGCGGCGGTCTCGGCGGCGATCGTGCGCATGTCGACCGCCCACCACTGCTGCGTGCTGGTCGACTCCCGCAGCGTTCGCCCGTCCTGGGTCACCCGGCACAGGGTGGTCAATTCGATCCGTCCCGGCGTGTCCGCGGGGCGCGATCCGAGCCACAGTTCGTGTCGGCACCGGCCGATGCGCGCGACGCCGACCCGGATCGGACGCACGGTGCGATCGGCGGGGAACGGTGCGGCATCCACGACCGCGCGACAGCCCGGGGCGAGTCGCTCGGCGAGCAACCGCCACAACCGCCGCCGGTCCGCCGGTGGAAAGTAGCCGAGCACGCCGCAGGCGACCAAGCCGCCGAATCGCGCTGGCAAAGGGGTGTTTTCGAGCGTGGTCGCAGCGATGGTCACCCGCCGGGCCAGTGCCGGATCCGCCAGCACGCGGCTGGCGAGCGCCGCGCGCATGGCGGGCGAGGGCTCGATCGCGAGGATTGGAACGCCGGGCACCGCTGCGCCGAGGATCTCGACGACCAGCCCGGTGCCCGCTCCGACGTCCACGATGGGCGAATCGGCCTGTGCGGCAGGCGATATCGCGGTCGTCAGGGCCGCGGTGCGCGGCTTCCAGTACGGGCGACCGGCGATATCGTAGAACTCCGCCGCAGCACCGTAGATATCGGTCATCACGCGGTACCCCGCGCGGCGGAGGGCAGCCGGTGCTCGAGAATCTGGCGCATATTGCGTAGTTCGAGCACATCGCAGGCGTGGAACAGCGGCCACATCGATCCCGGCCAGACCCGGCCGCGGCGCGGGGACAGGTGCGGATAGGGATTGCGGTCGTAATACGGATGCCGCCAGATCGTCCACGACACCAGTGCGCCGCTGCGCCGCTGCACCCGGCGCGCGGACAACACGCGCCCGCAGAACACCATCCACAGATCGTCGCCCTGATCGAACGCCGATTCGTAATCGACGGTGCCGACCTCCCGGTTACCGTTGATGCGCAGGTGGATCTTCGTGCCGGGATCGGTGGCGTCCTCGCCGACGTAGCGCCCGGTGCCGCCCGCGGGGCGGAAATTGCGCATGCTGTAGGTGAACTCCTCCACGCTGCGAATATCGAGCAGATAGTCGTAGAGCACTTCGGGCGGGCAATCGACGTGCTGATGCACGGTGTACACGTCCTGGTCGAGCGGGCCGTTGCGCAGGCGTTTGGTCAACGCCAGCAATTCGCCGGTGGCAGCGGCACGCGAGACCGTCTCGCATCGGAACAGGCCGGGAATATCGTCGAGCGGAATGGTCATGGTGTTCTCCCTCGGTTCCAGCGGTCGAGCTCGCGGCACAGCACGGGCGTCGGGAAATAGCGCAACCCGAGGTCCCGGAAGTGCCGGGCGACAGGGGATTCGAGCATCATGACGTCGCCGACCACCCGGGCGCGGTGCTGTTCCGCATCCACCCGGGGCATGCGGCGGCGCGCGAATCTGGTGAGCGCGATATCGATATGCGCGGCGTCGACGCGCACCAGTTCGTCGTCGAGCACCGCCGCCGATTCCATCGCCAGGGACGCCCCGATGCCGGTGGTCGGCACCAGCCCGGCCGCGGCGTCCCCCAGCAGTACGACGCGTCCCCGAACCCACTGCGGGACAGTGACTTCCACCAGGTCCAGACATTCGACCCGGTCGGCGTCGCGTAACGTGCGCAGGATCACGCAGTCGTCGATGCGGCGGCGGTCGCTCGGTGGCCAGTGATGCGGGGCCGTGCCGTCGAATGCCCCCGAGATCGCCACGAAACAGGCCACCCGGTCCTGGGTCGGGTACGCCGCCACGATGCGTCGCAGGCCCCAGGTCTCGTGCAGCTCGCCCGGCGGCGTGCTGCCGCGGCGGGCCCACCAGCACCAGATGCGCCAGCCGAAGCGGCGTTCGGCAGTGTGCAACCGCGCCTGCTGCCTGGTGCGCGAGCGGAGGCCGTCGGCGCCGACGACGAGATCGAAATCGCGCTCGCGCCCGTCGGCGAAGCGCACCCGCACGGTGGAACCGATCTGGCGCATCCTGGCGACCTCGGTCTCCAGATCGACCGGTGTACCACCGTTGGCGGATTCGAGGATCGCGAGCAACTCGGCACGCGGGGTGGCCCGCGGCAAACCCGTTCGCGCGCCCAATCGTTCGAGATCGAAGGTGCGCAGCACGGCGCCGTCACGATCGTGCACGACATAGCGCCGCAGTGGCGCGCTGGTGTGGATGAACGAGTTCCACAGGCCGAGGTCACGCAGCACCCGGCTGCCCGCCGGCCACAGGGTGATCGCGGAACCGTGGCGGCTGTAACTGCTGATCGTGTCGATCACGGTGGGGCGCACGCCGCGCTGGCGCAGCCGCGCGGCCAGGGTCAGCCCGGCGATACCGCCGCCGACGATCAGGATTCTCACCTGCCCGCTCCCTGCGGCAGCGGTGCCGGAAGCAGTGCCGCGGCCGCGCTTTCGCCGGAACGGCAGCAGGCCTCGAGCGAGGTGCCGAGCAGATAGTCA
This sequence comes from Nocardia vulneris, assembly GCF_001613425.1. GTDB lineage: Bacteria > Actinomycetota > Actinomycetes > Mycobacteriales > Mycobacteriaceae > Nocardia > Nocardia vulneris. The sequence continues at coordinate 103,546 of NZ_BDCI01000050.1, read as the reverse complement.
CCGGCCAGGGCGATGCCGGGCAGCGGTGCGAGCGCGGCGGCGAGGGCGGTCAGGAAGGTGCCGTAGTGCGGCAGGTAGGCACAGTACGCGCGCGGCCAATGCCGGATCGCCGCCGCGGTTCTGGGCTGCGGCGCGGCGCCGAGGTGGGCGCGCAGCCGCTGTTCGGCCTCGGTGACCAGCTCGAGCACGTCGGCCTCGGTGGGTTCGCGCAGGCGGCCGTGCTTACCGGAGAAGGTGTACCGGACAAGGTTTCTCGTCGTTGTGCCGTAGCTGCCGACATTGCTGCACGGCAGGTCGTCCAGTGCGAGGGCGCGCACATCGGCGGCGAAGACATCGTGCGCATAACCCACCACCGCGACCGTGGCCGGGAAGTACCGGACCGAACGCAGCAGTCCCGCAGCCGTTTCCGAGAGCTCGGCCAGCAACGGCGCCGCCGCGTAGGCGGGCGTGCACACGGCGACGGCGTCATACCGGGTCCGGCTGGACCGGCCGTGGGCATCGATCGCCTCGACGTATATCCGGTTCTCGGACCGCGTGATGCGGGTGACCGTGGTGCGGTAACGGATCTCGGCGCACGCCTCGACCCGGGCCAGCAGTGTGGCAAGGCCGGTGGTCGGCTGGTCGAAGCGGTCGAGCAGCATGCCCATGTTGACGGCGAAAGTGCCGAGGTAGCTCTCCTCGGGCTCGGCGCCGTTCATCCGCACGGTGATCGGCCGGAGGAAGTTGGCGGTGGTATAGCGGCCGAAATGTGCCGACAGCGGCCGATCGTCCCGGCGTGCCAGCTTCGCGGCGAGCTCGGAGCCGAGGAAGCGGGCCGAGTCCGTCGCGCGGACCTTCCTGGCGAGCCCGTCGAGCTTGCCCAGGTCGCGCCAGTCACACATGCGCGCGATGGCGCGCAAGGTCTCGGTCCGGTGCGCGCTGTCGAGGGGGACCAGCTTGCCCGCCACGAGGCGAGCGGTGTTGATGCCGAACGGCTCGTATCCGGTCCCGCCCAGCAGCTCGAGCATCGCCCGCAGCCGGGTGTAGCGGCGCCCGATGTTCTTGCCGCCCAGCAACACCGCGCGTCCGTCGAGTTCGGCCGCGCCGACGCGGCCGCCGACCCGATCCGTCAATTCGAAGATCTCCACCGCACAGCCGGCCCGGCGCAGCGTCAACGCGGCGGAGACCCCGGAGACACCGGACCCCACCACCGCGACTCGTTCCGGTGTCGTCACGGTCCTACCCCCTTCAGCCCGAACCGGTTTCGTCGAGCAGGTCGAGGGTGACGGCGCCGAGCGCCACGCCCGCCTGCTGGAAACCGACGCGCACCCGCTGCCGCCGCGGGGAACCGGCAGCGCCGGACCATGTTTCGTCGATCGCGGCGGTGCAGTGCGTGACCAGGTCGGGCTCGCAGAAGTTGCCGAAGTCGACGTCGCACCCGACGAGCAGACAGCGCTGCGGCGGCACGCCCCGGTGCTCGGCCAAGGTCGCCAGACCCGCCTGGCGGGCGGCCTCCAGCAGCAACATGCCGGGCACGTGGTCCATCGGATGGTCGAAGAAGAACGGGTGCGCCGGATCGAAGACCAGCCGGAAGGACATGCCGCCTGCGGTGGTCGTCACGCCATGCGCGAGCAGGACGTTCTTCGGGTGCTCCCGGCCGACCCGCTGCGGTGCGAGCAGCGCGGCGGGGTCGACGGGTTCCGCGGGTTCGGGCCCGCGCGCGAGCGTCTTCTTGCGGGCCTTCTCCCGGATGTAGTCGTAGTAGTGCTGGGGAAGCGGCAGCCACCGGCCGCCGGCTCTGGCGCACTCGTTGCCGTCGACGATGAGCGTCACGGGGTGTTGCGCGAGCCGCTCGGAGGTACGAGCGTTGACGATGGTCACCACCCGCGCGGGCGCGGGCCCGGCGCGCAGGAACTCGGGGGCGAAGACCTCGATCCGCATATCGCGGAAGACCAGGAACTGATTGTCCGGCACCTGGACGAACGCGTGCGCCACGTACTCGGTCACCTGGCGGGTGACCTCCATGATCGCGATCGGATCCAGATAGTCCGGATTGCCGCCGTCGTTGAACAGCACGTGGCTGCGCGGCAGCATTGCGGCCACCGCCCATTCGCGCTTGCCGAGCACCGCGGCGTCGGTGAGGAACACCTCGTTGACGGCGCTGCGGTGCACCGTCGAGCGCGGCACGGTCTGCTCGAAGCGTAACTCCGACAGTGCGTTTCGGCTGCCATCGGACGAAGGACGAGTCGTTGTTGCGGTCGTGTCCACGGTGGCCTCTCGTCGAGGAGCGGGCCGGTACTGCGGCGACGCGGCCGCGGGGCCCGGCTACCGGGAGCGTATCGACGCCGATCGGCGTGAATCATCGTGCGTTCGGTGAACCGCGCTCAACGTCTGACCGAATACCGGTGCCGCAGCGGGCGTTACGCTCGTCCCGTGCTCGATTCACGGCCCGCCGGGCCGCCGCGCTGTGCCCTGATCTTTCCCGGCCAGGGTGCGCAACGTCCGGCGATGGGCGAGCGATGGCGCGACACCGCGCAGTGGCGGATCGTCGACGAGGTCTCCGGCTGGACGGGGCGCGATATCGCCGAGTTGCTCCTGCGCACCGGCGAATCGGATTTGCGTCGAACGGATTCCGCGCAACTGGCGATTTTCACCATGTCGTTGCTGGCGCTGGACTACCTGACCGAGCATCGCTCGATCGGCCCGATCCACGCCTGCGCCGGACACAGCCTGGGGGAGTACACCGCACTGGTGGCGGCGGGCGCACTGACACCCGAAACCGGTGCGAAACTCGTGGCCGCGCGAGGTGCGGCGATGCGCACCGCGACACTGCGGTGGCCCGGCACGATGGCCGCGATCCTCGGCGCGAGCAGCGAAGTGGTCGAGGCGTTCGCCGCCGCGGCGCGCGCCGGTGGCGCGCGGGTCTGGGTGGCCAACCTGAACGGGCCGCGCCAGGTCGTGGTGTCCGGCACCGTCGCGGGCGTCGACGCGGTGACCCAGGACGCGAAGCTGGCGCGGCTGAAAGTGGTGCGGATACCGGTCGGCGGTGCGTTCCACACCCCGCTCATGCGGCCCGCGGTACCGCTGCTGCGGCGGGCCTTGGCGGCGGCGGAGTTCGAGCGGACCGATGTGGCGGTCGTCGCGAACGCCGATGCGGGGCTGTACACCGCCGCGCGCTGGCGGGCGCTGGCCGAACGGCAGCTGACCGCGCCGGTGCGGTGGACTGCCGTGCTCGCGACGCTGACGCGCCTGGGTTGTACGCGACTGGTGGAGGTGGGGCCGAGCCGGATACTGGCGAAATCCATCGGCCGCGGCGACCCTGCACCGACGGTGCGGTACTTCGGCTATCCAGGGGAGTTCGCGCCGTGACGGGGGATCGGGCCGGACTGCGGCTGACCGAATTGGATTGCGTCCATCTACGTCTCGACAGCGCCGGGCATCCGATGCACTGGATGCTCGCGCTCCGGCTGGAGCCGGGCGCCCCGATCACGGTCGACCGGCTGCGGGCTCGGGTGACCGCGCGCGCCGGGGCGCACGCGCTGTATCGGCTGTGCCTGCCTGAGCGGCCGCGCCGCCGACCGGCTTTCGCCGCGGCCGTGGATCCGGCTGTGCGGGTGCGGCACACCGCGGTGCCCGACCACAGCGGGCTGCTCCAGTTGATCGAGCAGCGCATGGCCACCGCGCTGCCGCGCGGCGTGCCGCCGTGGGACATCACCCTGGTCGACGAGGCCGACCGCGGCGGCCAGACGGTGCTGCTTCGCGTGCACCACTGCCTGAGCGATGGACTGGCCGCACCGGGCTTCGCGGCCCTCGTCGTCGACACCGCCACCGCGCACGACTACGACAGATTCGTTACCGCGCAACGCTTTCCCTTCGAACGCGCACTCACCTGGCGTACCTGCACCGAGGTGCCCCGGCAGTATCGCGCCACGCGTCCGCTGCGCCGCGCGGGCCGGGTGCTGCCGTTCCCGCCCGCGGACTGCGCCCGGCAGGTCGCCGAGTTCTCGATCCCGATCCGGTCGCTGCGGCGGCACGCGACGGACACGCTGGGCTCGAGCACCGAATACCTCCTGGCGGCGGCCGCGGCGGCCTATCGGCAGATGATCCCCGGAACCGATCGCGACGGGCTGCGCGTCATGGTGCCGGTCACCCTCGATGCGGCGGCGCGGCACACCGGAAACGCCACGGTCTCCGCGTTTTTCGCGGTCGATCCGCCGGGACCGCGGATGACGGATCAGGTCCGGATGGTGCGGGAGCGGTTGACCGCCATCGACCCGGTGGACCAGGGCCGCGCGCTGGCCTCGGCCGGGGTGGATCTGCAATACCTGCCGTGGCGGGCGCAGACCCGGTTGATGGCACGGATGGTGCGCGACACCTGTCGGCTGAGCGTCAGCGTCACCCCCGGATTCGCGATGCGGCGCACCGTATTCGGGCACAGCGTCGATGCGACGGTGCCGTTCTCGCCGTTGATGGCCGACGAGTTGATGGTGACCGCGTTGATCCTGCGCGACCGGCTGACCGTCGGCGTAGTCGCCGACCCGAGGGTATTGCCCTGTGCCGTCGGAGATTTCGCCGAAACCCTGCGCGCGCTGGTGCTGAGCCCGGGGTAGCGCCGTGCGGGCTACGGATTCCAGCGGGTGATCTCGGAGATCACCATTCGCTGCGGCAGCGCCCGCAGCATGGCATTGCGCAGCGCGCTGCCGAACCTGGTGCGGCGCTGCATCACTGGGATCAACCAGCGTGAACGGTTCTGCACCGCGTCGACCCTGGCCCGGCGGCGCTGTACGTATCGCCGCAACGCCTCGGGGGCCTGGGCGGCATCCACCTTCGACAATTCCTCGGCGAGCACCAGCGCGGATTCCATCGCCATCGATGCCCCGACCCCCGCGGTCGGCAGAAACGCCGCGCCCGCGTCGCCGAGCAACACCACGCGCCCGAACCGCCACCGCGGCAACCGGAGATCGTCCAGGTCGAAACACCCGACGCGATCGACGGCGTCGAGCGCGTCGATCATCCACTCCATCGGCCCGGCCACCCCGGCCAGCCGATCGCGCAGCCGGGCCGGAGTGGCGGGCGCGCCCGCGGCCGGCAGCGCGGCCGCGCAGCCCACCGATCCGGTGGTGGGGTTGTAGCCGAAATACCGTCCGACTCCCCAGAATTCGTGCGATTCGTCGGCCGCCACCGCGTGACCCGGCGTCCACCAGGTCCACAGCCGCAGGCCGCTGCGGCGCATGCGCACGGGTCCCGCGACCAACCCGCGTACCGCCGAATCGATGCCGTCGGCTCCGACCACCACATCGAATTCGCCCGTCGTGCCATCGTCGAAGCGCGCCAGCACGATTCGTTCGTCCTGCTCGAGACCGGTGACGGTGCGCGCCATCCGTACCGGGGTACCGCCCCCATAGGACCCGAGCAGTTCGATGAGTTCGGCACGCCGCAGCGCCCGGGGCACACCGTCGCCGAGTCGACCGCCGAAGTCGAACGTGCGCAGCGGTTTGCCGCCGTCGACGTGGGTGGCGTAGGTGTTGATCGGCACGGTCAGCGCGTCGAACCGGTCGCCGAGATCGAGGTGCCGCACCACCGCGCGGCCCATCGGCCACAGCGTGATCACATATCCGACATCCCCGTATCGGGCGACCCGTTCGACGACCGTGGGCTCGATGCCGTTGCGCCGCAACGCCGCGGCCAGGGTCAGGCCGGCGATACCGCCGCCCACCACCAGGATGCGCGGCGTCATGGCCGGTCCTTACGTGCCTTGTGCACGCTCCGAGTCTATTTCCGCGGCGGGGGCCGGATCATCGTCCGACAGTTGATCTCCGCACCGCACCGGGCCGTTCGTTGAGCGCGGCCGGATCATTCGATCCACGACCGCCGCCCGGCCGCTGGATAACGTGGAGCTGTGTCCGAGTCCACCCTGCACGTGCTGCTCGACATCGTCGAGACCGACCTCGGGATGGTGGTGCCGCAGGACGAGCCCACGAATATCGCGGTCGGCGATCTCGGCTTCGACTCGGTCGCGGTCGCGATCGGTCTCGTCGCCATCGAAGAACGCCTCGGCGTCCGGCTGACCGAGCGAGAGCTGCTCTCCTGCTGGACGATCGCCGATATGGTCGAACTCATCGACGCGGCGCTGCGCCCGGCCGCGGGATCGGCCGAATAGGTCAGCGGAACTGCCGAGTGACCCGTCCGATCTCGGTGACCGGCGGCTCGTCGTAGAGCCACTCCCGAGCGATCCGGTGCCAATTGTTGGTGGTCTCCAGCTGTCCCAGCGCGGCGAAGGTGAACAGATCGGCGCGGCGGGAGAAGACGTGCTCGGCGGGCAGGCGCTGTTTGCGCATGCCGCGGAACTCGGCGGCCCTGGGGTCCACGGCGAGTATCAAAGCGCCCGTGGCGAGTTCGGGGGTGATGGTGATCTCCTCGTCCACCAGGTGCCACCCCGCGGCGGCCCACACGTAATCGAGCACCTCCTCGGCGTCGACACCGGAGTCGGGATCGATGATGCCGCGCGCGACCCACATCGCGAACAGATCATCGGCGCGACATTCGCCCGCCGCCTGCAAACAGGCGCGTTCCACCTCGACGTGCTCCGGATCCATCCGGTGGTAGAGGCCGAAATCCACGAAACCGACCCTGCCGTCGGCCGCGAGCAGGATATTGCCGGGATGCGGGTCGCCGCAGAATTCGAGATCGGTGAACAGGGATCCGACGTAGAAGCGGTAGATCAGCTCGCCGATCCGGTCCCGATCCGCGGCCGGCAGCCGCCGAATCTCTTGGTAGGGCTGCCCTTCGAGGTACTCGGTCACCAAAACCTGTGGACCGCAGAACTCTTCGACGCTGTCGGGCACCGTGACGAACGGGTGTCCGCGGTAGTGCGCGGCCACCCGATGCTGGGTCCGCGCCTCGCGTAGATAGTCGAGTTCGCTGCCGATATTGCGTGCGATCTCGTCGAGCACCTCGGCGTCGGCGGCGCTGGGCAGCATGGACTTCCACAGCTTGCTGAACATCGCCAGATTACGCATGTCCGCCTCGACGGCGGCGTCCACCCCCGGATATTTGACCTTGACCGCGACTTGGCGTCCGTCGTGCAGTCGAGCCCGGTACACCTGGCCGATCGAGGCCGCGGCGATCGCCGTTTCGTCGAAGTCGGCGAAAACCCGTGCCAGCGGCCCGAGATCGTCCTCGATCACCGCGCGCATGGTCGGAAACGCTACGGCGGGAGCTTGATCGCGCAATTCGGCGAGCTTGACCCGGAACATCTCCCGATGCGATTCCGGCAGCAGATCGACGTCGAGCACCGAGAGCATCTGCCCGAGCTTCATTGCCGCGCCTTTCAGGCCGCCGAGCACGGTGACGAGCTGTTGCGCCGCTTGCAGTGTCGATCGTTCGGCGAGGACCTGGCGGGCCGCTTCAGGCTTCCCGACCATGGACAACCGGGTGCCGACCCCCCGCAGGGCCTGGCCCGCGGCCAGGCGGCCGAGCTTGCTGCCGCGCGCGAGACGGCCCTTCGGCACCCGATCGCCCACTGTCGTACCTCCGTTGGCCCAACATGCCGCGTGACGCGGTGGCACCCACTCTCGCATACTTCCGCCCGGGTCTAAACTGAGCGAAGCTCATTTTTTGCACGACAGCAGGCAGGAGTACCCGATGCCGTCGAAAGCCGTGGGGGAGCGCAGGCGTCCTACCCAGGAACGCGCCCGGGCGACGCGCGAGCACATCCTCGATACCGCCGCCCGGCTGTTCGGCGAACGCGGGATCGCCAACACCTCGACCAACCGGATCGCGGCCGAGGCCGGGGTCAGCATCGGCACGGTGTACCGGTACTTCACCGATCGCTCGGTCATGGTCGAGGAACTGCTGCGGCGCCTGCTCGAGAACATCGAGCGGCGCTTCTCCCAGCGGGTGTTCGGGCTCGGCGAGAAGCCCAGCCTGGAGGTGATCACCGAGATCCTGGAGGTGATCACCGACGAACTGGTGGAGAACGCACTGCTGGTGCGGGCGCTGGTGGCCGGGGTGCAGTTCTACAACAGCGGCATCCCCGAGTTCGAACCGCGGCTGCGACTGCTGGTGAAGGTGATGGTCATCCAGGTGCTCGGCCCCGGCGACGACCACGAGTACGACGTGATGACCTTCGTGCTGATCAACACCGGTTTCGCCGCGGTACTGCGCGCCTCGGCGCTCGAGGTGGACAGCGCCGAGCGGGCCGAGGCGGTCCGGATGACGGCCAGGATGATGGCCGCCTGGATGGATACCGAGATCAAGCGGGTCCAGGCCTGAAAAAGTGAGCACCTCGCTATCTGCGGTACGGCGCGATACCCCGGACCGCGTGCCCCGGTCTGGCATTTTGCCTGGTGAGCGGCGGTCGGCGGGCTCGACACCGCCCGGTTAAAGAGGAGTAGAAGGTGAGCGGGCGCTCGGTTTACCGTTGCTGCCAAGAACAAAAACCCCGGTAACGACGAAGTTCTCGGCGTGGCAGAAGTCCTCGGTTACTTGCCGCCAACGCCGCAGCGACTGCGGAGTAGGGAGACCAGGAGGCCACCGGTGACCATCGACAGTCTCGATCGCCCCGAATGTGGTGTGCTACGCCGCCAGATCTCGTCGTCCGCCCGCGATCTCGACGTGCTGACGCGAACCGTCATCACTCATCTGGCGGTCGGCCCGATGGCGGAGACCGTGCGGCGCGGCGAGGTCAAGACCGTGGTGCGGATCTGCCTGGAGTGGTTGATCCAGCGGTTGAACGGGCATCCGGTGCCCACCGTCACCGACCGGCTGGAATCCGCGGCGGGCGAGTGCGCCCGCGCGGGCATCCCCATCGACACGGTGCTGCACGCGGTCAACGAAGGATGCAAGCTCGGCCTGGACCTGATCGCCCGGCCGGGCCCCGCGGACGCGCTCGGCGTGGTCACCGGCATCGCCCGGGTGGTCGAGCTGTCCAAACTGGTCACCGTCGAGGTGAGCAAGGCCTACGTCCGGGAACACAAGGCGGACGCGGCCGAACATCAAACCGAGACCCACAACCTGACCTCGGCGCTGCTCGGCGGGCAGCTGGGAGGCGGCGAGTTGTCCTTCGCCGCAGAGTATTTCGTGCTCGCCATCGCGCTGCCCGCGCACCCCGACGAAGGACGGCCCGGGCTGGACCGGCAGGTGGTCGCCCGGCGTAAGCTGCGCCGCCTGCAATCCGCGCTCGCGACCGAACTCGGCGGTCAGGCGCTGTCGCTGCTCTCGGTCGACGGGGGCACGATACTCGTGCCCGGTACTGTGCGCGCCGACGCCGAACTCGACGATCTGGTGCAGGCGCTGGCCGCGGCGGCGTGCGTGCCGATCACCGCCACCGTCGTGCTCGCCCGTCCCGAAGGGGTGCCCGCGGCGGCCCGGCAGGCGCACGAATTGCTCGATACCGCACAGCGATTGGGTCGCGGGCCCGGCCTGCACCGCTTCGCCGAACTGGCGTTGCAGCATCAGTTGAGTCGTCCGGGGATCGGCCGCGACGTGCTCGGCCACCATCTCGCGCCGCTGGACGAACACCCGGATCTGCGCGAAACCTTGCAGCTCTACATCGACAGCGATCTGAGCAGGCAGCGCACCGCCGAACAACTCGGCGTGCATCCGAATACCGTCGACTATCGACTGCGGCGTATCGGGGAACTCACCGGCTTCGACCCGGCCCGGGCCGGTGGATTGTGGTATCTGCGTTCGGCATTGGTGGCGCGATTGGGATTTGTCCCATCGGACGGCCCGCAATAGTGATCGGTCTCGAGTAACAGCCGCGCGAATATATACCGAGGTCACAGCCCGAGGAGTGGCATCACAGCAGGGTGTGGCCGACGACGGTGAATTATCCAGGAACGGAACGGAATCAGTGCTTTTCGCCGGTAATCGGGCGAATCTTGTTGCGTATTCTTCCCTTTGTGCCGAGGCCATTGTCGTCTCGCACATGATGCCGCGGAGATATTATGCGCAACAAGAATTCCGCTCTGCTCCGGCGAATCTTATATCCGGCCACGGGACTGCTGGCGGGGCTCGCCGTCGCGGTCGCGCAGTGTCCCGCGCACGCGGAACCGATCCGGCCGGTGGACGCGGTGCAGGCGTTGCCCGCGCCACTCGCCGAACTGGTCGGCGCGGTGCTCGCGGCACTGGAAAACCGTGCACCGCTGGTGGTTTCGCCTCCGCCGCCGCGCTACGCGCCCGGCACCGCGATCGTGGTTCTCGGCTACGGTCTGCTGCCCGACGGCACCATGCGCCCGACCCTGGTCGACCGCCTGCGTGCGGGCTGGCTCGAGGCGGTGCTCGCCCCCGCCGCGCCGGTCATCGTGACCGGCGGCAACCCGCACAACGGCGTCACCGAGGCGGACGCGATGGCGCAGTGGCTCATCGCGCACGGTATCGCCCCCGACCGCATCCACCGCGAGCCCCTGGCCCGCTCGACCGTCGAAAACGCCACCCACTCCGCCCGCCTCATGCGCGACATCGGCGCCACCACCGCCGTGATCGTCACCTCCGCCGACCACATAGACCGAGCCGCCACAGATTTCGCCGCCGCCGGGGTGAAGGTCACCGCGGCCGTCGCCGCCGAGCAGGTGCCGGAACCGGCGGTGCGTCTGTTGCGAGCCAGGGGTGCGTGAGCCCGCCACGTCAGTTGCCGCACGCGTTCCGTGTTCCCGCACCCGCTGTGGCCTGGCACAGCGGGTGCGGGAGCACAGAACGCGTGCGTTTGATCGGAAGGGTGCGCGCGACGGGGCCATTACCTGGGAGGTAATGGTTTGGGGGTGGGGGTGTTCGTAGGATCGGGGGGTGACTGGGCGGACGGCGGGGGATTTGTTACGGCATTGGCGGCTGGAGCGGCGGCTGAGTCAGTTGGAGCTGGCGGGGCGGGCGGAGACCTCGGCGCGGCATCTCAGCTTCATCGAGACGGGGCGGGCGACGCCGAGCCGGACGATGCTGGTGCATTTGAGCGAGCACCTGGAGATACCGTTGCGTGAGCGCAACCGGCTGCTGCTCGCGGCCGGGTATGCGCCCGCCTATGCGGAACCGGCGCTGGACACGCCCGCGATGGACGCGATCCGCGGTGCGATGGAGCAGATCCTGATCGGTCACGAGCCGTATCCGGCGCTGGCGATCGACCAGAACTGGACCATGATCGACGCGAATTCCGGGGTGGCGCTGCTGCTCACCGGCATCGACCCGGCCCTGCTGCGACCGCCGGTGAACGCGCTGCGTCTGAGCCTGCACCCGGACGGGCTGGCGAGCCGCATCGTCAATCTGGCGCAATGGCGCGGTCATCTGTTCGCGCGGCTGGCCCGGCAGGTCGAGGTCACCGGTTCGCCGCAGCTGGCCGAACTGTTCGAGGAGTTGCGCGCGTACCCCGGCGGCGAGATCGATCCGATGCTGCCCGAACCCGATCAGTCCGTGGTCCCGTTGCGGTTACGGCACGAGGGCGCGGAGCTGTCCTTCCTGAGCGTCACCACCGTGTTCGGCACGCCGATGAACGTCACCGTCGCCGAACTCGCCATCGAATCCTTCTTCCCGGCCGACGAGCAGACACGCAAGCGGCTCACCGCATGAACCTCGCCCAGCACCTCGGCGCTCTGCTGGATACCCCGGTCCGCACCGTGACCGATCTCGGGGCGAGTCACGCGTGGACCCTGCACCGCGCCGACTTGGCCGACGACCGTAGCGTTTTCGTGAAGGCGTCCGCCGAACCGACCACGGTCTTCGCCGCCGAGGCGAACGGTCTGCGCTGGCTCACCACCGATGCCCTGGTTTCCGACGTGCTGGCCGTCGACGAACATCTCATCGCCCTGCCTTGGTTGGACGATGTCGGCGCAACGGCCATGACCGCGGAACGTCTGGGCCGTGAACTGGCTGCGGTGCACGCGAATTCACCGCAGGCCTTTGGCGCGCCCTGGCCCGGGTGGATCGCCGAACTGCCCTTGGACAACACCGCTTCCCCCGGCCCGTGGGGGAGTTGGTACGCCGAATATCGTCTTGCCCCTTACCTGCCCGGTGCCGCACCGCATCTCGGCTCCGACGGAATTCGCTTGCTGGAGCGCGTGATCGACCGTATCGACCTGCTGGCGGGCCCGCCGGAGCCGCCCGCGCGCATCCACGGTGATCTCTGGTCGGGCAACCTGATCTGGACCGCCGAGCGGGCCGTGCTCATCGATCCGGCCGCGCACGGCGGGCACCGGGAAACCGATCTGGCCGTGCTCGCCCTGTTCGGCGCCCCGCACCTGGACCGAATCCGCGCGGCCTACCACGAGTTCCATCCGCTGGCCGCGGGCTGGCGCGCACGTATCCCACTGCATCAGTTGCACCACTTGCTGATCCACGTGGTGCTGTTCGGCGGCGGCTACCGCGCGCAGACCCTCGCCGCCGCCGCGGCGGCGCTGGCTCTCTGAATCGCGCGGTGGCTCAGCTGGTGACGATCGGCTGCTGCACCCGCGCGATCAGATGCTCCACCAACGTCATCAGCACCGTCTTGCACGATCCCCGATCGCGGGCGTCGCACAACTGCACGGGGGTGTGCGGGTCGAGGTCGAGCGCGTCGCGCACCTCGTCGACCGTGTACACCGGCGCCCCGTCGAAACAGTTCACGCCGACCATGAACGGCAGCCGCCGCCGCTCGAAGAAGTCCACGGCGGCAAACGAATTGCCCAACCGCCGGGTATCGGCGAGCACGACGGCGCCGAGCGCGCCGCGGGCCAGCTCGTCCCACAGGAACCAGAAGCGGTCCTGTCCGGGCGTGCCGAACAGATACAGCACCAGGTCCCGGTCGATGGTGAGCCTGCCGAAGTCGAGCGCGACCGTGGTGGTGGTCTTCGACTCCACCCCGGACAGATCGTCGACGCCGGTGCTGACCTCGGTGATGAGTTCCTCGGTGCGCAGCGGGGCGACCTCGCTGATGGCCGAGACCATGGTCGTCTTGCCGACGCCGAACCCGCCGGCGACGAGGATCTTGACCGAGGCGGCCAGGTGCGGCGTGCCGCTCGGGTCAAATTTTTCGGATTCCATCCAGTACCGCTCGCAATATGTTGAGGTCTTCGGGCCCGGCTTCCGTCGGAACGGGAGCCCGGAATATGAGTTGCCCGTCGCCGATCAGGTCGCCGACGAGGATCTTCGTCACCGCGAGCGGTAAACGCAACTGTGCCGAGACTTCGGCCACCGATTGCGAAACTCGGCACACCCGAAGGATATCGGCGTACTCGGGTTCGGTTCGGCGCAGTGGGCCCGCGGCTTCGTCGGTGACGACCGACGTGAGCATGTCCAGCTCGGGACCTGCTCCGGTGGTGCGCCCACGCGTGAGCGCGTAGGGCCGGACCAGCGGGCCGGCCGCCTCGTCGAACCAGGGCTCACGCGGTTGGGTCATGGCAGATGCGGTTCTGCCTGCCCGACGAGATCGTGTCTCGGCGTGGTGGACAGATAGGTGCCGACCCGTTGTACGGTCAGGTTCATCTCGTAGGCGACCATGCCGAGGTTCGCGGACTCGATCGCTTGCAGTGCGAGACAGGCGTTGTCGCCCGCCGAGGTGACGAACAGCACCGCCCGGTCCAGTTCGATGACGGCCTGGCGCACGCCGCCGCCGTCGAAGCGGTTGCCCGCGCTGCGGGCCAAACCGTAGAGCGCGGAGGACATCGCGCCGAAATGTTCGGCGTCCTCGCGGGTCATCGCGCTGGAGCGGCCGAGCAGCAGTCCATCGGTGGACAGCACCACCGCGTGCCGTACTCCGGCCAGCCGGTCGACGAGATCGTCGAGTAGCCAATTGAGATCACCTGTGGGAGTAGCGGACACGCCTACCCTTCCTGTTCGTCCGGGATGATAGCGGAGCGGCGGCCCTGCCTTGTCCCGTTCTCGATGGCGGACATGAGATCACGAGCCTGCTCCGCGGACCGCGCCTGCGGGGCGGGCGAAGCGGGCGGTTCGGGGGTCGGTTCCGCCAGCGGCGCAGCGAGATTGGCCTGCCTGCTGCGGCGCGGCAGGGCCGGCCTGGTGTCCCCGTCGGGCTGCGGCGCGGCGTACTGCGGCGGCTGCGGGGCCGGTGATTCGAGCGCCAGCGTGGCGACGGCCCCGGTGGCGGGCTGCGGCGCGGCCGTCGATTCGGCGACGGGTGCGGCGGGCAGGCGCCGGCGCCGGCCGGGGTCGGTCAGTTCCGAGGGTGTCTGCGGCGGTACCGAATCGGTGACGATGAGCGCGGACGGAATGAGCACGATGGCCTTGATGCCGCCGTAGTCGGACTCCGATAGCCGCACCGTGACGCCGTGGCGCCCCGCGAGCTGGGCGACGACGAACAGGCCGAGCCGGGAGTCCGCCGACAGCGCCGCGACACCGAAATCGGGTGGGGTGCGCAGCATGTCGTTGAGCCGGGCGAGTTCGCCCTCGGGCATGCCCATGCCCTGATCGCTGATCTCGGTGACCACGCCCTTGCCGACCACGTTGCCGCTCACCTCGACCCGCGATTGCGGCGGGGAGAACGCAGTGGCGTTGTCCACCAGTTCGGCGAGCAGATGGATGAGGTCGGCGACCACGGTGCCGACCACGTGCACCTCGGGCAGCCGGGCCACCCGGACCCTGGCATAGTCCAGTGTTTCACCGACCGAGCTGCGCACCAGGTCCAGCAGCGGCACCGGGTTACGCCACTGCCGGCCGGGCTGACCGCCGCCGAGGATGGTCAGGTTCTCCGCGTTGCGGCGTTCCCGGGTGGCCAGGTGGTCGAGCCGGAAAAGCGTGTCGAGCAGGATCGGATCCTCTTGCCGCTGTTCGGCTTCGTCGAGGATCTCCAGCTGCCGGTGCACCACGATCTGGCTGCGGTGCGCGATATTGAGGAAGACCGACTTCACGCCCTCGCGGGTGCGGGCCTCGGCGACCGCGGCGCCGATGGCGGCGGCGTGCGCGTGCTGGAAAGCCTTGGCCACCTGGCCGATTTCGTCGTGACCGAAGTCGAGCACCGGCGTTTCCACCGCGGGATCGATGGTTTCGCCCTCGTTGAGCCTGCGCATCGTCTCGGGCAGGCGCTCGTCCGCCATCGCGATGGTCTGCCGGCGCAAACGCTTGAGCCTGCGGATGATTCGGTTGGCCAGCACCAGCGCGATGAGGAAGGCGACGATGCTGACCACGAGCACGCCGCCGCCCGCGTACAGCGAGTTGGCTGCGGAATTGTTCGCCTTGTCCTCGGCGAGCTCCTGCGAGTGCCGGTTCTGCGCGATCCACACGTCGATCAGGCCGCGGTTCACCTCGGACGCGGCGTTCTGCCACTCCGCGTTCGACAACGGCAGGGCGGGCTGCTTCGAGCTGGTGGAGCTGCTCGAACTGCTCGAACTACTGGAGCTGCTCGAACTGTTCGCGGCCGCCTGCGTGGTCAGATGCCGCTGGGCGACAGCCGATTCCATCAGCGAGAGCTGCTGCCAGGCATTGCTGCCGGTGAGTGCCTGCAGCCGGTCGTGCTGCGCCTTGTCGGCGCTGAGTTCGGTGGTCAGGTTGCCGATCTCGGCGTGATAGAAGCCGACCTGGCGCAGGAATTCCTCCACCGGGATGGGTGTGGCGCCGTTGCTGGTGGACAGCATGACGCCGAGCGCGTTGCTGCGCGACATCGCTTCGGCCGCATTGAGAAACCGCATGCCGTCGGCGATCGCGACGCCGATCTCGGTGTCCGGCGCGGTCTGTTCGGCGATGCCGGTGCCGACCGAGATCACGTCGAGCAGCCGGTTGTAGAACATGTACGCGTCCGAGGGCGGGAGCTGGCCCGCGTCGGTCGCCATCCGCACCTGCGTCATCTGGCTGAGCAGTGTGTTGAAGCCCGCGACGTCGTCGCCGATCTTCGAATCGTCCACTTCGCGAAGGCCGTTCGACACCTCGATGAGTCCGCGCATCGCGCCGTCGAGGCGGATCCGGGCCGCGGCGAGGGCGGGCGGAACGGTGTCGTCACCGGCGAGCTGGGCCAGGGTCAGGCGGCGTTCCTGCTGCACCGCCTCCATGAGCTCTCTGGTCTGCGGGATGGCGTTCTGATTCTGTACCGCCCACTCTTTCGCCTTGGTCCCCTCGGCTACCAGGTACCCCGCTGCGCCCACGCCGACCACAAGCAGAGTCAGGCTCGGAATGAGCGCGATTGCCAGGATCCGCGTACGAACCCCGAGCCTCGCTCTGAACATCGGCACAACCTAAACCACAAAATGGACTGGGCGGGACCAGTGTCCCGCTGAATGAGACTCGAGTTGACTTTCCCGTGAACGGCGCCTGTCCGGCCCGGGTCGGATTGATGTCGGTTGGCCGGCCCGAAGGAAACGGACTTCGTCTCGAGCGGATCTGCGGCCGCGGCGGTCTATGTCGATCTGGTTGTCCGCCGCTTCGGTGCACCGGGAGCAGTTCAGACAGGACTGGCTGACCGCCTGAGGGGGACCGGGACCGGGGCCCGGTCGGGCGCAATCCGAGGCAATGCGCGCTGTCGCGGTACTGCGTGGTCCGCGCACGGCGTAGATTGTGTGTACCTCGCGGTAACACGAGATCGCATCGACTACGTAGGAGGCCACGATGCCCGCGCCGGAAGCCGCCGTCTTCGACCGTCTGAGCGGGCTCGCCGCGATCGACAATCCGGACGAGCGTGCGCGTAAGACGATCGCCGAGACGTTCAGTGGTAAGCCGCTCGGCAGCGTGCCGGTCGGCACCGCCGACGACGTGGCGGCCGCCTTCGAGAAGGCCAGGGCCGCGCAGCCGCGCTGGGCGGCGCGTTCGGCCGCCGATCGCGCCGCGGTGCTGGAACGCTATCGCGCGCTGGTGGTGGAGCATCGCGAGTTCCTGATGGACGTGGTGCAGGCCGAGACCGGCAAGGCGCGCTGGGCGGCGCAGGAAGAGATCATGGGCCTGATGTTCGCGGCCCGCTATTTCGCCAAGGCCGCACCCGGCCTGCTCGGCGCGCACAGCGTGCCCGGCGCGTTCCCGGTGCTGAACCGCACCTCGGTGCGCCACCAGCCCAAGGGCGTCGTCGGCGTGGTCGCGCCGTGGAACTACCCGATGCTGCTGTCCATCGGCGATTCGATCCCCGCGCTCATCGCGGGCAACGCCGTGGTGGTCAAGCCGGACAGCCAGACCCCGTTCTCCTCGCTGGCCAACGCCGAACTGCTCTACCGCGCCGGCCTGCCGCGGGACCTGCTCGCGGTGATCCCCGGCCCGGGCACCGTGGTCGGCACCGCGATCGTGGACAGCTGCGACTACCTGATGTTCACCGGTTCCTCCGCGACCGGCCGCACCCTGGCCGAACAGTGCGGACGCAGGCTCATCGGCTTCTCCGCCGAACTCGGCGGCAAGAACCCGATGATCGTGGCCCAGGGCGCGAACCTGGACAAGGTCGCCAAGGCGGCGGTGCGGGCCTGCTTCTCCAACGCGGGCCAGTTGTGTATTTCGATCGAACGGCTCTACGTGGAACGGTCGATCGCCGACGAGTTCACCGAGAAGTTCGTCGCCGCCGTGCAGGCGGCGAAACTCGGTGCGGCCTACGACTATTCGGCCGATATCGGCTCGCTCATCTCCGAGGCCCAGCTGGAGACGGTGACCAAGCACGTCGCCGACGCCACGTCCAAGGGCGCGAAGGTGCTCGCCGGTGGCAAGGCCCGGCCGGACCTGGGCCCGCTCTTCTACGAGCCGACCGTCCTGGCCGAGGTCACCGACGAGATGGAATGCGGCCGCAACGAGACGTTCGGCCCGCTGGTCTCGATCTATCCGGTCGACAGCGTCGCCGAGGCGATCCGGCTCGCCAACGACACCGAATACGGCCTGAACGCCAGTGTCTGGGCCGAGAGCAAGTCCGCGGGGGAGCGGATCGCCGAGCAGCTGCACGCGGGCACCGTCTGCGTGGACGAGGGCTACGCCCCCGCCTGGGGCAGCACCGCTGCGCCGATGGGCGGCATGGGCATCTCCGGCGTCGGGCGCAGGCACGGCCCCGACGGGCTGCTCAAGTTCACCGAGCCGCAGACCGTCGTCGTCACCCGTTTCCTGAATCTCGATGCACCCCCGCTGGTTTCGCAGGACAAGTGGCAGCGGTTCCTGATGTCGGTCGCGCGTAGCCTGCGGTTCCTGCCCGGCCGTTGATCAGCGCCCGCCAGGTGGTCGTGCGCCACCTGGCGGACACTGCCGCCGGGCCTCGCCCGCACCGGTCGGTGCGAACGGGGTCCGCAGGCCCGGAGGTTCTAGGTCATCCGATCGGCCCCCGTGCGCGGCGGCGGCAATGTCGCCACCTCCGCATCGGTGAGCAGCCGGGATCGGATGCGGAAGCGCACGTCGTCGGGCGCCGCCGGGGGGAAGCCGCTACCGCGTCCGCGCACCACGTCCACCGTCAGATGCGTGTGCTTCCACACCTCGTATTGTTCGGCGCACATCCAGAATTCGGTGTGCCAGGGCAGATAGCCGAGCAGCACATCGGCACTGCCCACCGGGCATTCGCGCACCGGGAACCAGCGCGGCGAGGCGGCGTCGCCGTAGTCGTCGCACTGGTGCAACAGCACAGCGCCGTGATAATCGATCAACTGCCGCAACACATTTCGTGCCCCGTCGGTGATGGCGACCCGCTGCGCTCGCTGCTGCATCAGAAGAACCCCTGTTTGTTGGGCGCATAGCTGACCAGCAGATTCTTGGTCTGCTGGTAGTGATTCAGCACCATCTTGTGGTTCTCCCGGCCGATGCCGGACTTCTTGTAGCCGCCGAACGCGGCGTGCGCGGGATAGGCGTGATAGCAGTTGGTCCAGACCCGGCCCGCCTTGATCGCGCGGCCCATCCGGAACGCGGTGCTGCCGTCCCGGGTCCAGACGCCGGCCCCGAGACCGTAGAGCGTGTCGTTGGCGATGCGCACCGCTTCCTCGACGGTGTCGAACCGGGTCACCGCGACCACGGGCCCGAAGATCTCCTCCTGGAACACGCGCATGGTGTTGCTGCCCGCCAAGATCGTGGGTTGGATGTAGTACCCGCCGGGCAGCCCGTCCACCTTGCGGGCCTCCCCGCCGGCCAGCACCCGAGCGCCCTCTTGTCGGCCGATGTCGATGTAGGACAAGATCTTTTCGTACTGCTCCGGGCCCGCCTGTGCGCCGATCATGGTGCGCTCGTCGAGCGGGTCGCCGCCCGCGATGGCGTTGGTGCGCTCGATACAGCGGGCCAGGAACTCGTCGTAGATCGAGGAGTGGATCAGCGCGCGCGACGGGCAGGTGCACACCTCGCCCTGATTGAACGCGAACATCGTGAAGCCTTCGATCGCCTTGTCCAGGTATTCGTCGTCCGCGGCGAGCACGTCGGGCAGAAAGATGTTGGGGCTCTTGCCGCCCAGCTCGAGCGTCACCGGCACGATGTTCTCGCTGGCGTACTGCAGCACCAGCCGCCCGGTGGTGGTCTCGCCGGTGAACGCCAGCTTCGCCACCCGCGGACTGGCGGCCAACGGCTTTCCCGCCTCCACACCGAAACCGTTGACCACGTTGAGGACTCCGGGCGGCAGCAGATCGGCGATCAGCTCGACCACGAGCAGGATCGAAACCGGGGTCTGTTCCGCGGGTTTGAGCACGATGCAGTTGCCCGCGGCGAGGGCGGGCGCGATCTTCCACGCGGCCATCAGGATCGGGAAATTCCACGGGATGATCTGCCCCACCACACCGACCGGTTCGTGGAAGTGGTAAGCGACTGTGTCGCCGTCGATCTCGGCGATGCTGCCCTCCTGGGCCCGGATCGCGCCCGCGAAGTAGCGGAAGTGATCGACCGCCAAAGGCAGGTCGGCAGCCAGGGATTCGCGGATCGGCTTGCCGTTGTCCCAGGTCTCGGCCACCGCGAGCCGCTCGCGGTGCGCGTCGATGCGCTCCGCGATCCGCAACAGGATGTTCGCCCGCTCGGTCGCCGAGGTGAGCGCCCAGCGTTCGGCAGCGGCGTGCGCGGCCTCTAGGGCCATATCGATATCGGCGGCACTGGATCGTGCCACGGCACAGAAGTTTTCGCCGTCCACGGGGGAGGGGTTGTCGAAATACCGTCCTGTCATGGGCGGCGCCCAGTCACCGGCGATGAAATTGTCGTAACGGCCGGCGAAACTGACGATGCTGGTGTCGGACCCCGGTCTCGCGTAGATCATGCACTCGCTCCTCGCAGAATCACTGTGGTCGGGCCACTATGACCCGCCAAGGTTGGTGCGAGGTTGGTGTGACCGACGCGCGTGCAACTGCACGTGCATTCACGAGCGCAAGGCCGTGTGCAATCGGGCGGCGACCACAGCGCGACGCACGTCGTCGAGGGGTAGCAGCCGCAGCGCGTGCTCGTGCACCGCGATATCGCCGGGCGCGCGCTCGCCGAAGGTGACGGCGTGTTCGACGCGATCGCTGGCCAAGACCGCATTGCGCACGCCGACATCGAGATACGAGCGCCACTGCACCACGCCGGGGGTGTCCGAACCGGGCAGCAGCGGGCCGCGATAGAGCCAGACCGCCGAGGTGGTGTCGCCCGCCGCCACGGCGGCCAGCAAGTCGACCGCATCGCAGGCCACCGGCCCGGTCAGCAGGTAGCGGCGGTTGGTGATCTCGCCGCCGGTGGCGCGGCGCAGATGCGACACATCGGCCTTGAGCGTGCTGGCGGAGACCGTGCGGTCGCCGTACACGGCGGCGTGCAGCTGCTCGGGCGTGAACCCGTCGGGCTCGAGCGCGAGCAGCGCCAGGATCTCCAGCTGACGCGGTGGCAGCGGGACCGGCCTGCCGTCGCGCATCAGCCGTGCGGTGCCCAGACATTCGAGCCGGACGCCCGGCGTCGGCGTGGGCTCGGCGGCCCGCAACATCGTCTCCACGGCGGTGACCAGCGCCCGCACCGAGGTCAGTACCAGCGGGTGCGAGCGATCCCAGGAGCTGGACAGGTCGAGCACGCCGAGCTGCCTGCCGTCGGGCGCGTGGATCGGCGCCGAGTAGCACACCCAGCCGTGCAGCGCGGCGATCAGATGTTCGGCGGAGAACACCGAACAGGGGCGGTCGTCGTGCAGGGCCAGCGATAAACCGTTGGTGCCCATGTTGCTTTCGTTCCAGCAGCCGCCGGGCGCGAAGTTCACCTGCTCGGCCTGCTTGCGCAGCGCACGGTCGCCCGCCGACCACAGGATCGTGCCCGCCTCGTCGGTGACCACGGCGAGATAGCCTGCGTCCTCGGCGATTCCGCGCAGTTCACCGGACAGTTCGGTGATCGGCGTGCGCAGCGGGGATTCCGACCAGAGGTCGGCGACATCGTCCAGACCGGGGGCGACCGTGCGACCCGGATCCACCGTGTGCAGCGAGCGCTGCCAGGATTGGGCCACGTCGGTGCGGAGCAGGGTGGGCCGCGACGGCGGTGGCGTGGCGGTATTCGGAGCCGTAGCCCAGCGCTCCCATTCCTTTTCCAGTTCGGCCCGCCGCTGGGTCAGGGTGCGGAACTGTGCCACCTCGAAGAACCCCATCGTCGTGTGAGCTCACATTCGCTCTCTCATTCTGGCGTATGCAAGACGGCGGGGGGAGGGTTTGCCGACATACCGAACGGTCCTTGCGGCGTATCTCCGTGTCGCACCCGGCGTGGCGGACTACCCTCGGAGGATGGCGACCGTTTCACGGCGGGCCCAGCTGGCCGACGTGCACGAACTGGCTTCCGGCATGCCGTATGTGACACGCATCGATGGCCCGCGGGGCAACCCGATCTATCAGGTGGGCGGGAAATCGTTCGTGTTCTTCCGGACACCGCGCCCCGACGCCTTCGACCCCGACAGCGGCGAACGCTACACCGACGTCATCGTCTTCTGGGTGTCCTCGGAGTCGGAGAAGCAGGCCCTGGTGCAGGACCCGCGATTACCATTCTTCACCACCACGCACTTCAACGGTCACCCCTCGGTGCTGGTGCGCGGCAGCCGGATCGGCGAACTCACGCACCAGGAGCTGGCCGAGGCGATCCAGGACGCGTGGCTGGCCCGGGCCTCCGGCAGGCGGGCGGCCGACTGGCTGGCCGCCAACCCACCGGGCTAGCTCACTTGTTGAGGAAGATGCCCGCCACGTCGGCGTTCTTGATCGGCGTGTCGGCGTTGCGCTGACCACCGCACAGCAGGTCGACCGAGACCATCGTGGCATCCACCACGGTGCCCGCGGGCTCGTGCTCGTCGTTGGTCTGCTGCTTGACGAACTTGGTGATCGTGACGCGCTTCTTGTCCTGGTCTTGCTTGACGTAGTCGCTGCACTTGGTGTCGCCGCCCTTGTTGACGGCGCGTTCCACGTCACTGCAGCCGGCGAGCATCAGTGCGACCGCCGCGATCGCGAGGCCGGCCTGTCCGGTCCGGGACAGCGTGGCGTTCATGTGCTCCTCCTGAATACTTCGGCGCCGCGGCCGTCCGCGGCGATCGTCACCACCCTAGAGCCCACGCCGCGCGCCGCATGGCGGGCGCGCGGGCGAGTCAGGGAACCGGTGGCGGTCCGGCTCCCCGCCTCCGCTGTACCCCGTCAGGCGCGAAAGATGCGCAACGGGATTTCGAGTTCGGCGGGGGTGAGCGAGCCGTGGTGGCCGACCATCATCGACTGCAGCGGTTCGGCGCCGCTGCGGATGATGCCGCCGGTGCCGCGCGGCGCCACGACCACCTCGCCGATGCGCGCGGCGACCTGCGGCGCCACGATCGGGCCGAACCACCCGCGCTCGATCACCTCGGTGCGGGACAGCACCGCGTAGTCCGGGCCGAGGATCTCCGTCCAGGCCGCCGTGACGTCGGCGGCCGCGCCCGGTTCGGTGTACACGTGCCGGGCGCGTGGTTCCCCGCCCAATTGCCGCACGCCGGCGCGCAGTCCGTCGTGTTCGTCGAAGTCGATGCGCTCGCCGAGTTCGACCATGCCGTGATCGGCGGTGACGCACAGCGCGGCGTCGCGCGGCAGCCGCTCGGCGATATCCGCGGCGATCCGGTCGACATGGGCCAGCTCCAGCAGCCACGCGTCCGAGGACGGACCGCGCACGTGCCCGGTGGTGTCCAGATCGCCGTAGTAGGCGTAGACCAGCGTGCGATCGCCGGCGCGCAGGCCGATGCCGACCCCGTCCACCAGGTCGCCGACCGAGAACGCGGGACGAAACGCGCACCCGCGCAACACGGCTCGGGTGAGGCCCGAACCGTTCTGATAGTTCGGCGCCACCTGCGTGACCACGACGCCCTGCGCGGCCGCGCGTTCGAAAACCGTTGCGGTGGGCTGGAAATCCTCCGGCACCAGCTCGCTCAGCAGATCGACACGCGCCCCCTCGCCGTGCAGCCGCCAGCGCAGCGAGTTCACCAGCCGATCCTGCTCGGGCACCCGCATCAGATAGCCGACGATGCCGTGCTCGCCGGGCGGCACACCGACGCCGAGCGAACTCAGGCTGGTCGCCGTGGTGCTCGGGAACCCCGTGGTGAGCGCCACCGCGGGCAGGCTCGACAAGAACGGCGCCACACCGGGATTCGCGGCCAGCGCGGCCGCGCCGAGCCCGTCGATCAACAGGACGCACACCCGGTCGGCGGCGATATCGAGGCCGAGCCGGTCCCGCTCGCCCGGCACGCCGAAACCGGCGAGCAGCGAAGGGAACAGGTCGGCGAGGGAGCCCGTACCGTAACGGGGCGCAGCGAACACGATCGTCAGGATGTCAAGCCCGGTGCGGTGCGGGCAAGGGCGGGGTCAGGCCTGGCCCGTTTCGAACCGGCTGACCTTGCCGTCGCGCACGGTGAACCGCCAGCTGGTGCGCATCGAACCCCAGCGCGAATTGGTGTAATCGGCAACCAGTTCGGTACCGCCGTCGTCCACCGACTCGACCTGCATCCGTGCGTTGCTGCCGAAGACCTCCGAGTCGGTCCACTGGCCGATATTGCGTTCCACGCCGTCGTCGGACATGGTCGCGTCGTCGGTGAGCGCGGCGAAGAACCGATCCTGGTCGTTGGCGTTGAGCGCGTCCACGAATTCCTGCACCACGGGATCTAGCTGAGTCATCCGGTTACCCCTCTCGGATCAGGTGACAGCACATGAGCGGTTGGGCGGCAAACCTTCGGCGTCCACTCTAGGGCAGAACCGGTATCCGTGCCGGGACGGCGCTCGTCACGGTGTGGGGAGGTGGAATTCGGTACGCAGCGCGTCGAACAGTTCGGGGTAGTCCATGCCATAGGTGGTCGCGGCGGCCCGCACCGCACAGCAGGCGGCTTTGAGCGGGTCGTCGATATCGGTCGCGGCGGAGTACGCCCAAACAGCTTTGTGCTGCTGGATCTGCTCGGTGTTGCCGGGGAGACCGGACACGATCGTGACCGGGATCTCGGGATCGGTGTCGATCCGCGTCACTATTCGGGAGCCGTTGCCGAAATCCGGCGGTGCCGCCGCGGGGTCCCCGGCGTCCAGCGCGGCGAGACCGGCCCGGAAATCGGCGAACTCCGTCAGTCCCGCGCGTTCGAATGCGCGATGCACGCACCAGCGGGCCAGCTCCCGCTGCCGTGCGGGGGACAGCGCCACGATGCCGTCGACCAGATCTCGGTCCAGACCGGAGAGGAACTGTGCGTCGTAATTGCCGAATCCTGCCGTGAGCACATGTGTTGGTGGTCGCCCGCCCCACGTAGCCACCCGCTCGTGAAAAGCTTTGACGTCCGGGTGATCGTGCGGGACCCGCTGTACGAGGCCGTCGGCGTCGCGGATGTAGGACCGGTCGTAATCGGGTATCGGCAGCGTTTTCGCCGGTGCCGAATACGCGGTATCGGTCTTGTGCAGTTGCCGAATTCCGTTGTCTGCCTCGGTAGTCGGCCACAGCACGAGCCGATAGGTCTCGGACGGTTCGGCCACCTCCAGATCCCAGTTGTCGTCGCGGCCCCGGGCATAGGTGCGAATCCGATACCGCCCCGGCGGTATCGGCTCGAAGCCGGGCACCACCTCGCCGTCCAACCGCAGTACCCGCAGTTCTCCGGCGGATTCGAGCCCGGTCTCCTCGACGGCCTCCCATTCGGCGAGGTCGTTGTCCTCGGGTGCGGCGTCGGTGGTCACCACCGTGACACTCACCGGCCCGTAGGCGATTCCGGTCAGCACGGTCACGAATCCTGGGCCCGGACACAACAGGGTGCCCTCGTCCCGAGTGTCCAGTGTGTCGGCGTCGACCGCCCCCACACTGAACTGATGGTGGTCGACCTGAACCGGCGCCACACCCGCCATGGTCGTGTTCCTTTCGTCAGCGATCGTCGTTTGTCAGAACATCCGGCGCAATGGGAAGTTGATCACGGACGGGTGCGCTCTGTCGTCGACTGGGACCTGGGAGCAAGGCGAGGGCAGAGCCTGTGGAAAACGGGAATCGGGGGGCTGGTAGACAGGGGATCGTGACGGCGCAGCGGGCATTTCGATTCGGTGTGAACATGGTGGCTCCGGATTCGCGAGCCCTGTGGATCGAGAAGTGCCGCAGGGCCGAGGAACTGGGGTTCGACGTGATCGGGGTGGCCGATCATCTGGGCTGCCCGGCACCGTTTCCGTCGATGATCCTGGCCGCCGAGTCGACCGAGCGGGTGCGGGTGAACACGTTCGTGTTGAACACCTCGTTCTACAATCCGGTACTGCTGGCGCGCGATATCGCGGGCGCGGATCAGCTCACCGACGGGCGGGTGGAGATCGGGCTCGGTGCGGGCTATGTGCAAACCGAATTCGAGTCCGCGGGAATCCCTTTCGAGTCCGGCGGCAAGCGGGTGGCGCACCTGGAGCGGACGGTCAGCACGTTACGGACCCTGTTCTCCGATCCCGAATACCAGCCGCGCCCAGCACAACCGGCGGGCCCGCCGCTGCTGATCGCCGGCTGGGGTGACCGGCTGCTGCGCCTGGCCGCCGAAAACGCCGATATCATCGCCTTTCCCGGCGCTTCCGCGACCGAGCACGGCGGTCCGTTGCATCTGGCCGGGTTGGCCGAGATCGGCGAACGGGTCGAGTACGTCCGCGAACTTCTCGGGAAGCGTTCGGGCAGTGTGGAATTCAATCTGCTCGTGCAGCGGGTGGTGCCGCCCGAGGAGCGCGCCGCCGTGCTCGAGCTGTTCGGCCCCGCCCTCCCCGAAGATGTCGCCGATCGCCCGGAAGAGTTGCCCACCTTGCTGATCGGCACCCCGGACGAGATCGCCGACCACGTCCGCGCCCACCGCGACCGCTACGGCTTCAGCTATATCACCGTGCTCGAGCACAGCATGGAACAGTTCGCCCCGGTGATCGACCTGCTGCGCTAGACGCACCGGTTCTGCGTTCCCGCACCCGCTATGGCGTCGCGCAGCGGGTGCGGGAACGCGGAACTGGTGCGCGAAGTCCTAGGGGAGCAGGTCGATGATGACCCGGGGGTCGAGTTGGCGG
Organism: Nocardia vulneris; assembly: GCF_001613425.1. Classification (GTDB taxonomy): domain Bacteria; phylum Actinomycetota; class Actinomycetes; order Mycobacteriales; family Mycobacteriaceae; genus Nocardia; species Nocardia vulneris. Next base: position 77,264 of record NZ_BDCI01000050.1, on the reverse strand, counting down.
AGTTTCTTGGGTCGCGCTGTGAGACAAGGCCAGTCGCGGGCCACCGCCTCGGCGGCGGCGTGTCCGGCGGGCAGCAGGAGTTCGGCGTCGGGGTTGCCGGCGAAGGCGGCGCCGAGCCGTTCGGAGGCGCCGCGGTCCAGCGCGGTGATGATGGTGTGCGGCAGTTCCAGCAGCACGTCGAGGATGTCGAGGCGGTGCGGCGGGATGTGCGCGCGGGCGGCCGCCAGTGCGGTGGCGGGGACGACGATGGTGTTGTTCGCGCCGACCGTCGCCCAGACCACGGCCTGGGCGTAGTTGGCTTGATTGGCCCAGCTGACGACGGCTGCGGTATCGAAGACGACACCGCCCAGGGCGGGGGTTTTCACGCGGCGCCGAGGTGTGGCCCGCCTGCCTCCTCCTCGGATAACGGCGGTAACCCTTGAATGGCGCGGGCGCGGTTGATCAGATCCAGCGGCGGTCTGCCGCCGAACACCTCTTCGAGCTTGGCCAGCGACTCGGCCGTGCCGAGCCGCGCGAACACCGATTCGGCGACGAACGCGGCCACCGACTCGATCCGCCCTTCGGCGCGCCAGCGTTCGAGGGTACTGACCAGTTCCTCGGGCAACGTGACGGTCACCTTCCGGGTGCGATGCGCGCGAGGCTGGCCCATTCTGGAACCTTATCCCGAGATCGTTCTGGACGGGAAGGGTCCGGCGGGGGCGGAAGTTCGCGCGCGGGAGCGTCTTTCACTGTCGGGGTGGTGAGCAGAACGACCGCCCGGATGGGCGCGAATTGATGTGATCTACGTCACAATGCCGTGGGTGTTTTGTCGGTGTCGGGTGGCATGGTGTTCGTATGCCTTTCGCCGAAACCGCTCCCGGCACCGATGTCATCCGGTTGCTCGGAGCCAGTGAGCACAACCTGCGCAATGTGTCGCTGGACATCCCCAAGAACAAGATCACCGTTTTCACCGGGGTGTCCGGTTCCGGCAAGTCGTCGATCGTGTTCGACACCATCGCCGTGGAATCGCAACGGCAGCTCTACGCGACGTTCCCCGCCTTCATTCTCAACTTCCTGCCGCGCTACGAGCGTCCGCACGCGGAGGCGATGGAGAACCTGACCGCACCGGTGATCATCGACCAGCAGCCCGTGGGCGGTGGCCCGCGCTCGACCGTCGGCACGATGACCGACATCTTCTCCATGGTGCGTGCCATGTTCGCCCGCTTCGGCGCCCCGTCGGCCGGATTCGTCTATCACTACTCGTTCAACGTGCCGCAGGGCATGTGCCCGGACTGCGACGGCCTCGGCGTCTCGGTGCGGGTCGACCCCGACCGCCTGCTGGACCGCACCAAATCCCTCAACGAGGGCGCGATCCTGTTGCCCGGCTACGGCGTCGGCAGCGGCGACTGGCAGCTGTACGGCAATTCGGGCCGATTCGATCTGGACAAGAAGATCGCCGACTACACCGAGGCCGAATTCGCGGATCTGTTGCACGGCACCGGCGGCAAGGTGGAACTCACCTTCGCCAAGGGCACCTGGAAAGCGGACTACGAGGGCATCGCCGCCAAGTTCACCCGCACCAAACTGCAACGCGACACCTCCGGCCTCAGCGAGAAGACCCGGGCCCAGATCCAGCAGTTCCTCACCGAAGGCGTCTGCGGGACCTGTCACGGCGCCCGGTTGAACGCGGCGGCACTGGCCACGAAGATCGATGGCCGCAATATCGCCGACTGGGCCGCATTGCAGATCACCGATCTGATGGCCGTGCTGGACGAGATCACCGACCCGGCCGCGGTCGGGCTGGCCGCCGCGATCCGCACCGCGCTGCAGCGGGTGGCCGATATCGGGCTGGGCTACCTGAGCCTGGACCGGCCGACCTCGACGCTGTCCGGCGGTGAAGGGCAGCGGCTCAAGATGATCAAGCACCTGTCGAGCACGTTGATCGGCATGACCTACATCTTCGACGAGCCGAGCGTCGGACTGCATCCGCGCGACGTGGGCCGGTTGAACGATCTGCTGAAAGCCCTGCGGGACAAGGGGAATACGGTGCTCGTGGTCGAGCACGATCCCGACGTGATCCAGATCGCGGACCATATCGTGGATGTCGGCCCGCGGGCGGGCCTGCACGGCGGCCGGGTGGTGTTCGAGGGCAGCTTCGAGGAATTGCGCGCGGCCGATACGCCGACCGGGGCCGGCCTGCGCCGGCCGTTCACGGTGAAGGAAGACTTCCGGAAGGCCAAGGGGGAGTTGCTGATCGAGCACGCAGGCGTGCACAACCTGAAGGACGTGACCGTCGGCATCCCGACCGGCGTGCTGACCTCGATCACCGGTGTGGCGGGTTCCGGTAAGAGCAGCCTGATCCGGGACGTCTTCGTGGTCGAGCACCCGGAGGTGATCTTCGTGGATCAGTCGGCCATCGGCGCATCGTCGCGTTCCACGCCCGCAACGTATCTGGGGCTGATGGACCCGATCCGCAAATTGTTCGCCAAGGCGACGGGGGAGTCGCCGGGGTTGTTCAGCTTCAACTCGGCGGGCGCCTGCAAACAGTGCGAGGGGCGCGGTGTGATCATCACCGAGATCGCGTACATGGATCCGGTGACCACGCACTGCGATGCCTGCGACGGACGGCGCTTCTCCGACGACGTGCTCGCACTCACCTTGCGCGGCAAGTCGATCGCCGACGTGCTGGAGCTGACGGCCGAGGAAGCGCTGGCGTTCTTCCCGGAGAAGGCGCTGAACACCAAGCTGCGCACCATGAACGAGGTCGGCCTGGACTATTTGAGCCTCGGCCAGGCGATGAGCACCCTGTCCGGCGGTGAACGTCAGCGCATCAAACTCGCCACCCAACTGGGCAATACCGGCAGCGTCTATGTGCTCGACGAACCCACCACCGGCCTGCACATGTCCGATGTCGACACCCTGCTCGCCCTGCTCGACGGCTTGGTCGAGCGCGGCAACACTGTGGTCGTCATCGAACACAACCTCGACGTCGTCGCCCACTCCGACTGGGTGATCGACCTGGGCCCCGACGGCGGCAAGGCCGGCGGTGAGGTCGTCTTCACCGGCACCCCCGCCGACCTCCTCACCGACCCCCGCTCCCTCACCGGCGAATACCTGCGCCGGTACAAGGCGGCATAGGTCTGCAGAGGCCGCACCCGTGTCCGGCAGTTCAGCGATGCTCGCTGAACTGCTGGGTGCCGGTGACGCGGAGGAGGTCGAGGGCGGAGGCGGCGGGGGTGTTCGGTTCGGCGGAGTAGACGACCACGGTTTGGTCGGCGTCGGGGACCAGGAGGGTGTCGCATTCGATGACGAGGAGGCCGAGTTCGGGGTGGTCGACGGTCTTGGTGGCAGTGCGCCACAGGCTGGACGGCCGTTCGCGCCAGAGCTGCTCGAAGTCCGCGCTGCGCGTGCGCAGTTCGGTGATCAGGCGATCGAGATCCGGGTCGGTCGGGTAGCGGGCTTTCGCGCTGCGCAGGGTGCCGACACCGTACGCGCCGATCATGCGGACCTCTTCGGGCGTGTGCCGGACTCGGCTCATCTCGGTACCGAGGAAGCACTGCCAGATCATGTTGCGTTGCGGGACCGGCCACGCGGAAAAGTCGCCGAGCAGTGCGGTGGCCATCGAGTTCCAGGCCAGCACATCGCTTTTCGCGGACATCACCAGCGCGGGCAGGTCGGACATTCGATCCAGCAGCCGTAAAACGCTGGGCCGCACCACCATCGCGATATGGCCTGCCTGCGGCGGGGTGGCCCCGCCGAGTTGGAACAGCAGGTTGCGATCGTTGTCGTTCAGCCGCAACGCCCGCGCCAGCGCGGCCAGCACCGCGCTGGACGGGTGCGGGCCACGGCCCTGCTCGAGCCGCACCACATAGTCGACGCTGATACCCGCCAGCTGCGCCACCTCTTCGCGGCGCAAACCGGGCACCTGCCGCCGCAGACCCGCGGGCAGGCCGACATCGCGCGGCTGGGTCCGGCTGCGGGCCTGCCGGAGCAGGGCGGCGAGTTCGGCGCGGTCCATTGTTCGATCATCCCGCACCCGGCGTGGCACGGGGTGGTACCGCTGATCCCATGACGAACCCGCCCTGTTCAGGTGGGGTCCGGGCGCCAAAGCTGAACGTATGACGACAACGACAACGGCTCTGGTGACCGGAGCGAACAAGGGCCTCGGCCGGGAGACCGTCCGCAGGCTGGGCGAACTGGGCTGGCAGGTGTTCCTCGGCGCACGCGACGCCGAGCGCGGCAAGCAAGCGGCGGCCGAACTGGCCGGGCAGGGGCTGAACGTCGAGTTCGTGCCGTTGGATGTCACGTCGGTCGCCTCGATCGAGGCGGCGGTCGCCGCGGTACGGGAGCGGACGCAGGCACTGGACGTACTGATCAACAACGCGGGTATCCCCGGCGCTTTCCGGGCTCCGGAGCAGACGCAGGCCGAGGATCTGCGTCCGGTCTTCGAGACCAATGTGTTCGCACCGGTCCAGGTGACCAATGCGTTCCTGCCGCTGCTGCGCGCGGCGGCGCACCCGCGTGTCGTGATGGTGTCGAGCGGCATGGGCTCGCTGGCCGTCACCTCGGACCCGGAGCGACTGGAATCCTCGCTGCCGAACCTGAACTACAGCCCGTCGAAGGCGGCGCTCAACATGATCATGTCGCAATACTCGCGGGCGCTGCCGGAGATCCATTTCAACGCCGCCGATCCCGGTTACACCGCAACGGATTTCAACAACAACGGCGGCTATCAGACCGTCACCGAAGGCACCGACGCCATCGTCGAGCTGGCCACCGCGGGACCGGACGGCCCCACCGGTGGATATTTCGACCGGCAGGGCCGGCTGCCCTGGTGACGTCGCGGCCGCGTGCCTACCTCGCGCCGCCGTTGACGTAGAGCGTCTGGCCGCTGACGTAAGACGCTGCGTCGCTGGCGAGGAACGCGATGACCGCGGCGACCTCGGCGGGCTGCCCGACCCGGCCGAGCGGGGTGCGTTCGGCGACCGACTGCTGATGTTCCTCGGCCGACATGCCGACGCGGTTCGCGGTCGCGGCGGTCATCGCGGTGGCGATATAGCCGGGCGCGACGGCGTTGACGTTGATGTTGTACGGCCCGAGTTCGATGGCGAGGGTGGCGGTCAGGCCTTGGATGCCGGCCTTGGCGGCGGCGTAGTTGGCCTGGCCGCGATTGCCGAGCGCGGACCGGCTGGACAGCGAGACGATCTTCCCGTAGCGCTGGGCCACCATGTATTTCTGCGCGACCTGCGCGCAGTGGTAGGCGCCGGTGAGGTTCACCGCGAGCACCGCGTTCCAATCGTCCTCGGCCAGCCGGAAGAACAGATCGTCGCGCGTGATGCCCGCGTTGTTGATCAGGATCTGCGGACTGCCGAGATCGGTGGCGATCTGGTCGAAGACCGACTGGACCGACGCGCGGTCGGTGACGTCGCAGACGTAGCCGCGGGCGGTGCCGCCCGCACGCGTGATCTGTTCGAGGGTGTCCGCGGGGGCGTTGCGGTCCAGCACGGCGACCGCGGCGCCCTCGACCGCCAGCTGTAGCGCGGTGGCCGCGCCGATGCCCTGCGCCGCACCCGTCACCACGGCGATCTTGTCGGTGAACCGGTCCTGCACTGCGTTCTCCTCTCTCAAAATGCCTGTTCGGCAAGCCATTCGGGAAACTCGGTGAGATCGGTGAGGACGACGTCGGCCCCCGCGGCCCGCAGTTCGGCGGCGTCACACGGGCCGGTGGTGACCCCGACCGCGAGCACACCCGCGGCCTGCGCCCCGCGCATATCGCCGGCGTGATCGCCGACGAAGAGGTGGGCGCCTTCCGCACGCAGCACGCTCGCCTTGCCCGCGGACCACAGGTCGCCCGCGAGATGGTCTATCCGCCAACCGAGTTCGTCGATGTGCAACTGGGCGAGCGGACCGTGCTTGCCGGTGACGACGAGTACCCGCCCGCCGCGCGCGTCGACCGCGGCCAGCGCGGCCTCGGCCCCGGGCATGGCCGGAATGCTCGACACGATCGACGGATACAGTTCGCGGTATCGGACGACCAGGGCCGGGACGAGTTCTTCGGGTGCGCCTGCTTCGGCGAGCAGGGTGGCCAGTGGCGGGCCGAGTCGATCCGCGAAATCGGCGCCGCGCAACGGCACGTCGAATTCCGCCGCGAGAATGTCGACGGCCCGGCCGACGCCCGGCCGCGAATCGATCAGCGTCATATCGAGGTCGAAGCCCACCGTCCAGGTCACCACCCGACCCTAACGGCCGTGCCGAACGCCCGCACCCGAGCATCAAAGCGGCCGCCGGGTCGGGCCGGGTGGCCTGGCGACTGGGGGCTCGATCCGGCGAAGCCCCTCGCGTGGAGGCGGTCGATCAGGTTAGCCTAACCTTATGGCAACCACGACGCGCACGAACCGCCCGACCATGGCCTACGCGACGCTACAGGTCAGCCGGGTGGCTCAACTGACACCGCACATGGTCCGCATCACGCTCACCGGCCAGGACCCGGACGCGCTGATCAACGTCGGACCCGATCAGTACACCAAGGTCTTCTTCCCGCTGCCGGGTCAGCGGCGCCCCGTCGTCCCGCCCCCGCTCGACAGTGCCGATCAAGCGATGAGCTGGTACCACCGGTATCTCGCCATGCCCGACGCGATCCGGCCGCCGATGCGCACCTACACCGTGCGCGCGCAACGACCCGAACTCGGTGAACTCGACATCGACTTCGTCCTGCACACCGAACACGCTGGGCCCGCGTCGGATTGGGCGGCCAAGGCGGTGCCCGGCGCCGAGATCGGCATGCTGTGCCCGCCGTTCGCGCTGTACTGTCCCGAACCCGCAGTGGCGTGGCAGCTGGTGGTCGGCGACGAATCCGCGATTCCGGCAATCGGTTCCATCATCGAAGGGCTCGACCCGGGCGCGGTGCTCCGCGCGTTCATCGAGGTCTCCGGTCCGGACGAGGAGCAGCGCTTCGACACCGCGGGCGATGTGCGGATCGACTGGATCCACCGCGGCGACCGGCGACCCGGTGACGCGGTGGTGGCGGCGGTGCAGGGCGCGCAGTTCCCCGACGGCGCACCGTACGCGTGGATTTCCGGCGAGGCGAGCCTGGTGAAACTCACCCGCAGGCATCTCGTCCGGGAACGCGGCATCGACAAGCACTCGATCACCTTCACCGGTTACTGGCGGGTCGGGCGCACCGAAGAGGACAACGGCCGGGAGAACGTGCGGCGGGCCGCGGCCGGGGAGCCGCTCGTCGACGAGGACTGACCGCGCACCGGCGTATGTAATGCTGGTGGCATGGTGGGATTCGTTGCGGCGGTGCGCCGGTGACCTCGGATGCGGAACTGGATCCAGCGGCGGTCGAGATCGGCAGCTTCTTTCCGGTGCCGCCGCAGGACGTGTGGCGCGCGCTGACCGAACCGGACCTCATCGAACGCTGGCTACTCCGCTCGATCGGGTTCGCCGCGACCGTCGGCACCCATTTCATCTTCGAGGTTCCCGCTCGAACGCCCGGCGAGGTCGCCTGCGAGGTCCTCGTCGCCGAGCCCGCCGCGCAGCTGACCGTCAGCTGGGTGGACCTGCGAGCCGAATACCCGGCCCGGTGGGTCGTCGACTGGACGATCCGGCCGCAGGGCCGCGGCACCCGACTCGTGTTGACCCAGACCGGTTTCGACATCGAGAACCGCAGGCAGAAGATGGCACGCAATGCGCTGGAGCGTGGGTGGCGGACCACGCTGACCCGGCTGGGTGCGGTGCTGGACGAGTTGGCCGAGTGAGAGTGGACGGCGGGCTGTAAATGCCTGGCACGCAACTAGGTTCGTGAAGAGTGCCTGGTTGACTACGCGAGCACGCGGCAGGCGAAGCGAAGGCTCTCGTGGCGCCGGTTGCTGACGTCCGGCCCCCAATTGCGCTCGGGGGACTCGCGGTGCCGCCTCGAGTGGACGGCGTCCAATACGTATCTCGGGCGCGTAATGCGCTGGGTGCAGGTATCGCTCGGGCCGGTGCATCGGTGGTCCTCGGTGTCGAGATCGAGCTTGTTCTTCGATCCCTGGCGCAAACGAGCGTGGTGAGTCGCGCGGCCGACTGTCTCTGGTGCGGTGCTTGCCGCCGGTAAATGAATGGCGGGCAATCGAGTTCGCGGGCGAAGGTCCGTGCGGTGCTCTAGGGTCGGAGGCGGGGAGGCGAGTCGATGAGACAGCGCGTCGACGTGCGGGCGTGGGAGTCGGGCCGGCACCGGGGGAGGCGGGGCGCGGCAGGAGGGCAGCATGGGGCATGTCGAGCACAGCGCGGCGTGTAAAGCGCCGGTGGACTTCACCTTCACCTACGTCGCGGACTACCGCAACGTCCCGAAATGGATGTTCGGCATCCGGCACTTCACCCCGGTAGGTGACCAAACCTCCGGTGTCGGAGCGGTTTTCGATACCGCACTGCATCTCGGCCCGACCACACTGCACCTGCGCGCCGACACCACCGAATGGATCGACGGCTCCCGGGTCACCATGCGGGCCATCAAAGGCATCGAAGGCTCGATCCGCTGGGACTTCGAGGCGCTGACCCCGGAGACCACCGAGGTCAGCGCCACCGCCGACTATCGAGTCCCCGGTGGTTTCGCGGGCCGGTTCCTCGATCGAGTGATCCAGGCCTTCATCGGCCCCGCCATCCGGCATACGGAGAAACACCTCCGCGAGCAGATCGAGACCAGCTACCGGCAGTCCCGCCCGCACCCCGACTGACCACGCCGCTCGTTTCCGGCATCGCAATGATTCACGTGGAACGTAACGCCAAGCGCCCCAATGATGTTCACCAAGCGCAAGTCTGCATCGAGTGCGAGTTCGCAACGGCTGCAACCATCGGGCCGGCCTGCGGCGTCATCGAACCCGAACCGGTCGGCGGCTTCGGTGGCTCGTCCGAACCGGCCGCGTTGCGCCCTTGCCACACCCGCTCTGCGCAGTCGCACCCCATCTGAGTTCTCGCACTCGCTATGCCATGCGGAGACGGGTGCGCGAACACGGAAAGCGTGCGGGAAGTCGGCAGCGGCGTCGACGGTCAAGACGGCGACGCCCAGGTCGCATTCTCACTCCTGTCCTAGGGAGACCTGACTTGTTTCGTCGAGACCGTCAAGACCTGCAGCGCGTGGGGTTTTCGATGTTGCGGCAGACGGCGAGGTCGGGGCCGCCGTCGCCGGTGTCGCCGTCGGTGTGGCCTTGGCCGTCCATGGTGTCGGCGGCGGGGCCGCCGTTGAGGGTGTCGTCACCGTCGGAGGCGTCGTTTCCGGCGCAGGTGTCGTCCAATGGTGTTGCGGCGGTTGCTCGGTCGCCGCAGAGGTAGTCGAGGTCGGGGCCGCCGTCGACGGTGTCGTTGCCGGGGCCGCCGATGAGTTTGTCGGTACCCTCATCGCCGGTGAGGGTGTCGTTGCCGCTGGACGTGGTCGCGGTGCAGTCGAGCACGTTGTCCTGCAACGCCCCTTCGTCGCCGCAGATCCGATCCGCGCCCGGACCGCCTTCGAGGGTGTCGTCGCCGGGGCCACCGAGAAGGATGTCGTCGCCTTCGCCGCCGATCAACCGGCCGTTTCCGTTGCCGCCGTCGAGGATGTCGTTGCCGGAGCCGCCTTGGATCGTTCCGGTGTTGCCCTGGCCGACACCTGCGGGGCCTGTACCGCCGATCGCCGTGACGACGTCGTTGCCCCCGCCCCCGTCGACCATCACCGCATTCGGATTGCGGTCATCGCCGGTGATCGCGTCACCGCCGGCAACAGAAGGGTCGATCGCGGAGCCGCCGACGATGGTGATGATGTCGTTGCCGGGATCGGTGTCCGGGCGGTCCGGGCGCGACTCGGTGCCGCCGTATACGCGCCCGTAGCTCCCGAGGGCGGCGTAGACGAACGCCGCGTCGTCGGGACTCGTCGCCGAGCCCGCGGTGATGGTGATGGTGTCGTTGCCGGGGCCACCGCCCACCGGACGGATGGCACCGGCGCCGCCGAACGACGGGGAAGACCCGCCGCGCACATCGATCACATCATCGCCGTTGCCGCCGGAGACCCCACCGAGCACGGCGGCGCCGGCATCGCCTCTATCTGTCCCCGCGCCACCGACCACGGTGATCTTGTCATCACCATCCTCACCCTGGATCGAGCCCAGCGAACCGGCGTTGTAGCCGGAAGTCCCTTCGCTGGCGGTGCCGCCGGTGATGGTGATGGTGTCGTTACCGGGACCGCCTCGCACCACACCGGTAGCCACGGAAACGAACCCGGCGTCGACCGCAGGTGCCCCCGTCTTACCGCTGCCACCGGTCACGACGATCGTGTCATCGCCTTCCCCGGCTTCGATCGTGGCCATACTCGCGACCTGGTCGGAACCGCCGATCACCGTGATGTGATCGTTTCCGCCGAAGGTCTGCAGATAGGTACGTTCCGGCAGTGCGGTCTCACCGGCGACCCCGCCGCGACAGGTGACCACGTCGTCGCCGTCGGTGCCCCTGATGTACGCGTCCTCGGTCGTCATGGTCACCAACGTGCCGTTGACCGTGCACGTGGCGATTGCTTCCGCCGCAGCCGATTGCCCGGCCGCGGACATCATGCCCGCGGCCAGCACCAGGGACGCGGCGACGAGCGAGGCACTGCGCAAGCGATTCATATCGATCCCTTCCACACCGTCAGGCCTGTCCCGTGACCGTCGATGCGGATGATCGGCGGACGGGATCGGGCGCGAAGCAATCTCGAAGAGCAGTCAGCGGCCCAGCGCGGACGCGAGCAATCCGTGCTCGGCCCCCCATCACAGGTCTCGTCGACGCGAGTGGACCCTGTACGACCTGACACGAATCCGGTGTCACGCTATGCCGCGACGTTCATTCCACTCGGTAGCGATGGTGGGGTTGGCGTGTCGGCCGAATCCCGAACGGCCGCGCCGCGCGCTGCCTAACATGGTTGGGGTGCGGGCATCGGCCGCGCTTGTTCCGGTTCGTCGCGTTGTCCGAAGATCAGGAGGGGATGAGTCGTGTCGGTTCCGGATCTACTGACCGCCAAGATCGGTCACGGTTTCGATCATCTCGACGTGGACGGCGACGGCCGGCTGACCGAGCACGATCATGTGCTCTGTGGACAGCGAGTGGCCGCGTCGCTCGGTTATCCACCGAATTCCGCTGCGGAGCAACGCATCATCGACGCTTACCTGGCGGTCTGGCGGGATCTGCACCTGCCGCACATTCCCGGTGGCGGCACCGCGATCACCAGGGAACAGTTCATCACCTCCACCCGGACCCTGGCCGCGGACCCGGGCGCCGCGGCGGCGACCGTCGGCGCGCTGGCCGAGGCGTTCCTCGCGATCGCCGACACCGACGGCAACGGCAGCGTCGATCCGGGTGAGTTCGCGGCGTTCCAGCGCGGCCACTTTCCCGGCCTGACCGACGACGAAGCACACGAGGCGTTCACGCACCTCGACCTCGACGGTGACGGACGGCTCTCGGCCGCGGAATTCACGCAGGCGATCATCGAGTTCTGGTCCAGCGCCGACCCGGACGCCCCGGGCAATTGGTGGATGGGTCGTCCCGACTTCGCCCCTGCTCCGCCTACCTGAGCGGGTGGGCGAGGGACTTCCCCGGCATCGTTGCGCCCCACCCACTTTCAGACCGGGGGCAGGGTGGCGTCGGGGAACGAGTGGTGTTCGTGGGTGACGGTCCAGCGGCCGTTCTCTTTGCGTAGACCCAGCGTCAGGCGGAGGCGGCGGGCGGGGTTCTCGGCGAATTCCTCCGGCGTGCCGCACAGGAGCAGGGCGTGGGCGAAGGCGACGTCGGCGCCCGCGGTGATGTCGAGGGAGACGATCTCGAAGGTCGCGCCCTGGGCCTGCCATTCGAAGAAGCCGGGCCAGGCCGCGCGGTAGGCGTCGATACCGCGCAGCCCTTCGTCCGGCGGCGGGACGTCGAACATGACGATGTCGGGTGCGTGATCGGCGAGGACGGTGTCGAGGTCGCCGGCGTGCACCGCCGCGGCCCACCGTTCGATCAAGACCCGGATCTGCTTCTCGTCGTCCGACATCGTCAGTCGTCCCTTCGTCTGGGCCTCACCGGCACCGATCGGCATCTGTGAGCCTGCCGAAAACGCGCATGGGACGCAATGGATTCCGGGGGATATGTGACATTTCCCGAGGTGGTCAGGCGAGAGTGGAGCGTTTGCGGCTGTAACCCAGGTAGACGGCGATGCCGATGAGCACCCATACCGCGAACCGCACCCAGGTCAGCCCGTCCAGCGTGGTGGCAAGCAGCACGCAGCCGACGAGTGCGAGGATCGGCACGAACGGGACGAGCGGCGTGCGGAACGGCCGCTCCCGGTCGGGTTCGGCCCGCCGCAGCACCAGCACGCCGACGCACACCACGGCGAACGCCGACAGCGCGCCGATGTTCACCAGCTCGACCACGATGTCGATGGGCAGCAGCCCGGCGATCGCGGCGCAGAACACGCCGAGGATCAGCGTGAGCCGGACGGGGGTCGAGCGCTTGCCGGTCTGGGCGAGGCCGAAGGGCAGCAACCGATCTCGGCACATCGCGAAGCTCAGCCGCACCTGTGCGTACACGATCAGCAGCAGGCCCTTGGTGAGCGCGATGACCGAGGCGATCACGATGACGTTGCCGATCCAGCCGATGTGCAAGCCGCTGAACGCGGTCGCGATCGGCGCCCCGTTGTTCAGCGTCGCGAACGGCGCGATACCGGTGAGCACGGCGCTCACCAGCGCGTACAGCAGCGTGGCGATGAGCACCGTGCCGATGATCGCGAACGGCACGTCGCGGCGCGGATTGCGCGCCTCCTCGGCCGAGGCGGCGACCACGTCGAAGCCGAGGAACGCGAAGAAGGCGATCGCCGCGCCGCCGATGATGCCGCTGAAACCGAAGGGCGCGAACGGAGTCCAGTTCTGCACGTCGATATGCGGCGCACCGACCGCGACCACCAGCACGAGCACCCCGATCGTCACGCCGACCAGCGCCTTGGTGATCTTCGCGGTCAGCGACACCTCGCCGACCAGCACCGCGACGATCACGCCGATGATCAGCACCGCGGGCAGGTTCACGATGCCGCCCTCGCCCGGGCCCGCTGCGATGGCGTGCGGCACGGTGATGCCGAACATCGAATCCAGCGCCGACACCGTCGTGCCCGACCAGCCGATCGCGACGGCCGCGCCGGCGATGACGAATTCGAGCAGCAGATTCCAGCCGACCAGGAACGCCGGACCTTCGCCGAGTGTCGCGTAGGTATAGGTGTAGGCGCTGCCGGACACCGGCACCATCGCGGCGAGCTCGCTGTAGCACAGCGCGACGAGCACGCAGACCGTGCCGGCCAGCACGAACGACAGCACGATGGACGGCCCGGCCTTCTCCGCGGCGGCGACGCCGGTGATCACGAAGATGCCCGCACCCACGATGGTGCCGACGCCCATCGCCGTGAGGTCGATGCGGCCGAGCCTACGCGCCAGCTTCGGCGCTCCGTCGGTGGTCGCGGTGTCGGGGACGCGGCGGCGCCAGCGCTGAGCGGGTGCGGTGGTCATGACTCCCTTATGAGCTCGTCCAGCGGTCCCGCCGGTGCGCCGGACCGAAGGCCATTCTCATCGAAGTCAGTCAGTGATCGTTAACTGGGGATCCCCAGCCGATCTCGTGCACCTCGTTTTGCCTGCGACTTTGTCAGGTCAGCTGCTCGACGACGCCGCGAACGGCGTGGCGGCACGCGGCGCGGCCGGACGCGACGGATGCCGCCACAGTCCCTTGCGCTCCAGGATGGGCAGCACCCCTTCGCCGAACCAGTACGCCTCTTCCAGGTGCGGGTAACCGGACAGGATGAAGTGGCTGATGCCCAGCTTCGAGTATTCGATCAGGCGCTCGGCCACCTCGGCATGCGAGCCGACCAGCGCGGTGCCCGCGCCGCCGCGCACCAGCCCGACACCGGCCCACAGGTTGGGCGCGATCTCGAGCCGGTCGGTGCTGCCGCCGTGCAGTTCGGACATCCGCCGCTGGCCTTCGGACTCGCTGCGCGCCAGGCTGGCCTGTACGCGTTCGATATCGGCGGGATCGATGCCCTGCAGCAACCGATCGGCTTCGGCCCAGGCCTCTTCCGACGTGTCGCGGCTGATCACGTGGATGCGCAGGCCGTAGTCGAGCACCCGGCCCTCGTCGACGGCGAGGTGGCGGATCCATTCCAGTTTCCGGCTGACCGCGAGCAGCGGTTCGCCCCAGGTGAGGTAGGTGTCGGCGTAGCGGGCCGCGACCGGCCCGGCGGGCGCGGAGGATCCGCCGAAGAACACCGGCGGGATCGGATCGGGCCGGTTGCTCAGTAGCGCGTCCCGGACCTGCACGTGTGCACCGTCGAACGAGATCGGTTCCTGCGAGGTCCACAGCTCGCGGACCACGTGCAGGAATTCGCCGGTGCGCGCGTAACGCTGTTCCTTGTCCAGGAAGTCGCCGTAGGCCTGCTGCTCGTGCGGTTCGCCGCCGGTCACCACGTTCAGCAGCAGCCTGCCCTGCGAGTGTCGCTGGAAGGTGCCCGCCATCTGCGCGGCCAGCGTGGGGCTGACCAGGCCGGGCCGGAACGCGACCAGGAACTTCAGCGTCTCGGTGGTGTCGACCATCATCGCCGTGGTGAGCCAGGCGTCCTCGCACCAGGCGCCGGTCGGGGTGAGTACCGCCTCGAATCCGTTGTGCTCGGCGGCCGCGCCGATCTGATTCAGGTAGCGCAGCGTCGCCGGACGATCGCCGGACATGAAGGTGCCGTGCCCGCCCGCGACCAGGCCGCGGGAATCACCGTAGGTGGGCAGGAACCAGTGGAACGACAAAGTCATGGGAGCCAACTCCTCAGGCAGCGGGGAACAGGTCGTTGAAACGGGTGTCGATGTAGTCGGCGATGGTGACCTTGCGGGGGATGAGCCCCGCCTCGGCGAACGCGTCGGCCACGCTCTGCTCGGCCGCGATGGTGCGGGCGTCGAGCTGATGGTCGAGGTAGCGCCCGCGTTTTACCACCGTGAGGATCACGTCATAGGGCAGGCCGGTGAGTTCGGCGTAGGTTTTCGCCCACTGCTCGGGGTGCTCGTTCACCCACGTGTGCGCGCGGCCGATGCGGCCGAGCAGATCACGCAGCGCGGCGGCCGTTCCCTTGCGGTCCAGCGCCTTGGTCCCGGCCACGTAGAAGGCGTCGCCGGGGATGTATCCGTTGCCGTCCACCAGGATTCGCGCGTTCGATTGCTGTTCGGCCTGCGCCGTGTACGGGTCCCAGATCGCCCAGGCGTCGACTCGGCCGGTGGACAGCGCGGCCAGCGCGTCCGGCGGCTGCAGGTATTGCGGCTCGATCTGATCCCATTTGATCCCCGCCTTGTTCAGCACGGTGAGCAGGTGATGGTGCGCCGAGCTGCCCTTGGTGACGGCGATCTTTTTGCCGCGCAGGTCTTCCGGCGTGCGCAGCGGGGAATCCTTGGGCACGACGATGCCTTGCCCGTCCTTGCCCGACTGATACGCGCTGACGATCTTGATCGCCGACTTGGCGGCCGCCGCGAACACCGGCGGTGAGTTGCCGACGCCGCCGAAATCGACTGCGCCGGAATTGATCGCCTCCAGCATCGGCGGCCCGGCCTGGTACTGCGACCACTCGATCTGGTACGGCGTCTTGTCCAGCTCGCCCGCGGCGGTGAGCAGCGCCTGCAGCCCCGTGCCCTTCTGATCGCCGAGGTGCAGCGTCACTTTGGCCAGGTCTACTGAACCGTCCGGGCGCACCGCGGCATCGTCGGCCTGGTCGGACCCGCAGGCGGTGCCGACCGCCACGACCAGTGCGAGAGTCGTTGCGAGCAGCAGCCTTCTGGCGTTCATTCGGTTCCTTCCGGTGCCACGCCGAGTTCGGCGAGCAAGGTGTTGCGCAGGGCGAGCAGTCGGGGGTGTTCGCTGCGGCGCGGACGCGGCAGCTCGATGCGGGACTCGTGGGCGATCCGGCCGTCGCCGAGCACCAGCACCCGGTCGGCCAGCCGCAACGCCTCCTCGACGTCGTGGGTGACCAGCAGGACGCCGGGTTTGCGGCGCTGCCACAGATCGATGACGAGCCGGTGGATGGTGATCCGGGTGAGTGCGTCCAGAGCGCTGAAGGGTTCGTCGAGCAGCAGCAGATCCGGCTCGCGCACCAGGGCGCGCGCCAGGCTGACGCGTTGCGCCTCGCCGCCGGAAAGGGTGAGCGGCCAGGCCTGAGCCCGCTCGGCCAGGCCCACCTCGGCCAGGGCGGCCCGCGCTGCCCGTTTCGGATCCGGTTGGCGCAGACCGAGATACACATTGGCCAGCACGCGCTTCCACGGGACCAGGCGCGGTTCCTGGAACGCGACGGCGATCGTGCCCCGCGTGCGCAATTCGCCCTGCACTCCCTGGTCGAGACCCGCGAGGGCGCGCAGCAGGGTGGACTTGCCCGACCCGCTGCGGCCGAGTAGCGCGACGAATTCACCCGGCGCGATATCGAGATCGAGGCCGTCGAGCACGCGTCGCCCGTCGAATTCCCGGACGAGGCCGCGGACTTGGGCTACGGGCGCCGGATCGGTCGCGGAAGTGGTTTCCGGGCTTGGTGTTTCGGGCGCGATGACCCGTTCGTCGGTGATCACTGCCCCAGGAACCCGCGTCGCCATGCCAGCGCCTTCCGCTCGATCAATCGGACCAGCGCGTCGGTCAGCAGACCGAGCACGCAGTACACCAGCAGGCCGACGACGATCACGTCGGTCCGCAGGAATTCGCGGGCGTCGTTGATCAGGAAGCCGAGGCCCGCATCGGCGTTCACCTGTTCGGCGACGATCAGTGCCAGCCACGCGACGCCGAGGGACTGCCGCAGGCCGACCAGGGTCTGCGGCAGCGCGCCCGGCAGGACGATGTGCCCGAGCAGGGCGAAGCGGCCGAGTTGTTGCACCCGGGCGAGTTCGGCCAGTTTGCCGTCCACGCCGCGGATTCCGGCGAAGGTGTTGAGATACAACGGAATTGCCGCGCCGAACGCGACCAGCACCACCTTGGGCAGCTCACCGATGCCGAACCACAGGATGAGCAGCGGGATCAATCCGTAGAACGGCACCGTGCGCAGCATCTGCATCGGCGGGTCGACCACGTACTCACCGATCGTGCTCAGCCCGGCCAGTACGGCGAGGCCGATGCCGAAAGCCGCGCCGATGGCGAACCCGGTCGCCGCCCGGCCGAGCGACACCGCGATCGCTTCCTGCAGGGTGCCTTCGCCGAGCAACTCGCCCGCGGTGTGCAGGATCGTTATCGGGGCGGCGAGCAGTCGTTCCGGCAGCACGCCGGTGGCGCTGGCGAGCTGCCACGCGAGCACCAGGACGAGCGGGCTCACCACCCGTAGCCAGGACTTGCGCGGCCGCCACCGAGCGGCCGACCGCACCCGAATCGGTGTCGGCTCCAAGACAATTGATGACACGCGACACCTCGGATAGGGGACAGGACCCGCGGTGCGCACCAGGGCGCGCCGCAGTCATCCATGCTGAGCGTCCGGCGTCGCGGCGTCATCGTTTGCAACCAGTCAGGTTTTAATTGCGGCGTCATCCGGCAGCAGCGATTCAGCAACCCGACTAGACGTAACTGTCGATAACACGTAACCTGGCGTCAACTCTGGGCGAAGGTGACCAGAGCTCGACCGACCAGACGAAACGAGTTCCCCAATGACGCGGCATGTCGACGTACTGATCATCGGTGCCGGGCTTTCCGGAATCGGTATGGCCTGCCACCTGACGCGCGAGCAGACCGGACGCAGCTACGCGATCCTGGAGCGCCGCGCCGCCATCGGTGGCACCTGGGATCTGTTCAAGTACCCGGGCATCCGCTCCGATTCGGACATGTACACCTTCGGCTACGGCTTCCGCCCGTGGAACGGCACCAAGGTGCTCGCCGACGGTCCGCACATCCGGCAGTACGTCGAGGACACCGCGCGGGAATACGGCGTCACCGAGCACATCCACTTCGGCCGCAAGGTGACCACGGCTCGCTGGTCCAGCGAGACCGAGACCTGGACGGTCGAGGCGCTGGACGAGCAGACCGGCGCGGTCGAGACATTCACCAGCAACTTCCTCGCCGGCTGCACCGGGTACTACGACTACGACAACGGCTACCGCCCCGAATTCCCCGGTGAGGCGGACTTCGGCGGGCAGATCGTGCACCCGCAGCACTGGCCGGAGGATCTGGACTATCGCGGCAAGCGCGTCGTGGTGATCGGCAGCGGCGCGACCGCGATCACCCTGATTCCCGCGATGAGCGGCGACGCCGCGCACGTCACCATGCTGCAGCGCTCGCCGACCTACATCACCACGCTGCCCGCCAACGATCCGGTCGCGGTCGGCATGAAGCTGGCGAAGGTGCCGGAGAAGGTGGCCTACCGGATCGGGCGGGCGCGCAATATCGCCTTGCAGCGCGCCAGTTTCCAGCTCTCGCGCACCAATCCCGCGGCCTCGCGCCGGGTGCTGCTCGCCGCGGTGCGGGCCCAGATCGGCAACAAGATCGACATGCGGCATTTCACGCCGTCCTACGATCCGTGGGATCAGCGGCTGTGCGTGGTGCCCAACGGCGACCTGTTCCGAGTGCTGCGCAGCGGGAAGGCGTCCATCGTCACCGACCGCATCGAGACCTTCACCGAGAACGGCATCCGGCTCGCGTCGGGCGAAGAACTGCCCGCCGATATCGTGATCAGCGCGACCGGCCTGCGGGTGCAGATGCTCGGCGGGGCGACCCTCGAGGTCGACGGCGAGCCCGTCGTCACCCGGGACCGCGTCGTCTACAAGGGCGCGATGCTCAGCGGCGTCCCCAACGCGATCATGGTGCTCGGCTACACCAACGCCTCGTGGACCCTGAAGGCCGATCTCACCGCCGAGTATTTCTGCCGGACGCTCAACCACATGCGCGACCGCGGCTTCACCCGGGTGGAAGCGATCGCCGAAGAATCCGACCGTTCGTCCGATTCCGTCATGGGCGGCGCGCTCACCTCGGGCTACATCCAGCGCGGCGACGCCGTCATGCCCCGCCAGGGCACCCACGGTCCCTGGCAGGTCATCAACAACTACTTCCGGGACCGCAAAATGCTCCGCAAGTCCCCCTTGGACGACGGTGTCCTCACCTTCACCCGCTCCCCGCACACCGCCGAAGCGCGCCCCCTGGAAACCAGCCGGACCGCATAGTCCCACCAGCCGTCCCTGTCCCCGGACCCGTCGACCCGTCGACCCGTCTATCCGTCTATCCGTTGACGAGCAGTCCCCGGCGCGGCGACAAGTACCACCGCGGCAGGCCAACCGCGACTTTCTTGCGAGCGAGGTCGGCCCGGCTCGCGCGCGGGCCCGGGGATGCGGTCGTGCTAGGCCGATGCTCGCAGCGGCGTAGCCGCGGTCCTCTCGTTGCTCTGGCGATCGGGACCGGATTCGTCGTTGGGGAGTTCGTCGCGCATCGGCAAAACCCTCGCCGGTAATGGCATCTGGGTAGGGCGCAGAGTTCGGCGTCGTCCGGACAGTGACGGTTGGCGAGCTGAGGCCGAGCACCACCTGGTAGGGCGCGAACGAGCGGTCGGGGAGACTGGCGGGATGCGCTTGGTGGTGGTCAACCGGGGTGAAGTGGCGGTTCGGGTACTGCGGACGGCTCGGGAGCGAGGGTGGGGGACGGTGGCGGTGTGTACCGCAGCGGAGGCCGGGGCGATGCCTGCTCGGCTCGCCGACGAAGTGGTGCAGTTGCCCGGCACCGGTGCGGGCGCGTACCTGGACGTGGCCGCGGTGGTGGCGGCGGCGCAGCAGGCAGGACCTGGTGCGCTGGTGCATCCGGGGTACGGATTCCTCAGTGAGAGTGCGGAACTCGCGGACGCCTGTGCCGCGGCTGAGCTTGTCTTCGTGGGTCCGGCACCGGACGTGCTGCGGGTGTTCGGGGACAAGGTGGCGGCACGGGCCGCGGCGGAACGCGCCGGTGTGCCGGTGCCTGCCGCTACCTCGGCCGGGTCCGATGTCGCGGCGATCGCCGCGCTGCTCGCGACGCATCCGGACGGGGTGATGGTGAAAGCCGTTGCCGGTGGGGGTGGACGCGGGATGCGCGAGGTGCGCGACGCCGCGTTGCTCGAGGAGACTTACGAGCGATGCCGCGCGGAAGCGTCGGCCGGTTTCGGCGATGACACGGTGTATGCCGAGGCGCTGATTTCCGCGGCCCGGCATATCGAGGTACAGGTGGTCGCGGACGGCGTGCACGCGGTCCCGCTCGGCGACCGCGACTGCAGTGTGCAGCGGCGGCACCAGAAACTGATCGAGATCGCACCCGCGCCGAATCTCGATGCGGCGCTGCGGGAACGGCTGCATCGCGACGCCGTCCGATTGGCCGAGTCGGTGGGCTGCCGCGGCGTGCTCACCGTCGAATTCCTGGTGCGCGATACGGAAGCGTGGTTCCTCGAGGTCAACCCGCGCCTGCAGGTCGAGCACACGGTGACCGAGGAGGTCACGGGCCTCGACCTGGTGGCACTCCAACTCGACCTGGCGCTGGGCGCGACGCTGGCCGACCTCGATCCGGCGGCTACCGCGCCTGTTGGCGGTGTGCCGTCGAGCGCCGATGTCCATGCGGCGAACGGGGCGCAAGGCGGAGTGGAGTACGGTGCGCCGGACATGCTGCCGGGCAAGGGTTTCGCCGATCGAGCGCGCGCGGCCCGCGGCTACGCGGTGCAGGCCAGGGTCAATGCGGAGCTGGTCACGGCGGGTGGGGAAGTGCTGCCGAGTACCGGGACGGTAGTCGAATTCGCGGCGCCGACCGGTTCGGGTGTGCGTGTCGACACCGCCGCCCACACTGGAATGCGGCAGGGGGCGCAGTTCGATTCGTTGCTCGCCAAGGTGATCGCGCGCGGCGCGTCGTATCCGGCTGCGCTGCGGCGGTGCTCGGACGCGCTGTCGGAAACCGTTGTGCGCGGTATCGATACGAATCTCGCGCTGCTGCGCGCCGTGCTCGAGTCACTTGCCGACGGTGCGCCGGTGTCCACCTCGTGGTTCGAGGAGAACCTGGCCGAGCTGGCAGGCAGCGTGAGTGGCTATGCGTCCGTGCCGCATTCGGAGCCGAGTCCGGTGACGACCGTAGCGTCCGTCGAACTGGGCGACGACGAGTCCGTGGTGCGTTCGCCGCTGGGCGGCACGCTGGTCAGCCTGGTCGAACCGGGCACCGTCGTGGCGGCGGGCGCCGAGGTCGCAGTGCTGGAGGCGATGAAGATGCAGCATGTGTTGCGCGCCGAACAGGCGCTGCGGGTCCGGCGGCACCTGGTCGCGCCCGGCGCGACGGTGGATCCGCATGCGCCGCTGCTGATCTGGACACCTGCCGAGCACGACGGACCCGCCGCCGCCGACAAGGTGATCGACCTCGACGCCATCCGGCCCGACCTCGCCGAGGTCTACGAACGGCACCGCGTCGGCCGGGACGAAGCCCGTCCCGAGGCCGTCGCCAAACGTCACCGGCTCGGTAGGCGTACCGCCCGCGAGAACATCGCCGATCTCGTCGACGATGACAGCTTCGTCGAATACGGTGCCCTCGCGGTCGCCGCGCAACGCTTGCGCCGCACCGCCGAGGATCTGATCGCGAACACCCCGGCGGATGGGCTGATCGGGGGCGTGGCCACCGTCAACGCCGACCGGTTCGGCGCGGACCGCGCCCGGGTGGTCGTCATGTCCTACGACTACACGGTGCTGGCGGGCACACAGGGTATGCGCAACCACGCCAAAACCGATCGGCTACTCGAACTCGCTCGCGCCCAAGGGCTTCCGGTCGTGTTCTACACCGAGGGCGGTGGCGGCCGACCCGGCGATACGGACCACGGCGGCATCTCCGGCCTCGACGTCACGACATTCCGCGCCATGGGCGCGCTGTCGGGCCGGGTGCCGTTGCTCGGCCTCGTCTCCGGTCGCTGCTTCGCCGGCAATGCCGCGCTGCTCGGCATGTGCGATGTCGTCATCGCCACCCCCGATGCCAATATCGGGATGGGTGGTCCGGCGATGATCGAGGGCGGCGGCCTGGGCGTCTACGCGCCGGAGGACATCGGCCCGATCGAGGTGCAGCGGCGCAACGGTGTCGTGCACATCGTCGCCGCCGACGAAGCCGAGGCCGCCCGGCTCGCGCAACGCTACCTCGGCTATTTTCAAGGGCCGGTGGATGATTGGGCCGCACCCGATCCGCGGCTGTCCCGGCACGTGGTGCCAGAGAACCGCCTGCACGCCTTCGATATCCGGGCCGCCATCGCGGCGGTCGCCGACGTGGGTTCCGTGCTCGAGCTGCGCGCCGAATGGGCCGTCGGTATCGTCACCGCGTTGATCCGCGTCGAAGGGCAACCCTACGGGCTGATCGCGAACAACTGCCATCATCTCGGCGGCGCCATCGACGCGCCCGCGGCCGACAAACTCAGCGCCTTCCTGCGGCTGTGCGACGCGCACGGGCTGCCGATCGTCTCCCTGTGTGACACACCGGGTTTCATGGTCGGGCCGGACGCCGAGAAAGAAGCCACCGTCACCAAATTCAGCCGCCTGTTCATCGACGCGGCGGGACTGTCGGTGCCGTGGGGCACCATCATCCTCCGCAAGGGTTACGGCCTGGGCGCACAAGCCATGGCGGCGGGCTCTTTCCGCGCGCCGCGTTTCGTCATCGCCTGGCCCACTGGGGAAATCGGCGGCATGGGTCTGGAAGGTGCGGTCCGCCTGGGGTTCGCGAAAGAACTCGCGGCCATCGAGGATCCGGCCGCCCGACAGCAGGCCTTCGACAACCTCGTCACCCTCGCCTACGCCAGCGGCCGTGCCCTCACCGCCGCCACCGCCCTGGAACTGGACGACGTCATCGACCCCGCCGACACCCGCCGCTGGATCCGCACCCTGGGTTGACCACCCCTTTCGCGCACCCTGTACACCCACCGGAAGCGGCCGATCCTGGGCAGGGTTGCGTGTCAGCGGTCCGGGCCCGTACCGCTGTTCGCCTGCGGGGGTGGTCGCTTTGGGTGGTGTTGCGCGTGTCAGTGGTCCGGGCCTCGGTATCGCTGTTCGCCTGCTGGGAGTGGTCGTTCTTGGGTGGGGTTGCGGGTGAGTGGTCGAGGCCTTCGTGTCGTTGTTCGCCTGCTGGGGGTGGTCGCTTTTGGGTGGGGTTGCGGGTGAGTGGTCGAGGCCTTCGTGTCGTTGTTCGCCTGCTGGGGGTGGTCGCTTTTGGGTGGGGTTGCGTGTCAGTGGTCGAGGCCTCGGTATCGCTGTTCGCCTGCTAGGAGCGGTCGTTCTTGGGTGGGGTTGCGGGTGAGTGGTCGAGGCCTTCGTATCGTTGTTCGCCTGCTGGGGGTGGTCGCTTTTGGGCGGAGTTGCGGGGTTAGCGGTCCGGGCCTCGGTATCGCTGTTCGCCTGCTGGGAGCGGTCGTTCTGGGGCGGGGTTGCGGGTGAGTGGTCCGGGCCTCCGTATCGCTGTTCGCCCGCTGGGAGCGGTCGCTTTGGACCGCTGGTACCAAATCCTTTGTGCGCGAACAGGATTACGGACGCCGAATCGGGCCTTTCTCATCGGCGCCCATTGACCCCGTCGCCGGCGAAAACCTTTGTGCGTGACCGGATTGCGCGGCATCGGGCACTGCGCGCACCTGTTCGCCCACTCGAAGCGGTGCACCGCCGGGGCGAATCCTTGTGCGCGTGCAGGCTAGCGCGGGACCAGATCCGGCTCCCTGTTCGCCCACCGGGAGCCGCTGACCATGAGGCCGACTCTTATGTGCCTGCAGGATGGCGAGGTGGCGATGCGCACGGCGCCGGTTGATGGCGAGCGGACGCGAAGCCGTTCGAAGGACGACGCACTCTTTCTGCGGCTTCGCACCCGCTGCGGCGTGCCATAGGGGGTGCGGCAAGGCAGAAAGGGTGCGTCTGGCGGGCAGAACACCGCTGCCGCGCGCCGGGCGCGGCTCCGCGTGCGCCTGGTCGCTCACCGGGGAGCGATTGCCCCCGCACCGCGGGGGGCGAATCCTTTGTGCGCGAACGGGTTTGCGACCGTCGGGTCGGTCCTTGCCCACCGGGGCGTCCGTCGCCCCTCGCCGTCGGCGAGTCCGCCTGTGGCGCACCGAAGCCCGACGGCATTCCCCGGCCCGTTCCTAGTGGCCGTCTCGGCCGGATGCTCAGTTCAGCGTGGTTTCCAGCGCGTCCACCAAATTGCGGGCGCGCAGGTCTATGGCCTGTTCGATGATGTAGTTCGGGGTGTAGGCGAAGGCGATGCTGCGCGCGGGATCGGCGTAGGCGAGGGAGCCGCCGCGGCCGGGATGGCCGAAGGATCCCGGTCCGCCGAGCGGGATTTCGTCGCGCGGCAGCATGTAGCCGGTGGCGTAGCGGTTCGGCAGCATGATGACCGCGTCTGTGCCGCTGACCTGTTCGCGAACGGCGGCGGCGAGGGTGTCCGCGCGCAGCAGGCGCCGACCGTCCACCTCGCCGACGAGCGCGGCGTAGAGCCGGGCCAGCCCGCGAGCGGTGCCGATACCGTTGCTCGCGGGCAGTTCCGCGGCGTGCACAGCGGCCGAGTTGAAGTCGATCTCGTCCGGGTCGGTGACCTGAAAGGCGCGGTTGCTCAACGACTCCGGGTCGCGCAGCGCCGCCACCATCTCGCGCAGCGGCTCCGGGATCAGTTCATCGGGCACCGCGGCGAGGTCCGGTTTCGGCGCGAAGACCAACCGGCTCACCCGCTGCTGTGCGGCGGGCGGCAGGCCGATGAAGAACTCGACGCCGAACGGTCCGGCGATCTCGTCGGCGAGGAACTGTCCGACGCTGCGTCCGGTGACCCGGCGGATGACCTCGCCGACCAACCAGCCGAAGGTGCGCCCGTGATACCCGTGTGCGGTCCCCGGCGGCCAGTTCGGCGCTTGTGCCGCCAGCGCCTCGACCATCGGTGTCCACGCCAGCGCGTCGGCGAGCGGGACCGGCTTGTCGAGCGCGGCCAGGCCGGCCTGGTGGGTCAGCAGCCAGCGCACCGGGATCTCGGCTTTGCCCGCCGCCGCGAACTCCGGCCAGTACCGCGCGACAGGCGCGTCGAGGTCGAGCAGACCGCGCTCGACGAGCAGGTGCGCGAGGGTGGTCGTCACACCTTTGGTCGCCGAATAGACCAGCTGCAACGTGTCACGCTGCCACCGCCTGCCCGTATCGGGATCAGCGATGCCGCCCCACAGATCCACCACCGGCTCGCCGTCCCGGTACACGCACACCGCGGCACCGATCTCGCCTTGTTCGGCGAAGTTCGCGGCGAACGCGTCCCGCACCGCCTCGTACCCAGGTGCCACCACGCCGTCGACCATCATGCCCCCAGCATGTCATCACCCTCGCAGGCAACGCATCCGCCGATCACGACCGCGCACACGCCCCGCGCTCTGAAACGCGCGCAGCGCACTGATCCGCCGGGCACGACCGCGCGCATGCCCCGCGCTCTGAAACGCGCGCAGCGCACGCATCCGCCGGGCACGACCGCGCGCATGCCCCGCGCTCCGTAACGCTCGCAGCACATTGATCCGCCGATCACGAGGGCGCGTACGCCCCGCGCTCCGTAACGCTCGCAGCACATTGATCCGCCGATCACGAGCGCGCGTACCCCCCGCGTTCCGAAACGCGCGCAGCGCACGCATCCGCCGGGCACGACCGCGCGCATGCCCCGCGTTCTGAAACGCTTGCAGCGCACTGGTCCGCCGAGCGCGAGGGTGCGTACGTCCCGTGTTCTGAAACGCTTGCAGCGCACTGGTCCGCCGAGCGCGAGGGTGCGTACGTCCCGTGTTCTGAAACGCTCGCAGCGCACTGATCCGCCGGGCATGAGGGCGCGCATGCCCCGTGTTCCGAAACGCTTGCAGCACATTCATCCGCCGGGCATGAGGGCGCGTACGTCCCGCGTTCCGAAACGCTTGCAGCACATTCATCCGCCGGGCATGAGTGCACGTACGTCCCGCGTTCCAAAACGCTCGCAGGACACTCATCCTCCGAGCATGAGTGCGCACACGCCCCGCGCTCCGAAACGCGCGCAGCACACGGTGCGGGTGCGGATGGCGTTGGTCGACGCCGCCGACACCGTGAATCCGGTACGGCCGAGGTGGGCAGTACAGCTAGCGCAGTTGGTCGGTCGATCAGGAGGTAATGGTGGCGGTGGTCTCTCGGCCGATGCCGCCACCATTACCTCGTGATCAGTCGACCAGGACGCGACGCGGCGTGTCGGTCAGGACACGACGAGGTGGGGTGGCCGAAACACGCTGGCGCCGCCCTCGGCGCCGCTCGTACCTGACAGTGCCGAGGAGAAGTCCGCGTCGCCCTGCCGAGCCCGAACCGTGCATGAGGCCTTGTCACCGCCGCAGTGGCCCGCAGTCGGCTTGTTCGCGCCCGCCCGCGCGGAAACGATCGGCGATACGGGAACCGTGTATCTGCCTGCCGCCCACCGCGCAACCAGCATTCCGGAGCGGCGCTACCGCCGCCGTCCCACCGTCCGCCGGACGGACGGCGGTTGGTCGAACCACCCGCGTCGCTTCGCTTGTCGGTAGGGCAGGGAATACTCGTTTGCCGACCCACGCAGCGCGAAATACCGGGAGGAAAGTGCATGGCTCGGGAGCTCGAGGACCTGTCGTACGCGCGGTACCTGACGGCGCAGGCGGGAGCGCTCGAATCGGAGGGCGATTACGACTGCGTGCATGTCGACGCCCTCGACCTCGACGACGCCGACGTGCAGAACGCTCGGTTCGGGGAGTCGGTGTTCACCTCGGTGGCCTGGCACCGGGGCAGCCTGCGCCACACCAGGTTCGCCGACGTGTGGATGCGGAATGTGCGCTGGGTGGGCACCGAGTTGGCCGACACCAACTGGCTGGACGGCGAAGTCGTCGCGGGCGCGCTGTCGGGCGTCGATTTCGCGGGCGCGCGCCTGCGCCGGGTCCGGTTCGAGGGTTGCAAGTTCGATTCGGTGAACTTCCGCACCGCCCAGCTGCGGGAGGTGTCGTTCGTCGAATGTGTGCTGCGGGACTGTGATTTCGGCGATGCCGCCCTGCACACCGTGACCTTCCCCGGCTCGACCTTGGAAAGCATGGTCTTGCACCGGGCCACGTTGACCAAGGTCGACCTGCGCGGGGCTCGTTCGCTCGATATCACCGAGGGCCTCGACGCACTGCGCGGCGCGACCATCGACAACGGCCAGTTGATGGAGCTTGCCCCCGCGTTCGCCCGGCATCTGGGCGTCGTCGTCCGCGATTCCTGATCGGCGATATCGCAGGTTCGGTTTGCTAGCGTGTCGCCAGCGGGATGTCAGATCTTGTAGCCATCAGCAGCTAGGAGACGATCCATGCGGGCATTGCGAGTTCTCACCCTGGGCGTCGTGCCGGTCAGCGCGGCGGCGCTGCTGGCGGGCGGATGTTCGAAGGACGGACCGGAACAGCCTGCCGAGAGTTCGCGGGCGTCGTTCTACAGTCAGCAGGTGGCCTGGGCGCCGTGTGCGGAAGGGGAGACGAGCTCGTGGTTCCCCGAGGTGGCGGACAACCGCACCTGCGCTCGTGTCCTGGCCCCGCTCGATTACCGCGCCCCCGCGACGCCGAGCCCGGATTCGGCGGGCACGGTATCGCTCGCCGTAGCCCGCCTGCCCGCGACCGCGCCGAAGCGCGGCACGCTGGTGCTGATCAGCGGCGGGCCGGGCGATCCGGGGCTGGGGATGCTGGACATGCCGTTCCCCGAGCGGATCCGCGAGCAGTTCGACATCGTCGCCTACGACCCGCGGGGCGTGGGCCGGTCGACGCCCGCCATCGTCTGTGACCCCGACGGCGAGGATTTGACCGAGGAGCAGGAATCGGTGGCCGCGACGGAGCACGCGCGGCGCGGGTTCGTGGCGTCGTGTGTCCGCGGCACCGGTCCGGATGCGTTGCGGCACATCGGCTCCGACGAGGCCACCGACGATCTCGACATCCTGCGCGGGGTTTTCGGGGAGCAGCAGCTGAATCTGCTTGCGGCGTCCTACGGCACGCAGGTCGCCGCCATGTACGTCGACCGGTACCCGCACGGCTACCGCGCCGCCGCCCTGGACGGCGTCGTGGATGTCACCGAGGACCACACGCAGATGCGGGTCGGCCAGGGCAAGGGCTACCAGGACACGTTCAACCGGGTCGCCGCGTTCTGCGCCGAGCGATACCGGGCCGAGTGCCCGCTCGGTGCGGATCCGGCCCAGGCGGAGAACGTCTTTCGGGATATCCTCCGGACCGTCAAGGCGCACCCGGCCCCGGCGGGGGCGGCCGCGCCGGTGGAACCGGGCGATATCCTGCAGGCGATCAGCACGAGCTACCTGTGGCCCACCGGGTGGGCGCCGTTCCTCGACGCGCTGACGGCGGTCCGGGGTGGTGACGGTACCGCGATGCGCAAACTCGCGAACGCGACGCCCGACGAGCCGCCACGGCAGGCGCCGTCGGCCAAGGACACCGAAGACAACGCGCTGACCGCGATCACCTGTGCCGATGTCGCCGAGCCGACAGCGGACCGCGCGGCCCGGCAGGCCGACGAGGCGGCGCTGTACGACGCAGCCACCTATGACGATTACGAGCCGCGCCCGGCCGAATTCCCGCTCGATACCTGCGATTTCTGGCCGACCCCCGGTACCGCGAAGGCGTTTCGGCCGCACCGCGCCGAGGGCGCGGCTCCGGTGCTGTTCATCGGCACCAGGCACGATCCGACCACGCCGGTGGGCAACGCCGAGCGGATGGCGGGTTATCTCGACAGCCCGCTGCTGATCCGGGAGAGCGACGGGCACACGTTCGTGTTCGGCGACGTCAACAGGTGCATCGACGAACGCGTAGTGGGTTACTTCGAGGATCCGGCCTCGGCGCAGGGCGCGGTCTGCGCCGCCGAGCCCGAGCGTTGACACCAATTGTGTTCCTTCCCAACAGGGCTCGGTCGCAATACTGGACGAGGAGAGAACTTCGGCAATTCGCCCATCGGCGAGCGCGCGCATTGATACATTTCGCCAAGCCAGCTGGCATGGCGAATTCGATGAGGAATGCGAGCGAATGTTCGATCGGGATCTGCGCCGTACGACCACCGCCGGCCTGCGCGTATTGCTCGCGCTGGCCGAGGAACGCGGAATGGCCGCGGCCGAGGGCCTGGCAGGCACCACGCTCACGCGTGGCGATACCGAGTGCACGGTGCACCAGGAATTGGTGGTGATCCGTAACCTGCTGGCCCGCTTCGGGACCGAAGCCGCGCTCGGCGCGGAAGCGGGCAGCCGGACCGGCCTGCCGTTGGCCGGGCCCTGGGGGCTGGCGCTGCTCAGCAGCCGTACGCTGCGTGACGGATTCGACGTGGCAGCTCGTTATCTCGACCGCGTTTTCGTCTCCGGCCGGCTCACCGTCGAGCAGGTCGGCGGTGAGACCCGGTTACGCTTCGACGATGCGGAGAACCCGGCGCATATCCGTGCTTTTCTCGCCGAGCGAATTCTCACGGGGGCGGCCACCGTGTGCGCCCAACTGTTCGACGGAGAAATGTCACCGATCCGGATCGAATTCCGGCACGCGGCACCGTCGGACACCCAGCGATACCGCGAGATCTGCGGCGTGCAACCACTTTTCGGCGCGCGGGCCGACGTTGTGACTTTCCACAGCCGAGGCCTCGACGCGCCGATGCCGCGCAACCATGAACGCGCCCGCGGCGACTGCGCCCAGCTCTGCCGGGACCTCCTGCACCGCAGGCAGCCCCGCTCGGGTGTCGCGGGCAGCGTCCGCGACCTGCTCGTCCGCAATCCGGGCGAGCTGCCCGATCAGATCGCGGTCGCGAACGAGTTGTTCATGAGCCCGCGCACGCTCTCGCGCCGCCTCAACGAGGAGGCCACCTCGTTTCGCGCGTTGCTCGACGAGGTGCGCCAGCTGCTGTCCGAACAGCTGCTCGCGTACACCGATATGAGTACCGAGCAGGTCGCGGCGCGCCTCGGCTACGCCGAAGCCGCGTCGTTCATCCGCGCGTTCCGGCGCTGGAAGGGCTGCCCGCCGCAGGAGTTCCGCCTGCACGAGGGACGGTCGCTGCCGCGCGAGGAGCCGGTACCGGCGGGGGTTCGCTGAGCGGTATCCGGTCGTCGGGCGGGCCCGCCGTGCTCGGCGTCGATCGTGTCGGACGTCGGAAAACCGCCAGGATGCGGTAAGTATGCTGCCATGTCGATCAGCGCCGCCGTCGCGCCGAATACGCCGGGTACCCTGCAACGCTACGTTGTGCTGGCCGTGTGCTGCACCGCCGTGGTGATGGCCAACGTCGACACCACCGCCGTCAACGTCGCGCTACCCGCGATCGGCCGCGACCTCGAAGGGTCGCTGTCCGGGGCGCAATGGGTGGTCGCCGCCTATACGTTGACCCTGGCCTGCCTGCTCACCTTCGCGGGTTCGCTGGCCGATCGGATCGGCCGCCGGACCGTCTTCCAGATCGGGCTCGCGGTGTTCGCGGCCAGTTCGCTGGCATGCAGCCTCGCGCCGTCGATCGGCTGGCTGATCGCTTTCCGGGTGCTGCAGGCGGTGGGCGGTTCGATGCTCAATCCGGTCGCGATGGCGATTCTCACCACCGTCTTCGCCGATCCGGACCGGCGGGTGCGGGCGATCGGCATCTGGAGCGGGTCGATCGGGATCGGCATGGCGGCCGGGCCGGTGATCGGCGGGTTCCTGGTCGATTCGATCGGCTGGTCCGCGGTGTTCTGGATCAACGTGCCGATCGCGGTGACCGCGCTGGCGCTGACCTTCCTGGTGGTACCGCAGTCGAGGTCGGACCGGCCACGGTCACTGGATCCGCGCGGGCAGCTGCTGATCGTGGGCATGATCGGGCTGCTGGTGTTCGCGATCATCGAAGGGCCGCATCGTGGTTGGGCGGCGCCGGTCACGCTCGGCTGTTTCGCCGGCGCGGCGGTGTGCCTGGCCGCGCTGGCGCGCTATGCCCCGCAGCACGAGGAGGCACTGATCGATCTGCGGGTCTTCCGGTCCCCGCCGTTCACCGGCGCGGTGGTGATCGCGATCTTGGCGTTCGGCGCGATGGGCGGCTTCTTGTTCCTCAACACCTACTATCTCCAGGAGATTCGGCACGATTCACCGCTGACGGCGGGTCTCGCGCTGGTGCCGATGGCCGCCGCGATGTTCGTGTTCGGGCCGATGTCGGGCCGGATCGTCGCGCACCGCGGCGCACGTAGCGCCTTGAGCGCCGGTGCGCTGACCGCGATTCTCGCGTCGGTGGTTCTGGCGCTGACCTTCGACGCGAGCGGTAAACCGTTGCTGCTCATCGGCTATGCCCTGTTCGGCGCGGGAATCGGACTGATCTACACGCCGATCACCGCCACCGCCGTGGCCGGGCTGCCCGCCGCGCAGGCCGGGGTCGCGGCCAGCGTGGCCACCACCTCGCGACAGATAGGTCAGTCACTCGGTGTCGCGGTGATCGGCTCGCTCATCGCGAGCCATCCCGACGCGCTGACCTCGGCGGCGGCCTTCCAGCCACCCGCCCGGCTCGGCTGGCTCACCATCACCGGGATGTGCGTCGCGGCACTGGTCGTGGCGCGAATCAGCACCGCGCCCAAGGTGATTCGCCCACCCAGCTGAGCGTCGCGGCGCACGTCGTCGCGCCCGAGCAGGGTGATCGCCGCCGGACAAGCCCCGACTTGCCTGGTCAGCGGCGTTCGTCCAGGACCGGGGCAATCGGTCGGCGCACCGAATCCTCCTCCCGTACTATCGCGATCGAAGACACCGGCCGGGGAGATGAAGGAGGACGGTGTGGGACCTCGCATCCGCAACGGGACCCTGTGGTTGCGACGCTTTGCCGGCACGACGCCGGGGGTGATCGTGGGCGTCGTCGTCGTGTCCGTCGTGCTGAGCCTGCTCGCCGGGTTCACCGCGATGAACCAGATGAGCGGCAAGAACGCCCGCCAGCAGAGCGCGCTGGACCGCACCGAGCCGCTCGCCTTCGCCGCCCAGCGGCTGTACGTCGCGCTCTCGGCGGCCGACGCGACGGCGGCGACCGCGTTCCTGTCGGGCGGGATCGAGGCGCCCGCGGTACGGCAGCAGTACCAGCAGTCGCTCGCCGACGCCGCGGCCGCGCTGGCGGATGCGACGGTCGGGGCATCCGACGAGCAAACGCGGCAGATCGTAGCCAGGATCGTGGCCGACCTGCCCGCCTATACCGGGCTCGTCGAGGCCGCCAGGTCGAACAATCGGCAGGGCTTCCCGGTCGGCTCGTCGTACCTCAGCGAGGCTTCGGGCCTGATGCAGGATTCGCTGCTGCCCAACGCCGAACGGCTCACGACTGCGCGGTTCGCCGCGGTGCGCACGGACGAGCGGGCGATCGGCGCGCGGCCGGTGCTCAGCATCGTGCTGGTGCTGCTGGTGTTGCTCGCCTTGGCGGTGGCCTCTTGGATCCTGTTGCAGCGCACCAACCGCAGGGCCAACCTCGGCGTCGTGCTGGCGGCGGGTGCGACTGCGCTGGCGCTGCTGTGGCTGATCGTCGCACCGGGTGTGGCGTCGAAAGCCTTGGACACCAGTGCATCCGGTGCGAGCAGCCGCTTCGAAACGCTGGCCAAGGCGCGGATCGCGGCGCAGCAGGCGCGCACCGAAGAGACGCTGCAACTGATCACGCGCGGCGATATCGCGGCCGGTGAGGATCGCTACACCCAGCATTCGATCGACCTGCGCGAGCGCCTCGCGACCGTCGTCGCCCCCGATTCCGTTGCGGCCCAAGAACTCGCGAACTGGCTGTCGGGTCACCGCGCCCAGGTCGCCGCCTACCAGGCCGCCGACTATCGAGCGGCGGTGCGCCAGGCCATCGGCACCGGCTCGCAGTCCTCCGCCAACCGATTCGCGGCGCTGGACCGCGCGATGAACGACAACCTCGGGCAGGAGCGTCGCGCTTTGCGTGACGACTTGTCCACCGCGGGTGCGGCGTTGACGCTGAGCCCGTTCGGCACGCTGGCCCTGCTGGTGTTCGCGGCCGCCGCGGTGGTGGTCGGCCTGTGGCCGCGGCTGAAGGAGTTCCTGTGAAATCACGCCTGATCCTGGCCGCGTTGCTGGTCGGCGCCACGGCTCTGGTGTCCGGCTGCGGCTCCGGCGACCTGCCCGCGCCGAGCACCCTGGGCGCGGTGAACCCGCAGCCGGCGGGCGCAGCGGAGATCGCGGCGCCGTCGCAGGCCGAGGGCGACAACAGTTGTGACTCGGAGGCGACATTGCGGCCGGCCGCGGTGCAGCCGAAACCCGGTGCGATGCCGCCGGGTTCGCCGATGGCGGCGATCGTCGCGAACGGCAGGCTGCGGGTGGGGGTCGACCAGAACACCTACCTGTTCGGTTTCCGGGATCCGGGCACCGGCCAGTTGCAAGGTTTCGACATCGATATCGCGCGTGAGATCGCCAAGGACATCCTGGGCGATCCCGACAAGATCGAACTGCGCTCGGTGACCGCCGCAGAGCGCATCTCCGCGCTGCACGACAAGAAGGTCGACCTGATCGTGCGCACCTTCTCCGCAACGTGCGAGCGGCGCCGGGAAGTGGACTTCTCCGCCGTCTATTACCGCTCGGCCCAGCGCATTCTGGCGCCGCGCGAGTCCGGCATCAGCACGGGCGCCGATCTGGCGGGCAAACGCGTCTGCGTCGCACGCGGCACCACGGCGGCGGCCCCGCTGTTCGCGATGGCCAAGCGCCCCACCGTCATCGGCGTCACCAACTGGACCGATTGCCTGGTCGCGCTGCAGCAGGGACATGTGGACGCGGTCAGCGGCGACGATCCGATCCTGTTCGGGTTGGTTGCGCAGGACCGTAATCTCCAGGTGGTCGGCGAGCCGATCGGCACGGGGGCGTATGCGGTCGGCGCGCCCAAGGGCAGCGATGATCTGGTCCGGTTCGTCAATGGTGTGCTGGAGCGGATGCGCACCGACGGCACCTGGCAGCGGATCTACACCGACAAACTGTCCGTGCTCGGTCCCTCGCCGGGGCAACCGGTCGCCCGGTACGTGGGATGAGCCGGACCATGCAGCTGCTCGGCCTGGTCGAGATCGACCTCGAATTGGCCCGTCGGACAACCGAACTCGACGCGATCACGAACACGATGCTGGAACTGGACAAGCATCCCGGACTCACCCTGGTGCGCCGGTATCCGCCGTCGGGTGTCACCGCGACCCGCTGGCTGCCGGTGCGGGACGCGCTCGCGCTGATGTGGGAGGACCTCGGGCGGATGCGCGCGATCCTGGACTCCGCGCGCACCGTGCGCGGCACCCGCGCCAAACTCGACGACGGCCGGCGCGCCGAACTCACCGAGCTGCTGCGCGGGCGGCCGTATGAGGTGTCGCGGACGCCGATTCCGCTGGCCGAGCGTTCGCTGACCGGTCCGAGCGAGCACGTGCTGTTCGTCGGCCTCGCCGATACGGTCGACCGGATGCGCTCGACCTTCCCACCGATCGCCGAATTCCTCGACGCGGTAGACCAGGTGAACACCCGGGTGCTCTCGGGTCTGGCCCCGCTGCAGGAGACCTTGGACAAGGCAGGGGCGGCGACCCCCGAGTTGCGCGCGATCGGCGACGGCATCGCGGAATTGCTGAGCCGCTCGGCCACCGATCCGCTCGCGCTGACGAACACCGACATCGATGCCCGCCTGGCCGAACTCGGCAGCGCGCTGCGGCGGCAGGCGGCGGTCCTCGCCGAACTGGCTGCGCTGGTGGCGGATCGGCCCGCCGCGGTGGCCGCCTTGCGCGCCAGGTTGGCCGAACTCGAGTCGACCGTGGCACGCGCCGCGCAGGCGAAGGCGGAAGTCGAGCGCACCATACGATCGGGTCCGCTGCCGCCGCTCGTCGACGAATCCGCCCGGCTGCGTACCGAACTCGACGCTGTCGCGGACGAACCCGGGGCGGCGGCGCTGGCGGCGCTGCGCGGTCGAATCGACAGTGCGCTCGCGGCGGCCGTCGCGGCAGAGAACCTGGCCCAGGGCCTGCTCGACCGGCGGGCCGAATTACGCGGCAGGCTGGCGGCGTATCACGCCAAAGCGGCCCGGCTGGGCGTCAGCGAAGACCGGGATCTGCTCGCCGCGCACGAGACCGCGGCGGCGCTGCTGTCCGGCAAACCCTGCGATCTCGCGGCCGTCACCCGCGCGGTCGCCGACTACCAGCAACTCGTCGCGGCGAAATCGGGGAGGCGATCATGAGTACCCAGAGCTGCACCGAACCCGGATGCACCGGTGCGATCGAGGACGGCTACTGCACGGTGTGCGGCACCGCCCCGGCCGAGGCGACGACGATCCGCTCGACCGCGCAGCCGCACGAGGCCGCCACGGCCGAAGCAACCACCGCGGCCGCCACCCCCGAGCGCTGCACCGAACCCGGTTGTGCCGGAACGGTGATCGACGGGTACTGCGAGGTGTGCGGCACCGCGCCGGCCCCGCCGACGGCCGCGATCGCGTCCACCCCGAGCACCCGCGGCAGTTCGCGCTCGGTGCGCACCGGCCGGTCCTCGTCCCGCTCGAGTCGCCGCGGCCGGCTGGGCGCGGGCATGGTCGACGTGCCGCGGGTACCGCGTATCGATCCGGCGACCGCCATCCTGACCGACCCGGAAGTGGCCGAGAACAAACGGTTCTGCGGCAAATGCGAGAAGCCGGTGGGGCGCGGCCGCGACGGCAAACCCGGCCGGACCGAGGGGTTCTGCCCGAACTGCGGCACCCGATTCTCGTTCACCCCCAAGCTGTTCAAGGGCGATCTGGTCGCCGGCCAGTACGAGGTGGCGGGGTGCCTGGCGCACGGCGGGCTCGGCTGGATCTATCTGGCGACCGACCGCAACGTCAGCGATCGCTGGGTGGTGCTGAAGGGTCTGCTCAACTCGGGCGACAGCGATGCCATGCTGGCCGCGGTGGCCGAAAAGCGTTTCCTCGCCGAGGTCGAGCACCCGAGCATCGTCAAGATCCACAACTTCGTCGAGCACGCGGGCGCGGACGGGGTGCCGGTCGGCTACATCGTGATGGAGTACGTCGGCGGCACATCGCTGAAACAGATCCTGCGGTCTCGTCGCGAGACCGACAGCGGTTATCTGCCGCCCGCGCAGGCGATCGCCTACATCCTGGAGATGCTGCCCGCGCTCGGATACCTGCATTCCCTGGGCCTGGCCTACTGTGATTTCAAGCCGGACAACGTGATGCAGACCGACGAGCAACTCAAGCTCATCGATCTCGGTGCGGTGATCGCGATGGACGACGAGGACAGCCCGATCTACGGCACCACGGGCTACCGTGCGCCCGAGATCGCCAACACCGGTCCGACCGTCGCCACCGACGTGTACACCGTCGGCCGCACCCTCGCCGTGCTGTTGATGCACGTGCCCCAGCACAACGGTCATTTCGGCGCAATGCCCGGCCCGGAGACCGAACCGCTGCTCGCCACCTACGATTCGCTGCACCGGTTCCTGTTGCGGGCCACCGACGAGGCGCCGGACGCGCGGTTCGCCTCGATGGAGGAAATGGCCGACCAGCTGACCGGGGTGCTGCGCGAAGTCCTGTCCCTCGACGACGGGGTGCCCCGGCCGGGCATGTCGACCTATTTCGGGCCCCCGCGTGGGGTGTTCGGCGTCGGCGCGTCGGTGGACGCGGCGAAAATCATTGCCGCCCTGCCCGTTCCGCTCGTCGACCCGACGGACAGCGCGGCCGCCCTGCTCGCGACGACCGGCGGCACCACACCGGCCGAGCTGGAGCGCTCGTTCGAGGCGGGGCTGCGCTCGGTGGTCACCGGACGCGGCGAGTCGACCGAGATTCCGCTGCGGCTGATCCGGGCCGCGCTGGAGGTGGGCGACAGCGCCGAGGCCGACCGGCGGCTGACGGCGGCGGCCGCGACGCGGTGGGGGGACTGGCGGCTGAGCTGGTATCGCGGCCAATCCCGTTTGCTCGCAGGCGATCTGGCGGAGGCGGCGATCGAGTTCGAGGCGGTGTACGCCGGGCTGCCCGGTGAGGCGGCGCCGAAACTCGCGCTGGCCGCCGTCGCGGAGCTGTCCGGTGCCGCGGCGGCGACCACCGACTTCGCCGCCGCACAGCACAAGCGCAGGGCCGCACAGTATTACGAGACGGTCTGGCGTACCGATCGCGGCTACCTCAGCGCGGTCTTCGGCCTGGCTCGGCTGCGCACCGCCGTCGGTGACCGGGACGGTGCGGTGGCGGCGCTGGATCAGGTCGACGCGGGCTCGGTGCTGTTCACCGAGGCCGGGCTCGCCGCGGTGCGCACGGTGCTGCACGATCGCGCGCCTGCCGAGCTCACCGAGCCGGTCCTGCGCGACGCCGGGGAGCGGATCACCCGCCTGCGGCTGGACTCCAGGCGCCGTGCCGCCGAGATCCGGCTGCGGGTGCTGGCTGCCGCGCTCGACTGGCTCCAGGCCGGCGGCGTGCCGTCCGAGCACGGGCGGCTGCTCGGCGTACCGCTCGATCAAGACGGTGTCCGGACCGGATTGGAGCGTTGCTATCGGGACCTTGCCCATGAAACCGACGACATGTGGGAGCGATTCGCATTGGTAGAGCAGGCGAACACCATCCGCCCGAGGACCACGCTATGACCGACCCGGATCCGGAGACGACGCTGCCGACCCCGGTGGTGTCCGCCGTAGCGCCGACCGCACCCGAATCGCGTTGCCCGGGTTGCGCGTCCGCGGTGCACGCGGGGGATCGCTTCTGCGAGAACTGCGGTCACGAGCTGGACGGCAAGCAGGTCGTGCTGCCGAACAACGAGCCGGGCCCGCCCGGGGACTGCGAGAACTGCGGCGGCACCCGCTACGACCCCGACGGATATTGCACCGGCTGTGGGCAATTGCGCGGGGCGCCGGATCGCTTCGCCGCCGACCTCGGCGCCGTCGCGGTGGTCACCGATCGCGGAATCGCGCACGCGCGCAACGAGGATGCGGTGGCCGCCGCGGTGCTCGACGCCGCCGGCGCGGTGGTGATCGCGGTCGCGGACGGGGTATCGACCTCCGAGGATCCGCAGGTGGCGTCGGGGACCGCCGCCAGGACCGGTGTCGATGCCTGCCGAGCGGCACTGCTGGCCGGACAACCCGCCGGCGAGGCGGTGATGGCGGGGCTCGAGGCGGCGGCGACCGCGGTGCGCGGGATCGCGATCACCGACGGGCACGCGCCGTCGTGCACCTACGTGTCGGCGGTGGTGCAGGCCGATGCGGACGGCGTGCTGCTCACGGTCGCCAATGTCGGTGACAGCCGGGCCTATTGGCTGCATGCGGACGCGCCCGAGGACCCCGCGAACCCGCCCTCGCAGCGGTTGACCGTGGACGATTCGTGGGCGCAGGCCCTGGTCGACGCGGGCGCGCTGGACGAGCAGGCCGCCATGAACGATCCGCGCGCGCACACCCTGATCCGCTGGCTCGGTGCGGACGGACCGGTGAAACCGTGGTCGGACAACTGCGTTCGTACGTTGCGCACCACCGGACCCGGTGTGCTGCTGCTGTGCAGTGACGGCCTGTGGAACTACCTGTCGGACGCGACCGCGCTGGCGGAGCTCGCCACCGCGCACCCACCGGCGGTCGCCGCCGGCGAACTGGTCGAGTTCGCGCTGCGCTGCGGCGGCAGCGACAACATCACCGTCGCCCTCGTACCCATTCCGTGGTCCGGTGAGTCAGGAGTAGAAGTACAGTGAGTTCTCTTGCCGGAAACGGTGTTTCGGTCGCCGTCGACCAGAACGAATATCTGGCCGACGGGGTCGGCACGGTCGATGCCGTGGTCACCGTGGAAACCGCGGCCGATCTGGTGATCACCGCGCCGCCGCAGGAGCGGCTCGAGGTGATCATCGTCGACTGCTCGGGGTCGATGGCGACCGGGCACAAATTCCCGGGCGCCCGCCAGGCCACCCTGGCCGCGCTGGACGCGATGGCCGACGGGACCAGGTTCGCCATCATCGAGGGCACGCATATCGCTCGGTTGGCCTTTCCCACCGACGTGCCGTCGCTGGCCGCCAACCGTGAATCCCGGGCCGCCGCGCGCCGCAAACTCGACAAGCTGAAGGCGGGCGGCGGCACCGCGATGGGCACCTGGCTCGGCCTCACCAGACAGCTGGCCAAGAAGCACCCCGGCGCGATGGTGCACGCCATCCTGCTCACCGACGGCAAGAACGAGCACGAGGAACCCGCCGCGCTCGCCGCGGAGATCGCACAGTCCGAGGGCGTGTTCACCTGTGATTGCCGTGGCGTCGGCACCGATTGGCGGGTGGACGAATTGCGTGCCATCGCCTCGGCGCTGCACGGCACCGTCGACATCGTCGCCGACCCGGCCGAGCTGGCCGCGGACTTCACCGCCATGATGCGGGGCTCGATGGCCAAGGCGATTCCGGAACTGACCCTGCGGGTGTGGACTCCGGCCGGGGCGCAGGTGCGGTTCGTCAAGCAGGTGGCGCCGACCATCGAGGACCTCACGGCCCGCCGGGTCGACACCGCCGCGCAGGTCGGGGAGTACCCGCTCGGTGCGTGGGGCGCCGAGGACCGTGACTATCACGTGCAGGTCCAGGTGGAACCTGGTGCGCCGGGCCGGGAGAAGCTCGCCGCCCGGGTCAGCGTGGTCAGCGGCGGCGAGGTGCTCGGACAGGGTTTGGTGAAAGCGGTCTGGACCACCGACACCGAGCTGTCCGCCCGGATCAGCAGGCGCGTAGCGCATTACACCGGGCAGGCCGAATTGGCCCAGGCGGTGCAGGAAGGTCTGGCGGCGCGCAAGAGCGGCGACACCGAGACCGCGACGGCCAAGCTGCGGCGGGCGGTCGAGCTCGCCGCGGAATCGGGAAACGAGGGCACGGCGAAACTGTTGCGCGGTGTAGTCGAGGTCGACGAGCAGAACGGGACGGTCCGGTTGCGTGCCGGTGTCGCGGCAGCGGAAGAGATGGCGCTGGACGCGCGCTCGACCAAGACGGCCCGGGTGCGGAAGGAGGGGTAGATGACCGTCACCTGCCCGGACGGGCACGAATCGACCGCGACGGACTACTGCGACAGCTGTGGTGCGCCGATCGGTTCGGCTGCGGCGGTGGTCGAACCTAGCGCGCTGTGTCCCGCGTGCGGCGCGCCCGCCGGCGGCCGCTTCTGCGAACAGTGCGGACATGATTCGGCCTTGCCCGCGCCGCCCGTCGCCGCGCAGGAGACCACGGAGACGGTGGTCCCGCCCGCGGTTGTCTGGGTCGCCACCGTCACCGCCGATCGCGAGTTCTACGATCGGGTGATCGCCCGCAAGGGGCCCGACGCCGACCAGGTCGGGTTTCCGGCGTTCTATCCCGAACGTCGAATCGTGCTGCACGGCAACGACATCCTGATCGGCAAGCGGAGCGCCTCGCAGGGGCTCAGCCCGGATATCGACCTCGGCATCGCCCCCGCCGATGTCGGTGTCTCGCGTGCGCACGCCACCCTGCACCTCGATGCCGACGGGCTCACCGTCACCGATCTCGGTTCCACCAACGGCACCAGCGTCAACGGCAGTGACGACCGCATCCCGGCCCGGGTGCCGGTCCGATTGCGCAGCGGGGATCGGATCCACCTCGGGGGTTGGACCACCATCGTGCTGAGCGCCGAACCTGCCTGAGTACCTACGGAACCGTCGCGTCTGGGACAGCAGTGCCGATTTCGTGGACGGCGGTGTTCGTTTACGCCTATCGTCGTGCACTATGACGGCCCAGCCACTCAGCACCGCGGCGACGACGGTACCGCCGAACCACCGATTCGAGATCGGCCCGGTGCGCTACCCGAAACTGTTCGGCGCCAACACGGTTCCCATCCCGATGTCCGATGGCGCCGTCCTCACCGCCGATATCCTGCGACCCGGCGACGGCGCCGGGCCCGCCCGGGAGCCGTTGCCCGCGATCATCAACTTCACCGCGTACAACAAGATGCTCAACCGCCGAGGTATGCGCTGGCACAACACCTTACGGACGCTCAGCGCCCGGCTCGGCGGCTCGGACCGGCAGCGGTTCACGGCGCGAGACGTGCTGTACACGCCCGCGGGCGGCATTCTCGAACCGTTCGTGATCAACCGCACCGCGGTGTTGCGCGGCTATGTCGGGCTGATGATCGACGTGCGGGGGACCGGCACGTCGACCGGCAGTTGGGACTTCTTCCAGCCCAGGGAACAACAGGACTATCTGGAGGCTGTCGCGTGGGTCCGCGAACAGCCCTGGTGCAACGGCGAATTCGTGGTCACCGGCATCTCCTACGGAGCGATCTCGGCGTTGATCACCGCGGGGTTGCAGCCGGAGGGGTTGCGCGCGGTGTTCGCGATCGAGGCCGGCGAGGACCAGGTGCGTGAGCTGGGACTGACCGGCGGGGTGCCGACCCCGGGCATGCTGCTGTGGATCCTGGCCGTGAACGGCTTCAAATGGTTGCCGTCGGTGTCGGGCCTGCGAAAAGCCGGAATCACCAAGCAGTTCCTGCGCGACCGGTTCGCCGATCCGGCCAGCTGGGTGCGGCACGCCGTCGAGATCGGACTCACCGAGAACCATCCCGACAGCTTCCTCAACCCGATGTGGGCGACCAAACTGGCGCGCTTCGAAGACATCACGGTGCCGACCTGGATCCACGGCGGCTGGCACGACGTCTACAACCGATCCAACTTCCGGATGTTCGACCGGATTCCGCTGTCCGGCGGGGCGAAACAGGTACTGGTCGATGATTCGTACCATCTGACCGCAGGATCGGGCTTCGGCGCCGCGGACAGCCCGCAGCCGATCGACGAATTGCAGTGCGCGTGGTTCGACCGCTGGGCCAAAGACATCGACAACGGCATCGACCGATACGGGCCGGTCACCGTGCGTCGGCAAGGCGACGGAAAATGGTTGCAGCACACGCAGTTTCCCGATCCGGCAGCGACCGTGCGCAAGCTCTACCTCGACCCCGCGAGCAGCGGCACCGCGCCACACGCGGGCACCGACGCCGCGCTCGCCCTCGAACCGGTCGAGATCGAATCCAGGCTGCCGCTGCCCGCCGGCCCAACCCGCATGGCGTCCAACAACACCGGCGTGATGAGCATGGGCGTCACCCTGCTGTTCGGCCGGCGGTTCGGCACCGACGACCGGCACGCGGAGGCGGGCGCGGTCACCTTCACCAGCGCGCCGTTCCCCGCCGACACCGTGCTCTCCGGCACCATGAACCTGCACCTCAACGCGGAAGCCGAAGGCTCTGACGCTTTCTGGTCCGTCACCGTCTGCGACGTCGAACCCGACGGCGCCTCGGTGCCCCTGACCCGCGGCGCCCTGCTGTCCACCCACCGCGCGATCGACACCGCCGCAAGCGATTACGTCGACGGCGAACTTCTCTTCCCGCTACACACCCTCACCGCCGACACGGTCCTCCCCATCGAACCCGGCACCCCGTTCACCATCGACATCGAAATCAACCCCACCGAAGCCCTGATCCGCGCCGGCCACCGACTACGCGTAGCCGTGAGCCGCACCAGCTTCCCCCGCCACTTCCTCGCCCCCTGGCGCCAACGCCACATCACCGGCCAAACCATCGTTCTGGACCCCGAGAGCCCGAGCTATCTCACGTTCCTTGCCCGTGCGGGGGAGTAGGGGGTGCGTTCGACTGCCGATGCTCGGGCTGACCGCTGGTCGTAGCGGTTGGTGGTTCGGCTGCGGTTGTGCTCTGGTGGGGTGGTTCTGGTGCTGCCCGGCATCAGCACCGATATCCTCGCGGCCCGGCTCAAAGACCTCGAACGCGGTTGTGGTGGGGCTGGGTGTCGGGTGGTGCGGTTGTGGTTGCGGTGGGGCGTACTGCTGCGGCTGCGGCTGCGGTTTCGGTTGGCTGGCGGTTGCGGCTGCGCCTGCGGTTGCGGCTGGCTGGCTGGCTGGCTGGCGGTTGCGGCTGCGCCTGCGGTTTCGGCTGGCTGGCTGGCTGGTGCGGTTGCGGTTTCGGTCGGGCTGGCCGTTAGCCGGGGCAGTTCTGGTTACTCGGCTGCCTACGTGCTCGAATTTGCCCTGGTTGGTTCGGGTTCGGTGGGGGTTCATCGCGTTTGGGTCGTTGCCTGCTGCCGAAGCGCCGCCCCGCCACGTTCGGTTCCCTGCCGTTGGGCTCGATGTGATCGAGTTCGGTTCGGTGCCCGTGCGTTTGGTCCTGTTGGCTGGCTCCCGCAGTGCGACGAAACCAGTTTCGTGCACCTGCCGCGGGAGTTACATGGATGGTGCTGAGCACGTCAGGTGGGGTTCCCGGCTGTAGGTGCACGTCAGGAGGGTGGCGTCCTGTCCCAGCGTGGTCATCTGGCTGTGTTGCCGTTCTCGAGAGTTCCTTGACGAGGTATCAGCGGTATCGAGCGGGTGTCGTTGCGCCTCGGCGTGTCTCCCTCCGCGAGTCCGGTCCTCACAGACCTTCCCTACGGTTCACAGCAGCTACAACCCCTGTGAACCGTACGAACCCTCTGTGACCCCTCCACCTATCTGTCGCTTGGTTCACTCACCCCGCCCCCTCGCGATCAACGCACCCCTTCTGCGCATCCGCACCACTTCTACGGATACGCACTAGCTGTAGCAGGCCACAAGGGGTGCGACTCCCTAAAAGTGGTGCAGCTCCTGCCCCGAACTCCCTATCTGTCGCTTGGTCCAGACCGCACGC
This sequence comes from Nocardia vulneris, assembly GCF_001613425.1. Classification (GTDB taxonomy): domain Bacteria; phylum Actinomycetota; class Actinomycetes; order Mycobacteriales; family Mycobacteriaceae; genus Nocardia; species Nocardia vulneris. The sequence continues at coordinate 33,775 of NZ_BDCI01000050.1, read as the reverse complement.
CCTGCTACCCACCCGCCCCCGCTGCTACCTGCCCGCCCGGCGAGCCATCCCTGCTGTTACGCCCCGCGTTGCGCCGCGCCCCGCGTTGCTCGGTGCCCCTGCGTTGCTCGGTGCCCCTGCGTTGCTCGGTGCTCCTGCGTTGCTCGGTGCTCCCGCGTTGCTCGGCGCTCCCGCGTTGCTCGGCGCTCCCGCGTCGCTCCGCCCCACTCCACCCGCCCCACCCCACCCGCCCCACCCCATCCGCGCTGCGCCATCCGCGCTGTCGAGCGGGTGTCGTTGCCCCCCGGCGTGTTTCGCTGCGCGAGTTGGAGCTCACAGACCTTCTATACGGTTCACAGCAGCTACGGCTGCTGTGAACCGTAGGAACACTCTGTGACCTCCACCTATCTGTCGCTTGGTCACGACCGCGCGCCCTGCTACCCACCCGCCCTGCTGCTACCCACCCGCCCCGCTGCTACTTGCCCGCCCGCGTTGCTCTGCCGCACCCGCGTTGCACCACGCGCGCCGCGCATCACTTACCCCCTGCACCACTTACGCCTTTTGCTCAACTCACGCGGGTTCTTCTCCCAAGCCGCTCGAGACGCCACCACAGCAAGATGACCACGCAGTGACATGACACCGCGCACCTGACGTGCTCCTACAGCCGGGTACGGCACCTGACGTGCTCAGCGCTATCCATGTAACTCCCGCGGCAGGTGCACGAAACTGGTTTCGTCGCACTGCGGGAGCCAGCCGACAAGCCCAAACGCAAGGAACCCCAACAAGACCCAGCCACCGCTCGAACCAGCGGCCCTGCCGTCACAGCGCGAGCTAAGCTCTGCACCCGTTCTCGGGATCCACACCCATCCCCGCGGCATAGCTCTGGCGGACCAGCCCCGGCGGACCAGCCCCGGCGGACCAGTTCCGAAGGGGCCAGCTCTGGCGGCATAGCTCTGGCGGACCTGTTCCGGAGACCCCGATCTGGTGGCTCTGCTCTGGCGTACTGGTTTCGGGGGTCCCGATCTGGTGGCTCTGCTCTGGCGTACTGGTTTCGGGGGTCCCGATCTGGTGGCTCTGCCCTGGCGTACTGGTTCCAGGGGCCCCGGACTGGCGGCTCTGCCTGGCGGCTCTGCCTGGCGGACCAGCTCTGGCGGCTCTACTCTGGCGGACCAGCTCCGTTGGTCAGGTCTGGCGGACCAGAACGGGTGTGGGTGCGGGTCAGACGATTTCGAGGTCGTAGGTGGCTTCTACCCAGAAGCCGCCCGGTTCGTATTCGCCGCCGAAGGTGAGGATGTAGTTGCCGTAGGCGAGGTCTTCCAGGGCGGCCCAGAGGCCCCAGGCGGTTGCTTTGTAGCGGCCGTGTTCGCCGAAGGGGCCGCCCTCGACGGCTTCGACGGGGAAGGGTTTGCGGTTGGCGACCTCGCGGACCGGCAGGGGTACGCCGTTGAGTTCGGCGTGACCGCTCGCGCTCGCGACGTAGGGGATGCGTCGGTTACGCAGCGTGGTCCTGTGCATCATGTTGAACAGGGGAAAGAAGATCGGCCTGCCATGGGGGATCTCGCAGCGCCGACTCGCTTTGCCGCCGAATGTGCCGGCGAGGAACCAGACGTCCGCGGGCTGATTCGCGCCAGCAAACCGACCGGTCTCGTCGCAGACGGGGTTACGTTCGGTGGGTATCGACATCGCCCACTGCCACCACCGCCCGGCCAGTTCGACATCCTGACTCAGCACCACAACCCACCTTGCTCATCCCAGCCCACTGCGCAGGACAGAATGCCACAGTAGAGCCGTCCCCGGGCACCCTGCCAGCCCCGAAGTCCGGTGGCGCGAGCCGCCCGCCGGGCGAAATGGGTTGGACGGGTGGGCGGCGGTCGGAACAGGATGGCCGGTGCGGATTTTTCTGGAGACGCCACGGTTGGTATTGCGCCGGTTCGACGCGGACGACGTCGACGACCTGGTGTGCTTGGACAGCGATCCGGCGGTGATGCAGTACCTGACCGGGGAGCCGACGCCGCGCGCCGAAATCGAGGGCGAGGTGTTGCCTCGAATTCTGCGTGACTATGCACGGAGTCCGCTGGGGCGTTTCGCGGTGCTGGAGCGGTCGACGATACCGCCCTCCGCCATGGCCGACGGTGGCGCGATGGACCGCGGCGCGCGGTCGGCCCACTGGTCGCCGGATTCGGCCACCCGAAAGGGTGCGCTGACGAGTTCGCCGGGGACCGTGTCGCCGAACTCGGCCGACGAAGCGGCGGTGATCGCGAGTTCGTCCGGCACCACTGCGCCGGACTTGGATGAGGGAGTGGGTGTGGTGGCGGCAGGGGTCGACGCGGAACCGGTGGGCGCGTTTGTGGGTTGGGTCGCATTGCAGCCGCCGGTGGAGGGTGGGTGTCGGGAGGTCGAGCTGGGCTATCGATTCTCGGCGTCGGTGTGGGGGCGGGGGTATGCGACCGAAGTGGCTCGGGCGCTGGTGGACAAGGGGTTTGCCGAGTTCGGGGTGCAGCGGGTGTGGGCACAGACCATGGCTGTCAATCTCGGTTCGCGTCGTGTGCTGGAGAAAGTGGGTCTGCGGTACGTCCGCACGTTTCACCTCGACTTCGAGGATCCGCTGCCGGGTACCGAGCACGGGGAGGTGGAGTACGGGTTGTGCCGGGACGAGTGGCTAGCGGGTGCGGAAAATCGATTGCCGGGGCTGGAAGCATGATCGGTATGACGGCATCGGCTTATCTCATCACCGGTATTCAGGCGGCGGGCAAATCGACGGTGGCGCAGGCACTTGCGGCGCGACTGCCGCGCTCGGCGCATGTCCGCGGCGACACCTACCGGCGGTTCGTCGTCGGCGGGCGAGCCGAGATGAGCAGGGAGCCCACGGCTGACGCGATGGAGCAGTTGCGGTTGCGGCACCGCCTCGCCGCCCAGACGGCGGACACGTACGCCGCGGCGGGTTTCACCGCGATCGTGCAGGACACGGTGCTCGGGGAGTTGCTGCCCTACACGATCGAGCAGTTCCGGACCCGCCCGCTGTATGTGGTGGTGCTGGCTCCGCGACCGGCGGCGGTCGCGGAGCGCGAGGCCGGGCGCGGCAAGGTCGCGTACGGCTCGTTCACCGTCGAGGATCTGGATACTGTGCTGCGGGCGGAGACGCCGCGCATCGGATTGTGGCTGGACACTTCGGATCTCACCGTCGAGCAGACGGTCGAGGAGATCCTCGCCCGCGCGGAGCCGGTGTGCCGATGACTCCGCGCGGACTCCCCGCCGCTCAATGGTGGTGCGCCGCCGCGGTGTTGGGTAACCGGCGCCGGTCGAGGACCACGACAACAACGCTAGCCAACGTGCGCTGAACAGATCCCGACAGCGCGGCTTTTCAGCAGGAACTTGCTATGCGCGCCGGCTCGGCAACTGGCAAGCGCTGCTACAGCGGGCCGAGCGATTCGGTGGCGGGCCCCTCCAGCAGGGTGCCGTCGGTGGCGAAGCGGGAGCCGTGCAACGGGCAATCCCAGGAGCGTTCGGCATCGTTCCAGCGGACGATGCCGTAGAGGTGCGGACACACCGCGGACACAGTGGTCGTGACGCCGTCGACCGTGCTGGTCGCGGTCGGGCGCAGACCGTGTCGCCGCACTACCCCGCAGCCTTCGGCGGGCACGGTGTGCGCGCCATGGGCGGCGGCGCGTAACCATCCGGCGGTGAGCCGTTGTGCCACAGCGCCATTCGTGGCTGCCGCTGACCGCAGCGACTTCAGTTCGCCAGGCCGCCAACTGGCCAGCGCGCCCGCCCAGCTCGGTGATTTACCGGTGATCCGCCCGGCCAGCGCCAAGGCTGCGGCGACACCGTTGGTGAGCCCCCATTTCGCGTATCCGGTGCCGACCAAGATGCTGTCCTGCCCGGGCAGCAGTGGTCCGACGTAGGGAAGCTCGCCGACCGGCACATAGTCCTGGGCCGACCATTCCTGCACGAGTTCCGCGGTGGGGAACCATTTTCGGGTCCAGGTGGTCAAGTCGTCGAGCTGCTGCCGCTCCGAGCGGGTGCGCCCGACGGGATGTCCGTTGCCGCCGACCAACAGCAGTTCCCCGTCGGGTGTCGGGGTGTAGCGCAGCGAACGGGTGGGTTGCCCGGCGCTGAGGTACATTTCGCGCGGAAGGTCGTCGGCGACCCGATAGGCCGCCAGGTACGAGCGTTGCGCGGTGAGCCGCGCGAAGAAGCCGCCGCGATCGAGTATGGGTGTGCCCGTGGCCAAGACGACGGTGCCCGCGCCGAGATCACCGTGTTCGGTCTCGACCGTGAGGTCCCCGTCCGAGCCGCGCCGCACATTGTGCACCAGGGTCGATTCGTAGATCGGCGCCGCGTGCGCCTCCACGTCCACCGCAAGCGCGGCGAGCACCGCCATCGGATCCACCTGCGCCTGATCGGCCAGGCGTACCGCGCCGAATGCGGGGAAAGGCAGGTCGAGCTGTGGGACCAGCTCGGTCGGCAGTCCGGCCTGCCGGGTCACCTCGTATTCGGCACGGACCAGGTCGATTTCGGACTTGCGCTGCGCGTAGGTGAAGGCATCGGCCTGCTGCACCGGCACGGCGTGTTCGGCGCAGAACCGCAACAACCATTGCCGGCCTTCGTGATTCGCCGCGATATAGTCGCGCAGGGTGCCCGCGGTGTGCTGCCGCCGGATCCGCTGGGCGCGGATGCCTTGCAACAGACTGATCTTCCCGGTGGTGGCGCCGGTCGTCCCGTTGCCGATCCGTTTGGCTTCGACCACGGCCACCTGGACGCCGTTCTCGGCGAGCAGTAACGCGGTCGCCAAACCGGTGAGTCCCGCACCGATCACAACGGTGTCGAAGCGCGAGCCCGGTGTCAGCCGCAGCCGCGCCGGAACCTCGGCGTCGTTCAACCATAGTGACCTCATGTCCCCGGCATAGCCGGTCCGGAGCTGCGCAAACGCGGCCGATCGATGTCCGGGGCGCGGGTCCGCGAGCCGAAGGATGTTCGCCGAAATTGCCGCGCGGCAGTCGAGTTTGTTCCCTAGGCTCGTCCCATGACTCTGCGCGCGCGAGCCCACGGCCTCGAATTCACCGGCGTCCCGGGGCAGTTCAACGCGATCACCGACGTGCCCGGCGTCGAAGTCGGCTACACCACGCTGATCCGCGGCGACGAGGTGCGCACCGGCGTCACCGCGATCCTGCCGCGCGGCCGCGACGGTGTGTTCCTGCCGTGCGCCGCGGGTTGGTATTCGTTGAACGGCAACGGTGAAATGACCGGCACCACTTTCCTCACCGAGACCGGGGCGCTGTCGCTGCCCGTGCTCGTCACCAACACCCATGCCGTCGGCACCTGCCACCGCGGCATCATCGACTGGCTGGTCGGCGCGTTCCCGGACGCGCCGGACGATTGGGCGCTGCCGGTGGTCGCCGAGACCTGGGACGGCTACCTGAACGACATCAACCGCGCACACATCACCACGGCGGACGCCGTTTCCGCCATTGCGGCCGCGGCGGGCGGGCCGGTCGCCGAGGGCAGCGTCGGCGGTGGCACCGGCATGGTCTGCTACGGCTTCAAGGGTGGTAACGGGACCGCTTCGCGCCGTGTGGGTTACGGCGCGGACACCTACACGGTGGGTGCTTTCGTGCAGGCGAACTTCGGGGCGCGCCGGGAACTCGTGATCCGCGGCGTCCCGGTCGGCACGCAACTACTGGCCGACAATCCGCTCGGAACCTGGACCGCGCCTGCGGGTTCCGGCTCGGTCATCGTGGTGCTCGCGACCGACGCACCCCTGCTACCGGGCCAGTTGACCGCAATGGCCCGCAGGGTGCCGCTGGGGTTGGCGCGTACGGGCACCACGGGCTCACACTTCTCCGGCGACATCTTCCTGGCCTTCTCCACCGCCAACGAGGGCGCGTTGACCAGTGCCTTCCCCGACGGCGAAACCTCTTACGAGAACCTGAGATTCATTCCCTGGGGTCAGCTGAATCCGTTCTACGAAGCCGCAGTGGAAGTGGTCGAGGAGGCGGTGCTCAACGCCCTCTTCGCGGGCCGAACCATGGTGGGCCGCAACGGACACCACGTACCCGCCATGCCGGTGGACACGGTGCTACAACTGCTGGGCCGTAGGGGCGAATCGGAGGCATAGGAGCGCCGGGCCCCTTGTCTCCTAGCGCCCGGCGGCGGTGCCCTGCATCAGCTCCGCCTCGGTGGCCTCGTGGACCGCGAGCCAGCGCACGAACTCTTCGAACGACGCCCGGCGTTCCTGGCCTACCGAGGCGAGCATCTCCTCCAGTAGCTCGCGCATTCGGTTGTGTTGCAGGACAAGGAGTTCTACGACGTTGCGGTGATGGCGTTCGGTCATCGGTCCGGCCTGTCCACGCTCAACCGCCGAAGCCGACCAGCGCGGCGGCGAGGTCGGTGGCGTCGAGTACTTCGAGGGCCTGCTTGCGGACGTCGGGACAGTGCGCCGAGGTGATCTTGTCGATGACACTGCGGTCCTTCAGCACGGTGTCGTTGAGGCCGCCGTTGCGTGCGGCCCAGTTGTGCACGGTACCGTTGAAGGTGACCCGCGCGACGGCGGCGCCCTCGGCACGCCACTTGTCGATCTCGGGACTCATCATGTCGCACAACTGCTTTCCGGCCGCGGGGCCGACCTCGTCGGGGTCGGGCACCTGCGCGGTGGTGGAGGGCATGGACAACGTGATCGAGGAGTCGGTGGGCGTCGCGGGGGTCGCCTCCTTGTTGTCGGTGTCCGAGCACGCGGCGGCCAGCGGGGTGACCGCTAGCGCCGCGGCGATCAGCAGGACGCGCAACCCGGACCGACGGCGATGATGAGTCATGTCGTTCTCCTCAGTGCTGGAACCGCCTGTGGCGGTGTCCCTTGCGCAATACCCGGGTGCGCGACCGGCAATCAGTGTCCGGCGGGGTCGCTGAGCTGCTTGCCTTCCTTCGCCTTGAGCCTGCGGTGCTCGGCAACCACCACAAGCACACCGACGGCGAAGCACAGCACCGTCGCGATGGCGCCGATGATCGCCCAGCCTTCGAAGCCGTAGCCCGCCGCGGTCAGGGTCAGCCCGAGGCCGACCAGCCCGAGCGCCACCAGCACGATGCCCGGCCAGTTGCGGGTGTCGGCGATGGACTCACCGACGTGGGTGCGTGAGGTCCGGGTGTAGTCCGGGAAGTTCTCTTCGGGACGTCCGTGGTGCTCGGCACCGCTGTGTCCCGTGGTCGATTCGTTCGGTCCGGGAAGCATGGAGGGTCCTTTCTAGTCCACCTCACCCAAGAGGGTTATCCGGCGGGTACCCCGGCATTCGGCCCTCAACCGGCGCTACGGAGCAGCAACTCGGTCGCGGAGATGATCGCGGTGTCGGGGATCGCATCCAGGCAGTGCGTGCCGCACGGTCGGCTGCGGTTACCGAGCACGACGGTCGGCACGCCGTAGGGCGCCCAGCGCCGATCCGGCACCACCGGCGCGAACAACGAGACGACCGGGGTGTCCACGGCCGCGGCCAACGGCGCCGCACCGGTGTTGGGGGCCACCACGGCATCGGCGTCGCGGAGCACGGCGGCCAGACCGGCCAGGTCGGTGGCGCCGCCGAGATCGCGGGCCAAGCCGTGGGCGACCGTCCCGGTGAGCGTCTGCTCGGCCGGGCTGCCGGTCACCACCACCCGGTGCCCGGCGTCGACGAGCGCGGCGGCGACCTCCCGGCTGCGCGTGGCCGACATTCGGCGGGCCGGCTCCGGCGCACCCGGGTGCAGCACGATATAGCCTGGGCCGCCGGTCAATTCGTCGACCTCGGGGAGGTCCTGGCGCACCCGCAACCGGTGGTCGCCGGGCGGGTAGCCCGCCGCGGCCGCCAGCGAGAGCGCCCGGATCTGTTCCGGCAGTGCGTCGTCCACGCGATGGCGGACATCGAGCAGGGTGCCCGCCTGGTCGGGGCTGATGGCGCTGATCCGCGGCACCCCGGCCATCCGCAGCAGCAGGGCGAGCGGCAACGGGGATTGCCGCATCGAGGTCGCGATGATGGCCTCGTCGGGTGCCAGCAGCCGCACGCATTCGATGAGCGCGCGCACGCCGGCGTTGGTGAGCGGCGGCGGGTCGGCCCCGATCCACGCGGCTTCGAATTCGAGCACCCGATCCACGCCGGGCAGCAGGGCGGCGGCCGAACTGCCGCGCGGCCCGGCGAGGAAGGTCAGGGTGTCGGCTTTGCGTGCGACGGCTCGGACGGCGGGACCGGCGAGCAGGACATCACCCGCGCTGTCCAACCGGGCCACCAGCACATGGCCGGTCATCGGGTCGGCATCTTTCGGTGCGCGGTTTTCATACCGCCCGTGTGCCCGTGTCCGGTCATCCGAAACGCCCGATCTGCGGCGGTTCGGTATTTGTGCTGGTCGAATGTCCGACTCGGTGATTCGTTTCGGCGGGGCCGGGTAAGCGCTCAGGTGCCGGAGTTGCCGCGGCACCGCGCCGCGGCCGTGCAACAGCGTCGAGCCGGCGAGGGACGAGCGGCATGGTCGAGCAACACAATGAGCCAGCGGTCGAGCACAACCGCGAATTCGATCGGTGCCGCAACGATCGCGAGTGGAACTGGGACGCGCGCGGAGAGACCGAAACCGAACGGCTCGACCGCAATTGGGGCACCCTGATCCAGGAACTGCGGGTGGTGCAGACCGGTGTGCAGTTCCTGATCTCGGCGCTGTTGATCGTGCCGTTCCAGGCCTCGTTCCCGACGTTGTCCGCACCGTTACGGGTGCTGTACTTGATCACGCTGACCGCGGCCATCGGGGCCACCGTCTTTCTCGTCGCGCCCATTTCGTGGCACCGCATCCTGTTCCGGCGTCACCGGCTGGGCAACGTCGTCGCGGCGGCGCACCGCTGCGCGATGATCGGGATCGGCCTGCTCGGCGTCTCACTGACCGGGGCGATGATCCTGGTCGTCGAATTGGTCACCGGGACAACGGGCGGCGTGGTGGCGGGGGTCGTCGTCGCCGTGCTGTTCTTGGCGGCGTGGTTGATCGTGCCGTGGTGGTGGCGCTCGCCGCGCCGCAGGCACGGCGCGACGGACCGCGCGAGCGACGGGGCCGCACGCTGAGTTCGCCGATCCGACGCATGCTCAGTGGTCGGACCGGCGCAGCACTCGGACCCGGCGCAGCACTCGGACCCGCCGCAGTGATCGGACCCGCCGCAGTGATCGGACCCGCCGCAGTGATCGGACTCGGCGCAGCACTCGGACCCGCCGCAGCGATGGGACCGGTGCAGCACTCGGACCCGGCTCAGTGCGCCGAGGAGACGACTTCCGCGGCGTGCGCGGGCGCGGCACGGTGGTAAGCGGTCAGGGTCTCCAGCGCCACCTGATCCCACGCGTAGCGACCCGCGGCGCGTTGATACCCTGCGGCGCCCCAGGTTTCGCGCAGGGTCTTGTCGTCGAGCAGCGGACGCACGGCACGGGCCACCGCGAGGGGGTCCGGCGGCGCGATCAGCCGGCCGGTCACGCCGTCCACCACGGTGTCGAGCAGGCCGCCGACCGCGGTGGCCACCACCGGTTTCCGGCACGCCATGGCCTCTAGTGCGGTGCGGCCGAACGGCTCGTACGAGGGCGTGCACAGCACCACGTCGGCGGAGCGGTACCAGCGCGGCAGTTCCGTCCGCGACACCGGGCCGATCATCCGAAGCCGGTCCTGCACACCGTATTCCATCGCCAGCCGGCGTAGCCGCCTGCCTTCGCCGTCGTCCTCGACATCGTCGCCGACCGGCCCGCCCGCGATCACCAGTTCGGTGTCGGGCAGCTCCTGGAGTGCTTTGATCGCCACTTCGAAACCCTTGCGCGGGACCAGTTTTCCGACCGAGAGCAGGCGATGCAGCCGGTAGCGCTGCCCGCGTTCGGCGCGGGCGCCCTCCGGCGTGAACGCCGCGAGATCCACCCCGGACGGAACGACCGAGATCCGGAACCGGGGCACGCCCATCCTGGTCAGCTCGACCACCTCGTCCGCGGAGGTCGCGACGATGTGCGCGGCCCGCCCGGCGATCAGCCGCTCGAAACGGATGCGCGAACGCGGGCTCGTATCGGCCAAGCCCTGATTACGGCGGCGTACGGTGCCGAGGGCGTGGAAGGTCACTACGACCGGAATGCCGTGCGCCCGTGCGGCCAGTTCCGCCGCGAGCCCCGACATCCAGAAGTGCGCGTGCACGATATCGGGCTTGTCCCGGCCCCAGTGCCGCTGTAGAAAACTACCGAAATCGCCCAGGTGCGGCAGACTTTCGTTCAACGGCAGCGCTCGCGGCGGTCCGGCGGGCACGCGGACCAGCCGGTAACCCGCGGCCGTGACCACCTCGGTCGGACTGGTCGGGTCGGTCCGCCGGATATAGACCGAGACATCGTGCCCGCGGTGAACGTAGGCCGCCGCCAACTCACCGACATGGACGCTCTGACCGCTCGAATGGGTGCCGCCGGGCTCGCCGAGCGGGGAGGTGTGCTCGGAAACCATGGCAATCTTCACGATGTGCTCCGTTCTCTCCACTGCTGCGCGGCGTGCGGCACCGCCCCGCGACCAGATGGCGCGTGACCCAATGCATTTCGGATAATTGCCGGAATGCCCGAGTGAGCGGGAACGAAACCATCGGGCCTGCTTGCTGTTACGGCTCGGGTCTCACATGGTCGAGACGACGATACTGAGTGCGACCACGGATAGCACCGCCACCAGCACCGTCGTCGCGATGATCGCGAGGGTTGCGGTGACCGGGGATTGGTGGCGAATCAACGGCGGACGGGTGGCCGAGCCGGGCGTCTTCGTGGCCTTCATGGTAAAGGCGTACCCGCTGGCCGGTTCGGTAACCCTCGGCCTGATCAGCGGCGTCGGAGGAATCTGTGACAGTGGCAGCCGAGCGTGCCACACTGTAGTGAGGTTGAGACGACAGCCGACCCCGGTTCGACGCAGGCGATCACACCCGCCACACACCGGCCGATGGGATCGTGGCGACAACCGATCGCCCCATTGCGCGATACCTGCTCACCTGAGATTCTCATCGTTCCAGTCAGTGGCGTCGAACTGGAAACCCCCCGTATGGGAGGCTCTCTTATGTCCGCTAGTTCCGCTTTACACGAGTACGCCGAAGGTGTGCATCGGAACGGTTCCGGGCCCGCGCCGCGCAATCGCCGGGCCTGGGCACAACGCGTGGACCGCCGCCACGAATGCATGGTGGTCCGGGTGGAAGGCGAATTGGACGCCACTGTCTGCCCGCAATTCTTCGCCACGGTCGAACGCGCGGTGCGCGCGAATTGCGCGGCGGTGGTGATAGATCTGCGCGCGGCGCGATTCCTCAGCATCCGGGCCGCCGCGACACTCGGCACCACCCGGCAGCGAGCCGCGTGCGACGGCGTGGACCTGCGGCTCGTGGGTGGCAGGCCGGAGGTCGAGCGCTCGCTCGAAGTGGCCGGCGTCAGGCCGTTGTTCAGCCCTTATCCCTCGATGCGGGCCGCGCTGGACGGGTGAGGCGGAGTAGACCGACACGCCGGGTCGACATCGGCGTGGCGCAGCCGGATCTGTTCGCGTGGCGTGCCCATTCGACGGATACTTGCGCTGTGACTGAAATGGGGCCGGTCCAGCCCGAGAACGCTCTCGCGCTGGATCGGGTGATCGGATTAGGGACACCACAGAGTGTCGGTAGTTTTCGTTTCTGGTTCGCCGATCAGCGGTGGGAATGGTCAGACGAGGTGGCCGCGATGCACGGCTACGCGCCGGGCACCGTCACCCCGACGACCGAACTGCTGCTGACGCACAAGCACCCCGATGATCGCGCCCAGGTGGCCAGCGCACTGGCCAAGTCCATCGACGAGGGCGAGCCGTTCTCCAGCCGCCATCGCATCCTCGACACGCTGGGCCGGGTGCACCACGTCATCGTCGTGGCCGATCACCTCTTCGATCACACGGGTGCGGTCGTGGGTACCTCCGGGTACTACATCGACGTCACCGAGACCCTCGAGGAACATCGCCAGGAGGCCCTCGACGACGCTCTGCCGGAACTGTGGGCCTCGCGCGCGGTGATCGAGCAGGCCAAGGGTGCGGTGATGCTGGTCTACGGCGTCAACGCGGAGCAGGCGTTCCGGGTGCTCAGTTGGCGTTCGCAGGAGACGAACATCAAGCTGCGCACGCTCGCCTCGCGGCTGGTGGCGGATCTGGAGTCGCTCACCAATTCGACCGTGGGACTGCGCACCCAGTTCGACCATCTGCTGCTCACCGCGCACGAACGGATCGACGCGGGCTGACCCGCCCGCCACGTTTCGGTCCAGCCGCGGCGGGTACGACGGTAGGGAAGAAAAGCGCCGCGGTTTCGGATCTTCAGCCTTCGCGGCGCTGGGTTCGGCCGTGGTGGGCGAGTAGCCGCGGCGGTGGGCAGACGGGCGGCCCGCGAGAACCGGATCCCGACAACCTGGCGGCTCCGGGTCGGCTGCGAGAGCAAGGTGGTGATGGGCATGGGGGAGTGGACTTCCCGATCCTCTACGGAAACAACGACAATCGGCGTCCGAATCCCCGCTCGGCTGGAACAGTTGACGATGTTGCGCGGGCTCGCCGAAACCGTGGCCCTCATCGCCGATTTCGCGCTCGACGAAGTCACCGACATCCGTTTGGCCCTGGACGAGGTGGCCACCTCGCTGATCTTGGACGCGGTGCCGGGCTCGCAGCTCGACTGCGAATTCACCTATGACACCGATCAGATGTTCGTGCACGTCGCGTCGGTGGCGACCTCGGAGCAGGTGGTCGGCCAGGCAGGCTTCGGCTGGCATATCGTGCGCACGCTGACCCATTCCATCGCCGCGTCGCAGGCGCCCTTCGACCCAGGCGTGGCCGGCTATCCCACGGTGGTCGACTTCAGTTGGGTGCGAAGGGCATCCGATGGCGGCTAGCTCAGGAACTCGCGGCGACAGCTACGAGAATATCGAGCCCCTGTTCGAGAAGATCGCGGCGCTGGCCGAGGGCGATCCGCGGCGCGAGCCGATGCGTGCCGAGCTGATCGAACGCTGCCTGCCGCTGGCCGAGCACATCGCGCGCAAATTCGCCGGGCGTGGGGAGAATTTCGACGATCTGCTGCAGGTGGCCCGGCTCGGTCTGGTGCAGGCCGCGGACCGCTTCGATGTCGAGCGGGGTTCTTCGTTCCTGTCCTTCGCCGTGCCGACCATCATGGGCGAGGTGCGCAGGCATTTCCGGGACAACACCTGGTCGGTGCGAGTTCCCCGGCGTACCAAGGAGATTCAGCTCACGATCGGGGTCACGGTGGAGGCGCTGTCGCAGCGGCTCGGCCGGATGCCGCGGGCCAGGGAGATCGCCGCGGAACTGGAAGTGGACGTGGTCGAGGTCACCCAGGCGCTGATCGCGGGCAACGCCTATCAGTCCGCCTCGATCGACGCGGTGGCCGGCGACGATATCGACAACGCGCCGCTGCCGCTGCTGGAAAGCCTCGGCAGCGAGGAGCCCTCCTACCATCTGGTGGAGGACTACCTCGCCGTGCGCCCCTTGATCGAGGAGCTGCCCGAGCGCGAGCGTCGCGTGCTGATCATGCGGTTCTTCGAATCGAAGACCCAGTCCCAGATCGCCGACGTGCTCGGCGTCTCGCAGATGCACGTCTCGCGCATCCTGTCGAAGACCCTGCAGCAGCTTCGCAACGACGCGCTACGGGACTGACGACACGAATCCCTGTGCGCTCAGAGCGGATTCGGCGGCGTCGGATCGTGCGGCGGGGTCAGCGGCCCACCCGGTTCGGGTACCGGCGGCAGCGGCCGGCCCGGGTCGGGCGCCGGGCGGGGTTCGGGTACCGGCGGTAGCGGATCCGGCCCGGGCTGCGGGGGTGCGGGCGCCGGGTCCGGACCGGGTACCGGCGGCACCGGATCGGGTTCCGGGATCGGGGGAATCGGACTCGGTTCGTGCGGTACTGGAGTGGTCATGGGATTGCCTCCTCGAGGCAGCGGTACCCATCGTGACCGGACCCAACCACCGCGTGGCTACCGGTGACTCCCCTCACAGAGTGGCTGGCGGGCAGCGTTTTCGGGGCATTTCTGCTGCATCGGCCGGGGCTTTGTGACGTAGTGCCGGTTTGCGCGAAGTTGGCGTCGGGTACGTGAAAGGGAACCGGACTTACGATGCCGATGGCTCAGGAGATCGTCATGAACGACCACCGACTAGGCACCCGGAATCCGTACGCCGGACCGGGGAGCTCGAGGTCGACGAAGTACCAGCAGGACAAGCCCGCACCCGAGCGGCGGGAGCGCACCCGCGCCGGGAATGTGGAGCGCACCCGGGTCACCAGGGATCACGACACCATCCGGCAGTGGGCGGAGCGGCGTGGCGCCACACCGGCGACGATGCCCGGCATCGCGTACGGCGGCCCCATGGGGTCGCTGCGCCTGGATTTCCCCGGCTACGGCGGGGCGGTGCTGCGGCCGGTGGACTGGGACGAGTGGTTCGCCACCTTCGAGGAGCGGCACCTGCACTTTCGCTACCAGGAGCAGCTTCCCGACGGCACGCCGAGCAACTTCAATCGGCTGGAACATTCGACTCGCGACGAGCGCTGAACCGTCCGCGCGGGCGCGCGGCCACGGTGGCCGCCGTGTGTCGGGCATCACGTAACGGTTGCATAACGACGCTCATGCGGCCAGGGTGGATGGATAACCAGACAGGCGTGAGCCGCCTGCGTCCGACCCGCACACCGCACCCGTTGCGGCCGGTGCGGGGCGGCGCAACAGCTGATCAAGCGTCCACACGGCGTTTACCGAATGGTCTGTTCGGGTATCCGATAGATCGGCAAGGTGGCTCGAACAAGCGGAATGTCGCGTCGGTATGGGGATGCGATTCTCCGCACCGGCAGACGTCCTGCGTGTCTGCAAAGGATAGGTATTTGAGCGAGCGTAGCGAGCGAACCAGAGGCACCGCCGCCTTGGCGGCCCCAGTGTGGCCGGGCGTCGGCGAGGTGCGGCGATGACGGCGAACCTGATGATCGTCGAGGACGACGACCGGGTCCGGGGTGCGCTGCGGCTCGCCATGGAGGACGAAGGCTACGACGTCGCCGAGGCCGAGGAGGCCGAGGACGCGCTCACCCATCTGCGCAGCAACGGCGTGCCCGATGTGATGATCGTCGATCTGATGCTCGGCGATATGGACGGCTTCGACTGCATCCGGGAGATCCGCCGCGAGCACGACGTGCCGATCATCGTGGTCAGCGCGCGCGACGACACCCACGACGTGGTGGCCGCGCTGGAGGCGGGCGCCGACGATTTCGTGGCGAAGCCGTTCGAGATCAAGGAGATCACCGCGCGGATGCGGGCGGTGCGGCGCCGGGCCAGGCTCACCGCCGAACGCGAGGCGCCACCGCAGGAGGTGGTGCTCGACGCCGACCCCGAGGCGCCGCTGGTGCTCGCGCAGGACGCGGGCGTGGTGCGCCGCGGCGAGGAGCAGATCCGGCTGACGCTCACCGAGTTCCGCCTGCTGTGCGAGCTCGCGGAGACGCCGGGCCGGGTGCTCAGCCGCACCGTTCTGCTCGAACGAGTATGGGACCAAGGCTTTTTCGGTGACGAGCGGATCGTCGACGTGCACATGCGCAGGCTGCGCACGAAGATCGAACGAGACGCTTCCGACCCGCGCGTCGTGGTGACGGTGCGCGGGCTCGGCTATCGACTCGATGTCCAGCGCTGAACGCTGGCTCGATCCGACACGCTGGAGTCTGCGCGGCCGGGTAACCGCCGTGTTCACCGCGATCAGCGCGCTGATGTCGCTGGTGCTGGTGGTCTCGGTGTTCACCATCAGCCGCAGCTATCTGGAACACGCGCAGACCGGTGCCGCCGACCTGCAGGCGAACCTGGATCTGCTGCGTAATGTGCTGGTCGCCTGCGCGGTCGCGGTCACCGCGATCGGCGCGGCCGTGGGCTGGTGGGCGAGCAGGCGCGTGCTCACCCCGCTGCACCAGCTGGCCGCAACCGCCGCCCGGATCGCCTCGGGCGATCTGGATCTGCGCCTGTCCGCCACCCACGATCAAGACCTGGCGACCACCGTGGAGTCGTTCAACTCCATGGTCGATTCGCTGCAACGGCGGATCGAGCGCGAGCACCGGCTGTTCGGCGATGTCAGTCACGAATTGCGCACGCCGCTCACCACTTTGATGGCCAGTGTGGACGTGCTCAACCGGCATCGCGACGATCTGCCCGAGCGTTCCCAGCGGGCGCTCGTGCTGGTCACCGACGAGGTCGATCATCTGCGGCGGCTACTCGACGACCTGCTCGCGCTCGCGCGGGTCGAGGCGGGCATGCACCGCGGCGACCAGGAACCGCTGTCGGTGCGAGATCTGTTGCGGCACACGCTCGCCGAGCGTCGCTACGCGCCCGATCTGCTGACCGTGCACGAAGATGTCGTTGTGCTCGGCCGCAAGCTCGAACTGGAGCGGGCGGTGGTGAACCTGCTGCAGAACGCGGACCTGCACGGTGGCGGCGTGGTCGCGGTCGCCGCGGATCGACTGGGCGACGCGGCGGTGATCGTCGTGGACGACGCGGGCCCCGGTGTACCGCCGGCGGACCGGGTGCGCATCTTCGAACGTTTCGCGACCGCGCGCAGCGGTCGTCGGTCGGCGACCGGGACCGGCATCGGCCTCGCGCTGGTCGCCGAGACCGTCGCCAAGCACGGTGGCCAGGTCGAATGCGTGAGCCGGCCGGGCGGCGGCGCCCGGTTCGTCGCCACTTTGCCGGGCGTCGGCGCAATCGAGCCGTAACACAACCGTAATGAACTCGACCAGGTCAGCTCAAAGTTGATTCGTAAGCCTGGATAAGTACTACAGGCCCGACCAGGGAGTTGTATGTCAGTGCCAACGTTGAATACCGCGGAGATCGAACGATCCCGTGTCGAGCAGGCCGCGGCCGCGCTGGGTCCGGACCCCGGCCGCCACCGGACCGAGTTGGTTCTGCGCAAGCCACGCGTCGAGGACGGCGCCCAGCTGTGGCGGATCGCGAAGAACTCCGAGGTCCTCGACGTCAATTCGAGCTACGCCTACCTGCTGTGGTGCCGCGACTTCGCGGAGACCACGGTGGTCGCCGAAGTGCAGGGCCGCGTCGTCGGTTTCGTGATCGGCTACCTCCGGCCGCAGGCACCGGACACCGTGTTCGTCTGGCAGGTGGCGGTCGACCGAGCGCAGCGGGGCCGGGGCACCGGAGCCGAACTGCTGCACGCCTTGCTGAACACCGTTGCACCCCAGGGTGTTACGACGCTGGAGACGACGATCTCGCCCGACAACGCCGCGTCCATCGCGTTGTTCGGCTCGGTCGCCCGGCAGCGTGACGCCCGAATGACCAAGCGCCCCTTGTTCGATACGGGCGTCTTCCCGGACAGCCATGAGTCCGAGGACCTCTATCTCATCGCACCGATCGCTCGCACAACGCAGGAGGACCACCGATGATCACCGCCGACACGAGCATTTTCGAGAGTCTGGAATCGAATGTGCGCGGCTACTGCCGCGCCTGGCCCGCGGTCTTCTCGAAGGCCAAGGGCAGCTGGTTACGAGACGAGGACGGTAAGGACTACCTCGACTTCTTCGCAGGCGCGGGCGCGCTGAACTACGGCCACAACAACGACGTGCTCAAGCAGCCGCTGCTGGACTACATCGCCAGCGACGGCATCACGCACGGGCTCGACATGTCCACCTCGGCCAAGCGCAGCCTGCTGGAAACCTTGCGCGACACCGTGTTCGCGCCGCGCGGGCTGGACTACAAGGTGCAGTTCCCCGGCCCGACCGGCGCCAACGCGGTCGAGGCCGCGCTCAAGCTGGCCCGCAAGGTGACCGGCCGGGAGACGATCGTCAGCTTCACCAACGCCTTCCACGGCATGACCCTCGGCGCGCTCTCGGTCACCGGCAACGCGGCCAAGCGTGCGGGCGCCGGTGTGCCGCTGGTGCACGCGGCACACATGCCCTACGACGGCTACTTCGACGGCACCACCGCCGATTTCCAGTGGATGGAGAAGGTGCTCGACGACACCTCCTCGGGCTTCGACCGCCCGGCGGCCGTGATCGTGGAGACGGTGCAGGGCGAGGGCGGCGTGAATGTCGCTCGCGCGGAATGGCTTCGGCACCTCGCCGGGCTCTGCGAGGCCCGCGACATCCTGCTGATCGTCGACGACGTGCAGATGGGCTGCGGCCGCACCGGGCCGTTCTTCTCCTTCGAGCTCGCGGGCATCACCCCCGATATCGTCACGCTGTCGAAGTCGATCGGCGGCTACGGACTGCCGATGGCGTTGGTGCTGTTCAAGTCCGAGCTCGATCAGTGGTCGCCGGGCGAGCACAACGGTACCTTCCGCGGGAACAACCCGGCCTTCGTCACGGCCGATGTCGCGTTGCGGCACTACTGGTCCGATGACACCCTGCAGACCGCGACGCTCGCCAAGGGCGAACGCATCGCGAGTACGCTGACGGAATTGGCGGGCAACGTCTCCGGCGTCTCGACCCGTGGCCGCGGCCTGGTGCACGGCGTGGTGTTCGACGACCCGTCGCAGGCGAGCAAGGTGTGCCAGATCGCGTTCGAACGCGGCTTGCTGGTGGAGACCTCGGGTTCCACCGACGAGGTGGTGAAGTTGCTGCCCGCGTTGACGATTACCGACCAGGAACTGGACCACGGCCTGAGCATTCTCACCGGCGCCGTGGACACCGTCTGCAATGGAATGGGGGCGATCGCATGATCGTACGTACCACTGCCGAGATCACCGATACCGAACGCGATGTGGCCGGGGAGGGTTGGCGCAGCAAGCGCATCATCCTCGGCGGCGACGGCGTCGGCTTCTCCTTCCACGAGACCACCATCGATGCGGGCAGCACGCACGAGTTCCACTATCGCTACCATGTGGAAGCGGTATGGTTGATCGAGGGTGAGGGCACGCTCACCGATCTCGACAACGGCGTGACCTACGAGCTCGGTCCCGGCTCGATGTATCTGCTGGACGGGAACGAGCGCCACCAGCTCTCGGCCCGCACCCGGATGCGGATGATGTGCGTGTTCAATCCTCCGGTCACCGGGCAGGAGGTCCACGACAGCACCGGCGCGTACCCGCTCGTTGCCGCGACGATCGGGGGATAGGCGGTAATGGTTTTGCAGCACACTGAAACTCGACCCTCGACGGACCGGATCGATCGTTACCCGACCCGGATCGATGCACCGGCCACGCACCTGGATCGCACCGATCCGACGGTGTGGGGCCGGGTCGAGAGCCCGGCGCTCGCGGCCTTCGACACCGACGGCTTCGCCAGCATCGACGAACTGCTCACGCCCACCGAGGTCGCTGATTTCAGCGCCGAGATCGGCAGGCTGGCAGGTGATCCCGCATTGCGCGACGACGAACGCGTGATCGTGGAGAAAGCGTCGAACCGGGTGCGGTCGGTCTTCGAGGTGCACCGGCTCAGCGCGGCGATCGCGGACCTGGTCCGCGAGTCCCGGGTCGCCGGGCTGGCCAGGCAGGTGCTCGGCTCCGAGGTGTACATCCACCAGAGCCGGGTCAACTACATGCCGGGCTTTCGTGGCACGGGTTTCTACTGGCACTCCGATTTCGAGACCTGGCACGCCGAGGACGGCATGCCGGCGCCGCGAGCGGTGAGCCTGTCCATCGCGCTGACCGACAATTACCCGATCAACGGCAGCCTGATGGTGATGCCCGGCTCGCATCGCACGTTCGTACCGTGCTTGGGCAGCACGCCCGCCGAGCACTACCGGGAGTCCTTGCAGGAGCAGGAGATCGGCGTGCCGACCCAGGAGGACATCACCACGCTGGCGAACCAGTACGGCATCAGCCAGTTCACCGGGCGGGCCGGCTCCGCGCTGCTGTTCGACTCCAACCTGATGCACGGTTCGTCGAACAACATCACCCCGTTCCCGCGCTCGAATATCTTCCTGGTGTTCAACAGCGTGGAGAACACCCTGGTCGAGCCGTTCGGCGCGCCCGCGCCGCGGCCCGGCTATATCGGCAGCCGCGACTTCACACCGCTGTCCGCCTGACCTGGCCGATCGCCGACCGAAGGCGCTCTTCGCCGCGTTCGCGCGGGCGAAGGGCGCCTTTCGGATCCGGCCGGGTTCCGCTCGCCGCGCGCGGTCGCCGGATCGGCGGTACGATCCGCTGCGCGAGCGTGTTTCGACGCGGGGGCCAGTGGTTACTCAGGTGAGCGCGGGGGTAGTCCGTACCAGCCAGGGCACTCGTGTCCGGCCCGGACGCGCCGAAAGATCTTCTGACCCCGGCAAAATCTCGGCCAACACTGCTGTCTTGGTGCGCCGAACAAGGTCGGCGGGGATGCCGTCGTGCGCTCGGCGGGTGCCGCATGCCGAACCGCAGGTCGACCGGCATTGCGCGCGTGAAGTTCTCGGTCGCATAGCGGGGTTTCGGCAATCGCGCGGGCATTTCGCGAACCTTGTGCACTGTGCTGTGGCCGATAGGTGATTCGGCCAAAAATGGGCATTTGACCAGCTAATTGGCTAATCGATGGCAATGCGTTGCGTACTTGACCTAATTGTTACCGATGGGTACAACTACGTGACCATGCCGACGCAGACCGCTCGGTCGGCCCATGCAGAAAAGCACGCAGTTGGTTACGGATGTCATCACAATAGACGCGGAGTTCGCAGCCGCACGAAAAGCGCTGTGGGACTTTTTCATGGACCCGCAGACCTACGCCCGCATGTTCCAGGGAATCGGCGACTGTGAGCGCGCGGAAACCTCGGATACCCACCCGGTGCTGCTGATCCGCGCGCGGTACGCGCAGACCGAACTCACCGTGCCCGCGCTGCGGCTGGTCGTCGGCAAGGAGCTGGAAAGTTTCGAGCTGCAATGCCCTGGCCTGGGCAGTTTCGCCGCGGTGCGGCTGCGCGGGGAAGACGAGGCGGAGCCGACGCGGGTCACCATCACCTACTTCGGCGCCGGGCGCATTCATCCCTGGATCGCCGAGCAGGACAACGCGGACGTGATCGCCTGGACCACGGCCGGTCTGACCCGGATCGTCGACGCGGTCCTCGGCACGCCGACCTCGGTGCTCGTCAACGGCGAGGAATCGCCGACGAAACAGCAGGTCGGCACGTTGAAGCAGATGGTGACCACCGGTGTCGTGCGCACCTACCGGCCCGACCGCGCGCTCAAACAGGTGGGCGGGCTGGCCCGCTGGGGATTCACGCTGGCGGGTGGTTACGCGGCCGCTGCCGGGCATTCGCCTAATCGGCTCGCGGTAGTGGACGGCGTTTCCGCGCGCACGTTCGGTCAAATGCACGATCGCACCCACAAACTCGCTTCGGCGCTGGCAATGCTCGGCATCGGCGCGCGGGACAAAGTGGGGCTACTCTCGCGCAACCGGGTCACGATGGTCGAATGCATGGTCGCCACCGGCAAACTCGGCGTCGACACGGTGCTGCTGAACACCGGCCTCTCGGCCCGGCAGATCGAGGACGTCGCGGACCGGCACGGCCTATCCGCCGTCTTCCTCGACGACGAATACGAGCCGCTGACCAAATATCTGGCCGCGTCCGTCCCCCGCTTCGCGACCGGTCAGCTGACCCGCTACGACCGCAACACCGTCGACGACCTCATCGCGCTCGACGCGCCGACCTTCGCCCGGCCCAGCCATCCCGGCCGGCTGATCGTGCTGACCTCGGGCACCAGCGGCACACCCAAGAGCGCACAGCGGCCGCAGCCGAAGGGTTTCGGCACCGTGGCGGCGCTGCTCTCGCGCATCCCGATGCGGATGGACGAGACGATGCTCATCCCCGCGCCGCTGTTCCACACCTGGGGCCTGGCCGCGTTGCAGATCAGCACGCCGATCCGGGCGAGTGTGGTGCTGCCGGAACGGTTCGACGCCGAGGACTGCCTGCGGCTGATCGAGGAGCACCGGGTCACCGCGTTGATCGTGGTGCCGGTGATGGTGAACCGGATCCTGGATCTGCCCGCGCACGTGCGCGATCGCTACGACACGTCGAGTCTGCGCGTGGTGGCCAGTTGTGGTGCGCCCCTTGCCGGTCCGACGGTGGTGAAGTTTCTCGACGCCTTCGGCGACGTGCTCTACAACGTGTACGGCTCGACCGAGGTGTCCTGGGCGACCATCGCCGATCCGGCCGATCTGCGGGCCGCGCCGACCACCGCGGGGCGCCCGCCGCTGGGCACGAAACTCGCTGTGCTGGATAAAGAATTGCGCCCGGTGCCGCGCGGGGTGACCGGCCGCATTTTCGTGCTCAACCACATGCTGTTCGACGGCTACACCGACGCGAAGCCGCCCACCGAATGGGGCGGCATGCTCGATACCGGTGATCTCGGCTACCTCGACGCCGACGGCCTGCTCTTCGTCGCGGGTCGCGACGACGAGATGATCATCTCCGGCGGCGAGAACGTTTTCCCGCGCCCGGTCGAAGAGGCGCTCTCGCATCTGCCGCAGGTCAGCGAGGTGGCGGTGGTCGGCGTGCCGGACCAGGAGTACGGGCAGCGCCTCGCCGCGTTCGTGGTGACCAGAGAGGGCTTCGGCCTGGATCGCGATATGGTGTGCAACTACATCCGGCACCGGTTGAGCCGCTTCTCGGTGCCGCGCGACGTGACCTTCCTGGACGCACTCCCGCGCAACGCGACCGGAAAGATCCTCAAGCGCACGCTGATTCAGCCGAGCTGAGCTCGGCGCGGCCGAGTTGCCCTGTGCGGCAGAACAACTCGGCCGCAATCGATCAGTGCAGTCGCCGGATCGCGTCGTCGGCCAGGTCGGCGATGGTCGGGTAGCCGTCCACCGCCATGATAAGATCCGCCTCCGCGAGCAGCGTGCGCAGCACGTGCACGATGCCGTCCACCCCGCCGATCGCGAGGCCGTACGAGTACGGGCGGCCGATGCCGACCGCGGTCGCGCCGAGCGCGAGCGCCTTGATGATGTCGGCGCCGGAGCGGACCCCGGAGTCGAACAGCACCGGCAATCCGTCCACGGCCTCGACGATCTCGGGCAGATGCTCGATCGCCGGGATCCCGCCATTGGCTTGCCTGCCACCGTGATTCGAACAATAGATGCCGTCGATGCCCGCGTCCTTGGCGCGCCGCGCGTCCTCCGGATGACAAATTCCCTTGAGGATCAACGGCAGATCCGTGAGTGACCGCAGCCAGGGCAGGTCGTCCCAGGTGGGCGCGCCGCCGAACAGCGCGACCCAGGTGAGAATCGCGGTCTTCGGATCCTCTTCGGGACTCTTCGCCAGCAGGCCGCGGAACACCGGGTCGGTGAAGTAGTTCGCCAGGCAGTGCCCACGCAACTGCGGGAAGTTCGAGGTGCTCAGATCGCGCGGCCGCCAACCGGTCACCCACGTATCCAGTGTCACCACAATGGCTTTGAACCCGGCCTGCTCCGCGCGCCGGATCAGGCTCTCGGCCAGGTCGCGGTTGGTGGGCGTGTAGAGCTGGAACATGCCGGGGGTGTCGCCGAAGTGACCGGCCACCTCCTCGAGCGGATCGACCGTCAGGGTGGATGCCACCATCGGCACGCCGGTGCGCGCCGCCG
Organism: Nocardia vulneris; assembly: GCF_001613425.1. GTDB lineage: Bacteria > Actinomycetota > Actinomycetes > Mycobacteriales > Mycobacteriaceae > Nocardia > Nocardia vulneris. The sequence continues at coordinate 10,314 of NZ_BDCI01000050.1, read as the reverse complement.
CTTTCGCGGTCGCGATATCGCCGTGCCCGTCCTGGGCGCAGAGGCCGACCACGCCGATCGGGGACATGAAGACCGGCGCGGGCAGCCGCATGCCGAAGAGCTCGATCGAGAGGTCGCGGACCTTGGTGGCGCGCAGCATGCGCGGCACGATGCCGTACTTCTCGAAGGCGGTCACGTTGGTGCGCTGGGTCAGTTCGTCGCCCGCGCCGCCCGCCACATACGACCAGATCCCCGGTGCCAGCGCGGCCTGCGCGCGGGCTTCCAGTTCGCTGTGGGTCATCGGGAAGCTCGGCTGCACCCCGCTGAGTCCCTGCAGGTAGATCTCGAACTGGTAGTCACCGAAGTTGCTGGTCACCGGCCGCCCTTCCTTGTCTGATACATAAATGTATCCGATACGTTTCTGTCGCGGACAGAGTTGCCGCGCAATCCGCGATAGAGGGCGAGCCAGCGCTGCGGGTCGATCGGTCCGACCGGCTCGTCGGGCGCGATGCCCGCGGCGCGGCAGGCGGTCCGCACGGTCCGCGTGGGGAAACGGGTCCGTAGCGAACCCGCCACCGAACCGCCGACGCCGGAGAAGCCCAGCTCGACCACCTGGCGGTAGTCGGCCAGCTCTGCCGCGGGCAGCAACGGGTTGGGGCGGCGCCGCAGCCGCAGCACGGCGGCGTCGACGCTCGGCACCGGATGAAAGCTGGCCCGGCCCACCCGGGCGCCCAATTCCATTGCGACAGTGGGCCAGTGGGTGATCGTCAGCTTGCTCCAGCGGCCGTAGTCGCCGGTGTGCTTACGGGCGAACTCGTACTGGGTGAGCAGGGTCGCCGAGGTGAGCTGCCGTGCCGCCAGGCACCAGCGCACGATATCGGTGGTGACGCCGAACGGCACGTTGGCGACTACCGCGAACGGCTCCGCCGGGGCCGGCACGGTGCGGAAATCTCTGTGGAACAGTTGAATTCGCGGATCGCCCGCATACCGGCCGCGCAGCCTGGCCGCGTAGACAGGGTCCTTCTCGTAGGCTCGGATCTGGCCGGCGACGCCGAGCAGGTACCGGGTGAGCATGCCGTCACCCGGGCCGATCTCCAGCACGAGGTCCTCGGCGCGCAAGGCCGCCGAGCGCACGATGAGCCGGGCGGCGCCGGTATCGGTGAGGAAATTCTGGGACAGGCGTTTGCGGGTGCGCGCGGGGCGGGCGCGCGGCAGGGAACGATGGCGGGACATGGGTGTCCTCCGAACGGAGTGGTCGAATCAGGGAAAGGTGATTCGCCCGGACCCATGCCAGGGCACAGAGATCCGACGGTCGCTAGCGACCGTCGGCGTAGCTCCCGATCAGGACAGTCGGGACACCGGAGCGGTGCGGTGCGCTGGCAGAGCCCAGGCCTCCGCGCGCAGCCGGATGAAATACGCGCCGACCGCGCACGCTCCGTTCGTCAACAATGTGCCCACGTGCGGCAAGCTACCGCACCGCCGCGTTGTCCCGCGACCGAATTATTCGCGCGCTAGCACGCCCGCCGATGCGGACGTTTCGAGCAGATTCCGGCGCAGGCCCGCGATCAATTCCTCGTCGACGCCGAGCAGCCGCACCGCGTAGCCGTGCAGCGAGCCGTGGTCGGCGGCCAGTGCCGCGAGGAACAGTTGCATCACCTCCGGCGGCGCCTGCCCGAAACCCGGCCAGCGCGGCATCGCGCCGGCGCGGGCGGCCCGCCAATCCGCGACCAGCCGTTCGGTCGCCAGGCCGGTGGCCGCGAAGTCCGCGACGATCTGCTCCTGCGGCACCTCGAGCAAGGCCAGCACCAGCGCGGCCAGCAGACCGGTGCGGTCTTTGCCGGAGGCGCAATGGAAAACCACCGGGCCCTCGGCGGCGGCGATCACGTGCACGGCCTCGCGTATCTCGGCGACGCCGTCGTAGGCGACCTCCAGGTAGCGCTCCGCGAGAAACGGCCCCACCTCGATCTCGGGGCCGAGGGCCGCCTGATCGTATGGGCGATGTTCGATGCTGAGATTGTGGTAGCGGAACGAATCGTGGTCCGGGATGCGGCCTTTGGCCTCGATCTCCCATGGATAGCGCAGGTCGATGACGGTATCGATGCCCAGCTCCAGGAACCGCTGCCAGTCCGCACCCTGTAACTTGCCGAGCGAATCGGAGCGAAACAGGCGTCGCCACCGCACGATCCGGCCGTCCCGGCTCTGATACCCGCCGAGATCGCGGAAATTGTGCAGTCGCACGAACGAGATGTGTCTGTTCACCACTCGGACCTTATGCGTAAGGCACACTTTCGATCATGGATCTGCGGTCGGTGGGAGACCTGGTCGGCGCGACGGCGGCCGGGGAGAAGGTGGACTACCTGTGGTTCTGGGGGCATCAGCCGGAGCGGGACGGGCGGCTCGGTCCCGGCTGCCTGAGTCAATGGTGGCCGGTGCGATTCACCGCGGGTGGTGCGCGTTTCGAGTCCGCCGAGCACTACATGATGTGGGGCAAAGCGGTGCTGTTCGGGGACAGCGAGAACGCCGCCCGCGTGCTGGCCGCGCCCACCCCGAAAGAGGCGAAAGAACTCGGCAGGCAGGTGCGCGGATTCGACAGCGGTGTGTGGCGCGCGCACCGGTTCGAGACCGTGGTGCGCGGGAACGTAGCGAAATTCGGACAGCACGCCGAACTCGCCGCGTACCTGCTGGGCACCGGCGATCGGGTGCTGGTGGAGGCCAGTCCGGTGGACCGGGTGTGGGGGATCGGGCTGCCCGCCGACGATCCGCGGGCCGAAGATCCCGCGCAGTGGCGTGGGCTCAACCTGCTCGGCTTCGCGCTGATGGCCGCGCGTGCCCAACTGCGGGGCGGGCAGCCGGGCAACTGATCAGGCGTTCGTCGAACGTTCCTCCTCGGCACACACGCGCCAGACCCGCGCCTCCGCGTAATTGCCTTGCCGGTCGAGCAGTTCGGCCAAGCCCGCCATCGCGCGCGGCTCGCGTCGATCCGCGGCGGTGCGCCACCAGCGCTCGGCGTCCTCGAGATCGCCGCGCCGGAAGCGGACGACCCCCAGGTCGTAGGCGGCACCCGGATGACCGGCCTCGGCAGCCTGCGCCCACAGGCCGCACGCCTGGTCCTCTTCGCCGCGGCTGTACATGGCGACGCCCAAGTCGTACAGGGCGGCCCGATAGCCGGTGTCCACCGTGACGGCGTCGTCCGGCGGGGGAGGTGGACTCGGCGGCGGCGCGGTCTGCGGTTCAGCCTGCGCCTGAGCCGCGGGCATGGCAGGCGGCACCTGGCCCTCCGCACGCGCCTGTCGGCTCGCCGGCTGCACGGTGTTCCGCGCCTGTCCGTCCCGATGCGCCTGCGCCGCCCGCGACAGCGGCGGACTCGGCGGCAACTGCCCGTTGCGCAGGGGTCCGTCGCCGTGCGCTTGCCGGGCAAAGGAACTGCCTCCGGGATGCTCTGTCGCGGGCATCTGTGCTGCGGCGGGCCCGGCCGCTCGTTCGGCCTGTGCTTGCCGGTCACCGAAGTTTTGACCGGCGGGGTCTGCGTCGCGCTGCTGCTGCACGGGTGGACCATTCCCGGCCGAGTCGTCGGGCTGAATGCGCCGCGAAGGGAAGCTGTTTCCGATGAGGCCTTCGGAGCGCGCCGGTGCGGGCGAACCGTTTCCGGTCGACCCCACAAAGCCTGCGAAGCCGTTGCCGAGGGAGCCTTCGGCTCGCTGCTGCGGTGCGGGGAAGCCGCTTTCGGCCGGACCCTCGGTGCCGGGTCGGGCGAGTGGAGTGTGGTCCGCGGCGTGCACCTGCTGGCCGGGCGAGGAGTTCCAGGCCAAGCCGTCGGGCGGGGGTTGGCGGGTGGGAGCGCTGCCTCCGATGGAACTGTCGGCCCACGGCTGTGGTGCCGGAGCGTCGGTTCCGGTGGAGCTTCCGGCGGGCCGTTGCTCGGCGGACGTGTCGTTTGCCTGCGGTCGGTCGGTGCGGGGTGGTGCGGCGGCCGAGTTGTTCGCGGACAGCCCCTCGGCGTGGAGTTGCTGAGCGAGTGATCGGCTTCCGGCGAAGCCCTCGGCGCGCAACTGCTCGGCGGGAGAATGGGTTTCGGGCATTCCGGGCGCGTGGGACTGCTGGGATGCAGCGCTGCTTCCGGCAGGCGCATCGGTGTGCGACGGCGCGGGTGCGCCGTTGTCGGCTGGTGCCTCGGTGTAGGGGCGGGTGGGCGGAACACTTCCGGGGAACTCGCCCGCGTGCGTCTGTCGGCTCGACGAGGTGTTCCACCCCAGTTCGTCGGGGTGGGGCAACCGCGGAGGCGGGGTGTTTCCGGTCGGGGGTTCGGCAAGTGGTGGGGGCGTGAAGGGGTCTTTTCCCGCCTGGGGCGCTGTGAATGGTTGCGTGGCCGGAGTGGGTGCGCTCGGCGGGTTGGTCCGGGCGGCGTGGGGTGAGCCGGGTTCGGCGAGGGTCCGGCCTTGACCGTTGGGGGCGGGCGGGCGGACCGATTGGATGGAGCCGGGGTCCGGGGCGTGTGCGGGGATGGCGGGGAGTTCGCCCGAGGGCGGGGTGGGCATCGACCGCAGCGGGCGGGTGGGGGCGGTGTCGGTCGGCGAGGCGGGTACCGAGTCGCCGCCGTATTGGGCGATGGGCGCGCTCTGCACCTCGAGTACGAGGTTGGCGAAGTTGGCGGGCCCCTCGCCGATGCTGCACCACAGCACGATTCGATCGTCGGGGGTGGTCTCGATGACGATGCCGTAGTTGCCGACCCAGGACTTCTGCTCGCCGAACGCGTCCACCCAGACCGGGGTCAGGGTGACCAGGGTGCCGGAGCCGGTGCCCACGATATCGAAGGTGATGCCGCCGACGAGCGCGTCGGACCAGACGTCGACGCCGGCCAGCCGGCGCCCGTTCAACGCGACGTACCCGTTCACCACGGACACGCCCATCCCGAGCCCGCGCAACCCCGGCGGCGGGGCGGCGGAGAGCAGCGTCAGCGTCACCGCGGTCGGCGCGGGGCCGACCTGCTCGGTGTACATCGGATAGATCTTGCTACCGCGTAGCACGATGGGTTCCGCGCTCTGATAGCGATCGGCCAGCGGTAGGTCCTCGGGTGAATTCCGCCCAGCCCATGACGAATACGTCTCGTTCATGTGCTGTCCGCCTTTCCGCCGAATGCGGCCGTGCCGTCGCTGTGCTGTTGCGGCGGATATACCGTACCCGGACCCGCCGGGAATGGCGCAGCAATCCGTTGCCCGCCCGCAACGTCACCGGGGTGCGCCGGTACCGAGCAGTTCATCGGTTGTCCGGGCGCTGCGATCCAGCGCCTGCACCAGTCGCCGCTGCGCCCAGTGGCTGCGGGATCTTGGTATCGCGGCGCGTCCGTCCAGCTCACAGCGCACGGTGTCGCGGTTCGCCGGGGTGTTCAGCGAGCCGTCCCGCTTGCGCACGATGCCGGCGACCAGCCCGCGGTCGGCAGGCAACGCCGACAACACGGGCGCGAGTTCCGGAAATTGTGCGGCGAGCAACGCAACGGCTGTGATGTCCGCACCGGTATGGTGGCGCGTCCGCGCCACGCAGTGCCCGTCCGGATCGTCAATCCCGGCGGGCGACGATGCGCTGCAGCGCCGCCAGATCCTGCTCCAGCATGCGGAACAACCAGTAGACGCCGACGAAGGCGAGCGCGCTGCCGACGCACAGCACCCGCAGCGGCACGATGACCGACGGAATGTCTTCGCCCGGAATGAAAGTCGCGCCCGCGACGCCGAGCAGCGGCACCGCGGCGGCGATCGCCAGGAAATAGGTGCTGCGCCGGTCGAGCTGACGCAGGCGGCGACCGTCCGCGCCGCCGAGCCCGCCGTGCGGCAGGAACATCGGGTACAGCGAGCGCACCGCGTAGAAGTTGACCATGAAATACGGGTAGGCCATAGCGATGGCGCCACAGACGATCTGCGTGAGGAAGAAGTGCACGTACGACTCGGCCGTGAGGTGATTTCCCGTGGCCTGCACCGAAACCGGGACGACGACGCCCGCGATCACCCACAGCGCGAAACAGGTCAGCACGTTGCGTTTGCCGAGCAACAGGGTGTCCGAGCGCGCCCGGGCGAGCGTCCGCGCGTCGTAGTTCTTCCCGCGGCGTAAACCACGCGAGATCCGCCACAGCTCGGCCAGCAGCACATTGGTGACGACGAAGCCGAGGAGAAAGCACAGGGCGTAGGTGGTCACCGCGATCTGGTCGAAGCGATGCTGTGCGGGGGCGTCCAGCTTGCCGATGATGAGCGTGCGGTTGTGGTGGTAGCTGTACCAGATGGCCAGCGCGTTCGGCACGGCGATGGCCAGCGCCATGATCGGGTGCATGAGCAGCCGGGCGCGCAGGCGCCAACTGCCGGGCGGCGGGTCGGCGAGGTCGCGGGCCCGCGCGTCAAGACAGACCGCCAGTTGCTGGGCCATGTCCGCGCCGCTCGGCCAGCGTTTGTCCGGGTCGGGCTCGAGCGCGCGGACCAGGACTCGGCGCAGGGCGGCCGGGCAGTCGGCGGGAAGATCCTGATACGGCAAGGCTTTCGGGCTGCCCGACCGGCGTTCGAGCATGCCGTCCAATGCCGTGCGATCGCCGCCGGTCACGCCGTCGTCGTCGAAAGGCTTTCGGCCGGTGAGTAATTCCCACAGCAGCACGGCCAGTGCGTAGAGATCGCTTCTGGTGTCGAGATCTTCGGCCGAACTGGGCCGGTCCGGATGGACGGCGGCGAGCTGCTCGGGCGACATGTAGGCGAGCGAGCCGCCGAAATAGGCGACCGGGCTGTCCCCGGAGACGTTGCCGCTGAAGCTGATGTTGAAATCGGCCAGCTTGGGCACGCCGTCGGCGGTGAGCAACACGTTCGCGGGTTTGATATCGCGGTGCAGCACACCGGCTTTGCCCGCGTAGTCGAGCGCCTCGGCCAACCGGCGGCCCAGCCAGGCGATGGTCTCCGGCCAGGACAGGGCGGCCAGTTCCGCGCGCAACGGTGATTCGCTCGGCCTGATCTCGCCCTTGCCCGCCAGCACCGCGTCGACCACTTCGATGAGCAGCGCCCCGGTGCGCTGGCCGGGCGGTGTCGCCCGCACCCGTTCGAGCACGGTGAACAGGGTGCCGCCCGGCACGTACTGCATGTACAGCAGGCGCAGTTCGCGACTGTGCAGCACCCGCTGGTCGAACACGCGCACGATGTAGTCGTGGTCCAGCTGCGCCAAAGTCTGTGGCTCGGTGCCTTTGTCGCGGGAGATCTTCACCGCGACCAATCGCTGCATCGATCGCTGCCGGGCCAGGAAGACGCGGGCGAACGCACCCCGGCCGAGTCCCGTCATGAGGTCGAAGTCGTCGATCTGCTGCCCGGCCGCCAAGTCGTCCAGCCGCACCGGCTCGGCCGCCGACATCAGCGTGCTGTGATAGTCGTCGGTCGCCAGCATTTCCGAAAGTTGCTCGGCCTGTTCGGGATACGCCGCGGTGTACTCGGTCACCTGGACCGAGGTGCCCGCGCGGCGCCGGATGTGGAACTCCTCGTAGATGAGGTCCGGCGGTAGCGGCCAGGTGCGTAACTCGGGCAGCTCGTCGACGTATTCCGCGAGCCGTTTCGGCGCCGTGCCGCGGCCCCAGCGCTGGGCGAGATCGACCTTGATCAATTCGATCAGCGACACCCGCCGGATGGCGGGGGAGTCGGGCAGATACGCCCGTAGGTCCGGCGGCTCGTCGCTGTCGCGCCAAGCGTCGGCGAAGCGCTCCACCACCGCGGCCACCCCGGTGCCGCGCGAGTGTGCGGGCGGACGGTCCGATGCGACCGTCGCCCCCGGAACCGGCGGGGCGGGGTGCGCCATCTGCGCATGGTATCCCCGCCCCCACCCGGAAACCGGACGTTTGCCCGCAAAAGCTCAGCGAAACAGTCCGCGACCCCGTCAGGGCCGGCTCAGCCGGTCACCGAAGAAGCCGACGGTCTCGCCGATCAGCCCGGCGACATCGGCATATCCCTCGAACCCGTGTCCGGCGCCTGCGATCCGGCGATACGCCACGGCGACCCCGGCCTCGCGCAGACGGTCCGCCAACCGCTCGCTCTGGGCGACGGGCACCACCGTGTCCGCGTCACCGTGCACCAGCAGACAGGGCGGTGCGGCGGCGGTGACATGGGTGATCGGGCTGGCCTGCGCCACCATCTCCGGCATGCGGGACGGCCAGCCGCCGAGCCACGGGGAGAACGACTCGTCGCCCGCGGTCATCGCGGCGATATCGGTGATCGGGTACCACGCGGCCACGGCGCTGACCCGCGAGTTCGTCAAGGCCGCGGTCAAGGCCAGATGTCCGCCCGCCGAATCGCCCCAGGTGCCCAACCGTTCGCCGTCGTAGCCGTATTCGTCGGCGTGCGTGCGCAAGAACTCGATCGCCGCCGCCACGTCGTCGCGCTGTGCGGGCCAGGTCGCCTCCATGCTCAGGCGATAGTCGATGGACGCGCACGCGATCCCGGCGCGGACCAACTCGTCGAACACCGCATTGTCCGGAAACGTGCGATGCAACCAGCGCCGATCACCGGCGGAGAAACTGCCGCCGTGGATCCAGACGACGATCGGCGGCCGCGTAATCCCTTCCGGCGCATAGAGATCCAACAGTAGTGGCCGGAAACCGCGCAGCACCGAATACGTGACCTGCTCATGCACCCCCATGCCCGCATCGTAACCGGACGAGTGCGTGGCCGACCGTTGCTGTTGACAATCGGGGTGGGGGCGGGAGAGTGAAGGGGTGAGTGTCGACGGGGTGCGGAAGCGGCCGCAGCAGGCGCGGTCCGTGGTGACCGTGGAGTTCGTGCTCGAGGCTGCCGCCCAGCTCTTCGATCGGCGCGGGATCGCGGCCACCACGAATGAGATCTCGGCGCGGGCCGGGGTCTCGATCGGCACGCTCTACCAGTACTTTCCGAACAAGTACGCGCTGGTCCACGCCTTGGCGCAGCGGCACGTGCGCGACGCCGCCGGTCGGCTCGAGGTGGTGTTCGCGCAGTTGCGCGCCGAGCGGCCGCCGTTCGATCGGTCGATGCGCGCGGTGCTCGACGTGGTCGTGGCGGCGCACCGGGAGCACCCCGGCCTGCACCGCCTGATGCACCGGCTCGCGCCGCGGGCCGCGACGGACCTCGTCGCGCTGCAGGAGTTCGAGGCGCACGCGATCGGCGAGATCGCTTTTCACCTGCACCGCTGTGGCCGCGGCGGTGCGGACCCGGCGCTGACCGCGGCCATGCTGTTCCACGCCGTCGACGCGCACCTGCACCGGGTGCTGCTGTGGCAGTCGATCGACGTCGACCAGCTGATGGAGCTGATGGAACGCCTTGCGCCGCTTGATGTTCCCTAGGCGCTGCGCACGGTCTCGGCCACCGCGCGGAGGGTGTCTTCCAGCTGGGTGAGGCCGGGCTGCTCGATCGGGTAGTGGCCGCAGTTCGCCAACAGCACGACCGCGGTGCGCTCGGGGATGCGCCGCAGGAAGCGCAGTGACGATTCCGGTGGCGTCCAGCGATCGTTCGCCGGGTGCACCAGGGTGAGCGGCGCGGCCGCGAACGTTTCCGGGGACGTGTGCCGATAGTCGAGGAAGCCGGAAAGAAAGCGCAGCGGCACCCGCACACCGCCGCCTTTCGGATCGGTGGCGCACAGCCGGGACAGCGCGGGATCGAGGCTCATGTTGCGCAGGTCGGCCAGCCAGCGGATGGGCACGCGCAGCCGGCCGAACAGCGGATCGGCCGCGCGCAGGGCGGTGGGCGCGAATCCGCTGGTCCAGGCGAACCGCACGGCCGCGCGGCGCGCGACCGGATCGGCGGGATCGAGCAGACAGGTGGCGAGCACGTGCGCGATGCCGCCGTGGCGCGCGGCCACCTCGTAGGCGAGCATGCCGCCCATGCTCGCCCCGAACAACATCAGCGGGCGGGTGTCCGCCGCCTGTTCGGCGCGCACCAGGTCGACGAGCAATTCCACCCAGTCCCCGTAGCGGACGGAGCCCGGGTCCGGTTCGACCGTATCGCCGTAGAGCGGCAGATCCGGTGCGAGCACCTCGATCCTGGTGCGGGCGGCGAGTGCCGCCAAAGGCCAGAGCGCTCCGGCATACCCGCCGCCCCCATGAATGATCATCATGCGAACCGTCGCCGCCGGATCGACGGCACGGGCGATGTGCACCCGTCTGCCTCGCCACGGCCACCAGGTAGACAGCGGCTCGATCAGGGGTTCCGAGCGGTACTCGGCCGGCAGAAATCTCGCGTAATCAGGGCGTTCCATGCCTTCCACCGTGAATTACCCGATCACCGGCCACAACTCGCATTCGCCTGCCGATCCGGCACGGGAAATCGAGTCTGCACCAGGGCCGGAACGTTCCGGCAGGCC
>NZ_BDCI01000049.1 GCF_001613425.1 Nocardia vulneris | reverse complement strand
GGTACCGAAACCTTGCTCGCATTTTCGCTGCCGGACACCGCAGCTAGGCTCTGTCTCGAAGTCCCATCCGCGCCTACCTAGTTCGGTATACCTGCTGCGGGAGTTACCGGGATAGTGCTGAGCACGTCGTGTGCCGTACCCGGCTATAGGCGCACGGCAGGTGCGTGAAGCTGGGTTTCCGGCGTGGTCATCTGGCTGTGGTTGCGTCTCGAGCGGCTTGGGAAAGAGAGGGACGGTGGCGGACCGGTTGGTGTGGACCAAGCGACAGATAGGTTGGGGATCACAGAGACATCCCAGGAGCTTGAATGTCAAGCTGCAGCCTTGTCTGGTTGTGGCCAGGCAGTGGTTTCGTCGTAGAGGGTCCCGGTTTTGAGGCAGCCATGCAGGAGGCCCACGAGCCTGTTGGCGAGCTGGCGCAGGGCGGGGTTGTGGCCGACGCCGCGGGCGCGCTGGCGGTCGTAGTAGGCGCGGGCGCCGGGAGAGCACTGCAGTGCGCTGAACGCTTGTGTGGTGAGGGCGTCGATGAGCCTGTCGTTGTGCACGAACCGAGCCAGGGCTAG
>NZ_BDCI01000048.1 GCF_001613425.1 Nocardia vulneris | reverse complement strand
GATCGCGCCCGGCGGCAGCTGCGGTGTGCCGGCCTGCGCGCGGCCCGCCTGCAGCACCGGACGGATGAGCAGCTTGGCCGTGGTCGCCATCGTGCGCGCCTGCGCGCCGTCGTCGCCCGGCACGGTGATCACCAGGTTGTCTCCGTCGATGACGACTTCGGAACCCAGCACACCGAGACCGTTGACGCGGTTCTCGATGATGGTCTGTGCCTTACGCAGACTGTCCTGGCTCGGCTTGTTGCCGTCCGGCGTTCGCGCGGTCAGCGTGACCCGGGTACCGCCCTGGAGGTCGATGCCGAGCTTCGGTTGCGGGGAGTCACCGGTGAAGAACACCAGCGCATAGATCACGGCCAGCAGCGCGGCGTAGACGCCGAGCAGCCGGAGCGGATGCGCCGATCCCTGGGAAGGTGGCACAGTACGTCATCTCCTAGGCGGGAAGTCGAGAGTGGAACAGGTGGGCACACCGGTGGCGCCGGGCACCACCGTAGCGGTGCCCGGCGCGCAGGCCGACGATCAATCCTTGGTCAGCCGGGTTTCGGTCTGCTCGGCGGATTCCTCGATGGCCTCGGCCGCAGGCGCGTCGACCGGGCTCTCGTCGGTGCTCGTCGCGTCGTCGTCGGTGCGTACCTCGCGGATGGCCGCGCGCAGCCAGGTGGTCACGACCTCCTCGGCGATCTCGAGATCGACCGTGGCGTCGTCGAGATCGACGACGGTGCCGTACAGCCCCGACGTGGTGATGACCTGGTCGCCGACCTTGAGGCTGTCCTGCATCTCCGTGACCTTGGCGGCTTCCCGCTTCTGACGGCGGACACCGAGGAACATCGGCACGAGCAGGGCTACCAGCAGCAGCGGAAACAGAAGTTCCATCGTCGAAGTCAGTCCCTAGTCTTGTGGGTGGGATGGGTAAGTACCCACAGTCTGCCAGTTCGTGTCGCCGCCGCCACACCGGCACACCCGCTGGGGAGCGGCGACATCGGTCTGGGGACCGCGGAACTCGTCGCGAACGGTGACGGGCCCCGCCGGAGAGGTCCGGCGGGGCCCGCGTCGGCGACCCGTTTCAGGCGCTCTTGCCGTAGACGTAGTCGTCGAGCGGGAAGCTGACGGCCTCCCGGTGCGCGTTGAGGGTGCTGGTGGGGCGCAACAGCGCCGCTTCACCGTGCTGGTTGAAGTAGTAGCTGCGCGCGGTGGAGCAGTCGCCGCCGTAGAACACCGAGGAGCCGAGCTTGTCGGTGACCCGGTCCAGGAACCCGGCGTTGGCCTGCTCGGTCACCTCGAAGGTCTGCTCGCCGCGGCGGCGCAGCTCGCCGAAGAGCCTGCCCATGTGCTTCATCTGCGCCTCGATGGTGGTGAAGTACGACAGGCCGCTGTAGGAGTACGGGCTGTTGAGGCTGAGGAAGTTCGGGAACTTCGGCACGGTGATGCCCTCGTAGGCCTGGAAGCGGTTGTCCCGCCAGAACTTTCCGAGGTTGACGCCGTCGCGGCCGATGATCTCGATGGCGGGGAAGTTCACGTCCCACAGGTTGAAACCGGTGGCCAGGATCAGCGTGTCGATCTCGGTCTTGTGCCCGTCGGCGGTGACGATGCCGTCCGGCTCGATGCGCTCGATCGAGTTGGTCTCCAGGCGCACGTTCGGCTGGTTGAACGTGCGGAAGTAGCTGTTGGAGAAGGTGGGACGCTTGCAGCCGAAGTCGTAGTGCGGGGTGAGCTGCTTGCGGGTTTCCTTGTCCCGCACCGAGGCCCGCAGGTGCGCCTTGGCGAGCACGCCCGCGCCCTTGTTCAGCAGCTTGGCCTGCTTGTAGTGCAGCACGCCGACCACCATGAGCGCCTCGAGCAGGCTGGTGTTGAACAGCCGCGCCGCCTTCTGGGTGGCGGGGACCTTCTCGAAGAGCTTCTGCACGGGACCCGGAATCGCGGCGTCGATCTTCGGCACCACCCAGATCGGCGTGCGCTGGAAGACCGTGAGCGCCTGCGCCTTCTTGGCCACCTCGGGCACCAGCTGCACGGCGGTGGCACCGGTGCCGATGATCGCGGCCTTGCGGCCGGTGAGGTCGAAATCGTCCTCCCACGCGGTGGTGTGGATGATCTTGCCGGCGAAGGAGTCGATACCGGGGAACGGCGGGGTGTACGGCTGGGACAGGAAGCCGGTCGCGGTGAGCAGGTAACGGCCCGTGAGGGTTTCACCGCCGGCGAGGGACACCACCCACTGCTGGTGCTCTTCGTCCCAGCGGGCGCCGTCGACCACGGTGCCGAAGCGCATGCGCCGGCGCAGACCGTACTTCTCGGCGATGTGGCCCGCGTACTTCTTCAGCTCGGCGCCCGGCGCGAACAGCCGCGTCCAGTACGGGTTCGGCTCGAACGAGTACGAGTAGGTGACCGACGCGATGTCGACCGCGAGCCCCGGGTAGTGGTTCACATGCCAGGTCCCGCCGAGGTCGTCCTCACGTTCGAGGATCACGTAATTGCTCAGGCCGAGCCGATCGAGCTCGATACCCGCGCCCATGCCACCGAATCCCGCACCGACCACGACCGCGTCGTACTGAGGCGCCACTCCGAACCTCCAGATATGTGAACCGCTTCTCACGGAATGACACATCATTCCGTTTGTGACGACTGTATCATCGGCGTGGTGACGAAGCCATTGACGCGTGCTGAACGCCGCAAAGCCGAGCTGCGGCAGGAAATCATCGACACCGCTTTCGTCTGCTTCTCCGAGAAGGGCTATCACGCCACCGGCATCGCCGATATCGCCGGCCAGCTCGGCATCGGGCACGGCACCTTCTACCGGTACTTCAGCAACAAGCGCGACATCATCGACCACGTCATCGACGACCTCTCGGCGAAGATCATCGACACACTCGGCACCGACAACGCACCGGACGCCGCGACCACGCTCGACGAATACCGCGCGCAGACCGACCGGATCGGTCAGGCGCTGACGCACATCCTGATGGGCGACCGCCGGGTGGCCCAGCTGCTGCTCGTGCACGCCCCCGGCATCGACGACGAACTCACCGCGCGCCTCTACGGCCTGCTCGACATGGCCGACGCGCTGACCGCCGGCTACCTCGAGCACGGCGTCGAACTCGGTTATCTGCGAGCGGATCTGGACACCGTCAACACGGCCCGCGCCGTCACCGGCATGCTGCTCGCCGGCATCGTGCACGGCCTGCGCGATACCGACGAAGCCACCTTGCGCGGATTGAACGAAGCGATCCGGCGGCTGCTGATCGATGGTGTCCGCAAAGATTGAGCACACGACAAGCCCCCTGACGCGCTCCCCCACGTTATGGTGAGGACAAAGTTCCGTCGCGTCGCCCAGGGGGCCGCTCGTGGTCACAAGAGACCAGGGAGTACGAAAACCGCACATTCCGTCGGCCGGGCGCATCGAGCCTGACAGAATGTCGCCCGTGACCCCCGAGGATGTGAGCCGGATCAGTTTCGCGACACCACCATTCGGCCAGCGTGGCTACCACGCAGACGAGGTGGACGCCTTCCTCGATCTGGTCGCCGCGACCATGGCCGGCCGCGGCGCGCTGGCCGCCGACGATCTGCGGCACGTCACGTTCGACGCACCGCGCCCCGGCGGGCGCGGCTATCGCGCGGATCAGGTCGACGAATACCTGGACCAGGTGCGCATCGAACTGGAGATGCGCCAGCGCGGGGTGCGCCCGGCGCCCTCGGGCAACGGTCCGGCGATGCTCACGCCGGATGATGTGCAGCGCATGCGTTTCACCCAGGCGCCGGTCGGACGGCGTGGGTACAACGAAGAAGAAGTCGACGCGTTCCTCGATCTGGTCGCCGCGACGCTGGCCCACGGCGGGCCGGGCAGTCTCACCGTCGCGGACGTGCGCGCGGTGCGATTCACCGAAGCGCGCCTGGGCACCCGCGGCTATCAGCGCGACGAAGTGGACGCCTTCGCCGACCTGGTGGTCACCGCCCTGGAGCACGCCGAGCACCAGCATCACCGCTGGACCTTGCACCGCGACGCCGACTAGTCCGGATCTGGCCTACCGCGTTCACGACTCGGTGCCGGGTTGTTCTCGACCGGCTCCTTCTCGATGTCCTCGTAGCCCTCCTTGCGCAGCCCCGACCGGTAGGCGCGGTCGATGACGAACCGCACCAACCGATCGATTCCCGGCACCGCACCGAGGATCTTCAGCACGAACCCGGGCGGACCGCCGGCGGCGGTCGTCGAATTGGCGGCGACATGCCTGCCGCCCACGCCCATCAGATCCGGGACCGAACCGCGGGCGACGAACGCCGCCGAATCCCACAGTCGCGAGCGCGTCACGGCGTCGCTGCCCAGCACCTCGGCGTCCTCGACCTCGATGAGCAGCGCCGCGTGCGGGGCGGTCCCGCGCAGGGCCAGCGTGTCCAGCAGTGCGCTGTCGTCGGTGATCGCGCCGCGGCCGCGTACCCGCAGGACGTCGGTGCGGCCCGGGACGAGGGCGGCGAACGAAAGGCGATCGTCCTGTAGCAGGTTGTGCAGGGAGTCGGTTCGCTTGTTGCCCCGGCGATCCGGGATGATCAGCGTGCGGTCGTCCAGGATCCGGGCCACCGTCTGCCGGTCCCCGCGCGGGCTGGTATCGCTGCCGCCGACGGTGTCCCAGGTGGACAACGCGAGAAACGGTGCGGCGGCGAGGAATTCCGCGACACCGGGCCGGGCCAGCGGGCCCGCGCCGGTCACTTCGGCAATCGGCTCGGCCGGCATCGGCGTGCGCCACAGGCGCGACCTGAGGATGGCCTGGGCGCAGTGCACATACGCCTCCTCGACGTCGACGATCGTCTGCGCACCCTTGCGTCCGGCCGCAATCCCGTTGACACGCAGTAACTCTCCGACGCCGGGCAGGAGAAAGAACAACGAGACCGGGCCGCGCGGGTCGCCGGGCTCGCTCAGCGCGAACGAGATCCGAGTCGCCGAGCGTAC
The DNA here is from genome assembly GCF_001613425.1 of Nocardia vulneris. GTDB lineage: Bacteria > Actinomycetota > Actinomycetes > Mycobacteriales > Mycobacteriaceae > Nocardia > Nocardia vulneris. The sequence goes on along the minus strand of NZ_BDCI01000048.1, from coordinate 159,813 downwards.
CCGCGCGAATCCCGGTACACCACCGACGAAAGTCGTTCGACTGACGCCGTCGGCGTCCCGGTAGCCGAAGGCCGCGATCGGGCAGTGCGCCAGCACCGCCCGGCAGCCCTCGTCCAGCGCGCTGATCTGCTTCAGCATGATCATCGGCGCGGGGTGGCCGATGATCGACTCGAGTTCCTCGGCGGTCGTGAGGCGATGGTGCATCCGGCCAGTGCCGTCGGTGACTCCCACGGCGGGGACTGACTCGTTGTCGCAGGTCATGACACTATTGTGAATAATTGCTCAGGTTTTCGGTACTCGCTTTCGGGGCCTCGCCAAGCGCCCACCGGGCCGCCGCCCGGCCGCACGTCGCGGGCCTCGCCGAGCAGTCGCACCGGTCGGCCCGGCGCTGTCCGCGGCGCTGTTGCTCACATTTCGCGAGCGCGGGATACGCGGCCCCACCCGGCTTGTCGCCGAGCCGGTGGCGATTAATTCGGTTGCGAGGTCGCGGGTGTCGTCCATAACGTGCCCCGCATGCATTGCTATGCCGCCCCGTACTTCATCCGTCTCCGCAGCGCCCGGGCTCTGGCCCGCTAGCGGACACGGAGAGAACTACTTCGGCGTCCGCGAGCGCGCCCAGGGCCCTTCGAGACTCATCCGACTCGAAGACCCGAAAGGGGCAAGCGCTGTGGCGCAAGATTTTGCATACCGGAACTACTCGCACACCCAGGGCAAGGTCAAGAACGGCGGCGGTGGTCGTCCGTCGAAAGGCCGTGCCGGACGGGCGCATTCCCAGCATTCTCTGGTGAGCCAGGAAGCCGTGGCATCGATCCTGGCGGTGGCCGAACCGCGCGGAACAGTGCTCGAACCCCATCCGGGAGACGGACTGCTCACCCAAGCGCTGGCTCGGTGCGGTGCCCAGGTCACCGCGTACGAACCGGATCCGCTGTCGGCCGCGAAACTTTCGGCGCGCACCCGAGCAGTCAGCGGAATACGTGTGGTCCGAGCCGATTTCACCAAAGCCAAGCCGCTTCGGGAACCGTTCGCCGTCGTCGGAAACCTTCCGCTCGCGGCAACCGCGCGAATCATCGACTGGTGCCTGGCCGCGCCCACGCTCACCTCGGCGACCTTGGTGGTCCCCCAGGAATACGCGCACGTCGGTCAGAACGGGCACTGGGATCCCGTCACCTCCACGAACTGGCCGTGGTTCGACTGGCAACTACACGGCCCACTGGCCCGCACCGACTTCCGGCCCCCACTCCCCATCGACACCACAATCCTGCACATCCACCGCCGCACGAAACCCTTGGTACACAACCAAGATTCGTACGCCACCCTGGTCCATACAGGTTTCGCCAACGCAAATGTGCCATTACCCACCGCACTGCGCCCACGTTATCCAGACGTGGACGAAGCACTACACGTCACGGGCATCGCCCCCGACACCCCCGCCGCTGCCGTGCACCCCGCGGATTGGGTACGGCTACACAAACACCTGAACCCGTAACCGAACGGGGCCATCCCATTACGGTGGGATGGCCCCGAATCCCGGCGCTGATTACACCAAACCCTGCGCTACACGCTCCCATGCGGCGCGGACCGTGGATCGCGCCGTCTCGGCACTGATCGTCAAACGAGTCTGCCCGGCCAGTTGCGCGTTCCAGTCGTCTTCTTCCGGCGCATGATCGAACAATTGCGGGTTGGGGAGCCGGTTGGTCGGACCGTGCCTGCGGTACAGCGCTCCCGCAGCACCATCGATCGCCCCGATTTCGCTCAGCGCCCACAGATCCCAGAGGTCGCGGGATGCCCGACGATCGTGCCACGTCGAGGTCTTGCCTGCCGCAAAGGCCGGCAAGGTCGGTACGAGCAGCTCGGCCGGTGGCGCGTCGCTGTATCGCTGCTCGAGACCACGGAGTTCGGTCGGCCAGACCGCTCTGCCGCGAGTCGACAGCAACTGGATCTTTACGACCACACCGGATGGTGAACGAAGGTTGGCAGCACCGGAATCCGGGACATCACTCAGCGACGGCACCCATTCCAACCGGCCGTAGCTCCGCGCGACCGATCGAGGTAACGCAGCGTCCAGTTCAGCCGCGAGCACCCTCCGATTGCCCAGCGCCACCAGGTCGATGTCTTCGCTGAGTCGGCCCCGCACCAGATGCGTACGAGCAAGGGCGGTTCCACCGATGAAGTGCACCCGGTCGCCGAACCCGCGGCTGATGGCCGCCAGCAGATGGGAGATCAGATGGTCGCGTTCGGCCTGCTCCGGAGCAACTCCGAATTGCCCTGCGACACTGTCGCGTTCACTGGAACTCATGCCCGGCCCAACTCTCCGCTCGCCGAAGCGCCGCGCTCAGACGCTGCTCTACCGCGAGCTGTGCAAGTCTCGACGAATTGCTACCTCGATAGAGCGTCACGATCGCCGAGCGAGCCTCCGCCTCGGCATTTCCCAGCTCCGGGCGACGAGCGAGATCGAGCACGGTCTGTTCCGGAGTGGTGACCAACGCTGGGCCCAGTGACGTTTCGATGCGCTCCGCATCGAGTGCGTCGGTATCACGACGGACGAAGCGAACTTGCGCCGAACGGTCTGTCAGAGTGATCGGCCGGTGCTGTCCCGGAACCGCGACCACCGCCACCGCCAGCGCGCGCGGTATGGCTCCCAACAGGCGCGCGGCGCTGACACCCATGACAATCGCCCTTTCCGGCCCGTAAATCGAGGACGCAATACCTGCGGCAGCTGCCTCTAGCCCCGGCAGCCAGATCCGGCCGACGTAGTCCGGCGGAACGATGATGTAGTAGCCGTGAGCGACGCGATGCAGCACACCCCGATCGACGAGTCGCGCAACCTCCGGCCGCGGTTGGGCATAGATGCCCGCCATGTCCTGTGGTCGCAGGGTTCGAAGCGGTGTTCGCCAGAGTTCACTGGGCAACGAGGTATTGCCACGCCCAACCACCAGCACCACCCTCCAAGAGTATGCATTTAGTTGGCTATCAGCCAGCGAAATGCATACTACTGGAAGCAGGGCTGTGGCTATGAGACTTCCGCGCTAGGGCGCCGCGGTCCCCACTATTCGAACAGGTCGAGGGTGGGTTGGGGGTCGCGGCCGCGGACTTCGATGGAGCCGAAGACGAGGTCGGGGGGTGGGACGAGGCCGAGGTGTTCCCAGGCGGCGGCGGTGGCCACCCGGCCGCGGGGGGTGCGCGCGACCATGCCCGCGCGGACGAGGAACGGCTCGCAGACCTCCTCGACGGTCGCGGCTTCTTCCCCTACGGCGACCGCGAGCGTCGAGACACCGACCGGGCCGCCGCCGAAACTGCGGACCAGTGCCGACAGCACTGCGCGGTCCAGGCGGTCCAGGCCGAGCACGTCGACGTCGTACACCTCGAGGGCCGCCTGCGCGATCGGCTGGGTGATGATTCCGTCGGCGCGGACCTCCGCATAGTCGCGGACGCGACGCAGCAGGCGGTTCGCGATGCGCGGCGTGCCCCGCGAGCGGCCCGCGATCTCGGCCGCCGCGTCGTGGTCGATCTCGACGCCGAGGATCTGCGCCGACCGCTGCAGAATGCGCAGCAGTTCGGCGGGCTCGTAGAAATCCATGTGCCCGGTGAAACCGAACCGGTCCCGCAGCGGGCCGGTCAGCGCGCCGGACCGAGTCGTCGCACCCACCAGCGTGAACGGCGCGATGTCCAGCGGAATCGAGGTCGCGCCGGGACCTTTGCCGACCACGACGTCGACCCGGAAATCCTCCATCGCGAGATACAGCATTTCCTCGGCGGGCCGGGCGATCCGGTGGATCTCATCGATGAACAGAACATCGCCGTCGACCAGATTGCTGAGCATCGCGGCCAGATCACCCGCCCGTTCCAGCGCGGGTCCGGAGGTGATGCGCAACGCGGTGCCGAGCTCCCCCGCGATGATCATCGCCATGCTGGTCTTGCCGAGCCCGGGCGGACCGGACAGCAGCACGTGATCCGGGGTGCCACCACGCTGTTTCGCGCCGCGCAGCACCAGCGCCAGTTGCTCGCGCACCCGGGGTTGACCGATGAAGTCGTCCAGCGACTTCGGGCGCAGGCTGGCTTCGATCTCGCCGTCGGATTTCAAATAGCTGGACGTGACCTGGGATTCGGGCGCTTCGTCTTCGTCGTGATCCATAGTCGACTACCGATTCTTGCCGAGCAGGTTGAGCGCGGCCCGCAGCGCCGCGGACGTGCCGGCGGCAGGCTGTTCGGCCAAGACGGAGTCGATCGCCTGCTCGGCCTGTTTGACGGGAAAGCCGAGACCGGTGAGCGCCTCGACCACCTGGTCGCGCACGGGCGTGACGACCGCGGCCGCGGTCGCGCCGGGCGGACCCGATTGCACCGGAACGAGATTCACCTTGTCCCGCAGCTCGACCACCATCCGTTCGGCGCCGCGCTTACCGATACCGGGCACACGGGTGAGCGCGGCGACATTGCTTTCCGCGAGCGCCTTGCGCAGGGCCTCGGGTTCCAGCACCGCGAGCACCGCCATCGCCAGCCGCGGGCCGACCCCGGACACCGTCTGCAACAGGCCGAACAGGTCGCGGGCCTCGGTATCGGCGAAACCGTACAGCGTCATCGAGTCCTCGCGGACGATCATCGCGGTGTACAGCCGGGTTTCCTCGCCGCGGGTCAGCGTGGACAGCGTCGCGGGCGTGACGTTGAGGCGGTAGCCGATGCCCGCCGCCTCGATCACCGTGTGGTCGAGGGCGATCTCCAGCACCTCGCCGCGAACCGACGCGATCACCTCTGTACCGCCTTCCGTTGTTCGGCAAGCCGTTCCGCGTACTTGCGCTGCGCCTCGGCCGCGCGGGCCTCGGCCTTGGCCATGCGCTCCAGCAGCGGCGCCCGCCAACAATGGCAGATGGCCAGCGCCAGCGCATCCGCCGCGTCGGCGGGTTTCGGCGCGACCTGCAAGCCGAGGATGCGAGTGACCATCGCCGTGACCTGTGCCTTGTCCGCGGTGCCGTTGCCGGTGACCGCGGCCTTCACCTCGCTGGGCGTGTGGAACATGACCGGGATGCCGCGGCGCGCGGCCGCCAGCGCGATCACGCCGCCCGCCTGCGCGGTACCCATCGCGGTACGGACATTGTGCTGGGCGAAGACGCGTTCGATCGCGACGGCCCCCGGTTTGTGCGTGTCCATCCAGTGTTCGGCGGCGTCGGCGACCTGCAGTAGTCGCTGGGCGAGGTCCATGTCGGCGGGGGTGCGGACCACGTCGACGTCGATCGCGGTCACCTTCCGGCCCAGCCCGCCCTCGACGATGCTGAGGCCGCACCGGGTGAGCCCGGGATCGACACCCATCACCCGCACGAATTCCCCTCTCGCAGACACGAACAACTGTTCGAGAGTGTAGCGGAGGCAAGGGGTTCGGTGCCCCAGCGACACGGGCACCAACGGGGCGGCGGGTCACCCGGTTCGGCGAGGACTGCCGTGTGCGGAGCGGGATGCCGCGCTCGGCTAGGCCACGGCGTTCGGTAAGCCGAGCAGTTCCGGGGTGTGGGCGCGGGCGGACCATTCGCGGGCCGGGTCGGTGACGAGTTTGCGGGCGGCGAGGTCGAGGAGGCCGCTCACGTGGGTGACCGTGGCGGCGTGGACGCCGTCGGCGCGGGTCAGCAGGTGTTCGACGCGGTAGGTCTTGCCGGTCCCCCACAACCAGACACACGATACGTCGACCGCGTCACCGCCGCGCAGTTCCCGATGGAACTTGATGGTCGTCTCGAGATTCACCGGCCCGAAGCCCGCGGCGATCAACTCCCCCACCGAAACACCCGCCGCCTGCACGCAAGCAAACCGCGCATGGTCGGCGTACTGGTGATAGGCGGCACCCGTCACATGCAACTGCGGATCCAGATCGGACACCCGCACTTCGATCCGCGTACTGAACGACACGCTCGGCACTATGCCACCCCCCACCGACACATTTCCCCACCATGCCTCTCGCGCACCATCCGTCGCCGGCAACTCGACCGCCACCGCGCATCCGCACCGGCAACCCAGCGCAACGCCGTTCGATCAGTCGCGATCGCGCTGCGGCAGGTACTCCCTCGCTGACGACACGTCCGCCGCCGCAACTCGACCGCCAGAGCATCCGCACCGGCAACCCAACGCAACGCCGTTCGATCAGTCGCGATCGCGCTGCGGCAGGTACTCCCTCGCTGATGACACGTCCGCCGCCTCCCACATACCTCACGTCGCCGTATCGCGCGCGACCGCAACCTTCCGTGTCGTGCCGACCGTATCCGCACACCATGCACCGCAGGTCCTCGGTCTGCGCTGCGGGCCGGGGATCGGCGGCGCACAGGGGGCTGGTAGTCGATTCACAGGGAGTCTCGAGGAACGGTGTCGACAATGCCGTACGTGTCTGCCTTTGGTGTGCTGATCGCCGCGCCCGCGAACCCGGCGCCGCCGCCGGCTCCGCAGTTGCCGTCGGCGAAGCTGAATCCGGACTACCAGAACACTTTTCACCACGGGATCGCGCTGTTGCACGGCTGGCTGCCGCTGACGATCGAACTCGTCGCGCTGGCGTTCCTGCTGGTCGCGGTGGCGCGGTGGACGCGGCGCTGGTGGCTGGTCCAGGTGCCGGTCTGTCTGGCGCTGGGGGTGGTGGGCGCACTGGTCGCGCGGTGGTATGTGACCGATCAAGGGCTGGCGTCCGATCCGGCGCCCGCATTGCTGTGGGCGTGCGTCGGCGGGACGGTCGCGGCGCTGGGCGTACTGGTGCTCGGTTGGCGCGGCGCGAGCTGGTGGCGGCGTGGCGTTGCGGCACTTGCGATTCCGCTGGCGCTGCTGAGTACCGGGGTCGTGCTGAACCAATGGGTCGGCTACTACCCGACGGTGCAGTCGGCGTGGGGTGCGCTCACCGCCGGACCGCTACCGCAGCAGACCGATCTCGCCGCGCTGGACGGATTACGCAACACGGGCGTCAGCACCGGCAAGATCGTGCCGGTCCGAATTCCCGACGCGGGCAGCGGCTTTCCGCATCGCGCCGAATACGTCTACCTGCCGCCCGCCTGGTTCGCCGGTCCGACGCCGCCGACCCTGCCGGTGGTGATGATGATCGGCGGCGAGTTCAACACCCCGGCCGACTGGATTCGCAGCGGCCAGATCATGCCCGCCGTCGACGCGTTCACCACGGCCGACGGGGGTCGCGCGCCGATTCTCGTATTCGTCGATTCCAGTGGGAGTTTCAACAACGACACCGAATGCGTGAACGGTCCGCGCGGCGACGCCGCCGACCATCTGACCCGAGATGTGCCGAGCTACCTGGAATCCCGGTTCGCCGCGTCGGCCGATCCGGCGCAGTGGGCGGTGGTCGGCTGGTCGATGGGCGGCACCTGCGCGGTCGATCTGGCGGTGATGCATCCGGAACTGGTACACACCTTCGTCGATATCGCAGGCGATCTCGGGCCCACCTCGGGGAGCAAGGACCAGACCGTCGCGCGATTGTTCGGCGGCAACGCCGCGCAATGGGCGGCTTTCGACCCACTCACGGTGATGGCCGCGCACGGCCGATACACCGGCACCGCAGGGCTTTTCGACGATCTGACTCCGCCGAACCGAAACTCCGCACACGGCAACCATGGTGCGGCAGGCCCAGATCCGCATCCCTCGGCCGAGGACGACACCGCCGGGATCGGCGGCCACGACGGCATCCAGGACACCGGCGAGGTCGGCGCGGCCGAAAAGCTGTGTGCGCAAGGACGAGAGGTCGGGATCGACTGCACCATCCACACCACCCAGGGCGGGCACACCTGGCAATTCGCGGCCGCCGCGTTCACCTCGTCGTTCCCCTGGATCGTCGCCCGCCTCGGACTACCCGTCCCGACCTCCTGAAGCGCACCACCCCCCGACGTCGCGGCTTCCCCAGGCCGACATCCCCGTTCGCTCGACGGTCCCGGTTTCCCAGCTCGACGCGCGGCTTCCCCACGCGGCCCCGGCTTCCCCAGCCCGACGCCCGGTTTCCCCACGCGGCCCCGGCTTCCCAAGCCCGACGCCCGGTTTCCCCACGCGGCCCTGGTTTCCCCAGGCGGCTTCGGTAGAAGTGCGGCAGCTCACGCCAGCTCGCGCCGCCTGTTACCGCAGCGCAGACCTGGCACATGAGCACAAGGCCGGTGCGGACACCTGAAAGTCGCACCGGCGCGGGGTGTTCAGCTCACCGCCCCGGCCCGGAATGTCCGCCGGTAAGCGTTGGGCGAGACGCCGATCGCGTCGTTCAAGTGCTGGCGCAGTGACGTGCCGGTCGCGAAACCGACCTCGCCCGCGATCCGGTCGATGGTCAGGTCGGTCGATTCCAGGAGGTGCCGTGCGCGGAAGAGACGCTGCTGGATGAGCCAGCGTCCCGGGCTCATCCCCACCTCGTCGCTGAAGCGACGGGCGAAGGTGCGCTTGCTCATTCGCGCCCGGACGGCGAGTTCATCGATGGTCAGCGGTAGGTGCAGGTTCGCCAGCGCCCACTCCCGGGCGGCCGCCGTGCCCGCCGAGGTCGACGGCGGCACCGGCTGTTCGATGTACTGCGCCTGACCACCCTCCCGGAACGGCGGCACCACGCACCGGCGCGCCACCGCATTGGCGACGGCGCTGCCGTGATCGCGCCGCACCACGTGCAGGCACACATCGAGCCCCGCTGCCGCACCGGCGGAGGTGAGCACGTCACCGTCGTCTACGTAGAGCACCTCGGGATCGAGCAGGACCTTCGGGAAGGTGCGCCGGAACCGCTCGGCCTCGCGCCAGTGCGTGGTCGCGGGTCGTCCGTCGAGTAGTCCGGCCGCCGCGAGGACGAAGGAGCCGGTGCAGATCGCCACGATCCTGGCACCGGGCCGGATCCTGGCGAACGCGGCGCGCACCGGCGCCGGCAGTGCGCCGCCGAGGGTCATCCGGATATCGCAGGCGGGAACCACCACCGTGTCCGCGGTCGCGAGCAGACCGCTGTCGTGCTCGACGGCGATCGCGTAGTCCGCGCTGGTGTGCACCGGCCGCCCGTCGATCGAGCAGGTGCGGATCTCGTAGCGCCCGCTCGCACTGCCGAAAACCCGGTTCGGGATGCCGAGTTCGAACGGATAGACCCCGCCCAAGGCAAGCGCGACCACTCGATGCACTGCGGCAGACCTCATGGCTCGATCATATCGAGAGTCGTCAATCATGCCATCTGCCGCCGCTGCCGACAGTTCGGCAGGCGCGGCCGACCCCGAGGACTTCGAGGTCGGAACATCCCGACACTTACGGCCGCAGCGGTCTGAAACCGAATATTTTTCCGCGCGGCGCTTGCCTGAATCCGCCAAATCGGGGCCTGCACGCTTCTACCATCCGATGATGAGCACTGTTGTGAAGGCTGTCCTCGAGGGCGGGCCGAAAGACATGCCCGCGCGCATCGTTCCCATCACCCCGCCGGGAATCGAGTTGAAGGTCAAGCACCAAGGCGCGTACGAACACTTCAAGGTCACCGCACGGGAGCAGGACACCCCCGAGGGGCGGTTGCGCGTTTACGAATGGTGCGATCGCACCCCGATCCCGGAGTGATGCGGGCGTAATCGACCAGCGTGGCCGGTCGTCGTCGAGCGACCGGCCCGCCTTCCCGGAACTCCCCCGGTCCCGCACCCTGGACAAACGCGTAACCAAGTGGTTACGCTTTCGTCGTGGAAGAAGCAGTCCCGTGGACGACATAGCAGGCGCGATCGCCGATCCGGTGCGCAGGCAGATCCTCGAGCTGTTGCGCGACACCCGGCTCACCGCCGGGGATATCGCCCAGCACTTCGAGATCAGCAGACCCGCGGTGAGCAGGCACCTGCGCGTCCTGCGCGAAAGCGGCCTGGTCCATGCCGAACTCGTCGGCAGGCAGCGGTTCTACCTGCTCGACCCGGCCCCGCTCGGCGAGCTCGCCGCGTGGATCGCTCGCTTCGACACCACTTCCGCGTGGGAGCGCAGGCTCGACGCACTCGACACCGAGGTCTACCGCACGCGCCGCGAGCACCGTGCCGAGCAGACCGAACCGAAGGAGAACACCGCATGACCCGCACCCCCACCGGCCGTCTCGATCGCACCGACGGCCGCCGCGACCTCGTCCTCACCAGGACCTATCGCGCGCCCATCGCCGACGTCTGGGCCAGCGTCACCGAATCCGACCGCACCGCACGCTGGTTCGGCCCGTGGGAGGGCACGCCGGGCGCGGGCAGTCGGATCAAGGTGCAGATGCTGTTCGAAGAGGGCGCCGGCTGGTGTGACGCGCAGATCGACGCGTGCGAACCGCCGCGCCGCCTCGCCCTCACCACCGAGGACGATTTCGGCACCTGGCATCTGGAGGTCGTGCTCACCGAGAGCAATGGCGTCACGGAACTGGTCTTCACCCACCATCTCGAACCCGAAGCGCCGATCGGCCAGGTCGGCCCCGGCTGGGAGTACTACCTGGACGCGCTCGGGGCGGCCCGCGACAACACGGACCGCCCCGATTTCGAGGAGTACTACCCCTCGATGCAGCAGTATTACGACGAGCTCTAGTCGTCTAGTTCGGCCAGCACCTCGTCGGAGATGTCGACGTTCGTGTAGACGTTCTGCACGTCGTCACTGTCTTCGAGCGCGTCGACCAGTTTGAACACCTTGCGGGCGCCGTCGGCGTCGACCGCGACCGACACCGACGGCTGGAAGCCGGATTCGGCGGAGTCGTAATCGATTTCGGCGGCCTGCAAGGCTTTGCGCACCGGGATCAGGTCGCCCGGCTCGCTGATGATCTCGAACGATTCACCGAGGTCGTTGACCTCCTCGGCGCCCGCGTCGAGCACGGCCAGCAGGACGTCGTCCTCGGACAGGCCGTTCTTCTCGAGCGTCACCACGCCCTTGCGGTGGAACAGGTAGGACACCGAGCCCGGATCGGCCATGTTGCCGCCGTTGCGGGTCATCGCGACACGCACCTCGCCCGCGGCGCGGTTGCGGTTGTCGGTGAGGCACTCGATCAGCACGGCGACACCGTTGGGGCCGTAGCCCTCGTACATGATGGTCTGCCAGTCGGCGCCGCCGGCTTCTTCACCACCACCGCGCTTGCGGGCGCGTTCGATGTTGTCGTTGGGCACCGACGATTTCTTCGCCTTCTGGATGGCGTCGTAGAGCGTCGGGTTGCCTGCGGGGTCACTACCACCCGTGCGGGCCGCCACCTCGATGTTCTTGATCAACTTGGCGAAGAGCTTGCCGCGCTTCGCGTCGATCCCCGCCTTCTTGTGCTTGGTGGTGGCCCATTTGGAGTGGCCGCTCATTCCCTACTTCCTTCAGGTCGATGGCACGTGTGGTGGTTGTACCGTACCGGCCGAGCCGGAAGGACAACTTCTCCAGCTTAGTGGACGCCACCGGACCGAGTCCGACCGCAGCCCCGCGGCGGAGTTCGGCGAGCGTGCGGACTACGCGGCCCGCACCAGGTCGACGAACAGGCGGTGCACCCGCAGATCGCCGGTGACCTCGGGATGGAACGACGTCGCCAGCACGTTCCCTTGGCGCACCGCCACGATGCGCCCGGCGAACGGTCCGTCGGGCACGGTCGCGAGTATCTCGACGCCGTCACCCGCGCGTTCCACCCACGGTGCGCGGATGAACACCGCCCGCACCGGGCCGTCGTCCAGGCCGGAGAATTCCAGGTCGACCTCGAAGGAGTCGACCTGGCGCCCGAACGCGTTGCGGCGCACCGTCATATCGATACCCGAGAGATGCTTCGCGTCCGGTCTGGTGTCGAGCACCTCGTCGGCGAGCAGGATCATGCCCGCGCAGGAACCGAAGGCGGGCATGCCGTCCCGCAGTCGCGCGCGCACCGGCTCCAGCAGTTCGAAGGCCTCCAGCAGCTTGCTGATCGCGGTCGATTCGCCGCCCGGCAGCACCAGCGCGTCCACCGCGGCCAACTCCGACGCGCGGCGCACCAGGACCGGCTCCGCGCCGCAGTGTTCGAGCGCCGCGATGTGCTCGCGGACATCGCCCTGCAAAGCCAGCACGCCCACGGTCGGACGCGACGGCACGGAGTCCGCGACGGTGGGTGCGGCGACCGGGGAAGCGTTCACCCGGAAAAGTTTACGGTCCGCCACGGTGTGGGCCTGCTCACGGTGTCCGTCAGGGTTCCGTCAACGCCGGGGTCGAGCGGCGGTGGGCGGGATGACACTCGACCGTGTGATTGCTGTGTTGCCGCGCAAAGTGCCCGCACCGCGCGGAGATGCGAGTCCTGCCCCCGCCCGCCGCGGACTCACCGTGCCGACCGGCCTGGCCGGACTGTCCCTGGACGCGATGGCATCGGTGTCCTACGGGCCGGAGGCGATCGTGCTGGTCCTGGCCGCCGCGGGCGGCGCGGGGCTCGGCCTGACCCTGCCGGTGACGCTGGCGATCGCGGCGCTGCTCGCGGTCCTCGTCGCGTCCTATCGGCAGGTCATCGCGGCGTTCCCGAACGGTGGCGGGGCGTACGCGGTGGCGAAAGCGCACCTCGGGCATCGCACCAGCCTCACCGCCGCGGCCTCGTTGATCATCGACTATGTCTTGAACGTCGCCGTCTCGATCGCCGCCGGTGTCGCGGCGCTGACCTCGGCCTTTCCGGCGCTCCTGCCGTACACGCTGTGGATCTGCCTGGCCGTGCTGGCCGGGATCACCGCGCTGAACCTGCTCGGGATCACCGAGAGCGCGCGGGCCTTCATGGTGCCGACCGTGATCTTCGTGGCCGGCATCCTGACCGTGATCGTCGCCGGATTGCTGCGCACCGAACCCGCGAGCGTCAGCCAGGGCACCGCGACCGTGCTCGACGCGCACACCGTCGGAGTTCTGTTGCTGCTCAAGGCGTTCTCCAGCGGGTGTGCCGCATTGACCGGCGTCGAGGCGATCGCGAACGCGGTACCCAGCTTCGAAGCGCCGAAAGTGGTTCGCGCGCAACGCGCCGAGGTCGCCCTCGGTGCGCTGCTCGGCGTCATGCTGATCGGGCTCGCGGTGCTGATCGAGAAGTTCCAGGTGCGTCCGATCGACGGGACCACGGTGCTGTCCCAGCTCACCGAGGCCGCGCTCGGGCACGGATTCGGTTACTACGTGGTGCAATTCGCGACCGTGGTGCTGCTGGCGCTGGCCGCGAACACCTCCTACGGCGGGCTGCCCACCCTCACCAAGATCCTCGCCGACGACAACTGCCTGCCGCACCGGTTCGCGGTCCGCTCGCCGCGACAGGTGTACCGGTACGGCGTACTCACCCTCGCCGTCGCCGCCGGCGTGCTGCTGGCCGGTGCCAACGGCAATATGAACGCGCTGGTGCCGCTGTTCGCGATCGGGGTGTTCGTCGGCTTCACCATCGCGCAGGTCGGCATGGTGCGGCACTGGTGGATCGCCAGGACGGCGCACTGGCGGGCGCGGCTGGCGCTCAACGGGTTCGGCGCGGCGCTCACCTTCGTCGCCGCGATCGTCACCACCGCAATGAAATTCACCGCGGGGGCCTGGCTGATCGTGCTGATCCTGCCCGCGCTGGTGGTCGGCATGGAGCGAATTCGCGGCGCCTACCGCAAGATCGGCGAATGCCGGCGCTCCGACGAGGTGCCGCCGCCCCCGCGCGCCCGCGAAGCCGTCATCGTGGTGCCGGTCTCGGAAGTGTCCGACCTCAGTTGCGAGGCCCTGTCCGCGGCCATGTCGATCGGCAAAGACATTGTCGCGGTGCATGTCTGCCTGCCCGGCGAGTCCGCGAAAGCTTTCACCAAAGCGTGGGAGGCGTGGCATCCGGAGGTCCGGCTGGTGCTGCTCGAAGACAGCGACGCCACCGTCGGCGGGCCGGTCGCGCGCTACGTGCGGGAGAATTTCGCGGGCAGACGCAAGGTCGTCGTCATCGCCGAAGTCGACCCGCCCGCCGGCTGGAACCGGGTCCTGCCCAGTCACCGCAGCGATGAACTCGAACGCGTGCTCCGCCGTATGTCCGACACAGTGGTCTGCCACCTGCGCGTCCAGGTGGGCTGAAAACCTGAGTGAATTCAGGCGGCCGCGGTGGTGTGGGTCGGCCACACCCACACCCCGCGGTCGACAAACGTCCGCGAGCCGCCTACTCGCGCAGGGTGCGGATCAGGCCTTCCTGGACGACGGCGGCGACCATTTCGCCCCGGAGGTTGAAGATCTTGCCGCCGGTGAGGGCGCGGCCGAAACCCGCGGACGGGGAGGACTGGTCGTAGAGCAACCATTCGTCGGCGCGGAAGGGGCGCAGGAACCACATCGCGTGATCGAGTGACGCGTTCTGCGTCTGCTCGTCCGGGTGGGTCACCTTCGACGAGCCCAGCAACGTCATATCGCTCATGTACGCCAACGTGCAGACGTGGAACAGCGGATCGTCGGGCAGCGGATGCCGGTACCGGAACCACACCTGCTGCTGCGACACCGCACCGTCGCGGCGCGCCACCTGCTCGTGCGGAACGGTCCGGATGTCCCAGTGCTCCCACTCCCGCATCGCCCACAGGCGTTCCGGGCTCATCGTGATGCTCGCGTCGGGCAGATCGTCCGGCGCCTGCACCGCCGGCATCTCGTCCTGATGCTCCGGGCCCTCGTCGCCGATGTGGAACGAGGCCGACATGGTGAAGATCGCGGCACCGTCCTGCACGCCCGTCACCCGCCGGGTGCAGAACGAGCGACCGTCCCTGATCCGCTCCACCAGATACACCGTCGGCTGATCCGGGTTGCCCGGACGCAGAAAGTACCCGTGCAGCGAATGCACCTGGAACCGTTCCTCCACCGTGCGCACCGCCGACACCAGCGCCTGGCCGGCAACCTGCCCGCCGAAGGTGCGCGGGAGCTGAGTCTTCGTGGACGCGCCACGGAAGATGTCGCGCTCGAGCCGCTCGATCTCCAGCGCCTCTTCGATTGTCGCCATGGGCTGAGATTAACTCCCCCCGCCGCCCAGCCCACCCCCGGCTACCAGGTCCCCCACACCCATCCCGGCCGCACCCCCGCCATCCGCGCCTGTCGCATATGCCCCGAATCCCGCCAAGCCGATCCCCACCCCATCACTGCCCAGACACGACGTACGGCCCACCCGATCACACCGATGCGGCACCCACACCGTCGGTGCCGCACCCCGGCTTTCCGCCTGATTCGCCGCGTGCGCGGCTCAGGCACAACTTCCGCACCCCATTCAACGCTGAACACGGCGCGCCCCGCGGCGAGTCACGGTGCGGGAACACGAAAAGAGTGCGGGAACCCTGGACGCCCCGCGGGCTTCGGGTTCCTGTTGGATGGGGTGGTGCCGCAGTTCGTTTCGATCACGCAGGAAGCTCTCGTCGCGCAGGTTGTCGAGCGGTTGCGAGAGCTGGACGGGCATCGGGTGGTCGCCGTGGACGGGGCGGATGCCGCGGCGCCCGTCGAGTTCGCGCGGCGGATCGCCGACGCACTGCGCGACACGGGCAGGCCCGCGGAGGTGGTTTCGCTGCACGACTATGTGCGTCCGGCTTCCCTGCGCATGGAGTTCGGCAGCGACGAATTGTCCTACCGCACCGCCTGGTTCGACTATGACGCGCTGCGCCGCGAAGTGCTCGACGCGCTGCACGCCGACGGCCGCTGGCTGCCCGCCCTGTGGGACGAGACCACCGACCGCTCCGCCCGCGCCACCATCCGAACCGCCCTCCCCGCCACCGTCCTACTGGTCGCGGGCCCCATGCTGCTCGGCCGCTCCCTCTCCTTCGACCTCACCATCCGCCTCGACATGTCCGAACCGGCCCTGCGCCGCACCACCCCACCCGACCTCCACTGGACCCTCCCCGCCCTCCGCCACCACCACGAAACCCCCACCACCCCAACCTTCTTCACCCGCTGGGACCACCCCACCCGCCCAGCCCTCCGCCTCCCCGACTGACCTCCCTGCGTCTTTTCGCCTTTCACCTGATCACACCACGTCCGAAAGACATAGATAGATGCGCATATCTAGGTAATAGCATGTTCAATCTCGATAATCTCTCCAGGCATCGAACCTCGGTACCGTGACGACGTGGGGAGCGAATGCCAAGTCTGCACCAAACACCGAGGACTCAGCCCTCTAATACGTCCGGTGATCTACGCGGACAACCTGGTGATCGTCACCCATAGATCGCTCGGCACACGGCAACCCGTCCCCGGCTACCTGCTGATAGAAACCCGTCGGCACACGCCGAACCTCGCGTCGCTCACCGATCAGGAAGCGGCTGCGGTCGGCCGCGCGGTAACTCGCGCCGCCCGAGCGCTACAAGAAGAACTAGCACCAGAATTCGTGTTCACAACGGTCACCGGACGAACGGTTCCGCACTTCCACCAACGCGTAATCGCCCGTCCCCCAGGCACTCCGGCAACCATCCCTTGGCACGACGTCGACTCCTGGTCAGACGGGCCGCGCATCACGGCAACAGACCTGATCTCCTTGTGCGCACGCCTGTCCACGCACTTTCGCTGACGGACAACTGAAAGCTCCCGGGCCGTACCCCCTGGCCGTGTGTTGGTCAATTGATCACCAGGTAATGGTGGCGGTAACGGGCGAGTAGCCTCCGCCACCATTACCTGGTGATCGGTTGTCCAGCAACGGTTCAGGCTGCGCAGGCTGGGGATTGCTGGCCGAGGGTGGTGAGGGCTTGGCAGGCCCAGGTTTTCTGGACCTTCCATTTGCCGCCGTCGGCGACGAAGGGGACGTCGACCATGTTGGTCTGGTCGCCGATGGTGAATTTCGCTTGGGCGCTGACGGATTCACCGAAGGCGGTGACGCCGACGACCTCGGCCTTGGCGTTCGCGTCCTTGTAGGCCTGGGCGAGGCGGTTGGGCAGGTCGGGGTCGGCTTCGATGCCTTGGACGAGTTCCAGCTTCTCCGCGCTCGGCACCGCGGGGTCCAGCGCGCGCTGCAGCAGAGCGTTGAGCTCGTCGGCGGTGGGCGCGGCGGGCAGGTTCGGCGCGGCGGTCGCGCTGGTGGAGGTGCGCGAGGGCTTGGGCGGATCTTTCGGATCGTCGCTGCCACAGGCCGCGAGACCCAGGGCGGCCACCACGGCCAGGCCCGCGATCGCGATACGTCCGGTCTTACGAAGCTTCAACTACTCGTCCTTTGCGCTCGGCTGGTACAGGTCACCCGACAGTGCTGCGGCACCAACCACCCAACGGCGCCGACGGGCATCGAAACGCGAAGGTAGTCAACACAATTGTGGAAACAGTAAGGCCCGTCTGTGGCCGGGGACAGAGTCGCCGCCGAAACGCAGCACGAGCAGGGACCTGGCAGGCCCCTGCTCGTGCGCATGTCATGCCCGCGTCGGGCGAGTACTCACCAGCCGCGTTCGGCCAGCCGGTGGTCGACGGGGAGCTCTTCGACGTTGATGCCGACCATCGCCTCGCCGAGTCCGCGCGAGACCTTGGCGAGCACGTCGGGATCGTCGTGGAAGGTGGTGGCCTTGACGATGGCGGCGGCCCGCTCGGCCGGGTTGCCGGACTTGAAGATGCCGGAGCCGACGAACACGCCCTCGGCGCCGAGCTGCATCATCATCGCGGCGTCGGCCGGGGTGGCGATGCCGCCCGCGGTGAACAGCACGACGGGCAGCTTGCCGGTCTCGGCGACCTCACGAACCAGCTCGTACGGCGCCTGCAGCTCCTTGGCGGCGACGAACAGCTCGTCGGCGGGCAGCGAGGACAACCGGCGGATCTCCTGCCGAATCTTGCGCATGTGCGTGGTCGCGTTGGACACGTCGCCGGTGCCGGCCTCGCCCTTGGAGCGAATCATGGCCGCGCCCTCGGTGATTCGGCGCAGCGCCTCACCGAGGTTGGTGGCGCCGCAGACGAACGGCACGGTGAAGTTCCACTTGTCGATGTGGTTGGCGTAGTCGGCGGGGGTGAGCACCTCCGACTCGTCGATGTAGTCGACACCGAGGCTCTGCAGGATCTGCGCCTCCACGAAGTGGCCGATGCGCGCCTTCGCCATGACCGGGATGGAGACGGCGGCGATGATGCCGTCGATCATGTCGGGGTCGCTCATCCGGGACACGCCGCCCTGCGCGCGGATGTCGGCGGGCACCCGCTCCAGCGCCATCACTGCGACCGCGCCCGCGTCTTCGGCGATCTTGGCCTGGTCGGGGGTGACGACGTCCATGATCACCCCGCCCTTGAGCATCTCGGCCATCCCGCGCTTCACACGGGCGGTACCGACGGTCTGGGTGGTCTCGGGCGTCGTCACGGCAAACTCCTGGGTCATCTGCGCCAATCGGGTCGCAAGGGATCGAATCGACCCAATTCTATGCGGGCCACCCAGGCCACTTGATAGCCAGTCGGAGATGACTGGCCTTGTCGATTACCAGCGAGGATGTCCGCCGCGGCTCGCACTGGACCGGTCCGATCGCCGCTTCCGCGGGTCGCTCGGCTGCTTCGCTAACTTCCAGCGCGCCGACCGCCCGGGCACAGATCCGCACACAAGACGAGTCCCGGCCTTCACCACAAGCGAGGTGAAAGGCCGGGACTCGCGATGCGTACTACCGGGAGCCGCTCAGAGCGGGCCGACCACGAAGATCGAAGCCCAATACTCGGCGGCGGACGGGCCGATGATCGGCAGCAGGAAATCGAACAACAGGTAGGACATGTACTTGGTTACCTCCGCGAGCCCAACGTTCTCCCCGCCGTGACACGGGGACCGCAGCACCGAGCGTGCCGTTCCAGTAGCACTACCCATGCCGCGCCGATCCAGTCGCGACCGTAGCACGATCGTGAACCACATCACACCCGCCGACTCGAAAACTAGCGGATGGAGCGGACTTCCGGATCGGTGGTGACCGAGGCGGCTGCGGCGGCTTCGGCGAGCAGCTCATCGAGGTTGTAGGGGTAGACGGTTTCGCCGGAGCGGTCCAGCGCGACGATGTCGGCGACCGTGCACCACTTGTTGCCGGTGATCGAACGGCGTTCTATCGCAGTGAGATTCGTGGCCTGCGGTTCGTAGCCGGGGACGCGCAACGCGAAGAAGAGTTCTTCGGAGCGGATGAGGTCGCCGTCGAACGGGAACACCGCGACCCGGCGCCAGATGGGTCCGCGCAGACTTTCCGGGTCTGCCTTGTACCCGGTCTCCTCGTACAGCTCGCGCACGGCCGCGTCGCGCAGGCTCTCCCCCGGCTCCACGCCGCCGCCGACGGTGAACCAGAACGAGGTATCGGGCGTCTTGGGATCGTTGCCGCGCATCAGCAGGGTGCGATCGTTCTCGTCGAACAGCACGATCCGGGCGGTGGTGCGGGTCGTGTCGACGTCGAGCCCGGTCGAGGCGGCGGGGGTGGCCCGCTCGGTGATCTCGAAATACGTGGGCAGCGGGGCGGTGCCGCCGAGGTGCAGGATGCGGACCGGCCTGCGGGTGCGCAGCGCGAGCGTGTCGCGGACCGCGTCGTTGTGGAACCGCCGGGCGATGAGCACGCGGGCTTCGGCATCGGCGAGTTCGGCCACCATCTGCGGCCGCAGCTGTGCGCTGTCGACCGCCGAAAGTGCCGCGGAGAGCTGGTTTTCCACCGCTTCCCGGTCGAGGCGCCCGGCGCGCTCGGCCCGGTCGGCGAGCACCGCCAAGAGCTTGGCCCGGTCGAGCGCCGCCGGATCCGAACCCGGATCGGCGAGCGCCGAGGCCACCGCTCTGGCCACCACCGCCCGCCGTGACAGTGCGGCATCGAGCGCCTGCCAGGACTGGTCCGAGCGCACGTGCAGCCGGTCGAGCCGGTTCGCGGTCGAGTACGCCCAGAGTCCGATCGCGATGACGACCGCGGCGATCAGCGCGAGAACGAGGACCGTGGTCGCGGAGAAGGTGATCATCCGGCGGCCCGCACCCTGGTGTCGCCGACGGTCACTGTCTCGTAGACCCGCAGGATCTGCTCGGCGACCACCGGCCAGTCGTATTCGCCGACCACCTGGGTGGCGGTGTGCACCAGCGCCTCGCGCCGTGCGTCGTCGGTGAGTATGTCGTCGATGGCGCTCGCCAGCGCGGCCGAATCACCCACGGGCACCAGCACTCCCGCCGCGCCGTCGCGCAGCACCCGGCGGAAGGCGTCCAATTCGCTGGCCACCACCGCCGTTGCGGCCGCCATCGCCTCGATCAGGATGATGCCGAAGCTTTCCCCGCCGAGGTTGGGCGCGACGTAGACGTCGGCGCTGCGCATCGCCGAGGCCTTCTCCGCGTCCGACACCTGCCCGAGGAAGCGCAGATGTCCGGCATTCGGGCCGGCCTCGCGGCGCAGCCGTTCCTCGTCACCCCGGCCGACGATGAGGATCTCCAGGTCGGAATGCTTGCGCACCAGCGCGGGCAGCGCGCCGAGCAGCACGTCCATGCCCTTGCGTGGCTCGTCGTAGCGGCCGAGGAACAGCACGCTGCGACCGGGGCGCGGATAGCCGGGCAGCATCGGCGCCCGTGCGAACGCGGGCACGTCGACGCCGTTGGGAATCTCCACGGCATCGGAGCCGAGCGCCTCCACCTGCCAGCGACGCGCCAGCTCGGAGACGGCGATGCGGCCGCTGATCTTCTCGTGGTAGGGCCGCAGCACACCCTGAAAAGTGCTGAGCACCAACGATTTCGTGGTCGAGGTGTGGAAGGTCGCGACGATCGGCCCCTCGGCGATCTTCAACGCGAGCATCGACAGGCTCGGCGCGTTCGGCTCGTGGATGTGCAGTACGTCGAAGTCGTTGCCGTCGATCCAGCGCCGAATCCTGGTGTAGGCCATGGGTCCGAAGGACAGTCGCGCCACCGATCCGTTGTACGGGATCGCCACCGCGCGACCGGCGGACACCACGAAATCCGGCAGCGGCGTGTCCTCGGCGGCGGGCGCGAGCACGCTCACCCGATGGCCACGCTCGATGAACACCCTGGCCAGCTCGACCACGTGGGCCTGCACGCCGCCGGGGACGTCGAACGAATACGGGCAGACCATGCCGATTTTCATGCGGACCCATCCGTCGGCGCCGTCGTGTCCGGGCGCGCCGCCGAACCCTCGGCCGGTGCCGCGCCGGGAGCCGGCACGCCGTGCTCGCGCTGCGCCGCCGCGATCCGGGCCAGCCGCTCTGCGGACAGATCGCCCTCCCACATCGGTTGCAGCATATGCCAATCCGCCGGATGCGCCGCGATGTTCGCGGCGAACCGGTCGGCCAGCGTCTGGGTGGCGGCCGCGACCCCCTGCGAAACATCCACGGGCGCCTCGACTTTCATCCCCCACGCTTCGGCGCCGGCGGCGGTGAACCAGGTGTGCACGGGCAGCATGGCCGCGCCGGTCTGCGCGGCCAGTTTGGCGGCGCCGGCCGGCAACCAGGTGCGCTCGCCGAAGAAGGTGACGGGCACGCCGCGCCCGGTCAGGTCGCGCTCCCCCATCAGGCAGACGACCTTGTTCTCGGCCAGCCGCGCGGCCAGCTGCACGAACGGCGGCTGCTCACCGCCGGTCAACGGGAACACCTCGAACCCGAGGCTCTCCCGGTAGGCGACGAACCGCTCGAACAGCGACTCCGGCTTCAACCGCTCGGCGACCGTGGCGAATTTGCCGTGGTTCTGCACCAGCCAGACCCCGGCCATGTCCCAGTTGCCGGAGTGCGGCAGCACCAGGATCACCCCGCGTCCGGCGGCCAGCCCCGCCTCGAGGTGTTCGGTCCCGGCGACCGGCAGCGCCCCGATCGCCGCGTGATCCATCGACGGCAGCCGGAAGGCTTCACGCCAGTATCGGGCGTAGGAGCGCATGCTCGCCTGGATCAGCTCGTCCGGCACCTCGGCCGGGGTACCGCCGAGCACACGAGCAAGGTTGCGGCGCAGTTGGTTCGGCGCACCGCCCGCACGGAAGGCGCGATTGGCCTTGCGCGACACCCGATCCGCACCCCAGTCGAACAGTCGCCGCGCCGTCGGCTCGGGCAATGCCCGCACCAGCCGCCAGCCCGCCGCGTACCCGGCGTCGCCGACCCGCTCCCCGAATGTCATGCCCCTGCCTCCCACACCACGCCACCAGCACACGGCGGCGGTCTCACGACGGCAGCTCCGTCGCGTTCGCCGTTCCCGCCGTGGGGTTTTCCGGCCGCGCGAGCGTGATCACGTCCCGCGCGCCCGGGGATCTACGGACCGCGAGCACCCGCTGGAACACCGTGACGATGCTGAGCACCGCCAGGATCCACATCGCGACGTGTACCGCGTAGGTGAGCCAGTCCAGTCCCCAGTATCCGCCGATTCCGGTGAATCCGGCACCGACGAGCACGATGATCAGCCGGTCCGGGCGCTCGATGATGCCGCCGTCGGCGGACAACCCGCTGGCTTCGGCGCGCGCCTTCGCGTACGAGATCACCTGCGAGGTCACCAGCACCACGAGCGTCGCGGCGAACAGCGGCCGGTGGTGCTCGTGATACACCGCCCACCAGGCCAGTCCGCCGAAGATGGCGCCGTCGGCGACGCGGTCGCAGGTGGCGTCGAGCACCGCACCGTATTTCGTGCCGCCGCCGCGCGCTCGGGCCATGGCGCCGTCGAGCATGTCGAACATGACGAAGAACCAGATCACCATGGTTCCCCAGAACAGATGCCCGGTGGGGAACAGCGTGACCGCGGCGAGAATCGAGGCGGTGGTGCCGATGACGGTCACCGCGTCCGGGGTGAGCCCAGTGCTCACCAGCGCTTTGCCCAGCGGCGCAGTCGCTTTGGCGAACGTGTCGCGGCCGAAGAAGCTCAGCACTTCTAGTCGACTTCCTTCCAGGCCGCCGACAGCAGCGCGCGCGTCTCGCGCAGCAGCTGCGGCATCACCTTCGCGCCACCGACCACGGTGATGAAGTTGGCGTCACCACCCCAGCGCGGCACGATGTGCTGGTGCAGATGGTCGGCCAGCGAACCACCGGCCACGCCACCGAGATTCAGCCCGACGTTGAACCCGTGCGGCCGCGACACCCGCTTCATCACCCGGATGGCCTGCTGGGTGAACGCCATCAGCTCGGCGCTCTCGGGATCGGTGAGATCCTCGAGGTTGGCGACCTTGCGGTAGGGCACCACCATCATGTGGCCGGGGTTGTACGGGTAGAGGTTGAGCACCGCGTACACCAGTTCACCGCGCGCGATGACCAGGCCGTCCTCGTCGGACATCTTCGGGATGTCGGTGAACGGGTGCCCGGTCGAGCTGGGATCGGTGGCCGCGGCCTCCGCGATGTAGGACATCCGGTACGGCGTCCACAGCCGCTGTAGCCGATCCGGTTCGCCCGCACCGCGATCCACGATGCTGCCCTGTTCGCCGGCGTCGTTCAGTTCGTCGAGGCCATCCGGCACCGTACGTTCGGTCATCCTGCGCCCTTGATCTCGAAGCCCTCAGCGGTCGGTGACGCGTTCTCCCGGTGCTCGAGCCACGCCACGATGGTGGCCACCGCGTCCGCGACCGGCACCCCGTTGACCTGGGTGCCGTCGCGGAACCGGAAGCTCACCGCGCCGGCCGCGACGTCACGCTCGCCCGCGAGCAGCATGAACGGCACCTTCTGCGCGGTGTTGTTGAAGATCTTCTTCTGCATCCG
This sequence comes from Nocardia vulneris, assembly GCF_001613425.1. Taxonomy (GTDB): domain Bacteria; phylum Actinomycetota; class Actinomycetes; order Mycobacteriales; family Mycobacteriaceae; genus Nocardia; species Nocardia vulneris. Next base: position 136,374 of record NZ_BDCI01000048.1, on the reverse strand, counting down.
GTCGTCGCTGCGGTCGACCTGTGCCCGCACGCCCGCGTCCTGCAGCCGCTCGATCACCTGATCCAGGTGCGGCGCAAAGGCTTCCGCGACCGGAATGCCGACCACCTGCACCGGCGAGAGCCAGGCCGGGAACGCACCCGCGTAGTGCTCGGTGAGCACGCTGAAGAAGCGTTCGATGGAACCGAAGAGCGCGCGGTGGATCATCACCGGCCGCTGCTTGGTGCCGTCGGACGCGGTGTACTCCAGGTTGAACCGTTCCGGCAGGTTGAAGTCCAGCTGGATGGTCGACATCTGCCAGGTGCGGCCCAGCGCATCCTTGGCCTGCACGGAGATCTTCGGCCCGTAGAACGCGGCGCCACCCGGATCGGGCACCAGCTCCAGGCCGGAGGCCGAGGCCACCTTGGACAGCGTCTCGGTGGCCTCCTCCCAGATCTCGTCGGAGCCGACGAACTTCTTCGGGTCCTTGGTGGACAGCTCGAGGTAGAAGTCGTCGAGACCGTAGTCCTTCAGCAGACCGAGCACGAACTCCAGTGTGCTGGTCAGTTCGGCGTGCATCTGCTCTTTGGTGCAGTAGATGTGCGCGTCGTCCTGGGTCATGCCGCGCACCCGGGTGAGGCCGTGGATGACGCCGGACTTCTCGTAGCGGTACACCGAGCCGAATTCGAAGAGCCGCAACGGAAGTTCCCGATACGACCGGCCGCGCGCACGGAAGATCAGGTTGTGCATCGGGCAGTTCATCGGCTTGACGTAGTAGTCCTGGCCGGGCTTGCGGACGGTGCCGTCCTCGTTCAGTTCCGCGTCCAGGTGCATGGCCGGGAACATGCCGTCGCGGTACCAGTCCAGGTGACCGGAGACCTCGAACAGGTGGCCCTTGGTGATGTGCGGGGTGTTGACGAACTCGTAGCCCGCCGCGACATGCCTGCGCCGCGAGTACTCCTCCATCTCCTTGCGGATGATGCCACCCTTGGGATGGAACACCGGCAAGCCGGAACCGAGCTCGTCGGGGAAGCTGAACAGGTCGAGTTCCAGGCCGAGCTTGCGGTGGTCGCGGCGCTCGGCCTCGGCCAGCAGGTGCAGGTACTCGTCGAGCGCCTCCTGCGACTCCCACGCGGTGCCGTAGATGCGCTGCAGGCCTTCCCGGTCCTGATCGCCGCGCCAATAGGCGGCCGAGCTGCGGGTGAGCTTGAAGGCCGGGATGAACTTGGTGGTCGGAATGTGCGGACCGCGACACAGATCGCCCCACACGCGCTCCCCGGTGCGCGGATCCAGGTTGTCGTAGATGGTCAGCTCTTTGCCGCCGACCTCCATCACCTCGGGATCGTCGATCCCGGACTTGTCGCTGATCAGCTCCAGCTTGAACGGCTCCTTGGCCAGTTCGACGCGGGCGTCCTCGACCTCCACGACCCGGCGCGAAAACCGCTGCGCGCCTTTGACGATCTTCTTCATCCGGGATTCCAGCTTGGCCAGATCCTCCGGGGTGAACGGCTTGTCGACCTGGAAGTCGTAGTAGAAACCGTCCTTGATGGGCGGGCCGATGCCGAGCTTGGCCTCGGGGAACTCCTGCTGCACCGCCTGGGCGAGCACATGGGCGGCGGAGTGCCGGATGACACTGCGGCCGTCCTCGGTGTCGGCGGCGATCGCCTGCACCTCGACGTCGGTGTCCGGGGTCCAGGACAGGTCCTTGAGGCCCTCGGCGTCGCGCACGACGACGATGGTGTCCGGTCCCTTGGTCGCCAGCCCGGCCTCGCGTACCGCGGCGCCCGCCGTCGTCCCGGCCTGTACAACGACAGTCACCGGGCTGTTGCGGGCTGAGGTGGTCACGGCAGTGCTCTCCTTGGCTTTTCTCGGGTGCGGGAAGTTCCCGCGGATCATGGCCGGGACAGCAGTTGTCCCGGCGCGACCATGCTAGCTAGCCCGGCTTCCCACGTCTTGCGCCGGTTACTGGGCGCGTCCAATCTTTGCATTGCGGACCGACAGTCGTGCAATTGATCAGGCGGGCACGTCAATTCTCCCCGGCCAGGCGCTCCAGCATGGCGGTGCGCTCGGCGGCGGGCCGTTTGGGGCAGCTGGTGCACATCTCACAACTGGGGACCTCGTAGACGAGGCAGCAGGAGATCCGTTTGACGAATGTGCGCCCGCCGACTTCGACGAACCGGGGTGCCGGCAGCTTGCCGCCGATCGCGTCGGCCAACCGGCCGCCCGCCGCGCCGTCGCCCGCGTCCAGTGCCCGGTTCCCGACCGCGTCGGCGACGATCGCCCACAGGGCAGGCACGCCGGCGCCCGATACCTCGGCGACCGGACCGATCACGGCCGCAAGGGTTTCCCGCAGCGCCGCACCGGGCTCGGTCGCGGCGTCCGGCTCGGCGAGCACATGAATGCGCTCCACCCCGCCGTCGGGCCGGACCTCGCAGTCGAACCGGTCCAGCACCGGTTCCACCGCGGGCCGCCCCTGCGCGTAGGCGCGGGCGACCTGCTCGACGAGCGCGGAGGCGACCATGCACCACCACAGCGTGCCCGCGATCCGCGGCGAGGTGGTCCCCCAGGAATGCCCCATCTCCGCGATCCGCGCCGCCAGCCACTGCGGCTCGGTCAACGTGCGCCCGGGGACGGTGTTCACCACTTCAGGGGACTGCGTAACCATTGCCACTCGACTCCGATCCAGCTGCCGACCATCCCGAACGTGCCCAATATCCAGAGCGTCACGACGACCAGCGCGAAGGTGGCGGCCGCCGCGAACACCCGCATGGCGAGTCCCCGTTCGGAATACCACGCCATACCCTGCCGGTACTTGTCGCGCAGCCAGCCGAGTGCCCGGCGCGCCCAGGCGAATTCGGTGGCGAGGATGCCAAGTCCGGCGAAGACGATCGCCCAGCCGGGTCCGGGGTACGGAATCGCCAGGATTCCGAGCGCGAGCACCGCGACACCGGCCAGCGCGACCCCGATCCGGTAGACCAGGTTCAGCGTAGGGCGCTCGGCGACGCGGGCACGGAAGGCGCGCCAGCCTGTTGGTCGGGTTTCCAACTCCGCGGTCATCTTTCTCAGCTTACGAGTCGGCGGGCCGCGCCAGGGCGGCCCGAACGCGTCGAACCCGCCCGGCGGTAGCGGGCGGGTTCGATGCGCGTGCGATCAGACCAGTTCGGGCATGACCCGCTGGCCCGCTTCGTCATCGATATGCGCCAGGCCGTGCTCGGTCACCTCGATGACCCGCCCGCTGGCGATATCGAAGAACAGGCCGGACACGGTGACCCCGCGCTCGTCGACCGCCCTGCGCACGGCCGGGTGCCGCTGCAGGTTCTCCAACTGCACCGCGACGTTCACCATGCTCAGCTGATCGACCTCGCCGAAGCCGGCCCGCGCCGCGGCCACCGCCACCGGATGGCCCCGGTGCATCCGGTCCAGGCTGGGCCGGGCGTGGGCGAGCCACTTGTCGATCTCCGGACCCGCCTGCGCGCCTGAGTGCAGTGCCTTCATGGCGCCGCACGACGAGTGGCCGCAGACCACGATCGAGCGCACGTTCAGTTCCTCCAGCGCGAAGACCAGCGCCGCGTCCACCGACGGATCACCCACGGCCGGAACGAGATTGCCCACGTTGCGGACGGTGAACAGGTCACCGGGCCCGCTGTTGGTGATCATGTTCGGCACGATGCGCGAGTCGGCACAGGTGAGGAAGAACGAATCCGGGTCCTGGCTGTGCACCAGCTCGTCCAGATGCGGCCGCACCACGTGCGCATGGCTGCGGTGGTAGGCCGCGACGCCGGCCGCGATCGGGTCGTCGTGCTCGTCGCGCCGCCACGGACCGAGGATGTCGCTCAGCACCGCGCGGCCGAAACTGCGCGACGGCGGACCCGAGGTGACGTGCTCCATCCTGGCACTGCCGATCTCCACGAAATCGACACTGCCGCCGTTGCTTTCCTGCTGCCGCACCCAGTCCTCGATGGCCTCGAACGCGGCGTGATCGAGGAAGTCGACGGTCATCTCGACGGTGACGTCGGCGTCCGCGGGCACCTTCATGAATTCCGCGGACAGCTTCGGCAGCGCGAGGAACGTGCAGGAGCCGTCGATGGTGATCATCCAGCGCTGCGAACCCGGGATCTGCCTGGCGTTTATGGCCACCCGCACCACACGCCACAGCAGCAGCCCGAAGGCCAGCGCGAGGCCGATCAGCACGCCCTCGAGCAGGTTGAGGAACACCACGCCGGCGATGGTGGCGGAGTAGACGAACAGATCACCGGTACGCCGGGCGAGCCGGATATGCGCCAGCTTGACCAGCTGCGTACCGATGACGATCAACAGACCGGCCAGCGCCGCCTTCGGGATCTGCTGCACCACGGCGGCCAGGGCCACCGAGAACACCAGGATCCAGACGCCGTGCAGCACCGCGGAGGCACGACTGCGCGCACCCGCCTGCACGTTGGTGGCGCTGCGCACGATCACGCCGGTCACCGGCAGGCCGCCGAGCAGGCCCGAGAGCACGTTGGACGAACCCTGGCCGATCAGCTCACGGTCGAAATTGGTGCGCCGACCGGAGTGCATCTTGTCCACCGCGACAGCCGAGAGCAGGCTCTCCACGCTGGCGATCAGAGCGATGGTGATGATCATCAGCACCACGGCCGACCAGTCGCCGCGCGGCAGTGCCGGCAGACCGATCGCGTCGAACAGCGAGCCGTTCAACACGATTCGCTCGGCGCCGGTCGGCAGCACCATGGCGAGCAGGGTGGCCGCGACCACCGCGACCAGCGGTCCGGGCACGGCACGCACCTTGGCGGGCATGTACTTCCAGCCCAGCATGATCGCGATGACCACCGCGCCGATGAACGCGTCGCCACCGTGCAGCGACATCAGCTGCCCGGGCAGCTGGGTGATGTTCTTCCACGCGGAGCTGTGCGACGAACCGCCGAGCAGCACGTGAATCTGTTGCAGCGCAATGGTGACACCGATACCCGCGAGCATCGCGTGCACCACCACCGGCGCGACGGCCAGCGCGGCGCGCGCGATCCGGCTGAGGCCGAACAGGATTTGCAGCACACCGGCCGCGACGACGATGAAACCGGTTACCTTCCAGCCGAATTGGCTGATGGACTCGGCAACCACGACGGTGAGACCGGCCGCGGGGCCGCTCACCTGGAGCACGGAGCCGCCGAGCAGGCCGGCGACGATGCCGCCGATGACGGCGGCGATGAGACCCGCCATGACCGGCGCACCGGAGGCGAGGGCGATGCCGAGGGACAGCGGCAGCGCGACCAGGAAGACCACAATCGAGGCGGGCACGTCATGGCGCAGAATCGATTGGACACGTTCGGACATCTGTCCGGAACTTCGACCCGAGCCCGCGGGGACTGGCGGTGACATCGGTGGGGCTAAATCGTTATCGATAGCCATGACTTCTCCTTCGCCGAACCCGGTCCGGAGACCGAGGTCGGTTGACGATCAAATGTCCAGCAGGGCAAGCGACCGCGAACCGGCATTCTCGCGGTGAAGTAGCTCTCCCGACACGGCAACGGGTCGGGATGTAAACCGAATCAAGATTATTAGTAAAGACTTAGCAAAGCCTGAGAACCACGCAAACTATGCGTAAATTCGCAGCTCCCAGGGCTATGGCCTGCCTCACAAGCTTGCGAAGGCGGTATCGAGGCCCGTCTCGGGGATTACACGGGCTGCGCGGCGACACGGCGCCCCTCATCGTCGAACTCCGCGATGCCGTCCACGGTCACCTCGATCACCCGGGCGGTGGCCAGGTCGAAGAACAGACCCGAGACCGCGACGCCGCGCTCCTCGATCCCCTGCCGGACGGCGGGATGGGCGTGCAACGTCTCCAGCTGCACCGCGACGTTCACCATGCCGAGCTGGTCCACCTCCCCGAAGCCGGCGAACGCCGCCGCCTCGGCCACCGGATGCCCGAGCCGGAACCGGTCGAGGCTGGGCCGCGCGTGCGCCAGCCAGTCCCCCAGGCCGGGGCCGGTCCGCACGTCGCGGTACAGCGCCTCCATCGCGCCGCAGCCGGAATGCCCGCACACCACGACCGCGCGCACGTCGAGCTTCTCCAACGCGTAGATGAGTGCGGCCTCCACCGAGACGTCACTGCCCGCGGTCGGCACCAGATTGCCCACGTTGCGGACGGTGAACAGGTCGCCGGGGCCGCTGTTCGTGATGACATTCGGCACCACGCGCGCATCGGCGCAGGTCAGGAAGAACGAGTCAGCGTCGGGCCGATGCTGCAGGCCCGCCAGGTGCGGCCGCAGCAGGTGCGCGTGCCCACGATGGTAGGCGGCGATACCGGCCGTGATCGGATCCTCCCGGTTGCCGCTGCGCCGCCACGGCCCGATCGCCTGATCGAGCACCTTCCTGGAGTGCCCGCGCTCGGGCGGCCCGGCGGTCGCCGTCGCCATTCGCGCGCTGCCGATCTCGACGAATTCGACTGCGCCGCCCTCGGATTCGCGGCGCGCGGCCCACTCGGTGATCCGCTCGTAGGAGGCATGGTCGAGGAAGTCCACGGTCATCTCGACGGTCACGTCCGCGCCCGCAGGCACCTTCGCCAGCTCCGCGCTGAGTTTCGGCAGCGCGAGGAAGGTACAGGTGCCGTCGATGGTGACCACCCAGCGGCGGGAACCGGCCACCGGTGCGGCGGCGATCGTCACCCGAACCACCCGCCACAGCAGCAGCGCGAACGAGAGCACCAGCCCGATCACCATGCCCACCAACAGGTTCAGGAACACCACGCTGAGCACCGTCGCGACGTAGACGTAGAGATCACCGGTGCGCCGGGCCAGCCGGATGTGCGCCAGCTTGACCAGTTGCACGCCGATCAGGATCAGCAGCCCGGCCAGCGCCGCCTTCGGGATCTGCTGCACCAGACCGGCGAACGCGACCGCGAACAGCAGGATCCAGATCCCGTGCAGCACGGTCGCCGCCCTGGTCTGCGCGCCCGCGTTCGCGTTGGTGATGCTGCGGACGATCACCGCGGCGATCGGCAGGCCGCCGAGCAGGCCGGACACCGCGTTCGCCGTGCCCTGCCCGATCAGTTCCCGGTCGAGGTTGGTCGCGCTGCCGGGGCGCAGTTTGTCCACGGCGACGGCCGAGAGCAGGGTCTCCACGCTGGCGATGAGCGCGATCGTCACCATGGTCAGCGCGATCGCCGTCCAAGTGCCCGACGGCACCGCGGGCAGCCCGATCGCGTCCAGCAGCGAGCCGTTGAGCACCAGTCGCTCCACCTGGGTGGGCAAGACCAGCGAGAGCACGGTCGCGACCACCACCGCGACCAGCGGCCCCGGCACCGCGCGGACCTGACGCGGCAGGAACTTCCAGCCGACCAGGATGACGATCACCACCAGGCCGATCACCAGGTCGCCGCTGTGCACCGACATCAACTGGTGCGGCAGTTGCACGAGGCTGTCGAACGAGGAGCTGAGCGAGGCGCCGCCCAGCAGCACGTGCACCTGTTGCAGCGCGATGATCACGCCGATACCGGCCAGCAGCGCGTGCACCACCACCGGCGCGATCGCCAGCGCGGCCCGCGCTATCCGACTGAGCCCGAACAGGATCTGCAAGAGGCCGGCGCCGACGGTAATGAAACACGTGGCAGCCCAGCCGAATTGGTGCACGCTCTCGGCGACGATCACGGTGAGGCTGGCCGTCGGCCCGCTCACCTGCACCGCCGAGCCGCCGAGCAGACCGGCGACCACCCCGCCGACCACGGCGGCGATCAGCCCGGCGGCGACCGGCGCACCGGAGGCGACCGCGACGCCGAGGGAAAGGGGCAGTGCGACAAGGAAAACCACGATCGAAGCGGGCAGATCGTGGCGGCCGAGAGTGGCCAGGCGTTCAGGTAAAGCGGCAGTGCGCGGCAACGTCCGTGGTGCAGGATCGGTGTCGGTGGACATATTTCTCCTTCGCCGGGCGAACGCACGCCGTCCCGGTTCATCGGTGGAACATGTACTGGCATCGAAAGCGAGCAGCGGGCGAAGCTCAACCGCCCGAGAGCGGCAAACCCGAGTGACGCGAAGGTCTGGACAATAGTAAAGACTTCGCAAAGCATATGAAAAGGTTTCCAACGGAATCTTTCCCGCCGTCACCAAATTGTGACCGTGGTCACATGCTGCTCTCAGAGTTCGGTCGGGTAGGTACCGCCGGTCGGCCGCATCGGTGCCGAATGTTTGCGAGTAGTCGAGTACTCGCGTCCGGCCTGGCCATCGGCTCGACAATGAGTTCCATCCCTCGGACACATGAACAGCACCGAAACCGGGGGTTCGCGACGGCAGTCGCGCAGGAGGAAATCATGAACACCGTCGCCGGTCGAATCGTCAGCATGGAATCCGGCCGCGGCGTCGCCGACGTCACCGTGACCGCGCTCGCCGAAGGGGTCGAGAACGAGTACGGGCTCGCACACAGACGCCTCGGGTCGACTCTCACCGATCAGGATGGCCGCTTCCGCATCGACTATGAGCCACCGGATGCCGCACCCGACTGGGAACTGGTCACCCTGGCCACCGCGGGCCGGGACTGCGAGAACGACACGGTGCTGGCCCGGTGTCCCCGGCGCGGACCCGCGCCCGCCGAGTCGGTCATGCTCCGGATTCCGGACGCGGCACTCGTCGACGCGGAACTGGCGGTACCGGGCGCAGCGCCACAGGCCGCGGGCATCATCGCCGACGAAGCCGGCGCCAGGGCGTACGCGACCGCGCTCGCCGCCGACCGTCGGCGGTTGCTGGCCCTCGGGCTGAGCTCGGCCCGTGCGGCCAGGAAGCAGACAGAGAAGAAGTTCGATCGCTTCATCACCGGGCTGAGCGATGCCGCGGGCGGCCGGGGCGAACGCCGGTACGCGCCCAAGGACACCCCCGTCTCCGAAGCCGTGCTGACCGCGGTGCGGGACGGGCTCACGAACTCGATCCATCAGCTCGGCCTCGACAACCACCGCGTCTTCACCGCGAGCGAGATCGCAAGCCTGCGTGCACAATTCCCTGATCTGAAGAACGTCGACGCGGCCGCCGTCGACCAGATCAGCCCGGCCGGCAAGAAAGTACTGCCGATCGGGCTGCAATGGTTCGATCCGCTGTGGGCCTGCCGCCGCCAGACGCCGATCAACGACTGCGTCGCACTGCTCGACCCGAACCACCCACAACCGCAGGACAACCCGGCCGATGGCCCAGCCGCGGACCAGCCGGCCGACGAGCCCAGCACCGGCGATCCCGCGCCGCAGCCTGCCGCCGACACCAGTATCGACGGCCTGATCACCCGCCTGACCGCGTCCCTGTCCGCACCGGAATCGCCTGTGCTGGTGGGTGTCCGGCCCGGCCTCGGCGACGTGCAGGCCGGTGTGGACGGATTCGCGCTGCGCAGCGGGCCCGCCGATGTGCCTGCCACCCACGACTTCCATCACCTGCGCATCGCATTCGAATCGGTGTGGCAGGAGCTTTTCGATCGTGAGACACTCGCGACGGGTCGTCAGCTCTATGACAAGTTCGTCGAGTTGGGTTTGGATCCGAACGACTATCTCGTCGAACACAACGGGCACAGCGGCTATTCGGTGGTACCGCCGTGGCTGAAAGGAAACCTGCTACAGGCGATGCTCGAGTCGCTCTACAGCGGCGGCTACGGCGGCAGCACGGCGACCGGTGGCCCGCCGCCGGAGGTGACGCAGTGGTTTTATCTGACCGATCGGGAATGGTCGGTCCTCAACCCACAACACCGCAGCACTCTCACCTCGCTGGGCACCCAGTTGAACACGCTGTCGCAGAAGTCCTCTGAGCTGCAGGATCTCACGAAATCACTGCCCTTGTTCAAGGAGCTGTTCACTCAGATCATGCGGGCCGAGGTCGAGAGTCTCGATCGGCAGATGCGGATTCTGCAGAACCGCGGTGCGCGAGTGGTCAAGTACGCCAAGGAATTGGCGCAAGCCCCACGCGAGTTCGAGAAGCTGCACGAGCTGTTGACGGCGCTGGAGAAGTCGCTGAAGGAGCCCTACCGGTTCAACGTCTACGCCGCAGGGCCCACCGGCCGCAGCATCAATTTCGGTGTCCTGGAGACCTATCGGCAGCAGTGGACTCCCCTGACATATCAGGTGGGCGAGCTTGTCCGCACGGTGCCGTTGGCGCCCAAGGAAACTCGCAAATACTCGCGCAAAACGGTGCGGAAACAGAACCGGGCACAGAAGGAGTCGACCAGTCGCCTCGAATCCCTGCGCAGCGAATCGAGTGTCACCGCCCGGGTCGAGGCCGAGATCATCGCCCGCGCAGAGACGAAGTCGAACTTTCAAGTGGGCGCGGCCGCGGGCATCTCACTGGGCGTCACGTTCAAGGGCACCACCAGTTTCGGGCAGAACGCCGCGCAGCTCTCCCAGGAGACCAAGAAGGAGTTCCGCGAGTCGGTCTTCAAAGCGGCCGCGGAGTACAAGACCGAGAACCGGGTAGAGGTCGAGGTCGGCCAGACCTACGAGTTCGCCGAGGAAGAGTCCGGGGAGTTGTCCAACCCCAACGACGAACTGCCGGTGACGTTCCTGTTCTACGAGTTGCAGCGCAAGTACCGGATCGACGAGAAGCTGCGCAAGGTCACCCCGGTCATCCTGGTCGCTCAGGAGTTTCCCGCGCCCGATGAGATCGACGACGACTGGATCGTGGCCCACGATTGGATCCTGCGCCGGGTCATCCTGGACGACTCGTTCGTGCCGGCGATGAACTACCTGGCCACCAAGGTCGTGGGCGACGAGCATGCGCTGCAACAACTTTACGAGAACTTGCAACAGCAGCGTCGCATCGCGGACGAGTTGAGCGAAGAACTCGTCCTGGTTCGCGCGCAGCTCGATTCACGCTACGAGGCGCTGCAGCGCTCGCTGCGCGCCCGCGCGGACACGATCCAGCAGGAAAGCGACGAAGGCTTGCTGGAGAGCGGCCACGAATTCCTCTTCGGCGGAGACGATCCCGACGCCGAGGCGATGAAGGCCCGCGAGGACGCGACCCGCGACGCCTACCAGCGCGTCCTGACTCGCGAACACGACCTGCAGGAACGCCTGACGCGGGAAACGACCGCCGTCGCCGAATTGAGCGACAAATACACCGCGCAGCTGTCGGATCACCTGAACCGGCGCACCCAGATCTCGCGGCTGCGCACCCACATCAAAGCCAACATCATGCACTACATGCAGGCCGTCTACAGTCACGAACCGCCTGATCAGCGCTACTTCAGGCTGCGCGATGTGCGGGTGCCCCGGCTGGTCGGCAAGAAGACCTACACCATCACCACCGATCCGGACGCGGTGCCCTTGCCGCCGACCTGGCGCAAGCCGCACAAACTCACCGCCCGGGTGCACATCGACACCGAGGATCTGGGCTTCGACGCACTCGGCGACGTGGCCGATCTCGATAATCCGCTCGGGTTCAAGGGAAATTACATGATCTTCCCGCTGACCCGGGAAAACGCGCTCACCGACTACATGCTGACGCCGTACTACAACCCGTTCACCGGCCTGCACGATCCCGATCAACTGGCCACCTGGACCCTGCACGAGTTCGCCGAATACGTCTGCTGCGTGCGCGCGAACACCGACGATCGCACATTCGCACTGCTGTTGCCTGGACTGATCGAAACCTATCGACGGCTCAAGGAACGCGCCAACGACGACAACGAACTCGTCGTGCCCACCGGGTCGCTGTATATCGAGGCGCTGCCCGGTGTGCACCCGCTGCTGGAAGACTTCAAACTCGCCCATCGGGCAGTCGACGTGAAGAAGGCGCAGGCCGAGGTCCGGCTGAGCGAGCTGGAGAACCTACGGATGGCAGCCAGGCTGCTCGCCGACGAGCACGACGACCCGAGAGTGGACAAGAAGATCGTCATCGAGGGCGCCCCGGCGGTGGCCATCGATCCCGACACGATCTGAGTCCGGCCGTGTCGGGCGATACGCGAGCACGGGCCGCGACGGCCACCGGTGCCCGTGGTACCGAAAGCCGGGGCATCTTCGACGATCCCGCGAAAGTATTTGCGGGAGGAGGTGTTCCGACTGCAGCCGCGACACCGGCAGCCCTCGCCGCACGGCGTAGAGCACACGCTCTCGTGCTGGCCGTGGATCGGCTGCTCACCCAGTACGTTTCGGACGTGGACAGCAAAGCGGTCCAGTGGCAAGAAAGCGAAGCTCCGTTCGTCATCGGAACCAGATGCCGTGCAGCGCAATCGACGGTTCGCCGGATGGAGGCGATCCTGCGCACCGAGGCACCGGTGCCCGCCGACGGCTGGTCCGCTGCGCTCGGTGCCTTCGTGTTGGCGCAGCACTACCTCGCACGCCTGGTCACGCCAGAGGGAGTCACTCGGGTGAGCGCTGCCCGCCGTGCGCTGGAACAGGCTGCGGCACTTGCCCCGCCGGAGCCGAAGCCGAAGCCGCTGACCGTGGGTTGGCACGTCGTAGCCGACGACAGCGGTGCACTCGTCGGCTATGTGAATGTCAAATCTGCCTCACTCATCGAGCTGTACGACGCCGATCTCGCATGGATCGATGCGATCGAAACCCCGATCGTTTCGGAAGGATTGGGGCCTATCAACTATCTGCCGATCGCATGGGGACTGGGGCGGCTCGGATACCAGCTCGGCGGACGGCTCGCCTCGGCCATGCTGCGGCGTCTGGCCGCCTCGACGCGCCAATTCGCCCAGCGATCGGTGTTCATCGCGGGTACTTTGCGTGGCACGGGCCAGGCCGTCCCGGCCATCGCGAGTGAGCAGGCCGCACACGTCTGGATCATGTCGGAGGCGCTGACAGCTCAGGCGATACGGACGGAAGCAGCGACCGCCGCGCGGACGATCGCCGCCGAGGAAGGGACAACCGAGATCGCGGTCGCCGAGGCAACGGTCGGGAAAACCGGTGTGCCCAGGCCCGGAATCGGCGCAGGATCGGCCTCGACAGGAGCCGCGGCGACAACCCAGAGCGCCGGGACGGCAGCGGCCGCCACGGCCGGTGCGACGGCGGTGCGGCCCGGTAGTTCATTGGGCAAAGAAGCCGAGGCCCCAGTACTGCGCGCTTATCATCCGAACGCGCTCAGCGCACCGGAGAACTTCCGGGCCTATGACGCGTACGAAGGTGGTACCGCCGAATACTTCATCACTCGCGAACGCGTCAAGAATGGCTGGATCCTGGTCGTCAACAAAGTGGTTTCGCACGCTCGATGGATCAGCCTCAAAAGAATCCTCCAGCAGGCCGATGCCACCCCGGCGAATGTCCGCAAACATGTGACCGCTGCCATGCGCGATATGGAGCGCGACGCCAACGATCGCTCAGCCCGCAAGCCGGCTCGTGACCCGGACCCGATCGATCCGAACACCCACGAACGAGTGATCAAGAAGGACCCGGCGAGCGTCACGTTGCACATCACCTACCCCGGTCCGGTGACGGCGGAGACCGCCGCCGCCCTCGAGCAGGCCGCGCGCGCCGCAGCCCGCAATTCCGGCCGTATCGAGGATCTTCCGAATTTCGAACTCCTGCTCAACGGCCGGCGCATTCCGCTGGACTGAGCATTCCCTTCTTCGAATCACGACAGCAGGCAGGGGGCGAGTCGCCCCATCGACGTGATCCCCCGGTCATAACTACCGGGGGATCCGTTCCGACAGACCGTTACGCTTCGAGCCCGTCGAGGGGATTGCTCGTGTCGCGGCCGCAGGTGCTGCACACGCAGTAGCCGCAGGTGCAACAGGCGGAGCAGTCACAGGGCGGGATCAGGCCGGTCGGGGCCGAGCGCTCGTCGGCCATGGTCAGATTTTCGGGTTCGAGATTCAGTAATTCGAGGGCGAGATTCGCCGAGGTGATGGGCATGTGCCGGTCCTCTCCTGGATGGATTGTGCAGGAACTTCGAATATGCCTGCCGCGCTTTCCCTTCCGACAGGGCAGCACGCCCGGCGGGGCCGGGAAGAATTCCCGGGTCTCCGGTCGAGTGCGGCCGGGAAGATTTCCCGTCCGTTCGGGAATTCGTGCTCTGTCGGTGTGACCGGCGTACGTGTGATCGTGCTCGAGGAGGCGAAAGGAGTCCGGTATGCGTCCACGCTTGCACCCGGCCGTGCGGTATGTGGCCTGTCCCGACGGGGTGTACCTGTTCGGTGATCGCGGCGCGCGCACGTTGCGCGGCGCCCGGGCTTTCGACTGGCTCAGCCGTCTCGAACCGTATCTGAACGGCGCGTTCGAACTGGACGAGCTGACCGCCGCGCTACCCGCCGCACAGCGCTCGACGGTCGAGGGCATGGTGACGGCGCTGCACGAGCACGGATTCGTGACCGACGCGCAGGGCGATCTACCGCACCAGCTTGCCGAGGCAGAACTGCGTATCTACGCACGGGAGATCGCCTTTCTCGCCTGCGCGATCGATGCACCGGAACACCGGTTCCAACGTCACCGGCAGGCGCGGGTGACGGTGCTCGGCTCGGCGGGCACCGAGCGCGTCGTCACCGCGGTCGTCGCGGCCGGGGTGCGATCGGGGTGGGCGAATGTGCGCGTCGGCATGGTCAGGCAGGAGGCCGAGTTGCTGCGCGCCGTCGACGCCGCGCGACGGGACGAGCACCAACGCGTCTTCCTGACCCCCGATCCGGACTTGCGGGACACTGATGTCGTACTGCACATCGCGGACACCACAGGGGAATTGACGTCGTTCGCGCAGCGCTGCCCGGAGCATGTGGCGCTCGCACAGCTGCTGCTCGGCAGCGCGGAAGCCTGGATAACCGAGGCCGGTACGCCCGCCGGCACCTCGTGCTGGAAACGCCTGCGGGCCAACCGTAAAGGCGAAACCGCTCAGGGCCCGAACCAGTGGCTGACCGGACCGGTGCCCGCAATTCTGGCGGCACACCTGGTGCTGGGCGTCTTCCGCCATCGCACCGGGTTGGCCGCCCTGCCCGCACCCACACCCGGCGGACCGCGAGCGACCCGCATAGATTTGCGCACCTTGGACATGACGGTGCATCGCATCACGCCGACGCACGCTGTCGCCGAACATGATTCACACTCGCCCACGCGACAGGACAACCCGATCGCCGCAACTCCCGACGAACTGCTCACCAGGGCCGCGATGCTCGTCGACGAGCACACGGGTGTGCTCTCGACCTTCGGTGAGGGCGATCTGCCGCAGTTCCCACTCTCGCTCTGCCGGGCGGTCGTCTCCGATCCGGCCCAGGTGATCCCGTCTTCGGATCCCCTCCCTTCCGTGACCGGGTGGGGTCCGGATCAGCACACTGCCCGCACCCGTACGGTGCTGCGCGCGCTGGCGGTGCACGCCTGGCTCACCGCGCCGGCGACCTCGGCCGTCGATCTCGTGACCGGCCGAACGCTCGCCCCGCCGGTGCGCTCAGCGGGCGACAGGGCGAATCCACTGGCCACCGGTGTCGCGGCCGGACTCACCCGATCGGACGCCCTCGAATGGGGCCTGCGCCAGCAGTGCGAGGCGCTGCTGATCGAGCGTCGAGCGGAATGGACAGCGCGGCCACCGCTGACGGAAGGTCGAATACCGCTCGACGACAACGGGATTCGACTCATGCACCAGCTCGACGTGGTCGGCGGCGAGACGACGGTGCTGGACCTGAGCGACATCCTGGGCGTCCCGGCCTACGCGGTGCGCACGGCGCACGGTCACGAAGTCGTGAGTTGCGCGACCACCGCGCCCGACGCCCTCCACGGCGGGCTGGAGCGCGCTCTCCTGGCCTGGCAAGGACATCCGGACACCTGCGCCGCAGCCGCGGGGACGTCCGAGAACCCCGATCTCCTCGCCAAAGCCCTGCACGAGTCCGGATTCACCGCTGTCGCGGTGGAACTCGCCGACGAACTCGCCCTTGTGCACTGCGTCCGGGTGGTGCTCGATGCCGCATGACATCGCCGTGCTCGGCACGGGACTGCTCGCCACGGCGGTGCGCGAGGCGGTGACGGCCACCGGCCACCGCGTCCGCACCACCGACGAAACACCGTACGACGCACTGGTAGTCGCCGATGACACTGCGGCGTCGACAACGGCAGGGTCAGCGGTGCCATGGTTTCCGGTGCGGCTGAACCACACTCGCGTCCTTGTCGGACCCGGTCGCCTCCCGGGCCGCCCAGGGTGCCCGACCTGTGCCGACAGGCGACGCGAGCACAACCGGATCGATGCGCCGCAACGCGCGGCACTGTCCGAGCGATTCGGCGCGGATCTGCTACGCCGACCCGCACCCCTGCTCTTGGCAAGCACCGCAGCAGCCGCGGCGGCGCTGGCGGTCGCCGAAGTGGAAAAGCTACTGGCAGGTGCGCCGAACTCCGTCCAGTGGAGCCTGGATCTGGCAACCGCGGTCACGACAACCCATCCCATCATGGCCGATCCGCTGTGCCCGGACTGCGCGAAGCTCCCCGGCGACGACCCCGGGATCGCGCGAAACCTCTTCGCGCCGAATGCCGGACGGCGCGGCCTGCGCATCCGCGACCTCACCGCGGCGCTGCCCGAGTTGCAGCGGATCTACGTCGACGCGGACACCGGGATGATCCGCGAGCTCAGCACCTGGACCACCGCGACGTCCCCGATGTCCAGGGCCGCCATCGAATCCGAACAGTCCCCCGCGAGCAGCCACGGGTACGGTCGCGGCTTCGGTGTCGACGCGACCAAGGCGGCCGCGGTGGCCGAGGCACTCGAGCGGCTCGGCGGACAACGTCCACGCGGTCGGCGCACCACCGTCCGCGCCGCGTACACCGACGTCGCGGGCGAAGCCATCGATCCCCGCGCCTTCGGCCTGTACTCCGACGCCCGCTACGACGCCCCCGGATTCTGGTTCCATCGCTACCATCCGGACCTGGAAATCCCTTGGGTGTGGGCCTATTCGTGCACGCGAGCCGCAGCCGTGCTGGTGCCGGAGTGCCTGGCGTACTACGGCGTGCACGACCGCCGTTTCGCCTACGAGACGTCCAACGGCTGCGCCGTCGGGAGCTCGCTCGCCGAGGCGGCTTTGCACGGGCTGCTGGAGGTCACCGAGCGGGACGCGTTCCTGCTCACCTGGTACGCGCGGCTGCCGGTACCGCGCGTGGACCTGGATTCCGCGACGGATCGGCGGATTCCGTTGCTCGCCGATCTGGTCGCGCACGAATTCGGCTACGAGGTGGCGGCATTCGACTGCACGACCGAGACGCGCGTCCCGGCGTTCTGGCTGATGGCCGTCGACCAGCAACCTGGCAAGAACAGGCCGACGGCCCTCTGCGGGGCGGCCGCGCACGTGTTCCCGGAGCACGCGTTGCTGAGCGGGATACAGGAAATGCTCACCATGCTGGAGGGCTTCGTCACCCGCTACGATCCGGAGTCGGCAGGCCAGATGGTGGCCGACAGCGACCGGGTCGGCGACATGGACGATCACAGCACCCTCTACGGCCATCCAGATGCCTTCCCGCGCCTGGGTTTCCTCCCGCTCGGCGGACCGCGGCAGCCGATACCGGCCGCCGACTGGCCCGAATTCGGCGACCTCACACAAGATCTCGAGTACCTGGCCGAGTGGTATCGCGCGTGCGATCTCGATGTCCTGATCGTCGATCAGACTTCGGCGGAGCACCGGGCCGGCGGGTTCGCCTGCGCCAAAGTTCTCGTGCCCGGCACGGTGCCGATGACGTTCGGGCACCGGAACCGGCGCGACCACGGCCTGCCGCGCCTCCGCACGGCACCAAGGCTGCTCGGCTACTCCGAGCACGACCTCGGCGCGGACGAGATCAATCCGTACCCGCACCCCTTCCCGTGAGGGAGCAGTTCATGGACGCCGACACCGGTGCCGCGCTGACCAGGTTCCTGGACCGCGGCCGCAGTCCCGCCCGCGGGCCGATCGACTGGAACGCCGCCCCCGCACGGTACAAACGCTATCCCGACGCCGCCCGCATCGAACTGCCGTGGGGCGACGAAGCGGCCGCTACCTCGCTGCTCGGTGCCCTTCTGCTGGACATGTGCGGTATCACGCGCTTGATGTGGACCCCGGTACTCGATCACGACGGCGTACCCACCCCCGGCGCGTTCAAGGTCCAGCACGGCAGGTCCGCGCCGTCGGGCGGCGCGCTGTATCCGCTGGCCGCCTACGTCGCCGTGCCATCACCCGAACCCGGCCTCTACCACTATGATCCGGCACACCACTGCCTCGAGCGACTGCGGCCGGGTGATCACCGAGCAGCCTTGGCCGCACTGGTTTCCGACGCCCCCAGTCCCCTTCCCGCCGCAGTGCTCGTGCTCACGGCACGGTTCTGGCGCAACGGATTCAAATACGGCGAGTTCGGATACCGGTTGCAGACACAGGAAATCGGCGTGCTGGCCGCCCAAGCGGCAGCGGTGGCCGCGCGTCTCGGCAGTACCGTGGACACGCGCCTGCATTTCGGCGACGACCAGGTGCACGAACTGCTCGATCTCGATCCGCGCGCGGAAGCCGCCCTGGCGATGATGTTCGTCGGCCAGGACACCGCGGCGGCGAACGCCCCGACCTACCGTGAGCTGATCACCGTGGCCCCGCCGGTCGCCGCGGAACGAACCCCCGCGATCACCGACAAACTTCCCGCCATGGCTGCCTTGCACACCGATCCGGGTGTGCTGCCCGAGGACTCGGTGCCATATCCGATGGAGGCCGGGCGCGAACTACCGCTGCCCCGGCTACGAGTGGCTGTCGACGCGGGCATAGTGGGCCGCTCCTCCCCTGCCGACGGGTTCCGTCCACGTCCCATCGAATCGACCCGGCTGGCCGGACTGATCGGTGCGGCCGCCGACGGCTGGGCCGGATTCGGCCGCGGTGCCGCGCTGTACTGCGTTGTCGCCCGCGTCGACGGGATCGCAACGGGCATGTACCGCTACCACCCGGCGCGCCATGCCCTCGTCGAAATCACCTCCGGCATAGCCGATTCGGTCCGGTGCCACCCGATCGTGGGCGAGGCCGCCGCGGTCCTGCTGCCGGTCGGTGACCTGCCCGCGGGTACCGGAGCACGCTGGTATCGAACAGTGCAAGCCGATGCGGGCGTGGTCCTGCAACGCGGGGCACTCGCCGCTGCCGCACTCGGTCTGGCCGCACGCATCCACTCCGGCGAAACGCCTGATTTCACGGCCGATCTCGCGGGCACCCGGACCGCGCTCGCCGCACTGCTGATCGGCGTCCCCCGCGCGGTTTCGACACTGGAACACCGAATCCACCCGGACGGGTGCAGCACCGCAGACACGGCTGGACAACGCGAAAGCCCCTGACGGACAATATGTCCGCCAGGGGCTCCGGCCCGAGTACTACTTCTCGCCGTGCGCGCCGGGTGCCGCGCTACCGCTGTATTCGCCGAGATCGGAGACCAGCTTGGTCAGCTCCGGGTCGCTGTCGTAGCGGCGCTGGTGCAGTTCGGCGATCTTCTTCCCCATCTCCGGATCCGCGTCGTCGGTGATGTCGAAGGAGGCGAACTTGTCGACCAGCGGCAGGCCGACGCGGTCGGTGTTGCGGTGGGCGGGGTGGATCAGGTACTCCCAGTAGCCGGCCAGGTCCTCGATGACGAACACCGCGCCCCACTGGTATTCGCCACCGAAGTCGGGGCCGACGACGAAGGACTTCACCGAGGGGATGACCCGGCCCTGGTTGCGCAGGCTCTCGAGGGCTTCCTCGACCGCCTCGGGGGTGGCGTCGGCGCGAAGGGTGAAGCGGTTACCGTGGTAGATCATTTCTTTCAGCTTTCTCTGTGGTGGGAAATCGGTTGTCTTACTTGGCTTTACGGATCAGGGGCAGCGTCAGGGCGGCACCCGCGAGCATGGCGAAGCCGGTCCAGAGGAACGCGCCGCCGATGCTGGTGGCTCGGATGAGCGGTTGGAGGATCAATGGGGAGACGAACTGGCCCAGGAAGATTCCGGTGACCAAGCCGCTGAGGATGCGGCCGCGGGTGGCGGCGGGGGCGAGATCGCTCAGGCGCAGATTCAGATTGGGCACCGCGAGACCGACGCCGAAGCCGCCCACCAGCAGGCCCGCCACCACCTGTGCCACCGAATGCGCGGTGCCGACCAGCACCCACCCCGCACCGAGCAGGGCGACGCTGGCGGCGGTGACGACACTGGGCGTCCACCGCACCCGCAGCGGCGAGAAGGCCAGTGCGCCGGCGACGCTGCTCAGGGTGGTCGCGGCGATCACCGCGCCGACCACGGCCGGTCCCGTGCCCAGTTCCGCCAGCAGGAACGGCAACTGGGTGGGCGCCATGTAGAAGGCGAGCGTCACCAGGAAGGCGAGCAGGTACAGTCCGGCGATCGGCCGGAAGATGCCCGGCCGCGGCAGACCCGTCTCGACCACGCCGACCGGCCCGGAGGCCTGGTCGCGCCGCTGCTCTCGCAAGGCGAACAGCGCGAACGGCAGGATGGCGATCGAGGCGGCATAGATCCAGAACGGCGACTTCCAGTTCGAGGCGGCGAGCAGCCCCGCCAGCGGCAGGAACACCACGCCGCCGATACTGGCGAAAGCCTGTTGCAGCCCTAGGAAAGAGGCTCGCTTCGGGCCGTCGAACCAGTCGGTGATGGTGGCGCTGACCGCCGTCATGATGCCGCCGACCGCGACGCCGACCAGTGCCCGGGTCACCAGTAGCACGCCGAGGGTGTCGACGAAGAAACCGGCCGCGCCCGCTACCGCGAACAGTGCCAGACTCCCGACCAGCAGCGGTTTACGTCCGATCCGGTCGGCGGTCATCCCCGCCAGCGGCGCCGTGATGCCGATGGCCAGTGACGTGATGGTCAGCACCAGCCGCACCAGGACGTCCGCCCCGGCCACTCCCGCGAAGACCTCGCGCATGGCGGGCAGGCTCGGCGCGATGACGGCCGGCGCCATCACGGTCAGCATCGCGGCGGCCAGTATCGTGGCCCGGGCGGTGCGCCCCGGTGCGGCAGCTTCCCTCTGCACCCCCTCGTCGATTGCCGCGCTCATGGTGTTCCTCCTCGATGTCCCGCAGGTCGTGCTCCCTTGCTGACATCGACTTTTCCACCGCCGACCCACCCCTCGCGTCGGTGATTTTCACCTAGATCCGCCTAGGTGGCGGCGTAGGTAGCGCGGCTGATCCGCCCCGCGGCTGATCGGGGTCGCCTGAGGAATCTCCTCAGTCGACCGCGGTGCCCGGCACGGCGACAACACCCTTACGGTGGCGCCGCGCGAGATCCGCGTAGTAGCCGGGATTGATCTTGATCCACGCCTCGAAATCGGTGCCCTCGATCGGCCGCCGGACCCGCATCGGCGCACCCGAGGCGAGCACCCCGGGCGGGACGTCGAATCCCGCGGGCACCAGGGAGTGCGCCGCGATCAGCGAACCGGCACCGATTTTCGCGCCGTCCAGGACCGAACTCATATTGCCGAGAATGCATTCCGCACCGAGTATCGCGCCGTGCACCAGACAGCCGTGCGCCACGGTCGCGCCGGGGCCGATCTCGGTGAGCATGTCGGGCACACCGTGCAGAACCGAATTGTCTTGAATATTGGCGTCTTCGCGAACGATTATCGGTGAGATATCACCGCGCAGCACCGCCCCGTACCATACGGACGCACCCGCTGCTATCCGGACATCGCCGATGAGCGTCGCGGTCGGCGCAATGAATGCCGTGGGATGGACGACCGGGCATTTGCCTTCGAACTCAAAGAGATTCATGCGGAGACAATAGGTGCCACCGCGGCACGGACACCATGCGTACGGGCGTCCCCGGCACCGGACGGAAACGCTTCCGGCCCCGTTGACACTCGCGTTCGAGACCGCCTACCGTGCAAATATCACGGTAGGCATCGAAGTCGAAAGAAATATCGCCGCATCCGGCAAAGGCCTATAGCTCGTCGCATTGTGCAGGAGGGGGTTTCTCGTGTCGAATCCACCTGACCGCCGGCTTTTACTCATCGGCTGGTCGGCCTATATGACGGGTTTCGCCCTGCATTCCGTCGCACATATCTACCTCTGGCATCAGACACCGATTGCCGTGCGCATCTGCGGCATATTCGCCGATGTGGTCGGCTTCGTCGTGCTGGCACTCATCGTGCGCCGACACCCGTGGGCCGCCGTCCTGCTCGCGCATTTCGGTTCTTCGGTGGCATTGAGCCTCATCGTGATCCATATTCCTTTCTACTGGGGCCCTTTCAGCCAACCGTGGTATCTCGGCGAAATCGCACTGCCCTACTGGCTGTCGCTCGTCGCGGGCGTCGCGGGCGGGCTGATCGCCACCGCGATCGGAATATCCGCGCACCTGCGTGCACGCGATCGCAAGGACGCCGAGCTGCCGCAATGAACGTCCACGCCGTGCCCCGACACCCGAACCGCAGCCAACGAAAAGGTCACTCATGGATCTCACGATGAAACGTTTTCGGACCGGATTACTCGATGCCGGCCTGCATCCCCGATTCACGCCCGACATGCTGCTGCGCAGCAGCCAGATGCTGGCAGCGGCGGGCGGCGCGGATTCGCTGTGGGTTCCCGATCACCTGATCTCGTTGCAGCCGCAATCGGTGTGGACACCCAAATACGTCGGCGCCGCACATCTGGTGCCACGCATCCACGCCTGCTACGACCCGTGGCTGGCGCTCGGCTATCTCGCCGCGAAGAACGGCCTGGCCCGCAAGCGGCTGGGTATCGGCGTGACCGACACCGGTCGCCGCAATCCGGCGGTGACCGCGCAGGCCGCCGCGACCTTGCATCTGCTGACCGGCGGGCGTTCGATTCTCGGCATCGGCCCGGGCGAGCGCTTGAACAATGAGCCGTTCGGCGTCGACTGGCGCACACCCGTGGGCCGTTTCGAGGAGGCGATGGCCACCATCCGCCTGCTGTGGGATTCCGACGGTGCGCCGGTCAGCCGCGAATCACCCTATTTCCCTTTGCACAACGCGGTTTTCGACGTACCGCCCTATCGCGGCACCCGGCCGGAGGTATGGATCGCCGCGCACGGCCCGCGCATGCTCCGCATCGCGGGCCGCTACGCCGACGCCTGGTTGCCGGGCCTTTCCATTCAGCCGGAGGACTATTCGGCGGGCCTGGACCAGATCCGGACGGCAGCCTCGGACGCCGGGCGCGATCCGATGGCCATCCTGCCCGCGGTGACCTTCACCATCCTCACCGCACCGACTCGTGACGCGGTGGACGAGCTGTGCGAGAGCGTCGTCGCACGGACGCTCACCATCAATGCCTCGGCCAAGATGTGGGCCCGGCACGGCGTGGCGCATCCGCTGGGCTCGACCTTCTCGGGTGCCCAGGATCTGCTGCCGCAGAAGCTCGACGAAGCGACCATGCTGTCCTACGCCGAGAAGGCGCCGAGCTCGCTGGTGCGCGACCTGAACATGGTCGGCACACCGAGCGAGATCGTCGAACAGATCGCCGAATGGCGCGACCACGGTGTGCGCTACGCAGTCCTGTTGAACGTCAGCTATTTCCAGCACAGTCTGAGCAAGGGCATGGCGGCGAACGCGCTGCTGGTCCAGATCATGCGGCGGCTGCGCCGACTCTGAACGGATACCACGTGGCCGAATCACTGATCTCCGACATCTCCGATACCGCGCGCTGGGTCGCCACCTACCGGGCCGCCGAATCCGCCCGGCCCGACGCGCTTTTCGACGATTTTCTCGCCGCGGAACTCGCGGGCCGGCGCGGTGCGGCGATCGCCGCGGCCGCCAAACGCACGCTGCTCGGCGCGTGGTTCTTCGTGGCCCGCACGAAACTGATCGACGACATGATCGCGACCTGCGTTGCGCGCGGCTGTGATCGCGTCATCAATCTGGCGGCCGGGCTCGACACACGGCCCTACCGGCTCGAGCTGCCACCCGAGCTGGAATGGCACGAGGCCGACCTGCCCGCGATGATCGACGAGAAACAACAGCGTCTCGCGCTGCGTACACCGCGCTGCCGGATCAGCAGACACCGCGTCGATCTGGCCGACCCGCAGGCGCGTCGCGACTTCTTGGACAGCGCCGTCGAGCATGCAGACAAAACCGTGGTGATCACCGAGGGACTGCTGCTCTATCTGGCCGAAGCAGAGGTCCGATCGCTGTCCGCGGACCTGACCCGCCCCGAAATAGCCTGGTGGATAACGGATATCATCTCGCCGGCATTCGTCGCGCTGTCCAAACCCGCCCTACGCGGCAAGATGAACAATCTTGTCGTCAAATTCGGCCCGGCCGCGGGCATCGGCTACTTCGAGCCGCTCGGCTGGACCGTCGAGGAGTGCTCGTCGCATCTCGTCGCCGCGGATCGGTGGCATCGGCTACCGCCGCTGTTGCGGCCGTTCGCCCGCCTCCCGCAGCCCGATCCCCGACGGCCGGGCTGGTTGCCCACCTCCGCGGTCGCCCTGCTCGGACGACGTCCGGACTGATCCTCGAATCTCACTGTTCCAGCTGTGGAGGAAGCCAACTCATGTCTGTCAGCCGCACCAGACGCCTGCTCGCCGTCGTGTCCCGAAGCGCTACCCTCGGCCCCTCGGCCGCCCGCGTACTCGCAGACCTGGCCGGACCGCGCGAGGTGGATATCGCCGCGACGCCTGCTCGGGCCCCGGTGCAACCGGAATACGACCAGGTGCTGACCAGGGCCCGCCGTTTTCTGGACGCGGTCGCACCCGAAGACCCGCTCTTGCTCGTGCTCGCTGACTCGCTCGAGGCGCTCCCGGATGCACTCGCCGCCGCCGCGGCGGGCCGCGCCGCCGTGCTCACCTTGCTGGTCATCGACCACGACGACTGCCGGTATCGGGCCGCCGAGCCCGACACCGTGAACAGGATGCTGGCCAAGGTCGCGATCTCGCTGCCCGGCACCATCGAATTCGATCCCGGCCCGCACACCGTGCACGTGTACACCGCTCCGGACCTCGACACCTTTTACGCCGAGGAACATTTCACGCCGCGGTGGCACCCCGAGCACGATTGGGTCGTTGCGGCCGATATCGCCTGCGCCTTCGTCGACTCGCTGCAGGTACACCTGCACCAGCGCCTGCGCCCCGACTTCTCCGGAAGCGCAGTGGCGCGGGAACTTTCCGCATTCCTGAATCGGCGGGCCGGTCAGGACTGGGGTCTGCACTACTACACCGGATCCGGCGTCGCCACCTTCATCGATGACATGGAATCCCATGCCATGGCGAACGGCAACCCGATCGTCCGGGCGCCGAGCGAGCACAGTCACGGGTGCTCCGCGCTGGCCCGCTGGACCCTGGACGGCGCACCGTTCGTCATCGTGACGACCAGCGGGATGCACGACGAGTTCCGTGGCACGCTGGCCAACCACGTCGCCACGCGCAGTAAGGGATTCATCGTCTGCTGCGATTCGCGGCCGAACCAATGGCATCCCTTCCAGGGCACCATCCACCGCACCGGCGATGCGCGGCCGTCCCTGCAGGCACGCGGGTTTCCGGTGGTCTACATCGAGCGGACCGAGCACATCGGCGAGGGCCTGCGGCAAGCGTTCGCCGCCTACGACGCCGACCGCGGGCCGGTGATGATCCTCGCGACACGCGAAGTACTACAGGCGAATCCGGACATGGCCGCCCCCGTCGAACCCACGGCTCCCGATCGACCGGCGGCGATCGACCCGCCCGCACTCGACCGGCTGTCCGAGCTGCTCAACTCGGCACGAGTCCGATTGCTGTGCCAGGTCGGCCCCTTGTCCGGCCACGCGCAGCAGCTCATGTACGAACTGTCGCACCGCGCGGGCATCGCCCTGGCCGACTCGGTTGCCCAGCCGGGCACAGTGACTCGCTATCGCGACGGAACCGTGGTCCCGGAATACCTCGGCACCCTCAGCATGTACGGCTACTCCGCGCGGGTGCACCAATATCTTTACGACAAGGGTGAACTGCGGCCTGCCGACGAGCAGCAGGTGATCTTCCTGAACAGCGCCATACCGCAGATCGACACCCCGTTCGCCGAGTCGTCGCTGCGCAGGCTCGCCCCGATCCAGATCGTCGAGCACGCCGTGGACCAGGCTCCCTTCGCTGGCCTCACGGTGACCGGAAACATCGAGCAGGTCTTGCGCGCCTTGCTGGATCGACTCGACGTCGACCCCGAGGTGCTGGCGCATCGGCGCGCCGCCATCGCGGCGAGCACCGACTCCTATGGTGACGTGGTCGGCTTGCTGCCACTACGGCCGATGACGACGAACTACTTCTTCCGCCGTCTCGGGTCGGTGCTGGAAGAGCTGATCCAGCACCGTGATTACCGCTACGTCGGCGTCTACGATATCGGCCGGGTCGGCCTCACCGCGGTGAACAACCTGCCCAGGACCCACCGGGGTTTCTCCGGTTGGTACGGACGCGGACTGATGGGCGACGGCCTGATGGCACTGCCGGGCGTCGTCACCCGGCGCGACGAGCACGTACTCTGCTTCACCGGTGACGGCTCGGCCGCGATGACGCCGGACATCCTGCCCGCGCTGGTCCATCAGATCGCGGTCGACCGCGCACCGATGCCGAAGAGCCTGAACATCTTCCGGTTCGTCAACGGCAGCCACTCGGTCATCCGCACCTATCGCGAGGGTCTGCGGCCCGGCGCGGTGAGCGGACAAACCGGGGTGCTGACCTTCACCCCGGACGACTGGGACCGGCAGGTCGGGCCGCTCACCATCCGCCATCGGCGCGTAATCGCCTTCGATGATGTGCCTTTCGCCGATCAGCTCGACCAGAGCAACACGATCAACCTCTATTCGATCTTTCTCGGCCACAACAACGAAGGTGATGGTTTGAGCAGGTTTTCTGTGTTGGGATGGCAGCGGGACGAACTCGCGCCCGCCGCGTTGGCGGCAGCGGGGACTGCATTGCCATCTTGACGAGACACCGACGCCGAGTGGACCAGGAGGGGACGTTATGAACAGGGTCGAGATCGAGGAACGCGTGATCGCGTTGATCAGCGAGACGATGGCTCTGCCGATCGAGGAGATGTCGGATCCGGCAACCAATCTGCGCGAAGACCTCGGCATGGATTCGATGGATTTCGTCGACCTGCTGGTCGACCTGGAACGCCACCTCGGACACCGGGTCGATCGTGAACTCCTGGTCGACATCCGCACGGTGGGTCAGGTGGTCGACCTCGTCGACGATCTGGCCGCGCGGCGGGCGCAGGCGGATGCGGCCGAGGCCATTCGTTGACCCGGCAGGCACCCCCGGCGGCGGACCGCGACGACGCCGGCCGGGACCCGGCCGGCTCCGGTGACGGAATCCGTTCGGGCTGGCCGGATCTGGTCGCCCGATTCACGGCCGGACGGGTCCGGTTGCTCACCGTGGTCTGGATCGTGCTGCTCATGCTCGGCGCGCTCGGCGGCGCCACCCTGGCCGAATCGCTGAACAGCCAAGGGTGGGACGTGCCCGGGTCGGGCACCGTCGCGGTCCGCGACGAGCTCGCCGCGGGTTTGGCGGGCCGCGGCGCGACCGACGTGCTGCTGGTGATCCACGACAAGCAACAGACCGTCGACAGCCCCGCCTTCGAACAGCGAGCGCGCGAGGTGTTCGAGACCACCGTCGCCGACGCGCGGCTCCAGGTGAGCGGCAGCTTCGGCTGGAACACGCTGTCGCCGTTGAACAGAGGAAAGTTCGTCGGTGCGGACCGGCGCACCGTCACCACCGCGATCGGGATCGGCCTCGGCAACGACGAGGCCACCAAGAAGGTCCCGGTGGTGCAGGAGGACCTCGGCGCGCGATTCGAGGAACAGGGCCTCGATGTCGCCATCCTCAGCGTGCAGGGCATGCAGGGCGAGGCGAACAAACTCGCCGCCGAGGGCCTGATCCGCAGCGAGCTGCTGGCTTTTCCGTTGATCGTCATCGTGCTGCTGCTGTTGTTCCGCAGCGTGCTGGCGATGGTCGCGGCGATGGCGGTCACGATCACCGGGATCGCGGTGACGCTCGGCATCATCGGCGTGCTCGCGGCCCGCACCGAGCTGTCGATCTTCGTCGAGAACATCGTGCTGATGCTCGGTTTGGGTGTCGGCGTGGACTATTCGCTCGTCATGATCAAACGGTTCAAGGAGGAACTCGCCGCGGGCAACGAGGTGCACCAGTCGGTGCTGCGTACCCTGCGCACAGGCGGCCGTACCGTCGCCACCTCGGGCCTGACCATCATCGTGGCGGCGCTGCCGTTGTTCATCGTCCGGATGAACACGATCGTCTCGCTGGCCGTCGGCGCCGTGGTCGTCGTCGCGGTGACCACCCTGACATCGCTGCTCTTGCTGCCGGTGCTGCTGCAGGTACTCGGCCCGCGGATCAACGCGGGAAAGATCCCTATTCCGGCCCGATTCCGGACCGACGAGTCCGCCGACGAGACCCGATTGGCGTCGCATCGGTGGTATCGCCTGGCGGCGACGGTGATGCGGCACCGGTTCGCCTTCCTGGGCGCGGGTATCGCGGTGCTGGTCCTGCTCGCGATACCGGCGGCGGACATGAAACTGTCACTGCCCGGCCCGGAGATCCTGCCGTCGTCCTCGGCGATCGGGCGCGGGTTCGACCGCGTCGCCACACAATACGGCCCCGGCGTCGCCGCCCCCATCCAGGTCGTGGTCCGTTCGGACGCCACGGTCACCGATCCGTCGGTCGGCAGCGAGCTGAGCGAGTTGATCACCGACCTGTCGGCACTCCCCGATGTCGCCGCGGTGAACTCCGCACTCACTGTCACGCAACAGCTCTCACCCGAGTTGCGGTGGCAGGCCCTCGACCCGGCGACCTTCGACCGGCTGCCGGCGGACGCACAACAGGGTCTGCGGTACTACGTTTCCGGCGACCGACAGAAATCCGTCGTCGAAGTGATCTCGACCCGCCCCTTCGCGGACGACGCCACGATCACTCTGCTGGACCGGGTTCGCGCCCGCACCGAAGCCCTGCCGGCCACGATGCACGCCGATGTCGGCGGCAATACCGCACGAGCGGTGGACCCCAACCACGAGATCGAGCGAAAGCTGCCCTGGGTCATCGTCCTGATGCTCATCGCGCTCTACGTCGTGCTGTTGATCTCGTTCCGCTCGATCTTCCTGCCGCTCAAAGCGATTCTCATGAACGGGCTCGCGGTGGGCGCGACCTTCGGCGTGCTCGTCGCGATCTTCCAGAAAGGCTGGTTGCCACAGGTGCCCGGGCTGGATCAACCCGGCTATCTGCTGTCGTTCGCCCCGATCCTGGTGCTCGCGTTGATGGTCGGGCTGAGCACCGACTACGAGGTGTTCCTGCTCAACCGCGTTCGGGAGCGGTACCTGCAGACCCGGGACAACCACGAAGCGGTCGCCGTCGGCATCGCTCGCACCGCGCCGCTGATCACGGGCGCGGCGGTGCTGATGATCGCGGTGTTCGGCGCGTTCGGCTTCGGCGGGTTCCTGCCGATCGAACAGATCGGCATCGGGCTGGCCATCGCGGTCGCTCTGGACGTCACCGTCATCCGCAGCATGATCGTGCCCGCGGCGATGAGCCTCATGGGCCGCTGGAACTGGTGGCCCGGCGACAAGACCTGAATCCGTTGCAAGGGAGTGATTTCCGATGGAGACGTTAGAACTGAGCCAGACCGGGCGAGTGGTCATCGCCCGCTACGCCGCTCCGCCGTCGAACTTCGTCACCGCCGCCCTCCTCCGCGATCTCGATCTGCTGACGAAGGCCGTGGAGGCTGATCCCTCGGTCGGAGCCGTCGTGTTGACCGGCGGTGTGGACGGCCGGTTCCTCGGGCACGCCGAACCGACCGCTCTGCGCGACACTTCGGCGATGGCGCCGCGGCTGCCTGCGCCCCTGCTGCAGATCGGTGTGCGCGCGCTGGATCTCGTCCTGCGATTGCCCGGCGCCGATACCGCGGCGGAACGTTTCGGTGGCGCCGCGGGTGTCGGCGCGGTCTGGGCACATCGCTGGCGGCAGACCATCCTGCGGATGAATCGCTCAGGCGCGGTGTATCTTTCGGCGATCAACGGTCCGGCGCTCGGCGGCGGCTTCGAGCTCGCACTCGCCTGCGATCTGCGTTGCGCCGCCGACGACGCACGCATCGTCCTGGGCAATATCGAGATCCTGGCCGGGCTGTCCACCGGCGGTGGCGCGAGTCAGCGGCTCGCGCGCATGCTCGGCACGGCGCGCACGCTGGACCTGCTGCTCGACGGCGCCACCCTGACCGTGCGGCAGGCACTGCAGGCCGGCCTCGTCGAGGCCGTGGTACCGCCGGCCGAACTGCTCGAGTACACCTGCGCCACCGCGGCTCGGCTGGCGACCCGGCCCAGAACCGCCGTGCGCGCGGTGAAACACAGCGTCTACTTCGGTGCGAGCCAATCGCTTTCGCAGGGCTTGCGCACCGAGGCCGCCGAATTCCTCGGCGCGGCTTCGTCGGCTACCGCACACCGCCGCCTGACCGCACTCGTGGACGACGTCGCCGCGCTCGGCGACACACCGTTCCTGGCCCGGCCACAGAGCTGGCGCGACGGTACCCGGGTGGGTCGCAAATACGCGGTGCCCGAGCATGAGCACGGAGCTGCTCCGTTGCCCACGCCGTCCTGACCGGCTCACTACGACGAACGGGTAGCCCCATGAGTTCATCCACCGAGCAGCTGTCGAGTAGACCTCGGATCGGCGAGTTGTATCTGCGTGCCTTCGTCGGCGCGCTGCCGATCCCGGTCCTCAATGCGCGGCCGCAGACACTGCCGAACACGAGACTGACGCTGGCCGGCGCGCCCGTGCGCCGAGCCGAACTCGACGCGTATCGCGCGGCCTGCGGCCTCACCGACACCGGCGCACTGCCGCTCACCTATCCGTCCGTCCTGGCCAATCCGGTCGCGATGCGACTCATGGTGGCCCGTGATTTCCCGTTCGCGCTGCCCGGACTCGTCCACCTGCGCAACGTCATCGAGCAACGACGGCCGCTGCGTGGCGACGAGCTACTGGAGATCACCGTGCATTCGGCGGATCTGCGCGATCACCGGCGGGGCAAGGTCTTCGATCTGATCAGCGAGGTGTCCACCGCCGGAGAACCGGTGTGGCAACAGACAGCGACGCTGTTGAAACAGCAGAAGCGTCCCGCGGGTCCCCGCCCGGACGGTCAGGGCGACGACTCCCCGGTGCCGTCCGGCGCGCCGTTGCGCGTCGACCAGCGCACCGTCAACGGCTACGCCGCCGCCTCCGGGGACTACAACCCGATCCATGTCTCGGGGATCGGCGCCCGTATCCTCGGCTTCCCCGGTCCGATCGCACACGGAATGTGGCAGGCGGCAGCCGTTCTCGGCTCGGTACCGGACGAGTTCCCCGCCGCCTGCACCTATGACGTCACCTTCGGCAAACCGATGCTCATTCCGGGTGAAGCCCGCCTGGCCGTCGAACGCACGCACGACGGGTCCGGTTGGCACCTGTCACTGCGGCACGCGGGCAAGGGATTCGCGCATCTCACCGCCTCCCTCACCCCGCGATAGTCCGCAACCACGGCTCGATGGCGCGCGCGGCCTCGGCGGCGTGCGCTTCCAGGATGGAGAAGTGATCGGCGGCCACCTGCACCTGCGTCCCGCCGATCTGCCACGGTGGTGCAGCAGCCGTGGTACCGGTCGCCGCCAACGCCAAGACCGGCACAGTGCTCTGCGCGGGTTGCCATTCGTCGAACAACCGCAGGTAGTTCGCCATCGCCAGGAGATTGTCGTCACCGAGTACGACGCCGCCCGGGTCGAGGCTCATGATGTGCCGCATCGCCCAGCGGAAGGTCGCCTGCCGATGTGCGGGAGCGGGGTCGAAGGTGTCGATCAGCACGAGCCCGGCCGGCGCGCGGCCCACGCGGTCGAGGTGATCGGTCAGCGCGTGCGCGAGCACCCCGCCGATCGAATGACCGACCAGCACGAAAGGCAGGTCACCACACGCCGTCGTGATGGTGTCGGCGAGGGATTCGAGGGCCGCCTGCCAGGAGTCCGGCTGCGCGGCGGCACTGCCGAAACCCGGTAGCCGCAATGCGAAAGCACGCGGCCGAGTCGTGAACTCGGTGGTCAGACGGATGAATTGGTGCGGGCCCGAGCCCGCCAGGAAGGACGGGACACAGACCACCACAGGCGTGGCGCCCTCGGACAGCAGCATGGCCGATCCCGGATGCGCGCCGCGCGTCGCCGAATCGAAACTGTGCCGATAGCGCGAGGCCGAGACGAGCATCTCGACTCCCCCGAGAAGATCGCCCGCCGCGTCGGCCCGGCGCAGGAGCGCCGTGAGCGTATGACCGCTCGCGGCGGGAGCCTGCGGGGGCGGCGGCGGGGTTTCGGCGACCGGTTCCAGCCAGAACCGGCTGCGTTGAAAAGGGTAGGTGGGCAAGTCGATCCGGCGACCGGGCGGGATCAGGCGGGACCAGTCGACAGTGGCGCCGCAGGCGTAGGCCGCGGCAACGGCGCCGGCGATGTCGTAGGTACCGGCGCGGTCGAACGGCGCCAAGCCCGCCAGCACGACTGCCCTTCTCGCACTGTCCGTTTCGGCGACCTGCTCGGCGATGCCGCTTGGTCCATTCGCTCGGGGACCGAGTTCGATGAAGGTGCGATAACCGGCCACCACCAGTTCGGCGAGGCGTCGGCTCAGCGGCTGTGACATGTTCGAGACGACTTCCCGCGCAGCCTGTTCCAGCGTGACAGTGCCCGAGAGGAATCGGCCGGCCGCGGGACAGACGTTGTCGTCTATCACAGGTACCGACGCCGGCAGATACTCCTGCCAGACCGCCGCGGCTGCCACGGCGAGCGCGAACAATCCCTGCCGTGCGACGTCGTCCCGGTCGGCCGGTGGCGCACCTGCCGCCCCGGTCACCACCGCGCGCAGGTCGGCGCCGCCGTTGCGGAGCAGCGCATCGGCGCAGGCCCGGAACCGCTCGGCGAAAACCGGTGCGGTGCCGAGTAGGTCCGCCACCGCGCGAGACCACCCGGCACGGTCGGACCCGACGACGTAGGCGACCCGATGGCCTCCCTTCGTCCCGGTACCGCGGGCGATGCCATCGCGGTACGTCATCCGCTTCGGTGCGGCCTGTTCCGCGAGTACCCGCAGGGCCGAGCGTAATTCGGCCACGCCGGTACCGACGATGGCGGCGCGGTATTCGAGATGCGCCCGGGTGGTGGCCAAACTGTGGGCGAGGTCGACGGGCCGGTGCGCGGGATGGGCGTCGAGCCAGGCGCCGAGCTGCACTGCTCGTGCGGTGAGCGCCGCTGCGGTCCGCGCCGACAACAGCCACACCGTCGGCGACGTGGGATCCGGCTGCGCGGCACAGTCTTCCACTGCCGGCGTGACGGGCGGCTCTTCCACGATCACGTGGGCGTTGGTACCGCTGGCGCCGAACGCGGAGATCCCGGCGCGGCG
Organism: Nocardia vulneris; assembly: GCF_001613425.1. Taxonomy (GTDB): domain Bacteria; phylum Actinomycetota; class Actinomycetes; order Mycobacteriales; family Mycobacteriaceae; genus Nocardia; species Nocardia vulneris. Next base: position 103,195 of record NZ_BDCI01000048.1, on the reverse strand, counting down.
CGGTGCACCGGCGACGTCTCGACGCCACGGCCGGTGACTGCGCAGCAGTGAGACGGCTCCGTCGCCCCAATCCACCCGGCTGGACGGCACTTCCGCGTGCAGCGTCCGAGGCAGCGTGTCGTGCCGCAGGGCCATGATCATCTTGAGCAGTCCGCCCACCCCCGCCGCCGCCTGGGTGTGGCCGATGTTCGACTTCAGCGAACCGAGCCACAGCGGTCGATCCGCGGCGCGGTCGCGCCCGTAGGTCGCGAGCAGTGCGTTCGCTTCGATCGGATCGCCGAGCGTGGTGCCGGTGCCGTGCGCCTCCACGGCGTCGACCTCGGCCGGACCCAGGCCCGCATCGGCGAGTGCGGCACGGATGACGCGCTCCTGAGCGGGACCGCTCGGCGCGGTCAGGCCGTTGCTGGCGCCGTCGGAATTCACGGCCGATCCACGGAGCACGGCATGAACGCGATGGCCGTTGCGCTGCGCGTCACCGAGCCGTTCCAGCAGCAGCAAACCCATGCCCTCCGCCCAGCCGGTGCCATCGGCGTTGTCCGCGAAGGATTTACACCGGCCGTCCGGGGCGAGTGCGCGTTGCCTGCTGAACTCGAGAATGACCGACGGGGTGGCCATCACGGTCGCGCCGCCCGCGACCGCGAGATCGCTTTCACCGCGCCGCAGCGACTGCATCGCCAAGTGCGTCGCCACCAGTGACGAGGAACAGGCCGTGTCCACCGTGAGCGCGGGCCCGGTGAAGCCGAAGGTATACGCCACGCGGCCCGACAGGACACTGCCCATCATGCCGAGTCCCCAGCGGCCGTTGAGGGCGTCCGCGTGCTGGGCGGACAGCCAGGTGTAGTCCTGATACATCGTCGCGGCGAACACACCGGTCCGGCTGCCGCGCAGGGCAGCGGGGTCGAGGCCCGCGTGTTCCAGCAACTCCCAGGTCCCCTCCAGCAGCAACCGCTGCTGTGGATCCAGCGCGATCGCTTCCCGTGGGCTCAACGCGAAGAATCGCGGGTCGAAATCTGCTGCGCCCGAGATGAATCCGCCGGAACGGACATACGAGGTGCCCTTGTGATCGGGGTCCGGGTCATAGAGCCGGGCCAGGTCCCAGCCGCGATCATCGGGAAAGTCCCCGATCGCGTCGCGGCCCGCGGCGACCAGCTCCCACAACTGCTCCGGTGAACCGACGCCACCTGGATACCGGCAGGCCATGCCGACGACCGCGATCGGCTCGCGATGCCGTAGCGCCTCCGCGCGCAGCCGCACGTTTTCCTTCATCGTCGTGCGCAGTGCACGCACCAGCTCATCACCGTCAACGGCCATGGTGGACAACCCCTGTCGAATCAGTCGTCGGACAGCGCCAGCCGGATGAGCGACTCGGCGTCCAGCGCGTCCATCGCATCCAGTGCTGCCCCGGCCGAGCTCTGGTCGGTCGCGAATTCCGTTGGTGCACCTGCCGAGCCGAACATCGCGTCGTGCAGGTAGCCCGCGATCGCGGCGGGCGAGGGATGATCGAAGATCACGGTGGTCGGTATCACCAGGCCGGTTTCGAAGCTCAACCGGTTGCGCAGTTCCACCGCGCCCAGCGAGTCGAAGCCGAGATCGGTGAAGGCCCGGTCCGGATCGACCGCGTCGCCGGACGGATAGCGCAGGACGCTCGCGACCTCCACACAGACGAGCCGCAGCAGCTCCGATTCCCGTTCGCTGCCCCGCAAGTGCGCCAATTGCCTGCCGAACGTCCCGGACGCCGCCGTGGGGGCGGCGGCGGGAACGAGATCCGAGAGGATCGGCGCGAGCGGGATTCCCGACGCGCGCAGCGCGACCGGATCGAGCGCCAGCGGGATGACGGACGGCTCAGCGCAAACGGCCGTCGCGTCGAACAATCGCAGTCCCGCTGGTCGCTCCAGCGCCAGGAACCCGGCCCCGGCCAGGCGCGCCTTGTCGGCCGCGGTCAGCTCGGCGGTCATCGCACTCGGCTGCGCCCACATACCCCAGGCCATCGACACCGCGGCGAGGCCACGTGCCCGCCGCCAGCCGGCCAACCCGTCCAGAAAGGCGTTGGCGGCAGCGTAGTTCGCTTGGCCCGGCGCGCCGAGCACACCCGCCGCCGACGAGAACAGGACGAACGCGACGAGATCGAGCTCCGCCGTCAATTCGTGCAGATGCCAGGCCGCCGCCACCTTCGGGCGCAGCACGCGGTCCAGGCGCTCGGTGGTCATCGACTCGATCACGCCGTCGTCGAGGACCCCGGCCGCGTGCACGACCGCGCGCAGCCGATGCCCGGCGCGGACCCGGGCGAGCAGCGCGGCGAGCTGGGCACGATCGGCGACATCGCAGGCGGCGAGCTCGACCTCGGCCCCCGATTCCCGCAGCCGGGCAACGAGTTCCGGCGCTCCCGCGGCTTGCGCACCGCGCCGGCCGACCAGAATCAGCCGCCGCACGCCGTGTTCGGCCACCAGGTGTTCGGCGACGAGGGCGCCGAGTCCGCCGGTACCGCCGGTGATCAACACCGAGCCGTCGAGCTCGGACCAGGGCGCGCCACCGTCCGGCGCGCGCATCGGCCGCAGCCGCGGCACGAGCACCTGCCCGTCCCGCACCGCCAGCTGGGGAATACCGGCGCGCATCGCGCGGCCGAGCGTGCCCGCATCGACCGAGGGCTCGATATCGGCGAGCACGAACCGATCCGGATGCTCGGTCTGCGCGCTGCGGACCAGTCCCCACACGGGGGCCGCCCGGGGATCCAGCACATCCGCGGACCGCGCGGACACCGCGCCGCGGGTGCAGAACAGCAACCGGGCTCGGGCCCATCGACTGTCCGACAGCCACTCTTGGACCAAGCGCAACGCCTGGTGCGCGACCGTCGCGGTGGCGGCGGGCAGGTCCACGTCGGCGATCGACGCCGAGACGTCCTCGGCGGGGTCGACGACGATCAATTCCGGTACGGACGCGCCGGATTCGATATCCGAGATCAGCGCGGGCAGGTCGGCATACCGACGCGCACCGGTGACCTGCGCCGTGCCCACCGTCGCGACCGCCACCGGATCCGGCGCCTGCGCGGCCGGGTCGACGGCCTGCCATTCGCACCGGAACAACGAGTCCGCCGGCGCGGCCTGCGCCGCGCCGAACTGTGCCAGCGAAACCTTGCGTGCCAGAACCGATTCGACCGAGACGACAAGGGCACCGGACTCGTCGACCGCGGTCATCCGCACCGAATCGGGCCCCGCCGCGGTCAATCGCACCAGCAACGCGGACCCGGATCGCGGCGTCGGGTGGATTCTGACCCCCGACCAGAGGAACGGCAGCCATACCGTGCCGTCCTCGTCAGGGCGTTCCAGCAGCGCGGCGTGCAGGGCGGCGTCGAGAGTTCCGGGATGCACGAGGAATTCGCTCGGCTCCGCCCCGGTGGGCACGGGGTCGATCCTTGCGTAAAGGCTGTCCTCGTGCCGCCATGCCGCACGCAGACGCTGGAATTCTGGTCCGTATCCGAGGCCGCGCCGGGCGAGTTCCGGATACAACTCGTCGATGTCCAGTGCGACGGCACCCGGCGGTAGTGCGATCGACAGTGCTTGCGCGACAGTGTCATCGGCACTCAACGTGGCCGTGGCATGCCGGGTCCAGCCCGCACCCAGGTCGGCGTGCAGCGTGAACGACTGCCGGCCGGCACCGAGCGGTTCGAGCCGCGCCTGCACCGCCACCGCCCGGTCGGGCGGCACCACGAGCGGCGCGTGCAAGGTCAGCTCGGTCAGCGTCGGCGTGCCCGAGCGGCGACCGAGATGCGTCGCGATCTCGACGATCGCCGCGCCCGCGACCACGACGGCGCCGAAGACCGTGTGAGCACGCAGCCAGGGCTGCGTGCTCGCCGACCAGCTGCCGACGAACAGCGAGCCGGTCCCCTCGGCCAGCTCCAGTGTCGCGGCGAACAGTGGATGCCGATCGGCGACGAGGCCGCAGTCGTCGCCCGCAGGCACCGCCGGTGCGCGCTCGGCCCAGTAACGCTGCCGCTCGAACGGGTAGGTGGGCAGTTCGAGCCGCCGTGCGCTCGCCGGTGGGCCCGAGGACCAGGCCACCGGCGCGCCGCCGACATAGGCCGTGGCCAACGCCGTGAGCAGGGTGCGACTCTCGGACCGGCGCGGTCGCATCGTCGGGACGACCACCGCGTCCTGCCCGGAGTGGGCGAGATGTCCTTTCGCGAGCACCGAGAGCTGGCCGCCGGGACCGGCTTCCAGGAAGGTGTCGACCCCCGCGTCGGTGAGCCAGGCGAGCCCGGCACCGAATCGCACCGTATCCCGGACATGGCGCACCCAGTACTCGGCGGTGCCGAAATCGTCGGCGGGCGCACCGGTCAGGTTCGAGACGACAGGTATCTGTGGCCTGTTGACCGTGATCCGCTCGGCGATATCGGCGAATTCGGCCAGCATCGGGGCCATGAGCTGCGAGTGGAAGGCGTGACTGACGGTGAGGCGTTTGGTCCGCCGCCCGGCCGCCGACCACCGCTCGGCGATCGCGGTGGTCTCCTCGGTCGAGCCGGAAAGCACCACCGCCGCAGGCCCGTTCACCGCTGCGACCGCCACGTCGGTCCCCGCGGTGCGAAGATCGGCGCGGATCTCGGCCTCGGTGGCCTCGACGGCGATCATCGCCCCGCCCGCGGGCAGCGCCTGCATGAGCCGGGCGCGCGACGCCACGAGCAGACAGGCGTCCGGCAGATCCAGCACGCCGCAGACATGTGCGGCCGCGAACTCACCGACGGAGTGCCCGATCAGGTAAGCCGGTCGCACCCCGAAGGATTCGAGCAGCCGGTACAGGGCGACCTCGACAGCGAAGAGCGCCGCCTGGGTGTACCCGGTCTGGTCGAGCAGACCCGGTTCATCCGTGCCCGCGATGATCCGGTCGAGCGGCCGATCGAGGTGCCGATCGAGTTCGGCGTGCACGTCGCGATACGCCGTCGCGAAAACCGGGTACAGCGCGGCCAATTCGGTGCCCATGCCGAGGTATTGAGCGCCCTGCCCGGGAAACATCACCGCCAGGGTGGATCTCCGATCGAGCCGGATACGTCCCGTGAGCACCGCACCGCTCGGCGCGCCGGTGGCCAAGGAGCTTAGGGCAGTGCGTAATTCGGCGCTCCCGGTCCCGATGAGGGCCGCGCGGTGCTCCAGCTGTGCCCGCGTCTCGGCGAGCGCGCGCGCGAGTTCGGCAGGGTCCTGGTCCGGATGCGCGTCGAGCCAGGCGCCCAGCTGATCGGCCTGCTGTGCGAGCGCCCGCGGGGTGCGCGCGGAGAGCACCCACACCGCGGGCGTCTCGGCCTCGGGGCACGGGGGGACGGAAACCGACTGCGCCGGCGGCTCTTCGACGATGACATGTGCGTTCGTCCCGCTGATGCCGAAGGCCGACACCGCGGCGCGGCGGCGTCTGCCGGACCGGTCCGGGGGCCACGGCACGGCGGCGGTCAACAGCGAGACCGCCCCGCTTCCCCAATCCACCTTCCGGGAGGGCGCGTCGACGTGGAGCGTTCGCGGAAGCGTGTGGTGCCGCAACGCCATGATGGTCTTGATCAGTCCGCCGACGCCCGCGGCGGCCGAGGTGTGACCGATATTGGACTTGAGCGAGCCCAGCCACAGCGGGCGATCCGCCGATCGCGAGCGACCGTAGGCGGCGAGCAACGCGTTCACCTCGATCGGGTCGCCGAGTACGGTGCCGGTGCCATGACCTTCGACGGCGTCGACGTCGGCGGGCGCGAGTCCGCCGTCGGCCAGCGCGGCACGGATCACCCGTTCTTGCGACGGGCCGTTGGGGGCGGTCAGGCCGTTGCTCGCGCCGTCGGAATTCACCGCCGAGCCGCGCAGGATCGCGTGCACGCGATGGCCGTTGCGTCGTGCGTCGCCGAGCCGTTCCAACAGCAGCAGACCCATGCCCTCGGAGAATCCGGTGCCGTCCGCCGCGTCGGCGAAGGACTTGCACCGGCCGTCGGGCGCCAGCGCCCGCTGCCTGCTGAACTCCACATGCACTGCGGGAGTGGACATCACCGTGACCCCGCCGACGACCGCGAGGGTGCTCTCGCCACGGCGCAGCGACTGCGCGGCCAGATGCACCGCCACCAGCGAGGAAGAGCAGGCGGTATCGATGCTCATGGCGGGCCCGAGGAACCCGAACGCATACGCCACCCGGCCCGACGCGAGGCTGTCCATCATTCCGAGGCCCCACCTGCCTTCGAGACCGGCCGCCGGTTCCCGAGTCAAATAGCAGTAGTCGCCGCTGCAGACCCCGAGAAACACGCCCGTCGCGCTACCGCGCAGACTCGTCGGATCGATACCCGCCTGCTCGAAGAGCTCCCAGGCGCCCTCGAGCGGCAACCGATGCTGCGGATCCATCGCCACCGCGTCGTGCGGACTGATCCCGAAGAACTGCGGATCGAATTCCGCTGCTCCGGAAAGGAACCCGCCGTGTCTGGTGTAGCTGGTACCGAGATGGGCCGGATCGGGGTGATACAGCCGCGCGAGGTCCCAGCCGCGGTCCGCCGGGAAGTCACCGATGGCATCGCGCCCCTCGGCGACGAGCGCCCACAACTGCTCCGGCGAGGACACCCCACCCGGATAGCGGCAGGCCATGCCGACCACCGCGATATCGTCGTCAGAATTGCCCTCTTGTTCCGGAAGCTTCTCTGCCACAGCGGATTCGGAGTCTCGCGGTGCAATAGGCGCGATCCGGTCGAGCAGGTATTCGGCCACCGCCGCCGGATTCGGCCGATCGAACAGCATCGTGAGCGGCAACTCGAGGCCGGTAGCTCTGGACAGCTGTTCGGTCAAGGCCAGACCGGCCAGCGAGTTGTATCCGTAGTCCAGGTAGGCCCGGTCCGGTACCACCTCGTTCGGTGCGCAGCCGAGCAGTGCCGCGGTCTCGGTGAGCACCAGATCGAGGCAGAGCCCGTAGCGCCGGCCGGGCTCGGAGCGCGAAACACGGTGCGCGAAAGCCGAACCCGAATCGTCGGTCGTATCGGTCATGGCGATCTTCTTTCGGTGACGTCTCGTTGCCCGGATTCAGACGAACTGGCCGCGAATGAGTTTCGGATGTCGATCCTGTGCGGCGAGCACGCTGGACACGGCTTTGGCGCCGAGGAACGACAGCGGTTCCGGCGGAAACACCTTCTCTTTGCCGCGCACGAAAAGCAGATTGCTGTACGAGGTGTCCCGGTCGAGGATGAGGTCGCGCAACGCCTTGCCGGCGGTGTGGGTGAGCGCGATGCCATTGCCGCAGTAACCGTGCGCGTAGAACCGGCCGTCACCGAAAGCGCCGACGTGCGGTACCACCTCCCGGGTGATCGCCACGCAGCCGCCGTAGGTGTGACTGAACGGAATATCGCGCCACATCGGGAAATACCGGGCGAGCACCGCGCGCAGCGCCGCGGTCGCCCGCGGGCTGTCGATGTGGCGGGCCTCGTCCATATCGCGCCGGAAGTGATAGTCGGCGCGACCTCCACCGAACAGCAACCGGTTCTGCGCCGTGAGCCTGCCGAACACGATGAAATTGCCCGCCTCGACGAAGCCTTCGCGGTCCGGCCAGCGCACCTGCCGCAATTGTGCGTCCGTCAGCGGCTGCGTCACCGCCGCATAGCTCCACACCGGCACCACTTTGCGCCGGAACTCGGCGAACTGATGCTGATAGGCGTTGGTGGCGTACAACACCCGGCTCGCCCTCACCCGCCCCTGCGCGGTGGTCACCTGATATCCCCCCGGAGCTGGTTCTACCCGCAGTGCTCGGGTCCGCTCGTGCACCTGAACCCCCGCCGCGGTGACGACCCGGCACAGTCCCCGCGCGAGCCGGTGTGGATTGATCAGCGCCCCACCGACTTTGAAGGCGGCCCGGATGGCCGGGGAATCGATCCTCGCGCGCGCCGCATCGCGGTCGAGCAGGTCGAGCCCGGATTTCGCGCCGAGCAGCGCGGCCAGTTCGATATCGCGTTCCAGCAGGCGGATCTGATCGTCGTCGGCCGCGACCTGGTAGTAGCCCGCGGGCTCCAGCTCTGCGTCCACCCCGTATCGGGTGCAGAAACGGCCCAGCTCGAGCATCGATTTGCCCACCGCGGCGTAGGCCAGCTTCGAGCGTTCCGCGCCGAACCGATGGATCAGCGCGCCGAGGCTGTGCCCGATGGTCGGCGTGACGAAGCCGTCGTTGTGCCCCGACGCGCCCGCGCCCGCGTAGTCGGCTTCGAGGATGTGGATGGAGATGCCGGGATCGGCTTGTTTGAGAAAGTGCGCGGTCCACAAGCCGGTGTACCCGCCGCCGATGATGCACACATCGCAGGAGACGTCGCCCCGCAGGGGCGGACCGGGAACAACCGGTTCTGTCTCGCGCCAATATATTTCGTGTTTCACAGGGGCCGAGCCGGATAGTGCGGCCGGGGCCGGTGCGATGTCGGTCATCGGAACCTTTCGCGGTCGGGGCAAGACGTGTCGTGCACGGCAGGCGGTTTCGGGGTCATCCGTGCCATCGGGCAGCCACTGCGGACGCCATATCCCCGGCGTGCGCGAATCCGGCGAAGACGACGAGATCGCCGTCGGCGACCGCGCCGGCCCGCAGCGCACGTTCGAACGTCACCGGCACACCGGCGGTGTACAGGTTCCCGAATTCGTCGTAGGAGTCGAAGTGGCGCTCCGCAGGCACCCCGAGCGCTTGCCGCCAGGTCTGCAGGAAGAGTTTGTTCGGTTGGTTGGTCACCAGCACGTCGATGTCCTCGGTCGCGACACCCAGCTGCTTGCAGACATCGGTGACGGCTTCGGGCACCAAGGTGTTGCCGCGCTGGATGATGTCGCCGAGCTTCTCGTGCGGGAAGCTCACCATCAGCTCCTCGGTACCCGGCTCCCAATACTTCCGTCCGCCCGACAGACCGAGGTCGGTGGCGTACTCGGGCAAGTGGATCACGCTGGTGCCCAACAGCGGCGCGGCGCCGTGCGCGCTGACATAGGTGACCCCGCAGCCGTCGCCCGCCACCGCCGCGAACGGGCTCTTGCGCACGCCGGGTTGCGAAAAGAACTGTCCCGCACCGTTCTGCACGTTGCACAGCAGGGCGGTGCGGGCCACGCCGCTCGTGATCATCGCGTCCGCGAGCCGCATCATGTAGCCGAACGACGCACAGCCGCCGTTGTGCAGATCGATGACCCAGCGCGGTGTGCACCCGAGCAGTGCGGCCGCTTCCGCGCCGGATCCGGTGATCGGATGGTCCGGCAGCATCACATTCGTGAGGAGAATATCGATGTTGCCGGACGGTTCGAGCCCGAGGCGCTCGAACATCGGCCGCGCCGCGGCGACGATCATCTCCGCGGCACGCTCGTCGCCGACGTGATGCCGGGTGGCCGGCGCCTTGAACATGGGGTTGTTCGCCAGCGGTGCGGCCAACTCCTCCTCGGTGAAGAAGAATGTCGCGGGAACCGGCGGCCCGGGCAGGTAGCTGCCGAAATCAACAATTCCAGTAGGCATGTGTCGCAATCCTTTTCGAGCTACCAGCGTTCGAAGACGATTCGGGCCAAGCCGGCATGCTTGCGCCGGAAGACCTCGATGGATACCCGCAGATAGCGTTCGTAGCGTTCGGTGGTCGCCGGGCCGACCAATTCGATGGCCCGTGCCCGGTCGGCCAGGAGCCGGTCCAGCCAGACCTGGCAGGTACGGGCGTAGTCGGCGGCGTCATTGCGCACCGAGACCACCTCCAGCAGGCCCTCGCTCGCCGCGCACACCTCCGCGAGCCAGGGCACCTCCGACTCCGGGAAGATCCAGCGATTGACCCGGATCATCTCCCGCTGGATCGCCCAGTCGGCGGCCGTATCATGGCCGCGCACAATGGTTTGCAATCCGAGCCTGCCGCCCGGTGCCAGCCATTCGCGGCAGCTGGTGAAGAACTGCCGATAGGCCGCGATCTTGCGTTCCCGGCTCATGCCCAGATTCGCGAAATGCTCCATCGCGCCGATGGAGACGATGGCGTCGTAGGGCTGTGCGGGCCGGTGGTCGGTCCAGTTCTCCAGCCGGAGATCACACCGTTCGTCCGCCCACGCCGACGTGGCCGCCAACTGGGCCGCGCTCAAGGTCAGACCGGTGACGTGTCCGACCCCGTGGGTGTCGAGCAGCCGCCGCACCATGGCGCCCCAGCCGAACCCGACGTCGAGTACGCGTCCGGCGCCGGCGGCGCGGGCGCGGGTGGCGAGATAGTCGTGCTTGCGTTGCTGAGCTCGTTCGAGGGTGTCGTCCCCCTCGGCCCACAGGGCGCACGAATAGGTCATGCTCGGGTCGAGCCACAGCCGATAGAAGTCGTTGCCCGCGTCGTAGTGATGCTGGATCGCGGTCGGTGACGCGCCGAGATAGTCGGTGTCCGTGGCCATTTCATGCCTCCCGGCGATTCGTCGGCACGGTGCGCGCGATCCGGCCGAGGCGTTCCATGCGGGCCGCGAGCGTGATGGTGCCCTCGAGCCGGAACGGCGGCGGCCGGCGACCGTCGACGTCGCTGAATCCGTACTTGGCCGCCAGATCGCCGACGGCGAGGCGAGCACCGGCGTAACCCGCCAACTCGGCGTCGACGCTGAGCTCGGCCACGGCACGACCGACGTATTCCGGCGAATGCGCGACCTCGGCCGGGCCCGCGCCGACGAGATCCCATGCGCCCGAGACCCGTTCGGTCCGCACGAAACCCGGATGCAGGGCGACCGGCACCACGGACGTCTTGCGCAGGTCGTAGGCCATGCCGACCACCATGCGGTCCGAGGCGTACTTGCTGATGTCGTAGGGCACCTGACCGAGGTAGACCGCACCGTCGGTGAACGAGACGTTCACGATGAGCCCCGCCGGGGCCTGTGTCAGCAACGGCGCCGCCAGGGCGCTGACCGCGTACTGGGCTCGCAACGAGCCGGCGAACAGGTCGTAGCGCCACATCGGCTGCCGCCAGAACGGGGCATGGAAAGGCGCCTCCTCGCTGAACCTTTCGTAGCCCGCCCAAGCGTTGTTCACCAAAAGGTCCAAGCGGCCCTCGGATTCGGCGATCCGCGCGATCAGCGCGGCATTGTCCGAGTCGTCGGTGTGATCGCACGCCACGGGGATCCCCTTCCCGCCTCGTGCCGTCACCTGTTCCGCGGTGTCCTCGACCGTGCCGGGCACGCCCTCGGTGGTGCCACCGCGCCGGGTGCTGCGGCCGGTGACGTAAACCGTTGCCCCACACTCGCCGAGCGCCAGGGCGACGCCGAGCCCGACGCCGCGGCTGGCACCGGTCACCAGCGCGATCCGGCCCGACAGGTCGGGCCGCTGCCAGTCACTGGTTCTCGTCATAGCGGGTCACCTCTCTGCTGTCCGCGCCACGGCGGCCTCGTTCGCCCAGAACTTCAGGCTGCTGCGATAGGCGTCGCGGTCGGACGGAAAGTCCACGCCGAGCCGTTCGCGCAGTTCGGTTTTCGAGCTGGGCAGCACCCCGCCCGCCGCATGGGTCATCTCGCTGACATCGATCAGCACCTTCAGAAACGACCTCGTCAACGGCGGCAGTTCCGCCAGCGGAACCGGCAGCCGCCGACGCGGGTCGACGATGCGCAGCTCGCCCAGGGGGCGGCCGAGTGCGGCGGCGTGCTCGGTCAGGATGTCTCTGGCCTGCGCCACCGTCATCGCGTCGGCGCCGTAGGTGAGCCATTCGATCTGCCCGCGCAGATCATCGGCCTCCAGGGTGCGCACCACCGCATCGACGGTGACATCGAGTGGCACGAAGTCGAGCAGGTTGCCCGGGTGGGCGGGCAGATACGGCGCCTTCCCGCGGCAGATGAACTCCGACATCACCTGCACGATCTGGCGGCGGCTGCTTGCCCCGGTCCGGGAGTCGCCGACCAGATTGGTCGGCCGGTAGACGGCGTACGGGACACCGCTCGCGGCGATCAGCCGCTCCGCTTCGAGTTTCGACCAGACGTAAGGCCGGACGACGTTGTCCTGCGCGACATCCGCCAGGCCCGTGCGCTCGATCCCGTGCACGAAACAGGTGCTCAGATAGTGCACCGGCGCCCCGGCCCGGCGCGCGAACTCCAGCACCCGTTCGGTGCCGTCGATATTGATCTCCTGGTAGCGGCTGCGGCTCTTGCCCCACGTCGTCAGCGCGCCCGAGTGCACCACGACATCGACCCGCTCGGCCAGTTCGTGCCACCGCGACGCGGTCAAGCCGAGCAGCGGCTTCGCCAGGTCGCCGTGGACGACCTCGGTGACGTCCGGCCGCTCGGTGTCGACGTGCACCAAACCGGTGACGTGGTGCCGCGACAACGCCTCGACCAGGGCCCGGCCGATCACCCCGGACGGACCGGTGACCAGGATGCGCCGCTTGCTGAAGGGGATGGTTTCGTTCACGCCGGCTCCGCCTGTTCCGCGAGTTGCACCGTCGCCACCCGCGCGAAACCGCCCGCGGCGAGGCGCTCTCGGCAGCGATGCCGCTGGATCTTGCCGCTGGGAGTTCTCGGCAACGCGTTGCGGCGCAGGAACACGCATTCGTCGAGTTCCAGTGCACCCGTTGCCATCGCGGCGGCCGCGGCCCCGCGGGCCACCTCCCCGAAGTCGGTGCGGGCACCGCCTGACTCGACCAGCAGCGTCAGCCACGGGCGGCCGACTCGCGCGGAGTCGACCAGCGTCGAACAACCCCATCGCAGGCCGCCGGACACCTCGATGGCCTTCTCGACCTCGCGCAGGTACACGTTGCGGCCACCCACCGAGATCATGTCGTCGCTGCGCCCGACCGGGTACAGATGACCGTCCACGACGAAGCCGAGGTCGCCGGGATCGAGCACCCCGTCGTCGAAGTGCTGACCCGTGCGCGCCGGATCACCGTAGTAGCCGCAGGCCAACGACACCGAACGGAATCGGATCGGCGCGAGCCGCTCCTGGTCCGGGCCGGGTTCGACCAGTTCCGTGCCAGGACAGACCGGGCCCGCGCTGACCACCTTCGTCGCGCCGGGATCGGCCGGATCGACGCGGCGCAGCCGGCCCGCCGCGAGCGCCGTCGCGTCCATCGCGAGGAAGCGCGGCTCCTCGGTCAGCGGCGTCGCGGTCACCGCGAGTGTGCCCTCGGCGAGGCCGTACGCGGGCATCAGCGCCTGCCGGCGTAACCCGAATCGGCCGAGGTCGGCGACCGCGCTCTCGAGCACCTCCCAATAGACCCGCTCTGCCCCGATGATGGCCGCCTTCAACTGGGCCAGCGATCCGGGCAGCTGTTTCGCGCGCAGCCTGGTGACCCGGGCCGCCACCTGCAACGCGGTCGGGCTGCCCGCCGTGTAGTGCGCGCCGTAGCGCGCGATGTCCTCGAACCAGGTCTTCGGCGACATCAGGAACCGCTGCGGCGTCGAGTAATACGTGGTGACGTCGTTCCACCAGCCGCTGAGCAGACCGCCGAACAACCCCATGTCGTGCGACCACGGCAACCAGCAGACCCCGACCTCGCCCGGCTCGGCCTCGGTCAGGTTCGCCAGCATGTCCAGCTGTGCCGCGATCGCCCGCGGTGTCAGCATGCAGCCCTTGGGCGACCCGGTGCTGCCCGAGGAGTACTGGATGAACGCCACCTCGTCCGCGCCGGGCGGCGCCGGCTCGACGCTGTCCCGTTCGCGACCGAGGGATTCGAACGCGACATGGGGCACCCCGTCGTCCCGCGGGCCCGGCAGGCTCGCCAGTAGCGCGGCATCCGCCAGCAGCACAACGGGTTCCAATTGATCGAGAACGACGCGCAATTGGTCCGCGTAACCGGCGGCGTCGGTGCCCGCCACCCGCACGGGCAGCGAAGCCACCACCGCGCCGCACATCCAGCTCGCCACCAGCGCGCGGGCCGCGTGCGGGCCGTTCGTGAGCACGATCGCGACCCGGGTTCCCGGCCCTACTCCGTGCCTGCGCAACGCGCGGGTCGTATCCTGCGCCCCGGCAACCAGTTCCGCCCAGCTGGTGGCGACATATCCGCCGTCGACCCAGAAGGCGGCGCTGGATCCGAACGATCGCGAATCCTCGAAAAGCCGCTGCCACAGAGTCATTCCACATCCGCCACGTCGACGGGACCCAGATCCTTGGCGCTCGCCTGCCCGCGCTCGGCCAGCGGACGGGCGGGCTCGTGCGGTGCGGCGCGGCCGCTGCCGACCCGGCTCAGCCCGGCGGCCCGTTGCTGCTGCCGGACCGGGTCGATGCGGATGATGTCCCAGGCCAGATGCAGCTTCTCCAGCGTGTAGATGGTCAGGGCGCTGAGATCCAGCTCCCACCAACGGAACCCGTGCCGCGCCGAACGCGGGAACGCGTGGTGGTTGTTGTGCCAGGATTCCCCGAAGGACGGGATCGACAGCCAGAACACGTTGCGGGATTCGTCGGCGGTGTCGAAGCGGCGTCTGCCGAAGTAGTGTCCGATCGAATTCACCGCGTAGGTCACGTGGTTTCCGATGAACATCCGCACCAGCCCGCCCCACAGGATGCCGGTCAGAAAGCCGGCCAGGGTGCCGGTGAAAGCCAGACCGAGCAGCCCCGGCAGCAGCAGGCCCGCGAGCACGACCGGGACGAACCTGATCGACAGGAATCGGATGTCGGCGTCCCGGCACAGATCCGGGCAATAGCGCACCGGATCGGAGGACAGATTCTTGTCGAAGAGCCAGCCCAGGTGCGAGTGCCAGAGACCTTTCACGACGCCGCGGAAGTCCACTCGGTCTTCGAAGTAGGGCGAGTGCGGATCACCGGGTTTGTCCGCCACCCGATGGTGGCGGCGGTGGTGTGCGACCCAGATGAGCGGCGGCCCCTGACCTGCCATCGCGCCCGCGGTCACGAAGAAGAGTTTGATCGGCCGAGTCGTCTTGAACGACCGGTGTGCGAGCAACCGGTGATAGCCGATGGAGACCCCCAGTCCGCCGATCACGCTCATGATCACGAAAACGGCCAGGTCCGCGGGGCCTACCAGGGAGTTCCACAGCAGCACCATGGCCGCGATGACGCCGACGAAAGGCAGGATGGACGCCGCGAGAATATATATGTAGTGCTCGCGGCCGTTCATCGTGGAATTTCCTCGCCAGACGGGTATTTCTCGGCGAGGATCTCGTTCGCCAACGCGACGAGATGGCCCAGCGTCTGGATATCGGCGGCCTTGGCGGGATCGAATTCGATCTCGTTGTCCTCCTCCAGCTCGAAGACGATCTCGGCGGTCTGCAGACTCGACAGCCCGATATCTTCCAATGCGGTGTCGCCGGAAATCACGAGATCGGCCGGATAATTGCCCTTGAGCTTATGCCTGATCTTGGCTTCGACCTGATCCAGGGTAATCATCGATAAGCCCCCTTCTACCGGCGTGACAAAATGACCGGTGGAGAAATCACGGAAATGTCTACAGGAATCAGGATTCAGCTGCGGGAAATCCTGCTGTGCACGTCGCCGACGTTACTTTTGCGGTCAGCGACCTGTCAATATTCGAGACCGGACCGCGCCGGTTTATTCGGTTTCCGAGCGTTGATCGAGCATCAGCGCGAGTTGTTGCCAATCCTGCGAACGCTGTCGGGCAAGTTTCGCGATATTGGGTGCACAGTGGCTCGGAATGTTGTGCACCACGGAGCCCCAATCGGCGCCGTTGTCGAAAGGGGTCTCCAGGCAGCGCAGCAGTTTGCGCCCCGCATCAGTGAAACGGAGCGACGGATCCCGGCGCAACTGCTGCAGCACCTCCGCGGTGACCGCCTCCTGCGCACCGAAATCCGTTCCCGCCCGGACCTCCGGCCCATCACCCGCGGCGCGGCCGGCCGCCGGATCGGCACCTGCCCAGCGGGCGGGCAGCGGATCCGAACCGCCGCGCAGTTCTTTGCGGACCTCCTTGGCCGTGGTGAGCGAAATGCCCGCCGCCACCGCCACCGCACGCGCCGACCGATTCGGATCGGCGGCGAACAACTCCGCGGCACGTCGCCTGCCTGCCGAAACATCGGTCCGGTGCAGCACGCCGTTGCGCGCGATCCGACCGGTCGGCTGAGGAATCTCCTCAGCCGACCGGCTGCGGATCACCCCGACCGTCTTGGGCGAGATTCCGGCGACGGCGGCGATCGCGCGGTCCGACCATTGCGGATACGCCATCAGGATGCGCAGCGCCGCGGCTTTGCGATCGGACAGCGACAGCGGCAGACCATGTGCCGCATTGAGTTTCACCGCGAGCACGAACGCTTCGGTGATACTGCCGTCGAACAGCACGGCCGAGATCGTGCTGTCGCCACGCAGCTGAGCGGCACGCAACCGGTGCACGCCATCGATCACCTGCGTCGTACGCCGATGCACGACGATCGGCGGAAAGGCAGTCGACGATTCGGCGAGCATCCGTATGTGCGCCGCATTCTCGCCGGCCGTTCGCGGCGACGACTCCGGCGGTAGCAGTTCCGAAAGGGGGAACTCGACGATCGCGGAACACAATTTCTGTTCACCGGCCGAGCTTTCGACGAGTTTGTTCGCTACCATGGGCAACCCGACATGCATGGGAAACCTTCCTTTACTGTATCGCCGCATCGAATGAAAACTCTGCGCCGTGAGTAAGGGTGCGGCCGCCGAACGCGACCCGAGTCCAGCGATCATCGCCATTGCGCACACCCCCATTCAGCATTCAGCACCGTGGCGACCGATGACCACTCCCCCGGCCGCGACCCGGAAATAATTACGACAACGTCAGATCAGGCAATGCGCTCGATGTGGAGGCGAATAACCGTGCAGCCGGATCATTCTTTGTCAACTCGCTCGTCACCCCCTTCTCGCCACGAGAGATTGCATCACACTTCGTCGGCCGAGGCAACGCGCTATCGCCGGTTCCGGCAGTCGAAATGGCAGCGGAGACAGGAGGTTTCAGCGAAAGGCAATAGCGATGTCACATCACCGCACCGTACCGGCGAACGCGAAGTCGACAGCGCCCGGAACCGACAATCGATGGCGAAATCGCGATTCAATTGGTATTGTTGCGCCGTTCCTTTTTCCACCCGCGAATCGAGTCGCACCCGCCCTCGATGAGACGCGGCGTGGCGGCGATCGATTCGGCCGTTCCCCGGACAGATACCCCTGCGCGCAGGCAGACTTACTACGAAAGGTCGTAGTAAGTCGTCTCGCGCAGGGATGGGTGGAGGATGAAGACGACCGCGCAGCGGGTTCAGCGAGTTGCGGCCCCGCCGCAGCTGCCGATCAGCGAGGACATGGCCGCGGCCGACCACGTGTCGGCCTTCGAGTTGAGTGCCTCCGGGTCGCGCGATACACCGGAGCTGTGGTCCCGGCTGGTGTTCGAGCGCGCGCCCGCGCTCATGCGGGGTCTGCTGCGGACCGGGTGGCGGGTCGTGCTGGGGCTGCGTTTGGGACCTCGGTCGGCCGAACACGTGCTCGGCTGGCATATCGCGGAGCGGGGGCCGAACCATGTTGTGCTCGAAGCACAGTCGCGGATCCTGGCCGCGCAGAACATCGTGGTGACCACCGGATCGGCGGTAACCTGGACCACGCTGGTCCGTTATGACCGCCGAGTGGCGCGTTTCGTGTGGGCGCTCATGCAGCCCGGCCACAACCTGGTCATTCCCTATCTGCTGCGGCGAGCGGGCAAGTCGGAGCCCGTCAGCCGGTAGGTCGTCGGCACCGGCGCTGCGCGCGACTCCGCCAATCCGGCGTGTCGGATGGATATGCGCCGCATGATGTTCGGTAGGGACGCTGAGGAGGGTGGGATCATGCCGAAGAGCCGCACGACACCGCAGCAAGGGACCTACCTGTGTGACAATGCGGGCGACTCGGCCAGCCGGTTCGGGCTCGGGTCGAGCGACCTGGGTATCCCCTATCGACGATATGACGGCACCTGGGGCTACGTCTTCGGCGATTCCTTCCGCGGGCAGGAGGCGACCGGCGAATTCATCGGTAGCCCAGTCGTGTTGTACCAGGCCACCTTCGACGCGAGCGGGCATACGCCGATCACGTTCACCGCGGCCGAGCCGATGCCGACCTGCGCGCAGCTGTTCGACTATCAGCACAACGCGGACAACGGTTTCGGCTTCGAGGTCAGCCGGATCCCGAACGACGCGATCACGCTCACCGTCGACGGGCAGAACCGGATCTTCATCCAATACACCTCGGTGCACCGGTGGGTCGGGCCGGGCAGCGCGGTGGACGGTTCGCTCATGGCCGGGATCGCCTATTCCGACGACAACGGCGCGACCTGGCAGGATTTCGAACGCCATTGGCCCGGCGACGGGCAGGGCAACCCCGGCAGCCTGGACATGATGTGGTCGTTCGCCGGGGTCGACCCCGACGGGTGGCTCTACGTCTTCAGCAAGGCCTGGAACGGCAGCCATTTCTACACCGGCGACCGGGGCCAGATCCAGTTGTTCCGTTACCGGCCCGCCGATTTCTTCCACGGCGATCTCGACACCCGCGAACATTGGGTCTACCTGGACGAGACGTGGCAGTGGGTGCCCGCCGCGCAGGCCGCGCCCTCGTCACTGTTCGGGTGGGCGAACGGCATCGCCGAGTTCTCGGTGAAACGCATCGGCGAGCTGTACATCATGAGCTATTTCGACGTGACGGATTTCAGCATCCGCACCCGCACCGCCCCGCGCCCCGACCGCCTCTGGACCGCGCCGAAAACCCAGGTGGTCGGGAGCACGATGTGGCCGCCCACGCACTGGTTCCGGCGGACCCAGCCGTTCCCGTACGGCGGCTACCTGCATCCCGGCAGCGCGAGCCCGGCCGATCTGACCTTGCTCATCAGTTCGTGGAACGGAAGATTGGGTGAGCGGCCCTACACCGTCACCCAGTGGTCCGGCCTGTCCGCCTGATCTGTTGCGGCGCAAGGGTTTCAGCGCCCCGCGAGCCCCGCGGTGGCGATACCGTGCACAAAAGCGCGCTGGGTGAGCGCGTAGACGACGAGCATGGGCGCCAGCATCATCATCGACGCGGCCATGAACACCGGCCAGTTGGCGGTGTACTGGCCCTGCATCCAGACCAGGCCGAGGTTGAGCGTGGAGATGCTGTCGCGCTGGATCATGATCAGCGGCCAGAGGAAGTCGTTCCACACCGTGACCCAGGTGAGCACGGCGAGCACGAGCACCGCGGGTGTGGTGTGCGGCAACAACACTCGCCAATAGGTCTGCCAGAGCGAACAGCCGTCGAGGATGGCGGCCTCCTCGAGTTCGGCGGGCAGTGTGAGGAAGAACTGCCGCATCAGATACGTGCCGAAGGCGCTGCCGAACAGGCCGGGCACGATCATCGCCAGCGGGCTGTCCACCCAGCCGAACGTGCGCATGAGAATGAACTGGGGAATCACGGTGACCGTCAGCGGCACCATGAGGGTGCCCAGGTAGGCCAGAAAGATCGCGTCGCGACCCTTGAACGGCAAGCGGGCGAACGCGTACCCGGCCAGCGAGCAGAAGAACACCTGCCCGGCGGTGACCAGTCCCGCATAGAGGATCGTGTTGAGGAACATGCGCTCGAACGGCACGAACTCGAAGACGAGCCGGTAGTTCGACCACTGCGGATCGTCCGGGACGAGGTCGGTCCCCGTGATCCGGCCGGGCGGCTTCAGCGAGCCCGCCAGCGCCCACAGGATCGGCAGCAGCGCGCACCACGCCATCACCACCAGCGCGAGATAGACCAGCACGCCGCGCAGGGTGCGCCGGGCGATGACCCGCTGATATTTCGCGGTGGCGGCCACGTCAGGTCTCCTCGGTGCCGGTGCGCGAGAGTCGCAGCTGGAAATAGGTGAGCGCGAGCAGGATCGCGAAGATGACCCAGGCGAGCGCGCACGCGTAGCCGAGATCGTTGAAGACGAACGCGTTCTGGAACAACATGATGCCGAAGAGATAGGTCCCGGTTTCCGGGCCGCCCGCGCTGCCGGTCAGCACGTAGGCCTGATCGAAGGCCTGCACCGTGTTGATGATCGTGATGACGAAGACGAAGCCCAGCGCGGGCCGGATCAGCGGCAGCGTGATCGACCGGAACCGCTGCCACCCGCCCGCGCCGTCGATGCGCCCGGCCTCGTACAGCTCCGCCGGCACGCCCTGCATCGCCGCGAGCAGCACGGCCGCGGCGAACGGCACGCTCTTCCAGATGCTGACCAGGCACAGCGACACCAGCGCCCAGTTCGGGTCGGCCAGCCACGGCACCGGATCGACGCCGAACCAGCCCAGCATCGCGTTGAACAGTCCGCCTTCGGTGGCGAACATGAACTTCCAGACGACGGTGATCGCCGCGGTGGACGCGACCAGCGGCATGAACATGACGCTGCGGAAAAGAGCTATGCCCCTGACCTTTTCGTTGAGCGCGGCGGCGACGGCGAGGCTGATCACGACGGTGGGGATCAGGGTGACGACGGTGAACAGGACGGTATTGCGCAGCGCGATGTAGAACAGCGGGTCCTCGGCGAACAGCCGGCGATAGTTCGCCGCGCCGACGTACTCCGGGGCGCTGAACATATTCCAATGGTGGAAGCTCAGATACAGCGACAGACCGAGCGGGAACACCAGGAACACCAGTACGGCAAGCAGATTCGGCGCGATGAACGTGCGGCCCGCGGCCGCTTTACGACGGGTCAGGCCGGATGGCCGCCGTCCGGCGCCGCGGTGCCCGACGGCAGTCACACCGACCCCTGGAGCAGCCGGTTGAGTTCCGCGGCCGGACCGTCCTTGAACCAGGACGCGGGGGCGGCACCGCGCAGCACCCGATCGGAGAAGCGGGTGAAGGCGGCGTCGACCTGTGGCCAATGCGGGCTCACCGGAAGATGATTGGAGTTGTCGGGACCGTCGATCAGCACTTCGAGATTGCTGATCCTGGTGTGCGACCGGACGAATTCGGCGGAACGCCGGGCCGATTGCAGGGCCGGTACGAACAGGCCCGACTCCGCGACGGCCCGCTGCCCCGCCGGTCCGGTCGCGAACTTCACGAACTCCCAGGCCAGGTCCTTCTTCGAACTGGACGCGGCGATGGCCAAACCGGTGGTCCCCACATCGGATTTGGCACTCTGCCCCTGCGGACCGACCGGCAGCACGGTGACATCGAAATCCAGATCGGGCGCGGCGAGGAAGCCGCTGTACTGCCAGTGCCCGGTCAGCACCATCGCCGCCTTGCCCTGCATGAACAGATCCAGCGCCGACTGCGCCTGCAGGTCGGCGGCCTGCGGCGCGACCCGGTGCCGCACCGAGAGATCGGTGTAGAACTGGAAGCCCTCGATGAAGCGATCGTCATCGATGTTGGTCCGGGTGGGATCGATCGCGGGCGTGAACCACGCTGCGCCGTTGTTCATCCCGAAGATCGCCGCCGACCAGCGCGGCACCGGCCAGGCATCGACGAAACCCCATCGGGTGGTCTTGCCCGACGCGCCCCGCTCGGTCAGAGCTTGGGCGGTGGCGAGGAATTCCGCGAAGGTCCAGGCGTCCTTCCACCGTGCCGGTGGTGGCTTCAGCCCCGCCTCGTCGAACAGCCTTCTGTTGTAGTACAGGAAGATGCCCGCCCACTGTTCGGGCAGAACGTACTGTCCGCCTTGAAAAGTGAACGTCTCGTAGAGATTCGGAGTGCTGTCGGCACGCAATTGCGCGGCGTAGGCGGGGTCCTGGTCCAGCATGACATTCAAGTCCTGCAGCACGCCCAGGGCG
Source organism: Nocardia vulneris (assembly GCF_001613425.1). Classification (GTDB taxonomy): domain Bacteria; phylum Actinomycetota; class Actinomycetes; order Mycobacteriales; family Mycobacteriaceae; genus Nocardia; species Nocardia vulneris. The sequence goes on along the minus strand of NZ_BDCI01000048.1, from coordinate 81,620 downwards.
GCGAACCGGGAGTACGACTCCCACTGCATCAGGATGTCCGGACATTTACCGCCCGCACAATAGGTGAGGATCTGTTGCTGCGGGTCGGGGCCCGAAAGTTGCACGCGGATCTCGATTTCCGGGTGCAGCCGCCCGAACGCCTCCATGATCTGCCTGCGCACCCTGGCCTCGGCCGGGGCGGCCTGGAAGAAGAAGGTCAACGCGTTCGAGTCACCGCCGCAGCCGGACAGCCCTGGGGCGGCCAGGGAGGCGCCGAGCACGGCGGCGCCGGACAGCAATGCTCGCCGTGTAACCATGAGGCCCCTTCCGAATCGATTACGCGCCGTACTCCGTCAATTTGGCGTTCAGGTAGTCCCACGGAAAGTTCGGTCCGACATCGGTGTGCGTGCCGTCCCGCTTGCCGATCGTGTACGCGTTGTGATCGGCGACGCCGCGTTCGTCGGCACCCAATTCCTCGGGCGAGATCGTCCGGATCGGCAACCCGTACTTGCGGCAGTCCTGCACGGCGAGCCAGGCCGCGCAGTCGATGCCACGCTGCATCCGCGCGAACCATTCGTCGCGTGACCAGGCCGCGCGCGAACCCGCGAAGCACAGGTTGATCGACCGCGAATTGCCGCTGAGCACCGACCACGAGGCCAGATCGGTGTCCACCACGTCGATCACCGTGCCGGTGTTGTCGTCGGTGTAGTGGTAGGAGACACCCGAATTCGGGTTCTGCAGATAGTTGGCCAGGGATTGGGCGTCGCCGTTGCCCTCCTGGGTGTGCAGCAGAAACCACAGCACGGGTGCACCGCCGCGGGAAGAGGTGTTGGGGCTGATGCCGGTCTGGTCGTCTTCGCGGCTGATCGGCGAAACCGGTCCGGGTGTGCGCGCCGCCGACCATTGACCGTAGTCGGGCTGCAATACCTCGTTGACGTCGATGCCGACGCCGGAGATCTCCCGCTGATCGATCTCGATCTGATGCATGTGGGCGGCCGGATGGTGGTGGTTGATAGCCGGGTCGCCGGACCAGTTGTGCTGCCAGAACCATTGCCCGACACCGTCTTCCAACGCCCAGTCGATGCATCGGGCATTGCAGTAGACGCCGGTCCATTCCGGGCCGACCACCGACGCCCAGCCGCGCAGGAACGGCGCGATCAGGCTGTTCCACTCGTCCAGCGTCGGATTGTCGTCGACCGGCGCGTACAGCGGCCGATATCCGGGGCCGCCCGCCTCGAAATGGAAGCGCAGCGCCGTCTCCGCATGCCGGGCGCCGCCGTCGTAGCCGCCGCGCCAGTCGGCCGTCGGCCCCTTGCCGTACTGGTAGTTGGTGACGATCTCCAGGCCTTCGGCGCGCAGTCGATCGCAATAGTCCCGGCGCAACGGTTTCGCCCCGAAGTTCGTGCCGGGACGCGATTCCGAGAAATACCCGACCACGCCGGCGAATCCGGCCGCCCGAATATCGGCCGGCTCGATGAGCGCGGCAGAGAAGTCGATCAATTGGGTCACGGCTCTGCCCATCCTGTGGTCGCGGTGTATTGGTTTCAGTGCCGAGCGCCGGTGACGGCGAAATGCTCGACCTCGGCGATATGACCGCCCGTCGATACCGCGATCGTGAGCACATCGCCCGGTTCCGCGGTGAACGGCACGGTCGCCGACCACGGCTCATCCGTCCCGCCGGCGGCGATACCGGAGACCACGCCCACCGGTGCCGCGCTGCCGTGCACCCGGATCTGCACCATCAGGCTCTCGTCCACCCCCGTGATCCGGCCGCGCACCGCCAGCGGTGAGGTGACCGTCGCCCCGTACCCCGGCTCGTCCACCGACAGCGTGCCGCCGTCGGACCCGACCACCTCCCACGGTGCGTCGTCACCGGCTCCGATGCGCGCCAGATGCAACACCGCCGCCGTGATCTGGGCCCCGTTGGGCGCGACGAACCCGACGCCGACGAAACGCTCGTCCCCGCCGGTATCGCTGCGGCCGACGCCGACCACCACCTGGTCCACCGTCCGCAGGCCGAGATACTCCTGCGTGAACGTGAGCGCCGTCAGCTCCGCGTCGAGATGCCACGCATCGGCCCCGTCCGTCCGATACGCCGCCTGCCACTCCACCGCCTCGGCCTCACTCCGAAAAGGCCACAACGGCACGAACCCGAACTCCCCCTGCTGCGCCACGGTTCCTCCCCTCTCGGGTGGATTGCCCACTGCGACAATGCGATGAACGACACCGCTCCTGTCCCACCTTAACGCTCGAGGCCCATTCTTCGAACCATCCCGAGCAATCACCCCTACTTCCGCGCATGCGCGAGTAAGACTGATTCGGGGTCTGTTCGGTGGCTGCCCGATTGCTCGCGAATTCGTGGCATATCGGCGGTTCGCGATACACCGTCGTATCGCGGGATTTCTGGAGGTGCCCGATGGCGGTCACGGCCAAGGCGTCGAGCCTGCGCGGATATGCGGCGCTGGTGGACGAACTCGGCGGCGACGGAGGTCGCCTGCTCGAACGGTTCGGAATCGACCGCGCGACGATGGACGACGCGGACGCGCTCGTCTCGGCGGAAGCGCTGGGCTGGGCTTTGGAGGTGGCGGCCGCCGAATTCGACTGTCCCGATTTCGGTTTGCGGCTGGCCGCGCGTCAGGACGGCTCGGAGTTCGGGTTCCTGACCGTCGCGGTCATGAATTCGGCCACGGTCGGGGAAGCGTTGCGCCAGCTCTGCCGGTATCTGCACATTCAGCACGCCGGCCTCGTGCTGGAGCTGGTGCCCGACCCGGAGCAGCAGGCCGGGATCATCGGCTTGCATCTCGGCGATCCTGCCGAATCGGGCGGTCTCACGCAGGGCATCGATTTCGCGGTCGCTGTCCTGCACACAACGCTGCGGCGCGCCCGCCACGGCGACTACGGCTTACGCAGCGTGCGCCTGCCCCATCCGGCACCGCGCGATCCCGACCGGTATCTCGCCTTCTTCGGTGTCACGACGTCGTTCGGACACGACACCACCGTACTCCGGATCGCCGCCGATGCGCTGGCACAGCCGGTTCTCGGCAGCGATCGCTGCGTCCGCGCGCTGGCGGTCGACTACTTGAACCGGAACTTCCCGCAGCCGGAGCGGACCATGAGCGCACGGGTCCGCGTCGCGATCGAAAGTCTGGCCATGACCGCGACCATCGGTGCCGTCGCGCAGCGGCTGACCGTGCACGAACGCACACTGCAACGTGCCCTCGCCGCGGAAGGCACCACCTTCTCCCGGCTGCTGGACGAGGCCCGTCGCGACGCGACCTATCGGCTGCTCAGCGAAACAGATTTCGCCATGGCGCGCATCACCGCACTGGTCGGTTTGCAAGAGCCGTCGGCGCTGACCCGGGCCGCCCGGCGCTGGTTCGGCGCGCCGCCCCAGCACGTTCGAAATATGGCCCGCGCCTTGCGCGATGACACATCTCGACCGCCCGGTGTCGCACAGGGATAAATCTCCGTCACTCCCCGGCAACGCTTTTCCGATGATTTATCGAAACAATCGGTCTGCTACTGGTGAGTAATCGAGAGATTGGTCAGACGATGAAAATTGCCCTGCGCGTCGGCGTGGCAGGTTCCGGACAGCGTCCGCCGATTCAGTGCCGCTCGGCCGGGGCGAAGGCGATGTGTTTGTATTCGACGAAATCCTCCAGTGCCGCAAGACCGTTGAGTCGGCCGAGGCCGCTCTGCTTGTAGCCGCCCTCTTCGAATTCGTCGTACACCGCAGCCCAGTCGTTGATCCAGACCGTGCCCGCCTCGATGCGGCGGGCCACGCGCAGGGGTTGGTCCACATCGCGGGTCCAGATGCTGGCGGCCAAACCGTATTCGGTCGAGTTGGCCAGGGCGATCGCCTCGTCCTCGGTGCGGAAAGTCTGCACCGTCAGCACCGGGCCGAAGGTTTCCCGTTGCACGATCGGCAGCGAGTTGTCGCGGACCGCCAGGACCGTCGGCTCGTAGAACGCCCCGCCCCGCAGTCGCGGATCGTCCGACGGACCGCCCCGGACGATGACCTCGGCTCCCATCGAAATAGCTTCCCGCACAACGGCATCGACCCGCTCGACGTTCTGCTGCGAGATCAGCGGACCCATATCGCTCGCGGAATCGCGTGCCGGACCCGGCCGGACCGCCTCGAACGAGGTTCGCAACCGCTTGCCGAGGTCCTCCGCCAACGACTCGTGCACCAGCAGACGGGATCCGGCCATGCAGAACTGGCCCGCGAACACCGTCACGGCATCGGTCAGGACCGGCACCGCGGCGTCGAGGTCGGCGCTTTCGAACACGATCATCGGAGACTTGCCGCCCAGCTCGAGCCCGAACCGTTTGAGCCGGTCGGCGCCGGCGGCGGCGATCGCACGTCCCGTGGCGGTGCTACCCGTGAAACTGATGACCGGCACATCCGGCGACTCGACGAGCACCGAACCACCGCTGCTGTCGGTGACGACCGTGTTCAGCACACCATCGGGTAAGTCGTTGACCTGAGCGATGATTCGGGTGAACAGCGCGCAGATCTGCGCGGTCTCCTCCGGATATTTGACCACCGCCGTGGTCCCCGCCGCCAAAGCCGGTGCCAGGGAGCGCACCGCCAAGATCACCGGCGCGTTGAACGGCACGATGACCCCGGCCACGCCCACCGGCTCGCGCAGCACGATCGAGGTTCGCCCCTGCCCCATGTCCGACGCGCGCCCGGCCGAATCCGCCAGCGCCATGGCCGCCCACCAGCGTAACTTGGGCGCGACCATGTCGATCTCGAAAGTGGCTTCCCGCTTGATCTTTCCGTTGTCGAGCGACAGCAGGTCGATCAGCGCCGCCCGGTTCGCTTCGACCGCATCGGCCATCGCGCCGAGCACCTTGGCGCGCAGCCGCCGATCGGTGGCCCACTCGGTCGTATGGAACGCCGCTCGGGCGGCCTGTATCGCCTCTTCGGTGTCGGCGCGGGTGGCGAAGGCATACTCCCCTATGACATCTCCGGTGGCCGGGTCGTAGCTGAGCCGGTGCTCATCGGCGTCGCGCCAGGTTCCGCCGATGAGATTCAGGGCGGGGGTGAAATGTGCCGATGCCATCGTCGTTCCTCCCGGATACTCACTGGAGTAATCGTATACGATTTCGGCACCGCAGCGGATGGCTAATCGAGTACGCGGGTCATCCAAATGGAGTCGCCGCGAACAGGATCCGGGGTGACCCGCCCGCTGTCGTAGAAGTCGAGCTTCGCCAGCACCCGGAACGAGGCGGTGTTCCATTCGCGCACGGTCGCCCACAATCGCCGCCGGCCGGTGCGCGCCGCCGCCTCGACCACCACCCGGCCCGCCTCGGTGGCGTACCCGTGACCGTGCGCGCGCTGCGCGAGTTCGTACGCTATCTCCGGTTCGTCGAAGGACCCCTGCCCGACGATCAGCCCGCAATAGCCGATGAACTCACCGGTGTCGCGCCGCTCGATCGGACGCAACCCCAGCCCCGGATCGGGACCGAGCGGGTTGGCCGCCAGCCAGACCCGCATGTCCTCGACCGTCGGCCGTCCGTCCGCACCGATCCGATGCCGGGCCCGCGGATCCCGCTCGGCCCACAGCGCGCGATAGTCCGCCGCGTCCGAGGGCAGCCAGGACCGCAGCCGGAGCCGTTCGGTCACAAGGTTTTCCGGGAAGTCCGCATAGGTCACCACGAACCCAGCTTAGGGAAATCGGATTCCCTGACCGCGGTGTTCTCCGCGTTTCCCTACACTGCCGACGGACCCCGAGCAGACCGATACCGTCGACCGGATCGGCGTGCGGGACCTCGACGGCGATCATGTTCTGCTTCGGGCCCGCCGCGAGCGCGGCCACCCAAACGTCGATCAAGGTGATCATCGCCGGACCGTGCCATGCTTCGGCATGTCGGAGGACTATCGCGGATCAGTGTTTGTTCGGCCAGGACATCGTGGAGCGGTATGGGCAAGTGTCCTGCGCATGGGCCATGGTGGCGTGTCGGGCCCTTGCTGCCAGGTCAGGTGGACTTTGGACCGGGACCTGAAGGCCGTAGCGTACCTCGACGTTGAACACCACTTCGTCGCAGCCGCAACAGCGAATGATCACGGTAAGCGGGCTTACCGTACAGCGTGTGGCCCTCGCCGACCTCGACACGGAGTTGTCTCCTCCAGCGCAGCCCTTGCGTCCACGGGAACCCAGATCCACGGCCCGGGGGTCAGTCGACTGGAAGTCGGATCCCCACCCGCATCGGTCCAGGCTTCAGTCGAGCCTTCTCTCCGCGTAGCGAGGTGTCGGCACGACGAACAGCGCCGAATGGACGAAGTGGTCAGCGTGTTCGAGCTGCGCACCCGTGAGCAGCTGCACGTTTCGAACTGCCAGTCGGCACCGTGGATATCGACCGCAAGGGCCATCTCTGCCCGGAATGTACAGCCAAGCATCGACTTTCAGGTCCTGTTTTGGGCGCGCCAGCACCGCAGCTCTGCGCCGCGATTGTCGACAGGCTCACTTCGGCGGGCAGATCATCGAAACCGACACCGACTCCTACCGGCTCGCCCGCATCGTCCTCCACAACACCGCTGCCACCGCTGCGCTAGGCCGAATTCGTCGCACGGCGGCAACTCAGATCATCTGGGTTGCCGCCGCTTCGGCGACGTACTTCGTGTGGGGGTGTTTGTTTCGGCGGATGGCAAGGAGAACAGAGCGGGGTCGTCGTCAGCGCCTGCGGTATTGAGGGCAATGTGTTTGACGGATCGCTTCTTCGAACTGCGTTCGCGAATCCGCTTCTGCCGCTGATTGGGTGTCTCTTGGCTACGTTCTGTACCGATCACGGCATCGTGACCTGCCCTGACCCGCTCAAAAACAAAGGCACGCAACTGTTCCACTGTGACTCCGATCGTGCCAGCCAGACCGTGTTGAACCAGTTCGATGAATTGGGTACTTACGAGGTGGCGTGGGACTTGCGGATACCCGAGCATCCTCCCCGGCGATCCGTCACTGCGCTTTCGACCACTGAGCGTGCAATCGTGCCGTAGCAGAAGCCGGATGTACGAAACGGGCAGGTACATTCCCGGCGACAGGCTGTCGCCGCGGTTATTCTGATTACTCGGCCAGTAGGCGAGCTTCAGAAAACAGGGATCAATTCCAAGTCGCCAATCTTCAGGTCGAGCAGGCTGCTTGCTGAGGCGTGAAACCGCTTCGAGTCGCTCGAGCTGGTCCATCAGTCTTGAATCGACTGACATTGTGCGCGTGGCAGCATCTAGGCGCTTGTACTGAACGAGCATGAAGCTCGCCGTCGCTTCATGGTAATAGATCATGTCTGTACCTAGACGTTTTTCGACGTCCGTGGCATTAACGTTTGCGACCTCCAGTCTCCGCCCTGCCGTGTCCTCAACGACATGAATATCGCATCTGAAACTGGGGTCGCCGCCCCATTCGTCAAATATGCCGCGATCAGTGACGGAAACCCTTGAGTCGTGGTCGATCAAACTGTGCTCCACCGGTTCCGGAATGAGCCCAGCCAGGTAGGGTGCATGTGGCGAAGTAGGGCGTCGCCAGGCGCTAAAACTCGCTGGCGGGACGTCGAAGATGCGCGCGATAGTGCCGACCGCATCTCGCTGTTCCTGCCAGGCGCGGTCTGCGGCGTCGTCGCTTCGCAGGACAGGAGGTTCGGCAAGCGCGCTCAGCCACTCAAGGATCGGCGCCAGATCTGGTCGCGTGCGCCGCAGCGTTGAATCCAGCGCGTACCAAGCCGAGCGATCAAATGCGCCGACACCATCGCCATCAAGGGATACCGCCCTATCAATCTGCTCGCGGGCTTCCGCGGGAAGCATCCGAAGGATGCCACGAGCTCCATCTAGCGGTATGGGCTCCCGACACTCTCGAAGATGATCAATGGTGATGCTGTCGTCCACCGCGCCTACTGTGCCCCGATGAACCGCAACACCTAGCCAGACCAACTCCCGATTCCGCTTCTTCGCGGACTCATCCTGGATAACCAGTACGAGCCGTAGGTTTGCCGCACCTAGACGTCCCTTGCGGTGTGATTTGGTCAGGCGCTGCGTTGTTACAAGATCCGGCCTGATGCCGGAAAGCTCTGGTACAGAGAGTGTTACAACAAAGACCACACACGAGAGCGTAGCGCGTCTGCCCTTCAGATTTCGGTAGCAGCAGCTCGACCAACTCCCACTGCTTGTCCGCCAGAACCTGATACCGATCTCGCGCGAGCATCGCCACGGCAACCACGATGCACGATCAGCCCTCCATGCATCAATGCCATTGGGAGACACAACCTAGTGGTCACTCGCGCACGCCGCCGCAATCGAGATGCTGTTCTCGTACAGATGGTGCCGGGTGATACGGCCGTCTTCGACTGTCAGGCGCAAGGCGAAAGGACCGTCGAACGATTTGCCGGCGGCGCGCACGGTTGCGGCGAGATGCCGAAGAGGACGGCGTCCGTTCCGTCGACCAGAAAGGTCTCGATACCGGCTCGAGCGTCCTCGGGAACCACGTAGGCCATCAACTCGTCGAACTGCGCCGCGCATTCAGCAGCGGTGCGGCGCACTGTCGATTACCTAGAAGGTAAAGCGGCGCACACCACCGAGACCCCTTCTCGCGCTTCGCCGGAGCGTGCGCCACTCGTGAATCGGGAGCCGCAGAGTAGACCGCCTGTTTACATCTGCGCCGCAGCGGCGATCAGCCGGGCGCGTGACTGCTCCGGCGTATCCGCTTGCAGGACAAGTTGGTTCATTGCTGCGCGGTAGGTTTCGACGTCCTCCTGACGGTCCAGGTACAGCGCAGCCGTCAAATGCTCGAGATAGACGATCTCGGGCACTTCCCGCTCAGCGAAGCCGAGCATCGTAAATGAGCAACCCACCGCCGCGTGGCCACCAGACCGACATGTCAACACCTGGATTATCACGTTGCGCTTGGTCGACATCGCCACGAGATGCTCGAGTTGCTCGCGCATCACCCTCGTGCCGCCGACCGGTCGATGCAGCACGGCCTCATCCAGCACCGCCCATAGGATCGGCCCGCCCGCTGCATCCAAGATCTCCTGACGTTTGCTGCGCAACTCCACTCGTCGCGCGGTTCGGACGTCGATCTCCCGGCCGTGACTTCGTTGCTCTACTTGCGGCGTCGCCGACGCGTTGTCGTGGGCCACCGCGATAACGGCACGGGCGTAGTCCTCGGTTTGCAGCAGTCCCGGAACCAGTTGGCCTTCAAATGTTCTGATCGTCTGCGCAGCGCTTTCCAATCCGATGTAAGTCTCGAACCCGGACGGCAGCAAATCGCTGTATCGATGCCACCAGCCCGGCTGGTTGGCCTTGCGGGCCAAATCCAGGATCGTCGCCCGCTGATCGGAATCGGTTACTCCATACAGGGTCAACAGATCCATGAGATCGCGTTCCTTGAACCCGGCCCGACCGAGCTCGAGCCGACTGATCTTGGCATTCGAGCTGCGGATATACTCCCCCGCTGCCTCCTTTGTGATCCCACATCCTTCACGCCATCTGCGCAGCTGACCACCGACAGCCAGCCGCAAAACCACAGGGCCACCTTCTCTGACACTCGAATCGACGAAGGTGGTTTCCGCTGCTCGACGCCGCGCAAACTGAATATTGAGAAGGGTTGATATCCGATGCTGGCCGTCGACGATCGAACTGCTCAACGGGACCACTTCCAGCTCCTCTGTCAGGGCGGCATCGCGTGGACGCTTGGGGGAGTCTGCCTGCGGGGCGGGCGTCGTGGCTGGCACCAGATCCTCAACAGTCTTCCCGATGCGCCGTTGCGGTTCCGCAAGGCCGCGGATGTGCACAAGGTCCGTGCGGCTGGTCCGCTGCTGCAACTGACGAGCACCGGGTGTTCCCAGCGATGACCGCTCAATCAGCACGCGGATATGGGCGAGATCAGCAGGTGTGGCCGGATTCGTGTCTTCGGATCGGTTCATGACATCCTCCTCGTCACTGTCACCCGATCGATCCATTCGTACTTTTCCTTGAGCCGTGCCCATCGTTGTTCGATCGCCTTTTTAGTCGTCCCGGGATTCAACTCAGCGATCTCTGCTGCGGTGTAGCCGCTGACTTTGCCCCAGACAATCGCGCGTTCCAACTCCGACATCCCGTGCAGCGCATTGCGGATGGTCGCATTGTTGATCGCGGTTGTCTCGGGGTCTGGATACGGTGTGGCACAGAGGAATGTGCCGAATCCATCGTCGGCAAGCTCATCTGGATCGAAGTCCGCGTGGCCGGTGGACAGGAACTGGTCTCGTCGTCGGAGCTTGCGAAATTCATTGGCGAAGGCAAATACGCAGGCACCGACGAAGTAGGTGGTCAGACTCATGCCACCGTCGGGTTTCCAGCCAGTGCCGGCTTGGAGCGCGCGCTGGACTTTCACCAGGGCTGCCGCGATCGCTGGGCGCACGAGTTCAGCACGATAGGTGGGCTCACCGGCAAGGCGGCGGCGTTCTCGCTGCGTCGCGGGCGGCATCAAGCGAACCCCGTGGTCGCGCAACACCTGGAAGACCCGACCGTATTGGGACCATGCATCCAACGTCGCGGCACTGTATCGGATAAGCGAATCGGCGAACAGATCCCATGCTGGGCCAGTGAAGCGGAACTTCTCGAGTGCCGCAAGCAACTCGTCGTCGGCGTTCAAGCGTTCGCGCGTCTCGTCGGGCGTCGGCACGATGGCCGTTGAATCCAGGACGTAGTCCACCCGGGCGGCCGCTCTGAGTTGCGCATCTTCTTGCGCGTCCGGAGGGACATCGAAGTCCTCTGGGTGCTCACCCGAACACGGTTGCGGATGAGCGGTGTCCGGTGACCCCCACTCCGACATTGGCGCATCCTCAGACGCGGCCATCGGCTTCCTCCTCGCCGCGCGCTCGACACCACACCCGGCCCGTGCCCGGTGTTCGACCCGTCGCGGCGGCTACGCGCGGACGCCTCCCTTCTAGGCGCCTCGGCGCCGCCAGTTCCCCGCCCGCCAACGAAACACCGATTCCTCGTCACCGCGAGGAATCGTCAGCTCCGGGCCGCCTACAACGTTCGGCGAAGGGCGAGAAAGGAATCGCATTGCCGAACACGTTCTACCCCAACATAATCGACAAGGCGATATCGTGATCAGCCTGGTGACTGGCGCGGGTACTGCTGCCACGATCCTCGGGTCGATCCTATGGTGGCTACACGCTGACGGCCCCGCCCGGCTCTGCGCCGGATTCGTCGCGGTCTTCCACCCGGCAAAAGACCGTCGAGCCGATGCGCGCGCGGTCCTGGCCGCGACCAAACGACGACGGCGTTGAGGAATCTCGCGAACCGATTCGGCCGCGCGGCCCCGTGCGGGGATTGTACGGGGCCGCTTGGTAGACTGGGTGATGTCGGTCGACTCGACCATCGTGGGAGTGCATCAGCACGGCGTCGGCCCGGGGTGGCGGCGCTGGCTGCTGGCCCACCGGTCGCTGACCCGCAACGCCAAGAGCGGGCTTGAGATCGCCTACTACCTGTGCGGTGCATCGATCGGCACAAGCGACGCCGAGCTCATCCGGGTCGCCCGTGCCCGCTGGTCGGTCTGCTTCCAGACCGCGAAAACTGAAGTCGGCCTCGACCAGTATCAGGTCCGCCGCTACGACGCCTGGTATCGCCACATCACCCTGGCGATGCTGGAGCACACCTACCTCGCCGTTACCGCCATTATCTCCCCAAAAGCGTTAGCAGCGGCGTCATTCCACCCACACCCGGTGAAATCAAGCGTCTCCTGGCGCACCTGATCACTCCCATTTCGGACCTCGCCGTGCTACGGCGCTGGTCGACCTGGCGGCGACGACACCAACACCACTCCAACAAGCCCACTACCAGCGAAGACAGGCACAACATCACGAAATGCGGCTGGAATATGCCGGGCTCAGTCGCCCGCCCGCAGGACCACCGCTGCCGGGGAGATCGGCATCCGCCCGGTTCTAGTTGTCTCGATGCGTATCTACGTACACCAGTTTCGTGCCCATCGCTGTTTACGCTCGCGGTCACGGGCGATCCAATCCCGGCCCTCGGTAGCCACCGCTTCCAGGACCCGTAGGGCGCTGTCGAATCCCGCAGTCGAGATCGAGCCCAAGTCTTCAGGATCGTCGTCCCATCCGGGCGGTTCATCGCTCGTCGTTCGTCCACTTTCCCGGACCTCGGCGATGCAGGTGCCATTGAGGAGGATCAGCCGAAAGACCCTGTCACCGCGACTATCCACTGCGGTTCGACCATCTGCCCGAAACCTACGGACCCCCTTCTCCGTGGCAGAAGCCGAAGCCACCGCATCGTAGGTGCACATCTGGTGTTGCTCGTTTCGCATGTCTCCGGTGGTGAGGTCCAGATAGATACGCGTGGTTCGCATTCCGTACTTGGTCAGCAGGAAGATGTAGACTACATACCTCTCGTACCGTGGCGGCCCGCCGGTGATCCTGCTCCTTCGTGCGAAGAGAGCCCGTTCGGTCAGCACAACGTAGGTGACCAGGTCACGCTCGCGAAGATTCGCTCGCAGCAGCGCCTCGTTCTTGAGATGTGCCTTGTCCAGGGCCAGCCAGCGTTCCATCTCCGGATCGCTGGGCCGGTCGGCCAGAACCTGGAGCCATCGCTGGTACGCGGACCACTCGTCGGCGAAGACAACCTCGGCATCCTGAGCGAGCAGGTGCTGTGCCCTGGACACGGAAAAGATCCGGACGATGCCGCTGATGCCCCACCAGCCGCCAATAGCAAGCAACGCCCAGTACCCGCCGACGACGAACGGCACAGTCACGACGACCACCCACAGGATTGCGCCGATAGTCCGCAGGTTCGATGCCCGCTGCGCCACGGCGGAGCGCGCAGCCGGGTAGTCGATTCCTTGACCGAATCGCCAGACATGCCACTGGATCAGCCACTTCACCTCAGTAGGGTGGCACCCGGACATGCCGTACTGCTGCTGCAGCCTGCGCTTGAGATATCCGCGGTAGCCTGCGCTGATTTCCTGCAAAGCACCGGGATTCCCTTGCCTGAAACACTGGTCGACCATGTTGTCGAACACCGTTTCCTGCTGATACGTCTGCGGCTGGTGGTGTGCCCACACGCTGTGAACATGCCGCATATGGGTTTGCCAAACAATCATACAACGCCCCGCCGCGTAGGCCCCCACCACGAGGAGCGCTGCGCTCACAACGGCGCTGGCCCTGATCCCACCGGCCAGCATGATCACGATCGCCAAAAGCGTTGCAGCCGAACCGAGCACGGCATCGCGCAGGTCGGCGGCGGTGGACGGGGCAGGTGCCGTCACCCATCTCCCAGGCTGCCGCGGATCGGCTTCGAAGAATTTCCAAGCCCGCTCGACGCGGTCACCGCTCATCCGTTCCACAGCGACCTGGTATTTGCGTGCACCGGTGAGCCACTCCTGCTCGGCACCGCTGAGAATCAGGCTCATATGCCTGACGATCTCGTCCTGGCGGTCCGCGCTCAGCTCGCCGAACATCTTCAGTGCGGTGGCGAGATCGGCCTCGATAGCCCCTTCACTGAACTCCGCATGGGCGTAACGCAACAGCTTGTCGATATCGTCGAGCGCTTCTAGCCACTCGTCTCTGGTTTGTCCTGCCGCCGCGCTCATGGCAATGCGGATCTCGCCCGACAATAGGTTCCGAGGCCAGATACGCATCGCGGTCGAAGACATCGACAACGCCATGCGCCCGGTGCAGTGAAGAAGTAGCCACGCATTGGTCGTCGATACAATCTGGCACGTATTTGGCACGAAAAAAGCAGGTCGCCGCTCTCTTAGCGTTGACCTGCTGTTTCTTGGTGGTCCCAGCTGGTTTCGAACCAGCGGTACATCAACTTCCAATGAGGCATAAATCCCGGCACTTTGTGGCTTCTACCTGCATGCTAACCTAAAACGCCTCCGTGCACACACGGGCAATCTTGCGCCCGAATAGGCTACAATTCTGCACGTATTATGCACTAATTCGCATGCCCGACAGGGACAGGAGTCGCGCAATGCCAGCAAAGAGACCCACGCGTACCCGCCGAGCCTTCGGCATGATCCGAAAACTTCCGTCGGGGCGATGGCAGGCGAACTACACCGGCCCCGATCTCGCCATCCACAAAGCGCCCCATACATTTCCGACAGAGGAAAGTGCCCAAGGCTGGTGCGCAGATGAGCGGAAGCTCATCGACCTCGGCATCTGGACGGCCCCAGCCACTCGTGACGCCCCCGCGGGAAAACCTCCACCCGCGATACTGTTTGGCCCGTACGCCAAGAAGGTCGTCGCAACACGCGTGTCCCGCCGCGGCAAGCCGCTCGCACGCCGCACCGTCGACAGCTACAACTACCTTCTGCGCGACCACATCAACCCCACGTTCGAGTTGACACCGCTCCCCCAAATCACCCTAGAGATGGTCCGCGACTGGTACAGCACCGTGTCCCGCGTCCGCCCCCGGGGAAAGAAATTCAAGGGCGACAAGAAGGATGTCGATGTGCCGACCACTCGAGCTCGGGCATACGAGGTCCTCCGCATGGTGCTCAACGTTGCAGTCGACGACGGTCTCATCGAGAAAAATCCTTGCCGCATCAAGGGCGCAACTGCCGTAGAACCGGCACACGACGCGACTGTTCTGGCTCCGACCGAGATAGATGCACTCACAGCGGCGATGCCTCCCGAGCTTTCTGCATAAATCCTGCTCGCTGCGTGGTGTGGCCTGCGCCCCTCCGAAACGTTCGAACTGCGGCGCCGCAATCTGAATGCGGACTGCTCGCTGCTGACCGTCGCCCTGGCCGCGACATACCGCGAAGGAAAGATCGTCATCGACCGCCCGAAATCCGGATCGAGTGGTGATGTCGTGATTCCCGACCACATTCGCGCTGCCATCCGCCAACACCTTCGGGCATATGTCGGCCCAGACCCCGACTCGCTACTGTTCCCGGACCCCAACACCGGCAAGACGATGCGGGAATGGATCTATCGCCGCATCTTCGACGCGGCATGCGCAAAGATCGGCCGCTCCGGATTTCGCCCCGGCGAACAACGACACACCGGAGGCACAGTCGCAGCGCAAGCTGGCGGCACGCTGCCCGAAGTCATGGAACGACTGCGCCACAAGACACCACAAGCAGCAATGCGCTACCAGAAGATCGCCGCAGGCCGAGCCCAGACACTAGCGGCAAACATCTCGAAGCTAGCCAAAGAAAGCAGCACGAGAAGCCAAGACGAGGACTGATCGGTTTAGTCGCATTTCGATTCTGACCACAGGTCCTCGAAGGAATCCACCGTTATACCGGGTCCCCGCGTGCGCGGGGAGCACTCCCACTTGGATGCCATGAACCAGGCTGTGCTCGGATCATCCCACGTGCTCGGAGAGCACGCTTCTTTACCTTGCGATTCTCAACCGAATCCCCGTATCTCGATCGGTCTCCGGATGGTCAACGTCCAGCCCTCGGCGACTCTGGTCCGCTGGACCTGCCCAAAAGAGCGTGTTTCCTGACGCTGTCACAGACCAGGACACCCAGCGCGCCAACTTAGTTCAAGTCGACTCCGTCGTGGGCTCTCACCCAAGGCCGTTGGCCATCGACCGCGTCGAGCACCCGGACGGCAAATCCTGGCACCATGGCGTCTTGGACTTCGTGAGCGATCTGACCTCAACCGCCTTTGTATGTCAAAGAGCTAGCACGCCGCACCATGTCGCCGGACCCGTCAGTGCAGCTTGGTGTGGATTTCTCCGGCGAGGTGGGGGTTTCCTGCGGCGATGAATCGCTGCCGCTGGCTCATCGCTGTTTGGATGTCGGTCATCGAGGTGAGGTCGTAGTCGAGGGTGAGTGGGGATCCCTGGAGGTCGGTGACGGTGCCTCCGGCGGCGTGGAGGATGAAGTGTCCGGGTGCGAGGTCCCAGATCGCGAAGCCTTTGGAGAATTCGATCATGGCGTCGGTGAATCCGGCGGCGACATGGCATAGGCCGATGGAGCCGAAATCGACGCCGATACGTCCGCGGGTTTTGCCGTCTTCGGATTCGGCGGCAAGCGCTTCGAGGAACGGTTGCTGGGTCGCGAGGGGTCGGAAGCGTTGTTCGGGGCGCATGAGGTAGTTGGTGACGAGCACTTCGGGCAGGCGGGCTTGGGAAGGTCGATTGAGTGGGTGGGGGTGGCCTTCTCGGGTGAGCAGGAATGCGCGGTCGGCGCCGGTGTGGTCTTGGGCGGCGAGGTAGAGCTGGATGTGGTGGAAGATGTCGCCGACGACGGCGGCGATGGGGCGGGCTTGTCGGCGTGAGTAGACCAGGACGTGGGTGTAGCCGTAGAGCCCACGCACGGCGAGTTCACTGGTGTCGAGGGGGTCGACGAGTACGCACAGATCCGGGTCGGGATCGTCGCCGATGACTTCGGGGTCTGCTTCTTCTGATGCGTAGACGAATGACGGCAGATGCTCTTGGAGAAGCTGTTTATAGCGTTGGTGCATCCACAGGTCGTAGTCGGAGAGGAAGTTGTCGCAGTGGCGGAGGTTTTCGTTCTCGCCGCGGTCGCCGCTGAGCGCTGCATGGATGAGTCGAGGCCGGATGTCGTCCATGGCTTGACGGACGATGCGGGCGAGATGTTGGGCGAGTTCGGGGATAGCGCTGGGTTCGGTCACTTGGTGGTGGCCCTTTCGCGGTTAGCGCAACTCGAGTGGGGGTTCGATTCCTGGCGGGCTCATCGTGGCGGCGATGAAAATGGCTTCGAAGCCGGCGGCGTGCATGATTGCCGCGCCGGTGAGGTCGTCAAAGCCGGTGACATCGAGGTCGCGGTCCTTGGTCATGGCGCCGAAGACCGCGAAGTAGAGCTCGGCACCGGGATAGCGGTCGCGCAGTCGGCGTGCGAGGTAGCCGATGACGTCGGCGTGCTTGACCTCGAAGTCGCAGACGACGATGGTGGGTTCTGTTCGGGCAGCAGGGAAGTGGGAAGCGTCGTCGAGATCGATGCCGTCTCGGATTTTGTTGCAGCGTAGGTACCCGATCGGGCAGCGGGAGAATCGATCCGAGGCGAGGAAGGTCGCCATGACCAGGCCGGCCTCGTTGATGCCGAAGCAGATGTCGACGTCGAGGCGCTTGCCGACGTTCTTGATCTGCGCAGCCAGTCGTTGGATGCCGAGGCCGAAGGTATGCCAGGTCAGATCCAATAGCTGGCCGGGGCGCGGGTTGGGCAGGGTGTAGACGCAAATTTCGGAGTTGCCGTATTCGATCGTCGGCACGGTGAGAGCGAACTCGCTCGCCACCTGGGTGGCTGGGTCGGTCGCGAGGTGCTCGGCTGAGCGAGTGAACGCGAACGGCTGTGCTGGCGCGAGGCTTCGGCTCGCGGCGGGGCGGGCGCTGAACTGTTTGAGGGAGAGTTGGTCTTCGATCGGGAGTCGTTCGTAGGCTTCGGCGATCAAGATTGCCGGGGAGATCGGTTCCTCGGAGACACCGAGCGGACCGCGGCCGTACGCGGTGCACAGGATCAGCAGGCTGGGCAGTGAAGGTGGCGATCCTTGGCCTCGCCCGCGTGCCCAGCTTTCCCAAGCGTTGATGGTGGTGCCGCCGAGGCTGGTCTGGTGGCCGGTGACCTCGTTGTAGCGTGCGGCAGCATTGTCTTGGGACAGTCCAGCGGCGTAGCGATGCGCCTGAAGGCTCGGCACCTCAGGGTGTTGGGCCATCAACTCGGCCGCGGCCGAGGTCACCGAGCCCAGTTCACTCCACAGCTTGCGGCCCACAGCAGCCATTGTCCGGCCGCGCGCTTGAGGGCTGAGCTGGCGGTTCGACCGTCTGGAGTTCCTGTCCGGCGGGGTTGCCGAGGCTTCCACAGGGTGGCCTTTCCGAGCCGGAGACAACGTGGGCGCCCTCAGATTACCCATCGCAATGGGCAAAGTCGGGCCGAATAGAACTGCGGCACAGTTCACGGTTACCCACAATTCAGGCGGCCGTCGAACGGTCACACAGGTGTCTGCCAGTACCCGGGAATGCGATGGTGGACGACGAAGTAGCGAGCCAAGGTCAAGAGCTGAATGACTGATGGGGTTCCAGTCGCCGGAAGCTGAATTCATTTGGCTGCAACGGAATTCACGCTAGGTTCGGCCCCTGAGGAACCCTGGCGCCCAGCTTCGAACTTGAGAACACGTCCGAAAAATACCTTCCTGCAACAGGTTAGGAACAGTCAGTTGTTGCCTGAATGTCTATCGAAGCACGAGGAGGCGTCGTGAACGTGCCGTCTCCGAACCTGTTGTTCTTGCTTGACTCCCCGAACATCGAGCGCGGATATGCGCTCGCGGGCACGCCGGCAAGAGTGCTTGCGTTGGCCGAACACACGCGGCGGTCGGGTGCTCAGGTGACGTTGGCCTTGTGCGATCGTGGCAACGATTACTGGACTGCGTCGGATTGGCCCATCGATGTCGTGCTCGTGCATCCGCACGACTACTACGACCCGGCGGTACTGGCCGGGGCGATTGGGGTCGAGGTCGATGTGGTCGTGGTCTGCGAAGCGCAAGCGCTCCTCGTGGTCGGTCGCCCCCTGGCGGATCGGCTGCACGCGCGGCTGCTTTACGACGTGCACGATGACGATGCGGCGTTGGCGCACAGTTTGCAGGAACCGCTTGGTGAGATCGCCCGCCTGGCTCGAGTGCAGCGCAGGGCTTTTGACGTCAGCGATTTCGTGATCGCTTGCGCAGAAAGAGAACTCATACTCGCCCTTCGCGCAGATGTCCCTCCCGAGCGGGTCGAGCTGGTTCCGAATGGAGCCGAACCCTCCTCCTACTGGGGACCGAGCTGGAACAGCCAACGGCTGGTCTTCGTCGGGAATCTGTTCTATCGGCCGAATCAGCTTGCGATCGAACATCTTCGCGACCGAGTCCGGCCGAGGTTGCGTGAGCTGTGCCCGCAGGCCCGGGTCCAGGTGATCGGCCGCGGGCCAGCCGCCCTTACGCGTGATGAAGCAGGGCTCGAATTCCTCGGCCCCGCACCATCAATCGAGATGGCATTACGCGATGCGACATTGGGATTGGCACCGCTGACTGCCGGAGCCGGTTCGAAAATGAAGGTCCTCGACTACATGGCCGCCGGTCTGCCAGTTCTGGCGACCACTGAGGCAGTGGCTGGTCTGCCGCCAGCACATCCCGGTGTCGTCGTCGACGACGACCTGGACCGTTGGGCGATGCGGATCGCGTCCCTGATGAAGGACCCGATGCTGCTCGACGACCTCGGCTTGGCCGGACGTGGCACCGTGGAGGATGAGCTGTCATGGCATCAGATCGCAGCGGAGCTGGTGCATCGTTGCCGCATCTGGTTGCCGATGCCTGCACGCGATCTGGCGCTGACCGAGCCCGGTCGGATTGCGGCACCGCGGTGGCGATCCGAGCACGCCGCACAGGGCGCGCTCGGCACTCCTCGCCACACGGAACCCGGTCGCGCAGTTCACATGTCGTCAGTCCCTGCATGGAGTGGTCGGCGATGACAGCGCAGCTTCTCGACCTCGCGGGCTGTCGGTGTGCGGTGATCGCCAGCAACGCGGTGGCCGACCGAATGCGAACCTACCTCGCTCCATTCGTCATCGCGCGAACTGACCGGCAACCGGACGTGACCGTGACAATCGCCTGCGACTCGCATGCCATCGACGTTGCCCGCCGACTGTTCACCGCCCGGCAGCCTATCAGTTGTCGAACAGCCCACCCAGGAAACCGCTACCTGGTCTGGACCGTCGACGACCACGAAATCCTGCTACCGGAGTGGACATATGACCACATGATCGACACCGTGCCGGGCTCGATCGCCGTGACCGGCGACGACTGCGACATCGCAGCGAAGATCGGGACTAGGGTCATCCGCCAATTGCTCATGCGCGGCATCGAAAACCGTTGCGACGGAGTCGATGTCCATGCCGGATCAGTCCTGGCTGGCGACGCCGGCGTACTCATCGGAGGGAAGCCCGGCTCCGGTAAAACAACCATGCTGACCACGTTGCTCGAACGCCACGCGGCACCGATCGCGGGTGACCGCACGATGGTCACAGCGAACGGCCGGAGCTGGCAGGCGACGGCGGTGCCGTTGGCATGGCGGTTCACCCCGCAGGGCCTGGCTGGATCTCGACCCTTGGCGCAGGCATTGCCGCGCATGACACCTGCACGGGGGCCCGCTCTGGTAGACGGCAAAGTTGAACTCACACCGGAAGAAGTCGGTCAGGTCTTCGGCCGCGCACCGGCCCCGTCCGCCGCTATCGGCCATATCGTCGTCGTCGCACGCACAGCCGAGCCAGCACCCGCACTCATCGATGGATGGCATCTGCGCCGGCATCTGGATTTCGGTCGCGAGGACGCACTCGCGACTGACTGGCTGAATCTGTTCCCGCACAACGATGAACAGTCCCGCGCGAATGAAGGCCATTGGTGGGCAGCACTCGCCTCCTCGGTGCCGGTGCTGGCGTTGACCTGGACCGATACGGCGCAGCTACCTGAACTCGCCGACACGATCTGGGCTTGGATCAACTCATGAGAGGATGTGTGATCGCTGGGGTCTGGGGAGCGGGCAAAACCTCTGTCTACCAACGTATCCTGGCGCACCTGGTCGACGCCGACTGTCAATCGGTGCTGGCAGTGCCCCAGGCGGCGACGATCACCACCCACACCTACATGGACGCCAGCGTGCCCAGCAAGGCCGACGGAATCTTGTCGTGGCTCCGGGAGCTGACAACCTTCCTCGAAGACGCCGATCGCCGCTTCCGCTCGAGCACGCTGCCCGACCACCGGTTCGCACATCAATGGACCCCGACCGCGGTTCTGGAATGCCTGGCGTTCGACGTGCCTGTCTATCGACTGCCGATTGACCGAGCCGAATTGCTCGATCACGAACAACGTCTGACCGATCTCGGCCTCCATCTGATCGTGCTGCGCGTACCCGAGCCGCAAATCCAACTCCAGTGCATCGAATCGACGCGACAGTACAGAAGCCCGAAATGGGCTCGCTACCTGGAAGAATTCGGCAAGACCGATGCTCTGCGAGCCGAATATGTCTGCCATGCCCAGCGCCGACTGATGTCATGGGTGGCGACGTCGCCGCTGCCATGCACGGTGATCGACACGACAGACAGCGATTGGGAAGCCTACGCCACGCACGCCACGAAGGTCATCCTTGACTGAGCGCAAACCAGGCATGTTCTGCGCCATCGGAATTCAGCCACGCCCGCAAGCGGCGCGAGTAGTCCTCGAACATGTCACGGTCGCCGACCTGTGCCCAATAGTCGACTCCGCTGATCAACTCCAGCCCCGTCGCCACCGAAATCCGCGGTTCCCACCACCGCGGCCACCCAGCCACCGAAGCGGAGCCATCGGCAAAAGCTCCCGCCCAGTCGCAGCGCTGAGCGAACATCCACATCGCAGGTTTGACAAAGTCCATCACCGGGTCGACCCAACGCAGGTGTTCGAGGTCCAGCAGCCGCAGGAACCGACCGTCAGGATCGACCAGAATATTGGGAAGGAACAGATCCAGATGTGCCGCGGCCGGCCTCACCTCAGCCAGTTCAGTTGCCAAACCGCACAACAGATCAGCCGCCGACCCCAGCAACCGCGCGGTCGTCGAATCCACGACGGTCGACTCGACGAGGCTGTGCGCGCGCACCTCGACAACTTCAGACCAGGTCCCAGGACCTGCTCCGAGACCGGATACCGGATCACCGAATCCAGCGACTGCGACTCGGTGCAACCGCGCGGCCGCAGCACCCGAATCACGCATCAACTCCCGCATAACGGAAGCGCCCAACGACGGTGCCGCCTCTTCGGCGTCGATACCTGCCACAAACTCGAGCACCACCAAAGGCCGGTCGCCGACCGCAGGACACGACTCCGCGAACGCCACCAACGGCGCGACAGGAGCGTCGTGCTCGCAGAGTCGCCGATGCTCGGCGAGGCGCTGCGCCAGCGACGTGCCCAGCCCAACCAGCACCTTGCACACCAGCATCCCCCGCGCCGACGACATCACCCACGACACATGATTACGCCCCTGCCGAAGGGGCCGGACAGGAAACACATGACCAACATCGGGAACGACCTGCCGCACGCCACGTGCCGCATCCTCAGCGGTAAGCTCCGAAATCACCCATTCACCGTACGAGTCACCTCCGACAAGATTGGGCCCAGATGAGCACCGCCACAACCGAAATCATCGCCCGCGCAGTCATTCGTGACGGTGACAAGCTGCTGGTAGCACGTGAACGCGGCAAGAAATGGGTGTTCCTACCCGGCGGGCACGTAGAACCAGGCGAACCAGTCGAAGCCGCACTCATCCGCGAAATCGCCGAAGAACTCGGCACCGGTGCCACGGTCCTCGGCATGGTCGCAGTGATCGAGCACGGCTACGTCGATGACGATCGAAACACCCGGCACGAAATCAACTTGGTCTTCGACGTCGCGCTGGACGGACAACCCCTAAGCCAGGAACCACATCTGGAATTCGACTGGCTACCGACAAATCAGCTCACCACCACTGACTTACGTCCCGGCGCGCTGAGGGAAGCCATCCACGCCGATGCACGATCCACTTGGCACAGGTGGACCGGTCACTCTCGGCTTCGCGACACTGAGTCCCGCCCCACTCCGGGAGATGGCTAACTCTTGCGGAAGACCGGCCATCCGCTCGTACGATGTGCAGGGCAACCGCACATCTCGCCTACGCAGCCGTGAACTCTCCGTCCGAAACGCCGGAAGTAAAAGCTGTCCACTCTCCAGCAGTGAAGGTCAGGGTGGTTCCGTCCGCTCCGCGGACCGTCACGTCCCCTGAAGGGTGAGGCTCAATGGATGGGGTTTTGCGAGCGATCCCGGAGGTCGGAGTCGTCGCCGAGGCGAGAAAGGCCGGCCAATCGGAATCAGGTATCTCTATCACTGGCTGATCTGCGCCATCACCAGCCGCGGTTCGCTGAAATTTGGTGTCGCGCATCAGCACCCGCTGCGTCGCCGGATCGAACGCGATCTCGACGCATTGCCCACCGTTGGTTCCGCTGTAGCTGGAGGTCCGCCACGTCAGACGGTCCCGGGAAGTCATTCCATGCTCCTACGCTCGTTGCAGACGATCGACATGTTCCAGGATGACCTGAGCAGACTCATCTGCGGACAGGGCCAACGTTTGGAGTCGATCAGCAATCAGTTTATACAGCGCGACTTGATCAGGGTCTTGCACGTACAGCGACCCGGTTTGGTATTCGATGTAGCCGAGGCTCTGCGCTTCGGCGAAACTCAGCAGCGTGAAGTCCCCGTCGAGGCCGACGTGTACCGCCGTGGCTTTCGGCATCACCTGCAGCTTGACGTTGGGTCGCTGTGTCAGGTCGAGCAGGTGCCGCAGCTGCTCGATCATCACCTCTGGCCCGCCGACGAGCCGCGTGAGGGTGTCTTCCTCCACGACGACCTCCAGGTCCAGTGGACTCGCTTCCGACGTCAATCGCTGGCGTGCCATTCGCGCCTTGATGGCTTGCGGCAAGTCCAACGGCGCGATCTGCAATCCTCCGCTCAGGAGCGCGGCGGCATACGCCTCAGTCTGGAGCTGACCCGTGAGAGTCATTGCCTGATAGGTGAATTGACTTGCGGCCAACGCTTCAAGACCGGCGAAGGTACGGAACCAGTCAGGCAGCACGTCACTGTACGGAGCCAGCTGGGTTCCGTCGTCTGCTCTTCGCACCAGTGATTCGATGCGACTGATCTGGTCTTGGTCCGCGCCGTAAAGCCGCATCAGCTTGGCCGCCTCCTCGGGCTGTTGCTGATATTTGCCGGTCTCCATGTTGTTGATCTTCGGTTGCGTACATCCCAGCTCCTGGGCCGCAGCTGCTTGACTGACGCGTGCGCGAAGCCTCGCGCTTCTCAGCTCATGGCCGATCAGAAATCGCAGCGCGGACGGGTGCGAGCGGCTGACGGTCACAGTCGTTCCTCCAGCGGGTTAGGGACACCCCAGTATTCACCACGCCGAGTCTACCCAGCCTTCGCTACATATCAGCTATTGTATGTGCTTATATATTTGCTTATGATATGCAGAACATAGATCTACTGCGGACACGATCGGGAACGAGGATCAGCGATGGCTGCTCTCCAGCGCTCGACACAGATAGTCGGCAATCGAACCAGACGCCGAGACCGACTCGTCGGCGCGATGGACTGGATCGCCGCCGGTTCAGATACACCGTGTGAATATCAGCCCTTCACCAGAAGTGCTGTGATGCTGAAAATTCTGCCTCGCAACGCAATTGCATCAGATCACTTAGCGCTCGGGGTCCAACCCAAACTGAGCGCAGCATTGGGCGGAGTAGTCGATGCCCACTGAAATTTTCGGTTATATGCAACTGCCGTTGGTTGGGGCTCGGCGCACGGAGGCGGAGGCGCAGATGGAGGCGCTCGCCGCGAGGTGTGGTGGCAGCATCCGGGGTCGCGTGTTCTGCGAGGTAGGTTCGCCGGTCACCGCGTTGTGGTCGTTGCTCGCTGCGCTGGACGAGTGTTCGGGCCCGGGAATCATCGAGGGGCTCCACGAGATCGCGGCGAGGGAAGGTGTCGACGTATCCCGACTGCTGACGGCGCCGCCGCCGACACCGGCGTTTACATCGATGCTGGACGCGTTGTCACAGTGGGGTGGGGTGTATGTGATCGCGCCGTCACCACGTCATTTCGACGGCCTTGGGTACCCGAGAAACGTTGTACTGCAAAGGATTTTGCGGACCGATCCGGAGGTATCGGTCGAGTACGTGCACCCGATCTCGATACCGCTTGTGGTACCGCCCAAGCGCGACACGGAAACGCTCGCTCACGAGGGTGACGAGGATTTGGACGAGGACCGGCCGGTGGAGCTGGGGGTCGAGCAGGTCGATGCGTATGGCCTGGCACTCGAGGTCATACGGCTCAGCGCCCACCGCTACCTCACCCGCGCCGGACTCGGAGATCTGGTCGAACAGGTCGACGCACTCCTCACCGAAGTAGTCAATGCGGCAATACGTTTCACCACCCGCACGAATCAGGCACCTCAGGCGAACCGGCTGACGGTGCGCTGGCTGCGCTACCCGGTCCGGTTGATCGTCATGGTCGAAGAAACCCGCGACCATGCCGACGAGCCGATCAGCGTCGCACTGCAAAACCTGTGCGATCGCCAGCACGTCGCCGAAGTGAGCCGCGACCGCGGAGAGGACGGGGGCACGGTCACCTGGTTCGACCTTCCCCTGCCTCGCTACCGGCTGCCCGGCGACGAACCGCGCCCGCGATGTAGCGGCCGTTCCGCGAGGAGCCGTTCGTGATCCGGCGTGCGTATGCGATTGTGCGCCTGGATCATTCAGGCCCGGCCACCGACGCCCACATCGCCGCACTCGAGGACCTAGCTGTCGAGCTCGGAGTCGAGTTGGACGGTGATGTTCTTCTGACGCAATCAGATTCGGGTTTCTGCCTGCTGCTGGCAGGGCTCGACTTCGAAGTCGTCAATGTCGTACTGGTGGCTTCGATCACCCACGTCGCCGGGTGGCTCGATGTCTTACGACACAGAGCAGAGGTGTGGACCGCGCTGCCCCGGCGGCGATGGCCGCGACTTACTCGGCCGCCCAGTCCATGTGTATCCGTTCGCGGGCCGATGTAGCGGGCTGGGGTGGTCGCGATGTCGCAATGTCATCTGACTGTCTGTTTCTACGACGGGCCGGTTTTGCACTACTGCGGTGAGGAATGCGCCGCTGCTGCGTTCGCTCGCGCGGCCTACGACCAGCATCTGGCCGTGGTCTGGATCGATCACAACCTCACGGCAGGGCTGAAACCTTTTCCTTGTCAACGGTTGTGGATGCCTTAGCCCCCTATCGGAAAGTGTGGTGAGTCATGTGTTCTGTCGAAGTAGCCGAGCCAGCGACCCAGCGTATATCGTTTCTGCCAGGTGCCGAGCTGGCTATCACCGCGACCGTGCCTCTGGACAGACGCCCTATCGTGCAGGCGGTCGAGGACGCGGTCTGGTTCTGTGAGCATTGGGGCGTTCAGTACTACGCGGCGTTGGTCGCCCAGACCACCAAGTTGCTCGTCTCCGATGTCGTCCACCGCAGTTGGTTCGAAAGCCAGCCCTGGCTACGCGCCAGCGCGGTCACCGTACGGATCCGGTGGACCGACCCAGCCACTTTGGTGATCGAGGCTTGGGACCTGCCCGCCACCCGACCAGAACACGATCCTGCTGCCCGGCGGTATCGGCTTTATCGAATGACACGACTACGGGTCGGCAACCCCCTGCTCCAGAAGGGCGCTTTCCCGTCAGGCGGCCACGATGTCTGAGGTACCGGACTTGCGCCTGCTCACCAGCGCCGCACGGCGCGATGGTATCGAGCAACTCTCGGTCGCTGTGGTGGTCCGCCACGACGGCAAAGTGCTGCTGTTGCGTCGCCCCGTCGTGGATAAGGCGATCGAAGGCGAGTGGGAAATACCTACCGGCGCATTAGATCTCAGCGAGGACTTGTCTTCAGCGATCATCACGCTTGTTCGTACTGCGACCTGTCTGCGCGCCGGGTCGATCACGCAAGTACTGACCCAACTCGACGGCGCCGCCAGCGATTTGGGCACAAGGCAGCGGCTGGTGGCCTTCGTTGTCGATGTGGCGGTGCCGGAGCCGATCGAGGTGATCGACCATGACGCCTACACCTGGACCAGCCTGGTCGCCGAGACGCCGCTGGTCACTGAAACGACCCAGACCGTGCTGGGCCTCTACAGCCGCGCACACGGCATCCACGCTCGACAACGACGCGGCTATCACACGACCGCCACGACTCCCGGCACCGAAGACAAGGAGCGCTGAGATGTTCCACACGCCGCCCATACCCCTGCTCGCTGACAGACGCGGGCAGATCCACCACCTCGGGCCGCCCGAGGCCGGCCGACTCCGCCTACCGCTAGTCCCAGCGCCATGACTGCCCGCCTCGCCGACCCGGCGGAAATCCCCGGTAAAGATCTACTGCTGATGGCGTGTCGCGGTATGCCGCTCATCAGCGCTCACCCGGTCCTCGATGCCGCCGCCGAACTGGCCCAAATCCACGCTGATCTCGAAACCGCCCCAGGTCAAGACGAGCGACTTGCCTGGCATCGGATCCAGCTGGTTCGCGCCATCGACACCTGGGTCCTCGACACCCTCCCCCCTGCACCGACAGCCCCGCTCCACACCGAAACCCTTGGGCAAGTGGTGGATCGACTCGCCCAGTTGACCCATCAAACCTTCGTCGCGCTCGCCTACGCCTCCGACCAACTCTACGAAGACGCCTGGACCCGCCTATGCGATCTCGCCCGCGGCTACCAAGACCTCATCGACGAACTTCGCCACGGCACCCGACGCGTCCCCACCACCTTTCTCGGCCCCTGGTGACCCGCACTAACCCGTTGCCCACCTATCGAGTTCGAGAACCCACAGGAGTAACCATGCCCACCGTGATGCTCGACCATCCCGGATGGAACCGCTCTGAGGACGGACGCGCACACCGCGTCCTCACCGATAACCATCACAGGATTTCGATCGTGACCGCCGAGGACCTCCCCCAGACCCTGTTCATCAACTGCCAACCCGCCGACGCACGCCCCGTGCCGATCACAGTCGGCTACTTCGATCCAGCCACCCTCACCGGCCCGCTCACCCTGACCGCACCATTACGCGCGCTCGGCACGGTCACCCGGCTGGCCAACCCAGACCTGTGGGACGCCCTGGGCGCCGCGCTGCTCGGACAATTCCTGACCCCAAAACATCTGCAACGTTTCTACTACCGGCTGTGTTGCACCTACGGCCGCCGCATCCACACCCCCGACGGCAACACCGGCTGGTTGTTCCCGCGCCCCGACGTGATCGCTGCGCTAGGACGCGAGGACGTCACGGACCTTCTGGTGCGAGTGAAACTCCCTGCCCTGCAACTAGCAGCCGACGCCTATCTCCGCCACGGCGAGCAGTGGCGCGAGTTGCTCGGCTCGGGGGCCCCGGCGGTCAAGCTTGTCGAAGCGATCACCAAAGTGATGCCCCAGCTTGACCGCACGGCGATTGCGCGTGCGGTCGCCGACCACAGCAACGACTTCACCGTCTACCCGATCGACACGACCCTGCGCTCAAGCGTCTGCCGATTGTCCACCCGCCACTCCTGGCCTGTCGACGACGCCGACTTCCACACTGAATGGCAAGCCATGACCGGCGAGCAGCAATCAGTGTGGACCCTACTGGCCCTGGCAGCGGGCACCGACTGCTGCGTGAGGACTCCAACACCTGCCGTTACCGAATCAGCAGAAGGGTAGGCAAGGGAGCTCAGTGACGGGGGGCCCGCCTGGGCGATTTGATCCCCGGCATGGTCACAAGCTCAGCCGAGCATCGACCGCTCCGGTTCGAATGCTCGGTAATGCCGAAGTGCGTACGTGATGTGATCTCCCGGCCGGCATTCGTCAAAGCAAGACCATCACAGCGCGGAGCCGTTCCGCATCGCACTTGGACCGAGCTCAGCGACGAACGGTATCGCTAGGCGACTTCAGCATGAGGGCCAGTTGCGCAATAGCGGCCTCGAAACGCTCCCGAGCAGAGGACGAGGCAAGGCCACGGCGTGAGCAATGTGGCACCCCTTGCGGAAATACGTACAGGCTCCTCCGTACTGCGGCTCGTTTCCATCCATCCTCGGCTGCCCGCCCTAGACAAAGCACGATCTCGAGTTCGGGTAGGAGGTCGACCATCTCTCGTGTCCAACGCGCCCCGCGGCTGCGCTCGGAAGCGGTCGATCCGCCGTTGTCCCGGCTGATCGGGAAGGGGCAGACATTCCAGTGAACGACCTGTGACCAGTCAATCCCGTTGGCGGCGTACGCTTCTCGGCAGTTCTTGGCTGTCCAGTCGTCGTTGTCCAGGCTGAGCAATCCAGAACCGCTGTCCCTGGCGGCTTGGGCCTTTGTCGAAGGGTTGTCCAGCAGCACGAGAACACGAGCGTGGACGCCTCCTTGATCCGGATCGACGTACGGAACGAAACCATGCGGGAGGTTTTCGGCGTCGGCGATGCGATCGGCCAGGTGGTTGAGCGGTGCGACATGAGACTGCCAGATGCGAGACTTCTTCTCGTCCCGAATAGTTCGATCAGCGTTGCGACCCAGCGTCGTCACAGGTGCAGCATGACAGAAGCCGTCAGTGCGCGATAGTCATTGACATCGATCGACGTATTCGAGTATCCGCTACGCCGCTGGTTGGGCGGTGGGCGCAATGAGATCGACTGCGCCGCTGGAAGCCCGGACGTGCCGACTTGCGGACGCACGGTGTGTCCATGGTGGTAGGCAGGTAGGTAGCCGTGCTGTCGGATGATCGATTGATATGTCCGTGGGGTGCTTGCGTGGTGGGATGGGGGTGGAGGATTTCGGGAATTCGTTTGGCAGAGCATAGATTGCGGGGTGGTCGGTATGGATCCGGTGACAGCGGCGGTGGTTGCGGCGATTGCTGCGGGTGCGTTGGCGGGAGCCACGGACACTGCGACCGAGTTGGTGAAGGACGCGTATGCGGGGTTGAAGAGTGCGATTTCGCGCAAGTACCGCGATGTGGATGTGACCGGGGTGGAGCGGCGGCCGGACTCTGAGGCCAAGCGGGAGTCGTTGGCCGAGGACCTCGAAGATGCTGGTGCCGGTGGCGATTCGGAGTTGGCGGTTGCCGCGGCGGCGGTGTTGGACGCCGTGCGGCAGCACGCCCCGCAGGCCGTGGTGGGCGTCGATGTGAACGGTCTCGTTGCTACGGCGTTGGAGATCTCCGATATCG
This sequence comes from Nocardia vulneris, assembly GCF_001613425.1. Classification (GTDB taxonomy): domain Bacteria; phylum Actinomycetota; class Actinomycetes; order Mycobacteriales; family Mycobacteriaceae; genus Nocardia; species Nocardia vulneris. Next base: position 51,958 of record NZ_BDCI01000048.1, on the reverse strand, counting down.
AATCCACCGGCGACGGGGTGCGGCTCGTTGATAGCACGATCGCGGGCGAGGCGAAGATCAGCGGGGTGCGGGCGGGGTTTCAGGGGCCGCCGGACCCTACCGTGACGCGGTCCTGATCCCAGGTACCACCGCGTCACCCGCGCCGGGCACAGGTGCGAACATCTTCACGGGCAACGTCATCCACGGTGATCTCCGCATCAACAGCGCCGGACGCGGGCCGCAAGAGCCGGGGCGGGCGATAGTGGGTGAGATCCCCCAGTTGCCAACCCACTTCATCGCCCGCGTCGAGTTGGATCGGTTGCGGGCGGTGCTGGATCGCTCGCGAGTGGCGGTGGTGGTCACCGGAATGCGGGGAGTGGGGAAAACGCAGTTGGCTGCCTCCATTGCTCGTGATGAAGTCGATCGTGGTGCTGGTTTGGTGGGGTGGATCAGTGCTGAATCCCTCGACTTGGCACGTGCCGGACTCGCGGAGATAGCTCAGCGATTCGGTGTCGCCGATCCCGAGGGTGATTCGGCGGTTTCGGCTCGCCGCCTGCGGGATCATCTCTCGGGTCGTTCAGAGGCGGGGCTGCTGGTGTTTGACAATGCCGTCGACCCGGACAGACTGCGGCCGCTGCTGCCCGCCACCGGCGGGGTCCGGGTCATCGTGACCACGACGGATCGTTCGTTCACCAGTTTCGGTGCCACAGTCGAGCTTCAAGGATTCACCCGTGCGGAATCACGCTCCTATCTCGCCGATGCCACCAACCTGCCCGATGACGCCGACGCCGACCGAGTCGCCGACGTGCTGGGCGATCTTCCCTTGGCGTTGTCGAGCGCGACTGCGACCATCACCAGCCGACGCCTGGACTACCCGCACTACCTGCGCTTGCTGAGCCAGCGACGGCTGCCGGATGTGTTGGCGCGCACGGCAGGCCACGACTATCCGCACTCAGTAGCTCGAGCGATCCTGCTATCCATTGACGCCGTCGAATCAGCCACGGAAAACCCCGACGTGGACGCGATCGTGGCGTGGTTGCTGACGGTGATGGCGATGCTATCGCCTTCCGGGGTGACCAGAACACTGCTGCCGGACCCGCACGGCCACCTCGATGAAGCCATCGCACGCTGCGTGACCGCGTCGCTGATGTCCTGGTCGACCACCGGCGACTCGGTGATCATGCACCGCCTCATCGCCCGGATACTCCGCGAACGCGCTCAATCCGCGAGTGCCACAGAACCTCTCGTGCACAACTCACTAGACGTGATAGTTCCGGCCCTGTTCGACGACGAGGAGGCATGGGTACGCCGCGAGCAGGGAGCACACCTGGCCGAGCAGATCGAGGCGATCTGGGACACCGGACTACCAAAAACCTCACAACCTCAACTACTCGAACAAGTACTCGCCACCCGAACCTGGGCTGTGCACCAACTGATCACTTCCGCCGACACCGCACGATCCCTAACTCTCGCAGAACAAACCCACACCGACTACAACCACCTCCTCGGCCCCGACCACCCCGACACTCTCTCCTCCCGCAACAACCTCGCGTACGCCTACGAGTCGGCGGGGCAGTTGGGCAACGCCATCGCGCTCTACGAAGCCACCCTCACCGATCGCGAGCGGGTGCTGGGAGCCGACCACCCTGACACTCTCACCTCCCGCAACAACCTTGCCGGCGCCTACAGGTCGGCGGGGCAGTTGGGCAAAGCCATCGCGCTCTACGAAGCCACCCTCACCGACTACGAGCGGGTGCTCGGTGCCGACCACCCGAACACTTTCACCTCCCGCAACAACCTCGCCGGCGCCTACGAGTCGGCGGGGCAGTTGGGCAACGCCATCGCGCTCTACGAAGCCACCCTCACCGACTACGAGCGGGTGCTCGGTGCCGACCACCCTGACACTCTCTCCTCCCGCAACAACCTCGCCGGCGCCTACAGGTCGGCGGGGCAGTTGGGCAAAGCCATCCCGTTGTTCGAGTCGTTACTGCGTGATTGCCAGCAGATCCTTGGGGCCGATCATCCGCTCACTGACACTGTCCGCATCAATCTCGCCACCACGCAAGCAGAAACAATCGACGAGCGCTGACCTGCCCGACCAGTGCACCCCCAACTCCGCAGTAGCCCGTCAAAGTAGCGGGTCACCACCGCACATATGCCTAGTCAGCAGCACATCCGCTCATGCCGCTTACGTGGCGACATGAACCGCGTGAGCGCGGTGTTCGAGCTCACGGCGAGTTCTGCGGATCGTGGGAACATCCGTTTGTGGGAATCACGGGAACCTGTAGTGGAGCCTGCGGAAAACCGCATGAGCGCTGTAACGATGAAGTCGCCGCCTGGTCCGTGACCCCGCCCAGCAGCTTTGCTGGGCGGGGCTGTCGTCTGTCTACGTGGGCCGCCGCTCTGCCTGCTCGCCCGCAACCCCAGCTGATGGCGAACGCTGTCGCGTCTCGCCGATTTCGCGTCAGGCCGGCTTCACCGAATGCACCTGAGTGGCGACATCGGCCGGGACGTTGAGTTGTTGACCGGGGCCGCTCCGGAAGATGACGCCGCCGCGATAGTTGTACTCGGTGAACCCGTCCCAGTATCGGCCGGTACGGTTCCACTTCGAATAGGCTTGGGCGTCGATGTTCTGCAGGCGTAGATCGGTGGAGCCGAGGCGGAAGTAGGCGATTCGCCCGCCCCCGTTGGCGGCGCTGAAGAGGCAGAAATGCCCGTTCGGGCAGCGGTCGTATCCGGCGGCGGCTTGGGCGGGGACAGCCAAGCCGGACATGCCGAGGACCAGCAGGGCCGTCACGGCGAGTTCGCGCAGTTTCATCGTCTTCTCCTGTTTCTCTAGATCTCCTGTGACACAGGGGATTTCAGAGTCGACGGTATAATTCGGCGGATATCGTCGGCGTATCGAAAATCTCATACGCGCTGACAACGATCGCCGCCGACAATGCCTGCTGCGACGCAGAGCCCGTGGGGCGGCGGTGTCCCTGGTGCCCTGACCAACCCGCAATCGAAGGCCGCCCCCAAGAACTTCGCTTGCGCCATCGAAAACAAGCAGCGACGCAGCCGCTTCGTGGACGAGCGCCGAATCGGTCACTGACTGACTTCAGTCAGCACGAGTGAGCGATAATGCCGCTGATCGCGCTGAGCGATCCGGCCAAGCCGCAGCAGGCCGAACGCACTCTCCTGCCAATATGTGGACCTCGGCCTGGTCGGAACCAAGCTCTGGATGGCTGGTCGAGGGAGTCTCTATAGCCCAGGTAGCCCTCTGTGAAACCGGATCGATTCCTTACCTTGCGGTATGTGATTATGGCGGACGTGAATCTGAACGGCGTCAACGTCGAGTGGGTACGCACGAGACTGAGGGAATTTGTCGACCGGGCCAGCCCGGTCATCCAACGTCCAGCATCGACGATGCGGGGCCGGGATACCTTCCTGCCAGCATGTGGTCGAGATACGGCTATTGAGCTGGCAGAACCGATACGCCAAATCTTAGACAAGCTCTACCCCGAGTGGCAGTCAGCTCTGCTTCCCTCCAGCAAGTTCGAGTTCACTCAGGAGCGGGAAGGTGCTCAGCGCCTTCTGGCTCGTCTGGAGAGCTACGACGAGGTGATGGAAAACCTTGGCGGCAGCGACCTTTCACCGCAGATCAATGCCTCGGGGTTGCATCCACTGGTCTGGCAGGCCGCATCAGCGCAATGGGCGACGGGCCACCGCCACGAAGCGGTGCTCGCTGCGGCGAAAGCAGTGAATTCCATGCTGCAGGCCAAGCTTTCGCGCCGGGACGTCTCCGAGCTGGACTTGGTCAAGCAGGCGTTCACCGAGAAGGCCCCGGAGGTCGGCAAGCCCCGCCTTCGATACGACGAATTCAGCAGTGATCAGACGGCCGAGTCGATGCGACGGGGCGTCATGGAGTTCGGTTCGGGATGCTTCAGCGCGATCCGGAACCCGCTGGGGCATCTGCCGAACGACGAGATCGAACTGACCGAGCACACCGCGCTGGAACGCCTGTGTGCCTTCAGCTTGTTCGCTCGATTCATCGAAGACGCCCAGCTGCTGGTGGCCGAAGGCCCGGACACCTGATCGACGGGTCTTCCGAATCAGTTGGCTGACAGCATGCCCAACGCACGCGAATGTCGATGAGCGCGCATCGTTCCCACGAGCGCTATCCAAAGGCGGTCGCCCGACCTGCTGGACACCTGCATACTCTGATTTGAACTTCTCTGACATCGAGCCAATGCCGAAGCTGCACATCGGCCGCTAGATGCGGGCGATGATCGTCCCGCCGCCCGGTAGGCGTCGGCGAGGTTGTTGCGGGAGGCCAGGTGGTCGGGTCCGAGAATTCGTTCGTTGCGCTTGCAGAGGGAACCCTCGCCCTCATCCGATACCTCGAAACATATGCCGAGACCAGGGCTTCTAGACGCCACCACTCGTGCTTGAGTCGGAGTTCAGACAGTAACTACACGCTCGATGCTAACTAAAACGCCCGAGGGCTACGCCGCCTTATCGTCGGGATCTTCGCAGATGCGGGTGTCATCCCCTGCTCGCAACGCCTGACCACGGGATTGGCCATGGTCGCAGAAGTGCTTGAGCGCGAGAGTACTTCGGGATGTTGCTGGCTGCCGGAAGATCAGAACGTCCTCGTGTGCGATGAGGTGGACAGGCAGGCCCGCGTCGCGGTTTTTGGTGATGAAGTCGCGTTGGAAGAAGCTGCTGCGGGCGATCAGGTCCCCATCGGCAAGGCGGCCCAGGAGTGCGGCGCAACGTTCGACGGGTTCGAGTCCTGCGAGGGTGGCGCAGGTGATGATGTGGGCGGGTAGGTCGATCAGTTCGGCGTGCTGCCGCCAGGGGCGTGCGGTGACGACGACGTGCCCGCCGGGGCGCAGGAACGTGGCGGTGCTGGTGAGGATGCGGGTGAATCCGGTCAGCAGTCGGGCGAGTCCGAGGTTGGCTAGGTTGCCGCGGTCGAGGGTGTGCCCGTAGCGGTGGTTGTATTTGTGAACCTTCGTGCCGGGACCGGTCCTGACCTGACCGTGGGTGGAGTCTCCGTACGGGGGTGAGGTAATAACCAGATCGACTGCGCCTCGGTAGGTCTGGGGTAGCAGCCGTTCCAAGGTGCGGGCGTCGCCGGTGAAAACCTCTGCATTGCGGTCGTTTCCCGTGTTTCGTGCGGCGTCGAGATTGGCCCGGGCGATCTCGGCCCAGCGGGTTTCGTACTCGACGCCGACTGCGTCACGGCCGGAGTTGATGGCTTCGAGCAGGGTGGTACCGATACCGCACATCGGGTCAAGGACCAGATCGCCGGGGCCAGTGTAGTGGTCGATGGCGTGGGCGGCGATGGCAGGCAGCATCTTCGCCGGATGCGGTGTGCTGTCGGGCAGGTATCGGCGTGCACGTTGCGCGGTAGAGGACACCTGGGCGGTCGCCCATACGGACACCGGCACACCGGCTACATGGGTGCCGGAGTACGACATCGGGTGGGGGTCTGGAATGGCGTTCACGGGAATGCCTTTCACTCGGGGCCGGGAATAGATCGCGGCGGATCGGCTTGGGCAGAGCGATCCGTCGCACCTGGTATCTAGGCGGAGGGCCGCTCCGCGGCCTGGGCGCTGGGTTGCAGGAACACCAGGACATCGACGTGGACGATTCGATGGGCCTGCACGCCACGCTGGGGGCCGGACCCGGCGGGCAGGGCCGGGGTGATGGCGTCGCGGTCGACGGGGGCGGTGATGATGTGCTGGAGGTAGAGCAGATCGGCCGATTGTGCGGCGGTCACGATCGCGCCGGTCGGGTCGCACAGCAGCCCGCGCCGGGTGTGGGTGGCCAGGGCAGAAACGACCAGCAGTCCACCTGCACGCAGCCGGGTGGCGGCCCATTCGGTTGTGGCGTGCAGGTGCGCGGGATCGGTATGACCGCGCGCGAGGTCGGTCACGATCAGATCCGCGGTACTCGCATCGGTGATCTCGGCATGCAGGTCGGTCAGAGCACGGTCGGTCTCGCCGGCTTCGACGACGGTCATCACCGCAGCACCCGATCCGGGCGTCGCGGTGTTGAGCGGCAACAGGATCACTCGGTCACCGAGCCGGCTGAACTCGTGCAGCGCTCGCACCAGTATCGGGCGGGGCCACGGCTGGGTGAGGTCGAGCGGGTCGGGCCCGGCTGACCACAGCGTCGCCGGGACCGGCGGGCGGGTACGCGCCGAGCGCGCGGGCTGCTGAGAAACCATTCGGTGCTCCTCGGAGTCGGGGCAGTGCGTGCACTGGTTCACTCCGAACCCCGACCGCATTTCCGACATCACCCCCACGCGAATTCCGTGCCGCCCGCTCGGGGCTTTGCGCCCACAGAACTTTCTGCCGAATCTTCTCCTCTGTTCGTGGCGGTGCGGGCTGGCTTGGGGCGGTCCGCCACCGAAACGCCACCGCCCTGCTCGCGGCAGCCTTTTCGCCGGACGTGCCGCCACTGCCGCGGGCGTGCGCTACCGCGCGTTGTGGCGGGCGCGGAAGTTGGTTGGAGGTCGTTTGGAAGTCGATCGGTGGCGTTTTGGTGGCGGCGAGTTTGTGTCCTGGCGAGGTCGGAATTTTCCCCTTTCGGATGCCAGGAGTTGATCGTCATGAATGCACAGCAGCGCAGTCGTCACCGCTCGAATTCCTCACCGCTGGCCGCGGTACGAACCGCTTTCACCGCTCTGGCCGATCAGCCAGTCGAACTCGCGCCCGAGCTGCGAGCAGGGTTCGAGCAGCCGGTTCCGACGTGGGGCCGGTTGCGAGAGCTCGTATGTGATCCGGGATTGCCGATCGTCACGGTCGATGCGGTCTGGCGGTGGTTGATCGTCGGTGCCCGGCGTGATGATCGCGACGCGAGGCTGGTGTGTGCGGGGATGGCTTTGCCGATGTTGGCCGGACTCGCTCACCGGTTCCGGCTGCACGGTCGCGCCGATGCCGAGTCCGCGGTGCTGGCCGGGTTCTTCGGTGAGCTGGCCCGCATCGACCTCGACCGCCCGTATTTGGTGGCCCGGCTGCGGTGGGCGGCCTACCGCAGCGCCCACGGATGGGCGCAGCAGGCACGTTGCGCGCCGATACCCGACGATGAACTCGACACCGCGGGCCATGGACGCGGGCATCGCCCGATCGGATCCGCACCGGCAGGTCATCCGGAGCTGCTGCTGGGCGAGGCGGTTGCCGGCGGGGTGATCTCGGCGTTCGCCGCGGAGTTGATCGCCTCGACTCGCCTCGAGCATCGAAGCCTGGCCTCGGTCGCGCTCGAACGTGGCGACTCCTACGACCGGCTGCAGCAGGCCCGCCTGCGCGCTGAACGCAAACTCACCGCCTGGTTGCAAGCCCGCGCGGCCGAACTCGATCCGGCACGCACCAGCACTACCGAAGCCGCAGCGCTGTCCGCGGTCACGCTCGACCCGGCGCGTGCGCACCGAAATCGCGCGCCGGTGTCGAAAACGCGGCGTGATCCCGGAGTGGTGAGTCAGAGACGGTTTCCTGCCGTCCCCGCTGACCCGGCTCACACGGAGGATTCCCGACGATGCGCCTGACCACATGTTTCCCCGCCCCCGCACACTCCGTTGGTCGCGTACGTGCTCGACGGCATTGGCCGATCCGGATGGTCGTGGTCGCCGCCACTGCTGTCGCCTGTGTGGTGTCGATGGCGGGTTCGATGGCGGGTTCGGCTGCCGCCCAACCGCTCACCCAGGTACTGGCGGTAGCCGGGTCAATTGATGAGGTCCTCAACAACATTCGCAATTGGCTCGTCGGGATTCTCGCTGTGCTGGCGACGGTCTGCCTCACCATCGCCGGTGCCCGATACCAGATCGGTGGCTCCGATCCCGGGGAGATCGAAAAGGCGAAGATCGCGTTCAAGGCCGCGTGTGTTGGCTATGTGCTGGCGATGCTGGCGCCGGTCATCGTCGCGGTCCTCAAATCGATCGTGGGCGACTGAGCATGCCCGCCCCTGCTCTGACACGGATCGGGCCAGTGGGCCGCAAGAGTGGCCCAGCACTGGTCATGTTCGTTGCGATCGCGGCAATGCTGCTGTGCGGCATCGGGACCGGCGCCGCGGACCCACCACCGACGAACTCACCGGTGCCCGCCCCACCGACCGCTGCGACTCCGGCGGTGCCACCTTCGTTGTCGATTCCACCGTCGGCGGTGCCGGGCCCTGCCCGACCCTCGACACCTTCGGTGCCGAGCACACCGTCGACACCCGTGCCCGCAGGTTCGACAGATGCCGATCCGGACTGCGGTGTGCGCAATATCAGCGGGTGTGTGGCCGCAGCCATCGATGGGTTCTTCCGCCGGTTGGTGGATTCGGCGCTCAACCCGCTGCTAGAGCTGCTGTCGGCGACGCTGCTCACCACACCCGAACCGTTGGACCTTCCCCGCGTTGCACAGCTGTGGGACTCCTCGTGGCAACTGGTCACCGCGAGCTACGCGCTGGTGATCATGGCCGCCGGAGTCCTATTGATGATGTACGAGACTTTGCAAAACCGTTGGGGCTTAACGCAATTACTACCGAGAATCGTGGCCGGTTTTATCGCCGGTGCGATGAGCATGCTGGTGGCGACCTACGCGGTGCGGTTGGCCAACGCGATGGCCGGTGCTGTGGCCGGGGACGGAGTTGATCCGGATTCGGCCACAGCCACCCTGCGCGAGCTCGTCACCACCAACACCACCGGTGGGCCGGTGTTCGCCTTGCTGTTGTCGACCGCGCTGGTGGTGTTGATCGCGGTGCTGCTGGTGACCTACGTGGTACGCGTGTCGGTCACGATCGTGTTGATCGTGGCGGCCCCCTTGGCATTGATGTGTCACGGCCTGCCGATGCTCGAGCCAATCGCACGCTGGTGGTGGCGGGCCTTCGGTGCGTGCCTTGCAATCCAGGTCGTGCAATCACTGACCCTGGTCACCGCGGCGCGAGTGTTGTTGTCCCCAGACGGATTCCCCGCCTTCGGCACACCCGACCGCGACGGTCTGGTCGATCTCATCGTCGCTTTGGCGTTGGTGGGAATGTTGGTCAAGATCCCGTTCTGGCTGCTGTCCGCCTGCAAAATCAACCCCACTCGGTCCCTGCCCGCCACGGTTGTGCGCAGCTACCTGGCCTACAAGACGTTGAGCCTGCTCAAGGGCACGAACACATCCACCCGCCACCACACCCCGGCTACCCACCACCTCGCTCCAGCCCGCCGACACTCACCCCGCATACCGGCTGCCGCAGCGGACCCGTACACGCGCGCCCGCCCCGGCCGCGACGGGCAGATGATGCTGCCCCTCGAAGGGGTAAGACGTATCCCGCGCCACACCCTGGCCTCGACCTCAGCCCCCGAAATCACCACCAGCACAAGGACACCGGCGGCTGGGCGGGGCCGACAGTTGCAGTTCGACTTCCGCGAGCCTGACCCGTACAAGGGTGTGCGCCCGCTGCGCGGCGGACAGTACCCGCTGCCGATCGAGGTGCGCCGAGTTCCCCCGGTCCCGGCGAGACCGAGCACCGCGCCCGCGGTCTCGCCGGCCTCCACACGAGCACAGGTCGGCGGGGGGCGCCAGCTCGCGTTCGAGTTCACCCCGCCCGATCCCTATGCCCGCATCCGGCCGGGTCGCGGCGGGCAATACCCGCTGCCGATCGAAACCCGCCGCACTCCCGCTCCTCCGCCCCCGCCCCCGCCACCGCCGACCGCTGGCCCGCCCCCGCCACGGCGGCCGGTGCGGCAGCTGCACCTGCCGCTCCCAGATCTGCCGCTTCGCCGCCGGAAGCCACGCAAGAAGTAGAAGGGACGCACCTCGCCATGTCTGCTCCGATTCGTATCCCCGCCGATGTCGATCGCCCTGACCGGTTGCTCGGCCCGTTCACCGCCCGGCAATTGGTCATCCTGGCCGTCACCGCCCTCACGCTGTATCTGGTGTGGGTGGCGACCCGCACTCTGGTCGCCGCACCGGTGTTCGTGGGGTGTGCGGTACCGATCGGCACGGTCGTGACGGTTCTGGTGCTGTCCACCCGTGACGGGCTCTGTCTCGACCAACTGCTGATCGCCGCGATAGTCCACCGGCTACGCCCCCAGCACCTCTCGACAGCACCCGAGGGAATACATCCGGTTCCACGCTGGCTCACCCGTTGCACCCGTGGCGGCAAACCTGTTGTTCCACAACCTTTATCGGCGAGCGATGTGCATCTTCCCGAGAGTGTGAGCGCCGGGTCGACGGATATCGGAGTGGTCGACCTCGGCGCCGACGGGCTCGCGGTGATCGCGGCGGCGGGCACCATCAACCTCACGCTGCGAACTCCGGCCGAGCAGGACAGTCTCGTCGCGCAGTTGGGTGGCTGGCTGCATTCGTTGCGTCAGCCGGTGCAGATCCTTATCCGCACAACACGTTTGGACCTATCCGGCCACATCGACGCGTTGCACACCCGCGCTCGCGACATGTCGCCCGAACTCGCCGCCACCGCGGTCGAACACGCCGAGCATCTGACCGATCTCGACCGTGACGCACAACTGCTTCGCCGCCAGGTCCTGCTCGTGTGGCGCGAACCGCTCGATGTCGCGGCCATCCCCACTACCGGACTCGGTGCGCCCACTCCGGCGACGATGCTGAGCCGACTGCTCGCCGGTCGCCGACGCGCCCAGCGCCAACTCAGCCTTGCCGCGCGTCGTGCCGCCGAAGCACGGCTGCAACGCCGCCTGAACGAGGCCCGCGAGCTGCTGGGCCCACTCGGGATCACCGTCACCGCCCTCGACGACATCCAAGCCGCCGCCGTGCTCACCACCGCCACCAATCCCGCCCGGCTGATCCCGGCCGCCGCCGACACCGCCGCGCCGAATGCGGTCATCACCGCTGACGCCGAAATTGCCGACTATCTCGCTTCAGATGCCGATGACGCAGACGACAACCCCCACAGCGCCGCTCGGGTTCACGGGTGGGGTGGGTTGCGACGCAACCGATCCCGCACGAGTTCCGCTGCCGGGTTCGTGCCGGAGTCATTGACGGTCGGGGCACGTCACGTTGAAGCGGGATCAGACTACGCGGCCACCCTCGCGGTGATCGGGTATCCGCGCGAGGTGGCTCCGGCGTGGGTGTCGCCACTGTTGAGCCATCCCGGCCGGGTGGATGTGGCCTTGCACATCGAGCCGGTCGATCCGGTGAGCGCCGCGGCCGGACTCGCCCGCCAGCTCGCTCGCCTCGAGGCTGCCCGCCGTCACAGCGCCGTCGAGGGCCGCTTGGCCGACGCCCGCGTCGAAGTCGCCGCCGAGGACGCCGCGGACCTGTCGGCCTCGATCGCGCGGGGAGAAGGCCGGCTGTTCCGGGTCGGGGTATATCTCACCGTCCACGCCGACAGCACCGAAGAACTCGCCGAAGAGGTCGCCGCTGTACGGACTTTGGCGGCGAGCCTGCTCATCGATGCCCGCCCTGTCACCTACCGCGCGCTGGGCGGGTGGGTCGCTACCCTGCCGTTGGGACTGGATGTGGTGCGGATGCGCCGCAGCTTCGACACCACCGCACTGGCGGCGGCTTTCCCGTTCGATTCCCCGCAACTGCCTGCCACCGACCCTGCCGCCCTGTCCAGCCCCGACGGAGTCCTCTACGGACGCGACGCCGCAGCGGGACTGTTGTTCTGGGATCGTTTCGGCGAGCACGTCGACAACCACAATGCCGTCGTGCTGGGCCGAAGTGGTTCAGGCAAAAGCTATCTCGTCAAAGCCGAGATCCTGCGCTCACTGTATCGCGGGGTCGAAACCGTCGTCATCGACCCCGAAGACGAGTACCGGCGCCTGAGTGAGGCCGTCGGCGGCACCTACATCCACCTCGGTGCTCCCGGAGTCCGGCTCAACCCCTTCGATCTGGAAGTCCACACCCGCGCCGATGGAAAGCGCAGCGCCCCCGCCGACGCGCTGACTCGACGTAAATTGTTCGCCCACACTGTGTTCCAGGTACTACTCGGTGCGCAGACCCCCGCCCAGCGAGCCACCCTCGACACCGCGGTCTCGGCCGCCTACACCGCCGCCGGAGTCAGCGAAGACCCCACCACCTGGACCCGTCCCGCCCCCACCCTCGCGATGGTGCGCGAGCAGCTACTCGCGTGCGGGTCCAACCTCGGCACAGACCTGGCCACAGCGCTGGCCCCGTTCACCGCCGGAGGCGCATTCGCGGGCTTGTTCGACGGGCCCACCACCACCGTTCCCGATGGGGCGCTGGTGGTCTTCTCGCTGCGTGAATTACCCGAAGAGCTCAAAACCGTCGGCACCCTGCTGGCCCTCGACGCGACCTGGCGACACGTCGCCAACCCGAGCACTCGACGGCCTCGGCTGGTCGTGGTCGATGAGGCGTGGCTGCTGATGCGCCAGCCCGCCGGAGCCGAATTCCTGTACCGGGCAGCCAAATCGCTGCGCAAGCATTGGGCCGGCCTCACCGTCGCCACCCAGGACTGCGCCGACGTGCTTTCCACCGACCTCGGCAAAGCCATCGTCGCCAACGCAGCCACACAGATCCTGCTACATCAAGCCCCGCAAGCCATCACCGAGGTCGCGGCCGCGTTCGCGCTCTCCGACGGTGAGCAGCAATTCCTGCTCACCGCCGCACGCGGACACGGTCTGCTCGCGGCCGGTGCGCACCGCGCGGTATTCGCCTCACTGGCCTCGCCGAGCGAGCACGACCTCATCACCAGCGATCCCAGCGAACTCACCGGCTCCGGCGACGACCGCGATATCGAGCTCACCGACACCGCGGATACTCCCGGCGAGGACACCGACGGTGAGGACACCTTCGTCGATCTCGGCGAGGCGCCGTGACCACCGCACCGCCCGCTGAGCACGGTTGGCTCGGGCGCCTGCTCCTCGATCCCGACCATACGCTGGGCCGCCTCCTCGACGACCTCGCCCGCTCGGTGGGCGAGCCCAGCGGCGCCATGGTTGCCGGCGCCGCGGTGGGTGTGCTCGCGGCGGTGGTGCTCGCCCAGCGATATCGGCGGCGCCGGCTAACCGCGGGTGCCCGCGAGGTCATCGTGCTCACCCCGCCTGTTGTGGAGCCGGGTTCGGCCGCGGCGTTCTGGTCTCATTTGCTCGGGCTGCTGCGGCCGCGTTGGCGGCGAGTGCTGCTTGGGCAGCCGCATCTCGGGTTCGAGTACCGCGTGACCGCCGAGGCCGGGGTGTCGATCCGGCTGTGGGTGCCGCGCGCGATCCCGCCGGGATTGATCGAGCGGGCTGTGGAATCCGCGTGGCCCGGCGCACGCACCCGAGCGGCAGCGACGGCGACGCCGCCACTGCCAGAGCCCGCCAGCAGGAAGCGTCGGCTGCTGGTCGGCGGGGAGCTGCGGCTCGCCCGCAATCACGGATTGCCCATCCGCACCGACTACAGCGGTGATCTGGTTCGCGACCTGATCACCGCCGCCGCTGACCTCGACCCCGGCCAAGCCGCATGCGTGCAAGTCCTCGCCCGCCCGGTCACCAGCCACCGATTACGCCGCGCCAGCACACACCTACCCGGCCAGTCCCTCACTCTCGTCCAGACGGTGCTGCGTGATCTGCTAGACCTGCTCACCCCCGGCGCACCCGCTCGTCCCCGCTACCGTGCACGCAACGGGGACCGCCAGGCCGCCATGCAGGAAACCGCCAGCACCCGCGCTGCGGTGGCGAAAGCGCGTGGCGGGCACTGGGAAACCCGGCTGCGCTACGCCGTCACCACCACCCTCGACGAGGACGCCGACTCCGAGACCGTGGCACAGGCGCGGGCGGTGGCGCGCGGACGCGCCCATGCACTCGCCGCGGTGTTCGGGGCCTGCACCGACCTCAACTACTACCGCCGTCACCGGCACCTACGACTGGCCACGGCCTTGACCGAAAGACGGCTCGCGCGAGGCGATCTGCTCTCGATCCCTGAACTCGCCGCCATTGCGCATCTGCCCTTCGATCCCACCGTCGCCGGTGTAGCGCGGGCCGGAGCCCGCGCGCTGGCCCCCGCCACCATCATCGCCACCAGCGGCCCGCACACAAAACCACTCGGGATAGCCGACGCGGGCAGCGGCCAACGGCCGGTCGCGTTGCGCGTGGCCGATGCACGCCACCACGTGCACATCCTCGGTTCCACCGGTGTCGGCAAGTCCACCCTGCTCGCCCAACTGGTGCTGGACGACGCCACCCACCACCGCGGCGTGGTCGTCATCGACCCCAAAGGCGACCTCGTCACCGACATCCTCGACCGCCTACCCGCCCGCCACGGCGAACGAGTCGTGCTCTTCGATGCCGACTCCCCCACCCCGCCGCCATGCGTGAACCCTCTCGACACCACCCGCGGTGAGGTCGATCTGGCCGTAGACAACCTCATCGCCATCTTCGCCCGCATCTACTCTCGCCACTGGGGCCCACGCACCGACGACGTCCTGCGCACCAGCCTGCTCACCCTGTGCGCCCAGCACGACACCGCCACCCTGGCCGACCTCCCAAGACTGTTGACCGAGCCCGCGTTGCGCGCCCGACTCACCGCCACCACCACCGACCCGGTCCTGCGCGGATTCTGGCGCTCCTACGACACCCTCTCCGACGCCGGACGCGCCGAGATCATCGCCCCGCTGCTCAACAAGCTCCGCGCATTCCTACTGCGGCCCTTCGTCAAAGCCGCCCTCGCCGCTGGCCCGTCCACCGTTTCGCTGCCCGAGATCCTCGACCACGGCGGCATCTGCCTGGCACGACTGCCCAAAGGCTCCCTCGGCGAGGAAACCACCCGCCTGGTCGGATCACTGCTCGTCGCACGCACCTGGCAAGCCGCCACCAGCCGCGCCCGCACCCCCACTACCAGCCGACCCGACGCCGCCCTGGTCCTCGACGAAGCACACAACTTCCTCAACCTGTCCACCCCTGTCGAAGACATGCTCGCCGAAGCACGCGGACTACGCCTCTCGCTTGTGCTGGCGCATCAGAACCTCGCCCAACTACCGCGCGAACTACGCGACGCGGTCTCGGCCAACGCCCGCAACAAGGTCATCTTCACAGCCTCACCCGAAGACGCCCGCGAACTCTCCCGCCACACCAGCCCCTGGCTGGGCGAACACGATCTCATCCACCTAGACGCCTTCCACGCCGCCGCCCGCCTGGTCACCAACGGCCAGCAAGCTCCGCCGTTCACCCTCATCACCCAACCGCTACCTCCGCCGATTCCCGGCAACCCCCGCGGTATCCGCGCCACCACCCGCTCCCACTCCTCCACGACAGCCCCGCCCGGCCCGAGCCTGCGTTCCCCTGCCACGCCCCGTCATCACGACCCACGCCGGTAGCCACCCACCTTGTCATCCAGGAAGGAGGACCTCGTGATCGGAGATTCATTGCGACAGAAAGACCTTCGCCAAGTCGAGCATGCGGGCACGCCAGCGGGAGCGAGTGTGGGAGTACTGGTCGCACGGTTGACCGACCGTGACCGGTGGCTGCTGCGGATGCTCTACGAACATCGCGTCCTGACCAGCGAACACATTGCCGCTCTGGCCTTTCCGGCCATCGGCCTGGCCCGGCGGCGACTGCGAGAGCTCTACCGGTACGGGGTCATCGACCGGTTCCGGCCACTACGTGCCATCGGCAGCTTCCCTTACCATTACATCCTCGCCCCCGCCGGAGCCCGAGTCATCGCCGCCGAGGAAGGCATCGAACCCGCCGCCCTGCGATGGCGACACCGCGACGCCATCGCCATCGCGGTCGGCCTGCAACTCGCCCACGCCGTCGGAGTCGGCGACTGGTTCACCAGCCTCGCCGAGCACACCCGCCACCACGACGACTACAGCACCCTGCACGCCTGGTGGTCCCAGACCCGCTGCGCACGGCTGTGGGGCGATCTCGTCCGCCCCGATGCCTACGGCCGTTTCAGTGCCCACCACACCAGCATCGAGTTCTTCCTCGAATACGACCTCGCCACCGAAAACCACTCTCAACTCACCCGCAAACTTCCCGGCTACGCCAAACTCGCCGCCGCCACCACCATCACCACCCCGCTACTGATCTGGTTTCCCACCCACCAACGCGAAACAAACGCCCGCACAACACTGTTCGACGCATGGCAGGATCTTCCCGCCCCCGATACCGTGCCGATCGCCACCGCCGCCGCCGACCTGCTCGACCCCACCGGGGCGCATACGAGCCCCGCCGATCGTGTCTGGTTGCCGCTCCACGATACGACCGGCCACGACCGTGCCCGGCTACACGAACTGCCCTCCCGCTGGCCACCGGCCAGCACCACCGCACCGGGTAGCAGTGATCAGGTCGACATCGACGCCGAGGATCCGGTGCAGCCGGGGGCGACCATCATCGCGGCACCAAGCCCGGTTCCGCCTCCGAACCCGTGGCTGGCAGGGTCGTGATGTTCGCCAAAGTGGTAGGCGCGGCGGGGATTTCAGGGGTATTCACTGCGGTTGTGATCGCCGCGGTGGCCGCCACCGTCGCCATCTACGACCAATCCGGCGCACCGACCTCGAGCCCGCCCGCCGGTGGCCAAAAGACACCTAGTAGTGAAGCAGCCCAGGACATTCCGGCAGACCGGCTGGTGATCTATCGGCAGGCCGCACACGTCTGCGCGGGCTTGGACTGGTCGGTGCTGGCCGCGATCGGCAAAATCGAAACCGACCACGGCCGCTCACCCCTACCCGGAGTCCGCTCCGGGGAGAACTTCGCGGGCGCGGGCGGACCCATGCAGTTCCTTCAACCCAGCTTCGACGCCGTCATCACCCGCCACGGCAACCCACCCGGCCGAACCGGGCCGCCGTCACGCTATGACCCGGTCGACGCCGCCTACGCCGCCGCCTGGTACCTGTGCGATTCCGGCGCACCCGCCGACCTGCACGGCGCGATCTTCGCCTACAACCACGCCGACTGGTACGTCGAACAGGTCCTCGACCAAGCTGCCCGCTACACCCGCTCAACCCTCGCCGGCGAGTGCAGCCCAGGCGAGCTCGCCGGCCTCGCCGCGGCCACCGCGATCGAGTTCGCTTGCGGCCAGCTCGGGCAACCCTACGTGTGGGGAGGCAACGGCCCCGAGGTCAACGGCGGCTGGGACTGTTCAGGGTTGGTCCAGGCCGCCTACCGCACCGCAGGAATCACTCTGCCCCGCACCACCACCGAGCAATACGCGATCGGGCTCGAAGTCCCGGAGAACGAGCTGCTGCCCGGCGATCTGGTCTTCTACGGAACCCCCGCCGACATCCACCACGTCGGGCTCTACCTCGGCGCCGGGAGCATGATCCACGCCCCCACTTTCGGCATCCCAGTGCAGGTGAGCAGCTATCGCCACCCTGGCGACGACTTCTACGGTGCCACTCGCCCACCCAGCCTCACCTCCGCCGGGCTTGAGCCATGACCGGCGATCCCCTTACGCCAAATCGGAAAGGACTGCCTCGATGGGCAGCGAGATTACCGTCAGCGCGCTCGTGGACTGCGCCTCCAAACCCGCAGGCAAAGACATCGTCCACCGCATCGACCAAGTCGAAGTCCCCATCGCCGCTACTGGACAATGCCAGCACAATGACACTATCTGCCCCGAATGCTCGTGGGCATGGCAGCTGGAGTACCTCTTCGTCGAAACCCTGCCCTGGGAACGCGACACCCGATGATCTCGGCTTTGGTGCGCGCCTTCCTATCGGGCCGAAACCCTACCGCCCGCCCAGCCGCCTGCCGATCAAAGTCACCAACGCCGCCAGGCATTCGATCAGATGGTCGAAGTCGACCGCTACTTCGGCAGACAGCAACTCTCCCGCCGGGCGCCGTCGTTGTTGGCCCGTGCGGAAAGTCAGCCCGCATTGCCCAACATTCTGGGGCATCGAACGCGCCATAACACCGCGGGGCGCGCTTGTGCGACTAAATCAGTTGGCGGGCAGCGCAACCCGACCTGCAACACGCCTGTAGTCCGGGCAGTCACTATCGCTTACTCGCATCACGAACTCTGCGCCAGGGCCCCAGAATGATGAGCAGGGCCACCCGGCCGCCTTGTTCGGCAGCCGTGGACAATCGGTTGGTATGAGCCTGGATTGGACCAACGTGTCAGTTGCCGCCATCACCGCGGCGGGCACGCTCAGCGGAGGTATCGCCACACAGCTCTACGCCCTGCGCGCCAAGCGGATTGATAACCAGCTCCAGCGTGAACTACGCGCCGAAGAACTACGCGAGCTTGCCGTTAAGGAGGCCTCAGATGAGAAGCGGGCAGCGTATGCCGCCCTCAACACTTCGGCACACTACTTCCGCACCGCGGCCCGCCGATACCTTGCCGAGAGAGCGGGCACAGCCCCTGAGCCCGAGAAGTTTCACAACGCGTGGGAAGCGTTGCGCGACAGCTACGCACGTTCTCAGATGGTCTTGTCCGACGACGCGCTTGTCATCGCGTCTGAAGTCAGCCGTTGCATGGATGCTGGCCGCCAAGCAGTCATCGACGCCGATACGGCTGCGCCTGCACGAATCGCTGAGCTCGAGCAATACCTCAACGAGACACTGGGTTTCGCTGTGCGCCTCTTGCGGCGGGCGCTCCGCGAGGATCTGGGGATCCGTGCCGCTTACGACGTCAACCTCGATGAGCGCTGTCAAGCGCTCAAGGAAAAACGGCATCAACTGTTCGGTCTGAGCAGCCCTCAAGAAGTCGACGAACTTCCGTCCCACCCTTAGGAAGGACCGCGAGCCGCACAACGATGATCTCCGGAAGAATCCGGTAGTCACAACAGATCCAGTGACTTCACCGGAAGGAAATAGCTGAGTCCTCAGCGTTGTCTCCATAGCAGTCGGCTCAACAGCGAACGCATTCGCGCGGTTTACCAGCGAACGTGCCCGGATGGTGAGTAGGTCCGGGCACGTTCGCGGGATCGCCGCCGGGTACCCGCCGCGGCTCAAGCTGTGACTAGTCGACGGGTTGTCGTTCGTGACAACGCGTATAGCCCTCTATCTAGTGATGCCCATCACT
This sequence comes from Nocardia vulneris, assembly GCF_001613425.1. Lineage (GTDB taxonomy): Bacteria > Actinomycetota > Actinomycetes > Mycobacteriales > Mycobacteriaceae > Nocardia > Nocardia vulneris. Next base: position 33,074 of record NZ_BDCI01000048.1, on the reverse strand, counting down.
TTTCATGGCGAACTCGCCTCCATGCTGCGGCCTTTGCGCCCCCGCATTCCTCGTCTAACCCCCATTCCACCCCGAGGGCAATGCCATTCCACCCGAGGGGTTATACGTCTACCCCGGAGCACGAGGGCAAGTTCGCCATGGTTGTGGGCAATTTCGCCGTGTCGGGATCGCATGACCATTTTTACTCCGGGGTAGGTGATACGACTAAACCCTCCGAAGTACCCATTCCACCTCGGCGCCGTGGGTGTAATGACCACAGGCTGCTCCACCTTGGCATGAACCCGTGACCATGATCCAATGGCTCTGGCCTGCTTGGAGATTCAGCTACTTCAAACGGGCGCTGCCGCTACCTGAGGCAACAGGAAGCGGCAGCTGGTCCATGACAATTTCGGAATCCACGGACAGGACTATCATGCCCTCTTCAAACGCGCCCGTACAGGGCTCATCTCAGCCCGAGGATCCAGATCCTAAGACGAGCGTCCAACCGGTCGTCGCGATGGGAATCAGCCTCGCGGTAGCTGGTGCCGGTGGCTGGTTGACCGATTGGGATCAGGCAGTGGTGCTGTTCGGTAGCTGCCTGGTGTTCTTCACGAGCTTCGGACGCCAGAATCCTCCGATGCGCTGATGGTCACGGAAGTCTGGCTCTTCATCCCCTGACCAAGAAGTCTGGTGCGAGTCGAAACGCTGACTCGCACCGGATTTCAATGCGTACCATGTCACTTCAGTTCGGCGCTGCTCTCCCCGAGCACGCGTCGATCCAGGATCAGCTGCTGGATCTACTTAGTGCGCTAAACGATGCCGAGAATCCTGCGACTAGCATGCCCGTTGAGCTGGTCGAAGAACCCTCGCTAGTTCTCGGTCAATCTGGGCGTTTCCTGGCCTCCCACGGCCTGTGGACGGCCTGACGCGCTGACCTCGCTATTGCGCGGTTCTTCGGCTGCCGGGGGCCATCCGTTCGATTTGTCGCTGCCTCGGTGCCATCGAACTTCTGGACGAAGTTGCCTGCGCGTCGTTTCGGACAACGCTGTTGTCCCGGCAAGGAAGGCGTCGCGAGCGTTATCGACTTCAGCCTCGTCGGGCACTTCTCCGGTTTCGAGGGATTCAACGGATCGAGCAGCGAGAGCTTCTATCGCGGACACGCCGTTGGCGTAGGCATTGAGTGCTCGCGCAATCGGCACGTCCTCGATTACGAGGTACGCGTTCTGGAGGGCCGACAAGTAGGAGACGCGGCTGCTGGATGTATCCAATGCCTCGGTGATAGAACGATGAGCGGTCAGTCGTTCGTGGTCGTTTGCAGCGATATGTCGTATGGCATCCTGCGCGCTTCGCCTCATTAACGTGGTCATGGCTGAGAAATACTCACTGCCTCGTGCCAGTACATCTGCTATGGCAGTGCGCTGCAGGTCCCGTAGGCGGTTCCGCTGATCGAACCTGAACAGGCCCCGGCCGAGAAAGTACGTCAGAATGCCGCCGGTGAGTGTGCCCAGGACGCCGATTCCCGAAGCGACAAGTGGTATCCAGACAGGTGTCATCGGTCTATCTTGCCGCGAAGCACCGTCTTCAGCGCAGAGGTTCGTTGTCTGCCCGGCGACTCCACCTCCCTCTCTGGTCCCCGTCGAAGTCCATGGGTAGCTGACCGCCGCGCGGATCCTGTTCACTTTTGGGAAACCCCCCATGGACGCCGCGGGCGGGTAGCCGCCAGCGCGTACGGCCATTTCCGGCTGGGGTGTCATCGAGGTTGGTCGTGCAGGCTACGATCGCCCGTGCCGCCTCGTCCAGCGTAGGGTAGTGCGTGCCCGTCAGCGGGCCCGAGATGATGAAGACGGCGCTTGTGCGCGGGTCGAGCATGGCATTAGTGCGCACGCGGTTGTAGATCGCGAATATTGGCACCGCGCAAAGATCTTCGGATGTGCTGGTGGTGATCAATCGGATCGCGTCGACGGCAATAGCGAGCCACAGCTCGACGCTGTCGGAACTGTGTTCGCTCAAGCAGAACACGCGATGTAACGCATCAGCTAGCGTGACAGGTGGCGGGTTCGACTGCTGGACAGCAATTCTGGTGATCGCTGAGGGCTCGCTACTGGTGATAATTGCCCGAATACTGTTGGTGTTTGGTCCTTTTCGGGTGTTCATGACCGACCACTCGTGAGGTGCAGCAGGACTGTCCACCGGCCTGAGCCGATGTCGGTGTGTGCGGTGGTTGTGACCTCGTCGAGTTCGGCGGTAATTTCGCTGCCGGGGTGCCGCGCCCATGCCAGGGCGCGTTGTTCGGCTTCCGTGGCGCTGGCGGCGTCGATAGCGACCACGACGATCGGGTCGGATTCGGGGTAGTGGCGAATCCGTTCGACGTGCCAGCAGTCGCTGGGCACGTCGGGCAGTTCACCGCCGACAGTGGCGCGCCGAGCCGGGAGCGTATTCATGGCGGCCATCTTGGCGGCGGCCTGGTTGTAGAAGATGCGGCCGTCGGGTAGCAGCAGCCCGCCGTCTTCGGTGATGGTCGCGCTGACACCGGTTCCACTGTCTACGCGGGTGCCTGGTCGCAGGATCCCGTTGTTGATCAGGTCGGCCACGCGCGCCCGGGGCGCTCGCGGGAATGGGAACCTGCCTTTGGCGAAGTCGTAGTCGAGTTGCCATGTGCGGGCGCAGATCGAGCAGATCGAGCCTTCGCGGTGGTCGCATACGCTTGGGAGGCGGACCTTGAAGGGGACTTCGCGCACCTTGTGGACCTGTTTGCCGGTGGTGGAGTCGGCGTAGGACTCATCGAGACGAGCGATGAGGATTCTGCCATTCCCCTTGCGCCTCTTCCTCTTTGAGTCCGCCGCAGGCGGGTCGGCGTCGAAGATGTCAGTGGGGACGCGGTGTTCGATCACGTCTTCGCCAGCGGTGAACCGGTACACGGTACCGGTGGTCATCCCGTTGTCGTATCCGTCGAGTTCTTCGATGGATACGGCGAGACACTGGCTGTCGGCGGCGATCACGTCCGGCGACAAGACCTTCGGGGTGGGGCGGCTGTGCTGCCAGGCCAGTGCGTATTCCGCGAGGGTGCCGCAGACCAGATTGTTGTGGTGGCGATAGACGTAGCATGGTCCCAGGCCCCGGATCGCGGCGCTGACAATTGTGCCGAGCGTGTTTGTGCCAGGGTCGCGTTTCCACTGTTGGTAGGCCACAGTGATCTCGGGGTGTCGTTCACAGAGCGTGTCGACGATGATTTGCTGCGCGCGGCGCTCATTGGCTCCCAGCCCCGCCTCGTTCTGGAGGAACACTCGCTCGAAATCGTCTTGCTGGTCGAAGAATTCGAGCGTCTGCCCAAGGTCGCTCGTGGTCTTGGCCTGGGCGGCATGACGCAGCTCGGCGAGGGCCTGATCCGCTGAGGCGCGGTTGTCGTTCGTCATCGAAGTCTCTCCTCTTTTTGGAGCGGGCACCGACGGGCAGCCGAAGCTGTGTCAGCGTTTTCGAGGCGGCCGGGGCGGCGGTCGAGCGTCCGGACTGGCGGTTCGTATTCGCTGGCCGCTATAGCGGGGGGTATGACGAAGAATCCGCCGCCGCTGTAAGTGGCGTTGTTCGCCGCGCAGGCAGTGGTGATGTGGTCGCGCCCACCGGAGGCGAATGCTGCTTTATATGAGCCGTAGGCAATCAGCAGCCAATGGTGATGGGTGCGCCCATTGCAGCCCAGCAGTTCACATGTCGCTCCGATATGGAGGGGTGCGTCGACGATGTATCCCTGTTCGGTCAGCATGGCCGCTACCGCGCCGAGACAGTCGGGCCCTGGGCCGTAGATCAGATGCGCAAAGCTGGGCATGGCGATAATCTCCCTCTGTCCATGGTGAGAAATCAGGTCTATTCCGTACGTGGAGTTGTTGGCTGTGGGTGCGTGGCATCGGATAACTGAGGTATCCGATGCCACGCATGAGCAGTCTTGCTTCACGCGGAGGCGAGGCGGAATTTCTTCGGCGCGGTCGAGGTCTGTGCTGCGACTCCGTTTGCCGTGAGTTTCATTAAGGCGTTGTGCACCGCGCCGCTGGAGCGATGGAGTTCTTTTCCGATCTGATGGGGCGTGAATTCGTCGACCGGATGTTCGCGCAGATGGTCTTCGACCTGTCCACGCAAAGCGCCCGGCGCAAGCTTGTTCGGCTTGTCGGCGGCGTCACTGTCAGCATCGGCATCGGTGGTGCCGCTGGCGGGATCGGCTGGCGTCGCTTCGGGTTCGTCGGTGCCAGGTTGAGAGTCGGCGCTGTCGTCGTCGACGGCTGGGCCGGATTCTGGGGCAGGGTCGGAGGTCTGTGGCGGTTCGATGGATTCCGTGCTGGCGGAGTCAGGCTCGTCGACGGGCGTGTCGGACCCGGTGGGGCCTGGTCCGGGATGGGTGACGGGTTCCTCTGTGCTGGCCGGGAAGGGCACCCACCGGGCGGCCGAGCGGGGATCGCTGCGCGGGAAGCGTTTGACCCGCCCCTCGGCGGACCAGCGGGCCAGTATCTTGCGAGCGGTGGATGCGCTGATTCCGGCGATGTCGGCGAGTTCAGGGGCAGTGCTGTTGTGGTTGTTTTCCACCGCAGACCACAGTGCGATTTCGTTCGGTGTGGTCGGTGTCGTGGCGGTAGGTGTGGACATGACAACTCCATTTCGGGTTAGAGGTTGGTGGGTCATGTCCCGGCCGGAACATTTGTTGGCCCTTCCGGTTGCGCTACCGGGATAGTTCCTGGGCCTCCATCTATATGGACGCTCGATACACCCGTAAATGTCAAGCCGTTTGCAAAAACAAGCCAACTGTCTTTTTTGGTTGCGTAACGAGCGATCAGCATTTCACGTCCGGAGTCTCGACGCCGCGACAACACTCGAGGGATGCACGCTGTCTATCGAGCTTCGGATTCGACAGAATTGCGTCGAGCTCACGCGTCGAGCCACAGGCGAGATCACGCAGTGGCTCGCTTCGAATTATGGACAGAAGGGCATATTGCGAAGACTCTTCCCACAAGAGAGTGTCGGCACTCGGTCTCGAAATTCGTCGAATTTCGTGATCGAGTGCCGACCGATGATCAGTGAGAGTTGAAGGTTTATCGGGCAGTGTCGATTTGGCTGGTGAGCCAGTTCAGGAGAATGGTCACAGCGTCGTGGTAGCCGGTTTGGTGGACGCCGCCGCCGTAGAAGCGTGCGGCGTCACCTCCTTCGCGTGCGAGCTCGGCGAGGGCGGCGCCGGCCTCGGGACTAGAGGGGGTAGTCGTGGTGAAAGACTGCGCGAGTCCGGCCAATTGGGCGCCGCCTTCTCCGGTGAGGGCGACCGCGGCGACGCCGGCGAGGTCGGCGGCCACGGGGATGAGCCCGATCATTTCCAGGCCCGCGCCAAGCGGGTCTCCGCTGCTGACTTTGCTCACTGCCCGCCAGGTGAGCTCTTGGGCGATACCCGCATCGCGGGCCACGCGGGCGATGTCGACGCGAGCGAGAATGTCGACGATCTGCGCGGCTGTAGCGGTGGTACCGCTCGAGTCCAGCGGTGCGGCCATCGACAGGGCTTGCGCGACCAGGTGCAGATCGACTTTGCCTGCCATGGTGACCAGTGGCTCGAATTGGGTGTTGAGGTCGCCTGCGAGCTGGTGGGCGCCAGCGATGTCGCCCGCGAGCACTCGGTTCGGCAGCTGGGCAAGGTCGTCGACGATAGTCGGGAGATTGGCGGCGAATCCGGCCAGACCGCCGAGCACGATCACGACTTGCCGTGTCACCGACGAGGCAATCAAACCCGATGCGGTCGTTGCCGCCGAGTCCGAGCTCGTGCTGTCGGTGCCGAGGGCAGCGGTGCCGGTGAACGCGCGCCCGATAGCCGAGAGTGCGGGTGAGGTTTCTGGTGAGGTCGAACAGTAGAGATCGCCTGGCGCACAATGTGTGCGGACTCGGCCGGCGAGCTCGCCGAAGTCCTCGGCCCGGGGCCCGGCGATGCCTTGGCCCGGGGCAGGCGCGCCCAGCTGGGGTGTGTCGGGATCGCGACGCGGGTCGGAGAGCAGTCCGACCGCGAGCACGCGTGCCGCGGAAATCGGACCTCGGCCGTGTCCAATCGCCGAGGTCACGTCGCCGACGATATCGGCTCCTTGGGAGTACCCGGCCAGCACGACCTGGGTTGAGTCGCACAGCCCGCCGAGCAGGCTCGTCAGGCCAGCCACTCCGCCGGATTGTGAGGCCCGGTATGGGGCGGGCGCGGCAGCGTAGGGCAGGTAGCGCACGGCGATGTCGTCGCCGTAGCGGGCGGCGAGCCCGGCACCGACACCGGCGAGCAGTCCGGCCGGTTGAGCCGAGTTCGCGGTCGCCGAAGTCTCCGAGGTCCCAGGCACGAGCACTGCTGTCCAGCGTGCGCACCCTCCGCCGCCGGGGTCAGCTCCCACCTGCCCGGCGGTGGCGGCAGTGACCACCACCGCAGCGATAGCTGCGGCCACACCAGCGGTGCAGCCGCCCTGGCCGCGCCCACCCCAACGGCGGCGAAATGACGTGTGTGCGGGGAGAGTGGAGTCGATCCCGGTGGTGCCAGTAGTGACCATGCGCGCGCTCCTCGAGTCAACCGTGGGTCCGAGTGCGGGAAGTTTTGTGTTCCGCATGAAGGGACTCCGTATTCGAGCCGCGTTTCCGACAACCAGCGCGCCGAAAGTGTCGTGCTGCCGCGAACCTCAGCACGGAAGCTGAGTGCCTACAACGAATCGCGCCTTGAGCCACCGGACAAATCCGGTGGCTCAAGGCGCGATTCGATCGGCCGGTGTTGTTTAAGCGTCGGCGACCATCGCCGCAGCCGCCTGTTCGGCGGTCGGAAAGTACTCTCCCACGGGGGTGGGGTTCAGGCGTGGCGTACGGCTTTGGTTGCGGCGCGGCCGATTTCGTGAGCGGTGGTGCCCGGGTTGGTGATCACGTGCACGGTGGTGCCCGAGAGCGGGCGGCGGTCCTCGTCGTCGGGTGTCAGCCACAGCACCGCGCATCCGGTTGCGCGCAGCCGGTCGATCCTCTTCTGCGCCTCGGTGCGGTGCTGGTCGAAGTACCAACCATCGGAAATGATCACGAGAAGGCGTGTGTTCACCGGGTGCGACAGCCCCAGCGCGCCGTCGAGTGCGTTGATGGCGTCATCGATGAAGTGGTCGCTGTCAGGGCAGGTGAATTCGGTGACCCGGTCAGGTGCGGTGCCCGGGTAGGTGATGGGCTTGACCGCAGCTCCGAATGTGACCGTCGCTGTTTGTGCGGGCATGACGGCCAGTTCGGCGGCGCGCGCGACGATCCAAGCGGCCGAGGCGACCGGCTTGGCGTACTCGCGCATTGATCCGGAGACATCACAGGCGATGCCGACGCGCAAGGGCGGGATAGGGGTCGCGCGGCGTGTGATGCGAGTGAACGGTTCGGCTGTGGGGATCGTCCCGGCGGCGCGTTGAGCTTCGCGAGCCATGGCCCCGCGCATCCTCAAGCGGCCCGGTGGCATTGCAGAGGTGGTTTTCACCATTGCCCGTTCGCGTTGGCTGCCGGTGTTAAACGCGCGAGCCAGAACCCGCGCCGCCGAGTGCTCGACGGCGGTCGGTGGCCGTGTTCTGCGCGCTGATGCTGGTTGCCTGCCGTTGCCGAACACCCGCCGCGCGATCGCCCCGGCGATTGCGGCTTGGCTGGCTTCTTCGCGCGCGGCTCGTGCGGCGACATCGGCGGGATCGTCGGAAATCTTCTGTGCAGCAACGGCATCGGCGATATTGCCGATGGTTGCGCCGATGGCAGATGACAGCATCGAGCCGGGTTCAGGGGCAGCGTGGGGGTCGGGGCCGACGATATCGAGCCAGCGTTGCCCGAGTTCGAGCATGCCCGCACCGTCCTCGTCGTCAACGGTCTGGGCTTGGGTCCAGATGGCGCGCAGTTCGGCGAGTTTGTCGGCTCCGAGGACGGACTCGATCGCAGCGGCGGCCGGGGCGCATTCGGGTGCTTCGAGGATGCCGCCGTCCACGCGCCCCAGCAGCAGCGCGGCGTTGTGAGCGGCGGCGTGCTCGGTTGCTGGGACCTGCGCGGCAGCGCCGGGTCCGCCGTTGTCGCCGATGACGATTTCGGTGGTCGCTGCGCGCAGCCAATACCGGTCCTCGGGGCGGCGGCGGATGTGGGCAGCTTCGATGCGTGATTCTTCGAGCAGCATCGCGGCCTCGACGACCGCCGGGTTCGCGACCGGTGGCGGATTCCAGCGTGAGTGCTTGGCGTGGGCGCATTCGTGGGTGAACGCTCCCCATGCGGCTGCGTAACGGGTGCGGTCGCTGTTGCGGTCCGGGCGGGCAGTATCAGGGTCGATGCCCAAATAGCTGCCGTCGATCTCGATGGCGGCACTGTGGGGCATGAATACCGCCGGGTGCCCGTGCGCCGCGCCCGGGGCGATGGTGACGATCAAGTCGTCGCGGTCAGCGATCGGCGGGGCTTGATCGGTCAGCACCGCTGACAACGCTTCCCACCCGGTCGCGGCCGGTGGCATCCCGGGCGTGGTCGCGGGATCTGCGATTACATGGCTTCCCATTGCGAATTCCTTTCCATGCGAGGGGTTCTCAGATTCGGGTACCGAGCGTGAGAGGTTCGAGCGTGATGCCGAACACGGTCTTAACCACCTCGGCAACGATGGCGCGGTCGTCCTCGGGGGCGGTGCCGATCAAGTTGGCGGCGGCGGTGTTGGTATCGGTGGCGGCAGCGATCTTGCTGAACGCCAGCAATTCACGCAGCTGCGGTGCCCACCCGATTTCGCCCTGGTTCTTACGGGTGGTCAGGTTGCGCGCCACCCGGACAGCTTTCGGGTCGGCCCCAAGTTGCAGGGCGAGATCGTAGTCACTCCCGACCTGCACTTGGAACGCGAACCGGGACGCCAGGGCATCGGAGAGGATCGCGCCGTGCACGCCGGGGTTGTGGCCAGCCACCACAAAGAAACCCGTTGCGGCAGTAACGATCTCGCCACTGTTGGCTTTGATGACGATCTCTTTGCGACCGTCCATCGCCGGGTACACGCACGAGAGGATCGTGGGCGGGATCAGGGTCGCGTCGTCGATGAAGAGCACCCGGCCCTCACGCATCGCTCGGGGCAGCGGGCCGTGCACGAAAGTGAATGTGCCGTCAGGGTTCTGGGTGTATTCGCCCACGAAGTCAGCGACCGTGCAATCGGCGTCACCCTGCACGGTCAGCAGATCACCGTAGGCGGCCTCGATCAGCGACGCCTTGCCCGTGCCGGGCGGCCCATAGAGTAGCACCGGGACCTCGTTGTCACGCATGGTCCGCAGCACTTCCACATCGGCGCGGCCCGCCAACTTGCGCAAGTGGTAGAGCTGTCCGTTTGGCCGGGCCACTGCCGAGCCCGGCGTGGCAGCTAGGGCGGGGCTACCGGTGGCACGCGTTCGGTTCGCCGCAGGGGCGGGCGCGTTCGAACGTGCGGCGGCGGGGGCCGGGTTGGCGGCCAGGGTCGGGGTTGTTCCGGCAGCCGCACCGACGGTCTGCGTGGTGGCACGGTAGCGGCGGGGGGTCATGCTGGTCTGTTCGGCGTGTCCGGCGGCGGTCAACGTTGCGAGTGCGTTCCCGATCGCACCGGACGAGTGGCCGATGAGGTTCGAGATTTCACGCGGCGTGTAGGCGGTGCCGGGATTGTCGGCCAGTACGCCAGCCACCATCTGGCGCAACTGACCATTGCCCAGGCGCGTCCCTGACGAGGGCACCGGCGTGGCGCTGGACGATGTCATGTCGACTCCTTAGAACGATGAGGCTGTATCGATGTGTCCGGCCTGCGGGGTGCGGCCGGGGATTGCGTTAGTCGCATTCGTCGTGGGCCCAGATGTAGGGGCCGGTGGTCTGCCACTTGACGTCTCCGGTTCCGGAATCCCAGCTGACACGGCCGACGATCGTCTCGTCATTGACGGCCCAGGTGTCGGTCGTCCATTCGTGAAATTCCACGCGGACGAGTTCGACCTGGAAATTCCAGGCGGTACCGCTGCATTTGACGCTGTCGCACAGCTGTTCTTCGGCCCACTGCTGGGCAGCGCGGGGGCAATCGAATACGTCGGTATCGAGTTCGTCACGCGAGCTTGCTGGCGCGATACCGCTCAAGCAAGCGGCGTACACCAAACTATCCATTTCGAGATCTGCGGTGGCCAGAGATATCATCTCGACTCCTTCGACAACAAGACACGCGGTAATCATCGGGGCATGGTGGATCATTGCATACATCAGAATCGGACACGGCATCCGCATTAACTGCGTTCGGTTTTTGCCGTTGATTAACGATAACTCGCGCGACTGCGGGAATTCAAGTCATTTCAGAAATATATTTCGATTAATTTTCGCAAATCTCCACACCGAACGAAGGTGAATTGATCAATGCATTTCCGATTGCCCGCTCCAATTAAGTATCAAATTAAGTCGGATGTGCCGGCACATGGACTACGGGCACAGAGGGGCACCCGGATGCGGCCCGGCTTTAGGCCCTCCTGCCCATCCGCTCGTTAGCCACACCACGACCGCCCGGCCCGAATTGATCTTCTGGATGCCCTGCGGGCTTGTGTAGCCTGAACGGCCAGCGCAGCTGAAAATCGGTATCTACCTGCACAGATTCCGGACCGAGGTGGCGTGTTTAAGCGAAGGCCCGACCAGGCCGCGGATCGATGCACCCAACAACGCACCGAACGATCACCAGGCAGTGCGGCAACCCCGGCCGCGGCAACCGCACTGCAGACTCCCGGCTTCACACATGCCTGGTTATGTTGAAGTATCGGATTCTCACTTATCCATCAGCGTGCGTGCTGAATCTTTCATTCAGTACATTTCCGTGCGTATTCATGTGCCGGTTTCATTCTATCCCGCCCCGTCCGGCCGGTATGCTATATCTATATCAAACCCATTTATCCGATTCGAGCGCGACCAGAATGAGACGCACTCTCCTTACAGCCGGGACTGTTGAGTCGGGATTGCTCGCCTCGCCGGACCTCAGTCGATTCGAGATCGGCAGCAAGAGTATCTCCCCGGACGTATAGGCCAGGTGCACGTCCCGCATAGATGCTTTGGCTGCGCCTAAAGGATTCGGCACCCCGTCCGACTCGCTAGGACGGTTAGGAACTTCACCTTCCCGCTCGCTACATCCTAGGTCTTGAGCACCTAAGCTGCAGCCTCGATAAGCTCTTGGCTCTCGGGAGCAGATCTTCGCGAATCGCTACCGCCCGTACTACATCGTTCCTCAGACGCCTGCGGTTTTTCGAAATGCTTACGGTCCGCTCCTACGCAACAACCACACTCGCCGCACAGGTCAGGCATCGGTGCGAGTTCGTCAACGAGTTCGGGAGCGGCGGCAACAAGAGATCAGCCAGGCGCCAGCGTCTGGGCGTCGGCGAGGCGGCCCCGGTACCGGCACACCCCTCCCCGTGGCGCACAGATACGGTGCCGTAGGCGTGTGACGTCCGCCGGGCGGGATGACAAAACACAGCGGAGGTCACGGATCCGACATGAGCGACCTCACACATCGCGCCCGATGTTTGCCAAATCGTCGCCTGGCCTGCGCCCGATAGGTAACAAGCAGATCAAGTAGCGGTCACAGCGACCATCATGCAACATCCAAAGATTGCTAAATATTTGCTCATGGGATGTTCTGTATGGGAGATGTCCGTCGATCAGGTACTCGACGGGCTGGTTCAGCGAGGGGGTATCTCCATGTCATCGAGGTCGTCGAGGGTGTGTCGTGTCGGCGTCGCGGGTCTGTTGACGGCAGGCGTGGTCTGGGTCGCGAGTGGGTTCGCGGTTGCCGACCCCGTCGCCGACAAAACCCGTACGGTCGACAACGACACCGGCTGGCAGCTTTCGGTCACCAAGACCCGTGAAACTCTCGACCGTTACCCGAACCTGGCCGCGACCATGTTCACCCGTGAAGGGTTCGTCGCGGTCAAAGCCACAGCCGAGGTCACCGGCACCGGCCGTCAACCTGTCATCGCGGGCGCGATCGCGCTCGGTTATCAGATCGGCTGCCAAGTCGATGTCTCCAACGGACTCACTCTGGGCATGGGTTTCTCGGTCGGTCCCAACGCCAGCGTCACCATTTCCCAGTTCCCCGCCGTCACCCTCGGTGCCAGCGCCTCGGTGACACCCAACATCTCCACCACGGTCAAACCCGGCGGTATCACCACCATCGAATTGGGCACCAAACCCCTTGCCGGAGCGCGTGCCTCGATCGCCGTCGACCAGGTCCAGATCAAAGTCGACGCTTGCATGGGACCGGTCTCGCTGCGCTCCTTTGCCACTGCCCGTATCTCCACTCCCGAAGCCGACGACACCGTCTCCGTCTACGGCGACCCGATTTACCTCTGACTATCCGTTCGCCGCGAGATGTCCTGTTGCACAGGGTCTTCCCGCGAATACTGGTGAAGGAGCCGACCATGCACGCGAATCCGGGCCACACGGCACGCACGCAGGACTCGCCGGCTGGAGCGGTGCCGGCTCTGATCGCGCTCGTTCTGGGCCTGATCATGCTCATCGTCGCGTTCACGGCGCTCGATCGGGTGCCGGGCTGGGCCGACGATTACGGTGCGGTGCTGATTTATCTCGCGCTTTTTCTGTGGATGTCGATCGCCGGTCGGCTCACCTGGCGGGGTATCGACGGCCTCGTCCAGCGGTGGCGAGACCGGAAATGAGGCGCGTCGACCGCTGGCGGCTTCCGCTGGCCGGTGTGTTCGCTGCCGCGGGGATCGTCGCGGCGGCAACGGGTTTGGGTGCCGGCATCGCTCCTGCGCAGCCTGACATCCCGTGCGAGCAGTGGCAGCAGATGCATCCCGGCTGGCCGTGTGTCCCCGTGCCGAAGCCCCCGCCGGGGCCACCACCGGGCCAACCCACCACGCCGCCTCTGCTCACCACACCAGCGTTGCCTGGACAGCCCCCGAACAACAGCAGCGGTGTCGGCGGTAAGGCCGGTGCGCTCACCCCGCCGCCAGTGGGACCCGGCAACGGCACGCCTATCGTCCCCGTCCCGGGCGCCGAGCGACCGTCACTGCCAGGCAACGAATCACCGGCGCTACCACCACCCCGAGCGACCACGAACGCTGAGCCGGCCCCGAGTCAGCCTGCGCTCGAAACACCGCCCACAGCAATAGATCCGCCGCCAACTCAGGTCGCGCAAACACCGCCTCCGGAACCCACTGGGCTGCCGCGGCCACCTGCTGTGGTGACCACACCCGGTGAGGAGCACCCGGACGGCGGAGACCGACGCCTCGTGCCGCTGCTGGTCCTCACGGCCGCTGCCGGCTTCACCGCAGCCTATCCGCGAGGCCGTGCACGTCTCGACGCCTCGTCCAACCCGGTCAATGGCCTGATCAAACCGGTCGGCAAATCCTCCTCGGCTGGCTTCGACGAGGGCGGCGGCGGCGGCGCATCGACGACATCGAACACACAACAAGGCGTGCTGGGGGTCCTCTACCCCGAACTCTCGCCCGACTATCCGTCACACGCTGAATCCGCGCCGGCAGTACCGGCGAAACCCCCACTGGCCGAGGGCGAAACCGAACTCGACCCGACGGTCACCACCCTGCTGCTGGGTCAAGGCGCCTCAGCCACCCAGCAGTCGACGACCGAGGGCAACACGACCACAACCACCACCACCGCCTACATCCCCGGTGCCGACCCGATGACCTCGACGCGCACCGCCCAGAGCTTCGATACACCCGACGGTGGCCGCCAGGTCTACGGCTACGACTCACGAGGAGCTCTCGACACCATCACCACCACCGGCGCGGACGGAGTCGTCCGCACCTACAGACCAGCCCGCGACGGTGACGGCAACATCATCCCGAACAGTTTCACCTACACCGACAGCAACGGCGTCACCTACGGGCTGGCCACAACCTTCGACAGCAACGGCGACCTGGTCACCGCGTTCGAAGAAGCCACACTCACCATGTCCAGCTACGGCCAGAACAACGGACAGACCGAACTCACCAACACCGACACCCTCGACGAAGGCCGCGCTCTGGCCACCACCGAAGAAGCCCAAGCCCTCGTCCTCGCCCCACTACTCGCCGAAGGCGGACTCGCGCGGGCCGGCACCTGGCTGGGAAAACTCCTGATCGGAGAAGGCCGCTCCGGCGGAGGCAAAGGCGAGAAGGGCAGCGAAGGACGAAGCGAACGAAGTGGCGGAAACAGCGACCGCGGCACCGAAAACCGCAGCGGAGGCAGCGACAAGGGCGAAACCCGTCCCCGAGAAGGCGGCCCCAACCGCGATGACACCCCGAACCGTCCCTCAGGCGAGCAACCCAACGCCCCTGACGATCTGCCGAAGGGCCAGCAGTACTCGGGAGATCTCCAGAAGGTCAACAAACCTGACGCCGACGCGGACAAACTGGCCGAACGCATCGGTGGCCAGTCGCGAATGAAGTTCGGCAACGACCCCAGCGGACGAGAATTCGACGTCGTCAGCGACGAATTCATCGGACAAGCAAAACCAGGCGGACAGCAACTCGGTTCAGCATTCAGAAATCAGGGCAAGGAGTCCTTTGAAGCAGCTCGAGCGACCGGCCGTAAGGTGTACTACCATTTCGACGGTGAACCAGGGCCAGGCGTGATCGACAAGCTGTACGAATACTCAGCACGGTATGGCGTCGACGTTGTCATCGACACCACACCGTTCTGACCCGCGACCAGGAGGACGAGTGTTCGAGTACCACGGATGGCTCACCGTGCAATACGACGTCGAGTACGACGACCATGCCCAGATCGAATCGACATACCAGGCCGTGGAGGCCCGACTCGACGCCCTCGATACCGGTAGCGGTCTCGTCGATCTCCGGCGCGTCAATGGAAAAATTCAACTTCATTTCGCTGGATACACGAACCATCCACACTGGAACGTACTGGACGGCTTCAAAGAAATCGGTAGCTTAGCGCCGGGGTCTTTCGGTACCCTGTGGGTAAGAAATGATGAAGACCCGAAACTCTACAACGAGTTTCAAATATTCGTCATGCGCCGCGGGCAAACATCAACGCAGAAAGACACCCTTCTATCCCCCTGCGTTCCACTGATCGAGAACCAAGACGAATAACGATGGTGCCTATCGCGACAGGCCGACCATCGGCCGGGCGATCGTCGAGCAGCTTCTTCGAAATCGAGAGCGACCCGGACCGATGACGTTGATCGCGCAAGGCATCGCGTACCCGCATTGGGGTGGATAGCGAAGGCTCGTTAGCCCCCTGCCGATCCGGCTGCGCGCGACCCGCCCCGCCAGATGCCCTGCGGAGCGTTGCTCCTGGACCGCTGTGGGGAACGGGCGCCGGGCACTGCTTTCGAATCCTCATCGTGCTCCGAGGACAGTCTAGAGCGAACCTTGCCGAGCTCGGCCGCCCTCGATAAAAGTCGATGAAACTCGATAGGAAAGTGACAAGCATTTTCGTCGTCGTAGGTCCATGGTTATTGTATGTATCCAGGCCGGAAAGCCATCGATAGGCTAGTTTGCTCAAGATTTACGTCAAACCTAATATGCACCAGCGATATTTGGATAGACGTACAGGCGGCCGCCTGTGGCTGACTCATCCGTGAGCGGTGGTCGGAACGCTGGGATACCGGAAACGCGACGAAACCGACGACGGCGCGCAGGCACTGCTGCCGACCACTCACGGACGGTGCCTGCCGCGCGTCGGAACCGGCAACCCGCGCCCCGGGAGTCGCCAACACGCGCCCTGGAAGATCCGGCGTCGCATCGGGATTTGGCGATCCTGCTGCTGGCGTTAACTGTCGGAGTGGGGTTGACCGTGTGGTTGGTCGGCCCGGTCGGTGTCTCGGTTACTGGGGCGATTGCGATACTCGCCGCGGTCGGCACCTTCGCCAAGGCCGTCGTGACGTTGATGCGCGGCTAGGTCATGTCTCCCAATAGCCTCAGCCATTCGACGGTCAGCGCCATGACGATTCCGGCGCGGTAGGTCAGTGCGAGTTTGTCGTCGCGGGTAGCGACACCGCGCCAGTGCTTGGCCTTGTTGAAGGCGCGTTCGACGACGTTGCGGCCCTTGTAGGCGGCCCGGTCGAACCCGGGTGGTCGCCCACTATTGCGGCCTCGCCGTTTGCGGTGCGCGACCTGGTCGGCGCGCTCGGGAATGACACAACCGATACCCTTGCCGCGCAACGTCGCTCGGTTACTCTCCGAGGAATACGCCTTGTCGGCGAGCACGCGGTCGGGACAACGGCGCGGCGAGCCACCCGCCAGCCGCGGCACCGCGATTGCGTCGAGCACGGCAGGCATCATCGGTGACTCACCGGCCTGCCCACCGGTCAGCAGCACCGCCAGACCGCGGCCGTTGCCATCGGTGGCCAGATGCGCTTTCGTGGTCAGCCCACCGCGGGATCGGCCGACCGCGTGATCAGCTGGCTCATAACTCACCATCCGGGCCGGTGCCCCCATTGCCACGGGAGATGTTCGCGCCGTGCTGATGCACACCGGATGATCGAAGAGTCGACCGACACAACCCAATCCAGATTCCCGGTCGCATCGGCAAGCGCGCTCAACGCGACCAGCACTCGATCCCAGGTCCAGTCACCGGCATACCTTCGATGCCGCTTCCACACCGTCTGCCACGGACCGAACACCTCCGGCAGATCCCGCCACGGCACGCCGGTCCGCAACCGGAACAGCATCCCCTCCACCACCAGGCGACTATTGGCAAAGTTGCAGCCCACGTGGCCACCCGAGGTCGGCAGTAGCAGCTCCAGCAACTCCCACTGCTTATCCGTCAGAACGCGATACCGATCACCGACAACCCTCGCCACGGCGAAGACGATGCCCGAACGATCGAGCTACCGGACGCGATCGACGAAAACGATTGGGAGACATGACCTAGCCCGCCTCGCGTTCATCACTGTCCGCAACTAGTCAACTGTCTAATAGCCCGTGGTCGATCACTTTACGGGCCTCTTCGGCCATGCCGAAAGGATCCGGGTACATGGTGGCGGGGTTGATGCCGTAATGATTCTCCAGCTTCTCTCTGATTTCTGATTTCGCCACCGCTTTGATTCGCAGTGTGAAGCTCGGCTCGGTCTTTGCCTGTATTGCGCGGTCTCGTCCAGCGAGACGAGTAGGCACGGACGTGGCATGGCGTACCTCGTCCACCTTCCAGAACTCGCCTGCCGTGCCTGGCCCCTTCCGATACTGAGAGTTACCACCGCCGTACACTTTTGGCACTCCCGCTAGCAGAAAGCCGGACTGTTGGGCCGGGATTCGCTCGTTGTACGCAGGTGGACGCCAAAATAGAGGGAGTTCGCGACACCAAGGTGTGTTCCTGCCGTCATTTTGCCAAGGGATGTCGTAGGCGCTCCACTCGGCCGTCAGGGACACCGCACGATTCGAAACGTCGAACGCGAACATGCGTCCGTCCTTGCCGTCGATGTCGTCGAACTGTTGCTCGACGGCAAACCACAATGCGACAAGAGGGCTCAGTGACACATCCAGTAAGCGTGTGGGCGCCCGGAAATGCTGGAGTTGCGCCAAAAGCTGCAGGTACGGCATGTGGTCGAAACGCCAGCGCTGGCGTACATACGAGGCGACGCGCTTCTCCAACTTCAGCAGGTCTTCTTCCGTAGGAGCCCCGTGTGTCTCGTCAACCAGGCCAGGAAGGCGTCGATATAGTCCACTGTGCAGGTTCCAGGAGGCGTCTCCTTGCCCTCGCCAGGCCATTGCCCGCTTGCCTACTCGATTGATGATCTGCTCGACGGCCTTGAGTGCTTCAGCCCATGATGTAACCGGTTCGCCTTCCCACGGCCCGAAAAACTGATCGGCACCCACGTACTTACTTCCTTGGCGCCGAAGTCGGTCCAACCTGAAGTTCGACCAGCTTGTCCCACTCGTGGATGTGTCCACAATTGGCATCATTTGATTCAATGAAAGGTTGCCGGTCCACGACACCTCCCGGCTTGCGTGCTGAAAGCGCTCTGGTCGGAGCATACTTACTATGGGGCATCGCGACGCAAGATTTCAAGACTTCGGTTCCCGATTGACTGACTCCGACCCGGCGATGGAACTCGACGGTGGGTCGACTTCCATCGTCAGAAGTGTTCGACGAACTTGGAGTCTTCGGTGTCGCTGCGGCGGTTGTCTTGCGACTCATGTACGCGGTCCGCGATTCTGTTTTGGGGACCGGCTCTGTGCGGTCGCTGGCAACTGGCAAGCCTCGTTTGACATTGGTTTGTCGTGGGCACGGCCTCTTGAGCGATCCGAACGTCCACTACTTCTGCTGCTTCCGGAGCGTTTCCGAACCGCCACCGCCCGCACGCCGAATGCAGGATCAGCTGATGGCCAGGCGATAAACCTGTCGTGAACCGCCCTCCGGCCCCACTGGGGCTTCCTCGCCGGGGAGGAAGCCGTGTCTCTCGTAGAAGACTCGTGCTCCGCTGGCGACCGCGCCTGGGTGATCGGCACCGAAGGTGATCACTTCGATGCAGCCCGGCAACCGGACAAACCTCCGCGTGGCCTCGGCCAGCAATGTCGTCCCGATGTTGTTTCCGCGTTCTCGCTCCGAAACAACCAGCCAGTGCACCTGATAGCGCGGAGCATTGCCCCCGAACAGCAATCCGCCCACGATGCCGGACCCTGAATGGGCGACCAAGGCCGCGGAGCGGTGGATGTGTCTGCTCACGGCCTCATGGAAGCCGGCATCGTTCACCATGGGACCGAACCAGTGCTCGACCTGAGAAGCCAACCTCAGGAACGCCGAAAGATCCTGCTCCTGCGCAAGTCTGACGATCATTCGACCAGTTTGGCAGCAGCCGCTGTGGTCGAACATCCGCTACTGCCGCATACCGCGCTGACGGAACCGGCCAGAGTGATGCAACGGAAGACCAATTAGCTGTAACCGATCCGTTGATGCGCTTGCCGTACCAGCGGACTAACGCAGAGCGTCTCGTCAGGATCGCTTACACCGACGGATGGTCGGCGGCACCGACGACGGACTCTAACCGCTGTTCGCCGAGACGACCGAGTGTCGAGACACGCCGGATCTGGAACCTCAGCGAACCGCGACGACAACAACATCAGCGAGACGCCTTAATCCCGAAAGCGTAGGGGCAAGGCTCCCTACGGAGCTTGCCTGAGAAGTCGCTCGACGAGTTCGCGGGTCTGCGCGGTCGGCGCCAGCCCCAGCTCGGCCATCCGTTGCGCCAGTAGCTTCATGGTTCGTTCGATGGCGTCGTATTCACCTAGGCGGGCTTGGAGACGCACGATGTCGCGGTAGATCAGCTCGTTGCCTGGGTCGGCAGCGATGGCACGCTCGAGCAGGTCCAGCGTCCGACGGGGATCGTCATCAACGAGGCTGCGCGCCAAAACACCTAGCGCGTTGAGGTGATCGCGGCGCACCGACTCGCGCATCGGCTCGATCCACTGTGCGCAGAGGTCTTGCGCTAGAGGGCCTCCCGCGCATTCGACGATGCGACGGCAAGCCTGCAACCGTGCTTGCTCAGTACCCGCGCCGCGGCGCGCGTCGACGGCGGACGCAAACGCCCAGTAGTCCACCACGATGAGGGCCGGATCGAGCTGATACCGAGTCCTGCCGTCGGTGACGATGCCGGTCGACACTGTGCATTGGGTTGCTGCGGCCAGGGCGGCACGTAGGCGGGCTAGAGCAGTATTGATCGCGTTGGCCGGCCGGACCGGGCAGCGCGCACCCCACAACGCCTCCACGAGGCTCTGCCGACTCACACCACCCGGGTGGGCCGCCAGCAACGCAATCAACTCGCGGCTTCGAGGTTGCAGCCTGCTGGTGATGTCGATGCCGTCACTGGCATCCGACCCTGCATGCCAGGTGATACGAAGGGGCCCTAGAACATTCATGCTCAAGGGCCTCATTGGTGTGTTGTATCCGCCCGAAGCTGGTGGTGCCACTGACCTCGTTGGAGCCGGCAGGGTTGCCTGATCGGCAGACGGGCCAGGAGACGTTGTGAGGATCTCCAGCTCGGCGTCACCGGTCTCCTGCCTATGGCCTGTCATGAGCTGGGTCCGAGCGCGGCTCGAACGAGGATGTGACGGTAGACCTCGATTCGCGAGGTGTCCGGGAACTCGATACACCACGGGTGCAGCATCGCTTCCTGCGCGGGAAGCACGCCAGCGTGACCGCGATCTGCCTCGGCCACATTGCTCGCCTACAACAGCGGCAACTGTTAGCTGGCCTGCCGCGAGCTGGACTCGCAGCCCAGCTGCGATCTCGCGCGCCGTCGACGCGAGCGAGCCGCGGTGACTTCGAACTTTCTCACTGAACAGCAGCGCGCTCGCACCGCGAGGATCGTGAGGTAGCCGACCCATGATTGGCACGCCGAGCCCAGCGGCGGACTCGCCGGCCAGGTCCGAGCCCACCAGCAACACCGCCCGAGCACCGGCCGTCCATCCTGCAATCTCACGTAGCTGCCTGCCTACTAGACCTCGATCGGCGATCTCGACGTCCGCAAGGACGATCAACACATCGGCGCCAGCCATGATCGGCCTCGCTGGCGAGTCCGGGTGAGCGAGGCCGCAGTCGACGATCACCACTAGCTCGCCGTCTCCGGACCTCGGAGGCTGATCTGGCTGCGCGACCGCTCCGGTTAGAAACGCGTGGGCATGGTCGGCTCGCGTGGGTGCGGTAATCACTGGTACGCCGACGGGGAGTAGGCGAGCGTGCTCGACCAACTGCGCCACGCCGCACCGACCGGCTCCGGCTGCCGCTGCCACGCCCATAAGCCCGCGGCCGGGCCCGTCGCTGACGTAGTGGGCCAGGCGCCCTCCACGGGGATCGGCCTCGACCAATACTGCTTGCTCGGGTCGGGGCCACGTCGCTGTCAAAGCAACAGCGGCAGTCGTCACCCCTGTCCGCGGCCTGATGCCGGTGATTGCGATCAACATGATCGGCCCCTTTCATCCAGTCGTCAGTGCTCGTCCTGTCGAGTAGCTCCGTGTGGTCAGGTCACCGCTGCGATGGAGGTGATTACGACGCGTCCATTGACCTCGGCAGTCGAAATCCGTTGCTTCCATGTTGTTTCCGGTTCGCGTGGTCGCGTCTCGGTCAGTTCGACGAGGTACTGGCCGCCGACCAGAGCATGAATCCGCACGCAATAGGTGGTGCCCGCCGGAACAGAATCAATACCGACCTGGATCTGCTCCGCCCCGGGCACCGCCGCGTCCGAGGCCACCACATCACGAGCTTGCCGGCCGTCACGCGCGATGTAGTAGGCGTGCTCGAACGCCACGATCGCCTGATGACCGTGTTCAGCGCGATCTCCACCAGCACCAAGAACCAGGCCAGGCTGACACCGCCCGGACGCGTTACCACTGACGACTGTCGACTCCTCGGCAGCCGGTGATGGGCGCGGGATCGTTTCGTGCACTTGCGAATTCGCATCTGGCGTCATCGATGTCACGTCGCCGCCGGTGACGGTGAAGTAGGTTCCCGCCGAGAGCACCGCGGCAACCGTGAGCAACGCGGCGCCCCGCCGGAGTCGGCGGAACCCGACTCGGTCACGTCGGCAGGCATTCAGGGGAGGAATCCACTCCAGTCCGACGGCAACATCGCGACGACTGGCCGCTAGATCGGCGAGCCAACGCGCGAAACCATAGACCGGGACGCCGGGTACGTTGACTGCAGCCGTGTCATGAGAACGATCCTCAATGCTGTTAGGACACATGATATTCCGTCCGTCAGCCCAGTTGAGGCGGTAGGTGAGAACCCCACTGCTCCCACTCCGACCAGAGCTGCGAAACAGTCGGCTCCCATGCCGAAATCACGCTGGGCGAAATGCCCGATGCTCGTGCCGGGTTCTGCCATTGCGACAATGTCGCAACCACTATCTCGGCCAACTCGCCGACACCAGGCCCTGGCAGTTCGCCGTCACCTGAACCAACCGCTGCACTCGCCTCGGCCACTGCTGCGCCTGCGGCCTCGTTGGCTCCCGCGGCGATCTCGGTGAGCCCGGCCTCGTACGCACCTTGCACGCTCGCTGCAACCTGAGCTTCGAACTGATCAAGGCTCACCGCGGCCTGGCCGGACAGATAGCCGTTCCATGCCCGCTCGGCCTCTGCCACTTCACCGGGTAGCCACTCCGGGCGTGCAACACGGGCGGCACCGATGTGCAGTGTGTCGTCCACCGCCTCCTCGCTTCGGCCGGAATCGGAGCCCTGGTACCAGTCCGGCACCGTGTACATGCGCGGTCCGACTTGGCGCGGAATTTGCGGCTGTGTCCGCGGAGTCGCAACAGTCGGACCAGTTTCGATCTCCTGAGGTTGGGGAGGTCTGGCAGGCGTTGCCGTCACGCCCGCTTGTCCGGGACTTGGAGCGGCAATCACTCCAGCCTGACCGCCAGGATCTGCAAACCCGGCGACCGAATAGACCACAACGGCCATCACAACCATGACCAGTGCCGAGGCACGCCGCAACGAACGTGCACCTACAGACCGGCCGAACCGCCGACGCCGTGCCGCCGACCCGCCGGTGCCGTCGAGCATCGGAACGACGCCGCCGAGACCATTCACTCGTAGACACGTCCACAGGGCACCGGCTTTCAACGCCGACACGTGCACTGGCTCGACAGCCAACCCTGACGCCGCGATCTGCTCGCAAATCACGTCCACCCGACCGATAACCGCCCCTGCGACGCGGGTCGGTGAGACTGCAACGACCACGACCGTGTCCGCACCGACAGGAACCGTCGCTGGGACGGCTACGTCGAGCCGAGTGATCCATTCCCACGCCATCACCTGGTACTCGTGTATCCAGACCAGCCAGATTCCCACTGTCGTGTGTTCACTGTCGGCCGCGCGAGCGACCGTCAGTAGTGCCGACTCGATCAATTCCGCCGAACGCTTCACGCTTGTTTCAGACATGGTTGTCCTCCAATCGATCTCGTCCGATCGCCAGCACCCCACGAACGGCCTTCGTCGCTGGCTTCGGCCGGGCTTTCGGGAGACGGCAGTACCGTCCACACCGGATGTGCTGTAGCTCGAGAGGGCTTCCTCGCACGGCAGCTGTGCTGCCAAATCACGCAGACTGGCCCTCGATCCGATCGCTCAGAACTCGCAAGACGCTGGCGCCGGCCGCTGCGGTGGCCCCCGATTGGATCCTGCTGTTGCCAAACTCGTGAAACACGCTGCGCCGCACCGTTGTTGAACAACATTGCGATCAGCGCAGGCACTCGTGGGTGCAACGGGAGCTTGGGGATGATGCGCTTTTGGTGACATGGCGGTCCTCGTGGCAGTCGGTTCCGATCTCGCGGCACGAGACAACACGCTCGTGCGGGATCTGTGGAATTAGCGACGCCACTGGGGAAAGACCACCCAGCGCACGACCAGTTAACCACGCCGGATTTGTAACGTCAATCACATATAGCAGTAAGCTCTTGATCATGATGGGTGGGACGTGGGTGGGATCTTTACTCCGAAAGTGAGAGCTTGAAAGCATGACCGAAAGCAGCGCTATGCCCGCGGGCCGGTTGCCGCACCCCCGTGGACGCTTGCCGATCCTCGGGGATTTGGCCAGTGTGGACCGCCGACGCACAACACAGAACGAGCTTGTGCTCGCCCAGCGCGGACTCGGGCCGATCTTCGAGCGCAAGGTGCTGCGCAGCCGGGTCATCATCGTTTCCGGTGCACGTCTCGCGGCCGAGTGCTGCGATGAAACATCGTGGGCCCGGTGCCTCGCTGGACCTGTCAAAATGCTTCGCGATGTCGTGCCCGAGGGTTTGTTCACCGCTCGGACGTCGAATCCTCTGTGGGGGCAGGCCCGCCGCATTCTCACTCCTGGCTTCAGCCAGGCAGCGATGCGGGTCTATCACGACGCAATGACCAGCGTCGCAGACGATTTGATCGCGCACTGGTCGACCGCGGCGGACGGCAAAGTCGACGTACACGAGGCGATGACGGCGGCGACGTTGGAGGTGATCGGTCGAGCCGGGTTCTCCCGCCGGCTCGGGTTGCTCGGTCCCGGCGACGTCGACGGTTCAGAATCCCGTCAGTTTGCCCAAGCCTTCGCAGAGATTCTGAGCTGGTTCAGCGGGCAGGCCAACGACCTACCGCTCGTCGGCACGGTTCGAACCCTGGCACGTGCCCGCCGTATCCGGGCTCAGATCGCTGCCATTCGCGGATACGTTGACGCCGTGGTCGCCGACCGCAAAAAGCACGACGACGATGAGGTGCACGATCTGCTCGGCTTGATGCTGACTACGTCCGACCCCGAGACAGGTGAACTCCTCCCGGCTTCCAATGTGAGCGAGCAGGTGCTCACCTTCTTGGTAGCTGGTCATGAGACAACGGCTGCTCTGCTGGAAACCGCCCTGCACTACCTCGCGGCTGCCCCCGACTTGCAAGAGGATCTGCGGGCGGAAATCGCAACCCACGGAAAAGAGTTCGGGTACGAGGCGATCATCAGGATGCGGCGTATTCGTGCGGTGTTGAACGAAGTGCTGCGCCTGTGGCCGCCGGTGTCGGGGTTCTTCCGCGTCGCCCGCTCCGACCAAGTCCTCGGCGGCTACAAGATCCCGGCTGGACGATCGGTATTCGTGCTGGCCCTGGCAGCCCAACGCGATCCCGAGGTGTGGGGGCCGCGAGCAGAGGAGTTCGATCCCGAGCGGTTCGACCCTCACCAGTCCCGTGAGTTTCCCGACCGGTTCTTCCATCCGTTCGGCTCGGGGCCGCGGTCGTGTATTGGCCGGGCTTTCGCGCTGCACGAGGCAACACTGCTGCTGGCCCGGGTACTCGACGCCTACGACCTGAGCGGTGTTGGCCCACTTCGTATGTACGAACGTGGCACCCTGCGGCCCGAGCCCTACACCCTCACAGCCCGACCCCTACACCAGCCCTGAAATCGAAACGGACAGAAGCGGAGAGAATCTGCGGTGAGTTGGTTTGTGGTGGAATGCCTTGGGCCCCTGCCGGAACCGATGACCATCGTGTGCAAAGACGGAGACGCACGCGCCTGGACGTCGTTGCGGATGCTGCGTCGTCACGAATTCGTCGACATCGAGGACTTGCTGGAGTCTGTGCGGCGCACCGGAGAACCGATCCAGCGAGTCGTTCGCGCCGGTGATGGAAGCATGCGCCTGATCGACATCGTGCCGGTGATCGGTCCTGCTGGCGACGCACACGGCATGCATCTGTGGATCGGCCCCGACACCGACGATCCGCCTCCGCACTGCCCTGCCTCGGGGATGTCATGGAATCTCGACGACCTCCAGGTCCAGGTGACCGAACAATGGTGGCGCAACTGGCGCGGACCAGACTGCGCCGGCCCAGCTCCCTCCATGACACTGTCACCACCCGAATTCTTCCGCAACGTCGTCAGATTCGACCGCATCGAGGAACTCCTCGTGCAGGCCAGCGACCCGGACGCAACGACGACCCATCGCTCCTCCACGGTCGTGCTTCACGATCTGGGGCACCTGATGACCTGGTACAACGTCGCACGCGGACGAAAAGACGAGCAGCACAACGGAATGCGCGGACTCGCCATCGACGTGACCGACACCAACCCGCCAGTGATCAGCCCTGTCGAGGTACGCGACCTCAGCGCAGGCGCCGGGTCGTTCAGCGCCCGAAAAGAAGGCTGGTGGACCGAGCCACCCCCGGACGACGAGACCACCGCCGCGGCCCTGCTCGCCTACTCTCCGCGGCTCCGGATGCCGGTCATCGCCGAATGGATCAGCCGCGTGCCCACCTGGATCGACTGGGAACGCGAAGGCGATCCCGTCACCTTCCACCCCGACGACCACAACGCACTACAACGCACCTTCGAAAGCCTCGCCGGCAACAGCGAGACAGCGACTCCGGCACGAATACGCGCCTTCACCGAGACCGGATGGCAACCCGTCACCGTCACCTCCCGCCGCTACCCCGGCGACGTCGGCGACCATCTCCACATCGTCCGAATCGTCCGAGCCAGCAATTGATCTCGCTAGCAGCGCCCTGGCTGCTCTCCGAGTTTGTCGGCGGATCCGGTGATGATGCGAGGTATAGAGGCACGCGCCCACATCTCGGGCGGGCCACGGATCCCGCACCGACGTTGATGACGACCGCGACCCGACCTACCCGCGGTGGCCGGATCACCCCCGCGCGCGAGGAGCACAACACCCCGTCCGCCTTCGCGGACCGTCGTCGCAGGATCATTCCTGCCGACGCGGGGAGCGCAAACCGATCGCTTCGAACTCGCCGGGCGGATCATCTCCGATTTCGCGAAGAAGCGGTTCGAAGAACCCCACCGGTCCGGCGCTGGTGGGCTCATCCCCGCGAGCGGGAGCAGCGGCTGCCTTCAATCACTCACGGCTCGCTCTCAGGATCATCCACGTCAGCAGGTAGCACGCGAGAACGTCGTCGGGCTACGCCCCAGCCTAGGGCTATCTCGGCGTGCACGGAGTGAAGTCTAACGCACGCTCACCTCACATCTGCTGCTGAGAAACCAGCACCTAAACCCTGTGTTGACCGTCGCGTCCCGGTCCTCAGGATCCCGCGCGGATCGGGCGGAGCAACCGACGCAGACGTTCCTGGAAAGTCGTCTTCGTCGGCACTGTCGCGCACATATGCGACGTCATCATAGAATTCGAGCGGCATCAAAAAGCGGACGCGAACTTATCTTCGAGAAGATTTCAACGGTGAAAGATCTGGGGCAACGTTGAACGAATCTATCCCCTGCCGAAGTCGACCTTCGCGCCGTGCTGTCAAATAGCGATCAGACAATACGCAGAATACAACTATCAAAAGTAGCGACCAGCCAAAAGGAACTCGCAGATACTCAAGGTCCCGACCAAGCGATGGGCTACGATACAAGAGCCATTTATCGTAGGATACGAATCCAAATATCGCCAACCAAGCGGGCCAATTTCGGATGAGCGATTGACTCATAACGACAGTCATTATCAATGGATAAATATAAATGGAGTAATACTGTTGCCCCAGTGACGCAAGTATAAACTCGGCCGTCATGATAACGCCAGCTGCCGTGCACACGAAAAATACGTCGTCGTTGACATAATATCGAAACAGGAGCCAAAGCGTCGCGGCGGTCACAATGGCAAGTAATAAGCGGGCAGCCATTGCCACCGGAGATGAGACACCATAGTAAAGAGCTATGCCAGAAATAGAAGAGTTAAAGTAGTCTCGAATTTCGAGGCTATACGGAAGATTTCGCTGAAAGTAGGAAACAGGATCTGCCGATAACGGCCAGGCTACAGCTGTGATCAAGATCGGAACGCTAATAGCGGAGAAGATCGTGGACCACTGTCGACGGGCGGCAGCTATCAGCAACAGGGGCGCCAACGTGGGCTTGGTCACAATTGTTAGCCCAAGCACGACACCGGCCCATAGATCTCGCCTCGATATCAGAAAATTAATATACAAAGCTTCAGCCAGAAATATAAAGCCATTGATATTTCCGAAAGTGAGCGTATTTACTACCGGTTCCGAAATGAAAATCGCAAAATAGCAAATCGGCGCAGCAACGGTTCGAAGGCCAAAGCCAAACACCCGAAGAAGAAAATAGGTCGCGAATACTATCGCTATGGCGTTCGCCAAAATAAAGAGCTGGCGCGCCTCAATCTCACCAAAGAGGCCAAGCGGAGACAATATCATTGTACCACCTGGAGAGTACAGATAGTGTGGATCAACTGTCTCGAGGTTCTCGTCATACACGGGACCGTGGTGCAAGAACGCAACGGCCGCCTTGTATACGGGAGTGAAATCATTAGTTACGTCACCGGCTAGCGCCTTGTTGAACACGACCGTAAGGCCGGTCACGACAGCGAGCGGCCACATGACCAGTTTGAGGACCCGTTCGGGAGAAAGGTCTGTTGAGCCAAACAGTCGATGATTGATGGCGATAGCGCGAGCAAGCACAAGCGCACAGTACACGTTGTCGCCGTTCGAGCACATCCAACCCGCCGTTGAGTGGACTATCCACGGAGACGAGATTCGGTCTCCGGCGAACCGCTACTCTGCCTGCTGGTAGCTAGACACAGGAGGCAGTGCACGACGTCTAGGAAGCCTAGCGTCGTCGCGCCGTCGGACCCTGTCGATGAACGCAGGTTCGACTCAGTGGAAGGTATGGAGCGGCCATGCAGGGCTGATCACCGCGACAACGCCGATGATCGTTTTCCATGCCGAGTATGGTTACATGCCGACGAGCTGCGTGTCTGTGCCGACGTGTCGCTCAGGCGGCCGAAATGCCTGGTGGACCCTAACCGTGTGGCGGTGCAACGCACCGCCGGTGACAGCGTCAGGGCAGAGCGGCTCGCCGATGCATAGCCTTTACGAAGCCACCCCTATCTGAACGACGGCTCCCGAGCTCTGCGCCTTCGCGGTCGATTGCGAAGGGCCCGTAGCACTGGAACGTTCGTACGCCAGGCGATTCGACGAGTGTCACTGTTCCGGGGCAAGAATCGCACCGGTGTCTGCTGTGCTCACCAGAATTGCTCCCATGACACAAGATTCGGCAGCACCCAAGACGATGTCATCGGGCGTGACTAGTTCCGAGCGTGGGCTGGAGCGGTCATCCACCATCGCGAAATGCTGCGCCGCTATGGCTACGCATGCTCCTGAACCCAAACATCTCTTCCGGTCTACCTCTATCCGCCATCGCTGCTCGACCATAGCCTTACCACTTTACCGGCAGTGCCTGCGGACCGCGCATCATTAGTCCCGTCTTCCAAGGGATTTCTGTCACCGGCACCGCGAGCTCCAACCGGGGGAACCGGCGCAGCAAGGCCTCCAACGCGACCTGTAGCTCCAGCCGGGCCAGCTGCGCTCCGATGCAGTGGTGCGCACCGTGGCCGAAGGCCATGTGCGGGTTGTCCTTACGGGTGAGGTCCAAATTTTCTGGCATAGTGAATACCGCCTCGTCCCGGTTACCGGACTGGGTGTAGACCAGCACCGCTTCGCCCGCCCGCACGGTAATACCGCCCAGCTCGACGTCCTCTGTGGCGACCCTGGGGAACGAGGCGCCAGAGAAGAGCTGGACGTAACGCAACAGTTCTTCTACAGCTTCAGGCACCAGCTCGGGTCGCCGGCACAGTAATTCCCACTGCCCAGACTCGGTGAGCAGCACATAGGTGAAATTGGCGATCTGGTTCGCCGTGGTCTCGTGCCCCGCGATGAGTAGACCGATACCCATGTTCACCAGCTCGGCCTCGCTGAGTCGATCTTCGTTGTCCCGCGCGGCAACCAACGCGCCGAGCAGATCATCTGTTGGTTGCTCCCGGCGCCGCGCCACCTGTTCGGCGAGGTACGTCTCAAGAGCCATCCGGCCGGCGAGGATATCGGCGGGCGCGTACGCGGAGGTGGAAAGCACGGTTTCAGAGAAATCCCGAAAACGGTGTTGATCTCGCGCAGGGACGCCTAGCATCTCACAAATCATGGTGACAGGCAGTGGTAGAGCGAGATCCTGCACGAGATCTGCAGACGGCCCGTTTCGCTCCATATCAGCCAACCGCTGGTCCACTATCTGTTGCGCCCGCGGACGTAACTCCTCTACACGGCGACCTGTGAACGCCTTCGCGGCGAGCCGCCGCAATCGGGTGTGTTCCGGCGGGTCCATGGTTACCATGCCCAGCAGCCCATCCGCACGGAACGGAGGTGCCGAGCTACGGGGAATATCTTCTCGATCGATCGTCGCGGCCCGACTGAAGCGAGGATCGGACAACACTAGCTTAATGTCGGCATAGCGAGTGGCCAGCCAACCCTCAGCACCGTAGGGTAGTTGGACCCGGACGATCGGCTCCTCTCGGCGCAATCTCACATACAGAGGGTCGATGTCAAGGCGGACCGGTTCATTGAAGGGGTAACGACGTACCTTGGTGTGCGCGGTCATGTGATCTCCCCTTCAACGAGCGAATCAGCTTCCAAGCAGCTGCCTACGACGTTCGATCTTGCTGACGAATTCTGATCTTAGGCACGCGGCACCGCGATGGTCAACGACGGATTGCCTTACGGCGGTGGGAAATTCGGTCCGCTGTCGCCGACACCTCTTCGTCGCAGCACAGACCACGTCAACCTGTGTTGAGCACTCGATCGAGCAGCGAATCGCACGCAGTTGCACGTCCGACCAGCCCATGTGCACTCGTCACTTAGCTTCCGCCGGACCGCCGCTCCTTCGCCGTGCCTGCCAGGTCGCAGCGCCGCTTGTCCTAATTCACCTCGCCACAGCGTTTGATGACTCGGAAACAAACTAGCAACCGGACTGGCAAGCCATCGACCGGCTCCCCTGTGAACAGCCCAGCCATTCCTGCCGAAGTAGAACTGTTCGCAGGATCGAGCCTAAGCCCTACTGTGGCGTCTACAGATCGGCCCCGGGCATTTTCCTGGCGAGATTTCGTTGCCCTGGGATTACGCATCGCCACCCTACGAACAAGACTGCGAAACGTTGGTCTCCGTAAAGAAGACCAACCCATCGCCACCCCATAAGTCTCCAGTCTTCCAGTAATCGAGTCCAGCATAAAGGCAGAAGTAATCGTCAGGGAGTGCCCGCGCGGCACAACACCGGCAGGTTTTCGCCTAGTAGCGGTGGGACTGAGCTTCGGCAGTTGGGGGCACCGCACGCCCCGAAAGCCTGCATCCCAGGCTTCCTTCTCATTGAAAATGGCTGATACCGTCGAATACGAAACCAGAAAGTGACATTACCGCGGTAGTGTAGCCCGAAGTCGTACACCTCTCCGATCGACGCGATCCGTCACTCCGCACCATTAGGAGAGGCGGATTTCGACATTCGAGCGCCCGCGAGAAAAGACGGCACACATGAACGGCTGACGGTCCGGTATGAATTCAACTTTAATTGCAGAGTCTGCGTATTCAGCGAGGGCAGAGAGCGCCTGTGGCCGATATGCACGCAGCATACTTATGATTAGGTCATGCAAAAACGGAAGGATTGTGCGCGGACCCTTGCGAAATGCGCTCGGCAATGCGATGAGAACGCCCGCTACAGGGATCAGGGGGAGGGCTGGAGTTGGCAGCCTAAGGAGGTCGATCACTAGGAACTTCGTGGCGATTCTAGTAGATTCAGCGATTGCACGCCAGGCTATCGCGGGAGGTAGGTGATGGAAGGACATGGCAAATATAACTAGGTCATAGCTGTTGTCGGGGGCGTCGATGGCGGTAGCATCGGCGACCTGCACAATGGCGCGCCGGTTAGCGCCAAGCGGGCTTGAAGCTATGTTGGAGACCGAGATCGGGTCCAGGTCAGTAACGGTCACGGTGGCGGTGGGATGTAGTTCAAGGATTTTCGAGGACAGTTTTCCGTGACCAGCGCCCAACTCAAGGATCCGCGGACTCTCAATATCGGAGATCAATGAGAGCGCCGTACGTGCATTGCTCTCGTTCCAGCCCCGGTCACCGTAGCGGTCAAGTTCACTAATGACTATTTGTTTTATTTCGTCCGGCACGTCATATCGGTCGAGGTACTCGGGCACGTCGGTTTGCATTCGACGGTCCAGCCATGAAGCATGCGGACCGCCTCGAGGCATTGTTTCTATGTTGAAAGCTGGTGATCGTTGCTCGGTCATTAGTCCTCCATGGAGTCAAATCCCCATAATTGTCGATGGCTTTACCGTACTGAGTTCAAGTAGAGACATACAGTCATGCATACCGCCAAATCGCGCGATTCGTTTGCCGATGTGAGAATTTTTTTCGATAGCAAGATTCTATTGTCTTCCAGTTCACTCCAGTCCGAAAGCTCATGCCTGACGGATTACTGGGCACGCGAACTCTACTACAACCACGATGAATCTCCGCCAAGCGCCCCTTAATGGGATGGTTTGCTGCGCGGCTGACTAAATACCTACATTCAGGCCAGCCACACAAAATTCACCCCGAGTCCAGAAACAACTCAACCTCCATACTTTGTGCTGTTATGTGTTACCGCGCCAACGACATGAGCGCCTCGATGATCCCGGCTTCCTGCAACTGTGCAAGTGAGGTTCTGGCGAACAGCTGCCGGATCCGGTCCTCGTCAACTTCCCTTGGATCTGCGGGGATTGACTCTGCATGGATTGAAGCGGTCGCCAGTTCCCGAACCAAGTGACGTACGAGTTCCAACAGATTCAGGTGATCGAAGACCAGGGTTGCCGGTAGCCGCAGCCCGGTGACGGTGTTGAGCCGGTTGCGTGTCTCGACCGCGGTCAGGGAATCGAACCCGAGGTCTTGGAAGTTGCGGGCGGGGTCGATGACCGCGCCGCTGTCGTGGCCCAGGACCTCGGCGATCTGGCCACGGACGGTATCCAGGATCAGCGCATGCTGCTCGGCCGGTGCCAGTCCCGCGAGCCGGGATTGCAGACTCACCGCTGCCGCGGTGGCCCGGCGCACCCCGGGCAGCAGTCCCAGCAGCATCGGGGCCAGCACACCGGAGCGGGCCTGAGCAGCCATGGCCGTGGTGTCCATGCGGGCAGCGACCACCCCCGCACGGGGTTGCGCCACGGCCGCGTCGAACAGCATCAACCCCTGCTCGTCCGACATCGCCACCACACCACCGCGACCCATCCGCTTGGTATCGGTATCACCGAGATGGCCGGTCATAGCGGTACCCGAGGCCCACAATCCCCACGCGATCGACACCGCGGCCTGCCCGCGACCGCGGCGGTACTCGGCCAGCCCATCCAGGAACGCGTTGGCCGCCGCATAGTTACCCTGCCCGGCCCCGCCCAGCACACCCGACGCCGAGGAATACAACACGAACAACGCCGGATCCAGCTCCCGGGTCAGCTCGTGCAGATGCCAGGCCGCATCGGCCTTGGCCGCCAGCACGGTATCGATCCGCTCGGGAGTCAACGCGGTGACCACACCGTCGTCGAGCACACCCGCGGTATGCACCACACCGGTCAACGGCGCATCCTGGGGCACCGCAGCCAGCACCTGCGCCACGGCCCCGCGATCGGAGACATCACAAGCCAGCACCCGCACCCGGGCACCGTGCTCGGTCAACTCCCCGACCAGCCCCTCGGCCCCCGGCGCCGCGAGTCCACGACGACTCACCAGCAACAACGAACGCACCCCGTACGCGGTGACCAGATGCCGGGCCAGCATCGCACCCAGCCCACCGGTCCCACCGGTGACCACAACAGTGCCCCGCGACACCAGCGACACCACACCCGAATCCACACCACCACCCTCGGCACC
>NZ_BDCI01000047.1 GCF_001613425.1 Nocardia vulneris | reverse complement strand
CCTCACCACTTCGAGACAGAACCTAGCCGCGGGGCCGATGCGCCCGGATATCGACTGGCCGGCCATCGGGATCCCGAGCTGTCATCGTCCACTGGGTAGGCAGCGTCTCGATCGGCCCGACGGGTGCGCCGGAGCCGAGGATTCGTTCCCGGACCGCACACAGGTGCGCGTGGGTCGGTAAGCGCAGGCCCCACCCGGCCCGGCCCAACGGGTCGAGTTCGATATCCGGTCCGGTGGCTGTTTCGACCACCATCAGGTGGTCGGCTCCGCCGACGTCGACGACCGCGATGCGTGGCCCGGCGGCCGTCGCCGCGCGCTCGAAAGCGAGCCTGGCTCCGAGTAATTCGGTGTAGAAGGATACGAGTCGGTCGAGGTCGGTGGTGCACAAGGTCAGATGGTTGACGCCGAGGAGATCAGGCATGGTGGCCTGAGCGTAGTGCCGTCGAGTGCGCGGCGCTAGACCGGGAGTTGTTCTGGCGCAGCGTGTTCGAGGATGTGCCGGTACTGGCTGAGTTGGGCGGCGGCGTCGAGCATGGCCAGGCCCTGGGTGGTGAGTTTGTGTTGCCAGTCGTCGAGGGCGTCGGCGAGCGCGGCGGTGCCGCCCGCTGTCCGGACCTGTTGCAGCACCGTGGCGATGTGCCGCAGCGGGTAGCCGCCGCGTCGCAGCAGGTGTGCGAGTTCGGCGTCCCGGGTGTCGCTCGCTTGGTAGCGACGGTAGCCGGTGGCGCGGTCGCGGGCCGGGACGAGGATCCCGGCGTCCTCCCACTTGCGCAGCGTCGCCGGGGTGACCCGGAGGCGATGCGCCAGTTCGCCGATAGTGCGCGATGCGCGGTCGTCGGCCGCGGTCGAGCCGGCGGCTCCCGCGGTCAGGTGCGCGACGGATTTCCGTACCGTGTCGAGGGTTTCCCGGTCGCGGAGCAACTGGCTGTGGCCTCGATCGATGGTGCGCAGGACCTGTTCCAGGTCGCCGTCGTGCAGTGCGCGCATGATCTGTCCGCCGAGGGCGTGCCCGTACGCGGGGAGCAGGGCGAGGTAGGCGCGCAGCGCGGCCGCGTGCACGTCGGTGTAGATCCGGTAGCCGCTGGGGCTGCGCGCCGCGGGCGGGAGGAAGCCGTCCTGCTCGTAGTTGCGGATCGCCTGGGTGGACAGTCCGTGTTCGCGAGCGAGGTCGGCGGGCCGCAAGGTGCTCATCGTCTTTGAGACTTTACCGTTCGATTTATCAGCTGATAACGCGAAAGCCTCAACCGTTGTTTCAAAGATACGATTGACCCACATGACTCAGGAAATTCGTGACTTCGTGCCACCCGCGTGTGAGCTGCTCGGCTTGGGGGAGCCGACGCATCAGGAACCGGCTTTCGCGCTGATCCGCAACGAACTGTTCGCGCAACTGGTCGAGCTGGGGTTCCGATCGATCGTGCTGGAAACCGATCGGGTGGCCGCGTTCGCGGTGGACGATTTCGTGCGAGCGGACATCGGCACCCTGGACACCGCGATGGACCAGGGCTTCTCGCACGGCTTCGGTGCGCTCGACGCCAACCGGCAGTTGGTCGGGTGGCTGCGTGACTACAACCGGGATCGCCCACCCGCGCAGCGGCTCTCGTTCCACGGCTTCGATACGCCGACCGAGAACTACAGTGCGCCGAGCCCGCGCCGCTATCTCGAGTACGCCCGGGATTACCTGCGGCTCGATTTGGACCTCAGCGATCTGCTCGGCCCGGACGAGCGCTGGAGTCGCTCGGCGGCGGTGCTCGACCCCGCCGAGTCACCCGGTGCCACCGCGGCAGCCGATCGCCTGCGATTGCTCGCCGATGACATGACGCTCGCCCTGCGTAAACGTGCGCCGGACTTGATCGCGACGTCCTCACGCACCGAATGGCGCAGGGCCGCAGCAAATCTGGACGCCGGTA
This sequence comes from Nocardia vulneris, assembly GCF_001613425.1. Lineage (GTDB taxonomy): Bacteria > Actinomycetota > Actinomycetes > Mycobacteriales > Mycobacteriaceae > Nocardia > Nocardia vulneris. The sequence continues at coordinate 173,834 of NZ_BDCI01000047.1, read as the reverse complement.
TCGGCCTGCTCCGCTATCACCGCGCCGCGGCGCGGCGGTTGGCCACCGACGAGCGGATCACCCTGTTGCTCGCCACCAGGGACGCGCTCATGGCGCAGAACCTGTTGGCGATCCGCGATATCGAGGCGCGCCGGGGACCGACGCTCGTCTTCGCGCACAACCTGCACCTGCGGCAGCATCAATCCCGCGGGTCCGTGCGCGACGAGCTGCCGGGCTATGCGTGTGCCGGTGCGATCGTCGGGGCATTGCTCGATGACGAGCAGTACGCCTGCATCATCGGCAGTCTGGGCAGCAGCGCGGTGCTCGGCCTCGCGGAACCGGCACCGGACACCCACGAGAGTTTCTTGCAGAGCGAGACTTCCAGCTGGGGGCTGCTACCTGCGACCACACCGGAGGCGGCGCGTAGCCGGACCGATCCCGAGCCCCGGCAGGGCTACTTTCCGCTCGACCATCTCATCGTCGAGCAGGCGGCGGCCCTCCTGCACGTGCGCACCGGCGTCGCGAGCTGATTCACGCGCCGGTGTCGTACTGCGGGATAGCCCAGCGGGCGTAGGTGTGTTCGGGCCGCGCCGTGATGATGTCGCAGCTGTTGACCAGTGGCTCGGCGTTGCCTCCGAGGTGGTCGAGCGAGGGAGTGATGAGTGCTTCGAGACCGTGTGCTTGGACCATGGTGATCAGTTGGCCGACCGGGTCTTCGGTGGCGGCGTCGTATTCCACGGTGGTGAGCAGGTGGTAGCCGAGACGTTTGGCCAGGTTACGGATCTGGGTTGTATCCCATGCCCGTTGCGCACCCGACACGTCGCGGCGCAGATAGCCGAGTGCAGTTGGTTCGGACCCCATGGCCAGCCCTCTCGCTTTGGCGGAATTATTTGGCGGCAAGGCCTACGCTACCTGGGCCTGGGGCGGCATTCCCAGAGTTTCGCGGGGGTGTCCGAGTCGAAAAAGCAGTATTGCGCCATTGGAACTCGGGGCGGGTGTGCGACTGGAACCTCGACGTAGGGTGCAGGCGAAAGTGCTGGGCTTTTCCGACCGAATGGAGGGTGCATGCTGGTCCGGGTGATCCGGTGGGCCGTGGTGTTGTGTTGCGTGGCAATGGGGTTCGGCGTGGGTGCGGCCGGTGCCGCGCCGGCGCCCGCGCGTCCGGTGCTCGTGCTCGGTGGTTTCGCCGCCGACGCGGGCAAGATCGAGACGTTGCGGGCCTGGCTCGGCGCGCGCGGCTACGTCGCGTACTCGATGCTGCTGCTGGGGGACCCGACGGGGACCGCCGCGATCGCGGATTCGGCGCAGGCGGTCGCGGACCGGGTCGCCGCGATCCGGCGCGAGACCGGTGCCGCCCGGGTGGACCTGGTCGGGCACTCGATGGGCGGGCTCGCGCAACGTCATTTCGTCAAGTTCCTCGATGGGCACGCGCAGGTCGGCACCTACGTCGACTACGGCACCTCGGAGTACGGCACGTATCTCGGCGTCGCCTGCGCGTGGGCGGCGGGATGCCGCGATCTGGTGCCCGGTTCGGAGTTCCTCACCCGGCTCAACGCCGAACCGGCGCTGCCGCCGGGCGTGCCCGCCTTTCACCTGTTCAGTACCGATGCGGGGGAGGAACGCGAGTCGCTGCCCGGTGCGGTCAACGCCAGTGTGCAGGCGTTCTGTCCGGGCCGCGCGGTGTCGCACGCGGACGAGCCGATCGATCTGGCGATGCAGCAGCTGATCGATGCGGCGTTGCGCGGCGGACCACTCGGCACCGAATGCCCGCCGCAGCCCGGAGCGTAAGCAGAGTTATCTGTAACCGTCGGTTACAGATAACTCTGGGATGCTTCGAAAAGGGGATTGGAGCGCGGAAAAAAGTCACGCTTGCTCCGAAGATGACGTCAGCCTACCAGGTTCGCGATATCGCCGTGAACCGACCAAGCGCTTGCTACGCTCGCCGCATGATCTCCACGGCGGTGTGGGGCACCGGCAATGTCGGCCGGGCGGCCATTCGGGCCGTCGCGGCGCATCCGGCGCTGGAACTCACGAGTGTGCTCGTCCACAATCCGGACAAAGTCGGGCGCGACGCGGGGGAGTTGAGCGGGCTCGACTACTCGCTCGAGGTCGCCGCGACCGACGACGTGGACGCGGTGCTGGCCGCGAGTCCGCGCGCGATCGTGTATGCGGCCTCCGGTGATATCCGGCCCGACGCGGCGCTCGCCGATATCGTCCGCGCCCTGCGCGCGGGCGCGGTCGTCGTCACCCCGGCGCTGTACGCGCTCTACGACCCGCGCAACGCACCGGCCGAGATCCGCGAGCCGGTGCTGGCGGCGATCGCGGACGGCGGCGGCGCGCTGTTCGTGTCCGGTGTCGATCCGGGCTGGGGCAACGATGTGCTGCCGCTGCTGATCAGCGGACTCGGCAGCACCGTCGAGGTGATCCGCTGCCAGGAAATCTTCGACTACTCCACCTACGACCAGCCCGATTCGGTCCGCTACCTGGTCGGTATGGGCCAGCCGATGGACTATCAGCCGCCGATGCTCGCGCCGAGCGTGCCGACCATGGTGTGGGGCGGGCAGATTCGTTTGATGGCCCGGGCGCTGGGTGTCGAGTTGGACGAGATCCGCGAGACCCTGGATCGTCGCGCGCTGGACGACACGATCAGCACCCGGTCGATGGGCGAGTTCGCGGCGGGCACGCAGGGCGCGGTGCGGTTCGAGGTGCAGGGCATCGTCGACGGCGTGCCCCGCATCGTGGTCGAGCACGTCACCCGCATCCATCCGTCCTGTGCGCCGGACTGGCCCGCGCCGGCCGACGGTGACGGCGCGCACCGGGTGATCATCGAGGGGCAGCCGCGCATCGAGGTCACCGTCGAGGCGAGCGACGAGAACGGCAACCGCTCGGCGGGCGGAAACGCCACGGCGGTAGGGCGTTTGGTGAGCGCGATCGATTGGCTCGTCGAAGCGGGCCCAGGACTCTACGACGCACTCGATATCCCGCTGCGTCCCGCGGTCGGCAAACTCGGAAGGAAACTCCCATGATCGTCGATATCCCCGAGGGCAAGGACCCGATCGGTTACGTGTGGGGCGAAATGGTGCCCGGGATCGGTGTCGCCGCGTCGCAGTTCTCGCTGGCGGTGTATTCGCACAGCACCCTCGGGCTGCGCGAATTCGAGGCCGCGCGGCTGCGGATCGCCCAGATCAACGGCTGCCTGTTCTGCCAGGACTGGCGGACCGAGCGGGACGGCAAAAAGGTGGAACCCGAGTTCGCCGATGCCGTCACCGAGTGGCGCAGCACCGAGGCGTTCGACGAACGCACCAGGCTCGCCGCCGAATACGCCGAACGCTACGCCCTGGACCACCACAGCATCGACGACGAATTCTGGACGCGGATGTTCGCCGAGTACAGCCAGGCCGAGGTGGTCGAACTCAGCATGAGCATCGGATCCTGGCTGGCCTTCGGCCGGCTCAACCGGGTGCTCGGCCTGGACACCGCCTGCGTGCTGCCCAGTCACGCGAGCACCCAGTAGTCAGCGCCGCTTCGGCACCCACGCGGGCTGGCCCTCGACCAGTCCGGTCTCGAACAGTTCGGGCGCGTCCAGCACGGCGCGCAGCCGCTGGTGCGCCTGCTCGGCGGTGAGGGTGTTGGGGTAGCGGATGTATTCGAGCGCGGCGGTCGTGCGCACCCGGAATCGGTGACGGAATTCGTGATCGCCCGCGTAGCTCAGCGCGATCCGGCCACACCATTCGATATCGTGCGCGCCGTCTGCCCGGCGGGTGAACAGCACCTCCTGATCGGCCACCGAATCGTGGCCGAGCAGGTAGATGTTGAAGGCCAGATACTCGAGTTCGCCGAGTTCCGGTAACGGCAACGGGTCGGCGGTGAGCCGTTGCGGCGCAGCGGCTTTCAATTGGAAGAGTTTGCCCGGCGTCGCCGCGAGAAAGCCGGTGCCGTCGTCCTCGCCCCAATAGGTGGACGACAAGGTGCACCGGTGGTAGTTCGTCCAGACCACCGGCGAGGACCAGTCCGGCGCGTCCGCCGGGTGCTCGGGCAGCCCGTCGGCCGCGTAATCCGCCGACCGGAGATGAAAGTCGAACCACAGATTACCGGCGCGATCGAGCCGCCCGGTCCACGCGAATTCCTCGATGGCATGCCCGGCGGGCCACGGGTTGCCCGGAAACACGATCCGACCGTTCCCAGCCCCGCACTCCAGGTCGATCCTTTCCATGCCGACGAACATAGCGACCGGCACCGACACATCAAGCGTTGACGGGTGCCTCGTCGTCGGGGGCCTGCTCGACGGTGCGTTTCGGGCCGGTGAACCAGGTGCGCGCCGAAACGAACCACCAGATTCCGATCGCGCCGACCACGCCGGCCAACGCGATCGGCGCGTAATTGACGGTATTCCAGGTGAACTCGCTGTTCCAGGGATAACCACGATCGTCCATCGGCAGGATGAACAGCACACTGATCGCGACGATCCACAGCAGTGCGACGATGCCGACCGGCCGATACCAGCGACCCAATTGCCAGGGGCCGGTGCGGAATCGGGCGCCGTTCAATTGGCGCAGCAGGATCGGAATGCCGTACGCGATGTACAGGCCGATGGTCGCGACCGAGGTGGCGGCCGCGTAGGCGGTCGGCGCGTTCTCGGCCGGCACCAGCATCGAGGGAATCAGCAGGACGAAGGCGAACGTGGAAATGAAGAGCACCGCGTTCACCGGGACCTTCCGCGCCGAAAGTCTCGACCACAGCGCCGAACCCGGCACCGCGCCGTCGCGGGCGAACGCGAACAGCATGCGCGAGGCCGAGGTGACCGAGGCGTAGCCGCAGAACAGCTGCGCGATCGCCGCGATGATCAGCAACAACCCGGACCAGAAGGAGTTCAGCGAATTCTCCAGGATGTAGATCACCGGGTAGCCGCTGTTCTTCGCCGGATCGAGCGCGTCGTCCAGATTCGGGATCGCGAACGTCACCGCCATGATCAGCAGATAGCCCGCGATCGCCGACACCACGATGGTGTTGATGATGCCCTTCGCCGCCATCCGGGACGCGTCGTGGGTTTCCTCGGACATGTGCGCGGAGGCGTCGTATCCGGTGAAGGTGTACTGGGCGTGCAGCAAACCGAGCAGGAAGCTGAACGCCACGCCGCCGAACCCGACCGCGCTGTTGTCCACCGTTTCGGTGAACACGAAGCCGACGCTCTGGTGCTGTTCCGCGCCGAACGCGAGGACCAGGACGAATATCGCGACGCCGCCGACGTGCCACCACGCGGAGATATTGTTGATCACCGCGGACAGGTGCGGGCCGATCGCGTTGAGTACCGCGTGCAGCACCAGAATGACGGCGAAGACCAGGAAGATCGCGGTGCGGTCGGTGCCGATATCGAGGCCGATCACATTCAGCACGACCGTCGTGAAGATCGCCGCCCCGTAATCGATCGCCGCGGTCACCGCGATCTGACCGATCAGATTGAACCAGCCGGTGAACCAGCCCCACACCGGTCCGCCGAGCTGCGCCGCCCACCAGTACAGGCCGCCGGAGGTGGGATAGGCCGAGGCCAGTTCCGCCATCGCCATGCCCACGAACAGCACCATGATCGAGACCAGCGGCCAGCCCCAGGCCATGGTGATCGGCCCGCCGTTGGCCAAACCTATTCCGTAACTGGCCAATCCGCCGGTCAGGATGGAGACGATGGTGAAGCTGATGGCGAAGTTCGAGAATCCGGACCAGGATCGCGCCAATTCCTGTTTGTAGCCGAGCTCGGCGAGCCGGCGTTCATCATCGGAAGGGGGTGGCGTGCTATCGCTCATGTACTGCTCCAGGGTGTAAACGCTGCCCTCACACAGCGTTTGCCAGAAGATCAGTGTGAAGTAATCGGTGGTCAACCGCACGGCAACCAGGAATTCCACGGCAAATCGCGCCGACCCCCGCCGTCTGCCGGGCGGTTCGCCGTCGTAGCGTGGGCGGTATGACGGAGCGACTGGTGGTCATCGGTGGTGACGCGGCGGGTATGTCGGCGGCTTCGCAGGCCCGCAGGCTGCGCTCGGCGCGCGAACTGGAGATCGTTGTTTTCGAGCGCGGCCGGTTCACCTCGTTCTCCGCATGCGGCATCCCGTACTGGGTGGGCGGCGACGTGCTCCACCGCGACGACCTGATCGCCCGCACGCCCGAACAGCATCGATCCCGCGACATCGACCTGCGGCTGCGCACCGAGGTGGTCGAGCTCGATCTCGCGGGCCGCAGGGTGCGCGCCCGGGCGCTCGACTCGGGCGATGAATCCTGGACGGACTACGACAAACTCGTGCTCGCCACCGGCGCCCGGCCGATCCGGCCGCCGCTGCCCGGCATCGACGCCGCCGGCGTGCACGGCGTGCAGACGCTCGACGACGGACAGGCGTTGATCGATACGCTCGAGACCACGACGGGCAAACGCGCGGTGGTGGTCGGCGCGGGCTATATCGGCGTCGAGATGGCCGAGGCGCTGATTCGGCGCGGCTACGACGTGACGATGCTGCATCGCGGCCCCGAGCCGATGGCGACCATGGATCCGGACATGGGCGCGCTGGTCCGGGAAGCCATGTGCGGCATGGGGATCACGGTGGTCAGCAAGGCTGAGGTGACCGAGGTGCGGACCGACGAGCACGGTCGCGCCCGCGCGGTGGTGGCCGACGGCGCGGAATACCCGGCGGATGTGGTGGTGCTCGGCATCGGGGTGCGCCCCGACACGGAGTTGGCGCGTGCCGCCGGTTTACCGCTCGGTGCGCACGGCGGGCTGCTGACCGATCTCGCCATGCGGGTGCGCGGTCACGAAAACATCTGGGCCGGCGGCGATTGCGTCGAGGTGCTCGACCTGGTGTCGGGCCGGGAACGGCATATCGCCCTGGGCACGCACGCCAACAAACACGGTCAGATCATCGGCGCGGGCGTCGGCGGGGGATACGCGACCTTCCCCGGGGTGGTCGGCACCGCGGTGAGCAAGGTCTGCGACCTCGAGGTGGCCCGAACGGGGTTGCGCGAGAAGGACGCTCAGGCCGCCGGACTGCAGTTCGTCACGGTCACCATCGAATCCACCAGCCGCGCAGGCTATTACCCCGACGCCGCGGCGATGACGGTGAAGCTGCTCGCCGAGCGGCACACGGGCCGGCTGCTCGGCGTGCAGATCGTCGGACGGGAGGGCGCGGGCAAGCGCGTCGACATCGCCGCCGTCGCGCTCACCGCTCAGATGACCGTCGAGCAGATGACCGCGCTCGACCTCGGTTACGCGCCGCCGTTCTCCCCGGTGTGGGATCCGGTGCTGGTGGCGGCGCGTAAGGCCGTCGCCGCGGTGCGTGCCCGCGGCTAGCGTTCAGGCCTGCTTGCGGTACACCGCGAACACCGGGATGCGCCGCGAGGTCTTCTCCTGGTACTCCCCGAAGCCCGGCATGATCTCGACCATCCTGGCGTACAGCGCGTCGCGTTCGGCCCCGGTGACCTCCTCGGCCTTCGCCTCGTAGCGTTCGGTGCCGATCTCCACGGTCAGCTCGGGGTTCGCGCGCAGGTTGAAATACCACGCCGGGTGTTTGTCCGCGCCGCCGTTGGACGCGATGAGCACCACCCGCTCGCCGTCGGGCAGGAAGACCAGCGGGCTGGTGATCTGCCGGCCGGACTTCGCGCCGGTCGTGGTGATCAAGACCATGTGCGCGCCCTCGAACATGCCCCCGACCTTGCCCGCGTTCGCGCGGAACTCCGCGATGACCTGTTCGTTGAAGCTGTTCTGTGCCACGTCGTTCGCCTCCGGTTCGTCGATTCCGTCCTGACAACACCGATCGGCCACCGCGAAATTCCGGGCCGCTCAGTAGTCGCGGAACAACTCGATCAGGTCGGTCTTGCCGAACAGCACGGCGGCGTCGCGCGCCGACGGGGTGCCCGCGTCGGGGTCGGCGCCGGATTCGAGCAGCAGCCGCACGATCTCCGTTTCCCCTTTGAACACCGCGCCCGCCAACGGAGTCTGCCCCTTGTCGTTGGCGCGCGTCGGATCGGCGTCGCGGTCGAGCAACGCCGCGACGGCGGCGCGGTGCCCGTGGTACGTGGCGAGCATGAGCAGCGTGTCGCCCGCTTCGTTGGTGAGGTCCGCGGGTACTCCGGCATCTATGTATGTCGCCAGCGCCGTCGCATCGCCCTGCCGGGCGAAATCGAACACCTTGGTCGCGAGCTCGATGAGTTCCGGATCCATGTCAGCGCCCATGGGCTCATTACTACCACCGCCCGCGCGGTTACCGGTCGCGCGCGCCGCGACCCCGAGTCCGGTCGAATACTCGCGGGTAGCCCCTCCCACCTGGTGTGCCGCGCCGCACGGGTCGGTATAGTCGCCGCGGATGAGTAGTGTCACCACCCGCGTTGAGCCGGAAGCACAGCACCGTCGACTCGGGGTCGTGGTGTGGCTGGCACCGGCCCTCGCCATCGGGTTCTCCGCGTTCTGTCTGCTGCTGCCGGTGTGGCCGTTCCACGAGATCACCGGCGGGTTCATCGACCTGCAGGTCTACCGGTTGGGTGTGGACGCGCTACGGCACGGCAAGGACATGTACGGCCAGCTGCCGCAGACCACCATCGGCGCGGGACTGCCGTTCATCTATCCGCCGTTCGCCGCGCTGGCGCTGAGTCCGTTCGCGCTGCTGCCCTGGCACGCCGCCGCGTTCACCTTCTTCGTGTCCTCGGTGGCCGCGCTGGCACTGACGCTGTATCTGGTCGCGCGCCGGATCTGGCCCGCGGCCGGCCAGCGCAAGCTGGCGCTGTTCGCGACGCTGTGTGCCACGCCGCTGGGTCTGCTGCTGGAACCGGTGCATGCGACGCTGGACTTCGGCCAGGTGAACCTGCTGCTCATGGCGCTGGTCGCGGCCGACTGCCTGGCCCACAAGCCGCGCTGGCGGCGCGGCATGCTGATCGGCATCGCGGCCGCGATCAAGCTGACCCCGGCCGCGTTCGTGCTCTACTTCCTGGTGCGCCGGGACTACAAGTCGGCGGCCACGGCAGCGATCACCGGCGCCGCGGCGACCGGCCTCGGGTTCGTGGTGTTGCCGCACGACTCGGCCAAATACTGGTTCGGCGGGCTGGGCAATGTGTCCGGCTTGAGCGGTTCGGCCTTCCACACCAATCAGTCGATCCAGGCCGTACTGGCCCGGCTGCAGGTGCCCGAGCCCGCGTTCACCGTCCTGTGGCTGGTGCTGGGCGCCGCGCTGCTGGTGCTGGTGGTCGCGGCTATGCGCCGCGCGGTCGATTTCCCGCCGCTGGCGCTCGGCATCAACGCGGTGTTCACGCTGCTGCTGTCGCCGATCTCGTGGTCGCACCACTGGGTGTGGATCGCCCCGGCCCTGTTCGGCGCCGTCGGCTACGCCGCCACCAGGCTGCCGCGGCGTCAGGCCATCGGCTGGTGGGTGACGATCGCGGTCATCACCGCGATCTTCGTGTACGGACCGCAGAACTGGCTGCCCGACGGCGAACATCGCGAAACCCAGTGGACCGCTTGGCAACACGTCGTGGGCAACACCTATGTGTGGTTCAGCGTGCTGCTCGTCGCGTTGTATTTCGTCTCCGGCCGCAGGGCTGTGAGCAGGGCGGAACCCGCCCCGGTGCTGGTCGCTCAGCAGCAGAGCTGAGCCGGTCGTGTTTGCTCGCCGGTACCTCGGGTAGGCGATACCTACGCATCCGCTCCGGCCGTGCGCGGCTAGGGACGGACTGCGTCCGACGGCACCAACCGGGCCACAGAGACGCCCCGGCCGTCGCGGTAAGAACACCCGAGGCAAGGAGAGATACGCATGGCCGACGCCCCACGCGGCTTTGCCGCTATGGACGCAGCGCAGCAGCGCAAGATCGCCAGCCTGGGCGGCAAGGCGAGCAGCGGCAGCTTCGACAACGACCCCAAGCGGGCCAGCGAGGCGGGCAAGAAGGGGGCCGCGGCGCAACCGACCGCGGCCAAACGCCTCGGCGGCTCGCACAGCCACCGCAACCGGTAGCCCCGGCGACCGCACGATGGGGCGAGGCCGCGGCCTCGCCCCATCCGGCTGTCCGGTCGGCGCAAGAGTGACGCAAGGATGCCGGACCGAGATCGATCAGACGATCAAGGCCGCCGCGATCACCGTGCCGGCCGCGCAGGCGATCTATCGGCGCGGGCTGCTGGCACGTTTGCGCGCGGCACAGGACAAGAGTCCCGCGCCGCTGCGCGCGGCCTTCGGCGTCGCGGGGGCGGAAGAGAATGCGGCACCGGAGGTTCCGCAGGGGCCGCCGTTCGTCGGGCATTTCGCGGGCATCATGCTACGGCGCGACGCCCTCGACCTCGAGGACCCGGCGTTCGCCGATCTCGGTCCCGCGTCCCACATCTTTCTGGTGACCCAGCAGAACCTGGAGTCGATGCTCGGCGAGTGGGCCGAGGAGTTGGGGGTGCAGATCCGGCGCGGGGTCACCATGACGGACTTCACCGACGACGGCACCGGCGTGACAGTTCGCCTGGGCGACACCGACGTTCGGGCGGAATGGCTGGTGGGCTGCGACGGCGGCCGCAGCACGGTGCGCAAACGCGCCGGTTTCGACTTTCCCGGCCTGGCGGCCGAAATCACCGGGCATCAGGCGCTCGTCGAGATGACCGGCGCCGAGGAGTTGCAGCCGGGTTGGATCACGACGCCCACCGGAATGTATACCTACGGGCCGACTCCCGGCCGGATCCTCACCGTCGAGCTGGACGGCCCGCCCGCCGATCGGGACGCGCCGATCACCGCCGCGGAACTCCAGGCCGCCCTGCGCGCGGTTTCCGGTGTGCCGGTGCGGATCACGGCCGTGCACTCGGCCACGCGGTTCACCGACAACACCCGTCAGGTCACCTCGTACCGCAGGGGCCGGGCATTGCTGGCAGGCGATGCGGCGCACGTCCATTCGCCATTCGGCGGGCAAGGCCTCAACCTCGGTATCGGGGACGCGGTCAACCTGGGCTGGAAGCTCGCGGCCGTGGTGCGCGGCCGGGCGGACGAGGACCTGCTCGACACCTACACCGCGGAGCGGCATCCGATCGGCGCCACGGTGCTGAACTGGAGCCGGGCACAGATCGCGCTGATGCGACTCGACCAGCGCAGCAAGCAACTTCGCGCTTTCATGACCGAGCTGCTGGCCACCCGCGACGGTACGACCACGGTATTCAAACGGATCTCCGGTGTGCTGCACCGCTACGATCTCGGCGGCACGCACGAACGGGTCGGGGCGGTCGTGCCGGACTTCGAGCTGTCCGACGGGACACGCCTGGGCGAGCATTTCGCCGACGGTGCGGCGGTGCTGTTCGATCTGGCCGACTCGGCGGAATTGCGTGCGCTGGCGGCGAATTGGCCGCCGGGCGTCCGGGTGGTGACGGGCAAGCCGGTGGACGCGCGGGAGCTGTCCGGCCTGCTGGTCCGGCCCGACGGGTACGTGGCGTGGGCGGGCGAGGGCGGCAGTCTCGACGGGCTGGCCGCCGCGCACCACCGCTGGTTCCGCGCGGCATGCCGACATGGCTGGAATCCCGTTGTCACCAACGGGATTCCAGTGTCAGGCAGTGAGGGTCAGGGGTTCGGGCAGACCTTCCACGCGAAGTGGTAGGTGGTGTTGATGGCGCCGTCGGTCGAGTCCATCGTGATGAAGCTGGTCTTCTTCGGGTCGGAGTTGCCCGCGTCCACCCGCAATTGGGTGTTGATATTGAAGTTCCGGGTTTCGCCGCACGGCAGATAGACGATCGCGCCTACCTCGGTGGTGTCGGTCTTTTGCCAGTCGTCGGAGAACGGGCCTTTGAATGTGTGATCGACGAAGTCGGTCGGTGAATTACCCTGGAAATAGTAACGGGCCCGTTCCAGCGCGGTCGCGCCCTTTTGCAAGCTGGCGAAACCGCGGTAGTCCGCCTGCGCGATTCCGTAGGTGAAGCCCTGCGGGACGTGCACCTTCAGGTTGAGCTGGCAATTCTTGCGGAAGTCGGTGGGGCCGGCGCCCGGGCCGACCTGCGCGGTGTAGGCGCTGTAGGTCACCGTGAAGGCGGTATTGTCGGGTGAAACCGCCACTGCCGCTGTGTCCTTGGGGCAACCGGTGCCGTTGACGGTCACCACGTCGATGACGATCTTGTCCGGTGGGGCGCCCGGCCAGTCGGACCCGGGCTGCCCAGAAACGGGGGAACCGGACATCGGCAAAGCGAACGCAAATAGGGCGGCGCCGACGGCGGCTAATTTCTTGTACATTGGAATTCCTCGGAATGTTCCGGTTGCGGGACAAACCTCACTTTAAGTCGGTGCCGCCTGCCGTATCCTCCCCAGTGAAGTGGGGAGGATACGGAATGGTTTGCGTCCGTACGGGATTGGCGATCGGGGTGGACGGTTCTTTATTGTTCAAGCGAGTTCGAGGCGCGGTCCGATATGAATCGCCCGATAGACCTCGTTACGGATCGCGTTCGCCTGCTCGTCGGTGAGCGTGCGGGTGAGCGGCCGCAGGGTGAGTCGTACGACGGCATTGGCTTGCCCCGGCCGGATGCCGAGGCGCTCGCGCGCCGAATCGGGTAGCCGGTCATACGGGGTGCGCGCCGTGACGAGCACCGACTCGATGTCGTCGAGCCTGTCGTGCAACACTTTTCGCACCGTATCGCCGAGGGTCTCGTCGTCGGTGTGGTCCGCGATCACCACCGACAGATCGCGCCGGATCGGTGGCAGCATCGACACCGGGCGCCACGGTGTCAGGTCGCGCAGTTGCTGGGCGATGCGCGGGTCGGCCGAACGCAGATAACGGATATCGGGAATTCCCTTGCGCAGCATCAACGCTCGGTCCAGGCCGAGCCCGAGTGCGGTGCCGGACCAGCGACCCGGATCGAGCCCGGCACCGGCCAGGATGTGTTCGGCGATGAGCCCGCATTCGGCGAGTTCGAGCCAGTCGTCCCCGAGCCGGACGTCGACTTGGCGGCCGAGCGCGGTGTACGGGTGCACGGCGGGGGTGGTGCGCCAGACCGCGCCGGGCAGCACCGCGGCCACCAGCCGGGCGATCATTTCCTGCAGGTCGGCTTCGCCGATGTCCGGGCGGGATCGCAGACGCCACAGATCTAGCTGGTGTGGTTCGCCCACGTGGCTGCGATCCACGACGTCGCGACGGTAGGCGAGACCGGGTACGACGATCAATTCATCTGTCACGGTGCGTATTTCGGCATAGCGGCGCAGCGCGGCCGGGATATCGGCGGTGGTGTGGCTGCGCAGCATGGCGGTCGGGCTGAGGTATCGGGTGTAGCGCGCGTCGCGGGTGACGTCGGCCGGGTCGTAGCCGAGCTTGTCGTAGTTGTCGGCGACCGCGACGATCGGCGAATTGCGCACGATGCGCACGGTCGGCCCGGCAGGCGCGGTGAGCGCAGCGACGAGTTCGTCGAGCAGCTGCTGCATGGCGTGCGGGCCCTGGGCGGCGTCGCTGAGGTCGCGCACCGTCAGCGCGCGCGACAGATCCAGGGTGGTGAGATAGGCAGGCATCGGTAATTCCTTGGTAGCCGGTCGGTTTCGGTACAACCCCCGAACCGGCGACGGCCACAGGAACTACGTGCGGCTACGCACGCGGCTGTCCCCGCGGCCGACTGGCGGCCCGGGGCGAAGAAATCGCCTGCCTGCGTTCATGCGTCGAGGGTAGACGATCCACCGGCGCAGTGGCCAGCCGATTCTTTGCGCACAGGGAGCTGTGCTGGGGCGCGAACTGCTCGCCTTTCGCGCCGAGTTCGGCCCGGGCGGCGTACCGCGCGTCAGCACGAGGCGGGGGAGCCGCCGGAGAGGCGCTGGGCGACGTCGGGCAGGCGCATGACCATGGCGATGGCGAAATCGGCGATCAGATCGATCAAACCGTCGCGGTCGACGTCGAGGCCGCCGTCGAGCCACACCAGCACCAGTTCGGCGGCGCCGCCGGTGATCAGCTGCGAGGTGGCGGCCACGGCCGTGTCCTGGCCCGCGGGCAGGGCGAGCACCAGCCGGGTCTGTTCGATGATCACATCGGCGACCCGGCGCATTCCCGCGAAGCGCGAGCGCATGAGCGCCTCGCTGCCGTACGCCTGGGCGAAGATGATCTGCGCGCGGCGTGGATCGTCGGTGACCTCGATGATCAACGCGGCGACACCCGCCCGGATCCGGTCGGCGGGTGTACCCGCGGTGTCCGCGATCGCGGCTCGGGCCCGTTCGAGGGCGGCCTCCTGGACCTCGAGCAGCAACTCGGCGGCGAGCCCGTCCAGGTCGGGAAAGGCCTCGTAGAAGAAACGCGGGCCGACCTTGGCTTGTTCGCAGACCCCGCGCACGGTCAGCGCCGACAAACCCTGGGTGCCGACGATGTCCAGGGCGGCGTCGATCAACCGCCTGCGCCGATCTTCCCGGCGTTCGGCGGTGGACGTGCCGCGATAGGTGCCGCTGAATGCTCGGGTCACCTCAGGAGCCTCGCACAGCAGAAGTCGGGAAACAAGTGTTTACGGAAACGTGCGTTTCCGGTATGGTCGGAGCATCGCAGCGTCGCGAAGGGACGGCCGCAATGAGTCTTCTTGTGCCCCAGAGAATTACCGATATATCAGGGGATGTCCGGCACTTGCGGGCGCGCCTCGCCAGGCAGGCGCAAACTCTCGGCGCCCGGGTCGTCGAGCGCTATCCGTCCACGGCGCGGCCGCTCGCGCCGCCGCCGGCGGGCAGTGACCTGCTGCCCGTGCCCGGCGACTTCGGCGCGCCGGGCATCGGCTACACCCTGCATGCGCTGAGCGATCCGATCGGTTTGGCGCGCAACCGATTCGAACGCTATGGTCCGGTGAGCTGGATGGGTCTGCTCGGTCGCCGGACGGTCGGTGTGTTCAGCCCCGCCGCGGTCGAGGCGGTGCTGCTCGACCGGGAGAAGGTGTTCTCGGCGCAGCGTGGCTGGGAGTTCGTGATCGGCCCGTTCTTCCACGGCGGCCTGCTGCTCCGGGATTTCGACGAGCATCTGTTCCACCGCCGGATCATGCAGCAGGCGTTCACCAGGCCGCGCCTGGTCGGCTACCTAGAGCTGACGACGCCGCGGATCACCCGGGGGATCGCGCAGTGGCGGCCCGGTGCGCACTTCGCGCTCTACGACGAGGTCAAGAAGATCCTGCTCGCGCAGGCCACCGAGGTGTTCGCCGGCGCCGAACTCGGGCCCGAAAGTGTCATGCTCAGCAGGGCTTTCGAAGACGCGGTGCACGGCGCGACCGCGTTGCTGCGGACCGATGTGCCCGGCGGTGTGTGGTCGCGTGGCCTTCGCGGTCGTCGTGTGCTGGCCGACTATTTCCGGCGCGAACTGGCCGCCAAGCGCGCGGGTGCGGGCAAGGATCTGTTCAGCGTGCTCTGCGCCGCGGAAAGTGAAGAGGGGCATACGTTCTCGGATCGCGAAGTGATCGAGCACATGATCTTCGTGATGATGGCCGCGCACGACACGAGCACGATCGCCGCGACCATGCTGGCCTACGAGCTGGCCCGCCATCCGCAGTGGCAGGAGCGGCTGCGGGCCGAGTCCCGGGCGCTCGGCAAACCCACGCTCGACTACGCCGACCTCGACCGTCTGCCCAGCCTCGATCTCGCGTTCAAAGAGGCATTGCGGCTGTATTCGCCGGTGGCGCAGCAGGTTCGGGAAACCATCCGGGACACCGATATCCTGGGTCACTACCTGCCGCGGGGCACGCTCGTCGTCGTGGGCGCCTACCCGATGATGCGCACCGAGGCGTACTGGCGCGATCCCGACGCGTTCGATCCCGAACGGTTCGCCGCCGACCGGCGCGAGGACAAATCGCATCGGTTGGCCTGGGCCCCGTTCGGCGGCGGCGCGCACAAGTGCATCGGCCTCTACTTCGGCGGCATGACCGTGAAAGCCGTGCTGCACCAGATGTTGCTGCGCTACCGCTGGTCGCTGCGGCCCGGCTACGAGGTGCCGCTCGTTGCGGGCACCGGCCCGATGCCCGCGGACGGTCTCCCGATCCGGCTGGAACGACTGTCGTGAGGATCGTCGCGGACCGCGCCCGGTGCGAGGGACACGGCATGTGTGAAGCCCTGGCCCCCAGCCTGTTCCGCGTGGGCGATGACGGCATCGTCGAACCGCTCGCGGACCCGGCCGCCGAGTCCGACCCGGACCTCGTCCAGTTGGTCGTGGACAGCTGTCCGGTCGAGGCCCTGCGCCGCACCCCCTGACCTCCCGCACCCTTTCTGACCTCCCGCACCCGCTCTGGCCTGCGGAAGCGGGTGCGGGAACGCGGAAAGGGTGCGCGAAGTCAGGCCGAGACCGCGTCGAACGGTGGGTAGTGCTCGGCGCCGGTCTGCTCGGCGGCGGCGATGTACCGGGCGAGCGCATCGCGCGACTGCGCGAGTCCGTGCAGCCGTTCGTCGAGTCGCTGCAGCCGGGACCGCATGGCGGACAACAACTCCGGGCACCCGAGTAGTTCCGGGGCCGCGCCGACGGCGCACGGCAGCAAGTAGGCGATGTCCTCGGAGGACAGGCCTGCCCCGAGCAGGTGCCGGATCTGCTGCACGCGCAGCAGGGCGTCCTCGTCGTACTCGCGGTAACCGTTCGCGCCCCGCGCCGCTGCCAACAAGCCCTGAGCCTCGTAGTACCGCAGTTGATGGGCATTGACGCCTGTGCGACGACTCAGTTCCCCGATTCGCATCGAAACCTCACTTGACCTTCACACCGATATCAACGTTGAAGATGCTGCCATGAGTACACAACAGACCACGGTGACCGTCCTCGGACTCGGACTGATGGGCCGGGCCCTCGCCGCGGCGTTCCTGCGGGCAGGCCATCCGACCACGGTGTGGAATCGCACGGCAAATAAAGCCGACCAGTTGGTATCTGAAGGTGCCCGGCAGGCGCCCACCCTCGTCGACGCGCTGGCGGCGAGCCCGCTGACGATCATCTGCCTCACCGATTACCAGGCCGTGCGCGAACTGCTCGATACCCATGACCTCGACCTCGGCGCGACGACGCTGATCAACCTGACCTCGGGTGACTCCGCTCAGGCCAGAACCGCCGCCGCGTGGGCCGCTTCGCGAGGCGCGCGGTATCTGGACGGGGCCATCATGGCGATCCCGTCGGCCATCGGCACTGCCGAGGCGGTCATTCTGCACAGCGGCCCGCACGCGGACTTCGACTCGCACCGGCCGATCCTCGACGCGCTCGGCACCGTGACCTACCTCGGTGCGGACCACGGACTGGCGTCCCTGTACGACGTGGCGGGACTGGCGATGATGTGGAGCGTGCTGAACGCGTGGCTGCACGGCACCGCGATGCTCCGTACGGCGGGTGTCGACGCGGCGGCGTACGCGCCGTTCGCGCAACAGATCGCGGCCGGCGTCGCGAGTTGGCTGCCCGGCTATGCCGAGCAGATCGATCGGGGTGCCTTCCCCGCGCAGGTATCCGCGCTGGAGACCGATGTGCGGGCAATGGCACACCTGCTCGCGGAGAGCGCGGCGGTCGGCGTCAATACCGAACTGCCCGAACTGATCAAGGCGATGGCGGACCGGGCGATCGCGGCCGGGCACGGCGCCGAGCAATATCCCGTGCTGATCGAGGAATTCGCCAAAGCCGCGAGTGCGCCACCGCGGTGATCATCGGGTAGCGGCGTGAAAGTGACTGCGGGAGATCAAGAGTTTGGAACCTCGGCGGTGAGGCATTACCTGTCCGATACGACAGGCTCGGCAAGGAGGTTCAAGTGTCGTCTGGAGTGTTGATCACAGTGATCGTTCTGGTCGTCCTCGCTGCGGTGGTCATCGCCTTACTGGTGTGGCCGATGGTGCGCAGGCAACGGCTGCGCAGCCGATTCGGCCCGGAATACGACCGGACGGTTCAGGAACACGACGACCGTCGCGCCGCGGAACGTGAACTGGCCGAACGCGAACGCCGCCATGCCGAGCTCGAACTGCGCGCGCTGTCCGACGAGCAGAAGCAGCTGTACACGGCCCGCTGGGTCGAGGTGCAGGAGCAGTTCATCGATGATCCGGCGGCGGCCCTGCTCGCCGCTGACCGCCTGCTGACCACCGTGATGGCCGAACGTGGCTATCCCACCGAGAATTTCGATCAGCAGGTGGCCGATCTGTCGGTGGAGCACGCGGCACCGCTCGGGCACTACCGGACTGCGCACGAGATCGCGACCCGGCCCAGTGGGACCGCCGTGTCCACCGAGGACCGGCGCACCGCGATCGTGCACTACCGGGATCTGTTCCAGGACTTGCTGAACGGCGCGTCCGACGACAAGAAGGCCGCACCCGTCGAGACGGCCGAACGGGACGCGACCGCCGCCCAGCAGCAGGCGCACCACGAGACGACCGAGCAGACCCGGCACGACAAGAAGGCACTGTCATGAGCACCGAATACGACCGCACCGTGCAGCCCGAGCGGGCCACCGCAGCGGATTCACCGAAAGAGCACGAGAACCAGTGGGCGACGGCGGAATCCGAAGCGCACGCGGACGAGCGGGAAGCGGCGGCGGCCGAGTACGGCACCGAAACGGAGCGGACGTCCACCGCATCGAGCACGGCGGACTCGCCACAGCGGACCGACGCGTTCGGTGAAACCGATTCCGGCGGGCACGTATCCGCCGCGGACCAGCACGCCGAGGCGCTGACCGAAGCCGATGTGGACCCGCATGCCACCGCGGTTCCGGAGCGGGACGCAGCTACCGAGGCACGCTTCGACGAGCCTGCCGCGGATCCGGGCGCCGCCGCCGGCAACGAGGTCGCGGCGACCGCGAATACCACTGCGCAGCAGCGTACTTCGCTCGACGGCGTCGGCGGGGCGTGGTTCGGCGAGGCCGACCTCGATCGGCTGCGCACCCAGTGGCGCGAGGTGCAGGGTGCCTTCGTCGACAGCCCGCGCGACGCGGTCACCCAGGCGGACAAGATCGTCAGCGACGTGATCTACCAGCTGACCACCGCGTACGCCGAACGCAAGCGCGTGCTCGAGGAGCACAGCTCGGGTCTGCAGGACGCCGACACCGAGGAACTACGTCAGGCGTTGCGCGGCTACCGCGGGTTCTTCCGGCGGTTGCTGACCATCGAATCGTAGAAACCGAACGACGGAACATCGCCCATGAAGTTGCCCGGATTGCCGACCGACCGGATCGACCGGTTGACCGATTGGGTTGCTCGTCAGGTGAAGTCGCGGGTCCCGGCGGCCGATCCGGCCGACCGGGATCCCGAATTCATCATCGACACCGTGGGGCCGGCGTGGCTGTTCGCCCGGATGTATTTCCGGGCGGAGGTCCGCGGCCTCGACCGCATCCCGGACGAAGGTCCGGTCCTGTTGGTCGGCAATCATTCCGGGGGCAACGTTTCGCCGGAGGTGCTCGTCACCACGCTGGCGTTCGTGCGCCGGTTCGGGCCGCATCGGCCGTTCTTTCAACTCGCGCACGACATGGTGATGGCCTATCCGGTGATCGGCACGCTGCTGCGACGCTTCGGCACGGTGGGCGCGGATCCGGAACGCGCGCGCCAGGTGCTCCGGGCGGGCGCGGCGGTGCTGGTGTATCCCGGTGGTGACTGGGAGGTGCATCGACCGACCTGGGAGGAAGACCAGATCGATTTCGCGGGCCGCACGGGCTTTCTCCGATTGGCTTGGGACGCAAATGTTCCCATTGTCCCCTTCGTCAATGTCGGTGCACAGCAGACCGCTCTGATGCTCAGCCGCGGGGATCGGCTGGCGCGGCTGCTGCGGCTGGATCAGATGTTGCGCCTCAAAGTGTTTCCGATTTCGCTGGCGCTGCCCTGGGGCCTCAACATCGGTGATCTGGCCGGGCACATCCCGCTGCCGAGCAAGGTGACGATCGAGTTTCTCCCGCCGATCGACCTGCGCTCCGAGCACGGACCCGAACTAAATCTCGACGCCGCCTACGATCACGTCACCGGCGTCATGCAGGATGCGTTGACGCGGCTGAGCGCGGAGCGCGGCCTGCCGATCCTGGGCTAACCGGTGCCCGGCAATGCCTGTGCGACGAACATATAGCTCTTCTCCTCGACCCGGCGCGCGATGCGCCAGCGTCCGTCGATGCGGGCGAAGGTGTCCAGGTACCACAGCCCGCACAGCATGAGGCTCGACGGACCGTCCCCGCCGGACATCATCATCGGGTTGTGGCACATGGTGCGACCGATGGCCGTGTCGCCGTCGACGGTGATCGAGGAATTGCTGATGAGGTGCTGGAACGCGGGGAAATTGGGCAGCATGGCGGCGAGGAATCGCTTCGTCGCCGCCACGTCGCCCGCGGGACCGCCCATCGCGGTGTAGTCGATGTGCGCGTCATCGGTGAAGATGTCGTCCAGCAGGTCCCACTGCCCGGTGTCGACCGCGTGCGAATACCGGACCATCAGGTCCTGGATCTCCATGCGATCGGAAATCTCTTGCAGGGACAGCATGCTCGCCTCCGAATTACGCCGAACGGTTCGGCGCAATGCCACCAGGGTTGTGCGCGGGATGCAAGACCCGGCCGCGAGCGGGGGAGTCGGGTGTCAGGCCTTGTGCGGCAAGATGTTCAGTACGAGTACGAGTCCGGCCGCGATGCTGAGGCAGGCGAGGACCGTGGTGACAGCAGACTGCGTAAGAGTGGCAATGCCGATCGAAAAGGCAAGGCACGTAGCGAATGCCAAAACCGCGGTCCCCGGCTCCAAGCCGGCGATGCGGCTGGGTCGGTTATCCGTCGATGTCATGTATCTGTGATTACCCAACGCCGTCCGTTACGAAACCGTGACTTCGAAATCGGTGGCGTATCCGCCGGTCAGGGTCAGATCGGCCGGCCGTCGCGCAGCCGGGCCACGGCGGTCACGATGGCGGCGGACTGGACGGCAACCAGGTGCTGGATCGGCACGGGCTGTCCGGGCGCGTCGGCCTCGATGTCGGCACACCACTTGTCGAAGATCGGCGCGAAGCGGAGACGTTCGGCGACCACCTCTTGCGGCCCGGTGCCCGCGGACGATTCGAGCAGTCGGAGCAACATGCCGCCGGCCCGCAACCGGGCTACCCCCGCCCACACGTACTTCTCGATGAAGATCTCGCCGACGGTGGCCTGCCGGGTATCGGTGGCCGATCGTTTGGCGATCGCGTTTCCGCGCAGGGCCCGGACCGTGTCGGTCAAGGCTCGTTGGAAAGGGCTGCTGCCGTCCAGGTGGGCCGTGAGGCGACCGAGCACCCCGCTGATCAGGTCGGCGATCTCCTCGTAATCGGTCGCGGTGGCGTGCAGGACATCGGCGATCCGGTGGCCGCTCGGCGTCTCGTCGGCGACCCGCGGGTCCACCCACAGCGGCAGTTCGCACACCAGGATGGCGGTTGCGTGGGACGCGGCGTAGTCGCGGATGCCGCCGCCGTACATCATCGCCAGCGGTTCGATGCCGTCGCCGGCCAGCGCCTCGGCGATCCGTGGGAACGGCGGCAGTTCGAAGACCCCGGGCTGCCAGGTCGTCGCGCCGGGAACGTCGGGTTCGCCGGTGTAGATCGGCACGCCGGCGGCGGCGAGCTGTCCGGTCAGCCCGGACCAGTATTCGGGGTCACCGCCGGTGGTGTAGAAGAATCCGCCGCCGAAATCGGCGTTGTGCAACGACACGATCAGCGCGGGCCGGGTTCGATCGATCAGACCCATCAGCGCTTTCGTCTCGGGCAGCGGCGCGCCCACCGCGTGGCCGCGCCAGCTGGTCGGGAAGCACCACTCCGGTTGCTCGGCGGCCGGTGGCCGATAGAAGCCGTGCGCGACAGTGGTTCTCGTGCGCGGTCCGGCGAACCAGCCCTCGTTGAGCCGGGTGCCGTCCGGGTCCATGCAGAGCACGAAATGCCAAGTCGCGCCGAGGGTCCGGTCGCCTTCGCGGGTGAGCCTGCCGAGCAGGTGCCGGATGGTCGCCATGCCGATGGGTTCGTTCGGATGCGGATTGCCGACCACCACCACTTGCCGGAGCCCGGCGCCGATCCGCACGCACCTGATCGGGTGCCCGCCGCGCGACCCGCCGAGCTCTGTGACGGTGACCCGATCGGGTAACGCGCGGGCCAATGCGTCGACGAAGTGGTCCAATTCGTCGACCGTAGGGAACGAATCGGTCGGTGCCACCGCACCGACGAGTCTGCCTACTTCGTCCGCCGCCACTTCGTCTGTGTCCATAGTCAATAGTGGGATCGATGCCGGCGCGAACGGGTCGGTTCGCCCGCAGCAACGCCGATTCCACCGCGCCGCGCCCGACGCCGCGCCCGGTGGCTACCGCCGGACGCCGAACGACGGCGGCGTGTCGGCGTCCGTGGCGCCGAACCGGGGCGCGGGTCGCGGGCCCATGGTGAAGTCGAGGCGTCCGCCGGACAGCGCGAACGACTCGGGCAGCCACGCCCTCGTCGTGTCCGCGCCGTCGACCCGCAACGATTGGATGTAGCGGTTGGCGTCGGAGGTTTCCGGCGCGACGATGGTGAATTCGGCGCCGGTCGAGCGGCGCACCACGGCGGACTCGAACGCGGGCCCGTGTACGAAAAGCTCGGCGCGGCCGGGGATCACGGGATACAACCCGAGCGCGGCCCAGACGTACCAGGCCGACATCGTGCCCAGATCGTCATTGCCGGCCAGGCCGTCGGCTTCCGGGCCGAAGAGTTCGGTGCGCGCCCGGTGCACCACGTCCTGGGTGCGGTGCGGCCGCCCGGCCCACGCGTACAGCCAGGGGGTCTGCAGCGACGGTTCGTTGCCGAGGTAGGCATGCGGCGCGTGCGGGCCCGCGTTGAGTTCGGTGAAGAACTCGTCGAGGCGGGCGGCGGCGCGGTCCCGGCCGCCCATCTTGGCGAAGAGCGCACCCACGTTGTGCAAAACCATCCAATGGTATTGCGCCCCATTGCCTTCCACGTAACCCGCGGTGGCCGCCGGATCGAACAGAAGCCCGAAGAAGCCGATCCCGGAGCGCGGTTGCAGCCAGCCCGTGAACGGATTGAACAGATGCTCCCAGCCGCTCGCACGGCGCAGGAAGGTGTCGTGCTGCTCGGTTGCGCCCAGTCGTGCGGCCAATTGAGCGATGCCGAAATCGGCGATGTTGTATTCCAGGGTGTCCGACACCTGATCCGGTACCCAGCCGAGCCGCAGATACTGGTCGTTGCCGGGGCGTTCGGTGTAGCCGGACAGCTCGCCGACGCGTTCGGCGCCGGCGATCATCGAGGCCAGTGCGTCCGCGGCCGCGAAGTCCCGTGCCCCGAAGGCGTAGGCGCTGGCGAGGATCGAATGGTACGGGTCGCCGTTCATCACGCCGGTGACGGTGTTCTGATGCGACCACCGATCCCACACGTCCCCGAGCGCGTGCGCGTTGTCGTACATGGATTGCGCGATATCCGAGGCGACATCGGGTGCCAGCCAGGCGAGTAGTTGTGCCGCACTGCGATAGATGTCCCACCCGGAGAAGGTGGCGTAGTGATGATGTCCCGGGCGCACCTGATGGACGCGACCGTCGAACCCGGTGTAGTTGCCGTCCACATCGTCGAAGATGTACGGCTGCAAGAACACGTGGTAGAGCGCGGAATAGAAGGTACGCAACCGATCTGGTGCACCGCCGGTAACCACGATCTGATCCAGCCTGCGCTGCCAGGCCGCGTGCGCTTCCGCCCGCACGGTGTCGAAATCCTTGGCGCCGACCTCGGCGGCGAGATTGCGCCGGGCGCCCTCGACGCTGACATAGGAGATGGCGGTGCGCATCTGCACCGGGCGGTCGGAGTCGAACTGCAGGAACAGCCCGCTGCCCTGGCCGTTGCTGGCGATCTCGCCGGACCGGGTGCGGCGCGTCTGCGCCTTGCCTGTGACGGAATGGTCGCCGGGATAGAGGACATCGTCGCGCCAGGTGCCCGACGCCGTGATCGGACGATCGAAGGTGGCGTGGAAGTGCACCCGGTACCGGCTCTTCGCGCCACAGAACCCGCCGGTGTGCGCCCAGCCGGATACCGCATTGCCGTCGAGGGTGATCTCGGCGTCCTCGACGCCGTTGACCGAGCCGGTGACGTCGAGCAGCACCGTGCCGGGCCGGCCGGTGGGGAAGGTGAACCGGGCGACGCCGCCGCGGGTGGCGGTGGTCAGCTCGGTCCGCACCCCGGAATCGGTGGTCACGCTGTAGTAGCCCGGGTCGGCCCGCTCGTTCGCGTGGTCGAAGGTCTGCAGGTAGCCCGCCCCGTCGACGGCCGGCGACCGGCCGATCGAGCCGCTGATCGGCAGTACCGGAAAGTCTTGCGCGCCAGTGCATCCCGGTCCGGAGATATGCGTCATCGAGAATCCGTACAGCCGGTTGTCCTCGTACTTGTACCCGCCGCCCGCGGAGCGCACGGTGTCCGGGCTCCACTGCATCATCCCGAACGGGGCCACCGCGCCGGGAAAGGTCATGCCCGCGCCGCCGCCGTGTCCGAAATCGGGCCCACCGTCCTGGGTGCCGACGAACGGATTCACGTACCGGCTGGTATCGACCGCGGTTTCGGCCTGCGCCCCGGCGGGGACGAACGGAAGCAACAGCGGGACAACGAGGCAGGCCAGACGGCGACGCGACATGCATGCTCCCTCGACGAGCCTCCGACAACGTTGCCCAGTGCCTGCTCATCCTGGCATTGCACGGTCCGCCGTCACCCGCCGACACGCCGCTGATCAGCGCGTTTGTCGAGACCGGCCCCGTCGGCTGCGACGGGGCCGATCGCCTCGGCGCGCGGGTCTACTTGTCGGCGATGAACTTTCCGCCGACCGCGTAGCCGTCGGCCGGGTACTCCTCGATCCAGACGTGCACCGACTCGGCCGGCGACTTGTACGCGTCGACGAATGCGTCGGTGATCCGGCGCACCAGCTCGCGCTTGGCCTCGTCGGTCTTGGGCAGCTGCTGGACGACGACATTCGGCATGGTGGAATCCTTTCTCGGTGTGCCCCGCGCGGTTTCGAGCGGGCCTACCGACCAATCTGCTGCACCCGCGGCGCCGGTCCAAGCGGCAGTTCGCGCACGCTGCGATCACCGATCGCTATCGTCGAATTCGCAGGCGGCGAGCAGGATGGGTAACGCGGGCGGCGCCTGCGCGGCCCGCACCACGAGTGCCGTCTCCAGCGAAAGCCCCGGCGCGGCAGGGGCACTGAACACCACCCTGGTGCTGCGCAGCTGGCGCGCGTGCGCGGCGTACACGACGGTCCAACTGCTGTCGGAGCCGATCATCGCCAGGGTGTCCGGCAGCGCGGCGCTGACCGGACCCGGCACCGGCTCGAATCCGGCGTCGTGACAGGCGCCGACGACGAGATCGACCAGCGGGGGATTGATCCGGCGCTCGGTGATCCGCAGCGGGTAAGGCGCGAGGTCGGCCAGCGCGAGTTCCGGTGCCGTGGCGAGCGGATGCCGAGCCGAGATCGCGACCAGCAGCGGGTCGTCCCACACCGGGATGCGACGCAGGCCGGGATGCTCGAACGGGCCGCGGACGAACGCGGCGTCGAGGCGTCCGTCGAGCACCTGCTCGACCCGGGCGCGGGTGGACGCGGACACCGGCTCGACCCGCACCTGCGGCACCAGCCGTGCCACGATGCGATCGAGGTGGTCGCCCAGGCCGGTGCCGGTGCCGAGCCGCAGTGTGGCGCCCGCGACGAACCCGGTGATCGAGGCCTGCGCGCGGGCGGCCGCCGCCAGTGCGTCCCGGGCGCCGGGCAGGAAGTGCGCGCCTGCCTCGGTCAGCATCACCCGCCGCGGCGACCGATCGAACAGTTCGACGCCGAGCTCGCGTTCGAGCCGGCGCACCTGCTGACTGACCGCCGACTGGACGATGTGCAGCCGTTCGGCGGCCCGCCCGAAGTGCAATTCCTCCGCGACGGTGACGAAATACCGGAGTTGACGCAGTTCCACGGCTCGACCCTACGGGCGGCCGCGGTGGTTCGTTTCCCCCGATCGGCCGGCGGGTACGGCCCTGCTATGGAGCTTTCGGAAGATTTCGAATGGCAGGGGCGGCGGATCTCGTGGGGGAGCGCGGGGCGGGGGCCCGCGGTGGTGTTCTGTCACGGCACACCGTTCTCGTCGGTGCTGTGGCGGCCGTTCGCCGAGGCGCTGACCGACGACTTCACCGTCTACCTCTGGGATATGCCCGGCTATGGCGCGTCGTCGAAGCGATCCGAGGACCCGGTCGATTTCGGCAGTCAGGCGCTGGCGTTCGCCGCGCTGCTCGACTACTGGCAGATCGACCGGCCGCATGTCGTCGCGCACGATTTCGGCGGTGCGGTGTCGCTGCGCACGCACCTGGTCGGCGGGGTGCCGTATGCCTCACTACTGCTCGTCGACGTCGTCGCGATCCCGCCGAGCGGTTCCCTCGCCGACGAGCGGCGCGCCTGGCTTCCGCGCGCCGACTGAGGCGTCCGCCGATCGACGGACTAGCCAAGTTTGCTTAGTCGACCAGCTGCGGCTACGCTTCCTTTGCTAGCCAATTTTGGCTAGTAATCGAGCATCGCAGCGAAGGATGTGCCGACATGGCCGGAGAGATCATTACCCCGCTGTTGCCCTGCGTGGACATCGACGAGATGGGCGAGTTCTACCGAATGCTCGGCTTCGAGCAGACCTACCGCCAGGCCCGGCCCAATCCCGCCATCGGGATGCAGCGCGAAGACATCGGGTTGCAGTTCTTCGGGATGCCCGGCTTCGTGCCCGCCGACTCCTACGGGTCGTGCGTGGTGCAGGTACCCGATATCGGCGCACTGTTCGACTCGTTCGCGGCCGGAATGCGGGCGAAGCACGGCAAACTGCTGGTCGCCGGGACGCCGCGGATGACCCGTCCCCGAAGGCGCAAGAACACCGACAATCTCACCGGTTTCCTTGTGGTCGATCCGGGCGGGAACTGGATCCGCTTCTTCCCGATGCGCGCCACCGATGCGGCGGGCCCGACGTCGAAACTCCGCAAGGCGATCGATGATGCTGTGGTACAGGCGGATTCGCGCGGCGAGGACGCGCAGGCGGCGAAGATCCTCGATGCGACGTTGCGGCGCACCGAAGCCGGCGCGACGACCGTCGATCTGGTCGATGCGCTCGTCTATCGGGCCGAACTCGCTGTGCGCCTGGATGATCCGGCCCATGCCGACGCGCTGCTCACCCGGATCGCAACCGTCCCGCTGACCGGCGCGGACCGCGCGGCGCTCGCCGACGCCCTGGCCGGTGTCGCGGAGCTGCACCGTATTCTGGCCGCGTGGCGAGCCGATCAGTGACCCGCTCCCGGCGCGAAAGGTAGGACCGATGTCGGCAGTTCGGCTCTTGGTGCTCGGCGCGGTGCGGCGGCGCGGGCGAGCACACGGCTATCAGGTCCGGGCCGATCTGGAATCCTGGGGCGCCCACGAATGGGCCGGCGTCAAATCCGGCTCGGTGTATCACGCGCTCAAAGCGATGACCGCCGAACAGCTGCTGATCGCGCACGAAACCACCGCGAGCACCACCGGTGGTCCGCCGCGCATCGAATACGAGACCACCGACGCCGGGCAGCAGGCCTATCTCGGTCTGCTGCGCGCGGCGCTCGCCCAGCGCGATCCGCGGCTGGACGTGCTCGCCGCCGCGGTCGGGCTGATCGACGATCTGCCGCGCGCGGAGGCCATCGATCTGCTCCGGCAGCGCGCCGAGCAGATGGCACGGTGGCGCGCGAGCATCACCGAACACCTCTCGCCCGGTACCGATCTCGATACCTGGGGCCCGGTCGGCGAGGTGCTCGGTCTGTGGCTGCACACGGCGGACAGCCGCGCCGAATGGACCCAGCGCCTGATCGACCGCTTGACCGCCGGCGCCTTCGAGATGGCCGACGAACGCTGAGCAGGCGCGGGGTACAGATCTGCGGGACCCGGGCGCGCGCTGGTAGAACTGGAGCGTGGTCAGTCAGCCGGTTCGCAGCGCCGCCGAGTGGACGGCAGGGGATATCGCCGGAGTGCTGGCGCAGGCTTGCCCGGCGGCCCGGGTGACCTCGATCCGGCCTGGCCCGCCCAGCTACAGCAACTGTCTCTGGCTGGCCGAGACCGTCGACGGCCGGTTGCTCGTGCGCATTCCCGGGCGCAGCACCGATCCGGAGTATGTCCGCGCCACGGTGACGGCGACTCGCCTGGCGAGCGAGGCCGGCGTGCCGACGGTGCACTATCACGAATTCGTGCCGCACACCCCGCTCGGTCTGCCGGTGACCATTCAGGAATACCTGCCCGGCGAGAGCGGGACCGCCGCGCTACGCGCGGACCGGGCCGATCTGCGCCTGCTGGCGAGCACGCTCGGCGACTGGCTGGGCACCCTGCACGGCATTCGGCGCGAAACCTTCGGCGCGGTCACCGGTTCGGCGAAACGGACGACCTGGGCGGCGGCTGCCACCGATCAGGTCGAGGCCGCGCTGCGCGCGGTTCCCGAAGCGGCGCTGCCCGCCACTCCCGCGACGATCGCTGCTGCTTTCGCTCGCGTCATCGCCGAACTCGGCACCGGCGAGCCCGCCTCGCTCGTGCACGGCGATCTGTACCTGGACAACATGCTGGTCGACAACGGTGCGCCCGCGGCACTGCTCGACTTCGAACATGCGCACTACTACGACAGATTCGCCGATTTCGGCAAGCTCAGCGAGCTGCTGTTCGAATGGTGGCCGGGGGCGCAAGAGCCGTTCCTGGAGTCGTACCGCGACCATTTCCCGCCGGACCCGGCCGACGCGGTGCGGTTGCGGCTGGGCGTCGGCTTGTACGCGCTGAACCAGACCGCGTATTTCGCGCGCTGGCAACCGGAACTGGTGGGGGAGTATCGGGCGCGGCTCGGTCAGTGGCTGGCCGCCGGGTAGTCAACTCGCCCGGGGATGGATGGGCCGGACGCCGGCGAGGGCGCGCAGGGCGTCGGCGCGGGAGATGGGCTGGTCGTCGGCGAGCGCGGCGAGTTCCACGGCGAGCCAGTCCCGGATGAGTTCGCTCATGGTGACGCCGCGGCGGCGCGCCTCGGCCTTGATGGACTGATCCATATCGAGCGGAATGCGCAGCGAGCGCACCACCATGATGTCCTCACCGGGCGCGAGCGGACGCGGCACCTCGGCCTCGTGCACTGGTTGGTCGTCGAACACGAGGCTGTCCATCAGTTCGTCCACCCCCTGCGGGGTGGCCGGGAAGTTGTTGTCGCCCATCACTGGTTCTCCTGTTCCCATTTTTCGAACTCGGTTACCTGCTCCGGGCTCATCGGGCGAGCGGCGACGATCTGCCATTGCCAGGACTCGGCCTGCCGCAAACCGACGATCAGCGGCCGGCCTGCCGCGGTACGGCCCCAGATGGTGAGCAGCTGGATGCCTTCGACGCCGCGACCACGGCGTGGCCATCGTCGTTGTCTGGTCAGCACCTGCATCACCTCGTCCGGCGTGATCCCGATGAGCATGTCCAGCGCCCAATCAGGCCACTCGAAACCCACAGACGACATAATACGCGCGTAGTACGCCGAAAGGGAGCGAGCTACCCGGGACGACGAGCGTGGCGAGATTCAGGGCCGGATCGCGGTCACCAGGCGTACCAGCGTGGGCAGCACCGGTGCGTCCGAGGTGGGCGAGCCGATGTCCCGGCCGACCGCGGCCAGGTAGTCCGGCAGGGTGCGACCCGCCGTGTGCCAACCGTGCGCGCCGAACCACTGCGCCGCGTCACTGCGCTGTTCGTTGTAGATCAGGTGCACCCAGTCGGCGCCGCCGTTCAACGGAAGTTCCGGTTGCTCAGCGAGTGCGGCGCGGGTCGGTTCGGGTACGACGTCCAGTTCCTCGATGGCGATCCGGCTGCCGGGAGCGCTGATCAGGATGATGTGCTCGAAAAGCTGATCCACCGCGACGGCGGGCAGATAGGGCAGCAGCCCCTCCACCAGCCACGCGGTCGGGGCGGTCACGTCGAAACCCTTCGCGCGCAACGCCTTCGGCCAGTCCTCGCGCAGATCGACCGGCACCTCGCGACGTTCGGCGCGCGGCTCGTCGCCGTGGGCGGCCAAGGTCTGCTGTTTGAACGCCAGCACGCTGGGCTGGTCCAGTTCGTAGACGACGGTGCCGTCGGGCCAGGGCAGCCGATAGGCGCGCGCGTCGAGACCGGCGGCCAGGATGACGACCTGCCGGACCCCGGCCGCGGACGCCGCGGCGCAGTAGTCGTCGAAATACTTGGTCCTGGCTTCCAGGAAGGTCTGGAAGACCTCGCCGAATCCGGGTGCGAGCAGCGGCTGGTCCGGAGCTTTGCCGTCGAGCAGGTCCGCCCATTCCGCGCCGGCGGCGCGGAGGAAGATCTCGGCGAACGGATCGACCGCCAACGGGTCGGGCCGCCGACCGGCGAGTGCGCGGGCCGCGGCGACGAACAACGCGGTGGATCCGACGCTGGTGGTGATGTCCCAGGTATCTCCCTCGGTACGCACGATCGCCAAGGTACCTCCCGAATGGAAATAGTGCACTACTCGGTCTGTTATCCGCCGGGGCGGCGGAAATCCACCTGCGCCGGGCGCGCGGGCACTGGTAGAACTTGTCGCGTGGTTTACGTCGAGATCCCGCTGACCGAGGACATCAGGGCGGCCGTCGCGGCCGAATGGGGGCACAAGGGCGACGGCGTACGGCTTTTCGGCGGCGAGGAGTCCGCCGCCTACCGGGTGGGCGACGTGGTCGTCCGGATCGGCCCGCAGGACCGCGATCCGGCGCAGCTCGAATGGTGCCACGGCATCGCCGTCGCCGCTGCCCGCGAGGTTCCGGAGGCGGTCGCGCCGCTGGCGCGTGCCGACGGTTCGACCGTGTACGTGGTGGCGGGTCGCCCGATCACGGTGTGGCCCTTCATCGAAGGCGAGTGGGCCAGTAGCGAGGATCCGGTGCAGCGCGAGGAGGCGGCAGTGCTGCTGGCGCGGGTGCACCGCGCACTGGCCGGGCACCGCCCGCCACCGCGGCCGACCCGATCGTTCCTGGAGATCGGACTGGACGGCGCGCCGTCGGCGGAACTACCGGACCCCGACCTGGACCGCTGGCTCGCCGACTTCACCCGAACCGCGCGTCCGCAGCCGCTGCACGGTGACTACTACGAGGGCAACCTGCTCTCGCGCGCCGGTCACGTCACCGCGGTGCTCGACTGGGACGAAGCGCTGGTCGCCCCGCCCGAGGTCGAACTGGCTTCGGCCGCATTGGAATTCGGTGACGAGTACGGGCGCGATCTGACCGCCGTCCGAGCATTCGTCGAGGCCTATCACGCGGCGGGCGGCACCGCCGTCCCCTTCGACGATGTAGCCCTGGCGCAGCTGATGCGGCACCGCCTACGCAGAGAGGCGGTCTATTTCGGCCTCGCGGTCGCCCGCGGTGTCGAGCACGACGCGGACGACCTCGAGTACCACCGCGAGCGGATCGCCGCCTTCCATCGACTCCGCCCCTGAGCGCTCAGCGCGGCCGGTGCGCGGACCTGGGGACGTCGGGCCGGGTCTGCCACGGGTGCGGCCCGTCGAGCGGGCGATACTCCACCCCGAGGGCGTCGAGGCGAGGGAGATGGTGCTCGCGGAGCCGGGCCAGGAACTCGGCGAGGTCGCGATCGGCTGGGCTCCAAGCGGTTTCGGCGATCGCGCAGAGCCGCGGGAAGGCCGCGTAGTCGACCCGGCGCACGGTGTCCAGGTGCTCGCTCCAGATCTGGGCTTGCAGGCCGATGACGCCGGGTCCGGTGTAGGCGGGTTCGTAGCTGTACATGTCTTCGAGCGTGCGCAGATAGCCGACCGGGATCGGTTCGTCCGGGTGATCGGATTGCCGATGATCGAGGTAGACCTGATCTTCCGGGCACAGCACGACCTCGTGGCCCGCCTTGGCGGCCCGCTCGGCCGCGGCCTCGTCGCGCCAGGCCCCGATCACCATCGGCGGCAGGTCGCCGGCGTCGAGGACCTCGTCCCAGCCGAGTGCCCGTCGCCCCTGGGCCGTCAGATAGGCGGCCAGGTCGGCGACGAAACGACCGTGCGCCGGGGTCGCGCCGGGCACCTCGTCACCACCGAGACCGATGACCGGTGCGGGGAAGAGGGTCAGCACATGGTCGAAGACGCGGCGGAAGAACGCCATGGTGTCCGGTGCCGGATCGAGCAGCGGGCTGCTGACGCCCCACGACGTCCATACCTCCCACTGCTTTTCGGGATCGGGGCCGAGTTCGGGATAGGCGGCGAGCAGCGCCCGCGCATGACCGGGCACGTCGATTTCCGGCACCACGGTGATCGCGCGTTCCGCGGCGTAGGCCACGATCTCCCGGAGATCGTCGTCGCTGTAGTAGCCGCCGTGCGGGCGTCCGTCCCGTTCCGGGCCGTCGTGCCTGCCGACCATCGATCCGCTTCGCCACGAAGCGATCTCGGTCAATCGCGGGTAGCCCGGCACCGCGAATCGCCAGCCCTGGTCGTCGGTCAGGTGCAGGTGTAGGACGTTGAGTTTGTGCGCGGCCTGCAGGTCGAGGAACCGCAGCACCTCGGCCTTGGTCCGGAAGTTCCGGGCGACGTCGAGCAGGCAACCGCGCCAAGCGAAGCGCGGATAGTCTTCGACGACACCGCACGGCACCGACAGCTCCCGTCCGCCGATCGGGGCGGCCCGCAACGCTTCCGGGCCGGCGAGCTGGCGCAGCGTCTGCTCGCCGTAGACCCGGCCCGCGTGATCCGCGGCCGTGAGCGTGATGCTGTCCGGGGTGATCTCCAGCCGGTAGCCCTCGGCCGGAAGATCTGTGCCGCTACGGATATCGACCGCGGCGGGCCATGGACAGGTGCCGGGCATCGGGGTCGCCGAGACCGGCCGGGGGAGCAGGGTGTCGAAACCGGGCATGTCAGCCTTTCACCGCTCCGCCCAGACCCGAGACCAGCTTGCGCTGCACCAGGATGAACAGGACGAGAGCCGGAATTGTCATCAGGGTGGAGGCGGCCATCACCGCGCCCCAGTCGGTGTCCTCGGGCTTGAAGAAGACCAGGATCGCCTGCGGCAGTGTCTGATTCTCGGTCTTGGAGATGATGAACGTTTTCGCGAACAGGAAGTCGTTCCACGCGTGGATGAACGACAGCACGCTCACCGAGACGAGACCGGGTGCGACGAGCGGCAGCAGGATCTGCCACGCGAACCGGATCCGGCTCGCCCCATCGAGTTTGGCGGCCTCCTCCAGCTCGTCCGGTATCGCGGCGACGAAACCGCGCAGCAGCCAGATCGCCAGCGGCAGGCTGAACACCAAGTCCACCAGCATGATCGAGCCGAGTTCGTTGAGCCCGAGCGCCGGCACCGTGCCGCCGATCTCGCGCATCAGGAAGAACAGCGGAATCGTCAGCGCCTCTACCGGCACCATCTGCGCGACCAGGATCATCACCAGCAGCACGGTGCGGCCGCGGAAACGGAACCGGGTGAGTGCCACCGCGGACAGGAACGACAGCAGCAGCGACAACAGCACCACCACCACGGCAATCAGCAAGCTGTTCAGGAAGAAGCGGCCGAAGCCGTTCATCGAGAGCACCCGGCTGAAACTGTCCAGACTCGGCGCGAGAGTCCACGGCTTGGGATCGGCCGATTGGATCTCACCCGGCGGCTTGATCGCCGAGAGCACCATCCAGTACAGCGGGAAGGCGACCAGGCCCGCGATCACCACCGTGACTGCTTCGGCGATCAGGCGGCCCGGTTTGCGCGGGGTGCGGCGCACCTTGGTCGTCACGCCCACTTCGTGCTCCTGCGCTGGGACCGGACGTAGAGGCCGGTGATCGACAACAGCAACAGCGTCATCAGGACTCCGATCGCGGAGCCGAGCCCGTATTCCTGCCCGGCGAAAGCTTTTTGGTAGGCGTAGACGTTGAGCACCAGGTTCCGCCCGGCCACGCCGCCGCCATTGGTCATCACGTAGATCTGGGTGAACACCTTGAAGTCCCAGATGATCGACTGCACCGTCGCGATCAGCAGCAGCGGGCGCAGCATCGGCAGGATCACCGAGCGGGCCGAGCGCCACGCGGACGCGCCGTCCAGCGCCGCGGCTTCGAGCACTTCTTCCGGGATGGCCTTGATACCCGCGTACATCGTCACCATGACGAACGGGAACGAGCACCAGATCACCTCGGCGGCAACCACACCGAACGCGCTGAGGGTGCCGAAGGTCCACGAGTGGCCTTCCATCGAGCGCAACCCGAGGCCGGACAGCGCCTCGTTCACCACACCGAAGTCGGTGTCGAACAGGAACAGCCAGACATAGGAGCCTGCCATGGCCGGGGTCGCCCAAGCGCCGAGCGCCGCGAGGAACAGCAGCATCCGCGGCAGCGGCCGGACCCGGGTGGCGAGCACCGCCAGCGCCGTGCCCACCACCAGCCCGCCGATCACGCAGACCCCGCCGAACACGAAGGTGTTGGCGAGCACGATCCAGAACTGACTGTCGGCGAGCAGTTCTCGATAGTTGCCCAGGCCGACGAACTCCAGCGGTGCGGCGCCCGTCGCCTGCGCCTGCCCGTAGTCGTAGAACGAGATGAGCACGATCTGATAGATCGGGTACACCAGCACCGCGGCGAGCAGCAGGCCCGCGGGCGCGAGATAGAGCCAGGCGGCGATCGTGTCCCGGCGCAGCCTGCGTGGTTTCGGCGCGATTCGCGGCGCCGGCGCGGTGGTCGGTAGTTCTCGAATAGCCATGTGTGCCTACCTGAATGCCTTGTTCATCACGGCGGCGGCCGCGTTGAGCGCCGCTCCCGGGGCCTTGCTGCCCGTGGCGATCTGCTGCACCGTGGTCGGCAGCACGTTCTGGCTGTCGATCTTGGACCAGCCCGGGGTGCTCGGCACGAACTTCGTTCCGGCACTGAGTGACTCGACGAACGGGGCGAGGAACGGGTCGTTCGCCGCGAGCTGCCGCTGCACGCCGGCCAGGGTCGGCAGGTTGCCCATCGCGCGGTACATCTTTTCCTGATACCGTGCCCCGCCCAGCAATTCGATGAAATCGCGGGCGAGGCCGCGGTGCTTGCTCGCCCGGAACACGCCGAGCAGATTGCCGCCCGCGAACGCCGGTGCGACCGAACCGCTTTGGACGCCGGGCAGCGGAACCACCGCGTACTTGCCCTTGGCCGCGCCCTGCTCGACCGCCTTGCGGTTGAAGTCGCCGCCGATCGTCATCGCGGCCTTGCCGCCCGCGAACGCTTGGACACTCTGCGTCCCGGTGAAATCGACGCACTGGGCGGGCGGGCAGATGTCGTCGCGGATCAGCTCCGCGTAGCGGGTGACGCCTTCCTTCGCCCGATCGGAGTTGATCGTCGAATTCCACATCGTGCCGTCGTACTCGGCGATCTCGCCGCCGTGTGCCCACAGGAACGGCAGCATCGCGTAGGTGTACTTGCCGCCCACCGAAATCCCGTACAGCTCAGGCTTGGCCGCGCGGATGCGCCGCGCGGTCTCGGTGAGTTCGGCCAGTGTGCCCGGCGGTCGCAGGCCGAGTTCGGCGAAGATGTCGGTGCGGTAGTACAGCGCCCGGATGCCCGTGTACCAGGGCAGGCCGTAGACCTTGCCGCCCGATTTCGCGGTGTCCAGCACCGAGGGCACCAAGTCCTTGCTCTCCGGCCAGTTCGCGAGATCGGCGGTGAGATCGGCGAACGCGCCGCTCACCGCGTAGCCCGCGAGGTCGGTATTGCCGAACTCGGCGACGTCGGGCGCGCTGGCCGGATCGTTGAAGGCGCCGGCGAACTTCTCCGCGCGGGCCGCGACCGGCACCCACTGCACGTCGACCCGTACCTCGGGTCTGGTCGCGGTGAATTCCGCGATCGCCTCGTTGATCACGGCTTCTTTCGGCGCGCGCGTCGCCTCGTCGAAGAGCCAGACGCGCACGGTCCCGGTCTGCTCGTCGCCGCCGGTCCCAGCCGGATCGGACTGTACCGGTGCGCATCCCGCGAGCAGCAGGACCGCGGCCGCACCGATGAGCGCTCGTTGTACTTGCCCGCCAACGGGTTTGGGCCGGAGCCTGCGGTGCACCATCGATTTCCTTCAGAGAGCCACTTCATCATGTTGCAATATATGCAACGCATATTGCGTTGTGTGCCACAATGTTTAGCACCAACGTGGGTCACATTCAAGGGGTTGATGTGACCCAGATCGCACACGCCGGGTGCTGCCGCGGCGCGGCGAAAGGGTTTCGGCGACGGCGTGCGCGGGATTCGCGGAGTTGTCGCCCGGGCTTCCGGTCGGCTCGCGCGGCGGTGGCGGGGTCATTGTTCGTCGCCTGCGTTTCGTGAACTCCGGCGCGGTAGGAACTCCGCGATTCCGTGTCGGTTCGCATGTTTCTCGGCGATAACGGAGGATGCCGTCACGCGCCGTGTATCCGCGCGATAGGGAATCGGCGGCGAGGTGCTAAATGGTGCGGGATCAGCCATTTGCTACTGAATCGCTACGCCCGCCGTCGTGGTAACAGTTCGGTAACGGTGCGATATATGGGCGCCTGGCCAGGTCTAATGTTCCACCCTAGCTCTTGCTATGGTGCCAGTGCCGTGAGTATCCGGCCGCTCGAACATACGCTCGGAAATAGGTTGTCACCGACTCTGACCGGGAAAGTGAAGCGAGATGGCTCAGGAATTGCTCGTCGCTATCGGTGCCGCGACGATTGCCGTATCGATATTCGTCGTCGGCGATATGTTGCGGCCGAACACGTGGCGGCATGTCAGCGACGAATCCGCGAGCACACTCGCGCTCGACCTGGCCAAGACGTTCTTCACCGCGGTCGTCGCGTTCGTCTTCGTGACGTGCTGGCAGCAGAATCAGAACGCCTATGCCCACACCATCACCGAGTCGAAGGGGCTCGTCGATACCTACTGGGCGGCGAAGGCCATGCCGGAGCCGGAGCAGCGCAGGCTCGAGGCCCAGCTGCGCGCCTACACCGATCAGGTCATCGGTCAGGAGTGGCCGATGATGGAGAACGAGAACCGGCTGAGCCCGGCCACGGGCGCGACGCTCAACGCGCTGCGGGCCGAGGTGGTGTCGCTGCATTCGACCGACCCGGCCGTGACCGAGGCCAGATCCCGCGCGCTCGCCGGCATCGATCGGGTCACCCAGGCCCGGCACGACCGAGCCATCGATGCGCAACGTCGCATCCCCGAATTCCTGTACATCACACTGCTTCTGGGCGCCATCATGGTGATGCTGAACCCGGTGCTGTCCGGTATGCAGGTCACCTGGCGCAGTATCGCGATGACCGCGCTGCTCGGGTTGGTGATCGGCGGCGTCCTGCTCGCCATCCACGACCTGGAGCGGCCGTTCGCGGGCGCGATCCGGATTCCGCAGGACGCGTTCACCTACGTCCAGTCCCACTACGAGGGCACCGTACGCGGGCCGGAGCGGCAATGAGCGTTGCGCCGCCGGATCGCCCCCACCGGGGCGGGCATTTCCTTAGTGGTGCAAGGGCTTTCGTAGTACTGAGCGCGTTCCTGTCGGTAGCGGTACTGTGCGCCGGGCCCGCGGTCGCCGAGGATGTGGTGCCGGGTCCGTTCTTCGGCGAGGTGGCCACCGGCAGTGCCGCGGGGGTCGCGCAGGAATCGGCCACGACGGGTGGTGTGGCCCCGCAGCCCGGTGTGCACCCGGACCCGCACGAGGCCGGGACCGGCAGCGCAGACCCGCAGTTCGCGGAGTCCGGAAGTGCTGCAACCGGAATCGAGCTCGCGCTGGAGCCGCCGCTGCCGCCTTCCGTCGGTCGGCCGCTCGAACTCGAGGCGGTGGCCGAGGCCGGGGACGAGATCGGGGCCGGTCCGGCGGAGCTGGCGACTCCCGTCCTGCTGGGTCTGGAGGCGGGCAGCGCCGCGCCGTGCGCGGGGAGTTCGACGGTGAGCAGCGGGGCGACCGTGCTCGGGTTGGCGACGGGATCCGCGCTGATCGGGCCGGGCATGATCGGCCCGGGTTCCAGCGGCTCCGCGATCGGCAGCGCCGTCGTGGGTTCGAGTGTGACCGGGCTCGGTAGCGCCGCGCTCGGCTCCAGCGGCTCGGCGCTCGGTGGCAGCGTGGTCGGCGGACTGCTCAGCGGAAGTGCGGCGACGAGCTGTCTGCTCGCGATTCCGGCCGGCTCGCCACCCATCCCGGCGTTCCCGCCGCTGCTCATTCCGCTGTCGCTGGTACCGGCCGTCCCAGGGGTGCCCGCGCCGGTGCCGGTGGCCGCGCCGGTGGCAGCGCCGGTTCCGGCTCCGGCCGCCCCGGTCGCCGCGGTTCCGTACAGTCCGGTCGAGATCATCCCCGATCCGTTCGGCTGGGATACCCTCGAGCTGGTCACCTTCCTCGTGGTGATCGTGCTGGTGTCGTCCGCCTCGTCGGCGGCCGCCGCGCGCAAGCGCAAACCCTGAACCTACGGTGGCGTAACGTAGCCTCGCCCGGCGTCGATAGTCCGCTTGTGCGCGCCTACCTCCGACCTCTGCTCGGCGGGTGTGCGGCCTTTCTGCTCGTATTCGTCGCGTTGTTCGTCGTGCGGTGGGACGACCGGCAGATGGAGCCGCTGCCCCCGGTCTCGACGCCGCTGACCGCCGTCGTCGGTCAGTTGCCGGCGAGTACGGTCCCCACGACCACCCCGGCTCGGCACTAGCTCAGCGGCTCATCTCGAAATCTGTTGCGCGGGCGGCGGATTGCCTCGTTCGCCGGCGCCTGCGATACCAGAACGTCCATGCCGCGAGAATGGCGAGCAATACCAGTTCGACGGTGGGGGAGAGTCCGGCGACCACCGGGATGAGCAGGAGAAAGACCAGGCACACGCGGACCAGCGCCTCGGCGGTCAGGGTCACGCCCCACACCAGCGTTTGCCTACGGTGGCTGCGGAGATAGCCGGTGTCGCTGCGTGTTTCGCCGTGCAGGCGCTGCGCCAGATAGGCGGTGGCCGGCGTGCCGGTCAGGCAGCTGCCGAGGAACAGTGCGCCCGCGACGGCGCTGATCACCGGATCGCGCAGCAGTACCAGCCGGGCGTCCTCGGTCGCGGCGGCCATGGCCAGCATCAGCGCGTAGGTGCCCAGCATCGTCGCGGCGAGTGCGTCCATCCGGCGGGTCCGGATCACTCCGACGAGCACCCACAGCGCGGCCACCACCGTTGCTGTGACGAGCGAGCCGACCACGCCGACCCCCGCCGCCTGGGTGAGATAGAACGCGGCGGGCGAGATGCCGAGATCGCCCACGAGCCACGCTGTTCGGACGGCCCTGCTCACTGTGCCCCGCTGCGTGCCGGATCGGGTACCTGCCTTGTCGCGCAATGGATATTGCCGCCGCCGAGCAGCAGTTCGCGGGTCGGCAGCAGGATCGGCGTACGGGTGGGGAACAGGTCGCCGAAAAGGGCGGCGGCTGCGTCGTCGGTGGCCGGATCGAGCTGCGGAATCAAGACGGCGCCCTCGATCAGATGAAAATTGAGGTAGGAACCGGCGAGTCGGTTGCCGGTCTGGTCGTGCAAGGCGGCGATATCGGTGCCCGCGCTCTCGTCCGCGGTCATCGACAACGGGCCGGGAATCGGAATCTTGTGTACGGTCAACGGTTTTCCGTCCACGTCCGGCGTGCCGTCGAGCCGGGCCAGGGCCGCCGCGCTGCGCTCGAACTGCGGGTCGCGTTCGTCGTCGGTCCACGCAAGGGCCACCTCGCCCGGCGCGACGAAGCGGGCCAGATTGTCGATGTGGCCGCGGGTGCCGTCGTCGACCAGGCCGAACGGCAGCCAGATGAGTTCGCGGACGCCGAGGAACTCGCGCAATGCGGTCGCGATGGTGTCGCGATCGGGCTCCGGGTAGCGGGCCGGGTCCAGCGCGCATTCCTCGGTGACCATGCCGGTGCCGCGGCCGTCGACGTCGAGCATGCCGCCTTCGAACACGATCGGGCCGGGGTAGCGGTCCACGCGTTCCAGGTCGAGGAGCTTTCCGGCGTAGGCGTCATCGATATGCCAGTGCGGGGAGCGGTTGCCGTAGCCGTTGAACCGCCAGTCGACACCGCGCAGGCCGCCGCGATCGTCGACGACGAACATCGGTCCGGTGTCGCGCGCCCAGACATTGCTCGACGACACCTCCACCACCCGCACCGCCGCGCTCAGTGCGAGTCGCGCGTGCAGGTACTGGCTCGCGGACACGGTGACCGTCACCTGTTCGCCGGCTTCCGCGATGGTGTCGGCGAGCGTGGCCACGGTGTGCTGCGCGGGTTTGGCGCCCGCGCGCCAGAAGTAGGTGTTCTCCGGCCAGGCCAGGTAGCAGGCGGTGTTCGGTTCCCAGTCGGCGGGCAAGCGGTAGCCGTCTGTGGCGGGTGTGCTGGACACGTGGGTTCGCATAAGAGGTCCGTTTCTATGTGCGTATCGGTCCGTCGATGCACGCTACCATACGAATGTATTAGGCGTTGAAGTGCTAATATTGGTTATCGCTGGACGTTCGTATGACTGTCGGAGTGGTGTTTTCCTCGGCTGGAACGGCGGCAGGGGTTACGGTGCACTGGGACGGGTCCGCTTCGAGGTGGAACGAGAGGGGTCGAGATGGTCGAAAGCCGCACTGCCGTCGAGGGCACGGACCGGCGCAGCCAGTTGCTGGACCGGTTGGCCGACGCGATCGCCGAGGGCGGTATCGAAGGCGTCAGCATCCGCGATCTCGCCGCACGCGCGAACGTCTCGATCGGCACCGTGCAATACCACTTCTCGACGAAGACCGAACTGCTCCTCTCCGCGTGGCATCATGTGCGCGCCCAGGCCGCCGAACGGTTCCGGCAGTCCGGCGTCGCCGACCTCGCCCCCGCGGATCAGTTGCTCGGCCTCACCGAACTCCTGCTCAGCCCCACCCCCGACGACCGCCTGACCCGCGTGTGGCTGGCGCTCGTCGCCCGCGCGACCCACGACCGCGAGATCGCCGCCCTGCACCGCACCCAGTGGCGCGAAACCGAAGAGCTCCTGGCCACCGTCCTTGCCCGCGTCAACCCCGCCCGCGCCGCCGAATCCCCTGACGCCGCAGCCGAACTCCTCGCCCTCCTCGACGGCCTGGCCATCGCCACCATCACCGAACCCACCCGCATCTCCCCAGAACGAGCCCGCCGCATAGCCCGCACCTGGACCCACACCTGGACCGTCGCACCGAGCTGAGCTGCCAGCCGCAGTTCCTCTTCTTCGTATCTACTGCCTGAAATTCGGTGGCGTGGGGTTGTGGTCGGGGGAGAGGGTGGGGGTGGGAGGTTCGGATGTTGGATGGTGGGCAGGTCGAGTCGTTTGTGGCTGAGGGGTTCGTGAAGGTGGCGGGGGCGTTTTCGGGGGAGGTGGCTGCGGCGGGGCGGGAGATTCTCTGGGGGGCGAGCGGCTGTGATCCGGGGGATCGGAGTTCGTGGACGCAGCCGGTGGTGCGGGTGGGGGATCGCGGTGATGCGCCTTTTGCGGCGGCGGTGAATGCGCCCGCGCTGACGGCGGCGTTCGATCAGTTGGTGGGCGTCGGCCGGTGGTTGCCGCGAAACAGTATCGGCACGTTCCCGATTCGGTTTCCGGTCGGCGGGGCGCCGGGTGACGACGGCTGGCATATCGATGTCAGTTTTCCCGGCGATGATCCCGCCGACTACCTGACCTGGCGCGTGAATCTGTGGTCGCAGGGCCGGGCGCTGCTGATGCTGTTCCTGTTCTCGGATGTGGGGGAGCAGGACGCGCCGACCCGCATCCGGGTCGGTTCGCATCTGCGCATACCGCCACTGCTGGCGCCGTTCGGGGCGGCCGGCGCGGATCTCGCCCGATTCGACTACGCACAGGCCACGGCCGACCTGCCGGTCGCCACCGCCACCGGCCGGGCCGGCGACGTCTACCTCTGCCATCCGTTCCTGGTGCATGCCGCACAACGACATCGGGGTCACACGCCGCGTTTCCTCGCGCAGCCGCCGCTGTTGTCGCGTGGTCCGTGCGTGCTGGATCGGCCGGACGGCGACTACTCCCCGGTGGAACGGGCGATCCGGGCGGGCCTGGATACCTGACGGGCGCCCCTCTTCGGGATCTTGAAACTCAGCGCGATTCTAAAGCGTGACAACGGTTCTGCCGTGCCGGATGCTTGAGCCAGGTCAAGAGTGCCAGCGTCAAGTCCCCGGCTAGCTGGCCGGCAACCCTCCATCCGCGGCGGGGTGCCCCGGGTCAAGACCAGGCCGAGCCGCTCACCGCGGCCCGGGCAAGCGCGGGCTCCGTCGAGAACTGGGGCCCTCTCGAGAGAACTGGGGGTCGAACCATGTCTACTGGCCGAACTCTCCTCTCCTGCCTGGGCCTGTGCCCGGTCCACAGAGCGACAACCAGAGGGGAACGACATGACTACGGCCACGCCATCTCTCGGAGAACGCGTGTTGGACACCACCAGGCAGGGATTCGACCGTGCGTCCCTGACCGCACTGTTGAACGGAGACGTGCACGCTGTGCGGCTGTCGGGGTTCGTCCGGCCGGACGCGCTCGCACATCTGCGAAAGGCGTTCGTGGGCAGGCAGGACCACGGCCCGCTGGCCACCGACCCGCAGTTCCGCCGGATCGGTCACGCCTTCTCGGAGACGAGCACCGACAGCGGCCGGGCGCAGTATTTCGAGCACGCGCGGGACAATATCGAGCGCCTGCGGGAGATCGCCGCGCCGTATTCGTATCCCGCGGACGATCTTCGGCTGCTGCTCGACGAGATCTGGCCCTCCGGTGCGAGTCTGCTGCGCCAGGACGGGCAAGCCTTCTTCGCCGGTGTCGCGCGCTATCAACTCGCGGGGGTCGATCTCGAGCCGCATACCGACAATGTGAGCCGAAACCTGCCTGCGGACTTCGCGGTTCGGATCACGCGTCAGCTGTCGGTGAACGTCTACCTGGATGTGCCGGATCAGGGCGGGGAACTGGAGATCTGGGACGACTACCCGGACGAGCACGAGTACCGGGATCGTTCCGGCGATCGGGTGTACGGCATCGATCGGGCGCAGGTCGGTGCGCCCGCGCTGGTCATCACCCCGCGGGTCGGCGACGCGATCTTCATCGATCCGCGCCGCGTGCACGCGGTCGCACCGTCGCAGGATCGCCCGCGCATCACCATCGGTTTGTTCATCGGCGTGGGCGATCCGGCTGCCGCGCTGAAGGTTTGGAGCTGACGATGACGACCACCACGCTGCTCTCCGCGTCGCACAAGGCCGCCTACGATCTGCGGTCCGACGGCATCACCACCGACGGTCGCTCGACCGTGCTGCTGGTCAGCGTCGGCGCCGACTATCACGAGGGTGAAAAGCTCGCGGCCACAATAGATCTGATCAACAGGTCGAATTTCGGCCGGGTCTCGATCGCCGTCGCGGACACGCTGCAACGGCACAATCTCAGCGGCGGCACCGATATCGACCGGCATGCCCGGGCCCGCATCGCCGGCGACGAATGGATCGCCCGCAACAGCGCCCTGCTGGACCGGATCGACTGCCCCACCAACGTGTTGCGCTGGGATTTCGCGCTGTCGCATCCACGCTACGGTGACCTGTACGACGCCGTCGAGCACGCCTACGAGACCGACGCACCGTACCGGCACGCGGTCGACAGCACTATCGACCGCTTTAT
The DNA here is from genome assembly GCF_001613425.1 of Nocardia vulneris. Taxonomy (GTDB): domain Bacteria; phylum Actinomycetota; class Actinomycetes; order Mycobacteriales; family Mycobacteriaceae; genus Nocardia; species Nocardia vulneris. The sequence goes on along the minus strand of NZ_BDCI01000047.1, from coordinate 130,465 downwards.
CGAGCGCAGGCTCAGCCGGGAACCCGACGTCGATCAGGAGTCGGTCCGGAAAGCCTGCCGCGCATACCTTTTGGAGGAATGCCCGATCATCATGCCGCTGTGGGCGCACGAGGGCTTCGATTTCGTGATCTACCCGCAGCGCATCTCGGCGGCGATGGGGCGCACCCGCGAACTGTTCGTCGTGCCGGAGCATCCGGACCGGGTCGCTTGGCTCCCTTTGCGTTTCAAGAAGCGGAAGTCGGCGTTGCACGGTGCGGCAGGGGAGGAGCAGTGACCACCGTCGAGATTCCCGCGCGGCGCCGGGTCGTCGGGTTCGGCGGCCTCGCGGTGGCGTCGTTCCTCGGCTGCATCGACCTGACGATCGTCACCACCGCGTTGCCCGCCATCGGTGCCGATCTGCACGCGGGTCCGTCGAATACCGAACTGACGCTGGGCGTTTTCCTGATGGCGCTGTCGATGTTCATGGTGACGGCGGGCCGGGTCGCCGACCGGTTCGGGCGGCGGCGGGTGCTGCTGTTCGGGCTCGCGCTGTTCGTGGTCGCGTCGGTGGGCGCGGCCGCGGCGTCGTCGATCGGTGTCTTGATCGTCGCGCGCTTCGTCCAGGGCGCGGCCTGCGCGGTGTTGTACACGAGCACGTCGACGCTGGTGGAATCGCTGTTCCCGCAAGGTGATCGGGGTAAGGCGATCGGCTGGCTGTACTCGGTGAACGGGCTCGGCCTGGCCATCGGGCCGGTGCTCGGTGGCCTGCTGGTGCCGAGCCTGGGCTGGCAGTCGATCTTCTGGATCAACCTGCCGCTGGGCCTGGCCGCGCTCGCCGCCATCGCCTTCGCGGTGCCGCCGAGCGTGCCGGACCGGACCGGCGGGACCGACTGGCCGGGGCAGGTGGCGGTCGCCTTCGCCGTCGTCTCGGCGGTCGGCATCTTCGTGCTCGGCGACCTACGCGGGTTCTCCTCGCCGTGGGTGATCGCCGCGGCCGTCGTGCTGGTTGCCGCGGTCGCCGGCGGGATCGTCGTGGAACGCCGCGCGGCGAATCCGCTGATCGACCCCGCGCTGTTCGGCAAGCGCCGATTCGTCGCCGCGATCGTCTCGGACTTCGCACTGGGTCTGTTCTATGCGTCCGCGCTGCTGGTGATTCCGACCTATCTCACCCAGGGCCGGGATTTCGATGTGCGGCAGGCGGGCTTCCTGCTGCTGCTGGTCAGCGGGACGCTGGCGCTCTCGTCCCCGGTCGCGGGCCGGTTCGTCGATCGCTTCGGGCCACCTGCGTTGCTGCCGTGGGGTTTCGGGCTGCTGGCCCTGGCCGGGCTCGGTATCGCCGTGGCGGCGTTCGGCGATGGGCTGGCGCTGCTCCTGGTCGCGCTGGTGTTGTTCGGCGCGGGCTGGGCGCTGGTGCTCGGTCCGGCGACCGTGCTCGCGATCTCGTCGGTCGAACCGACCCGCACCGGGTTCGCGGTCGGCGCCTCGTGGACGTTCCACAACCTGGGCGGCGCGATCGGCGCGGCGGTGGCCACCGTGGCTTTCGGCAACGTCGACCTGGACCTGTCGGGTGCGGTCGGCGACGCGACCGGGCGGGTGGCCGCGTTGATCGCGACCACCAGCGTGGTCGCGGCGATCGTGGTGTTGCTCCTGACCCGTGGGCGCACCGAGACACCGGCGCAGCCGGAACCTTCCGCGTCGTCCGACCCCGTTCCGGTCGAGGCGGGCACCGCGTAGGACGGATTCGGGTGCGGCGGGCGAGCGCTGCCGCACCCGAACCGGACGCGCAATCACGTAACTCGCTGCACGGAATTCGTCCGCTGTGTAGAAACAGGGGTGGGTGTACCGGATAGCGAGGGTGATATGTGGAAGATCTGTCAGACCTGCGCGGTGGAGCACGACGCCGCGGCGCAGCTCTGCCGTATCTGTGCCGACGAGCGGCAGTGGATGCCTGCCGACGGGCAGCGGTGGATCACGCTGGAGGAACTGGTCGCGGCGGGGCACAAGGTGGCGATGCGTGAACTCGAACCGGACCTGTTCGGTTTGACGGCCGAGCCCCAGGTCGGCATCGGCCAGGAATCGCATCTGGTGTGCACGCCCGCGGGCAACCTGCTGTGGGACGTGACCGGTTACGTCGACGAGGACGCGGTGCGCCGGGTCCGGGAACTCGGCGAAGTCGTCGCCATCGTGCCGTCGCACCCGCACCATTACGGCGTGCAGGTGGAATGGAGCCGGGCACTCGGCGGGGTGCCGGTCTTCGTCGCGGAGGCGGATCTGGAGTGGGTCGCGCGCCCGGACCCGGTGATCCGCCCGTGGTCCGGGCGGCTGGAAGTGCTGCCCGGTCTGACCCTGCGCCAGCTCGGCGGCCACTTCCCGGGCAGCGCGGTCGCGCACTGGGCGGCCGGCGCGGGCGGGCAGGGCGTGCTGTTCAGCGCCGACACCATCCAGGCCAACCCGGACCGCAAGTCGGTAGCGTTCATGCGCAGCTATCCGAACCGGATTCCCTTGTCGCCCAACGTAGTAGAGCGCGTAACCAAGGTCGTCGAGGAGTTCGAGTTCACCCGTCTCTACGACAACTTCGGCAAAACGCTCGACACCGACGCCCGCACCACCATCCGCACCTCCGCCGCCCGCTACGTCTCCTGGGTCCGCGGCGACCACGACCACCTGACCTGATCCTGGTCACCTTCCGCCGCCCCTCGCACTTCGAGAAGGGCGGCGGGCTTGTTTCTGCCCAGGGCCGAAGGGCGCTGCTGGTCCGCAACCGCGCACCTGAACCGCACCCTGGGTGGGGGACGGCGCCACCTTGGGGAACGGACCCCAGTACTCGGGGTGCTGCTGCGCGGGGCGGACGCGGCGGAGAGTAGGACGTGTCACCGCCTACTCGAATCGGAGAGACCGATGCGCACCTCGAGCACCTTCGCCGTCCCGGCCGCGCGGCGTGCCACGGTGCCGGCCGAAGACGGTGTGGCGCTTGCGGTGCACGAGTACGGACCGCGGCAGGCGGAACTTACTGTGGTGCTGGTGCACGGGCATTGCCTGCGCTCGGAGTCGTGGACCGATGTGCGCGACGCACTGCTGCGCCGGTATCCCGGCGCCCGGGTGGTCTGCTACGACCATCGTGGTCATGGTGACTCGGCGGTCGCACCCCGGCAGACCTACCGGCTCGAGCAGCTCGCCCACGATCTGAGCCGGGTGCTCGACGCGGTGGCGCCGTGCGGTCCGGTCGTTCTGGTCGGTCATTCGATGGGCGGCATGACCGTCCTGACCTACCTCAGTCAGCGCCCGCACGTGATCGGTTCCCGCGTCGCCGGGGTCGCGCTCGTCGCGACCGCGGCCAGCGGCCTCGCCGACGCGGGTTTCGGCCGCCTGCTGCGCAATCCGGTGATCTCGGTGTTCCAGGCCGCGGTGCGGCGCGCGCCGCGGCTGATGCAGCGCGCGAAGCTGGTGGCCTGCAAGGTGTTCGCGCCGGTGATCCGGGCCGCCGAGTTCGGCGATCGCACGGTGAGCCCGCGGGTGCTCGCGCTGGCCAACGCGATGCACAACCAGACGCCGATCGTGACGATGGCGAGTTTCCTGAGCGCCTTCATGGTCTACGACCAGACCGACGCGCTCGCGCTGCTCTCGAAGATCCCCACCCTGGTGCTGTGCGGCACCGCCGATCTGATGACCCCGCCCGCGCATTCCGTCGCGATGGCCGCGGCCGTCGAGTATGCGGATCTGGTGCTGGTCGAGGGCGCCGGGCACTCGGTGATTCTCGAGCAGCCGAACCAGGTCGCCGCGGCGCTCGAACGCCTGCTGACCCGGGCGGGCGGCGCCGGCCGGATCCGGGGCGCGCACCTCACTCTCGTCGCATAGCAGAGCGACCGCGTTGCGAAGGTCTCATTCGGACAATTTCCATTCGGGGAGGTAGGTAAGGCTAAGCTGCATTGATTGCTGCCCGACCGCACTGGAGATAGAACCCGATGGACCTGCCGAGCAACCAGCCCCTGCGCTGGTCAGGGTGGTTGGTGGCGGCGGCGGTGCTGGCTGCCGCGTGCCTGCTGAGCCTGATCGTGGGCACGAAAGCGATTCCGCTCGGGGAAGTCTGGGCCGCGCTCTGGGGTGGTGACGGCTCGCCGGATCACCTGATCGTCACCGAATATCGCCTGCCGCGCACCCTGCTCGGCTTGCTCGCCGGGCTCGCGCTGGGCGTCGCGGGCTGCCTGATGCAGGGACTCACCCGCAACCCCCTGGCCGATCCCGGCCTGCTCGGCATCAACGCGGGCGCGGCCTTCGCGATCACGCTCGCGGTCGCGTTCCTGGGCGTCACCCAGATCACGGCGTACGTGTGGTTCGGCTTCGCCGGGGCCGCCCTGGTGTCGCTGGCGGTGTACCGGCTGGGCACCGCGGGCAGGCAGGGCTCGGATCCGATCCGGCTCACCCTGGCCGGCGTCGCGGTGACCGCGGTGCTCTCCGGCCTGACCAAGGGCCTGATCCTGTTGAACCCCAAGGCCTTCGAGGAGTGGCGGCAGTGGGATTCGGGTTCGCTGACCGGACGCGGCTACGACGTCATCGCGGGCGCGGCGCCGTTCATCGTCGTCGGCTTGCTCGCCGCGGTGGTCGCGGCCCGCTCGCTCAACGCCCTCGCGCTCGGCGACGACCTCGCCCGTTCGCTCGGCGTGCACGTCGGGCGTTCCCGGCTGCTCACCGCGGTGGCGCTGACGCTGCTGTGCGGCACGGCGACCGCGGCGGTGGGGCCGATCACCTTCGTCGGGCTGGCGGTGCCGCATGTGGCGCGCTGGATCGTCGGCCCCGACCAGCGCTGGATCATCGCCTATTCGATGCTGCTCGCACCGATCCTGGTGCTCGGTTCGGATGTGGTCGGCCGCCTCATCATTCGGCCCGACGAGGTGCCCGCCGGTCTGGTGACCGCGTTCCTCGGTGCGCCGGTGCTGATCTGGCTGGCCCGGCGCGACCGGGTGAGTGCCGCGTGAGCGCCCCGATCGATTTCGGCCGCGCGATGGTGGTGCTGCGCGCCCCGCGCGGCTTCGGCGCGCGAATCAGCGTGCGCACCACCGTGGTCTGCGTGGTGCTGGTGGTCGCCGCGTGCGCCGTGGCCGTACTCGCCCTCGGCACCGGCGATTACGTGATCCCGCCGGACCGGGTGCTGCGGGCGCTGCTGGTCGGCGACAACCGATTCGATCGGCTCGTGGTGTGGCAGTGGCGTTTTCCCCGCGTGGTCCTGGCGCTGGCGCTGGGTGCGGCGCTGGGTCTCAGCGGCGCGATCCTGCAGTCGGTCACCCGCAACCCGCTGGGCAGCCCGGATATCGTCGGTTTCAACACCGGCGCCTACACCGGCGCGCTGCTCGTACTGCTCGCCGGTGTAGGCGGGCACTTCCAGACCGCCCTCGGCGCGCTGATCGGTGGTCTCGCGGCGGCCCTGGTCATTCAGCTGCTCGCGTTCCGCAACAACGTCACCGGCTTCCGGTTGATCATCATCGGTATCGGCGTCAGCGCGATGCTGGCCTCGGTGAACACCTGGCTCATCCTGCGCGCCGATCTGAATTCCGCGATGTCGGCCGCCGCCTGGGGCGCGGGCTCGCTGAACGGATTGTCCTGGCCGCAGGTGGGTCCCGCGCTCATCCTGCTGGGAGTGCTCGCGCTGCTCGTGATTCCGGCCGCGCCGCGGCTGCATGTCCTGGAACTGGGTGACGATCTGGCGAGTTCGTTCGGCGTCCGGGTCGGGCGGACGCGGCTGCTGCTGATCGTGTTGAGCGTCGCGCTGACCGCGGTCGCCACCGCCGTCGCGGGGCCGATCGCGTTCGTCGCCCTCGCCGCACCGCAATTGGGCCGCAGGCTCGCCCGCAGCCCGTCGACCGCCCTCGCGCCGGCCGCGGCGATGGGCGCGCTGCTGCTGATCGCCGGGGACTGGGTCGCGCAGCGCGCGTTCGCGCCGACGCAGCTGCCCGTCGGCGTGGTCACCGTCTCGATCGGCGGCCTGTATCTGGCGTACCTGCTGGTGACCGAGGCACGGCGGACGTAGTGCCGGGTGCAGGAACTGAGGAAGCGAAGATGAGCGAAAACAACGGTGCCCCGCCCGAATCGGGCGTCGGCACCGCGAAACAGGCTGCGCTGCGGGCCGATCGGGTACGCCTGGGCTATCGCGGGCGCACGATCAGCGACCAGCTGTCGGTCGACGTGCCGGACGGCGAGTTCACCGTGGTGATCGGCCCGAACGCGTGCGGCAAGTCCACGCTGCTGCGCGCCCTGGCTCGCCTGCTCGCCCCGGAATCCGGCGCGGTGCTGCTGGACGGCAAGTCCATCGCCACCTATCCGGCGAAGGAGGTGGCCCGCCGGATCGGTCTGCTGCCACAGACTTCCATTGCGCCGGACGGCATCCGGGTGGCCGACCTGGTCGCGCGCGGCCGGTACCCGCATCAGTCGCTGCTACGCCAGTGGTCACAGGCCGACGCGGACGCGGTGGCGGCGGCCATGGCCGCGACCGGCGTCACCGAACTGTCGGCGCGCCCGGTCGACGAGCTGTCCGGCGGGCAGCGCCAGCGCGTGTGGATCGCCATGGTGCTCGCGCAGGACACCCCGGTGATCCTGCTCGACGAACCGACCACCTACCTCGATATCGCGCATCAGATCCATGTGCTCGACCTGTGCCGGACGCTGCACCGCGACTCCGGCCGCACCGTGGTCGCCGTCCTGCACGACCTGAACCACGCCTTCCGCTACGCGGGCCACCTCATCGCGATGAAGGACGGCCGGGTGGTCGCCGCGGGCCCGCCGAAGCAGATCGTCACCGCCGAATTGGTGCGCGAGGTCTTCGATCTCGGGTGCCGGATCATCGACGACCCGGAAACCGGTGCGCCACTGGTTATCCCGCTGGCCGAGAATGCCGCCCGCGTCGGCTGAGACGGCTGAGACCTCTACGAGCTTGCCCACCACCGAGAGAAGAAGGAACACCGATTCATGACGCTGTCCCGAATGACGGCGCGCCTGCGCGCCGCCGTCGCCCTACTGATCCTCGCGCTGGTCGCGGTGGCCGGTTGTAGTAGTTCCGGCTCGGACGACGCGGACAAGTCCGCCACCCGGCAGGTGCAGACCGAGCGCGGCGCGGTGACGGTGCCGGCCGAACCGCAGCGCATCGCCGTCGTCAACGGCGCGCTCGCCGGTTACCTGTTCGACCTCGGCGCCAACGTCAAGGCCGCCGATCCGCGGGTCCTCGGCGTCACGCTGCAGCCGGGCGAGTTCCCGGCCGCCTGGGACGCGGACGCCAAAAAGCAAGGGACCGCGCTCCTTCCGTCCGGCGACGACATCAACCTGGAGTTCATCGCGGCCCAGCAGCCGGATCTGATCATCGGCGGCGGCCAGGGATATCCGGGCCAGCAGTCGTTGCAGGCCTACGACCAGCTCTCCGCGATCGCCCCGACCGTGCTGGTGCCGACCACCCTCAACAACTGGCAGGACCAGTTGAAGGTGGTGGCCGAAACCATCGGCCGGGCCGACAAGGTGGACGCGCTGATCACCGCGTACCGGGACCGGGTCGCGAAGGTCAGGTCCGCGATCAAGCCGCCGCAGGGCGCGGTCGCCGTCTTCCAGTCGCGCAAGGATCTGAAGCCGTCGGTGATCGCCCCCGGCACGCCGCTGGCCACGCTGCTCACCGACGTCGGATTCACCATCGACAACCAGGTAGAGGCCAAGGCGGGCAACCCGACCCGGGCCGCGGCGGCGGACTGGGTGGCGTTCAGCCAGGAACTGCTGACCACGGTGGTCGACGCGCCCGCGGTGATCGTGGTGCAGCTCGACGGCGGCCGCACGGTCGAACAGTTGAAGCAGGATCCGCTGATGGCCAAGCTGCCTGCCTTCCAGTCGGGCCAGGTCTACGAGCTGCCGCCGACCAGCCAGCGCCCGGACTACCGCAACGCGATGAACACCCTCGATCTGCTCGAGGCGCGCTTCAAGTGAGCTGCGCGGGACCGTTGTCCGGCAAGGAGGACGACTGATGGATCGGGCCGCCTACGCCGAACGTATCGCGGAGGTACTGGCCGGATCGCACGGCGCGAAGGTGGGCTATCCGATCGGCTTGCGCGAGATCGAGGTACTGCGCCGTGCGCCGGTCGGTTCCGGCCTGCTCCGGATCACCTTCGGCGGCCCGGAGCTGGCCGGGTTCCACAGCTATGTGCCGGATGAGCATGTGCGCCTGATCTTTCCGGACGCGGCGGGGGAGTTGCACCTGCCGCGCCGGGACGGGCTGTCCCTGGAGTGGGGCAATCCGCGACCGGTATCGCGGGAGTACACGGTGCGCCGCTACGACGCCGAGAACGGTGAGCTGGACATCGATTTCGCGATCCATCCCGGCGGACTCGCCTCGGCCTGGGCGGAAACGGTGCGGCCGGGCACGCGCATCCATCTCGCAGGCCCGCCGGGCGGCGTGGTGGTGCCGGCGAACTACGACCGGTACCTGTTCGCCGGAGACATCACCGCGTTGCCCGCCATCGCTCGCTGGCTCGAATGGCTGCCGGACGACGCGTCCGGCTGGGCGTTCATCGAAGTGGGCGGGGCCGACGAGGAGATCCCGCTGACGGCTCCGCCCGGGATGCGGGTGCGGTGGGTGCCTCGCGGTGCGGCCGCACCCGGGCAGAGCGACGCACTGGAGCAGGCGGTCCGCACCGTGGAAGCGCCTGCCGGACAACGCATCTACGTGTGGATGGCGGCGGAGGCAGGCTGTCTGCGCCCGATCCGCCGCTGGGTGCGCACCGAACTCGGCGTCGGTCCGAAAGATTTCCTGATCGCGGGATATTGGAAACGCGGTGTCGCCGACTTCGACCGGGAGGAGTGACCGGCCGGGACCGGTCAGCGCGTGCCGCTGATCGGTCCGGCCGGTGCGGTGGCCCCCTTCGATCCCGGTCGATGGATCTGCACCGTGACCGTGGCCGTGCCGGTCGCTTCGACGGTAACGACCCGGGCGCCGGCCGCCGAGGTAACCTTCCCACCTTCGACGCGGACCTCGTAGCCCTCCGGATAGTGCAGGTCGGAGACGTAGATCTCGGTGGGCGCGGACAGTGCCTGCGGCGTGTACCGGTAGGCGAAATCCCCGGTGGCAGGGTCGAACTGCGGGCGTTGCGGAGTGCCCGCAGTCGCGCGGGGATAGGTGCGCACCAGATCGCGTCCGATCTCGCCGAGGAACGGGTCGGGTTTCGGCCCGCCCTGCCCGAAGCGGGAGGCGTAGTGCCAGTAGTGCCAGCCGATGAATCGCTCGTCGGCCCGGGTGAGCGTGTTGCGCAGCACCGTCGCATCCCCGTCGCCGAATTCGGTGACCAGCGTGGGGATTCCGGTGCGCCGGGCGAAGGAGTCGATATTGCCCCAGGTCTTGTCCTGCTGCACCGGGCACACCCCGCGCAGCTCTTCGGGCAGCCCGAGATAGATCGCCAGCTGGCTCGGTATGCAGTAATCGTGTGGTGCGAACACGATATCGGGCGATGTGATCGGCGGATTCTTGCCCAGATGCGAGGGCATCGTCTCGTTCCAGGTCACATTCGGTTCCCAGAAAATAGGTAGGTCGGCGTTGCGTGCGCGTACCGCGTCGGTCAGCTTCTGCATCGCCGCTTGGTATTTGGTGTCGAAGCGAGGGCAGCCGTCCGGGAAGCAACTCAGGAAGGCCGAGCCGGGCCACGGTTCGTTCAGCAATTCGAGGCCCAGGACGCCGTTGCGGCCCTTGACCTTCTCCGCCAACGCGGCGAGCGCCGTGCCGAGCTGGTCCAGCACACCGTTGCTGTTGTCCCACACCTCGTCCCAGCCGCGGTTCATGCTCGGCATCAGGTAGTACAGCGGGAAGCCGGGATTCGGTTCCAGCTTGCCCGGGCGGGCGCGCAGCGACCACTCCGGGAAACCGTTGCCGCCCCAGATCTTCGACAGTCCGTCCTGGTGATTGTCGAGCAAGGTGTAAATGCCTTGTGCCGCAAGAATATCAACCACCTTCACCACCCGGTCGAGATAGGCGGTGTCGACCACGCCGCGGGTGGGCATCAGCCCGGCGAAGTTCACGCCGAGCCGCACCGTGTTGAACCCGTGGCGGGCGAGCAGGGCGGCGTCTTCGTCGGTCACGGTGAAACCGTCGCCCGGCTCGACGTACGGCGCGTCCTTGTCGACGTTGTTGACGCCGTGCAGCAACACTTTTCGGCCCTGAGCGTCGACGAGAAATGCACCCTGGGCTTGAATCCGGCTGAGCGCCGGTGCCGCCGGGGTCGGCGCGGCTTGCGCGGGCAAGCCGACCACCGTCGAACATCCGATCATCGCGACGGCGGCACCGGCCACCCATCGTCGGCCGCGCGCTCGTGCCCCGGCCAGTGTCCGCTTCATCGCTGTGCGCATGCCTGATGGTCACATGTCCAGTTCGACTGACCCTAACGGTGCTTTCCCCAGTTGCGCGCTGGGGAATCGGCCGCACGACGGCTCGATCCAGGTAAGGCTTGCCTAACTGATATGTTCTAATGGCCGTCATGGACACGATCCAGCTATCCCGCCGCCGTCTGCTCGCCACCGCTTGTGCAGCCGGTCTCGGTGCCGTCGTCACAGCGTGCACCGGCCGCTCGCCCGGGGACGATCCGGCCGCGGCAGGCGGCAGCTGGAGCTTCACCGACGATCGCGGCAGTACGGTCCGCACCGACGGGATCCCGAGCCGGATCGTCGCCTTCGGTGGTTCCGCCGGGCTGCTCGCCGATTACGGCCTGCAGGATCGTGTCGTCGGCGTATTCGGTGAAGCGGTGACGCCCACCGGGCAGGCCTCCGCGCTGGCAGGCGACCTGGATGTGCAGAAGGTGACCGTCCTCGGCACCAACTGGGGCGATTTCAATCTGGAGAAATACGCGAGCCTCGAACCCGACCTGCTGATCACCGACGAGTACGTGCCGGATCGGCTCTGGTATGTCCCGGATTCGAGCAAGGACAAGATCCTGGCGATCAACCCGAACGTCATCGCGGTGCGGATCGCCCGGAAAACGTTGCCGCAGCTCATCACCCGCTACGGCGAGCTGGCCACGGCGCTGGGCGCGGATCTGAACGCACCCCGGCCGGCGCAGGCCAAGGCTCGTTTCGACGCCGCCGTACAGGCCGTCCGCGACGCGCTGGCCCAGCGCCCGGGTTTGCGCGTGCTGGCGGCCTCGGCCGCGCCCGGCATCTTCTACGTGTCCGACCCGCGGGTCTCGGCCGACCTGAGCTACTTCGCGGAACTCGGCGTGGACATGGTGGTGCCCGACAACGTCGCGAGTGACGGCTTCTTCGAGGAGCTGAGCTGGGAACGCACCGACAAATACCCCGCCGACCTGATCCTGCTCGATCGCCGCGCGGCCGCGCTGTCACTGGACGCGCTGAACGCGAATCCGGTGTGGCGCAGCCTGCCCGCGGTGCGCGCGGGTCAGGTCGCCGACTGGCAACCGGTGTTCCGGTTCTCGCACGCGGGCGCCGCACCGCTGCTGGAGGATCTGGCCGCGGCGATCCGGCGTGCCACGAAGGTCAGCTGAAGCCTGGCGTTCAGCGCTGCTCGGGCACCGTTGCCTGCGGCTCGGCGGCGACCGGGCGTTCGGCGTTCGGCTCGGCGCGCGGCTCCCGGTCCCGCAGCAGCCGCAGGACCAGCGGCAGTGCCAGCACCATCGCGAACAGGCGCAGGCTCTGCGCGCCGGCGATGAGCGTGAGGTCGCTGTTCAGTGACTCCGCGATGCCGAGCACGGCATTGATGCCACCCGGTGTGGTGGCCAGGTAGACGTCGGAATACTCCAGGCCGGCCAGGACCGAGACCACCGCGGCGACCCCGCCGACGGTCGCGCACAACGCGACGATGGCCGCCACCATCGCCGGGATCATCCGGAACATCTGTCGCACCACCGGTTTGGTGAAGCGCGCGCCGACCTCGAAACCGATGAGCACGAACAGCACATCCCGGAACAGGTTGGTCGGCGCGAAACCGTGCGTCACACCCGTGGTGGTGAGCACCGCCGTGATCAGCATCGGACCGATCAGCGGGGCGTTGGGCAGGCGCAATCGACGACCGAGCCAGATGCCGGCGATGGCCAGCACGATCGCGATCGATAGTCCGGCCACCTGATCGCCGCGCCCGACCATCACCCAGCCCGGCAGGGCCGCGTCGACCGCCGCGTGCCCGTCGACGTGCGGGCCGTCGGCGGTGCGATCCCCGTCCCGGATCACCGTGGCGACCAGCGGCGCGGTCAGCACGACGATCCCGACCCGCAGGTACTGCATGAAGGCGACGATCCGGGAATCCGCGCCCGCTTCGTCGGCCGCGGCCACCACGGCCGCGGAACCGCCCGCGATCATGCCCAGCGTCGAGGTGGCGAGGTCGACCTTGGTCACCCGGGCGAAGACATAGGCCGCGGCACAGCTGGCGACCAGACTCCCCGCGGCGACCGCGGTGACCGGCACGATCGCCCAGCCGATCCGGGCGAGCAGCTTCACCTGTAGATAGCTGCCCATCAACACGCCGAGCATCGCCTGCGTGCCGAGCGACACATTCGCGGGCAGTGGCGCGGGCAGTCTGCCTGCCAGCGCCAGCACCGCGCCGACCAGCAACGCGAGGATCATCTGCGGTGCGGGAAAGCCGACCTTGCCCAAAAGCCAAGCAGCGCCGACGGTTACCGCGGTGAGCAACAGCCACGTGCACGCCTGTCGACGACTCATATGCGCGGACGATACCGACGTAGAGTTAACAACTCGCAAATCAATGGTTCCGGCAGGCTACGTTTGGCACCGCGCGAATGAGACGATGGGCACACTCGTCGCTATCGCGGATATGACCCGAGTCCGACCGACGTGATAGGAGAATAGGGTGCGTCGCATACCTGATTCGCCCGGACCGGCAGCGCCGACCTCGCAGCGGTACGCGCGGCGCCCATGACGGAATCCGAAGCAGCACCCACGGTCACCGGTGCGCCGCGGGCCGAGTCGGCGCGCCCCGCGCCCGCCCGCGCCGACGACCCGCGTTACCGCCTCGACCTCGACGGACTGCGCGGGGTCGCGATCGCACTGGTCGTGGTGTTCCACGTGTGGTTCGGGAAGGTGTCGGGCGGAGTCGACGTTTTCCTGGTGCTGTCGGGATTCTTCTTCACCGGAATGGTGTTGCGCCGCGCGGAGTCCGGCGCGCTCGGCGTGGTGTGGACGGTGCGCCGGACCGCGCGGCGGTTGTATCCCGCGCTGCTGGTGGTACTGGCGGCGGTCCTGGTGGCCACCGTCGTGCTGCGGCCCTACACCCAGTGGTCCGACATCGCCGACCAGACGCTGGCCTCGGTGCTGTACTACCAGAATTGGGATCTGGCCCTCTCGTGGGCGGACTACCTCGCCGCGGATCCGTCGGTGAGTCCGCTGCAGCATCTGTGGTCGATGTCGGTGCAGACCCAGTTCTATCTGGCGATTCTGCTGGTGATCGCGCTGGTCGCGGCGGCGTGCCGAACCTTCGGGCACGCCGCGCAGCTACGCGTCGTGCTGGCGTCCGTGCTGGGCGGGCTCGCGGCGATGTCGCTGGTCTACGCCACCCTGGGCGTCGCGCACCGGCAAGGCTGGAACTACTACGACAGCGGCGCGCGGGCGTGGGAACTGCTGGCCGGCGGTCTGCTCGCGATCGCCGTGCCGTGGTTGCGCGCGCCTCGCTGGGTGCGGCTGCTGCTCGCCGCGTTCGGGACCGTCGCGGTATTGCTGTGCGGGCTGCTCTTCGACGGCGCGAATTCTTTCCCCGGCCCGGCCGCCCTGTTCCCGGTGGCCGCCGCCGCGGCTCTGATCATGGCGGGCAACGGAGTTCCGCCCGCGGCGCGTCCGCTGCCGAGCCGATTGCTCGCCACCCGTCCCATGGTCGCGCTGGGGGAACTCGCCTACCCGCTGTATCTGTGGCATTGGCCGATCCTGATCTTCGTGCTCACCGAGCGCGGGACCAGCGCGATCGGCCTCACCGACGGCGCGCTGGTCATCGTGGTGTCACTGGTCCTCGCCTACCTCACGCACCACCTGATCGAAGAGCCGTTGCGCACGCGGTCCGGGCGCGCGCCGGCGCCGCGGGCCGCGCTGGTCTATCGCCGGACCGCCGGGGTGGCCGTTGCGCTGGTGGGCTTTTGCGTGGTCGGTGTCGGATTCGGCTGGCACATCGTGGTCCGGGCGAACCCGCCGAAACCCGCCGCGCTGCTCGACCCCCTGCACTATCCGGGGGCCGAAGCACTGGCCTCGGGCGCCGAGGTGCCCGCCGCGCGGATGCGGCCGACGGTGTTCGAGGCGCCCGCCGAAGCCGCCTATCCCAGCGTCGACGGATGCATCGCGGACTGGCTGACCCGGGACGTGATCACCTGTAGCTACGGCGATGTCGCCGCGTCCCGGACCATCGCGGTGACCGGCAGCTCGCACGCCGAACACTGGGTGCCCGCGCTCGACCTGCTCGGGAAGGAACACCAGTTCCGCGTCGAGGTGTATCTGAAGATGGGTTGCCCGCTGACGATCGCCGAAGAGGTGAGCTACAAAGGGGAACCGAACCCGGACTGCCGCGACTGGTCCCGGGACGTGCTCGACCGGCTGGGGGCCGATCGCCCCGACTGGGTCTTCACCACCAGCACCCGCCCGCGCGACGATATCGGCGACGAGACGCCGCCCGAGTACCTCGACGTGTGGTCGGCGCTGTCCGAGCGCAACCTGAACCTGCTCGCCATGCGCGACACCCCGTGGTTGCGGCGCAACGGGATTCGCTACCGCGGCATCGATTGCCTCGCGCACGGTGGCGACCGGATCAGCTGCGGTATGCAGCGGGCGGACGCGCTGGACGCCGTCGATCCGGCCGCCGCGCCCGCCGCCTCGTATCCGAATGTGTTCCCGCTCGACCTCACCGACGCGGTGTGCGAGCCGGAGGTCTGCCCGATCGCGGAGGGCAACATCCTGATCTACCACGACGAGCACCACCTGACCGCCAGCTATTCTCGTTCGCTCGCACCGGAACTCGGCCGCCGGCTGCAACCGATCCTCGGCTGGTGGTGATCGATCCGTAGCTCACACGAGGTGGGTGCCGCTCAGCGGGACCGCCTCGAGCGGGTGCGTGGCGGTGATCGGGCGGGCGATGCGACGCAGCTTCCACCCGTGACCGGTGCGGTGCACGGCGGCGACCACCATGCCGGTGCATGCGGTGCGGGTCAGGTCGAGGTAGGCGAGCTCGGTGCGGTTGACGCCGTCCACGATCCGGCAGTAGGCGTCGGGAACACGGTCGAAGGTGTGGTGCAGGTACGAGGTGACGACGAACAGGACCGTGCTGACGCGCGGGTGGGCGCGCGACAGATCGGCGGTGATGATCTCGCTGTCGCCGTGACCGGCGCCGAGGTGGCCGGTGCCGTGGTGGCGGACCGCGTTGTCACCGGAGGTGAGCTGGGCGAAATAGACGGCGTCGAGCAGGCGGTGGCCGTCGAAGAGCAGGGCGGTGGCGTCGAGGTCGGCGGCGAGGTGCGTGCCGTCGAACGGCGCCCAGCCGAGGCCCATGCGAACGTAACGCAGTGTCGCACTGCGGCCGGCGGGCGGTTCGACATGGCGGACCGGCGCGGACCCGGACGCGTACGCTCCGGTGTGCGCTATCCGTGAAATCCGTTGTTGCCGTTGGTGGGAACGTCCGATCCGGACGCCGTGGTCACGCATCAGCCGGGTGGTCGCATCGTTGCTCGTTCGCTGCATGGGCAACTCCTTTTCTCCGCGTGCCGACTCGGACCCCGATGCAGTGGGCAGTTCCCCCGAACAGCCAGTGTGGCGATCTATCAGCAGAATTCGACCCGAGGTCGATCGAACATGTTCTCCGCGACGGAATTCGATCTCGATACCACCCGTGACGCACCGTGTTTGCGCCGCAACGGGTTTCGTCTCGCACAATCATCCGCGTACCCGCAGTATACCTCGAGCAACCAACGGCCGCGGCGGTATTCGTCCGGCCGATGGTAGGCTGGGGTGGTCTTCTCACCGGAGCGTCCTGTGGACACTCGCGGGCTTCGGCCTCACTACACGGTTTCTCGATGTCCGGCGGCATCGGGGAGGTGGGAGTCGTAAATCGACTTCGGTGAGGTGTGTTGTGCGCAAGCTCGATTCGGTGTGTCCGGATGTCATCGTGATCGGCGCGGGGCTGGGTGGGCTCTGTCTGGCCCAAGGATTGCGGCGGGCCGGGATCGGTGTCGCCGTGTACGAACGGGATGCTGCGGTAGCTGTCAGGGCGCAGGGGCATCGGCTGCACCTCGACTGGCGCGGACGGCGGGCGCTGGCGGAAAGCCTTCCGCCGCAGCTGTTCTCGCTCATCGGTGCGATTGCCGGACGCCCTGCGCCCCTGGTGCACGGTTTCGATGCGCAGCTGAGTCCGACGGGGGTGTTCACCCTGGACGAGCCGGCACCTGAGCAGAGCGTCGGGGCCGAGGTCATGCCCGCGCACACGGTGATCGACCGGCGGATATTGCGACGGATCCTTTTGTCCGGTCTCGGTGACGCAGTGCATTTCGGACGTCGTTGCGTGGGATACGTCAGTGGAAATGGCGGCGTGACAGCACAATTCGCGGACGGCGGGCAGGCGCGCGGCACGGTGCTGGTCGCCGCGGACGGTGTCGGTTCGACGATCCGAGGGGTGCGGCTGCCACAGGCCCGCGTCGTCGACACCCGGACGCGCTTGATCTACGGGCGGGTGCCGCTCACGCCGGAACTGCGACGCGCCCTCCCGCCGACGATGTTCGGTGTGTTCAATTCCGTGGTGGATCCGGACCGGCGGTTCGTCGGTATCGCACCCGTGCAATACCGCGAACCTCCGGCGACGGCCGCCGCCCGGCTGGCCCCCGGACTCCGGCTGGGCGCGGTGACGGACACTCTCGCCGTGCAGTTCGGTTGTCACGTCGACCGACTCCCTTTGGGGGACAACAATCTTCGCTCGACAGACGGCCCGCAGCTGCGAAACCTGGTGCTCGGCCAGCTGTCCGGCTGGCATCCGCTGGTCACTCGCATCGTCGGGAGCTGGATCCCGTCGAGCGTCTACCCGATCGTCGTGCGCAGCAGCGTGCCCGTCGCACCGTGGCCGAGTTCGACCGTGACGTTGCTCGGTGACGCGATCCACGCCATGAGCCCCGCGGCCGGTGCGGGCGCGAACATGGCGCTGCGGGACGCCGCGGCGCTGGCCGCCGCGCTGACCGCTGCGACAGATCAGGACGCACTACTCGACGCGATCCGCGACTACGAGCGGGACATGCTCGACGAGGGGTTCGCGATGGTGCGGCTGTCCGCGGCGAACGGGACGAAAACCCTCGGTGCGGATCCACTGCCGAGTTGAACAGACCGGCGGTACCGTCACCTCGTCCCCGCGGAAAGGATGGACATGTTCGCTCGCGTAGCTGTGTGGGAACCGATGCCCGACGACGACCGGCAGTGGGTGATCGACGCCGCGAAAGCCGTCCCGGGCGTCTTACAGGCCTATCACCTCGTCGACGAGCAGACCGGAAATGGGCTGTCTGTGGCGTTTTTCGAGGACGACGTCGATCCCGCGCAGGTGCGGGCGGCGATCGCGCGCCGGGCCGAGGAGATCGGGTGGAACGAGGTGGCGCGGCCGAGTCCGAAATCCGAGACGATCTATCGGGTGCTGCGGTCCGGGTAGGGGGTCGGCGGGGGATACTCGCTGCTGTGCGCGTAGAGATCTGTGTGGAGTCGGTCAACGGGGTGCGAATCGCCGAACAGGTGGGTGCGGATCGGATCGAGTTGTGCGGCGGGCTGTCCGACGGCGGGCTCACGCCCAGCCTCGGCCTGCTCGAGCACGCGATCGCCGCCACCACGAAAACCCAAGTGCACGTGCTGATCCGGCCCCGGCCGGGTGATTTCGGGTACACCCGCGACGAGATCGAGCTGATGGTCCGCGATATCGCCGCGGCACGGGTGGCCGGAGCCGACGGGGTCGTCGTCGGCGCGCTCGACGGGTCCGGTGCGGTCGATCCGGCCTGCGCGGCGTTCGTGGCGGCGGCCGAACACCTGGACATCACCTTTCACCGGGCGATCGATGTCAGCGCGTCGTCGCAGCGGACCTTGGATCAGGTGATCGATCTCGGTTTCACCAGGGTGCTGACCGCGGGCAGGGAGCGGGCGGTCCTCGACGGTGCCGCGGTGATCAAGGATCTGGTGGAGCGGGCCGCGGGTGCGCTGGACGTGATGGCGTGCGGCGGTGTCCGCCCGTCGAATGCCATCGCGGCGCTGGACGCGACCGGTGTCGCCGATCTGCATGCGGCGATGCGCACCCCGGTGCCGGGCGCCGAGGGCAGTGCGGTGTTGTTCGCGGGATCCGGTGTGCCGCAAGGCTTCGACCGCTTCGACACCGACCCCGCCGAGGCCGCCGAACTCTGCCGCCTCGTGCATGGTCGGCGGCGAGCCGAATAGTGCTGCGGCGGTCCGGTATTCGGTGCCGGACCGCCGCGCCGGGCCTCAGCCCCTGGACACCTCGATCAGCCGCTCACGCAGCCAGGTCAGCGGGGTGTCCCCGCCGCCGACCGCGTAGTGCGGGTAGCTCTGGTGGATGCCGGACTTCAGGAAGTCGTCGATCTGCTGCTTGCGCTCTTCGTAGGCCGAGTTGTTCAGCTGGTCGGACAGCAACCCGAGACCACCGGCGGCGAGCGCGTCGGCGATGAGCGCGTTGGCCTGCTGCTGGTAGGCGCCGAGCAGCGCGGGGTTGGGGTTCGAGACCTGGGCGAAGAAGCCGGCGATGCGGGCGGCGAAATCACCGTCGGGGATCGCGCAGTACAGATCGCCCGCGGCGCAGAAGGTGTAGGTCTGCGGGGTGAGCCAGCCGAAGCCGCCCAGGCGCGGACCGCCCGCACCCGCACCGAGCACCGGCGGGCCGATCAGCGTGTCGGTGGGCGAGCGGCGCGGATCGGAGATGAGCCCGACCAAAGCGACGCGCTCGGGGCGCACGACGCCGAGCCCGGTGCCGATCTCGGCGGCCACGTCACCGGCCGCGTCCGCGCCCTGGCTGTAGCCGAGCAGCGCGAACCGGGTCGAGTCGCAGCGCTGGGCCATGCCGGTGAGCAGTGCGCGGGTGCCGTTGATGGCTTCCTGCTTGGAACGTCCGTAGACGTCGCCTTCCCAGGGGAACGCGGTCGCCGGGTAGGCGACGTAGTCGGTCGCGACATCGCCGGGCAAGTTGTCGGCGACGGCGGCGAGCATCCCCTTGCCCGGCTCGGCGTTCGAGGTCTCCCAGGTGCCGGGCACCGCGACCACGTACATTTCGGGGCAGTGTTGCGGGGCGGCTTGTGCGGTCGTCGCCGCGCCGACCGGCAGGACTGCGGTGACCATGGCGGCCGCGCAGGCGGCGGTGTTCTTCCATCGCGAAAACATCGTGTACTCCGTGTGCACTGCCGGGGCGCGGCCCGGTCGGCGAAGGCGCCCGGTGTCCGTTTTGAGCGCCGTTGACTGTCTCTCTTCAGGTGTTCCCCCACCTCCAGAATTTTCCGGAGGTCCGAACAGTGTCTCCAGAATGTTCGCCGGACGCCAGCGGGATCGGCCACTTCCTTCGGAAATTCGGCCGATCATCGGCTCGGATCCTGTGCACGGCGACCGCATTTCGGCCATATGCACAGCTCCTGCCTGCGGTTATGCGGCGTACGCACAAGCCGGGGAGCCGGTCCTACGCGCGGTCGGGGATCACGGCCGTGACCTCGATTTCCACCATCGCTTCCTTTTCGATGAGCCGGGTGACCTCGATGGCGGTCATCGCGGCGTCGAAGGTGCCGATGATGTCCCGGAAGGCCGTGCCGATCTCGCGTTGGGCCGCGATGTAGGCGTCGGCGTCGGTGACGTACCACGTCATCCGGACGATGTGCGCGGGCTCGGCGCCCGCCTCGGCCAGCACCGCGACGACATTGCACAGCGCTTGCCGGACCTGGCCGGGGAGGTCGTGGGCGCGGAACACGCCGTCGCTGTCCCAGCCGACCATGCCCGCCACGAACACCAGCTCGCCGCGCGCGACGACGCCGTTCGCGTAACCGCGCGGCCGCGGCCACCCCGGCGGTTGCAGGACCCTCATGCCGTCGCCGCCGAATCACCGTGCATCGCACCGGTTTCCCGTAGGCGGAAGCGTTGCAGCTTGCCGGTCGGGGTGCGTGGCAGATCCGCGACGAAGGCGATGGCCCGCGGGTACTTGTACGGGGCCACAGTACGTTTCACGAAGTCCTGCAATTCCTCGACCATCCCGTCGGTGGAGTCGATCTCCGGACGAAGCACGACATAGGCTTTGACGATCTGACCTCGATCCTCGTCGGGCACGCCGACCACCGCGCAGTCGGCCACGGCGGCATGCCCCGCCAGCGCATCTTCCACCTCGGGCGCGGCGATGTTGTAACCGGACGACACGATCATGTCGTCGGAGCGGGCCTGATAGTGGAAATAGCCGTCGGCGTCGACCCAGTACGCGTCGCCGGTGTAGTTCCAGCCGTCGCGCACATACACCGTCTGCCGCTCGTCGGCGAGGTAGCGGCAACCGGTCGGCCCGCGCACCGCGAGCAGCCCTACTTCCCCGGGCCCCAACGTATTTCCCTCCGCGTCCACGACCCGGGCCTGATATCCGGGCACCGGCAACCCGGTCGCGCCCGGTCGCGCGTGCGCCTCGTCGGCCGAGATGAAGATGTGCAGCAGCTCGGTGGCGCCGATACCGTCGATCAGCTCGATCCCGGTGGCCTCGCGCCAGCGGGTGCGCGTCGACGGCGGCAACGGTTCCCCCGCGGAGACGCACTTGCGCAGGGTCGTGCTGCGCAGTCCGGCCCCGTGCCGCGCGAGAATCCGATAGGAGGTGGGCGCGGTGAACAGCACCGTCGCGCCGAATTCGGTGATGGCCTCCAGCAATCGGGCCGGACTCGCCTGCTCGACCAGCACCGTCGACGCCCCGACTGTCATGGGGAAGAGCAGGAGCCCGCCGAGCCCGAACGTGAAAGCCAGTGGCGGGCTGCCGATGAACACGTCGTCGGGTTCGGGCCGCAGGATGTGCCGCGGGAAGGTGTGGCAGATCGCCAGCACGTCGCGGTGAAAGTGCGCGGTGGCCTTGGGAACTCCGGTGGTGCCGGAGGTGAAGGCGATGAGGCAGACGTCGTCGGCCGCGGTCGCCACGGTGTCGAACCAGCCGTCGTGGCGGGCCATCAGCGCTTCCAGTCCGTCGCCGGAACTGCTGTGGAAGTAGCGGATCCGGTCGAGGGTGGGGCAGGCGGCCGCGACCGCCGCGAGCTGACCGGCCAGCGCCACATCGCACAGCGCGTGGGTGATCTGCGCCTTGTCGACGATCTGGGTGAGTTCTTTGACGCGCAGCAGCGGCATGGCTGTCACGGCGATGCCGCCGGCCTTCATCACCGCGAACCAGCAGGCCGCGAGCATCGGATTGTTCGGGGCGTCCAGGAGTACCCGGTTGCCCGGCACCAGCCCCATGTCGTGCACCAGCACCGCGGCGATCCGGTTGGCCTGGTCGTGTAGTTCGGCATAGGTCCAGCGAGGTCCACCGGGGGCCTGGATGCAGAGCCGATCGCCGTTGCCGTCGAGCACATGCCGGTCGAGTAGTTCGGTGGCGCAATTGAGTCGGCTGGGGAAGTGGAGTTCCGGTCGATCGAACACGAGGTCGGGCCACTGGTCCAGCGGTGGCAGGTGGTCGCGGGCGAAGGTGTCGATGTGGGCGCTTGTCATGGTCGAACCTTGTGGGGGAGAGGGTGATCGGAGATCAGGACGGATCGGGTGGGATGCCGCGCAGCAATTCGCGGGCGATGATCAACTGCTGCACCTCGGTGGCGCCCTCGTAGATGCGCAGGGCGCGGATATCGCGGTAGAGCCGCTCGACCGGTTGGTCGCGGACCACCCCGAGCGCTCCCCACATCTGTACGGCGGCATCGATCACCTGCTGGGCGCCTTCGGTTGCGGCCATCTTCGCCATGGCGGCCTCCCTGGTGACCGGACGGCCTTGATCGCGTTGCCATGCCGCCCGATAGGTGAGCAGCGCGGTCGAGTCGATCGTGGTCGCCATGCGCGCGAGTTCGGCTCGGGTGAGCTGGAAGTCGGCCAGCACGCCGCCGAACATCCGTCGCGAGGTGGTGCGGTCCAGCGCTTCGGCCAGTGCGCGCCGGGCGAAGCCGAGCGCGGCGGCCGCCACCGAGGTCCGGAAGACGTCGAGGGTGCGCATCGCGACACCGAAACCGCCGCCCGCGGCGCCGATCCGCTGTGTCGCCGGTATCCGGCACCCCTCGAAGCGCAGACGGGCGAGCGGGTGCGGGGAGATCACGTCCAGGCGTTCGGCGATGTGCAGACCCGGATTGTCGGCGTCGACCAGGAAGGCCGAAATGCCTTTCGCGCCAGGGGCTTCGCCGGTGCGGGCGAACACGACGTAGAAGTCCGCGATACCGCCGTTGGAGATCCAGGTCTTCTCGCCGTCGAGCACGATATCGCCGCCGTCGGCGCGCGCGGCGCAGGACAGCGCGGCGGCGTCGGAGCCCGCCTCGGTTTCCGACAGGGCGAAGGCCGCGATCGCCGTGCCGGTCGCCACCCGCGGCAGGTAGCGCCGCTGCTGTTCCTCGGTGCCCGCCAGGCTGATCGCCCCGGAGCCGAGTCCCTGCATCGCGAAAGCGAAGTCGGCCAGTGCGTCGCGCTCGGCCAAGATCTCGCGGGTGAGACACAGGGCGCGGGTGTCGATCCGGTCGCGACTACCGCCGAAGTCGGTGCCTGCGACCGCATGCCGCAGCCAGCCCGCGTCCCCGAGTTCCCGGACCAGTCGGCGGCATCGATCGTCGAGGTCGGCGCCGGTGTCCCGGCCCAGCCGCTCATCTGCCCAATCACTCAGCGCGGCAGCGTGTTTGCGGTGCTCGTCCGCGAAGAACGGCCAGTCCCAATGGTCGGCGTGCATCGGACTAGTTCCCTTCGAACTTCGGCCGCTCTTTGTCCCGGAACGCGTGATAGGCCCGGGCGAAATCCTGGGTGAGCATGCAGAGGGCCTGAGCCTGCGCTTCGGCCTCGATGGCCTGGTCCACCGTCATCGACCACTCCTGGTGCAGCATGGTTTTCGTGATGCCCTGGGCGAAGGTCGGCCCTTCGGCCAGCCGGCGCGCCAGTTCGGCGGCCGCGCCGCGGACCTGTTCCGGCTCGGTCAGCTGGTTGAAGAAGCCCCACGCGTACGCTTCGGCTCCGGTCATCGTCCGGCCGGTGTACAGCAGTTCGGATGCGCGGCCCTGCCCGATGATCCGCGGCAGGATCGCGCAGGCGCCCATATCGCACCCGGCGAGGCCCACCCGGGTGAACAGGAACGCGGTCTTGCTGCGCGCGGTGCCGACGCGCAGATCCGCGGCCATGGCCAGGATCGCGCCCGCGCCCGCACACACCCCGTCGACCGCCGCGACGATCGGTTGCGGGCACGCGCGCATCGCCTTGACCAGATCGCCGGTCATCCGGGTGAACATCAGCAGTTCGGGCGCGGGCAGCGCGATCAACGGGCCGATGATGTCGTGCACGTCGCCGCCCGAGCAGAAGTTCTCGCCCGCGCCGGACAGCACGATCACGCTGACGTCCTCGGCATAGGCCAAGCGGCGGAACAGGTCTCGCAGTTCAGCGTAGGAGTCGAAGGTCAGCGGGTTCTTCCGTGCCGGGCGGTCGAGCACGATCGTGCCGACGCCGGCCTCGACCTGCCAGCGGAAGTGTTCGCCGGTGTAGTCGGCGAGGGTGCTGCGGTTCGCCGCGCGCAGGGCGGGATCGAGGTGCTGGGTCATGCGAGGTCCCGTGGGGTCGATGGATCGGTGTCGAGCTCGGCGGTGGTGGCGAGGTGGATGCGGAGCTTGCCGAGCAGGTCGAACAACGCCTGCTCGTTGCCGCGGCCGAAACCGGCGAACATCTCGGTGAGCCAGCCTTCGTGTTCGGCGGCCATCTCCTCGAAGCGCGTGCGGCCCAGCTGGGTCAGCCGCACCAGCGTCGCCCGCTTGTCGACCGGGTCCGGTATCCGGTCCACCCAGCCCTCGGCGACCAGCTGATCGGTCAGGCCGGTGACGTTGCCCCCGGTGACCATCAGGTAGCGCGACAGCGCGCTCATCCGCAGGCCGTCGTGATGACGGTCGAGCTGTGCCAGATAGTCGAAGCGGGGCAGTGAGGTCGCGAAGCGCAGGCGCAGCCGGGTCCGGATCTCCTGCTCGATCTCGTTGGTGGTGGCCAGGAGTCGCAGCCACAGCCGCACGTCGAGATGGTCGCCGGAGGCGGCGCGGGCCTCCATCCCGATGCGTTCGTCGCCGAGCACGGGCCCGGCGTCACGGTGGGCGGTCACCTCACATCACCTCCCCGCCACTGACCGAGATCGACTGTCCGGTCAGCGCATCGGCCGCATCCGAGCAGAGCCAAGCGACGGTCGCGGCGACCTGCGCGGGTTCGATCAGCCGTCCCTGCGGGTTGTGCCGGACGAAGGCCGCGCGCGCCTCCTCGGTGCTGCGCCCGGTCGTTTCGATCACGTGTGCCACGCTTTCCTGGAGCAGGTCGGTGTCGGTGAAGCCGGGGCAGACCGCGTTCACCGTGACAGGTGTGCCCGAAAGTTCCAGTGCCAGTGCGCGAGTCAGTCCGACCACGCCGTGTTTGGCCGCCGCGTAGGCGGTCACGTAGGGGTAGCCGCGCAGCCCGGCCGTGCTCGCGATGTTGACCACCCGCCCGCGTCCGCCGGCGAGCATGTCCGGCACGGCGTTCCTGGTGCACAGGAACGTGCCGGTGAGATTGACCGCGAGCATGCGCTGCCACAGCTCGTCGCTGGTGTGCCGCAACGGCGCGCTGGCCGCCTGCCCGGCGTTGTTGACCAGGATATCGATCGCGCCGTGCCGGGCGCGGGCCTCGGTCAAGGCCGCGGTGACGGCCGCCGGATCCGTGACATCGCACGATATCGCGTGCGCAGCAGCCGATTTCGGAAACCGGGCGACGGTTTCGGTGGCTCGGGTGAGATCGCGGGCCAGCAGGGTGAGCCGAGCTCCGTCCTGCGCGAGCCTGCTCGCGATCGCCGCGCCGATCCCGCGCGATCCGCCGGTGATCAGCGCGTGCCTGCCGAGGGTGCGTTGCGCCATGCCGGTCACCCCTTCGCCGTCGCGGCGGCCTGCTGGCGCTGGATGTTCGCCTCGAATTGCCGCTTGGCGGCGCGATATTGCTTCGGCCAGGTGAGATCGGTGTAGCCGATCTTGGCCGCCTCGGTGAGCGTCCACGCCGGATTCGCCAGGTGCGGGCGGGCGATCGCGCACAGGTCGGCGCGTCCCGCCGCCACGATGCTGTTCACGTGGTCGGCTTCGGAGATCGCCCCCACCGCGATCGTGGCGATCCCGGCCTCCTGGCGCACCCGGTCGGCGAACGGCGTCTGCCACATCCGGCCGAAGGTGGGCTGCTCGGCCTTCGACACCTGTCCGGCGGAGCAGTCGATCAGGTCCGCGCCCGCCTGCTTGAACCGCTTCGCGATCTCGACGGCATCGGCCGGGGTGATCCCGCCGTCCACCCAGTCGTGTGCCGAAATGCGCACCGACATGGGCAATTCGGCAGGCCACTCGGCCCGCACCGCGGCGAACACTTCGAGCGGATAGCGCAACCGGTTCGGCAGGGAGCCGCCGTAGTCGTCGGTGCGCCGGTTGGTCAGCGGCGAGATGAAGCTGGACAGCAGATAGCCGTGCGCGCAATGCAATTCGAGCCAGTCGAAGCCTGCTTCCGCCGACCGGCGGGTGGCTTCGACGAATTGCCGTGTCACCTCGGCCATGTCGGCCTCGGTCATCGCGCGCGACCATTGGCTCACGCCGGGCAGATACTGCTGGGGCGAGGCGGAGATCAACGGCCAGTTCGGTTCGTCGTCCGCGGCGGTGAGCGGTTGATCGGTGCCGTCCCACATGCGGCGCGTGGAGCCCTTCGCACCCGAATGGCCGAGCTGCATGCCGATTTTCGCGTCCGTGTTGGTGTGTACCCACTCGACGATGCGCTGCCACGCCCGCTGCTGCTCATCGGTGTAGAGCCCCGGGCAGCCGGGCGTGATCCGGGCCGTTGGGCTCACGCAGGTCATTTCGGCGAAGACCAGTCCGGCCCCGCCGGTGGCACGCGCGCCGAGATGGACCAGATGGAAATCGGTCGGCACGCCGTGCACCGCCGAGTACTGCGCCATCGGTGAGACGATCACCCGGTTCTTCAAGGTCACCGAGCGTACCGTGTAGGGCGTGAACATCGGTGGGACGGAGGGCTCTTCGGCGGTGCGGGACAGGCCCGCCCGGGCGTCGAACCACCGCTCGTAGTCCTCCAGCCAGCCTTTGTCGCGCAACCGCAGATTCTCGTGGCTGATGCGCTGGCTGCGGGTGAGCATCGAGTACATGAACTGCTCGGGTTCGAGTTGGTCGCAATAGCGTTCGCCGCACACCTCGAACCACTCCATGGCGTTCCACGCCGCGTTCTGCAAGCGCAGTGCGTCGATCGAACGCACCTCTTGATACCGGGTCAGCACCGCGGGCAGGTCGGCGGGAGAGTCGCCGTGCGCCCCGAACTGCCGCACGAGCTCGATGGCGTCCTCGAGCGCCAGCTTGGTGCCCGAGCCGATCGCGAAATGCGCGGTGTGCACCGCGTCGCCCATCAGCACGACGTGACTGTCGCCGTTGTCGAGCCACCACTGATCGCATTTGACCCGCTGGAAGTTCTGCCACCCGGACCCCGGCAGGTGTCGCGAGTTGGTCATCAGCTTCTGGCCCTGGAGATTGTCGGCGAACAGCCGCTCGCAGAACGCCACCGATTCGTCCGGCTCGGCTCGGTCGAGCCCGTGGGCGCGCCAGACATGTTCCGGGCATTCGACGATGAAGGTGCTGGTGTTCTCGTCGAACTTGTAGATGTGCGCCTGCACCCAACCGTGTTCGGTCTGCACGAAATCGAAAGTGAAAGCGTCGTAGAGCTTTTCGGTGCCGAGCCAGATGTAGCGGTTCGGCCGGGTCACCAGATCGGGTGCGAACACGTCGCGGTGCCCGGTGCGGATCCTGGAGTTGATGCCGTCGGCGGCGACGATGAGGTCCGCGTCCGGGAATTCGTGATCCGAGTGGACTTCCCGGTCGAACTCCAGCTGCACCCCGACCTCTTCGCACCGCTCCTGCAAGATGTTGAGCAGCTTCTTACGGCCGATGCCGACGAAACCGTGTCCGCCGGAGCGCAATACCCGGCCCTTGAACCGCAGTTCGATATCGTCCCAGTGATTGAACGCCGACTGGATCCGCTCTGCGGTGGGGCGATCCCACTCCCGCATGGTGTCCATCGTGGCGTCGGAGAACACCACGCCCCACCCGAAGGTGTCGTACGGCCGGTTGCGTTCGATGACGGTGATCTCGTGCTGGGCGTTGAGCTGCTTCATCAGCAACCCGAAGTACAGTCCGGCGGGTCCGCCGCCGATGCACACGACCTTCATCTGCTCTCCTCTGAAGTCGCGGTAGCAGTACTTTACAACTAAAGCTTTAGTTATGAAGTAGTTTCCGGCCCCGGATTTCCCGGCGGTGAGTGCGATGATCTCGACATGAGTTCGGCAAGAGCGGCATGGCTGGTGCTGGCGGGGGCGACCGCGGCGTGGGGCGTCTTCGTCGCGTCCGAGCCGCTGTACCAGATCTCTTCGTGCGAGGTCGTCCAGATGGACGCGGCGTGCGGCGACCCCATGTTCGCCCACTACGGAATGCGGCTGGTGCTCTTGCTGGCGGTGCCGGTGATGCTGTGCGCGGTGCCCGCGCTGCAGGTCGCGCGTGGACTGTCCTGGTCGATCGCGGGAGTTTTGGTGCTCGGCTCACTGATCGCCCTACCCGCAACGGATTCCGTGCTCGCCGCGTGGGGGTACTACCTGCCGGTGGGTGCCGTCGCGGTCGTAGTGACCCGGTTTTCGAGTTGGTACGAACGTCGCGGGGTCGCGGTCGCGCGCTAGTGGGGGCGTAGGCCTGCGCGTAGGCCCGCGGCGGTTTCGGTTGCCGGAGTGGCGGTTCGGCGTTCGATTCTGTCGCCTGGCTGAAGCGCACCCGCTCGAAAGCCCACCAATGCTCTCAGCGGCGGAAGCGCCGCCACAGGCGGCGCAGGCGGGCGCGCAGGGTGGTGGCGGGTTCGGCTGCGGGAGTGGCGGTTTCGGCGGCACTCTCGGCGGCGGTGGCCTGGGCGAAGCGCACGTGTAGTTGCTCGCGGACCTGTTCGGGGGTGTAGGCGCGCCGACGTCGCTCGGCGCGCACGACCACCACGCCGGTGGCGACCACGCCGGCCGCACCTGCCAATCCCACTGCCTTCCACCACCGCATAGCGCATAGGCTACGGCCATGACGGGGACGGGCATCGATCTGGATCGGGCACTCGAGCTGACCAGGACCGGCGACATCTGGTTGTTCCGTGGGCATTCGGCCGCTGACCGGGCGATTCGGCTGACGACGAACAGTCCGGTGAATCACGTGGGGATGTCGGTGGTGCTCGATGATCTGCCTGCACTGATCTGGCATGCCGAACTCGGCCGGTCGCTGCCGGACATGTGGTCGGGGGCGGCGCATCGCGGCGTCCAATTGCACAATCTGCGCGACGCGGTGCTGGTGTGGGCGCATCGCTACGGTCAGCAGGCGTGGTTGCGTCAGTTGGACCGGCCCGCGACGCGGGAGATGGAAGACAGCCTGCTGCGCACCATCGCCCGGCTCGACGGCACCCCGTTCCCCTCCACCGCAGGCCTGGCTGGGCGCTGGCTGCGTGGCCGGGCGCGCCTGCCGCTGCGCAAATCGCGCAGGGCTGCCGCCCGCGAGCTGGAAAGCGCGTATTGCGCGGAGATCGTCGCCGCGACCTACCAGGCGATGGGGTTGCTGCCGGAGCGTCGTAGCCCCAATTGGTATGACCCGGGCCGCTTCTGGAGCGGCGACAACCTTCAGCTTTCCGGTGGCTACACGCTGGGCGGCGAGATCGCGGTGCGGACACCGCCCGCACCCGAGTCCTGACCGGCCGCCGCGCGGGCATCGCGCCCGCTGGGTGATCCGTTCGATTTCGTGCCGCCGAGTCGCCGCGCTCGCTGAACATCAGGCTGAATCCAGTGGTAGTAGGCGTGCCACGGGTATGTCCTATGGCATATTGCCGAACGGGAAAGGTTTCTGTTACCGTGCGTCACGGCAATGATCCGCCCACCGCGGCGAGCCGTGGCCGTCGAATCGAGGGCCGTCGACGGGCCGGCGAACAGGGCCGGCGCAGGAGTGCCGCGTATTTGCGGAGAAGAAGGCTCGACGCTCGAACGGATAGCGGAGAAAGTCATGAAGAATGCCTGGGTATACGGCGTGGTATTCCTGGTTCTGGGCCTGACGGCCCTCTTCATCGCGCGGTTGCGGCTGAGCGAGATCGAGGATCTGGCGATCGGGCATTCCAGCCCGCCGCCGGTGCTCGGCCAATTGCGCGAGAAGGTCATCGACTACGAGATCGACGGCCCACCGGGCGCACCGGTGCATCTGTCCTATTTGGACGAGCAGGGCAAGGTCAAAGACGTGTCGACCGAACTTCCATGGCGCACCTCGCTGCGTACCCGCAAGCTCGCTCTGCCGACCGGCGTTGTCGCGCAAGCCAATTCCGACCAGGTCGCGTGCCGGATCGTGATCAACGGGCAGGCCCGGGATGCGCAGGCGGCCACCGGCCCGTTCGCCGCGGTCAACTGCACGGTGCCGGTGTCATGACGAACTTCGTGCGGCGGCGCGGGAAAGAGTCGCGAGAACCGTTGCGGGAGCGGCTGCGTGCGCTGCTCCCCGCAGTGCGCCGAGAATTCTCGGTGCCGTTCGACCGGACGCTGCTGCGACGCGCCCCCGGCCGTCCGTTGTTCGCGCGCCTGCTCTACATGTTCTCGCTACCGATCATCGCGATCTGGCTGTTGCTCGCGGGCGGCTTGAATCTCGTTGTGCCCCAGCTGGAAACGGTGGTCAACGGGCATGCGCGATCCTTCCTGCCGGACGAGGCCTCGTCGGTGCAGGCGATCGTCAAAATGGGTGATTCGTTCGGCGGTGCCGGCACGAACAATTTCGTGTACGTGCTGCTCGAAGGCGACAACCCGCTCGGCGGTGACGCACATCAGTACTACCTGACGCTGCTGGATCGGCTGACGCAGGACAAGAAGCACGTCAACTCCGCGATGGATCTGTGGTCCAGCCCGGACTTCGCGCCCGCCAGCGAGAGCGCCGACGGCAAGGCCGCCTACGTGCTGCTCAACCTGGCCGGGAACATGGGCACCGCGCTGGCGATGGAATCCACCCAGGCGGCTCGCGACATCATCGCCGACAACCCGCCGCCCGCCGGTATCACAGTGCACCTGACCGGACCGTCGGCCGTGGTCAACGACGAACTCGTCTCGATCAACGATTCGATTCTGCTGCTCATCATCATGTGCGCCGTGCTCGTCGGCGGCGTGATGCTGTGCGTCTACCGGTCGCCGATCACGGTCGCGATGCCGCTGCTGACCGTCGGAATGGGCTTGGCGGTGGCCCGGCCCGTGGTCGCGTATCTCGGTGAACACGAGGTGATCGGTGTTTCGATCTTCGCCTCCGCGCTGCTCGCGGTGATCGTGCTCGGCGCGGGCACCAACTACGGCATCTTCCTGCTCGGCCGCTACCAAGAGGCCAGGCGCGCGGGGGAGGACCCGGAAACGGCGTATTACACAGCGCTGCACGGGGTTCTGCACATCATCATCGCGTCCGGGTTGACCGTCGCCGGTGCGACGGCGTGCATGTCGTTCACCCGTCTCGCGATCTTCAGCACCTCCGGTCTGCCGTGCACGATCGCGGTCTCGGTCACCCTCGCCGCCGCGTTGACGCTGGGGCCCGCGCTGCTGGCGCTCGGCAGCAGGCTCGGCTTCCTCGAACCGCGTGCGCAGTCCTCGCAGCGCCGCTGGCGCCGGATCGCGACCGCCGTGGTGCGCTGGCCCGGCCCGGTGCTGGTCGCGAGCCTGGCCGTGCTCGTGCTCGCCATCCTCGTGCTGCCGACCTTCCAGCCGAGTTTCAACGAGCGCATCGCCCAGCCGAGCGATTCGCCCGCCAATCTCGGCATCGCGGCCGCCGACCGGCATCTGCCGCCGAACATCATGGCGCCCAGCATCCTGCTGGTCCAATCGGACCACGATCTGCGCAATCCCGCGGACCTGGTGGCACTCGCGAAGCTGACCAACGCCGTGGTGAAGGTGCCGGGAGTCAGTGCGGTGCAGGGTATTACGCGGCCGCTGACCACCCCGCTCGAACTCGGCACGCTCACCGGCCAGGCCGGCTACATCGGCAGCCGGTTCACCCAGATGAAAGACATGCTCACGCCGCGCCTCGACGATCTGACCACCCTCGCCGGACGCATCGATCAGCTGAATCTCACCATCAAGGGACTCGAAACCGCCCTCGCCACCGGCCGGCAGGGATTCGGCCAGGTGAACACCAGCGCCGCCGCCATGCAGACGGCTGTGTCCGGGGTGGTCGACAAACTTGATACGCTGCGCGAGACAGCCGGTCCGGCAAGGGAGTTCGTGAACTCGATTCCGAATTGCCAAGACATCCAGGCCTGCCGGGCGGCGCAAACCGGCTTCTCGCTGTTCGACGACACCGACCGGCTCGACGGCACCGTCGACGGACTCGTGACCGGTCTGCGCACGGCGTCGCAAGCTCTGCCACAACTCGCCACCCAGGTGGACGGCCTCAAAGGCTTTGTCGCGCAGGTCAAGAGCGTGATCGCGCCGCTGCAGGGCACCCTCGACATCCTGCTCCCGCAGATCTCGGACATCACCCGATTCCTCGACGAGGTCGCCAGCGGTTTCACCACCGCGGATCCCGGTGAATTCTTCTTCCTGCCGAGTCAGGCGTTCGACAGCCCGCTGTTCAAGAACGCACTGCCGTTCTTCTTCTCGGCGGACGGCAAGGTGACGCGGATGATCGTGACTCCGCAGATGGAGGGCTTCAGCCGGGAGGCGATGGATCTCAGCGCGCAGATCATTCCGGCCTCGCTACAGGCGATGAAGGGCACGTCGCTGGCGGGCAGCACGGTGAGCATCGGCGGGCCGGGCGGCACGCTGCTCAACATCGAGGCGTTCGTGCACGAAGACTTCGTCACCAGCGTGGTGGCCGCGTTCGCCTTCGTGTTCTGCGTCGTCCTGATCCTGCTGCGCAGCCTGGTCGCCGCCATCGCGGTGATCGGCACCGTCGCGCTGTCGTATCTGTCCGCGCTGGGCTTGACCGTGCTCATCTGGCAGCACATCGTCGGTAATCCGCTGCACTGGTCGGTGGCGCCGGTCTCGTTCACCTTCCTGGTGGCCGTGGGGGCGGACTACAACATGCTGCTGGTCAGCAGATTCAAAGAGGAACTGAAGGCGGGCATCAACACCGGAATCATCCGGTCGATGGTCAACACCGGCGGGGTGGTGACCACCGCGGGCCTCGTCTTCGGCGTGACCATGTTCGCGATGCTGGTGAGCTACGCGCACAACATCGCCCAGATCGGCACCACCGTCGGCATCGGGCTCTTCCTCGATACCTTGATCGTCCGCTCGTTCGTCGTCCCGACGATCGCCGCGCTCACCGGGCGCTGGTTCTGGTGGCCGATCAACATCCTGCGGAAACCGGAGCCGAAACAGTCTCGGCCGCGGGCGGTTCCGGTCCAGGTGAACGGGATACGCCCGACCGCACCGGCTTTGGATCCCGCACGCGGCGGTCAGTGACTATCGGCTGCTGACCGGAACCGGCTCGGGGGCGGGTTCGGCCGCCTGCTGCGACAGGTTGCCGAACACCGCCACGGCCACCGCACCACCGATGGCGAGGAAGAAGCCCAGGAGGGCAAGCCATTCCAGGCCGGGCCGCGAGGTGTCGCCGAGCAGCAGCACACCGACGATGCCGGGCACCACCGTTTCACCGACCACCAGCGCCGCGGTCGCGCCGTTCACCGAACCGAGCTGCAGCGCAACGGTATGCAGATAGAAGCCGCCGATGCCCGCGATCGCGATCGTCCACGCGGCCGGGTCGGTGAGCAGCGCGGGCACGTCGAACGGATCGATCCCGTGCACGATCCGGACCGCGATCGCCAACGCACCGAACAGCATTCCCGCGGCCAGGCCCGCCGCAACCGCACCGCGCGAGCCCAACCGCCGCACCACCAGCTGACTGGCGGCGAACAGCAGGACCGACACGATCAGCACACCCCAGTGCAGCGCCGGATCGTCGCTACCGCCACCCTCGTGCCCTGCCGCGGCGCCGAGCGCGGCCAGCGCGAAGATCACCGAGCAGATCGCCACCCAATCGCGCAGGTGCAACCGGATGCCGAGCACGAAGATGCCCAGCACCGCGGTGATGATCAGGTTCGCGCTCATGATCGTCTGCGAGAGGAACAACGGAATCAACCGCGCCGACACCGCGTTCCCGGCGAAGCCGACCACATCGAGCACGCTGCCCAGAATGAACGTCACGGTCAACACCGCCGCCACCGTCGAAGCCACGGTCGGCGCCCCGGTCTCGGTCACCTGCCCGCCCACACCCCGCGCCAGCGCCGCCGCCGCGGACTGCCGCGCCGCGTACGCCTGCAACACCGAGGCCACGCCGTAGCCCAGGCAGGCCAGCAACGCCGCGATCAGCCCGATCAGCATGTGACCGGCTTCCGGAGGGACGAGGTAGTCGTTGTGTGCACAACCGACCATAACGTTCGCCAGGCGAACTATCTTCCCCCGGTCCGGGCGTCGGCGGTGCCCTGCTCCCCGTCGAAAACCCGCACCGTCCGGGTGGCGGACAGCGGCTCATAGTGGTCGGTGAACAGCTTGGCGATCAGTTCGCCGCGGCTGGTGACGCCGACCTTCTCGAAGATCGCCTTCACGTGATCGCGCACGGTATGCGCGGACAAGAACAGGGTGCTCGCGATCTCACCGGTGGACCGGCCGCGCGCGATCAGCTCGGTGACGTCGAGCTCGCGCCGGGTCAACTCGTAGGCGGCCACCACCAGCGACGCGACCTCGGAGGGTGTGGCGGGCTCGATCACCAGCGCGGTCATGCCCGGCGCACCGGTCAGGTCGCGCAGGCACGAGGCGTGGCAGACCAGCCAGCGTCCGGTGGTGGTGCGAATACGGATCCGGGAGTTCTCGCCGGTGATGCGAGCGCGGCCCGCCGTGCTGAGAATCCATACGGGCAGCGGTATTTCCATGCCGTTCGAGGTGGTGGTCGCGGGGCCGGGCGGCATCTCGGCGAGGAGCTGCTGTGCCTCGTCGTTGATCGAAACGAGGCCGCCGTGCTGGTCGAACAGCAGCATGCCGGGCGCTTCCGGCTGCCCGCTCGCCGCGGTGGCGGCATATGGTTGCGCGAAACTGCGCAGCCGCCGTGCCATCGGCGTCGACAGCCCGCTCACCAGGGCTATTTCCTTGTCCTGGAATGGCTTTCGTCCCCGCTCGCGGAACAGGCTGAGCTGGCCCCACGGCTGCCCGTCGATCCGGAGCACGGCGCGCAGTTCGTCGTCGAAACCGCGCGGGCACATGAAGTTCCGATACAGCGGACTCAGGCCCGGGTCGTCGCCGGTCACCGCGCGCAGCCCCGCGACCGGGACCGGCGCCCGCGCCAGCTCGCGGAACAGGTTGACGTGTTCGGCGAAGAGCTCAGACTCCCAATAGGTTCCGCATCCACCCTCGTGCAGGTTCTCCACCCGCACCGGCGCGGTGGTGAGCCCGTTGATCGGATCGGTCGCCACCCACACCGCCGCGTCGAACGGCGCGATCCGCCGCAACCGCGTAGAGGTCTGCGCGAACAGCGCGTGCGCGTCCGGGGCTGCTTCGATTCCCGCCAGCAGCCCACCTATGCCGACCGACGCCACACTCATGCACGCAACCATGCCGTGTCCGCCGTCCGACCGCCATCCCTCATTTGCGGGGGTGCGAAATCACGGCGGGAACCCCCGCAAACGAGGGATGTCCCCGGTGACCGCGTCCGGGTGAGGCTGGTCCGGTCTCAGTGATCGGAAGGAAACAGCATGGATCTCGGCATCATCGGTGCGGGCGCGGCGGCGGTCGCGCTGCTCGACGCGTTCGCGGCCACGTCGGGCACGGCGGGCAGCATCACGGTGTTCGACGGCTCGACCGCGGTCTGGCGCGGGCGGCCCTACCAGGCGGACATCGAGGCGGTTCGGGTGAACGCGCCGCCGGCGCTGATGTCGGTGCGAGCCACCGACCGCGCGCACTACGAGCGATGGCTGCAGGGACGGCCAGAAGTGGCCCGCTACTTCGACGAGGGCCTCGGGCAGCCGCTGGTACCGCGCGGCATGTACGGCGAGTATCTGGAGCAGACCGCCCGGAGCGCGATCGACCGCCTGCGGCGCACGGGCCGGCGGGTCAGCGTGGTGAACGCACGCGTCGTCGGCTTCTCCCGTGCTGCGGGCGGCAAGGCGTTGCTGCACACCGCGATCGGTGACCATCCGGTGGACCGCGCGGTGCTCAGTGTCGGAAGCGGCCGTCCCCGTGACCATTACGGGTTGACCGGTGCGCCGGGCTACGTCAACGAGCCATACCCGTTGGGCGACACGATCACCGAGGTACCGCCCGACGCGCACGTCGCGGTGATCGGCAGCGGGTTGACGGCGGTCGATACCGCCGTGGCGCTCACCGCGAACGGCCACACCGGGCCGATCAGCCTGCTGTCGCGCAGCGGCGTCCTGCCGTTCGTGCAACAGCGGCCCCTTCCGCTCGCGCCGAAACACCTCACCGCAGCCAACGGGCAGCGACTGGCCGCCGCCGGTGTCGTGCGGCTGCCGCAACTGGTCGACCTCATGCGCGCCGAACTCGCCGAGCTGGGACAGGATTTCGACTCGTTCGCCACGCAGCTCCGGGCCACCGAGGACCCGGTGACCCGGTTGCGCCGGCAGCTGACCGAACTGGACGACCCACATCAGGGCCGCCGCCTGCTCACCATGGCGATCCGCGTGCTCGGCCCGATCGTCTGGCCGCTGCTGACGGAATCGGATCGAACCATGCTGCGCACCGAGCACTTTCGCACGATCAGCAGTCTGAGTTCACCGATGGTGCCGCACAATGCGAAAATCGTTTTGCGGCTGCTGGATTCGGGTCAGTTGCGGCTTCGCGCCGGACTTCGCAAGATCGAGGCGCGCACCGGCGGCGGTTTCACCGTGCACGACGGCGCCGAGTGGCACGCGGACACGGTCTTCAACGCGGTCAACCCGCCCGCCTACACCACGCCTACCGAGACCGAGCCGCTGATCAGCGCGTTGCTGGCGAGCGGCGCCGCCGAATCCGCGCAGGCCGGGGGAGTGCGCACCGAATCCGGCACCCGCCGACTGCTCGTCGCGGGCCGTCCCGACCCGACCTGGCACGTGCTGGGCAATCTGGCCGCCGACGCGATGTTCATCGCCACGAATCCGCCGGGGCTCGCCGTGGAAGCCGCCGACCTCGTGCGGCACCTCGTGCCCTGAACGTCACAGGATGGATCGGTAACTGGATCTTGCGGACAAAAGGTGCTACCAATTAGGTGAGGCTTACCTAGTTAGGTTAGCCTCGCTTACTAGCTGAAGCCTACCTGCGAGGGTCGACCGTGTACGTCTGTATCTGCAACGCCGTCTCCGAGGCGGACGTGCACAGCTGCGTCGCCGCCGGTGCCGCGACGGTGAAGCAGGTCAAAGCGGTCTGCGGCTGGAAGCCCGGCTGTGGCAGCTGCACCCGCAGGCTCGTCGACGCGATCGGGCAAGCCCGGACGACGGTCCGGCCCGAGGCGCCCGCCGCCTGAGCGAGATAGGCAATCCTTCCTGGAAAGCCCCGGTGTGACGTGTGACACCATCCGTGGCCATGGAAGGCGACAAGGACATCATCAATGTGCTCAACGAGCAACTGACCGCGGAACTCACCGCGATCAACCAGTACTTCCTGCACGCCAAAATGCAGGCGAACTGGGGTTTCACCAAGCTCGCCAAGCACACCCGCTACGAGTCCATCGATGAGATGAAGCATGCGGAGATCCTCACCGACCGCATCCTCTTCCTCGATGGCCTGCCCAACTATCAGAAGCTGAACCCGCTGCGCATCGGCCAGACCGTGCCCGAACAGCTGAAGGCCGACCTGCAGATCGAGCTCGAAGCCGTCGAGCGGTTGCGTGGCGGCATCGAGCTGATGCGTTCCCGCGGCGACGTGACCTCCGCCCGCATCTTCGAGGCGATCCTCGAAGACGAGGAACATCACGTCGACTATCTGGAAACCGAACTCGCCCTGCTGGAAAAGCTCGGCGAGCAGCTGTACCTGCAGCGCTACACCGACATTCCCGAAGGGGACTGAGCGGCGGCGACAGCGGTGGCCTGCCGGCAATCGCGTCGGCAGGCCGCCGCCATCGTCGTGACTTCGGCTCCGGAGGGGTCCGGAGCGAGTGCGCCTAGCGTGCTCGCATGGAACCGATATATCGCGAATATCGTGCGGGTTCAGTGGGATACGCGCTGCCGAGCCTCGCGCTGATCGGCTTCGCCGCGGGCTTGGCGCAACTGTCCAGAACGGGCTCGCCACTCGTGATCCTACTCGGTGCCGTCGTCCTGATCGGTGCCGTGATCGCCGTCGCCTACCTGGCGCACCGGCGCAGTGCGACGATCACCGACCGGGGACAGCTCACCATCCGGTCGCTGTGGCAGACCCGCGTTCTCGCGTGGCCCGATATCCAGCTCATCGAGATCGAAGCCAATGTGGCGGCGGTCGGGCAAGCCGACGTGGCTCGGGAGATCGCCGTCGTCTACGACCACGCCGGACGCAAATACGTGCTGCCTCATCTCGATTCCAGAAGCGAGCCGCTGCTGCACGCGGAGGTGGATCGAATCCGCTTGGTGTGGGCGCAGTTTCGCGGCGCGGACTGGACGCTGTTGCCCGAGGTCACCGTGAAGGCCGCCCGCTCCCGCCGCGCCGGCGACCGCGCCACCGCCTTGCTCATCGCCCTGTTCGCGGCGCTCGCCACGTGGATCTGCGGACTCGTCCTGATCCTGATCGTGATCCTCACCGGAGCTTTCGAATTATCCTTCGGCCTGGGCGCCGGTCTCACCGGCATCGGCACCGCCGTCGTCTTCGCCGCCACCTTCAGCGTGTGCCTGAAGCGCCGCAGGCGTGACTCGTAGACCACCTCGTCGGCGGCGGGCCGGAGTGCGTCGAGTTGCCGTGCGGCGCCGGGGGCGGGCAGGCTGGTCTTCGCTCGCAACGGCGCATTCCCGCAGGAGGATTGACCAGATGCCGAACTGGCCGACGCTCGACCCGATCGAACAGCACGACAAGCTCACCGAGATCACGCGCGAGGTGCTCCCCACCCTGCCGATCGGCTGGACTCGACTTGTAGTGCGCGCCAAGATGATCGGGCCGCACGCGGAATCCGATACCGGCGTGCGTATGCCCGACGGCACGATCCGAGCCTGGTCCTTCCCGCCTGACGTCTGGCGGAAGTTTCAGCAACTGCGGAAAGGAATGTACGTGCAGGGACTCGGCTCATGGATCGAGTTCGAGTACATCCTGGATCCGCCCGACCGCTTCACCATCCGATACAACCGAGATCAGCTACCAGCCTTCTCGACACCGCCGACGGCTGAGCACTTCGGCACCGAGAACAGGTGGTTTCCGCGGTCGGATCAAGACATGCCGGAATGGTTCCGCGAGGGGCTGAGCCGAGCCTAGCGGCTCGTCGCCTGTGCCCTGCGCGCCCGCGATCAATGCTGCCGATTCGACTGGTAGGCGCGCGTCCGGTCACAGTGCGGCGGACGCTGCTGTCCCGAAATCCACGCCGTCCACCAGCTCCGGCGCCGTACCGTCGTCGGCGACGCAGGCCACAGCTCGGCGGATTTCGGCATGCAGGGCTTCGACCGCGTCGAAACCGAGGGCCGCGAGCAGCGGTTCGGCGCCGCGCTC
This sequence comes from Nocardia vulneris, assembly GCF_001613425.1. Taxonomy (GTDB): domain Bacteria; phylum Actinomycetota; class Actinomycetes; order Mycobacteriales; family Mycobacteriaceae; genus Nocardia; species Nocardia vulneris. Next base: position 91,629 of record NZ_BDCI01000047.1, on the reverse strand, counting down.
GAGTAGCGCCATCGCCAGGGCCCAGTTGTCGCGGAGGGCGGCATAGAGCTGACGCAAAGCCAATGCCGGAGCCCGGTGCAGTAGCACGGGGAACAGTTCGGTGATCACCTCGTGGTACACCGACAGTTCCGGGTCGAAACCGAGTTCGGCGGCGTCCGTGAGCAATTCGACCGGGTCCACCAGCGCGGCACAGGTCGGCGATACCGCGAACTGGAGCAGCGTGACGACGCGGGTGGCCCGATCGCGGCGGTGCGCCTCGGCGAGAATCTCCGTGCCGAGTTCGCGAAGAAGCGCGTCCCCGGCCGGGCGCAGCCCCGCGGCGAACGCGACCAGACCGGCGACCGCGGGCAGCCGGTCACCGGTCATCAGCTCGCGGACTCGATCGGCGAAGTCCCGATAAGGAGCCCTGCCCGGCGGATGGAACAGCAGGTCCACCAGCGCGGCGTAGAGCGGGTCGGGGATGCGTGGCATCGGCGCGGACAGCGTCGGCTGTCCGGTACTCGAGATGATCAGATGTTCATGGACCCATGCCATGGCATGGCTGATGCTCCACAGCAGCTCGTCGAATCCGGTTCCGTCCGAGGGCACGGACAGCGTCGCGGCGTGCAGCTGCCGATAAGGCGGAAACGGTCGGCCGCCCTGCACCGCACTGATCATGTATCCCGACGAACCCTCGTAGCCGAAAACCATTGCGAAGGCGTCGGTCAGATATCGTGCACCGCTCTGGGACAGGAACGCCATGGCGGAATCGGCCTCATACGGGATGAGCCAGAAGGCGGCGTCGAACCGGGTGCGATGGTCCGGCCGCACGTAGGCGAAGGGAGTCGCGTCGAGTCCGTCGTCGAAAACCCATTCATAGCGCCGCATTCGGGCGAGCGCCGTACGGAACTGCGCCCACATGCTGTTCGCTGTTTCGTCGGTGCTGTCGACGGCGACGCTCGCGGCGAACTGGAACATCGTGGCCAAGCCGACAACCCGCTCGCCGTCGTCGGCCAGCGCGCCGACCAGTGCGATCGCCCGCCGCAGATCATGACGAGCGAGGTGTTGAGCGAAGACCCGGGTGGTGCGTGCCCAGCTGTAGGGGTTTGCGATTGCTCTCGGTCCGGGTGTCAGCGCGCGGACCACGTCGCCCGGTGAGCGGTGGAAGCGAGTGCGGCACAGCGTTGCCCAGTCGCGCATGTGATTGTGCAAATACATGAGGGCGAATTCGCGCGCACCCGGCGCGTCGGCCCGCTCGCTGTCCGCGAGCCGGAACGGCACGGTTTTCGGGGCGTCGACCAGCGGGCGGACCTCGCCGGGACGGTCGAGGCATTCGTGCAGCAGCGCGGTCGCCTGCTCGGTGTCACCGGCGTCCAGGTGACGATGCGCGAGCAGAGCGAGGACGCTGTAGCGGTCCGTAACCATTTGGGACCAGGTGGTTTCCGTCAGCTCCCTGGCTACCGCTGACGCTCGGCTCAGGTCGAACTCGGCGAAACCCAATGCGATACTACGTAATTGGCTTTCCCGGTTCATTCGGCTGATGATGTCCAGGTCCGGCCGGTGTGCGGGGATCGTGGCATGCGCGTCCTCGATCATTCCCACCGCGTCGGCCGTGTCGAACTCGGCCACCACCGAGGCTCGTCCGACTCGGCACCAGACGGAATTGTTCCACTCGTAGAGCTGGTTCAGCAGCCGGCCACTCTCGAATACCGCGCCCCATCTCGCCTGCAAGCGTGCCGCTCGCAGAAATGCCTCTTCGGTGTGGCCGTTGACGGGGACGGTCGAGAGACGGCCGAGCAGGTGCTGAGCCGTTGCCCGATCGAGGTCGGCCAATTCGGTGGCGGCGTCGACCAAGCCGCGTCCGAGCGCGCCCGCGTCGTCGCTGCCCCGCTCGACTTCCGCGAGCAGCTCCGTCCGATGCCGATCGGCACGGTCCGCCTCGTGCGGCAGCCACGCCCGGAAAAGCCTGGCGCGGCAATGCAAACGGCCCGCCGTGGTGGCTTCGGTCAGACTCGACTCGGCGAGCCGAAGCAGCTCCGGCACGTCCTCGGTGCCGGGGCGGGCGGCGAGATCCAGGTAGTCGCCTGCCCGATCGGTCTGGATCGCGGCGACGAGTGTTCGTGCCGCGCGGCCGTCACTGGATGCCGCGGCCGCGCGATACAGGGCGTCCGGCGGATGGTCCTCGCGCCAGCCGGAGTCGGGTCGCCGGGCCCGCTCCCACAGCACGAAGGCGCGGTCGAGATCGTACGGCGCGATCGCCGTCGCGGCCCATCGCAGCGGGTACTGGACCGGTTGCAGCGTGCCGATCTCGTTGGCCGGCACCGTCAACGCGCTCTGCACCAACAGGTCGCGCAGGCGGGCGTCGCTCGCGCCTCGCGGCGTGTGCCGCACGATCTCGTGCATGCCCAGGAACTGCTGATACGACGGCGGCACTGCCAGCACATGCTCGATCGCAATCTCGGTGCGTCCCATCCGAGCCAGCAGGCCCAGCACGCCGGGCGTCACGTCGTGCACCGAGCGCAGCGCTTGCCGACGGACCACGCCCAGATACACGATCGCCGGTAATCCCGTTGTCGGCGAGGGGCTTTCGAGAACTCGCTCTGCCGCGAGCTCGACCAGGCCGAGGAAGTGACGGTCGCTGCCCAGGGTAGCCCGGATGGCGCGACGCAGCCCAGGACAGACGAGGTCGGCCAGCTCCGCTGCGACGGCGGCGCGGCTGCCGGCCAGGTGCCTGCCGAGGTGGACGAGCCCGTAACGGTCGACACTGTCCCAGTCGACGGCGGCCCACGAGGCGGCCCGGCCGCGGTAGTGGCGGACGATGCGCTCGTGCCACTCCTGGGCGTCGACCGCGTACTCGGGGCGCTGCCGGCGGGTCGGCTCGCTGGTGAGGAATTCGCCGATCGAGTTGTGATACAGGGTGATTCGATCGTCGCGGACGTCGAGCAACCAGCGCAGCCGGGCCAGGATGCTGCGTACCGAACTCGGCCAGACCCGCACACCGGCCAGCGTGCTGAGTTCATCCGTGGTCAACGCGTCCCCGGCCACCGCGAGCACGCCGAGAATCGGCTGCACCACCCCTTCCCAGGCCGGTGTCAGCGTGTCGTCGGCGCTGATCGGATCGCGGATCTCGAGTAGGCCGAGCCGGGTGAGGTCGGTGCGCAGGGTGTCGATGAAATACGAGTACAGACCCGCCAGTCCGGGCGGCAGCCCGACGACCTCGAGCAACCGCGCGGTCTGTGGCGCATCCGCGGCGAGAGCGTCGGTCAGTGCTCGCGCATAGGTGGACAGGTAGAGAAAGTTTCCGCCGGCTCGGTCGGCGACGTCACGGTGGAATTGATCGAGCAGGTAGCCCTGTGCTCGCGCGGCCGCCGCGATGGGTTCGGTACTCAGCACCCGCCGGGCGTAGCCGACGAGGTCGTCGGCCACCTGCGGGGAGCCTGGATCGATGAGTATCTCGGCGAGCTGTCCGACGCGCGCGGATCGCAGCTGACCGAGCCCGGCATGCGGCCGAGAGGTCATGAGGACACAGATGTTCGGTGGCAGCTCGGGTCCGTCGGCGAGCCAGCGCAGGAGGCTCGGTGCGGCTTGGTCGCCCGCCAGTTCGTCGAGCGCGTCGAGCACGATCACGATCCTGGCGGTCGGGTCCGCAGCGAGCAGGACTTCGGCCGGCGCGAGCAATGCCAGATGCGCCAGATTATCCGGCTCCAGCAGCCGGGGTTCGAGAGTGGCGTAACCGATTTCGATACCGGTCACCGTCCCCGAGACCTTGCTGATCCGCTGTTCCACCTCGAGGACGGCGGTGCGATGGAACGGCGAGACGGTCAGGTCCTCGATGCGGATGCCGATCGCTCGACCGCCGTGCGCGACTGTCTCGATGTGCTGGCGAACGACGACCGAGAGGCGTTCGGGTTCGAACAGCTCCGGCCGCGCGCGGGCGAGCTGGTGGCCGATGGACAGCAGAAATGACTGGATGTCCCCGCCTGCCAACCGGATTCGGCTGTCCTGGCGGATGAAGTAGCGGAGCCAGTCGGGATGGGCGTGCGACAATCCGGCGAGCAGGCTGGTTTTGCCCGCTCCCGGCTCGCCGATCACCAGGACGTACCTGTTGGTTTCGGCTGCCGCTGTTGCGCTGTCCCGCAACCATTTACGCTCGACGAAGTCCGGTCCGACCCGGTCCTGGATCAGCTCGGCGAACGGGCGTGGGCCTCGGTCACCGTTCCCGGCGGTCGGCTCCGAGATCGACTCCAATGGCTTGCCCTCCCGCGGCCACCTCGCGCACCCGCGTGTGGCCCTCGATCGTGCCCTCGGCGCGGTCGGCGCGCACCGCGGCCACGTAGCCTGCTACCTGGTCTGCGTCGATGCTGCCGCGCACCTGAGCCGATTCTCGCCCTTCGCCCGCGAATACCAGCGGCGTACCGTGGATCGCCTCCAGCACGCGACGCAGGGCGTCGACGAGGTGGAGCAGGCGTTCGTCCGACGGCGCGACAGGGTCCACACCGGCCGCGTATTCATGCAGATCGCTGCGCAAAGCGCGCAGTTCGGGTTCGAATCGCTCCACCTGTGCCATGTCCGGCGCGGGGAGTTGTTCGGGTTCGGTCACGACCGGCGGCGTCTCGAGGTCGGTGCCCGGGTCCGATTCCGGATCCGAACCCGCACGTCGTCGCCGGAGCAACTCACCGGCCTGGTCGTAGAGAAACCTGACACCCTCGGACAACGCGGCCGTACCCAACACGGCCAGGGGCAGAAATTCCTCCACGTGGCCGATGCTACCCGAGAGGCCGCTACCCGTCGTTGGCGCGCAATCTATTTGGCTTCAGCCGGCGGCGCAAGGATGTGGGACACATCCTTCTAGCTTGCCGAAGTTGTTGATACCAGCCGGTTCACACGATTGAGATTACTTCGGGTAAAGTGTAATTTTCAAGACCGATGTAAACGTCCGAACCTCGGGGTCCATGTGTGGTGTGCGGTGAGTGCCTGTACGAGTTCGGCCTCGTTCGTGTTCGGTGAGGGGAAGTGCTCGGCCGCGGAGTCGGTAGCCGGGCGACGATCCGCCCTGCATGCGTCCCGCCGCAGGCCTCGCGCGAACCCGAGTTGGTATTACGATAATACCGTTGGTCAAGTCTTGGCGCGCTATCGATGGAGTGATGAGATCGAGCGGTCGGCCCGAGCGCGGCGGGATCGACATCGTCGCCGCGATGTGCGTCGTGTCGAGCTGTTTGTCGGGACGGGCCGTGGGTCGCCGGGTTCGCCGAGACTTGTTCTCTCCGGGCTGTAGTAATCACAGTGTGCCCGCTGGCTGTCGGCAGGCTGCTTCGCGTGCGGAGTCGCTGGGCCGGGCGGTATGGCGCGCCGGCGTTTTCGGTGCTCACCCGCGTCGTTTAGCCAGGTGTCGCCGGATCACCGGGACGGCTCGGCGTCCTGTGCGGCTGGACCTGCGTAGCGCGCCGAACAACGTGTCCGGTGCGTCGGCGATCTCGCTTCTTGTCTCGATCTCGGCACGCGATCGCAGGCCGCGTCATCGGCCAGTTTCGCTCTAGTGCGTGTGTGGTGCACGCGCATCGCAAGTCCTGGGAAAGGGTCCATGAACCGCACGATCGTGATCGCGGGGCGGATTCACTTCGCGGAGGGTCGAGGACGAGCGGGGGCACGATTCCAGAATGATAATACGATAATACTGTTGTTGAGCGCCTGCGCGGCTGGTGGTGCGTCTTGTATGCCTAGGGCTACTTCAAGTGTTGACAGGTTAATATTAACGATGCAACATTCATGACGTGGACCTGTTCTCCTACCCCAGCCTTCGCGCACATGTGCCGCCGGCGGTGGCGGACGGAGTCACCAAGCGACGCAAGCAAAAAGGAGATGACGTCGGATGGCTGAAGCCTTGGTGGGGGATAATCGGAAGCGGGGTGGGTGGGCAGTGGTGGCCGGTTCGGCGGGTGGCATCGGGCGGGAGGCCGCATTGCGGCTGGCCGAGGATGGATACTCGGTGCTGGCTTGCGGTCACGACGGCACCGGCGTGGCGGAGACCTGCAAATTGATCGAGTGGTCCGGGGGACGGGCGGTCGATCTGGTGGCAGATCTCTGGGATCCTGCGGCCGCGCCTCGGTTGATCGGGGAGATGGACCGATTGTTGTCGGGTGTTCCGGTGCAGGTGCTGGTCAACAACGCCGGGGAAGTCGATTACGGATCGACCGAGGACGTGTTCGACATCGTGTTCAATCTGAATGTGCGGATGCCTTTGCTGTTGGCGGGGGCGCTCGCCCCATCGATGGCCGCACGCGGCGCGGGGGCGATCGTCAACGTCGGCGGGTTCGGTGCTCGGGCGGGTAAGCCGGATAATGGCTGGGCTCGGGCGGCGCGGGCGGCGCTCGTCGAGTTGACCAGGTCGTGGTCGGACGAGTACGGGCCGAGTGGGGTTCGGGTCAATTTCGTGGATCCCGGCGACTTGTTCGCTCCGCCCCGGACGCTGCGTCCGGGCGAGTTACCGCAGGATGATAGCGGGCCTGCGGAGGTTGCGGAAGCCATCCGGTTTCTCGTCTCTCACCGGGCCGCTCATGTGCACGGTGCGTTGTTGACCATGAATGGCGAAGCGGGCGCGGCGGAGCGCCGTCCGTCGGCTGGTTTTACGGAGCCAGTGAAAGGTGTTGCCTTATAGCGTAAATCGGCGCTTCCGAGCGACGATGGCCTGCAGCGGCGGCGCGGATGGCTATTCGTGGCTCGGTTCGAGCAGGGCGGCGATCATCGCCGTAGCGTGCCACCGCTCGAATTCCCGGTGACTCCAGCCGCGTTCGTCGACCAGGCGCTGATAGTTCGTGTACTGGAGTTGCAACCAGAGCACGTCGGTGGCCGTGCGGCGTGAAATCCCCCGGCGCAACGATCGGGCCGCCGCGACGGCGGCCACGACGCTACCGGCCGTCTCGAGGAGTTGCTGCTGCGTCGATTTCAGGAGTTCCGCCAGCTCGGGATCGGTGCCTGCGGCCTGCTCCAGTACTGCCTGCAACGGCCGCGCTCGCCGCATGATCGCGGCCGTGTGCGTGGCGAACCGCTCGAGCAGCCGACGGGGGTCGTCGATCGTGAGGATCTGCGCCATCGTCGAATCGGCTTCGGTGACATCACCGTCGTTGTCTACGTATTGGCGGGCGAGCGCGAACAATTGTGCTTTATTCCCCGCGGCGAACACCGTCGGACGGGAGACGCCGGCATAGGTCGCTATCTGGTCAATGGTGGCGCCGGCGTATCCGCGTTCCGCGAACACCTGCATCGCGGCTCGCACCACGATGTCTCGGGTGCGCCGCGCAGCCTCCTCGCGCACCGGGGAGCGGTAGGTGCGCTGCAAGCGATTGACGTCTGCCATATGGTCCGATTTACTCTCAGTTACGTTAATTCATTCATGATAAGCGGAAGGCGGGCTGACGTGAACGTGCCGGGATCGCAGGTTCAGTGACCTGAGGCAGTGCGGCCGCCGGCCGATGTCGGCGCACGCCACTCTCGTTGGCGTCTAGCTGATGTCGGCCTCATTCGGTGTCGTCTCCTGCCGCCTGCGGCGGTGTCCGCCGGAATGTTTTCTACGAGAAGAAGCGTATCAGTCCGATGTGCGAACTTGTCGGACGCTGGTGACAATGCCGTTCGGGGATAGAGAAACGTCCCATCGAAATAGAAGCGGACGGATGAAGGTGCGCGGCGGCCGAATTCGATGATGTCATCGAACAGCTCACAATACCCATGAGACTTCCGCGCATTCTACGGAAAGTCTGAGTGCGGACCGGGGCGATGACGTGCGCGGCAGAATGCGGGGATACGCAAGATGGGGCAATGGTCTCGGGGGAGAAGAAACGAATGTACGGCTGGTGTCGGCGGGACTACGGGGTAGTCCGCTGGCTTGGCATGGTCGGCGTGGGTGGTCGGCCGCTCCTCTGGGGCAAGTCGGTGCAGCTCATATCGGCGTAGGTGCCGATCACTTCACCGGCCGATATTCGGTCGTGCTCTGCACGGTCCGGTTGTTACAGTGCGTCCATGAAGGTCAATTCGCGAATCGCTGCCGCGGCCGCACGAGCTCTGAGCTCGCCGGTCGCTGCCGCCTGACCTTCTCCCCATGTCAGCTGACCGGAAACGGTCCGCTGGCACGCGTGGGTCTTGTTGCAGGACTTGCCATCTGCGGTCGCTTCCGGTCGATTCCCACCGATGGAGCAACCACCGTGATCACGACAGAACAGACTGTTCGAACCTTCCTCGACTTCTTCCGCGAACGTGGGCACGAACTCACGCCGGGCGGATCGCTCATTCCCGCGCCGGGGGATCCGGTGCTGTTCACCACCTCCGGGATGCACCCGCTGACCCCCTATCTCATGGGTAACCCCCACCCGCTGGGCCGGCGGCTCACCGGGCTGCAACGCTGCCTGCGCACCACCGATCTCGAGGAGGTCGGCGACGACACCCATCTCACCGTGTTCGAGATGCTCGGGTCTTGGTCGCTCGGCGACTACGACGGACCGCAAAGCCTGCGTTGGGGATTCGAGCTGCTGCGCGACGGGTTCGGCATCGATCCCGGCCGGATGCACGTCACGGTGTTCGGCGGTGACGAACACGTCGAGCCTGACCATCAGTCGTGGCGCACATGCGATGAACTGGGGTTGCCGGTCGAACCGACCATTGACGAGAACTGGTGGTCCAACGGTCCGACCGGACTCTGCGGACCCGATTCCGAGATCTTCGTCTGGACGGGAGACGAAATGCCGCGAGGCACACCGACATCCGATGAACGGTGGGTGGAGGTGTGGAATCACGTCATGATGCGATACGTCCGGCATCCCGACGGCAGCCTCGAACCCTTGCGCCGGCCTGGCATCGACACCGGGCTGGGCCTGGAACGGCTGGTGCGCATCCTGCGAAACACGCAGTCCGTCTTCGAGATCGACGTTTTCCAACCTTGGCGGACCGCCCTGCCCCGACTCTGGGGCCCGCTGGACGAACGGTCGCTGCGATTGCTCTCGGACCATCTGCGATCGAGCATCGTCGTCCTCGGCGATCTGGTCACCCCGTCCCCGTCCGGCCGCGGTCACGTACTCCGCCGTTTGATCCGCCGCACCCTGACCACGCTGTGGCGCGACGATCCGACCCGGACCTTGTCTGACCTGCCGATAGAGCTGGTCGAACACACCCTCGAGCACTTCCGGCAATCCGTCCACCCCCGCGAAGTGCGCGCCATACTTCTCGACGAGGAACGCAAATTCGACCGAATGCTCCAGCGCGGACGAAAGGTACTGTCCCGCAGCCGTTTCAACGGACGCCCCCTGACCGAAGACGATTACCGCTATCTGCACGACACCCACGGCCTGCCCCGTGATCTGTTGGTGTACCTGAACACTGGAGCCGATGTCGGTTGACACGGGTAGAGAAGGTCGTCAGCAGGGAGGTGGACGGTGATCCGCCGTAGCGGTCAACGCTCGACGACGATCGGCACCTAATGCCGGTGCCGAGCTCGAACGGCTTGTCGGAAGGCGTTTCACGACGCGCTCTCAGCACGCGCTCGCGAAACTGGGCTTGGTTCGAGGGCAAGCTCACCGTTGGCGGTCCGCAACGCACTTCGTGAGAGCTCGCGTGTTTCGGCACCCGACCTGTTCCCCTTTTTCAATACAGCTGACATAATACAGTTGACTTGGAAAAGGAGTGGTGAGAATGACCAGTCGGTCGAAGCCCGTCGAAGCACCCACTGGGGACCGCCCGAGCCGAGCGGAGGTTTGCGCCGCGCCGCATGCCCGTCCCCTTGTGGGCGAGCGCAGCAGTGTCGAGTCGGGGAGTGCGCGATGACTGCTTTCGCCACCCCTGAGCTGGAGAAAGCCTACTTCGCGGCCTACGACACGGTGATGTCATCTTGGCCGGTACCGGCCGAGACGGTAGATCTCCCGGGTCGGTACGGCACGACACGAGTCACGTCTGCAGGTCCGACGGCGGCGCGGTCGCTGGTCCTGCTCCACGGATATAGCGGGACAGCCGGAATGTGGTATCCGGTAGTAGGTTCGCTGGCCGAGGAGCATCACGTGCGGGCGGTGGACACCATCGGCGAGCCGGGCCGCAGCCGACACACCGGCGCGCCCTTGACCAGCATGGACGATCTCGTGGATTGGCTCGCGGAAACGTTCGATCTGCTCGAGCTCCCCGCCGCCGACCTGTGCGGTCAGTCGCTGGGCGGGCACCTCGCGTTCCGGTTCGCGCTCGCCCATCCCGAACGGGTGCGGCGGCTGGTCCTGCTCGATCCGCCGCTGGTCTTCGCCGGGCTCAGTCCCGAATTCGAGGAGTTCGGCCGCAACCGCGACCCGCACCCGACTTTCGAGGATGCCCGCGCGATGCTGACACCGGGCGCCCCCGGTAGCGGACCGGCACATGTAGAGGCATATCTGGACCTGCTCGCGCACGGAGCCGCGCACTTTCCGGCCTCACCGATCGTTCACCCGCACCTGCCGGACGCGCTGCCGCACCTGCCGGTCCCGACTCTCGTCGCCCTGGCCGGCGCGAGCCAGGTGCACGATTCGGCGGTGGCCGCGGAAGCCGCGCGGCGCGCCGGGGCGCACACGGTGATCCTTCCCGGCGCGGGGCACGGTCTCCTGGCCGACGTCGAGCCTGTCCGCAGCCTCGTCCTCGAACACCTCCGGCGAACGGACTCGCCGACCTGATATGGCGACAGCGAACCGGAACAGGACCGAGGGACGTCGCGGGAGTGCACGGCTGCGACGCAATCACTGAGTCGATGAAATAGGTTGCGGTACAACAACCGTCGTGAAATATCCGATTGCGGATGGTCCGTCCGAGGCGGGCGACGCGCTGAATCATCTCGGCCCGCTCAGACGGGCCTGCGGGCCGTTTGTTTGACGTGCTGAGGTGTGGGTAGCTCGTCGGCGAGCCCTTTCGTGTTGCCGGGCTCACGCTGGTCGTCGCCGCGCCCGCCTGCACGGGCGCGGCGACGCAGCGGCCCCTTTGTGTGACCATGCTCCAGCCCGAATTGTCACGCTGATCCGGCACTCATTCGGAGGTGCACCGCGACGGTTTCGATGGCGGGGCACAACGACTTTCGGTGGTAATCACCAGGCGTCGACACTGCTGGCGGTCCTGGAGGCGTTCGGTTCCTGACCGCGCCGGCTCCACCGCCGATCGGCTGACGCCTCGACGGCGTCCTGGCGAATCGGGGGTGTCGACGGCGTGCAGGCTCTTGCGGATACTGTGAACGGTGATTACATTTCAATCATCGTTCACACGGGAGGGTTGAACATGGAAGTCTCCACTTCACCGCAAGACGGCGCCGCCGGCAGACGGCTGGACGGCTTGCCGCTAAGTGAAATCATCGAGAAGTTCCGGTCGCTGGAAGCACCGCAGATTTCCGAACTCGACGGCGAATACGTTCGCACGATGGTCCATGCCGATAGCCGGTTGGTCGAGTTCGTTGCCCGCCTCGGGGTCTCCGTGCCGATACATCATTGGCACGCCAAGGCATTTCGGCCCGAAACGGCGACGCAGGGCATCGGATACAACGCGATGACAGTGCTGGGTCGGCCCACCCGGCTGTATCCGATGCGCACACTCGTCGCACCCTCCAGGTACGATGCCCGACCCGCTTTTCAGCTCGTTTATGGTGCCTTCCGGTCTCCTCTCGGGGCCTTGCGCGCCGTCGACGAACTGCGAACTCTCAGCCCTGGCGTCTATTTGGGGCTAGGGCACCTCGGGCTGACCGCTCGGCAGCGGAAGGTACCCATCGCCTTCGTCTTGGAAGGGCCGATCGCCCAGTATCGCGGCGACATCGGAACTCCGGTGCCCGGATTCGAGATCGGAATCAGGGAACTTCCTGCCCTCGGGACTCGCTGACCGGGTCGCAGGTGGGCTTCTGCATCAATAAGGTCCGGCGCAAGTTGGATTTACCTGGGCGTGGTGTAGTAGCCGGCGTCGATATCATCGATGAGTCCGGGGCCGGTCGGTTCCCAATCCAGCAGTTCCCGGGTTCGCGTGTTCGACGCTGCGGCATCCAGGCCGATGAATTCTGCCAACCAGCTGAAATGAGTCGCCGCGTCCTCGGGGGCCACTTCCTTGACCGGTAAATCGAGCTGACTGCCGAATGCTTCGGCGACGGTCCGGATCGGAACCCCTTGCTCGCTGCATCCGTGCAGGGTGGATCCGCCGGGGGCTTGTTCGAGTGCGAGACGGAACAAGACGGCGGCGTCGGAGCGGTGGATCGCGGGCCAGCGGTTCGAGCCGTCGCCGAGGAATCCGGAAAAACCTTTGTCCCGGGCAATGCCGGCGATCGAAGCCATGAATCCCTGGTCCCGTTCTCCGTGGACGCTCGGGGCGAGACGCACAACCGACGAGCGGATCCCCCGCGAAGCGAGCGCCAACGTGGCCTCGGCGTTGGCGCGGCGCATCATGGGCGCGGCCGCGGGATGCCCTGGTGCAACGATGCTCACCTCGTGACCGTCCCGCTCGGTCGCCACCGTGCCTGGCGCCACGCCCAAAAGGCCTGAAGCGACAGAGAACGGCTTGCCCGAGCCCGCCAGCGCTTCGCCTACGGCATCGATGACGGCGCGGTCAGCCGTTGCGGCCTGTGCGAATCCGCCGGTGAAAGCGATGTCGTGTTTGAACGCGAGGTGGGCGACGCCGTCACTGGCGACAGTCGTGGCCTGTAGGAGGTCCAGGTCGTCGATGGTGCCGCGGACGACATCGGCGCCGAGCGCGGTCAGCGCGTCGGCCGACTGCGGTGAACGTGCGAGGCCGACGACGGTGTGGCCGTGCTCGATGAGTTCGGTGACCAGTGCAGAGCCGATCCAGCCGGACGCTCCGGTGATGAAAACGCGCATGCGATTCTCTCCTCGTGATGTCATAGTGTGACATCACGAGGCTAGCAGTGATGTCACACTATGTCATCACGTAAGATCTGGCTTATGGGTCGATGGGTGCCGGATTCGCAGGGTCGGCTGATCGCCGCCGCGTTGGAGTTGTTCGTGGAACGCGGCTTCGACCAGACGACCGTCGCCGATATCGCCGCGCGGGCCGGCGTGACGCAACGGACGTTCTACCGGCAGTTCACCGATAAACGCGAGGTGCTGTTCTGGGGGCAGGAGCGTCTGACCGCGACACTGATCGCCGCGCTCGAGGCCGTGCCCGAGAATGTCACGCCGCTGGCTGCGGTCGTCGAGGCCATCGCGGCGGCCGGTGCGTTCTTCGAGGATGAGACCGCCGGCCCGCGGATGCGTAATCAGGTCATCACCGCGAATGCCGAACTGCGCGAGCGGGAACTGCTCAAGATGGCGATGCTGGCCGACGCCCTCACGCAGACGCTCGGCGCGCGGGGTGTCGCCCCGGCGACCGCCGAATTGGCCGCCCGGACAGCGATCGCCGTCTTCGAGGTGGCCTTCACGCGATGGATCCACGAAACGCCGGCACGGCAATTCGCGCAAGTCGTCGACGAGGTCTACCTCGAACTCGAGGCTCTCACATCAACGGTCGACGCCGGTTCGCGTTGACTGAGATCCGCTGGAGCGCAACCTGATTCGTATCCGAGTAGTTGGCCTGAACGCACGAGGCGGTGAACGAGCGACTAGCGGCGGACACTCAGGCAGGCGACCCTCGCGCCGGCCATGCCGGCGTTGCCGTCGGTGGTGTCGGTTCTCTTCTCGTGCAAGACAATCGAAGCGGGTTGGCCCTTGCGGAAGGGCCATTTCACGGTGGAGACCTGGGCGGCCTTGCCGTCTTTGTCGGTGGTGAAGTCGAGCCAGAGTTCGTTCTGCGGGTTGGCATATCGCGCGTCCATGGACATCGTGTCCTTGGCGTTCGGGTCCTGCACATTCTGGTAGTGGAAACCGGAGTCGGCGGGCTTGGCGCCACACGGCTTCAGGTGCGCGTGCGAGCCGTAGACGCGGTTGGGGAGCAGCCCACTGACAAGCAGGATGGCCGTGGTCTTTTCGTCGTCGCCGACGGCGACGACCATGGCACGACTGCCGGCGGGGGCAAGTTTCTGGTCGTAGGTGACGGCATCCGCGCCGTCGCGCCAGGGCGCGAAAGTCCCTGAGGAATAGATGGGTTCGGCGGCGCTCGCGGGCGCCGCAGGAATCAAGAGAGCGGCGGCGACAGCGCCGAGCAGAAGCGGCTTGGAGTTCATGCGACCAGGCTCCGCCGCGGTGACAAACCGCGTCAATGCACCCATCTGGGGAATGTCGCGACCTGTGAAGTCACCCGTCGGCGAGGCGTTGGATAGTGGCGCCGAGCCAGGCCTCGAGGTCGGCGGGGGCATCGAGTTCGGAACGCAGGACTCGGCGGCGGGTCGAGACGCCGAGGACGAAGGCGTCGATCGCGGCGGCTCGGCTGTGGGCGTCCGCGTCGTCGAGGCCGCTCTCGCGTAAGTAGCGGTGCAGCGGTTCCAGCGAATTCATGTCGAGGAAGGCGGCCAGCGCCTCCGCCGCCTGCGGGCGTTCGATGTCGGCGGCACCGTCGCGGAACTCACCGCGGCCGCACACCCGGACCGGGTGGCCGCGCTGCACCTCACGAATATCGCTCCGCAGCACGCATTTTCGGCGGATCCGGTGGAGCTGGCCCCTGATGCCGTGGCGTACCTCGCCCGCTGTGCGCAGTGGTTCCGGACAGAAGGCGGGTACATCGCCGAGCAGTCGACGCGACCGAACACGCTCGCCGTCGCCCTCGGCGATTCACCCGCAGGCCTCGCGGCATGGATTGTCGAAAAACTGGAGTCCTGGTCCGATGATTCGGCTTTCACGCCGGACGAGCTACTCACCTGGGTCACCGCCTATTGGGTCACCGGCACGATCGGCACCTCGTTCGCCACCTATGTCGAACCTGTCGCCCTCCCGGACCGGATCGACACACCGACCGTGCTTTCGGTGTTCGCGCGCGACACCAAACCGGAGCCGCGCAGCTACGCCGAGGTATTCCTCAATGTGTGCGAGTACCTGGAACACCCTGCCGGCGGCCACTTCTCGGCCTGGGAACAGCCCGAGATCTACGTCGAGGATCTACGTCGCGCGGTCGAGCTGGGCGGCTGAACCGGAGCCGGCGAATGCTCCACACCCCGTGATGGGACTGCTCCGCCGAATGACCGGAAATCGACAGTGATCTGGCGTCAGCGGGAGATCGGCCGATAAGTCAACCAGCGGGCTGTGCTGGGCAGGAACGTCAACACGAGCATCACGATATTCACTACGATGCCGACGGCCGATACCGCGTCGAGATTCGTATTCACCGTGATCGTGTTGCTCTCGACGCTGGTGATGACCATCGACTGGAGCAGGGTGCCCACGCCACCCACTCCGAGCAGGACACGGGCGACCTGCTTGCGGGTAAGCATCAGGATACCGCCGGTCAGCAGCAGTATCGCGCACGCCGCCGCCACGATCAGCCGTAGTTGGAGTATGGCGAAGGACGAGCCGTACTCGAATGGGGGAGTGAAGATCGGGATCGCGAAAAATACGATGAGTCCGAACAATCCGAACGCGTCACGCAGGGCGCCGAGTATCGCGAGGATGCCGGCCATGGTCGCGGTGGCACCGCTTGATGGGGGTTGTGCTGGGTGCTGTGCAGTTCTATTCAACAGAAAGTCCTTACAGATCTCGAGAATGTCGGCGGGTACCCCCGCTGCCGTCCTTTGCGGCGAAACGCCGGAGTTCAAGGCCACCCTCGACGTCGAAGTGTGTCTGGGCGCAGCCCGCCTCCTGACGACCGCCGGCACAGCGGGGGTTTGGGTACGACGCGTCAACGGGCACGGATTGGTTCGGCGCGCCTCATCAAAGGGGCGGAGCCGACGCAGGATTCGGCGAGTCGTTTCGACTCGGGGCCTACGCCGAGACGATCGTCAGGGCGTCGGCGATACCCGGTGCTCGGGGGCGCGGGCGGCCCGCAGTGTCAGGATTGCTCTGGCGCAGGAAAGACCCGCGCCGTCGTTGCTGCGCCGAGGCCGGCGAGTCGGAGCGGGTGGCCGGTAGCAGTATCCGACGGGTCGTCTGGATGGACGCCAGCGCCATGAACAGTGACGCGGCGATGACGCCGACCAGCGCGAAGGACAGTGGCCGATCGGGCAGCGTGAACAGGGTCAACGCGGGCAGAAGAGCTGCGAAAACCGCAAACGCCAGCAACTGGGCCCGAGTGAACACGCTGTGAGCCTAGCGCACCGCCGAGGCGGGCGGACTGGGGCTCAGGGCCGCCGATTGGCGGCGCGATCGTTGCCGGCTGGACTCGGGCGCCCCCGGCCGGTCCGCCACACCGTACCGAAACTGCAATGGGCACAGTCGAAGTCACACACTGCGTTGCTGAAGTGTGTTATCCAGGAGTGCTGTCGCTGTGGTGGGGGATGCGTTCGTGCAGGGTCAGCAGCATGTGGTCGAAGGCCGATACGACTCCGGGCGAAGCTGGTGGCAGGGTGGGGATCTCGGTGAGTAGTTGCTGGGCGAGGATGTGGAGTTTGACGTTGCTCTCCTGGGATCGCCAGGCCAGCACGTTGAACGCTTGCTCGGCGTTGATCCGGTACATGCGCATGAGCACGCCCTTGGCTTGCTCGATCACCGAGCGCGCTTCGAGGATCTCGGGCAGTCGTTCGTTCAGGGCGACGCGGCGGTTCTCGGCCAGCGTGCCCGAGAGGTCGATGTAGAAACCGACGGTGCCCACCGCGGTGTCGCCGTCGTAGATGCGGTCGGCTACGACCATCACTTCGTGCTCGCCGCCGGTGATGTCGATGAACCGGTGCCTGCTCGAGAACGGCTCACCTTGCTCGATCGAGCGGGAGATCGCCGCGGCCACGTGCTCGCGGTCGTCAGGGTGTTTGTGCGCGAGCAGAAGTTCGGTCGTCGGCTCGATCTCTCCGGGTGTGTAGCCGTGCATCCGATACACCTCCGGTGACCACTCCCAGCGTCGGGTGGCGAACCAGAACCGGAAACTGCCCGTCGACGGGCCCGTACCAGCGGCGCGTGCGGCTGCCGGTACGCGAAGGCCCTCGGCCGGCGTTTGTGACATGACTGTTCCCTTTCCTGTCTCGAATCAGTGCTCGTCAGGGTCGAGCCGGGCGGCTTTGACTTCTCCGTGGACGACAGCGAGGCTGACGCCGACACCTCGGGAGATCTCCCGCAGCGACTGGCCTTCGGCGCGGCGAGCCAGGATGGCGCGGCGTTTGTCGTCGTCTACGACCCGGGGCCGCCCGCCGGTACGGCCTTGGCGGCGCGCGGCTTGCAGGCCGTCGCGGGTCTTGCGGACGATGTCGCGACGCCGGTCCTCGGCCAGGGCGAGCGCCAGGTCCAGGATCAGGCTGCGCTTCGTGTGCTCTCCGACGGCGATGCCCTCGAGGATCTTCACCGAAATACCTTGCTGGAACAGGTCGTTGAGCACGATCAAACCCTCGTGCAGATTGCGGCCGAGGCGGGCGGCCTCCTGCACGGTGAGCATGTCGCCCGGACGCAGGTACTCCAGTGCGGCGGACAGCGCGGGGCGGTCGGTCACGCGCAGCTTGCCACTGATCTGCTCCTCGAACACCTTCACACAGATCGGGTCGAGGTCGTCGTGCTGGCGTTGGGTCTCCTGCCGGGTGGCGTTCACCCGCACCAGCCCTACCAGCGCCATGCAACCTCTCCCATCGTTCGCGAACCCGTTCGATACGGCTCTATCGGTTGACGAACGAGTTCCCGAACACTTCATCGGCAAACGCGAGGGGTTACCACACCGGTGTTGGTGTTCGGTTGCGTCGGTCGCGCGGTCGTCGGCGCGCAGGATCGCCTGGTCGCGGCGGTCGTCGCGGACCAGAACGGATCCGCGGTATCCGACGTCGAGCTGGATCGTGCTCGCATCTCTGTGGAAAGAGATCACGGCGGTCTGAACAATTTCGCCAGGCGGTGCAGGAGGGTTTCCCAGGGTTTTCGGGGCTCGTGGACAGCAGACAGACGCTGATAGGCTGGCGGCCCGCCTCCGGACACGAGGAGCTCGGAAACAGATTGCGCGAGTGGATAAATCGTTGACCGAGAAGATATTCGAAGAGCAGCCGCCCACATCGGGCACGGGCGCGCGCCGGGTAGATCGGCCGACGAGCCGAGTGCGGCTCGTCGGATTGCTCACCATCCCAGTGCTTTTCGCCGCCGCGATCGCGACATGGTTGGTTGCCGGACCGGAGGGTCTGGCAGTCCGCTATTACCGGCTCGGCGTTATCCCGTTCAGCGCGGTCCCGATATTCTGGACGACTGCCGTGGTGCTCTGTTTTGCCTGCGCCCCTGGCCTGACTCGGTACCCGAAGTGGGTGTGGCGAACCTTTGTTGCCGTTGTGACGCTGGTGACGCTACCGCTGTGGATGTTGACGTCGTTCGTAGCGGCCTGGTCTGCTGAGGACGGCGACGTGCAGGACATCGTGCTGAGCCCCGACGGTCGCCACGAAGCGGTCGTGGTGCCTTATCAAGATTTCGACTTCGGTTGCCGGGTATGGCTTCGCGAGCGCGGTGGGCTGTTCAGCAGGCAGGCGCTGGTGTGGGTCGAGTACGAAGGGCCTTGTCCCGCAAAGATATCCTTCACCGGTGACAGCATGATCAGCGTCACCGACTTGCACGGCGGGAAGACCCTGACGACGACCTTCGACTCCGCCCGGACCTCCGTGGCTGCCGTGTTGTACCCATAGCAAGCGCAACGGTCGCAACCTGCCGCGGTAGCGTCGGCTCTCGTCGTGTTGCGCTGCGAGGTTCGGGCTTGAAAGTGTTACGGGTAGCGAAAGTCTGCTACCTGACCTGATCGCGTGTCCGGCAGGGAGTTTCAGGAACTGCGTGGCACGCGCGAAGGGGTGCCGCGAGTCAGCGCATCGGCTTGTGGAAGATGAGGAAATCGCAAGGGGTGGCGAGCAGCGGCACCAGATCGGGGTAGCTCTCCTCCAACTCGCCTTTGCGTTCGAGGACGTACCCGAGACGCTGATACCAGCCGTGCGAGAACTCCTTTACCGGATGCGTCCAGTTGCGGGGCACCAGAAGCTCCAGTTGCATCGTCCGCGCACCCTGCTCGACACAGTGACGCTCGGCGAAATCGACCAGGGCCCGGCCGATTCCCGTGCCACGGTGTTCGGGCGCGCACACCAGCATGCCGAATTCGCCTATGCCGTCGGGTAATTGCTGGATGCGGACGGCGCCGATGATTCGGCCGCCCTCCTCGCGCGCCACGGCGATCTCCGCGGCGGTGATCAACCCCGCCAGCTCGGATGTCGTTGTGCGGCTGGCGCCGTCACGCCACAAGCCTTCTTCGGCTACCTCGTACACCCGATTTACCAGATCGGTCAACTCGGCGACCAGCGCGGTATCGTCCGCGGACTCGGTCGGTACCATCTCGATGGTCACCATTCGTACCTCTCATCGTGACGTTTCTCGTGTCTCCGTGATCGCATCCAGGTATACCCGTGGTCAGGAGTTGGTGGCCGGCCGCTGGTTCATCGGCTACCGAATTGCCGACGCTGACGGCCGCACGCGGATCTTCGGCGTGGTGGGTGGCAAAGACGGGAGTGGACAACGCGCGCAATTCGCCATTGCTACCGACCCAGGCGGCGCTCGACGGTGGCGAGTGCTGCCTGCAGCCGCGGCAGAAGCGTTGCGGCGACAAATGTTTCGATGCTGGTCGGGGTGGTGGTGCGGGGCGAACGGGGTTGCAGTGTCGCGGTGTGCCCGGAATTGATCGCGTGCACGACCTCGACCATGAGACCGGTGACATTCGCTGACACTCCGGCGCGCCGCTGAGCTGCGGCGAATTCCGCGATCGGCTGGTGCACGTAGCGCAGGTGTGGCAGAGCAGCGACCCGGCCGATGACCTCGGTGACCTCGGACATGCTCAGATCGCGTGCACCGTGCAGTTCGAGAATCTCCGACGCGGAGGTCAGGGTGCGCAAGCTGTGCGCGGCGGCCCGGCCGATGTCGGCGGTGCTGATGAAGGGCATCGCGACATCGGGATCGAACGGAGCGGCGATGACCCCGGCGCTGCGGATGGTCTCGACCTGACCGAGCAGGTTCTCCATGAAGTAACCGGGCCGCAGGTGCGTCACTATCGCGTCGAGGGTATCGATCTGTCGCTCGAGGTAGTGCAGTCCGGCGACCGGGCCGGTGCCCGCTGGTTTGTCCGCGCCCCAGCTGCTCAAGGTCACCACACGCCCGACTTCCGCACTGGCGAGCGCCGCGCTGACGGCGTCGACGATGGAACGCTGGTGTGCCAGAAAGTCGGGGCTGTCGGGGATGTAATTGGGCTGCACCATCACGTAGACCCCCTCGGCACCGTCGAATGCGTCGGCGAGTGCCGCTCGGTCTGCCGGATCTGCCACGAACGCCTGCGCACCAACAGCTTCCAGCGGCGCCAACCCTTCGTGACTGCGTCCGATCGCGCGCACGGCGCGGTCCGCTCGTAGTAGCTCCTCGACCACCACACGCCCGGTACGTCCGGTCGCTCCGGTTACCACGAACATCGGTCTCCCTTCCTGACGGGTCTTCTCGACGTCGCCGACGGTAGGAGCGATCCGTGGCAGCGGGGTAGTGCTGACGCACCCACCCCGAATCTGCGGGCATCCTTACTCTGGACACAGTGGTGGAGAAACCGGGTGCCCTGGCCGAATTCCTGCGCGCGCGGCGCGCGCTCGTGCGCCCGGAGCAAGTCGGGCTCGTTCCCGGTGCCGCACGGCAAGTCCCGGGCCTGCGCCGGGAAGAGGTTGCCCTACTCGCCGATATCAGCACCGACTATTACGTGCACCTCGAGCAGGGTCGCGAGAAACACCCGTCGACTCAGGTCCTGGACGCGCTGGCCCGAGTACTACGGCTCGACTACGACGCCCACACCTACCTCCGCGCTCTCGCCGCTCCAGACGAACCCGCGAGGCGGACCGACCAGGATCGCGGAACCATCGATCGCGCATTGGCGAGCCTGCTGAACCAGATCACCACGCCCGCGATGCTCGTCACGCCCTGGATGGCGGTGACAGCCCGCAACCGGCCCGCCGATGCCCTCTACGCCGGAATACCGTTGCGGGACAACCTGGCACGGATGGCCTTCCTCGACGACGCGATAACCGGCTTCATCGACGATCCCGACCAGCTCGCCCAATGCACCGTCGCGACGCTGCGGGCCGCCGCCGGACCCCAACCGCAGGCGCCGCAGATGATCGAACTGATCGGAGAACTATCGCTACGCAGCGACACCTTCCGTCAGCTGTGGGCCCGCCACGATATTCACCGAAAAGGCAGCGCCATCAAACACTTTCACCACCCGGTCGTAGGCAGGCTCACGCTGCAGCAGCACGTGCTGACCCTTCCCGATCATCCCGAGCTGCAGCTGTGGATCTACCAAGCCGAGCCGGGCTCTGAACACGGTGTACGAAAGCTCGCAGAGTCGGCAACCGCAACGCCTTACAGGTGAGCGCTCGTAGGCTCGGCGGGAAAAGCTCGCGGGCGCGGTCACGCGCCCTGGTTCGGGCAGTCGGCGAAAGCGCGGTCGTGGCCCGCAGACCTTGGATGCGGCGGGCCAGCGACTGCGGATGCGGAACACACCAGTCGGATCCGTAGACGATGTGGTCTTCGCTGACGGTCTCCGCTGCGGCCACCCACTGCACTGTCGATCGACCGTCCGCGTCGGGGAGGTCGCCTGCGAGTCGAGCCACGAATTTGCGCCCGTACTCGGTGGCGTTGGTTGTCGAGTGCGCTGACTCAGTCGGGTGCGCGTTCGCGCGCAGCCGGACCGTATGCGAACTCGCCCCCGGGCTAGGCGGCCGCTTTCTCGTAGGCGGCTACGACCTCGGCGGCGATCCGGCCACGGCTCGACACCTCGACGCCGTTCTGTCGCGCCCACTCCCGGATCGCGGCGGTCTGCTCACGATCGCGCACCGAGCGCCCCTTGCCCTCTTTACCCCGCGGCGCCCGGCCGACCCGGCGAGCCGCCTCGATCCAAGGTGCCAGTGCCGCACGCAACTTGTCCGCGTTCTTCGCCGACAGGTCGATCTCGTAGTCGACCCCGTCGATGCCGAACCGGACGGTATCTTCGGCTGTGGATTCGCCGTCGAAGTCGTCCACGAGTTCGACAGTCACCTTGCGCGCCACAACAACTCCTTCTGTTCAGTCCGAAACCGGGAAACGCCAGCCTAATCCGAACACGAGCAGAATCCAGCACGCCGCGCGCCAGGCACGCCGACGAACGCCCGAAATTGCCGAGCACGTGATCGTCGCCGGAACAGCCGGCCGCCGGATCTGGTGACGCACCGCCTACGCAGCCGAGCCTTCGCCCATCACACACCCTTTCGCCAACCCGACGAGTGCACTCTGTCCCGTCGGTTCCGCCTGATCATCCGACCCGATCGGGTTGCGGTGCGGGGCGCGCGCTCAGAAGCCGTCGTAAAAGCGGTACCAGGGACCTTCGAAGTGTGTGTAGCTGTCCTCGGGACTGCTGGCGACCGGAGGGCTGTCCGGGAAGTAGGCGATGCTCAGTATCGCCACCGCCGGAGCGATGAGACTCAACCGCCAAGTGTGATAGCGCAAGGCGCCGACCAAACCGGTCACCAAGCAGGCCACGCCGACAGCCAAGAGCAACGCCGACATGCCGAGCGTGTAGCGAAGTGACTCTCGCGACATCTCACCCCACAGCATTGCGAGGCAGACCGCAACTGCCGCAACGGCAATCGCAACGGTGGTCAATTTCCACCACCGGGGTGAAACGCGGTCACTCACTTGTTGCTCCCAGGTCGACGGTCGCGTGACCGTACCAGTATGTGAGAGTTTCTCTGCAGACCCGTATTTCAGGGGGTACCGGTCCCGCCGATCGCCCGCACCGGCAACTGGGGATGCGAAAAAGATTGCGGGCCAGCATAATCGTGGGCGACCTGGTCAACCGTGCATGGATCGTCACGGCGCCGTGGATTCGTGGGTGACCGCACTTACCGGCCCCGCCGGGCCGCGTTCGCGTTGGAGGACGGTCGTGCGTCGTCGTAATTTTCTGCGGGTGGGTGTGGTCGGTGGATCCGCCGCCGCGTTCGGTGGCGCGTCCTGGCTCGCGGCCTTCAGCGCTGGCGCCGAGGCCGGACAATCCCCGTACGGGCCGTTGGCGAAGCGGCCGGACGCCAACGGCCTTTTCCTGCCGAAGGGCTTCACGAGCCGGATCGTCGCCCGGTCGGGCAGGCAGGTGGCCTCGTCGAGCTACACCTGGCATGCCGCGCCGGACGGCGGTGCCTGTTTCGCCGACGGGTCGGGCTGGATCTACGTGTCCAACAGCGAGATCGACGCCACCGGAGGGGTCGGTGCGATCAAGTTCGCCGCGGACGGGTCGATCGTCGGCGCGCACCGCACGCTGTCCCGGACCAACCGCAACTGCGCAGGCGGCGCCACGCCGTGGCACACCTGGTTGTCCTGCGAAGAGGTCGAGCGGGGCGCGGTGTTCGAAACCGACCCTTGGGGCGTCGAGCCCGCGGTGCGCAGACCCGAGATGGGATTGTTCACCCATGAGGCGTGCGCGGTCGACCCGGAACGCCGCGTCGTGTACATGACCGAGGACCGCTCCGACGGCCGGTTCTATCGTTTCGTTCCCACGGTCTGGCCCGACCTCGCCGCAGGCAAACTCGAGGTGCTCGTCGACAACGACGGCACCGTGAGCTGGCGAGAAATCCCGGACCGGTCGGGGGCGTCCACGCCGACGCGGCGGCAGGTACCCGAGTCGAAGCCGTTCAACGGCGGCGAAGGGTGCTACTACGCAGCCGGAACATGCTGGTTCACCACCAAGGGCGACAACCGGGTCTGGGCGTATGAGGCTGCGAGCGAACAGCTTTCGATCATCTACGAACCGGGTGGCGGTGCGCCGCTGTCGGGAGTGGACAACGTGACCGGCGCGGCCAACGGTGACCTGTTCGTCGCCGAGGACGGTGGCGATATGCAGATCTGCATCATTTCCGGCGGCGTGGTCGCCCCGTTCCTCCAGGTGGACAAGTCCAGCCGATCCGAGATCACCGGACCGGCCTTCAACCCGCCGGGCAACCGCCTCTATTTCTCCTCCCAGCGCGGCACCCGCGGCTCGAACAGCGACGGCATCACCTACGAGGTGACCGGCCCCTTCCGGCGCTGACGGTGGCATCACCCGCGCCGGTTCGATCGGACGGCGCACAACCGGCGGGTCGGTATCTCGGCGAGCCCCGCAGCATGCGGTCGACCGGCACCCGGCAGACTGACGGAATGGGTTCTGGTTCGTCAGCACGGCCGTCGCCCGCGGATCTGGCCGCGGCGCAGGACAGGACTATTCCCGATCTGATCGGTCCCGCCTTGCGGGTGCTGTTCTGCGGCATCAATCCGGGCCTGTGGTCCGGGGCCACCGGACACCACTTCGCCCGTCCGGGCAATCGGTTCTGGCCCGCCCTGCACCGATCCGGTTTCACGCCACGCCTGATGCAGCCCGGCGAACAGCAAGAACTACTCGACCTGGGCTTGGGCATCACGAACGTGGCCGCACGCACGACCGCCAAGGCCGAGGAACTGACCGCCGACGAACTGCGCGCCGGTGGACGCGCTTTGGTCGAAAGGGTCGAGCAATATCAACCCCGAGTACTGGCCGTCCTCGGTATCGGCGCCTACCGCACAGCTTTCGGCCGTCCGCGTACCACAGTCGGTCCCCAACCCGAGCAGATCGGGGAAACGGCACTTTGGGTGCTGCCCAACCCCAGTGGGCTCAACGCCCACTACACCCTCGATGCCCTCGCCGCGGAATTCCGGACGTTGCGCGAGGCGGTCGACAAGCATTCCCCCTGAGCCGCAAAGGTTCCGAATGCCTGGGTCGATCAAGTTGCGCGCACCCAGCGGATTCGCCTGCGGCGCGGCCGATTCCACGCGGTCTCGTTGCGGTTCAAGCGCCCACCGGATGCACACGCTCCGCGCCGATCCGATCGATCCGCCGCTTACCCCATTCACCGAGCGGCTCCAGTGCGCGGTTGAGCGCGACACCGAGTTCCGTGAGCTGATATTCGACCCGCGGCGGCACTTCGCGATAGACCTCGCGGTGCACGATCCCGTCCTGCTCCAGTTCGCGCAGCTGCTGGATCAGCATCTTCTCCGAGACGCCGGGCAGGCCGCGGCGCAGCTCCCCGAAGCGCCGGACCCCGTGGTTCTCCAGCTCCCAGAGAATCAGCGATTTCCATTTGCCGCCGATCACGTCCATCGCGGCGTCGATGCCACAGAAGTATGGCCCCGATCTCTTCTCGCCCATCGTCCGACCTCGCTACCTGTTCACATACCCAGCGGTAAGTACCCGACAAAATAGTAGGTACTTGTCGCAATCGCAGGCAACGAGCAGCCTTGGAATCAGCGCGCTGACCACTCAGTTCACGAACTTTCAAGGAGTTGACCCCGCAATGGCGGAATCCACGAACACCCCGGTGACGGTCCTCGGCCTCGGCGCGATGGGCCAGGTCCTGGCCGCAACCGTGCTCAAAGGCGGCAAGCAGGCCGTGGTGTGGAATCGCACCCCCGGCAAGGACGCCGACCTCACCGCCGCGGGCGCCGTCAGTGCGGCCACGGTCGCCGAAGCGCTCGACGCGGGTGGCCCGATCATCGCCGTCCTGTTCGACCACGCCTCCGTGCACGAAACCCTCGACCCCGTCGCCGAAAAGCTCCGCGGCAGACAACTCGTCAACCTGACCAGCACCGCCCCCAACGAGGCCCGCGAACTCGCCGCCTGGGCCGCCGAACACGGCATCGACTACCTCGACGGCGGCATCATGGCCGTGCCCCCGATGATCGGCCATCCGGGCGCGTCCATCCTCTACAGCGGCTCCCGCCTCGTCTACGAAAACAACCTCCCGACCCTCCAATTGTTCGCCACCGCAGAATATTTCGGCGACGACGCCGGCCTCGCCGCCACCTACGACTTCGCCCTGCTCTCCGGCATGTACACCATGTTCGGCGGCTTCCTGCACGGCGCCGCCATGATGCGCTCCGTCGGCGTCCCCGCCACCGAATTCGCCGAACGCGCCATGCGCTGGGTGAGCGCCATGACCCAATCCCTGCCAGCCTTCGGCGCCCTCATCGACTCCGGCAACTACGCCGACCCCACCCAAACCATCTCCTTCCACAAAGCCGCCATCGACGCCATCACCCGCGCAACCCGCGACGCCGGCGTCACCACCGACTTCATCGCCCCCCTCAAAACCCTCATCGACCGCCAAGTAGCCGACGGCAACGGCGCCGCCGACCTGGCCCGCACCGTCGAAGAACTCCACTGACCCACTCGACCGGGGCCGCCCTCCCTGCCGGCCCCCAAATCCCACGCAAAACGCGAGGTAGAACCGCGATTTGGTCCACGCGCCCACATCCGATAATCTTCTTGAGCACCACCGGTCCGGGTGGCGGAATGGCAGACGCGCTAGCTTGAGGTGCTAGTGCCCTTTATCGGGCGTGGGGGTTCAAGTCCCCCTCCGGACACTTCACTCGATGGACGGCCCATGCTCATGGAGAGCATGGGCCGTTTCTCGTTTCGTCATTTTTTGTGGGGGCGCAGCCCCCACACCCCGCCCGGCGGGCTTCGCCCCCGGACCCCCTCCTGAGCTCGACTGCCTGAACTCGAGGTGCACCAGCCAGCGGCGTGCAGGATCTTGATAAGGCCGCCGAACGCGTTGACGAGTTCGTGAATTTCGTTGCGGTTCAGGGTCGGACGGGCTTCTGCAGCGGCTTCCGTGGCGAGGAGTTGCCCGGCAGCGGCGTCGCGTTCGGCTTGGACTTGGCGGGTCCAGCCGGCGATCAGTTGAGGGTCGGTGCCCGCCTCGAGCGCGGCGCGGTAGTAGTTGAGTTTGCGGTCGTAGTCGGTCAAGGATTCCCGGAGAGCGGTAGCGGACGCGACCGCTGCACTGTTGTCTGTCTGTGACTGTTCGAACTTCCAGTTTGGCGCGAGAGGCGAAGACGGTCGCACCGTCGGCGATCGTCGAACGGGCTGGATCAGGCAAGATTCCGGCCCTCGCGGACCCGATCAGGGTCCACCACGGCTGCTCGGACTCGATTGCCTGCACTGCCCACGCCGCGGCGAGGTCGATTTCTGAGGAGGCGAGCAACCTGGCGAGGTCAGCGACGACGACCGCGAGTACCGCCGGCCGGTCTTCGGTTGCGGTGACCTTTGCGATGCAGTTAGCCACCGTGGCAGCTTGCAGCGGGGTGTGGCCGTCGTTCTGATCGAGATCGATCCGCATCACCGAGTCGACGAGCACGGCGTTAGCGTCCTGCACCGGACGCAGGATGAGCACGACCAGCGAACGCCGCGGCGGGAACCCGATCATGGCGGGAATCCCAGCGATCAGTTCACCCGGGTCACCTACCAACACAGGGGCTTTCGCCGTTGAGGGCTGAACAGTGCCAGCGGGGGCTGGCCGGGGTACCTGGAAATTCTGGTGGGTGGATGTCTCGTTGTCCATGGAACTGCACTTCCTTTCGACTAGCACTTAATGGGTAGATCCGCGGTGGCACGCGCCGCCGAGCATTTCGACACGTCCGTCCGCACAGCTGAGAACGCCCGTCCGCTGGTGAGCGGAGATCAGTTGACGAGTCGGTCGAGGGCCAGTCATGTCCCGGTCGAATCAAGCCGCGCGTTCACGGCGCCAACCGGCCAGCAGCAGCGAGCCACACGCAATCGCGAGCGGGCGCGACCTCGCTCGGGCACCACGGCAACACGCGACGGACGGCCGGAGCCGTTGGCCGACAACGGTTGTCTGATCAGTGGGAACTCGAGGCGACGTCGGCCGACCCTCTTGGCAGGCGACACGATCGGTGACCTTCCAGGCGAGTCTGGGTCGTTCGAACAGTGACGCCGCGCCGCCGAGAGCGCCGGCGGATCCCTGTGTAGCGCACCTCGGCGAGAAGATCGGCAGCCCTAGCTGCAGCCTCGGCGCGCTGATGGCGTTTCCTTGCGGCAGGTCTCAGCGAAGCGTGGCGCGCGAGCTAGCGTTCGCCGCTCCCGAAGCAAGGCACGGCGGGTCCGCCGGTAGGCTGGTGAGCGGGAGAATCAGGTGGACAGTGCAGCAGGAGTCTCGCCATGCCGAATCCAGGGGCGGCCACTTCCCACCGTCTAACCCGCCACCCCGAAGCCCAGCAACGCCTGGACCGGACCCGGAAACGGGTCCTGGCGCGCCGCGCCGAAGCGCGCCGACGCGAGAAGTCCATCACCGAGGCGGTAAAGAAATACATCGCGTCGTGGGTGGCTATCACCGACTGCGAGACCAAACGCGATCAGGAAGTCGAGATCTGTCAGCAGAAGATTCAGGAACTGAAAGGCCCTCGCGGACACCGAGATCGGCAAACATCGCGCACGACAAGCCGCCGCAGCAGCCGTATTGCCGGAGCAGGGTCAATCCGACGAAGACGTGGCAGAACTGCTCGAAATCACCACCCAGCAAGCGCGGCGGCTGATCGCCGCCGCCCGAACGACCCCGGCTACATCGGTTTCGCTAGATACGATCGCCGGACGCATAGAAGCAGATAGCCGAATCGCGACCGACACGAAGTCCGATGACAGGACGAGCAACGAGACTATCGAGAGCAGTGCGACAACGTCCCGTAAGCGACACGAGTAGAAGTGAGGGCGGACCGATTGCGTGGTGCAGTCATTCGTCGTAATCCGATTCAGACATTCACGTAGCCTCCGGTATTCCAGACGTACCAGCGGAAGTGGTCCAAAGAAAGGGCCTGGCGGGTCGGCAGGCCGGCGGCCGGTGCGGACGGCCAATAGACAACATTGCAGCGAAAGCAGTAGAAGGCGCAGCGCCACACCGCATATGCGGCGGGGCGCCCTCGGGCGATCCTGTTGTTACGACGGATTCGCTGCGCCGCGAGCGCCAGAACGACAGCGCCGGGTGTGGCCATGAATGCGAGCGCCATGAGGGTCTGGATGATGGTGATTACGAGTCCGGATTCACGAGGTTCGGAGGCGGCCAGTGCCGCGAGGATCAGCATGACGAATGCCGGGGACACGAGCAGGAGTCCGACTGACACCAGACGAGCGGCCGATTGCTGTGCGGGCGCGAAGGCCAACTTTTTGGCGAGCGCGGTGACATGGGTGCGTTCCACGTCCGCGGTGCCGATTACCGGCAGCAGTCCTGTGGTGGACACGCCGACACCGGTGTAGTTGGCGGTGCTGTAGCTGGTGGATATGCCTTCGGCGCGAAGTGCTTCCACGTTCTGGATCGCGTCGATCCGCAGGCAACGTGGACACGAGATGTCGATGTCCATGTGAGCGTTCTCCTTTCGAGCGTCAGGCTGATTGAGCTCGTGCCCGGCGGCGGCCGATTCTGGGTAGAACGAAGACCCCCGGTGACATGGAACACTCTCCGCGGTGGGATGTCGAGAGAGGCGAAGAGTCACAAAGGTTCTCGACGGGCACTGCGGCGCCCAGGATCACGTGCAGACCCCAGCGCGACGGCCTCCTCGCCACTCGACGGGGGAGTGCACGATGTCGGGTGCAACGGTGTTCAGAGCGCAAACCGGTTCCGCGTAAGCGGGCTCTCAACAAGATCGAAACCCGTGCAGACGCAGAGCTGGTGACTTCTGCGTCGCAGTGGAGCGGGTGGGGCAGACTTCACACGTCCCATGGTTTCCCCCATGGTTTGGATGGAAAACGATGGGATGTGTCGGGAAGTCTCCGGTCATGGCAATTCGCCATCGCCGCAGTTTATGAGCGCTTTTGGAACGTTATGAGACGTCCCGTGCGGCCTTGAATCCCTGTGTGGAGGTCGGGGGTTCGAGTCCCCTTAGGCCCTGCACTGAATAGAAGTAGGCATCGCATCCTGCCTCCGCAACCTCCGCCCCACCGAATTCGCCGCCCGCGGTGAGGAGCCTGCCTCGGTATGACGCATCCCGCGACGCTCGATGTGCGCGGTGAACGGTCGGTGACGTCGGGCAATGACGATGCAACTCAGGCCGTTTACTACTACTGGAATCACCAGCGACGTCCACGGGCCCGCCGTCGCACCGCGCCGATTCCCGGTCCTGGCGCAGGGCCGGGGATCGTCAAGGCAGCACGGTACGTCGGACTGACCGTTACTTAGGGCGATGGATTTGGGGTGCGCTGGCTCTGGACGGTGTTCCCCAGTTGGTGGTTCGTGACAGGAACGATTGTGTGTGACACTGTGAACCGTGCGCCAGCTACGGTCTGGCAATCCTGATGGAGGGGGTTTCGGGTGACACGTTCATGGGCTTCAGCACTTCAGCAGTCCCGCGCAGCTCATCGAGGTTTCGTGTGGGCAGCGGTGACCGGCCTCGCGGTCCTGATAGTCATGGCAGGTACGCAACCGGTTGCTGCGGAACCGACCACGAGCCCGCCACCGACATCGACCACTGCACCGGCAACACCGCCCAGCACTGCCCAGCCGTCGGCTCCGAGCCGGGGCCCTACGACTGCTTCGTCCAACCAGACGACTACACCGGCACCGACGACGACTGCTCCCCAGTCACCGGCGCCGGCCACGACGACAGCGCCTACGTCACCGCGCACGAGCGCACCCGCGAGTGGCTCCTGTGTTCCCGGATCACGAACGCGGGCACCGGAAAAGTGGGAACCCACCGCCGATCCCCAGTCGAGTGTGACGCCGGGACGGATGCGCTCGGACTGCCAAGAGGTCCCGGGCGGGTTCAGCAAGGAACAGGCCGACAAAGCAGAGACCATGGAAGCCGCGCTCGCCGCACGCCCGCAACAGCGTTCGGCGTTGGCGGCGCCGGGGTGTCAGGTGTATTGGCCGGCCCCGTATGAGGTGTGTGGCGCGATCCGCGACAAATACAACGAACTCGGCGGGCCGAACAGTTTCCTGCTGTTCCCGACCTCGAACGAACTCGCCAATCCCGACGGCGTCGGGAAACGCTCCACCTTCCAGAACGGGCCGATCTACTGGTCCCCGGCCGGAGGCGCGCACCCGGTGGTCAACCATTTCTTCGCGGCCTGGCAACGCAACGGCTGGGAAGGCGGAGTCCTCGGATACCCGACCTCGGATGAAATCGTCAACCCCGACAACATCGGACGACGCCAATACTTCCAAGGCGGCACCGTCTACTGGAAACTCAACGAGGCGTACTACGTCGCCGGTGCGATCCGCGACAAATGGGGCCAAACCGGTTGGGAGGGTGGATATCTCGGATACCCCATCTCCGATGAAACCAAGACCGCCGACGGGCAGGGCCGATTCAACCGGTTCGAACACGGCGTCATCTACTGGCACCCGCAGTTTGGGCCGCACCCTGTCACTGGTGGAATTCTCACCAAATGGGCTTACTCGGGCTACGAACAAGGCAGCTGGGGTTACCCCGCCGCTGACCAAACCGTGAACGGATCCAATAGCAGCCAGCAATTCGAGTACGGGCTCATGAGCTGGCCCACCCAACAGATTGCCGACGCCGCCGTCGTCGACGACGGTGAAATCGCCCCGAATGTGGAGGGGCCGAGCCCGACGACGGTCGCTGGCTTTGCCGCTGACTCCCGGGCAGGGGCACCGGCCAATCAAGGCATCCAGCTCGTGTCGGGCCCATCGATAGGTAAGGAGAGCTGCGAACCGAACTGTGTCGGATGGAACCTGGCTGATCTGGAGGAGCCGACACTGCCCGATATCGATACCTCCGATGCGGTGATCGATCCACGCTGCTTCAACGCTCCGGCCGACAAACAGTGGCGAGGCGGACGGAAGTTCGGATGCTTGAGATACCAGGAGCCGATAAAATACATCCGCGGCAATACTGTCAGCACCATCCCGGTCACCGTCACCGGCGGTATCCGCAGCTCCCATAAGGCCGGTGGTTTCGTTCAAGAATTCAAATTCGAATTCGGTGCTGCCAGCGGAGCAGTTGGGCAACCAGTGTTCCTGTACAAGGTCAGCGGCGCGAACTTCGACAAGACCAACTCCCGCTATGCCGGACCGAAACAGGGCACCGCGGTCCCCCAGGGCAGCAGTCTGACAGTACAGATGTGGTTCGACGAACAGTCGATGAACGACGGCGCAGTCGACACCCGCGGTACCCGCCTCGAGGTCAAGTTCGGCAATTTCGACGCAAGCTACAGCGACACGGGCAAAGTTTGGTTCGATATGAACACTCTGCGCTGCGACAAGACAATGCGCACCAGCGCGGGCTTCCGGCAGGGCTGTGTATTCCCCAGCACCACACCAGCGTTCGACATGGACCCGGCTCTCTATCCCGAGGCTGTCGGTCACGTCAGCGCAGCCCTGGCGGCAGGCATCCCCGGCACCAGCTCGAGCCCGCTTCACCGCGAAGCAAACGTCGCCGCCCGCAATCAGAACCGACGCGTCTCATGCCCATCGGGCACTGCGATCATGCGGGACCGACAAAACGGCATCACCGGCCGCAGCTGCGATGAATTCCCCTTCGCGTCCACCAAAGAAGGCGCCAACCGAGCACCCAACGCCGGCCGGACCTTCAATCCTCAATGCCACGTCCCGGACTTGAACGGCTCGACCGCCACAGGCTGGAGCGTGTGCATGATCGATGACCCGCAGAATCGACTGGCCGGCAGCTGGCTGGGAAGTTTCTACGGATCGAACCGAGTCATCGACAACGACAGCTTCTACGTTCTCGCAGCGGGCGGACATCTGCCCTGACCGCTGGACCGTAGCTGTACGCATAGCCGCCACCTACAGTGGACTGAGCAATAGCAATTCACTGAGGGGCAAATATCCAGAGGAGGAGCAGATGCAACGAAAGACGACGATCGCGGTCGCTGTCGTGCTCGTAGCGACCGCCTCGGCCGTGGGCGGGGTACTGCTCGCCAGCTCGACAAGCAAACCAACCTCGAACCTGAAGGACTACACCGTGGTCGACAACAACAACCCACTGGACGAGCAGACAGACGGGCTCGACGATCTCGAAGAACCCAGCCTCGACGGCCCCGCCCCCAAGACCGCCAAAGATTTCGTCGGCGACTCCAAACCCGGCCCCGGCACCGGCCCCGAGGAACTCACGCCGCAGGGCCCTGCAGTCACAGAGCAAGACGGCGGTTGGACCGCCACCGGCCCCGGCAACTGACCACGCCTGCGCTTCTGGCTACTTTTCGACAACCGTCTGGTTTGACCGTGCCACGTCGGCCCATCCGCAGCGTGGCGGTGTCGGTGTCAACCTGGAATTGAAAGAGCGACCCGGCCTGCCAGACCGCGAGCTGCCGCCGGTACATCCGGCGCGTCAGGATCGCACCCTGTCCGAGGGCGTTCCTCGAAGCTCCACTCACCGGTGGCATCCTGTGGCGTGAGCGCGGTGGCAGTGTCGAAATGGAAGCAGGCCTTCCTGGAGGCGGGTGCGAAAGCCCTCGAACCGCGCCCGAGCGGTCCTGCCGGCGCCCGTGGTGGGCTGAGGAGCGGCGGCTGCGGATCGAAAGCGAGCAATTCAAGTTCGCGCTGGCCGAGGCCGCGGTTCCAGCGGCGCGGCGGTGTCGAGGGTGTCCCTTCGCCGACCTAGAAGCCCTGAGAGCGGCACAACTGTTGCCGGTTTCGAGGTTCGCGCCACTGGCCGGGATCGCGGAACGCTACCGTTGTCGGTTGGCTCGGGTGCGGGCTGGTGGGCCGCAGCGTGTATCGCGGCCGTCCCCGCAAGGCGATCGGCTCAAGCCGATCGCGGCGCAGTTTGGAAGGTTTCGGCGCTGATACGTCACGTAAACGGCTCCACCGTAGCCCGAGCAGGTCGGCGCCGTGGCAGCCGACCCAGCCGGTAGTTCCGCTCGGCCGGCGCCTCCGACCGCTAGGCATCCAGTTGCAGCGATGTCTGGTGATGAAGTCGGTGTGCGTATTGGTTGTGTCCCCCTCCGGACACAGTGAGAGCCGAAATTCCTTGCAACGCAAGGGATTTCGGCTTTTTTTTGAACTGAAGTCCCAGTATCTGTGTGCTGTCATGTGCGGGCCGGACGTTAATCGAGGTTGTCGGGATCCATGGATTCGAAACCGCAGTAGGTTGAGGCGCCGACGTTGGTCGAGCCGCTCGTGTTCGAGTATGTCACGGGAGGCACGGGCTCAACTGCAACGGACAGGGCTGCCAAAGCGGATACTGAGTATGGGTGAAACGCGCGCCCCTGCCGCAACCGGCGGCTCACGGGCCTGGAGGGTTGCCGCAGTCGTGCTGTTCCTCCCGTATGTTTTGCTGTACCTGGTCGTGAAGTGGTGTGTGACTCATCCCGATCAGGTAATCCGTGGTGTGAACTGGGTGATCCGCACCGTAGGGCGGCATCCGAAAAGTGTCCGCCGTCGCCAGCCTCGGGCTTGCTACCGCTGCGGTAGTGAACAACATTGTCCTCGGTCAGCCATGGGGAGTTGTCGTTGGTTCGGCCTGGATGGCTGGGTCCGCCGGTTGGCTGATGTGGCTACGGTCAAGAGATCGCGCTACTGTGGCTCGGGAGGTCGCTGCGAGGGCGGACGCCCAACACGCCGCGTACCTGGCCGGCGATGATTGGGGCGTCTACGGATACCGGGATCGCCCGGACGTTTGAGGGATGCTCATCTCGGCAGCAAGTGTCTGGAACTGAACAGCACCAGACTCACCCGTCGACAAGTCTTGCGGCGCAAGTCTTGATGAGCTGAGCCGACGAACCTGCGCCACTCCCGCCGCTCATGATCCTGGGCTACAGACGATCTTTAGCGCCAACGACAAGCGCGCCACCCTTACCGTCGCCAAGCTTGGCAGAGACCAAGGAATTGCGGGTGCGGCGATTCATCGTGACGGCCTTCGCACGACCAGACCTCGCGGCTTCTCGTTGGCGCGTTGTGCATGCCGGTGTCCAGCACGGTGCCACCAGCCCGTTGCCTCTTTGAGTTGCCCGAGGTAGCGAAGGCGGATCGCAAGGTTGTGCATCGAGTCAGTGTGGCCGGCTCGTGCGGCCTGCTCGTACCAGGCGATTGCTTCGTCTATGTGGAGCGATTTGTCGAGCGCAACGGCGAGATTGTGCATGGCGTCGGCATTGCCGAACTCGGCGGCACGGCGCCACCATTGTTTGGCGTCATTGAATTCCTTGACCCTATGCAGAAGGTTCGCCAGGTTGACCATGGCGACAAGACTTCCTTGTTCTGCGGCCTTGCGATACCAATCGTGCGCTTCCGCGGTTTTCCTTCGAGTAGTGAGCAGATTGCCGAGATTGTTCATCGCGCCGGGGTGGCCTTGGGACGCGGCCTTCCGCCAAGAGGACTCTGCCTGGAGAAGGTCGCCGTGGTCCGCAGCCTCAAGGCCGCGCTCGAACAGTTCCTTCGGGTCTCCGATGTCGGCGGGTTGACTCCCGCTAAAAATACGCAGGTCTCCAGCAACGTTGACGCTTCGCCGTCGGGGGCTTGGGTGGCCACGTTGACGTAGGAGTCGATCAATTTGTTGATAGAGCTCGTCAAGGGTGTAGTCGGTGCCGGCGGCAGCGTTGAGCAGGGCCGCGGTGAACGCGGTGTTGCGGTACCCTTCGGGTGCGAACGAGGTTTCGTCTGCGCTTGAGGACACCATTGTGTAAGTGCCGTGAAGGTCGAGTTGACCGTCGACGACGGACGCCGACGAACTCATAGCTTCGAAAGCCCGTCCGGAGAAGCAGCAGTCCAGGATCAGGACGCGTGCACGCGCAGAACTTCTGGTGAGTTCTTCACGCAGCGTCGCGAAGGGCACGGAACTCCAGGCGAGATGGTCGCGGTCGCTGTTCGGCAGCGCCAAGTGCAGACGCCCGCGATCATCGACCATGCCGTGTCCGGTGTAGTACACCACCAGAACTTCTTCGGCTTCCAACGCGGCGTTGCGGACCGCCTTACCGACCTGCCCGCTGTCACCAGGATCGATCAGCACACTGCAGTGGTCATCGGCCAGCCCGGTGCCAGTGACCGCCGTCAGGAGTTCTGCGAGATCTGCGACGTTGTTGGCAGCGGCCGGGATATCGGGTGTACCGGGATGGCTGTACCGGCTGACACCGACCAGGACGGCGCGCCAGCCGCTGCGAGGTGCTGCAGTCACTGCAGGTTGCTCGGTGGTTCTAGCATTCGCCGCAACGCCTCGGCGATCTCCGGAGTTCGGACTCGCTTGGCATCTACGGTGATCTCGGTGTTGTCGTCGCGCCTAAGGGTGACGGTTATGTCGGATCTCCGGTTGGACAGCCACGTAGTCAATGACGAAGCCAACGCGGGTGCGATTCCTCCTGCGCCGACCGCGACGACGAGCACGTCGTAGATGTTTCCCATCTCGCCCGGGCGAATCTGATTCTGGGGCAAACGCACCCTCCCCCGCAACTCGTCCTCACCGTTGAACCATTGAAGCAGCTGGACGAGCTCATCGGCGCCGCCGTTGGTTCGGATTGTCAACTGGCCCTTGGATTCTGGCATGCAGTTCATACTGCCGTGCGAGGTTCGAGCAGTCCTGGAAACCGGGTAAATCGCCTTACGAATTCCATTCGTCCGCAGCCATGTCGCGCGCGGCAGCCCTGCTCTGACGAAATTCCACAGCTTCGGCGAGGTCGTTGAACTCGAAAGGTTGACCAGCAAGGGCCTCAAGGTGCTCGCGGACCTCAGCAGGGGTGGCGTAGAAGAATTCTCGGCGTCGGTTGATCATATTGACCCGCTTGTGCGCCAAACGCCTGTGTATCTCTTCTTCTAACCCGACAGCGTCGTGGTGGAGAAACACGGTGTGCTCGTCGTATCGAAACGGAACAGCCGTGCTGCCGAGCTCCCGGATACGTTCTCGCGGATCCCAGCGGCGGGTCAACCCGATCTGAACCATACGGTCACCGAACGCACCGATGTTGGAGATGACGTAGATGTATCCAGCGCGAAGATTTTTCTCGCGGTAGTCGATACTGATTACACGTTCGTCCACCGCCTTCAACTTTGCTTGGAGATCCTCCGCGCTCTCGGTATTCATCGAGCCCGAGGATTCGAGCGTTGCGAGGGCGGCAAGGTACCGCTGACGGTCCTTTTCTGCTATCGCCCGCTCGCGCGCGAGCTCCTCCTGCACCTTGCGTTCCTCGCGCATACGGTCGCGTTCCTCGCGTTCGCGCTCCTTCTGGCGCGCGACCGTCTCGAGGTAGTCGGCAGTCATTTCCAGTTCACGACAACGGAGTTGATGATAGGCCGGCGCGACTCGCACCTCCATCGTTCTGCCCAGCTTTTCGAATGCGGTGACCATCTTGTTCAGGCGATCCAGCGCACTCTTCAACTTGTAGGGTTTGAGACTACGCACCAGGTTGTCGGCTTCGGCATTGTAGGCCCGCAGCATCAACGTCGAGTATTCGCGAACCATTCTGCGGCCATTGGTGACTGAGCCTTCGACAACCCATGCTTTCGGCGCCTCGATCGCACCACCATCGCGGCGCGCCATGTCCTTGATCTCGCCCTGCAGGTGCTTGAGCTCGTCACGATAGGCGACCGCGTCCGACAAGGGATGACGATATTCGTAGATGCCGATTTCCTGCAGCACCCGCTCGTCACTGGTTGCGATGATTTGCGAGCGGAGACTGTCGAGCTGCGACTGCTCCGTTGCGATCTGCACGGCGAACTGGTCACGCTTACGCTGTAACTCGGCTACCTCGAGCCCGCCGAGGGCTACCAATTGTGCTCGTAGCTGTTGGATCTCGGCGAGAGCAGCCGCCAGGTCCTGTGCCTGTCGTTTCGCGTAGCCGCGTGAGCCGAGTAGCGGAACCTTTTCAGACCGCGCGGCTCTGGGTGATGTTGGCTGGACGGCGGAGACCGGCATTCGGTCCTCGGTCCAGGCTGTGCCATCCCAATAGCGCAGGTGGCGGTCGTCCATCGGGTCGGGATACCAGTTCGGCGGAACAGCACTCATCGAGCCCCCTTGTCGCAGTCGCTATTTCGAGGATGCCGGCATCGGCGTTGATGCGAAGGCGGAGCGTCTCGACTGTGTCCGTCGACGGCCAACCTTGCGTGTGTCACCTGGCCGTTGCCTGAGGCTTGTGGCCCTGCGAGATTTGGAACTTTGCAGAGCTCGTCCCTCATCGCAGCTCTAGTTTCGATCTCATCCGACCGCCCATCGGTGCTTGTTCAAAGACACGTCGCACAGGCCAGCCGCGGCGACCATCCCAGGCCCAACGTGCGATATCAGACACGAACTCTCCTGAGTCGTTGTAGTTCTCGACTGCAAATCTGGTTCGGTCAGTCTTGGATCGTCCCTACCCAGACGAAGTCTCGGGCGCGAGTCAACGCCACCATGGTCTGCCGCGCGGCAAGTTCAGCCCTGTCACGGGCGCCACCGGTAAGTTCGTTGAGCGGGGTGTCCGGCTTGTCGGTGATATGGAAAACGGCAGCGAAGTCCATGCCCTTTGCTCGATGGACCGTGCCAACCTTAATGGCCTCGTGCTGAGTACCGTCGTATTTGTCGAGCGACAACACCGACAGGCCTGCACGTTCGAGCACATGCTGGTAGCGGACGGCATCTCGCCGACTACCAACGATCACGGCGGAATCGGATGCGGCGTACCCGAATTCGTTCAGCGCGCGGACGAGTTCGTCGCCAGCCTCGGCACGACGTATCGGCTTCTCGACAGCTTTGCCGCCGGGGAGAACAGTTTC
Organism: Nocardia vulneris; assembly: GCF_001613425.1. Lineage (GTDB taxonomy): Bacteria > Actinomycetota > Actinomycetes > Mycobacteriales > Mycobacteriaceae > Nocardia > Nocardia vulneris. The sequence continues at coordinate 53,150 of NZ_BDCI01000047.1, read as the reverse complement.
ACTGTCCCGTAGGACAAATCCGGGGCCACCATCGAGGTCATCGACGGTGTTAGCGGCCTCTACCCGCTGTGCAAACCGCAGGACGGCTTCTCGATTGCGGTAGTTCTTCCTCAACACCCGCCCACGGCCACCAGGCAGCGGGATACCAGCGTCGGATAGCTTCCAGCCGCCGGCGTACACCTGCTGCTGACCGTCACCAACCAGCAGCAACTGAGCGTCCTGCCCACCGCCGGCAATCTGGTGGACCAGCATCAGCTGCATCAGTGTGAAGTCCTGCACCTCGTCGACAACAACCATGGCGAAGTCCTCGGTGTCGTCCAGCGGACAAGCACGAAGCTCATCGATCGCTTTCCCGATTACGTCGTTGAAGTCATCCAATCTCCGTTCCTCGAGGCGCGCCTGGTACGGCTCGTAGAACAGCGTCCACACGTCCTCGCGACGCTTCGGCCCAAGCCCGACGCCCTCACGGCCAGAACGGCCGACCTTCTTATACATGTCGAGGTCCAGCAGACCGCGTCCCTTGATGACCCGATCGACCTCGTCCTTCCAGTACTGGTAGTCCGTTTCGCCGATCTCACGGAGCACGTGCCGGGCCGTGGACCATGCGCGAGCGAAGGCATCTTCGTGGGCGTCGTCGTCCGCGAGGGTGTATGGGACTTTTCGTCTCTTGAGAAACCGCGTGGTCCAAGCGTGTAGGCCGATGAACTCGGCTCGGTCGATGGCCTGCGGAGCAAGGCGGTGGAAGGCCGATTCATGGTACGTAGGAAGAGTTTTCACGAAGCTGGTGAACAGCACCCGACCAGGGTTCGCCTTGACGAATCGGGCCATCCGGTGAAGCGCCACCACCGTCTTCCCAGTGCCCGCCGGTCCACTGAAGCGGGCCGGGCCGGTGAAATTGACGTTCATCAAGCCGATTTGATCTGGGTCGAGGAAGGTCATCCATTCTTTGAACGGACGGCCGAGCATCGTGCCGCGCTTATCCTCCTGCAGTTCAGTGACACCGAAAAGTGATTCGGACGCAACGGGTTCCGCGACCGGCGCATCGTCGCTGCTGAGCCAGTCGTAGCGATCGTCGCGCCCCGCGAGGGTGACCGAGAACTCACGAATCCACTTGAGTGACAACGTGTTATCGCCACCGATTAGCGTCTTCCTCAAGGTGAACTCGTCCACTGAGACAAATGGGTCGTGCGCCTCGGTGGCCACCGCTCGCGGCATAAGCAGCAGGATCTCCAGCATGTGCGGCACATACTGAGTGCGTCCGAACACCAGGCCGGCAAACGCCTCTTCCGCATGCTTGCGGATGGCACGGAGGACCTGCCGTTCAGGCACCCGCTCGGTGAACACCAGCGCGTATACGCCCGTCGGGCCGATCGCGAAAGCCTTCGCTCGATCCTCCCTACCAGGCGCTCGGTCGATGAGCACATGCCATCGACTTTCCATCATCGGAATTGACAGAAACCGGCGCTGGCCAGCGGTCAGCGAAGAAATCTCGGCGAGACGGCGCTCCACCCAACCCCGACGCCGCTCACGGATGATGTCAGGCATGAGTCCCCCTGCGTCCTCGAATGACTTCCCCTCATCACGATAGCGCAGAGGGTACGCCCGATTGGCCGAATCACGTTCTGCAGCAGCAGAATTCTGGCTACGACGGAAGGCACTGCCGCAGGCCATCACCCGCGGAGCCCTACTCCGCACGCGGAACGACGATAAGGACGGTCGCAGACGAATCGGTCAAGCTGCCTCGACCTGCACGAATCCCTTTATCCCGCAGCGTTTCCCGTGTGCACTTTGCCGCCTGTACGTTGAGTCAGGACTGGGTCATGGGTGCAATTCTGGGCGTTGCTCCCGCTGCCCACGCTGTGCGGCTCAAGCACAGAACGCGTCGCGGTGCGTGCGTCACACCCGTACCACACACTGCCTGACTGAGACGGTCGCGTCGCCATCCAATGCGCCTACATGGACAACGATGTCAGCCGAGCGACTGACGTACGGTCGTTGTCTTGACGCTTGCTCGCCCTGGTTGATGGAATACGTTCGTAACTTGGCAGGGTCTGGATCAGCGCCAACTACGGGGAAGTCATCGGAGCGAGGAGCTTGCACGTGGCATCGATTCAAGAACCGTCTTACTGCGATACCCATCAATAGTCACGTCTCAATCCTCAGCGAGGGAATGACACCCGTCGAAATCCGCTGTCGGGCAGAAACTTCCGATTACGCCAGCCGGGGACGGTTGAGCGCCGAAATCCCCTGCTGCGATGCAACTCCCGGACAGAGTCGAGTCCACTCACTTCAGCCTAGGAAGCCAATGACGAGCACCACGTTGCGCAAGGGTGAGAATATCGCCCTCAACGAAGGACAGGTGTCCTTCTCCCTCGCATCGGATCAGACACCGATCGATGTCTCGGCGCTGCTACTCGGTCCCGAGAGGAAGGTGCGCGATGACAGTGACCTGGTGTTCTACAACAACCCGAGGCGACACGGAGTCGAAGTTGACGGTACAACAGTCAAGGTCGACTTCGCACGGCTCTCGCGACGTTGCCACGGTGGTGGTTGTCGCGAGCATCGATCCATTGAGGCCGGGGACAGTTTTCGGTCGTGCCCCACGGTTGGTCGTCACCCAAAACCCCGGACCGACAATCGAATACACAGCCCCGGACTTCACCAATCGAGAGACAGTCGTTGTCATCGCCGAGGCGTACCGCCGCAATGATGCTTGGAAGGTGCGAGCAGTCGGCCAAGGCTACGCTACTGGCCTGGGTGGCTTGGCAACTGACTACGGGGTCGATATCGACAGCGACGAGACGTCCGCCCCAGCAAATGTAGGTACATCACCGGGGTCGAGGACACCGACCCAACTCGCGAAGGTCACCGACATCGCGCCCGGCTTGCTGCCGGTAGCGACCGAAGCGAACCGGGCGCTCGCAGACGCGGGAATGGGAAGCCAACGCGCCGCAGTGTATTTGGTTCTCGACCACAGCTACGACATGCGGGAACTGTACGAGTCCTTTACCGTTCAAGCGTTTGCTGAGCGAATTCTTGCTTTGGCGGCGAACCTCGATGACGACGGCACCGTCCCTGTGGTCTTCTCGGGTCGCCACGAGCCGTTCGTCGAGGACCTCAGTCTGCGGAACTACCGGGGCAGGATCGGCCAATTGCACACCCAGGTTGACTGGGGCTGGTCACAAGTCGATGAAGCGATGCGTTGTGTGGTCAATCACTACCAGGAGTCGGGTGCAGCAGATCCCGCGTTGGTCATCGTCCAGGTAGGAGAGGAACCCGACGATAAAGGGGCGGTACGAACGCTGCTGCAGAACTCCGCGACGCTTGGAGTGTTCTGGATCTTTATCGGGTTCGGCCGCGGGAAGATGGCGTTCTACAAGAACCTCAACTCGTCAACCTCCGCCACCTTCCGCAATGTCGCGTTCTACAACACCGGAAAGAATCCCGGCGCAGTCCCCGGAGAACAGTTCTACGCGGAGCTGGTCCGTGGCTTCAGCACGTGGTCTCGAGCCCAGGGTTGACGCAGGCTGCCTCCACCGACCGCATCGCGCACGCCGTTGACGCGTGCGTGCACTGCACGCGAGGTGCCACGAACATGAAATCGCACACCCCCGGGGAAGGGTGCCCAACATTGCCGAGGCAGCCGCGAGCATCTGTGTGCCGCAGCCATCGAACCGGTAGATGTTTCAGCGTGACTCCTTTCGGAGAAATACCATTTCCCACCCTGAAGGCATCTCTATTTTTTCCGGGTAGTCAACAGTCGTCCACTCCTCGTCGACATTCAGTTCGGTGAAATCTGCGATGGTTTCGCCGCCGATTTCATGTATTGATTCGATGTCGCCGACTGAAGGCGTTCCATCGATTATGAAATGCAGATAGAGGGTGCCTTCATCAACTTTGAGGTAGATCGCACGAAAAGAGTCGCACACTTCCCCGAGCAGTGCACGATTCACGGCAACAATCACGCGGCCGTGTTCAATTTCTTCGTTCATCTCAACCTTTCTGATGGACTACGGGGCTGCGGGGATTATATGCTCGCCCGTGCTGGAGTAGATGATCATACCTTTTGTCGTCGGGACGTACTGCCCCGTGTTGCTATCGTAGTACTGTCCGACTACTTTGCCGAAATCTACTCGCTCTTTCGAGCCTGGCGTAGGGATATCGAACTTTGGCGTGGCCTGCTGTCCGGTACCGCAATATCTATCGAGCAGTCCTTGTGGATCAGGGTCCGTCCATATGCTCTTTCCTGGTATGTAGTTGTTGGTACCTGGAATATGTTTGTCCTGCTTTCCCTGATTCAATCTGGGCGCATAGGGCGATACTGTCGTGTCGAAGTCGGTTTCGACACGGTTCGTGCCGCGACGGTCTGTCCATGTTGTGACAACGGTTTGTTCGATGCGCACGGTCGAGCCTGAGCGCACACCCTCGATCCGTGCGGGATAGAGACCCGGCCCAGATTGTATGGCGTCGACATGCTGATACCGATCATCGACCCAAACATCATATCCGGTAGAAGTCGATATTGATCCCGGTGGACCAACTTCTTCGCGGCCGATTATTATTGCGCCAGTTTCCGAGCCGGGTTTGTCAGGAACAAACCGGACTTCGCCGTCGGAGAGTACGGGCGAAGATGGTGGCCTTTTGGGAACTACTTCGGCCCGTGTCGACGGGAACAATATTATCGTGTTTGCTACCGATGGCTGTGTCGGCCCATCAGGGGACGACGGTGCTTGCTGGACAGGACCGACGGGGCCGCTGACGAATTTCACACCCCCGTTTCTGCTCGGCGACCTAGTAGCTTGTGCGGCGAATGCCGTTGCCCCGACTACCGTCAACGCTAAAAGACGCGGATCCAAGTCGCCATTTCCCGAGCTCGACGATGATGCTGGAACCTTCACCTCGGGCGGTGGTACAGAGCTGATGACCGTTGGTGGCGCCACTGCGTTAGGAGGTATTGGCGCTTCGGCGGCCGCCGGGTTCGGAGTTTGCGGTGGTTCGGATCCCGAGCCTGGCGCGGGTATCTCGCCGCTCGGCCACGGAATCGCGGGTACGGGTTGCGTCATGGGGACCTGATTGCCCGGCAGCGCGGGTGTTTCCGCTCCGGGGACCGCGACGATCGGTGCGCCGTTGCCCTGCGGCATAGCCGGTGGAGTCAGCGCGCCCGCGCCGATCCCGCCACCAGCACCCGACTGAGACGGCAAGCCCGGTGTTTGCGAGGGCAGCGGCGGCGAGGTGGACGGGCCACCCGGCGGCACCGGGGGGACTGTCGGGGTGTCGATACACGGCCAGCCCGGGTGCATGGCCTGCCACTGCTCGCACGGCACGTAGTCCTGGGCTGCGGCCGGGGGCGTTGCGGACACAACAGTGATGGCCCAGATTCCGAGCCCGAGCGCGCCGGTGGCCACGGGCAGCGCGGCATAGCGCGCGAGTTGTGTCCTCATTGGCGCTTTTGTCGGTTGCCGACCTGCTCGCGCAGGGTGTCGATGGCCCACCAGGTTAGGCGACCAGCGATGGACATATAGAGAAAGAACGCCAGATAGACCAACACGGATCCGTAGTCGTCGGCCCAGCCGGGCATCCGGTCAAGGTTCGCGAACGCCACGATCAGCAACAGCAGTCCGAGCACAAGTGCCCCGACGGCCACCGCGGTGGGATTCATCGGCTGGACCGTGGGTTGCGCTCGGTGTGCTGCGGCTGACTCGGCGGAAGGAGTGGTGTCGGTCATCGTGCGCCTTTCTCGGCCTCGATCGTCCTGCGGCGACCGCCAAATCTATTGGGGTGCAATGTCAGAGCCAGATGGGGTCGCCGTAGGCGGTGGTGGTGTTGTCCGCGGTCGAAGTCGACATGGTGGCGGTGGCGAAGGAACGCAACGAGACCGGGCCCATGCAGGCGTCGACCTTGACCTCGACCTGGTCCATCGCGATGGACGCGCGGCCGGAAGCGAGTTGCTTGCGACCGAATTCGATGGTGGCGATGGAGCCGGGCTTGAGGGTGGTGCTCACGTTCGGGTTCACCGAAGCGTTCACGCCCAGGCTGACACTGGGCGGGTAGGAGATGTTGACCGACGCGTTGGGGCCCATCGAGAAGCCGAGACTTGTTGTCAGACCGCTGGATACGTCGATCTGGCAGCCGACCTGATAGCCGAAGCTGACCTGGCCCGAACTGACCGGCTTGTTCCCGGTACCGGCGATCTCGGCAATGGCCTTGAGCGAGACGAAACCCTCACGGGTGAACATGGTCGCGGCGAGATTCGGGTAGCGATCCAACGTCTCCGACGTCTTGGTCACCGTCAACGTCCACCCGTCATCGGTGCCGACCGTCCGAGACTTGTCGGCCACCGCATCCGCAGATGCCATCCCCGCGGTCGATAGCAATCCCACTGCTACCGATAAGATCGCGGTTGTTGCCATCAAGGTCTTGCGCCGATGCGCGACATTTTTCACTGGGCTGCATTCCTTGTCACGTTCACGATCCCCCTTGCGCAAGTGCGGAGGTTCCCCGCGTGAACAAGGAAAACCCATAAGCTAACTTTCAGCAACCATTCGCAGCGTTCTGACAGTCGCCGTTATCACCCGTTCACCATCTAGACACACGACCAACCCTGCAAGCGGTGGGTAGTCGAGCTCTCAACTACCGTTTTATGGTTTCGATCACGCTGCGCCCGTTACCTTCGATCACGAGCCGAGCTCGCCTCTATACGTGCCGCTTCGAAGTAGTCAGGGGCTCGGTCCGCTGTCGTCGGCGCCGGATACAGCCCTTCTGCTTCACCAAGGTCGGACCGCGCAGTGACGCGAGAGGCTAACGTCCCTGGCCGGGTTCAGCGACGGCCGCTTCGGTGTGCTCGTTCTATCTTCGCGTGCTGGGAGCACCATCGCGAGGCTCAGCAGTAAAGAGAGGCTCGCTTCATCCACATCCCCGAATTTGGCTACTCCCGCCTCTGAATTCGCGTCAGCGGACGGGCCGTCCAGTCCGTGGCCGTGCGGGTCGCCGTTCGAACCGCCGACGGCGAGTCCAGATCCAGCGGTGCTGAATATCCGGCCACCAGAGCATGATGGGTGGCTATGGAGCGTGGTGTCGACATGATCAAAGTGTGGTTCTTCCTGCCGCGTGATGAGTGGCACCAGTACGAACACGAAGGCATGTGGGCGAGGAGGATTGGGGAGGGCACGGCGGTCGTTCAGAACAGCCCGCTCCTAGCGGGCGGAGTGGCTGAGGGTGACGTTGTGCGATTCCGGACAGACTCCGACGGGCGTCATTGGGCAGTTGATCGCGTCAGTTCTTCTGGCAATTGCACGATCCGTGTCGTACCTGTCCCTACCGGGCCGCTCGGGCGGAGCCCTGAGGCGGTGCATCAACGACTGTCGGGGTTCAAGCTCGGAGGTGAGGTGTACAGCAAGGACTTCCCCATGGTGGCGTTCACGGTCCCTGCTGGCGCCGATTTCGCTGGGATCAAGGAGCTTTTGGCGCACGGGACGGAGTCGGGATGGTGGCACTACGAGGTCGGGTACGGAACCGATGAATGGTGGAACGCCTGACCGCTGGTTGCTGTACCGCGCTTGTGATGCCGCACGAAAATGTCAGTGGCCGGGCTGCACGAGAATGTCAGTGAATCCATCACTCTGCCGGCGGGGTATGTGATCGAATGCTGCGCGTTCCTGTCGATGTGCTCGCGCTGTTAGATTGCGAGCCAAGGGATTTGGAAGGCCGTGCCGGTGGTCGAAGTGAGCAAACGCGCGCTGCGGCTGGCTGCTGCCGAGGCCGCCGACAACCAGCCGCCGGTTATGCCGGAGGTGATGCCTGCGCCCTTGCATCGAACGTTCGTTGTTTCTATTCGTCTATCTGGTGTCGCTGGTTGGTGATGGGATCGATATCCCAGGCGGCCATGGTCATGCCTTGACCTGCCTGCCGGGTCTATGGTTCGACGGGTGCGGCACCCTCGGGCCAGACACGCACGGCACGAAAGTCATACCCGTCCTGTTCGGCAGGCTCCCACTCGAATTCCACCCGCTGACCGTTGTCGAGGTTTCGACGCTCGAACTTCAACGCGGCGAACGAGACCCAGCATCCACCTGGAACGCTCGGAGCATCAATGACACCCCACCCCTCCTCGAGACGCCACTCCCGGACGACGCCCTGGTCACTCATCGGCGTTGCCTAGGCCAGTGTGCGGACTTGGGATGGGTCTGCGATCGCCCAGATCATCGACGAGCCACGACCAGCATCACAACGAGCCAAGACAGGTTATGAACCCGCCGATCATGCGATCGGTCGGTCCCACGGCGGGCTGACGAGCAAAGTTCATCTGGCCGCCGCTGGGCACGCTCACGGCCTGGCTGTGCTGCTCACGCCCGGGCAGGCCGTTGCTGGCGCCGCTGCTCGACGCTGTCGCGGTGCCCGCCGCGACGGCGGCCGACCACGAAGGGCTCCTCGGCGTTCGCTGCGTGGTCACCGACACCGCATCCGTCGATGCGGCCTTCGCCGAACCCGCTGAACACCACGGCCACAAATGACCCATGATCAGTCGTTGCCTGTAAGGTCTGGCGCCTACGGTTCGTGACCAATGCCCGAGGCCCTGCCACCATTTCGTCCGGTTCGTGCCACCGGGGCGTCGGCTTGCCGCCAAGCTTGCCTCGGAAACGGGCTTCGATCCGGGCGAGTCCGAGTGACGCTCGGGGCGCGCGTAGTCGGTGACAGTCCACCCGTGCGGGTAGTAGTGCTGCGGTCGGGCTTGGCGGACAATGGCGGGAAGTCCGACTTGCGGTGGAGGGGAGTTGGTCATGGGCGAACGGTCGCCAATTCGGCGGGTATCAAAGAGGATTCGTCGGACATCAGAGGGCGGTCCGGCAGGACTCGGCGCAACCACGGGCACTGAGGGACGGCGCAGTGGTGCGGCGATAGCGGTAGCACCGCAGCGGTTGCCTGTGCTGGGGCATCTGGTGCCGCTACTGCGGGATCCCCTGGGATTCATGGCTTCTCTTCCTGCGTACGGCGATGTGGTGAGTATCGGACTCGGACCGGTGTCCGCTGTGGTGGTCTGCGATCTCGAACTGACTCGGCAAGTACTGCTTCACGACCGAATCTTCGACAAGGGCGGGGCACTGTACGACGGCGGCCGAGAACTGGTTGGCGACGGCTTGGCGACGTGTCCGCATGCCAAGCATCGTCGGCAACGACGCCTGCTGCAGCCCGCGTTTCATTCGAGACGTATCACTGCATACGCGCCGGTGATGGGGGAGAAGATAGCTGAAATGGTCGACTCTTGGCGTGACGGTCAGGCTGTCGACGTGAAAACCGACCTGCACACCTTCGCCGCCCGCGTGATCGCAGCGGCGCTGTTCGGGCAGGCGATCACCGAGGAAACCCAACAGCGGCTGCTGCATGACGTCGAGGTTGTCTTCGCGGGGAATATGCGTCAGGCCGTCCTGCCGGTGTGGCTGCGCCGGTGGCCGATCATCGGCAATCGAGCCTGCATCGAAGCGGCAGCCGAGGCGCGGGCCCTCCTCGGCGAGCTTGTGGCGGCTCGTCGCGCTGAGGGAGTCGATCACGGTGATCTGTTCTCCGCGTTGCTCTTTGCCCATGACAGCGCCGGAGGCGGGCAGTTGAGTGACGAGGAAATCGTCGATCAGGTGCTCACCTTCTTCTTCGCAGGCACCGACACCAGCGCCGCGACACTGGCGTGGGCGCTGATCCTGCTCGACCAGCATCCGGAGTTCGCTGCCCGATTACACGCAGAAGTCGACACCGCGCTCGCCGGCCGACCCGCAGGCCCCGAAGACTTGCCGAACCTTCAGTTCACCGCCCAAGTGCTCAACGAGGTCTTACGTTTACGTCCACCCGCGTGGCTGCAGACGCGGACGGTCACCGAGGACACCGAACTCGGCAGCTACTCACTCGCGGCCGGTACCACCGTCATCTACAGCTCGTATCTGATCCACCACCGCGCCGACCTCTACCCCGAGCCCGAGCGGTTCGACCCCGACCGGTTCGACCCTGACCTCCCCGCTCCACCGTCGCGTCATGCGATGCTGCCCTTTGCCACTGGAGCCCGAAAATGTATCGGTGACCAATTCGCCTTGACGGAGGCAACTTTGGCGTTGGCGACCATCGCTGGTCGATGGAGTCTGCAGATGCTTCCCGGTACCGACACCAGGCCGACCTTGGCTGTCGTGCCGCAACCTCGACAATTGCGGATGCAGGCCACCGCACGCGCACCACGTCCTGCCAGGTCCGAAGGCGCAACTCGAAGGGCTGAGACCTGAACGAAGCGGCACTGGGCAAACGCGGGTTAGGTTAAGCTCGACGGTCGAAGCTGCCGCTTGCTCTGCATGTTTCGTGATCGCCTACCATGACGACTGGGACTGGCCCAGGCGTTCACGACGCACGCCCAAGGGTCAAGGTGGCGCGAATCTGGTTGATGCGAAGGGGTTTCGGCATCGGCGCGACTCCGCCTGCGCCAGGCATCGGGCGAATCGTGAGTTGCGAGTATGTGAAACGGTTCTAGCAGGAACGGCACATTATCTTGCTGGGCCACAGGGCAAACGGGCGTGGTCGATCTGCGCGGCGAGGAGTTACGCGGCTTCAGCGCGGCGATCCCATAGGACAGAACGGGATTGGCCGATGTCGAAGTGCGACTCGGCGATCGTGCCGACGGTGAACCGGTCGGCGTTGTTGTACTGCCAGACGTAGCTGGACTCCGGGGTGACGACCTCGATGCCGAGCAGTTCATCCCGCCACCGGCCCAATCGCGCTCGATTTCGAAGAAGCTGCTCGACGATCGCCAGGGCGATGGTCGGCCTGTCGCGATAGGCGCCATCATTATTCGTCCTGGTTCTCGATCAGTGGAACGCAGGGGGACAGAAGGGTATCGTTCTGTGTTGTTGTATTGCCGCGGCACATGACAAATATTTGAAACTCGTTGTAGAGTTTCGGGTCTTCATCATTCCTTATCCAGAGGGTACCGAACGACCCTGGCGCTATGCCGCCGACTTCTTTGAAGCCGTCCAGTACGTTCCAGTGTGGGTGGTTTGTGTATCCAGCGAAATGAAGTTGGATTTTACCGTTGACGTACCGGAGGTCGACGAGACCGCTACCGGTATCGAAGACGTCGAGCCGAGCCTCCACGGCCTGGTATGTCGATTCGAGCTGGGCATGGTCGTCGTACTCGACGTCGTATTGAACGGTGAGCCATCCGTGGTATTCGAACACTCGTCCTCCTGGTCGCGGGTCAGAACGGAGTGGTGTCGATGACAAACTTCGATACTGTACCGTGCTGAGTATTCGTACAGCTTGGTGATCACGCCTGGCCCTGGTTCACCGTCGAAATGGTAGTACACCTTACGGCCAGTCGCTTGCGCTGCTTCAAAGGACTCCTTGCCCTGATTTCTGAATGCTGAACCGAGTTGCTGTCCGCCCGGTTTTGCTTGTCCGTCGAATTCGTCTCTGACGACGTCGAATTCTCGCCCGCTGGGGTCGTTGCCGAACTTCATTCGCGACTGGCCACCGATGCGTTCGGCCAGTTTGTCCGCGTATGAATTGTCGACTTTCTGGAGATCTCCCGAGTACTGCTGGCCCTTCGGCGGATCGTCAGGGGCGTTGGGTTGCTCGCCTGAGGGACGGTTCGGGGTGTCACCGCGGTTCGGGCCACCTTCTTGGGAACGGGATCCGCCCTTGTCGCCGCCTCCGCTGGCGGTGCTGGCGCTGCCGTTCATTGCCCTGCTCGCTGTCCCCGGCTCGACGGCCCGGCCGGCCCCAGCCGCATCGGAGCTGACGTGACCGTATTCCTTCCTCGCCCGAAGCAATTGACTCCCTATGCGGGCGAGAACTGCTCGGGCGCAACAGATTCACTGCCCGCCTCGACGTCCTGCCCGCCCGTGTCGAGGTCCTGCTGGTCGGCGGCGGCCCGAACTGCTCTGGGGCGACGTTGTCTACCCGATTCGGCGACGCGCCGTCTCATGCGGCCGAGCCTCCGCCCACCACAAATCTTCCGAAGACGGTGTGCGAAGGACCAGTGAGCAACGGCCAGGAGTGGATCAGCTACCTCTGGTGCTGTCGTTGAGGTAGGCGAGAACGGCGAGCACGCGTCGGTTGGCGGTGCCGTCCTCCTGGATGCCGAGTTTGTCGAACGTCGTGGTCGTGTACTTGCTTATCGCGCTTTCGCTGAGGAATAGGCGGCTCGCGATCGCGCTGTTGGAGAGCCCCTGGGCCATGAGCGCGAGGACGGATCGTTCCCGCTCGGTGAGCTGGGCGAGCTTTGTGGCGGCCGTCGGGCGGGCGAGCAGCTTCGTCACGACCGCGGGATCGAGCGCGGTGCCACCCGCGGCGACACGTTCGAGTGCGTCGATGAACTGTTCGGCATCGAACACGCTGTCCTTCAGGAGATATCCGACACCGCCTGCGTGGTCGGCGAGCAGTTCGCGGGCGTACAACTGCTCAACATGCTGGGACAGGATGAGCACCGGCAGGCCCGGGATCTGTTTGCGCGCGCTGAGCGCTGCGGTGAGGCCTTCATCGGTGTTCGTCGGTGGCATCCGGACATCGACGATCGCGATATCCGGGCGCTGGGTGAGCATGGCGTGCAGCGCTTCAGGGCCGGTCGCGGCCGTTGCCACGATCTCGTGACCGTACGCATCCAGCAGCCGGACGATGCCGTCGCGAAGTAGGTAGAGATCTTCGGCTACGACGATTCGCATGGCACCACCATTCTGGCCTGTGTCGGGCCGCCCGCCGGGCTGGTCAGGGTGAGAACTCCGTCGAATGCGGCAAGGCGCCTGCGGATGCCGTCGAGCCCACCGCCGGGAACGACTTCGGCGCCGCCGGGGCCATCATCGTCGACATCCACCTCGACGGCCCGGCCACGATCTCGGATGCGGACCTGTACGTGCCCGGAAGGCGCGTGTTTCGCCGCGTTGGCCAGCAGTTCGGCGACGGCGAAATAGACAGCGGCCTCGACCGGGACGTCCAGCCGTATCCGGTCGGGAGCCTCGACGCGGACGTCGACCGGACTGTCGAGGGCCAGCGCACGGATCGCCTCGACCACTCCCCGCTCGACGAGCACCGGCGGGTTGACGCCGCGCACGAGCTCGCGCAGCTCGGCCAGCGAGCTCGACGTGCCTTCCCGCGCTTCGCGCAGGAGTGCTCTGGCGCGCGCCGGGTCGTGATCCATCAGCTTCTCCGCGGTCGCGAGGGACAACCCCACCGCGACCAGGCGAGCCTGCGCACCGTCGTGCAGGTCACGCTCGATGCGGCGGATCTCGGCGGCCTGCGCCGTGGTCAAGTCCGCGCGCTGCAACTCCAACTCCCGCATGCGTTCTGCGGTAGCGGCGTGTTCGGACAGTCGTAGCCATCGGTGCGCGAGCGGGCCGACGATCCGCCAGGCATAGGGTGCGCTGGCGACGGCGACCGCCACGAGCAGAACTCCCACTATGACGGAGGCCGACGTCGGATGAGCGAACGCGATCACGGCACCGGCCAGCGCAGCCACCGGCACAGCGCACACCGGTCCCACGAGGACGGCTGCGATCACCACCCACCGCACGTCCCGCCGATACGCCGGATCGCCGATCCGTCGACGCCACTGCTGATCTGCCTCTGCGTCACGGCGGCTGCGCTCATAGGAGTGGCCGTTCCACCAGTACCCGGTCGACAACCGCACGGGCGCTGGCGCGGTCTCCGGCCGTCGGTAGCCGTCCTCGATCACGATGCCGCACCACCGGGCGACGAGCCGACGGAACAACGCGCCGAGCCGCCGCGCGAACACCAAGGCGAGCGGAACAAAGAACATCAGCACGCCCACCCACGACCACGGGTTGCGCCACGACCATGCAGAACCCAGCAACGCGGAGGCCACGGCCGGGGCGAGGGACAGCGCTGGGAGAATCACTGCCGCCGCTGCGAGCACCGCCGCCTTGGCGAACCCGCCGACTGCCGCCCCCAACCACGAACTCGACCGTCGCACGAGCCCCCTCCTTCCCAAGGATCGCCTGTGCGCCATCTTGCCTGCCCGAGGAGTCACGGCGGCTCAGGCCCCCGCCGGCAAAGCGGTCTGCATGACGCGTCGGGTGCGGACGGCAATCGCGATCAGCGGCACTGCCGACACCGCCTGCATCCCCGCGTACCACACCGGGCAGACACCCGGAATCAAGTCAACCACGACGATCGCGATCGGCACGATCGTCGTCACGATGCGCAAGCGCTCCAAGCTCTTCCACTCTCCCCGCGACGCATGTACAGCCAGCCGGTAGAACAGCGGAGCAGCGAGAAGCAGAAGACCGGCTCGAACCCACATGAACGTATTCACCAGGCCATGAGCCACTGCGATCGCGGCCACCGTCGCCAAGACCACGGCACTGATCACACCGAAGATCACGATGCACGCCTTCACCATGCCGAAGACGTGTTGGGCACCAGTATCGTTCGGCGACACCGCCACCGCAGAGTCACTGTTGCGCAGTTTCTTCGGGTCTCTCGAGTTCGTCATGCCAACGACGCTACGAAGACCAACAGCGATGCAACACAGGTCTAGACCCACAAGCTGGTGGGGCTAGACCCACCAGCCCCAGCTCTCCGAGTTGTTGGACACTAAGCGTTTTCGACACGCTTCTTGGACAGTGCGTCGGCGTGGTTGTCCTGTCGATTCGGTCCGGCCGGGCCGGTGTCCAACAAACGATCGATTCCCGGAGGCACTGTCTCGGCATGGATTGCGCCGGGTATCGGGTCTGGCCCGGCGCGAGGAAGCATCCGTGCGCCGGGCTCCGCGGAAAGGACTACACCCAGGGCGCCACCGGATACCACGGGATGATGTCGCGCATGGCGAGCAGGCGCACGTCCCAGTAGAGGAAGGTGAAGACGCCGACGGTGAGTAGGGCGGTGGCACTGAGGATGCTGACGCGGCGTGGGTCGGCTTGGAACCAGCGTTGCAGGCGTCCGCCGACGAGGACGGTCAGGATGAGGAGGACGGCGAGGATGGCGATGTTGCCGAGGGACTGCAGGACGAAGGCGCTCGCGGCGTAGAGGATGTTGCCTTCTTCGGCGGCATCGCGAAACAGCTTGCGGAACAAGGGGAACGGGCGTCCGATGAGGAAGGCGCCGATCAGGCCGCCGAAGACGACCAATGGTGCGTTCGGGAAGCGGGCGGCAATGCGGGCGAACGGGTCGCGCACCAGACCGAGGACGGCCAGCCCGAGATAGGTCATGATCACCCCGATTACGCCGAACACCACCATGGACTGGACCAGCCGCGGCGACAGCTCGCCGGGCCGGCTCGGCGCGGTGTCGAATTGCGGCATGTCGGTCCCGAAGATGCCGACCACGACACCGTAGGCGGCGGACACGACCACCATGCCGACGGCCAGCCACAGCAGCGGTCGCAGCACCGCCTGCGCGCGGTTCCACCAGCCGCCCGCGCTGCCCGCCAGCGGCGCCACGGCGCCGAAGACGGCGATATTGCACGCGGTGAACGTGCCGGCCAGCCCGGAGACGAACGCGAACACGATACCGGCGCCGATGCTGGTGATCGCGGCTTCCTTGGCGTCGTGGCCGAGTAGCCCGTCGGCCACCGTGCCACCGATCGTGGTGTCCACGAACGGCGCCGACCACGCCACGGTCAGCAGGAACCCGGCGAGCACGCCGAGCAGTAGGACCAGGCCGCGCCGCCGTGGCGGATAGCCATTGACGAAAACACTCGTTGCCGCGGAACGGCCGGATGTGGGGGAATCTATTGCGGTGGACGGGGATTCGAGCTGTGCCATGGGGCTCTCCTGTTAGCCACTCGTCGGCAGTGAAATGCCGACGTTCCCCATTGTCGGATATCCTGGGTGCCAATTCTGCTGAATGGCAAGATGATCATCCACCGCGCCGGGCCGCGCGTCGTAAGCCACAGTTATTCCAGCGCAGCGACTTTCGTCCGCGCGGCACGGACACGATTCGCCGACTCTCCTGCAGCGACGGTACGGCGGTTTGAAAACCGTCTACCGGAGACCTCGTCCAAACACCAACGCCGCCAACAACCTTCATCGAGCACTTCGAGAAGGGCCGTAGCCGAAGTAGGCGGGGCGGGAGCATCGAGCTGTACAGCCTCAGCTTTCGCAGCTCAGGGATTCGTTTTCGCCGATGCAGGTGTCGAAGTTGTTTCCGCCGATGACCGTGTCGAAGCCGCCGGCGCCGTCGAGGATGTCGTTGCCGTTGCCGCCGCGCAGGGTGTCGTCGCCGGCTCCGCCGGTGATGTTGTCGGCTCCGACGTTGCCGCTGATCTCACCGGGCCGGTTGGTGACGTTGAGGAAAGTGTCGTTTCCGAGACCGAGTTCGGCGTGAATGGTGGTGGCCCCGCGGCAGCGGACCTTGAAGTCGTTGATCCGCTCGCAACCGGAGTCGCTGCCGATGAAGATGGTGGCCGCTCTACTGGTGACGGTGAGCCCGTCGGACTCGGCACCGATTTCGATGTCGTCGGCGAAATCGCTTCCGGACATGCGTAATTCGGTTCCGTTCAAGCGCACACCGACGGTAGTGGCGGCGTGTGCAGGTGCGGCCAGGGTGACGGCGGCGGCCGTGCCTAGCGCGGCCAGGAGCGTGCGTGCGGCAATGTGATGTCGGCTCATCGAGATCCCTTCCGATGGGTGGAAGTCGTGGTGACAGTGCTACCGATGCGAAGAGTGCGTAGCTACCCGCAAGTTGAGTGATGACGGGAATGCTGAGTTATATCCGGGTACGGGCGCTGCGTTATCGAAGGGCGGGATCTGAACCGTCGGCGCCCTGGTGTCCAGGCTGCCGATGGTTTGACGAGTTCGCGAATTTCGTTGCGGTTCGTCCCGATCCGAGACGGCCCGCCGGCTGCTCGCGATACCTCCGGTCCACCGGACGGTCCGTCCCTCGATCGCCGGCACGTGGGGCACAACGAGTCGGCCCTTGGGGCGCGGGCGGCGGGGCCATATCGCTCCCGCCGCCTCATCCGTCGTTGACTCGACGATCTGAGCTGTTCGTGATCGGGTGCAGGACAACCGAATCCAGCCGGCCGGCGTGGATGCGTGCGGTCAGATAGGTGTGCTGTGGTTGTCTGCGCCGGTCCGTCGGTGAGCCGGGGTTGAGCAGCCGGCATCCGGTCGCGGTGACGCTGTCCCACGGAATGTGGCTGTGTCCGAACACCAATAGGTCGGTGTCCGGGAAGTTCCGGGCGCAGCGCTGCTCGCGCCCCTTCGCCGGCCCGGTCTCGTGCACGACTGCCAGCCGCACCCCGGCCAGCTCGGCGCGGGCGATCAGGGGCAACCGGGCCTGCAGCTGTGCGCCGTCGTTGTTGCCGTATACGCCGATCAGGCGTCGGCAGCGCGCCTCGAGTCGATCCAGCAACGCGACCTCGGTCCAGTCGCCCGCGTGCACGACCACGTCGGCTGCGGCCACCTCACGCCAGATGACGTCCGGCAGATCGCGTGCGCGCTTGGGGACGTGCGTGTCGGAGATGATGAGCAGCCGCATGGTGTCCGGTGTATCACTCGGAAACGTTCCGGACGGGTTATCCGGTCCACACCGAGCCGGCGCAGGCTCATCTCGCAGGGCGGACCGGGTGGGCGACCGGCACTATTCGAGGGCCGGGGCTGCACCTTTGCGGGGATGAGCAGTTCCGCCTGGGTGCGGCGTGCTGGCGAGCACGGCGATGGTGAGGGGCTCTGCGAGACGGCGGCGGGCGCGACGACGGTGTGCGCCGACTCGGCCCACGCCGGCGGGCCAGTGGAGCTTCGACAGCTTCGCGTGCATGCCGCCTCAGGACAGTGCGGCTTCGGGGGCGAACGCGGGCAGCTTCTCTAGACTGCTGCGCACCGCTTCGGCGCCGTAGGCGAACATCTGCCGCTCGTAGTCGTCGACGGCGCCGAGCAGATCCCGGCGGCCTTCCTCTGCCTCGATCAGGCAGCGGCGCAGCAGATCGGCATCGCGCAGCGCGGTGTTCGCGCCGTTGCCGCCGGTCGGGGAGGTGGCGTGGATCGCGTCGCCGAGCAGCGTGACGGGGCCGACCGCCCAGCGCGCACCAGGCTTGATGACCCGGATGGACAGCAGAGTGGTGTTGTCGGGGTCGGCCTGTTCGATCAGTGCGCGCAGTTCCGGGTGCCAACCGGGCATCCTGGACAGCACGGCGTCCTGTGCGGTGGCGTCTGCCGGCGAGTCGTTCGGCGGCAGGATCATGGCCCAGCGCACGTAGTCGCCGATGTCGGGCAGCGTGACTTCGGGAGCCAGTTGTTCGGCGGCCTGCTGCGGCGGGGTGCGGAAGCGCATCGCGCCGAGCAGCAGGCTGACGCCGTCGCCGCTGATCTTCGAGCCGTAAGCCTTGGACAGACCGGCGAATTCGTCGGTCAGCGAGGTGCGGCCGATGACGAACCGGACGCCGGTATCGGTCGGGGCGGTCTGCGGCGACAACACCCGGCGGACCGCGGAGGTGACGCCGTCCGCGCCGACGAGCAGATCGGCGGCGGCCGGGTCGCGGTGCGCGAACCGGGCTCGGACCGTGCTGTCGGCCAGGACGTCGTAGCCGGTCAGCGCGGCATCGGTGTGCACGGTGAGACCGGTCAGCAACAGGTGTCGCAGCACCTGCCGGTCGACGACGATGCCGGTCCGGCCCGCGCCGAGCCTGCCGATCTCGTTCAGCTGCGGGTCCAGGATCAGCTGCTCGGCGGCGGCGGGCATGACGATCTCGTCCAGCAGCGGGTGCCAGCGGGTCGGCAGGCAGTCGCGCACGGACCGGAAACCGATCTCGTTCAGCACGAGCCGGTAGCCCTGGAAGCGTGCGGCGATGCCCGGATCGCGCTCGAACACTTCGGCCTCTAGCCCGGCGCCGCGCAGACCCTGGGCGAGAGCCAGACCTCCCAGACCGGCTCCGGCGATGGAAACGCGCATCACTCACCTCCACGAACAAACCACACGAAACGAACTTAGTTCGTTATGACGATCTAAGAACTACTCGGCGAACTTAGTTCGTGTCAAGCTATAGTGAGCGACATGCCAGCCGATCCCCGTCGACTCCGTGCCGCTCGACACGCTCAACCCGCCGCGGAGGCGGTCGCGTCGGCGCGCCGCAAGACGCCGATTACGGCCGAACGGATCACCGAGGCCGCCTTGACGGTCGTCGCCACCGAGGGCTACGACGCCCTGACCATCCGGCGGGTCGCCGCGGTGCTGGGCACCGGTCCGTCGTCGCTGTATGCCCACATCGTCAACAAGGACGACATCGACGATCTGCTGATCGGCCGGCTCTACGCCGAAGTCGTGCTCCCCGAACCGGATCCGGTCGAATGGCGTGCGCAGCTGCTCTCGGTCTACGCCCAGATCCGCGACCTCTACCTGAGATACCCCGGCATCTCCCGTGCCGCGCTGGCCACGGTCTCGACCAATCTGGAGACGCTGCGGGTCGGCGAGGGCATCCTGGCGATCCTGCTCACCGGCGGCGTCGAACCGCGGACGGCCGCCTGGGCGCGCGACGCGCTGTCCCTCTACGTCAGCGCCTATGCCCTCGAGCAGTCGCTGGTCCAGCAGCGGCGCCGCCACCAGGATCAGGAATGGGTGCTCAGCCGCGACGAACTGCTGGACCGTTTCACCGCACTGCCCGCCGAGAAATTTCCGCTGACCCGACGCCATGCCGCCGACCTGATCTCCGGCACCGGACACGAACGCTTCGAGTTCGCTGTCGGCCGGCTTGTGAACAATCTGGAGTCCGCAGGCGGCTGAGCACGCGGCGAGACTCCGGAACTCAGGAGTCGCCGCTCACCGACCGATGCTGACGTGGCCGATGGGCCTGCGTTCCGAAGCGACCCACGGTCTCGACCTGATCAGTCGACGCGTTACTGGTTGAAGAACGTCTTCAGTACACGGGCCATGAGTTCGGGGGCGACGACGTGTCCCTGCCCGTCGAGCGTGTGTCGTTCGGTCTGGGGGGTGGCAGCGGCTATCGCTTTCGCGGCGCGGTCGAAGAAGTCGGTCGGGAGGCCCGCCATCTGGGGCTCGGTGATCGGACCCTCGGTGGTTACCAGGACCGACTGAGTGATGCGGGCAAGTCGGTTCGTGGGGATCTCGTAGTCATTGAGGATCACGGCGTCTTTGACGAGCGTGTGGGCGAGCGCGACGGACGAGGCCCAGTAGGGGTGTTGTTTGCCGGCCGCGATGTCCGCGTCGGGTCCGCCGGTAAGCCGCACGAACAGTTCCAGCATCTCCTCGTCCCGCCCGGCTTTGTCTGCCTCGTGGGTGTCCGCGAGGTACTGGTCGAACCTCGGCCGCAGGTCGTCCCCGATCACGTACGGCACATCCCACACCGCGATCTTGTCGATCGCCGAACCTGCCGCTGCTGCCTCCAGCGCGAGGGCGCCGCCAGATGAGGCGCCGTACACGTGCGCTGAGCCGCCGGCTGTCGCAATCAGCGCGTCGAGGTCTTCCACCTCCCGCGCCAAGGCGTACGGCGGTGTATTGCCGCTGGCGCCCCGGCCGCGTCGTGCGTAATTGAAAACCGTGAAATGGTTGGCAAGGAGCCGGGCCAGCGGCGCGTTCTCAGCGCCGTCGTCTAGGGTGCCGCCGACGAGGATCACCGCCGGGCCAGTGCCTTTCCGGTCGTAGGCGATCCTCGTACCGTCGGCGGACGTCACACGGAGTGTCATCTCGTTCACTGCTTCTCTCCATTTCTCGATGCGTGGTCGTCACCGTCGGAGCATGTCGACCAAGGACCACCCGGGGCCCGCCGCCGTGCCGTGTGTAGCCGATGACGGTGCCGTCGGCTGAGGTCACGGTTCATACTCCTACTTTAGGAGTGCTCACACCTGTTGTGCAAGTACAATCGGGTGCATGAGCAAGAAGCGGCTGTTCGACGACCCCTGCGGCATCGCGCGAGCGCTGAACGCGGTCGGCGAGCGGTGGGCGTTGCTCGTCGTGCGGGAGCTGATCTTCGGCCCGAAGCGCTACTCCGACCTGCACCGCGGGCTGCCGCAGATGAGCCAGAACGTCCTCGCGCAGCGGCTGCGCGAGCTCGAAGCCGACGGCCTGGTGCGGCGAAGGCGCCTGGGACCGCCTGCCCCCGCCGCCGTGTATGAACTCACCGAGCGCGGGCAGGAACTGGAGCCCGTGCTCCGCGCGCTCGCCCACTGGGGCAGCCGCGCACCGCTGCCCGAGGACGGCGCGGCGGAACTGAGCGTCGACGCGCTCCTGTTCGCCCTGCGCGCCACCTTCGATCCGGCACTGGCGGGTGAGCTGTCGCTGCGCTGCCAGCTGGACGTCGCGGGCGATCGGTTCCGCCTCACCGTTGCGGGCGGGCACCTCGAGTTAGACCGCGGTGAGCACGCCGAACCCGACGCGTGGCTGACCGTGCCGGAGGCGGCGACATTGCGCGATCTGGTCTTCGCCGGTGCGGCGCTGCACGACGCCGTCGAGCGGGCAGACGCCGAGGTGGCGGGCGATACCGAGCGGCTCGCCGCACTGCTGCGCTGCTTTCCCGCAGCAGTGCGGTATCCGGCGCCACAGGACCCCGCGCCGCCGGATCCCGTGTCGCCGAGCCTCGGATCACCGAACGCCGAACTCCCGGATCCCGCCGTCAGCGCAGGAAGTCGTCGAGGGTGAGCGGCAGTCCGCGGACCCCGGACATCGGTTCCTGCTGTCGCAGGCATTGTTCGTGCTCACGGAAGCGGGCGTCGCAACGATTCTGGATCAAGAACGACCCCGGACGGTGGCGGCCTTGGCGGAACGGACCGGGTCGGACGCCGACGCGCTGGCTCGGCTTATCCGCACCGTCACGCCGCACGGGGTGTTTCGGACAGAAGCTGACAAGGTGGCCGTCACCCCCCTCGGGGCAACCTTGTCCGAGCAGCATCCGCAGTCGATGTACGGCATCGCCGTGGGCGGCGCGCACCGGCACTATCGAGCGGTCGCCGAGCTCGCGCACACCCTGCGGACCGGGTAGCCCGCCGCGCAAAAGTATTTCGGCACACCGTATTTCGACCACATCGCCACCAATCCGGAACTCGCGGAACTTTTCGGGCGGGCCATGACGGTCTTCGCCGGCACCCTGCGGGCGGGTATGTTCGACGGCTACCAGCTGCCCGGCGGTGCTTCGATCGCCGACCTCGGCGGCGGCGACGGTACTTTGCTCGTGGAGTTGCTCAGCCGGAATGGTCACCGCGAAAGGCACGGCATTGTGTTCGACCGGCCGGGTGTCGTAGAAGCCGCGCCTGCTGCTGCGCGATCGCGACGGCGAGGTCATCGAGGATGACGAATGGGAAGGCGAGGCCATTCGCGAAACATGCCGTAGGTGAGCTTGCCGCCGCGGCTCATGCCTGGCACGGCAACGATTGCGCCTGTCAGCTGTTTGCTTTCGGCACGGTCACCGTCGTGCCCGATGCCCCGGCGTCCTGCGCGGCGAGCGTGGATTCCGGAGTCCAGGAGTAGATTTCGCGCATCGAGCGCAGATACACCGCGCGCGGTGTCGACCACACCAGACCGTTGCGGAGTGCGACCTGTGCCGGATTGCGCCACTGCGCGACCCGCCCCCGGACGGCCGCGGCTCGCGCCAGCCGCTGCGTCCGTCCGCGCCGTGCCAGGTCGTAGCCGACCACCAGGGATTGCGCGGTGGGCAGCTGGGCGCCGAGCCGACCGAGTGTCGCGGCGTCCTCCAGCGCTTGCGCCGCGCCCTGTCCGAAATCGGGCGTGATCGCGTGCGCCGCGTCGCCGAGCAGGACGACTCGTTTGCGCGCGTAAGTGGGCAGCGGCGCCTCCAGCGAATAGATGTCTTGTCGCAGTAGCGATTCCGGTGGCGTGGCCGCGAGTAACCGGGGGATGGGATCGTGCCAGTCCCGGAAAAGTCGCGCGACCGTGTCGATGCCTGTCTCGGCGTAGGTGTTCGGTGGGGCCGACAGCGTGGCGTACCAGGACACCTGCCCGGCGGCGAGCGCCGTGATGCCGAATCGCTGTCCGCGGCCCCAACTCTCGATCGACGCACCGCTCGTGTCGATATCGGCCGCGGCGCAGGCGGGTACGACGCCCTGCCAGGTGAGGTACCCCGTGTAGGCCATTCCCGCATGGTGGGGGAAAAGGCGCGCCCGGGTCGGGCTGTAGCGACCGTCCGCGGCGACAACGAGTTCCGCGCTACGCGAGCCGGTTTCGCCGTTCGGGCGCAGGAACGTCACGGTACCGGTATCGGGATCTACTGCCGTGACCTGATGTCCGGAGCACAGCTCGGTCTGCCGCAGCGCGTCGACGAGCCAGGCGTGCACGTCGGCCTGGTGCAGTGCATATTCCGAGACGCCGAATCTGCGGTGCACCTCGCGCACGTCCCCTTGCATCAGCCACCGCCCGGATGCGGTCCGGATACCGGTGGCTCCCTGCGCTGCGTCCAGCGTCCGAAGCCGGTCGGACAGTCCTAGCCAGTTCAGTGCTCGAACCGCGTTGGGCGCCAGCATCAGTCCCGCACCGGCCGTACGGAAGTCGTCGGCCTGTTCCAATACGGTCACCTGCCAGCCGGCGCGTGTCAAACCGAGTGCCGCGCCCAATCCGCCGATGCCGCTGCCGATTACGATTGCGGTGTTCATGCTGCCCTCTCCCGTGCTCTCGCGATGCGTTGATGCTGGGCAAACTGCTGCGGTACGTCCGTCGGCGAGTGACCGTCCCCCCGGGTCGGGCACCGTCACATCGACGCCGTCGCGGCGCAACCGCTGTGTGACCCCGTCGTAGGTGGGCCGGTGGCAGCCAGGCACCGTGCGGGATGATCAAGGGGCGCATGCACTTGGTTCTACTTGTGGCAGCGTAATTTCTCCGTCAGTTTCAGGTCTGCCGGCGGTTCCCTCGCTGCAGTGCGGCGAGTCCGTGGACGAGAAAGGTCGATGTTCGCAGGCAGGTTGCGCAGCAGCGCGCTCGGCACTGCCGCGCGGCCTGCTCCTCAGAATGCCTTGCGCCGCAGGCCGAAACGCGTGAGCACGCTCTGGGTGACCAGCCCGAAAATGGATCGTCCACCACGTCGGGCCGGCGCGTCTTTGCCTGTCGCGAACCACACTTGAAAGTTCGCCGGATTGACCGGCAGCGAGATGTGCTCGTGCGTTACCGCCCAGGTGTCGTCCGTCCGGCGCAGGCAGACCGTTTCGCGCACCCAGATCGGCAGCTCGATCCCGCCGCGGCGCTGTCCCGAGTCCAGATGCAGCATGTTGGCGAAGGCTATGTCTTGCGCCGCGACGACGGTCAGCTCGTGGGTTTCCAAGCCGATGGGCCCGACGTACCCATCGAACCACCGCACGAAGTTGCGGCGCACATCCTCGCGCCCCGCGAACCGCAAAGGCGCGATGGCGTCGTAATAGACGATATCGGGCGAATAGAAGGACATGAGCCGATCGATGTCCTTGGACCGTTGTGCCTCGGTCCGGCTCGCCAGGAACGCTCTGATCTGGATTTCCTGCGCTGCCATGCTGTCTCCGTTCGCGATTCTCGGTGGCAGATCGCGGCTACCTGGCCGCCGAACCTGCGCTTGCGATAGTCCGACGAAATGGCTCGGCCGAATGTGAGGCGTCATCCGGACATGAGCCCGCCAACCGGCGCAGTGATGGCGTCGCGCACCGACGGAGCCTGTCACCGCTCGGCGAACAGCTCCTGTAGATGCTGATCGATGGCGGCGAAAACCTGCTCGGGCGTGACGACGCCGAGTTCGAGCAGCGAGGTGAAGCCGGTGAGGGCGAGCAAGCGATCGGTCTCGAGGACCGGATCACGCTCGTCGGCGATCTCGCCGTCGGTGATCGCGCGCCGGACAAGCTGTTCCACGAGATCACGCCCCCGGAGCAGGCCCTCGCGGGCGCGGTCGTGAACGGCCGGGTCGTGCAGTGCGACCAGCACGTATGCCGCGTGTAAGCGGCTGGTCGCCCGGGCTTCGGGGCGCAGCGGAAGCAGCTCGGTCAGCAGCACCCGCAACGCCGCACGGGGGTGTGGGTCGGTACCGAGGGCCTGTTGCACGCGCAGCCCGGTCTGCTCGCCGGCGAAGTCCACTGCGAAACTCAGCATGGCCTCGCGAGAGGCGAAATAGTGCTGCAGCTGGCCCAGCGACATGCCGGCCGCCTGGGCGACTTCGCGCATGCTCAAGCGGAAGACGCCGCGCTCATCCACCACACGCCACAGCGCGCGGGCGATCAGCGCCCGGCGTTCGTCATGATCCACCTGTTTCGGCACGCCTACCCCTTTGCAATACAGGTGACATAATACGGCTGACTCCGAACAATGTGCGTCAGGAGGCGACGGCATGCCCGAGATTCGTATCGACACCGGCGGCGGGCCCGGCCATCTCGGCCCGCAGCGTCTGTCCGACGAATTCACCACGCTCCGCACCGAACTGGCCCGGTATGGCGAGGACGCCTCCCGGGGGATCGGGCAGGACCTGCCGAGCACCTTCGACGTCATCGGCGGACCAGTGGCCGGCTCGAACCGGACGGCGTCGCGATGCTGAATCCCCAGGGTGTCTCGTACCTGATCGATGACGTCGAATCCGGCCACCGGCGCGAGCACCTGCGGATCATCGCCGCGGACCTGCACTGCGATACCGTCATGCTGATCGGCAGGGACGCAACGCAATTGATCGACGCCGCCGGTGCCGCGCTCGAGCTCGGCTTGGACGTCTACCTCCGCCCCGACCCCACCGACCGCCCGCAGCGGCAGATGCTGCGGCACCTGGGCGTCGTCGCGGCAGCCGCCGAGGCTCTGCGCCGCGAACACCCCGGCCGCGTCACGCTCCTGGTCGGTAGCGAGTTCTCCCACACCGTGCCCGGTATCGTTCCCGGACCGCGCTCGTTTCTTCGCCTGCAACTCGTCATCCGGTTCCATCGCGTGCTACGTCGCCGGATCGACCGCCGGTTGCACCAGCTCCTCGCTCGGGCCGTCGCCGTCGCGCGCGCCGGCTTCGGCGGCCCGATCACCTACTCCGCCGCCGGCTGGGAGTCCGTCGACTGGACACCGTTCGACCTCGTCGGTGCCGCCCTCTACCGTTCCGCCCGCAACCAGGACACCTACCGCGACCGGATCCGCGCGCTGGTGCGCGACCACGAAAAGCCGGTGATCATCACCGAATTCGGCTGCGGCGCGTTCGCCGATGCCGACCGCCGTGGCGCGGGCTCGTTCCAGATCGTCGACTGGTTCGCCGCGCCACCGCGCATCCGCGGTGACCATCCCCGCGACGAATCCGTACAGGCCCGCTACCTGACCGAACTGATCGACCTGTTCGACACCGAAGGGGTGCACGGTTGCTTCGTCTTCACCTTCGCCATGCCGGGTTTTTCCCACGCCGACGATCCCGCGTACGACCTCGACAAAGCAGGCTTCGGCCTGGTCACGGTGGGTACCGACGGGTCCATCGAGCGCAAGCAGGCCTTCGACGCGGTAGCCGAACGCTATTCGCCGAGATGAATCACGTCCAGGTTCGAACGGGTCGAAACGACCGAGCCGTGGCTGCGGGCTGGTTGCGCACTCGCGCGTTATCATCAGCGCTGGCGCGGTCCGGCCCGGGAGGGCCTGGCGGCGCTGCTGCTGTGGACTTCCAACATCGGAGAACCCATGACCGCAGAACCGGCCCGGATCGTCGTCGACCCCCGAGTCGCAGAATTAGGGCCGACGGCGTTGCGGATCGCGGTCGGTGGCCAACTCCGCAAGCTGCGTGAGCAATGTGGCGTCACACCGCAGGAGGCGGGTGACCACATTCGTGGTTCGTACGCCAAGATCAGCCGGCTCGAGTTGGGGCGCACCGGGTTCAAAGAACGTGACATCGCGGATCTGCTGGATCTCTACGGAGTGACCGACTCCGAGCAGCGGAAGATGTTCATCGATCTCGCACGCAAGGCCAACGAGCCGGGCTGGTGGCATCGATACAACGACCTGCTGCCGCAATGGTTCGAGACCTACGTCGGTCTCGAAGGGGCGGCACAGATGATCAGAACCTATGAGGGCCAACTGGTTCCGGGTCTGTTGCAGACCGGGAACTACGCTGCCGCCGTTGTCGAGATGGGCGAGGACGGCAACGAGGCGGCGCGCCGCGTGGAATTGCGGACCAACCGGCAGCGGATTCTGGCTGCCCCTGGCGGACCGTTTCTTTGGGCGGTACTCGATGAGGCGGTGCTGCATCGGCCGGTCGGCGGTACGGCGGTCCAGCGGGAACAGATCGAGCATCTCGTGGATATGTCGGCCATGCCCAACGTGACGATCCAGGTGCTGTCGTACGGCTCCGGTGGTAGCGCGGCCGCGGGAAGTTCGTTCACCATCTTGCGCTTCGCCGAACAGGAACTGACCGACATCATCTACTTGGAGCAGTTGACCACCGCGCTGTATCTGGATCGTCCGGAGGATGTTCGGCTCTACCGCGGGGTCATGGACCGCCTCTCGATTCAGGCGGAGTCACCGGAACGTTCCCGGGCGCTGATGATCGACGCCGCCGCGGCGCTGTGAATTGGGCCCGGGTGCGTTGAGCCTGGGCGAGTTCGCCGCGTGCAGGTCGTGGTTCATAGAGGTGAGGAACGTTTTCTGCTTAGGAACAGATCTGTCCTAAGCGCTCCATACCGTCGGCGTCATGACAAACACCCCGGACAGCATCCGCCCCTTCCGTATCGAGTTTCCGCAGACCGAACTCGATGACCTGCACGCTCGGCTCGCCAACACCCGCTGGCCCGGCGAGGTGCCCGGCGTCGGCTGGAGTCGCGGCGTTCCGGTCGAATACCTGAAGGAGCTTGCCGACTATTGGCGCACCGAATTCGACTGGCGGGCGCAGGAATCGATGCTCAACGAACTCCCGCAGTTCATGACCACGGTGGACGGGCAGAATGTCCACTTCCTGCACGTCCGCTCGCCGGAGCCGGATGCGACGCCGTTGCTGCTGCTACACGGATGGCCGGGTGGATTCACCGACTTTCTCGACGTGATCGGCCCGCTGTCGAATCCCGTTGCGCACGGTGGGGATCCGGCCGAAGCCTGCCACCTGGTCATCCCGTCGCTGCCCGGCTTCGGGTTCTCCACACCGCTGGCCGGTCCGGGCATGAGCACCGGCAAGATGGCAACGGTGTTCGGCCAGTTGATGACTCGGCTCGGATACGACCACTACGGGGTGCACGGCTATGACACCGGCGCTTTCGTCGCCCCGCACCTCGGCAGGCAGTACCCGGAACATGTGGTCGGCATTCACGTCGGCGCGATGATCACGTTCCCGATCGGGGCCGACGGCGAGATGGACGGGCTGAGCGAGGTCGAACAGCAACGCTGGGACCGCATGATGAACTTCAACGATGCGTACTTGCAATGCAATTCGAAGCGGCCGCAGACGGTGACGTACGGGCTGCACGATTCGCCGGTGGGTCAGCTCGCCTGGATCGTGGAGAAGTTCAAGGAGCTGACCATGCCCGAAGACGGTCTGCCCGAGGACAGCATCGACCGTGATCGCATCCTCCTCGACATCTCGCTGTATTGGCTGACCGGCACCGCGGGTTCGGCGGCTCAGGTCTATTACGAGGACGTCGTCGCGAACGTGTGGAGCGGTGCGGACTGGTCGACCGCCGTGCGCAGCACCGTGCCCACCGCCGTGCTGGTCTCCGCCCACGACGTCACCATCCGCCGCTGGGCCGAACGCGACCACCACATCGTCCGCTGGACCGAACTCGACCACGGCGGCCACTTCCTGGCCATGGAAGCCCCCGACTCGCTCATCGCAGACCTGCGCACCTTCTTCGCGAAACTCGACTGAGCCAGTGCGCAACAAGATCTCCGGCTAGCGCCGCTCGGCGGGTGGATCAGCGGTTGCGGCGCCAGATGCCGGCCGAGAGCACGGTTGCGAAGGCGCACCACGCCGGGTAGGCGGCGCAGGCCCGGCCGACGGGGTGGGTTGTGGCGACTCGTCGGCTGAGGTCGGCGCTGCTGGCGGTGAGCGCGGCGGCGACGGCCGTGGCGGCGCCGAGGCGATGGGCGCGGAAGAATACCCAGCTCCAGCTCGCGTTCAAGACCAGGTTCACCGCCAAAGCTGCTCGGAGTGAGCGCTTTTCGGGCTCGGCGGCGTTGTCGAGCGCGTAGGCGCTGGTTACCGCGATATCGCCGTAGAGCAGCGTCCAGGCGATCGGGAACACGGCCGACGGTGGTTGGTAGCCAGGCTTGTCCACCCGCCGATACCACGCCGATCCCGGTCCTGCCGCAGCCGAACCGATCAGCGCGGTCGCCGCGACTGCTGCGCCGGTGCGTAGCAGCGTGGCGGGCGTGGGTGGTCGAAAACTATTCGTGACGCTCATCTTCTGTCCTTTCGGGTGCTGCTTCGGCGGCCTGGTGACCTGGATGTGCGGCTCGAAGGACATGCCCGCCGACCTGATCTGTGGCGGTGCTGTCCGGTGCGAAGCGGGCGATCATGTCCGGCCAGTCGAGGTCCTCGATATCGTCGAAGCCGAATTCGGTCAGCTTGGCCGCGATTTCGTCTGCGGTGAACAGCGACAGCCATGGCTCGCCGATGGCCGCCATGACTCCGGCGAGGACTTCGACCATGGCCCGATTGTCCGGGGGCAGCGCCGATATCGGCTCGCTGTAGTCGATGATCAACTGACTCGGCGCGGGCAGGCCGGCGATGAAACCCAGGGTGGTGTCGATCGCTGCGTCGGTGAGGTATTGGACCACACCCAACCAGAGGAAGAAGGTCGGCGCGGCGGGATCGAATCCGGACTCGCGCAGCCGAGTCGAGAGTGAGTCGGTCTCGAAATCCACTGCTACGAAACGCAACGATGCGGGCACGGGTATCCGGGCCTCGGTGAGGCGGTCCCGTTTCCAGGCCTGGGTGTCGGGGTGATCGACCTCGAAGACCGTCACGTTCGGAGCGGTGCTGCGCACTCCGAAGGTGTCCAGGCCGGCGCCCAGAACCACGACCTGACGCACGTCATCCGCGCGGGCGGCGAGTTCGTCCTCGGCGAAGCGGTGCCGCATCGCGAGGAAAAGCCTTGCTTCCCATGGCACTTCGCGGTCTTCGGCCGATAGTGCGGCGGCCGCCTCGGCGATCGGAACAGCCAGCGGATCGTGAAAGATCACTGGTTCGTCGGCGCTTTGATGCGCCGCGCGCCCGCGGGCAGCGCCCAACGCGGTCCGGCTCGGCTGACCCGCTTGCATAAGAACCCCTTTGATCGTCGGATGCGTCGAAGTCGTGGACCCGCCGTCGACGCGAGGCCGCCGGTGCGACCTCGCGTCGACGCAATGAATTGCGCCGGGTCACCGGGTGGACAGACACCCTTGCAATGTCTGGAAGTCACCGGCGAACGCGAGTCCACCGCCGCAGGTGGGTCCGGTCTGTCCGGTCAATTCGACGGTGGCTCCCGGCCCGGCGATGGCGATCGACAGTCCCGGGCGCACGCCGGCGGCGTTGACGGTGGCTCCGGGGCCGATGGCGATGGCGGCCGGACCTGCCAGGGACTGCGATCGTGCCGTGGCGGTGCCGCCGTTCTGCGCGAGCGCCAGCGCCAGGCTCGCGGGCCCGGCATCGGCGTAGGCGGCGCCGTCGAAGCCGAACGCCGCAGCGGCGCTGCCGTCGACGCTGCTCGCCCCGCACTGCGCCCCATCGAGCGCACCGACGACCCGACTGGCGCCCGGCGCGCGGCAATCCACCGCGGGTGCGGCCGCGGCCTGCGGTGCGGCGATCCAGGCTGCGCCCACGGTCGAGAGGCCGAGCCCGAGCAGGCTTGCGGTCAATCGGCGAGAAGTGTTGTGGAACATGGGTTCTCCCTAAGTCTGTCGATCTTTGCCACAAGGTGGCCATCCACCAGCCGGTTGCCCTCCGCCAACAATCTCAAACAGTTAATAGTTAAGCAAATGAACTATATCCGCCAGGCTACCTTGCATCAATAGTGCATCGTTAGTTGGTATCGTGCAGCAAAGAACCGATCTGAGGAGACGCGATGGTGCCTGGCCGCCCGGTTGCGCTCGGTGATGGTTCGTGAACGACATCGAGGGCGCGGGAAGGGGTAGCTCCCGTGCGCCCGCCGTCGAATACACCGTGGGGCAGGCGGCGCGGATGGTCGGGATCCCCGTCGCGACCTTGCGCAGCTGGACGCAGCGCTATGGTCTCGGCCCGTCCCTGCATCGGCCGGGCAGGCATCGGCATTATTCGCAGACCGATCTCGCCGTGATCACGCGGATGGTGGGGCTGGTGCGGGCCGGGGCGAGTCCTGGCAATGCCGCCCGAGCGGCGCGGGCGGTCTCTGTTCCGGTACCCGCGCTCGGCGATACGGCGCCCGTGCTGGCGGCCGCGGAGCGCCTGGACCCTACGGAACTGCTGGCGGCGATCATCGGTCATTTCGTCGGCTACGGCGTCGTCGCGACGTGGAATCGGTTGTGCCGTCCGGCGTTTGCCGAAATCGAGCGGCGGCAGGCCGACGGCGATCGATTGATCGACGTCGAACACATGTTGTCCTGGGCGGTGGCCACCAGTCTGCACCGGGTGGTGCCGTTGCTGCGGCCGGTGGCCGGTGTGCCGGTGGTCGTGCTCGCGTGCGTCGCGGGGGAGACGCACTCGCTGCCGCTGGAAGTGCTGCGTGCGGCGCTGGCCGAGCGTGGTGTCCCCGCGGTGCTGCTGGGCGCGTCGGTGCCGGCGGATGCGCTCGCCGACGCGATGGCCAAACAGGGGCCGGGCAGTGTCGCGGTGTTGTGGTCGCATACTCGGGAAACGGCGAGTCCGGAGCTGGCGCGGACGGTGCGCGACACTGCGGCTCGCACCGTCGCCGCGGGGCCCGGGTGGTGCGCGAACGACCTGCCCGAGGGGGTGATTCGGGTCGACTCGCTGGAGGAGGCAATCGACCTTCTCGGCTGAATTGTCAGGGAAAGGACTTGGCAAATGATTAAGTTTCTGAAAGAGTCTGGAAGGCCGTGCCGGTGTGCGCGGCGCCCCGTCGCGACGGGTGGCTCGGTAGCGATCCGGGCCTGTCGGCGCTCCAATGTTGTGCCGCAAGGGGTTTGACGTAGATGCCCGAAGGTTCAGGAACCGGACAATGCTGCCGACATGCTGCATCGTTTTCGCATCGTTTAGCGTAGGATGTGTCTCAACCGCCCGAGAGGAGCTTGCGTGGGTTCGCACCCGTACGGTCTTCCCGATCGGCGCCCTGTCAATCGGTACGGAGGTGTCAATCGGCACGGAGGTGTCAATCGGCACGGAGGCGGTGAACGCGAGGCAGCGACCCTGCTCCGGCGGCGTCGAGGCCTTGCTGGGGCGGGCGGCAGCGCCGCCGCCCGCCGTCCGGATCGCCGGGCTCGACGTGGCCGGCGCCTGCCTGGCGACCAGCGAAGGAACAGTTGCATGGCTCGATATCTGATCGCGGCGTCACCGATTCCCGGACATGTGACACCGATGCTGGCGGTCGCGGCCGAGTTGCGTCGGCGTGGTCACGACGTGCGGTTCCTGACCGGCGCGGCCTTCGTGGACGCGGCCCGGGCGTCAGGCGTGCCGGTGACATCCTTGCCGCGCGAAGCCGAGGTGGCGCGCGTGCGGGCTGTTCGCGGCCGAACGCCGAACCTGGTGCGGCGCTGGCGAACCGGCACGATCGAGATGCGAACCGGCTTCCTGTCGCCACTGCGCGCCCAGTATCACGCGCTGCACGCCGTGCTGGAGCGGGCCGAGTTCGATGCGGTGCTGGTCGATGTCATGTTCACCGGCGCGATTCCGCTCGTCCTCGGTGTCGCGCCGCGTCCACCGGTTCTCGCGTGCGGCGTCGTGCCGCTGATGTTGTCGAGCGCGGACTGTGCGCCGTTCGGCACCGGCTGGCAGCCGCGCGCGGGGCGTGACTACACAGCGATGAATCGCGTCGTGCAGCGACTGCTCTTTCGCGGCGCGCAAACCCGCCTCGACGCGATGCTGCATGATCTCGGCGCAGGTCCCGCGCCGCGTTTTCTGCTGGACTGGCCCGTATTGGCCGACCGGGTCCTGCAGTTCACCGTGCCCGGGTTCGAGTACCCGCGGGCTGACCTACCCGGCTCGGTGGTCTTCACCGGGCCGATCCCGCCCGCCGCCGCCCCGGATCCGGTGTTGCCGGCGTGGTGGGACGCGTTGCGTACCGGCCGCAAGGTGGTGCACGTGACCCAAGGTACTTGGGACAACAACGATTTCGACCAGTTGATCCGGCCGACGTTGACGGCTTTGCGTGATCGCCACGATCTGGTGGTCGTCGCGTGTACGGGTGGTGCGCCGATGCCGGCTGCTCCGATTCCGTCGAATGCGTACATCACCGACTTCGTTCCCTACGAACACTTGATGCCGCACGTGGATGTGATGATCACCAACGGCGGGTACGGCGGCGTGCAGCAGGCATTGCGGCACGGCGTGCCGCTGATCGTCGCGGGCGACACCGCCGATAAACCCGAAATCGCTTCCCGTGTCGCCTATTCCGGCGTCGGCGTCGATCTGGGGACCGCTCGTCCCCGGCCCGCCGCGCTCGCGGCGGCCGTCGACCACGTCGCGTCTGCTCCGCACCTCCGCGCGGCGGCGCGGCGGATGGCCACCGAGATCGCCGGATACGCCCCGTTCGAGTCGATCGCCACGGCGCTGGCGCGGGTGTCGTCTGCTCATACCAGGCAACGAGCCGATCCCGGCGTCGCGGCTACCCGAAACGGAGAACCCCAGTGAGCACAGTGTATTTCGATCCGGTCGGACCGCCGCGCACGGTGGCCGGGTGGGATCGTGGGCGCGACTTCGCCCGCTGGCAGCACGAGCTTCGTGATCGCGTGCTCGGCGAACTCGAAGACTTCTTACGGCAGGCCCGAATCGAGGAGCTGGCGAGCACGGGTGTCGACGAGGTCTTGCGGCAGTACGTGCTCGGCGGCAAGTGCCTGCGGTCCACCTTCATGTACCTGGGCTGGCTGTGCGGGGAGGAGCCGGATCCGGCCGCCGTGCGGGCGGCCGCCAGCCTGGAGTTGCTGCACGCCTTCGCTTTGCTGCAAGACGATGTGATGGACGAGGGAATGCTGCGACGTGGCGAAGCGGCCGCCCATCTGCGACTGGCCGAGCGGCATCACAAGAACGGCCGATCGGGGTCGGCGGCCCGGTTCGGCGCGTCGGCAGCGACTCTGCTCGGCGACATGTGCCTGGTGTGGGCCGAACAGATGTTGCGCGACAGCGGACTCGCGCCCGATGCGCTGGCGCGATTGTGGTCGCTCTACGATCGGATGCGGATCGAATTGGCGGTGGGGCAGTTCGCCGACCTGTCCAACGACAGCCGGGAAATGCCCACCCTGGACGCGGTGCTGGCCATCGCACGCGCGAAATCCGGCGACTACACCGTGCGCCGGCCGCTGGAACTCGGTGCGGCACTGGCCGATTGCCCGGCGACGACGAGAACCGTGCTCGGCCACTACGGGACGCTCATCGGCGAGGCCTTCCAGCTGCGTGACGATCTGCTCGGCATCTTCGGGTCCGCCGCGGTCACCGGGAAGCCGGAAGACAGCGACCTCGGCCAGCACAAAGCGACCAGCGTGGTGGTCACCGCGTTCGAGGTGGCCGACAGCGCTACTCGAATCGAGTTGGCGGAGTTGACCGGTCAGCCGGTGCTCGACACCGCCGCGATCGCGCGCTGCCGGGAGTTGATCGCGGCGAGCGGGGCGCCGGAGTACATCGAGTCGATGATCGCCGACCGGGTGACCGATGCCACCGAGATGCTCGGCGCCGCCGCGCTGGCAGCGGATCGGCGTGCGGCACTGGAACATATGGCGCTGCTGTGCACTGCGCGGCAGCTGTGACGAGGGAGAGATGATGCGCACCGTAAAAGGCCGCACCGATCATGTCGTTGTCGTCGGCGCAGGTCTGGCGGGTCTGTCCACTGCGCTGCACCTGGCCGGCCGCGGGCGTTCGGTCACGGTGGTCGAGCGGGACGCCACGCCGGGCGGCCGGATGGGTCGGCTCGATATCGACGGCTATCGCATCGATACCGGCCCGACCGTACTCACGATGCCCGAGCTGCTCGATGACGTTTTCGCGGCGGT
The DNA here is from genome assembly GCF_001613425.1 of Nocardia vulneris. Lineage (GTDB taxonomy): Bacteria > Actinomycetota > Actinomycetes > Mycobacteriales > Mycobacteriaceae > Nocardia > Nocardia vulneris. Next base: position 18,206 of record NZ_BDCI01000047.1, on the reverse strand, counting down.
CGGGGAGAAGACCGCGGACCGGGTGGAGCTGATCCCGGTGACTCCCGCCTATCAGGCGCGGTTCGCCGACGGCCGCACGCTCGACGTGCACAGTGACGCCGAGGAGATGGCGCGGCAGGTCGCCGCGTTCGGTGGATCCGAGCAAGCCGCGGGATACCGCAGGCTGCGGGACTGGCTGGGCAAGCTGTATGCGGCAGAGTTCGATCGTTTCATCGGGTCGAACTTCGAATCGCCGCTGTCGCTGGTTTCGCCCGCCCTGGCCCGGCTGGTCGCCCTGGGCGGATTCCGCGGCTGGGACCGCAAGGTCGCCGAGTTCATCAGCGACCCGGACCTGCGGCGCGTCTTCACCTTTCAGTCGTTGTACGCCGGCGTCGCCCCCCAGCGCGCGCTGGCGGCCTACGCCGTGATCGCCCACATGGACACCATGGCGGGGGTGTACTTTCCGCGCGGGGGCATGCGTGCGGTACCCGACGCGTTGGCGGCGGCGGCCACCGACGCCGGTGTGCGGTTCCGTTATGGCGCGTCGGTGACGGAGCTGGTCCGGTCCGGCGGTCGAGTGCACGCCGTGCGCACCGCTCAGGGTGACGAGATAGCTTGTGACGCAGTGGTCCTGAGCACCGAACTGCACCGTAGCCACGCTCTGCTCGGCCATCGTTCGCGACGTCCGGTCGCCGTGCGCGCTGCTCCGTCGGCGGTGATCCTGCACCTCGGTTGTGACCGCGGCAGCGAGATCGCGCACCATTCACTGCTGTTCGGTGCGGCGTGGGAAAGCGTCTTCCGCGACATCACCTCCGAGGGGCGGGTCATGTCCGACCCCTCGCTGCTGCTCACGCGGCCCACCGCCGCGGATCCCTCGCTTGCCCCGCCGGGACGTGACCTGTTCTACCTGCTCGCACCCGCGCCGAATCTGTCCCGTGGCGACATAGATTGGGACCGAACAGGTCCGGAATACGCCGAGCAGATCCTCGCCATCGCGCGCCGGCGGCTGGGGTCCGATGCGCTGCGCGGGGCGGAGGTGCTGCAGGTGGTGACACCCGCGGACTGGGCACGTCAGGACATGCTCGACGGCAGCCCCTTCGCGCTGGCGCACACCTTCGCGCAAACGGGTCCATTCCGCCCCGCCAACATGATTCGCGGTGTCGAGAACGTGGTGCTGGCCGGCGGTTCCACCGTTCCGGGTGTCGGGATACCGCCGGTGCTGATCTCCGGCCGCCTGGCCGCGGATCGAGTGACCGGCTCCTGGAGCGAGGCCGGCCAGGCGGCCGCGGCTTTCGCGGATCGGCAGGTCCGATGACGCGCACCGAGCTCGACGCCGCGGGGATCAGCGATCCGGCCCTACGCCGGTCCTATCGAGAATGCCGGGCGCTCAACGCCAGACACGGCAAGACCTTCTTCCTCGCGACGCGGTTGCTCGCGCCGGATCAGCGACCCGCGGTGCACGCCCTCTACGGATTCGCGCGGCGTGCGGACGATATCCTCGACGGTTTCGATCCGCTGCTCACCGTGCCCGAGCGTGCAAGCCGATTGGGCCTGCTGGCCCGGCAATTCGAGTCCGGCGACGCAGACGGCGACCCGGTGCTCGCGGCGGTGCTGCACACCGCCGAACGCTATCGAATCCCCGGGCATCTCTTCGACGCGTTCCTGGCTTCGATGCGGATGGACCTGTCGGTCACCGACTATGCGAACCGGGCCGAACTCGACGACTATGTCTACGGTTCGGCCGAGGTGATCGGGCTGCAGCTGCTGCCGGTGCTCGGGACCGCGACATCGGTGGCCCAGGCCGCACCGTACGCGGCGGCCTTGGGTAAAGCGTTCCAGCTCACCAACTTTCTACGCGATATCGACGAGGACCTCGCGCGCGACCGCGTGTACCTGCCCGCCGATGAGCTCGCCGCGCACGGCGTCGATCGCGAACTACTGCTGTGGTGCAGCAGTAACCGCAAAGTCGAGCCGAGGGTTCGTGCCGCGTTGGCCGCACAACACGAGATCACCCGGGGAATCTACGACTACGCCCGCGCCGGAATCGAGTCGCTGGCACCGCGTTCCCAGCCCTGCGTAGCGACGGCACTGACCCTCTACGCGCGCATTCTCGATCGCATCGAGCAGCGCGACTTCGAAGTCTTCGGGCATCGGGCCCGCGTCGGCACCTGGACGCGGTTGCGCGTCGGCGTATCCGGTGCGGTCGAAGCCTGGTGGGTCCGTCGGCGCAGTGACGCACCACCCGTGCCGGTTTCGGTGCCCGCACCGGTGCGCGGCACCGCCCAAGAGGATCGTTGAGGAGGGCGCGTGGATCGATGGCATTATCTGTTCGTCCTGCTCGCGTGCGTGCTGTTGACGGTCCCCCTGGAATTCGTCGGCCAGGGCGTGTATCGCAGGCCTCGGCTGCTGCTCGGCACCCTGGTGCCGGTCGCCGCTTTCGTCATCTGGGATCTCGTCGCGATCGCCGCAGGCGTGTGGAATTTCAACTCGCGGTACATAGTCGGCGTCCTGCTGCCGGGTGGGCTACCGCTGGAGGAACTCCTGTTCTTCGTGGTGGTACCGCTGTGCGGGCTACTGACCTTCGTGGCGGTCGAGCGGCTGCTGCGCACCGCAGCGGCAATGCGCCGGAAGCGGGCCGAGCGGTGAACTTCGGTGGCATCGGCTACACGCTGCCCGCCGTCGCGGCGGTCGCCGTAGTCTGCGTGCTGGAGTGGAAATGGCTGCGCACCGGACTGTTTCGCCGGTCGGCCTACTGGCTGTCGATGGTGATCGTGCTCGCCTTCCAGATCCCGGTCGACGGCTGGCTCACCAAGCTGCATGCCCCCATCGTCAGCTACGACCCGAATCATATTCTCGGACTGCGCTTTCCGTTGGACATCCCGGTGGAGGACTTTCTCTTCGGGTTCGCGCTGGTGACCGCGGTGCTGCTCGGCTGGGAGCGGACGCGGCAGCGAGAGGAGGAATCTCGACGATGACCACCGTCACCGAAATCGGGCGTGATGCGCGCCGGGTGCGCTACCCGGCAGCGCCGGGTCTGGCCGATCTCGGCCGAGGGGGCATCCGGCCCAGAGCGGTCGTCGTGGGCGCGGGCATCGCGGGTTTGGCGGCCGCGACCGGCCTGGCCGAGCGCGGTGTCGATGTCGAGGTCGTCGAGCGGGAGCACTATCTGGGTGGGCGAGTGGGCGGCTGGGCGCAGGAGTTGCCCGACGGCACCCCGGTCGCCATGAATCGCGGCTTCCACGCCTTCTTCGCGCAGTACTACAACTTGCGAAAGTTGTTGTCGCGCAGTGATCCGCAGCTCGGCAGGTTGCGCAGGCTGGACGACTACCCGCTGATCGACGGCCACGGTCGCCTGGACAGCTTTCGTGGTCTGCCCCGGACACCACCATGGAACGCGCTCGCCTTCGCGTTGCGCAGTCCCACGTTTCGGTTACGTGACCTGATCCGGCTCGATGCGCGTGCGGCGGCGCCGTTGGCGGCGGTGTCGGTGCCGGGCATCTACGAGTTGCTCGACCACCTGGACGCGGAAACCTTCCTGCGCGAGATCAACTTCCCGGAAGCGGCCCGGCACTTGGCTTTCGAGGTGTTCTCGCGCAGCTTCTTCGTCGAACCCCGGCACATGTCGGCCGCGGAACTGGCGACGATGTTCCACATCTATTTTCTCGGTTCCAGCGAGGGACTGGTATTCGACGTCGCGGCGGACAATTTCGACGCGAGCCTGTGGACGCCGCTACGGGAGTACCTCACCGCATCAGGTGTTCAGGGACGCCCCGGAACCGTCCGGTTCCACACGGGCGTAACGGTGGACCGGATCGAAACCACCGGCGGCGGTTTCCTCGTCACCGACGACGCGGGCGCGGCGATATCGGCCGACGCGGTGGTGCTGGCGGCCGATATCGCCGGGCTGCGACGCATCGTGGCCGCGTCGCCGACGCTCGGCACCGCCGAATGGCGCTCTGACATAGCGGATTTGGCGACAGCTCCGAGCTTCGCCGTCTATCGCCTGTGGCTGGACCGTCCGGTGCGCGCGGATCGGCCCGGTTTCCTGGGAACCGGTGGGATGGACCCGCTGGACAACATCAGCGTCGTGGATACCTACGAGCGCCAAGCGTCCGACTGGGCTCGCGAACGCGGTGGCAGCGTCATCGAACTGCACGCCTATGCGGTAGCGGACGGGCCGCCGCCGGACGGGCAGGCCGAGCAGGTGCGCGGCCGACTGCTCGCCCGGTTGCACGAGATCTATCCCGAGACCGCCGACGCGCGCGTTGTCGGTGAAACCATGTTGTGGCGCCAGGACTGCCCCCGTTTCGCCCCTGGCGACTTCGCACGGCGGCCCGGAGTGCGGACACCGCAACCCGGACTCGTGCTGGCCGGTGACGGTATCCGCGTCGACCTACCGGTCGCGTTGATGGAACGCGCCGCGACCACCGGCTGGCTCGCGGCGAACGCGCTGCTGAGCCGGTGGGGCGGTGCGGGGCACCGGTTGCAGACAGTACCGGGCCAGGGGCGCTCGGCGGTATTGCGTGCGCTGGCCGGCCGCGGAAGGACTGATCGATGAACAAGATTCCGCTGCAACGGTTCTCGCCGGAGAAGTGGGCACGGCAACGTCCCACCTATGGCGATGCCGATCCGGCGCTGATCGCGGCGGCGCTGCGCTGGTCGCAGGGTCGGCCGTCGGGCAATTGGTACGTGATCGCCGGGAGCCGGGAGATCCGCCAGGATCGGCCGTTCGCCACCACGGTCGCCGGCGTGGAGGTCGTCGCGTGGCGCGATCACAGCGGGAGCCTGCACGTGGGTCCCGGGGCGTGCCCACACCTGGGAGCCGATCTCGCGACCGCACAGATCGAAGACGCCGCGCTGATCTGCCGGTGGCACGGACTGCGGGTCGGCGCACAGGGCTCGTCGCGATGGTGCCCGTATCCCGGTCACGACGACGGGGTACTCGCCTGGGTGCGCTTGGACGCGGTCGGTGGCGAAGAACCCACCGCCGCCCCGATTCTCGGCGATCGCCCCGCCGATGCGGCCGTGAACGCCGTGACCCGCCTGGTCGGCGTCTGTGAACCGCGCGACATCATCGCCAACCGCCTCGATCCTTGGCACGGATCCTGGTTCCACCCGTACTCGTTCGCCCGCTTGGAGGTGACACAGACACCACCACGCCATGGCATCACCGACGACAATCATCGATTCCTGCTGACGGTGACCTTCCGGGTGACCCGCCGACTCGGCGTGCCGGTCGAGGCGGAATTCACCTGTCCGGACCCGCGCACCATCGTCATGCGGATCATCTCCGGCGAAGGTACCGGCAGTGTGGTCGAAACCCACGCCACCCCAATGGGTCCGGGCCCGGACGGCCGCGCCCGGACCGCGGTGGTCGAGGCCGTGATCGCCTATTCCGAGCGTCCGGGCTTCCGCCACGCCGGACCGGTGCTACCGCTGTTGCGTCCGATGATGCGGTATGCGGCCGAACGGCTGTGGCGCGATGACCTGGTCTATGCCGAGCGCCGCTATCACCTGCGTAACCGGTCGCGGTGAGGCCGGAAACCACGCGGACCGGGCACGCAAGCGGACGGGCGTACCAGGTTAAGCTACCCGGATCATGGACAACGACGAGCCGACGAGAGACCCACGCCCGGGGGGAGCGCGCGCGGAGCTGGAGCAGGCGATCGCCCTCGACATTCGTGCGCTGACCGCGGTCTCCGAAGAGATCGGCCATGTGTTCGCTCGGTCGAACGATCTGCGGCCCAATGATTTTCGTGCGCTGCTCCTCATCGCCGTCGCGGATATGGACGGCAAGCCGCTCACCGCGGGACAGCTCGGTGGCATGCTCGGTGTCACCTCGGCGGCAGTGACGTATCTGGTCGAACGAATGATCGCTTCCGGGCATATTCGACGGGAAACCGATGCCGCCGACCGCCGCAAGGTGATCCTGCGCTACGACGAGCACGGGATGCGGGTTGCGCGCGAGTTCTTCACCCCGGTGAGCAATCACATCAGCTTCGCCATGACCGGCATGACGGATACGGAATTGACCGCCGCGCACAAAGTGCTGCACTCCGTGATCGAGGCGATGCGCCACTATTACAGCGCTCTGGCGCCGGAGCGTTGAGTTCGGATCCGGGTCACCGCCCTGCGGAGCGTCGCCCGGGGATCGGTCCGCCGTCGTTTTAGCCTGAGACAGTGCCGCGATTGCCAGGAAGGGAGTAGCGCCGCGGCGGATCGCGAACTCGAGGAGGTTGTGTCCTTGTGGCTGTGCTGACCCCGCGCGAACGTCCGAGGCGTTGGTCGCTCGACGACATCGTCGTCACCGATCCGCCGATCATCCGCCGGGCGATCGGCGCGGCGAGCATCGGCAATATCACCGAGTGGTACGACTTCGGCGTCTACGCCTATTTCGAGCCCACGATCAAAGAGGTGTTCTTCGCCGATCTCGGCGACACCACGGGCACCATCGCCACCTTCGGTCTGTTCGCGGTGGCGTTCCTCGTCCGCCCGTTGGGCGGTATGTTCTTCGGTCCGCTGGCCGACCGTATCGGCCGTAATCGGGTGCTGGCGACCACGATGATCCTGATGGCGCTCGGCACCTTCGCCATCGGCTGCATCCCGGACCAGAATTCGATCGGTTTCTGGGCGCCCATGCTGCTGTTGTGCGCACGGCTGTTGCAAGGCTTCTCCACGGGCGGTGAATACGGCAACGCGATGACCTTCATCGCCGAATACGCGCCGGATCGGCGGCGCGGATTCCTCGGCAGCTGGCTGGAATTCGGCACGTTCACCGGATATCTGCTCGGCGCGCTGATCGTCACGCTCGCCGATGCCACACTGAGCCACGAGCAGTTGCTGGCGTGGGGCTGGCGGCTGCCGTTCTTCCTCGCGCTGCCGCTCGGCATCGTCGGCGTCTACCTGCGCATGCGTTTGGCCGACACCCCGGCTTTCGCCGCATTGGAAAAAGAATCCGAAGAGCGCGAGAAGGCGAACAAGACCGGCGACGAAGCCAAGATCCTCGCCAAGCTGTGGCCGTACGTTCTGGTCTGCATGGGTCTGGTCGTGGTCTGGAATGTCCCTAATTACATGCTGACCTCGTACATGCCGACCTATGTCACCGCCACGGTGCCCGACGCGACCGGCGGTGGGGTGTCCTCGTCGGTCTCGCAGTGGCTGCAGATCGCGGTGATGGCCGTCGCGTTGCTGACCATTCCGGTGATCGGTTTCCTCTCCGATCGGGTCGGCCGTAAACCGATCATCTGGACCGGTATCGCGGCCTTGATCGTGCTGTCGTTCCCGATGGTGCTGCTGGTTCGCACGAACAACGCGTTCGCCGTTTTCGTGGGCCTGCTGATGATGGGGCTGACGCTGATCTGCTTCAGCGCGACGATGCCCTCGACCCTGCCCTCACTGTTCCCCACGAAGGTGCGCGGCGCGGGCCTGTCGGTCGCATTCAACGTCGCGGTATCCCTGTTCGCGGGCACCACCTCGGTCGTCGTCGGCGCCCTCGTCGGCCTGACCGGCGATTTGAACTGGCCTGCCTACTATCTGATCATCGCAGGCGTCGTAGGCGCCGCATCCGTCTACTTCCTCCAAGAACCCAACGGCAGACACATGTGGGGTTCGGCCCCCGCCGCTCAATCCGAAGAGGAAGCAGCCGAATTCGTCGGTTCGCAGGCGCTCGAGTAACGGGTGTGAACCTTTACGTCGCCGACAGTAGTTCGTGTTCGGCGAGGACTTTCTTGATGGTGAACATGGACTCCATTGCGCGGGGAAAGCCGCAGTAGACGGCCGAATGGAGAGCGGTTTCGAGTAGTTCGTCCGAGGTGAGCCCCGCCGTGAGAGCCGCCTTGGCGTGCACCGTGAGTTCGCGCTCGCACCCACCCAGCGCGGCCAGCATGCCGAGGGTGACCAGTTGCCGGGAGCGCGGATCCAAGGCCGGGCGGCTGTGCCGCGTTCGAGGCGATCTCGGGTGGTTTCCGCCAGGTTCGGCACAGGATCAACCATCGAATGTCCTTTCAGGGCTGATGAACCGACGCGGGAGTCGATACGCGCGGCATGCGGGACTGCCGCCCGAAATTAGCGAATTTCCGCAACGGCGCACACCACCGAACGGATGAACGGTGACAGCCACTCGGCTGCCGCCCACCATCCTTCGGGTGGCCCGCACTCGACGGGCGAGCGGCGGTACCGCGCCGAGATCGGCTGTCTAGTCGGCGTTTTCGTCGATCGCGGCGGCGCGGTAGGCGCCCGGCGTCTGCCCCATGGTGCGACTGAACGTGTCGACGAAGGCACTGGGAGTGGCCCAGCCGCAGCGGTGGGCGGTCTGCGTGACGGAGGCGCCGGCGGTGAGTTCGAGCATCGCATGGAATACCCGGGCCGTGGTGCGCCACTGCGGATAGGTGGTGCCGAACTCGCCGCGGAACAGGCGCGCGAGGTGGCGTTCGCTCGTGCCCACGCGCCGGGCCAGCCAGGTCATGGTCCGGGGCCGGCTCAGATCGTCGACGACGAGTTGGCAGGCTTGCGCCAGGCGCGGGTCCTGCGGTTGCGGGAGGGCCAGCGGCGTGACGTGTGCGCTGCGGAGCCGGTCGCGGATGACGGCGCGCAGTCGGGCCGATTCGCCTCGCGGGAGCTCGGGTTCCGTAGCGGCGATGAGTAATTCGCGCAGCAGGGCGGACACCGCGAGGACGGTAGGTGACTCGTCGGGGAAAAGGGTGTCGTGGGCGGGGAATTCGAGCAGATGCACATCGGCGTGCCCGTAGACGCGGTGCTCGTGCCAGGTGCCCGCCGGTGTCCACACGGCGCGGTGGGCGCCCGCGACCCAGGTGCCGTGATCGGTGCGCACCGCGAAAATGCCGCTGCTGACATACATCAACTGATGGACGTCGTGCCGGTGCCGGGCAATGACCTCGCCCGCCGGAAAGTGTTGTCGGATTTGCGACACAACTGGACAGTTTATCGGAAGATCGAACCCTCGCGGCCACGCATCGTAAAGATATGCGAGCGACGAGATCACTTCGAAAGCCATCGCCGAGTTCCGGCCCCACGGTGGTACCGCGCCGTGATCGGCTGCGACGCATGGTGGCCGATACCAGGCCGCTGGCGCATGCGGGATTCCGGCGCCTCTTCCTCGGCCAGTCCACCGCCGTCGTCGGGATGATGGTCACCTCGGTGACCGTTGCGGTGCAACTGTTTTCGCTGACCGGGTCGTCACTGGTGGTGGGACTGGCCGGACTGGTCGGGCTGGTGCCGACAATCGTGTTCGGCCTCTACGGTGGCGCTGTCGCCGACGCCATCGATCGCCGCAAGCTGTACCTGTTCTCGTCGTCGCTCACCTGGGCGATCACGCTCGCGCTGCTGGCGCAGAGCCTGCTGGGGATCCGTTCTGCTGCATTGATTCTCGTGCTGGTCGCCGTGCAGGCCGGTGGTTTCGCGGTGTCGGCGGCGGTACGCGGCGCACTCATACCGATGTTGGTGCCCGCCGAACAGCTCCCGGCCGCCAACGCGCTGAACTACACCGCGGGCACGCTCGGGCAAGTTCTCGGACCGCTGCTCGCGGGCGTATTGCTCGCGCTGCCACACGGATTCGCGCTCGCCTACGGCGCCGACGCCGTGCTGTTCACCGCCGCGCTCTACGCCGCCGCGCGGCTGCCACCGTTGCCCGCGGCCGCGGTGGCCACCCGCCCCGGCCTGCGTTCGGTGTTCGAAGGCCTGCGTTTTCTCGCCACGAACCCGGTGCTGTCGACCTCGTTCGCGCTGGACATCGCCGCGATGGTGCTGGCGATGCCGACGGCACTGTTCCCTCAGGCCGCGGCCGAGCGATGGCACGGAGGCGCGGGCGTGGGGGTGGGGGTGCTGTATTCGGCGATCGCTGTCGGTGCGTTGCTGGCGGGTGTGTTCGGAGGATGGATCGGCCGCGTGCGCCGCCAAGGGGTGGCGTTGAGTGTCGCGGTGGTGGTGTGGGCCGCGGCCATCGCCGCCGCCGGGGCGGTCCGGAGTTTGTGGGCCGTTGTGGGGTTGCTGGTCTTGGCGGGGGCGGCGGACCTGGTCAGCGCCGTCTACCGGGAGACGATGTTGCAGACCCAGGTGCCCGACGGGATGCGCGGACGTTTACAAGGCGTGTTCACCGTGGTCGTCGCGGGTGGTCCCCGCCTCGGTGACCTCAGAGCCGGTGCGATGGCGGCTGCCACGACGCTCACGATCGCCTGGTCCGGCGGGGCCCTCGTCTGCGTCGCCGTGGCGGTGCTCGTGGCGCTGAGCGTGCGATCGTTCTGGCGCTACGACAGCGCGGCGCGTGCGTGATCGGCCTTGCGATGGCAAGCGCCGCCGGTCATGACTTGACCGGCAGCGCTTGGCTGTTCGACGAGCGGGTCGATGCTGCATGAGCAGCGGCAGTGTGCTCAGCACGCCGCCTGCGGCGGCGGGCAGACCGTGTCGTGTTCGATGGCGATATCCGCCGCGCCGGCGCGAGGCGCGGTCGCTACCCATCGTTGCCGCGCCTCGCGGCGTCCTGGGAGGGCTGGTGCGGCCCGCAGCAAGCTGGGGCTTGGCCGTCGTCTCGTCCACCGGACTCGAGGCGACGGCCCGCTACCTGGTGTTCAGCTGCGTAGGTAGGACGCGCCGTTCAGATCCAGGATTGTGCCCGAGGCCCAGGCGGCGTCGGGGGAGGCGAGGTAGCGCACGGCGGCGGCGACTTCGTCCGGGGTGCCGACTCGGCCGAACGGGCTCTGGGCGCGGACCTCGTCACCCGCGTCGCTCGCGAGTTTCGCTTCTTGGCGCTCGGTGCTGATGAAGCCGGGCGCGACGGAGGTCACCGCGATGTCATGGGGTGCGAGTGCGATCGCCATGGACTGGCCGAATGCGTGCAGCGCTGCCTTGCTCGCCGCGTAGGCGGGAAATTCGGGTTCGCCCCGGAACGCGCCGCGTGAGCCGATGTTGATGATGCGGCCGGGCGCGCCGCGGTCGATCAGATGCCGGGCGACCCCATACGTCAGGTGCACCGCGCCGAGCAGGTTGACATCGAGCATCTGTTGCCAAATCTGTTGCCACTGCCCGAAATCGACCTCGGCGACCGCGTGCCGGGTGGTGGCCGAGGTAGCGACGGCGGCATTGTTGACCAGGATGTCGATGCCGCCGAGCGCGTCCACAGCCGCCTCGACCACCTGTCGAGCGGTCTCCGGAGCACCGAGGTCGCCGGTGATCATGGTGTGCCCCGTGCCGGGCAACAGCCGCAGAGTTTGTGCCGCGGCGTCGGCGTCCCTGCCGTAGTGCACCGCCACGCGATCGCCGTTCTCGGCGAAGGCCACCGCTACCGCCCGGCCGATCCCGCGCGACGCCCCGGTCACCAAGACTCGTCTCATCGCGCGAACACCTGTGCCTCATCGGCGAACGCCTTGAACTCCAGCGCATTTCCGGCTGGATCCCGGAAGAACATCGTCCACTGTTCCGCCGGTCGACCGGGGAATCGCAGGTACGGCTCGATCACGAATTCCACACCGGCCGTGCGAAGCTGCGCGGCCAGGGCGTGAAAGTCGTTCGCCGGCAGGAGTAGTCCGAAGTGGGGCACCGGCACGTGATGTCCGTCGACCTCGCTCAGGCCCTGTGCGGTGATCTCACCCGTCGCCAGATGGGTCACCAACTGGTGGCCGTGCAGGTTCCAGTCGATCCAGTGGTCGCTGCTGCGCCCTTGTTCGAGGCCGAGGACGTCTCCGTAGAAGCGGCGGGCGGCGTCCAGATCATCGACCGGGATTGCCAAATGCATGGCGGGACGGGTTGGCATGGTCAGCACTCCTTCTTCCTGCAATCTGGCTTTCAGCTTGCTCCGCCCCATGTCCTAATGTCAACATTGGGACATGAACTTACCGCTGCCCAAGGCGGCACGTCGCGGGCTCGCGAACGAAGCCGCCGACGTCATCCGCGATGCGATCTTCGCCGGCGATATCGTGCCCGGTGCGCCGCTGCGCGAGGTCGAACTCGCCGCCGCACTCGGCGTCAGCCGCGGATCGGTCCGCGAGGGTCTGGCCCTGCTGCAGCGTGAGGGCTTGATCCGCAGCGGCTGGCATCGCGGCACCGCCGTCATCGAGGTCACGCCACAGGACATCGAGGAGGTCTACGCGGTCCGCGGTGCACTGGACCGGCTGGCCGCGATCAGTGCCCAGGCCACCGCGAGTCCGGAGCAGCTCGCCCCGCTCGACGACCTGGTCGAGGCGATGGCGGCCGAGATCGCCGGTGCGGCATCCGGGCCGCGACTGCTCGCTCTCGACATCGCATTCCACGACCAGATCTACGCCGCCGCCGGAAACCAGCGGCTCAGCCAAGCGTGGCAGGCCGTGCGATCGCAGGTCTATCTGTTCCAAACGCACCGTGTCGCAGCGGGATACGAGCACTATCGGGACCGGGTGATCGATGAGCATCGTGAGCTGGCCGAGCTGCTGCGGTCCGGTGATCGTGACACGCTGGCGTGCTGCGCCGAGGAGCACGTGGATTCGGCTCGACGCAGTCTGCTCGCCCACCTCTCGGCCTGAGCACTGCTCGCCCATCTCTCGGCCTGAGCGCGCCAGGCCGCAGCCGCGATTTGGCGCGGGCCCAGCGGTGGCGCGGTCGGGCGCGGTCCGGCGGGCTCCGCGCGCAGTGGCGTCCGCCCCCCGATGGCTCGGCCGACCCGGCGGTACCGGTTCCGTTCTGCCGGATGCTCGGTACGACCGAGATCGGCAGCGTCCGTGCCCCTTTGGGCGATCCGCGCACGCACAAGACGCTCGCTCGTCGACCTCGGCGACCCGGTGTCGGACCATTACCTGATCGGCCGGGTGCGGCAGGATCGCTGAACGACGGCGGATTATCTGGATCGGAATGCTGAGGTACGTAGCTGTCGCTGTTGATAATCGACGCTGGTAGAACGTATCGCCCGTGCTGATCAGTGCTGCGGCCATGAGGCAGCGCGGAACGTGCGACTCGACCGTGCTGATCAGTGCTGCGGCCATGAGGCAGCGCGGAACGTGCGACTCGACCGTGCTGATCAGCGCCGCGGCCACGGGACAGTGCGAAACGTGGGGCGCGAACTGCTCACCGATACCGATGCGCGCGCGTGATGGGCTCCGTGCGCCCGCTGTGCGTGCCGGTTCGCAGCGCGACCGACACCGCGAACGCCGTCCGGCGGATCAGCGCGCACGCGCTGTCGATGTCGAACCGCGCGACGGAATCGCCGATCGCGATCGCCGCGACGGGACGGCGTCGCCAATCCATCACCGGCGTCGCCACGCAGCGCACGCCGCGAGTGAATTCCTCGTCGCTGGTGGCGATTCCGGAACTGCGCGCGCGGGCGAGATGCGATTTCAGGTCCGCGCCATCGGTGATCGTGCGCGGCGTCAGCTGGTCGAAGCACTTGGCCCGCAGGAGTTCGGCGGGCTGATCGAGGGCGTACGCCAGCAGGACCTTGCCGATCGCGGTGCAGTGCACCGGCGCGAAGGTCTGACCGAACGACGGTGTCCGCGCCGCGGCGTGCCCGTAGATCCGCTCCGTGTACCGCACCTGGGAGCCGGCCAGGACACCGAGTGACACCGTCGCCCCGGTGCGTATGTGCAAATCGACCAGGAACGGTACGGCCGCCGCGCGCAACAGATCTCGGTTCTCCGGCGGCGGCACGGCGATGCGCATCAAACGCTGCCCGACGACGTAACCGGGCCCCTGCTGCTCGATCAGCCCGTTGGCACACAGGACCCTGATCAGTCGCCACACCGTGGTCTTGGGCAACTCGGCGCGGCGCGCGAGGTCGGCGGGGCTGACCGGTTCGACCTGATCGCCGAGCAGATCCAGCAGGCGAGCGGATCGGGCGACGAGGCCCTCCGGCTGCTCAGACATCGCACCGGAGCTCGTACGGCCGAGCCGGGGGAGTTCCCCGCTCGGTTGCCGCCTCCGGCACTTCGACCTGGGTTTCGCTCTCGCGCACGAGCGGGCGTGGATACCGCGGCATGATGGACATCGATCACTCCCTTGTGGCAACTACTTCCGAGCCCGCCGAGCCCGAACCTACTCAGGAAGATCTGTGCCGTAACCCCCTGCCCGGAGTTTGCACGCGCTGGGTGCAGAACGTCGTTCGGCCGAATCGGCCGCTCCGGGCCGGGAAACTATCGGTTTGCCCACTTCGTCGCCGACTGCTGAAGTTTGTCGAGCTTGCCGCGGTAGCGCCCGGCGGTCCGCGCGTCGAGGAGGTCGGTCGCACGCTTGATCGTGCCCTCGTTGGCGCGGATCGCCGACTTGACGGTCGCGCTGTTCACCTTGCCGCCCTTGGTCATTGCGAAGATTCTCGCCAGCGTCGATGCCATGCTCGTTCCTTTCGATCGGGAGGGCCATCGAGCGGCCCCGCGCCCCCACAATATATGCGAAAGTATGCATGTATCGACCTAGTCGGCGATCTCTCAGCGAACCCACAGATCCCAGGCAATCCGCCGTCGCACGCGTAGAGCAGCCTGGACGGTTGATCATCAGGTAATGGTGGCGGAGGGCTCTCGGCCGATGCCGCAATCATTACCTGGTGATCGCTTGTCCAACTGCGATTCGGCTACGGTTCGGCGACCGGTAGCGAGGACGGGCCGGAGTAGCGATCACTTCGCGGTGGTGCTGGACAACCCGGCGATCGCTCGTCCGATGTCGGGTCGGGGAAGTGCTGCGGCGCGGGCGTTATCGGCGTCCGAGTGGAATGGTCCAGGTGCGCACGGCGCCGGCCTGTTGCAGCGCCGTGCGGACGGTGACGGCTTGCTCGTCGTCCTCGGCCAGCGCGATCATGCAGCCGCCCAGGCCGCCGCCGGTCAGTTTCGCGCCCGCTGCGCCTGCCTCGATCGCGGCGGCGACCAGCCGATCGAGTGCGCCGCAGCTGACACCGATTTCACACAGCATGGCGTGGAACGCGGTGCAGTGCTTGCCCAACTCGGCTATGCGGCCCGCGGCGAGGTCTTCGGCCGCCATCCGCGTCAGCGCCGCGGCGTTGATCAAATGTGTTCGTGCCTGGTTGATCTCGCTGGCGAGCTGGGTGCGGACCTGGGTGACCGCGGCCTTGGTGCTGCCCGTGATCCCGGTATCGGCGACCACGATGCGGGCCCGCGCCGGTCCCGAAAGCGGTTGTACCCAGCCCGATTCGAACCAGACCGGTCCCGCTGCCATACAGGCGACCGCGTCGATGCCGCTCGCGGTGCCGTGGGCCATGTCTTCGCCGTGCTGTACCGCGCGGTGCAAGATCTCCGGTGTCAGCGTGCATTCGAGATGCTCGGCGAGCGCCCGTACGGCCGCGACGGCGCACGCGGCGCTGGCGCCGAGGCCCCGGCCGGGCGGTATCGCACAGCGCAGGACGAGGTCGACGCCGCGCTCCGTGTAACCCACCAGCCGCATGAACGCGTGTGCGGCCACCTCGACGCTGTCTGCCGACCGGCCGTCGGAACGCGGGTCGACGTGCACGAGGTGGCTGCGCGAGCGTTGGGCGTCGAGCACCGCGTCCGCGGCGGGGGAGCCGGCCGCCGCGCGACCGTACGCGGTGGCGTGCGCGCGGAGCTCGGGCATCGGTACCGCGATGGCCGGCATGCCGTACACCACCATGTGCTCACCGAGCAGGATGATCTTGCCGTGTGCGCTCCCCGCGCCTGCTCGGTGTTCCTGGGTGGTGCGGTACAGGTTGTCGGAAATCACGCTCGAGCTCCCAACTCTGCTCTCGGTTAAGGTCTTTCGATTGCACGGCGTGCGGCCCCCGCTTTCCAGCCGACGTTCCGTGGAACGGAACAAAGATCGATCGTTCAGCGCGGCCGGGCGGACACCAGCCCACAGCCGCCGACGTGTCGCGGGCGGAGATCCGTGGTCTGGGTGCCGTAAGGGGATTGACAACAGCGCGGCGACATACAAATACTGTTTCTCGTGAAAGAACTTTTGTACGTCGACTCGATCGCGCAGGCCGAGGTGCTGTTCAAGCCGCAGCGGGTCGACGTCTTGCAGCAGCTCGCGCAGCCGCGGTCGTGCCCGGAGGTGGGGCAGGTGCTGGGGCAATCGACGCAGCGGGTCTCTTATCACGTCAAGAAGCTGGTGGCGGCCGGGCTGGTCGAGCGGGTCGCGGAGCGGCCCGTGAACGGGATCCGCGAGGGCGTCTATCAGGCCGTGGCGCGGTCGTATTGGGTGTCGCCGCGACTGGTCCCGGCCGAACGACGCCGGGTGCGCGACGAGTTCAGCCTGGGTTATCTGCTCGACCTGGTCGAGCACGTGCAGAGCGAGCTGGGCGCGTTGTCCCCGGTGGACGGTCCGGTCCCGACACTCGGGGTCTCGGGACAGATCCGGCTCGAACCCGGCCACCGGCAAGCCTTTTTCGACGAGTTGCGCACCGTGCTGCAGGAGTTGTTCACCCGGCACGGCGCCGGCCAGGGCGAGACCTTTCGCCTCGCGGTCGCCTGTTATCCACACGAAGATGAAGGAGAACCCGATGAGTGATCAATTGCGTGTCGAAACCGAGCTTTCCGTAGGCCGAGACGAGGCGTACCGGGCTCTGACGGATCCCGCACGGCTCACCCGGTGGCTGGCCGAGCACGCCGAGGTCGATCTCGATGCCGGCCGATACGAGTTCTGGGGATCGACCACCCCGCAGGGCGACGAACCGCACCAAGAGAGCGCGACCGCCGGGTCCGAATCATTGGCGTTCATTTGGGTTCTGGACGGTGCGAAGACCGAAGTCGAGCTGCGGCTCGCAGATACGGGCGCCGCCACTGTGCTGCGGTTGACCCACGACGGGCTGCCGACGCTGGAAGAACTGATGGATCCGCCGGGCCGCCGCGACGGCAGGCACGCGATGCACGTGTTCTGGCCGCTCGCGCTGGCCCGCCTGACCGAATACCTGGACGGCAGAACCGAACTGACGCCTGCGGCCGACTTCGGCCCTGGCCGCAGCACCGAGATCCGGGCCGAGATCAGCATCGCCGCACCGCCCGAGCAGGTGTTCGCCTCGCTGATCGAGCCCGCGCAGATCCAACGGTGGTTCGGCGCCCCCGGTGTGGAACTCGAACCCCGGGTCGGCGGCCGCGCCACCCTGGGTATCGATGGCGAAGTAACCGAATTCGAGCCCGACCGCCGGATCACCCTCGCCGACAGCGAAGGCTCGATCGTCACCTGGCAGTTGGACGGCACCGACGGCGGCACCCGCCTCACCTTCGTCCAAAGCGGTTACACCGACACCGAACTCGACAACGCTGCCCAGCACGAGGCCGGTTGGTTCGCCGCCTTGGCCGAGATCCGCCGCCTGAACGAACTGGGAGATGCTTGGACTCCGGTCATTCGGGACTTCCCGGAACCTGCCTGAGAACCAGTCGGACGCTGCGAGATCGTCGGCCGCTCAGGCCTGGCGCGCACGCCCGGCGTAGTCGTTCTCGGCGTACCACTCACCGCGCCCGGCGGGCAGCAGGTCGAGGATGTTCCAGACCGGGGACAGCAGGTCGATGCCGCGTTGGGCGTCGTCGAGGAAGTTGGCGGGCAGGGTGTAGAAGTGACGCACCTGGTCGCCCTCGGCGGTGAAGACGCTGATCATCGGGCGCTGATCGCCGTCGGGCCGTTCGGCGTTCAGGTCGGCGTTGAAGGTGGTGTCGTGGCTGGAGAGGATGCGCAGGCCGTCCCAGCCGCGGCGCAACGCCCAGCCGCGCAGTTTCGGCAGCGGGGCCTTGGCGATGACGGCGAAGCTGGTGCGCTGGCCCAGATGATGGGCGACGCCCTGGAATCCGTCGACCCACAGCGAGCACATCGGGCACGCCGCGTCGTCGTCCGGATGGAACATCAAGTGGTAGACGACGAGGGTGTCGTGCTCGCCGAACAGCTCCCGCAGTCTCGTGGTCCGGAGCGGTCCGGGCCTGCCGAGGTCGGCCGGTCCCTCGGCGAAGGCGTAGTCGTCGAGGGTGCGTCCGGCCGGCATCTCCCGGCGGGCGGCGGCCACCGCCTCGATCTGATCGCGTAGCGTGCGTTCGGCTTTCGCCAGTTCGATACGGGCCGTGATGTATTCGTCGCTCGCGCCCTGGGGCCACATCGGTTCCATCGCCGCGGCATCCACTTCACCCATGACGGGGGATCTCCTCTGGTTTCGGATAGTGAACGAGCCCTCGGGTCAAGGTAGAGCACGGGCGACGAGACCTCAAGAGCGACACGAAGCTACCGCGAACTCGGACTTGCCTCCGCCGCGTAGGCAGTTACTATATATTTATATACCTACCTGGCATGGTGGTGAGGAGTGC
>NZ_BDCI01000046.1 GCF_001613425.1 Nocardia vulneris | reverse complement strand
TATCCGCTGCATGTCTTCACCGGGGGCGCAGACCATCACCGTGCGCCATGATGGAAACGAACGAGTATTCGATTCGAGTCAGCCGGTCACCATGGGCCGCGCGCCGGAGGTGACGCTATTCGTCGACAGCCCGCTGGTTTCGCGGGTCCACGCGACGCTCACCTGGCAGGGTAGCGCCTGGGTGCTCGCGGACAACGGAAGCACCAACGGTGTCTTCGTGGACGCGCGGCGACTGACTCAGCCGGTGTCGATCGATCGGCCGACGCAGGTGCGCCTCGGTGACGCGATCAGCGGTCCGCTGCTCCATCTGCTGCCCGCCAATCCACAACCCCCGCAGCGTCCGTCGGTGCGCCCGCCGCAGTCGGGGCAGGTGCCGCAGTCGGGCCAGCAGCCGATGGCCGGCCAGCCGCCGATGGCGGGGCCGCGGCCGGTGCAGCAGTTCCAGCGCCCGGCGTATCAACCGCCGCAGGACGCGCCCCAGCCGATCAACCCCAACATGACCCACCGGGCGGACAGCTCGAACATGCCGCCGGTGCGGGCCAGGGCCTCGACCGCGGCGATCGCGCGCGCCGATCGGCTGCCGGCCGGCGGGCTCTCGATCGGCCGCACCACCGACAACCAGATCGTCGTCAACGATCCGCTCGCCTCGCGTAAGCACGCGCGCCTCGTCGCCACCGCCGAGGGCCTCACCCTCGAGGACCTCGGCTCGGCGAACGGCACGTTCGTCAACGGTCACCGGCAGCAGCGGGTGGTGCTGCGCGAGCGCGACATCATCACCGTCGGCAACGTCGACTTCGTGGTCCAGCAGGGCACTCTGGTGCACCGGCAGAAGCCGGTCGCCGAACAGGGGCTCGCAGTGCACGGTGTCGGGTTCACCGTCGAGGGCAACAAGCAACTGCTCGTCGATGTGAACATGCAGGCCAGCCGGGGCACGCTGACCGCGTTGATCGGCCCGTCCGGCGCGGGCAAATCCACACTGTCCCGTTTGATCGCGGGTACCACCCGTCCCTCGGGCGGTGTGGTCACCTTCGAAGGCCGCAATCTGCACGCCGAATACGAGGCGTTGCGCTCCCGCATCGGCATGGTGCCGCAGGACGACGTGCTGCACCGCCAGCTCACCGTGCGCCAGGCGCTGGGCTACGCGGCCGAGCTGCGGCTGCCGCCGGACAACAGCAAGGCCG
The DNA here is from genome assembly GCF_001613425.1 of Nocardia vulneris. GTDB lineage: Bacteria > Actinomycetota > Actinomycetes > Mycobacteriales > Mycobacteriaceae > Nocardia > Nocardia vulneris. The sequence goes on along the minus strand of NZ_BDCI01000046.1, from coordinate 2,768 downwards.
ACCGGCAACAGGTGATCGACGGTGTGCTGAAAGAACTTTCGCTCACCGAGCACGCCGACACCCGGGTGGACCGGCTCTCCGGCGGCCAGCGCAAACGCGCGTCGGTGGCGCTGGAACTGCTCACCGGTCCGTCGCTGCTGATCCTGGACGAACCCACCTCGGGCCTGGATCCGGCGCTGGACCGGCAGGTCATGGTGATGCTGCGCGAGCTGGCCGACGCGGGTCGCGTGGTGATCGTGGTGACGCACTCGGTCGCGCACCTGGACATGTGCGACCAGGTGCTGCTGCTCGCGCCGGGCGGCAAGACCGCCTACTGCGGTAACCCGGCGGGTGTCGGCGCGGCGCTCGGCACCAGCGACTGGGCCGAGATCTTCGCCAACGTGGCGGCCAACCCGGACCAGGCATTTGCGGCCTACCGATCCCGGCAGGCGTTCGCGCCGCCACCACCGCCGCCACCCCAGCAGTACGGTTCGGTGGGCTCACCCCCGCAATCCAGTGGCGGGAAACAGTTCTCGACGCTCTCGCGCCGACAGGTCCGGCTGATCCTGGCCGATCGCGGTTATCTGATCTTCCTCATCGTGATGCCGTTCATCCTCGGCGCGCTGTCGCTGGTGGTGCCCGGTAAGGACGGTTTCCAGCGCGGTGCGCTGAAGGCGCTGCCGGACGGCAGTTTCGTACCGCAGGGCGGCGGGGAGACCCAGCAGCTACTCGTGGTGCTGATCCTCGGCGCCTGTTTCATGGGTTCCACGCTCACCGTGCGTGACCTGGTCGGCGAGCGCACCATCTTCCAGCGCGAACGCGCGGTCGGACTGCTGCCCTCGGCGTATCTGCTGGCGAAGATCGCGGTGTTCAGTTTCACCGCGCTGCTGCAGTCCGCGGTGCTGGTCGGCATCGTGCTCGCGGGCAAGAAGCGTCCGGGCGAGGGCGCGGTGCTGGCCTCGGGCAGCGCCGAGCTGTACATCGATATCGCGTTGACCGCGGTCTGCTGTGTCGTTGTCGGACTGTTGCTTTCGTCGCTGGCGAAGTCGAACGAGCAGGTGATGCCGCTGCTGGTGGTGGCCATCATGTGCCAGCTGGTGATGGCGGGCGGCCTGATCCCGGTCACCGGCCGGGTGGTGCTCGAGCAGGTGTCCTGGCTGTTCCCGGCCCGCTGGGGTTACGCGACGGGCGCTTCCACGGTGAACATTCGCGAAGTGTTCATCAACGCGCAGCCGGACAAGCTGTGGGAGCACACGCCGGGCATCTGGGCGCTGGACGTGGGCGTGCTGATCCTGCTCACCGTCGTGCTGGCCGTCATCACCTGGCGGCGACTCCGGCTGAAGAAGTCGGTGGCCTGATGCCGGTGCGATTTTCCGGCCCCTACCGGGGGCTGCGGACAAGAGCGAGCATCTCGGCCGCATACCAGGCACACTTATGCCTGTGACGGTGCGAGTAGGGGCGGTACATCTCGGCTGGGATGTGGTGTCCGTAGCCGCGGGTGGCGGGGGCACGCCGATCCGCCCGGTGCAGGTGGAGGGTATGTGGACACCGCCCGCGTATTTGCTGGCGGATTCTTCGGGGCGGTTGCACACCGCCGGGGTGGACCGGCAGCGGCCCGACCTCGGCATGGCGATCGCCGATGTGCGCGACATCCTCGGCCACCCGCAGATCGTGGTGGCCGGTGCGACCTGGCCCGCGGAGCTGGTGTTCCGGGCCCGGATGTACAACCCGCTGGCCTCGATCGGTAAACATCTGCGCGGCAAGCCCGACCTGGTGGCGTTGCCCTTCCCGGACGGCTGGCCGGACGAGAAGGTCGAGGTGTACGCCGCGCTGGTGGAACAGCTCGACGTGATCGTCGAGCCGCTGCCGGAGAGCATCGCGTTGTCGGGGTACGTGCGCGCGCTCGGTCTGGTGCATCCGCCGGATCAGGCCAGGCCGAACGGCATCGGCGCGACCGGCGTCTACTCCGACGGCCGGACCGTGCTGGTGGTCGCGGTACACGGCGACGACGAGCAGCCGACCGAATCGGTCGACGTGCCGGTGAGCCCGGAATCCATGCGAGACGCCAGGTCCGCGGACAATGTGGTGATCGAGGTGATGGCGGCGGCCCGCCGGATCGGCGCGGACACCTCGACGGTGCTGCTGTCCGGCAATGTGTGCTTCAACGAGGCCCTGCGGCTGGCCTTCCAGAACCATCTCGGGCACCGGTTGCAGGTCGCCGATCACCCGATGCACGCGCTGGTGCTCGGCGCCGCGCACCTGCTGGTCACCGATACCGAGATGGACGAGCCGGAACCGGGCGGCAGGCATGCCGAGCCCGCGCCGCCGCGCGTCGATCCGACGCAGTACCAGGATCCAGGTCCGCAGCATCGGGACCAGGCGGGGCATTACCGGCCCGAGTCCGCGCCACCGCAGGCGCCGCCCGGCCAGCGGCAGGCCGGTGCCACCCAGCGGCAGGCGGAATCGCCGCGGCATCAAGCCGAGTCCGGTCAGCGGCAAGCCGAATCGCCCCAGCGGCAGGCGGAATCGCCCCAGCGCCAAGCCGAGTCCGCACCGCGGCGGGCGGACACTGCGCCGCCGCGTCCCGTGCCGCCCGTGCAGTACGGCCCCGGTTATCCGACCCAGGGCGATCTCGACGCGACCACCCGGCTCTCGCGCGAAGATGCCGCGCGCGGCCTGCCGCCGAACCTCGCCGAGCTGGGCAGCCGCTTCACCCGGCCGCCGGGACAGCCCGCCGAGGAGCAGCGCGGTCCGGCGGGTCCGCCGCAGAGCGGGCCGCCGCCCGGGCC
>NZ_BDCI01000045.1 GCF_001613425.1 Nocardia vulneris | reverse complement strand
GGTCCGGCGGGTCCGCCGCAGAGCGGGCCGCCGCCCGGGCCGATCCCGCCCGGCGCGCGTTCGTATCAGGCGCCGCAGTCCGACGAACCGGGACGGCAGGGCCAGTGGCGCGAGCCGGGGTCCGAGCCGGACGACGACGAGGACAGACCCCGCAAGGGAAAACTGTGGAACAAGATGAAGGACAACCTGTTCGGCGCGCACACGGTGGTCGGCGCGGTGGCGCTCGCGGTGGTGGCGCTGCCGGGCAGCGGTGACCGGGTCGAGCTCACGGCGGCGGAGACGACGCTGACCGTGGCGCCGGGTCCCGCGGTCGCGGACCTGATCGCCTGCCCGTTGACGCCGTATGTGACCAACGAGGTCCGCCCCGGCATCGCCGCGGTGCGCGGTCACGCGCCGGGATCGCCGCGCACCGACCGGCGGGCCACCGAGCCGGAATGCGAACAGCCGGGCGTCGACACCCTGCGCTACCTGCTGCCGGGCCCGCGCCGGGCGATCGATCCGGGGCCGCCGATCGAGATCTGACGCGATTTCGGTCCGGCCTGCCCGGACTGGTATCGTGGCTCGTTGGCGTGCGGACGTACCGGGTAACCGGTCGTGCAATCGAGTCCCGGGTCTCCACCGGCCGCCGGGAGCGTTCGACCACACGCCTGGCCGGCAACACCGACGACAGACAGGGAAGCACTGTGCCTACGTACAGCCCCAAGGCTGGTGACGTGACCCGCAAGTGGTACGTCATCGATGCCACTGACGTAGTGCTCGGCCGTCTCGCCGTCCAGGCAGCGAATCTGCTGCGTGGCAAGACGAAGCCGACCTACGCACCGAACTTCGATGGTGGCGATTTCGTCATCATCATCAACGCCGACAAGGTTGCCATCAGCGGCAACAAGAAGGCGGACAAGCTGATCCACCACCACAGCGGGCACCCGGGCGGCCTCAAGTCGCGCACTGTCGGCCAGGTGTTGGAGAGCCGTCCGGACCGGCTCGTGGAGAAGGCCGTCAAGGGCATGATCCCGAAGAACAAGCTCGGCAACGCGATCGCGGGCAAGCTGAAGGTCTACGCGGGCCCCAGCCACCCGCACGCCGCTCAGCAGCCGATTCCGTTCGAGATCAAGCAGGTGGCGCAGTGAGTAACGGAGAAGATTCAGTGACCGCTCCTGAGGAATTCAACGAAGAAGCCGTCGCCGAGGAATTCGACGCTGTCGAGGTCGTCGAGGACGGCGAAGGCTACGACGAGGCCGAGGTCAGCGCGGAGAGCTTCGCGCCGATCGTGATCGACCGCCCGGTGCAGACCGTCGGCCGTCGTAAGGAAGCCGTCGTCCGCGTGCGCATGCTGCCGGGCTCGGGCAACTTCGTGCTCAACGGCCGCACCATCGAGGACTACTTCCCGAACAAGGTGCACCAGCAGCTGGTCAAGTCGCCGCTGGTGACCGTCGAGCGGACCGAGTCCTTCGACATCCACGCCCGCCTGGTCGGCGGCGGCCCGTCGGGACAGGCCGGCGCCCTGCGTCTGGCCATCGCCCGCGCGCTGATCGAGGTCACCCCGGACGACCGTCCCGCGCTGAAGCGCGCCGGCTTCCTGACCCGTGACCCGCGTGCCACCGAGCGCAAGAAGTACGGCCTCAAGAAGGCCCGTAAGGCTCCGCAGTACTCGAAGCGCTGATTTTGGCCTCGTCGCCCGCTGCCATCCGGCACCCTTGGAGGTGCCGGGGGCACAACGGTCGACGGGCAGCTGTACGAGAGCAGGCTTCCAGCAACGGCTGGTTGCCTGCTCTCGTGCTGTATCACCGTGTGGCGTCTGCGCCTTCGCCGGTCGCGTACGCCGCCGTCTCCGGACCGCCGGCGCGCGCCGCCGCGGATCCACGATGAGGGGCTGAGGTATGGGACGTTTGTTCGGCACCGACGGAATCCGTGGGTTGGCCAACGAGTCGTTGAGTCCGGAACTGGCCATGCGAGTTTCGGGTGCGGCCGCACAGATCTTGAGTCGAGGCAAGCAGCGACCGCTGGCGGTGGTCGGTCGCGATTCCCGGGCCAGCGGGGAGATGCTGGAGGCCGCGGTGACCGCGGGCCTGACCGCCACCGGTGTGAACGTGCTCCAGGTCGGCGTGCTGCCGACCCCCGCCGTCGCGTATCTGACCGGTTTGTACGACGCGTGCTTCGGCGTGATGATCTCCGCCTCGCACAACCCCATGCCGGACAACGGCATCAAGATTTTCGCCGCGGGCGGGCACAAGCTCGACGACGCGATCGAGGACCGGATCGAAGCCCTGATCACCGAGGACCTGGTGGTGCGCCCGACCGGGGCGAGCATCGGCCGGGTGGTCAACGCGGTCGGCGCGCGCGATCACGGGCCCGCGGTGCCCGATCAATACAGCCTGGCCGGTACGCACGAGCGCTATGTCGAGCATCTGGTGGCGGCGACGGCGCAGGATCTGTCCGGGCTCACCGTCGTGCTCGACTGCGCGCACGGTGCCGCGTCCGAGGTCGGGCCCGCCGCGTTCCGCGCCGCCGGGGCGACGGTGATCTCGATCAACGCCGAACCCGACGGCCTCAACATCAATGACGGTTGCGGTTCAACGCATTTGGACTCGATCCAGCAGGCGGTGCGCGAGCACGGGGCCGACCTCGGCTTGGCGCTCGACGGTGACGCCGACCGCTGCCTCGCGGTCGACGCCGCGGGCCGGATCGTCGACGGGGACGCCATCCTCGCGGTGCTCGCGCTGGCCATGCACGAAGCAGGCGAGCTGGCACAGCAGACCCTGGTCGGTACCGTGATGAGCAACCTGGGCCTGCACATCGCGATGCGCGCGGCCGGAATCGCGTTGCGCACCACCGCGGTCGGCGACCGGTACGTGCTGGAGGAACTGCGCCGCGGCGGCTACACCCTCGGTGGCGAACAGTCCGGGCACGTGATCTTCCCGCGGTTCGGCACCACCGGCGACGGCATTCTCACCGGCCTGAAACTGATGGCCAGGATGGCCACCACGCGGCGCAGCCTCGCCGAGCTGGCCGCCGTATTGCAGACCGTGCCACAGGTTTTGGTGAACGTGCCGGTCAGTGACAAGTCGCTGGTCGCGACGGCGCCGGAGGTGCGGGAGGCGGTACAGGAGGCCGAGCGCATCCTCGGCGACTCCGGCCGAGTCCTGCTGCGCCCGAGCGGAACCGAGGAACTGGTCCGCGTCATGGTGGAGGCCACCGACCCGGCCCAGGCCCGGCAACTCGCCGACGACCTCGCCAAGCGGGTCGCCTCGGTCTGACCCGCCGGCTCAGGTGGTTTCGGTGAGCTTGCCGGAATCCATGTGCCAGCGACGGGTCGCCTCGATGGTGTCGAGCATCCGGCGGTCGTGCGTGACCAGCAGCAGTGTGCCGGTGAAGGATTCGACCGCCTGCTCCAATTGCTCGATGGCGGGCAGGTCCAGGTGGTTGGTCGGCTCGTCCAGTACGAGCAGGTTCACCCCGCGGGCCTGCAGCAGGGCGAGCGCGGCACGGGTGCGTTCACCGGGTGAGAGAGTGTCGCAGGGGCGCAACGCATGTGCGCCGCGCAGGCCGAACTTGGCCAGCAGCGTGCGGATTTCGGCGTCGGGCCAATCCGGCATCTGCGCGCCGAACGTGTCGGCCAGCGATGCGGTGCCGCGGAACAACCCACGGGCCTGATCCACCTCGCCGATCTCGACCCCGGCGCCGAGTGTCGCGCTGCCGGTATCCGGCTCGATCTTGCCGAGCAACAACGCGAGCAGCGTGGATTTGCCGGAGCCGTTCGCGCCGGTCAACACGATTCGGTCGGCCCAATCGACCTGAGTGGTGACCGGGCCGAGGGTGAAATCACCGCGCGTGAGCGTCGCGTCGGACAGCGTCGCCACCACCGACCCGCTGCGCGGCGCGGCCGCGATGGTCATCCGCAGCTCCCACTCCTTGCGCGGCTCCTCGACCACGTCGAGCCGTTCGATCCGGCGTTGCGTCTGCCTGGCCTTCGCCGCCTGCTTCTCGGTGGATTCGGCGCGCATCTTGCGGCCCACCTTGTCCGAATCGACCTTCTTGGGATCGCGTGCCTTCCGGCGAGCATTGCGCACACCGTGTTCGAGCCAGTTGCGCTGCATCTGTGCCCGCGCTTCCAAACCCGCCTTGGTGTCCGCGTACTCGTCGTACGCCTCGCGCGCGTGCCTGCGGGCGATCTCGCGTTCGGCCAGATAAGCCTCGTAGCCGCCGTCGTAGGAGCCGACCTGCTGCTGCGCCAGATCCAGCTCGACCACCCGATTCACCGTGCGCGCCAAGAACTCCCGGTCATGACTGATCACCACCAGCGGCACCCGCACGCCCGCGACGAACTGCTCGAGCCGGGCCAGGCCGTCCAGGTCCAGATCGTTGGTCGGCTCGTCCAGCAGCAGAATGTCGAAGCGCGACAACAACACCGACGCCAGGCCCGCCCGCGCGGCCTGGCCGCCGGACAAGCCCGTCATCGGGGTCTCCAGGCCGTTCGCCAAGCTGACAGTCAGGCCGAGATCGGCCGCCACCTCGTCGGCGCACTGCTCCAGATCCGCGCCGCCGAGCGCGAGCCAGCGTTCCAGCGCGTCCGAATACGTCGTCGCCGCTTCGTCGCCGCCGTCGGCGAGGCGTTCGGCGGCCTCGTCCATGGCGAGCTGCGCGGCGGTGACTCCGGTTCGGCGACCGAGGAATTGGCGCACCGTCTCACCGGACACCCGCTCGGGTTCCTGCGCGAGATAGCCGATGGTCGCGTCGGGCGGGCTCACCGTGATGCTGCCGGTGGGCGTGCGCCGGTCCGCCAGCATGCGCAACAGCGTCGACTTGCCCGCGCCGTTCACCCCGACCAAGCCGATCACATCGCCCGGAGCCAGGGTGAGATCCAGATCCTCGAAGAGGACACGTTCGCCGTGCCCGGCCGAGAGGCCGCGGGCGTGCAGAGTGGTGCTCACGACTTTGCCTCGCTGGCGCTCGGCCGCGTCGTGCGCACAGGCGCGCTGTGTTCTCGGTTCGCTCGCTGGCGCTCCCTCACGACTCCGCCTCGCTGGCGCTCGGCTGCGTCGTGCGCACAGGCGCGCTGTGTTCTCGGTTCGCTCGCTGGCGCTCCCTCACGACTCCGCCTCGCCCGCGATCGGCTGGGTCGGGCGGTAATCGTGGTTCGTTCGCTGGCCCTCGTTCACGTGAGCATTCTGCCGTGCGGGGGCCGGGCGGCCCGCATCGGTGCTCTCGGGGTTGCACCCTGAGCCGGGCGGCGCGGAAATCAGGGTCGGGATCGGTCGCCGGAGCGATGTGCCGGCGGTCTGGAATCGGCAGAGTGGAGGTCGAAGAGAACATCGCCAGAGAGGGAAGACCATGACCGCACCTACCCGCCGTTTCACCCGCTCGACTCACGACAAGTGGATCGCGGGCGTCTGTGGTGGTATCGCCGAATACCTGGGCTGGAACGCCAACGTCGTGCGCCTGCTGTTTGTGATCTCGTGCCTGCTGCCGGGCCCGCAGTTCATCATCTACCTGGTGTTGTGGCTGCTGATGCCGAAGAAGTGAGGCCGGTGGGGGCTGCGTCGGACTGCTGCGGATGTCAGTATGGAGCGATGACGTTGTTCGCGGACCATCGCGGAAACCAACGCAGCGCACACCACGAGTCCTGCTGAGGAGTAGCAATGATCACCTCGGGCGAATTGCCGGGTCTGGAACTGCCCGGCATCGACGCGTCCTCATCGCTGGACGGCCTCGGTGCGGTCGAACTGCATCACCCCACCCAGGACATCGACGGCGACGGCACCCTCGACACCATCACCACCACCGGTGAGGAGGCGATGCAGGTCTGGACCGACTACGACCACGACGGCCTCGCCGACCACGTCACCGTGGTGGAAAAAGACGGCGACTACGCCGCCTGGGAGTTCCACCGGCATCCCGACGGCACGTCCGAGTGGGTCCGCACGGATCACGGGAAGATCGGGTCGTAGTTCCCGCTCGGATCGGGTTGTCCCGGCCCGGCTCGCCCATTAGATTCCCGCGTAGGACGTCCGGCGGGAATCGATGGAACCGAACGTCGGAGTGCCGCGTCGAAGAAGGTATGGACACCACTCGGCGTCGGCACGGTATCGAAGCGCGAGTTCGGACGACGCAGGGACGAAGGGGGCACGATGGGCGGCAGCGTCACGGTGGATCCGGCTGTGCTGCAACAGATCGGGGCCAATCTGAAGTCCTCGGCGGCGGTCATCGGCAACAAGGTGACCGACGCGCGGCGGCAGGATTTCGGCGCGGCGCAGGCGGGCCGGTCCTACGCCGCCGAGGGGACCAAGGTGCACGACGGTTTGGCCCGCTTCGCGACCTGGCTGCAGAACTGGCAGGGGGCCGTCGACAAAACGGGTGCACAGATCACCACCAGTGCCACCACCTACGCGACCGTGGACGATGCGAACGTACGCAAGATCACGGCAGTCGGTGTCCAACTCACCTGACGGTTCGAAAGGCAGGCGAGGCGGCCGAGCAGCAGTGGCTCCGACGGGGACGAGTGACTAATGGTTGATTACCAGGCGGGCGACAGCGCGACGGTCCAGCAGATGCTGGATAACGGCGCCGAAGGCTTGATGTACTTCGAGAGCTATCTGCCGCGCTACAACACCGTCCACGACAAGTTCGGGTACGGGCGCGCGGATCTGCCCGAATATTCGGCGCTCTGTGCGCTGTTCGACGCCGAGCGGGAGATGGATCTGGATGCGCTCGGCCAGATCGCGGCCACGGTCAGCAAGGTGAACGGCGAGGTCGGCACCGAACTGCGCAAGCAGCAGGTCCAGCTCGCGGCGTTGCCCTCGGTGTGGCAGGGCGTGGCGGGGGATGCCGCGCACACCATGCTCGCGGAACAGGTCCGCCGGGCCGAGACCGATCGCGGCACCGCCATTGCCGTCGCGTCGACGCTGTCCGCGGCGGTTCCGGGCCTGCGCAGCGTCGTACGGAGCAAAGCGGAGACCGTCGCGCGGTATTGGGACAAAGACAAGCCCGATATCGACAACACCGGCCGCAAAACGATCGACCAGTTCATCTACAACGCCGAGAACTACGCCGAGTATGAGCTCGGCAGAGACGCCAAGAAGTGGTTGCAGGAGACGTTCGTTCCGCACGTCGACGGCACCGTCGACAACTTCCTGGCGCTGTGCAAGAAGACGGATGCGGATGTGCGCCGCATCTACGGTCAGCTCGCCGACGCGCTCGCGCGGTTGGACACCAGTCAGTATCCGGCGCCGGCCGATGCGCCCGCGCCTACGGAGCAGCCGAAAGGTACTGGTACGCCTGGGACTCCGGGTACGCCAGGAACGCCCGGCACGCCTGGAACCCCGGGAACGCCCGGAACCCCGGGAACGCCCGGCACGCCTGGCACGCCCGGAACCCCGGGTACTCCTGGAACGCCCGGTACTCCGGGCACGCCGGGTACGACGCCTGCTTCCACCGTCCCTGCCGAGACCACGCCCGCTACGACGGTGCCGACCACGACGAAGATTCCCTCGCTGGACGGTCTCGCCTCGCTCAGTCAGGTGGCGAGTTCGTTGTCGCCGTTGACGTCCACGCTCACCAGTGCGGTCACCTCCGGCCTCAGTTCGCTGACCAGCAGCCTCGCGACCGGTGTGGACGACGCGATCAAGAACCTGCAATCGAGTCAGCCCACGCCGGTAGACCGGGACAACGACGGCAAGCCGGACCAGCCCGCCGCCGAATTCGACGTCGCCGGTAAGCATTTGAAGTTCGAGATGGGCGCGGACGGGTTGAAGCTCACCATGTCCGACGCCGACGGCAAGCCGCAAGAGTTCAGCCTGAAGCTGGATGAGCATGGGGTGCCGGTACTTTCGGTGAACGAGCCGAAAGCCGAAGGGGAGCCTGTGCCGTCCGACGAACCCGCATCCGATGAACCGAAGGGCGAGCAGCCCGCGGGTGAGCCGCCGAAGGGCGAACGGCCCGCGGGGGAGCAGCCGACGCCTGCCGCGGAGGCGCCGCAGTCCAAGGATCCGGCCGGGGCTCCTCGGTCCGAAGAGCCCGCACCTGCCACCCCGGACCAGGAAGCGCCTGCGCCGAAAGCGCCTGCGGCGGAGGAGAACACCGGTCAGCCAGGTCTGCCCTCCGGCGTGCCGTCCGCACGTCGCGAAGAAGACGGTGAGCACAAGCCGAAACCGATGCCCGGCAGCCAAAACCCTGACGCGCCGTCCGACAGCGGGGCCGAGCTGGCGGAGGCAGGGCCACTGTGACCCGGTTCGGCAATGACAGGTCGGTGGCGCGGTGAACCACGCCTACGAGATCGAATGCATCGTCGAGGAGAATCGGCGCGCGGTGCTCCGCTTACAGGACGAATACGACGAGATGAAACAACGCCTCAGCGACCGAGGCGGTCCGGAACTGCTCGCCGCGATCCAAGAAGCCGAAGCCCGAGCCGAAGAAGAACGAGCCCGTCAGGAAACCGAGGCACGTGAGCAACGGGAAGCAGTAGCCCGCTCCATCGCCGCCCGCCGCGCCAACCGCGACGTCGCCCCCGTAGACGCGGAAGACGAGGAAGCAGCCTTCTACCAACGAAAAACCTGGCTGATCTGAGCCGCCCCAAACCCCCGCCGCACCCGGGCGTGTCGGGGCGGGGCGTCTCGAGCCGGGTTGCCGTACGGGTCAGCGCCGGGTGACCACCACGCTGGTCGGTCCTCACAGAGGTTCGCGCTGGAGTGTCGGTGTGTCGCGCGGCGGGTTGGTGTGTGCGGTGTCGAGAAGGTCTGTGAACGTGCAGCGTTCGGGCTGAGGTGGTTGCGCTGTCGTTTGCCGGTCGGGGAGTTCGCCGATGACGGCTACCTGCCGCAGCGTGTCGGGCCGGTCGCTGTGCGCTGGTCAGCGGCGACTGGTGTCCACAGGGGTTGTCGGCGGAGTGCCGGTGTGTCGCGCGGCGGGTTGGTGTGAACGTGCCGGCCGCAGCCGAGGCCCGCCGCTGCTTCGTCCGGCGTCTCACTGGGACTCGCCGCTGGGGCGTGGGATGTGGCCCTGCGGGTCAGCGGCGGAGGAGGGAGGCTAGTTGGCCGACTTTGAGTTTGGGGGCCGGGGCTTCTTCTTTGGCGTTGGGATCTATGACGGCGGTGTGGGGGATGTCGGCGTCGGGGTCGGCGAAGACGCGGTAGGTCTTGTCGCCGGACAGTTTGGCGAGCAGGTAGCCGGCGAGGAGGGCGCGGGTGGTGCGGGCGGTCTTCGATTCGTGCTTGCCCGCGCCGACGGCGGCCAGCACTCGGCGACCCTCGACGATGCCGTTGTGGGAGGCGCCGTCGATGGCACGCAACACCATGGGTCCGCCCCAGGTGGCGGCCAAGGGGAGCGCGTTGGAGCTGACCGAGGCGATATCGGTGGCGCCGGCCAGGATGAGGGCGGGCGTGTCGATGTCGGCGCCGAGCTTCTCGGCGGCCGGGGCGGTCGGCGCGGGGAACAGCGCGGCGACGGCGGCGACCTGCCGCTGGTTCGCCGCGATGACGGCCGCGCCCGCGCCCATGCCGTGGCCGACCAAGGCGAGGCGTTCGGGGTGCACGCTGATCGAGCCGTCCCCGAGCCGCACCCCGGTGCAGATGTCCAGGGTGGTCAGCAGGTCGGTGGCCAGGCCGAGGTGCGACGGGATCGGCCCGCGCTCGGTGTCCGGGGCGGCGGCCACGATGCCCCAGGAGGCCAGGTGCTCGAGCAGGGTGCGGTAGTGCGCGACGCCGGTCAACCAGCCGTGGCCGAACGCCACCGCGGGGAGGTTGAGTCCGGATTCCGGCGTGAACACCACCCCGGGCTGCCCGGCGATGGCCAGGTTGCCGCGCAGCACCCGATGGGGGCCGCGGCTGGTCAAGGTGCTCAGAAGCGATTTCACAGACGCCGACACGACGAGAACGTTATCCGATAAGTACTCTGGTGAGCCATGTGCGGAATCGTGGGGTACGTCGGATACCGGGACGCGCTCGGCGTTGTCGTTGACGCGTTGCGCCGCATGGAATATCGCGGCTACGACTCCGCGGGCGTGGCGATCGTCGACGGCACCGGCGAGTTGGCGGTGGAACGCAAGGCGGGCAAGCTGGCCAACCTGGAGGCCGAACTGGCCGAGGTCGGGGTGGCGCGGTTCGCGGGCACCACCGGCATGGGGCACACCCGCTGGGCCACCCACGGTGCGCCGACCGACCGCAACGCGCACCCGCATCGCGACCACAGCGGCAAGGTCGCCGTGGTGCACAACGGCATCATCGAGAACTTCGCCCCGCTGCGCCGCGAACTGGAGGACGCCGGGGTCGAACTGCGCAGCGACACCGACACCGAGGTCGCGGTGCACCTGGTCGCGCAGGCTTACTCCGCAGGCCCGACGGCGGGTGATTTCGCGGCGAGCGCACTCGCGGTGCTGCGCCGGTTGGAGGGCGCGTTCACCCTGGTCTTCACGCACGCCGACCATCCGGAGATGATCGTCGCGGCGCGCCGCTCGACCCCGCTGGTGGTCGGTGTCGGCAAGGGCGAGATGTTCATCGCCTCCGATGTCACGGCGTTCATCGAGCACACCCGCGAGGCGGTCGAACTCGGGCAGGACCAGGCGGTGGTGATCACCGCGGACACCTACACGGTCACCGATTTCGCGGGGACCGACGCGGTCGCGCGGACCCGCCCGTTCACGATCGACTGGGATCTGGCCGCCGCCGAAAAGGGTGGCCACGACTACTTCATGCTCAAGGAGATCGAAGAGCAGCCCGCCGGTGTCGCGGACACGCTGATCGGGCATTTCAGCCAGGATCAGGACGGCGCGGGCCGGATCGTGCTGGACGAGCAGCGCCTGGCCGATCAGGAACTGCGCGACTTCGACAAGGTGTTCGTCGTCGCCTGCGGCAGTTCGTACCACGCGGGCCTGCTCGCCAAGTACGCGATCGAGCACTGGACCAGGCTGCCCGTCGAGGTGGAGCTGGCCAGCGAATTCCGTTACCGCGACCCGGTGTTGGACCGTTCCACGCTGGTCGTGGCGATCTCGCAGTCGGGCGAGACCGCGGACACGCTCGAGGCGGTGCGGCACGCCAAGGAGCAGAAGGCCAGGGTGCTGGCGATCTGCAACACCAACGGCGCGCAGATCCCGCGCGAGTCGGATGCGGTGCTGTACACCAGGACCGGCCCGGAGATCGGCGTCGCGTCGACGAAGGCGTTCCTGGCGCAGGTCACCGCGAACTACCTGGTCGGCTTGGCGCTGGCGCAGGCGCGGGGCACCAAGTACCCCGACGAGGTGGCCCGTGAGTTCGCCGAGCTGGAGGCGATGCCGAAGCTGGTCGAGCGGGTGCTGGCGACCGGTCCGCAGGTACGGGCCATCGCGCGGGAGCTCGCTCATGTCCAGACGGTGCTCTTCCTGGGCCGCCACGTCGGTTACCCGGTGGCGCTGGAGGGTGCGCTGAAGCTCAAGGAACTGGCGTACATGCACGCCGAGGGCTTCGCGGCCGGTGAGCTCAAGCACGGTCCGATCGCGCTGATCGAAGACGGTCTGCCGGTGATCGTGGTGATGCCGTCGCCGAATGGCCGCGCGGTGCTGCATTCGAAGCTGCTCAGCAATATCCGGGAGATCCAGGCGCGTGGCGCGCGCACCATCGTGATCGCCGAGGAGGGCGACGACACGGTGCGGCCGTTCGCCGATGACCTGATCGAGATCCCGTCCGCGCCGACGCTGTTCCAGCCATTGCTGTCGACGGTCCCGTTGCAGATCTTCGCGGCCGAGGTGGCCCAGGCCCGCGGCTACGACGTGGACAAGCCGCGCAACCTGGCCAAGTCCGTCACGGTCGAGTAGACCGGCGGCGCTGCGCCCATGGGGCAGGTGCGGATCCTCCTGTGTGACCGCCGCGCTCACACGTGTGTGGCTGCGCAGCAACACCTTTCGCCGAGACGACGCGAATCCGGCGGTGACCACAGGTCGCCGCCGGACCGATCGGATGGGACTCAGCTCGCCGGCACCAGCGCGGAGGCCGGTTCGGCAGCGGCCCGGCGTTCGATGGCACCGGACCAGACGGCCAGGCCGAGTGCGGTGACCACCAGCGCGACCCCGACCCAGTTCGGCGCGGTGTAGCCGAAGCCCGCGGCGATAACCAGTCCGCCGAGCCACGCGGCGACGGCGTTGCCGAGGTTGAACGCGCCGATATTGACCGCCGACGCCAAAGTCGGTGCGCCCGAAGCCTGGTCGAGAACGCGCTTCTGCAGCGGCGGCACGGTGGCGAAGCCGAGCGCGCCGATCAGCACGATGGTGATCGCGGCCGTGACCTTGTTGTGCGCGGTGAGGGTGAACAGCGCGAGCACCACCGCGAGTCCGCCCAGAGTGAGGTAGAGCATCGGCATCAGGTGCCGGTCGGCGAACTTGCCGCCGATCAGGTTGCCCGCGGAGAAGCCGAGGCCGAACAGGACGAGCAGCCAGGTGACCGAGCTGTCCGCGAAACCGGTGACCTCGGTCATCATCGGGGCCAGGTAGGTGATCGCCGCGAAGACACCGCCGAACCCGAGCACCGTCATGGCCATCGCGAGCAGCACCTGTGGATTGCGGAACACGGCGAGTTCGGTGCGCAGCCGGGCGTCCTGCGGCGCGGGCTGTTCCGGCACCAGCAGGGCGACGCCGAGTAGCCCGATCAGTCCGACCAGCGCGACGATCAGGAAGGTGAGCCGCCAGCCGAACTGCTGGCCGAGCAGGGTGCCGACGGGCACGCCGACCATGGTGGCCACGGTGAGGCCGGTGAACATGATCGCGATGGCGCCCGCGCGTTTGTCGGGGCGGACCACGCTGCCCGCGACCACCGCGCCGATGCCGAAGAACGCGCCGTGTGCCAGCGAGGCGACGATCCGGCCGGTCAGCATGAGCCCGAAAGTCGGTGCGACGGCGGACAATACGTTGCCCGCGACCAGGAGCAGCAGCATGCCGAGGAGCATGCGTTTGCGCGAGACGCGGGTGCCGAGTCCGGTCATCAGCGGCGCGCCGGCCACCACGCCGAGCGCGTATCCGGTGACCAGCAGGCCCGCGGTGGGGATGGACACCGCGTAGGTGTCCGCGATGTCGGGTAGCAACCCGACGACCACGAATTCGGTGGTGCCGATTCCGAAGGCCCCGAGGGTCAGGGCGAGGAGTGCGAGCGGCATGGGCGAGAGCCTCCACGTGAGATTGCGCTTGAGCCTTACGGGCGTCAACAATAATTGCAAGCGCGTGATAATTGCAAGCGCGGGCTATTGCCGACTTCATCTATCCTGGAAGGACACTCTCTACGCGGAAGGACGATCATGACCGCGGATGCCGCCCTGACCGGCTTGGCCGATGGCTGGTACGCACTGTCGCTGCTGCACGATCGGATCGAGGCGCACATCGAACGCGCCCTGCAATCCGGCCACGACCTGAGCGTCCGCGAGTACTCGCTGCTGGTGGTGTTGAGCAGGCAGCACGACGGTCCCGGCGGTCACCTACGGATGAACCAGGTCGCGGAGGCGGTGGTGCTGAGTCAGAGCGCGACGACCCGGCTGGTCACCCGGCTGGAAGACCGCGGCCTGCTCCAGCGCTACCTGTGCCCCGACGATCGCCGCGGCATCTACACCGACGTCACCCCGCCCGGCCTCGCGCTGCTGGACCGGGCGCGCCCGACCCACGACGACGCGCTCGCCAGTGCGCTCGGCCAAGCCGCGGCGGACCCGGAGCTGGCCCCGCTGGTGGCCGCGGTCGAAGCGCTCAACACGTCGTCGGCGCGGAGTCCGCGCACCCGCGCCTACCGGCCGGTCTGACGCGCGTATGTTCCGCTCGCCGCCGACGAGATCCGGCGTCGAGCGGGACTGTGCCGCTTGCGCGGGGCGTGCGGTGTCCTACTGCACGGTGACGGTGCCGCGCATTTCCGGGTGCAGGGAGCAGAGATAGCGGTAGGTCCCCGGCGCGGTGAAGGTGTAGCTCCAGTCGCCCTTGTCGATGATCGGGCTGTTGAGGCCCATCGCCTTGTCGCCGATGCCCTGCACGGTGTGCGGGGCCTTGTCGGTGAAATGCCAGGTGACGGTGTCGCCGACCTTGACGGTCACCTCACCGGGCGCGAATTTCATGTCGCGCACATCGATGGTGACGGCGGCGGGTTTCGTATCGCCCGCGGGCTGGGTGGTGGTGGTCACCGGATGCGCGGGCCGCTTCGTGGTCGTCGCGGCGGGCCCGGAATCGCCACCGCCGCAACCCGCCACCAGCATCGCGGTCAGCACCGCCACTCCGGTGGCGACCTGCGTGGACCGTGCGCGACGCGTGAGCATTGGCATGATGGCCAAGCGTAGTCTGCTGACGTTGCGGGTCCGCGCGGCAGCCGTACCGAACAACCCAGTGGAGGATCGCTCATGTCCACGCAGCGGGGCTATTTCACCGCCGACGAAGTGCGCGCGGCGGAGGCCGAGTTGTTCACGCGCGTCCCGGACGGGGTGCCCATGCAGCGCGCGGCGTACGGGCTGGCCAAGGTCGTCGCGGGGGAGCTGCGGGCGCGCACCGGCGGCGTCGCCGGTCGTGCGGTGACCTTGCTGGTCGGCTCGGGCGACAACGGCGGTGACGCGCTGTGGGCCGGATCGATGTTGCGCCGTCGCGGTGTCGAAGTGGCGGCGGTGCTGTTGAACCCGGCTCGGGCGCACACGAAAGGCCTTGCGGCACTGCGTAAGGCGGGTGGGCGGGTGCGCGCGGACATCGGCAGCCCAGACCTGGTGGTCGACGGTATCGTCGGCATCTCCGGCCGCGGAGCGTTGCGGCCCGATGCCGCGGAACTGGTTGCGGGACTGCGGGTTCCGATTGTCGCCGCGGACCTGCCGAGCGGTGTCGACCCGGATACCGGCGCGGTCACCGGCCCCGCCGTCCGCGCCGACGTCACGGTGGCGTTCGGCGCGTACAAGCCGGTGCATGTCCTCGCCGCGCCGTACTGCGGGCGAACAGAGCTGGTGCCCATCGGGTTACGACTACCCGGGCCGAATCTGGCTGCGCTGGAACCGGGATCGATCGGTGCGGACTGGCCGATACCGGCGGCGGCCGACGACAAGTACACCCAGGGGGTGACCGGCATCTGCGCGGGCAGCGCGAGCTATCCGGGCGCGGCGGTGCTGTGCACGGGCGCGGCGGTCGCGGCGACCTCGGGCATGGTCCGCTATGCCGGCACCGGCGCCGCCGACGTGCTCGCGAGGTTTCCCGAAGTCATTGCCACCCAGCAGGTCTCGGAAGTCGGCCGGGTGCAGTCGTGGGTGTTCGGCCCCGGCGCGGGCACCGACGCCGACGCCCGCAATCGTCTCGTCGAGATCCTCGCCACCGAGCTACCGGTCGTCGTCGACGCCGACGGACTGACCATGCTCGCCGCCGAACCCGAGCTGGTGCGGGCCCGCACCGCGCCGACGGTATTGACCCCGCACGCAGGCGAATTCGCGCGCCTCACCGGGCACGAAGTCGGGCCGGACCGGGTCGGCGCGGTCCGTTCGCTCGCCGACGACTGGCAGGTCACCGTCCTGTTGAAGGGCCGTGCCACCCTCGTGGCCACCCCGGGCGCGCCGGTCCTGGTCAACGAGGCGGGTGCGTCCTGGGCCGCCACCGCGGGCGCCGGTGATGTCCTCTCCGGCATTCTCGGGGCGCTGCTCGCCGCCGGACGTGATCCCGCCTGGTCCGCGGCCGCCGCCGCCCGGGTGCACGCGTTGGCGGCCAACCTCGCTGCCCAGGAGGGGCACTCGGTGGGCGCGCCGATCTCCGCGACACCCCTACTCGAGCATCTCCGACCGGCGATCGGCACCTTGCGCGCGTTCGCCGACCGTGTCGTCTGACCGGCACGCACCGCCGTGATAGACCACGCTGTGCGCTGTGCCCCGGACCACCTGCGCGCCCACCGACTCCACCAGGACATTCCCGGTCGATAGACTCGGGCCGAACACCGGTGACAACTTTCGCCGAGCGCATGGGTAACTCGCCGGGCACGGTCTGACGGCACGGCCGGTTGCCGTGCCACCTGAACTCCCGGAGAGGCGGAACAGTGCAAGTGGAGACGGTCGTCGATCTCGACGCCATCGCGCACAACGTGCGGATCCTGCGCGAACTCGCGGGCGACGCCGCCGTGATGGCGGTCGTCAAGGCCGACGGCTACAACCACGGCGCGGTCGAGGTCGGCAAGGCGGCGCTGGCCGCGGGAGCCGCCGAGCTCGGCGTCACCACCATCGCCGAGGCCGTCCAGTTGCGCGACGCGGGTATCACCGCGCCTATTCTGAGCTGGCTCAACAACTCCGCCGCCGATTACGCCGCGGCGATCCGCGCGGATATCGAGATCGGGGTGTCCTCGCTCGATCATCTGCGCGCGGTCGCCGCCGCGACCGAGCAGACCGGCCGGACGGCGACGGTCTCGCTCAAGGTCGACACCGGCCTCAACCGCAACGGCCTGTCGCCGGTCGAATATCCGCAGGCCCTGGCGGAATTGCGGACACTGGTCGACGCGCAGGCGATGCGGTTCCGGGCGCTGTTCTCCCACTTCGCGAACGCCGACGAGCCCGCGCATCCGGTCAACGACATGCAGCGCGACCGCTTCCTGGAGGCGATCGCCGTCGCCAAGGAACACGGCCTGGAACCGGAACTGGTGCACCTGGCGAACTCGCCCGCCACCCTGACCCGCCCCGACCTCGCGTTCGACATGGTCCGCCCGGGCATCGCGATGTACGGGCACAGTCCCGTGGCCGAGGACTTCGGGCTGCGCCCCGCCATGACCTTCCAGGCCCGGGTCGCGCTGGTCAAGCAGGTCGCGGCGGGCGAGGGCGTCTCGTACGGGCACACCTGGTACGCCCCGCGCGACACCACGGTGGCACTGATCCCGGTGGGCTATGCCGACGGCGTATTCCGGCCGCTCAGTGGACGTTTCGAGGTCTGGCTGGGCGGGGCACGCAGGCCGAACGTCGGCCGGGTCTGCATGGACCAGTTCGTGGTCGACCTCGGCGACAACGCCGAGAACGTCCGGGAGGGCGATATGGCCGTCCTGTTCGGCGGCGGTCCGGGCGAACCCCGCGCACAGGAGTGGGCGGATCTGCTCGGCACCATTCACTACGAGGTGGTGTGTTCGCCGCGCGGCCGGTCGGTTCGCCGCTATGTAGGCGGTGGCCGGTGAGCAGACGGCGGGTCACCGCGGTCCGCGGCGGTCTGGCCACCGCGGGCGTGGTCGCCGCGCTGGCCGGGGCGCACGCCCTGCGCCGCGCCGGCGCCCGGGTGCTCTGGCCTGCCCGCCGTGACGAATATCGCGACGAGAACTTCGCGCTCATCGACGAGGATCGCGCGGGCACCGTGCACACCGAGGACGGGGTGCGCTTGGCCACCCGCGCCTGCGGGCCCGCGGACGCGCCGGTCACGGTGATCTTCGTGCACGGCTTCTGCAACACCATGGAGTCGTTCCACTTTCAACGCCGCGACCTCGAAAAGCGCTGGGGCGCACGGGCTCGGCTGGTGCTGTTCGACCTGCGCGGGCACGGCCGCTCCGGCACCTCGGCGACCGAGCGCTGCACGGTCTCCCAGCTCGGCCGCGACCTCGCCGCCGTGATCACGGACACCGCGCCGACCGGTCCGGTGGTGCTGGTGGGTCATTCGCTGGGCGGGATGTCGGTGCTGGCGGCCGCGGCGCAGTTCCCGGAATTGTTCGCCGAGCGCGTGATCGGGATCGCCCTGCTGTCCACGGCGGCGGCCGAGGTCACCGCGGCCGGGATCACCCAGCTGCTGCGCAATCCCGCCATCGACGGCTTCCGGCTGGCCGTGGCCGCCGCGCCCGCGCTGGTGCAGGCGGGCCGCGCCACGGCGCGGCACGTGATCACGCCGATCCTGCACGTCAGCTCGTTCCACGGGCCGGTGAGCCCGACGCTGTCCCGGTTCACCACGATGATGATCGACGACACCCCGGTCGAGACCATCGTGAAATTCCTCAAAGCCATCGAGCTGCACGACGAGTCGGCCGCGCTGCCCGCGCTGGCCCAGCTGCCGGTGCTGATCATCGGCGGCTCGCACGATCTGGTGATCCCGTTCCGCAACTCACGCGCGCTCGCCCGAGAGTTGAAGGCCAGTGAGCTGATTCATCTGCGGGAGGCCGCGCACA
This sequence comes from Nocardia vulneris, assembly GCF_001613425.1. GTDB lineage: Bacteria > Actinomycetota > Actinomycetes > Mycobacteriales > Mycobacteriaceae > Nocardia > Nocardia vulneris. Next base: position 59,988 of record NZ_BDCI01000045.1, on the reverse strand, counting down.
TGGCGCATCTGCAATTCCCGGACATCGTCAACGACGCGCTCGATCGATTGCTGGTGCGCGCCGGCGTGCTCGAACCGCACCCGTCGGAGGTGACCAGTGGCTGATCGTCAGCAACGCACACTGCCCACGGTGGCCGACACCGAAGCACTCGGCCGGGAACTGGCCGCCGGGCTCGGTGCCGGCGACCTGGTCGTGCTGGACGGGCCGCTCGGCGCGGGCAAGACGGCACTGACCCGCGGCATCGCGGCGGGGCTCGGGGTGCAGGGCCGGGTGAGTTCGCCCACCTTCATCATCGCCCGGCAGCACCGGGCAGGTGCGCAGGTAGGGGCGGTGCCGCTGGTGCACGTGGACGCCTACCGGCTCGGTGGCGACCTCGACGAGCTGGACGCGCTGGACCTCGACACCGACCTGCACCAGGCGGTGGTCGTGGTGGAGTGGGGCCGTGGCGTCGTGGAGCACCTGACCGACCGGCATCTGCGGGTGCAGCTCTCGCGCGAACCGGATTCGGACGTGCGCACCGCCGAATGGGAATGGGTGGATTAACTACCTGGTAGCTCCGCACCGGCGGCAGCTACCACCCGGTATCGTTGGGTCAATCATGCTGGTATTAAGTGTCGACACCGCGACACCCGCCGTGACCGCGGGATTGGTGGAACTGGAGCAGGCAGCACCGATCCAGACGCGCACGGTCGCCTCCCGTGTGCGGGTCGATCCGCGTGCGCATGCCGAGGTGCTCACGCCGCAGATCCTCGAATGTCTCACCGAGGCAGGCCGTTCCAGGACCGACCTCGCCGCGGTCGTGGTCGGCATCGGCCCCGGCCCGTTCACCGGACTGCGGGTCGGCATGGCGACCGCCGCCGCCTTCGGTGACGCGCTCGGGCTGCCGGTCTACGGGGTGTGCAGTCTCGACGCCATCGCCGCGGACGCCGCGGCGGACCTCACTCCCGAAAGCGAACTGCTCGTCGTCACCGACGCGCGCCGCCGCGAGGTCTACTGGGCGCGCTATCGCGACGGCGTGCGCGTCGCGGGACCGGAGGTGGCCAAGCCCGGCGAGGTCGATCTCGCGCAGGCCACCGTGATCGCCGGATCCGCCTCGCACGTCGACTTCTTCGACCTACCGGTGCTGCCGGTGGAGACGCCGTCACCGGCCGGCCTGGCCACGGTCGCCGCGGCCGCGGTGCTCGCGCGCGCGGTGCCCGACCCGCTGGTGCCGCTGTATCTACGCAGGCCCGACGCCGTCGAGAAGAGCTACCGCACCCTCGACCGGACGGGAGCGTGAGACCGGTGGACATCCGGATCGAACCGATGGCCGTCACCGACATCGACCGCTGCGTCGAACTGGAACAGCTGCTGTTCCCGGAGGACGACCCCTGGCACGCGGTCGCGTTCCAGTCGGAACTGGCTGCGGCACACAATCGCTACATCACCGCGCGCGACGCCGACGGGCGAATGGTCGGTTACGCCGGCATCGCGCTGCTCGGTGACGACCGCCACCCCGAAGCCGAGGTACACACCATCGGCGTCGACCCGAGCTACCTGCGCGCCGGCATCGGCACCCGGCTGCTGGAGGCCCTGCTCGACGAAGCAGGCAAGCGCGGCGGGCCGGTGTTCCTCGAGGTGCGCACCGACAACGATCCCGCGATCGCGTTGTACGCCAAGCACGGATTCCACATCATCGGCCTGCGCAAGAACTACTACCACCCCAGCGGCGCCGACGCCTACACCATGCGCAGGCCCGCGCTGAGCGCCCTGCCCCTGCCGGACGAGGTGCTCTCGTGATCATCATGGGCATCGAAAGCTCCTGCGACGAAACCGGAGTCGGCATCGTGCGCAGGCACGAGGACGGCAGCTGCGAGCTGCTCGCCGACGAGGTCGCCTCCAGCGTCGATCAGCACGCCCGCTTCGGCGGCGTGGTGCCCGAGATCGCGTCCCGGGCACACCTGGAAGCGATCGTCCCCGCCATGCGCCGGGCGCTCGCCGCCGCCGGCATCACCAAGCCCGACGCGCTCGCCGTGACCATCGGCCCCGGACTGGCGGGCGCGCTGCTGGTCGGCGTCGCGGCGGCGAAAGCCTATGCGGCGGCCTGGGATGTGCCGTTCTACGCGCTGAACCATCTCGGCGGGCACGTCGCGGTGGACACGCTGGAGCACGGTCCGATGCCGCCGTGCGTCGCGCTGCTCGTGTCCGGCGGGCACACCCACCTGCTGCACGTCACCGATCTGGCCGCACCCATCGTCGAGCTGGGCAGCACCGTCGACGATGCCGCCGGCGAGGCGTTCGACAAGGTCGCGCGGCTGCTCGGGCTCGGCTTTCCCGGCGGCCCGGCACTGGACGCCGCTGCCGCACAGGGTGATCCGGGTGCGATCGCCTTCCCGCGCGGCATGACCGGCCCGCGGGACGCCCGATACGACTTCTCCTTCTCCGGCCTGAAAACCGCCGTCGCCCGCTACGTCGAGGCAGCGCAGCGCAGTGGCCTGACCGCCGCCGACCTGCCCATCCCGAATATCGCCGCGTCGTTCCAGGAAGCGGTCGCCGACGTGCTCACCATGAAAGCGGTCCGCGCCGCGCAGGACGTCGGCGTCGACACCCTCGTGCTCGGCGGCGGCGCCACCGCCAATTCCCGGATCCGCTCGATGGCCGAAGAACGTTGCGCCGCCGCCGGATTGACCCTCCGCGTGCCCAAACCCCGGCTGTGCACCGACAACGGCGTGATGATCGCCGCCCTCGGCGCCCACGTGATCGCCGGCGGTGCACCCCCCTCCGCCCTCACCGTAGCCACCGACCCCGGCCTCCCGGTCTCGGTAAGCCGCGTCAGCTGACCCCGCACCCCTTCTGCCTTCCCACACCCGCTGCGGCCCGCCATAGCGGGTGCGTGGCCGCGGCATGTCGGACCTACGCTCGGGCTCTCGCCGCCGACCACGGCAACGGATGCGGACCCGCGAGTGCCGGTCGGCGGCGCTCCCCGGCGTAGTCGCACGAGTTCTGTGTTCCCGCACCGGCTGTGGCCCGCCGTAGCGGGTGCGAGGCCGCGGAAGTGGTGTGGCACTTTGCCGCTGGCCACAGCACCGGATGCTGGCCGCAGCGCCGGTCGGCGGCCCCACCTTGTCGTAGTCGCACGGGTTCTGTCTTCTCGCACCCGCTGTGGCCTGCCATAGCGGGTGCGAAGCCACAGAAGGGGTGCGTGAGCTCAGAAGTGGTGCCGCGAGCGCGGGGGCTGTCGTCGCGGGCCGCGCAGACGGACGCGGACAGCGACTACCGGTCGGCGGCGCCGCTTCGACGTGGCCGCACCGGTTCTGTGTTCCCGCACCGGTTGTGGCCCGCCGTAGCGGGTGCGAAGCCGCAGAAGTGGTGCGTGAGCTCAGAAGTGGTGCGGGCCGTGGGGCGGATGCTGACCTTGTTGGTGCGCGGAACCTTCGGGCGGCGCACCTCGGGGGAACGCGGTTCAGTCCGGGTGGCTCGGCTGGTCGGTTCCGCCGAGGTGGGCGGAGCCGGAGTTGGAGCGGGGGATGATGGGGAGTTGGGATTGGGCGGGGGCCTGGCGTTGGCCGGTGGGCGGGACCTGGGTCGGGGTGGGGGCGGCGCCGGGCTTGGGCTTGTCCGGCCCCGAGGAACCGCCCGGGGGCGTGGTGGGGTTGCCGAACAGCGGGCCGAGCAGTTCGGGGAACGGGATGACCGGGAGGTTCGGGTCCGGCCGCAGGGTGGGCGGGCTGGGCGGCGGGGCGGCGGACGGTGCCGGCGTGCTCGACGGCTGCCCGCGGTCCTGGGTGATCGAGGGCAGGTTGCCGTCGCTCGGCCGGTTGGTGCTCTCCTGGGTACGCCCGCTGGTCGCGGTGCCCGCTCCGGTCGGCGGGACGACGCTCACCGGTGCGGGCGGCAGCTGGGACGCGCTGCTGGTGGTGCCCGCGGGGGAGACCTCGTCGTCGGAGGTGGGCGCGAACGTCTTCACGCCGTAGCCGATGATCAGCCCGACCACGACGATGGCACCGGCGAGCGTGCCGACCACCTTGGTGAACGTGCCGACCGGCGCGTCGCTGCCGAGCGCGGCCAGCGGGATCACCGACGGCTGGACCGAATCGGCAACCAGCGCGGCCCCTTTCGCGATCACGGCGTCGGGATCTTCCACCGTGAACACCGGCACGTCGAGCTGGTGGGCGAGGGTGTCCACGACGGCGGGGATATTGGCGCCGCCGCCGATCACGGCCACCGCTTCGGGGAACTTGGGCGCCCGGGCGAATACCGCGGCCGCGAAGACGGCGGTCTCGCGGAGCAGGTCGGCGATGAGCTCTTCGAAGTCGGCCCTGGTCAGTTTGAGCGGCTGCCCGGCGACATGGTCGATGGTGACGGCGGGCGCGATGGACAGATGTTCCTTGGCCGCGCGGCCACGGTTGGTCAGCATGCCGCGGTTGGGCCGGGTGCCGCGCCGGGCGTAGTGCAGGTCGACCAGATGGTGGTAGATCAGGTCGTCGATGGCGTTGCCGCTGATCGCGCCGGTGCGCTCGGACCGCAGCACGGTGCCGTCGGCCTGGTCGGCCACGGTGACGGTGAGCCCGCTCGCGCCGAGATCGATGATGGCGACCGTCTCGTAGCGGTCGAGCAGCCCGGTGTGCCGGAGGTAGGTGAGTGCCGCGGTGCCCTCGGGCACCAGGCGCAGTTCGCGCTGTTTGCCGGTGGCCGAGCGGATGGCCTGCGCCTGCTCTTTGGTCCGGTAGGCGACGGCGACGCTGGTGGGCGGCCTGCTGGTCGGCGATTCGAGGTTGCGCGGGCTCGCGCCGGCGAACCGGGCGCCGACGGGGTAGTCCACGTCGTGGGCCAGCTGGGTGGTCGGCAGCTGGGTGGTCATCAACTCGATCGAGGAGGCGACCAGGTCGCCGAGATCGGAATGCGCCGCGTCGGCGGAGACGACCCGGTAATCGAAGCTCTGCGCCCCGTTCGCGGCGGTGGCGACCAGTGCCGAGCAGACGACCTCGGACCCGGCGGAGATGCCGAGGGATGTTCGCATGTTCATTCACCTCCCTTCGAGCGGATGGTCATGTGCGGCTGGGGTATTCGCTCTCGTAAGCAACTCGTCGTCGCCGACCATCTCGTTGGACTGCCGAATCGTCGTGGTCGACGCACGGTTCGGACTCCGAAATCCGGTCGGTCCCGTTGTCCGGTGGGGTCGCGGGGACCGGCGGTGGATCACGTGTGGCTAGCTCTCTGGTGCAGCTCTCGATGAGACGTAGTTCTGGTGACGCTGGGTGTTCCCCGGTGCCGGGTGGTTCGCGGGCTCCGGGGCGTCGGTGCCGTGGAACTGCTCGGTGCCGCTGAACTGTTCGGTGCCGCTGAGGTATTCGGTGAAGCCGAGTGCCGTGACGACGTGCCTGCTGTTGACGACCCCTGGTCTCCGACGGCACTGGTTCGGGACGAACACAGTGGTCGGACAGCGACCGTCGTCAATAGTGTCACAATCCGTTATCCGAACGTTACAGTTTTCCGGATCTATTTGGAACCCCCGCGAGCGTGCGTTGGGCGTGTCGCGACCGCCTGGGCTGCACGGCGATCCGAAATTGGCACCGCCCGGCCTTGAGCGCTGGCACTCTCATGTATAGAGTGCTAGTCGGCACTGTGTGACATGCCCGGCCGGACACCCGTCCGCTCGGTGCTTTGTACTTGTGCCAGGCAGTTTCGACTACTGAGCAGGGGTCCCGGCACCCGCGACGACGGGGCTGAGCGCAGGGTCGGCTACCGCTTGCGACTGTTTGCAGGTCGCTCGAAAGAACCTGTGACCGATACAGATACCGATGGTCCGGAACAACAGTTCCGGTAATCCCCTGAAAGTGGAGGGCTCAACGTGGCGAGCGTGAACATCAAGCCGCTCGAGGACAAGATCCTCGTCCAGGCCAACGAGGCCGAGACGACGACGGCCTCCGGCCTGGTCATCCCCGACACGGCGAAGGAAAAGCCGCAGGAGGGCACCGTCATCGCCGTCGGCGAAGGCCGCGTCACCGACAAGGGTGACCGCATCCCGGTCGACGTCAAGGAAGGTGACACCGTCATCTACAGCAAGTACGGCGGCACCGAGATCAAGTACCAGGGCGAGGAGTACCTCATCCTGTCGGCGCGCGACGTGCTGGCCGTCGTCACCAAGTGACCGCGCTCCGCGCGGTGGTGACGGTCCGCTGCCACCCGACCGCCCGGATCTAGTCGTGCCACTGCCCCGGTTCCGCTGAGCGGGGCCGGGGCAGTGTCATCTCAAGCCCTGGAATCCAAGGAATAGGACTTATGGCAAAGCAGATCGAGTTCGACGAGCACGCTCGCCGGGCTCTGGAACGCGGCGTCGACAAGCTCGCCGACGCCGTCAAGGTCACCCTCGGCCCGCGTGGCCGCCACGTCGTGCTCGCGAAGGCCTTCGGCGGCCCGACCGTGACCAACGACGGTGTCACCATCGCGCGCGAGATCGACCTCGAGGACCCGTTCGAGAACCTCGGCGCGCAGCTGGTCAAGAGCGTCGCCACGAAGACCAACGATGTGGCGGGCGACGGCACCACCACCGCCACCGTGCTGGCCCAGGCACTGGTCCGGGCCGGCCTGAAGAACGTTGCCGCGGGCGCGAATCCGATTTCGCTCGGCGCGGGCATCGCCAAGGCCGCCGACGCGGTCGCCGAGGCACTGCTGGCCGCGGCCACCCCGGTGTCCGGCGAGAAGGCGATCGCGCAGGTCGCCACGGTCTCCTCGCGGGACGAGGAAATCGGCGAGATGGTCGGCAAGGCGCTGACTGTCGTCGGCAAGGACGGCGTCGTCACTGTCGAGGAGTCCTCGACGCTGCAGACCGAGCTCGTCGTCACCGAGGGCGTGCAGTTCGACAAGGGCTACCTGTCGCCGTACTTCGTCACCGACATCGACGCCCAGCAGGCCGTGCTGGAGGACGCCTACATCCTGCTGCACCGGGAGAAGGTCAGCTCGCTGCCCGACTTCCTGCCGCTGCTGGAGAAGATCGCCGAATCCGGCAAGCCGGTGCTGATCATCGCCGAGGACGTCGAGGGCGAGGCGCTGTCCACCCTGGTGGTCAACTCGATCCGCAAGACGATCAAGGCCGTCGCGGTGAAGGCGCCGTTCTTCGGTGACCGGCGCAAGGCGTTCCTGGACGACCTGGCCGTGGTCACCGCGGGCACCGTGATCAACCCGGACCTGGGCATCACGCTGCGCGAGGCCGGCCTCGACGTGCTGGGCAAGGCGCGCCGCGTCGTCGTCAGCAAGGACGACACCACCATCATCGATGGTGCGGGTACCGCCGAGGACATTTCGGCGCGCAGCGCGCAGCTGCGGCGGGAGATCGAGGCCACCGACTCCGACTGGGATCGGGAGAAGCTCGAGGAGCGGCTGGCCAAGCTGTCCGGCGGCGTCGCGGTGATCAAGGTCGGCGCGGCCACCGAGACGGCGCTCAAGGAGCGCAAGTACCGGGTCGAGGACGCGGTGAGCGCGGCCAAGGCGGCGGTCGAGGAGGGCATCGTGCCCGGCGGCGGCTCCGCGCTGGTGCAGGCGGCGGCCAAGCTCGGCGACCTGCGCGACTCGCTGTCCGGCGACGAGGCGGTCGGCGTCGAGGTGGTGCGGACCGCGCTGTCGGCCCCGCTGTTCTGGATCGCCACCAACGCGGGCGTGGACGGTGCCGTGGTGGTCAGCAAGGTCGCCGAGGGCAAGGACGGCTTCAACGCCGCCACCCTCACCTACGGTGACCTGGTCACCGACGGTGTCGTCGACCCGGTGAAGGTGACCCGCTCGGCCGTGGTGAACGCGGCGTCGGTGGCGCGCATGATCCTGACCACCGAGAGCGCGGTCGTGGACAAGCCCGCCGAAGAGGCGCCGGAGCACAGCCACCACGGGCACAGCCACTGAGCTGACCCCGGCGTAGAACCGGAGAAGGCCCTCGGACATCGTCCGGGGGCCTTCGTTTTATGTGCTCGAGTGGCTGCTATGTGCTCAAGAGGCTACGGGCGGCTGTTCGGCCGCGATGGTGGCGAGCAACCGACTCCGCAACGCTGCGGGCGGTTGGCTGGCCGAAGCAGTGGCGAGCGTCGCGAGGGCCTCGCGCGTCCGCCGGATCTCGGTGATGAACTCCGCACGTAGCGCGGGGTCCTCGGTGTCGAGCAGTTCCTGCACCTCATGGTGGTCTTCGTCGTCGATCGATCCGAGCGCGACGGTGTGCGCGAGATCGACCTGGCGTTCGTTCATCTCACGTCACCCCCAAACTTCTTTTGAGTCGTGTCAATCCGTCCCGAATTCGGGACTTAACGGTCGGTAACCCTACGCCAAGGTAGTGGGCTACCTCCGCATAGGTTCGCCCGCCGTAGTAGGCGAGCGAGATGGCTTCTCGCTGGGTTTCGGTCAAGGTCGCGAGACCGTCGAGGACGGCCTGCTGTTCGAGCCTTCGCTCTACCTCTTCGGTCACTTCGTCGAATTCGTTACCGAGCACCCGGATGCCGTAGGCGACCTCGCGTTGGGTGTGCGCCTGCTCGGCGCGGACCCGGTCCACGGCTCGCCGATGTGCCAGCGTCATCAACCACGTCACGGCCGAGCCCTTGTCGGGGTCGAAACTGGCGGCGGTGCGCCAGATCTGTAGATAGACCTCTTGGGTCGTCTCCTCGGCGTATCCGGGGTCGTGTAGGACGCGCAGCACCAGACCGAAGACGCGCGCGGACGTCCGGTCGTATAGCTCGGCGAAGGCTTCCTGGTCGGCTTGGCCGCACTTGTCCAGCAAGGCGGCGAGCTCGATACTTTCGGCGGCGCGGGCCGTAACCGCAGAATCCACACCGGGTGGGAAGGCATCTCTTCGGAACGAGTCGCCCTCTGCGGCCGGCTGCCGCGTTGTCACAACGCTCCATTCTGTGTCATCGGTCACCACCGTAGCGGGCCGCTATGACCTCCCTTCGACTGGGGTGTCGGCAAACCGACTGTGGCCCAGCGACTTTGCGGAAAACTTCGACACGCCGGAGCATCTCGAGCTGAGACACGCCGTGACACGCCGAAATTAACTGCGAAACGCAGGGCTCGTCAGGTTATTTGGCTTCTGGCCTTTGGCACCGGCGGCGCCGCGGTGGTGACCGCATATCGCCTGCCGGTTGTTTGCTAGGGATTCGGCGCGCCGCGCCACATGGATGGGAAAATTTTTGGATCAGACCGCCATGCGGCGGCGATTGCGCCGGGCGTGCATCTCGCGTTCGGTTTCGGACATGCCACCCCAGATGCCGTAGGGCTCGCTGACTTTGAGGGCATGGCTGCGGCACTGCATCAGCACCGGGCAGGCCCGGCAGATCTCTTTGGCGCGCATCTCGCGCGCGGTACGGGCACGGCCACGTTCGCCGTCGGGGTGGAAGAACACGGCGGAGTCCTGCCCACGGCAGGACCCTCGCATCTGCCAATCCCAGACATCGGCGTTCGGCCCGGGGAGGTGGGTGGGCATGGGCATGGTGAACTCCTCGTGGTGCGAGCTCGTCAGCGTTGTCGAGCAGTTGTTCTGCAAAGTTGTAGGCCACGGCGCTGTGTCGGCGAGTGCCCCTGTGCTGCCCGTTGCGGTCGCTGCAATTTCGCGCGGCGCCGACTGTGGCGATGAGCTACGTTAGGTCCAGCCGCGAAATTCCGTCAATAGTTCGGCGCAGCAGTTTTCCAAATCTTAGGCTGCGAAATTTAACCTCTGAGCTGTTTACTTTTCGCATTGGTTCCGGCGATACTGATCGGTTGACCAGAGGCGCATCGGTCGCTGCTGCCCGTGATCTGGGCTTATTTTCGCAGGTAGAGTGCGTTTTTTGGAGATCTGAACCGTTCAGAGCTGGCGCTGGCCGGTGTGGGGGCGGTCACGATGGCGTCCGGCGGCCGCTGCAGCGTGCGGCGCCGAGATGGCGAAAACGGGGCATCCAGGTAAATTGCGCGAAACGCGTGTGAATAACGATCACGGCCACCTCGGGATTACGTCGATGAGATTTACCTGACGGAAACATGACATAGTCGTCGTAAATGCTGTGCGGTAGCCGGTTGGTTGTTTCCGGTCTTTCTCCCGGTCACTGTGTGGGGTGTGCCCGGTATACAGTGCGGCGGTGTTCGTGCCTGCTCCGCTCGGAGATCCCCGTATCGAGGTCCTCGCCGACGGCGCGTTCGGCGCCCGTCCCGGCCTCGCCGCTGCCGAGTTGCCGACCGCACCCGGTGCGCTCGCTTCGTGGTATCGAGCGGTGATTCTCGGCGGACAGGGACGTTATGCGGCGGCGCGCGTGGAATTACGAATTATCGGCGGCGCGAGCACGGATCCGGTGTTGCTTTCGCTGGCCGCGAGCACCACGGGTTCGCTGCTGCGCCAGCTCGGCTGGCACGCCCGCGCCGCCGCCTACGACGGTCGCGCGGCCGCGCTGGTCTCGGCGCGAGCGCTGGGAGACCGCGCGGACCCCGCCCACTCTCGCTTCCCCGCCGCCGAAGCGATCTGCGACGCGCTGACCGGTCTCGCCGCGGACGCGCTCGGCACCGGCCGTCTCGCGCTGTCCTGGCGGCTGCTGCAACGGGTGGACGAACTGCTGCCCGGCGGGGAACTCGGCTGGCGGCCCGCCCTGCGCAGGCACTGGGTCGGCGCCGAAACGGCGCTCGCCGCAGGCCTTGTCGAGCCGGCACGGCGCGACGCGGCCGCCGCGCTCGAACTCGCCGAGCACAGTCCCTCGGTGCGGCATCGGGTCAAGTCCCGCCTCTTGGTCGCCGCTGCCGCCGCGGCGGCCAACGAACACGACCGGTCGCGCGAACTCGCCGAACAGGTCGGCGCGCAGTGCCGCGAACACGGCCTGCTGCCGCTGCGCTGGGCGAGCGCGATGCTGCGCGCCGGCCTGTCCGTCCCGGGCGCCGCCGCCGAGGCCGAGGACTGCGCGGCGACCATCGTCCGACGTGGCGGGCGGTTCCGTCCGATGACCGTGGGATGAGGTTCGCGCCCGGCGGCCGCGGGGCCGCGCGCAATTCGTGTACGCATGCGCTCCCAGTTGCCTTGTTCCGCGCGCTGTATCGCTATTGTTAGTTCCGTTCCGCCGCTTCGGTGGAAGCACCGGTCAACACCGACCGTGCCACTTGTAACGCCAGGAATCTCTCTGACGATGACGAACACGGGCGAAGAGTTGGACCTCGCCGTCGCTGCCGCTGCGCAGGGCGACAGATCCGCTTTAGCTCAGGTACTGGAGATGATCCGCCCGCTGGTGGTGCGCTACTGCCGCGCGCGGATCGGAGCCGCGGAGCGTGGGCAGCTCTCCGCGGACGACGTTGCGCAGGAGGTCTGTTTGGCCGTGATGACCGCCTTGCCCAGGTATCAAGACCAGGGCAGGCCCTTCATGGCCTTCGTTTACGGAATCGCTTCGCACAAGGTCGCCGACGCCCATCGCAACGCCGCCCGTAACAAGGCGGAGGCGATGGCCGAAGTACCAGATGTCATATCCACCGACCATGGTCCGGAACAACGCGCTCTCGAATCGGAGACGAGCAGGCAGATGAACCGTCTGCTCGCGACACTCCCCGAGAAACATCGAGAGATCTTGATCCTGCGATTGGTCATGGGTTTGTCAGCCGAAGAAACCGCAGTCGCCATGGGCAGTACGGCGGGCGCGATACGAGTGGCTCAGCACAGGGCACTCGCGAAACTCAAGTCTCAAGTGGCGAGGGCAGGTGAAATGTATGGCTAGGGATGGCGGGCGCGGTCGGGGCGACTGGAAAGCGCGGCTTGGATCGCGAAACAGCGGTCCCTACGCCGACGCGTCAGGGGACACCGGCCCGGTCGACATCGCCGCGGTACGCCGCGACGATGTGCTGATCGATGCCATCGCAAGCGATGGCCAGGTGCGCACCGACAGCGCGGAGGAGTATCAGCTCGCGGCTTTGCTCGCGGACTGGCGCGCGGAGCTCATCGCTCCGCCGATGGCCGACGCACCCGATCTGGATGCGATCGTGGCCGCGGTCAATCAGGAGATCGGTGCGCGTCAGGTACAGATAAGGGGCCAAGGCAGCAGCCGACTACGGCTGGTCCGCCCACTCCTCGGGGCCGCGGCGGCACTCGCCCTGGTCTTCGGCGGTATGACGGCGTTCTCCTACAACGCCGAGCCGGATGATCCGCTGTGGCGGCTCAAAGAGGTCGTGTTCAGTGAGCAGGCGCAGAGCACCGTGGTGCAGCGCACCGACAGCGATCTGAGCGAGGCCGGCAAGCTGGTCAAGCAGGATCCCGTTGCGGCCAAGCAGCGCTTGGCGGCGGCCAAGGAGAATGCCGGGCAGATCAGCGACCCCAAGAAGCACACCGAGGCGATGGAGGAGTGGAACCGGCTCGTCGCCGAGTTGGCCAAGGTGCGTCAGGACCTGGCCGACCAGCTGAACAACGGCACGTCGGACCCGGTGACGCCGTCGCCGAGTAGTGGGGTCAAGCCCACGAAGCCGGTGCCGCCGGTGCAGACCACGCCGGACAACTCGATCCTGCAGACGAAGCCGGGCGATCCGTCGGACAAGCCGACCGAACCGACCGAGCCGACCGACGACAAACCGACCACGCCGCCGGTGACCACGCCGCCGCCGACCGTCGAGCCGACCACCCAGCCTGCGACACCCACCACGGTGTCCGGGCCCACGGTGGTCGAGCCGACCGGCGATTCGAACGGTGCGCCGACCCAGCCGGTGACCAAACCGCCGACGGGCAACTCGGGGCCGACGTTCGCCGTGCCGTCCGGCGCAGGTTTGCCCAGCACCAGCTGACTGATCGCAGCACAAACGAACAAGACATGAACCGATTGCCGAACGGCGGTCGGTTTTCTGTCTTTTCGGGGCGGTCCGGCCGGGTTGTCGCGGGGGCTGTGCGGTGGAGATCTATGCGGCGAAAATCACAGCGCCACAGGGCGCTGTAGCGCGGGTCCGGGCGATCGGCGCGGCGCGGTAGGGACGAAGCTCGGCGGTCGAACCGCTCAGCTGTCGAAACCGTCGAAGCCGTCGCCGTGGAACGCCTCGTTCATCGAGGCATCCGCGTAGCCCCGACAGTAATCCCAGGTGACGTACGCTTCCGGCGTCGGATCGTAGGCGGGCTCGTGCGGGCGCACCGTGCCGTCCACCAGTAGCTGAAGCAGGTTGGCGCGCAACATGTCCCAGTCGTGGTAGTGGTCCTGCCGACAGTCTTCGCAGCTGACCACGAGTCCGCGGATACCGCGGTGCGCTAGTAGTGCCTCGTAGACGGCGAGATCAGCGAGATCCTCCTCGACCGCGAGGCGCTCATGGGGATCCAGCGGCTCACCGGGCTCGATGGCATCGAGCGCGGCGGACGGGTCGGAGGGGTCTCCGGCGAAGGGATCCGGCGGCAAGCCAGGTGGTAGATGGTCACGCACATCCCCACGGTACGCAGAACAGGGTGGTCTGCGCCAGCGATGTGGGCCGCAAGTTTCGCCGGTACCCACCCGCCACCGGTCCGCGCTGTCGCCCCGTGCCCGGGCGTTTCGCGTCGGCTGCGCCGCCCGGTGGGCTCACTTGGTCGGTGAGTTTGCGGGACAGATACCATGGTGTCAGGCTCCGGCGAGCACCCGACACGATATCCGGAGCCACCAGTCCATCCCATCAGCTGCGCACGACGCCGGTGACCCCGGCGCCGCTCGCTGTCGACGTCCAGGAGGGGTCGATCCGAATGAGTAATCCCGTATCGGGCGAACGCACTGCTGTCCGCCCATCTACGGGTGGTGACGATCCGCACAAGATCGCCATGCTCGGCCTCACATTCGACGATGTGTTGTTGTTGCCCGCCGCCTCGGATCTCATCCCCAGTTCTGTGGAGACGTCCAGCCAGCTGACCAGGGAGATCCGGTTGCGGACCCCGCTGGTGAGCTCGGCGATGGACACGGTGACCGAGGCGCGGATGGCCATTTCGATGGCCCGCGCCGGCGGCATGGGCGTGTTGCACCGCAACCTCGCAGCAGCCGATCAGGCCGCGCAGGTGGAGACGGTGAAGCGGTCCGAGGCGGGCATGGTGACCGATCCGGTGACCTGCCGTCCGTCGGACACCCTCGCCGAGGTCGATGCCATGTGCGCCCGGTTCCGCATCTCCGGCCTGCCGGTGGTGGACGAGACCGGTTCCCTTGTGGGCATCATCACCAATCGCGACATGCGGTTCGAGGTCGATCAGAACCGCCGGGTCGAAGAGGTGATGACGAAGGCGCCGTTGATCACCGCGCAGGAAGGCGTCACCGCCGAGGCGGCGCTCGGCCTGCTGCGCCGGCACAAGATCGAGAAGCTGCCCATCGTGGACGGCAACGGCAGGCTGCGCGGCCTCATCACGGTCAAGGACTTCGTCAAGACCGATCAGTACCCGAACGCCACCAAGGACCGCGACGGCCGCCTGCTGGTCGGCGCCGCGGTCGGTGTGGGCGAGGACGCCTGGTCGCGCGCGATGACGCTGGCCGACGCGGGCGTGGACGTGCTCATCGTCGATACCGCGCACGGTCATCAGGCGCAGGTGCTGCAGATGGTCACCAAGGTCAAGGCCGAGGTCGGCGACCGGATCCAGGTCGTCGGCGGCAACGTGGCCACTCGGGCCGGCGCGGCCGCGCTGGTCGAGGCGGGCGCGGATGCGGTGAAGGTCGGCGTCGGTCCCGGCTCCATCTGCACCACCCGCGTGGTCGCCGGTGTCGGCGCGCCGCAGATCACCGCGATCCTAGAGGCCGTGGCCGCGTGCAAGCCCGCCGGTGTGCCGGTGATCGCCGACGGTGGCATCCAGTTCTCCGGCGATATCGCCAAGGCCATCGCGGCGGGCGCGTCCACCGTGATGCTGGGCTCGCTGCTCGCGGGCACCGCCGAATCGCCGGGTGAGCTGATCCTGGTGGGCGGCAAGCAGTTCAAGAGCTATCGCGGCATGGGCTCGCTCGGCGCGATGCAGGGCCGGGGCCAGGCGAAGTCCTTTTCGAAGGACCGCTACTTCCAGGACGACGTGCTCGCCGAGGACAAGCTGGTGCCCGAGGGCATCGAGGGCCGGGTGCCCTTCCGCGGCCCGGTGAACCAGGTCATCCACCAGCTCGTCGGCGGTCTGCGCGCGGCCATGGGCTACACCGGCTCGCAGTCCATCGCGCATCTGCAGGACGCGCAGTTCGTGCAGATCACCGCGGCGGGTCTGAAGGAGAGCCACCCGCACGACATCACGATGACCGTCGAGGCCCCCAACTACACCGGCCGCGGCTAGCGGAGGTAGGAACCCGGCGGTGCGCCGCCGGGCGAACAGCGGCCGCAGTGGCGCGTCCGGACCCCGATGACGGGGCCCGGCGTGCCGTGTCCGCGCGGCCGTTGACCTGGCTGCGACTAGCCTGGGGCCGCGACCTCCGGTCAGGACAAGGTCACCACAGCGCGAGTCTCACGAGCGCCGTTCGTGGCCCGTCTCGCGCGGCGAGTCTCGACGGCTCGCGCGCAAGACACGAGGGGGCCACGAACACGCCGCGCCCGCGCGGCCGATAGATAGGAGTACAAACGTGCGCGACATGGTCGAGATCGGCATGGGCCGGACCGCCCGGCGTACCTACGAGCTGGACGATATCGATATCGTCCCCTCGCGCCGGACCCGCTCGTCGAAGCAGGTGTCGCTGTCCTGGCAGCTCGACGCCTACCGTTTCGAGATCCCGTTCCTCGCGCACCCGACCGACGCGCTGGTGTCGCCGGAGTTCGCCATCGAACTCGGCCGCCTCGGCGGGCTCGGTGTCATCAACGGTGAAGGCCTGTGGGCCAGGCACGCGGACGTCGCCGCGAAGATCGAGCAACTGCTCGAGCTGGTCGGCAAGGGCGGCTACGAGCGGGCCGTCGCGCTGTTGCAGGAGCTGCACGCCGCGCCGATGCAGCCGGAGCTGCTTGCGGCCGCGGTCGCGCAGGTGCGGGCGGCCGGGGTGACCGTCGCGGTGCGGGTGAGCCCGCAGAACGCGCGCGCGTTGACGCCCGCCCTGGTGCAGGCCGGGGTCGATCTGCTGGTCGTGCACGGCACCATCATCTCCGCCGAACACGTCGGCGACGGTGAACCGTTGAACCTCAAGACCTTCATCGCCGAGCTGGACGTGCCCGTGGTGGCGGGCGGGGTGAGCGATCACCGGACGGCGCTGCACCTGATGCGCACCGGCGCGGCGGGTGTCATCGTCGGCTACGGCTCGTTCCCCGGCGCGACCACCACCCGCGAGGTGCTCGGCATCGGTGTGCCGATGGCCACCGCGATCGCCGACGCCGCGGCCGCGCGCCGCGACTATCTGGACGAGACCGGCGGCCGGTACGTGCACGTCATCGCCGACGGCGATATCGAGACCTCCGGTCAGCTGGCCAAGGCGATCGCCTGCGGCGCGGACGCCGCGATGCTCGGGGTGCCGCTCGCGGTGGCCGCCGAGGCGCCCGGCCGCGGCTGGTACTGGCCCTCGGCCGCCGCGCACCCCTCGGTGCCCCGTGGTTCGCTGCTCGGCGTCGAGTGGGACCAGGAGGAGGGTTCCGGCGATGCGGTGCGCCCCAGCCTGGAGCAGGTGCTGTTCGGCCCCTCCGACGACCCGTTCGGCTCGCTGAATCTCGTTGGCGGTCTGCGCCGTTCGATGGCCAAGGCGGGCTACTCCGACCTCAAGGAGTTCCAGAAGGTCGGCCTCAGCGTCCGCGGCTGATTGCCCGGGCCGAGCGCACGGCGTCGCGAATTCCGCGCTCGCCGTAACTGTTTCAGCGGGCGATGCTCGGGATGACGCGTTCGCGCAGGAAGCGGCGCATCGCGGTGTTCACCGGGTCGGGATGGGTCATGGTGACCGCGAGCCGCGCGCCCGCGATCTCGACGTAGGTCGAGCCGGTGAGGCCGTGTGTCAGCTGCCTGGCCCGGTCGGGCGGGATGCCGCTGTCGGTGGCGTGGATCACCAAGGCGGGACAGGTGATTTCGGACAGCCGCTCCAGCACGGAGTCCCGGCTGAGCAGGCAGCCCGCCGCCACCTCGATGCCGCGGCAGTCGCGCAGCAGCCAGCGGGTGGTCCAGATGGTGCGGTACCAGTTGTCGTTGCCGATCAGCCAGGACGCGAGCTGGTGCGCCGCCTGCTGGCGCGAGCCGTCGTCGTACCACTCCTCGAGGAACTTCTGGGTGGCGTCGGACTGTTCGGGGGTCGGGCCGTTCGCCTCGGTGCTGATCAGGATCAGTGCCGAGACCCGTTCCGGCGCGATGAGCGCGGTCCGCAGGGCGGTGAAGCCGCCCTGCGCGGTGCCGCCGACCACGGCCCGTTCGGCGCCGACGTGGTCGAGCACCGTGAGTGCGTCGCGGGCCGCGGTCCAGTAGGTGAACGGCAACCCCTCGTCCCTGGTGCGACCGTGGCCGCGGGCATCCCACGAGACGATCCGGAATTCCGGTGCCAGCGCGGCCATCTGAGCCGCGAACATGGTCCGGTCCATGAAGAATTCATGTGCTAGCAAGACCACCGGGCCGCTCCCGCCGCTGTCCTCGTAGTGGATGTCGGCGTCGATCGCGCGGGCGAATGGCACTGCACGAGGATAGCCAGCGGGGCACCGGCTCGCGGGCCGATTTGCTGGGTCGCCCGATTACTTGCTGGAGTTCGTGGGTGCGGCGAGTGCCGAAATCGCCCGCGCCGAGCGGTCCGGAGGGCCGCGACCTGGATCGCTGGACTTCGTTGCGGGGCGGCCGGGTTCGGCGCCGCGGCGCTCGAGATCGGGCATCGCGGCCGCGTGTCGGCGGTGCCGACAGTTCGCTCGCCCTGGCCTTCGCTGTGCGGATGCTCGTCGCGACGCCCGCGACGGCCGGTGCCCGCGTACTACCGAGACAGCCTCGTCGGTGCTGGTAGCGGCACCGCGGTGCCGATGATTCGCTCGTGCGGCGCGCTCACTAAACTGTGCCGGTGGCGCAAACACAGAGACCGGTCCTCGTCGTCGACTTCGGCGCGCAGTACGCACAGTTGATCGCTCGGCGGGTCCGCGAATCGAGTGTGTTCTCCGAGGTGATCCCGCACACCACCACGGTGGAGGAGATCGCCGAGCGCCAGCCCCTCGCGGTGATCCTGTCCGGCGGTCCGGCCAGCGTGTATGCCGAGGGCGCACCGCAATTGGACGCGCGGCTGTTCGATCTGGGCCTGCCGGTATTCGGCATCTGCTACGGCTTCCAGGCGATGGCGCAGGCGCTCGGCGGCACGGTCGCGCACACCGGCACCCGCGAGTACGGCCGCACCGAACTCAATATCGACGGCGGCCTGCTGCACGGCGGCCTGCCCACCATCCAGCCGGTGTGGATGAGCCACGGCGACGCGGTGACCGATGCCCCCGAGGGCTTCGAGGTCACCGGCACCACCGCGGGCGCGCCGGTCGCCGCGTTCGAGGATCGGGCCCGCCGCCTGGCCGGTGTGCAGTACCACCCCGAGGTGCTGCATTCGCCGCACGGCCAGCAGGTGCTCAGCCGCTTCCTGCACGAGATCGCAGGCATCCGGGCCACCTGGACGCCCGCCAATATCGCCGAATCGCTGATCGCCGGGGTGCGGGAGCAGATCGGCACCGGGCACGCGATCTGCGGCCTGTCCGGCGGTGTCGATTCCGCGGTCGCCGCCGCGCTGGTGCAGCGCGCCATCGGGGACCGGTTGACCTGTGTGTTCGTCGACCACGGCCTGTTGCGCGCGGGCGAGCGTGAGCAGGTGCAGCAGGATTTCGTCGCCGCCACCGGGGCCAAGCTGGTCACCGTCGACGCGGTCGACAAGTTCCTCGGCGAGTTGAAGGGCGTCACCGACCCCGAGGAGAAGCGCAAGATCATCGGGCGCGAGTTCATTCGTTCGTTCGAGGACGCGGTGTCCGAGGTCGTGCTCGAGCAGGGCACGGATGCCGCGGACACCGGCTCGAAGGTCGAATTCCTCGTGCAGGGCACGCTGTACCCGGATGTGGTGGAGTCCGGCGGCGGCACCGGCACCGCGAACATCAAGAGTCACCACAATGTCGGCGGCCTGCCCGACGACCTGGAATTCGAACTGGTCGAGCCGTTGCGCCTGCTGTTCAAGGACGAGGTGCGCGCGGTCGGTCGTGAGCTCGGCCTGCCGGAGGAGATCGTCGGCCGGCAGCCGTTCCCCGGCCCCGGCCTGGCCATCCGGATCGTCGGCGAGGTGACCCCCGATCGGCTGGCCACGCTGCGCCAGGCCGATGCCATCGCGCGGGAGGAACTCACTGCCGCCGGGCTCGACAAGCAGATCTGGCAGTGCCCGGTGGTGCTGCTCGCGGATGTGCGCAGCGTCGGCGTGCAGGGCGACGGCCGCACCTACGGTCACCCGATCGTGCTGCGCCCGGTCTCCAGCGAAGACGCGATGACGGCCGACTGGACCCGGCTGCCCTACGAGGTGCTGGAGCGGATCTCCACCCGGATCACCAACGAGGTGCCGGAGGTCAACCGGGTCGTCCTCGATGTGACCAGCAAGCCGCCGGGCACCATCGAATGGGAGTGATCCGGCACTGACCCGACAGGAAAGGCCCCGTCCGAACCGGACGGGGCCTTTCCTGTGTGGCGTGTTCAGCGTCGTTTGCGTGGGGAGACCACCAGCACCACGCCGATGACGATGGCGGCGAGCACCACGATCCAGCCCAGCGGCACCCCGCTGGTCTTCGACCACGACTCGGGGCCGATGAAGGCCCAGGCGCTCACCCCGAGGGCCAGCAGGCCGACGATGAGCAGCGAGGCGGACGGGCCGCGCTTGGTGTCGGTCTCGTTGTACGAGTTGTCAGCCACGTTGCACCGCCATCGAGCCGGCCCGGACGTCGACCTGCAGGTCGAGCACGGGGGTGTCGGGTGTATTCGGTCCGGTAATGCCGTTGACGCAATCACCCATCGCCACAGTGCACTTGGTGCGCACCGTCATGCCGGCGGGCACCAGCACCTGGAAGTCGCCCATACGGACATTGATATCGACGGTGCGATTCGCGCTGAGATTCAGCGACCGCAGGTCGAGTTTGCCCGCGCCCATGTTGATCCGGTACTTCGCGTCCAACTGGTCGATCGAGGTCGGGGTCCAGACGTGTTCGCCCATCGCGGCGCGATCGAGTTCGACCGGGCCGATCGCCGAGGCGAGCAGCACGAAGCCGGCCAGCGGGGCGGTCAGCACCAGCAGTCCGTAGCCGCGGCGCAGGAAGGCACCGAGCACCAGGCCCAGGCCCACCACCGCCAGCGCCACCGCCGCGATCCGGCCGGGCGTCATCCATTCGACGCCCGAGGCGGCCAGCGCACCGGCGCCCGCGGCCGCCAGGATGGCGAGGCCGATCACCACCGGGGTCAGCCGGGAGCGTGGGCGTTTCGGTGGGGGCGCGACCACGGTGCGGACGGGGGTCGGTTCGGGCAGGTCCCAGGCGAGCGGCGCGACGCCGAGCGGATCCCAGGACGGCGGCGCCGGGCGGTCGAACGCTACGGATCTGCTTGCACCGGACGGCGATCCGGTGTCGAGTCGCCCGGCGGGAGCGTCCTTGCGCAGTACGGGCGCGGGATCGGGGACGATCTCGGCGTCCTGGATGTCGTCGGCGGATTCGACCGGCGCGCTCTGCTTGTCCAGCAGGACGGTGCTGTGTTCGTCCGGCGTATCGGGCTTTTCGAGGTCGATGATCGTCGTCGACTGCTCGTCCACCCGCAGCACGGCGGTGGGCGCTTCGGCGGCAACGGGCGAATCCGGTTGCGGCGGCGCGGTTTCGGGGGCGGTGGCAGCCGGGATGTAGGCGTCCGGCAGCTTGGTGTACGGGGTGTACACACTGGTCGGCGGCTCATACATGGCTCCGGCGGTGCGCGGAGCGCCCGGCGGGAAGGCGGCGCCGGGATACCCGGTGGCGGTGATGCCGTCGTCGGTCATCAACCCGCTGAACTCACTGGTGGTGCCGGGCGGCGCCGCGGGGTTGCGCAGATGCAGCATCCACCAGCCCGCCAGCATCAGCACGAGGCTGATCAGCCCCGAGCCGCCGAGGCCGACCCCGACCGGACCCATCGTGCTCACCGCGATGGCGAGCGCGACGATCAACACGATCGTCTTGGTCTGCGATTGGGAACTGTGGCCCTTCCCCACCAGCGACTCGGCCGCCGACGCCTGATCCCCGGCCTCGCTGCACAGCAGCCAGGCGAGCAGGTACAGCACGACGCCGGCGCCACCGAAGATTGCCGACACCACGAACGCCACGCGAACGAGCACCGGGTCGACGTTGTACCGCCGGCCGAACCCGGCCGCGACGCCGGCGATCGGCCCCTGTCGAGGCAGCCGCACCGGCCGCGTGCGCCACATGTGCTGGAGCTGGTCCCCGAAGCTCGTTTTCGTCATGGTTCCCATACTGTGCCTGACCAGCGCATCCGCACATCGGGGGGAACCCTGAATAATTCCCCCCATCCTTTGGACCGGCCGGTCAGCGGCGGGTGCGCGCGAAGATCAGGGTGATTCCTGATAGCTAGCTGCCGGGGCGCGTGTCACTATCGAAGACATGTACCCGTCTGCGCCCTCGTTCGACACCAGGGGGTTCGAAGCCACGCGGGGGTTCGATCCTGTGCGCGGTTTCGGCCCGGCGCCGGTGTTCGACCCCGGGCGGGCGCCGCATGCGCGGATGGTCCGGCGCTCGGGCGGCCGGATCGTCGGCGGGGTGGCGGGCGGCATCGCCGATCACCTCGGCATCGACGTCTTCAAGGTACGGATCGCCTTCGTGTTGCTGTCCGCGTTCGGCGCGGGCATCGTCACCTACGGGTTGCTGTGGATCTTCACCCCCGGTGGCAACGATGTGGTGAAGGCCTCCGGCTCGGAGCGGCGGCAGGCGATCGGCCTGGCCCTGCTCGGGCTCGCGCTCGCGATCGGCGTGTCCTGGTTGTTCAGCGGGACCGCGGCGAGCGTGATCGTGCCGATCATCGTGGTGGCCATCGGCGCGGCGCTGGTCTGGCGCGAATACGACGCCGACGGTCCGCGCTCGCTGCTCGGCCTGCCCGCCCGTCCCTCGGTGGTGACCTGGGCGCGCATCGTCGCGGGCGGCACGCTGATCGTGGCGGGGCTCGGCGTGGTGGTGCTGGCCCGGATCGATCTGAGCTCGCTCGGGTCCGCGCTCGTCGCGGTGGCGGTCACCCTGGTCGGGGCGGCGCTGCTGACGGTGCCGCTCTGGCTGCGCATGATGCGGGCGTTGAACGCCGAGCGCGCGGCGCGCATCCGCAACGAGGAACGCGAGGAGATCGCCTCGCACCTGCACGATTCCGTCTTGCAGACGCTGGCCCTGATCCAGCGGCAGGCCGACGACCCGCAGGAGGTGGCGCGGCTGGCGCGCAGCCAGGAGCGGGAACTGCGCAAGTGGTTGTTCGAGGATGCCGGGCCCGCGCAGTCGAGTCTGGCCGTCGCGCTGCGCACCATCGCGGGTGAAGTGGAGGACCAGCACGGCGTGAAGGTCGCCCCGGTGACCGTCGGCGACGTCTCGATGGATCTCGGCGACACCGGATCCGGCCTGCCCAAGGAACATTTCACCGCGCTGCTCGGCGCCAGCCGGGAGGCACTGGTCAATGCCGCGAAGCACGCGGGCGTCCCGGAGATCGATCTCTTCGCCGAGACCGAACCCCATCAGGTGAGCATTTTCGTGCGCGACCGCGGCACCGGTTTCGACGCCGCGGCGGTACCGCAGGACCGGCAGGGGTTGGCCAAGTCCATCCGCGGCCGCATCGAACGCCGCGGTGGTCAAGTGGAGATCCTGTCCCATCCGGGACGCGGCACCGAGGTGCGAATCTTCATGCCGCGCACGGATTCCGGCGGCCAGGAGGACGCCGCCGCCGAGCCGGCGGCGCAGGCCGAAGTCCGGCAACCCGTGCCGTGACGATTTTTCATTAGACTCAGCGTGCGGCCGGCGGCCCGCGGCGACAGCGCGGTGGCTTTCATGTCCGGCGGAGTACGCGGAGAGGCGGATAGGTGACCGTGCGAGTCTTTCTCGTCGACGATCACGCAGTGTTCCGGTCGGGTGTGCGGGCGGAGTTGAGCAGAGAAGCCGACATGGAAGTGGTCGGTGAGGCAGGCGGGGTGGCCGAGGCGATCGCCGGGATCAACACGGCGAAGCCGGATGTGGTGCTGCTCGACGTGCACATGCCCGACGGTGGTGGTGTCGCGGTGCTCGGCGGTATCGAGGACGGGCCGGTATGTCTGGCCCTGAGCGTGTCCGATGCCGCCGAAGACGTGATCGCGGTGATCCGGGCAGGCGCCAGAGGCTATGTGACCAAGACGATTTCGGGCGCCGAACTGGCCGACGGCATTCGGCGGGTGGCGGGTGGCGACGCCGTGTTCAGCCCGCGCCTGGCCGGCTTCGTGCTCGACTCGTTCACCGGTAAGTCGCCGGTTCCGGAACCACCGCTGGATCCGGAACTGGATTCGCTGACCCCGCGGGAACTCGAGGTGCTGCGCCTGCTCGCGCGCGGCTACACCTATCGGGAGATCGCCGAAAACCTGTTCATCTCGGTGAAAACCGTGGAGACCCACGCCTCCAACGTGCTGCGCAAAACCCAGCAGTCCAATCGCAATGCGCTCACCCGCTGGGCGCATCGGCGCCGCATCGACTGAGTTCGCCGCACCCGAACGGCCGCCCGCTCCGGGCAGGTTGTCTTGGGGGAGAGGTGCTTACATCACCGCGACGATGATCGCGATGATGATGATCAGGCCGATCAGCAGGCCGACGGCGATGGCCAGCGGAGCGCTGCTCGGCTGCGGGGCCTTCGTGCGCTGTGGGGCGGGGGCCGCCGCGGTGCTCGCGGGGGTGCGGTGCGGGCGGGGTAACGGGGTGGAGTGCGGGCTGCGTAAGCCGGAGGCCGAATTGCGGGCCGCCCACGCCGGAATCGTGCCGTCCTCGGTGCGTACCGGCGCGCCGAGAATGTACGGACCGGTGCCGGGACCGAAAGCGGCGGTGAGGATTTCGTCTCTGGCCTCGGCCATCGTCGGCCGTCGCTGCGGGGCGGGCTCCATCATGTGCAGCAGCGCCTCGGTGAGCATGCCGCTGCGGGTGGGCGGGATGATCTGCGCCATGGCCGCGCGGGTCACCACGACGTCCTGGTCCTCGTCGAAACCGAACGGCGGTTGCCCCTCGATCGCGGTGTAAAGCGTGGCGCCGAGGGAGAACACGTCGCTGGCCTTGGTCGGCTGGGCGCCGCGCGCCACCTCCGGCGGCAGGTAGGCGGGGGTGCCGGTGATCACGCCGTCGGGTTCGTCGGAGTGCTCGCCCGCGCCGCGCGAGATGCCGAAGTCGCTGAGCTTGGCCATGCCGACGATCGGACCGCGGTCGGCGACCAGGATGTTGCCGGGCTTGATGTCCCGGTGCACGATGCCTGCCGCGTGTGCGGTGGCCAGCGCGTCGGCCACCTGCGCGCCGATCTGCGCCACCTCGATCGGGGGGAGGGTTTCGACCAGTGCGAGCGCCTTGGCGACGCTGCGGGACGGCAGGTGCTCCATCACCAGCCACGGTTCGCCGGCCTCCAGCACCACGTCGTAGACCGCGATCGCGTGCTCGTGCGAGAGCTTGGCGGCGACCCGGCCCTCGTGCATGATCTGGCTGCGGATCTCGTTGGCCTCTTGCTCGTCGAGCCCGGCCGTCGAGATGACCTGCTTGATCGCGACATCCCGATCGAGCAGCCGGTCGTGCGCGAGCCAGACCGCGCCCATGCCACCTCCGCCCGCCTTCGACTGCAGCCGGTAGCGGCCGGCGACGAGGTAGTCGGGGCCGACGATGGGACGAGCGCGTTCGGTCACGGGTGCGAGGGTAGCGGAAAATGGGCTTAGCTGGCCTGATTCGTGGCGACACCGCATGCCGCCGTCGCACCCGCATAACGACCGGGTTGAGCGGCCGTCGTTGTACAACGGCCGCGTTTCGAAATCGCCGCCCGCGGGTGCGCCCTCTTGACGGAACCCGGGGGTCGGTTTCTACTGAGCAGGTATCGAACGTATATTCGATTACGGATCGATAGCTGAGTCGGTGCCGACCCGGGTCCATCGTGGGAAGTAGGTGGTAGGGATGGGTTCGGATGCGCGAACGCAGGAGGGGGCACAACCGCGGGGCTCGTCGCCGTCGGCCGGTCGAGAGACCCGGCCGACCTTGGCTGAGCTGCGCAGAAAGATGGCGGCCATCCCCGGGCGCGGGGCGGCGGCGGTCGAACGAGTACCGGCGCAGGCGCGGTTGCGCCGGGAGGTGCTCGCGGTGCCGCCGCCGCTCGCCGAGTTGTTGCCGGACGGCGGGCTGGCCAAAGGTTCCGTCGTGTCCTACACCGGGGCGCGTTCGTTGCTCGCCGGGCTGGTCGCCGCGGTGACCGGAGCAGGCGGCCATGCCGCGGTGGTCGGGGTGCCGCGGCTCGGCCTGCTCGCCGCGGCGGAGATGGGCGCCCAGCTGGAGCGGCTCGCCGTGATCGCCGACCCGGGCCAGGACCCGGTGGAGGTGGCCGCCGTCCTGCTCGACGGTCTCGACCTGGTCGTGCTCGGCCTGAGCGGCGCGGCGGTGCCGCCCGCCCGCACCAGGGTGATCGCCGCCCGCGCCCGCAACAAGGGCTCGACGCTGGTGGTCACCGACGGTCGCTGGCCCGGCCCCACCCTGCGGCTCGACGCGCGCGTCGCCGGTTGCACGGGGCTCGGCCGGGGCCGGGGACGTCTGCGCGCCCTCGGCTTGGAGGTGGAGGTGCACGGCAAGGAGGGGCAGCCCCGGCGCGGCAGGCTCGACCTGTGTTCGCGGGCGGGCCGGGTCGAATGGGTCCGGCACGAGACGGGCCGGCGGGCCGTGCCGGTGGTCGACGCCGACGAGGCCGCCTCGTGAGGTACCCGGCCCCGGTGCGCGGGAACGGCTCAGCGGCACCATGATTCGTCCGAAGTCGGGAAAGGCGACCCGGGTGCTCGCGCTGTGGTGCCCGGATTGGCCCGCGGTCGCCGCGGCGGCGCTGGCCGGGCTACCCGCGACGCGGCCGGTGGCGGTGCTGTTCGCTAATCGGGTGGTCGCGTGTTCGGCGGTCGCGCGCACCGACGGGGTGCGGCGCGGGCTCAAGCGCCGGGAAGCGCAGGCCCGCTGCCCCGATCTGTTTCTCGCCCAGGCGGATCCGGATCGGGACGCGCGGTTGTTCGAGCCGGTGGTGGCGGCGGTGGACGAGACGGTGCCCGGTGTGGAGGTGTTGCGGCCGGGTCTGCTGGTGCTCGGGGCCCGGGGCGCCGCAAGGTTTTTCGGTTCCGAGGAGGTGGCGGCCGAGCGGTTGGTCGACACCGCGGCCGCCGCCGGGGTGGAGGCGCAGGTCGGCATCGCCGATGAGGTGTCCACGGCGGTGATCGCCGCTCGGCGCGGCGTGCTGGTGCCCGCCGGGCACGGCGCGCGCTTCCTGGCGCCGCTGCCGGTGCACGAGCTGGCGGTCGAGCCGAGTCTGGCTGCTCCGGAGCGGACCGACCTGGTGGATCTGTTGCACCGCTTGGGTTTACGCCGGGTCGGTGATTTCGCCGCGCTGTCCACCGCCGAGGTGGCCTCGCGCTTCGGCGCGGACGCGGTGCTCGCGCACCGCAGCGCCAATGCCGAGCCGGAGCGGCCGCCCGCCGCGCGGCCGCCGCCGAAAGACCTGACGGTGGAGTACCCCTGCGATCCACCGATCGAGCGGGTGGACGCCGCCGCCTTCGCGGGCCGCCTGCTCGCCACCCGCCTGCACGCCGCGCTCGCGGCCGCCGGGCTGGCCTGTACCCGGCTCTCGATTTCCGCCGAAACCGAAGCGGGAGAGGAGCTTTCCCGAATCTGGCGCTGCGCGGAGCCGTTGACCCCGGAGGGTACCGCGGACCGGGTGCGCTGGCAGCTCGACGGCTGGCTCACCCACCGGGACCGGCCCACCGCGCCGGTCGTCCGGCTGCGCCTGGACCCGGTCGAGGTGGTGGCCGCGGGTGCGCTGCAGCTCGGCCTGTGGGGCGGTGTGGGGGAACAGGACGAGCGGGCCCGTCGTGCGCTCGTCCGGGTGCAGGGCCTGCTCGGCGGAGAAGCGGTGCGGGTCGGCGTGCTCAGCGGCGGTCGCGGCCCCACCGAGCGCGTCACCATGGTCGCGCTGGGCGACGAGCTCGTGCCCGCCGCCGATCCGGCGCTGCCGTGGCCGGGTCGGCTGCCGGAGCCCGCGCCCGCGCTGATCCTGCTGCACCGCCCGGTGGTGCACCTGGAGGACGCCGACGGCGCGCCGATCCGGATCACCGAACGCGCGTTGTTCAGCGCCGACCCGTCGCGCCTGCGCTGGGGCAGCAGGCAGTGGCGGCTGACCGGGTGGGCCGGGCCGTGGCCGGTGGACGAGCGCTGGTGGGCGCCGCAAACCCCCGGAAAGGCCGACAGCGCAGCCACTTTCACGGCCCGCGCCCAGGTGCAGCTGGACGGCGCGGCCGCCGAGGTGCGGGTGTTGCTGCTGCTCTACTACGACGAGAACTGGCGCGCGGAAGGGCTTTACGACTGAGGCCGGGTCCACACCGAAGCCATGGTGAACGGCTGCCCCAGCAGCTGCGTCCACTTCGGCTTCGCGGCCAGCCAGGCCTCGTCGATCAGTGCCTCGGCGAATTCGGTGAGCACCCAGCCCGCGTCCAGCGCCGCGGTCAGGTGCTCGCTGAGCAGGTGCAGGTTGGTGCTGATCGCCACCGGTGCGCCGCCGGCCGGGGTGTAGTGCGTCGGCATGCCGGTCACCATCATGAACTGGGGGTGGAAGCTGACCAGCACGCACCGCGCGCCGGGTGCGGCGAGCCGCCAGGCCTCGGCATAGAACGGCGCCAGCTCGGGCAGGTGCTCGTCGACCAGCGAGGCGATGATCAGGTCGTAGGCCCCGCCGCGCAGTCCGGTGTCGCGCACGTCGCCGGTGGTGAGCGTGCTGTGCGCGCCGCGCTGTGCGGCCCGCTGCAGCATCTGGGTGCTCACGTCGACCCCGTCGATCTCTTCGACGCCCTGGGTGCGCAGCCAGGCGCCGGTCCGTCCGGTCCCGCAGCCGAGGTCGGCGGCCCGCCGCACCCGGCCCCACTCCGGTCGGCGCAGCCGGGCCAGCAGCGCGATATCCATCTCGTCCATGACCGTGTTCTCGTACGTCGGCGCCCAGCCGTCGTATCCGGTGGCCACGTCGACGGTGGGATAGTTTCGGCGGTCGTACTCCGCGAAGGACGGCATGCCCGGAGTATTGCGCGGCACAACGGGTTTCGCCAGGAAGTTTTCCCGGCGGCGCCGCAGGCACCGCGGATCTGTGCTGATCGACGCACGTGATCCGGGTGACAAGTCGCAGGTCCGGCCGCCGCGACCCCGGTACTCTCGAAGATCGTGGATCTGACGGCGGCCGAGCTGGCATGCGGTGACGTGCGGATCGCCTACCGGGACTCGGGGGCGACCGCGGGTTCCGGCGTGCCCGTGGTGCTGGTGCACGGCATGGGCGGGGACGGGCACACCTGGGACCGGTTCGCGCGGACCCTGGTGCAGGCGGGCCGCCGGGTGATCATCCCCGATCTACGCGGTCACGGCCGTAGCGCGCACACCGAGTCGTATCGGTTCGACGAGTTCGGCGCCGACGTACTGCGCCTGTGCGAGCGGCTGGAGCTGACCTCGGTGGATCTGGTCGGCCATTCGCTGGGCGGCTACGCCGTCTCCTGCGTCGCGCAGCAGCGTCCCGCACTGGTGCGTCGCCTGGTCATCGAGGAATGCCCGCTGCCGTTGCAGTCCGGCGCCGAGGAATTACGCCTGACCCGGCGTTTCCCGACCATGCC
Source organism: Nocardia vulneris (assembly GCF_001613425.1). Taxonomy (GTDB): domain Bacteria; phylum Actinomycetota; class Actinomycetes; order Mycobacteriales; family Mycobacteriaceae; genus Nocardia; species Nocardia vulneris. The sequence continues at coordinate 31,309 of NZ_BDCI01000045.1, read as the reverse complement.
CGAACTCTGGCACGCCACCTCGAGCCTGGTCCGGCATCCGCGCGCGGTGCTGGCCTTCGACCGGTCCATGACCAGGACCGCGCTCGAGCAGTTCCGCAAGCCGAACCCGGAGTGGTGGGATCGGCTGTCCGACATCACCGCGTCGACGCTGGTGCTGCGCGGCGGGCCCGGCGGCATGGTCGACCCGGTAAAGCTGGAGTTCCTGCGCACCGCCGTCCCCGACTGCACGGTCACCGCGTTCACCTGCGGCCACAGCATCCACCGCGACCGCTATCGCGAGTTCGCCGCCGCCGTGCACCCGTTCCTCGCCGCCTGAGCGCGTCGAGCGGCTCGGCTCACCAGTGGGTGCCGGGCACCCAGCGGGCCGCGCGGCGCAGGGCGGTGCCGGTGACGCGGCGGGCCGCCGATCGTGGACGTGGTTCCGCTTGGGACACAGCGGGTTCGGCGTTGTCCTCGGTCTCCTCCACCTGTTCGCCCTTGGCCGCCGGGGAGTCCGGCAGGGCGCGGTAGTAGCGGTGCAGGATGCGGTCGCGAAACTTGGGCGTGAGCAGCGCGCCGTATTCGGCGAAGGTGCCCAGCGGCACGTCGATGCGCTTGGGGCGTTCGGTCAGCGCGCGCACGATGGTCGCCGCGGCCCACTCGGGGGATTCGGACGGTCCCTGGTCGCCGCTCGGGGTGATCATCGGGGTGCGCACCAGCGGCATGTGGATGGTGGTGAAGGTGACGCCGTCGGCCATCGTCTCCACCGAGGCCACCTCGGCGAATTTGTCCAGCGCGGCCTTGCTGGCCAGGTAGGCCGCGAAGCGCGGCGTCGCCACCTGCACGCCCGCGCTGCTGATGTTGACGATGTGGCCGAACTTGCGCTCGCGCATCTGCGGCAGCAGGGCCAGCGTCAGCCGCAGCGCGCCGAAGTAGTTGACCGCCATGGTCCGTTCGAAGTCGTGCAGCCGGTCGGTGGAGCGGTGGATCGCGCGCCGGATCGACCGGCCTGCGTTGTTCACCAGCATGTCGACGTGGCCGTGCTCATCGAGGATGGTCTTCACGGCGTGATCGACCGAGTCGGAGTCGGTGACGTCGCACTGGTAGGCGTACGCGCTGCCGCCCGCGGCCTTGATCTCCTCGACCACGCTCGCGAGTTCGTCGGCGCGGCGTGCGAGCAGGAACACCGTGGCGCCCTTGCCCGCGACGGCGATCGCGGCCGCCCGGCCGATGCCGGACGAGGCGCCGGTGATCAGGACATGCCGTCCGGCGATATCACGGTTACGGCGGCGACGTGCGCCGGCAGCGTCAGCGGAGGCCTCGGTCATCGCTGCTCCTTTGCAGGTTGTTTGGCACGAACTTACTCCGAAGTAAGTTTACCTGCCAAGTGGCGCTGATCACTTTCCGGGTCGGCGGCCGAGGTGGTGAACACGGGTCGAACAACCCCTCGAAATCGATCGAACATATGTGCGATACTCGGCGCATGGCGGACGATCGGATGGCGGACATCTTTGCCGCGGTGCGGCTCGGTGGGGGGAACCCGGCGGCGGCGCGACAGGCGCTGGAGAAGTTGTGGGACGAGATCGGGGAGGGCGGTGATCCCTTGCACCGCTGCGTGATCGCGCATCATCTGGCGGATCTCCAAGGCGCGGCCGCCGACGCGCTGCTCTGGGATCGGCGGGCACTGGCCGCGGTGTTCGGCCCCGGCATTCCGCTCGACGAGGGGCTACGCAGCTTCCTTCCGTCGCTGTATCTGAACCTGGCCGACAGCCACCGCCGCGTCGGCGATTTCGACACCGCGCGCATGCAGCTGACCATCGCTCGCGGGCACCTCGATGTCCTCGCCGCCGACGCGTACGGCGCGCTGATCCGGTCCGAACTCGAACGCGTCGAAGCCGCGCTGGCCCGCGGCTCGACCGAACCACTGTCGAGCTGAACCCGCCCGAGGAGGTGATGCACGGTGGGGTGGAGTAACGGCCCGCCCACCTGGACCGAGCTGGAACGGGTGCTGTCCGGCCGGCCCGGCCGCACGAACCCGGACGCGATGTATCCGGGCGACGGCGGCGACAGCCCGGCCTGGTCCCGTAAACGCGGCGAGTACCGGTCCGAGCCGGTGGCGCCGGCCGACGAGGCGCGGGTGCCGTACGCGGAACTGCACGCGCACTCGGCCTACAGCTTCCTGGACGGGGCGAGCCAGCCCGAGGAACTGGTGGAGGAGGCCGTACGACTCGGCCTGGAGGCGATCGCGCTCACCGACCACGACGGGTTCTACGGCACGGTGCGCTTCGCCGAGGCGGCCAGGGAGTTCGGCCTGCCGACCGTCTTCGGCTCCGAGCTCTCGCTCGGTACCGACCGGCCGTCGCCGCGGCGGCGTACCAAGGGCGCGGATCGCGCGGGCAGCCAACGGGATTCGGCGACCGGCCCGGACGGTGTGCTCGGCGCGCCCGATCCGGACGGGAACGGCGCCGGGCGGAGCGGGCACATCGATGCCCCGGATTCCGTGCCGCGCACCGGATCCCCCGACCCCGCCGGACCGCATCTGCTGGTGCTGGCCCGCGGTCAGGAGGGTTACCGCCGGCTTTCCCGGGAGATCGCGGCCGCGCACATGGCCGCGGGGGAGAAGGGCATCCTGCGCTACGACCTCGACACCCTCACCGCGGCGGCGGGCGGCCAGTGGCAGATCCTGACCGGCTGCCGGAAAGGACATCTGCGCCGCGCGCTCGCGGACGACTTACGTTCGGGCAGTACCCGTCTCGTGCACGCCGAGGCCGCGCTGCGCGATCTGACCGAACGTTTCGGCGCCGACCGGGTGAGCGTGGAACTCACCCACCACGGCATCCCGGAGGACGACGAACGCAACGCGCACCTGCTCGCGCTGGCCGAGCGGCTCGGCCTGCCCGTGATCGCCACCACCGGAGCGCATTTCGCCGCACCGCGGCAGCGCCGTCGCGCCATGGCGCTGGCCGCGATCCGGGCGCGGCAGAGTCTGGACGAGATCGCGGGCTGGCTGGCGCCCACCGGCGGCGCGCACCTGCGCTCCGGCGCGGAGATGGCGCGGCTGTTCGCCGAGTGCCCGCAGGCGGTGCACAACGCGGTCCTGCTCGCCCGCGAGTGCGCCTTCGACCTGAAGCTGATCGCCCCGAAACTGCCGCCGTTCACCGTGCCCGCGAACCACGACGAGACGTCCTATCTGCGCCGGCTCGCCTTCGAGGGCGCGGCTGCGCGCTATGGGCCGCGGGAACGAAATCCCAAGGCCTACCAGCAGATCGAGCACGAGCTGGCGGTGATCGAGGAGCTGGAGTTCCCCGGCTACTTCCTGGTGGTGCACGATATCGTCCGCTTCTGCCAGGACAACGACATCCTTTGTCAGGGCCGGGGTTCGGCGGCCAACTCGGCCGTCTGCTACGCGATCGGCATCACCAATGTCGATCCCGTCGGCAACACCCTGCTGTTCGAGCGCTTCCTCTCCCCGGAGCGCGACGGCCCGCCCGATATCGATATCGATATCGAGTCCGACCGCCGCGAGGAGGCCATCCAGCACGTCTACGCCAAGTACGGCCGCGCGTACGCCGCCCAGGTGGCCAATGTGATCACCTACCGCGGCAAGTCCGCGGTGCGCGATGCCGCTCGCGCACTGGGCTTTTCGCAGGGGCAGCAGGACGCCTGGAGCAAGCAGGTGAGCAGGTGGACCGGTGTCGAGGCGGAGGCGCACACCGACATCCCCGCCGAAGTGCTGCAGTTGGCGGGCGACATCGAAGGCCTCCCAAGGCATCTCGGCATCCACTCCGGCGGCATGGTGATCTGCGACCGGCCGATCGCCGACGTCTGCCCGGTGGAGTGGGCGCGGATGCCCGGCCGCAGCGTGCTGCAGTGGGACAAGGACGACTGTGCCGCCATCGATCTGGTGAAGTTCGACCTGCTCGGCCTCGGCATGCTCTCGGCGCTGCACTACATGATGGACATGGTGCGCGAGCACACCGGCGAGGTGGTCGAGCTGCACAAACTCGACCTGAAAGAGGCTGCGGTCTACGAGATGCTCTCGCGCGCTGACTCGGTGGGCGTGTTCCAGGTGGAGTCGCGCGCGCAGATGGCGACCCTGCCGCGGCTGCGGCCCCGCACGTTCTACGACCTGGTGGTGGAGGTGGCACTGATCCGGCCCGGCCCGATCCAGGGCGGCTCGGTGCACCCCTACATCCGGCGGCGCAACGGACTGGAGGACTGGGACTTCGACCATCCGGCGCTGGAGAATGCGCTGGCCCGGACCCTCGGCGTGCCGCTGTTCCAAGAGCAGCTGATGCAGATGGCCGTCGATGTCGCGGGATTCACCGCCACCGAGGCCGATCAGCTGCGCCGCGCGATGGGCTCCAAACGGTCGCCCGAACGCATGGAGCGGCTCAAAGCGCGCCTCTACCAAGGCATGCGCGAGCTGCACGGCATCGAGGGCGAAATCGCCGACCGAATCTACGAAAAGCTCTATGCCTTCGCCAATTTCGGCTTCCCCGAGAGCCATTCGCAGAGCTTCGCCTCGATCGTGTTCTATTCGGCGTGGTTCAAACTGCACTACCCGGCGGCGTTCTGCGCCGGGTTGCTGCGCGCCCAGCCGATGGGCTTCTACTCGCCGCAATCGCTGGTCGCCGACGCCCGCAGGCACGGGGTGGTGGTGCACGGCCCCGACATCAATGCCAGCCGGGCCGAACCCACCCTCGAACGCCGGGGCACCGAGGTCCGGCTCGGTCTCGCGGCGGTCCGGCACATCGGCACCGACCTGGCCGAAAAGATCGTCGCCGCCCGGGGGCAGCGGCCCTACACCAGCTTCCTCGACCTGACCGGACGGGTGGAACTCACTGTCGCGCAAGCCGAATCGCTGGCCACCGCGGGCGCGCTCGGCAGTCTGGGCGGTACCCGGCGGGCAGCGCTGTGGGCCGCGGGCGCCGCCGCGGGGGAACGTCCCGATCGCCTGCCCGGCACCGGCGCCGCCACCACCGCGCCCGCGCTGCCCGGCATGAGCGATCTCGAACTGGCCGCCGCCGATGTCTGGGCGACCGGGGTCTCCCCGGGGAGCTACCCCACCGAATTCCTGCGCCCGCGGCTCGACGCGCTCGGTGTGGTCCCCGCCGCCGATCTGCTCACGGTGCCCGACGGTTCGCGAGTTCTGGTGGGCGGCGCGGTGACCCATCGGCAGCGCCCCGCCACGGCGGGCGGTGTCACCTTCATGAACCTGGAGGACGAAACCGGCATGGTGAACGTCGTCTGCTCGGTCGGGTTGTGGACGCGCTATCGCCGCCTGGCCCAGAGTGCGCCCGCCCTGCTCATCCGGGGCCGGGTGCAGAACGCCGAGGGCGCGGTCACCGTCGTCGCCGAACACCTGCGCAGGCTGGAACTGCGGGTCGATTCGAAGTCACGGGACTTCCGCTGAGCCGCGGCGGCGGCCGCGCCCGCCGTCGCTTTTAAGGAACTGTTAGAAGCGTTCTAGAGAACCGTTATGTCGGGCCGTTTCCGCAGTCAGAGGGGTTACTGTGCGAATCATGCGGAAGCTTGCTGTGCTGTGCATCGGCCTGCTCGGTCTCACGTTGCTCGTCGGCTGCGGTGCCGACGACGCGAAGAAGTCCGCGCCGCCGGGCCGGCCCTCCACCTACGCCACCGAGGCGCCCGCGCCCGCCGCCGTGCCGCCGCCCGCGCTGCGCGACCAGGGCCCCGCGCGCAAGGACAACACCGGGAGCGGCGAAACCGCCTCGGCGCGTAAGGAAATCGTCACCGGCAGCGTGGAGATCACCGCCGACAAGCCGATCGACGCGGCGGGCAAGATCGCCGATCGGGTGCGCGAGGTCGGCGGCCGGATCGACAGCCGGACCGAGCAGCCCGGCACCGGCGACACCGACGCCAGCGCCACGCTCACCGTCCGGGTGCCCGCGGACAAGACCGACGCGTTCATCGACGGGCTCGGCGGCATCGGCAAGGTCACCCGGGTGAGCACCAACCGCGACGACGTCACCATGCAGTGGGAAGACCTGGACGCCAGGATCAAGGCGCTGCAGGCCTCCGTCGAGCGGCTGCGCGGGCTCATCGCGAACGCGACGAACACCGCCGATCTGCTCAACGCCGAGCAGGCGCTGTCCAGCAGGCAGGGCGAACTGGACAGCTTGACCGCGCAGAAGCGCCACCTCGACGACCAGGTCGCGCTGTCCAGCCTCTCGATCGACATCACCACCACGACCAAGAAGGTCGACGAGGAGCGCGCCGACAGCTTCTGGGAAGGCATCGTCGACGGCTGGAACTCACTGGTGGATTGGCTGAAGGACGCGGTGGTGTTCACCGGCAAGGCGATTCCGTGGCTCGGGTTCCTCGTGGTGCTCGCCGCCGTGGTGTGGGGCATCGTGCGAACGGTGTTGCGGCGGAAGAAGGCCGGGGCGAATGGTCCGGCGCACGGGGAATCGGGTCACTCTGTGCCGGTCGCGGTGGGTGCCGAGCGGCCGGGCGGTGGGCCTGCGGGCACGAGTTCCGCAGGCGCCGAGGGTGCTTCAGGGAGCGGTACTCCGAGCACCGGGAGTTCTTCGAGCACTAGCGGTGCTTCGGGAGCTGGAAGCTCTTCGGGCACCGGGAAGCCTTCGGGTGCCGGAAATCCACCGGGCACCGGGAGTTCTTCGGGCACTGGGAGTTCGGCGGAATCCGAGTCCTGAGCAGACTGCGGCCGGGTGGGTCCGAGATCGAGGGCGGACCCGCCCCGCCGTCGAATACTGTTGGAGCCCAGCCGTTTATGGGCGACCGACGGGAGGGTGCGGTGCCGACCATCGTCCGGGCGACGATCAAACCGAACAGCCGCAAGGGTCCGCTCGTCGAAATCCTCGACGACGGGACCTTGCAGCTGTATGTGCGCGCCCCCGCGGTCGAGGGCAAAGCGAACAAGGCCGCTCTCGAACTGCTCGCCGCGCACTACGGGGTTCCGAAGAGCGCCGTGCGCTTGGCGGCGGGTGCGACCTCCCGTCACAAGCGGTTCGAGATCGACCGCTGAGCCGGATTACACGCCGTCCGGGAAACCGAGCTGCCGCCACGCCTCGTATACGGTGACCGCGGCCGCGTTCGACAGGTTCATCGAGCGGCGGCCCGGCAGCATCGGAATCCGCAGCTGTGCCGTCACCTGCGGGTCGTCGAGTACCGCGGGCGGCAGCCCGGTCGGTTCCGTCCCGAACAGCAGCACGTCGCCCGCGCGGTAGGCGACCTCGGTGTAGCGCGTCGTCGCCTGCGTGGTGAACGCGAACACCCGCTCCGGCCGCAACGCCGCCCACGCCGCCGCCAGACTCGGATGCACCGTCACCGAGGCCAGGTCGTGGTAATCCAACCCGGCCCGCCGCAGCTTCGCCTCGGACAGATCGAACCCCAACGGCTCGACCAGATGCAGCTCGGACCCGGTCCCGGCCACCAACCGGATCGCATTCCCGGTGTTCCCGGGAATAGCGGGCTCATGAAACATCAGACGGAACACGCCCCCAAGTCAATCAGGTGCCGGCATTCCGTTGCGGGGCCGGTCAGTCAGGGAGCAGCCGAAGGGGTGTGGAATGGCGGGTCCGGACAGCGCTGAAGTGCCGGCGGTCCAGGGTTGCGACTTCGTGCGTGTCGAGGCGTTCGGAGACAGCGAGGACCGCGGCATCAACCGCGCCCAACGGGAAGTCGGCATATTTCCGAACCAATTCCGCCATCCGGGAAAGGTCGGCTCGGGTGAGATCGACGAGTTCGATCTCACCGCGGGCGATTGATTCCAGAAAGGACGCCTCGACCGAAGGGCCGACGCGAGTCTCCAGGAAATAGCAGACTTCGGCGAGCACAGGGCTCGGGACGAGCAGTGGCCCAGGATGGGTTTCCAGGAGGTCTAGACAGCGCTGATGATCCGCGTCGTTCTTGTTCAGCACTGCAACGAGCGGGCCTGTGTCGCAGACGATCACTCGGCTTGCCGACCACGTTCTTCGCGGAGCAGATCTTCCGACCGCGCAGCGAGATCCGGCTCGGCGTCCATTACCCCGGCGAACGAGAGGTGTCGTCGTCGCTTGCCGGGCTCAGTGCTGGTAGGGCTCTGCTCTGGAGTGTCGGTGACAACCAGTTGCAATGCGACCGCGCGCAGCGCATGCGCTTGATCGGGCGTCAGCCGATCGACCAAGCGATGCAGGTCTTCATAGTCGTGCGCTGCGGTCATAGCGCTAATCGTACTGCGGCTACCACCCGGGACCGGGTGGGTCAGCCGAAGCTGCCGGTGCTGGGTTTGCCGACCACGGTGACGGGGATGATGTCGGTGACGGTCACGTTGTCGTGCGGGCCGGTGGGGCGTTCCCAGGCGCAGGCGCCGCGCACGTCGATCACCTGTCCGGCGGGCAGGCTGCCGTTGCCGGTCGAGGTCTGCACCATCTTGTGGTCGTTGGTGGCGAACGAGGTCGGGTTGTTGCCGCCGAAGATTTCACCGGTCTTGGCGTTGAAGATCCAGCACACGCCATCGTTGTTCGGGTTGTGGAACTTCGCCGACACGGTGCCCGACACCGAGAAGACCTCTTCGATCACCGGCGCGTCGAGGCCGGGGATCGCGTGGGCGGTGGTGCTGGGCAGCGCCAGCGCCGCGGCCGGGACGGCGAGCAGCGCGAGGAGGGAAAATCGTCGAGTCATGGTCGAGATGATGTCACCCACGCGCCGTCGCCCCCATTTCTCGGGGCGGTGCACCGAATGAGTTAGACCGCAGGGCTATTCGGCCGCGGCGGGCCGTTCGGGCAGGGCGCAGACGCCGCCTTCGGCCATGCCGGTCGGGCGCACACCCAGCCCCTGATTGACGCGGGCGCGCTGGTTCTCCCAGGCGATGGTGACGGCCAGTTCGGCCAGCTGCGCTTTGGACAGATGGACGAGCAGAGATTCACGTAATTCGTCGATGCCGATCGCGGGCGTGCTGGTCATGGCTTCGGCGAACGCGATGACCAGCTTCTCCAAATCCGTGTAGGCGGAACTGGTCTGGTAGCGCGGCAGGTCCAGCAGTTGCGGTTCGGACAGCCCCGCGGATCTGGCCAGCGCGGAGCCGATGTCCAGGCAGAACTCGCAGTTCACCAGGCCTGCGGTTTTCAGTTCGGCCAGTTCCTTGAGTTTCGGGTCCAGTCGGTTCGAGAACAGCAGTGAGGTCTCGAACACCGCTGTGCTGAACAGTAATTGCGGCCGGCGCAGCTGCCAGCCGACCAGATCCGAGCGGTGCCGCTTGGCCTGGCGCATCGCCTGGAGATAATGCCTGATCCGTGTCAGTGCTCGCATGGCCCCACCTTCTGTACCGCTGATCCCTTCTCAAACTACGCTCGGTAGTAATAACCCGGCAAGGGTGGGACTCGCCACGTGCCGACCGCCCGGCGCGACCAGTGCGGCCGCCGGCGGCGTGGGATACGCGGGTCTGTAAGAATCGGGGGGTGACAGGTGTCGAGCGGTCGAGAGTGGATCAGCGGACCGGTGGCGCGGGAGCCCAGTTCCTGCGTTGCCACCTGCCGCTCGTGCTCGTCACGCTGGTCATCCTGGTGGCGATCGTGTTCGTGGCCCAGGATCGGTGGCGCCGCGGCGCCCTGTTCTTCGGCGGGGCCACCCTGCTGGCGGCCGCCTTCCGGCTGTGCCTGCCGACGGCGCGGGTCGGCCTGCTCGCGGTGCGCAGCAAGCCTTTCGACGTGGGCGCACTGACCCTGCTCGGCTCGTCCATCGTCTTCATCGCCGCGACGATCAACACCCTCGGCGTCTTCTGAGCGCGGGACCCGCCGCGCCGCACCCCTCGACGCGGCGGGCGGATCCCGTGAAATGCCTTCCGGTCAGGCCGATTCCGCGACGAGCGACGGTACCGCCCGGGCGCCGCGGCTGCCGTAGAGCGCGCGGGCCTGCGCCGGCGTGACGGTTTCCGGCCGGGTCGGCGGCGCGGCGTTGATGTGCTCCTTCAGGATCTGGCCCGCCATCGGCGCGATGAACGGCGCCGCGGCGAGCAGCCCGAACGAATTGAATCGGCTGAAGCTCCACACCAGGACCTTTGCGGGAATCTTCACCGCGAGATCGACGATGCCCCAGCGATCGAAGCGGCCGAGCTTGCGCATCCACTTCGGCAGCGTCGCCACCGAGGCGAGCGAAAGCAGCCTGCTGCCAATGGCATACGCGAGTCCGGCGCGATTGCGCGGCGAGGTCCACAGCAGGTGGTGCATGCCCTCTTCGGCGCGTTCGGAGGTGCACAGGCGCGGGCGCACCCGCTCGAAGTAGGCGCGTACCTCCTCGCGGGATCGTGGTACGTCCGCCGGCTTGCAGGTCTGCAGTTCGGCCGCGATGGCGCACTCGTGCCAGAACCGGGTCTCTTCTTCCGGCGCGAGCGGGCCGGGTCCGAACATCTCGTAGGCCTTGAGCACCGAATGCCAGCCGGTGATGTGGATCCACAGCTGCGTCTCGGGGCTGTTCGCGCTGTAGCGGTTGCCGCTGATCGGTTCGATGCCCGTCATCGGGGCGTGCACCTGCATCAGGTGTTCGGCCGCCTGGATGGCGGTGCGTCCGTCGGCGATCGCGGCGATCAGGAAGTAGGAGAAGGTGTGGTCGAGCCGTCGGCGCGGGTTGCTGTAGATGCCCTGCGAGTCGGCGACGGCGGCGGTGAGGTACGGGTCGAAGTGCTCGAGCACCACGGCCCGCTGGAACCCGATCACCGCGGTCGGCGCGGTCCAGATCTTCCAGCTGGGCGAATCGGGGCCGAAGAACCCGTAGTCGTCCCGGCGCAGGGTGGTCGGATCGAAGTGCATCACGTGCTCCTTTGCGGTGATCGCCCCTGGGCGCGGGGGTGAATACAACGCAACCGTAGCAATTGCGTGCGTCGAATACAACGGGGGCGTAGCATTTGTGACCGGCGGATTCCCCGCAGGTGGGCGAATGCTGTCAGGATGGACCGCATGGAGGTGAGGCGGCAGTGACCACATCGCGTACCGCGGCGGAGCGGCCGCGTCGCCGTTACGCGCCGCGCCTGCCGCCCGAGCAGCGCCGGGCCCAGTTGCTCGACGCCGCGTTCACGGTGCTGAGCCGGATGGAACTGCACGAGCTGAACATGGAGGCGGTCGCGCAGGAGGCCGGCGTCGGCAAGCCGGTGCTCTACACCGTCTTCAAGACCCGCGCCGAACTCGTCGCGGCACTGCTGGAACGGGAACGCGAGCGCGGCCTGGAACAGGTCGCCGCCACCCTGCCGACCGATCTGATCGGCGCCGACCCCGTGGTCGCGGCCTCGGCCACGGTCGAGGCGTTCGTCGGTGTGGCACTGGAGAATCCGACCCGCTGGCGGCTGATCCTCGCCGGGCCCGGCAACGCGCCCGACGAATACCGTGAGGCCCTGCGTAATTCGCGGGCGGGCATCTTCGATCAGGCCGAGGCGCTGGTCCGAATCGGCACCGCACTCGAACCGCGATGGGCGGGAGTGGATTCCGCGCTGCTCACCAACTCGCTGCTCCAGGTCGCCGAGATGCTCGGGCGGCTGGCGGTCAGCGAACCTGACGAGTACCCCCGCGAACGCCTACAGGGCTTCGTACACGCCATCGTCCGCCTACTCGTCGGCGCCCCAGCCCCATAACCCCTGCCGCCGCGCACATCTCAGCACCCCGCGCACGAATCAATAAGCAATTCCGTGCGCGCCATGACAATTCCCGCGCGTCGCGACGACTCGTGCGCGCCGCGACAGTCCACGCCTGCGGCAACAATTCGTGCGCGCCGGCCCCACGCGCACGAACTCGTCGGCGCTTCTGTGCCCACCGCGACGATTCGTGCGCGCCGCGACGATTCGTGCGCGCCGCGACGATTCGTGCGCGCCGCGACGATTCGTGCCCACCGCGACGATTCGTGCCCACCGCGACGATTCGTGCCCACCGCGACAGTTCGTGCCCACCGCGACAGTTCTTGCGCGCCGCGACAATCGCGCGCGTGAACCTCAGGTGGCGGGTTGGCGGGCGGCGCGGGCCAGGCGCACCGTTTCGGTCAGCAGCTTCGCCACCGCTGCCGCCTCGGTGAGGAAGCCGTCGTGACCGTCTCTGGAGTGCACGACCTCGAGGCCGTCGCAGCCGGGCAGCCCGTCGGCGAGTTCCTGCTGGGTGCGCAGCGGATACAGCCGGTCGGAGTCGACGCCGCCGACCACGCACGGCACGGGCGTCGCGGCCAGCGCCGCCTGCACCCCGCCGCGGCCGCGGCCGATGTCGTGCCGGTTCATCGCCTCGGTCAGCAGCACGTAGGTGGCCGGATCGAACCGGTTGCACAGCTTGCCGGCCTGATGGTCCAGGTAGCTCTGCACCGCGTAACGTCCACCACGCCAAGGATCTTCGGCACCCTGCGCGCTGTTCTCGAAACGGTGGTCGAGCTCGTCCTCGGTGCGGTAGGTGAGGTGCGCGATGCGCCGGGCCAGGCCCATGCCGGTCATCGGCGCGCGGTCGGTGTCGTGGTAATCACCGCCCTGCCAGTCCGGATCGGCTTTGATGGCGGCGATCTGGGTGGTCTGGGTGCCGATCTGATCGGCGGTGGCGCGGGCGCCGACGGCCAGCACCAATGCGGCGCCGACCCGGTCGGGGCTGCCGACCATCCATTCCAGCACCCGCATGCCGCCCATCGATCCGCCGACGACCGCGGCCAGCCGCGTGACGCCGAGCCGATCCATCAGCGCCGCCTCGGCGGTCACCTGGTCGCGGATGGAGATCTCCGGAAACCGTGCGCCCCACGGCTTTCCGTCGGGCGCCAGGGTCGACGGCCCGGTGCTGCCCTTGCAGCCGCCGAGCACGTTCGTCGCGATCACGCACCACTCGTCGGTGTCGAGCGGACAGCCCGGACCGACCATGCCGTCCCACCAACCGGGCAGCGGGTGGATATCGTCCGGGAAGCCGACCACGTGCGAGTCGCCGGTGAGCGCGTGCTCGACCAGCACCACGTTGTCCAGCTCGGGGGAGAGCTCGCCCCACCGCTGGACCGCGAGATGGACCTGCGGAATGACCGCGCCGCTCTCCAATCGAATGTCACCGACCGGGATGATCCCGAGCCGTCCGTCCGGCGGTGGCAGGGCCACCCCGGACGAACGGCGGAAACTCGGTTCGGTACCCACCGTCACGTCGCCGCCGCCGTGAAGCCGGCGCGCAGATCGGCCAGGATGTCGTCGATCCCCTCGATGCCCACCGCCAGCCGGACCAGCCCCGGAGTGACGCCCGCGCGGAGTTGTTCGTCCGGCGTGAGCTGCGAATGTGTGGTCGACGCGGGGTGGATCACGAGAGAACGCACATCTCCGATGTTAGCCACATGGCTGTGCAGGACTAATCCGTCCACGAACTTCTTGCCCGCATCGACACCACCGCGCAGCTCGAACGCGACGATCGCGCCCGCGCCCTTCGGCGCCAGTTGCTGGGCGCGTTCGTACCACGGTGACGTGGGCAGACCCGCGTAGCTGACCGAGGTCACGTCCGGGTGGGTGCGCAGGAATTCGGCGACCGCCGTGGCATTGGCCACATGTCGCTCCAGCCGCAGGCTCAGCGTCTCGATGCCCTGGCTGATCAGGAACGCGTTGAACGGCGAGACCGCCGCGCCGAGGTCGCGCAGCAACTGCACGCGGGCCTTGAGCGCGAACGCGGGCGCACCGAGATCGGCGAACACCGCGCCGTGGTAGCTCGGGTCCGGGGTGGTGAAACCGGGGTAGCGGGACTGTCCCTGCGCGTCGGTCACCGTCCAGTCGAAGGTGCCGCCGTCGACGATGACGCCGGCGATGGCCGAGCCGTGCCCACCGAGGTACTTGGTCGCCGAGTGCACCACGATGTCGGCGCCGTGCGCCAGCGGCTGGATCAGGTACGGCGTAGCCACCGTGTTGTCCACGAGCAACGGCAGTCCGGCCGCGTGCGCGACGGCGGCGATGCCGGGGATATCGAAGATGGCGCTGCTCGGGTTGGCGATGGTCTCGCCGTAGAACGCCTTGGTGTTCGGCCGGATCGCGGCGCGCCACTGTTCGAGGTCGTCCGGGTCGTCGACGAAGGACACCTCGATGCCGAGCTTGGGCAGCGTGTAGTGGAAGAGGTTGTAGGTGCCGCCGTACAGGTGCGGGCTGGACACGATGTGGTCGCCGGCCGCGGCCAGGTTCAGGATCGCGTAGGTCTCCGCGGCCTGCCCGGAGGCCAGCAGCAGCGCGGCGACGCCACCCTCCAGCGCGGCGACGCGCTGCTCGACCACGTCCTGCGTGGGGTTCATGATCCGGGTGTAGATATTGCCCGGCTCGGCGAGGCCGAACAGCGCGGCGGCGTGGTCGGTGTCGCGGAAGGCGTACGAGGTGGTCTGGTAGATCGGCAGGGCCCGGGCGCCGGTACTGGCGTCGGGCGCCTGGCCCGCGTGTACCTGCTTGGTCTCGAAGGACCACTGGCTCGGATCGACCTCGGACACGGTGGGGTCAGTCATCTCGGTTTTGCTCCAAAGAAAAGGTTGCTCGCCAGAACTGCTCGGTTATCGGGGCGCAGGCGAAGAACAACAACACATTTCGGGAACCTCCTGGAAGCGCGCTTGCTCTCGACCGTCGAGAGCCGGGTCATCACCCGGAGCACCCCACCGCTGCTGGAGGGTTGCCGACCAGCGAGCCGGGGCTTGGCGCTGGTACTCATGACCTGACGGCGATCATAACCGGCGCGCCCGCGCCCGCCGCAACCTCACCCCGCGGCGGCGCTGCCGCTGCCGCTGCACAGGCGCAGGAACTCGTCGAATGTCGTGGTGAACGCCGCGCGCGAGGCCTGGGCCGCGCCCTCGAGATCATCGTCGTCGAAGACTGCCTCCTGACATTCCATGCCGACGTGCCCGATCAGCTGCCAGGCGCCCAGGATGAGCCGTACCGGCAGTGCGTCGGGTGTGGTGTCGAGCCGTTCGGCGAGCACGCTCGCGATCGCGACGTTCTTGCTCTCGGCGTGGTCGATGCTGCGGGTGCTGACCGCGGCGCTGCTGCGCATGATCCGCCGCATCTGCTGGAACTGGCGGAAGGTCACCGGGTCGGTGCTGTCGTTCGTCGACGCGCGGTCGACGACCTGCAGGAAAGCTTCGCGCAGCGCGTGCAGTTCGTTCCCGGTGCGCGGCAGTTCGCGCAGGGTTTCCGCGACGGCCGCGCCGAAGTCGACCACCGGCCCGAGGACGATGTCTTCCTTGCTCTCGAAGTACCGGTTGATGGTGCGCGGCGAGATATCGGCCGCGTTGGCGATCTGTTCGATCGTGGTGGCGTCGAATCCCTGTGCGTCGCACAGGTTCAGGCCGACTTCGATGATGCGCAACCGCGTCTGCTGCTTCTTCCGCTCGCGCAGGCCGGGGTGGGGTTGCGGCGCGGGGACCGCGGTGTTCGCACTCGTCGGCGTCGGTGACTCGAGCATACGTCCATGCTATCGCAATCGGGCCGGATCGTGTCATTAACGGACAACTGTCGTGATACGACATTTTTCTCTTGACGCCAAATGTCGCGCGATGTCAGGATGGCTCCACTGAGAAATGAGGGAGAAGACAGTGACCGACACTGCGACAGCGGTAGCAGTTCCAGAAAAACAAGGCAGTTCAGCGCGCTGGTTCGCCCTCGGCGTCATCGCGTTGGCCCAGCTCATGGTGGTGCTCGACGCCACCATCGTGACGATCTCGCTGCCCTTCGCGCAGCAGGACCTGGGCATCAGCGACGGCAACAAGCAGTGGATGCTCACGGCGTACACGCTGATCTTCGGCGGCCTGCTGCTGCTCGGCGGTCGGCTGGCCGACTACCTCGGCCGACGGCGGATCTTCATCGTCGGCCTGATCGGCTTCGCGGCCGCGTCGGCACTTGCCGGTCTCGCGCAGAACGGGGCCGAGATGTTCGCCGGGCGTGCCCTGCAGGGTGCGTTCGCGGCGTTGCTCGCGCCGGCCGCGCTCTCGCTGCTCTCGGTGACCTTCACCGAACCCGGTGAGCGGGCCAAGGCCTTCGGCCTGTTCGCGGGCATCTCCGCCGGTGGCGCCGCGCTCGGCCTGATCGCCGGCGGCGCGCTCACCGAATACGCCTCGTGGCGCTGGTGCCTGCTGGTGAACACCCCGATCGCGCTGCTCGCTCTGGTCGGCGCGCTGGCCTGGGCGGTCAAAGATGTGCCGACACCCCGGACCGGTGGCTACGACGTGCCCGGCGCCGTCACCGTCACCCTCGGCCTGATCGCGATCGTGTACGGCTTCAGCCGGGCCGCCGACGACGGCTGGCTGGCGGGCAGCACGCTCGGCCTGCTGGTGGCCGGGGCCGCGCTGCTGATCGCGTTCGTCGCGATCGAGCGCCGCTCGGCGAATCCGCTGCTGCCGCTGCATATTCCGGGTGAGATCAACCGGGGCGGCGCGTTCCTCGCCGCGCTGCTGGTGCCGATCGCCATGTTCGCGATGTTCCTGTTCCTGAGCTACTACTTCCAGATCACGCTCGGCTACTCGTCGCTGAAGGCGGGCTTCGCGTTCCTGCCGTTCCCCGCGGGCATCGCGATCTCCGCGGGCGTGACCAGCGCGCTGCTGCCGAAGCTCGGTCCGCGGCCGCTGATGGTGGCCGGTGCCGTGCTCGGCGTGCTCGGCCTGCTGTGGCTGGCCCAGCTCGGTTTCGGGGACGGCTACGCGACCAGCGTGCTGCCCGCGCAGCTGCTCATCGCGCTCGGCATGGGCCCGCTGTTCGTCGGCATGCAGACCGTCGCGCTGCATCAGGTGGAAGAAGCGGATTCGGGTGTGGCCAGTGCGCTGCTGAACGCGGCGCAGCAGGTCGGTGGCGCGGTCGGCACGGCCCTGCTGACGACCATTTCGGTGCAGACGGCCAAGAGCTACGCCGAGAGCCACGCGACGCTGGACAACCTGCTCGCCCGCGCTTCGATCCACAGCTACGACGTGGCGTTCTATGTCGGTGCCGGATTCTTCCTCGCCGCCATCCCGGTGATCTGGCTGATGATCCGGGACCGGCCGGCGAACCTGATCGAGGGCGCCGACGACGCGGCGCGCCCGGTGCACGTCGGGGTCTGATCATCTGGATAACGACTCGGTCCGCGGATCGCCAGGCGGCGGTCCGCGGACCTATCGTGGGGGACGCGGGCGACCTGCGCATTGCGCCGTAGCCGCCGGTGCGCGACGCCGGGGCCAACCGGCGAATTGCGCTGGGAACTACCAGTCAGTAAGTTCGTGGGGTTTCTCACTCGGGGGGCTGCCCGCACACCGCGAACGGCGGCAGCAGTACGCTTGTCTTGTTTGCACCACACGTCTCGCGGACAACGCGGGGCATATACGTTGTCTGTTGGAACAGCTGGGGTCCGCTCACAAGCGTGTTCGCCTGGCCGTGCAATGAGGGCACCATCCTAGGAGGACACGAAGATCCATGTCCAAGATCAAGGTTGAAGGCACCGTCGTCGAACTCGACGGCGACGAGATGACCCGGATCATCTGGCAGTTCATCAAGGACAAGCTGATCCATCCGTATCTCGACGTGAACCTCGAGTACTACGACCTGGGCATCGAGTACCGGGACAAGACAGACGACCAGGTCACCATCGATGCCGCCGAGGCGATCAAGCGCCACGGCGTCGGCGTCAAATGCGCCACCATCACGCCGGACGAGGCCCGCGTCAAGGAATTCGGCCTGAAGAAGATGTGGCGCTCGCCCAACGGCACCATCCGCAACATCCTCGGCGGCACCATCTTCCGCGCCCCGATCATCATCTCCAACGTCCCGCGCCTGGTGCCCGGCTGGACCAAGCCGATCATCATCGGCCGGCACGCGTTCGGCGACCAGTACCGCGCCACCGATTTCAAGGTGTATCAGGCGGGCACGGTCACCGTGACCTTCACGCCGGAGGACGGCAGCGAGCCGATCCAGCACGAGGTCGTGAAGATGCCCGAGGACGGCGGCGTCGTCATGGGCATGTACAACTTCAAGAACTCGATCATCGATTTCGCGCGCGCCTCGTTCAACTACGGCCTGCAGCAGAACTACCCGGTGTACCTCTCCACGAAGAACACCATCCTCAAGGCCTACGACGGCATGTTCAAGGACACGTTCCAGGACATCTTCGACGCCGAGTTCAAGACCCAGTTCGACGCGGCGGGCCTGACCTACGAGCACCGCCTCATCGACGACATGGTCGCCTCCTCCATGAAGTGGGAGGGCGGTTACGTCTGGGCCTGTAAGAACTACGACGGCGACGTACAGTCCGACACCGTGGCCCAGGGCTTCGGTTCGCTCGGCCTGATGACCTCGGTGCTGCTGACCCCGGACGGCAAGACCTGCGAGGCGGAGGCCGCGCACGGCACCGTCACCCGGCACTACCGTCAGCACCAGCAGGGCAAGCCGACCTCGACCAACCCGATCGCGTCGATCTTCGCCTGGACGCGCGGGCTCGAGCACCGCGGCAAGCTGGACAACACCCCCGAGGTGATCGGCTTCTCGCAGACCCTCGAGGATGTCGTCATCAAGACCGTCGAGGGCGGCCAGATGACCAAGGATCTCGCGCTGCTCGTCGGCGGCGATCAGGGCTACCTGAGCACCGAGGAATTCCTCGGCGCGCTGGACGCCAACCTGGCCCGCGCCCTGCGCTGACCAGCTGAATGTCCCGGCGCTGGAAGCGAATCCGGCGCCGGGGACGACTCTACGGGCACCCGCACCACACGGTGGTACGGGTGCCCGGACTGTTTTCCGGTCAGGCCGCGACGGTGTGGTCGCGCAGCACCGTGGCGGCGCGGGGGAAGTTCTCCGCGCCGAGACCGCGTTCGGCGCTCACGTCGAGCAGGCGCTGCAACGGGTCCAGCAGGTCGGTGGGCACGCCTTGCTCGCGACTCACGCCGCGGATCGTTTCCAGCACCGAACCCATCTCCGCGATGCTCGCGAAGGTCGGTGCGAACTCGTCCGCGTCGATTTCGGCGGCGAGGGCCGGTAGCACGTCGAGCAGCGCACGCAGCCAGGGCACCAGGAAGTCGGCGGTGAGTCCGTGCACGGTGGCCGGTGCGCCGCCGAGCATCGCCGCCGCGTGGAAGAAACCGCCGAACAGTCCGTACATGCCCGCGAGCACCGCCATGTCGTGCAAGGCCGCCAGGCCGGTGTCGGCCCCGAGATAGGTGGTGGCGCCCAGCTCCGCGATCACCGCGGCGTAGGTGTCCGCGGCTTCGGCCGACCCGCTGTAGGGAACGAGCGTGGCCGCGGTGCCCACGGTCGCGGGCATGCCGAGAATCGCACCATCGAGAAAGTGGCCCCGCCGCTCGGCGATCCGCGCCGCGAGCGCTCGAGCGTCGTCGGGGCGGCCCGTCGAGACGTTCAGCACCGTGCGTCCCGCCAGCGTGCCGGGAACGGTCTCCAGCAGCGCCGCCACGCCGGGCGTGTCGACGTGCGAGACGATGATCAGTTCGCTCGCCGCGAGCGCGTCGGCGAGCGTCGCGGCGCGGTGCGCGCCCCGCTCGTCCAGTTGCGGCGCGCGGCCCGGCGTCCGGTTCCACACCGTGGTCGGATAGCCGGCGGCCAGGTAGCGTCCGGCGATCGCCGAGCCCATCCGCCCGAGTCCGAGCACCGTTATCCGCGTGCGCTTTTCGCTGGTCATGCGTTTCCTCCGTAGATCTGTGTGAGTGTCGGGTGGGCGCCCGCGTCCCAGTCTTCGCGGTCGGGTCGTGTCGCACGAGTGGCAGGACCGACCGTCGGCGCACGCTTCCTGCCATATCCTGGGCGGCATGACCGGCCGCACCGTCGCCATCGCCGTCACGCCCGGTGCGATGCATCCCTGGGACCTCTACGAACTCGGCGTGCTCGCCTCGATCTTCGGCACACCGCAGCCCGATATCGCCGAGGACTGGTACGAGCTGCGAATCTGCTCGGTCCTGCCCGGCACGGCCGAATCGGCAATCGGGCACGGCGCCTTCCTGCGCGCCGAGTACGGCGTGGCCGAACTGGTCGCGGCCGATACGGTTTTCATCCCGTCGATCGCCTACGACTGCACGACCGACAACCGCCCGGTGCCGCCCGAACTGATCGACGCCCTCGTCGCGGCGCATCGGCGCGGCGCGCGGATGGTCGCGCTGTGCAACGGCACCTTCGTACTGGCCGCCGCGGGTCTGCTCGACGGCAGGCGGGCCACCGTGGGCTGGGAGCACGCAGCGATCCTGGCTCGGCGCTTTCCCGCCGTCGACGTGGACGGATCGGCGCTCTATGTGGACGACGGGGACATCCTCACCAGCTCGGGAATGACCGCCGCGCTGGATCTCTCGCTGCATCTGGTGCGTCGCGATTTCGGGGCGGCCGTGGCGAACCGGCTGGCCAGGCGGCTGATGGTGCCGCCGAACCGCGCCGGGGGACAGGCCCAGTTCGTCGACCTGTCCGTTACGGCGCGGGCCGCCGCAGATCTCGGACCCGCGCTCGAATGGGCCGGCGCCCACCTCGCCGAGCCGCTCACCGTCGACCAGCTCGCTGCCCGCGCCGCGATGAGCCCGCGCACCTTCCATCGCCGCGTACAGCAGTCGATCGGGGTGACGCCGAAACAGTGGTTGCTGACCCAGCGCCTGGCCCGCGCGCAATCGCTGCTCGAGTCCACCGATCACCCCATCGATCGGGTCAGCCGGATGTGCGGCCTCGGCACCGCCGCCAACCTGCGCAGGCACTTCGCCGCCGTGGTCGGCGTGACGCCCGCGGAATACCGCCGCACCTTCGAACTCCGCGAACCCCCTGCGGCGTGAACGCTGGCGCCGTGAGCTGCCGCGGCTGAACCCTGGCGGAGGTCCGGCAGCCCGAATTGCTCGTCGGCGGAACCGAACCGGAGGCGGGATGACGCCGCGCACATTCGGTGGGGGCGTCGGGAGGTGCGCTCGGGGTACGCGAGTGTTTCCGAATGAAAATTGCCAGGTCGAATGGACGGCGCGTCCAAATTGGGCGATTTTTCCTGCTGACCTGCATGTTTTCTCGAACTAAAGGTGTTTCAACTCACGTTTACTCGGGAAGCGAAACCGCCGCGGGAGGCGTTTCATGAATACGTGACCACCCCACTCGCCACCCAGGTACCCGCACGCCCCGAGGCTGAGCGGACGAGCTGGCATATTCCGGCCATGCTCGCGCTGGCTCTCGGCGGATTCGGCATCGGCACAACAGAATTCGTCACCATGGGCCTGCTGCCCAATATCGCCCACGCGATGGGCGTCTCCGAACCGACCGCGGGACACGCCGTCTCCGCGTACGCGCTCGGGGTGGTGATCGGCGCGCCGGTCATCGCCGCGCTGTGCGCGCGGGTGTCCCGGAAGAAACTGCTCATCGCGTTGATGGCGGCGTTCACGCTGGGCAACATCGCGACCGTGCTGGCACCGACCTTCGGCACGCTGGTGGCCGCGCGGTTCGTCTCCGGTCTGCCGCACGGCGCGTACTTCGGCGTCGCCTCGCTCGCCGCCGCCACCCTCGCTCCGGTGGGGCAGCGCGCGAAAGCGGTCGCCGCGGTTATGCTCGGGTTGAGCGCCGCCAATGTTGTCGGCGTTCCTGCTGCGACCTGGCTGGGCCAGCATCTCGGCTGGCGCGACGCCTACGTCGTGGTCGCCGTGATCGGGCTGGCGACCGTCGCCGCACTGATCAAGTTCGTCCCGGAACTCACCGGCATCACGATGACCAATCCCGTCACCGAACTCGGCGCGCTGCGTCGTCCCCAGGTGCTGCTGACCCTGCTGGTCGGCGCGATCGGCTTCGGCGGCATGTTCGCCGTCTACACCTACATCACCACGACGCTCACCGGCGTCGCCGGCATGTCCGCCGGCCTGGTTCCGCTGGTGCTGATGCTGTTCGGCGTCGGCATGGTGGTCGGCAATATCGTCGGCGGCGTGCTCGCCGACCGCGGCGTGGATCGCGCGATCTACTTCGCCATGATCGGCATGGCCGTCATCCTCGCCGGATTCGTTGCGGCGGCGCACAATCCGTACACCGCGGCGATCGGCGCGTTCCTGGTCGGCGCGAGTGGCGCGTCGCTCGCCCCCGGCTTGCAGACCAGGCTGATGGATGTGGCGCACGAGGCGCAGACGCTGGCCGCCGCGTTGAACCATGCCGCGCTGAACATCGCCAACGCCGCGGGCGCCTGGCTGGGCGGCGCCGTGATCGCGGCCGGGCTCGGCTACACCGCGCCCGCCATGGTCGGCGCGGGCCTCGCCGTGATCGGCGTGGTGCTGTTCGCCGTCACCGTCTGGGCGGCCCGCCGCGATGCG
This sequence comes from Nocardia vulneris, assembly GCF_001613425.1. Lineage (GTDB taxonomy): Bacteria > Actinomycetota > Actinomycetes > Mycobacteriales > Mycobacteriaceae > Nocardia > Nocardia vulneris. The sequence goes on along the minus strand of NZ_BDCI01000045.1, from coordinate 9,145 downwards.
CGCCTCGTCGCGGCGGCGGCGCTGATCGCCTGACGGTGCGCCGCACCTGAACATACAGAGCTGTATGTAAGTGTAGAATCGCCGGATGGCCAGGATCGAAGTCGCGAAACCGCAGCGCCGCACCCAGGAGCAACGCAGCACCGAGATGCGCACGCGGTTGCTCGACGCGACCATCGACTGTCTGGTCGAGTACGGCTACGCGGGCACGACCACACCGCGGGTCGCCGAACGTGCCGGCGTCACCCGCGGTGCGCAGGTGCATCACTTCGGCTCCAAGACCGACCTGGTGGTCGCCGCGATCAGCCATCTCGCGCAGCTGCGGGCCGAGACCGCGATGCGGGAGATGGCCAAGGTCGAGCGCGGTGACGACCCGGTCGGGGCGGCGCTGGAGTTCCTGTGGGAACTGCACCAGGGCCCGCTGTTCATCGCCACCGTCGAACTGTGGGTGGCGGGCCGCACCGACCCCGTGCTCGCCGCCGCGATGGAGAAGGTCGAGCCGTTCGTCAACAACGCCGTCCTGATGGCCGTCGCCCGCTTCGTCCCCGACGAGATCCGGCGTAAGGAAGCCCGCGATTTCATCTACACGGCGATGGATGCCCTGCGCGGCATCCTCGTCTCCAATTTCATCGACCCGGACAACGAACGCGCCCAACGCCGTTGGCGTCGCGCCACCGCCCACCTGCACGACATCGCCGCCGCGGCGTTGGCCGGCGTCCGCACCGTCGACTGAGGCGCGGCGACTATTCGCCCCGCAATGCCGGGGCGAGGAGTTCGATCATGGGCAGCAGGGTCTGAAGATCATCGTCTCCGGCGTGCCGAACCGATAACGCCGTCGGCGGGACGAGACCGGTGCGGCAGGTGTGCCGTTCGGTCGCGTCCCGCCGGCGGGGTGGTCAGTGCTGGCGGGGGAGCAGGTGGTGGCCGGGTTTGTCGGTGGACAGGGCCAGCGAGCTGATGTACTGGATCTCCCCTTCGGGGCCGGGGGTGGCCGAGGCGATCATGTCGGGGCGCTCGAATTCGAGGCCGGTGACATGGCAGGTGAGGGTCTCGCCGGAGGGGTTGCCGTGTTCGTCGAACATCGGCAGATCGATGCCGTCGTCGCTGCGCCGCAGGTAGTACTTGCCCTTGGTGGCGATCGCGGTCAGCGGGGTGGCGAGGAACGCGACGACCACCGCGACGATGGGGGAGTACGGCTTCAGCAGCTCACCGAACAGCCCGAAGAACGTCATGATCGAAAGCACCGCGGACAGTCCGAAGCCGACCAGGCCGACCGGGTTGAAGTCGTACAGCATGCCGCGCCGGAACTCCGGCTGCTTCGGCGAGATCTTCAACAGGTACTTGTTCACCGCGATATCTGTTGCGACGGTGACGATCCAGGCGATGCCGCAGTTGGCGTAGAAGCCGAGGATGTTGTTGAGGAAGTCGAACATGTTGGCTTCCATCAGGATCAGCGCGATCACCAGGTTCACGCCGAGGAAGATCAACCGGCCCGGGTAGCTCTTGGTGACCCGGGTGTAGGAATTGGTCCAGGCCAGCGAGCCAGAGTACGCGTTGGTCACATTGATCTTGATCTGGCTGATCACGACGAGCACGACGGCCAGCGTCATGGCCAGCCAGCCCGGCACCATATCGCGGTAGATCTCCAGGAACTGGTGCACCGGCTGGTTGGCGATCCCCTGTGCGGCAGGCACATTCGCGATCAGATACACCGCGAGGAACAGTCCGACGACCTGCTTGAGCGCGCCGAAGACCACCCAGCCGGGCCCGGCGAGCAGCATCCAGCTCCACCATTTGCGGGCGTTCTCCGGCGTGCGGGGCGGCATGAAGCGCAGGTAGTCGATCTGCTCGGCGATCTGGGCGATCAGTGACAGGCAGACGCCCGCCGCCAGCAGCGTGCCGGAAAAGCTGACGCCGGAACCGTTTTCGCCGCCGTAGGCGAAGAACGAGGACACCGAATCGGGGTGGCGCACGAGCAGGAACCCGAACGGCAGCACCATCAGTAGCAGCCAGAGTGGCGTCGTCCATACCTGCAGCTTGGCGAGGGTGTTCATGCCGTAGATGACCAGCGGGAAGATGATCAGTGTCGAGGCCAGGTAGCCGAGCCACAGCGGTATGCCCAGGCCGAGTTCCAGCCCCTGGGCCATGATCGACCCTTCGAGCGCGAAGAAGATGAAGGTGAACGAGGCGAACACGATATTGGTGATGACCGACCCGTAGTAGCCGAATCCGCTACCGCGCGTGATCAAATCGAGGTCGATGTTGTAGCGCGCCGCGTAATAGGCGAGCGGGAAGCCGGTCAGCATCACGACGACGGCGAACAGTCCGATCCCGAGCAGCGCGTTCCCGGTGCCGTTGGCGATGCCGATGTTCGCGCCGATGGCGAAGTCGGCCAGGTACGCGATGCCACCGAGGGCGGAGATGCCGACGACGGCCGGGCTCCATTTCCGGTAACTCCGTGGCGCGAACCGCAGGGTGTAGTCCTCGAGTGTTTCTTTTGCTGCGGCGATCCCGTCGGAATTCGACGACCGGGTATCGAGCTCGACCACGTTCTTCTCCTCATGTTCGCACTGACGATCTGCGACGTGTCGACCGTCGTACACGGTTGTGGACGATGAATTTCCGGACCATTACGCGGCTGTTACGACCGCCGAGGCGGTGAATTGGGTCACAGCGGTCGGCTCGGTGTACTCCGGCGGCTGCTCGAACCGACCCGGATACCAGCACGAACTGGCAATACATACACCTCCGACGGTATGTCGTAGAAGCGTGTCGGACGGCTGGACAACACGTAGATGGAACCGCGGGTACCGGTGACAACCTTGCGTACTTACATACATCTCTGTATGTTTGTTTCAGCTCGATCCGGACGGATCGGTCAGCGTCGTCCGCCTGCGGGCGGTACCCGGCGGGGGCCGCCGGGCTAGGCACTATCTGAGGAGTTCGATGGCGAACAAGGTTTACGTCGTCGGCGTCGGCATGACGAAGTTCGAGAAGCCGGGCCGCCGCAAGAACGAAGACGGGACCGACTGGGACTACCCGGACATGGCGCGGGAGTCCGGGACCAAGGCGCTCGCCGACGCGGGCATCGCCTACGACCTGGTAGAGCAGGCCTACGTCGGCTATGTGTACGGCGAATCCACGTCCGGTCAGCGCGCGGTCTACGAACTCGGCATGACCGGTGTCCCGGTGGTGAACGTCAACAACAACTGTTCCACCGGCTCGACCGCGCTCTACCTTGCGGCACAAGCGATTCGGGGCGGGTTGGCCGAGTGCACGCTGGCGCTGGGCTTCGAGAAGATGCAGCCGGGCTCGCTCGGCTCCACCTGGGACGACCGCGAGCAGCCGATGGCCAGGCACATCATGGCGCTCGCCGAGATCTCCGAGGTGCTGTTCCCGGTGGCGCCGTGGATGTTCGGCGCGGCCGGTCGCGAGCACATGAAGCAGTACGGCACCACGGCCGAGCACTTCGCCAAGATCGGCTACAAGAACCACAAGCACTCGGTGAACAACCCGTACTCGCAGTTCCAGGACGCGTACTCGATGGACGACATCCTCGGCGCGCGCATGATCTACGACCCGCTCACCAAGCTGCAGTGCTCGCCGACCTCGGACGGTTCCGGCGCGGTGATCCTGGCCAGTGAGGCGTTCGTGGACAAGCACAACCTCGCCGCGCAGGCGGTCGAGATCGTCGGCCAGGCGATGACCACCGACTTCACGTCCACCTTCGACGAAACCGCCAAGAACCTCGTCGGCTACGACATGACCGTGCAGGCGGCCCGCAAGGTCTACGAGCAGGCCGGTCTCGGCGCGGAAGACTTCCAGGTCATCGAACTGCACGACTGCTTCTCGGCCAACGAGCTGCTCACCTACGAGGCGCTGGGTCTCTGCGGCGAGGGCGAAGCCGGAAAGCTGATCGACGACAACCTGACCACCTACGGCGGCAAGTGGGTCGTGAACCCCTCCGGCGGCCTGATCTCCAAGGGACATCCTTTGGGCGCAACGGGTTTGGCGCAGTGCTCCGAACTCACCTGGCAGCTGCGCGGCACCGCGGACAAGCGGCAGGTCGACGGCGTCACCGCTGCGCTGCAGCACAACATCGGCCTCGGCGGCGCCGCGGTCGTCACGGCCTACCAGCGCGCCGACCGCTGAGCCGGACCGGCACCGAACATCCGACCGCTGAACTCGCACAACATATCTCGACGAGGAGTCAACTCATGGGACACATCGAAGCCACCAAGGACGTCAACGCCACCCCCGATGCCCTCTGGGCGGTCGTCTCCGACCCGCAGACCTGGGACAAGTGGTTCACCATCCACGAGCGCTTCATGGAGGAGCCGCCCGCCGTGCTCACCGAGGGCGCCAAGCTCGTCGCCAAGATCGTGATGCTCGGCATGGCGAACAAGCTGGAGTGGACCGTCGTCTCCGTCGCGCAGCCGTCCAAGCTCACCCTCGGCGGCACCGGAATGGCCGGTGTCAAAACCGAATTCACCTTCGACATCCAGCCCAAGGGCGACGGCGGCAGCACCATCCTGGTGTCCGGCGACTTCGAGGGCGCGCTGATCAAGGGCGCGCTCGGCAAAGCGGTCGAGAAGGACGGCCTCAAGCAGCTGGACAAGTCCCTCGAGCAGCTCGACGCGCTGGCCTCGGCATGACCGCCGAGACCGCCGCGGCGCGGCTGGTCGAGTTCGACGACGCGGGCCTGGAAACCTGGTGTGACGACGAGCGTTTCGAAGTCACCGGCGAACGGATCGGCGAATACGCCGCGGCCACCAACGATCCGATCGAGGCACACCTCGCGGGCCGGGTCGCCTCGCCGGTCTTCGCCATCGTGCCGGTGTTCGAGGCGATGATGATGCCGGTGATCGATGTCGCGCCGATGGACATCTTCGGCCGGGTCGTGCACGGCGAGCAGGACTTCCACTTCCACCGGGCCATCCAGCCCGGCGACAAGCTGGTCTCGCGGGCCAAGGCGACCGGATACACCAGCCGGTCCAACGGCACGACCATCACCATCCTCATCGAATGTCGTACCGAGGAAGGGGAATTGGTCAACGAGCAGTACCTGACCGCCTTCTTCCGCAACATCGACGCGGGTAAATCGGTCGGCACGGCGGCGCCGGCGCACAAGTTCGACGAGAGCCTGCGCGCGCAGCCGCCGGTGGCGGTCGTGGCCCAGCACGTGGACGACGACCAAACCTTCCGTTACTCACCGGCTTCCGGCGATCCGGTGCCGCTGCACCTCGACGAGCAGGTGGCCAAGGATGCCGGGCTGCCCGGCATCATCGCGCACGGCCTCTGCACCATGGCGTTCGCGTCGTGGGCGGTGCTCACCGAGGTGGGCGGTTCGGATGTCCACCGGCTGAAGCGATTCGCCGTGCGGTTCGCCAAGATGGTCTTCCCCGGCGACGACCTGGAAACCCGCATCTGGCAGGTCGGCTCCGCCGACGGTGTCACCACCTACGCGTTCGAAACCGTGCGTGGCGCGGACGTGGTGCTCAGCGACGGGCTCGCCGAGATCGCGGACTGAGCGAAAACGCTTACCAGGCCGCACAATTCAGCACAGACCTCAGGAATAGGAGACATCGATGGGTGCACTCGAAGGTCGAGTAGCCATCATCACCGGCGCCGGGCGCGGCATCGGCCGCGAGCACGCCCTGCTGTTCGCTCGCGAGGGCGCGGCCGTGGTCGTCAACGACCTCGGCGGCAGCAATGAGGGCGAGGGTACCGACACCACCCCCGCGCAAGAGGTCGCGAACGAGATCGTCGCCGCAGGCGGCAAGGCGGTGGCCAACACCGACAACATCGCCACCTGGGACGGCGCGAAGCGAGTGGTCGACCAGGCCGTCGCCGAGCTCGGCGGGCTCGACATCGTCGTCAACAACGCGGGCATCCTGCGCGACGCGTTCATCGCAGGCATGGACGAAGCGCAATGGGACGCGGTGATCGCGGTGCACCTCAAAGGCCACGCCGCCGTGCTGCACCATGCCGCCGCCTACTGGAAAGACCAGAGCAAGGCGGGCAACCAGCCGAACGCGGCGGTGATCAACACCGCGTCCGCCTCCGGCACCACGGTGCCCAACGCCGGCCAGGGCAACTACGGCGCGGCCAAGGCGGGGATCGCCGCGCTGACCCTCGTCGCCGCCGACGAACTCGCCCGTTACGGCGTACGCGTCAACGCCATCGCGCCGATCGCGCGCACCAGGCTCACCCTCGCCACCCCGGGCATGGGCGCGATGATGGCCGCCGAGGCCGACGAGGTGGAGGAGGGCGGCTTCGACGCCTTCAGCCCCGCCAACATCTCGCCGCTGGTGGCCTACCTGGCCTCGGACAAGTGCCCGATCACCGGCAAGGTCTTCGCGGTACAGGGCGGCGCCATTTCCGAGCTGGCCGGTTGGCACGATGTGAAGACGATCGAGACCGACGGGCCCTGGCTGATCGACGACATCTCCGCCCGGCTGCCCTGAGCTCGCCGCAACGTTAGGAGAACAACGATGTTCGAATGGTCCGAGACCGATCTGCTGATCCGCGACGCCGTGCGGACGTTCATCGACAAGGAGATCCGGCCCAACCTGGACGCCCTGGACAGCGGCGAGCTTTCGCCGTACCCGATCATCCGGAAGCTGTTCAGCGAGTTCGGGATCGACGCGATGGGCGAGGAAGCGGTGACGAAGCTGCTCGCCAAGCAGGAGGCGAAGGAAGCGGCCATCGCGGCGGGCGAGCCGAAGCCGGAGAAGAAGCAGAAGTCCTCCGGCGGTAGCCCGTTCGCCGGGCAGGAATCGTTGATGGCGGTGCTCATCGGCGAACTGTCCGGTGTCTGCATGGGCGTGGTCACCGCGCTCGGTGTCAGCATCGGTCTCGGCGCCACCACTATCATGTCGCGGGGCACGCTGGCGCAGAAGCAGCGCTGGCTCACCGACATCGTGACCATGAAAAAGGTTGCGGCGTGGGCCATCACGGAGCCGGACTCCGGGTCCGACGCGTTCGGCGGGATGAAGACCTACGTCAAACGCGACGGCGAGGACTACCTGCTCAACGGGCAGAAGACCTTCATCACCAACGGTCCCTTCGCCGACGTGATGATCGTCTACGCCAAGCTCGACGAAGGCGACGGCGCCGATAAGCGCGAGCGCAAAGTGCTGACCTTCGTGCTGGACAAGGGCATGGAGGGGCTCACCCAGGGCAAGCCGTTCAAGAAGATGGGCCTGCACGCCTCGCCTACCGGTGAGCTGTTCTTCGACAACGTCCGCCTCGGCCGGGACCGGCTGCTCGGCGAAACCGAGGAGCACAAGGGCGGCGACGGCCGGGAAAGCGCCCGGTCCAGCTTCACCGCCGAACGGGTCGGTGTCGCGTTCATGGCGTTGGGCATCATCAACGAATGCCACCGGCTCTGCCTGGAATACGCCAAGAGCCGCAAGCTCTGGGGCCAGGAGATCGGGCGGTTCCAGCTGGTGCAGCTCAAGCTGGCCAAGATGGAGATCGCGCGCATCAACGTGCAGAACATGGTGTTCAACACGCTGGAACGGGGCCGCGCGGGCAAGCCGCCGACGCTGGCCGAGGCCTCGGCCATGAAGCTGTACGCGTCCGAGGCGGCCACCGAGGTCGCGATGGAGGCCGTCCAATTGTTCGGCGGTAACGGGTACATGACCGAGTACCGCGTGGAACAGCTCGCGCGCGACGCGAAGTCGCTGATGATCTACGCGGGCAGCAACGAAATCCAGGTCACCCACATCGCCAAGGGCCTGCTGGCCTGACAGCTCGTCGTTCGGGGCGCACTACAACGGCGTGTGCGCTCCGAACGTGCTGTGCCGTTGCAACGCCGTTGTCCCGGTGCATCTTTCGGGGTGCACCGTTCGTGAAGGGCATCGGCCATGATCACCGAAACCACCGCGCGCTACGACGGAGTCCGTACCCGGGTGCTTTCCGTCGCGGGTACCGGCCCGCCGATCCTGCTGCTACACGGGTATGCGGACAGCGCCGATACCTGGCGCGGGGTGCTCACCGCGCTCGCGGCCGCCGGGCGTGCGGCGTTCGCCGTCGACCTGCCGGGTTTCGGCCTGGCGGATCGGCGTCGGCCCGGTGCGTTGACCCCGCAGTTCGATGCGTTCGTCGATGCGATCATCGCCGAGCACGGTCCGTTGACCGTGGTCGGCAACTCGCTCGGCGCGGCCACCGCGCTGCATGCCGCGGCCCGGCATTCGGCTGACGAGGTCGTCGCCGTGGTCGCGTTGGACGAGCCGCTGCTGGCTCGGCATTGGCTGGCGCGGGTCGGCCGATTGCGTGAGTACCGGCTGTTGTTCCGCCTGCTCGCGGTGCTGCCGGTACCGGCTTCGGTGGTGCACTGGGGTGTGCACCGTGCCGTCGCCACCTTCGTCTACGGCCCCGGCTTCGCCGCCACTCCCGAATTCCTCAGCAGCGCAGTCCGTTCGATCCCCGACATGGCGGCCGTCGCCGCCCGCGGTCGGGACGCCGTCCGCTACGCCCGCGAACATCCCGCCGGGCACGGCCCGCTCGCCCTCACCTGTCCCGTCCTCATCGCCCATGGCACCAAGGACCGCATCATCCCTCTCGCCGCCGCCCGCTCCTTACACGCCCTCCTCCCGCACAGCGAATTCCTCCCCCTCCCCGGCCTAGGCCACTGCCCCCAACTCGACGCCCCCGACCAAATAGCCCAACTCCTCCTCCGCTTCCCCGCCACCCCCCACTCCACCGCCGCTTCCTGACCCGGGCGCAGTCGACCGCGAAACCCTAGCGCCGGACGCGGCGATTCCCATGGCACGCAACGTTATCCGTCGCTACCGGCATGTCGACCTGCGAAAACGGCTCTGATCTGCGGTGCATTGGGCCGGGCCGCTGCACCGCACATCGGGCTCGTCCGAATGGAACGGGTCGTTGGTTTCAGAATGGAGGCTCGAGTTCGTCCCTGCGTCGTGCGGGTTGCTGTTTGCGCAGGAGTTCGACGACGGTGTCGAGGGTCCGGGAGTTCTGATGGATGGTCCCCTCGAGTTGATTCACCTGCGCTTGCAGATTGCCCATCTGAGTCTCGAGCGTGACGAATCGTGCAGGTAAAGCCGCGAGTTCACCGACCTGGTTCGTGAGTTGGTCAACGCGGCTGGTGAGTTCGCCGACTTGGTTGGTGAGTTGGTCG
>NZ_BDCI01000044.1 GCF_001613425.1 Nocardia vulneris | reverse complement strand
CGTTGACTTGGGTGGTGAGGGTGCTGACCTGTGCTGGTAGTGGCGCGAGTTTGTCGAGATCGGTGGTGACATCGCGGAGCTGGGTGGTGACATCGCGGAGGTGGGCCTCCACGCGGTCCAGGCGGTGTCCGTGTTCGTGCTGGGCGGTGAGCAGGAGACCGAACTGGCGTCCGGAGGTTCGTCCCAGCCGTCCTAGGCGTAGGTGGACGTCGCGGACTACGCGGTCGCACTTGATCACGTCGTCCTTGATTTTCTGGGTCACGTCGTACAGTCCGTAGACGTCGCCACGCAGTTGATGGAAGGTTCGGTCGGTGTGCTGGCTCCCCATGCCACGAGATTAGGTCTCGGGGCGAGCGTGATCGAGATCTTTCCGCGATCTGGGGACAACTTCTCTACCTGTGGATATCCGGTCGTTCAGACTGCGCGGAGCCGGTTGCGGCTGGCGTAGACGTGCTCGGCGATCAGGGTGGCGATGCGGTCGGGGGCTTCGAGCATCGGGACGTGGCCGACCCCGTGTACGACGATGCGATCGGCGGAATCGGGCAGCTCTTTCAAGTACCGGCGGGCGTAGACGCGATTGGGGATCACCCGGTCGTATTCGGCGAGCAGCAGCCGGACCGGCGTGCTGAGGGTGGACAGGTCTTCCTGTCCCGGCCCGCGCAGACCGGCGATGATGAACGGGATCATCGTCGGGCAGTGCAGCGCCGCCATGATGCACGCCGCGGCGTCGGCCCGGGACACCGCCGACGCGTTCTTGCTCAGCGGGAGCAACGCCAAGCGCTGCGCGATCGGATTGTTGATCGCGAAACTGCCCAGCCGCTTGCCGATTTCGACGACCGGAACCAGCGACAGGAACTTCAGGCTGATCCGGAGCTGGGTGATCGAGGGCGCGTGCCAGCCGCCGGCCGGCGCGACAAGGGTGAGGGTGCGGGCCCGCCCGCGCCGGGCGAGTTCGACTCCGACCCACCCACCGAGCGAGTTGCCCGCGATATGGCAGGTGCGCCAGCCGAGGTCGTCCAGCTGATCCTCGATCCGGTCCGCGAGCGTGTGCACGGTGACCGACCAGCCGTCCGCGTCCTCGCCGCCCCAGTGGCCCGCGAAGGCCGGCGCGTACACCTCGCATTGGCTCGACAGCCGCGTCGCCGTCTGCGCCCAGCAGTGCGGCGACATCATGAAGCCGTGCAGCAGGAGCAGCGGGTCGCCGGAGCCCAGGTGTAAAGCCTTGACGGCCTTGGGCATTGCCGGATCCTGCTTGGCGGGGGCCGGCGGGCGCGCGGGGCGCTTCGCGGCGGCGGTGGGCTCGGAGGTGTCAGACGGCATCGTCATCACCCTTTCCTGGACGGCGGTGTCCGAAGGAATTCATCTGACCAGCATTGTACGGTCGTTCGGTGGCCTACATCATTTCGAGTGTGAACGTAAACGGCGTCCGCGCTGCCGCGGGCAAAGGCATGCTGGCCTGGCTCGCCGCCACCGAGGCCGACATCGTCTGCGTCCAGGAGGTCCGGGCGACCGACGAGCAGACCAGAGCGGCGTTGGCGCCGGCGCTGGCCGCGGGCTGGTGGCTGGCCAATGCCGAACCGGAATCCAAGGGCCGCGCCGGGGTCGCGATTTTGTCCCGCCGGGAGCCGCACGCGGTCCGAATCGGCTTCGGCAGCAGCGAGTTCGATGCTTCGGGCCGCTACCTAGAGGCCGATTTCGGCGACGTCACCGTGGCGAGTGTGTACGTGCACTCCGGCGAGGCCGGTACTCCGCGCCAGGACGAAAAGTACCGGTACCTGGCCGAACTCGGCGCCTACCTGACCACGCGTACCGGCGAGTTCGTGGTGAGCGGTGACTGGAACATCGCGCACACCGAACTGGACCTGAAGAACTGGAAGGGCAACCTGAAGTCGGCGGGCTTCCTGCCGGACGAGCGCGCCTGGATCGACGGCTTGCTCGCCGCGGGATACGTCGATGTGGTGCGCACACTGCACCCCGGCGTCGAAGGGCCGTACAGCTGGTGGTCCTATCGTGGCCGCGCGTTCGACAACGACACCGGCTGGCGCATCGATTACCAGCTGGCGCGCGGTGACCTCGCGACCCGCGCCAAGCAGGCCGTGGTGGAGCGGGCCGCCGCGTACGACCAGCGCTGGTCCGACCACGCACCGGTCACGGTGCAGTACCGATGAACCTGTCGCCGAAGGCGATCCGCGCCGCCGTCGCGCTCGGCGCGGTGGCGCTCGTGCTGATCGTGGCCGCGGTGCTGGCAACCCGCGGCGGTGACGACCGGGCCGCGGTAAGCACCACTACCCGCGCCACGCCGAGCGCCGGCGCACCGGCCGGGAACGCGCAGCGGACACCGGAAGTGACGCCTTCGGCCAGTCGCGCACCCGGTGTACCCGATCGCGCCTACGCCACCCTGCGCGAGATCGACGCGGGGCGCTGGCCGGATGCGGCGAACGCGCCGGGCACCAAGGGCGGTGACCGCTGGATGAATCGCGGCGGCGATCTGCCCGCCACCGACGCGTCCGGCAAACCGATCACCTATCAGGAGTGGGACGTCAATCCCAAGCAGCGCAACCGGAATCGGGACGCCGAACGCATCGTCACCGGAAGTGACGGTGCGGCCTGGTACACCGGGGACCATTACAAAACCTTCACGAGGATGCGTTGATGACCGAGTCAGTCACGTTGTCGCAGTTCCTTGCTCGTCCCCTCGCCGCCGAGGCGGGCGCACAGCCGATCGCCCCGCTGCCGCCGCGGATGGCGCTGGGCGCCACGGCCGTCGACGCGGCCGAGCTGAGCAGTGTGCGCTACCGCGCGCCTTCGGGTTTCGCGGTGCGTGAGCTGCGCGGGCCGAAGATGCGTTCGGTCGCACGGGTTTTCGACGAGATCGCCGCCGCGCTGCAGTTCCCGTACTACTTCGGCGAGAACAAGGACGCGTTCGACGAATGTCTGCGTGATCTGGACGATTTCGTCGGTGACGCGACCGGATACGTGGTGGTGATCCGCGATTCGGCGCAGCTGCTGGCCGACGAACCGGACGAGCGGGCCTGGTTCGGCTCGGCGATTCGTGATGCCGCCGAATACTGGTCGGACAAGGGCATTCTGTTCCGGGTGGTGCTGCAGGGCGGATCGACCGGGTTGCAGGACGTTTCGGTGCAACTCTGACTCCGCCGGGGTCAGCCCAGGCGGTGGGCCAGGTCCTCGCCGAGCAGGACGAACACGTCGGTGGTGTGCTCGATCAGTTCGTCCCGGCTGATCGGCAACTCGCCCTGTAGCCAAGCGGTCAGCGTCTGCACCAACCCGCCGACCAGGTAGTTCGCCCGGAACGCGATCGCCGGGTCCGCGGCCGGATCGTCGATGCCGTAGAAGTCGATGCCTTCGGCCGCGACCATCCCGGCGAACAACCGCACCGTTTCGGTGGTGCGCGCCCGCAGTTCCGGCGTCGCCATGCCCGCGACCAGTGCGACCTTGGCTTTGCGCGGATCGTCGGTGAGCAGGTGGATACCCGCCGCGATCGCGGCGTGTGCGGTGCCCCGAGAATCCTTCGGCGCGGTGCCGACCGCCGCGACGATCACGCTCGCGAGTTCCTCGGCGATGGCGTCGATCAGCGCGGTCAGCACGGCGTCGCGGCTGTCGAAGCTCTCGTAGTAGTACCGCTCGTTGAGCCCGGCTCGGGCGCACAGGCCCGAGACGGTCAGTTTGGCCAGCCCCTGGGTGCCGATGATCTCCAGTGCGGCATCGAGCAGTGCTGTGCGCCGCTGTGCCTTGCGCTCCGTCGCGGAGACCCCGCCATAGCTACGAGTCACGACTCCGATTCTGGCACGGCTCATTCTGGCATAGCCTCTTGCCAGAATTAAGAAACTGGCGGATGCTGTTGCCAGATGGTCTCGATGAGGAGGCAGTGATGTCCGAACCCGGCTATTTCAGCGATCACTCGATGGCCCGGCGGGTGATGCGCAAGCGGGCGGTCGGCCTGACCTATGGCCAGCGCGCCCTGGTCGTCGGTGCGGTGCAGCCCCTGCTCTACGTCGGCACCGCCGAGAACACCGAACACCGGATGACGCCGTACACCAGGCTCGCGCTCACCGGCCACCTGTTCGAGGCGGTGTTCCTCGGCAGCAAGGCGGAGGCCGATCGCGCGCTGGAGTTCACCAAGAAGAAGCACGCCACGGTACGCGGTGTGCTACCCGAGGACGCCGGGGCCCATCATCCGGCGGGCACCGGATATTCGGCGAACGATCCGCACCTGATGTACCTGACGATGGCGTTCACCTTCGACTCCGCCGAGGTGATGTACGACCTGCTGGTTCGCACCTTGACCGACGGCGAACGCGAAGGCCTCTACCAGGACTATGTCCGCTGGGCCGAGCTGTTCGGCATGCCGCCCGCGGCCGCGCCCGCCACCTACCGGGAGTTCCGCACGTCGTTCGACGCCTACCTGGCCTCGGACGAACTGTTCCTCACCGACGAGGCGCGGCTGGTCGGTTCGTACCTGGCCGGGCAGCGGGTGCCGTATCCGCAGCGGATGCCGTTGCAGCAGGTCACCTCTGCCTTCTTCTTGCTGGTCCAGGGCAGCCTGCCGCCGCGGATCCGCGAGATGTACGGCATGCGGTGGGGGATCGCCGAGCAGGGGGCGTACCGGGCACTCGCGCAGGCCGTGCGGACCGCGCACATCGCGTTGCCGCTGGCGCCGCCTGTGCTGCGCGGCACGCTGGCCGGTCCGAGCGCGCCGGTCTACAAGCTGGTTTCCCAGCGTGAACGCCGCCTGCTGCGTACCGGGCGACCGAGCATGCCGGGCGTCGATCCGCGTAACTGGGTGCAGCGAAATTCCGCTTGAAGCCCATGGAAAGATCGGAGTATGTCCGCTCCTGCAGAAACCCCGGCCGCTGAACGCAAGCAGCGGGTCCTGTCCGGGATCCAGCCCACCAGTTCCTCGTTCCATCTCGGCAACTACCTTGGGGCGCTGCAGTACTGGGTGACCATGCAGGACGATTACGACTCGCTGTACTTCATCCCGAACCTGCACGCGATCACCGTGCCGCAGGACCCGAAGGCGCTGCGGGCGCAGACCAGGGGGGCGGCCGCGCAGCTGCTCGCCATCGGCATCGACCCGAAGAAGTCGACTTTGTTCGTGCAGAGCCAGGTGCCCGAGCACGCGGAACTGGCCTGGGTGCTCAGCTGCATCACCGGGTTCGGTGAGGCGAGCCGGATGACCCAGTTCAAGGACAAGTCGGCCAAACAGGGCTCGGACAACGCCTCCGTCGGCCTGTTCACCTATCCGGTGCTGATGGCGTCGGACATCCTGCTCTACCGTCCGCATCAGGTGCCGGTCGGGGAGGATCAGCGTCAGCATCTGGAACTGACCCGAAACCTGGCGCAGCGCTTCAACACCCGGTTCAAGAAGACCTTCGTGGTGCCCGAGGCGCATATCGTGAAGGGCACGGCCAAGATCTACGACCTGCAGGATCCGACGGCGAAGATGAGCAAGTCGGCGTCCTCCGACGCCGGGCTGATCAACCTGCTCGACGATCCGAAGATCACCGCCAAGAAGGTGCGCTCCGCGGTCACCGACACCGAGCGCGAGATCCGCTACGACGTCGAGCACAAGCCGGGCGTCAGCAACCTGCTGGTGATCCTCAGTTCGGTGACCGGCACGCCGATCGTGACGCTCGAAAAGGATTACGCGGGCAAGGGCTACGGCGACCTGAAAGCAGATGTGGCCGACGCGCTGGTCGAATTTGTCACGCCATTGCAGGCGAAGGTGCAAGAGTATTTGTCGGATCAGGGCGAACTCGACCGCATCCTCGCCGCCGGTGCCGAGCGTGCACGAGAGATCGCTGGCAACACCCTCGCACAGGTATACGACCGAGTGGGTCTGCTGACCCGCTAGCGGCGGCACCTGCGAGATCACTCCTGAAGGGGCGAACTGGTGCAGGTGATCGACAACATCCAGGCCGGGATCGAACGACGGATCCAAAAGCGGCCGTGGCTCGACCATTTGGTGCGAGCGGGCGGACGGTACCAACGGCAGCGCGGTGACTACTACGCCGCGGGCATCACGTATTTCACCGTGCTGTCGCTGTTTCCGTTGCTGATGGTCGCCTTCGCGATCGCGGGCTTCGTGCTGACGAGCAATCCCGATCTACTCGGCGAGCTGCAGGCCAAGATCGTCGACAATATCCCCGGCGAGCTCGGCACCCAGCTGAACGAACTGGTCGACAAGGCCGTCGACTCCCGCGGCACGGTCGGCGTCATCGGTCTGCTGGCCGGGCTCTACACCGGGCTCGGCTGGATGGCGAACCTGCGCGCGGCGCTCACCGAGCAGTGGGAGCAGAAGAGCGAGGAGCAGAACTGGTTCCTGGCGAAGCTGTCCGATCTCGGCGCACTGCTCGGACTCGGCTTGGCTTTCGTTGTCTCCCTCGGTCTTTCAGCGCTCGCATCGAGCACCCTCGGGGCCCGGTTGCTGATCGGCCTCGGCCTTTCGCATCTGCCGGGCGCGCGGCTGCTGTTGGCGCTGGTCTCGATCTTCCTCGGCTTCCTCGCCTCCTGGGCGGTGTTCGCCTGGATGATCGCGCGGCTGCCGCGCGAGCCGGTCACGTTGCGGAGCGCCGCGAAGGCCGCGGCGCTGGCCGCCGTGGTCTTCGAGATCTTCAAGTTCGTCGCCTCGATCTACCTGCGCACCGTGCTGTCCAGTCCGGCCGGCGCGGCGTTCGGTTCCATCATCGGCCTGATGGTCTTCAGCTACATCACCTACCGCATCGTCCTGTTCGCCACCGCATGGGCCGCCACCGCCTCCGACAACGACCGCGAAGCCGATATCCCGCCGCCACCCGCCGCCGTGATCGCTCCCCGGGTCTCCGCCCGGGAAATGTCCGTCGGCGCGGGCGCGACCTTCTTCGGTGCGGGTGCCCTTGCCGCCCTGGCGCTTTCGGGCCTACGCCGCCGTCCCTGACCTCGACCGTCGCTGTTCTATCGACGGCGATTGAGGCGGCGGGCACCGAGCAGGAGGGCGAGGACGAGGATGGTGCCGCCCACTATCCAGACGGTGCGGTCGGGCCCGCGGGAGTCGCCGGGAGCGGAGTCCGCCCGGGGAGCCGTGTCACGGGGCGGCGGGGAGGCCAGGGCGGCACCGGTTTTCGACTGGTCGGGGATGGCGCTGGGGAGTTTGCCGATGCTGGTGCCGCGGGGCAGGGCGAAGCCGTAGTCGAGCAGGCGGGCGGCTTGATCGGTGGGGCG
This sequence comes from Nocardia vulneris, assembly GCF_001613425.1. GTDB lineage: Bacteria > Actinomycetota > Actinomycetes > Mycobacteriales > Mycobacteriaceae > Nocardia > Nocardia vulneris. The sequence goes on along the minus strand of NZ_BDCI01000044.1, from coordinate 10,582 downwards.
AAGCGGCCGGACATCGGCTTTGAGCAGGGTGACGACCAGCCGGCGGCCGTTGCGCTCGGCGGCGGCGACGAAGGTCTGCCTGGCGTCGTCGGTGAAACCGGTTTTGCCGCCCAAGGCACCCTCGTAGTCGTAGAGCAGGTGATTGTCGTTGCCGATCGGGAAGCCGGGATGGTCCTTGTCGTCGGGGATCTTCGGGTTCGCGGGATAGCCGGGGAAATCGACCTGTTCGGTGTGGATGAGTTCGGCGAACAGCGGGATCGTCATGGCCTCGCGGAAGAGCACGGACAGGTCGTAGGCGGAGGTGCTCATGCCGGGCCCGTCCAACCCGGACGGACTGGCCGCCCGAGTATCCAAGGCGTGCAACGACTTCGCCAGCTCGTTCATCTTGGCGACGGTGGCCTCCTCGCCGCCCAGCTGGGTGGCGATGGCATGGGCCGCGTCGTTGCCGGACGCCATGATCAGGGCCTGCATGAGCTGACGGTTGGTGTAGCGGCCGCCGGGGCCGATGCCGACGCGGGTGCCGTCGGCGTTCGCGTCGTCCTCGGTGCCGGTCACCACCTTGTTCAGGTCGAGGGTGCGCAGCGCGATGGTGGCGAGCAGCACCTTGATGGTGCTGGCCGGCCGATACCGGCCGTGCGGGTCCTTGGCGACCAGGACGTCGCCGGTGTCCAGGTCCGACACCTGCCAGGCGGTGGCCGAAATGTCCTGCGGCACAGCGGGTGCGCCCTTGGGTAGCACCAGCCCGCATTCGCCGAGCCTGCTGCCGCCGACGGGCGGGACGGGAACGGGCAGTGCGGTCGGCGCCGACTGGCCGGGGCGCGGCACCTCGGACTCGTCGATCGGCGGGGGCGGGCTCGTCTTCTGCGGGCACCCGTCGGTGTTGGGCGTGGTGAACGGTGTCGTCGTCGGGCTCGTCGGCGCGGCGAACGACGGTACGGCGGCCAAGCCCGCGGTGACGGCCAGTGCGGCCAGCGCGGAACCGAGGCGAAGTGTGGCGCGGCGGCGCGACTCCCGGATCTTCATCGTTTGCGAGCGTAACGGTCGGCACCGGCGACGGCCGCGCACGCGTCCGGAGCGGGTATTGACAGACTCTACTAAATGAGAGCTACTATCAAAAAGTAGTTTCTTTCATTTCTGGAGGGGTTGTGCAGACTGACTCGACTCGTCGCTGGCTGGCGCTCGGTGCGCTGGCGGTCGCGATGCTGACCATCGGGCTCGACGTGACGGTGCTGACCGTGGCGTTGCCCACGCTTGCCGTCGACCTGCAAGCGAATACCGCTGCGCTGCAATGGTTCAGCAGCGCGTACACGCTCGCGCTCGCCGCGGTGATGCTGCCCGCGGGCGCGCTCGGCGATCGGTACGGGCGCAAGAAGTTCCTGCTCGCCGCCCTGTTCGTGTTCGGCGCGGCCTCGCTCGCGTGCGCGTTCGCGACCTCGGCGGGCCAGCTGATCGCCGCGCGGGTGGTGCTCGGCGTGGCGGCCGCGGCGATGATCCCGCTGTCCATGGCGGTGCTGCCCTCGCTGTTTCCCGAGCCCGGCGCACGTCAGCGTGCGCTCACCGTCTGGGTGACCTCGACCGCGCTCGGTCTGCCGCTCGGGCCGATCGTGGGCGGCTGGTTGCTGCGGAACTTCTGGTGGGGCTCGGTGTTCCTGATCAACGTGCCGATGGTGATCATCGGCATGCTCGCGGTACTCGCCCTGGTGCCGGAATCGCGCAGCGCGCACCGCTACCGGCTGGACGTGCCCGGCGTCGTGCTCTCGGCCGCGGGCATGCTCGGCCTCACCTACGGATTCATCCGGATCGGTGAGTTCGGCTGGGGCAACGGGGCGGCATGGGTCATCGTCGGTGCCGGGGTACTGCTGCTCGGCGCGTTCGTGCTGTGGCAGCGCCGGACCGCGCATCCGCTGATCGATCTCGGCTTGTTCGACAACGCCGGATTCTGCTGGGGGACAGCGCTTTCCATTGTCGTCAACTTCGCGATGTTCGGCATGTTCTTCACGGTGCCGCAGTACTTCCAGGCGGTGCTCGGCGTCGACGCGCTCGGTAGTGGGCTGCGACTGCTGCCGCTGATCGGCGGGCTGCTCGTCGGCAGCCGGGTGGTCGACCGGGCGCTGCCGAAACTCGGCACCCGCACGGTCCTCACCGTGGGCTTCGGCCTGCTCGCCGCCGCACTCGCACTCGGCGGGCTGACCTCCGTGGACAGCGGGTACGGATTCACCGCACTGTGGCTCGCTCTGCTCGGCGCCGGCATGGGACTGGCCATGCCGACCGCCATGGGCTTGGCGATGGGCGAGCTCGCCGCCGAGCGCTCCGGCTCGGGGTCCGCGTTGATCCAGGCGCTGCGCCAGGCGGGCGGCACCATCGGCGTCGCGATCCTCGGCACCGTGCTGGCCACCCGATACCGCTCGGAACTGGGCGATTTGAACCATGACCCGATCTCGGACGGGGTGAACGCCGGTGCCGCGGTGGCGCACCGGGCCGGCGACCCCGTGCTGCTGCACCAGGTGCAGACCGCCTTCGTCGGCGGCATGGCCGCGATGCTCTGGGTCTGCGCGGCCCTGTGCGCGGCGGCGGCGGTGCTCGCCGCCGTGTTCATCCGCGCGCCGCGCCCGGCCGCGCCCGCCACGATGCCGGATCGGCAACCACCGACCGCCGTACCGGAGGTGATCGTCGGGGCGGATGCGTCAGAATCGAACCATGTCGGTTGATCTGTCCGGAGAAGAACCCGCGGTGCCCGGTCTACGGGAGCGGAAGAAGGAGCGGACCCGCCGGACGATTCGCCTCGAAGCGTTCCGGCTGTTCCGTGAACAGGGCTACGGCGAGACGACCGTCGAGCAGATCGCGGCGGCGGCCGAGGTCTCGCCGAGCACCTTCTTCCGCTATTTCCCGTCCAAGGAACAGTTGGTGCTCGCCGACGACCTCGACCCGGTGCTGATGGCGGTCTTCCAGGCGCAGCCGCCGGAGGTGGCGCCGCTGCAGGCTTTCCGCAACGCCATCGCCGAGGTGTTCGGCACGCTGCCCGCCGCGGAACTGGCCTTCGAGCAGGAACGCCAGGCGCTGGTGTACCACGTGCCCGAACTGCGCTCGGCGGTCGGACAGGAGATGCTGCGCAGCATCGAACTCTCCGCGGGCATGCTGGCCGAACGGCTGGGGGTGTCCCCGGACGACTTCGAGGTCCGGGTGCTCTCCGGCGCGCTGGCCGGCATCGCGCTGGCCATCGCGACGATCGCGCCGGTCAACGCCGAGAACATCGCCAAAGCGATGGAGTTCCTCGAAGCGGGCCTGCCGCTGGGGCGGGACCGTTCCGGGAAGTAGCCCGAACCTACTGCGCGCCAGCGATATTCGAATGTCGCAGCCGCTGCGGCGTCTCGTCGTCCATGGTCGCGAAGAACCCGCCCACCACGTCCTCGATCTCGGCGATCGACTCCGCGCAGTAGAGAATCGGCTGGTAGTGCGTGATGTCGTAGACCGCGCTGCCCATCTCGGCGACGTCGAGCGGGCGCAGGTCGGCGCCGCGGAACTCCTCGATCTCCCCGTAGGAGGAGAGCAGGCCCGCGCCGTAGCAGCGCACCTCGCCCTGTTCCCGGACCACCCCGAATTCCATCGAGAACCAGAACACGTTGGCCAGGAATTTGAGCGCGGTATCGGTCTCGAGTCGCCCGACGGCCGCGCCGACCGCCTCGTAGATGGCGGCGAAGCGCGGACTGGCGATCTGGTTGGCGTGCCCGATGATCTCGTGGATGGCATCGGGTTCGGGCGTGTACAGCGGCGCCGAATGGTGCCGGATGTACTGGGTGGAGTGGAAGATCCGGTCGGCGAACGAGCCGAAGAACTCGCGCAGCGGCACCAGGCCCGCGGCGGGCGCGTAGCGGAATCCGCTGAGCGGCAGCAGCGCCGCGGAGACCTCGTCCAGCTGCGGAATGTGGTCCTCCGGCAGGGCGAGCCGCGCCGCCGACGCCAATACCTCTGCACACGCATAGGTCTGGTGCTTGCGGGCGAGTTCCGCGGAAGCGATCCGCCACACCTGCTGTTCCTCGTCGGTGTAGTCGATCTGCGGCACCGGCTTGCCCGGCGCGTAGTCGAGTGCCAGTTCGGCAATGGCGTTGCGCCGGGTCCGGTAGTCAGCGTCGTGCACGCCAGGGTGCTCGTCGCTCAGGTGGACGGTCACATCGCCGTCGCCGGACCGGGTCACCGGTGAGTACAGCTGAGCTTCGGTGAACATACGACGATGCAAGCACCGCGACGGCTCGGCGACAACAAACGGACATTCAGCTTGGCAAAGTGTCTAGCTGGTGTCCGATTCGTGCCCACATACCGGCGTCCGACCGCCTGATCCGATGGCGAGCTGACCAGTGGCCGTCGAGTGGTCCCGCCTGCCCGGCACGCGGTGCCGAAGACGATGCCGAGTGTGTGCCGGGAACCGCCTCCGTGCCTGGTCATCCGGGGGCCGAACCTGCTTGCGGCCCTGAAAAACTCGGCGAATTCGGCGACTCTGATCGATTTGCCGGACATGAGCGGGCGAGACAGCGCAAAATGGCGAACGTACGAAGGAGGACGCATGAAATCCGTGCGGATCGATCTCGACCAGAAACTGCTCGCCGCCGCTGCCGCGATTATGGGCACCTCGACGAGCAACGCCACCATCAACGAGGCACTGCGCCGGATCGTCGTGCACGAACGTCAGCTACGTCATCTCGAAAAGCTCGCCGCGACAGCATTGTTCGCGCTGCCCGGGCCCGAGGTCGTGGTAGTCGACGGCTAGCCGGCTCAGGACTTGCGGCAGCGCAGGCCCTCGGCCGGCGCGGTCAGATCGATCAGATACTTCAGTACGGGTTCGTCCACGCACGCGACACCCTCGAAGGTCACGCCGTGCTGGGTGCCCTCGTAGGTGATCAGCGTGGCGCCGAGGGATTTCGCGAGAGAAACGCCGCCGGGGTAGGGCGTCGCCGGATCGCCCGTCACCGCGACGACCACCACCTTCGGCAGCCCGGCCACGTTCGGCACATGCGGCTGCGCGGTCGGCGGGATCGGCCAGAACGCGCAGGCGTCCAGCGGCGTCTGGCCGGTGGCCACGCCGTCGTCGAAAATCGGCGCGGCACTGCGGGATCGGCGGTCGATATCGGTCGCTACCGCGCGGTCGGTCACCCGGACCTCCTCCAGGCAGAGCACCGCGCGGTGTACGTCGTCGGAGGAGACCTCCTGATATTCGCCCGCTTCGCCGAGTAGCGCGTCGCCGCGGCCGTTGGCGAGTTCGGTCAGACCCTGGGTGAGCGCGGGCCAGGACTCGGGGTTGTAGAGCGGGGCGATGGTCGCGGTGATGACCGCGTCGTAGTCGAGGCCGCGGTGGTCCTGAGTGCGGATCGGGCGCCGGATCAGCGGCAGCACCAGGGCACGATAGGTCTCCGTCGCCTTCGTCGGATCGGTGCCGAGCGGGCAGTCCGGCGCGGTGGCGCAATCCGCGGCGTAGGCGTCGAACGCCTGCTGGAAGCCCGCCGAGGTGATCACTTCGTCGCCGATGTTCGTGGTGGGATCCACGGGGGCGTCGAGCACCATGGCGCGGACCCGGTCCGGGAACAGTTCGGCGTAGGTCGAGCCCAGCCGGGTGCCGTAGGACCCGCCGAAGTAGGTCAGCTTGCGGTCGCCGAGCACGGCGCGCAGGACATCCATATCGCGGGCGACGTCACCGGTGCCGACGTGACCGAGCAGCGCCAGCCCGGTGCGCTGGGCGCAGGAGTCCGCGTATTCCTCGTTCTCCTGCTCGATCTGGTCGATCTCGGCGAAGGGATCCGTCATGCCGAGCACGCGCCGACTGGTCAAATGCTCCTTCGTGGAACGACACCGGACCAGCGGGGTCGATGCGCCGAGCCCGCGCACGTCCATCCCGATCACGTCGAAGCGCTCGGCCACCGGCAGTTTCGCCAGCGCCAGCGGCATGAGCAGGCCGGGCACGCCCGGCCCACCCGGATTCGTCAGCAGCGAAGCGACTTTGGCGCCGGTGGCGCGCAGCCGCGAGATCGCGATCTTCGCCGTCTCACCGTCGGGCTGTCCGTAGTCGATCGGCACGGTCACCCGCGCGCACTGGATTCCGGCGGCGGTGAGCTCGGCCCCGCCGCCCGGGTAGTCGTCGCACGAGCCCCACGCGATCTGCTGCTGGTAGTACCGATCCAGGGTCGGCACGGGTGGCGGCGGCGCGTCCTTGCTGCCGCCGCACGCGGCGACCAGTAACACGACCGCGGTGAGCAGCGCGGTCAGCGCGGCAACCCGCTCGGATGCCGCGGTTCCCTTGCGCGATGTGCACATTCGTCGACCCCTGTACTCCGTGTGACGTACTCAGTCTGCCGGACGGACACCGAACCGCAATCGGCAGGACCGGACAACTCGGGCGGCGCGCGGCCGCGGACACCATGTCGGTGGGTCCTGGCACACTTCGTGACACTGTCGCCGTGACCAAGGGGTGGAACGATGCCGGTTTCTCTTATCGATGTGCCCGTCGAGCAGCGCCCGCGCGAGCGGCTGCTCGCCCTCGGTCCGCAGGCGCTCAGTGACGCCGAATTACTGGCTCTGCTGCTCCGCCACGGCAGGCCCGGGGCGAGCGCCCTCGATCTGGCGGTGGAGTTGCTCGTCGAGCACGGCGGCCTGGCCGAGCTGGCGGCGGCGCGCCCCGAGGAACTGGCCCGCCGCGCGGGCATCGGGACGGCCAAGGCCGCCGCCCTCGTCGCCGCGTTCCATCTCGGCGCGCGCGCCCGCACCGGCACCGGCACCGCGACGCGGCTCACCGGCGCGTCCGATGTCGCCGCCGCGGCCCGCCCGCTGTTCACCGGCGCGCGAGTGGAGCGGCTGCTGGTACTGGTGTGCGACGCGCAGAATCGGTTGCGGCGCAAGGTGTTCGTCGCCGAAGGCGCGGTCGATCAGGTGGCCGTTCCGGTCCGCGAGATCCTGAACACCGTCCTGCGCCACGACGGCCGCGCCTTCGCCGTCGTGCACAACCACCCGTCCGGCGACGCGGCGCCCAGCCTGGACGATCGCCGCGCCACCACGCTGCTGGCCGAGGCCGCGCGCACCGTCGGTCTCCGCTTCCTCGACCATGTGGTAATTGCGGGCGAAGCGTGGGCGAGCGCGCCCGCCATTTCGTACTGACCGGTGCGTTGTGTTACCGATATCGGCGGCGATAATAAACTTCCCGGTCGGTCAGCAGATGATCGGTGGATAACTCGGTTATCCGGTGATATCGGCGTGCGGCGCGAATGTCGTCAAGCATAGACGCTGTTCAGCTGGTCTTTCGCGCAGCGCATAGCCTGAATTGTGACATGCCTGCAAATAACAACATTATATTCGTGAGGCGGACGGCGGGTGGCCGTTCCGGGATAAAAGTGAAAATGCGCTATTTGCATCGCGATCGTCGCCCTTGAATTACCCTCTTTGTATTCCCGTATTCATGGGGTGGCGACAGGCGGTACGAGATGGAAAACATGCATCACGGTGCGGGTGCGACCGGATGGGAGATCGCCGGCGCGATCGCGATGCTGTCGTGGATGGTGGTGATGTGGGCCGCGGTCGCTGTGCTGATCGTCGCCATGCGTCGCGGCGTGCGGCCGTGGATGTACCGCGCGAGTCTGGGCGTCATCGGAGTCGGTGTCCTCGCGCAGATCGGCCACTTCCAGGAACACGTGCTGCAGGTCGGCTATTGGCTCGGGCATCCGAACTCGCCGGCCTGGATGACCCCGTGGGGCACCGGTTTGGCCAACGGATTCGGGCAGGTCGACACCTCGAAACCGACCCTCGGCATGGAGATCCTGCACTTGGCAGGCAATTTCCAGTTCCTCGCCGGTCTGGTGGGGGTCGCGCTGATCACGCATCGGGCGCTGGCGAGCAAAGCGCGCAAATGGGGGCGGATGGGCGTGCTGATGCAGGGCATCCACGGTCTCGAACACATCGCGCTGACTGTCTCGGTGGCGTTGGGGGCGAAGGCCATCGGGCTGTCCACCTGGTTCGGATTGCTCGCCCCCGGGCCCGGCCTGTGGACCTATCGGGTGTGGTGGCATTTCGGGGCCAACGTGGTCGGCACGACGATCTTCGTCCTCGCGCTGATCCACCTGTGGCGCGAACGGGCCACCATCGAAGCCACCTTCCGGACGCCGGTCGCGCGTTCCGCCACGACCGCGGAAACCCCCGCGACAGCGGAACTGCCGGTCCCGGTCCGATAGTTGTCGGTGCGCTCGCTGTTCCCGCCCGTCAACCGGTGACGTGCGGGAAACAGCTTGTACGGCAACGGTTAACGGGGCCCGGTGGCGGGTGGGGCCGCGGCCGAGTCCGGTGCCGACGACGGGGGAACCGGTTCGGACTGTGCGTCCTGAACCACGCCGGGAATGCGATCCTGCACCACGAACGTAGCCCGCGTCTGTATGGGTGCGCCCGGGCGGCGGATGTACGGCACCACCCGGAAGTCGCTGCGCCACAGGCCGTGTTCGAGTTCCACCCGGACGTAGCCGCGCTGCGCGTTGAAGAACTTCAGATCGGGATTGGCGGCGAGCAGATTGCGACCGGACGGGTTCATGTCCACCCCGTCGCCACCGCTGCTGATCGAGGTGCCGATGAATTCCGAAGCGACGACCGGTGATTCGGGATCGGCGAAGTCGCGGCGCAGGTTCGCGGCGTGGTTCTGATGCCGGTCGCCGGTGATCACCACGAGATTGCGCACACCGAGGTCCGCGGCCGCGCCGAGCACCGCGTTGCGGTCGGCGACATAGCCGTCCCACGAGTCGGTGCCGACCGCGGTGACCGGTCCGGCGTCCTGATCGGACTGACCCATCGACACCTGATTACCGAGGATCTGCCAGCGTGCCGCCGAGCGGGCGAACCCGTCGATCAGCCAATCACGTTGCTGTGCACCCAGTATCGTGCGATCGGCGGCGAGGCGATCGGCACAGTCGATGACGGTGTTGCCGTCGCCGCAGGCCTGCTTGTCGCGGTACTGCCGGGTGTCGAGCATGGTGATCTCGGCCAGGTCGCCGAAGGCGTAACGGCGGTGCAGGTGGATCGATGGCCCGGCGGGCAGCTGCGCCAGCCGCAGCGGCTGATGCTCGTACATCGCTTGGAAGGCGGCGGCCTTGCGGCGGCGGAACAGTGCGGGCAGGCGGTAGATGTCGAGGCCGAGGCCGGGGGAGTCGCCCGCCCAGTTGTTGTCGATCTCGTGATCGTCCATGGTGACCAGCCACGGGAACGCGGCATGCGCGTCGCGCAGCGGCGGCTCCGCCTTGGCCTGCGCGTAGCGCAACCGATACCCGGCCAGGTCGACCGCCTCCCGCTGCATGTGCGGTTCCACCGACATGCCCGCCCGCCCGCGGTTCCAGCCCCGCTCATAGATGTAATCGCCCAGGTGCACAACCAGATCCAGGTCCTCGGCGGCCATGTGCTCGTAGGCGGTGAAGAAGCCCGAGGTCCACGACTGGCACGAGGCGAACGCGAAACGCATCCGCGCGGTCGGCTGCCCGGGCGGCGGTGCCGTGCGGGTCCGCCCCACCGGGGAGAGCACCGATCCGGCCCGGAACCGATAGAAGTACCACCGGTCCGGCGCCAGCCCGCTGATCTCCGGATGCACGCTGTGTGCCAGTTCGCGGGTCGCGACCGCCGTGCCGCGCGCCACCACCTGGCGGAACTGTTCATCGTGCGCGACCTCGTAGTCGACGCTCACCGGGGCCAACGGCATCCCGCCCAGTCCGTCGGGCGCGAGCGGATCCGGTGCGAGCCGCGTCCACAGCACCACGCCGTCGGCCGTCGGCTCACCCGAGGCCACGCCGAGCGTGAACGGGTCGTCGGACCAGCGCGGGGCGCGAAAGCGTCCGCTGCTCGCCGCGGCGGTCCCGACCAGCACGGCCAGCGACCCGGCACCCCCGAATCTCAGCAGTTGGCGTCGCGACAGACCCATACGTCAGGGTATATCGGTGGTCGGCGGAACCGCCGGGCGTTGGCTGCTGGTGGGTGGTGCGGGGTTGTCCGGCCGAGGCTCGGGGGAGCAGCGGCCTCAGCGGGGCGGGCCGAGCCGGAGCGGTTTGTACTCGGGTTCGGTCTTGCCAGTGCCAGTGCCAGTGCCAGTGCCAGTGCCAGTGCCTGATTCGGGGTCGGCGTCCGGGGTGCCCGCGACCGGTGACGCGGCGCTGAGCGAGGCCATTCCCGCACTGCCGGTGGCGATTCCGGCGGCCACCCCCGCCCCGAGGGCGACGCCGAACGGAACGGCGGCGGCGCTGCCGTTCCCGAGCATGGCGCTGCCGGTGCCCGCCATCGCCGCGAACGGTGCGGCCGCCGCGCCCGCACCGGCCAGGCTGGCGCTGCCCGTGCCCGCCGCCGCGCTGCCCGCACCGAGCATGGCCAACGGGGTGCCGAGGCCACCGCTGGCCACGCTGCCCGAAGCGCCGAGGGCCGCGCTGCCGGTGCCGAGAAACGCCGCGCCGGTGCCGAGCACAACACCCAGCGGCGCGAGGGCCGCGCTGCCGGTGCCCGCCGCGGCGCTGCCGGTGCCGAGCACGGCCGCCCACGGTGCGGCGGCGGCGCTGCCCGTCCCCAGCATCGCGCTGCCGGTGCCGAT
>NZ_BDCI01000043.1 GCF_001613425.1 Nocardia vulneris | reverse complement strand
CCGAGCACGGCCGCCCACGGTGCGGCGGCGGCGCTGCCCGTCCCCAGCATCGCGCTGCCGGTGCCGATCAGCGCGGCCAGGCCGAGACCGAGGGCGGCGCCGCCGGTGCCGAGCGGGCCCGCGGTGTCGACCAGACCCGGATACAGCACGCTGTTGAGCACCGTGCGGCGCGGTGCCGCGACCGGGACGAGGCCCGGGTACAGCAGTGTGCTGAGCACGGCCTGCGAGGCGCCCGGTCCGGGGAGGTGGGTGGTGACGACCGCGCTTACTGCGGAATCCCGATGTGGCGCAGTACCGGTCGGGGCGGAGGCCGTCGCCGCCGCGGCGACCAGGGCCGGGCAGGTGAGCATGGTGGCGGCGATCGCGGTGCGGAGCATGAACATGAATGAGCGCCTTCCTCCGGGCCACGCACGGTGAGCGGTGTGGCGTGGCTGACGATGTGTCGGCAACCTGGAGAACACGTCCAAGATCAACTTACCGGCAACCCCGCGGTAGTGCCGGCACATTGCTCGCGATCGCCGCCGGACGGACCAGCCGGCCCGGAAAACAGTCGAGCGGTGCCCGGCGCGTCGCCTACTGTCCAGACATGGGAATCACGCTCAGCCCCGCCACCATCGCCCTGCTCGACGGCAAGAACTACGCGGTGCTCGCCACCCTGAACGCCGACGGCAGTCCGCAGACCTCCGCGATGTGGGTGCTGCGGGACGGCAACGACCTGCTGTTCTCCACCTTGGCCGGCCGGCTCAAGCACCGGAACATGCTGCGCGACCCGCGGGTCAGCGTGACGGTGATCGACTCGGCGGACGGCGAGAGCTACGTCGAACTGCGCGGGCGCGCGAGCATCACGCACGACGACGATCTGCGGGTCGGTCACGCACTGTCCTGGAAGTACGACGGTCAGGACCACGCGCTGCCCGCCCCGGGCGAGGTCCGGGTCGCGGTGCGCGTCGAAGTGGCGAAGGCGACCGGCTACGCGGCCTGATCGCGCGCGTCCGCGGTTGCGCCGAACCCGCGCGGGCCGCCACTAGGGTGGGGCGGCATGGACACCGCTGCGGTCGCACCGAAGGTCGGGTCCGGTCGGGACTCGAGCGGCGCGCCCGCGAGCCCGGCGAGTGAGGTGCGGTCCGCGCATCGCACGGTTGCGGTCGGTGCCGCGCGGTCCGGTGGTCCGGTGGCTCCCGTCGGCCGGTCTCGGCGCGTGCCGCCAGTCCTGCTCGTCGCGGGTGCTTTGATCGCTCTGCAACTCCTACTTCGGGGCTGGGTGGCGGCCAGCGGCTACTTCTACTGGGACGACCTGATCCTGGTCGGCCGCGCCGGTCGTTATCCGCTGCTGTCCACGGAACTGTTGCTGCACAACCACGACGGGCATTTCATGCCGCTCGCCTTCGTCGTCGCCTGGGTGGTGACGCGGGCGGCGCCGCTGGTCTGGGCGGGACCGATGCTGGTGCTGGTCCTCGGGCAGCTCGCGGTCTCGGTCGCGGTACTGCGCATGGTGCGCCTGCTGCTCGGCTTGCGGTGGGCGCTGCTGGTGCCGCTCGTCTTCTTTCTCTTCGCACCCGTGACGTTGCCGGCCTTCGCGTGGTGGTCGGCCGCATTGAACACGCTGCCCCTGCAATTCGCGCTCGCCTGGGTCGTCGGAGACGCCCTGCTCTTGCTGCGCACCGGCTGCCGCCGCTACGCGATCTCCGGGATCGTCGTGCTCGCTGTCGCGCTCCTGTTCTTCGAGAAGTCGGTGATCGTGCCGTTCGTCGCGTTCGCGGTCGCGGCGCTGACGCAGTACATCGACCGGCAGCACGGCGGCGGGCGAGAATCGGGGCGCGCGCAGTACATCGACGGAACGCAGCAGCGCGGCGGTGGGCGGGAATCTGTGGTGCTCGCGCAGCACGTCGACGGACCGCAGCAGCGCAGTGACGGACCCCAGCGGCGCGTTGGCGATGGGGAACCTGCGGTGCTCGAGCACGCTGGGGGAGAGCGGCGCGGCGGTGGGCGGGGAGCTGTGGTGTGCGAGGTGGCGCGGCGCGGCAAGTGCTTGTGGGTGGGTTCGGGTTTGGTGCTGATGTGCTGGCTGGCGGGGTATCTGGCGGTCGTCGGCGTCTCCGGTGTGCACAACAATCCGGAGGGCATGCGGGACTGGCTGCCCAATGCGACCTCGCTCGGCGTGGTGCCCGCGCTGGCCGGCGGGCCGTGGCGGTGGGAGCGCTGGCTGCCCGCCGCGCCCTGGGCCGATCCGCCGGGCGGCGCCGTCGTACTGGCCTGGGCGGTGCTGATTTCGGTGGTGGCACTGTCGGTGTACGCGCGGCGCGGGGTGTGGCCGGTGTGGGTGCTCGCCGTCGCCTATGTGTTGTTGCTGCAGCTACCGGTGGCGCTGGTGCGCGGCGGACCGAACACGGCCGCCGAACTCATGCAGTCGCTGCGCTACTTCGCCGATCTGGGCGTGCCGTTCGCCGTCGTGGGTGCCCTGCTCCTGCGAGCGCGTCCGCGCCGGCCGCTACCTCGGCAGTTCGGGACCCGTACCGCGGTCGTGCTGACGGCGTTGTTCGTCGTCAGCAGCTTGTGCTCCACCGGTACTTTCGTGCGGTCCTGGCAGCCGAGTCCGACGAAAACCTATGTGGCGAACGTGAAGTCGGCCCTCGCACAGTGGGACGGGGTGCCGCTGCTCGAGCAGGAGGTCCCCTGGGACGTGCTGAACCCGCTGGCCTATCCGCAGAACCTGGCCAGCCGGGTACTCGCCCCCGTCGCCGCGCCGGGCACCTTCGCCGACTCGACCCCGCGGCTGCGCATGATCACCGACACCGGCACCGTCGTCGACGCCCAGGTCTGGTGGAACCGGCGCATCCTGCCGGGCCCGGATCCCCAGTGCGGCTATCGCATTCACGGCGGCGACCCGGTCGCGGTCCGGCTCGACGGCCCCATGCTCGAACACGAATGGACCGCTCAGCTCAACTATCTGGCCGGCCGCGACGGCAAACTCGCGGTCGCCTTCGAACACGGCAACCCCGTGACCGTCCCGGTCCGCGCAGGCCTCAACACCGTCTACGTCCGCCTGACCGGCAGCGGCTCCGCCCTCCGCATCTCCTCCCGCACCCCGAACCTCACCACCTGCCTCGGCGTCGGCCCCGTCGGCGTCGCCTCCTACGACAACTGACACCCAGGAACGACGAAGGCCGCCTGCATCTTTCGATGGAGGCGGCCTTCGGGGCCGGGGTCAGCGGGCGAAGAGGAGGGCGCGCTTGACTTCCTGGATGGCCTTGGTGACCTCGATGCCACGGGGGCACGCGTCGGTGCAGTTGAAGGTGGTGCGGCAGCGCCAGACGCCTTCGACATCGTTGAGGATGTCGAGGCGTTCGCGGGCACCCTCGTCGCGGCTGTCGAAAATGAAGCGGTGCGCGTTGACGATGGCGGCGGGGCCGAAGTAGCTGCCGTCGCTCCAGTACACCGGGCACGAGGTGGTGCAGCACGCGCAGAGGATGCACTTGGTGGTGTCATCGAAGCGCGCACGGTCGGCCTGCGACTGGATGCGCTCGCGGGTCGGCTCGTTGCCCGAGGTCATCAGGTACGGCTTCACCGCGCGGAACGCGTCGAAGAACGGCTCCATGTTCACCACGAGGTCCTTCTCCACGGGCAGGCCGCGGATCGGCTCGACGGTGATGGTGAGGGTCTTGTCGCCCTTGGGCAGCATGTCCTTCATCAGCACCTTGCAGGCCAACCGGTTGACCCCGTTGATCCGCATGGCGTCCGAGCCGCACACACCGTGCGCGCAGGACCGCCGGAACGTCAGCGTGCCGTCCAGGTAGGACTTGATGTAGATGAGCACGTTGAGGAATCGGTCCGTCGGCAGCACCGGCACCTGGAACGACTCCCAGTGCGCACCCTTGTCGTCCTCCGGGTTGAACCGGGCCACCTTGACGGTGACCATCACGGAGCCCTCGGGTACCGGCGCGGGCTTGGCGGGAGGATTCTTTTCGAGTACGGCAGTCATCAGTACTTACGCTCCATCGGCTCGTAACGGGTCTGCACCACCGGCTTGAAGTCGAGGCGGATATCGGAGATCAGATCCGCGCTTTCCTTGTAGGCCATCGTGTGCCGCATGAAGTTCACGTCGTCGCGGTCCGGGTAGTCCTCGCGCGCGTGGCCGCCGCGCGATTCCTTCCGGTTGAGCGCACCGACGACGGTGACTTCGGCCAGCTCCAGCAGGAAGCCGAGCTCGACGGCTTCCAGCAGATCGCTGTTGTAGCGCTTGCCCTTGTCCTGCACCGTGATCCGGCTGTAGCGCTCCTTCAGCACGTGGATATCGGTGAGGGCCTGCTTGAGGGTGTCCTCGGTGCGGAACACGGCGGCGTTCATGTCCATCGTGTACTGCAGCTCGGTGCGGATGTCGGCGACCCGCTCGTCGCCGTGCTCGGACAGGATCAGCGCGAGCCAGTCCTGCACCATCTGCGCGGGCTTGTCCGGCAGGTCCACGAACTCGGTGCGGTGCGCGTACTCGGCGGCGGCGATGCCGGCGCGGCGGCCGAACACGTTGATGTCGAGCAGCGAGTTGGTGCCGAGGCGGTTGGAGCCGTGCACCGACACGCAGGCGCACTCGCCCGCGGCGTACAGGCCGGGCACCACGTCGGTGTTGTTGCGCAGCACCTCGCCGCGGATCTTGGTCGGGATACCACCCATCACGTAGTGACAGGTCGGCATGACCGGCACCAGCTCGGTCACCGGGTCGACACCCAGGTAGGTGCGCGCGAATTCGGTGATGTCGGGCAGCTTCTCCTCGAGCACGTCCTCGCCGAGGTGGGTCACGTCGATGTAGACGTAGTCCTTGTTCGGCCCGGCACCGCGACCCTCGAGCACCTCGAGCACCATCGAGCGGGCGACGATGTCGCGCGGCGCGAGGTCCTTGATGGTGGGGGCGTAGCGCTCCATGAAGCGCTCACCGCTGGCGTTGCGCAGGATGCCGCCCTCGCCGCGCACGGCTTCGGAGATCAGGATGCCGAGACCGGCCAGGCCCGTCGGATGGAACTGGTGGAATTCCATGTCCTCCAACGGAAGACCCTTGCGGAACACGATCGCCATGCCGTCGCCGGTCAGCGTGTGCGCGTTCGAGGTGGTCTTGTACATCCGGCCGGAACCGCCGGTGGCGAAGATGATCGACTTCGCGTGGAAGACGTGGATGTCACCGGTGGCCAGCTCGTAGGCCACCACGCCGGTGGCGACCTGACCCCGGTCGGTGTCGCTGAGCACCAGGTCGAGCACGTAGAACTCGTTGTAGAACTCGACGTCGTGCTTGACGCAGTTCTGGTACAGCGTCTGCAGGATCATGTGACCGGTGCGGTCGGCCGCGTAGCACGCGCGCCGCACCGGGGCCTTGCCGTGATCGCGGGTGTGACCACCGAAACGACGCTGGTCGATCTTGCCCTCGGGCGTCCGGTTGAACGGCAGACCCATCTTCTCCAGGTCCATCACCGCGTCGATGGCCTCCTTGGCCATGATCTCCGCGGCATCCTGGTCGACCAGGTAGTCGCCACCCTTGACGGTGTCGAAGGTGTGCCATTCCCAGTTGTCTTCTTCGACGTTCGCCAGTGCGGCGCACATGCCACCCTGTGCCGCGCCGGTGTGGCTGCGGGTCGGGTACAACTTGGTCAGGACGGCGGTACGCGCCCGGGGCCCGGCCTCGATCGCCGCGCGCATGCCGGCGCCACCGGCACCGACGATCACGACGTCGTAGCGATGCTCCTGAATCCGCGATTCACTCATCGAAGTGGCCTGTTCCTAACTGATGTTGGGGTCGAAGGTGAAGATGACGTACGTGCCGACGGCCAGGATCAGGATCATCGAAATGGCCAGCAGGGTGTTCAGCCAGAACCGAGTCGAGTCCTTGCGCGAGTAGTCCGCGATCACCGTGCGCAGGCCGTTACCGCCGTGCAGCTGGGCGAGCCAGAGCATGGTCAGGTCCCAGATCTGCCAGAACGGGCTGGCCCAGCGGCCGGCGACGAAACCGAAGTTGAGCCGCTTCACGCCGCCGTCGAGCAGCAGCATGATCGTCATGTGGCCGAGCACGAGGACGATCAGCAGCAGGCCGGAGAAGCGCATGAACACCCAGGCGTACATCTCGAAGTTGTTCTTCGAGCGGGCGCGGGGCGAGCGCGGCGAATCCAGGCTGGCCGGCCGGTCGTAAGACTTACCCAGGACAGGTGCGCTCATCTCAGTGCTCCGTGAAGAGGTAGAAGAACTGGCGGCCGATGGCGGGCACCGCCAGCAGGAACCAGATCGCGAGGATGATCCAGAGCATCGTGCGCTGGTACTTGGGGCCCTTGGCCCAGAAGTCGACCAGGATCACGCGGACGCCGTTGAGCGCGTGGAAGAGCACGACGACGACCAGGCCCATTTCCATCAGGGCGACGATGGGCGTCTTGTAGGTCTCGATCGCCTGGTTGTAGGTGTCCGGACTGACTCGGACCAGCGCGGTATCCAAGACGTGCACGAAGAGGAAGAAGAAGATGGTGCAACCGGTGATCCGGTGCAGCGCCCAGGACCACATTCCGGGGTCGCCTCGGTACAGCGTCTTCCGCTTCGGCTGGGCCGGAGCTTCTATCGTGGTCATAGAGTGCGGTGCCTCCAACGTCGTTGATGGACCCGGTTCGCTGATTCGACGCCGGCTGCGTTCCGGGGCATATGCCCAGGTGGCTGCGTTGCGGCCCGCTGCCGGGAACCTGAACCGATCTATTTGGACTCTAATCCTCTCGGTTTGCCGGAACTAATTCGGCGTGCCGTGCGTTGCGCTACAGTCGGGCGGGTTAGGTTTGCCTTTCTTGATGCGTGAAGGGTTCCGCCGAGGGCCCGTTGCGGCCAGGTCGGGCTCGCTCGGGAAGGGGTTCACGATGCCGGAAATCGACTGGAAATCCCTGCGTGACAACGCAATTCAAGTAATGCGTAATGCCTATGTACCGTACTCGCGGTTTCCGGTCGGAGCAGCGGCTCTCAGCGCCGATGGTCGAATTGTGCGGGGCTGCAATGTGGAAAATGTCTCATATGGTTTGACCCTGTGTGCCGAATGCGTACTCATCGGTAACTTGCATTCCGGCGGCGGGGGCCGGTTGCTCGCCCTCGCCGTGTGCGATTCCCGCGGCGAAATCCTGATGCCCTGTGGGCGCTGCCGCCAGCTCCTCTACGAGCACGGCGGGTCCGACCTACTGGTCGATCACCGGAACGGACCCGTCCGCCTCGCCACCCTGCTCCCCGACGCCTTCGGTCCCGACGACCTGGACGCCGGCCAGCTGTAGCCGCACCCCTACTTGCAACCAGGCTGAACAGTCCTCAGCAGTCCGCGTCGAGGGCGGCGTCGATGTCGTCCTCGGTGGCGCAGGCGACCGGAGGAAACTCCGTCGGCGGTATCCCCAGCCGCTCCATGATCAAGGTGAAGGCCCGGCTGACGCTGTCCGCGTGCGCGATCAGCCGCCCCGTCTCGATCCGGCAGCAGGCCGCGCTCCTGGAAAGCCGGTACAGCGACTCGCTGTGCGTGTCTTCGATATCGGTGACGCGCGTCGCCAGCTCGCGGACGCGACGGTCGAGGTGTGCAAATGTCATTGGTCCCCCTTGCCCCGTGTTCGATTGATGCGCTGAGGCTATCGGAGGGTACCGACAAGAACCAGCTCTCGACGGCCGGCTCGTGCCAGACTGGCGAATGTGACGGCACTGGACGCGGTTTCGATCATCACCACCAAGCGCGACGGCGGCGCGCTGTCGGACGCCCAGATCGACTGGGTGATCGACGGGTTCACCAAGGGGGTGGTGGCCGACGAGCAGATGTCGGCCCTGGCCATGGCGATCGTGTGGCGGGGGATGACCCGGCGCGAGACCGCGCGCTGGACCGCCGCGATGATCGCTTCCGGCCGCCGGATGGACTTCACCGATCTGCCCCGGCCCACGGTGGACAAGCATTCGACCGGCGGCGTGGGTGACAAGATCACGCTGCCGTTGGCGCCGCTGGTCGCCGCGTGCGGCGCGGCCGTCCCGCAGTTGTCCGGGCGCGGGCTCGGCCACACCGGCGGCACGCTCGACAAGCTCGAAGCCATTCCCGGCTGGCAGGCCGACGTTCCGGTGCCGCGGATGCGCGAGTTGCTCAGCGACCCCGCCGTCGGCGCGGTGGTGTGCGCGGCGGGCGCCGACCTGGCACCGGCGGACAAACGGCTCTACGCACTGCGCGATGTCACCGGCACCGTGGAATCCATCCCGTTGATCGCCAGTTCGATCATGAGCAAGAAGATCGCGGAGGGCACCGCGGCCTTGGTGCTCGACGTGAAGGTCGGCGCCGGCGCGTTCCTGAAGACGCTCGACGGCGCGCGCGAATTGGCCACGGCCATGGTCGAATTGGGCACCGACGCGGGCGTGCGCACGGTGGCGCTGCTCACCGCGATGGACACCCCGCTCGGCCGGACGGCGGGTAACGCGCTGGAGGTGGCCGAGTCGGTGGCGGTGCTCGCCGGGGGCGGGCCCGCGGACATCGTCGAACTCACCGTCACGCTCGCGCGCGAGATGGTCGCGCTGGCCGGGCTCGACGTCGACCCGGCGGACGTGCTGGCCGACGGCCGGGCGATGGATCACTGGCGTGCGATGGTCCGGGCGCAAGGTGGCGACCCGGATGCCGCGCTGCCCACCGCGAAACACACCGAGGTCGTGACGGCCGAGCGGGACGGCGTGCTCACCCGCCTGGATGCCATGGGTGTCGGCCTCGCGGCGTGGCGGCTCGGCGCGGGCCGGGCCAGGCAGGGCGATCCGGTGCAGTTCGGCGCGGGCGTCGAAATGCATGCCAAGCCAGGCGATTCCGTCACTGCCGGGCAGCCGTTGCTCACCCTGCACACCGATACCCCGGACGCGTTCGCCGGTGCGCAGGACGCGCTGCGGGAGGCTGTCGCCATCGGCGACACCGGCGAGAAGCCCACTGCCCCTTTGCTCCTCGGTCGAATCGGCGTCTGAGCAGCTGCACCGGCCCGGCTCGCACGTCCGTCGCCGCACGAAACAGGCTGGTGGACAACGGTGGATCGGCTGGATGCGGCACCAGCGCCGCATTCTGCCGGGCGACTGTCCGGTGTCCGGGTGTGGGCCGTCACGGGATGGGTGGGCAACGAGATGGTTGCCACTGCGTCAGTCGGGTGCCGTTCCGGCGAGGTGCGGCTACCGTCATTACATGACTGGACCGACCGCATTGACCCTTGCCTCGATCCGACAGGCGCCAAAAGCGCTGCTGCACGACCACCTCGACGGTGGTCTACGGCCCGCCACGGTGCTGGAGCTGGCCGCCGAGTGCGGCTATGCGGACCTACCCGCCACGGACGAGGCGGCGCTGGCCGCCTGGTTCCGGGACGCGGCCGACAGCGGATCGCTGGAACTGTATCTGGAAACGTTCGCGCACACCGTCGCCGTCATGCAGACGCCGGAGGGCCTGCGCCGGGTCGCCCGCGAATGCGCGGAAGACCTTTCCGCGGACGGGGTGGTGTACGCCGAGGTGCGTTTCGCCCCCGAACAGCATCTCGAGCGCGGACTGACCCTCGACGAAGTCGTCGAGCACACCCTGGCCGGCTTCCGGGAGGGTGAGGCGGCCGCCGCGGCGGCGGGCCGCCCGATCGTGGTGACCTGCCTGCTCACCGCCATGCGGCACGCGGCCCGGTCGCGCGAGATCGCCGAGCTCACCGTGCGCTTCCGGGATCGCGGCGTGGGCGGCTTCGATATCGCCGGGGCGGAGGCCGGGTTCCCGCCCAGCCGGCACCTGGACGCCTTCGAGTACATGCGCGCCAACAGCGCGCACTTCACCATCCATGCCGGCGAGGCGTTCGGGCTGCCCTCGATCCACGAGGCGCTCGCCTTCTGCGGCTGTGACCGGCTCGGCCACGGCGTGCGGATCACCGACGACATCAGCGTGCCCGGCGCGATCGAGGACGCCCGCCTGGGACTGGTCGCGAACTACGTGCGGGATATGCGCATCCCGCTGGAGCTCTGTCCGTCGTCGAACGTGCAGACCGGTGCGGTGCCCTCACTCGACAAGCACCCGTTCGACCTGCTGGCCCGGCTGCGCTTCCGGGTCACGGTGAACACCGACAACCGGCTGATGAGTGACACCACCATGAGCAAGGAGATGCTCAAGCTGGTCGACACGTTCGACTACGGCTGGAGCGATCTGGAGCGTTTCACCATCAACGCGATGAAGTCGGCGTTCATCCCGTTCCCGGAGCGGCTGCGGATCATCGACGACATCATCAAGCCGGGCTACGCGGTGCTGCTCGGCTAGGTTCTGGTGTGAACCGGGTGACAGTCCGTGGGTGGCTGCACCCGGTTTCGCTAGCGTGGCCGTTATGGCGACACTGCGCATTCCGAGTCGATTCAACGGCCCGCCGGGCACCGGTAACGGTGGCTACGTGGGCGGCTTGCTCGCCGAACAGCGCGATGAAGCCGCGGTCACCGTGATCCTGCGCAACCGCCCGCCGCTGGACACCCCGCTCGACCTGCGCGACGGACACCTGTACGACGGTGACACCCTGGTCGCCGAGACCCGGGCCGGGGAATTCGACCGCGCCGCACCGCAATCGGTGCCCTACGCGACGGCCGCGGTGGCCGCGAGTTCGTATCAATCCAACGAGATGTTCGCGTCCTGCTTCGTCTGCGGCAGCGGCCGCGCCGACGGCCTGCGCATCGAGGCGGGCGCGGTGGACCCGGGCCGGGTGGCGGCACCGTGGATTCCGGACGCCTCGCTCCCGCTCGGCCCCGCCATCGTGTGGGCCGCCATGGATTGTCCCGGTGGCTGGTCGCTGCCCGGCATGATGGACCGGCCCGCCCTGCTCGGCTCCATGACCGCGACGGTGCACGACGTGCCCACGGTCGGCGAGCACTGCGTCGTGGTCGGCGAGGCGCACGGTGAGCAGGGCCGCAAATCGTTCGCCTCCACCGCCGTCTACGGCGCCGACGACCGGCTGCTCGGCCGGGCCGAACAGATCTGGATCCGGCTGAATTGACCCCGGCGGTGAATTGACCACAGCGGTGAATTGACCACGGCGGCAACCGAAGCCGAACACAGCCGAGCCCCCGTCGCGTCTGCGGCGGGGGCTCGTGGCTACTGCGGATCCGGCTCTACTGCGGGTTGAGCCGGGATTCGAAATTGCGCTCCAGCTCCCGCCAGGACTGCGCCTCGGCGGCGAACGGCGGGTTGGGCGCCATCCGGCTCGGGTCCGGGTTCAGCAGGTACGACACGTACCAGCCGAGCGGATTGGACTGGGCCAGGGCCTGTTCCACGACATCGTCGCCCGCGTAGTCGGAGGCGTCGGTGAACAATTCGACCGCCAGGTCGAGCTGTTCGATGTCGACCGCTTCCGGGCCCTCGGCCAGATCGTCGGCCAGCCCGGGTAGCACGTAGACGTTCTCGTCGGTGACCTCGACCTCCAGCGAGCCGTCCACCGCGGCGGTCTGTACCTCGGTGAAGGTGCTGACCCGCGCCAGGTCGTGCTCGTGATCGTCGGCCAGGTAGCGGGCCAGCGCGCGCTCGGAGGTGAACACCGTGATCGCGTTGTCGCTGCCGAGGAAGATCGGCTCGTCGTCCAGGTAACAGCGCAGCGTGAAGTACGTGCCGTCGGAGGTGACGATCTTGACCGGGTCGATGCCGACCTCGTGCCAGAACGATTCGTCCTCGTCCTCGTCGTCCTCGTCGTCGGCATCCAGGTCGACGGGCTCGAACTCGTCCTCTTCGTTGTCCGCCGCGTCGTCGGCGTCGACCACGTTCTCCTCGGCGGCGAGCAGTTCGGCCTCGGCGACGGCGACGGCCGCCGCGTCGACCTCGGGGGTCTGCACCACCGAGTCGATGGCGTCCAGCACGTCGTCCCAGCCCTTGGCGATCGCGGCGCCGATCTGATCCCACAGCTCTTCGCCGTCGCGGCCGATGAAGGCGTTCACGCCGCCGGGCAGCGCGCCGAGCACCGGATGCGACCCGAAGAACTTGGTCACCGTCTCCAGTTCGCACACCTCGCCGATGTTGCGGACCATGCCGAGGGTGTCCTCGAGCTCGGCGATGGTCTCCACCTCGGGCTCGCCCGCCGCCAGCTCCGGCACGGCGACCAGATCGAAGGAGAAGTTCTCCTCCGGCTCCAGTTCCACCGCCGACAGCCCGGCGACGACCTTCCACGCCGGATGGTCGACGAGGTCGTTGTCGGAGTTGGTCCGGATGAACGCGGCCAGCTCCGCAACGGTCTCGAAACCGTAGAGGGAGTCCTCGTGTCCGAGGAACGCCTCCCACTCGTCGTCACCGTCTCGCCAGCGCGGTGCCCACAGGGTGACGAGATCGCCGTCGGTCAGGCCGAGCTCGATCGGGACGATGTCTCCAGAAGCCATGAGCGGAAGCCTATCTACCTTCCGCGTCAGGCACTATCCGGCCCGCCCCCAATGGTTCCGCCGGCGGGGTTCGCCGGCGGAACGAACGACTCGTTCAGTGTCGCAACGACCTTCGAGCGCTGGTTGCCCGCGTCCTCCGCGGCCTGCCTGCAGGCCCAGACGATCAGCTGTCCGACCTCGGCCGGCGGCAACGAGGTGACGGTCTCGGCGAGGCTCAGCGCGACGAGCGCGCCGTCGCTGTCCACCTCGACGGTGACCGAGCCGTCGTCGGTGGTGTGGCGGCCCCGGACCTGCTTGAGGCCATACAGCGCCGCCTCCAGCGCCTCCAGCTTCTGCGTCGCGTTGGCGACCAAAGCATCCATCTCAGCGCTCATGCGTCCGCCTCGCCGGCGTTCGACTCCCGCATGACCGCCGGGGCGGCTGTGTCCATTGTTCGCTCGCCTCGCTCGCTCATACGGGCCTCATCCAAGTCGTCGGTCCGGTGTCCGCGTCGTCGATCCGGTCCAGCTCGTCGACCGCGGCCTGCCGGGTGGGCAGGCCGAGCCGGTCGAGGATGTCGGCGGGCATGCCGGCCTCGGCCAGCAATTCACGCCTGCGGGCTTTCGCGGCGACGGTGGAGCGCTTGGTGAGCCGCAGGATCTCGTTCGCGAGAGTCTGGGCACCGTAACGGTATTCGCTGCGCTCGAACTTGATCTCCACCGGCATGCCCTGATCGGTGGCGCGCACCGAGATGGTCCCGGACCGGTTGGTGCTGGCGGCCACCGTGACGTTCGGAATCTGCGGC
This sequence comes from Nocardia vulneris, assembly GCF_001613425.1. Lineage (GTDB taxonomy): Bacteria > Actinomycetota > Actinomycetes > Mycobacteriales > Mycobacteriaceae > Nocardia > Nocardia vulneris. The sequence goes on along the minus strand of NZ_BDCI01000043.1, from coordinate 118,748 downwards.
TGCGTCATGACGTCGGCCGGTAGAAGCCGTGGAAGCCCATTCCTGAGTTCTCCGTTCGAATAGAGCTGATCTGGACCGGGTTACCGGCCTCGACGAACTGTCCGTTGCCGATCACCATGGCGACGTGGCCATCCCAGATGGCCAGATCGCCGGGCATCAGGTCGCCGGGGGAGACCGGACTTCCGGTGGCCTGATCGGCGGCCAGTCTAGGGATGTCGACGCCGGCTTCGCCGTAGGCGTATTTGGTGAGTCCGCTGCAATCCAATCCGGCGCCGGGGGTGTTGCCGCCCCACACATACGGGGTGCCGACCGCGCTGATCGCCGAGCGGACGGCGGTCGCCGCCTTCTCGTTGGGTGCCTCGACGACACTGCCGTCGGGCAGCGTGATCTTCACGCCCTTGCCGTCGGCCGACAGACCCGACGAACCCGTGTTCGGCTTCGTGGTGGTGCTCGGCGCGTTCTGGGTATTGGCGGTGGTGCTCGGCATCGACGTCGGGATGGTGGACATCGCGGAGCTCATCAGGCCGCTGGCCATCGAACCCGCGCCGCTGAGCGCGCTGGTCGCGGTCGACACGAACTGCTGCGCGCTCGCGGCGGAGGTCGCCGTGCCCGCGAGCGACGGCGTGGACGGTGGCGGCGTCAGCTCGGTCATCGAGGCGGTCTGCGTATCCAGTTCGCTGCGCACCCGGCCCACCACGTTGAGCGCCTGCCCGAGGTGGTCGATCGCGGAACCGACGATCATCGTCATGCCCGCCGGCGTGGCCAGCGCGGGGCCCGCGCTCACGGCGGTGTTCACGAACGACTCGACGATGCCGGTGAGTTCCTTCTGGCCCGTCTCGACCTGGGCCGCGGCCTGATTCACCACGGTTGCCATGTCGTTGCCACGGTCGGAGATGGTGGCGGCGGAGGTCTGCACCCGCAGCGCCTTGGCGGTGGCGGCATCGGCGGCCTGGCCGTCCCAGGCCGTGTTCATACCGTTGATGCTGTCGCGACCCATCTGGTGGATCTGGTCGACCACGCTCGACGTGCTGCGCAGCGCGTCGGAGGGACCGCCGGAGGACAGTACGCCGGAACCGAAGCTGGACAGCAGTTCGATGATCGGTTTGGCCAGGGCCTCGATATCGATCACAGGCTCACCCGTCCAGTTCGGCGGCCGCGCTCTGCAGCGATCCCGCGTGGTCGACGTCGGTTTCGGTGAGTACCGCGGCGGCGCCGGTGGCCGCGCCGCCCATGCTGGTCAGCACCGCGGACAATTGCCCGATGGCGGCGACGTGCCCGGCGTGCGCCGCGGCGTAGGCGGTCATGAAATCGCCGCCGATCAGTCCCATGACCGGGCCCAGTAATGCGGGTTCGGCCGCCGCCGCGCCGGCCGCGGCCGTGGCCATTTCTCCGGCCATCACATGCGCGGTCGCGCCGTAGGCCGCGATGCCCTCGGTATCCGCCGACATCTTCCGCATCAGAGCTTCCCCCATCCTTGTTCCCAGGCAGAGTACGTCATCCACTTGGTTCGACGCGCGCTCTTCCCGTTCGGTTCCCACCGATGCGAAAAAACTTTCGGGGCGAGCTTTCGGCGGCGGACCCTGACTCACTTTATCGTTCCCTCATGCGTACTGACACCGTGGACCACCCGCTCGCCGCCGCCCTGTTGACCACGATGCGAGATGCGCGAACCGACAATTCCGCCTTCCGTACCGCGCTGCGCGATCTCACCCGCATCCTCATCTACGAGGCGCTGCGCGACGCGCCCGCGCAGCGATTCGAGATCAGTACCCCGGTGGCCGTCACCCAGGGCGCGCGGCTGGCCCAGCCGCCGCTGCTGGTGCCGGTGCTGCGCGCGGGCCTCGGCATGGTGGACGCGGCCGCCGAGTTGATCCCCGACGCCAGGGTCGGCTTCGTCGGTATCGCGCGCGACGAGCAGAGCCACCAGCCGGTCCCGTATATGGAGTCGCTGCCCGACGATCTGGCCGGACTCCCGGTCTACGTGCTCGATCCGATGCTGGCCACCGGCGGCTCGATGCGGCACACCCTGGAATTGCTCGCCGCCCGCGGCGCCACCGACATCACCGCGATCTGCGTGGTCGCCGCGCCGGAGGGGGTGGCCGCGCTGGCCGCGTCGGGGCACCCGGTGCGCCTGGTCACCGCGGCTGTCGACGAGGGCCTGAACGAGAACGCCTACATCGTCCCCGGCCTCGGCGACGCAGGCGATCGGCAGTTCGGCCCCCGCTGACCGCTCCTTACTTCTCCTGAGGTCTGGTGAACAGGACCAGGTGCGAGCAGTCCCGACATCGATAGGCATCGACCAGCCAGTGTGGCCGCCCGGTGCGGATGGCGCCCCAGGAGCCGATCTCCAGGGCGCCTTCGGTCCAGCGGACGTGGCCGCGGGAACTGTCGCCGGAATCCTCGATGAAACCGGGGACCAGGCCGTCGCCGCCGCAGTGAGTACAGTGCATCGCCGTCATCAAATGATGATGCCTGGGCGATCAGAGCTGTCGGCAGTATTCGCGCAGGACGGAAAGGTGTTGTCCCGCAGTTGTCCTGGCGGTGGCCAACTCGGACCGGTCGCCGACCGGGGTCAGCACCTCCAGATAGCACTTGAGTTTCGGCTCGGTGCCCGACGGCCGGACCACCAGGCGCGTGCCCGCGCCCTCGAAGATCAACGCGTCGGTGCGCATCCGCCCGCGCACCTGGAGCAGGTCGGTGTACTTCACCGGCTCGCCCGCGATCTCGTCCGGCGGGTTCGCCCGCAAGCGGGCGACCACCTCGGCCGCGGCCGCGGGTGCGGCGAGGCGCAGCGACACCTGATCCGTGCTGTACAGGCCGAATTCGACGGCGTAGTCGTCCAGTTCGTCGCGCAGCGTGCGATCCGCCGCCTTCAGCCGCGCCACCAGGTCGGCAGCCAGCACGGCGGCCGAGATGCCGTCCTTGTCCCGGACCGTCGCCGGGTCGACGCAGTGGCCGATCGCCTCCTCGTAGGCGTAGGCCAGGCCGTCGCCCGCCCGGGCCAGCCATTTGAACCCGGTGAGCGTCTCCGCATAGCGCGCACCGCGCGCCGCGGCGATCCTGGCGAGCAGCCGGGAGGACACGATCGTCGTCGCCACCAGTGCGTCCGGCGGTGCGGTGCGCAGCACACAGTCGCCGAGCAACGCGCCGGTCTCGTCGCCACGCAGCATGCGCCAGGTGTTGTCCGGCAACGGAATTCCCACGGCGCAACGGTCGGCATCCGGATCCAGCGCGATCGCCACGTCGGCGTCGACCCGTGCGGCCAGCGCGAGCAGGAGATCGGTGGCGCCCGGCTCCTCCGGGTTCGGAAACGCGACGGTCGGGAAGTCGGGATCCGGTGCGAACTGCTCCTCGACCACGTGCACATCGGTGAAACCCGCCGCAGTCATCGCCTGCCGCACCAGCTCGCCGCCGACGCCGTGCAGTGTGGTCAGCGCGATCCGGATCGGTGCGCGCGCACCGGGACCGCCGATCAAGCCCGGCAACGACGCCACTCGGGCCAGATAGCGCCGCACCACATCGTCGTCCGACGGTGCGACCGGCGTGCGCGCGATCGGCTCGGTGACCGCATCGATGCAACGTTCGATCTCGGTGTCTGCCGGGGCGAGCAACTGCGAGCCGCCGTCGAGATAGACCTTGTAACCGTTGTCGGTGGCGGGATTGTGCGAGGCGGTGATCTGCACTCCCGCCACCGCGCCGAGTTCACGCACCGCGTAGGCGACCACCGGGGTGGGCAGCGGGCGCGGCAGCAGCGTCACCGGAAAGCCCGCTGCGGCAAAGATTTCCGCGGTCGCCGTGGCGAACTCGGCCGACCCGTGCCTGGCGTCGCGGCCGACGATCACCGCGCCGCCGCCGAGGCAGCGGCCGCGCAACCACTCGACCAGGCCCGCGCTCGCCCTGGACACCGTGTGCACATTCATGCCGTCAGGGCCGTCCTGCAACGGACCCCGCAAGCCCGCGGTGCCGAAGCGCAGCATCTAGACCCGTTCCAGCACGCCGCGCAGCAGCTTGCCCAAACGCGGTGCGGCGGCATGGCCTTCGGCGAGCACCTCGGCGTGCGACAGATGCCCGCCGGTGACACCCGCGGCCAAGTTGGTGACCAGCGAGATACCCAGCACCCGCGCGCCCAGCGCCCGGCACGCGATCACCTCGAGCACCGTCGACATACCGACCAGATCGGCGCCCATGGTGCGCAACATCCGGATCTCCGCGGGCGTCTCGTACTGCGGGCCGGTCAGGCCCGCATACACACCCTCGGTCAGGCTCGGATCGATTTCCTTTGCCAGAGCCCGCAATTCGGGATCCCAGGCATCGACCAGATCCACGAAGGTGGCACCCGTCAGCGGAGTCCGCCCGGTCAAGTTCAAATGATCGCCGATCAACACCGGCTCGCCGACCCGCAGCCCCGCACGGATACCGCCCGCGGCATTGGTGAGCAGCACGATCTCGGCCCCCGCCGCGATCGCCGCACTGACCGGATGCACCACATCACCGGGCTGATAACCCTCATACAGGTGCTGACGACCCATCAACAGCAGCACCGGAGTGTCACCGACACCGACCGAATGCACCATGCCGCCGTGCCCCTGCGCGCTCGGCATACCGAAACCAGGCAACTCCGACATCGGAACCGAGGCGACCGGCGAACCGATCTCGGCCGCCGCCTCCTGCCAACCCGATCCGAGCACCACCGCAACGCGATGACGCGGCACTCCAGTACGTTCGGCGATCGCCTCGGCGGCCTGTTCGGCAAGCATGGAAACACACGATAGTCGGGTTTTTGGCCGCGCGGGCGCGGCGTGTTCGCGGCCCCTGGTGTCTCGCGGCCCAGCGGCCGAGACTCGCGCCTGCGGCGCATGCGCTTCGGCCGCTGGGCCGCGAGACGGCCGCGAACGGGTCGCTCGTAAGACTCGCTCCGTGGTGGGGACGTGGGTGGGGGAGTGGCGTGGTGGTGTACCGCGGGATGGGTGTTGCGGACTGTGCGTTTCGGCGGACTCGCTTCGTGGTGGGGGGATTGGGGTGTGGAGTGGCGTGGCGGCGTGTACCGCGGGATGGGTGTTGCGGACTGTGCGTTTCGGCGGACTCGCTTCGTGGTGGGGGGATTGGGGTGTGGAGTGGCGTGGCGGCGTGTACCGCGGGATGGGTGTTGCGGACTGCGCGTTAGCGGACTCGCTTCGGGCGGGGAGTGGTATGGCGGCGGCGTTGTGCCGATGCGTGGTGTGGACTGCCTGTTTCGGCGGGGTAGTGCAGCGGGTTCGACGTGCGCGGCCGTCAACTGTGATGTTGCTACCCATGAGTAGGAAGTTCGGGGTGTGCCGGATACGCTCCTCGCATGCCGTATCTGGAACGTGAAGGGGAAGTGTTCGTCGTGTACCTCGGGAACGAGGGGCAGACCGACAGCGAGAACCGCTTCCACCCGGACTGGATCGATGAGTTCCATCGGGTGCTGGACAAGGTGGAGGGCTCTGAGGGCCCGGCCGCGCTGGTGACGGTGGCGACCGGCAAGTTCTACAGCAACGGGCTCGACACGGACTGGCTGTTCGGCAATCTGGACAAGACGCACGCCTACCTGGATCGCGTGCACACGCTGTACACCCGCTTGCTGCAGTTCCCGATGCCGACGGTGGCGGCGATCAACGGGCACGCGTTCGGCGCGGGCGCCATGCTGGCCACCTCGCACGACTTCCGGGTGATGCGGGCGGACCGCGGCTTCTACTGCCTGCCCGAGGTGCACCTGGGCATGCCGTTCACGGTCGGTATGAACGCGCTGCTCACCGAGCGGCTGGCGAATCAGGTCTGCGTGCAGGCGATGACCACCGGCCACCGCTACCCGGCCGACGAGGCGATCGCCGCGGGCATCGTCGACGACAAGGCCGATGCCGAGTCGTTGCTGGCGACCGCTGTTGCGCGCGCCGCGGCCCTGGCGAGCAACCGCAAACCCAATCTGCCGGTGATCAAGAGCGCGCTGCACGCCAAGGCGCTCGCCGGTCTCGCGGTGCCGACCACCCCGGACAACCTCGCCTTCGCCGCGGGCTGATCGTTCCCGCGAACATCTGAATTCGCAGCTCGAGCAAGGTTGCCCGGGCAGTAGCCGCGATCTGAGCCACGCTCGGTTTGCGGTGCAGTGCAAGACTGTGTGCCATGCCACCACCGCGCAGCGGGCACCAGGAATCACGCAGCGACTACCGCAGCGCGCGTGCCGAGGCCGTGCAGCTGTCGGACGCCGCCATCAAGACCGCGGGCGATCTGCTGATCGATCTCTCGCACTCGATCCACGCCGAACCGGAGCTGGCGTTCGAAGAGACGCGCAGCATGGCCAAGACCATCGCGCCGCTCGCCGAGCGCGGTTTCGAGATCCGGACCGGCGTGGCCGAGCTGCCGACCGCGTTCCGCGCGAGCTTCGGTAGCGGTCCGCTCACGGTCGCGCTGTGCGCGGAGTACGACGCGCTGCCGGGCATGGGACATGCCTGCGGGCACAACATCATCGCCGCCGCGTCGGTGGGCGCCGCGCTCGGTCTCGCGGAGGTCGCCGACGCGCTCGGGCTGACCGTGCTGGTGCTCGGCACGCCCGCCGAGGAGAGCGGCGGCGGCAAGGTGCTGATGCTGGAGCGCGGCGTCTTCGACGACGTGGCGATGGCGATGATGGTGCATCCCGGGCCGCTCGATATCGCGGGCGCGCATTCGCTCGCGATGGCCGACCTGTCGGTGGTGTTCCACGGTCGCGAGGCGCACGCGAGCGCCGCGCCGCACCTGGGTCTCAACGCCGGCGACGCGGTCACCGTCACCCAGGTTGCCCTCGGATTGCTGAGGCAGCATCTCCAGCCTGGCCAGCAACTTCACGGTATAGTCGGCGACGGTGGGGTAGCCCCCAACATCGTGCCCGGACGTGCGGAACTGCTGTATTACCTACGTGCAGTCGACTCGGCGTCACTCGACAATCTGATGCGACGAGCGTCGGCGTGTTTCGAGGCGGGCGCCCTCGCGACCGGCTGCCACCAGGAAATCCGGACTGTCGCGCCGACATATACCGAGCTGACACCCGATCCGGAGTTACTGTTTGCCTACCGCGAACAGATAACCGGATTGGGGCGAGTGCCGATCGCACCCGAGCTCGAGGCACAGCGGCCGCTCGGAAGCACGGACATGGGCAACGTCACCAACGTCATTCCGGGCATCCACCCAGTTATCGGCATTGATGCCGGTGGCGCGGTGACCCACCAGCCAGGTTTCGCCGCGGCGAGTGTCAACGCCTCGGCAGATCGAGCGGTGCTCGACGGTTCGCTCGCACTGGCGCGTACCGCGATCACCGCCGCGGGCGATGAAGAACACAGGGACAGGTTGTTGCAACGGCTCGTTCAACGACAGGAGGAATTTCGGTGAGCAATACCGGCCGTTCGGCGGCGCGAGGTTCAGAGGCGGGGGCGTGCCTGGTCACGATGGGCCCCGAGAGCATCGCGATGCCGGACACCACGGTAACCGGGCGGGCGGCCGTCGAAGGATGGCTGGCCGAGCACGCGGTCGATCTCGTGCAGTGGCGTCGGCACATCCACGCCCACCCGGAACTTTCCCGGACCGAGTTCGCCACGACCGAGTTCATCTCGTCGTGGCTGACCAAGGCGGGACTCACCCCGCAGCTGTTACCCGGTGGCACCGGGATCATCTGTGACATCGGCCCGGAAGGCCCGCGCATCGGCCTGCGCGCCGATATGGACGCGCTGCCGCTCCAGGAGTTCACCGGTCTCAGCTTCGCCTCCACCGTGCCCGGCGTCTCGCACGCGTGCGGCCACGACGCGCACACCACGATCCTGCTCGGCACCGCGCTCGCGCTGTCCGAGGTGCCGGAGCTGCCGGTCGGCGTGCGCCTGGTGTTCCAGCCCGCCGAGGAGGTGATGCCGGGCGGCGCGATCGACGTGGTCGCCACCGGCGCGATGGAGGGTGTGGAGCGGATTTTCGCGCTGCACTGCGATCCGCGCCTCGAGGTGGGCCGGATCGGCATCCGGGTCGGCGCGATCACCTCGGCCGCCGACACCATCGAGCTGGTACTGGATTCGCCGGGCGGGCACACCTCGCGCCCGCACCTGACCAGCGATCTGGTCTACGCCATCGGCACTGTGATCACCGGCCTGCCCGGTTTGCTCAGCCGGCGCATCGACCCGCGGACCAGCACCGTCATGGTGTGGGGCGCGGTGAGTGCGGGCAAGGCGCCCAACGCGATTCCGCAGACCGGCATGCTCACCGGCACCGTCCGCACCGGCGATCACGCCACCTGGTCGCTGTTGGAGCCGATGGTCCGCGAGATCGTCGACGGGCTGCTCGCGCCGACCGGCGTGCGCTACCAGCTGAACTACCGGCGCGGCGTGCCGCCGGTGGTGAACGACGAGGAATCCACCCGGATGTTCGAGGACGCGATCCGGATGATCGGCCCGGACGCGCTGGCCGACACCATGCAATCCGGTGGCGGCGAAGACTTCTCGTGGTACCTGGAGGAGGTGCCGGGTGCGATGGCGCGCCTCGGTGTCTGGTCCGGGCACGGCGAGCAGCTCGATCTGCATCAGCCGACCTTCGACCTGGACGAGCGGGCGCTCGCGGTGGGTGTGCGGGTGATGAGCAATATCGTGCTCAACGCGGATCCCGACCTGCGCTGATCTTCGATTCGGCACGACGTGGCCGGCCTGCGGGCCCGCCACGTCGTTCTCGATCTGTCAGCCGAAGTTGCCGGGGCCCACGTTGCGGCTGTTCCGGGTTCGCAGCGAGTGCACGTAATCCTCTGGCGCACCGGCTTTTTCGGCCGCGTCGGCGATAACGCCGATGTAGCGCGCGGAGGGCAGCCCGCCCTCGTAGGCGTCGAGTACGTACAGCCACGCCAGCGTCGGGTCGGCGCCGCTCTCGCTGCGGGTCACCCGCAGTCGGATCTTCTTGTGGATACCGAAGTCCGAGCCTTCCCAGCGATCCAGCCGCTGCTCGTCTTCGGGTGACACGTCATAGAGGACGACGAAGACGCGGGAGCCAGGCTCCTCGACCACCGTCGCCAGGGGCCCTTCCCAGCCGATGTCGTCACCGGCGAAGGTGAGCCGCCAGCCCTCCAGCCAGCCCGTTCCGGACATAGGCGAGTGCGGGCAGCGCTCGAGCATCTGGGTTGAGTCCATGTTGGACCCGTAGGCGGCGTAGATCGGCACCAGCAAAGGGTAGCCAATAAGATCCTGGGATCGACTCTATCCCGGCCAGATGCGGTATTCCTGTGGCGCGCCCCGGGCGCGGCGACCTGGGGGACGGCGGCACACGCGGCAGGTCGGGCGGGCAACCATGGTGTGACCTGTCTCGCCCGATAACGTTGACAGGTACCGGAGATCCCGGTGCGCAACCCTGAAGCGGAGGTATCCATGACCCGCATAGCGATCATCGGTGGCGGACCGGCCGGCTACGAGGCGGCGCTGGTGGCGGCCCAGCACGGTGCGTCGGTGACGCTGATCGATAGCGACGGCATCGGCGGGGCATGTGTGCTCTGGGACTGCGTTCCCTCGAAGACCTTCATCGCGTCCACCGGCGTGCGCACCGACCTGCGCCGAGCCCGGGATCTCGGCATCACCCTCGACCCGAACCAGGCGACCGTGCAGCTGTCGGAGGTGAACGGCCGCGTCAAGGCGCTCGCGCTCGCCCAGTCCTCCGATATCCGGTCCAAGTTGCAGACCGTCGGGGTGACGGTCCTTGCCGGTCGCGCCGAGCTGGTCGGCCCCGCCACCGGTCTCGCCGCGCACCAGGTGCTCGCCAAGCTGGCCGACGGCACCGAGGCGACCATCGAGGCCGAAGTTGTGTTGATCGCCACTGGCGCGAGCCCGCGCGTGTTGCCGGGCGCCGAGCCCGACGGCGAACGCATCCTGAACTGGCGCCAGCTCTACGACCTCGAGGAGCTGCCGGAGACGCTGGTGGTGGTCGGCTCGGGTGTCACCGGCGCCGAATTCGTCTCGGCGTACACCGAAATGGGGGTCCGGGTGCGGCTGGTGTCCAGTCGCGACCGCGTGCTGCCCGGCGAGGACGCCGACGCCGCCCTGGTGCTCGAGGACGCGCTCGCCGAACGCGGTGTGGAGCTGGTCAAGCACGCCAGGGCCGACGCGGTCGAGCGCACCGCACAGGGCGTGGTGGTCAAGCTGTCCGACGGCCGGACGGTGTCCGGTTCGCACGCGCTCATGACGGTCGGTTCCACCCCGAATACCGAGGGCCTCGGCCTGGACCGGGTCGGCATCGAACTCGACCGCGGCGGCTACCTGCGGGTGGACCGGGTGTCGCGGACCTCGGTGCCGGGCATCTACGCCGCGGGCGACTGCACCGGCCTGCTGCCGCTGGCCTCGGTGGCCGCGATGCAGGGCCGGATCGCGATGTACCACGCGCTCGGTGAGGGCGTCAGCCCGATCCGGTTGAAGACGGTGGCCTCGGCGGTGTTCACCCGCCCGGAGATCGCGACCGTCGGCGTCAGCCAGACCGCGATCGACAACGGTGAGACCCCGGCACGCACGGTGATGCTGCCGCTCAACACCAACCCGCGCGCCAAGATGTCGGGCCTGCGCCGCGGCTTCGTGAAGATCTTCTGCCGCCCGGCCACCGGTGTGGTCATCGGCGGCGTGGTGGTGGCGCCGATCGCCTCGGAGCTCATCCTGCCGATCGCGCTCGCGGTGCAGAACAATCTGACCGTCAACGACCTGGCGCAGACCTTCTCGGTCTACCCGTCGCTGACCGGGTCGGTCACCGAGGCGGCCCGCCAGCTGATGCGGCACGACGACCTGGATTGAGGACCGGATCGAACCTTGTTCGAATGGGGTTGCGTTCCAGCGCGGTTCGTGCGGCCTTTAGGTCTCCATTCACATTGCTCATCAGGCCTACATATGGTTCACTTCCCGCAGAGATGCGATCGGCGGGCGGTCGCGTGGTTCGGTGTTCGGGGGGATGGATCTTTTCCCAGTCGAAACGGCGAACGACCATCGCGTCGTTCGGCGACCGGGCGTCTCGACAGAGACAACTGTGTGTGGCCGAACCAGGTCACACCCGGGAAAGGGAATGCGAAAAGTGAAACATCGTAAGCCGAGTCGGGCGCAGCGAGCGATGGCTAGCACCTCGTTGCCACTGGCTACCGCGGCTGCCGTGGCCACTCTGTTCGCGGCGCCGGCGGGGGCAGCTCCAGGGGATCCGACCGTTCCACCCACCACCGCGCCGCCGGCTCCGGCACCGGCGCAGCCGGGGGTGAACGAGGCTCCACCGAGCCCCGACACCACCAAGCCGGATCCGAACAAGCCGACGGACCCGAACAAGCCGACCGTGCCGCCGGCGCCGAGTCCGAGCCAGCCGGGCGTCACCACCCCGGATCCGAACCAGGTCATGCCGAATCCGCCGAAGGATCCGAAGCTGGCCCAGCCGACGCAGCCGGGTGTCACCACCCCGCGTATCGCGCCGCTGCCGGTGCCGGGGCAGAAGGACCAGCCCGCGGTCGCGCCGGACGCGCCGGCCGGTGAGCAGCAGCCCGGCGAGCAGTCGGGCGAGCCGAAGCAGGCGCAGCCGGGCACCAACGCGCCGGGCACCCAGGCCCAGCCGGGCACCGGCGAGAACGCGCAGGCCCAGCAGCCCGAGACGCTGGTGCAGCCGCAGCAGCAGCCGCGCTGGCAGGCGCCGCAGCTGCAGGCCGCACCGCCCGCGCCGGTGGTCGAGATGACCGGTCCGCACCAGGAGATCGGTGCGAACATCGACGGTGGCGCCGTGCTGCCCGGCTACGTGGCGAACACGCACCACTTCAACAACGAGCACGGCTACGTCGGCACCGTCGGGTACCGCACGCCGACCGGCGCGGGCGAGGCCGGCGTCTCGGTCGAGTACGTCGACGCCAACACGGTCAAGGTGACCACCTACACCGGTGGCGAGGGCCTGTCCGACAACAAGACCATCTCGGTGTTCGACACCACCCAGGCCAACCTGGCCAAGGCGGCGGTGGAGAACTGGATCCGGGAGCAGCCGGGCGGCGCCGCCGCACTCGAAGCCGCTGCGCAGGTTAAACTTCCACTCCAGCCGGGCGATTTGGCACCGCAGACTGTCGATGTGGGTGGTGTCACCACCCAATGGGGTGGTTCACTCCAGTACTGACACGATCTGATTTTTCGACGGGTGGGGCGGTCGTTCACGACCGCCCCACACGTGTGTCCTGGGGAAAGGATGGGGTGTGACCTCCGACGGTGATCCGAGGAAGGACGAAACCGACGACCGGTCCGCGTCGGATTTCGGCCCGCCGGTGGGCGAATTCGGCCCGCCTGTTTCGGAATTCGGGCCGCCCGTTGCCGAGTTCGGTCCGCCGATGGGCGATACCGGGCCGCGTTGGCCGGTGCCGGAGCAGACCGCCGATCATCCTGAATTGGTGTGGCGGCCCGCCGACGAGTGGGAGCCGACGACGCCGCCCGCGCCGCAGTATCGCGCGCCCGACGCCACGACACCCCCGGCGCCCGGCCCGCGGCCGAGCCCGCCCCCGCCGCAGCCGGACCGCGAACAGCCCGCGAGCCCGGCCGCCGAGGCCGACAAGGACTCGTGGTGGACCCGTCCCACCGATACCGGCAGCGTGCCGAAGCCGCCGCCGCTCACCTCGCCCGGGCTGTCCTGGGCCGACGATCCGATCGCGCAGCGGTTGGCGCCGAGTGCGCCGGCGGCACCGGTGCCGCCGCGCCGGACCGGGTCGCACAAGGGCCGCAACGTACTGGCCGGCCTGCTGGCGGTCGTCATCCTGATCGGCCTGACGGTGACCGTCATCGTGGTGTCCAGGAACGGCGGCGACGACGGCCCCGTGCCGCCCGGATCGACCACCGCGGCCGGGTTGACCTGTCCGACCGGCAAGGACGGCAAGGTGACGGTCGGTAACGGCAACGGTGACACCGCGAGCGGGCCCGGTGCGATCCTCGGCTTCCAGTACGCCTTCTATGTCCAGCGCAGCGGGGCACAGGCCAGGGCCTTCGTCGCGCCCGACGCGGAGAACGTCTCGTCGGCGGAGATCATCCAGGGCGGTATCAACGCCGAGGTTCCGGTCGGGACCAAGCACTGCCTGCGGATCACCGAGGTGGCGAGCGACACCTTCGACGTGGACCTGACCCAGCGCAAACCGGATGGCACCGAGACCATCTACCACCAGACCATCACCACCGCGGTCCGGGACGGAAAGGTGCTCGTCTACTCGATCAAGCCGCGCGAGGTGTGAGAGATTCTCAGCATATGAGAAATTCGTTTCATATATTGGTCGGCGCCGTGCGAAAGTAGACTTTCGCATATCTGGCGTTCGTTCGGAGGTTTCTCATGTCGCCGACCCGTCCCGCGCTCGCGGCCAAGCTCGCAGGACTGCAGAGCTCGGCGATTCGTGACCTGCTCAAGCTCACGGCGCGCGCCGAGATCATCGGGCTCGCCGGCGGGCTGCCCGACGCCGCGCTGATGCCGCGCGAGCGGATCGCCGAGGCCGCGGACGCGGCGCTGCGCAAGGCGGCCTGCCTGCAGTACACCGAGTCGCCGGGCTGGGCGCCGCTGCGCGCGGTGCTCGCGGAACGGGAAACGGCGCGCCTGGGCCGGGCGGTGCCGGTCGACGAGGTGTTCGTGACGCACGGTTCGCAGCAGGCGCTGTCGCTGCTCGCCGAGGTGCTGCTCGATCCGGGCGCGCTGGTGATCGTCGAGGACCCGGCCTATGTCGGTGCGCTGCAAGTCTTCCGGGCCGCGGGGGCGCGCATCGTCGCCGTGCCGCTGGACGCCGAGGGAATGCGCACCGACGTGCTCGCCGACCTGCTCGCTCGGGGTGAGCGTCCCGCGGTGGTGCACACGGTGAGCAATTTCCACAACCCGGGCGGGGTCACGATGAGTCCCGCCCGCCGCGCCGAACTCGCCGAACTCGCTGACGCGCACGGTTTCTGGGTGATCGAGGACGACCCGTACGGCGAGCTGTGGTTCGACGAGCCCGCACCCGCCCCGGTGGCCACCTACTCCCGCAACGTGATTCGGCTGTCGAGTTCGTCGAAGATCCTCGCGCCGTCGCTGCGGGTCGGCTGGCTGGTCGCGCCGAACGAGGTGTGCCGCGCGGTCGAGTTGCTGAAACAGGGTGCGGACCTGTGTGGTTCGGCCCTGACCCAGCAGATCGCGGCCGACCTGCTCGCCGACCGGGACTGGTTGGCCGCGCATATCGATCACGTGCGTACGGCCTACGGCGAACGCGCCAAGTCGCTGGTGCACGCGGTGCGCACCCGCTTCGGCGACCGGGTGCGCTGTACCGACGCGACCGGCGGGATGTTCGTCTGGGCCGATTTCACCGACGGCACCGACACCCGCGAGCTGCTGCCGCGCGCACTGGACGCGGGTGTCGCCTACGTGCCGGGCGCGGCCTTCGCGGTGGACGGCGGCTATCGGAGCTCGATGCGCATGTGCTTCACCACGTCCGACGCGGACACCCTCGCCGAGGCGGTGCGCCGCCTGGCCAGCGCCGCGGAATAGCCTGCCCGCCTGCAGCTGTCGCTGGCGGGCCGCGGCCGTCAGCGCGCGTGAGTCACGCGGCCCGGCGGCCGCGGGCGAGACACGTCAGCGCTTGTTGATGCCCGGCTGCTTGCCGCCGATGGGCAGCCACACGTTTCCGTTACCGCCCCAGGCGCAGACGAGATTCTGATCGCGCAGGGTCTGCCCCGCGATCGGGCAGGGTTCGTAGGCTTGGGCGGCCTGCGCAGCGGGTGCGACGAGGGCGACCACGCCGACGGTCAAGGCGCCGATGGCAAGTGCAGATAGGGTGCGGCTCATGGCTTTTCATGCCTTTCGAGAGAATGATCGGTACGTCGGATTCGACGGCGGCAGTGCGCCGGCGGTTCCGTGGAGTGACGCAGATCACTGCTCGCGTACGGCTCAGTCGGCCCATCCGTAGGTGCGCTCGACGGCCTTGTTCCAGGCCCGCAGATGCTCGTCGCGATCCGCGTCGGACATGGTGGGCTCCCAGGTCTTGTCCGCGGCCCAGTTCTCTTTGATGTCATCGGTACTCGCCCAGAAATCGACCGCCAGGCCTGCGGCGTAGGCGGCGCCGAGCGCAGTGGTCTCGTTGACCACCGGACGCACCACGGGCACGTCGAGGATGTCGGACTGGAACTGCATCAGCAGATCGTTGCCGACCATTCCGCCGTCCACCTTCAGGGTGGTGAGTTCCAGATCGAGCTGCTCGGATTCGGCGTCGGCGCGCATGGCGTCGACCACCTCACGGGTCTGAAAAGCGGTGGACTCCAGCACCGCTCGGGCCAGGTGGGCCTTGTTCACGAAGCGGGTCAGCCCGGCGATCACCCCGCGCGCGTCCGGCCGCCAGCGCGGCGCGAACAGCCCGGAGAAGGCGGGCACGATGTAGGCGCCGCCGTTGTCCTCGACGCTGCGCGCCAGCGGTTCGATCTCCCCGGCGGCGGAGATGATGCCCAGGTTGTCCCGGAACCATTGCACCAGTGAGCCGGTCACCGCGATCGAGCCCTCCAGCGCGTACACCGCGTCCGCGTCACCGAGTTGGTAGCAGACGGTGGTGAGCAGACCGTGCCTGCTCACCACCGGCGTGGTGCCGGTGTTGAGCAGCATGAAATTGCCAGTGCCGTAGGTGTTCTTGGCCTCGCCGGGCGAAAGGCAGGCCTGGCCGAAGGTGGCGGCCTGCTGGTCGCCGAGGATGCCCGCGACCGGCACCCCTTGCAGCGGACCGGAATTGATCTCCGCGTACACCTCCGAGGAGCTGCGGATCTGCGGCAGCATCGCCTCCGGCACACCGAACTCGGCGCAGATCTGCGCATCCCATTGCCGGGTGCGCAGATCCATCAGCATGGTGCGCGAGGCGTTGGTCACGTCCGTGATGTGCTCGCCGGTGAGGTTCCACAGCACCCAGCTGTCGATGGTGCCGAAGCAGAGTTCGCCGGCCTCGGCGCGGTCGCGGGCGCCGTCCACGTGGTCCAGCAGCCAGCGCAGCTTCGGCCCGGCGAAGTAGGTGGACAGCGGCAGCCCGGTGCGTTCCTGGTAGCGGGTCGGCCCGATATCGCCGCCGAGTTCGGTGGTGAGCCGGTCGGTGCGGGTGTCCTGCCACACGATGGCGTGATGGATCGGCTTGCCGGTGGCCCGATCCCACACCACGGTGGTCTCGCGCTGATTGGTGACCCCGACGGCGGCGATGTCGCCGGCGCTCAGATCGTGCTCGTCGAGCACCTCGCCGAGCACTGATTCGGTGTTCTGCCAGATGGATTCGGCGTCGTGCTCGACCCAGCCCCGGCGCGGGAAGATCTGCTCGTGTTCGCGCTGGGCGACGCCGACGACGCGCCCTTGCCGATCGAAGACGATGCATCGACTCGAGGTCGTGCCCTGGTCGATGGCGGCCACATAGCGACGCATTCGTGCAGGTTACTAAACGTCGAACGCGCTGTGGCCGATTGTCGGGCGCGCGCCTCGAGTAGGTTGGTAGTGGTTACCGCCGGGTAGCGTTCGACGACACGGGCGGACGGCGCGGTCGACGAGATCGCGGGCCGTTCGCCTAGCCTGTTAGCAGAGCAGGTCGAGCTATGCCCGAAGAAGACCACAACGTCGTCGGCAACCGGCGCGGCTGGAGGAGTCGAGCATGACCAAGAAGCCGGAATCCCAGTTCCTCGGTCCGGAGCAGCGCAGGACGGCCTGGGAACGGTTCGGTAAGGACCATTTCGACGTGGTCGTCATCGGTGGTGGCGTGGTCGGCGCGGGTATCGCCCTGGACGCGGCCACCCGCGGCCTGCAGGTCGCGCTGGTCGAGGCCCGTGACCTCGCCTCCGGCACGTCGAGCCGGTCGTCGAAGATGTTCCACGGTGGCCTGCGCTACCTGGAGCAGTTGGAGTTCGGCCTGGTGCGCGAGGCGTTGCGCGAGCGCGAGCTGGCGCTCTCCACGCTGGCGCCGCATCTGGTGAAACCGCTGCGCTTCCTCTACCCGCTCACCCATCGGGCCTGGGAACGCCCGTATGTCGCGGCCGGGCTGGTGCTCTACGACACCATGGGCGGCGCCAAATCGGTTCCCGGTCAACGGCATCTGACCCGGATGGGAGCGCTGCGGCTCTCGCCCGGGCTCAAGCGCAGCGCGCTGATCGGCGGCGTCAGCTACTACGACACCGTCGTCGACGACGCCCGGCACACCATGACGGTGGCGCGGACCGCCGCGCACTACGGCGCGGTGATCCGCACCTCCACCCAGGTGGTCGGCTTCCTGCGGGAGGCGGATCGGGTGGTCGGCGTGCGGGTGCGCGACAGCGAGGACGGCCGCGTCGCGGAGGTGCGCGCGCACGTGGTGATCAACGCGACCGGCGTGTGGACCGACGAGGTGCAGGCGCTGGCACATCAGCGGGGCCGGTTCCACGTGCGCGCGTCGAAGGGCGTGCACATCGTGGTGCCGCGGGACCGGATCGTCAGCGATGCCGCGATCATCCTGCGCACGCCGACGTCGGTATTGTTCATCATTCCCTGGGGCACCCACTGGATCGTCGGTACCACCGACACCGACTGGAATCTCGACCTCGCGCATCCGGCCGCCACCAAGGCCGATATCGACTATCTGCTCGACCGGGTCAACGAGGTGCTGGTCACCCCGCTCACCCACGACGACATCGACGGCGTCTACGCGGGGCTGCGGCCGCTGCTGGCGGGGGAGAGCGACGAGACCTCCAAGCTGTCGCGCGAACATGCCGTCGCCCGGGTCGCGCCCGGGCTGGTCGGCATCGCGGGCGGCAAGTACACCACCTACCGGGTGATGGCCTACGACGCGGTCGACGAGGCGGCCCAGGACATTCCGGCCCGGGTTTCGCCCTCGATCACCGAGAAGGTGCCGCTGCTCGGCGCGGACGGCTACTTCGCACTGGTCAATCAGACGGTGCAGCTGGCCGAGGCCTACGGCGTGCACCCGTACCGGATCAAGCACCTGCTCGACCGCTACGGCTCGCTGATCGACGAGGTGATGGCCATGGCGGACGGCAAACCCGAACTGCTGCAACCGATTACCGACGCACCGTCGTATCTGCAGGTGGAGGCCGTCTACGCGGCCGCGGCCGAAGGTGCGTTGCACCTGGACGACATCCTGGCCCGGCGCACCCGTATCTCCATCGAGTACTCCCATCGCGGCGCCGACTGCGCCGCGCAGGTGGCGCAGCTGGTCGCGCCGGTCCTCGGCTGGGACGACGCCGAAATCGACCGTGAGGTGACGACTTACCGGGCGCGGGTCGAGGCGGAGATCCGCTCGCAGACCCAGCCCGACGATGCCTCGGCAGACGCGTTGCGCATCGCGGCGCCCGAACCGCGGCCGGAGATCCTCGAGCCCGTACCGGCCGACGGCTCGGCGAGCAAGGCGGCGCGGCAACCGAATTCGTAGCGGTTCAACCCAGGCCCAGCGTCGGCGGCGGCAGCGCGATGGTCGCGAGGGTGCCGCCGCCCGGTGCGGGTTCCATCGTGGCTGTGCCACCGTGCAATTCGGCGATCCACGCGACCAGCGCGAGGCCGATGCCACTGCCCCGGCCGCCGGTGACACCTCGCTCGAACGGGTTGCTCGACAGCTGCGGGTGCAGTCCGGCGCCGTGATCGCGCACGCTGACCCGGCCGTCGGCGACGTGCACCTCGATCGGGGCGCCGGGGTTGATCGCGCCGTGCGTGATCGCGTTCTCGAGCAGATTGCGCACCGCGAGGCTCAGCAGATTCGGATCGCCCACCACGACAGTCGGATTGCTCTGCACGATGATGGTCGCCTGGAATTCCTCGACGACCGATTCGGTGAGTTGATCGAGCAACAACTGCACGCGCTCCATCGTCGTCACCCCGGCCTGCATCCTGGCCCGCGCGAGCAGTCCCGTGACGATCCGCTCCATCCGGGCGCCGAGCGCACCCGCGTCGGTCAGTGCGCGCTCCACCTCGTGGGGATTGCGCCGTCGCGGCGCGGTGACCAGACCCAAAGTAGTGAGCGGCGTACGCAACTCGTGCGCGGCATCGCCGAGAAACCGTTCCTGTTCCTCGATCAGCACCATCGCCTGCCGCATGCTGCGACCCGAAAGCGCATGGGCGGCAAGGGCGGACAGGGCGACCAGGGTCAGGCCGCCGACCACCAGACCCCACAGCAGCAGGGCGCGATCACGGTCGCGCAGGCCGGGATTCGTGCCCGCGATGACCACCGCCTGGGTCGTGGTGTCCTCCCAGGACACCGGCGTCGCGGCCAGCCGCACCGGTCGCCCCGCGCTGTCGCGGTCGTCCTGGAAGACGGTGCCCGACGCGCGGACGGCGTCGTCGGCTAGCGCCTCGGCGCCCACCGACGCGGGTAACCAGGAACGCAGGTGCCCGTAGATCTCGCGCCAGTGCCCGTTCTCGTCGGTGCGCACGATCAGCACCGCGGTCTCGCCGTTGGCGAGGTCGTCGCGCTTCACCTGTTCGAGATCGATGGCCTGCGCGTCGAGGTCGAAGTCGATGCTGCGCCACAGGCCGGTCACCACCCGGTCGAGGCTGTTGTCGATCGCGTTGTGCCGCGAGCGCGCGTCGATGGTCGCCGCGACGACGCCGAGGATGATCAGGCAGGTCGCGGTGATTCCGGTGATGAGCGCGGTCAGCAGCCAGCGGGTGCGGCGCAGCCGGGCCACCGCCGGCCGCGCGCCGGTGAAACCGGCCGAACGGATGCCGCCGCGGCTCGGGCCGGGACTCAACGTGCGAATGCTGCACTTCCGATCATGAACCCGGTGCCCCGCACGGTCTCGATCACCTGCGGCGGCCCGAGTTTGCGGCGCAGCTGGGCGATGACGGCGTCGACCACATTGGAGGCGGGTTCAGCCATCTCGTCCCAGCAGCACTCGATGAGCTCGCTGCGCGACACCACGGCGCCCGCGCGGGTGGCGAGCAGTTCGAGTACCGCGAATTCCTTCGGCGTCAGCGAGCGCAGGATGCCCGCGCGCTGCACCCGGCGCCGCGGCAGGTCGATATCGATGTCACCGAGCACGATGCGCGCGGGCGCCGGGTGTTCGCGGCGGCGGCTCAGTGCCCGCACCCTGGCGGCGAGTTCGGGCAGGGCGAACGGTTTGACCAGGTAGTCGTCGGCGCCGTGGTCGAAGCCGGCGATGCGATCGGCGAGTCCGTCGCGTGCGGTGAGCATCAATACCGGCACCCGCAGGCCGGCCGCGCGGTGGTGGGCGACGAGCCGCAGGCCGTCACCGTCGGGCAGGCCGCGGTCGACGACGAGGACGTCATAGGTGTTGACGGCGATCTTCAGATCGGCGTCGGCGAGCCGTCCGGCCAGATCCACCGCGAAGCCTGCTGCGCGCAGTCCGGCGGCGACTTCGATGCCGAGACCCTCGTCGTCCTCCACCACCAGCACACGCACGAGGTCTGAGAATAGGGCATTTCAGACCTCGTGCGCCCGCCGGACGGCTCAGTTGGTGGAGTAGTACAGGTCCCACTCACCGGTCGGGGTCTGCCGGCACTCCCACCACTTCCAGTCGGGGTGCGCGGGTGCGTCGGCGCCGTCGGCGCGGCAGGCCGCCTCGGTGCCGTAGGTGCCGACGTAGATCGTCTCCGCGTTGGCCACCGCCGACCCCCCGGCGACGAGGCCCGCCGACAGCGCGACGGCGGCGAGCAAGGTGCTGATCTTCATGGGTTTTCCTTTCTCCCTGGCGCGTGCTCCGCGCCCGGCATCAGAAAACCAAGCTCTCCGTGAGAATTTCGTGATGGACGGCGAGGGTGATCAGTGCGGTGCTTCCTGCCGCACCGCCCAGCCGACCAGCGAGCGCAGATAGCGCAGCACCATCTCCTCCGGATGGGCCGCCGGATCGGTGAGGTGCAATCGGGCCAGTTCTTCCATGGCCGCCAACAGGATTCGTTCGGTCGGGCCGTCCGGATCCACGGCGACGCCGGTGTATCGGGACAGGTGCCGCGCGCCGATCGCCCTGGCGTAGGAGCGACCGAGTTCGAGCCGGGCACGCAGATCGGGCGGGCCGCCGTCCGGCGGGCTGAGGATGATCCGCCAACTGGTCGGGGCCGCATGCAGATACGCGAGGATGCCGCGGCCGACCTGATCGATGTCGATCTCGCCGGGCCAGTCGACCGTGCCGATGCCGGCCAGCGCGATCGCCGACTCACGGTCGAGCAGCGCGGTCATCAGCCCGGACAGATCGGTGAACTGCTGATACACCAGGGCTCGCGCGACCCGCGCGGCGCGAGCCACCCGATCGATGGTGACCGCCGCGAAGCCGTCCTCGGCGACGATGTCGCGCGCGATGTCCAGCAGTTGGGCGCGGCGGTCGGCGGCCGACATCCGGCGCTTCGGGGCTGCCGGACCGTTCGGCGGGTCTGCGGCGGGCCGGGATTGCGGCGGCGGGGATTGAGCGGCGAGCTCGGACGTGGCGCGATCCGTGGTCACCGCACCGACGGTAGCGCAAGCAGTAGGTCCACCGCCGTGGCTGCGCTCTGCACCGCGCTCTCCATGGTCGCCGACCAGTCGGTGGCGGTCCAGTCACCGGCCAGGACCAGTGTCGGCACCGAGGTCCGTTGTTTCGGGCGCAGCCCGTGTGTGCCCACGACCTGCGAGAACGTTGCTTTGGGCATGCGCACCACGTGACCCTGCACTACCGTCGCCGCGCGCGCCGCCGGATAGTAGCGACGCAGCAGTGCCAGCTGTTCGGCGACGATCTCTTCGTTCGATTTGTGGATCTGCGCGTAGGCGCCGCTGGTGGTCAGGCAGTACAGCCAGGCCCGCTCGGTGCTGCGGCCGGTCATCCGCTGGCGGTCGAAGACCTCGTCGATCACGCCGGTGCCGCCGATCAGTGCCTCGAATTCGGCCGTCGTCCCGAGCGGCCGATCCAGGTAGAGATTGGTGCTGACAATCGGCGTGCAGCCCAATTTGTCGGCGGCCGAATAGATTTCGGCGTGCTCGGGCAGGTCGTCGAGGAGTCCGTTGATGTTCGAGTTGGGTACCGCGCAGACCACCGCGTCGGCGGGCACGGTGCTGCCGTCCGCCAGCGCCACCCCGGTGACCCGGCCGTCGGCGATGTCGATCCGCCGTGCCACGGCGCGGTGGCGCACCTGAACCCCGTGCCGGGCAAAGACTTTCAACGCGCCGGTGACATAGAGCGTGTCCAGATCGGTGGTCGGGTAGCCGATGGTGGCGGGCCGCCGATGTTTGATGCCGAGGCGGATGCCCGTCGCCATCACATCGGCGAGCACCTTCGCCGACTCCTGCTGCACCGGTTCGGCGGCGACGCCGAGCGCCAGCCAATCCCACAGCGCCTCACGGGCTTTAGCGGGCACGCCGACCCGGTTGAACCATTGCTCGGTGGTCAGGTCGGGCAGATCCGCGGGCTGGTGCAGGCACTGCCAGCCGAGTTTCGCGGTGGCGACGGCGGCGCGGGCGCGCTCCAGCAGGGAGGCGTCGGGGTGGGCGCCGGAGAGCGTGCGCAGCGCGCCGAGCCCCCTGGTGTGCATGGTGACGCTGCGCCCGTCCGGCCAGCGCAGCGTGGCCTGGTGCGGAAAGGCGACGTACTGGCGGGTGCCGACGCTGGTGAGGTACCGGAACAGGTGCTCGTAACCGCTGGCGATCACGTGCTGTCCGTTGTCCGGCGGATCGTCCGCGGCTTCGACCTGCATGGCGTGGGTGCGGCCGCCGAGCCGGCCGCGTCGTTCCAGCAGGGTGACCTGCTTGCCCGCCTCGGCGAGCCAGACCGCGGCCGCGAGCCCGGCCAGTCCGCCGCCGATGACCACGTACCGCCGTGGATCGTTCATGCCGCACTCCTCGATAACTTACATATTGCAAGTTATGTGGGCGGGCTCACTTCGTCAAGGGTGCGGGGAGACCGCGGACACCGAGGGGTGCGGCGCTTGCGGCGTCGAGCCCTGGGCCGAATTCGGGTGCAGCAGAAGGTAGCTGAACAGCACGGTGGCCAGCGTCGCCAGGGTGGCGAAGAACAAGCGTCCGGCGATCGCGAGGAACAGTCGTCCGCTCGTTCTCGGTACCGTCGTCATGGCTTGCTCCTGTGCTGTGTCGTGACTGCCACGGTTGTAGTCGTGTCGCGCGCGCCGAGCATTAGCAACTGAGTGGCAAATTACAGTGCCGGTCGGGTGATAGCGCGTTGGCACGCCGGTATTCGCCATGTTCGGACGGTAGGAGCCGGGGCGCTCACCCGGAAGCGGTGATCAACTGGGGAGGCGATGACCTGCGCCGACGCCGCGGTCCGACGCCAACTGGGCAGACCGCCGCAGCAGGTGGCTCAGCGGGCGGGCTCGGGCTGGCAGCGCGGGCAGAAGTAGATGCCGCGCTCGCGTTTGGCGAGCCGATCCGTCTCCGGCGCGGTGTCGCCGAGCAGGCGCACGGTGATCTGGGTGCCACAGCGCTGGCACGGCCAGCGGGTACGCCCGTAGGCCAGTGGGCGCCAGGGCGGTTCGTGCACGGCCTTGTTCAGCACCCGGTGTGCCTCGTGCACGAGCGCGAGCAGGTCGGGCACCGCGCCGACGGGGGTCGCCGGATGCACGCGCCGCAGGTAGCAGATCTCGCTGCGATAGATGTTGCCGATACCGGCGAGGTTGCGCTGATCCAGCAGCGCGACCCCGATCGACTGCTCCGGCTGCCGTTGCAGGCGAGTCATCACCTCGGCGACATCCCAATTGGGGCCGAGCAGGTCGGGGCCGAGATGGTCGATCACCGTGTGCTCGTCGGCCAGGCGCAGCACCTCGACCTTGCCCAGCGAGAACCCGACGGCCTCCACCTCGTCCGTGCGCAACACCAGCCGCGCGGTGACCCGCGGCTTGGTCCAGCGCTGCCCGCAATGGAAGACCCGCCAGACGCCCTCCATCTTGAGGTGCGTGTGGATGCTCACCGTGGGGGTCCGGATGAACAGATGCTTTCCGTAGCTGCCGACGCTCTGCACCACCTGATCGCTGAGATCCACCGTGGCATAGCGGGGCACCCGGAAATCGCTGCTGGTCAAGGTCTTTCCTTCGAGCGCGGCGCGCAGCCGGGCCGCGGCGAAGTAGACCGTGTCACCCTCGGGCACGACACCACCGCGCGTTGGGGTCGCCTCTCACGGCCGCGTCCGCAGGCGCAGGCCGCGCGGGGTGGCGGAGAAGCCCGCCTCGGTGAGGAAGCCCGCGAAGGTGTTGCCGTGCACCGTTTCCCCGTCCACCTTGTCGATGACGAGGGAGTCGACGCGCCGGCTGTGTACGAGGCCCGCCATGGCGTGTGCGGCGGACTGGCGGGCGTCCGGGTTCTCGGTGAAGGTGAGCAGTGTTTTGCCGCCGCGTTCGAGGTACAGCACCAGTTCGCCGTCGACGAGCACGACGATCGCGCCTGCCTTGCGCCCGGGTCGATGTCCGCCGTCGCCCTCGCCCTTCGGCCACGGCAGTGCCGCGCCGTAGGGATTGGCCGGATCGCAGGCGGCCAGCGCGAGAGCCTGCCCGGTCTGGGGTTTGGTCGCCGACGGCCGGCGTTCGGTGTCGAACGAGCGCAACCGATCCACCACGTCGGTGGTGGAGAACTGGGCGCCGCCGAGCGAGTCGACGAAATAGCCACGGCGGCAACGGCCGCGGTCCTCGAACTCGGTGAGCACCCGGTACATCAGCGCGAACCCGCCCGGGATGCCTTCGTTCTGGACCGATCCCCTGGTCAGCACGCCGTACCGCTCCAGCAGCAGATCGGCGGTCGCGTGCGCGCGAACGGTGTTGTCCGACACCCGCTCCGGCAGCAGCGACCATCGGCCGGCCACCATCGGCGGACCGGACCGGGTCGGCATGCTCGGCCGCGGCAGGTAGGCCCGCCCGCGCGGGGCGCGGCGCGGGGTACGGTGCGCGGTCGTGGTGCGCGTGGTGCCGGACAACAGCGCGCGCACCGGCGCGAAGGTATCGCCGGAAACCATTCCCGCCCAGACCAATTCCCAGAGCGCCGCGGCCACCTGTGTGTCGTCCAGCAAACCGGTGGCGTCGGAGAGTTGGCGGAAGAAGTAGGCGCCGCCGCCGTGCAGGACCGGAGCGAGCCGGGGCGCCGGGGCACCGGCCCCGCGCGGTGCCCCGGCGGCAGGGTCGAGATCCAGCTCGACCGGTTCCTGCTGGGGTAGCGCGGTATTCGCCGGTCGCGGCACGAGTGTCGCACCGAGCGCGGCGAGCAGGCTGAGCTGCACCTCGGAGAGTTCGATGTCGTCGGGCGGCGGCAGGGTGAACGCGGCCTGGTCGGTCAGGTGCAGGGCGATCCAGCCGTCCTTCGCCGTGATCGAGCCGTGGCCGGACCAGCTGACCTCGCCGGTGGCCATCAGTTCGTCCAGCATGGCGTGGGAGTAGTCGCGCACCCGCGCGGGCAGGATGAGCGATTCCCAGGCCGAGGCCGGAATCGGTACGCCCGCCAGCTGTTCCACCACCGCGGCCACGCCGTCGACGCCTCGGAGTTCACCACTGCCGATGTGCTGCCAAGCCGGCAGGAAGCGGCCGAGCGTGGCCGTCGACACCGGCTCGACCTCGTGCCGGGCGGCCGCGAGCGAGCGGCGGCGCAGCCGGCGCAGCACCTGCGCGTCACACCATTCGGATCCCGCCGCGCCGGGCGTGAATTCGCCTTCCACGAGCCGTTTTTCGGTGACCAGCCGGTGCAGCGCGGTCGCGGCGACCGCGGTGCCGAGCCCGAACCGCGCCGCCACCGCCTCCGTGCCGAACGGGCCGTGCGTGCGGGCGTAGCGCCCGACCAGATCGCCGAGCGGGTCGGCGACCGGTTCGATGAAGGCCGCGGGCGTCCCGATCGGGAGCGGCACGCCCAGCGCGTCCCGCAGCCTGGACGCGTCCTCCACGGCCACCCACCAGCTGCGGCCCGCGAAGCTCACCTCCATGGCGCGTCGCGCTGCCAGCAGGTCGGCGAACCAGCTCGCCGGATCGTCCACGCAGCGCTCGGCGGCCTCCGCGGCGGTGAGCGGACCGAGCAGGCGCAGCAGATCGGCCAGCCCCTCGGCGTCGCGGGCGTGGCGCTCCGGGGTGCGCCGCTGGAGTTCGCGTTCGGTCAGCTCGAGTACTGCGGCGTCGAGCAGTTCGCGCAGTTCCACCCGGCCGAGCAGTTCGGCGAGCAAGCCCGAATCCAGCGAGAGGGCGGCGGCGCGGCGTTCGGCCAGCGGGCTGTCGCCGTCGTACATGAACTGGCCGATGTAGTCGAACAGCAGCGCGTTGGCGAACGGTGACGGAGTCGCCGTCTCCACCTCGACGAGTCGCAACTGCCTGCGCGCCACCCGGCTGAGCACGTCGCGCAGCGACGGCAGATCGTAGACGTCGCGCAGACATTCGCGCACCGTCTCCAGCAGGATCGGGAAGTCGGGGAATTTGCGCGCGACGTCGAGCAGCTGCGCCGAGCGTTGCCGCTGCTGCCACAGCGGGGCGCGCTTGCCCGGATCGCGGCGCGGCAGCAGCAGCGCGCGGGCGGCGCATTCGCGGAAACGTGACGCGAAAAGCGCTGAGCCGCCGACCTGTTCGGTGACGACATCGTCGATCTCGTCGGGCTCGAAGACGAACAGCTCGGCGCCGGGCGGATCGTCGGTGGCGTCGGGCAGGCGCACCACGATGCCGTCGTCGGAGGCGTTCGGCGCCGCGTCCACGCCGAATCGTTCGCGCAGCCGCGCACCGATCGCCAACGCCCACGGCGCGTGCACCGGTAGGCCGTACGGCGAATGCAGCACCAGCCGCCAATCGCCGAGCTCGTCCCGGAAGCGCTCCACCACCAGGGTCTTATCGCTCGGCAGGTGGCCCGTCGCGGTGCGCTGCTCGTCCAGCAGGGCACCCAGATTGCTGGTCGCGAAGGCGTCCAGACCCGCTGCGGCCGTGAGCTTTTCCAGGTTCTCCGGATGCTGGCCGACCTTGCGCACGAATTCGCCGAGCGCGCCGCCGAGTTCGGCGGGGCGGCCCAATCCGTCGCCGTGCCAGAACGGCAGCCGGCCCGGCTGCCCGAACGCGGGCGTCACCAGCACCCGGTCGAAGGTGATCTCCTCGATCCGCCAGCTGGTCGCGCCGAGCGCGAAGACGTCGCCGACTCGCGACTCGTACACCATCTCCTCGTCGAGTTCGCCGACCCGCGAGGCCTTTTCCCCGACCATGTACACCGCGAACAGGCCGCGGTCGGGGATCGCGCCACCCGAGGTCACCGCGAGCCGTTGCGCGCCGGGCCGGCCGGTGAGGGTGCCCGCGTCGCGGTCCCACACCAGCCGCGGGCGCAGTTCGGCGAACTCGTCGGACGGGTAGCGCCCGGAGAGCAGGTCGAGCACCGACTCGTAGGCCGAGCGGGGCAGCGTCGCGTAACTGCCGGTGCCGCGGACGATCTCGAACCACGCGTCGACGTCGATGGGTTCCAGCGCGCACGCGGCCACCGTCTGCTGGGCCAGGATGTCGAGCGGGTGCGCCGGGATCTGGATGGCCTCGATCTGGCCCGTGGTCATCCGCTGGGCCGCGACCGCGCAATGGATCACGTCGGTGCGGTGCTTGGGGAACAGCACGCCGCGTGAGATCTCGCCGACCTGATGCCCGGCCCGCCCGACCCGCTGCAGGCCGCTCGCGACCGAGGGCGGCGCCTCCACCTGGACCACCAGATCGACCGCGCCCATATCGATGCCGAGTTCGAGGCTGCTGGTCGCGACCACGCAGCGCAGCCGCCCACTCTTCAGGTCGTCCTCGATGAGGGCGCGCTGCTCCTTGCTCACCGACCCGTGATGCGCCCGCGCGAGCAGCTGGCTCGCGCCGTGCACCACCTCGGTGGTGGCGCCGATCAGGGCGGGCGGCTTGTGCTCGAGCTCGACCGGGGTGCCGAGCCGCTCCGCGTAGGTCTCGTTGAGTCGTGCGGTGAGCCGCTCGGCGAGGCGTCGCGAATTCGCGAAGACGATCGATGATCGGTGTTCCAGCACGAGATCCACGATGGCCTCGTCCACGTGCGGCCAGATCGAGCCCGGCTGATCGGAGTCCCCGGGCTCGGTCATGTCCGCGACCGGCACCCGCACGGACAGATCGAAGGTCTTCGGCGCGGGTGGCGCGACGATGGTGATCGGCGCGTTGCCGACCAGGAAGCGCCCGACCTCCGCCGGGGGCCGCACGGTCGCCGACAAGCCGATGCGCTGGGCCGGACCGCCGGGCGTCCGGCCGTCCTCGTCGCGCGGTTCCGAGGTGAGCAGATCGAGCCGGGCCAGCGAAAGGGCCAGGTGCGCTCCGCGTTTGGACCCGGCGATCGCGTGCACCTCGTCCACGATCACGGTGCGCACGTCGCGCAGCGTCTCCTTGGCCGCGGAGGTGAGCATCAGGAACAGCGACTCGGGTGTGGTGATCAGGATGTCCGGCGGGGTGCGCTGCATCGTGCGCCGGTCGGCCGCGCTGGTATCGCCGGAGCGCACGCCGACCCTGATCTCCGGGGGATCCAGGCCGAGCCGCTTGGCGGTCTGCGTGACGCCGACCAACGGCGCCCGCAGATTGCGCTCCACGTCCACCGCGAGCGCCTTGAGCGGGGACACGTACAGCACCGAGGTGCCGGTGCGCTGGGTGGACTGCTCCCGGGTCGCCAGTTGGTCGATGGCCCACAGGAACGCCGACAGCGTTTTACCCGAGCCGGTCGGCGCGATCACCAGCGTGTGCTCACCCGCGGCGATCGCCTCCCAGGCCCCCAGCTGCGCGGACGTCGGCGCCGGGAACGCACCGTCGAACCACTCCTGAGTAGCCGGGGAGAACTGAGCCATGTCCTCAGTCTGCACCCCACCACCGACACACTTATCGGTGTCAACCACCCTGACCACTGATCTCGGTCGCACATGGGCGACTCGCCGGGGACGGGCTGAGCGGATTCCGGCCGCATCGCCGGTCGCCGACGTCAGTGTTCGCGCACCTCGGTCTGGCCTGAATACGCGGAGAGGCGGAACAGATAGCCGTACGCTTCTGTCCGTGCACAAGGTGCTGAGACTCGACCTGGTCAGCCATGGAATGACCGAGGCGATGCGGAAGGCACGTTTTCCAGTCGACGAATCGCTGACCGAAGCAGGCCGCCGCGCCATCTCCGGCAGCACCGCGCTGGCCGCTCCCCGGGTGCTCACCGGTCCGGAACGCCGGACGGTCGAAACGGCGGCCCTACTGGGGCTACCGGGCGAAGAGGACACCCGACTACGTGATCTGGACGCGGGGGCCTGGCGCGGTGGCGCGCTGATGTCGGTGCCGCAGGACGAGCTGTACGCGTGGCTCACCGACCCGAAGTTCCGTGGCCACGGCGGTGAGTCCGTGGTGGACGTGATCGAGCGGACCAGGTACTGGATGGCCGAGATCGCCTCGGAGGGGAAATCCACCATTGCCGTCACCCATCCCGCGGTGATCCGCGCGGCGCTGCTGGTGACGCTGGACGCGCCGCCGAAGTCGTTCTGGCGGATCGATATTCCGCCGGGCAGTGTCACCCGGCTGCACTATCGCGGGGAATGGACGCTGCACTTCACCGCGTGAGGGCCGTCAGGAGGTGGCGGCGCTCTTCGCGGCGAGCGGCCCCGTCCCGAGGGTGAGCAGCATGCGCAGCGCGTCGGTGATCAACCTGGCCGGGATGGACGGGTCGATGGCGCGCTGCATACCCAGGCCGATGCCCATGCTGAGGATTCCCGTCGCGGCGTCCTCGACCGGCACCGGCAGCTCTATCCCGATCGTGTCGGCCAGCGTCTGGACCTGCGCGGCAACGGCGCCGCGCAGCACGCTGAGGCTGGACACCAGCGCCGCCTGCAGTGCCGGGTCGTCCCGGGCGACGGTGGCGAACTCGAATTCGAGCATGGTCCATCCGACGTCGCCGACGGTGTGCTCGGCCCACTCCTGGAATCGCTCCAGCCGCTCGTCGAAGTCGTCGCTCGCGGCGAGCAGGTCGGTCACCTCTTGGAACTTGGTCGCGTGGATCAGCTCGAGCACCTCGAGGCCGAGTTCCTTCTTGGTGCGGAAGTTCGAGTAGACGGCGCCCTTGGAGTATCCAGCCTCCTCGGCGACCCGTTCCAGACTGGTGCTGGCGTAGCCGTCGGCCAGGAAGAGGTCGCGGGCCGTGGCGATCAGGTCCGCGCGGGTACGGGCCTGGCTCTCGGATCGGGTCAGTCGTGCCATGCCGTGATTCTACGTACCGCAAGATTTCGGATACCGCGGGTATTTGAATTCTGCTAGTGTTTGAGACCATGGGTAACAAGAACGGGTCGCAGCGACGCGGCCTGGCCATCGGCTGTGGTGGCACGCTCGGTGCCGCCTGGATCGTCGCGGCGCTCGCCGCGGTGCGCGACGTGCTCGACTGGGATCCGCGTGCGGCCGACGTCCTGATCGGCACCTCGGCGGGCGCGGAGCTGGTCACCATGCTGGGTAGCGGTGTCGCGGTGCCGGAGCTGGTCGCGATGCAGGACGGCACCTCGGCGAACCCGATCCTCACCGCGCACCTGCGGTCCGGTCCGGGACGGTTCCCGCCCGTGCCGCGGCCGCGCCCGGGCTCCCTCCGATTGCCGTTGCGGCGCACCGAGTCCGGGCAGCGGCTACTCACCGCGGGCAGCGGGTTGCTGCCGGTCGGCGGTGGCGACGCGAGCTGGTTGCAACAGCTGGCCGAGCGGCTCAATCCCGGCCGCGCCTGGGTACCGCATCCGGCGACCTGGTTGGTGAGCATGGATTACGCGACGGGACAGCGGGTTCCGTTCGGCGCACCCGACGCACCGACGGCACCGCTGGGGGCCGCGTTGCGCGCCTCGTGGGCGGTACCCGGATGGTTTCCGCCGGTCGCGATCGACGGCCGCCGGTTCATCGACGGCGGCGCGGGTTCGACCGCCTCGGTGGATCTGCTCGCGCCGGCACAGCTGGACGAACTCGTCGTGCTCGCGCCGATGGCCTCGACCGGGAAGATCCCCGCGAGCGGCCCGGGTCACTTCCTCGAACGGCAGCTGCGCAATCGCATGAGTGCCGCGCTCGATGCGGAGATCGCCCAGTTGCGCGCCACCGGTACCAAGGTGCTGCGCATCGATGCGACCGCGGCGGATCTCGCGGTCATGGGCCCCAATTTCATGGACGGCCGCCGCCGTCTCGACACCTTCCAGCACAGCCTGACCAGCACACGCCGTGCGGTCGAACAAGGAGCCTTCGCATGAGAATTCTCGGTCACGGTTACCCCGGCATCGCTCTGAAAGGCGCGCGGGTGCTGATCACCGGCGCCGGCCGCGGCATCGGGCAGTCCACCGCGGAACTGTTCGCGGCCAAGGGCGCCGAGGTGGTGATCGCCGATGTCGATACCGCCGCCGCCGAAACCGCCGCTGCCGCACTGGGTGCCGTGGCCGTCGAACTCGACGTGCGTTCCCGGGGCCAGTGGGACAAGGTGATCGCCGATCTCGGCGGCGTCGACCTCCTCGTCAACAACGCGGGTGTGATGCCCGCGGGCGCGTTCCTCGACGAGCCGGATGTGGTGGGCCAGGCCACGATGGACATCAACGTGTGGGGTCTGATCCACGGCATGCGCGCCGTCGCGCCCGGCATGATCGAGCGCGGTCGCGGTCATATCGTCAACGTGGCCTCGCTGGCGGGCAAGATCCCGGTGGCCGGCCTCGCGGTCTACAACGCGAGCAAGTTCGCCGCCGTAGGCCTTTCCGCCGCAACGCGTTTGGAGTTCGCACCGCAGGGCGTCAGCGTCAGCTGCGTGCTGCCCTCCGCGGTGCGCACCCGGCTCTCCTCCGGCCTGACCCTCGGCCACGGCATGCCCACCGTCGATCCCGAGGACGTCGCCGCCGCCATCGTGCGCACCGTCGACACCCGCAAGGCCGAGGTCGCCGTCCCCAACTACCTCGGCCCCATCGACGTCGCCCTCGCCGCCGCCCCCGAACGTGCCGTCCGCCTGGTCCGCCGCCTCTTCGACGGCGACCGCGCCCTGCACCCCGCCGACGAGAAGACCCGCGCCGAATACGAAGAACAGGTCCGCAACATCAGCTGAGCCTCCGGCATCCCGCTGCACACCTGGGCGTGGCCTGAACCGTGCACGTCCTGCCTGCCGGCCAGACACGGCAGTGGCCCCGGAGTTCAACTCCGGGGCCACTTTTCAGGTGATCAGCAGGTGGTGGGAGCGGGGTCGCCGCGGAAGCGGGCCTCCACGTAGTTCCAGGCTTCGACGAAGCCCGCGGCGGCGGTGGTCAGGTGTTCGGCGATCTCGTAGGGCCGGAACTCGACTCGGGCGCCTGCCTTGCAATAGCGGTCGACGACCTCGGCGACCGGTGGGAAGAAGGTCATTTCATCGAAGCGGCCCTGCCAGATGAAGGTGGGGATGCTGGGGACGCCGTCGTAGTAGCGCAGGCTGTTCTCCCGCAGCACCTGATGCGCGACCGGGCTGTCCATCAGGCTCTTCGACGCGGCCATCTGCTCGGCGTTGCGGAACGCGCCGTGGAACAGCAGGAACCGGCGGCAGGCGTCATGGGTGAATTCCCGGAACCACAAACCGTTTTCGTTGAGCTGATCCGAAACCGGCAGTCGCTCCGGGTATTCGCGTTCCAGTCCCATCGCGGCGGCGAAGGCCAGGCCGAAGCCCGGATGCGGCGCGAAGCCCAGTGCCA
This sequence comes from Nocardia vulneris, assembly GCF_001613425.1. Lineage (GTDB taxonomy): Bacteria > Actinomycetota > Actinomycetes > Mycobacteriales > Mycobacteriaceae > Nocardia > Nocardia vulneris. The sequence goes on along the minus strand of NZ_BDCI01000043.1, from coordinate 86,202 downwards.
TCGCCATCTCCTCGAGATCGGCGGGGATGCCGCCCGCGACCGCCGCGGTGAGCTTCAGGTCGGGGGCGTAGGTGGGCTGCAACGCGGCCGCCCAGGCAGTGGCCATGCCGCCGCCGGAGTAACCCGCAATGGCGACAGGCGAATTGCCGAGTCCGAGTTCGGTCACCTTTTGCACGGCTTTCACGCTGTCCAGCGTCATCATGCCGCTGAGCCGGGCGGCGCCGTAGGCCGAGGTGGGGCCGAGGTAGTCGGGCAGCGAGACCGCCCAGCCGCGCCCGATCGGCAGCATCGCGCCGACCGCGTCCTGCAGTTCGCCGTTGAACAGCGAGCGGGACGGGTTGCACTGGGTGCCAAGGGAGTTGATGAGCGCCTGGTAGGAGACCAGCGGCGGGTTCTTGACGCCGAGCGGCAGCAGCACCGTGGTCACGCCCATGACCGGCTTGCTCTGGGAATTGGTGGACCGGAAGGCGACCTGCCAGCCCTCGGTCCCGACGTACGGGCCGGTGTCGATCTTGCGAGAACGCACGACATCACCGGGTTTCAGGTCCGCCAAATTCGCTGGCGCACTGTAGAACGCATCCGGATCAGGGGTGGGGTAAAGCGGCTGAGCGGTCGTCGCGGGCAGGCCGACCAGGCCCATCGAGACAATGCTCAACATCAGGATCGCGATCCTGAACGGAACTCTTCGCACGGCTTTCCTTCGAATCTCGGCCGTCATCGACTCGCCGACCCCGACTTTCGTTCGGCAGTTCGGACGGACCACCACTGCATGGAGAGATCGCCGCGAACGTCATCGTTCGCTGCGCGGACGGTAAGCAGGAACCCACAGCCGCACCGAGGGGCGGACCGGCACACCACCTTTCGACTCGACGCTGCGGATCGCCGCAGCAGGCGGCACCATCCGCAGCGAAAGTAGCGTCGCGACCGCGGCCCCGCGCACCCGGCCCCGGCATATTGGACAAGTAACAATGCGCTACCTGTGCACCTGCACAAGATCACTATTGCCAAACCGGCGCAACTCCTGCCCGCCGGTGACGGAAGCCGTTTGCTATCACCGCAGTAGGGCTGGCGTGGCGAATCGCGGTAGGCATCGGCGCGCACGCCGACCGGCGCTGTCGCCGCCGATAGGGCGGGTCGCCGAGTCGGCGCTGCGCGCGTTCGCCGGAATGTCGCCGCGATCTCTGCCGCGCCGGTAACACCGCGGGCGTGCGGGCCGCGCGGCACGGCCGAGTGGTGGCAGTCACAACAGACCGCACATCATGCATAGTGTGTGCCCATTCACAGGTGATCAAATTGGGCAACATGCTCAACAAAGTGAACAAAGGTTGTTCAAGTAGCGCTTTAAAGGCAGGGTATGCGGCAAGAAGTGCTCAACTAGGAAGGCGCCCGATCGGTGCTGACCGGAGGTGGACCGAATGACCGAGCTCGCCGATCACGACCTGATCCCGGCTCCGTATGACCTCGCCGACCGTTACCGCGTCGGCGCGGGCACCGTTGTCCTCACTGGCGTCCAGGCGATTGCCCGACAGCTGGTGGAGCAGCACGTGCGCGATCTGCGCGCCGGGCGCCGGGTCGGCACCTTCGTTTCGGGATACCAGGGCAGCCCGCTCGGCGGCGTCGACAAGATGCTCAGCGGCATGCCGAATGTGCTGGCCGAGCACGACATCGCATTCGTCCCCGGCTTGAACGAGGAACTCGCGGCCACCTCGGTGTGGGGGAGCCAGGCCGACCTGCCGGCCGGTGCGGCCACGCACGACGGTGTCGTCGGCGTCTGGTACGGCAAGGGCCCCGGTCTGGACCGCGCGACGGATGCGTTGCGGCACGCCAATATGTACGGCGCGAACGCGCGCGGCGGCGTGCTGCTGCTCGTCGGCGACGACCCGGCCTCCAAGTCCTCGACGGTGCCCGCGGTGAGCGAACGCTCGTTGGCCGCGATGGGTATTCCGGTGCTGTTCCCGCGCAATGCCCGCGAGATCATCACGATGGGTCTGCACGGGGTCGCGCTGTCGCGCGCCTCCGGCTGCCTGGTCGCGTTGAAGATCGTCGCCGATGTGGCCGACGGCGCCTGGACGGTCGAGGGCAACGTGGGCGATATCGACATCACGGTGCCCGAGATCACCTGGGAGGGGCGCCCGTTCAACTACCTGCAGCGTCCGATGGCCGCGCCGACCGACAGCGTGATCGCCGAGGCGGACCTGTACGGGCCGCGCTGGGAGACGGTGAAGGCGTACAGCACGCTCAACGAACTCGACGTGATCGAGGTGAATCCGGCCCAGGCCACGATCGGGATCGCCGCCACCGGAACGACTTTCGACGCGGTGCGGCAGGCGCTGATCGACCTGGGCGTGGACGACGAGGCGCTGATGCGGGCCGGGGTACGGCTGCTGCGCATCGGTATGCCGTATCCGATTGCGCCGGAACGGGTCCGGCAGTTCGCCAAGGGCCTCACCCGATTGGTCGTGGTCGAGGACAAGACGGCGTTCATCGAGACGCAGCTGCGCGAAATCCTCTACGGCACCGCCGATGCCCCCGAGATCATCGGTAAGCGCGACGCCGCGGGCCGCCCGCTGTTCAGCCAGGACGGCGAACTCACCACCGGCCGGATCGCCAAGCCGCTGTGCCGGGCGCTCGACGGTTTCGTGGACATGAAACGACCGCTGCCACAGCCGTTGTCGCTGGCCGTGCTGCCTGCCAAGCGCGCCGCCTACTTCTGCAGCGGCTGCCCGCACAACCGCTCGACCGCCGTGCCGGAGGGTTCGCTGGCGGGCGGTGGCATCGGCTGTCACACCATGGTGACCATGTCCGGTCGCGAGGACAGCAAGGTCACCGGCCTCACCCAGATGGGCGGTGAAGGCGCGCAGTGGATCGGTCAGGCGCCGTTCACCGACGTGCCGCACCTGTTCCAGAACATCGGCGACGGAACGTATTTCCACTCCGGCCAGCTCGCCGTGCAGGCGTGTGTCGCGGCCAAGGTGAACATCACCTTCAAGCTTCTCTACAACGACGTCGTCGCGATGACCGGCGCGCAGGACGCCGAGGGCGCGCTCGCGGTGCCGCGGCTGACGCACAAGCTCGCCACCGAGGGCGTCGCGCAGATCATCATCTGCGCCGACGAGCCGAAGAAGTACCGCAAGCGTGACCTGGCCGCGGGCACCCGGTTGTGGCACCGCGACCGGCTCGACGAAGCGCAGCGCATCCTGCGCGAGATCCCGGGCGTCACCGTGCTCATCTACGACCAGCACTGCGCCGCCGACGCGCGCCGTCAGCGCAAGCGGGGCACCTTGCCGGTGCGTCAGACCCGGGTGGTCATCAACGAGGCGGTCTGCGAGGGTTGCGGTGACTGCGGCGTGAAGAGCAACTGTCTGTCGGTGCAGCCGGTGGACACCGAGTTCGGCCGTAAGACCCGGATCGATCAGACCTCGTGCAACACCGATTACAGCTGCCTCGACGGGGACTGCCCGTCCTTCGTCACGGTGGAGCTGCCCGAGCCCGGGAAAGCCGAGAAGCGCAAGAGCACTCAGCGTCCGACCCCGCCCGTGCTGGCGGACCTCCGGCAGGATCCGCCGACCACGACGCAGAATGTCTTCCTCGCCGGCATCGGCGGTACCGGCATCGTCACCGTGAACCAGGTGCTGGCGACGGCGGCGCTGCGCGCGGGCTACGACGTGGCGAGCCTGGATCAGATCGGGCTCAGCCAGAAGGCGGGCCCCGTCGTCTCGCACCTGCGGTTCGTCGCGGGCGTACTGGAGCCCGCGAACCGGCTGACCCCCGGCTCCGCGGACTGCATCGTCGCCTTCGACCTGCTCACCGCGACCGACAACAAGAACCTGGCCTACGGGTCGAAGGAGAACACCCTCTCGGTCGCCTCCACCAGCAAGACCCCGACCGGGGACATGGTCTACGACAAGTCGGTGCAGTACCCGGAGACGCCCGCGTTGCTGTCCCGGCTCGACCAGGCCTCGCGGGAACTGCGCTCGTTCGACGCGCTCGGCGCGGCGGAGGTGCTGTTCGGCAACACGGCGGCGGCCAACTTCCTGATGGTCGGCGCCGCCTACCAGCTCGGCGGCCTGCGGCTGCCCGCGGCGTCGATCGAGGAGGCCATCGAGATCAACGGGGTCGCCGTGAACGCGAACATCGCGGCCTTCCGGTGGGGCCGGGTCGCGGTCGCGCGCCCGGACGAGTTCGCGGCGGCGATCGGCCGTCCGCAGGCGGAGCGGGCCGAGATCAAGGTTCCGGCAGACCTTTTCGACACGCTGACCGCCACCGGTGAGACCCGGCGGCTGATCGAGCTGCGCGCCGGGGAGCTGATCGGGTTCCAGGGTGTCCGGGTGGCCCGGGACTACGTGTCGACGATGCAGCGGGTGTGGACGGCGCAGGAGCAGGTCACCGGTCGTACCGAGTTCAGTGAGCAGGTGGCGCGGGGTCTGTTCAAGTTCACCGCGTACAAGGACGAGTACGAGGTCGCGCGGCAGCTGATCGACCCGGCCTTCCTGGACCAGGTGGCGGGTCAGCTGCCCGAGGGCACCAACCTCACCTACAAGCTGCACCCGCCGATCCTGCGCGCCATGGGCCGCAAGAAGAAGATCGGCATCGGGCCGCGCGGGCATCTCGCCCTCAAGGTCCTGGCCAAGGGAAAGCGGCTGCGCGGCACCAAGTTCGACATCTTCGGCTACGCGCACGTTCGTCGCGTCGAGCGGGAACTGCTGGCGCACTACACCGAAATGGTGCTGGCACTGGCGGGTTCGCTCGACGAGGCGGGTTACGACCGCGCGGTCCAGGCCGCCGCGCTGGCCGACACGGTGCGTGGCTACGAGGGCGTCAAGCTCGCCAACGTGGAGGTGTACCGAAACAGCTTGCGCGAACTCGGAATCGAGCCGCCGCAGGTGTGAAGCAGCGCGGCCTGGGCAGTAGGCCGCGCGCCTGGTCGAGCGTAAAGGCCACGCTCCCAGGCATATGAGAAGCGACCCGGAACCGCATCGGTTCCGGGTCGCTTCGCTGTCGGGACTACGCGTCAGGCGTTCGGCCTGCGGTGGCGGCAGACCGTGACGGCCAGGGTGGCCGGCGGGGTCAGCGTGAGAATGCCGAGCACGGCCACCACGAGCGGCGCCTGCGCGGGCAGGGCGAGGCACAGGGCGACCACGCCGGCGGTGATGACGAGGGCGAGCACGGACACGCCGAAGCCGTGCCAGGTCCGGCGGCGGCCGAGTACGCGGCCGCGCGGGGCCGGCATCGGGGCGAACGGCGCGGGAGCGGGTGCGGGACCGGCCACCGCGGCATCGCTGCGGACGGGATCGGGCGTGAGCAGAGGCACTGTCGTCTCTCAGGGTTCAGTGGACAAGTCGCGCAGGCAATACCCGTTCGCCGGCGGCTCAATCAGCCCGAATCGGTCTGATTTTCCGACACCGCCGCGGCCATCCGAACCTCGATCGCGCACCGAGTCGGCCGAGGGCGACGAACTCGGGACCGGGAGCAACACTGGACGGCCCGCCGGCGTGGTGCGGGATCTCGTTGCCGCACGCCGAAGTTCGTACCTGACGTGCACTCATCATAGCTTATGCGCATGGTGGCCTGTGCTGCGGCAACGTCTTCCGTGCGACCGCCGCCGGGGCCGCTGCGAGAGCTTCTCAAATCTGTTGCCCCGAAATGGAACCGATCGGGTATCGGCCGCGTCTAATCCCGTGACTAGACACAGTAAGGACAAAAGGTGGGGGTTTCCATGAACGCTTTGCAGCTGAGTCAGGGCATCGAGGCGCCGGCCACGACCACCGCGTTCGCGCATCCGAGCCTGCGCGACTATCTGGATCCGGCGGACGGGCGGTGGGGCAGTCTGTTCGCCGCGCCGTTCCGGCTCGAGTTCGCCGAGTACGACGAGTTGGGCGTCCGCCACGACACCGAGGGGGCGCCGATCGTGCTCCCCGTGCACACCGAGTGCCAGGCCGAAAAGCTGCGCTCGATTCGGACGCGGCACGCCATGACCCTGCTCGTCGCGGTCACCAACGACGTCACCGGTCATTCGACCTACCTGGCGATCCGGGCGGGCGCCAACTTCGTCATCAACCTCGCGATCTCGATCGAGCGGCAAGCCGAGGTGCTGCGCGCCCGGCTGCTCGACCATGTCCGCACGCAGCCGAGAAGGCCGCGTCCGCCGGTCCTGGGCGCGGTCCCCGATCGGGCCCCCGCCGCTCGCGAACCGCGCCCCGCCCGCGACGCCGCGCCCGCCGTCCCGAACGGCCTGCGCGCCGCCACTCCGATCGGCCGGCCCGAGCTGGACGAATTCGACGCTCGCCTCCTGCGCATGCTGAAGACCTCGATGACCGTCGCCGAAATCGCCCGGCAGAACTACCTTTCGGAACGATCGATGTATCGGCGCATCCGCAACCTGTACGACGCCCTGGGCGTCACGAGCCGCAACGATCTGGTGAACTCGGGTGCGCACGACCAGGCCCGGGCTCCACTCACCGTGCTTCGCGGCTGACCGGCGCGGACCGCACGCCCGCACGACCAGCAGCCGCCCGCAGCGGCTGCGGCGACTCCACGACTACCGAAGGATCCGAGCATGAACCCCGACCTCATCGACTACGTGACCTGGGACGACCAGCACAACGTCGCCTACCTCGCACTACGGCAGAACACCGCCGGCCCGCGCTACGCCGCACGAACCCTCCCGGTCCAAGACAGCACGGACAACGAGGTGGTCGCCGCACTCGACTTCGGCGCGGACGGCGAACTGATCGGCATCGAACTCCTGCGAGCCGACTCACAGTTGAGCGCCGCCCTGAAGGCGCAGGCGCGCACGGAACGCGACAAGGATTGATCAATCGTTCCCGGTGAACCACACGGCACGTGCCGCCCTGTCCGACCTCGCCCGGCCGTGCCGTCATCGGGGTGTGGGCGGGTCAATCAGTCTGTCGCAGTACTGGACTCGGCCCAATCATCGAGTTCGGCCAGCCGATCGGTGAGCACCAGACGATTGTTCGCGGTGAGCTCGGCACCGTCGAGAATCTTCTGGAACAGGTGGCGATACAGCTCGACCGTCGCGCGGTCGTATTCGTAGCGGAACACCGAACGATCGTCGACACCGTTCGCCGTTTGCTCGATGCCGCTGTCCGCGGCGAATTGTGCCAGGTGAGCCACCTGTTCTTCGGTCAGTCCGTCCGGGAACAGGATCTGCCACCGATGGGTAGCGGTCTCGGTCATGCGCGGCTCCTGCCTAATCGAAATCGAAGAACGTGGTGTCCGCGTCGTAGATCTCTTCGCGCGGATAGGCGAGGGTGCGTAACCATTCGTCGAACCGCTGGACAGCGTCGCGCAGTGGGTCGAGATCCGCGGCACTCAGTGGCTCGTCGGCCAGCGCTTTGCGCAGGACCAGACGGTGTACGTCGACCTCGGCGCGTTCCAGCGCGCCGGAGTACCAGTACCGCGGATCCCGACCCGCGCGGAGCAATTCCGCCGAGCCGGGATCGCACAAACCCTCTGCAACAGCGAAATCCGCTACGCGCGCGATGTTTTCCTTCGTCGTCCCTGGTTCGAACCGTAGCTGCCACGGTCCGGCGGCAGGCGGCTCGTCTGCGGTGTCGTGGTTCACGTGGTCCAAATCAGTCACCAATCCGGTCGAGGTTCGCGTCGTGGGTCCCCATCCGGGTCTTCTTGCAAGGCAAGGTCTTTTGGCGACTCGCCATTTCCAGCCCCCCGTTGGCCGCCGACGTCCTGTGAATGTACCCGTTCTTCGTCGCGTGCTCGAAGATCAGGCAGCCATGGCTTCTGCCAACCTTGCCGGAGACCTCGTCGAGACGTGGTCCCAGTGGGATCCTCGTCGGGGTGTCGATGCCGGATTTCGCGGCTTCCCCTTGCTACGCTTTTCCAGCGTCTATTTGCCGTCCACGACCTGATTCGATAGGTGGTCGATAACGTGTGGGGCTCCGGTCGGGTTGGGCAGTCTTGAACGCGGCGGCGCCTCGCGTGTCGGCGCTGTTCGGGGTGGTGCTTGCTGCGTTGCTGGCCCTGCCGATGCCTGCTGTGCGGGCCGAAACGTATTAGTGGGCGCCGCCGCCGGTGAACAGTTGCGGGGAGACCGGATTCGATCCGTTGCGGCGGACGCCGGAGCAGAGTGCAGCGCCGTCTGCGGCTCCCGTACCGCCCCCGCCGCACTCGATATCCCGCTGCGGATTCCCGACATCATCCCGGTGCCGGTACCCGATCCGCCGCAGCTCGACACCCGGATCGAACCGCAGCCACTACCGGCTGATCCGTGCCGGAATCCGTGTCCCGATATCCGGGATACGCCTGGACGCGAGGAGCCCGCGCCTGACCCGGGCAGCGGTACCGGGTCGTCCTCGGGCTCGGGCTCGGGCCTGGATTCTGGTTCGGGTTCAGGGAGTTCCCTACCCGACAGGATCGAGTGGCCGGGGGTACGGATCCGGCCGGAGTTGGAGCCGTTTCCGATACCGGTTCCCGGTGGTCCGGGCGATCCGCCGCAGCCGCGCCACCCGAGGTGGTGCATCCGGCCGAACCCGGTCCGGTCAGCGAGCCGGTGCCGGCGCCGCGAGTAGGTTCGGTCGACCTGGTCGGTCAGGTGACCGGGCACGGATCGCAGAACCGTACCGATATGCGCTGGCAGGTCGACGGCACCGATCTCGGGATCGTCTGGGAGACCAGACCAGGCGAGGTCGCGGTGGTCTTCGGTGGCACTTTCGGCGAGGGCTGGGAAGCGGGCGCGGTCGGCGGGCCGGACTGGCGCAGCAACGTGCTCGGCTACAGCACCAATCGGGATCTGTCCAAAGGACTGATCATCGACAACATGGTGCAGGACAGTCGCTGCCATGCCGCGGAAGTGCTCAGCAGCCGCAAGATCACCAACTGGGAGACCACTGCCATCCCGACCTCTGGGTTCGCCCTCGGGAATCGCCAGTACCTGAGCTTCATGTCGGTGAACCGTTGGCACGAAACCCCGGGGAAATGGTCGACCAACTACGGCGGGCTCGCCTACTCCGACGACAACGGCTCGACCTGGACCAAGAGCCAGCATGCCAAGTGGGACAACATCTTCGGGGAAAATCGGTTCCAGGTTACGGCGATGGCGCCGCAGGGCGACTACGTCTACATGTTCGGCACGCCCAACGGGCGTTTCGGCCAGATCGGACTGGCCAGGGTGCCCAAGGACGAGGTGCTCAACAAGTCCGCCTACCAGTACTGGGCCAGCGAGACGTGGGCACCCGCTGCCGAAAATCATGCCACCCCAATAGCTTCCGGAATGGCGGGTGAGCTGTCGGTGCGGTTCGACGAGGCGACGGGGCAGTGGCAGATGATGTATCTGGATCCCGCGCGCGCGTCGATCGTGCTGCGCACCGCAGCGACGCCGCAGGGCGCGTGGACCGATCCCGTCACGCTGGTCGGGGCTGCGGACTATCCGACTTTGTACGGGGGTTTCATCCATCCCTGGTCGACCGCCACGGACCTGTACTTCACCCTCTCCGCATGGGACACCTACAACGTCTACCTCATGCACGCCGAGCTCGAGCCGGCGCGCTGACCCGGGCCGAAAAATAGCCCAGGCCGGAGACTTTGGTAAGTCTCCGGCCTAGGCTGTGCTGTAGCGGGGACAGGATTTGAACCTGCGACCTCTGGGTTATGAGCCCAGCGAGCTACCGAGCTGCTCCACCCCGCGTTGGGTGTCCCCAACCTTACACACCTCGGGGGCGGATGCGAAAACGCCTGGTCGGGGCGTCTGTTTGCGGTGTGCGGTGCCGCGGCGAAGCCCGCATGGGCGTGATGCACGCCACAAATGGGATGGCGGTGAGATAGCCGACACACCGGGTTACCTGAGACGCCGTGTCAGGTTTATCGTGACTACTTCGCATTGCGTAGCTTCTGGGCGGATCACCGCCGCGGTCCGGGGACGAGAGCGACCGCTGACAACCGATCATGCACTCTCTCTTCTGATTTCAGGAGGCGCTCATGGCGCTGCCTATTCGGCATACCGGGAAACGGACGCAGCGGACCGAATCGGCGGCGGCCCCTTCGGACAATCCGGGCGGCTTCACCCATCGGCAGGTGTTGATCATCCTGAGTGGCCTGGTGCTCGGGATGTTCATGGCGGCGCTGGATCAGACCATCACGGCCACGGCGGTGCGGACCATCGCCGACGATCTGTCCGGGTATTCGTTGCAGGCGTGGGTCACCACCGCGTACCTGATCACCGCAACGTTGACCACGCCGTTGTACGGAAAATTGTCGGATATGTACGGCCGCAGGCCTTTTCTGCTCGCCGCGATCGTGATTTTCGTGGGCGGATCGCTACTGTGCACGGTGGCGCAATCGATGTACGAGCTGGCGGTGTTCCGGGCGATCCAGGGTGTCGGCGCGGGCGGGCTGATGTCGCTGGCCTCGGCGGTGCTCGGGGACATCGTGAGCCCGCGGGATCGGGCGAAGTATCAGGGTCACTTCTTGGCGACCTGGGCCCTGGCCAGCGTGATCGGCCCGGTGCTCGGCGGTCTCTTCGCTGGGCAGCACAGCATTCTGGGTGTAACCGGCTGGCGCTGGGTCTTTTTGGTCAATGTTCCGGTGGGCTTGATCGCGCTGGTGGTGGTGTATCGCGTGGTCAGGATTCCGCGGGCGGATCGAGAACGGGTCGCGGTCGACTGGCTGGGCACCGCCGCGTTCGCGGTCGGCATCACGCCGATCCTGATCGTCGCGGAACAGGGACGTAGCTGGGGTTGGACCGCTGCCGGCGCGGTGATCTGCTACCTGGTCGGTGGAATCGGGCTGATCGCGTTCGTCGCCATCGAGGCCAGAATGGGTGACGGCGCGTTGATTCCGTTGCGGCTGTTCCGAAATCGCACGTTTGCGCTGGGTGTCGTGATCGCGCTGGTGGTCGGGGCGGCGCTGTTCGGCGGCATCATCCTCGTGCCGCAGTATCTCCAGGTGGTGCGGGGCGCCAGTCCGGTCGCGGCGGGTCTGCAACTGTTGCCGATGGTGGTCGGGCTGCTGGTGGGCTCGGCCGTGTCCAACCGGCTGATCAGCCGGACCGGTCGCTATCGCGTGTTCCCCCTCGCCGGCACTGCGGCTGTGGCGGCCGGTCTGTTCCTGTTCCACTACCTGACGCCGGAAACGCCGCTCTGGCGCACCATGATCTTCATGGCGATCACCGGCGTCGGGCTCGGAAATCTGTTGCAGCCCATTACTTTGGCGATCCAGAACGCCGCCGCTCCCGCGGACATGGGGGTGTCGAGCGCGGCGGCGACGTTCTTCCGCCAGGTCGGCGGCACGCTGGGGGTCGCGGCCCTGCTGTCGACGCTGTTCGGCGTGCTGCCCGCGCGGGTGGACGCGGCCGTCGCGACTGCGGCCACCGATCCGGACTATCAGCGGGCCGTCGCGGCCGGTCTGCACAGTGGCAATCCGGCCGAGGTCGCGTTCGCGCAGGGCCTGGTCCGGCACGACCCGTCGGCGGTGCAGCGGATCCTCGACGACAGTTCGCTCATCCAGCAGTTGAATCCGGTGTTGGCGGCGCCACTGAAGACCGGCTTCGCCGACGCCATGTCGACGGTGTACCTGGTGTCCGCGGGCCTCGCGGTACTCGCCTCGGTGCTCGTGCTGTGCTGGAAGGAGATCCCGCTTCGGGAATCCGGCGGCCTGGACGCGTAATCGCCAGACGTGCCGAAATTGCCGTGTGCACGGCGGTAACTGCGGGTGGATCGTCGGCGGCCACTTCTCGGCCGTCGGTCTCGCCGAGATCTCTTGTATATATGTATTCTTTGCCCGTTTCGCGCAATTGATAATTTCCGATTCGCCGGTTGTGGGAATGGTCCCGAGGGCGAAAAATGCGACAATTCTGTCGATAGTCGTTGTGCATAATCCCAAGCGAGCGGGGATGTTTTGAGCACTCTTCTAACCGGTCAGCGGCCTGATTCTGTAAAGAATCCGTAATGTCTTGTGAGGTGGACTACACCGCCTTGAATAGCATTAGCCCCAGGTTCACTGTATTCGGTACGAGCGTTGAAAGACGGGCCATCGGCACGACGGAAAACGGTCAGGTATGAGCTTCATCGGTATTCAGAAATCGAAGGGAACGGTGGCGTCATGGTTGAACTACTCGACGCGATGGCCGTAGAGGAAATCGACCCGAACTTCTTCCGCGGCAAACGGCAGCACCGCACCGCACTGAGGCGAACTTTCGGCGGCGAGGTGGCGGCCCGGGCCTTGGCGGCCGGCTCGTCCGGGATGCCCGCCGAGTTCATGGTGCATTCGATCCACGGATACTTCGTCCGGCCGACCACGCCGGAGGTCCCGATCGACTACCTGGTCGACACGGTCAAGCACGGGCGCTCGTTCGCGGTGCGCCGGATCCGGGCGGTGCAGCACGGCAAGGAGACCTTCCTGATGGTCGCCTCGTACCACGTGGGTGACCGCGGGGTGCGCCACGCCGACCCGTGCCCGGACGCGCCCGACCCGGAAGCGCTGCCGCGGATCGGCGCGGACGACGCAGGCAACGAATGGGCGGGCTGGGATATCCGGCGGGTCCCGGATGGTCCGACACATGCTGCGCGCCAGCAGGTTTGGCTGCGATACACCGGCGAGCTGCCGGCCTGCACGGTGACTCACAGCTGCGCGCTGACCTATGCCAGCGATATGACCTTGCTCGGCGCCGCGGTCGCACCGTATCCGGGCATCGCCATCCAGACCGCCGCGCTCGACTATTCGATCTGGTTCCTGCGGCCGTGCCGGGTCGACGATTGGTTGCTCTACGACGAGATCTCGCCCTCGGCCGAAGGCGGCCGGGCCTTCACCCAGGGCCGGATCTTCAGCCGGGCAGGCCAGTTGGTCGCGATGGTGGCGCAGGAACGGATGCTGCGGCTGGCCGAACCGGAACTCGAGGCCGCGCTGACCGCGAAGGCGGCCTCCTGATGTCCCCGGTGTACGTCGGACTCACCGACAAGGCATTCCTGCGATTCCATCACGGCCACGGTGTGCCGGTGATCAGCCAGACCGTCGTGGTGCTGGCGAACCGGCTCACCGACGACCAACTGCGCTCGATGTACGAGATCCTGTGCGCGGGACCGTCCATGCGGCGGGTGCACCGGCCCGCGGTGCCGTTCGCGCGCTGGCGCTGGGTGCCGGCCGACGCCGCGCTGCCGCTGAGCCTCGACCATGCCGCGATCGACGAGTGCGACATGCTGGCCTGGGCGAACACCCAGGCGCAGTACCCGCTGGACCCCGAAAACGGTTACGGCTGGCGGATGTCGGCGGTGCCCACCCGGTCCGGCGGCATGGTGTGGTCGGTCATCGCCTCGCACGCCATCGCCGACGGGCACGCGGGGTTGATGGCGATCGCCGGGCTGGTGCATCCCGAACTCGCCACGACGGCCTCGCTCGGTGCGGTCATCGATCACCGCGGCGATCTGCTGGACGGCTTGCGCCGCAGTGTCGCCGTCGCGCGCGGCGTCACGGCGGAAGCGCGTCGGATGGCCCGTGATCCGCGACATCGTGCGGCGGTGCGGCGGGCGTTGACGGCGCGCGAACCTGCCCCGGCGGGCGAGCCGCTCGGCTGGCGGGAGGGTTCGGTCGTCGTCACTTTCGATGCGGCGCAATGGCATACGCGCGCGGCGCAGCGCGGCGGCTCGCCCAACACGCTCTACCTCGCGATGGTCGCCGATCTGCTGCGGCACTGTGCGCTGGTGGGTCCGGATGGCGCACTGGTGTTGCTGACGGCGGTGCGGATCCTGCGCGAGCAGGACCAGGCCGACTCGAATTCCTTTGCCCGCGTGCCGATCGTGGTGGATCCGGAATGGCTGGACCGTGGCGATCTCGCGCCGCTGCGGGTGGCGAGCAAGGCGGCGTTCGCCAACGCGCACGACGTGGGTTCCGGTGCGATCTCGCGGCCGCGGAACATGCCCGCCGAACTCATCGACGTGCTGCCGGAGGGCGTGGTCGAGCGGCTGGCCGACACCGCGCCGATCACCGTCGGCATGTGCTCCAACATGGGCGTGGTCGACTCGTTCGTGCCGACCGCGATGCGCCACGGCGCGAACCCGTCGATGTTCATGATGCGCGGGGTGTTCCAGGGCATCGACGCGCCGCGCGCCGACCGGCAGCCGATCGCGCTCGCGACCTGGTTCTCCCAGTTCGACGGGAAGATCCAGTGGGTGCTGGAGAGCCTCAAGCCCGAAATGGCGCACTCCGACGAGGAATTGGTCTTCCTGGCTCGGCTGGTAGCGGAGAGCTGGGATCTGAAACCCCTGCACGTCACCAGCGGTGACGGCAGCAGCCGTACGACCTACAGGAAGTTCTCATGACCAAACCACTGATCAGACTCGGCACCGAGTTCCTGTACAACCCCTACCCCGTCTACGACGAGCTGCGCGCGCAAGGACCGGTTCATCACGTGCTGCTGCCCAACGGACTGTCCACCTGGCTGGTGGTCGACTACCAGCTCGGGCGCGCGGTGCTCGCCGACGACCGGGTGCGCAAGGACGCGGCGAGCATCGCGCCGATCACCACCAGGCTGCGCGGCGAGAGCGACGGAATGACCGCGGTGAGCACCGACCTGTGGAAACACATGCTCAGCTCGGACCCGCCGGACCACACCCGGCTTCGCAGGCTGGTCAGCAAGGCCTTCACCGCGCGCACGGTCGATCAATTGCATCCGCGGATCGAGACTTTGGCCGATGAGCTGCTCGACAAGATGGCCGACGCACCCGAGGTCGACCTGATCGAGGGCTACGCGCTGCCGATCCCGATCACGGTCATCTGCGAACTGTTCGGGGTGCCCGAGGCCGACCGGAACCGGTTCCGCGAGCTGTCGACCACGATGACCGCGACCTCGGCGGAGAACGTCGAGGATCCCGACGCCGCCGACTCACCGTTCTACGCCACCGCCGCCCAGCGCGCCGCGGCGAGCGTCGAACTGGCCACCTATTTGATCGGGTTGATCGCCGAACGCACCAAGAACCTCGGGGAGGATCTGCTGTCACAGCTGATCCTGGCCAATCACGAGGGGGACAAGCTCAGCGATCAGGAACTCATCGCCATGCTGTTCCTGATCCTGGTGGCCGGTCACGAGACGACGGTGAACCTGATCGGCAACGGCCTGCTCGCGCTGCTGCGGGACCGGGCGTTGTACACCGAACTCACGGCGGAGCCCGAGCGGATTCCGGCGGCGATCGAAGAGTTCCTCCGCTACGAGGGCCCGGTCCACGTGTCCACGCTGCGGTACACGGCGGAGCCGATCACGGTGGCGGGCATCGACATTCCGGCCGACGAGCTGATCTCGGTGTCGCTGCTCGCGGCCAA
This sequence comes from Nocardia vulneris, assembly GCF_001613425.1. Lineage (GTDB taxonomy): Bacteria > Actinomycetota > Actinomycetes > Mycobacteriales > Mycobacteriaceae > Nocardia > Nocardia vulneris. The sequence continues at coordinate 70,917 of NZ_BDCI01000043.1, read as the reverse complement.
TCACGATCCCGCCCGGTTCACGCACCCGGACCGCATCCGGATCGGACAGGCCGCCAAGGGCGGGCATCTGGCGTTCGGGCACGGCATCCACTACTGCGTCGGCGCGCCGCTCGCCCGGCTGGAGGCACGGCTCGCGTTCGAGAAAATTCTGGCCAGATACCCGGACATGCGGCTTGCCGAGGCGGTGCGCTGGCGGCCGAGCAGCACCTTCCGCGGCGTGCAGTCCCTGCCGGTCGTGCTCGAATGAGCGTGCCGGAGCGCGGAAACGGCCGAAGCCGGGTGGTCGGTGCCGACCACCCGGCCGCGGCGTTGCCCTGGCGCGTCAGGGGATTCGGCGGGTAATCGCCGATCAGCCGAACTTGATCCCTTGCGCCAGTGGCAGTTCGGCGGAGTAGTTGATCGTGTTGGTGGCCCGGCGCATGTACGCCTTCCAGGAATCCGAGCCGGATTCCCGCCCGCCGCCGGTCTGCTTCTCGCCGCCGAACGCACCGCCGATCTCGGCGCCGGAGGTGCCGATGTTGACGTTGGCGATGCCGCAGTCCGAGCCGTCCGCGGCCAGGAAACGTTCGGCCTCGCGCTGGTCGGCGGTGAACACCGCCGACGAAAGCCCCTGCGGCACCGCGTTGTGCAGGGCGATCGCGCTGTCGAAATCGTGGTAGGTGAGCACGTACAGGATCGGCGCGAAGGTCTCCTCGCGCACCACCGCGGTCTGCGCGGGCATCCGCACGATCGCCGGGCGCACGTAGTACGCGTCCTCGCCGAACCCGTCGACTCGCTCACCGCCACAGATCAATTCGCCGCCGTCGGCCAGCGCCTTGTCCAGCGCGGCGCGCATTCCCGCATAGGCCCGGCCGTCGATCAGCGGGCCGACGAGGACGCCGTCCTCCAGCGGATTGCCCACGCGCAGTTGCTGATAGGCGCTTTCGATCCGCTCGAGCAACGGGCCGACCACGTCGGCGTGCACGATCAGCCTGCGCAGCGTGGTGCACCGCTGCCCGGCGGTGCCCGCCGCGGCGAACACGATGCCGCGCGCCGCGAGCTCCAGATCCGCGGAGGGCGTGACGATCGCGCCGTTGTTGCCGCCCAGTTCCAGCAGGCAGCGGCCGAACCGCTCGGCCACCCGCGGCGCGACGATCTTGCCCATCCGTACCGAACCGGTGGCGCTCACCAGCGCGACCCGCTCGTCGTCGACGAGGCGGGCGCCGACCTCGGCCGCGCCCTGAACCAGTTGGTGCACTTCGGGATCCGCGCCGACCTCGGTCGCGGCGCGCCGGAGCAGGGTGTGGCAGGCCAGTGCGGTGAGCGGAGTGGTCTCCGAGGGCTTCCACACCACCGTGTCGCCGCAGACCAGCGCGATCGCGGTGTTCCAGGCCCAGACCGCGACCGGGAAATTGAACGCCGAGATGACCCCGACCACGCCGAGCGGATGCCAGGTCTCCATCAGCCGGTGACCCGGGCGCTCCGACGGCATCGTCTGCCCGTACAGCTGCCGGGACAGGCCGATGGCGAACTCGCAGACGTCGATCATCTCCTGCACTTCACCCGCGGCCTCGGCGCCGATCTTGCCCGCCTCCAGCGTGACGAGCTCGGCCAGTTCGCTCTTGTGCGTGGTGAGCAGTTCGCCGAGCCTGCGCACCAGCGCGGCCCGGACCGGGGCGGGCACCGTGCGCCAGGCGCCGAAAGCGGTGGCGGCCCGTTCGATCGCGGTATCGACCTCGTCCAGTGCACTGGCCCGCAGGGTCAGCAGGCGCTCGCCGGTGATCGGACTGCGGGCGGGCAGGTCGCCGGGTTCGGGGGATTCGACGCCGAGTCCGCGCAGCACCGCCGCGGCGCGCTCCGCGAGTTCCCGGGTGGTCTGATCGCCGAGGGCGGTCTCGCGCGTCCGCGAGTCGTGGGCGCTCTGAACATCTGTCATCTGTTGCTCCGCCGTACCTTTCGGCCGCATTGCGGCATATCTGTCCCATGTCTTGGGAGGATCGGGGTGAGGTTTCTGCCACGAGCCGGGTTGCCTGGTTTACCCTTCGCTGATGGCGGATACACCGGCAAGACCAGTACTGGACGACATAGATCGCCTGCTGATTCGTGAATTGATGGCCGATGGACGCGCCACGCTGTCGAACCTGGCCGAGAAGGCGAGCCTGTCGGTATCCGCCGTGCAGTCGCGGGTGCGCAGGCTGGAAGCACGCGGTGTGATCCGCGGATACACGGCGCACGTCGACCCCGAGGCGCTCGGCCAGCTGTTGTCGGCATTCGTCGCGATCACTCCTCTCGACCCGTCGCAGCCGGATGATGCCCCGGCAGTGTTGCAGCACATCCCCGGGATCGAGGCGTGCCACTCGGTGGCAGGCGACGAGAGCTACATGCTGTTGGTCAGGGTGGCCTCGCCGCGGCACCTCGAGCAGCTGCTGCAGGAGATCAGGGCGACCGCCAACGTCAGGACTCGAAGCACCATCATCCTGCAGACATTCTATGACAGGTAGCCGTTACGTGTAATTAATCCGCTTTCCTGTACAGATTCCGTAAATTTTCGTACCCTCGGTGGTGTGACCATCGAACTGGAACGCACCCGCCCGGCGGTCACCCCCGCCGCCCGAGTGCATGAGATCTTGTCGGCCAGCATCCTCGCCGATGGCTTCGAACTAGTCCTCGACCTACAGAAGTCCCGCGGCTGCCGGCTCGTCGACGAACGTGACGGCAGCTCCTACCTAGACATGTTCGGCTTCTTCGCGTCCAACGCCCTGGGTATGAATCACCCCGCGCTGGCCGAGGACGCCGAGTTCCGCGCGGAGATCGCGACCGCCGCGATCAACAAACCGAGCAACTCCGACATCTACACCGTCGAGATGGCCCGCTTCGTGGAGACCTTCGTGCGCGTGCTGGGCGATCCCCGGCTGCCGCACCTGTTCTTCATCGACGGCGGTGGCCTGGCCGTGGAGAACGCGCTCAAGATCGCGTTCGACTGGAAGAGCCGGCACAACGAGATGCACGGCCGCGCACCGGAACTCGGCACCAAGGTGCTGCACCTGACCGGCGCGTTCCACGGCCGCACCGGATACACCATGTCGCTGACCAACACCGATCCGGTGAAGGTCGCGCGGTTCCCCAAGTTCGACTGGCCGCGCATCGAGTCGCCGTACCTGAGCGACGCGCACGATATCGCCGAGGTGGAAGCGCGGGCACTGGCGCAGGCGCGCCGCGCCTTCGCCGAAAACCCGCACGACATCGCGTGTTTCATCGCCGAGCCGATCCAGGGCGAGGGCGGCGACCGGCACCTGCGGCCGCAGTTCCTGCAGGCGATGCAGCAGCTCTGTCACGAGAACGACGCGCTGTTCGTACTGGACGAGGTACAGACCGGCGTCGGCATGACCGGAACCACCTGGGCCTACCAGCAACTCGGCGTGCAGCCCGATGTCGTCGCCTTCGGCAAGAAGACCCAGGTGTGCGGTGTGATGGCGGGCGGGCGCGTCGACGAGGTGCCCGACAACGTGTTCGTGGTGAACTCCCGGATCAACTCCACCTGGGGCGGCAACCTCACCGACATGGTGCGGGTGCGGCGGATTCTCGAAGTGCTGGAGCAGGATTCGCTGGTCGATCGGGCCAAGGCGCTCGGCGCGCATCTGCTGGATCGGCTGGAGTCGCTGGCCGAGCGGCATGCGAGCATCAGCGAGCCGCGCGGTCGCGGCCTGATGTGCGCGGTCACCGTGTCCTCGGTGGCGCTGCGCGACGAGGTGCTCACCGCGCTGCGCGAGCAGGAGCGGGTGCTGATCCTCGGCACCGGCGAGCGTGGCATCCGCTTCCGCCCGCCGCTGACCGTCTCCGCCGCCGAACTGGACGAGGCGGTCGACGCGCTGGACCGGGTACTCGACCGGCTCGGCTGACATACTTCGCACACCTCGCCGGAACCCGGTCGTGCGTCGCCACGGCGGGTTGCAGTGTGACGACTCGGCGAGGTGTGCGAACACCCTCAGCCGGTGTGCGGGCGTAAGCCGAGCGCGCCCTCGACGAACCGCTGAACGGCGCTCAGGCCGGCATCGAGCGCCTGCTCATGACCGGGACGAGCCCAGCCGGTGAGTCTCGCGGTGCCGTCCGGCGCCGGGGTCGCGCCGACCTCGGCGACCAGTTCGGCGGTGGTCGGTTCGCAGACAGCCCAGGAGAAATGGGATTCCTCGACCCAGCCCGCGAAGCGCAGGGCGACGTAGCCGGGGTCGGTGATGCCGCCCTGGGCCAGGGCGGGCCGATCGTCGATGCGGTCGTCGGCGCGCAGCGCGCGCAGATACCAAGTGCCCGCGTTGATCTCGATCGGTTCCATCCGTGTCCGCGCTCCTCGACGATGTGCGGCGGCGCCCGCTCGGGCACCGCTCGATACGTCGAGGCTATCGGTCGGCTTCGTGCACGATGCGGCCGTCCCGGAATACCGTGTCGACGGCGCGCAGCGCGGTGATGTCGGTCAGCGGGTCGCCGCGGACGACCAGCAGGTCGGCGGCGCGGCCCGGCGCCAATACCCCGATGGCGTCGGCGTGCAGGGCCGCGGCAGGCGTCACAGTGGCTGCGATGAGCGCTTCGCGCGGGGACAAACCCGCGGCGACGAGCAATTCGAGTTCGCGGATCAGCCCCGGCCCGGCGTAGACGCCGGGCATCCCGGCGTCGGAACCGGCGATGATCCGCCCACCTGCGTCGCGAAACTCCTTGACCCGCAACCGGATCGACGCTTTGGTCGGCTCGTCGAAGACCAGGTCGGTGACCGCGAGGGTCGGCGCGAGCGTGATACCGCGCCGCACCAGGGTTTCGGGGAAACCCGCGGGCCAGCCGGTCAGCACACCCCGAGCCTCCAGATGGTCGAGCCCGTCGACACCCGCCGCGAGCAGATCGTCCAGGTCGGCACGAGTTCCCCAGTGCGCGAAGACCTTCGTGTCGTGCCGGTGCGCCTCGTCGATGATCGCCACGAGGATATCGGGCCGGATCGGTTCCAGCACTGTGCGTTCCGGGTTGCCGCGCTCCTGCACCACCTTGATCAGGTCGACCCGGTCCGCGCCGGTGACCAGCGCACGGACCATTTCGCGCGCCCGTTCGGGACTGTCGGGGAGCCGTACCGCGTCCGAATTCGGCTCGACGCCGATGGTGGCGACCGGATGGCCGCCGGGTGTGCTGAAGATCGGTCCCGCGATCAGCAGGCGCGGTCCTTCCAGGTCGCCTTCGGCGATCCGGCGCCGCAGGGTGTGCACCCATTCGTTCTCGTCACCCATGCTCCGGACCGTGGTCACGCCGTTGCGCAGGAAGTTTCGCCGCTTGTCTGGGTGATAGCGGTACCAGTCGGCGACGATGCCCGGCATGTCCAGCAGGCCGATGTTTGTGCCGCGGGGCACTTCCGGCGCGTTGAGGTGCACATGGGAATCGATCAGGCCGGGCAGCACGGTGCGGCCGGTGAGATCCCGGCGTGCGGCGTCCTGCGGTATCGCCACGTCCGGGCCGATCGCCGTGATCAGGCCGTGCTCGATCAGGATGGTCGCGTTCGGATGCGGTGTCAGGTCCGCGCCGACGAGCACGGTGGCACCGGTCAGCGCCAGCTTGCCGGTCTGGCGTGGCGCGGCCTTGTACAGCGTGAGCCGGTAGTGCGCGTAACCCGCTGCGATCGACAGCAGGAGCAGGGCCACCACGACCGCGAGCGGATACAGCAACCAGCGGCGCAGCCTGGCGGATCGCGTCATGGTCTCGACGCTACGGTGACCGGCTCGGGCCGGTCATGACCCGAGAAATCGGCGTCAGTCAGTCAATTCCGGGATCGCGCCGGTTGCGGCGCTCGCGCCTACCGCCATGGCCGCCGTGCCCGCCGTGCCGCCCGCCGAACAGCAGCGCACCGACCAGTGGAATCGCCAGGAACCAGAGCCAGCTGCCGGTGAGGAAGAACAGGATGACGGCAAGGATCGGGATCACCGCCATCACCCGCTCGGGCCATTCCGACAGGAACCCGGACTCCGGTTTCGCAGGCACGGCAGCCGCTTTGGCGAGCGGCTCCGGCAGATCGGTGAACACCTGCGTCAGGTCGCCGCGGGTGACGGCGGCCGCGACGATCGCGCTGCGCTCGTCGAATTCCGCGACGCTGAGCCGCCCTGCCGCGAAATGATCGGACAGTCGCCGCATCGCATCCTCGCGCTCGGCGGTGCCGATACGGATTTCGGGTAGCTCCTCCATGAGAAAAAGGCTAGCGGGAGGTTCCATATATGGGTGCGACGTGGTTCGGCCACTATCGCCTCGATCGATTGCTCGGCAGCGGTGGTACCGGACAGGTGTGGCTCGCCTACGACGACACCACCGGACGGTCCGTCGCGCTGAAGGTGCTCTCGGCCACCTACGCCGGCGAACCGGCCTATCGGCAGCGGTTCACCAGGGAGGCGCGGCTGGCGGCGCAGGTGCGCGGATCGCACCTGGCGTCGATTCACGCGTTCGGTGAACACGACGGGCGGCTCTATCTCGCCATGGAGTTCATCGCGGGCGTCGACCTGGCGGCGCTGCTGCAGCGGGAAGGGCCGCTGCCGCCCGCGCGGGCGGTGCGGATCGTGATGCAGGTCGCGCAGGCGCTGGACGACGCGCACCGGGCGGGGCTGGTGCACCGGGATGTCAAGCCGTCCAACATCATGCTCGGACCGGACGACCACGTTCATCTCATCGACTTCGGTACGGCGTATCGGATCGACCAGCCCGCGCTGACGACGAGCAGCAATGTGGTCGGCACGCTGGCCTATATGGCGCCGGAGCGTTTCTCCGGCGCGGGGGACGCACGGTCCGATCAGTACTCGCTGGCCTGCGTGCTCTACGAATGTCTCACCGCGCGAAGGCCGTTCGGCAACGCCGACGCGGCACAGTCGTTGCTCGCCCATCTGATGACCGAACCACCGCTCGCCGCGCAGTGGAATCCCGCGGTGCCCGCCGCGCTCGATGCGGTGATCGCGCGCGGGATGGCGAAGGTGCCGGAGCAGCGATGCGCGAGCGCGGGTGAGCTGGCGGCCGCCGCCTATGCCGCGGTCACCGGGCTCGACGTGCCGACGGTGGAGACCGCGGCCGTGGTGTTGCCGACGACAAGCGCACCGGGCCAACCGTTTCCGGCGTCCGAATCGGCGGCGACGCTGCCGAGTACCCGGCCGGAGCGGAGGGCCGATACCCAGGCCGCGCCCGCACCGTCGCCGAGTCCGGCACGGCGGGAGACGAATTCGCGCATTGCGGCTGTCGTGCTGGTCGGCCTGCTGGTCACCGTCGGGCTGGTGCTCTGGTTGGGCCAGTCGCTCGATCGCGAAAAAGGTTCGGCCGCAAGGGCTTCGGCTCCGCTGACGCCCTCCAATGTGGTTTCCTCGCCGGTCGAAACGGTGCCCACGCCTGTTCCGGTGGTATCGATTCCGGCCGCGCCGATCGTTCCGGCGGCGTGGCAGCCCTGTGATCCCGCTGTCGCCGCGCGGGGTGTCGCGGCGGATGGGATGCTGCTGCGCTGTGTGCCCACCGTCGGGAGCGCCGCTAGTTGGATGCCGTCGGAGTCCAGCGCCGAACCGCCTCGCGCGGAACCGCCGAAGGCGCAACCACCGAGAGCGGATACCGCGAAGCCGGGGCGTGGTGGGCCAGCCGGTGCCGAGGACGGTAGGAACGAGCACGGTGGTCCCGGTCCCGGTCCCGGTCCCGGTCCCGGTCCCGGCCACGACAACGGTCCCGGCCACGACAACGGGCACGGCCGTGGAAAGCCCGGCAAGGACAAGTAGCGGCCGACGACCGGCGAGGATCGCGTTCTTGCCGAGGGCCGCGGCATCGGCGGCTTCCCGTGTCCGGCGTCATGCGGGCTCGGTCACCGCGGCGGATGTCGTTCACGACACACTGGCCGGGGTGCCGGGGCGCGGTTACGCTGCGAAGGAGGTTGGGTCCTTTCGTATCTGCGGCCGGATCAGGTGTTTTCCGGTGTCGCCGCAGGTAATCGGGGCCGGCGGGCCGAGCCTGGACAAGTCGACGGTGACTGGAGGTTCGCGATGGGGGAGGTGCGATTCGGGGGCTACCGGCTGGATCGATTGCTCGGCCGGGGCGGTATGGGGCAGGTCTGGCTGGCATACGACGATGCCGGTGCGCGCTGGGTCGCGCTGAAACTGTTGCCCACCGAACTCGCGGCGGACGCGAGCTATCGCAAGCGTTTCGAGCGCGAAGCGGAAGTGGTGTCGAAGCTGCGTGACCCGCGCATCCCGCGTATCCACCGCTTCGGCGAGATCGACGGCAGGCTCTTCATCGACATGGAGTTCGTCGAGGGCGCCGATCTGGCGACCATGATCGCGGCCGGAGCACTGGGGCCCGCCACTTCGGTCGGCATCGTCGGTCAGGTCGCCGCCGCGTTGGATGCGGCGCACCGGGCCGGGCTGGTGCACCGGGATGTCAAACCGTCGAACATCGTCGTGCACGCGGGCGGGCTCACCTATCTGATCGACTTCGGTATCGCGCACGGCATCGGGCAGACCGCGGTCACCACCACCGGGTTGGCGATCGGCACCCTGGCCTATATGGCGCCGGAACGGTTCACCGGCAAGGCGGATGCTCGTTCCGACGTGTACTCGCTGGCCTGCGTTCTCTACGAATGTCTGACCGGCGCCCGGCCCTACGGGGACACCGACCCCGCCCAGCAGATGCACGCCCACCTGATGACCGATCCGCCGCGCGCGGGCGCCCGCAACAGCGCGGTCCCGGCCGCCCTCGATGCCGTCATCACCCGCGGCATGGCCAAGAATCCGGCCGATCGCTACCCGACCGCAGGGGATTTCGCGGCTGCCGCCAGCACGGCCATCGGCATCCGCCGCCCCCTGCTACCCCAACCACCCACTAAATCCGTGCGGCCCCCGAGCCCCACCGAGGTGCTGCCGAACGACGGCGCACCCCGCCTCGATGCACCCGGTCCGTCCGGAACCGTCGGCTCGCCGTACCCGAAACCTGCTCGCGGGCAGCGCCTTTCGCCGACGCGGGTAATGCCCCCGGCCGGAGCGACCGCCGCTTCCGCTGATGCGGGATCGGCGCTGAGTGGCGCGTCTGCGGGTGCCGATGGGGTGAAACGGCTTTCGCAGACAAGAGCGTTGCCGCCTACGGGCGCGGCCGGGTCTTCATCCGGCGGCCGCCCGGCGGGAAGCGACGCTGCTGCTCGGGTGCAGCGCCATTCGCCGACGCGGGTGATGCCTCCGGCTGGAGTGACCGCCGCTTCCGTAGATGCCGGATCGGCGGTTAGTGGCGCGTCTGCGGGTGTTGCTGGGGTGCAGCGTCTTTCGCCGACCAAGGTGATGCCGGAGCCTGGGCCGACGCCGACGCTGGTGGCGACCCGGCTTGCCGAGCCGGTCGTCTCGGCTCCAGCGCAGGGATATTCGCAGCCCGGGAGTCGGTTGCCTGCGGCGGGTGCATCGCGTTCGCAGGCGGGCAAGGCGGGGTTCGGTACCAGCGTGCCGGGGACCGTCGTGCCGCATCGGCCCACGCCGCCTCGGTCGCTCGCGGCGAAGTTGGGACTCGTCCGGTCCAAGCCGAGACCTGTTGTTGCGCAATATGTTCCGGAGGCTACGCAGCCGCCGGTCGTCCCGTCGCGGTATCCCGTCGGTTACGGGCGCAAAGTCTTTCCGGCTCCGGCGAAACCGCCGAAGGACGCCCGGCGGCGTCCGCCTGCGGCCCGGCCTCGCCGGCGCAAGCGCGGCTTCGTCTCGAAGATCGTCGGGGCGTTGATCATCGTCTTCCTGACCCCGTTCATGCTGGCGGCCGGCTGCGTCGCGCTGCTGGCGGCCGGCAATCGGGGTGCGGACTCGGGCGGCAGCACGGCCGCGCCGCCGCCACCGACCGCCGTGGCCGAGGAGAACCCCGGACCACCGCCGGAACAGCCCGGTCCGGTGGGGCCCGCGGAGGCCGGAACGCCGGTGCGGGACGGCAAGTTCGAGTTCGTGGTCAGCGGCGTCGACAGCGGCGTGCGGCGGGTCGGCCTGCAGCAGGCCGCGGGTTCGTTCGTGGTCGTCACGCTCGCGGTCCGCAACATCTCCGACGAGGCGAAGTGGTTCCTGCCGTTCGGCCAGCGCCTGTTCGACGCCGCAGGCACTGCGTTCGACCACAACGCCACCGCGACCATTTGGCAGGTCGCCCAGCACAGCTACAACTACTCGTTCGAGCTGGCCCCCGGCCAGTCCGCGACCACCCAGCTGGTCTTCGACGTCCCCACCGAATCCACCCCCACCCACCTCGAACTACACGACTTCGTCCTCTCCAACGGCGTCGCAGTCCGCCTCAACTAGCACTCACGCACCCGTTCTGACCTCACGCACCCGCTCTGCCATGCCACAGCGCGTGCGAGAGCTCAGAACGCGTGCGAGAAATCAGAACCGGCGCGCGGAGTCAGGCGACGCGGACGGTGTCGGCGAAGACGGCGTGGACGGCGTTGCGGCCGATTTCGAGGGCCTTGGCGAGCAGGCCTACGTCGCGGGCGGCGCTGTCGACGTCGGGGGAACCGAGGGGTGGGTGGATCTGCAGGACTGCCTCGCCGCGTTCGGTGAGGGCGCGGTCCTCGATCGCCTGCTGTTGCGGACGCTGGATCCAGGCGCGGTAGGCGCCGGGGGCGACGGCGCGCAGGTAGCCGCCGCCGACGACACGGTGCAGCAGCGAGGCGGGCGGGCGCTGTTCATCGATCCGGCGGGTGCGCAGCACCAGAGCGTGTGTGGCGCCGGCGCGGACGGCGGTGCGGATCGGGACCGTTTCGGTGAGGCCGCCGTCGAAATACTGTGCGCCGCCGAGCCGTACCGGCGGCCCGGCCAGGATGGGCAGCCCCGCGGAGGCGCGGATCGCGCCCATCAGCGTGCGCTTGTCGACGATGTGCGGGTGCAGGTCCACCGCCCGCCCGGTCCGGATATCGGTGGCGATGGGATGAAAAGTGGTGGGATTGGCCAGGATTGCCGGGAAATCCATCGGCTCGATGCCGTCGTAGACCTGATGCACCAGGTAGCGCAGGTCGAAAGCCGGTCGGCCGCGCAGCATCCGGGCCGGATCGATGGCACGGCGCATGATGTCCGGGTCGGTCCAGGAACGCATCCCCGCCACCGCGCGCCCGCAGAGCAGCCACGCGGCATTGATCGCGCCCGCCGACGTGCCGTACACCGCGTCGAAGACCGAGGCGAGGCCGAGTTCCTCGAGCGCCGACACCATGCCGCTCGAATACACGCCGCGACTGCCGCCACCCTCGATGACGAGCACCAGCCGATTGCCGTCGGTACGGCTGCCTGCGGTGCGCCGCGCGCGGATCAGCTCCGCGACGACGGAGACACTCGTACTGGTCACCGGACCACGATACGACAGAGCGGGCGCGGGCGGCAGCACCCAGCGCCCGCTCGAAGCGGTGTTCGCCGTACGTTTACGCGAGGACTACTCGAACTCGCTCAGTGTTCGGAACGTCTTACTTGATCTCGGCGAGCACGGTGCCCTGGGTGATCGCGGCACCCGCCTCGACCGCCAGGCCGGTGACCACGCCCGCCTTGTGCGCGTTGACCGGGTTCTCCATCTTCATGGCCTCGAGCACCACGATCAGGTCGCCCGCCTCGACGGTCTGGCCCTCTTCGACGGCGACCTTCACCACGGTGCCCTGCATCGGCGCGGTGACCGCGTCACCGGAGGCCGCGCCGGCGCCCGCACCGCCCCGCTTGCGCGGCTTGGGCTTCTTGCGCACGACGCCGGCACCGTTGCCCGCGGCGGCCGCACCGCCACCGAGGCTGAACTGACCGGGCAGCGACACCTCGACGCGTCGCCCGCCGACCTCGACGACCACCTTCTGCCGGGGCAGGGCCTCGTCCTCGTCGACCGGGGCTGCACCGGTGTACGGCTCCACGGTGTTGGTCCACTCGGTTTCGATCCACTTGGTGTAGACGTCGAACTTCTCGCCGTCACCGATGAAGGCCGGATCCTCGACGATCGCGCGGTGGAACGGGATGACCGTGGCCAGTCCCTCGACCTGGTACTCGGCCAGCGCGCGCCGGGCCCGTTCGAGGGCCTGGGTGCGGTTCTCGCCGGTGACGATCAGCTTGGCGAGCATGGAGTCGAACTGGCCGCCGATCACGCTGCCCTCGACCACGCCGGAGTCCACGCGCACGCCGGGGCCGGTGGGCTCGCGGTACACCGAGACCGGGCCGGGGGCGGGCAGGAAGCCGCGGCCCGCGTCCTCACCGTTGATCCGGAACTCGAAGGAGTGTCCGCGCGGGGTGGGGTCTTCCTTGATCGAGAGTTCTTCGCCGTTGGCGATGCGGAACTGCTGGCGCACCAGGTCGATACCGGCGGTCTCCTCGGTGACCGGGTGCTCGACCTGCAGGCGGGTGTTCACCTCGAGGAAGGACACCGTCTCGCCCTGCACCAGGTACTCGACCGTGCCCGCGCCGTAGTAACCGGCTTCCTTGCAGATGGCCTTGGCCGAGGCGTGGATCTTCGCGCGCACGTCGTCGGACAGGAACGGCGCGGGGGCCTCTTCGACCAGCTTCTGGAACCGGCGCTGCAGCGAGCAGTCGCGGGTGCCCGCGACCACCACGTTGCCGTGCTGGTCGGCGATCACCTGGGCCTCGACGTGGCGAGCCTTGTCCAGGTACTGCTCGACGAAGCATTCGCCGCGGCCGAACGCGGCGATCGCCTCGCGGGTGGCCGACTCGAACAGCTCGGGGATCTCCTCGATGGTGTGCGCGACCTTCATGCCGCGTCCGCCGCCACCGAAGGCGGCCTTGATCGCGACCGGCACGCCGTACTGCTTGGCGAATTCGACGACCTCGTCGGCGTTCTTCACCGGGTCCTTGGTGCCCGCGGCCATCGGGGCCTTGGCCCGCTCGGCGATGTGCCGGGCGGTGACCTTGTCGCCGAGGTCGCGGATGGACTGCGGGGACGGGCCGATCCAGATCAGCCCGGCGTCGAGGACGGCCTGGGCGAAGTCGGCGTTCTCGGAAAGGAATCCGTAGCCGGGGTGGATCGCGTCGGCGCCGGACCGGGCGGCCGCGTCGAGGATCTTGTCGAACACGAGGTACGACTCGGCCGAGGTCTGGCCGCCGAGGGCGAAGGCTTCGTCAGCGAGCTTCACGAAGGGAGCGTCCGCGTCGGGTTCCGCGTAGACCGCGACGCTGCCGATGCCTGCGTCCTTGGCTGCCCGGATCACGCGCACGGCGATCTCGCCTCGGTTAGCTACGAGTACCTTCGTGATCCGTGCGCTGGCGTGGCTGGGCACTGAGCCTCCTGTGTGCAATCTCTTTTGGTCGCCCCGAGGTCGACAGAACTACGTCTCGGGCGAGTGTAGGCAGTCTGCCAACAGACGCCGAACTCGGCCAGTCCTACTGGACAGTAGGTCGGGTATCACACACCGCCTGTCCGGCGAGAACGCCGAGCCTGCGCTACCTGGCGCGAGCGCGCCGGCCCGCGGCCGCCGGCGCCGCACCGGGTTCAGCCCCCTTGGCGATCGGCATGCGCACCGAGTTGCCCCACTCGGTCCACGAACCGTCGTAGTTGCGCACCGTGTCGATGCCGAGCAGATACCGCAGCACGAACCAGGTGTGGCTGGACCGTTCGCCGACCCGGCTGTAGACGATCACGTCGTCCGCGCCGGCCAGCCCGCCGTACACGGCGTCCAGTTCGGCGCGGGAGCGGAAGCGGCCGTCATTGCCGAATGCCTCGGTCCATGGAATGTTGGTCGCGGTCGGGATGTGCCCGCCGCGCAGTGCCGCGTCTTCTGGATTGATCGGCTCGATGGTCAGCGTCGCGTAGCGATTCGATGGGGGGTGGTGGTCGGGCGACGGGTGGGCGAGCTCGCCGGAGTATTCCTCGGGCGAGCGCACGTCGAGCAGCGGTCGGCCGAGGTGGGCGAGCACGTCCTCGCGGAAGGCCCGCGCGCTGCTGTCGTCGCGGACCACGTCCGGATAGTCGCTCACGGAAAGATAGGGGGTGTCGAAGGTGGTGTCGCGTTCCTCGGAAATCCAGGCGTCGCGGCCGCCGTCCAGCAATCGCACATCCTCGTGCCCGAACAAAGTGAAGACCCACAATGTGTGCGCCGCCTGCGCGTTGCCCCGGTCGCCGTAGATCACCACGGTATCGTCTCGCTCGATTCCCTTGGCGCGCATCAACTCGGTGAATCGGGCGCCGTCGATGTAGTCGCGGGTGACCGGGTCGTTGAGATCGCCGCGCCAGTCGATCTTGATGGCACCGGGTACATGCCCGATGTCGTACAGCAATATGTCCTCGTTGGACTCGACGATCTTGAGTCCGGACGTGCCGATGTTTGCCGACAGCCACTCTGTGGTTACTAGTCGGTGAGGATCTGGGTAAGCACCGAATGAGGGATGAGGGTCCGGAGCAGCGGGCACGTTGTGGGTCCTTCACGCGAGGTAGACGGCGGTTACGGCGGTTCAGGTCTCACAGCGATGGTAAGTGTGAGGCGATAGTTGCTTTCGTTTCAGATCACAAATCGGCTGAATGAGCGAATAAATCGCACCTACATCCGATAAAGTCTCCCGGGAGGAGGGGTGAGCTATGTCCGATTCTTGGCCGCGGCGGCGACTGCTCGCGATCCTACGTGGCGCCAGCGAGCCTCTCGACGCCCAGGAACTGGCCAGAATCACCGGACAACACGTCACCACGGTTCGGTTTCATCTCGACGTGCTCACCCGGGAATCCCTGGTGCGCCAATTCCAGCAACCGCCGCGCGGTCGCGGGCGTCCGCGAATCGGTTACAGCGCGGTACAGCGATCGGTCGGCTACCAGGATCTGGCCCAGGTGCTCGCCGATCAGCTCGGCCCCGATCCGCGCAGGCGCTCCGAGGCGGCCATCGCGGCCGGCCGGGCCTGGGGCGCGAAGCTGGACGTCGGCGATCATCGGGTGGAATCGCTGGAGGACGCGAAAGACGTCACCATGACGCTGCTTTCGGAGCTGGGCTTCGCCCCCGAACGCGACCCGAACAACGACACCGCCGAGCAGGTGCTGGTCCGCCTCACCGCGTGCCCGCTGCGCGAACTCGCGCGCACGCACTCGGAGGTGGTGTGCGGCGTGCACCTCGGGCTGATCAAAGAGGTCCTGGATCGCAACGGCGCGCGCGGCGAGGTGAATGTGCGCCTGCATCCGTTCGTCGAACCGGAACTCTGTGTGGTCCGGT
The DNA here is from genome assembly GCF_001613425.1 of Nocardia vulneris. Lineage (GTDB taxonomy): Bacteria > Actinomycetota > Actinomycetes > Mycobacteriales > Mycobacteriaceae > Nocardia > Nocardia vulneris. The sequence continues at coordinate 55,778 of NZ_BDCI01000043.1, read as the reverse complement.
TGGAACTGCTGGCGCGGCGGGAACAGGACGCGCGCCGCGAGCCGGACACTCGTGAGGTCGCGGCGGTGGCCGCGGTCGGCGACGCGGCCGCGTCGGTGGAGCCGGTGATCGCGCCGCCGTCAGCGGGCCGGATCGCCCCACAGCTGCGTAACGGCGACCCCAACGTCGCCAAGCAGTCGGCGCAGCAGTGGTAGGCCGATCCCGATCACGCTGGACGGGTCGCCCTCGATCCGGTCGATGAACCAGCCGCCCAGGCCGTCCAGGGTGAACGCGCCCGCGACCTGCAGCGGTTCGCCGGTGGCGATGTAGGCGTCGAGTTCGTCGGGTTCGGGCTTGCCGAAATGCACTGTGGTGGAACTGCAGTCGAGGGCCTCGGCGGTGCACTCGCCGTTCCGCAGCCGCAGCACGCAGTGTCCGGTCACCAGATCGGCACTGCGCCCGGCCATTTCGCCCCAGCGGGCGCGGGCGACCGCCGCGGTGTGCGGCTTGCCCTGTAGCTCGCCGTCCACCAGCAGCATCGAATCACAGCCGACGACAACGCAATCGGCGCTCAGTTCGGGAATGGTCGCGGCCACCGCCAAGGCTTTCGCCCTGGCCAGTTCGACGACCACGACCTGCGGTGCGGTGCCGGCGGGCAGTGCGGCCGCGACGGCGTCCTCGTCCACCTCCGAGACCCGCACGACCGGCTCGATGCCCGCGGACCGGAGCACTTCCCGGCGGGCCGGGGACGCGGAGGCGAGAACGAAGGTGGTCACCCGCGCAGGTGCGAGAGCTGCGGGAAGGCGTAGGGCGAGAACGGCGAGGTGCCCCGGTGCATGAAGGTGGGACGGCCCCACATGTCGACCGGGCCGCTCGAGCCCGCGGCGGCGTCCTCGGCGGCCGCGGACAGCACGCAGACCAGCGCGGCGATCTCCTCGTCGCTCGGGTTGCCCTTCAGCACGCGGAAGAACGGCTCCCCGGTCGCGGCGGTTTCGGCGGTTGCCGCCGCGCCATCGGCCGACTCGGCCTGGTCGGGCAGCGCACCGACGGAGAGGTCGAGTTCGGCGGCGGTCAACACATCTTCTTCTGCCACGGTCGTCACAGTGCCAGATCCTCTCTTTGCCTGATCAGGCGTGTTCCTTGTTCGAAACTAGTGGTCGATGACGCGATCATCCTCGGATCCACTCATTGCGTCGCTCTCACCAGTGTGCGCGGCGTACCGAGGGTATCGCTTGATCACAACGGGATGTTGCCGTGTTTTTTCGGCGGCAGGCTGACCATCTTGCGCTCGAGCAGCCGCAGTGCCGACACGATCTGACCGCGGGTGTGCGAGGGCGGGATGACCGCGTCCACGTAACCGCGTTCGGCGGCGACGTAGGGGTTCACCAAGGTGTCCTCGTACTCGTTCTGCAGCTCGAGCCGCAGCGCGTCGACGTCATCGCCGCTGTTGGCGGCGTCTTGCAGCTTCTTGCGGTAGACGAAACCGACCGCCCCGGACGCGCCCATCACCGCGATCTGCGCGGTGGGCCAGGCCAGGTTCACGTCGGCGCCCATGTGCTTGGAACCCATGACGTCGTAGGCGCCGCCGTAGGCCTTGCGGGTGATGACCGTGATTTTTCCCACAGTGGCTTCGCCGTACGCGTACAACAACTTCGCGCCGCGCCGGATGATGCCGTTGTACTCCTGCCCGGTGCCCGGCAGGAAGCCCGGCACGTCGACCAGCGTGAGGATCGGGATGTTGAACGCGTCGCAGGTGCGCACGAAGCGCGCGGCCTTCTCCGAAGCGTCGATATCCAGGCAGCCGGCGAACTGGGTCGGCTGGTTGGCGACGATGCCGACGCTGCGGCCGTCGATCCGGCCGAAGCCGACGATGATGTTCATCGCGCGCTCGGCCTGCACCTCGAGGAACTCGTCGTCGTCGAGCAGTCGACGGATCACCTCGTGCATGTCGTACGGCTGGTTCGGCGAGTCCGGGATGATCGAGTCCAGCTCGAGGTCCTCGTCGGTGAGCGAGTCCTCGATCGCGCCGTCGATCGGATCCGAGGCCGGGAAGCGCGGCGCCTCGGCGCGGTTGTTGCTCGGCAGGTAGGACAGCAGATCCTTGACGTAGTCGAGGGCGTCCTGCTCACCGGAGGCGACGTAGTGCGCGACACCGGATTTCGTCATGTGGGTGTGCGCGCCACCCAGGTCCTCCATGCTGACGTCCTCGCCGGTGACCGTCTTGATGACGTCGGGTCCGGTGACGAACATCTGGCTGGTGCCGTCGACCATCACCACGAAGTCGGTCAGCGCGGGGGAGTACACGTGGCCACCCGCGGCGGGGCCCATGATCAGCGAGATCTGCGGGATCACGCCGGAGGCCTGCACGTTGCGGTGGAAGATCTCGCCGTAGAGGCCGAGCGAGACGACGCCCTCCTGGATGCGCGCGCCGGCGCCCTCGTTGATGCCGATCAACGGGCGGCCGGTCTTGAGCGCCAGGTCCATCACCTTGACGATCTTCTCGCCGTAGACCTCGCCGAGACTGCCACCGAACACGGTGACGTCTTGGCTGAAGATGCAGACGTCGCGGCCGTCGATGGTGCCGTAACCGGTGACGACGCCGTCGCCGAGCGGGCGGTTCTGCTCCAGTCCGAAATTGACGCTGCGGTGGCGGGCCAGCGCGTCGAGTTCGACGAAGGAACCCTCGTCGAGCAGCGCGAGGATGCGCTCGCGGGCGGTCATCTTGCCCTTGGCGTGCACCTTGTCGACCGCGGCCTCACCCATCGGGTGCTTGGCCTCTTCCAGCCGATTCCGCAGATCAGCCAGCTTCCCGGCGGTGGTGTGGATGTCGGGGGCGCCCGCCGGGTCTTGCGCGGACTGCTGCTGGACACTCGTCATGGCTCCGGAGTGTAACGAGTGGCAGTCCTTCTCTCTAACCGAGTAGGGGCTACCGACCGGTAAAAACACGCAGCTAGATCAACGTTGCGCCGGGAAAGTTCCAGGTCGTCGGTGGCGTTTCCATTCGGCAGAAAATGAGTATCGCCGCAACCAGGGCCCGGATACCCTGGGGTGGTCAAGTTTTCGCGCTCCGACGGGGAGCCGGGATAGGAGAACACACGCCCAGGCAGACAGTTACACCGCCCAGGCAGCTCAGGGGAGGAGCACAGGATGTGGGGATGGAGCACGACCATAGCCGAACACGCCGCCGCGGGGGCATTCACCAGGTGGCCGGTGACCGAGCCGGAGCCGACGATTCTCGATCCGGACTTCCGGACCGAGGCCGGGCACGGGGAGGACGCACCCGCGGAGGGGGCGGCACGGGCGCCGAGCTGCAATTACGACCTCGTCGGCTAGGCGTATCACCGCCCGGCGGGTGTCGGGCACTACCTCGCGCACCGAGTAGCCTGCCCGTGTGGACAGGCCCCCTTTGGATGCAGAGCAGTTGCGGCGCAGTCTCATCGAGTCGCCCGAGCTGTCGTTCTTCCGCCACATCGAAGTGGTGGAGTCGACCGGGTCCACCAACGCGGACCTGATCGCGCGCGCCGGCGAACCAGACGCCGATCGCGCGGTACTCCTCGCAGAGCAGCAGGAGCAAGGGCGCGGCAGACACGCACGCACCTGGATCAGCCCGGCGCGGGCACAGATCTCGATGTCGCTGCTGGTGCGGCTGCCCGGGATCGAGCCCGCGGTCCTCGGCTGGCTGCCGTTGCTCACCGGCATCGCCGTGGTGGACGCACTGCGCGCGACCGCCGGTGTGCACGCGAACCTCAAATGGCCCAACGATGTGCTGATCGATGGCCGCAAAGTGGCGGGCATCCTGGCCGAGGTCGCGGTGAGCGGCGAGGTGCCGGCCGTGGTCATCGGGATGGGGCTCAACGTGAGTCTCACCGAGGCCGAACTGCCGGTACCGCATGCGATTTCGCTGTTACTGGCCGGTGCGGGCGACACCGATCGGACCCAGCTCGTGCAGGCGATGCTGACCGAGTTCGCGCGACGCTTCACCGCGTGGCGGGACGCGGGCTGGAAGATCGCCGACCTGGCCGCCGCCTACCGCGAACGGTGCGCGACGCTGGGCAAGCAGGTGCGCGCCGAACTGCCCGGCGGGCAGACGCTGACCGGCGTCGCCACCGATATCGACGACGCGGGCCGCCTGCTGATCGGCGATCGGCCGGTCTCCGCGGGCGATGTCACGCATCTGCGCGCCGACTACTGAACGGTCCCCGCACTCGAATTCGAGTGCGGGACATCGGTGTCGGTGGCTCGGCCGGCGCTTCGGCCGGGCACGCGAACGCGGCGCCGACGCGGGCGGGCCCGCGATTGTGCAGCACGACGCGGTGCGGTGTCAGGCATTTCGGCATCTGCACGCGGTACTGTTCGACCATGGGTTATCCGGAGGATGTGCTTGCGCCGGAAGAGCAGCTGATTCTGCATCGTCATCCGCACTGGAAGATGCTCTTCTGGCCGATCGTGACGCTGATCGTCGCCACCGCACTCGCCGGGTTCGCGGGGGGCCTGGCCTCGCGCAAAGCGCCCGAGGGAACCGCGCGTACCGCGCTGCTGATCGCGGTGCTCGCGATCTGGCTGATCATCGTCGTATGGCGTTGTGTCGCACCAATTCTCGGCTGGAAGGCGACGCATTTCATCATCACCGACCGGCGCGTGCTGGTGCGGCAGGGCGTGCTGACGCACACCGGCATCGACATCCCGATGAGCCGCATCTCCAGCGTGCAGTTCCGGCACGGGTTGTTCGACCGGATGCTCGGCACCGGCACGCTCATCATCGAATCGTCGTCCTCGGAGCCGCTCGAGTTCGACGACATCCCGGCGGTACAGCGGGTGCACGCGCTGCTGTACCACCAGGTCTTCGAGGTCGAGCAGGGTGAGCACGGTCGCGACGCGTACTCGCGCGAGCGCGGCGACTATCGATGAGCGTTCGCGTTAACCTGGGCGTATGACGGCCGTACTGCTAGCTGAAGACGACGAGGCGATCGCCGCGCCGTTGTCGCGCGCCCTGGGGCGCGAGGGGTACTCGGTGACCGTCGAGCGCTTCGGTCCGGCCGTGCTCGAACGAGCCCTGGAGGGACATCACGATCTGCTGATCCTCGACCTCGGCCTGCCCGGCATGGACGGGCTGGAGGTGTGCCGTCAGGTCCGGGCCAGCGGCGCGGACATCGCCGTGCTGATGCTCACCGCCCGCACCGACGAGGTCGATTTCGTGGTCGGCCTCGACGCGGGCGCCGACGACTACGTCGGTAAGCCGTTCCGGCTCGCCGAACTGCTGGCGCGGGTGCGAGCCCTGTTGCGGCGCAGCGGGATCGGCGACGACACGGTGGAGGTCGGCGGCATCCGGCTGGAACCGGCCGCACGCCGGGTACTGGTGAACGGCGCCGAGATCGGTTTGGCCAACAAGGAATACGAGTTGCTGAAGGTGCTGATCGACCGGGCCGGTCAGGTGGTGCCGCGCGAGACCATCCTGCGTGAGGTCTGGGGCGACGCCGAGTTGCGCGGCTCCAAGACGCTGGACATGCACATGTCCTGGCTGCGTCGCAAGATCGGCGACGAAGGGCCGATGGCCGAGCGGCGCATCGTCACCGTCCGCGGTGTCGGCTTCCGGCTGAACACCGACTGACGTGCGGCGCAGAATCCTGCGGTCCATGCTCACCGTGCTGATGCTCACCACGGTGGTGCTCGGCGTGCCGCTCGTCTACACGGCCTGGCTCTGGGTCGAGGACATCACCCGCGACGACCTGCAGAGCAAATTGGAACGGATCGCCGCGGCCATCATCGTGCAGGAGCACGGCGACGGCATGGTGCTCGGCGAACTGGACACGCGCGCGATGGAACCGGTGCTACCCGCGGACGCCAAACTCACCATCGTCTATCCGGCCCCGCAGGACAACGCGTCGCGGGTGGACATCGGCGTGGACGAGGTGCAGGACCCGCTGGTCGAATCGCTGTCCATGGGCCAGCGCGGGTCGCTGCGGCTGGAAGTGCCGTCCGCGCCGATGCACGCCAGGCAGCAGCAGGCCGTCGCGGTGGTGGCGCTGGCCGTGCTCGCCTCGCTGGGCGCCGCGGTATCGGTCGCGGTGGTCACCGCACGGCGGGTGGCCGATCCGCTGCGTGACGTGGCCGCCAGGGCCGCCAGACTGGCCATGGGTGACTTCCGCCCGGACCCGCGCCGGCACGGCATCTCCGAATTGGACCGGGTCTCCGACGTGCTCGACTCGGCGACCGTGGAGATCGCCGGGCGCCTGCAGCGCGAGCACGCGCTGGTCGCCGACGTCTCCCATCAGCTGCGCAGCCGGCTCACCGCGGTCCGGCTGCGGCTCGACGAGTTGTCCGCGCACGCCGATCCCGAAGTGGTGCACGAGGCCGAGGAGGCCATGGCCCAGGTCGATCGGCTCACCGACGCGATCGATGATCTGGTCCGCGCGTCCCGGGACGAGGACGCCGCCGACCTCGACCCGGTGCCGGTGATGGAGGAGCTGCGCGGCGTGGTCGCCGAATGGACGCATCCGTTCTCCGAGGCCGGTCGCACGCTGACGCTCATCGGCGACGAATCGCTACGCGCCCCGATCACCGGTTCCCGGCTGCGCGAGGCGGTCGCGGTGCTCGTCGACAACGCGCTCATGCACGGGGGCGGCACCTGCACGGTGTCGGTGCGCACGGTGCGGCCCGGTATCGATCGCGATCCGCTGGTCTGTGTGGAGGTGGCCGACGAGGGCGACGGCATCCGGGACGAACTCGCGCCGCACATCTTCGACCGCGGCTTCTCCGCGGGCGGCTCGACCGGTGTGGGGCTGGCGCTGGCGCGGGCCCTGGTCGAGGCCGACGGCGGGCGGCTGGAATTACAGCGGCGCAGGCCCGCGCTGTTCGCGGTCTTCCTGAATTCGGCCGCGTACCGGACACAGAACTCGGTGGTGCCGGAACCGCGGTGAGTCAGGCCCGCACGGCCTCAGTTACGGCCGAACTGCTCTTCGACGATCTCGTCGAATTCGGCGGCGATCTCGTTCATCTCGTCGGGGAACACCCAGCGGCGCATCGCCCAGAAGCGGAACGCCATCTGCAGCAGGTTGCCGATGATGAAGGCGCTGATGAAGTCGGCGATGTTCTCGACGGTGAAGCTCACATCGGGCTGGCGCAGGTCGAAGACGTAGCTGGAGATCCACAGCGGGATGAAGGCCAGCACCACGCCGACGCCGCTGACGCCGAAGAACAGCAGCGCCTCATGGTGTCGTTCGCGCCCGCCCCGGTTCCGGAACGACCATTCCCGATTGAGGATGTAGGACGCGATCACGGCGATGACACCGGAGATGATCTTCGCGGTGACCGGTTTCTCCGACAGCACGGTCCACTTCAGGACGTAGAAGATGCCGCTGTCGATCACGAACGTGGTCGCGCCGACGATCGCGAACTTGATCAGTTCCCGATGCCGGAACGCGATCCTCGCGAGAGGCCTGGGGAGGACGCGGACCACGTCGTCGACGAATGACACGGGGCCGAGTGTACCGGTCGGGGTCATTCGCGCCGGACATGACAATATTGTCCGACGTGGACGCAGTACGTTCCTTCGAATCCTCGGGCATGCCCACCGTCACCATGATCGGCGGCGGTCAGCTGGCGCGCATGACGCACCAGGCCGCCATCGCGCTCGGCCAGCGGCTACGGGTGCTCGCCGAACGCCCCGACGACCCGGCCGCCCAGGTCAGCCCCGAGGTCGTGCTCGGCAGTCACGCCGACCTGGCCGCGTTGCGCAAGGCCGCGGTCGGTTCGCACGCGCTGACCTTCGACCACGAGCACGTGCCCACCGAACACCTGGAGGCGCTGGTCGCCGAGGGCGTGAACGTGCAGCCGCCGCCGCAGGCGCTGGTCTTCGCGCAGGACAAGCTCGCCATGCGGCTGAAGCTGTCCGAGCTCGGCCTGCCGGTGCCCGCGTTCACGCCGGTCGGCTCGGTCGAGGACGCGGTGCGGTTCGGCGACGAGCACGGGTGGGCCGTGGTGCTCAAGGCGGTGCGTGGCGGTTACGACGGCCGCGGTGTCTGGATGCCCGCGTCCGCGGCCGAGGCCGGCACGATCGTCACCGAGCAGCTCGCGCACGGCGTGCAGTTGCTGGCCGAGGCCAAGGTCGAGCTGAAGCGGGAGCTGTCGGCGATGGTTGCGCGTTCGCCGTTCGGGCAGGCCGCGACCTGGCCGGTGGTCGAGACCGTGCAGCGCAACGGCCAGTGCGCGGTGGTGATCGCGCCCGCGCCGGACCTCGACGACGACCTGGCGGCGCAGGCGGAGACGCTGGCGCTGCACCTCGCCAAAGAACTCGGTGTGGTCGGGGCGATGGCGGTGGAGCTCTTCGAAACCCACGACGGCGCACTGCTGATCAACGAGCTGGCGATGCGGCCGCACAACTCCGGGCACTGGGGGATGGACGGCGCGCGCACCGGTCAGTTCGAACAGCATCTGCGCGCGGTGCTGGACTATCCGCTCGGCGACACCAGCCCGCTCGCCCCGGTCACCGTGATGGCCAATATCCTCGGCGCGGCCGAGGCGCCCGCGATGACCATGGACGAGCGCCTGCACCACCTGTTCGCGCGGATGCCCGACGCGAAGGTGCACCTGTACGGCAAGGGCGAACGCCCGGATCGCAAGATCGGGCACATCAACATCCTCGGTGACGATGTCGCCGAGGTGCGGGAGAAGGCCGAACGCGCGGCGCAGTGGATGTCGCGCGCGGTATGGACGGACGGATGGGATCCCCACCAGTGAGCGAGGCGCACGCATGACCACTCCGCAGGTAGGCCTGATCATGGGCAGCGACTCCGACTGGCCGACCATGGAGGCCGCCGCGGAAGCGCTGGCGGAGTTCGGGATTCGTTTCGAGGTCGGGGTCGTCTCGGCGCACCGCACTCCGCAGCGGATGCTCGATTACGCGCGCGAGGCCGCGGGCCGCGGGCTCCAGGTCATCATCGCCGGTGCGGGCGGCGCCGCCCATCTGCCCGGCATGGTCGCCTCCGCGACCGCCCTGCCCGTCATCGGCGTCCCCGTCCCGCTGAAGTACCTCGACGGCATGGATTCGCTGCTCTCCATCGTCCAGATGCCCGCGGGCGTCCCGGTCGCCACCGTCTCCATCGGCGGCGCCCGCAACGCGGGCCTGCTCGCCGTCCGCATCCTCGCCGCCCACGACCCCGCCCTGCGCACCCGCATGGAACAGTTCCAAGCCGCCCTGGAACAAATGGTCCTCGACAAAGACGAGGCCCTACGCACCAAACTCCTCGGCTGATCAGCTGTCCAGGCCGCCTGAGCGTAGGGCCGCAACGGCTTCCACGAGGCCCGCACTGTCCAGCGCGTCGAGCACATCCTCGACGGTTTCCGGCGGATTGATGTGCGAGTCCGCGATCTGCTGAAGGCACGCCCAGACCACGCGGTCGTCGAGGTCGATCTGGTCGAGCAGAAAGTCGTCAGGACTCTGTGCCTCGATATTCCACGGTGCCAATGCATCTGAAGGAAAGTCGGCGAGGTTGGAGGTCACAATGACCTGGGCACCGACGGCAATGGCCGCCGCGAGTACGTGGCGGTCATCGGGGTCGGGCAGTTTCAACCCCTCGATAAGAGGCTCGTAGCCGTAGACGAGACTGTCTGGAACCGCCTTGTTCATCAGTCCGCGAAGTCTGTCCAGTTTCGCGGTGGGGATGTCGGGCCGTTTGTCCGCCAGACTAGCCAGCGCTTCGTCGAGAATCTTGTCCGTCCATTTCGCTTGCACGGAGCCGGACATGGCAATTCGAATCAACAAGTCGCGTAGTGCATTTCCGTAAAGGACGTTGGCGTCGTACACCACGACGAAGGCCATGGTCAGATGCCGAGATCTTGGCCGAGGTGGGCGAGCTCGTCTGCTGCAGCTTTGCTTTTCGCTTGGTTTCGCTGCTGGTATGCCTTGAGGTCTTCGTATCTGATCCGCCGGTGGCGACCGACAAGGCGGAACGGAATCTCGTCGGCCTCCAGCAGCGCGATCACATACGGGCGGGAAACGTTCAACATGTCGGCTGCTTGCTGAGTAGTGAGTTCAGCATGCGAGGGCACTACCGACACGCCGCGGCCTTCAGCAGCTTGCGCCAGGATGAATGCCAGCAGGCTGACAGCTTCTCGGGGCAGGACCAAAGCGTCTTCGCCGGGGAGCTCTCTCGCCACCTGGATGTTCTGTTCCGTGGGATGTTGCATCAGGTAGTCCTTGATCCGCCGCATGGCACGGGCGGCCACATCGGCATCGATCTTTCCGGGTTCTGTCCGCTTCGCGGCCTGCAAACGCGCCACGCCAACCACCTCCTTATTCGCATTATACGAAACAAACGAAATATTCGAAAGAGGCCTCACTGGGGTGGCATCGGCGCGCGGCTCGCTACGGTTGGTTGGTGACTACTGGTGAGGGGCGGGTGCGGGGGGAGGACAACGCGGAGTTTCGGCTGGCGGTGGTCGATCAGGCGTTGCGGTTGTTCGCCGAGCAGGGGTATGAGGCGACGACGGTCGACGAGATCGCCGAGGCGGCGGGGATCTCGCGGCGCACGTTCTTCCGGCAGTTCCGCTCGAAAGAGGACGTGATCTTCGCCGATCACGAATCGCAGCTGGCGCGGGCGGCCGAGTTCCTGGCGGCCACGCCGGGCGATCCGTGGGAGATCGTATGCGAGGCCGTGGTCCAGGTTTTCGTGCGGTTCACCCAGTGGCGCGAGATCGCGGCGCGGCGATATCAGGTGGTGCGCCGGGTACCCGCGCTGCGTGAGCGGGAGATCGTGACGGTCTTCCGGTACGAGCGGCTGTTCACCGACTATCTGCGGGAACGCCTGCCGGAGGTGCCCGACCTGGCCCGGGTGCAGTACACGGCCGCGGTCACCGCGACGCACAACTATCTGCTGCGCCGGATGGTGCGCGGCGAATCCGACGCCGGTGCCGCGGACCTGCGCGTGGAACTGGCGGCGATTCCGCGCGGCGACGGCAGGCGGGCGGCGGCCGACGAACTGGTGGTCGCGGTGTTCCCGCGCGACACCCCGCCCCGGCAGGTCGCCGATCTGGTGGCGCGCAAACTCGGTAGTCTCTAACCGGGCTCAGTGCGACCAATCTGACACTGAGTGCCAGAAGGTATCCGCACGTTGCGACGCCATATAGGCGTACACTGGGCCAAGATATGGCACCGAGTGCCGAAGTGTGGCAATGCCCGAGCAGTGCCGGCATGTACCGACGACCAGGAGTGAGCCCCATGGCGGGAAACCCCGATTTCAACCTGTTCCAGCTCGAGGACTTCCACGACGAACTGCGTGCGGCCATCCGCGGGCTGGCGGAGAAGGAGATCGCTCCGCACGCCAAGGACGTCGACGGTAACTCCCGCTTCCCCGAGGAGGCGCTGTCCGCGCTGAACGCGGCGGGTTTCAACGCGGTGCACGTGCCCGAGGCGTACGGCGGCCAGGGCGCGGACTCCGTCGCCACCTGCATCGTGATCGAAGAGGTCGCGCGGGTCTGCGGTTCCTCCTCGCTCATTCCCGCGGTCAACAAGCTCGGCACCATGGGCCTGATCCTCAACGGTTCCGAAGAGCTCAAGCAGCAGGTGCTGCCCGATATCGTCAACGGCGAGATGGCCTCCTACGCGCTGTCCGAGCGCGAGGCCGGTTCGGATGCCGCGAGCATGCGCACCCGCGCCAAGCAGGAGGGCGAGGACTGGATCCTCAACGGCTCCAAGTGTTGGATCACCAACGGCGGCAAGTCTTCCTGGTACACCGTCATGGCGGTGACCGATGCGGACAAGGGCGCCAACGGTATTTCGGCCTTCCTGGTGCACAAGGACGACGAGGGTTTCGTCGTCGGCCCGCTCGAGCACAAGCTCGGCATCAAGGGATCGCCTACGGCCGAACTGTATTTCGAGAACTGCCGGGTGCCGGGTGACCGGATCGTCGGCGAGCCGGGCACCGGTTTCAAGACCGCGCTGCAGACCCTGGACCACACCCGCCCGACCATCGGCGCGCAGGCTGTCGGTATCGCCCAGGGTGCGCTGGACGCCGCGATCGCCTACACCAAGGACCGCAAGCAGTTCGGCAAGACCATCGCCAGCTTCCAGAACACCGAGTTCATGCTCGCGGACATGGCGATGAAGATCGAGGCGGCCCGCCTCATGGTCTACACCTCCGCCGCCCGCGCCGAGCGCGGCGAGAAGAACCTCGGTTTCATCTCCGCCGCCGCCAAGTGCTTCGCCTCCGACGTGGCCATGGAGGTCACCACCAACGCCGTCCAGCTCTTCGGTGGCGCCGGCTACACCACGGATTTCCCGGTCGAGCGCATGATGCGCGACGCCAAGATCACCCAGATCTACGAGGGCACCAACCAGATCCAGCGCGTCGTCATGAGCCGCGCCCTGCTGCGCTGATCCTCGCGGACGAGAAGTCAACGGTGGCACCGGGTTTCGGTGCCACCGTTTTTCGTCAGGCGCTCATGGCGGGTTCGCGGACCAGTGGGGTCGGCAGGGGAGCGGCGTGCAGGACGGTGAGGGTGCTCACGGCTCGGGTGAGGGCGACGTAGAGGCGGTGCAGGCCACGGGGTTCCGCGTCGACGATGGTGGCGGGCTCGACGACCACCACGGTGTCGAATTCGAGGCCTTTCGCCAAGGTGACGGGCACGAGGTTCAGGCGGGCGTCGATGCTCGCCTCGTCGGTGCCGAGCCGGGTGTGCGGGAGTCCCGCATCGGTCAACGAGCGGTGGAGTTCCGGGATATCGCGGTCGGCGGCGATGAGCCCGATCGACCCTGCCTCGGAAAGTGCTCTGGCACAGGCTGTTACGGCAGCTCCGTGCATTTCTGCCGCAGCCGTGCGCACAACGCGCAGAGCCTCCGCGGACTGCCGGAACGAGGACGGCCCGCGCAGGTCCGGGGCGATATACGGCAGCAGGCGGGCCGCGTAGTCGATGACCTGAGCCGGCACGCGATAGCCGCGCGTCAATTCCTCGATCACACCGTCGGTTCGGTCGAGATGGCCGAGGACCTCGGCCCAGTCGGTGACGGCCGAGGGGCTGGTGGCCTGCGCGAGATCGCCGAGTACCGTGCAGGATCCGGTTGCGCGGCGGGCGATCGCCCGCAGCTGCATGGCGCTGAGATCCTGGGCCTCGTCGACCACGATGTGGCCGAGTTTCGCGGGCCGTTCGATCATGCTGGCAGCTTCGTCGATCAGCACGAAATCCGCTCTGGACCATCGCATTTGGCGCACGGTGCGGGGTGGCACGGTGGACCGGATCGCACTCTGTTCGGTGGGCGAGAGCAGGCCGTCCGCCATCCGGGCCAACTGGTCCGAGTCGGTGAGTAGATCGAAAACGACTCGGGCGGAATCGGTTTCCGGCCACATCCGCTGCACCGCGCGCACGATCGCCTTGTTCCGGCACAGCTGCCGTAGCGTCGCGTCGGTGGTGCTGTGCCCCGCCTGTTCCATCCGGCGCAGCACGAGCAGGGCCAGGCGCCGGCCGAGTAACTCCATCCCCGTGCGGTAGTCGGTCCCGCGGGCGCGTACCTCGTCGAGTTCGTCGGCGATCTCGTCGGAATACAGGTGCCAGATCCGTTGCAGGTGTTTGACCGGCACGGTCTCCTCGAGGGTTCGGACGCGCGACCACAGCAGGCGTCGAATGACCTCGGCCATCCTGGCGTCCCCCTTGATCCGCTCGGCCTGCGGATCATCCACGTGCGCAGTGTCGTTCGATCCGGTGAGTTCCTCGACGGTGGTTTGCAGCACGGCCACCTCGCCCAGGGCGGGCAGCACATTGCGGACGTAGTCGAGGAAGGCGCGGTTGGGCCCGATGACGGCCACGCCGCCCTCCCGCTGCAACCGTTCCCGCTCGGTGAACAGCAGGTACGCCAGCCGGTGCAGGCCGACGGCGGTCTTGCCGGTGCCGGGCGCGCCCTGAATGCAGAGCGTGCGTTCCAGCGGAGCCCGGACGAGCCGCATCTGTTCGGGTTGGATGGTGGCGACGATGTCGCGCATCGGGCCCTTGCGTGGCCGTTCGATTTCCGCGGCGAGCAGCCGGCCGTCGCGGTCGGCGGCCTGGCCGTCGAGCGCTTCGTCCTCGAAGGCGGTGAGGGTGCCGGTGTGATCGAAGCCGAATCGGCGGCGCACCCGCACGCGCATCGCATCCTGCGGATCGGCTTCGTAGAAGGCCCGCGACAGCGGCGCCCGCCAGTCGATGACCATCAGCTCACCGCGCTCGTCGGCGATACCGCGGCGTCCGATATAGACGCGGTCGCTGTCCGGCGCGGACGAGGGCGCGCCCACTTCGCGGACCTCGTCGTAGAGATCACCCGGCGGAAAGTCCAAGCGCCCGAAGAACAGTGGGACGTCATCGAAGCCGGACAGCTCCTCGATCTGCTTCTTGTGGAACTCGCGCGCGGCGAAGTTCTGGAATTTGTCGAACACGTCGCCTTGCCCCAGGCCGTCGGCCAACGCCGTGACCGCGGCGTCGTGCATGCGGGTCAGCGCGGCGCGGCACGAGGTCAGGTAGTCGCGTTCGGCACGGATTTCGGGCTCGACAGGATCGTGATGCATCGGCTCCCCACCTCGGTTCGGAAATTTAACCCGGTAAACAATACAACCAAGTCAATTTGTAGACCAAGGTAATTTTCTCTACGCTGGCCGCATGGAGGCATCAGGGCTGCGCGAACGCAAGAAGCTCCGGACGCGTCAGGCGATCCTGGACGCCGCCTTCGCGCTGTTCGAGGAGTCGGGGTTCGACGGTGCCTCGGTCGCCGAGATCGCCGCGGCCGCCGAGGTCTCCAAGCCCACCCTGTTCGCCTACTTTCCGACCAAGGAAGACCTGGTACTGCACCGATTCATGGCCGGCGGCCGCGGATCCGCGCACGTCGTCCGGGGACGCGCGGACGGCACATCGCCCTTGGCGGCCCTGCGTCAGGACTTCCTCGACCGCCTCGCGGACCGCGACCCGCTCACCGGCCTCAACGACACCCGCGCCGCGGTCACGTTCCACAATCTGCTGTATTCGACGCCCGCACTGATGGCGCACTTGTCCGGCTACATGATCGATCAGGAACGCGACCTCGCCGCGGCGCTGCTCGCGTCCGGTGAGCCGGGCGACGAGTTCACCGCGCACCTGATCGCGGCGCAGGTGTTCAGCGCCCAGCGCATTCTCACGTCCTACAACGCCCAGGCCGTCCGCGCGGGCCGACGCGTCGAGGACATCTACCCGATCGCGGTCGCCCGCGCCGAAACCGCCTTCGAACTCTTGGCGCACAGCCTCGCGAGGTGCTCGCAGGGCGAGTAGCGCGGACGGCTATCTGCCTTCGATCCGTGTCTGATTGCCCGCGTTCCCGGCTTGATTGCCCGCGTATCCGGATTGACTGCCCGCTTGATTGCCCGCGTATCCGGATTGACCGCCCGCGTTCCCGGCTTGATTACTCGCGTTCCCGGCTTGACCGCCCGCGTTCCCGGATTGATCAGGCACGTCCGGCGATTCGTCGCCCGAGTGATCACTGCCGCCGCGTTCGCTCGGACCGCTCGGCCGATTCTTGTCCGGACCAGCCGTCTGGCCGTCGAGCTCACCGCCGGGATTGCCCTGCTCCACGCAGTTCTTGAAATCGGCGTAACTGGCCGATTTCCGCGCGCACCGTTCCGCGACACCGGGGTCGGTCGGCGCAGCGGCGGCGAGGCCGGGGAAGCCGAGTGCCGCCGTGCCCAGCAGTGCGACCAGGCCGATCACTTTCGAGCTCCGGTACATGCCTACTCCGATCACCTCGACGGAATCCATCGGCAACCGCAATCGAGCAACCCGAAACTATCAGCTGACGCGCGCTCCGGCGCTCAGCCGACGGCGCGCCCGGCTGGCGGCGGGCATTGCGCCGAGACGGCCGCGCCCACGGCCCGGGTCATCCGTTGCGGCCGGTGGCGGCGGTGAAGACGCCCGGCGGGAACGCGCCGGCCGCGACGATGGTGCGGGACAGGGTCTTTCCGATTTCGGCGAGGCGGGTGGCGCCTGCGTCGCCGAGGGCGGACCAGGGGGCGAGCGCCATATCGTTGGTCGCGGCTTCTACGTCGGCGCGCAATTGGGTGCCGGCCTCGGTCAGGGTGTCGTCGGCGGTGAGGAGGCCGCGCGTGCGCAAGGCGGCGGCCGCGTCGGTCCACTGCTGCTCGTTCCAGCCGCGGGTCTGCTGGGCGGCGAGCGGGGTGAAGCCGCGTCCGGTCGCGGTGTGGGTGATCAGGGCTTCGATGCCGCTGAGCCCGGCGGCGAGCAGTGCGGCGATGTGGCCGTCGCCGCGGTGCTCGCGCAGCAGGGTGATCGCGTGCCAGAGGACGAGCAACGGTTCGGTCGGCCACGGTAGGTCGGCGTGTGCGGCGTGGAGCGGCCGCCCTTCCGGTGTGCAGGCGATCGCGGCGGTGCGAGCCAGTTCGGCGGCCTCGCGCACCTCGGCCGAGTCGGCGGCGGCGCCGAGCAGGCGGCGCAGGGCCGCGTCGACCGATGCCAACCGCGCTGTCACCACGGCCTCGGGCGTGGTCTGGGACCATGCGCGCGGGATGTGCCGCGCGACGAGGTCGGGATTGAAGTTGTAGAAGGTGGCCGCGACCACACCCGGCCCGACCGCGCCCATCGGGGCCGCGCGTCCGGCGAAGTAACACATCCTTCCCGGCCGGAGTCCGGCCTCGACCAGATACTGCTCCGTTTCCGGCGCGAAATAGGTCATCGAATGGATGGTTTCGAGGGCTCGCGCACAGCGGCCGGCGTCGATGCTGTCCATGCGCCGACCCTAACGCCGATCGGTGTCGATCGGCGGGGTGCGGACTCAGCCGACGAGATCGGCGTATTCGCGGTGTTCGGCGATGTACTTCTCGACGTACCAGCAGGTGGGGACGACGGTGTAGCCGTTGGTGCGCGAATCCTGCAGCGCGAATTCGACCACCTGGGCGGCGACGCCGCGGCCACGGAACTCGGGAAAGGTCATGGTGTGGTGGAAGTCGCGAACCTTCGTTTCTTCCCGCTCGGCGTAGTCGGCGTAGCCGGCGAGGGTGTCGTCGAGGTAGATCTCGAAACGGGTGTCGGCGACGTTGTGCTCGAGCCTGGTGGTCATGATCCGGTGAAACTCCTTCGCGGCCGGGAATGTTCCATGGGTGGGAGAATCGCGGGGTTAGAGAATCGCGCCCGGGTTGAGGATGCCGCGCGGGTCGAGCGCGTCCTTGATGCGCTGGGTCAATGCCATCACGTCGGCACCGAGTTGGTCGGGTAGCCACGCCTTCTTCAAGCGCCCGACCCCGTGCTCGCCGGTGATGGTGCCGCCGAGCGCGATGGCCAGATCCATGATCTCGCCGAAGGCGCGGTGCGCGCGCTCGGTCATGGCGGCGTCGGCGGGGTCGTGCACGATCAGCGGGTGCGTGTTGCCGTCGCCGGCGTGCGCGATCACCGAGATGGTCACCTCGTTGCGCGCGGCGATCTCGGCGACACCGGTCACCAGGTCGCCGAGCCGGGGCAGCGGGACGCCGACGTCCTCCAGCAGCAGCGCGCCCAGCTTCTCCACCGCGGGGATCGCGAACCGCCTTGCCGCGGTGAAGGCTTCACCTTCCTCGGCGTCGGCGGTGTGGAAAGCCTCGGTCGCACCGGCCTTTTCACAGGCGGCCAGCATGATCTCGGCTTCCCGCCCGGCGAATTCGCCGGGCGCGTCCGACCGTGCGACGAGCAGTGCGGCGGCCTTGCGATCCAGGCCCATCCGTAGCTCGTCCTCGACCGCGTTGATCGACACCGAATCCATGAATTCCAGCATGGCGGGCCGCAATTCGCCGGTGATGGTGAGAATCGCGTCGACGGCGGCGGTCAGGGTGGCGAACGAGGCGACGACGGTGCTCTGCGGCGGCTGGGCGGGCAGCAGGCGCAACGTCAGCTCGGTGATGACGCCGAGCGTGCCCTCGCTGCCGACGAACAGTTTGGTCAGCGACAGCCCGGCCGAATCCTTGAGCCGCGGCCCGCCGAGCCGCAGCACCGTCCCGTCGGCGAGCACCACCTCCATGCCCAGCACGTAATCGGTTGTCACGCCGTACTTCACGCAGCACAGCCCGCCCGCGTTGGTGGCGGCGTTACCGCCGATCGAGCAGATCTCGAACGAGGAGGGGTCGGGCGGATACCAGAGGCCGTGCGCGGCGACAGCGCGTTTCACCTCGGCGTTCAGCAGTCCCGGTTGCACGACCGCGGTCCGGGTGACCGGGTCGACGGTGATCGCCCGCATCCGCTCGGTGCTCAGCACCAGTCCGCCGTCGACCGCCGTGGCGCCGCCGGACAGCCCAGATCCCGCACCGCGCGGCACGACGGGCACGCGCCGCTCGTGCGCCCAGCGCAGCGCCGCCGCGACATCCTCGGTGCTCGTCGCGCGCACCACCGCGACCGGCGTGCCGGCCGCGGGATCGCGCGCCCAGTCCTGCCGGTAGCTCGCCAGCAGATCAGGGTCGGTGACGACCACACCCTCGGGCAGTCCGTCGATCAGGTCACTAACGTCCACAACCCCACGCTAGTCCGCCGGGGCACGCCACGGCCGCTCCGGCGGATCGACGCGGCGTTGCCGGATGATCATCTGGTGGTCACCTGCCGCTGGCACCCTGGCAGCGTGCACGAGCCGGCGCAGACCACCGACAACATTGCCGACCGCTTCACCCGATGGTGCGAGGCGGTCGTCGCGCGGCTGCCCTGGGGCCTGAATCGTCTTGTCGCGCCGACCTTCCTCGGCTTCGCGCTGATCAACAGTTTCACCTTCGGCGTGGACCTGGCGCTGCTCACCCTCTTCCATGGTGGACTGGGCCTGCCCGTCTGGCTGTCGGTCTCCGTCGCGTACGTCTGTGCCTTCGGGTTGAGTTTCGTGCTCAATCGCACCTTCAACTTCCATTCGCACGCGCCGGTCGGCAAACAGGCCGGGGTCTACGTCGTGGTCGTGGCGATCAACTACGCCGCGTTCATCCTCGGCGTCGGCAGCGGACTCACCGCGCTCGGCGTCGACTACCACCTGGCGCGGTTGCTCGCGGGCGGCTGCGAAGCGGTCTACATGTACAGCGCGATGCGCTGGGTCGTGTTCCGCCGCGACGCGAAGGCCGAAGTCGCACCCCCGCGCGACGTGCGGTCGCCGACGTCGTAGCGCGGCGGCGAAGACGGCTTCCGGCGTTCGCGATCAGGCTGGTTCAAGACTCCGCTGAACCGATCAGCACTTCCGTGCGATCGCCGTCGACGACGATCGCGTCGTCGTCGGTGAGCGCCCAGTGCGCGATGCCTTCGGCGCGATAGGACTCGGCGAGCCGATCGCACAGGCCGAGCGGATCGGTCGGCGAGGCGATGTGCGGCACGATCCGCTGCTGCACCAAACCCAGTCCGTCCCAGCGCGGTTCGATCCCGCACGTCGGCTGGACCTCGGCTGGATCGTCGGAGGATTCCAGTCCGTGCAGGTCGGGGGTCAGCACACAGGCGCCGGCGCTGTAGCCCGCGTATACGAGCGCGTCGGCCGCCAGCAGCCGGGGGAGCACGACATCGGCGCCGCTGCGGGCGAATTGGGCGCGCAGGACGAAGGTGTTGCCGCCGCGCACCCACAGCAGGGGGAACTCGGCGAGTGTGCGCTCCAATTCCGCCGGGCGGCCGACGAAATCGCGCAGATCCACCGTCTCCGGCTGGTACCCCAGCCTGCGCAGCGGAACGATATCGCTGATGATCGCCGACTCCCACAGCTCGGGCCAGGCATCACAGGCGTTGGGAATCAACGCGACTCGGCCCGGCGCGCCGACGAGGGCGGCGAGCCGGTCGTAGTGCGCGCCGAAGCGGTAGCTGGACAGGAACAGGCGCATCAGAGGGTGAACGCGAGATTCTGCACGACCCGTTGTCCGAGTTCCTGATCGCCGCTGATGGTGATCCGGTCCACGTGCTGGTCCGCGGTGGTCCGTCCGCCGCCGAGCCGGACGAAATCCGCTGCGGGCAAATGGATGTCGACGGTCGGTGCGCCGTCGAAGGCGTCCACGAAGTTCGCCCGGTCCGCCACCTGGATGTGCAGCGAGCGGGCCAGCGGTCCGGTCAGCGAGAAGGTGATCCGTGCACCATGCGGCGCGCCACCCTTTTTCACCACGATCCGCGGGATGCTGCCGAGGAACTCGGTGAAGGCGAATTCGCCGCGCTGCCCGCCCTCGTCCACCTGGACGCCCAGCGCGTCGGCGATATCGAGTTCGTGCATCCAGCAGTCGAACAGCCGCACCCGCATGAACCGGCCGTAGCTGACCAGCCCGATCGGTGACTGGGTCTGAGCCTGCCATGCTTCGTCGCCGAGGGCGTGCAGCGCCGCCCGCCGCCTGCCCGTTACGTCGTGGAACATCTCCAGCAACCGTTCGCCGGGCAACGGCCGCAGCCGGTCCACCCAGATCTCGTTGAGGACGCCGGTCTCGTTGCGGATATGCGGCAGCGTGCGCACGTCGGCCTTGGGCGTCAGCGGGTCGTGCGCGGGCGGCCGCTCGCCGAGCAACCACGATTCGGTGCCGACGACGTGGGCGACCACGTCGAACACGGTCCAGCCGGGCAGCGCAGTCGATGTCCGCCACTGGTTTTCGTCGAGGCCGGTGACCAACGCGGCGATCGCGTCCCACTGCTCGGACAGCAGCCTGGTCAGCTCGGCCCGGTCCAGGGTCGGATCGATCATTCCTGTGCTCCTTCTTCCGGCCGGTCCGCGCCCGGCCGCTCCCGACTCGATGCTTCGTCTTTTTCCAGCGCCGCGATGCCGGCCTGGATGGCGGCCGCGGTCGATTGCGGATCGTGCGGCCGACGCAGCAGGAAGCCGGCGGCGAAGCGCAGCTTGTCGCCGTGGCTGCGCGGGATCACGTGCAGATGGACGTGCGGAACGGTCTGAAACGCGGCGGTGCCGTCGTTGAGCACCAGGTTCGCGCCATCGGCGGCGAGCGGGCTGCGCCGGACCGCGAGCGCGAGCCGATGTCCGGCCCGGAAGACGTAGGCGCCGAGTTCGGCGTCCAGATCCTCCAGTTCGGTGGCGTGCTGCTTGGGGATCACCAGCGTGTGGCCGCGGGCGATGGGACGGATGTCGAGAAAGGCGCAGAGCGAGTCGTCCTCGTACACCTTTGTTGCGGGGGCAACGCCGGCCACGATGCGGCAGAAGACGCAGTCGGTCACAGGCTGGACCTTACGGCGTACGAGCGGCCCGGAACACCCCGGCGTGAGAATCGATCATGATGCACGTCACTTCCCAGGCCCGGCGTCCCCCGCCTGACCTGGTGCCGAACCTTCGAGTAAGTAATAGACCTGCACGTTCGGTCTTGTCGCGGGCAGCCGCGGCGACCACCATCAGAACCGGCGCTCGTCCGAACAACCACCGCGCAGGAGGTGACCCCGATGACCTCGAGAACCCGGCATATCGGTGGAATCCGGCGCGATCGTGTGACGGGCGTCTCAGCGGTCCGCACAACACGCCGGGTACAGTTGCGAGGATTTGGGCGACCTTACTCTGAAGTAACATCGTCCGGCCGTCCATCTGTTGCCTGCAAGCTCAGCACAAGAAGGAACTGACATAGTGGAGACAACGCAGAGCGTAGGCGATCAGTCGCCACGCGGCGCGCGTGTCGGAGTCGTTCGCGAGTCCAACGCGGGCGAACGACGTGTCGCATTGGTGCCGAAGATCATTCCGACCCTGCTGAAGCAGGGGGTGCAGGTGGTGGTCGAGTCCGGTGCCGGTCTCGGCGCGCTCATTCCCGACAGCGCCTACGAAGACGCCGGCGCGACCATCGGCGACCCCTGGTCGGCCGAGGTGGTCGTGAAGGTCGCCCCGCCCAGTGACGCCGAGGTGGCGAAGCTGTCGGACGGGCAGACCCTGATCGGCTTCCTGGCCCCGCGCAACGCGGACAACCAGATCGGCAAGCTGAAAGCCGGTGGCGTGCAGGCGTTCGCGGTCGAGGCGATTCCGCGGATCTCGCGGGCGCAGGTGATGGACGCGCTGTCCTCGCAGGCCAATGTCGCGGGATACAAGGCCGTGCTGCTCGCGGCGTCGGAGTCGACGCGCTTCTTCCCGATGCTCACCACCGCGGCGGGCACGGTGAAGCCCGCGACGGTGCTGGTGCTCGGCGTGGGTGTCGCGGGCCTGCAGGCGCTGGCCACCGCCAAGCGCCTCGGCGGCCGCACCACCGGCTACGACGTGCGGCCCGAGGTCGCCGATCAGGTGCGCTCGGTCGGTGCGCAGTGGCTCGATCTCGGCATCGACGCGGCCGGTGAGGGCGGCTACGCCCGCGAACTCACCGACGAGGAGAAGGCAAAGCAGCAGCAGGCTTTGGAGGACGCGATCAAGGGTTTCGACGTGGTGATCACCACCGCGCTCGTACCCGGCCGTCCCGCACCGCGTCTGGTGACCGCGGCCGCGGTCGAGGGCATGAAGCCGGGCAGCGTGATCATCGACCTGGCCGGGGAGACCGGCGGCAACTGTGAGCTCACCGAGCCGGGCGAGACCGTGGTCAAGCACCAGGTCACTATCGCCTCGCCGCTGAACCTGCCCGCGACGATGCCCGAGCACGCCTCGGAGCTGTACTCGAAAAACATTGCGGCACTGCTGGAACTGATGCTGAAGGACGGTGCGGTGGCACCCGACTTCGAGGATCAGGTGCTCGCCGATTCCTGCGTCACCCGGGAGAGGGAAGCCTGATGTACACCGAACTGCTCGCGAACATCGCGATCCTGGTGCTCTCCGGGTTCGTCGGGTTCGCCGTCATCTCGAAGGTCCCCAACACCCTGCACACCCCCCTCATGTCCGGTACCAACGCCATTCACGGCATCGTCGTGCTCGGCGCGCTGGTCACCCTGGGCAACGTGCAGGACCCCTCGATCCTGACCCAGATCATCCTGTTCGTCGCCGTCGTCTTCGGAACCCTCAATGTCATCGGTGGTTTCGTGGTGACCGACCGGATGCTGGGCATGTTCAAGGGCAAGAAGGCGGCAGCGCCGGCGAAGGCGGAGAAGTGATGCATACCTTCGACAACGTGACCTACCTGGTCAACGGTCTCTACATCATCGCGTTCGGCATGTTCATCTACGGTCTGATGGGCCTGACCGGTCCGAAGACCGCGGTGCGCGGCAACCTGATCGCCGCCGTCGGCATGTTCATCGCCGTGGTCGCGACCCTGATCTCGGTGCGCCACACCAGCAATTGGATCCTGATCATCGCCGGACTGGTGGTCGGCATCGCGCTCGGCGTGCCGCCCGCGCAGTTCACCAAGATGACCGCCATGCCGCAGCTGGTCGCCGCGTTCAACGGCGTCGGCGGTGGCACGGTCGCGCTCATCGCGTGGTCGGAATTCATCAACAGCCAAGGCTTTTCGCACTTCGACGAAGAGCCCACGGTGCACATCGTCATCGGTTCGCTGTTCGCGGCGATCATCGGCTCGGTCTCGTTCTGGGGCTCGCTGATCGCGTTCGGCAAACTCCAGGAGATCCTGCCCGGCCGTCCGATCGGTCTCGGCAAGCTGCAGCAGCCGTTGAATCTGCTGCTGCTCCTGGGCGCGATCGCGGCCGCCGTGGTGATCGGCGTCGGCGCCACCAATGACGGTGTGTCCCAACTGTGGATGATCGCGGTCCTGGTGCTGGCCGGTGTGCTCGGCCTCGCCGTGGTGCTGCCGATCGGCGGCGCGGATATGCCGGTGGTCATCTCGCTGCTCAACGCGCTGACCGGATTGTCGGCCGCCGCAGCGGGTCTGGCGCTGAACAACACCGCGATGATCGTCGCGGGCATGATCGTCGGCGCGTCCGGCACCATCCTCACCAACCTGATGGCCAAGGCGATGAACCGGTCCATTCCGGCGATCGTCGCGGGCGGATTCGGCGGTGGCGGAACGGCTCCCGGCGCCGGCGGCGATGGGGAGAACAAGCAGGCCAAGGCCACCTCCGCCGCGGACGCCGCGATTCAGATGGCCTACGCCAACCAGGTGATCGTGGTGCCCGGCTACGGCATGGCCGTCGCCCAGGCCCAGCACGCGGTCAAGGAGATGGCGGCGCTGCTCGAAGCCAAGGGCGTCGAGGTCAAATACGCCATCCACCCGGTCGCGGGCCGCATGCCCGGTCACATGAACGTGCTGCTGGCCGAGGCCGAGGTCTCCTATGACGCGCTCAAGGAAATGGACGACATCAACGGCGAATTCGGCCGCACCGATGTCGCCCTGGTGATCGGCGCCAACGACGTCACCAACCCCGCGGCGCGCGAGGATGCCAGCAGCCCGATCTACGGCATGCCCGTCCTCAACGTCGACCAGGCCAAGAGCGTCATCGTGCTCAAGCGCTCGATGAACTCCGGCTTCGCGGGCATCGACAACCCGCTGTTCTATGCCGATCACACCTCGATGCTGTTCGGCGACGCCAAGAAGTCCGTCGGTGCGGTCACCGAGGAACTGAAGGCGCTGTAGGGATTCGGATTCGAACGGCCTCCCGCGCACGCGGGAGGCCGTTCGGCGTTAAACCAGTGGACAAGCCCGGTCCGCAGGCCTGATCATGCTCGGAGTGTCCGCACGTAACGAGCCCCTTCGGTTGATCGACCCGAGTGAGCCCTCGGCCGATCTCGCCGAGCGGCTGCCGTGGACTGTCGCCGTCGACTCCGCCTATTCCACGCGCGACGCGATAGATGCGCTCGCGGTGAGTCCCTTCCTGCGTGGTGATCAGCCGTGCGCGCGCACCGCGCATCTCGAGCGGATCAAGCCCGACGCGCTGCTGCGGCCGGAGCACGGCCGGGTGGTGCGCTCGACCCAGGACGACGACAGCGGCGCCGCGCTGGTGGTCGGGGCGGGGTGGTCGCTGCGCGCGGTCCGGTGGTCGGGTGGCTCGGCGATGGTCGAGGTCACCGCGGTCACCGACGAACTCGCGACGACGGTGCTCGCCGAGGCGATCCGCGACGCGGCCGCGCAGCCGGAGGTCGGCGAGACCATCGAGATGGGCTTCTGGCACATGCACAGCCACGGCCCGCAGCGGCGCGGCCGCACCATCACCGCGCCGACCTGGCCGGAAATCCGTGGCAACTACGCCGCCGACGTGGCGGGCGCGCTGGACCGGCTGATGGCGTTGACTGCCGCGGACGTGCGCGGCCGGCTCGTGCTGCTGCACGGGCCGCCGGGCACCGGGAAGACCACCGCGCTGCGTGCGCTCGCACGCGCCTGGGGCCGTGGTGCCAGTTCGACTGCGTGCTCGACCCCGAGGTGATGTTCGCCAAGCCCGGCTATCTGATGGATGTCGCGGCGGGCATCGACGGCGACGAGGACACCAAGCGCTGGCGCATGCTGGTGCTCGAGGACTGTGACGAACTGATCCGCGGCGAGGCCAGAGAAACTGCGGGGCAGGGGCTTTCGCGCCTGCTCAACCTGACCGACGGCATGCTCGGCCAAGGCCGGGACGTGCTCGTGGCGATCACCACCAACGAGGATCTGACCCGGCTGCACCCGGCGGTGACCCGTCCCGGTCGCTGCCTGGCGCAGCTCGAAGTCGGGCGGCTCTCGCCCGCCGAATCGGCGGCCTGGCTGGCCCGGGAACGGCGTCCGGAAACCCCGGGCGAGGCTGCCGGTCCGGACGGCGCGACGTTGGCGGAACTGGTCGCGTTGCGCGACGGGGACACCAAGATCCAGTCGGTGCCCGCGGATCCGGTCAACCCCGGCCTGTACCTCTGAGGACGTAACGGCAATCACCCAGCGCACGGCCGGCGAATCCATCGGCTAGATTCTGTGAGTTCGTTCGGCCGCCGCGTGCGGCCGAGATCGCGTAAACCCTGGGGAGGGGAACATGACCACACCACCGAACTATCCATATCCGGGGCAACCCGGCGGCCAGGGCTACGCCCAGCCGAGCTACCCGCAGGCGCAGGGGTATCCGGGTCAGCCGGCACAACCGGGTTACGGGGCGGGCTATCCGCCGCCCGGCACCGGATATCCGTCGCAGCCGGGCATGCCACAGCAGGGCTTCCCACCACCGCAAGGCGTTCCACCACAGGGCTTTCCGCCGCACGGCGGGCCGCCCGGGTTCCCGCCCGGCGCTTTCCCGCCGCCGGGGCCGCCGCGGCGTTCGGGCGGCAAGGCCAAGGCGATCATCATCACCGTCGTCATCCTCGGCGTGATCGCCGTGGTCGCGCTCATCGCCACCGTCGGACGACCGGACGGTAAGAAGGTCGCGGTAGGCGAGTGCGCGAAACTGTCCGGCACCACCTACAAGGCCGAGTTCGCGATCAAGGAGTGCTCCGATCCCGAGGCCAATTACGTGGTGGCACAGCGGATCGACGGATCGAACAAGAACTGCGAGAACCAGGACTACGCCAGCTACTACGAGACCGGTCGCAACGGTTACACGCTGTGCCTGCGACTCAATGTGAAGGAAGGCGACTGCATCAAGAGCGGCACGCTGGCGGCGAGCACCAAGGTCGCCTGTAGCTCCGCCGCCGACTACAAGATCGGCCGCATCGTGCGGGGCAGCGCGGACAAGTCCGCGTGCGGCCCGAAATACACCGAGGACAGCACCATCGTGTATCCGAAACCGGATCCGATGACGCTCTGCCTGGTGGCACCCAAGTAGTCCCGGTCGGCGGGCGGAATTCGCTGTGCGTCAGTGTTTTTCGCTCGCCGGCTGGGGCGCCGCCACGGCCCCCGCGTAGGCGCAGCACACCACCATGGCCAGCAGCGGGACCAGGAAGGTGGCGGTCAGCGGAATGACCGCGCTGAGCCAGCCGATGACCGCGGGGCCCGCGAGCAAACCCAGATAGCCCAGGCTGAAGACCCGTGCCATATCGGTGGCCGCCGTCGCGGAGCCGAGATTGCCTGCGGCGGTGAAGATCTGCGGTACGGTGCCGGACAGGCCGAGACCTGCCATGGCCCAGCCGAGCAACGACAGCGGCACCCACGGCGACACCATGATGACGGTGAGGCCGAGTGCGGCGAGCAAGGTGCCGTAGCGGACCACCGCCACCCGGCCGAACGCCCCGCTCACCCGGTCGGCGGCCAGTCTGCCGCCGGTCATGGTGACCGAGAACGCGCCGAACGCCAGGGCGGCCGTGGCCTGGTCGACGCCGAGGTGCTCACGCATCTGCAGCGTGCTCCAATCACCGGCGACGCCCTCCGCGAGCAGCACCGCGAAGGCGATCGCGGCCAGCGCCAGCACCTTTCGCCGATGTGCCCGCCCGGATGTCAGGTCGGCGGTTACCCCTTCGCCTGCACCCGGAGTGACGGTCCGTGGCACGGTTTCGCTGTCCCGGAGCAGGCGCGGTACGAGCGCCGCCGTCAACAGGACACAGCCGGTCGCGGCCAGTGCCAACGTCATTCGCAGATCCCAGCCCGCGCGCAAGGTCGCCGCGCCGAGCAGCGAACCCAACAGCCCGCCGCCGGAGAACAGCGCGTGGAAGGCCGACATGATCGGCCGCCCGTAGGCCCGTTCCACGTGCACCGCTTGGGTGTTCATCGAGACGTCCAGCGCGCCGTTGCCGAAACCGAAGCAGCACAGGGCGATCGCCAACGGCACCGGGCCGGTGGCCGACCCGGGGCCGAGCGCCGCCACCGAGGCGATCACCGCGGCGGTGCCCACCAGCGTCCGGCTGCCGAATCGATCCGCCAGCGGACCGGCGATCCGCATGCCGACGATGCCCGAGCCCGCCATCAACAGGATGAACATGCCGAGCGTGGATTTCGCGACACCGGTCCGGTCCGTGATCGCCGGAATGTGCACCACCCACATGGCGAGCAGGAATCCGTTCAGCCCGAACACCGTGAACACGGCGACGCGAGCGAGGCGGAGCGTGCGATCCATCGTCGGACTGAACACCCCTTCGACGGTACCGATGATCTTCGCTCGTGGCTCGCATCGATGCCGGGCGCGGTCTCCCGCGCACCGCGCCCGGCACCGCTTCAATTCGGCTGGATATCCCATACGCCCGTCGCGGCTGCCTCCTTCGCGTAGTCGGCGAAGTCCTTGGGTTCGCGGCCCAGCGCCCGCCGCACACCGTCGGTGGTGGCCGAGTTGCGCCCGTCCAGCACCGTGCCGAACAGGTAGTCGAGCAGGCTCACCACATCCGCGGGCACCTGGTAATCGGTCAGCGCCGCAACGAATTCCGTGCGCGTCACCGGAACGAAGGCGATCTCGCGCCCGGTCACCTCGGCGATCTGTGCGACCGCCGCGGTGAAGGACAGGGCGCGCGGCCCGGTCAGCTCGTAGACCGCACCGGCGTGCCCGTCCGCGGTGAGCGCCACGGTGGCGACCTCGGCGATATCGTCGGCGTGCACGAACGGCTCCGGCACCTCGCCGTTGGGCAGCGCGACCTCGCCCGCCAGGATGTATTCGGTGAACGCGCCCTCGCTGAAATTCTGGGCGAAGAAACTACAGCGCAGCACGGTCCACTCGAGGCCGGACTGCTGCACGATCTCCTCGCACTCCAGCGCCTCCGGCTCGCCGCGACCGGACAGCAACACCAGCCGGCGCACGCCGCACCGCTTCGCCACCGCGGCGAACGCCCGCAGCGTCTCGGGCGCGCCCGGTACCGCGAGGTCCGGCTGGAAGGCGACGTAGGCGGCGTGCACTCCGGTCAACGCCGCGGGCCAGGTGCCGCGCTCGGCCCAGCTGAACGGAATGCCGGCGGTGCGGGAGCCGACCCGGACCGGGTGCCCCGCCGCGGTGAGTCGCGCGGCGACCCGGCTGCCGGTCTTTCCGGTGCCGCCGGTGACGAGGATGGGAGGCCGGGAATCGGTGCTGTATGTCATGGATCCAGTACATCCGCGGGCGGCGAGACGGAACATAGTTCAACGGCTCATGATCATGCGTAATCGTCTAGGGTTGATCGCGTGGATGCGCTCGCCAGTCTGCTCGAAGGTCCCCGTGCCAGAGGCGCGTTCTTGATGTGTTCGATGCTCGCGCCGCCCTGGTCCCTGCACATCCAGGACGAGGCCCCGCTCACCGTGGTGTCGATGGTGCGCGGCGGCGCCTGGATCATGCTGGGCCAGCACGCGCCTCGTCAGCTGTGCGAGGGCGATATCGCGATCTTCCGCGGGCCCGATCACTACACGGTCGCCGACGATCCGGCCACCGAGCCGCAGATCTACATCCACCCTGGCAACGTCACCAAGACCGCCGACGGTGAAATACTGTGCGAGACATTGAGTCTCGGCGTGCGGCAGTGGGGCACCGACGCCGACGGCGCGACCATGATGATCACCGGCACCTACGAGTCGGCGGGCGCGGCCAGCCAGCGGCTGCTGCGTGCGCTACCGCCGGTGATTGTGTTGCAGCGCGGCGATTTCGACACCCGGCTGCTCGACATCCTGGTCGACGAGGCGGTCAAAGACGAACCCGCGCAGGGGGCGGTACTCGATCGGCTGCTCGACATGGTGCTGATCGCCGCCCTGCGCGCCTGGTTCGCCCGCAACGACGCGCCCGCCTGGTATCACGCCTACAGTGATCCGCTCGTCGGCAAGGCGCTGCGGCTGCTGCAGCACAATCCGGCGCACGGCTGGACGGTGGCCGGCCTGGCCGAGGCGGTGGGGGTGTCCAGGGCCGCACTGGCCCGGCGCTTCACCGATCTGGTCGGCGAGCCGCCGATGTCCTTCCTCACCGAGTGGCGGCTGGCGCTGGCCGCGGACCTGCTCGCCGAATCCGACGCGACCATCGAGTCCATCGCGCGTCAGGTCGGTTACGGCAGCGCGTTCGCCCTCAGTGCCGCGTTCAAACGCCACTTCGGCGTCAGCCCGCGCGACCACCGGCAGGGCGCGAACCCGGCTGAGCTAGTGTCGGCCGGGTGACGCAGCAGCAGTATCCGGTGCTCTGGCCGATGCCCACCCGGTGGGCGGACAACGACCACTACGGGCACGTGAACAACGTGACCTACTACTCGTACTTCGACACCGCGGTGAACGCATGGTTGATGCACGCCACCGGCACCGATATCCGCGAGCTGCCCGCGCTCGGCGTCGTCGCGCAGACCTCCTGCCAGTACGTCGGCTCGCTCAGCTTCCCCGACCGGCTCCAGGTCGGCTTGCGCATCTCCCGCCTGGGCCGGTCCAGCATCACCTACGATCTCGCCATCTTCCGCGAAGCCGACGACGACCTCGAACTGGCCGCCACCGGCACCTTCGTGCACGTCTACGTGGACGCCGAAACCCGCAAGCCCGTCGAGATCCCCGCCGTGATCCGCACCGCCGCAGCGCAACTGACCACCTGACTTCCCGCACCCCTTCGTCTTCCCGCACTCGCTATGCCACGCCACAGCGGGTGCGGGAAGACGAAAAGGGTGCGGTAAAGAGGGTGTCAGATGCGGCTCAGGAGGGTTAGTGGGTCCTCCAGTAGGGCGGCGGTTGTTGATAGGAAGCGGGAGGCTAGTTCGCCGTCGATCATCCGGTGATCGAAGCTGATGCCCAGGGTGGTGACCCAGCGGACCGCGAGTTCGTCGCGGAATACCCAGGGGCGCTTGCGGATCGATCCCAGGCACAGGATCGCCGCCTCCCCGGGATTCACCAGCGGTACGCCGGTGTCGACACCGAAGACGCCGACGTTGGTGATGGTGAAGGTGCCGCCGCGCAGGTCGGTGGGGCTCGCGCCGCCGGATCGGGCGGTCTCGGCCAGCCAGCCGATCTCGCGGGTCAGGTCGCGCAGGCTCAGTGACTGCGCTTCTTTGATATTCGGTACCAGCAGGCCGCGATCGGTCGCCACCGCGATCCCGAGATTCACGTAGTGCTTGGTGACGATTTCTTGATTCGGTTCGTCCCAAAAAGTGTTGATACCGGGAAACTCGGTGAGCGCGGCGAGCGCGGACTTCGCCACCAGCGCGAGCGGGGTGAGGGTAAGTCCGGCAAAAGGTTTCGTGCTGCGCAGATGGTCGAGTAATTCCACCGACGCGGTGCAATCGAAGGTGACGAAGGTGCTGGCCTGGGGGATGGTGCGGGCACTGGCCAGCATGGCCGCGGCGGTGCGCTTGCGCACGCCGGTGATCGGCACCCGCTCTTCCCGGGCCGGTGGACGGCTCACCCCCGCGTGCGGATCGGTGACCGCGGCAGGCTCGGGCCGGGGTGCCGTCGGGCGCGGTTGCGAGACCGGGACCGCGCCCCGCACGTCGTCCACGGTGACCGCACCGCCGGGCCCGGAACCCGCGACGAACCACAGATCGATGCCGATCTCGCGGGCCAGCCTGCGCGCCGCGGGTGTCGCGGCGGCTCGACCGGATAGTTGCGGCCTGCTGTCGGACTGGTCCGGGTCACTCGACGAAACCAGCTGCGCCGCAGGCTGTTCGGGGATCGAATCGGGCGTGTCACCGCCCTGTGGCGGAGCAGGGTGCGCCGCGGCGGCGGGCCTGCGCCGTCGAGATACGGTTTCCCCTTCGGGACCGTAGCCCACGAGCACCGCGGTCCGTCCGTTGTTCGTCTCACCTGCCGCGCTGTCCCGCGCCGGTTGCTGATCGCTCTGCACCCGGATCAGTGGCGCTCCGACCAACACGGTCTCGCCGGGTTCCGCGAGCAGTTCGACCACCCGCCCGGCGAACGGCGAAGGCAGCGCCACCACCGCCTTCGCCGTCTCCACCTCGGCGATCGTCTGGTTGAGTGCCACGTCGTCGCCGACGCCGACCGACCAGGAGACCAGTTCGGCGTCGGCGAGACCTTCCCCGAGATCAGGGAGGCGGAACTCCAGGACGTTCCCCGAGCCGGGTTCGTTGGCGCGATCTTCCACGTGGGCACCTCTCACTGCGGCGTACCGGCGTCAGGCGGCGAGCGTTCGATCGACCGCGGCGAGAATGCGGTCGGGATCGGGGAGATGGAACTTCTCGAGCTTAGCGGGGGGATAGGGGATATCGAATCCGCCGACGCGCAGCACCGGCGCCTCCAGGTGATAGAAACACCGCTCGGTGATCCGCGCCGCGATCTCGGCGCCGAGACCCGCGAACACCGGGGCCTCGTGTGTGATGACCAGCCTGCCGGTCTTGGCCACCGATTCCTCGATGGTGTCGAAGTCGATCGGCGAGAGGCTGCGCAGATCGATCACTTCGAGCGAATGCCCTTCTTCCGCAGCTATTTTCGCGGCCGTCAACGCGGTGGCCACGGTGCCGCCATAGGCGACGACGGTGGCGTCGCCGCCCACGGTGCAGACCCTGGCGCGGTCCAGCGGTAGATCCCCGTCGCGGTCCAGGGCGAGGAAATCGACCTCGGCCTTGTCCCAGTAGCGCCGTTTCGGCTCGAAGAAGATCACCGGGTCGTCCAGCGCGATCGCTTGGCGGATCATCAGATACGCGTCGGCGGGGTTGCTCGGCGTCAGCACGCGCAACCCGGCGGTGTGCGCGAAGTAGGCTTCCGGCGATTCCGAATGATGTTCCACCGAACCGATCCCGCCACCGAACGGAATACGAATCGTGATGGGCGCGATCACCTTTCCCTGCGTCCGGTAGTGGATCTTCGCCACATGCGAGACGATCTGATCGAAGGCGGGATAGACGAAGCCGTCGAACTGGATCTCGCACACCGGCCGGAAACCGCGCAGCGCCATGCCGAAAGCCGTTCCCACGATGCCGGATTCGGCCAGCGGAGTGTCGACCACTCGATTGTTGCCGAAATCCTTCTGCAAGGCGTCGGTCACCCGGAACACCCCGCCCAGCCGCCCGATGTCCTCGCCCATGAGCAGTACTTTGGGGTCGTCCTCCAGTGCACGCCGCAATCCGGTGTTCAATGCGCCGGCGAAAGTGGTGATCATGAAGGGACTCCTTCCGGTCGCGCGGCCGCATCGCTGGGATCGCCAGCCAGATACTCCGCGTATTCCCGTCGCTCTTCGGTGATGAGCGCATGCGGGGAGGCATAGACGTGATCGAACAGGTCGATCGGCGCCGGATCGGGCATATCGATGGTCGAGGTGCGCACCTGCCGGGCCACCTCGTCGGCGTGCTCGGCGACGCGGCGCTGGAACTCGGTGTCGAACAACGACTCTCGCTCGAGCAGCCGGCGCAGCCGATCGATCGGATCGCGGCGCGCCCACTCTTCGGTCTCGGCGGCGGAGCGGTAGCGGGTGGGGTCGTCGGCGGTGGTGTGCGGGCCCATCCGATAGGTGAGCGCCTCGATGAACGACGGACCGCCGCCGCTGCGGGCCCGCGCGATCGCCTGCCGCGTCACCGCCAGCACCGCGAGCACGTCGTTGCCGTCGACCTGCACGCCCGGAATGCCGTAACCGTAGGCGCGGCGCACGATCGGGGTCTGGCTCTGCACCCGGACCGGTTCGCTGATCGCCCAGTGGTTGTTCTGGCAGAGGAACACCACCGGCGCGCTCCAACTCGCCGCGAAACCCAGTGCTTCGGCGATATCGCCCTGGCTGCTCGCACCGTCGCCGAAGTAGGTGATCGTCGCGATCTCCGCGCCTTCCAGATGCGCGGCGTACGCGTAACCCGTCGCGTGCAGTCCTTGCGAGCCGACGATGATGTTCGGATTGGTCATGTTGACCGCGTTCGGATCCCAGCACGAGTGCGCGACACCGCGCCACATCCGGGTGATCTCGGTGGGGTGCACGCCGCGGCAGTAGGCGACGGCGGCCTCGCGGTAGCTGCAGAACACGTAGTCGTCGGGGTGCAGCGCGCGGGCCGAACCGACCTGGGTGGCTTCCTGTCCCAGCAGCGGCGCCCAGAGTCCTAGTTGCCCCTGGCGTTGCAGAGCGGTCGCCTCGGTGTCGATCCGCCGGGTGACGACCATGTCCTCGTATAGGTCCCGCAGTTGATCGGGGCCGATGTCGGCGACCGAAGCGGCGTACTCGCGAGCTAGGACGCGCCGTCCGTCGGGCTGGACCAATTGGACCGGATAATCGATCTTCTCTGGCATCGGGGTCCGCCTCCTCACGGGTGCGCGTGTGCTCTACCTCACAGCATCCACGAGAATGCGATGTGCGCAAGTGAACGACACGCGAATGCGCAGAATGCTCAATTCCGACCAGTACGTTGCTGTCATGCTGCGTCGAATGCCCAGCGACGGCCTGCGATCAGCGAAGATGGCCCCGCGGTCGGATACCCGCCCGGAATATGGGACGAATCGGACTCACATGACACGGCAGTAAACCGTGGTCGGAGGGACCGAGATTTGTGGGCGTGTCGGCCTCGCAGCACCGGGCCTCGCCGATAGCCCGACGAGTCGAGTCCATGCGCGATGGCTCTCCCCGTGCAGCGAGACCACGGGCCGTTGCCCCGCAACCTGTCGCCCCTCGCTCCGAACAGCCGCCTGCCACCGGGAAACTGCACGAAATCTGCACGGATTCAACACAACTGACCGAATCGCCGCTGCTAGCTGTACACCTTGGTCGAGGTTCGGAGTTCGCCGAGTTCCGTCCGGGCCCGATGTTCGCCGCGATCGCCCCCGCGGTGCTCTGTGCCGTGACGCTGGTACTCGCCCTCGCGGTGCCCGCAAGCCGATGGCTTGCTACCCGCAAACCTCGATCGCGTCCGGCGATCAACAATTCAGCGCATCAGCCGCCGACGATCAGCTTGATCGGGGTCGCCTTCGCCTCCGGATAAGTATTCTGACGCTGTTCCCCGGCATGGCAACTCGCTGTGATAACTCGCTCACCGGCCCGTACGCGAATAAGGCTGGCCTGCTTTGTCTGTCCCGGGAAAACGCGATCTCGGCCGTCCCGGTATACGATGAGCGGGTTTTGCTCTCCGGCGACCGGGAACGTGTCATCCATATACGCCCAACAATTGATGCCCGAGAACTCGGCGTTGGGATTGGAGACCGTCACATCTATTGTGTGACCGCGGCCGTCGCCTCGATCCGGAGTCAGCGTTGCCGTCAGTATCGGGGCCGCCAATTCTCCCTGTTCAGCGGTCCGGAGTGGTGCTGCCGTCGTAGCCGGCGGGAAGAACGCCACTCCGACGAGCAATGCAATGACCCCGCTTGTCCGGTAAAAGATACCGCGACCCGATGTCTTGCTCATCTATTTGTCCTCCCCAGTGCTCACCGCTGCGAATTCGTGCAGCCTCGATGATGCTAGCCGCTGCACTGAACCCATTCGTATCGTTCGCTGAAGCAAACGCAGATCTCGAACTTTCTGTGGGAAAGGTCACTGAAAAAAGCGACTTCGATGTCGAGCAAGCCCCGGCGTGCAGACTTTCACGACGAGTGACCAATTCCGCAACGATGAATCCGGGTGTCGCCCAGCGATATCGCTGTTCTCGCGTTCGATGGTGCCGCCACGTTCACGCGGCGGCCGCCAGGTCCCGTCGGCAGGTCGGTCAGGTGGCTGCGTGGCGGGGCGCAAAGGTGCTCTGGCCTGGACAAATACCGGGTCTGCGGCCACTGGGGAGGGGGAGTGGTGCCATACTGCGATGCATGACCAGAGAAACGGCCGACGTGACCTTGGACGCGACCGACGCCAGGTTGTTACTGGAGCTGGTCGCCAATCCGAGGGCCACCGGTGTGGAGCTGGCGGCCCGGCTGGGGCTGTCCCGTAATACCGTGCAGGCGCGGCTGTCGCGCTGGGAGGCGGGCGGGGTGCTCGGCAGTTTCGAGCGCCGGGTGCAGCCTCGCGCGCTCGGCTATCCGTTGTCCGCCTTCGTCGCGGTGGTCGTGGACCAGCACCAATTGGATTCCGTGGTAACCGAACTCGCCGAGGTACCGGAGGTCACCGAGGTGTGCGGCATGACCGGGCTCACCGACCTGACCGTACGGGTCGTCGCGAAGGACGCCGACGATCTGTACCGAATCGCCGGACAGATATTGAAGATCCCGGGCGTGGAGCGCACCAACATGGCGCTGGTCATGCGGGAGCTGGTCGGCCCGCGCACCGCCCCGCTGCTGGACCGGCTGGCCGGCGCGAACTGAGCGGGGGCGCGCCACTCGCGGCGCGGTTGATTAAGGTGCGGAGATGGAGATTTCAGGCAAGGTTGCCATCGTCACGGGGGCGGGCGCGGGGATCGGGGCGGCGCTGGCGAAGGCGCTCGTCGCCGCCGGGGCTCGGGTGGTGCTCGCCGACCTCGATGCCGACAGCGCGACCCGCGTTGCCGAATCGCTCGGCCCGGGTGCGGTCGCGATGGGTGGCGACGTCGCCGACGAGCAGGTGATTCGCGGCTTGATCGAACGCGCCGCGACCGAATTCGGCCCGGTGGACCTGTATTTCGCGAATGCGGGTATCGGCGGTGGCGGCGGGCTGGACAGCACCGACGCCCAGTGGGCCGCGGCGCTCGAGGTCAACGTGCTCGCCCACGTGCGGGCCGCTCGCCTGCTGGTCCCGGAATGGTCCGCGCGCGGTGGTGGCTACTTCGTGTCCACCGCGTCGGCGGCGGGCCTGCTGACCCAGCTCGGTTCCGCCCCGTACGCGGTCTCCAAACACGCCGCCGTCGGCTTCGCCGAGTGGCTGTCGGTCACGTACGGCGACAAGGGAATTCGAGTGAGCTGCCTGTGCCCGATGGGTGTCGACACCCAACTCCTGCACACCGGCCTGGCCCCCGGGGAATCCACCGCCGATGCCGAACTCGCCGTGAAGGCGGTGACCACCGCGGGCCCGGTCCTCGCCCCGGACGAGGTGGCCGAGGTCGTCCTGGCCGCCCTCGCCGCCGAACACTTCCTGATCCTCCCGCACCCCGAGGTCCTGAAGATGTACCGCTACAAGGGCGCCGACTACGACCGCTGGCTGGACGGCATGCGCCGCTTCCAAGCCACCCTGCGCGCGACGTAGCCCTCCTCCGTCGCCGCACCCCTTCTGCCTTCCCGCACCCGCTATGCCATGCCACAGCGGGTGCGGGAAGACAGAAAGGGTGCGTTCAGGAACTCCACACCCCCGAGTTATCCCCAATCGGTCCGTGCCGGGTCGTCCGGGTCGGCCGATCGGGCAAGTATGTCCGCATGGGCGAGATACAGCGGCGGCAGAGTGCACTCGCGAACGGCTACTCCGATCACGACATCCGTCGGCGCCACCGTGGTGACCGGTGGCATCGACTGCGTCGTGGTTGTTACGTCGAGGCCACCGAGTTCGACCATCTCGACCCGATCGAACGTCACCGGTTGCTGATCGATTCGACACTGCCCGTGTTGGCCCCCGACGCGATCGTCAGTCATCAATCCGCAGCGGTGTTGTACGGATTGCCGCTGTGGGCAACGCCGTTGGACCTTGTGCACATCACAAGGGATCGGCGTAACGGTGGGCGAGTTCGCCGTGAGATGAAGGTGCACTGTGCGCCGATATCGGATGGTGTCGTCGAGATCGACGGGCATTGGGTCACCACACCGGCACGAACCGTGGTCGACCTGGCTCGCACATTGCCGTGTGAGCAAGCGGTAGTCGTCGGCGACGCAGCTCTGCGCACCTTGGGCATCACACCTACCGAATTGGCAGCGGAGTTGGCACTGGCCGGTCGACGCCACGGGATAACGCAGGCGCGCAGGACAATAGACTTGCTCGACGCGCACAGCGAGAGCGTCGGCGAATCGCGGAGCCGGGTGATGTTCCACCGGAACGGATTGCCGATTCCGTCCCAACAAGGTGAATTGTTGTCCGCGACAGCCGGTTTCCTTGGCCGCGTGGATTTCTACGATCTGACCGCCGGCGTCGTCGGCGAATTCGACGGACAGGTCAAATACGGCAGGTTGCTGAAACCGGGCCAGGAGCCGGGTGATGTCCTCTTCGCGGAGAAGGTGCGCGAGGACGCGATCCGCGAGACCGGACTGATCATGGTCCGCTGGACTTGGCAGGATCTCAGCGGTACAGCGGCAGTGTTGCGCTGGCAACGTGCCGTCGAGCAGGCCCGGCGAATGCCCCCACCGCGCGTCACCCTGACCCCCGCGCCACTCCCGCGCGCCCGGCCGTTTCTGATTTCGCGCACCCCTACTACCTTCCCGCACCCGCTATGCCATGCCACAGCGAGTGCGGGAAGACAGAAAGGGTGCGGCGAAAGTGGGGGTGTGATGTCACGTGGGGGAAACATTGCCGGGGGTTTGCCGTAAAGAACGGCGACTAGTTGTTTACCTATGGGAGAGGCGGCGCATTCTGTCGATCGCAGGTTGCCGTTCGGGCGGCAGCTGACCTTCGGCATCCAGCATGTTCTGATCATGTACACCGGGTGTATCACCGTGCCGCTGGTGTTCGGGGCGGCGGTGGGCCTGGACCGGAGCACGGTCGGGCTGCTGATCAGCGCGGACCTGCTGATCGCCGGGGTGATCACGCTGGTGCAGAGCCTGGGCATCGGCAAACTCGCCGGCGCGCGGCTGCCGATCATCTGCGGCGCGACGTTCATCGCGCTGGACCCGATGGTGCTGATCGCCAAGCAGTACGGGCTGGCCGCGGTGTACGGGTCGATGATGATCGGCGGGGTGGTCGGGATGGCGCTGGCCTGGCCGTTCGCCCGGATGGCCCGGTTCTTTCCGCCGCTGGTCTCCGGGACGGTGCTCACCATCGTCGGGGTCTCGCTGATCGGGTCGGCCGGTCGGCTGATCATCGGGAGCGACCCGTCGGCGCCGTCGTTCGCCGCGCCGTCCCATATCGGGCTGGCGGCCGTGGTGGTGGTGCTCGCGGTCGGCTTCATGTGCGTCGCGCGCGGGATGTGGTCGCAGCTCGGGGTGTTGTTCGCGCTGGCGGTCGGGATCGCGCTCGCGGTGCCGATGGGGCTGGTGGTCACCGACGGCATCGGGAACGCGGCCTGGGTGGGCCTGCCCGAACCGTTCCATTTCGGAGCCCCGCAGTTCCCGATCGCGGCGGTGGTCGCGATGAGCATCGTGATGGCGATCGTGTTCGCCGAGTCGACGGCGAGCATGCTGGCGATCAGCGAGATCACCGGAAAACCGGTCGGCAGAGCCGATTTGGCGCGCGGCCTGATCGGTGACGGACTCTCCGGCGTGCTGGGCGGCGTGTTCACCGCGTTCGTGGACTCGATGTTCAACCAGAATGTCGGAGCTGTCGCGGCGACCCGGGTGCACAGCCGCTACGTGACCGCCACGAGCGGCGCGATCCTGGTGGTGCTCGGGGTGCTGCCGCGCTTGGGGGAGGTCGTCGCCGCGGTGCCCAAACCGGTGGTCGGCGGGGTCGGACTGGTCCTGTTCGCGACGATCGCCATCGTCGGCATCGACACTCTGCGCAAGGCGGAACTCGGCGACCGGGTCAACGCCGTCATCGTGGCCACCTCACTCGGCGTGGGGCTGGTCCCCGTGCTGGCCAAAGGTATGTTCGACAAGTTCCCGTCGTCGGTGCAGATTCTGCTGGACAGCGGTATCGCGATGGGCGCGATCACCGTCTTCACGCTGAACCTGCTGTTCAACCACAGCCGGATCGGCGTGTACGCGCGGCGCGACGAGGTGACCGAGCCGGTCGATGTGCCTGCCGCACAACTGGATTCGCCCCCGATCGCCACCGGCACCGCACCGGCCTAGGGTTCGCCTGCCTGCCCCGCCGCTATCGCACCGGCCCCGACCTCGTTCACTGCCGCAGCGACAACACTTTTCGTGCGACAAGTCCGGCGAGCAGTGCCCAGAAGGCGGCGCCGATACCGGCGAAGCCGACACCCGAGGCGGCGATGAGGAAGGTGATCACGCCCGCCTCGCGGTGTTTTTCGGAGCTGAGGGCGCCGGTGAGCGCGGCCGCCAAGGTGGTCAGCAGGGCAAGGCCCGCAACGGTTTCCAGCACACCCCTGGGCGCGGTGGCGATGAACGTGACCACGGCGGCCGAGGCGAGCGTGATGCCGAGGTAAACGCTGCCCGCGGTGAAGGTGGCGAGCCAGCGCTTCTTCGGATCGGGATGTGCGGCGGGCGCGGCGGACAGCGCCGCGCTGATCGCGGCCAGGTTGATGGCGTGGCCGCCCGCGGGCGCGCCGATGATCGTGCCGAGTCCGGTCACGGTCATCGCCGCGCGCCAGGGCACCAGGTAGCCGAACGATTTCATCACCGCGGTGCCCGGAATGTTCTGCGAGGCCATGGTGACGATGTAGAGCGGTATCGCGACGCCGACGATGGCCTGCCAATTCCATTGCGGAACAGTCAATTCCACCGTAGGCACCATCGCGGCGAAGTCGAGATGCCGGTGCTGTACCACGATGCTGATGCCGGAGCCGAGCGCCGCGGTGCCGAACGCCGCGATCACCGCCCAGCGCTTGGCGAAGCGTTGCAGGACCAGCCAGACCAGGATCACCGGTACCACCACCGCCGGGCTGGTCTGGACCGCCTTGACCGGCGCCAGGCACAACGGCAGCAGCACACCGGCGAGCATGGCCTGGGCGATCTCGACCGGAATGGCAGCAACCAGCTTGCCCAACCGCTGCCACAGGCCGGTGATCACGATCAACACCCCGGTGATCGCGAACGCGCCCACCGCGGCGGGCCAGCCGCCCGTCACCGCACCCGTGCTCGCGAGCAACGCCGCGCCGGGGGTGGACCAGGCCAGCGTGATCGGCATCCGATACCGGAAGCTGAGCAGCATCATGCCGATCGCGGGGGTCAGGCATACCGCGAGCAGTCCCGACGCCGCCTGTGCCGAACTCGCGCCGACGGCCGTGAGCCCGCTCAGTACTACCGCGAACGAGCTGGTGAAGCCCACCAGTGCGGTGACCGCGCCCGCGCCGAGCGGTTGTCCGAGCCCGGCCGCGGCCTGGTCGGTGGCGGGGGGTTCGTGGTCCTCGACGGGTGCCGCGGGCGCCGGGGAAAGGTTCGACATTGTGGCGATCCTGCCCGCAACTGGACTGCCAGTCACGGGCCAGTGCGGGGAAACTGGACTGAATTCGGCGGCGGTCCAGGACCCGGGACGCCGCCCGCTACCGGCGAGTAGTGCTGGGGTGCAGCCACATTGCCCTGCTCAGATGCGTAATGTTGAGGGCATTCGGTGCGCGAAGGTGCGATTTCTGAACGAGGAGCTGGGTTGAGCGCGGTACTGATCTCGCCGGTGGAGCTTCGAGAAGCCTTGTCGGGCAAGCAGGTTCGCCTGCTGGACGTGCGCTGGGCGCTAGGCGACCCGGATGGCCCGCAACACTATCTGGACGGCCACATCCCCGGCGCGGTGTTCGTCGACATGGAAACCGAGCTGGCCGCGCCGCCGTCGCCCGCGCGCGGCCGGCATCCGCTGCCCGATATCGCGCAGCTGGAGAAGTGCGCACGCAGCTGGGGCGTCCGCCAGGGCGACGCGGTGGTGGTCTACGACGCGACCGGCGGCATGGCGGCGGCCCGCGCCTGGTGGCTGCTGCGCTGGGCGGGCATCGCCGACGTGCGGATTCTCGACGGCGGACTGCCCGGGTGGACGAACGCGAACGGCGCGCTGGCCACCGGCACCGAACCCGATCCGGAACCGGGTGATGTCGAGCTGACTCCGGGACATCTGCCGGTCATCGATGCCGACGCCGCCGCCCGCTGGCGCGGCCATCTGCTCGATGCGCGCGCGGGCGAGCGGTATCGCGGCGAGGTCGAGCCGATCGACCCGCGCGCGGGCCACATCCCCGGCGCCGTCAGCGCACCCACCGCCGAGAACCTGGATGCCGACGGCCGCTTCCGCGCGCCCGCCGAATTGCGCGACCGTTTCTCGGGATTCACCGCCGAGCCGGTCGCGGTGTACTGCGGCTCGGGCGTCACCGCTGCACATCAGGTCGCGGCGCTGGCCGTCGCCGGTATCGAGGCGGCGCTGTACCCCGGTTCCTGGTCGCAGTGGTCCAACGACCCGAAGCGGCCGGTCGCCACGGGAGCCTGAGCTCTTTCACGGGCAGGTCCGTGCCACCGCCTGCAGGGCCGCGCCGTCCGCCGCGGTCACCGGCAGGTCGTAGCGGGCGGCGGCGGTGAGATACCGGCCCGCGTAGAAACAGTGGTTCGCCCGCGCGGGCGGCAGCCACTGCGCCGGGGTCTTGTCGCCTTTGGCCTGGTTGATGTGGCCTGCGGTGGCGAGCAGGTTGACCTCGAGGTCGTTGGCGAACCGGACCCGCTGCGCGAGCGGCCAGCCCGCCGCCCCCAGATCCCAGGCGGCGGCCAGCGGATACACGTGATCGATCTGCACGTCGTTCGCGTCGGCCTTGGTGAACGAAAGTTGCTCACCGGTGTACGGGTCGTGCAATGTACCGCCGATCACCACGCAGTTGTTGGTCCCCGGCCGGAAGCTCACCTCGACGAGCTGGCGGGCCAGCACGTTGTTGCGGGTGTCGCAGCCGTCGTGCCCGCCCGGTCCGTCGTGATCGTCGGACCATGCGGTCCCGAACACGCAGCCCTGTCCGGGTTTGCACCCGCGTTCGTACCCGCCGGGATGCGGCCGATCCGGTACCACGCGTACCGCGGCCAGCAGCTGTTCCAGCTCGATCCTGGTCGGGCTGCCCGGCGCGGGCGCTACCGCACCGATCCCCGATTCAGCGCAGCCGACGGCGCACACCAGCACGAAGAGGCCCACGAGCCAACGCCGAATGTCCGCACCCATGGCGCCAGATCTACACGTAGGGACCGACATTCAGAGAACCCGAGCGGAAGCAGTTGTCAGGGGGCAGCGCGGGCGGCCCTCACAGCCAGGCGCGGGCCAGCAGCTCGTCGTCGGCGACCTCGCTCGCGCGCGGCGGGAAGCGGGTGGCCGAGATCGATTCGGCGTTCGCCCCGTCGTGCCCGATCAGCCACGAGCCGCCGCGTTCCTCGCACTCGGCGAGTTTGGCGAAGGTGGCGAGCAGGAAGGTGATGGCCTCGTGCGGATCGACGGTGCGGGCCAGGCGCTGCGACTCACCCGGGCGGGACAGGTCCAGCCAGACGCCGGACTGGCCGTCCAACCGCATCCCGACGATCTTCTCGGCCTTGATGAAGGTGAATTTGCGCCGCTCCCACGGCGTCGTCGGCGTGAAGCTCTGCTCGAGTACCTGGAGCAGAATCGTCATGGCTGCCTCCGCTTCCGTTGACACCTGACCGCGATTCTTCTGCGATGACCAGCGGATATTCAAGTATGTCCCGCTCCGGCCCAGAAATCCAGAAAAGCGGGATCGCGGTGGCCGCGGCGGTGTCGGACCCACCTGCTTGGATGGGCTGATGCTGCACGGTCTGTGGTCGCCGGGATCCGGGTTGCTGCTCTGGCACGATTCGCCCCTCACCGCGCTGCCCGAACCGCTGGGCGGCGTATTGAGCGCGTCCAAATTCCGGCACCGGGCCGACGTGCTGGTGGCCGGCCCGGGCGGCAGCACCACCGAGCAGGTCCGCGCGCACGCGATGGCGCCGCAGAGCGCCGCGGAGGCCTTGCGGCAGCGGTTGCCCGCCGAGGCGGTGGCCGGCGATCTGCGGTTTCTCGCGCATGTCGCGCACGGCATCGAGCGCTGGGTCCGCGCAGGCCGGATCGTGCCGGAATTGCGCCGGGACGACGGCCAGTGGTGGGTGCGCTGGCGGCTGGTCGGCGGCGAACGGCAGCGGGCCTGGCTGGCCGAGCTGGCCGTCGCGATGCCCGCCGCGCTCCGGGTCGCCGGGCGGCCGAATGCCGTGCTCGATGATCTGGTCGGCGAACTCACCGATCCGATCGCGCGAGCCCTGGTCGACCTGCCCGCGCCGACCCATCCCTTGGTGGACGCGCTGGTCCGCGACGTCGCGCTGGACCACGGCAGCTATCAGGTGGCCGAGGTGCTCGAACGCTGGCGCGCCACCCTGACCGGCGACGAACCGGAGTTGGTGCTGCGCCTGCTCGAACCCGACGGTGAACTCGGCACCGCGGACGAATCGGTGGCGCTGTGGCGTCTGGAGGTCTGCCTGCGACTCGACGGCGAGGCGCCGAGCCCTGTTCTGCTGCACAGTGATCCGAATCTGCTGCGGGTGGTGGGGGAGCAGCTCGGCGCGGCGCAGCGCGCCTATCCGCGGTTGCGCGACCTGCCGAGCGATCCGCGCTCGATGGATCTGCTGCTGCCCACCGAGGTGGTCATCGATCTTGTCGAGCACGGCGCGCACGCGTTGCAGGCGGCCGGTGTGCGGTTGCTGCTGCCGCGCGCCTGGAACGTCAGCGCACCGACCATGCGCCTGCGGGTGGAGAGCGCGGTGCCCGCGGCGGAGAGCACGGTCGGCATGCCCGGCCTGGTGTCCTACCGCTGGGAACTCGCGCTGGGCGACACCGTGCTGACCAAGGCCGAGATGGAGCGGCTGGTCCGCAGCAAGTCCGACCTGGTCCAGTTGCGCGGCGACTGGGTGCAGGCCGATCACAAGGTGCTGGCCGCCGCCGCCCGCTACGTCGCCGCGCACGCCGACACCTCCGAGATCACCTTCGCGGACCTGGTGGGCGAGCTCGCCGCGGGCCGGGTGGAGCAGGTGCCGGTCACCGAGGTGACCGCGACCGGCTGGGCCGCCGACATCCTGGATCGGACCCGCGAGCTGCCGCCGATCGCCCCGCCGGTCGGCCTCAAAGCCCAGCTGCGTCCCTACCAGGAACGCGGCTTGTCCTGGCTGGCGACCATGAGCCGCATGGGTTTCGGCGCGATCCTCGCCGACGATATGGGACTCGGCAAGACCGTGCAGGTGCTCGCGCTGCTGGTGCACGAACGTGAGGTAGGTGCGCGTCCGCCGGACCGTACGGCGGACGCGCCGGATCTTCAAGGCGCGGTGGTGATTTCGCTCGATGCCGCGCGGCGGCGTAAGGCGGTGAAGGCTTCTTCGGACGGCAGCCCGGAACCTTTGGTGGGCAAGCGGATCGACGGCGAGGTCGCATCGCACGGCACAGCGGGTGGCCCGACCCTGCTGGTGTGTCCGATGTCGGTGGTGGGGAACTGGCAGCGCGAGACCGAGCGGTTCGCGCCGGATCTGCGGGTGTGGGTGCATCACGGCGCGGGTCGGCACGCGGGGGCGGAGCTG
Organism: Nocardia vulneris; assembly: GCF_001613425.1. Taxonomy (GTDB): domain Bacteria; phylum Actinomycetota; class Actinomycetes; order Mycobacteriales; family Mycobacteriaceae; genus Nocardia; species Nocardia vulneris. Next base: position 11,100 of record NZ_BDCI01000043.1, on the reverse strand, counting down.
GACGCTGCGGTCGCCGAGTCGGATCTGGTGATCACGACGTATTCGTTGCTCGCCCGGGATCTCGACGAGTTGAAGCGGCAGTCGTGGGACCGGATCGTGCTCGACGAGGCGCAGCACATCAAGAACGCCGGCACCAGGCAGGCGCGCGCCGCCCGCGCCTTGCCCGCGCGACATCGGTTGGCGCTCACCGGAACTCCGGTGGAGAACCGGCTCGAAGAACTGCGTTCCATCATGGATTTCGCGATGCCGAAAATGCTCGGCAGCCCGCAGACCTTCCGCGCGCGTTTCGCCGTGCCGATCGAACGCGAGCGCGACGAGAACGCGATCAGCCGGTTGCGCCTGATCACGCAGCCGTTCGTGCTGCGCCGGGTGAAAACCGATCCGGCCGTGATCACCGATCTGCCGGACAAGATCGAGATGACCGTGCGCGCGAACCTGACCGTCGAGCAGGCCGCGCTGTATCAGGCCGTGGTCGACGACATGCTGGCCAAGATCAAGGACGCGAAGGGCATGGCCCGCAAGGGCGCTGTGCTCAGCGCGCTGACCAGGCTCAAGCAGGTATGCAATCATCCGGCGCACTATCTCGGCGACGGCTCCGGCATCCTGCATCGGGGCAGCCACCGCTCCGGCAAGCTCGCCCTGGTGGAGGACGTGCTGGACGCGGTGCTCGCCGACGGTGAGAAAGCCTTGCTGTTCACCCAGTTTCGCGAGTTCGGTGAGCTGATCGCGCCGTACCTGACCGAACGCTTCGGCACCGAGATCCCCTTCCTGCACGGCGGCGTGCCCAAGCAGCGGCGCGACACCATGGTCACCCGGTTTCAGGAGCCCGACGGCCCCTCGCTGATGTTGTTGTCGCTCAAGGCCGGTGGCACCGGCCTGAATCTCACCGCCGCCAATCATGTGGTGCACCTGGATCGTTGGTGGAATCCGGCGGTGGAGAACCAGGCCACCGACCGTGCGTTCCGCATCGGTCAGCAGCGCAATGTCCAGGTGCGCAAGCTGGTCTGCGTCGACACGATCGAGGAGCGGATCGACGAAATGATCAACGGCAAAAAACAACTCGCCGATCTGGCGATCGGTGCGGGGGAGAACTGGATCACCGAACTCAGCACCGACGACCTGCGTGAACTGTTCACGCTCGGCGCGGAGGCGGTCGGCGAATGAGCACCGACGGCCCCGATCAGGGCATCTATATCGACTACAGCCAGTTCGGCAAGCGGCGTCCGGTGCGCGGCGGGGCGGCGGCGCGCAGCAGGCGCGGCGGTTTCGGGCGCACCTGGTGGGGCAAGGCTTTGGTCGACGCGGTGGAGCAGATGGCCGAGCCCGGACGGATGTCGCGCGGCCGGACCTATGCCCGCGCGGGGCAGGTGGTGAGCTATCACATCGAGCCGGGTGCGGTGACCGCCGAGGTGCAGGGCAGCCAGCCGCGCCCGTTCACCGCCGTGTTCACGGTGCGGCCGCTGCGCGAGGAGGAACTCGAGTTGCTGATCGAGACGATCCGCGAGGCGCCGGGCATGCTGGCCGAGATCGCCTCCGGCGCACTGCCGACCGAGCTCGGTCCGCTGCTGCTGCCGATCACCGCGGCCGACCTGGACTTCAGCTGTAGCTGCCCGGATCCGGGCTGGCCGTGCAAGCACGTCGCCGCGGTCTGCTATCTGCTCGCCGAACGTCTCGACGAACGGCCGCGCGAGATTCTCACCTTGCGCGGCCTCGACCTGGACACGTTGATCGGCGGCATCGAACGTGACCTGCGCGCAGCGGATTCCAGCGACCCGTACGGCGACGATATCGAGCTGCCGAAACTGCCGAAGGTCGAATTCCGCCCGGCGACCGAGGATCTCGATCCGCTGCTGTTGCGCAAGGCGATGCGGATGACCGCGGCGGAGGAGCCGATCGCGGCGGCGGGACTGCGCGAACTCGCCGCGCTGTATCGCCAGATAGAGGGCTGACAGCGCCAGATAGAGGGCTGACAGCGGCTGATCACGCCCGCGTTTGGTGAGCATCCGGCGTCGGGGCTTTCGGGGCGCCGCCGGACCTTCGGGGCGGGATCGAGTCCGGTGACACAGGGACCGGGACTTCCCGACACCGGATGCCTCGTCCAGTGTGCGCCCGGTCACACCGTCTGGGTACTGCCCGAAGGTTGCCAGGCCGCTGCCCTTGCGCCGAACTTCGGCAGCGCTCAGGCCCTTTCGCGAGGACCGGCCACCAGCACGGTCGTGAAGCACAATGTCGCAATGATCGACATGACGATCACCGGCTCGGGAAAGTACAGCAGGGCGATCCAGCACAGTCCGCCCGCGGCTGCCACGCAGACGCCGTTGAACAGCGACCAGCGTGCGATCAGCTGTGGGGCCGAGCGCACCGCGGCGATCGCGAGCAGCCCGAAAAGCAGTCCGAACAACCCCATGCCGACGCTGTAACCGGTGTTGAGATCGAACACACTGAGTTGCCTGCCGCCCTCGAACAGTGCCGTGCTGACATGGGTGGACAGTTCGTTGACCGTCTCTTCGGCGGGCGAATCGGTGCCGCCGAAGGCGTGCACGACCAGCAGGTGGGCCAGGCCGACCGCGCCGAGCAGTGCGGAGCCCGCGAGGTGGACCGGCGTGGCCCAGCGGGCGGACAGGGTGGACGAGGGTGCTATCGCGGTCATCGCGACCTCCGTGACTCGGGCCGAACCAGCGTTCCCAGAACAGAACAAAACTTATGTTATAGGCTGGGAAATGTGGCGGGCAAGAGTTCATGGCTGGAATCAGGCTTGGCGATCCTCGGCACGGCGGGACCCGCCGGGCTCACGCTGGAGCGGTTGGTCGCGACGACCGGGCTGAGCACCGGCTCGTTCTACCACCACTTTTCCGGGATCACCGGCTACAAGGCGGCGTTGCTCGCGCACTTCGAGGAGGTGCACACCACCCGCTACGTGCGCGAGGTCACCGCCGCCGAGTCGCTCGACGCGCGGGCCCGGCTGGACCTACTGCTCGATCTCGTGCTGGAGGACGACGGCCCGGCCAGGTTGGAGACCGCGGTCCGGTCCTGGGCGATCGACGACCAGGCCGCGGCCGAGGTGAAGGCGCGGATCGACACCGCACGGCTGGATATCTTGCGAAAACTGTTGCAGGAGAGCGGCTATGCGGAGACCGACGCCTGGGAGACCGCGCGGATCCTCTATCTGCTTGTGCTCGGCGCGAGCAATATGCTGCCCGCGGTGCCGCCGGAGGAACTCCGGATCCTGGCGAGGCGGGTCCTGTCATGAGCCCGGTGCGCGACGATCTGGGCACGGTGGTGCCGCTGACCGAGCCGCGGCGGGTGGTGTCGCTGGTCCCCTCACTGACCGAGGCGGTGGCCCGCACCTGCCCCGAAGTTCTTGTCGCCGCGACGGATTGGTGCACGCAGCCGACCAGCCTGGACGTCGAGCGCGTGCGCGGCACCAAGAACCCGCACGTGCGTCGCATCGTCGAGCTGGCCCCGGACCTGGTGCTGTGCAATATGGAGGAGAACCGGCGCATCGACGTCGATCGCTTGCGCGCGGCCGGTATTCCGGTGTGGGTCACCCGGATCGAGACGGTGGACGAGGCGTTGGCCTCGTTGCGCCGGCTCTGCACCGTAGCTCTCGGCGCGGGTGTCCCTGCCTGGTTGGTGGCGGCCGAATCCGTCTGGGCGGCACCGCCACCCGTGCCGTCGCGGCCCGCGGTGATTCCGATCTGGCGCAACCCGTGGATGGTGGTGGGGCGCGACACGTTCACCGGCGACCTGGCCCACCGGCTCGGCCTGCACCTCGTGCACGCCGACCGTGCCGAGCGCTACCCCCGGCTCACCGAGGACGAGCTGACCGCCGGTGTCGAGCTCGCGGTGCTACCGGACGAGCCGTACGTCTTCACCGAAACCGATGGCCCCGAGGCCTTCCCGGGATGCGACGTGGCCCTGGTCGAAGGACGCAGTCTCACCTGGTACGGCCCCTCGCTCGCCACCGCACGAAACACCTTGACCGCGCAGCTGGCCCGGGCCGCCCGCGGCTGAGCTCAGCCGAGTTCGTAGTCGAACCAGATGCGGTGGGTGCCGTCCGCGTCCACGGCGAGGCCGCCGGTCCCGGTGATGCCCGCCAGCCCGCCCGTACCGCTGGTGGGCACGATGGTGAAGAACTCGGCGCTGCGATCCGTGCCCGAGGTCGTCGCGCAGTGTGCGAAGTTGAAACTGCCCGGCACGCCGTGCAGCGCGCCCTCGAACGACTCCATCGCGACGTAGGTGCCGACACCGGTGGCCTGGTCGAAGGCGGCGGTGAACAGCGTCGCCGAGCGGCCGGTGACCTCGCCCGCGAACGACTTCTCGAGGTGCGCGAGGCCGACGGGCAGCGCGGTCGCGATGGCCGGGTCCGGGCCCACCTCGGTCGGGACGAACGAGACGACGGTGAAAGTGCCGAGTGCCTTCATGCGCCGAAGCGTAACGACAGGCACCGACACCCAGGGCCTGGTTATGCGGTGGTGGCGAATCGGTAGTCGGACAGGTCGAAATGGCCGCTGCGCCAGGCGGCCTCCACGGTGGTCGACGGGCGTAGTGGCACGTCGCCGTGTTTGTCGAAGTAGTAGCTGTTCGCGACCGCGCAGCTGTCCTGCCAGAACACCTGGCCGCCGCGGCGGTCCAGCATCTCCTGGAAGAAGCGGTCGTTGGCCTCGCGGGTCACCTCCACCACCGTCGCGTTGCCCGCTCTGGCGTGGCGCAGGCAGCGCAGAATATGCCTGGTCTGGTTCTCGATCAGGGCGAAGTAGGACGAGCCGTTGTAGCCGTACGGGCCGATGATCGAGAAGAAGTTCGGGAACCCGGGCACGCTCACGCCCTCGTAGGCTTGCAGCCGATTCTCGTCCCACCACTTCTCCAGGTCCAGGCCGTCGATACCGCGCAGTCGATAGGTCGGCATGTTGCCCGACTCCATCACCTTGAAACCGGTTGCCAGGACCAGGATGTCGACGGGGTGCTCGGTACCCGACGCCGTGCGCACCCCGGTGCTGGTGATCGCCTCGATCGGGTCGGTCTCGAGCACCACGTTGGCGCGGTTGAACGTGGCCAGGTAGTCGTTCGAGAAACTCGGCCGCTTGCAGCCCAAAGCGTAACGGGGCGTGAGCTTTTCCCGGGTCACGGGATCTTTCACCTGGCTGCGCAGGTGCGCGAGACCGGCCCGCTCGCCGATCGCGGCCGTGGGCAGATTCTTGTGATAGTGCGCGGCGATGGGGAAGGTGACCTCGACGTAGGTCTGGCTGATCAGCCGGGTCAGCGAGCGGGCGCCGGGCACCCGCAGGGCCCACTGCACCGGCTTGGGCAGCGGGAGATCGAGCCGGGGCAGGCACCAGATCGGCGTGCGCTGGAACACGACGAGCTGCTCGACCTGCGGGGCGGTCTCCGGAATCACCTGCACCGCAGACGCTCCCGTGCCGATGATCGCGACCCGCTTGCCGCGCAGATCCTGCCGGTGGTCCCAGCGTGAGGTGTGCATGGTGACGCCGGCGAACGCGTCGACACCGGGGATCTCGGGCAGTTTCGGGCGGGTGAGCACGCCGGTGGCGCTGATGACGAATCGTGCGGTCAGCTCGTCACCGGTCGCGGTGCGCAGCCGCCACCGGCAGCCGTCCGCATCGAACTCGGCTTCGGTGATGTTGGTGCCGAACCGGATTCGGGACCGCAGCTCGTATTTGTCCACACACGATTCGGCGTACGCCTTCAATTCCCGGCCCGGCGCGTAGGTTCGGGACCAGCTGGCGCGCTGCTCGAACGAGAACTGGTAGCTGAACGACGGAATGTCCACGGCGATACCGGGATAGGTGTTCCAGTGCCAGGTGCCGCCGACACCGTCGGCCTCGTCGACGATCAGGAAATCGTCGAAGCCGGCCTCGCGTAGCTTGATCGCCGCGCCGATGCCGGCGAATCCGGCGCCGACGATGATCACCTCGTGCTCGATCCCGTTGTCGGGCATGGCCACCTCCCACGTACCGGCGGCGCACACACCGCCTCGTGTGTTCCGGCGGCCGCTGGGGGCTGACGATCACCGCATAATTGGCCGCACCTGCCACCAATTAGGCGCGCGATGGGGTACTTTGTCAACCATGAGCTTGCGTGTACCGGCCCGGACCTGGGGTGGGCGCACCGCGGAGGAGCGGCGCGCCGAACGCCGCGCGCGGCTGCTCGACGCGGCCCTGGAGATCTGGCTCGAGAGCGGCTGGGCTGCCGTGACCATGCGCGGCGTGTGCCAGCGCACCGCGCTCAACGACCGCTATTTCTACGAGCATTTCGCCGATCGCGACGAATTGCTCGGCGCCGCATGGGATGCCGTGTGTGCCGAGGTGTTCGCCGACCTCGCCGCGGTCGTCGCGGAGCAGGTGACCCAGCCGCCGCTGGCGATCCTGCGCGCGGCGGTGACCCGGGCGGTGGCCTTGCAATCCGACCACGACGGGCGCGCACGCATCCTGCTGGCCGACCACGCGGGCAGCGCCGTGCTCGAGCAGCGCCGCAAGACCATGCTCGGTGACGCGACCGAACTGCTCATCGCCACCGCGCGGCCATATCTGGCACCCGACACCGATGAGGTGGACGTCCGGATGAGCACGCTGGTCTGCATCGGCGGTTTCATCGAATTGCTCACCGCGTGGCGGACCGGGGCGATGGAGATCGACGGCCCGCGGATCATCGAGCACACCTGCGGTCTCGGTGCGCTGTTCGCGGGCCGGTATCTGCCGCCGGAGATCATTTCCGCAGGGGAGTAACGGGTTTCGCGCGCTCAGTCGTCGAATCGGTAGACGCGGCGGGCGTTGTCGCGGAAGATCCGCACGATATCGTCCGGGCCCGCGCCGAGCGCGGTGAGATCGTCGCGAGTACACCCACGCCTCGAACGAGGGTTCACGCTCGGCGAGGTGGGCTGGTTTTCGGCGGGCTCGGCGACTTCACACGTTGCGGCGGTACTGGCCGCCGACGGTGAAGAAGGCGTCGGTGATCTGTTGCAGGGTGCAGACGCGGGCGGCGTCCATCAGGACCTCGAAGATGTTGTCGTCGGTGCGGGCGACCGCGTCGAGGCGGGCGAGGGCGGCATGGGCGGCGTCGCGGTGCCGGTGCTGGAAGTCGCGGACCCGCTGTAGCTGAGACTGCTTCTCCTGCTCGGTGCCGCGCGCCAATTCGATCTCGTGGTGCGGTTCGCCGTGCGGGTTGCGGAAGGTGTTCACGCCGATGATCGGCAGCGAGCCGTCGTGCTTGCGGTGCTCGTAGCGGATCGACTCGTCCTGGATCTTGCCGCGCTGGTAGCCGGTCTCCATCGCGCCGAGCACCCCGCCGCGCTCGCTGATCCGGTCGAACTCGGCCAGCACTGCCTCCTCGACCAGATCGGTGAGTTCGTCGATGAGAAAGCTGCCCTGCAGCGGGTTCTCGTTCATCGCCACGCCCCACTCGCGGTTGATGATCAGTTGGATGGCCAGCGCGCGGCGCACCGATTCCTCGGTGGGCGTGGTCACCGCCTCGTCGTAGGCGTTGGTGTGCAGGCTGTTGCAGTTGTCGTAGATGGCGATCAGTGCCTGCAACGTGGTGCGAATGTCGTTGAAGCTCATCTCCTGCGCGTGCAGTGAGCGGCCCGAGGTCTGTACGTGGTACTTGAGCTTCTGGGCGCGATCGTTGGCGCCGTAGCGATCTCGCATGGTGATCGCCCAGATGCGCCGGGCGACCCGGCCGATCACCGAATACTCGGGATCCATGCCGTTGGAGAAGAAGAACGACAGGTTCGGCGCGAAGTCGTCGATCGCCATACCCCGCGCGAGATACGCCTCCACATAGGTGAACCCGTTGGCGAGGGTGAACGCGAGCTGGCTGATCGGATTCGCGCCCGCCTCCGCGATGTGATACCCGGAGATCGACACCGAGTAGAAATTGCGGACATTGTTGCGCACGAACCATTCCTGGATATCGGCCATCATGCGCAGGCTGAATTCGGTGGAGAAGATGCAGGTGTTCTGCCCCTGGTCCTCTTTCAGGATGTCGGCCTGCACAGTGCCGCGAACCGTCGTCAGGGTCTCGGCCCGGATGTCGGCGGCTTCCTGCTCAGTCGGCGGACGCCCGTTGTCCGCCGAGAAGCGTTCCAGCGCTTGGTCGATCGCGGTATTGAGGAAGTACGCCAGGATGGTCGGCGCGGGGCCGTTGATGGTCATCGACACCGAGGTGGTCGGCGCGGTCAGGTCGAAGCCGTCGTAGAGCGCTTTCATATCGTCGAGCGAGGCGATGGAGACGCCCGAGGTGCCGACCTTGCCGTAGATATCGGGACGCTCGGCCGGATCGTGACCGTACAGCGTCACCGAATCGAACGCGGTGGACAGCCTTTTCGCGGCGGCGTACTCGCTCAGTACCTTGAAACGACGGTTGGTGCGGAACGGATCGCCCTCACCGGCGAACATCCGGGCCGGGTCCTCGTTGTCCCGCTTGAACGGGAAGACGCCCGCGGTGAACGGGAAGTGCCCGGGCAGGTGCTCGGAGCGCAAGAACCGCAGCAGCTCACCGTGGTCGGTGTAGCGCGGCAGCGCGACGCGCGGAATCGAGTTGCCGGACAGCGTTTCCCGGCGCAACGGTGTACGGATCTCGCGGTCGCGGATGCGCACCACCTGCTCCGCACCCCGATAGGACTCGGCCAGGGCGGGCCATTCGGCCAGTAGGGCGGCGTTTTGCGGGCTCAGTTCGGTGCGGGCGGTGGCGGCGAGGTCGGCGACGGCGCGATCGTCCGGCAGCTCCGCGGCGACCTGGTCCAGGCGCTGTACCCGCTGCGCCGCGACGATCTGCGTGGCGGTCCTGGTGTGATAGTCGCGCACCGTTTCGGCGATCTCGGCCAGGTAGCGCACCCTGGCGGGCGGAATGATCTGGGCGAAGCGGGTCGAGGTGCGGGTCTCGACCTTGGGCAGCACCCCCGGATCCAGTTGCAAACCGTGCTCGGTGAGCAGGCCGGTCAGGTGCTGGTACAGCGCGGTGACGCCGTCGTCGTTGAAAGTGGCCGCGCTGGTGCCGAATACGGGCATGTCCTCCGGCGACGCGCTGAAGTCCGCCCGGTTGCGGATGAGCTGACGCGACACGTCCCGCAGCGCGTCGGCGGCCCCGCGCCGCTCGAACTTGTTGATCGCCACCACGTCCGCGTAATCCAGCATGTCGATCTTCTCCAGCTGGGAGGCGGCGCCGAATTCCGGTGTCATGACGTACATGGACACATCGACCTGCTCGATGACCGCTGCGTCGCCCTGTCCGATGCCCGGGGTTTCCAGGACGACCAGGTCGTAACCCGCTGCCTTGCAGGCGGTCACGATGAGTTCGATGTGGTCCGGCAACTCGCGACCGCCCCGGGTGGCCAATGAGCGGAAGAAGATGTGCTCGCCATCCAAGGCGTTCATCCGGATACGGTCGCCGAGCAGTGCGCCGCCACCGCGGCGCCTGGTCGGATCCACCGCGAGAATCGCGACGCGCAATTTGTCCTGCTGGTCGGTGCGCAGCCGGCGCACCAATTCGTCGGTGAGCGAGGACTTTCCGGAACCGCCGGTGCCGGTGATGCCGAGGACCGGCACGGTGCGCGCGGTGGCCGCCTGCCGCAAGACGAGCTGATCGGGCTCCGGCAGCACGCCCTGCTGGATACAGGTGATGGCGCGGGCCAGTGCCGCGCGTTCGCCGGTGAGCACCGCGTCCAGCACCGGCGGCGCGGTGGCGAGATCGATATCGCACGCGTGGATCAGGCGATTGATCATGCCGGGCAGGCCGAGTCGCTGGCCGTCCTCGGGGGAGAAGATGGTCACGCCGGATTCGGCGAGCCGCGCGATTTCCTGCGCGACGATCACGCCGCCGCCCCCGCCGAATATGCGAACGTGTTCCGCCCCTGCTTTTTTCAGTGCGTCGGCGAGGTATTCGAAGTATTCGACGTGCCCGCCCTGGTAGGAACTCACCGCGACGCCCTGTGCGTCCTCGGTGAGTACCGCGTCGACCACTTCCCGGACCGAGCGATTGTGCCCGAGGTGGATCACCTCGGCGCCTTGCGACTGCAGGATGCGGCGCATGATGTTGATCGCCGCGTCGTGCCCGTCGAACAGGGCCGCCGAGGTCACGAAGCGGACGGGGTGGATCGGCGTATGCAGTGCGCTGCTCTCGGCCACGGTTGCCCTCCGGTGCTGCCACGAGGCGTCCGATACTAGGACGTCAAACTAATCCTACGGTGATGCCCATCACAGTGCCACCGGGAAACGCCCGGTCGATTCCGGAAAGTTCGCTCCGGGGATTCCGCTCACCGTGACCACAAATGGCGACAAGCCGTTCGGGCTCAAGTTCCGATGGGACGCGATGCCCTGAATCAGAAATCCACGCACGAATTTCACCGAAGGACGATCCATGGGACGGAATTCTTATCGGCTCGCTGCCGCGGTAGCCGCCCTCGGGCTGTCGACGCTCGTCGCACCGTTCGCGCATGCCGAACCCGCGCCGCTGAACGGCCTGTTCTCGCTCGCGCCCGGCGTCTGCTCCGGCGGCGCGGTGACCGGCAGCTTCTTTCGGATGATCCTGCCGACCGGCGACGCGGGCGGTCCCTACCTCGCCAACAGTGATTCCGGGTGCAGCGACCAGACGGTGACCCCGCTGTCCGCGGGCAGCGACGGCGGGCTGATCAGCGGGAGTTATCAGCCGCAACCCGCCGCCGCGTTCGACGGGGCGGGCAACGCGCAGTCGGGCCGGGTCACCACGCCGGTCCGTTTCTACGGCGTCGACTTCGCCACCGCGACCAACCCCACCGACCCGCAGACCGGCGGCGGCACGGGCACCCCGCAGCTGTTCACCGACGGCGGCCAGCTCTCCGGCGACCTGAGCAGCCTCGGCGTCACCTGGAACAACCAGGTGTTCAATCAGGGCTCGCCGAAACCGGGCGGTGGACTGCCGGGTAAGACCAGCCCGGTGCACGGCACCATCGACGGCTCGGGCAACTTCGTGCTCGAGTGGACCAGCCAGATCGTCGGCGGCCCGTTCAACAACTTCACCGGGTTGTGGCACCTGGCCGGTCAATATCGCGGCGGCAGTGTGCCGCAGGCCGCGCCCGCCGCCGCGCCGCCGGCGCCGGCCCCCGCA
>NZ_BDCI01000042.1 GCF_001613425.1 Nocardia vulneris | reverse complement strand
CACCAACCGGTCCGCTCCCCAACCGCCCTCTTTATCCCAAGCCGCTCGAGACGCAACCACAGCCAGATGACCACGCCGGAAACCCACTCCGCGCACCTGACCTGCACCTAAAGCCGGGTACGGCACACGACGTGCTCAGCACTATCCCGGTAACTCCCGCGGCAGGTATACCGAACTAGGCAGGCGCGGAAGGGACTTCGAGACAGAACCTAGCCCTCCTCGGGTGCGAAACCTGGCTCCGGCCTCGAAACCTCTGGCTCGGCCCCGGCCGCGAAAACCTACAACGCCGAGCATCGTCGTTCGGCATCGGACCTGGTCGGCGAGCGCCATTGCTCGTCAGGGCACGCGGGTGACGGGTAGTTGAGCCGGTTCGATTGTCGGATTCGTGGTCGCGCGCGGTCTGCGCCGTTGCGCACCGTTGGCGGTCGATCGTCGCATGGCCCTCATCGCCGTGCGGCGGGTATGGACCGGGGCAGCCCCGCCTGCGCCCGGTCGGTCATCGGATCGGATTACAGCTCATCCAGGTCGATCAGCCCGTCCTGGAGGGCGCGGACCACCAGGGCCGCTTTGGTGTTGGCGGTGCGGCCGACGGCGGCGTACTTGGCGCGGATCCGTGTGATATGCGTGTTGACGGTGCCGAGGGAGAGGTACAGGCGCTGTGCCACATCGGTTTTGGAATCACAGAGCACCCAGGTGACGAGCACTTCACGCTCGCGGGCGGAGAGGGCGGCGTCGGGCCAGTGGTGTGCCGGAACGGCTGGGGCGGCCGGGAAAAGGGGGTGCGGCCGGACGATGGACAGAGGGAGGGAGTGCGAAGTTGCGGCTATCATTGATACTTCCTTTATGCAATGATTCCGGCTGGTCTCCGCGGGGGTGAACGACTCGGAATCCTGCGCCGGACATCGTCTTCCGACTCTAGGCTGCGGCAAACAATCAGGAAATTCCCCACAAATCAGCCCTCAGTTCAGGGGTCTTGATTGCCTCCGCTAACCACGTGCGGGACATCCAGGTCGGAGCGCACCACCCCGGCCGCGCTCACATCGATGCGCAATTCGTCCTTGTCCCGCAACAGAATCGAGACCACATTCGTGCGCCCGGGTGGTAAAACGCGCGCGTTCATCTCGCCGCCGTCCGCGTAGTCGAGCGCGTCCCGCAGCACGGTGCGCACCGTGTCGCGGACCGTGTCGCAGGCCTCGTCGAGGCCTCCGCCATCATCGAGCACCACTCGCACACCGCGCGCTCGCGCGCTGCGCGCCGCCGCGGCGACCGCCGGATTCACCATCAGCCCGCCCACGATCTCGTCCCGCAGCTGTGCCTCGACCAGCCGGCACTCCTGCTGTTGTTCGGGGGTGAGCGGGCGCCCGCGCGCGATGATCTCCAGCAGTGGGCGGGCGGCGCTGTCCAGTCGCGCGATGCGCGCGTCACGCTCGCTCTGCGCGGCCAGTGCGGCCGCCTCCGCAGCGGCCCGCTCGGTGTCCTGCCTGCGCAGGCTCAAGATCGAATGGGCGATGGGCCGGACGACTTTGGCGAAGAAGGTGGCCATGAGCAACGGGGTGATGTTGATGAAGGAGAACCCGGCGCCGAGTAGCGGCCCCTGACCGGTGGCCGTCGTCCAGACGACGCAGGTGGCGATCTGGCAGGCCATCGCCACCCAGGCCCAGCTCGTCGCGCCGCGCACGCACAGGAAATTGAGATACGCCGAAGCGGCCCCGAGGAACCAGATCTGGGTCGAATTGACCATCGGCACCGGCAGCTGCCAGAGCGCGAGCGTCGTGCCCACCGGCGCGGCGGCGGCCAGCGCGATCGCGAGCGGGCGGGGGAGCGGGTCGCCGGGGGCGAGGAGCATGCCGACGCCCGCGCCCAGGATGATCGTGGCCGCCACGCCGGTGATCCAGAGGTGCCGGATACCGTCGTCCGCCGCGAACGCCATCGAGTAGATCGAGACCGCGAACAGTCCGCACAGCAGATAGGCGGCGGTCGTGCGCATGCCGAGGATGTCGCGCACGTCCGCGGGATCGTCGTCGCGCCGGATCGTCTTGCCGCGCAATCGCTGCGTCAATCGCCGCAGCGTCGTCATGCCGCCCACCCGACGCTCACCCGGCTGCCGCGCCCCGGCGTGGACTCGATGGCCGACCAGCCGCCGGGCAACTGGGCGATCCGATCGACGATGCTCGCGCGCAGGCCGAGCCGGTCTGGCGGCACGGTGTCCGGGTCGAAGCCGACGCCGTCGTCCACCACGTCGACCCGGATGTCGGCGGGGGTCGCGGTCACCGTCACCTCGCACGCGGCTTCGCGCACCGGCGAGCACGCGTGCTTCTTCCAGTTGCGCAGCGCCTCGCCGGTGGCCGCGGCCAGCGCGGTCGCCACCTCGGGTGGCACGGTGAGGTCGGCGCCGTCGTGCGGGGTGACGCGCAGCGGTATCCGGTCGTCCACCTCTGCGGCGGCCGCCCGGATCCCGGCGACGACGAGATCGACGTCGAGGTCGTCCTGAGCGGGCAGGCCGGAGCGCAACCGCGCCAGATTGCGCAGCGTGGATTGCGCGTAGTGGGCCAGGATCGGGGAGTTCGTCGTGCGGGAGGCCTCGAGCAGGGTGGCGATCACGCCGTCGTGGGTGAGCGCGTCGAACCGCCGCCGCTCGAAACGCCGGGCCGCCGCCGCGGCCGTCGCGGTGGCGGTGGCCAGCGCCGAGCTGCTGGTCTGGTCGAGCATCCGGCCGATCCGCACCAGCACCACGCAGGCGGCGCACGGGAACGCGGAATAGGCGAAGGCGAACAGCATTTCGGGCAGCAGCGGATTGTGTACCGCGGGCCCGCGGGCGAGCATCACATCGAATTGCGCGACGACCGCCGCGCCGGCCAGATACCCGAACGGCGCCAGCCGCCAGAACAGGCACATGGCGACGGCGGGCAGGCCGGGGATCCAGCCCAGCCACAGATACTGTTCGGGCGCGACGATCTCGCCGGTACGCAGGAGCGGCCAGCTCAGCGCGGCGAGCGCGTAGCCCGCCGCGAACACGAGCACGGCCCGCCGCACGAGTGTCATCCGCCAGCGCGCGGCCGCCACGGCGAGCACCACGGTCGGCAGATAGACCGCGATCAAGGCGAGGGGTGTCCACCACGGCGCGGCCAGCGAGGTCTGCGCCAGCGCGGTCGGCACGGTGAGCGCGGCGTAGAACACGCCGCCGAAGCCGACGAACAGGCTCGCACCGCGCACCAGCTCGGCCTCGGCGCCGCGCTGCGCCTGGGCGTCGGCGGGCCGGTGCGCGCCGATCATCGCTCCCGTGGTTCCCGGCCGATGAATCCGTCCCGGGTGGCTTCGCGGTAGAGGTCCACGCGGGTGCGCACCGGGCGTCCCGCCTCGGCGTAGCGGCGGCGGATGCGCGCGAGATAGTCGTTGACCGTGTGTTCGGACAGCTCCAGCTTGCGCGCCACCGAGGCCGCGGTCTCGCCGTTGGCGTAGAGCTCGAGCACCTGCCGCTGCCGGGGCGGCAGATCGATATTGGTCAGGGCCGGGTCGCTGTCGATCGCGGAGGCCCACACCGACGTGGCCACATGTCGCCCGGAGGCCGCCGCCCGCACCATGGCCGTGGTCTTCTCGGCCGGGTCGCTCTTCAACGCCACCCCCAGCACGCCGGCCTGGGCGGCGGAGCGGATCAGGTCGCGCCAGTCGCCGGTGGTGTAGACGAGGCAGTCGATGCCGTGTTCGCGCAGCTGCTCGACGTTCGCCCGCGGGCTGGACCCGTCCGAAAGCCGCAGATCCAAGATGGCGAGATCCAATTGCGTTGTCTGCGCGAGGAGTTCGGGGACCGTCGGGGCCATGGCGACGACGGTCAGGTCGGGTTGTTCGGACAGGATGGCCGCCAGCCCGACGGCGACGGCCTGATGGTCTTCGACACAGCCGATGCGGCGGACCTGGCCCGGAATCGCGTACGCGCCCGGCAGATCCGTGACGGCCACGCCTGCCATGGCGAGTAGCCGGCGAATCCCCATGCGTCGGATTGAATCATCAAGCAGCCTGGCTGCCAAGGGTATTCGTCATTTTGTACCGGATGGCATCTTCTTTTACCGGTTTCGAACCAGCCGGTTTCCCCGCCTCAGCGCAGCCGGTCCCGGCGGCGCAACTCCTCGGCACGGGCCCGCAGTGCGGCCCCCACCAGCTCGCGGCCCTCGGCCATCAGATCGAGTACTTCCCAGGACGCCTTGCGAGCGGCACCGCCCACGATGCCTGCGATGGCGCCGCCGTGCCTGCGCGCCGCGGCGGCGAGTTCTTGTGCGAGTTCGTTTTCCATCAGGCGGCCGACCATCCCTTCGACTTCCGCTCCACCGAGCGCTACCGCAAGATCAGAGTACAACCGTACACTGAACCAGGTCACGGCCGGGAGAGCGGAATCCGACGGTCCCGAGCGACGCTGTTCGCGGACGTTCCCCGCAGTATGCCCGGGCTTCGGCACGCGGTGCGCGCGGGTCCCGCCGCCGGGCGCGTCCGGCAGCGTCGTCGCTGTTCCCCCGGTCGATCGCCGATTCTGCGCCGAGGTGTTTGGGCCCCTCGGACCCGGGTAGTTGCCATCGTGTAGCTGATCGGCCTGACCTCGGACACGAGATCGGGAATCTTCACTACAAGGGCAGGAGCAGACAATGCTTGATATTGCCTACCGAAAGTCCGCGATCGACCAGGACACGCAGCGGCTCGATATCAGCCGATATCTGGCCTGGGGCAACGTCGCAGATCCGGTCCGCCGCACGCGGCGGTCCAGGCGCCTCGCCGACGATCTCGACCAGTCCGAGCACAAGACAAGTGCCTGAATATTTTTCATCGAATGCGGCAGCCGGGTCGTGTTCCGTCGGCCTGCGTCCGCACCGAATGCACGCGGAGGAATCGAACCATGACCGGAATGCTGGAAGAACTCATCGGAAGTGCCGTCCTCGATCAGGGCGGTGACAAGATCGGCAAGGTCAAGCGGGTCTATGTCGACAACACCTCCGGCTCGCCGACCTGGGTGGCCGTCTCCACCGGCATGTTCAGCGACGACTCGCTGGTCCCGCTGGCCGGTGCGGAGTTGCGGCACGACCCGGAGACGTTGCAGGTCCGGGTGGAGAAGTCGGAGGTGAAGAGCGCGCCGCATCTCGATCACGACGGGCTGATCAGCGCCGAGTCCGAACGAGAACTGTTCGCGCACTACCACATCGACCCGAATCGGGCCGGTTGGGACATGGGCGGCAAGCAGCAGATGCGCGGCGGTATGCGCCCCGACGAGGCCGCGGGCCTGGTGCGCTCGGAGGAGCGACTGGCCGTCGGCAAGGAGACCGAGGAGGTCGGCACCGCGCGGCTGCACAAGTACGTGGTGACCGAGGAGCAGTCCGTCACCGTGCCGACCACGCACGAGGAGGTCCGGATCGAGCGCGAGCCGATCACCGACCCGTCGGCCGTGGGCCGGGCCGACATCGGCGAGCAGGAACGCGAGGTGACCCTGCACGAGGAGCGGGTGACCGTCAACAAGGAAACCGTCCCGGTCGAACGCGTCCGTCTGGCCGTCGATCAGGTCGAGGACTCGGAGACGGTCTCCGGCACGGTCCGCAAGGAGCAGATCGAGGCGGAGGGCATCGACAAGGATCGCCAGCGTAGGCGCGACCGGTAGCCGCCGGATCGGCACGAGTGGAGCCCGAGGTAGCCGGGGCTCCACTCGTTGTCAGGTGCGGGCTGATTTCACTGTAATGAAGCATTAGCTTAGTAAATTTTCGCAAACACCGACATTGACGCGGCAGATACCAAGCTTTAGCTTGGAACTATGGTCGATGTGGGTGAATACACCGAGGACGATCTGCGCGTCGCCGAGTCGCTGCGGTGGGCGGTGTCGCGATTGGCCACCCGGCTGCGAGCCGAACAACCCGGTAGCGCTCGGCCGCTCCCGCGCCTGGCCGCGTCGGTGCTGGCGAACCTCGCACACGGCGGCGCGCTCACCGCCTCCGAATTGGCGGCCATCGAAGGGCTGCAACCACAGTCGCTCACCCGAGTGCTGAACGAACTCGATGAGCACGGCCGGATTCGCCGCTCGCGCAGCGACACCGACGCGCGACAGCAGCACATCGTGCTCACCGACCGGGGCCGGGAAGCCTTGCGGGAGCACGTGCGTGACGGCAACGCGTGGCTGGCCGCCGCGCTGCGTCATACACTGACCGAGGCCGAACGGGCGATGCTCGGCATCGCCGCCGATCTGCTGCGCGAGCTGGCCGCCGCCGAAACCGGCAGCGACAGGCCACCGGCCGCCCGGACCGACGGGGCGGCGCCCGCGCTGTGACGCGGCACGCCCTGACCGATGTGTCGCCCTCGACGAGTCTGCCTGCCGGGCAGCGGATTCGGCTCCTGGCGGTGCTCGCCGGGTTGAGCGGTGCGGCACCGTTGGCGACGGATATGTATGTGCCGGGACTGCCGGAGCTGGCGACGTCGCTGGGTGCCGATGCCGCCGCCGCGCAACTGTCGTTGACCGGCTTCCTGGCGGGAATCATTGTAGGTCAACTGATTCTGGGGCCGCTGAGCGATGCCGTCGGCCGTCGCCCCGTATTGCTCTGCGGCACAGTCTTCTTCGTCGTGTTCTCGGTGATCTGTGCGGCGGCGCCGACGATGACGGTCCTCGATGCCGCCCGATTCGGGCAGGGCGTGAGCGGGGCGGCGGGCATCGTGCTCGCCCGCGCCGTGGTCGCCGACCTCTTCGCCGATCGAGATCTCGCCGGCGTGTATGCCAGGCTCGGCGCGATCACCGCCGCCGCACCGATTCTCGCGCCGCTGGCCGGAGGGCTACTGCTACTGGTGTTTCCGTGGCGGGCCGTGTTCGTGGTGCTCGCCGCGCTCGGCGCGGTGCTGGCCGTGGGCGTGCGGCGCTGGGTCCCGGAATCGCGGCCACCGCAGGCGCGTTCGGCGGGCGGCATCACCGCGGGTTTGCGGGCCATGACCGAGCTCCTCGCCCGGCGCGACATCCTGGGTCCGGTGCTGGTCATATCCTTCGGCGGTGCAGCGGTTTTCGCCTATATCGCGGGCACCACGTTCGTCTTCCAGGACGTCCACCGGCTCACGCCGGCCGCGGCGAGCCTCGTCTACGGCGTCAACGCCGTGGGCAATATGGCGGGCAGCCTCGGGTACGGCCGGCTGGTGAAACGCCGGTCCGCGGCAACACTTCTGGTGGCGAGCTCGGCGCTCGCGCTGGCCGGGTCCGCGGTGCTGTTCGCCGTCTCGGTCACCGTCGGCAGTTCGCTCGCCGTCACGTGGTTCTGCCTGTTCTTCTCCCTCACCGCGTTCGGTGTCTTCTTTCCCGCCGTGGTCACCCTCGCGCAGCAGCGTGGTCGTGCCGCGCCCGGCGCCACGTCGGCGCTGCTGGGCGGCGGGCAGTTCTTGTTCGGCGCGGCGGCTTCGCCGCTCGTGGGTCTTTTCGGCACGGGTGGCGCTGCTCCCTTGGCCGCGGTGCTGGTGGTGGCGCTCGCGGCGGCCACGGTCGCCGCGGTGGCCACGCGCGACCCACGGGTGATCCGGGCTCAGGGTGAACCCTGATTTTCCCCGGATATCGGCGTTGACCTGGTGATTTCTCGGTGTCGAGGTGCCAGCATGGAACATGTCGGATCGTCGGAGGGGCGGTTCACGAGACCTCGGAGGCTGGCAATGCTTTGGAAAATCATCGGTATCGTCGCGGTCGTCTGGATCGCGCTGGCCATCATCGGTGCGCTGATCAAGGGGCTGTTCCCGATCCTGGTGATCAGCGCCATCGTGTTCGGGCTGTACCTGCTCTACAAGGCGGTGGCGGGCTCGGACAAGTCCACCGTGAGCAAGTTGTAGTTTCCGGCCGCGCAGTGGCTTCAGCGCGCGTCGGGCGCTGCGGAGCCACGTCGCGGGCGGAGGTCGGCGGAACCAGGTGTGGCCGGGATGCCACCGGGTAGCGCGAGCGAAGTCGCGCGCCGACCGACCGATGGGCCGTGCGCTCCCCGGATGGGGGGAGCGCACGGCCCACTTGCGTACGCTGGCCTGACTCATCCGAAAGAGGGGTTCAGTGGAGCAGGTACCCGAGGATTGGCAGCGCGGGCTGGTGATCGTGGCGCATCCCGACGATATCGAGTACGGCGCGGCCGCCGCCGTGGCCCGGTGGACGGGACAGGGCAAGGACATTCGCTACGTCCTGGTCACCAGCGGCGAGGCCGGTATCGCCGGAACGCCACCCGCGGAGTCGGGCCCGTTGCGCGAGGGCGAGGAGATCGCCTCCGCCGCGGCGGTCGGCGTGCATCAGGTCGAGTTCCTCGGTTATCCGGACGGCAGGGTGGAGGAAACCCTACAGCTGCGGCGCGACCTGGCGGCAGCGATCCGTCGCCATCGACCGGAACTGGTGGTGCTGTTCAACTTCGGCGACACCTGGGCGCCCGGCTTCGCCAACAGCGCCGACCATCGGGCCGTCGGCCGGGCCGCGCTGGACGCCATCGCCGACGCGGGCAACGAGTGGATCTTCCCCGACCTCACCGATCCGCCGTGGTCGGCGCGCTGGGGCGCGGTGGCCGGTCCGAAAGCCACGCACGCCGTGGACGTCTCGGCTCACGTCGATCAGGCGAAGGCGTCGTTGTCCGAGCACCGCCGCTACCTGGAGGTGCTCAGCGCCGAACCGGTCGAGGACCAGGTGCGCGCGATCGTCGAGCGCGCCACCGCCCCCATCGACGGATTTCCGGCCCCCCACGCGGTCGGCTTCGAACTGTACTACTTTGCCGCGGGCCACTGACGCACCCGTTCTGACTTCCCGCACCCGCTCTGGCCTGCGAAATCGGGTGCGGGAAAACAGAAGTGGTGCGCGAATAGGGGCTAGCCGTGCCGGGCGGCGACTCGGTCGAGCACCGGACGCCAGGACGCCAGCGGTGCGACCGCGAGGCCGACGACCTTTCCGGCGTCGTCCGCGCGGCGCAGTGTGAGGGCGGACTCGAAGTCCGGGTCGGCGCGGAACGCCGCGATCTCCGCGTCGTCCATCGGTCCGCCCTGCGCCACCAGTGTGCGGCGGCTGGACGGCGACAGCTCCGCGGCATGTGCTGAATCTGTCGCTGCGAGATAGCGTTTCGCGACGACGTGCAGTTCGACCAGCCGCGCCACCCGCGCGCCGAGCAGCCCGCGGATCGCCGCGGCGCCGTGGCGCCCATGGCCCGCGTCGTCGCCGGGGACGAGCTGGTGGCCGATGTCGTGCACCAGCCCGGCGACCTGGAGTTCCTCGTCGTCCGGGCAGTGCAGGCGCAGCAGTTCCGCGCATTGCCGGTCGTGGTCGAGGATGTCGACCGGATCGCCGCTGCGGTCCGGCATGTCCCAGACGTCCGCGCCGTTCGCCAGCAGCACCATGAGTTCGTCCACCGTGGACACCTGCACGATCGTTCCCACCTCCGCACTCGATTGGTCTAGACCATATCGCCGGTGCGGTGCGAGGTCACGTGAAGTTCTGCTGTCGAGCAGGTGACCAAGTGGGGGCTGGGTGTGACCCGGCCGTTATGTGGTGTGGCAGGCTGGGCCGATGCGAGTAGCCGTAGTCGCGGGGCCCGATCCCGGGCATGCGTTTCCCGCCATCGCGTTGTGCTTGCGTTTCCTGGCCGCCGGCGACGAACCGGTGCTGTTCACGGGTCCGCGCTGGTTCGAGGCGGCCCGCGACGCCGGTATCGGGGTGCGCCGGTTGAAGGGCCTGGCCCCGCGCCCGGCCGACGACGACACCGACGCCGGCCAGCGGATTCACGAGCGCGCCGCGCATATCTCCACCGAGATCCTGCCCGACCTGAGCGCGATGCTCCCGGAGCTGGTGGTCTCCGACGTGCTGACCGCGGGCGGCGGCATGGCCGCGGAACGGCTCGGCGTGCCCTGGGTCGAGTTGTCCCCGCACCCGCTGTATCTCCCGTCGAAAGCCTTGCCGCCCATCGGAAGTGGCCTCGCGCCCGGCACGGGTCTGCGCGGCCGGATGCGCGACGGCATGCTGCGCACGATGACCGCCCGCGACATCCGGCACGGCCTGCGGCAGCGCGAACAGGCGCGCGAGAGCGTCGGGCTGCCCGCCGCCGATCCGGGCCCGGCCGCGCGGTTGATCGCGACGCTGCCCGCGCTGGAGGTGCCGCGCCCGGACTGGCCGGACAACGCGCACGTCATCGGGCCGCTGTTCTGGGAGCCCACCGCGGAAATTCTCCAACCACCCACGGGGGACGGCCCTTTGGTGATGGTCGCGCCCTCGACCGCGCACACCGGGGTGACCGGCATGGTCGAGACCGTCCTGGCCGCGCTCGCCGATGCCGGTGTCCGCGTGGCGATCTCGATGCTCGACACCCCGCCCGCCGAACTGCCCGCCTGGGCCACCGCCGGTTTGGGCCGTCAGGACGAACTGCTCACCCACGCCTCGGTGGTGGTGGGCGGCGGCGGGCACGGCTTGCTCGCGAAATCGCTCTCGGCGGCGGTTCCGCTGGTGACCGTTCCCGGCGGCGGCGACCAATGGGAACTCGCCAACCGGGCGGCTCGCCAAGGCAGTTCGCTGCTGGTGCGGCCGTTGACCACGGAAGCGGTCCGCGCGGCCGTCCTGGAGATCTTGTCCACCGAGAGTTTCGCCGTTGCCGCGCGGGCCGCGGCAGAGTCGGCGAACGAGGTGGCCGACCCGGTCGAACTGTGTCACCGCGTGCTCGACGGGGTGCGGGCCGGATAGCGCGGTGCCGGGCCGCCGCGAACGGGGGCCGTGGGACGGCCGGGCGAGCGCGGGTATCTTGGGCACAGTGCGGTTGACGGAGTTCCAGGAACTGTTGCATACCGAGTTCGGGTCGGCCAGGGGTGACGCCCTGCTGGCCGATCACGTGATCCCATCGCTGGGGCGGACGGGAGCCGATGCCATCGAAGCGGGCGTGGACCCGCGTGATGTGTGGCGGGCCCTGTGCGCGGAGTTCGATGTGCCGCGGGGACGGTGGTGACGGTGTCCGGCCGGGCGGTCGGCCACGACGAGCCGCTGTATCGGTTCGACGAGCGGCAGCGGATGATCCCGGTGGATCCGGAGCGGCTGGCCGCGCGCCTTGCCGCGGCCGCGCCGGTCGATTTCGCGGGGTTCCGGCAGACCGGGATCGAGGCGATGCTGCTCGGCCGCTACGCCGAGGCGCTCGACCACCTGGATCGCGCGCTGGAACTCGTGGACACCGAACAGCGCCGGATCACCGTGTGGATCAATCTGGGCGACGTGTACCGCTACCAGGGCGACGCGGCGACCGCGGAGACGCTGTACACGCGGGCCGTGACGCACGCGCGGGCCGCCGCGCCCGACGTGTTGTCGTTCGCCGTGCAGCATCTCGGCAAGGCGCTGGCCGAACAGAATCGGCTGGACGAGGCGCACACCCTGCTGCGGGAAGCGCTCGAGCTGCGGATCGCGGAAGGGGATCCGGAGGAGATCGAATCCACCAGGGTGGCGCTGGAAACCCTGTCCGCGCTGCCGATTTCGCTGCCGCCCGCGGTGGCCGCGGTGCTCGGCGAGGCGCCGAGCTGGTCCGACGAGCACGAAGGGATGAGCGGTGGCGTCTCGTTCGTCAACGGGACCTACTGGGTGAAGCGGGGACCGCGCGCGGTGGCCGAACAGCAACGGCTGAACTGGTTGCGCGAGCGCGGGATTCGACTACCCGAGAGCACCGTCTACGCCGAGGACGTGCTGGTGCTCGCCGACGCGGGCGTGCCGAGTCTGGCCGCGCGCGGCGAATCCGGCACCGGCGCGGACTCGGTCGGCACGATCATGGGCACGCTGCTGCGTACCCTGCACAGCATCCCGATCGCCGAGTGCCCGTTCGACGGACGGCTCGACCTCGTCTTGGCGCAGGCCCGCCGGCAGGTGATCGAGGGCTTGGTCGACGCCGGCGATTTCGACGACGACAACCAGGATTCCTCGCCGGAGCAGGTACTCGAGCGGCTGCTCGCCGAGCGCCCGGCGGAAACGGATCTCGTGGTGGCGCACGGTGATTTCACGCCGCCCAATGTGCTCGAAGGCGCGATCCTGCTCGACGTCGGCGCGCTCGGCGTCGCCGATCGCTACCGCGATCTCGCGCTGGCGGTGCGGGATCTGCGCGACGATTTCGGTGCGGCGGAAGTAACGGCGTTCTTCGCCGCCTACGGCCTGGCCGAGCCGGATCCCGTGCGGCTGGAGTACTACCGCCTGCTCGACGAATTGTTCTGAGGTCAGGTCTTTTTCGCGTAGTGCCGCGCCGCTTTGGTGCGGTTGCCGCAGGTCGCCATCGAATGCCAGCGGCGGGTGCCGTTCTTCGAGGTGTCGAAGAAGAACAGCACGCAGTCGGCATGCGCGCACTGCCGGATGCGGTCCGGCGCGTCGGCGAGTAGCCGCAGCAGGTTGTCGGCCGCGAGCCAGGCGGGTAGCCAGGCCGGATCGGGCACGTCGACGACCTCCGCGGGGCCGGTGTCGGTGAGGGTGCGCCGGATGCGGCCGTGGTCGAGTACCTCGTTCAGCGCGTCGTGCGTGGCGTGCCGGACGACGTCGTAGATGGCGGCGCGTGCCGCCAGGGTCGCGGCGCGGGTCGCCTCGTCGGCTTGCGCCCGTTCGGTCAGCCCGGCCGAGGACAGCCAGATGGCCAGACCGGTCACGTCGGTGAGCAGGTCCTGCAGCTGTCCGTGCTTGTTCCACCGCGTGTCCAGCAGATCGAGGGCCAGCGGTTCGCCGAGGTGGGGGCGGGGATCGTGCATGACTGAGGGTATCCACCTCCTGCGGTCGGTCAGGGCGTCAGTGTCATTCTAACTGTCTATCTACTTTTTACTAGTTGACGGCGAGTCCTGCGCTGGTTATGTTCTAACCAGTCAAACTGATAAAGACGGTTTGGCCGGTTAGAGGAGGAACATATGACCGCAGTCGCCGCACCCACGCTCGTCACCGGGCATATCGGGCTCAACGTCGCCGATCTGGCACGTTCGGTCGACTTCTACCGCAGCGCACTGGGTTTCGATCAGGTGGCCGCGAGTACCGGCGACGACCGCAAGTGGGCCTTCCTGGGGATCGACGGCAAGGTGATGGTGACCCTGTGGGAGCAGAGCACCGGCGAGTTCGCTACCGAAACGCCCGGCCTGCATCATCTTTCGTTTCAAGTGGACACTATGGACCAGGTACGGGCGGTCGAGGCGGTGCTGCGCGAGCGCTCGGTGTCGTTCGCGCACGACGGCGTCGTCGCGCACAGCGAGGGCGCGAGCTCGGGCGGCATCTTCTTCACCGACCCCGACGGCATCCGGCTCGAGGTCTACGCGCCCGCCGGTGCCGAATGCGCACCCGCGCCGACCGGTTCCGCACCCACCTGCGGATTCTTCTGAGCCGCAAGACCGTTGCACGCCGCGACGGGCAGTTCCGCCCGTCGCGGTACCTCTCGGACAGGAGTAATGCGATGGCCCCCTT
The DNA here is from genome assembly GCF_001613425.1 of Nocardia vulneris. GTDB lineage: Bacteria > Actinomycetota > Actinomycetes > Mycobacteriales > Mycobacteriaceae > Nocardia > Nocardia vulneris. The sequence goes on along the minus strand of NZ_BDCI01000042.1, from coordinate 220,331 downwards.
CCACTCCGGTGAGCTGGCCGTGCAGCAGCGGATGGGCCAGGCGGAGATCGCCGGACGGGTCGGCCGGATGATCCGAGCCGACATCCCGGCCGTCGCCGCGGCTTTCCTCGCCGAGCAGCCGATGCTGGTGATCGCCGCCGCGGACGCGGCGGGCAGGTTGTGGGCGAGCGAGCTGGTCGGCCCGCCCGGCTTCATCCACGCCGTGGACGCGGGCACGATCACCGTCGCGGCGCGGCCCGCGGCCGGGGATCCGTTGCGGGACACGCTGACCGGCGTCGCGCGGATCGGCATGATCGCCCTGCAACCGCAGCGGCGCAGGCGGATGCGCGTCAACGGCACGGTCACTCCGGACGGTGCGGGCCTGCGGATCGTGACCGACCAGGTCTACTCCAATTGCCCGAAGTACATATCCCGCCGAGAGATCGAGTCTTACCAGCCGGGGGCGGCGCAGTCGCCGCGCCACAGCACGGCACTCGATGCGCGACAGCGGGCGGCGATCACGGCGGCCGACGCGTTCTTCACCGCCACCGCCGACGCCGACGGAAACGCCGACGCCTCGCACCGCGGCGGCAATCCCGGCTTCCTGGAGGTGCTTTCCCCGACCCGGCTGCGCTGGCCCGACTATCGCGGCAACTCGATGTTCATGACGCTCGGCAATATCGAGGTCAATCCGCGCTGCGGGCTGCTCGTCCCGAACTGGGCCACCGGCGGGGCGCTCCAGCTCACCGGCACCGCCGAATTGGTCTGGGCGCCGCGGACTTCCGCGCCCGGCGCGCAATGCTCGATCGACTTCACCCTCACCGAGGTGGTCGACCACCCGGCCGGCCCGCTCCGGTGGACCGCGCCGGAACTGTCCCCGGCCAACCCCTGAGAAAGGAAACGTCCATGCGACCCCCACTGCCTCCCTTCGATCTCGAATCCGCCAAGGCGAAGGTGCTGGCCGCCGAGAACGCTTGGAACACCCGCGATCCGGAGCGGGTGGCCGCGGCCTACACCGAGGATTCGGTGTGGCGTAACCGCGACGAGTTCTTCACCGGCCGTGCCGCCATCGTCGAATTCCTCACCCGCAAATGGTCGGTGGAGAACGGCTACGCCCTGCGCAAAGATCTCTGGGCGTTCGAAGGCAACCGTATCGCGGTGCGCTTCCAATACGAATGGCACGACGAATCCGGCCGGTGGTGGCGCAGTTACGGCAACGAACAGTGGGAGTTCACCCCGGAGGGGTTGATGTCGCGTCGTGAAGCCAGCATCAACGATGTCGCCATCGCCGAATCCGATCGCCGCATCCACGGGCCCCGCCCCGCGGGCGACACCTCGGTGCTCCCGCAACAGTGACGACCGTGCCGCCGTCCCGGCCGGGACGGCGGCATCCGCGCGAAACCGTCAGGCGGCGACCGCTTCCCGATCCGGTGCGCCGGAGGTGGCGGCGGTCCGCGCCCGGTGGAAGAGGACGAAGGCGGCCGTTCCGAAGGCCAGGCCGACGCCCGCGGCCACCACGAACGCGGCGTCGAGGCCCGCGACGAACCGGGACAACGACAGCGGCTGCGCCGGTCCCGCGACGCCGCGGAACACCGTGCCCAGCACGGCGACTCCGAGGGCGAGGCCGAGCTGGCGGGCGGTGTTCACCGCGCCCGCCGCCGTACCGCCCTGCTGCGGCGGCACCGCGGCCATACCCACGGAGACGAGCGCGGGCGCGTTGATGCCGACGCCGACGCCGAGCACCACGAAGCCGGGAATCAGTGCGGGCCAAGATGACCCGGGCCCGATCAAGGTGAGCAGCCCGGTCCCCGCGCCGATCACCACCAGCCCGGCGCCGATCGTCCACTTCGGCTCGACGTCGTGCAGGAAGCGGCCGAACACCGCGGCGACCAGAAAAGCGGTCGCGGCCATCGGCAACAGGGCCAGTCCCGCGTGCAGCGGCGTCATCCGCAACTGCTGTTGCAGCCAGAGCGACACCAGGGGCGTGCACGCGAAAGCCGCGAAGGTCTGCCCACTCGCCCCGAGCAATGTCGCCCCGAAGACGCGATTGCCCAGCAGGGCCAAGGGGAACATCGGTGCGGTGCTGCGGGATTCGACGAGCCCGAAACCCGCGAGCGCCGCGACGCCCAGTACCAGCGCGAGCACGGCGAGACCGTCCGACCAGCCGTGCTCGCCGCCGCGGATCACCCCGTAGGTGAGTGCCGTCGCGGCGGTGGCGAACGTGAGCATGCCCGGTACGTCGACCGCGCGATCACCGCGGCGGGCCGAGGCCGGAAACACCGTGGCGGTCAACGTGATAGCGACCACCGCGATCGGCAGGTTGACGAAGAAGATCCAGCGCCAGGACAACAGGTCGGTCAGCACGCCGCCGAGCACCACGCCGATACCGGCCGCGGCGCCGGTCACCGCGCCCCAGATGCTGAACGCGATACCGCGGTCGCGCCCGGTGTAGGTGGCGTGCAGCAGCGACAGCGTGGTCGCGAACATGGCCGCGCCGCCGACGCCCTGAAGTACCCTTCCTGCAATGAGATTCGTCGCGGTACCGGCGATACCGCAGCCGAGGGAGGCCACGGCGAACAGGACGAGCCCGGCGAGGTAGGCGCGTTTCGCGCCGACCCGGTCGGCGAGCGAGCCGAGCACGAGCAGCAGCGCGGCCAGCGCCAGCGCGTACCCGTCCACCACCCACTGCAGGCTGGACAGCCCGGCGCGCAGATCGACGGCGATGTCGGGCAGTGCGACGTTCACGATCGTGACGTCGATGAGCAACATGAACGTGCCGAGACACGCGGCGAACAGGGGGAGCCATTTCCTCACAGGAGCCTCCATGGCGGAATCGAACGATATCGTCGCCAAGCGTGCGGCAATCGAACGCATCCACCTAGCCGGGCGGGGACTTGCGTTAGATTCCTCCCATGCAGTCCGATGGGTCCGTGGAATCCTCCGTACTCGACGTGCTCGACAAGCAGATCGTGCACGCGCTGGTGTGCGACGCCAGAATTCCCTTCGCCAAGCTCGGCGCCCTCCTCGACGTCTCCGAGCAGACGGTCGCGCGCCGCTATCGCGCGCTGCGCCAGCGGGGGATCCTGCACGTCTCGGGGCAGGTGAACGCGGTGCCGCTCGGGCACGCGCGCTGGGTGCTGCGGATCCGCTCGACGCCCGACAAAGCGCTGCGCTTGGCCGAATCCCTGGCCAGATTCCCGGATCTGAGCTGGGTGACGCTGTTGTCCACCGGCTCCGAGGTGACGTGTGTGAGCCGGCCGCGCTCGATCGAACGGCGCGACGCGCTGCTGCTGCACACGCTGCCGAAGGCGAGCCAGGTGCTGGGGGTGACCGCGCACGAGGTGATGCACCGGTTCCCGGCCGACGAGGAATGGCCGCGCTTCGGTCACCTGTTCACCGCGCCGCAGCTGTGCGCGCTGGGGCAGCGATCGGGCTGCGCGTCGGGCTCGGCGCGCTCCCTGGGCGAGGAGTTCGGGCCGGACCTGCCGGTGGACCTGTCCGCCGAGGATGAGGCCATGCTCGCGTTGCTCGGCCGGGACGGACGCGCGCCCTACGCTCAGATCGCGGCCGAAACCGGCTGGACCGCACCACGAGTCGCGCGCCGGATGGCCGAGCTGGAGCGGGCGGGCGTGCTGTACTTCGATCTCGATTTCGCGGTGGAACGGATGGGGTTCACCGTGCGCGGCGGCCTGTGGCTGCGGGTGCGCCCGGCCGAGCTGGACGCGGTGGGGCGGGCGATGGCGACGCATCCGGAGATCGTTTTCGTGGCCGCGACCACCGGGCCGACCAACCTGTTCGCGTCCGTCCTGTGCCGGGACACGCCCCATCTCTACCGCTACATCACCGAGCGGCTCGGCGCGCTGGACGGCATCACCGACTTGGAGGTCACGCCCTCGCTGCGGGTCCTGAAGCAGGCGCAGACGCTGCTCGACAGCGACCGGGTCGCGCCGGGGCGGTGATCGCGCCGCGTTTGCCGAGTACACAAAACTCGGATCGCGTGTTGCCGGGCGCGTCGCTTGACTCGAACATCTGTTCGTCTAACCTTGGCGCCAGAACTTGTCGGTGCCGCCCTCTAATGTTGGCGCCAACCACAGCAGAGACTTACCCGTCGAAAAGGGGATCAGGACATGGCACCACAGGCGTACGACCGCGACAAGGCGCTCGAACTCGCACTGGCTCAGGTCGAGAAGAGCTTCGGCAAGGGTGCGGTCATGCGCCTCGGCGAAGAAGTACGTCAGCCGCTCGCGGTGATCCCCACCGGTTCCATCTCGCTGGATGTCGCGCTCGGCATCGGCGGCCTGCCCCGCGGCCGCATCATCGAGGTCTACGGGCCGGAATCCTCGGGTAAGACCACGGTCGCGCTGCACGCGGTGGCCAACGCGCAGGCGCAGGGCGGCATCGCGGCCTTCATCGACGCCGAGCACGCGCTCGACCCGGAATACGCGAAGAAGCTGGGTGTCGACACCGACGCGCTGCTCGTCTCGCAGCCGGACACCGGTGAGCAGGCGCTGGAAATCGCCGACATGCTGGTGCGGTCCGGCGCTATCGACATCATCGTCATCGACTCGGTGGCCGCGCTGGTGCCGCGCGCCGAGATCGAGGGCGAGATGGGTGACAGCCACGTCGGTCTGCAGGCCCGCCTGATGAGCCAGGCGCTGCGCAAGATGACCGGTGCGCTCAGCAACTCCAACACCACCGCGATCTTCATCAACCAGCTGCGCGAGAAGATCGGCGTCATGTTCGGCTCGCCCGAAACCACCACGGGTGGTAAGGCGTTGAAGTTCTACGCCTCGGTCCGCCTCGACGTGCGCCGCATCGAGACGCTCAAGGACGGCACCGACGCGGTCGGTAACCGTACCCGCGTCAAGGTCGTGAAGAACAAGGTCAGCCCGCCGTTCAAGCAGGCCGAGTTCGACATCCTCTACGGCCAGGGCATCTCCAAGGAAGGCTCGCTCATCGACATGGGCGTCGAGCACGGCTTCGTGCGCAAGTCCGGCTCCTGGTACACCTACGAGGGCGACCAGCTCGGCCAGGGCAAGGAGAACGCCCGAAAGTTCCTGCTGGAGAACACCGATGTGCGGGACGAGATCGAGAAGAAGATCAAGGAGAAGCTCGGCATCGGCGCCGATGTGAGCGCCCCGGCCGCCGAGGTTCCCGCCGATTTCTGATCCGATGAACGGCCGGCGCTCGCCCCGACCGCGCCGGACCGCGCCCGATGAGTCGCGGTCCGAACCGGTGCAGGAGATGCGGCGCCGGCTCCAAGAACTCCTGTCTGCCTCTGGTGCCGCCACCGATCCGGTCGGATCTCGGCTCGGCGGACAGGAACCCGGACGAGTCCCGTCGGCCGAAGGTGGTTCGGCCGAACAGGACACCATGGGAACTCGGTCGAGCGCGCCCGATCCGCAGCGGGCGCGTTCGACCGGGTCCCGCGCGGGCTCGTCCCGTCGTGGACGCCGGAAGGCGTTCCCGCACACAGATTCCCATTCGGCTGATACCGAAAGTACCGAAAGCCGATGGGCGGATCCGGTGGCGGCCGGATCCGAGCGGGGTGCGCGCTCCACGGAGCAGACTCCGCCAGGCGGGACGGTCGAGCAGGCCAAAGAGGCGTGTCTGCGCCTGCTCGCCGTCCGCGCCCGCAGCCGTGCCGAACTCGCTCAGCGTCTGGCGGCCAAGGGCTACACCGCCGACGTCACCGATCGCGCGCTGGACCGTCTCACCGAGGTCGGCCTCATCGACGACGCCGCCTTCGCTGAACAGTGGGTCCATTCCCGGCACACCTTCTCCGGCAAGGGCAAACAGGCGCTCGCCCAAGAACTTCGCCGCAAAGGTGTCGACCCGGCCGACGCCGCCCCCGCCCTGGACGCCATCACCGACGACGACGAAGAATCCCGCGCCCGCGACCTGGTCCGCCGCAAACTCCGCACCCTCCCCACCACCCTCGACCGGGAAAAAGCCCTCCGCCGCCTCGTCGGCATGCTCGCCCGCCGCGGCTACAACCAATCCACCGCCTTCGCCGTAGTCAAATCCGAACTCGCCGAAGCCTCCTTCGACACCGCCGACCTCGACACGCGTTACGACGCCTGACTCGGAATTGCAGACTTCCGCAGGGCAGTTGTGCTGCTGCTGCCGGATTCATGCCGCGGCGAGGTGCTGTTCGGCGAACGTGACAGCGTCGGCGACAGCTTTGTCCGCGGCCGGAATATGCCCGGCGAGCAGATGCCACACGTGTCCCATCTCGGGCGCTATGTCGAGGCGGGTCGGTACGGCGTCCTCGGCCAGTTCGGCGGCCAACCCGATGCGTCGCTGTCGACCAGGTTGCTACCGCAACAGTTCGCATGCGAAGTGCGCTACGGCCACGCTCTCTCTGACCGGCCACTGTGTTCAGGATTTCACGGCAGCAATGTCAACGCCGCCATGTGCCGTGGCCGTACGACGCTGAAATGTCGTTTGTCCAGAGTGGCGACCTCGGTGATGCCGAGACGTTCGGCGACAGCGATCACCGTCGCGTCACACGTTCCCAGCGGGAAGTCTGCATACTGCTCGACTAACTCCGCTGCCCGCTGATAGTCCTCGCTCTCCGGTGCGATCGGAGCGAAAACCCCTGAAGCCAAGGATCGGAGAAACCCTGCCTCGGTTTTAGCACCGGCCAGGCGACCCAGGAGGTAGCCGACTTCACCGAGGATCGGTGTCGGGATGAGGATAGGTCGGTTGGCGAGGAAGAGTGACGTGAACAGTTCAGTACAGGCGTGATAGTCGGGATCACTTCTGAAAAGCAGCCGTGACGAGTGGCCCGGTATCGCAAACGATCATGCGGACTGGCCGAAGCCGTCACCCAGCAGTTCCTCGCTTCTGGCGCCGTACGCGGTGCCGTCACCTTCGGCGCTGCCGAACCAGTCCGGCGGCCACGTGGGGGACGGCACAGCATAGAGATGTTTACGCACATCGGCGAGAACCTCCGGCACCTGTTCATCCGGGATCTCACGGACCAGGCGCAGCAGCTCGTCACGTTCGGCGCTCACGCGTTCACAATAGCGCACGGGCAGGGTGTGATGCGTGCTCCACGCAGCATGAACCACCTGGTTATCGGCAGAATTCGAAGCGAGGGACAGGTGGTGTCCCTGTCACTCATGGCTGTTCAGGGGTGGCGCAAAATCGTGGGTGGGGGTTCGGGTGGGGTGGGTACGGTCGGGGGATGAGGCGTTATGGGGTGTTGCCGCGCGGGGGTGCGTCGGCAGTGGCGTTGCGGGAGGTGGAGGAGAGTATTGATCGGGGATGGAGGGAGTTGTTGGGGGAGCAAGGGGTGCGGGCGGGGAGTGCGGAGGAGGTCGAGTTGGCTCGGCTGGTGGCCGACGATCCGGGGGCGTTCGAGTGGCGGGTGGTGGATGCGGCGCTGGACCTGCTCGACTGCGCGGAATGCGGGGAGATTCTGGGGTCGGGGCCGAGTGGTTGTGCGCGTTGCGAATTGATGGACGGGTTCCGGTATTCGGCGCGGGAGATCGATCGGCCCGGGGTTCCGCCGCGGAACGAGCATGCGGTGCGGGTGGCGTCGGTGGTGGCGCGCAATCGGCATCGCTACAGTGCTCGTGCGCGCTGCGGCTACGAATTGTGCCTGCCGTGGGTGTGGTCCGGTGGTCTGCCGACCACGCCGGAAGCGCAAGCATTGAAGGCGAAGATCAACCGGTTGAGCGACGAAGAGCTCGAATCGGTGACCTCGATCGAAGAAGTCCTGGCCTGCACGGGTTGACAACCGTGCGATCCATCGGAAGCCGGTCTCGGCCGAAACACCTTGTCGCTCAAATGGTTCAGGCGAGGGTGGCAACTCACGACGGCTCGCGGTCCAGGCGAGCACGTAAGTCCGGCCGAGGTTGCATCGTCAACGTGTCGAGCGCGGCGGGGTCGTTCGCGGACGGCCTGTCCGATCCCGGGATCGGCGGCCTGTTGCCGGGCTACTCACTGTCGAAGAGCGCGCTCAATGCGCTGACCGCCAAACTGGCCACCGCTTTCGCCGGTACCGGTGTACTGGTCAACGCCGTGTGCCCCGGCGAGACGGCCACCCACCCCGAGACCGGCGACGAAGACAACGCCCGCAGCCCCAAGAAAAGTGCGAAAGGCGTCGTCTGGGCAGCAACCCTCGGACCGGACGGCCCCACCGGCGGCTTCTTCCGCGACGGCGTCGCGCTCCCCTGGTAGCCGCCCGCGAACCCGCACCCTTTCTATGGCTTCGCACTCGCTCTGTACCCCCAGAGAGGGTGCGAAGCCCGAGAACTGGTGCGAATTCCGAGAATCGGTGCTGCTCCTGAAACTGTTGCGGGCACGGGGAACAGGTGCGGACCCTGGAGATGGTGCGGGTCCTCGGAACGCGAAGAACTGTCGCAACGCGCTGCGCCGCGAGTCGGCTAACCGATCGCCATGAGCCGAGGCTGATCGCGACCGCGGCGAAGGCCGCGACGATCAGCGCCCCGCGACGATGGTCGCGATGCCGGTGATCGGGACCCGTTCCGGGTGCTTGACTCAGGGCCGAACCGGTGCGCGCTGCGGGAGCCGTTGCGGGCCAAGGGAACTGGTGAGGATCAAGAGGACTGGCGCGGCCCGCCGGCATCACAACCCGCGGACCGCGGTGAACACGGCGGCCGAGCTGTCCTGCCGGAAGTAGATGTCGTCGGGGACGGGCGGGAGCACTGTCAGTTGGGAGTCGGGGAGGTAGGTGTAGTCGACTACGTCGAGTGCGAGTGGGCCCGCGGGGACGGTGAGTTCGATTTCGATCCCTTCGCGTGGAGGCGCGTTGAAGTGAATGCCTTTCGCGGGCGGTTCGGTCACGTTGCGGCCCGCGACGCGCAGGGATCGCGGGGCGGTTTCGTAGCGCAGGTCGATGATCGGGGCGTCGCGCTGTGACCGGATCCGCAGCTTCACGGTGCGTTGATCGGAAGCCGTGGTATCGGACAGGATTTCGGCGACCGGCGGCAACAATGACGTAACCGGCGCCGGGCCGCTGGCGCTGGTGTTCGGCCAGAGTTGGGCGAACCGAGGGTTGAGAGTCGCCGTGCCGACCAGCTCACGCGTCCAACGGTCGGGTGATTCCCGGGAAATCCATTGCGCCTCATTGCGGTCGGCGTCGAAGGCGTAGACGAGTTGCGAGGTCAGTGGATGCTGTTCGTCGAAGCGGTCGACCACCAATCCGGTCGCCGCGAGCGCGACAGCGAGCAGCAGCGCGGCACCGGGGATAGCCCAACCGCGCTGTGCAGGCCAGGTTTTCGTGAGTGTCAGCAGCAGTAGACCGCCGACGAGCGCGACCGCCGGCGCCACCAGGAACGGCGCGGTGGTGATGCCGGTCTGCAATGCGGGCCAGGTCGCGCTGCCGAGGAAGATCGCCGCCGGAATCAGGAACACGGTGCGCACGGGCAGCCGCCACCGCTCGGGCACCGCGAAGGTGATCCCCACGCCCACCGCGGCCGCGAAGGTGGGCACCACCAGCAGATGGCCGGTGGTGGGGGCGAGGACGGTGAGCACGCCGCCCAGCAGTGCCAGGCAGCTCAGCAATCCCGCCGCCGTCGCGTCGGCGCCGAACAGTCGCCGGGCGAGCGCGAACCAGGCGAACAGCACCGTGGCCGACACGGCAAGGATTGCGACATAAAAGAATTCGGGTCGATACGGGTCGACGAACAGTGGACGGTATTCCGGCCGGATGACCTTCAGCAGCTCCCACATCCCGTACACCGCACCGGTGGCGATCGGCGCGGTGAGCAATGCCGTCGCACCGGCACCGAGTACGCGGCGCAGGCTGGTCTCGCCCGCGCGCAGGAACTGCCGCACCACCAGCGCCACCACTACAACGGTGGCCGCCGCGAGGGCGAACATCATCCAGATCGGCAGGACGATCAGCACCCCGAACGGCAGCTGGAAGTACGAGCGATCCACGTCATCGGCCACGGTGAGGTCGTCGTCGCCGAGTTCGCGGACCAGGGCCAGACTGTTGTCGCCCATCTGCTGCATCGTCGCCGGATCCACCTGGGCGGGATCGTCGAATCGGTTGTGGTAGTAGGCACTTCGCCCGGCATAGGCCCAGTCGAGCACCCGCAGTCCACCCGGTTCGAAGGAGGCGAAGTCGGTGTTGCTGCTCGTCTGCGCGCCGGCCAGCGTGGTGGTCAGCGAGTCGGTGTTGGGGTGCGGGGCGGCGTCGGCGACGGCCCGCACCAGCGCGCCGTCGGGATGGGTGACCCGCCACATCAGGACCGGACCGCCCGCGCCGCGCGCCTCGTGATTGACGACCACGCCGGTCTTGCGGCCGTCCATGCCCGCGGCGACGAAGGCTTCCGCGCCGAGCAGTCCCGGTTCCTCGCCGTCGGTGAGCAGCACGACCACGTCGTTGCGCACCGTGGTGCCCGCGGCGCGGAGGGCGCGTACGGTCTCCAGGATCGCCGCGACGCCGACGCCGTCGTCGTTCGCGCCGGGCCCGGACGCGACCGAATCATAGTGCGCGGTAAGGAAAACCGTGCCCGTCGAGTTCGTGCCCGGCAGCCGGGCGATGATGTTCGCGACGCGGCCCATGCCGAGCACGTCGCGCACGACGCCGGTGGGGTAGCGGCCGACGCCCTCCTGGATCTCGGTGTCCACACCGAGCGAGCGCAACTCGCCGACGAGATGGTCGCGCACCCGGTCGTGTTCGGGGGTGCCGACCGGATGCGGCCGCTGCGCGATCTCCTCGACGATCCGCATCGCCCGTGCGGCACTGAACTCCGCGGCCGGCGCGGACTCGGGGCGATGCCCGTGTGGCTGTTGCTCCCACGCGGTCGCGCCGGCGACCAGCAGCAGCACGACGAACGCCAGTAAACCGGAGACCCGCGGTCCTATGTGCACACGTCTGATCGTATCGACGGTCTCGATCGCACGGCGTCACTCGAAATGACGACCCGCCGTAGCTGCGCATCGGCCCGGAAACGGCGAATGCGCTGGAACGGATTACCGTTCCAGCGCATTCGGCTTGTCGAATTACTTCTTACCGGCGAGGTCCACTCCGGGTGCCGCGTCGGTGAGAATCGAGTCGGCCGCGACGACGCCGCCGCCGTTCTTGGCCTTCTTCCGAGCCCGCAACCGCTGCTCCAGCTTCGTCGCCACGAAGGTCAACGCGCTGTTCAGCACGATCATCACGATCGCGATGATGATCAGCGAGGGGATCGTGTTCTGTTCGGCCGCACCGAGCTGCTGCCCGGAGCGCACGATCTCGGTGTAGGTGATCTGGTAGCCGAGCGCCGAGTCCTTCAGCGCGACAACCATTTGCGAGACCAGCGCGGGCAGCATCGCGGTGATCGCCTGCGGCAGCAGGATCAGCCGCATCAGCTGGTTCTTGCGCATGCCGAGGGCCACGGCGGCCTCGGTCTGGCCGCGCGGCAACGACTTGATGCCGGCCCGGACGATCTCGGCGATGACCGAGCCGTTGTAGACGGTCAGCGCGATCACCACGGCCGCCAATGCCAGATCGTCGACCTTGAACACCTTGTTCTTGGAGAACAGGGCGAACAGGAAGATCATCAGGATCAGCACGGGGATGGCCCGGGAGACCTCCACGATCGCGCCGGCGATCCAGCGCACCCATCGGTGATCCGACATCCGCAGGATGCCGAAGACCATGCCGATGATCAGCGCGAACACGATCGACAGCAAGGCCGCGACGATCGTGCCCCGCAAACCCGGCAGCAGGTAGGTCGTCCAGACGTCCGCCTCGAGGAACGGCTTCCACTTCTCGGCGGTGAACTGTCCCTTGTCGGCGAAGCCGCTGTAGAGCACCCACAGGAACGCCGCTACGGCGGCGACGACCACGACCGAGTAGATGTAGTGCCGGATACGTCCGCGGGGGCCCGGTGCGTCGAACAGCACCGAAGACGCAGCGCTCATCGAGCCACCTCGTATCGTTTGGCCAGCCAGCCGAAGAACAGGCCGGTGGGCAGGGTCAGGATGACGAAGCCGAGCGCGAAGATGGCGCCGACGGCGACCACCGCCGCCTCGTTCTCGTTGATGTTCGCCATCAGGGTCGCGGCCTCGACCACGCCGATCGCCGAGGCGATCGTGGTGTTCTTGGTCAGCGCGATGAGCACGCTGCCCAGCGGCGCGATGACCGACCGGAAAGCCTGCGGCAGCACGATGAGCCGCAGATTCTGAGTGAAGGTCAGGCCGAGCGAACGGCCGGCCTCGGACTGGCCCATGGCCACGGTGTTGATGCCCGAGCGCAGCGATTCACACACGAATGCGCCGGTGTAGATGCTGAGTCCGAGCACGGCGAACCGGAAGTTGTTCTCGGCGACCGAATTCGGTCCTTCGCCGGCGAGCTTCCAGCCCATCGTGGTGTACAGGCCGAGCGACATGAACACGATGATCAGCGTAAGTGGGGTGTTACGGAAAATGGTGACGTAGGCTGTGCCGACCGCGCGAGCGATGGGCACCGGGGACACGCGCAACGCAGCGACGAATGTGCCCAGGATCAGCGCGCCGACCGCCGACGCGACGGTCAGTTTGATGGTCACCCAGAAGGCGTCGAGGATTTGGTCGTCATACCTCGAGATCAGGTCGAACACGGCGTACGCGTCCCTCCGATCGGGTCTCGATGTGCCAGGGAAATGCGGCGGGTGGCCCGGACCGGTAGGACCGGGCCACCCGTGCAGGAGGAAATGCTCAGTACCGGTTGACCTTCGGCGGCTCCGGCGCCTGGTAGCCGGACTTGCCGACGGTGGCGTCGAACGCCTTCTTCCAGGAGCCGTCGGCGAACATCGCCTCGATCGCGTCGTTCACCTTGTCGCGGAACTCCTTGTCGCCCTTCTTCAGGCCGATGCCGTAGTTCTCCGTGGTGAACGGCTTGCCGACGACCTTGAACGCGCCGGTGCTCTGCGCGGCGTAGCCGGCCAGGATGATGTCGTCGGTGGTCACCGCGTCCCACGAACCGGCGCGCAGGCCCTCGAGGCACAGCGAGTAGGTGTCGTTGGTCTGCAGCTGGGTGTCCTTGAAGTTCTTCTCGATGTTCTGGGCGGGGGTGGAGCCCTTCACCGAGCAGACCTTCTTGCCCTTGAGGCTTTCCGGGCTGGAGATGTCGTTGTTGTCCGCACGCACCAGGAACGACTGTCCGGCAACGTAGTACGGGCCGGCGAAGTCGATCTTCTGCTTACGGGCGTCGGTGATCGAGTAGGTGCCGACGATGTAATCGACCTGGCCGTTCTCGATCAGCGTCTCGCGCTGGCCGGACGGGGCTTCCTTCCAGGTGATGCCGTCGGGCTTCACGCCGAGCTTGTCCGCCACGTACTTGGCGACCTCGACGTCGAATCCGCTGTAGGACCCGTCCTTGTCCCGCAGGCCCAGGCCCGGCTGGTCGAACTTGATGCCGATGGTGAGCTTGCCGCCCTTGGCGTTGTCCAGGGCCGACTTGGTCTCGCCGCCGCCACACGCGGTGGCGGTCATGGCGGTGAGCGTCAGAGCGATCGCTCCGACACCGAGTCGCAGGGCACGGTTGAACCTCATCGAATTTCCTTACTTCTCTGGTGGGTTGTTGGTCTGTGGTGAGCTCGTCGCCGGATGGCTCAGTGGCTCAGGATCTTGCCGAGGAAGTCCTTGGCACGGTCGGACTTGGGTGCGGTGAAGAAGACCTCCGGCTCGGCGTCCTCGACGACCTGACCGTCGGCCATGAACAGAACCCGGTTGCCCGCACGCCGGGCGAAGCCCATTTCGTGCGTGACGACCAGCATGGTCATCCCTTCCTTGGCGAGCGACACCATCACGTCGAGCACCTCCTGGACCATTTCCGGGTCCAGGGCCGAGGTGGGCTCGTCGAACAACATCACCTTCGGATTCATCGCCAGCGCCCGGGCGATGGCGACCCGCTGCTGCTGACCACCGGACAGCTGGGCGGGGTACTTGTCGGCCTGGTTCGCGATGCCGACGCGGTTGAGCAGTTCCATGGCGTGCTTGCGCGCGTCATCCTTCTTGATCTTGCGAACCTTGAGCGGCGCGAGCATGACGTTCTCGACGATCGTCTTGTGCGCGAACAGGTTGAAGGACTGGAACACCATGCCGACGTCGGCGCGCAGCGCGGCCAGTCCGCGGCCCTCGGCGGGCAGCGGGACGCCGTCGATGGCGATATCGCCGGAGTCGATGGGTTCCAGGCGGTTGATGGTGCGGCAGAGCGTCGACTTCCCGGAGCCCGAGGGCCCGAGAACGATGACGACCTGTCCCTTGGGGACTTCGAGGTTGATATCGCGCAGTACATGCAGTTCACCGAAATGCTTCTGCACATTGCGCATCGAGATCATCGGCGCGCTGTTGGCGGCGCTGGCGTCCCCTGTAGAAGCGTCCCCCGTTGTATCGGGCGCGGCGGCGTCGTCGGTCATGGTCCAAGACCTTAAGGGCAAATCGGGGATTTGCCAGAGTTTCGGTACCACCCTTTTTTGCCGCGCCGAGATGACACGTCACGTTAACCTGGCCGACTGGTTCGTCCCAAAGATCGCATTTCGCACCGACCCGCGCCGTCGTCGACGCGACAGCGTGCCTGATCAGAGGGCACTTTGGTTCCCGACCCGAGGGCCGTACTGAAGCGGGCCGACGCCCAACGTGCCGTCATCTAGTGGCGCGTTCGCCGTCCGCATGCCCCTAAAATTGGGGTTGGCCCTGCCCGTACCCTGGACGGGTGGATTCGATCGGACAGGCAGTGTTGACTCCCACCCTCGACCCCGCCGAGGGCGCCCGCAGCTATGAGGTCCGCACCTTCGGCTGCCAGATGAACGTGCACGACTCCGAACGCTTGTCCGGGTTGCTCGAGGACGCGGGATACGTGAAGGCCGCGCCGGGCGCGACGGCCGACCTGGTCGTGCTCAACACCTGCGCGGTGCGCGAGAACGCCGACAACAAGCTCTACGGCACCCTCGGGCACCTGGCGTCGATCAAAGCCGACCAGCCGGGCATGCAGATCGCCGTCGGCGGCTGCCTGGCGCAGAAGGACCGCGGCACCGTGGTCCGCAAGGCGCCGTGGGTGGACGTGGTGTTCGGTACGCACAACATCGGTTCGCTGCCGGTGCTGCTGGAGCGGGCACGGCACAACGCCGAGGCCCAGGTCGAGATCCTCGAGGCGCTCGAGGCTTTCCCGTCGAGCCTGCCCGCCAAGCGCGAGTCCGCCTACGCCGGCTGGGTGTCGATCTCGGTGGGCTGCAACAACACCTGCACCTTCTGCATCGTTCCGTCGCTGCGCGGCAAAGAGGTCGACCGTCGTCCGGGTGACGTACTCGCCGAGGTGCAGGCCCTGGTGGACCAGGGCGTGCTCGAGGTGACGCTGCTGGGGCAGAACGTCAACGCCTACGGCGCCTCGTTCGCCGACCCTGACGAAGCGCGTGATCGCGGTGCCTTCGCCAAGCTGCTGCGCGCCTGCGGCAGCATCGACGGCCTGGAGCGCGTGCGCTTCACCTCGCCGCACCCGGCCGAATTCACCGACGACGTGATCGAGGCGATGGCCGAGACCCCGAACATCTGCCCGCAGTTGCACATGCCGCTGCAGTCCGGCTCGGACAAGGTGCTCAAGGCGATGCGCCGCTCCTATCGCAAGGCGCGCTACCTCGGCATCATCGAGAAGGTGCGGGCCGCGATGCCGCACGCCGCGATCACCACCGACATCATCGTCGGGTTCCCCGGCGAGACCGAGGAGGACTTCCAAGAGACCCTGGACGTCGTCCGGCAGGCGCGTTTCACCAGCGCCTTCACCTTCCAGTACTCGAAGCGCCCGGGTACCCCCGCCGCCGACATGCCCGACCAGCTGCCCAAAGCCGTTGTGCAGGAACGCTATGAGCGGCTCATCGCGCTGCAGGAAGAGGTGTCGCTGGACGCGAACCGCGCGCTCGTCGGCACCGAAGTCGAGTTGCTGGTCGCCGAGGGCGCGGGCAAGAAGAACGCGGCCACCGCGCGGATGAGCGGTCGTGCCCGCGACGGCAGGCTCGTGCACTTCCGGCCGGGCGGCACCCCCGAGGCGATCCGGCCCGGCGACATCATCACCGTCGACATCACCGAGGCGGCCCCGCACCACCTGATCGCCGACGCCCCGATCAAGTCGCACCGCCGCACCCCCGCGGGCGACGCCCACGAACGCGGCATCACCCCCAAGACCGCCCCCATCGGCGTAGGCCTCGGCCTGCCCCGCATCGGCGCCCCCGCCGTCGAGCCCGTAGCCACCGCCGGCTGCGCCACCGGCTGCGGGACGTAAGGTCGGGCGCTTTCCCGCACGCCTTTTGTGCCGAAACGCGGCGTGTTGCGCGGCAATTCGGGGTGCGCGGCGTCAGAAGGGGTGCGGGAAGCCGGGGTGCTGGCGCGGGCGGAGCAAGTGGCGCACCATGGCTTCGGCGAGTGCGGGCGTCTGTGCCGGGGCGTGCTGTACCGAGCCGGCTCGTCCGTGATGTGCGTTGTCGCGGGGGCTGGGACGAGGTGCGTGCGAGACAACGGGAATGGAGTTCGGTCATGACGGAGGCAGGCGGCAGCGCGGGCGACGACTCGGCTCGAGGCGGTGGGCAGTCCGAAACGCCGGAACCTACTACCGGCAGTAGTGGGTCGGGTGTGGCGCCTGGATCCGGTGATGGCACAGTGGACGCGGGCGGCGGGTCCGGCGGAGCCGAGCACGGACAGGATGCCGCTGCCACCGAATTCGGCGCGGCGAAGGCCGACCGCAATGCGGCGAAGAACGGACCCACTACAGCGACAGACCAACCCAGCGCAGCAGACCGACCCAGCGCAGCAGACCAACCCAGCGCAGCGACAGAGGAACCCGGTGCGGCGGCGGTGCAATCCGGCGCGGCGCACCACGAAGCCGAACGAAACGAGGGATCCGTGAACTCGGTCGAGACCAATAATTTCGAGCAGTTCCGTGACGACCTGGACGCGGTGGAACGCCGCATCGCGGGCGAAATCGACCCGGGCGTGCGCGCCATGGTGGTCGCGGGCGCGGTGTTCGTCCTGCTGTTCTCGCTGGTGCTGCCGCACGCCGGCGGTGCGCGCGGCTTCGACGTGCTGCTCGGCACCGAGATCGCCCGCACCGAGCACATCGGCCTGCCGTCGCGGATCTTCGTGTGGTTCGCGGTGATCTTCGCGGTGGGCTTCTCGACGCTCGCCCTGATGACCCGCCGCTGGATCCTCGCCTGGATCGCCGTCGCGGGCACCGCCATCACCAGCGTGTTCGGCGTCTTCTCGATCTGGCACCGGCAGACTCCGGGCATCGGCAACTACCACGGCGCGGGCCCCGGCATCGGCCTCATCCTCGGCGTCATCGCCGCGATCGTGTTGACCTTCCACTGGATTCGCGTCGTCTGGAGCCGCACCGCGCTGCAGCTGGCCGCCGAAGAGCAGCGCCGCAACGCCACCGCCGCCCAGGAAGAGCAGGACCGCCGCCGCCTCAGCGGCGAGTAATCCTCCCCCCGCCTGACCGGCGCGTGGTCCTTGGCCGAACGCACCAGTTCTGCTCTCCCGCACGCGTTCTGCCAGGCCACAGCGGGTGCGGGAGGTCAGAAGTGGTGCGTCGCAGCAGATGGGGTGCGGCAACCCGCCGGTCACGATCAGCGTCGCGGTCGACCGTTGCCCGCGATGCAACGAGCACAGCCAGCGCACTGCCACGAACGCGTCCACGATCGGTACGACCCCACCGCGTCGAGGGGGTCGCCACGACCCGGCGATCTGCCGGCCGGCACCGGGACTGGCGCATCGATCTGGCGGCGCCGATCAGCCGGGTACCGGGTGCGCGCTCGGTAGTCGTGCACAGGTGTGTCCGTTGCGGCGCATGTGCTCACGGCCGTCGGCAGTGCTGACGGACTTCAGCGGTTGGTGACGGCGCCTTCCGCGGCCTCGGCCCACTCCCGCCACTGCTTGGCTTGCTCGAGCGCCTTCTCCGCGTCGCGCGCCTTGCCCGCGGCTTGGGCTTTGGCGGCCTGCTCCTCGAATTGCGCTACGCGTTCGCGGAATTGGGCGGCGCGCGCCATCGCTTCGGGGTCGGTGCGCCGCCATTGCGCGTCGGCGGCGTCGCGGACCCGCTTCTCGATGGCGCGCAGCTTGCCTTCGAGTTCCTGCATGCGTTCGCGCGGCACCTTGCCCAGGGCGTCCCACTTGTCCTGGAGTTCGCGCAGACCGGCGCGGGCCGCCTCGAGGCCGTTGGCCGGGTCGATGTGCTCGTAGGCGGCGAGCAGCTCTTCCTTGGCGGTCGCGTTCTGCTCGAATTCCGCGTCGCGCTCGGTGACCGCGGCGTTGCGCGCGGCGAAGAACACGTCCTGCGCGCTCTTGAAACGCCGCCACAGCGCCTCGTCGGCCTCGCGGGGCGCGCGACCCGCGGCTTTCCATTCGGCGAGCAGGTCGCGGAAGATGCCCGCGGTGCCGACCCAGTCGGTGGAACCGGACAGCTCTTCGGCGCGCACGCACAGCTCTTCTTTGCGGGTCTTGGCCGCGGCGCGTTCCCGATCGAGCTCGGCGAAGTGCGCGCCGCGTCTGCGGTTGAACGCCTCGCGGGCCTTCGAGTACCGCTTCCAGAGCGCGTCGTCGACCTTGCGGTCCACGCCGCGGATCGACTTCCATTCGTCGAGGATCTCGCGTAACCGGTCGCCGGCGGCTTTCCACTGGGTGGATTCGGCGGCGATCTTCTCGGCTTCGGCGCAGAGCGCTTCCTTGCGCTCGGTGTGCTCGTGGCGGGCTCGGTCTTTCTCCTCCTTGGCGTGCGCGGCCGCCTCTTCGGAGTGTTCGGCGATGGCGTCGAGCCGTTTCGCGAGTCCGTCGATATCGCCGATCACCGCGGCGGTGGGCAGCGATTCGGCGATGGCGAGCGCCGCGGCCTTGGTCTTGCGCGCGTCCGCGCCCGCGGCCAGGCGGGCTTCGAGCAGCGCGACCTCGGTGGCCAGGTCGTCGAACCGGCGGCCGAAGTGGGCGAGCCCCTCGGCCGCGTCACCGGCCTGCCAGGAGCCGACCTGGCGTTCGCCGTCGGCGGTTTTCACCCAGGCGGTGCCGTCGTCGTCGACGCGGCCCCAGGCGCTGGGGTCGGTGACGGTCGGCACGACGACCGGGTGCGGGTGCTGCTGTGCCGGGCCCGGCGTCGCGTGCGGTTTGGGGGGCTGGATCGAACCGCCGGGTTTCGGGGCACCGGAAGAGCGCGGCATCTTGCCGGGGCTGGCTTTCGCGGTTCCGTTGCTGTCGGTCATTGCTCCTCGTCCCTGCCGCGCGTCACGGCTGCCTGGTTACGCCCTAGCTCATCCCATTGAACCCGGTCCGAGCTCTTGTGACCATCGACCCACGCCTTCACTCGGAGGAATCTCGGGGATTGCAACCCCTGATGACCTGGGTTGTAGCTTCTCGAACAGTATCAATCTCGGCGCACTTTGCGGCAGAGACACTCGAACCGGGGCGGTACCCGCGGTGCGCGGCGGTGGCCGAGGCAACGGTTACGGTTACGACGTGTTCTCGATTGCCGCCCTGATCCCGTCGCCACCGATCCTGGTGCCCGAGCTCTGCGGTGCCGGGACGAGCGCGATCCCCGGTCACGACGGTGACCCGCGCGCGCAGCTGCGCGCTGCGGTTCTGGACGTCGCGCACGAGCTGGCGGCAGCGGCGGACCGGTGGACCGTGGTCGGCGTGGGCGCGGCCGACCAGGTGTTCGGTCCCGAGGTGGCCGGTACCTTCCGCGGTTTCGGCGCCGATGTGCGCGTCGCGTTGTCCGGCTCCGCCGCGGCCGAGCCGGATCCTCAGCTTCCCCTGCCGGTGTTGATCGCCGGGTGGTTGCGGGGACAGGTCGCGCCGGGGGTGCGCGCCGAGGTTCGCCTCGTCGCCGCGGATACCCCCATGGACAGCTGTGTCGAGTTCGGCGCGAAACTGCGCGCGGAAACGGACAATTCAGCGGTGCGGCACGGTGTGCTCGTGGTCGCCGACGGCGCGGCCACGCTGTCGTTGAAGGCGCCCGGATACCTCGATGAGCGGGCCGTCCCGGTGCAGGACGAACTGGACCGCGCCCTGTCGGCCGGTGATCTGACCGCGCTGCGCGCGCTGGATCCCGCGCTGTGCGCCGAGCTGGTCCTGTCCGGCCGGGCCGCCTATCAGGTGCTCGCCGGGCTGTTCGGCAGCGATCCCGAGGTCGAGACGCGGTACTGCGCGGCGCCTTTCGGCGTCGGCTATCACGTGAGCCTGTGGCATCCGTCCGGAGCGGAGGTGGCGTGAGCACAGCCGGTCGTTCTGCCTGGCCGCGACGGCGTCACCGCCCGCGGCCGAGTGAGGGGGCGTGGTGAGCGAGCGGATCACCCCGATCGCGGTGGTCGGCCCCACCGCCACCGGCAAATCCGACCTCGGCCTCGCGCTGGCCGAACGGCTCGGCGGCGAGATCGTCAACATCGACGCGATGCAGCTCTATCGCGGCATGGACGTCGGCACCGCCAAACTGACCCCCGCCGAACGCCGCGGCATCCCGCACCACCAACTCGACGTGCTGGCGGTGACCGAGACCGCGACGGTCGCGGCCTACCAGAGTTCGGCCAGTGCCGATGTGGCGGCGATCATGGCGCGCGGTCGCGTCCCGGTGATCGTCGGCGGGTCGATGATGTATGTCCAAGCGCTACTGGACGAATGGGCGTTCCCGGCCACCGACCCGCAGGTGCGCGCCCGCTGGGAGGCGGTGCTCGCCGAGGGTGGTGTCGCGGCCGTGCACGCCGCGCTGCGGGCCGCCGATCCGGCCGCGGCCGCCACCATCCTGCCCACCGACGGGCGGCGGATGGTGCGTGCGCTCGAGGTCGTCGAGCTCACCGGCCGGCCCTTCGCCGCCTCCGCGCCCGAGATCGGCACCCCGCGCTGGGGCACCGTGATCATCGGCGTCGACCGCGACACCGCCGAACTGGACGAACGGATCGAGCGGCGCACCGCGCGGATGTTCGACGGCGGACTCGTCGACGAAGTACGCACGCTGCTCGAGCACGGCCTGCGCGAGGGCGTCACCGCCCGGCGCGCCATCGGCTACGCACAAGTCCTGTCGTACCTCGACAACGAATACGACCTGGAACACGCGCAAGAACGCACCCTGATCGGGACCCGGCGCTACGTTCGGCGGCAGCGCTCGTGGTTCCGCCGCGACCCGCGGGTGCGCTGGGTGGACGGCGCCGCGCCCGACCTGGTGGCGACGACGCTCGCCCTGCTCGACGAGAAAGAACGGACTCCGCAGTGACCCGACGTGTGAGCACCCGAAACGCCTCCGTCCAGGTGTGGCAGGCCTACCTGAACAACCGCACCAAACGCCACCGTGACGGTCGTTTCCTGGTGCAGGGCGTCCGGCCGATCACCCAGGCCCTGGCCAACGACTGGCCACTGGAGACGCTGCTCTACCGCCTCGGCACGCCCGACCTGTCCAGCTGGGCCAGGCAACTGCTGGATACCAGCGACGTCCCGCAGGTCGGGCTGGTCCCCGAGCTGATGGCCGAACTCGGCGAAAAGTCCGGCGGCATACCGGAAGTGGTCGCGGTGGCGATCTCGCGCCAGGACGAGCTGGCCACGTTCGAACCGGGGGAGCCGGGCGAGGACGCGCCCGTGGTCGTGGTGTTCGACCGGCCGAATTCGCCGGGCAACCTCGGCACGCTGATCCGTTCCGCGGACGCGTTCGGCGCCAGCGGTGTCGTGGTCACCGGGCACGGCGCCGACCAGTACGACCCGCAGGCGGTCCGCGCCTCGACCGGCTCGCTGTTCGCGATGCCGGTGCTGCGCGCGGCCGGTCCCGCGCAGGTGCTCGAATTCCGGGATCGGCAGGTGCGGCGCGGTATCCCGACCCGGATCGTCGGTACCGACGAACACGGACCGCGTGCGGCCTATGATCACGACTTCACCGAGGCGACCATTCTCGTGGTCGGAAACGAGACCGGCGGAATGAGCGCGGCTTGGCAGGACGCCTGCGACGACATGGTGCACATTCCGATGGGCGGCACCGCGAGCTCGCTCGGCGCGCCGTCCGCGGCGGCCGTGGCGCTCTACGAAATTTCCCGGCAGCGCCGGACGTTTGCCAAATGACGACGAATTAGGGAGAACACGTACGTGTCGGATTTCGAGTTCGCCAAAGGGCACGGCACCCAGAACGATTTCGTGGTGCTGCCGGACCCCGAGGTTCGGCTGGACCTGACCCCGGAACGGGTGAGCGCGCTGTGCGATCGGCAGCGCGGTCTCGGCGCCGACGGCGTGCTGCGGGTCGCGCGCGCCGAGGCGCTGCGCCGTGCGGGCGTGCTCGCCGACCTGCCCGAGGGCGTACGCGACACCGACTGGTTCATGGACTATCGCAATGCCGACGGTTCGATCGCCGAGATGTGCGGCAACGGCACGCGAGTGTTCGCGCACTACCTGGTGGCCTCCGGACTGGAGACGAGCGACACGTTCGTGGTGGGCAGCCGGGCCGGGGGACGGCCGGTGGTGGTCCACTCCGCGACCGCGGTCGACGGCGACGTCACCGTCGACATGGGCCGGGTCCGGGAACTCGGCGAATCCACCGCCACCATCGCGGGCTGGGGTTATCGCGGCGTCGGCATCGACGTCGGCAATCCGCACCTGGCCTGCGTCGACCCGGAGCTGACCGTGGACGCCCTGGGCAAGCTCGACCTCAGCGTGCCGCCGGGCTACGACCCGGACCTGTTCCCGCACGGCGTCAACGTGGAGATCCTGACCGCGCTGGACGCCGACCGCGCCGTGGACATGCGGGTCTACGAACGCGGCGTCGGCGAAACCCGTTCCTGCGGAACCGGAACCGTCGCCGCGGCGACCGCGGCGCTGCTGCGCGAAGGCTTCCGCGTCGGCACCGACAGCGGCGAGGTGCGGGTGCGCATCCCGGGCGGCGAAGTGACCGTCGGCTTGGTCGAAGGCGTTGCGACGCTGCGCGGGCCCTCGGTGCTGCTCGCCGCCGGCCGCATCGCCGAGAGCTGGTGGCAGCACCTCTGACGCGATTTCGGATCGGGACACGCGGGGCACGGCGGTGCCGAATATCCGAATGCGCCATGTCGGTATCTCGTGGGACCATGGAACCTGTATGACGAAACAAAACACTTACGAATTCACACGTGCCGAAGATTTCACCGAGGGGGCCGAGGACATCAGTACCTCTGATTTCGACAACGATATGACCGGCGGCGAGTTCGAGGATGCCGAGACCGGTGATGTCGTGGCCCAGCACGCGGCACGGATGAAGCGTTCCGGGGGATGGACTCCGGCCGAACCGACGGTCGGCGAAATGCAGCTCGACGAACGCAGCTCGCTGCGTCGCGTCGCCGGGCTGTCCACCGAACTCACCGATATCACCGAGGTCGAATACCGGCAGCTGCGCCTGGAGCGGGTCGTGCTGGTCGGTGTGTGGACCGCGGGCAGCGCCGCGCAGGCCGACGCGAGCATGACCGAACTGGCCGCGCTCGCCGAAACCGCGGGCTCGGAGGTGCTGGAAGGATTGATCCAGCGCCGCGACAAGCCGGACCCGGCCACCTATATCGGCTCCGGCAAGGCCGACGAGCTGCGCGCCGTCGTGCTGGAAACCGGTGCGGACACGGTGATCTGCGACGGTGAACTGACCCCCGCGCAGCTGACCGCGCTGGAGAAGGTCGTCAAGGTCAAGGTGATCGACCGGACCGCGCTGATCCTGGATATCTTCGCTCAGCACGCCACCTCGCGAGAAGGCAAAGCCCAGGTCGCCCTCGCGCAGATGGAATACATGCTGCCGCGACTGCGCGGCTGGGGTGAGTCCATGTCCCGCCAGGCCGGTGGTCGCGCGGGCAGCAACGGCGGTGTGGGCCTGCGTGGTCCCGGTGAGACGAAGATCGAGACCGACCGCCGCCGTATCCGCGAGCGAATGGCCAAGCTGCGCCGCGAGATCCGCGAGATGAAAACCGCGCGCGACACCATGCGGGCGCGCCGCAATTCCAGCGGCATCCCGTCGGTCGCGATCGTCGGCTACACCAACGCGGGCAAATCCAGCCTGATGAACGCGCTCACCGGCGCGGGGCTGCTGGTGCAGGACGCGCTGTTCGCCACCCTCGACCCGACCACCCGGCGGGCCGATCTGGACGACGGCCGCGAGGTCGTCTTCACCGACACCGTCGGTTTCGTCCGGCACCTGCCGACCCAGTTGGTCGAGGCGTTCCGGTCCACCTTGGAAGAGGTGACCGGTGCCGACCTGCTGCTGCACGTGGTCGACGGTTCCGACCCGCTGCCCGCCGAACAGATCAAGGCGGTCCGCGAGGTGATCACCGATGTGATCAAGGAGCAGGGCACGGTGGCGCCGCCGGAACTGCTGGTGGTCAACAAGATCGACGCGCTGGACCAGCTGGCGCTGACCCGCCTGCGCGGCCAGCTCCCTGACGCCGAGTTCGTCTCGGTGCACGCCGATCTCGGCATCGACGCCCTGCGTGATCGGCTCGCCGAGGTGCTCGGCGGTCTCGACGTCGAAGTCGGCGTCCTGCTGCCCTACACCCGCGGCGACCTGCTCGCCCGCATCCACGCGGACGGCCGCATCATCACCTCCACCCACGAGGAGGGTGGCACCCGAGTCCGCGCCCGCGTCCCACATTCGCTGGCCGCAGCCCTCGCGGAATACGCACACGCAGGCGGACCTGAGACGAACGGGCACGCCGAAATCTGAGGTCCGCACCGCGAACTGCTTTGCGGGGGAGTCTGGGAGTGTGCCCTGCGGGGGAGTGTGCGAGCGTGCCTTGCGCGGGAGTGTGCGAGCGTGCTTTGCGCGGGAGTGTGCGAGCGTGCTTTGCGCGGGAGTGTGCGAGCGTGCTTTGCGCGGGGGTCTGCGGAACGTGCCTTGCGCGGGGGTCTGCGAGCGTGCCTTTGCGCGGGAGTCTGCCGACGGACGCTCGTGACACGCACGTCGACACGCGGGGTTTGAGCTGGTCGGGTGATCACGAGGAACTGGTGGCGGCATCGGTCGAGAGGCCTCCGCCACCAGTTCCTCCTGATCGAGTGACCGACACCGCCGCTGCGCGGCGCGGACCCCGTCCAGCAGCGGCCCGAAGGTGGACATCCGCGCGCGACGTGCCTTGCACGGAAGTCCGCCGACGGACGCTTGCGACACGCACGTCGACGCGCCGGGTTTGAGCTGGTCGGGTGATCACGAGGAACTGGTGGCGGCATCGGTCGAGAGGCCTCCGCCACCAGTTCCTCCTGATCGAGTGACCGACACCGCCGCTGCGCGGCGCGGATCGCATTCGGCAGCGGGCCGAAGGTGGACTTCCGCGCGCGACGTGGCTTGCGGGGGAGTCTGCCGACGGAGGCTCGTGACACGCACGTCGACGCGCCGGGTTTGAGCTGGTCGGGTGATCACCAGGTAATGGTGGCGGCATCGGTCGAGAGGCTGTCGCCACCATTACCTGGTGATCGGCTGACCAATACGGCTCATCGGTTTGCGCCCCATCCGCAGCCGGTGTGGTGGGCTGGGTCGACTGAGCAGGACTCGAATATGGGGTAGCGGAGGTAGCGCGGTAGATGTCGGGATACCGTGGATGTCGCGGACGGGCGTTCAGCTCGAAGCTTCGGATGGTCCATCCTGGGCGTACCTCGGCGAGCGTTAACTCGCTCACATCGTTGCCCGTAGGCGGACGTGGTCCTGCCTCGGTCTCTCACTGAAACCTGTTCGCCCAGTGCGACGTCACGGCGTTGCGCGTGTATCCGCGTGGCACAGGGTGGCTCGTGCGGCGGGCCGTCGAGGTGCTCGGCAGACCGTCCAGACTGTGTCGGGGCTCACATGTGATGCGACACAGTGGTTTTCGTTACGATATCGTCGGTCGCAACGACATCAGGAGGGTGCTATGTCGCACGACCGCGCGGGGTCGGCCGGTCACGGGGATCGGCACTCGGACGTACTCGAGCAGCAGACGCTGAGCGACGGGGCGCCGTTGCACGTGTCGCTGTCCGACACCGACGTACGGGTGATCGAGGCGCTGCTCGCACCGCTGCGCGCGTGGACCAGCCCGCGGTTCTACGGCCTGGACAACATTCCGACCGAAGGTCCCGTGCTGCTGGTCGGCAATCACAACCTGATGGGCGGAATCGACGCTCCGCTGCTGCTGCCCGAGGTGTTGCGCCGCCGCGGCAGGCTGATCCGTGGTCTCGCCGAGAATGTGCTCATCTCCGTCCCAGGGCTGCGGCATTTCCTGCACCGCTACGGCGCGGTCCGCGGCACCCGCGGCAACTGCCTCGCCATGCTGCAGCGCGGTGACGCCGTGATCGTGTTCCCCGGCGGCGGGCGAGAAGCGGTGCGCCGCAAGAACGAGAAGTACGTCCTCAAATGGGAGGGCCGCAGCGGATTCGCCCGCATGGCGATCGAGGCGGGCGCCCCGATCGTGCCGGTCGCGATGATCGGAGTGGACGACGCCTACGACATCGTGGTCGACGGCGACCATCCGGTGCTGCGCCCCCTGCGCTGGACCGTGCAGGCCCTCGGCCTCCACCCCGACCTGACCCCGCCCCTGCTGCGCGGCCTCGGCCCCACCGTCCTGCCCCGCCCCGAACGTTTCTACTTCTCCGCAGGCACCCCCATCGACCCGGCCCCCTGGCGTGACGCCCCCGACCACACCACGGCCGCAAAGGAATTGCGCGACGTCACCCGTAAAGCCCTCGAGGGAGAACTCGAGTTCCTCTTCGCCGAGCGTGCCCGAGACTCCGGCCGCCACCTGACCGGTCGCCTCCGCGACTGGCTCCGCCTCTGAGCCCCATCCGCGACCGGTCCTGCTGAGCCGCGGCCGTGCTCGCTCCGTCGTTGAACTCATCCGCGATCGGTCCCTGTTGAGCCGCGGTCGTGCTCGCTCCGTCGTTGAACTCATTAGCGATCGGTCCCCGTTGAGCCGCGGCTGGTCCGGCGAGCCGGGGCGGTGATTGATTCGCCGCTGCGGTGGATTCTTCCGTGTCGCCGCCGCCGTCCGGGTTCGCTACGCCGCTGATTTGGTGCACGGCCGCTTCGCCGCTGCGACTGCGCCCGCAGTTGAGCTGCGGGTTAGTCGGTGTCGCCATTGGGCTGGGCGGCCGTTGACCTTTCGCGTCCGCGAGCGCTCTGCGGTTGCTTCGAGTGGTGCGTCGCTGCGACGACGTCTTCGGTGGAGAAGGTGTCTGCCTGGGCGGTTTTGCCGTTGTGCGGGCAGGCGGTTGCGGGCTTCGCAGGTTGTGGGTGGGCTAGTTGGGGTGGGCGGTCAGGTCGTAGACCGCGATGTTGCCGATATGGGTGGCGGGGAAGTGGTGGGAGACCCAGTCGGCGATTTCGGGTTTGCCGGTTACCTGCCAGGGGGGTGTGGGCGTGGTGGGGGCTTGGCCGCCGGTGCGCCAGGACGCGGGTAGTTGCATTTCCTGTACCAGGTAGTAGCCGAGTCGGTGGTCGCGCACGTAGCCCTGGAACTGTTCGAGGGTCGGGACCGGGTCCGCTTCGGCGAACCCGCCGATGGCGATCACCGGTGTGCGACTGGCCAATTCGAGTGCGGCGGCGACGGATCCGCGGTCCACCGCAGCCGACCAGGTGGTGGTCGAACTCGTCAGCAGTGAGACGATCTGCGGGTTGGTGAACGCGCCGCCGTCGGCGAAGTTCTGGGTCTGGCGCCGGATGAGCGCCGCGATCCCGGTCTCCACGGGTTTGGCGGGACCGACGACGGGACTGCGACCCGTATGCTCCTGCGGCAGGGTCGCCGCCGCGTAAGCGGTCGAACCACCCAGTCCGGCAAGCACTCCGACGATCACGAGCACCGCCGTGCCGCGCGTGCGGGCCGTCTGCCATCCGGCGGTCGCCGGTATCGCGGTGCCGAGCAAGCCGAGCACGGCCAGTGCGCTCGCCCCGGCGACGGTCCACCGCACCCACGGCAACCATTCGGAATTGCGTTGCAGCACAACGAAAGCCCAGCCGCCCATGGCGGCGACGAGGGCGGCCGTGCCGAGCCGGCCGAACGCCTCGTCGCGCCGGCGCCACAGCTCGTGTACGCCGACGGCCACGATTCCGGCCGTGGCGGGCGCGAGCGCCAGCGTGTAGTACGAGTGCTCGATCGCGCCCATCACGCTGAACGCCCCGCCCATCGTGACCAGCCACAGCCCGAACGTGAGCGCCGCGCCGCGTACCGGATCGGTGCGCGGGCTGCCCCATCGGGATGCGATGACCAGCGCGAACGCCAGCAGCGCGGCCGGAATCAGCCAGGAGATCTCGAATCCGCTCTCGCCCGCGAACAGCCTGCCCGCGCCGGGCTCGCCGAAATCGTTGAAGCTTTGCAGCAGCCCGGCCGGCGCCTGATATCCGTCGGGCAGGGCGATACTGCCGCTCGGCGCGGTGTCGCCGAGGAAGCGGCCGAAGCCGTTGTAGCCGAGCACCGTGTTCATGAACGTGTTGTCCGTCGAGCCCGCCAGGTAGGGCCGCGAGGATGCGGGCCACAGCACGGTGAGCAGCACGTACCAGCCTGCCGAGACGACCAGTGCGACTGCGCCACCGGCCAAGTGCCACAACCGGTTCCGCAGCGAGGTCGGCGCGACGAGCAGATAGCTCACCGCGAGCGCGGGCGACACCATGAGCCCTTCGAGCATCTTCGACAGGAACGCGAATCCCAGTGCGACACCGGCCAGCACGAGCCAGCGGCCGCGCGCGTGGGCGGCGGCGCGGATCGTGCAGTATGCGGCCGCCGTCATCAGCAGCACCATCACCGCGTCGGGGTGGTTGAACCGAAACATCATGGCCGCCACCGGAGTTGCCGCCAGGATCGCACCGGCGAGCAGTCCCGCGCCGCGGCTGCCGGTGGCGCGGGTGACCGCGCCGTAGAGCAGCGCGACCGCGCCCACCGCCATCAGCGCCTGCGGCACCAGCATGCTCGCGCTGCTGAAGCCGAAGAGCTGTCCGGACAGGCCCATGATCCACTGCGACACCGGTGGTTTGTCGACCGTGATGAAGTTGCCCGGGTCCAGCGACCCGAACAGCAGCGACTGCCAATTCCGGGAGCCGGCCCAGGTGGCGCCGGCGTAGAAGTTGTTCGCCATACCGTTGACCGTGAGGTGCCACAGGTAGGCGATCGCGGTGCCGAGCAGCAGCACGGCGAGTCCGAGTCGTTCGACCGGGCGCGCCGGAGGCTGGTCCACCGGATCGGGGGAGGAGGCAACGGAACCGGTCGGTGCCGTCGCGATGAGGGTCGCCGCCATTGCCCAACGGTCGCACGGCGGTGTTCACCGGGAGTTGGACTGCGGGTTAACACCGCGTCGCAATTGTGTGGGCCAGGACACCGCGGTTTGCGGCGAATCTCTGTCTTCTTCCGGCGCCTGGCGCGCCATGCCTGGTCGGGCAACAATTCTGCCCCAGAAGTGAACAGCGATTCTGGTTCCGGGTACCGTAGGTCAGAACGACGGGTCGGTGTGGTCCGGCCGCTGTGGTCACTAGGAGGTTGGTGTGGAGCGCACACTGTTCGAACCCGAGCACGAGCTGTTCCGGGAGTCGTTCCGCAAGTTTCTCGATCAGCACGTCGCACCGAACCACGCGCAGTGGGAAGAGCAGGGGATCGTCGACCGGTCGGTCTGGCTGGAGGCCGGCAAGCAGGGCTTCCTCGGCATGGCCATGCCCGAGGAGTACGGCGGCGGCGGGGTCAAGGACTTCCGCTACAACGCCATCGTCGCCGAGGAGTCGGTGCGCGGTCAGTACTCCGGGCTCGGTTTCGCCCTGCACAACGACGTGATCGCGCCCTACCTGCTGGAACTGGCCAACGACGAGCAGAAGCAGCGCTGGCTGCCCGGCTTCTGCGCAGGCGAGATCATCACCGCGATCGCGATGACCGAGCCGGGCACCGGCTCGGACCTGCAGGGCATCAAGACCCGCGCGGTCCGCGACGGCGACGACTGGGTGCTCAACGGTGCCAAGACGTTCATCACCAACGGCATCAACTCCGATATCGTCATCGTGGTCGCGCAGACCGATCCCGACAAGGGCGCGATGGGTTTCAGCCTGCTGGTGGTGGAGCGCGACATGCCCGGCTTCGAGCGCGGCCGCAACCTGGACAAGCTCGGCCTCAAGGCGCAGGACACCGCCGAACTCAGTTTCACCGATGTCCGGGTGCCCGCCGCCAACCTGCTCGGGCAGGAGGGCGCGGGCTTCATCCACCTGATGCAGAACCTGCCGCAGGAGCGGCTGTCCATCGCCGTCATGGCGGCCGCCGCGATGGAATCCTGCCTGGACATGACCTGTCAGTACGTGCGCGACCGCAAGGCGTTCGGCAAGCCGATCGGCACCTTCCAGAACACCCGCTTCGTGCTCGCCGAGCTGGCCACCAAGACCACCGCGGTGCGCGTGCTGGTCGACCGTTTCATCGAAGACCTCAATGCCGGAAGGCTTTCCGTCGAGGACGCCGCGATGGCCAAGTGGTGGAGCACCGAGGAGCAGGTCGAGCTCATCGACCGCTGCCTGCAGCTGCACGGCGGCTACGGCTACATGAAGGAATACCCGATCGCCAAGGCGTACATGGACGCTCGCGTCCAGACCATCTACGGCGGCACCACCGAGATCATGAAGGAGATCATCGGTCGTTCCCTGAAACTGTCCTGACCCCAGGCTTTTTCAGACCGCTGGGAACGGACCGGGCGGCAGCTGCTGGCCGGTCCTGGGGTCGTACTTGACCTCGACCGCGACGATCTGGTCCGTCGGCATCACTTCGATCCACTCGTCGAACACCGCGAAGGGTTTGCTGCCCGCGGCCTCGAAACCGCCCTGCAGATGGTCGAATCCGGTTTCGTAGACCTTGTCGGTCGGCAGATAGCTGACCGTCGGGTCGCCCGGGTCCTTCACCTTTTGCAGCGAGGTCTGATATTTCGCGTTGATCCGGATCGCCAGATAGGCGATCGCGTCGCGGATGGTGAGTTCGGCGGCCGTGATGGTGTCGTAGCGCTGGCGCTGCGGGCTGCCCGCAGGCCACGCATACGCTTTCAGGCTGTCGAGCACCTGCTTCGCCGCGGCCGCACTGCCCGCCTGATACAGATCGTCGAGCCCGTCGGTGCCTTCGACCGCGTTGCGCTGCAACCAGTTCACCGCGGCGAGTTCCTTGCCGGGGCGCACCGGCACCACGGCTTTCACCCACGGCGCGTTGAGGAATGCGTTGCGGGAGTTGTCGCCGTCGAGCTGCAGCACCCAGCCCAGTGAGCTGCCGAGCCGCGCGGGCGTGGAATCCTCGGTGATGTAGTAGTTGTCGGGGCGATGGGCGTTGGCTCCGCCCCAGGACACCGTCTGTTTCTTGTCGAAATCGGGGAAGGCTCCGTCCAATCCGATGTTCTGCGGCGATTGTTCGGCGACGGTCCAGTTGAAGATCTTGCGCTGGCGTACCCGTGGAATCCACCACTCGGGGGCGACGAAGTACAGCATCGAGTCGGTGTCGAACATCGCCTGGATCAGTTCCGCCACCACGTGGCGCACCTGCGGCTTCTCCCCGTCGAGGCCCACCTCTTTGGTGAGCTGGCGAATGAGGTTGCGGAACACCACGATTCGCTCTTCTTCCCGCAGTTCGGCATACGGGCGGGGCGCGATGCTGCTGGCCGCCTTCACTCGATCCCGCGCCGCGGTGATGTAGGCCTCCTGGGCCAGGCGGGTCTTCTCCGCGTCCACCTCGGCGATCTTCGCCTCGTTCTTCGTCGCGATGTCTTTGATCAGCTTCTTCGACGGTCGCCAGATCGGCGTCACCTGCAGGGTGAATTTCGGATGCTCGTCGGTCTCCAAACCGCCTGGCGCCGTGGTCACCCCGACGATGATCGACGTGACGCTTTTCTCTTTGCCGCTCGCGCCGTCGTCGACTTCTTGGGAGTCGCCGATCTGATAGCCCCACGCCCAGTGCTCGCCCGAGGTCACCACCACCTCGGCCCGGTCGAACAGGTAGCCCGAGCGGGGCGGTACCAGCTGGAGTTTGCCGCCGATGCCCACGAAACCGTACTTGCGATCCTCGAAGAACCACTCGATGTTCAGCGACACCGGCGCATCCTTCACCTCGGGCTCGGGCACCGGAATCAGTTGTGGCGGTTGCACCCGGCCGAGGTCCGGCGGTTCGGCGATGTGGACGAGTTTCGCGACGCCGAGTTCGGCGCCGGGGTCGTCGACATAGGTCTGCCAGCACAGCTGCGTGCCCAGATCCTGTAGCTGGACGCCGACTTGGCGCATCTTGCGGCGCAGTTCGTAGTTCACCAGCCGGTCGGTCGTGTTCTGCAGCACGTACCGTTTGCTGCTGGTGTCCGTGGTCTCGGTGACCACCCGCAGCGTCGACTTGAAGTTGCTCTTGATCTGGCTGGACGCGGACTGGGTCTGTTGCCGGGTCTGCTTGTGCGTCTGCTCTTTTGCCTGCTTCAGCGACGTGTCGAGCTCGAAGTTCAGGCTGGTGCTGCCCTGCGCGGTGAACACCGAACCGACGCCGCCGCTCGCCGAGGCGGTCGCGCCGTAACCCAGTTTGGAGTTCTGCTGGTTCTCCTCGCGCACCGCATCGGACAGTTCCTCCTGCGTCATGGTCGAGGTGTCGGTCTTCTGGATCTGCTCCAGGGCGATTTCGGTGAGCTTGTCCACCGTGGTCTTTCGGGTGGACACCTCGATCAACTCGACGGTGCCGCCGGGACTGAGCCATACGTGCTGGACCGGGGTACCCAGGAACGACGCGAATTCGAAGAAGTACTGCCGGAACAGATGGACGGTGCCGATCGGCGACAGCGAGACCTGGCTCAGCCCACCGTGTGTCGGGTCCAGGGTGTTCAGCGGATCGAGCAGGCCGCCGACGTCGGTCGGCGCGACTTTCTGGTCAGGGTCGGCGAAGAACAACTGGCTCAGCGTGCCCACCTGATCCTGCTGGTTCAGCGCGTGCACCGAGCCGGCCACCACGGATTCGCGATTGAGCTTGTTGAGCAGCAGCGCGTCGTCGACGGCCGCATCGGCGGGCGTCACCCGGTCGAGTGCGCGCACCGCGGTCAGGTGTGCACTGGTGACCCGCTTTGTCGCGATGTCGAGGGTCTTCTGCAGCTGCTCGGGTGTGAACAACGGGCGCCACTTGGTGATCTCGTTGCGGCCGTACGGCTTCAGCTGTTCGCGCAGGACACTGGCGAAGACACTGTCCAGCGCGTCGGCGGCATTGGTCGCGGTGGCCGGTGCGGCCGCGCCCAAGCTCACTATGAGCGGGTTCGCCAGTGCGGCAGGGTCATCCGGACCGTCGCCGCTCACGTGAGGTCCGGGATCCGGCCGCACCACCGGCACGATGCCCGCGGCCGCTTGGATCAGTGCGCCCTCACCCACCGAACTCAGCGCGGCCTGGAATCGGCGTTGCAGTCGTTTCGACTTCCACCCGAGCAGTGGCTGATACACGCCGTACAGCTGCGAGCTGTACGGCAACGTGCCTTCGAATTGCTTGAAGTCGACCTTCATGGGACCCTCCCGAGTTGATATCTGTGTGTCATGAGGTGTTGCACCGCCGGCTCGGTCACGTGCCGAGAATGTCCTCCAGCCAACTGCGCACCCGCGGTGTCGGCGGTGCGGGCGCCGGGTTGGTCACGATCTCCAAATGCCCGCCGTCGACGGACCATTCGTGCCAGAACAGGAATTGGCGCCCCCCGGCCACCGTGCCGAACCGTTTGCTCTTTTCCAGACCCTTGCCATGCCAGCTCGACAGCAGATCGAACAGCAACGGATTGCCGGCCGCGGTCGGTGGATAGGTCCAGTAGTCGTCCCATTCGGCGTCACCGGGCAGGTAGCCGACATCGGCGCCGGTGGCGTCGATCTGGCTCTTCCGATGCAGGTATGCAGCCTTGTTCGCCCACATGTTCGGGGTGGTGAGCATGAAGACCTTGAACGGCTTCGACTGCTTCCCGCGCAGCTCGTTCGCGGCTTTGAGTGCCGGGATGACATGCGGCACAAGGTTTCCCTTGGGGCCGTCCGGCGGCGTGGCATCGCAACTGATCACCCGGTCGATCGTCGCGGCGTTCGCGCGCAGGCATCCGGCCATCGGGATGTTCGCGCCGCTGTTGGCCAGTAGCCAGGTCTGCCGGTTGCGTGCCGGGGTCGCCGTGTCTTTCGTGTGCACGGCGCCGCGCATCCACAGCAGGTGCCAGATGCTGCGCAGGATCGGATCGAGCGTGTCGCGCTTCTGTAATGCCGAGTACCCACCCTGCGGGAAGCCGCCGAATCCGTCGAACGACAACGGCAGTACCGCGATGTCTTCCGCCGGTGCGTGCTGCAGTGCTGACTCCACACCGACCGGCCGGAAAGCCCACCGGATCTCCGGCGTCATCAAGTCCATCGGGTCGGCCGGATCGATCTTCGGGGTGGTCGCGCGTGGCAGGAAGCGCATACCTGCCAATTCCGGCCATATCGGACGCCCGCCAATCTTCGAGCGGGCCATTTCGGCGGCGACCACCGCCGGTGGTTGCGGCGTCAACAGCCAGCGCGCGAGGTGGAACATCGTCGACCCGCCACGGTTCTGGTTCGGGTCCCCGTGTTTCGGGTTCAGGAATCCGCTCTTGTCCGCGGTGTAGAAGAACGAATTGAATCCGGCGGGCGCTCGGAAGAAAACGATATCGGCACCAGGCCGAGCGGGTTTGTCCGCCGGTTTCGTACCAATTGTGCCGGGCGCGTTGCCGTCGGCGGCCTTGTCGGAGACCGAGACGAACCACAGCATCGGTGCCGTGCCGCTCGTCCACGCCAATACCCGCAGTCGTCCGGGACGCCCACCGAACGCCGGATTCAGGTACCACCCGAAGACATCCTTGTCCGCCCACGTCGCCCACCACAGCTCGGTGACATCGAGGAATTCGCAATTGATCGTCACCATTCCCGGGGCCACCGTCACCAGGGGACTTGCCCCGAGAAACGACCGTCGGACCGTCGGCACCACGGTCGGTGTGTGCGGGAATCCGCCGGAACTCGGATGCACTTCGATCTGCGCGAAAGAGTATTGGTGTGGTGCGAGCGCTCCACTGGTCGCGACGGTGAACAGTTGACGAAAAGCCAAACAGGTCGAAGTCGTACCGCCGATCGTTACCCGCAATTCGAAATCGAGACGAATCTGCTTGGCGGTACCGGGAATCGTCACGGTGGCTTTCGAGGCTCCCGTTACCGAAGTCACCGGCAGCGGAGTAAGCGTGGCCGTATCCCATTGCGCGGCTTGGGCGGCCTCGACGACACCCACCGCGACGGGCAATGGCGCCTCGGCGAGCAGGAAACTCCGCTGTGCGCGCAAATCCGAATGCTGCCTGCGTACCTGCTCACTGCGCGCACCCCAATCGACGGTAATGGTGAAATCCGCCATCGCTGTCCCCACTTTCGCCCGCGCAGTGTCGGATCACATCGTGGTGGCGGGCGAACGTGGCTGTACAGCAATCGGTCCGTCCACCGAACCCCGGCCCCGCGACGCACTCTCCCGCGGTCTCGGGAGGGTCTTGTTCGGGTCGTCGGTCCTCGGGGGCCGTGACTTTGGGCTCTGTCCGGAGGTGGGGCCGCGGTGGTGGCATGGGGCGGCTGAGAGTGCCGGACAAGAGGGAAGCGGGGCCACGTCATGACAGTTTCCGAGCTCGGGTACGCGGGACCTGGCACGACGCCGCTGCTGGTGACGACCTGCGGCGCGGTGACCGAGCGGCAGCTCGCGCAGGCGCGGCGGACGATCGGCTGGGTACTGCGCCGGCACCGGGTCGAGGACGTCGCGCGGGTCCGGATCGGCGCGGCTCCGAATCCGGACGGCCCGTTGGTGATCCAGGTCAACCTCGATGTCGGGGAGCTGCCGGTGCGTGCGCAGGCGATCGGCCCCGGTGGTTTCGCGGCGATGTTCGCGGCCGAACGGCTGGATCGGATACTCGACGGGGTGCGCGCGGGCGCGCTCCGCCCGCGCTGGCCCGATCCGCGGCGACCGCTGCTGGCGCGCGGCACCGCGCTCGCGCCGGTGGTCCGCCGCAAACGCTGTGCGCTGTGGCGCGCGACGGTGACCGAGGCCACCACGGTGCTCGCCACCATGGACTACGACGCCCACCTGTTCGTCGACGCGGAGACCGGGATGGATGCGGTGGTGTACCGCGCCGGACCGCGCGGCGTGCGGCTGGCCAGGCAGCATCGGCTCGGCCTGCCGGCCGGTGCGGCACCGTCCACGCTCACCGTGAATCCCTATCCGACACTGCATCTCAGCGAGCACGAGGCGGCGGAGCGGTTGTGCCGCTACGGCTTGCCGTTCGTGTTCAGCACCGATCCAGTCAGTGGCCGAGGACGGCTGCTCTATCGCCGCTACGACGGCGACCTCACCTCGGTCACATCATCCGAAATCGAAAGGTAGGCATTGAGCGTGCCGCGTGAGCTGACCCAACGCGAGATTCTGACCGAGCTCGAACCGATCGCCGAAGACTGTGTGCACCGGCATCTTTCGATGACCAAGGACTGGCACCCGCACGACTACATACCCTGGGACGAGGGCCGCAATTTCGCCATGCTGGGCGGAACCGATTGGCACGCCGAACAATCGAAGCTCAGCGAGGTCGCCAAGGCGGCGATGATCACCAACCTGCTCACCGAGGACAACCTGCCCTCCTACCACCGCGAGATCGCCGAGAACTTCTCCCGCGACGGCGCGTGGGGCACCTGGGTCGGCCGCTGGACCGCGGAGGAGATGCGCCACAGCACCGTCATTCGCGACTACCTCGTGGTGACTCGCGGCGTGGATCCGGTCGCGCTGGAACATGCCCGAATGATCCACATGACCAACGGTTTCGCGTCCGGCGCCACCGCCGCCGATGTGGAAAGCGGTGCGGGCTTTCTGCATTCGGTCGCGTATGTGAGTTTTCAGGAACTGGCCACCCGGGTGACACACCGCAACACCAGCCGGGTGTGCGGCGATCCGATCGCGGACAAGATGTTGCAGCGCATCGCCGCCGACGAGAACCTGCACATGATCTTCTATCGGACGATCTGCGGCAACGCGCTCGATCTCATTCCGGATCAGGCGATCGAAGCCATCGATGCGATCGTGCGGAACTTTCAGATGCCGGGCGCCGGCATGCCGAACTTCCGGCGCAACGGTGTGCTGATGGCCAAGCACGGCGTCTACGATCTGCGGCAACATTTCGAGGAGGTGCTGTCCCCGGTGCTGCGGCAGTGGAACATCTTCGGCCGCACCGATTTCACCGCGCGCGGTGACGAGATCCGGGATCGCCTCGGGGCCTACCTCGATGACCTGGAGCAGGTGAAGATCCCCAGGTTCGAGGAGCAGCGCGATCGTTCGCTCGCCCGTGAACGAGCGCGCTGCTGACTCTCGGTTACCTGCCCGCGCCGAGCGGTAGGCCGAGCATCGCGGACAGGGCGGCGCCGACGCTGCCGCCCAGGGTGCCGATCGCGGCCGGGTCGAGCAGGGTCGACGGCACGGTCCGGATATCGCAACCGGGTTGGGCGGGCTGCCCTTCGGCGCGGCGGACGAGCCAGTTGAACGCATCGGGCGCACCCAGCATCGCGAAGTTGACATGCGGGCTCACCACCGGTGGGAACTGATCACGCCGGTAGGTGACCGAAGTGCCCGCGGCGCAGTAGGACTCGGCGAGTCCGTCGGCCCCGGCGGCGGTACTCACCTCGTCGTTGACGCTGTTGTAGAGGTAGACGGGCGCGCTCGGGGCCCGGCGGCCCAGGGTGCGTTCCTCGATGGCGGTGCGGATGACCGGGTCCTGAAGCAGTTCGTCGAGGCTCACGCTCAGGTACCGGGTGACATCCGGCAGTGCGAAGTGCCGAAGCAGCTCGTGCAGTGTGGTGTTGAGCGCGGTCTGCGAGGTGCAGCGGCCGGGCACATCGGCGACGAGCGCCTGCCCTTCGGGGGACATGTACCGGTCGATGGCGGCGGCGAACTCGGGGGAGTCCTTGGCGATCGCCGCCACTGCGATCGGGATGAGCCCACCGAGCAGTCCGCCGTTCACGGCCTTCAGTCCGCCGAACAGGTCGGCGACCGGTGCGCCGACGGCGGCCCCGGCGATGTTCAATTCCGGTGCGTACTCGGGCTGCATCTCCGCGGTCCAGGCGGTGGCGATGCCCCCGCCGGAATAGCCCCACAGTGTCACGGGGGTGCGGGTCCCGTCCAGACCCAACGGGTCGAACTGTTCGGCGGCCCGAATGCCGTCGAGCACAACGTAACCCGGCTCGCGGGGAGTGGCGAAGCGATGCTGGGTGCCGCCCTGATCTGGGATCGACACCGCCCAGCCGCGGGCGAGACCGCTGGCGGCCAACAGGATTTCGGCAGCGCCGGCTCCTGCGGTGAGCGGGCCCGCGGGATTGCCGAAATCGATCGGCGAGCCCTGTTGCAACGAATACGAGGCACTGCACATGCCCGCGATCGCGTCCACCGCGGTCTGGTACGACAGCAGTGGTCGCGGCTTCGCCGGACCCTCCGGGACCATCACCGTGGTCACCGACGTATACGGCTGATCATTGAAGTCCGTTGTGCGATAGAGCAATTGCCACGCCTGAATCCGGACGGGGAACAGGTTGAGCGCGGCGACGGTCACCGGACGTGACCGCAGGATCGTGCCCGGCTCGGTCTGTTCGAAACCGGGCGGTGCGGCGTAGAACGGATCGTTCTCGGGCAGCGGCGGGCCCGCGCTGGCGGCCGGTGCCGATACTCCGGGGCAGGTCAGCAAGCCGAAGATCAACGCGACGAGCACGCCGAACACGGCACCGCGAGATCGCGGTGGGGACTGTTTGGCGGCGACCGGAGGGGTCGCGTTCGAGATGCTGGTGCGCACAGCAGGGTCCTTCCGCGTAACGAGCTCCTGCCGGGCCGTCGTCACCCAGCCCCCACAGAAAGAGAATATTAATTTCCTAAAGTTACGGTGAC
This sequence comes from Nocardia vulneris, assembly GCF_001613425.1. Taxonomy (GTDB): domain Bacteria; phylum Actinomycetota; class Actinomycetes; order Mycobacteriales; family Mycobacteriaceae; genus Nocardia; species Nocardia vulneris. The sequence goes on along the minus strand of NZ_BDCI01000042.1, from coordinate 181,554 downwards.
TGGGGTCACAATGTCAACGGCGGCGGGTGGGCGCGCGCCCTTCGTGCCGACGCCGCCGCGAAGCGGCAGGATGGATGACGTGGCAGCGAATTCGACCAAGCCGCAGCGGCGGACCCAGGAGGAGCGGCGCGCGGCGACCGTGGCGAAACTGATCGACGCCACGATCGAGTCGCTCGCAGAATTCGGCTATCACCGCACCAAGGTGCAGGACGTGTGCAAGGCCGCGGGCATGTCGGTCGGCGCGATGTTCCGGCAGTTCGACGGGCGCTTCGACCTGATCGTCGCGGCCGCGCGCGAGATCGTCGGCCGCCAGCTCGCCACGTTCCAGACCCTGCTCGCCGGTGTCGAGGACGACGACGAAGCGCTCGGCGTGGCCCTGCGTTATCTCCAGCAGGCCCAATCCTCGAATCTCACGCACGCGCTGCGCGAGGTGATCGTCGCCGCGCGCTCCGATCCGGAACTGCACGCCCGGATCGCGCCTGCCCTCGCGGACTTCTACGCCCAGATCTTCGCCGCCGCAGAACAATCCGGCGCACTACGGCGCTTTCCCGCGGCATTGCGCGAGCCGCTGTTCTTCGCGATGCTGCACACCTTCTCGGGCCAGGCGGTCATCCGCCCCGTCTTCTCGCCGCCCGGCCTGGACGCGGCCGTGCTCGGGGTCGTCCAGGACATGGTCCTCGCCTACGCCGCCAGTCTGGCGACCCAACACGCCGGGTGAGCCGTTCCGTGCCGTGCGGCGTGGCAAACTGGCCGGATGGCGACACGGCCGGGCTTGCGGGAACGCAAGAAGGAAGCGACGCGTACGGCTCTCGCCGAGGCCGCGGCGCGGTTGGTGGTCGAGCTGGGACCCGGCGCGGTGACCACGGACGCGATCGCCGAGGCGGCCGGCGTCTCACCGCGGACCTTTCGTAATTACTTCTCCAGCAAGGAAGAGGCGGTCGTCCATTCGGTCCGGCAGCGCACGGGCGGGCTCATCGCGTTGCTGCGTGCACGGCCCGCCGACGAGCCGATCTGGGATGCCCTCCGCAACGCGATCGTGGCCTCGATGGACGAGGTCGAGGCGACCCGGCGGGCGGCCGCGGCCATCGATCTCATGGCGTCGGACCCGTCGCTGCTGCCGCACTTCGTCAGCTGGGACATGCAGATCGAACAGATGATGGCCGAGGCGATCGCGGCGCGCACCGGAACCGATGCCCGGCGTGACCTCTACCCGAACCTGCTGGCAGCTGCCGCGCAGGCGGCGTTGAAAACCGGACATCGGGTGTGGCAGCAGCGCGACCCGGGTGGTTCGGGCCCGGTCGAGCTGGTCCTCGAGGCTCTCGACGGCCTGCGGTCGGGCATTCCGGCGCGCTAGGCGGCCATTGAACGAGGCGGGTTCAGGGTGACTGCGCGCCCAAAAGGCGCTGAGATCAGTGCCACATATGGAAATCTTGCCAGATTTGGCAAATATGCCTACTCTGGCAATTGGAATACCGCGATCGGGATACGTGACCGCACACAGTCGGCGAGCCACGTCCAGCTCTTCTCCGATCGGCCGTCGAGCCGGTCCGGCCAATAGTCGAAGCGTTACCGATGTGACGAGGTGTGCCATGGCGACGGTGCTCGATCGAATCCAGGACCGGGTCGGTGCGGATCCGGCCACGAATCGCGCTCGCAGACGCTGGGCTGCGCTGGCGGTCCTGGCGACAGCGCAGTTGATGGTCGTGCTCGATGCGACCATCGCGAACATCGCATTGCCGCAAGCGCAGGCCCAACTGGGCTTTTCGGATGCGGGCAGGCAGTGGGTGGTCACCGGCTACTCGCTCGCCTTCGGCAGCCTGCTGTTGCTCGGCGGCCGATTCGGTGACCTGTTCGGCCGGCGCCGCATGTTCGTGATCGGACTGGTGGGGTTTGCCGCGGCGTCCGCATTCGGTGGTGCCGCACAGGATTTCGCGATGCTGGTCGGTGCCCGGGTGGTACAGGGCGTGTTCGGCGCGCTGCTCGCGCCGGCCGCGCTGTCCTTGCTGACGACGACCTTCACCGATAAGGCGGAGCGAGCCAAGGCTTTCGGCGTGTTCGGCGCAGTGGCAGGCGCGGGGAGCGCGATCGGGCTTCTGCTCGGCGGTGTGCTCACCGAATGGGCGTCGTGGCGCTGGGTGTTCTATGTGAACCTGATCTTCGCGGCCGTCGCGGTGATCGGCGCCGGGTTGACGCTGGGTCGTACTGTGCCGCAACAGAAGAAAGCGCTGGACCTGCCTGGGGCCGCGCTGGTGAGCGCGGCGCTGTTCGGCATCGTCTACGGGTTCGCGCACGCCGAATCCGACGGCTGGTCGAATCCGCTCACCCTCGGATTCCTGCTGGCCGCGGTGGTGCTGCTCGCGGTGTTCGTCCAGGTGGAGCGCAAGGTGCCGAATCCGCTACTGCCGCTTAGGATTCTGCTCGATCGCACCCGCGCGTGCGCGTATCTCTCCGTGTTCTTCACCGGAGTCGGAGCGTTCGCGCTGTTCCTGTTCCTGACCTACTACCTGGAGTTGGTGCGCGGGTATTCGCCGCTGCGCACCGGCGTCGCGTTCTTGCCGATGGTGGTCGCACTCATGGCCGCCGCGACGCTCACGCCCACCCGGTTGCTGCCGCGGCTGGGTGTCAAGGCCACCATCGGCACCGGATTCCTCAGTGCTGCAGCGGGAATGGTGCTGCTCACCGGCATCGGGCTGGATACCGCCTACCTCGTGCCCGTGCTGCCCGGCTTGTTGCTGCTCGGCCTCGGCATGGGCGCGGTGTTCGCGGTCTCGATGCAGAACGCCACCGCGCGGGTCGCTCCCGATGATTCGGGTGTGGCTTCGGCGATGGTGAACACGATGCAGCAGGTGGGCGGTTCGATCGGCACCGTGCTGCTGAACTCGATCGCCGCGACCGCGGCGGCGCGGTATCTGTCGCGGACCGTGCAGAGCACGACGTCGGTCGCGCAGTCCCAGATCCACAGTTATGTCGCCGCCTTCTGGTCCGGCGCCGCGGTGTTCCTGGTCGGCGGCGTGATCGTCGTGGCGCTGCTGCCGGGCCGGGCCCGGCCCGCCCCCGACCTCGAACCCCTTGTCGTGCACTGACATCGAACCGACTACGACTGCGTACTCGAGGAGACAGCCATGCAGCAGCCACGTGAGATCGCGTCCCGGCGAGTCCGGACGGTGGACGGCAGGCCGATGCCGCCGCTGGTGACTCGCGACGACGTCGGCGCGGGTGCCGAGCGACTGCGGCTCGGTGTGCGCTCCGGTCGCGGGGCGTTCATTCTGGTCGTGCTGTCGCGTCTGCGTGTCAGCGCCGAACTGCTCCGGCGTCGGCGGCGAACCGTGCATATGCACAACGGCCGCGCCGGACCGTCGGCGTTATGCCGATAGCGCATCGCTGTCCTCAGCTGTGAGCATGATCCTGTCGACGCGTGAGTGTGACGTCGGCGATAGGTAGGCAATGGTGCTGGAGGACAAGTGGACAGGTCTAGGTGGCGGCGGCTCGTCGTAGTGACGGTGTCGGCGATCATGGCGGTGAGTGGCGCCGGTATGGCGTCGGCGGAGCCCGGTTTCCCCACGTTCCCGCCGGATCAGAACCAGCTGCCGCAGCTGCCGACCGAACCGCAGCTCTACGACCTGCTGCCGATCCCGACGCCGAGCGAGGATCCCTGGTACGACGACCCGCCGAACCTGGAGTCCTACGCACCCGGTGCGATCGTCCGTTCGCGCGAGGTGCAGACCCGCCTGCTCGGCCTCCCGTTCCCGGTGTACACCAAGCAGCTGCTGTATCGGTCGAACGATGTGCACGACAACCCGATCGTGACCGCGACGACGGTCATCGTGCCGGGTATTCCCTGGCAGGGCAGCGCCCGCCCGGTGCTGTCGTTCCAGGAGGCGATCGACTCCACCAGCTCCACCTGCAATCCGTCCTACACGCTGCAGACCGGAACCATGAAGGAATCCGCGCTCGCGGTGTACTGGTTGCTGCAGGGTTTCGCGATCAACGTGCCCGACTTCGACGGCAAGTTCAACACGTTCAACACCTACGCCGAGGGCAAGATGGTGCTGGACAGCCTGCGGGCGGTGAAGAACGACAGCGGGCTCGGCCTCGCCGATTCGGGGATCGCGCTGTACGGCTACTCCGGCGGTGGTTCCGGTTCGATCCGCGCCGCCGAACTGCGCGCCACCTACGCGCCCGACGTACGAATCCTCGGCACCACGATCGGTGGTACGCCCGGTGACCTGGTCGCCGAAGCGGCCTATGCGACCCGCGAGCAGCCCGGGCTGACCGGCACCAGCAATTTCACGATGTGGCTCGGCCTGGCCAGCCTGGCGCGCGAGTACCCGGACGTTTTCAAGGTCGACGAACTGCTCACCACCGAAGGTCAGCAACTGCTCCGGGATTTCCAGAGCCGCTGCTACGCGACCATCGCGCTGTCCGGTGTCTACCGGCCGATCAGCGCCTACTACCAGCCCGGCAAGTCGTTGGAGACCCAACCCGAGATCATCAAGGTGCTCCAGGACAACAGCCTGGGCAAGTACATCCCCGACACCCCGGTGCTGTGGTGGCACGGGCTCTGGGACGAGCTGATCCCGCCCTCGGTGGTGATCCCGACGGTGAACTCGTACTGGGAACGCGGCGCCGATCTGCGCTTCTACACGGTGCCGGTGCCCGAGCACATCACCAACGCGGTGACCGGGTGGCCGCCGGCGGTGGCGTGGACCAGCGCGCTGCTGCGCGGCCTGCCACCGGGCCCCAAGTTCAAGGCGGACTTCCAGCCGCTGCCTCCTGGTTTCCCCGGTAGCTGAAATATCGCCCGGCGGCACCGACAGGTGCTGCCGGGCGGTCCGACCGCGTATCGTCCGAGGGAGTTGTGACGAGTAGCTAGGAAGTTCGATGACGCACTTCTCCCTGGCCGCCGCCGTGACCGGCGACGGTGACCACTGGCCGAAGATGATCGCGCAGCTGCGCATGCGGGCCGCGACACTGGCCAGCGACTTCCGGGTTGCTGCCGCGCCCTACGCGGAGCTGCCACAGTCGATGTTCGACGCCGATTTCGTGCCGAGCGCCGAACTCAATGTCGAACTGTTCTTCCGCTACGCCGCCGCGGGCGTCGAACCGTCGGAGCAGGACACCGGTCCGCTCGTCGAACGGGCCGTGCGGCTCGTACGCGACGGGATGCCGCTGGACGAGGTGCTCACCAACTATCGCGTCGGCGTCTCCTTCTTCTGGGCGCAGCTGATGCCCGCGCTGAGTGCCGACGATCATCCGTTCGTCCCGGAACTGGGCTTGCGGTTGACCACCTACGCGGGCCTGGTGATGTCCCGTATCGCGATCGCACTGGTGGAGGACGCGCGTCAGCCGCGCTGGGATCTGCTGGAGCAGAACGAGATCGCCGCCGCGCTGCTCGCCGGACGGGACCCGGGGGAGTGGGCACGCGAACTCGAGGACCCGCTCGCGGACGCGTTCCTGGTCGCGGCCGTCCGGCAGGGCGAGATCACTCCGGGACGGCTGACCGATCTGCGCTATCGCATCGGCAAGGTGCCCGGTGCGTTCCTGCACCGCGACAGCGGCGGCTGGACCGCGCTGATCCCGCTAGACGACAACGCCGACCCGGTCGGTGCGCTCACCAGCCGGCTCGGCTTGCGCGCCGATCAGCCGCATCCCGGTTTCTGGATCGGCGTCGCCCCCGCCGCCACGCATGCCGCTATCCCGGCGGCGTACGCCGAGGCCAGGATCGTCGCGGATACCGCACGCTGTCTCGACCGGCCCGACGTGGCCTGCCGGCGTCAGGACATGATGTTCGAGTACGCGATCTCCACCACCGGGGCCGCGCTGCCGAATCTGGCCGCCGCCCTCGAACCGCTCGACGAGCACCCGCTGCTCATTCGCACGCTCGACGAATACATCGCCAATCAGTTCAACCACAATGCGATGGCCCGCGCCCTCTATATCCACCGCAACACCGTCACCTACCGCCTGTCCCGGATAGCCGACCTCACCGGTTACGACCCCCAGGATCCCGCAGGCATTTCCACCCTCATGGCCGCCCGCGTGGCCCGTCGACTCCTTTCGAAATCCTTCCGCCCCTGACTTTCTCGGAACACCGCTTTAAGTAGTTCTAACAGCGGTTTTCAGATCGGCTCGAAGTGCCGAAAGTTGTCGGGACATTACCGGCGAGCGTTGGTAAGAATGCTGTCCATGACACGGACTGCCACGCGCGAATTGGTTATTCGGCAGGACGATTCGGTGCCGCGGGTATCGAGGGCGCAATTCCGGCCCGATGTCGAAGGATTGCGGGCGATCGCGGTACTCGCCGTGATCGCGTTCCACGCGGGTCTGGGCGGCATCGATGGCGGATTCGCGGGTGTGGACGTCTTTTTCGTCATTTCCGGGTTTCTCATCACCGGCCTGCTGTGGCGGGAGGTGTCGGGCACCGGCACCCTCGCTCTGGCCCGGTTCTACGGCGGACGGGCTCGGCGGCTGTTGCCCGCGGCGGGCGTCGTGCTGCTCGCGACCGCGATCGCCGCGGTCTCATCGCTGCCGCCCTTGCAGGCCCGCGCGGTGCTCGGCGACGCGATCGCGAGCGCGCTGTACGTGGGCAACGTGCGACTGGCCGTGCACGGTACCGACTACCTGGCCGCCGACACACCACCGTCACCGTTCCAGCACTACTGGTCGCTGGGGGTGGAGGAACAGTTCTATCTGCTGTGGCCCGTGCTGCTCGTCGGTCTCGCCTGGTGCGTGTCGCGCCGGCGCGCGGCCGGTGGTTCGCCGAGGCCCTACTCGATCGCGCTCGCCCTGATTGCTGCGGTGTCGTTCGCGACCGCGCTGCACTGGACCCGCACGCTCCCGCCCTGGGCCTTCTTCACGCTGCCCGCCCGGGCCTGGGAACTGGCCGTCGGTGGTCTGGTCGCGCTCTCGGTCCCGCTGTGGCGACGATTGCCGCCGCCGGTTGCCGCCGCCGCGGGCTGGGCCGGTCTCGGCTCGATCGTCCTGGCCTGTCTCCGCCTCGACGAGCACACGCCCTATCCCGGAACTGCCGCGCTCCTACCGGTTCTCGGTACTGCGGCGATCATCGCCGCGGGCTGTGCCGCGCCGGGCCGGGGCGCCGGGCGCGCGCTGTCCGCCGCGCCGGTGCGGGCGATCGGCAGGCTGTCCTACTCGTGGTATCTCTGGCACTGGCCGGTCTTGCAGCTGGCTCCCCGGCTGCTCGGGCACGGTCTCGGCACGGTCGGCGTGCTGGGCGCGGTCGCGGTGTCCGCGGGCCTGGCCATGCTGACGCTGTGGCTGATCGAGGATCCCGTGCGGTTCGCGGCGCCGCTGCGGCGCTCGGCCGAGTTCAGCCTGGTCTGCGGTGGTGTCGTCACCGCGGCCGTGGTCTGTGTGGTGGTGGCGTTACTGGCGGTCGTGCCCGCGCCGGTCGGTCGTGGCGCGGCCGCACCGGCCCTCGCGGTGACGACGGCGCCCGCCCCGCCGGCCGGTGTGACCGACCCGCACGAGGTCACCGTGCGGCAGCTGACCGCGCAGGTGCAGGCGGCGATCGCGGCATCGGCCGAGTTGCGTGCCGTCCCAGCGAATCTCGATCCGTCGCTGGCCGAGGCCCCCGGCGACAAGGCGGCGGTGTTCGGCAATGGTTGTGTCCGTTCCTGGCTCGACGTCGGGCAACCCGAATGCGTTGCGGGCGAACCGGGTTCGGCGACGACAGTGGCGCTGGTCGGTGATTCGCACGCAGCCATGTGGAGTCCGGCCCTCGAACAGGTTGCCGAGCAGCGACAGTGGCGGCTGGAGACGATGAGCAAGGTCACCTGCCCCCTGCTCGAACTACCCATCACCAGCCCGTACCTGGGCCGGGAGTACACCGAATGCGTGCGGTGGCGAGGCCAGGTCATAGCCAGGCTGCGCGCCGAGCGTCCGCGTTTGATCGTGGTGAGCATGTCGCGCCGCTACGGTGGTGACTTCGGCTTCACCACCTACGACCAGGCCTGGCTCGACAGCCTGACCCGCTTGACCGCCCAGCTGCGCGCGACCGGAGCGAGCGTGCTTGTGCTGGGCCCGGTTCCGGATCCGCACAGTACCGCCCCGGCCTGCCTGTCCGGCCATCTCGACGACGCCGTGGCGTGTGCCCCGGCGCGGCCGGTCGCGGTGAACGACGCGGGCATCGCGGCCGAGCGCACGGCGACCGTGGCGGGGTCGGCGCAGTACGCCGACCTGACCGAGCTGTTCTGTACCGCGCAGCGCTGCCCGCTCATCACCGGCAACGCGCTGATCTATCGCGACGACAACCACCTGACCGTCACCTACGCGAAGGCGCTCACCCCGGTGCTCGCCGCGCTCGTCGACCGGGCGCTGGCCGCACCCTGACACGCGAAAAGTGGACCTCGCGGTCGCGAGGCCCACTTTCGTTGCCGCGCTTGCTACTTCAGCGTGACATCGTCCGCGCTGTACTTGCCTTGCCCGTACCAGCCGTGCAGCCAGATCGTGACGCTCTTGGTCGAGGCGCCGGTGGTGAACTGGGTGGACAGCTGCTGGTAGTTACCGCCGGTGCTGGGTGCCCAGGTGGACGCGTCGCTCGTGCCCGTGCCGGAGGCGCCGAGGTAGACGTAGTTGCCGTTCACCCACGCCGCCAGCGTGTAGGTGCGCCCCGGTTCGACGGCGACCGTCTGCGAGCACCGGGCGTTGTCGCTGTCGGTCGGCGTGCCGCCCAACGCGTTCTTGCCGCCGTGCACCGGAGTGCTCACGATCGAACCGAGCGTGCCCGCACACGACCACGGGGACAACGCGCCGCTCTCGAAATCACCGTTGACCACACCGGAGCCCGCGGGCGGCGTCGTGGTCGGCGGGGTGGTCGAGGGCGGTGTCGTGGTCGGTGGTGTAGTCGACGGTGGTGTGGTCGTCGGTGGTGTGGTGGGCGGGGTGGTGGTCGGCGGGTTGCAGTTCGCGGGCGTACTGTTGACCCCGTCGATGACATGGTTGAACAGGGTCGGCGTCGGACCCAGGTTCTCCAGCGAGTACATCATCGCGCCGCCGAGGCCCTTGCAGTGCAGGTAATCCACTTTGGCCTTGATGGATTGCGGTGAGTCACCGCCCCACCAGTTCGTGCCGTCGTAGAAGTAGGCGGCCTGTGCGGTGGTGTCGAAGAACGTGCGCGACGGGTTGTCGACGACCCCGTTCAGTTCCTTGTACATCCGGATGCCCGGCACGTTGCCCGACATCGGTGCGCCGGGCGCGGGCCCCGTCGCGGGCTGGAACAGGCCGTGTTCGCTGCCTGCCGGCACGCCCGTCCAACCGCGGTAGTAGAACGGGAATCCGACGGTCAGCTTGTTCGCCGGAAAGCCGCCCGGGATGCCGTAAGAACTGTCACCCGTGGTCCACGCGGTGACCGCCGCATCGATGTTGTACTTCCCGTTGCCCGGCGGGACCGGATTCATCGGATCGTCCGGCCTGCTGTAGATGGGGTCCTGGAAGTTGGTCGGCCCCTTCGCATCCCACGCGCCGTGCATGTCGTAGGTCATGAGGTTGACCAGGTCGAGATACTTGCCGAGGTTGGCGGTGTCGTAGTGACGGATCTTGTCCTGGCCGGCCCCCACCGCGGCGGTCAAGGCGTAACGCTTGCCGTCGGCCGTGCCCTGTGCGTCCAGTTGCTTACGCAGTTCGGCCGTCAGCAACGTGAAGTTGGCGCGGTCGTTCGGGGACGCGTGATTGCCGAGATGGCCACCACCGCCGGGATACTCCCAGTCCAGGTCGAGACCGTCGAAGATGCCCTTACCGGTGCCGGGCCCGCCGTAGCCGTTCTGCTTGGGCAGGTTGCCCTTGATGAACATGTCGATGCAGGACGCGGCGAACTTCTTGCGCGCGGCATCGGTGGCGGCCACGTCGGAGAAGAACTTCGAGTAGGTCCAGCCGCCGATGGACAGCAGCACCTTGAGATTCGGGTGCTTGGCCTTGAGCTGCTTCAACTGCTTGAAGTTGCCGACGATCGGGTCGTCCCATTTGTCGGCGGTGCCGTCGACACTGCTGGCCGCGTCGAACGTCTTGCCGTAGTCGGCGTACGAATCACCCGCCCCGTCACCGGCATTCGGGTTGTTCTCGTTCTGGTCCGCGGCCTTGTTGGCCTCGAAACAGGTCAGGTCGGTGGGGTGGATGTTGGCGAACGCGTACATGATGTAGTCGAGCTTGCCTGCCATCCCCGACGTGTCGACGTGCTTGGGGTAGAAGGCGTTCTGATAGATCGACCACTGGTTGAAGTAGGCGATCTTGGCGCCACCGGTGGACGGGCCGGTGCTGGCCGTGAGCGCCGGCGTCGCGTTGGTGAGGGTCACCAGGACCGTCGAGACGCCGATCAGAATGGCCGCGACGGAGGCCGCGAGCCAGGGGAATTTTGCCAACCGCATGGGGTTCCTCCCTGAGGTGAGGCTGGATTGGGGCTACCTCGCGCAGCGGTCGAGCGGCGAGGCACAGACACGCACCGACGGGAAGAACCTGCGGGGTGTCAGCTCTGATGTCACCGATGCGGCGGCGGACCGCGACATCGGCATTCCCGTTCACTTGCCGCGCGGCGGCCCGTCGGGTCGGAGCTGAGCTGGAGCCGAGAACAGTTGTGCGGGTGGATATCTCAGTGACAGCCCGACGATCTTCCGTCGGCGTCCGGACGTCCCGTTGCAGCATGACACGGTAGTGCTCTGCCCGAGCTCCCCAGCGAGACTGGGGAACTGCGGAAGACGCTCGGCCGCAAGCGAATTCGCGAGCTGCAAGCGTTGCATCGCCGGTCTGCGAGTGGCTCCGCCGCGGAGTGCGCGCCACAGCCGGCTACGCCGGAGCGGCGGGCGCCCGCGGCGCCGTGGCAGAACTTTCTCATCGTGTTTCCTTTCCTGATGCGGCAACGGGCTATCCGCCCACCGCCTTGGTGCCGGTCAAAGTCACTGTCCGGCTGTCCCGCGCGGCGATCGGCGCGGTCTTCACGTGCACCACGCCGCCGCGATCTTTCGGGTCGAACCACCAGCCGCTGTCCGCGCGGTCCAGCTCGGCGCGATCGGCGCAGCGGTTCAGCGCACCGGTCGAGGTCTGCACCGCGGCCGGCGCGGCGGCGGTGTGCACCGCGAGCTGGTAGCGGCGTTGCGCGGGCTGGTCCCGGTAGGATCCGGTCGACGCGCCGATCGTCACCTCGACGGTGCCGGTCCCGGAATCGGGTGCACGCACGCCGAACTGCTGAGTGGCCTGCGCGCCGGACCGGTAATCCCTTGTCACACCGTCGTCTTCGGTCAGCGTGAAGCTGCCCGCGCCCTTCGGGTAGATGTCGAGATCGAGCACCCCGCGGTCGCGGGTCTGCCAGGATTTGGTGCCCTGCGCCCACATCGGCACCACCGCACCCGCCCGGACGAACAGCGGCAGGGTGTCCAGCGGCGCGCGATACCCGTTCACCGTGGTCGGCCCCTGCCAGGTGCGCCCGGTCCAGTAGTCGACCCAGGTGCCCTCCGGCAGATAGATTCCGTCGCGCACCTCACCGTCGCGATACATCGGCGCGACGAGAAAGTCCTTGCCGGAGAGGAACTCGTAGCGTGCCTGGTCGCCCCAGGTGTTCGGGTCGTTCGGGTACTCCAGCGCGAGCGGGCGCACCTGGCCGATGCCGGTGCGATTCGCCTCCACCGCATAGGAATAGGTGTAGGGCAGCAGCCTTTCCTTGAGCTGCAGGTACTTCCGATTGATCGCGGTGTACGGCTCACCGTAGCGCCACGGCTGCTTGTCCTTGGGCGCCCACCCGTCCATCGACATGATGGTGGGCAGGAACGCTTTCCACTGCAGATCCCGGGTGTAGGTCTGCGGGCTGCCGCCGAAGATGCCGTCGACGTCGCCGGTGTTGTACGCGATACCCGACATCGTCGCGCCCGCGTAAGTCGGTATCTGCCAGCGGATGTAGTCGTAGGAACCGGCTTGATCCCCACTCCACAGCACCGCGCAGCGTTGCGCGCCCGCCCAGCTCACCGGCGTCCACACGAAACCGCGGGCGTCGCTGTTCTCCTCGATACCCTTGTGCGCCTTGTCGCAACCGTCGAGGGCGAACTGGTAGCCGGGCCCGACCCAGGCCACGTCCAGCTTGCGCACCCGCACACCGGCTTTGACCTCCTCGGCCTGATGTGGCAGGCCGTTCTCGGTCCACAGGCCGAGCTGCATGTTGTTCTTGCGCAGCCCCTCTCCGACCTGCTGCAGATTCTCGTAGCCGCAGCCGTAGCCGTCGTTGACCAGCATCCAACCATTGGGCATCTCATTCTTGGTGTAGCCCTCGGCGATGGCGACGGCGTCGAGGGTGTGCCGCTCGCCCCGGTTCGCGTTGTGCAGGTAGCAGTCCGAGTCGCCCATCTCCAGTCCGTAGATCGGTGGCAGGAAGGGGCGTCCGACCAGAGCGGTGTAGGCGGAGATCACCCCTTTCGGGCCCTTGCCGACGACGTAGATCGCGTCGAATCGCCGCTCGTCATGGGTGGTGCGCACGGTGTCGCCGAAGGTGTAGCTGCCGGGCGCGAACGTGTTGCGCAGCACGCCGTATCCGTTGCTGGACAGGTAGAACGGCTGCGAATTCGGTGCGCCGCCGTCGTTCCAGTTGTCGTCGGCGAAGATTCTGATCGTCTGATCCCGGTGGCTGAATCGTCCGTTCTGTTCACCGCCGCCGAAGAACTGTTCCTGCTGCCCGCGGCCGAGGCTCTGCGTGGTGGTGTCGCCCTTCCAGGACAGTGGCGACTTCTCGGCCCAGATCTGCGCGGTGTCGGCGCCGTCGTACAACGCGAAGCGCAGCGGGCGCTTGTACGCGCGCAGCGTGATCTCGCCGGTGGACAGGGCCCAATAGTCGCCCTTGTCTTTACGTTTCGGTATCGCGGGTGCGGTCTTGCTCGGCAGCACGATCTTGTCGCCGGCCGGATCGGTGAATTTCCCGTCGGGCGCCAGTTGCACGCGCACGGCGCCGGCCTGCGGGAAACTCACCCGCACCGCGGCGGCGCCGGATTTCACAGTGGTGGTGGGGCCGTCGTCGGTGACGCCGCTGATGTCCGCCAGCTGCCCGGAGTCCGCGTCCGCCAGGGCGTCCGGCATGGCGACCAGGCTGCCCGCAGCGACCAATAGACCCAGGGTGAGATGTGCGATTCTGCGCATCAAGTGGACCTTTCACGCACGAATGAGCATCGGGTGTGTCCTGCAAGTAGAACCACAACCCGCACCGCAATCTCGACTGGCGACAACTGGGGAATTGCGAAACATGCGCATCCTGCCTGTTCAGAGGCCCGCGATTGAATTGATACCGAGCGGTTACTCCCTAAGGGACACCTGTTGTCCAGTGGAAAGGAAGAGGTAGTCATGGCCGCGAAATTCGAACTGTTCACGGACAAGGCCGCGAAGACCCGTTGGCGGCTCAAAGCCGCCAACGGTGAGGTCATCGCCGCGAGCCAGGCCTACGAAAGCAAGGCCGCGGCGCGCAACGGCATCGAATCGGTGCAGAAGAACGCGCCCGGCGCGGCCGTCGACGACCAGACCTAGTCGAGAGGCGTCCGCAGCACCGGCGTTCGCGCGACGGGTGCGGCGGTCACGGGGCCGAGCCGAACCAAGTGGTCAGAACTTCGGCCAAGGCGTCGTCGCCGCATTCTTCGCCGACCCAGGCGACGTAGCCGTCTGGGCGCAGAAGAACGGCGTCGGCAGCAGGGATTTCGCCGACGCCGGGCACCCGCCACGTGGCCGGTGTCGTGGCGTGCACGACGTCCACTTCGCCGCGCACCGGAGGGGTTCCGTTGTCGTTGCAGCACAGCAGTATCGGGCGACCCGACCGCAGTAGTTGATTGACGCGGGCCCCGCCGTCCAAATCGAGATCGGGCATTCGGCGTCCGGCCAGTGGGTGAGTTCCCTTGGTGTCGTAGCGGATATCGAGCGCGGTGATCATCAGCCCGAGTCGGTGCCGTACGACGTCCGCATCGATCAGATCGCCGAGGATGTCGCGTAGGGCGTCGACGTGTGGACCGGACCGCTGCAGGGCCGTCTGTGCCCTGGTGTTGTGCAGGACTCGCGCGCCGACCGGCAGGCGCTCGGTTTCGTAGCTGTCCAGCACCGCACCGGAAGCGTTGCCGCGCAAGGTGATCGCCAGCTTCCAGCCGAGATTCACCGCGTCCTGCACGCCGAGGTTCAAGCCCTGGCCGCCGGCGGGGTAGTGGATGTGGGCGGCATCGCCCGCGAGGAACACCCGGCCGGCACGGTAGCGCTGCGCCTGTCGCGCGGCATCGCCGTAATGCGTCACCCAGCGGGGGCTGTGCATCCCGAAGTCGGTGCCCGCGATCTCCCGGTAGTGGTCGCGGAACTGCTCGAAAGTCACTGTCGCGCCCCGATCCAGCACCAAGTCGTGTCGCTGCACGACGAGGCGGTACCAGCCGGGCTGGAACTGCACCGCCGAGAAATCGCCCGCGCCGCCGCGGCGACCGAAGAACGGCTCCGGCGGCGGATCGGCGAGTTCCACATCGGCCAGCATGCCGGTCATGGTGGCCTCGGTGCCCGGGAAGCCGATGCCTGCCAGCTTGCGCACCGCGCTGCGCCCGCCGTCGCAGCCGACCAAGTAGGCGGCGCGGATTCGGCGTGGTCGGGGCCCGCCGACTTCGAGCTCGATGCCGTGCGCGTCCTGGGTGTAACCGGCGACAGGGGACGCCCAGTACACCGGCGCGCCCGATTCCGTTGCCCGCTGGTCGAGTTCGCGTTCGACCACCGATTGCAACACGGCGAGCATGTACGGATAGCGGGTGTCGAAATCGTGGAAGTCCAGCGGGAGGGCGCCGAAGTGGCCTGCGTTCATCGGGCGGCCCTGGGCGAGCAGCGGCTCGAGCAATCCCCGTTGATCCAGTAGCTCCATCGTGCGGGCGTGCACACCACCGGCCCGTGCCTCGCCGGTGCGCGCGGGGAGGCCGTCGAGCAGCAGCACGTCGATGCCCGCCAGCCGTAGCTCGCAAGCCAGCATCAGGCCGGTCGGTCCGGCACCGGCGATGACCACCTCGGTCGTTTCCATGAGCCTCTCCTTAACAACGTTAAATTCCTTAACGTCGTTAAGGACACCTGAACTTTGTTAAACTGTCAAGCGTGAAGTTGGATACGCAGGTCATCGCGCAGGCTGCGCTCGATCTACTCGACGAAGTCGGCCTGGATGGACTGACCATGCGGAAAGTGGCGGCCGCGCTGGACGTGCAAGCTCCGGCGCTGTACTGGCATGTCGCGAACAAGCGTGAACTGCTCGACGCCATGGCGCGCAACGTCTTCGTCGCCGCCGTCGACGGGGTGGAAGCGCCGCGCCGGGGTGAGGAATGGGACGAGTGGGTGATGCGGCTCGCCGGCCGGCTGCGCCGGTCGATGCTGCGTTACCGGGACGGTGCGAAGGTGCTCGCGGGTACCTACGTCAACGACGAAGCAATGTGGCGCACAGTGGAATTGACGTTGCGCACCCTGGAAGACGCGGGCTTCTCGACCGTGGACGCCGGCCGGGTCTTTCCGGTACTACTGCATTACACAACGGGATTCGTCATCGAGGAGCAGGCGCGCCTCGGCACGGACTACGACCGCAACCCCTACGGGATGGACCAGCTCGGGCAGGCGATGGACGCCGCCCGCTACCCGTTGACCACGCACATGGTGGCGCGCTTCGCCGACGCGGACTCCGACGCCGAGTTCACCCACGGCCTGCGCGTGATCGTCGCCGGAATCCGCGCCACCCGAACGGATCAGCGCACCTGACCTGCTACTGGTCCGCGGTGCCGGAGGGGTTGTCGATGAGGTAGCGCCAGCGGCCGTCGGCGCCACGCCGCGCGACATCGGTGGCGGTGCCGTGCCGGGTGACCGGCTGACCGTCGGGCGCGGAAACCTCCATGGTCCAGTCGATCAGCAGCAGGGCGATGTCGTCGGCCTGATATGCCTGGCGCAGTGTGGCTTTCATCGACGTCGTCGTCTCGGCGAATTGGGTCAGCGCCGCGGACAACCCCGCGCCGGAGATCGGATGTCCGGGGCTGGGGACCACGATCCCGGCGGGCTCGTACAGGTCGGTGAGTCCCGGGATATCGCGGGCATTGAACAACTCGACCCAGCGGTCGATGTAGCGGCTGAATTCGGCGTGTACCGCCGCGGCTCGGTCATGATTTGTCGTCATAACCCACCCAGCGTAACCGTCGCTGTCGCTGTTGCCGACAACAGTCGAAACCTGCGCGGGGCGTTCGGGTTCCGCACCGGCACGTCGCGATGGCCGCACGATCCCCTCGGGTGCGGCATCCGTCATGACTTCGGGCGGGTGAGGTCGTAGACGGCGACGTTGCCGTAGTGCACGGCGGTGTAGTGGGCGGCGACCCAGTCGGCGATGTCCTTGTGGCCGGCGGGGCGCCACAGGCCGTTGTTCACGGGCGGCACAGTCGGGATGACGCCCGGCTGGTCGGGAACCTTCCAGGCATCGGGCAGCTTCACTTCCTGCGCGAGGTAGTAGGTCACCTGGTGGGTGCGGACGAGGTTCTCGAAATCGGCCAGGCTCGGCACCGGGTCGGCGGAGGTGAAGCCGCCGATCGCGATGACCGGGGTGTGACTGGCCAGCTCGAGGCTCGCCGCGGTCGAGGACCGGTCCACCGCCGCCGACCAGGGCGTGGTGGTGTCCCGCAGCAGCGCGGCGACCGGCGGCTCGGTGGTGCCGTCCACGAATGCGGTGACCGCTCGTCGGATCTGGTTGGCCGGACCGGGCTTTTCCGGCTTGGCCGGACCGACGGACGGGCTGCCGCCGACATGTTCCTGCGGCAGGGTGGCCGCGGCATAGGCGGTGGTGCCACCGAGTCCGGCGAGTACCCCGGCGACCACCAGCACCGAAATCGCCCGGTTGCGCAATCGCCATGACACCGCAGGGAACACGCTCGCGAGCAGTCCGAGCGCGGCGAGCATCGATACCGCGAGCACCGTCCAGCGCAACCAGGGCAGCCACTCGGCGTTACGGCCGAGCAGCACGAAAGCCCAACCGCCGGTGGCGAAAATCAGCGCCGCCGCACCGATCCGGCCGAACGCCACGGCGCGCTGCCGCCACACCTCGTGCACGCCGAGGGCGAACATCCCGGCCACGGCGGGCCCGATCGCGAGGGTGTAGTACGCGTGCATGCCGCCCTGCATGGTGCTGAACGCGATGCCGTCGATGAGCAACCACAGTCCGAAAACCAGTGCGGCGCCCCGCACCGGGTCGGTCCGCGGCGCGCGCCGGCGCGACACCAGCACGAGCCCGAACGCCAGCAGCGCGGCGGGCAGCAGCCAGGAGATCTCGAACCCGATCTCGCCGGTGAACAGTCTGGTCGGGCCCGATCCGCCGCCGAAGCCGAAACCGGTGCCCACCGAGCGCGGCATCGTGTAACCGGGCGGCAGCTCGAAAGGGTTGGCGCCCCGGTGATTGTGGCCGAGAAACCGCGCGAACCCGTTGTAGCCGAGCACCAGATCCATGAACGTGTTGTTCGTCGATCCCGCCAGATACGGTCGTGTCGTGGCGGGCCACAGCAGCGTCAGCACCACATACCAGCCGGACGACACGACCAGCGCCGCCGTCGCGTCGACGAGGTGCCACCATCGATTCCGCAGCGTGGTCGGCGCGACGATCAGGTAGGTGAGCCCCAGCGCGGGCAGCACCATCAGGCCCTCGAGCATCTTCGCCAGGAACGCGAACCCCAGCGCGACGCCCGCCAGGATCAGCCACCGCACGCTCGCGTGGCGCAACGCCCGGATCGTGCAGTAGGCGCCCGCGGTCATCAGCAGCACCATCACCGCGTCCGGGTTGTTGAACCGGAACATCAACGCCACCACCGGCGTTGCCGCGAGCACGGTGCCCGCGAGCAGCCCCGCCCCGCGACTACCGGTGGCGCGGGTGACCGCGGCGTACAGCAGGGTCACCGCGGCGACGGCCATCAACGCCTGGGGGACGAGCATGCTCGCGCTGCTGAAACCGAACAGCTGACCCGACAGGCCCATGACCCATTGGGACACCGGCGGTTTGTCGACGGTGATGAAATTGCCGGGGTCCAGCGAGCCGAACAGCAGCGCCTCCCAGTTCCGGGAACCAGCCCAGGTGGCGGCGGCGTAGAAGTTGTTGCCCATGCTGTTGACGGTGATGTGCCAGAGGTAGGCGGCCGCCGTGCCGATCAGCAGCGCGGCCAGACCGACGCGCTCCCAGCGGCGCGCCGGTGGCAGCGTGTCCGATGAGGCGGGGATTGCCGAGTCGGGCGCAGGGGCCAGGGCGGCGCTGATCGCGGTCACCGCAGGAGCATGACCGGCACAGCGGTGAGGACCCTGGGTGCATCCTGGCAATGTGCTGTGAACGCGCCGGACACGCGAACGGCCGCACGGATCGCCGTGCGGCCGTTCATCTGTCGAGCGTGCTCAGATCTTGCGGATGACCGTGACGACCTTGCCGAGCACCTGCGCGTCGTTGCCCGGGATCGGTTCGAACACGGGGTTGTGCGGCATCAGCCAGACGTCCTTGCCGGTGCGCTTGAACGTCTTCACCGTCGCCTCGCCGTCGATCATGGCGGCGACGATATCGCCGTTGTCGGCGACGTTCTGCTGGCGCACCACCACCCAGTCGCCGTCGCAGATCGCGGCGTCGATCATCGACTGACCGACGACCTTCAACAGGAACAGCGAACCCTCGCCGACCAATTCGCGGGGCAGCGGGAACACGTCCTCCACCGCCTGCTCGGCCAGGATCGGACCACCGGCGGCGATCCGGCCGAGCACCGGCACGAAGGTCGGGGTCGGCCTGCCCGAATCGGCGGTGGCGCCGTCGGTTTCGTCGACCGGGGCGATGTGCAGGCTGGTGACCGCACGCCCCACCTCGTCCAGGCCGCGAACATCGACCGCGCGTGGACGATTCGGGTCGCGCCGCAGGAATCCCTTGCGCTCCAAGGCTCGAAGCTGGTGGGCGACCGAGGAGGTGGAGGTGAGCCCCACGGCGTCACCGATCTCCCGGATGCTCGGCGGGTAACCCCGCTCGCTCACCGAGGAGCGGATCACCTCCAGCACTTTGCGCTGACGCACGGTGAGATCCGCCCCGGAAATCGCCGAGTCGGCGCCGCCTTCGCTCTCGTCGCCCGTGTCGTCTGTCTGCCTCACCGCAACCGCCCTTCCGTGCTGTGTCCGGGCGGATCCGTTGCCCGGCAAATCTCGTGCTCGGCTTGTCGAGAATTTCGTCTTTTTGAATCTAGACCGGTCGAGCCCATGTTTCAAACATCTGTTCGAGGAGTGTCGGGCGTTTCTGCTGACTTTGTCGGTGGCTCGTGGTAGAAATCGAACATCAGTTCTTCGAACACCTGAGCGAACAGCATCGAACATGGCACCCAGCAGCGGCACCGAAAAACAGCCCCACCGAAGCGTCCAGCTCGACCGATACAGCTCGACCACAGACGGAGCACCCACCACGGAGGTTTGTCCGATGAGCACTGCGATCAGCGATATCAAGACGGAGATCGGCGCGACACGCAAGAGCGTCGCGCTGCGTGTCGCCGACGACCTCGATCGCCGCGAGGCCGGTGCGGACGAGATCGACCAGGCCTTCGCCACGGTGCCCCGGGTGCACCGCGGCACCCTGCGCACCCGAGCGCTGGACTCGACACGTTCCGTCGTGGATCGCCGCCCGCCCAGTGCGCGCCCCCGCGGCGGGGTCGTCGTGTACGACCGGGGCACAAGGACTTCCGCGGTTCGCCGCGCGCGTGGCGCGCACCCCGGCGAGCTGGTCGAGCAGGCGCAGGTCGGTTTCGCGGTCCTGGCCGTCGCGGCGCTGCTCAGTGCATTGGTGGTGGCGGCGCTGATCACCCTCGCCCATCTGCGCGCGGGGGATTGGGGTAGCGAGATGTCCCCGGTACCTGCGGAGCATTCGTTGTCCGTCGAGGGCGGGGTGGGAGTGGAGTTGCCGGAAGGTGTTCCGGCGGTGCGTTGATGGGCGTCCCGGGGGTGAGGGCGGGGTGGACGGACGAAGTGTTGCGGCGGGTCGTCGGGTTTGGTTGTGGTGCAGCCCTGCGGGCTTGAAGGGTTCGGGGGCGTGGGGTGGGTATGGGCGAACGGGGGTGGTTGCGGCGCGTCGTCCGGCGTTGGCGTGGTGCAGCCCTGCGGGTTTGACGGGGGTTCGGGTGGGGTGGATTGGCGGGCGTGAGTCTTGGTCTCGTGGGGGTTTGCGGGGGTGGGGCGGACGAGCGGGAGTGGTTGAGGGCGGGTGTGCCGGTTTGGCTGTGGTGCAGCCTGCGGGCTGCGTGCTTGGCGGGGTTCGGGTGGGGTGGATCGGCGGGGGTGAGCCTTGGTTTCGTGGGGGTTTGCGGGGTGGGGCGGACGAGCGGGAGTGGTTGAGGGCTGGGGTGTGCGGGTTTGGCTGTGGTGCAGCCCTGCGGGCTGCTTGAAGGGGTGGCGGTTCGTGCCGGGGTGGAGCGGATCGGCAATCGAGGGTTCTGCTGAGGATTGGAGTTGGGGTGCGGGGGCCGGGGGAGTGAGTCTTGGCTTCGCAGTGGTTTGCCGGGGTTGAGGTCGGGCGATTCACCTTGCAGCGCAGCTGCTGCGGTGGCGAGTGGCTGGCTTTGTGGCGGAGGTGCGGTGGGGCGGCGAGCGGCCGGCTTTGTGGTGAAGGTGCGGTGGGGCGGCGAGCGGCTGGCTCTGTGACGGAGGTGCCGTGGGGCGGCGAGCGGCGGATCTTGCCGGTGCATCCGCTCGATGCGGTGGGCGCGGAGGTTCCAGGGGCGCAATCCTGAAGGCTGCGCGTGCGTAAAAGCTGCCCAGGCTCGCAAACGATGGCGTGCGCGACGTTCCCGCACCCTTTCCGTCTTCCCGCACCCCGACTTGCCGTGCGACACGCCGTGTTTGGGATCGGAAGGGGTGCGGGAAGGTGGGATGTGGCCCTTTCGGGCTTGTGCCTGCGATGTCAGCCGCGCTGCGCGCGAGGGTGCGCGTCGGGGCGGCCCGGGCTGCGCGTGGGCGACGTTCCCGCACCCTTTCTGTGTTCGCGCACCCCGGCTTGCCGTGTGACACGCCGTGTTTGGGATCGGGAGGGGTGCGGGAAGGTGGGATGTGACCCTATCGGGGTTGTGCCTGCGATGTCAGCCGCGCGGCGCGCAAGGGGGGCGCGTCGGGGCGGCCCGGGCTGCGGGTGGGTGGCTTTTCGCACTTGTTCTGTGTTCGCGCACCCCGACTTGCCGTGCGACACGCCGTGTTTGGGATCAGAAGGGGTGCGGGAAGGTGGGATGTGGCCCTTTCGGGCTTGTGCCTGCGATGTCAGCCGCGCTGCGCGCGAGGGTGCGCGTCAGGTCGGCCCGGGCTGCAGGGTGGGTGGCTTCTCGCACTTGTTCTGTGCTCCCGCACCCCGACTTGCCGTGCGACACGCCGTGTTTGGGATCAGAAGGGGTGCGGGAAGGGTGGGATGTGGCCCTATCGGGTTGTGCCTGCGATGTCAGCCGCGCGGCGCGCGAGGGTGCGCGTCGGGGCGGCCCGGGCTGCGCGTGCGCGACGTTCCCGCACCCTTTCTGTGTTCCCGCACCCTGACTTGCCGTGTGACACGCCGCGATTGGGAGCGGAAGGGGTGCGGGAAGGGGCGGTGAGCTGCGTGGGGGGTTCGGGTTATCGGCCTGCAACGTGGCCGGAATTGTCGATTGCTGTCTGGAACATGTTGCTAGTGTGCTGAAACGCGATCTGGCAGGGGCTCTTGCCAGACGTTCTTTCGTCGGACGAGCGAGTCGGGACAGCCAGCAATGACGCACTTCGCCACTACCGGACGTTCGGTCCGGTTTCTTGCCGGAATCGCCGGGCTCGCTGTGAGTCTCGTGTTCGGGATCGGTGCGATCCCGGTCGCGCAGGCCGCGCCCGTTTACGCGACGTTCCTGGATCTGCCCGCGGTGAACGGGGAAGGTACGGGCGGGGGCGGGCTGAATCCGGCACTGCCGCTGGATGAATCGACGTTGGTCGAAGCGGTCGAGGCGGCGCGGGCCGACGGGATGCCGCCGCGCCGGTACGCGACCCTGCTGCATCAGTACTGGTTGGTCGTTGCCACGCGCAACGCCGATATCGACCTCGCGGGGTGGGATCCGGCGCGCGGCGTGCGGGCCAACGAGCGCACGTTCAATCAGGTGTACGTCAACTATCTGCGGCTGACCACGCAGCATCCGGAGTTCTACTGGGCGGGGCTGGCCGGGATCGCGGGCGGTTCGTTCGCCTCCGGCTTCTTCGACATGAGCGATGTGGGGGTGGTGCTCGACCTGCCCGGCATCCAGCAGCTCGGCAACACGGTCGCCGACCTGTTGCGCGGCACCCCGCCGGAGCTGGTGCGCGACCTGCCGGCCGACATCCGCCTGCTCGCCGCCGAAGGTGCGCGGCTCACTCCGCAGGACGTCGCCTGGTATCAGACCCGGCTGATGATCATGCAGAAGCACATCTTCACCGACCTGGTTCCGATGCACGAAGCGTACGTGGCGCTGGGGATGCGCGGGATCGACGAGATGACCGAGGCGGGCATCCTCGACGCCGACATCCACACCGCGTGGCAGTCCATCGCCCGCGGAACCCAGGACGGTTACGTCGACGCCCTGATCAAGATGACCGACCGGGAACAGAACCGGGTGATCGCCGACCAGTGGGACGAGACCGCGGCGGGCCGCGCTCCGATCGGGCGTGTCCTCACCTATGTGAGCACGATCGCCGGCAAACCGGCGGTGCCCGGCGTGCGTGCGCCCGGGGTGTTCGCGCCGGCGACGGTCCGGGCCGACCTCGGCGGCCGCACGCTCGCGCTGCGCACCCCGCTGCCCGACTTCAACTGGGCCGACCGCGACACGCGGTGGACCTATATCACCGGTGATCTCGTGCCGCGCCACATCGACCTGGAACAGAATCCGGTGCTCGGGCCTGCCGTGCTCGGGGAACCGTTCTGGAACAAACTCGCCCGCGGGCGGCTCGTGCCGCGCCTGCCCGAGTTGATCGCCGACCTGACCTCGCAGTGGCAGGTGGCCGGATAGGCCCGTCCGCGCGGGCGGCAGATGCGGCAGTGACGGTCCCGCTACCGGGTGAGTGGGACAACCCGGGGACCCGGACAGGTATCCTCGAAGTGCTATGCAGGTATTCCGCGTATCGTCTGAGGTTTACCTGGTGCCGGGGTCTAGGCCCCTGTACACGTGCTCGCCGGGACGGTCACCCCGATCGGTTGCCGGGCCGGCCGCGAGCGCTCGCATCGACGAAGGATCTCTCGGATGCATTGCCCGTACTGCCGACACCCAGACTCCCGGGTGGTGGACTCGCGTGAGGCCGACGAAGGCGCGGCCATCCGCCGCCGCCGCGCGTGCCCGCACTGTGGGCGGCGGTTCAGCACCGTGGAAACCGCGATCCTGTCCGTGGTCAAACGCAGCGGCGTCACCGAGCCGTTCAGCCGGGAGAAGGTCATTCGCGGCGTGCGCCGCGCCTGCCAGGGCCGTGAGGTCGACGACGACGCCCTGAACCTGCTCGCCCAGAAAGTGGAAGACGCGGTGCGCGCCAAGGGTTCTCCGGAGGTGCCCAGCCACGAGGTCGGCCTCGCCATCCTCGGTCCGCTGCGCGACCTGGACGAGGTCGCCTACCTCCGCTTCGCCTCGGTGTATCGCTCTTTCACCTCCGCGGAAGACTTCGAACGCGAGATCCAGGAGATGCGCAAGGCGCGCGCCGACGCCGCCATGGTGCCCGCCGAATAGCCGATCCCTCAGCACGCCGCGACCGCGCGCCTTGGCATCGAACTCCGCCACAGCGCGCGGATCATCGGTGTGACACAGCGGGATACGACGATGCTGTAACTCGGGTACGAGGCCGATGCCATCCCGCGACGGCCGTGGTGGGCTGCCAGGCGGACGGCGGTGATGCCGCGTTCGATCCGCTTGGCGGACACCGGAATGGGCTACCGACCTCGGTCATAGCGCGCGGATCATCGGTGTGACACAGCGGAATACGACGATGCTGCGAGGCGTATGTCCACGCCAACCGCTTCCCGCTCCGCGCCGACCTCACCCCTGCGGCGGTCATCGTGCGACCGCCGATGCCGCGGTCGACTTCCGGGTGATGCTGGGACGGCAGGCGGCGTTCGAGCGCGAAATCGGCGAGCTGAGTCGTAGGCGAAAGTGCGTCGCCACCAGCAAGGGAACCTCGTGAACTGCCTGTCGCGTCGGAGTGCGGGAACTCGCGAAAACCCGCCCAGCGGTCACCACCACAACGCGCCTAGCGGCGAACGGCGGCGATGGCGCGCTCGATCCGCTTGGCGGACACGGGGTATGGGGTGCCGAGTTTTTGGGCGAAGAGGCTGACTCGGAATTCCTCCAGCATCCACCAGATCTCGGTGACGGCCGGGGTGCCGCGCCGGTTCTCCGGTAGGGAGTTCAGGAGGCGGTCGTAGGCGGCGATCGCGCGATCCAGTTCGGCCATGCTCTGCCGGTCGCGGACCGCGGAGCCGGGCAGGGCCTCCAGGCGGGCGACGGCACCCTGGAGATAGCGGGGGAGTTCCCGCAATCGGGTGCTACCCCATTCGGAGACGAAGCCGGGGAACACCAGATTGTCGAGCTGGTCGCGTACGTCGTCGGCGATATCGCGCTCGGTGGTGTCGGCCAGTGCGGCCGAAACCCGGTGCGCTTCCGCGAGAATCGGGACGAGCAGGCGCACCAACCGGGCGACCGCGGTGGTCAGGTCCGGGCGGATCTTCGCGACCAGTGCGGTGAAATCGTCCGGGCTGCGCACCGGCCCGCCCGCCGCGGCGATGAGTTCGTCGGCCGCCGCCGCGCGGCAATCCTCGACGAGCGCGTCGATCGACCCGTACGGATTCTGGCTCAGCGCAAGGCGATCCGTGGGCGGCAGGCTCGCGGTGACGGTGCGCACCGAGGTCGGGATGGCGTTGAGCACGAGCGCGCGGGTGCCCGCCCGCATCGCACTGGCTTGCGCGGCAGGCGAACTGAGCACGCGCACGGCCACGCCGTCGCCCTCGGGCACCAGCGCGGGGTAGCCGGTGACGGTCTGCCCCGCGACCTCGCGTCGCACCGTCTCTTCGACCGTGCCGAGCGATTCCGAGGTCCACACGGCGGCGGGCGCGCGTTCGGCACCCGCGGTCGCCCGCGCCACCGAAGCGGAGACCTGTTCGGCCAACCGGGTTTTCAGCGTTTGCAGACTCTTACCGCTGGCCAGCACCCGGCCGTCGGTGTCGACCGCCGCGAACGTCATCCGCAGATGATCGGGCAGAGCGCTCGGGTCGAGGTCGCTCGGGTCGATGGTGATCGAGCCGAGGCGCGACAGTTCCCGCGACAGCCCGGTGCGCAACGGTTCTGCGCGGGGCGTGAGCGCGGCCAGCGCGGCGGCGGCGAAATCGGGTGCGGGAACAACGCTGCGCCGCAACGCTTTCGGCAACGTCTTGATCAGTGCCGCGGCCAGTTCGTCCCGCATGCCGGGCACCAGCCAATCGAAGCCGACCGCGCGCACGTGCGCGAGCTGCTCCACCGGGATGCGTACCGTGACACCGTCTTCCTCCTGGCCGGGCTCGAACTGATAGGTCAGGGGGAAGCTGAGTTCGCCCTGCCGCCAGGCGTCGGGGAAAGCGGCGGGGTCGAGCGCCGCGGCGTTCTCGTTGACGACGGTGGCGGTCGAGAAGTCGAGCAGCGCCGGATCTTTGCGGGACGCGCCCTTCCACCATTTGTCGAAATGGCGCACCGAGACGATGTCGGCGGGCAGCCGCTTGTCGTAGAACTCGAACAGCACGTCGTCGTCGACCAGAATGTCGCGGCGGCGGGCGCGGTGTTCCAGATCGGCGACGTCGTCGATCAATTCGCGATTGCGGTGGAAGAACTCGTGCCGGGTCTGCCATTCGCCCTGCACCAGCGCGTGCCGGATGAACAGCTCGCGCGACAGTTCGGGATCGATGCGGCCGTAGTCCACCTGCCTGCCGGTGACCAGGGGGATGCCGTAGAGGGTGACCCGCTCGTAGGCGCTGGCCGCGCCGCGCTTGGCCGACCAATGCGGTTCGGAGTAGATGCGTTTCACCAGATCACCGGCGAGCCGCTCGGCCCACTCCGGCTCCACCTTGGCCGCCATCCGGCCCCACAGGCGCGAGGTCTCGACGAGTTCGGCCGCCATCACCCAGCGCGGTGGTTTCTTCGCCAGCGACGACCCGGGGAAGATCATGAACTTCGCGTTGCGCGCGCCCAGGAACTCCCGTGACTCCGCCTCGCGCACGCCGATGTGCGAGAGCATGCCCGCCAGCAGCGCCTGATGGATACTGACCGAATCCCAAGGCATGTCCTCGGATTCGAGCGCCGCGCCACCCGCAGCCTGCGGGCGATCACCGCGCCGCCCCCGCCTCGACCCGCGCGAGCCGCCCGCAGCGTCCGCCGCCGCGTCGCCCTCGCGCCGGTCCGCAACGGAACCACCGCGGCGCGACCGGCGACCACGTCCCTCGCCTGGCCCGCCCCCGGATTGCCCTCGGCCCCCATCGTTTCCGACGCCGTCCTCGACTCCGCCCCGGCCGCCCTCGTCCCGGTCACCACTGTCGCCTCGGCCACCGTCGGCCTCGCCTCGACCGCCCTCGGTCCGGTCACGGCTGCCGCCGTCGCCCTCGCCGCGGCCGCCGTCAACCCCGCTTCGGCCACTACCGGCCTCGCCTCGTCCGCTCTCGTTCCGGCCACGACCTTCGCCTCGGCTACCCGCAGCCCCGCCTCGGCGACCATCGGCCCGGCCACGCCCACCCCCGCCGCCTTCGGCCGCACCACCGCGAGCCCGCCCCGCCTCTTCGCCCCCCTCAGCCCACCCCAGCCCCCGGGTGATCGTGCGCAGCTGCCCGTGCAGGTCCTGCCATTCCCTGATGCGCAGATAATGCAGGAACTCCTCGCGGCACATCCGCCGGAACTGGTTGGACGACAACGATTTCCGCTGCTCGGTCAGGTAGTCCCAGAGTCGCAGGTAGGCCAGGAAATCCGAGCCCTCGACGACGAAGCGGGCGTGCTTGGTGTCGGCGGCTTGCTGATGTTCGGCCGGACGTTCGCGGACGTCCTGGATGGACAGTGCCGCGACGATGATCAGCACTTCGGCCAGGCAGCCGGTGCCGTGCGCCTCGACCAGCATCCGCGCCATGCGCGGGTCGACCGGCAGTTGCGCCATGTCCCGGCCGATCGGGGTGAGCGTCAATCCGTAGTCGTCGGTGCGGGTTTCGGGTCCGGCCTTGCCGTCGGTCCGCCTGCCCAGCGCGCCGAGTTCTTCCAGCAGCGCGATGCCGTCGCGGATCGCCCGCCGGTCGGGGGCCTCCACGAACGGGAAGTTCTCGATATCGCCGAGCCCGAGCGCGGTCATCTGCAAAATGACGGCGGCGAGGTTGGTGCGCAGGATCTCCGGTTCGGTGAACGCGGGCCTGGCCTCGAAGTCGTCCTCGGCGTAGAGCCGGATGCAGATGCCGTCGGCGACGCGGCCGCAGCGCCCGGCACGCTGGCGGGCCGAGGCCTGCGAGACCTTCTCGATCGGCAGGCGTTGCACCTTGGTGCGCATCGAATACCGCGAGATGCGTGCGGTCCCGGGGTCGATGACGTAGCGGATGCCCGGCACCGTCAGCGAGGTCTCGGCGACATTGGTCGCCAGCACCACGCGACGACCCGGATGCGGCGCGAACACCCGGTGCTGCTCGGCGGTGGACAGCCGGGCGTAGAGCGGCAGGATCTCGGTGCGCGGCAGTTTCAGGTCGCGCAACGCGTCCGCGGCGTCGCGGATCTCGCGTTCGCCGGACAGGAAGACCAGGACGTCGCCGTCGCCTTCGGCGAACAGTTCGGTGACCGCGTCGCCGATGGCGTCCACCGGGTCGCGGTCGACCACCGTGGTGTCCTCGTCGTCTTCGTCGGCACCGGGCAGTTCGAGCGAGAGCGGCCGGTAGCGCAGCTCGACCGGATAGGAGCGGCCGGAGACCTCGACGATCGGTGCGGGCGTGCCCTTTTCGTCGGCGAAGTGCCGGGCGAACAGTTCGGGGTCGATGGTCGCGGAGGTGATGATCACCTTCAGATCGGGTCTGCGCGGCAGCAGCTGTTTCAGGTAGCCGAGCAGGAAGTCGATGTTGAGGCTGCGCTCGTGCGCCTCGTCGATGATGATCGTGTCGTAGCGGCGCAGCAGCCGGTCACGCTGGATCTCGGCGAGCAGGATGCCGTCGGTCATCAGCTTGATCAGGGTGCGGTCGGAGGCGTGGTCGGTGAAGCGGACCGTGTAGCCGACGACGTCGCCGAGTTCGGTGCCCAGTTCCTCGGCGATGCGCTCGGCGACGGTGCGCGCGGCCAGCCGGCGCGGCTGGGTGTGGCCGATGGTGCCGCGGATGCCGCGGCCGAGTTCCAGGCAGATCTTCGGGATCTGGGTGGTCTTGCCGGAGCCGGTCTCGCCCGCGACGATCACCACCTGATGCGCGGCGATGGCGGCGGCGATGTCGTCGCGGCGCTGGGTGACGGGAAGCTGCTCCGGGTAGCGGATCTGCGGCACCGCCGCGCGGCGCGCGTCGATGCGGAGTTCCGCGGCGGCGATCTCCGCCTCGACCGCGCCGAGGTCGCCGCCGCGCGCCCGGTCGAGCCGGCGGCGCAGCCGGTATTCGTCGCGGAGGGAGAGATTCGCCAGGCGGGTGCGGAGCTCGCGGGGTCCGGTATCAGCTGTCCTGGTCATTGCATCGATAAGCGTAGCGAAGGAAGGCAACCGGTATTTCCGGTAGGCGGTGCGCCAGGGTTGCCACAGATGTGCGGTTCGTCCGTATCTACCGGGTGAACACGGGTTGATATGCGAGGATCGGGCGATGAGCGCCGATACGGGCACGGCTTTGTTCTATCGGATTCTGCGGGTCGCCTTCGGTGTGCTCGGCGCCGTCGCGCTGGCCTGGATCCCGCTGCGCGATCTGCACGAGGACGCGTTCTCCCTCGGAAACTACTTCAGCTTCTTCACGATTCAGTCGAACGTGCTCGGCGTGCTGGTGCTGCTGATCGGCGGCCTGGTGGACCCGCAGAGTCACCGCTGGCAGGTGGTGCGCGGCGCGACGACGCTGTATCTGCTCATCACGGGTGTGATCTACGCGGTCCTGCTGGCGAATATCGACGTGATGCTGACCGATCGCTGGATCAACGACGTCATGCACCGGGTGCTGCCGATCGTGCTGGTGGCCGATTGGGTGCTGGTCCCGGCCCGGGCGCGGGTGGCGCTGTCGCCGCGTTTGATCGCGCTCTGGCTCGGCTACCCGCTGATCTATGGCGCGTACACCCTGATCCGCGGCCCGATCGTGGACTGGTATCCGTATCCGTTCATCGATCCGCGTGGTCAGGGCTATATCTCCCTGGCCATCGGCCTGATCGTGTTGACCGGCGTCTTCACATTGCTGGCCGTCGCCATCGCCGCGGTCGGCGGCCGGGCCCGCTACCGCGCGTCATGAGCGGGCCGGACGAACGTGGTACTGGCCATACCTGGGCGACGGGATTCGTTGGGCGACACCTTCCTGAGGTAAAGGTGGACACATGAACTCGCTATGGCACGGTTTTGCCGACATGGGTGCGGTCGAGCGGGACGGCGCGTTCGTCGTCGCCCGGGGCGAGGGCGCCTATATCTACGATGCCGCGGGCAAGCGCTACCTGGACGCCACCGCCGGACTGTGGTTCACCAACGTCGGGCACGGGCGCGGCGAGATCGCGGACGCGGTCGCCGCGCAGCTGCGCCAGATCGCGCACTACTCCAACTTCGGCGACTTCGCCGAGCCGGCCACCCAGGAATTGGCCGAGCGGCTCTCCGCGCTGGCGCCGGTGCCGGGCAGCAAGATCTTCTTCACCTCCGGCGGCTCGGACTCGGTGGACACCGCCGCCAAGCTGGCCCGCCGGTACTGGCACGAACTCGGCCGCCCGGACAAGACGATCGTGGTCGGGCGCAGCAAGGCCTACCACGGCATGCACGTCGCGGGCACCGCGCTGGCGGGCATCCCGGTCAACCGCGAAGGCTACGGCGAGCTGATGGCCGACGCGCGCACCGTCGACTGGGACGACGCCAAGGCACTGCTCGCGCTGATCGAGGAGATCGGCGCCGAACGCATCGCCGCGTTCTTCTGCGAACCCATCATCGGCGCGGGCGGCATCTACCTGCCGCCGCAGGGCTATCTCGCCGAGGTGCGGCGGATCTGCCGGGATCACGACATCCTCTTCGTCGCCGACGAGGTGGTCACCGGTTTCGGCCGGATCGGCGGTTCGTGGTTCGCCTCGTCGCGCTTCGATCTCGAGCCCGACCTGATGACCACCGCGAAGGGTCTCACCTCCGGCTACCTCCCGATGGGCGCGGTGTTCATCGCCCCGCGTGTCGCCGAGCCGTTCTTCAGCGGCGGCGTCTGGTGGCGGCACGGCTACACCTACGGCGGGCACGCGGGTTCGGCCGCCGCCGCGCTGGCCAACCTCGACATCGTCGAGCGGGAAAACCTCCTGGCCGAGGCCGCGCGCCTGGAGGCCACCCTGCACGCGAAGCTGGCACCGCTGGCCGAGCATCCCCGCGTCGCGGAGGTGCGCAGCGGACTGGGCGCCGTCGCCGCGGTTCAGCTGGTGGATCCCGCCGAAGGGTTGCCGATGGTGAAAACCCTGCGCGCCCACGGTGTTTCCAGCCGCGCGGCGGGCCAGGGCGCGATGCAGATCTCGCCGTCGTTCGTGATGACCGACGAACAGGTCGACGAGCTGGTTGCGGGCTTCACCGCCGCACTCGGCTGAACCACTGCTCGCACGCACCGCAGCGGTGCGAAAGAGCAAGGGGCGCGGTGGTTTCAGAGTAGGCGCGTCATGAACGTGCTGTACGGGTCCACCCGGTACTCGCCGAACGGCGGGCACGACACGAAACCGTGTGCGGCATAGAGCTTTTGCGCGGGCGCGAAGAACTCCGGCGTGCCGGTCTCCAAACTGACCCGGCGATAGCCGCGCGCCGTGGCCGCGGCGAGCAAGTGCCGCAGCAGGATCGAGGCGACGCCGCGCCGTTTGTGCGTGGCGGCGGTGCGCATGGATTTGATCTCGGCGTGCTCGGCGTCCAGTTCCTTCAGTGCCGCGCACCCCGCGAGCACCGTGCCGTCCCAACCGCTCCAGAAGGTGATCTCCGGGCGGCGCAGCGCGTCCAGGTCGAGGGCGTGCATGCTCTCGGCGGGGGAGTTCGCGGCCATGTCCGTGAGGTGTTCGGTGAGCAGCGCGGCGATCTCCGGTCCGGAGAGGTCGTCGACGACGATGCGCAGGGCGAGCCCGGAGGTCTGCGCGGGCTCGGTACCGGACTGGTCGGTATTGCTGGACATGCGTCGATCATGCCGCGCGGGGTGGCCGCTCGCATCCGGAAAACGGGTGCTCGACGGGACCCCGCCGGACGCGCTTTACTGTGAAGGCACTCGCCCGCACTTTTCGTTGGACGCGGTTGTCCGGCCAGGGGGTCAGATGATGAAGCTTGCCGAGGTCGCCACCCAGGCCGCGGTGGTCGCGCGCCGGGCCGTCGACGAAACCTATTACGCCAGTTTGGCGGTGCGGGCCGGTCTGGTGACGCCGGAATGGCCGGACCGGCTCGCCAGGATGGGGGCGGCGGTCTATCGATCCGGCCTGCTCGGCGGGCTCACCGGGGTGGCCGCGGTGCGTTACCGGGATCGCGCCGCGCTGATCGACGAGCTGGGCACGCTCAGCTTCCGGGAACTCGACGAGCGCACCACCGCGCTGGCCAATGCCTGGCGGGTGCGCGGCCTGCGCGACGGCGAGACCGTGGCGATCCTGGCCCGCAACCACCGCGGTTTCCACTACGCGGTGTTCGCCGCGGCCAAGTGCGGCGCTCGAATCGTGTTGCTCAACACCGATTTCGCGGGCCCGCAGCTGCGCGAGGTGGTCGCGCGCGAGGGCGCCGACCTGCTGGTCTTCGACGAGGAGTACACCGAGATCCTCGGCGATCTCACCGCGCCGCGCGGGCGCTACCGGGCCTGGGCCGAGGAGCCCGGCGTCGGCACGCTGGAGAATCTGATCGCGGGCGCGCCGCGGACCCCGCTGCGCCGCGCCACCACCACCGCGAAGGTCATCCTGCTGACCAGCGGCACGACCGGAACGCCGAAAGGCGCGCCGCGGCGTGATCCGACGTCGCTCGCGCCGCTGGGCGCGTTGCTCGACAAGGTGCCGTTCCGGGCCAAGGAGATCACCGAATGCCCGGCGCCGCTGTTCCATACGCTCGGCTTCGCGCATGTGGCCCTCGCGCTCGGTTTCGGTTCCACGCTGGTGCTGCGCCGCCGATTCGACCCGCAGGCGGTGCTGGACAGCATGCACCGGCATCGGGCCACCTCGCTGATCGCCGTGCCGGTGATGCTGCAGCGCCTGGTCGATCTGGGGCCTCGCGGCCGTGCGGGACACGACTTCTCCGCGCTGCGGATCATCTTCGTCGCCGGCTCGCAGCTGGGCGCCGACCTGTGTACCCGGGTGACCGACGCGTTCGGCCCGGTGATCTACAACCTGTACGGCTCCACCGAGGTGGCCTACGCGACCATCGCCACGCCCGCGGACCTGGCCGTCGAACCCGGATGCGTGGGTCGCCCGGTCTCCAGCGCCACCGTGCAGATCCTCGACGACGACGGCAACGAACTGCCGCCGGGACACACCGGACGGATCTTCGTCGGCAACAACTTCCAGTTCGAGGGCTACACCGGCGGCGGGGACAAGGCGCGCGTCGGCAAGCTGATGTCCAGCGGGGATGTCGGCCACTTCGACAGCGCGGGCAGGCTTTTCATCGATGGCCGTGACGACGACATGATCGTGTCCGGCGGGGAGAACGTCTTCCCCGGCGAGGTGGAGGAGCTGCTCGCCGCGCACCCTGCGGTCGCGGAGGTGAGCGCGTTCGGCGTGCCGGACGAGCGGTACGGGCAGCGGCTGCGCGCGGTACTGGTGGTCCGGGAAGGACATACCCTGGCCGAGGACGAGGTGCGCGAGCACGTGAAAGCGCATCTGGCCCGGTTCAAGGTGCCCCGTGACGTGCTGTTCGTCGACGAACTCCCGCGCAACCCCACCGGGAAGGTGCTCAAACGCGTGCTGCGCGAGCTGTGACAGAGGTCAGCGCGCCTGTCCGTTGCGCGCGAAGAAGCGGCGCAGCAGCTCGCTCGGCGGTCGCAAGGCCCGCAGGCCCCTGGGCGCGGCCACACTGATCAGCCCGCCCCGCTGCCGGACCACCGCCTCGACCACCGCGTCGGCGACCGCCACAGGATCGGTGATCGACCCGGCCGCCACCGTACTGACGGTGACACCGCGCTCGGCGAGTTCGTGATCGAGTGCCGCGCCGAGTCCGACCACGCCGTGCTTGGTCGCGCAGTACACCGCGACACCCAGCGCTGCGGTCACCCCGGCCGCGGTCCCGATGTTCACGATCTGACCGTGTCCGCGGGCGGCGAATCGTTCAGCGGCCAAACGGGTTCCGGTGATCACCGCGCGCAGGTTGATATCGATCTGGTGATCGGATTCGGCCTCGGTCTCGGCGAGGAACGGGCCCGAGGGCATCACATCGGCGGCGTTCACCACGACGTCGAGCCCGCCGAGCTTGCGTTCGGCGTAGCCGAGAAAGCTCGCGAACCGGGCGCTGTCGGTGACATCGAGGGCCAGCCCCACCACGGTCCCGCCGTGCATCCTGGCGAGCTGGTCGGCCACCGCGCGCACCGAGCCGACATCCACGTCCCCGATCACGACGTCGGCGCCTTCCGCCAGGAAAGCCAGTGCGGTCTCGCGCCCGATGCCGTGCGCGCCCCCGGTGATCGCGATCCGTTTGCCAGCGAGTGTTTTTCGAGACATTTCGTTCTGCCCACCTTTGTCTCTGTCCAACGCTAGGGTGTCGCTGGGTGGCGTTCCATGCGATATCGGGTCATGAGTTTGCGTAAACCGGCCAGCGCAAGCCGGGCGGCTGTTGTCCATGCCGACACCGGCCGACCTGGTTGCGAAGTGCGGCCACCGCTGTGCCGCATGCAGAACCGGTCGGACGGTTTTGTTACCGGTAACCAATGCCCTTGGGGCAGCGGAACATACGATCTCCGGCCAAAAACCTTGCGCATATCGGCCATAGCAAGCAACGATG
This sequence comes from Nocardia vulneris, assembly GCF_001613425.1. Lineage (GTDB taxonomy): Bacteria > Actinomycetota > Actinomycetes > Mycobacteriales > Mycobacteriaceae > Nocardia > Nocardia vulneris. Next base: position 147,492 of record NZ_BDCI01000042.1, on the reverse strand, counting down.
GATACGTGGCCTCATGGGAGTGGCGGCGGTCGGTGACACACGCGGTGATCCTCGTCGAGCTCGGAGAGGATCACGGTCTGACCCAGTCGCAGTGCCTGCACGGCACGGAAGTCGACCCCCGCCTGCTGAAGACGCCCGGTGCGGAAATCACCGCGGCACAAGAGCTCGGCATCGTCCGCAATCTCGTCACCCGGCTCGGTGATCCGCCGGGCCTCGGCCTCGAAGCCGGCTCCCGTACGCACATCACCACCCTCGGGGTGTTCGCGCTCGCGGTGCTCAGCAGCCCGACCATGGGTCAGGCCATCGACGTCGCCATGCGCTACTTCAGCCTGATGACCTCTTTCGCGCGCGCTTGGCACGTGTACCGCGACGACGAGATCTGGCTCTACGGCGACGACCGTGACCTGCCCGCCGATCTGCGCGCGTTCCTCGCCGAACGGGATGTCTCAGCGCTGCTGACGAATTGGTTCCTGGTGTTCGGCGTACCGCCGCCGGTGTTGCGTGCCGAGATCGCGGGGGGACTGGGTCCGCGCCTGGCGCCGATCCTGGCACAGTTCGAGATCCCGAGCACCGAATCCGCCGAACTGCAACTGGCCGTATTCGACGCCGCCGACGTGGACGCGCCGATGCCGCAGGCGAGTCCGCTCACCGCGCAGCTCTTCGAGGAGCAGTGCGACGAGCTGCTGCAGCGTCGCGGCCTGCGCCAAGGCGTGGCCGGTTCGGTGCGTTCGGTCCTGATGCACCGGATGAACGGGCGGCTCAGCCAGGAGGAGGTCGCGGCCGGGCTGCACATGAGCCTGCGCACCATGCGCCGCCGGTTGGCCGATGAAGGCACTTCCTATCGCAGGCTCTGCGCGGAAACCTTCGGCACCCTCGCCGAGGAGTTGCTCGCGACGGGACTGACCGTCGAGGACGTCGCCTATCGGATGGGATATTCGGGCGCACCGAGCTTTTCGAACGCGTTCAAACAGTGGCGGGGTGTGTCGCCGGGGCGTTTCGCGCGGACCGCCGCCGATCGGTACCGGACGTCGGTGAGCCACTGACGTTGTTCGCCGTTCCCCAGTTCCGATCAATGCGAGCATGGAGAGGGACAGATCCCCGGTCGCCGCGGCGAAAGGTGGTGGGGTGTGGCGCAGTTCGTGCAGCAGTACGCCGCATTGCGGTGGGCGGTGGTCGTGGCCTTCCTGCTCACGGCGGGAATCGTGGTGGGGCGGATGGTCGCACCGGTCGCGGTGCCGGAACACGTTCGGCAGCACGGTGCCCCGGGACCGCTGCCGCGCGGTGGGTACGCCGAATCCGACGCCGCGCACCTGATCATGTGCTTGGTGATGCTGGCGATGCTGGTGTTCCCGGCCGAGGCGAGCCCGATCGCCCTGCGCAGTGTGCTGACCGCGCTGACGGTGGTCTTCGCGGCGTTGCTGCTGGCGCGTCTCGCGGAACCGCGCACCGAGGAGCAGCGGTCACCGGCCACCGACCGACTGGTTCCGCTCGGGTATCACACGGTGACCGCCGCGGCCATGCTCTACGCCATGTCCGGGCATATCCCTTCCGGACACGCCGACGGGCCCGCTCCGGTACCCGCGCTTGTGCTCGCCGGGCTGTTCGCCGCCGACGCACTGCTCGTCACGGTGCTGGGCGCATTCGGCCGTCCAGGTGCCGACACGCCTGGCTACCTGGGCATTGTGCTCAGGTCGGGTGGGTGTGTCGCGGTGCTGTCCGGTCCGCGCCGGCGCTGGGCGATGGTGCCGCACGTGGTGATGGACCTGGGCACCGCGTACATGTTGATCGCCGCGGTTTCGAGTTGACCGGCGCCGCAGACCAATCCGCGCGCCATCGCAAACCGAACCCCTGTCTATGCAGGCAGGTGATTCGGCCATCGGCAAGCCCGGTTCTGCGCCCTGGTACCGGTTCGGGAACCTGGTGCCGGACGGTATCGGCGAAGATGCGGCGTTCGTCGCGTGCCCACGGCCGAGCGTCGCTGCTCGACAGCGATCCGCGCTCGTCAGCCGCGAACTGACCGCCCTGCTGGCCGCGATCGGCACCGAGGATCGGGCCGCGTTCACCGAGTTCTACCGGCGCACCAGCGCCCGGGTGTTCGGGCTCGCCGTGCGGATCCTGCGCAGCCACGCCACCGCGGAGGAAATCGCGCAGGAGGTCTACCTACAGGTCTGGTCGCACGCCGCACGCTACGACCCGGCACTGTCGAGCCCGATCGGCTGGCTGATGATGCTCGCGCATCGCCGCGCCGTCGACCGGGTGCGCGCCGAGGCCGCCGCGGCCGGGCGCGAGCTGGCGTTCGCGCACGCGCACGCGGGCCGCGATCACGATGTGGTCGCCGAATCGGTGACACAGCGGATGGAGGAGCAGACCGTCGCCGACTGCCTGGATACGCTCACCCCGACCCAGCGGGAAGCGATCGCCCTCGCCTACTACTCCGGGCGGACGTACCGTGAAGTGGCCGATCATCTCTCGGTACCGTTGCCCACCGTGAAAACCCGCATCCGTGACGGGCTGAAGAGACTGGAGAAATGCTTGTCCGGAGAAGGCGCCGATGGCTGAGGTCCCGCCGCGCTCGGACGCGGAACTGCTCGACCTCGCTTATCCGTGCGCGCTCGACGCCGTCGCCGAGATCGAGCGCAGACATATCGAGGAACGGCTCGAAGCCGCCGATCCGGCTGTGCGGCAAGCCTTTCTGGACACCGTGTGGCGGATGCGCGAGGTGATGGCGCGGGTCGCCGCCCTCGACGCACAGGAACCGCCGCCGGAACTGGAGGCCCGGATCCTGGCCGCGCTGCCGGATGAACGGACGGGTCCGTCCGCTGGATGGTCGCGGCGCATGCGCTGGGCGGTCCCGGTCGCGGCTGCGGCGTGCCTGGTGATCGGTGGTGTGGTGGTCGCCGACCGGATCAACGACACGCCCGCACGAGTGCCGAGCGCGGAGCAGACGACCCGCACCCTCGCCGGGCCGGTCACCGGCGGCGGCTCGCTCGTCGTAGAGATCTCACCCCAGCAGCGGGTAGCCCGCGTCGCCTTCGACGGGGTAGCGCAACCCCCCGCCGACCACGTCTACCAGGTGTGGTTGCTGGCGGGAACTCAACCCCGCTCAGCCGGCGTGCTTGCCGAATTGCCCTCCACCACAAAACCATTCGTCACAGCATTCGCCCCAGGCGAGCAACTCGCGATCAGCGTGGAACCCTTGGGTGGATCGCCCGCGCCGACAACAGACCCTATCGCGGGGGTGGTACTGCCCTGAGTCGCGCGCAGGGGCGTCTGTCGCGACGATGCGCTTTGTTGATGTGCGCGCCGAATCGCCTTTCGCGGCAACGACGTTGGATACCATATCCGTGCTCGGAGGAGGTGCGCACGGCCCAGCATGTGCGCGCCGAGGAGTCGCTTGCGTTCCGTTGGAACCCTGGCGGATGGGTCGGCCGTGCCGGCGACTCCGATCGGGGTGGTGTTGCTCCTGATGGTTGATGCCGGATGTTCGCGCCGGGGGTAGGGGAGTCGGGCGCGTTGATCCGTGCGGATACCCGTTGGTGCGCAACGAGACTCGGGACCGGCGGGAAGCGGTTCAGATCTCTATGGTCTGGTCGGCGACTACTCGGCCGCCGAGGCGGACCCAGCCGTCGGAGTCCCAGCCGGTGAACAGCTGGGAACCCTGGCCCTGGGTGATGATCAGGCTGCGGCGCAGCTGCGCGGTGATGGCGACGGCGGCGGCGCCGGTCGCCTCGTCCTCGGCGATCCCGAGGGTGGGCGCGAACATGCGCGAACGCAACGTCCCGCGGTTCTGGTCGGTCCAGGTCCATAGATAGTGCGGGCCGCCGGTGAAGTCGTCCGGTCGCAGCGCGGCGAGTTCCGCGGCGTCGGGCAGTTCGTGGAAGGTGAAGTTCGGTGTCCACTCCGCGCGGGCGGTGATCCAGGTGAGACCCTCGGCGAGTTCCACCGCGACCGGCCCGGCCGGGACCTCGAGTCGCTCGATCGGGGTGTGCTGCTCGGCGAACCACCAGGCGGTGCCCACGCTGGGGTGTCCGGCGAAGGGCAATTCGACGGTCGGCGTGTAGATCCGCATCCGGGCGACACCGTTCACCGCGTCCTCGACCACGACGGTCTCGCTGTACCCGGCCTTGGCCGCGAGCGCCTGGTGCTCGGCGGCGGCCACGTCGGCGGCCCGCGCGATACCCAGCTCGTTCCCGAAACGCCCCGCGCTGTCGGTGAACACTCGCACAACATCTACCTGTGTCCCCATGAGCGCCGAGCCTACTCGGCACCGGCGACAGCGACCGGTCGCGTGACGGACACCACGCGTTCCGCGGCGAATCGGCGCTGGTCAGTGGCCTGCGAACGAGAAGGCCGCCGTTTCGGTGAGCGAAACGGCGGCCTCCGGTACCCGAGCGATCAGACCGTGGCGCCGGCCAGCGCTTCGGTCGACTGCACAGCCTGGCCGACTCCGGCGACGATCGCGGCCGCACGCAGCGACTCGAAGATCACCTCACGGGACACGCCCGCCTCACGCAGCGTGTGCTCGTGCGCTTCCAGGCAGTGCTGGCAGCCGTTGATCGAGGAGACCGCGAAGGACCACAGCTCGAAATCGGCCTTGTCGACCCCGGGCGTGCCGATGATCTGCATCCGCAGGCCGGCCCGCAGGTCGTCGTAGCGCCCGTCGAGGAACGCCTTGCCGCGATAGAAGACATTGTTCATGCCCATGATCGAGGCGGCGCCGAGCGCGGCGTTGTAGGCCTGCTCGGACAGCACGTCGGCGGCTTCCTCGGCGATCTCGCGCAGCGTGGTCGCCGACCGGGTCGCGGCCGCCGACGCCAGCAGGGTGCCCCACAGCTGCTGTTCGTTCAGCACGGTGGTGCGCGCGAGCGATGACAGATTGAGCTTGAGGTCCTTGGCGTACTCGGGGAGGGAGTTCTTCAGGTTCTCAATGCTCATATGTCGTAATCCTTCTCTGGTTCACTGAGTTTCGTAGTTCTGCGGGGGTGGCGTCAGACGCTCGCGGCGAGCAGTTCACCCGCGTTGATGGTCGGATCGCCCTTCTTCCAGTTGCAGGCGCACAGCTCGTCGGACTGCAGCGCGTCGAGCACCCGCAGCACCTCGTCGACATTGCGGCCGACCGAACCCGCGGTCACCGAGACGAACTGGACCTCGTTGTTCGGGTCGACGATGAAGGTGGCCCGGTCCGCCACGCCGTCGGCGTTGAGAACGCCGGTGGCGGAGGCCAATTCGCGCTTGAGGTCCGACAGGATCGGGAACGGCAGGGTCTTCAGATCCTCGTGCTGGGCCCGCCACTGGAAGTGCACGAACTCGTTGTCCACGGAGGCGCCGAGCACCTGCGCGTCGCGGTCCGCGAATTCCTCGTTGAGCTTGCCGAACGCGGCGATCTCGGTCGGGCACACGAAGGTGAAGTCCTTCGGCCAGAAGAACACGATGCGCCACTTGCCCGCGTGATCGTCGCTGGTGATGGTGGTGAAGTAATCGTCAGGCTGCTGAGCGTCGACCTTGGACAGGTCACCCCCGATGACGGCGGTGAGGTTGTATGCCGGGAATTGGTCGCCGATGGTCAGCAAGGCCATGCCTAATCTCCTCAGTTCTGGGTGGGTTTGCTAGCACTGTGCAGAAAAGCAGAAAAGCTCCCTTTCGATCTTGCCGAAGGGCTAGTGAAAGGTAAAGGTGATCAGTCGCACTACACTGATAGCCGTGACCGATCAGACTTATCAGCCGACCCTGTCACAGCTGCGTGCGTTCGTAGCGGTCGCGGAATACCGCCACTTCGGCACTGCCGCAGCGCGGCTCAGTGTGAGCCAGCCCACGCTATCGCAGGCGCTCGCGGCCCTCGAACACGGGTTGGGGCTGCAGCTGATCGAGCGCAGCACGCGGCGGGTGCTCGTCACCGCGGCGGGGATGCGCTTGCTGCCCAAGGCGATGGCGACACTCGAGGCGGCGGACCGGTTCGTCGCGTCGGCGACCGGCGACGGGCTCGGCGGGTCGCTGCGGATGGGGATCATCCCGACGGTTGCCCCGTATGTGCTACCCGGCCTTCTTCCGGAGTTACGCAAGAAGTTACCCGCGCTGCACCCGCAGGTGATCGAGGATCAGACCGCGCGGCTGCTGGACGGGCTGCGCACCGGCGTGCTCGACGTCGCGCTGCTCGCGTTACCGGCCGATCTGCCCGGACTGGTCGAAATACCCCTGTACACCGAAGAATTCGTGCTGGTCACGCCGCGCGGTCACGAACTCGCCGGACGGAAGGATCTCGTGCCTGCGGTCCTGGACTCGCTACCGCTGCTGCTGCTCGACGAGGGGCACTGCCTACGCGACCAGACCCTCGATGTGTGCCGGTCCGCGGAGATCCATCCGGCGGCGGTCGGCGACACCCGCGCCGCGTCCTTGGCGACGGTGGTGCAATGCGTCGCAGGCGGTCTCGGCGTCACCCTCATCCCGGAAATGGCCGTCGCCGCCGAAACCGCCCGCGGCACACTGGATACCGCCCACTTCGCCACCCCCGCCCCGGGCCGCACCATCGGCCTCGCCTACCGCACCTCCACCGCCCGCGCCGACGACTACGAATACCTGGCCGCCATCATCCGCACCCAGCGCCCGGCGTAGTTACCCAGCGCCCGGGGTAGCTCGCACCGACCCCGCGAAAGCCGCTGCGGTGCAGCGGTTCTGTTAGATCTTTCCTCCTGATCGAGTCTCTGATGACCGCGGTGATCGGCGTGCGTCTCGCCGCCGGAGCTGCGTTGCTGGTGCATGCGGACTGTTTCGACTGGCGGGGAGGGGGGATGCGGGAGACGATCCCTGCATGGGATCGCGGGATGCCGGAGCTGGTCGACTGTCTGCGGTGAACGGTGCTGGGCATGCGCTGTTCGCGTACGGGACATTGCAGTTCCCGGAGATGCTCGAGGTGCTGCTCGGTCGCGTACCGGCGCTCACACCGGCCGCCGCGGTCGGCTGGCGGGCCGCCGCCCTGCCCGGCCTGCTCTACCCCGGTTTGGTGCCACACCCCGACGCCGTCGCCCCCGGGGTCCTCATCACCGGTCTCACCGCGGGGGAGTGGCACATCCTCGACACCTTCGAAGACGACGAATACGACCTCCGCCCCATCCCCCTATCGCACCCACCCGCCACCCCCTGGACCTACGTGTGGACCGGCCCTGCCGCCCAAGACAATTGGGACGCCCCCACCTTCGCCCGCCCCCACCTCGCCTCCTTCGTCACGCACACCCTTGCCTGGCGCGCCGCGACCTCGCCCGTGTTGGGCGAGTGATCCTCCCGCGATTCAGAGGTGCGGACCGATCGCCAGCACGGTGATGATGGAAACGAGTTCGCCGTCGCGTTCGATGTCGGGGCCGTACATCCAATAGACGCGCCAGGCTCCGGGTGTGTGATTCTCGACGTAGGAGTCCCAGACCTTGTTCTTCTCCAGACCTGGAAAGTTCTGGTAGAGATGCGAATTCAGGCCGGGGTACAGCGGATCTGTCTGTAGCAGACCCAAGGCCTTGCGTACCTTCTTCAGTTTTGTTGCCGTGTTGGGCTTTTCGGCCAATTTCTGCAATGCGTCGGCGGCGGCACGGGCGAAGCGGAGTTCGTACGCCACCCGGTCAGTCCTTGTCCTCGGGATCGTCGGCGTACCGCGTGAAATCGCCGAGGTCGACCGTGCTTCCGGACTCGGCGTCGGTGACACCCTGCCGGATCTGTTCGGCGAGATGAGGGTTTTCCCACACCATCATCTCGCGTTCCGGAATCGAGACCACCGGCACCAAGACCACCACCCCGTCGCTGTTGATGCGTACCTGATATCGGCGGCCGGGGCGTGCGCCCGCACGTCCCAGTGCGACGCGCCCCCGGGAATCGGCCTCGCTCTCACCGACTATCTCGAAGTGGCTCAGGTCCAAGGACATTGTCATCGCATTTACCTCCGCGCCCATCTTGTCACCGATGAACCAAGTGGGCAATACCCACCTCCAACCCGAGTTGGCGTTTGTAGACGACCGGTCGTATATTGGGCGCATGGCGCGACCTCGACGGAGTGGAGATACTCGGCAGCTGCTGGTGGAGGAGGGGGCTGCGGGGTTTCTGAGCAGTGGGTATCACGGCACCGGGATCAAGCAGGTGCTGGACAAGGTCGGGGTGCCCAAGGGGTCGTTCTACAACTATTTCGACAGCAAGGAGAGTTTCGGGCGGGCGGTGATCGAGCATCACTCACTGTGCGTGCAGCGCAACCTGACCGAGGCGTTCGGGGCGGCGGCGGATCCGATCAGTGGGCTGCGCGCGTTCTTCGGCCGTCTGATGGACGAGTTCGTCGCGGCGGATTTCACCGGCGGCTGCTTGATCGCGAATCTCGGCGGCGAGCTGGAAGGCAGTGAGCTGCTGCGGGAGTCGTTGTCGAGCGCGTGGGGCGCGTGGCGGGATCGGGTCGCCGAGCAGCTGCGCGCGGCGCAGGCGGCGGGGCAGATCCGCGCCGATATCGACGCGACCGAACTGGCTGATCTGTTGCTCGAATCCTGGGAGGGCGCGGTGATCCGGATGAAGATCGACCGGACGCTCGACCCGCTGCACAAGTGCCTGAACCGGCTGCTGGACGACTACTTCCGACCCTGATGGTCGCGAGAAATCCCCGGTGGTCTCACTATATCTATTCCAAGACGACCGGTCGTATCGAGAGATGAGGAAGAACATGACCAAGACGGTGATCGTGACCGGATCCTCCAGCGGGATCGGACAGGACATCGCGCGCGCTTTCATCGCGCGCGGCGACAACGTGGTACTCAACGGCCGCGACGCGGGCAAACTCGCGGAGGTGGCCGCGACGCTCGGCGCCCCGGCCAACGTGGCGACCGTCGCGGGCAACATCGGTTCCCCCGCAACGGGTTCGGCGCTGGTGCGGACCGCCGTCGACCGGTTCGGCGGGGTGGACGTGCTGGTGAACAACGCGGGCATCTTCGGTGCGACGCCGTTCGTGGACGTCACCGAGGCCGAACTCGACAGCTACATCGACGGCAACCTCAAAGGCACCTATTTCACCACCCAAGCAGTGGTTCGCCGACTGCGCGAGCAGCAGACGGGTGGCAGCATCGTGAACATCGGGACGGTGCTGGTCGAGCACGCGCTGGCCGGCTTGCCCGCCTCCGCCGCCCTGGTCAGCAAGGGCGGTGTGCACGCGCTCACCACCAGCCTGGCCGCCGAACTGGCCGCCGACCGCATCCGCGTCAACGCCGTCGCCCCGGGCGTCATCCGTACCCCGCTCTTCGGCGACGGCGACGAATCCGCCTCTGCCCGGCTGGCTTTGCTGAACCGGATCGGCGAGGTCGCCGAAACCACCGCCGCTGTGCTGTATCTCGCCGACGCCGAGTTCACCACGGGACACATCTTCCCCGTCGACGGCGGCTACCTGTCGGGGCGGGCTGCCTGATGCCGTACGTCAACATCAAGGTCACCGACGAGGGCGTCACCCGGGAACAGAAGTCCCGGCTGATCGCGGGCGTCACCGAATTGCTGCGTGAGGTCCTCGGCAAGGACCCGGCCACCACGTTCGTGGTGATCGACGAAGTCGCGCTCGCCAACTGGGGTGTGGGCGGCGTCGACGTCGAGGAGTACCGGCGCGGTCGGTCCTGAACAGCCGAACGCCCCACCGGCCAACGGATTTCCCGGCCGGTGGGGCGTTCGTGACGAGCTACACGCGCAGCGCGTGCGGTTCGATCGCGCCGCGGACCAGCGCGCGAGCGTCGATGGTCTCGGGGCGGTAGGGGAGGGTGACCAGACGATCGGTCATGCCCTGGACCGGATCGTCGACGCGCTCGTTCAGGCCGAACAGGAAGGTCCACTCGTGTTCGTCGCTGCCGTACTGGACGACGGTGCCGAACTGCTCGTGGAACCGAGCCCAGGAGCGCTTCAGCGTCTCGTTGCGCCACATCGTCGCGCAGCCCGCCTGCGCGGTGAGCACGCCACCGGGCGCGAGCAGCGCCCGACATCGGGACAGGAACTCCGCCTCGTACAGGCGGTTGTGCTGCGCGTCCTCCACCCGCTCGTCGGGCAGGTCGATCACGATGACGTCGTAGCGGGTGCCCGCCTGCGCGGCATCGGCGAGGAAGTCCCAGCCGTCGGCGTAGTGCACCTTGACCGGGCCCTCGCCCTTGACCGCGGTGGCCAGCTCGTCGCTGGTGTAGCCGTAGGGCAGGTGCTCGGCGCACAGCTCGACCTCGAGCTGGTCGATGTCGACGTGATCGACCAGGCTCGCGCCCGCGGCGACCGACATCTGACTGGCCACGCCCTCACCGGAACCGATGATCAGTACCTTGTCCAGCTTCTCGGCGAGCACGAAGGCGGGCACCATCATGGCCTCGTGGTAGGTCAGCTGGGAGAACTCGGTGGACTGGCGATCGTCGTCGGAGAACAGGCTGATGCCCTGCTCGGTCCGCGCGATCACCATGTGCTGGAACGGAGTACGGGTGTCGACGATCACCTCGTGCAGGTCCCAGATGCGGGTCAGGCCCGCGCCGACCGGCTCCTCGATCCGCTGCGAGCCGTGCCCGCGGCGGATCACCTGCATGCGAACATCCTTGGGAGAGAGCTTGTCTCGCAGGAGTTCGACGGCTTTCGACGCGCCGGCGCCGATACTGCCGCAGGTGAAGACGTCGACGAAGATGTCGCCGGACTCGGGATAGGTGTGAATCGAGGCGTGAGACTCCGACAACAGCGCGAGGACAGTCACCCCCTGCGGATCGAACTTCTTGTGTACGACATCGCAGATGGTGACGCCCGCGGCGATCAAAGACTCGCGCAACGCCGATTCGAGTTGTTCGAGGTCGTCGCAAAGAGCCGCGTCGACACCACCGAACTCGGCCAGCACATGCCAGCCGGTGAAATCTGCCGTCATGGGCATACTCACTCTCGCCTAGGGGTTGGCAGCCGGCGTCAGCCGGCGGGGCGGGTAGGTTCAGCGCCCGAGACGTGCACGGTCAAGGGCGGAAAACCATTGAAGGACACCGACGAATAACTCGCGGTATAGGCGCCGGTGTCGAGGATCTGGATGCGATCACCGGCTCGCAACGTGGTCGGTAGCAGGACCCGCGTGCGTTGATACAGTACATCGTCTCCGTCGCAGGTCGGACCGGCCACCACTGCCTCGTCGACAGGGTCGCCGTCCCGATCCGTGACGAATCGATAGGCGATGTACTCGTTCTCGGTCTCGGCCATGCCGTTGTAGCGGCCGATGTCGAGATACACCCAGCGCCGGCCGTCCGGCGCGACGCGCACGCCGACGACCTCGGCGTGGATGACACCCGCCGACCCGACCAGCGCGCGGCCGGGCTCGACCACCAAACCGGCGGTGGCGGGCAGGTATTCGGCCACGGCGGCGCCGACCACCGTGGCGATCTCGTCGAGCGCGGGCGCCGGGTCGGCGTACGCGATCGGCAGGCCGCCGCCGATATTCACCGAGGAGACGTGAATATCCTTGTCGGCCAAGGCTTGCACGATGTGGCCCGCCTGTTCGACGCCGATCCGCCAGGCGTTCGGGTCGAGCTGCTGGGAGCCGACGTGGAAGTACGGTCCCGCCACCGTCAATCCGAGGTCACGCGCCCGGACCAGCAGCCGCAACGCCTCATGGGGCGCGCAGCCGAACTTGGTGCCGAACGGGGTGCGCGACTCGGGAGCCGCAGCGAGGAAACGGCATTCGACCTCCGAGCCCGGCGCGTGTTGCACGATGCGCAGCAGGTCGTCCTCGGTGTCGAAGGCGTAGCGGCGCACGCCGAGCGTGTACGCGCGGGCGATGTCGGCGACCTTCTTGATCGGGTTGCCGTAGCAGAGCGTCTGCGGCTCGACGCCGAGTGCGAGGCACAGCTCGATCTCGCCGATGCTGGCGACGTCGAATTCGGCGCCTTCCTCGTCGAGCACGTGGATCAGCTCCGGCACCGGGCTTGCCTTGACCGCGAAGCGAATTCGTGCCGTGGGCATGGCGGCACGGAGCGCGCGGTAGTTCTCGCGCACTCGCTCGGGGTAGATGACAAGGAACGGTGATTCGGGCATAGTTGATCTTTCGCTCGGGCAGCAGCGGGAAGAGTAGCAGCGGCCCCTACCCAGAAACGAATCCGTCAAACCTCACGGTGACCACAGGCCGACTCTGCCCTCGAAAAGCGGCGCGAAGTAGTCGATGACCTGTATGGATTCTGTAGAGATCGGAGCCGAGCGGCGGTGCGGATCAGCCCGCGGACACCGTGAGTTCATCGAAGACGATCTCACCGGCGGCATCGGACTCGGCCAGGTCCACCAGCGCGACGATCGACCAGCCGTGGTCGCCCGCCGGGTCGTCGAGAACCTGACGCACCTGCCAGAATCCGGGTCTTCGTTCGATCTGGAACAGTTGCGGTCCGCGCGCGTCCGGCCCGGTGCCGATGCGCTCGTATTCGGCGAAGTACGGGGCCAATTCGGCGGCCCAGTCCGGGCCGGTGCCGAGCTCGTCGAGCAGGTCCCAGCGGCGCAGCGCGGCCAGCTCGACGCGGCGGAACATGGCGTTGCGGATCATCACGCGGAAGGCGCGCTCGTTCGCCGAGATCGGCCGGACCGTCTCCGCGCCGAAGGCGAGCTGCTCGGCGTCGGTCTCGGCGCCGGGGTTGGTGAGCTGCTCCCATTCGTCGAGCAGGCTCGAATCGACCTGCCGGACGAGCTCGCCAAGCCACTCGGTGATGTCCTCGAGCTCCTCGGTCCGCGCGGCATCCGGCACGGTGCGGCGCAGCGCGCGGTAGGCGTCGGCGAGATAGCGCAGCACCACGCCCTCCGAGCGCGCCAGCTCATAGAACGAGATCAGCTCGGCGAAGGTCATCGATCGCTCGATCATGTCCCGCACCACCGATTTGGGCGACGGCGCGAACTCCGACACCCAGGGATGCCCGGTGCGATAGGTCTCGAAGGCGGGCTCGATCAGCTCGGCCAGCGGCTTGGGCCAGGTGACCTCTTCGAGCAGTTCCATCCGCTCGTCGTATTCGATGCCGTCGGCCTTCATCTCGTTGATCGCCACACCGCGGGCCTTGTGCTGCTGAGCCATCAGCAGCTGGCGCGGATCCTCGAGCGTGGATTCGATGAGGGACACCACATCGAGGGTATAGCCGGGCGCGTCTTTGTCCAGCAGGTCGAAGGCGGCCAGGGCGAACGGTGACAGCGGCTGGTCCAGCGCGAAGTCGCGTTGCAGGTCGACGGTGAGCCGGGCGCGCCGGCCCTGTGCGTCGGGCTCGTCGAGCTGCTGGACCACCCCGGCGTCGCGCAGCGCGCGGTAGAGCCGGATGGCACGCAGGATGTGTTTGCGCTGTGCGGGACGCGGTTCGTGGTTGTCCTCGAGCAGGTGTCGCATCGCATCGAAACAGTTGCCCGGCCGCGCGATCACGTTGAGCAGCAACGAGTTCGTCACGGTGAAGCGGGAGACCATCGGCTCGGGCTGGGCCGCGATCAGCCGGTCGAAGGTCTCCTCGCTCCACGAGACGAAACCCTCGGGCGGCTTGCGGCGCACCACTTTTCGCTGTTTCTTGGGATCGTCGCCGGCCTTGGCGAGCAGCCGGGTGTTCTCCACCTCGTGCTCGGGCGCCTGGACCACCACGGTGCCCATGGTGTCGTAGCCCGCGCGCCCGGCGCGGCCCGCGATCTGATGGAACTCACGGGCTTTCAGCCTGCGGGTGCGCACGCCGTCGTACTTGGTGAGCCCCGTCAGCAGCACCGTGCGGATCGGCACGTTGATGCCGACGCCCAGGGTGTCGGTGCCACAGACGACCTTCAGCAGCCCTTCCTGGGCGAGGCGTTCGACCAGCCTGCGGTACTTCGGCAGCATGCCCGCGTGATGCACGCCGATGCCGTGGCGGATCAGCCGCGAGAGCGTCTTGCCGAAACCGGACGCGAACCGGAACTCGCCCAACGCCGTGGCGATGGCGTCCTTTTCGGCCCGGGTGGCGAAGTTCACACTGGTGAGCGCCTGCGCCCGCTCGAGCGCGGCGGCCTGGGTGAAGTGCACCACGTAGACCGGAGCCTGGTGGGTGGTGACGAGCTCTTCCAGCGTCTCGGTGATGGGTGTGCGCGCGTACGAGAAGGTCAGGGGTACCGGACGTTCCGTGCCCGCGACGACCGCCGTCGATCGGCCCGTGCGGCGCTCGAGATCCTTTGCGAAGAAATCGACCTCGCCCAGGGTCGCCGACATCAGCAGGAACTGCGCGCGCGGCAGTTCGAGCAGCGGGACCTGCCAGGCCCAGCCGCGATCCGGGTCGGCGTAGAAGTGGAACTCGTCCATCACGACCTGGCCGACATCGGCGGCCGCGCCCTCGCGCAAGGCGAGGTTCGCGAGGATCTCGGCGGTGGCGCAGATGATGGGGGCGTCGGCGTTGACCGCGGCATCACCGGTCACCATGCCGACCCGCTCGGCGCCGAATACGTCGCAGAGCGCGAAGAACTTCTCGCTGACCAGCGCCTTGATCGGGGCGGTGTAGTAGGTGCGTTTGCCCTGCGTGAGCGCGATGAGATGGGCGCCGACGGCGACCAGCGACTTACCGGAACCGGTCGGCGTCGCGAGGATGACATTGGCACCGGACGCCAATTCGAGCAGCGCCTCGTCCTGCGCCGGATACAGCGGGGTGCCCTGCTCGGCGGCCCAAGCCCCGAAGGACTCGTACAACGCGTCGGCGTCGGTTCCCGGTATCTCCAGCAGCTCGGTCAAATCCACTCCGCACACCCTACGTGCCGGTGTGCGGAGGCTTGTTACCGCTGCTCGTCTGTTTCCGGGCCGCCCTCGTAGCCGCCCTGTTCGGCGAGGAACCGTTCGAACTCGGCGCCCAGCTCGTCACCGCTGGGCAGCTCGCCGTCGCCGACGAGCAGGCTCGACTGGCGCTCCTGCGCGCTGACGAAACTGTCGTACTGGCGTTCCAGCGCGTGCACCACGGTCTCCACCTCGGAGTTGCCCGCGATGTGCTCGTTGACCTGCTCGCGCACGCGCGCGGCGGCCTCGCCGAGCGCGGCGAGCGGGATGTCGAGGCCCGCGTTGTCGGCGACGTTCTCCAGCAGCGTCTGCGCCGCCTCCGGGTACGCGGTCTGGGCCAGGTAGTGCGGCACGTGCACCGAGAAGCCCACCGATTCGTGACCATGCTGGGCCATCCGGTACTCGAGCAGCGAGGACGCGCTGCCCGGCACCTGCAGCTCGCCCGGCCAGCGCTGATGCTCGGGGATCAGATCCCGGTCGGAGGAATGCGCGGTCACGCCGAGCGGGCGGGTGTGCGGGATCGCCATCGGGATCGCGCTGAGGCCGATGCTGCGGCGCACGCCGAGCTGTTCGGCGAGCAGGCGCACCGCGGTGGTGAACTTCTCCCAGCGCAGGTCCGGTTCGATGCCCGCGAGCAGCAGGAACGGGGTGCCCGCCGTATCGCGCAGGGCCCAGAGGTTCAGCTCGGGCTCGGCGTACTCGGAGAAGTGGTCGGTCTTGAAGGTCATGAGCGGGCGGCGGGAGCGGTAGTCCAGCAGCTCGTCCACATCGAACGAGGCAACCAGTTCGCTTTCGAGACTCTCGCGCAGGTGCGTGGTGGCCAGCCGCACCGCGTGCCCGGCATCGGTGAAGCCTTCCAGCCCGTGCACCAGGACGGGACCGGCGCCATCGTCGGACGACAGCTGGGGAGCGGGGAACTCCAGTTCGTACATTCGCGACTCGTGCTCCATCGCGTACTCCTTCCTGCGCGGTTCCTGCACCGGCGACGCTCGGCGCTCGACAGGGATGTCGTTCGAGAGCGGTCGACCGGGACGGGACCATGTCCATTGTCCCCCATGCCGGTGACCGCCACCGTGCACGGTCGGACACCGACCCATACGACGAGCCAACAGTTCCGGTGTGCCGTGCATTCCCGGCGCGCGGCGTGGCACCGCGGGCGGGCACCGGGAGTTTGGCACAGTGGATCGGGTGACTGTGGCGGATTCGACGCGCAAGCGGGTGCGCTTCGCCATGCCCGCGGCGTGTGCGGTGCTACTCGCCGGCTGCGGGTCGACCGTGACCGGGCATCCGGTGTCGGCCGAGCAGACGTCGGTGACCCGCCAGATCAGCAGCCCCCTGGCCATGCTGCTGCCCGAACCTGCGCAGTTCCCGAAGCGCTACCCGGCGGTGGTGCTGCCGCCGGAGGCCGCCGCGCAGGCCGCGGGCGACCTCACCGGGGTGGGGCGCGGCGCTCGGGTACAACCACCGGAATGCGCACCGCCGGAACCGAAATTCGGCGCCGATCAGCGGGCGGTCGTGGTCGGCACCGACGACGCCACCCGGGCCACCGTCACCGTCGAGCTGGCGCGGACCCGCCAGCCGCTGGCGGCGTTGCGCAGCCAGCTGACACAGTGCAGGTCGATGCGGGTGAATCAGAGCGGGGCCGGGACGACCGTGACGACCGAACTCGTCGCCGCCCCGGAGTCCGAGGCCGAGGATGCGCTGGGGTTGCGGCGGACGGTCCTGCCGGACGTCGCGGGCGCCGGTCTGACGCAGACGATGCGGGCGGTGACCGGGCAGATCGGTGATGTGCGAATCACCGTGACCTATCTGTCCTTTTCCGCGTCCGAGCCCGACACGGCGGCGGTGAACGAGCTGTTCGTGACGACCGCCCACCGGGTCGAACAGGGGTCGTAGCACCGTCCGGTGACAAGCGGGAGTGCTCGCGCGGCGGCGGTGCGTGCGGTTGTCCACAATTCGGCGGAATCCACAGGCGCGGTGAATTGCCTGGTCGGCGTGGGTCGTTCGACGGGGTGCGCGGGCAGGCTCGCTGCCATGACCACTCCCGTGAACCCGTACCTCACCGTCCTGGCGTCCGATTCGGTGCCCGGCGCCGTCCCCGGCGGGCCTTGCTCCCGTCCCACGTTGCGCAGCAGTACATCTCGTGCACCGGTGAGTCTCGCTGTCGCGCTGCGCTCGTGCAGCTTCCTGAAGCGGCGGCCGCTGCCGGACGCTGCCGTGCGCTCGGCCGACTGCGCGCGCCCGGACGACTGTGCGCGAGCTGGGACGTGTGTGCAGCCGGACGATTGCGCGGTGGCGGGCGCGCGGGACGAAAGCGTGTCCGTGGCGGGTGGTGAGGACTCGCGTTCCCGCTCGGACGAGGTGGTCCCGGGCGCGGATCAGAGCGCTGCCGAGGTGGGCGTGAGCATGGCAGGTGACGGGAACCCTCCGTCCCGCTCGGACGAGGTGGTGCTGGGCGCGGATCAGTGCGCCGTCGAGGTGGGCGAGGACTTGGCGGGGTGCGAGGCCGTGGTGGGGCGCGAGGACTTGGCGGGGCGCGAGGACGCAACGGGGCGCGACGGGGCCGCGGGCTCGGAGGGAGCGGACTGGGCGGCGGATATCGAGGCCGATCTCGCGTTGGTCTGTGCGGAGCCCGCACCGCCTTTCGGCGTCGAGACACCGGAGTGTGTGGTGCACGTGGACGAGCCGGGGGATCTGATCGCGGGGGTGCCCGCCATGATCGGGTTCGCGCCGGAGCGCTCGCTCGTCGTGCTCGTGCTGCGGGCGGTGCCGGATCGCGACGACGGCGCGATCATCGACGCGGTCATGCGGTTCGATCTGGACCAGGAGGGCGGGCGCGGACGGCTGCGCGCCGAACAGGTGGCACGGTGTGTGGCCCAGGTATCCGCGCACGACGATGTGGCCGAGGTGCTCGCGGTGGTGGTCGACGATCGGTCCGTCGAGCCGGATCTGTGCGGCTCCGACATCGTCGAGCGTTGCGGCATAGGGCGATTCGACATGCTGGTCGCCGCCCTCGCCCGGCGGCTCGCCGCCCAGGACATCGCGCTCGCCGGCGCCTGGGCCGTGCGCGCGATCCGACCGGGTGAGCGGTGGTGGAGTCTGTTCGGCGAGCAACGCAGTGGACTGCTGGCGGATCCGGCCACCTCCGCGGTGGCGCTGTCGCAGGTGCTCGACGGGCGGCCGGTCCTCGGCTCCCGCGCCGAGCTGGCCGCGATGGTGACCGAGGACGTCGCGCTCCAGGACGAGGTCGCCGCGCTGCTGGACACCGCGCTCGCTATCGCCCGCGATCGGTACGCCCGCGCGGTGCGCCGCGGCGAGCCGGATGCCTATAGCAGGCAAGCCCTGGAATACGTGCTGTGGCAGGTCGCCAACCTCGAATCCGACAACGAGCCGATGGCCCGGGAACTGGCCGAACTCGCTGCCGCACTGCGTGATCGGTCCGTGCGCGACGCCATGTTCGCGCTCGCGGTCGGCGACCATGCCGCGGCGGCCGAAGGACTGTGGGCCGTCCTGACCCGCGCGCTGCGGGGACGCGACCGCGCGGAGGCCGCCGCCTTGCTCGGCTACAGCGCCTACACCAGGGGCGACGGTCCACTGGCCGGGATCGCGCTGGAGGCAGCACTGACAGCTGATCCCGACCACCCCATGGCATTGCTGCTGGAGACGTCGCTGTCGCTCGGCATGCGTCCGGAACAGATGCGCCGCCTCGCCCGCAGTGGCTACCACGCCGCCGCGGACCTCGGCATAGACCTCGGCGAACCTCCGATGTGAAGCCCTGCCGCGGTGCATGATTCGCGGTCCGGGGTAGCGGTGCGGGATGCCGACGGGTCCGGCGCCGGGGGCGGTCGGGGAGTGCGCCGTGCTGCCACCGGGGCAGCACGGCGTGTGGGGCGATCGTTACCCGGTGCCGTGATCGGGCATCCGGACCAGTCGTTCAGGTCGGGCGCTCGGCCTCGCGGGCTACTTGGCGCTGTGCGCGCGGGAGCCGAGTGACTGGAGGAATGTCCAAGCGTCGGAAACGATTTCGTCCAGATCGTGGTGCTCGGGGTGCCAGCCGAGTTCGGCGATGGCGCGGGCACTGGAGGCGATGAGCGTGGCCGGGTCGCCGGGGCGGCGCGGCGCGTCCTGGGCGGCGATCGGCAGACCGGTGACGCGTTCGCAGGCCGAAATCACCTCGCGGACCGAGAAACCGGTGCCGCTGCCGAGGTTGTACACGCGGTGCGTGCCCGCCTCGGAGCTGGTCAACGCCAGCAGATGGGCCTGGGCGAGGTCACGGATGTGGATGTAATCGCGCACGGCGGTGCCGTCGGGCGTCGGCCAGTCGGTGCCGAATACCGAGATGGCCTTGCGGTGCCCGAGCGCGACCTGCAACACCAGCGGAATGAGATGTGTTTCCACCACCCGGTTCTCGCCGAGGCCACCGTAGGCGCCGGCGACATTGAAATAGCGCAGGCTGGTCGCCGCCAGCCCGTGCGCGATCGCATAGGAGGTGATGGCGTGATCTATGGCGAGCTTCGACGCGCCGTACGGGTTCGTCGGCCGGGTCGGGGCGTCCTCGGTGATCGGCACTTGCTCCGGTTCGCCGTACACCGCGGCGGTGGAGGAGAACACCAATCGTGGTGTGCCCGTGTGGCGCATCGCCTCGAGCAGCTCGAAGGTCTTCACCACATTGCCGTGCCAGTATTTCTCCGGATGCTGCACCGACTCGCCGACCAGCGACTGCGCGGCGAAATGCAGCACACCGTCGAAGGTTTCGGCGGCGAGCAGCGTCGGCGCGGCCTGCGCCACATCACCCTCGACGAAGCGGGCCGCGGTGGGGACACCGTCGGCGTTGCCGGTGGACAGATCATCGACGACGACGACCTCGTGCCCCGCCTCGAGCAGCACCTGCGCGCAGACGCCGCCGACATACCCGGCACCGCCGGTGACCAGAAGTTTCACGGATCAGACCAGCTTCACCTGGACGGCGTGCGCCATCTCGTCGGACAGTTCGAAACCCGCGTGCCCCGGCACCGTGATGACGACGGTGCCCGGCTTGTTCTCCACCGTCACGCGGGCATCGGGCACCACGCCCGCCTCGCGCAGCTGGCCGATGACCTCGGGATCGGTCTGGATGTGCTCGGCGAGCCGGCGCACGACGACGGCGTGCACCTGGCCGTGCGGCAGGTCGGTCAGCCGGACCAGGGTCTCCTCGGCGGAGGTCGGCGGCACGATGCCGAGCTCGTCCAGACCGGGAATCGGGTTGCCGTAGGGGGAGGTGGTCGGGTGGTTGAGCACCTCGACCAGGCGGCGCTCGACGTCCTCGCTCATCACGTGTTCCCAGCGGCAGGCCTCGGCGTGCACGTTCTGCCAGTCCAGGCCGATGATGTCGACGAGCAGGCGCTCGGCGAGGCGGTGCTTGCGCATCACGGCGATCGCCATGCTGCGGCCCTTCTCGGTGAGCTCCAGGTGGCGGTCTCCGGCGACAAGCAGCAGGCCGTCGCGCTCCATCCGCGCGACGGTCTGGCTCACCGTCGGTCCACTCTGCTCGAGGCGCTCGGCGATCCGGGCGCGCAGGGGCACCACGCCCTCCTCCTCGAGGTCGTAGATGGTACGGAGATACATCTCCGTGGTGTCGACAAGATCCTTCACCTGTTACCCCTTCGTCGGCACGAATTCTACCTACGCACAGCGACACGACCGTGCGCCGGATGGTGTCGCGCCGCATCGGACGCGGCATTGCGGAATTCCGGTCGGCGCACGGCGAGCCGCCGTTATCGCACTTGCTTGTATTTCTACTGCATAGCAACGTTCAACGGGGTCGGTACCTTCCCGCGTAGCGTGGCGACCATGGCCACTGCACCGCGCAGCGAACACCCGGCGCCACCCGGCGCAGAGCGCAGCACCGGAACCGTCGTCTGGACCGACCGGTTCCTCGACTACACCTGGACTCCGGAGCATCCGATGAAACCGGCGCGTCTGAAGTTCACCATGGCGCTCGCCGAAAGTCTCGGATTACTCGACGGTGTCGAACTATTGGCGCCGGCCGCGGCCGAGCGCGCCGACCTGCTGCGCATCCACACCCCGGGCTATATCGACGCGGTGGAGCACGCCGTAGCGCCCGAAGGCGCCCCGCTCGCGCCGCCGTACGGCCTGGGGTCGCCGGACAATCCGGTGTTCCCCGGCATGCATCAGGCCGCGTCGGTGATCGTCGGTGGCACGCTGGCCGCGGCGCGGGCCATCGCGGAGGGGCGGAGCAACCGGGCGGTGAGCATCGGCGGTGGCATGCATCACGCGATGGCCGACTCGGCGGCGGGGTTCTGTGTCTACAACGATGCGGCCGTGGCCATCTCCTGGCTGCTCGACCACGGCTTCGATCGCATCGCCTATCTCGACGTCGACGTGCACCACGGCGACGGCGTGCAGCGCGCGTTCTACGGCGACCCGCGGGTGCTGACCATCTCGTTGCACCAGCATCCGGCGACGCTGTGGCCGAACACCGGGTGGCCGGAGGAGACCGGGGCCGGTGCCGGGGAAGGCTCCTCGATCAATCTGCCGTTGCTGCCCGGCACCCGAGATGCCCAGTGGCTGCGCGGTTTCCACGCGGTGGTGCCCGGCGCGGTGGCGGCGTTCCGGCCGCAGATCGTGGTGAGTCAGTGCGGCGTGGACACCCATCGCGATGATCCGCTGGCCGATCTCGAGCTCACGGTGGACGGCCAGCGCGCCGCCTTCCGCGCGATGCGTGATCTGGCCGACCACCACGCCGAAGGGCGCTGGCTCGCGGTCGGGGGCGGCGGCTACGGACTGGTCCGGGTGGTGCCGCGCGCCTGGACACATCTGCTGGCCACGGCGCTGGACCGGACCATCGCGCCGGAGACCGCGATTCCCCAGGACTGGATCGATCTGGTCCGGGCCGTGGCGCCGCAGGCGGATCCGCCGCGCACCATGGGTGACGGTGGCGACATCGACTACCGCCCGTGGGATGGCCCCGGCGGGACGGGGGAGACTGGGGACGCGCGCCTCGACCGCGCCCAACGCGCCGTCGACACGGCCGTGCTTGCCACCCGCCGAGCGAGTTTCGGACTGCTCGGCCTGGATCCGGAGGACCCTCGTGACTGACCCCGCCGACACACCGGACACCCCGGCGGTCCCGCCTCCGCCACCGCAGCACTGGTTCGCCGACGTCCTCGCCTCCGACGGCGGGGTGGTGCGGCTGCGGCCGATCACGCCCGACGACGCGGAGCGGTTGCAGGAATTCCACGGCGCGCTCTCCGATCGCACCCGGTATCTGCGATATTTCGGTCCGTACCCGCGGATTTCGCCGAAAGACCTCTACCGCACCACCCACGTCGACTATCACGACAGGGTCGGCCTGGTGCTGGTGCTCGGCACGGCGATCGTCGCGGTCGGCCGCTACGAGCTGCTCGACCGGGTGGGGCGGCGTGCCGCCGAGGTCGCGTTCGTGGTGGCCGACGAGCATCAGGGACGCGGGCTCGGCTCGATCCTGTTGGAGCACTTGGCCGGTGCGGCCGCCGAGAACAAGATCGAGACGTTCGTCGCCGAGGTGCTCGCCGAGAACACCACCATGGTGACGGTATTCCGTGACGCGGGCTACCAGGTCGAACGCAGCAGGGACGGTTCGGTGCTGCACCTGGAGTTCGCCATCGATCCCACCGAAGCCCTGCTGTCCGTGCGGGATTCGCGCGAGCGCGCCTCGGAGGCCCGCAGCGTCGGCAATCTGCTCACGCCGCGTTCGGTCGCGGTGATCGGCGCGACGCCCAGTGCCGGCCGGGTCGGCGGCGCGGTGTTGCACAATCTGCTGTCCGGGGTGTTCCAGGGGCCGGTGTTCCCGGTGAATCCGAATCGGCGCTCGGTGCGCGGCGTGCGCGCCTACGCGACAGTGCGGGAGATCCCGGACGAGGTGGATCTCGCGGTGGTCGCGGTGCCGCCCGGCGAGATCGCCTCGGTGCTCGACGACTGCATGGCCAAGCGGGTCAAGGGACTCGTCGTGCTCACCGCCGGCTTCGATGAGACCGGCGTGGGCGGCGGTACCGCCGAACGCGAATTGGTCGCCGCGGCAAGGGGACACGGCATGCGGGTGGTCGGGCCGAGCGCGCTCGGCATCGCCAACACCGATGCCGCGGTGGCACTGAACGCGACCCTGGCGCCGGTGCTGCCCGGCCGGGGACGAATCGGGTTCTTCTGTCAATCGGGTCCGCTGGGCGCGGCCATCCTCGGTGAGGCGGCGGCCCGGAACCTGGGCCTGTCGACGTTCGTCTCGGCGGGCGACCGCGCCGACGTCTCCGGCAACGACCTGTTGCAGTACTGGGACACCGACCCGGATACCGACGTGGTGCTGCTCTACCTGGAGTCGTTCGGTAACCCGCGCAAGTTCTCCCGGATCGCGCGCCGGGTGGCCAGGACCAAGCCGATCGTCGCGGTGAGCAGCGGCAGGCACGCCGCGCAGCCGGGCGGGGACATGGATCGCTCGATCGTGCGAGACCTGTTCGCGCAGGCGGGCATCGTGCAGGTCGACTCCATTTCGGAGCTGTTCGACTGCGCCGCGCTGCTGGGCTATCAGCCGCTGCCCGGTGGCTCTCGCTTGGCGGTGGTCGGCAACAGTGCGGCGTTGAACTGGCTGGCAGTCGATGCCGCGCAGTCCGAAGGCCTGGCCGTCGGGGACCCGGTGAATTTGGGCCCGCAGGCGACGCCGGGGTCTTATCTCGACGCCACCGTCGCGGCCTTGCGGTCCGACGAGATCGATTCCGTGCTGGTGGTTTTCGCGCCGCCGGTGCCGGTGCCGATGGCCGGATTCGCCGATGCGATCCGGGCGGCGGCCGCCGCCGTGCCCGACGCAGGCAAGCCGATCCTGACGACCTTTATTGCCGAGCAAGGTATTCCGAACCTGCTCGCTGTGCGCGGGCACGGCGCCGCGGCGGTCCGTGGCTCGATTCCGAGTTATCCCGATCCGGAGCGAGCCGCGCGTGCCTTGGCCCGGGTCCGGCGTTACGCGCAATGGCGTAACCGGCCGGTGTCGCCGGTGCAGCGTCCGGATCGGATCGACACCGAGCGGGCGCGTGGGTTGGTGGCGCAGTGGATGGCCGAGGCGGGCGGCCGCAGGCTCACCGACCTGGAAACCGTCGAACTGCTGGACTGCTACGGCATTTCCGTCGTGGAGTTCCGGGAGGTGCGCAGCGCGGAGGAGGCCGTCGCGGCCGCCCAGGAACTCGGCTATCCGGTGGCGGCCAAGGCGACCGGCGAAATGTGGCGGCGGCGCCCGGATCTCACCGGTGTGCGGCTGGATCTGTGGACGCCGGAGGCGGTCCGGCAGGGTTACGCCGATCTCGCCGAGCTGTGCGGCGATCCGGTGCAGCACATTCAGAAGATGGCGACCAAGGGCGTCGGCTGCGTGCTGCGGGTGCAGGACGACCCGTCGTTCGGCTCGGTCATCGAATTCGGCCTCTCCGGCTTGATCATCGAACTCCTCGGGGACCGGGCCTACCGCGCGCTACCGCTCACCTCTGACGAAGCGACCGCACTCATAGACGCCCCGCGCGCGGCACCGCTGCTCTCCGGCACCCCCGCCAGTCCGCGCGTCGACAAGGCCGCGTTGGCCGAACTGGCCCAACGCATCTCGGCCCTCTTCGACGACCTCCCCGAAATGCGCGAACTCGCCTTCGACCCGGTCCTGGCCTCCACCAACTCCGCCGAAATCCTGTACGCCCGCGGCCGTATCGGCCCCGAACCCAGCCGCTTCGACACCGGCCCCCGCCGCCTCGGCTGACCCGCCGAGCCGCGCTGAAGCACCGACCCCCGCCGCGTCGAGCCGCGCCGCGGCACCGCGGGCCCGTCGCGTTGGCTGACTCGCCGTGCCGCGCTGGGACACCGGGCCCCGTCGCGTCGAGCCGCGCCGCGACAGCGCGGGCCCGTCGCGTTGGCTAACTCGTCGAGTCGCGCTGGGACACCGGGCCCCGCGGTGTCGAGCCGCGCTGGGACAGCGCGGGCCCGTCGCGTTGGCTAACTCGTCGAGTCGCGCTGGGACACCGGGCCCCGCGGTGTCGAGCCGCGCCGCGACAGCGCGGGCCCCGCCGCCTCGGCTGACCCGTCGAGCCGCGCCGCGACAGCGCGGCCCGTCGCGTTGGCTGACCGTCGAGTCGCGCTGGAAAACCGGGCCCGTCGCGTCGAGCCGCGGGCAGGTGCCGGGGTCAGGTCTGCGACGGGCCGCGGTGCCGGATGAGGGGGAGGAAGACTTCGTCGACGATTTCGATGAGGATGTCGTCGGGGGCGGTGGGGACGCCGCGGGTGACGAACTCGTTGCGCAGCAGGACGATTGCGACGGTGGCGACGCGAGGGTGCAGGGCCTCGGGAGCCGCTTCGCCGCGGGCGACCGCGCGGCCCAGGACAGTGAGCCAGAGCGCGGCGGTGGCGTCGCCGGATTGATCAGGCAACTGGGACAGGAGTTCGGTGGCCCCACCGGCGGCGGCCATGAGGTCGCGGAGGATGCCGCCGAGCGGGGAACTCCAGTGGCGGTTGGCGCCGCGCAGCAGGCTCAGCGCGTCTTCCCGGAGCGAACCGGTGTCGGGAGCCGGCACCGCCGTGGTCAGCTGCCGGTAGGCGGCGATGCCGAGCGCGAGCCGGTTCGGCCAGCGCCGGTACAGGGCGTTCTTGTTGGTGCCCGCGCGGACCGCAACCTTGTCCATGGTGAGTCCGGCGTATCCGGATTCGAGCAGTTCGTCCGCGGCCGCGCGCAAGAGCGCTTCCTCCAGGGCCGCACCCCGGCGCCGCATCGGCTGCTCCTGCGGCTGCCGCATCCTGTCCTCCCTCAAGCTTCGTGTATCAACACGCAGAATCGTACCCTAAACAACATACTTGCCTGCCCACCGCATCGATGTTTAAGGTACGTGTTGTACCTTAAGCATCGAAAGGGTGGTTCCCATGCGGGTCAAAGGCATCAGCTACGACACCGGATTTCTGCGTGACGGAAAGTTCTCGCGCACGCGATTCGATCCGGTGATCGTCGAGCGGGAGTTGCGCATCATCCGAGACGACCTGCACTGCAACGCGGTACGCCTGATCGGCGGCGATGCCGGACGTCTCGAACTCGCCGCGACCGTCGCGGCCGAGCTCGGCTTGATCGTGTGGTTCTCCCCGTATCCGCTGGAATCGTCCGTGGACGAGATGCTGGCGTTGTTCGCCGACTGCGCCGAACGCGCAGAGCGGATCAGACGCGGCGGTGCCGAGGTGGTCTTCGTCACCGGCGCCGAATTGAGTCTCATGGCACCGGGTTTCCTGCCCGGCGACACGGTCGAGGAACGTCTGGCCGCGTTGCTGCGACCGGAGGGGCGAGCCGAACGGCTGCGCGCGGCAGGCGAGGCCGTCAACGAGGTGCTCGGCAAGGCGGTCGCACTGGTTCGAGAGCGGTTCGAAGGCCCGGTCACCTATGCGTCGATCCAGTTCGAGCGCATTGATTGGACCCTGTTCGACATCGTCTCGGTGGATCTCTACCGCTCGGCGGAGGTCGCAGATCGGTTCCAGGATGGTGTGCGCGCGCTGGTGGAGTGCGGAAAACCGGTCGCCATCACCGAATTCGGCTCCGCCACCTACCGTGGCGCGGGGGATCGCGGTGCGCAGGGCTTGGACATCGTCGAGTACGACTCACAAGGCCCGGTCCGCTTGAACGGCGACTACGAACGCGACGAAGCGGGCCAAGCCGCGTACCTCGACGAACTACTGGAGGTTTTCGACGCCGAGGGCGTAGCCGCCACGTTCGTCTTCGTCTTCGCCCTCTACGACCACGTGCATCGCCCCGGCGGCGATCCCCGCGACGACCTGGACTTGGCCAGTTACGGCATCGTCAAGACCTTCGAATCCGGTGGTGGACCCACCTATCCGGATCTGCCGTGGGAACCGAAAGCCGCATTCGCCACGCTCGCAACGTTTTACGCCGCGTCCTGACCGGATCGGCGGGCCCGCACGGAGTGGAGTTCGCGCCGACCGGCTCGCGCGAACTCCCGGAGGGGGCGGGGATGCGCGGCACCGGCCGGCGCTGGAAGGTGACCCCGAGGGTCACCTGGTCGGACGACGGTACGCGCCGTCGTCGGGTGCCGAAACCTGTTCGGCACCAGGCATATCGGGTCAGCTGGCGTAGGCACGGAGGCGGTCGGCCCGCTCGCCCTTGCGCAGCTTGGACATGACCTCACGCTCGATCTGGCGGACCCGCTCGCGGGACAACCCGAACAGCTTGCCGATCTGGTCGAGGGTGCGCGGCTGGCCGTCGTCGAGTCCGAAGCGCAGGCGGATGACCTGCTGTTCGCGCTCGTCGAGGGTGGCCAGGACGCTGCGCACGTCGTGGTGCAGCAGGCCGGCGATCACCGCGGACTCGGCCGAGGTGGCCTCGGAGTCTTCGATGAAGTCGCCGAGCGGGGCCTCTTCGTCGTTGCCGACCGGCATGTCCAGGCTTACCGGGTCGCGGCTGTGGTCGAGCAGATCGGAGATCTTGTCGACCGGGATGCCGGACTCGTTGGCCAGTTCCGCGTCGGTGGCTTCGCGACCGAGCTGCTGGTGCAGTTCACGCTTGATCCTGGCCAGCTTGTTCACCTGTTCGACCAGGTGGACAGGCAGCCGGATGGTGCGGCTCTGATCGGCCATGCCGCGGGTAATGGCCTGGCGGATCCACCAGGTGGCGTAGGTGGAGAACTTGAAGCCCTTGGCGTAGTCGAACTTCTCCATGGCGCGGATCAGGCCCAGGTTGCCTTCCTGGATCAGGTCGAGCAGCGGCATGCCGCGGCCGGTGTAGCGCTTGGCGAGCGAGACCACGAGGCGGAGGTTGGCTTCCAGCAGATGCGACCGGGCGGCCTGGCCTTCGCGAACGATGAGGGCCAGATCGCGCTTGCGGGTGGCCGACAGTCGTTTGCCGGTCTCCAGCAGGTGCTGGGCATAGAGGCCCGCCTCGATACGCTTGGCCAGCTCGACCTCGTCGGCAGCCGTGAGCAGTGCGGTGCGGCCGATCCCGTTCAGGTACACGCGTACCAAGTCGGCTGCGGGGCTCTGGGCGTCGAGGTCCTGATCGCTGGTGCGCACACGAGTGGTGGCGGGGCTTGTCATGACTTGCCTCCTGTCGGTGGTGTCTCACTCCGAACAACGGACCCGACAGGGAGAAAGTTCCCCGTCTCGGCTGAGATAAACCGCTCTGACGTGCGGTTTTCATCACTCTCGTCTGAGAAGTTCCTGAGAAGCACGCCGTTGTGGAACTGTCGCTGTCCGATGCCTGCACCGACCTACCCGCGATTGCTGTCTTTACACCGGCCGTACCAGTCCGTGGCGAACCAGTCCGGCCACCACGGACAGTGCCTCGGCCGCGAACTCCGAGGTCACGTCGTCAGCTCCGTGGGCAACCGCCAGCAGTTCGATCAGCTCGTACAACGGCAGGCCGTCGGCACGCATTCCCGCGAGCAGGGAGATGGTTGTCTCATCCACCTCGTGCTGCCAGCGCGGGCCGTCGCCGCGATGCACCCGCGCCACCCGCGGCGTCCAGCCCTCGGGGCCGGGCAGCGCGACGCGCTCCAGCGCCGTCGCCGGGTCCACCACGAATCGTGAAGTCCAGGCCAGGTTTTCGTCACCCGCGACCGCCCGCAGCCAGGCCGACCGCTCGAAGTACTGCGTCACCTCGTCGCCGAGCGGATCCTCGAAACCGTGCGTCAGGTCTTCGGCGAGCAGTTCGGTCGGTCCGTCGATGGCGCGCAGATAGACGAAGCCGAACCCGATGCCCTCCACCTGCGCCGCGGTGAACGCGTCGAGCCACTGATCGGCGCGCGCCTGCGCGGCGGTGTCGCGCGGGTCCAGACCTGCGTCGCGCAACCAGGTGCCGACATAGAGGGCGGGATCGGCGACGTCGCGCTGCACGACCCAGGCATCGATGCCGTGCGCGGGCAGCCAGGACGAGACGCGGTGACGCCAGTCCTCACCCTCGACATGCACCCATGCCGCGAGCATCGCGGCCGTGCCGCCCGGGTTCAGCAGATCGGCGGCCTGACCGATCACCAGCTCGCTCGCACCGTCGAGCGCCAATCCGGAATCCCGGTAGGTGTGCTCGATCCTGGCCGGGCCGACGACGAACGGCGGATTCGCCACCACCTGATCGAAGCGGCGTCCCGCGACCGGCTCGAACCAGGAGCCTTCGACCAGTTCCAGATCCAGGCCGTTGAGCGCGGCGGTGGCTGCGGCGAGCCAGAGCGCGCGCGGATTCACGTCAGTCGCGGTCACCCGGTCGGCATAGGACGTCGCGTGGACGGCCTGCACCCCACAGCCGGTGCCCAGGTCCAGCACGGAACCGACAGGCCGGGTCGGGGTGGCGCGCAACAGCGACAGGGAGGCGTGGCCGACGCCGAGCACGTGGTCCTCGCTCAGCGTGCGCTTGCGCATCGAATCGTCGAGATCGGACAGGATCCACCGGGTGCCCGCGCCCGCGTCGAGCGGACGGAGGTCCAGCACGGCCAGCACGGTGTCTCCGGCCCGGCGCAGCAGGCCCGCCGCGATCGCGCGATCGATGTCCACGGGCGCCAGGGCCGCGGCCACGTCGCGTTCCGGCATCGGGTCGCCGAGCAGCAGCAGCCGGATCAGCGTGCCGAGCTCGCCCGCGTCGCGGGCCGCGCGGCGCACCGGTACCGGTTCGGAACGGCCCAGCGCCGCGTGCGCGTCCTCGCCCAGCACCTCGAGCAGCGTGTCGGCGTCGTAGCGGACGCGGGTCAGCGCCGTCCGCAGGTCCGGGCACAGCGCGGTGAGCAGGGATTCGGTGGTGGTCGATCGGTTCGTGGGCACCTCGGTACTCTGCCACCGCGCCGGCGCCGAACCGGTGAGGTGGTCGCAATGTCGAACTCGCGCACACGTCCGCTGTGCCGATACGCACGCCGGAAGCATGCGAGATGGGTTCTCGCACCCGTTCTGTGCTTTCGCACTCGTTGTGGCTTGCCACAGAGCGTGCGAAGTGTCGGAAGGGGTGCGAGAGGTCACGACGGGGCGGGGACGGCGCGACGAGTGGGACGTGGCCGTGGTTGGCTTGCGCTCCGGTGTCGGGAGCTGAGGGGGCGGCCGGGTGGTTAAAGGAGGCCGGTGGTCGGGTTGCGGGCGGTGACGCAGTAGGTGGCGTCCGCCGGATCCGCCATCACGATCCAGTGGTCGTAGCGCTGCACGATGGTCGCGCCGAGGGATTCGTGCCAGGTGGCGGTGGCCTCGATGTCGTTGGACGCGAGGTCTATGTGTGCGCTGGTGGTGCGGTCTTCGCCGAGGCGTTGCAGCAGCAACTGCACCGGCAGGTGCTGTTCGGCGCGCAGCCGGGCGAACTCCGCCAGTCGACCTTGCTGAAAGGTCCAGCCGGTCAACGACTTCCAGAACTCGGTCTCGACCGCGTGATCGGCGGGGCCGATGTCGAGGCATACCTGATCGAGACGGCTGAGGGTGCCGTCGGGGGCGGTCACCGCGGGCGCGGGGGTGCTGGTGGCGCGACCGCTCGGGGTCAGGCAGAAGGTCTGGCCGCCGGGGGAGCGCAGCACCGCGTAGTCGGGGTGGTTCGCGACCAGATCCGCGCCGAGATCGAGCGCGGTGCGCACCGCGGTGGGAATGTGATCGACATCGAAGTCGAGGTGTACGCCGCCGAGTCCGGTCACCGCCTGCATCTTCACGCCCGCGGCGGCGAAGAGCGCGGGATCGGGTAGCAGCGTGAGGAATTCGTCGTGCTCGCCGCGGCGGGCGGAGAGTTCGGTACCGGTGACCGTGGACCAGAACTTGGCGCAGTCGTCGAAACGCTGTGCGGGGCGGTCGAGGAAGGCCCAGACCCACCGAATCATGTTCTCTCCTGTCTTGTTCCCCGGGACACATTAGGGAAAGCGGCACCCACTGTCGAGGACATTGGCGTGTCGTCGGAAGTGGCACGATATTGGTGTTTTGTGGCTTCCCGGCCACTCGTTGCCCGGGCAGAATTCCGGCACGCTCAGCGGATGACCGAACTCCAGACGCCGCCGACCGCTTCGATCCAGCGCCGGCGGCTACACCCGGCCTGGGTGGTCGCGGGGGTCGGGTTCGTGACGTTGATCGGTGCGGCGGCGTTCCGCTCCGTACCCAGCGTGCTGCTGGATCCGCTGCACGCGGAGTTCGGGTGGTCGCACGGCACCATCGGTGCGGCCGTGTCGTTGAATCTGCTGCTCTACGGGCTGATTTCGCCGTTCGCGGCGGCGCTGATGGACCGATTCGGCATCCGCAAGGTGGTGGCGTGCGCGCTGGTCCTCATCGCTCTGGGCAGCGGGCTCACCGTGTTCATGACCGAGGCGTGGCATCTGATGCTCACCTGGGGTCTGCTCGTGGGCATCGGGGTCGGATCGATGTCGATGCCGTTCGTCGCCACCATCACCGGGCGCTGGTTCGTGCGGCAGCGCGGCCTGGTCACCGGGGTGCTCACCGCGGCGGGCGCGACCGGTCAGCTGGTGTTCCTGCCGCTCGTGTCAGCCCTGGCGCACGCGCACGGCTGGCGGGTGCCGTCGCTGATCGTCGCCGGGGCCGCGCTGGCCGTAGTGCCGCTGGTGCTCTTGTTCATCCGAGACTTCCCGAGCGATGTCGGGGTCACCGCGTACGGCGCGGAAGAAGGCAGCGTCGTCGGTTTGAGCACGCCGGCGAGTGCGGGGGCGTGGCGGGCGCTCACCGTGCTCGGCGCGATCGCGCGGCGGCCTGGATTCTGGTTGCTGGCCGGGGGATTCGCGGTTTGCGGCGCGTCGACCAACGGACTCGTCGGCACCCACTTCGTCAGCGCGGCCCACGATCACGGCATGCCGCCGACGGCCGCCGCGAGCCTGCTCGCCGTCGTCGGGGTGTTCGATGTGGCGGGCACCATCTTCTCCGGCTGGCTGACCGACCGGGTCGACCCGCGCTATCTGCTGGTCGGCTACTACGTGCTGCGGGGCGCGTCGCTGCTGATCCTGCCGTCGCTGCTCGGTCCGCACACCCAGCCCAGCCTGTGGGTGTTCATCATCTTCTACGGATTGGATTGGGTCGCAACTGTTCCGCCGACGGTGCTGCTCTGCCGCGAACTGTTCGGCGCCGACGGGCCCGTCGCCTTCGGCTGGGTTTTCGCCTCCCACCAGATCGGCTCCGCGATCGCCGCCACCGGCGCCGGCGTGATCCGCGACCTCCACGGAAACTACGACCTCGCCTGGTACCTGGCCGGTGCCCTCTGCGCCGCCGCCGCAGTGATGTCCGCCTTCGTCAACCACCGCCCGAGCGAAGCGGTCGCTGTCCCCGCGTGAGAGGGATGCGGCGGTGACTCTCACGTGGTCGGCGATCGGCGCTGATGGTGCGGTGGCGGTCCCGGGGAGGTCGGGCGGTCGGTGCCGGCGGAGCGCGGCCGCGGCTGGGTCGACGCAGGCGGGCTCCAGTTTCGTAACGGGCTTCCGCGGGCGAGAGCGGGGCCGAGATGCCTGAGGTCAGCCGTCGATGGCGTTGTGCGGGCGTGATTCGATGGCGGTGCGGGGGCGGTCCCAGCGGCTCGGTTCGTCCTTGCGGCGCGGCGGGCGGTCGTTGGCGATGAGGACGGCGATCCAGGGCAGCGGGATGGACACCGCGATGACCAGGATCGCGAGCAGTGCGCTGTGGAACGAGCTGTAGACGATCGCGGCGATCACCAGGCAGGGGATACGGAACGCCATGATGATCGTGTAGCGGCGCACCCGGGCGCGGTGCTGATCCTCGAGCGACGGCTGCGCCTCGGTGATCAGGACGGGATGTTTGTCGTCGCTGCCGGGGAAGTACCCGGCTTTGCGCGGAGAAACGGAGGGCATCGTGACCTCGGGGCCGGAGCCGTCGAGGTCGTCGGCGTCGGAGGAGTCGCCGTGCTGCTGCATGCCGTCGAGTCTTCCACTGTCCGGGCTCGACCGCACACACAGTGGTCAGCCCGGCGGAATGGGACACGCCGGATCTGGCGGGTGTCGCCGACGTCCATGTCCTCTTGGGCAGCGAAGTTGTCATGCGGCATCATGGAGTGCGTGAGTAGTGACACGATGGTTCGCCCGGATTCGACCACCGACGAGTCGACGAGCGACGACACCCCGAAGTTCTTCCACTACGTGAAGAAGGACAAGATCGCGGAGAGCGCCGTCATGGGCACCCATGTCGTCGCCCTGTGCGGCGAGGTCTTCCCGGTGACGCGCTCGCCCAAGCCCGGCTCCCCGGTCTGCCCGGACTGCAAGAAGGTCTACGACGGCCTGAAAAAGGGCGACTGACCCCTGCCGTCCCCCCACCTCGGCCGACGCACCCCGTCGGCCGTCGAGTGCTCCCGCGACGCTCTTGGTCACCTGATCACCAGGTAATCCTGGCGGCATCGCCCGAGAGCCCACCGCCACCATTACCTGGTGAACGCATGTCCAGCTTCTTTGGCCTGGATCCACCGTGACTTTGGGCCTTGCCTCGGCTGCCCAACGCGCCCGCGCGGCAAGCGCGCACACCGTTTCCCTGCTGTATCGCCGCACGACCCGCAGCGCGCGATTCGTCGTCCCCCTGCGCGAGTTGGGCTGCGCCCGCAAATATCGCCCCACGCGCGATGGTCCCACGTGCGAGTTCGTCCTCCCACGTGTGAGCCGCTGTCCTCGTCGAACGCGCCCGCGACGCCGTGGTTCGTGTGCGAACCCCGTCCAGCACGCCCCTCGTGGGCCCCGCGCTCCTTGTGGCCTCTTTCGGTGGTTACGACTGGTTGCTGTATGTGGTTGTCTCGCAGGCTCCTGCGCTGGTCGTACTCGCAAGACGGAGACGTGTGCATCGCCCGGGCCATGCGTCGACGATGGGTCCGGCTGCGCCTTGACGAGTGGGCCAACGTAACCGGAGTCGCTTGACCCTGCGCGCTAGGCGGTTTTTGGTTCGACGGGGTTGGGGTCTTCGGGTGGGGGCGTGCTCGACTTCTGGTCGGGGGTGGTGGGATTCGGGGGGTCGGGGGCGGGAGTTTCTTCTTCGGTGTCGCCGTTGAGTTGGTTGGCGATCCATTCCTTGACCTGTTCCATGCGGGTGGCGCGGGCGGGCCAGAATTCTTGGACGGCGGCGTTGAATTCGGCGCCGAGGATCACCGCGAAGCCGAGGAAGTAGGTGAACAGGAGGAAGGCGATGGGGGTGGCGAGCGCGCCGTAGGTGACGCCGGTGTCGGTGACCCAGGACAGGTAGCGTCGCAGTCCTTCGCTCGCGGCCATGAAGAACACGCCGGCCACCAGCGCCCCGTTGAACAGTCGATGCCAGGGCAGCGAGGTGTGCAACGCCAGTTTGTACAGGGTGGTCAGGCCGACGATCAGCAGCAGCCCGACGCCGGGATAGTAGAAGAAGTCCAGCAGTCGCAGCCCGGTCGCCCGCCACGCGGCGGGCAGCACCCGTCCGATCAGGGTCGGTCCCAGCGCGACCAGCGGCAGAATGAACACCGACGCCACCAGGAACAACACGTACAGCAGCAGCGCGAAGATGCGCTGCCACACCGGATGTCGCGCGTCCTGCTGATCGTGCGCCTCGACGATCGAGTCGACGAAGGTCGCCATCGCGGAGGACCCGGCCCACAGCGACAGCACGAAACCGACCGACACCACCGCACCGCGTCCACGCCCCAGCACATCCTGCACGGTGGGCTCGATGAGGTCGGAGACCACGGTGGAACTGAACAGGTCACGGCTGAACGAGATGATCTTGGATTCGACGATCTGCACGGTGTCCGGCCCGAACCATCCGCCGACGTAGCCGAGGCTGCCGAGCACGCCGAGCAGCAGCGGCGCCAGCGAGAGCGTCTGCCAGAACGCCGCGGCCGCGGACTTGGCGAAGATCGAGTCGTCCCACGCCTTCACCGCGACCCGCACGATGAGCCGGGTGGTCTGCCTGCGTGCCCGCCGCGCGCCGAGGATCAGGCGCTGCGACCAGGTCAGCTTTCGCGCAGCAAATCCACCACTGAGCGACGGTAGGTCGGTGCGCAGCGGGTCGCTCGGCAGGGCCTTCTTCTCGGACATCGTGCCTACAGCATCGCTTACATCGCCGATCCGTACCGCAGTCCGGGGGCGACGTGTCGTCGGGCAACACGTGAATTCGGGCGTGTCTGCTGGTGAACATGTGATGCCGATCGCGCATGCCGCGTCGGTTTGGCAACACGCCGTGCCGGGCCAGTAGGGTCGAGTGCGTGACTGGGTCGGGTGGCGCCGCTGTGGCGGGACAAGCGGAGACACCGGGCGATTCGGGAACACCCGAGGCTTCGGGCAGACCGAACAGCTCCGGTACATCGAGTGGCGGGTCGCTGCGTGCCTGGCAGCGACGGGCTTTGACGAAGTATCTGGCGTCCAAGCCGCGCGATTTCCTCGCGGTGGCGACGCCGGGCGCGGGTAAGACCACCTTCGCGCTGCGCGTCGCGGCCGAACTGCTGGCCGACCGCACCGTCGATCAGATCACCGTGGTCGCCCCGACCGAGCATCTCAAGCATCAGTGGGCGCAGTCCGCGGCCCGCGCCGGCATCGCGCTGGATTCGCGGTTCTCGAATGCCGCGGGCGGCACGTCCGGCGACTATCACGGTGTCGTAGTCACCTACGCGCAGGTCGCCTCGCATCCGTCGCGGCACCGGGTGCGCACCGAAAACCGCAGGACCCTGGTTATTCTCGACGAGATCCACCACGCGGGCGACGCGAAGAGCTGGGGTGAGGCGACCGCCGAGGCGTTCGGTGACGCCACCCGCCGGCTCGCGCTGACCGGCACCCCGTTCCGCAGCGACGACAGCCAGATCCCGTTCATCACCTACGAGCCCGACGAGTCCGGGTTCCCGCGTTCGCGCGCCGATCACGCCTACGGCTACTCCGAGGCGCTCGCCGACGGCGTCGTCCGGCCCGTCGTGTTCCTCGCCTAC
Organism: Nocardia vulneris; assembly: GCF_001613425.1. Taxonomy (GTDB): domain Bacteria; phylum Actinomycetota; class Actinomycetes; order Mycobacteriales; family Mycobacteriaceae; genus Nocardia; species Nocardia vulneris. Next base: position 111,886 of record NZ_BDCI01000042.1, on the reverse strand, counting down.
TCCGGTGACGCGCACTGGCGCGACAGCGCGGGCGAGGAGCACACCGCCCGTCTCGGCGAGCCGCTGAACGCCGAGCAGACCGCGCGGGCCTGGCGCACCGCGCTCGATCCGGCGGGCGACTGGATCTCGGCCGTGCTGCGCGCCGCCGATATGCGCCTGCGCCAGCTGCGCAACACCGGCATGCCGGACGCGGGCGGCCTGGTGATCGCCACCGACCAGGAGCGGGCGCGCGACTACGCTGAACTGCTGGAACACATTTCGGGTAGCAAGCCCGCGCTGGTGCTGTCCGACGATCCGTCCTCGTCCGACCGGATCGGCGAGTTCGCCGCCAGCAAAGACCCGTGGATGGTCGCGGTGCGCATGGTGTCCGAGGGCGTCGACGTGCCGCGGCTGGCCGTCGGCGTGTATGCGACGAGCGCCTCGACCCCGCTGTATTTCGCCCAGGCGATCGGCCGGTTCGTGCGCGCCCGGCGGCCCGGCGAAACCGCGAGCGTGTTCCTGCCCTCGGTACCGGTGCTGCTCGATCTGGCCGCGCAGCTGGAATTGCAGCGCGACCATGTGATCGGCAAACCGCACCGGGAGAAGGACGGCCTCGAAGACGAGCTGCTCATCGAGGCGAACAAGCAGCAGGACGAGCCGGGCGAGGAGGAGAAGTCCTTCGTCGCGCTGGCCGCCGACGCCGAGCTGGATCAGGTGATCTACGACGGATCCTCGTTCGGCACAGCGACTTTCGCGGGCAGCGACGAGGAAGCCGACTATTTGGGCATCCCCGGTTTGCTCGACGCCGACCAGATGCGCGCGCTGCTGCGCGACCGGCAGTCCAAGCAGATCGCCGACCGTGCCGAAACGACCTTCACGCCCGCCCCTGGTCCGCAGGTCGCGAGCGCGTCCGAACGGGTCGCCACCGCGGACCGTTTGGGTGAATTGCGCCGGGAACTCAACAGCCTGGTCGCCATGCACCACCACCGCACCAACAAGCCGCACGGCGTGATCCACGGCGAGCTGCGCCGCGAATGCGGCGGCCCGCCAACAGCTTTGGCCTCCGCCGACCAGCTGGAAGAACGCATCGCCGCACTGCGCCGGATGTAGGCGCCGCCGGGCAGGGCCGCCGCCAGCGTGAGGTTCGTCCGGGCTCGGGGTACCGCCGGAGGCAGGGTGCCGCTGGTGTGGGGTGCCGCCGGGTGGCGAGTGCCGCCAGGCGTGAGGTGCGGCCAGGCCCGGCGTGTCTCCGTAGGTAGGGTGCCGCTGGGCGTGAGGTGTCGCCGGGCGTGGGGTGCTGCCGGGCATGGGGTGCTGCCGGGCGTGGGGTGCCTGCCGGGCGTGAGGTGCTGCCGTAGGCAAGGTGCAGTGGGTGGGCAGGCCAGTGCATGGTCATCATCGTTGGCCCACGCGCGCGCTGCGTTCGCCTCGCAGTGGCTCAGATGGGGTGGCGGTAGGCGTGTCGCACGGTGTGTCGAGTTGGGCGGTTGATCAGGAGGAATTGGTGGCGGCATCGGCCGAGAGGCCTCCGCCACCAGTTCCTCCTGATCGACTGACCAAATGCGCCCACTCACCAGTGCGGCCATCACCGCGTGAACCTACCTCGCTTGGGCAGGTCGCTGCGGGTGCGGGGAGGTAGAAAGTGGGCGGGCGGCCACTGCGTGGCCGTCGTTGGCCCACGGGCGTATTGCCTTGCGCCCTGTAAGCAGGCGTGTCGCACGGGTTTTGATGTGCCGCACCCGCTGGGGCAGGCCGCAGCGGGTGCGACACATCAGAAAGGGTGCGGGAAGACAGTGGCGCGCAGTCTGCCGCCTGGCGTCCGGGTGCTGGTGGAGGGTGGGTGCCGCCGGGCGCGGTCTGGTGGTGGACGTTGGCGTGCTGCTGGGCGTCATCTGTAGCCGGGCGGGGGTGCTGCTGGCCGCGCAAATCCGCCGTCGGCCGCGCAAACCTGCCGCTGGCCGCGCGTATCTGCGGCCTGCGCGCGAATTTGGTGCCGGGCACACGGTCTGGTGGTGGACGTTGGCGTGGTGCCGGGCGGGGTGCTGTCGGCCGTGCATATCTGCCGCTGGCCGCGCGAATTTGGTGCCGGGCACGCGATCTGTTGGTGGACGTTGGCGTGGTGCCGGGCGGGGTGCTGCCGGCCGCGCATATCTGCCGCCAGTCGCGCAAATCTGGTGCCGGCCGCGCGAATCTGGTGCCGGGCATACGGTCTGGCGGTGGACGTTGGCGTGCTGCTGGGCGTCATCTGCTGCCGGGCCCTGCCGCTGGCCGCGCAAGTCTGGTGCCGGCCGCGCGTATCTGCCGCCTGTCGCGTAAATCTGGTGCCGGGCATACGGTCTGGTGGTGGACGTTGGCGTGCTGCTGGGCGTCATCTGCCGCCGGGCGCGGTCTGGTGGCGGGCGTAGCGTCTGCCGCCGAGAGGGTTGGCGTCGGGCGCACGGCGTGCGCCTATGGGTCGCCGCTGCCTGTGGTGGCGGGGGAGGTGTTCTGGGTCGGCCATGCGGCCATCGCGCAATCGATCGCCAGGGTCAGGCTTTTCAGGGGGACTCCGTCGCGCGCCTGGATCGACAGGCCGTACAGCACTGTGGTGTAGAAGTTTGCGAGGGCGGCGGTGTCGGTGGCTGCGGGCAGATCGCCTTCCGTCACACCGCGATCCAGTCGCTTGCGGATGTCTTCAATTGTCCCCCTGCGTTTTTCGACCAGGAAGTCGCGGATGGACTCGTTGCGGGTGGTGTAGGTGGAGCCGGCCAGCACCACCATGCAGCCGTGTGGTTTGTCCTCGACGGTGTAGGCGATCGCGTTGTCTCGCAACATCGCTTCGATGGCGGCGCGCGCGGTCGGCTCTTCGCGCAGTGCCCGCTCGGTGTATCCGCCTTCGGTTTGCCCGTAGAGGTCGATGGCTTCCCGGAACAGCGCCTCCTTGCAGCCGAACGCGGCGTACAGGCTCGGTGAGTTGATGCCCATCGCGGTGGTGAGATCGTTCATCGACGCGCCCTCGTAGCCGTGCTCCCAGAACACCTCCATGGCGCGGCGTAGCGCGTCGGTGCGGTCGAAAGCGCGCGGTCGTCCCCGTTCGGCCATCCCGATCCTTTCTGTGTCGATCACTAAATATACCGCTTGACGCAGAGCGGGGCCGTGCGCTTAGCTATTTATGTATTGATCGACACAGAAATAGGAGGAGCGATGTCGGGACTCACGGGCAAGGTGGCGCTGGTGACGGGCGGCAGCCGGGGCATCGGGGCGGCGATCGCGCGGAAGCTGGCCGCCGACGGGGCGGCCGTGGCCATCACCTACCAGAACCGCGACGTGCAGGCGAAAGCCGTTGTCGCGGAGATCGAATCAGCCGGTGGCCGGGCGGTTGCCTACCGTGCGGACAGCGCCGACGCCGCGGAGGTGGTGCGTGCCGTGCACCAGACCGCGAGCGACCTCGGCCGGTTGGACATCCTGGTGAACAACGCGGGCATCTTCCCCGCGAAACCGTTCGAGGAGTTCACCGTCGACGAGATCGACCGCGCGCTGCACATCCACGCCCGCGCCGCGTTCGTCGGTGCGCAGGCCGCGGTGGCGCACATGAGTGATGGTGGCCGGATCGTCAGCGTCGGCAGCAACCTGTCCGAGCATGCGCCGTTCGCCGGTCTCTCGCTGTACAACCTGAGCAAATCGGCGCTGAACGGTTTCACCAAGGCGCTCGCCCGTGAACTCGGTCCGCGGGGGATCACCGTCAACCTGTTGCAGCCGGGATCGACTGTGACGGATATGAATCCGGTCGACGGCGGGCACTACGACCTGCAAGTCCAGCTGTCCGCGCTGGGTCATTTCGCGGCGCCGCAGGACATGGCGGCGATGGTCGCGTTCCTCGCGGGGGACACCGGTCGCAGCGTCACCGGCGCGACCTTCACCGTCGACGGTGGCACCAACGCGTGATCAACCGGTGAAATAACGTCCGGGGGAGACGCCGACGGCACGGCGGAACGCCGCGACGTAGGCACTGGGGGTGGCGTAGCCGACGCGGCCCGCGATGCGGGCGATCGGCAGGCCGGCCGCCAGCAGCGGCAGCGAGGCGGCGAGACGGACCTGAGTTCGCCAGTGGCCGAAGGTGATTCCGGTTTCCGCGACGAACAGCCGGGCCAGCGTGCGAGGACTGGTGGCGACGGCCGCGGCGAACGCCGCCAAGGTCCGGTCGTCGGCGGGATCGCGGGTCAGCGCGTCGGCCACCTGCTTGGCACGCGGGTCGTTCGGGGGCTGGAGCGTGATCGGGACGACGTCGACCGGGCTCAGCAGATCGAAGACCACCGCCTCCGCGCGTTCGCGTTGGGCGGCGGCGGTGCCGGGTGCCGCGAGATGGTCGAACAGCTCGTGCAGCAGGCGGGTGACGCGGAGCATGGTCGGCGTCGTGAACGTGACGGGGCAGCGGCCGGGCTCGAGGTAGATGCCGCGCATTTCGGCGCCGTCCGCGGTGCCGGTCCGATGCCGGACGCCGCCGGGGATCCACAGTGCCCGGGTGGGCGGCAGCACCCAGCGGGCGTCGCCCACCTCGACGGCGATGACTCCGCGTGCGGCCCAGGCGATCTGGTGCTGCGGATGCTCGTGCGTCGCGAACCAGAACCCGGCGGGCAGCAGCCCGACGCCGAACACCATCGCCGTCGGGCCGGGCGGCACCGGCTGGAAGCGGGGATGGCCGTTCAGCGACACAATATGTCACCGTAGCCGGTAGTGGTCATCGCTGTCCGCTCCTAACCTCGTGGCTATGGCGATGAACCTGCTCCATCGGGCGCTGTGCCGCTCCGCGCGGTGGGAACGGACCAGCGCGACCAAGATCGTGCCGTGGGCGTTGCACGGGCTCGACCTCGGTGCCAGTGCGCTCGAGATCGGACCCGGTTACGGCGCGAACGTGGGGGCGCTGCGCGCTCGTGCGGGGTCGCTCACCGGTGTCGAACTCGACCCGGAACTGGCCGCGCGGTTGCGCACCCGGCACGGCTCGGCGATGACCGTGGTGCAGGGTGATGGTGCCGAAATGCCCTTCGCCGCAGAACAATTCGACTCGGTAGTCTGCTTCACCATGCTGCACCACGTGCCGACCGCGCTGCAGCAGGACCGGGTGTTCGCCGACGCGCTGCGGGTGCTGCGCCCCGGCGGGGTGTTCGCGGGCAGCGATGGCTTGGACGGCTGGCTGTTCCGGCTCATCCACCTGGGCGACACGTGCGTGCCGGTGCCGCCCGAGCACGCCGCCGACCGCCTCACCCGCATCGGCTTCACCGACGTGGAAATCGAAATCGGGCAGGGAAGCTTCCGCTTCCGTGCCCGCCGCCCCGCCTGAGCGCCCCGACACTGTCCGGACGCCATCGGCGGATCCGATCCGAGCCGAATCCGCCACCAGGACAGTGCGATCGGGCGCTCAGGAGAGGTGCGCACGCCGCAGGAGGAGGGATGCCGGCGTGCGCACCTCGGTCGGACCGGACCCCCACCGGCCGGAGCGTTCGCCACCATCTGCGCACGCCGGTCGCCGCCCGCGCACGCATCACTTCTGCCGTCCCGCACCCCGTTTGGGGTGCAGAAGAGGGCGTCGGGCACCGCAGACCGACAACCCGCTGCCCGCTCCAAGCGCGGCCCCCAAGTATCTACCCCGGTCGCGGCGAAGACATGCAAGGCACCACATCCCGCCCCACGCACCCCCGGACTGGAACGCCCCCAGCCCGCCAGAGGCGCGCGCTGGCGCAGCTTCTGGCTTCTCGCACTACTTCTGGGTTCCCGCACCGGCTACAGCCAGTCGCAGCGGGTGCGAGAACGCGAAAGTGGTGCGAGAACGCAGAATTGGGCCGGTTAGTGCGCGGTTGGTGCGGCGAAGTAGGTTGCGGGGTCGAGGGTGTTGATCGGCACCCAGCGGGGCGCTTCGGCAGAGGCCGGTGTGTCGTCCTCTTGTGCTGCTTGGAAATAGCCCTGGAGTTCCAGTGCCAGGCGTGGGTTTTCGTCTACCCGGCGCGCCATGTCGTAGTACAGGGCGAGGATGTGCAGGCAGCGGGGGGAGCGCGCCTTGCACGAGCAGTCCGTTCCGGCGAGCACCGGCGCTACGGTGATGCCCGCGGCTTTGGCGGCGCGGTGCATGTCGTCGGTGAGGACGGTGGTGTCGGGGATGACCGCGTTGATGGCGGTGACCGCCGTGCGCGGCAGCGGCGCCACCTCCAGGTGGAGTACCGAGGCCTCGCTGCCCCGGTGCAGGGTCGCGCGGACGACGCGGCCCTCGACGGTGGCCTGGATGCCGTGGTTGCGGGCGATGCTGCGGGCGCGAGGGAGCAGGGGGTCGGGCCGGGTCTGCCGCAGCGGTTCGGCGAGCCGGACCCAGTCCATGCCCCACAGGGTGTAGCCGAATTCGTTGTCCGCCATCAGTTCCCCCGTTTCCGGCGCAGGATTTCGATCAGCTGGTCGTCGTCGAGCCGGGCCAGCGCGGCGATGCCGGCGGAGTCGCCGAGGTCCGAGAGCGCGGACTTGCGGTCGTGCATCCGGGCGATGTGTTCTTCGACGGTGGTGGTCGAGGTCAGCGTGGTGACGGTGACCGTGCGGGTCTGGCCGATGCGATGGGCGCGATCGGAGGCCTGTGCCTCGACGGCCGGATTCCACCAGCGGTCGAAGTGGATGACGTCGGCGGCGCGGGTCAGGGTGAGGCCGGTGCCCGCCGCGCGCAGGCTCAGCACGAGCACGGGTGGTCCCTCCGCGGCCTGGAAACCGTGGACGATCGCGGCCCGCTCGGCCTGGTCCAGTCCACCGTGGAAGAACGGCGCGGCGACCTCGAACTGTTCGGCGAGGTGGCGCACGAGCAGTTCGCCGGTTTGCCGGTACTGGGTGAAAATCAGGGTGGGAGCACCCAATTCGAGGTTGTTGGCGACGATATCGGCGCACAGGTCGAGCTTGCCGGAGCGGCCCGCCAGCTCGGTCAGTTCGCCGGTGACCAGTCCGGGATGGTTGCAGACCTGTTTGAGCGCCGTGAGTGCCGCGAGCACCCGGCTCTGCCGCTGGGCGCCGGAGCCGAAGCCGTCATCGATGGCGCGATCGAGCAGCCTGTCGTACAGGCTCTCCTGTTCGCCGGTGAGGTCGCACAACAGGTCGGTGTGGATCTTGGCTGGTAGCGACGCGGCCACCTGTGCCTTTTTCCGCGCGAGCACGACGGGTTCGATCGCGTCGCGCAGCCGGGCCGCCGCGCTCGCCGACCCTTCCTGGATCGGCCGGACGAAACGGCGTCGGAACTGGGTGCGATGCCCGAACAGCCTGGGCGCCACCAGGTTCAGCAGCGCCCACAGTTCTTCCAGATGATTTTCCACCGGCGTGCCGGTCAGCGCCACGCGCACCTCGGCGTCGAGTGTGCGTGCGGCCTTGGCGAGTTGGGTGCGCGGATTCTTCAGCGCCTGCGCTTCATCGAAAACCGTGGTCGCCCAGCGGTGTTCGCCGAGCAGGTGCCCGTGCAGCCGCAGGGTGGGATATCCCGCGACGACGACCGTCCCGGCCTCGGCCGCGATAGCGCCGCCGCGCCACACGGTTACGCGCAGTCCGGGCGCGAACCGGTCGATCTCGTGCGCCCAGTTGCCCACCAGCGAGGTGGGGCACACCACGAGCTGCGGCCCGCTCGCCGCTCGCCCGTGCAGGAAACCGATGGTCTGCACGGTTTTTCCGAGCCCCATCTCGTCGGCCAGCACGGCCCCGCCGTGCGCCGCGACGGTTTCCCGCAACCAGCTCACCCCGCGCACCTGATAGGGTCGCAACTCCGCTTTCAGCGCGACCGCCAATTCGGCCGCCACTCCTCGCGTTTCGTACAGCACCCGCAACGCCCGCTCCGCAGCGACCACCGACGTCCCCGCCGCATCCGGCACGGCATGCGCCGCAATCGGCAAGGCCGCCGCGCGCAGACGGATCACGTCCGCCACGTCGGACAGCGACTCTTTCTCCGCGGCAACGGTATTCGCGGCAGCTCCCGCCGCCGGTGCCGGACCAGCCGCCACGTCGCCCGGACCGCCTGTCGCACGGGGATTTTCCTGCGCTGTGCGGGTTTGCACGTCGGCGGCGGGTCGCGTGCCGGCGGCGTGCCCCGCGCTGGAGGTGGGCTGCGTGCTGGTGGTGGGCTGCGTGCTGGGCGTGGTCTGCGCGCTGGAGGTGGGTTCCGCACTGGTGGTGGGCTCCGCCTCGGCGGCGTGCTGCGTGCCAGTGCTGGGCCCCGTACCGGTGGTGGGCTGCGTACCGGTGGTGGGCTGCGTGCCAGTGCTGGGCCCCGCATCGGTGCTGGTCGTCGGCTGCGCGCCGATGGCCGCCCCCGTGTCGGTGGCAGACCCCCCTGTGCGGCCGCGCGACCGACGTGAATCCGCCTGCGCCGCAGCGACCCCCGTCCCCTCCTCGCGCAGTGCCGCTTGCCAGGCGTGCACCGATTCGCCCGCGTCATCGATGGCCGATTCAGCGAAGGTCTGGGGATCGCGCAACGCGCAGTCGACCTCGTTGATTTCGATGGTGCCGTCCGGTCCTGTCGGGACCGCGAGGGTGACGGATTCCCGGTCGCCGGTGTCGGGTGCGGGCCCGGTGTCCTGGCCGGTCCATGTCCACAGGGCGAACATGTGCCGGTCGGGTAGATACGTGGCCTGTGTGCTGCGCAGAACGAACCCCTTATTCGGCGTATGGTGTACGAAGTATCTGAACAACGTACAGGGTACCGAGTTTGTTCCGAGGAGTCCCGTGGCCGACGAAACCACCGTCGAACAGGCGAAACAGCTGATCGGACTGCTGTGGCGACGCGAGGTCCCGCCGCGCCCCGGCGGCCGCGGGCCCAAGCAGACGGTCAGTGTCGACGCCGTGGTCCGGGCCGCGATCGCCCTCGCCGACCGCGACGGGTACGCCAAGGTGTCCATCCGCGCGGTCGCCGCGGAGCTGGGTCTGCGGCCGATGAGCCTCTACACCTATGTGCCCAGCAAGGACGCGCTCGCGGTGCTGATGGCGGACGCGGTCGCCGACGAGGACGCGCCCATCGCCCCGGAGCTGCCGCTGCGCGACCGGATGGCCGCGATCGCCCGCCAGGCCCGCGCCGAGCTGCTCGCGCATCCCTGGCTGCTGGAGGTGCCGCCGTGGCGGCTGGTGCTCGGCCCGGGGCGGATGCGGCGCTTCGAGCGGCAACTGGCCGCGATCGACGACATCGGCCGCTCCGAGGTGGAACTGGATCGGGTGATCGCCGTACTCACCGAGTTCGCGACGGGTAACGCCAGGATGGCTGTCGCCGCGCGGCGCGAAACCCAGGTGATGACCGACGCCCAGTGGTGGGACGTGCACGGCCCGCTGCTCTCGGGGGCGATGTCGCCCGAGGCGTTCCCGCTGGCGTCGCGGGTGGGCAAGGTGGTCGGGGAACTGTATGAAGCGCCCGGCGACCCGGACGGGGCGTTCGACTACGGCCTGAACCGCCTGCTGGACGGGATCCTGCCCGCCTCGATCGGCCCCTGAACAGACCGAGAGCGGGCGATCCGTGGATCGCCCGCTCGGGTCGAACGGTGTTCTGTTATCGGATGTTGTTATCTCAGGACGCGAGGAGTTGATCAGAGCGCGGGAGCGGACTCCGTGTCGATCACGGCTTCCAACTCACGCAGTCGATCCATGTGTTCGTTCGCGTGGTGCTGGCAGAAGAGCAACTCGCCACCTGCGGGCAGAACGGCGCGCACTCGAGCTGCCGCCCCGCAGCGGTCGCAACGATCGACCGCGGTCAGTGGGGTGCTAGTCAGGGTTCCTGGCATGACTCCTCCGTCCTGGCTCCCGGTTCACAGACCGTTCGCCTGGTGTGGGGCCCGTGGTCACTCCGCGGGCTCGCTACCGCTACTTCCCAGCAGTGGTATGACTACTCTGTCAGACGTTCGGGACGGGGGCTTTGTTCCCGTGAGTGATTCGGTGTGTTTTCGATAACACGACCAGGGATTTCGCTACTGGCGAACATTCCAGGTCACGCTTCGAACTCAGTTGTGGTCACCACCTCGAACAGGCCGATCCAGTTGTCTACCGGGAGATTACCCGTGACCCATGACACTCACACGCTCGTTCACATATGTACTTTGGGCGAGTGGCTTTCCGCCCGGCAAACCGGTGAGTACCGGGCGCCATCGCTCGATGAGGTCGGGTTCATCCACCTGTCGGCGCCGGAGCAGGCGCATCTGCCGGCCAACCGGCTCTTCGCGGGCCGCCGCGACCTGGTGCTTTTACGGCTCGACCCGGCCCGCCTGGGTGCACCGGTGAAATGGGAACCCGGCGTGCCGACCGACCCGGAGTCGATGCTCTTCCCGCACCTGTACGGTCCGCTGCCGACCGGTGCGGTCGTCGCGGTCGAGGAGTTCCAGCCCGGCCCCGACGGCTCGTTCGCGCCACTGGCGAAGTGAGGCTAGCGGTCGCGCACCTCGCGCGCCACGATGGCGGCCTGAACCCGTGACCGCACACCGAGTTTCGTCAGTACCCGGGAGACGTGCGTCTTCACCGTCGTCTCGCCGATGAACAGCTTGCCCGCGATCTGCGCGTTGGACAGTCCGTCGCCCAGGCAGTCGAGCACCTCGCGTTCGCGTTCGGTGAGGTCGGCGAGCCCGTCCGGCTCCGGTTGCGCCGCATCGGGATTCACCGCGGCGAACGCCGAGATCACCGCCCGGGTCACCTCGGGGGCGAGCACGCCGTCGCCCGCGGCCACGGTGCGGACGGCATCGATGAGCGCCTGTCCCGACGACGACTTGAGCACGAACCCCGACGCGCCGGCCCGCAGCGTCCGGAATACGTACTCGTCCAGGTCGAAGGTGGTCAGGATCAGCACCTTGGCGAGTCCGTCGGCGGTCACCCGCTCGGTCGCGGTGATGCCGTCCACCCCGGGCATGCGCACGTCCATCAGCACGACGTGCGGGCGCAGCGCCTTGGCCTGCGATACCGCGACGTCGCCGTCGGCGGCCTCGCCGACCACCTCGATATCGTCCTCGGCATCCAGGATCATCCGCAGTCCCGCGCGGATGGCGGCGTGGTCGTCGGCGATCAGCACCCGGATCGTCATGACCCGCTCGCGATCGAAACCGGCAGGGTCGCTTGCACTTCCCAGGTGCCTGCGCTCGATCCGGCCGTGAAGCTGCCGCCCAGCGCCGCGGCCCGCTCACGCATGTTGATCAAGCCGCGGTGCGGGTCGCCGTTCTCGCTGCGGCGCACCGTGATCGCCGGTACCGGATTGCGGACCGCCACCCGCAGTTCGCCGTCCCGCGTGCTCACGTCGATGTCGACCCCTTGTCCCGGTGCGTGTTTCATGGCGTTGGTCAAAGCCTCCTGGATGATGCGGTACGCGGCCTGGTCGACCGCGCTCGGTAGTTCGGTGTCGTCGAGGGTTTCGTGGACCCGCACCGCGATTCCGGCCGCGCGGGCGGCATCGACCAGGATGGACAACTGTGCGAGCCGGCGCGGCGCGGCCACCTCGTCCTCGCCCTCCCCGTCGCTGCGCAGCAGGCCGATCATCGTCCGCATCTCCTGCAGGGCGCTGACGCTGTTGGTGCGGATGGACTGCATGATCCCGGTGACCGCGGCGTCGGGCTGCTTGCGGGCCAGCACCCCGAGCGCGGCCTCGGACTGGATCGCGATGGCCGAGAGATGGCCGGCGATCACGTCGTGCAGGTCGCGGGCCATGGTGGTGCGCTCGTCGGCGATGGCCGCGCGACGGTCGAGTTCGGCCACCAGGGTCAGCGCCTGCGCCCGGGCCCGTTCGGCCGCGGCGATGTCCTTGTGCGTGCGCACCGAATTGGCCCACCACAGCGGCGTGGCGATGAACGCGAGCACCACCAGCAGCGCCAGCGAGATGGCCCGCAGGTCGTGCGCGACGACCGCGGTGACGAGCACCAGCAGCACCGAGAACGTGGCCCAGCCGATGATCACCCAGCGCGACGTGCGTTTCGCGGAATACAGCACCGCCGCGTACATCAGGTCGCCGTAGATCAGCCAGACCGGCACCGAGGGGCCGATCCAGATATCGATACTCAGCGGGATCAGGCCGACGAGCATGGCGGGCACCGGCATGCGGCGCCGCGCCATCGTCAGCAGGCACAGCGGAGCGAGGATCGCGAGCCGGACCGGCACCGGCACGCTGTGGCCGAGATCGATCAGCGCGAACAGGTTCGACACGTACAGCGCCGCGCCGCCGGCGAACACCAGCAGCGCGCCCAGCGCATCCCGCGCCGTTCCCGGAATCTCCGACCATTGCCGCACGCTTCCATCTCAGCACAGCCCTGACCAGGCGCCATCCGCCGAAGTGATGACCGCACCGGCGGACGGACGAGACCTCGGTCTACCCTGGAGTGTGTGAATGTCGACGTCACTGCGCTACCCGGAATTGGAGTCCGAAAAGACTTCGAGGTGCGGTCGGGCCGCCGGATCGGCGTGGTCGCACACCGCGACGGCGACATCGATCTGATCGTCTCCAAACTCGACGATCCGGACGCCTGCGCCGCGCAGATTCCGCTGAGTACCGACGAGGCCGCCGTGCTGGCCAATCTGCTCGGTGCGCCCCAGCTCGTGGCCAAACTCAACGACGAGCACAGCGATCTGCCCGGCATCACCACCCGGCAGATGGCGATCGCGGAGGAGTCCCCCTACGCGGGTCGCACCCTCGGCGAGACCGCGATGCGCACCCGGACCAAGGTGTCGATCGTCGCGGTGATGCGCGCCGGGCAATTGCATCCCTCGCCCGGACCGGATTTCACCTTCACCACGGGCGACCTGCTCGTGGTGGTCGGTACCCCGGAAGGCCTCGACGCGGCCGCGAAGATCTTGACCCACGGCTGAGCCCGTGACCGAAACCGCGCTCGCCCTGATCGAGCTCGGAGCGATTCTCTTTGCCCTCGGCATGTTCGGGCGGCTGGCGGGGCGCTTCGGGATGTCGCCGATCCCGCTGTATCTGCTCGGCGGTCTCGCGTTCGGCCAGGGCGGCTTCATCAAACTCACCGCCGCCAACGAATTCGGCCATGTGGCAGGCGAAATCGGCGTCGTGCTGCTGTTGCTGCTGCTCGGCCTGGAAGACACCGCGCCGGAACTGATGACCGGCCTGCGCCGCTCGTGGGCGGCGGGCCTGGTGGACCTCGTCGCGAACGCGACGCCCGGCGTGGTGGTGGCGTTGATCCTCGGCTGGGGATTGATCGGCGCCGTCACCATGGGCGGGGTCACCTATATCTCCTCGTCGGGCATCGTGGCGAAGGTGCTCGACGATCTCGGGCGGCTCGGTAACCGGGAGACGCCGGTGATCCTGTCGATCCTGGTGTTCGAGGATCTGGCGATGGCGGTGTACCTGCCGATCCTCACCACCATCCTGGCCGGGGTGAGCTTCGCCAGCGGATTGAAATCGCTCGCCGTCGCGCTGACCGCGATCACGGTGGTGCTCGTGGTGGCGCTGCGCTACGGGCGCTACGTGTCGGCCATCGTGGACAGCAACGACCGCGAGGTGTTCCTGCTCAAGCTGCTCGGCGCGGCGCTGCTGGTGGCCGGGGTGGCCTCCGCGTTGAACGTATCCGCGGCGGTCGGGGCGTTCCTGCTCGGCATCGCGATCTCGGGATCGACCGCGCACGAGGCCGCGAAACTGCTGGAGCCGCTGCGTGATCTGTTCGCGGCGATCTTCTTCGTGGCGTTCGGCCTCACCACCGATCCGACGGCGATCCCGCCGGTGCTCGGCTGGGCGGTCGGGCTGGCCGTGGTCACCGTGCTGACCAAGGTCGCAACCGGCTGGTGGGCGGCGAGCAGGCAGGGCATCCGGCGGATGGGTCGTGCGCGGGCCGGCGCGGCGCTGGTCGCGCGTGGGGAATTCTCGATCGTCATCGCGGGCCTGGCGGTGACCGTCGGCGGGGTCGACGGTCAGCTGGCCGCGCTCGCCTCGGCGTATGTGCTGCTGATGGCGATCCTCGGGCCGATCGTGGCGCGGGTGGTGGAACCGGTCGTCGGGCTGGTGCAGCGGCGTACCAAACCCGCTGTGCTCACCGGCTGACCGACACCGTTTCTTTCGCCGCCGTGCGCCGCTGCACCCAGCGGCCGAGCAGCGTCGCCAGCGCGCCGACGACGAAGCCGATGGCGGCCCCGCACAGGTGGCCGTAGTCGGTGAAGGTCGGCCCGATCCACAGGGCCGCGACCAGCACCACGGTGAGCGTGCCCGCCCACAGCAACCGGACGGGTCCGCGGAACCGGAACGCCATCGCGGCCAGGACCGCCGAAAAGCCGTAGCTGGTACCGACATCCGCGGCGACCGCCACCTTCAACGGGATCACGCCGCGGTCGATGGCGTGCGAGATACCGGTGACGGTGAGCAGCGTCGCGCCGATGTGCCCGGTGGCGAACAGCACGATCCAGCGGCCGGTGCCGAGCCAGCGTTCGGCATAGGCCATCACCACCAGGAAGCTGACGATGGTGGTCCACGGGAACCCGCCGTCGGTCCAGAACGCCGAGGCGACCAGCACCTGCACCGGGTTGTGCCGCATGTTGTAGAGATTGGTCGAGGCGGAGAAGATCAGCCTGCGCTCCACCGAGTCACCCACGCCCCGCAGCGTCCACCACGTGACGAACAAGGTGAACGCGTAGGCGGTGCTGGCCGGCGCCGCGCCCAGATGGGTGCGGATCGCGGGGAGGACACGGCGCACCAGCGCGGGACGGCGCAGCCAGTCCCACGCGGTGCGCAGCTCGGTCCTGAGGTCGATGGTCTGAGTCCAGGGCGACCGGAACTGGACCGGGGAGGCAACCACCAGCCAAGTGTGCCGTGTCGCGATGACGCAGGCACGTGACCCGCCCGGCGTGTGCGCTGCGTCACCGGCGGCGAGGCGGCGTCCGTAACCTCGTTTCACACCCGGGCAACATTCGCTCCAAGTACTGGCGCCCACCGCCTGGGCCGCCCCGGCGTAGACCTCAGGGGTACCTCCCGCCCGGCCTCGACTCCGCCGACATTCTCGGCCTCGGGCCATCCTGAGGCGAGCGACGCCGAGCATGAAGCGGAAAATGTCGTTCGAGCCCGCGACTACGAAGCCATATTGTGGTGCCTGAGCTGGCGAAGGACGCCGCGCGGCGTGCACTTCCGCTCGCGGAGAAGATGCGTGGCCGTCGCGAATCCGTGATCGAACGGGTCGTCGGGAGCATGGCGATGGAAGGCGAACCGGTTTCCGCGGAATGGATTCGCCAGGCCCGGTTGCGGCAACTGGCCGGCAGTTGACCTCGTAATCCGCCCGAGCACTATCACGCGCAGCGCCTCGTAGGGGAGATGCTGGACAACGTCGATGCCCGGCTCGAATACGCGTGCGGGCGTTGGATCTCCAGATCGAGCTGCTGGCGTACATCGAAGCCGAGTTCCTGTTCGAGACCTACTTGTCGGCGCTGCGGGTCTACGCGTCGACCGCTCCGTCGACAGAGTTCTGGATCGCGCAGAGATTCGGTGCACTCGACTAGCGCTGCGGGGCTTGGACGGGACGTCACGGAGGGAAGCGTCAGGGCCGCGGGCTGATTCGCGATCGGTGCTCGAGATTCGGGTGAAGTGGCGGTGAAACTCGGGGCGGTGAGGGTGGGGGCATGTACAAGTTACGAATTTTCAGGGTTGCGTTGGGGATTGCGCTGGGCGCGATGATGATTGGGGCGGGGCCGGCGCAGGCGACCAGGCATGTGTTCTCCGAGGTGGATACCAGTCCGGGGCAGGTGGGCTGCATTCTCGATGATCATGAGGTGTTCTGTGTGGTGCACGGGTGGGCGATCACGCTGCCGGGGCCGAAGCCGGACTGCGGGGGTTATGGGCCGTATCCGAAGTTCACGTTGCGTAATCAGGGGCCCGCGGAGGCGCGCTACAGCTGCACCCAGATCATCATGCTCGGAGAGCGGTTACCGTTCCACAAAATCATCGCCAGTGATGCGATCACCTGTACCGGGTTGCCGCGCGAATCAGGAATCCAGTGCGTGAATGCCGAGTACGGGTTCAATGTGTCGCGAACCAAGTACACGTTGCGGTGAGCGGGGGTCGATCGGGCTCGGCTCTGTGACGAGGTCCGCTCAGTAGCCACTTCCACTGACGCGGTTCGACGGGGCCGTCCGGAGTGCTGCCTCGGTCGGCGCTGCACGTGTTTGTCTGCTGCGCAAGTAATTGCCGACGAATCCGCGCTCGACGCGACAATTCGTGCGCCGGAGTCAGGGCTTGTGGATCTTTGTCCTGTCGCGTCCCGCTGAGCCGACACTGACCGGTCGAACCCGGCGCCTCGGACGCGAGTTCGACTGCTCAGCAACGTAACCCCGTGGAGGCACGGGCGGATCGGTCTGCGGTATGACGCGTGACGATGCCGCCAGGGTTTACCGTCGGCGGCATGGCACGTGGGATGCGGTTCAGTAGGCGGCGATTCGCTCAGCTGGGCGGGGTGATGCTGGCTTCGGCTGGGGCCGCGTCCGCGGGTGCGGCCCCTGCCGGGCTGGACGCGGTCAGGATTTCGACCGACGTGGGCGTGTTCGAGGCGGTGTCCGCCGGACCGGCGCAGGGCCGGGAAGTGTTGTTGCTGCACGGTTTTCCGGAGCTGGGCATCGAATGGGATCAGCAGATGGGGGCACTCGCCGCGGCGGGATGCCGGGCGGTCGCGCCCGATCAGCGTGGGTATTCGCCGGGGGTGCGGCCCGCCCGGATCGAGGACTATCGGCTCGACCTGCTCGTGTCCGATGTGTGGGCGATCGCGGATGCGTTGGGGTGGCGGCGGTTCGACCTGGTCGGGCACGACTGGGGTGCGGTCGTCGCGTGGGTCGCGGCGGCTGATCGACCGGCTCGAATCCGTTCGCTGACAGCGGTTTCCGTGCCGCATCCGGCCGCTTTCGCGGACGCGCTGCGGAACGACCCGGCACAGCAACAGGCGTCGGCCTACATGAACAGATTCCGGCAGCCGTCGCCGATCCCCGAGGACGCGATCCTCGCCGGTGGTCCACCGAAGCTGACGGGCGTCCCGGAATGGAAGAGCGCCGAGTATTTTCGCCGCCTCGCCGAGCCGGGCGCGCTCACCGCGGCGCTGAACTGGTACCGCGCCAACGACTTCGAGGGGTACCGCACGCCCGTCACGGTACCGACGCTGTTTCTTGCCGCCACCGACGATCGCATGGTCGCGATGTCGGGCATCCAGGCCACGAGAGAGTGGGTCACCGGCCCGTATCGTCTCGAAGTCCTTGCCGGCGCGGGTCACAACATCCCCGAGTACGCTGCGGTCGCAACCTCCGCCCACCTGCTCGCGCACCTGTTGTCTGTTCCGTCCTGACCCTGTCGCACCCCTTCTGCGGCTTCGCACCCGCTGTGGCGTGCCCTAGCGGGTGCGAAGCCGCAGAAAGAGTGCGGGAAGGTGGAACTACAGTGCGGAGGTGCTCGCCGTCGCCACCGAGCGGGTACGGCGGGTCAGGAACGTTGGAGGCTGGAAATGCACCGAATGAAATCTTTTGCGATCGTATTCGCCTTGGGTGCAGGAGTTCTCGCGGGTTGTGCGGACAATGAGGGCGCGGATCGAGCCTATTGTGACGCACTGAAAGACTTGGGCAGTGGAAGTTATGTGCCCGATACCGCGAATGCGGATACCGTGCCTAAGATGCGCAAGCTCGCCGGGCTGGCACCGGACGACATCAAGGCCGACTGGAACAAACTCGCGGACTCGCAGGAAAAACTCATGGCCGCCACCCCGGACCCGTCGGCCACGCAGGCCGATATCGGTGCGGTGGCGCGGCGCATCGTGGACTACAACCAGAAGACCTGCGTGCAGTGAATGATGCTGCGCGAGAACGCACAAGCATCGTTCACGAGCTGAGCTCGGGTCGCCGGAATCGGTGCGCCAGCAGCGTGACGTCCCGGTGCCGCACCAGGCGCAGCGTGGCAGCCGTTGGTCTGGTGGGCTTTCCGATGATCAGTGTCGGATCGTGGCGCAGGATGCGTACTTCCAGGTCGACGGTGTCGGGTGCGAGTGCGGCGCCGAATTGTTCGGCGAGCGCGTGCCGTAGCCCGCGCAGCTGGTCCAGGGCGTCGACCTGCCTGCCCGCGCGATACAGGGCGAGCGCGTGCAGCCTGGTCAGTGGTTCGTGCAGGGGGTATTCGCCCGCGAGTACGGCCATGCTCCGCAGATGTTCCGCGCCGGAACCGACCCGCAGCGCGGAATCCAGTCCGGCGATGGTCAATTCGAGTCGCCACTCGTCCAACCGGGCCGCCTCGACCTCCGCGTACGGCGTCCAGCGCAGGTCGGCGAGCGCCGGCCCGCGCCACAGACGCAAGGCTTCGTCGGCGGCCGCGTGGGCGACGGCGTGCTGTCCGGCCCGGCGTGCGGCGTGCAAGCGGTCCGCGATCGATTCGGCGGCAAGCAGATCATCCGCGACGATCGTGGTCCGGTAGCCCGCGGGGGTGCGCAGCACGGCCGCACCGTGCGGGCCCAACGCCGAACGCAGCCGCGACACCACGACGCGTAACCGTTCGATCGGTCGCGAGAGTTCGCCCTCGCCCCACAGATCGGCGGCGAGCCGTCGATCCGGTACCGGCACACCACCGGCGAGCGCCAGCCGCACCAGGGCCGCACGTTCCAGCGGCCGATCCACTCCGATCACCGTGTCGCCGGCGCTGACCTGCACCGGGCCGAGGATCCGCAGCTGCGCCGACGCGGGTGCGGCATCCGGCAGGGGACAGGCGGCGGGCGCGGTCATACCTGCCACCCCGGTCCCGCGGCCGGGCCGACGAGAGTGACTCCGTAGCGGGCGAACTCGGCCTCGATCTCGGCCTGTTCGCGATGGTGCGGGGCAGCGGGCGGCAGGACTCGGCCGGTGGCCGCGGTGCCGAATGCCCGGTGCGCCTTCTCGATTCCGGCGGGCGTGTACTGGTGCAGCACGCGTGCCGTGTCGGTGTGCACCCGAAATCCGTGCTGGATACCGCGTGGCAGCCAGACCGAGGTGCCGGGACCTGCCGCTATCCGATCGAGTCCGCGATGCATCGTCACCTCACCCTCCAGGACGAAACACAGTTCGTCTTCTCGTGAATGCAGATGGATCGGCGGTTCGCTGCCTCGCGGCACCACCATCTCCGCGACCGAGAGCACCCCGCCGGTGGTCTCGCCGAGCTGATGCCAGACGATCAGGCACCCGAACGCCCACTCCGCGATCGGCTCGTACGGTCCGAGCTCGTGACGTCGTTGTTCCGGCAAGGCGCTCCTCGATTCGTGATCCGCTGAGAACCATGCTCGATGCGCCGAGCCGAGAACGGAAACACCGATCGGCTGTCGGATCTACAATCCTGGCTTGTGGATGTGGAACTCCGGCACCTGCGCGCCTTCCACGTACTGGCGACCGAGCTGAACTTCACCAAGGCGGCCGCGCGCCTGCACCTGACCCAGCAGGCGCTGAGCAACCAGATCAAACAGCTCGAAACCCGGATCGGCGCAACGCTTTTCCAACGCAGCACCCGGCAGGTGACGCTCACCGACGCGGGCCGGACGCTGCTGGCCAGGGTGCCCGACATCCTCGACACGGTCGGCGCGGCGATCGCCGACACCCGCGAGACCGAGTCGGGGGAGCGCACCGAATTGCGGATCGGGATCCGCGGTGTCACCGGATTGGACGTCACGCCCCGGATGCTGCGGGCCTTCGCCGCCGAATATCCGCACGTGGCGTTGACGGTCGGCAAGGTCGAATTCGACGACCCGAGCGCAGGCGTGCTGGCAGGCACCGCCGACATGGGGCTCATCTGGTTGCCCGCGCCCGACGGTCTCGAGATCACGCCGTTGCTCGCCGAGGAGCGCATCGCCCTGCTCTCGGCCGACGATCCGCTGGCCGCGGGCCCGGCGGTCGCACCCCCGGACCTGGCGGTCCAGCCGTTCGCCTGGTGGACCGACAACCGGCACCTGGCGGCCCAGCATTTCATGACGCTGGGCGACTACCGCGACGGCCCGCCGACCATCGGCGCGTACGTCACCACCCTCGAGGATCTGCTCGCCGCGGTCGGCAGCGGCCAGGCGGTCGCGGTGTCGGTGGCCTCGGTCGCGCACTTCTTCCCATGGTCGGGCGTCGTCGCCCGCCCGCTGCGCGATGTCGCCCCCGCGGTGCTGGCCCTCGCCGTTCGCGAGGGCGACACCCGCCCCCTGGTCTCCGCGTTCGCGCGCACCGCGGCCAAGGTCGCCGCCGAACTCATCGCCGAAGGCACCTGCGCCCCCGCCCCGTAGCCGAAACCCTTGCGCCACTGCGCATTCGAACGAAAAAACCCCGCATGCGGTGCGCGCATGCGGGGCGTTCTCGGAGTGCGGCTAGTCCAGGTAGTCGCGCAGGACCTGGGAGCGGCTGGGGTGGCGCAGCTTGCTCATGGTCTTGGACTCGATCTGGCGGATGCGTTCCCGGGTGACCCCGTAGACCTGGCCGATCTCGTCCAGGGTGCGCGGCTGGCCGTCGGTGAGACCGAAGCGCAGCCGGACCACGCCCGCCTCGCGCTCGGACAGCGTCTCCAGCACCGACTGCAGCTGATCCTGCAGCAGCGTGAAGCTCACCGCGTCGACGGCGACCACGGCCTCGGAGTCCTCGATGAAGTCACCGAGCTGGCTGTCGCCCTCGTCGCCGATGGTCTGGTCCAGCGAGATGGGCTCACGCGCGTACTGCTGGATCTCCAGCACCTTCTCCGGCGTGATGTCCATTTCCTTGGCCAGCTCCTCCGGGGTGGGCTCACGGCCCAGGTCCTGGAGCAGCTCGCGCTGGATGCGGCCGAGCTTGTTGATGACCTCCACCATGTGCACCGGGATGCGGATGGTGCGGGCCTGGTCGGCCATGGCGCGGGTGATGGCCTGCCGGATCCACCAGGTGGCGTACGTGGAGAACTTGTAGCCCTTGGTGTAGTCGAACTTCTCGACGGCACGGATCAGACCCAGGTTGCCCTCCTGGATCAGGTCCAGGAACGCCATGCCACGGCCGGTGTAGCGCTTGGCCAGCGAGACGACCAGGCGCAGGTTGGCTTCCAGCAAATGGTTCTTGGCCCGGTTGCCGTCGCGGACGATCCAGTTGTAGTCGCGGCGCATCGCGACCGGCAGCTTCTCGCCCTGCTCGGTGAACTCGCGCACCTTCTCCGCCGCGTAGAGGCCCGCCTCGATCCGCTTGGCGAGTTCGACCTCCTCTTCGGCGTTGAGCAGCGCGACCTTGCCGATCTGCTTGAGGTAGGCGCGCACCGAGTCGGCCGAGGCGGTGAGCTCGGCGTCCTTGCGGGCCTGGCGCAGGGCCTC
Source organism: Nocardia vulneris (assembly GCF_001613425.1). Lineage (GTDB taxonomy): Bacteria > Actinomycetota > Actinomycetes > Mycobacteriales > Mycobacteriaceae > Nocardia > Nocardia vulneris. The sequence goes on along the minus strand of NZ_BDCI01000042.1, from coordinate 90,680 downwards.
GGATTCCTCTTCGTCCCAGACGAAGTCGCCGGAGGCCTTGTCGGCGGCGGAGGGCTCCACCTCTTCCTCGGCGGCCTCGGCCACTTCCTCGACGACGAGGTCTTCGGCTTCCTCGGTCAGGTCGTCCTCGGAGACCTCGAGATCACCGAGATCCTCGATGTCGAGCGACTCGTCGTCGATGGCCTCGTCGGCACCGGGCTCGCCGTCGCCGCCCACCTTCTTGGTGGCGGCCTTCTTGGCCGGCGCCTTGGCCGCCTTGGCGGCGGCCTTCTTCGCGGGTGCCTTCTTGGCCGCGGCCTTCTTCGCGGGGGCCTTCTTCGCGGCAGCCGCCTTACGGACCGGCCGTGCTTCGGTTACATCTGCGGAATCGGCCTCGGCCGAATCGGCGGTCTGACGGGTATTCGTGGCTACCACGTACGCCCTTTCGTGACGGTCTCGTGCGGCGTCACGCCAGAGTGGTCTTCCGGCGGAGCGGTCTGTCGGGTTTCACCGGCGGAGGGCCGGTCGGGTTGCACCGGCTCACGACTGCGTCGTGGGCCGAGGGCGCTGTGCCTGTGATTCACTCGCTTGCGTTCGTGAACAGGCCGGGCACGTTCCATTGTAACGATCTAACCAGGGTACCTTCGCCCGCGATGTCGCCTACGGTGCGGGAGCGTTTACGGATTCTCGCATGCCGCGCCCATGTTATGGCGCGATACCGGCATCGATGGCCATCGCCGCGCCGACGATGCCCGCGGTGTTCTTCAGGTGCGCGGGAATGACCTGAGTTCGATTGGTGAGCAACGGAATCCACAGGTCGGCATCGCGGCTGATGCCGCCGCCCGCGACGAATACTTTCGGCCAGAAGAGATTTTCCAGGCCGATCAGGATGGTGCTGACCTCGGCGGCCCACTGTTCGAAGGTGAGACCGTCGCGATCCTTGATCGACGCGGCGGCGCGATGCTCGGTCTCCATGCCGCCGACCTCGAGGTGGCCGAGTTCGCTGTTGGCCACCAGCGTGCCCTGGTACAGCAGGGCCGAGCCGATGCCGGTGCCGAAGGTCAGCAGCAGCACCAGCCCGTCGAAATCCTTTGCCGCGCCGTAGCGGTCCTCGGCGAGGCCGGCCGCGTCCGCGTCGTTGAGCACGGTGACTGGACGCCCGTCCAGCGCGGTCGAGAACAGGGCGCGCGCATCGGTGCCCACCCACGCCTTGTCGATGTTGGCGGCGGTACGGGCGACGCCGTCGAGCACCACCGACGGCAGCGTGATGCCGACCGGACCGTCCCAATCGGCTTGCGCGACCAGCTTTGCCACCGCGTCGGCGACGGCCTGCGGGGTGGACGGCTGCGGTGTCGCGATCTTGATCCGTTCGTGGACCAGCTCGCCGGTGGCCAGATCCACCGCGCCACCTTTGACGCCGCTGCCGCCGATATCGATGCCGAATGCGTGCCCCCGAGCGGACATGACCAACCCCTCGTTCCTGTGTCTGGCGGGTGTGGAGCACAACGCCGAGGCACAGGCTCCTACCGCGTCGGCGCACGCATTGCGGTGAGGTGCCCGACGACGGCGTTGTGTCGTGCACGACAAGAGTAATGCGCGATCGATGCTGCGCGTTCCCGAGGATCTGTGATGCGATGGGGAGCGTGCCGGAAACCTCATCACCAGTGTCCGACTACACCTCCGAGATCATCGTCGCCCGCGGCGACGAGGCCGAACTGCGCAGAGTCGCGGTCGACCTCGCCGAAACCGCCGCCGCCCACGTCCGTGCCCGCCGCCCCGAGGTCTTCGGGCAGGCCGGTGGCCCCGCGGACGGCGCGGTGCAGGCCAAGGCCCACCCGACCGATCCGGTGACCATCGTGGACACCGAGACCGAAGACCTGATCCGCGGCCTGCTCGCCGAGCAGAGACCGGGTGATCCGATCCTCGGCGAGGAGGGCGGCGGCAGTCTCGCCGACTCGGCCGCCGACATCGTGCACTGGGTGGTCGACCCGATCGACGGCACGGTCAATTTCCTGTACGGCATTCCGGGCTACGCGGTGTCGGTGGCGGCGCTGCGGGGCGGCAGGCCGGTCGCGGGCGCGGTGGTCGACGTGGCGCGGCGGGCCACCTACAGCGCCGGCCTCGGTCTCGGCGCGATCCGCGTCGACGCCGACGGCGCGGTCGAGCATCTGAGCTGCACGCCGGTCGAGACCGTCGCGATGTCGTTGGTGGCCACCGGTTTTGCCTACGGCAAGCACCGGCGCACGCGACAGGCGCAACTGATCGGCGAGGTGCTGCCGCAGGTGCGCGATATCCGCAGGCTCGGCGCGGCCGCCCTGGACCTGTGCCATGTCGCGGCGGGCCGGGTGGACGCCTACTTCGAGCACGGCCTCAACGCGTGGGACTGGGGCGCCGGTGCGCTCATCGCGGCGGAAGCGGGCGCGCGGCTCACGCTGCCGCCCGCCACCGCGACGAGCGCGGCGGGCGACCTCGTGCTCGCCGCCGCGCCGGGCATCGCCGACGAACTGGCCGAGCTGCTCGAGCGGATCGGCGCGACCGAGCCGATTCCCGACCTGTAATGACGACTGTGTTCCTCGAAACCGGCGGTCTCGAGGGGCACAGAGGCGACGGCAGACGCGCCGCGAGCTAGCAGCGCGCCTGGCGGGCGGCGTCGAGCAGCTTGATATCGATCTGCGGCGGTCCGCCGGGCGCGGGGTTCTTCAGTGACCGCAACACCTCTTCGGCGTCGTTGCTGGGCCGGATGTCGCGGAACAGCGAACCGAGCACCATGTCCACGGTGTCGTCGCTGCGCTGGTCTTCGATCAGCTCGGCGCACGGCACCACCAACTGCACCGAGGCGGCCGCCGGACGGCCGTTCACGCCGAACCGGATCTGGCCGGTGCACTCGAGGTCGCCGTTGACGTATACCGAATCGTTGCCGAACTGCGTCCCCGGCGCGCTGGCGAACCCGAGATCGCCGAACTGGGCCGCGACATGGGCCGCCTGGCCGCGCTGGTTGTTCGCGTTCAGCACGCGCACCTTGGCGGCGGCCAGCGGCGCCGGTTCCACGTCCTGTAACCGCCCGTTGCCGACCCGCTGGCCGAGCGCGACGGGCTGCCCGGCGCCGGGATCGGTAGCCGGGCTCGGCGAGTTGCAGGCCATCGCGCTGGTGTCGCGTTCGGTCGTCGTCAGTGCCTTGACCCACACGATCGTGCAGATCAGCAGCAGGACGCCGAGCATGATGAGCCAGGGCTGCGGTCGTCGGCGGAGGAAGGGCCTGCCCTGGGAATCCACGGGGCGGCCTTCGGTGATCAGTGAAACCACCAGCACACTCTACGAAAAGGATTCGGGTCCGGGCGAAGGCAGGCCGACGGAGTTCGGGGCCGCGGTGCGTGCTGGGCCGACGCTGCCCGGCCCGGGCGTGGTGCGCGCGGGCGGGCCGCGCACCGGGCCTCGGTGCCCGGCAACCGCGCCCCAGGTCTCGGGGAGTTCGACGGGAGGTGTCGATTACCCGTCGGTTTCGAATCGTCTGTGTTTTGATTGCGACTTTTGTCGCGGGGTCCGCTATTGTCTGGCGGCCCAGATCGAATCGCCGGTGGCGAAATTGGTGGTCGGTCGCGGGAACAAGTAGGGCATGTCCTGCGTTTACCGAGCGCTATCCGGAGTGGATCAGCCCGATCCGCCCTGATGAGTGACCGGTGTGCGTGTGACGTGCACCACCGGCGGGGCGGTACGAGTCACGGCGATTCCTCGCGGAATCGGTGTGAGTGGACCGGTCCGGGATATACGAAGTAAGGACGAGGGGAAGACGACATGGCAACCGACTATGACGCACCGAGGCGCACCGAAACCGACGACGTGTCGGAAGATTCGCTGGAGGAGCTGAAGGCTCGTCGTAACGAGGCACAGTCCGCCGTCGTGGATATCGACGAATCCGATACCGCGGAGTCGTTCGAGCTTCCCGGCGCGGACCTGTCCGAGGAAGTGCTGACGGTTCGGGTGATCCCGAAGCAGGCCGACGAGTTCACCTGTTCCAGCTGCTTCCTCGTGCACCACCGCAGCAGGCTGGCCAGCGAGAAGGGCGGTCAGATGATTTGCATGGACTGCGCGGCCTGAGCGCGAGCACACCGCTCGGCCCCCGATCTCGATGAGGGTTCAGGCCATCAGCCCGCGCTCGGCACTCCGAGCGCGGCCAGGACCCGTTCGGGCCTGCGCGTACTGACCAGCCAGTACGGCGTCGGGTCGTCGGGATCGTCGAGCACGAGCAACACCATCGGCCCGATCCACGGCCGGTGCTGTACGTAGGCGGCGGGGTCGAGCTGGCGACCCAGCGCCGCACTCTTCGCCGTGTGGGCAACGACGGCCGCACGCGCAACGAAATTCACCGGCAGGTGGGCGCGGTCGGCGCGCAGTTCGAGCGTGCCCGAGGCATCCGGCGCGACCTCCACCCGGTGCCTGCTCAGCCAGAGCAGCACCCACACCGGTACCGGGAAGAGCAGTACGTAGGGCAGCCAGGCGCGCACACCCGGTGCGCCCATATGGATTTCGGCAGCCAGCAAGCCGGTCACGGCGAAGGCCACCGGCCACCACCACAGCGGCACCCAGAGGCGCTCGCGGTACGGCTGTGGGCTCGGCTGTTTCTCGTCCATAGTCACTGGGTTGGGCTGGTCCGACACGAGTCAACACTAAGTCACGTCTGTCCGAGCTGTACGCGTAGGCTCGACCAACGTGAGGGAGCGAAGCGAGCGAACCATGGACACACCTAGTCCCGCTCACGACGGAGCCGAGAATCCGGAGGTCGAGTCGTGAGTACAGAACTGCCACCGATAGCGGTGCTGCGGCTCGATCCCGGCATTCCCCTGCCGACGCGCGCCCACCACGGCGACGCGGGCGTCGACCTGTGCACCACCGCCGACGTGATCCTGGAACCGGGGGAGCGGGCGTTGGTCGGCACCGGCCTCGCGATCGCGCTGCCGGTCGGCACGGTCGGTCTCATCCACCCCCGCTCGGGCCTGGCCGCGAAGGCCGGTCTGTCGGTGGTGAACACCCCGGGCACCGTCGACGCCGGCTACCGCGGCGAGATCAAGGTGTGCCTGATCAACCACGACCCGCGCACGCCGATCGAGCTGCGCCGCGGCGACCGGATCGCCCAGCTGCTGGTGCAGCGGGTCGAGTTGGTGGATTTCGTCGAGGTCGACTCGCTCGACGAAACCAGCCGGGGCGCGGGCGGTTACGGGTCCAGCGGCGGTCACGCGAGTCTGACCGGGGCGGGCCGGGCAGCCGGCAAGGAGGCGTAATGGGACTGTTCGGAAAGAAGAAGCGGTCGGCGGACTACGACGACGACCGGTATCCGGCCGACGAGTACGACGAGGTCGAGGAATACGACGAGGACGACTACGACACCGACGAGCACCCGATCGTGCCCGTCGGCCGCCATGTCGCCGCCGCCGACGAGACGCCGTCCGGCCCGCACGACTACGACGACGTGGCCGACCTGCTCGACCGGGTCGCCGAGCAACGGCTCGATCTGGGCTCGGTGATCCTGCCGGTGCCGCAGGGCGGTCAGCTGCAGGTCGAGATGACGCCCGACGGTGCACCGCAGGCGGTGCACCTCGCGACCGAACACGGCCGGATCACCGTCGCGGCGTACGCGGCCCCCAAGTCGGCGGGCCAGTGGCGCACGGTGGCCGCGGATCTCGCGGATTCGCTGCGCAAGGACGGCTCGCGGGTCGCGGTGGAGACCGGGCCGTGGGGTCGCGAACTGCTGGCCGTCACCGAGGGCGCCGATCTGCGGTTCATCGGGGTCGACGGACCGCGCTGGATGGTGCGTTTGGTCGCGGCCGGTCCGTCCGGTGCGGCGAACGACGGCAGCCCGCTGGTCGCCGCGGCCCGGGCGATCCTGCGCGAGACCGTGATCCGCCGCGGCGACGACCCGCTGCCGGTGCGCGAGCCGCTGCCGGTGGTACTGCCACAGGAACTCGCCGAACAGCTGGCCGCGGCCCATCAGGCCCAGGTCGACGCGCAACAGCAGCAGCTGGCGGCCCAGGCGCAAGCCCAAGCCAACCCCCAGCTGCCGCCGCGCCTGCCGGAGGGCCCGCGCCGCGGTGCCGACGGTTCGGCCATGCAGCAGCTCGGCCTGAACTAGCGCGCCGAAACCCGAACCGGCCCAGCCCGATTCGACGCCGTCCCGGTCGGCAGCGGCACCTCGCCCGCGAACGCCGAGCCGGTGCAGTCCACCGCCGACATCGCGCGCGGTCGTTACTGGTCAGTTGATCACCAGGTAATGGTGGCGGAAGCCTCTCGGCCGTTGCCGCCACCAATACCTGGTGATCAATTGGCCAACTGGGGAATGCGCCCACCCGGTGCGTTTTCGCAGGACTCGCCCGTACTATGCGAGTTCGGGCGCACCGCTCGGGTGGCGACGGCCGTGGTGTTTCGCCCGGCCGGCGGCGGCGGGGTCGGTTGCCCGTTGATCGGCCCGCGCGGTCGGCGGGATGTGCCCGCGGCGCTGCCGGTATGCGGCCGAGATTCGTTGTGCGCCTGCCTTGTTCGGCAGGTGACGGTCAGAAGGCGCCGGTGCGGGTGAGGGCGGCGAAGCCGGTGTGGCCGAGGACGGCCGGTTCGGCGCCCAGTTCGGCGAGGGTGATCCGGTGGATCGCGGAGCGGGGGATCAGTGCCGCCCACTCCTCGGCGATGGCGAACGGGTGCACCGGGTCGTCGACCGCCGTCACCACGGCCACCGGCACCTGCAGCGTGCTGAGGCATTCGGTGCCCGGCCATTTGTATTCGGCGGCCTCGTCGAGCGCGTCGGGCAGTCCCGGCCACTGCGAGCGCCAGGATTGGGTGAGCGCGTCGGCGAGCCACGCGGGGCTGCTCGCCCGCATCCGTTCGACCACGGCGTCGAGCCCGTCGGCGCGCAACTGGGCCGCGGTCACCCCGGCGCTCACGGTGGCGGGGCAGGCGGCGGTGTCGGGACCGGTCCACGCGGGCAGAGCCGCGACCACGCCCGCGGTCAGCTCGGGATGTTCGGCGGCCCACTCGATCGCGACCGCCGCGCCGAGCGAGATTCCCGCCACAACAACGGGACCCGTCGCGGCCGCGGCCTCGAGCGCGGCTCGATAACTCGCGACGACGGCGGCCGGGTCCGGCTGTACCGCGACCACGTCGAGACGGCGTGCTCTGCCCGCCGGTTCGAAGGCGCGCCGGGCGAAATCCGCGTCGGATCCGCTGCCGGGCAAGGCCACGACGACCTGAGCGGGCGACACGGAGTGTGGGGAGTCGAACACCGGTCCGAGCGTAGCGGGGGTGCTCTGGTGCATCTACAGTGGCGGGGGTACGGCCACAGCCGGTCGTATGTGGAAACCACGATGGTGTGCGACCCACACTGTCTGCTCTATGCAGGAGAGCGTGCGAAATGTCATCCGCAGCCTCAGGGTATTTTCGACGTCTGGGCCGCAGACTGACCGAAGATATCGACCAGTTGGACGCAGAAGAACTCGCCGAGAAATCCGAAGCCTCCGGCGCGTGCCGGGCCTCGGAGTGTCGCCGCGGCGACGAGGCCACCATGCTCGGTAGGCTACGCAGCGTCGAAGCGTGTCCGAAGTCCGCGGGCGCCAGTGTGCAAGCGGAATTCTTCGACGGCACCGATGCCATCACCCTGGTGTGGATCGGCCGTCGGCGCATTCCCGGTATCGAGCCGGGACGACGTATCTTGGTGCGCGGCCGGGTCGGCGATCGAGACGGCCGCAAAGTGATCTACAACCCCTACTACGAATTGCGCGGGAACAGCTGACGTATGCCATCGAGCAACGACAACGCCGCCCCAGGCGAACAGACCGAGCCCGCAACGGCTCTCGACCCGGACCAGGTCGACCCTGACGAAGCAGTCGCCGAACAGACCCTGCTGGAGCAGCTCGGCGGGTTCAGCGGCCTGATCTCTTCGACAGTCCCCGTTGTCGTCTTCGTCCCCGTGAACGGTTTCGCGGGCCTCACCGCCGCCATCTGGGCCGCGCTCGGTGTCGCCGCGCTGATCCTGATCTGGCGGCTCGTCCGGCGCAGCCCCATCCAGCCCGCCATCTCCGGCTTCCTCGGCGTCGGTATCTGCGCGTTCATCGCCTACCGGATGGGGGAGGCGAAGGGCTTCTTCCTGTTCGGCATCTACACCAGCCTGGTGTACGCGGGCGTGTTCCTGGTGTCGATGCTGGTGCGCTGGCCGCTCGTCGGCGTGATCTGGGGCGTGCTCAACGGCCACGGCACCGACTGGCGTTCCGATCGGCGGGTGCAGCGCCTCTACTACCTCGCCACCACCACGTGGGTGGTCGTGTTCGCCGCGCGCTATCTGGTGCAGTCCCAGCTCTACGACACCGACCGGACCGGATGGCTCGCCGTCGCCCGGATCGGGATGGGCTGGCCGCTCACCGCCGTCGCGCTGGTGGTCACCGTGTGGGCGGTGCGCCGGGCGGGTCATCTGCCCGTGCGCCGGGGCGCCGCCGCGGCCGAACCCGCGTAGCGCGTTAACCCCGCGGGCGTGTCCTGCGAAAACACAGTGGGTGGGGCGTTTCCCACCGCAGAGGTGGGTGGTTACCCACCCTGGGGTGCCTGGAAGGCGACCCGAGTTCGGCAGACGATCAGTGCGTCGAGAAAAACACGCACGATCGCACGAAAGGACTCGGACCGTGGCCCCCGAGCACAAGACCGCAGCACCGTCGAAGAACCACCATCCGGCCCTGTCGGAGAGCCGCCGGGTCGGCGCCGAACTGGACAAACTGATCGGTCCCGCGGCCGCGGGCGATCGCGGCGCGGTCAGCGAGATCGTCCGCATCGTCCATCCGCTGGTTCGCCGGTATTGCGGTGCGCGCCTTGGTAATACGGCTCATCTGCAAGTCACCGCCGACGACGTGGTGCAGGAGATCCTGATCGCCACCGTGAACGCGATCCCGCGCTACCGGGACCAGGGCAAGTCCTTCCTCGCCTTCGTCTACGGCATCGCGGCGAACAAGGTGTCCGACGCGTTCCGCCGCTCGCAGCAGCACCCCACCTATCCGATGGCGGAAATGCCGGACGCGCCGTCGACCGCCGCCGGGCCGGAGGAGTGGGCCCTGGCGTCCGAACGGCGGGTGGCCACCCGGGAACTCATGAAGATCCTCGCCCCCGCGCATCGTGAGGTGCTGGTCATGCGGATCGTGCTCGGCTGGTCGGCCGCGCAGACCGCCGAGGCGATCGGCACCAGCCCGGGCGTCGTCCGGGTGATGCAGCATCGCGCGCTGAACAAGCTGCGCGCGGAATTGAAGCTGGCCGCGTAATTCGTTCGCGACCGTCGCGCATCAGCCCTGTCGGGGAGTCAAGGCTTGATGCCGTGGTTGGCGAGTTCGACCCGCAGGTCCTCCTCCGCCTCCACCGAGGTCACGAACAACAGCTCGTCGTCGCCCTCGAACGGATCGTCGGGCTGCGGCACGATCACCCGGCCGCCGCGCAGGATCGTCACCAGGGCGGCATCGCGCGGCAGGGTGAGCGTGCGCACCGGCTTTCCGGCAAGGGCGGTGTCGCCGGGCAGGGTGATCTCGACCAGATTCGCCTGCCCCTGGCGCAGCGTCATCAGCCGCACCAGATCGCCCACCGTCACCGCTTCTTCGACCAGCGAGGCCAGCAGCCGAGGCGTGGACACCGCGACATCGACACCCCAGGAACTGTCGAACAGCCACTCGTTGCGCGGATCGTTCACCCGGGCCACCACCCGGCGCACGCCGAACTCGGTCTTGGCGAGCAGGCTGTGCACCACGTTCGTCTTGTCGTCGCCGGTGGCGGCGATGACCACCTCGTAGGTTTCCAGACCCGCGTCCTCGAGCAGCGCCAGCTCGCAGGCGTCGGCGTGCACCCAGACCGCGTCCGGGATCGCCTCGGGGTCGATATGGTCGAGCTGGCGCTCCAGCAGCATGACGCTGTGCCCGCCGCGCAGGAGTTCCCTGGCGATGGATCGGCCGACGGCGCCCGCGCCTGCGATGGCCACCTTCATGTTCAGTCCTCGCTCACGGGGGGCTTGCCTGCCAGCGCGATGGCCTCGCCCACCGAACCGGATGTCGCGGCGACGTAGACGAGATCGTCCGCCTGCACGATGGTCTTGCTGTCGGGCAGCAGGCCCTGGCCGAACCGGATGATGAACGCGACCCGGATCCCGACCGCCTGCTCCAGATCCCGGACGGTGCGTCCGTACCAGTCCTCGTGTAGTGGCAGCGGGGTAACTGCGACCGTGCCGGTGGGATCGCGCCAGGTGGTGGTGCTGCTGTCGCTGATGAGCGTGCGCAGGAACCGGTCGGTCGTCCACGGCACCGTCGCGATGGTCGGGATGCCGAGCCGCTCGTACACCGCGGCGCGTTTCGCGTCGTAGATGCGGGCGACCACCCGCTCGACGCCGAACATCTCCCGCGCCACCCGGGCGGAGATGATGTTGGAGTTGTCGCCGGAGGAGACCGCGGCGAACGCGTCCGCCCGTTCGATTCCCGCCCGCACCAGCACATCTCGGTCGAAGCCGACGCCGGTGATGCGCTCGCCCGGGAAATCCGAGCCGAGCCGCAGGAAGGCGCTGGAGTCCCGGTCGATCACCGTGACCTCGTGGCCCACCCGCACCAGGGCGCGAGCCAGCGCCGAACCGACGCGCCCACACCCCATGACCACTACGTACACCGTGCAACCCTCGTTCCTGGAACCGTGGTGTTCGGTCTGCTCATTATCCGGTCGAACGGTACCTGTCGAATGATTCCATCGGCCACGTTCCCCCTCCACCCCCGTGCCAAACCTGACAGTCGCGTGCGCAACACAACTGTGCCGGCGCGCGCCTCGAAACGCCGCGCGTCGAGGTTGCTGCGTGGTTACACAGCGCCTGCCGAGTCCGGATACGGCGATGGTGCCGCTATGCTCGCTCCAGTGTCCAAGTTGACGACGGCAGCGAAACGAGTGCTGCTGGGCAGGCCTTTCCGTAGTGATTCGCTTGGCCATACCCTGCTGCCGAAGCGCATCGCGCTCCCGGTGTTCGCCTCCGATGCGATGTCCTCGGTGGCCTACGCGCCGGAGGAAATCTTCCTGGTGCTCTCCGCCGCGGGCATCTCCGCTTACATCTACGCCCCCTGGGTCGGTTTGGCCGTCGCGTTCGTGATGGCCGTGGTGGTGGCCAGCTACCGACAGAACGTGCACGCCTACCCGTCCGGTGGCGGCGACTACGAGGTCGCGACCACCAACCTCGGCCCGACCGCCGGGTTGACCGTCGGCAGCGCGCTACTCGTGGACTATGTGCTCACCGTGGCCGTGTCGATCTCTTCGGCTGCCTCCAACATCGGCTCCGCGATCCCGTTCGTGGCCACGCACAAGGTGCTGTTCGCCGTGGTCGCCATCGCCGTGCTCACCGCGATCAACCTGCGCGGTGTGCGGGAATCGGGCACGGCGTTCGCGATCCCGACCTACGCCTTCATCGTCGGCATGTTCGTCATGCTCGGCTGGGGGCTGTTCCGGATCTTCGTGCTCGGTGACGATCTACAAGCCGAATCGGCGGGATTCGGCTTGAAGGCGGAGGACGAGCATCTGTACGGACTCGCCTTCGCCTTTTTGATCGCCCGCTCGTTCTCCTCCGGGTGTGCGGCGCTCACCGGTGTGGAAGCGATCAGCAACGGCGTGCCCGCGTTCCGGAAGCCGAAGTCGCGCAACGCCGCCACCACATTGCTGATGCTCGGCACGATCGCGGTCGTGCTGCTGATGGGCATCATCATCCTGGCGCAGAAGATCAAGGTCGTGTACGCGCACAACGAGTCCGACCTGATCGGCGCGCCGGCCGGATACCACCAGAAGACGCTGATCGCGCAGCTCGCCGAAACCGTGTTCCACGGATTTCCGATCGGGTTCTTCTTCATCACCACGGTGACCGCGTTGATCCTCGTGCTCGCCGCGAACACCGCGTTCAACGGGTTCCCGGTGCTCGGATCGATTCTGGCGCAGGACCGTTACCTGCCCCGGCAGCTGCACACCCGCGGTGACCGGCTGGCGTTCAGCAACGGCATCCTGTTCCTCTCCGGCGCGGCGATCGCGTTCGTCGTACTGTTCGGCGCCGAGGTGACCAAGCTCATCCAGCTCTACATCGTCGGCGTGTTCGTCTCGTTCGTGCTCAGCCAGACCGGCATGCTGCGGCACTGGACCCGGCTGCTGCGCACCGAGACCGACCCGGCGCAGCGCGCACGGATGAAACGGTCCCGCGTGATCAACGCGGTCGGCCTCAGTGCCACCGGCACGGTGCTGATCATCGTGCTCATCACCAAGTTCTTCGCCGGCGCCTACATCGCCATCGCGACCATGGTCGCGATCTTCATCGTGATGAAAATGATTCGCAAGCACTATGATTCGGTGTCGCGCGAGCTGGAATCCCAGGAATGGGACGCGGTGCTGCCCAGCCGTTCGCACTCGATCGTGCTGGTGTCCAAGCTGCATCTGCCGACCCGGCGCGCGCTCTCGTATGCCCGCGCCACCCGGCCCGATACGCTCGAGGCGATCACCGTGAACGTCGACGACGCCGACACCAGGTCGCTGGTCCGCGAATGGGAGAAGAGCGATATCACCGTGCCGCTCAAGGTGATCGAATCGCCCTACCGCGAAATCACCAAGCCCGTCCTGGATTACGTGAAACGGGTCCGCAAGGATGCCCCGCGCGATGTGGTGACCGTGTTCATCCCCGAATACGTCGTCGGTCACTGGTGGGAACAGGTGCTGCACAACCAGAGCGCGCTGCGGCTCAAAGGCAGGCTGCTCTTCGAACCCGGCGTGATGGTGACCAGTGTCCCTTGGCAATTGAGTTCCTCCACCCGTGCCCGCACTCCCGGCGTGGTGAATGCGCCCGGTGCGGTCCGCCGCGGTTACGACGATCGATCGTGAGAGGGCGTCAGCGCGCAACCCGTCCACGGGCGTGGCAATGGATCGGGGCGAGGCGCTGGACGGCGGTGACCGGAGACTCGGGTACGGGGGACGCGGCTGCCGAATGCTCGCAGGTCCGGCAAACACAGCGGCAGGAGATACAGGCGATGTGGTCGCGCGACGCGGTGCGGAGGGGAAGCCGGGATGAGTGATTGGCAGGGCAGCACATTCGAGGTGCGGCTCGGGCCGCCTGGGCACGGCGGATTCTGTGTGGCGCGGCACGAGGGGCGGGTCGTGTTCGTCCGGCACGGGCTGCCCGGCGAACTGGTGCGGGTGCGCGTCACCGAGGACCGCGGCGGATCGTTCTGTCGCGCCGACGCCATCGAGATCCGGGAGGCGTCGCCGGATCGCGTGCCCGCCAGCTGCCCGGTCTCCGGGCCGGGTGGCGCAGGTTGCTGCGATTTCTCGTTTGCGACACCGAAAGCGCAGCGGGCGCTGAAAGCTTCGGTCGTCGCCGAGCAGTTGCGCAGGCTCGCGGGGATCGAACGGGAGGTCGTCGTCGAACCGATCACCGGCGCGGGCGACGTCACCAGCGGCTGGCGCACCCGCATCCGCCTCGCGGTCGACGCGTCCGGCCGGGCCGGCGTGCACCGCTACCGCAGCACCGAGGTCATCCCCGATCTCCGCTGCCCGCAACCGGTTTCCGGCGCCCTCGACGGTGTCGCCGACCGCCTGTGGACCCCGGGCGCCGACCTGGTGGTCGCCGTCGACGGCGACGGCGTCCGCCACATCGTCGAACTGGCCCCCGCCGACCGCGGCCGACCCGAATCCCAGGATCGCCGCGGACGAGATCGCCGCGGCCGCCGCTCCACCCCCGACCCTCGCGAGTCGAGCGCCGAATGGGACGACACCGGCAGTCCGTCCGGCGCCGGTCGGGGCGACAGTTCCGGTGCGCAGTCCCGCCGCCGGTCCGACCGCGGTACTGATGCGTCCGATGGTCGGAACGCGACCGGCGACCGGCGATCCGGAGCGGGCGCGTCCGATCGCACCCCTGGGGATCGGCCCGGCATCGGACGTGGCAATGCGTTCGGGGGCAAGGGTTCTCGCGATGGCTGGGCCGGGCAGTCCGGTCCGGGTGAGGGCGGCACGTCCGGCGGCAGTCGGGATTTCGGGGATCAGTCCGGCGCCGGACGTGGTGATGCGTTCGGGGGCAAGGGTTCTCGCGATGGCTGGGCCGGGCAGTCCGGTCCGGGTGAGGGCGGCACGTCCGGGGGCAGTCGGGATTTCGGGGATCAGTCCGGCGCCGGGCGTGGTGATGCGTTCGGGGGCGCCGGTTCTCGTGGTGGCTCGGATAGGCGGTCCGGTGCGGGCGGCGGGAGGTCCGGTGGTGGACGCGCGGATGATTACGGTGATCAGTCTGGTGCCGAGCATGGTGATGCATTCGGGGGCAAGGGTTCTCGTGACGATGTAGGCGGGCGGCCTGGTGCGGGCCGCGGGTCCGGTGCGGAGTCGGGGGATGATGCTCGTCGTGGGCGGGCGGGGGCCGGTCCGGGTGGTGCGCGGGGTAGGCGGCGGCCCGGGGCGATCGGTGGGGTGCGGCATGGGGGCGATGGTCGTGGGAATCGGCGTCCGGAGTCGTTGCGGGCGGAGGCGGGGGAGCCTCGGGACGAGGTGCGGTATGCGGCCGACGGACGGTTGGAGGGTCCGCAGGCGCAGGAGCGGCGCAGTGCGTCGGCGCGGCGCGCGGCCACGCATGCGGCGCGGGACGAATGGGTGGTCGCCGGAAGCGGGCGGGCGGTCGAATATGTGTCCGGGCGGCGCTGGGAGGTCGCCGCGACCGGTTTCTGGCAGGCGCATCACGGTGCGGCGCAATGCTATTCGGATCTGGTGGCGGAGTGGTCCGGGCTACTGCCGGGCGGTCTGGCCTGGGATTTGTACAGCGGCGCGGGGGTTTTCGCGGCCCGGCTGGCCGACCAGGCCGGTCTGACCGGTGCGGTGTTCGCCGTCGAATCGGCCCGGCCTGCCGTCGCCGCGGGTAAAGCGGCGCTGCGCGACCTGACCTGGCTGGAGCAGCACGCCCAGCGGGTAGAACGTTGGGTTGCCGACCGCATCGACGCCGCGGCCCCCGACGTCGTCGTCCTGGACCCGCCGCGCGCGGGCGCGGGCAAGGAGGTCATCCGCGCTTTGACCACCACCGCCCCCACCCGCATCGTCCACATCGGTTGCGACCCCGCCTCTTTCGCCCGCGACCTCGGCCTCTACCAAGCCGCAGGCTATCGCCTCGCCGACCTGCGTGCCTTCGACGCCTTCCCCGGCACCCACCACGTCGAATGCGTAGCCCTCCTCGACCGCCCCTGACACCAGAAGGCCGGGCCACCATTCGGCGCGGATGTGGCGTCGAGTGAATCCTGGGCGGCGGGATCCTGGACAGGTGATCACCAGGTAATGGTGGCGGTGGGCTCTCGGCCGTTGCCGCCACCATCACCTGGTGATCAGTTGACCAACGCCGAACCCATGCGACGCGGGTGTGTCGGCCTGGGGAGTGTGGGCGGGGCCGGTCGTGCGGCGCGGATGTGTCGGCCTGGGGGAGTGTGGGCGGGATGGGTCGTGTGGCGTGGGTGTGTCGGCCTGGGGTGAGTGCGGGCGGGGCCGGTCGTGCGGCGCGGGTGCGTCCTCCCGGGCGGGTGTGGGCGGGATCGGTCGCTGAGGCGCTTATGGGTGCGGGATGGATACATAGCGCGGGGTGCGCGGTGTGTTCGCCGGTCGTATCTGTGCGGTGAGCATTGCGGCCCCATAGCGTCGGCGGCGGCACTGCGCCGCAGAGTGGCGTTGTGCGGGCTGATTCGACCGGCGCTGCCGATTCAGTCGGTGTAGGTGGGTGGGCGGCGGTCGCGGCGGGCGCGGATCGCTTCGTCGAAGTTGCCGGTGGTCAGGCGGACGTAGAGCTGGGCCAGGCCTTCGTGTTGCATATGGGATTCGAAGCTGCCTGCCTCCATGCCGCTCCACAGCATGCGTTTGGTGAGTTCGGTGCCGACGCGGCTGAAACCGATGATGCGTTCGGCCAGGTCGTAGCAGGTGTCGAGCAATTCGGCGGCCGGGACGGTGCGGGAGACGAGGCCGATGCGTTCGGCTTCGGCGGCGTCGACGTCGCGGCCGGACAGCATGATCTCGAAGGCCCGCGACGCGCCGATGGCGCGCGGCAGCAGATAGCTGATGCCGAGTTCGGTCGAGGTCAGGCCGTTGTTGATGCCCGCGGCGCGAAAGTAGGCGGCCGGTGCGGCGATTCGGATGTCGGTGGCGACGCTGAGGCAGAATCCGCCGCCGATCGCGGCCCCGTTGATCGCGCCGATCACCGGCTGGTGCATGCGGCGCAGAGTGATCATCACATCGTTGAGCAGATCCATCGAACGGCGCGCGACGCTGGTGACGGTGAGCCCGTCGACATTCGGCACTGTGCCCGCGCTCTGCAGGTCGGCCCCGGAACAAAACCCTTGCCCCGCACCGGTCAACACCACCACCCGAATGTCGTTGTCGGCGCTGACCTCCGCCAGCGCCTCGCGCAACGGAATCATCACGTCGAACGCCATCGCGTTCATCCGATCCGGCCGGTTGAGCGTGACGACGGCAACGTGCGGCCGCGGCGTATCGACGAGCACGAACGACATACGGTCTCCTTGACCCCGGCGGCAAACTGAAACAGGTTCTACTGTAACTGCCGCCCCGCATGCCCCTCTATCAGCCGAGGGAGGGTTGCGGGTGGGGTGGGTAGGGGTGTGCGCGGGATACGCGGGGTCGGATCGGGAACCAGGCGAAGAGGGTCAGCGCGGTGACGGTGAGGACGCCCCAGCCGACGAAGCCGTAGCCGGCGAGTAGCGGGTTCGATTCGTGCTCAGGGGAACTGACCAGGCTGAACAGGACTGCGCCTGCGTTGAGTGCGGCGTGGGCGACGGCACAGGGCCAGATGCTGCCGGTGTGCAGCCGTAACCAGCCCAGGATCGCACCGAACGGTACGCAGAAGCCGATGAAGGCGAGGGCTGCCCACGCGCCGAGGTTCGGATAGTTGTAGCCGAGCAGGGTCAACGGCGCATGCCAGAGCGCCCAGATGACGCCGGTGGCGACGAGTCCGGCGGCGATACCGAGCCGTCGCGTGAGCTGCGGCAGTAACCAGCCGCGCCAGCCGATTTCCTCGCCGAGCGCGAAAGGCAGTGTGCTGAGCGTGGTTACAGTCAGGGTCTCGGCGAGCACCGCGGCGACGGTGTGCGCCGAGCCGAACTCGAACACGTACAGCCCGGACAGCGCGCTCAACCCGAACGCCACCCACAGGAACAGTGGTGCCCCGAACCAGGCGAGCGCCGCGACCCGCACCGTATGCCGCGGCCGGGTGCCCAGCCGTAACCCGTTCTGGCTCACCAACTCCGCCCAGCCGAGCCGCCGGTACCGCCACACCGCGAGCACGCCCAGCGCAGGCGTCAGCATCATCACCGCGGCTCCGGTGTGCAACCACAGTCCGGACCGTAAACCCGCACCGTCGATCCATGGACCGGCGGCAACCACCCACGCGGCGCCATAGGCCACGAGGAGGAACAGAACGAAATCAGTGCGCCGAGCGATCATCCGACATCCTCGCCAGAGTCGTGCTGTCTTACCTACTTCGACGCACGGTTCCTCGGCTCGGTTCCCTCGCGGCCGAAATCCCCTCGGGCGCAACGCGTCGCAAGATCGAGTCCGGTACCCGCCGCGGCGCGCGGGCCCTAGAGTCGCGGACATGACCGTCTATGTGATCGCGCAGATGAAATTCACCGACCGTGCCGCCTACGACCGCTACCAGGCGCGTTTTCTCGAGGTCTTCGCCCGCCATTCCGGCACGCTGCTCGCGGCCGACGAGGCGCCGCAGGTGGTCGAAGGCACGTCGGACCGGGAGAAAGTGGTGCTGTTGTCGTTCCCGGACGAGCCGGCCTTCCGCGCCTGGTCGGAATCACCGGAGTACCTGGAGATCGCCGAGGATCGGCGGGCGGGTACCGATTCGGTGATCTTCCTGGTTCAAGGTTTCGGCCGGCCGGCCGGGTAAGTCATTGCGCCACAATCGGTGAGCGACGAGCTAGTCCAGCTGCCAGGTGACGCGGATTCCCGCGGAGATCTCGCTCTCCCCGAGTTCCACCGGCACCGGTGCCGCGCCGTAGGCGTCCATCGCCACCGACATCGCTTTCAGGCGGGGGGCCGAAGGCGGTGCGGCAGAGGTGTTCTCGGTGATCTCGAGGACCGTGCCGAGCGAACGTCCGGCCCGTTCGGCGTACTGCTGCGCCTTGGCCACCGCGTTCTCCCACGCGGCGTCGCGCGCCTGCACGAGCAGCGACTCCTGGTCGGCGAAGGTGAGATTGAGCCCGCCGAGGCGAACGTCGTCACCGCCGGCGTCGACGGCGTTGGCGATGATCACCGCCGGACCCGGATCGGCGTCGTCCCCGATCTCGCGCAGCGCCACGGTCAGCGACGTGCTCGCGAGGTATCCGGTGATCCGATTGCCTTCGCCCTCGGTCCACACCGTCTCGGTGTGGACCGACAGGCCGCTGGTCGCGATATCGGTGCCGGCGACCCCGTCGGAGCGCAGCGAGGCGCTGACCGCGGCGATCCGCTCACCGGCCCGGCTGTAGGCCAGCGCGACCTTGTTCGCCCGGCATTCGATGGAGATCGTGACGCGCATCAGGTCGGGTGTCGCGCGGGCGGTGCCCTGACCGAACAGGGTGACGGTGCCCGCCTTGCGGGAATCGGACTTCTTGCTCA
This sequence comes from Nocardia vulneris, assembly GCF_001613425.1. Lineage (GTDB taxonomy): Bacteria > Actinomycetota > Actinomycetes > Mycobacteriales > Mycobacteriaceae > Nocardia > Nocardia vulneris. The sequence goes on along the minus strand of NZ_BDCI01000042.1, from coordinate 72,056 downwards.
CTGCACGCTCCTCGGTCGGTCGATGGTTCGGGCTCCGGTCTGCTCAACGGTCGGCGGCGCGTAATCGTCCCCGCCGCGCGGAACTGCTTGTCACCTCCTCGCCGCAGGAGGGCACCCCCGCGACAGGCACCGCTCAATAGTCGCCGCCGCGCACCGCGATCGCCCGCACCGCCGCGTCCATCTGCGCGTACGCGCCCGCGGCGAGTCGCTCGAGCAGCGCGAGCTTCAACTGCGGCGCCTGCGAGGTGAGCTGATCGAAGCGCGCAGGACTGAGCACCGCCACCCGCACGCCCGCCTCGGCCCTGGCCTCGTTCGCGAACGCCGCGCCGACCAGCATCGGAATCTCGCCGAAGGACATGCCCGCGGACAGGCTGACGAGCCGATGGGTGCGAGAATCGCTGCCCAGGAAGGTGATCCGGACCCGGCCCTCCAGGATCAGATACAGACCGGAGCGGGCGCTCCCGCGGGCGGCGATCACCTCGCCGCGCGCGAACGTGCGCACTTCGAATTCCTTGGCCAGGCGCGTCCGATCATCCTGCTCGAGCGACATGAGCGCCGGATGTTCCTCGATCGCGATCGACGTGCACACCGGCTCGTCGGCGGGCCGATGTCGCTCGAGCACGATGTCCTCGCACCATTCGGTGGCCGTGTCCCGGTCGATGAACACCCGGCCGCGCGGGTCGTCCGGGTCCAGGCTGGACACCATGTGCCCGAGTTTGGCGTCGGGATCCACCAGTGCGACGCGCACGCCGACGGCGGCGAGTTCGGTCTGCAGATCGTCGAGCATGCGCACCGCGATCGTGCTCACCTCACCCACCCGGCGCAGGTCGACCACGAGCGCCTCGAGGTCGCCGGCCTGCTCCTCGATGCTGCGCACCGCGCTCTCCGCGCCCGCGAACAGCAGATCACCGTGCAATTCGTAGACGCGCGCGCGATGCCCGTGCTCGGCGAGCACCGCGATCTCCTCGGTGGTCCGACGCAGTCGCGAGGGCACCTCGGCGACCGAGTAGCCGGCCCGGATCGCGGTCCGCGCCGCCCGCGTGACGTGCAGGAAGTGCAATTCCAACCGCTGCGACAGCTCGCGACACGCCGAGACGCCACGCACACTGTTGCCGTGCGGGTCCAGGCGCGGCGAGTACACGGCGATGCCGATCTGGCCGGGCAGCACCGCGACGATGCCGCCGCCGACCCCGCTCTTCGCGGGCAATCCGACGGTGCTGACCCAGTCGCCCGCCGCGTTGTACATGCCGCACGTGGTCATCACGCTGAGCACCCGCTCGGTCAACGCGGTGGTCAGCGCCCGCTCCCCGGTGACGGGGTTGCGTCCGTTGTTCGCCAGCGTCGCCGCCATCAGCGCGAGATCGCGGCAGGTCACGTCGATCGAGCACTGCCGGAAGTAGCGGTCGACCGCCTCGTCCGGGTCGGAATCGATGATGCCGAACGAGCGCAGCATGTAGCCGATCGCGCGATTGCGGAATCCGGTGCGCGCCTCGGAGGCGTACACCGCCTCGTTCATGCGCAGTTCGCGGCCCGCGAAACGCGAATAGCAGGCGCGGATGCGCTCGAAACGCTCAGCGGCGTCGTGACCGGTGATCAGTGACGCGGCGGTGATGGCGCCCGCGTTGATCATCGGATTGCGCGGCCGCTCGGTCACCGGATCCAGACTGATCTCGTTGAACGCCTCGCCGGAGGGTTCCACGTCGATGCGCTCGTCCACCGCGTCGGTGCCGCGATCGGCCAGCGCGAGCGCGTAGGTGAACGGTTTGGAGATCGACTGAATGGTGAACGAAGTCTCCATCTCTCCGGTGCCGTATATCCGCCCGTCCGCGGTGGCCAGGCACAGCGCGAACGAATCCGGCTGCACCGCAGCCAGTTCGGGAATGTAGTTGGCCAGCGCGCCGGATTCGTCGGAGCGGCACAGCTGGTAGACGTCGCTGACGATCCTGGACACGACGCCCGGTTCGATTGTCCTGTCGATCGCCTCTTCGACCTGGGCCACACGATCACTCTAGGCCGAGTACGGTATGCCGAGGCTCACATTTCGGTTCGATGTCGGCTGGTGATCGTCGTGGCAGGGTGGGACAGTTGGGTTCTCGTACGAGGGCACTGCCCACCGCTCCGTAGACTGATCGGATCAGAAGCGCTATCCGGAGGGAGCGAGTTCAGGTGGGAGTGCTTTCCCGGGTCGACACGCCCGAAGATCTGCGTCCGCTGACCGCGCCGCAGTTGCGTGAGCTGGCGGACGAAATCCGCGAGTTCCTGGTGCAGAAGGTCGCCGCGACCGGTGGGCACCTCGGCCCGAACCTCGGCGTGGTCGAGTTGACCATCGCCCTGCACCGGATCTTCGACTCGCCTGCCGACCCGCTGATCTTCGACACCGGCCACCAGGCCTACGTGCACAAGATCCTGACCGGCCGCAAGGACCAGTTCGATGACCTGCGCAAGAAGGGCGGCCTGTCCGGCTACCCGAGCCGGTCCGAGAGCGCGCACGACTGGGTCGAGTCCTCGCACGCGTCCGCGTCGCTGTCCTACGCGGACGGGCTGGCGAAGGCGTTCCAGCTGAGCGGGCAGAACCGGCACGTGGTCGCCGTCGTCGGCGACGGCGCGCTCACCGGCGGTATGTGCTGGGAGGCGCTCAACAACATCGCGGGCGCGCCGGACCGTCCCGTCGTCATCGTGGTCAACGACAACGGTCGCTCCTACGCGCCCACCATCGGCGGACTCGCCGATCGGTTGACCGCCCTGCGCACCCAACCCGCCTACGAGCACGCGCTCGACGCCGGGAAGCGGATCATCAAGAGCATTCCGCGGGTCGGGGAGTCCGCGTACTCGATGATGCACGCGGTGAAGGCCGGGATAAAAGACGCGGTGAGCCCGCAGGAGCTGTTCAGCGACCTCGGCATGAAATACGTCGGCCCCGTCGACGGCCACGACATCGTCGCGATGGAAGCCGCACTGCGCCGCGCCAAGGATTTCGGCGGACCCGTCGTGGTGCACGCGGTGACGCAGAAGGGCCGCGGTTACGCGCCCGCCGAGAACCACATCGCCGATCAGATGCACGCCTGCGATCCGATCGATCCGCTCACCGGCCGGCCCGTCGGCGGGCCGAAGGCGCTCGGCTGGACCGCGGTGTTCTCGCAGGAGCTCATCGCGCACGCCGAGAAGCGGGACGACATCGTCGCCATCACCGCCGCCATGCCGGGCCCCACCGGGCTCGCGGCGTTCGGTGAGCGCTTCCCGGAGCGGATGTTCGACGTCGGCATCGCCGAACAGCACGCCATGGCTTCCGCGGCCGGGCTGGCGCTCGGCGGTATGCACCCGGTCGTCGCGATCTACTCGACCTTTCTCAACCGGGCCTTCGACCAGTTGCTGATGGACGTCGCGCTGCTGAAGCAGCCGGTGACCATCGTGCTGGACCGTTCCGGCATCACCGGGCCCGACGGCGCCAGCCACAACGGCATGTGGGACCTCTCGGTGCTCGGCATCGTCCCCGGCATCCGCGTGGCCGCGCCGCGCGATGCCGCCACCCTGCGCGAAGAACTCGCCGAGGCGCTCGCCGTCAACGACGGACCCACCGCGATCCGGTTCCCCAAAGGCAGTGTCGCCGACGATATCTCGGCGGTCGAACGGCTCGACGGCGTCGACGTGCTGCGGTTGGCCTCGGTCGATCGCAGCGACGACACCGCGCTCGACGGCGGCGGTTCGGTGCAGGCCGTGCGCGGTGACGTGCTGCTCGTCGCGGTCGGCTCGTTCGCCGAGCTCGCCCTGCAGGCGGCGGATCTGCTGGAGAACGAAGGGGTTTCGGTCACCGTCATCGACCCGCGCTGGGTCCTGCCCATCTCCGACACCCTGGTCAAACTCGCCGAAAATTACCGGCTGGTCGTGACTTTGGAGGACGGCGGGCTGCACGGCGGCATCGGCTCCACTGTCTCGGCCCGCCTGCGCAACTCCGGCCTCGACATCCCCACCCGCGACCTCGGCGTCCCCCAGCAATTCCTCGACCACGCGTCCCGCGGTGAGGTACACGCCGAACTCGGTTTGACGGCCCCGGACATCGCCCGGCGGATCGGCGGGTGGCTCGCGGCACGGTGAGTGCGCACGGGGTGCGGTGAGTGCGCTCGGGGTGCGGGTGAGTGTGCTCGCGGCCTGAAGCAGTGCCTGGATCGCAGGTCCGGCGATGTAAGCCGAACTCGGCCTCGGCGGCCGCGGGTGTCGTCGGTGTCCCGAAGCGAGCGCGCAGACGGACGCGGTTCTCCCGCACCCTTTCTGAGGATTCGCACCCCGACTTGCCGTGGGACACGCCGTGGTTCGTCTCGGAAAGGGTGCGGGATCCCTGGGTGCCGAACGGTGTCGCGATCCAGTTCGGCGGATCGGTGGGTGGCTCGCGGCTCGGTGAGCGTGCTCGGGGTGCGGGTGAGTGTGCTCGTGGCCTGAAGCTGTGCCTGGATCGCGGGTCCGGCGATGCGGTGTACGCGTAGAAACCGCACCCTTTCTGTGGATTCGCACCCTGACTCGCCGTGGGACACGCCGTGGTTCGTTCCGGAAAGGGTGCGGATGTCCGGGTGCCGAACGGTGTCGCGATCCAGTTCGGCGGATCGGTGGGTGGCTCGCGGCTCGGTGAGCGTGCTCGCGGTGCGGGTGAGTGCGCTCGCGACCTGAAGCAGTGTCTGGATCGCGGGTCCGGCGATGTGGTGTACGCGTAGAACCCGCACCCTTTCTGTGGATTCGCACCCTGACTTGCCGTGGGACACGCCGTGGTTTGTCTCGGAAAGGGTGCGGATGTCCGGGTGCTGAACGGTGTCGCGATCCGGTTCGGCGGATCGGTGGGTGGCTCGCGGCACGGTTAGTGCGCTGGGGGTGGGGGTGAGTGTGCTCGCGGCCTGAAGCAGTGTCTGGATCGCGGGTCCGGCGATGCGGTGTGAGTCGAACTTGGCTTGGCGGCTGCGGGTGTCGTCGGTGTCGCGAAGCGAGCGCGTGGACGGATGCGGAGTTCCCCGCACCCTTTCTGTGGATTTGCACCCTGACTTGCCGTGGGACACGCCGTGGTTTGTTTCGGAAAGGGTGCGGGATCACCGGGTGGCGAACGGGGCAGGCGAACCGGGCCGGTGGCGTCAGGGACGGGGTGTGGCCGTTGGTTGGCGGCGGGTCCAGTCGTGGGAGTGGGCGGCGCTCTGCGAGTTCTGGCGCACTATGTGGTCTGGTTCGGGTGGGGCGGGCCAGAACTGCAGGAGGTAGCGGTCCAGTAGTGGCTCGTCGTGGAGTCTGACGTCTTTCTCTCGGGCCGGGTCCATGCCCTGCGCGCAGTACCGCACCCGGTAGTCGAGCCCTTCTTTCAGGTCCAGTTCCCAGGAGTCCTCCCCAGCCCACTGCATCAGGAAGCTCTGCTCCGAGAGCGGGTAGAACGAGACCTCCACGACGTCTTCCCATGCCGGATCCAGCGCGGGAGCCCGGCCGCGCACTTCGACGGTGAAGCCGACGCTGCCGGTGTGCAAACCGGTCGTGAGGAACAGTGCGCCGGGTACCGCGGCGCCGCACAGTCCCGAGTGCTGTCCGGCGAACGCCTCGTGCATGCGTGGGCTGATGCCCGAGGGGTCGCTCACGACGTAGATCTGGCTGTAGGCGACACCCACTTCGCCCTCGAGTCTGAACACGTCTCACACCATCCCGACCGGCGAGCGCCTACCGTCACACGGCACGGCCAGGTCTAACGAAATCCCAGGGGTGTTGATCTCGCTGAGTTCGGTGCCGAAGGGGTCTGCGTGGTGCGGTCTGGTTCGAGAACGAGTCATGGGCGGCAGCGTAGAGAAGCCCACCGACATAACGGCTTCCAGCGCGTCCGACCTCCACGACAACGAGATCCACACCCTGCGTGAGCTTCTCGGCCTCGCCGAGGCCGGATGAGGCCTGTCGATGCACCGCGTCCGGGTACCTGCTCCGGAGCTCGTCGACATAGTTGTCGAAGCCGACGACACGCCCCTTCCGCAGGTGCCGGACATGGATGTTGGGGACACCCCGACCGCGCTCATGAGGCTGCGCGTGCTGGGCGGCGAGATCGACTGCCGTGCAGTCGCATCCGGCGCTCTCGGCCCTGTCGCACTCGACGACGACACGCAGTCGGATGTCGTGGTGCACCGCGTCCCGATGACCTCGCTCACCATGAGCGCCACCGAATCCATCAGCGTCGGCAAGAAAGATGGGCAGCGGGCGAAGAACATGTTCGCGCTCGGGATGCTGTCCTGGATGTACGAGCGCCCGAGAACAGTGCATGCGCCGACCCGAATCCGCTTGCTCTGGACCATCACCGCGGCCAATTGCACGCATCGATCGGTGCTCAGAGGGTGGTTCGGCGGCGGTGGGAGGCGCGGACTTTCACGCGGTTGCCGCAGACGTTCATCGAGCACCAGGTGCGGCCGCGGTTGCGGGAGTGGTCGTAGAAGGCCCAGCGGCAGCTCGGTTCGCGGCAGGCTTTCATGCGGGTCCAGGTGCCTGCGCTGACGGCGGCGAAAACGTCGGCGAGCATGGTGGCGAGGGCGAAATCGACCGGGTCGTCGGTGTGCGGCACCAGACGTGGTTGCGGGCCGGTGATGTCGAGCACGAGCGGCAGCATGTCGGTGAGCGTCCGGCACTTCTGGAATGCCTGCGGATCGAGACCGTCCGGCCGCGGGCTCGGCACGGGCGCGGCATTGTTCTCGGCCAGCAACGCCCGCAACCCCTCGCGCAAAGACAACGCCCGCTGCAATCCGCCCGCATCGACCAACCCGCCCCTCGAATCAGCGGTCCCGCCGGAGTGCGGCCCGCCGCGCGCACCAGAACGGCCGGGTCGCGGCTCCTCGTAGTGCACCACCGAGTTGGAGGCCGCGTCGACTGCGTTCGGCGTGGCGGGCGCACTGAGCGTGTCGGCCGGATTCGCGGCGGGTGACAGGAGGTCGTGGGTGTTCAGCCACGTGAGTAACTGGGCGGGGGTGGTGAGGTGGTCGCCCTCGGCGCGGCGGGTATTGACGAACTCCACGATGCGGTGCAGGGCGGGCGGTGCGTTGTCGGCGGGGTGGACCGGGCTCGGCATCCAACCATCATAACTACCGATTGACGGTAGCCGGTTATCTAACTATCGTTCGGCGAACGCAAGTTATCTTGCTGGCCTGAGTCGAACAAGGAGATCTGGTCATGGCATCGGTACGTAGAGAACTGGTCGTGGACGCGGACCCCGCGCAGATCTGGGACATCATCCGGGACTTCGCCGCCGGGCCGACGCGCATGGCACCGGGGTTCGCCGTGCGCAGCGCGCTCGAGGCGCCGGGCTATCGGGTGGTCGATTTCGCCGACGGCTCGGTGCTACGGGAACGGCTCGTCGTCATCGACGAGGACGAGCGCCGCTTCGTCTATTCGATCGTGGGCGGCAGCGTCACGCCCGAGCACAACAATGCCTGTATGCAGGTCTTCCCGCACGGCGCAGGGCAGACCCGCTTCGTCTGGACCCACGACGTCCTCCCGGACGCCCTGGCCGAACCTTTCGCCGCAGCAATGGACAACGGCCTCGCCGCCTTCGGCCGATCGGTCGCAAGCGCAACCACCCCCTGATCCCGGCCGCCTCGCGCCCCGGCGGGGCACCGCAGAGCACTCCGTGTGCCACGAGGAACGCACGCCTTCGTTCGCCGATATCGCAGACGACGCAAGGCGATGATGCCGCGCACTCGGTGCGCGGCATGTGGGTCAGCGGGGCGGCCGGGTCGACAGCACATGCACGGTGCGCACCACCCCGATCGGGCAGGCGGCGACTCGCCGAACAGCCCACCGCGTCGGCGCAGTTGAGCCATGACACACCAAGTTCAACGTGCGGAGAAGCTGCGTTCGCCCTCGGCACAGCGAACTGCAGCCCGACAAACCATGGTCGCCCCGCGGCACGGCTGATCGCAGCGTGCGTAAGTCGAAGTGATGGTCACCTACCGCATGGCGGACCGCCCCCAGCGCTGACAAGCCGCGCTCACCCGTGCCATGGCTGACCGCAGCCTGCACCCGACTCGCCGGTCACCTACGGCCTACTGCGTGCGAAGCGCCACGGTGAAGATTCGCCGACCTCGGCGGCAGACCCGTGACTCAGGCGGGTGTCAGGGCGGCGGTCAGTGGGGGGACCGCGAGCTCACGCTGCCACTGCCTGGCTCCGCCGGATTTGAGGAAGCCGTCGATGGCGGCGGCCAGTTCTTCGGGGGAGTCGGGGGCGCGGTCGTAGTCGGGGAGTCCGTCCCAGCAGAGGCGGCGGACGAGGTCCGGGGACAGCAGGTTTTCCACGGGAATCGAATGTTTCGTGGAGAGTTCGCCCATGGCGGTGCGCGCGCGGGTCAGCCGGGCGGCGGCGGCGGGATCGCGGCGCTCCCACCGGTTCACCGGGGGCGGACCGTCGAACGGCTGGGTGAGCGGCGGTAGTTCGGTGTCGGGCATGGTGCGGCCGCGGTCGACGGCGGCCAGCCATTCGCGCGAGTACCGCCGCTGCCGCGGTCCGCCGAACACGGGTAGTCCGCGGAGTTGAGCAATGGTTTTCGGGTCGGCCGTCACGGCGGCGATGATGGCGGCGTCGGGCAGGATCCGCGCGGGTGCGACGTCGCGGGCGCGGGCGAGCGCGTCCCGGGTGGTCCATAGTTCGCGGACGACGGCCAACTGCCTGGCCCGGCGCAGAGTGTGGATGCCCGAGGTGCGTCGCCAGCGGTCCGCCTTCGGTGCGGGCGGTTCGGTGGTCCTGACGTGCTCGAATTCCTGTGCCGCCCAATCGCTCTTGCCTTGTGCGTCGAGTTCGGCCGCCACCGCGTCGCGCAATTCCAGGAGTAGTTCGACGTCGAGTGCCGCGTAGTTGAGCCATTCGTCGGGCAGTGGCCGGGTGGACCAGTCGGCCGCGCCGTGTCCCTTGCGTAGCGCGTGTCCCAGCAGGTTTTCCACCATGGCGGCCAGGCCGACGCGTTCGAATCCGGCGAGCCGCCCGCCCAATTCGGTGTCGAAGAGCCGCTGCGGGCGTAGGCCGAGTTCGGCGAGGCCGGGCAGATCCTGGTCGGCCGAATGCAATACCCATTCCAGGCCGTTGATCGCGGCGGCCAGCGGGGTCAGGGCGTCGGTCACGGGGATCGGATCGATGAGAAAAGTGCCTGCGCCTTTGCGGCGGAGCTGGATCAGATAGGCGCGCGCCGAATACCGGAATCCTGAGGCGCGTTCGGCGTCGACGGCGAGCGGGCCGGTGCCCGCGGCGAGACGATCAGCGGCCGCGGCGATTTCGGCGGCGGTGTCCAGTACCGGAGGCACGCCATCCACCGGCGCGAGCAGGGGAGGCGCGCCGGTGGTTTCGGATTCTTCGGGTACGGACATGTTGTTGAACTTTACGTGCAGGGGTGCGGCCGTCGTCGTCCTATCGGACTTCCGTGTGTCGGAATGACGAACGGCAGCGCAATCGTTGTCGGCTTTCGTTCATCTCAACGCCATGACACCGGGATGTCTTCCGCGCGGCCGCGAAAATCGCTACCGCTTGTCGGCGGAACCGCCGGGACGCATCTCCAGCTGGGTGATCCCGGCCGGCGGCAGTCCGGCGGCATAGGCGAGAACCTCGCAGAAACCCTCCACGTGCGGCCGGATATCGGTGGTGACCGCGGTCCAGGAGGCGCGTAGTTCCAGTTGGTGTGCCCGGGGCGGACCCGCGATATCGCCGTAGCGCACCGAACTCGTCGAGGTCACCGTGCCGCCGAGCGCGGTGAACGGCTCGGAGCGCGATTCGAGCGCGTCCACCAGCCAGCTCCACGCCACCTCGGGCAGCAGCGGGTCGGTGGCCAGTGCGGCGTCGATATCGGCCTGGATGTAGGCGACCAGTCGCAGCGTGCCGTGCCAGGCGTCGTCACCGTCGGGGTCGTGCAGCAGGATCAGTCTGCCGAACGCGTCGCCTTCCGAATCGACCGGCACGACACCGGATTCCGGATGTTTTACCTCGGCACCGAGTGCGTACGAGTAGGGAGCCAGACGTTGCGGCGGCCGAATGGGCGCAAGCTCGATCCGAGGGTGCACTGTAGCGGTCCCCATCGCATCGACCGCGGCGCGAAATTGAGCTGGCTCGCCATGAGGTCCCTCGGTCGGTGCGGCGCCGTCGCGGAAGTCGAGCGGTGTCACGAAGGGGACGGTAGACCTTGTGCACCCCGCACAGGCGGAGGCGCGCCGCTGGAGTCGGCGCGGGCTGCGCCGGAAGTTGCGTGGTAGCACAGGCCGTGCCGGCGGATCGGCCCGCGCGACGGGCGCGTCCGACCGGTCGGCAGGCTCGTGTGCGCTACGCCACCGGTGTCCGGCTCGGCCCGGTTCGCGGGCCGCATACGATAGCCGTGATGAGCACATACACCCGCCGCCGCCTGACCGATGCCCCGTTCCTGGCCGCCGCCACCGGCGCGACGCCGAGCAGGCGCCCGGTGTGGTTCATGCGTCAAGCCGGACGGTCGCTGCCCGAATACCGCGAGCTGCGCAAGGGCGTCGGCATGCTCGAGTCCTGTTTCGATCCGGAGCTGGTGTGTGAGATCACGCTGCAGCCGATCCGCAGGCACCGGGTGGACGCGGCGATCCTGTTCTCCGACATCGTGGTTCCGTTGAAGGCCGCGGGGGTCGATCTGGATATCGTGCCCGGCGTCGGTCCGGTGATCGCGTCGCCGGTGCGCACCGTCGACGATGTGCGCGCCCTGCCGCGATTGCGCCCGGAGGAAGTGGGGGCGGTCACCGACGGAGTGCGGCTGCTGGTCGACGCGCTCGGCGAGACGCCGTTGATCGGGTTCGCGGGCGCACCGTTCACCCTCGCGTCCTATCTGGTCGAGGGCGGGCCGAGCAAGAACCACGAGCGCACCAAGTCGATGATGTACGCCGACCCGCAGACCTGGCACGCGCTGCTGGGCGCGCTCACCGATATCACCATCGCGTTCCTGCAGGCGCAGCTGGCGGCGGGGGTCGACGCGATCCAGCTGTTCGATTCGTGGGCGGGCGCGCTGTCGCTGGCCGACTACCGCCGGTTCGTGCTGCCGCATTCGGAGCGGGTGTTCGCCGAGGTGGCCGCCGCCGGCGTGCCGCGCATCCACTTCGGTGTGGGCACGGGCGAGCTGCTCGGTGCGATGGGCGAGGCCGGCGCCGACGTGGTCGGCGTGGACTGGCGGGTGCCGCTCACCGAGGCTGTCCGCCGGGTCGGGCCCGGAAAAGCGTTGCAGGGCAATCTCGATCCGGCCGTGCTGTTCGCGGGCGCGGCGGCGGTCGAGACCGAGGCCCGCCGGATCGCGGCCGAGGCGGACGAGGCGATCACCTTGGGCGCCAAGGGACATATCTTCAATCTCGGGCACGGTGTTCTGCCCGATACCGATCCCGGTGTGCTGACCGCGCTGGTCGAATTGATCCACGAGCTGTAGCGCGGCCGCTCACCGCACCGGAATACGGGTGGCGGGCACCGGGATCCCCGGCACCGCCACGGTCTCCCGCAAAAGCCGTCCGCTCGTGGTGATGTACAGCGTGGTGTCGTGCAGTGCCACCGAGGACACGAAACCATCGGGGAGATCGAGGGTTCGGTCGAGTGCGCCGTCGGCGGTGAAGCGGGCGACGGCACTGCCGCTGCCCAGGGCGACCCACACGCCACCGTCGACATCCACGGCGAGACCGTCGCATTCGCCCGCCGGTGCTTCGGCGAATACCCGGATGCGGCCGTCCGTTATCGCCAGCACCCGGCTCTCGGCGTATTCGCAGACGTAGAGGGTCTGTTCGCCGGGGGCGAAGCCGATGCCGTTGGGCCAGCGGATGTCCGCCGCGACCGTGCTGACCGCACCCGCCGGATCGATCCGCAGCACCTCACTGGGCCCGGCGGATTCACCCTGTTGTGGACGGTGGCGCAGGACGCCCACATACAGTGATCCGTCGGATCCCACTGTCACATCGTTGAATCCGGTCGCGCCGTCGACGGTGAGCACGGTGTGGATGTCGTCGGCGGCATACGCCACGTCGCGGCCCGTGACGATCAACCCACCGTTCTCGTGCCGCGCCAGTCCGCCGATCCCGCGCCTGCGCGCGACGACGGTGTCGGTCACCCCGTCCCGGTGGCGGAATACTCCGCCACCGGTGACATTCGAGAACAGCACGCCGCCGTCGGCCGGTACCAGTGGCGCCTCGAGCAGGCCGGTGGTCGAGTACAGCTGGGTCGGCATGGTTCTCCTCGTCGGTGCTCAAAGGTCCAGGAAGCGAACGTCTTTCGCGTTGCGGGTGATGAACGTGCGGCGGGCTTCGACGTCTTCCCCCATCAGAATGGAGAACAGCTCGTCGGCGGCCGCCGCGTCGGCGAGCGTGACGCGGCGCAGGATGCGGGTCCGCGGGTCCATGGTGGTCTCCCACAGTTCCTTGGCGTTCATCTCGCCCAGCCCCTTGTAGCGCTGCACACCGTCATCCTTGTTGATCTTCTTGCCGCCCGCGAGCCCCGCCTCGAGCAGCGTGTCACGTTCGCGGTCGGAGTAGGCGAACTCGGCCTCGCCACGCTGCCACTTGAGCTTGTACAGCGGCGGCTGCGCCAGATACACGTGCCCCTCCTCGATGAGTGGGCGCATGAATCGGAACAGCAGCGTGAGCAGCAGGGTGGTGATGTGCTGGCCGTCGACGTCGGCGTCGGCCATCAGCACGATCTTGTGATACCGCAGCTTGGCGAGGTCGAACTCGTCGTGGATGCCGGTGCCGAAGGCGGTGATGATCGCCTGCACCTCGTTGTTCTTCAATACCCGGTCGATGCGGGTCCGTTCCACGTTGATGATCTTTCCGCGCAGCGGCAGGATCGCCTGATACATCGAGTCACGGCCGGATTTGGCCGAGCCGCCGGCCGAATCGCCCTCCACGATGTAGATCTCCGAACGGCCCGGGTCCTTGGACCGGCAGTCGGCCAGCTTGCCCGGCAGTCCACCCAGATCGGAAGCGGACTTGCGGCGCACCAACTCTCGCGCCTTACGCGCGGCGGTCCGCGCCTGGGCCGACGATAGCGCCTTGGTCACCACGGTTTTCGCGTCCGCGGGGTTCGCCTCGAACCAGTGCGTGAGGTGCTCGTTGCACGATTTCTGCACCAGCGAACGGATTTCGGTGTTGCCCAGCTTGGTCTTGGTCTGCCCCTCGAACTGCGGCTCGGCGACCTTCACGCTGACGATCGCGGCCAGCCCTTCGCGGATGTCGTCACCGGTGAGGCTGCCGTCCTTGTCTTTCAACAGCTTCTTCTCTTTGGCGTATTTGTTGACCACCGTGGTCAGCGCCGAACGGAACCCCTCCTCGTGGGTGCCGCCGTCCTTGGTGTTGATCGTGTTGACGAAGGAGTGCACCGACTCCGAATAGCCGGAGTTCCACTGCATCGCCACCTCGACGCTGGTGCCGGGGCCGGTGCTGGTGAACCCGATGATGGAGTTGTGGATCGGCTGCTTGGTGCGGTTGAGCCGGCGGACGAAGTCCTCCAGACCGCCCGGATAGCAGAAGGAGCGCGTGCTCGCCTCCGTCGCGTCGGTCCCGCGCTCGTCGGTGAGGGTGATGGTGAGCCCTTTGTTCAGGAATGCCGTTTCCTGCAGGCGGCGTGCGACCGTCTCGAAGGTGTAGGTGGTGGTCTCGAAGATGTTCGGATCGGCCCAGAACCGCGTGGTGGTGCCCGTCCGGTCGGTCGGTGCGCCGCGGACCAGCTCGTCGGGTTTGGCATCGATGTAGGTCTGCGTCCAGTGGTATCCGTCGCGGTCGATCTCCAATTCGACTCTGGCGCACAGGGCATTGACCACCGAGAGGCCGACACCGTGCAGGCCGCCGGAGAACTCGTAGGTATCGGAGTCGAACTTGCCGCCCGCGTGCAGTCGCGTCATCACCACCTCGACGGTGGGGATGCCGAGCGCGTGCAACTCGACCGGGATGGCGCGGCCGCTGTCGACCACCTGCACGCCGCCGTCGGCCAGCAGCGTGACATCGATGCGGTCGCCGTAGCCTGCCATCGCCTCGTCGACGGAGTTGTCCACGATCTCCTTGATCAAATGGTGCAGGCCGGCTTCGCCGGTGGACCCGATGTACATGCCCGGCCGTAGGCGCACCGCGTCGAGCCCCTCGAGCACGGTGACGTTGGACGCGTTGTAGCCCTTGTCCGATGCCGCCTCGGCGGATCGTGTCGGGGTGGAGTGGTTGGTAGCCACGAGTCGGTAACTCTCCTCATATGCCTTATCCGACGGGGCCGGGCTCAGCGCGCAGCAGTCCCCCCGGTATGCCGACGCGGCACAACGAGTTGATCGGGGAAACAGAGACCTGTCTGCGAGCTGGACGCCGCGGCCCCACCGGAAGCGCCCAGAAAACTTGTCGTCTCCCATCATACCGTTGGTGCAGTTCTATATCGGGCTCATGCAACTTGGAAGGTGTATTAGACCTGTCTAGACACGCCTGTAGTGCTTCAAAATTGATGTTTTCAATCCCCCCTATGCAAGCGTAGCCCTGATTGTCCTATGGGGGCGCTGGGTCGCGTTTGGTCCTAATCGGTCAAACAGGGCAAGTCGGTCAACTTCGAGGTGTGCCGGGCGTGCTGTCGTACGGCACGGGGAAGGGTGCCGCCCGGCCTCCGGTGGACCGGTGGGTCGCGCGACCGGGACGGGGGATAGCGTCGAAGGCATGAGGATCGCGGTGGTCGGCGGCGGGATCAGTGGATTGGTCGCGGCGTATCGGATGCGGACGTTGCTGGGTACCGAGGCCGACATCGTGGTGCTCGACCGGGCCGAGCGGGTGGGCGGCATCCTCTACACCGGTGAACTCGCCGGGGGGCCGCTGGATCTCGGGGCCGAGGCCTTTGTCGGCCGCAGACCCGAAGTCCCCCAACTACTCCGCGAACTCGGGCTGGAAACCCAGCTCGTGACGCCCGCGGGGCTGCGTCCGCTGCTGTGGTCCGGCGGGGTGGCGCATCCGCTGCCCGAGCGGACGCTGATGGGCATCCCATCGGACGCGGAGTCGATGCGCGGCCTGGTCGATGCGGAGACCCTGGCCAAGATCGCCGCGGAGCCGCAGCGGCCGCTGATCTGGGAGCCGGGCGCGGACATCGACGTCTATCAACTGGTCGCCGACCGCTTCGGTGCGCAGGTCGCCGACCGCAGCGTCGACCCGCTGCTCGGCGGCGTGTACGCGGGCAGTTCCCGTTCGATCGGTGTGCGCGCGGCGGTGCCGACGCTGGCCGCGGCCCTCGACGACGGCGCGCCCAGCCTCACCCACGCGGTGTCGGTCGCGCTGCCGCCGCCGTCCAACGCGCCCGTGTTCGGCGGTATCAGAGACGGATACCAGGTACTGCTGGAAGCCCTGGCGGCCCGATCCGGTGCGAAGTTCGTGACTGCGACGCCCGCGACCCGGCTCGCGCGCGGATTGCGCGGCTGGGTCATCGATCCGGTCGGCGCGGTCGACGCCGTCGTGCTCGCCACCCCCGCGCCGGTGACCGCCCGGCTGCTCGGCACTGTCGCGCCCGACGCCGCGACCGCGCTGGCGGGCATCGAGTTGTCCTCGTCCGTCGTTGTCGCCCTTGCGCTTCCGCTGGAAGCCGAGCTGCCGCAGCATTCCGGGATTCTGGTCGCCACCGGAGAGCCGTTGCGCGCCAAGGCTTTCACCCTGTCCAGCCGCAAATGGACGCATCTCGCTCAGCGGGATACCGCGCTGGTGCGCGTCTCCTTCGGGAAATTCGGCGACGACAGCACCCTGTCCTGGTCCGATACCGACCTGATCACCACCGCCGCGGCAGACCTGGCCACCGTCACCGGCACCGTCATCGCGCACACCGACGCGGCCGTCCAGCGCTGGCGCGGCGGCCTGCCCCAGTACGCCCCCGGCCACACCGACCGCATCGCCGCCGCCGAATCCGCCGTCGCCGCCCTCGACGGCCTCGCCCTGGCCGGCGCCTACCTGCACGGGGTCGGCGTCCCCGCCTGCGTAGCCTCCGGCACCACCGCCGCCCAGCACATCGCCGCCACGCTGAACTGAACGCCCGCCAGCGGTTCGCCGCTCGGCAGAGATTCGGTGACCTGCCGTGATCCAGTAGCCGGTCGCCGTCCGATGAGCGGTGATGGCCTGACGTGCAGGCGGCGGCCTGAGGAGCGTTGGTGGCCTGGTGCGCGGTAGCGGCCTAGCGCGTGGCGGTGGGGCCCGCCGCACCCTGCAGTGCGGAAGTCCTACCGGCGCAGCAGGTTTCGCGTTTCCTGTGCAAATGTGTCAGCGCCTGCGGAGGTTGCTGACATGCGGGCGACGGGGCGTGAGCTACCGCACGGCGGTGGTGGGTGGGGGGAGTGGCACGATGGGGGGTATGGCGCGACTGGACTATCAAGCACTCAATTCGACGATCCGGTACCTGATGTTCTCGGTGTTCCAGGTGCAGCCGGGCGTGCTCGGCGAGGACCGGGCCGCGGCGATCAAAGAGGCGCGGGCGTTCTTCGAGGGCTTGGCCGACCGCGAGGTCGTGGTCCGCGGCGTGTACGACGTGGCGGGCATGCGCGCCGACGCGGACTTCATGATCTGGACGCACGCCGAGCGGGTCGAGGACCTGCAGGCCGCCTACGCGGATTTCCGGCGCACCACCGAACTGGGCCGTGCGAGCGCGCCGGTGTGGAGCAATGTGGCGCTGCACCGCCCGGCCGAGTTCAACAAGAGCCACGTTCCGGCCTTCTTGGCCGGTGAGGATCCGGGCAACTACATCTGCGTGTACCCGTTCGTCCGCTCCTACGAGTGGTACCTGCTGCCCGACGAAGAGCGTCGCAAGATGCTCGCCGACCACGGCAAGGCCGCCCGCGGCTACCCGGACGTGCGCGCCAACACGGTCAGCTCGTTCGCGCTCGGCGATTACGAGTGGATTCTGGCGTTCGAGGCCCCGGAACTGCACCGCATCGTCGACCTGATGCGCGACCTGCGCGCCACCGAAGCGCGCCTGCACGTCCGTGAAGAGGTCCCCTTCTTCACGGGCCCCCGCGTCGAACTCGACAAGCTCATCACCGCACTGCCCTGATCCACGACGGCCGGCCCCGGTGGAATTCCGGGCATGCCCGCGGGCCCGGCTCTCGCTACGCTGCCTCCAGGTCGGGATACACGACTTGGAGGACGAACAATGTTGCGTACCAAGCGTGGTGCCGCCGCAGTACTGGTGACGGCTGCGGTGCTGACCGGCGCCGCACCGCTCGCCACGGCGGCACCGTCGCCGGTCGGCGCCGAGACGAGCATCTTCTCCGGCTCCGCCGACCTCACCAAGCAAATCGAATACATCGCCTGCCTGATCCGGATCCACCTGGTCGGCGGTGCGTGCCTGCCGAAGTAGCGCCGCGGAGCAATCACCGGGCATGCCCTGAGTTTTCGGGGCATGCCCGGCCCGTGTCGAAACCGTAGAGTTCGCCCCAGCGCCGTTCGCTGCGCTGCCCGAGGGGTGCAGTCGCAGTGAAGAGCTCGGATGCGGCGACGGCAACGGAGGCACCGGCGTCGAGGTGCCTCGGCGGCGATGTAATCAGCTGTGCGCGAGCCGATTTCGACGCCTGCTGTGATTTCGATCGGTCAGTCGACAGGCCCTCGGGCGGTCAGCACGGTTCTGAGTACGTGCTCGACCGCAGACTCGAACAACGCTCCCCGCAGTTCATTTCGCGTAGCCAGGTTGCGAGTGGCGAGGTCGAGCATCTGATCGGCGGTCAGGCGGCGCACCACCAGGGCGGCAACGTCGTCCAGATCGAGTTCGCTGTCCGCGTTGTCCAGTCTGGCCAGGGCGAACGCGACGACGATTTCCTCGTCGGTCATACTTCGCCTCCGCCGCTCGCTCGTTCGACCACGCCGTGATGGTCCAACTGGATACTACGGCGTTGGTCCGATGTCGTCTGCGACGACGGCCCACGGCGGTCAGGTTCTTGCCCTGGCTGGTTGGGTGGTTCGCGAACCGTGGTCCGCATTGTGACCGCCGTGGCGGCTGTGGCGGCGACCCATCTGCGGTGGCTGTGGGGCTGGGACCGGAAGCCGGGTGATCCGCCGTTCGACTTCCGCGCGGTCCAGGGCGAGTTCTATGACTGGGCAGCCGAAAGACCTCGCCGCTTCGCGGTTGGTCTTCATCGCGCGGTTGGTATCCGCCGACGGTACCGAGACGGGCTTGCGCGCGACCAGTTCACTGACATGGCGACGCGGGGTCGCGGGCTGGCGGATCGTTTGGGACCACACCTCGTCGGTCATTCTGGACGGGAAAACCCTTGCCGTCCTGATGAACTCGTTGCCGGGTCCGGACCGAGGGGCGTCATGAAATCGGCACGAGCCGACGTTCCTGCGGATCAGTCGCCCGCCTTCCGCCGACGCCGACCACGGCGAGATCGAGTCGATGCAGCAACGCGCGCAATTCAAGGCTGTAGCGCCGTAGTGTTCTCGATCCACATCGCACTGCTGACCGCGGGCGGCCATCACCGGGTCGTAGCCTACCGACCGCGCGTGTGTCCTTGGATTGCCGGACACCTGGCTTGGCTCCACGAAACCGGCCACTACGACATCGGGCTGTGAGCATCGCCAGGTGACCCGGTCGCCCGGCGTCCACGAGCAACGGAGTCCCCGCGGGTCAGCCGGCCGATCCCTCGGTGGGCTGCAACCGCAGCGAGATCGAGTTGATGCAGTAGCGCTTGTCGGTGGGGGTGTTGTAGCCCTCGCCTTCGAAGACGTGGCCGAGGTGGCTGTGGCAGTTCGCGCACAGCACTTCTACGCGGTGCATGCCGAGGGTGTCGTCGGCTTTCAGGATCACCGCGTCGGATTTCGCCGGGTCGAAGAACGACGGCCAGCCGCAGTGCGAGTCGAATTTCTCGGTGCTGCGGAACAATTCGGCGCCGCAGGCCCGGCACTCGTAGACGCCGTCGGTTTTGGTGTCGGTGTATTCACCGACGAAGGGGCGTTCGGTCGCGGCCTCGCGCAGCACCGCGTACTCCTCGGGGTTCAGCTTCAGTCGCCACTCCTGGGGCGTGAGCTGGATCCGCGGCGCGGGCAGGGAGGTGTCGGCTTCGGAACTCATCACTCCACGCTAATAGGTTTGGCGACAACTGTCGCCGAACCGTTCGCCGACCTGGGCTGCTCGGTCGTCGTGGGGGCCGTGGCGGGTACCGGCTTGATCCAGGTCGGGTCGATGCCGAACTGCAGCCGCCCTTCGCGTCGCGCGGACAGGTACCGCTCACCCAGCACGCAGAACACGACCACCAGCAGCAGTCCCCAGCCGAAGGTGATGCGCAGGTATTCGACGTCGCGACCCCAGTGCTGCCAGCCCGGCCGATCCGAGAGCCACTTGTCGTAGCTCATGAACCCGAACACCGCGAGCCAGGCGGGCCAGTTGCGCAGCACCGAATTGCGCAGCACGACGGTCATCAGGAACGGGAACAGCATCATCGAGTAGTACATCTGGCCCAGCGAGGGCAGCAGGAACGATGCGGTGAGCAGCACGCCGGACGACGTGCACACGAAGAACAACTCGTCTTCGCGGTAGTACCGGTACAGCAGCCACAGGGAGATGGCCACGAGCACGCCCATGCCCAGTCGCATGCCCCAGATCAACCACGGCGGCAGGCCGTAGTACTCGCCGTTGCCCGCGATCGCGCTGTTGAAGTAGTCGCGTGTCTCGAACAGGTAAGGCGCGGTGTGACTGAAGAACTTCTCCGGGTCCTTCGACAGCGGCCACGCAATCGCCATCAGGGCGAGGGGCACGCCGAGGGCGGTGAGGAAGACCTTCCACTGGCCGCGAACCAGCGCTACGAGCAATAGCGGTGCCAGCGTCGGTTTCACCGCGAGACTCAACCCGAGTGCCGCACCGGCCCACAGATCGCGACGTTTGAGCAGCAGGTGCAAGAAGATCAGTTCGGCGGCGAGGATACAGCCGTTGACGTTGGTGAAGACCAGTGTGTTGGTGACGGTCTCCGACAGGAACATCGCGAACAGCAGGACCGGCGCGACCACCGAGCGCACCGTGAACCGGAACAGCCGGAGCAGCAGGTACCAGGCGAGGATGATCGCGACGACGTTCACCAGGATGAACAGCCAGCGCGCCTTTTCGTAGTCGTGCACCCAGGCCACGGGCGCGATCAGCAGCGTGCCGCTCGGGTAGTACAGGTAGTGCGGATCGACCGAGTCGAAGTTCGCCCAGTACACCGGCCGCCGGTTCAGGAAGTCCAGCGACGCCTGGTAGACCGGCCGGAAGTCGTCGGTGATGTACCCGTTGACAGCCTTGATGAAAACCCGGTTCAGCACGGTCATGACCGCGATGGGCCAGAGTGCGAACTTGATCACCTCGGCGGTGGTGCGAGCGGTGCGGGGCTCGAGCTGTCGAAGGAACACTGGGGCACGGTACACCGAATCCCCTTGATCCGGTTGCCCGGACCTCTTCGACGCGCCGCTAGAAGCGCTATTCGCGGGGCCGGATCAGGCCGGGCAGGCGGTGCCGTCGGCGGGCAGCTTCGCCTCTTTCAGATAGTCGACCAAGAGTCGTTGGGCACAGGTCGAATGATTGGTCACCGGATGGCCCCAGCCCTGCCAGGTGACGCCGGCCTGCCTGGCGCCCGCCTTGCCGAGCGCACCGGCCACCGAGGCTTGGCCTGCGTTGCCTACTACCGGGTCGGCGATGCTGCCGAGCACCAGCACCGGGAGGTCGAGTTTCTCGGGCAGTTGCGGTGCGGTGGACACCGGCCAGGCCGAGCAGTCCATCAGTGAGATCGCCCTCGCGCGGCCGAACACCGGGTATTTGGTGCCCCAGGTGTTCATCAGCTCCTTGGCCCGGGTCGGGGTCGGCGGTTGCTGAATATCGGTGCAGCGGTTCACGAATTGCCCGTCGCCGCTGATCGCCGCGGATTCGCGCTCGATCATGGTGGCGAGCGCGCCGCGATCACCGCGCCCGGCGGCCGACAGCGCGTCGGCGAGTTCGCGCACCCGGTCGGCCTGGTCCGCGCGCGGGCCGCCGAGGAAGCCGGACACCGCGGTGAGCAGCGCGTTGGCCGAGATGTCGCCGAGCTGGCCGGAGCCGGCACGATTCACCAGATCGGTGACCGCGGCCCGCGGGTCGGGCCCGAGCGCACAACCGAGTCCGGTGCAGCGCTGCGCGAACGCGGTCAACGCCGCTTCCGCGCCTTCCAACTGCTGTTCGGCGCGGGTGGTGGCGTCGACGGCAACCGCCTCGGGGGAGTCGAGGACGAGCCGGGCCAGGTGGTCGCCGTACTTGCGGGCGTAGCTCAGGGCGACCTTCGCACCGTTGCCGGTGCCGAGCAGCGCGATGTGCTCGACCTGCCACTGCTTGCGCAGCTGTTCGATGTCGTCCGCGGCGTGCGGCGCGTCGAAGGTGCCCTCGTACGGTTGCAGGAAGTCGCGACAGGCGATGGTGCCGTCCTGGCTGAATCCGGTCACCGCCTCGACCGGATCGGCTGCGCCGGGCCCGAATTGGGCGTTGTCGGCCATGCCCTTGCGGATCTCGGGCGGCAGGCAGTCGATCGGCTGCGAGCTGCCGATGCCGCGGCGGTCCACCGCGACGACCGGCCGGGCGGCCAGCAGCGCGCTCGCCGGTCCGGTGGCCAGTCCGGCGAGGGTGGCCGTCGAGGAACGGTCCGAGCCGGAGGTGAGCACCAGCGGCGCCGCGTCCGCGGGGGTCTGCGGCAGCTTGGCCCGGATGGCGGCGGCCCGGAAGTTGCCGAGCACCGAGCCGGCCGCGTCGATCGGGGTGGAGTATTCGGCGCAGTCGAGCACCAGGCCGGCCGGGGCCGGTCCGAACCCGAGCAGGTCCAGGGTCGGCTTGGTGCATTCGCGCCACGCCAGATCGGTTTTCGGCAGCTCGGCGCTGGGCGGCGGGGGCGGGGCGGGCGAGGTGGTGGCGACGTCGCCGCCGACCCGCTGGCGCTCGACGGCGACGCCGGGACGGTCGGAGGGCCCCGCCCCGCATCCGGCGATAACGATCGAGAGTGTCGCGGCCAGCACGACGGCCCGAGTCCAGCGCATGCGCTACAGCCTGCCAGGTTCGGCCCGGTCTTTCACACAGCAGGGGTCGACGAGCCGCGATGGCGTGGCTATCGGCGAACCCAGCGGGTCAGCATGGTGCCGTCGTCGTCGAGCAGTAACTGTGCGCGGCGCATGCGGAGCTGGAACTCGTGCGCGGACAACGAGATCCGCCGGGCGGTGCCGCCGATCAGGATCGGCGCGGTGGTCAGGCACAGCTCGTCGACCACGTCGGCGGCCAGCAGTTCGCCGAACAGGTGCGGTCCGCCCTCGCAGAGCACGCGGTAGAGGCCGCGCTCGGCCAGCACGCGCAGCAGCCCCTTGGGCGTGACCGCGAGATCGCCCGCCTCGATCACCTCCGCGCCCGCGTCGGCGAGTTGCTGTTTGCGGTCGGCGGGCGCGGTGGTCGTGGTGATGATCAACGGCGGGACCGTCGTGTCGGTGAGCAGCCGGGCGCCGAGGTCGATCGCCGCGCTCGCGGTGACCACCGCGATCGGTGGCGGCGTGCCGTCCGGATGGCCGCCCGCGCCGCGCTGATGCAGCGCGCGCCGCAGCTGTGCGTCGGTGCGCGCGCCGCCGTAATTCTCCGAACGGACCGTGCCCGCGCCGACCAGCACCACATCGGCCAGGTCGCGCAGCATCAGGAACACGGCCTTGTCCGCGGGCGTGCCGAGGCCCTCCGATTGACCGTCGCTGGTGGCGGCGCCGTCGATGCTCGACACGAAATTGGCGCGCACCCATGGTGCGGACGGATTTTCGGGGTAGGCGTACACCTGCGCGAGATCGCCCGGAGTGAGGTCTGTGAGCTGGGTCGCATTGTGGATACGCTGCATGAAGGTAGATCACACCACGTCATTAGGCTCCGCATATGCAAGAACGCCTCGTCGACCGCCACCCGGAGGTTCCGGCCGACCAGCTCGTCGCCCAGATGGTGCCGCCGCCCATGTTCGATGAGGTCAGTTTCGCCTCCTACATTCCCGACCCCAAAGAGCCCAGCCAGGCGGCCGCGGTGCGCAAGGCCGAGGAGTTCGCGGGGGAGGTGGCCAAGATCCACCAGGCCACGAACAAGAAGAGCTTGTTCGGCAAGAAGAAGCCGGTCTCGGGTGCGGGCCTGTATCTCGACGGCGGGTTCGGCGTCGGCAAGACCCACCTGCTGGCCTCCATCTTCCACAGCGCGCCCGCGCCGAAGTCGTTCGGCACCTTCGGCGAGCTCACCAATCTGGTTGGCGCCCTTGGCTTCACCAACGCGGTGGAGCGGCTGTCGGCGAACAGCGTGCTGTGCATCGACGAGTTCGAGCTCGACGATCCGGGCGACACCATGCTGGTCTCGCGCCTGCTGACCGAGCTGTCCGCGAAGGGCGTCTCGATCGCCGCGACCTCCAACACGCTGCCGGGTCAGCTGGGCGAAGGACGTTTCGCCGCACAGGATTTCCTGCGCGAGATCAAGAAGCTCGGCTCGATCTTCGAACCGGTACGGGTCGACGGTCCGGACTACCGGCATCGCGATCTGCCGCCCGCGCCCGATCCGACCTCGCCCGAGCTGCTCACCGAACGGGCCGCCGCGACAAAGCACGCCACCCTCGACGAATTCGACGCGCTGCTGAAGCATCTGAGCACGCTGCATCCGTCGAAGTACGGCGCGTTGATCGCCGGGGTCTCGGCGGTGTTCATCTCGAACGTGCACCCGGTGACCGATCAGGCCGTCGCGCTGCGCATCGTGGTGCTGGCCGACCGGTTGTACGACGCGAGCGTGCCGGTCACGGTGTCGGGGGCCAAGCTCGACGAGATCTTCTCCCAGGAGATGCTCGACGGCGGCTACCGCAAGAAGTACCTGCGCGCCATTTCCCGGCTGCTGGCACTGTCACGGTTCGAGGTGCCCGCGTAACAGACCCCAACTCGAAGGGGGAGCTCGAACCACGGATAGGAGCCAGCACATGACCCAGCGCTCGATGCGCGGCCCGATCGCCCTCGCCGCCGGCCTGGCCGTCGCCTTCGGCCCGGTGGCCGGGGTCGCGCTCGCCGACCCGCCCGCCGCGGCGGCGGTCGCGTTCGACCGGTCGCTGCACCTGCAGGGCGTACAGAACGCTCGCGACCTCGGCGGTTACCGCACGGTCGACGGCAAGACGGTCCGCACCGGGCTGGTCTACCGCACCGGGCAGCTCAACAACGCCACGCCGGACGATCTCGCCGCGCTGGCCGACCGCCAGGTCCGCTTCGTCGACGACCTGCGCACCGTCTACGAGCGCGCGGTCGGGCCGGACAAGGTGCCCGCGGGCGCGGTCGCGCACTGGGACGACGTCATCGGCCAGGCACCGCCGGAGGTGCTGGCGAGCACGCTCACCGGCGGCGACAGCCTCTACCGCGCCTTCATCACAGCGCCCGGTGCGAACGCGGCGTTCGCCGCGGTACTGCGCGACATCCTCGGCGCGGCGGACGGCGCGGTGCTGTTCCACTGCACCGCGGGCAAGGATCGCACCGGCTGGACCGCCGCCGTGCTGCTCACCCTGCTCGGTGTCGACCGCGCCACGGTGAACCAGGACTACCTGCTGTCCAACGAGTACCGCAACGCGCGTCCCGACGATGCGCTCAACGGCGTCCAACAGCCTTGGCTCGACGCGGCTTTCGAGCAGGCGAACCAGACCTACGGCAGCTTCGACAACTATGTGCGCGACGGGCTGGGCCTGTCCGCCGCCGATATCGCCGCGCTGCGGGCGAAGCTGCTCGCCTGAGGTCAGGACCGCTGCTCGGCGTACCAGCGGTCGATCAGCGCGGGCAGCTCCTTGCCCATCCAGACGAAGAACTCGTGCATATCGCGCACCCGGGCGGCCTGCTCGCCGTTCGGGTCGTCGAACAGTGCCAGGCCGCGTGAGGTCATCGCGGTCAGGTCGCTGTACATGCTGCTCTGCTGGCGGGTGAGTTCGGGCAGGATGCCCGGGCGGATCGCGTAGTAGTCCTTGCGATCGCCCGGCTTGGAGATCTTGTCCACCCAGCGCATGGTGACCAGGATCTTCAACGCGCCGGAGATCGAACCTTTGGACGCCTGCAGTGCGTCGGCGATCTGCCCGAAGGTCTGTTCCGGCGGATTCGAGACGAGCAGCCACCCCGCGGCGCGTCCGGTCATCCGGACCAGGCCCATGCGTTCGAGTACCAGCGCGAAATCTTCGACGAAGGCCAATTGTTCCGGGGTAGGGGCGGTTTCGGCACTGCTCACAGCCGCGCCTCGCGCGCGCTCGGTTCCACTGTGTGCATGGCTGGCTGGTACATGGTTCGAGTATCCCTTCGGGTGTACGCGGACAGGTGCACGGGGCGGCGGTCGCCCGCCGCCGGCGTGTCGCTCGGTCAGACCGCGAGGTCGCGCCGGTCGAATGCGGCCAGTGCGAGGGCAAAGGCGAGGGCCGCCACCGCGATCAGGACGATCAGGTGCAGCGGGTTCCAGCCGTTGACCACCGGCTTGTCGCCGACCGCGTAGTAGAACGGCGATATCCGCCGCAGCCAGTCGGCGCCGAGCGTGTTGGCGAAGTAGCCGCCGAGCGCGAGTACCGACGCCGAACCCAGTGCCAGCGCACGCTTTCCGGTGATCGCACCGGCCAGCAGCGCGATCGCGCCGACGGCCAGCGCGAGCAGGCCGAGCGCCACACTGGCCGCGATGATCTGCCCGGTGGGCACCACCATCTTTCCGGCCCGCGCGCCCGAGATCACGCTCAGCGCAAGCACTGTCGTGATCACCGTGATCTGCACCGCGAGCGCACCGAAGCGCTGGCTCAGCAGATGGATCCGGCTGACCGGTTGGGCGAGCAGCAGATCCAGCGTGCCGTTCTCCTCCTGAGTCACCGAGCGGGCGGCGAAGGTCACCGCGAAGATCAGCATGAGCAGCAGGCCGATCATCGAATAGATCATCGAGTGCAGAAAGCCGGTGGCGCTGGCGAAATCGCCCGCGCCGAGCGCGTCGTAGACCCGGTTCTGCTTGATGTTGTTCAGCGAGCCTTGCTCTTTCAGCGAGTTGAACGAGGGCAGATACAGCAGCGGCACCAGCGCGATGCCGATCGACCAGCCGATGAGGCCGCGGCGCTGTTCCTTCAACGTCTGCGTGAAGACCGAGCGAGTCATGACGAATTCTCCTGTGCGATAAGTGGTTCGAGTCAGCGGCCGTAGAGGCTGAAGAAGATCTGCTCCAGGTCCGGCTCGGTCGAGAGCACGCTCACCAGCGGGTATTTGGCCGCCATCTTGAACAGCCCGTCCACCTCGCCCTCGGTGGTGCAGTGCAGCGTCCGTCCGTCGATGGTCAGGTCCCGGACGCCGGGCAGCCGCGCGAAATCGTCGGCGAAGACGTCGGCGCCGAACACCAGCTCGACCGAACGTGGTGAGCGCCGCCGCAATTCGTCCACGTTCTCGGTGCCGAGCAGCTTGCCCGCGCGCATGATCACGGCGTGGTCGGCGGTCTGCTGCACCTCGCTGAGCACGTGCGAGGACATGAACACCGTTTGCCCGTCCGCCTTTGCCGCGAGGACCAGATCGAGAAACCGTTGCTGCAACAGCGGATCCAGGCCGGAGGTCGGTTCGTCGAGGATCAGCAGATCGGGCCGATGCATGAAGGCGGCGACGATGCCGACCTTCTGCTTGTTGCCCTTGGACATGGCGCCGACCTTCTTGGACAGATCGAGATCGAGGAGCTCGGCGAGTTCGGTGATCCGGCGGGCGGGCACCGCGCCGCCGCGCTGGTCGGCCAGGAAGCCGAGCAGATCGCGGGCGGTGTTGCGTCCCTCGAGTGCCAGCTCGCCCGGTAGGTAGCCGATCCGCTTCCGTAATTCCGCGCCGCCCTTGCGCGGGTCGACGCCGAACACCTCGACGCGTCCCGAGGTCGGCCGGATCAGGTCGAGCAGGATGCGGATGGTGGTGGATTTGCCCGCGCCGTTGGGTCCGAGGAAACCGAACACCTCGCCTGCCCGCACGTCCAGGTCGAGGCCGGTGAGGGCGACGTGCTTGCCGTAGTGCTTGGTCAGGCCCTCGGTGCGAATCGCGGCTGTCATGGAGTACTCCTGAGTACTGGATGTTCTGTAAGGAACGATGTGTTCAGTAAAGACTGAACACGCAAAACTTGTCAACCCGGTACCGCCGGTTACGATCCGGGGTCATGACGAAGTTCAAGACGTGGGACGGCCTGGAACTCAACTATCGGGTCTGGGAGGGCGAGGGCGTTCCTGTCGTGTTGCAGCACGGGGTGGTCGCGGATACCAACGCGAACTGGATGAGCACCGGTGTCGTGCGCGCGCTGCAGGCCGCCGGGCGCACCGTGGTGTCGCTGGACGCGCGCGGGCACGGCCGCTCCGCGAAGCCGCACGACTCCGCGCAGTACACCTGGGAGTTCATGGCCAAGGACCTCAGCGCGCTGTACGACGAACTGGGCTTCGATCGGGTTGTGCAGGTGGGCTATTCGATGGGCGCGATCATCTCGCTGCTCGCCGCCGCCGCCGACG
Organism: Nocardia vulneris; assembly: GCF_001613425.1. GTDB lineage: Bacteria > Actinomycetota > Actinomycetes > Mycobacteriales > Mycobacteriaceae > Nocardia > Nocardia vulneris. The sequence continues at coordinate 44,613 of NZ_BDCI01000042.1, read as the reverse complement.
AGCGGGTCGAGCGCCTCGCCATCGGCGGCGTCGGTTCGGGCGTGCTCGACTGCGGCGGGGTCGACCGCCGGGTCGTCGAACTGTCCGCTCTGCAAGCCGCGATGGGCGCGGACACGGCCGGCGTGCCGCAACTCGCGATGATGTTCCGCATCCTCGCCGACGCGGTGCAAGCCGACCGGGCGGCCATCACCGCGCTCGCGACCGGACTGGATTCCCGGCCGATCGACGGGCTGTCCGGCATCACCGTGCCGACGCTGGTGCTGGCCGGGGACAACGATCCGTTCGCCGCCGAGCCCGAACGTCTCGCCGCGGCACTACCCGACGGCAAGCTCGCCGTGGTGCCGGGCGATCACCTGATGGCGGTCGTTGCGCCCGACTTCCATGCCGCGCTGACCGAATTCGTGTGAGTTTCGTGCCGCGCCCAGGAACTTCGGCACGTTTCTCGACGGTCTGGAACGCCCGCTGGCCGCGTTGTCGTCGTCGCCGATACAACCCCGGTATCGGCTCCTCCTCCGCCTTGCCAGCGGACGCCCCAGACCGCCGATAAACGCACCGACCTTCCTGGACGAGGCACTAGAAGGTCAGCCGCAGCACGAAATCGTGGTGCGTCTGGTTGCCGACGGTGAAGGACTTGGTGCCGACCTGGACGAACCCGTGTTTGGCGTAGAACCGCTGCGCGCGCGGGTTCGCCTCGTTGACACCGAGCCACACCGCGGCGAAACCGCCGTCACGCGCCCGTTCCAGCGCCGCGTGCATCAGTGCCGTCGATACGCCGGTGCCATGATGACCGGGCAGCACGTACATCTTGCTGATCTCCACCATCGGGCGCACGTCCAGTACCCGCGCGACCTCGGGATCGGCCGGTTCGCCCGCGATGAGCATCGCGTAGCCGACGATGTCCTCGCCCGCGACCGCCTTGAGCACGGTCCGGTCCGGATCGCTCAGGTACTCACCGAAGCGGTCGCCGGAGAGCGCCTCGGTGACGAAGAGGTCGATGTCGTCGGGCGTGGCATCCGGCGGGCAGGCCAACGGAAAGGTCGCCGCGGCAACGTCGCTGAGTTCCTCGGCGTCCCACAGGCCGGCCCGGTCGACGATGACTGGGATGTTGCTCATCAATCAAGTAGAGCACGGTCGTCCGCAGAGGTGGGATGTTTATCGGCTTCCGGCCGGGCGTGGAACACCCGCGCGAGCCCGATCAGCAGCACCGCGAACAGCAACGGGATCACGAAGCCGACGCGGTGCCCGAAACCCGCCGCGACCGCGCCGACCACGCCGCCGCCGATCAACGTGCCCGCGTAATTGAACAGATTCAGCCGGGCGATGAGGGCGTCCAGGCCACGCCCACTGGTCAATTGCCCCGCCTCGCTGAAACACAGCGGCGCGATCACCGGCATACCCGCGCCCGCGATCGAGAACCCGATGATCGCGACGAGCGGGCCGGGCGCGACGATCACGATCAGCAGGCCGCTCGCCCCGATCAACGCCGCGGACCGCACCACCTGTCGCGGGCCGAAGCGCCGGACCAGCAGGTCGCCGCTGAGCCGAGCCACCAGCGAGGTGCCCTGATACGCGGCCAGCGCGAGCGCCGCGGTCGCCGAACCGGCCAGCAGATCGTCGGTCAGATACAGCGCCGACCAGTTGCCGACGGCCAGGTCGATCGCGAACACCAGCGCCATCGCGATGCCGAACACGAGATAGCCGCGCAGCGCGATCTTTTCGGCAGGTGGCACCTCCCGCTGCTCGGCCGGACCCGCTTCGGCCTGCTGCGGTCCGAGCAGCCGTGGCCCGAGCACCGCACCCGCGACGAGCACGATCCCCGCCGCGCCCAGCAGCGTCTCCCGCAGTGTCACCGCCACTGCCTCGCACCCCGAGACGAACAGTGCGCCCGCGATCGAACCCGCGCTCCACGCGGCATAGAACGAGGACAGAATGAACGCCCCGTACCCGTGCTGAATGAAGACCGCCTGCATATTCGTGCTCGCGTCCACGATGCCGACCGCGATCCCGTAGCAGCCGAGCGCGAGCAGCAGGATCGCCGTGTTCGGCGCGAACGCCACCGCGGTGCCGGTGATCGCGATCAGCAGCAGTCCGGTGCGCACCGCGACCCGGCTCGACCAGCGCAGTGCCAGCCGCTCGGCGGCCACGCTGCCACCGCCCGCCAGCAGCGAGACCAGCACCACCGATCCGACGATCAACCCGTCGGACAGCCCGAACTTGTCCTTCTGCTGCGGTAATTCGGTCAGCACCACGGCAAAGAAGAAACCCTGCAACCCGAACGCGACCGAATTCGCCACCCGGGCACCCCGCAGTTCGGGTGCGATCGAACTCATCTGCGCAGGGTATCGGGGTGCCGGGTACCACGCGGGTGGAATCGGCGTGCTCGGTGTGCCCGGCCGCCGAGCTGGTGCTCGTCTCGCCTGCTTCCGCCCACCGTGACGAACCTCATTGCCGGATCCCGCCGCGTGCGAAGCCGGCCGTACGAGCAGTGATCTCGCGTTCGGTGACCGCATGCACTACTGCCTCGACGCAGGACCGGCGCGAATCGCGCTCACCGACCTGGCGGCGTCCCGCCGCCATGCGGGTTGTGCATTGACACATCGTTTCGGGCAACCGACTTTGCTGTGCGCCGTGAGCGACGTAATCTCTCGCCCATGACGAGCGGAAACCGCATCGCGATCGTCGGCGCGGGTATCGCAGGTCTTGCCTGCGCGAAAGTGCTGATCCAGAAGGGTTTTCCGGTCGAGATATTCGACCGTGCACCCGATGTCGGTGGCGTGTGGAGTGCGACCCGCAGGTACCCCGGGCTGCGAACGCAGAATTCCAAGAACACCTATCACTTCTCGGATTTCCCGATGCCGTCGGAATTTCCGAAGGTTCTCGACGGTCAGCAGATGCAGGCCTATCTCGACGCCTACGCCGACCACTTCGGCCTGCGGGCGCACCTGCGCCTCGGCACCGAGGTGGTCGCGGCCGATCCGGTGGACAGCGGCTGGCTGCTCGAGATCCGTGACGGCAGCGGCATACATCGGAGCTCCTGCGATCACCTCGTCATCGCCAACGGGGTGTTCAGTGAGCCCGCGGTCCCGGATTACCGTGGCGCGGACCTGTTCCGGGCGGCCGGCGGCCAGCTGGGGCACTCGACCGAACTCGGCGATATCGAGGCGGTGCGCGGCAAGTCGGTCGTCGTGGTCGGCTACGGCACGTCGGCCTGCGAGATCGCGACGGCGGTGAGCGAGGTCGCCGCCTCGACCACCGTGGTGGCGCGGCGGCTGCTGTGGAAGCTGCCGCGCAAGCTGGGCCGGGCCTTCGACTACGAACGGATGCTGCTGACCCGTTTCGGCCAGGCGCATTTCCAGCACCGCGATCCCGGCCGGATGGACCGTTTCCTGACCGGATCGGGAAATTCGTTCCGGGTCAGCAATTTCGACCTCATGCAGGAACTCGCGACCAAGCGCCTGCGGTTGCGCGAACTCGGCCTGCTGCCCGAGGGCGGCTTCGAGCAGATCGCGGAGAGCACCCTCGGCATCGCCACCGAAGGCTTCTACGAGCAGGTCGGCAACGGCCGCATCGTGGTGCACCGCGACACCACCATCACCGAGATGCGCGGTGGCCGTGAGGCGCCCGCCGTGGCGCTGTCCGATGGTGCGATCGTGCCCGCCGATATCGTGGTCAGCGCCACCGGCTTCCAGCAGCGGGTGCCGTTCCTGACGCCGTACGTGCAGCGCAGGCTCACCGACGAGCACGGCAACTTCCGGCTGCACCGCCAGATCCTGCCGCTGGATGTGCCGAATCTCAGCTTCGCGGGCTACAACTCGTCGTCCATCAGCACGGTCAGCGCGGAGGCCACCGCGCACTGGACCGCCGCGCTGCTCGCGGGTGAGCTGCACCTGCCCGACCGTGAGGTGCTGAGCGAGCAGATCGACGCGCGCCTGAACTGGCTGGCCGAGCAGACCAACGGCCACCACGCGCACGGCACCGTGGTCACGCCTTTCTCCATCCGGGACATCGACGAGTTGCTGCGCGATCTGAAGTTCAAGCTGCCGCTCGGCACCCGTGCGGTGCAGTGGTTGCGGCCGGTGCGGCCGGAGTCCTACCGCGGACTGACCGCCAAGCAGCACACCGAGCCCGAACCGGCCCCGCCCGCCGCGGTGGTCGAGCAGACCACCGGTCATCCCGAATTCGGACCCACCTCGGGTCATCCCGAATTCGGACCCCAGGGCGCGCCGCAGACTCCGCGTCCCGAGTTCGGACCGCAGTCGACCGAGTTGCGGACCCCGGATCCGCTCGCCGACGCGCCCACCGAATTCCTGCCCGTCCAGGCCCACGGGCCCGCGGATCAGCGCGCGGGCGGGCGCTAGGCCCATCCGGCAACTCCGCGCTCCGACTCGCCCGGCTTCGAGACATGGCCAGGCCCTTCGGCTGACGAATCCACGTCGGCGCGGCCAGGACTCGCCGAGGGGTGCTCGACGCCGCAATGTTGGGTGCGGACCATTCCACTGGTGATAATCCAGGAATGGAGGCGCTGGACATGAATCTGCTCGTGGCCCTCGACGCGCTACTGGAGACGAACAGCGTCACGCGGGCCGCCGAGCGGCTGCACACCTCCCCGCCCGCGATGAGCCGGACATTGGCTCGACTGCGCCGGGTGCTCGGCGACCCGCTGCTGGTCCGGGCGGGTCGCACGCTGGTGCCGACACCGCGCGCACTCGAATTGCGGTACGAGGTCGCCGCGTTGGTGACCCAGGGCCGGGCGCTGCTCACCTCGCAGGCCGCCATCGATCCGAGCGGGTTGAAGCGCAGCTTCGCGATCCAGGCCGAGGACGCCGTGCTCGCGGACTTGATCGCGCCGCTCCTGACCGCCGTGCGCGCGCAGGCGCCGGGCGTGACACTGCGCTTCCTGCCCGAGACCCGCGAGGGCACCGCGGCGCTGCGCGACGGACGGGTGGACATCGAGGTCGGCGTCATCGAACACGCCGACCCGGCGACGACGGTGCGCCGAGTTCTCGGGGATCGGATGCTCGGCATCGCCGCCGCCGATCACCCGCTGGTCACCGGGAGGGTCACCGTCGCCAGATTCGCGACGGCCGCGCACCTGAGCATCTCGCGTACCGGGCAGGCGCGCGGCCCGATCGACGACCGGCTGGCCCTGCACGGGCGCACCCGGCGCGTGGTGGCCACCGTGCCGAATCTGACCGCCGCGCTGTTCGCGGTGCAGGCCGGCGATCTGATCTGTCCCGCGCCCGCGCTGCTCAGCAGGTCGGCACTGCCCGCATTGGGGTTGTGCGCGTTCGAGATTCCGTTGCCGCTGCCCGAGGTGCCGATCGGCATGGCCTGGCATCCACGCAACACCGCCGACGCGGGGCACCGCTGGTTGCGCGAACTGATCGCCGCCGTCCTCGCGCGGACGGCCGGCGACGCGGCCGCTCAGGACGAAGGCGGGCTGGACAAGCGGTAGTCGCGCGGCGTGTCCGTGCTGCGCTCGGGCTGATAGCCGGTCGAACTCAGATCGGTCGCGGGCGGGCCGAAGATGTCGTTGCGCCCGAGCGGGGCCGCCGCGGTCTTCTTCAGTTCGTCGAGCATCGCCTGCAGCTTGTCCACGTGCGTGTTGTCCACGGGGATCAGGCTTTCGTCGGAAGCGCGGTGCGCGCCGGTGAGCGCGACGCCGTTCTCCTCCGGCGCGGCGCCGTTCGTGCGGCCCGTGCTGTAGTCACCGCTGTCGTGCGCCGAGGGAACCATGCTCTCGTACGGCTTTTCCTGCGGACTGGTGAAGTTCTGGTAGGGCGACCCGATCGATTCGCGCGGGGCGGTGAAGCTCGACTGCCGTGACGGCAGCGGCTCGCGCGGTGTCGGCGCCGTGAATTCCTGCGCGGCGGGCGTCGGTTCGCGCGGCACGGCGACCGGTTCGCGCGGCGTCGTGATCTGCTCGCGCGTCGCCTGGATCGGCTCGCGCGACGCCGTGACAGGTTCGCGGGGCGTGGGTGCGGTGAAACCGGAGGGGGAGTTCTGCTCGGGGGTCACGGGTTCGCGAGGTGCGCTGAAACTGCGTTGCGGCACCGCGTTCACCTCGTGCGCGGCCGAATCGCGGGCCGTGCCGTTCTCGCTGCCCACGCCGCCCTCGTAGCGCCGGGACCCGCCCTCGCGAGCCGGCGCGGCTTGCGCCACGGCGTCGGACTCGTGGGTGGCCGGCTCGCTCGCCGCGGCGTTCCGGCGGGTCGCGCGGGGTAGCGGCAAGCGGGCGGCTGCCGGGGCGGCGGGTTCCGCGTCCGCACCGGCCTCGACCTTCGCCAGCCGGCCGTCGATGCCTGAAATGTCCTGTCCGGCACGGAAAGCCCAGGCTTCCAGCTTGGCGAGCCTGGCCTCGATGCCGTGCTCGGCCGGTGGGATCGGGACCGCACCGTCGACCCGGGCCGCCACGGCGTCCAGTTTGTCGCTGACCTCGCGCAAGACCGCCGCGATGCTCGACAACATCGCGCCGATCGACTCGTCGGCCTGCTGACCGTGCTCCATCCAGTACCCACTTCCCCGTATCGGCTCAGCTCACGCTGGGCCGGACGATTCTATCCGCCCACTTGGAAATACGCGGTTGCTGCTGTGCCTCGCTCGAGCTCACGAACACCGGCTCGGTACCGGCTTCTCGGGATCTGATCGAAGCAGCGTAGGCGGACCGTCCCGCGCCATTGCAGGCGGTGGTCGGCGTGATCCGGTTTGTCCGGAACAGATCTGCTCGGCGATCGGCGCCGCCGAGGCGAATCAGCGACCAGCCGAGGCGCACCCCGGTCGTAGCCTATGCGGTTTCCCGCTCGGATGGCAGCCCGAAGCCGTCGGATGGCAGCCTCGACCGCCGCGCCCGGCCCCCACTCGGCGCGCGGCGCGGTGTCGTCGCAGGATGGCGGCTACTGTCAATCCACCGGTATAAGCGAGGTGTTCTGGCCGCCCGGTACCCGAAATTCCTTGTGCCGCAGCCTACACCAGGCGCTGAACCGGAAATCTGCCGTCGTGGCGCACCCGGGCGCGGGGTAAAGGGGACTGGCGAGGTTTGCGCGCGTGGCGCACTCTTGATCTATGGCGTAGGTCGCCAGGCCTGCGGAGGTGTGCAGGGGAGTGGTCGCGTGAGAACGAAGCAGCGGGCGGAGATCGCCTGCGGTCGCCGGGCGATGCTCGCCGAGTTGGGTATCGCGGACGGTCCGGGCAAAGCCCGCCGACAGTCCGCCGGATACGGCTGTAAGTGTCCGGAATGTGACGCCGCGCAATGGGATATGCGGCGGCTGAAGTATTGGCTGTGCGGCCGGTTGCTCGCGTTCGGCGCCGACGTGGCCGAGGTGGACCGCCGGGTGGACGGCGTGCCCGTGGACATCTACTGGCGCAAGGACGACCGCGAGTTCGTCATCGAGGTGCGCAGCGGGTCGCTGGATCGGACTCTGGCGCAGGAACATACGCAGCGGATGCGCGCCGCCGGCATCGCCGAGGTGCTGTGGCTGTGCCCGCCCGGGTACTGGGTCGATCATCTGCACGCCCTCGGCATCGCCGACTTCGCCCCGCCCGCATGCGATTACCTGACGGTGCGCGGCATGCTCGACACCGTGCACAGCGCGGTCGCCGGCCCCCGCCGCGACCCGTTCGAACTGCGTGACTTCATCCACGGCTGGGTCACCGGCGACATCGTCTGGGGCTATCGTGACGTGACGACAGGAGGGTGGGCGACCGTGGCCGACTGGGAGCACCACACCAGGACACAGGCGACCATCATCGCCCGGCAGCGTCAGGAGCTGGTCAATCAGCGCACCGCGCTGGCCCTGTCCCGGAAAACCGTGCGCGACAAGCAGAAGAACGTCATGAAGCTGACCACCCGGCTGGAGCGGGCGGAGCTGGAAGCGCAGGAGCGGGCCGACGCGCTGGCCCAGGCGCGGCGCAAACTCGACGACCACCACCGGGTGGACACGACGTTGCGCAACACGATCAAGAGCCTGCAGCAGACCATCAATCACTGGCAGCTGGTGACCTGCTGCGCGATGATGCTGATCGTCACGTTCGTCGCGGGGGCGCTGGTGGTGCGCTGAGCCGGAACGGCGCACGGTCCCAGCGCCATTCGTGCCGTAACACCAGTGCGATGAAGTCGAGCAGCGGTAGGCCGGTCTCCTGGTGCAGTCGGCGGATCGTCGGCCACGGCACCGGGCCCTGCTCGACCAGTTCGGGCAGCGCGCCCGGGTCGACCTTTCTGGCCAGCAGGTCGGGGACGCCGAGCAGACTGCCGGTCCAGATCAGCCAACCCCAGCCCCTCTGATGCGCGTAGGCGCGCGCCGCGGCCGACTTCGCTCGATTGACGTGGAAGGCAACGTGTCCGAGCGGTTGCACGTCGATCAGCACCACGCGCCCGTCGGTGAGTCGCGCCGCGATGCTCGGGTAGCCGAGCCGTTCGATGCCGTCGATGGTGTAAGCGACCGGCACGGGTTGTTCCTGGAACGAGTCGACCAGATCGCTCGCGTTGAGAATCCAGAGCAGCCGCGCCGCCAACCCCGAATCGAACGGCACGTCGCGGCCCACCTTGTCCAGGTAGAACCGCCCGCGGCCGTCGTCGTCGCTGTCGACGGTGCGTGCCGAGGACAGCGGCAAGGCGTCGGGGGTCGCCGTGCCCGGCCAATCCACCTGACCCAGCCACGGATTCAGCTGGCTCGTCGCGCGCGGTTCGGCGTCGCGGAGCTTGGCCAGCCGCCGGTTCGTCTTCTTCTGCCAGGCCGCGATGCGCTGGGACACGAATCCGGACACCCGTTTCGCGTCCTCGGCCGCGTGCCCGGCCAGCCGTAGCTTCAGATACGACAGCTCGTGCGCCGCGATATCGGTGTCGGTGGCGTAGGTCTCCACCAGCAGGGCCCGGACCAGGTGCTGGTCGCGGGTGCTGACGGGATAGCGCTGGGCGAAGATGCCCAGCGCGCGGTGCCCGCTCAGCTGGGCGTCGCGGATCAGCTGGCCCACCGCTTTGGTGTGCAACTGGCGGATCCGGTCCCGTGAAAGGTCGTAGCGCGCCCCGATTTTGGCCAGGGTCTCCGGCTGCTGGCCGCTGACGCCCAGCCGGGCGGACAGGATCTCGCCGGTCTTGGCTTTGCGGTCGGCCTGCAGCGCGATCAGTTCGGCCAGCAGTTCGTTGATCTCCTCGAGCTCGAACGAGATGTCGTCCTGCAGATCGAGTAGCTCGGGGTCGGTGCCGTCCGACGCCTCGAGCTCCCGGCTTGCCGTCACGCTGCGACCCCCTCGGCTCGGTTGCATTGTCGGCTCAGCCTAATGCCGGGTACCGACAATTCGGCCGCACCGAAGGGGTCGGTAGCTCAGACCCCCAATTGCGCGGCCGCCAGCGCGGTGCCGTCGATCCGCGCCTTGATCTTGGCGAACGCGGTCTCGCGGGAGGTGGAGGTGTCGTCGGCGAAGGGGGAGAACCCGCAGTCGTCACAGGTGCCGAGCCGGTCCACCGGGATGTGGCGAGCCGCGGCCAGCACTCGATCGCGGACCTCCTCCGCGGTCTCCACGCGCGGATCGATCGGATCGGTGACGCCGACGAAGATCCGGGCATCCGCGGGCAGATGCTCGGCGATCACCGCGAGCACCTTCTCCGGATCCGGCTCGCTGGCGAGCTGGATGTAGAAATTGCCCGCCTTGAGCTGCAACAGTTTCGGCAGCAGCTGGATGTAGTCGACGTCGAGACTGTGCGTGGAATCCTGGTCGCCGCCGGGGCAGGTGTGCACCCCGATCCGCGCCCGCTCCTCGGCCGAGAAGCGTTCCAGCACCAGATTGTTCAGCTCGATGAACTGATCGAGCACGCCGCCGCTCGGGTCGAGCTTGAGCGAAAGCCGTCCCTCCGTGAAATCGAGCTGCACCGCCGGCGCACCGGCGTCCAGGCATCCGCGGATGTCGGCTTCGGCCTCGGCGATCAGGTCCGCCAGGAAGGTCTCGCGGGGGTAGTCGGCGATGCCGTCCGCCGGATACAGCAGGCTCAACGCCGAGGGTGCGATCACGGCCTGCTTCACCGGCAGGCCCGTCGCCGCCTGTGCCGCACGCAGATAGTCCACCGCGTGCGCCTGGTAACGGAACGGTCCACCGGTCAGCACCGGCAGTTGCCGCTGATGCCCGTCGGCGAAGGGGATCACCGCGCCCTCCGCGGCGAGAGTGGTCAAACCGGCGATCGGATAGGTGACAAAACTGGGTTTCGACTGTTCGCCGTCAGTGACGATCGGGGAACCTGCCTGTGCCATGCGTTCGAGGGTGTCACTGACAGCCCGCTGTTGGATCTCAGCGAGCGCAGCATCATCGATTTCGCCTGCACCATGGGCCGCCATGGCGGCCTGCAATTCGCGGGGACGGGGAATGCTTCCGATTGGCTCCGTGGGGATGCTCACATTTTGCAGTTTAAGTGAATAACTCTCTCCATGATCACCAAATGGCCTGTGCCTGTTCGAGACTCGTGCCGATGGGGCAGCACTTCGTCGGCGGATCTGACAAAGTATGTGCCAGGGTTCGGCGGGGACACATGCGGTTGCCGCATGAATGGGTGAACAGAACTGGACGGCACTATTCGACCTTCGCCGCTGTCGGTCTCGGGAACACTTCGGGGCTGCGCGGGCTTACAGCTGTCGTAGTAGTGAGGTCGGCCGGTGGCGCTGTGCCGAGTCGGTCCCGAAGAACGGAGTTCGAATCACCATGACCCGCACCATTCCCGGCACCATGCGCGCGTTGCGGCAGCCGTCCCTGACCGGTCCGCAGGATCTGCGGTTGATCACCGATGCACCGGTGCCGACGCCCGGGCCGGGGGAGGTCCTGCTCCGGGTCACCGCCGCCGGGGTGAACTTCGCCGACGTCATGCAAACCCACGGCACCTACCACGGCGGCCCGCAGGCGCCCTATCTCGCCGGGTTCGAGGCCGCGGGCGAGGTCGTCGCCCTCGGCCCCGGCGTCACCGAGCCCGCGCTCGGCGCCCACGTGATCGGCACCGGTTACGGCGCTTTCGCCGAATACATGGTGCAGGACGCCGCCGCGGTCGCGCCGATCCCGCCCGGCTGGTCCGACGAACAAGCCCTCGGCCTGATCCTCAACTGGGCCACCGCCCTCGCCGCGCTGAAACCCTTGGGCCGCATCGCCCCCGGCGAAACCGTCCTCATCCACGCCGCCGCCGGCGCCGTCGGCCAAGCCGCCGTCCGTCTCGCCAAGCACTACGGTGCCACCGTCATCGCCACCGCGTCCCCCGACAAACACGACACCGTGCGCGCAGCAGGCGCCGACCACGTCATCGACTACCGCACCGCCGACGTCCCCACCGAAGTCCTACGCCTGACCGAAGGTCGCGGCGCCGATATCGTCCTGGAATCCGTTGGCGGCGAAAACTTCCGCGCCAGCCTCGCCGCCGCCCGCCGCGTCACCGGCCGCGTGATCGTCTACGGTGTCGCCGCCGGCGAATCCGCTGTCACCAACTGGGAGTTGAACTTCCAGCACTCCGTCCACGTCATCGGCCTACACCTGGGCATCCTCATCCAATCCGCCCCCACCCTCTTCACCGACCTGATGGCGGAACTCGCCACCCTCATCGACTCCGGCGTCTACCCGCCCGGCACCCCCACCCTCTACGACCTCGCCGATGGACCCAAAGCCCTTGTAGCCCTTGAATCCCGCTCCACCACAGGGAAACTCGCGATACGTCCGTGAGTCAGCGGCGCGTCGGTCCGTCGGTGCGGCGTCCGGGTCCGCTATCCGACCTGCAGCTCAACAGGATCGACTCGCCCTGCCGAACGAAGACACCCGAACTCGGACAGACACTGCTCGCTGTCGGAAAGCCTGATAGTCGTCGATACAGCCGTCCCAAGCGCCCGGGTTACGGAGTTCCTAGAGGTGCCCGGGCCATGCCGCGCGGGGCACAACCTGCCCCGGCGCCAGCGCCACCCCGCAGGTATGTCCCAGCCGCTACAGCACAACCTCACAGACCTCCCCAACACCCCACAGGCCAACTCGCTGCACGCCACGCCGCCCCTCTGCCGCCAAGGTCTGTGAGGTAACTCCGCCGCTTGCTGGCCGCCGGCCTGCCGCCTGCGGCCCGAACTCCGCAGCTCACCACGCCCGCAGCTCACCGCCCCCACAGACCTTTTCAACACCCCACAGCCCAACTCGCCGCACGCCACGCCGCCCCTCCGTCGGCAAGACCTGTGAGGTCACCCGCACCCCGCCGCACCCACAGTCACCGCCGCACCCGCACCCTGCAGCGCCGCGGTCACCGCCGACACCGGCGCACCCTCAGCCCACCACCAACCCAGGCGTCACGCGTAACCGCCTCGACAGAAAACTCGCCAACCCCAGAAACAAGAAAGGCCCCCTCGAAAGGGGGCCTGACCTGGTACTACGGTGGTGCGCGATACTGGGATTGAACCAGTATGTGCCCCTTCCTATTTGGCGCTGTGACCAGCTAGAATCGCCTTCTACCAGGGGATATCTGCTTAATTCGGAATGACAGTCGTGAACTCAAGTGGACGCAAATAGCCCCGCGTCAGTTCATGTTCAGTTCACGAATGGAGCACCTATGGCTCGGGGCGAGCAACGGAAGACCCGCAGGTCAGGCACCTTTGGTTCAGTAGACAAGCTACCAAGCGGCCGGTACCGCGCGCAGTACTACGGGCCGGACGGTCTGAGGCACAAAGCGCCGACGACGTTCCTGACGATTGACGATGCCCGCGGATGGCTGTCGTTGCGGCAAGCCGAGATCATCAGCAAGGCGTGGAAGCCACCGGCCGCTCAGCCGCCGAAGAAGTTGACGTTCGGCGAGTACGCGAACAACTGGCTGCGCAATCGAGAGCTTGAAGACCGCACGCGCGAGGACTACCGCGCATGGCTCGACGCCCACGTCCTGCCGACGCTCGGTGATCTACCGATGGCTCGTTTCGAGGACCGCGAAGTCATCGACGAGTGGTACAGGACCTTGAACCCGGACACGCCTACTCTCCGAGCCCGTGTCTACGGACTGACGTCAACCATCTTCAATTCGGCAGTAGACGACAGCAAGAAGACCGGCCTCTCGACCAATCCATGCCGTATCCGCGGTGCATCGACAGTGAAGCCAGCGCACAAGGTCCGGCCGGCCACCCTGGCCGAACTTGAGGTGCTCACCTTGGCGATGCCGAGTCGGTTCCAGGCAATGGTGCTACTGGCTGCGTGGTGCGCGCTTCGGTTCGGAGAGCTGACTGAACTGCGGCGAAAGAGTATTGATCTGGTCCAGCGCAAGGTGTGGATCGACCATGGCGTCGTCAGGCTCAAAAGCACAACGAAGGGCGTTGCGCGCCGCAAGGTGAAGAAGCCCAAGACCGAGGCAGGACGGCGACCAGTCACCGTTCCTCCGCACCTGGTGCCTGCTCTCGAAGACCATCTTCGTGACCACGTCGGCTCCGGCGCCGACGCACTGCTGTTCCCAGCGGCCAACGGCGGGCATCTCGCACCATCAACGTTCTATCGGCACTGGTATCGGGCGTGCAAGGCGGCCGGACGTTGGCAGTACGAGAACGAGGATGACAAGGTCGGCCGGACAGACCTCACGTTGCACGATTGCCGCCATACCGGTGCCACCTTGGCCGCGGCGACCGGTGCAACCCTTGCCGGATTGATGGAACGGCTCGGTCATTCCACGCATCAGGCCGCGATGAGATATCAGCACGCAGCTGCGGGCAGTGATGAAGCGATAGCTCAGGGCTTGTCGGCGTTCGTCACCCCGCCCACGCCGTCATCACGTACCTCCGTTCGGTTGAGTTCGCGACGAAGTGGGCGAGTAACACAGCCTCCGTCGCGCCGTAAGGGGCAGCCGGTTAATCGGCTTAGCCGACGAACTCCACGCGGCGGCGGCACGACATGACTCTGGTGGTAGCCAAAGCTAACGCGGATGGGGCTCGACACTCGGAACGTTGCCATGCTCCAGATAGAGCGGAATTTGGCCAGACAGCAAAGCATTCGCCGTCTCGCTCAGTCGACGAGCCAGGCGCGGAACCGTGTAGTTATCGAGTTCGGCTAGCTCTATATATTGAGCTTTATCAAGCTCACGATCTGGAAACTTCAGCTCTTCGACTTCGACACCATACAGATCCGGTGCCGCAAACAAAAAGAGGAGCTTGTCGCCCTCTTTGTCATTGGGGGCCCAGTCAATCGATGCAAGTTCAAGCCTGCTGACCGCTAAACCAAGCTCTTCGTGAATCTCTCGCTGACAAGCCGCTTTTGGAGATTCACCGGGTTCGACATAGCCGCCAGGGATATCCCAATAGTCCTTGTACGTGGGCCGCACCATGAGTACTGCGCTTCCTCTCAGCACGATCGCGCCAGCGGCGACTCGAGGCGTTGCCATCGGTGGAGGTTCAACAGTGCTCATGCGAACCCATCGTAGGGGATTCGGAGCAGGTTCATGCGTGAAGCGAGCCCCGCCAAGGTCGAAGATGGTTGCGTCTTGCTGGAGCGGACCCATTGGACCACCAGGTCCCTGCACAGGCTTTGGTGCCTGACTTGTTCCGGTGCCCTGGCTTCTGCTGAAAGCACAATGCTCAAAGCTTGATCTCGTCGACCGCGTGCATTATTAGCGCGTGCCAGTTCGATAGAATGCCTGACCTGCCGCTCGGTTGGCAGTGGCGTCGCGTCGATCTGAGGTCCGATACGAAGCACGGTCTCGATATCGCCGAGTTCCATTGCTGTCGATACCTTATGTATTTCGACGTTAGTAGGACCGAATGCTGTCCATGCGTAATTCGCGTCACGCCCCAATCGTGCGGCGACTGCCGCCGATTCAGCCAGATATTCGTTCGTCAGGCCGCGATCTTCGGTGCGGGCAGCCGCCATCGCTCCAGTAAGGAATAGGGTGCCATAGACTGATAGGTACTCCGGGGAAGCATTGTTTGCGGCTGGTCCGGCATGTGACGCTATTTGCCCAACTAATATTGCGGCGTCTTTATGGCGGCCGGTGGACATAGTGACATGAGCGACGGATCGAGCCAGTGACAACCAAGTCATTGGTTCGTCAGTCTGTTGAGCAATATCGAAACCTCGCTGAGACGCAACCCAGGCAAGATCTATTTCTCCAACCTTCGTAAGAACGGTTGCGGCTGCATGATAAGCGCTCGCAAGCAACAAAGTTGCGCGCTCGGATTCAGACGGCAATGAACTGCGCGAAGCTGCATCGAGATCTGCGATCAGGGCAGGCAGTGAGGCACTTACGTAGGCGAAGCGTGTTGATTGGTAAGCGTCCCAAACAGCCCGTAGGCGGCCTTCGAGCTGGGCTATCGGTTGCATGGAACGCGAATCTGCCCGGGTAAACGGCATAAGTTGGTTATAGCTAAGAAGTGTTTCTCGCAAGGCGGGAACGGTGGGCTTACCGGACGACTGTGTTGAATCGACCAGACTTGGTTCAGACAGTAGATCGCCCAACGTGATATCGAGTTGTGTTGCCAGATTCTGAATCACCGAAATTCTATCGAGCTGAATTCGGTTGTTCTCGATTTTGTTCAACCAGTCCTCGGTTCTCCCGACCAGGTCCGCAAGAACTTTCTGCGACATACCCCGACGTCGACGATACCAAGAAACTCGTTCGCCAATGGTCATTGAATCTGTCATTCCGCGCATCTCTTAATAATACCTGGATCAAAGGAGGTTGAGGAGATACCCCGGAATTTTTTTCCGGGTTGATGCCCGTAGTCGGCCTTAGCTTCGTATCAGGCCATTTTCGGCCAGGTCAAGCCAAGGAAGGACTTCGAATGACTAAAGATCACCCCGACGGAGATGTCGGGACGGTACTCAGCTTGGAAGTGGCGGCCGCTCAGCTCGATCTCGGCGTCCGGACAGTTCGCCGGTTGATCGCGGCAGGTGTGCTGACGGGATATAAGGTTCGAGGAGTACGCGCGATTCGCGTACGACAGGACGATGTCACAGCCCTCTTGTGCAGGATTCCGGCTGCTGGTGATGCAGCATGATTCGCGTATTCCTGGTCGGTGGCCTGATCGTCGTCGGTGCCGCTGTGCCTGCTTTGGCACCAGTCGTTGTGTCTGCGCTGGTCCTGTGCGGCGTCGTCTTCATCCTGTCGCGGCGGGTTGTGCGCGGTGTTCTGGGTCGGCCGGGTGATCGGCGATGAACCGTCCCTACCCGCGTCGGGTTACACACGACTACACGCCACTGCATGCGATGAACGGAGCCGAGTTCGATCCGGCTTCGGTGTACCGCCCGCTGGCGGCATTGCCTCCGGGCTTGCTGTTGCCGGTCCTGGCCGCTTTCATCTTCTTCGCTCTCGGTGCTTGCACCGGGGTGGCATTGACCGGCGATCGGTTCGGGCCGTCGCCGAACATCTGCCGTGTCGATCAGTTCGGTTCCGCCGCTGAGCAGTCGGGAACATGCGTCCGGCCAACGGGGGTGATGCCGCGATGAGTGCTCAGAACTTTCGCTGGCAGCCGCGTGAGACGTTGCTTCAGGAGTGGATGAGCCAGCAGTACTGTATTCCGTTTTGGCTTGCAGGCAAGGCGCTCGGTATTCGGTCGACTCAGGTCTACGAGATCATGCGCAGATTGAAGCTGGCGGGGCGAATTCACGTGACGCGCATCGATATCGGTTCCCCCGGCTTGTGGCATAAGTCAAAGCACTTCGATGCGCCGGACACTGTGCCGTATGGCCCGCTGTGGGCTTACATGGCTCGTGAAACGGCTTGGGGTTACCTGGGATTCGATCCGGGAGAGTGGGAACCACGGGCGTCGACGGCGGCACATCTGACAGCTGTGTCGGAGCTTCGGTTGGCGGTGACCGGTATGGATACCGATCCGGAGGTTTGGACCAGTGAGCGTCTGTTGCGGCGGATGTTGAAAGACGAACGAGGTCAGCTTGTTTCCCATCTGCATGATGCCTGGTATCGGGATGCGGCCGATCCGGACAAGGTGTGGGCCGTCGAGGTCGAGTTGACACGCAAGTTCGGTGCAGGCCGGTTGCTGCGGTCGGTGTCGGCTGCTCTGGCTGCTGCTGATCAGCACGACCTGGCGGGGGTTCTGTACTTCGTTCGTGGTGAGGGTCTTCGTCGTGCCATCGAATCGGTTCGTGACCAGATCGCTCGGGACCGTGGTGTCGAGCAGTTGGACAACTTCGAAATTCATGACCTGGACGTGACTTTGAGTAGGAAGGGGGTGGCTTGAGATGACGTGCTATCCGTTCCAGCCTGATTGCGGGCGTACTCAGCCGACCACGGCGGCCCCGCCGGCATGGACACCAGCGGTCGAAGCACCACCGCCGCCAGTGAACGGGCAGGTCGAGCCGACCTTCGATAACCCTTCGTTGCCGAATGGTTGGCAGGCTCCGCATTGGAGTTTTCATCTGCCCTCGGTCGGGCAGGCGTTGGAGTTCGCGGGTACCTCGTTGACCGGTGCGGCGTTCATCGCCGCACTCGGTGTTGGGATGAATACCGTTGCTGCGAAGCGGCGTTGGGAAGCTGCCCAGGTCCGCAACTATGCGGCGGGTTCGCTGGTTCTGCCGGTGGGTGCGGTGTGGTCGGCGGGTTCGTGGACGGCTCCGTTGAGTTTGTGGTGGCAGGGTGCTCAGGTTTTGACCGAGCATGGTCCGGGTTCGGGCGCGCTGGCGGCGATGGCTGCGGGTGGGTTGCCGGTGGCGTGGTGGGGTGCGGCGTTGTGGCGGGCGCGGTTCCTGGAACATCTCGGTACTCAGGGTGTGGGTTCGCCGTCGAAGACGCGGCGGCTTCAGCGTCGTCAGCAGCGGGGTAAGGCGGCTGCTGCGCGGCGGGCGGCGAAGTACGGTGCGCCGCTGGTGTCGGGCTGGCTGTCGTCGAAGGTCGTGCTCGGCACGCTGTCCGAACGCACGGATGCCACGCAGCCGACCACGTTGACTCAGCTTGCGGACCAACGCAATTCGAAGCTGGAACTGCCGATCGATGGCTTGGGGCATCTGGTGGTGCTGGGTAAGTCGCAGAAGGCGGGCAAGACCACGATGCTGCTGCGGCTCGGCACCGGGCTGTATAGCGCGTACTGGCATCGCTACGTCCGCACCGGGGAGAAGCGTCCGCTGCTGATCTTCGTGGATTGCAAGGGTGGCAAGCCGGGTCTGGCGACGGGGCGTCAGCTGGTGAAGATCGCCGCTCGGATGGGTGTGAATCCGCGTCGGGTGGCGTTGTGGCCGGTTACCAACCGTCTGGATCTGTGGGCGATGGATGTCGAGGACATGTGCGCGACGTTGGAGTCGATGCTCAACCCGGTCCAGTCTTCCAACCTCGGTGAGGAGCATTTCAAGCAGAACCGTATCCGGGTGACCAAGCTCGCGGTGACTGCGCCGTGCGGGCCGCCGCGTTCGAAGCAGGAGTTCTTGGAACGGCTTTCGGTGAAGTGGCTCAAAGACGTGGGTTGGAAGGGTGATGCGGCGATCGGGGCGGAGATCGATGCGTTGGAGCAGTCGAAACCGCCTGCGGTGGGTGATGTTTCGGGCAAGTTCCGCAACATCTTCTCCGCGATCGGTGAGGGCTTCGACGGCGGACGTCAGCTCGATTCGTTCGACATGATCTATGCGACCGTGCCGGGCACCGTACGCGGGGAGTACGCCCGCGCCCAGGTCGCGGCGCTGAACACCCTGATTTCTCAGTTTGCGTGTGGTGAGCACGACCGTCAGATCGTGTTGATCATCGATGAGATGTCGGCGGTCGCGGACAAGACCGGCGGCATCAGCCAAATCGACATCGCTGAACGCCTGCTGGGCATGAACGTGGTCGCCATCTTCGCCGCCCAGAACCAGTTCGGGCTCGGCACCACCACCGACGAGCGGCGCCGGTTGATGGAAGCCTGCCCGTCCGGTGCCCTGCTGATGGCCCAAGAGGGCGGTGGGAAGGTCTCAGAGGTGTTCGGGTCGCGCCCGGTTACCGAGAACACCCGCCACACTCGCGGCGGGAAGATCGGTGACGAAGGCTCGCTCGGGCAGCGCGAGACGTTCTTCATCGACCCGAACCGGCTCGCCGAGTTCGACCGCGGCGATGTGGTCTGGGTGCACGCGCTGAAAGCTCAGTGGGGGCATGTGATCCCGGTCGATGCCGACGAGGTATCGGCGTTGCCGCCGGACCCGTATCCGGATCGGTGGGTGACGAGCACGCTGCCGCGGGTGCCGCTGGCGAAGGTCCGCGATCTCGATACCGGGCGTTCACGCCGCGCCGATCTCGGGTTCGACGCTGACGGCGGTGAAGCGGCATGAGTGACTACCTGCGTCCTATCGCGGCCTACGTGGCCAGCCAGCACCACACCCGCACGGCTGTCCGGCCTGTCGATGACCAGCCGGACACCGCAACCGACACGGCGGACACCGCGAAGGACCGTGCGGTCACCGAGGCGGACAGCCGGTGGTCACGGTGACCGCGCCGAGGAGGACGCCGCGTGGACGGTTGGTGTCGTGGATGGGGTTCGTGTTCGGGTCGGTGACCTCGATTGCGGCCAACATCCTGCACACCTGGCTGCCCGCTGCGTCGATGCCCGCTGGGTGGACACCGGGCATCGCTCCTCAAGTCGGTGCGGCGGTGTGGCCGATCGGGCTGTTGCTCAGTGTCGAGGTGCTCTCGCGGGCGCGGTGGCGGCGCGGGCTGTTGTGGGCGCTGGCGCGTTACGGCGGCGCGGGTGCGGTGGCGATCGGGTCCGCGGTTATCTCCTACTCGCACCTGCGTGAAGTTCTGCTCACGTGGGGATACGGCAGCTCTGCGGCCTACGTCGGCCCGCTCGTTCTCGACGGGCTGATGGTGGTCTCCGGATTCGCCCTGCTGTCGATGACCTTGGACCACGAAACCACCACCCCAGCAGCCGAACCCGTCGTCACGACGGAAGCCGCCACGAAGGCATCAGTCGCGGACATCGAGCGGCCAGCGGTGGCCAGTGACCGCGCCGAGCCCAGGCCGGTGGACGTGCCGGTACTGGCTGTCCCCGATCCGGTCATGCCCGCTACGGAGGCAGACACCGGCCACACGAGCGACGCGGACACCGATGCGGACACGCGCCGCGCCAAGGCCAGGCATCTGTCCGATCAGAAGTGGACACACGCCCGTATCGCGGCCGAACTCGGAGTCAGCAAGCGGACTGTGCGCCGCTATCTGGCCACCCACGACACCAGCCCGGCCACCGGCACCGGAGGCGACGACGAGCCCACACCGGTTGCCGATGCGGCACCGATCAATTCGAACCATCACCAACCTCTCGAAGGAGTTCTTTCATGACCAGCAACGACCACGGCGTCGACTGGGACGGCGAATTGCAAGCCCTCATGGAATCCAGCGGTATCGACCCCCGCGAAGCCACCCGGCCCAACCGAGCCCAGCGTTGGACACGCCGCGCCCGAACCGCTAAGCCTGCTTTCGGCGCGGTGGCGGTGACCGTGCCCGGGATGTGGTTCGTCGCCGGTTCAGGTGCCCCGACCGCGGCAGTGGTCCCGCTGATGATCTGGGCGATCGGTTGGATCGCCTACGGGATCTGGATCAGCCTGGGCCGCCCGGATTGGTCGATCACCGCCGCCGCACTCGGGAAGGTGGCCGTCGCGTCCGGTCGTGCCGGTTCTCGGTTCGCTCACGCCCGTACTCGTCCGCTACGTGCCCGCTGGCGCACGGTCCGAGCGCGCGTCACTGCTGACGCGCCTGCTGCCGGAGAGGCGTAATCCGATGACAGACAACGCCGTTGATGATGTCGCACGGAGTTGGGCGCAGCTGTTCCGGTTGCTGATACAGCTCCGTCAACAAGCCCGTCTCCTCGGCGGAAACACAGTCAAGCTGTCGCGGGCCGAGCATCGCGAACTCGCCCGGCAGATCGAGCAAACCGTTCTGATTCACCAGTACGCCCACGACACAAGCCGTGAATGGTTCCACGCCCGCCTGCACGACTACCAGCGCGAAGCCGCCGCGGTCCGGGCACGGATCGAGAAAGGCGTCAGCCCCGAACAGCACGAGCGTATGACCGCTTACCTGGCAGGGATGCGCCACAGCATCGAGCACACCGTTCACGACGCTCCATTGAGCACCGAGGAACGCGGCCAAACCGTCCAAGCCCTCACCGCGATCGATACCGACCCGCGACAACCACTCGCCCGCAACACCTTCCAACCTTTGAGCCGGACCGAAGCGGCGCGGGCGCGGCTGGCGGCCGTGACCAGCGAGTACCGGGTGATCCAGCACAAGCAACGCCTGATCGCTGAACCCGCACCTGAACGTGCTCAGGCAGTCGAGACCCCCGATGCGGACACCGCGCAATGGCGAGAAAACAACACCCGGCTGTTGAGCACTCTGACCCAGCGCATCACCGAACTCGAACAGAAAGTCAGCGCGTGGCAAGCACGCGAAACCGCCACGGCGACAACCGCAACGAACGGCCACACCACCGCGTCCAAGCAGCAGCACACCGAGCAGGCCATGCCGGCCACCCCCCAGCCCACACCGCAGCAGGCCCAGCAGCACGCCGCACCCGCAGCAACGCACTTGGAGCCGGAAGCCGATCCGCAGGCGAGCTTGATCGATGAGGAACAACTCATCGCCAAGACGCCGCCCGAATGGATCGCCGAGATGGAAGCCCATCCCTAAACCGGCCTGCCCCTGAGTTTTTCATTCACAACACCAGAAAGGAGCCCTACCCCACCCATCCCAAAAACAGGCTCAGACGAATCGGCTGAATTTCACGAAAACCATTCACCCACAACACAACTCGATTCCCGAACAGCTTCGGGAATTACCAACGGACACAACACCTAACCAAACCGAAGGAAGTGCACACAATGTCCGGAGAAACCACCTTGACCATCGTCGGCAACCTCGTCGCCGACCCAGTCATCCGATTCACCGACCAGGCGGCCGCGGTAGTCAACTTCACCGTTGCCTCCACCCCACGGACGTTCGACCGCAAGTCGAACCAGTGGAAAGACGGAACGCCGGTGTTCATGCGGTGCACGATGTGGCGCGACGCCGCCGAGAACGTCGCCGAGTCCCTGACCAAGGGCGCTCGGGTGATCGTGACCGGCAAGCTCCAGCAGCGCGACTACACCGACCGCGACAACATCAAGCGTTACGTCATGGAATTGGTCGCCGACGAAGTCGGGGTGTCGCTGAAGTACGCCGTCGCCAAGCCCATCAAGCGCAACAACGGGCGAAACGGCAACGGCCGCAACAGCAACCAGCGCAACAACCCAGTCAACGGGACGACCACAGCCAGTGACGACCCGTGGACCGGCCACGACGCGCAGCCGGAAGAGGTGGCCTGATGCGTGACGTATTGGGCAACCATGTACCGGCCGTCGATCAGCACGGGCACCCAGCAGACACCTTGGACGTCTGGGTTACCGCCGCGGTGCGGGGCTCGTTCCAGGTCAAGTACGCCGAACACATCGACAAGGTGTGCGTAGCGGTGCGTCGATTCGCCGAATACGGCGACATGACCATGCAACTGACCCTCGAACAAGCCACGACACTACGGGACCTGATCGACGCAGGAATCACCGACGCGATAGCAGCGAAAGTCGCTGCCGCAGTGGCGAATACATCCGAGATCGACAACGACGTCGATGACACGGCCTCTATCAATGGCGATGGAACCGAGGCTGACTCAACGGAGGCGGTGAGCAGCTACACCCAGCAGCTGTTCGACAACACCCTCACCCCGGACCAGCCCGTACCGGGACCGAAAGGCGGTGCGCGATGAGCGGTTACGTCTATCTGCGTACCGAACCCGGTCTGTGGACCGTCGGTTTCCATACCCCTGATGGTGTGTGGGAGCCCGAATCCGATCACGGCAGCAAAAGCGCTGCCGCTGAACGGGTCATGGTCCTCAACGGCACTGGTAGCGACAACGACGTCGCTCATTTGATCCGGCAACGCGATGAACTCCGGGAGGAGTGCGCAGAGCTGTTCGATCAGGTGCAGTGCCTGCAATGGGACCTCGGGGCGCTGAAGATTCAGCACGACCGTTGCCCGGCTGTGATCGGTAAGGAGGCGTGATGACCATGATGGCTGATGTTCACGTCCTGGACCGTTCCCAGTTGGCGGCGGTGATCGGATCAGCCCTGGAGTACCTGAGCGAGGTCGGGGTGATCGTCGGCGATATCCATACCGCCGATGAGCACATCGTGGACGCGATCCAGAACCAGTGGACCGTATTCACCGATCGACCGGAGGCCCTGGGGTGAGCGGGCAGCAGGCTCGTTCCGCCGGGATGCGCTGGGTTCGGTTCTGCGCTGTGGTGGTCATTGTGACCATCGGGGCTGCTGCGTTCACGTTGAGCTTCGCGGCGCTGCGTGAGCTGGCGGTCATGGCGCACACACCGGAGAACTTGGCGTGGTTGTGGCCGGTGATCGTGGACGGCACGATCATCCAAGCCACCGTCTCCGCTCTGGTGCTGGCGTCGAAACCCCAACGACGCTGGTTCCTGTGGGTCCTCGCTGCTGGTGCGTTGGTGTCGATCACGGGCAACTCGGTGCACGCTGCCTTGGCGGGTACTGAGCTGCCGTGGTGGGCTGCGGCTTTGGTCGCGGCCGTGGCACCGGTGTCACTGGTCGTTGACACTCACGGGTTGGCGGTGCTGTTCCGGGCCGCACAGCAGGAATCCGAACCCGCGGTCGTGGCACCCGCCACGACACCGGAACCGGTTCCTGCGGTGACAGCCGTGACAACCGAGGCAGCACCGTCTGCACCGGTCGCTGCCCTGGCTGATCCGGCGCCGAAGAATCCGGTCCGTCGTGATCCGGCCAAGGTCGCTCGCGCTGTCGCGCTGCGTGCCGAAGGCCAGACCTACGCCGAGATCGCCCAGGCGCTGGGGGTGTCACCCAGGACTGCGGCGAAGTACGCGGCGAGCGGTCGGGACCACCGGCGCGGCGGGGCAATCCAGCCCATTCGCGCGGTCCGGCCGGTCCAGCAGATGCTGCCGATCGCGGTTCCCGCGGTAGGAGGTGTCTGATGTCGGCTACCAGTGGATCGGGCTACCGGGCATGTGCGTGCCGGGATTGCTTCGAGATCGCGATCGGTACCGGCCCGACCCTGTGTTGGTCCTGCAACGAGGCAGGATGCAGCATCGACGGTCAGTGGGCCTGCCACAACGAGGAGTACGGCGACGACATCGACAATGACGTCGACGACACGTCGCCGTGCATGCACGAGTTCCGGCCAGCAGTAGCGGACTACGACAAGTGTATTCGCTGCGGTCAGTGCGGCCCCGACGACGAGACCCAGGTCATCGACCATGGCTCGCTCTAGGAAGCCGACCAGCCGCGAAGAACTCGCGCTAGGACGGGAGATTCAGGAGCAGTTCGACCACGGCCGGCCGTGGACCGCGATCGCTGTCGACTTCGACATATCGAAGACGAAGGCCCAGCGGCTCGCCAAAGCCTACCGAGACGACTGCCACCGAAGATCCCACCAACACCAGCTGATCCTGTTCAGCTGACCCACCGAACACAACAGAACAACAACTGAACACCTGACAAGCGGAGTCCGTGCCAGCCACTACCTGGCACGGACTCCGTGTTCTGTATACCAGCTCTGTACCGACTGTCCGGCTTACGCTGTGCCAGGTTCGCTGGTTGCCCTTATATGGAAGTGAATTGCTAAACTAAATTGTCAATCGTCTGTGGGGTCTTCGGGTAGCGGGGTCGCCACCTGCCTTTGGGGCGTCAATTTTTGGTAGAAATCCATCCATTTCTTAGTTAGGGCACTCTCCACACCGTGGTTCTCTATACACTCCGTCATCGCCCTACTGGCGAGTCGACGAGCCGCCTGGTAATTACCTGTATCAGCCAGTATTTCAGCAATTGCGTATCGAGTTATCATCGGCTCTGGGGATGTGTCGGAAAACGCGCGCAGTTGTCTGCGAAGCAAGTTCTCCAGGATGGTAATTGCCTCGTCCGATTCGCCGCGTCGGTGTGCCTGCAAAGCTTCGCGGCGTCGGCTTCGGGCGATCAGGTGTAGGCGCGTATCATCTGGATCGCTCGCTAAACCCCGAGTTTCTGCAATCTGAATTATTCTATCGCCCAGTGCGTTCAATGCTTCAGGATCATCGACGCCATCTGTGCGAATATCTTTAAGTTTGCCATCTTCAATCAGCAAGCGCAGCAGCTCCTCTGGGGAGATCCTGTTTGTCTGAAAAACTATGTCTCCACGCCTAGCCTGATATTGATCAATAGTGTCTTCGGGAACTGAGGCTTGTAGATAGTTATTCGCCATCCTGAGGAATCCATCAATTGTAGTCTGATGGTATTGCTGTCCCGACAGTTCAAGCATTTCTTGACGAAGCTCAGGCCGAGGTCCGACGGTCTGTCCATGAACTCTGTCGTAGAAGTCCTCTTTCACGTCGTCAGTTATGAAAAGAACGGGCTTCTTTGTCATTTTTGCCCATTCAATCAGTTCGAACCAAATGATGCAGTCGCCAGATGGGTCGGGCTTGTCGGCATCCATATAGCCAGGTGGAATCTTCTTCTCGATTCGGTCCCTAGCTCTATCCTTCCATTCAGTCAGCTTGGCTGCATCGGGCTGTTCTCCCACGTGGCCATGGGTTAGCATCGAATCGAGTTCTGCTCGAATTGGATCATCTGCTCTGACTGTCGCAAAGTCAATCGCGTGAGTCTTTCGAATTTCTTCGAATTCCTCTTTCATTTCTGCGCGACGACTTTGGGCAACTTCCTTAATGCGTGCAATAGTTTGGTCGAAACCGCGTGCAACTACTGTGCTGATTTCCTTGTCGCGTAAACCCTCGGTAGCCTTCTTCTTCAAGCCGTCTAGGGCGATTACGACCGCATCAATTGCTTCGTCGAACTTTTCGGCACCGATGGACTCAATTGTTTGATACATCTGATGTTGGGACGCAGCAACTGTTAACCGCCGTCGTTGGTATTCAAGCGCTGCTTGATAAGGCACCCAAAGTTGTCCTGAAACTTGATGTAACACCTTCAACAACTGCTGACGCTGTGGTCCGCCTACGCGATACAGTGCCAGCAAGACATTTGCATCCAGTGCAATTGTTGCTTCGGATAGAAATTTGCCAAGATCTTCTTCGCTCGGACCGTACCACTCTGGCAGCACTGTCTTCACTGTCGCACTTTCCTCTCGGTCGAACCGTTGGCTATAGCCTGATTATTTACTAAAGCTAAATTCTTGGCTGCTGTCTGTTCGGTTGCAGTTCTAATCAGGCTATCGTGCGGTTGCTCGCCTCGTTACAGGTATCACACCCGCCGCGACGACTAGGCAAAGGCGGTCAACCACGAGCAGGACGCCCTACAAGGATTGAAGTTTGCATTCCAGTGAACAACAGGCTCATGGGTCAGCCGGATCGAGGTAAGGTTCATGCTGCATGAGCGCCCAACTGATACGTTTGCGTTGGCTGCTGTCCATCCCGAGCGCCGAATAATGACGTATGGGAACCCATTCGACATGTGTGCTTTCGCTGCTGGGTTTGGGTTCGCCACCGATGGGTTCAGCCCGATAGACGATGGTGAATTCCTGCCGGACCTCGTCGTTGCTGGTGTAGTGGATCACGTGCATCGGGTCGGTGAAGATCCCGACAAGCCCAGTGAGTCGAATGATGATGCCGGTCTCTTCGCGAGTTTCGCGAACAGCAGTATGGCTGAGCGATTCGCCTGGCTCGTGTGCACCACCCGGCATCGACCAGTTGCCGTTGTCGGAGCGGCGGATGAGGAGCACCGTATCGTTGCGGCGCACGAATGCGCCTGCGCTTGGCCGGACGCTGTTTGCGGCCGGTGCGTTTGGATGCTGGTGGTAGTCGATGCGCCGTGCCACATGCCTAGAGTACGACGCCGGACAGCTGGACTGTGATCGATTGGCCGTGGTGGTGCGCGCGTCGATCGGGCAGGCCACGGCCTGCCCGCAAATCCTGCCCGTGGTGCCGCAGGGGCCCCAGGTCAAGGGTGGCCGTAGGCCATCGGCGTAGCCGACGCGAAGCGCCCTGGACGTGGGCGGGGCGGCACCGTCACAATCGCGCACCACCACGGCTCACCGGGCGCGAGCCGCGTTCGATGGTTTCCTCACTACCGGACCGTACTCAACCACCAGAATGCGCCCGGCGGGTAGTAGCAAACTTCTAGCATGCGTTTTACGGCGGACGATCCCCGGAAAAAGATCCATTGTGGACGGACACTTACCGTACAACTCCCTGTGTAGCCCAGAATCTATCGGATATGACCCTGAACAGGCCGGAAACTACCACTGGAGTTATTCGGCATGATCTCCACCGCTCCCACCCCTGGCCAGCAGTTTTGTTCTGTTGTGCGCTCCTCTCGCCTAGATCACCAAATACACGCTTCGCTGCATATTTGGTGATCTAGGCGAGAGGAGCAATTGATGAGAGTCAGGGGTGGGAGCGGTGGAAAAGGTTGAGTTGAAGTAAGACTGAGTAGGGGAGTGGGTTGCGTTGGGAGTGGATCGTTGGGGTGAGTGCGTGGTCCGGTTAGGAGACGAGACGCGGTCGCGCTGGGGTTGAGTGCGGGGCGGTATTCGGAGTCGAGCGGTGGTGGCGGCCGGGAGCGATGGTTACGAGCGCGTGGTCCGATTCGGAGTGTGAGCGCGAGTTCTGCGGTCCGCCGCGGGGTTGCGTTCGTGGGGATCAGGCGGTGTTGATTCCCTGGGCGCGCGCCGCAGTGTAAGGGCGTCGCTCCTACCCCACCAAGGACGAATTTCCGTGTAGCGATACCTCGACCAGGCTGCGGTGCGGTGTTCGGAAATTCCTCCTTGGTCGCGAGCCTCTGCGACGCCCTGGGCAGGCGGTGGGGGCAGGCCGCGGGCCTGCCCCGGACGGGACGCGGCGCGCGCCCAGGGAATCCACGTCTCGTCCGGGACTCCACTCATTGACACGTACGTGTCACAGCCGCTGGTCGGTTGACACGTAGGTGTCAGCGTTTCCGGAAGGGCTGCGGTTGCCATGACCGATTCCGACACCATCACCGGCTTGCTTGTCTCAGCGCTCGAACATACTTGGGCCGCAATCCGATCCCGTCATCCCGACGTCCCCGAAGTCGTGCTCACGGTCGGTTCTGGGTCGACGGGCAGTGACCTCACGCTCGGTCACTTCGCACCGAATCGTTGGATTAGGGGCGAGTACGAATTGCACGAGCTGTTCGTCGGCGGCGAAGGACTTCAACGCGGCGCGGCCGATGTGCTCGGCACGCTGCTACATGAAGCTGCTCACGGCGTTGCCGTCACTCGCGGGATCAAGGACACCAGCCGCCAGGGACGTTGGCACAACGAGCGCTTCCGGGGAATCGGCGAAGAACTGGGGCTTACGCTGAACCATCACCCGAAGCTCGGGTGGTCGCTCACCAGGGTGCCGGCCGATACTGAGCGCCTCTATCGAGACGAGCTGGACAAGCTGGCGTTCGCTCTGGTCGCCTATCGTCGTCGAGAGCCGCAACGGCGGGGCGGACGTAAATCCAGCAACAACGGGGTGTCGGCTGAGTGTGGCTGTGGTCGGAAGCTTCGGATTTCACGCAGTGCGTTCGAGGTCGGCGGCATCCGCTGCGAGGTCTGTGACGAGCTGTTCGAGCCGCCAGAAAGCTAGCCGTCAGTTCACAGATAGTTCACGACAACAAGAAAGGCCCCCTCGAAAGGGGGCCTGACCTGGTACTACGGTGGTGCGCGATACTGGGATTGAACCAGTGACCTCTTCCGTGTCAGGGAAGCGCTCTCCCGCTGAGCTAATCGCGCGAGGTGGAGACGGGAATCGAACCCGTGTGCACGGCTTTGCAGGCCGTTGCCTCACCACTCGGCCACTCCACCGTGCGAAGGGGGACGGCGAAACTAGTTTGCCTGGCCCTACCTCTCGAGCGGATGACGGGATTCGAACCCGCGACCCTCACCTTGGCAAGGTGATGCGCTACCAGCTGCGCTACATCCGCGTGCATCTCGGTGGCTGTTCCGGCCTCCGTGGTGCGAGACAGAACATTAGCCGACGCCCGGTGAAAGCTACAAATCGGCTGGTAGAACGCCTGAAATCCAGCAGGTTGCCACTGTGGCGGAGGTGGCCGATGTGGTTGAGGAGGACCTAGTGGTCCGAGAGGCGGCGCGACCCGCACCTCACCGCACAGTGTCATTGGCGAGAACTTCGCTGATAACTCCCGCACCGCCAGTTCCCTGTCCGCACTTGCGACCCGCCTACCCTGGCGCACCCGCGCGGCCACTCCCGACTCCGGTTCCGCCCTTCCGAAACCCGCACTGCCCGAAGGCTGCCCATCCGCAGCGCACTCGCCGAGCCGATCCACCCCCACCCGCTTCCCCTCATCAGGGTGGCGATTTGGTGAACCGCCGGTGCCCCGTGCTAATGTTCCATCTCGTTCGAAGCGCACTCCAAGCGCCCAGAACACTCCTCCCGGTCCCATAGCTCAGCGGGAGAGCGCTCGCCTCACACGCGAGAGGTCGCTGGTTCGAAACCAGCTGGGACCACCAAGTAACGCCAGGTCAAGGCCATTTTCCTGATCTGCAATTGACTCCGTGCATATTCCGTGCAGATTCGGCTATGTTGTCTAATTGTGTCTGCTAGCTACTCGTGCATCGGTGTACAAGTTCCATTCACGTTGATGTAGTGCCTCTGTTGTCTTCAGTTCGAAGTCAGCCTGTCGACTTCTCCGCCGAATCCTGGAGTACTTCATTGTCAGGGTCCAACGTAGAGGCGATTGCCTCACGGCCGCTGGCAGCGGAGGTCGTCAGCATGCGCAAGTGGGAGCCAACCCAGAACCCCAGTCATTATGTCTCAATCAAAAGTGCGTCCAGCCGGGCGAGCGTAAGCCCGGACACGATCCGCAGGATGATCGCGGTCGGTGATTTGCCAGCCTACCGATTCCGTGGCCAGGTCCGGATCGCCGTTGAGGACATCGACAAGGCTATGCGACCGTTGTGGTAGTTTCTCCGTCGGAAAGGCCCGTAGCCCGGAACTGAAGCGTAGCCAGATTCCCGTGCTACTCGCGTCCTGGATTGGCCTAGGGCTGCGGAGCGCCTGAGCTACAACGTAGTACAAAGGTCTCGCGGGCTTGCTGATTTCCGGCGCTGCTCACTGCCTACTTCGGTATCTTCACTGTTCAGGGCCTTTCGCCAACCTCGTGTCTCTGCGCCCGGTGAGCGCTCCTGGTCGGATACGAGGCTTGCTCGGTAGCGGACTCGGGTGCCAGTTCCTAGCTGGTCGAGCAGGGAAGAGATCCCTGGAACCGGTGATGTCGTACCCGGAGCGAGGCGCAAACGTTGGGTTGTGTGCTGGATTGCATCAGCCTGTCATACCTGCGGCAGTTCAATTGACGTGATAGGCCAGTTCCGCTGCAACGTGGTTGACCCGGCCGAAGTCGGGACGGCAGGCCAAGATGGGCGACGACGTGATGCAATCTGTGCACGCTCGAAGATCTTGGCGCACTTGGGGATGTGCTGCGTTGCGTTCTACGTGATCGTCGAGCGCGTTGCGTCGCAAGTTGACCAGCGCGTGGTGCCCCGGCGCCGGTCAGGACCGCGCTGACGCCGCCGGCGATGCCGGTGAATTTGGACCGGTTTCGAAGGATGGTTTCTGCACTGCCAGCTCAACGCGACCTGAGTGATCGGGCGATCATCCGCGTGGATCAACTCGATGGCGCTC
This sequence comes from Nocardia vulneris, assembly GCF_001613425.1. GTDB lineage: Bacteria > Actinomycetota > Actinomycetes > Mycobacteriales > Mycobacteriaceae > Nocardia > Nocardia vulneris. The sequence goes on along the minus strand of NZ_BDCI01000042.1, from coordinate 14,020 downwards.
ACTGACCTTACAGGATGCGGACTTCTTCCGGAGGCGACTGTTCCACCTCGCCGTCAGTGTCTGGAAGCCTCGGCCAACTCAGCTATCGTTCAGCGGAACGGGCGTACCTGGCTCGTAATCGCCTGTCTTGGGGACTCATTCGATGCTGATCGTGGTCTGTCACTGCCCTCGGATATGGTGTCGAGGTCGCTCAGTTCGTCACACTGGAGGCGCGCCGGCAACGGTGTGCCGGTGTGATCGGTTCCCATGGAGGTCGGTTCACGCGGATGCAAGTCGACAGTGACAGGTTTCAGCACGCGAACCAGCCTCCGCTGCTGTGGCTGAAGATTGCTGACCCAGATGCAATGCTTCCCCCCCATCCGCCGAACACTGATGTCCGAGTACTGATACCCAACGGTGATCGTTTCTCTGATCTCAGACGCCGGCTGACAGTCGATCAGGTACCGTTCCGCGAGGTCGGTTATCTACTGGAGCAAGAATCAGTCCACACATTGAGCGATGATGGTCAGTTGACCGCAATCACCAATTTGACAGGGCTCACCCGGTCGGCTTCTCGGCAGAATCGAGCAGTCAGCGGACTTGCGGCGCAAACGGCACGCGATGCGTTCGAGCTGATGTGGCAGAACCACTCCGCGAGGGAGGGCTTGCCGACCGAGCCCCTGCCTATCGAACAGGTCGTGCCTGAGGCGTGGGTTCGGTACCTGCCTCACCCGGTGGTGAATCCTGCTCAAGCGGAGGCGATTCCACACATCATTAGCAGCGACGAACACCTGATCGTGGTGGCACCTACAGGGGCAGGCAAGACAGTGCTGGGGATGGTTGCTGCGCTGCGCACTGTGCTTGAGCATGGGAAGAAGGCTGCGTGGCTGGTGCCGCAGCGCTCGCTGACCGATGAACTCAATAACGAACTCGACAGCTGGCGCCAACGTGGCCTGCGTGTAGAACGACTCTCCGGTGAGTATCGTGTTGACGCGCAACGTATTCGAGATGCTGACTTGTGGGTGACCACGACGGAGAAGTTCGAATCGATCTGTCGGACTGCTTCTTTGCGAGAGGCCTTGGCCGAAGTTGGCTGCTTGATCGTCGACGAGATCCACCTACTTGGTGACCGTACGCGTGGCCCTTTTCTCGAAGCGATTCTCGCGCGAGTACGAGGTGTAGGGTCTCGAATGCGAATTATCGGACTATCGGCAACTGTCGCTAACGCCGATGAACTCGCCGTGTGGTTGCATGCTCGGACGGTCCGGGTTGCGTGGCGCCCTACGCAGCTGACGTGGCAGTTGCCTGTCGTGGCCAAGACTGCGGATTGGAGCTTGGTCGAAGGTGCCAAGTCGCGTTTGACGAGTGGGATTGTCAACATGGTCACGGCCGATCGCGGTAGCGTGCTGGTGTTCTGCAGCAGCAAACGTAATGTACGTCGGACTGCGTTGATCATTGCAGCCAGCCGGGGTGCGGATGTCTTCGATGTTGACCCCGATGATCCCGACATTGTGCATCGGATCTGCCGAGCCGCAAGAGTTGGCTTACACTATAAGGGATGGGAGTACAAGCGCGAGGCTGAAAAAGGCTTTCGTGCACGTGAATTGGACGTGCTTGTCGCGACATCAACGGTGGCGGCAGGGGTTAACATGCCGGCTCGGGCGGTTGTTGTGCAAGACACGGAGGTCGGCTTGAAGTCAATCGACGTTGCAACCGTTCAGCAGATGTTCGGTCGTGCCGGACGTGTGGGTGCTGGGGAAAATGAGGGTTGGGCTTTTCTGATAGTGGATGATATCGAAAAGGCGGTGTGGCAGCGCAAGCTTCTGGCTGGATTTCGCGTCGATTCTCAAATTCAGGATAGCTTTCCTGAGCATGTGCTGGCAGAAGCGATTCAGGGGCGCATCAACTCTCTGTCGCAGGCCGAACGGTGGTGGGCAGAAACGTTGGCCCATCACCAGGGGAGCCGCGATATGACACCGCTCCGGCAAGCAGTCCGGTTCTTGACAGACGGCGACTTTCTCAAGCCAATAGCGCGAGTCGAAAGAAACGACGAGTTAATCCCCACCGAGCTCGGTCTGTTAACGGCCAGGTTGATGGTATCCCCTCAGGTTTGCTACAAGTTACGAACGGCGCTGGCGGGACTGGATCCACCCAACAGCCCTGCAGAGGCGGAACGCCTCCTGATCGAGACCATCGCCGCTTATGTTCCAGAACTGGCTGAGGCCGCAATCAGTGAGGCCCTCAAGGCGAACGCCATACACCTCAAACTTGCTGACGGAGTGGTGGCCGACGATGGACAGGTAAACGTCGAGAGGCGTCAGAGCGCAGGTTCGTTCGCTTACAGTCAGGGCGACTTGGCTTGCGCGGTGTTGTTGACGGCTGCGAACTCGCCATCTCAGTTCCATCGTGGCGCTCGGGTGATTGCCGGGATTCCTTACTCGACAATGTATCCGATCCTTGAGCATGCACCGCGGTACTTGTATTGGTTGAGCAGTCAGGGCTTTCTAGGCACTGTTCATCCGTGGGTGGCTGTGGTCGCTGCTGACCTAAGTAAGAGAATTCGGTGGCGGCGGTGCCAGCCCGGTAGGGGAGCTGGGCGGTTGCTGTGGATGTGTGAGCAAATGGCCACTGCCGAGCACGCCGAGGACCTCGTTCCCACACTGTGGCAAGCGGCCACCTCGCGTGGCTTGATCAGTCCGGATTGGACGGAAACAGGAAGACCACAAGCAACTCAACTCAGCCCCTCGGACTATGCGGCGCTGCTACGAGATCGTGTCACCGGCGCTGTGGTCGAAAGCACCGCCAGCGAAGTTCGTCTTAAATGTTCGACAACTGCCAACTTGGTCATATGGTCTGGATCGAAGTACGTTACCTCCCCAGCACCCCAAGGAAAAGTAATTGCTGACGTGCCTGGCCGTGGTTACGAGTACGGAACAGCGGTATTCACTTGGCGCGGTGACTATCAAGCAAGCGGATGGCTGAGTGAATATTCGCAATGCCGTCTCGTTGTCGACCAGCAGTTGATCGGCATTCACACCTGAATATATGACCCTAGGTTGTCCGATGCAGGCAGGTTCGATGTGGAGGAATGAATTAGGGGAGAATAAGCGGCGCTGTCACGGCGGTGTTTGCCGCGGAGAGTATATGATCGCCCTTGAATCGATCGGTAACCGTCCAATTTTGATCAAACTATCGTGCTGGCCTTTTGCTGCTCCAGGTATTCGGTAGCTTGGCCTCCTGACTCAGAACCTTGATCCAGTCTTGCGCTATGTGACGTGGAACATCGTAGTGTTTGGCGACTTTGGTAATACTGCCGAGGCGCCAGAAGGTTACTGCCAAGTCCGACGGCGCACCGGATGCGCGGGCCGAGCCTGACGCGCGACGAGTATTGTCGACATCCCTAGGTCCAGATGGAACAACGGCGCGCTCTCGGGCGGGCGCGGGCTTTGTGTGTGCATGATCAGGCGCTGGCTTCAGTTCCTCAGCTTCGGCATCGGGAGATTTTGCATCAACCGGCAGCTGCCCATGTGACATAAGCGCAGCGTTTTTTATCAACAATGAAAAGTCGACGTGCGTTAGCTCGTTCGGCAGCGGCGCACCATCTTCGCCGATTACTACACGAACCTCGGTTACTCGCACCTTTCCTGCAGCAAGCTCGACGGTTATGATTGCAGTAGCCTTATCCGGCTCGTCAGATGCGATCGTTACTTTGTATGTACTGCTCACAATATCCCCTTCGCTGACGTAGCTCCGCGACCTATTCGGCATCTGCGGATCTCGGCATGGATTCGGCACCCATTTTCCGGAGTCGGCCCATCCAACCTTGCGCGGTGTGTCGAGGGACACCGAAATGTTGGGCGAGACCTGTGACTGTTCCAATCCTGTCATACACCTCGCGGAGTTCGTCAGCGTCGGGCATACGGCGATAAGCCCGTTCCGTGGCACCGCGGGTAGTCGTGTCCTTGGCCACGGTTGATACTGGCACATTGCCGGTTTGTGCCGCTTCCGGTTGCTGCGCCGAGCGTTGTTCGCCTGTCGCGGCGAGGGCGGACTGCGCGGTATGCGTTGCAGTCGCACAAGGCTCTGGGGTGGATGGGCTCGGACTTACTCCGGCCGCGAGTGCGGTGACAACCGATTCGAGGTCGATACTCGGCAGGGTGTGGGCGGACAAGCCTCCCGCTGCCGTGGACCTGATGGTCATTTCTGTGATGCGAGGCTTCGGGCCGGCAGTTTCGACCTTGATCGTGGCTTCCGCGTGTCCGGCGGCTGCGTCTGCGCCTTCATGCTCGGGTGTAATGATGACCACGTACCTGCTCATATGACTCCTGTCCAAGTGTCAGCACTGTAGCCAAGGGCGCAAAAGCACCCGCAGCGAGTGTTCGGCTATGGAGTAAATGTAGTCGGGATGTCTGACAGCAACTGAGGCCGCCCTCCCTGCTGCTGCGAGCGAGCTTCTGGGAATTATTTGACTCATGGCTGCGCTGGATGGCTGCGGTAGCTACTTGACGTATGTCGTTGATAGTCGTTTGATCTAGGCAGCATTGGTCAGCACTAAGATCCGATGGAGTTGCCCTGGTAAGCCAGCGAGATGTCGCTCGCGTACCGAAATTTTAAGTCTGCCCCGCAACTCGGCGGTCATGCCTGGGCACGTTCCGCAACGGTCATCGGCAAGAGTATGGCGGAGGGAGGTGAAACGTACACTTCGGCCAGCGCCCCGACCGCGTTGGTGTTCAGCTTCGTTTGCTGCCAATGACATCCAGATGCGACCTATCGAGCAGCGGTCCTGGTGCGGTAGCTAGTGTCATGCCGCTACTTCTGTCTCAAGTCTGCTTTGACACGGGGTATCGAAGAGACACCGGCCCGTTGGCGATTGAGGATGCGTGTGCCCTAGCTGGAAACTCCCTCCATCCGACCTCGATCCCTTCCCAACGGGAACAATAACAGTGGAGAAGGACGGATAGATTGCCGGTTACTGCACATCAGGAACGACTCACAGCACCTAGGCCGATCGAGGCTGATACGGTGAGTGGAGTGTGGGAGTTTGACAGTGGGAGGTATTGATCGCCATGGTAGCGCTTGATGAGACCAATCAGCTATGGATTCGGCGATTCAGCCCTGACCCCGACGCGACGATCAGGCTCGCCTGCCTGCCGCATGCCGGCGGCTCCGCAAGCTATTTTATGCCTGTAGCAAGGGCGCTGTCTCCTGGCTGCGATGTGCTTGCTGTTCAGTATCCGGGACGCCAAGATCGCAGACTGGAGAAGCCGCTTGAGACTGTTGCCGAGCTCGCCGACGCCGTTGCCGAGCAACTGCTCGGATGGGCCGACAGGCCCCTGGCTATTTTCGGACATAGTCTGGGTGCGTTAGTTGGATTCGAGGTTGCACATCGGCTTGTCGAGAACGGATGTCAACCAGCAGTGCTTATCGTTTCCGGTCGGCGGGCACCGAATCGCGAACGATTGGAGAAGATCCATACTCTCACTGATGAGGCGATCCTCGCAGAGATTGGCACGCTGGGCGGGACTGATCCGGTCGCGCTTGCTGATCCTGAAATGCGACGACTGGTTCTTGCGACATTGCGCGCTGACTACACTGCTGTAGAGAACTATCGTCATACCGCGCGGAAGCCCTTTGGAGCACCAATATCTGCTCATATTGGGATTAACGATCCGCGCGTGACCAAGGATGAGGCGCAGGACTGGGCGCAGCACACTACTGGTCATTTCGAGCTTCATACCTACCGCGGAGGTCATTTCTACTTAAATTCCCAAGCATCGGCAGTGATTGCTAACCTGCGTCGTATACTGCATGTTGTTCATGATGACGCGTAGATTGGCCGCACGAATCAAGTTCTCCCTGTCCGACCGCGTCTATTTGTAGTGGGAGTGTGCAACTGATTTGCTTGGTGAACTGCGATGATGTGGCTCGCGATGACAGGCGTTAGGCGTTCGAAGATGCAACTGTGAAACGAGCCGGTCAATCGCCGACGCGGTTTCGCCTGTATGAGGGCGAGTCCGCCTATGGGCAACACCGACACATATTCGGCCGACGTCGAGCGCTGGTAAATGAGATGAGGCGCTGATCTGTGGTGGATGAACCGTGGATTACGCTCGAACTCGCGCCGAGCCGAGGGGAGGTCGGCGCCGCCGCGGATACTGATTGCGGTGAGTCTGGGCGGCGGGCCAGATTTGCAGGTGTGCTTACCAGTTTGCGCAGTAAACAGTGCGGTCAACACAGAACCGGAACCGTGTAACGTAGCTTTGATGCAGTAGCTGAATATCAGATGTCTTGTGAATGCGCGCGACCAGGCGGCGATCGAAGGTGTCCCGCACTTGGATCCACCCAGCAGTTCGGCTACTCAAATAACAGGCGGATGTGGATCAAGTTGCTACTGTGTACACGGAGAATTACGCGTGCTTAGCTTGTGATTATTTCGAGAAGATGCAGTTAGACTTACATCGGTTTCGGCCGAATGTCAGGACCTGAGTGACGGTACCGTTTAGCCAGCCCAGTCTGCCTCGACTGCACCAGCATTGCTGCTGCCGGCGACGTTGACGCCCATAGCTACAACTGTGCGTTCGAACTGTCCGTCAATTTGCTGATCGAGCTTTGCTAAGGCACAACCCGGGCCCACGCATCAGTACGATTACCGACTACAGCAGCCATGATGACAAGCGCGGTCACTGCGACGATCCCTGCACCGATCTCGAACACTAGGTTGACTCCGGTCCGATGGAAGATCAGGTACCCACCGAAGGTTTCCCCTCCGAGAGCCCCAGCGATAAGGGCGAGTCTATGCTGGTTCCCCCAGGCTTCGCGGGCTGCCCACTCGCGCACAAGCAGAACGCCAGCCACGACAATCGCGAATTGCCATAGCAATGTGACTGGTATCGGTAGGTGTCGCACCCATGCGTCGGGTTCAATCGTTGCGAACCATAGGAGCGCTCCAACCGCTGCTGACAATCCAACCAGCCATGCCGCAGGGGCTCGCCTCTCTGCGCGTCCGAGCTGGTTTACCCACTTCGTGCTCCGCCAGCCGAGTAACGTTAAAACCACAACAAACAAGACTACACCGAGGTATCGTATCGGCCCGATTTTGGCATCGATACCGTACCGTGCCATGGTGACGTGGCGAAAGAACAGTGCGGTGAATGAGGCGCCCAGGACGAAGACGGCAGCCGCCAAGCGTATGCCGCCAGCGCCGAGCCAGGACTGGTAGCGGCGACGACGGAATAGTATTTCGGTGAGCACGATCGGTAGCGTTATGCTCCAAATTGAATGAAAGCCAATATTGAACGCAGCGTATGTCCAAAAAACGCCGAAAGCCGCTCCATATGGGTGTCCATTTGGTGGAAAGAGCTGCGGGGTGAGCCATGCTGGTTCCAAAAGTCCTTCGAAGAAGGCTGCGTATATGGCACCGAACACCAGCATCGACGGCCAACTGCCGCCGCGCCGTCGGACAACCTCCCGGATCAGCAGCGCGCCGGGCCCATACAGGGCCATCCGCAGGGGGAGACCGACGACGTTCGACAGTATTGTTGGCGATCCGGTCAGGGTGGTCGTTCCAGTCAGGATTTCAGGAACCGCGGCGGCAAGTACGACAAGGACGACTACCGGCCAACCCCCCCAAGATCGCAATCTGTGGTGAAAAGCCTGGTGAGACAAGGTATTCCGCCCCCTCGGTGAATGTCAGTGCATCGCAGCCTAAGTTACTTTCGAGGCACGACGCAAGAGGTGCGGTGCAAGTGGACCCGCCCGAACGGCGCAGGCGGGCATGCTGCTCATCGGGTGTTCTCCTCGGCAGTGAGCGATTTCGCAAAAGCCTGATCGGTATACGGACTCAGCGCGGTTAAGCGAGGTGCACCGAGTCCTGTGTAGCGGCACTCGCACGAGGGCCGGAGCCTTACACGCCTTGGCGATCAACGAGCGGCGCACCGGCCAAAGCTGCCGAGTGTTCGCGGTGGCAGTCAGGTTGCAGCTTGCATAAAATCGACCAACTAGCGTAGAAGGCGCGGCGTCTCTCCGCTACGGTCCAGCGGTTTCCGGACGCGTACGCGCCGGTCGTAACCAGTGACTCGCGGCGTGTGTTGAGGGTCAGGCCAACTGTGCTCGGCGATGGTTTCGATCTTCGTATAGCTCATGCAATGGAGCGTGGCCTGACCGACAACGGGCCGGCGTTTGTCGTTCACTGCGGTAAGGCGGGAACCTCGGTTGCACGAAGAGTTGGTCTTCGCTGGCCGCTCGGGTCAGTAGTTGTCGCATACACCAACCGCCCGGCCTGGCCGTACTGTTCTATCCGCCGACGAACCGGCGGATAGAAGGTGACTCTGGGCTGCGACGCTGCGGCCAGCATTTGCCGAGCACCTCACCCCACAATCGTGTCGATCGGCGACCGTGGCACGGTGGACGCGCCAGGCCGGAGAACTTCCACAACGTCGATGATCTTGAGCGTGAGGATGCACCCTTTCGCCTGACGTACCGAGCTGAGCCATCGAAACATGCTATCGCCGCGAGGGTTTCGTCTGTTGCCGACATGCCACTTTGCCGGTACGGTGCTGGAGTAGTAAGTCTTGCTAGGCAGTCAGGACCTGGGTCGACTGTCTTGTGGGGATCTAGCTGCAAGGGGAGGGCGTGGCGGTGGAATCCGAAAGCCGACTGGGGGTGGATCTACTTCCAGCCCGTAATCCACTCAGTATCTTGCCAGGAAACGGCGATGAACTCACAGCGGATCATCCGGATCTTCCTGATCCGCAGACACTGTTGTCGCTGTACGAAAAGATGGTGATAGGTCGAAAATTTGATAGCCAAGCGACGATACTTGCGAGGCAAGGATTATTGTCCGCTTATCCACCGTGTCTTGGTCAAGAAGCCTGTCAAGTTGGAGCCGCGGCAGCAATGGAGGCGCGGGATTGGTTATTTCCAACCTATCGCGATAGCGTAGCTATGCTGGCTCGCGGGGTTACTCCGCGTGAAATACTGACCTCATTTCGCGGTGAATGGCACTCGGGTCATGATCCCCACTACTACAGGGTCGCACCGAGATGTACCCCTCTCGCCACACATATGCCACACGCCGTTGGGCTGGCGTTTTCAGCGAAACATAATAAAGAAGACGGTGCAGTTCTAGTACTTCTTGGGGACGGGGCGGTTAGTGAGGGCGATGCACACGAAGCGTTCAACCTGGCCGCCGTCTGGCAGGTTCCGGTCGTTTTTCTAATTCAGAATAACGGGTTCGCAATCAGCGTACCGTCAAAGATGCAGTCAGTCGCTCCGTCACTTGCATGTAAAGGGGTGGGTTACGGGATACCGGGTGAACTAGTAGACGGAAATGACGTTGCCGCTGTATTCAGTCGGGTAAAGAACGCATTGGACGCTAGTCGTTCGGGTGGGGGGCCGTTTATTATCGAAGCGCTGACATATCGTACCGGACCCCATACGACATCTGATGATCCAGACAAGTACCGTGATCCGCGCGAGCATGCGCGTTGGATACTTCGGGACCCTGTTGAGCGGATGAAGCATTTTCTTGAAGCTAGGGGAATAGTTAGCGACCAAGTTCGAGCCAGAATGCTAGAGATCGAACATAGGGTTGTTAATGACGTCCGTGAGGCAGCTGTCCTATCTGAACAGTCTAGCGGTAATTCTCTAACCGCTCACGTCTTTGCAGTGCCATGACTTGCCGGCTAACTAATATTAATAGATATCGGTCCTGAATAGGATCCGCTTCGCGGAGTTCGAATCATATTTGCCAGCTGCAACTAGCGCGGGCTCTGGCTATTGGGCTGGCCGTCTTTGGGAGGGAATCCTTGTATTCCAGAACCGCACCATCACGGAGTGACGAGGTAGAGCTAAGTTTTTCACAGGCACTAAACTATGCGCTTTCGGAAGCACTTGAGCGGGACGAAACTGTGACCTTGCTCGGGCAGGATATTGGGCGGCTAGGTGGGCTATATCGAGTAACGACTGGTCTGGTTGAGCGCTACGGATCGCATCGGATAATAGATGCACCAGTAGCTGAGTCTGGCCTTGTTGGCGCCGCTATCGGAATGGCGATGAATGGTTTGAAGCCGGTGGTGGAGCTGCAGTTCGATGCCTTTTCGTACCCTGCGCTTGAGCAAATTTTTAGCCATTTGGCAAAATTCTGCTACCGTACACAGGGCGCAATTACGCTACCGGTAGTCATCAGAATTCCGTATGGCGGTGGCATCGGTGCTGTAGAACACCACAGCGATTCGTCCGAAGCGTACTTTGCCCATACACCCGGGTTGCGCGTCGTTACTCCGTCGACGCCGTCTGACGCATATGGGATGTTAAAGGCGTCCATAGCTTCGCGTGATCCTGTTATATTCCTTGAGCCGAAACGCCGGTATTGGGATAAAGAGTGTATAGACTTATCAGCAAATGTGTCCGATATTGAGAAATCGCTAGTACGGCGCAAAGGTACTGACGTGACTATAATTTCTTACGGAGGATCAGTGGCGGTTGCGCTTGAGGCGGCAGAGCTAGCATTTGATCACGGTTGGGACGTTGAAGTTGTTGACTTGCGATCGCTCGCACCTTTCGACGACACAACGTCCGGTGATTCGGTAAGAAAGACTGGTCGATGTATCGTTGTTCATGAGGCTCCACGCTTCCTCGGCTACGGTGCGGAAGTTGCGGCGCGACTCACCGAGGAGTGTTTCCACTACCTATCCGCCCCAATATTGCGGGTTGCTGGACTCGATGCTCCCTACCCGCCGCCTAGGCTTGAAGGTGACTATCTTCCGAGTGTGTCGAAGATTCTGGAAGCAATAAAGCGGCTTCAGTGGGACGAGAGTCAAGTAGCGGTAACCCATGGTTGATTTTTGTCTACCGAGACTTGGTGACGGGCTGGTTACTGCAGAAATCGTATGCTGGCTTATTCGCGAAGGTGAAGCGGTCGAGCTCGACCAGCCTGTCGTCGAAGTAGAGACCGCGAAGTCACGGGTGGAGCTCCCTAGTTCATGCGCTGGGACTGTGGAGCAATTGTACGCTGCAGTAGGCTCGACGGTCGAAGTCGGTCAGCCCCTTATGTCAATCTTGGAGCGCAAGAGGGCAAGTAGTCGTGGACCTGACGTCAGAGCTTCTCGACCGCTCGTGGCAAAAACGTCATGCGTAGACGCGAATGCAGCATCTAATGGCGATGAGTCTGGATTTCTTGGTGATACTGATTCGATAAAAGTGGTATCGCCACGGATTCGTCACTTAGCGGCGCTTAATGAGATAAATCTAAGACTTGTGCGCGGGACGGGGATTGGGGGAATGATAACTGCGAGCGATGTTCAACGGGAAATAACTGCAAAAACAGCTAGCCACAGCCTAGATCTTAGAGCAGAGAAGTACGTGTTGTCCCGGCGGACAATTCCAGACGTGACAATCTGGCTGGATGTCGACGCTACAGACCTTATGGAGAGTGAATCTGTATTCGCATCCATTGATGGGTGTGATCCAGTCCTTGCTTGTATCGCTGAGTTGACGGTAGAAGCGCTGAAAAGTTATCCAGAGCTGAACTCTACAATCATCGATGGTGTGATTCATGCGGCCAGTAGCGTGAATCTGGGTATCGCCACACAGACTCAACTTGGACTATTTGTTCCGGTTGTCCAAGGTGCGAGCTCAATGGATAAGGCTGAACTTGCGAAAGCTATCGCAACAATAAGAGGTAAAGCCCTATCGGGCGATGCGGATATCAGCCTGTATCGTAACGGTACTTTTACGTTGAATGACTTTCGCGCGTTGGAGGTAGACGGTTCTGCGGCGATCATTAATTACCCTGAAGTGGCCATTTTGGGCATTGGTCGTATAAAAAAGAGGCCGTGGGTAACTGTTGACGGTATTGCGGTAAGGCACGTCCTGCATCTCAGCCTAACCTTCGATCATCGTGCGTGTGATGGCGAGGTCGCTTCTGGGTTTATCAACTTCATTGCACATAGAATCGAGTCTTATTCATCTCTGATGAATGGAAACGCAGTCGCAATTAGTCCAGGTTTGGCAACTATCGAAGAACGTTTTGTAGAACCTGAGTTAAATATCCAGGACACGCTCCGTCGGTTGATAAAGAATATCGGTAAAGATTTTGAAACGAATGTGAGTTTCAAAGATCTCGGGCTGAGTTCAAAGGATGCGATTGAGATACGAAATCGTTTGAGTGCTATCACGGGACTGCGATTGCCCTCAACTCTGCTATTTGAATTTCCCACTCCTGTGGAGCTAATATCTCACCTGGAGAAATTGCGGGGTTCGGATTCGCCAGATGCTGCGGCGATAATACTGAATAATCTTGAGATTGTGCGAAGACTCATGGGTGAGGTGACAGACGCTGGTGAACGCTCGGATATTAGGAGCAGCATACTTCGTCTCAGTCGATTGGTAATTGTCGATTCAACCGGCGGGGCGGATATGCATGAACTTGAATTGATGACGGGTGAGGAGATTATAGATCTCCTAAGAGACGAATTCGATATATCTTAGCGAAATCAGTATGTGCCGGTGTGGTGTAGTTCCTTCGAAATGGCGTGGCCGATTTTTCTATTTGCATACACTTTTGGATAATCCTGCTGCAGTGTGGGGCGATACGTCCTCCGCGAGTTGTACCTAAGGGTGCAATTTGAAAGGTTCGCTAATGTCAAGAGATTCGCACTACATCGAATACATCAAGAAACTCATAGCAGAGCTGCGGCAGGCGCGGCAGTTCATATCTGAATCTCAAGCCAGGTCAGTTGAGCCGGTGGCGATTATTGGTATGGGGTGTCGTTTTCCTGGCGGTGTGGATTCGCCGGAGGGGCTGTGGCGGGTCGTGTCGGAGGGGCAGGATGTGATCGCAGGGTTCCCGGCCGACCGCGGGTGGGATGCCGGAGGCGTGTTGGATTCTGATCCAGAGCGAGCAGGCAAGTCGTATGTGCGCAAAGGCGGGTTCCTCTACGACGCAGGTGAGTTCGATGCTGGGTTCTTCGGGATCAGCCCACGCGAGGCGCTGGCAATGGATCCACAGCAGAGGTTGATGCTAGAAACTGTGTGGGAGGCGCTGGAGCGGGCGGGAGTCGACCCAGGGCGGTTGCGGGGCACACCGACTGGGGTATTTGTAGGCGTAATGGATCAAGCCTACGGGGGAGGCTGGATCGGGAATAGCTCTGTGTGGGAGAGCGCCGAGGGGTATCGGCTGACCGGTGGTTCGGCGAGTGTGGTGTCGGGCCGGGTGTCGTATGTGCTGGGGTTGGAGGGGCCGGCGGTGTCGGTGGATACGGCGTGTTCGTCGAGTCTGGTGGCGTTGCATCAGGCAGTGGCGGCGTTGCGGTTGGGGGAGTGTTCTCTGGCTTTGGCTGGTGGCGTAACGGTAATGGCGTCGCCGAGGACATTCGTGGAGTTTTCCCGGCAGCGGGGGCTGGCTGCTGATGGGCGGTGTAAACCGTTCGCGGAGGCGGCCGACGGGACGGGGTGGGGTGAGGGTTCGGGTGTGCTGGTGCTGGAACGGTTGTCCGATGCTCGTCGTAACGGTCATCAGGTGCTGGCGGTGGTGCGGGGTAGCGCGGTCAATCAGGATGGCGCTTCCAATGGTTTGACTGCACCCAACGGGCCCTCCCAGCAGCGGGTGATCCGGCGGGCACTGGCCAACGCGGGAGTCGGCGCGGACGAGGTCGATGTGGTCGAGGCCCACGGCACCGGTACCCGGCTGGGAGACCCGATCGAGGCTCAGGCCCTGCTGGCGACTTATGGTCAGCGTGACCGTGACGGGCAGCCGTTGTGGCTGGGCTCGATCAAATCCAACATCGGCCATACCCAGGCCGCCGCGGGTATGGCCGGGGTGATCAAGATGGTGCAGGCCCTGCGTCACGGTGTACTTCCCCGGACCTTGCATGTGGATGCCCCGTCCTCCCACGTGGATTGGAGCGCCGGGCATATCGGGTTGCTCACCGAGGCACGCGAGTGGCCGGTCAACGGTCATCCCCGCCGGGCGGCGGTATCCGGATTCGGTGTCAGCGGCACCAACGCCCACGTCATCCTCGAACAAGCACCACCACCACCA
>NZ_BDCI01000041.1 GCF_001613425.1 Nocardia vulneris | reverse complement strand
AGGCCCTCCGCTCAGCGTCTCCGCTGGCTTCTCGGCTCCGGGTCGGTGTCCGTGTCGCTCTGACTCGAACTAAGTTACGCGCCGGAGAACGCCACGTCAAATCGCCTGCGCAGCCCGAGAATTCGCAGGTCAAGGGGCCTGGCATCGGCCCCTTGCCCGGACGAATCACACGAATGTGACTCAGGCCACCGCAAAGTTCCCGAAACCGGGCGTCCGGTCCTAGTTCTCCAGCGCGTGCTCGGCACCGCGGTGCAGCGGTACCGGGTCCGTCGCGCGGGCGGTGTCCCGGACGATTCCTTTTGCGGCGGAGTTCGCCTGTTCCAGCTGAGGCTTGCGCTCGAATAACGTCTTGGTGAGTACGCAGGCCACATCGGCGTCGAGATTGTCGCGGACGAGCAGCACATTCGGCACGACGATCGCGGGCACGTCTTCGGCCAGTCCATAGGTCGCCGCGGGAATGACGCCCAGTTCATACGCGGGACTCAGAACGCGCATGCCGACCATCTGGTCGGAGGTGTCGAGGAACCGGAACTCGCCCCTGTTCGATTTGAACAGCTCGCCCAGGCCCGGGGTCGGCAGGCCCCCGACGAAGAACAGCGCGTCCAGGGTGCCGTCCTTCATCCCGGCGACAGCCTTGCCGAGGTCCAGCCGGTTCACCGCGATATCGCTGTCCGGGTTGAGCCCGCCGGCCCGCAGCACGCGGCGCGCCACCACTTCGGTGCCCGAGGTGGGCGAGCCGGTGGACACGCGTTTCCCGCGCAGGTCGGCGATCGTGGTGATGTCGGAGTCCGCGCGCACGACGACCTCTACATAGCTCGGGTAGAGCCGCGACAGTGCTTGCACCGGCTGCTTCTTCCCGTCGAAGGTGCCGATGCCGAGCACCGCGTCGGCCGCGGTGTCGGCTTGCGCGAAGGCCACCTGGTACTTGCCCGCCACGAGCTGCTGAATGTTCTGTACCGACGCGAGGGTTTCCGCGGCGGTGGCCGTCACCTTCCCGTTGGTCGCCAGGGAGATCTGATCGGCGAGCGCGGTGCCGAGTGCCGAGAAGACGCCCGTCGCGTTGCCGGTGGCGATGCCCAGCTCGGTCGATTGCCGCACCTGGCAGGTGACCGGGCCGCCGGCGTCGGTCGGCACTGTCCCGGCGCCGTCGCCGCATCCGGTGAGCAGACCCGCCGATAGCGAGCCGACCGCGAAAACTACGACCACTCTTCGCATCTCATCCTCTCTCGACGACCGGAGCGACCCTGCTCCGCCGCAGAACGAGACGATATCAACGCGGCGCGGCACGCAGGCAGCTAACAGCACAGCTATCCGCCGGCGGCGGCTACTTCATGAACGCGTGTTCGGCGCCGCGGTGCAGGACGACCGGCGCGGTGTTGGTGGCCGCGTCCCGGGAGATGCCCTTCGCCGCGGAGTTGGCCTGTTCCAGTTGCGGTTTGCGATCGAACAGCGTCTTCGCGAGGACACACGCCAGATCCGCGTCGAGATCGTCCCGGACGAGCAGGACATTCGGCACGACAATGGTTTTCGCGTCGGCGGGCAGCCCGTAGGTCGCGGCGGGGATGGTGCCCTCCTCGTAGACCGGGCTCAGGTTGCGCATCGCCGACAGCTGCGGGGTGATGTCGAGGAAGCGGACCTTGTCCTTGGCCGAGGTGAACAGGTCGGTGATACCGGGGGTCGGCAGTCCGCCGGAGAAGAACATGGCGTCGATCGTGCCGTCCTTCATGCCGTCGACCGTTTTGGTGAGATCCAGCCGCTGGGCCGAGATGTCGCTGTCCGCGTGCAGGCCCGCTGCCTGCAGCACCCGCTGCGCGATCACCTCGGTGCCCGACTTGGGCGAGCCCGTGGAGACCCGCTTGCCGCGCAGGTCGGCGACGGAGTTGATGCCCGCGTCGGCCCGCACCACCACCTGGGTGTAGTTCGGGTACAGCCGCGAAAGTGCCTGCACCGGTTGCTTTTTGCCGTCGAAGCTGCCGGTGCCGGTCACCGCGTCGGCCGCGGTGTCGGCGAGCGAGAACGCGACCTGATAGGTGCCCGCGACCAACTGCTGGATGTTCTGCACGGACGCACCGGTTTCCGCGGCGGTCGCCTTCACCTTGCCGTCGGTGGCCTGCGCGATCTGGTCGGCGTAGGCGTTGCCGAGCGCGAAGTACACGCCGGTCGCGTTGCCGGTCGCGATGCCCACCCGCGTTTCCTGTTTCACCGCACACGTGATGGGCGCGCCCGCGTCGTGGTGCGGCGCGTCGCGGCGGCCGCCGCAGCCGGCGAGCAGTCCGGCCGACACCACGGTGACGGCGAAAACTATGGCGACTCTTCTCATGTCGTTCTCCTTCGAGCGAGCAGCGTGACCCCGATGGCCGCGATCAGCGCGATCAGCCCGGCGATGAGGGCGCCGGTTTCCAGATACAGCAGCAGTAGGCCGCCGACCGCGGCGAGGACACGGGCGACCGGCCCGGCCGGGCCGAGCCCGAAAATCCAGCCGCCGGTAGCGACGGCCAGCGCGGCGACCCCGAGGCAGGCGACGAGGGTGGCCCAGATGATGCCGAGCACCGGTCCCCGGCCGAGCAAGTACTCGCCCGGTTCGGTCAGCACGAACACGACCGGCACCAGGAACGCCGGTAGCGCGTACTTCAGCGCCTGCCACATGGTCGGCACGGTGCGCGCGCCCGTGACCGCGGCAGCGCCGACGGCGGCGAGCGCGGTCGGCGGCGTCACCTCGGACAGCACCGAGTAGTAGAAGACGAACATGGCCGCCGCGGGCGGGGGCACGTCGAGGGCGAGCAGGGCGGGGCCGATGATGACCCAGCCGATGATGAACGACGCGGTGACCGGCACCGCGAGGCCGAGCAGCGCCAGCGCGATCGCCGCGAGCACGACGGTGCAGGCCAGCACCACGGTGTGGTTGTCGGACAACGATTTCGCGAGCCGCACGAGCAGCGCGGCCAGCTGCGAACCGAGGCCGGTCTTGGTGGTCATCGCGGTGATCACGCCCGCCGAGGCGCACACCGCGACCACCGGCAGCGCCGCCCGCACGCCGCTGCCGATCGCCTGGAAGACATGGCGTGGCGAGCGCGCCGATGCTCGGGTGCGCTTGTCGAGGAAGGCGAGCACGAACGCGAGCGCGGTGGCGTACACGACCGCGCGGGTGGCGCTGACGCCGATCAGCAGCAGCACGACGATCGCGATCAGCGACAGGAAGTGGTATCCGAAGCGCAGCAGCAGCCGCCAGGCGGAGACACCGTCGAATTCCACGCCGGTGGTGCCGAGCCGGCGGGCGTCGATCTCCACGGCGAGCAGGATGCCGAGGTAGTAGAGCACCGTGGGAATGAGTGCCCAGCCGAGGACCGTCACATACGACACCTCGAGGTACTCCGCGACGATGAACGCGGCGACCCCCAGCGTGGGCGGCGACAGAATCGCCCCGACTCCGGCCGCGGCGAGCATGCCGCCCGCCTGCTCCGGCGGATATCCGGCCCGCCGCAGGATCGGCCAGGTCACCGCACCGATGGTCACCGCGGTGGCGGTGCCCGAGCCCGAGACGGTACCGAGCAGGAAGCCTGACGCGACCGCGGTGCGTCCGGCGGCGCCGCGGGAACGGCGGAACGCCGCGACCGACAGATCCACGAAGAACTGTGCCGCACCGGAGAATTCGAGCACCGCGCCGTACAGCGTGAACAGCACGATGTAGGTGGCCGCGACGTCGAGCGGGGTGCCGTAGAACCCGCTGCCGGAGTTGTACAGCGCGTCGACGATCTGCCCGAAGTCCAGCCCCGCGTGCGCGACACTCCAGCCTTGCGGCAGATAGCCGCCGTAGTACCCGTAGGCCAGGAACACCACGCATACCGCGACGAGCACCCAGCCGGTGGTCCGCCGGCACGCCTCGAGCACCAGCACGAGCAGCACCGCGCCCATCCCGACGTCGACCGGATCGAGCAGGCCTTGCCGGTCCAGGAAGGAGTTGTAGCCACCGCCGCCGGAGCCGATCGTCCACGGCAGCACGGGATACAGCGCCACGAACACCGCGAGCACGGCCAGCGACCAGTCGGCGATACCGGGACCGCCGTCTCGATCCAGGAAGCGCAGGCCGGAACGGTAGGACAGGAATACCAGCGGCAGGGTCGCCGCCAGGAAGATCACCAGGTAGTACTGGCTGCCCTGCGGCAGCGGCCGGAACACCTGCCACACCACCAGCAGCGCGACCGCGAACGCGGTCACCGCGACTACCCGCTCGGCCCACCCGGTCAGTTCCCGGGCCGGCCGCTCCTCGTCGTCGACTTCCAGCAGTGACGACCGATCCTCCACGGGCGCCTCGGTCTCCACCTCATCGGGGCCCGTCTTCGGCATGGCGGAACGATAGCAACGCACGACCGTCCGCATGTCCGAATTGAAAGCAAGGGAATTGGTCGCTTTTCAGTTATTCCCGGCCGCCCGAGCGAGTTTCGCGCCGAGGTCGCGCAGCAGCTGCCGCATCTCGGGCGGCTCCCGCACCTCGAAGTCCAGGCCGAGGTGGGCGATCCGCAGCGCGGTCCACTCCAGCGAGTCGGCGGCGGTGCGGATCAGGCAGGTCCGCGCGTCGATCGGTTCGACCTCGTCGGGCCGGACCCGGAAGGTGTCGGCCAGCTCGGCCGCGCCGGCGTGGACGAGCAGGACGACCCGGCGCGCCGGACGCGAGCGGGCGAGCTGCTCGGTGACGAACGCGGCGGCATCGGCGGCAGGCAATTCCTTTGGTACACAGCGCATTCCCGTACGGAAGGGGGCATCGATCCGATCGACGCGGAAGGTGCGCCAATCCTCCCGCTCGATATCCCAGGCGACCAGATACCAGCGGCGTCCGGCGGAGACGAGGCTGTGCGGTTCGGCGAATCGCTTGCTCTCCTGGTCGGCTTTGTCCCGATAGCGGAAACGGATCCGCTCGCCGTCCCGGGCCGCACCGGCCAGAGCGACGAGTGTCTCCGGATCCACCCGCGGTCCGGCCGCCGGGCCACCGAGCGACACGGTGGCGGTGTCGATCGCATCGACGCGGCCGCGCAGCCGGGAGGGCAGCACCTGCTGGAGTTTCACCAGGGCGCGCGCGGCAGATTCCTCGATACCCTCGACCGAGCCCTGCGCGGCGCTACGTAACCCGAGGGTGATGGCGACCGCTTCGTCGTCGTCGAGCAGCAGCGGCGGCAGCGCGGTGCCCGCTTCCAGCCGGTAGCCGCCGATCGAGCCGAGGCTCGCGGACACCGGATAGTCCAGGTCACGCAGCCGTTCGATATCGCGGCGCACCGTGCGCACGGTGATGCCGAGGCGCTCGGCCAGTTCAGGGCCGGTCCATTCCCGGCGGGTCTGCAGCAGAGACAGCAACTGGAGCAGTCGCGCGGCGGCGTCGGTCATAGTTCGAGTATTCCCCGTAATGAGGACCGGAACCGTCCGCATTGCGCCCTACCGTCGTCGGCGTGAGTACAGAGCGAGACACCATTCAGATCGTCGGAGCCCGCGAGAACAACCTGCGCAACGTCTCGCTGGCCATTCCGAAGGGCAAGCTCGTGGTCTTCACCGGGGTGTCCGGCTCGGGGAAGTCCTCGATCGTGTTCGGCACCGTCGCGGTCGAATCGCAGCGACAGCTCAATGAGACGTTCACCTGGTTCATCCGGAATCGACTGCCGAAATACGAACGGCCCGAAGCCGACCTCATCGACAACCTCGCGCCCGCGGTGGTGATCGATCAGAAGCCGATCGGCGGCAATTCGCGCTCGACCGTCGGCACGATGACCGATATCCAGTCGATCATCCGCGTGCTGTTCTCCCGGCACGGCGTGCCGAGTGCCGGTGAGGCGTCGCGCTATTCGTTCAACGACCCGCTCGGGATGTGCCCGGAGTGCGGCGGGCTGGGCCACGTCGTACGCGCGGACCTGGACAAGCTGCTCGACACCGACAAGTCGCTCAACGAGGGCGCGATCACGTTCGGGCCGTTCGCGATCGGCACCTTCCAGTGGCAGCTCTATGCCCAGTCGGGCCTGTTCGATCCCGACAAGCCGCTGCGCGACTACACGGCCGAGGAATGGCAGCTGTTCCTGCGCGGCAACGGCTTCCGGGTGCCGCGCCCGAACAAGACCGGATCTATGGGTAGCAATGCCTATGAGGGCCTGCTCGAACGCCTCGACCGGCTCTACATCAAACGCGATTTGAGCTCGTTGTCGGAGAAGAACCGAGCCGCGGCGCGCGCGGTCGTCACCGAGGAGATCTGTCCCGACTGCCGCGGCGCGCGCTTGAACGCCGCCGCGCTGGCCACCGAGATCGACGGATTGAGCATCGCCGACTACGGCGAGCTCGAGGTATCCGACCTGATCGGCGTGCTCGGCGCGATCGACGACCGGGTGGCCGCGCCCATCGCCGAGTCGGCGATCGCCCGGCTGCGCCGGATCGAGGAGGTCGGTCTCGGCTACCTCTCACTCGGCCGGGAGACTTCGACGCTGTCCGGCGGTGAAGCCCAGCGACTCAAGGTGGTTCGGCACCTCGGTTCGAGTCTCACCGGCATGACCTACATTTTCGACGAACCGAGCGTCGGCATGCATCCGCGCGACGTCGGCCGGTTGAACAGTCTGCTGATCCAGTTGCGCGACAAGGGAAACACCGTGCTGGTGGTCGAGCACTCCCCCGACGTGATCGCGGTCGCCGACCATGTGGTGGACATGGGGCCGGGTGCGGGCGGGCACGGCGGGCAGGTGGTGTTCGAGGGCCCGCTCGAAAAGCTGCGCGCCTCCGGCACTTCGACGGGCGAGCGACTGCGCCGGATACGGCCGGTCAAGGACCGTGCGCGCCGGCCCACCGGTTGGCTCACCGTGGCCGAGGTCGACCGCTACAACCTGAAGAACGTCACCGCGCGATTCCCTACCGGCGTGCTCACCGCGGTCACCGGGGTGGCCGGCTCCGGGAAGAGCACGCTGGTCTCGGGCGCGTTCCTGGCCGCGCATCCGGGCGCGATCGCGGTGAACCAGTCGGCCATTCACGCGTCGCGCCGCTCCAGCCCGGCCACCTACATCGGCATCATGGAGCCGCTGCGGCAGGCGTTCGCCCGCGCGCACCACGTCAAGCCGGGGCTGTTCAGCTTCAACTCCGACGGCGCGTGCGCCGAATGCGGCGGCGCCGGTGTGATTTTCACCGACCTGGCGTACATGGACCCGATCACCACCGTGTGCCAGACGTGTCACGGCAGGCGCTATCGCCCCGACGTGCTCGGCTATACCGTGCGTGGTGTCTCCATCGCGGATGTACTGGAGATGACCGCTGAACAGGCCCTGGATTTCTGGGACGGACACGGCGACAGCAAGATTCGCCCGCCGCTGCGCGCGCTCAACGAGGTCGGCCTCGGCTACCTGACGCTGGGCCGCTCGCTCAGTTCGTTGTCGGGTGGGGAACGCCAGCGCATCAAGCTGGCCGATCACCTGCACCGCAGCGGCGGGATCTACGTGCTCGACGAACCGACCACCGGGCTGCACATGTCCGATGTCGACACACTGCTCGCCCTGCTGGACCGCCTGGTCGACGCGGGCAACACGGTGATCGTCATCGAGCACGACCTCGATGTCGTCAAACGCGCGGACTGGGTCATCGATCTCGGGCCGGACGGCGGCAAGCACGGCGGCGAGATCGTGTTCACCGGAACGCCGGCGGCGCTGCTCGACGACCCGCAGTCGATCACCGCGGACTACCTGCGGCGCAGTGTGGTGCCCCACGACTGAGCGGATCGCGAGGATGATGGTGGATATGGCGATGCGCGAGGTGGTGAGCGCGGGACCGTTCACGCGAATCTATGACCCCGGCGCCGGGGAGGCCGAGGACTGGTACATCAACGACCACACGATCGTTCGGGAACCGAAGGGGCGTCTGCACCTGTTCGGCATCACGCATCCCGAGCCCGCGGACCCGTTCGACGAAACCGAATTCGCCCATGCGACGGCGCGCGAACTGCTGGGACCGTGGGTGAAACAGCGCCCCGCCCTGCAGGTCGACCGTGACTACGGCGAAACCCATTTGTGGGCCCCGTTCGTCGTCGCAGCCCATCGGCGGTACTACATGTTCTATGCCGGTGGCGGCGCCGACCGGACCGCCGCGGCGATCAACCTGGCCACCTCGACCGATCTGTTCCATTGGGTGCGAAGACGTTCGGGCCCGCTGTTCCGGGACGGCTACGACGCCCGCGATCCGATGGTGGCCAGGGTGGGCGATCAGTGGGTGATGTACTACTGCGCGACCAGCACCCCCGCCGGCGGGCATCACGTGGTCGCCTATCGCACCAGCAGCGATCTGGTGCACTGGGGGCATCGGCACATCGCCTACACCGACCCCACGAAGGGCACCGAGGCCGGAAACACCGAGTCCCCCTTCGTCGTCCAGCAGGACGGCTGGTGGTATCTGTTCATCGGCCCGCGGCCGACCTATGTCGGCACGGACGTCTTCCGTAGTGACAGCCCGTTCCGGTTCCGGATCGGGGACAAGATCGGCCATATCACCGCGCACGCCGCCGAGGTGCTGCCGGACGCGGACCGCTGGTGGATCACCAGCGCGGGCTGGGGTCAGGGCGGGGTGCACCTCGCGCCGCTGCGGTTCCCGCGGCCACGCGAGCCACATACCGCGAAAGTGGTGCCACGGTAGGTTCGGGTGGTCGCTGCGGCTCACTCACGGGAGGTCTCGGGTATGGCTGGTCCCCTGTTTCTCGGCGTCGATATCGGCACCGCCAGTTCGAAGGGCGTGCTGACCCGCGCGGACGGCACCGTGGTCGCCAGATCCGAACGGGCGCACGGGGTCTCGACGCCGCAGCCGGGCTGGGTGGAGCACGACGCGGAAACGGTGTGGTGGGCCGATTTCGCCGCCATCGTCGGCGATCTGGTCGGCGCGGCCGACGGTGCCGAGCTCGCCGGACTCGCGGTTTCCGGCATCGGGCCCTGCCTGCTGCCCGCCGACGCGCATGGCACACCGCTGCGACCCGCCATCCTGTACGGCGTCGACACCCGGGCCACCGCCGAGATCGCCCAGCTGGAAACCGAATTCGGCGCGCAGGCGGTGCTGCGCCGGGCCGGCTCGCCACTGACCAGTCAGGCCGTCGGGCCCAAACTGCGCTGGCTGGCCGCCCACGAACCGCACATCCAGGCCCGCACCGAACTGCTGCTGATGGCCAGTTCCTTTCTGGTGCACCGCCTCACCGGCCGATACGTGCTGGACCATCAATCGGCGAGCCAGTGCGTGCCGATGTACGACCTGCGGCAGCGCGAATGGGCCGCAGACTGGGCCGAGCAGGTGGCGCCCGGCCTGCGGCTGCCGGAGCTGGCCTGGCCGACCGAGGTGGTCGGCCGGGTCACCCCCGCGGCCGCGGCGAGCACCGGTCTGCCCGTGGGACTTCCGGTCACCACCGGCACCGTCGATGCCTGGGCCGAGGCCACTGCCGTCGGCGTGCGCGCACCCGGCGATGCCATGATCATGTACGGCACGACGTTGTTCCTGGTGCAGGTGCTGACCGAACCGAACCCGCATCCCGGTCTCTGGAGTACCTGCGGAACCTGGCCGGACACATACACTCTCGCGGCGGGCATGGCCACCGCGGGCGCGGTGACGGACTGGCTGCGCGAACTGGTCGGCGGCGAATTCGCCGAGCTCGTCGCGGCGGCCGCCGACGTGCCCCCGGGCAGCAACGGACTACTGGTACTGCCCTACTTCGCGGGCGAGCGCACCCCGCTGTTCGATCCGGGCGCCAGGGGTATCGTCGCCGGGCTCACCTTGCGCCACGGGCGCGCGGAGTTGTATCGGGCGGTGCTGGAAGGCATCGCGTACGGCGTGCGGCACAATCTCGCGGCGATGGCCGCGGCGGGCGGCCGGGCGGGGCGGCTGGTCGCGGTCGGCGGCGGTACCAAGGGCGGTCTGTGGACCCAGATCGTCTCCGACGTCACCGGACTGCCCCAGCAACTGCCCGCCGACCCGATCGGCGCTTGTCTCGGCGACGCCATGCTCGCGGCCGAGGCCGCCGGGGTGGACACCCGCGACTGGAATCCGATCGTCGGCACCGTAGCGCCGCGGCCCGGGCACACCGCCGACTACGATTCCTACTACCAGCACTACCGTGAGCTCTACGAACGCAATACCGATATCGCGCACTTCCTGGCGAGCGAACAACACCGTACCGGGGCGAGTTCCTGACTGTCGCGCGCTGTGCGAAGATGCACGGTTGCTCTGTCGGACACCTATGCGAGGATCACATGCCCACCCAGACCCTGACCCAGCAGAACTTCGACTCCGTGATCACCGGCAATCACATCGTGCTGGTGGACTGGTGGGCCGGCTGGTGTGGTCCGTGCCGGCAGTTCGCGCCGATCTTCGAATCGTCCGCGGAACGCCATCCGGACATTGTGCACGCGAAGGTGGACACCGAGGCCGAGGAGGAACTCGCCGCGCGGGCCCAGATCACCAGTATCCCGACGGTGATGGCGTTTCGGGAGGGCCTGCTCGTCTACGCCGAGGCCGGGGTGCCCGCGCCCGGCACGCTGGACGAATTGATCGAGCAGGTCAAATGGCTGGACATGGACCAGTTCCGCCGCGAAGTGGCCCGGCACCAGCAGGCGCAGCAGCCCGAGTATCCGTCGACCGCGCCGGTGCCGGCGACCGCGGGCGCCTCCAGAGCGGCCGGGCTGGCGCCGACCGCGAGCAAGTACGGCTGGCCGGGGCTGTGACCGCTCGGCGCCGGTCGGAGCTGTGGCTGCTCGACGATACGCGGACGCGGTCGGTGAGCGCCGAGAATCCCACCGGCGCTCCCGGCGGCGGCGCCCGCGCGACGACCGGTACCGGCGCGCACGCGGCCCGGTTGCTCGGCCCCGGCTGGAAGATCTCGCCGTCGATCATGCTCGGCGACGGTGAAACCGCCACGCTGGCCGATGTTTCCGGCCCCGGCGTGCTGCGGCACTGCTGGCTCACCACCGACCGTGCGGTCCTGCGCGACCTGACGCTGCGCATGTACTGGGACGATGCGGCCGAGCCCGCGATCGACGTGCCGCTCGGCGACTTCTTCTGCAACGGCTGGGACGAACTGGCACTGGTCGATTCGGAGATGGTGGTGGTCGCCCCGGCGGGCGGCCTGAACAGCTACTGGCCCATGCCGTTTCGCCGGCGGGCCCGCATCACGCTGGAAAACCACTGCGGCCGTTCGGTTCCGGTGTACTACCAGATCACCTACGGCGAAGAGGACGTGCCGGGCGAAGCCGGGTATCTGCACGCCCGCTGGTCCCGCAGTGCGCCGCTGGGCAGTCCCGCGGTGCACACCCTGCTCGAGACCGGTCCCGCGCGCGGCCGGTATGTCGGCACGTACCTGGCGATTCGGCCGGGCGCGCCGCGCTGGTGGGGCGAAGGCGAGCTGAAGTTCTATCTCGACGGCGACGACGAATATCCGTCGCTGTGCGGCACGGGCACCGAGGACTACTTCGGTGGCGCATGGAATTTCGATATGGACGGGAAGTACCGGACCTACTCGACCGCGTACCTCGGCCTGCCCCAGGCATTGCCCGCCGACGAGATCTACCAGGCGCACCAGCGTTTCGGCATGTACCGCTGGCATGTGCGCGACCCCATCTGCTTCCATCGCGAACTGCGCGTCACCGTGCAGGGACTCGGCTGGCGCGACAGCGACACCTATCTCCCGCTCGAAGACGCGGAGATCGCGACCACCGCATGGTGGTATCAGGAAGTACCGCCGTCCGCCTGATCCTCCGGGTCGCCCACGTCCGCGAGCAGTTCGTCCGCTCGCGCCAGCGCGTCGTCCATGCTCGACCCGATAGCGTCGAGCACCGACAGTCCGCCGAGCAGATCGTCGAACTCGCGCAGTACCGACCGGACCTCCTCCACCGCCGGGTCGACGCGGTACCAGGCGACCGACGCACGCCACCACGGGTTCTCGTCGATCCAGGCGAACATGACGTCGCGGACCATGCGGGCGTCGGAGGTGTACATCTGGAAGATCTCGGTCGCGTCGCCGGCGCAGTATTCCAGTTCGTACATGCCGTCGGGGAGCAGCCGCGCCCGGAGGTAGTCGTGCGCAGCGCGTTCGAGTTCGATGGACGGATCCCGCGGACTTTGCGGGTCGTCGAGAATCTCCGTGAGCAACGCGTCGGTCAACTCCGGCACCGGCGTTCCGGCACCGGTCCGGACATGCACGTCGGCAGGTCGGTCCGGATCGTCGGTCACCGGGCCAGTGTGCCCGATCCCGGGATCGAATACCCGAAATGCCTCGTGCGAAGGCGCTTCGGGTGCACAGTGGACTGATGTGTGCCGTGGTGATCGAGGGTGACAGCGGGCGGGGACAGCACCGATGACGCTGGTCGCGGGGGTGGACAGCTCCACCCAGTCCTGCAAGGTGGTGGTCTGCGACGCGGCGACCGGCGAACTCCGACACGAGGCGCACGCGCCGCATCCGGACGGTACCGAGGTCGCGCCGCAGGCCTGGTGGGACGCGTTGCGCGCGGCGAGCGCCGGACTGCTCGAGCAGGTGGCGGCGGTGGCGATCGCCGGTCAGCAGCACGGCTTGGTCGCACTCGACGCCGCGGGTCACCCGGTGCGAGACGCGCTGCTGTGGAACGACGTCCGCTCCGCGGCCGCGGCAGCCGACCTCGTCACCGAATTGGGTGGGCCGCAGGCATGGGCCGAGGCCGTCGGCAGCGTTCCGGTGGCCGCGTTCACCGTGGCGAAACTGCGCTGGCTGGCCGATCACGAACCGGACCGCGCCGACCGGGTCGCCCGGATCATGCTCCCGCACGACTATCTCACCTGGCGGTTGCGCGGCGGCGCAGCCGCGGAACCGACCACCGACCGGGGTGACGCCTCCGGTACCGGCTACTGGTCGGCGGCCACCGGCGGGTACCGGAAAGACCTGCTCGCCCTTGGCTTCCGGGGGCGCACGCCGGAACTACCCCGGGTTCTCGGCCCGGCCGAAGCCGCCGGGCGCACGCCGTCGGGCGTGCTGGTCGCGGCGGGCACCGGCGACAATGCCGCGGCCGCACTGGGACTCGGCATCGGCGACGGCGACGTGGTCGTCTCGCTCGGCACCAGCGGCACGGTCTTCGCCCGCGCCGCACGGCCCAGCGCCGACGCCACCGGGGCGATCGCCGGATTCGCCGATGCGACAGGCGCTTTCCTGCCGCTGGTGTGCACGCTCAACGCGGCGCGGGTGCTGAGCGCCACGGCGGACCTGCTCGGCGTCGACCTGCCTGCGCTCGAAGCGCTTGCGGCACAGGCGCCTCCGGGCGCGGACGGGCTGGTCCTGCTCCCCTATCTCGCCGGTGAGCGCACGCCGAACCGGCCGGACGCGACCGGCAGTCTGCACGGCCTGTGCGCGGCGACCATGCGCCCCGGCCATATCGCCCGCGCCGCCTTCGAAGGCATGCTCTGCAATATGGCCGAGGCGCTCGACGCGATCCGCGCCGCCGGCGTCGCGCCGCGACGCGTCCTGCTGATCGGCGGCGCAGCGCGCTCCGCACTGGTCGCCACGATCGCGGCGCAGATCTTCGCGACGCCGATCACCGTGCCCGAACCTGCCGAATACGTCGCGCTGGGCGCGGCGCGACAGGCCGCGTGGGCGCTCGCGGGCACGCCGCAGCCACCCGACTGGCCCGCTCGACCCGCCGGCGCAGTGCCGTCCTCGGCCGACGACGCCGCGACCGGTGCGGTGATCCGCGCACGCTATCGGCAGGCGCAGACCGCGCTGTATGGCGGCTGATCAGGACCGATCCGCCCGCGGGATGAGCCGCGGCGACAAACGTGCAACCATGTATCCAATACCCGCAGTAGCAGATACTGGGTGCTGGTCGAAGGAGCTCAGATGACGGCGTGCGACTTGGTCATCCGTGGTGGATCGGTGTTCGACGGCACGGGAGCACCGCCGCGCACCGCCGATGTGGGCATCACCGCGGGCAAGGTCGTGACCATCAGTGCCGCCCCGCTGCCCGACGGCGCGCGCACCGTGGACGCCACCGGCAAGTGGGTTATCCCGGGCATGCTCGACGTGCACACCCACTACGACGCCGAGGTGCTCGGCAGTCCCGGCCTCGGCGAATCGGTGCGCCACGGCGTCACCTCGGTGGTGATCGGTAATTGCTCGCTGTCCACGGTCTATTCGACGGCCGAGGACTGCGCCGACATGTTCGCGCGGGTGGAGGCGCTGCCGTGGGACGCCGTGCATTCGGCCGTCAAGGAGCACAAGGACTGGGCAAGCCCACTGGCATACCGGGACTCGCTCGCCGCGCGGCCACTCGGCGCGAATGTCGCGGCGCTGCTCGGGCATTCGGATATCCGCGTCGCCGTGATGGGGCTCGGCCGCGCCACCGACGCGACCGTCACCCCGACCCGCGACGAGCTGAATCGCATGCGGCACATGCTCACCGACGCGTTGGACGCGGGCTTCCTGGGCCTGTCCACCATCCGCAGCTCGTTCTCCAAGCTGGAGGGCGACCGCTTCCCGGCCCGGCAGCTGCCGTCCACCTATGCGAGCTGGCGGGAGTACGCGGCGCTGAACAAGATTCTGCGGCAACGCGATCGAATCCATCAGAGCACGCCGAATCTGACCTCCCGGCTCGAGATCGCTCGCTACTTCGCCGAGAGCGCGGGCCGGTTCCGCAAACCCCTCAAGACCACGCTGATCGCGGGCATGGACGTCAAGGCCGATCGCACCACCGCGCGGGCCGCGGCCACGGCGGCCTGGATCGCGAACACGGTCGGCGGCGCCGCGTTCCGCTGGCAGCACCTGCCGGTGCCGTTCGAGGTCTACGCCGACGGTGTCGATCTGGTGGTCTTCGAGGAGTTCGGTTCGGGCGTCGCGGCGCTCAACATCCGCGACGTGCTGAAGCGCGGCGAGCTGCTGGCCGACGAGTCCTACCGGCGGCAGTTCCGCAAGGACCTGGCCAAGAAGTACGGCCCCCGGGTCTGGCATCGCGACCTCTACGACGCCCAGATCGTGGCCTGTCCGGAGGCCGAGGTGGTCGGCAAGTCGTTCGGCCAGGTGGCCGACGAGCGCGGTATCCATCCGGCGGACGCACTGCTCGACCTGGCCGTCACGCACGGCACCGGGCTGCGCTGGCGCACGGTCATCGCCAACGATCGCGAAGAGGTGCTCGACCGGCTGCAGCAGTCGGCGGTGATGCAGGTCGGCTTCGCCGATTCCGGTGCGCACCTGCGCAATATGGCGTTCTACAACTTCGGGCTGCGCATGCTCGAGCGGGTGCACCAGCGCGGCTTCATGCCGGTCGAGCAGGCCGTGCATCGGCTGACCGGTGAGCTGGCCGACTGGTACGGCCTGGACACCGGCCGCCTGCGCGAAGGCGCCCGCGCGGACCTGGCCGTGCTGGACCCGGCGGGCTTCGACGGGTCCAGTGCGGCCTACGCGGAAGCTCCGGTTCCCGGCATCACCGGCCTGGATCGCATGGTCAACCGCAACGATCGGGCCGTCGCGGCCACCGTGGTCGGCGGCCATCTCGTCTATGAATACGGCGAGTTCGCGCCCGGATTCGGCAGCACCTTGCGCGCGGGAGCCTTCCTCACCGCGCAGTAGCTGGGCCTATCTACTACGTCTATCGCGACACGCCGCGCGACACACGGACGACCACTTGTCCGCAACGTCCCATTAGACCGACCAGTTTCGTGATTGGGTGACGTCTCAGGATGTGGGAAGGACGGTCGCGACGAGGAGACGGCGATGGCGGAGGTGCGCAGGGCGATCATCGACGAGCGGGCCGAGCTCGCCGAGTTGCTCACGGGTTTCGACAGTGCGGCCTGGGACGCGCCGACGCTGTGCCGAGGCTGGCGGGTGCGCGAGGTGGTCGCCCACATCACCGTGCCGTTCCGCCTGACCGGCACCCGCTTCGCCGTCGAATTCGTCCGGGCCGGCGGCAATTTCGACCGCATCGCCAACCACACCGCACACGTCGACGCCGCCACGCTGACCTCGGGCCAATTGCTGAAATCGCTCTGGGACAACGTCGGACATCCGTGGCGGCCACCGGGGTGCGCAGCGGTGCATGCCCTGGGCCACGACATCGTGCACGGCCTCGATATCACCGTCGCGCTGGGGCTGGACCGCAAGGTGCCCCACGATCGCCTGCGCCTGGTCCTGGACCTGATCAACCCGCGCTGTATCGAGTTCTTCGGGACCGACCTGACCGGTGTCGAGTTGCGTGCCGACGACCTGGACTGGAGCTATGGCACCGGTGCGGTCGTCACGGGCAACGCGCAGGATCTGTTGCTCGTGGCGTGCGGACGCACGTTACCGGCCCGGCGGTTACGCGGCGACCACGCGACCCGGTTCACCCGTAGCCGTCGCCGGGCGAAAAGGAGGCGCCGCCGCTGACCGTGCCGAGCTACAGTCGGCCGGATGAACTGGATCGCGCCCGAAGTGCCCCGAACCGCGGCCCCGCACGTCGCCGACGAGCGATCGATGTTGCAGGGCTGGTTGGACTTTCACCGCCGCACCCTCTTGGCGAAATGCGCGGGCCTCGACGACGAGCAGCTCCGGCGCAGTTCCGCCGAGCCGTCGACGCTGACCCTGCTCGGCCTGGTCCGGCATCTGACCGAGGTGGAACGCGGCTGGTTCCGGCTCACCGCGGCGGCCTCGGACGTGCCGTACGTCTACGGCAGCGAGGACGATCCCGACGGCGACTTCGATCTGCGTGAAGCCGACGCCGCAACGGATTTCGCGACCTTCCGGCGGGAGATCGAACTGTCCGACGCCGCGGTGGCCGACCTGCCGCTGGACCACACCTTCCGGCACCCGCGGCGGCCCGAACTCGAATACAACCTGCGCTGGATCTATCTGCACATGATCGAGGAGTACGCCAGGCACAACGGCCACGCCGACCTGCTGCGCGAACGCATCGACGGAACCACCGGCGCTTGAACGGATTTCACAGCTGCCGCGCGCTGACCCAGGACGCGACCTGCGCCCGTGAGGTGAACCCCAGCTTGGTCAGGATGTGGTCGACGTGGCTTTCCGCGGTACGAATCGAGATGACCAGTTCCGCGGCGATCCGCTTGTTGCTGTAGCCGGCCGCGACCAACCGGGCGACATCGCGTTCCCGGCGGGTCAGCGGTGCGGCCGCCGCCGCTTTCGGTTCCGCCGGCGCTTCGGTGCCGAGGGCGAAGCGGACCGCCTCGTCGAAGGTGAGCGCGCCCCCGCTGTCGAAGGCGGACCGGAAACTCTTGTCCCCCAGCACGTCGCGCACCTGCGACCGGACCCGCTCGCCGATCGTGTCGGTCATCGCGTGCGCGAGATGCTGGGTACTGCCGCTGCGCACCGTCGCCGCCGCGCCCATCAGCCGCGCGGCCCGGGGGTGCTCCCCCACCGCGGCCGCGGCCCAGGCCAGACCGTCGAACGCCGAGGCCGTCCACACGCACCGATCGAACAGCCGCAACTGTTCCACCGCGCGGCGCAGTTCCGCGATCGCCTTGTCCGCGTCGCCGTTTCGCCAGTGGTCGGTGCCGACCGCCCACGAGGCGAGCCCGCCGAGCAGATGCGAACCGTGCTCGGTGGCCTTGCGCAAGAATCGCTCGGCCAGGCCGCTCGCCCGGTCGTCGGAGCGCACCATCGCGCAAACATAGGCGAACGCAAGGCTTTCCATCTCCGTGCCGTGATGGGCGCAGGCCCGGGCGCGCGCGGCGGCGGCCTCGGCGAGTTCCAGCGCGCCGACCGGGTCGGCGTCGGCGAACGCGAGCACCGAGGCGAGCAACATGGCCTCGACGAGCACCTCCTCGGCGGCCAGTTCCGTCGCGATCGCCACGCATTCGTCCAAGAAACCGTGCGCCGTCGCGGGATCGGCGAACATGGCGGCGATCACCGAGGCCGCGGCCAGCGCGCGGGCCCGGTCGACGGTGTGCGCGAGATCCTTGCCGAGGGCATCGGTCAGCCACCGATATCCTTCGCGCAGGAAGCGGTAGTGCTCCCAGAACGGCCGCAGCTCTGAGGCGATCTGCAGACCACGGTGCACGCCCTGCGGGTCGGCCAGCGCGAACTGCAGTGCCGCACGCAGATTCGCGTGTTCGCGGGTGACGTCACGGAACCAGCCGACGTCGGCGTCGCCCCAATATTCGATGCGGCCGCGCTGGGCGATCCGGTAGTAGTGATCGCGGTGGCGCAGCCGGACGCTGTGCTCGTCGCCGCGGGCCACCAGGCGAGCCAGCGCGAACTGCCGCAGCGGTTCGAGCATGGTGTAGCGGCCCGCACCGTCGTGGCCCTGATTGCCGAAACTCAGCACCGACTTCTCGACCAGACCGGTGAGCGCGTCGAGCAGGGCACCCGGTGGCTCGAGCGCGCAGACCGCCTCGGCGGCGGTGAGGTCGAAACCGCCCGCGAACACCGCCAATTGCTCCCACAGATGCTGCTCGTCCGGAGTGCACAGGTCGTAGCTCCAGCGGATCGTCGCCTCCAGCGTCTGCTGCCGCTCGGGGGCGGTGCGCAATCCCGTCGTCAGCAGGCGCATGGTGTCGTCGAGTCGTTCCAGCACCTGCGCCGGAGTGAACGCGCGCAGCCGCAACGCCGCCAGCTCCAGTGCCAGCGGAATACCTTCCAGGCGGGCGCAGATCGCCGCCAGCGTGCCGAGACCGGCTGCGGTGGCCTGGAACTCGGGATTCGCGGCGGAGGCGCGATCGATCAGCAGCCGCAACGCGGCGTTGTCTGCGGTCTCGACGGCGCCGGACTCGTCGGCCGGCTCGGGTACCGGCAGCGGCGCCACCGGCAGGATCTGCTCCCCCTCGACCCCGAGCGGTTCCCGGCTGGTCGCGAGCACCCGCACGTCCGGGGTGCCCGCGAGCAGCCGATCGACCAGCGCCGCACACGCGCCGATGAGGTGCTCGCAGTTGTCGAGGATCAGCAGCAGGTGTTTGTCGCCCAGGTACTCGATCAGCCCGGCGACCGGCAGGCTGGTGTCGTCGCGCAGGCCGAGCGCCTGGGCGACGCTCGGCGCCACCAGCTCACCGTCGTTGACCGGAGCCGCTTCGACCAGCCACACACCGTCCGGGAAGGCCCGGCGGACCGCGTCGCCGACCCGCCGGGCCAGCCGGGTCTTGCCGACGCCGCCCGGCCCGGTGAGCGTGAGCAGCCGGGTGCCCGACAGCAGTTTCCTGGCAGTGGCGACTTCGCTGCCCCGCCCGACGAAGCTGGTCACTTCGGCCGGGAGGTTACCTGTCACGTGCCGCGCCACGCCGATTACCTTCGCACGGACGACCGCGGCCGCCGGGCGCTTTGCCCGAAGATGCGGTGACCGTCACCGCGTCCGCGTGGTCGGGTACACCGCCTCGAACAGCTCACGCAGTTGCGCCGCGGTGATCTCCGCGCCGGTCGCGTCGACATGCGCCTGCACATGCCGGGCGAACTCGATCTGCCGATGCCGCGGCAGGTCGATACCGTATTCGGTCTGCAACAGATACGCGATACCGCCCTTGCCCGACTGTGAGTTGACCCGGATCACGGCCTCGTAGCTGCGGCCGAGATCGGCCGGATCGATCGGCAGATAGGGAACCTGCCAATCCGCTTCGCGCTCCGGGATTCCCGCCTGCTCCGCGCGCGCCCGATGCGCCGCCATCCCCTTCTTGATCGCGTCCTGATGGGTGCCGGAGAACGCGGTGTGCACCAGTTCGCCCACGTACGGATGGCGTTCGGGCACCCGCATGCGCGTGCAGTATTCGACGGTCGCCCGGATTTCCTCGATATCGGAGAAGTCGATCATCGGATCGACGCCCTGCGCATACAGATTCAACGCGAGCGTGGCGAGATCGACGTTGCCGGTGCGTTCGCCGTTGCCGAAGACACAGCCCTCCACGCGTTGCGCGCCGGCCAGCACCGCGAGTTCGGCGGCGGCGACGCCGGTGCCGCGGTCGTTGTGCGGGTGCACGGACAGGATGACGCTGTCCCGGCGGGCCAGCTGGCGATGCATGTATTCGATCTGGTCCGCGTACACGTTGGGGGTCGCGACCTCCACTGTCGCAGGCAGATTCAGGGTCACCGGCCGCTGCGGGGTGGCGTCCCACAGGGTGGTCATCCGGTCGCACAGGTCCAGCACATAGTCGGGTTCGGTCAGGTTGAACACCTCGGGCGAGAACTGGAACCGGACGTGCGGCAGGCCGGCGGCGAATTCCAGGACGTCGCGGCCACCGGCCAGGATCAGCTCACGCAATGCGGCACGGTCCTTGCCCAGCACCGTGTTTCGCCAGGCGGGCGCGGTCGCGGTGTACATGTGGATCACCACATCGCGCAGGCCGCGGACGGAGTCGACGGTGCGTTCGATCAGATCCCTTCGGGCAGGGGTGAATACGACGACGGTCACGTCATCGGGCACCAGGTCGGACTCGGCGAGCAGGCGGACGAATTCGAAATCGGCCCGCGAGGCGGACGGATAGCCGACCTCGATCTCCTTGTAGCCCATGGCGACCAGCAGTTCGAAGAAGCGGCGCTTGCGCGCCGGATCCATCGGTTCGGCCAGCGCCTGGTTACCGTCGCGCAGGTCCACCGGCACCCACAGCGGCGCCGCGGTGATCCGTGCCGCGGGCCAAGCACGCTGGGTGTGGGGCACTTCCACGCGATCGTAGACGTCGCGATATCGGTGGAACGGCATCTGCGAGTGCCGCTGCCGATTCCAGGCGGGGGCGGATTCCGGTACGGCACCCTGCGGAGTGTTGATCATGATGCGGTCTGCTTTCTGGCCGGACGGCCGTCACGAACGAGGTGACCGGCCACGACAAAGCCCCACGGCGGGGGGCCGGTCGGTCAGGCCCCGCCGTGGCGGCTAAGCAGAAGCATGGTGCGCATGATGGGTAGACTATACACAACTCCTCAGACAAGTAGAGAGGTTGCGATGGTCTCGCAGGTACGCAGGCATCCGCTCGCCGCCCAGGCGGCCGAGCTGCTGCTGACCCGGATCAAAGCGGGCGAATGGCCACTGGGACACCGGCTTCCAGGGGAAACCACGCTGGCCGCGCAGCTCGGTGTCGGCCGTTCGACGCTGCGCGAAGCGATCCGCGAGCTGGCGGGCAAAGGCGTGCTCGACAGTCGCCAAGGGGCCGGGGTGTTCGTCACGGCGCTGGACGCGAAACAGGACTGGGACATCGTGCTGCGCCGGGCCACCATCGCCTCGGTCATCGAGGCGCGCATCGCCATCGAGGCCGAGGCCGCCGCGCTGGCCGCGCACCGCCGGACCCGGGCCGACCTGCGCATTCTGCGCACGACGCTGGCCGCCCGGGCGGCGCACGGCGAGCCGGTCGCCGAGCATGTGGACGCGGACATGGCCTTCCACCGCGCGGTGCTCGTCGCCGCGCACAACGAGGTGCTCGTCCAGCTGTTCGACACCTTCCTGCCCCGGCTGCGGCTCGCGATGATCGACATGCTGACCATCCGGCCCGTCCCGTCCGAGCCGGCCGACCACGCGGCGCACGAGCAGTTGGTCGAGGCGATCGTCGCCCGAAATGCCACGGCGGCAGCGGAATTCAGCCGCGCCCATCTGACGAGCCTGAAGGAGGCCTTCCAATGACCGATGCGCCGGTGCTCGAACTGACCGATGTGACCTTCCGCCGCGAGGGCAAGAAGATCATCAACGGCATCTCGATGACCGTGCACGCGGGCGAGCACTGGGCGCTGCTCGGCCCGAACGGTGCGGGCAAGAGCACCCTGCTCGGCTTCTGCGGTGCCGTCACCTTTCCGACGACGGGCACCGTGCGGGTGCTCGGGCAGCAGCTCGGCCGCGTCGAACTGCAGCGACTGCGCCATTCCATCGGGCATGTGAATCCGCGCCATCCTTTGCAGTACCCGCTGACCATCCGCGAAGTGGTGCTCACCGGCATCACCGCGACCATCGACACCCCGATGCGCTGGACACCGACCCCGGAGCAGGTGGCACGCGCCGAGGCGATGATCCATACCGTGGGACTCACCGGGAAAGCCGGCGAGATCTGGCCGACGCTGTCCCAAGGGGAACGCGGGCGCACCCTGATCGCCCGCGCGCTCATCGCCGAACCCCGGTTGCTGCTGTTCGACGAACCGTCCACCGGCCTGGATCTCGCCGCGCGCGAACAGCTCCTGGAAACCCTCGACACCCTCGGCGACACCCACCCCGACGTCGCCTCGATCCTGGTCACCCACCACCTCGAGGAACTCCCCAGCAGCACCACGCACGCCATGCTCATCGCCGACGGCCACACCGTCGCCGCGGGCCCGGCCACCCAGACCCTCACCACCGAGACCGTCACCGCCGCCTTCGCCCACCCGGTCGAGGTCCGCTACGACGGCCGCTGGTCCGCCCGCGCCGCCCACACCCGCCCCGCCTGGCCCAGCCGACTCCCCGAGCACGGGCCAGCTGCAACGCCGTGACCAGCAGCAACGACATAGCCAGTGGGTTGCCTGGTCAAGATGTACGGCCTGCTGAGCGTCGCGGGTTTCGCGCTGCTGCTCGCCACCCTCGAGGTCGACATACAGGTCAAGACCGCGACGTACACGCTGCTCGGCATCATCGCGGGTTACCTGGCCGGTGCTCGGGTCGACAAAGAACCGGCCGAGACGCGCGGCGAGCACGCCGCCCGGCCGAGCTGACTTCGGGGGATGTTTGCGGAAGAATTTTCGGGGAGGTGTCGATTCGGGGGGTGGCCGTTCGATGCAGTGAGGTGAGGGTCGGCCGATCCTGACGACGACGAGCAAAGGACGCGCTATGCGCTACATGATGTTGATCCGCCTCGACCCGAACACCTCGCCGGAACCGGACGAGGCGTTGATGGAGCAGGTCGGCAAGGTGATCGAGGAGATGACCAAGGCGGGCGTGCTGCTCGACACCAACGGCTTGCATCCGATCGCCGAGGCCACCCGGATCACCCAGGCCGGCAGTAAGCAGACGGTGCTCGACGGACCGTTCACCGAGACCAAGGAGATCGTCGGCGGGTACTGCATCCTGCAGACCAAGTCGAAAGACGAAGCGGTGGAATGGACCTCGCGGTTCCTCGGCGCACACGGGCCGGAATGGGAGATCGAGGTCGAGCTCAGGCAGATCGCGGAACAGGGCTGAGCGAGCACCCGAATGAGCCCCGACCGGTCGCCGGAGCAGGCCCGTCGCGCCGTGGAAACGGTGTGGCGGATGGAATGGCCCCGGCTGGTCGCGGGGCTCACCCGCGTGGTCGGCGATATCGACCTCGCCGAGGAACTGGCGCAGGACGCGCTGGTCGCCGCGCTGGAACAGTGGCCGCGCGACGGGGTGCCGCCGAACCCGGGCGGCTGGCTGATGCTCACCGCCAAGCACCGCGCGATCGATCGGATCCGGCGCAACCAGACCTTCGCCCGCAAACTGGCCCTGCTCGGGCACGATCTACTGACCACACCGGAGCCGGCTCCGCAGACCGAAGCCGTCGAGGACGACCTGCTGCGGATGATGTTCACCGCCTGCCATCCGGTGTTGCCGGAGCAGGGCCGCGTGGCGTTGACCTTGCGGTTGCTGGGCGGGTTGACCACCGGCGAGATCGCCCGCGCCTTCGTGGTACCCGAATCGACGGTGGCCCAGCGGATCGTCCGGGCCAAACGCACCATCGCGGCCCGCGCCCTGCCCTACGAAGTACCCGGCGCCGACGAGCTCGCCGACCGGCTCGATTCGGTCCTCGCGGTGATCTATCTGATCTTCAACGAGGGCTACGCGGCGACCGCGGGCGAGGATTGGATGCGCGTCGAATTATGCCAGGACGCATTGCGTTTGGCGCGCATGCTGGCCGAGCTGCTGCCGGGTGAACCCGAAGCGCACGGGCTGGTCGCACTGCTCGAATTACAAGGCTCCCGGCTACCGGCGCGCACGGGTCCGGCGAAAGACGTTGTGCTGCTGGCCGATCAGGATCGGTCGCGCTGGGACCGGCTGCTGATCCGGCGCGGTTACGCGGCACTCGGCCGAGCGAATACGGTCGCGCGCGAGCGCGGACTGCCGCCGGGCCGCTACGCCTTGCAGGCGGCGATCGCCGCGGTACACGCCATGGCGGCGGTACCCGAGGAGACCGACTGGCGGCGCATCGCCGGACTGTATGCCGTTCTGGCCGAACGCTTTCCCTCCCCCATCGTCGAACTGAACCGCGCCGTCGCCGTCGGCAAGGTGCACGGCCCCGCCGCCGCCCTCGACCTGGTGGACGCCCTCGTCACCGTGGGCGCGCTCGACGCCTACCACCTGCGCAGCGCCGTTCGCGGCGACCTGCTCGCCCAACTGGGCCGCCGAGCCGAAGCCCACGCCGAATTCATCCGCGCCGCCGACCTCACCGCCAACCGCGCCGAACAATCACTCCTGCGCGCCCGCGCCGCCGAATGCGCATCCGGTGACCGGCCCGAGCACGGCGATCAGTAACCGTTGGGCAAGCCGCCGATGATGCGGGGTAGTTCGATGGTGTCGTCGTCGCGGCGGGCGGCGTGGGCTTGCGCCAGCTTCTCCAGGAACGCTTCCGCGGAGCCGAAGCGGGCAGCGACCTGCGCCAACAGCTCCTCCGCCGGTTTCATGAAGTCCATACCGATCAGCATGACCGGTTCGGCGATCAACCTGACCATCATTCGCCCACAGTTTGCCCAAATGTCGCGCGGCAGCAAGGCCCTGCGGACTTATGCCATCACCGCGCCACATGCAGCACACTTGTTCAGGCGCGCCGGATGGGCTGCCAGGTAGGTGTCGCGTCGGTGGCGAGGAAGTTGCCGACGAGGTGGTAGACCTCGGCGGGCTTCTCGACGACGAGCAGATGCGACGTGCCGGGCACGATCGCCAGTTCGGACTCTGGGATCGCCCGGTAGAGCGCGATCGTGTGTTCCAGGCTCATCGCGTCGTCGTCGGCGGCGAGGACGAGGGTGCGCGCGGCGATCCCGCCGAGTTCCTCGACCGTCAGCGTGGGCTCGGCGTTGGCCATCCGGAACAGCTTTTCCGCGAAGACCGGAAAGTGGTCCACGCCGTCCGGGGAGACCTCGCCGTAGCGAGCGGCCAAGCGCCGCATGGGTTCTTCGTGCGCGAAGCCGTCGAGCACACCGGGCAGCAGGCCGTGGTGGTGGAAGTTGCCGCTGATCGACACGAGTTTGCGGACGAGATCCGGCCTGCGCAGCGCGACCAGCAGCGCGACGACCGCGCCGTCGCTGTAACCGACCAAGTGGGCCGGACCGCCGATCACCGCGTCCAGGAACGCGATGGTGTCCTGGGCCATCAGGTCGTACGAGATCGGCCCGGCCACATCGGCGGTCCGGCCGTGCCCGCGC
This sequence comes from Nocardia vulneris, assembly GCF_001613425.1. Classification (GTDB taxonomy): domain Bacteria; phylum Actinomycetota; class Actinomycetes; order Mycobacteriales; family Mycobacteriaceae; genus Nocardia; species Nocardia vulneris. The sequence continues at coordinate 211,053 of NZ_BDCI01000041.1, read as the reverse complement.
CGATCGGTCCGGAACACCCGGAACTGTTCGGCGAGAACCGCAACCGCCGCATCGAACGATCGCGAATCCACGAACCCACCGTGCAGCAGCAACACCGGCTCACCATCGCCGGTCACGTCATACCAGGCCCGAACCTCGCCGAGCTGAACATCTTTCGCCATGCCGACGATCATCCTCGATGGGCATGACATGTTTTCGGGCGGTGCGCGAGGTCATACCGCCGCCTCGATCCGGCGCAGCAGCTGACGCATCACCAGACGGTGGCCGCCGCTGCCGATCACCAGGGCGCGATAGATCTTGCCGTGCAGCCCAGGGAAATTCGCCAGGGATCTGGCGCGGATGCGGGTGCGGTTCGCGTCCTGCTCGTCGAGTTCGAAGATCAGGGCGTAGCGGGCGAACCAGTGCTGTCCGCTCAGGGCCAGCTTGCTCGGGGCCTCGGCGACGTCGAGCACGAAACCGGTGGGGACCGTCGCCGGGTCCGCCGGGTCTTTGCAGACTACTTTCAGCAGTGCTTGCCAGACCCGGTCGCGGTTCGCGGCGATCGATCTGGCATGCTCGTCAATATAGGACAAACGCTCCATATAGAAGGAACGTACTAGTAGATGGCGCCACCCCGCAAGCACGACACCGACGTGATCCTCGACGCAGCCCGTGCCCTCGTCCTCGCCGACGGGCCGCGCGCCGCCAGCGTGGCCGCGATCGCCGACGCCAGCGGTGCGCCGGTCGGCACGCTGTACCACCGCTTCGGCAACCGCAACGGCGTACTCACCGCGGCGTGGCTGCGGGCGCTCGCGCGCTTCCAAGCCGGCGTGCTCACCGCCGCGGAGCACCCCGATCCGGTCGAGGCGGGCGTCGCCATGGTGCGCGCCGCGCTCGTCTTCGGCCGCGAATTACCCGATGACGCAAAGCTTCTGCTCAACCTGCGCCCCAGCGATCTGCTGGACGGCGGCCCCGACGACGAATTCCGCGCCCGGCTGGCCGAGATGAACGCGCCATTGCTCGACCACCTGCGGCGCATCGCCACCGGCGCCTTCGGCCGGGCGGACCACCGCGAGATAGACGCGGTCAGCCGCGCCGTGGTCGATCTCCCCTACGCCGCCCTGCGTCGGCACGCACACAGTCCCGAGTTGCCGGACTGGCTGGACACCGACCTGCCCGCGGCCGCCCGGACGTTGCTCACCACACCGCTACCCGGGCCGGACTGAGCCCGCGCACGGCTACGCCGCGCCGCCGACCAGCTCGGGCGTCAGCTGGGAGAGGTCATCGATGACGTGCGCGGCCAGGGCGAGCGCGTCGTCGGCCGGTGGGTATTCGGGGCGCGGCGCGGCGATCACCCGCAGGCCCGCGGCGTGGGCGGAGCGCATGCCGTTGCTCGAATCCTCCACCGCCGCACAGTCGGCCGGGCGCTGCCGGAGCAGGCCGGCCACCGCCAGGTATACATCCGGAGCGGGTTTGCCGCGGTCGACTTCTTCGGTGGACAGGGTGCCCGTGAAGAACTCGATCAATCCGGTGCGCCCCAGGACCACGTCGATCAGGGACCGCGGTGACGAGCTCGCCACGCCGAGCGGCCACTGCTCGCTCATCCGCTGCACGGCGTCGATCGCGCCGGGCAGCAGCGGCACCGCGCGGTCGTAGTGCGCCACCATCTGGTCGATGACGTCGCGCGCCACGGTCTCCGGCGATTCCCCGACGCCGAGATCGGCGCTGAGGTATTCCGACCATTCCCGGGTGCTCATCCCCATCAGCCGCTGCTGGGTATCGGGCAGCCACCGCCCGCCCTTGTCCGCGACGTAGGCGCGGCGCACCTGCTCCCACACCGGCTCGGAGTCGATCAGCACGCCGTCCATATCGAAGACAACCGCCGTAATACCCATCTACCCTTAGCCTTTCGCCGCCGGACCGGTCCACCCGCCGGGCGACCGGCCTGTCCCGGCCGGCGCCGTCCACCCCGGACCAGCCTAGGCCACGCAACCCGCCGAGCCCCTGCGGCGCGAGCATTCCGATGGCAACCTATAACGTGTTCCTTATGAACGAAGAGCAGGCCGGTGCCTCGCTGCCGAGCAAAGAGCATCACGAGGGCGCGTTCCGGCCGATGACCGAGCTGATCAACGCGCGCGAAGAACAGGGCGCCGATATCGAGCGCGGCGGACCGCATTACGGGGAGTTCGTCGAACAGGTGCGCGGGTTGATGGACCGCGTGCGTCTGGCCTGCCCGTCCGATGAACTCGCGGTGGAGACGATCGGCCTGCTCAAGGAACTCAACGACAAACTCGACGCGGCCCGGGTGGACGAGTGGTCCACGCCGAACTGGACCCGCCACGATCTGCCCGCCCGCGGCAACATCACGCTGCCGCCCTACGTCATCGATCACGCGGGCAAGGACGGCGTGGACGCGCGCGTCACGTTCCGGACCTTCCACCTGGGCGGCAACAGTGCCGCACACGGCGGCCACATCGCACTCAGCTTCGACGACCTGCTCGGCATGGCCGCCGCGGTGCACGCCCGCGCGGTGACCCGTACGGCGTCGCTGACCATCGACTACCGCTCGATCACGCCGCTGAACACCGAACTGCAGGTGCACGCCTGGGCCGAGCGGCAAGAGGGGCGCAAGGTCTACGTCCGGGCCACCCTGCACGACGGCGAGCGCCTCTGCGCCGAAGCGCACGGCCTGTTCATCGTGCTGAAGCCCGGTCAGCCGTAACAACACCGCCGCCACCGTCCCGGAAGACGGTGGCGGCGTGCTGGATTCAGGCCTTCGGGAAATGTTCGGCCCGGTAACCGGCGAACCGGGCGTCGACCTGTTCGGCCGTCAGGCCGAAATCCTCGAGCGTGTACCGATGTGCCGGACGCGCTGCGCCGGAGGTACTTTCGGCGTGCAGTGCGGTCATCGCCGCGGTGGCCTGCGCGGTCAGCGGCAGGTCGAACTGCCGGTAGATTCCGGCGACGGTGCCGATCGGGTCCGCGACGAAATCGTCGTAGTACACATCGCAGAACTGAGCGGCGTTGTGGTGCTGACGATCCGCCAGGAAACGGTCGGCCCCGCGGGCCCAGAGATCGAGCTGCGCGGCGCCCACCACCGGACCGCGGAACTTGTCCGACCACCCGGCCGAGGCCTGTTCGTTGAGGCTGCACACCGAGGCGATGATGGTGCGCGGATCGCGGTGCATCTGAATGATCAGCGCGTCCGGATACACCTCGAAGATGGCGTCGAGGGCGAACAGGTGGCTCGGGTTCTTCAGCACCCAGCGCCGTCCGGCATCCGGCAGCCCGATCAACTGCAGGTTGCGGCGATGCCTGCGGTAAGCCGGGGTCCAGTCCTGCGCACGCAGCCATTCCGAGTAGGTCGGCAGATAGCCCAGGCACTCGTAGGACACCGACATCGCCGACTGCCGCAGCAGTTGCCAGCACTCCTCCACCTGGTCGGCCGAAATATGGTGCACCCCCATGAATTCCGGGTGTTCGACGTGGTGCTTCTCGAAGGCCGCCTCGATCCGCTGATAGACCGGGTTGCTCGCCCAGGTGTCCCGGGGCGGGCGCGGCTGCGGCATCTCGGTCAGCCACATCTCCAGGCCCTGATGCGCCGAATCGGCGTTGAGCAGCCGGTGCACGGCCGTCGTCCCCGAACGCGGCAGACCGGTCACGAAGACCGGACGCTCGATCGCGACCTCGGCGTGTTCGGGAAAGCGTTGCCACGCCGACTCACTGAGCAGCCGGGCGATCAGCGCCCCGCGCAGGAACGCACGATTCACCTTGTTGCCGAACGGGGTCAGCTCCGCGTCCTTGGCGTAGGACGCCAGCAGGACCTCGAGCCCCGCGCGGTAGTCGTCGCCACCGAAATCGTCCAGCCCGACGACCTTGGTCGCCGAAGCGTGCAGATCGTCGATGGTGCCGACGTCGTCCCTACCGATCACTTCATCTCCTCTGAATCGCCGCGAATCTGTGTTGCCGTGCATCCGGCTAGTGGTGGTACTCGCCGCCGTTGACGTCCAGGCACGCACCGGTGATCGCCCGCGCCATGGCCGAGGCGAAGAACACGACCGCGTCGGCGATCTCGTCGGGCTCGGGCAGCTTGCGCAGGTCGATGGTCTTCGCCGTCTCGGCGTACACCTCGTCGGCGGTGATGCCGCGCTGCTCGGCGAGGTAGTTGAAGTACCACTTCAGGTTGTCGGCCCAGATATAGCCCGGGGCAATGGTATTCACCCGGATGCCGCGCGGGCCGAGCTCGGTGGCCAGGCTCTGCGCCAGCGCGAGCAGGCTCGCCTTGGCCATCTTGTAGGGGCCGAAGGTGCGCCGCGAATGCCGCAGCACCGCCGAGTTGATCATCACCACCGAGCCCTTCGACTCGGCCAGCGCGGGCACGAACAGCCGCGTCAAGCGCAGTGCCGCAAGCACATTCGTCTCGAAGCCGGCGCGCACCTGGTCCAGGTCGACCTCGGCGAGGTCGGCGATCGGCGGAATGGCGAAGGCGTTGTTCACCAGCGTGTCCACCCGGCCGAACGCACTCTGCGCCGTCTCGACCAGATTGATCGCGGCCGCCTCGTCGTTGATATCGGTGGGCACCACGACCGCGCGCCTGCCGAGCTCGGTGATCTCCTTGGCCACCTCGGTGAGCCGCGATTCGGTCCGGGACGCGAGCACCACGTCGGCGCCGGCCTTCGCGCTCTGCACCGCGATGGACCGGCCGAGCCCGGGACCGATACCGGAGACGACGACAACTTTGTCCTGCAACAACATCAGCCGAGCATCCTTTCCGCGACCGCGGCCTGCCGGGCCGCGATTCGTGCGCGCCATTCGTCCGGCGTGACGCGCGCCTGGTCATAGAACGGAAGTCGTTGTCCCAGTTCGGCGACCGGAACCACCTCCACCGTCGGGCCGTCCTCCGGTTTCATCTCCCGGGACAGCCGCTGCCACCGGAATTGGAGGTAGCCGCGGTCGTGCCCGGTGCGTTCGATCCAGTTGGCCAGCCCGGGATCCCGCTCGCTGACCACGAGGCGGATCATGCCGTCCGGGTCCACCCGCGCCTGGTCGGCGGTGAGGCTGGTCTGGTGGTTGATGTAGTCCAGCGACAGGTACCACATGCTGCCGAGCTGGAAACCCTGATACGGCGCATCGGATTTCGGCACCGTGATGATCATCGCCTGATCGTCGGTCAGCTCGTAGTGCCCGGCCGAGGAGAACTGGGTGGTGAGACCGCCCGGCGTGGAACGCGGTTCGGTCATCGTGTTCACCGGCAGGTTCAGATAGAACCATTCGGGGAAGGCGAGGAAGGTCTGCAGGCGCGAGATCAGCATCTTTCCCGCCACGCCGTAGCGTTTGGTCAGCAGGTCTCTGGTCAGCGGCGGCGGGGCGTCGCCGATGCCCTCGACCCGGGCGATGCGCACGGTGCCCGGGCGCTCGTTGCCCCAGTCGCTGTAGACCTCGCGGATCACCAGCATGGCGGAGTCCGCCGCGAGGTGGACGTAGCCGGGACGCGCGGGACCGGGGCCGAGCCGCAGTTCGTAGGACCCGTCCGGCGCCACCTCGAGTGTCCGGTCGTCGAAGGCGGTGAGGCTGTCCGGCACATCCACCGGGGAATAGTTCCCGTTCAGCACCTGGAAGCTCAGATCCCTTGTGGTTCCCCGCTTTCCGGTGACCACATATTCCGCGTCCGGGCGCAGGTAGGAGTGGAAGTAGAGCGTATCCGGGTTGTCCAGGCCCATTTTCGTGTACGGCCCGGTGGACTGGACGAAGAACGGGAAGTCCCGCTCGTAGGCCCACGCCATCTGCAAGGCCGCGCGAATGCTGCCGGCCAGGTAGTCGTAGCCCTCGACGAGGTCCTGCTCGGTCCGGATGTGCGCGGCTCCGGTGATGATCTGCTCGGCGGCGGCGATAGCGTCCGCGAACGGCTGTGTCAGCAAAAGGCTCTCCGTTGAATCACACGCTGTGGTGTTCCAAATATGTACCGCTCTGGTACATTTCCTCTCAGCTGAGATTAGAACGTGTTCTAGGAGTGGTCAATGGTCGGCCGTAGATCCGCACCGACGGTGCGCGTGGTGCAGGTGCTGGATTTCTTCGTCGAACAGCGCGGCAAGCGCTTCGGCCTGTCCGAGCTCGCCCGCACGCTCGACCTGGCCAAACCCACCTGCCTCGGCATTCTCACCGAGCTCGCCGCGGGGGGCTACCTGGTGCGTGATGCCGATACCCGGACCTACGGCCTCGGCCCCGCGCTCATCGCCGCCGGCCGGGTCGCGCAGGACAGCTTCGCGATCTCCGCGCTCGCGCGGACGGAACTGGAACGACTCACCGGCGAATACCGCACGACCTGCACCGCATCGGCCGTGGTCGGCGATCGGATCATGGTGCTGGAGAGCACCGGCCCGGGGATGGTCAAGGTCGGCGCCGCCTACCACTTCGCGCCGCCGGTCGGGCTGATGTACGTGCTGTGGGATACCGACGCGGCATTCGACGCATGGCTGGCCCAACCGCCGACCGTGCCGCTCCAGCAGGACGAGACACGATTGCGCCAGGTGGTCGCCGAGTGCCGCGAGCGCGGCTACCTGGTGGAGAGCCTGACCGCCGCGGGCCGCAGGTTGTACTCCCTGCTGGCCGGGTTCGCGGCTCGCGATCTGCCCGGTGAGCTGCGCGAATTGGTGGGCGAGCTGGTGACCAGCCTGGGCGAGCGGGTGTACCTGGGCACCGATCTGCGACCACGCAAGGAACATCCGGTGAGCCTGCTCGCCGCCCCGACCTATGGCGGCGACGGCAGGCAGAACATGGTGCTCACGATGTACGTTGGTAAGTCCATCACGGGTGCCGAAATCGATAGGCGCGGAACGGCTCTCATCGCCGCCGCGGACGCCGTCACAGCCGCCTCGGGTGGCCGGAAGCCGGCCACTCGACCGGCATCGCACGGTTGACGCCCGCACACCCATTGCCAATAACCGAAACGTGTTCTAGTTTTGCGATGTGAGCCAGTACGCGAAGTCGACGGCGAGCACCTACGAGCTGCCTCATCTGGACGCGCTCGAGGCCGAGTCGGCACACATTTTCCGAGAAGTAGCGGCGACCTTCGAGCGACCGGTGCTGCTGTTCTCCGGCGGCAAGGACTCGGTGGTGATGCTGCACCTCGCGGCGAAGGCCTTCTGGCCCGCGCCGCTGCCGTTCCCGGTGCTGCACATCGACACCGGGCACAATTTCGACGAGGTGATCGCCTACCGCGACGAGACGGTCGCGCGGCTGGGACTGCGCCTCGTCGTCGGCCGGGTGCAGGACGATATCGACGCGGGCCGGGTCACCGAGGAGACCGGCCCGCGCGCCTCGCGCAACCGATTGCAGACCGCGACGCTGTTGCGCTCGATCAAGGAGGGCGGCTTCGACGCCGTCTTCGGCGGCGCGCGCCGCGACGAGGAGAAGGCGCGCGCCAAGGAGCGCGTGTTCAGCTTCCGCGACGAATACGGCCAGTGGGACCCGCGCAGTCAGCGACCCGAGCTGTGGAACCTCTACAACGGCAAACACCGTGCGGGCGAACATATTCGAGTGTTCCCGCTGTCGAACTGGACCGAGCTCGACATCTGGACCTATATCGCCGCGGAGGGCATCGACCTGCCGCCGCTCTACTACGCGCACCGCAGGCCGGTGGTGCAGCGCGACGGAATGCTGCTGGCGCACACCAGGTTCCTGCAACTACTGGACGGTGAGCAGCCTTTCGAGACCACGGTGCGGTTCCGCACGGTCGGCGACGCCACCTGCACCGGCTGCGTCGAATCCAGCGCGGCCACCCCCGCCGAGGTGGTCACCGAGGTGGCCGCCGCCCGGGTCACCGAGCGCGGCGCCACCCGCGCCGACGACCGGATCTCCGAGGCGGGCATGGAAGATCGCAAACGAGAGGGCTATTTCTGATGACCGCCACCCTGCTGCGCCTCGCCACCGCGGGCAGCGTCGACGACGGCAAGTCCACCCTCATCGGCCGGCTGCTGTTCGACTCCAAGACGATCTTCACCGACCAGCTCGCCGCCGTCGAGCGCACCAGCCGCGACCGCGGCGACGACTACCCGAACCTCGCGCTGCTCACCGACGGGCTGCGCGCGGAACGGGAACAGGGCATCACCATCGACGTGGCACACCGCTACTTCGCCACGCCCCGACGGAAGTTCATCATCGCCGACACCCCCGGCCATATCCAGTACACCAGGAACATGGTGACCGGCGCGTCCACCGCCGATCTCGCGCTGATCCTGGTCGACGCGCGCAAGGGGGTGGTCGAGCAGACCCGCAGGCATGCCTTCCTGGCCGGCCTGCTCGGCATTCCGCACCTGGTGCTCTGCGTCAACAAGATGGACCTGGTGGACTGGTCGCAGGCCCGTTTCGAGCAGATCCGCACCGAATTCGCCCAGTTCGCCTCGAAATTGGACGTCTCCGATCTGACCTTCGTGCCGATGTCCGCGTTGCACGGCGAGAACATCGTGCACCGCGGCGCGAGCATGCCGTGGTACGAGGGCACGCCGCTGCTGCACCACCTCGAGGAGGTGCACATCGCCTCCGACCGCAACCTCATCGACGCGCGCTTCCCGGTGCAGTACGTGACCCGCAGCCACGCCCAGGATTTCCGCGGTTACGCGGGCACGGTCGCGGGCGGTGTCTTCAAGCCCGGCGACGAAGTGGCGGTTCTCCCTTCGGGATTGACGAGCACGGTGGCCGCGATCTGGGGGCCGGGCGGCACGCCCGTCACGGAAGCGTTTCCGCCGCAGGCGGTCACGATCCAGCTCGCCGACGAGATCGACGTCTCGCGCGGCGACATGATCTGCCGCCCGAACAACCGGCCGATCGCCGGGCGCGACCTCGACGCGATGGTGTGCTGGTTCGCCGACGACAGCCGGCTCTCCCCCGGCGCGACCTACACCATCCGGCACACCACCCGCACCGCCACCGCCGAGGTGCGCAGCCTCGACTACCGGCTCGATGTGAACACGCTGCACCGGGACGAGAGCCCGGAATCGCTGTCGCTCAACGAGATAGGCCGAGTTCAGCTCCGCACCCGGCAACCGCTGCTGTTCGACCCGTATCGGCGCAATCGGTTCACCGGAAGCTTCATCCTGGTCGACGACACCACCAACAACACCGTCGCCGCGGGCATGATCACCGGCCCGACCCTGCCGTCGTCGCGGGTCGTCTGGCATTCGACCGCGGTCGGCCGGGACGAGCGCGCCACGCGGGGCCTGACGGTCTGGTTGACCGGCCTGTCCGGCTCCGGAAAGTCCACCGTCGCAGTGGAACTCGAACGCCGCCTGGTCGCCGCGGGGCGTCCGGCCTTCCTGCTCGACGGGGACAATCTGCGCCACGGACTGAACGCCGATCTCGGCTTCAGCGCCGCCGACCGGGTCGAGAACGTCCGCCGCGTCGGCGAAGTCGCCCGGCTGTTCGCCGACGCCGGTGTGGTGGCGGTGGTCTCGCTGATCAGTCCGTATCGCGCCGACCGCGACCGGGTCCGGGCCGCGCACCTCGCGGCGGGCATCCCGTTCGTCGAGGTCTTCGTCGATACGCCGCTGGAGGTCTGCGAAGCCCGCGACCCGAAAGGCATGTACGCCAAGGCCCGCGCGGGCGAGATCAGCGGCTTCACCGGCATCGACGATCCGTACGAGGCGCCCACCGACGCCGAACTCGTGCTGCGCCCGGACCACGGTGACCCCGCCGCCATGGCCGCCACCGTACTCGCGCGGTTGTCGCGTCTGGACTGAGCGTGAGCGCTGCGGTCACGGTTACTCGAGCGCGACGGTCATAGGCCGCGTGCCGAGTCGGACCTACGGTCGGGGGCACCGACCGGACGGGCGGGGTTCGGCCGTGGCCGCATGCCCGCGTCGAGGACGACAGAGAGCGGAGCCATGGGACCACTGCACGGAGTCAAAGTCATCGAGATCGCCAGCCTCGCACCGGGTCCGTTCGGGGCGATGATCCTGGCCGATCTCGGCGCGGAGGTGCTGCGGGTGGACCGCGGCGGCACCCCCGGTGCGGGCATCGTCTCGCCGGAGGGTCCGCTGGACCGCGGCAAGCACAGCATCACCCTCGACCTCAAGAACCCCGCCGATCGGGACACGCTGCTCGCGCTGGCCGAACACGCGGACGTGCTGATCGAAGGGTTCCGGCCGGGCGTCACCGAGCGCCTCGGCATCGGCCCGGCCGATCTGGCCGCGCGCAACCCGCGCCTGATCTACGGCCGGATGACCGGGTGGGGCCAGGAGGGTCCGCTGGCGCGCACCGCGGGCCACGATATCGACTACATCGCCGTCTCCGGCGCGCTCGGACTGGTCGGGCGCGCGGGCGAAGCTCCGGTGCCGCCCGCGAACATGCTCGGCGACTACGCGGGCGGCGGTCTGCTGCTCGCACTCGGCGTGCTCGGCGCGCTGTATGAACGGGAGCGCTCCGGCCGGGGCCAGGTGATCGATGCGGCCATGGTCGACGGCGCCGCGCTGTTCACCGCGTCCATGCACGGTCTGCACCACCTCGGGCTGTGGAACTTTCCGCGCGGGGAGAACATGCTCGACGGCGGCGCGCCGTTCTACGACACCTACGAATGCGCCGACGGGGAGTACCTCGCCGTCGGCTGCGTCGAGATCCCGTTCTACAACCAGATGCTCGCGATCCTCGGCATCGACGACCCCGACCTGCCGTTCCAGCTGGACAAGAACGGCTGGCCGCAGCTCAAAGAGGTGCTCGGCGCCAAGTTCAAGGAGCGCACCCGCGACGAGTGGACCGAGCTGTTCACCGGTTCCGACGCCTGTGTGGCCCCGGTGCTCAGCCCCTGGGAGGCCCACGAGCACCCGCACAACGTGGCCCGCAACGCCTTCATCACGGTGAACGGCGTCCTGCAGCCCGCGCCCGCACCACGCTTCGACCGCACGCCCACCGACGTCCCGGCGCCGCTCTCCGCCGACCCGCAGCAGGTGCGAAAGCTGCTGTCCGGCTGGGGTGTTCCCACCGACGAGCTGGATCGCCTCAGCACCTGAGGCTACGATTTCCGGCAAGCGGGCCAGGCCGCAGCGTAAGATACAGTAGATTGCACATGTCTCGAAAGGATGGGTGATGCGGTCTACGCTGCTTTCCCGGCGCGATCTCGACTTCCTGCTGTACGAGTGGCTGCATGTCGAGGAGCTGACCAAACGCGAGCGGTACGCGGATCATTCGCGGGAGACCTTCGATGCGGTGCTGGACCTGAGCGAGCAGCTGGCGACCAAGTACTTCGCGCCGCACAACAAGCTCAACGACGCGCACGAGCCGACCTTCGACGGCGAGCGCGTCACCATCGTCCCCGAGGTGGGCGTGGCGCTCGACGCGTTCGCCAAGGCCGGATTGCCCGCCGTGGCAATGGATTACGAGTTCGGCGGCGGGCAGCTGCCGGTGACCGTCGCGCAGGCGAGCTACGCGTGGTTCCAGGCGGCCAACCCCGGCACCGCCGGCTACTCGTTCCTCACCGTCGCCAACGCCAATCTGCTGCTCGCCCATGCCAGCCCCGCGCTCGGTGCACGATTTGTGCGACCCATGCTGGAGGGCCGGTTCTTCGGCACGATGTGCCTGTCCGAACCGCAGGCCGGGTCCTCGCTGGCCGATATCGTGACCCGCGCCGAGCCGCGCGAGGACGGCACCTATCGCCTCTTCGGCACCAAGATGTGGATCTCCGGCGGCGACCACGAGCTCGGCGAGAACATCGTGCACCTGGTGCTCGCGAAGATCCCCGGCGGCCCGGCGGGCACGAAGGGCATCTCGCTGTTCGTCGTGCCGCGCTTCCTGGTCGGCGAAGACGGCGCGCTCGGCGAACGCAACGATGTCGCGCTCGCCGGACTCAACCACAAGATGGGTTTCCGCGGCACCGTCAACACCGTGCTCAACTTCGGCGAGGGCAAGTGGACGCCCGCGGGTGCGCCCGGCGCGATCGGCTACTTGGTCGGCGAGCCGCACCGCGGTCTGAGCTACATGTTCCACATGATGAACGAGGCGCGCATCGGCGTCGGCCTGGTCGCGACGGCGCTCGGCTACACCGGATACCTGGAGTCGCTGGACTACGCGCGCACCCGTGCCCAGGGCCGCGCGAAGCTGCCCGCCGACCCCACCGCTGCGCAGCGGCCGATCGTCGAGCACGCCGACGTCAAACGAATGCTGCTGGCGCAGAAGGCTTATACCGAAGGCGCGCTGGGCCTCGTGCTCTACTGCGCACGACTGGTCGACGAACAGCGCACCGCCGATACCGACGAGGAGCGCCAGGCGCGCACCCTGCTGCTCGACATCCTCACCCCGATCGCGAAGAGCTGGCCGTCGCAGTGGTGCCTGGAGGCGAACAATCTCGCGATCCAGGTGCTCGGCGGTTACGGCTACACCCGCGAATACAACGTCGAGCAGCACTACCGGGACAACCGGCTGAATCCGATCCACGAGGGCACCCACGGCATCCAGGGCTTGGATCTGCTGGGCCGCAAGGTCACCCAGCAGGGCGGCGCCAGTCTGCTCGCGCTCGGCGGCCGGGTGCAGGCCACGGTCGCGGCGGCGCAGGCCGTCGGCGGCGAAGCGGCCGAGCTTGCCGCGCAACTGGATTCGGCGTGGCAGCGGCTGGTGGAGGTGACCGCGGGCCTGTTCGCCTCGGGCGACTTCGAGGCCGCGCTGGCGAACAGCTCGGTCTATCTCGAGGCGTTCGGCCACATCGTGCTGGCCTGGATCTGGTTGGAACAACTGCTGGCCACCGGCGCGCACACCGGCGACTTCTACGACGGCAAGCGGCACGCGGCCCGGTTCTTCTACCGCTTCGAGCTGCCCAAGACCGGACCGGCGCTGGATCTGCTCGCCCGGCTCGACACCACCACGCTGGAGATGCGCGACGCCTGGTTCTGAGCACAATCGGTTCGGTACACAAATGGAAGGATGTACCATTTTCCGATGACCTCCTCCAGCCAGCGGACCACCCGCCCGCCCGGACGACCGGCGTCTGCGACCAGGGCCGAGGTCATCGATCTCGCCCGCCGCGCGTTCCTGGCCGGCGAGCGGGTCGACATTCAGGCGATCGCCGCGCAACTCGGGCTGAGCCGCGCCTCGATCTACCGCTGGTTCGGTTCCCGCGAGGGCGTGCTCGGCACGGTGCTCGCGGGTGAGTTCGAGGCGCTGCTCACCCGGGCCGACGCACGCCGGCGTTCGGCCGGGGCGCGGCGCATCCTCGACGTGCTGTATCGGGTGAACCGCTGGATGACCGACAACGAGCCGTTCCGGCGGTATTTCGAGAACGAGCCGCTGGCCGGGCTGCGCATTCTCACCGCGAGCGACGGACCGGTGCAGCCGCTGGTGGTCGCGACGGTGCGCGAACTGATCGCGCGCGCCGAACGCGAGGACGACTACCACCCGCCGCTCGAGCCGGATCTGCTCGCCTACGCGCTGGTGCGGCTCGGCGAGGCCTTCCTCTACAACGACAATGTGGCGGGCATCAGCGGCGACGTCGATCGCCTGCACGAGGTGCAGGCCGCGCTGCTAGGCATCCCGGGGGCGATCACCAAACCGCGTACGGATCGCTGACGTGCCCACGGATTCCTTACTGCACCAACGCTTTCCCGAGCTCGCCGACACCCTGCCGTATTTGCGCCTCGGTACCGCCCCGACCCCGATCCGACCGCTCGACGTCGGCACCGGAGTTCGGCTGTGGTGCAAGGACGACAGCGCCTATGGCGACGGGGGGTGGGGCGGCAACAAGGTCCGCAAACTGGAATGGCTGCTGCCCGAAGCCCATCGGCGCGGCGCGCGCACCATTCTCACCGTCGGCGGTACCGGCACCAACTGGGGCCTGGCCACCGCGCTCTACGGCCGCGCCCACGGCATCGGCACCGTGCTCGCACTCGTCGACCAGCCGGTGGACGAGCACGTCCGGGCGCAACTCGAGCGTTTGGCGAATTCCGGTGCGACGCTGCATTTCACACACACCAAACGACAGACCCTGCTCCGGGCGCCGTGGTTGTATCTGCGACATACGCTCGGCCGCAAGCGACCGTACTTCTTGCCGGTGGGCGGCTCGTCCCCGATCGGGGCGCTCGGCTACGTCGAAGGCGCGCTCGAACTCGCCGCCCAGATCGACGCCGGGATCCTCGCCGAACCCAGCCATATCGTGACGGCGGTCGGATCCGGCGGCACCGCAGCGGGATTGGCACTCGGGCTGCGGCTCGCCGGATTGCGCACGCGGGTGATCGGTGTCGTCGTCAACGACTCGCTACCGCTCGACGCCGCGCACATAATCGGTCTGGCCCAGCGGGCCGAGCGCCTTTTGCGTTCACGCGGAGCGCGATTCGCGCCGACCGGGCTGCGGCCCGCCGACGTGACGATGACGACGGACTGGCTCGGCCCCGGCTACGGTCACCCCACACCCGCCGCGGCAGCGGCCGCGAACCGCGCCGCACACGACGGGCTCCGGCTCGAGCCGGTCTACACCGCCAAGGCCTTGGCCGCCCTGCTACACCTGGACACCACGGGCGAGTTCGGGACCGGGCCGGTGCTGTTCCTCAATACCTACGGCCCGCGATGATCCGCCGCATTCGAATCGTGTTCATCGCCGTCACCGCGACGTCGGCTCCGGGCGCTGACCAGCCCACCGCGTGACCGCGGATCGCACCGGTCGCCACTGAATCCGGTTGTCCGCCTTCAGATCTACGCAAGCAGGCCGGGCCGCTCACTCGGCGACCGGTACGAGCAGGCGGTCGACGAGGGTGTCCACCAGGTCGCGCGGAATACTCGCGCCGGTCATGGCGCGATAGACGAGCGGCCCGACGAGTGCGTCGAGCACCGCGTCCGGGCCGAGCACGGGCGCGATCTCCCCCGCTTCGACGGCGCGGGCGAGCAGGTCGCGCTCGGCGGCCCGGCGCGGACCCAGATAACGCGCCTGAACTCGCTCGGCCGTGCCCGGATCGTGCTGGGCCTGGGCGAGGAGCGCGAGCAGCACCTTGCCCGCCGGATCGCGGGCGACGAAACGCGCGAAGTCGCGCAAATACGCCCGAATGCCCGCGGCCGTCGGCTTTTCCACCGGCACCGGAAAGTGTTTGGCGCTGTCCTCGATGAGCGTGTCGAGCAGGATCTCGACTTTGGACGGCCACCAGCGATAGATCGTCTGCTTGGCGACACCCGCCCGGCGCGCGATGGCCTCGACGGTCAGCGCCGCGAAGCCGTGTTCGACGAGCAGATCGTCGGCGGCGTGCAGCACGGCCAGGCGCGCGGCCTCGTCGCGCTGGTTGCCGGAGCGCACCCTGCGGGCCGGTGATTTCGCGTCGGGCATGCAGGACACCCTATCGGCCCGCTCGGATGTGCAGATTCGATCCGCCTGCTACTGTCTAGACGCAACGTCTAGTCTAGACAAATTGCTTTATTGCCAAGGAGTGCACATGTCCGACACCACCCAGCCCAGCGCCCTCGTCCTCGGCGCCGCCCGCGGCCTGGGCCTCGTCCTCGCCGCCGAGCTCGTCCGCCGCGGCCGCCAGGTGATCGCCACCACCCGCAGCGGCGGCGGCGAACTGGCGGCGCTCGCGCAGACCTCGCACGGGCGCTTGCGGATCGAGACAGTGGAGATGACCAGTCAGGAACAGCTCGCCGCGCTGCGCGCGCGTCTGGCCGGCTGCCCGCTCGATCTGCTGTTCGTCAATGCCGCGATCGACCGCGGCGATCTGCCGATCAGCGCGGTCTCCACCGAGATGTTCACCGAGGTGATGATCACCAACGCGCTCAGCCCGCTGCGCGCGATCGAAGCGCTGCGCGATCTCGTCGTGCCCGGTGGCACCGTCGCGGTCATGTCTTCCGAGCAGGGCAGCATCTCGCAGAACACCGAGGACGGCTACGAGCTGTACAAGGCGAGCAAAGCCGCGCTGAACCAGCTGATGCGCAGCTACGCCACCCGCAACGCCGACGACGGGCACACGAAGCTGCTCATCGATCCCGGACACAATCGCACCGCGCTCGGCGGACCCGACGCGCCGCTCAGCCCGAAGGAGAGCATCCCGGCCGTGGTGGACGTGCTCGACGCCCGAGCGGGCGCACCCGGACTGCAGTTCCTGGACCGGCACGGCGTGCCCGTCCCCTGGTGATACCGGGCAGTCGACGAACCACAGCGCCGACGAGCAGTCGCTACCGTGGAGGCGTGCCCTTGCCGAACTGGCTCGACCTCGCCGTTCTCGCCGCGACCGGACTGGCGGCCGTGCTCGGTTGGCGCCGCGGCGCGCTCGCCGCGGTGATCGGCGTGCTGTGCGTCGTCGCGGGCGCAGTGGCGGGCGCGTTCGTCGCGACGGCGACGCTGGCCCAGCTGCCGCCGGGACCGACCCGGCTGCTGTTCGTGCTGTGCCTGATCGTCGGCATGGTGGCGCTCGGCGAGACGGCCGGGCACCGGCTGGGCCGGGCCGCGCGCCGCACGATCCGCGGCCGCCTCGCCCAACGCGTCGACGCCGCCGGTGGCTCGTTCGTGCACGCCGTGGCGGTGCCGCTGGCGGTGTGGCTGCTCGCCGCCCCGCTCACGGTGTCGACGCAGCCGGGACTGCTGGCGGCTGTACGGGATTCGGTGGTGGTGCGCTCGGTCGACGAGGTCGCGCCGTACTGGTTGGCGAGCCTGTCCACCGTCGTCACCACCCCGATGGTGGCGGCGGGACTGGTGTTGCCGCTCCCGCCGCCCGATCCGCGCATCCTGCAAAGCCCGGTCCCGCGCGACCTCCAGCAGAGTGTGCTGCGGATCCATGGCGAGGCGCCGGCGTGCGGTAAGCAAGAGACCGGTTCCGGCTTCGTCGTCGCCCCGGAGCGCGTCCTCACCAACGCGCACGTCGTCGCGGGCACGACCGATCGCTGGGTCGACACACCTCGCGGTCGATTGAAAGCCGCTGTAGTGCAATTCGATTCAGCACGTGACGTGGCGGTGCTCGCGGTGCCGGGTCTCAGCGCACCGGTGCTCACCGTGGCTCCCGAACCGGGCGCGCCAGGCGCCGACGCCATCATCCTCGGATATCCGAGGGGCGGACAGTACACGGCCGCCGCCGCGCGGGTGCAGCAGCGCGGCCCGCGCTCGGTGCCCGACATCTACCACCGTGCGACGAGCGAACGCGCAACCTACACGGTGCACGGCCCTGTTCAGGACGGGAACTCCGGTGGACCGCTGATCGACCCGCAGGGCCGGGTGCTCGGCATGGTGTTCGGCGTCGACCCGGACAACGGCACGGTCGGGTACGCGGCGAGCCTGCCCGAACTGCTCGACGGACTCGCTCTCACCGGCCCTGCCGTGGACCCGGGCCCCTGCCTTCGGTGACACCGAGGCACTGCGGAGTTTCCGCCCCGGAAGCGGATCGGCTCAGGCGTTCTCGGCGATGATCACCACGCCACCGGCCGCTTCGAGCAGCGGAATCGTCTGTGCCGCGGCCTCGTCCACGTGCACCCGCGGATGCGCGGGCAGCTCCGTCACGTAATAGGTTCCAGGGCCGTAGAACTGGCCGTACTTCACGACCACGCCGCCGATGTCGAGCACGGCCGCCTCGTGCTGCCGGATGACCTCGCCCCGGCCGCCTGCGGGCTCCCACGCGATGCTCTGCGCGAGAAAGCGTTTCGCACCCGCGGCCTGCGCGGCGGCGACCAGGTTGCGGGTGCCCTCGGTACGGATGCGGGAATTCGCCGCACCGGATTCGGGCAGCAACGCGGCATCGTCGGGCAGGTCGGTCAACTGGTGCAGCACCAGATCGGGACCGAATTCCCGGACGGCCGCGGTCAGCGCGTCCGCGTCGTACACATCGCAGATCACCGGCTGCGCACCGGCCGCGCGCACCTGCTCGGCCTTGCCCGCCGATCGGGTCATCCCGGCCACCTCGTGCCCGGCCGCGATCAGTAGCGGCACCAACCGTGTTCCGATGACGCCGGTCGCGCCGGCCAGAAAGATCCGCATCGTCCCACCATAGTCAGCCCGTCCCGCACGCCGCGGCGCGCAGCCACGGTCACCAGACGAGCGTCATGTCCTGCACGCGAACGCTGCCGAAGAACCGCTTGCCGATCTCGGGGCCGTCCCGGTTGTAGCTGTCCATGATGTCGGCCAGCGCCGCGGCGAGTTCGTGCAACGCCGGGGCGACGGTCTCGATCCCGTCCGCCGCCGACCATCCCCACTCGAGCGGGACGTTCTCGATGCCGATGACGATCCGGCCGTAGAACGGCGACTCGACCGCATAGGTGATCCCGGCCGGAGCGTCGCGGATCGGGCTGCGGAGTTCGAGTTCGGCGACCTCCCCCGGCACCGTGAACCGCCGCGCGAAATCGATGTCCGCGCGGATCATTTCGACGATGCGCGCAAGATCGGCATGCCGCCCGCCGCGATCGTGCCTGGCGCCGTAGGACCGCTGCGCGGAACCGGTCCTTGCGCTGGTACCGGACTTGTGCAGGATGCGGTCGAGCATCCGCTGCGCCACGGCCCGTTCGCCGGCGCCGGTACCCGGATGATCGATCAGCGCCCGCAACCGGGCGATGCGCAGTACGCCACCGGTTGCCATGAACCACCTCCCGTAGCCGGGCCCACCTGGCCCGGGTTCGATCATGCCACCCCGGCGTCCGGGACGGCCGAACGCCCGCTGTGCGCGGTGGACGCGGTTGCGGTGCGCGACTGGGGAATAGGTGAACGATTACGTTCGCCGACCTGTCTGAGTAGCGTAGAAGCATGCGGAAACCGCGATTTCACCGCAGGCGAGTACTGGCGGCGGCCTTCCCGATCGGAGTGGCCGCGGCACTGCTCGGAGCCACCGGCTGTGGCTCGGAATCCAGCGGTCACGCACCGGACCCGTCCACCGCCGCAACAACATCCGCGGCGGTACGCATCGAACTACACCAGACCGGTGGCATCGCGGGGGTCCACGACATCTACACCGTCGACAGCGCGGTCGCCGACCAGCGGCGCGGCCAATTGTTCGACCTGGTCGGCAGCCAGCAGTTCCGCACGCTCAGCGACAGCTATCTGGGGCCGGACGAATGCCTCGACCAGTTCTACTACGAGGTGGTCGTGACCTACGCCGACAACACGACGAAGAACGTGAACACCGACGACTGTAGCCAGGCACCACCACTGCTGACCGACGTCCGGGCGCTCACCAAGCAGATCGGCGTACAAACCAGCCACCGGTAGTCTGCGCACGCGAACACATCGTGCACACCGGTCGGTTCTCCGGGACATCGGGGTATATCCACGCCCACGCCACGCCGACGACATCGGTTCCGGCGGGCGTAATTTCATAATCATCGGATCACCAGACGCTCATAACGACAGGCGAACCGCTATGGACGCCAATTCTAGGGGGATGCGTCGTGTATGAAAATCGATCAGGATTAGCTGTCGTGACGGCTTATCTCCGCAGTGAATCGCCAACCCTCGAACAGTTGCTCGATGACGCGGCATTAATGTCGTATGAACATCAAGAGCGCAGTATCGAAGTGCTCGGCGCGCACCGCTGGCATGTCACATATGAGCCGCCATTATTCGAGTTCTTCGGCGATCATCCGTTGGCCTGTACGCGGTTTCACGTCCTCGGCACGGCCGCGCCCGGTCCGCGCAGCTGGCTGTGGAGCTGGGCCAACTACGACTGGTATCCGTCGGAGGTCACCGAACTGGCCCGGTCGGTGCGCGATTACGGTCTGCGCCACGGGATCCCGGAACTGCACACCGCCGAGATCCCGTTCGCGAAACTGCCCGGCGCGCCGACCGAACCGAACCGGGTCACCTGGCTCATCGGTGAACTGTGCAAGGCGGTCTCGGGCAGCTGGACGTGGTACAGCTGCGATGTCGGCGGCGGCACCCGGCTCGCGGTGCTGATCGAGCACCCCGACCTGACCCCGCCCGCGCTCGATCTGCTCAGCCTCATGCACGTGCTCAACGGCGTCTTCCGGCTCGAACTGCCCGATCATCGACGGGCCATCCACAGCTACGCGGTGCAGCGCGGGCTCGCCGCGACCTTCACCGACGACGCGAGCAAGCTCCTGCTCGCCGGTCCGGGTCTGGAGGTGGCCATCGCCTTCGACACCGCCGGACGCGTCACGACCATGTCGTCCTCACGGGCGGACAGCCTGGCCTGAATCACCGGGCCGCGCCGGGAAAATGACTGGCGCGGCCGCCGGTGGTCGCTACCATCGAGGACGCGGCGCCGACGAGCGTGACGAACTCCGAGCCGCGTCGGCCGGTCACCGATCCCGAATCGACCAGCAGAGGCGGCGCGCCACGCGCCGCGAAGGTGTGGTGGCACCGCGACATACCCGATCGCCCACACCTCCCGGGGACGACAACCAGGAGGTGATTTCGATGCCACGTACGCTCTGTGCGGGACTGCCCGCAGCCCTGCGACAACCGGATCCGGTGACCATCGAGGGCTGGATCCATCGGCGCAGGCAACTCGCGAGCGTGACCTTCGTCGTGCTCCGCGACCGCTCCGGACTGGCCCAGGCGGTGGTCACCGATCCCGCTGTGCGTCAGCAGGTTTCGGAACTGCCGGAGGAGACCGTGGTCCGGCTGACCGGCACCGCGAGCCGCAACGCCAAAGCGCCGGGCGGGGTCGAACTCGTCGACCCGGCCGTGCACGCGCTGAGCGCACCGGCCGCGGCCTCGTCGCTCGAGCTGTGGCGCCCCGAACTCGGCGTCACCCTGCCGGTCGCGCTGGACCACGCCGCGCTCAGCTGGCGCCATCCCACCCGACGGGCGGTGTGGCAGATCGCCGCCGCCTCGCTCACCGGTTTCCGGCGGCACCTCGACGGTGCGGGTTTCACCGAGGTGAGCACCCCTAAGATCGTCGGTCAGTGCGCCGAGTCAGGCGCGAATGTGTTCGCGCTGGACTACTTCGGGGCGCCCGCCTACCTGGCGCAGTCCCCGCAGTTGTACAAGCAGATGCTCACCGGCGTCTTCGAGCGGGTGTACGAGGTCGGTCCGGTCTTTCGCGCCGAACCGCACGACACCGCCCGGCATCTGGCCGAATACGTCTCCCCGGACGTCGAATTCGGGTTCGTGCGCGACCACCGGGACGTACTCGCCCAGCTCCGTGCGACACTCGCGGCCATGCTGGCGGCCATCGCCGAAAAAGCCTCCGCGGCAGTCGAAACCGCGGGCGTGCACCTGCCCGTCCTGCCCGAGGAGATCCCGGTCGTGCACTTCCGCGAGGCGCTCGAACTGGTCGGCGCCGCCGCCGACGAGCCCGACCTCGCACCCGAACACGAGCGCTTCCTCGGCGCCTGGGCAAAGCAGCGCTACGACTCGGATTTCCTTGCCGTGGAAGGCTATCCGGCGGCCAAACGTCCCTTCTACACCCATCCGCAGCCGGACGACCCGCGCTGGACCAACTCCTTCGACCTGCTGTTCCGCGGGCTGGAACTGGTCACCGGCGGGCAACGCCTGCACCACCATGCCGACTATCTCGCCGCGCTGGCGGCGCGCGGCGAGGATCCTGCCGCGTACGAGGCCTACCTGGCCGCGATGCGGCACGGCATGCCGCCGCACGGCGGTTTCGCCATCGGGCTGGAACGGTGGGTGTCGCGCCTCACCGAGGCCGACAACATCCGCCGGGCGGCACTGTTCCCCCGGGATCGCCACCGCCTGCGGCCCTGAGGTCCGACCCGTGGCGCGTCCGGCGGGTACGGTGGGCTGATCAACCGAGGCGCAGCCGGGGGAAACATGAGAAGCGACAGGGCCATTCGCCGGTTCACGCCGGACGCGCAGGAAACACGGGTTTATGGCGAACCCTATGAAACCGCCGACGGGTCGACGATCGTCACTGTCGTCAGGCCCGGCGGTGGTCCCCGCGCGGCCGCGCCGCTCGGTATTTTCGTCGTGCACGACGGCAAGGTGACCTGGGAGCCCGTCGTGGATACCACCCGTCTCGCGCTGTTGGGCGAATTCATCGGGCTGGCAGCAGCGGTGATCACGACGCTGGCGATCCTGCGCCGCCCGCCGTGGCCCGATCTGTCCGTCGCGGGTCTGCGCGCGATGCGCGGGCTGCACGACTCGTGGCAGGATCGCCGCCGGGACTAGCCGCCCAGCGCGCCTTCGTAGACGTAGCAACCGAATCCGTCGACCTTCGCCGGCAAGGCCGCCTCGCCGAAAGCCTCCTTGCTCTCGCCTTCGCAGACCGCGATCATCTCCGGCTTCGGCGCCACGCCCCGCTGGTGCAGCTTGAACTTCTGCTTGATCGGCCCGGACTCCGGAGCGCCGTTGCGCGCCTGGCAGTTCCCCGTGCCGACCGCCCCCACCTGTTCCGGCTCCTCGATGTCGTCGCACACGTAGGTCCATGGTTCCTCGGCGCCCGCGATCGCGGCCACGGAGGTCAGGCCGGCTACCGCCGCGATGAACAGGACTGCGAGGACCGCGATCCGGACCGGGGACAGGCGCATGACAATCCTCATTTCTCTAGTGCACGGGAGGCAGGAAAGGGGTCGAGGTGAGACCCGATAGCGCGAACCGTAGCCGACGCCACAAACGTTTTGCCCGATTTCAAACGGGTGTCGTCCACGTATCGGCACACCCGGAAAAGCCGGACACAATTCCGCCGGAAATCGCACAGCGGAATGCGTTCGCGCCGTTTGGCGACGCCGCGAATCGGGTAAAGGGCTTTCTCCTTCGAAATCGGGCCGAGCGGCGCGCACCGGCCCGATGCACCTGCGTGGCCGGACCGGACGCGGACCGTGCGGGCGGCCACCGTGTTCGCCCCTCGTATGCTCGGTGCGCAGTCGCGACGAGGGAGATGGAGGATCCATGGCGGATCGGGAAGTGCTGACCTGGGAACTGTTCGGTTCGGCGAGTCGGGAATTGGCGACCACGATCGCGGACGACGGGTTCGAGCCCGATCTGATCCTCTCGATCGCCCGCGGCGGGTTGTTCGTGGCGGGCGCGCTCGGCTACGCGCTGGACGTGAAGAACCTGCACGTGATGAACGTCGAGTTCTACACCGGCATCGACCAGCGGCTCGATCTGCCGGTGATGCTGCCACCGGTCCCGCAGGCCGTGGACCTGGCCGGCGCCACCGTGCTGGTCGCCGACGACGTCGCCGACACCGGGGCCACGCTGAAACTGGTGCGCGACTTCTGCGAACACCACGTCGCCGAGGTGCGCTGCGCGGTGATCTATCAGAAGCCGCGCTCGGAGGTCGACTGCGAATACGTGTGGAAGCGCACCGATCGCTGGATCAACTTCCCGTGGTCGACCGAGCCGCCGGTGGTGCAGCGGCAGGTCGAGGTGCTCGACGCCTGAGCGCACGATGTTCGAGCGCTCGATGTTCGAGCGCTCGATGTTCGAGCGCTCGATGTTCGAGCGCACGATGTTCGAGCGCCTACCGCTCCTTGCGCTCGCCGGTCAGTGCGTCGAGCCGGGTGCCGAGCGCGTTGACCTGGTCCCGCAGCGCGATGAGGGTGTCGAGCGGGTAGCCGACCGAGGCCATCACGGACTCGATCATGTCCCGGGCCTGGCGCTGCAGCGCGATACCCGCCTCGGTCGCGCGCAGTTCGACCGAGCGGCGGTCGTGCGCGCTGCGCACGCTCTCCACGAAACCGTGCGCCTGTAGTCGCTGGATCAGCGGCGACACGGTGCCGTAGTCGAGGCGTAACTGTTCGCCCAGTTCCTTCATGGTCATCCCGGGCCGCTCCCACAGCGCGAGCAGCGCGAGGTACTGCGGATACGTGATGTGCATCGCGTCGAGGAACGGCCGGTAGGCCGCGGTCATCGCGCGCGAGGTCGAGTACAGGGCGAAACACAGCTGGTTCGTCAGCGAGAGCAGGTCGTGGTCGGGATCCCCGGCGGTTGCGACGGTGCCGTGTGGTGCAGCCGGCTCGACACGCACCGCTGCGGTGGGATGCGCTTGTTCGAACATACCTTGCACTGTACGCATGGTGGACAGGGAATTTCTCACCGTGCGGCCGCGACCACCGCCTCGGTTGCCGCGGTGTCGCCCACCGTGATCCTGATGCCCGTAACGCAGTGTTTCACCTGGATCCCGGCGCGGGCGAAACCCACACGCAGCCGGTCGAGTTCGAGCGCATCGCAGCCGGTGAGATAGACGAAGTTCGCGGCGCTGGTCGGCACCCGATAACCCAGCTCGCGCAGCCCCGTCGTGAGCCTGCCGCATTCGCGGGTGATCGTCGCGGTGCGCACTGCCAGTTCCGCCTCCGCCGCGTAGCAGGCGCGCACGCCCGCCTCGGCCAGGGCGGTCATCCCGAAAGGCAACTGCCAGCGCCGGATTCGGGCCATGATCGGCACCGCACCGAGCGCGTAGCCGACCCGGAGCGCGGCCAAACCGTACGCCTTGGAGAAGGTGCGCAGCACGATCAGGTTCGGATGCCGCGCGAGCAGCTCGGCGGTGCGCACCCGTTCACTCGGCCGCACGAAATCGACGTAGGCCTCATCGAAAACCACCACCACCGACCGAGCGGTACGTTCCAGGAACCCCGCCAGTTCCTCGTGCCGGATCCCGGTTCCGGTCGGATTGTGCGGACTGCACAACACGACGACGGCCGTCCGCTCGTCGACGGCCGCGGCCAGCGCGGGCAGATCCTGGTGTCCGGTCGGCGTCAAGGGGACTTCCACCACCCGGCCGCCGACCGTCGCGGTCAGCAGCGGGTAGCCGTCGAAGGTGGGCGTCGCCAGCACCACCCCCGCGCCCGGCGGCACGAACTCCTGCAGGATGTGCATGATCACGCCGGTCGCGCCCGCGCCGAGCACGACCTGCTCCGGCGGGTAGCCGAGCCGGGCCGCGATCAGCTCGGGCAGCGTGCGCGGCAGGAACTCCGGATACCGGTTCGCCGCGCCGAGCGCCCCGGCCAGCGCCTGCCGCACCGAAGGCAGCGGGCCGTACGGGTTTTCGTTCAAGGACAGCCGATGGCCGCGCTGCGCGGTGTGCATCAGCCGCGGCCCTCAGCGTCCGCCCCAGCGCACCGCGGCGGCCGCCGCGAAATCCCCGGCGTGCGCGAAACCGGCGAGCAGCAGCAGCGATCCGGCCGGCACTTTCCCGGCGCGGACCGCGTGATCGAGCGTCACCGGGATGCCCGCGGCGAACAGGTTGCCGCACTCGTCGAACGTGTCGGGATGCCGGTCGACCGGAAGTTGCAGTGCGTCACGCCAATTGCGCAAGAACGCCCGGTTCGGCTGGTTCGTCACCAGCAGATCCAGCTCATCCGCCCGCACGCCGATCCGCCCGCATACCGCGTGCGCCACCTCCGGCACGATGCGATTGCCCCGGGCGAGGACTTTCGCGATCTTCGATTCGGTGAAGCCGACATGCATCTGACCCGGGCCCGCCTCCCAGTATTTGCGCGGCGGATCGGCGAGCACCGTCATCTGGCCCGCGAACTCCGGCAGATGCCGGGCTTCCACGTCGAGAATCGGTGATGCGCCGGACTTCACGAGCAGACCGACGCCCGCCCCGTCCCCGGGGACGGCGGCCTGCGGCTTGGACCGCACCTGCTCCTGGGTGAAGATCTGGCCCGCCGCGTTCTGCACGGTGACGATCAACGCCGACCGCGCGGCACTGCTCAGCAAGAGCTGCCTGGCGATCTTCATCGCGTAGACGAACGCCACACACCCGCCGTTGTGCAGGTCGATCAGCCACTCCGGGGCGAGGCCGAGCCGCGCGGCGACCTCTCCCCCGTTGCCGACGATGCCGAGTTCGGGGATCTGCGTGTGCACGATGAGAACGTCGATCTCCCTGAGGAATTCGCTGCCCCGGCGTTCGAGCATCGGCGCGATCGCCTGCTCCGCCATGTCGGCCGGTGTCTCGCCGGGCGCGATGTGATGCCGGAACGGCGGGGCCTTGAACATCGCGTTCGAGGTGTTGTCCGCGGGATCGGCGTAGCGGGCGAAATAGTCCGCGGCGACCCGGTTCTTCGGCAGGTAGCTGGAAATGTCGGCCAGGCTTACGGTTTCGGTCATCGTGCCCATCAGTCCATCCATTTCGGCTTGACCGGCTCGCCGTTGGCGTGGCGGTGCTCGCAGATCGCTTTCAGGTTCCGCAGTTCCAGCAGGTGGCCCGCGTAGAAGAGATTCCAGAAGTCCCCGACCCAGACCGGGCGATCCGGCGGGGCGGTGTCCGGGTAGCCGTTCTCGTCGTAGAACGGGTGGTGACAGTTGGTCCACACGACCACCGACCCCGGCTTGTTCAGCACCACCTGCGCGTCGAGCACGCGCATCAGATAGATCATCCAGAGATGCTCGGATTGATCCCAGGCACAGTGGTAGTCGACGGTGCGGGCCGCGGCGTTGGCGACCGTGCGGGTGTAAATGCGGGTGTGCTCGCCGATCCGATCGTCGGACACCCACAGGTCCGGTTCGGCGGTGCGCTCGAAACCCCGCATGCTGTAGGTCCATTCGCACAGGCTGCGGGTATCGGACAGGTACTCGAACACCTCGTCGGGCGGGGCGGCGACGTACTCGTTGACAGTGCAGAACTGCCCGTAGACCTCGTCGTGCGGGTACACCGCGCGGGTCATGTCCAGGACGATCGGCATGCCCTCTTTGACGCTGATGTTCTCGATCCGATAGACGCCTGGCACTTCGACATCCGGGACCTCGATCGGCGCGGCGGCGGGTTCGGTCATGCGTAGAGCTCCTTCAAGAAGGGGGCGAAGGGTGGGATTTCGTCTGGGTCGCAGCGGATCTCAAGGAAGACCGGGCCGGTCGCGGTGGCGGTCGCGTCCAGTGCGGCCTCGAACTCGGCCCGCGTGTCCGCGCAATGGGCCGGCAGATGCGGGAACATGGCGGCCACCGCCGCGCCGATGCGCGCGGGCCCGAACCTGTTGTAGGTGTAATCGCCGGAGTAGTAGAGCTGTTCGCGCGTGACGCACATGGCGTGCGCGTTGTTGTTGAAGATCACGAATGTGACCGGCGCGTGGTACTCCACCGCGGTGTGCACCTCGTGACCATGCATGAAGTAGGCGCCGTCCCCGGCGAGGACGAACGTGCGCCGCCGCCGGCCCAGCGCGCTGCCGATGCCCGCGCCGAACGCATAGCCCATGCCGCCCATGCCCAACGCGATCACGAAGCGGCCGCCCGGTGGCACCGGTAGGTGATGGACCGCGGCCGCGCCGGTGTTGCCCGCGTCGACCACCACGTCGGTGCCCGGCGTCAGGCGTGCGGCGATCGCGTCGACGGCGTCGCGGTAGCGCACGCCGGGGCCCGCGGCCTGCGGAACCCGCAGTGGCGCAGGCATGATCGGCTCCCGGGCGGTCGCATCGGTCGCCGCCGACGCGGCCAGCTCGGCCAACCGGGTTCGCAGCGGTCCACACAGCCATGCGTCTGTGCGCACGAAGGCGCGATCGGTGCCGATATGCCAGACCCGCGGGCACGCGGCGAGCGCGGCCTCGAGCCCCGCCCTGGCAAGCACGGGCAACGGAGTGCCGACCACAACACACAACTCGGCAGCAGCCAGTAGCTCCGCTACCCGCGGATGCCCCATACTCCCCGCGATCCCCGCGAAGTGCGCGTGCCCGTTGGGAAAGACGTCTTTCGCGTCGGGCGTCACCGCCACCGCCGCCCCCAATGCCACTGCGGCAGCGTGCAATTCCTCCCGCGCGTCCGCCCGCGCAACCTCGGGTCCCGCGATGATCACGGTGCGCCACACACCCGCACGCCCCGCGCCGTCGACCCGTCGCGCCTGGCCCCTTTGCGCCGCGCCTTCGCGGCAATCGCCCTTCGGCTCGGAGTCGAGCGCGCCGGCAAGCTGCACTCCGCCTCTACCCCGCCTCGCACCGTTTCCGTATGGCTCACCGCCAACAAGGTCGAGTGGCCTCGGTCCAGGGCCGATCGGCCAAGTTTCTTCGCCGGGCGCTTGCTGTGCCTGAATGTCCTTGGGGAGCAAGAGGACTGCCGGGCCGCCTGCTTGTGCGGCTTCGATCGCCCGGGCGACGACCTCGGTGACGTCCTCGGCTCGGTCCAGACGCAGGCAGACTCGTGCGACGGTGCCGAACAGGCGTTCGGCGTCGATCCGGCCGTGGCCGCCGCCGGTGTCCTGGAAGGCGCCGTGTCCTTCGAGCGGGCGCGGCGGCTGGCCGACCAGGGCCAGCACCGGTATCCGCGAGTCGAACGATTCGCCCAGCGCGGCAACGAGATTCAGTGCCCCACCGCCGGACGTCGCGACCACGACCCCCAGGCGTCCGGTGGTGCGGGCATAGCCGTCGGCCATGGTCGCGGCACCGAACTCATGTTTCGCGACGACGCCGGTGAGTGGCGCGGGGCTGCGGTGCAGCGCGTCGTAGACGTCCTCGATATTCGCGCCGCCGACCCCGAAAACATGATCGGTATGCGCGGCGATCAGCTCGATGATGCGGTCGGCGACCGTTTTTCGGCATTCGACAGCGACGCCGTTCACTTCCGAGATAGATCGCGTGCGATTCATCGCACACAATGTATCTGGGACAGTTGTGCGTCACAATGTGATCTGAGTCATATTCCAAGCGGAATTAGATTGCGGCACAACAGCTTTGAGCAAGCGTCCAATTGTTGTGCCGCCGCCCAACGGGCACTGTGCAGATGACAGCTGAGTCCGGCTCAACGAGATCCACTCGCCGAGCCGGTGATCGAAATCGGGACGAGGTCAGCCGATAACGGAGTTCATGATGGTGCCTGCACTTGTTGCCACCGCACCGCCGGCCATCGCACTGGCGATCATCTTGGGCGACTGCAAACCGCCGCCGCTCCACTTCTCCCACGCGAACCGGCCGCCGCCGTAGGTGATGGCGGTGATGCCGGAAAGTTGCACGAGCCAGGTGAAGTAGCGGCCCATTTGCATCAACTTGTCCGCCAGCGGCGGCGCCTCCGGAGTCGGATTGCTGACCTCCGCAAGAACGGTGTCGTGTAGCGCGGCCAGAATCATGCTCACGTTCGTTGCTCCTTTTCGCAGGCTGAGGTGGGTCCGGACACGAGGAAATCGCGCTGTCGTGCGCGATTCGATCAACCGAAGAAATGCGCCGGCACAGAATTCGCCGACACCACTGGCACGACGGAGCTATCTGCCGCTACGAACTCGTGCCATGTCGCTCCCGCTTTCCGCTCGTCGCCGGAAAAACTCGTGACCTGCGCAATTCAACCTCACCAAGATCACGCGTGGTCTGCGACACACCGAAAATTCGACACACCGAAGCGAGACCGTGATCTGACCCGAAGACGACCCACAAACGCTAGCGGAAGGTTCGCCGAAACCGGATAACCGCCCGAAACCACCCGGGCTAGCAGCTCGCCTCGGTCAGCAAAGTCTGGGCGGACCGGCGAAACGCGGCCACCAGATGTGCGCTGTCCCCGGCGCGGGTGGCGAGCACCACCTGCGCTGGCTCGACCCCGTGCAGCGGGATCGAGATCAGGTCCGGCCGGGTGCCCTCGTCGCGCAACCCGGCGGGCAGGATGGCGACCGCCTGCCCGGGCGCGATCAGTTCGAATACGTCCTCGATATGGCCGGCCAGCGGCCCGTCGGGTGCCGACGTGCCATCGGGGCGGGGGTCGACACGCCAGAACGAGTCCCACTCGGCAGCGGGGCCGGTGCGTGCCACAGCTGGTACCGCCTGGGCATGGCGGGCAAGGTCGTGACCAAATGGCCCGGAAGCCTCGCGAGCTTCCAGAAAATGACCAGCACGATCGACCGGGGAGATCTCGTGCTGAAGTTCGGCACGCCCGGAGCCCCGGCCCTGGTGACCTCGTAGTCCGCGGACCCGACGTCGAATCCGCCTGGCACTGGGCAGGTATCGGCCGCAAGCCCTGACCGCGCCGGCCGGTGACTGTCGTTGCGCTAGTCGGCGACCTTCACCACGAGCTTGCCGAAGTTGCGCCCCTCGAGCAGCCCGATGAAAGCCTCGGGCGCGTTGTCCAGCCCTTCGACGACATCCTCGAGGTAGCGGATGCGCCCCTCGGCGATCCAGCCGGAGACCTCACGCAGGAAATCGGGATACAGCTCGCGAACGAACTCGGTCTGGATGAAGCCGCGGATGGTCAGGCTCTTGGTGAGAATGCGACCGTAGAACGACGGGAAGCGGTCGGGACCGGCCGGCTTGCCGCTCGCGTTGTAGTTCGCGATCATGCCGCAAACCGGCACGCGCGCATAGGTATTCAGCAACGGATACACCGCGTCCGCGACGTGGCCGCCGACGTTCTCGAAATAGATGTCGATACCGTCGGGGACCGCCGCCCGCAGCTGATCGGCGAAGTCGGGGGCGCGGTGATCGAGGGCGACGTCGAAGCCCAGCTCGTCGCGCAGCGCCGCGCACTTCTTGGGCCCGCCCGCGATACCGATCGCGCGCGCACCCTTGATCTTGGCGAGCTGCCCGACCGTGGCACCGACCGGCCCGGTCGCCGCGGCGACGACGAGCGTCTCCCCCTCCTGCGGCTGACCGATCTGCAACAGTCCGGAGTAGGCGGTAAAGCCCGGCATGCCGAGCACACCGAGCGCCGTGGAGATCGGGGCCTTGTCCGGGTCGAGCTTGCGCAGGCTCGACCCGGACGCCACGGCGGCGCTCTGCCAACCCGAGTAGGCCAGCACCACATCGCCCTTCGCGAACCCGGAGTCGCGCGAGTCGAGCACCTCCGCGACCGTGGCGCCGACCATCACCTGGCCGAGCTCGACCGGCTTCGCGTAGGACTCCGCGTCGCTCATACGCCCGCGCATATAGGGGTCGAGCGACAGGTACAACGTTCGCAGCAGCACCTGCCCGTCCTCGAGCGGTGGCAGCTCCGTGGTTTCGAAACGGAAGTCGGCGGGGGTGGGTGCGCCCACCGGCCGGGATGCAAGCACGATTCGCGTCGACTCGACCATGCGGCCAAGCGTAGTCCTCGGCTAACGACCTCGCCGGTACCGCCGATAGGGCTGGTGTCGGATTGCGCGACACCGTTGTCTCGTACTCACCAGCACCCCGGGAGTTCTTTTGGCACGTCTATCTCGCACCCCTCGCCCACTCGGCCGCGTCGCGCTGACCACGGCCACCGCCACCGCGCTCGCGGCACTGCTCGCGGCGGGCCCGGCGGGCGCCCGGCCGATCGGGCCGTTCGATGTCGGCGGCGCGATCGAGGTCGAGTACGACCAGGCGGGCGGCGGCGCCGTGTTCGGCGACCCGGTCACGCCGGAATCCGACGCGGGCCGCGGCGGGAAGTTCCAGGCCTTCGAACGCAACGCCTCCATCTACTGGCATCCCAGCACCGGCGCGAACGCGGTCGGCGGCGCGATCCGCGATAAATGGGGCAACCTGGGCTGGGAGAACGGCGTGCTCGGCTACCCCGTGACCAGGGAGGAGTCGACCCCGTCGAAGCCGGGGCGCTACAACCACTTCCAGGGCGGGTCCATCTACTGGTCCGTCGGCACGGCCGCCCACCAGATCGGCGGCGCTATCCGGGACAAGTGGGCCGCCTACGGCTGGGAGAACAGCCCGCTCGGCTTCCCGATCACCGACGAGGCGGCCGCCAAGAACAACGGCCGGTACAACCTGTTCAACGACGGCGCCATCTACTGGTCCCCGAAGTACGGCGCGCACGTGGTCTGGGGCGCGATTCGCACCACGTGGGAAGCACGGGCGGGCGCGAACGGCGGCTACGGCTATCCCACCAGCGACGAATACGACTACCAAGGCGGCAAGGCGCAGGACTTCGAAGGGGGACGTATCACCTGGCAGCCCTGAGCGCACCGCCGGGTCGGCGGGTTCGACGCGGTCGCGGCGTGTCATCATCCTCGGCGACGCTGTCTCGTCATCGAGGATCGCCTGACCGAGGAGTTTCATTGGCACGCCTGTACCGGATTCTGCCCGGATCGCATTCGACCGCACTGGCCACCGCGGTGCTCGCGGTAGCCCTCACCGCGGGGGTCGCGCACGCCCGGCCGATCGGACCGTTCGAGGTCGGCGGCGCGATCGAGGTCGAATACGACGCGGCCGGTGGTAACGCGGCGCTCGGCGACCCGACCACTCCCGAAGCCGACGCCGCGAACGGCGGCAAGTACCAGGACTTCGAGCGCAACGCCGCGATCTACTGGAACGCCGAGGTCGGCGCGCACCAGATCGGCGGTCCGATCCTGGAGAAGTGGCGGGGCCTCGGCGCGGAGTCCGGCGCGCTGCGCTACCCGGTCACCCGGGTGGAGCAGACGCCGGTGAAAGCGGGCAGCTTCAGCCATTTCCAGGGTGGTTCGATCTACTGGTCGGTGGGCACCGCGGCGCATCAGCTCGGCGGCGTGATCCGGGACAAGTGGAACTCGCTCGGTTCGGAGAACAGCCCGCTCGGCTTCCCGATCACCGACGAGGCGGCCGCGAAGAACAACGGCCGCTACAACCTGTTCAACGACGGCGCCATCTACTGGTCGCAGAAGACCGGTGCCCATGCGGTGTGGGGCGCGATCCGGCTCACCTGGGAATCCCGCGCCGGGGCCAACGGCGCCTACGGCTACCCCACCGGCGACGAATACGACTACGAGGGTGGCAAAGCCCAGGATTTCGAAGGTGGTCGTATCACCTGGCAGCCGTAGCATTCATCGGATGACCTTGGGTGACAAGCGCATCAGCCGCCGCACACTGCTCGGCGCGACCGCACTGCTACCGCTGACGGCCTGTTCGACAAGCGCGACAACGGATTCCGCGCCGACCGTCTCGCCGACTGCGCAGGCGCGACACGACCGGCTTTTCGAGCTGGAACGAAAGTTCGACGCGCGCTTGGGTGTCTACGCCCTCGACACCGCGAGCGGTGCGACCGTCACGCACCGGGCAGACGAGCGGTTCGCGTTCTGCTCCACCTTCAAGGGACTGGCCGCTGCCGCCATGTTGCAGCGAAACCCGTTGTCGCACTTGGACACTGTGGTTCGGTACACCGATGAGGACCTGACGAAGAATGCCGCGATCACGCCGCAGCATGTCGCCACCGGCATGACGATCCGTGACCTGTGCGACGCCGCCGTGCGCTACAGCGACGGCACGGCGGGCAACCTGCTGCTACGCGATATCGGCGGACCCGCGGAACTGACGGCGTACCTGCGCGGGCTCGGCGATCCGATCACCCGGATGGATCGGATCGAACCCGCGATCACCGAGGCGACACCCGGCGATCCACGCGACACCAGTTCACCGCGCGCGCTCGGCACCGACTACCAGCGGATCGTGCTGGGCGACGCGCTGCCCGAGGACAAGCTTGCGTTCCTGCGAGATCTCTTGGAGCGCAACGCGACCGGTGCGGGCGCGTTGCGCGTCCGGGCGGGCGTGCCGCAGGGCTGGAAGGTGGCCGACAAGACCGGGACCGGGGATTACGGCACGCTCAACGATATCGCCATCGTGTGGCCGCCGGACCGGGCGCCGCTGGTCCTGTCCCTCATGTCCAGCAAGGCGACCGCGGACGCCGAATACGACCAGGCGTTGCTCGCCGAGGCCGCCGCGTACGTGGTGAAAGCGTTGGCTTGACCCTTACGTCGCGTGAGGCTCGACGCTCGAGGCATGAACGAATACATCAGCCCGGTTCCCGTGCCCGCACTCGACGCGGTCGCTCCCGAGGTCTACCGCAGCTACTACGGCATGCCGATGTTCCTCACCGTGCCGACCGCCGATTTCGCCGGCTCCGCAGACTTCTGGCTGCGCGGGCTCGGGTTCATCGACATCTTCACCATCCCCGGTCAACTGATCCATCTGCGGCGCTGGGCATTTCAAGACGTATTGCTCGTCGCCGGGGAGCCGGCCGACGCCGCGCCCGCCATGCGGGTCGACTTCTCCTGTGTGCCCAGTCAGATCGACGAGATCGCAAGCCGCTGCGAAGAACTCGTCCCCGGATCCACTCGCGGCCCGCGGGAGATGCCGTGGAACGCCCTCGAATTGACGGTGATCACGCCGGAACGCGCGCACGTCGTCATGACGGCGGCGCGGCCGATCGACCCGAGCAGTCCGCAGGCGGACGCGCTGCGGGCCGTCGGATTCCCCGTACCGGAAGCGTGACCTGGGATTCGCCGGAGATCGGAGAGAATAGCCATGCGCGATACTGACCTGATGACACGAGAGGCCCGCGACGCACCGGCCGGGACGGGCGAGCCGATCGACCCCGACGGCGCGACCGTCGGCCGGACCGCCGCGCTCGTCGGGATCAGCGTGCGCACGCTGCACCACTGGGACGTGATCGGCCTGGTCCAGCCGAGCGGGCGGACCTGGGCCGGCTACCGGCTGTACTCGGACGAGGACATCGCGCGGATCCATCGCGTGCTCGTCTACCGGGAAATCGGGCTCCCGCTCGCCGATATCGCCCGAGTCCTCGATGACCCGGCCACCGACGCGCGCGACCACCTGCGCAGCCAGCGATCCCACTTGGTCGACCGGATCGCTCGTTTGCAAGAAATGGTCGGCGCGGTCGACCGGATGCTGGAATCCTTCCGGTCCGGCATCCGGTTGACACCGCAGCAGCAGGTCGAGATCTTCGGCGACCAGTGGCGCAGCGAATGGGTCGAGCAAGCCGGACAACGCTGGGGCGACAGCCCGCAGTGGGCGCAATACGCCGAACGGGCCGCGCACCGCTCCGCGGACGACTGGCGCGAAATCGCCGCCGAAACCGAGCAGCTGTACGCCGACCTGGCCGCCGCGAAACTCGCCGATATCGCCCCCGGTTCCGACGCGGCCAACACCCTCGCCGAACGTCATCGCGCCTTATTGTCGCGCTATTTCGACTGCCCCCACGCCCGCCACGTCTGCATCGCCCGCATGTTCGTCGACGAACCCGGCTACGCCGAGTACCACGACGCCATGGCCCCCGAACTCACCCCGTGGTTGCGCGACGTGGTGTTCGCGAACGCCCGCGCGCACGGAGTCGAGCCGGAGACGGCTACGTGGGGTTGAACGTCGAGGGTGGATGGTGCGGTCGAGGTGAACGCGGACGGTTGGGGGTGCGGGATGGGTGTGGAGATGTTTCGATCGGAAGCATGACAGAGACCGATGAAGTCGCTCAGGTGGTACAGGCCAGCCGGGAGGTTGCCGCGGGGGCGGCGGCGATCTTCGAGTTGATCGCCGACCCGGCGCAGCAACCGCGCTGGGACGGGAACGAGAATCTGGCCGAGGCGCCGGCCGGCCAGCGGGTGCGTGCGGTCGGGGACGTGTTCACGATGACGCTCACCATCGGGGCCGTGCGGGAGAATCACGTGGTGGAATTCGAGGAGGGACGCCGAATCGCTTGGCGCCCATCCGAAGTCGGGCAGGAGCAGCCAGGACACCTGTGGCGCTGGGAGATCGAACCGCTCGATGACGCACGCACCCGGGTGACGCACACCTACGACTGGTCGCAGCTGACCGACGAGAAGCGGCTGGTCCGAGCCCGCGCCACCACCTCGGACAAGCTCTTGGCGTCCGTCGATCGCCTCGCCGAACTCGCCGAGAAGTCCTGAACCGGCTCACTTCTCGACACACCCGCTACCGTCGACCCCATGACCGCTGAATCGCCTCGGACCGCCGACATCGTGCTACTGCGCGGGGACATCACCCGGCAGTCCGTCGACGCGATCGTCAACGCGGCCAACTCTTCCCTGCTCGGCGGGGGCGGCGTCGACGGCGCGATCCACGCGGCGGGCGGCCCCGAAATCCTCGCCGTCTGCCGCGAATTACGCGCCACCCGATACCAGCAGGGCCTCCCCGTCGGACAAGCCGTCGCCACCACCGCGGGCCGCCTCCGCGCCCGCTGGGTCATCCACACAGTCGGCCCGATCTGGTCGCCCACCGAAGACCGCTCCGCCCTCCTCGCCTCCTGCTACCGCGAATCCCTCCGCGTCGCAGCACAACTCGGCGCCCGAACCATAGCCTTCCCCGCCATCTCCACCGGCGCCTTCGGCTGGCCCCTCGACGACGGCGCCCGAATCGCCGTCGACACCGTGCGCAACACGAAAACCACCGTGCGAGAAGCCCATTTCGTGCTGTTCGACGACTACGGATACGAGGCGTTCGCCGCCGCCGCGGGGTAAGCGGTTCTCGCGTGCTCGCCACGACCAGAGCCAACCATCGAGCCCGGTCCGGGCTTCGGTGGTGTCTGCACCGGTTGTCAACCTGGCGATATGTAGCTACTATTCGGCTATCTGTGATCAGTGTTCTCTATTTGAACGCCGATCAGATAATGCACTTCACCTGCGAACACAGCGTCCTACGCCTCGCAGGTCCAACCTTGGCAGGAAGGAACACCTATGCGGAAGTTGCTGCTCTCGGGCGCAGCCGGGGCGATCATCGCGTCGACGGTGGTAGTGGCGGCGCCGGCTCAGGCCTCTCCGCCGCCGCCCTCGCTGCTGTGCTCGGTGTTCACCTGGCCGGCGGTGTTCCTGATCGAGATCACAGGCGGGAAGGACGGCCCCGTGAGCCCGCTGCTGACTCCGCTTCAGCCGTTGTTCTGCGGTTGACCGGTTTACCGCACGAGGCCCTGCGTGACACCTCGGCGCAGGTCGTCCACCACTGTCTACAGGCACAGAGAAGTGAGGAAGGGGCAGCCAGCACGAGGGCGCGGCAGGCATCAAGATCACGGGTGCGCGCCGCCGAGTCGTAACAAGCCGGTCGGTCGGGTCGATGGAAAGCTCAGTTCGTTGGGGTGGAATCGACTGTGGGAGACGACATGAAGACATTGGTACTGGCATTTGCTCTGCTGGCGGCGGTGGGTGGCGCGGCCGGATGTACGGACAGTTCGAAGTCGAGCAGCGACAGCACCTCGAGCGTGTCGAGCGCGGTGCCGGGGCTGTCACCGCAGCGCAGTCCGGATGCGGCGGGGACACCTGCGGCGCCGACGAAACTGCCCTCGCGCGAGGACGCGACGGTCGACGCCCGGGACTATCAGCAGGAGGGCTACTACTACTTCCAGTCGCCGAGCAAGAACATCAAGTGCGGGTTCATCGAAAGCAACGGGCTCGGCACGGGATGTCAGTTGAAGAACGCGACGGTGATCCCGGCGGAACTGCCCGACTGCGGGAAGCGGCCGGATCGGGCGGTGGCGGCGCAGGTCGTCGGCGGGGAAGGCAAGTACCTCTGCTTGAATCAGGGTGTGTTCGTGGGCCCGCCGATCGAAGGCGGGAGCGAAGGCGGCGGCAAGGTGCTCGCTTACGGCGAGACGATCGTCGTCAAGGGGACCGCGTGCACGTCGTCGGAGGCGGGTATCCAGTGCAGTCAGGCCGGGCACGGGTTCTTCATCGCGGCGGACAAGCAGTCGCTGTTCTGAGCCGATCCGCGAAAGCTGCTCAGCAGCCCAGGATTTCGGCGAGTTGGAGGAAGTCGGACGCCGTCAGATCGCTGACGGTGTCCGACGGACGGTCCGCCTGCCGATGCGGGCCCTTCTCCCCCGGTCGTTCGACGAAAGCGGTGCGCAAGCCCGCCGCCCGTGCACCATCGATGTCCCAACCGTGGGTGGCGACCATC
The DNA here is from genome assembly GCF_001613425.1 of Nocardia vulneris. Taxonomy (GTDB): domain Bacteria; phylum Actinomycetota; class Actinomycetes; order Mycobacteriales; family Mycobacteriaceae; genus Nocardia; species Nocardia vulneris. The sequence continues at coordinate 173,736 of NZ_BDCI01000041.1, read as the reverse complement.
AGCACCCGATCGGGGTCGACATCGAGCAGCGCTGTCGCGGTGCGATACACCTTCGGTGCCGGCTTGTAGGACCGAGCCAACTCCGCGGACAGGATGCAATCGAACGGCAGCTCAGCAGCTTTCACCAGACGGGTGAGCAACGCCATGCCGCCGTTGGACAGCGCCGCGACGGTGTAGCGGGTCCGCAGCCGAGCCAGTCCGGCTGCCGCTTCGGGCCAGGCGGGCAGTAGATGCCAGGCTCGGACCAGCCGGGCGCGAGCGTCGTCATCGAGGACGACGGCGTGCCGCTCCAGCAGACTGTCCAGCGATTCACGGTGCAAGGTGTCGAGATAGGCCCACGGTCGCTCACCCGCCCGAACCCGTTGCATCGCAGGCAGATACATGTCCCGCCAATCGTTGGCGAACGCCGCTGCGTCGAGCGGCACCTCGGCCGCCGCGAAGATCTCCGCCGCCTGCCCGCTTACCCCGCTGAACCAGTCCACGGTGGTGCCGAAGATGTCGCACAGAATTACCTGCACCGCATCCCGCTCGAATCCGGACATTCGGACTCCCTTCGAGTAGGTGCGCCGCAACCCGGCCTTCGCCGAATCTCGCAGCCGAGCGTAGCGCGGAGGTATCCGCGAGACCGCAATTCTCACGGACCTACCAGTCGACGACGCCCAACTCGTGCAACCTGCGGAACACCAGCATCGAGCCGGGGGCGACGTGATCCATTGCCGCGTACTCGCTCACCGTGAAATAGCGCAGCTCGGCGATCTCACTGGTCGGCTGGGGCTCCCCGTCCAACTCCGCGGTGAAGCACGTCATGTGCAGCTGAGTGCCGGCCGCGTGGCCGTAGGCTTCGGCCTCGAACACACCGAGTTCATCGCAGGACAGGACGCCGACGCCGAGTTCCTCGCGCACCTCGCGGTGCAAGGCGCCGACGGGCGTTTCCCCGGGATCGATCTTCCCGCCCGCCATGTAGAAGACTTCCTTGCCGATCGATCGCGTCTGCAGCAGACGGCGATCCCTGACGTGGGCCAACGCAGCTGTCCGAATCACCGGACCACCCTACTTTTCCGCTCCGGTGACGGGTCAACCGAATATGCACTAACCGCCGATCATCCGCGCGCCGAGTGCTATTCGCCGGTCGGCGATACGAAACGCGGTCGGCGACACTAATGTGTCGGAGCGAACCTGTTCGATCGGCGAAAGGCATGGGGGAACGATGAACACCAGTCGGAGTGGGTGGCCCAGCCTGCCGCCGAGCGGGGACCGCAATCGCACGGTGCTGGCCTGCATGGTCGCGGGTGCCCTGCTGTTCGCCGTCATTTCCGGGGTCAGCGTCGTGATCGTGGCGCAGGACCTGAGCCGCGACTTCGTCGGTACCGCGGTCGCGGCGCCGCAGGCGCAGCAGCCCGCGACCGGCCAGCAGCCCGCCGCCGAACAGCAGCAGCCGCTGGCCGCGACCCCCGCCAATGTCACCGCCAACGGCGCCATCCAGATCGGGGATCCCGCCGCGAAAAACGTTGTCCAGGTGGTCGCCGACCTGCAATGCCCGGCCTGCCAGGCGTTCGAGCAGGCCAACGCCACCGCGCTGGAGGACGCCGCGACCCGCGGTTCCGCGCTGATCGAGTACAACATCATCTCGTTCCTCGACCGCGCCTCCACCACCCAGTACTCCTCGCGCGCGGGCAACGCGGCCTACTGTGTCGCCGAAGCCGACCCGGCGAAGTTCCAGGGCTGGCTGGCCTCCATGTTCGAGCAGCAGCCCGCCGAAGGCGGCGCCGGCCTGCCCGACACCGAATTGATCGCGATCGCCCAGAGCGCCGGCTACACCGAATCCGCTGTGGCCCAATGCATCACCGATCGCCGCTACGACACCTACCTGCGCACCAAATCCAAGGAGATCATCGACGGCGGCATCCGCTCCACCCCCACCGTCCTGATCAACAACCACCCCGTAGCCGACCCCAAACAACTCTTCACCCCCAACGGCCTAGCCCCCACCCTCCGCTGAGCACCAGCGCGCACCCAGGACTCAGCAGACCGATAAGTCTCGAAAGCCCTGCGTAACAAGGCCGCACCCCCGCCCGACTATCACTGCATCGTCGCACTTCGCGCGACGCCGACGCAGTGGGGGCCAGTAATGGCTTGCGTGCCGATGCGATCGAGGTTGTCGCGGTGGCCGATGCGCCGCAGCAGGACACCGCGCCGGTAGTGCGCCCGCAAACCCGCACTCGCGGTGTCCGGACCGCCAAACGAGCGCCACGCAAGGCGAAACCGGTCGAATTCAAACTGGCCGAACTCGATTCCTGGCAGCCGGCTCCGCTCTTCTCGGTCGCCGGCGTCGGTGCGGGTGAAGAGCAAGAACGACGCGCGACCTCGGCGCTCGTCGCCACCATGCAGGCGGTACGCCCGTTCGCACGCGCCGTCTGTGCCCGAATGGGTGCACCGGTGGGCGTTTTCGAGGGCTACGTCGAGGTGCAGTACGAGCGAGGCGATTCGAAGGTCATTCCGGACGCGGTGCTCGAGGTCGCGCGCGGTAGCCGGGTGTGGACGGGGCTGCTAGAGGTCAAGACGGGCAACGGCAAGCTCCGGCGCGACCAGCTCGAAAGCTACCTCGACGTGGCGCGCAAGAAGAAGTACGACGTAGTGGTCAGCCTGTCGAACGACATTCCGGCCGGGCCCGGCGAACTCCCGGTCGAGGTGGACCGGCGCAAACTCACCAAGGTGGCACTGCGGCACCTGTCTTGGTCCGAAGTGGCGCACGAGGCGCGAATGTTGCTCTCGCACGGCGGCATCGACAACGACCTGCACGCCTGGATCCTGCGCGAGTTCCTGCGCTATCTGGATCATCCGCGGTCGGGTGCGGCGGAGTTCGTCGACATGGGCAGGCATTGGGTCGCGGTCCGCGACGCCGTTGTCGCCGGCACCTTGCGTGCCGGCGATCAGAAGGCCCTGACCGTCGCCGATACCTGGGTCGCGCTGTCGCGCCACCTCGCATTGCGATTGACCGCCGAACTCGGCGTGACCGTCACGCATGTCCTGCCGCGCAGGCATCGCGCCGATCCCGGGGCCCGCAATGCGGCGGTGGCCGAACACCTCGCCGCCGACGGGAGTTTCGAGGCGGTGCTGCGAATCCCCGACACCGCAGGCGATCTCGTCGTGATCGCGGATGTGCGGACGAACAAGATCCGCTGCCGCACCACGTTGGACGCACCGAACGAAGGCACGTCGGGGCGCCGATTGGCTTGGCTGCTGCGGCAATTGAGCGACGCACCGGGCGACGTCCAGGTCGAAGCAGTCTTCTCCGAACGAGGAAACGAGACCTGCGAACACCTCGCCACGGTGCGGGCGGATCCGAAGGTGCTGACGAACGACCGCGTCGGCTCGATCGTGTCCTTCGCGCTGGAGCAGACGTTTCCGATGGGTAGCCGACGCTCGGGTACCGCCGCGAGCTTCATCGCCAGCGTGACCTCGGCGACCGATGCCTTTTACGGCTCGGTCGTGCAACCGCTGCGGGGATGGGTGCCCGCTGCGCCGAAACAGCCCGAACCTGCGGCGGTGGAGGTGATGGCCGCGGCCGAGGACTGACCTCGGACAGACCGAACCGGCGCGGCAAACGGGTTCGGATGGTAGGCGCCCGGGCGGCGAGGGGCCGCCGCGCCGGCGCTACCGGGGGTCAGACCTCGAGGTCTTCTTCTATGCCTTTTAGGCGGTGGCGGGCGAGGGCGAGGTTGGCGCGGGTGCGGTCGAGGGCGAGGTAGAGGAACAGGCCCTTGGATTTTCGGCCGCTCATGGGGCGGATGATGTGGTACTGGCCGGAGAGCGAGATGAGGATGTCCTCGATGCCTTCGTTGAGGCCGAGCTGCTCGATGGTGCGCATCTTGGCGCGCACCACCTCGGTGTTGCCGGCGGCGGCGACCTGCAGATCGAGTGCTTTGGAACTGCCGAGGGTGCCGAGCGCCATCCCGCTGTTGTAGTCCACGACCGCGGCGCCGAGCGCGCCGTCGATCACCATCATGTCTTTCAGCGACAGATCCAGATTGGACATGTCTGTTCCTCTCATTCGGTGTGTGTTGTCTGGTCTGTGCCGAAGTCGTTCGCCAGCATGTGGTCGGCGATGGCGCGGGCCACCGGCCGTGACTCCAGGTGCAGCCGGCCGACATTCACGTCGGGCCCGGCCAGGACGGTCAGCGAGGTCCACCCCGCCGCGTAGATCACCACGTGCCCTTCGCTGCCGCGTACCACGACCTCGTGGAAGCCGCCCCCGTGCGCGGTGGTCGTCAGCCGATAGGACAGCGACAGTTGCGCGGCCGCCAGGGCCGCCATGCCGCCGGGCTCGATGTGCGGTGGTAAATCGTGGGCGACGAGCAACCCGTCGCTGGAGGCGACCAGCGCGCCGGTCAGCTGCGGGACCCGCTCGCGGAGCAGCTTCAACTCCCCCAGTACGGTCGTGTTCAGTTCCGGTGCGGTCATCGCCACCTTGGTCAACCTTCCCATCAAATCTCCGAGCAATTTCCTTCGCGCGGTCACGGGTCCTCCCAAGCTGCCCCTCGGACTTCCGCCTCAACGCTCATGATCGTCCGCAGCGAATTCCGCGAGAATTCCCCGCAGCCGGTATCGGGCCAACGCCAGATTTCCGGTGTCACCATCGAACAGGACGTGCACGAAGAGCTGCCCGGCGAAATCTCCGGGCAGCGGATTCAAGAGGTGATAGGCGTGCGTTCCGCACACGATGATCTCGGTGTCGTCGGAACCGGTCGCGAGTGCCGCGCAGTGCAGCACCGAACGCACGATATCGGTTGTGGCAGCGGCATCTTCGTGTTGATCGACCAGGTCGTGCCGACCCGCCGCGGCGATCGCGAGACCGCTCGTACCGTCCACTAGTGTCGTACTGCACGCACCGGGTATATCCATAATGCGCGCAAGGCAGCCGTCGATATCGAGCACGCGCTCCTCGCCTGTTCTGTAAGGGTTGAGGATTCCAGACGCTACACACCGTCTCCGCGTGTTGTACGGCAAACGCGGGGGGAATTCGCAGCAGCGCGACATTTACCGAGGATACGTCCTAAATATACCTCGCAGTATTTAATACCCAACAGTTTCAATACCTTTCGGTATCGCCGTGCAGGGCGAAAAGGTACCTTTCGGTTTCCTCCGGCCGGGTCCGGCGTCGCCGCCCGCTCGGTCAACGCTTCAACTTTCCTGCCCACTTCGCCGTATCCTGCGCCGAGACGGACTATCGTGTCCCCTCGGACGTCGTGTCGGTCCATCCGTTCCCACAGCCATCGGCGGCTCGGGCAGCCTGTGGCGGTTGCATATTCGAGGTGACTGATGAGTTCTACCGCAGTGGTGACGCTCGACAGCCTGCGCCGGGATCTGCGCGAGTACGCGCGCCTGGCCGAGGTCGGTTACGACCCGGCGGTCGTGGACCCGGTCCTGGAGCCGCTCGCCGACCTGTGGACGAATTCCGTTGTCGCCGTACGCACCACCACGCACCCGGTGCCCGAGCGCGATGTCAACATGCGGTTGATGCACGCGGGCGAGCCGACCGAACTCGTCGCCACCCTGCGCGAAGCCGGGCTGCTCACCTACACCGGACATCCGATGGAGGAGCTGCTGGCCGCGGTCAGCGCGGCCGTGCCCGCCCGGGCGGGCGTCGACGTCGCCCTGTCCGACGGCGTGCAGAAGATCTGGCTGATCTTCCCCGAACTGCTGAGCGTGGAACGGATGCTCGCGTTTCCCGGGATACCGGAGTCGGCCCGCGCGCACGCCGCGCACCTGTCCCGCTACGGCGGCCGAATCGGCATCCTCGCAGTCGATTTCGCCGCCCGCACGATGAATCTGTACTCGAACGTGTTCGAACCGGGCAGCCTCGGCTCGGCCGATATCGCCGAGATCCTGGCCGACCTCGACTTCACCGCGGCGACCGAGGAGGAGCTCGCGCTACTCGGCCGCACCTTCAATATCTATCGCACCTTCTCCTGGACTTCCGCACGCATGCAACGCATTTGCTTCCCGCTGCGCGTGCAGGCCGCGAACTTCCCGACCCACCTGCATCCGGTGCTGGCCCGTTTCGTCGAGGGCGCGCCCTTCGTCGACCCGCAGACGCGCGGCTTCGTCTTCTATGCCGCGTACGGCCCGCACGACCGCTACTACAAAGTCCAAGCCGAATACGCTACCGCCCAGCAGGTCACCTTCCCCGGCGGCACCGCGCCCCGCGTCAACTGACGCCCTGCGCAACAGCGGCGGCGACGCTGACAATCCTTTCGCCGCAAGGTGTCCGGCGAGTTGCCGAAACGCGTGGGCGGCGCGCCGCGATGGGGAAGGTATGCGTAGCGACGTACTCACCTGCAGGGAGCGGCGGCAGGTCGTGCGACGGCTCGTCGCCCTGTGCCATCAGATGAACGAGCTCATCGATGTGGCGGAGGCCGAATCGTCGGAGCTGCTGCTCGCCCAGGCGCACACCACCTGCCGACTATTGCAGGATCTGGTCCTGGACATGGTCGCGGCCGAGAGCAAGATCCGCTGAGCGACCGGACCGCACCGAGATCGCCGAGATTGTTTCGGCGTGTCGACAATCCGCGAGGGTGACCGAGCCGAACTCAGATGTGTAGGCATCGATGTTTCGGAACGAGGTCACCATGCGCACACCGGGACTGCCCGGTATCGCGAGTCGCTCAGGCGGCCAGCGCGGCGCGCCAGCACCAGGTATCGGTGTACTGATGCAGCGCGCTGATCTTGCCGTCGGCCACGTGCCACAGATGCGCGAACTCCGCGAGTACGGGTTTGCCCGTCGCGCGCGCAGTGCCGCGATAGTGCCCGGTGACGAGCACCCCGCCGTCCTCGGTGTCGTACCAGGCCTCGGCGTAGGGCGCGATGGCGAAGTCCTCGCCGACGGGTCCCCACACCGTGGCCAGCGCGACCTCCGGACCGCGCGGCGCGAAGTCGGTGACGCTGGGCATGCCCGGCGCCACCGCGGCCTCGAACCGCGGATGCAGCGCGGCCAAGATCGCGGCGCCGCTGTTGGCCTGCGTCGCCAGATAGAACTGATTCACCACATCTCTGTTGTTCATACCCTCGATATTAGAGTGATCATTCTAAATCGGCCAGCGAGGCTACGGTGATCAAAAGCACAACCAACTTCGCGCCGAGATCGGTTGCGGGCCATAGCCAACACGCATATCGCACCGGACGATTCGCGCGGCGTTTGCGGTGTCACGATGACACCGTGCGGCTATCATTTGGTTAATCGTTCCGTGTACCGGGGGTCGGGTGGTGCCGAGGAACGGCTCGGCGAGGCAGACAAGGCAGGGGTTGAGTGGCCACGATCGCGCAACTGAGGGCAATTCTGGCAGTGCTGCACATCGACCCCGGCGACATCGATGCCCTCGCCACCGAGAACAACGACCCCGCGGTCGAGCGCGCCAAACTGGCCGCGTTGTTGCAGCGGGTGTTCAGCAGCGAACTGCGCAGCGCGGTGACCAACACGCCGGACCAGCAGGAGTTGGCCCGGCGCTGGACCGCGGCGAGCACCCAGCCCGCGCTGGACGGCGAGAATGCCACCGAACAGGCCCATTTCGACGCGCACTGGCTGCACAACCGGATCGACGCGCTGGCCCCGCGCCATCTCTCCGATCAGGCCCCGGTCCTGCTCGACGCGGCGGCTCGCGCGGCCGAGGCCGCACAGGTGCTGCTGTCACTGAGCAGCGGAAACCCGCACGGTGACGGCACCGAGTCACTCTGGCAGACCGCCCTGGACGACCTGGCCTCGGCCTTTCATCTGATCAACGACGAGCACAACGCGATCACCCAGCCGATCGAGTAACGCTCAGCTGCGGCCGACCTTGCTGTGGCTGAGCCGGAACCGGAACAGGGCGACCAGTCCGCCGACGACGCCGACCCCGAGCAGAATCAGGCACGGTTCGACGATGTCGGCGAACCCGGCTCCGCGCAGGATGACGTCCTGGTAACCCTTCAGCGCCCAGTACTGCGGCGTGAACGGCGACAAGGCCTGCGCCCAACCGGGCAGCGTGTCACGCGGCGTGATCGTGCCCGCCAGCCCCCCGATGGCCAGCGAACCGACCTGCGCCATGATCGAGAGCTGATCGATGGTGCGGCACAGCGAGACGAGCGCGATGCCGAAGCCCCAGGTCGCGACCATGAGCGAGGCGCTGATCGGGACCAGCAGCCAGACCGAGCCCTTGCTGTGCAGGTCCCACAGCGTGAAGGCGACCAGCCACAGGATGCTCAGGTGCACCACCGAGAACAGCACCGACGGGAGCGATTTGCCGAGAATGATCTCCCCGGCACGCACGGGCGCGGCCCGCAGCCGGTCCCAGGTGCCCCACTCGTGCTCGCGGAAGAACGAGGCGCCGAGCAAGGTCGTGATGAAGAACGCGAACATCACGATGGTGCCCGGACCCGCCTGCTCGATGCCGCTGGCGTTGGGGAACCCGCCGAAGAAGCGCAGCTGCGCCTTGTTCGCCGGGGTCAGGAACGCCATCATGCCGATGGGCAGCACCGTGAGCACGATCAGCTGGGCCGGATCGGACCGGATGCGGCGCAGGTCCGCCCAGGAGAGCGCGCGCACCCGGTCGACGGCGGAGTCATGCAACAGCATCTCGGATCCCTTCCACGGGCTGGTCGGCGCCGGCCGCGGCCGCGCGCATGATCGCCAGGTAGGCGTTCTCCAGGTTGGGGTGCTGGATCTCCGCGGCAAGCAGTTGCTCGGTATCGGTGTCCAACGTGGTGAACAGCTGCGCGAGCAGCTGGCCGGGCGCGTTCGTCGGAATGTCGAGCCGGCGCGCGTCGACCACCGTGGCGCCCGGCGCGGCGAGGAACCCGCCGAGACACGCGGGGATCGCGGTCACGAATTCGAGACTCACCGCCGCCTGCGCGTGGCGCTCGATCAGCTCGGCAGCGCTCCCCTGCGCCAGAATCCGGCCCTGATGCAGCACGACCACCCGAGCCCCGAGCACCTCGAGTTCCGGCAGGTAGTGGGTTGCGTACACCACCGCCGCGCCCCGATCGGCGAGCGCGCGCACCTCGTCGAGCAGGTCTTGCCGGGCCGCGACGTCCGCACCGACAGTCGGCTCGTCCAGCCAAAGCACGTCCGGCTCGTGTAGCAGCGCCATGGCGGTGTGCAGCCGGCGCTGCTGACCGCCGGAGAGCTGGTGCGCCCGGGTGGTGAGGAACGGGGTGATGCCGAGCCGCGCGGCGACCTCGTCGATCCGCGCGGGCAGTTCCTTGCGGCCCACCCCCATCAGCTTGCCGAAGAAGGTCAGGTTCTCCCGCGCGGTCAGCGTGGGGTACACGCCGAGTTCCTGCGGCGCGAAGCCCAGCTTGCGCCGGGCCTGGCGCGGCTCGGTCGCGAGGTAGATATCGTCGATCCGGACCGTCCCCGAGTCGGCGGGCGTGAGACCCGCGACGATGGACGCCGTGGTGGTCTTGCCCGCGCCGTTCGGACCGAGCAGGCCGACGATCTCGCCGGGTCGCACGAGCAGGTCGACTCCGGTGAGCACCTGCTTCTTACCGTACGACTTGTTCAGATCGCAGATCTCCAGCATCTCGCACCTCCTCGTGCAGCAGTGGCCAGGGCGCGCCCCATCCGGCCGCGCCGAGCACCGAAACTTCCCCGGCGACAGCGTCTTCGGCGGAAAAGGCATTGACGATATCGGCGGCGACCGGCGCGATGGGGTTGCTCACCGCACGCCCACCCGGGGTGTTCGTCAGGTCGGTCCACAGCCGCGGCGGGCGGACCACCACGACATGCCACGGATGGTGGCGCGCAACGTATTCCGCGAGCCCCTCGACTGCCGCCTTGGCCGCCGCGTAGTGCGGCCACCAGCGGGGCGGGGCCAGCACCGCCTCCGACGAGATCAGCACCACGGTGGCGCCCTTCTCGAGCCGTGGCACGCACACCGACAGCGGCGCGAAGACCAGCCGGGTGCTCGCCGCCATGAACTGCGCGGCGGTCTCGACCGCGTCCGGCGCCAGCGGCAGCGTCGGAATCGCCGGGGCCGCGAGCAGCACCACGCCGTCGAGCGGACCTTCCGGCAGGGCGGCGCCGAGCGCGTAGCCGTCGCTGGCGTCGGCGAGCACCGGCCACAGCCGATCCCGGTAGGCGTGCGAGGCGGCGGCGAGCACCTCGGGCGCGCGGGTGCAGCTCACCAGAACCCGCGCACCCTGACTCGCCAGCCCCAGTGAGACGGCCGCGCCGAGCCCCCGGCTGCCGCCGACGACCAGGATGGTGCGGCCCGCGAGCCGCTCCGAGGGCGGTAGGACGGCAGCCAGTTCCTGTGGGTCCGGTCCGGGCACCGATTCCCGGATCAGGCTCTGCACGGTGACGTCGGCGCTGGCGCCGCAGCGCATCCCGGCCTGCAGGGTGACCAGCCCCGAGCGCCGGTCCACCTCGGGCGCGGCGGTATCGAATTCCACTGCGCCGGAACCGGACCCGTGCAGCACGATGGTCGTCGCGACGAGCAGCGCGTCCCGGCCGGGGGTGCACATGCCGGTCCAGTAGCTGGCCCAGCCGAGCACGGCCGCGACATGTTCGGGCACGCGCCCGCCGATCACCCGCGAGACCAAGGCGGCGATCAACGGGTAGTCCACCGCATACGTCCCCCCTTCGGCACCCGGCGCCTGCGCGGAATCGCCTGCCACATCGGCCAATCCGAGCACACGCGGGGTATCGCGGCGCGGTTGGTCCGCGGCGGCGGGCCCGCACCACGGCAGCACCGAACCCAGCCGGCACCGGACGCCGACCACCTCGATACCGCCGAAGCTGACCCGGCCGCGGGCCTCGCTCTCCGACACCGTCCAGTCGACCTCGTAGCGGCGGCCCGGAATCGTCGGCTGCCGGAACGTCGCCCGGATATCGCGCACCGCCATCGGATCGGTGGTCTCGGCGAGCGCGGCCAGCGCCAAGGTGACCACGAGCGCACCGTGCGCCACCGGTCTGCCGTACGGCGAGCGGTGGCCGAAATCGTTGTCCACGTGCAACGGATTGCGATCACCGGTGGCGGCCGCGTAGGTCGCCACGTCGGTATCGGTCACACGGAACACGCGGGCGGTCACGACACCCGCTCCCGCCGTGCGGTCACCACGGCCGCGGCGAGTTCGGCGAGCGTGGGTTCCGACGTGAGCGTGCGCTCCGGAAGTTCCACCGCGAACGCGCGTTCCACCGCGTACACCAATCGGACCTGGGCCAGCGAATCCCAGGTGTCCATGTCGGCGCGCACCGTATCGGGGCCGTGAGCGGCCGGCTCGCCGACCACTTCGGCGAACAGCTCGAGCAACTGCTCCATCACATCAGTAGCCATGGTGGGTCTGCGCCTCTCGCACGTGCGGGCTGCGCGCGGGCGCGCCACCCGTCAGGTCGAATCCGTATACCGCCCCCTGCGCCGATTCCGCCTCGAGTGCGAAACCGTGCCGGGGGTACAGCTCGCGCACCAGCGCGTTGCGGGCGGTCGGGAGATACCGGCCCACCAATCGCGAACTCCCCTGTGCCAACGCCCATTCGGCGGCCGCGGCCAGCAGATTGTCTTCCACGTTCCGGCCGATCACCCGGCAGCTCAGCAGCAGGGTGTCGATCTCGACGGCGCCCTCGCGATCCTCGGCGAGCAGCACGCCGACGATGCCGTGATCGGCGAAACGGTCCCGCAGGCGCAGGATCGCGGCGAACCACCGCGGATCCTCGGCCATCTTCCGGACCTGGCTCTGGGTGTGCCTGCGGGTGGTCAGGTTGAACTGGTTGGTCTTGGCGATCAGCTGGGCGGCCCGGTCCAGGGTGGTGCTGTTGATCGGCTCGATGGTGGCGACCATGTCCAGGCTCGCGAGGAACTCGTCCAGGTTGTCCGTCACGATCCGTTCGGCGGCGGCCAGTGCCTGGTAGGAGCGCTGCCGCGTGAAGTCCTCGCTGGACAGCGCCCCGGGGTGCAGCCAGGGCAGCGCGGCCAGCGCGGCGCGGAACTTCGCGGGCGCGGCGGGCAGGCACAGCGCGCGCACCTCGGGGTGCGCGGCGACGACCTGGGCGCATTCGGCCGGGTTGTCGTCGACGAACGCGATGCTGCCGAGGCCGAGCCGGATCTTCTGCGAGATCTCTTGGAGCTGTTCGGATTTCGGCCGCCAGTCGGCGACGATATGGGTGAAGTCCGCGGCCCGCAGCACCATGCCCGGCGCCTCGTCGATGGCCCGCAGCGCGAGCTCGCGATCGTTCTTGCTGGCCACCGCGAGCAGCACGCCGCGTTCGGTGAGCGCCCGCAGATAGCGTTGGAAATCGGCGAACGCCTCGCCCTCGGCGCCGGTGCCGACCCGGATGCCGTCGATGCCGTCGTCGCCGAGGACGCCGCCCCACAGGGTGCCGTCGAGGTCGACCACCACGCACCGCGCGGACCGGCCGCGGTCGGCCGCGACCGTGTCGGCGATCGCCGCGGCCAGCCACGGCAGGCTGTCCGGCGCATACGGTTGCCGCACCCGGTACCAGCTGCGCGAGTCCTCCCACTGCCGCAGGCCCACCTGAGCGGCAAGCTGTTCCACGTCGACGAACAGCACTCGGCCCGCCGCCTGTTCGGCGAGCCGCGCGTTGATCTCACGCACTCGGTGCGAGAGCGACTGCGGGGTACGCCAGGCGGCCGCGTCGTACGCGTCGATCGCGGGCGGCGCGAACCCGAGCTGCACCACCCGCACGCCGGAGCGCGCCGCGGCATCCCACAGCCCGACCCAGCGGTCCACGGTCTCCTCGACCGTGCCGGTGACGTCGTGGTGCGTACCCGCCAGCACGACGTAATCGCCTTCGTGGAACGGTGTTTGGGGCGCGAGCAGGACCTGTTCGACCTGACCGAACGGAAACTCGAGCAGCTCGGGGGTCACCCCCGCGCGAGCGCAGGCCAACGGCAGCAGCTCGGTGAGGAAGTCGGTGGTGTAGGTCGCCAGCACGGCCAGCCGGACGGCGACGCCCGGCGGGTTCGGTTCGCGGGCGAGCGTTTTCGCGTGCTGGGTCCACGCGACATATCCGTCGGCGGGTGCGATCCGCACCGCGATATCGGCCATCGCTACGCTCCTTCCGGCCGGCGGTGCACGAAGGCCTGGTGCTTGCCTTCGTATTCGGCCAGCGCGAGCAGGTTTTCGGCGATGCGCGCGGTCTGCACGGTGCCGCCCGCGGCGGCCCGCATCCGGGCGTGCATCAGCAGCGGCGGTAGTTTGCGCCACAGGGCTACCGCCCGCTCCCAGTGTTCGCGGCCCGCGTCGTCGAGCACCTCGTCGTCGAATTCCGCCGCCCACAGCAGCAGTTCACGGTGCCGCAGGGCCTGCCACAGGTCGTCGAGCTGGGTGAAATCGTCTGGGGTCGAAGCGAATTGGTAGCGGCTCGCCAGTGCCACCAGCGCATCCGCACCCACCAGCCGGTCGGCGCGCGGCGCGCGCAGTTCGGCAGGGCGGGTCTGCAGCCAGCGATAGGTCCGGCCCACCTGGATCTCCGAGGTGCCCGCCATCGCTTGTTCGCGCAGCAGCGCGACCGTGTCACCGGGGCCGAGGCTCACCGACCACTCCCGCAGTTCGGCGGCCGAGAGCACCGGAACCCGTTGTCCGGCTTGCAGTCCGAGTTCGGTGGTCATCGTGAGCGGGTCCTCCACCACCCAGCCGTCGACGGTGGCCACGATGGCCAGCCAGTGCGGCGCGTGCCATTTCTGATAGCCGTGCTGCCAGGGCAAGTGGAAGATATCGGCGAGTAGCACGACCGAACCGTGCGCGGCCACCTGCTCCTCCAGCGCGTGGTACGCGGTGGCCCAGTCGTCGTCGCCGTGCACGCCGAACCCCAGCGCGGGCAGCGGTGCGGTGGCATCGTGTTCGAACAGCAGCAGGTCCTGCTCGGCGGGGGTGACCGCGAGGGTCGGGCCGCCCGCGAGCAGCGGCCGCCACCACCGGGTTTCGCCGCGGGCCAGCAGTGCGCTCGCCAGCGCGGCGGTGAAGCAGGTCAGCTTGTCGCCGTGGGTGGACAGTGCCGTGGTCATTTCTCGCCTCGCACCCGGAGCGTGCCGTCGAGGTAGGCGGTGCGCGACGCCGAACGCTGGATCTTGCCGCTCGACGTGCGGGGAATCCCGCCGGGGCTCAGCAGCAGCACCTCGTGCACGCCGACGTCGTGCACCCGGAAGATGGCCTCGCGCACGGCGTTGCGCAGTTCCCGCGCCGTCGTCGCGTCGTCGGCGGGAATTCTGGCCTCGACCAGCACCACGATCTTCTCCTGCACACCGACCTCGATGGAGAAGGCCGAGCAGCGCCCCGGCAGCACCAGCGGATGCGCCTGCTCCGCGGCGTCTTCCAGATCCGGCGGGTAGTAGTTGCGGCCGTCGATGATGATCAGGTCCTTGAGCCGGGTGGTCGGATAGACCTCCCCGTCGTGCAGGAATCCGATGTCGCCGGTGCGCAGGTAGTACTTGCCGTCGCGCGGCGAGAGTTCGCCCCGGAACGTCGCTTCGGTCTCCGCGGGCCGGTTGAAGTAGCCGGAGCAGAGCGACGGTCCGTGCACCCAGATCTCGCCGAGCCGGTTCTCGGGCAGCGGCTCCCTGGTGTCCGGATCGACGATCTGCACCGCCGTACCGGGTGCCGGAGCGCCGCCGCTCACGATGTCCGCGCCGTCCGGCGCGAGCACCACGGACCCCGCGGCGAGCGCCGTGCGGTCCACCGTGACGGTCTGCACGCCGGACAGGGTGCGCCAGTTCACCGAGACCAGCAGGGTCGCCTCGGCCAGACCGTATCCGGCGATCAGGCTCGACTCGGACAGGCCGTGTCCGGCGAAGGCGGCGTAGAACTTCCGGATCGTGCTGACCCGCACCGGCTCGGCCCCCGACAGGGCGTAGCGCCAGCGGCTCAGGTCGACGCCGTCGAGTTCTTCGGGGCCGACCCGTTCGGCGCACAGTTCGTAGCCCACGTTCGGGGAGGCGGCGAAGACCTGTGCGGGATGGTCGCTGATCGCGCGCAGCCAGCGTTGCGGGCGGCGCAGGAACGAGGTGGGCGACATCTGAACCACGCCGTGGCCGTTGATGATCGGCATGATGACGCCGACCATCAGGCCCATGTCGTGGAACAGCGGCAGCCAGCTGACGAAGCCGACCTCGTCCTCGGGGCCCACCCCGACGTGGTACATCATCTGGTAGGTCTGCCTGGCGTTGGCGAGCAGGCCGCGGTGCGGCACCATCACGCCCGCGGGGGTGCGCGTGGAGCCGGAGGTGTACTGCAGCAACGCGATCTGTTCCCGGTCGACCAGCACCGGCTCCCAGTCGGTTGCCAGCCGCGCGTTCACCTCGCCGGTGGTCACGATCAGCCGGGTGGTGTCGGTCGGCGAATTATCCAGCCACGCGGTCACATCGGGCAGTGCGTCGTCGGTGGTGACGAGACACGCCGGGTCGGCGTCGACGCACACCGCGTCGATCCGGCCGTTGGAGTTGTGCGCGCTCGGCGGATACAGCGGCACCGCGATGATGCCGGCGTACAGGCAGCCGAAGAACGCTTTCACGTACTCCAGGCCCGGCGGCAACAGCAGCACCGCCCGGTCCCCCGGGTGCGCCACCTGGAGCAGCGTGGCCGCGTACGCCCTTGCCGCACGGTCGATCTCGGCGTAGGTGAGCGACTCCGTGACCCCGATCGCGGAGGTCGAATCGGGATAGCTCAGGAAGCTGTAGGCGAGCCGGTCCGGATGCTGGGCGGCCTGCCTGGTCAGCGCGCGTACCAGCGTGTCGTATTCGATATCGCCCCCGGTGAGCAGTGTCGTGGTCATACTCCGACCTCCTGTGGTGACGGTGCGGCGAGGAAGCCGACCTTGCGGAAGTAATCCAGGTAGCGGGTGAACAGGTCGTGCGCGACCGGCGGGCAGTGCACACCGACCTGTTCCAGCGCGGTCACCGCGTCGTCCACCTCGAACTGGATCAGCGGCGTCAGCCCGTCACCCGCGTTCAACAGGCTCAGCACGCTGTAGGACGCCGAGCCCGGGCCCGTCTCGGCCGCGTGCGCGGCGATCGCGGCACGCCACTCGTCCAGGGGCACCAGCCGCACCGGCGTGCCGCTCGCCCGCAGCCAGCCGACGGCGTCGGCGAACGATCCCGGCGCGGGGTTACGCACGTGATAGATGTGCGTGCCGGGCCGGGTGTCGCGGGCCAGTTCGACCATGGCCGCGCCGGTGAAGTCGGCCGGCGCGAGATCCACCGCGAAGTCCACCTCGGGCGCGCGGCCGACCTCCTGGCTGGCTTTGACCAGCAGCCAGAAGAAGTCGCTGGTCTGGCAGGCGCCGGTGCGGCTGTCGCCGCCGATGCGACCGAGCCGGAACACGGTGACCGGCAAGCCGCGCGCACCGGCCGCGCAGACCAGCCGTTCGGCGACCCACTTGCTGCGCAGGTAGCCCAGCGACAGTTGCGACGGGTCCTGCGCGGGCAGCCGTTCGGCGACCCGGCCGTCCACCGCGTCGCCGGGGCCGAGCACATACAGCGACGACACGAAATGCAGTGGCGCACCGCTGTTCCTGGCCAGGGTGAGGAGTTCATCGGTGCCGCGCACATTGGCCGCCGCCAGCACCTGGTACGGCAGCGCGAAATTCACGTGCGCGCCGTTGTGATAGATCGCGTCGATCGTGCGGCCGAGCAGCAGGAACTGCTTCTCGCTCAAGCCGAGTCGTGGTTCGCCCAGATCACCGAGTACCGGCACGACCCGGTCGAACGCGGTACGCGGCAGCTCGTAGGTGTCGAAGGTCGCCGCGAGCCGGGCCAGGCCCGCCTCCGGGGTGTCCGCGCGGACCAGGCAGTGCACCCGGGATTCGGTGCGCTCCAGCAGTTCCCGGAGCAGGAACGCGCCGACGAAGCCGGTCGCGCCGGTGAGCAGCACCTCTCCCGTGTGCGGCCGGGCGGTGGTCCATGGTCCGGCGGGCCAGGATTCGACGACGGCGGCCACCTCGGCGGCCAGGTCGATCGCCTCCTCCGTCGACGCCTCCCCCGCCAGCAGCGCCACCACACCGGCGACCGTCGGCCGGGCGAACAGCGAGCCGAGCGGAATGTCTTCGCCGAACGTCTCTTTCAGGCGCAGGATGAGCTGCGCGGCCAGCAGTGAGTGACCGCCGAGATCGAAGAAGTTGTCTTCCCGCCCGACCCGGGGAATGCCGAGCACCTGCGCGAAAACGCCCGCGACCCGCTGTTCGAGCGGCGTGCGCGGCGGCTCGTAGGCCACCGGATTCCGGCGCAGCACCGGTGCGGGCAGCGCGCGACGGTCCAGCTTTCCGTTGGTGGTCAACGGGAATTCGTCCAGCACCAGCACCGCCGCAGGCACCATGTGCTGCGGCAGCCGGCGCGCCAGGTGAGCCCGCACGTCGACCACGAGATCGTCGCGCGCCTTGACCCGCAGCGGATCCGAGACGATCTGATCCTCGGGCCACTCGGCGGCCCGCGCCGGTGCACCGGACAGTGCGACATCCCAGCCGGTCGCCACGACGTCGTAGCGCCCGCCGGGGCGGCGCAGCGCCTCGATCCGATAGGGCATCCGGTCGGCGAGCGCGAGATAGTCCTCGGGACTCACGCCGCCGGAATCGGCCAGTACGGAGCGGATCTGGGCGGCGCTCGCCCGGCCGCGCCGCAGCTCCTCGACCACCGCGAGCGGTCCGGCCACCCGGGCATCGAGCACATCGGTGACGAGCACGGCCGCGGGCCGGTCCTGTTCCAGCACTTCGGCCAGTCGCTGCGGCGTCGTCGTCGCGTCGAGCACCTTGGGCCGCACCGGAAGTCCGCGGGCGCCCGCGTAGAGCACGGCGTCGTAACGGAATCGGGACATCTCGTTGAGCTGCACACCGCGCTCGAGCCGGAAACGGCTGCCGGTCAGCACGGGGCTCGCGGCGACGAAATCCTCGAAAAACTTCGGCGAGATCACCAATTCGGCGTCCCGATCGAGCGCCGCGCGGACCGCGGGCGCGAGTTCGCTCGCACTCGCGGTCGGTGCGTTGGTCGCCTCGACCGTCGCGTGGAACGATTCGCTGAGCAACAGATCGCGGACGTCGCCGACGAACAGCACACCGTCGGGAGCGAGCAGTTCGGCCGCATCGTGCAGCACCCGGCGGAGGTAGTCGGCGCTCGGGAAGTACTGCACCACCGAGTTGATCAGCACGACATCGTAGGAACCGGCGAGGTCGGCGGGCAGTTCGTCGGCGGCGCACAGCTCCAGCCGGACGTGCGCCAGCCCTGGATCGGGGTCGACGATCTTCGCCCGGACGTTCGCGATGGCGGAGGCGGACACGTCGGTGGCGTCGTAGACCTCGCACCGCGGCGCCAGACGGGACAGCAGCAGGCCGGTGCCGCAACCGATTTCGAGAATCCGGCGCGGCGCGAGCGACCGCACGGCCGCGACCGTCGCCTCGACCCACTCCCGCATGTGCTCCTCGGGAATGGCGGCATTGGTGTAGGAGCTGTTCCAGCCGGAGATATCGAAATCGGCGTCGCCCTCACGTCCCTGCCGATAGGTGCTGTTGAACACGACCTGCCAATTGGCGACCTGATCCTGTTCGGCGTCCGCCGCGTCCGCCGTCACGTCGCCCGGCGTGAAATAGGCGACGAGCGCGACGTTTCCGCCGGTGTCCTTGCGCGCCAGCACAACCGACTGGTCCACACCCGGGTGCGCGGTGATCGCCGCCTCGATCTCGCCGAGTTCGATCCGGAAGCCGCGCACCTTGACCTGCTGATCGATCCGGCCCAGGTACTCGAGGTCACCGTCGGCGCGGCGACGGGCCAGATCGCCGGTGCGATAGACGCGGCGGCCGTCCAGCGCGGGGCTCGCCACGAACCTTTCGGCCGTGAGTTCGTCCCGGTTGAGGTAGCCGCGAGCGACGCCGGGGCCGGACACCAGCATCTCCCCTGCCACGCCGTCGGGCACGGGACGCCCCGCGGGGTCGACGATCAGCACCCCGAGGTCCGGCAGCGGCACACCGATCAGGCTGCCCGCCGCCGATTCCACATCGGCCCTGGTGAGTTCGCGGTAGGTGACGTGCACGGTGGTCTCGGTGATGCCGTACATGTTCACCAGGCGTGCGGCCTGGCCGAACCGGTCGAACCAGGGGGTGAGCGTGGCGAGGTCGAGCGCCTCGCCACCGAAGATCACCCAGCGCACGGCGAGTCCGGCGCCCGGCGCGCTCGCCAGCGCCCGCAGCAACTGGGTGAACGCGGACGGCGTCTGGTTCAGCACCGTGACCTGTTCGCGCGCAAGCAGTTCCGCGAACTCGGCGGTGGACCGGCTCACCGACCCGGGCACCACCACCAGTCGGCCGCCGTAGAGCAGCGCGCCCCACATTTCCCAGACCGAGAAGTCGAAGGAGTAGGAGTGGAACATCGTCCATACGTCCCGCGCGCCGAAGTCGTACCAGCGGGCGGTGGTCGAGAACAGCCGCACCACATTGGCGTGCTCGATCACGACGCCCTTCGGCACTCCCGTCGATCCGGAGGTGTAGATGACGTAGCACGGGTCGTGCGGTTCCGCCTGCGCCGGCGGCAGATCCGGCACGGATGCCGCGGGCGACTCGTCGATCAGCAGCAGTTCCGGCCCCGCGCCCTCGGTCGCCGAGAGCAGCGAGCTGTGGCTGATCACCAGGCGCGCACCGGAATCGGCGATCATGAACTCGATCCGATCCGCCGGATACATCGGGTCAAGCGGCACGTAGGCGGCACCCGCGCGCAGCACGGCGAGGATCGCCACCACCACGTCGGCGGAGCGTTCCAGGTGAATGCCGACGAAGGACCCGCGATCGACGCCGCGCGCCCGCAGTCGGCGCGCCAATCCGTCTGCGGCGGAGGCGAGTTCGGCATAGGTCAGCGCGCTGTCGCCGAAAGTGAGCGCCACCGACTCGGGCGTCTGGATCGCCTGGGCCGCGAACAGCTCGTGCAGCGTGAGCCGCGTCGCGGCGGCCGGCGCACACGGCAGCGCCGCGGCAAGCGCCCGCTGGCGTTCGCCGGCTTCGAGGAAATCCAGCTCCGGGAGCGCGGTATCCGGTGCCGCGACCACCGCGGTCAGCAACGCGACGAAGTGCCGGGCGATCGCGGACACGGTCGGCTCGTCGTAGAGATCGACGTCGTATTCGAACGCGCCCGCCAGTTCGGCACCGACCTGCCGCAGGGTCACCAGCACGTCGAATTTCGTGGTGCCCGAATGCACTTCGACGTACTCGGCGTCGAGGCCGGGGATGGTGAGTTCGGGCAGGCTGGTGTTCTGCAGCACCACGGCGGTGCGGAACAGCGGCGAATGGCTCAGTTCCCGGTCGGGGCGCACGTGTTCGACGACCAGGTCGAACGGGGCTTCCTGGTGATCGAACGCGTCGAAGACCACCCGCTGCTCACGGACCAGCAGTTCCCGGAACGTCGGCGCCCCCGACAGGTCGGTGCGCAAGGCGAGCGCGTTGACGAAGAATCCGATGAGCGGCTCGATCTCGGGCCGGGTCCGGCCCGCGATCGGGGTGCCGACGGTGATGTCCTCCGCGCCGGTGTAATACCGCAGCAGCGCTTTGAATCCCGCCATCAACGCGATGAACAGCGTTGCGGGACGGTCGTGCACCCTGACCTCGTCGGCCAGGCGGCGCAGGCCGGCCAGCACCGGGGCCGGAATCGTGAACAGCACCCGCGCCCCGCGGTTCTCCGGTTCGAGCGCCCGTGGTCGATCGGGATGGAACGTCACCAGCGGCGGCTCGTCGCCGAGCACGCCGCGCCAGTAGTCGAGGTCGGCGCCGAACTTGTCGCGCTGCGCGAGATCCTGCAACCACACGGCGTAGTCGGGATACTGCAGCGGCAGTTCCGGCAGCTCGGGCGCGTGCCGGCCCGCGGTGAGATCGGCGTAGGCCGACATCAGCTCGGTGGCGAACACGCCGAGCGACCAGCCGTCGGAGATGATGTGGTGCATCGCGACGGCGAAGATCGCGTCGTCCGCGCCGAGCCGCACCAGCAGCACCTCGACCAGCGGACCGGACAGGTCGAACACCGTCCGGCTGAACTGCTCGACCTGTGCCATCGCGTCGGCGAGCGGTTGCGTGGGGTCCAATTGCGCCGAGTTCACCACGGTCATCGGCAGCGGGGCCACCGGCCCGACCACCTGTACCGGAATGCCCTCGCGCACTTCGATACTGGTGCGCAGCGATGCGTGCCTGGCCACCACCAGCGACAGTGCGCCCTGTAATGCGGCGATATCCAGGTGGCCGCGCAGGCGCAGGGCCAGCGGCATCGTGTACGTCGCCCGGTCGGGGAACAGCTGCTCCAGGAACCAGATCCGCTGTTGCGCGGCCGAAAGCGGGGCGGCCGCGGTGGGATCGGGTCGGCGCGGAATGGCCGCGCGCGGCGTGTTGCCCGCGGCCCAGCGCCGCAGCAATTCCCGGCGGGAGGCGCCGGTATCGACGAGTTCAGGCATTGTTGCTCCGTTCTTCGGCCGCCCCGGGCTGATTCAGCAGCAGTTCGACCTCGCTGTCGGACAGCTCGTCCAGCCGTCGCATCAGGTGCGCGGCGATGGTCTCGGCCATCCCCGCGACGGTCGGACCCGCGAACAGTTCGCCCAGTGCGAGTTCCAACGGGAAGATGGCGCGCAGCTGGGTGGCGACGTGCACCGCCAGCAGCGAATCGCCGCCCAGTTCGAAGAAATTCGCATCCACGCCGACCGCGTCCACGCCGAGGGCGGCACACCACACGGCGCGCACGCGCTGGCGCACCGCCGCGACGAACTCGTCCTCCTCGGCGCCCGCGGCATCGCTCGCCTCGGGGGCGGCAGGCTCCGGCGGGGTCTGTTCGACCGTGCGAAAGCGCGTCGGCGCGGTCTCCGGCGGATCGACCCAATAGCGCTTCAGCGCAAAGGGATACGTGGGCAGGCCGACCGTCGCGGGCGTCCGGTCGCCGTAGATCGCCTCGAAGTCGACGTCCACGCCGGACAACCACAGGCGACCCGCCGCCTCGACGATCGCCGACTCCGGCGCACCGGCCCCGAGGCCGACGGCGAGCGTGCCGACCGTGGCCGACCCGCGATCGGCGGTGCGCAGGAACGAGACCAGCGATTTGCCCGGGCCCACCTCGAGCGCGACGGTGGACAGATTACGGGCGAGCAGGCCCAGGGCCGCCTCGCGGAA
This sequence comes from Nocardia vulneris, assembly GCF_001613425.1. GTDB lineage: Bacteria > Actinomycetota > Actinomycetes > Mycobacteriales > Mycobacteriaceae > Nocardia > Nocardia vulneris. The sequence goes on along the minus strand of NZ_BDCI01000041.1, from coordinate 151,634 downwards.
GCGCACCGTACTGGTCATCTGCCGGGCCCAGTACGCCGGGTCCACCGCTTGCTCGGCGGTGATCGGGGCGCCGGTCACGGTGGACCAGAACGATGTTCGCGGCGCCCGGCGGGGCACGCCACGCACCAGTTCCGCGAAGCGCGCCGCGGCCTCGTCCATCAGCGGCGTGTGGAAGGCATGCCCGACCGGGAGCAGCGAGCTCGCCGCGCCTGCCGCGGACAGCTCCTCCGAGAGCCGGAGCAATGCCGCGGGCGCGCCCGCGACCACGCAGCGGGTCGCGGAATTGTCCGCGGCCAGCCACACGTCCTCCGGCAGGCGTGCGGCGACGGCGTCCGCGCCCTGGGAGATCGCGAGCATACCGCCGGGCGGCGCGGCCGCCATGATCCGGCCGCGCGCGGCCACCAGGCGCAACGCGTCGGGCAGTTCGAAGACGCCGGCGAGGGTGGCGCAGACCAGTTCGCCGAGGCTGTGCCCCAGCAGTTCCGTCGGCGCGACGCCGAACTCGCGCCACATGCCCGCCAGCGCGTATTCCACCGCGAACAACGCGACCTGGGTCTGTTCGGTGCCCTCGGCCTGCCGGACCGCCGCGTCCAGCTCGAACCCGTCCGCGCGGAGCAGCTCCGCGCACTCGCGCAGGCGGCTGCCGAACGGACCGACGGTGGCCGCGAGTTCGAGTACCGCCGCACCGAGTGCGACCCCTTGCCCGGGGAACAACCACGCCACCGCCGGCGCGGGCACCGCCTCGCCCGCCGCGGGCTTGCGCAGCGCCGTGGCCGCCTGCGCCGTCGTGCTCGCCACCACCATGCGGCGATGTGGGAACCGGCGGCGACGATGCGCCAACGTGTGTGCGACGGCCGCCAATTCGACGTCGGTGTCGTCGAGGTGGTCGGCCAGGCGCGCCGCGGCACGGTCGGCGTCCTGCGGCGTGCGCGCCGAGATCAACAGCGCGCGTGGGCCGCCCGTCGCCGCGACGGGTGCGGGCACCGGCGGCTGTTCCACGATGACGTGCGCGTTGGTGCCGCCGATACCGAACGCGCTCACCCCGGCCCGGCGCACCTCGGCGGTCCACTCTTTCAGTTCGGTGTTCACATAGAACGGGCCGGACGCGAAATCGATCTCGGGGTTCGGCCTGGCGTAGTGCAGGCTGGCCGGGATGCGGCCGTCACGCACCGTGAGCACCGCTTTGATGAAACCGGCGACACCGCCCGCGGAATTCAAGTGGCCGACATTGGTTTTCACCGAACCCAGCGCGCAGTACTGCGTGGCCGCCGTGTGCTCGCGGTAGGCGGCGCTCAACGCCGCGATCTCGATCGGGTCGCCCAGTTTCGTTCCGGTGCCGTGCGCTTCGACGTAGCCGATGGTGTCGGCACCGATCCCGGCCGCCGACAAGGCTTCTCGGATCACGGCCCGCTGACCCGCGATGCCCGGCGCGGTGTAGCCGATCTTGTCGGCGCCGTCGTTGTTCACCGCGGAACCGAGGAGCACGGCGTGCACCCGGTCGCCGTCGGCGAGCGCGTCGGTAAGCCGTTTGAGCACGACGACGCCTACGCCGGAACCGAATACGGTGCCACCGGCGTCGGCGTCGAACGCCCGGCAGTGCCCGTCCGGGGAGAGGATCGAGCCCTCCTCGTAGATGTAACCGGCTTGCTGCGGCACCTGCACGCTCGCACCGCCGGCCAGCGCCACATCGCACTGGAAGTCCAGCAGGGCCTGCGCCGCCTGGTGAATCGCGACCAGCGAGGTGGAGCACGCCGTCTGCACCGCGAAACTCGGTCCGGTCAGGTTGAGCTTGTAGGAGACCTTCGTGGCCAGGTAGTCCGAAGCGTTGCCGTGCAGGGCGTGCAGTTGCGAACTCGGGGTCTGGAACAGACTCGCGTGCCCGGCCAGGTTGCGCAGCAGATAGGTGCTCAGGCCCGCGCCCGCGAAAACACCGACGGAGCCGGGATGCTCGGTGGCGAGGCGGCCGCTGTCCTCCAAGGCTTCCCACGCGCACAGCAGGAACAAACGCTGCTGCGGGTCGGTCAGCTGGACCTCCCGCGGGCTCATGTCGAAGAACTCCGCATCGAACTTGTCCGCGTCCGGCAGCAGCGCACCCACGTGCACATAACCGGCGGGCGGGTCGGCGGGCATGGTCTCCGGCGCGAGCGGGCGCACCGATTCCCGGCCCTCGCACAGGTTGCGCCAGTACTCGGTGACCGTGTCGGCGCCCGGGAAGCGGCAGGCCATGCCGATCACGGCGATCCGGAAATCGTTGTCGTCGTGCGTCATCGCGGGTCCCTGCTCTCGTCGTCGGACAGGTGCGGCGCGGGTGCCTCCGCGCTCTGGCGGTGTGCCCGCCGGCGCGCGGCGGCCGCACGCCGGTCGAGCCCGCGGTCCCCCTCCGCCGGCGCACTCGCCCGACCGGCCAGGGCTTTCGCGAGTCCGTCGACGGTCGGCGCGGCGAACAGGTCGGTCATCGCCAGTTCGATGCCGAGCCGCCGCTCCAGCAGGCCACGCACCCGGGCCACCGCGAGCGAATGCCCGCCCAGATCGAAGAAGTTCTGCCCCAGACCGACCTCGCGGTCGAGCACCTGCGTCCACACCTCGGCGACGATGCGCTCCAGTTCGGTGCTCGGCGCGATGTACACCGGCGGCGCGGCCGGGGCGATCCTGGGCAGCTTGGCCCGATCCAGCTTGCCCGTGAGGCCACGCGGCAGCCGGTCGAGCACCATGTACGCCGACGGAATCATGTAGTCGGGCAGCCTGGTTCGCAGGAACGCCGACAACTCCAGGTAGTCGGGCTCGAGCGGGCCCTCCTGGGTGAGATAGGCGACCAACCGCGGCACCTCGGCCTCGGCGTCGAGCACCACGGCCGCTTCGGCGACCGTCGGGTGTGCCCGCAGGAAGGTCTCCGCCTCTCCCGGCTCCACCCGGTGGCCGCGAATTTTCACCTGCCGGTCCTTGCGGCCGACGAAGACCAGCTTGCCGTCGGGCAGGCGCCGGGCCAGATCGCCCGTGCGGTAGTACGGCACGCCGTCGCGGCCGGTGCCGAACGCCCGCTCGGTGAGTTCGGGTCGATGCCAATAGCCGAGGGCCACATGGGAACTGCGCAGCGCGATCTCGCCGTACACCTCGGTGGGCCGGCCCGCGGCATCCACCAGGTCCACCGCCACCCCCTCGACCGGACGGCCGATCGGCACGCCCGCGCGATCCGCGTCCGCGGGAGAAACGATGTGCTGCAACGCCACCGAGCATTCCGACGGTCCGTACAGACTCACCAGCCGGCAGGCGGCGGTGAAGTGCTTGCCGAAGTCGGTGACATCGCCACGCACCACCTCCTCGCCGCCGAGCGCGACCAGGCGCAACGCCTGCGGTGTCCACGGCCCGTCGGCGTCGCTCAGCAGGTAGCGGAAAAGCGTAGGGGTGCAGTGCAGGACAGTGATCCCGGCGCGTTCGATCTCCGCGCGCAAGGCGGCCGGACCGTAGTCGTGCGGATCGATCACGCACAGTTGGGCACCCGCCACCGCCGCGCCGAACGAATTCAGCACACCGGCGTCGAAGGTGTATCGCGCGGGGGCGGCGACGACATCGTCGGGGCCGAGGCGTAGCCGTCGCGCGTAGGTCACCGCGTGCGCCAACGCGTTACCGCGGCTCTGCGCCACACCTTTCGGGCGTCCGGTGGACCCGGACGTATGCAGGATGTAGGCGAAATCGTCGGCGCTGATATGCGATTTCGCCCACGTCGACAGGTCGTTGGTGGGCACCGCGCCGAGTGCGGGGTCCGGATGATCGGCCCGCGCCGCGACGGCGAACACGTGCGCGCCGCCCGCGACGGACCGCGCGAGCGCGGTCAGCGCCGGATCACACACCAGCGCGGACACCTCGGCTTCCTCGAGGATCTCGATCAGCCGGGCCTCGGGGGCCCGCGGATCGAGCGGGACGTAGGCCACGCCCGCGCGCAGCGCCGCCCACACCGCGACGAAACTCTCCGGCGTGTGGTCGTAGAGCAGCGCGACTCGGCTGCCGTCCAACCCGGCGCCGATGAGCTGCTTGGCAATGGCTGCGGTGAGCAGGTCCAGTTCGGCGTAGCTGGTGATGCGCTCGCCGCCGCGCACCGCCGGTGCCTCGGCGCGCACATCGATCACCGCGTCCAAACGATCGATCAGACGCTCGCCGGGCTCCGCCACCGGCACGAGCGCGGTTCCGGGCAGCTCCCAATCCGGCTCGCCCGCAGTCGGTTCGGTCCGCTCCAGCACGATCGCGCCGACGAGCTGTTCGGGGTCCGCCACGATCGCGGCCAGCGCGGTCGCGTAGTGGCGCAGGGCCCGGTCGGCGCTGGGCTCGTCGTAGAGGTCGAGGCTGTATTCGAGACTCAGCTTGGCGGTGCCGTCGGTTTCGTCGACGGTGAGATCGAAGTCCATCTTGGCGGTCGCCCGTGGGGCGTCGACCAATTCGACCTCGAGTCCGGCCATGTCGAGCGTGGGCGGCGGCGTGTTCAGGTAGTTGAACATGACCTGGGCCAGCGGGGTCCGGCTCAGGTCCCGGTGCGGCACCATCGCCTCGATGACCTTCTCGAACGGCAGATCCTGGTTCGCGTGCGCCGCGAGCACGGTCCGCCCGACGCGGGCGATCAAGCCGGTGCAGGTTTCCTCCGGGTCGACCTGGGTGCGCAGCGCCAGCGTGTTCAAGAAGCATCCGACCAGGGGCTCGACCGCCGAGCGGGTCCGTCCGGCGATCGGGGACGCGACGATCAGATCCGGTTGGCGGGTATACCGATTCAGCACCGTGTAGAAGGCCGTGAGCAGCACCGCGAAGGGCGTGACGCCCTGCCGGGCGGCAAGCGCGCGGACCTGCGCCATCACCTGCGGGTCGATCGCATGGCGCGCCACCGCGCCGCGCGAGGTGCGCCGAGCCGGACGCGGACGGTCGCCGGGGATCTCGGTGACCGTCGGATCCGCGAGCTCACCGCGCCAGAAGTCCAGTTGCCCGGCCAGACTCGTCGCGCTCTCGCGCTGCCAGCCCGCGTAGTCCGCGTACTGCACCGGCAACGGCGGCAGTGGTGCGAAGTCCCGGTCGGTGCGGGCGCGGTAGTGCGCCGAGACCTCCTGGCTCAGTACCGCGATCGACCAGGCGTCGCACACGATGTGGTGCAGCGCCATAGCGAGCAGGTATTCGCCGGGGCCGGATTTGATCAGGTGGTACCGCCAGACCGGGCCTTCCGCCAGGTCGAACGGCGCTCGGTACACCTGGGTCGCGAGGTCTGCCTCGGCGCCGGGCCGAGCCGCTGCCGGAAGGGCGCTCAGATCCGTAATCTCCAGCGGCCGTGCGGTATACGGGCGGATCAGCTGGCGCAGCTGTCCGTCCGGGGTGGTCCGGTAAACGCTGCGCAGCACCTCGTGCCGCTGCTCCACCTGTGCCAGTGCGTGTTCCAGCGCGGCGACGTCGAGCACGCCGCGCAGCCGCAGCCCGCCGGGCATGATGTAGGTCGCGTTGCCGGGATCGAGGGTCTCCAGGAACCAGAGCCGCTCCTGGGCATAGGAAACCGCGAGCAGTTCGTCCTCGGCGCGCGGCAGCGCGCGCAGCGGCGGCAACGACTCCTCCTGCGCGGCAGCGGCTTCGATCAGACGGGCCGCCGTGACGATGGTCGGGCTCTCGAACAACTCGCGCAGCGAGACGCTCACCCCGAACTCGTCGAGGATCTGCGAGATCACCCGGGTCGCCGCCAGCGAAGTACCACCGAGCAGGAAGAAGTCGTCGTGGCGACCGATCTCCGGACGCTCCAACGCCGCGGACCACAGTGCGGCCAGCCGGATCTCCCGCTCGCCGATCGGGGCCTCGAACGGGGCCGCTTCGGGTTCGAGCGAATCCTCCGCACCGCCGAGATCGCGCGCCTCGTACGTCCGCACCGGGAGGCCGGCGAGCAGATCGTCGATTCTGGTCGTCGGGGTAGCCGCGGCCGCGGCGGCTGCCACCGTACGGAAATCCAGCGCCAGATCGGCGGCCGCGGTCGCGGTCAGCAGTGCCGAGTTGTAGGTGAGCTGCACGACCAGCTCCGAGCCCGTCTCGGCGACGTGCATGACCAGGTCGTACAGCGTCGCGCCGGTATCGATGGTGTGCCAGTCGACGGTCAGGCCCCATTCGCTCAGATCGGGGCGCTCGAGCACCTGCTGGACGAACAAAGTCTGGAACACGGGGCTGTAGGCCGGATCCCACGGCCCGCCGATCGCTTCGACGATCCGCTCGAACGGCACGGTCTCGTCGTCGTAGGCCGCCATCGCGGTATCGCGCGTGCGATGCAGCAGATCCAGGAAGGTCTGGCCGGGCGCGACATCGGCGCGCACCGGCACCGTGTTCACGAAATGCCCGATGGTCTTGGCCAATTCGGCATACGGCCGGGCCGCCATCGGGATGCCGACACAGAAGTCGGACCGACCGTAGCGGTGGGCCAGGATCAGCTCGTAGCAGGCGAGCAGGAAGACGAACGGCGGCACGCCATTGGCCGCGGCGGCGGCCCGCACCGCCGCGCTCACCTCGCGCGGAAACGAATCCTCGACGCGCGCACCGTTGTTCCCGACGCGCCGGGGCCGTCTGCCGATCGCGATATCCAACGGCGGCGCCCCGCGCAGGAGCGCGGCACGGCGCTCGGCGGCGGCCGCCTGGGTGGCCGGAGCACCGTGTTCGGCGCTCCACACCGCATAGTCGGCGTACTGCCGCGGCGGCGCGGACAACACGGTCTCCGCACCGCGGCGCAGTGCGCCGTAGGCCAGCCAGAGCTGATCGAACAGCAGCGCGATCGAAAGTCCGTCCAGGACCAGGTGATGCGCGACGACCGCGAGCAGCCACTGCTGCTCGGCCAGCCGGATCAGCGCCCAGCGCACGGGTGGCCGTGTCGCCGGCTCGAACGGCGCGGTCGCCAGCGTCTCGAGCAACTGATCGACCGCCGCCGCCCGGGATTTCGCGGGCACCAGCCGCAGATCCGGTGTCTGCCAATCGGCGCCGTCGGTCTCGACGATCTCGGCCCGCAGTCCGTCGGGCGTCTCGGTGAAAATCGTGCGCAGCGCGTGGTGCTGGCTCGTCACGGCATTCGCCGCCGCGCGCAGGGCCGCCGCGTCGAGCGGTCCGTCGATCCGGATGCCGAGCGGCACATGGTAGATCGCGGGATGGCCGGCCAGCTGCTCGTGCAGCCAGATGCCGCGCTGGGCTCGGGTGACCGGGAACGGGCCCGCGCCCTCGCGCAGCGGAACGGTGGTGGTGGCCAGGCCGGCCGCGCGGCGTTCCCGCAGGCGCGCGAGGGCCAGGCTGCTAGCTGGTGAGTTCATGAGCGGTCTCCAAAAGGGCATCGGCCTGCTCGACCATGAGTTCCTCCAGCGCCGCGGCCACCTGGGCGACGGTCGGCTCCAGCAACATGCGCCGGAGGGCGAACTCGATCTCGAAGAGCTCGCGCAGCCTGCGCACGAACTGGGTCGCGGCCAGTGAATGGCCGCCGATGCGGAAGAAGTTCTCGAACACGCCGACCTGCTCGAGACCGAGCAACTCCGCCCACATCTCGGCGACGACCTGTTCGTATTCGGTACGCGGGGCGACATAGTCCGCGTCCGCGGCGAACAGTTCGGTGGCCCGGCTCACCGGGGTGGACTGGATACTGGGCACGCCGTCGACCACCCGGTACGACTTGCGGTCGTACGGGTACAGCGGCAGCCGAGCCGCCGGCCGGTCCACCGGATCCACCCCGGCCCAGCGGACCTCGTGACCACGCACGTGCAGTTCGCCGACCGCGGCCAGCAGCACCGAGAGATCGTCGATGTCGCGGACCAGCGACGGCACCGCGATGCCGGGCCGATCATGGTGGCGGAGCAGGCTTTTCAGCATGCCGTTGAGCGCCGGATGCGGGCCGATCTCGACGAAGGAGCTGACGTTGGCCTCGATCATGGCACCGACCGCCGCGGCGAACTCGACCGGCCGCACCACCTGGTCGGACCAGTACAGGCCGTTCAACTGGGTGCCGTCGATCCGATCACCGGTGACCGTCGAGTAGAACGCGATACTGCCCGAACTCGGCTGGATGCACGGCATGTCGGCGACGAACTCCGGCAGGCAGTCCAGCATCAGCGGGGAGTGGAAGGCGTAGCGGCCCGGCAGCCGCCGGGTCATCACCTGTTCGGCGTCGAGCCGGGCGAGGAAGCCGTCGACGGCGGCGGTGTGCCCCGAGATCAGCGTCCACTTGGGCCCGTTCGTGCCGGCCAGATGCACGCGCGGCGGCAGTTCCAGCTCCGCGGCGGGCAGGTTCACCACGGCCATGCAGCCGTTGTCCCGCAGGCGCGCGGTCGCTTTGGCGCGGGCCGCGATGATCTGTGCGGCGGTGCGCAGATCGATCGCACCGCTCACGTGGGCAGCGGCGACCTCGCCGACACTGTGCCCGACCACCGCGGCGGGGACGATCCCCCACGACCGCCACAGGGCGGCGAGCGCGACCTGGAGGGCGAACAGCACCGGCTGCGCGGTGCCGGTGTCGGCCAGGGCTTCGGCGTCGCTACCGCGATCCAGCACCGCGAAGGTCGACCAGCCGAGTTCGATCCGCAGCTCACGATCCACCGCGAGCAGTGCGTCCCGGAACGCAGGTTGCTGACGAATCAGCTTGCGGCCCATGCCTACCCACTGATTGCCCTGACCGGTGAAGACGAACCCCACCTGGCCGGGACCGCTGCGCGGCACCCGGCCCGCCGCCGCGCCCAGCGGCAACGCGCCGGCGGCGATCGCGGCGAGCTGATCCGCGAGGTCCGCGTGATCGCGTGCGGGCACCGCGACCCGGAAGGGGTGCTGCGCCCGGCGCGCGGTGGAGGTCTGCGCGAGTTCGGCGACCGGCGGCGCCGAACCGTCGCGCAACAGGTCCAGCCAGCTGTCCACCAGCGCCAGCGTCGACTGCTCGCTGCGCCCGGAAAGGCTGACCAGATAGGGCTTTTCGGGCTGGACCGGCGGCGGCGTCCGCGTCGGCCCGGTGGGCGCACCGGTGAGCACGGCGTGCGCGTTGGTGCCGCCGAAGCCGAAGGAACTCACCCCGGCCAGCGCGCGTCCGCCGTGCGCGGGCCAGTCCCGGCTCGTGGTCGGCACCTCGAACGGCAGGTCCGCGAAAGCGATGTGCTTGCTGGGCGATTCGAAGTTCAGGTGGGCGGGCACCTGACCGTGGTGCAGCGCCAGCGCGGTTTTCACCAGGCCGGTGATACCCGCGGCCGCCTCCAGGTGGCCCACCACCGTCTTGGCCGAACCGACCAGGAATTCGCCGCTGCCGGTGCGGTTCTCGCCGAACACGGTGCCGAGCGCGCGGGCCTCGATGGCGTCGCCCAGGATGGTCCCGGTGCCGTGCGCTTCGACGTACTGCACGTCGCGGGGATCGACCCCGGCTCGCCGGTAGGCCCGGCGCAGCACGTCGACCTGGGACTGGAAGCTCGGCGCGGTGAGGCCGTTGGTGCGGCCGTCCTGGTTTACCGCCGAGCCGAGCAGTACGGCGTACACCCGGTCGCCGTCCCGCTCCGCCTGGGCCAGCGGCTTCAGCACCACGGCCGCGCTGCCCTCGCCGCGGACATAGCCGTCGGCGCGGTCGTCGAAGGTTTTGCAGCGTCCGTCGGCGGCCATCATGCCCGCCTCGGCCAGCGCTGCGGTGATATGCGGATCGAGCGTCAGGTTGACGCCGCCGACCACGGCGACGTCGCAGTCGCCGTCGTGCAGGCTGCGCAACGCCAGATGCAGCGCGACCAGCGAGGACGAGCACGCGGTGTCCACGCTGACGCTGGGCCCGCGCAGGTCGTACAGGTAGGACAAGCGGTTGGCCGCGATGCTGGCCGCATTCCCGGTGACGGCGGCGATCGGCAGCCCCGCGTGCGGGTCGTGGCCGGCCCCGCGGGCGTATTCACCCGCGGTGATGCCGACGAAGGCGCCGGTCGCGGTCCCGGCGAGCCGCTCGATCGGTACGCCAGCGTCCTCGAACGCGTCCGCGACGGTCTCGGCGAGCAGCCGCTGCTGCGGATCCATCACGGCCGCCTCGGCGTCGGAGATGCCGAAGTAGTTCGCGTCGAACGCATAAGGGTCGTCGAGGAAGGAGCCGAACCATGGCGTGCGATGTTCGTCCGGCACGTCGGCACCCGCCGCGGCCTGCGGCCGATCGTATCGGCTGCGCGGTGCCTGACCCACCAATTCTTTTCCGTGCCAGAGGGTTTCCCACAGCTGCTCGGGACCGCGCAGGCCGGCGTAGGCGCAGCCGATGCCGATGATCGCCACCGGCTCTTGGCCGGTGTGCGGGCGCGTGGTGGCCGAGGGCACCGGCTCGGCGCTGTCTTGCGGCAGCGGGGCGGGGCCGTCCTGTGCGGCCGCCAATCCTTCGGCCAGCGCGTGCACGGTCGGGTATTCCCAGGGCAGATCCGGCGGGAGCGGCTTGCCCATCCAGGTGGAAATCTTGCCGACGAATACCAAGGCCACCGCGGAGGTGAGACCGAAACTGGAAAACGGCTCACTCAATGCGACATCATCGCTGGCAATATCGAGTAATTCACTGAGCGTTTCGGTGAGAAACATGCTGATTTCGTCGGCCGTCCGACGGGCCATTTCTGCAGACATCTAACGCTATCCCTACTACGTAGAAACAGAAGTACGAGACTCCACGGAGTTGTCAGGATTGTCCGCGTCGGCGGGGACATTCTGTTCGGCGAGGGTTTTCCCCGGAATCTCGGACAATCCCCGAGCGGCCAGGTTCCGGCGCGCCTGCGCCAGCGGGAATGCGAGAACGCGCAGGTCGTGGAATAGCTTCACGGCGATCGTCGGCCAGATCGCGCCGGTCAGTTTGTACAGCAGCGCGAGCGCGACGCCGCCGAAGATCACCTGCGCGGAGACGGCGGGCCGGAAACCGTGCCGCAGGCCGTCGATGACGCCACCGGCGAGGATGACCAGCACCCAGAAGGGCAGGTCCGGCCAGAGCAGCGCGACCGCGTAGAGGGTGAAGCCGCGGTAGACGACCTCCTCGGCGGGCGTGCTGAACGAGTTGGCCAGCCACCAGAAGCGCTCGATCGAGTTCTCCGGGGTGATGAACACGACGTACTCGATCTTGCGGGCGATCCAGTCCTTGCCCGCGCGCCCACCGACCAGCGGAATCAGCACCGGCCCAAAGAGATACGAGACGTAGACGGCGATGATGGCGAGGCTGATGACCTGTTCGGGCAGCGAGAAGCCACGGAAGATCGCGGTGTCGAAGTGGGTCAGGCCGAGTTCGCGCACCGAGGTGCCGCTGATCGCGAACGCGACCAGGATGACCGCGAGCGTGGCCCAGGTCCGGAACACGCCACCCTGGTACAGGCGCACGCGCGCATCGGACCGCTGCCCGAATTCACGCGTGAACACGCGGACCGAGAATATCTCGAAGAATGGTTCCGCGAACACGAGATAGACAAGCAGGACTATGCAGAATATTTCCATCGGGGAGCCCCGTTCACTTCCGGTCGGGTCGGTATTCGTATCTGAATGGAATGGGGTCGTCCGCGTCCTTGCGTTACAACTATTCCGTGGGAGACTCAGCGCACATCGGTGAAATTCGCTCTACTGCCCGAGCTGAAGCATCACCTACTCGCTGGTCCTGAACACATCGGCCAGACAGTACGCCCGTACTGAGATAACTGTCTACAGCTTCCATCTGGAAGATCCTGTGAGGTGGACCACCGCCGATATACGGAGTAAATACCTCCACATACCGGCGGTGCGGAAAGTCTGATTTGCGTCGTTTTTTCGCCCGATTGGGGTGAATTCGACGAGCCTGGTTAACCCTGCGGCGCAGGCCATTCAACTGCCCGAAACGTTGCTCACCGGCGCACGCAACATCGCGTATCGGCAATATGATTGCCAATTGTTTGCCACTCCTGGAGCGAGTAACAAGACCATTTGTGCCCGTCCCCAAATTGCCGCCGCGCGGCGGCTGCACCGCATGCGCGAGTGTTCATGCGACGGCCATCCACCGGGCCAGTGCCGCGCGCCTGCCCGTCGGCGGCCGTCCACCGCCCGGTCACGAAACCGGCACCGGCGTACCGCGTCGGGACCGCGAAAATTCCCATGCGGGAATAGCTCGGCTGGAGATACGTTCGTTGTTGGTGGTTAGGTGAGCGAACGAGAGGGGCCGCGTGTGGCGACCGAGACCGTGCAGTCGTCCGTAGGTCTTCGTTCGGAGCGTGGCGCCATTCTCGGCTCGCTGATGCTCGCGACCGGACTGGTCGCCTTGGATTCGACCATCATCGCCACCGCGGTGCTCACGATCACCAGCAGCCTCGGCGGATTCGCCCAGTTCCCCTGGTTGTTCTCCATCTATCTGCTCGCGCAGGCGGTCACCGTCCCGATCTACGGCAAGATCGCCGACACGGTCGGCCGCAAGCCCGTCATTCTCTTCGGTGTCGCCGTGTTCGCACTCGGCTCGCTGCTGTGCGGCCTCGCGACCAGCATGCTGGGACTGATCATCTTCCGCGCCGTGCAGGGCATCGGCGCGGGCGCGATCCAGCCGATGACGATGACCATCGCGGGCGACCTCTACACCCTGACCGAGCGCGCCAAGGTGCAGGGCTACCTGGCCAGCATCTGGGCGTTGTCGTCGGTGGCGGGACCGCTGCTCGGCGGCATCTTCGCCGACTACGTCAGCTGGCGCTGGATCTTCCTGATCAACCTGCCGCTGTCCGCGGTGGCGGGTTGGATGCTGTTGCGCAGTTTCAAGGAGAGCGCGCCGCGGCGCAAGCAGCAGGTGGACTATCTCGGCGCCGCACTGCTGACCATCGGCGCGGGCGCACTGATTCTCGGCCTGCTCGAGGGCGGGCAGGCCTGGGCCTGGAGCTCGCCGACCAGCGTGGCCATCTTCGCCGGGGGCGCGCTGCTGCTCGTGCTGTTCGGTCTGGTGGAACGGCGCGCCGCGAATCCGGTGCTGCCGCTGTGGGTGTTCACCCGCCGGGTGCTCGTCGCGAGCAGCGTGGTGGGCGTGCTGGTCGGCGCCATCCTGCTCGGATTGACCTCCTACGTCCCGACTTTCACGCAGGGGGTGCTCGGCACCGGCGCGCTGGTCGCCGGGCTCACCGTCGGCGCGCTCACGCTCGGCTGGCCGATCGCCGCCGCACTCGCCGGAAAGGTGTACCTGCGCCTCGGATTTCGAGCCACCGCGCTGATCGGCAGCGGATTGGCCACGGTGGGCGCCGCGACAACCCTGCTGATCACCGAGAATTCGACGCTGTGGCAGGTCGCCGCCTCGTGTTTCCTGATCGGCGCGGGCATGGGCTTGGTCGCCGCGCCCACGCTCATCGCCGCGCAGGCGAGCGCGGAATGGTCCGAACGCGGCGTCGTCACCTCGGCCAACATGTTCGCTCGCTCGATCGGCAGCGCGGTCGGCGTCGCGGTGTTCGGCGCGATCGTGAACGCGCGGATCGGCGACACCGACCATCCGGCGCCGGCCACGCTGTCCTCGGCGGTGCATCTGGTGTTCGTCACGGTGACGGTGATGGCGGTGGTCATGCTGCTCGCCTCGGCCTGTATGCCCGCGCGCAAATCCGTCGGCAGCGCACCCGCCGAATGATCGCTACTGCTTGGAACTCGCTGCTGCTCAGGTGAATTCGAACGTCGCGACCACCGGCGCGTGATCGGACTCCGGGTACTTCTTGTCCGTCGCGAAGTCGGCCGACTCGTCGTGCAGCACCTCGTTGTGGATCTCGGTGCCGCGGTAATCGGCGAGCAGGTTGCGGGTGACGAGCAGGTGGTCCAGCATCGCGCCGCGACCATGGTGGAACAGCGTGTAGCGCGCGGGTTCGGGCACCGTGTGCTCGAGCGGCACCAGGACCCGTCCGGCGAGCGCGCCGTTCCCGGTGTCCTCCACGTCGCCGCGGATCGCGACCAGCGGCACCTCGTCGACGGTCGCGTTGAAGTCGCCCGCGACCACGATGCGGGCCGCCGCGTCCCGGTCCAGGATCTGGTCGATGAGCCTGCGCACCTCGACGGCCTGGCTCATCCGCTTCATGCCGGACAGGAACGAGCCCTCGGCCATCGCCCCGGCGTCGCGCCAGGTGAAGCGGTCGGCTTTCTGGCCGGGGATATCGGTCGGCAGTTTCGACTTCAGGTGCACGACGATCACGTGCAGCGGGGCGCCGAGCAGATCCAGTTCGACGTGCAGTACCGGGCGCTCGATATTGATCGGGCGCGGTTGCGCCGCAGGCGGATTCGCGGTCAGGATCTGATACATCGGCGCCGCGACCAGGTCGTTGAGCAGCTGTGTGCGCGCGGTGACGGGCAGCGAGGGGTGACCATGTCCCACATCCTCATCAGGCCCCGACGATTCGAACGTTTCCATTGTCACGCGGCACACCGCCGCGCATACAGGTACTCGACTACCCGAATTCGCACCGGGGGCTGCGCGGAATCCCCCGCTCCACCCTGCGGCATCAGGGTGATCCCCGATGGTCAGCGGGCAGGGGCTCCGGCATGCTCGGCGCATGGCGAATCGCGGGTGGTCGTGATGACGGTGGTATCAGCGGTTTTCGTGCTCGTCGGGTGGGCACTGCTGGTCTGGCTGGTCGCGACCGTCGCCCGGCGGGTGATCGGGACGCCGGTGGGCTGGCCGCGGACCGTGCTGCTGTCCGCGGTGTTCCCGGTGGCGGGGTCGACGGCGGCCACCGCGTTGGCGCACCGGCTCGGACTGGTCGACGACGGTGGTGCGATCGCCGCGCCGTGGGGCGCGCTCACTGTGGTGGTGCTGCTGTGGGCGTGGATCTTCGTGCTGCTGCTCGCGGTGCTGTACGTCGCGGAGATCATCGTGCCCAGCGGCTCGGTGCCGGGCCCGATCGCGCTGGTGCGGCGCTGGCGGCGGTCGCGGCAGGAGGCGATCCGGTACTGGCAGTTGCTCGGTGTGCTGCTGCGGCACGGGCTGGGCGGGTTCCTGCTGCGCGGCTCGCGGGCCCACCCGGACCGGACCAGCGCGGCGGCGGCCAACCTGCGTGACGCGCTGAACGATGCCGGTGTCACTTTCGTCAAACTCGGCCAAATGCTTTCCACCCGAAGGGATGTCGTCCCTGCCACGATCGCCGACCAACTGGCGACGCTGCAAACCGACGCGACGCCGCTGCCGTGGGATCAGGTGGAGCTGATCATCGCGGCGCAGCTCGGGCGTCCGGCCACCGAGGTCTTCGCCTCGATCGACCGGGAACCGCTGGCCGCCGCGTCGGTCGGGCAGGCGCACGCCGCGGTACTCACCGACGGCAGCCGCGTGGTCGTCAAGGTGCAGCGTCCGGGGGCCCGCACCCAGGTCGCGCGCGACTTGCAGATCATGCGACGGTTCGCGCGCAAGCTGGAGCGCGACGCGTCCTGGGCTCGCGAGATGGGTGTCACCGATCTCGTCGCGGGCTTCGCCGCCTCGCTCACCGAAGAACTGGACTACACCGTCGAGCTCGACAACATGCGCAATCTCGCTGGGGCGGCGCAGGATTCGGCGATCACGATCCCCGTGGCGTATCCCGAGTTCTCCTCGTCGAGCCTGCTCGTGATGCAGCGGCTCGACGGCGCGCCGGTCGGCTCGGCTCGCACGGTGCTCGACCACTTGGACTCTCCCACCCGAGCGAGCGCCGCCGCCACGCTGCTGTCGGAAACGCTGCGGCAGATCTTGGTCACCGGGGTGTTCCATGCCGATCTGCACCCGGGCAATGTGCTCATCGATGACCAAGGACGGCTCGGCCTGCTCGATTTCGGCGCGGTCGGCCGGCTCGACGAAACCGAGCGGCTGGCCATCGCCGCGTTCCTGATCGCCCTCGACGGGGACGATTCGGTCGGCGCGACCGACGCCATGCTGCGGCTGCTCGGCGAGCCCGCCGACTTCGACCGGCGCACCTTCGAACGACGGATGGGGCAGGTCATCGTCCGGTTCCGGGGCGGGTTCGGCGCCGGCGGCAGCAAAGCGCTGTTCACCGAGATGATCGGATTGATCGCCGCGGCCGGGTTCGCCATCCCCGGCCAGGTGGCCGGGGTCTTCCGCACCCTCGCGTCGGTGGAAGGCACGCTGCTGCTGCTCGATCCCGGCTTCGATCTGCTGGTGTCGGCGCGGCGCGCGGGCGACGACATCCTCACGCCCCTGCTCTCCCCCGACCGCCTCGCCGTTCGCGCCAAAGGTCAGGCCCTGGCGGTTCTCCCAGTGCTGCAACGGCTTCCGGGGCGGATCGACAAGATCAGCGCAGACCTGGCGGCAGGGCGATGTACTGTCGGCGTGCGCGTCTTCGAGCATCCGGCCGATCGCGCGTTCCTCTCCGAACTCGCCCAGCGGCTGATCACCGCGCTGTTCGCCGCGGCGTGTGTGATCGCCGCGGCCGTGCTCCTGGTCGCCGGGAGCGACGCCGAATTGATCGGCGGCGTAGCGGTTTCCGCGGTGCTCGCCGCGGCGCTGGGCTTGATCGGCGCGGTGCTGGGGATCAGGACGCTGCTGCGGAACTGAGTTCCGGATACGCCGGAAGCGACCAGTCGCCGCCCCGGTCGGTTTTCGCGCGCCGGGCGACGAGTTCGGGAATGCGCAGAGCGCAGGCGGCTGCGGTCAAGGCATGAAACGCGTCGATGCCGAGCTGCGTCGACGGCATACCCAACCGGAGCAACCGCGGTTTCACGGCGGCTTGGATCTCGTCCACGAACGGCCGCAATGTGGTGTCGTAGTGCGCCAATGCCGTGGGCAGGTCTGCGGCATGCCGGTTGATCTCGCCCGCCAGCACGTACGCGCCGACCAGGGCACCCGAAACACCCATGCCGCTGTACGGCGAGGCACAGTGTGCGGCATCGCCGACCAGCACGACGCGCCCCTCGGACCAGGTGTCCGTGCGCACCTGCAGCGCCTCTTGGGAATAGAAGCTTTCGGTGGTGCGCATGCCCGCGAGGAACCGCTCGGTCTGCCAGCCCGCGTCGAGGAATCGTTCGGTCCAGAACTGCTTTTGGCGCTCCACCGGTTCGCGATGCACCGCCGACGCTTCACCGGAGGTCTCGCGCAGCATGAAGTAGACCTGCGTCTCGGCCGGATTATGGCTGCGGCGCATGATCATTCGGCCGTGCGGCGCGTGATGGGTGTCGCGGATATCGCTGTCCGCGGCGATGCGCGGAATGAACCAGTAGGCCATGTGGATGCCCACCGGCCGGTACGGGTCGGGCGCGGCGGCGGGCTGGATCGCGCGGCGGATCCGCGAGCCCTGGCCGTCCGCGCCGACCAGTAGGTCGAATTCGCCGGAGCTGCCGTCGGAAAAGTGGGCGAGCACCCGCTCGTCGTCCTGTTCGAACCGTTCGACCGTGCGGCCGAACAGGTATCGCACGTCGTCCGCGGTCGCCTCGTGCAGGATGCGCACCAGGTCACCGCGCATGATCTCGTACTCGGAAGTCAGGGTCTGCCTGCCCTGGCCGGAGGTGTTCGCCATGATCGTCCCGCGCGCTCGGCCCCGCGCGTCCACGAAGGAGACGCCGGCTTCGTGCACGAGCTTGCTCCGGACCGCGTCGAGCAGGCCCATCCGCTCGACCGCATCGATGCCCTGACCGCGCAGGTCGACCTGTGCGCCGGTGGCGCGCAGCGCCGGGAAGCGTTCCGCGACGACCACCTGGTGACCGCCGCGGGCGAGCCAGTAGGCCAGGGCCTGCCCCGCGATGCCGCCACCGCAGACGAGGACTTTCAAGGAACGAACGACCGTCATGACCACTCCAATCTATCAGTGATAGGTTCTGCTTCGAGGCTACCTATCGCTGATAGATTGTCAATATGGCAAAGCTGAACCGGGAAACCGTGATCGCCGAGGCGCTCGCATTACTGGACGAGGTGGGACTGGACACGGTCAGCACGCGGCAACTCGCCAAGCGACTCGGCGTCGAGCAGCCCTCGCTCTACTGGCACTTCCGCAAGAAAGAAGACTTGCTCGCCGCCATGGCCGAGGCCGCGATGGCGCCGCACGCGACGGCCCCGCTGCCGACGGCCGCCGACGACTGGCAGGACTGGTTCCGCGAGAACACCCGCAGCTTCCGGCGCACCCTGCTGCTGCGCCGCGACGGCGCGCGACTGCACGCCGGCACCCACCCGGGCGCGGGCGACCTCGGCCGGCTCGAGCACAAGATGGCGTTCCTCATCGCGGCCGGGGTGCCCGAGCGGGACGCGCAGATGGCGATGTTGACCGCGAGCCGGTTCACGGTAGGCGCGGTGCTCGAAGAACAGGCGGACGACGGCTCCGCGGCACAGATACCGGATATCCCGCGCATCGATCACGAATCGGCGTTCGAGGCGGGGCTGACCCTGATCGTCGACGGGTTGGCGCAACGCGTCGAACCGGCTGGGGCACAGACGAACTCAGAGATCCAACGTTAGCAGGCCGTCCTGTCCCGCCGTGGTGACACAGGGCCGGATGACGCGCGGCGGTGCGGCGAGAGCCACGGTCTCGCAGGTGCCGCAGATGCCCGCCCGGCACAGCGACGGGATCTCGATGCCCGCGCGCTCGAGCGCCTCCAGCACGGTGAGTTCGGCGGGGACGGTGAGGGTCCGGCCGGAGCGTCGCAGCCGCACCACCAGCGCCGGCGGCCGAATCATCGGACGGGACAGCGGTTGAGGTTCGCGGCGGAATCGTCGTGCTGGTCGTAGGGCGTGCCGTAGATGCCGACCCGAGCCGCGAGCAGCGCGGCCACCTTGGTGTTGCGCCGCCAGACCGGGTCGTCGGCGGCGGCGCGGCGGGTCCGGCGCTGCCGGGCGCCCGGCAGCTTGTCGTCGAGTGCGCGCAGCCGGACGTCCAGCCCGGCCGCGAGGCCGGTCAGCGCCGCCCACGGCTGGCTCGGCACGCTGTGTAATGGTGTGTCGCGCAGCAGTTCTCGCACCAATCCCGGGCTGCTGAAGTAGGCCAGCAGGCCGACGAGCGGCGCCGTCGCCTGTACCTTCAGCCGATCGGCCAGGCTGGTGCCCGCGAGCCGGTGCGTCGCCGCGCCCGCCATATTCGCGGTCCACTCCGGCGCCGTGCCCGCCGTCGCGACCATGTAGTCCGACATCTCCATGCCTTCGACGGCCGAGCGCGGGATCAGTTCATCGGCCACACCGAAGACGTAGGCGATGTAGGCCCAGTAGTGCATCACCGCGTTCAGTTGCCGCTCGGTGCAAGGCCGTCCGTGCGCATGGTCGAAACACATCGGGGACAGCCCGAACGTCACGGCGGCGCCCATCATGGTGCTGTTCGAGATGGGATTGCCGTGCGCGGCGAAATGGTCCGCGCCCCAGGCCCGGCGCAACCCCGCGCGCACCTGGGCGTGCATCAGCCGCACCCGCACGGTGTCCTTGAACACCGGCGACCAGCGTTGCATGCCGCCGCGCACGGTGACGTTGCGAAACCAGGTGGCGGTCTCCAGGTTTCGCCGGTACGGGTCGTTGACGAACCGCCCGGTGGCACCGGTCGCCGAGGCCACCTCGGCGCCGACGAACGTGCCCATGAAGTCCTGCACGCCCATCGCGAGTTTGCCGGAGGTCGAGACGTTGATCCACAAGCGGCGGCCGTACTCCCACAGCTGCGGGTCGTACCAGTCCGGCGGGGTGTCCAGGCCGGCGAACAGCGAAACCAGTTCCGGCGGTGGGTCGTCCACCGTCTCGATGCCGTGGTCGAGCGCCTGGTCGAGCTGGCGCCGGCCCGCGGCCGTGCCGATCCGGGTGAAGGCGGCGACCAGCCGGTCCATCGGCTCGTCGCCCTGCCACAGATGGTCCGCCATCAGACGGGTGCGCGGCGTCTCGACCGGGATCGGCCGCACTTCCAGCCACGGCGACAGGATCGATTTCCTTGGCTCATACCATAATTCGGTGGCCACGGCGCGCGGCGGAGCGGGTCGCAACGGCATCCCCGGACGGTAGTAGTAGTCGTAGGGATGGTCGGCATGCACGTCGGGCATCGGTCAAAATCCTGTCAGTTGGCGGAATCTCGTGACCGGCGTGCTGCCGTGATCCGCGTGCACGGGGCAGTAATGTTTGGGATCGGCGCGATGTTCCGGTGCGGGCCACAGCAATTCGGGGGCTTCCGGTGGTGCCAGCGTGGCCGGGCGCAGGCCACGGGCCCGACGTCGCCCGGCTCGGATCCGCGGGAAGAAATAGCGGATCTCGTCCGGCGTCACCCGGTTCAGTGCGGTGAACAAGGCGCACCACCGGTCGAACCAGAACTGATCCCGCGCGGTCCAGTCGAAGCCCATCGTGCGCCGGATCGCCGGATCGCACAGGCCGATCGTGACGAACTGGTAGAACCTGGCACCCGCCGGGCGAAACAGCCGGTTCCACAAGGGTTGCGGTAGCAGCTCCAGGATCGGGAACGGCGGCACCGGGGCCTGCTCGGCCAGGCGGTACACCTCCCATGCGGCCTTTGTCGGCTCCAAGACGTGCGCGCACATGTGATTCCAGTACTCCTGGAACTCCGGCCAGCTCTTCGGCACGACCCGCATGCTCATCCCGTACATCTCGTACCACTGGTATTGCTCGCGCCAGAGCTGCTCGCGCTGTCGCGGCGTCAGCCCGCCCATGAACAGCTCACCGGCCCGCAGGGTCTGCACGAAGAACACCGCGTGCGCCCAGTAGAACGTGCCCGGGTCGAGGGCGTGATAACGCCGCCCCCGTTCGTCGCGGCCTTTGATCGTGCGGTGATAGTCGACGATCTCACGCGCGGTCTGCTCGGCACGCGGGCCGTCGAAGACCACGCCGACGATCGGGTACGCCGACCGCAGCACGCGCTGATAGAACTCGTCCTGGATCTGCGAGTGATACTCGACTCCCGCACCGAGACCTGGATGCATGTTCTGCACCATGCCGAGGAACAACCCGCTCGGCGCGAAGTACAGCGAGCCGAAGATCTTCCAGGTCAACGAATCCGGGCCGAGCGGAACAGGTACACGGCGACCCTCGTGCACCACGTCATTGTGTGCCACCATGAATCGATGCTGACACGAATAAATACTCGCGTTCAATTCGTCTTCTGATGCCACCGAAGACCCGGAAAACACCGCAGCAGCAGCGGTCTCGTGCCATGGTCGCCCGCCTCGTCGACGCGGGCCAGGACGTGCTGATCCGGCACGGCTACGACGGCGCGTCCACCAACCGGATCGCCGACGCGGCCGGGGTCAGCCCCGGCTCGCTCTACCAGTACTTCCCGGACAAGGACGCGATCGTCACCGCCGTGATCGACCGCTTCAACACCGAGGTCGCGGCCGTGGTGCACGACAGCGTGCTGGCGAACCTCGCCGAGCCGCCCGAAATCGCTGTTCCCGCAGCCATTTCCGTGCTGCTCGAGGCGCTGGGCAAGCATCCCGCGCTGCTGCGCGCGGTGATCGAGCAGACCCCGCGACTCAGCGGCGCGAACACGGTGTTCGCCTTCGAACAGCAGATCGGCGGTATCGCCAGGGCTGCGCTCGCCATGCACAGTGCGGCGCTGCCCGACGACGTCGATTTCGACGCCGCCTCGTGGCTGCTCGTGCGCACCGTCGAACATCTGACGATCCGCTACGTGCTGGACCAGCCGCCCATCTCCCGCGAGCGGTTCCTGGCCGACATCACCAGGTTGATCCTGAACTTCTTCTATCCCGCGCCGAGCGGCCTACCTGCGAAGAGACCGACGCCGCGCCGGTCACGAGCAGAACGCGAGTAGCCGATACGACAACGGGCACGCGCCGCCCCCGGCGGTCGCGTGCCCGTTTCGACGCTCTAGTGCTCGGCGGCCTTCGCGCGCGCACCGAACCGCGTCAGGCCCACATAACCGGCCGAGACCAGCACGGCCCACACCAGGCCGACCACGAGCGCGGTGCGCCCGCTCTCGGTCCAGAACAGCAGCACGACCACCAGGGCCAGGAAGGCCAGCGCCGCGACGGTGGTGTACGGGGCGGCGGGCAGGCGATAGTCGCTGGCGGGCAGTTCGCCGCGCGCGACCTTGGCGCGGTAGATCAGGTGGCAGACCAGGATGATGCCCCACACGAAGATGATGCCGATGGTGCTCACCGAGGTGATGTAGGCGAACGCCTTGTCCGGCGAGATGACATTGACGATCACGCCGATCACCATCGCGGCCGCCGACACGCTGATGCCGACGTAGGGCACCTGCCGCGAACTCAGCTGCGCCAACGCCGACGGGGCTTCGCCGTGCATCGACAGCGTGCGCAACATGCGGCCGGTCGAGTAGATACCCGAGTTGCACGACGACAGCGCCGCGGTCAGCAGCACGAAGTTGATGATGCCCGCCGCACCCGGAATGCCGATCTGCTGGAAGACCTCGACGAACGGGCTCTTGCCCTCGTGGAAGGTGCGCCAGCTCGCCACCGACATGATCACCAGCAGCGCGCCGACGTAGAACAGGCCGATGCGGAACGGCAGCGTGTTGATCGCCTTGCGCAGCGTCTTGCGCGGGTCGCGGGCCTCGCCGGCCGTCACGCCGACCAATTCGACACCGACGTAGGCGAACAGCACGATCTGCAGCACCAGCAGCGACTGCCCGAAACCGTTCGGGAACACGCCGCCGTCGGCCCAGAGGTTGGTCACGGTCGGGTTCGCGGCGTGGCCGAAGCCGATGGTCAGCACGCCGAGGCCGAGCAGGATCATGCCGATGATCGCGGTGACCTTGATGGCGGAGAACCAGAATTCGCCCTCACCGAACAGCCGCACGGAGATCAGGTTCGCCGCGAACATCACGGCGAGCACCACCAGCGCGGTGATCCACGGCTCGATATCGAACCAGTACTGCACGTACTTGCCCGCGACCGTGATCTCGGCCATGCAGGTGGCCACCCACACCGCCCAGTAGGACCAGCCGGTCACGAAACCCGCGAAGCGGCCGAGGAATTCGTGCGCGTACTCGGCGAAGCTGCCCGACACCGGCCGATAGGTGAGCAACTCCCCCAGCGCGCGCATGATGACGAAGATCGCCACGCCCGCCGCCAGGTAGGCCAGGATCAGCGCGGGGCCCGCCTGCTCGATCGCGCCGCCGGCGCCGTAGAACAGGCCGGTGCCGATCGCGCCGCCGATGGCGATCATCTGAATGGTGCGCGGGCTCAGGCCGCGCGCGTAGCCCTCCGATTCGCCGGCGCCGGTCTGGTCGAGGGGTCCGGCGTCCGATACTTCACGGTCGGCGGCTGTCATAGTGCGGTCCTTCTCTCTTGCGGCAACGACGCGACGGCCGGGGTCGTCGGTCGGTGACCCCGGACACATGACATGGGATCATCGCATGTTCTCGCATTGATCGGCACGTCGCGCTACCGGTAGCGCCCGCCCGCCGGGCACCGCCGCGCCGACGGCAAACCCGACTTCGCAGGTAAGCGCCTCGGACGGGTGCAATCGGACCGGTCCGCTGAGCGAACTACGCCGAAACGGTGCCGAACGATCCCGCGGCGACGCCCGCAACCGAACGCCGCGCCGCCTCGTTCACGATCAACGGGGAGTAGTGTCAGTAAGGTAACCCTAATTCTAATCGTGGGAGGATTACCTATGGCTCGACCTCGCACCACCCTCACCGTGCAGCGCACCGAGTGGCTCAGCCCGCATCTGATCCGGGTCCACCTCGGCGGACCCGGTTTCGCCGCGTTCAAGGACAACGAATTCACCGATTCCTACGTCAAGTTCATCTTCGAACGCGACGGTATCGAGGTGCTGCGCACCTACACGGTTCGCTCGGTCGATCAGGAAGCCGGCGAACTCGCCGCGGATTTCGTGTATCACGGCGCCGAGGGCATCGCGGGACCGTGGGCGGCCGAGACCAAGCCCGGCGACACCATCGACCTGTACGGTCCCGGCGGCGCCTACGCACCCCGGTCCGACGCGGACTGGCATCTGCTGGCCGGCGACGAGGCGGCGCTGCCCGCCATCGCCGCGGCACTGGAGGCGATGGACGCGGACGCGGTCGGCTACGCGTTCGTCGAGGTGGCCGGACCGGACGACGAACTGCCGCTGCGCAAGCCCGACGGCATCGAGTTCACCTGGTTGCACCGCGGCAGCCGCGGCCCCGGCGAGGTGCTCGCCGAGAGCGTGCGCAGCGCGCCGTGGAAAGACGGCCAGGTGCAGGTCTTCATCCACGGCGAAGCCCAGACGGTGATGCACGACCTGCGGCGCTACGTGCGCCGCGAGCACAATGTGCCCGCCGAATGGGCGGCGTCGATCTCGGGCTACTGGCGGCGCGGTCGCACCGAAGAGGGCTTCCGGGAATGGAAGGCCGAACTGAAGGCGAACGACGCGGCCGAGCCCGCTGCTTCACCGAGCTGAGCAGGGTTCGACCCGAGCCGACGGCCCGAGGCCGCGTGACGATGGGTCACGGCGGCGTCGAATTTCCGGAGTCCTTCAGCACCTGCTCGATCGCCGTACGCGTCGCCGCCACATACTTTTCCGGCTCGGCCAGGAAAACGTCATGGGCGGCGTCCAGCTCGATCACCTCGGCGCCGAGCAGTGCGGCCAGTTCTCGTTGGTCGGTAGGTGGCACCGCCCCGTCGCGGGCGGTGACCACCACCGTCGTGGGCAGCCCCGCGAGTTCGGCCGCGTGCGGCCGGAAATCGAAGGCGTACTCGGCCAGGATCACGTCGACGATCACGCGCGGATGGCACTGTCCCAGTTCGGCACTCAGCCACGGCCATAGTCGCGCCACCTCCGGCACGCGTGCCCGCGCGCGGCGAAAGTAGGCCAGCGGCAGGGTGCGGCCGATGCCCGCGCTGACATGCGCGAGCGGGCGCAGCCCGCGGAAGAACACCCGGCCGATCTGGTCGGTGCGGCTGTCGAAGGCCATCGCGGTCGCCTCGAACACCAGCCCGCGCACCCGATCCCGGTGGCGCCGAGCGAATTCCAGGCCGACCGGCCCGCCCAGCGAATACCCGCACACCACCACCTGATCGATGCCCAGCGCGTCCAGCACCGAGGCGGCGTCGTCGGCGCACTGAGCGATATCGAATCGTTGGTCGGCGGCCAGTGGCAGGCCGCGGCCGTGCCCGCGCAGGTCCAGTGCGACGAGGCCGTGCTCCGCCGCGACCGACGGCATCAGGTGACAGAAATTGACGTCCGCCGTCAGCGCCCAACCATGCAGCAGCAGAACCGGATCGGGGCCGGGCACGAATCGGACCGCGATCGTCGCCCCGTCGGGTAGCACGATCGTCCGGCGTGGCGGCAGCCCGGCCGGACCCTCGACCACGTCCCCACCACCGTGTTCAGCACCCCCCGACAGGCTCGCCATCACCCGAACGACGGTAGCCGATGATCGCGATCAGGAAAGGGGTAACGCCTGCGCCGCCCGCCGGATCTCGGGCAGCCGCGCGGGGTCGGCGAGCAGTCCGGTCAAGGCGAATTCGACGATCTCCGCCGGGCGCACCGCGATCTCCGGCAGTGCGAGAGCATCGAAGAGGGCCTGGACGAGGCGCGCCCCGGACACCGGATTCATCGCGCGCACGTCACCTTCCCGCTGTCCCGCCGTCACCAGCTCGATGACGATGCGATCCAACCGGGTGACCAGCCCCAGCTCGGCGGTGAAGCGTTCCCGGGTCAGCTCCTGGGTGGTGAGGATGGACGCG
Organism: Nocardia vulneris; assembly: GCF_001613425.1. GTDB lineage: Bacteria > Actinomycetota > Actinomycetes > Mycobacteriales > Mycobacteriaceae > Nocardia > Nocardia vulneris. The sequence continues at coordinate 126,113 of NZ_BDCI01000041.1, read as the reverse complement.
AGTACATACGGCGACGCTTGCAGATGGTCCAGCGCCTCGCCCAGCCACCGGTGCAGTTTCACCACCGCGGGCGCGTCGAGCGCCCCCAGTTCGTCTGCCAGTGCCAGCGGCCGTTCCAGGCCGAGGCGGACCAGTGCGGCGAGGATGTCGTCTTTCGCGGCGAAGTGCTTGTAGATGGCGGGTTGGCGCACCCCGACGGCGGCGGCGATATCGCGCGTCGAGGTGGCCGCGAATCCGCGCACGGCGATGAGCTCGGCGGCGGTACGCAGGATGCGTTCGGCCGCCGGGCTCGATCGGGTCGTTTCCGCCGTCATGCGTTCCAGGCTAACGGCCGTACGGTTCGTCCCCGAGCAAGGCGGTGGCCAGATTCCGGTAGAAGGCCAGGATGCCGGGCCGCTCCTTGGGGCTGAGGTGACCGCGCGCGGTGAACTGCGCGGCGACGCCGCGCTGCACGGCTTCCAGGCCGTCGCGGTCCTCGTCGTTGATCATCATGGTGACCGCCTGCTGGGTGCGGCGCAGCGCTTCGGAATCGGTGGCCAGTTCCGGCAGGGTGAGCACGCCACCGATCACCTGGACCCGGTCGATCGCCGTCGGCGTGAAGCTGAACCACACCACCTGGTCGCCGATCGCGATGAACGCGCTCACCGGGAAACCCAGCAGCAGCATGCCGTTGTTGCGCTGGATCTCGTTCAGCCGCACCGCTTCCGGTTCCACCGGCAGGGCGAGCGGGATCCTGGCGTGCAGCACCCACGGCGAGTAGTGCTCGACGTGGATATCGCTGCCGCCCGGCATGAACGGTTCGAGCGTCTCCCGGTGCAGGCCGATGACGTGATAGTTCTCGTGCCCGTTCTCCATCACCAGTTTCCAGTTCACCCGCCATTCCAGCGACCACGAGTCCACCTGCACCATCTCGCCGAGGCGGTACCCGTCGAACTGGGCCGCGGCCCGATCGAGATGGTCACCGATCGGTGCGGCGTCCGCGTCGAGGTTGATCCAGACCAGGCCGTTCCACTCCGCCAACGCGAATTGCGGCAGCCGGCACAGCTTGGGCGCGAAGTCCTGGTTGCCACCCATGTACGGCGCCCCGCGCAGCCTGCCGTCGAGGCCGTACTTCCACAGGTGATAGCGGCAGGTGAACGAATCCGTATGGCCCGCACCGGGTTCGACGAGCGGCATCAGCCGGTGCCGGCAGATCGAGGACATCGCGCGCAGTTCGCCGTCCTGGGCCCGGGTGAGCACCACCGGCTCTCCCGCGATCGACAGCGCCACATAGTCACCGGGACGCGCGAGCTGATCGACGTGCGCGGCCAGGATCCAGCCGCGCCGGAAGATCAACTCGCGCTCCAGCTCCCACAGCTCGGGCGAGGAGTAGGCGCTGGGCGGCAGGGTGAGCGCCGGAGGTTCCGGCTCGAGGTAGCGGTGCAGTTCCGCGAGGATCTCGCGGATGCCCGAGGTGGTGATCGCGGTCATGGGGCCTCCCGAACGTGAGGTTATCGTTCGATAACTCTCTTCAGGTTATCAAGTGATAACCACTCGTCAAGGCATTAATTCTGGTGCCGACACGACAGCGGGCCACCCCGGAAGCCCGGGATGGCCCGCCGCACCTCGAGCGCGCTACTGCTTCGGCGCGCGCAGCGCCTCCTCGACGAACCGGGTGGTGTAGGTCTTCGACAGATCGATGCGGTCCCGGACCGGGCGCACGTTCTTCGAGTACTGGCCGAGGATGTTCAGAACATTCTGGGCGCCTTCGGGTTTCATCACGCCGTCACCGTTGAACATGCCGATCGAATCACGGATGGACTGGACGTAGAGGTCCTTGCCCGCACTCGCGTACTGCGAGGGCATCTGCGCGGCGATCTCCTCCGGAGTGTGCGCCTTGATCCACTGCAGGGTCTGCACGAACGCCGCCGCGAGCTTGCGCACGATCTCCGGATGCGCGTCGATGGTCGCGCAGCTCATGTACAGCGAGGTGGCCGGATACAAACCACCCAGGGCGGCCCGGGTGCCCGCCTCGGTGCGCATGTCGACCAGGATCCGCGCCTCCCCGGAATTGACCATCTGCGCGACCGTCGGGTCGGTGGTCATGCCCGCGTCGATGCCGTTGTGGTTCATCCCGGCGATGAACGTCTGTCCCGCACCGACTTTCACCCTGGTGTAGTCCGCGGTGGACATCCCCTGCTGACCGGTGAGCGCCTGGGTGAGGAAATCGGTCGACGAGCCGAGCGAGGTGACGCCCAAATTCTTGCCGCGCAGATCGGCCGTCGACTTGATCTCGTCCGCGTCCGCCGTGGACACCAGCTCCACCTCGCCGGGCACGTCGGAGAACTGCACCACCGAACTGATGCACTGATCCTTGGCCTGCAGGTCGATGGTGTGGTCGTAGAAACCGACCACCGCCTGCACATCGCCGGTGAGCAACGCGGTCTCGGCGTTCGCGCCGGACTGTTCGCCGAGCAGCTTCACATCGATGTCGTTGCTCTCGAAGTACCCGAGTTGCTTGGTGAGCATCGCGGGCAGATAGATCACCTTCTCCAGCCCGCCGACCATGATGGTGATCTCCGGTCGCCCGTTCACCATCGGAATATGGCGCGAATCCCGGCATCCGGTGGCCAGCAGCAGCGCCGCCACGGCCAGCACGACGACCGTCACATGCTTGCGATATCTCATGCTCAGATCCCGTGGCTCTGGTTCGCCTGCGAGGGACGCCATTTCAGCAGGCGGCTCTCCGCGTAGCCGATCGCCCACTCGGCGAGCAGCGCGATGACGGTGATGATGATCATGCCCGCGTAGATGCCCGCCGAATCGAAGGTGCCCTGCGCGTTGCTGATCAGCAGACCCAAACCCTTACTTGCCCCGGCATATTCACCGACCACCGCGCCGATCAGCGCGAAGCCGAAGGCGGTGTGCAGACTGGACAGGATCCAGGTGGTCGCGCTGGGCAGCACGATCGCGGTGAGCACCTGCCGCTTGCCCGCGCCGAGGATGCGCGCGTTGTTGATGACGTTGCCGTCCACCTCCCGGGCGCCGGTGAACGCGTTGAAGAACACCGCGAAGAACACCAGCACGACCACCGTCGCGACCTTCGAGCTCAAGCCGAGACCGAACCAGATGATGAACAGCGAGGCGAGCACGATTCGCGGAACGGCGTTGAGCCCCTTGATGAACGGCGCGAGCACATCGGCCCAGTAGCGGCTGCGCCCGAGCAGCACGCCGAGCACGACACCGGCCACGGTGCCGATCACGAAACCGAGCACCGCCTCCTGCACGGTGGTGTAGATCTGCAACCAGATCGAGCCGAATTGGGTTCCGTCGGTGAACCATTCGACCAGCCGGCCCCAGATCAGCGACGGCTTCGAGTAGAAGAACGGGTCGATCCAGAGCGAGGCGGTCAGCTCCCAGGACCCCAGCCACAGGGCCACCAGCGCCGCGCGCAGTCCCCAGGTGCGGATGCCCGCGCGCCGGGCGTTGGTGCGCACCCGTGCGAGGATCTGCTCCTCGGACTCGTTCTCCGGGACCGGCGCTGCGGCGGAACTCTTTTCGAGAATGTCATGCGACACGGGTCGCCCCTTCCTTGACCGCTCCGCGGGCCGCGGTCCCCCCGGCGCCCCGCGCCGCCTCGACCTGATCGCGCAGCGTTTCCCAGATCTCTTTGTAGATATCGCGGAACTCCGTGGTGAGCCGCACCTCTTCGACATTGCGCGGGCGCTCCAGCGCGACGGTGAAATTGCCGCACACCGTCGCCGGGCTCGCCGTCATCACGATCACCCGGTCGGCGAGCACGATGGCCTCTTCCAGGTCGTGCGTGACGAAGATGACGGCGGCGCCGGTGCCCGCCCACACGCGCAGCAGTTCGTCCTGCATGAGCTGGCGGGTCTGCACGTCGAGCGCGCTGAACGGCTCGTCCATCAACAGGATTTCCGGATCGTTGACCAGCGTCTGCGCCAGCGCGACCCGCTTGCGCATACCGCCCGAGAGCTGATGCGGATAGTAGGTTTCGAACCCGGCCAGACCCACCTTGCCTACCCAGCCCGAAGCCTGCTCCCGCGCTTCGGCTTTCGACTTGCCACGCAGCCGCGGGCCCAGGGCGACGTTGTCCAGCACGCTCTTCCACGGCAGCACCGCGTCCTGCTGGAACATGTAGCCGATGCCGTCGGGAATGCCCCGGACGTCCTTGCCGCGCACCAGGGTCCGGCCCGCCGAGGCCGGTTCCAGCCCCGATACCAGGGACAGGGTGGTGGACTTGCCGCAACCGGTCGGGCCGACCACGGCGACGAATTCGCCGGGCCCGACCTCGAGGTCGAGGTCCTTGACGGCGGTGTGGATGCCGCCACCGGTGCCGGGGAAACGCTTGGTCGCGCTCCGCAGCTCGATGAGTGGGTTGGTCATGATTGCTAGCTCCTGCGAGTCGAGATAGAGCGAACGTACGTGGCCCCGGTCACAGGCCGGAGCTTGTGCGCACAAGCCGTGCAAAGTGCCGATTCGGAGGTTCTGCGCATTCTGCTCACGCCGGGCGGGTGGTCTATGCTGCGGCAATGGCCACTGAGGGCGCGCCGGCCGTGCGATTGAGGACGCAAGTTCTGCTGCTGCAGATCGTGGTGGTCACCCTTACCCTCGGCGTCGCCTTCGCGGTTTTCGGCTATCTCAGCGATCAGCGGCTGCGCGACGGCTACGGCCAGCGCGCCCTCGCGATCGCGCGCACGGTCGCCGCCGATCCGGTGGTACGCCGCGAGGTGGCCCGGTACGCACCGGGCGCTATCGACACCGATCCGGCGCTGCGCCGCGAACTCGCCGACGGGCCGCTGGAGCGCATCGCGGTCGACACCACCGTGCGCACCGGCGCGCTGTTCGTGGTGATCACCGACGACGCCGGCATCCGGCTCGCGCACCCCGACGCCACCCGGCTCACCGAACACGTCAGCACTGATCCGTCCGGCGCGCTGGCCGGGCGCGAGGTGATCGCCGAGGAACGCGGCACGCTCGGCGACTCGGTACGCGCGAAAGTCCCCGTGCTCGAACCGGATTCGGAGCAGATCGTGGGTGCGGTGAGCGTCGGGATCGCCACCGACGCGGTGCGCGATCAACTGCTCGACGACCTGCGCACCGCGGGACTGCTCGTCGGCGCCGCACTGCTGGTGGGGATCGCCGGATCCATGGTGCTCGCCCGGCGCTGGCGCGGGTTGACGCTCGGGCTCGAACCCGCCGAACTCGCCGAACTCGTGCGCGGGCAGGCCGCGGTGCTGCACGGCATCGGCCGCGGCGTGCTCGCCGTCGACGCGCGGTGGCGGACCACGTTCGTCAACGACGAGGCGCGCCGGCTGCTCGGCATCGGCGCGGAGACCGGACGCCCGGTGGAGGAGATCGGGTTGACGCCACGGGTGCTCGAGGTGTTCCGCGGGCTCGACGAACAACCCGCGTCGGCCACGGTCGGCTCGCACATCGTGGTGGTCGCGGCCCGGCCCGTGCAGCGCGACGGACGCGACCTGGGCGCGGTGCTCACCGTGCGGGATCGCACCGACGTCGAAGCGCTGACCCGCCAGCTCGACGCCGTCCAATCGATGAGCACCGTGCTGCGCGCCCAACGCCACGAGTTCTCCAACAAGATGCACCTGATCAGCGGGTTACTGCACAGCGGGCACACCGAGGAGGCGTCGCGCTCGCTGGACGAGATGATCGGAGCCGGGCCGCTCGGCGCCGCCGCGCCCGGTATCGACGCCATCCACGACGCCTACCTGCAGGCCTTCCTCGCCGCGAAGGCCGCGCATGCCCGCGAAGGCGGCGTCGAGCTCGTGCTCGGCCCCAACACCTGGGTGGACGGCACCCTCGCCGACCCGGTCGACGTCACCACCGTGCTCGGCAACCTGCTCGACAACGCGATCGAGGCCGTGCACGCCTCGGGCAACACCGTGCGGCAGGTGGAAGTAGAACTGGTTCAGCAGGATTCGACGTTGCACATCGTCGTGGCGGACAGCGGTGACGGTGTCGCACCGGAGCTGATCGACGTGCTGTTCACCGAGGGTGCCTCGACCCGCGACGGCCGCGACGTCCCCGGCGGACGCGGGGTCGGGCTCGCGCTGATCCGCCAGATCGCCCGCACCCACGGCGGCGACGTGCGCCTGGCCAGTCCGCGCGGCGGTGCGCCACCGCTGACCGGCGCCGAATTCATCGCTCGCATTCCCGGCGTGCTCGTAGACAGCAAGGTGTCATGGCCCCAACAGATTTGACCGTTCTCGTCGTCGACGACGACTTCCGCGTCGCCAACCTGCATGCCGCGATCGTGGACTCCATCGCCGGATTCGCCGTCGCGGGCACCGCGAACACCCTGGCCGCGGCCCGGGTGATCCTGGACGCGGGACAGGTCGATCTCGCACTCGTCGACGTGTACCTCCCCGACGGCTCCGGCGTCGACTTCGTCCGCGAATTACGGTGTGACGCCATGGTTCTGACCGCGTCCACGGACAGCGACACGGTCCGCGCGGCGCTGTCCGCGGGCGCGCTCGCCTACCTCGTCAAGCCGTTCCAGCACACCGAGCTCGCGGCCCGGTTGGCCGCGTACGCGCGCTACCGGCGCATCCTCTCGGCGCCCCAGGTGGACAACGCCCGGGTCGACGCGGCCCTGCAGGCCTTGCGCCCGGCCGCCCCGGCCACCGCCGCGACCACCGTCGCCTCCCCCACCAAAGACCTTGTCCTTCAGTCGATCCTGGCCGCGGGCACGCCGCTCTCCGCGGGCGAGGTGGCCACCGCGATCGGCATCTCCCGCGCCACCGCGCAGCGCTACCTGGCCACCCTCGTCGGCACCGGCACCCTGCGCATGAGCCTGCGCTACGGCAGCACCGGCCGCCCCGAACAGGAATACTCCGCGACGAGCCGGAGCTGAGGTTCAGTTCGGGAAGCGGCGTGCCCAGGATTCGTGCGGGACCTGCGCAGCGTTGATCACCGCGCTCAACAGCCGATACCAGCCGGCGATGGTGACGAGTTCGAGCACCTGATCGTCTCGGTAGCGCGCGTGCAGTTCGGTCCACAAGTCATCGGAAAGGCTTGCGGTCTCGTACATTTCGTCGGCCAGGCGCACCAGTGCACGGTCGTCGCCGGGCCACGCCGGATCGGTAGGCGCGCCCACCGCCGTCGCGTCGATCTGCGCCGGGGTGAGGCCGACCTCCGGAGCCTGGAGCACTGCGTGCACGCCCCATTCATACTCTGCGCCTGCCCGTGCGCAGGTCCGCAGGATGACGATCTCGCGGGCACGCGGCGGCACGCGGCCATGGCCGAGGATGCCCGCGCCGAGCGGGCGCATACGGCTGAAGAGTTCGTCGTGCACCGCGAGCGTACGGAACAGTGCGAGCGGCTCGATCGCCGCCCCCGGCGGCATCCACTTGGTGAGTTGCGCTTCGATATCAGGAGCATAGGGCGGTTGCAGCGGCGCGATGCGCGGCCGGGATTCGATGGTACTCATGGCGGATCCTCACGAATGCCAGACGGACGGAGTACCCTTGCTTCGAAAAACAGAGCAAGGATGGTGCAGATGGTAGCTTCGGATTCCGAAGCGAACAAGGGTCCGGCGGTCGGACACCCGGTACGCGGTTCGCAGTCCGGGCGCCCGATCATGGTGCTGCTGGATCTGCTCGGCCGACGCTGGGCGCTGCGGGTGCTGTGGGAACTACGCGACGGCCGAGCTGTGACGTTTCGCGAATTGCAGGCCCGCTGCGGCGGCATCTCCGCCAGCGTGCTCAACGATCGGTTGCGGGAATTACGCGAGGCCCGGGTCGTCGCCGCCGAGCCGGACGGCTATCAGCTGAGTCCCGACGGGACCGACCTGCTGGCCGCCCTCGCGCCGCTGCAGGTGTGGGTGCAGCGCTGGGCGGACTAGGGACAGCTACTTCGGCGGCGCGCCGATCATCGCGACTTTGCTACCGTCCCAGCGGAATTGGACGTGGGTGACGGTGCCGTCGTCGCACGCGTTGCAGCTGCCCGGCGTGCGATAGAGCAGGCCGACCGTGTCGTCGGTGGTCCGGTCGACATCGAGTGCGGTGAAACCGTACGCCCGCGGCGTCGCGGTGCCGAGGTAGGCCCCCTTGTGGAACAGCAACGCGTGATTCGGCGAACTGCCGGTGGCGCCTTCGACCGTGACGATGACCGTCGACAGGGTGGCGCACGGATCGAAGTTCCCTTGGAAACCGCGCGCGTCGGCGGACCACGGCGCCTGCGTGGCCGGCTCGACCGGCAGCGTGGCGAGCGCGGACTGGATCACCTGCGCCGACAGGTCGATACCGCAGCGGACCGGCGTGGTCGAGGTGGTGGGTACGGCCGAATGTTCGTGCGGCCCGGCCGCCTCCGGCTGCCGATCCCCCGCACACCCGGCGCACCCGAGCAGGAGCACAGCACAGGCGACGAGCACAGGTCGAGCAATCCGCACCACGGAAATCCTTCTCGGGTCCACCGACAGGTTCGAGCGAGCAGTGCACAGTCTCGCCCATCCGGCCGGCGATGTCGATCACCGCGGGCGGGCCGCCCCCGACGGCCGGCCCGTTACCGTGGCGCGCACCCGCGCTAGGCGGTCTTGGCGGTGGTTGCGGCGTTCACCGCCGCGACGTACTCGATGACCCGGTTCAGGTCCGGGTAGAGCCGGTGCGCGATGCGCCGCGACTCCTCCGTCGGCTGCACCAGGTCCGGGACCAGGATGCAGCGCAGCCCGGCCGCGACGGCCGCTCGGATACCGTTGGTCGAATCTTCCAGCGCCAGTGTGGTTTCCACGTCACCGTCGAGTGCGGCCATGGCCTTCAGGTAGGGCTCGGGATCAGGCTTGCCCTTGGTCACGTCCTGCCGGGTCACCACCGCGTCGAAGCGGTCGGCGATGCCCGCGAGTTGCAGGTGATGGTCGGCCCGGTCCCGGGACGAGGAGGTGGCGATCGCCTTCGGAATACCCTGCGCCTCCAGCGCGTCGAGCAGCGCGAGGGCGCCGGGCTTGGTGGCCAGCCGGCCGCTGTCGACCAGCTGACGCAGGTGCACTTCGTGCAGATCGAAGTACTCCGCCAGCGGAAAGCCCCGTCCGTAGGCGGCCGCGGCGAGGGTGCGGCAGCGATCGGCGGGCACGCCGATCATGCTGCGGCAGAACTCGATCGGCATGTCGTAGCCGAGTTCCGCGCCCGCGCTCACCAGCGACTCCATCGCCAGGCTCTCCGAATCGATCAGCAGACCGTCCATATCGAAGACGACTGCGCGCACCGGATTTTCGGCGTTCACCTGTTGCTCCCTTCCCATTCCGGCGCGAGCCTGCGCCGTACCGCTGCGTCCACACCGTCGCGCGTCAGGTCCGCCAGGGCGTCGCCGACCTGACGCTGCACCCGCTGCGCTTCCGGCAGCGTGCCGAAAATATCGGTGCGCTGCAAGAACGCCTGCGCACAGCGATGCGGATCGGCGTCGACCAGCTCGGTGAGCGAGTCCGCCCGGGGATCGATCAGCTCCATCACGGCGTCCGGGTGGTGGCTCGCGGTGAACCACCGGATCCAGGCGGCGATCAGCAGGTTCGCGCCCGGAGTGGGCCGGCCCGCGGCGATGTTGTCCCGCAGGGCGTCGACGACCCGCGGGATCATCTTGTCCGAGCCGTTGCGGCCAATCCGGGTCATGTCCTGGACGATGGCCGGATTGCGGAAGCGGCGCATCAGGTCGTCCACGGTCCGGTGCAGCTCGGGGCCGGGCAGGGCCAGCGTCGGCCCCTGCTCGTCCAGCATGAACTGCCTGGCCAGCGCGGCGAGCGCCGGATCGGCCGTCGCCTCGGCGATGGTGCGGTGGCCCGCGACGCCGCCCAGGTAGGCGAGCAGCATATGCGTGCCGTTGAGCAGGCGCAGCTTGGCCAGCTCGTAATCCTTGACGTTGGCGACGAATTGGGCGCCGCCGAGCTCCCACTGCGGGCGTTCGCCCTCAAAATCCTCGATCGTCCAGGTCATGAACGGCTCGGCGGACACGGGAGCGTGATCATCGATGCCGCCGAGCCAGTTGCGCGCGATCGCGGCGTCGGTGGGCGCAGTCGGTTGCACGATGCGATCCACCACGCTGTTCGGGAACTGGACGTGCCGGGCGATCCACTCGGCGAGGTGATCGTCGCGCAGCAGTGCGAAGTCGATCACGGCACGGCGCAGCGTGCTGCCGTTCGCGCACAGGTTGTCGCAGCTGATCACCACCGGCGGCGTGCTGCCGCGACGACGCACCAGTTCCAGGCCCTGGGTGAGCATGCCGATCGGGGTGATCGGCCGGGTCGGGTGCCGCACGTCGTGGCGCACACCCGGACAGTCGGCCTCCAACCGCCCGGTGACCGGCGATACGCAGTAACCGCTGGCGGTGACGGTCAGGGTGACGATCTTGACCCGGGGATCGGCGATCCGGTTCGGCACGCCGATCGAATCGGAGGGGGCGTGCACGGTCTCGGTGAGCGCGCCCACCACCTCCACCCTGGCCTGCCCGTCCTCGTGCAGCAGGGTCGTGTACAGGTTGTCCTGGGCGCGCAGGGCGTCGACGATCGTCGGCCGGTTGATCGCGACGGCGGCGATGCCCCAGCGCGCGTCGCCGGTCTGGTTCATCGCGTGCTGGGTTGCCAGCGCCTGGTGTGCCCGATGGAACGAGCCGCAGCCCAGATGCAGGATGCCGGTGGTCAGGCTGCGCGGCGCGAAGCCGGGGCGAGCCACCGTCTCGGGCAACCGATGGAGCAGGTCCGCGGACAGTCGCGGGACCACATGACCGGGTACCCGGGTGTTCATTTCGGTTCGGGTTTTCTTCGCCGTAATCAGCGGCACACGCATGTGCGGCCTCCGTTGGGTTATACGAGGGGCAAGCGGCATAACGCCTAATCACCATTGACTCAGCGATATTTCAAACGCTAGATCAGGGTTGCCAGTATTTCGACAGCTAATCCGTGATCCAGCTAACTGAAGGCATGGCGCAGCAGGTCACCTGCGGTATTGCAAAAATTCCGTAAAGTGCCACTTCAGCGCGGGCGAATCCGCACGCGAATTCGGACATACGCGATTTGCCGACCGGCGTGAGTGAAATACGTCACCGACGGGCAATGGCGATTCGCCCGATACGGCGGCCTTTAAGTATGTTCTCAGATTTGCCAAATAATTGCCGATTTTTTGTCGGAGAATACAACGCCACGGTCGAATGCCCATCGCGCCACGCCTCGAAAAAGCGATCTGACAGTGTTAGTTCCAGATGGAAGCGACTACGCGGCGCGGCCGCACCCGAGAGACCGGTCACAGCGTCGTCGGGCGCCGAACCCGCGTTTGCTTCGACGTTGCCGCCACACCGTAGCTCGAAGCTGGTCAGCCGAGCGAGGATCGGTCCGCACGGCGTCTGCCGTGCCGCGCAGCAGCCACCGCAGTCCCCTGCGCGCCGCCGGGCATGCCCCGAGATCCGCGGCCGACCGACTAGCGTTCAGGACTATGAGCGAAAGCATCCTGCGGGTCGCCGTGATCGGTTACGGATTGGCCGGATCGGTCTTCCACGCACCGTTGATCGCCGCCGAACCACGGATGCGCGTCGCCACGGTGGTCACCTCGTCCGCAGAGCGCGTCGCGCAGGCCGAGCGGGAACACCCGGGCGTCCGGGTGCTCGCCACCGCCGACGAACTGTTCACCGACCCGGGCGAACTCGATCTGGTGGTCGTCGCCACGCCCAACCGGACGCACGCGCCCCTGGCCACCCGGGCCGTCGACGCGGGACTGCCGGTGGTGGTCGACAAACCCTTCGCGGTATCGGCCGCCGAAGCCGAGGCACTGGTGGAGCACGCGGCGCGGGCGCGGGTGCCGCTCACGGTGTTCCAGAACCGGCGCTGGGACGGGGATTTCCTGACGGTGCGCGCGCTCGTCGAGGCCGGCACGCTCGGCGCGGTGCGGCGGTTCGAGTCGCGGTTCGAGCGCTGGCGGCCGACACCGAAGGGCGGCTGGCGGGAGCTGGGCGGCCCGGCCGACGGCGCGGGACTGCTCTTCGACCTCGGCAGCCATCTCGTCGATCAAGCGCTCACCTTGTTCGGGCCCGCGGAATCGGTGTACTGCGAACTGGATCGGCGCCGCGCGGGCATCCAGACCGACGACGACGCCTTCCTCGCGCTGACCCATGCCGGCGGCGTCCGCTCGCACCTGTGGATGAGTGCCGTTGCGCCGCAACCGGGTCCGCGATTCCGGGTGCTCGGCGCGCGCGGCGGGTACGTCACCTACGGGCTCGATCCGCAAGAGGCCGCGCTCCGCGACGGACGCCGCCCGGGTGACGGCACCCCGTGGGGCACAGTCGAACCCGATCAGTGGGGCCTGCTCGGCGCCGCGCCCGATACCGCGCCCACACCTACCCACGCGGGCGACTATCCCGCCTTCTACACCGCGCTCGCCGACGCACTGCTCGACGGCGGCGAGCTACCCGTCGACCCGCGCGACGCGGTCGCCGTGTTGCGCGTGCTGGAACAAGCCCGCCGCTCGGCCGACGCGGGCGAGGCCGTCGCGGGCTGAGAATCCGGTTGGCCGGACGCCGCATCGATCGTTAACGTCGACACCCGTGCCGGTCGCGTTCGGACCGGTCGTTCGGTGGAGAGGAGATCCGGATGGGGTCGACGATTTTCGCGGTGTTCCTGCCGCTCGCCCTGGCCCTGGTGATGTTCGGGCTCGGATTGACCTTGACCGTGGACGATTTCGCCAGGGTGCTGCGCTATCCGAAGGCGGCGGTGATCGCGCTGGTCTGCCAGATGGTGCTGCTGCCCGCGGTGTGTTTCGGGCTGATCTATCTGTTCCGGCTCGAAGGCGCGCTCGCGGTCGGCATGCTGCTGCTCGCGGCCTCGCCCGGCGGGCCGTCGGCCAATCTGTTCAGCCACATCGCCGGCGGCAACGTGGCGTTGAACATCACGCTCACCGCGATCAATTCGGTGCTGGCGGTGTTCACCATGCCGCTGCTCGTCGCGCTGGCGTTCCATCAGTTCATGGACGGTGACGGGTCGTTCGGGCTGCGGCCGGACAAGTTCGCGCAGGTGTTCGCGATCGTGCTGATCCCCGTCGCGATCGGCATGCTGGTGCATCATCGGTTCACCGCGTGGTCGCAGCGGATGCGCGGCAACGTCAAGGTCCTCTCGATCGTGGTGCTCGCGCTGGTGGTGCTCGCCGCGGTGGCGAAGAACTTCGAGACGCTCACCGAGCACATCGGCAAGCTCGCCTCGCTGAGCCTGCTGTTCGCGGTGCTCAGCCTCGCCGTCGGCTATTTCGTGCCACGACTGTTCCAGGTGGACGCGGATCAGGCGATCGCCTCCGCGATGGAGATCGGCATCCACAACGGGGCGATCGCCATCGCCGTGGCGGGCTCGGTGCTGCACAACGACGCGATGGCCGTCCCCGGCGCGGTGTACGGCGTGCTGATGAACATCCCCGCCGCGATCGCCGCGTACCTGCTCGCCAAATACGTGCGCAAGGCCGAACCGGCCCCGGTGCCGAGCACCACTGGATAACGAAACCGCGCAACTGACCCGGACACCCGGCCCGCGGGTGGGTAGCCTTTCGCTGTTCGACTCTGGAAGGGAACAGCATCGCGATGCGACCGCTCGACGCGGACGATCCTGTGCGGATCGGTGAGTACCGGCTGCTCGGCGTGCTCGGTGCGGGCGGCATGGGCCGGGTGTATCTGGGCCGCAACGCCGGCGGCCGCACCGTCGCGGTCAAGGTGATCCGGCCGGACCTGGTCGGCGACAACGAGTTCCGGGTGCGGTTCGGGCGCGAGGTCGCCGCGGCGCGGCGGGTCGGCGGCAAGTTCACCGCGCCGGTGCTCGACGCCGACGTGCACGCGAACCCGCCGTGGCTGGCCACCGGCTACGTGGCCGGATTCTCGCTCACCGAGGCGGTCGAGACGTACGGGCCGTTCACCGAGAACCCACTGCTGGTGCTCGCGCACGGGCTGGCCGAGGCGTTGCTCGCGGTGCACGGGGCCGGGCTGGTGCACCGCGACCTCAAACCGTCCAACGTGCTGCTCGCGCTCGACGGACCCAAGGTGATCGATTTCGGCATCGCGCGCGCGATCGAGGACAGCAAGCTCACCACCACGGGCAAGGTCATCGGCTCCCCCGGCTTCATGTGCCCGGAGCAAGTGACGGGCGCGACGTTCGGCCCCGCGGGCGACGTGTTCGCGCTCGGCGGCGTGCTGGTGTTCGCGGCGACCGGCCAAGGGCCCTTCGGGGTCGGCGAAATGGTGCAAATGCTCTGGCGCGTGGTGTACGAAGAGCCGCATCTCGAGGGTGTGCCGGAGCGGCTGCGCCCGCTGATCGCGGCCTGCCTCACCAAGGATCCCGCCGCGCGCCCGACCCCCGAGCGACTCCTCGCGGAACTGACCGGCATCGGCTTGCCCGCGCGCGGCGGCTGGCTGCCCGGCCCCGCGCTGGAGGAGGTGAGCCGACGAGCCGTCGAACTGCTCGACCTCGATTCGGGCCCCTTCGACGTGCCGCACTCCCTCGCCGCACCCGCTACCGAGACCGCGCGGACCGCCGACACCCTCGTGCGTCCGGGCACCGGGCCGAACGCACGGACCGTCACCAGCGGTCCGGGCACCGAGCCACAGGAGGTCACGGCACGCTCCTGGTGGCAGGGCGCGCCGGACCCCGGGCCACCGCCACCGACGTACGCCCATGGGCCGCAGGACGACTCACGACTCCCCCACGCTCACCAGTCGGCCGTCGCCGCCTCGTCACCCGCTGCCCGGCGGCCTACCCGTCGCCGCATCGCGCTCGTTGCTGCGGCGGTCGCGGTATGCCTCGCGGTGGCGCTCGGCGCGTTCGCGATCACGACCTACGTCAACAAGGGCCCGGACGAGCCGAACGCCACCGCCACAGACGCACCGAGCGAGCCGGGCGCCGAACTGCCGGGCGACTACGTCGGCGAGTGGAAGGGCGTCGCGAAAGACACTCTGGGCACCTACGACATCGTCCTGACGTTGCAGGCGGGCGTGCTCGGCGATCAGGTCGGCAGTTCGTCCAACACGGGCCGGGTCGCCGGACTCACCTGTGGCCGCACCGAAACCCTCACGGCGGTGGAACCGGACAAGATCACCCTCACCGCGCAACTCGCCGCGGACAGCGGGCTCTGCAACGACGAAGGCGCCACCTCGGAGCTGACGGTACAGCCGGACGGGTCGCTGTCCTATCGCACCCGCGGCGTCCTCGGCGACATGGTGGGCAGCCTCACCCGAACGCCCTGACCGCGTTCGCGACTGTGAACCGCTGCGCCCGAGCCGGTCTCGACCAGCAGATATCGGCCGGATCCCGAGGGTATGAGACGTCATGTAGTGCCCGGATGGCAGACTGCGGTGCATGGAGGATGCTTCTGGCAGCAGTATGTCGACACCCACCATCACGTGTGCGGGACGCGTGCGAACACAGCCGGACGCGCACCAGCGCGCGGGGCGGCTCGCGGCAGCGCTCGTCGACGCGGGGGTGACGCCGGGGAGCCGGGTGGCGTTGATGCTGCGCAACGACATCGAGTTCCTCGAGGTGTCGCAGGCGGTCTCGGCGTGCGGGGCGAACGCGGTGCCGATCAACACCCGATGGCAGGTGCCCGAGGTCGCCCACGTGCTCGGCGACAGCGGCGCGCGACTGGTCGTCGCGCACACCGAGTTCCTCGATATCGTGGAGCAGGCTGCGCCGCACGAGGATACGACCTTCGTCGAGGTCGCCATGCCCGTCGAGTTGCTCGCCGCCCTCGGCCGCGACGCGGCCCTGGCGACGCCGACCGGCAGGCATCCCACCCTCGAGCAGTGGATCGACGCGCAGGCCGAGCCGCTGGGCCGGATCGAAGGCGCCCGCGACGACGCCACCGGCCTGATCTACACCTCCGGCACCACCGGCCGCCCCAAAGGCGTACTGCGCGAACGGATGACACCGCACCAGTGGCTGTCCATCGCGGGCAGCGCCGCGAAGCGGATGGGCCTCGCGCCGCGCGGGCAGGCCGTCATTCCCGGCCCGCTCTATCACGCCAGCCCGAACGGGATCGCGATGCTCGCGATGCGCATGGGCACCAACATCACGATCATGCCGCGCTGGGATGCCGAAAGCTTCCTGCGCCACGTGCACGAGCACCGCATCACCCAGGCAAAAGTGGTGCCCACCATGCTGTCTCGGCTGCTGTCGCTGCCCGAAGAGGTGCGCAAGCGCTACGACGTCTCCAGCCTGACCCACCTCATCCACTCCTCCGCGCCGTGCCCGCCCGCCGTGAAGCGCGCCGCGATCGAGTGGTTCGGCGACGCGGTGCTCGAGTTCTACGGGTGCGCGGAAGCGGGCACGATCACCTGGATTTCGGCGCAGGAGTGGCTGGCCCATCCGGGGAGCGTCGGGCGACCGGGCGACGGCGCCGCCGCCGTGGTGGTGGACGACGCGGGCGCGCCGCTGCCGGTGGGCGAGGTCGGGCGGGTCTTCGTGCGCGGCGCCGACTACTGGCCGAAGTTCCGCTACCTCAACACCGACGACGACCAGGCCCCCGTGCTGCCCGGCTTCTTCGAGGTCGGCGACCGCGGCTACCTCGACGAGGACGGATTCCTTTATCTCACCGGACGTTCCAGCGAGATCATCATCTCCGGCGGGGTGAACATCTATCCCGCCGAGGTGGAGAACGCGATCATGGCCCTCCCCGAGGTCGAGGACGTCGCGGTGTTCGGCGTGCCGCACCCCGGCGATCTCGGCGAAGCGGTGGCCGCGCAGGTACTACCGCGGCCGGGCACGAAGCTCACCGAAGACGATGTGCGCGCGGGGCTCGCCGGGCAACTGGCCGCCTACAAGGTGCCGAGCCTGCTGCGCATAGTGTCCGAACTCCCGCGCGACGATTCCGGCAAGATCTACAAACGCCGGCTCCGCGCGCAGATGACGCCGGGCGGTTAAGGTGCCCCGGTGGACAGAGCCGAATGGGTCGAGCGTGGCAGCTCCATCGCCGACCGCCTGACGACAACCCAAGCCCAGCCGCCGTGGTGGCTGGTCGCCGGCGCCGCCGTGGTGGCCCTGGTTCTGGTCGGCTACACGCCGCTATGGCGGTTCACCCGCAACATCGTCACCATCGCGCACGAGGGCGGGCACGCGCTCGTCGCGCTGCTCACCGGCCGCAAGCTGAACAGCATCCGATTGCATTCGGACACTTCGGGTCTCACCGTGTCCAGCGGAAAACCATACGGGCTCGGCATGATTCTGACGACGATGGCGGGCTATCCCGCGCCGCCGCTGCTCGGCCTCGGCTTCGCCGCGCTGCTCGGCGCCAGCCGGATCACCCTGATGCTGTGGACCGCGATCGTCCTGCTGGCCGGTGTGCTGATCATGACCCGCAACATCTACGGCATGCTCACCGTTTTCGCGGTGGGCGCCACCGTTTTCGCGGTGTCCTGGTTCGGAACCGACACGCTGCAAGCAGGTTTCGCATATCTCGGCGCGTGGTTCCTGTTGTTCGCCGGGGCGCGGCCGGTGCTCGAATTGCAGCGGGGCCGTTCGCGGCAGTTGCGCAGCCGGCATCAGCAGGACGTCGCCTCCGACGCCGACCAGCTCGCCCGGCTGACCCACCTGCCGGGGCTGCTGTGGGTGGGCTTGTTCGGGGTGATCGCGGTGGGCTCGCTGGTGCTCGGCGCGGGCCTGCTGATCTCCGACACCTCCGGCGTCTGCGTGCCGGTGCTGTCCGGCGGGACGTGTCCGGCGTCGCCGTAGCCGCCGTCCGATGTTTAGCTTTTCCGTTTCGCGGCACGCCTAGACGGGGGCCCGACGACGGAAGGAGTGTCAGATGCCGGACGACCTGAACGGAACGCGCGTACTGGTCATCACCTCGAACACCGGTGTGGAGCGGGACGAACTGCTCGTTCCGCTGGAGCAACTCAAAGGCAAGGGCGCGAGCGTGGTGCACGCGGCGCCGGAGACCGACGAGGTGCAGACCTTCCAGCACGACACGGAGAAGGACGAAACCGTGCGACCGGACGCCGCGCTGTCGGAGGTGTCGGCCGACGATTTCGATGTGCTGGTGGTGCCCGGCGGCACGGTCAACGCGGACAAACTGCGGGCCGAGGGCCGCGCGGTCGAACTGGCCAAGGAGTTCGCCGCGGCCGGCAAGCCGATCGCCGCGATCTGTCACGGGCCGTGGCTGCTCGTCGAGGCGGAACTCACGCCGGACAAAACGCTGACCTCGTACTCGTCCCTGCGCACCGATGTGACCAACGCGGGCGGCCGCTGGGTGGACGAGCCGGTGGTGCGCTCGCCGGAGAACGGCTGGCTGCTGATCACGTCGCGTAATCCGGGCGACCTCGATGATTTCTGCCGGGCGATCGCCGAGGAGCTCGTCGCGGTTTCCTGAGCGCGGCCCGTTCCGCTCCGCCGAACTGAAACATGTTCTACTTTGATGAGCATGGTCGGTTCGACGGATGGGACGGGGAGCGCCGTGGGGAAGGTACTGGAGCGCATCGAGCAGTACGCGGACGAGATCCGGGCGGCAGGCGCCGACGGCGACAAGCTCATGCGCTTGACCGATTCGTCGGCCAAGCGGCTGCGCGAGACCGGGGCGATCCGCATGCTGCAGCCGAAGCAGCACGGCGGACTGGAGGTGCACCCGCGCGAATTCGCCGAGACCACCATGGCGATCGGCGCGATGGACGGCGCGACCGGCTGGGTCACCGGCATCGTCGGTGTGCACCCGTGGGAACTCGCCTTCTTCGACCCCAAGGCGCAGGACGAGGTCTGGGCCAAGGATCCGGACACCTGGATGGCGTCGCCGTACGCGCCGATGGGGGTCGCGACGCCGACCGACGGCGGATACCGGCTCAGCGGCCGATGGTCGTTCTCCTCCGGCACCGATCACTGCCAGTGGGTGATGATCGGTGCCGCGGTCGGCGATCCGGACGGCAAGCGGGTGCTGCCGCCGCAGATACTGCACGTGCTGTTGCCCCGCAGCGATTACGACATCGACCAGGACAGTTGGGATGTCGTCGGGCTGCGCGGCACCGGCAGCAAAGACCTGATCGTCGAGGACGCGTTCGTCCCTGCCTACCGGACCATCGACGCCGCCAAGGTATTCGACGGCACCGCCCCCAAGGACGCGGGGCGCAGCGAGACGCTCTACAACTTCCCGTTCTCGTGCATTTTCCCGCTGGGCATCACCTCCTCGCTCATCGGCATCGCCGAGGGCGCGCTGGCCTGCCATATCGCCGCGCAGCAGTCTCGGGTGGCGATCACCGGCGTCCCGATCAAGGACGATCCGTACGTGCTGTACGCGATCGGCGACGCGGCCGCCGAGATCGCGGCGTCGCGGGCCGCGCTCCTGGAAACCGTGGACCGGTTCTGGGACATGGTCGAGCAGGGACGCGAGGTGAGCTTCGAACTGCGGGCGATCGGCCGCCGCACGCAGACCGCCGCGGCCTGGCGCGCGGTCCGGGCCGTCGACGAGATCTTCGCCCGCTCCGGCGGCGGTGCGCTACAGATGAAAACGCCCCTGCAACGTTTCTGGCGCGACGCGCACGCGGGCCTCGCCCACGCCATCCACGTCCCCGGCTCGATCTTCCACTCCTCCGCCCTCACCCAACTAGGCGGCGAACCCCAAGGCATCCACCGCGCCATGATCTGAGCCCACCCCATTCCCGCACCGATCCGGCGGAAAATTACTGTAGCCTTACCTAATATGAATGTGGGGTTTGCGCTGCAGGATCCGGGTCGTGCGGACCGAACCACGGTCTGGCACAACGCCATCGATCGGTTGATGGCGTTCGAGGTGCGCATGCTCGAGTCGCGGGTGGGCTTCGAGAATGCGAGCGTGGTCGCGGTGGAGCGGGTCGTGCGCGCGCTCGGGCTCGGCGCCGAGCCTGCCGTCACGGGACCGGCCGACCACGAATCCTCCAGTGCGCTCGGATATTTCGTGTCCAGTCAGGTTCAGGTGATCCGGGATATCGCGATCGCTCAGCACGACTACGCGAAGCGCTTGATGATCGCCGCACGCCCGCTGCTCACCGAGGAACTGTTCGCCGATCTCTGGCTCGGGTTCCGCAATTCCGGGAGAACGCCACGGGTGCGGGTCAGACGGGACAATCCGACCCGGGTGGAGCTGAGCGAACCCACTGAGCGGCAGGTCGCGAACCAAGACAGTTGATCGGCGGTCGCGGGGTGCCCACGCGGCATACCGGTCGGCTATGGTCGGACTCGATCTTGCCGACCACTCCCCTGCGACGGATCCCATGATTATCGAGCTCGTCCTCGCGGTTGTCGCCGCACTCGAAGCTGCCGGTCTGGTCGTGCTGTTCGTGCTGCTGCGGCGCAGGCAGCGCGAACTCGACGAACTGCACCGCAAGATCGAGGCCAGGCAGCTGCTGCGGATCAGCGGGCGCGAAGCCGTCAAGACGGTGTGGGACACGGCGAACCTGTTGCGCAAGAAGGGGTTCCGCGGCGCCGTCCTCACCTCGATCGAAGACCTGGCGGGGTGGGCGCAGGTCGAGCGACCGGATCTGGCGCGGCTGACGCCCGACGGGCACGTGGTGATCACCTTCTCCGATATCGAAGGATCCACCGCGCTCAACGAGCGCCTCGGCGACCAGGCGTGGGTGAAACTGCTCGACCGGCACGACCGGCTGATCCGCAAGTTCGTGAGCAAACACGACGGGCACATCGTGAAGAGCCAGGGCGACGGTTTCATGATCGCGTTCGCCGAGCCCGAACAAGCGGTGCGCTGCGGCTTGGACGTGCAGCACGCGCTCGGCAACGGCGGCAAACTCAGTGGGCGCGAACGTGTTCGAGTCCGCATCGGCATCCACATGGGCACCTCGGTGCGCCGCGGCGACGACCTCTTCGGCCGCAACGTCGCCATGGCGGCGCGCGTCGCCGGCCAAGCCGCCGGCGGCGAAATCCTCATCAGCGAACCCGTCCGCGACGCCGTCACCGACGAACCCGACATCACCGTCGTAGCCCACCGCGAAGTAGAACTGAAAGGCCTGCACGGCAAACACACCCTCTACGCCGTCGAACGCACGACCCCGTGAGCTCCCGCCCGCTCGCGGCCTGCGAAATATCCACGGACGCCTGATATCTGCTCGATTCTCCACCTCGGATACGAAAGGATGTCGATGTGCATCGGTCGGATATCTCGGAGCGGAAGTTCTTCGCCGAAGTCGCGAAACGACCTGGCATGTATGTCGGGCGCGTGACCGTGGAGGCGGTGTCGAACTTCCTCCTGGGATATGACCAGGGCGCGGTCCGACACGGCGGTCGCGGACTATCCGAGTGGCGGGACTGGCTGATCGCGAACTATCCGGTCGCACCGAACCTGGGTTGGAGCAGCCAGGTACGCCAAATCGCCCTCACTACAGAAGAATACGAGGCAACCCGAGCGACGGCCCGCACCGCGGACCAGGACGCCCGCGCCGTCAGAGTGCTGTTCGACCTGCTCGATCGTTACCTCGCTGAACGCGAAGGCGCGCAACCTGGTACGGAGTAGATGCGGACTGGGGCGCTTCAGGCGGACGTGTCGTCGCGCAGTGCTGCGGCACACGTTCGGGCCAGTTCGCCGGCGGGGCGGGTTGCGTCGACCACGGTGCCGCGCTCGTCGGCGCCCAAGGGTTCGAGGGTGGCGAGTTGGGAGTCGAGGAGGCTGGCGGGCATGAAATGTCCGCTGCGCTCGGTCATTCGGTGGGTGAGTTCCGCGCGGGAGGCGGACAGGTGCAGGAAGAATGCCGTGGGGGCGGCGGCGCGGAGGCGGTCGCGGTAGGCGCGTTTCAGGGCCGAGCAGGTGATGACGCCGCCGCGGTCGACATGCTCGGCCAGCCACGCCGCGACGGCGTCCAGCCACGGCGCTCGGTCCGCGTCGTCGAGCGGAATACCGGCCGCCATCTTGGCGACATTCGCGGCGGGATGGAATTCGTCGCCTTCGGCGTAGGGCACGTCCAGGGTCGCGGCGAGTTCCCGCCCGACGGTCGATTTGCCGGAACCCGACACCCCCATCACCACCACGATCGGCAATTCGGGTCGTTGCGGCACATCGGCTCCTCAGCGTCGAGTCCGCCGCCGTCGGCGCCGGAAATCCAGGCTCCGAGACTACCGTGGCCGCGGCGGCGGACTGCGCTTCACGGGTTGGCGGATTTGATGATCAGCACGTCGGAGTGCGCCCGGCGGGCGATCTCGGCGGGGAAGGCTCGCAGGAAACGCCCGAACGGCGAGGCGAAGTCGCCGCTGCCGACGACGATCAGGTCCGCGCTGACGTGGTTGGCGATCGAGAGCAGCGCCTCGGCCGGCCCGCCGCGCACCGCGTACTGGACGGCTGGTTCGCTGCCCTGGTCGTCGACGTGCGCGGCGGCGTGCTTCAGCAGTTCGTCGACGGCCGCGGCGGGCAGCACGCTGTAGCTGTCGGAGTCGAGCAGGTCGTTGATCATGGCCCGCTCGGTCGGCGGGAGTTCCGGGTAGGCGCAGGTCACCGTCAGGGTGGCGTGCGCGTCCCTGGCTAATCGGGCGGCGGTCTCCACGGTGCGTAAGGATCGTGGCGTGCCGTCGATGCCGACGATGATGGAACGGTAACTCGGGATCGAAGCGTATTCGGACACAACTGCTCCTCTGACGGGATCAATCGAGATCCCTGCGGACGAAACCGGCAGCGCCGAGCAGCGCGAGCAGTGCGCCGGCGGCTGTCAGCGCCAGCGACGATCGCGCATCGATCGACACTCCGGGAAGGTGCGAAACATGGTTGAACACAGAAACATTCATGGTTGACGCGGACAGCTTCATGGACGGACCGAGGATGGAGACCACCGCCGATTCGGCCAGCACCACCCAGGCGAGCCAGGTGATACGCGGCAGGAGCCCGACGAGGAACACGCCGAGTCCGGCCAGGAAAACACAGGCGGGCAGCTGCGCGAGCGCGGCGCCGAGCAGCCGGGACACCTGTCCCGGATCGCCGGTCCGCAGCGCGTGCGCGGCCCCGAGGCCCAGTCCGGTGACTGCCAGCAGCACGACCGCGGAGCCCAGCGCATAAGCCAGATGCATGGCGACGAAACGCCATTTCGGCAACGTGCCGGACAGCAGCAGGTCCGCGCGGCCCGCGAGCTCTTCGCTGCGGATCTGGAGCACGCCGACGACGGTCGATCCGGCGATCGCGAGGGTGAGCAGCAGCGTCGACATGGCGAGGAAGCCGTCGACGACGTCGACGTTGAATCCGGCGAGCAGGTTCAGCATGCCCTGCGTGCCCTGCGCCACCTCGCCGGCATCGTGTGCGGCCGCCCCGAAGCCGAGACCGAGGCCGAACAGCGCCGCGACCCACATGGCCAGCCCGGCCCGCTGGGCCCGCACCACCATGCCGAGCGCGGTGCGAGTCAGCGGACCGGCCGCGGGCGCACCGGGCGGCGCACGGAACAGTCCGGCGGCGTAGTCGCGGATCTGCTCGATCCGGATCGCCAGCAGGAACAGCGCACCGGAGACCAACGCGCACAACAGGATCGGCCACAGCTGCAGCTGACCGAACGGGTGGATGAACTGCGCCCAGCCCAGCGGGGACAGCAGCCGCAGCACATCGGAGTCGACGGTGTCGCCGAGAGCACGCAGCACGTAGGCCAGCCCCAGCACACCGCACGCGATACCGTAGGCGCCGCGGGCGTGCTCGGTCAGCTGGGCCGCGATGAGCGCGATCGCCGCGAAAACGATGCCGATACAGGCGAAAGCGACGCCGAACGCGACCGCTCCCCCGCTCGCGGCGCCGCCCGCGATCAGCGCGAGCGCGGAGCCGACGCCGACGATCAGGTTCGTGAGGACGGAAACAATCAGCACCGCAACGGAATTGGCGTGCGCACCGAATCGCCCCGCGCGCAACAACTCCAGCCGCCCCAGCGCCTCCTGCGCCCGGGTATTGCGCACGACCACGATGATGTTGACCAGCGCGACGGCGATCGACACGTACCAGCCAACCTCGAAGGCCGCGATACCGCCCAACGTGTTCAGCGCGGTCGGCGGGCCCTGCAGCGCTTGCTGCGAGGTGAGCGTGTTCGCGATCGAAGCGTAGGTCGCACGCTCCAGAGCCGTGGGATACATCTTGTCGAGCCCGCGCACGCCCGCGTACATGCAGCCGATCACGGCGACCATCGCGGCGAGCAGACCGCGATAGTTCAATCGTAGGTTCAGTCGCAGCGCGACGGTCAGGTTCGTCATTTCGCCGGCCCCACCTGCGCGGCGCCATAGTGGCGCAGGAACAAGTCCGCCAATTCCACTGCCTGCGCACCGGATTCGGCGCGCAACTCGGCCATGCCCACGGTCTGCACCGTCGATCCGCTGCGAATGATCGTCACCCGGGAGCAGAGCTTCTCGACCTCGCCGAGGATATGACTGGACAGCAGCACCGTTTTCCCGCTGTCGCGCGCCTCCTCGATGCAGTGGCTGAACTGCTGTTCCATCAGCGGATCCAGGCCGCTGGTCGGTTCGTCGAGGATGAACAGTTCGACGTCGGCGGCGAACGCCGCGATCAACGCGACCTTCTGCCGGTTGCCTTTCGAATACGTCGAGCAGCGCCGGCTCGGGTCGAGTTCGAACCGCTCGATCAGCGCGGCCCGGCGGGCGGGGTCGATGCCGCCGCGCAGCCTGCCGAGGATGTCGATCACCTCGCCACCGGTCAGGGACGGCCACAGATTGAGATCGCCGGGCACGTACGCGAGCCGGGCATGGATCGCCATCGCGTCCGCGCGCGGGTCCAACCCGAAGACCTTCGCCTCGCCCGCGTCGTGCCGGAGCAGACCGAGCAGCGTGCGGATGGTCGTCGTCTTGCCGGCGCCGTTCGGGCCGAGGAAGCCGTGTACCTCGCCCTCGGTCACCTCCAGATCGAGCCCCCGCAGCGCGGCCACTTTCCCATACCGCTTCACCAGCGACCGGACGTCGATAACTGCCGACATCGCAACCTCCCTCACTCGATAGCCCGTGCTACGGGTCGAGTGTGCGCGGGTCAGGGGTGGTGGCGCTTGCACAGATCGGCAGATCCGAAAAGATCTCGCGGGCCGGTGCCGAGGCCGCGGAGGTCATCGACGCGGCAGGTGGATCAGGCTAACCTAACTCCATGGAGACTACGTGGGCGGGCACGTGGAGCATTGCCCCGGACCGGCTCGTTCTCGCCGGCCGGTTCGGCACGACCAGCGCACACCACCACCCGGCCGTGCAGATCACCCTTGCGGTGCAGGGGGAGCTGATCGCCACGGGCGCGGGTGAAACGGTGCGTTGCCGCGGCGTCATCGTCCCCAGCGGCGTCTCCCATGCCCTGCAATCCGGCGGCGCCGATACCCGGGTGCTGTCGATCTACCTGCATCCGGCGAGCCGGGATGCCCGCGAGATCGCCGCCCGCGTGCCCAACGGGACCGGGCCGAACGATTGGGCGGCCGCCGCGGCACCGCTGACGTCCGTGGATGTCGAAGGATGTGCGGACTTGGACGCCGCCGCGGAACGGCTGCTCGCCACCGTGCGCGGCGAACCGGTCGCCGCCGACGGCGTGCACCCGAAACTGCGGGACGCCCTGGATCTGCTGACCGTGCTGATGCCGCGCAAACTGTATCTGCGCGACCTGGCCGAGGCGGTATCGATCTCGCAGCGCAGCCTCGGTCAGCTCTTCGTGAACGAGACCGGCGTGAACTTCCCCGGCGTAGTGCGGTGGGCACGACTGCAATACGCGCTGATCGAGACGCTGGCCGGGCGCAACATCACCGACGCGGCACACAGCGCCGGCTTCTCCGACAGCGCGCACGCGACCCGGGTATGCCGCGAGATGACCGGCGTGCCGCCGAGCGTGCTGCTGCGTGCCGTGCATTCCGGCTCCGAACCGCACTAGCGCGAAAGCGGCCCGGCGGCTTGCGGATTCGTACAAGCGACCACCGCATCGCCCGTGTCACGATCGCGGTATGGCAGCGCAACTGACGCCGGAGACCACCGAGGACGAGTTCAAAGAGTTCGTGCGCGACTCCAGCGACGCCGAGCTCGCGGCATTGATGAACGATCAGGAGCTGCGCCCGCAGATCGTGGCGCGCATCTTCGAAATCTGGTGTGCCGCAGTGCTCGAGCCGAAAACCAGGAAAACCGACGCGACGATCCACTGGCAGCTCGGCGACGGACCCGACCGGTGGGCCATGCACGTCTACCGCGGCACCTGCACCGCAACTCCCGGCCCATCCGAGAAACGCGCCGACGTCACCTTCACCCTCGGCGACGTCGCGTTCCTGCGCCTGGTCGCCCGCGAGGTCAGCGGCGTCCAACTCCTCGCGACCGGCAAACTCCGCCTCAAGGGCAACATGCTCACCGCCATGCGCATCGACAGCTGGTTCGACTAGACCTGCCTCGACGTCGAGGACAGCCACAGCCCGTCGTCCCTGACCGGGGCGAAGCACCCGCCGCGCACATCCCGTCGTCCCGCGCGCGTGTCAGTCGAGCAACACGCGCGCGGCGTACGAAACATCGCGCGGCGGCGACGGCTCCGCGCCGCCGCCACCGTTCACAATCTGTTGAGCACTCGGTCTACGAAGGCGGCGGCGGCACCGAGATAGGTTTCGGGGCGGAGCAATTCGGTGATCTCCTGCTCGGACAAGTGGGTGCGCACCGCGGAGTCCTCCGCCAGCACCTCGCTGAACGAACGGCCGCTCTGCTGAGCTTCGAAAGCCGCCACTTGCAAGACCTTCTTCGCGGCTTCCTTGCCGAGCAGTGGGGCGAGGCGCAGGGCGAGGCGTTCGGCGAGTACCTGCCCCTGGGTGGTGGCGAGGTTCGATTTCATCCGCGCGCCGTCCGCGGTAAGTCCCTCGGCCAGTTCCACGGCGGTGTGCGCGGACCCGCCGACCAGCAGCAGACATTCGCGCAGCGGCTGCCACTCGGCGTGCCACGCGCCCGCTGGTCGCTCGTCTTCGGCGAGCATCGCACCGAGCAGAATCGACGCAAGTGCGGGCACCTGTACCGCCGCGGAACGGATGAGTGTGGCCAGCACCGGGTTTCGCTTCTGCGGCATAGCGGAGGATTCGCCCCGGCCGGCCGCAGCAGGCTCGAACACTTCGGCTATCTCGGTGCGGGACTGGGTGATCACGTCGACCGCGAACTTGCCGAGGGCACCGGAGGTGACGGCCAGCGCCGTCGCCAGATCCGCGATCGGCGTGCGCACTGTTTGCCACGGCACGGGGGCGGCGGTCAAGGCGAGTTCGGTGGCGAACTCGGTGGTCAATCTCTCGTAGATCTCCTCGGATGCCGCCGTGGCCAGGTCCGAGTCGCTGATCCGCGCGCATTCGACATACGAAGCGTACGTTCCGGCCGCTCCGCCGAGTTGCACGGGCAGCCCGGAGGCCGCGACCTGATTCAGCCGATCCCGCGCATCGAGCAGGCCCTGCATCCACACCGCGACCTTGGCGCCGAAAGTGGTCGGCACCGCATGCATTCCGAGGGTCCGGCCTGCGATCGGGGTGTCGCGGTGCGCTCGGGCCAGCCGAGCCAGCGCATCGATGACGCCGTCCAGGTCGTCGATGATGGCGGTGACGGCCCGCGCGGCGATCAGCATGGTCGCGGTGTCCAGGATGTCTTGACTGGTCGAGCCACGGTGTACGTAGTCCGCCGCGGCCGGGTCGACGGCGGCGACCACACGGTGCAGTTCCGCGACGAAGACGACCACGGGATTCGCCGCGCCGCGCGCGGCCTGCGCGAGCGCGTCCGCGTCGAAGCGATACGTCCGTACAGCACGCGCGATGCCCTGTGCCGCCGACGCCGGGACGATGCCCAGCCGCGCTTGTGCCTGGACCAGCGCCAGCTCGACGTCGACCATGGCGGCTATCCAGGCGTCGTCGCTCACCAGTCGCCGCATCGGCACGCCGGCGCGCACCGGTGCCAGTAATCCATTGTCGTGCAAGGTGGTACACGTCCTCTCAACCGAGCGATAGTGTCGTGTGCGGCCGTCGAGGCCCAGTGCGGCGCGAGCGATCCGGTCGGCATCGGACAGGGTCACCGAGTTCACTTGCGGCCGCGGCCCGGCGGCGGTCACCCACCGCACCGATTCGGTCGGCACGCCGAGGGCATAGCGCCGCGGATGCGCGTGCCCGGCCGCCGAGCGCACGGCGTGCGACGCGGCTGCCACCTCGAGTCCGCCGGTCCGATAGCGGCCCCCGTCGGGGTCGCACAGGGTGTAGCTGCGCACCTCACCGCGACCCAACAGGTTGCGCAGCAACGGGTCCGCGGTGCTGCGCAGATCCGGGTCGGGCAGCCTGGCATCGATCATCCGGCCCGCGGTGGTCCGTGACGAGGCCACCCGCGGTGAATCCGCAACGAATCGGCCCGACCGCTCATCGATCCCGATCCGCGTGCCCGGTCCGACGATCCGGACGACGTCGGCCCGGATCAGGGCCGACAGCTCGGCAATTCGGCCGGCGGGTGGTCCGATGGACAGAAACGCGTTCAGCGGCGTGTACCAGCGGTCCAGGTCGTCGCGGTACGAACCGCCCGCGATACCGCCGTGGTCGACCACCAGCCGCACCTCGTTGCGGATGTCGCGCAGCACATCCAGTGCGGCCGGAACCGGCCCGGACACGTTGCCCTGCAACGCATCACCCACATCGCGGTCCAGGTGGCCGATCAGCCATTGCCGGAACTCACCGGGTGAACCGAAACGACAGCCGCGCGTCGGGTCGGCGACCGCGGCCCAATCCCACCGTTCGCCCGAGCCGATCTCGAGGCTGTCGAGGATCGCGGCGGCCGCGGGCTCGGTGGCCGCATGCAGGTAGCGCGCACGGAATCGGCGGAGTTCACGCGGGCTGACCCGCTCCGCGATGAGCGCCGAGTAATACACCGATTCCACTTCGCGGGCCACCAGCGGCCAGACGTCGCGCCGGAACGACACATCGCCGAATCGCTGGGCCCGCTTGCGCAATTCGCCGATCCGCGACAGGTCGAGCAGCACCGGCTCGTGCCTGCCCTCGACCCCTTTCTGGTTGGCGCCTCTGGCGCGATGTGGCACACCGCGCCTGCTGCCCGCGATGATCACCGGCTCGGTGCCCGAGGGCTGGTATTCGAGCCTGCCACCCACTTGCCCGAACGATCCACCGCGGCCGACGGTGAACAGCGCCAGGTAGTCGAAAAAGGTGAGGCCGAGACCGCGGAGGAATACCGGTTCGCCCGCCGGGATTTCCGCGGTGTCGACATCGGCGGCATTGGCGGGCGCCACGTATGTCAAGCCGAGCCGCCGCGCCTCGTGCGCCGGCGAGCGAGCATCGCTGTCCGCACCGATCAAGGCGAGATGCCCTTGCGTCAGCACGACCGCGTCCAGGTCACGGACGCGCACGCCGGTACTGAGTTCGACCTCTTGCAAGCCCGAGGGCTGATCGCGGACATCGAGCGCGGTGGCCGTGATCTCGTTGGCGCGCACCCTGTTCGCGTGCAGGTCCCTGATGTGCTCGTAGGCCCAGCGCAGATAGTGGCCGTACAGCGCCCTGGTCGGATAGGTGTCCGGGCCCAAGGCACGCGCCTCGGCGTACATCGGGTCCGGTAGCTCCGCGAAATTGCCCAGCTCGGTATGAAAGCCGGCCCATTCGTACAGGCTCGGCCCCTCGTCCACCGGTCCGTCCATCTCCACCGTGTCGTCGGTGAAGATGGTGACCTGGGCCGCCACCGTGTTCATCAGCAGGTGCGGCGATTGGTCGGTCCGCCAGACCGCCCCGGTGCCGACCCTGGTCGAGTCGATGAGATACACCTCCACGCCGACCGGATACGTGTCGTCGCCCGCGTTCGCGCAGATGCGTTCGAAAACGCTCAGCCCACGCGGGCCGACACCGACGATCGCGATCCGGAGCGCGGCTGCTGCCGCAGTGCCCGGCACCGCGTCATCCTCCCTGTGCACCGGTGTAGCGGTAGTGGTTCACCGGGGAGTACCGCCCGCCCCAGATGGCGCGGAGGAAGGAACCGGGGCGGATGTAGGCTACTTCGCCCTGGGTGTTGACGTAGTAGGTGCGGGTGCCGCCGTTGATCTCCTTGTAGTAGAGCTCGATGTTGCGGCCGTTGCGTTGCACCGCACGGTGATAGCGGTCGTGCGCGGCCTGGGTCACCTCGGCGACGTCGGCGCCGCGGCGCAGCGTCTCCTTGATGATCCGGACCGTGTGATCGGCGGCCAGTTCGGCGGCCGAATGCCAGCCCGTGCCGGTCCACGAGTACGGCCCGACGATCATCCAGCGGTTCGGGAAACCGGGCACGCTGAGCCCCTCGTAGGCTTGCATGCCGCGGGTGGCGAACAAGGTGCCGAGATCGGCGTCGTCACGGCCGACGATGGTGCCGGGCGGGTAGGCACGCGGATCGATGAATACGACGAATCCCGTTGCGAGCACGATCATGTCGTAGGTGCGGTCGACGCCGGCCGTGGTGCGGATGCCGGTGCGGGTCAGCCGTTCGATCGGTTCGGTGATCAGGTTGGTGTTCGCCCGGTTGAACGTCTGCAGGAACGAGTTCGACAGCACCGGGCGCTTCACCACCAACCCGAACCGCGGGCGCAGCAGCTGCCGCACCGCCGGGTCCTGCACCGCCCTCAGCAGCACAAGCGAATACGCTGCGCGCGCACTGAGATCGAAGCCGACCAGCAAGACCTTCGCCACCGGTTTCGGCAGCACCGCGGCCAGCCGCAACATCAGATCGAAGAATGCCAGTCCGATGCCGTGCAGGAATCCCACGAGCCTGCGCGAGCGCAACACCCTGGCGAGGCCGGAGGTCAGGTCGAAGTCCGGTTTCGGCAGGCACCACACCGGCGTGCGCTGATAGACGTCGACCACCGCGGCGTCGGGGGCGAGCGCGGGCACGATCTGCACCGCGCTCGCCCCCGTGCCGATCACCGCGACGCGCTTGCCCTCGTGCCGATGCGCGTGCTGCCAGGACGCGGTCCGCTGCACCACGCCCGCGAACTCGTCGAGACCGGCGATATCCGGCTCGGTCACCGGATCGACGAACACGCCGACCGCGGTGATCAAGAACCGTGCCGTGATCGTTTCGCCGTTTGCCAGTCGAAGATTCCAGAACCGTTGTGCCGCATCCCATTTCTGTCCCACGACGTGCTTGCCGAACTGGAGGTGCGGGTAGAGGCCGTACTGCCGGGCGGCCCGCACGTGGTAGTCGCGGACCTCGGCGCCCTTCGGAAAGAACCGAGTCCAGTTGCGGTTCTTCAAGAACGAGTACTGATAGGCGAGTCCGGGCGAGTCGGCACAGATCGCCGGATAGGTGTTGCTGTGCCAGCTGCCACCGACATCGTCGGCCCGCTCCAGGATGGTGAAATCCTGGATACCGGCCTGCTTCAGCTTGATTCCGGTGACGATCCCACTCGGACCCGCCCCGACCACCGCGACCGTGAAGTCGGGAGCTGTCATGTCCACCGGCCCTTTCCGATGGCCTCGGCGGCCCCGAACAGTTGTTTGCGCAGCGCGACCCGGCGGACCTTCCAGGTCGCGGTGCGCGGAAACTCCGACCACTTGACCTGGATCGGCTCCGCGAGTTCCGGCATGTCATGGGTCGCCGCGCGCCAGGCGTTCTTGTCCAGCTCGCGGTCACCGTCGATGCTGAGCACGGGCTGCGGCGGGCCGCCGGCGATGGCGAGCACGATGACCTCGGTGGTTTCGGGCAGCCGGTCGAGCAGCACGTCCTCGAGTTCGATGGTGCTCGATTCGGGCAGGCGATCGATCTCGCGGTCGATCATGCGCACGGTGCCCCAGCGGCTCACGATGCCGAGATCGCCGAGATCCCACCATTCGCCGTCCACCTTGTGGGTGTGCCGGTCCTGCTCGTTGACGTAGGCGAGGCAGCGTCCCGGCGCGGACAGCTGGATCAGGCCGACCTGACCGCGCGGCACCGGGCGCCCGGTCTCCGGGTCGACGCAGCGGACCTTGCCCCAGCGCGGCACCGCCCAGCCGAGCACCTGGGTGGGCGGCGGCCGATGCCCGACGCGGCGCACCGAATGCCGGACGTAGACGCGGACCGCCACCGGCCCCGCCTCCGACTGGCTCCACGACTGCAACCACAGCGGTTGCCGACGTTTGCTGGCGTTCAAGAACTTTCGCATCGTGCGGGTGTGGATGCCGTCGTAGGAGCTGACATACACGCGGACGTCGGCGAACGGACGGCCGGGATCGTCGATGTACTTCTCCCAGTAGAGGAATCCGTTCGGCACGGTCTCCATGAAGGTCGGCCGGTAGGCGACGAGCGCGTCGCGCACCGCGGGATCCATCGGATCCGACAGGCACAGCATGGTGGGTTGCACCGTCGCCATCGCCAGCAGGCCGGTGATCACCCGCTGGTGGCAGTAGGGCTCGCAGATCGCGAACCGGTCGGTGGCCCGCAGGCCGACCCCGGGCCAGCGCTCGGCCTCGCCCAGCGCCAGCGAGTACAGCGAATTCGCGGAATGCATCACGAGTTTCGGCGCGCCGGTGGTGCCGGAGGTGTGCGTGATGACCATCGGTTCGAACGGCTGGCGCATCGCGTTCTCCGGCACGACGCCTTCGTCCAGGGCGAACCAGTCGTCGAGGTCGGGCCGGTCGTCCGGGCGCCCGACGCAGGCCGTGCGCACGGTCTTGGCGACCAGTTCCGGGTCGATGCCCATCCGGTCCACCGCGCCGGCGTCGGTGACCAGGAACGGCGTCTCCAACCGGCCGATCAGGATGTCGAGCACCTCGCGGCTGTGGTTGTCCGAGATCAGCGCCGGGATGGCGCCCAGGCGGGCGATCGCACTGGCCAGGAACGCGGTGTCGAGATGGTTGCGCTTGACCACCGCGACGCGATCCCAGGGCCGTACCCCCCACGCGTTCAGTTTCGCGGCGAGGTGATCGACGATGGTCGCGCAGTTGCCGTAGTTCAGTATCGTGCCGAATTCCGGGGCCAGATCCGGTACGCGGTCCACGGTGATGGTGTTCAGCGAACCACGCTGCGCGGCCGCGTGCCACACCTCGCCGATCCGGCCGGTGGCCGGGATGCGCGAGACCGGGCTGATGCGCTTCTGGAAACGCGACGGGGCATACACCCGCAGGAAATCGGGGACCGGGCGCGCGGCGTGCGCGTCGGTGGCTGTGCTCATGTTCTCTCCGTAACGATAGGTGCTGCGTTGTCGGGTAGGGGCGGTCGAGCCGGGCCGGTCAGGCCGCGAAGAAGCCGTGCGTGCTCATCTCGCGGATGCTGCTGTCGAACGCCTCGGCGATGTCGCGGACGTCGTCCTCGGAGTGCGCGGCGTTCAACAGAATCGTGTGCAGCTCAGGCAGATACACGCCGCGGCCGCGCATGTAGTACGCGAGCGCGAGGCTGGCCTTGATGTCCGCGCCGGACAGGCGATCCCGGATCAGCGGGCCCTTCGCGTAGTCGAACGCGATGGAGAAGATCGAGTGCTTCGCCTTGATACCGCAAGGCACACCGAGTTCTTCGACGCTGGCCCGCATCAGCTCGTACAGCTGCTGGGTACGGTCCTCCAACCGCTGGTAGATCTCCGGTGCGCCGGACAGCTCGCGCAGCACCGCGACACCGGCCGCGGCGGTGATCGAGTTACCGCTCATCGTGCCGCCGACGAAGGCCCGCGAATCCACGTCGAGGAACGGATCCTCGCTGGTGCGTGCGACATTCACGACCTCGGTCCGGCCCACCACTGCGCCGCACGGCAGGCCGCCGCCGATGATCTTGCCGAGGCAGGTCAGGTCCGGGCGGACCTCGACCAGGTGCTGGACGCCGCCGTAGCAGGCCCGGAAGCCGGTGACCACCTCGTCGAAGATCAGCACGATGCCGTGCGCCGTGCAGACCTCGCGCAGTTCGCGCAGGAACTCCGCGTCGTAGGTCACCGTGGCCGAGGGCATCGGTTCGATGATCACCGCGGCCACGTCGGCGGACTGCTCGGCCAGCACGCGCAGCGAACTGCGGTCCCCGTATTGCAGCACCATCGTGTCCTCGACCACGACCTGGTGCACGCCGGCGGAATTCGCGATGGCCGTCGGCGCGGTGCGGTCGCCGCTGTAGCGGAACCACGAGCTGACCATGCCCTGATCGGAGAACCCGTGGTAGTGACCCTCGAACTTCGCCACCCGCTGGCGGCCGGTGTACGCCCGGCCCAGGCGCAGCGCCACCTGCACGGCTTCGGTACCCGAATTGGCAAGCACCACTTTGGCATCCGGGCCGAATGCCTCGGCGATCAGCTCCGCCAGCTCGAGCTCCGGCCGGTTGCCGAGCGAATTCACGGCACCGCTCGCGGCGGCCTCGCTGATCGCCGCGACCGCGCACTTGGGCGCATAGCCGAGAATGTGCGGACCGTAGCCGGAGGACAGGTCGATGTAACTGTTGCCGTCGATGTCGACGATGCGCGAGCCTTCCGCCTCCGCCACGATGAGCGGGAACGCGCTCGGCAGCGCGAACCGATCGAGGTGCGAGGGCGCGATCAGCGGCCGCTGCTGGTCGTTCTTCACCTGCATCGACAGCGGGATCCGGCGCCCGAGCCGATTCTCGAAGTCCTCCTTCAGCTCGTCGCTCATATAGGGCGAGAACCGGTCGGTGAACTTGCGGCCGTTGCGCCAGATATCGATCTCGGGATCGATCCGGCAGATGTAGCCCTCGCCGGTCAGGAACGCGAGCGCGAGCAGAGAGAACGACGTGGTGACGCGCGCACCATAACTGCGCAGCAGCCGGGTGCCCTCGTCGAAGAAGCCGACGGTGGACCACTTGTAGGACTCCGTCTCGAAATGCTTGCGCAGGATGACGGCCAGCTTGGCTTCGTACTCGTCGCGGGCCGGACCGAGCCGGCCGGGCTGTGCCACGAACGCGCGGGTGAACCGGTCCGAGGCCACCGACCATTCCTTGCGGACACAGGCGTAGAAGAACGACGCCAGGTTCCATTTGTCGTCTTCGCTCAGGTAGCCGACCAACCCGAAGTCGAGCGCGATGATGCCGCCCTCGTGGGTGAACATCATGTTCCCCGGATGCGGGTCGACGTGGAAGCACCCGTGGAAGAACGCCATCGTGTAGAAGACGTCCTGCAACCGGCGCGCCAGGTCCGGATGCGAGGCCTGTACCCGCTCGACCTCTTCGCCGGAGACGGCGTCGACGAACTCCATGACCAGGATCTCGGCGCGGCAGTGCTCCTCGTACACGGTCGGAATCGTCAGGTACGGGTGCGTCCGGAAGTTGTGCGCGACGGCCTGCTGGCGTTGCGCCTCGCCCAGCATGTCGCACTGGCCGATCAGGGCGGGACGCAGTTCACCGAAGTGCGCCGGGCCGTCCAGCGAACGCACCTGCGGGATGATCCGGTGACCGATGGCGAGCAGGATGCCGATCACCGTGGAGCTTGCGCGAATACGCTCGGCGACACCGGCTTTCACGATCTTCACCGCGACGGCCCGGCCGTCGCGCAGGGTCGCCCGGTGCACCTGCGCGACCGAGCCCACCGCGAGCGGCGCCCAGTCGAAATCCGCGAAGATCTCCTCCACGGCGACGCCGAAGCCTTCGCGCACCTTCTTGCGCAGTTTCCGGCGGCTCATCGGCGGCAGACCGGAGAAGAACTCACGGAAGTTGTCGGCGGCGTCCGGGGAGAACCATCCGGTCTGCGTGCCGAGGATCTGCCCCGCCTTGATGTAGAGCGGTCCCATGCGCAGCAGGTAGCGGCGCAGCATCGCGGTTTTGCGGACGTCGTCGGTGCGATTGCGCGGCACCAGCAGGTACTCGGCCGCGAGAATGCTTGTCCACCAGGCAAGTCGGACGGTTTCGGCGATCCCGACCACGAAGCCGGTGCCCGGCCGCCGTCCGGCGGCCGGCGTCTGTGCTGTCATCGGTGGTCCCCCTGTTCTGTGGAGCGTGCCGCGGGCCTGCGGTAGACCGAGGCCGCGGCGACCGGGCCCGCGCCCGCGGCGAGCAGCAGCAAATCCGTGGCCGGGCCGTCGGCGGTGGCCGCCGCGTACGCGACCAACGAGGCGGCGGTATGCGGATCGCGGCCGTACCCGGCCGGCGCGGCCACGACGAGCCCGAAGCCCAGTTCCGCGGCGACCCGCGCGCCGAAATCGGCCACCGGCTGCGTGGTGACCAAAGTCGTTGTGGCAGGGTCGATATGCTCGGCATCCAGGCAGTCGTGCGCGGCCCGGACCGCGGTCTTGAAGACCTCGTCCTCGTCGAACACCGACCCGAAGCTGAGGGTTTCCCGCCCGGTCGCGCCCATCTCGGCGAGATCGACGTACCCGTGCGGTTCGAACGTGCCGGTGGTCGCGGCGCCGTACACCTTGCCGAAACCTACTTGCTGTGCAACATGTTTCAGCACCGCGGCGGCACCGCTCGAGGCATAGGGAAAAGACCGTGCGGGGTCGGTGGACGGGTGGCCGTCACCCGCGACGACCAGACAGCGGCCGCTGCCGCGCGTCCGCAAGATCGCGTCACACACCTCCACCGCACCGAGAAATCCGCACGGGCCGTTCATCAAATCGAAGGACAGCACCGGCTCGATATCCGACGCGTACCGCAGGCCTATTTCGGCGCGTTTCTGGATCAATGCGGCCACGGCCGGTTCCACGATATTCCGGTCGCGATAGACGCCGGTATTGATGAAGGTATGGATACCGGCGTCGCCCACCTCGGCCACACAGGCACGCGCGGCCCGCACCGCGTGTTCGATGGCGCTTCCGGTATCCGCATCATTGCTCACCTGGACGGTTTCGACCACGATACCCATGGCTCACACACCTACTTCACGCAGAGATACGGAGATGGTCCCGTAGACCATTCCGGACGCGGACGGAACGATCAGCACCTTCGACCCGGGCGGTATCTCGCCGCGTTTCAGATGGTCGTGCAGCACCACGAAATGGGATGTCGACGCGGTGTTGCCGTATTTTTCCAGCGACGTGAGATGTTCCGGTTGCGGACTCTCGTATTCGCGCACCATCAGGCTGTTGACGTAATCGAGCGCGGGTTTGCTGAACTGGTGATGGATGACGAAGTCGAAGCCTTCGTGCTCGAACGAAGACCCACGGGTCGCCAGATAGTCCCGCAATCGACGAATACCTTGCAGATACCGTTCCTCGTTCTGCATGGCACGATTGTCGGTGTACATCGCGATACCCTGATTCCGATCGCTGGGCATACCGATGCAGAGGTCGGCGTATTCGGCCGAGGTCATCATGTCGATGAATTCGATCGAATCGCCGGGACTGCCTTCCGCGTCCAGGAGCACCGCGGCGCCCGCGTCGCCGACGGTGAGTGCGGCGAAATGCGGGTCGTACTTCTTGGAGATCTCCCGCACCGCGGTCTCCGCGATCGGGGTGATCTGCTCTCCGCTGACCACCAGACCGCGCCGGACCAGGCCGGCCCTGATCATGCTGTCCAGGATCAGCACGCCGGTGGACATGCCCGCGCACGCGTTCGTGATATCGAAGTATTTCGCGTCGTGCGCACCGATCGTGTTCCGGACGAGCAGCGCGAACGACGGTTCATAATAGAACTTGGTCCCGGCGACAGTTCGTGTTATCGACGTCGAGATCACGATGTCCAGGTCTTCGGCCGTATATCGGGAATTGTCCAGACACTGTTGTGCGGCCGTCGATGCCAGAACACAGGAATCCTCGACGATTCCGTCCGCGTTCCGATGCACCCGCCGCTCCCGAATTCCGGTGATCCGCTCCAGATCGAAGCGGAATTCCGGATCCAGCCGTCCCACCAATTCCTCGGTGGTGACCACCTTTTCCGGCACATAGGTGCCGATGGATTCGATACGAGATAGGACCATTAATCATCCTCCAGGGAAATCGACACAGCCCAGCACTACCGCACCGCACCAGGGCGGCGGGCAGTGTTGATTTTCGTGTGTCAGCCGAACAACGAAGTCGGCAACAATACCCAGTGACGGCACCGCACTACCGCCGTCACTCGCTGGTCAACGCTCCGAATTCCACGCCGTTGGGAGAATCGTGCGATCCACATCGTTGGGCCTCGCACGGACAGAGCAATCGACAGAACCACCGAATAATTGCAGCAGGAAACCCGATCCCGCTGACAATCAGGTCAGAAAGATTGACATCTCATTGGTTCGCATCACCACAACTAGACCCCCATTGCGTCGATACCGGCACGGACGATCCGACTATTTCGACTCGGTCTCATCTAGATCGTCTGGCAACTGAGGTTACCCGACCGGGTCAGGTCAGGCAATACTAAGAAACCGACTGCCCATGATCCCACGACCGCACTGCCATCGAGATGCGTTATGCCGCAGGATGTTAGACACCACGATCGTTGATCTTGCGAATTGTTGTGCACACCAACACCTTTCGCAGCACCGAATCCGACTCGGACACATGCGTTCTCGCTGCGGTGTGTGCCGCGGACCGCCGAGTGGCAGGAACTTGTCATTGACCCTCCCGCACGGGGCCGCCGGCCCGCCGAGACGGGCGTCACGACACCACACCCCCGGCCCGCGCCGGTGCCGCGGAGCTCGGGCACGATGGTGCTCATGGAATTGCGCATCTTCACCGAACCACAGCAGGGTGCGAGCTACGACACCCTGCTCACCGTTGCCAAGGCCACCGAGGATCTGGGATTCGACGCGTTCTTCCGGTCCGACCACTACCTCCCGATGGGCGCCGCCGACGGCCTGCCCGGCCCCACCGACGCGTGGATCACCCTCGCCGGACTGGCCAGGGAGACCAAGCGGATCCGGCTGGGCACCCTGGTCACCGCCGCCACCTTCCGGCTGCCCGGCCCGCTGGCCATCCAGGTCGCGCAGGTGGACCAGATGTCCGGCGGCCGGGTGGAGCTGGGTATCGGCAGCGGCTGGTTCGCCGAGGAGCACGCCGCCTACGGCATCCCCTTCCCCGCGGACAAGTTCGCGCGGTTCGAGGAGCAGCTCGCGATCATCACCGGGCTGTGGTCCACCAAGCCCGGCGACACCTTCTCCTACAGCGGCCAGCACTACCAGCTCACCGACTCCCCGGCCTTGCCGAAGCCGGTGCAGAGTCCGGTGCCGTTGCTGATCGGCGGCCTCGGCGCCAAACGCACGCCGCGCCTGGCCGCCGAGTACGCGACCGAGTTCAACATCCCGTTCGCCTCGATCGAGGACAGCGCCGCCCAGTTCGACCGGGTGCGGGCCGCCGCCGAGGCCCGTGGCCGCCGGAGCGAGGACCTCGTCTACTCGAACGGTCTCGTCGCCTGCGTCGGCGCGAACGACGCCGAGGTGGCCCGGCGCGCCGCCGCGATCGGCCGCGAGGTGGCCGAACTGAAGACGAACGGCCTGGCCGGCTCGCCCGCCGAAGTGGTCGACAAGATCGGACGCTACGCCGAGATCGGTACCCAGCGGATCTACTTGCAGATCCTCGATCTCGACGACCTCGACCACCTCGCGCTCATCGCGGACCAGGTGCAGGCCAAGCTCTGACCCGCGGACCGGCGGCGCCGCTCGGCTCAGTCGAGCGGCCTGCTGGTCGGCAGGTTGACGAAGCTCGGCGCGGCCGGATCCAGCAGCAGCGATTGCGGTTTCAGCTCGGTGTTGTTCAGCAGCGGCCGGAAAGCCAGTGCCTTCGGCGAGTTTCCGGCGAAGACGTCGACGCGCAGTCGATGACCCGGTTGCAGCACCGCCTGCACCGGGATGACGGCGATGTCCAGCGCCGTCGGCTCACCGGGCACCACGGGCAGCAGCCGATCCAGGGTGATCGGGTTGTACGGGGCCGTGAAATCACCGTTGGCCGAACGGGTGCTCTTCGCCTCGTCCACCGCGCGCATCGACGCGGTCAGCTGCCCGGTGCTCAGCACGGTGGAAGTACCGTCCGGCGCAACATCGTTCACGGTCACCGACCAATAACCGTCGGTCGCGTCGTGCACGGTGTTGAGATGGGCGTTGATCGGCCCGGAGATGACCGTCGGCTCGGTGACCGGTGCGCCGGTGAAGGTCAGCGCGTTCTGCTCGGCGATCCGGGAATCCTTGGCGCACATGTCCACTGCGGCGGTGAGACCCGCCGAACCCTGGGCGGCGTCGCGCGAACACACGGTGCTCAAGCCGGGGGCCACCGTCAGCGTCTTGGTTTCCGCCGGTCCCGCGGTGGACAGCGACCCGTCGTAGACGCTCGTCGCGGTGCCGCTCGGCGCAGCGGTCAGATACACCCGCCGATGGGTGACGTCGGTCTGCGGGAACTCTCCCAGCGTGATCCAGCCGCCGCCCTGCTCCCAGACGGTCACCGGGCCGAAGCCGCCGATCCCGTGGTCGATGTCCTTGAGCCACTTGTCGAACCACACCCGCTGCAACACCGGCAACCGCGGCGGCGCACCCGGGAAACCGGTGCCCGAACCCGGATTCGCGTGGTAAGTGTCGCCGACGATCAGTTGTTTCTGGTTCGGGGCCAACGGGATCGCGTTGTAGAGCTTGGTGGCGCTGTTGGCGAAGATATCGTGCCAGCCGCTGTAGACGAAGGTGGGCACGGTGATCCGCTCGGGGTGACCCAGAATGCCTTGGCGCAGTTCGCTGTTCTCGTCCAGCAGCTCGGCCAGAGCGGGCGGCACGGCGTCCAGCGACGGCGTGACCAGCGCCTGCACCAGCAGGTCGTAATTGGTGGACGGGTCGGCCATCCGGTCGTGGAACCACTGCCAGTCGAAGGTGCCGTCGAGCATCGAGCGCACGTCGGGCAGCACCTTCATCTGGTTCACGTTGCTCAGCCAGAGCGGCATGAAGGTGGTGCCGATGCCGCCGCCCGGCGCGACGACGTCGCGCATCAGGTCGCTGCCCGGCGTCACCGGGAAGATGGCTTTCAGTGCGGCCGGGGCGTTTTCGGCCGCACGGAGCTGATTGATGCCCGCGTAGGAGCCGCCGTTCATGCCGACCTTGCCGGTGGACCACGGCTGGGCTGCGGCCCACTCGATCACTTCCCGGGTGTCCAGCTGCTCACGCGCGCCGAGCGTGTCCCACATCCCCTGGGAGAAGCCGGTCCCCCGGACATCGGCGACCACCTGCGTGTAGCCGCTGCGGATGAGGTCGCGATCGATGCCGAGCACGGTGTGTACGGTGCCGCCGTCGAGTGCGTGCAGCAGATCCTCGAAACCGCTGACCGGGGTGCCGGACAGGTCCATCCGCCGGATCAGGTCCACCGCCATCGGTTGCAGATTCGGGATGGCCAGCGCCGAATCGACCAGATTGGACGCCAGTTTGCTGTACGGCGTGAGATTCACGATCGTCGGCAGCGGCTGCTGCTCGATCTGCCCGGCGGCGTCCATCGGGCGGTACACGTTGGCCTTCAACACGACACCGTCGCTCATCCGGATGGGGACGTCCCAGTCGATGTGCACATCGGCGTAGGGCTGCGGCCCGTCATGTAGTGCGGTCCAGCGCTCGCTGCGCTGACTGTCGGAGTCGCTGCTCGGTTCCGCGGCTGCGGCACCGGATAGGGAGTCGACCGCGGATAGACCGCCGACCACGAGCACGGCTGCCGCCGCTACCACTCGAGCCACACTGACAAACCGTTGTGCCACTTGACGCCCCGAACGCATCCGTCTCCTCGACTGAGTTCTCGCACGCTGATTGAGTTACGGTGTAGCGAGGAGACAACATAGCAATCGGTGCGCAAATTTCCTGGGAGGTACGGCCCGGTCGGGCATTCCGCCGAGTACGCGGACGGCCTGCTGAACCGTCACGACGCACTGCGCCGGCTCGGGCTGCCGGGATTCGGGGTACGGCCGCGTACGACAGCGGTACGCGCCGGGCGCGGCGAGGGAAGCCTGGCGGCGCGTATCGGATTGGTACGGCACACATCTGGGCTGAGTCACGAAGCCGGTCACGGACCCGGCCGGCCACACCGGTCCCGGGTCAGGACGCCCGGTCCTGGTCGCCCAGGTCTTCCTCATCCAGCCCGGCATCACCCAGCGCGACGTCCTTGCAGGCCTCCAGTAACGGCTGCAGGCGGTCCATCGCGCTGCTGCGCACGGCGAGCACCGTCGGCAAGGCGAGCACACCCGGTGTGCACAGCGGCAGGAACGCCACTCTGCTACTGCGCAACAGGCGGGCGTGCGGTGCGTACAGTACGGTCCAACCGGGTTCGCCCGCGCCGAGCACCGCCAGGGTGTCCTGGATGGAGATCTGCTCGGGGCCGAGCACCGGCTCGAAACCCGCGTTGTGGCAAGCGGTGAGCACCAGGTCGTCGAGTAACGCGTTGTTGAGCCGGTTCGTCAGATACAACGGCAGCTCGGCCAGTTCGGCCAGATCCACGCAGCGGTCACGCGCCGAGGGGTGATCGGCGGGCAGCGCGACCACCAACTCGTCGTACCAGACCGGGATCTGGCGCACGCCCTCCGGGGCCGCCACCTCACCGCGCAGAAACGCCGCGTCCCACTCGTATTCCGAGACCTTGCGCAGGCGCTGCCCCAGGGCGGCGGAGGTCAGTTCGACCTTCAGGCCCGGGGCGCGCTGTTTCAGCGCGACGAGCAATCTCTCCAGACGCTCACCCATGCCGCGGCTGGTCCCGATCCGCAATACCGAAGGCGGGGTGAGGAAATCGGCGACGCTGGACCGCGCGCGCCGCTCCGCCGCCAGTACCCGGCGGGCGGCAGGCAGGAACGCCGCCCCGGCCTCGGTGAGCCGGACGCTGCGGGGTGAACGTTCCAGCAGGACCACGCCGAGCTCACGCTCCAGCCTGCTGAGCTGCTGGCTGACCGACGACTGCACGATCATCAGCCGCTCGGCCGCCCTGCCGAAATGTAGTTCTTCGGCCACCGCGACGAAGTATCTCAGTTGACGAAGTTCCACATGACCTCTGCGGGGTTCGGGGACAAGACTTGGGTCAGGCTACCGCCCGGGCCGCGCGGGTCACCGATGCGGCTTGTTCCAGCGCGCCGCGCGGCCCGCTGGACGACAATGGACAGCTCGATGTCCACACGCGACGACAGCGGAGGTGCGCTCGTGCGCAAGGCGGCGATCAGGTCGGGCAGCGGTCGCTGGATGCGCGCCGGGACGGCGGCGATGCTGCTGGTCGGAGTCTTGTCCGCGTGTGCGGAGTCCGACGACCCGGCCACCGCGCCGACCGGCACCGCACCGGTGACCACCGCGCCCGTCACCGCGGCGAGCAACCCGGCGGGCACCCCCGCGCTCGACGCGGCCGAGGAGATCGCACAGGGCATCGAGGTGCCGTGGGGCCTGGCGCTCATCCCCGGCGGCGGAGCCCTGGTGGCCGAGCGCGACAGCGGGCGGATTCTGCGGATCATGCCGGGACAGGCGCCCGAGCAGGTGCATCAGGTGCCCGGCGTCGTCGCGCGCGGCGAAGGCGGGCTGTTGGGTATCGCGCTGTCCCCGCAGTATCTCGAAAACCGCCAGGTGTATGCCTATTTCACGGCGGAGAACGACAATCGGATCGTCCGGTTGCGGCCGGACGGGCCACCGGAGCTGATCTTCGCCGGAATCGCCAAGGCGGGCAACCACAATGGTGGACGGATCGCCTTCGGGCCGGACGGCATGCTGTATGTGGGGACCGGCGACGCTGGGCAGAGCGCGCTCTCGCAAGATCCCGCCGGCCCTAACGGGAAGATCCTCCGGCTCACCCCGGAAGGCCAACCGGCGCAAGGTAACCCGACGCCGGGATCGCCGGTCTACAGCCTGGGCCATCGCAATGTGCAGGGCTTGGCGTGGGACGGTTCGGGCCGCTTGTTCGCGGCGGAGTTCGGGCAGAACAGGTTCGACGAGATCAACCTGATCGAACCAGGGCGCAACTACGGGTGGCCGACCGTCGAGGGGAAAGGCGGCGCCGATCGCGGATTCACCGAGCCGCTGCTCACCTGGTCGACCGCCGAGGCGTCGCCCTCCGGCATCGCGATCGGCGGGGACACACTGTATGTCGCGGCGTTGCGCGGCGAGCGGCTGTGGGTGGTGCCCCTGCGCGACGGGGTA
Organism: Nocardia vulneris; assembly: GCF_001613425.1. Taxonomy (GTDB): domain Bacteria; phylum Actinomycetota; class Actinomycetes; order Mycobacteriales; family Mycobacteriaceae; genus Nocardia; species Nocardia vulneris. The sequence continues at coordinate 82,293 of NZ_BDCI01000041.1, read as the reverse complement.
CCCGGCGAGCCACGCGCCGAACTGCGCAACACCTACGGCCGCCTGCGCACCGTCATCGCGGCACTGGACGGCGCACTGTGGATCACCACCTCCAACACCGACGGACGCGGCGACGAGCGACCGAACGACGATCGCGTCGTACGCTTTCCAGCACGCTGAACCGATCAGTCGCGCACCGGCGCCACGACCGCCCGGCCCAACCGCCACACCGCGAACGTCAACGGCACGCCCGGTCGATAAGCCAGGTGCGTGACCGACGGCGCGTCCAGCACCTGGAGATCCGCGCGCGCACCGACCCGCAGCACGCCGACGTCGTCGCGGCGCAGCGCACGCGCGCCGCCCGCGGTCGCGGCGTACACCGCTTCGGCGACCGAAAGACCCATCTGCAGAACCGCGGTCGCCACGCAGAACGCCATCGAGGTGGTGTAGGAGCTGCCGGGGTTCGCGTTGGTGGCCAGCGCGACCGTCGCGCCCGCGTCCAGCAGCGCGCGGGCGGGGGCGAGTCGCTGCCGGGTGGACAGATCGCAGGCGGGCAGCACGGTGGCGACGGTGTCGGAGGCGGCGAGCGCTTCGATATCGGCGTCGGTCAGATAGGTGCAGTGATCCACGCTCGCCGCACCGTGTTTCACCGCCAATTGCACGCCGGGCCCCGCGCCGAGCTGGTTACCGTGCACGCGCAACCCGAGGCCGCGCGCAGCGGCCGCCCGGAGCACCCGGTCGGTCTGCGCTTCGTCGAACGCGCCGGTCTCACAGAACACGTCGGCCCACCGGACGTAGGGCGCGACCGCGTCGAGCATCGCGCCGCACACCAGGTCGACGTAGTGGTCGGCGGTCATCCCGGACGGCACGAGGTGCGCGCCGAGGAAGGTCACCTCGTCGGCGGCCGCGGCGGCGAGCCGGGCGGAGCGCAGCTCGTCGGCGACGCTGAGCCCGTAGCCCGTCTTGGTCTCGAGACAGGTGGTGCCCTGCCGCCGGGCCTCGGCGATGTGCCGGGCCAGATTGGCCGAAAGTTGTTCGTCCGATGCGGCTCTCGTGGCGGCGACGGTGGTCGCGATGCCGCCCGCGCGGTAGGGCCGTCCCGCCATCCGCGCCTCGAACTCGGCGGTGCGGTCCCCGGCGAAGACGAGGTGGGTGTGGCTGTCGACCCAGCCGGGCAGCACGGCGCGACCGCCGACGTCGACCCGTTCGTCGGCCGCGGGCGCCGCGGCGGCCGGGCCGACCCAGGCGATGCGCTGGCCGTCGAGCAGCACCGCCGCGTCGCGCAGCTGGCCCTCCTCGGTATTGGTGGTGAGTTCGCCGATACCGGTGATCAGGGTCGACACAGGGCCTCGATCTCCTCTCGCAATACGGTTGCCGGGTGGTCCACGTGCAGGTGGCGGTGGTCGGTCACGACCGGCCGCCCGGCGATCAGCACCGCGCGGACATCACTCGCGGCGGCGGCGAACAGCGCGGCGGCGGGCGCGGTGCCCGCGGTGCGGATCGAATCCAGGTCGACGGTGACCAGGTCGGCGGCCGCACCGGCGGCGATCCGCCCGGCTTCGGGCCAGCCGATGGACGCGTGATCGGTGGCGGCCCGGTACAACTCGGCCGGGGTGAAACGGCCGCGGGCCCGGCTGGCCAGACGTTCGTCGAGTTCGAGCGCCCGCCACTCCTCGAACGCGTCGATCACCGCGTGACTGTCGGTGCCGAGGCACAGTCCGACGCCGGCGTCGGACAGCGCACGCGCCGGGCCGATACCGTCACCGAGGTCCCGTTCGGTGGTGGGACAGAAGCACGCCCGGCTGGCGGAGTCGGCGAGCAGGCCGATGTCCAACGCGGTGAGGTGGGTCGCGTGGACCGCGACCGTCTGCGGCCCGAGCACCCCGGTCTTCGCCAGCAGCGCCGTCGGCGTGAGACCGTGCGCGGCAAGGCAATCGCTGTTCTCGGCGGGCTGCTCGGACAGGTGGACATGCAACGGCCGCCCGGCCGCCGCCGCCGCGATGACCGGCAGCGCGGCCGACGGCACGGCCCGCACCGAATGCGCGGCGACGCCGGTGCGCACCAGCTCCGAGGCCGGCGTGAACGCGGCGGCGCGGGCGGCCCACGCGTCCACGGTGCCGTCGCTGAAGCGCAGCTGATGCTCGCCCAGTTCGACCTCGAAACCGCCTGCGAGATAGCAGGTGTCGAGCAGGGTCAGCCGGATGCCCGCGTCCGTGGCGGCGGCGGCGAGGGCGGCGCTCATGGCGGTGGGATCGGCATAGGGCACGCCGCCCGGCGCGTGGTGCAGGTAGTGGAACTCGCCGACGCTGGTGTAGCCCGCCAGCACCATCTCCGCGTAGACGGCGCGGGCCAGCCGGTAGTACGAGTCCGGATCCAGCCGCGCCGCAACGGCGTACATGCGCTCCCGCCAGGTCCAGAACGTGCCCTGATCGTGCTGGGTGCGGCCGCGCAGCGCACGATGGAAGGCGTGCGAGTGCGCGTTGGCGAATCCCGGCACGGTCAGCCCGCGCAGCAACTCCCCGGCGGGTTCGGTGCCCGGGACCACCGCATGGACCGCCGTGCCGCGCACATCGATCGTCACCCCGGCCGCCAAACCATCTGGCAGCCAGGCGTATTCGGCCCAATACACGGTCACGGCCGTACCTCCGGGGCGGCGGTCTGCGTAATGCTGCCGAGGTGGTCGCGGCTCATCCGGCCAGCTCCTCCAGCACCCGCGCCAAACCGGCTGCGCCACTGGCCACATCGGCGGCCTCGGCATGTTCCTCGGGGGCGTGGCTGATACCGGTGGGATTGCGGACGTACAGCATGCCCGAGGGGACGTGGGCCGCGAGAATGCCCGCATCGTGTCCGGCGCCGGTCGGCAGCGCGGGGACGCCGCCGAGCACCTTGTCCATCCGCTGCCGCAGCGGCTCGTCGAAAACCACGTCGTCCGAATAGGACTCCTCGGTGACGGTCAGCTCGCAGCCCTCCGCCGCGGCGGCCGCGAACGCCGCCTCGGTGATGTCCTCGACCAGTGCCGCGGTGCGGCCGTCGCCTGCCGCGCGCGCGTCCAGCCACAGATCCACCGTGGAGGCGATCACGTTCGTGCCGCCCGGCGTGGGCACCAGCCTGCCCACGGTGGCGCGGGCGTCGGTCATCGCGGCCGCGGCGCGGCGGGCGGCGGCCACCACGGCGGCGGCGGGCAGCATCGGGTCGTGCCGGTCGCCGAGCCTGGTCGCACCCGCGTGATTGCCCTGCCCCGAGAAGGAGAATCGGTAGCGGCCGTGCGCGATGATGGTGCTGCCGGTGGCGATCGGGCTGTCCAGCTCGATCAGGCCGCGGCCCTGCTCGACGTGCAACTCCACGAAACACCCGATCTTCGACAGCAACTCGGGGTCGGGCCCGAACCGTTTCGGATCGTGCCCGGCCTTCACCGCCGCCTCGGCCAGGGTGATGCCTTCCGCGTCACGGAGATTGCGGGCGCGATCGGGGTCGAGGGCGCCGGTGAGCAGCCGGGAACCGAGGCAGGGTACGCCGAATCGCCCGCCTTCTTCCTCGGCGAAGACCAGCACGGCGAGCGGCCGCGCGGGCGTGAAACCCTTGTCCTGCAGCATCTCCACCGCCGCGAGGGCACTGGCGACGCCGAGCGGGCCGTCGAAGGCGCCGCCGCCGGGGACCGAATCGAGATGGCTGCCGGTGACCACCGCGCCGGCCTCCGGACTTCCCCACCAAGCCCAGATGTTCCCGTTGCGGTCGGTGTTCACGTCCAGTCCGATGTGCAGCGCCTGGTCGATATACCAGTCGCGCAGTTCGAAATCGGCGTAGTCGTACACATGGCGCGAATAGCCGCCGCGCCGCGCATCCCTTCCGACACCGGCGATTTCGGCCATCAGCTCGTTCACGCCCACGGCGTCGCTCCTGTCGTGCTCGGTCCCGGCCGGTGGTTCACGGCGCCTCGTGCATGGGGATACGGACGCCGCGCTCGGCGGCGATCTTGTTCGCGCGGTCGTACCCGGCGTCCACGTGCCGGATCACGCCCATGCCGGGGTCGTTGGTGAGCACCCGCTCGATCTTCTGCGCGGCCAGCGCGGTGCCGTCGGCGACGCACACCTGCCCGGCGTGAATCGAGCGGCCGATGCCGACGCCGCCGCCGTGATGAATGGAGACCCAGCTCGCGCCGGACGCGGTGTTGAGCATCGCGTTCAGTAGCGGCCAGTCCGCGATCGCGTCGGAGCCGTCGGCCATCGCCTCGGTCTCCCGGTACGGCGAGGCCACGCTGCCGGAGTCGAGGTGATCGCGCCCGATCACCACCGGCGCCTGCAGTTCCCCGCTGGCCACCATTTCGTTGAAGCGCAGTCCCGCGAGGTGGCGCTCACCGTAGCCGAGCCAGCAGATCCGCGCCGGAAGGCCTTGGAACGCAACGCGTTCGCTCGCCATCGTGATCCACCGGCGCAGGGACTCGTTCTCCGGGAACAGCTCCAGCATCGCGCGGTCGGTCGCCGCGATATCGGCCGGGTCGCCGGACAGCGCGGCCCACCGGAACGGGCCCTTGCCTTCGCAGAACAGCGGCCGGATGTAGGCGGGGACGAAGCCGGGGAAATCGAACGCCCGGTCGCAGCCGCCGAGCTGTGCCTCGCCCCGTAGCGAATTGCCGTAGTCGAACACCTCGGCGCCACGGTCGAGGAAGCCCAGCATCGCGCCGACATGCTCGGCCATCGATTCGCGGGCCCGCTCGGTGAACTCGTCCGGCTTCTTGGCCGCGTAGTCCGCCCAGTCCTCGACGGCGATGCCGCGCGGCAGGTAGGCCAGCGGGTCGTGCGCGGAGGTCTGGTCGGTGACGATCTCGGGACCCAGACCCAGCTCCAGCAGCCGCGGCAGCACCTCGGCGGCATTGCCGATCAGCCCTACGGACAAGGCTTTTCGCTGCTTACGGGCCTCGGTCACGCGGCGCACCGCGTCGTCCAGATCGGTGGCGACCTCGTCGAGGTAGCGCTCCTGCACGCGCCGGTGCGCGCGGGCCGGATCACATTCGATCACCAGGGCCACACCATCGTTCATGGTCACCGCGAGGGGTTGCGCGCCGCCCATGCCGCCCAGGCCCGCGGTCACGGTGAGCGTGCCGGCGAGGGTGCCGCCGAATCGCTTGTCGGCCACCGCCGCAAAGGTCTCGTAGGTGCCCTGCAGGATGCCCTGGGTGCCGATGTAGATCCACGAGCCCGCGGTCATCTGGCCGTACATGGTCAGGCCGAGCGATTCGAGCCTGCGGAACTCGGGCCAATTCGCCCAATCACCCACCAGATTGGAGTTCGCGATCAGCACCCGGGGCGCCCACTCGTGGGTACGGAACACACCGACCGGCTTGCCCGACTGCACCAGCAGCGTCTCGTCGGTTTCCAAGGTGGTCAGGCAGCGGGTGATCGCGTCGAAACTGGCCCAGTCGCGCGCGGCCTTGCCGGTGCCGCCGTACACCACCAGATCCTGCGGGCGCTCGGCCACCGCCGGGTCGAGGTTGTTGTGCAGCATCCGCATGGCGGCCTCGGCCTGCCAGTTCTTGGCGGTGAGCTGCGTCCCCCGCGCGGCCGTGATTACTCGAGTCATGAAATCTGCCCCTGCCTGTGCTCGTTCAGTAAAAGAGAAGTGGCTGTCGCAGCCGGGTCGACGGCCCGCCCGTTCATGCGCTCAGCTGCGATTCGACCGCACGGGCGAGCGCACCCGAGCGCACCAGGCGCTCGGCGGCGGCGATCTCGGGCGCCAAGTGCCGGTCCGGGCCGGGGCCGTCGACCTCGGCGCGCAACAACGCCACCGCGGCGGCGGTCGCCGGACCCGGGCGCAGCGGGGCGCGCAGGTCGAGTGCCCTTGCGGCCGTGAGATATTCGACGGCCAGGACGGTGGCCAGGCCGTCGACGGCGGTGCGCAGTTTGCGGGCGGCGGACCAGCCCATCGAAACGTGGTCTTCTTGCATCGCGCTGCTGGGGATCGAATCCACCGAGGCGGGCACGGCCAGCCGCTTCAGTTCGCTGACCACCGCGGCCTGGGTGTACTGGGCGATCATATGGCCGGAGTCGACGCCGGGGTCGGCCGCCAGGAACGCCGGAAGGCCATGGGAGCGTGCGACATCCAGCATCCGGTCGGTGCGGCGTTCGGCCATGCTCGCCACGTCGGCCACCGGGATCGCCAGGAAGTCGAGCACGTAGGCGACCGGGGCGCCGTGGAAGTTGCCGTTGGATTCCAGGCGTCCGTCGGCCAGCACCACCGGATTGTCGACGGCCGCGGCCAGTTCCCGGCTCGCAACCAGTTCGGCGTGCGTCACGGTGTCCCGGGCCGCGCCGTGCACCTGCGGCGCGCAGCGCAGCGAGTAGGCGTCCTGCACCCGATTGCAGTCCGGCCCACGGTGACTGGCCACGATGTCCGAGCCGGCCAGCGCGGCCGCGATCCGGGCGGCGGAGCGGCCCTGTCCCGGATGCGGGCGCAAGGCTTGCAGGTCGGCGGCGAAGACCCGGTCGGTGCCGAGCAACGCCTCCACGCTCATCGCCGCGGTGATGTCGGCGACGTCGAGCAGCATGGTCAGGTCGGCCACCGCGAGCACCAGCATGCCGAGCATGCCGTCGGTGCCGTTGGTCAGCGCCAGGCCCTCCTTCTCGGCGAGGACCACCGGCTGGATGCCGTTGAGACGCAGCGCTTTTCCGGCGTCCATCACGGTGCCCGCGGCGTCGGTGACCTCGCCCTCGCCCATGAGCGCCAGCGCGACGGCGGCCAGCGGGGCGAGGTCGCCGGAGCAACCGAGGGAGCCGTACTCGTGCACGACCGGGGTGATGTCGGCGTTGATCAACGCGGCGAGCGTGGCGGCCGTCTCGGGCCGCACGCCGGTGTGGCCGGTGGCCAGGGTGCGCAGCCGCAGTACCATCAGCGCGCGGACCACCTCACGCTCCACCGGGCGACCGGCGCCCGCGGCGTGCGAGCGGATCAGCGAGCGCTGCAACGCGACCCGGCTCTCGGCCGGGATGTGGCGGGTCGCCAGCGCACCGAACCCGGTGGAGACACCGTAGGTCGGCACCGCGGCCGCGGCCAGCGCGTCGACGTGGGCCCGCGCCGCGGCCAGCCGATCCTCGGTGGCCTGGCTGAGGTGGACCTTGGCGCCGTGCCGGGCGACGGCGACGACCTGCTCCCCGGTGAGGGGTGCGTCGAGGGCCACGGTGGGTAGCTGTGCGGTGTCGGGCATGGCCACTATTCCACCGTCGCGACGGGCGGCGGAGAACGTGGGCCGGTGCGATAGTGTCTGATATCCAAGACACGCCGAGGAGATGGCATGGGAACCAGCAGTGACGTCCCGGCGTTGCGTCGCGGGTTGGCGGTGTTGCGACTGCTGGCCGGACGAGCCGGACCCATCTCGGCCTCGACGATCGCGCGCGAGCTCGACCTGCCCAGATCCACCACCTATCACCTGCTCGGCGAGTTGGAGGCGGCCCGTTTCGTGACGCGGCTGCCGAGCGAGCGGCGCTACGGATTGGGCATCGCCGCGTTCGAACTCGGCTCGGCCTACCTGCGCCACGATCCGCTGGAGCGGCTGGCCGGGCCACTGCTGCGCGAGCTGGTCGAACTGGTGGGGCACAACGCGCACCTCGGCGTGCTGCACGGCAACGAGCTGCTCTATCTCATCAAGGAGCGCCCGGTTCGGCCGGAAACCCTGGTCACAGGCGTCGGCGTCCGGCTACCGGCCCATCTCACCGCGTGCGGCCGGGCCATCCTGGCCCATCTGCCGCCGGCGCAGATCCGCGCGCTGTTCCCGTCGGCCGCGGCGTTCGTGCGCCGCACCGAACGGGGACCGAACTCGTTGCAGGCGTTGCGCACCGTGCTGGCGACCGAGCGCCGGCGCGGCTGGGCCTGCGAGGACGGGCACGTCACTCCCGGTTTCGCGTCGGTGGCCTATCCGGTCTTCGATCACAACCACAGCCCGATCGCGGCGATCAGCGTCACGCTGCGGCACCACTGCGAGGTGTCGCCGTGCCCGGCGGACTGGGCGCCGTTGGCGGCCCGGGTGCGCGCCACCGCGGATCAGCTGACCCAGCGCATCGGCGGCCGGTGACCGCTCAGCGCTTGCGCCCGACGCCGCCCCAGGCGGCCGAGGGCTTTTCGATCGGCTCGGCCGCGTCGGGATGCCACTGGTTCACCGGCACCACGCCGGGCTCCACCAGTTCGAGATCGCGGAAGACCTCACGGATCTGGTCGACGCTGCGGACATAGTACGGAACCGCGCCGGTTTTCGCGTAGTAGTCCGATAGGCGGACCAGTCGCTGATCCTCCGTGGTGCCCTCGTACATAGCGAAATAACTACCGGATGGAATGGCGTCCTGTAGCGCACCGGTGATGCGGATAACGTCGTCCCAAGTGCGTGCGTGACCGAGTACGCCCATGAACATGACGGCAATTGGCTTGTTGAAGTTCAGAATATTGCGTGCTTCTTGCACAATCTGTTCAGGATTGTGGAAATCGGATTCCACGAGTGCGGTGACACCTTCGTCGGTGGTGTTGATCAGCAAGGCCCGCGCGTGCGCCAGCACGAGCGGATCGTTGTCCACGTAGACGATCTTGGATTCGGGCGCGACACTCTGCGCGACCTCGTGCGTGTTCTGCATCGTCGGCAGTCCGGTGCCGACGTCGAGGAACTGCCGGATGCCCGCCTCGGCGGCGAGATGACGCACCATGCGGATCAGGAATCGGCGCGATTGCCGGGCCATCGTGCCGATATCCGGGAATACCGATTCGCCGGACTCGCCGGCAATGCGGTCGACTTCGTAAAAGTCCTGTCCCCCGAGCCAATAATTCCAGATCCGTGCGGAATGCGGTACATCGGTGCGGATCAGCCGATCGTTTTCGCGGACCATGATGCGGCTCCTAGCGGGGTAAGGCGACGTGCGGCTGACTGTACAAGCGCCCACGAACGCGTGTCGGCAGATTCGGAGATAAACATCGAAGAGTCAGAATGGACACGAGTCGCCCGCGTCGCCGAACGAACGGGAATCGTTTGTGCACCGGTGCCATCGGCCCGACACTCTACCGCCGCCCGACCCGGGGCCACGGCTGTGGCCCGGAACACTCCACCAGATAGGTTGTGCACAACTTAGTTGTGGGCTACGTTGTTGGCATGGCCGATCCGCTACACCTCGACGAGCAGCTGTGCTTCTCGCTCTACGCGGCGTCGAGGGCGATGACGGCGGTCTACCGAACAAAGCTCGAAAAGCTCGGGGTCACCTACCCGCAATACCTCGTGCTGCTGGCGCTCTGGGAGCGCGACGGACGCAGCGTCGGCGAGCTCTGCCAGGTGCTGGCACTGGATTCCGGAACACTCTCACCGCTGTTGAAGCGACTGGCGGCCGCGGGACACATCGAGCGCAGGCGTTCGGCCGCGGACGAACGTCGCGTCGATATCCACCTCACCGAACACGGGCGGGCGCTGCGCGCCGAGGCCTGCGGCATCCCCGCGCAGATGTCGGCCGCCAGTGGGCTGTCCATGGACGAATACCTGATGCTGCGGGCCGGCCTGCGGCGACTGACCGAAGCACTGACATCGACCCTCGAACAAGGAGAATGACATGCAGATCCTGTACACCGCAGAGGCTTTGGCGACCGGCGACGGGCGCAACGGGCACGCCAGGACCACCGACGGCAAGGTGGACGTCGCCCTCGCCGCGCCCAAGGAGATGGGCGGCAGCGGCGAGGGCACCAACCCCGAACAGCTGTTCGCGGCGGGCTACGCGGCCTGCTTCCACGGCGCCCTGCGCCTGGTCGGCAAGCAGGCCAAGGCGAATATCGACGACTCGGCCGTCGGCGCGAAGGTCGGCATCGGCCCCAACGACGCGGGCGGGTTCGGGTTGACCGTCACCCTCGAGGTCTCGCTGCCGCACCTGTCCCGTGACGAAGCGCAGGCGCTCGCCGACAAGGCTCACCAGGTGTGCCCCTACTCCAACGCCACCCGCGGCAACATCGACGTCGACGTAGTCGTCGCCGAAGACTGAGCGGAGGGCCGACATGCGTGCTGTAGTCATCGAGCGCTTCGGAGATCCCCAAGACGTACTGACCACAGCGGAACGGCCGGTACCCGAGCCAGGCGCGGGCGAGATCAGGGTCGCGTTGATCCTGTCCCCCATCCACAATCACGACCTGGCCATCGTGCGCGGCGTGTACGGCTACCGGCCGCCGCTGCCCGCGATCCCCGGCACCGAAGGCGTCGGTATCGTCGACGCGCTCGGCCCCGGCGTCACCGGTTTGACTGTCGGCCAACGGGTCACCGTGTCCGGCGCACAGAACGTCTGGGCCGATTTCTTCCTCGCGAAGGCGGCCCAGGCGGTGCCGGTGCCGGACCAGGTGTCCGACGAGACCGCCGCGCAATTGCTCGCCATGCCGCTCAGCGCGTTGATGCTGCTCGAAGACCTCGAGCTGGCCGAGGGCGACTGGATCGCCGTCAACGCGGCCAACGGTGCGGTCGGCAGGCTCGTCAATGTGCTTGCGGGGCAACGTGGTATCCGGGTGCTCAACCTGGTGCGCGGGCCCAAGTCGGTGGCAGCACTGCACGCCGACGGCTTCGAGCCGGTGTTCGACACCGAGGCCGACGGCTGGCGCGACGCGGTCGCGGCCGCGACCGGCGGCGCACCGATCGTGCGGGCGGTCGATCAGGTGGGCGGCCGTGCGGCCGACGACCTGCTGGCCTTGCTCGGCCCCAAGGGCTGGCTGATCTCGTTCGGGGCGCTGTCCGGGCAGCCGTTGAGCTTGAACCCGGGCACGCTCATCTTCAAACAGGCCGTGGTGAAGGGCTTCTGGGGTTCGAAGCGGATCGAGGAAACACCGGCCGAAGACCGGCGGCGTTTGATCGGCGAGCTGCTGACCGCGGCCGCCGAAGGGGTGCTGCGCCTGGAAGTCGAAGCCACCTTCGGGTTGGACTCGGCGGCCGAAGCGGCGATCGCCACGGAAAGCCCCGGCCGACGCGCGAAAGTCGCCCTTTCACCGAAGGTTTGACGCTGCTCACGGGCGCGGTTCGAGGACGGCCATCGCGGCATTGTGACCGGCAATGCCGCTGACCCCGCCGCCACGAACCGCGCCCGCGCCGCACAGCAACACGTTGGCGTGCGCGGTGGCGACACCCCAGCGGGTGGCGGGGTCCACCGGGGAATCGTCCGCACGGTAGGGAAAAGCCAAGTCACGGTGGAAGATATGCCCACCCGGCAGCCCCACCTCGCGTTCCAGGTCCAGCGGCGTCTTCGCCTCCAGACAGGGCTCGCCGCGCTCGTCGACCGCGAGACAGTCCGCGATCGGTTCGGCCAGCACCGAATCCAGCTGAGCCAAGGTCGCTTCGACCAGTTCGGCCTTGACCCGGGCCGGGTCTTTCGCGAAAAGCTTTGCCGGGGTGTGCAGGCCGAACAGCGTCAGGGTGTGCATACCCTGCGCCGCCAACTCCGGCGACAGGATCGACGGGTCCGTCAAGGTGTGACAGTAGATCTCCGAGGGCGGCGCGGACGGGATCCGGCCGATCGCCGCCTCGCCGTAGGCCTGGTCGAGCTGTGCGTACGATTCGGCGATATGGAACGTGCCCGCGAACGCCTCGCGCGGGTCGACCGTGCTGTCCCGCAACTTCGGTAGGCGGCGCAGCAGCATGTTGATCTTCAGTTGTGCGCCTTCGGGTTTCGGGTCGGCCGGTGCGCCGAGCAGCCCGGCCAGGTCCTGGGGTGCGGCATTCACCAGTACGTAACCCGCGGCGACGGCACCGCCGGCGAAGCTCACCTCGGCGTCGTGCCCGTCGGTGGCGATGGCGGTAACCGCACAGTCGGTGACGATCTCCGCGCCGAACTCGTGTGCCGCGGTGACCAGCGCGTCGGTCAGCGCGCCCATACCGCCGATCGGCACATCCCAGTCGCCGGTGCCGCCGCCGATCACGTGATAGAGGAAGCAGCGGTTCTGGCGCAGGGTCGGATCGTGGGCGTGGGTGAACGTGCCGATCAACGCGTCGGTGAACACGACGCCGCGCACGGTGTCGTCGTGGAAGCTCGATTCGACGAGTTCGCCGAGGGGACGCTCGAACAGCGAATCCCACACGGCGGCATCGCCGATGAGCTGCCGCAGCTCGGTGCGAGTCGGCAGCGGCCGGGTCATGGTCGGGAAGACCCGCTCGGCCAGCCGGGCCGTCATCCCGTAGAACTGTTGCCACGCAACGAAATCCCGGTCCGACCCGGTCAGGCGCACGAAGCTGTCCCGGGTGCGCGCCGCGGAGCCGGTGTCCACCAGCAATCCGCCCGCGCCGACCGGCGTATAGGACGAGATCTGCCGACGGCGCGTCGCGAACGACAAACCGAGTTCCTCGACGATCTGTCGCGGCAGCAGACTCACCAGATACGAGTACCGGGACAACCGGGCGTCCACCCCGGCGAACACGCGCGCCGACACGGCCGCGCCGCCGGTGTGCGAGTGCCGTTCCAGCAGCAACACCGAGCGCCCGGCGCGCGCCAGATACGCGGCGGCCACCAACCCGTTGTGGCCACCGCCGACGATCACCACGTCATATCTCGATCGTGTCGGCTGCATCTGTCCTGGATAGCACGGGAACGCCCGGCCCGGCTGCCGGAACCGGGCAGGGCGCGGCGGTTACTCGGTGAAAGCGACCGCGCCCGAGGGACAGATGTCGACGGCCTCGCGGACGGCCGCCGCATTTTCCGCGCCGGGGTCGGCGGTGACCACTTCCACGAGTCCGTCGTCGTCGCCCTGGTCGAAGACGGCGGGTGCGGTCAGGGCACAGAGGCCCGCGCCTACGCATACGGAGCGGTCGGCGGTGACGTGCATGGGAACTCCTTTCACGGTTCGGGCTCGGTCACCAGGTGACCGGAAGCTCGTTCACGCCTTGGATCGTGGTGCCGGGCCGCAAGGTCAGCTGCTCGGTGGGCACGGCCAGGCGCAGGGTCGGAATACGCTCGAGCAGACTGCCGAGGATGATCTCGAGCTCCAGGCGGGCCAGGTTCTGGCCGAGGCACTGGTGCACTCCGTAACCGAACGCGATGTGCTGGCGGGCCGAGCGGTGCACATCGAAGGTATCGGGCTCGGCGAAGACCGAACCATCGCGATTGGCAATGGAATTCGAGACGAGCACGCCCTCGCCCTGCTTGATCACGTGGCCGTCGATTTCGATGTCGGCCTTGGCGAATCGGCCGCCCGCGATATCGGCGATGGCCAGGTAGCGCAACAGTTCTTCGACCGCGCCCGGAATCAGCGACGGGTCGGCGCGCAGGGCCGCATGCTGGTCCGGATGCTCGAGCAGCGTGATCACCGACAGCGACGTCATCGAGGCGGTGGTCTCGTGTCCCGCGACGAGCAGCAGGATCGACGACGAGACGAGGTCCTCGCGGTCGATCTCGCCGCGCGCCAGCTGCTCGGTGACCAGGCTCGACAGCAGCCCGGGGCCCGGCTCGGCCTGCGACCTGGTGATCAACCCGTCCAGGTAGACGGCGAGATCGCGCCGCGCGGCGATCGCGCCCTCCGCGGTGGTCGATTGCACCAATCGCCTGCTGGCGTCCTGGAAGAATTCGTGGTCCTCGTACGGCACGCCGAGCAGCCGGCAGATCACCATGGACGGCACCGGCAGCGCGAACTGGCCGACCAGGTCGGCGGGCGGCCCGGCGGCGAGCAGGTCGTCGATGAATCCGTGCACGATCTGCTCGATATCGGCGCGCATGCCCTTGACCCGCTTCAGGGTGAACTCGCTGATCATCATCCGCCGCTGGGTGCTGTGTTCCGGCGGGTCCAGGCTGATGAAAGCCGGCTTGCTCGCCTGAAAGACCCGGAAGCGGGGCGAAACGGCGGGGAAGTTCGCGTGCGTGCGGTCGGCCGATAAGCGCGGATCGGCGAGCAGGGCGCGGGCGGTTTCGTGTTTGGTGACCACCCAGGCTTGCGCGCCGTCGAAGAGAGTCACCTTGTGCAGCGAATCCTGCTCGTCGCGCAGCTTCGTGTACTGCTCGGGCAGACGATACGGGCAGGTGCGGTTACTCGGAAAGGCGGGCGGGTCGTCGGTTCGGGGTGTCACAACTGTGTCGTTCATCGGTCCCCTCGAGATCGTAAGATACTCTTAGTACTCTATTTTTAGATTAGAGTGTCTTCCCAAGCAACGCAACGCTTTTCAGGAGTCCAGCCGCCAGTGAAAGTCCAGCAATCCGTCGACGCGGCGGCCGGCTACCGGAAGAACACGCGCAGGCGCGGCGCGGAATTGGAACAAGCCATCCGCACCGCGACCCTCGACGAACTCGCCGAGGTGGGCTATTCCGCGCTCACCATGGACCGGATCGCCGCCCGGGCGCGCACCAGCAAAACCGTCATCTACCGACGCTGGGCGAGCCGTGCCGAACTGGTCGTCGACGCCTGCAAATCCGGTGGTGTCTCCGACGTCGATCTGCCCGACACCGGTGCGCTCCGCACCGACGTGATCGCCCTGCTGCGGCAGATGTCAGCGAAGATGGCCACGCCGTTCGGCGGCATCATGCGCGGTCTGCTCGCCGAAATGACCCGCGACGCCGAACTCGGCCGCCTCATCCGGGAACGCGTGCAGCGGGTCGGTTCGTCGGCGATCCACACCATCCTGGAACGGGCCGTCGACCGCGGCGAAGTGGACCGCGCAATCCTGACCTCCCGCCGCGCCACCGTCGCCCCCGACCTGCTCCGCCACCACTTCCTCCTCTTCGACACCCCGGTCCCCGACGACGTCATCCTCGACATCGTCGACGACGTCTACCTCCCCCTGGTCCTGCGCCCCCATTCCTGAACGCGACTTTCCAGCATCCGTGCGGTCGGCCTCGAAGTAGCAGCGGGGCACCGGAGTTAGCACAGCCATGACTCGCTGAAGTTCTGCTTCACGCACCAGGTGCGCCGGGTTACGAATCGGTGCCGAGGTTGAGATTCCGCTCACTGACGCGTGCGGAGACGGCGATCACAGGACATCCTGATCTTGCTGGATACGGGTTCGACCGACGGTGCGCAGCAGAATCGAAGGAGCAACAGGAACGTGCGACCGAAAAGGGCACTGACGTGGGTTTCCCTGACCGCGACCGCGGTGCTGCTGGCGGCGAGCTGCGGCTCGGCCGCCGACGACGCGGACCCGGACACCCCGCCGCGGCCGGGCACGCTGCTCGCCCAGCGGCCGCTCACCAACGGCGGTCCCACGATCGCCGCGGCGGCCGCTTCGGCCACCTACTTCCGCTACATCTCCACCGCACCGGACAAGTCACCCATCGAGGTGTCGGGCGCGGTGTATTTGCCGAAAGGCACGGCGCCGGAAGGCGGTTGGCCGTTGGTGGCGTACGCGCACGGCACGGCGGGCGTGGTCAGTGATTGCGCGCCCACGAACTCGCCCGCGCTGTACGGCAACGACGTCACCGTGGCCAACTTGCTCGACGCCCACAAGGCGGTGGTGATGACCAACTATCAGGGGCTCGACGGGCCGGGTGCGGCGCCTTACCTGCACGCCGAGTCGTCCGGGTACGACGTGCTCGACTCCGTCCGGGCGGTCCGGCAACTCGACCTGCCGTTGACGAAAAAGGTGGTCCTGGTGGGGCTTTCGCAGGGCGGGCGGGCGACCGAGTCCGCGGCGGAGACGGCCGCGACCTACGCACCGGAACTCGAGATCATCGGGGATGTGCTGTTGTCGCCGGCATTGCGCAGCGAACTGGCACAGGCCGCGGAGACGAAGACGCTGACGGTCGGGCAGTACATGATGCTGCCCTATCTGGTGTCGGCGGTCCGCTACAGCGACCCGGACTATTCGTTCGACAAGGTGCTGCACGGTCCGCTGCTCACGGCCGCACCGCGCTTGGAAGCGCTCTGCACCGGGCAGACAACGCTGAAGGACCTGGCCATCGGTCAGGCCGCCACGCCCGCTGCCGCGCAGTTCGTCGACGACGCGGCGCGGCGGGCACTCGCCGATTACGAAGCCGGCGGCAACCTGCCCAAGGCGGTCACCGACATTCCGACCTTCATCTCCCGCGGCGACAACGACGATCTGGTCAGCACCGCGTGGACCAACCAGGCCGTCGCCGACATGTGCTCGCTCGGCACGAATCTGGTGGACAACGTGCTGCCCGGCGGACACGAGGCGTGGCGGGCCCGCGGCGAGTCGGTGACCGCGTGGATCAACGACCGATTCGCGGGACAGCCCGCCCCGGCCACGACGTGTCGCCGATGAGGCGGCTGAAAGCCGGTGCGGCGCTGCTGATCCTGACGGTGTCCTACTACCTCGTGCAGGCGGTGGTGGCGGGGCGCTGGGCCGAGCCCGGGTACGGCTGGGCCGGCAACATGATCAGCGACCTCGGGGTGCCCGAATGCCTCGGCGACATGGGGCAATACGGGTTGGTGCCGTCGCGCTACATCTGCTCGCCGTGGCATGCGGTGATGTCGGCCGAGTTCGTGCTGCTCGGTGTGCTCGTCCTCGGGGCGGCGTGGTGCCTCACGCCGCTGTTACCGAAAACCCTTCTCGGACGGGCTGTTCCCCTCCTCGCCCTGGTCAATTGCGTCGCCATCGTGCTCGTCGGCCTCTTTCCGGGAAGCGCGGACGAGGTTCCCGGCGGCAGCCGGGCGCGCGCCGTGCTGCACCCCACCGGGGCGATCGTGGAGCTGGCGACGGGTCTGGCGATCATGATCATCATCGCCTGGCTCTATCGGCGGCATCGCGGGTTCGCGCTCGCCACCGTCGCGCTGATCGTCGTCACCGTGTTCGGTATGGTCGCCAGCCTCGCCGCCGATCATCTCGGTTTGGGCGCCGGTGCGGCCGAACGCCTGGCGATCGATCCGTTCGTGCTCTGGCGGATCCTGACCGGTGTCGTTGTCCTGGCCGCGCTCCCCCGGCTCGCCCAGCGGGCCGGCCGAGACTGACCCGTCTGCCGTACTCAGCCCGTACCCGGCGTCCGCACCGGGTACGGGTGTCGTGCCCGCTCAGACCACGGTGGTGGTCAATGGTGCCGAGTCACGTTTGGCGGCCTGGCGCGCGGCGATCCGGTCGCGGCGCTCCTCGAACTTCAGCATGTCGCTCTCGTACTTCGCGAGGAAAGCCGCGAGCTGCTCGCGCGTCTGCTCGCCGCGAGCGGTGAAGTCGTTGCGCTCGAATACTTTCCAGATCCGCAGCACCGGCATGATCACGTCTTCGAGATGCTGGCGCATGTCGTAGATGCCGTGTTTGGCCATCAGCGCGCCGTAGCGGCGGAAGTTCGGGTTCTCCGCGCCCGGCATCTGGAAGTTCATCAGCGTGAGCGTGATCGCCTCCAGCGCCTGATCCGGCACCAGATCCAGCGCCGCGCCGCACATGTTCCGGTAGAAGATCATGTGCAGGTTCTCGTCGGCAGCGATGCGCTGCAGCATCTTGTCCGCGATGGGGTCGTTGCACACCCGTCCGGTGTTGCGGTGGCTGAGCCGGGTCGCGAGTTCCTGGAACGTCACGTAGGCGACACCGAGCAGGAAGCCGGCGTTGGGCACCACATCCGGGTCGACCTCACGGCGTTCGGCGACGGCCAGCGGATCGAACCCGGTCGTCATCGCCGCCATCCTGGCGTGCTCCAGTTCGACCGGGTCCACGCCGCGGCTGACCACCAGGTAGTCCCGCATCACGATGCCGTGCCGGTTCTCCTCGGCGGTCCAGCGGCCCACCCAGGTGCCCCAGGCGCCGTCCTGGGAGAAGTTCTCGGCGATCACCCGGTGATACGAGGGCAGATTGTCCTCGGTGAGCAGGTTGGTGATCATGGCCGCCTTGGCCACGTCCGATAGGCGCGACTGCTCCGGATCCCAGTCGACACCGCCCAGCGCGGCGAAGTTGCGTCCTTCGTCCCACGGCACGTAGTCGTGGGGGTGCCAGTCCTTCGTCATCGACAGGTGCCGGTCGACATTCGCCGCGGCCACCGGCTCGAGCTCGATGAGCAGCTCCAGCTGGGTCAGATGACGCCCCATATGTGTTTCCCCTCAGACGTTTCGGCTCACCCGGGACGCGGACGGATCGCACCGTCCGCGCGACAACCTCCGCGAGCCTACGGATCCGTAGGTGCCAAATCAACCGCCGACCCCAGCTTGCCGGGTACCGCCGCGTACCCGCTGATCAGCGGCTTACGCCGGGGTCGTCCAGCCGTTGCACCCCGAGCCGCGAACACGGTGCCGAGCTCCGGTCGCCACGCGGTCGCGACCCGGCCGGTACCTGCCCCGATGGACCGCCGGGCCCGAGGTTCGCTCGGTATTCTCACAGACGACGCGCGGACGATGGCGCGTCGTGAGGAGTCCACCATGGCTGGGTTCGATCGGCCGCACGACTTTCCCGGTTCGCGATGACGGCGCTTCGCGTGCAGTTCAGCATGCTCGGCGCGGTGGAACTCTCGATCGACGGCGTACGCCAGCCGCTGGGCGGCCCGAAGCAGCGGGCGGTGCTGGCGTACCTGCTGATCAACGCGAATCGCCCGGTCGCGGTGGAGGCACTCGCGCAGGCGGTCTGGGCGGACAACCCGCCGCCCGATATCCGGGTCAGCCTGCACACCATCGTGTCCAATCTGCGCAAGCCGTTGCGGGACAACGGTATCGAAGCACGCTCGGTGCTGGCGCAGGTCGGTGCGGGCTACCGGGTCGCGGTGGCCGAGGGCGCCAGTGACGTGCAGCGCTTCCGGGTGCGGAAGGAGGCCGGGTTGCGCGCGCTGACCGCGGGCCGCTTCCGCACCGCGAGCGAACTGCTCTCCAGCGCGCTCGGCCAGTGGCGCGGTCCAGTGCTCGCGGACCTGCGTGGGCTCGCGTTCGCCGACGCCTACGCCGCCGTGCTCGACGACGACCGGCTGTGCGCGATCGAAGCCCGCGCCGAAGCCGATATCGCCCAGGGGCGGGCCGAAGCCGTGGTCTCCGAACTCGCGTTGCTCGTCGCCGACCATCCCCTGCGGGAACCGTTGTGGGAGCAGCTGATCACCGCGCTGTACGTGGACGGCCGCCAATCCGACGCGCTCGACGCCGCCCGCAGGCTGCGCGCGACCCTCGCCGACGAACTCGGCATCGACCCCAGCCCGCCGATCCGCGAACTCGAGGCGCGCATCCTGCGACAGGAGCCGGTCGAGCTCCGCGCCAAGGCGGCGGCGACCTCGTTCCGCGCCACCACCATCGTCGATCAGAGCGCGGGCGGCCCCACCGCTGTGCTGCGTGATCGCTCCGGCACCAGCTACGCCATCACCGGCACCATCACCCGGATCGGCCGGCTGTCCGACAACGACATCGTGCTCGAGCACGGCAAGGTCAGCCGCCATCACGCGGCGATCCTGCACAACGGACTCACCTACCTGATCAAGGACCTGCTCTCCTCCAACGGCGTCGCTGTGGACGGGATGCGCATCGTCGACAGCGAGGCACTCACCGACGGCGCCGAGATCCGGATCGGCGACTACGAACTGATCTTCACGCTGGTGCCGCCGGAACCGGAAGGGTGAGCGACGCCCCGGAATGGTTACCCGCGGCGACCTGAGTCGGACTGCGCAGCAGCAGCTTTCGTCGCAATGCCCCTGGCGGCTCAGCCGATGTGCTCGCGGAACCAGGCGAGCAGCTCGGCTTCGGTTTTCGGGCCGGTGTCCGGGTCGTCGGCGCGCAGCGTGCAGAAGTGCGCGGCCACCAGGAACTCGCCGTGCAGCGCGAAAATGCAGGTGCCCGTAGCGAATCCGGTGTCCGCGTAACAGAAGAAGCGCCCGACCGGTGCGGAGTCCTTGCGCCACAGGTCGTCCTGGCCCGCGGCGCCGCAGGCATGTCCACGGAACTGTCCTAGATTCGCCTGATAGAGCAGGTCGGCGGCGCGCCGGTCGGGGAATCCGAAGAATCCCGCCGACGGGAAGCCCAACCGTGTGCCGCAGCCGAGCATGGCGTTTACCGGGCCCGCGGGCGGATCGAGATGGCGGCAGTTGCGCGGGCCGAAATCGCCGTCCAGGTGATCGAGCACCGCTCGGTCTGCGGCAGTGAAGTAGTCCGGATCGACGGCCGTCGCCGCCGCTTTGAACTGAAACCCGTTGCGCAGACCCACATAATCCCGCAACGGCTGCTCCTGCGGCCCCGCCCAGAGGTAGACGGCCAGCGCCAGCGCCGCCTCGTCGGTGAGCACCAGCCCCGGCTTCGGTACCGCCGGATCGTCCACGAGACTGGTGAAACACGCCTTGCGGCCTACCTCCTTGCCGTCCACCATCGACGGACCATCCGGGCCGGGTGGATCGCCCGGACAGTTCGTCGAATGGAACACATCGAAGAACAGCCCGCGATAGTAAGCCCGCAGCTGCTCGACCGTCCGAAACCGCAGAAACCGCCCCGCCGGATCACTGGCCGCCGGATTCGCCGCGCAGTACACGATCGCGACGGTCGTAGCGTCCGGATCCTGATGAACACAGTTGGCCCGCTTGTAACCCGACGGCCCGACCACCGCGAGCAGATCGATATCCGGCCCGCGCACTGCGGACGAGTCGGCGGCGGGCACACCGGAGACACGGTTGCCCACCCACAGCCAGCTAGTCACAGCAATTGTCGCGCAAAGCATTACGGCCATAAATGCGACGACACCACGCAACACGCGCCTATCAATGCGCACCCGCGGGCCGGCGGAAACAGCCGCCGGTCCGGCGACATCCCCGGCCCCGCCCTCGCCCACAACACCGGCCGCCCCTTGGGGCGCGTCCTCCCGCTCCGAGACCTCCTGCCCGGCAAGAGCTTGCGCGCCCGCCGTCGAGCCGGCAGTCACCTGGCCTGTCGCTGAACCCGTAATTTCAAGTAGCGCAGCCACTTCCGTCGCGCCGCATTCGTCGGTGGCCGGCTCCGTAACTGCTTGGCCCGTGGCCGCGCCCGTAACCGGCCCCGCCGCAGCAACCTGACCGGCCGCCGCCTGGTCTGCGGCTGCTCGGCCTGGGGCCGCCTGACTTGCCGCTGTTCGGTCCGGAACCGCTTGTGCTTCGGCAGGTTTACCGAGGGCTGCTGCTACGGCCGAGGCCGACATCTCGTTCTCGGACACGGCGGCTGTTGTCGCCTGGACCCGCTGGGTCGGCGGTGGCTCAGCTCCCGGCTCGGTCCGAATTCCTGTGACCGTCGCGGTGCTGGTGAGGGCGGAGTGGGCTGCGGCGGCGAGATCTCCGGCGCAGGTGTAGCGCGCGTTGGGGTTCTTCGCCAGTCCGCGGGCGATCACCTCGTCGAAGGCTGCGGGCACCTCGCGGCGGATCATGCTGGGGCGCGGCGGGGGTTCGAAGAGGTGGGCGCGCATGATCTCGCCGTCCGTCTCGGCGGGGAACGGCCTTGCGCCCGTGAGGCATTCGTACAGCACGCAGGCGAGCGCATAGCTGTCGACCGCCGGTGTCACCAGCCGCGAGGTGAACCGCTCCGGCGCCATGTAGTGGAACGAGCCGATCGCCGACCCGTCCGCGGTCAGGCTCTCGCTGGTGCTGGACTGTGCGATGCCGAAGTCGACCAGGTAGGCGAAATCGTCCGTGGTGAGCAGGATGTTGTCGGGTTTGATATCCCGGTGCACCAGGCCGTCGGCGTGCGCGGCATCCAGCGCCGCGGCGATCTGCCGGATCACCGCGACCGCACGCTCGGGCGCCAGTGGTGCGTCGCGCCGCAGCACCGCGCGCAGGTTTTCCCCGTCGACCAGGCGCATGTCGATGTAGAGCTGCCCGTCGATCTCCCCGTAGTCGTGGATCGGGATGACGTGCGGTTCGGTCAACCGGGCGGCCGCGTGCGATTCCCGGCGGAACCGTTCCCGGAACACCGGGTCCTGGTTGAGCTTCTCGGCGAGCACCTTGACCGCGACGGTCCGGTCCTTCACGGTGTCGTAGGCCTCGAACACCTCGCCCATACCGCCGCGCCCGATCAGCCGATCCAGCCGGTACGGCCCGAACCGAGTGCCCACTGTGCGCGGCGGCCGTTCGGTCGTCATCTCGTCCTCCGTGCGACGGACCCGGCCGGTACGCGGCCCGCGGTCGTGTCAACTGTAGAGCGCGCACCAGGCTTTTCGCAGTCGTACCGGTGCAGCAGAGCCGGTTCGTTGGTCGGCCGTTAGTGCCTCGTTGGTCCCTGCGGCGACCGTGGTCCTCAGCCGAATCCGGCTGGTCGACACCTGAAAGGACCGCAGACATGTTCCGCACCTCCGTACCTCGCCCCCGGCGCGTACTGCCCATCGCGCTGGGCATCGCGGCGGTGGCCGGTTTCGGCGCCCTGCTTCCGGCACCCGCGCAGGCGCTGCCCTACGGCCCGTACACCTGTCAGCAAGGCTTCGTCTGGCGCGACGCCTACAACGGCGACACGGTCTGTGTGACGCCCGGCGACCGCGACACCGCGCACGCCGAGAACGCGCAGGCCGCCGCGCGCCGCTCCCCGAACGGCGGCCCCTACGGCCCCGACACCTGCAAGCAGGGATTCGTCTGGCGCGAGACCCGCCCCGCCGACCACGTCTGCGTGACGCCCGATCGCCGCGACCGCGCCCGCGCCCAGAACAGCGAGGGCGCAAGGCATTTCGCCGACGCGACGCAGCTGCCCACCGGCAACGCGCACGTCCGCACGCAGAAGCATCAGCTCGGCGGCTGGCTGTTCGTCGACAGCGCGTCGGGCCTGTCGCCCAACGCGCGCCTCGAGTTCTACGCCGCGGGCGTGAACGCCAATGGTCTGCGCGCCCTGGGCAACCGGCAGACCGACGGCAACGGCAGACTGCCGCGGGAGACCGCGGCGCTCGCCGACGTCCGCTGCCAGATCCCGCGGGATCGCGCGGCGACCGTCGTCGTCGTGGACACCCGCACCGGCATCGCGACCTCGGCAGGCACCACGTACGCGTTCAGCTGCTGACGAGAGCCGCCGGAGCAGCCTGCGATCAGGTAGCGCAGGCTGCTCCGGCGTTCGTGCGCCCCGGCACACCGGTCCGCATCGTGCTCAGGTCAACGACACCAACTCCCGATAGTCCTCGGTCCACAGGTCCTCGTACGCCTCGGGGAGCACCAGGACGCGGTCGGGCCGCAGCGCATCGATCGCGCCTTCGTCGTGGGTGACCATGACGATCGCGCCCGGATAGGTGTCGACCGCGGCGAGCACCTCGGTCCGGGAGGCCGGGTCGAGGTTGTTGGTCGGCTCGTCGAGCAGCAGCACATTCGCACCGGAGTGCACCAGACCGGCCAGCGCCAGGCGCGTCTTCTCGCCACCGGAGAGCACGCCCGCGGGTTTGTCGGCGTCGTCGGCGCCGGTGAACCCGAAGGCGCCCAGCACATGTCGCACCTGCCCGTCGGCCAGTTGCGGCGTCGCCGCGGCCAGGTTGTCCCGCACGCTCAGCGCCGGGTCCAGGGTGTCGTGCTCTTGCGCGAAGTAGCCGAGCCGCAGCCCGGCGCCGGGCACGACCCGGCCGCTGTCGGGCACCTCCCGCCCGGCCAGCAGCCGCAGCAGCGTGGTCTTGCCCGCGCCGTTGTGGCCGAGGATCACCAGCCGGCTCCCGCGATCCACCGCCAGGTCGACCGAATTCAGCACCCGTTGCCCACCATAGGATTTCACCAAGCTGATCGCGCCGAGCGGTATCCGCCCGCACGGGTGCGGTTCGGGCAGCCGGATCCGGGCAACTTTCGCCGCGCGCCGCCGCGGTTCCAGTTCGGCGAGCATCCGGTCGGCTCGCCGGACCATATTGCGCGCCGCAACCGCCGTCGCCACATGCGATTTCATCTTTTCCGCCTGTGCGTGCAGGGCCGCCGCTTTGCGTTCGGCGTTGGCGCGCTGCCGGGTCCGGCGGCGTTCCTCGGAATCCCGCTGGGCGAGATAGTGATTCCAGTCGGCGTTGTAGATGTCCAGTGCGCCGCGCTGCGGGTCCAGGTGGAACACCCGGTTGACGAACCCGGCCAGGAACTGCGCGTCGTGGCTGATCACCACCAGCCCACCGGTGTAGCCGTGCAAGAACCCGCGCAACCAGCCGATCGCGTCCGCGTCCAGGTGGTTGGTCGGCTCGTCGAGCAGCAGCGCTCCGTCGGTGCCGCCGAACAGGATGCGTGCCAGTTCGACCCGGCGCCGCTGCCCGCCCGAAAGCGCCGAAACCGGCTGTCCGAAGGCGTGATCCGGCACACCGAGCCCGGCCGCGATGCGGGCCGCCTCGGCTTCGGCGGCATATCCGCCACCGGCCTGGAAATCGGTCTCGGCCCGCGCGTACGCCCGCAACGCACGGTCGAGGTCGCGCTCCGCGACCGCGCCGGCCATCGCGGCTTCCGCCGCGCGCAGCTCCCGCACGGCCGCGTCGAGCCCGCGCGCGGACAGTATCCGGTCGGCGACCGTGACCCGCGGGTCCACCGCGCCGGGATCCTGCGCCAGCACGTCGACCGAGCCGGTGACGGTGACCGTCCCCGCGACCGGCACCTGCTGACCGGTCAGGCAGCGCAGCAGACTGGTCTTGCCCGCGCCGTTACGCCCGATCACACCGATCCGGTCGCCGGGAGAAATAGTGAAGGAGGTGTCCGAGAGCAGCACGCGGGCACCCACGCGCAGCTCGACACCGCGAACGGTGATCATGAGAATTACTCCGAGTTGTCGAAGGACAGACTTCTAGCCGGGAAACCAGGTCCTCAGCTAAGAAACTCGGGGTGTAGACACGCCGATCACTCTACCCGATGGCCCTGACCAGGAGATATGAACCAGGTCACGCCTTCGGGCACCGGACCGCCTCGACTCACGGGGTGACGATGGCGAAGTTCGGGTCGGGTTGGTCGAAGAAGTCTTTGAGTTGTTTCAGCGCCAGGACGTTGCCTTCGAGGGCGATATCGCCGTTGCGTACGGCGGCTTGGAAGTCTTGGCCGGCGAGCAGGGTACGAGCCAGGGCGGCGCGGGTCAGGGTGACCGTGGCGTCGGCGGCAGGTAGTCCGTCGTCCGGGCGGCGGTCGTAGTGGATGAGGACGCCGTTGCGGAGTTCGGCGCGGTGCACGCGGTTGTTGTCGTCGGGGAAGCGCCAATCCGAGATGATGGTGGCGTCCCAGGCTTTCGGGCCGTCGATACGCAACGACATCGCGTCGAACGCCTGGTCGACGGTGAGCGCGGCGAGCAGGCCCGCCGACGATCCCTGGGTGGGCGTGCCGAACGGACCGTTGCGGAGTTCGGCGGCACCGCTGAGGTAGAAGTTGCGCCAGGTGGCGTTCTCGGCGCCGTAGGCGAGTTGCTCGAAGATACCGGCTTGCAAGCGTTTCGCGGTGTCATTGCGCGGTTCGGCGAAGACGACGTAATTTGCCAGCTGCGTCGCCCAGCGGTAATCGCCTGCGTCGTAGGCCTTTTGCGCCTTCTGCAGCACCGCGCTCGCACCGCCCATCGCTTCGACATGCCGCTTCGCGGATTCGACCGGCGGATGCTCCCACAGATGAGCGGGATTCCCGTCGAACCAGCCCATGTACCGCTGATAGATGGCCTTCACGTTGTGGCTCACCGAACCGTAATACCCGTGTGTCGACCAGGATTTCGTGATGGCGGGCGGCAGCTGCAGCATCTCGGCGATCTCACTGCCGACGTAGCCCTGGTTCAGCAGCCGCAGCGTCTGATCGTTCAAGTAGGCGTACAGATCACGCTGCACGGACAGGTACTCGACGACTTCGCCGGTCCCCCAGACCGGCCAATGATGGGAGGAGAACACGAGATCCGCGTTGCGCGCGTACAGGTTGATCGATTCGGTCAGGTACCGGGACCATACGTGCGGGTCGCGGACCAGCGCACCGCGCAAGGTCAGCAGGTTGTGCATGGTGTGCGTGGCGTTCTCGGCCATGCACAGGATCCGGCGATCCGGGAAGTAGAGGTTCATCTCCGACGGCGCTTCGGTGCCCGGCGTCAGCTGGAACACCATCCGCACGCCGTCGACCGTCTCCTGCTGGCCGGTGCGGGTGATGTCGAGCGTCGGCGGGAGCAGGGTGATCGTGCCGACCGAGGTGGTCTGCCCGAGGCCCGCGCCCACCTGCCCCTTCGGCCCGCGCGGCAGCGCGGCACCATACATGTACGCCGCCCGGCGTGCCATCGCCGTTCCGGCGTAGATGTTCTCCGACACAGCGTGTTCGAGGAATCCGGCGGGGGCGAGCACCGGACAATGCCCGGCCGACACCTCCGCCGCGGTGACGACGCCGAGCGTGCCGCCGAAATGATCGACGTGCGCGTGGCTGTAGATCAATCCGGTCACCGGTCGGTCGCCGCGGTGCCTGCGGTACAGCGCGAGCCCGGCCGCGGCGGTCTCGGTCGAGATCAGCGGATCGATCACGAGGACACCCGTATCGCCTTCGACGAGTGTCATATTCGACAGATCCAACCCGCGCACCTGATAGACGCCCGGCGCGATCTCGTACAGCCCCTGTTTGACCGTGAGCTGCGACTGCCGCCACAGGCTCGGGTGCACCGACAGCGGACACGGTTCCCGCAAGAACGAATAGGAGTCGTTGTCCCACAAGACTTTTCCGTTGACATCCCGCACGACACCGGGTTCGAGTGCCGCCACGAACCCGCGATCGGCGTCGGCGAAATCGGCGGTGTCGGCGAACGGCATGGCGGCGGCGCTCTGCTTGTTCGCCTCGATGACATGTTCGCTCGGCTCGACCGGCGTCGCCGCGGGATCGAGCGAATCCGCCTCGCCGCAGGCGGTCAGCCCCGCCCCGGCCGCCGCGAGCGCGGCCGCACCGGCCCCGAGTATCCCGCGCCGGGATACCCGCTGCCCGCGCACTGCCGGGCCTTGCTGCTGGTCACCCATCGGTCGCTCTCCTGTCTCGCTGCGGCGTGCGCCCGGCCGAGCGGGTCGAATCCCGCCGCCCGGAGCACGGCCCACCGTACGCACTATTGCAGTCTGGCTGCAATAGTGTGACCATGTGATGGGATGGAACCCATGAGCAAGGTGCCCGAACCCGAGTCGACAGCGCGTCCCCGACGCCGCCGCGACCCGGAACTCACCCGTCGCGCCATCGTCGACGCCCTGCTCAGCGCCTTGAAAGCGGGCGAGATCGACCCCACCACCAAGAACATCGCCGCCCGCGCCGGCGTGTCCGAACGCAGTATCTTCGTGCACTTTCCCGGCCGCGACGACCTGCGCATCGCCGCCGTCGACCAGCAGTCCGCCGATGTCGAAGCCCTCATCGAACGGCCGGACCCGAGCCTGCCGCTGCCGCAGCGCATCGACGCCGCCCTGCGCCAGAGCGAGGCGATCTTCGCCCTGCAACGCAACCCGCGCGTCCTCGGCTTCCTGGAGTCCCAGCGCATTCCCGCCATCGACGCTCGAATGCGCCTGACCGACAAGCGCATTCGTTCCGCCCTCGCCCAGACCTTCGCCCCCGAACTGGCCGGCGCCGAAGACCACCTGCTCGACGTCCTCGACGCCACTCTCGGCTGGCCCCTGCGCCACCACCTCATCGACCGCTGCGGCCGCACCACCCGCGCCGCCTCCAGCACGATCCGCCGCACCGTCCAAGCCCTCCTGCACCGCCCCTAGCTCGCGTGGACGGCGCTCGTGGCGGCGGGTAGGGTCTCTCCAATTCTGATGAGGAGAGCGTGAATGAAAAGCATTGTGTTGCTGACGATCGGGGCTGCTCTGGTGCTGACGGGTTGTGGCTCGTCGGACAGCACCGAGGCGGCCGGATCGCCGAGTACCGCAACCAACAGCGCGGTGCGCAGCAAGTCGTGCCAGGATTATCTGCCGCTGTTGAGCAAGTTGAAGGACGTGAGCGTGGACTCCGCGAACAAGACCGCGGAAGACACCATCGCGATGCTCCCCCAGTCCCCGCAGTGGCCCGCGCTCAGCGAGACCGACCGGCAGTCCATGATCGCCGGCATCCGGGACGCCGCGACCGGAAAGTGCTGACGGCACAAACCGACTCACCGCACCTGAGCCCCGCGCCCGCTCGAATCACGACGTGGTCAGCGCGCTCGTGACCCGCGTTCGCGCCCGTGCGCCCGCCGGTGCAACGCGAGCTGCAATTCCAGCAGCAGCCGGTCGCCGGGATCGGTGAGATCGATGCCCAGGATCTCCTCGACGCGACGAATGCGGTAGCGCAACGTGTTCGGATGCACCTGCAGCACGGCCGCCGCGGCGCGCACGTCACCGTGCTCGCGCAGATAGATGTCCACGCTGTCGCGCAGGCTCGCCGAATGTTTGAGGTCGTAGTCCGAGAGCGCGCGCAGTCGCGGATCGTGCAGTTCGGGGCGGCTGCCGACGAGGTCGAGGATCTCGCCGAGCAGCACCGCCGTCCGCGATTCCGCGAGCGTGGTGACCCGGCCCTTCGGATAGGTCGCGACGGTGCTGTCGAGCACGCGATCGACCTCCCGCCGGGCGGTGGCGACCCCGCTCAGATCGTCGATCGGGCACGCGATGGCCGCCCGAAGCGCCAGCGCGCGTTTGGCTTCGAGCTGCTCGACCAGCTGCCGGGTCCACGCCGTCACCGCGTGCGCGGCCCGGTAACTCGGCAGCAGTACGTAGACGCGGTCGCCGAGCGTGGTCGTCACCGAGTCGTTCCGGAATGAGCTGGCGCGCAGGCGAAGCATGTTGCCCAGCGCCGAAGGCTCGGTGGCGGGCGCGGTTTCGGTGGCGGTCAGCGCGAAACCGACCACGGCGGCCGGGCCGGTGGTCGGCAGGTTGAGCGCGGCCGCCACGGCCGCCACATCGACCGTGCCGCCCTCGCCGAACAATCCCTGCACGAGCAACGCCTCGGTGGACGGCGCGTCGAGGCTGCGCGAGATGAGCCGCGCGGCAATGGCCGAGGCGCCGCGCAGGATTTCCGCCGCGTCCGGCTTGAACGGCCGATCGCCCTGCTGCAACCAGATCGCGCCGAGCACGCGGGGCGCGCGCACGGCACCGTCCGCGGGATGCCGGATGCTCACCACCAGCCGGCGTTTGATGTTCAGCTCCTCGTGCGCGGGCACATCGATCACCTCGTCGGTGCGGCGCAATCGATCGAACACCCCCCATTTGCGCAACACCGCCAGATACTCCCGCGGTCCCTCCCGGCCGAGGATCGACATCACCCGCATCTGGTCGGCGGCCTCGGCGGCGGAGGCCGAGTACGCCAGCACATGCGACTGCGGGTCCTCGATCGACACCATGCCGCCCGCGTTCTGCGCGACGATCTGCGCCAGACCGAACAGGTCGATGTCCGCGGCGACAAGCCCACTATCAATAGCCACGTCTACGCCTTTCGGCCAACTCGACAACACACTCATCCCATCTTTGTCCTGTTAGCCCATTTCCCGCGCACTTTTCCGGTGTTGACTTCGGCTCACCGCAGTTTCAGAGCGTGTGTGCGCCGCCGATTCGCGACGCCACATCGCCACGTCCAGCAGGAGGAATCATGGACGCCATCGTGTCCACACCGCGGCCGGCGAACGAGCCGGTCGGCACGTTCGCCCCCGGTAGTGCGGAACGTACACGGTTGCAGGCGAAACTGGCCGAGCTGGGTGCCACGCCGACCGATGTGCACCATGTGATCGGCGGCGAGCACCGGCGCAGCGCCGGCAAGACGATCGAGGTCGTGCAGCCGCACCGGCACGCCGCCGTGCTCGGCACCCTCACCCCCGCCGCCGCCGGCGATGTCGACGACGCGATCGCGGCCGCCACCGCCGCCGCACCCGCCTGGCGGGCGCTCTCGTTCGAGGATCGGGCCGCGGTCTTCCTGCGCGCCGCCGATCTGCTGGCCGGCCCGTGGCGGGAAACCATCGCCGCCGCAACGATGCTCGGTCAATCCAAGACCGCCTATCAGGCCGAGATCGACACCCCGTGCGAACTGGTCGATTTCTGGCGATTCAACGTGCATTTCGCCCGGCAGATCCTCGCCGACCAGCCGATCTCCACACCCGGTGTGTGGAACAAGGTCGAGTACCGGCCGCTGGACGGGTTCGTCTACGCGATCACGCCGTTCAATTTCTCCGCGATCGCGGGCAACCTGCCGACCGCACCCGCGCTGATGGGCAACACCGTGGTCTGGAAGCCCGCGATGACCCAGTCGGTCGCCGCGTACTGGACGATGAAGCTGCTCGAGGCCGCCGGACTGCCGCCCGGTGTGATCAACATGGTGCACGGCGCCGGACCCAAGGTCTCGGACGTGGTGTTGCAGGACCGCCGCCTCGCCGGCATCCATTTCACCGGTTCCACCGCCACCTTCCAGCACCTGTGGCGCTCGGTCGCGACGAACATCTCCGACTACAACTCCTACCCGCGCCTGGTCGGCGAGACCGGCGGCAAGGACTTCGTGCTCGCGCACAGCTCCGCCGATCCGGACGTGCTCACCACCGCGCTGATCCGCGGCGCGTTCGACTACCAGGGCCAGAAGTGTTCGGCGGCCTCGCGCGCGTTCGTCCCGAAGTCGGTGTGGGCCAAGATGGGTCGCGACTTCCTCGACAAGGTGGCCACGCTGTCCTACGGCGACGTCACCGACTTCAGCCACTTCGGCGGCGCACTGATCGACAAGCGCGCCTTCGACAAGAACGCCGAGGCGATCGCCCGGGCGAAGGCGACGCCGAGCCTGTCCATCGCGGCGGGCGGCCACGCCGACGACTCGGTCGGCTACTTCGTCGACCCGACCGTGCTGCTCGGTGAGGACCCCGGCGACGAGGCGTTCAGCACCGAGTACTTCGGCCCGATCCTGTCGGTGCACGTCTACGACGACGCGGCGAGCGGCTCGTTCGAACGCATCCTCGACCTGGTCGATCAGGGTTCCCCGTACGCGCTGACCGGCGCGATCATCGCCGACGACCGGCTCGCGGTGGCCAAGGCGACCGAGGGCCTGCGCTTCGCCGCGGGCAACTTCTACATCAACGACAAGCCCACCGGGGCGGTGGTCGGCCAGCAGCCCTTCGGCGGGTCGCGCGCCTCGGGCACCAACGACAAGGCAGGCTCGCCGCAGAACCTGCTGCGCTGGACCTCTGCTCGCACGATCAAGGAAACGTTCGTCCCCGCGACCGATCACCGCTACCCGCATCAGGACGCGTGATGAACCACTCGCACGTCGTCCGGCTCCGGGCAGCCGGCCGGTCCCGCAGAACACAGGAGGCGTGATGGCCTTTTCGACCCTGTTGCGTCCGGCCATGCTGGCCGCGTCGCGCTCGCCGCGCATGGAGCGCACGATCACCCGGATGTCGACGACGAAGAAGCTCGTCGACCGGTTCGTCGCGGGTGACTCCGCCGATCAGGCGATGGTGGCGGTGCGGACGCTGCTGGCGTCCGGCCGCTACGTCACCATCGACTACCTCGGTGAGGACACCACCGAGATCGAGCAGGCCCGCACCACCGTCACCCACTACCTGCACATGCTCTCGGAGCTGGCCCGGCTCGACGCCCCCGCGGAGTCGGCAACGGTTCGGCCGCTGGAGGTTTCGCTCAAGCTGTCGGCGCTGGGCCAGTCGCTGGCGCAGGACGGTCACGCCGTCGCGCTCGAGCATGCCCGCCAGATCTGCACGGCCGCCGAAGCGGCCGGTGTCTGGGTGAACGTCGACGCGGAGGACCACACCACCACCGACTCCACCCTGAGCATCGTGCGGGAACTGCGCGCCGATTTCCCCACCGTCGGCACGGTGCTGCAGGCGTATCTGCGCCGTACCGAGGGCGACTGCCGGGAACTGTCCGGTGCAGGCTCCCGCATCCGGCTGTGCAAGGGCGCGTACAAGGAACCGGCGTCGGTGGCGTTCCAGGAGCGCGCCGCGGTCGACGATTCGTACCTGCGCTGCCTGCGGGTGCTGATGCTCGGCGACGGTTACCCGATGGTGGCCACCCACGATCCGGCGCTCATCACTTCCGCGCTGGAGTGTGTCGAGACGACGCATCGCAAAGCCGACGAGTTCGAGTTCCAGATGCTCTACGGCATCCGCGACGCCGAACAGCGCAGGCTCGTCGACGAACGCAATCACCTGCGGGTCTACGTCCCCTACGGCGACCAGTGGTACGGCTACTTCATGCGCAGGCTCGCCGAACGCCCGGCGAACGTCGCGTTCTTCCTGCGCTCGCTGAAGCCGGGCAGCGCACGCTGAGGTAATCGCACTTTTCGGTGCGGCTCGCCCGATCCGGCGGGCCGCACCGATCCGTATCGGGTGCCGGTTTGCGCGCCGCGGCTTGGCCCGCCGAATAAACCCACTGAACAATATTTGGCCAACTCGCCGATCACACCGGCGCTGTGGTCGTATTTAGTAACCACAGCTCGAAGTGTGATCTGCGTTACGCACAGTCGCGTGACGCGGAGGACGAAAGGAACGACATGTCCATCGCGGAGTTGCGTAGCCAAATGCTGCGCCGCAAACCCATGGGGCAGATAGCCGACGACGAGGGGGCGCCGGCCGACGAACAGCTGGCCCGTTCGCTCGGTCTATGGCAGCTCACCGCCATCGGGGTCGGCGGCATCATCGGCGCGGGCATCTTCACGCTCGCGGGCGCGGTCGCGCATTCGGTCACCGGTCCCTCGGTGCTCATCTCGTTCCTGATCGCCGGTGTGGCCAGTGCCGCCGCCGCGCTCTGCTACGCGGAATTCGCGGGCATGGTGCCGAAGGCGGGGTCGGCCTACACCTACGGCTATGTGTCGCTGGGCGAGATCGCGGGCTGGTTCATCGGCTGGGATCTGCTGCTGGAGTACATCGCGGTCGCGGCGGTCGTCGCGATCGGCGTATCGGGCTACTTCCGCTTCCTGCTCGAGCAGGTGGACGTCACGCTGCCCGATTGGATGATGGGTGCGCACGGCACGGGCGACGGGCATGTCGTCGACGTGTTCGCCATGCTGTTCTGCCTGGGCACGGCCTGGCTGCTCTCGCGCGGTATCCGCAGCGTCGGCCGGTTCGAGACCGTCGCCGTCGGCATCAAGGTCGCGCTCGTGCTGCTGATCATCGTGCTCGGCGTGTTCCATATCGACAGTTCCAACTACACCCCGTACTTCCCGTTCGGTTCCGGTGCGGTATGGACCGGCGCGGCGACGGTGTTCTTCGCGGTGTTCGGCTACGACGCGATGAGCACGGCCGCCGAGGAATCCACCGACGGCAAGAAGCACCTGCCCAAGGCGATCCTCTACTCGCTCGCCATCGCGATGGTGCTGTACGTGCTGGCCACACTGGTGCTCACCGGCATGCAGAAGTACACCGAGATCAGCCCGACCAGCGGCTTCTCCACCGCGTTCGAGGCGGTCGGCCAGCCGGGTATCGCGAACATCATCGCGATCGGCGCCATCGTCGGCATCGTCACCGTCGTGCTCACCTTCATGCTCGGCGTGACCCGGGTCTGGTACGCGATGAGCCGCGACGGGCTGCTGCCCGAATGGTTCGCCAAGACCCACCCGGTGCGCAAGGTGCCCACCCGGGTGACCTGGATCGTCGGTATCGGCGCGGCCGTGATGGCCGGTCTGCTCGACATCACCGTCGTCGCCGAGCTCACCAACATCGGCATCCTGATGGCGTTCATCGTCGTCTCGGTCGCCGTGATCGTGTTGCGCCGCACCCGTCCCGACGAGCCGCGGCAGTTCCGGTTGCCGTTGATGCCGGTGGTGCCGCTGATCGGCATCGGCTTCTCGCTCTACCTGATCTGGTCGCTGCCGTGGCAGACCTGGGTGCGGTTCGCGGTCTGGCTGGTCGCCGGCCTGGCCGTCTACTTCTTCTACTCGCGCACGCACTCCAAGCTGGAGCGCACCGGACCGGTCGACGCGGTGCAGCTGGAGAAATAACTTCGAGGAGCACTGACGCCAGCTCCTCGGACCGATCGGGTGGGTGTGCCGCGCGGCCGCCCACCCGATCTCGTTTCCCCCGCGTGCACAAAACACGTTTGCGCCGACCGCGACGGTACGTTCGTCAGAACTGCCGTTGCTGAAGTCGATCGAACGAGAAAGCGGAGGTGCGGATGCACTGGGACCAGATGACCGCCTCACCTGACGAACTGCACGAGCGCGCGAACCGGGTGCGCCGGGCGGCCGGACAGCTCGGCGTCCTCGAATCGATCATCACTGCCGCGCAAGGGCCGTGGCTGGGCGCCCTCGACGCCGACGGCAAGGGCGCGGCCGAACTGAAAATGCATCTAGCCGGGCGTTATCGCCTCACCGCCGTGGTGACCAGCGCCGGGAAACTCAACCTCGTGCAGATGCATTCCCCGGCCGCGGGCCAGGCCGGCGACCGGGTGCTGTCCCCGAAGGTATCGGTGCGACGCGGCTGGGAGGGCGACGAGGAGATGCCCAAACAACCCGAATGGCTCGACTATGTCGTCGGCTGGGTACGCACCGCCAGCGACGACGTGGACCGCCGCGCGGTCATCGAATGGCGGCTCGGCGGCGCCGATCAAAAGCTCGCCGCCATGAACGACACCATCGACAGCCTGCTCGCGAGTCTCCAGGAACGCCAAGCACTGCGCGACGAACTCGCCGACGAGATCGGTTCGCTCCGCGAAGAATTGCGCGCCCTGGACGCCGCGGAGGCGCCACCGGCACCGCGCCGCGAAGAAATTCCCACCGAAAACGAAACGAGCGCAACCCCCTGATCGGGTGGACATTTCGCAAGAATTGTTGTCGCAGAACGGCAATCACGGTTCCCCTCCTGAAAAAGACTGTCCGGCCAGGCGATCTCGTTACACTGGCGTGCGGTGAAAGTGGCGCTGAAGTCACTTGTGCTCGATCGAGCGACGCGCCTGGATTTCCTTCGCCGAACATTGCTGTGCCACTTGATTCCGAGTGAGGGGAACGACATGAGTATCAGCGAGAAAATCACCGCCGGTGAACTGGACGATCTGAAGTTTCACGGCAAGCTCGAAGGCGGGCACCTGGTGCCCGGAGGTCTGCTCGGCGACCAAGCCGCGATGGACGATATCGAGGTCGGCATGTACGTCCTGGAGAAGGACGGCACGCTGATCGCCTGCAACAAGACCGCCATCGGCGCCTGGGGACGCAGTCCCGAACTGGGCACGAGCGAAAAGTACTGCGGCGCCTTCCGGCTGCGCTACCCGTCGGGCGAGGTCATGCCGCACGAAGCGGCCCCGCCGTCGGTGGTCATCAACAACGGCGGCACCGTCCGCGACGCCGACGTGATCTGCGAACAGCCCGACGGTTTCCGGCTGCTCGCCCTGGTCAACGTCTTCCCCATTCGCGACGAGTCCGACGAGGTCATCGGCGCGGTCAACATCTTCCGGCACAACACCACCAAGACCGTGCCCGGCCTGCAGGTGGCGGCGGACGCCGGCTGAACTTCGCGCGCGCAGCGCCTCTTCCGCGGGGAGAGGCGCTGCGCTCGGGTGAGCCCGATGAGCCCGCGTCGGTTGGGCCGGAAGGGGCGGGCGTCGAAAAAGGGCCGCGGTGTCACACGGAGCGCGCGGCCGGTGTCTTCATGTCGTAGGAATCGACAAGGAGGCGCGACATGGCCGGCACACCCCGAATCCCCAAGGCGGCACTGACCGGATTCCGCGGCAGGCTCGCGAAGGCGATCACCCGCAAGATGTTCGGCGAGGTACCCGAACCGCTCGAAGTGATGTGGCATCACCCCGCTGTGGTCATGGACACCAGCGCACTCGGCCGCAAGGTGGCCAAGTGGGATCGCGCCGACGCGAACCTGAAATCGTTCGCGCACATGGCAGTGGCCTCGCTCGTCGGCTGCACCTGGTGCCTGGACTTCGGCTACTTCCACGCGCACAACGACGGCCTCGACGCGGTGAAGGCGCGCGAAGTCCCGCGC
The DNA here is from genome assembly GCF_001613425.1 of Nocardia vulneris. Lineage (GTDB taxonomy): Bacteria > Actinomycetota > Actinomycetes > Mycobacteriales > Mycobacteriaceae > Nocardia > Nocardia vulneris. The sequence continues at coordinate 46,698 of NZ_BDCI01000041.1, read as the reverse complement.
TGGCGGGACTCCGCCGTGTTCACGCCGCTCGAGCGGCAGGTGATGGCGTACGCGGAGGCGATGAGTCAGACACCGCCCACCGTCACCGACGAATTGTCCGCGGCGTTGCTCGCGGAACTGGGGGCCGCCGCACTGGTCGAGCTGACGAACTGGATCGCGTTCGCCAACATGGCCACTCGCACCAACACCGCGCTCGGCATCGAGGCCCAGGGGTTCGCGGCCGCCTGCGAGCTGCGTCCGCTGGCTCAGCCGAGCCGGGTAGCGTCCGGGGCATGAGCGCACCGACCACGGCCGGGCCGGGCGGGCTCCGGGCCACACCGAAGGGCGACCGCACGAGCGACGACCCGTTCGTCACCCATCGCAGTCTGCTGTTCACGGTGGCGTACCAGCTGCTCGGTTCCGCCGCCGACGCCGATGACGTGGTGCAGGAGACGTGGCTGCGCTGGGCGGCGGTGGACCGGGCGCAGGTGCGTGACCCGCGCGCCTATCTGGTGCGCACCACCACCAGGCAGGCACTCAACCGGCTGCGCACCGTGGCGCGGCGGCGCGAGGAGTACGTCGGCGAATGGCTGCCCGAACCGCTGCTCACCAGTCCGGACGTGGCCGAGGATGTCGAACTGGCCGAGCACGTGTCGATGGCGATGCTGACGGTGCTGGAAACGCTCGGCCCGACCGAGCGCGCGGTGTTCGTGCTGCGCGAGGTGTTCGACGCCCCGTACGAGGAGATCGCCGGTGCGCTGGAGAAGTCCGCGGCGGCGGTCCGGCAGATCGCCCGCCGGGCGCGCGAGCACGTGGCCGCCCGTCGGCCGCGCGTGCCGGTCACTCGGGTCGAGCAGCAGACCGCGGTGGCGCGGTTCCGCAGCGCGATCCAGACCGGCAACGTCCAGGCCCTGCTCGACGTGCTCGCCCCCGATGTGCTGCTGGTCGCCGACGGCGGCGGGATCGTGCAGGCGTTCCCGCATCCGTTGCGCGGAGCGCGCCGGACAGCGCGCATGTTCGCCCAGTTCCCCGCTTTCGTGCCGGGTGCGCACCTCTGGTCGGTGTCGGTCAACGGCGCCGCGGCGCTGCGGGTCGACACCGGCGGTGAGCTCGACGCCACGATCAGCCTGTCCGTGGCGGACGGCCGGATCACCCACATCTACATCGTCCGCAACCCGAACAAACTCACCCGCCTGCGCGAGATCAGGCCGCTGAGCCGGGTCTAGCTACCACGAATGCCCCGGTCCCCACGGGATCGGGGCATTCGCGTGCCGCCAACAGTATTGATGCCCGCACAGCATCAGTAGATAGCGAACAGGTGTTGGACAGGCATCAATTCAGCGTCTTACCCTTCTGACACGTCGCGCGAGGAGTGACCCACCCCACACTCCTCGCGGGCCCAGGAGGACAGTGATGTATGAAGGTTCTTGCCCCGCAGCATCTTCCGATATATGCCCGGACAGAGGCGATGCCGGATGAGCTATGACCGAATCCTGATCACCGGCGCGGGCGGCGGCATCGGCACCCTGATGCGACCGCGCCTGGCCCGGCCCGGCCGCACCCTACGGCTCCTGGATCTCGCCGAACTGCCCGCGCCGCACCCCGGCGAACAGGTCGAGCTGTGCACCGGCTCGCTCACCGACCCCGCCGGCATGGCAGCGGCCTGCCGCGAGGTGGACGCGATCATCCATCTGGGCGGCATCAGCCGCGAGGACAGCTGGGAGCGAGTGCTCGCGGTGAACGTCGATGGCACCCATACCGTTCTGGAAGCGGCACGACAGGCGGGTATCACCCGCGTCGTGCTGGCGTCCAGCAATCACACCGTCGGCTACCGGCGGGTCGGCGAAGCGGGACCGAACGGCATTGCGGGCGAGGCGCCCCCGCGACCGGACACCTACTACGGATTCAGCAAAGCCGCGATCGAAGCGCTCGGCAGCCTGTATCACTCCCGGTTCGGCATGGACGTGATCTGCGTCCGGATCGGCTCGTGTTTCGAACGGCCGCACGATGTCCGCGGCTTGTCGACCTGGCTGTCCCCGGACGACGGCGCCCGGCTGTTCGAAGCCTGTCTCTCTGCGGAAAGCCCTGGCTTCCAAGTGGTCTGGGGCGTCTCGAAGAACACCCGCGCCATCGTCTCCCTGGCCGAGGCCGAGCAGCTCGGCTACCGGAGTCTGGACGACGCCGAGAAGTTCGCCACCGAGGTCACCGCGGGCGCCGCCCCGGTCTTTCTCGGCGGCCCGTTCCTGGAAACCCCACTGGGCGAACCCAACCCGCTCTGACACCCATCTCTCGACAACGCCCGTGCGGCCCCCGCCGCGACGGGTGCTTGCTCGACCGCGAAAGAAGCGCAACACAATGCACGATGAATCCACGGTGCCGGGTCGAAAATCCGCCCTCGGCACCAATGTTCACTTCCTCTACTTCTTCGGCGCGCTCGGTGGCATTCTCTTCGGCTACGACCTGGGCGTCATCTCGGGCGTGCTGTTGTTCGTCAAGGACGCGTGGGAGTTGTCCTCGGTCACCAAGGGCGTGATCGGCGGCTGCCTGGCGGCGGGCGCGATCCTCGGCGCCGCCGCCGCGGGCCGCCTGACCGACCGGCTCGGCCGCCGCCGCACCATCATGATCGCGGCCGCGGTCTTCGGGCTCGGCGCGCTCGGATGCGCCGCGGCGCCGAATGTCACGGTGCTGGTGATCGCCCGTTTCGTCACCGGTATCGCGGTGGGTTGTTCGTCGGCGACCGTGCCCACCTATCTGTCCGAACTGGCCCCGACCCGGGCGCGCGTCGCGCTCTCGACGCTGAACCAGCTGATGATCGTCTCCGGCATCCTGCTCGCCTACATCGTCGACTGGCTGCTGTCCGGTTCCGGCAACTGGCGTTTGATGTTCGGCGTCGCCGTCATCCCCGCGGTGGCCTTGTTCGCCGGTATGACCGTGCTGCCCGAAACGCCACGCTGGCTGGTGAAAGCCGGCCGCGAAGACGAAGCACGCGCCGTGCTGGCAGGCACTCACCGTTCCACCGAAATCGACGCCGAGCTGGACAACATTCGCAGGGTCGATCAGCTCGACGTGGCGCAGCGGGGCAGGCTGCGCGACCTGTGGGCGCCCTGGGCCCGGCCCGCGTTGCTCGTCGCGCTGATTCTCGCTGTCGGCCAGCAGTTCTCGGGCGTCAACGCGGTGAACCTCTACGCGCCCACCATGTTCACCGATCTCGGCTTCGGCAACTCCACCTCGCTGCTGGCGGCCATCGTGCTCGGCGCGGTCAAGGTGGCGTTCACGGCGTGGGTGATCTTCGTGGTCGACCGGTGGGGCCGAAAACCGTTGCTGCTGCTCGGCAATGTCTGCATGGCGGTGTCGCTGTTCTTGCTCGGCGTCGTCGTGCTCACCGTGGACAACAGCACCGTCACCGGCTTGACCACCCTGATCCTGCTCAACGTCTATCTGGCCGGTTACGAACTCGGCTGGGGCGCGGTGGTCTGGGTGATGATGGCGGAGATCTTCCCGCTGCGGGTGCGCGGTGTCGGTATGGGCGTGGGCAGCGTGGTGCTGTGGAGTTCGACCTTCGCGATCACCTTCCTGTTCCCGGTGATGAACGACCAGCTGGGCCTGGCCAAATCGGCCTGGTGTTTCGCGGGCGTCAGCGTGGTGATGTTCCTGCTCGTCCAGCGGTTCGTCCCGGAGACCAACGGCCGCAGCCTGGAGGAGATCGAACTCGAGCTGCGTGCCCGGGTCGGCGGGCAACCGACGGGACAGCAGGCGTGACCGTCGTCTACGTGTCCAACGCCGACAGCCGCGAGATCTCGGTGCTGCGACTCGACGCCACCGGCGGGCTGACGCCGGTGGCCGCGGTGCCGGTGGACGGCACGGTGATGCCGTTGGCGGTGTCCCCGGACCACCGGTATCTGTATGCGGGACTGCGCTCGGAACCGTTCTCGGTCACGGCTTTCGGTATCGAACCGACGAACGGACGGCTGATCGGCCTGCGCTCGACCCTGCTGCCGGACAACATGGCCTATCTGTCGACCGACCGGACCGGGCGGTACCTGTTCGGCGCCTCGTACAGCGGCGACCAGATCTCGGTGCAGCCGATCGCCGCGAACGGCACCGTCCGCCCGCGGCCGGACGAGGTGATCGCCACTGCCCCGCACGCGCATTCGATCGTCGTCGATCCGGCCAATCGTTTCGTGTTCGTCGCGGTGCTGGGCGGCGATCACGTCCTGCAATATCGTTTCGACGCGGCTTCCGGCAGGTTGACGCCGAACCGGCCCGCCGCCGTCGAGACCCCGCTCGGCGCGGGCCCGCGGCACCTCGTATTCCATCCGAGCGGCCGGGTGGTCCTCGCGTGCCACGAGCTGGACGGCACCGTGCAGAGCTACCTGTTCGATCCGCCGATCGGCACGCTGACCCCGGCGATGTCGAGCTCCGCGCTCCCCCAGGGCTTTTCGGGCAGCCCATGGGTCTCCGAACTGCGCGTCACGCCGGACGGCCGCTACCTCTACGTCTCGGAGCGCAGCTCGGACACCCTCGCGGGCTTGCGCGTCGACGGCGACACCGGAGCGCTCGAGCCGATCGGCCACACCCGCACCGAGGCGCAGCCGCGCGGTTTCGCCATCGATCCGAGCGGGCGCTTCCTCGTCGCGGCGGGTCAGAAGTCCCACGCGGTGACCAGCTACGCCATCGATCCCGCGACCGGTGCGCTCACCGCCGTGCACCGCCGCACGGTCGGCCGCAACCCCAACTGGGTCGAGATCATCGACCTGCCCGGCGCATGAGCACCGCAGCGCACGACGATCGGTCGCGCCGTCGAGACCGGTACCGGGTCGGCTTGCCGGATGCGCGGCGGCAGCCCTCCGACGCGGGCAGGCTGGGCCTCATGGTTTCACTCGAACAGGTGCGTGGCTTCGTCATGGTCGCCGAGGAGCGCAGCTTCCGCCGCGCGGCCGACCGGCTGCGGATGACCCAGCCCCCGCTCAGCAGGCAGATCCAGAAGCTGGAACGCGAGATCGGGGTCGAGCTGTTCGATCGTAGTCAGCGGCAGGCGCAGCTGACCCCCGCGGGCGAGGTGTTCCTGATCGAGGCGCGCCGCCTGCTCGCCCTCGCCGAGGGCGCACCGGGGACGGCCCGCCTGGTCGCCGCGGGCGGGGCCGGGACGGTCCGCATCGGATTCACCGCGGCCTCCGGGTTCGGTTTCCTCGGCCGCTTTCTCAACCACATCGAGCAGGGCCTGCCCGGCGTCGAGGTGGTGTTGCGCGAAATGGTGAGCTCGGTTCAGTTCGAGAATCTGCGCAGCGGCAAGCTGGACCTGGCACTGGCCCGGCCGCCGTTCGACCGCACCGAATTCGATTGCGAACTGGTGCATTCCGAGCGGCTGATGCTGGCGGTGCCCGCGGACCACCCGCTGGCCGTGCCCGGTCCGATCGCCGTGGAACGGCTCGGCGGCGAGACGCTGCTGGTGTACGCGCCGGGCCCGGCCCGGTATTTCGCTGACCTCGTCGCGGGAATCCTTGCGGCCGTGCCCTATACGTCGACGCACGAACTGACGCAGGTGCACACCATGCTCGCCTTGGTCGCGGCGGGCCGCGGTCTGGCCTTGGTGCCCGAAACCGCCGGTCACCTCCATCCCGACGGCGTGCGGTTCCGGCCGCTGGACGGCGTCGACGATCCGGTTGTCCTGTACGCGGTCTGGCGGCGGGACTGCGCGAATCCGGCACTGCACCGGATCGTGCAGCTGCTCGACGCGCCGCCACCCGCCCATTGAAAGGAACACGATGTCGCATCTGTCCGCCGCGGAACTCGGCCCGGCCCTGGGTCAGGGTTTGCTGTCGTTCCCGGTCACCCATTTCGATACCGATCTCGCCTTCGACGAGTCCGCGTATCGCAAACACATTGCCTGGCTTGCCCAATACGACGTGGCCGGCTTGTTCGCCGCGGGCGGCACCGGTGAGGGCTTCTCGCTCACGCCCGCGGAGATCGATCAGGTGGTCCGCGCGGCGGTCGCCGAGACAGCAGGCCGCATACCGGTCATCGCCCCCGCGACGGCGGGCACCGCGGCCGCGGTGGAACAGGCCAGAGCCGCCGAAATCGCGGGCGCGGAAGGCATTCTGTTACTGCCGCCCTACCTGACCGAAGCCGGGCCGGAGGGCCTGGTGGAACATGTCGCCACCGTCTGCGCGGCGACCTCGCTCGGCGTCATCTTCTACAGCCGGGCCAACGCCACCTGCAACGACGTGACGCTGGCGCGGATGGCCGACCGCTGCCCGAACCTGATCGGATTCAAGGACGGCGTCGGCAATATCGAGACGATGACCCGGATCTACGCCCGCCTCGGCGACCGGCTCACCTTCATCGGCGGCCTGCCCACCGCGGAGACCTTCGCGCTGCCGTACACCGAAATGGGCGTCACCACATACTCTTCGGCCATCTTCAATTTCCTGCCGGAGTTCGCGCTCGCCTTCTACGCGGCGGTGCGCGCCCACGATCGGGATACCGTCTATCGGCTGTTGCGCGCCTTCGTGCTCCCCTACCTGGACATCCGCGATCGCCGTCCCGGCTACGCGGTCTCGATCATCAAGGCCGGGTTGGCCGCGGTCGGCCGACCCGCCGGGCCGGTGCGCCCGCCCCTGACGAACCTGACCGAAACGGAACTGGCCGAACTGACGGAACTGACCGCGCGGGTGCGAACGACATCAGCCAACCGGACGCCCCGCGAATCGGCGGCATCACCCCGTTCCTGCGCGTGATGGCCCGCGCCGCGAGCGAAAACCTGCAATTGGCACCGCATTTCGCGATGGAAGTGGATCTGGGAAAGCCAGGTCATCATCGATCATGCCTGACTTCTCGGAGGAACTCATGGACACCGCACCGGACGAGCTGGCCCGGATCATCGACGCGGCCGCCGCGGCCGCCGCAGTGCTGGCGGACAGCACACCGGCCGACCGCGCTTGCTGGCTGCGACAGGTGGCCGACGCGCTCGATGCCGCCGCCGACGAGCTGATCCCGTTGGCCGCCGCGGAAACACACCTGCCGGAACACCCACGGCTGCGTGGTGAACTGGCGCGCACCACCTTCCAGTTGCGCCTGTTCGCCGAGGTGCTCGCCGACGGTGCGTTCCTGCGCGCGACCGTCGACCACGCCGACCCGCAGTGGCCGATGGGACCGCGACCCGACTTGCGACGCAGCGTAGTTCCGCTCGGACCGACAGTGGTGTTCGCGGCGAGCAACTTCCCGTTCGCGTTCAGCGTCGCGGGCGGCGATACCGCCGCCGCGCTGGCGGCGGGCTGCCCGGTCGTGCTCAAAGCGCATCCCGGACACCCGCGCCTGTCCGAACGCACCGGCACGATCGTGCGAGACGCGTTGCGCGCGGCCGGTGCTCCGGCGGGCACGTTCGCCGTGATCCACGGGATCGAGGCGGGCACGACCACGGTGCGCCATCCCGCGATCGCCGCGGCCGCGTTCACCGGCTCGGTGTCCGGCGGGCGGGCGCTGTTCGATATCGCCGTGTCGCGGCCGCGGCCGATCCCGTTCTACGGCGAACTGGGCAGCGTGAACCCGGTCGTGGTGCTACCGGGGGCGATTCGTGCGCGTGGCCCGGAGATCGTCGCGGGTTTCGTGGGCTCGTTCACCTTGGGCGCGGGCCAGTTCTGCACCAAGCCGGGTCTGTTGCTGCTGCCGTCGGATCACGGCCTCGCCGAAACCCTCGGTGCCGCGGTCGCTGCCCTACCGGGGCAGCCTCTGCTCAACCCCCGCGTCGCGGCGGGCTTCCGGTCACGGCTCACCGATCTGATCGAATATCCCTCGGTCAACGCACTTTTCGCGCCGGACACCACCGACGACCTGGTGCGGCCGACATTGCTGCGCGTGAGCGCGGCGGATTTCCGCGCCGCAGGCGATCTGCTCGCCGCCGAATGCTTCGGTCCCGCCGCACTGGTGGTCGAGTACCCGAGTCACACCGACCTTCGAACACTGCTGCGACAGCTCGAACCCGGTCTCACCGCCACGATCTGGGCCGAGGACGACGAGTTCGAGACCGTCCGGGAACTGTTGCCCGCCCTGACCGCGCTGGCAGGCCGCCTGCTCTGGAACGACTGGCCCACGGGCGTCACGGTGTCCTGGGCCCAGCAGCACGGCGGCCCGTATCCGGCCACCACCGCCCCCACCACCACGTCGGTGGGCACCGCCGCGATCGAGCGGTTCCTGAGACCGGTTGCCTGGCAAGGGTTCCCCGACGAGTTGCTACCGCCCGCGCTGCGTGAGGACAACCCCTGGCGACTGCCACGCCGCATCGACGGAAAGCGGGACTGATCATGTCCGGCCGCATCACCGACATCCGCCTCACCCCCATCCTGATCGCCGACGCGCCGCTGCTCAATGTCGGCGGCGTGCACCAGCCGTACACGCCGCGACTGATCGTGGAACTCGAAACCGACAGCGGCGCGATCGGTCTCGGCGAGACCTACGGCGACCGGCAGTATCTCGACCGCGCGGCCGCAGCGGCGCCGAGCCTGATCGGCCTGCCGGTGACCGCGGTCAACGCCCTCCGGCTGCTCGACGGCGACCGGCCGGATGCCCAGGTGCTGGCGGACAACCCGATCGCGGGCGGTCTGCGCGGCACCCTCACCACGGACAAGGTCCGGCTCAGTGTGCTGTCCGCCTTCGAGACCGCCGCACTCGACGCGCTCGGCCGCGAGCTGGGCCTGCCCGTGCACGCGCTGCTCGGCGGCAAGGTCCGCGATCGCGTCGACTATTCCGGCTATCTGTTCTACAAGTGGGCCGAACACCCGATGCCCGACGCACCGTCCGACGACTGGGGGGAGGTGCTCGATCCGGCCGGCGTGGTCCGGTTGGCCGAGATGTTCAGCGCCCGAGGCGGATTCCGCTCGTTCAAGCTGAAAGGCGGTGTGCTGCCGCCCGCGGCCGAGGTGGCCGCGATCCGCGCGCTGGCCGCAGCGTTCCCCGGCCATCCCCTGCGTTTGGACCCGAACGGCGGCTGGTCGCTCGCCACCGCGACCGCGGTCGCCGAGCAGCTCACGGGCGTCGTGGAATATCTCGAGGATCCCACCGCCCGCCTCGCCGACATGGCCGAACTGCACCGGCGCACCGGAATGACCTTGGCCACCAACATGATCGTCACGGCCACCGCCGAGATCCGGCCCGCGTTCGACGCCGACGCGGTTCAGGTCGTGCTGTCGGACCATCACTTCTGGGGCGGCCTGCACGCCACCCGCGAGCTCGCCGCGGTCTGCCAGGCCTACGGCAAGGGCATCTCCATGCACTCCAACACCCACCTCGGCATCAGCCTGGCCGCCATGACCCAGGTGGCCGCGACCGTGGCGCACCTCGACTACGCCTGCGACACGCACTATCCGTGGCAGCCGGAGGACGTCATCACCGAACCGTTCGGCTTCACCGACGGCGCGCTCACCGTCACCGATACCCCGGGCCTGGGCGTCGAACTCGACCGCGACGCCCTGGCCCGGCTGCATCGGCGGTGGCAGGAACTGCCCGCCATGCGCGAGCGCGACGACGTCGCGGCCATGCGTGTCGCGGTCCCCGGATATCATCCGCCTGGTTCGCCGAAATACTGAACTCCTTGTGATCCGGGGCCGTATTCATTGCGGAATGGTCATTCGACTATCTACTGTCGTGTCTTCGGCACGACGGCTGGATCGCACTGGTCACGCCGCGGTGTGATCCGAGAGGAGCGGAAAGCAGATGGATCTCCAGGACGTCGTCGCCGCGGGTCTGGTCGAGCAGCGCGAACTGCTCGAACAGGGGGCGCTGTCCAGCCGGGAACTCGTCGGCGCCACCCTCGACGGCATCGACGACGCCGCGGATCTCAACGCGTTCACCCGGGTCTTCCATGAGCAGGCCCGCGCCGAAGCGGTCGAGCGGGATCGGGAACGGGCCGCCGGTCCGGTCGGCCCGCTGCACGGCATCCCGATCGCGGTCAAGGACGAGATCGACATCGCCGGTTTCGTGACCAGCTTCGGCACCCGGGCCAATACCTCCCCGGCGCGGGCGGATGCGGAGGTGATCCGCCGGTTGCGCGCGGCCGGCGCGATCATCGTCGGCAAGACCACGATGCCGGAATTCGGGCAGTGGCCGTTCACCGAGTCGAGCACCTTCGGCGTGACCCGTAATCCGTGGGACCGGACCCGCACCACGGGCGGTTCGAGCGGCGGTTCGGCCGCCGCGGTCGCGGCCGGCCTGGTCCCGGTCGCGATGGGCAGTGACGGCGGCGGCTCGATCCGGATCCCGTCGGCCTGCTGTGGCCTGTTCGGGCTGAAACCGCAGCGTGGCCGGGTGCCGGTGGCCCCGAGCGACCATCTCTGGCTGACCCTCGGCGTGCTCGGCCCGCTGGCCCGCGGCGTGCTCGATGCCGCGATCGTCTTCGACGTGATCCGCGGCAACGTGCCCGGCGCCCGGTTCACCGCACCCGAGCCCGCCCGCTCGTTCGAGCAGGCGGCCCGGCAGCCCGGCGCGCCGCTGCGCATCGGCTACAGCACGAAATCGGTGACGCCGCTGGCGAAACCGGACCCCGAGCACGTGCGCGCGGTCCGGGACACCGCGAAACTGCTTACCGAGCTGGGACATTCGGTTTTCGAGGTGGATCCCGGCTACCACGAATCCACGCACGCGTTCTATCCGCAGTTCTTCGGCGGCGTCCGCGCCGAAGCCGCGGAGGTGGAGCATCCGCAGTTCCTGGAACGCCGCACCCGCCAGACGGTCCGGATGGGCGCCTGGGCGCGCGGCCCGGTCCTCGACTGGGCGATTCGTCAGGGAGAAGCCTTGGCGCGCAAGGCCGATCACGTCTTCGCCGACTGCGACCTGCTGCTCACCCCTACGCTCGCGGGTCGCCCGCCGCACATCGGCGTGCTCGACGGCGCGAACACGATCGGCGCGCAGCTCGCCTCCATCCCGATGATCGCCTACACCGCGCTCTGGAATGTGACCGGCCACCCGGCGGCCTCGCTGCCCGCCGGTGTCGGCGCGGACGGGCTGCCGCTGGCGGTGCAATTGGTCGGGCCGAGCAACGGCGAAACGACGATTCTGGCGGTGGCCGCGCAACTGGAGCAGGCTCGGCCGCACCCGCGCCCACCTGCCTGAACGCCGCCCGGCAGGCCGCCACGCGACCGGCTAGTTACGAAGATAATTCAAACAACCGATAGACTCGCGAAGAAAATTCGGTACCGTCGGGGCATGCGTAAGAGTGAATCACCCGTCGGCGGGGGCGCACCGGCTCAGCTGGTGCACCCGCCTGCCGGTGTCCCGATCGATGATATCGACCGGATCCTGCTGGACAACCTCGCCCGCGACGGGCGTATGACGAACAACGCGCTCGCCGCGGCCGCGGGCATCGCGCCCTCCACCTGCCTCGGCCGGGTCCGAGCCCTGGTGGAGCGCGGGGTGATTCGCGGATTTCACGCCGATATCGACCCCGCCGCACTGGGCCGCAGTCTGCAGGCCATGATCGCGGTGCGGTTGCGCGCCAGCGCACGCCAGCAACTCGCCGAGTTCGGCGAGCAGATGTCGGAATTCGAGGAGGTGCTCAACGTGTACTTCATCGCGGGCGCCGACGACTACCTGATCCACGTCGCCACGTCGCACACCGACGAGTTGCGCCGATTCGTGCTCAACAATCTCAGCGAGCATCCGGCGGTCGCCTCGACCGAGACGATCCTGATCTTCGAGCACATGCGCCCGCGCACGAATACCCAGGGCTGACCAGGGCGGCCGGCCCCACCGGCCGGCCGCCCTGCGCACTGCGGTCCTGACTCAGGCCACCAGGCTTTCCGCGACGTAACCGTGCGCGGCCGCCACGGACTCCGAAAGCAGCACGCCCGCATGGGTGCTCAGGCCGTCGGCCAGGCCGCGGTCCGCCGCGACCGCGTCCCGCCAGCCGCGCTCGGCCAGCGAAACCACGTACGGCAGTGTGGCGTTGGTGAGGGCCACGGTCGAGGTGTAGGGCACCGCGCCGGGCATGTTCGCGACGCAGTAGAACACCGACTCGTGTACCCGGTAGGTGGGCTCGGCGTGCGTGGTCGGGCGCGAATCGGCGAAGCAACCGCCCTGATCGATCGCGATGTCGACCAGCACCGAACCCGGCTTCATCTGCGCGACAAGGTCGTTGGACACCAGCGTCGGCGCCTTCGCGCCCGGCACCAGCACCGCGCCGATCACCAGATCGGCCTGGCGCACGGCCTTTTCGATCTCCAGGCGGTTGGACATGATCGTGCGCACCTGGCCCTTGTACTGCGCGTCGATCTCCCGCAGCCGGGCGATGTTCAGGTCGAGCACGGTCACCTCGGCGCGCATGCCGTGCGCGATGTTGATCGCGTTGCCGCCGGAGACGCCCGCGCCGATCACCACCACGTTGGCGGGCGGGGTGCCGGGCACGCCGCCCATCAGCACGCCGCGGCCGCCGCCGTTGCGCATCAGGTGGTAGGCGCCGGCCTGCGGGGCCAACCGGCCCGCGACCTCACTCATCGGCGCGAGCAACGGCAGCGAACCGTCCTTGGCGGTGACGGTCTCGTAGGCGATCGAGGTGATGCCCGAGCTCAGCAGGGCATCGGTGCACTCCTTGGAGGCGGCCAGGTGCAGGTAGGTGAACAGCACCTGCCCCTCGCGCATGCGCCCGTACTCCTCGGCGACCGGCTCCTTGACCTTGAGCACCAATTCCGCTGTGCCCCAGACCTCGTCGGCGGTGGGCAGGATGCGCGCGCCCGCGACCGTGTAGGCCTCGTCCTCGAACGCGGACCCACGACCGGCGCCGGTCTCGATGTACACCTCGTGCCCGCGGGAGACGAGTTCGTGCACACCGGCCGGGGTGATCGCCACCCGATATTCGTGGTTCTTGACCTCGCGGGGTACCCCGATCTTCACCTGCGCTCCTGAATGTCGATGTCGGTCGATAGTCGATCCGCATGATGTGGACCGTTACAGGTGAAATTATGAAGATCATGCAAGATCAGGTCTAGATCTATGAAGATAATTCTAGAATTAGCAATACGGCCCGATTAATCGTCAGACGAGACCTGCCCCCGGGGCACTCATCCGCATGATCTTCGGCACAGTTGCTTGCTCAGCCGTCGAGACCCTGGGCCAAGATCGGCCACGAGTCGTGCAGCGCGGCCTGCCAGTACGGCCAGGAGTGCGTGCCGAAGTCCGTGTAGCGGACGGTCGCCGGGACCCCGTGCGCGCGCAGGTCCGCATCGAACTCGGTGGTGCAGTCGTGCGCGAGCGACTCCAGCACGATCGAGTTGAACGTGTCCTCGGGATAGTCGGCGGTCGGGTCGTAGGTGAAGTCGGCGCGGCCCGGCACACCGCTGGCCGTCGAGAGATAGATCTGCTTGCCGCGAAGTTCCTCGATGTGCTTGCTCGGATCGTGGGCGGCCCACTCCGGGTCGGTGCGGGTCCCCCACATGTTGTCCGGGTCGCCGCCCTTGATCGTCACCGCCGACCGCACGGTCGCCTGATCGAGTTTGTCGGAGATCAAGCAGCCGCTGTAGGCGGCCATCGCCCGATACAGCGCCGGATGCCGGAACGCCAGCGTCGCCGCGGCCTGCGCGCCCATCGATTCTCCCGCGATCGCGTTGCGGCCGTTGCCGTCCAGCAGCCGGTCCAGCAGCGGTGGCAGTTCCTGCGTCAGGAACGTTTCCCACCGGTTGTGGCCGAGCTTCGGATCGTCGCGCAACCAATCGGTGTAGAAGGACCCCGGCCCGCCGACGGACATCACCACGTTGACCGCTTTGTCGGCGAAGAACTGCACGATGTCGGACTTGCGGGTCCAGGTGCTCTGCGCCTCCTGGTCGGTGGCGCCGTCGCCGTCGAGCAGATACAGCGTCGGATGCGGTGCGGTGCCCGCCACCGGATGCAGCACGTCGAGCTGCATCACCCGGCCCATCGCGGGCGAGCGCACGAACACCTCCGCCCAGCGATCCGATTTCGGCTCGATGTGGTCGAGCACCGCTTGCGGTTGCGCGCGGGCCGGGGCGGGCGTGAGCGAGATCGACATCAGCACCAGCGCGAGCACGGCGACCGGACAGCCGACGGACCGGCGTGCGGCGGCACGAAGCGAGAGACCCAGGGACAAGGTTCGTACCGTCCTTGCTGACGAGAGGCGACGCGGCCCGGGCCGCCACCGGTCGGCGCGGCCGACCGGTTCGCGCGGTGTGCGCCGGTCCTGCTGGAACAGAGTTCGAGCAGTGTGCGTCGAACCGGCACGGCGCGCAGTAACAAACCTCACAGTCGGTTATCCGTCAGCCACCCCTAGGATACAACTTGTGTCTAAGACGTATTCATCGGCCGAGCAGGCCTATCGCGAGGTCAAGGAGCGCATCCTCACCGGCACGCTGGCCGGTGGCGAGCTGATCAGCGAGGGTGAGATCGCCGCCGACCTCGGCACGTCACGCACGCCCGTCCGGGAGGCCTTCCTGCGGTTGGAGACCGAAGGGTGGATGAAGCTCTATCCGAAGCGCGGCGCACTGGTCGTGCCGATCCCGCCCGACGAGGCCGAACACGTCGCCTACGCCCGCTACGTGGTGGAGGCCGCCGCCGTGCGCGCCCTCGCGTCCACCGACCGCACCGCGCTGACGACCCAGTTCCGCCACTCGCTCGATCGCCAGCGCGAACTGGCCACCGCCGGTGACCTCGACCAATTCGCGTTGGTGGACACCGACTTTCATCGCTCCTATGTGATCGCGGCGGGCAACCCGCTGCTCGCGAGCTTCTACGACTCGCTGCGCGAACGGCAGCGCCGGATGAACAGCGTCGCGCTGCGCCGCGGGCCGATCGACATCGATCGGATCATCGAGCAGCACGCCCACCTCGCCGAACTGATCGAAACCGGTGCGGTGGAGCGTTTCGCGGGCGCGCTCGCCGAACATCTGTCCGGCGTGCACCAATTGGAGCTGAAGGGACTGTGATGGCTGCTTCGACCACCACCGCCCCACCCACGCCCACCCGCGTCACCTCGCGGCAGTGGTGGGGCGTCGCCGCGACGATGTTCGCGATCGCCTGGGGCGGAAACGAATTCACGCCGCTGCTGGTGATGTACAAGAACCACGGGCTGCCCGCCACCACGGTGGATCTGCTGCTGTTCTACTACGTGCTCGGCATCGTGCCCGCCCTGCTGATCGGCGGACCGCTCTCGGACCGGTACGGCCGTCGCGCGCTGCTGCGGCCCGCCCCGCTGATCAGTGCCGCAGGCGCGCTGCTGCTGGCGTTCGGCTCCGCGTCGGTGCCGTTGCTCGCCGCCGGGCGCGTATTGTGCGGCGTCGCACTGGGTCTCGCGATGGCCGTCGGCGGCAGCTGGCTCAAGGAACTCGCCCAGCCGCCGTTCGGTCCCGCGCAGCCCGGCGGCACCGGGGCGCGGCGCTCGGCGATGAGCTTGACCGGCGGCTTCGCGGTCGGCGCGGGCCTGGCCGGTGCGCTCGCCCAGTGGGCGCCGTGGCCGAACGAGCTGGCCTACCTGATCAACGTGGCGCTGTGCCTGATCGCCGCCGTGTGGGTGGCCCGGGTGCCGGAAACCGTGGTGCCGCAGGCGAACCCCGGACGGTTGCGCGACGACCTGAAGGTGCCCGCGGCCGGACACCGGCGCTTCCGCTATGTCATCCTGCCGGTCGCCCTGTGGTTGTTCACCTCCGCCGGCACGGCTTACGCGATCATGCCCGCCCTGATGGCCCCGCATCTGCGCGGTGCACCGATCGCCTTCTCCGCGCTCATCTGCGTCATCACCCTGAGCTGTGGTTTCGCTATCCAATCCGGCGCGCGCCGGATCGACAAGCCCGGTACCGCGCGGGCCGCGGTCGTCTCCCTGCTCTTCGTCACCGGCGGAATGGCCACGGCCACTTGGGCTTCCGGCGCGCTCACCTTCTGGGCCACGCTCGCGGTGGCCGTCGTCCTGGGCGCGGGCTACGGTATCGGCCTCGTCGCCGGCCTCCAGGAGATCGAACGCATCGCCCGCCCCGACGACCTCGCCGGCCTCACCGCCGTCTTCTACTCCGTCAGCTACCTCGGCTTCGGCGTCCCCGCCCTGCTCGCCTTCCTCCACGAAGCCACCCCCCTCACCTACCCCACCATGTTCGCCGCCGCCACCCTCACCGCCCTGACCTGCCTCGCCCTGGTAGCCGCCAACTACCGCACCGGTTCGCTCATCGACAAAACCGATGGCGGATCGGGGGTGGGCGTTGTTACGGTTTCTCGGCGCTGAGTACAGCGTCGTGAACTTCGATCAGGGCCGGTTCGCCGGCGGAGAGGGTGTCTATGCCCCGGATTGCGCCGCGCGCGCCTCAATGCGTCGGTGGTAGCCGCATCGGTTGCCGTCGCGCACGTACCGCTGAACGCCGCTAGCACTTTCGAGGCGCGCTCGGCCTGCTCCTGCTGTCACTGCATCACCCAACAGCCGAGGAGTAATCCGAGTGTCAGACAACACTTCGCCCAATTCCGGCCCCAGCGCAGCGCTGCGGACCGACACCTTCACCTGCGTCCGCTGCGGCCTCGTCGTGGCGACGCTCGCGCCGGACCACAGCTGGCGTAATCACTGCCCGAGCTGCCTGAGTTCCCGGCACACCCACGATCAGATCGAGGGTGGCACCTCCGACTGCCGGGCCCGGATGGCTCCGCTGTCGATCGCCGTGCTGCGCACCGGCGAATGGGCCGTGGTCCACCGCTGCACCCGCTGCCAGGAACTGGCGCTGCACCCAGTGTGCGGCGACGACAACCAGCTCATCCTGATGCGGATGGCCGTCCGGCCGCTCGCCGAGCCACCCTTCCCGCTCGAAGTCTTCGGCGATCTGTAGGGGTGCGCCATGCCACGACGCAAACCGGCGGCCCGCCGGCCACAGCGGGCCAAGCACGTATTGCACGGCCGCGCAGGCGAATCCGGCGAGTCGTTCCGCTGCGTCGGCTGCCGGATGGACGTGTCCGTCACGGCCCCCGGCACCGCGCACCGCAACCACTGCCCGCACTGCCTGTCCAGTCGCCACGTGGACGGACGGGTGCCCGGCGATCGGGCGGCGACCTGCCGCGGGCGGATGGTCGCGGTCAGCATGTGCACCCGCGACGACGGCGAATGGCTGCTCGTCCACCAGTGTCTCCCCTGCGGCGCACTGAAGGCGAACCGCATCGCCGGCGACGACAACGCACGCGCCCTGATGCGAATAGCGTTGCGCCCGTTGGCCGATCCCCGAATCGGCCACCGCGCCCTACGCGCCCTGTGACCGGTGGCGCTCGCTCCCCTCCCAGGCGAGCGCCACCCTGGCCTGCCCCCGACTCCACGCACCGGCGGGTCACGCGACAAGCCCGCAGGACCGGTCAGTGCTGCGCGCCGAAGGCGACGGCTTCGGCCAGTACCGTGCCGATGTCGTCGCCGTACGCGGCGAGTTCGGCGCGCAACGCCCGCTGCGCGTCGGTGTCCGCGCCGTTCAGCAGCGCTTTCAGCATGGTCTCGTTGACCACATCGGCCGGTGTGGCGATCAATCCGGTCATGGCGAAGAAGGTCAGGAAGGTCGGGTCGAACGCCGTGCCGTCACCTGCGAACTGCTGGGTCATCCGCTCCAGCGCCAGGTCGAAGTACTTGTGCAGCAGCGGGATCCGCGCGAATGCGGGCCCACTGTGCACGACCCCGGGCCAGCGCAGGTCTTCGAGCGCGCTGAGCCACCACGCCGGATAGGACGCCTGTTGCAACCGCCGGAGCAGGTCGAGTTCGCCGCCCGGCCCGTGCTCCTCGGCCAGATATTCCGCGACCGCCTCGGCTTGGATCGCCGCGACGGTCATCCCCTGCCCGTAGATCGGGTCGACGGTGGACATCGCGTCGCCGAGCACCAGCAGACCGGTGGGCCACCGCGTCATCTGCGCATAGTGCCGCCGAACACAGACCGGAATCCGGAACCCGCGCGGTGCGGTCAACGGCTCTGCGCCGCAGAGCGCTTCGGCCATGGCCGGACTGATCAATTCGGTCAGTCCCGCGTCGAATCCCGCGGCATCGACGGGCGGATACTGCCCGCCGATCCCGGACAGGCACGCGCTCCAGATGTCGTCCTCGATCCGTTTCAACACCCCGCCGGCGGGATTGCCTGCCCGGTAATCGTTTTCGATGACCACCAGGGCCGGTACGGTGGCCCGATCCCGCGGCACCCGGTAGTAGCGCGTGCTGTACCCGATGCCGGAGGTGACCGTCTCGTCCGGCGGCGCTTGATATCCGAGCTGCGAAAGCCATTGCGGGAGCTTCGACGATCGCCCGCTCGCGTCGACGACGAGATCCGCCGACAGCGTTGTCGTCGCCCCTGGCCCGTCGCCGCCTCGGCAGCGCACGCCGGTGATCCGCGTACCGTCCCCGGCCGCAACGAGATCGACGACTCGCTGCTCGTAGCCGAAGCGCACGTTCCCGATCGCGCGCACGCGGTCGCGAATCGCCTGTTCGACAAGCCCTCTGCTGTAGAAAGCGCCCTGCTCCGGACTGGGCATCGTCATCGTCCCGTACCGGTTCGTCCAGGTCAGCGTCGCCTCGGCCAACGGAAACGCGCCGAGCCGTAGCACGTCGTCGAGAAAGCCCGGCAGCAGGCGTTCCAGGACCTGTTCGCCGCGCGGCAACATCTGGTGCAGATGAAAGGTCTGCGGCACACCGCGGCGGCGAATTCCCGGCCCCGGCTCGACATCACGGTCGAGTACCAGCACCTCGGCGTACTGTGCGGCGAGCACGCGCGCCGCGAGCAACCCGGCGATCCCACCGCCGATCACGATCGCGCTCGCCCGTCCGTCTACCCGCCTCTGCGTCATGCTCTCGACGGTAAGCACGCCGTCGGCGACGCGCCTCACACCGCGGTGCGAATCCCGTGTCCCCCGTGGGTATGAGCCCTACCGCTGCACCGCGAGCCGCACGCCGAGTCCGATGAAGATGCCGCCGGTGGCCACCTCGATACGCCGCCGCGCGGCGTGCCGGCGCCGCAGCCAGCCGCCGATCCGGCCCGCCAGCACCCCCACCGCACCGTCCACCAGGAACTCCAGCACGATCATGATCGCGCCGAGAATCGCGAACTGCAGCCAGATCCGCCCGAGCGACGGATCGATGAACAGCGGGAGGAACGCGATGGTGAACGTCACCATCTTGGGATTCAGCAGGTTGGTCAGCAGCCCCGACAGATAGGCCTTGCGCGCCGAGACACCGACTTCGCGCTCATCGGTAGGCAGGCTGCCCCGGTTCCGGATCGCCTGCACCCCAAGGTAGATCAGGTAGGCGGCACCGAGAATCCGCACCACGGTGAAGGCCGCGGGCACCGCCGCGAACAGCGCCGCCAGCCCGGCCGCGGCGACCGCGATGTGGATGGCCTCGCTCGTCGCCACTCCGGCGGTCGCGTACAGCCCGGCCCGGGGCCCGCCGCGCATTCCGCACCCCAGCACGAACAGCATGTCCGGCCCCGGTGTGATCATCGCGACGAAGGTGGTGGCCACGAAGGCGAGCAACAGACTTTGATCAACCGGCATGGGCCGATTCTCGCAGTGCGCGAGGACGGTGGCGAGCCGGTAGAAGCCTGGTCAGTCCGCGGGCGGCAAGCGGAACCGGAAGATCGCCCCACCGTCGTGCGCGGACTGCGCGGTCACCGTGGCTCCGTGCAGGTCCGCCACCTGTTTGACGATCGCAAGGCCGAGTCCGTGGCCGGGCTTACCGCGACCGTTGGTGCAGCGGTAGAAGCGGTCGAAGACATGCGGCAGATCGTCGATCGAGATGCCGGGACCATGGTCGCGGACCGTCAGTTCGCCGTCGTGCACCGTGACCCGGATGATGCCTTGCGGCGCACTGAATTTCGCCGCGTTGTCGAGCAGATTGGTGATCGCGCGAGCGAGCCGGCCCGGCACGCCGTGCACGACGGTCGGGTGCAGGTCGCTGGTGAATGTCACGGCGGGCCAGTGCCGCTCGGCGGCGCGCAGGCATTCCGTCACCAGGGTGTCCAAGCGCAGATCCTCGAAGGGTTCCGGGACCGCGGCCGGGTCATCCGCCCGCGCCAGCTCGATCAGATCCGTCACCAGGCCGGAAAGTTCCGCGGACTGGGCACGCAACGCGGACGCGGTCTCGTCGAGTCGGTCGGCGGACATCCGCGACGCCCGGCCCAGCAGTTCGATATTCGTGCGCAATGCCGTCAGCGGCGTGCGCAGCTCGTGGGAGGCGTCGGCGATCAACCGATGTTGCGCGGCACGGGCCGCGCGTTCGGCGGTCAGCGCTTGATCGAGTTCATCGAGCATCGCGTTGAAACTTGTTGCCAGGCTGCGCAGTTCGACCGGTCCGCGGACCGTGATGTGCTGCCGGGGATTTCGAGTGGTCGCGATGTGTTCGGCCGCCGCGGTCAACGCGGTGACCGGCTCGACCGCGCGGCGCGCCACGACCAGTCCCGCGGCGACGGCGAGCAGGGTGCCGATCCCCGCCGCGGCGAGCAGGGCGTACCCGACGCGGCGCAGACTGGTGTCCACCGGATCGGCCCGCTGCGCGATCTGGACCGCGGAGCCGGAACGCAGTGGGGCGGTGTACATCCGCAACGGATGATCGCCGAGCCGGGTATCGCTGAAGAACGCGGCCCTGGTGCCCGCGGCGACTTCTTCGGTCGCGCGGTCGACGGGCAACGACTGCGCGGGGTCGTGCTCGGACTCGATCCGCCCGTCCGCGGCCACCACCTGCACACAGCTCGGCGCGGTCAGGTACCGGCACGGCCCCGACGCCGTCGCGACATCGGCGTCCGCGCCGACCGTGCGGCCGATCCGCGTTGCCTCCCTGCGCAATCCGAGGTCGAGTGAGCTGTCGAGTTCGTGCGCGACGACCACGTAGGCGGCCACGCCCATTCCGGCGAGCGCCACCGCGATGGCGACGACGCAGAACAGCGCGACCCGTGCGCGCAACGACCCGGGCAGCCTCATGCCGCCGCCAATCGATAACCGATCCCGCGCACGGTGTGGATCAGGCGCGGCTCGTCGCCGGGTTCGAGTTTGCGGCGCAGATAGCGGATGTAGACCTCGAGCGAATTCGAGGTCGGCCCGAGTTCGGTGCCCCAGACCCGTTCGATGAGCGTCTCGCGGGGCAGCGCCTGGCCGCTGTTGCGCAGCAGCACTTCGAGCAGCGCGAATTCGGTGCGGCTGAGCTCCACCGGGCGGGTGCCGCGCCGGACCGTGTGCGCAGTGGTGTCCATGACGAGGTCCGCGCACGACAGCACCGCGCCGTCCTCCGGATAGGTGCGCCGCACCAGCGCGCGCACCCGCGCCAGCAGCTCATCGAGGTCGAACGGCTTCACCAGATAGTCGTCGGCACCGGCGTCGAGCCCGTCGACCCGGTCGGCCACCGCGTCCCGTGCGGTGAGCATCAGGATCGGCGTGCGGTCGCCCTGTGCCCGCAACCGCCGGCACGCGGTGAGCCCGTCCATGAACGGCATCAGCACGTCCAGCAGCACGACCTCCGGCTGCCAGCGCTGGATCTCGGCGAGCGCGGCCGCGCCGTCCGCGACGGCCCGGGTCTCGTAGCCTTCGCTGTCCATCGCGCGCACCAGGGCCTCACGGACCGAGTCCTCGTCGTCGACCACCAGCACGCGCATCTTCCGGATGATACGGATCGCGTCGGCCCAGGCCGGGGACCCGGCGCGGTCTCATCGAACTCTCATCCGGCGCCGGAAAGGTGCGGCCCATGAGACGTCGGAGCATCGAGCGCACCCACCACCGGATCGCCGCGGCCGCCACCGTGTTGTTGATCTCGGTACTGACCGGCGCCGCCTGCGACCGCGCCACCGCGGGCCCGCGCCCGGAAGTCCGGGGCACCCACGTGCTGGTGCCGATCGGCGGCGGCCGGGCCGATATCGACACCGCTTCGCTGGCGATCACCGCCGACCTCGGCGACGAGCCGAACCGCACCCTCTCCGCCCCCGCGGCCGCCGACCTCGGCGCAGCCGGACCCATCGAGACCACACCGGACCGAGCAACGTGGAGCTATCCCGGCAAAGGTTTGACCGTCACCGCCGATGCCGCCGACGGCCGCCTGCGCGTCACGCTGCGCAGCGACCGCGACCAGCGCCTGGCCTGGCCCGTGACCGGCACCGATCCCGCGACGACGGCCTTGCAGCTCCCCCGCGGCGAGGGCCTGTCCCTGCCGGTCGGCGACCCGTTCTGGAACTCCCCCGACGCCGCCCTGATCGACCGGCCGCTCGATCTCACCGAGAGCCTGACCATGCCGTTCTGGGGCTACCAGGCGGGCACACACGGGGTGAGTTACCTCGCGCCCACCGATATCGGCACCACCCTGACGGTGCGCTCGGTGGACGAAAAGCTGCGCACCACAGCCGAACACGATTTCGACGCCAGGGCGGACACGCGCGAATACACGGTCACCTTCGCGCTGACGGACGCCTCACCGGTAGCCGCGGCAGCGGATTACCGCGCCTGGCTCATCCAGCACGGCCAATTCCGTTCTCTCGCCGACAAGATCGCGCGGCAGCCGGCGGTCGGCAAGCTGCTCGGCGCCTTTCACGCCTACTTGTGGGGCGACGGCCGCACGCCGGCGGCGATCCGCACGATGCGCGAACTCGGCCTCACCCGCATGTGGCTGGGCTACGACGCCGGCGCCGACCCGATGACCCGCGCCGCGATCGATGCCGCGAAAGCGGCCGGTTATCTTGCGGGACCGTATGACTCGTACGACAACGCCCAGGACCCCGCGACCGCCGATAACCCCGGCTCGAGCTGGCCCGGCCTGTGGCCGTCGGGCTGCGTGCACGACGCGGAAGGCAACCCGGAGACCGGCTTCGGCGACCGCGGCTGCTACCTCAGCACCCAGGCGCTGGCGCAGCAGCCCCAGGTGCTCGACGACCGCTACACGACCATGACGGCGAACGGCGCGAACACCTACTTCCTCGACGTCGACGCCGCGGGCCAGTTCTTCGACGATTACACCCCCGGCCACTCGATGAACAAGAAGCAGGACCGCGACAACCGGCTCACCCGCATGCGCGCCCTCGTCGAGCAGCGCGGACAGGTACTGGGTTCGGAATCGGTCGGCGCGTGGGCGAGCACCCTGCCCGCGTTCAGCCACGGCTCGCAGACCCCGGTCTCCGACCTGCTCTGGAAAGCCCAGCGCGACAAGCAGTCCTGGGGCGGGTGGGCGCCGGAGAGCGCACCGAAGTTCTTCTTCCAGCCCGCCGAACTGCCCGCCGCCGCGGCCGAGGCCATGTTCGATCCGGCCTATCGGGTGCCGCTCTACGAGACCGTGTTGCACGACTCCATCGTCAACCTGGACCGCTGGGAACTCGCGTATTACAAACTCCCGCAACAGCAGACCATGCGCGCACTCACCGCGATCCTGAACAACACCCCACTGAACTTCGCACTCGACCGCGCCGAGCTGGACCGCCACGGCGCCGAAATCGCCCGCCTGCAACAGTTCTTCGCGCCCCTGCACGAGGCCGCGGGCACCGCCCCGATGACCGGCTTCCAGTGGCTCACCGCCGATCACCTGGTGCAGCGCAGCACCTTCGGCGACGGCGTCCTCACCGTCACCGCCAACTTCGGCACAACCCCGCACGACGGACTCCCCGGCGGCTGCGTAGCCGCCCGGCTCGCGACCGACAACACCCCGCGCCGTTTGTGCCCCGGCCAGTAGCGGACCGCAGGATGGGCCCGGCCCGGTTCAGCGTGTCACCGGCTACTCCTCGGGCACGCCGAGCACGAGTTTGCCGATCTCCCCGGCGATCACCTCGGTCGAGTACGCCATGAGCTGGCCGGCGCGCAGCGACTACTCCGCTGCCGGACGCCCGATCCCCGTGCGGCGCAACCCTTTGTAGTCGTAGTACCGCGTCACCACCGCGCCCAGCACCACACCGATCACCACCCCGAGCACGGCCATCCACACGCCGCGCGTGAGTCCGGCCGGACCACTGGCATCGAAGTAGAGGATGGCGCGCACGCCGAGGAACACCTGGTGCATCGGCTCGAACGAGGCCAGCCAGCCGAAATACTTCGGCGTCGCCTCGATCGGCACCGTGCCGCCGGAGGACGGCAGCCCGAGGATGATGAACAGGATCAGATTGATCAGCAGCCCCGCCGACCCGACGGCCGCGAGCACGGACAAGCCGGTGACCCCGACGGCGATGATCGCGAACGCGCTGAAGAGGAACAGCCCGAGCGGGTGATCGATCGGCATGCCCAGTGCCTTCGCGACGAGCAGGAAGACCCCGGCGACGACGTTCGCCGTCACCACCATGACGCCCCATTTGATCAGCAGGGTGTGAAAGCGCGAGATGGGCGTCGGCGGGAAATGCACGTACCAGGGCCCGTATTCGGTCGGCACGAAGCCCAATTGCGCGTCGATCATCGTGTGAATGGTCATCGAACCGACCAGGCCCGCCAGCAGGAGCAGCAGCGCGTAGAAGAACGCGGTGAGGCCCTGGCCGGTGCCCTCGGGCAACGGATGGAACGGCTCGACGACGATCTGCAACGGTTCGGCGAGCGCCACCCTGGTCGCGCCGCTCAGCTCAGGCGCGGGCGGTCCGCCGGGCGGCGGCGCCAGCTGAGCCTGTACCTGTTCGGTGAGCTGCGCGCCGACCTGCTTGTTCACCTGGTTCAGCGCCTGGTCACCGATCTGGGTGACGATCGAGGTGACGAACGCGCCGCTGCGCGGGTTGGTCTGCAACGTGATGAGCGGACGCTGGATATCGCCGGGGATCACACTGCCCACGCCGAAGATGCCCAACCGTTTGCTGAAATCGCTCGGAATGAGGATGGTGCCGTACACCTTGTTGTTCTGCATCCGCTGCGAGGCCTCGTTGACGCCGAGCACCTGCAGATCGATCTTGTCCCCCGGCACCGCCTGCCGCAGCCCGTCGACCGCCTGAGCCCCGAAGTCGACCCGGCGCTGCTCTCCCGGCGCGCCGATCGTGTCGCCGACATCCTGATTGACCAGCGCGATGGGGAAATCGTGCAGGTTCTCCTCCGGATCGACGACGTAGTCGAGATACATCGTGCCGAGCAGCGCCATGAAAACGGCGAGCACCGCCACCGGCAGCAGCCACAGTCGCAAGCCGAGGTTGCGCGGGGATCGACTAGTTTCCACAGGGTCCGTAGTCACGATTTCGGACGGTAGCAGCTGATCGCGCACGGCTCGGGGAGCTACGCGCGGCCAGTTGCCAGAAGAATGCGCGAGCGATTACGGCGATCGCAGATCGAGTCGCCGCATCACCCGGTCGACCAGATCCGGCGGCACCCCGGGTTCGCGGCGCGCGGCCATCGCTTCTTCGCGCCCGGCCGCCAGTATCTCCTGATCGATCCGGTGCAGTGCGCGGTTCAGCTCGGGGCTCTGCTCGGTCGTCTGCCGCGCGTCGTCCGCGGCAGCGGGATCGGCTCTGGCGAGCCGTCTTTCGATGCCGACGTGTAATCGGTCGTAGACGTCGTCCGGCAACCGCTCGGTCAGCGCGACCTGTTGCAGGCGCGTGAGTTCGGCGCGCAGGATGCGCGCCCACAGCTTGCGCTCCATATCCCGCTCGGCGTCGATGTCGACCCGGACTCCGGTGGCGCGCACCACAAGTGACAGCGTCGGGCCTTGGATCAGCAGCGTGAACAACACGAGGGCGAAGGCGGTGAAGAGGATGCCGCTGCGCCACGGGAACGGCGCGCCCGTAGCGGTGGTCAACGGCACCGCCAACGCCAGCGCCACGGTGGCGACGCCCCGCTGTCCCGCCCACCAGGTGACGACGGTCTCCCGCCAGGTGTAGGGCTCGTCGGCCTCCCGGCGGCGCCACCACCGGCCGAACACGGCCCAGGTCGCGAGCAACCAGAGCAGCCGCAACCCGACGACCACGCCGATCACCGCGGCCGAGACGCCGAGATAGCGCGGCCAGTCCGGTCCGGCCGCCCGCAGCACGGTGGCCAGTTCCAGCCCGATCAGGCCGAACGCGATCCCGCTGACCAGCATGTCGATGATCGCCCAGAACGAGTCGCCGACCAGCCGGTAATCGCTGTCGCCGAAGTCGGAGGCGGCGTCGGTCAGATACAGCGCGCATACCAGCACCGCGAGCACCGCCGACCCGTCCCAGGCATCGGCGAGCCGATACGCCGCGAAGGGCAACCCCAGGCCGAGCGCGACCTGCCACGGGGCTTCGGCCAGCCGCGGCATCAGCCTGCTGCCGCCCCAGCCGAAGACCAGCCCGACCGCGACACCCACCACCGCCGACACCACGAAGTCCAGCGCCGCCGACCATGCGGAGAACTCCCCGGTGACCACCGCCTGCACCGCGATGCCGTACAGCACGATCGCGGTGACGTCGTTGAACAACCCCTCGCCCTCCAGCACGGACACCAGCCGGCGCGGCAGTCCGAGCCGGCCCGCCAATGCGCCGACCGCCACCGGGTCCGGTGGCGCGACCAGCGCACCGAGTACGAACGCCGCGGCCAGCGGCACGGCGGGATGCCACAGGTGCACGGTCACCGCCACCACCGCCGCGGTGACGACGACCAAGCCGACGGCCTGCAGCGCGATCGCGCTCCAGTTCTGCGCGAAGGTGCGCCACGACGTGCGCCGGGCCGCGGCGTACAGCAGCGGCGGAAGCAGAAGCGGCAGAATGAGATCCGGCGCCACCCGGACATCGGGCACCGTCGGCAGCAGCGCGAGGACACAACCGAACACCGTCATCAGGACGGCCGGTGCCACCCCCAGCCGCCGCCCGAGCGGCTGGGCGAGGATCGTGCCGAACAGCACGAGAAACGGCAATTCCAGATGATTCACGCTCGTCCAGCATGCGCCGCGATCCTGAGAATCCGCGAAGCGGTTGCTGATTGTTCCGCGCGAGGTGCGCAAGCTGGCGGTATCCGGACAACCGGGTGTCCGCCCGCTATCCCGGTGATCTGCCGTTTCGGCCGGGCGCACCGGGCAATCATGTGCTTACGAGGCAGTTCCGGTGCGGTGAAAGGAGAATCCGATGATCATCGGCGCGGTCAGTCACTGGGTTCGGTTCATGCTAGATGTGATCGGGATCTGACCCGGCGAGTGCGCCGTGGTGTGGCCCGCGAGACCGCCGGTCTCGCGGGCGATCCCGGGAAATCAGGACAACCAGATCAGGCAGAAGATATGCCCCACCGGATCGGCGTAGACGCGGAACTGATCATTGTCGTTGGGCTGCACCAGTTTCGCGCCGAGCGCGAGCGCACGCGGCTCCGCTTCCGCGATATCGTCGACCAGCACGTCGAAGTGGACCTGCTGGGACGCTTCAGGATCCGGGAAATGCGGCGGCTGGTACTCCGGAGACAACTGGAACACCAGCCGCCGCCCCGCGTCGTCCGCGGTGACGATCCAGGTGTCGTCCTCGTCGTCGATCAGCCGTACGCCGAGCAGGCCGATGTAGAACTGCGCGAGCTTGCGCGGTTCCGGACAGTCCAGCACCACGCTGCGCAGGGTGCCGACCGGCTTTTCGCTGTCCGCTGTCATGACAAGACCTCCTTCTCCTCCGATGTCGATCACCTACCCGCCGTCGTCCGGGCGAAACGCCGCCGCAACACAAGACCGGAGGGGCGCCGCCAGGTGCGACACCCCTCCGGTGGTAAAGACTTGCGCGAGAAGACTATTCAGGTTGCAGCAGCACGGGCAGCCTGCCGTGCCCGTTCGAGATGAAACTCACCACGGTGCCCAGCTCCGCCGGGTCCGCGGCTAGTCGCATGTTCGGGAAACGCGCGAAGAGGGCGGGGAGCGCGACCGCCGCCTCCAGCCGGGCCAGCGGCGCGCCGAGGCAGTGGTGCACCCCGTGCCCGAACGCCAGGTGATCCTTGCTGGGCCGGGTCACGTCGAACTCGTCGGCCGTCTCGCCGTGCACCTTCGGATCCCGGTTGGCCGCCGCGTAGGAGGCGAGGATCGGATCGCCCTTGGCGATCTTCACACCCTCCATGTCGATGTCCTCGACCGCGAACCGCAACGGCAGATGCGCCACCGGCGCCTCGAACCGCAGCGCCTCCTCGATCAGCTCGGCCCAGGCGACCTTGCCCTCGACCACCGCGGCCCGCTGCTCCGGCCGGGTGAGCAAGGCGTAGATCGCCTGATCGAGCAGGTTGACGGTGGTCTCGTGGCCCGCACTGATGACCAGCAGCAGCGTGTCGATCAGCTCCTGCTCGGTGAGCTGCGAACCGTCGTCCTCGTCGCGGTGCGAGATGAGCAGGCTGGTCATGTCGTCGCCCGGCTCGCCGCGCCGGAAGGCCACCAGCTCGGCGAGAATGCGGTACATCTCCATGTAGTTGGCCTGCGACTCCTCCGGACCGAGCGAGGTGTCGAAGATCCCGTCGACGCACTTGCGCAGGCCGGGATTCAACGACTCCGGCACGCCCATCAGCTCGGAGATGACCTCGATCGGCACCGGGTACGCGAAACCCTCACGCAGATCGACCACTTCGCCCGCGGGCACCGCCGCGAGCTCGCCGATCAGCCGCTCGGTGATCCGGTTGATCCGCGGCCGCATCGCCTCGGTGCGGCGATGGGTGAACGCGGGGGCGACCAGCTTGCGCAGCCGCCGATGATCGGCGCCGTACGCGGTGAACATGTTGTTCACCGCGACCCAGAGGAATAACGGCCAGTCCTGCGGCACTTCACCTTTGGCGAAGGCCGGCCAGTGCTGCCGGGCGTCTTTGGACACTTTCGGATCGACGAGCAATCGCTTCAGCAGGTCGGCATCGGTCACCGACCACGCTTGTACGCCGCCGGGCAGCTCGACCAGGGTCGCCGGTCCACGCTCGCGCAGGCGTGCTGATTCGCCTTGAATATCGGTTCCCGTCGGATCCAGGACTAGGGGCGCAGTGTCCATCGCGGTCTCCTTAAAACACGTTCAACGGTGGTGACTTAGGAAACACTACGGGGAGGGAGACCAGCGCGCGATGGAAAGGCCCTGGCCGCCAAGACAATTCGTGGGCAGGCACGGCCAGGTCGAGCTCGGGCAGGGCATCGAGAAGTTGATCGATGGCGTCTTGCACGATCAGATAGGCCATCGACCTGGCGGGGCATGCGTGCGGCCCGACGCTCCACGCCAGATGGGACCGGTTGTCCACGTACTCCCCCACGCTGATGGTGGGATCGTTGTTGCAGCCGGACATGCTGATCACCACGGGCTGATGGGCGGGCAGCCACACACCATCTATCAGGATGGGCTGTTTGGGGTACGACACGCAATAGTTCGCCATCGGCGGGTCGGTGAACAGCACCTCGTCCAGCGCGTCGCGCGTCGAAAGGCTGCCGCCGAGAACATTTCCCGCGAAGCGATCGTCGGTGAGCATCAGCAGCAACGTGTTCACGATCAGGTTCTGCTGCGGCTCGATGCCCGCGCCGTACAGCGTGACCAGCTGATGGATCATCTCCACGTCGTCCAGCTTGGCCGGATGGGCGAGCAGCCGCGAGGTGATATCGTCGCCCGGCTCTTTACGTTTCAGCGTGACCAGGTCGAACAGCGCGTCGGTGAGCATCGCGTTGCCCTTGTCGGCGTTGACGCCCTCGAAGATCGCGGCCATACCGGTCGCGACCTGCTGGCCGATCTCCGGCGGGCAGCCGAGGGTGGCGTTCAGCACCGCGAAGGTGAGTGGAAAGGCGTACTGGCTGATCAGATCCGCCGCACCGTCCTGGCAGAAGGCATTGATCAGCGGGATGGCGATCCGCTCGACGGTGGCGTGCAAAGTGTGCAGATCGACCTCGGCCACCGCCGCCACATTGGCCTGGCGGTAGCGCAGATGCTCCAGGCCCGCGCTGCGCAGCGCGTTCGGCCGCCACTCCAGCATCGGCAGGATCGGGCACTCGCCCGGCACGTTCTTCTGCCAGGTGCGCGGATCGGCCGGAAAGTGGTCCGGGTCGTTGAGGATTCGTAAAGCGGTGTGGTAGCCGATCACCAGCGTGGCCGGGACATCCGGCGCGAGATTGACCGGCACCAGCGACCCGTATTGGCGCCGCATCTCGCGGTAGGCCAGATGCGGGTCGGCGGCGAACTCCTCGGAATACAGTGAGACCCGAGGACCTTCGGTATCGATCGGGGATCCGTGCTGGACGGGGCAGGACGGGGGCGTGGTCAAAGACGTGACTCCAGACGCTGGAACAGGAATTCGACGAGCGTGATCAGGGAGCGCAGGCACGTGCCTCTGTCACGTGCGTCCAAGGAGGTGAGCGGGGTGTCGGGAGCCAGGTCCAGCGCGTCGCGAACCTCGCTGAGCGGATAGTTCCTGGCACCTTCGAACTGGTTGACCGCCACCGAATACGGCACGCCACGCTCCTCGAGCACCGAGAGCACCTCGTCGGATTTCTCGATGCGCCGCGTGTCGACGAGCACCAGCGCGCCGAGCGCGCCGCGGGCCAGCTCTTCCCACAGCGGGACGAACCGCTGCTGGCCCGGCGTGCCGAACAGGTAGAGCGCGAGTTTCGGGCTGAGGGTGATGCGCCCGAAATCCATCGCGACGGTCGTCTGCGATTTACCGGGCAGGCCCGCCATGTCGTCGACGCCGACGCTGGCCTCGGTGATCGTCTCCTCCGTGCGCAGCGGCTTGATCTCCGAGACGCTGCTCACGAAGGTGGTCTTACCGACCCCGAAATTGCCTGCCACCAAAAGCTTTACGGAACGGGTAACGGTCTCCGGCACATAGTCGACTGGGCGATCAGACGGCGAGAGCACGGAGCCCATTGAGTACCTCCTCCAGCAGAGCGATCTCCGGCAGGTTTTCCGCCGGGGTAGGTGAGACAAGGTGGCCGCTGTCCATGAGGTCGGCCGCGACGATCTTCACGACGGACGGCGGCAGGTCGAGGTACGCGGCGATCTCGGCGATCGACAGCGCACCCCGGCGGCTGCAGAGATTCATGACCCGGCGTGTGTCGGGTGTGGCACCCGGCGCCGGGTCCTTGGCCGCGCGGACCAAAGTGACCAGGTCCAGCTCACGAGTGGGACGGGTACGTCCCCCGGTGCGCACGTATGCCCGAACCAGGTCGGGATCACGCCGGGACCGTGGTGTCATGGCAATTCGCCACCATCGACACGCCTGCGGGGCTGGCTGCCCAGTTCATGCCCGACCCGGCCGGCCAGCTCGTTCATCCGGTGCGCGATGAGGGCGATGTCGATCTCGGTGGTGGTCGCGACGCCGAGCAGCGCGCCCTCGCCCGCCGCGGTGATCAGGATCATGCCCTGGTCGTATTCGGTCATGTTCTGTCGCACACCGTTGTTCGCGTCGCCGCAGAACTCGCCGAGCGCCTTACCGAGGGACCGCAGCCCCGACGCCGCGGCGGAGAATCGCTCGGCCTCGTCGCGCTCGATACCCGGCGAATGCGCGATCCGCAGACCGTCCTCGGACAGTAAGACCGAGAATCTGACGCCGGGAACGTTGAGATCGTCGAGTAGCCAGCCGAGCTTGTTGCTGCTGTCGGTCACGGGGGTGCCCATCAGGATGTCATCCCTTCGGTGTGCTCGGAGTGATCGGTGGCGGCGGCACGGCCGCTCTGGGAGCCGGTGTGCCAGGCGGCGGCGACATCGGGGCGGGCCAGTCCCGGCTCGGTACGCGGCCCGACCGGAGCTAAGGCGACGGTACGGCGGCGGCGCTTCGGTAGACCGCCGCTGGTGATCTCGTGCACGGCGAATTGCTCACTCTCGCTGGGCTCTTCACGCTGCGGCTCGCGCGCGGCGGGCACCGGGGCGGGCGCGGGCGGCGGGGCGACCTCGGCGGCGGGCTGCTCGTGCGCGGGCACCACGTCCTGACCGGGCTGCTGGGTCATCAGCAGCGCCTCGGGGATATAGACCATCGCCCGCATGCCGCCGTAGACGTTGGGGCCGTCGATGTAGACGGTGAAGCCGTAGCGACGGGCCAGTGCGGCGATGCCGGGGAAACCGACCTTGGGCGAGGGGCCGAGCTGATGGATGTCGACCGAGCGCTCGTGCGCGAGCACCTGCCGGGCCTCCTCCATCTGTTCGGCGTTCATCCGGACACCGGCGTCGTCGATGATCACGGTGACGCCGTGGTGCCCTTCCTGGAAACTCACGTCCACGAAAGACGTTGGCGGAGAATAGCGCAGCGCGTTGTCGAGCAGGGTGGCCAGGGTGTGCACGAGCGGCTCCACCGCCCGGCTGATCACCACCCGGTCGAGCTGATTGGGGCGCACCCGCAGGTAGTCGCGGACGCGGCCGATGGCGCCGCCGACCACGTCGGTGAGCGACTGGGCGGGCCAGCGCCGGCCCGGCAGGCCACCGCAGACGATCACGTAGGACTGCGCCTGGCGGATCATCTGCTGGACGGTGTGGTCGATCCGGGTGAGTGTCTCGTAGACCTCGTCGTTGCGGTGTTCGCGCAGCGCGGAGCTCACCACCTGGCTCACGTCGGCGCCGAGGCTGACCACCGAGGTGCCGAACGAGCGCACGGCGGCGCTGGTCGCCTGCCGCGACGCGCCCGACACCTCCTCGCGGACCTTGCCCTCGGCGGCGCCGATCGCCTGCTGCGCCTCGTGATTGGCCTGCTCCCTGGTCTCGGACCGCAGCAGGCTCAGATCGTCGGCGTACCGCTCGGCGATCCAGCGCAGCACCTGGGCCAGCCGGGAGTTCTCCAGACCGGGCGGTACCTCGACGGTGGGCGGCTGGGTGTCGAAACGTCTGATCGACTCGGTGACCGCGGGCATCGTGTTCGTGGCGAACCGCTCGACGGTCTCATCGATGGCTCGCTGCTCTCTGGCGAGTGCTTCGGCTCTGGCTCGCTGTTGTTTCGCATACTGGAATGCGTACAGCGCCACCGCTATCGCAACCAGCAGAGCGGCGGCGAGGATCCAGGCAAGCACCACGGCGATATCTTGATTCATCAGTTCTTTCGTCGTCGAATGGCGCCGAGGAATCGACTCTCCGTCATCGTGCTTCGTCTCGCCTTCCTCGCGACGCCGACCATGCACATCCCTGGTCGGATCTGGTCCACGTCGGAGGACCGGAGACCCTGCGCGCACTGCGGAGGCCGTTCTGCTCTTGCCTCACAGTGCCCGCGGGGCAGGCGATTCCACGGTCGATCGCCGACCGAACGGATTGTGTCCGAACGGTTACCAGAACCCGACGACCCGACATTAGCAGCAATGCAACCAAGTCTCGCCCGATCCACTCACATGATTGCGTTTGCAGACAAGAGGTGACTACCGCACACGAATGCGCAATAATGCTGCGCCCCTGGCGATCACGGCCGCTAGCCACGCAGTGACCAGGGGTGTTTCCCCGGTGCCGATAGAGGACACATCATCCGATCTATTCGTGCCGCCGCACATCTCGCGCATTCTGTCAACCATGCCTACCTAGCCGACAGCCGGAAACAGGCCTGCAACAGGACATTCGGTTTGCTTTTGCCCGAAAGTTAGCTGGTCCGTCCAGTTTGCTATGGACGAGTTACGGACCGGTCGGTCTACCCGACGCGACCTGCATGGTTGCCCGGAAGTCGCCGGTCGGGCGCGACGCCGCCGGCATCGCAGGACTCGAGGCGACCCGGACAATGCCGTCCAGCCGCCGCGCGGGTAACCCAGACTGCCGGTACCGGATACTATGCCGCCATGGCAAAGCTGAAGGTGTCCGTCGATGTGCCGATCTCACCGGAGGACGCGTGGTCGCACACGTCCAACCTGGCCGACCTCGACAAGTGGCTGACGATGCACGAGGCGTGGCGCAGCGAGGTACCGGAGCAGCTCACCGTCGGCACCCAGCTGGTCGGCGTGGCCTCGGTGAAAGGGCTGCGCAACCGGGTGACCTGGACGGTAAAGGCCGCCGAGCCGCCGAGCCGGTTGCTGCTCACCGGGGCGGGCAAGGGCGGTACCAAGCTGGGGCTCGAATTGCTGGTCGCGCCGAAGGGCACCGGGTCGGAGGTGACCGTCGACATCGAACTCGGCGGACGACCGCTGTTCGGGCCGATCGGCGCCGGCGTGGCGCGCGCGGTGAAGGGTGACATCGAGCGGTCGCTGGACAAGTTCGTCGCGCTGTACGCCTGAAAGATGCTGTAGAACAGGGCTTTTGCGTCGAGCGCGGGCTAGCGGGCCGCGTTCGGCGCGCCCTGCGGATCGGGTCCGCCCGCCGCCGCGGTGATCCGGCGGCCGAGCCCCGCCTTCAGATGATCGATCACCGCCCTGGTCCGGCGTGGTAACGGAGCGGCGGCCGCGTATACCGCGTAGATGTCCGCGGGCGGCGTTTCCAGCTCGGGCAACACCTGAACCAGCGACCCGTCCTTCAGCAGCGGATCGACGTGCCAGCGCGACCGCATGACCAGCCCGCGACCCTCCAGACACCAGCGGGTGATCACGTCGCCGTCGTTGCTGATCAGGTTCCCCGCCACCCGGACCGCGAGTTCCTTTCCCGCGCTCTCGAACCGCCACAGCGCGTAGTCGGATTCGTTCTCCCGCAAGATGATGCAGTTGTGCTCGGCCAACTCCTTCACCGTGGCGGGCATGCCGTGCCTGCGCACATACTCCGGGGCCGCGCACACCACCCGCCGATTGACCCACAGCCTGGTCGCGGTCAGTCGTGAATCCTGCAGTGTGCCAACGCGAATAGCGACGTCATACCCGGTGCCCGCGATGGTCAGCGGCAGCGCGGACAGCTCCAGATCCACCTGCACCGACGGGTGCCGCTCGACGAAATCCGCGACCAGCGGCGCGATGTGCGCGCGGCCCAGGCCGATCGTCGACCGCAGGTGCACCCGCCCGCGCAGATCGTGGCGCTGCTCGGCAATCGAGTCCTCCAGTTCCTCGAGCTGCGCGGCGATCACCGCGGCGCCCGCCGCATACCGCTCCCCCTCCGGGGTCAGCGTCAGCCTGCGCGTACTGCGCTGCACCAGCACCACCCCGAGCCGGGCCTCCATCTGCGCGAGCCGCTTGCTCACCGACGACACCGAGATGCCGAACTCCCTGGC
This sequence comes from Nocardia vulneris, assembly GCF_001613425.1. Taxonomy (GTDB): domain Bacteria; phylum Actinomycetota; class Actinomycetes; order Mycobacteriales; family Mycobacteriaceae; genus Nocardia; species Nocardia vulneris. The sequence continues at coordinate 11,844 of NZ_BDCI01000041.1, read as the reverse complement.
CGCCTCGGTCAGGCTGCGCGAGCGCGCGACGATGTCGAAAAACGTCACGTCGTCGGTGGACGCACCGTACACGGCGACCTCCTTCGTCTTTTCCTTTCGGGAAAAAGTCTCTTGCGCGTTCCGTGCTTTTGCCGCGGAATATCCGAGCCTACCGTTGAGAACGTCTCGTTACCAAGAAGATCGGAGCACGCGACGATGGGTGCCACACACCGAATTGCTGTCATTCCGGGCGACGGCATCGGCAAGGAAGTCGTGCCGCAGGGAATTCGAGTTCTCGCGGCCGCGGCGGCCGCATTCGACTTCACCCTGGATATCACCGAGTTCGATTTCGCGAGCGCGGACTACTACACGGCGACCGGGAAAATGCTGCCGGACGGCTGGTTCGATCAGCTGTCCGCCTTCGACGCGCTCTTCTTCGGCGCCGTCGGCTGGCCCGAGGTGGTGCCCGACCACATCTCGCTGTGGGGCAGCCTGCTGCAGTTCCGCCGCCATTTCGACCAGTACGTGAGCCTGCGCCCGGTCCGGCTGCTACCGGGTATCAGCAGCCCGCTCGCGGGCCGGCGGCCCGGCGACGTCGACTTCTACGTGGTCCGGGAGAACACGGAGGGCGAATACTCGAGCGTGGGCGGCAAGATCTTCGAGGGCACCGACCGGGAAACGGTACTGCAGGAGACCGTGATGACCCGCACCGGTGTCGACCGAATCCTGAAGTACGCGTTCGAACTAGCGCAACGCCGACCGAAACGGCATCTCACCTCCGCCACCAAGAGCAACGGTATTTCCATCTCCATGCCCTATTGGGACGAGCGCGTCGCGAACATGGCGGGCAGTTATCCCGACGTGGCGGTGGACAAGTACCACATCGATATTCTGACGGCGAATTTCGTCTTGCACCCGGACTGGTTCGATGTGGTGGTCGCGAGCAATCTCTTCGGCGATATCCTGTCCGATCTCGGGCCCGCCTGCACCGGCACCATCGGCATCGCGCCGAGCGGGAACATCAACCCCGAGCGGCGTTTTCCGAGCCTGTTCGAGCCGGTGCACGGCTCGGCGCCCGATATCGCCGGGCTGGGGATCGCCAACCCCATCGGCCAGATCTGGAGCGGCGCGATGATGCTCGAGCACCTGGGCGAAGACGAGGCCGCCGCGGCGGTGCTCGCCGCCGTCGAAGCGGCACTCGTCCAGGACAGGTCCGCGATGACACCGGATATGGGTGGATCCGGGACCACGGCGTCCTTCGGTGCCCTGGTGTGCGCGCAGCTCGAGGCGGCCACCTCGATGACCGCGGCGAGGCGATCATGAAACTCGACGCCCGGCCCCGTTCGTTCCCCGCGCCCGCGCTCGACGGTATCCCGCTGCTCGTGCCGGTGGTGCTGACCGCGGGCGTGCTCGCCGCTGGCTTCTTCGATGCCATACCCGAGAACATGATCGGCGGGCTCGCGGTGATCGTCGGGCTCGGCATGCTGCTCGGCCCGCTCGGCAACCGGCTGCCGGTCATCTCGAAAATCGGTGGCGGCGCGTTGATCTGCCTGATGGTGCCCTCGATTCTGGTGTACCTCGGCGCTTTCGACGAGAACACGCTCGCTGCGGCGAGTGCGCTGATGAAGCAGGCCAACTTCCTGTATTTCGTCATCTGCACGCTGGTGGTCGGCAGCATCCTCGGCATGAGCCGAAAGGTGATGATCGGCGGGCTGATCCGCATCTTCCCGCCGCTGCTGCTCGGCACCGTGATCGCGGTGTCGGTGGGGATCGCGGTCGCCATGGCGTTCGGCTACGGCTTCCATCGCGCGCTGTTCTACATCGTCGTGCCGATCATCGGCGGCGGCATCGGCGAGGGTGTCATTCCGCTGTCGTCGGCCTACGCGTCGGCGCTCGGCGGGCAGCAGGCCGATTTCGTCGCCGAACTCATTCCCGCGGCGATCATCGGCAATATCGCCGCGGTCATCACGGCGGGCGTGCTGCGCCGCCTCGGCGATCGCCGTCCACACCTCGACGGTGGCGGGCAGTTGGTGAAGGTGCCGTCCGCCGATACCGGCCCCGCGGAACCCGCCCCGCGCGATCCGGCCGCGCCCCCGCGCAATCACGCGCTCGGCGTGCTGCTCATCTGTGGCATGTTCGTGCTCGCCACCCTGCTGGAGCACGCGGTGCACCTGCCCGCGCCGGTGCTGGTGATCATCATGTCGGTGCTGTGCAAACTGTTCGGCGTCTTTCCGCCGGTGGTCGAGGACAGCGTGCGCGGTGTCTATACCGTCATCTCGAAACATTTCATCTACCCCACGATGATCGGGCTCGGCCTGCTGTACCTGCCGTTGCAGAGCATCATCGGCGTGCTGTCGGTGGGGTATGTGATCGCCTGCGTCGCCGTTGTCCTGTCGATGGCCGCCACCGGCTATGTCGTCGGCCGCGCCATCGGCATGTATCCGGTGGACGCCGCGCTGGTCACCGTGTGCCACAGCGGCCTCGGTGGAACCGGCGACGTGGCCATCCTTTCCGCGTCGAACCGGATGAATCTCATGCCGTTCGCGCAGATCTCGACCCGGATCGGCGGCGTCACCACGGTCATCTCGGCGGCCGCGCTGATCAAGGTGTGGCAAGGATGAGAGTGCTGGTCGCGCCCGACAAGTTCAAGGGCAGCCTGTCCGCCGCCGAGGTGGCCCGCTGTCTTGTCCTGGGGCTCAGCGCCTCCGGGGCCGAGTGCCGGGCGTTGCCGCTCGCCGACGGCGGCGACGGCAGTGTCGACGCCGCCGTCGCCGCCGGCTTCGAGGCCGTGCCGGTCACCGTCGCGGGCGCGACCGGGACGCCGCGGCAGGGCCTGATCGCCCTGCGCGGCGACACCGCCGTCGTCGAGGTCGCGAATACCTGCGGACTCGCCACCCTGCCCGGCGGGCGGCTCCGGCCGCTCGACGCGTCGAGTCTCGGCCTGGGACAAGCGCTTCGGCAGGCGCTGCGGTTCCAGCCGCGACGGATCGTCCTGGCGCTCGGTGGCAGCGCGAGCACCGACGGCGGCATGGGGTTGTTGACCGCCATGGGGTTCCGGTTCACCGATGCCGCCGGGCGGGTGCTGCCGCCGAGTGGTCGTGCACTACTCGACATCGCCGCGGTCGACGTGTCCGCGGCGGTGCGCCTGCCCACCGTCGAGTTGGTGCTCGCCTCCGATGTCACCAACCCGCTCACCGGACCCGACGGTGCGGCCGCCGTCTACGGCCCGCAGAAGGGCGCGACCCCCGCGCAGGTGCGCCGCCTCGACGCAGACCTGCACCGGTTCGTACAGACGCTGTCCCACAACGGTTTTCCCCAAGCCACGGCCCTCGCCGCGACTCCGGGAGCAGGCAGCGCAGGCGGCGTCGGCTTCGCCGCCCTGCTCCTCGGCGCCCATCCGCTCTCCGGCGCCGACTACTTCCTCGACCTACTCGACTTCGACCGGCACCGCGCCACCGCCGACCTGATCGTCACCGGCGAAGGCCGCCTCGACCAGCAAACCGAACGCGGCAAACTCCCCGCCGTCATCGCCCATCGCGCCGCCCCCACCCCCGTCATAGCCGTCGCCGGCCGCAGCGACCTCCCCCGAACCCACTGGCCCCGAGCCGGTTTCACCCACGTCTACACCCTCACCGACCTCACCCCCACCGACACCGCCCACAACCCCACCCTCACCGCCCACCTCCTCACCCGAATAGGAACCCGGATAGCCACCCTCGGCCCGACCGTTCACACGAGCTACACATCATGCTGAGCAACACTGCCACAAGGTAATTCACGTCTTCTGTTATCCGCGTGTCGGCCGGAGCTGGGGCGCACCATCATGTCGTGCGCCCGGACCGCAAAGGCTCAAGGCAGAGCCGGGGTACGAATTATGCCGAAACTCATTGCTGTGCAGCGGCAGTTCTGTTCACGCCCAGCGCCGCAGCGATCGACGTGACGACGACGGTCGCCGCCACCTCGGAAAGCCATGGCGGCCCGGCGGGGACCGGCTGCAAGGTCACTCTCACCTAGTTCTGTCTCGCAGTGGTGAGGCGGGCCATTAGCAGCTGCACCGCTTCTCGGGATCTACACCTTTTCTGGGCGGCCAGAAGGGGTGTGGATCCCGAGAAGTGGTGCAGGTGTGTGGCTTTCGCGTGTCGACACGGGGCTAACTGTCGCTTGGTTTGCTTGCGTTCGGGCTTGTTGGCTGGCTGCCGAAGTGTGACTTGCTCAGGTTGGTGTGCCTGCCGCGGGAGTTACAGGGATAGTGCTGGGCGCGTCAGGTGGGGTTCCCGGCTTCAGGCGCACGTCAGGTGCGTGAAGGTGGGGTTCCGGCGTGGTCGTCTGGCTGTGGTGCTGTCTTCGAGAGTTCCTCGACGAGGTAGCAGCGGTTTCGGATGGGGGGTTGTGGATCGGCGTGTTTGCTGGGCGAGTCGCAGGGTCACAGACCTTCCATACGGTTCACAGCAGCTATAAACCCTGTGAACAGTATGAAACCCCTGTGATCGCCAACCTATCTGTCGCTTGGTCCACACCACCCGGCCCGCCTTCCAACCGCCCCTCTCTTTTCCCGAGCCGCTCGAGACGCCACCGCAGCCAGATGACCACGCCGGAAACCCACCTCGGGCAGCCATGGCGGCCGGGTGGGGACCGGCTGCAAGGCCACTCTCACGTCCACCACGACACCCGCGCCGACAACCGGCTGGTCGGCCTTCTTCTACGACAACGATGTCTTCCTCGGAACAGGTCCGGCCACCGGCCCCGGCGGACAACGCACCCTCACATGGACCCCCACCACCACCGGCACACACGTCCTCCGAACCGACGTCATCCTCGGCCGCCCCTACCCACCCTCCTCCGGCTCGACCACCGTAGCGGTGACCACCGGCCTCGACCTCGGCACCATCTGTATTCCGCTGCCGTTCTGACGCACCGCGCCGACCTGGACGAGTACGTCCGGAACTCAGTACTCCGTTCGGCTACCACAAGCGGCTGCGTGGCGCGCCAGGTCTGGTCGAACTGATCAGGACTTACTCGACTCGCTCTCTCGCCAGCCGTACCAGGACTCCGAGATGAGTACCGCTACGCCCAGCAGCAGGTTCGCCAGCACGATCATCCACAGGCCGGCGAGGGGTGTGCCGGCGTCGAACGAGCGCACCAGGATCGCGACACAGTAGCTGCACCAGAGCGTGAGGAGGAAAGCCAGAACGCCCCCGTAAGCCCGGGTGTACTCACCACGGGAGGAGTGCATGCCCAAGACTGTCCCCGCCACGACAACGGCCGGCAGAGTTCCGCCGACCAACACGACGGCCTGGATCGGGGCCCGCACCTCTCCGAAGGGGTACACCTCGCGGGTTCGCACGAATTTCCAGCCACCGTCGGTGAAGTCGGCCAAGGGCTGGGTCAGCGCCACGGCCCACAGCGCGAAGGCCAGGCCTACACAACTCCGAAGGAACCAGAAGCGGCCTGGCTCATCGCGTGGCGCCTCGTCATCGCTGCTGCTTTCAGGGATCGGATGCACGGAGCCCCCGCTCTACGAACGTACGCAACCATTATCGCCGATGCGGGTCGAGTCAGCGCTTGTGTGATCGCGCGAGATCTGTTGGGGTGCGGTGGTTCAGTGCCCGGAGTCGTCGCGGAACACGAGACGGATGAAAGTTTCGGCGTGGCGGGAGATTTCGGCGCGGGCTCGGGCACGTTCCTCGTCGGGGGCGTGGGCGTGCAGGTGCAGGACCCGGGTGAGGCCGATCAGACCGGTGAACGACATCGCGAGATCGTCCGGGGTGGCGAGGCCGGCGGGGATCCGGTCGGCGGCGATCCATTGTTCGAACAGGCGGCTCACGGGCAGGCGCATGGCCGAGATCGCTTGTTGCAGTGCGGGACTGTGCAGCAGTCCGTCCTGCGCCATGACGCTGATCAGTAACCGAGCGTCGTCGTGTTCCCAGCTTTCGAGGACCGCGCGCACCAGTTCGCGTAGATATCGCGGCGGGTCGGTGTCGACGAGGGCGGCCGTGGCAGCGTCCATCATGTCGAGCGGGTTGGTGGGACCGAGGGTGGCGAGTACGGCGTCGAAGATCGCCTGCTTGCCGGCGAAATGTGCGTAGAGCACGCTCTCGCTCAATCCGACCTCGCGCGCGATGGACCGGATCGACGTGCCCGCGTACCCGTTGCGGGCGAACAGGCGCAGGGCGGCGCTCAACAACGCGGCTTTGGTGTCGCCCGCATCCGCCTTGCGTGGCCGTCCAGGTCTACGCCGTGGTGTCGTCATGCCACTTCCGCCCTTCCCACTCGAGGCTTACAATTAATCGAACGCTCGATTATTTTACTGGAAAGGACGAGATCATGAGCACCGACCCGCGCACCCAGACCAACCCGCCCGCGCCATACGTCGAACCTGCCCCCTACGGCTATCTCTACCTCGGCTTCCGCGTGGACCCACCCCGGCGAATCCCGTTCGTGCCCCGCAGTTCTCGTCGCCGCGAGGTCTTGCGCCGGTGCCAGGACCTCACACGCCGACTGGCGGGGATGGATGAGGTGCTCTCGGCCAGGGCCTACCGCGCCATCGCGATCCAGCCGTCGGAGGTGAGCCCCCGCTTCGACGTGATCGTCCTGATCGAGACCGGCACACCGGAGACGCTCGCCACGGTGCAGGCCACGCCGGAGTTCCAGCAGCTCGGCGCCGACTTCGTCATGCCCGCCCGCAATATCAGACGCCTCGGCGACATCGACCGGGCACCGACCGGCACCTTCCTGTTCAACCACTTCACCGCCGACGACTACGACCGCGCCTTGCGCTATTTCGACTCGGTCGCCGGCTGGTTCAACCACGATGCCGAGGTGGACGACATCGCCCTACTCGGCCCGATCGAAGACGCCCCCTACGTCTTCGTCAACCAGGTCCGCCTGCCCGGCACCCTCGCCGCCTTCATCCTCGCCCTGCTCCGCCCGAACTTCCGCCACTCGGTGCACGATGTGATGGTCGCCAACCGCGTCGGCTTCGCATCCATCATCTGCAAGCCCGTCTGAATCGCACCACGCACGCAATCCCGTTGGCGCCCTTCCTTTCCGCCGGTAGGCTGAGCGAATGATTCACCGCGCCGGACGCCTGGAGCGCCCGGGTCGCGCGCTGGCAAAGAGGTATCAGATCTGCTGAGTCAGGATGTCTTCACTCGGCCGACAGGTCCGCGGTGACGAGCCGATAGCCGAGGTCGAGGTGGGGACGGTCGAGGAGGTCGGCGTAGCGGACGGACCAGGAGCCGTCGGTGAGATCTCGCCGCAGGCGTGACAATCCTTCTCGGAGTCGCGATTCCGGCGTGAGCGCGAGCATGGATATTCCGGCTCGGACGGTTTCGTCGAGGTAGGCCTCGGGACGACGCCAGTAGGCGCCGCCGAAACCGTCGACACAGTCGTGTGGCACCGGGACCGGCTGTACGACAAAGTTTTCCAACTGAGCGGTCAAGCGAGCCAAAGGCACGGCGAGGCGCGCGTCGGTTGCCGCGGCCGCGGGTAGGTAGTCGCGCACCAACCAGAACTGCCGGAACACCGCGTGATCCCAGGTGAGGATCACGATGCGACGCCGCGCAACTCGGATCATCTCCGCGATGCCGCGCTCGAGGTCAGTCCAGTGATGGATGGTGAGCACCGCCAAAGCGGCATCCACGGCACCGGTGCGGATCGGCAACTGTTCGGCGGCCGCGCGCACGGCAGCGGCGGCACCGCTCGGCCGCTGCGCGATCATCACCCGGCTGGGCTCGACCGCGAGGACGGTGCCGCCCGGTTCGTAGGAGCCGGTGCCCGCGCCGATGTTCACGATCGACGCCATACCCGCGAGGGACGCATCGATCGCGGCGGCGATGCGCGGATCCGGCTGCCGGGTCGCCGCATACGTGCGTCCGGTGGTGTCGTACACCGTCATCGCCGCCACCTCGCCGAGCGGCCGCGACGGCCACCCACTCCGGTCCGGACTTCGATCGCCATCGTCGGACCTTAGCGGGCGCACGGCCGCCGCAGCCACCCCGTCAGCGGGACGGCCACGCTCCCACTCGCGGCGCAGGAATCACTTACCGTCCGACAACCAGCGCGAATTCAGCTCCCGCTCGGCCGCCGCGGTGAGCGCACCGAACACCCGCAACCGCGCGATACCCCCGTCCGGGTAGATGTCGACGCGGACATGCGTGGCAGCCCGATCCGACGGCGCGAGCCGGAAACGATGCGGGGTGTCGGGCTGCAATGCCGTGCGCGGCAACAGCTCGAACCAGGCCGCGTCGTCGCTCGGCGGCAGCGGCCCCGGCCCCTGGTGATCGATCGCCACGACGCGGGCTTCGCCGGGCGAGTTGAACAGCAGATGCGTGGTGTCGAGTTCGATCAGCGCGGGAACCCCCTGCGCGGCGAGCTGGATTGTCGCCCAGTCGTTTCCGCCGTCCCGGCGGCGCGCGGTCTCCCAGCCCTCGGCCTGGTTGCGCGCCAGGCCGGGTGCGAGCATGTTGTCCGGCGCCGAGTAGAACATGTTGGAGCAGGCGATGGTTCGCGCGCCGTGCGCCAGTGCGGCGAGGTCCACGGTGAGCCCGGTGAGCAGCGTCGGGTCCGGGACCACCTCGCCGTGTACGCGCAGGCGGGCGACGCCGCCGTCCGGGAAGATGTTCAACCGGACGTGGGTGAAGATGCGGTCGTCGGCCACCGGCAGCTCGTGCTTCGCGTCGCCGCCGAGCGCGGTCCGCGGCACGATCTCCACCCATTCGGCCGAATCCAGTTGTGCCGGAGACGGATAGCCAGGCGCACGGCAGGCCTCGACCGAGGTGAACGGCGGGTAATTGCCTTTGAACCAGGCCGTGTCGACGACCACGCCGCGGATCACGCCGGGCATGCCGAGCCGGATGACGGCCCAATCGTGGCCGGGTCCGCGATGCCGGCGGGTCTCCCAGCCGTCGTACTCCTGCCCTTTGGGACCGAAGGTGTGCTCGGCGAACCGGGGTTCCCAAGGGTTGATGAGGTTTTCGCGTTCCTCGAACGATTCGTCGCTCGCGGCGATCACACCGGCGCGGTTGGTACGCAGCGCCAGGTCGGGCAGGTTGGTGAAGTCAGACATATTTCCCTTGTCGATTGCGGTTCGCGATGGTCTCGGCGGGTGCTGTAGCCCACTGCGGTACAGCGACTCTGGGCTGCGTGAGCAGCTCCCCCGCCGGGGGATGCCCGTTGCCGACGACGCGTCCGCGCAGCCAGGTCGCGTGCACGAGGCCGCGCAGCTCACGTCCGCCGTAGGGCGTGATCGGGTTCTTGTGCGCCAGGGCGGCGGGATCGACGGTGACCGGCGCCCACGGATCGAAGGCCACGAGGTCGGCGTCACCACCGACCGCGATCCGGCCCTTCTGCGGTAGCCCGGCCAGCTCCGCGGGGGCAGCGGCCATCCAGCGCACCACATCGGTGAGCCGGAATCCCCGTTCGGCGGCGGCCGTCCACACCGCGGGCAAGCCGATCTGCAGCGAGGAGATTCCGCCCCACGCAGTGGCGAAATCCCCCTCCTTCAGCTCCGGCGTGCACGGCGAATGATCGGAGACCACGCAACTGAGCACGCCATCGGCCAGGCCCTGCCACAACGCGTCCTGATTGCCGGAATCCCGAATCGGCGGACAGCATTTGAACGCGGTGGACGACGCCTCCGCCGCCGAGAGCGTCAGATAGTGCGGACAGGTCTCCGCGGTGATCCGCACGCCACGGCCCTGCGCCTGTGCCAAGGGCTCGAGACAAGCCGCGGCCGAGACGTGCAGGATGTGCGCCCGCACCCCGGTGAGTTCGGCGAGCGCGATGACTTCTTGCACCGCGGCCTTTTCCGCCTCGCCCGGCCGGGAATCGAGGAACGCGCGATACGTCCCGTCGACCGGATCGTGCAGCCGCACCGGATCTTCCGCGTGCACCACGAGCAGACCGTCGTACGCGGCCAGCTCGCGCATCACCTGTTCGACCTCGCCGAGCCCGAGCGGCGGGAACTCGTCGACTCCCGAGGGCGAGAGGAAGCATTTGAAACCGACCACCCCCGCCTCGTGCAGCGGTCGCAGCGCGGCCAGATTGCCGGGGATCGCGCCGCCCCAGAAGGCCACGTCCACATGGCATTGCCCGTCCGCGACAGCCTGTTTGGTGCGCAGATGCGCCACGGTGACCGTCGGCGGCAACGAATTCAGCGGCATGTCGACGATCGTCGTCACTCCGCCCGCGGCAGCCGCCTTGGTGGCCGTGGCGAAACCCTCCCACTCAGTGCGCCCCGGCTCGTTGACGTGCACATGGGAGTCCACCAGGCCGGGCAGCACGACCAGATCGGCGAGGTCGGTCGTCGCGGCCGCGGGCAGCACGGCTTCGTAGTCGGCCAGCGCCGCGATCCTGCCGTCCCGCACCGCGATCGAGGCCGCGCGGATCCCCTCCGGCAGCGCGACCCGCCGGGATCGGATCACCAGATCATGCATGGGCTTTCGCTCCCAACCAGGCGCAGGCGAGATCGCCGGCCAGCTGTTCCAGCAGTGGTCCCGCCTGCGCGATGCAGACCTCGGGGTCGGGCTCGAGGTCGGTCAGCGCGTACGCGGCTTCGATGTGCGCGCCCCGCAGCTGCTCGTCGGTGAGCGCACGCTGCCCGGCCACCGCGACGACCGGCACGGACGCGCTCGCCGCCGCTCGCGCGACACCGACCGGCGCTTTGCCGTGCAGGGTCTGCGGGTCGAGCGAGCCTTCCCCGGTGATCACCAGGCGAGCCCCCTGCACCTGTTCGGTGAACGACATCAGCTCGAGGATCAACTCGATGCCCGGTCGCACGCTCGCACCGAGGAAGGCGAGCGCGGCATAGCCGACCCCGCCCGCCGCCCCCGCTCCGGGCCGCTGCGCCACCGTCGCACCGAGGTCGCGTTCGACGATCGAGGCCAAACGTGCCAGACCCCATTCCAATTCGTCGACTTCCCGCGGCCGCGCCCCCTTCTGCGGACCGTAAACCTGTGCGGCGCCGCGCGGCCCGAGCAGCGGGTTGTCGACGTCGGAGGCGACGATCACCGGCACCTGCAGCATGTCCGTGGCGTCGATGCGCGCCAGCCTGCTCAATGCGGCTGCGCCGGGCGGCAACTCCCGATCGTGCTCGTCGAGAAAGCGCACGCCCAGCGCGGACATCATGCCCACCCCGCCGTCGGTGCAGGCACTGCCGCCGAGCCCGAGCACCACCTGGCGGGCACCGCGCAGGGCCGCCGCGCGGATCAGTTCGCCCGTGCCGTAACTGGTTGCGGTCATGGCGGTTTGGTAGGTAGGCCGCATCGGCAGCCGTCGCAGGCCGGACGCTTCCGCCAGCTCGACCACGGCCGCCTCGCCCCTCATCGCGAACGAGGCGGCCACCGGCACGCCGAGCGGACCGGTGACGCTGGTCTGGAAGCGGACGAAGCCCGATTCCACCACCGCGTCCACCGTGCCGTCCCCGCCGTCGGCCACCGGCATGGTGACGAGCGGGAGATCCGGGCGGACCCGGCGGAGTCCGGTCGCGAGGTGCGCGGCGACCTCGGGCGCGGTGAGCGAGCCCTTGAACTTGTCGGGGGCCAGGACGCAGTGTCCGTCGCGCCACCCGCCGCGCACGATCGCCGATCGCAGCTCTCCCGGCGGCGCGTCCGGCCTGCTCACCGCCCGCCTCCCACCGGTTCGGGTGCGACGGGAACGGTGGCCGTAGGGGCGTCCGCGGTCGAGACCGCCAGTTCTTCGAATTCGGTGATGTTGTCGATCTCGAGGCCCATGGACACGTTGGTGACCCGTTCGAGGATGACCTCGACCACCACCGGGACGCGGTGTTCGGCCATCAGCTTCTTCGCGTCTTCCAGGGCGGGACCGATGTCGTCGGGTTCGAACACCCGGATCGCTTTGCACCCC
>NZ_BDCI01000040.1 GCF_001613425.1 Nocardia vulneris | reverse complement strand
AGTTCATACGGTTCACAGCGGCTGTATCCCCTGTGAGCAGGACGGAAAGTCTGTGAGGTATTCGGCGGTGGGGTAGCCGATCGGGTTTCGCGCGCGCCCTATCCGCTCATGTGGCGTTGGCCTTCGACGTGACTCGGTCACGCAGTTGCTGTACGACCCCGCGGCCTTGCGGCCTTGCGGCCTTGCGGCCGTCTGCGTCTGTGTGGTCCTTGGCGGCGACGAAACTGTGCACTGGCCGAACGCAAGCGCAGCACCAGGAAGGTTGTGGGAAGGGTGTGCTGGTGGGGTCAGGGGCCGGCGAGGGTGGTGGTGAGGTGGCGGGCGGCTTCGGTTACGGCTGAGATGTATTCGTCGCGTTCGGGTTTGGTGGTCGAGGGTTGGAGGGGGCCTAGTTGGACTTCGTGGGTGGCGGTGCCGGCGGGGTCGAAGACGGGGGCGGCGAGGTAGCTGAGGGGGAGGGGGTCGGGGGAGTCTAGTTCGGGTCGGGTGAAGGGGCGGGCGGTGAGTTCGGCCAGTTGGCGTAGGGCGCGGGTGCGCAGATGTGGTTGCAGGAGTTCGGTTCCGACGGCGCCGAGCAGGTCGGCGAGGAGGTCGACCAAGCCCGCGTCGTCGGCGCGGGGACGGAAGACGGCGACGCCGCGGGCGCGGACGAGGGTGAGTAGTGCGCCGGCGGTGCGCCGGTCGGCGCCGGTGGCGGTGCGGATCCAGGTGTTCTGTTCGGCGGCCGGACGCCACGGCATGACGCTGGCGCCGGCCGGGAATTGCAGTGGAATCCGGTGTCCGACCGGGATTCCGGGGACGACGCGGGTGTGCCCGTGCCGGATGTCGAGGACGGTGAGCCGATCGGGTTCGATCCGGCTGAAGGTGGCGCCGAATCCGGTGCGGGCGGCGAGCGCGGCGAGTACCTCGCCGACGCCGGGTGGTAGTGCGGCACTGGATAATCCGGCCAGCTCGGGGCCGATGGTATAGCCGCGCTGCGGGTCTCGGCGTACCCAGCCTGCCGCGGCGAGTTCGGTGAGTATCGCGGTCGCGGTGGCTCGGGCGATGCCGAGGCGTTCGGCGATGCCCGCGACACCGATCGGTTCGTTCGCCGTGGTGAGCAGCGAGACGATGTCGACGACCCGGCGGGTCGGCGGCGACGCGGACCGTTCCGGCATGACGGAACCTCTTGTTTCTGCTCGGGTGGGCAACCTACGATGTGTCGAATATTAGATCAACGAGCGTCGAATATTCGACACCTGCGGATTCCGGCGGGTATGACCCCGCATCGGAGGGAGCGCGAATGATCCTGGATCGGTTCCGGATAGACGGGCAGGTCGCCATTGTGACCGGCGCCGGTCGCGGCCTGGGGGCGGCGATCGCGCTGGCCTTCGCCGAGGCGGGTGCGGACGTGGTGATCGCGGCCCGCACGAAGAGCCAGTTGGACGAGGCGGCCGGGCGGGTGGCCGCGACGGGACGGCAGGCGCATGTCGTCCCGGCCGACCTGAGCGATCTCGACACCACTGCGGCGTTGGCCGCGACCGCGGTGGAACGTTTCGGCAGGCTGGATATCGTGGTGAACAACGTGGGCGGCGCGATGCCGTGCACCCTGCTCGATACGACGCCGCAGGCCCTGGTCGACGCGTTCAACTTCAACGTCACCAACGCGCACGCACTGGTGTGCGCCGCGGTCCCGCGCATGCTGGAGACCGCGGGCGGCGGTTCGATTCTCAACATCACCTCGACCATGGGCAGGCTGCCCGGTCGCGCGTTCGCCGCCTACGGCACCGCCAAGGCGGCGCTGGCGCATTACACGAAACTTGCTGCGCTGGACCTGAACCCGCGCATCCGCGTGAATGCCATCGCACCCGGCTCGATTCTGACCTCCGCGTTGGAGATCGTCGCGGGCAACGAGGCGATGCGCACCGAGCTAGAGACCAAGACGCCGCTGCAACGAATCGGTGATCCCGAGGACATCGCCGCGGCCGCCCTGTATCTGGTGTCCCCTGCGGGCCAATATCTCACCGGTAAGGTCATCGAACCCGACGGTGGCTTGATCATCCCGAACCTCCATCTCCCGATTCCGGATCTGTGACATGACTTATCGCGTAGTGCAGTGGGGGACAGGCAATGTCGGCCGGCACGCGCTGGCCGGTGTGATCGCCAATCCCGACGTCGAATTGACCGGCGTCTGGGTGTCCGGCGAATCGAAGGCGGGCGTGGACGCGGGAACGCTGGCCGGGCTGCAACATTCGGTGGGGGTGCAGGCGACGACCGACGCGGACGCGTTGCTCGCCACCCGGCCGGACTGTGTCGTCTACTGCTCGATGACCGACAACCGCCTGTTCGAGGCCGTGCAGGACCTGCAGCGGATTCTCCGCGCAGGTGTCAATGTCGTCGCGTGCGCGCCGGTGTTCTTCCAGTACCCGTACGGTGTAGTCCCCGACGAACTGTTGAAGCCGGTGCAAGAGGCTGCGGCACACGGTAATTCGACTCTCTGGGTGAACGGCATCGATCCCGGTTTCGCCAACGACCTGGTGCCGCTGGCCTTGGCGGGCACCTGCCTGCGCATCGATGAGCTGCGCTGTATCGAGATCGTCGACTACGCCAGCTACGACAACCGTGAAGTCATGTTCGACATCATGGGTTTCGGCAAACCGCTCGACGATATCCCGATGTTGTTGCAGCCCGGTGTCTTGTCGCTCGCCTGGGGTGGTGTGGTCCGCCAGCTGGCCGCGGGCATCGGCGTCGAACTCGACGCCGTCACCGAGACCTACGAGCGTGTGCCTGCGCCGCATGCCTTCGATATCGTCACCGGACACATCCCCGAAGGTTCAGCTGCCGCATTGCGTTTCGAGGTGCGCGGGATGGTCGGCGACACCCCGGTCACGGTGCTCGAACACATCACCCGGCTGCACCCCGACCTCTGCCCGGACTGGCCGCAGCCCGCGCACCGGGAGGGCTCGTATCGGGTCGAGCTGACGGGCGAGCCGAGTTACGCCCTGGACCTGGTCACCTCGAGTCGCAACGGCGACCACAATTACGCCACCCTGGTGGCCACCGCGATGCGCATCGTCAACGCGATCCCGGCGGTCGTGCGGGCGCCCGCGGGCATCATGACCGCACTGGACCTGCCGCTGATCACCGCGCCGGCCCACCGTCATTCGCGGGAGCGGTAGCGTTCGAGCAGCCGGACGTGCGCCGGCTCGAGTTCCTCGATGCTGGTCACGCCCAGCAGCTTCAGTGTCCGCAGCACCTGGGTGCGCAGGATGTCGATGGCGCGGTCCACGCCGGGTTCGCCGCCGGCCATGAGTCCGTAGAGGTAGGCGCGGCCGATCAGGGTGAAGCGGGCGCCGAGGGCGAGGGCCGCGACGATATCGGCGCCGTGCATGATGCCGGTGTCAAGGTGGATCTCCATGTCGTCGCCCACCTCGCGGACCACCGCGGGCAGCAGATGCAGCGGCACCGGCGCGCGATCGAGTTGCCGGCCACCGTGATTGGACAGCACGACACCGTCGGCGCCGAGGCCGGCGAGCCGTTTCGCGTCGTCGACGGTCTGCACGCCCTTGACCAGTAGCCGTCCGGGCCACTGCTGGCGGAGCCAGGCGAGGTCGTCGAAGGTGACGGTGGGATCGAACATCGAGTCGAGCAATTCGGCGACGGTGCCCGACCAGCGGTCCAGGGAGGCGAAGGACAACGGTTCGGTGGTGAGGAAATCCCACCACCACCATGGGCGGCGCAGTGCGTCGAGCGCACCGGACAGGGTGATCGAGGGCGGCACCGTCATGCCGTTGCGCACATCCCGCAGTCTGGCGCCCGCCACCGGCACGTCGACGGTGACGACGAGGGTGTCGAAACCGGCCTGTGCGGCGCGTTCGACCAGTGCGATGGAACGGTCCCGATCGGTCCACATGTAGAGCTGGAACCAATTGCGCGCGTCGGGACCGGTGAGGGCCGCGACGTCCTCGATGGCCGTGGTGCCCATGGTGGACAACGTGAACGGAATTCCCGCCCGCTCGGCGGCCCGTGCTCCGGCCGCCTCGCCCGCCGTGTGCATCATCCGGGTGAATCCGGTGGGCGCGATACCGAACGGCAGCGCGGCGGTGCGTCCGAGCACCTGCACCGAGGTATCGGCGGAGCTGACGTTGCGCAGAATGGTGGGCCGGAACTCGAGGTCCGCGAACGCTTCTCGGGCCCGGTCGAGGCTGATCTCGGCATCGGCAGCGCCGTCGGTGTAGTCGAAGGCGACCTTCGGGGTGCGCTTGCGAGCCAATTCGCGCAGATCCCAGATCGTCTGGGCGCGTGCGAGTTTGCGCGCACGGCCGCCGAACGGACGCTCGAATTTGATCAACGGCGCGAGTTCTCGGGGCCGCGGCAGCCTGCGCGTGGTCATCGCGTGGCGGCCTGGGCGGCGGCGCGTAGCCGCAGCGAATGCATGCCGGCGTCGACCTCGAGCATGGTCCCGGTGATGGAGGTGGCCCCGGGCCCGGCCAGGAAGGCGACGGCGGCGGCTACCTCCTCGGCCGTGACCAGTCGTCCGTGCGGTTGACGGGCGCGCAGCGCGGTCAGCTCGGCCGCGGGATCCGCACTGGCCGCGAGAAGTCGCTGTACCCACGGCGTGTCGACGGTGCCGGGGTTGACGCAGTTGACCCGGATGCCCTCGCCGACGTGGTCGGCGGCCATGGCGCGGGTGAGGGAGAGGATCGCGCCCTTGCTCGCGCCATAGGCGGCCCGGTTGGGCAGTCCGGTGGTCGCGGCGATCGAGCAGGTGTTCACGATCGCGGCCGCGGGCGATCGGCGCAGATGGGGGAGCGCCGCGCGGGAGACGCGCACCGCACCGAAAACGTTGACCTCGAACAGGTTTCGCCATTCGTCGTCGCTGTTGTCCTCGACTGTGCCCTGCGCGCCGATGCCGGCGTTGTTGACGACGATGTCGAGGCGGCCGAACGTTTCGTGCACCTGTGCGACAGCGTCGCGCACCGAAGCGTCGTCGACCACATCGCAGTACAGGCTGATACCTCCGGACGGCGCAGCGGCACCGGGGGCCCGATCGAGTACCGCGACTCGCGCGCCCGCCGCCGCGAGCGTGTCGGCGATGGCCTTTCCGATTCCGGACGCACCGCCGGTGACCACGGCCACCAGTCCGTCGAATTCGTCGTGCGACGACATACCGACCCCTCGCTCTCGCCTCGTTTCCGAGGCGATGGCACGCCTCGAACAGGTCCGATGTTTACCCCAGGCGAACATAACACCGATCGCGCGGAAACGCGCCAGATTGCCACGGATAAACCAGGATTGACGAATTCTCGAACCCCCTTGCATCGACAGACATCCGATGTATAGTCGTGACCCAGATCACTTTCTGGAACGAGGATCATCCCATGGCGCACCTCACGGCGCTGGACACCTTCGACGTCCGGTTCCCGACGTCGCGCGAGCTGGACGGCTCGGACGCGATGAACCCGGACCCCGACTATTCCGCGGCTTACGTGGTGTTGCGCACCGACGACCCGGCCGGACCGCAGGGGCACGGTTTCGCGTTCACCATCGGCCGCGGCAACGACGTCCAGCGGGTCGCGATCGAATCGCTGACCGCGCTGGTGGTCGGCCGCTCGGTCGCCGAGATCGCCGGGGACCTCGGAGGATTCGCCCGCGCACTCACCGCGGATTCCCAACTGCGTTGGCTCGGCCCGGAAAAGGGCGTGATGCACATGGCGGTCGGCGCGGTGGTCAACGCCGCATGGGATCTCGTGGCGAAGCTGGCCGGAAAACCGGTGTGGCAGTTGGTCGCCGAGATGTCGCCGGAGCAGATCGTCGACCTGCTCGACTTCCGGTATCTCACCGATGCGCTCACCCCGGAGGAAGCGCTGGCACTGCTTCGGCGCGCGGAACCGGGCCGGCAGCAGCGGATGGACCGGCTGCTCGCGACCGGATATCCGGCGTACACCACCTCGCCGGGGTGGCTCGGCTACTCGGACGAGAAGCTGGCCCGGCTCGCCCGCCAGGCGGTGGTCGACGGTTTCCGCACCATCAAGATCAAGGTCGGCCGCGACGTGGACGAGGACGTGCACCGGTTGCAGATCGCCAGGGCGGCGATCGGGCCGGATATCGGTCTGGCGGTGGACGCGAACCAGCGCTGGGACGTCGACGCCGCGGTGGAGTGGATCTCCCGTCTCGCGCCCGCCGACCCGGCCTGGGTCGAGGAGCCGACGAGCCCGGACGACATCCTGGGCCACGCCGAGATCCGCCGTCGCGTCGCGCCGGTGCGGATCTCGACCGGCGAGCACGGCCAGAACCGCATCCTGTTCAAGCAACTGCTCCAGGCCGGCGCGGTCGACATCGTGCAGATCGACGCGGCCAGGGTCGCCGGTGTGAACGAGAATCTGGCAATTCTGTTGCTGGCGGCCAAGTTCGGGATCCCGGTCGTGCCGCATGCGGGCGGCGTCGGGCTGTGCGAGCTGGTGCAACACCTGGCGATGATCGATTACGTCGCGGTCTCCGGGAGCGTCGAGGGTCGCGCGATCGAATTCGTCGACCACCTGCACGAGCACTTCCGATTTCCGGTGCGCGTGGTGGGCGGGCACTACCTCGCACCGCGTGAACCAGGCTTCAGCGCCGAGATGCTGCCCGCGTCGCTGCGCGATTACGAATACCCGGCGGGAGCCGCCTGGCGCGCAACGCCGTCCGCACATCATCAGGAGAATTCATGAAAACCGCCAGCCTCGTGGGCGTCGCGCTGGGCGCTACCTTGATCCTCGCTGCGGGTGCCGCGTGCTCGCGGGAATCGGTCGGCACCGAGACCGGCCCGGCCGTCACCGTGGGCGGCGGCGCGGACACCGGCGTGCTGGTCGGCGCGGACCAGCCCCGGTCGGATTCCGACTTCTGGAGCGCCTACGCGGGCTACCTCGGCCCGAAGGCGGCGTCGGCCGGGGTGAAACTGGAGAACACCTCGTCCGACAACGACGCCAACCGGCTCAAATCCAACGTCGACACGCTGCTGTCGAAGAACGTCGCGGCGCTCATCATGGCGCCGCAGGACACCGCCGCGGTGAAACCGGCTCTGGCAGCGGCCGCCGCGAAGAACGTGCCGGTAGTGAGCGTTGATACCCGGCCCGACAGCGGCGGCGTGTACATGGTGGTGCGGGCCGACAATCGGGCCTACGGCACCAAATCGTGCATCTATCTGGGTGAAACCCTGAAGGGCACCGGCAAAGTCGTCGAATTCCAAGGCGACCTGAGTTCGATCAACGGGCGCGATCGCTCGGAAGCGTTCGCCGACTGCATGAAAACGCGCTATCCCGGGATCAAGGTGATCGAGATCCCGACCGACTGGAAGGGCGATCGCGCGGTGTCGGGTCTGCAGGACAAACTGCTGACCGATCCCGATATCAACGGTATCTACATGCAGGCGGGCGGCGTCTTCCTGCAGCCGACGCTGGCGCTGCTGCGGCGCAGCGGGAAACTGGTGAAAGCTGGTGCGCCAGGGCATATCACGATCGTCTCGAACGACGGGATCAAGGCCGAGCTGGACGCCATCACGGCGGGCGAGATCGACGCGACCATCTCCCAGCCCGCCGATCTCTACGCGCAGTACGCCGCGTTCTACGCGAAGGCCGCGGTCGACGGCCGAAAGTTCACGCCGGGGCCGACCGATCACGGCTCGACCATCATCGACACCGGCGTCGGCGGCACGCTGGAGGACCAGTTGCCCGCGCCGGTCGTCACTCGCGCCGGGGGCAAGGTGGGCGAACTCGACACAGTGCCGCCCACCGCGCCGGGACTGTGGGGACACGGCGGATGAGCGGCGAACCGATCGCGGAGGCGATCGAGGTCTCTAAACGCTTCGGCCGCAACGTGATCGCGCTGAACCGGGTCGGCTTGCGAGTGGCGACGGGGCGCACGCACGCGCTGGTCGGCCGCAACGGCGCGGGGAAGTCGACGCTGGTGTCGATCCTGACCGGGCTCGCAACTCCTGATGAGGGGGAGGTGCGGTTCAACGGTCGCCCGGCGCCCGCGCCCGCCGACCGGGACGCGTGGCGCGCCCGGGTGGCGTGCGTGTACCAGAAGTCGACGATCATCCCCGACCTGTCGGTGGCGGAGAACCTGTTCATCAACCGGCAGGGTCTGGACCGACGGATCATCAACTGGCGCAAGCTTCGTGGCCGCGCCCGGGAGTTGCTCGACACCTGGTCGGTGCCCGTCGACGTGGACACCGTCGCCCGTGACCTCTCCGTCGAGCACCGCCAACTGGTCGAGATCGCCCGCTCGCTGTCGTACGGCGCGCGTTTCATCATCCTGGACGAACCGACCGCGCAGCTGGACGGACCGGCGATCAAGCGGCTGTTCCACCGGATCCGAGATCTGCAGGCCCAGGGCGTCACGTTCCTGTTCATCTCCCACCACCTCGACGAGACCTACGAAATCTGCCAGGACATCACGGTTTTCCGGGACGCCGAACACGTACTGACCGCGCCCGCCGCCGAACTGGGCAAGCAGGACCTGATCGCGGCGATGACCGGTGATTCGGTGGAATTGCAGACCGCCGCCCCGCGCAGCATCCCCGATACGGCCGCCACACCCACGCTCCGGGTCGAGGGACTCAGCGGTGCAGGGGAGTTCACCGAGGTGACGTTGCAGGTGTCCGCGCGCGAGATCGTCGGCTTGGCGGGCGGCGGTAGCAGCGGGCGGATCGAGGTCGCGGAGACGATCGTCGGATTGCGCAAGGCCGCAGCGGGTTCCGTGCTGGTGTCCGGGCGGATGCCGCGCCGCGGTGGGGTACGGGCGGCCCTGGACGCCGGTATCGGCTTCGTGCCGCGGGATCGGCACGAGGAAGGGCTGATCCCGGAAATGAGCGTCGCGGACAATGCCACCCTCACGGTGCCGCGCCGCGTGGGCCGCCTCGGGCTGCTGTCGCGCCGGACCCGGAACGCGGTGGCGGACACAGCGATCGACGCACTCGGGATCAAGACGTCCGGGCCGGACCAGAGCGTCGCGGAGTTGTCCGGCGGCAATCAGCAGAAGGTGGTCTTCGCCCGCGCGCTGGCCACCGACCCCGCGGTGCTGGTGCTGATCACGCCGACCGCGGGCGTCGATGTCCGATCGAAGCAGACCCTGCGCGCCGTGGTGCGGGCCGCCGCCGACCGGGGTACCGCGGTGCTGGTGGTCTCGGACGAGCTGGACGATCTGCGCGACTGCGATCGGGTCCTGGTGATGGTGCAGGGCCGGATCGTGCGGGAATTCGAGAAAGGCTGGGGCGACAAGGAACTCGTCGCCGCCATGGAAGGACTGTGATGACCCCGACCACGACCGGCCAGGACCCGGCGACCCGCACGGCCACCGCGCGCCGGGGTGCGCCGGTCACCGTGCGCTGGGGCGCGCTGCGCGATTTCCTGCTCGTGCCGCCCATCCTGCTCGTGCTGGTGGTCGGCTACTTCATCAACGCCAGCTTCGTCTCACCGGCCAATCTCACCAATGTGCTCACCACGATGAGCGGTATCGCGCTGCTGGTGCTGGCCGAGGTGCTGGTGCTGGTGGTCGGCCGGATGGACCTGTCGCTGGAGTCGACGTTCGGACTGGCGCCCGGCGTTGCCATCTGGGCCACCATGGGTACCGCGAAAGTCGGCGCCTTCACCTGGACTTCGCCGTGGATGACCATTCCGCTGGCCCTGCTCGTCGGACTGGCGGTGGGCGCGGTGAACGGGGTGCTGATCGTCCGGTTCGGGTTGAACGGGTTCATCGTGACCTTGGCGATGCTCATCGCGCTGCGCGGTCTGCTCACCTTCCTGACCGAAGGCTTCACCCTCACCAAGATTCCGCCGTCGGTCGAATGGCTCGGGAACACGCGGGTATTCGGCGTCCCGGTCGATGTGGCGCTGTGCCTGCTCTTGTTCCTGGCCGGGTATCTCGTGCTCACCTATACGACGGCCGGGCGCGCGCTGTACGCGGTGGGCGGCAATGAGGCCGCCGCGCGGGCCGCGGGTATCCGCACCGATCACGTCGTCATCGCGGTGCTGGTGGTGGCGGGCGGGCTCGCCGCCATCGGCGGGCTGATCTATTCGGGGCAGTTCGCCAGCGTGCAGGTCAGCCAGGGCGACGGCATGATCTTCCAGGTGTTCGCGGCCTGCGTCATCGGCGGTGTCGCACTGAACGGCGGCCGCGGCTCGGTACTCGGCGCGTTCTTCGGCGTGCTGATCCTGACGTTGATCCAGAAGCTGTTGTCCTACGGCGGGGTCAGTGCCGATTCGCTGAAGTTCATCAACGGCGCGCTGATCCTCGTCGCCCTCGTGATCACCCGGGTCGCCAGCGGCCGGCGACAGGAGTGATCATGGCTGATCTCGCGGACATCGTGCTCGGCGGTGCGGGATACGCCGGGCTGTACCGGGCGGTCGACCCCGCGGACGCGCATTCCGCACTGTCCGCGGCGTGGGACGCGGGCATCCGATCCTTCGACACCGCACCGCATTACGGCGCAGGCAGCGGCGAAGAACGCCTCGGCGAATTCCTGCGCACCCGGCCGCGCGCGGAATTCGCCGTGTCCACCAAGGCCGGTCGTCTGCTCTACGACGATCCGCACGCCGCCGACGGCACGGAGGGCTTCTACGGCACCCCGAAACGCTCGCGGCGGCGGGACTATTCGGCCTCGGGGATGCGCAGGTCCCTGGAGGACTCGCTGACCCGGCTGGGCCTGGACCGGGTCGATTTGTTACTCCTCCACGATCCGGAAGATCATCAGCCGGAGGCGATTTCGGCGGCGGTACCCGAATTGGCCCGGATGCGGGACGAAGGCCTGGTCTCCGGTATCGGGATCGGCGTCAACTTCGTCGATCTCGCGCTGCGTTTCGTCCGCGCGGCTCCGATCGACCACGTGCTGATCGCCGGTCGCTACACCCTGCTCGATCGTGGCGCCGAAGCCGAACTGCTGCCGGAATGTGGCCGGCGCGGCATCCGAGTGCTGGTCGGCGGCGTGCTCAACAGCGGCATTCTGGCCGATCCGGAACGTCGGGCCACCTTCGACTATCGCCCGGCGGACGGTGAGATCATCGGCAGGGCACGCGCGATGGCGCGGCTGTGCGCGGAATACGAAGTGCCGCTGCGCGCGGCGGCACTGCAGTTCCCGCGCAGGCACCCGGCGGTGACCCGCACGGTGATCGGCGCGAGCACCCCGGACCAGGTCGCCGACACCGTCATGATGCTGAACCACCCTGTCCCCGAAGCCCTCTGGGGTGAGTTGGCGGGGCGCAGATGATCCGGCGCGTGCCCGCTGCTCGCGCACACCCGCCCTGGCACGCACCGCGGGTGCGCGGGATCGCGTCAGGGCGCGGCGCGGCGCAACCACTCCATCACGCCCGCCACGTGGGCGAGGGCGCGCGCGTGCGCGAGTTCGGGGTCGTGGGCCGCGATCGCGTCGCAGATACCGCGGTGCTCGGCGACGGTGCGCTCGAACGCGCCCTCCTCGGTGATGCCGCGCCAGATCCGGGCCCGCATGGTCGGCATGGACAGCGATTCCAGCAGCGAAGCCAGCACCTTGTTACCGGAGGCGGCCGCGATCGCGGCGTGGAACTCGAGATCGAGCGCGACCAGATCCGTGACCGAGGAGTGCTCGGGCACCACCAGGGTGCGCAGGTGCTCGATCTGGTCCTCCGACATCGACTGTGCCGCAAGGGCGGTCGCGGCGGGCTCGAGAATGCGCCGCACGCCGAGAATGTCGAGCACCGAGTCGTCCTGGTGGAATTCGAGCAGGAAGCTCATCGCGTCCAGCAGCGACTTGGGTTCCAGGCTGGACACATACGTGCCGTCGCCCTGGCGCACGTCCAGGATGCGCACCAGGGAGAGCGCGCGGACGGCTTCGCGCAGCGAGTTGCGCGAGACCCCGAGCTCGGCGGCGAGGTCGGCTTCGCGCGGCAGCCGGGAGCCGGGCTCGAGATCGCCCGAGATGATCATCGCCTTGATCTTCGCTATCGCATCGTCGGTGACCGACACCCTGTTTCCTTCGACCTCGAGGATGTGAACGTATGCCTCCGATGACTGTAGACGCCCATATGCATGTTTGGCAGGTAGACGGGGGAGAATTCGACGTCGAGTACGACTGGCTGACAGAAACATCCGATGTTTTGTACCGCAACTACGCCCTACCGGAGGTACAGCCGGAGTTCGCCGAGCACGGGATCGGTGCGCTGGTGCTGGTGCAGGCTTCGGATTCGCCGGCCGAGAACCGCGCGCTGCTGGCGGCCGCCGCCGCGACACCGTACCCGGCCGTCGTGGTCGGCTGGCTGCCGCTGCATGAGCCCGAGGTGGTGGCCGCCGAACTGCCCCGGCTGCGTGCGCATCCGGAGTTCGTCGGCGTCCGGCATATGATCCACCGCGATCCGGATCCGGAATGGCTGCTGCGGCCCGAAGTTTCGGACAGCCTGACGTTGCTGGCCGAGGCGGGCTCGGTCTTCGACGCGGTCGCCGAGCGGCCGGATCTGCTGGCCCAGGTCCCGGTGATCGCGCGCGAGCATCCGGAGCTGACGATCGTGCTCGACCATCTCGGTAAGCCGCCGATCGCCACGGGCGCGCGGCAGCCGTGGGCCGACCTGCTCGCCGACGCGGCGGCCGCGCCGAACGTGATCGCCAAGATCTCCGGCCTGGCGACGGTGTCCGGCAGCGAAATCAGCGCCGCGCGTTGGCAACCCTATGTCGATCACGCCCTCGAGGTCTTCGGGCCGGGGCGGTTGATGGTGGGCGGGGACTGGCCGTTCACGCTGACCGCCGCGTCGTATCGGACCGTCTGGCAGACCACCTTGGCGACCTTGGCCGCGCTCGACCAGGCCGATCGGGTGCAGATTCTGACCGAAGTAGCCTGGCGCACTTACCAACTGCCGTTGGCCCCGACCTGGATGAGCGAAGGAGGTACCGAATGAAGTTGCAGCGCATCGGCGAACGCGGTGCGGAGCGACCGGTGGTGATCGACGGCGCGCAGGCTTACGACCTGACCTCGCTCACCCGGGACATCGACGGCGAATTCCTGGCCGCAGGCGGCATCGCCGCCACCGCCGCGGCGCTCGCGGCCGGTGAACTGCCTCGCGTCGAGATCGACGGTCAGCGCATCGGCCCGCCGATCGCGCGGCCGCAGGCGGTGTGGTGCATCGGCATGAACTACGCCGCCCATGCCGCGGAATCCGGTGCGGCGCCGCCGCGGACGCCGGTGGTGTTCTTCAAGACACCGAACACGGTGATCGGACCGTACGACGACGTGCTGATCCCGAAGGGCTCCGAAAAGACCGACTGGGAAGTGGAACTCGCGGTGGTGCTCGGAAAACGCGCCCGCTATCTCGACTCGATCGAGGAGGCGCTGGACTACGTCGCGGGCTACACGGTGTCCAACGACGTCTCCGAACGCGCGTTCCAACTGGAGGAATCGGGCGGCCAGTGGTCGAAAGGCAAGTGCTGCGAGACCTTCAACCCGCTCGGGCCCGCCCTCGTCCCGCGCGACCGGCTCGATCCCGCGAACCTGCGTCTGCGCTCCTTCGTCAACGGCGCGGCGCGGCAGGACTCCACCACCGCGGACCTGATCTTCGATGTCGGGTATCTGGTCTGGCACCTGTCGCAGTACGCGGTGCTGGAACCGGGCGACATCATCAATACCGGCACACCGGCCGGGGTGGCGTTGTCCGGCCGCTACCCGTACCTGCGTGCCGGTGACCTGGTGGAGGTCGAGATCGAGGGCATCGGCAGGGCCGGCCAGCGCTGCCGTGCCGCCGAGTGATGAAACCTATTTCATGGCAAGCACTTCCAGCGCACGATCCACATCGGCGACGCTGTTGTACAGATGGAACGAGAAGCGCAGGCCGCCGTTGCGCGCCGAGGTGATGACGTCGGCGGCTTCCAGCCGAGCCTGCACCTCGCCCGCACCGGGCACCGTGACGATCGGGGACTGCTTGGCGACGTAGTCGAGGCCCAGTTCGGTGAGCCCGGCGCGGAAGCGGTCCGCGAGCGCGAGGTCGTGCGCGCCGATCCGCTCGACGGTCAGTTCCTCGATGAGCGCGATGCCCGCGGTCGCCGCGATGATGCCGAGCAGGTCCGGGGTCGAGTCGAAGCGGCGGGTGGTCTTCGGCAACGCGACGGGGTGGTACAGCTCTGCCCACCGATCCTCGGCGGCGTACCAGCTCGGCCCCACCGGACGCACCGACTCGGTCGCTTCCGGCCCGGCCGCGAAGAAGGCCACCGACCGCGACCCGATCAGCCATTTGAACGTCGCGCACACCCAGTAGTCGGCGTCGGCGAAGGACAGCGGTAGCCAGCTCGCCGCCTGCGTGGCGTCCACCAGCAGCCGGGCGCCGTAGGCGTTGGTCGCCGCGCGCAGCGCGGACAGGTCCGTGGTGCGCCCGTCCGCGGACTGCACCACGCTCACCGCGACCAGTGCGGTCTCCGGGCGGACCTCCTCGGCCAGGCGCTCCAGCGGGACCACGCGCACCGTCAGATCGCCGCGATGCAGGAAAGGCATGGTGACAGAGGAGAATTCGCCTTCGGCGACGAGAACCTCGGCCCCGGACGGCAACGCGACCGCGACCGGGCCGATCAACGGTCCTGCGCCACTGCCGAGCGCGATATCATCCGCGGTCGCGCCGGCCAGCAGCCGGGCGTAGGCGGCCCGCAGTTCGGGCACCAGGTGGTCCTGTGTCATCGGCCCGCCCCGGCCGGTCGCCCATCGCGCACTCGCGTCCCGTACCGCGGCCAGCGCGCGCTCCGACGGCAACCCGTACGAGGCGGTGTTCAGGTAGGTGACTTCGGGCGAGAACTCTTCGGGCGCAAGCGAGGACATACTCGTAGCCTGCGCCGTTGCGCCGACCCCCGTCCAGCGCCAGCATCCCGAAACTGGACCGATCGCGGGTATGCCGGTACGTCCGAACGGTCGGCGGAATCCTTTTTCGGGTATTCGGTCGTTCTGTCTCATGTTGTCCTGTTGGGTAATTCGGCCGTTCGCCGAATCGGCGTTCCGCGGAAACCTGTGTGAAAGATCGGTGAATTCGCCGCACGGCGCGGCCTGTCGCCAGTCGCGACAAGTAATTCCCGGTGATCGTTGGCACATGCGAACCGAGAAACGATTCAACCGGTACCTGGTCGGCATTTCCCTTGTCGCCGTGGGAATTACCGCGACAGCGTTGGCCGCAGGTGTCGCGTCGGCGACGCCACCGAATATCCCGAGCAAGGCCACGGCGCAGTCGATGCTCGACGGGATCGCCGTCGCGCCCGAGGGGGCGATGACCGGATACTCGCGGGAGAAGTTTCCGCACTGGATCACCGTGTCCGGCCAATGTACAAGCAGGGAAACGGTTTTGATGCGCGACGGCACCGGCGTGAAGGTCGGCGCGGACTGCTATCCGACCGCCGGCTCCTGGCATTCGCCCTACGACGGTGTGACCGTGACCGATCCCGGCGCGGTGGATATCGACCACGTGGTGCCGCTGGCCGAAGCATGGCGCTCGGGTGCTTCCGGATGGACCACGCAGCGGCGCCAAGATTTCGCCAATGACCTGAATCACCCGCAGCTCATTGCGGTATCGGCATCGTCGAACAGATCCAAAGGCGATCAGGATCCATCCCAGTGGTTACCGCCCACCACGGGTTATCGGTGCACCTATGCGAAGATATGGATCGCCTCGAAGTCGGCCTGGCAGCTTTCCGCACAACAGGCGGAAAAGAACGCTCTGCAACAACTCCTGAACGGATGTGCTTCATGAGCAACGAAATGACCACCACCTTGACCGCGGCCCCCGGCGGCATCATGACCGACGAGGTAGGCGTCATCACCGGCGAGGTCGAGATCCGCTCCACCGTCACCGATTCCGGCCAGGCCACCGCGCAGACCCGCTACGCGGGCGCCGACGAGTGGTACACCATCACCGAAGCCGCCGCACACCTCGCCGCCCCCACCGAACTCCCGATCTACCACACCAAACTGGTAGCCAAGTACCTCGGCCCCG
Organism: Nocardia vulneris; assembly: GCF_001613425.1. Lineage (GTDB taxonomy): Bacteria > Actinomycetota > Actinomycetes > Mycobacteriales > Mycobacteriaceae > Nocardia > Nocardia vulneris. Next base: position 96,445 of record NZ_BDCI01000040.1, on the reverse strand, counting down.
AACAGTAGGATCGCCCAACTGTTCAGGCTGGCGGCATGACCCGCTTATCACCTGCATGAATAGCAATTGTTCGAGCATTTACTAGAAGAGTCTTGACTCGTTGAGTGGGTGTTGGGACGCTGGTGTGGTGTGGACGAAAGATGCTGTTCTGCCGACGGGGCGCGGTGGGTTTCCGGAGCTGGCCGGGGTTATCGAGCGGCGGTTGCTGGTGAACTACCGGGTCGAGCCGGATGTGGTGGCGAAGGTGCTGCCTGCGCCGTTGCGCCCGCAGCTGGTCGGGGAGTGGGCGGTCGCCGGGATCTGTTTGATCCGGCTCGGGCAGCTGCGGCCCAGTGGTCTGCCGCGCTGGGTCGGGGTGCGCAGCGAGAACGCGGCGCATCGGGTCGCGGTCGAATGGGACGGTCCGGGTGGAAGCGGGACCGGGGTCTACATTCCGCGCCGCGACACCGGATCGGCGCTCAATGTGCTGGTCGGCGGTCGGCTCTTCCCGGGCGAGCACGAGCACGCGCGATTCCGGGTGCGCGAGACCGCCGACGATGTACAGGTGGCCTTCGCGAGCCGGGATTCGGCCACGAAGGTTCAGGTGGACGTCCGGCGGACGACCCGGTGGCCGGGCAGTGAGCTGTTCGCCGATCTGGCACAGGCCTCGGAGTTCTTCCGCCGCGGCTCGGCCGGGTACTCCGCGACCCGCGGCGGAGCCGAGCTGGCCGGGCTCGAATTGCGCACGGACGCATGGCAGGTCGAGCCGGTCGAGGTCGCCGCGGTGCACTCCACGTTCTTCGACGACGCAAAAGTCTTCCCGCCCGGCAGCGCACACCTCGACGGTGCCTTGCTCATGCGCGACGTGCCGGTCACCTGGCACCCCCTCGCGCCATTGCCCCTGAGGCCGTGACAAACCAGGCTGCGGCATTCGCGGACCACCGCAAGGCACCGAAATCTGTCGGACCCCCGTGTCACGCTGGACAAGTCACCAACGCTCGACGGCCGGAGGGGTTCGATATGGCCGACACCGAGGACCGGCCCACGGTCCGACTCGTCACGCATTGCCGCCGCTGCCACGGATGGCTCGTCTCCGCCGACTCGGTAGCGCAGGGTATCGGCCCAACCTGTGCCGTCAGGGAGCGCGCCGAACAGCGTGCCGCCGCCGCCCGAGAGCTGACGCTGTTCGACGTCGCAGCCTGAACGGCATCGCCCCAGCCGTTACGCCTCGGCGCCGGCGAGCAGGGCTTTCTTGGCTTCCGCGACGCACTCTGCCCAGGGGCGGTCGAGTTCGATGACGCCCTTGTCGCTCATGAACGCGCTGGACACGACGACGTCCGGGGTGAGGGTGGCGAGCAGGTCGAGGGTGGTGAGCAGGGTGTCGCGGTCGCTGTGGCCCTCGATGTAGCCGGCCCACCAGGTGCCGTTCTCGCCGAGGATCAGGGTGTCACCGGTGAAGAGATGGCGTTTGCCGTCGATCGTCGCGAGATAGCAGGCGCTGCCCGCGGTGTGACCGGGCGTCGGGATCACCTCGAGTCCGGCGATCGCGGTGTGCCGGGTGTCGAACGGGTCGTCGACGGTGGTGGCGGTGACCTCGCCCGCGTCCGCGCGGTGGATGTGCAACTGCGCGCCGAAGCGTTCGCGGACGAGCGCGAGCGATGAGGCGATCTCGTCGCGGTGGCTCAGGTAGTGCTGGGCGACGCCGCCGAGTTCGGCGATCTTGTCGAATTCCTCGGTGCGCGTGGTGTTGTAGAACAGCACGTTCCCGTCGGGGGTGGTCCAGAGGTAGGCGTGCGTGTTCAACCCGGGGAAGGGGCTCAAGGTCTCGGTCTCCCACAGGTTCGCGGTGATCTGGTGCATCGTCTGTTCCTTCCGTGCGTGGTCTGTCACCCGGAAGGCGCGAGATCCGATCTCGCGACGCTAGATCGCGGCGCGGCGGCTCGAATCGTGACGTGGTGAATTCACAGCCGCCAGCTGATGTCACGCTGCGGTTGGTACCGGCAGACGAGTCCGAGCGAGACGGTTGCGCGCAGGTGCTCGGCCAGTTCCGGATGGATCCGGTCGATCCGGCGCAGGGTGTCGCGCACCCGGGCGGACACGGTTTTGCGCGCCCGCTCGGCGTCGTCACCGAGGTGGCGGGTGCGTCCGGCCAGGCCCGCGGTGCGGCGCAATTCGTCCAGCAGCGCCGCGCGCTCCCGGTCCAGTTCGGCGGCGCGGTCGTCGCGACTGAGATCGACCGCGCGGTCGATCTCGGCATCGAGGGTGGTCAGCCGCCGGTGGTAGGCGGCCTTCGCCTGGTCGTCGAGCACGGGGTCGGCGCCGAAGGACTTGGCGGCCTGCACCACCGCGCTGGGATCGGTGGTGCCGAACAGTTCGAGGCTGGGGATGTCGCTGTCCCGATGGGCGAGCAGCACGTGCAGATCGCGCAGCCCCTTGGCGTCGGGCAGGTGCACGGTCCGCTCGGCGAAGCGCAGCGTCCAGACATCGCCGTCGGGCCGGAACTCGTTGTCCGCGGGCTTGATCGGCGCGCGCGGAGCGGGTTGGGCGCGGTGCGAGAGCAGGTGTAGCTGCTGTCGTGCCGCGTCGACCCACGGCCGCGCCCGCAGCCGGTGCGCCGAATCCGCTGCCGCGGTGAGGTATTCGACGGCGGCCGGGTGGTCACCCGAGGCCGCGGCGAGTCGGCCCAGCCAGTAGGCGTACGGGCCGTAGACCGCGCCGCCGCCCGCGACTACCGCCCACCAGGCGGCCAGCGGAAGCAGCCTGGCGCGCACCGTCTCCCGCAGTTCGGAATCGTCCAGCACCAGGGCGGCGTACGCCTGGGCGACCAGGATGGACGGATGGAAGTGCCGCGGGTGCAACTCGTACATCGCCTGGATATCGCCGACCAGGCCGCGCACCCGGTCGAGGTCGCGACGGCGCGCGGCGGTGATCAGTGCGGGGACGGCGGTATACGCGACGGCGGTATCGCGATACCGGTCGACGAACGCCTCGGCCTGCGCCAGATCGCCCGCGAGCAACGCCAGCGCCCAGCGTTGTTCGAGCCAGAGCGGGGTCAGATCGACCTCGCCGAGTCGCTCGCCGAGCGTGTACGCCTCGTCGATGGCGTTGCGCGCGTCCGTGAATCGCCCGGTCAGGGTGGCGAGCGCGCCGGTGCGCGACAGTGCGACGAAACGGAACCGGAGCAACCGCGCCCGGTCCGCGTGCGCCCCGAAGGCGGCCAGTTCGATATGCGCCGCGGGATCGCCGAGTTCGAGCAACGCGGTGAAACGCAATAGCGCGCCCTGCAATTCGAGCTCGTCGCCGTGTTCGCGGCGGCCGATGGCGGCGAGTTCCCCGGCGAGCGACAACCGCTCCGCCGCGGTGCCGGGCCGCCAGATCGCGTCGTGCCGTGCGAGCAGGGCCGAAGCCAGCGCGGTGTCGTCACCGGATTCGCGTGCCGCTCGGACGGTTTCGGCGCTGACGTGCTCGGCCGCGCCGTGCCGGGCCCGTCCCGTGTGCACCCGCACCCGGGTCGCCGCGGCGCGCACCCGCACCGCCAGCGGGTCGGTGGGCGGTCGTTCGGCGAGCAGCATGCGATACGCCTGGTCCATCAGCGCGATTTCGCGCTCGGCCTGATGCTCCGGATCCGGCATCCCGAGTTCGTGCAGCCCCAGGGCGGCCTCGGCGAACAGCTCGGCGGCCGCGCGGGTTCTGGCCGTGGTCAGCAGGGCCTCGTAGGTGCGCCGCGCCGCGGCGAGTTCGCCGGACCCGCGCTGTGCCGCGGCCAGCCCCAACCCGACCGTGCCGCGCAGCTCGGCCCGGTCCGCGGGGAGCAGCGCGAGGGCGCGCCGATAGTGGACGGCGACCTCGCCTGCCGCGAGCCGGCCGCAGGCGTCCGCGGCGGCGTCCAGCAGATACCGCAGTGTGCGCTCCGCATCGATCGCGTCGGCCGCCAGATAGGCGTGATGGGCCAGATCGCTCGGGGTCGCACCGGACACCTCCCTGGGCAACCGTTCGAGCGCGCCGAGCACGGCCGCATGCCGTTTTTTGGCCTCGATGTCGCCGATCCGGGCGATCAGATTCTCCCGCACCAGGTCGTGCACGAACGCGTAACGGTCCGGGCCCGGCGTCGTCAGCAATCGGGCGCGCACCGCGAGCGCGGCGAGGTCGAGCACCTCGCCGAGATCGCGACCCGAACCGGCGGCCACCACCTGCGCGGCGAACTCCCGGCCGACGAGCGCGGCGGTGGTCAGGACGTCCAGTGCGGCGGCGGGCAGCGGGGTCAGTCGCGCGTCGAGCGTTTCGCGGACGCCGGGGGTGAGCGTGTCCAGCGCGCTGCCCGCCTGCCACAGGCGGGCAGCCTGCTCGACCAGGAACGGATTGCCGCCCGAAAGCGTGTGCACTGTCCGGGCGATCTCGTCCGGCGCGCGCGTGCCCGTCGTCTCGTGCACGAACTCGGCGACGTGCTCGACCGGTAGTCCGGTCAGCTCGATGAGCCGCGCGGCAGTCGTCAACTCGCCGAACACTTCTCGCAGCGGATGGCCCGCCACGTCGATGTCGTTGTCTCGTGCCGCCGCGACGACGGTGAGTCGCTCGAACCACGAGTGCCGTGCGACGAACGCCAGCACCGACAGCGATTCGGGGTCCGCTCGATGCAGGTCGTCGATCACCACGATCACCGGGCGCAGCGCACAAGCGGTGACGAGGGCCTCGGTCACCGCGTCGGCGATCCGGAACAGTGCGCCCTGCGGCGCTTTCGGCAGTTCCGCGTCACCGATCAAGAAGGACAACGCATTACCGGCGGCGGCGTCCACCGCGGCCCACTGCTCAGGTGTCGCGGCGCGGCGCAGACCGCGCAGCACCTGCACCCACGGCCAGAAGCCGGGGGTGCCGTCGCCGCTCCAGGCCGTCGCGGTCAGCACGAGCGCGTCGCGCGCGTCCGAATCGCCGACGACCTCGCTGAGCAACGCTGTCTTGCCGATGCCCGCCTCGCCGGTCACCAGCACCAGTCCGCCATGACTGGCGGTGGTGCGCCGTAGCTCCTCGCGCAGCAGTGCCGCGTGATGGTCCCGGCCGATCAGCCGCGCTGCCGGCACGCCTGCCTCCTTCCGGTGCTATTGCGGAGCCGGTGCCGCCCACATATTCGTCAGGAGCTGGAAACTCGGGGTGTCGACGAGCGACTGCATGGATTCGTAGATGCGCTGATAGCCGGTCGAGGCGATCCGCCACTTACCGTCGTCGTCGCGCCGGTAGGTATCGGTGTAGTAGCCCGCGCCGCGAATCTGCAGACCGTATTTGGTCTCCAGCACGGTGTCCTCGAAAGCCCAGGAGCCGACGGCGGTTTCGCCGTCGACGGTGATCTCCGGGTGATTCGCGATATGGACCGTGACGACGGTGGGACCGAGGTTTTCGCGCATGAACTCCGTGACCGCGGCGCGGCCGTCCAAGACGAGCGGTTCACCGAGCGCGTGCGTGCCGTAGCGCCCGGCCACATCGACGGTGAGGGTGTCGGCGAACTCGTCCCACTGTTTGAGATCGAGGGTCCGGAAATACCGATACTTGAGCTGCCGGACGGCTTCTATGGCGTCGAGATCCATGGCATCAGCGTGGCACGGGCGTGCGTCGCAGACAACAACCGGCGACGGGTGTCCGCCGCGGCCCGCTGGGTACCCGAAGTAATGAGGCGTGCCGATACCAGCGCACGCGCTCAACGCGCCGAATGCCGCACCACCACACAGGAGTCCGCCGTGAACAGTCCGGTCACCTCGGTTCATGCCAACGATCTCGCCCTCGACCAGGCCGTCGCCCTGCGCGCCGCCGCCGTCCGCTTGGAGGACGAATTCGACGGCGTCGTCGCCGATGACGCCATCGAACAATTCCTGCATTCCGCCTACGAGCACGTCGCCGACCACGCCACGATCGACAATTTCCTGCCGCTGCTCGCTGAGCGCTATACACGAGAGTGGCTGTACGCCTTGGTCGATCAGCACAGCGACCGCGCCTAGGCTCGGTCTCGGAGTCTCGGTCGGCGCCGCCGCGGTTCAGCGGTGGCGCCGGCCGGACTTTAGTGCAACACCTCGGCGATGTCGGCGGCGGCGGTCATCAGGACCAGGACCGGGACCACCTTCGAGGCGGGGATGCGATAGGTGCCGCGACGGCTTTGTTCGATGATCTTCGCCGACGACAACGCGCGCATGTGGTGGTACAGCTGGCCGGTGGAGGTGAGGCCCAGGGCCTCGGCCAGCTCGGCGCCGGTGCGCGGACTTTCGAGCAGTTCCTGGATCAGCGCGTGGCGCACCGGGTGTCCTAGCGCGGCAAGCACTTCCACGCGCGCTGCGGCGGGCAGCCGGAGCACCGCGGCCGCGCTGTAGCGGATGGTCCAGTCGATCTCGCCGTCGAAATCGACCGCGCCGCGGTAGTCGATGAAACCGCGCGCCGGGTCGTCGTCGCGACGCCCTTCCAGCGCTTCGATCCGCGCCTCCAGTTCGGCGAGCTTGCCCTCGACATCCGTCATGCCGATCACGGTAACCGGTGCAGCATCTCCGGCTCGGTCATGGCGCGGAACAGCAGTTCCTGATGACGGAAGCTCTTCAGCGCGGCCGACCACGTGGACTCGGGCATGCGGCGGTTGAGCAGCACCGCGGTCGCGACCGTACCGTCCGCGCGGCGCAGCGACATCGCCTCGGTCAGGATGCCCGCGAGCGCACCGCCCTTGAAGCCGAGCCCGACGAACCCGGCCGGTGGGGGCTGCCATTCCAGGTGTGCGCGGGCGATATCGGCGCCGGGCCCGAAACTTCCGGTGGCGAACGAGCGATACAGCGAGGTGAGCTGGCGTGCCGATCCGGTCCAGGTGGTTTCTGCCCACGCCACTTGATCGCTGTAGGACGGCGGTGATTTCGACAGTATCGCGGCGCGATACGCCGGATCGGCCGCATAGCGTCGAGCCGCGGCCCATTCGTCGGCGATGTCCGGTTCGGCCAGCCGAAGCATGCTGCCCAGTGGCGAGAACAGCATGTAGTCGTGCCAACCCCCGGCCGCGGCGGCCTCGATCAGCGCGTTGTCGCCGAGACGGTCCCGCAGATAGTCGGGCGCGGCATTGTCGCTCTCCTGAATCATCGCGCTCACCAGCTGATCGAGGGTGACCGTGTCGCCGGGCAGTCGTTTGCGCGCCTGTTCATGCGCGCCGCCGTCCGCTTTCGGCAGATACCACCGCTCCCATTCGGCGACCGGGATCTGCTCGTGCCGATCGACGGTGCCCGCCGCGACCGCCCGCGCATAGGCCGCGAGCGGTACCACCTTCGCCGCCGACGCGAGCGGCTGCTGCGCATCGGCCCGCCGTTCGGCGGTACGTCCCAGCCCGTCGTCGATGGCGAACGCGATGTTGTCCGGATCCTGCTCGATCCGCGCCAACCACCCCTCGACCGTGGACACGTCCGCTTCTTTCGTCGCGGTACTCGAACAGCCCGCGACCAGCGGCAAGACCGCGGCCAGCACGGCCGCAAGTCTGCGTCGCATCATCTCGCCTCCGTAAATCCGTAATTCCGTAATAACGAACTACTGCGACGATAGCCATTCGGCCACGTCGGCGCCATGGGGTTTCGTTCGCCGCGAACGCCGTGCCGAAAGCCGTTGGCTGGGTGGGCGTATGGGCACGGGCGAAAGATCCGTAGCCGTCTCCGTAGTTTCCGGGATTCCACCGAACGGCCCGCTCGAGGCACTGTGATGGGCGACACAAAGTGGTGTGCCGGAAACGCACATGCCTAATAGATGTACTTCTAAGCTCTAGGCGAGCACGTGGTGGAGGTGAGCTATGACGGTCGAGGCGGTGACCCATCCCGAGTCCGGAGCATTGTGGACGGGATCGGGGCCGGCGCCCGCCGCCCGGCCGCCGGTGTCCATGATCGAGCGAATGACGCTGATACTGGACGCTTTCGACGGGTCAACGCCGACGCTGACTTTGCTCGGCTTGTCCGAACGTACCGGTCTGCCGCGCTCCACCGTGCATCGCATCCTCGACCAGATGATCCGGCTGCGCTGGCTCGCGCACGCGCCGGGCGGCTACCGGCTCGGCCTGCGCACGCTCGAGCTCGGCGGACTCGCCGCCGACCACAACGAGATTCGGGACGTGGTCAGCCCGCTGCTGCACGACCTCTGTCAACGCACGGGCATGGTCGGGCATCTCGGTGTGCTGGACGGACGCGAAGTGCTCTACCTGGACAAGGCGGGCGGCCGGTTCGCGGCGAACGTCCCGACCCGGCTCGGCGGCCGGATGCCCGCGCACAGCACCGCGCTCGGCAAGGCACTGCTGGCCTCGCTGGAACCGAGCATCGTCGAGACCTCGTTCCGCGATCGACTACCTCAGCTGACCGCCCGAACCATTTGCGACAGAACCGATCTGCATCGCGAGCTCGGCAAGATCCGGCAGCGGCAGGGTGTGGCGGTCGACAACGAGGAGTCGGTTGCAGGCATCGCCTGTGTCGCCGTCCCGATCCGCGGCCGCGGCGCCGCGGTAGCCGCCCTTTCCCTCTCCGCTCACCTCGACGGCGACCGGAAGTCCCTCGACACCACCCGCCTCGCCCGCGTCCTCATCGAGGTAGCCCACGAAGCAGGCCGCTCCCTCTTCCCCCGCCACGCCCGCTGGCGCTGAGCACCCGGTACCCCGCACCGGGACGGCGCGGGTGACGGTCAGTGCGGGATGGCGTCGATGATGGCTCGGGCGCCTTGGCGGAGCAGGTCGGCGCCGACGAAGAAGCCGAGGGCTTGGGGATCTTCGGGGACGCCCCAGTGTTTGGAGTCGAGCCACTGCGCGCCGTCGGCGCTGAAGACCTTGCCGTGCAAGGTCAGTCGGCCGGTGCGGTCAGTGGTGGCGTAGCCGGCGATGGGGGAGTTGCAGTGGCCCTGCAGGGCGTGCAGCATCGCGCGTTCGGCGTCGGCCTGGCGGTGGGTCTCGGCGTGATCGAGCTGGGCGCCGAGATCGCGGAGCCGGCTGTCGTCGCTGCGGCATTCGAGCGCGATGATGCCCGCGCCGATGGGCGGGCACATGGTCTCGAGGTCGAGCGTCTCGGTGATCCGGTGCTGCTGGCCGACCCGATGCAGGCCGGAGACGGCGGCGATCAACACGTCGACATGTCCCTCTTCGAGACGCGCCAGCCGGGTATTGACGTTGCCGCGCAACGGTTGCACCGTCAGGTGCGGGTAGTGCAGCAGCAGCTGTGCGGTCCGGCGCACCGAGCTGGTGCCGACCACGGTCCCCGCGGGCTGCTCGGCGAGCGGCGCGCCGTTGCCGGTGATCACGGCGTCGTGCACGTCGTCGCGCGCCAGGTACCCGGCGAAGGCCAGGCCCTCGGGCACCGGGATATCGCCGGGGATGTCCTTGAGGCAGTGCACCGCGAGATCGGCGTCGTCCACGAGCAGCGCGTGGTCGATCTCCTTGACGAAGGCGCCCTTACCGCCGAGCTTGGACAGATCACCCATCCAACGGTCGCCGGCGGTGGTGACCTTGACCAGCTCGCTCTGCACGCCGAGCCGCTCGAGCAGCTCGGCGACGTGCTCGGCCTGGGCCAACGCCATGGGGCTGGATCGGGTGGCGATCCGAATAATGCGCGTACGCGACATGTTCGGCACCTTACTCCCAGCCGAAATCCGTTGATCGCCGAGCCTGGCCCGGCGTGACCTGCCCCACGTCGTACCCGGCGGTACCGGTGTGCTGATTATCCGCCCACACGACGTTGGCAAGGCGACAATAAGGGCATGTACAGCGACGAACATCAGGAGTTCCGGGCCATGGTCCGGCGCTATCTCGAGCAGAAGATCAATCCGCACGTCGACGAGTGGGAACAGACGGAGATGATGCCGCTGCACGAGATCTTCGCCGATATGGCGAAGCTCGGCATCCTCGGTCTCGAGTACGACCCGGCCTACGCGGGGCAGGGCGCCGACCATCTGTTCACCGTGGTGCTCTGCCAGGAACTGGGCCGGGTCGCACACGGCTCGTTCCCGATGGCGCTGGGCGTGCACGTCGCGATGGCGACGCCCTCGCTGCACGCGCACGGCAGCGAGGAACTCAAACAGGAATATCTGGCCCCGGCCATGCGCGGCGAGACCGTCTGCGGCGTCGCGGTCACCGAGCCGGACGCCGGGTCCGACGTGGCGGGTATCAGAACCCACGCGCGCCGCGACGGCGACGACTGGGTGATCAACGGCTCGAAGATGTTCATCACCAACGCGGTTCAGGCGGACTGGCTGTGCACGCTGGTCCGCACCTCCCCGGAGGGCGGCTATCGCGGTATGAGTCAGATCATCATCCCCACCGACGCACCGGGTTTCCGCGTCGATCGCAAGCTGGACAAGCTGGGCATGCGCGCCTCCGATACCGGCCTGCTCACCTTCGAGGATGTGCGAGTTCCGGTGCGCAACACCATCGGTGAGATCGGCCGCGGCTTCCAGCAGCAGATGTCGCAGTTCGTGATGGAGCGCATGTTCGCCGCATACAGCGCACCGATCAGCTGCGCCATGCAATTGGAGCTGACCCGTGACTACGCCAAGCAGCGCAAGGTTTTCGGACAACCGCTGACGGCCAATCAGTATCTGCAGTACACCTACGCCGAGCTGGCGGCGCGGGCGGACATGCTGCGCGTCTACACCGAGACCACCGGCCGGTCCTACCGGGACGGCCAGGACGTCACCAGAATGGCGACCATCGCCAAGTTGGAGGCGGGGCGACTGTCCCGTCAGGTCGCGGACTGGTGCCTTCAGGTGCACGGCGGCATGGGCTACATGACGGAGACCTGGACCTCGCGTGCCTTCCGGGACAGCAGGCTGTTGAGCATCGGCGGTGGTGCCGACGAGGTCATGCTGCGGGTGCTGTCCCTGATGGACGGCTTCGCGTAGCGTCGGCGCCGTACCGTATTGCGCTGGGGTGCGTGGCATTACGGGGCGGCATGCACACCGGATGATTTCCGGCAGGCTGCGGGAGTGTCCAGGAGGATGCTGGGGATTTGCCTCACGCTTGCTGAAGCATGTTCCTTTCACTGTGTAGATTTTTCGTTCGCCGCGTGCCCGCGCCGTTCGGCTGCTTTCCTATGGACGTCAGGATGGAGAGTCCATGAGCAGGTGAACCGGAGTCGGGAGCGATGCACCGGATACCGATCAACCAGCGACACGTCCGTTCGGGGTGGCTGTGGTCCGCGATCGGCCTGGCGGCCATTGCGGGCGTAGCGGTGTGGGTGACCCGGCCCGAGCCGGTGCACTGCGACGTACCGAACGCGATGGCCCAGTCGGCGACACCGTCGAACCCGTTGACCGCCAACAGTATTTGGCCGTCCACCAGCCCGTTACCGGAGCCGCAGCCCGTCGTATCGGGCGAGGCGCGGTTCTATTCGTTCGGTCCGGGGGTCTCGTGCTCGTACCCCGACCTTCCGCTGGACGGCTTCTTCGTGGGTATGTCGACATCGGAGTACGGCACCGCCGATCCGTGCGGGGGCTACCTCGATGTCGAGGGCCCGCGGGGCAGCGTGCGGGTGCAGATCGTCGACCGTTGCCCGGGATGTGCTCCGGGACAACTGGATTTGAGCACGGCCGCGTTCACCGAGATCGCCGACCTGTCCGACGGCGTCGCGAAGGTTCGGTACCACGTGGTGCGCAATCCGGAGCCGGTGGCGGAGCTGACCTACGAGGTGAAGCCCGATGCCACCGCCGCCTGGTTCGCCATCCTGTTCGGCGGCACCGGGAATCCGTTGCGCGAGGTCGCGATTCGGCCCGCGACGGGCGGGGCGTGGCAGCACCTGACCCGAGGTATGGACAACTACTGGTCCATCTCCCGGGCGGGGACGGGTCCGTTCGCCGCGCGTCTCACCGATATCCACGGCAACCAGGCCGAGATCACCGGCATCACGGTGGAACCGGGGCTGCGACCGACCGGTGCGCGTCTCTACACCGAGGCGCGACCCGTGGCCGAGCCCGAGCCCACCGAGCCGCCGATCGTCTCGCCGACCAGCCTCGCGGCCGCACCGCCGCCGCGATCGTCGGCGAACGCGACCCCGGCGGGCTGTAAGCCGTGACCGTGCTCAGTCGCGAATGCTCTTGCGCAACTGACGGAATCGGGCGTCGGTGAAGACCGGGCCGGTGTACAGGGGAGCGTCGTCGCCGCCGTAGACCCGGATGGTCAGGTGCCGGGTCGCCGCGTACTCCTCACCGCGCCGATCACTGCGGAACAGCACGTCCAGAATCTCGTCGGACCGTGCCCCGGCGGCACGCAGCCGGTTCATCGTACGCAGATACGGCAGCTCGAGATCGGTGGTGGCGGCGAAGGTATGGGCCACGAGATCCACCGGGACCGCGGTGCCGTCGCCGTCACAGACCTCGACCCGGGTGACGCCCGGCGCCACCGCCCCGCAGAATCCGGCGAGCATCACCCAGCGGATGGCGAACGGGCGCAGCGTGAAATCCTCGCGGTGCCCGCCCGCGGTGGTGATGCTGAAGAGGGCGAGCTCACCCTCCCGGAAGACGAAATCGGCTTCGTCGCCCGAGTCGTGGTAGGCGAGCAACCTGCCCTCGGTCGTGCCCGGTGCGATCCGCGCGCCCGGGCGCCAGCCGGAATGCGAAACCTGCCGCACCGGTAGGCCGTTCAGCTCGGCCGCCCGGTAGGCGTCGGCGAAGGCGTGCAGCGATGCCAGCCACTGCCGCCGGTGTCGCTCGTCGTCGTCCGGCTCGAACCGGGGGAGGCGTTGTTGCTCTCGCCGGCCGATCGATGTACTGGGCGCCGACCCCCGCCGCCGGCCCCGATCGCACTTTCTCCACATCTCCCTGGCCTCGTTCTGTCGGACTGTCCTTCGCCGACGAGGCTCCTGCGCCGGGAACCGCAGCCGAAGGCTGCCCGAGCCTACGGGTGCCGTGCGGGCCCGGACAACCACCGTGACCTGCGGGATGATCTGCCGATTATGCGCCGATCACCGCAGTGTCGCGGCCAGTGCCAAACCTGCGGCCCGCCCGGAGAAGATGCAGCCGCCGAGGAAGGTACCTTCCAGCGCGTTGTACCCGTGCACCCCGCCGCCGCCGAATCCGGCCACCTCGCCCGCGGCGTAGAGGCCGGGAAAAGCGCTGCCGTCCTGCCGGATCACCTGTGAGTCGAGGTTGGTCTGCAAGCCGCCCAGCGTCTTTCGCGTGAGGATATTCAACCGCACCGCGATGAGCGGGCCGGCGGCGGGGTCGAGGATCCGATGCGGCTTGGCGACACGTCCCGCCTTGTCCCCGAAGTACTGGCGCGCGTTGGTGATCGCCATCAGCTGGCTGTCCTTGGAGTACTTGTTGGTGACGTCGCGGTCTCGCGCGACGATCTGCCGCTCCAGCGTGTCGTGATCCAGCTGCGGACCGCGGGTGATCTTGTTCATCCCGGCGACCAGCTCCCGCAGCGTGTCCGCGACCACGAAGTCGACGCCGTGCTGCTTGAACGCCTCGACCGGGCCCGGTGCGCCCTTGGCGATGCGGCTCTTGAGGGTGAGTTTGAGGTCCTTGCCGGTGATGTCGGGATTCTGCTCGGAACCCGACAGCGCGAACTCCTTCTCGATGATCGACTGGGTCAGCACGAACCAGGAGTAGTCGTAGCCGGTGGACAGGATCTCCTTCATGGTCGCGTTGGTGTCGTAACCCGGGAAACACGGTGCGGGCAAACGCCTTCCGTTCGCGTCGAACCACATCGAGGACGGGCCGGGGATGATCCGGATGGCGTGATCGGGCCAGATCGGATCCCAGTTGACGATGCCTTCGGTGTAGTGCCACATGCGATCCCGGTTGACAATGGCGCCGCCGGCCGCCTCGGTGATGCCGAGCATCCGTCCGTCCACGTGCGCGGGCACGCCGGAGATCATGGTCTCCGGGCACTTGCCGAGCCGTTCGACCGGCCAGTTGCGCCGGATCAACTCGTGATTGTGCCCGATGCCGCCGGAGCTGACGATCACCGCCTGTGCGCGGAACTCGAACTCGCGCACTACGTTTCGAGACGACGCCTGGCCGCGCGCCAGGTCGCTCGGCTCCAGCACGCCGCCGCGGACGCCGACGACCGCGCCGTCCTCGACGATCAGCTCGTCGACCCGGTGGCGGAAGCCGAAGCCGACCAGCCCGCGCCGTTCCCCTTCGAGCACTGGTTCGGCGAACACCCGCACCACCTCCGGCCCGGTGCCCCAGGTGAGATGGAATCGCGGCACCGAATTGCCGTGCCCGTCGGCGAAGCCGCCGCCGCGCTCGGCCCAGCCGATCACCGGGGTGATCCGCAGACCGAGTTCGTGGAGGTAGTCACGTTTCTCGGTGGCGGCGAAACGCACGTAGGCCTGGGCCCACTGTCGCGCCCAGAGGTCCTCGTCGTCGCGGTCGAAACCGGCCGAGCCGAGCCAATCCTGCAGCGCCAGTTCGTAGGAGTCCTTGATCCCGAGCCGGCGCTGCTCGGGGGTGTCCACCATGAACAGCCCGCCGAGTGACCAGAACGCCTGTCCACCGAGATTGTTGCGGTTCTCCTGATCGAGCACGAGCACCTTGCGGCCCGCCTTGACCAGCTCGTGCGTCGCGACGAGGCCGGCCAGCCCGGCGCCGACCACGATGACGTCGGCCTGTTGTGCGAATTCGGTGGTCCTGTCGGTCATCTTCATCCTTCGGTTTCGGTGCTATAGGCCAGCACGACGTGGTAGATGAGTTCGGTGCGCCGCTTGCGCACGGCGCGGCTGCGCGGTTCCATCAGGACCTGCACGCTGGTGCCGTCGTGCACCGCGACGAGGGCCTGACCGAGCGCCGCGGAATCGGGGACCGCGCGGCCGATCCGGGCCAGCCCGGCGACGACGGCCGGCATCAGCGCGGCGCTGATCGCCTCTTCGCGCGCGGCCATCACCCGGCGCAGTTCGGGATGGCGCAGCGCATGGGCGGTGAACTCCGCGGTGATCCGATACCAGCCCTCGTCGATGGGCACCGCGCGGGCCATCCGTTCGATCGCGGTGTGCAGGTCGTCGTCACCGCCGATCAGCATGTCGTCCAGGACACGCTTGATGTCGGCGAGCATAGCGGCCGAGCGCTGTTCCCACATCGCCAGGAACAGTTCGTCGAGCGAGACGAAATTGGAGTAGAAGGCGCCGCGGGTGAACCCGGCGCGTTCGCAGACCCGTTCCACCGTGGCCTTGCCGAAGCCCTCCTCGCTGAAGGCCTCGTACGCGGCGGTCAGCAGCCGGTCGCGGGTTTCGGCGCGGCGGCGGGTGACCCGGCTCGCCGCGCTTCCCGATGGGGTGGACGACGCCATGGGCACCTCCTCGGGTGGGACCGGCCGCGGGTAGTGGCCGGAGCCGATCAATTGGATACAAAACTGTATTCAATACACAAATGTATCAGAACCGGTGCGGCGACAGGGGGAAATCGGTTGAGTAGGGTCGCACGCAGCATCGGATTGCCAGTGCGGCTCGGCCAGGTGTCCCGGGGACAAGGAGAGTTCAGCATGAACGAGGTTGCGCGGTCGGGATCGATGACCGGATGGCGAGTCCATCGGCCGGGGCCGATCGATGCGGGGCCGCTGGAGCGCGTGCGCGAGCCCGTGCCGGAGCCGGCCGCCGACGAACTGCTCGTGCGGGTGCTGGCCTGCGGCGTCTGCCGGACGGACCTGCATGTCGCCGAGGCGGATCTACCCGTGCATCGCGCCGGGGTGGTGCCCGGGCACGAGGTGGTCGGCGAGGTGGTCGCGGTCGGCCCGGCGGTCGGCGCGCGTGCCGACGAGCGTCCCGCGGACGGTTTCGCCGTGGGCGACCGGGTCGGCATCGCCTGGTTGCGGCACACCTGCGGCGCCTGTAAGTACTGCCTGCGCGGACTCGAGAACCTTTGTCCCCGTTCGCTTTACACCGGGTGGGACGCCGACGGCGGATACGCCGAATATGCCACTGTGCCAGCCGATTACGCGCTGCGCCTGCCGGAGAACTACACCGACGAAGAGACGGCGCCGCTGCTCTGCGCCGGCATCATCGGCTATCGCTCACTGCAGCGCGCGCAGCTGCCGCCCGGTGGTCACCTCGGCATCTACGGTTTCGGCGGCAGCGCGCACATCGCCGCACAGGTCGCGCTCGCGCGCGGCGCCGAGGTGCATGTGATGACCCGGGATCCGGCCGCGCAGGAGCTGGCGCGCGCCCTCGGTGCGGCGTCGGCGCAGGGTGCGGCGGATCCGCCTCCGGTGCAACTCGATTCGGCGATCTTGTTCGCGCCGGTGGGCACGCTGGTGCCGCCGGCGCTGGCCGCGCTCGACCGCGGCGGCATTCTGGCGATCGCGGGTATTCATCTGAGCGACCTCCCGGCGTTGAATTATCAGCGGCATCTGTTCCAGGAGCGGGAAATTCGCTCGGTCACCGCGAACACCCGCGCCGACGCGCGTGAATTTCTCGCCCTCGCAGGCGAACACCGCATAGAAGTGACCACCCGTGGGTACTCCCTCGGCAGGGCAGATCAGGCCCTGGCCGATCTCGCCCACGGACGTTTCACTGGCGCAGCGGTTCTCGTTCCGTAGAAAAGATTAGCCAGGACACGATTCGGCGTTGAGTCCGCATCGTTCGGGTCGACTTCCTTGACGACCTACTCAGCCGTTCTTACCTTCGCAGATATAGCCGAGTGGCACTTGTCGCTGACAAGTGTCACTCGGCTTCTCACAACGGCGTGAGTGGGTGATCACGATGGCAAACCGGAAGGTAATTCATTTCGAAAAGTGGCGGGTGGTACGAGTTTTCATCGTGCTACTGCTGGCCGCGGGTTTCGGAGCGACGACGGGATCGCCCGCATGGGCGTCGCCCTGCGCCGCGATCGACGTGGTAGTCGCACGGGGAACACAGGAACCCGGCTACCTCGGCGCCGCGGTCGGGGACCCGCTCTACGGCACGTTGCTGCAGGCGCTACCGGTGAGTTCCACCGCGTATCGCGTGAATTATCCTGCGGACCTGCTGGATCCGGCGTCGGTGAGCCGCGGCACCCACGACATGACCGGTCATCTGCTGTGGCAGGCGGCGGCGTGCCCGGACCAGCGGTTCATCCTGGTCGGCTATTCGCAGGGCGCGGTCGTCACGCACGGTGTCCTCGGTACCGGCGCGGTGACGGTCCTCGGCGGGATGGCGGTGCTGCCGGGCGAACTGGAATCGCGGGTGGCCGCGGTGCTGCTGTTCGGTGATCCGCTCCGGCTGATCGGCTGGAACGTGCCGGGTCAGTACGCCTGGCGCACCGGAAACTACTGCACGGGTGGCGATCCCGTCTGCGGCGGCGGTCTCGACCCGACGCAGCACGGCAACTACGGCTGGGCCATGTGGCCGGCCGCCTGGTTCGCGGCGGACCGGGTGTGAGTTCCCTGCCGGGAAATCCGCGGTGGGGCCGATCCGGCCCCACCGCACCGGCATTTCCGCGCCGGGCGCTTTCCTTTCTCTGAAACACCGGTAGTCCTTTTCGATTCGGACACGGTGCGGCGAAATCCCGTGGAACGCGCGGAGTTCGAGTGGTGTGGCCGCGAGCGGGCGTGATAGGAACAGCGAATGTCCGATGATCCCGACATCGCACAAGCCCGGGTATTTCTCGACTTGCTTGCCACCCACGCGCGCGGGCTCGCCCGCGCAATCAGTACCGCCGAACGGACTTTTCAAACGCAACGGCTGCGTGAACTACACGCGGAGATGCACACGGTTCGGCACTGCATCGCACGAATACACTATCGGTATCCCGATATCGTGCCGAACCGTCAGGCCCGCGTCTGAACCGGTCGCCCGCAATTTGCGCACGCGCGTCGACCTGAATTCAAATCCCGGTGACTACCACTGCAATCCGGGCACCACCCGGGCCACCCGCGCCGCGGGGCCGGGCAGCGCCATCAGCGGCATGAGCACCGGCGCGAGCACGGTCAGCGGGCTGCGGCCGCGCTCTCCGGACGGCTCGGCCGCTGCGGCCTGCGCGGGCGCGACGGCCTTGTTGCCCTGTGCCGCATGGGATTCCCCGAACAAGCGGAAGCCCTGGTGCAGGATCGTGCGCTTCACCGACGGCATCAGCAGATCGACCGCCTGGGCGAAGGTGCCGACCGGGGTGTCGATGCGGTGCGGGCGATCCTCCAGCGCGCGCACCACGATGGCGGCGGCCTGGTCCGGGTCAGGAACCGGCAGCGAACGGTAGAGATCGGTCGGCGCAATCATCGGGGTGCGCACGAGCGGCATCCGCACCGAGGTGAAAGTGATGCCCGCGTCCCGGTTCTCGACCGCCGCGATCTCGCTGAAGTTGTCCAGCGCCGACTTGCTCGCGACGTAGGCCGCGAACCGGGGCACCTTGGTCTGCACGGCGATCGAGGAGATGTTGACGACGTGACCGAAGCGCCGGGCCCGCATCGACGGCAGCAGGGCCAGGATCAGCCGGACCGCGCCGAAGTAGTTCACCGCCATGGTCCGCTCGAAATCGTGCATGCGATCGGTCGAGTTGAGCACCGAGCGACGGATCGACCGGCCCGCGTTGTTCACCAGGTAGTCGATGTGGCCGTGTTCGGTGAGCACGGCGCGCACCAGGGACTCGACCGCGTCGGCGTCGGTGATATCGCACGGATAGTCGTAGGCCACACCGCCTTCCGCGCGCACCGAGTCGGCGGCGTCGGACAGGTCGTCCTTGCCGCGGGCCACCATGAGCACGGTGGCGCCGCGCCGGGCGACCGCGTGCGCGGTGGCCAGCCCGATGCCCGAGGAAGCGCCGGTGATGAGCACGATCCGGCCGCTGAGCGGATCGTCGGTGATCTCGGGGCGGTCGCGATGGGTGTCCAGATGCGCACGCCAGTAGCTCCAGAGCCGTTCGGCGTAGCTTTCGAACGGCGGCACGCTCAGGCCGGAGCCGCGCAACTGCGCCCGGGTGGAATCGGAGATGAACTCCGCGGCGAAGGAGGTGTGCGGGGCGACGGCCGCGGGAATGCCCAACTGCTCCAACAGGAAATCGCGCACCGAGGCGACGCCCGGCAACTGCGCCAGCCCGGTCAGCGCCAGCGCGCTGCCCGGCACGACGCCGATGCCGGTGGGCGCGCCCGCCGCCGCGGCGAGCGCGCCGTACACCGCGCTGAACGGCTGCGGCTCCGGGTTGACCAGGTGGAAGGTGCGCCCGTCGAGTCCGGGCCGGCGGATCAGCGTGGCCATGGCGGCGGCGACGTAGTCGACCGGGACGATGTTGGTCGCGCCGAGATCGGGCAGCGGCATCGGCAGTTCCGACGGCAGCGCCGCGAGCTTGGCGATGGCGGAGAAGAAGTAGTAGGGACCGTCGATCTTGTCCATCTCGCCGGTGCGCGAATCGCCGACCACGATCGCGGGCCGGTACACCCGCCAGCGCAGGCCCTGCGCCTCGCGCACCAGCTGCTCGGCGGCGAACTTGGTGCGGTGGTAGGGCGAGGTGAGCTGCTGACCGAGGTCGAAGTCCTCTTCGAAGAACTTGCCCTTGTGGTCGCCGGCCACCGCGACCGACGAAACATGGTGCAGCACAGCGCCGATCCGGCGGGCCAGGGCGATCACCGAACGGGTGCCCGCGACATTGGCGGCGTGCGCGGTGTCCTCGTCGGCGGTCATGTCGTAGACGGCGCCGAGATGGATCACGTGCTCGGCCGCCGGTGCCTCCCGGGTGAGCCCGAGCCCGTCCGCCGTGAGGTCGCCGACCAGGGAGAACACCCGCTCGCCGCCGTGCCACGCGGTGGCCAGGTCAGCAAACTTCTGCAGCGAGCCCTCGCGCACCAGCACATGGACCACGGCGTCGGGATCGTGGTCCAGCAGCTCCTGGACGACCCGTCGCCCCAAGAATCCGGTACCGCCCGTCACGATGTAGGTAGCCATCGTCCTCTCCTGCTGTTCACTCGAACCGTGTTGTCGCACAAAGTAATCCGGCATGCAACAGTGAATGCGGAGATACTGGTCCGGCCGCGACGTGCCCCCTGACGCGGTAACAGCGGTCGGGCCGAAAGTAGGAACCACTTCGTCCTGACTTATAGGAAACAGTAATGGATTCCGCGCGACCCCGGCAAGCGTTCCGGTCGGTCTGCGGCTGTGGGACTGGTCACCTGTCTGTGCAGGTCAAAGGGTAAGTGTTACAACAATTTCCAGGTATACCTTCACTGGTCATTTGACCAGTAGTCTTCTGGCATCCGATGAGCTAACGCCGCTCCACCCGGGCGGCCGGCGGCTGTACGGTGGGATGGTCCCGGAAGTAGGCCTCGAAGGCGTCCAGGTCGGTCGGGCCGGGGACGCTGTCGGTGCCCTCGGTGAAGACGGCGAACCCGTCGCCACCCGAGGCGAGGAAGCTGTTCGTCGTGATCCGGTACGTCGCAACGGGATTGAGCGGTTGTCCGCCGATCCGCACGCTCTCGGCGGACACCTTCGCGCCGTTCGACGCGGATTCGGTGTAGGCGTAGGTGATACCGGCGGGGGAGAGCACGGCCGGCTTGCTCGTGTTGGTCCACTGCTGTTCGAGCAGCCGCAACACCTGCGCACCGGTGAGCGTGAGCGTGACGACCTGGTTACCGAACGGCTGGACCGTGAAGATATCGCCGTAGGTGACCGGGCCCGCCTTGATGTCCGCGCGGACCCCGCCCGGGTTCATGAACGCCGCGACCGCACCCGCCGGTCCGGCGGTGGCCGCGAGCATCGAATCGGCGATCACGTCGCCGAGCGGCGCGGTGCCCGAGGCCCCCGGATCGTGCGACAGCACCGCGGTGGCCGTGCCGACCACCCGGGCGGTGCGCGGCCGTGCCTGTTCGGCATAGAAATCGACGAGCGCGGTGGTGGGCCCGTCCGGCGTCACCTCGCGGGTCACCACCCGGTTGACCGCGGACGCCCGCACGCCGTCCGGGGTGAAACGCAGCGTCAGATCGGTGATGAGCCTGCCGTAGGACGCGGCCTGGGTGACCACCTTGCCCTCGATCGTGCACACGTAGGACTGATGGCTGTGGCCGGTGAACAGCGCCTGCACCGCCGGGTCGATCGCCTTGGCCAGGCCCGTGACGTTCGGGCTGATATCGGCGCAGCCGTTGTAGTCGACTGGCACATCTTTGGGCGGCTGCTGGCTGCCGCCGTCGTGCATCAACGCGACGATCGTCTCGGCGCCCGCGGACTTCACCTCCGGCACGTAGCGGTTGATCGTCGCGGCCTCGTCGTCGAACCGGTACCCCCGGATCCCCGCGGGCAGCACCAGATTGGTGGTGTCCGGGGTGACCGTGCCGATCACGCCGATCTTGTGCCCGCCGATTTCCAGCATGGTCCACGGCCGCAGCGCGGGCGGCAGCTTGCCCTCGGCGTCGGTCACGTTCGCGGCCAGGTACGGGAACTTCGCGCCGGTGAAGGGCGCGCCGGGTGCGCAGCCGTCCGGCGCGCAGCCGCCCTGCTGGATGCGGGCCAATTCGAGGACGCCGCGGTCGAATTCGTGATTGCCGACCGACGAGGCGGCCACCCCGATGGTGTTCATGAAGGTGACGGTCGGTTCGTCGTGGAAGAGACCGGAGATCAGCGGGCTCGCGCCGATGTCGTCACCGGCCGCGACGATCGCGCTGGCGGGATACGCGGCTTTCAGGCGGGCGAGGTGGGTGGCCAGATAGGCGGCCCCGCCCGCGTCGTGCCCGGCGATCTTGCCGGTCGAGCCGGCCGGCGGCTGCAGATTGCCGTGCAGGTCGTTGAGACCGAACAGGTGTACTTCGTCGGACTCGGCCGGGCCGAGGTCGTCGGTCGAGATCAGCGGCACCACGCCGGGCACGGTCGAGGTGATCGGCCCGCCGCCCTGGTCGTTCGCCGTGTCGCACCCGGCGACGAGCGCCGTGCTCACGAGTCCGGCAACGACCACGGCAAAGCGACGGCGCGCGTTCATGTTCTGACTGTGCCACGCGGGGTCGGCCGGGGCCACCGTTCGCGCGTGCCGCCGTCGCTGTTCGCTCGGCGATCTCGCCGAGTTCACGGGATATTCCGATTGGGTGGATAGCCAGGAGATGAACACCCCTGTCCCGCTGTGCACACGATCGGAGTGATGGTCACCATGACGAGTTCGATGACACGACGCGATGCGATGAAACTGTTCGGTGCGGCGGGCGGTGCGCTGGCCGTCGGCGCGGCGATGCCGCTGGCCACCGCAGCGCCCGCGGCCGACGAGATCCGGGTGCTCGCGATCAATATCTGGATGGGCGCGAGCAAGATCCCCGATGGGATCGCCCTGGTGGCCGATCTGATCATCGATACGCGTGCCTCGGTGGTGCTGCTGTCGGAGGCGAACAAGGCGACGAAGGCGATCGCGGCGGCGCTGGAGCAGAAGGGCCAGAAATTCGAGGCGGTCGCCTCGGGCGATACCGGTGTGCTCTCGGCGTTCCCGGTCGAGGAGAGCGCGGACCTGGGCTGGATGGTCAAGGCTCGGTTGAGCGTCGGGGGCAAGCGGATCACCGCCTACGCCGCGCACCTCGAATATCGCTGGTACGCCACCTATCTGCCGCGCGGTTACGGCGCCGGCGTGCCCGCGCCGGGGGAGTACTCCGAATTCGGCTGGAACAAGCTGCCGGGCGGGCCGGTGACCGATCCCGCCGCGGTGCAGCGGGTGAACGTCGCCTCCGGGCGACCCGAAGCGATCGGCGCCTTCCTCGAGGACGCGAAAACCGAAGCGGCGGCGGGCAGTTCGGTGCTCATGGGGGGCGATTTCAACGAACCGTCCGCGCTGGACTGGACGCCAGCGGCGGCGAATCTGTTCGACCACAACGGTGTGGTGCTGCCGTGGGAGAGCACCCGCCGACTACAGCAGGCCGGGTTCGTCGACGCGTACCGCTCCCGCTACCCGGATCCGGTGACGCATCCGGGTTTCACCTGGCCCGCGAGCAACCCCGACGCGCCGGTCTCGCAGCTCACCTGGGCGCCCGAGGCCGACGAACGTGACCGGATCGACTACATCTTCGCCGGGCCGGGCGCCGCGCTGCGGCTCACCGACGTGGGCATCGTGGGACCGCGCGGCTCGATCGTGCGCAATGCCCGGCGGGAGGAGAATACCCAGGACAATTTTCTCGCGACACCGCAGAAATGGGTCACCGACCACAAAGCCGTCCTGGCGACATATCAGCTCACCTAGAACACGACCGCGCCGTTTTTCGACACGGCGCACCGAGGTGTACGGGAGTTTCCCGAGCGACCGGTTGGTGAATGTAATACTGCGTAGCCGAGAAGCAGTCGAAAGTTCACGACCATTTTGGAGGGCTCGGGTCTTTGAAATTCTCACGCACGACCTCGATGGTGACCTGTGCGCTCGGTGCCGCGCTGCTGGTGCTCGGACCGGCGGCGCGGGCCGATGCGGTGATCTTCGGCGTGGCGATCGAAGCCGACGAGCACATGTGCGACGGCTCCGACCACGACGACCGCTGGTATCAGGAGATCGGCGAGTGGCTGGAGCTTTCCCCGCTGATCTTCGACAAACCGGTGCACACCGAAACGCGGCGTGTGCTCTACGGAAATCCGGTATTCGACAAAGACACGCGAAACGCCATGTGCGCGGGCGAAGCGGCCTACAACGAAAAACTCCAGGCCCTGATCACGGAGAGTTACGTGGTTGGAAATCTGCAGGAACTGTGTGAGACGAACGAAGGTCTGCTGCGTTATATGAAGCGGCGATCCGCGGTGTTCCAGTGGATCACGGTGAACGACTGGAACGCGCCGAAACCGCCGGCGCCGACCTGCCTGGCCTGAAAGTCAGCCGAGCAGTTCTGTCACCGCATCGGCCATATTGGCGCGGAAGGCGGTGGGGGAGAAGGTTTCCGCATGCGCGCGGATGACCTCGGTCCGGTAGGCGGTGGGCGTACAGTCGCGCATCGCCGCGGCCAGGTTGTCGATCACGGTCTCGTCGGGGCCGTGCGCGACGTGCGCGCCGGTCATGCCCGGCCGGACCGTGTCCAGCGCGCCGCCGCGATCGACCGCGAGCACCGGGGTGCCGCAGGCCATCGCCTCCACCGGGACGATGCCGAAATCCTCGACGCCCGGCATCAGCAGCGCGCGACAGCGGCGGTAGGTGTCGACCAGAACTTCGTGTGAGGTCGCGCCCAGGAAGGTGGTCTCCGGCCCGGCCAAGGATTCCAACTGCGCGCGGAAACGGCCGTCGCCGAGCACGACGAGCTTGCGGCCCGCGCGCTGCGCGGCCCGAATGGCCAGATCCGGCCGCTTGTACGGCACCAGTCTGCCCGCGAACAGGAAGAAGTCCTCCCGAGCTACCGCGGCGTCGGGCGTGAAGCTGTCGATCTGCACCGGGGGATAGACGACCGTGGCGGGCAGCCCCCACCAGTCGTGCACCCGCGCGGCGACGGCGCGGGAATTCGCGACGATCCGGGACAGCCGAGGCGCGGCCCGCAATTCGGCGTGCCGGGCCAGGCTGCCGAGCGCGGACAGGGCGAGCCGGCCCGCGGGCCCGCCCGCCTCGCGCGCGCGGAAGTCCTTGTCCCACGCCCAGCGTGCCGGGCTGTGCACATAGGCGAGGACCGGTACGTCGGCGGCGAACGCGGCCTGGGTGGCGAACGCGTGATGGCTGATGACGACGGCATCGAAGCGGTGCGCGAGCGGCAGGCGGCGCAGCGCGCGCGGTACGAAGGGCAGCAGCGGAGCGTGTGAACGGCGGCCGGTGACGGCATACGCACGGCTGAGCCAGGTATCGTGCACCGAGGTCAGCGGTGCCCGCACGCCCGCCGGATCGACGATCGGCGCGAAAACCTCCGTGCGCTCCCAGGTTTCGGCCAGCTCGCCGACGACGGCCTCGGAACCGCCGAACTCGGTGAAGCGTTCGTGCACCACCGCGACGCGCGGGCCGCTCATCCGTTCGGCCAGGGGAACTGCGGTGCGGCAAGAGCTTTGAGCGTCACCGCCGCGGCGTGCGTCGCGTGCTCGGTCGCACGGACTGCCGAGCTGCCATGACTGCAAAGTTGCACGCCATGCCATTCTGGCGGGTGTTTCGGCGCTCGAATCGCCTTGTTCGGCTGCGTCATTCGTCGTCCCGTCGAATGCGGCGCGGCGCGGCGTGGCGGCGGATGGCCGGCGCGACCGGACGGCCGACGAGCAGGCCGTCGACGCTGCCCTGCTCAATGGCTTTGCGGTACACCGCCGCGGCTTCGCGGCAGGCCGCGACGGTCTCGTCGATATCGCCGTCGGTATGCGCGGCGGAGGTGACGAACGACTGCCCGAGCACACCCCGCTGCAGCAGCTCTTGCAGGAACAAGGTGCGGAACTCCTGTGAGGGCCGCCCGCTCGGGTCGCGAGTGACGAAGATGAGACACGATGGGCGGCCGAGTACCTGAAGGTGGTCGGCGATGCCGAGATCCGCGGCGATCAGGTTGACCCCGTCGGCGAGACGCCGGCCGGCGCGCTCCATGCGGGTGATCGGATCGCCGGCGCGGTACTCCCGCACCACCGCACGAAAGGCGGCGAGCGACGCCGATTCCGGGCCGTGCGTGGTGGACAGCAGGAAGACCCGATCGTCGTCGGTGCGCAGCCCGCCGAGTTCCATGTACTCGCGCTTACCAGCCAGCGCCGAGAGCGGGAACCCGTTGCCCATCGCCTTGCCCCAGCAGGACAGGTCCGGGCGGACGCCGTAGACCGCTTGCGCGCCACCGGCCGACCAGCGGAACCCGGTGATCATCTCGTCGAAGACGAGCAAGGCGCCGTGCCGGTCGCAGAGGGCGCGCACGCCTGCCAGGAAGCCCGGCGCGGGCTCGGCCAGTGCGGTGGCCGCCTCCATGATCACCGCGGCGACGCGCCCCGAATCGAGCACCGCCGCCAGCGAATCGAGATCGTTGTAGCGGAAACGCAGGGTATCGGCCGCGATCTCGGCGGGGATGCCGTTGCTCATCGCGGTGGTGCCGATGAACCAGTCGTCGACCGAGAAGAACGGTTGATCGCAGACGGCCAGCGCGGTCCGGCCGGTGGCGGCGCGGGCGAGCCGCACCGCGGCGGTGGTCGCGTCGGAGCCGTTCTTGGCGAACTTCACCATGTCGGCGCCCGGCACGAGAGCGAGGAAGTCCTGTGCGGCCAGCAGTTCCAGCTCGGTCGGCCTGCTGAAGCTGACCCCGTCGGCGATCGCGGCGCGCACGGCGTCGAGCACCGGTGCGAATCCGTGCCCGAGGGTGACCGAGCGCAATCCCATGCCGTATTCGACATAGCAGTTGCCGTCGGCGTCCCACACGCGGCAGCCGTTGCCGCGCACCAGCACCGGGGCCATCTGTTCGGGATACTGGTCCGCGCCCCTGGCGTAGGTGTGCGCACCACCCGGGACGAGTTCGTGCAGCCGCGCCTGGAGTTCGTTGCTCCGGGCGAACCGGGCGTGCGGCGTCGCCGGCTGCTCGGGATCGGACGCCATGTTGATCTCCCCGCGGTTCGGCACACTGACCCGTGCGAATCCTCCGGTACGCGACGGGTGCTGCGCCTCACTGTACGTCCGCGCCGCCGGGCTTGTCCGGGCAACGACGGCAGTGCCGCGCACGCCACAAAGCGGCCGGTCGGTGTGTCCGAACGGGAGTCCTGTTGCCTGTCAGCGGCTTCGGCTGGTTCTGGGCAGGCCGAGTCGGATCACGGTCAGCATGATGCGCTGGTAGCCCACGGGGAACAGACGCTGGACGATATCCATGACGATCGCATCGGTGCCGATGCGAATCTTCGCCTTGTTGCCTCGGATTCCCTTGACGATCGCGGCGCCCGCCTGCTCCGGGGTGAGCCGCGCGAGCCGGTCGAACGTCGCGACATTGGCCTCGGGGGTCTCGGCGCGGGCGATGCCGGTACCGTCGAATCTGGTGGAGCGCGCGATATTCGTGCGGATCCCACCGGGGTGCACGGTCAGCACCCGCACCGGCGATCCGGCGAGGCGCAGTTCCATCCGCACCGATTCGGTGAACCCGCGCACCGCGAATTTGGTGGCACTGTATGCGGATTGGCACGGCATGCCGAGCAGGCCGAACACGCTGGAGACGTTCACGATGGTCCCGCCGGCGGAGCGTTCGACCAGCGGGTGGAACGCCCGGGTGCCGTGCACGACGCCCCAGAAATTGATGTCCACGATCCAGCGCAGGCTCTCGTCGCTGACCGTGACACCGTCGCCGAGCACCGCGACACCGGCATTGTTGACCACGATATCCGCGCGGCCCCAACGCTGTTCGACCGCTGCGGCGAAGGCGTAGATCGCGTCCCGGTTCCCGACGTCGACGATATGCGTGCTCACCTCGCCGCCCAGTTCGGCGATGCGATCGGCGGTCGCTCGCATCCCGGTTTCGTCGATATCGGCCAACGCCAGGCCGGCGCCGTCGCGCGCGAGCGCCACGGCGGTGGCCGCGCCGATGCCGGAGCTCGCGCCGGTCACCACCGCGACTTTGCCTTGTAGCCAACGTGTTCCACTCGTTCTCGGCTTCACCGAGGTCATGGTAGAGAACGATCGCTTTCTAATTGGGGGGTTGGCGGAGATCGGTGAAAAGATTGTCCGCGTGCCCAATCCGGCCCCGAAGGGCTCGATCGAGCGCCTATAGGTCGATCGTCGCGCTCACTGTTTCCCGGAGCTTCGGGGTGACGGATCGGTGGACAGGGACGGTGCCGAGCTGTGTTCCGGTGGGCTGGGCGTGGTGATCGCCCAGAGGTCGTGATCGGCGCGGCGGCCGGTGGCGTCCACCGAATCGCGCATCTGTCCTTCGTGCGCCATGCCGACCCGGGCGGCGATCTCGGCGGCGACCTGATCGCCCGGCGCGATGGTGGTCGCGACCCGACACAGACCGAGCGGTCCGAAGGCGAGCGTGAGCAGCCCCCTCGTGGCCGCGACGCGGACGTGCTCGGCGTACGCCGGATCGGCCCAGACGAACATGCGGGCGTTGCGGTCGAACATGTCCCGATCGAACAGCCGGGCCTCGCCGACGTACCCGCCGTCCACCTCGATCGCGAGGACCAGGCCACCCGCCGAGCGGAGCCCGGCTCGGGTACGCAGGTACTGCCGTACCCAGTGCCACCTGGTGTGCTGTGCGGCCCAGGTCGGCTCGGGCGCCGACGCGTCGGGATCCAGCGCGGCCCGGCAGCGCGACCGCGCGGCCCGCCAGCGCCGCCAGTCGGTGGGCTTGCGGGTCCGGAGGACGACCTCCGGATGGTCCGGGTCGGCGAGCCGGATCGGCGGCGGTGTGCCGAGCGGATCGAACAGGTGCACCGCGCGCCCCACGTAGAAGCGTGCGCCCGCGATCACCATGGCGAGTTTAGGCAGCCCCGGCGGCACCGGATCGGCGGGTGCGGGCAGCGGTGCGGCGCCGGGCGTGTGGTGACGCGCGAGCCAGTGCCCGGTGAACCCGTCCGGCGGGCGATCGCCCGCCGTGACCGCCCAGAGTTCGTGATCCCGGCGCGCCCCGCCCACGTCGAAGTACCTGCCCATCAACGCTTCCCGGCGGAAACCGACCCCGGCCGCGCCATGCGCGGCGGCGACGTTGGCCGGTGAGATCGGCGCGGTGATCCGCTGCAGCCCGAGCCTCGTGAAGCCGTGGTCCAGCAGCATGGCCGCCGCCAGCCCGCCGATACCGTGCCGGGCCACCGTGGCGTCGACCCAAATGCCCATTTCCGCGGCGCCGGTCGCGGTGTCGATCGTGCCGAGCTCGATCTGTCCGGCGAACCGCCCGTCGACCTCGATGACGGTGGCCAGCCGGCGACCGGCCCTGGCCTCCGCGCGGATCATGAGACATTCACGTACCCAATGGGTTCCGCAGTGCCGTGCGTCCCAGTCCAGCGCCGAGCTGTACCAGAACGGCTCGATATGCCGCCGGTCGCGTAGCCGGATGTGCCGCCAGTACGGGTAGTCGGCGAGCCGGGGCGGGCGCAGCACGACCGTACTGCCACGCAACGGCACCGGCCCGAGTCTGCTGCGCGCCAACGATTTCGGTCGGGTCATGGCGGCTACTCGCGCGGCCGCTGTTTACCCAAGGACATGGTCTTCAGGGCGCCCTCGGTGGAGATGGACACCCGCCAGTATGTCCCGGACGCGTCTTTGAGCACGAGACCTCCTTCGCTGTGCTCGGAGAGCCAAGTTCCGCTTCCCAGGACGGCTGCGCGCACGGAGCCGTCGGCGGTCTGCGTCTGTAAGACGTCGGCGTCGCTGCGTCCGGCCTTGATCACGACCGTGCCGGTGAAGGCCGGGGTGTGCATGCTGGTGCGCCCCAGCACATGCCAGCGGTCGGGGAACACCGCAGGGTTGAGATCGTCCGCGGCGGTGGAGATCAGGTTCACCGCGGTGCCCTCGGGGCAGCCTGCGGGATCGATCCGTAGCTCGGTCGGCGGCCGGTCCAGATCCCTGTCGAACTGCACGTTGGCGAGATACGGCTGGCGGCAATAGATCAGGTCGAGCCCGACGCTGCGCGCCGCCACCTTGCAGTTGATCATGCCGAACTGGGCGGGCCCGCCCCGGTCGGCGTGCCCGATGGACAGCGCGACCTCGGCGCCCTCGAACCAGACATTGGTCAGCCACCAGTCGTTGGCCGCACCGTCGACGCGGATGTGCCGATCGGTGGTACGCGGATCGGCGTCGGACACGAATTCGACGTTGGTGAGCGCCAATCCGGCGTTGTGATCGTTACCGGTGCCGAGCACGCCGATGAAGTTGCTGGTGAGTTTGGACGAGGTGACGTAGTTCTGGATGCAGGACGTGACGATGCCGTAGCCGAAATTGTTGATGTCGCAGTTGACGAACGAGGTGCCGCCGGTATTGCCCTCCAGCACCACGCCACGCTGCGCCAGGTAGCGCGGATGGTTGTCGCTGAGGTGATTGCCGCGGATCACCACCGAATCGAACGAGCACCGAAAGCATTCCGACAGCACGATCCCGGTCGCCTTGGGTCCGGCCAGATAGAAGCCGATCCGGGCGAACCGCACCCGGTTGCGCTGATGCAGGTGGATGAGCGTCGTGTCGGTCTCGCAACTGATCACCGTCACGTCGGCGCCATCACCGAGAACCGTGGCGTAGTCACTCAATTCGGGCCACGCCGTCACCCGGTAGTGGCCCGCGGGTAGATACATGACGAGCGGTTTGTCCGTGACGGCGGCCGCCGCCGCGATGGCGGCCGTATCGTCGGCGAGACCGTCACCGACGGCGCCGAAGTCGCGGACGTTGCGCGCCGCGGGTGCGTCGGTGACGTGCGGCGAACGGAATTCGATCGTGGGCGGACCCACCTCGGGTGTGCTGCTGCACGCGGCCAATACCGGCACCGCGCCGACCGCCCCGAATGCGGCCGCCAACACACCCCGTCGACCGACTGCTTCTTTGCTCATGACCCTGCCTCGCCAACGCTGGGATCCGTCATGCGCCCATTCATAGCCGCAGCCTGTCGCCGAGCCGCTGCAGCCGGTTGCCCGGCTTGCTGTACGCTACCGCGCCGGTCAGCTTGTTGTCGCCGAAAGTGGCCAGCGCACCGCGCAATTGCGGCGCGGTGGTGCTGCCGAGCGGGACGACGGCGATGGTCCGCCCGCAGAGCGGTGCGAGCGCGATGGCGTCGGCGGCCTGGGTCACCGGTGCGGTCTGCACGATGAGGTGGTCGTATTCGGTGCGCAGCTTCGCGACGACCGAGACGAAGCGCTCCGAGGCGAGCAGGTCGGGGGTCTGCGCGTCGGCGTCGCCCAGCGGCAGCACCGTGACGCCGGTATCGGGCAGCGCGGTGACTGCGTCGGACACCGGGGTGCCGTCGCGCAGCACCTCGGCCAGGCCGAGTTTCGCTGCCGGGACCGTGCCGGAGCTGCCGTTGCCGGAGGTGTCCGCGTCGATCAGCAGCACGCTGCTGCCGGTGTCGGCCAGCGATTTCGCCAGGGCCGCCGCCACTTCCGGTTCCGACCGGGACGACAGGCTGGTGAACTGCACGCTCCCGGCCTCGTTTTCGCGCAGCAGCCGGGTGCGCAGTCGCCGGGTCTCGTCGGGCGCGCCGGGCCGGCCGGCGTCGATGATCCCCAGGATCGGCACGGGTAGCAGCGCTTCGAGATCATTGGATGTGCGCAGGGTGCGATCGGTGCGGTCCCGGACGAAGGCGCCCGCACAGCCGAGCGCGAGCCCGGCGAGCATGCCCAGCACCAGGAGGCGTTTCGTCTGCGGTCCGCTCGGCGCGGTCGGCAGTTCGGCACGGTCGACCACCGCGACCCGCGCCGCCGGTGCCGCGTCCCGCTCGATCGTCTCCAATTCGTCGACGAGCCTGCGGAATTGGGCCACCACCGAATTGGCCAGATCGCGCGCGCCCTCCGCGGTGCCGGACTCGACGGTGATGACCAGGTTGGTGGTCGCGGGCGGGGAGAACGCCTTGATCTTGCTCTGCACCTCGCCGACCGACAGCTGTAGTCCGAGGTCGTCGATGACCCGCTTGGCGACGGTCGCGCTGGTGGCCAGGTCCAGGTATGAGCGGACGCGCTGCTGGGCGGCCAGGCCACCCTGGTACGAGTCGTTGACCGAGGTTCCGGTCGCCATCGACACGTACATGCTGCTGGCGGCGAGGTAGGTGGTCGGCAGCGTGCTCGCGTAGCCGGCCGCCGCGGCCAGGCACACCACCACCGCCGCGACGATGATGACCCAGCGGCGGCGCGCGATATGCCAATAGTCGATCAATCCCATGGGGTGGACGCTTTCTCGGTAAGAGGGACAGCCCCGACAAGGTCTGGTTCCGCGCGCGGCGGAACCGGTGCGGCTCGGCGCCGGTACGCACGCACCAGCAGCGAGATGAGCCACGCGAGCACGGCCGCCTGGAGAAATTTGCCGAGATTCTCCATGCTGCCGAGGATTCCGCGCTCGAACAGCGCGGAGGCGCCGGTCATGGCCAGCCCGAGGACCACGATCGGAAACAAGCGCGAGTGCAACGCTCTGGCCCAGGCGATCAGCAGCGCGAAGGTGAACACCGCGCAGACGAGCACCCCGGCGTAGCCGCCGAGCACGTAGCCCTCGTTGACATTGCCTTCGGCCAGCGATACCGACACCTTGGTCATGTCGACCGAAGCGCCGCGTACGTCCTGCGCCCACGCCGTGCCGGACTGGAACTTCTGGCTGCCGAGCAACTGACCCGGGATCAAGCTCGTGGTGGCGTGGCGCAGTGCCTCGGTGGGGGTGAGCCACAGACCGGGCCCGTGGAAGTAGGCGTCGGTGGCCGCCTCCAGCAGGTCGAACCGGCGCAGGATGCTGAGGAACGGCTGCACCAGCGGCGGGTAACCCGAATCGATCACCGCCGCTTCGGCTTTGGCCACCTCGGTCTGTTTCAACGACTGCAGCCAGCCGAACCCGCCGATGCCCAGCACCCCGATGGCCGCGACGGAGAACGCTTTGGTCTTGGTCCAGCCGAGGAGGGCGAAGCGGATCGCGATCGCCAGTGCCGCACCGATGATCGGCGTTTTCGATTCGACGACCGCGGTCCAGGCGAGTTCACCGAGCAGCAGGCCGCCGATGATCAGCGCGGTGGTCTTCGGTTGCGCCGGTCGGATGAAGATGATCAGGCCGAGCGCGGCGATGGTGGCGAGGATGGCGACGAAGGACAGGATCGGATTGGCGCTGTCGACATCGCCTGCGCCGCCGATGGATCCGGTGGCGACCGAGGCGGCCCGGCCGCACAGCCCGACGCCGTACATGGCGGCGAGGGTCGGCACGAAGTCGGGGTCCCGGGTCAGCGCCGGCTGTTGCGGCGGTGGCTGGCGACGTGCCCAAAGGGCGTAGGCGACAACGAGTCCCGCGTAGATCCAGAGGCCGAACACGACGTGTTCGAGCACCAGCGCGATGCCGCGGTCGTACCCGAACTCGGCCAGGCGGGGATCAGGCACGTTGTCGCCGTAGTGCGGCTCGGGCTGCACCCGCAGCAGCACCAGCGGCCGCCCTAGATACGACAACGACCAGAATGCCGCCTGCGCGATCAGGAAGACCCGCGCCACCCCGGGAATCGCCGTGGCCGCGACCACGATCGTGAGCAGGGCGAGGGCGATCAGCAGCACCTCGGTGGTGGCGGTCACGACGGCGCCGGTTCACGCGATCGCATCGATGATCTCCCTGGCCCGGTCGACGTAGCGATGGTGACCGTCGACGATCCGCTGGTGTCCCGCCGCGGCGACCGCGGCCGCCTTGTCGGGGTGGGCCGCGCACCAGTCGAGGATCTCGCGCAGTTCGCCGGTGTCGGAGAACAGGAAGCATTCGCTGGTGTCGGTCAGCAGCTCCGCGTGTTCGTCGGTGCGTTCGCCGACGAAAAGCCCACCGGCCGCGGGGACTTCGAAGGTGCGGCAGGTGTGGGTATCGCGGTTGCCGGAGTTCAGCAGAACCAGATTGGCGGTGATGCTCGCGACGATTTCGGAGTACCGCTGGCCGTACACGGCGCCGCCGACCACCGCGCCGGTGGTGTGCAATTCGGGCACCCGCCGCCAGCCGGGCCCCCGCACCAGCATTCGGGCGCCGTGCGTACGGGCGAGGGCGACCAGATCGGCGCGGCGGTCGGGCCGGCACACCCCGATGAAACCCACGAGGAACTGCCGGGTGCCGCGCCGCGCGGTCGGGTGATGCCAGGCCGGGTCGTAGGCGCTGCGCACGAAGACGACACCGCGGGCGCCACGCGTGCGCAGCTCCGCCACATTGTGCCGCTTCGTGGTGAGCACGTGATCCCATTCATGCTCGTGGGCAAGGTATTCCGGGCTGATGTTCGCCGGGTTCGCGACGTCGTCCGGGCTGTAGTGCACGTGCACGGGCGCGGGAACGTCGAGCAGCCTGCGCTGGTCGAGATGGATGCCCTTGAAAACGAAGACCAGATCCGGGCGTAGTGCCGCGGCGGCGCGGTCGATCTCGTCGTGCAGCGCGGCGATATCCCACGGCGCCCGGCGGTGCTGCAGCTTGGCGTAGATCCACGGGGGAGAAAGCCTGCGCGGCAACGTGACCCGGGTGGTGTCGAGGACGACGACGTCGTGCCCGGCCTGCCGGAAGCCGTCCGCCAGCGAGCGGGCGTTGCTGCCGACCCAGTCGTCGCCGAGGTAGAGAATTCTCATGACCCGCCCTCCTCCCGCATCAGCACAATCGCGGGACCGTCGGCGGTCGTTACCCGCTCGCGGTGGATGAGGGTCCGGATGCGCAGCAGATACCAGGCGGCGACGGTGAATTCGACGACGACGGTGCCGTAGACCAGCGTCCACACCGAGTGGGTGCGAAACGCGATGGCGAGTGCGGTGGCCGCTACGGCGGTGCCGAGCACCGCTCCGATCAGCACACCGGTGGTGTCCTGGCGCACCGGCAGCACGGCCGTGGTGACGAACGAGGTGATCGCGGTGGCCGGGAGCACGAAGGTCTCCACCCGCAACAGTCCGATGGCGGCCGTGAAATCCTGACCGAACACCAGGTGGATCAACATCGGTGCGGCCAGCCACACCGCGGCGGCGGCCACGGTCGCGGTGCAGACGCAGGCGAGCAGCGCCTGCATGGCGTGGCGCCAGAAGTTGTCGTCGGCGCTCTTGCGTGCCATGCGCGGGAGCAGCGCGAAACCGATGGGATCCAAGGTGGATTGGATCGCCCGGACCAGTCGGTCCCCGGCGGAATAGAGGCCGAGCGACACCGCGTCGAGCACCGCGGAATACACCGCCGCCGCGCCCTGACCGTACGACGTGACCAGTAGTCGCGAAGTGAAAACCGTTGCGCCGGTGCGTAACACGGCTCGGATACCGCGCGGGCGGGCCGGGCGCCCGAAGGTGCGCAGCGAATCCCACCAGGTCAGTGCGACGGTCGGCACCGACGACACGAGCAGGCACAGCAGCGCGACCTGTGCGCTCGGCATCCGGGGCAGCACGGCGACGAGCAGCACGAGATAGCCGATGCGGCCGACCGCCTGATAGGCCGTCGAGGCGCCGAAGCGGCCCTGACCGATCAGCAGCCAGTCCTCGGAGACCGACCAGAAGCCGCCGGCGAACAAGCCGAGCAGGATCATCTCCAGATGTTCCGGCGCACCGACGGCATAGCTGAGCAACAGTGCGGCACCGAGCACGCCCAGCGTGCCCGCCCGGATCGCCAGATAGTCGCCGCGAAGCTGGTTGACGTGCCGAAACCGGTCGCTGCCGAGTCCGGGGGAGTTGGCGTCGTGCACCCGTGCCGCCAGGTACGAGGTGATACCGAGATCGACCAGCAGCGAGCCGATGAAGTACGCGGACATGCCGATCGCGAGCAGGCCGAGACCATGGGTGCCGAGTACCCGGGCGATCAGCGGCACGGTGACGATGGTGACGACGTACTGCCCGTATTTTCCGAAGCTGACGTAACCGATATCGCGGATGATCGCGAGAAAGCCGTGGCGCGGCCGGGGATTACGACGATGCGAGCCGCCGCCGGAGGACGACCGGTCGGGGGCGTTCGGCGCGGCGTGTTCAGCCATACGGGGTTCGCTCCGGGGAAGAGGGGGTGCCCGCGGCGTCGTTGCGTTGTGCGATGTCATCGAGGAAGGCGGCGACCGCGCGGGCCGTGCCGGCGCTGCCGAAGTCCGCGGCGCGCAGCCGCCCCGCGTCGGCGAGCCGAGTACGTAGCGCGGGGTCGGCGATGAGGGTGTCCAGGGCCGCGGTGAGCTGGTGCGCGGACCCGCCGTCGACGAGCAGGCCGTCGACCTCCGGCGTGATGATTTCCGCGGGACCGCCCGGCCGGGCGGCGATCACGGCGCAGCCCGCCTGCATGCCTTCGACGATCACCTGACCGAACGGCTCCGGCAGGACCGAACAATGCACGAGGATGTCTGTGTCGCAGAGGTATTCGCCCGGATCGTCGACGTGGCCGGTGAAGGTGACCGGTAGTGCGAGGTCTCGGGCGAGCCGTTCCAGCTCGGTGCGATAGGTCTGCTCGTCGAAGAAAGTGCCGCCGATCAGGTAGACCCGGTGTGGACGCGTCTTGGTCGCCGCCAGGGCCCGCAACAGCACGTCCTGGCCTTTCCACGGGGCAAGCCGGCCGAGCACGGCGACCACCGTCTCGGCGGGCGGGCGCTGCGCGCAACGCGTTGTGCCGAGGGCGGGTTCGACGCCGGGGTAGGCGACGAGCGCGGGTTTGCGCCCGACCGGCAAGGTGTCGAGCGTGCTGCGGCTGTTGGCGAGGTAACCGGCGCAGCACCAGCGGCCCAGCAGGCGCAGCACCAGCGTCGGCAGCCGGCCGAAGTAGTCGGCGGCGATCCGGTCGTGTACCTGCCAGACCAGCGGAACGCGGGCGCGGCGCGCTGCGACGATCCCCATCACGAGGGCCTTGCTGCTCTCCGCGACGAGCACTCGGGCACCGAGCCGCCGTGCGGCGCCGCCGACCGTCCAGCCCAGTCGCAGCAGCGCCGCGAAACCGGCGACGAGTCGTATCGGCGCCGCGCCGATGGTCATCGCCCTGCTCTCGAAACGACCACGCAGCAGCAGGGTTTCGACCCCGCGTGCGCGCATGCGCTCGACCATCGGACCGTCTTCCGTATACACCATGGCGATATCGGCACGACCGAGGTCCCGCAGCGCGGACAACAGGCGCAGCGTGGCCAATTCGGCGCCCGACGGCGCCGCGGTGTGTGCGAGGAACAGGGCCTTGGTCATCGGCTGACCTCCCGGTACAGCGCGAGGTGCCGCTGTGCCGTGACATCCCAGGAGAACGTCTCGGCGTGCGCCCGGCATTGCTCCGGGCCGGGCAGGTCGCCGTGTAGTGCGCCGACCAGCCGCGCGGCGAGGGCTTCGGCGTCGCCCGCGGGCACGATCAGGGACGGATCGAGGCCGTGCACCGAATCCGGCAGTCCGCCACAGTCGGTCACGATCGGCGCGCGCCCCGCCGCGAGCGATTCCAGCGCGATCAGCCCGAAACCCTCGAGGGCGGTGGTGGGCACCACCGTCAGTGTTGCGAGTTCGTACAGTTCGGTCAGCCGTTGGTCGTCGACGTGTCCGGCGAACTGGACGGTATCGCGCAGAGTCGCTGCCGCGGAACGGAGTTCGTCCTCCGCCGTGCCGGTGCCGACGAGCACGAGCCGGGCGTCCGGATGGTCGGCGAGGACGGCGGGCCACGCGCGCAGCAGCGTGTCGATGCCCATCCGGCGTTCGAGCCTGCGCACGCACAGCACCGTGCGCGTCGGAGTGTCGGCGGGGACCGGGGTGGGCTGGAAACGATCGAGGTCGACACCGGGCGCGATGACCGCGACCCGATCGGGGGAAACCCGGTAGTCGGTATGTAGTACCTCACGAAAGTGGTTGGACAGCACCACGAATCGGTCCGCGCCGAGGTATCGGAGCCGTTCGAGCAGATACTTGGCGCGCACGGCCGCGGGGTGCTGTCCGGTCATCCGGCTCTCCGCCGCCCACGGGCCGTGGAAGTGGACGACCAGCGGTACGCGGCCCCGTCGAGTCAAGGCGACCGGTCCGTACAGACAGAAGTGGCGGTCCAGCACCGTGCCGCGGTCCAGGCCGGACCGGTCGAGCAGCGCGGTGCGTGTCCGGTGCAGCGTGGAACCGCCTGTGCCGCCCCAGGATCGGGCGTTCACGGCGGCCGGCGCGGCCGTGCCGAAGGCGGCCGCGGACACCGCGAGCTCCGGTTGCCGCGCGAGGGCGTGGAACAGCTCCGTGAAGTACCGATTGAGCCCGCCGGGCGCGGACGTGAACCACTCCGATCCCGTCATGTGGACCCGAACTATCCCGGAACTTCCCGTCACCCATGCCCCCTACTGGCGGTGATGGCGGGACGAGTCGCTGTCGGTGAACTCGCCTCTCCCGCAGCAGTCTAGGGGACCGGCGGCCTTCTGGTCGGCCAGTCGGCGAGCAACAATTCGTCAACCCAGATCGAAAAGGTTCGGTTGCCCGGCGCGCAGGCGCGCGGCGTCCATCTGGCGCAGCGGTTCGAACGCGGGTATCGCGGCGCGGGTGAACAACTGGGCGCGGGCGGCGGGGGAGCCTGCCGCGTCGAGCAAGGCGTTCACCGCGGTGCGTGCCGCCTCGTTGGCGCCCTCCATGGTGGCGAGATCGAAGTTGGTCTGGACATAGTCGGCGGCGAGGAACAGGTTGGGGATCCTGGTGTGCGCGGTGGGCCGGGCGGCCCAGGAGCCGACGGTGTTGACCAGCAATGGCTCGTCGTTGTGGTTCTGCCCGTCCTGCCAGCTGATACCGGGATCGAGCTGCCAGTCGCGCACGATGCCGTCCTTCAGCTGGACGCGCCCGTCGTCGTTGAGCGCGCCGGTGAGCTGAGCCCAGGTCTCCTGGTAGATCTCTTCGCGGGTGCAGTGTTTGGCGGTTTTGCCGTACAGGATGCCGGGGGTATCCCAGTCGGCGATATCGATGGTGAGACCGTCGAGGACCCTGCCGTCGCCGTATTTCGCGGCGTAGTCGACATCCCAGAACGCGCGCTGCGTGTACGAGGTCAGTCGCCAGGGGGCGTCGAGATAGATGTTGTAGCCCGCGCCGAGCTCCAGTTTCTCGCTGACGAACATCTGCATGCCGGTCATCCAGTCGACGGTCAGTTCGTCCATGCGCGCCAAACTCGGTTCGAGACTGCGCATCTCGGGTGACCACAGCCGCTGCGCCCGATCCGTCGGCACCGCACAGACATACCAGTCGGCTCGGTGCAGCGTGGTCGAGCCGTCCGGTCTGCGGATCCGCGCGCCGCCGATCTCACCGCTCGCGACCTCGAAGCCGTCCCGGGCGTGCCCGGGCAGGAACCGCACGCCCAGCTCGCTCAGCAACGAGATCCACGGGTCCAGCCACGCTTCGTTGGTCGGGCCGTTGAGCACCTGATAGACCTTCGGGCCGCCGGCGAGTTCCTGCAGCAGGGCGATGAAGAAGCTCTCCATCATGTTGCCCATGGTCCGGGTGCTCGCGACATACTCCTTCGCCGCCACCAGTGCGCGGGTCAAACCCGTTGCGGCGAGGGCCTGGAACTGCGCGGATCGCTGTGCCGCACCGACATAGTCCCACCAGCTGAGGTGTTCCCACTGCGCGAAGCGACGCTCCTCGCTGGAGGTGAGATAGGTGATGACCCGCCCGGCCATGTGGATCGCCTCGGGCAGCGGAATGAGGTTGTTCTTCATGAACACTTCGATCAAGATGCGCTGCAACCCTTCCGGGGTGAGCGCTTGGCGCGGGTCGAAGTAGAAGCCGAACATCAGCGGGAAGCCGTCGGGGAGATTGCCCGCTCTGGGGTAGCGGGGATCGTTGACCGAGAACGGAATCAGGTTGTCGTAGACGGAGTTCCGGGTGCCGGGCAGCGGAATGCGGCGCATCGTGTCGTGCACGTTGTGATAGAACGAGGTGAACCCGCGCGCTCCGTGCTCACCCGGCAGTGGGGCCCGGCCGCCGATCCCGGTGCCGGGCAGCGGGATGGTGCGGGATTTCCCGCCGAGTTCTTTGCGGTCGAAGACGGTCACCTCGAAACCCCGCTCGGCCAATTCGTGGGCCGCGGTGAGTCCGCCGATGCCGGCGCCGAGCACCGCGACCGTGTTGCGCGCGGGCCCGTTTCGCCGGCGTGGCGCCCGCGCTGCCGCGGTGCCCGCGCTCGCCGCCAAACCGGCCGCACCGGCCAGACCCGCCGCGCCACGTAAGACCGAACGCCTGCTGACCGCGCTGTTCCGTTGGTGAGGTGTCACTGCCCGACCCCGTTCGCAAAACTGACTATTGTGATAGTCATCTTTAGCAGATGGCCGCGCGCGATGGGAGACAATGCGTAGATGACGAGGCGGAGCGAGCGATGACCGGCACGCCGAAACAGCGCCGCCCGGTGCGACCGTACGGCGGGGTCGGCGCGGCCGACCGGGTCGCGGCCCGTCGCGACAAACTGCTGGCAGCAGGCCTGGAGCTGTTCGGAACCCGGGGCTACCCGGCGACCGGCGTGAAAGACCTGTGCCGCACCGCCGGACTCACCGACCGATATTTCTACGAATCGTTCGGCGGCACCGCGGAGTTGTTCGCGGCGGTGTTCGATCAGGTGATCGACGAACTGTTCGGGGCGGTGGCCGTGGCTGTGGACGCGGTGCCCGCCACCGGCACCCGCAAACTGCGCGCCGGCATCGGCACGTACCTCACCGCGCTGGCCGAGGACGCGCGCAAGATGCGGATCGTGTTCGTCGAGCCCGCCGGGGCCGGGGCCGAACAGCGGATGCGCGAGGCGCTCTGGCGCTTCGCGCGGCTGGTGGCCCGAACCGCCACCGCGGCGCGGCCGGAGACCGAGCCGCCGGCCGAGCTGGTGGACATCTACGCGCTCTCGGTGGTCGGCATGCTCGAACGCGTGCTGGTCGAGAAGGAGGGCGGGCGGCTGGACGTGCCGATGGACGAACTCGTCGACTATTGCACGGCATTCGCCGCGGCGTCGCTGGCGGCGCTCTACGCGGGGCGGATAACCAAACAGTCCGGTCGGCCCGAAGGGCGTTCTCGCACAAGCGATTGAGTAGCGCGCGGTTTTCCGGTAACTCCCGGTACGGTAGCCGCGATGCATAGCGTGGGGTAGATTTCACAACGAGTTCGTGCTCGGCACGGGCCGACCCGGCAGGGGGCTGGCGGGAGGATATGCACAGTGGGGACCGAAGGTTCCGCGGCCGAGCGCGCCGAACTTGCCGAGGGCAATATTCGGGTGCTGGTCGAGAACGGCGAATACTGGCTGCGCAATCGCGGCGATATCGCGATGATGGCGGTGACGGTCGAACGGCTGCGGGCCCGATGGCCGCGCGCCCGGATCGGGGTGCTCACCCACCAACCCGGCATCCTGCGGGCGCTGCTGCCGACAGCGGAGCCGCTCTGCGGCCCGGACTGGTCGTGGCGCGGTGACGGGTGGGCGGCGCGGTTATCCCGCAGGGCCGCAACGAAACTGGGCGGTCCGGCGGCCCTGCACTGGCGGGCCGCCACCGACGGACCCAAGGACCGGTTGCGCGCGCTGCGCTCGGCGGCCAAGCGCCGGACCGCGGGCCCCGGCATCACCGAACATGTGACAGTGCCCGCCGACAGCGCATTCCCCGTCGAAATACCCGCCGCGGTCGAACAGGCGTCGCTGGTGCTCGCGCTCGGCGGCGGCTACATGACCGACGTGGACCGCTATCAGGCGCACCGCACGCTGAATCTGCTGGAATACGCCCGCGCCCGCGGCATTCCGACCGCGCTCGTCGGTCAGGGCCTCGGTCCGTTACGCGACCCGGAGCTGCTACGCCGGGCAGGCGAGGTGTTACCCGGCGTGGACTTCGTGGCCTTGCGCGAGCGGCGGCGGGGCCCGGAGTTGTTGTCGCGCATGGGTGTCGCGCCCGAGCGGGTGCTCGTCACCGGTGACGACGCGGTCGAGTTCGCCTACCGGTTGCGCCAGGCCCGGATCGGCGCGGATATCGGCCTGTGCCTGCGGGTCGCGGACTACTCACCGGTCGGTGTGGCCGCACAGGAGACGCTCGGCCGGGTGGTGCGCACCTGTGCGGCCCACCATCGGGCCGGGGTGGTTCCGCTGATCATCTCCGAATACGCCTCCGAGGACCGGCTTTCCACGCTGCCACTGATGGCGGGGGCACAGCTCGCGCGACCCGCCGTCGGCCGGGGCGGCACGCCCCAGGATGTGGCGCGTCAGGTCGCGGGTTGCCGGGTGCTCGTCACGAGCGCCTACCACCTCGCCGTCTTCGCGCTGTCGCAAGGCATTCCGGCGGTGGGCATCACCGCCTCGGAGTACTACGACGACAAGTTCCACGGCCTGGCGCAGATGTTCGGCACCGGGCTACGGATCGTGCACCTGAACGATCCCGCGCTGGAGACGCAATTGACCGAGGCCGTGCAGCAGTCCTGGCACGACGCGCCCCTGGTGCGGGAGCCCTTGCAGCGCAAAGCGATAGAACAGATCGACGCCAGCAGAGCCGGGCTCGAGCGGGTATTCCGGCTGGTGGACAGCGGCCCGGTACGTCCGGGCCATCAGCTAGGGGGATGACTCATGGCCAGCCTGTCGGTCTGTGTTCCGGCGTACAACTCCGCGCGCACGCTCGCCACGACGCTGCGTTCGGTGCTCGACCAGGACGCGGAGTTCGAGCTGGTGGTGCTGGACAACGCCAGCACCGACGACACCGGCGCGATCGCGCGCTCGTTCGAGGACCCGCGGATCCAGGTGCTACGCAACGATGCCGTGCTGCCGATCGGGGACAACTGGAACAAGGTGATCCGCGCGTCCCGGGGCGATCTGGTCAAGGTGGTCTGCGCCGACGACGTGCTGCGCCCCGGTGCGCTGAGCGCGCAGCTCGCGGTGATGTCCGCGGACCCGGACATCGCGATCTCGTCGAGCCGGTTCGAGGTGATCGACGAGGACGGCGCGCTGCTCGAGACCGAACTCGGCTTGCCGGGACTGCTCGGCAGGCAGACGGCGCGGGCGCTGGCGCGGGCCATCGTGCGGCGCGGGCCCGCCGATTTCGGGCCGACCGCCGCGGCGATGTTCTACCGCAAGCATTTCGATTTGGTCGGCGGCCTGCGCGGGGATCTGGTGTTCCCGATGGACGTGGACCTGTTCGCGCGGGTGTCGTCGTTCGGTGTCTTCTTCGGGATGACCGAAATACTTGCCGCCTGGCGCAATTCGTCGTTCAACCTGTGCAGCCGCACCTCGACGGTGAGCAAGCTGACCGACATGTTCCGGTTCCACCACCGTATCGCGGGCGACTACCCGAACCTGGTGAGCCGCGGCGACGTGCTCGCGGGTGACACCCGGCTGGCCCGAGCGGCGTTGTACCGCTTGCGGGTTCGTACGGTGGCCACGGTCCGCAATCGCCCCGACCTGCTGGTCTGACCACCGGCGGTGTGGCGCTCGCGCCGGGGCGCCACACCGGCCGGACCTCAGAGGGTCCAGATCCGCCCATAGGTGATCACGGTGTCGCCACTGGCGCTGACCACGCGCACGAACGGGCGGATGGTGGTCGGCCCGATCACGCCCGTCACGGTGCCGTGGAACCCGGACATCCGGATGAAGCCGGAGGTACCGGAGATATCGCCACCGGCGCACTCCACGGTCTTGATGCCGGGACCGAAACCGACCTCGATCTCCACGCCCGCGCGGGGGATCAGCCCGTCGAGC
Organism: Nocardia vulneris; assembly: GCF_001613425.1. Classification (GTDB taxonomy): domain Bacteria; phylum Actinomycetota; class Actinomycetes; order Mycobacteriales; family Mycobacteriaceae; genus Nocardia; species Nocardia vulneris. The sequence goes on along the minus strand of NZ_BDCI01000040.1, from coordinate 53,503 downwards.
TTGAGGATGCCGCCGTCACCGCCGCCGAGGTCGACGCCGAGTCCGGGTGTCGAGTAGCCGAATTTCAGTCGCCCGCTCAGCGTCGCGGGATAGCCGACCTGGTAGCCGATGGTGATGTGCCCGTTCCAGTCCTCCGCGTGCGGGCCCGCGACCTTGAACGACGCCTCACCGTTGTGGAACCACTCGCGCGTCAACGGATTTCCGTCCAACGGCGGCACGAAATCGATCCGGGTATCGGACTGGATCGCCTCGATCGACCGATCCTTCTGATCGACGATCTGGTTGGTGCTGTCGACGACCGCGCCCGCGGCGCCCGCGCCGAAGATCAGGCCGGTAGCGACGGCGGTGGTGATCGCGAGCATGCGCAGGTCTCGGCCGCGCTGCTGCGTGAAGTCCCTCATCTGGTTCATCCCCTTCTGCACGCACCCGGCCGGGCGTGGTTGTTCGCTCGGCGGCCCGCTCCCCGGCACGCGGGAGCAACGAAACTCGTCCGTCAGCAGGGCGGTCAGGTGCTCGGTATTCGAATCATGTCAGATCAAGCGCGTGGCGGAAACAGGTGACAAAGCCGTTGGCGGACAGCGGATCCGAGGCATGTCAGCCGCCTTCCGCGGTGGGCTCGGCCGGGTCGTCGACGATCCAGCAGCCGTCGAGTTCCGGATATCGGGCCCGGACCTCGGGTAGTAGATCGGGCAACGTCAGCAACACGAGATCCGGCCGGGCGGCGACGAGTTCGTCGGGCGAGATGATCGGCACGTCGGTGCCCGGCATCCGCCTGCCCTGTTTGGCCGCGGCGGCGTCGGCGACGCCGGCGATCAACCCGCGATGCACGCCGGCCAGGCTGAACACGGCGACCGCCCGGGACGCCGCGCCGTAGGCGTAGACCCGATCACCCTGTGCGGCATGGCGTTCGAGCCAGCGGCGCAGCGCGCCGGCGTGCGTGTCGGCGGCGTCTTGCAGCCCGCGGATCGCCGTGGGCGCGGTGAATTCTCGTTCGTGCGTGAGTATTTCCCGTACGACGCGGTCCGGCTGATGGTTGCCGTGCCGGGCGGCGACCAGCACCGTCCCGCCGTAGAGGTCGAACCGCCACGCCGTGACCGGACTCATCCCCACGGCGCGCAGCAGCCGTCGCAACGCGGCCAGCGAATAGTAGGCGAAGTGGCCGTGCCGCAACGCGTTCCACTGGGAGCCGGCCACGATGGTGGCCAGCGCGTGGAATTGGACGAGCAGTACACCGTCCGGCGCGGTCGCCGCGGCACGCGCGGCGAAGGCCGCACGCTGGTCCGGCTCGTGCATGACGCCGAAACAGTCGAGCACCACATCGGCGGCCGTCTCGGTGGGGGAGAAGCCACGTTCGGTGAGCAACGGCAGCCAGGTGCCGCCGTGCGGACTGCCGAACTCGCGTACCGTCTTTCCGCGCAGCAGCCCGGCCGCCGCGACCTTGCCGACGGCATCGGCCGCCTGTGCGCGCAAGGCCGCCGGCTCCATACCGCGCGGCTCCTCGGTCCGGGTGTCGTCCTCGGCGAGCTGTGCCAGGCCACAGTGGGCGCACAGCTGCATCCGCAGCGGATGCGCCGACTCGGCCAGGCCGACCGGTGCGTGCGCGGGCGGGAAGAAGTCGGCCGCGGGCACCGTACCGAGGTCGAGCACGGTGCTGAGCGCGCTGCCGCGGCAGGCGCGGCACGAATGCTCGCGCGCGGCGCCCACGGGTGCGCAACGCTGTGCCGGGGTGTCCTGGCTAGCTTGCGGGGACATGGGTGGTTCCGGTGGGTATCCGGCGCATCGTCGCGTCGAGCACCCCGGTCCGGTGCAGCCGCTCCAGGTGCGGCAGCCGGGTGAACTTCTGGAAGAAATCGTCGTAGGTGAGCCCGCGGGCGGTGTACTCCTGGAACAGCTCGTCCGCGCCCGCCTGCACGGTCCAGAGCGCGCGGAAACCGAGCGCGGAGCGCGCCGCCGAGAAGTCCACGCGGTAGGAGCGTGGGTCGGCGCCGCTCTCGCCGGTGATGTTCAACCGCGAGCCGGGCACCGCCTCGACGACTGCCTTGGCGATATCGGCGACGGTGAGGTTGTTCGCCTCGGTGCCGATATTGAAAGCGCGGCAGTGGATCGCGTCCCGCGGTGCGGTGAGGCAGTTGGCGAAGGCCCACGCGATATCGCGGGCATGCACCAGCGGCCGCCACGGCGTCCCGTCGGAGAGCACCTTCACCTCACCGGTGAGGGTGGCGTAGCCGACGAGGTTGTTCAGCACGATGTCGGCGCGTAACCGCGGGGAGAAGCCGAATGCCGTGGCATTGCGCAGGAATACCGGCGCGAAGCCGGAATCGGCCAGTGCCGCCACATCGTCCTCGACCCGTACCTTGCTCTGGGCGTACGGCGTGATCGGGCGCAGTGGCGCGTCCTCGGTGACCAGATCCGCGCCCGCCGCACCGTATACCGAGCAGGTGGAGGCGTAGAGAAACCGGTGTACCCCTGCCTCTTTGGCGAGCCGGGCCAGCCGGACCGAGGCGTGATGGTTGACGGCGTAGGTGATCTCGGGCGCGAGCGCGCCGAGCGGATCGTTGGACAGCGCGGCGAGATGGATCACCGCGTCGAACCCGCGCAGCTGCTCGACGGTCACGTCACGCAGGTCCACCGCGAGGCCGGGCGGATCGCCGGGCAGCTCGCCGAGTACGCAGTCGGCGAAGAAGCCCGCGTCGAGCCCGATCACCTCGTGCCCGTTGGCGCGCAGCACCGGCACCATGACCGTGCCGAGATATCCCTGGTGTCCGGTGAGCAACACCCGCATGGCTACGAACCTCCGAAATCTATGACGGCCTTGTCGAGCAGGAACGCTTCGGCATGTCCGGCCCGGCACTGCACGCCGCGCAGCCGGGTGAGGCCGGTGAACGCCTGTTGGTCGAACCAGTCCCGATGTGCTTGGGACGGATAGTGTTTCAGCAGCAGCATCGCCTTCTCCTCGGCCAGCTCGGCGCTGAGCCGATGGAAGACGACGGGGGCGGGAGTGTCGCTCTCCCACTTGAGGATCTCGTAGCCGAGCACCAACTGGTCGCGGAACTCGGTCGGCACCAGTTCGGCCAGTAGCCGATGATCCTGGTGCGCGTCGCCGCGGTGCGGCGCGAAGACCAGATCAGGGGTGCACTCGGCCCGAAAACTGTTGAGTTCGGTCTTTATTCGGTCCCAGTGCGCGGGCGCGCGACCGTCCGGCACGTCCAGCACGGTGAGTCGCAGCTGCGCGCCCGGACAGAACGCCGCCAACGCGCGCCGCTCCTCCGCGGCCCGTTCGGTGCCGCCGCCGGAGAGCACCAGGGCACGCACCCGCAACCCGGGATGGGCACGCGCCAGCGTCAGCAGCGTCGCGCCCAGCCCGATGGCGATGTCGTCGCAGTGCGCGCCGAGTACGGCGATCTCCCGCACCACACCGACACTGAGTCGGATCACACTCGCTCCCACACCATCCACGGCCGGGACCCGGACCGATAGCCCTGATCGAGCTCAGCGCGCTCCTTGAAGGTGTCGGCGGGCTTCCAGAAGCCGAGATGCTGATAGCCGAACAGCCGGCCCTGTCCGGCCAGCGTCGCGCAGGCGTCGGCGACCAGATCGCCGCCGGGCGGCAGCAGATCGAAGATCTCCTGGCTGAGCACGAAGTAGCCGCCGTTCTCCCACAACGGCATTCGCGACACCGGCATGATCTCTTTGACCTCTCCGGTGGGCTTCATGTCGACGCAGTGGAACGAGGACTGCGGCGGCACCACCATCATCGACGCGGCCGCGCCGGAGGCGGTGAACTTCGCGACCATCTCGTCCAGGGGTGCGTCGGTGAGGACGTCGGCGTAGTTGGCCAGGAAGCGCTCGTCGTCGCCGAGATACTCGCGCACCCGGCGCAACCGCTCGCCGATCGCCGACTCCAGCCCGGTGTCGACGAAGGTGATCTGCCAGTCGCTGATATCGGAGCTCAGCATTTCGACCCGGCCGTCCCGGATGACGAAATCGTTGGACACCGATTCCTGGTAGGTGAGGAAGAAATTCTTGATGTGCTGGGCGCCGTAGCCGAGGCACAGGATGAACTCGGTGTGACCGTAATGCGCGTAATAGCGCATCACGTGCCAGAGCAACGGTCGCGGACCGACCAGTTGCATCGGTTTGGGAATCATGTCGTCGGTGCCGTCGCGCATCCGCATGCCGTAGCCACCGCAGAACAGCACAACCTTCATCGTGCTCCCCTCCCTGTCATTTCGGAATCCACTGTGTTGTGCACGTCGTTGTGACCGGTGAGGTCGGCGCGGTGCAGCGCGGGTAGCGGGTACACCAATTCACCGCCCCACGAAGCGATATGGCGCAGCTGCTCGGTGATCTCGGCCTCGAGGTTCCACGGCAGTACGAGCACGACATCGGGGTGATCCAGCTCGATCCGCTCCGGCGGGTGGATCGGGATCCGGGTCCCCGGCGTGAATCGCCCGTGTTTGTACGGGTTTCGGTCCACGGTGTACTCGAGCAGGTCGGGGCGGATACCGCAGTAGTTGAGCAGGGTGTTGCCCTTGCCCGGCGCACCGTAGCCGACCACGCGCTTGCCCGCGGCACGCTGGTCGAGCAGAAACCGCAGCAGGTCGTGCCGGACCGCCTCGGTGCGCGGCCGGAGTTGGCGGTAGCCCTCGACCCGATCCAGGTCCGCATGCCGTTCCAGGCGCAGGACCTCGCCCACGCGGCGGCTGGGCGCGGCGGCCACGGTGACCGGCCGGGCCCACACCCGTAGCGAACCACCGTGGGAGGCCAGCAGTTCCACGTCGACCACGGCCAGACCCGCGGTCGCGAGCGCGCGCTGCGCCGAATGCAGCGTGTAGTACTGGAAATGCTCGTGGTAGATGGTGTCGAATTGGCCGAGCCGCAACAGGTTCAGCGCGTGGTGCACCTCGATGGACAGCCATCCGTCGTCGGCCAGCAAGGTCCGCAGCGCGCTGGTGAAGCCGCGCAGATCGGGCACATGGGCGTAGACGTTGTTGGCGACCACCAGATCGGCGGGCCGATGTTCGGCGCGCACCCGGGCCGCGGATGCTTCGTCCAGGAACGCGGTTTCGGTGGGCACGCCGGCCGCGCGCGCGGCGTCGCCGACGTTCACCGACGGTTCGATGCCCAGGCAGGGCACGCCGGCCGCGACCAGATGCCGCAGCAGGTAGCCGTCGTTGCTGGCGACCTCGACCACGAACGAATCGGCGCCCAGTTCGAGCCGGTCGATCGCCTCGCCGACGAAGGTCCGGGCGTGGCGCACCCAGCTGTCGGAGAACGAGGAGAAGTAGGCGTACTCGGTGAAGGTGTCCTCGGGCGTGATCAACGCGGGAATCTGCAATAACATGCAGTCCGCACACAACCGGAGGTGTAGCGGGTAGGTTGATTCCGGAAGATCGAGTTCGGCTGCGGCGAGGAACTTTTCACACGGTGGTGTCGCTCCGAGATCGAGCACGCTCGTCAATCGCTCGGAGTCACACAGACGACATAGCACGAAGCCCACCTTTGCCAAGAGTCGAATAACCGGCACATTGTCGGCGCACCCCTGACGTCGACCCGATCCAGTGAGACGTTACAACGAAAGTCCCGCGTGGCGTTGGTGAAATCGACTGGGCGCGAGGTAATTTCCGGTACTTTTCAACCGGTTTTCGGTGGCAGCTTCCGGGTGGCAATCCGGGGGTTTGGTGGATTCACCGGGATGGGACGAATTCGCCTGTGGGTAGCGAGGGTTCGTGACCTGCGCCCATGGTTACCGGCGGACGTAAACAAACCTGGGCGAAATACCGACCGCCCCTTTGTTGGCTACTCCGTGGAACACTTTGCCGCCCTGTTGATTCGACATGTGAAACGGATTGTGTTCTGTAACAATCTGCATCTGACGGCCGAATGAGGGGACACCCGTGGCGGTCGGGATCGTGCAGCGGGGACCGGTCAGCGCGGATCGGGGGGCTTCTTCTTTCTCCCACGGGGAGGTGCGTGTTCATGAGCTTCGAGCTCGCCGACGACGACGATCTGGAGATCCGTCGATCGCCGCACGGTGGGCCGCGTTCTGATCGGGAACGCTGGCAGACTGAGTATGTAAGGCGCTTGAGCGCAACGGATTTCGGGGTGATCGTGGCGGCGATGGCGTTGGCGCAGATCATCCGTTTCGGGGGGCCCGCGGCACCGCCGCTGGCCTGGCATCTGCCGTACGAGATCGGCTACACCGTGGTCTCCGGCGCGCTCGCGCTCACCTGGGCCGGCTTCCTGACCGTCGGGAACACCCGGTCGCCGCAGGTGGTCGGCAGCGGCAGCGAGGAATACCGCCGATTGGTCGCCGCCACGCTGCGGTTGTTCGGGGTGCTGGCGATCTTGTCGCTGGTGTTCCAGATCGAGTTCGCCCGAGGGTATTTGGCGATAGCACTACCGCTCGGTTTGTTCGGGCTCATGCTCAGCCGGTTGCTGTGGCGGATCCACGCGCGCCAGTTGCGCGGGCGCGGGGAATACCGCACCTCGGTGCTCGTGGTCGGATGTGCGGAGGCGGCCCAGGCGATGGCCAATGCCTTCGCCGCCGACCCGGCATCGGGGTACCGGGTGGTCGGCGTGTGTATTCCGGACGGACTCAACGGCATCACCGAGTATTTGCGCGGTCCGTCGGACCATCTGTTCTCGGTCGTCGGCGACGACCGCACGGTGCTCGACGCGGTCCGCCGCAGCGGGGCCGACACCGTCGCGGTCACCGCGACCGATCATCTGGGTCCCATCGAATTACGCCGGATGGCATGGGAACTCGACCCATTGGGGGTGGAGCTGATCGTCGCGCCCGGGGTGGTCGATATCGCCGGCACCCGGCTGACCAACCGGTTCGTGGCGGGCGTGCCGATGCTGCACATCGCGAAACCGCAATACGATCGCGCGAAATCGACCGGCAAGGCGGTGTTCGATGTGCTGTTCGCGGCCGCGGTGTTGCTCGCGATCGCGCCGACGATGCTGGGGATAGCGCTCGCGGTGAAGCTGACCAGCCCGGGCCCGGTGTTCTACCTCTCGGAGCGGATCGGGCGGGGCGGCAAGCCTTTCCAGATGATCAAGTTCCGCAGCATGTATGTCGAAGCCGATACCGCCGTGGACGCGCTCATCGCACGCAACGGCGGCAACCCTGTGTTCTTCAAGATGAAGGACGATCCGCGGATCACCCCCATCGGCAAAGTGCTGCGCAAGTTCAGCCTGGACGAGCTACCGCAGTTCTTCAACGTGCTGCGCGGCGAGATGAGCGTGGTCGGGCCGCGTCCGCAGGTGCAGCGCGAGGTGGACAGTTACGACGGCGAGATGCGGCGCAGGCTGCTCGTCAAACCCGGCGTGACCGGGCTCTGGCAGGTCAGCGGACGATCCGATCTCTCGCTCGAAGACTCTGTGCGACTGGATCTTTCCTACGTGGAGAACTGGTCGATGGTGCTCGACCTGCTGCTCATCGCGCGCACGATCGGTGCGGTCACCCGCGGCGCGGGCGCGTACTGAGCGGCTACTGTGCGGCGGGGAACTCCGCGGCGAGCTCCTGGAAGAGCGCGGCGTTCATGGCGAACGCCCGCTGCCCCTCGTCGAGCACCCGTCGGCGTTCCAGGTCGTCGAGCGGCAACTGATCGAGCAGACCGCGATATTCGCGTTTGAACGCCGCCGGGTTGCCGACGCCGTCGAACACGTAGAAGCGGACGCCGTCGCCGCGATGGGGCAGGTTCCACAGCTTCTCGGCGGTGCCGCGGATGACCTGTCCGCCGGAGAGGTCGCCGAGGTAGCGCGTGTAGTGATGCGCGATATAGCCCGCGGGCCAGTCCCGGGCACAGTCATCGATCCGTGCGGCGTAGGCGGCGGTCGCGGGGAGCGGTGTCAGTGCGTCGCGCCAGTGCGGGCCGATGAGGTGTGCCAGATCGCGTTCGAGTTCGGCGGTGCGGGCGAGCTCGGGGCGGATGAACGGGCCGGCGATCGGATCGTCGGCGAGCGCGTCCCACCGCGCCTCGAGCGCGCGGTAGACGAACCAGAGTTGGCCGGTGTAGCGGTGATACGAGTCGACGCCGAGCACGCCGCCGAGCATGTCGCTGAGGAATCGGGAGTTCTCCGCGTCGGCGTGCTGGCGCGCCGTGGCGCTACGGATCTGCGTCGAGAACGGTGTCGCTTCCGACATGACCGGACCACCTCACTTCGGCACCGGGGTGGCCAGGTATGGCTACCCTAACTTGGTACGACCTTACCGGTATTTTTGCCGAAGTGCAGGTGCTTGCCTCACTGAGTGGGTGCGGGCCTGCGCCACCGTCCGCCGGGTCGGATGCGTCGCACGGTCGGGCGGCGCAGCGCGCCGAAGCGTCGCAGGATGCGCGGCCGCCGCACGGTGCGGTCGAACCATTCGCCGAGCGTGACGCCCGCGGCCAGGGCGCAGCCGACGCCGAAGGCCGCGAGCAACTGGTTGGCGCCGGTCGCGAGTTGATCGTTGAGCACGGCATTGAGCCCGCGATACAGCTTGAGCCCGGGCAGCAGCGGCGTGATCCCCGCGACGGCGACGACCAGCGGGGGAGTGAGCGCCCGGCGGGCCATCAGACCACCGGCCATGCCGATCACCGTTGCGGCGGCACCGGAGGCGAGCACCGGGCCGAACCCGGCCTGCTGCACGAGCAGGAAGCAGATCGTGCCCGCCGCACCACTGCCCGCCGCGGCGGCGAGCGCACGCTTCTCGGCATAGCAGGCGAGCGCGAACGCGAGGGCCGCGACGGCACCGGCGATGATCTTGATCGGCAGATCGGTGAGATCGGGCCCCGGTGTCAGCTGGATCTGCGGCACCGTCGCGCCGATGGTGTCGCCGATCCGCAACGCCAGCGCGATGCCGGCGATGATGCCACCGGTCATCATCAGCACCTCGAGCATGCGCGCCGTCGAGGTGATCGGCGCGCCCGTTATCCCGTCCTGCACCGCACCGACCAGTTGTAATCCACTGAGCAGCACCGTGATTCCGGCAGCGATGATCAGTGACGGATCGACCTCGATGCCGAGCGGCTCGGCGAGCGTGGCCAGCACGATGGCCGGCGTCGCCGCGATCGCGCCACCCACCATGTGCTGGAAGAAGAACGGCAGACCGTAGCGATTCAGCACCCGGTTCACCCGGTCGATTGCCAGCGTGGTGCCGAAACTGACTGCGGCGACAACGATCCCGCCGCCGAGCAGCGCGGCGATGGCGGCCGCGAGCAGCGACCAGCCGAAGGTGGCCATCCAGCGGTGGTACGGGTGCGGCGCCGAGGTGATCGCGTCCAGCGCGGCGCGCGCCTCCTCGGGGTCGACCACCTCGTTACGGATGCGCCGGGTGAGCCGGTCCACCGCCGCGAGCCGGGTGAAGTCGAGCGAGCGGTAGTGCACGATCCGCATCGTGCTCGCCGGCGGCAGCCGGGGCCCGCGGTCGGCGGAGATCCTGATCGCGTCGTAGGTGACATCGACATGGCAGCGCGCCAGACCATAGGTGGCGGCGATGAATTGGACCTGGGTGGTGGTATCGATGACGCCGGTGCCGGAGGCCATCACCACCTCGCCGACGCGCACGGCGAGGTCGAGCACCTCGGCGACGCGCGCGTCGTCGGTCAGATCGATCGGCTGCAAGGGCGCGGGTGCCGCGACGATGGTGTCGGCGATGGCCTGCCGATCGGCGACCAACCGGCCGACCGCCTGGCTCACCACCGGCACCCGCCGCCCACGCCGGAACAGACGCCGCCGACCGAGGTGATCGACCCGCGTCTCCGTGCTGTCGCCTCCCGGGAGCGTGTCTGATTCCATGCACGCGAACGTAGTCACCTTCCGGCGACCTTCGCATCCGGGCTGGCACATGACCTCGCTCACCGCGTGTCGGCGGCGCGAATCCCGACCTTCGCGCCGCCGACACTCGGCTCAGTGGCCCTCGATCCCGCGCATCCTGCGGGCGCCGACCACGACACCGCAGAGCAGTGCGACGAGCACGCCCGCGAAACCGGCCATCGCGACGCGGGTGTCGACGAATTGCGTGGCGACGCCCATGCCGATCGCGGGAAAGACCAGACCGGCGTTGCCGATCAGGAACAGTCCGGCCACCGCGGCACCCCGGTTCGCCGGGGCGGCCGTGCGCACGGTGCGGGCGACGGCGGACTGGATCAGGACCCCCGCGCCCGCACCGGTCACCACGCCCGCCACCAGGAACAACGGCAGGTTGCCCAGCAGCATGGCCGCCACCAGCAGCGCCAGCCCGGTGAGGGCACCGAGCAGGCCGGACAGCAGACGGGTCGACACCGTCAACGCCATGGCCGCGTGCTGGGCGACGGGCGCGCTGCCGAACACCAGGAACACCACACCGCCCGCCAGCAGGCGCGACGGCTGGCCGAGCGTCCCGGCCAGAAAGGCCGGGGTCAGCGAAGCGAACAGACTGAACGCGGCGAACGCCCCGAAGATGCTGAGCACCGCGACGGTCCAGCCCAGCCGGGACCCGACGACGGACACGCGCTGCGGACGGTACGTCGGCCGCAGCGAGCGCGGCACGGACACGGTCTCGGGGACGAACCGGATCAGCGCCGCGATGAGCAGCACCAGGAGCACCACGAACACCACATACGTGGTGCGCAGCGGCCACGGCGCCCACTGGGCGAGTGCGCCCGCCACCAGCGCGCCGATCCCGAGTCCGCCGATATTGGCTGCGGGGGAGGCGATTTCGAAGCGTTTCGCGCTGTCGCGGGGCCGGGCCAGCACGTGCAATTCGTGCAGGTAGGCGGTCGCGGTCGCGGTGATCGCGCCGACCCCGAGGCCGGTGATCAATCGTCCGGCGATCAGCAGCGGCAGCTGCGGCGGCAGGATGAAAATGAGCGCGGCCAGCACCTCCGCGGACATCGCCAGGGTCAGCACCTGCCGTCTGCCGATCCAGTCCGACACGTGCCCGACGGTGCACAGGCTGACGATCACGCCGGTGCCGTAGACGGCGAAGACGACGGTGATCGTCATCGGCGAGAGCCCGAGCTGTTGCGCGTAGAGCGGATACAGCGGCGTCGGCACCATCGCGAGCGCGACGGCCGCGCAGAACGCCACGGTGACCAACCAGAAGCCGGTGTCGTGCCGCGGCGAGTCGGGCTGTTCGGTGCGGGACTCCCCGCGGGTATCGATGGACGTGGTCGTCATCGCGTGCACTCTCTTCCGTGGTGTCGAGGCCGGGTCCGGCCACCGGAATCCATGGTCGAGTGCATGAACGTTCACGTCCAACGATTGATTCTTCTCTTAGCTATCACCAAATGTGATAGTTGAGGGATGGAGCTCAGGTATCTCGAATACTTCGTCGCGGTCGCCGAGGAGCGCAGTTTCACCAGGGCGGCGGCCCGGCTGCACGTCGTCCAATCCGCGGTGTCCGCGGCCATCAAAACGCTGGAACGAGAACTGCGCACCGAGATCCTGCGACGCACGTCCCGCGAGGTGGCGCTGACCGAAGCCGGCGCGGTACTGCTGCCGCGGGCGCGGGCGATCATCGGCGGCGTTCGGGAGGCGGTGGACGCGGTGGACGGGGTCCGCGGCGTCGTCGGCGGAGAGGTCCGGCTGGGGTTGATGTCCTCGGTGCCGTGGTTCGACCTGCCCGCGGTGCTCGGCCGAATGCATGCGAAACATCCCGAGGTGCGGCTGCGGTTGAGTCATCGCGCCGGCGGCTCGCACGACCTCGCCGCCGCCGTGGTCGCGGGGGAGTTGGATCTCGCGATCCTTTCCGATCCGGGTCCGTTCGGGCGAAAGCTGCGGCTGGTCGAACTGAAGTCCTTCCCGATGCGCCTGCTCGTCCCCGCGGCCCACCCGCTCGCCGGTCGGCGCAGCGTCGCGCTGACCGAACTCGACGGCGAGAACTTCGTCGACCTGCCCCAGGGTTTCGGCAGCCGGGCCGTGGTCGACCGGGCGTTCGCGGCGGCCGACCGCACCCGCAACGTCGCCATCGAACTGGGCGACGGTCGCGTTGTAGTCGACTATGTGCGCCAAGGACTCGGCATCGCCATCGTCCCCGCAGCCTACGAAGGCACCGACCCGCAGATCCGCTCCCTCCCGCTGACCGAGCCCGACCTGACCTGGCGCATGCACCTCGCGACCCCCCGCGACCGTGAACCCCCCACCGCCGCAAACGTTCTGGCAACGATGATGATCGAGGCCCTGGACGCCGATCTCGGTCGCTAGAGGTTGTCGGGCGCAACTGGGGTAAGGCGGTGACGTTCCAGCCGGATGCCGCTCTCGAGGTGGTCACCCCGTTCGCGGTGACGCACTACGGGAAGCGAGCGATGGGGGCGGATCGTCGGGCTGGAGGCGGCCGCCTAGATTCGGCCGGCGCTGGACTCGGCGGCGAGCAGTAGCGTAAGGGCTTGCCGCAGAGCGTGATCCGGGTGTCCGGGAAGTTCCGGCGCGCGCCATGCGACGAATCCGTCCGGCCGGACCAGCGCGGCACCCGTCTCCGAGAGGCCGTAAGCCGCCGGGAACTGGTTGTCGAGATCGTCGAAGTCGGTGCCGATGTGGTGCGCCCGGAGCGCGAGAGCCATAGTCTCGGCGACCGCTTCGGTCGCCGACAGCCATGCTCCGCCTTCCGGAGCGGCCAGCAGGGTGAAATCACCGTCGAACAGATCGAGGGTGGACAGCACCGAGCCTGCTTTTCCCAGCCGGACGTGTGGTGCGCGCAGTCCGGGGCAGCCGGTGGGGTAGCGCGGGTCGGCGACCGGGCCATCCGGACTCGCGGGCTCGGAAAGGATTGCCGCGGAACGGTATCGGTAGCCGAGGATCATGGTCAGGTCGTCGATGGTGGCCGCGTCGTCGCCGGTCCCTTCGTGCCTGCCGTGCAGCCGCTGCATCGCCTGGTCGAGCGTGACGAGCGCGACCGGGCGTCGTTCCGCCGCGTAGGTATCCAGAAGTGCCGGTCCTGCTTGCCCTTTGAGCACCGCGGCAAGCTTCCACGCCAGATTGTGGGCGTCGGCGATGCCGGTGTTCGCGCCGAACGAGCCGGTGGGCGGCACGACATGGGCGGCGTCGCCGACGAAAAACACGCGACCACAGCGGTATTCGTCGGCGACCCAGCCGCCGATCCGGGTGGTCGTGATCTTCTGTGCCGATCCGGCGACGGGTGCCACCAGGGTCAATTCGAGGTTCGGGTCACCGATGGCGCGCCGCGTCAGCTCGAGGCAGTGTTCCTCGGTGAAATCCGCTGCGCTCATGCCTGATTCGGGCCCGAAGGGGACACCGAGCGACCATCGGCCGAACTCCCGGCTCGGCACCAGTGCGGTGCCCTGCGTCGGCTGATCGAAGTACGCCAGCAGGAATCGGCGCTCGCGCAGGGTCGCGCTCAGGTCGGCGTCGAACAGGATGTTCGCGACGTGGATCAGCTCACCGGGTCCGGTGGTGCCGATGCCGAGCCCGGTCCGGATGCCCGCGCGATTACCGTCGGCGGCTACGACGTATTCGGCATGGATATCGTGCTCGGTATCGTTCGCGAGGTCGCGGACCCGAACGGACACGCCCGCGCCGCTGGGCTCGACGGACCGCACCTCGGTGCCGAATCGGATGGCGGCACCGTGCTTTTCGGCCGCGGCGCGCACCACGCACTCCAGCTCGTCCTGGTCGATCATCGCCCAGTCGGTGGGACTGAGCGTCGCGGGCGGCCGGACCCGGGACAGTACGTCGACACGGAAACGCTCCGTGCCCGCCAGTGTCTGCGCGCCGATCATCTCGGGCAGCTCGGTCAGGATCGAGGCGCGCGCTCGGATCTCCGGCTCGAGGCCCAGCGCACGAAATATCTCCATGGTGCGCGGGTTGAAGGCGCGCGCCTGCGGCTGCAACGCCGTCGACGGGTGGCGCTCGACGAGCAGTGGCCGGATTCCGGACCGGGCCAGGAACAGCGCAGTGGAAAGGCCGGTGATGCCCCCACCGACGATGAGAACGGGGGTCTGCTCGAGATCGGGCTGTGCGTGCACGGCGAGCTTCTTTCTGGGGAGCGGGGGATGACCGACTCATCATCAATCGATTGAGAAACTGTGTCAATCGTTTGATTGATAAACTCGTGCTGATGAGTGACACTGCTATGCATGGGTACGATCGAGCCCGTGCCGTCCGCCAAGCCCCGCAGGTCCCCGCAGCCACAGGAACGCAAGCGCGATCCCGAGCGCACGCGGCAGTTGATCCTGGACGCGGCCGAGGCCGAGTTCGCGGCGCACGGTTTCCAGGGCGCGCGCACGGCCGCGATCGCCACCCGCGCAGGCGTCAATCAGCAGTTGATCTCGTACTATTTCGACGGCAAAGAGGGCCTCTACCAGGCGATGTCGCAGCGCTGGCAGGAGCGCCGCGGCGCATTGGTCCCGCCCGGCACGCCGCTGCCGGAACAGCTGCGCCGCTACACCCTGGAAGCGCGGGACAACCCGGACGGGGTCCGGTTGCTCGCCTGGGGCGGGCTCGAATACACCGGCCCCGACAGCGATGCCGACCACGCGGCGCGGGCGCGAACGCTCGAGCAGAGCGTCGCCGAGATCCGCGAGCTACAGGCCGCGGGCCGCCTGCCCGCCGCGCTGGACCCGGCCTGTCTGCTCGTCATGCTCATGTCGGCGGCGATGGCGCCGACGACGCTGCCGCACGTGCTCGAGGGCGTCTGCGGGACCGATCCGCGCAGCCCCGAATTCATCGCCCACTACGCCGACCAGATCGCCCTGTTCGTCCGGGCGCTGGGGCCGGGCGCCGACTGAGCTCGCACCGCGGAGCAAATAGTGCGCCCAGGCGGGCGAGGCAGGGTGACCAGGGTCACGATTCGATCTTGACCGCCGATCGGTGACCACTCTGAGCTGCGGTTTTGGCCCCTGCGATGGCGTGCCCTGCCGGAAATTCGAGTGATTTGTGTCGGTGCCGACCGGAATACTTGTGCGCGGCCGATCAGTTCGAGCTACCGGTCCCGTCATAACCACTGTGGCACCGGAGCTCGAACAACCTCCGCCACTTGTCTTTGTCACTGTCCATGCTGCACCGGAGGTATCGATGCCCGCCGCCCCATCCGTTTCCGTCTCGAAAGGACGGACGCCGCTGGTCATCCGGGTGTTGGTGCTCGCGACCTTCGTGGTGATCCTCAACGAGACCATCATGATCAACGCGATCCCGCGTCTGATGGCCGATCTGCAGGTCACCGAGCGTGCCGCGCAGTGGGTGTCCACCGCGTTCATGCTCACGATGGCGGCCGTCATCCCGACCACCGGCTGGTTCCTGCAGCGGGTCACCACCCGGCAGGCCTATGCCGTCGCGATGAGCGTGTTCCTCGCGGGCACGGCGCTCTCGGCCGTGGCGCCCTCGTTCGCCGTGCTGCTGATCGGCCGGATCATCCAGGCCGGCGGCACCGCGGTGATGATGCCGCTGCTGATGACCACGCTGATGACCGTCGTGCCCGAGCAGGACCGCGGCCGGGTGATGGGCAACGTCACCCTCGCCATCTCGGTGGCGCCCGCGATGGGTCCGGTGATCTCCGGACTCGTGCTCCAGGTCGGTTCGTGGCGTTGGCTTTTCGTGCTGGTGCTGCCGATCACCGGTGTCGTCACCTGGCTCGGTCTGCGCCAGCTGGAGAACGTCGGGGAACCGGAGGCCGGCGCCATCGACTGGGCCAGCGTCGTGTTCGCCGCCCTCGGTTTCGGCGGCCTGGTGTACGGGCTCAGCAAGTTCGAAGCCGACAACCTCGCCGAGCCCGCACTGATCGTGGCCGTCGGCGCGGCGCTCATCGCCACCTTCGTCTTCCGACAGCTGCGGCTGCAGCGCAACGGCACCCCGCTGCTCGACCTGCGGGTGCTGCTGGCCGGCACCTACACCAAGGCGCTGGTGCTGATGTCGGTCGCGTTCATGGCGATGCTCGGCTCGATGATCCTGCTGCCGCTGTACCTGCAGAACCTGCGTGGTCTGAGCCCGCTGGCGACCGGCCTGCTGGTGATGCCGGGCGGTCTGGCGATGGGTCTGCTCGGGCCGACGGTCGGCCGGCTGTTCGACCGGTTCGGCGGACGCTGGCTGGTGATCCCGGGTTCGATCGCGATCACCGTCGCGCTGGCCGGTTTCACCCAGATCTCGATGTCGATGCCGTACTGGCAGCTGATCGCCCTGCACGTGCTGTTGATGGTGGCGCTGGCCGCGACCTTCACGCCGGTCTTCACCCTCGGCCTCGGCGCGCTGCCGCACAACCTGTACTCGCACGGCAGCTCGATGCTGGGCACCCTGCAGCAGGTGGCCGCGGCCTTCGGCACCGCACTCGTGGTGACGATCATGTCGGCGCGCAGTAGCCAGCTGGTCGAGGACGGTGTCGAAATCGCCACAGCGCACCTCGACGGGATGCGGCTGGCGTTCCTCGTCTCCGCTGCGGTGTCGGTGGTCGTGATCGTCATGGCGGTGCTGCTGCCGAGTCGCGCCGCCGACCATGTGGTGGAGTCGCCGGTCGACGAGACCGATCCCTCGGCCCCCGAATTGATCAAGGGCTGAGCAGGATTCGATAGCTCGAGGTGAAGCCCCCGGCCGAGGCCGGGGGCTTCGTCGTTGCTGGGCACGGTATGTACCGGTCACCGGCGCGCAGCGGCCACCGATTCAGCAGCGGCCACCGATTCGCCAGGGACCGACCTGTCGGTGGGCGTCGGTAGGCTGGATGAGTTCGACGAAGATCGCGGGGGTGGAGATGGACGAGGGCGAGCGCCGGCCGCGGGGGCTGGGCAAACGCGCGTGGGTGACCACGAAACTGGTGCGCCGGGTGTTGCGCGGCTTGGCCTGGTCGCGGTTCGTGCGCGTCACGGTGCTCGGCCGCGAGTCGATACCGAAGTCCGGTCCGGTGATCGTGGCGAGCAATCACATTTCGATGCTGGACGCGGTGTTCCTGTGGGGCGCGCTGCGCCGTCGGGCGATCGCGATCGCCATGGCGGAGCTGTGGTCGTGGCCGGTGGTGGGCTGGCTGGTGCGCCGGCTGGGTCATATTCCGGTGCTGCGGCGCGACAGCGCATCCGGGCAGGCCGCGCTGTCGCAGGCCGAGCAGATTCTCCGGCACGGTGGCGTGCTGCTCATCTATCCGGAAGGGCGGCTGGTCGCACCCGGCGAGCACGAGCCCTACAAGCCGGGTGTGGCGAAACTCGCGCTGGCGACCGGGGTTCCGATCATCCCGGTCGGCACCACCGGCACCGATAGGGTGCTGCCGATGCGGCGCACGCGCGGCGACGGCCCGGCCTTCGACCGGCGCCAGCAGGTGACCATCCATTTCGGCGCGCCGATCGATCCGGCGGATTTCGACGATCCCGACAAGTTGCTCGACCAACTGCGGCAGCGGATCGAAGAACTCCGCGCGGACTGATCGACCGCGCGCTCAGCTGACGGCCTTGCGCACGAGCGCGCCGAGAATCGCCTCGTCCTCGGCGGTCAGCTCGGTGATCGCGAACGAACTCGCCCACATGGTGCCCTCGTCGAGGTGCGCCGGATCGCTGAACGCGAAGGTCGAGTAGCGGGTCTTGAACTTCGCCGCGGGCTGGAAGTGGCAGACGATCTTGCCGTCCGCGGCGTAGGCGGGCATGCCGTACCAGAGCCGCGGCGTGAGCGCGGGCGCGTTGGCCTTGACGAGCGCGTGCACTCGCTCGGCCGTCGCCCGGTCCGCGTCCGACATCTCCGCGATCTTGGCCAGCACTTCGGCTTCGCCGTCCGCCTTGGCCCCGCGCGAGGTGCGCCGGGCAGCCGACTTCAATTCCCTGGCGCGCTGCTTCATCGCGTCGCGTTCCTCGGCGGTGAAACCCGCGTAGGACTTGGTGGCGGTGCCGGTGACCTGGGCGGTGGTGGTGCTCATCGGATGCTCCTCCTGATCGGTGCTGCGTTGCTTCCAATGCTATGAAGCAGGCACCGGGCAAGGCTTCTCGAAAACTGATCAGTGGCAGCGCATCCGATGAGCAGCCGGTTCACCCGCGTTCGTAGACGCTCGCGTCGTCGAGCATCGCGGCGCGCAGCATCGACTCCGGCACGCCCAGACCTTCGATGAGGGTCAGCGCGTCGGGCCGCAGCCGGTCGACGAGTTCGTTGACCCCGCGGCGCACGCCCTTGGCCCGCTCGACGGACATGAAGCGATGCATGATGTACCAGGCGGAGTTCTCCTCCAGCGTCGAGTAGACGAAGAGGTCGCACACCGTTTCGGCGAGGGCGCGCGCGTCGGGATCATGGATGTCCTCGATGCCTTCGATGAAGGCCTCCAGGACGAGCCGATCGATGTGCGCGGTGCCCGCCGTGAGGATGTGGTCCTGCGCATTGTTGAAGGCCTCGAACGGGCTGGTGTCCTCGGCGCGGGCGCGCAGGCGGTGACCGGCGGTGCGCACCAGGTAGTCCTCGCGATCGGCGAAGAGCTGCAGCTGTACCGCGCGCCGCGACAGGTCGCCGTCGTCGACTGTGTCGTCGGAGCCGTCGCGCAGGGTCTGGATCAGCTGACGCACGCCCGAGCGCTTGCGCACCTCGTCGCGGGCCATGGTGGCGGCGAATTTGACCCAGCCGAGCGCGTCGAGGTCGCGGATCTCGTCGGAGTACGCGGTGAGCAGTTCCTTGGCGACCAGCTGGGTGAGCACCACGTTGTCGCCTTCGAACGTGGTGAACACATCGGTGTCGGCCTTCAGCGTGACGAGCCGGTTCTCGGTCAAATAGCCTGCGCCACCGCAGGCTTCGCGGCATTCCTGGATGGCCCGGGTGGCGTGCCTGGTCTGCGCGACCTTCAGACCCGCGGCGCGTTTCTCCAGCGCGCGCTGCGAACTGGGGTTGAGGTCCTGCCCGGTCTGCACCAGGTGCATGCGGCGGACAAGGTCGTTCTGCGCGAAGGCGAGCGCGTAGGACTTGGCGACCAGCGGCAGCAACCGGCGCTGATGGCTGCGGTAATCCAGCAGCACGGTTTCCTGTCCGCTGTCCGGATCGGAGAACTGCCTGCGCTTTTCCGCGTAGCGCACGGCGATGCTCAGCCCGACCCGCGCGCCGGCCGCGGCGGCGCCGCCCACACTGACCCGCCCGCGTACCAGCGTGCCGAGCGTGGTGAAGAAGCGCCGACTCGGATTCTCGATCTCCGAGCTGTAGGTGCCGTCCGGTGCGACGTCGGCGTACCGGTTGAGCAGGTTCTCGCGCGGCACCCGCACGTGGTCGAACACGATGCGGCCGTTGTCGACACCGGGCAGCCCGCCCTTGAGGCCGTCGTCGAGGGTGGTCACGCCGGGCAGGTCCGCGCCCGCCTCGTCCCGGATCGGCACCAGCAGGCAGTGCACGCCCTGGTTCTTGCCCTGCGTGATGAGCTGCGCGAAAACCGCTGCCATCCGCGCGTGTTCGGCCGCGCCGCCGATGTAGTCCTTGCGCGCCGACGGGGTGGGCGAGTGCACCACGAACTCTTGGGTCTCGGGGTCGTAGGTCGCGGTGGTCTCGAGGTTGGCGACGTCGCTACCGTGCCCGGATTCGGTCATCGCGAAGCAGCCGAGCAGGTCCAGCGAGAGCAGCCGCTTGATGTACTCGCGGTGCCGCTCGGTGCCGAGGTTCTCGACCGCGCCACCGAACAAGCCCCACTGCACACCGGCTTTCACCCACAGCGACAGATCCGCGTAGGCGAGCATCTCGAGTCCGGTGACCGCGGCACCCGGCTCGCTGGTGCCCCCGTTCTCCCGGCGGAAGCCGCGCTCGGCGTAACCCATCGTCGCGATGGCCCGCATCTGCTCGAGCACCCGGGCCCGCGCGGCCTTGTAGTCGAGGTAGGAATCTCCGGCGAACTTGTCGTCCGCGAGCTGGACGCGCGCCTGCTCCCGGATCTCGCCCCACGGTCCGTCGAGCGCTGCGCGTAGGTGATCTGCGGTCGTTGCGGTGCCGGTGCCGGTAGTCATAACTCGACAGTAGCCCGATGCGGGCCAGGCAAACCGTGACTGTTGACACGACATTCCGGGCAGACTCTTGTGGTGGGTTGAACGCGTGTTTAGTATATTGAACATGTGTTTAACGAACAGTCCCTACCGCAAGGACCCGCCACGGATCTGACCACCGCGGCCCGAATACGTGACGCCGCGATCGAGGTCTTCGGCGACCAGGGCTTCCAGGTCGGGGTGCGGGCCATCGCGAAGGCGGCTGGCGTGTCACCGGGACTGGTGAACCACCACTTCGGCTCGAAGGACGGCCTGCGCGCCGCGTGTGACGCGCGGGTGCAGCAGTTGATCCGCGACAAAAAGGTCCAGACGATCACCGCGGGCAGTGTTGCCAAGGGCATGCTGGCCGCCCTCGCCGAGATCGAGGAGTACGCGCCGCTGGTCGCCTACATGGTTCGCAGCCTGCAAGCCGGGGGCCCCATGGCGAGATCGCTTTTCGAGCACATGGTCGAGGACGCCGAGGGCTATATCCAGCAGGGCGTCGAGGCGGGCGCGATCAAGCCGAGCCGTGATCCCGCGGCGCGGGCCAGGTATCTGATGACGCTCAATGTCGGCGCGACGCTGCTCTGGATGCAGATGCATCACGAGCCCGGCGAAAAGCTCGATTTCCGTAAGGCCATTCGTGAGCTGACCGAAGAGCTCACTCCTCCGGCCCTGGAGTTCTACACCCAGGGCATTCTCACCGACCCCACGCTTTTGGACACCTTCACCAAGGAGCATTGATGTCCGAGGTCATTCAAATCGCTGATCTCCGTAAGACGTTCGGCCATGTGGCCGCGCTCGACGGTCTGGATCTCACCGTCAGAGAAGGGGAGATCCACGGCTTCCTCGGCCCGAACGGTGCGGGCAAGTCGACCACCATCCGGGTGCTGCTCGGCATTCTGCGTGCCACCGCCGGACGAGCCGAACTGCTCGGCCGGGACCCGTGGGCCGATGCGGTCGCCTTGCACCACGAACTCGCTTATGTGCCAGGCGATGTCACGCTCTGGCCGTCGCTGTCCGGCGGCGAGACCATCGACCTGCTCGCCCGCATGCGCGGTGGTATCAACACCGAACGCCGCGCGGAGCTGATCGAGCGTTTCGACCTGGACCCCCGCAAGAAGGCGCGCACCTACTCCAAAGGCAACCGGCAGAAGGTCGCGCTGATCTCCGCGCTCGCCTCGGATGTGCGCCTGTTGCTGCTGGACGAGCCGACCTCCGGCCTGGATCCTTTGATGGAACAGGTTTTTCGCGAATGCGTGCAGGAAGCCAAGGACCGCGGCACCACGGTGCTGCTGTCCAGCCACATCCTCTCCGAGGTCGAAGTGCTCTGCGACCGGGTGACCATCATCCGCGCGGGACGGACCGTGGAGAGCGGCACGCTCTCGCAGATGCGGCACCTGTCGCGGACCTCGATCACGGCCGAATTGGTCGGTGACCCCGGTGATCTCGGTCGGCTGGCCGGCGTCGGTGACATCCAGTGGGACGGAAAGACTTTGCGCTGCCAGGTCGACGGTGAACATCTCGGTGAACTGATCCGGGTGCTGGGCGATACCGGCGTGCGCAGCCTGACCAGCGCTCCGCCGACGCTCGAGGAATTGTTCCTGCGGCACTATCACGTCGGCGCCGACGACTCGGCCGCCGCCCCGGCGCAGAGCGGGGAGAAGGTGCGGGCATGACGACCGTTGCCGCGGGCAGGCACTACGCCGCCCCCGCCGCGCGTGGCTCGGCCGACTTCGCCGGCACCGGCCAATTGCTGCGGTTGTACCTGCGCCGTGACCGAATCGTCTTGCCGCTGTGGGTGATCGCGTTCGGCATGCTGCCCGCGTTCTATGTCTCGGCGACCAAAGGCGTCTACTCCTCGGCCGCCGACCTGGCGAACTACGCGAAGACGATCACCGACAGCCCCGCGCTGATCGCCATGTACGGGCCGGTGTTCAGCACGGAGCCCGGCTCGATGTACCTGTGGAAGGCCGGGCCGTTCTTCGCGATGATCGCGATCGCCACCATCCTCACCGTCATCCGGCACACCCGGGTGGAAGAGGAAACCGGACGGGCCGAACTGGTGGGTGCGACCAGCATTGGGCGCTACGCCGGTCTGTCCGCCGCACTGGTGCTGACCACCGCGGGCTGTGTGCTGGTCGGAATCATCGCTGCCGCAATGCTGTACAGCAACGATCTGCCGATCGCGGGCTCGGTGGCCTACGCGGCGACGCTGGCCGGTTCCGGGCTCGCCTGGGCCGGCGTGGCCGCCGCGGCCGCGCAGGTGAGTACCAGCTCGCGGATCGCCCGGGGGATCGCGCTCGGCGCGCTGGCCGCGGCGTACGCGCTGCGCGCCATCGGTGATGCGGGAAACGGTGTGCTGTCCTGGTTTTCGCCGCTGGGATGGTGCATCCAGATGCGCGCGTTCGCACAGGAACGCTGGTGGGTGCTCATTCCACTGCTGCTGATGGCGGTGCTCACCGTGGCGGCCGCGTATCTGCTGCTGAGCCGCCGCGATACCGGCTCGGGGCTGGTCGCGGAGCGTCCCGGGCCGCCGAGCGCCGCACCGTCGCTGGCCGGCCCGCTCGGCCTGGCCTGGCGGTTGCAGCGTGGGTCGATGGTGTTCTGGGCCATCGGATTCCTGCTGTACGGGTTGCTGATGGGCGGCGCGATCAAGAGCGTCGGGGACATGCTCGGCGACAACGACACCGTGCACGACGCGATCACCCGGATGGGTGGTTCGACCATGCTGCAGGATTCGTTCGTCACGCTGGCGCTCACGTTGCTCGCGGCCGGCGCCGCGGCCTACTCGCTCTCGGCCACGCTGCGGCTGCACGACGAGGAGTCCAGTCAGCGGATCGAGTCGACCCTCGCCGGTGCGGTCGGCCGCGAGCGATACGCGTTGAGCCACCTCGCTTTCGCGCTGCTCGGTCCGGTGCTGCTGATGTCGGTCGCCGGTCTCGCGATCGGGGTGGTGTACGGCGCGACGGACGGTGATCTGCTCGGCAAGGTGGCCGATACGCTGGGTGCGGCGCTCGTCCAGGTGCCCGCGGTCTGGGTGTGCACCGGTATCGCGGTGGCGCTGTACGGCTTCGCGCCGCGCTTCACTCCGGTGGCCTGGGGTGTGCTCAGCGTTCTGGTCGTCATCTTCTTCGTCGGCTCGCTCGACGGGCTGCCGCAGTGGGTGGTGGATCTGGTGCCGTTCGTCCATCCGCCGAAACTGCCGGGCGCGCCGTTCGAGATCGCGCCCGTGCTGTGGCTGCTGGGCATCGCCGCCGCGCTGCTCGCAGCGGGCCTGCTCGCCTTCCGCCGCCGCGACCTGCGCTGAACCGGCGTGCCCGAGTCGTAACGATTCGCGCACCCCTTTCGCGTTCCCGCACCCGCTGTGGACTGGCACAGCGGGTGCGGGAACGCGGAAGGCGTGCGGGAACGCGGAGGCTCAGCCGATTCCGAGCTTGCCGGCTAGGCGCGCGAGGTAGGCCTGCACTTCCTCGGGCGCACGATCCGGCATGCCGAAAACGACTTCGGTGACGCCGAAGTCGGCCCACTGCGCCAACTGTTCCGCGTTGTGGCGGCCCGCGAGGGCGACGATCTCGGGGTTGCCCGCGCGTTCGTGTTCGCGCCAGACCCGCTGCAACAGTGCGATTTTGGAGTCCAGCCCGGCTTCGGTGGGAGTGGTGATCCACCCGTCGGCATGGTCGGCCAGCCAGCCGAAGGTCTTCTCCGTGCCCGCCGCGCCGAGCAGCACCGGGATGCGTTTCTGCACCGGCTTGGGCCAGGACCAGCTCGCGCCGAACTGCACGAATTCACCGGCGAAGCTGGCTTCTTCCTCGGTCCAGATGGCGCGCATCGCGTCCAGGTGTTCGCGCAGCACGGTCCGGCGCTTGTTCGCGGGGACGCCGTGATGGGCGAGTTCGTCGGTGTTCCAGCCGAATCCGACGCCGAGGCTGACCCGTCCGCCGGACAGATGGTCGAGCGAGGCGATGGTTTTCGCCAGTGTGATCGGATGATGTTCGGCGGGCAGCGCGACCGCCGTCGAGAGCCCGATCCGGCTGGTGACCGCGGCGACGGTGCCCAGCGCGACCCAGGGGTCGAGCGTGCGCAGGTAGCGATCGTCGGGCAGGCTCGCGTCGCCCGTCCGTGGGTGCGCCGCGGCCCGCACCACGGGAATGTGCGTGTGTTCCGGCACGTAGAAGGTATCGAAACCGACACCTTCGGCGGCCACCGCCGCCTCCGCGGGCGTGATGCCCCGATCGCTGGTGAACAACACAATTCCGTACCGCACCGTACGCGCTCCCATCGCCGAAACTAGAACAAGTTCTACCATCCTTTGCCGGCGCGCACCATGGGAACGGGTCAGAGCAGGGTGCCGCCGGTGGCGTCGATATAGGAGCCGGTGACCCATCGGGCGTCGTCGGAGGCGAGGAAGGCGACCACGTCGGCGATATCGCCGACCTCGCCGACCCGGTTGAACGCGGACCATTCGGCGAGCTCCGCGACGGCCGCGGGGTCGGCGAAGACCGGCCCGCCGGTATCGGTCACGCCGGGCGCGACCGTGTTGATCGTGATGCCGCGCGGCGCGACGTAGCGGGCCAGCTGCACGGTGATCTGCTCGAGCGCGCCTTTGCTCATCGCGTCGCAGATCTGCGACGGGAAGGAGGTGCGAGTCAGGCCGGAGGAGATGTTGACGATCCGCCCGCCCTCGGGCATCAGCCGCAGCGCGCGCAGGGTCAGGTAGAACGGCGCTCGGGCGTTCACCGCGATGGTGCGATCGAACAGCTCGGGTGTGACGTCTTCGGGCGTCGCGACCTCGAATCCGGTATGCGCCGCGTTGTTGACCAGGATGTCGAGCGTGGGCGCGCCGGTACGCACCCGCAATTCCACCTCGAGCGCGGCGAACAGTTCCGGTATCGCCTCCGTCGTGGCGAGATCGGCCTGGACCAGGAATGCGCAGCCGCCCGCGCTCTCGATCTGCCGCACGGTTTCCTTGCCTGCCACCTCATCGGTCGAGTAGTGCACCGCCACCAACGCGCCATCCCGGGCGAGGCGGCAGGCGATCCCGCGCCCGATGCCGCGACTCGATCCGGTGACCAGGGCGGCTTTGCCCTGCAGCTTGCTCATGCGATCCCCTCGAATGGCTACTACGGTTAGTAGTAGAGGTTAGCCGGATTTGTCCGGTGTGCAATCCCTTCGAATGAAATCAGGGCGAATTGCGTTGGGGCGCGGGTTCGCCCGGTAACAGCCGCGCCGCCCAGCAGCACGTCAGCACCATCGCCACCGCGGCCGCCGCGCCGCCGATGATGTCGGTGGGCAGGTGATAGTCCAGCCCGATCATGCCGACCGCCGCGGCGAGCAGTGCCGGTATCGCTACGGCGACCGTGCGCAGCCGCGCGCGTGGGGAATCGACCAGCACGAAGAGCGTGGTCGCGATCGCGACCAGATGCACGGTGTGGCCGCTGGGATAGGCCAGATAGTCGTGGAGCTGGCGGTGCCACAGCGGTTTCCACACCCACGCGTTGAGCGCGACCGCCAGGCCGGGAACCGCGAGCATGAGGGCGGTGCTCCGCCACCGCCGTCGGTAGGCGAACCAGCCGGCGGCGATCGCCAGCAGCGGCAGCAAGATGTAGCCGTTGCTCGGGACGACCAAGAGTTCCGCGAGACCGGGCCGCGCGTCGAGCGCGGAATGGATCGGGGCGGCCAGGGTGCGGTCCAGCGCGGTGGGGCCGCCGTCGGGCGGGAAGGTCGCGGGCAGCGCGCCGGTCACGGCGGCGCCCACCGCGATGCCGCCGAGGGTGGGGACGCCCCGTGGAATGACGTCTTGTCGCGATCCGGGCACCGATCGACGATAGTCAGTGACAGGATCGCATCGGTGGACGGCTCGATGTCCCTACCCGTCCCGGATGTCAATGGTCACTCGACCCAACCTGCCCGGAATGGTGCTGTGCCCGAAACCCGAACGGCGGCAGGCGAACTCGACGATATCGGGCAAGATGCGCTGAACCGCCCGCAGGGTTGCGCCGGCTTGGTATCGTCGTGTTCGATCGGCGAACAAAAGGGTTCGTAGATCGAGGATCTCGGCTCGGTCGGCCTGGATGCAATGGGGCTCTGGCGTATTTGTGATGGTCGTCGGAGCCGGGGCAGTGACTGAGAGGTACCCATGGTGGGCGATGACGTCCAGCCGTCGCTGGCCGGCACCTATCGGCTTCCGACGCTGATCGGACGGACGGCCGAGCTGGCCGAAATGGGGCGTCTGCTCAGTGATCCGCGCGTTCGGCTGCTGACCCTCACCGGAACGGCCGGCGTCGGCAAGACCGCGCTGGCTCGGGAAGCGTTGTCGGACAGCACACTCGACGGACGTCGTTGGACGGCGGTCGACCTCGTGGACGGCGACGACCCGGGTGGCGTCTGGCAGGCGGTGTTGGCCTCAGCGAGCCGGGTACTACCGGGTTCGGCGGCCGCGACACCCGAGCTCGACGCCGCACTCGACGTGCTCGTGGACCGGGTCGGCGAGCACCCGCTGGTCCTGTTGCTGGACAACTGCGATCGAGTGGTCGAGCGGATCTCCACCGACCTCGTGCGCCTGCTCGCACGCTGCCCGAACCTGATCGTCGTCGCTACCAGCCGGATTCCGTTCAAGCTCTACCGCGAGTGCGTGCTGTGCGTGCGCCCGCTGCCCACCGACACCGGCAGCGGCGACTACTACCCGGGCTCCTCGTATGCCGCGGAACTGCTGCTCGACAGCATCGACAGTCACTACCGCGGGTCGGCCACCATGGCCGATCGGCTGATCGTGGACGAGATCGTGGGCGAGCTGGACGGGGTGCCGCTGGCGCTCGAGCTGGCGGCGGGCACCATCGCCCGGATCGGCCCGGTGCGCACCCTGCAGCAGATCAAAGCCGGCGGCGAGCTGCTCTCACCCGGGTATGTGGACGTGCCCGCCCGGCATCGGTCCCTGCCCGGAGCGGTGGAGTGGGGTCTGCGCGACCTCGCGCCCGAGGCGCTCGAGCTGCTGCTGCGGCTTTCGCTGTACGAGTCGGTGATCGATACCGACACCGCCTGTCTCGCAGTGGGTATCGGCGAGGAGCAGGCCGCGGCCGTGCTGGCCGATCTGGTGCAGCGCAGCCTGCTCGACCACACGGTGAGTGGCCCGCGCGGCAACGGCTACCGGCTCTTCGCGCCGGTGCGCGCCTACTGCCGGCACGCGTTGCGTGCAGACCCGATGCGGGCCGCGGAGATTCGTGCGGACCAGGTACATCGCCTCGGTCGGCTCGCCGAAACCATCGGCCCGCAGTTCGAGCAGCACGGGCAGCGCGGCGCCGCACTGGCCACCGCGGGCCGCCTGATCGTGGACTTCCTTGCCGCACTGCACTATCTGATCGACACCGGCCAACCCGAACAGGCGGTCCGGCTCGCGGCGGTACTGGAATCGGCGTGGATCCAGCACGGCTATCAGGCCGAGCTGGAATCGGTGCTGGGCAAGGCGCTGGAGATGAGCGACCGGACGACGCTCACGCCCGGCGTGACGGCGCCGCTGTGCCTCGAGGTGCTCGGCGTCTGGGCGGGGCGCTCCGGTCGGCTGCGCCGGGCCGTCGATCTGCTCACCAGTTCCGTTGCCGCATATCGGCGTTTCGACCGTCCCCTGGATGCGGCCCGCACAGCTGTGCCGCTGGCGGTGGCGCTGGCCGCGGTGGGGGAGCACGACACCGCTCGGGACCTGTTGCGGATGGCGGCGCGCTATCGCGACGAACTCGGCGGCCCGTGGCCGATGCGGATCGAACTGTCCCTGCGCCTGGCGGCGCTGCCCGACCCGCCGCGCCGCGATGCCGCGGCCTGGTCCGAGCTCCGGGATCGGATCCGGCAGCTGGACAGCACCGCGCGCCTCATCGGGTTGAACACCTTGGCGCGCAGCCAGATCGGGCCGCTGACCGCGGATCGCGCCCAGTCGCTGTACCGGGAGAATCTGGCGAACAACGACCTGTCCACCCATGTGCTGCAGACGATCGTCGCGCTCGAAGGCTGTGCCCGCGCCTACGACGCGGTCGGTGTCGAATACGCCGAACCGGCCTTGACCCTGCTCCTCGCGGCCCGCCACCTGCGGGCCACGCACGGCATCCCGCTGCTCGGGGCCGGCGATCCCGCGCCGCGGCTGGCGGAGCACCGGAACGCGGTGGGCGAGAGCAAGTTCCGGGAGATCCAGCGGCTGGCGGCGGAGTTGACCCTGACCGAAGCGGTCGCCTACGCGCGGAGCGCGCCCACGCTGCCCGACCCGGAAGATTCCCCGCTGGCCGCCCTGACGAACCGGCAGCGTGAGATCGCGACACTGGTGGCGACCGGGATGACCAACCGGATGATCGCGACCCAGCTGCGGATCTCCGAATGGACCGTGGTGAACCACGTCCGTCAGGTGATGCTCAAACTCGACTGCCCGTCCCGGTTGCACGTCGCGCTGGTGGTGGAACGCGAAGCGCAACTCGGCGATCCGGCACCGGAGTCACCCCGAATCGCCTTGGCGCGCAAGCCATGACGCGGCCGCACACGCCGGCCGACGATTACGGACCGTAGGTCAGCACCGCGCTGATGACGAACCACAGCAGCCACGCGAACGCGATCAGCATGCCCACCGCGAGGGTGATCCGCATGAAGGCCCGGCCGAAGTCCATGTCCCGGGTTTCCCGCGGATACAGCTTCCACGGGCTGTACCAGGGCGCCTCGACCGCGTAGATCGGCTTGCTCGCCTCCCGCTCGGCCTGGGCCAGTTCTTCCGCGTACGCCTCCGCCTGCGCCTGATTCGGGCCGCCGTGCCACAGCGTGATGTCGATCGGGCCGAGGAAGCCCTCGTTGAGCAGCTCCTGTGGGGCGGGCAGGTAGGGGAGGATGCCGAGACCGCGGAACGCGACCGCGACATCGTTCGCCGTCCACAGGTGCTTCTCCTGCTCGGCCAGCACATCGAAGTAGTGCCGCAGCCGCGCGGGGTCCTCGCCGAGGATCACGTCGAAGCTCGGGTCGCTCCAGGCCTGCTGGATCTTCAACTGCGCGCCGCGCAGCGGGACGACGAGCGCGAGCCCGTGCACCGCGCGCTGGCCGAGCCCACGATCGGCCAGCCAGTTCTGCAGCGCGAAGGTGTGTTCGCGCGACTTCTCCAGCGGAGTGCGCCGGTCTCGGCCCTCCATCGCGGCCGGCTCGCCGTTGATCGTCCACGCGCCGTTCAGCGGGATCTCCAGCACGCCGTCCTGCCGCGCCACCAACGCCTCCGCCTCGATCACCACGCAGCTGGTCGGCGTCCAGATCACCGCGTCGAACTGATGCAGCCGATCCTTGTGGAACAGACTGCAGTTGATCGTGGCGACGCCCTTGGGGCTGCCCGGGTCCTTCCAGGTGCGCAGCCAATCGATCAGCGCGCGCTCGGCATTGGTGCCCGCGGCGTTCTGCACTCGCACCAGCATTGACGACCGCCCTTCACGTCGACACTCGACAGCTCACAGGATACGAGGTCCGGCACCGGGTTCGTCGCCCTCATGGCAACAGTCGGCGTGTTGGTGCGCGCTCACTCCGCCGGGTCGGCCGCGATCTTGCCGCTGCGCACTGCCTCGACCAGCACCGCGTGATCGGCTTCGGTGCGATCGGCGTAGCGGACCGCGAAGGCCGCGACCGCCTCCTCGAACCGCTCGTCGTCGCCGAGATAGCCTGCCAGCAGACGGGGATCGAGCGAGCGGGAGTGCGCCCGGGCCAGCAGCGCCCCGGCCAGCCTGCCGTAGTCGTCGAGATCGTCGGCGGACAGTTCGGCCGGGTCGATGCTGCCCTTCAGATTGCGGAATTGCCGCACGATGAACGGTAATTCGACGCCGTCCCCGGTCGGGTCCACGCTGGTCCAGCCCAGCAGGATATCGGTCTCGGATTGAACGTGCCTGGCGCCCTGCACGATTCGCTCGCCTTCGTGGCGCGCCGGGGTGGCGGGCAGGTACGGCGCGAGCGCCGACGGGTTGGCCTGCTTGATCTGCAGGACCACCGACTCGCCCTCGTTACCGTGCAGCAACGCCACGTAGCTGTGCAGCCCGACGCTGCCGGTGCCGACGATCCGGAACGCGATGTCGGACACCGCGAATCGGGCGAGCAGATGGCGCCGGGACTCCCGCAGGGTGCCCGCGTAACGCTCCAGTCCGCCGGTGAACGCCGCCGCCACCCGCTCGTCCACCTCGGTGAGAATCGGTGGGTCGCTGACGAATCGGTGCTTGCGGATGCCGGTCTCGTGATCTTCCAGATGCTCGGTCCACTTCGCGACCACTTTGGCGCTGGTGTTCTTGCGGGCCTTCTTGGCGGCCTTCTTGAAATCGTCGATCAGGTCCTCCGCTTTCGCGGCGCTCAGGATCGACTCGTCGGGCAGCGCGGTCCACGAGGTCATGAATGGCAGGTCGGCGAGCTGACCGGCGGCGAGGCGGTACGCGCGCGCGGCGTCGCAGGCCGCCCGGCGGCAATCCTGTTCGTCCGCACCGCTTTCCCGGCCCGCGAGCACCAGGCTGGCCGCGAGCCGCTCCAGATCCCATTCCCAGGGGCCGACCACGGTTTCGTCGAAATCGTTGATGTCCATGATGATTTCGCCGCGGGCCGTGCCGTACAGGCCGAAGTTGGCGGCGTGCGCGTCCCCGCAGATCTGTGCGGCCAGCCCGCTGTCCGGTCCGCCGGCCAGATCGGCGGCCATCAGCCCCGCCGCGCCGCGGTAGAAGGTGAACGGTGAGGTGATCATCCGTCCGATCCGCAGCGGCACCAGATGCGGCAGGCGCCCCGCATTGCTCGCCTCGATGAAGTCGAGCACCTCCGGCCGCCGCACGCTGGTGGCCTCGCGATCGCGCGCGATCACCGGGACTTGCTGGCGAATCGCCCGTCCGCGCGCACGTACCTCCGCCGCGGGGGTGTACGAGCGCAAATCGATACCGTTCTCCGACACAAGGACTGACGCTAGCGGGTAACTGCCATCCTGGGCACCCCCGATGGTCGACGTCACTCGGGCCGAGATCGCGCGGGGCGACCCCGGCCCGATTCCCACCGTGCTGGTTCGACCGGTCGCTCAGGTGGCCGAGACCGGCGGCTGCGCCGTATCCGCCGGGACGATCGGCAGGCGCAACGCGCCGGGCGCGGCGGCGGGCACGACGGCGTGCTTCGGCGCCACCGGGGCGATCCGCCGATAGGCCGCGCCGAGTTCGGGGCGCGGATCCTGCTCGTTCTTGTTGGGCCAGAACGCCATTGCCCGCTCGGCCTGCGCGGTGATGGTGAGCGAGGGATTGACGCCCAGATTCGCCGTCACCGCGGACCCGTCCGCGATGTGCAGCCCGGGATGGCCGAACACCCGCTGATACGGGTCGATGACGCCGGTGTCGGCCGTGTCGCCGATGACGCAGCCGCCGATGTAGTGCGCGGTCGCCGGGATGTTGAACACATCCATCACCAGGCCGTGCGTATCGCCCTTGACCTTCTCGCCGAAGCGGCGGCCGATGTCGTGCGCCATCGGGATCCAGGTCGGGTTCGGCTCGCCGGTGCCCTGTTTCGTCTTCAGCAACCCGCGCTTGCGGAACGAGGTCAGCGAATTGTCCAGCGACTGCATGACCAGCAGGATCACCGACTTCTCCGAGGCATGCCTGGCGTTGAGGCTGCGCAGGAAGACCAAGGGATGCAGCACGATCGCGAGCAGGAAGCGCAGGAATCGGAACGCGCCGCCGTCCACGATCGGCACCGACATCGGGAACAGCGCGTTCTGTCCCTTGCCGTAGTGGCACACCTCGATGTGGGTGTCCTCGGCCGGGTGGATGGAGGAGGTGATCGCGATGCCCTCGGCGAAGTCCCGGCGTGCGCGGCTGACCACGTTGAGGATCGCCTCGGAATTGCTGCGGGTGAGCTCGCCGAGCCGGGGCGAGAGCCGGGGGAGCACCGCGTCGTCGCGCATCTTGTGCAGCAGCTTCTGGGTGCCGAGCGCGGCGCCCGCGAACACCACCTGCTCGGCGGTGAAGGTCTTGCGCTGCTTGCGCATCCACCGATCCGACCGCTGCGTCTCGACCGCGTAGCCGCCGTCGGGGAGCGGGCGCACCACGGTGGCCGTGGTGAGTTCGTGCACCTCGGCGCCGGCTTGTTCGGCCAGGTACAGGTAGTTCGTGGTGGTGGTGTTCTTGGCGTTGTGCGGGCAGCCGGTGAAGCACTGCGCGCAGTGCACGCAGCCGCGCCGGCGCGGCCCGACGCCGCCGAAGTAGGGATCGTCGACCTCGGTGCCCGGATCGTCCTCGTTGAAGAACACCCCGACGTTCGTCGGGTGGAAGGTGTGCCCGACGCCGAGGTCGCTCGCGATCTCCCGGATCACGTCGTCGGCCGGGGTCAGCCGCGGATTCGGCGCCACGCCGAGCATCCGCTGCGCCTGGTCGTAGTAGGGCGCGAGTTCGGACCGCCAGTCGGTGATGTGCGCCCACTGCTTGTCGGTGTAGAAGTCGGGCAGCGGCTCGTAGAGGGTGTTGCCGTAGATGAGCGAGCCACCGCCGACGCCGGCGCCGGAGAACACCGCGCACTTGCCGAGCACGCTGATCCGCTGCGGCCCGGTCAGGCCGAGCCGGGGCGCCCAGATGGATTTGCGGACATTCCAATTGGACTTCGGGATGTCCTCGGCGTGCCACCGCCGGCCCGCCTCGAGTACGCCGACCCGATACCCCTTCTCGGTCAGCCGGAGGGCGCTCACGCTGCCGCCGAAACCGGATCCGATCACCACCACGTCGTAGTCGAATGTGGGCATGACTTCCTCTCGTCACCAACCGTTCGGCAGGTCCGCGCCGCGCCGATGGATGAGATAATTTCATACTCATTCTTTCATCGACGGGCTGTGGTGCACACCATCGTCGCACGCGGATATCGCCGAATGCGGCGCGCCTGGATGGCGTCGGGCGGGGTCGGTGCGGTAAGCACGGGGCGTGACAACCGAATCGGGCACCACGGAACCGGAGGAACGCGCCGCCAGCGACGGCGTGCTCGGCGGTATCTTCGCCGACCGCATCCTCACCGTCCCGAATGTCCTGAGCGTGCTGCGCCTGCTCGGTGTGCCGTTGTTGCTGTGGCTGATGCTGGTGCAGCGGGCCGACGGCTGGGCGTTCGCGCTGCTGATCGCCAGCGGCGTCACCGACTTCCTGGACGGCAAACTGGCCCGCCTGCTCGATCAGTCGTCCCGGCTCGGCGCGCTGCTCGACCCGTTCGTCGACCGGCTCTACCTCGTGACCACGCTGGCCGCCTTCGTGATCCGCGGTCTGCTCCCGGTGTGGGTCGCGGTGCTGCTGATCGGCCGCGAGGCGGTGCTCGCGCTGACGTTGTCCATCTACAAGCGGCGTGACCTACCGCCGCCGGATGTCATCTATTTGGGCAAGGCGGCCACCTTCGCCTTGATGTCCGCGCTGCCCTGGTTGCTGGCCGGGGAGATGGATTGGGCACTCGATGGTTTCGGACGGGCCTTCGGTGGGGCACTACTGGTCTGGGGCACGGCAGTGTATGTATGGACCGGCCTGCTCTACACCGGCAAAGCGATCGCGGTCGCACGCGCGATACCGGCTGTGCCACACCGGTCCACGTAAGGTGCAGCGCCGGGTCGGACTCTCGGCCGACCCTCGCATAGAGTTGCGCACACACGATCACGATGGAAAGGACGGACGGGCTGTGACCCAGACCCCCGAGGACCTGCGCTACACCGATCAGCACGAGTGGGTGCGGCGACTCAGCCCTACCCGCGTTCGGGTGGGAATCACCGACTACGCCCAGTCGCAGCTCGGTGACGTCGTGTTCGTGCAG
Source organism: Nocardia vulneris (assembly GCF_001613425.1). Classification (GTDB taxonomy): domain Bacteria; phylum Actinomycetota; class Actinomycetes; order Mycobacteriales; family Mycobacteriaceae; genus Nocardia; species Nocardia vulneris. Next base: position 19,847 of record NZ_BDCI01000040.1, on the reverse strand, counting down.
CTGCCCGAAACCGACAAGGACGTCGCGGTGGAAGACAGCATCGCCGAGGTCGAGTCAACCAAGAGCGTCTCCGACATCTACGCGCCGCTGAGCGCGAAAGTTGTTGCGGTGAACGAGGAATTGGTGCAGCAGCCGGAGACGCTGAACACCGATCCGTACGGTGACGGCTGGCTGTTCGAGTTGGAGGTCGCCGACGCTGCCGGCCTCGACGCGACGCTGGGTGAACTGCTGGATGCGGCAGGTTATCAAGGAGTTATCGGGGGCTGAATCAGCCTTCCCGGTTCTACCTGCACGGGCACGCCCTGGCAGGGTACGGTCAATGCCAACAGATCCGCCGGCAGTCGTTGCCGGGAATCTAGGGACTCGACGGCAGGTCGTGGTGCCACAGGTATCACCTGCTTGCATGGATAATCAGGTTCGAGGAGGAGAGAAACGGTGAGCGAGAACAAAGACCCGGGTTACGGGGAGACCGCGGCCGAGACGACGTCGGTCTTCCGCGCGGATTTCCTGAACGAGGTCGACGCGTCGCGCTCCGGAGAGCCGACCGGTGAACAGCCGGTCCAAGGGGTCGAGGGTCTGCCCGTTGGTGCGGCCCTCCTGGTCGTCAAGCGCGGTCCGAATGCGGGCTCGCGGTTCCTGCTGGATCAGCCGACCACGTCGGCCGGTCGCCACCCCGACAGTGACATCTTTCTCGACGACGTCACCGTCAGCCGTCGGCACGCCGAGTTCCGTCAGGACGACGATTCGTTCCAGGTGGTCGATGTGGGCAGCCTGAACGGCACCTATGTGAATCGGGAGCCGGTGGACTCCTCGGAACTCCAGAACGGCGACGAGGTGCAGATCGGCAAGTTCCGTCTGGTGTTCCTCACCGGACCGAAGGCGTCGGTGAGCGAAACGGGTGCAGGGAGCCTATGAGCACGCGGCGTCGGGTCGAAGGGCTCGGGGTCATGAGAGTGTGTGCTGTGTCGAGGGATAGGGCACTGTGACGGGCGCGGCGCAATGGGCACGCGGAGGCATGTCGATCGGCTCCGTGCTCGACCTGTTGCGCCCGGACTTTCCGGACGTCACCATCTCCAAAATCCGCTTCCTGGAAGCGGAAGGCCTCATTCGGCCGGAGCGAACGCCCTCGGGCTATCGCAGATTCTCCGTCGCCGACTGTGAACGGCTGCGGTTCGTCTTGACCGCGCAACGCGATCAATACCTGCCGCTGAAGGTGATCAAGGAACAACTCGAAGCGATCGACAGCGGTGCGGCGTCGCTGGGGGTACGGGAAGCCCGTGCTCGAGCGCACTCCGGCCGCACGGGTGCCGCGGAGCCGACCACTACCGGGTCGGCCTCCGGGCACCCTGCCGCGTCCGGCGGGAACAGCAACGGTGCCGCGGCGCCGAGGAGGCTCGGCGTGGTGCCCAGCGAGATTTCCCCCGACGATCTGCGTTTCGATCACGAAATCCGGCTCACCCGCGCGGATCTGCTCGCGAAGGCCGAGATCGACGACGCGTTCCTGAACGACCTGATCCGGGCCAACCTCATCACCCCCGGCGCCGCCGGCTTCTTCGACGGTGATGCGGTGACCCTGGCCAAGACCGCCAAGGCGATGGCCGAATTCGGTTTGGAGGCACGGCATCTGCGTGCGTTCAAACTCGCCGCCGACCGCGAGGCCGCGCTGGTCGCGCAGATCGCCGCGCCGATCGCGAAGAGCCGCGACGCGGGCGCTCGCGCGCGCGCCGAGGAAACCGTGCGGGAATTGGCGGCGCTGTCGTTGACGTTGCATGCCTGTCTGGTGAAGTCGTCGGTACGGACGTCGCTGGGCGGCTGAACATCCCGGCGAATCACCAGGCCGGGCTGAGGGTGTCAGGTTTCAGTCGGCCAACACGCCGATTTCGGCTGTGCACACGCATCGCTGCACCCGTCCGCGTTCGCCTAGACTCGTGGTACGGCGAGCTCTGCGGTGGTCGTGCCGGGCGGCCTGGCGAAATGGGAGGCGTGGCGATGAGTAAGCGAAGCGAGGCGCAGCCATGAGTGAAATGCGGGTTATCGGCATTCGTGTCGAACAGCCACAGAATCAGCCCGTGCTGTTGCTTCGTGAGGTGTCGGGGGACCGGTATCTACCGATCTGGATCGGGCAGGCGGAAGCGACCGCGATCGTGCTGGAGCAGGAGGGGGTGACGCCGATCCGGCCGCTGACCCACGACTTGATCAAGATCCTGATCACCGAGCTCGGGCACACGCTGAAAGAGGTGCGCATCGTGGATCTGCAGGAGGGCACCTTCTACGCCGATCTGGTGTTCGACAACGATCTGCACGTGTCGGCGCGGCCGTCGGATTCGGTAGCGATCGCCTTGCGGGTGGGTTGCCCGATCTATGCCGAGGAGCCGGTGCTCGAGGAGGCCGGGCTGGTCATGCCGGACGAGCGCGAGGACGAGGTGGAGAAGTTCAAGGAGTTCCTCGAGTCGGTGTCACCCGACGATTTCAAGGCCACCGACAGCTGAACAGGATCTTTCCGGCAGCCCGGCGTTTTCCCGGGATGACCGGGGGATCAGCTCTGAACTAGAGCTTGAGACTTTGACCGCGCGTCGCGTTTGGCTCGACGATGGTGCTCCCTGGACAATCTAGGGGAGTAATCTCGATAGTTGGGCCACGTCCGTTTTGGCCAGTTCGGCAGTACAGCAGTGTTCGGCAGTACCGCAGTGGTCGAAACGGAGCCGGGTCATCGATGAGGCTAGCCGTCGGCGAAGCAAGGGAGTGGTCAGTGGCAGAGCAATCGCAGGATGTGGTACAGCCAGGCCTGTTCCCGGACGACTCGGTTCCTGACGATCTAGTCGGCTACCGGGTTCCCAGTGCATGCCAGGTGGCCGGGATCACCTACCGGCAGCTCGACTACTGGGCGCGGACCGGATTGGTCGTGCCCTCCATCCGCAGCGCGGCCGGCTCGGGGAGCCAGCGGCTGTATTCCTTCAAGGACATCTTGGTCCTGAAGATCGTGAAGCGGCTGCTCGACGCGGGCATCTCGCTACAGAACATCAGGATCGCGGTCGACCATCTGCGCAGCAGGGGAGTGCAGGACCTCGCGGGCATCACGCTCTTCTCCGATGGGACCTCGGTGTACGAGTGCACCTCGCCCGAGGAGGTCGTTGATTTACTGCAGGGTGGGCAGGGCGTCTTCGGTATCGCCATCAGTGGCGCCATGCACGAACTCACCGGTGCCATCGCCAATTTCCCGGCAGAACGCGCGTCTGCGGTGACGGAGCGGCCAGAGGACGAGCTGTCCTACCGTCGCAAGGCGCGAATGAACCGCAAGACCGGTTAAAAGATAAAGCCGACACAACACCCCGCCTCCCCGTCATCGAGGGTAGCGGGGTGTTGGGCTGTGTGGCACTTGAATTTTGGAAGGTTACAGGCCCGGGAAGTCGAAAACATCAAGATACTCGGATATGCGCATCTAACTATGAGTTGTTGCCAAAGCGAGTCGGGCGCGAACCGCACGTGACCAGCACGACACGGCAAGGAAGGGAGCCGGTGGCGCACATCGGCGTGGCGTCGGCATAAACTGGTGGCGCGTCGCCGCCGTGCGGGAGAGTTCCGGGTAACCCCGGGCGCCGAAGGAGCAGCACCTCTCCGTCAATCTCTCAGGCAAAAGGACCGTACGGGCTTCGACGTCTCTGGAAAGCGGTGGCCTGCTACGAGCGGAGTCGCCCGCCCACGGGGAAAGGGGCTCGGCTCAGGTCGCGGCAACCGAATCTCTCAGGCGCCACGACAGAGGGAGAGGGCTGGTACCCGTCGACCGACGTCGACCCGCCCGACCCATGGGAGCTGCCGTGACTCGCTCATTCGCCGACCGCCATATCGGACCCGACCGGGAAGAACTCGCCCGGATCCTGGACGTCGTCGGCGTCGGCTCGCTCGACGAGCTCGCCACCAAGGCGTTGCCCGCCAGCATCCTGGACGGTTCCGGGCTGGCCGGATTGCCCGCCGCGGCAACCGAACACGAGGTGCTGGCCGAACTCGCCGCCCTCGCGCACTCGAACACCGTCGCCACCTCGATGATCGGTCTCGGCTACTACGACACGCTGACGCCGCCGGTGCTGGTGCGCAACCTGCTGGAGAATCCGGCCTGGTACACCGCTTACACGCCGTACCAGCCGGAGATCAGCCAGGGCCGGCTCGAGGCGCTGCTCAACTTCCAGACCATGGTGTCGGAGCTGACCGGCATGGACGTCGCGAATGCCTCGATGCTCGACGAGGCCACCGCCGCGGCCGAGGCGATGACGCTGCTGCACCGCGCGAGCCGATCCAAGTCGGTCCGCCTGGTCATCGACACCGATCTGTTCCCGCAGACCAAGACCGTGCTGACCACCCGGGCCCAGCCGCTGGGCATCGAATTGGTGCCGGCCGACCTGTCCGGCGGGGAACTGCCCGAGGGTGAATTCTTCGGGGTGCTCGTGCAGGCGCCCGGCGCGTCCGGTCGCGTAGTGGACTGGACGTCGCTGATCGCCGCCGCGCACGAGCGGGGCGCGCTGGTCGCGGTCGGCGCCGACCTGCTGGCGATGACGTTGCTCGCCTCGCCCGGTGACCAGGGTGCCGACGTCTGCTTCGGCACCACCCAGCGTTTCGGCGTGCCGCTCGGCTTCGGTGGCCCGCACGCGGGTTATCTGGCGGTGCGCACGGCGTATGCCAGGCAGCTGCCGGGCCGGTTGGTCGGCGTGTCGGTGGACGCGGACGGTGACCTCGCCTACCGGTTGGCGTTGCAGACCCGCGAGCAGCACATCCGCCGCGAGAAGGCCACCTCGAACATCTGTACCGCACAGGTGCTGCTGGCGATCGTGGCCGCGATGTACGCGAGCTACCACGGTGCCGAGGGCCTGCGCGCCATCGCGCGCCGGGTGCACGGACACGCCGCCGCGATCGCGGCCGGGCTGGACGGCGCGGTCGTGCACGACACCTTCTTCGACACCGTGCTGGCGCACGTGCCCGGCGGCGCGGAAGCCGTTGTCGCCAAGGCGAAGTCGCGGGGGATCAACCTGCGGCTGGTGGACGCCGATCACGTCGGCATCGCCTGCGACGAGGCGACCACGGCGGCGCACGTCGCCGCGGTGCTCGAATCGTTCGGCACCGCACTGTCTTCCGAGCAGCGCGAGCCGGCTCCGGCCGCCACGATCGAGACCAGGACCTCGCCGTTCCTGGAGCACCCCGCGTTCACCAAGTACCACACCGAAACCGCGATGCTGCGTTACCTGCGGTCGCTGTCGGACAAGGATATCGCCTTGGACCGCAGCATGATTCCGCTCGGCTCCTGCACCATGAAGCTGAACGCGACCGCGGAGATGGAAGCGATCACCTGGCCCGGGTTCGCCCGCGTGCACCCCTACGCGCCGGTGGAGGACGCCCCCGGCCTGTTGCAGGTGATCCACGACCTGGAGCAGTGGCTCTCCGACATCACCGGTTACGACTCGGTGAGCCTGCAGCCGAACGCGGGCAGCCAGGGCGAGTACGCCGGGCTGCTGGCGATCCGGCGCTACCACCTGGATCGCGGTGACACGCACCGGGATACCTGCCTCATCCCGTCCAGCGCACACGGCACCAACGCGGCGTCGGCGGCGATGGCGGGGCTGCGCGTCGAGGTGGTGAAGTGCCGCGACAACGGTGACGTCGACCTGGACGACCTGCGCGCCAAGATCGCCGACCACGCCGACCGGCTGGCCTGCATCATGATCACCTACCCGTCCACGCACGGCGTGTACGAGCACGAGGTCGCCGAGCTGTGCGCGCTGGTGCACGACGCGGGCGGTCAGGTGTACGTGGACGGCGCGAACCTGAACGCGCTTGTCGGCCTTGCCCGTCCGGGCCGGTTCGGCGGCGACGTCAGCCACCTGAACCTGCACAAGACCTTCTGCATCCCGCACGGTGGCGGTGGTCCCGGCGTCGGTCCGGTCGCGGTGCGGTCGCATCTCGCGCCGTACCTGCCGGGCGACCCGCTCGAGCTCGACTCGCACGCGGTGTCGGCGGCGAAGTTCGGTTCGGCGTCGATCCTGCCGATCACCTGGGCGTACATCCGGATGATGGGCGCCGACGGCTTGCGCGGCGCGACGCTGACCGCGATCGCTTCGGCGAACTACATCGCCCGCCGTCTCGACGAGTACTTCCCGGTGCTCTACACCGGTGAGCACGGCATGGTCGCGCACGAGTGCATCCTGGACCTGCGCGAGATCACCAAGCAGACCGGCGTCACCGTCGACGATGTGGCGAAGCGTTTGGCGGACTACGGTTTTCACGCGCCGACGATGAGCTTCCCGGTGGCGGGCACGCTGATGGTGGAGCCCACCGAGAGCGAGAACCTCGCCGAGCTGGACGATTTCATCGAGGCGATGATCGCCATCCGCAAGGAGATCGACCAGGTCGCCGCGGGCGTCTGGCCGGTCACCGACAATCCGCTGCGCGGCGCGCCGCACACCGCGGCCAGCCTGGTGGGCGAGTGGGAGCACCCGTACAGCCGCGAAACCGCGGTGTACCCACGGGGTCTCGGCCACGCTCGCGCGAAGGTGTGGCCGCCGGTGCGCCGCATCGACGGCGCGTACGGTGACCGCAACCTGGTGTGCTCGTGCCCGCCGCTGGAGGCGTACGCCGACTGAGGTCGCCCGGCTGGGCGGGCTTGGGCGTACCAGTTCCGGCTCGCCGCACCCCTTCTGTTGCCGCGCACCCGTTCTGGCTTTCCAGAGGGGGTGCACGAGAACCGAAGGGGTGCGGCTTTCGGTGCTTTACGGGGTCGTCAGCGACTGCACGACCGCCGAGGCGAAGGTGAGATCGTCGGAGGTGGCCAGGCGGGTGTAGGTGCCACCGCTCTGTTCGGAGATGCTCTTCAGCGTCTGCGTGCCCGGGCCGCCGATCACGATGATATCCACGCGGACCGGATGGGCTTTGTCGATCGCCGCGGCCATGTCGCTCGCGAGTTTCGCGCCGGTGACCGAGGAATCGTCGTCGGGTCCGTCGGTGATGAGCAGCACCGAATTGGTTCGTCCCGCAGTGTAATTGGCCACCGCGTTCTTATAGGCGGCGATCAAGGAGGGGTAGGCCTGATCGGCGCGGACGTCGGTGGCGCGCAGGGCGCCGAGTGCGCTGCTGACCTTCGTGCGCTGGGCATCGGTGAGCGGCGCGGTGGCGGCCTGCACCTTGTAGGGCTTGGTGTCGTCGAGGTTCTTGCCGAAGGTCCAGATGCCCAGGCCGAAGTCGGGCGGCATCACGGTCATCGTGGAGTTGAGGGCGGCGATCACGTTGGCCAGTCGGGTGGTCGAGCCGTCGGCGGTCGACATCGACGCCGAGACATCCACCAGCACAGTCGATTGCACGCCGAGCACCGGGTTCGCGAGAGTGCCCGCGACCTTCTCCAGGACTGTGCGTGCGGGTGCCGGCGCGGTGGCGGGCGGCCCGGCGGTGAACCCGGCCGCGGCGAACGTCTGGGCGGTTTCCGGGGTGCGCAGGAAGTCGGCGAACAGGCCGCCGATCAGGTTCTGCGTCTTGTCGACCCACGGCCCGGACATCAGCGCCGCGGGGTGGTCGGCGATCGGTGCGGCGCCGGACGGACGATAAACAGTAAGTCCCGGTTGGCTTTTGACCTGCTGTTCGGTGGTCGCGACGGCGTGCACGGTGGCGTCCTTCGGCGCGCCCGCGAGCGCGCCGAAGGCGGCGGCCGTGTCGGGTACCTCGGGCGCTTCGGCGGCGAGGCCGGAGATGGCCGAGACGACCTGGCCCGACTGTGCGGCGGGGTCGGTGAGGGGGTCCGCGCCCGAGACCGCGGAGCCGACCGCGACGGCGGCGGCGAGGGTGGCATCGCCCGGCGGTAGCGCCATGCGCAGGCCGCCCCACCCGGACAGGCCGATATCGCCGAGCGAACCCTGTTGCAGGCGTGGCAGATCCGACCACGAGGATTTGGCTTCTTCGAGGGCGCCGCGCAATTCGTCGGGCACCGCGAGCACGATCGGGCTCACCGCGATCGGTGCGGGCGTGCCCTCGATCAAACCGGGGACGCGCATCGCTTCGATGGAGCGGGTCGAGTCCGGGATCCACAGCACCGGTTGCGGGCCGAGATTCTGATCCCACGGCTTACCGCTGGTGAAGGCGGCGACGATGGAGGCGGACGGCTGGGTGGTGACCGACACCTGCGCGCAATGGTCGCGCACCTTCGGCTTCGTCGCGTTGTAGCGGTCCGCGGCCGCTCTGACCTGCGGTGCGATATCCGGATCGGCGGTCACGTACAGCGTCGCGGCGCCGGAGACGCATTCGGCGGCCGCGGCGCTGTCCTCGTCCGCGGCGCGGTCTCTCAACTGAAACCAGCCGAAGACGCCCGCGATTAGTAGCACGATGGCCACTATCGCGAGAACCGGACCTTTACTGACGCCACGGGACCTGGTTCCGCTGCGATGAGTGCCCACGGTGCACAGTGTATGTTCACCTGCGGTTTGCGGGCTCGGCGAGTCTCCTGCTCGTCGGCGTGCCGTGTCGAAACGCCCGGCGTCGTGCCCGGACGGGCACGACGCCGGTGGTCAGGGGCGGATCATCCGTCCCCGGTCGAACTCGTGGCCACCCCAGACGCCGGACTGGCCGGTGCGCGCAGCGAATTCGCCGCACGCGGTGCGGATGGGGCAGTCCGCGCAGACCTCGCGCGCGTAGTCGAAGTCCTGCGACGGGTAGGGGAACCAGGCCTCGTGGTGCGGGTCACCGCGGCAGGCGGCCCGATGCCACTCGCCGGAGTCCGAGAGCGGGAGCAGCTCCGCCAGGGTCAGCTGCACGACGGCGGCGGTGTCGGTGTGGACGGTCATCGTGGTGGTCTCCTTTCTCGGATGTCAGGTCCGCGCGAGCTGCTTCCAGATCTGTCGCTGCTGTCTGGCCCGGTGGTTGGGCGCCTTCGGCACCCAGAGCAATCGCATGCCGGCCTCCTCGGGCGTGCGGTCGGCCTTGCTCGTGTTGCACGGCCCGCAGCAGGCGACGAGGTTGCTCCAGGTGTTCGGGCCGCCCCGGCTGCGCGGGCGGATGTGGTCGACGGTGCGGGCCCAGGCGGCGCAGTAGCCGCACCGGTGGTTGTCCCGGCGCAGCACGCCGGCCCAGGTGGCGCGGCTCTCGTCGTGTACCCGCGCGCTGTGCTCGAGGTAGACGTAGCGCAGCAGCCGGATGGTTTCCGGCAGGAGCACCTCGACGTGTTGGGACCGGATGGTGAAATGCGGGACCCGGTCGGCGATCGACTCCGCGGTTCCGGCCATGAGCAGCACCACGGCCCGGTCGGCGCTGATCTCGTCGAGTGCCTCGTAGGAGGCGTTGAGCACCAGCACGCCGGTGTGTATCCAGTTGTCGGCGGTGACGGCCGCGGGGTAGGCGGCATGGCGGAAGGGCATGGGAATCACCATGTTTCGGGAAGAGTCGAGCGATGCGGCGGAAGGGGAAGGTCAGCGACCGTCATGGAGGCGGCTGTTTTCGCGACCTGGTTTCACGGTCGACAAGCGCTGGGCCGCATGGGTGTTCGGCATGGTCGGGCGCATTCGCCACCTCCTCCTTTCCACGTGCTCGGGCGTCACCGCTACTCGGTGATCATCGTTGAATCCCATGGTGACATAACGGACCTACCGTTGTCGGGTCATTTTTTCGCGGCTCGGTTCAGGCGGCGCGCTGCCCGACGTCGGTCGCGTCGATGCTGGTCGAACGGCTACGCAGCATGCCGGACGCGGCCGCGGCGAGCACGCAGAACGCGACGGGCAGGAAGAAGACGACGTCGAGCGCGGCGAAGTGGGTGAGCGGCCCGATGATCGCGGGCCCGGCCAGCATGCCGAGATATCCGATGCCTGCCACGCGGGCGACGTTGGCACCCACCGCGTTTCGGTCCGCGTGACCGGCGGCGCTGAACAGCTGCGGGACGCACCCGGACATGCCCGCGCCGAAGACGGCCCAGCCCACGAGCGCGAGGGGAATCCACGGGGAGAGCGCGGCAGTGGACAGGCCGAGCGCCGCCGTCGCGGCGCCGTAGCGCAGGATCGCCACCGGGCCGAACCGGGTGCTGAGCCGATCGGCGAGCAGGCGGCCGACGGTCATCGCGGTGGCGAAGGCGCCGTAGGCGAGCGCGGCGGTGGCGGGGGAAGCGGACAGCACATCGCGCAGATGCAGTGTGCTCCAATCGTTGGCGACGCCTTCGCAGAGCATGAGCAGGAACGCGAGGCCGGCGAGCAGCCAGATCCGCCGTGTCGCTTGGTATTTGCCGTCTGTCGCGGAAGTGTTTGCTGTGCTGGAGGTTTCAGCCCGAAGCAGGGCCGGTGCGGCGGACAGTGCGACCGCCAGGCCGAGCAGGGCCGCGACGCCGAGCGTGGTGGCGGGTGACCAGTCCCAGCTCAGCGTGCGGGCGCCGATCAGCGCGGCGAGCACCCCGCCCAGCGAGAAGGTGGCGTGGAACGCCGACATCACCGCGCGCTGATAGCCGTGTTCGACCTGGACGGCGTGCGAATTCATCGCGACGTCGAGACAGCCGTTGCCGAGCCCGAGTCCGAACAGGGCCGCGCCGAGCAGCCAGCCGTTGGTGGCCAGCCCGGGCGGCACCAGGGCGAGCGCGCAGAGCGCCGCGCTCGCCGGGACGACGACCCGGGCGCCGAGGCGATCGGCGAGCGGACCGACGATCTGCATGCCCGCGAATGCGCCTGCACCCAGGAGCAGGAGCAGCCAGCCGAGGGTCGCGTGGCTGATGCCGGTCCGCTGTTCGATCGCCGGGATGTGCACGACCCACATGCCCAGCAGGAATCCGTTCAGCGCGAAGAAGGCGAAGGTGGCCAGGCGTGCGGCGCGCAACGTACTTTGCATGTGTTCGAACATAACGAACATGATAGCTGTGCGAAATATTGATTTATGAACATAATGGATGGTTGAATAGCGGTGTGGTGAGCACAGATCGTCTTACGCAGATCGCCGATGCCGTGCGTGCGGCGGGCAGTCTCGGCGTCGCCGAGCTGGCCGAACTCACGGGCGCCTCGGAGATGACCATTCGCCGGGACCTGGAGACCCTCGCCGGCCAGGGCGTGCTCGAGCGCTACCGCGGCGGTGCCAGGACCTTGCTGCTGCGCGGTGAGGAACCGCCGTACGCGTTACGGGTGCGGGAAGGACTCGAGACCAAACGCCGGCTCGCCGCGGCCGTGGCCGATTTGATCGCCGACGGCGAGTCCGTGGTCCTCGACAGTGGGACCACCTGTGTCGAGGTCGCGCACCTACTGGCGGCACGGCGGCTCACGGTGATGCCGCTGTCGCTGCACGCGGTGAACGCGCTGTCGGCGGCACCCGCGGTGACCCTGTTGGTGCCGGGCGGCAGGCCGCGCCCGGGGGAATTGGCGCTGACCGGTCCGTTGACCCTCGCGTCGTTGGCCGCGATCAGGTTCGACACCGCCGTCATCGGCTGCTGCGGGCTGACCGCCGCCGACGGTCTCACCGCCCACGACCTCGACGACGCCGCGGTCAAACAGGCCGCCATCGCCTCCGCCCGGCGGGTCATCGCGGTCACGGAATCGGCCAAGTTCTCCCGCACGGCCCTGGCCGTCGCCGCGCCCGCCGCCGCCCTGCACGCCGTCGTGACCGACCACGACGCCACCCCCGACGCCGTGGACGCGCTACGCGCCACCGGCCCAACGGTTCTCACCGTCTGAGCCGTCATCACATCCGCACCCTTTCTCCGGATCCGCACTCTCTCTGTGCGCCCACAGTGGGCAGATCCCGAAAACGGGTGCGGATTTTCAGGCCGTGCCCAGTTCGGCGGCGCCGAAGGAGACGTTGAAGCGGTCGCACCAGATGGTGACGCTGGTGAGGGCCGCCAGGTCGGTGTCGGCGGGGATGGCGTAGTTCTGGCTGCCCCGGTTGCCTTTCAGACTGCCGAGGTCGAGGTGCTTGCCGTCGTCGAAGACGAACCAGCCGGAGCTGCCTTCGATGACCGGCGCGTCGGTGAGCCACACGTGCAGGTCGGGGCCGTTGGAGGTGTCGAGGTCCGCCAGGCGCAGGACCCGGCTGCCGTCGGGGAGTTGGAGCACGGCGACCGTGCCGGAAGTGGTGTGCTCATGGGAGATGAACGTGCCGCGGGCGAGGGTGCGCGGCTCGGCTGGGGCGCTCGGCGGCGCGGCCCCGGCGGGCACCGCTATCGACGGTGCGGCCTCATCGACGGTGGTGTTCGTGAACAGCCGCCACGGTTGGAACAGGGCCAACCCCACCCCGAGCCCGATGACCAGTACCACCGTCAACGCCCACGTGATGGGGGAGCGCGCAATCCTGCGAGCCGACACCATGGATACTCCCTCGAGCCGTTCCAGCAATACGACCATTGAACACCGCATTCCACCCCCGACCGGCGCGTCGACGACCGAAAACACGTGAACAAACTCTGACGGATTCCCGCCCCGACCGGCTGGTCCCGAGGCACCCGAGCCGTGCCGCCGGGCTGGGCTTTCGGCCACTGCTGGGCCGCCGGGCACTGCCGGGTCCGCCGTCAGCCGATCGGCGAGTGGCCGAGGAGGGCGCGGCCGGTGAATCGGGTCTGTTTGGCTCGCGGCAGCGGATGGAAGAGGCAGCCGTGGATGTCGCGGTAGCGCATCTCCAGTTCGCAGGTTCGTGAATAGCCCAGTCCGCCAACGGTTTCGATGGCGAGTCGGACGGTGTGGATGAGTGCGTCGGCGGCCGCGGTCTTGCGGCTGAGGGTGCGGCTGGCGTAGGCGTCGGAGTTGTCGAACCGCAGATTGTCGGAACCGGCGAACATGGCGTCGATCAGGTCGGCGGCGGTGGTGTGCGCATTGACCATCTCACCGGCCAGTTGGAAGGTGGGTGCGTCGTCCCGCTCGGCGACCAGGGCGGCGGCGAGTTCGACTGCGCCGTCGGCGATCCCGAGGTAGGCGGCCATCACCAGCGGCATCGCCGCGCCCATCACCACGTTCAGCAGCGGCGGCCAGGCGTCGGCGCGGCGCACCAGGGAGACCGCGGCGTCGGGGACGAAGACATCGTCGAGGAGCACGGTGTGCGAGCCGCTCGCGCGCAGACCGAGTGTGTCCCAGGTCTTTTCGATCCGCACCCCGGGCGCGTTGATCGGGACGGCGCAGTGCAGCACGTGCGGGCCCTCGGGTGCGTCGGCCCACCGGATGCTGGTGACGAGCACGGTGCCCGCCTCGACACCGCTGGCCGGTGATTTGCGCGCGTGCACCCGGTAGCCGCCTTCCACCCGCTCGGCCCGGCCGCTGGAGGCGACCCAGTCGGAGGCGCCGGTGCTGATCAGGATCGCGCCGTCGACCACCTTGCCGAACAGTGGTGCCGCGTCGATGCCGTGGTGATGGCGCCACACCTGGGCGGCGACGAGGTGGGTGTGCATGGCGAACGCGACCGCGGTGGACGGGTCGTGGCGGCCGAGTTCGCGCAGGATGTCGCCCATCTCGCGATGGGTCGCACCGCCGCCACCGAACTCGGCGGGGACCAGCGCGGCGGACAGCCCGGTGCTGCGCAGCAGGTCGAAGGCGGTGGTGGACAGTTCGCCCGCGCGGTCGTTGGCCGCCACGTCGGGGCGTAGGGCGGCACCGACCTCGCGGGCGCGGGCGATCCAGTCGGTGCGGATGTCGGAAGAGGTTGTCGTCATGTTTCGAAGGTAGGAACGGCCGCGATAACCGAATAGTCCAGAAAGTGGACCCTGCCGGTCCAGTATCTGGACCCCGAACACGAGGTGACCATGACGACACCGGGCTACGGCCAGTACTGTCCGATCTCTCGCGCGCTCGACGTGCTCGGCGAGCGCTGGTCGCTGCTGATCGTGCGCGACCTGCTGCTGGGCACGACCCGGTTCAACGATCTGGCGCGCGGCCTGCCCGGCCTCTCGCGCAGCCTGCTGGCCAAGCGGTTGCGCCAGTTCGAGCGCGCCGGACTGCTCGACAAGGTGGGCTCGGAGTACCTGATGACCGCCGCGGGCCGGGATCTGGAGCGGATCCTGTTCGGCCTCGGCGCGTGGGGTGCGCGCTGGAGTTTCGGCGACCCGCGTCCGGCGGAACTCGATCCCGCGGTGCTGGTGTGGTGGATGCATACCCGCCTGGACACCTCCGCGCTGCCCGGCAAACGCCAGGTTTTCGCCGTCCGGTTCACCGATCGTCCGCACCGTTTCTGGATCGTCGTCGAATCGGGTGTCCCGTCGGTCTGCGACGCCGACCCGGGCTATCCGGTCGACGTGGTGATCAGCTCCGACATCGGTTCGCTGTATCAGGTGTGGCTCGGCAAACTCTCACTGGCGCAGGCGATCCGGACCGGCCGGCTGACGTTCCTCGGCCCGACCGCGCTGACCCGCCGCATGTCCTCGGTACTGCTGCTGAGCCCGATGGCCCCGTACGTCACTCCGGCACCGGTCGACTTCACCACGCGCGCTTCGTGATCGGTCCGGACAGCGCACCTACCCGCGAATTCGGCAGGTAGGTGCGTAGGCTCCGGACGCGCTACCGCCCCGCGCGGGTCAGAGGTTGCCGACGATGTGTTCGAGGCGTTCGGCGACGTGCTCGCGGGCCTTTTCGCGGAGCGTGGGGCGGTAACCGCTGGGGTAGACGGGATCTGCGGGTTCGTAGGTCTTGAGGACCTCCTTGGCGAGGGTGATCTTGTGCACCTCGGTGGGCCCGTCCGCGATCGCCATCACCTCGGCGTAATTCATCATGTCGACGAAGGGGAGGTCGGTGCTGACGCCGATGGCGCCGTGCAGATGCAGTGCGCGCTGGGCGATGTCGTGCATGACCTTGGGCATGGCGACCTTGATGGCGGCGATGTCCTTGCGCACCTTCAGGTAATCCTGTTCCTTGTCGATGCGCCACGCGGTGCGCAGCACGAGCAGCCGGAACTGCTCCATCTCGATCCAGCTGTCCGCGATGCGCTCCTGGGTCATCTGCAGGCCGGCCAGCGGGCCCTTGCGCATCGGCCGGGACACGGCGCGCTCTGCCATCATGTCGAATGCCTTGCGCACCAACGCGACCGTGCGCATCGCGTGATGCACGCGCCCACCGCCGAGCCGGGTCTGCGCGACGATGAAGCCCTGGCCCTCCGCGCCCAGCAGATGGTCGGCAGGCACCCGGACGTCGGTGAACCGCAGATGGCCCTCGTGCTCGCTGAACCCGTGCACGTGGAAGTTCTTGACGATCTCGAGGCCGGGAGTGTCGGCGGGCACGATGAACATCGACATGCCCTGGTACGGGCTGACATCCGGATTGGTGACCACCATGACGATGTGGAAGCTGGCGAACTGCGCGTTCGAGTTGAACCACTTCTCGCCGTTGATCACCCAGTGGTCGCCGTCGCGTACCGCCCGAGTCTTGAACGTGGTGGGGTCCGAGCCGCCGGTCGGCTCGGTCATCACGTAACAGGAGCCGATGTCACCGGCGAGCAAGGGCGCCAGATACTTCGCCTTCTGCTCCTCGGTGCCGTAGTGCGCGAGGATTTCGGCATTGCCGGAATCCGGTGCCTGGCAACCGAATACCGAGGGCGCCCAGAACGACGTGCCGAGCACCTCGTTGAGCAGCGCGAGCTTCATCTGCCCGTAGCCCTGGCCGCCGAGCTCGGGGCCCAGGTGGCAGGCCCACAGCCCCTGTTCCTTGACCTGCTCCTTCAACGGCCGCATCAGCGCCATGGCTTCTGTGTTGCCGCGGTCGTACGGATTCGGGTACAGCGAGTCGAGCGGCTCGACCTCGGTGCGGACGAATTCCGCCGCCCAGTCCAGTTTCTTCTGGAAGTCCGGGTCGGTCTCGAAATCCCAAGCCATGGTCAGCCTTTCGTGTGTGGTTCGGTGGTGGTCACCACGCCGTCGAGGAACGTGGTGGCGAGAATCTCGGCGATCTCGGCGGGGGAGTGTTCGCCGTGTGGGCGATACCAGAAGGTCACCATGTTGAGCATGCCCAGCACGCTGTTGGTGACCACGTGGTCGTCGGTGCGCAGCAGACCCGCGGCGTGCCCGGTGTCGATCACCCGCTGCCAGCACTGCTGGACCCGATCGCGCAGCTCTTGCAGTTGAGCGCCGCGCTCGCCGGTGAGGGCGGTGACGTCGCGCAGCTGGATCGCGACCTCGCTACGGTGCTCGATGATCAGCCGGACGTGGCTGTGGATCAGCCGGCGCAACTGGCTGATCGGATCGTCGTCGCCCGCGACGATCTGTTCCGCGTCGACCAGCATCAGCTGGATGTAGTCGTGCAGGATCTGCCAGAGCAGTTCTTCCTTGGAGCCGATGTGGTAGTACAGCGCGCCGCGCTGGACATCGGCGCGGTCGCCGATCTCCGCGACGCCGGTTCCATGAAAGCCCTTCTCCGCGAACAACTCCCGTGCTGCCCGCAGAATGCGTTCGCGGGTGTCGCCGGCGTTGGCCGCGGAGGCGGGCGGGCGGCCGCGGCGCCGCGCCGGGGCGACGTCGGCGTCACCCGACCTCGCCCTGCTGCGCGACGCGGTACTCATCGCGCGGGGTCCAGCACGACCTTGCTCACGCCGTCCGCGCGTTCGGCGAACAGCCGGTAGGCGTTCGCGCCGTCGGACATCGGGAGCCGATGGGTGATGACCGCTTCGGGGCGCAGCCGGCCCGCTGCGGTGAGCCGCAGCAGGGTGGGCAGCTCGTATTGGATCGAGCACAGGCCGATATGGAACTCCAGCTCCTTGATCTGTGCCAGCGGCATATGGAAAGGGTAAGCCCGGTTCTGGCTGACGCCGATCACGCTGACCCGCCCGCGGTGCCCGACCGCGCTGATCGCGAGTTTGATGGTGGCATCGGCGCCGACCGCCTCGATCGCGACATCCGCGCCGCCGCCGAGCAGTTCGCGGATCGCCAGCTTCGGATCGTCGGCGTCGACCGGTTCGGCGCCGAGTTCGGCGGCTTGTTTGCGGCGTTCGGCAATGAGATCGACGCCGAGCACGCGGGACGCGCCCATCGCGAACGCGGACTGCACCGCCATCAGTCCGACCGGGCCCAGCCCGATCACCACCATGGTCTCCCCGGGTGCGATCCGGGCGCGCCGCGCGCCGTACCAGGCGGTCGGCGCGTTGTCGGTGAGGACCACGGCGGCGTCGTCGCTGACCCCCGCGGGCAGGCGCACCACATTGCCTTCGGCATGCGCGACGGCCAGATATTCGGCCTGGCCGCCGGGCAGCGCGCCGCCGAGCCCGTAACAGGCGTCGATCGCCGCGGGCGTGCGCGAGCAGGCGGCGACGATGCCGATCCGGCAGTTCGCGCACCGGTCACACCCCGCGGAGGCGGGGACCAGCACGCGGTCACCGACCGCGAACCCGCGCACGTCCGAGCCGATTTCGACGATCTCGCCGACCGCTTCGTGCCCGACGCTGTAACCGGTCCCGTCGGTGAACCCGTGCCCGGCGTAGATGTGCAGGTCGCTGCCACAGATGCCGGCGGCGGTGACCCGGATGATCACGCCGTCCGGTCCGGTGAGCACCGGATCGGGCACATCGGCGTACGAGATCTCCCGCGGGCCTTGATAGGTCAGTGCCTTCATCGCCAGCCGCCGTCCACGGCGAGCGTCGCCCCGGTGCAGAATCCGGACTCCGCGCCCGCGAAGAACAGTGCGGCGCCGACGATTTCGCTGGGCTCGCCGACGCGGCGCTGCGCGTTGACGGTGCCGATCGCCGCGCGGACCTCGGGCGTCCAGGCCTTCGAGATATCGGTCGCGAACGCGCCGGGCTGAATCGTGTTGACCCGCACGGTCGGTCCGAAGGTCTGCGCGAGACCGACCGTGAGCGTGTTCAATCCGGCCTTGGCCGCCGCGTAGGGGAGCGCGTGCGGGGCGGGCCGGGCCGCCTCGATCGAGGAGATATTGATGATCGAGCCGCCGCCGTCGGCCGCCATCCGGGTGCCGATCAGGGCCGAAAGACGAAACGGCCCTTTGAGATTCACGCCGATGACCTTGTCGAACAGCGCCTCCGACACCTGATCGAGGCTCGGGTAGAGCGGCGAGAGCCCGGCGTTGTTGACCAGCACGTCGACCCGGCCGAACGCCTCGTAGACCGTCTCGACCAGTGCGTCGCACTGCGACCAGTCGCTGACGTTGCACGCCACCGGCAGCGCGCGCCTGCCGTGGGTGGCGCGCACCTCGTCGGCCAGCGCGACGCATCCGTCGAGTTTGCGGCTGGCGATCACCACGTCGGCGCCCGCCGCCGCGAACGCGAGCACCATCTCCCGGCCGAGTCCCCGGCTGCCCCCGGTGACCACGACGACCTTGTCCTCGAGCGACACACGCTCTCCCGTCGATCAGAAAATGTTCCGATCAGTACATTAAATCGCGCGGCCGATACAATCAAGGGCATGTTCGGCCGACCGCCGACACGCTGTGCCGCGCCGAGTGATTTACCCCGCTTCATCGGCGCGCCGGAACATATCGGCGAGACGCCACGTTCGACCCGGAACAGGGTGGTATCACTACCCACGGGTAACATCGATGCGTCTTTCCCACCCGGCTTTCTCAGAAGTGAGGCAGTAGATGACAGAGCGGATTCAGGTCGGCGGGCTCCAGGTGGCCAGCGTTCTCCACGAGTTCATCGAGAACGAGGCGCTGCCCGGAACCGGCGTAGATTCCGCCGCGTTCTGGGCCGGTGCCGAGCAGGTCATCAACGACCTCGCGCCGCGCAACCGCGCGTTGCTCGCCGAACGCGACGAGATCCAGGGCAAGGTCGACGCCTGGCACGCCGAGCACCCCGGCGCGAACTACGACAAGGCCGCCTACAAGAACTTCCTGAGCGAAATCGGCTACCTGCGCCCCGAGCCCGCCGATTTCCAGATCAGCACGCAGAACGTGGACGACGAGATCGCCACCACCGCGGGCCCGCAGCTCGTGGTGCCGGTGATGAACGCGCGCTTCGCGATCAACGCCGCCAACGCCCGCTGGGGTTCGCTCTACGACGCGCTCTACGGCACCGACGCCATCTCCGAGGCGAACGGCGCGGAAAAGGGCAAGAGCTACAACAAGGTTCGCGGCGACAAGGTCATCGAGTGGGCGCGCAACTTCCTCGACGACGCCGCGACCCTGATCACCGGCTCGCACATCGGCTCCACCTCGTACAAGATCGTCGACGGTGAGCTCGAGGTCGGCCTCGAGGACGGCACCGAGATCGGGCTCGCCGATCCGTCGCAGCTGGTCGGTTACCTCGGCGAGCCGGACGCGCCGACCTCGGTGCTGCTGAAGCACAACGGTCTGCACATCGAGATCCAGATCGATGCGGATTCGCCGATCGGCAGCACCGATACCGCGGGTGTAAAGGACCTGGTGCTGGAGTCCGCGGTCACCACGATCATGGACTTCGAGGACTCGGTCGCCGCGGTCGACGCCGAGGACAAGGTGCTCTGCTACCACAACTGGCTCGGCCTGATGAAGGGCGATCTCAGCGAGCAGGTGAGCAAGGGCGACCAGACCTTCACCCGCACCATGAACCCGGACCGGGTCTACACCGCGCTCGACGGCGGTGAGCTGGTGCTGCACGGCCGTTCGCTGCTGTTCGTGCGCAACGTCGGTCACCTGATGACCAGCGACGCCATCCTCGACGCCGAGGGCAACGAGGTGCCCGAGGGCATCCTCGACGGCCTGATCACCTCGCTCATCGCGACGCATTCGCTGCGCGGCGACACCGAACTGAAGAACAGCCGCACCGGCTCGGTCTACATCGTGAAGCCGAAGATGCACGGCCCCGACGAGGTCGCGTTCACCAACGAGCTGTTCGGCCGGATCGAGGACGTGCTCGGCGTGCCGCGCAACACCCTCAAGGTCGGCATCATGGACGAGGAGCGCCGCACCACGGTGAACCTCAAGGCCTGTATCCAGGCTGCCGCCGAACGTGTGGTGTTCATCAACACC
>NZ_BDCI01000039.1 GCF_001613425.1 Nocardia vulneris | reverse complement strand
ACACCTCCATGGAGGCCGGGCCGATGGTCCGCAAGGCCGAGATGAAGGGCCAGCAGTGGATCAAGTCCTACGAGGACTGGAACGTCGACACCGGCCTGGCCACCGGACTGCCCGGCAAGGCGCAGATCGGCAAGGGCATGTGGGCCATGCCGGACCTGATGGCCGACATGCTGGTGCAGAAGATCGGCCACCCCAAGGCCGGCGCCAACACCGCGTGGGTGCCCTCGCCCACCGCGGCCACCCTGCACGCCACGCACTACCACCAGGTCAACGTGCTCGACCGGCAGCAGGAAATCCTCAAGGGCGGCCCGCGCGCCACCGTCGACCAGATCCTGGAGATCCCGCTCGCCGCGGCCCCGAACTGGTCGGCCGAGGAGAAGCAGCAGGAGCTGGACAACAACTCGCAGTCCATCCTCGGTTACGTGGTGCGCTGGATCGACCAGGGCGTCGGCTGCTCCAAGGTGCCCGACATCGAAGACGTCGCGCTCATGGAAGACCGTGCCACCCTTCGCATTTCCAGCCAGCTGATGGCGAACTGGCTGCGCCACGGCATCGTCACCGCCGACGAGGTGGTGGCCAGCCTGGAACGGATGGCGCCGATCGTCGACCGCCAGAACGCCGGCGACCGCAACTACCGCCCCCTGTCCCCGGACTTCGCCGGCAGCATCGCCTTCCAAGCCGCCAAGGAACTCATCCTCGAAGGCACCAAGCAGCCCAACGGCTACACCGAGCCGATTTTGCATCGGCGTCGTCGGGAAGCCAAGGCGGCTTGTAAGTAGAGCGGTTCTGTGCTCGGAAGGTAGTGGCCAGTAGGCATTTGCGCTAACCCCCGAGGCCCGCTCCGGAGATGTCCGGAGCGGGCCCGCGGCGCTATCGTAGGGCAGCTCGAACGCTGGTTCACCCGCTCGCGACGGCGCACTGTTTCGCTGCTTGCTAAACTCTGCAATTGGGAGTGGTCGAAGCGCTACTCCTGCTGCGACGGAAGGGTGTGGCACGTGCCAGGATTGAGCAGGCCGCTATACCAGATGAAGGCCGACTTCTTCAAGACGCTCGGACATCCTGTGCGGATCCGTGTGCTGGAGTTGCTGAGTGAGCGTGAGCACGCGGTGTCGGAAATGCTGAGCGAGATCGGCGTAGAGTCGGCGAACTTGTCGCAGCAGTTGGCGATTCTGCGCCGGGCCGGGCTGGTGCGTGCTAGCCGTACGGGCTTGTCGGTGACCTATGAGCTCACGTCGCCGGAGGTCGCCCAATTGCTGGCTACGGCAAGGGCTATTCTCACAGGTGTTGTCGCTGGTCAGGTCGAGGCGCTAGAAGAGCCTGCCTGAGTCCGAGGTCTTTTGGGGCGTTCTTCGCATGCCCTTTGATTGCAGAATTTCTAAACTAAGTACCTAGTAGTTCAAGAAGGAGAATCGCGTGTCCGACCACGCCATCGCCATCCAGCCCTCCGCCGTGCCGACCGACCATACGGGTGTCCTGTCCTGGGTGGCCGAGGTTGCCGAGTTGACCGCACCGGATCGAATAATGTTCTGCGACGGATCCCGAGCGGAGTGGGATCGGTTGACCACTGAGCTGGTACGCCAGGGCACGTTCGTCCGGCTGGACGGCAAGCCGAATTCGTTCTGGTGTGTGTCGGATGCAGAGGATGTGGCTCGGGTAGAGGACCGGACCTTCATCTGTTCCGAGGACCGTGACGATGCCGGTCCGACCAACAACTGGGTGGATCCGGTGGACATGCGCACGGTGATGAGTGAGCACTACCGCGGATCAATGGTCGGGCGCACAATGTTCGTGATCGCCTACTGCATGGGGTCGTTGGACGCCGAAGATCCGAAATTCGGTGTGCAGATCACCGACTCGGCGTATGTAGCAGTGTCGATGCAGATCATGGCCCGTTCCGGCGCCCCGGTGTGGGAAAAGCTCATCGAAGGAACCGAATTCGTCCGATGCCTGCACTCGGTCGGTGCTCCGCTGGCAGACGGGCAGGCAGACGTCGCATGGCCGTGCGACAAGACGAAGTACATCGCGCATTTCCCGGAAGCCCGCGCCATCTGGAGTTACGGCTCGGGCTACGGCGGCAACGCGTTGCTCGGCAAGAAGTGCTTCGCGCTGCGCATCGCGTCCGTGCTCGGTCGTGACGAGGGATGGCTCGCCGAGCACATGCTGATACTGAAACTGACGTCCCCACGGGGCAAGACGCACTACATCGCGGGTGCGTTTCCCTCCTCCTGCGGCAAAACGAATCTCGCCATGCTGGAACCGGCATTGCCGGGCTGGAAAGCCGAGACGATCGGCGACGATATCGCATGGCTGCGTTTCGGAGCGGATGGCCGTTTGTACGCGGTGAACCCGGAGGCGGGTTTCTTCGGAGTCGCACCGGGCACGGGTGCCACGACGAACCCCAATGCGATCGCCACGATCGACGTCGGCAATTCGATCTTCACCAACACCGCGCTGACCGACGATGGCGATGTGTGGTGGGAAGGCTTGACCGAGGTCGCACCCGGCCACCTCATCGACTGGCGTGGCAAGGACTGGACGCCGAAGTCGGGAACGCTCGCCGCACATCCGAACTCGCGATACTGCACGCCGATCGAGCAGTGCCCCTCGGTGGCCGCGGAATGGAACGATCCGACCGGAGTACCGATCTCTGCCATCTTTTTCGGAGGGCGCCGTGCCACGACGGTCCCGCTGATCACCGAGTCGTTCGGCTGGGAACACGGGGTGTTCACCGCATCGGTGCTGTCCTCGGAGACGACCGCCGCAGCCGCTGGGCAGATCGGCGTCGTGCGCCGCGATCCGATGGCGATGTTGCCGTTCCTCGGCTACCACGTAGGCGACTATTTCGCGCACTGGTTGCGGCTCGGGGCGGCCGCAGATCCTGCCGAACTGCCGAAAATCTTCCAGGTCAACTGGTTCCGCCGAGGCACTGATGGACAGTTTCTGTGGCCGGGTTTCGGTGAGAACGTACGGGTCCTGAAATGGGCGCTGGAACGTCTCGACGGCGCGGCCGGCGCCGTCGAGACGCCGATCGGTTATGTGCCGAATTCTGCGGACTTGGACCAGTCGGGTCTGTCCGATGGGTATCGCGACTCGGTGGCCGATGCCTTGGCCGTGCACGTCGAGGAATGGGTGGCCGAGGTCGCGGCAATTGAGCAGTGGTACGACACGATCGGTGCGAGGATGCCCGAGGCCCTGCGCGTCCAGCTCTCCGCGCTCAGGGCTCGCCTCGCAGTGGCGCACTGATCGTGCGTGCGTTTCTGCCGAGTTGGTCGGACTGGAGCCCGGGTGTCCGCGCACCGGGTGCGGATCTACTGTCGGGTTTGATCGTCGCCCTGGTGGCGCTTCCGCTGGCGTTGGGCTTCGGAATCGCCTCGGGCCTCGGCGCGTCAGCCGGGCTCGCCACCGCCGTTGTCGCGGGCGTGGTGGCCGCGGTGTTCGGAGGCTCGGGCTTCCAGGTCTCAGGACCCACCGGCGCAATGACTGTCGTGTTGGTTCCGATCTTCCACCGGCACGGCGCACCCGCCGTGCTGGCCGTCGGGCTGCTGGCCGGCGTCGTTCTGGTGGTGCTGGCCTTCGCGCGAGTGGGACGCGCAGTCCGCTACATGCCCGCACCGGTGCTGGAGGGCTTCACGGCGGGAATCGCGACAGTGATAGCGCTGCAACAGGTTCCGGCTGCGCTGGGGATCGCGCACGCGAACGGGGAGAAGGTGTGGCAGTCGGCTTTCGACGCGGTCCGCCAGTATGCCTCGAATGCGAACCCGATGCCACTGATCACCGCGTTCGTGGTCGCCGCCATCGTCCTGGGTGGTGGTCGGTTGCTACCGAGGTTGCCGTTCGCGCTGATCGCCGTGACCGGGGCGACGGTGGCGGCCCAAACCATGCACCTCGAGCTCACCCCGATCGGTGCCATTCCTTCCGGATTGCCCTGTCCCAGTTGGGAATTTCTGCACCTCGATGAACTTGGAGCACTTGTCGCACCCGCCCTGGCGGTGGCGGCCCTGGCCGCGCTGGAATCACTGTTGTCGGCCTCCGCCGCGGACGCGATGGCAGTGGGCGCTCGATACGATCCGGACCGAGAGCTACTCGGGCAGGGGCTGGCCAACATCGCGGCCCCTTTGTTCGGCGGAGTGCCCGCGACCGGTGCTATTGCTCGTACTGCCGTCAACGTGCGCTCCGGTGCGCGCACTCGGCTGGCGGCCCTCACGCACGCGCTCATCCTCGCGGGGATCGTCTATCTGGCCGCGCCGTTGGTTGCGGACGTGCCCTTGGCGGCGCTGGCCGGTGTGCTGCTGGCCACCACGGTGCGCATGGTGGAGACGGCCTCCCTCGCGGCAATCGCACGGGCGTCGAAAGGAGACGCTGTCATCATGGCGGTGACCTTCGGCGTCACTGTCGCCATGGATCTGGTCACCGCGGTTGCGGTGGGGGTCGGCGCCGCGGTGCTGCTCGCCGTGCGGGCAGTGGCGAAAGAGGCGCGGCTGCAACAATTTCCGATCGACATCGGGAGCGACGACAAGGAACGCTGGACGGAGGAGCATGAGCTGCTGCACGACCACATCGTCGCCTATCGGATCGAAGGGCCGCTGTTCTTCGCCGCCGCGCATCGGTTCCTGCTGGAGCTCGCCGAGATATCGGACGTACACGTGGTGATTTTGCGAATGTCTCGCATCACGGCGTTGGATACGACCGGCGCGCTTGTGCTCGCGGATGTCATCCGAAAGCTGGAGCATCGGCAGATCACCGTCCTGATGTCGGGCCTGCGCGCCGATCACCGTCGCCGCCTGGCTGCTATCGGCGCATTACCGGTCGGCGGTGCCGCGCACATTTTCGGGCACACCCGAGAAGCCATCGTGCACGCGCGTGGGCACCTGCCGAGCGGCGTCGAAAGCGCGCGACGGTGAAAGTGGCGTTACCGTTCGACCTGTTTCACCGCTGTGCAGCCGCTGGTGATCGCCCAGCGGCTGCCGGAGGCGAACCGCGTCGTCGTTGCCGAACTCGGCTGTGGCGGTTCAGACCTCGAGATCCTCCTCGATGTCTTTCAAGCGACGCCGGGCAAGGGCAAGGTTGCCACGGCTGCGATCCAGGGCGAGGTAGAGGAACAGGCCCCTGGTCCTTCGGCCATGAGTCGGGCGGATCAAGTGATATTGGCTGCCGAGGGTGATCAGCACATCCTCGATGCCTTCGTCGAGCCCGAGTTGCTCGATCGTGCGCATCTTGGCGCGGACCAGTTCGGTATTGCTTGCTGCCGCGAGTTCGATATCCAATGCCTTCGAGCCACCCAGGTGGCCTAGCGGCATGCCACTGCCGTAGTCGACGACAGCGGCACCGAGCGCGCCGTCCAGCAGCATCATGTCCTTCAATGCAACGTCCATGTCCGCCATGGTCATTCCTCTCTAGCGCGGCTTGAAAACCTTCGCGCGCCGAGACGCTACCTACGCGCTCCGGGGCTTGTCCGGCGATTGCTGAAGAATTCCATTAGGTATGCAATTTATATGTTCTGCAATCAAGCAGGTCGGATACCATGACGTGGTCTCGGAGTGCAGTGGTCGGACGGGACCTGCGGCTGCCGACCGAGGCCATTCGGCACTGTGGTCATCCGGTGCGCGCGCGTGAAGGCGCACAGTGGCATCGAGATAGGGGCCCACACCCGCGAAGCTGTCGTGGTAGCGGAGACGGATGTCTGGCACAGCTACCACCTGGTGCCGCCGGGCGAGGAATTGACCGCCGCCGAGCGAGAGCGTTGCTTGTCCGCGATCACCTCTGCTGCGCAACGGTTTCCGTACCTGGTGCTGACCGGTAGCGTCCCGCCCGGCATGCCAGACGACTTCTGTGCTCGGATTGCGCACGGCATCGACCAGACTGTCACTCGCGTCGTTCTCGACATAGCAGGGGCACAATTGCGAGAAGTATTGGGGGAGAGGTCATTCGCGATCCGGCTCGACCGTCGCGAGGCGGCGGGCCTGCTCGGGCGGCCGATCGAGTGTTTCGAGGATGCGCAGGCGGCGAACGATCTGCTTTTGGATGTCGGTGCCACCGGCAATGCGATGACAACTGTGGCCGCGCTGGGTGCCGTCTACTCGAACCGCGCTTCGCATCATCGGATTTCCGCACCCGTGTCGGCATCGCCGCGGCGCAGCGATGCGTGCGCGGGCGACAGCTTGGTCGCAGCGTTCACCCATCGGCTTGCGGCAGGTTCGGACTGCCTGCGCGCCTGCGAATACGGAGTCGCCGCCGCCTCTGCGACCGTGATGCGGCCTGGTACCGAGGTCTTCGACGTCGCGACCGTCGACTCGCTGCTCGGTGCGGTGCGCACCCATCGGGTCGATCGTCAATCCGCGGCCGAGCCGGCATCGCTGTCCGAAGGTCCTTGAGTTCGAGGGCCTTTCGGTTCGTGCGGGGGCCATCGTGCCCTTATCCGCCACCCCGCTGCGGTGAGACGGTAGACGGAGACAACCTGGAGGTAACGACATGGACCACGGACTGCCCGACGACAACACCGTCAAGACAGCACTGGCGCTCGCGGTGCGGGCGCCGTCGGTGCACAACTCACAACCGTGGCGCTGGCGGATCGGCAGCAGGTCGGTGCATCTGTACCTCGATCCCGCGCGAGCGCTGCCTGCCACCGACCCCGATCAACGGGAGATGGTGCTCAGCTGTGGTGCGGCACTGCATCATCTGCGTGTCGCTCTTGCAGCGCTCGGCTGGTCGGCGGTGGTGCATAGGCTGCCCAACCCGGCCGATCCGAACCATCTGGCGTCGATCGAGCTGCTGCGTCACCGGCCTACGCCGACGGAAGTCGAGCTGAGCGCTGCCATCTCGCGTCGGCAGACCGATCGTAGGCACTACACCTCCTGGCCGATCCCGCGCGGGTATCTCGGACTCGCCGCCGAACGTGCGTCAGCGCTCGGGGCGCTCTTGCGTCAGGCCACGGATCGCTCACGGGAACACCTGATCACGGCCACCCATGCCGCGGCGGTTCAGCACGCGATGAATCCGGAGTACCGATTCGAACTCGCGAACTGGAGCGGCACGCACAGTGCCGCCGAGGGCGTGCCTGCACGTAGTGCGCCCGCTCCTCGGGCGGAGGACGAATTGCCGGCTCGAACGTTCGTCGCCCCGCAACTGAGCGACACCGCCCATGAGCCGGATTTCGCGGACCTGCTGGTGCTCGCCACCTCCGGCGACGACCGGATGTCCCGATTGCAAGCAGGTGAGGCACTGAGTGCAGTGTTGCTGACCGCGACCAATGTCGGCCTGGCGACCTGCGTGCTCACCGAACCGCTCGAGATCGCGGAACTGCGCCACGATGTTCGACGTGGTGTCCTCGACGGTAACGCCTACCCCCAGGCGATCATTCGAATCGGCTGGGTGCCCACAAGCGCGGCGCCCCTGCCGATGACACCACGTCGAGCTGTCGACGACGTTCTGGACCCCTTCGACGCTCCGATCGGTTGAACGCGTTTCGCGTCGCCAGTAGGCACAGGTCGATGGCGGTCATTGCGGTGAGGGTATGCCGAGTTCGTCGAGCAGGCCACGCACGCGGTGTTCGATCTCGTCGCGAATGGGGCGCACGGCATCGATGGCTTGTCCGGCGGGATCGTCGAGTTTCCAGTCCAGATAACGCTTTCCGGGAAAGTAGGGGCAGGCGTCCCCGCAGCCCATGGTGATCACCACGTCGGAGGATTCGACGACGTCGCCGGTGAGCACCTTGGGTACTTCGGTGGAGATGTCGATGCCGACCTCGCTCATGGCCTGTATCGCGATCGGATTGACCGCCTCGGCAGGGGCCGAGCCGGCCGAGCGAACCTCGACCTTGCCTGCGGCGAGGTGGGTGAGGAACGCGGCGGCCATTTGGGAGCGTCCGGCGTTGTGCACGCAGACGAACAACACGCTCGCGACGGTGGGGGTGGGTCGGCCGGTCATGCGGGGTCTCCGGTTCGATGCTGGGTCGTGCTGTGCGGGAGGCGGTTTCGCAGGGCGAGGGAGACGTAGACGAGCCCGACGAGGACGGGGACTTCGATGAGCGGGCCGACGACTCCGGCGAGTGCTTGCCCGGAGGTGGCGCCGTAGGTGGCGATGGCGACGGCGATGGCGAGCTCGAAGTTGTTGCCCGCGGCGGTGAAGGCCATCGTGGTCGTGCGCTCGTAACCGAGGTGCAGGAGTACTCCGAGTAGGTAGCCGCCTCCCCACATGAGCGCGAAGTAGACCAGTAGGGGGACTGTGATTCTGACGACGTCGAGGGGGTGGGAGGTGATCTGGCGGCCTTGTAGGGCGAACAGGATCACGATGGTGAACAGCAGTCCGTAGAGCGCCCACGGCCCGAGCGCGGGTAGCAGCTTGGATTCGTACCAGGTTCTGCCCCTGGCTTTTTCGCCGAATCGCCGGGTGAGGTATCCGGCCAGGAGTGGGATGCCGAGGAAGATCAGGACCGATTTCGCGATCTGCCATGGCGAGGTGTGGATCTCGGTTCGGGCCAGCCCGAGCCAGCCGGGCAACACCGAGAGGTAGAACCAGCCCAGGACGGCGAACATGACGACCTGGAAGATCGAGTTGAGTGCGACCAGGATGGCGGCGGCTTCACGGTCACCGCAGGCCAGATCGTTCCAGATGATCACCATCGCGATACACCGGGCCAGGCCGACAATGATCAGCCCGGTCCGATACTCGGGTAGATCCGGTAGCAGCAGCCAAGCCAGGGCGAACATGAGCGCGGGTCCGATGACCCAGTTCAGAACAAGGGAGCCGAGCAGCAGGCGACGGTCGCCGGTGACCGCGTCGAGGCGGTCGTAACGAACCTTCGCCAGCACCGGGTACATCATTACCAGCAGCCCGAGCGCGATCGGCAGCGAGATCCCGTCGACCTGTACCGCCGACAGGGCGTCCCCGAGAGCGGGGATCGCCCGGCCCAGCCCCAGCCCGGCGGCCATGGCTGCCCCGATCCACACCGGCAGGAACCTGTCCAGGCGCGAGAGCTTCCCGACGACGTCGGGGTGTTCGGAGGTGGTGGTCATGTGCTCACCGCCACATCGGCTTCGATCGCAAGTAGGCCCGAGAGGCGTTGCAGCGCTTCGGGAATCACCCGGTAGTACACCCAGGACGCGCGGCGTTCGCTGGTCAGCAGCCCGGCCTGGCGCAGCACCTTCAAGTGGTGGGACACGGTCGGCTGGCTGACCTCGAGTCCCTCGGACACATCGCACACGCATGCTTCGCCACCGGCGCGGGCGGCGATCGCGGAGAGCAACCGCAGCCGCACCGGATCCGACAGGGCTTTGAACATGACGGCCAGTTCGGTCGCGGTGTCCGCGTCCAGGGGTGGGCGGATCCGGGGTGTGCCCGCACAGCCTGGTGCGGGCACACCGATCAACGGCAACTCCGACTTCGACATGCATCGATATTGACAGTTATCGATATCAGCGCGCAAACGAACAGCCGATGAACTCGCCCATCCGAGGGCGTGGGTCAGCAGCAGCTCGCGCCAGAGGCGAGAGCTTTCTCCCTGGCCACGCTGCCACAGCACGCACCCTCGGCCGCGGCTTCTTCGGCGGTGCCACAGCACACCTGCACAGCTTCGCCATCGGCACGCTCTGAATCGGCGAGTTCGGGTGCGGTGCCGAAGGATTCACTGTCGGCCAGCACCGTGTAGACCTCCCAGCGCTCAGCATCGGGGGCGGTGACCCACACCTTGTCCTGGGTGGCGAAACAACACGTAGTCGCGATCTGCTCTTCGGTGAACAACCCCGCCTCCGACAGCCGGGCGATCTCGCCGTGCACCCGCTCGGAGGACTCGACCTCGACCCCGAGATGGTTGATGCTGCCGCCGTGGCCGGCGTTTTCGATCAGGACCAGCTTCAGCGGCGGCTCGGCGATGGCGAAGTTGGCGTAACCGGGCTTGCGCTTGGCCGGCTCGGTGTTGAACAGCGTCGAATAGAACGTGATCGCCTGGTCGAGATCATCGACGTTGAGGGCGAGCTGGACACGGGACATGATGACGAACCTCCACTTGTGAGACATATGTCGAAGAACCGACGAGACCGAGTGTGCCTCACCTTTTCGACATATGTCAACGAGGTGGGTAGTCTGGTTCCATGCCCAAGGCGCTACCCGTGATCGACATGTCCGCCCCGGTCTGCTGCCCACCCGTCGCGGCCGGACCGGTCGACGACGCCGCCGCACTCGAAGTGGCGTTGCGGCTCAAGGCAATCGCCGACCCGGTCCGGGTGAAGCTGATGTCGCTGCTGCTGACCAGCGCGACGGGTGCGGAGAACAGCGGCGAGCTCGCCGCCGTCGTCGGCGTATCGGAGTCCACGGTCAGCCACCACCTCGGTCAGCTCCGCACCGCGGGGCTGATCGAATCCGAACGCCGGGGTATGAACACCTTCCACCGCGCGCGTCGCGACGCACTCAGTGCCCTCTGCTTGGTCCTCGACCCCAACTGCTGCTGACTGGAAGTAACCGGACTGAGCTTAACGAAGCCGAGACCGCGCGTGCTCATCGGCACTTTGACGCTCAACGGATTCGCCGGGCACGAAAGGGGGTGGACGCTCGATAAGCCTATCTCGGGCCGGCTGCCACCACGGTGAGCGCCGCGGCCAGGTGCGAGCGCGCGTCTTGTGCGATGGGGCGCAGTCCTGGTTGGTTGTCCGCGCGCAGCAGCAGATCTGGGTCCACCGCTTCGACGACAATGGTGTCGTCCTCGGCGCGTACCACCACGTTGCAGGGCAACAGTTTTCCGACCTGGCGGTCGATATCGAGCGCCTGCCGGACGAGGTTCGGGTTGCAGGCGCCGAGGATGACGTAGTCTTCTATGTCTGTCCCGAGTTTGGCGAAAAGTGTTGCTCTGATGTCGATTTCGGTCAGGATGCCGAAGCCCTGCGTGGTGAGTGCGTCACGTACCAGCGATACGGCCTGGGCGAACGGCGCCGAGACGCGCACGGTGAGATCGGCCGCAGCGATGGGGAGGCGGATCTCGGTGAGCAGGTCGCGTGGATCGAGCGCTTCGTCCGGCGCGACCAGGTATACCTCGGTGGGTGGTCCGGCCTGCTGGTACGGCGAGCCGCGCAGCCACTCGTAGAGAGCGTTGTAAGCGTCCCCGATCAGGTGGTAGGAACCTCGATGAGTGAGGCGCGCGAACGTCTGAGGTTCGGTCTGCCGCAGCGTCATTTCCTCGTTGGCGCCGCCGATCGGATTCGGGAAGACCGGTAGCCCGAAGTCGACCTCGGCCTTGGTGCCAGGCCGGAATTCGCCGATATAGGTGGTGGTCGGCGGTCCGGCGGGCGCGAGTCCGTTGGCCGCGGCGAGCCCGTAGAGCGCGTCCATTCCGTTGCCGATGTCTGCGCCGGCCTGGTCGGTGCGCACGGTGCGGCGCAGTTCGAGGATGGTGTACGGGGTCGAATGGTCGACCGAGATCTGATACGTCATGGCCAGCTCCTCGGGTTCGCCTGTCCGGCTGGGGATCGGCGTGCGGTATCGACGCTAGGTAGCAGTCGAGGTGCGCCACTAGTGCCGAACCGACGCGCGCGGAGGGACTTTCGGCCGCGGTTGCCGAGACGAGCCCTGAAACAGGTCACTCGGCCGCTGACGAGGGACCTTGTTCCCTGCCCGCGGGTGGCGCTGAGCGGGATCCTTGAAGACAACACAGGACTGAAGCGAGGCGAACGGCGATGTCGGAGCACACGATTATCCCGATCCACACGTCATGGATTCGACTGATTCGCTGGTGGTCGACCCGGCCGTGGAGCCCCAATCCCATGCTGCGGACATCGGATCGCTGTGAGGCGTTGGTGCGGATCATCGCGATACTGGCCGTGCTCGTCGCGGTGCCGGTGGCGGGTGCGCTCGGCACATCGGCCTATACCGAGAGTGCCGCACGGATCGACCTCGAGCGAACCACGAAACACAGTGTCAGCGCGGTACTTACGGAGAACCCGACCAAGACCGCGCCGTACGAGTACCAGGCCCGCGTTCAGTGGATGGACGCAGAACATCCGGGTACTGCCGTCGTACCGGTGCCGCGCGGACGGCAATCAGGTGACCTGGTGACGATCTGGCTCGGCGCGGACGGTTCGCCGACCACCGAGCCACCGGAAGCCGTAGCCGCCGTCGTGACCGGGATCGGTGTGGGCGTCGTCGTACTCGTCGGCACCTGGCTGTGTGGTTGGTGCCTGGTTCGTGGCACCGGATGGGTGCTGGATCGGCACCGCAACGCCCGATGGGCCGATGAGTGGCGGCAACTCAGCCGCCCGATCAGTAAGGACTGAGAAAATGATGTATTGGTATGGCGACGCTGCGCACTGGTGGATGTTCGCGCTCATGATCTTGTTCGCGCTGCCGCTGTGGGTCGCCGTTGTCGTCGCGATCGTTGCGCTCAGCAGGGGCGATCTCGCCCCGGAACCGAAATCGCAGGGGCCCGTGCGGCTGGCGCCGGAGGCATTGCTGGCCGAACGTTTCGCCAGCGGCGAACTCGATGAGACCGAGTACCGGCGTCGACTGGCCGTGCTCCGCCCGACCTCGGCGCCGAAACACGGCGACGCACACCACCCGCAGCACTGAACCCGAGAGGCTGAAATCCCATGACTACCGAAAACGTCTCGTCGGCAACACGATCCGACCCGATCATCGCCGCGGTCGACGGCTCGGCGAGCTCGTACCAGGCGGCGGCGTGGGCGGCTGTCGAAGCAACCCTGCATCGTCGCCCACTCCATCTGTTGACCTCTATGGCGATCCGGACCGGTTACGGGCCGGGGATGTCGCTGGGTGAGTCCGATCTCGAGTGGCTGCGGCGCGACGGCGAACGAATCCTGCACGAGGCCAAGCGAATCGCTCGAACGGCCGCGCCGGGTGAGGAACCCGTCATCAGTACGGAAGTGTCGTTCGAACTGGTGATACCAATGCTGATCGAGCGGTCCGCGCACGCGTCCATGCTGGTGGTCGGCAGTCGCGGGATGGGCGCGTTCCAGCGCGGGCTGCTCGGCTCCTTCAGCACTGCCACGACCCACCACGCCCACTGCCCGGTCGCCGTGATCCACGGGATCTCGGCGATAGACCCGGTCTCGGCAACCCTGCCGGTGCTCGTCGGCGTGGACGGCACCGCCAACAGCGTGCCCGCCCTGGAGCTCGCCTTCGAGGAAGCATCCCGCCGCAAAGTAGGTCTCACCGCGCTGCACGCCTGGAGCGACGTCAGCGGAATGGATCTGCCGGTCGCAGGCTGGGACGGCGCCCAGGAGTCGTCCGAGGCCATCCTCGCCGAAAGTCTCGCCGGCTACGCCGAGCGTTACCCCGATGTCACCGTACGCCGAATCGTCAAGGCCGACCGCCCTGTTCGCTCATTGCTGGACGAGTCGGCGAATGCCCAACTGGTTGTGGTCGGCAGTCACGGACGCGGCGGCTTCGCGAGCATGCTGCTCGGCTCGACCAGCAACGCGCTGTTGCACTCGGTCGAGGCACCGATGATCGTCGTCCGCGAACGTTGACCCGGCACCACCGGCCTGCGCCGGTCCCGACCGCGGGACCGGCGCAGACGGCCGGGCCTGGGACCAAAGTCCCTCGAATCCCCTCCGATGGGCTCCATCGGGCGAGTCGTCCTCGGCGCACGCTATTTCCTGAGCATCGTGGAGCGAAGGCTCCGGCCAGGGATACCGGCTGGTTCCCGCCCGGCCGGAGCTCGGCGACGCCACGCTGCTGCATCTGCTCACCCACACCTCCGGCATCAGCGAGATCGTCCGGCCCGCACAGGCATTGCGTCCCGACTTCGGTGAGAGCGTGGCACAGCAGCGACCGGTGCCGACGCCGGCCGAGTTCTACCGGGGTGCACTGCACACCAACGCCGAACCCGGGACGCGGTGGATTTATACCGATCACGGCTTCGCCACGGTCGGCCAGATCATCGAGGACGTCAGCGGCGTGCCGCTGGCACGGTACCTGCGCGAGCACATCTTCGGACCGCGGTAGGCCGATATTGCGAATTCTGACCCCGGTCCCTGCCCTCCTGCGGGGGCTGCCCTTGCATCCCGACGACGACAAGGACGCTTACGCGTTCCGAATCGATCTGTCCGCATTCGGGATACCTTCTGCGCGAGTGGTATTCGGCACAGACGCGTACACCGGCAGCAGGACGTTGCATGCAGACCTGCTGCCGATGGCGCTGTACAAGCGTAAGTAGGGTAGTGCGATCAGTGCTGTGCGGGCGGCAGTCCGGCACGGCGCTCGGCGAGGCGGCGCAGCCGTTCGTGTTCGAGCAGGAACAACGTGATGCTGATGCCGAAACAGAGTGCGGTCGCGCTGGATCCGAGAATGACCCACCCTGCGAATCCGTAGCCTGCCGCGGTGAGGGTGCAGGCCAACCCGACGATTCCGCACAGGAACAGGGCGATGCCGGGAATGTTGTAGGTGTCGGCGAGACTTTCGCCCGGCTTGCTGTGGTATGGCATAGGGGAAGACTTGTCGCTCATCGTGTTTCCTTCGCTGGTTGTCAGATGGTGGTCGGCGGTCGCGGATTACGCCCGCTCGTCGTTGAGAGCTCGATTGAGCAGTAGCCGCCGCTCGGCCGCGGCGACGGTGCGGCGGGCTGCCGCGGCGGCGTCCGGGGTGACCGAGATCGACGTAATCCCCATGCGCACGAGGTGTTCGGCGAATTCGGGGTGGTTCGACGGCGCTTGGCCGCACAGCGACGAGGTGATGCCGAGGCGGCGGGCGGTGGCGACGATGCGGGCGATGGCGTCGAGGACCGCCGGATCGGATTCGTCGAAGAGTTCGGCGCATTGCTCGGAATCACGGTCCACGCCGAGCATGAGCTGGGTCAGGTCGTTGCTGCCGATCGAGACACCGTCGACGCCGAGCCCGACGTACTCGGGCAGCCAGTGCACCACCGACGGCACTTCGGCCATCACCCAGCGGTGCAGGCCACGATGCGTGCCGAGCGGACTGGCATCGACCAGTTCGAGGCAGGCCTCCAGCTCCCAGCGGGTGCGCACGAAGGGAATCATCAGGTGCAGGTTCGGGGTCTGCTCGCGGACTCGGGCGAGGGCGGCGAGTTCCAGCGCGAAGAGTTCGGGCTCGCGGATGTAGCGGTAACAGCCCCGATAGCCGATCATCGGGTTGTGTTCGACCGGCTCGTACCGGCTGCCCCCGGTAAGCGCGCGGAACTCGTTGCTGCGCAAGTCTGTTGCGCGGTAGATGACCGGGCGTGGTTGGAAGGCGGCGGTGATCCGGTGCAGCGATTCGGCCATCCGGTCCACGAAATGCTGTTCCTCACCACGCGCGACGAGATCACGCGGGTGCCGGCCGTCGAGGGCGGTGGTGAGCAAGGTTTCGGCGCGCAGCAGCCCGACTCCGTCGACGTCGGTCTGCGCCACCTTCTCGGCGGCTTCGGGCAAGGCGAGGTTGACATAGATTCGGGTGGCCGTCGTCTCCGCGGTAGCGAGGGGGACAGGTTGAACTGTGACAGTGCTGGTGCCCGACGTCGGTTTGCCCGCACGAACCTCCCCGGCGGATCCGTCGACAGTCACCACGAGGCCGTTGCCGAGCACCGTGGTCGCGGTGCGGGCGCCCACGATGCAGGGCACACCGAGCTCACGCGCGACGATCGCCGCGTGGCAGGTCATGCCCCCGCTGTCGGTGACGATCGCCGCGGCACGGGTGAGGGTGGGCAGCCAGTCCGGGTTGGTCATCGGTGCGACCAGTACTTCACCGTCGCGCAGTGCCTGCCCCTGAGCGGGGGAGGACAGGACGCGTACCGTACCGGTGGCGGAGCCCGGGGCGGCGGCAAGCCCACGGACGAGGACCGGCAGTGGGATCGGGCCTGCGATGGGCTGCTGGGGGTTGTCGGGCAGCATTGTGATCGGTCGCGCCTGCACCAGCCAGAGGGTTTCGTCGTCGAAAGTCCACTCGACGTCCTGTGGTCGACCGTCGTGGTGCTGCTGGACGGCGAGTGCGAGACGCGCGACCGCGGTTGCCTGTGCGTCGTTCAGCACCGGCGCGTTGGTCCCGGTCAGATCGATCTGCCGATCGCCGTCGGGGCCGGCGACGATCTCGAAAGTTTGATGCCCCCTCCGGCTTTCGAGCAACGTGGGTCCGTCGGAGTCGAACAGATACGTGTCCGGTTCGGTGGCGCCGGACACCACCACCTCGCCTTGCCCGCGCGCGGCGTCGATGACGACTCGGTCGCGGCGGCCGGTGGCGGGGTCGGCGGTGAATGCCACGCCCGACTGCCGGGCGGCGACCATACGCTGCACCACGACGGCCATCTCGGGTCGCTGATGCATGCCACGCCTGGCCCGATATGTCACGACGCGGGGGCTGAACAGTGAAGCCCAGCACTCGATGACGGTTGTCAGCAGTTTGTCGTCACCGCGCACGTTGGTACGGGACACGTTCATACCGGCGAAGGAGGATGTGGCGCCGTCCTCGCCGATGGCGGAGGAGCGCACCGCTACCGTCACCTCGTCGCCGAGGGTGTGGTACGCGGACAGGATGGCGTCGGCAACCGCTCCGTCGATTTTCGCGGTGTGCACGAGTTCGCGCATGCGGCGGCACAATTGGGTGATTCGCGCGGTGTCGTCGATGGATTCAAGTGCCTCGGTGTGCAGCCGGTCCAGTTCGACGCCGTGCGGGCCTTTGGTGATCACCTCGTCATAGCACGAGCGGAGAACGACGAAACCGGGTGGCACGGGCAGCGCGGCGGCCACCAGTTCACCCAGATTCGCGCCCTTGCCGCCGGCCTTGTCCGCGTCGGCGAGCCGCAACTCGCTGAATCCGGCTACATAGTCGCCCATTTCGGCTCCGATCTCGGTATCTGATTGGTACTCAGCGTCTCTCGGAGCGCTGTTCGATCACTACCGCCGAAGGTCCCGACCCGATGCGCCGTTGGGCCTGGTTTCGTCCGGCGGCCGTCATCGCGGCGGTCAGGGGCGCACGGTTGCCGTGTTGGCTTTGGGCAGGCCGAGCGATTGGGCGATCATGGTCGACCAGGTGCGGATCGCGTGCCAGTTGCGCAGGTCGCCATAGCGGCCTCCGCCCATGAATCGGTAGAGCAGCCGCGCCCGCAGCGAGATGCCGGCCCGTTCATAGTGTCCGGCAAAGGCGCGATAGTCCCACGGGCTGACCGTTTCGCACAGGGCGGCAATCTTTTTCGGCACAATGGCACCGAGACGTCGACCGACCGGGCCGCGTAACGCCGGGCCGAGCCCGACGCTGAACAGCCACACATCGGACTTACGCAACTCGTCGCGATGGTTCCGCACAAACGCCTCGGCTTCAGGCAACAGGGCCATGTTGTGCACGGCGCTGCCCAGGATCACGCCGTCGAAGCGGGTCAGCTCGGGTGCGTGCTCGACGTCGCTGAGTTCTACCTCGGCGCCACGGTCGGTCAGATCCGCAGCGATGAACTCCGCGATATCGCGCGTGGATCCTTGGGCGGTCGCGTAGAGGACCGCGATTCTGATGGGTTTCGTTTCCATGCCTTCAGCGTGGCTCACCCGCCCATCGCCAGGTCAGAGCCGTGATGCCCGGCCGATAGGGACCAACGACCTCAGTGTGTGCCGGTCCGGCTGCGGTGGCGGGCACGCACCGCCTTGTGCGCGGTGTCGGCGAGCACGAGCACCGGAATCGCCAGGGCGGCGACCGACCAACCGAGCCAACTCGGCGGAGCTCCGCCCAGCAGGCCCGGTAGCGGCGGCAGCCAGAGGAAAGCGACCAGTAGCACCAGCTCGGCCGCTATCGCCCACAGCAGCAACGGATTTCCTCGCCAGCCGCGTGCCCCGACCCAGTGCGATTCGCTGCGGCAGGCGAAAGCGTTGGTCAACTGCCCGAGGACAACCGCGGTGAACAACGTGCCGGACGCCGTCGCGATCAGCCCGGGGTCGGCCGGGGCGCCGGGGCGCCAGCCGCCCGCCCCGAGGACCAGCAGGAAAGCGAGCATGCCGAGGCCCGCCTCGGCCGGTCCGAGCACGCCGAAGACCCGCCGCAGCAGTTTCGCGTCCATCAGGGTGCCGGTGCGTGCGGGCCCGGACATGGTGCGTGGGTTCGATGGTTCGACACCGAGCGCAAGGGCGGGCAGCATGTCCGTGCCGATATCGAGTGCGAGCACCTGTAATACAGTGAACCCCAGCGGTATTGCGCCACCCGATGCGGCCCACACGGCGAACGGGGCGAGCTCTGCGACATTGTCGGTCAGGTGGTAGGTGAGGAACCGCCGGATGTTCGCGAACGTCGCGCGACCGAGCTGGACCGCCGCGACGATGGTGCCGAAATGGTCGTCCAGTAGCACTAGGTCTGCTGCTTCCCGGGCGACATCGGTACCCGATGCCCCCATGGCGATGCCGATATCGGCCGAGCGCAGCGCCGGTCCGTCGTTGACGCCGTCGCCGGTCATGGCGACCACGTGTCCGTGCCGTTGTAGCGCCACCGCGATTCGCAACTTCTGTTCCGGCGCCACCCTGGCGACGACGACACCGTCGCGGTCGAGCAGGGCCGCCAGATCCGCGTCGTCTGCCGGAAGGTCTTTGCCTTCCACTATGATTCGGTCGGCCCCGAGCAGGCCGACCTCGGCGGCGATCGCTGCTGCGGTGCCGGGGTGATCGCCGGTGATCATGGCGATTTTGATGCCGGCGCGACGGCAAGCGGTGATCGCGTCGGCGACATCGGGCCGCGGCGGGTCCTCGAGTGCGATCAGTCCGAGCAATCGTGCGGGCCGGGCGGGATCGGCCGCGACTGCCACGGCGATCACCCGCAGCCCACGTGCCGCCATGCGGTCGACCTGCGCGCCGGCTGCGGCGACCGCAGGATCCGCGGGGTCGCAGAGCGCGAACACCGCTTCCGAAGCACCGGTGATGTGCTTACCGTCGGCGTCGGTGACCGACGCACGACGGGTGTGGGTGTCGAAGG
This sequence comes from Nocardia vulneris, assembly GCF_001613425.1. GTDB lineage: Bacteria > Actinomycetota > Actinomycetes > Mycobacteriales > Mycobacteriaceae > Nocardia > Nocardia vulneris. Next base: position 146,896 of record NZ_BDCI01000039.1, on the reverse strand, counting down.
ACTCCCGGGCCGTGGCCGGTGGTGCGGGGCGCGCACCGGCGCGTGTGGCCAATACATGCACGGCGACTTCCATCGGGTCGCCCACCGGCAACCATCGGCCGCCGTGCTGGTGTGCGTGCGCATCGGGTGAACACCGTGCCGCCGAGTCGGCGGCACAGCGCGCGGCGGCGACCGCGGCTTCCGCACCGTTCAGCGTGCCTTCCGGGTTGTAGCCCGCACCGCGAACCGTGGTGCGGCCCTGAGGTGTCCACACCTCGACGGCCTCAGACGTACGCGGCCGTCCCGGCGTACCCGAGCGCGCACCGGGAGCAGATCACGCAGGCGCTCGGCGGCACGATCTGCACGGTACTCCTGCGCGAAGGCGAAACCACCGTTCAGCACGACGACCACCGCGATGGCCACGGCCAGTGCCGGCATACCGGCCAGCAATGCCAAACCGGCTGCCGCCCAGAGCATCAGGGCGAAGAAGTGGGTCAGTTGTGTCAGCAGGAGCAGGACCGGATTCGGTCGTGGTGGAGCGGGTAGCGTGTTCGGCCCGTCCCGGTGTAGTCGTGTGGCGGCCTCCGCCTCGGACAGACCACACCGAGCGGCAGTTGGCGTGTGGGTCGACGGATGCATGGTGTCAGCCTGCCTGTCTGTACTCGCGCGGGTCAGAGCCCTCGTACCCGGGTCAGCAGGACCAACGTCTCTCATAGAAACCGCTGGTGTCGCAGTGATTTGAAGGAGATGAAGCCTGCCGCCGCGGGCAGCCAGAATGTCGCAAGGCGGTAGGCGAGCACGCCCGCGACTGCCGGCGGGCCCGCGACGCCGCCGACCATCAAACCCGCGACCAGTGCCGCTTCGACCACACCCAGACCAGCCGGTGTCGGGCTGGCCGCACCCAGTGCGGACCCGCCGAGAAAGACCGCAGCGACCAGCGCCGCGGAAGCTTGCCCCCCGAACGCGTGCACGGCGAAACCGAGCGCCGAAATATAGGCGATATTGCTGCCGACCTGTCCGCCGATGAGCAGGACGGCACGCCGCGGCTCGCGCAGGATGCTGACCATGTCCCGCGCGGCGGTGTGTACATCGGCGAGCAAACCAGGACGACGCAGCAGCACTGCGACCGCGATGCCGAGTACGGTCATCACCGCGACGAAGGCGATCAGCAACGTCCACGCCGACGGCAGGGCCGCGGTGAGCAGCAGCCGGGTCTGCCCCAACCACACACCGACGGCGGCCAATTCGACGAGGTGCAGCACGACGCCGGACGTGATCGTGAGCGCCACGGCTGCGACCGCGGTGGCCCTGCTCAGACCACAGCGTTCCAGATATCGCTCGTTGACCGCGGTACCGCCGAGACCGTAAGGCATCAGGCGATTTGCGAACGACGTCGCCAGCTGCACATTCATGGTTCGACCGAACGCGAGCGGCTGCGGACTGGCGCCCGACAACGCCAGTGCCGCCGCCGCGTAGGACGCGGCCGACATCGCCAGTGCGCCCGCCAGCCATTGCCACTGCGCCTCATCGATGGTGCGCACGGTCTGGCCGAGCTGTCCGATCTGCGGCAACAGGACATAGGTGGCGAATATCGTCGCAGCGATCCAGCCCAGGGTGCGCCAGCGGAACCGCAGCAGCACCTCCGGTGGCGCGAGGGTGGTTTCGGTCGCATCGGCGACGGCGGTGCGCAACTGCACGAGCAGACCGCGCCGGTGCCGGACGGCACTACGCGTGGCGGTCGCCAAAGCGAGCGGTTGCAGCAAGGGGGCCGCTTCAGCCAGCGCGGCGGAGCCGAGGACGGTGCGAGCGGTATGCACCGCGCGCTCGGCGCCGACCTTCAGGCCCATCGATACGAGGAGCTCCGCGACATCGGCGGCGAGCCGACGATCCGAAGCGCCGGACTCACCGAAGCCGAAATCGACGATCCACGGCGTTCCGCGCTCATCGATGAGTATGTTGGCCAGCCGTAGATCGCGGTGGGCGATGCGGGCGGCCCGCAACAGAGCGAGCTGGCACCAGATGTCGGACAGCAGCTCGTCAGTGACCGGCTCGGGGACCGCGCGTGCGAAATTCCTTCCGGGGATTCGCGTTTCGGCGAGCCAGCCTTCGCCGTCGGGGGTGACACCGACCGACACGACCGTCGGGGTGCGCACGCCGGCTCGTTGCGCGAGCAAGGCGATGAAGGCCTCGTGCTCGGCTTCTTGTTTCGGTGTGGTGAAGGGAGTTTCGTCCTCGATCTCGCGGAACACCAAGTGCCGGAACAGTTTGAACAGCACATCGGAGTTGCGTTCGTGGTAGCCGATGACTTTGACGAACAGGTCCCCGGTCCCGTTCGCTGTGCTCACCAGGAACGGGCGTGAGCCGCGCGCGTCCAGTGTCACGGGAGCGACATGCAACGGTCGTAACCCGGCGGCGGCGAGGGCACGGTGCAGGGCGGGTGCCTCCGTGCGGTGCACCGGTGCGCCCCAGAGCAAGTGCAAGGCTGCGGCCACGGTCCAGCCGAGGGCGGCACCGCCGAAGACATCGAGGACGAGGTGGGCCCCGACGAAGACGCGCGACATCGCGACCACACCGGCGAGTGCCCAGACGATCCGGCGCCATGGTCGCGGCAACCAGGGCGCGGCCGCGGCGGCCAACGCGGCCGCGACGGCGGCGTGCCCGGACACGAAGCCGAGGCCGCCCTGTTCGGTGCGCAGGTTCAGTTCATCGAGCAGGACATCCGGGCGTGCCCGGCCGATCAGTGACTTGATCTCGATCGCAAGCAGGTACGCCAGGGTTCCGGCGGCGGCGAGGTCGCGCGCCAGCCTGACCCTTCGCGTGCACAGCGCCGCGACGGCAGCCACCCCGACCGCGCCGATGGTGCCCAACTGCATGACGACGAACAGGATCGGCATCACCCAGGAGGGAAGATCATTGATCACCCGGAACAGGTCGATCTCAAGCGCGGGCACCTCCGTGTGCCGTGCGACGAGTGACGAAATGGTCAGTGCCGCAACACCGAGCGCGACCCGAACGGCATCGCCCAGATGGCGTTGAACAATGCGTGGGTAGGTCTCGCTCGGGGTCTGTGCGGTGAGCGCCTGTACTGCTTCGGCCGTCATCGTTTCGTCTTTCGTCGGTGTCCTGAACTGTCGCAAGCCGGAACACCGCTCGAACAGGGGACTTCGGCTCGCCCGCCGAGGACCATCGGCCTACGGGTCGCGGCGTCTGGCCAGGACGCCCAGCACCAGGTCGATCGAGCCGCCCACGGCAAGACCGGCACCCGCGCCGCCGATCACATCGAGCGGTGTGTGGGCTCCGAGATAGACCCGTGCCAGAGCGGCGACGACTGCGATCGACAGCACGGTCATCCTGGCGCGGCGTCGCAGATACGGCCCCAGCAACGCGACCGTGCCGAACAGGAGGATCGCGTGCCCGGACGGAAACCCCGCCCCCAGTGTCGGCACATCGCGCAGGATCGTCTCCGGCCACCGTGCGCCCGGACGAGGCTGGTACACAATCTCTTTCAACACCTCGCGTTCGACGACGAGCTTCGCCGGAATCAACAGCAGCAAGCCGATGGCCAGCCGGGATCTGCCGGTGTAGAAAGCGAGCGCGGCGACGACGGCGGGCGCGACCAGCACCCCCGTCAATTGAGCGAACCAGAGTGGTGGTTCGAGCAGGTCGGGTAGCGCGTTGATACGGAGAAAAGCGGCGCGGTCGGCTTGCGCGGCCACTGGCCACGCGGTGGCCGCTACGCAGAGCGCCGTGAGGGCCGAGCCGCCGAGCACGAGCCACACATCATTCGCCTGGCGTCGTTTCCCTACTGTCGCGTCCATTCACAGGTTCTCCTCAGTGTCTTGCTCGGCGCGGGTCGAAGTGATTCCACGGACCAGCTTCCGACGCTCAGATCCTTCGTCAAAGAGCCGAAAGTTGTTCACGCGGTGGAGTAACGGTCCTTTGCGCAACGGGCTGCGCTGGTGGTGCTCACCGATCGGAGTCCGAGACGGTCCGATGCTCTAGTGGCTTTGGTCCTTTTCCGTGGCAGACGACGGTAGGTGCCACCGGTTACCCGATGCTCTACCTGTTGCCGACCTGAACGGGTGGAATCGATGGCGTCCGAGGACATTTCATCGAGGAGGAACCATGAGTCTGCTTCCCGCCCATCGCGAATCGTTGCTGCCTGATCTGAATGATCTGTGGAACTCGTTCGCGCCCACCGGAATGGCACCGATTTTCGGCTCGCACCTGTTGCGGGTCGAGGACGCGGTCGAGGACGGGCACTATGTCGTGCGCGCGGAGATGCCGGGAATCGATCCGGCCAAGGACGTCGAGGTGTCGATCCGGGGCCGGCAGTTGACGCTCAAGGCCGAGCGCACCGAAAAGCACGAGGAGAAGGGGCGTTCGGAGTTCAGCTACGGATCGTTCTATCGCTCCGTGACGCTGCCGCACAACGCCGAGGAAGACGGTATCGAGGCGAGCTACGCCAAGGGCATCCTCACCGTCAGCATTCCACTCGGTGAACCCAAGGAAGTCGCGAAGAAGGTCGAGGTCAAAGAGGCAGAGTAGATCACGGCGGACGCTGTCCACCGGCGGGCAGCCCGGGCGGTGGACAGCAGCATCTCGGGTGCACGAGTGTCGACCAGGTCACCGGAGACACTCTGACCGTCGCGGTCGCTACCAGTGGGCACGTGGCCGTAGTGGAGCGCTTCGCCGTGACCGGCGTCGAATGCTGAGGCCGAGCCTCGGAACGGAAAGATCTATGATGTCCGAATTGGGCCCGCTGGACTCGGGTTTCATGGAATTGGAGGACGGCGACCGGCATGTGAGCGTCGGGATCGGCGCCGTCGCGATCCTTGCGGGATCACCGCCGACGAGAGCCGAACTCGTGGCGGAGTTGGCGGCGCGACTGAACGTCGACGCCCGTCTCCAGCAGAAGGTGCGCCGCGCACCGTTCGATATCGCTGCACCGGTGTGGGTGGCGGACTCGAATTTCGATCTAGCGCACCATATTCGGTGGTTGGCCTTACCTGAGCCGGCGGACGAGGCGGCGCTGTGCGAATTGGTCGCCGAGGTGATGGAGGAACGGCTGGATCGGGATCATCCGCTGTGGCAGTGCATCGTCGTCGAGCGTCTCGCCGGCGATCGGTGGGCGATGATCGTGAAGGCGCACCACAGCATGGTGGACGGGATCTCCGGCATCACGCTGTTCGAACGACTCTGTGATGCCCCGCTCGGCCGGCGGCTGACCGCCGTGCCGAACGGTGTCGACAAGCCTCCGGCGTGGGATCACCTACTGCTGAATGTGTTGCGACTGCCCGTGACGGCGCCACGGTTCGCGGTGCGCACCCTGCGCGCGGCCGTGCCGTTGGTGCTGTCGGCTGCGTTGCCCGCCGCCGGGTCCTCGCTGAACGGTTCGATCGGGCGGCAACGTCGGTACGCCGTTGCCCGCACCACTCTGCCCGTCGTCCGGGAAATCGGCGCGGCCTTCGGCGCCACGGTCAACGACGTCGTCCTGGCCGCCGTGGCCGCGGCGTTCCGCACCGTCTTGGTGGCTCGAGGCGAGGAACCGACAGCGGACAAGCTGCGGATTCTCACACCGGTCTCCGTGCGCGCGGAGGACGCGAAAGGCATTCTCGACAACCGGGTTTCGGCGATGCTGCCGCTGCTTCCGATCGAGTCCGCCGATCCGGTCGAGCAACTGGCTCTGGTGCACAGCCGGATGAGTGCACACAAGGCGAGCGGTGAGGCAGCAGCCGCGAACTCCTTTCTCACCCTGGCCCGCTGGCTGCCATTCGCCTCCATCGCGTGGACTGTGCGCTTGGTGTCCCGATATCCGCAGCGCGGTATTTCGGGCTTGGCCACGAATGTGCCCGGGCCGCGGCGTCGACTGTACCTTTACGGCCGGGAAGTACTGGAGATCCTGGCCTATGTGCCGATCGCGATGCGCGTGCGCACCGGTATCGCCATTCTGAGCTACAACGATCAACTGCGATTCGGCATCACCGGCGATTACGACAGCACTCCGGATCTGCCCCTGCTCGCCGCACGTATCGAGGAAGCCATCGACCACCTACTGCAGCGTGCTCGGGAAGTCGCGCAGACCTGATCAGTTCGGCGGGCGCGCGATGATGACCGGGCAATCGGCCGCGTGCAGGACCGCCTGGCTGACCGAGCCTAGGGTCATGCCCGCGAAACCGCCGCGGCCATGGCTGCCGACCACGATCAACTGGGCTTGTTCGCCCTCTTCGAGGAGTCGTTCGGCTGGTTGCCCCTCGGCGACAATCCGTTCCACCGCGAGGTCGGGATACCGATCGGCATAGCCGGCCAGCGCCTCCGACAGCAAAGCGGTTGCCTCGGTCTGCATCTCGGCATGCGGAAGGTACCGATGGAATTCCGACCAGGTGAGTACGGCGCGGACCGGCACGTTGCGGCGGAACGCCTCGTCGAAGGCGATCTCGACGGCGCGGGTGCTACACGGCGATCCGTCGACGCCGACCACCACCGGCCCGCGCACGCGCCGCGCCGAATACCTTTCGGGCTCGGGCACGATCGCGACCGGGCAGTGCGCATGCCGGGCTAGTGCGGTACTCACTGACCCGAGTAGGCCGCGCCGAAAAGCACCGGCGCCGCGTGTGCCGACCACCAGTAGCCGCGCATCCTTCGAGCAATCCAGGAGAGCGGGGATCGGCGGAGCTTCGACCAATAGGGTTTCGATGACGAGTTCATCGACGGCTTCGGCTGCCGCCGTGGCGAATCGGCGGGCCGCTGCGAGCGTTGTGCCGCAGGCGGCGAGGTACTCGTCATGGTCGATCCGGCGGAAGTCGACCCCGGGCCCGAAGTCGGCCCGTGCGCCCGCGGCGAACACGATATGCAGCGGTGCATTGTGGTGCACGGCGTCGGCGGCGGCCCAGCGCAAGGCCTCGTCGGCCGCGCCGGATCCGTCGATGCCGGCTACCACGGGTGGGTTGATGCTGTTGGTGGACATGGAGTTTCGTCTTTCTCGAAAAGGAATGTCTACTTCGGTCGCACGACCATGACCGGACAGTGCGCGCGCTGGATCAGGGCCTTGCTGGTGGAGCCGAGCAGCAAGCCGCGGAATCCGCCGCGGCCCCGGCTGCCGACGACGACGAGTTGGGCGGAGCCGGACCAGTCGATCAAGGCGCGTCGGGGACCGAACGGGTACACCTTGCGGATGACCTGCACGTCCGGATACTTTTCCGGCCAGCCGGCGAGTTGCGCGCCGATAACGGCCTGCCCGGCGAGCTGGACGCCGTTGTTGGGGAGCCGATGCGGGACCTCGGAGAACCGGTCGAAGAACGGATCACCCCAGGCGTGTACGGCCACCAATTGAGTGCGACGCTCACTCGCTTCGGCGAACGCCGCTGCGACGGCGGGCTCGCTGTACGCGGTGCCGTCGAGGCCGACGACCACGGGGCCGACCCGGCGCGTCTGCTGTTCGGTGCCGGTATCGCGGACGACCACGATGCTGCCCTGACCGTGGTCGACTACTGCGGTCAGCGTAGAACCGAGATACCCGAGCGCAGTGCGATTGCCGGAGGTGCCGAGTGCGACAAGGTACGCGCTGCTCGAGTGACGGATCAGCAGGCGTGCCGGATTAGCCTCGGAGACTTCGGTTTCCACATCCAGCGACGGATCGATCTGGTGGGCCAGGCTACGGGCGGACACTACGAGATCGATACCGTGCCGACGGATTCTGTCGACCACAGCGGGCACCATCGTGTTGTAGATCCCGAGCAACTCCGCTGACGACGCCAGATCGAGGCCGTGTGCGATATGCAGCCGCCGGTTGTGTCGAGAGGCCGTCTCGGCGGCCCAGCGGACGGCGAGATCGGACGCTTCGGAACCATCGACGCCGACGACCACGGCGGCGGTGGCCGATCGCCGTGGGTCGTGGGTGGGGGAGGTGGACATGAGCGGATTCCCTTCGGGTCCCGTATTTCTGGTACCCGTAGGTTAGGAATCCGACGTGGGTCGACACGTCTGTCGTTGGTCCCGACTATGCGGGTCCAAAGGCCGCAGATATCGCTCTTGGTCAGGCTCCCCGTGGGGGCTGCACCGGCAGTGGCGCGGACCAGCGCAGGGTCGTCCCGCGATCGGTACCCCGTTCGATGTCGAAGCGACCGCCGGCTTGCTCGGCGCGGGTCGCGAGATTGTTCAACCCGCTCATGCGGGACAGTTCCTCGGGCAGGCCGTCGCCATCGTCGGTGATCTCGATGGTGACGTCGTCGCGGACCGCGAGATTGATCGATACCGTGGTCGCCGCCGCATGCCGCACCACGTTGCTGACGGCTTCGCGCAGCACCGCTTCGACGTGCTCGGACAGCGGCGGTGCCAGCACCGACACCGGTCCGGCGAGCCGTATCGTCGTGCGCAATCCACTGTCCTCGGTCATCTCGGCAATGATCGAATGCAGTTTCTTGCGCAGGGTCGGCGCATCCGCGCTGGTGCTGCTGTGCAGGTCGAAGATCGAGTGCCGGATCTCCTGCACGATGGACTGGATGTCTTGGATGGTCTCGGTGAGCCTGGTCTTGACCTCGGGCGTGCGGGCCCGCTGCGCCGTGCTCTGTAGTGACAGCCCGACCGCGAAGAGTCGCTGGATGACGTGATCGTGCAGATCGCGGGCGATGCGGTCGCGATCGGAGAGCACGTCGAGTTCGCGCATGCGTCGTTGCGTGGCCGCCAATTGCAGCGCCAACGCGGCTTGATCGGAGAACGCAGCCATCATCGCCTGCCCGGCGGCGTCAAGGGGTTGCGATTCCGCGGGCCGGAGCGTGACCAGCACCCCGATGACGGTGTTCTCGGCGCGCAGCGGGAGCACCAGCGCGGGACCGAAGTCGGTGGCGAATTCCAGCAGCGGCCGATACATCAGCTGATCGGTGGCGACCACCTCACCGGACCGGAACGCGATGCCGGAATGCGACTCCGACACCGGAATTCGCTGTCCATGGAGTTTGTTCGACCCGTTGCCCGCAGCGGCGACGACGACGAGTTCACCGACCTCGTCGTGTGGGATGTCGGGGTCGTCGGGGAGGGCGAGAAACGCGGTCGCGGATTGGGTGAGCTCCAGCGCTCGGTCGGCGACCAACTCCAGTACCTCGCCCGGGTCGCCGCCGCCGAGCAGTTGGGTGGCCACATCCTGGGTAGCCTCGAGCCATTGCTGGCGGATGCGGGACTGCTCGTAGAGGCGCGCGTTGGCGATGGCGGTGCCGGCTGCCGCGGCGAGGGCTTGGACGATGACCTCGTCGTCCTCGGTGAATTCTTGGCCGCCCGCTTTTTCGGTGAGGTAGAGGTTGCCGAATACTTCGTCGCGTACCTTGACCGGCACGCCGAGGAAGGTGTGCATCGGCGGATGATGTTCGGGGAAGCCCACCGAGGCGGGGTGGGTCGAAAGATCGGTCAGCCGTATGGGTTTGGGTTCTTCGATGAGTACGCCGAGCACACCGTGTCCGCGCGGGAGGTCGCCGATCAGTACCCGGGTGCGGTCGTCGATGCCTTCGTAGACGAATTCGGCGAGTTGCAGGCTGTCCCTGTCGGTTTCGCGGACGCCGAGTGCGCCGTAGCCGGCGTCGACGAGTTCGATGGCGGTGTGCACGATGGTGCGCAGGGTGTTGTCGAGGTCCAGGCCTGCGGTGACCACCAGCATCGCCTCGATCAGCCGGTCCATCTGGTCGCGCACGCCCACTATCTGGGCGATGCGTTCCTGGACCTCGGCGAGCAGTTCGCGCAGGCGCAGCTGGGACAGTGTCTCGATGACGGGGCTCTGCCCAGGTGTCTCAGAAGCGGGCGCCTTGCCTTCCATCTGGGTCATCTTTCCACGCGTCGCCGCCGGACGCGATGGGCTGACCAGGCACTCCGTCCTCGGTTAGCAGGCAGCGACTCATTCCCGCAGCGGTGGTGTGTTGAGCTTGGAGGCGATGACGGCGGCTTGGGTCCGTCGCTCCACCCCGAGCTTGGACAATAGTCGGGAAACATAATTCTTCACGGTCTTCTCGGCCAGGAACATGCGTGCGGCGATCTGCCGGTTGGTCAGCCCTTCGCCGAGCAGTTCGAGCAGGATGCGCTCTTGATCGGTCAGCCCGGTCAGGGGCCCGGCTTTGTCCTCGGCTTCCTCGCGGAGTTTGGCCATGAGCGCGGCCGCCGCTCGATTGTCGAGCAGTGAGCGTCCGGCGCCGACCTCGCGAATCGCGTCGACGAGTTCGGTGGTGCCGATGTCTTTGACCACGTATCCGCTGGCGCCGGCGAGGATCGCGTCGAGCATCGCCTGCTCGTCGGTGAACGAGGTCAGGATCAGACAGCGCAGGCCGGGGTGCTGGTCGAGTAGTTCGCGGCATAGTTCGATGCCGTTGCCGTCGGGTAGTCGTACGTCGAGGACGACGACGTCGGGGCGCAGTGCGGGGATGCGCGCCATCGCCTGGGATACGGTGCCGGCCTCGCCGATCACCTCGAGGTCGGGTTCGGCGTCGATCAGGTCGGCGACCCCGCGTCGCACGATGTGATGGTCGTCCACCAAGAAGACTGTGACCATTCCGGTGCACCTCTCTGAGCAGTTGACTCAGCCTACGAACATTTTGTCCCTCGTGTCGCGGACTTGGTCCTTCAATGGGTGACCAAAGTCCCTTGACATATCCGTAGGGGTCGAGTTCTGCCAGGCCCGGTACGCGCTGGCGATCGTGTCCTCGAGCGGCAGCTCGGTGTCGAGGACGATGGCCTGCGGCCACGGCGCGGTCGCGGCAGACATCGCTGCGGCGATGTGTGGTGTGGCATCGGAGTCGCTGGACCCACGCTGGCTGATCCGTCGACCGGCCACCTCGGGGGCGCACACGCAGTGCAACTGGACCAGGTCGGCGTGGACGTCGACAGCGAGTTCCGTGGCGCGTTGCCGTTCGCTCGCATCGATCCAGCTGGCATCGAGAACCACTGGTACTCCAGCACAGAGCAGGAGGCGGGCCCTGGTCAGCAGCTCGGTGTAGACCCGAGCCTTGTTCGCCGCGGAATACGCTCCCGCCTCGAAGGTTCCGCTGCCGCCGAGGACTGCACCGGTGCTACGCAATTGTTTGCGTACCTCGTCGCTGGAACAGAGGGCCGCACCGGTGGCCGCTGAAAGATCCTTGGCCACAGTGGATTTTCCGGTACCGGGCAGGCCGCCGACCAACACCAGTCGAACGGCGCCGGTTTCGAGATGGCGAGCAGCTATACCCAAATGCCGGTGCACCCGGTCGCGCGCAGCAGTGTCGCCTTGGTCGAAGCGAATCGCGTCGACTTTTGCCCGGACCAGGGCGCGGTAGGCGATGTAATGATCACGTAGCGATCGCGGCGCCGGGTCCGCGGTGATCAGCAAGTAGTCGTCCAGTAGTTGCGCACCCAGAGCGGAATGGCCGCGGAACTCCAGATCCATTGCCAGGAAGGCGATGTCGTCCAGGCAATCGACGTAGCGCAAGCGGTCGTCGAAGTCCAGGCAGTCCAGCACGCGGAAGCCGTCGGCCAAGTCGAAGATGTCCTCGGCGAGCAGGTCGCCGTGTCCGTCGACCATGCGGCCGTCCGCAATCCTGTTCAGCAGCAATGACTCTCGTCCGTCCAGATATCGCATCGCCAGCCCGTCGACCCGGTCGACCACCTGTTGATCCGCCACCGGCTGTTCGGCGAGGCTGCTCAGGAGGATCTTCCACCGGCGACGCAGTGCGTCCGGCGTACCTTCCTCGTCGATCTCCGGACTGCGTCCGGCGCTGTGATGGAACAGCGCGAGCACCTGGACCAGCGCAGACAATCTCGCACGCGAGAGCGCAGGATCATCGAGGATGTTCGACAGCCTGCGCTGCTCCGGCATCCGGCGCATGAGCACGATCGGTTCATCCGGCCCGCCGGCCGGATCGGTGAGGTGTGCCACGCCGAGGTACACATCAGGCGCCAGCCTGCGGTTGAGTTCGACCTCACGGGCACACGCGCGTTCGCGCAGCGCAGGAGTGCTGAAGTCGAGAAAGTCGGTGCGCAGTGGTTTTTTCGCCTTGTACGCCCGATCGCCGAAGAGCACCACCAACCCGGTGTGCGTCTCTCGCAATTCTGCGCGCGGTCCGTAATCGAGCATGGTGCACAGCCTTTCGGAGGATTCGTTTCCTGTAGCCAGGATCACTCCGGGTGGCCGTGCCCGGCGATGGCCGAAGGTCATGAATGCCATGGGTCTTGCGGATCGTTTCCTGAAGTCCCTCGACTTCAGGACCTGCTGCTCTTACCCGCCTCGTGGGTGACTGGCAGCGTGGTCCCCGACTAGGAAAGGACGATCGACGATGAATTACGGATGGCCCGAGGATGATGCGTTGCGTGCGGCAGTCGTGCTCGCGACACGGGCGCCATCTGTCCGCAATTCGCAACCGTGGCGATTCCGCGTCGGCGATCACCGCATCGACCTATACCTTGACCCGGTCCAGGTACCGGCGCCGACCGATTCGGCCCAACGCGACGCCGTCTCGAGTTGTGGTGCCGCACTGCATCATCTTCGGATCGCGTTGGCGGCCGCAGGGTGGTCGGCAGTTGTGCGTCGGTTGCCGAACCCAGCGGATGCGGACCACCTGGCCTCGCTGCGCTTGGTGCCGCATCGACCGACCATGATCGAGTTGGCGCTCGGTAACGCGATTCCCCGCCGGCAGACAGACCGGCGCAGCTTCAGTTCAGAGCTCATCCCACCCGGAAGTGTGGGCCTCGTGCGTGAACGGGCGCACGCGCACGGGGTCACGGTCCGGCAGGCCCTGGGCACAGAGCGTGAGCAGTTGGTCGAAGTGCTGGCCACGGCTGCGGCGCGCAATGCGGGCACCGACCGTAATCGGACTGCGCTCGGTAGCGAATCCGACTGTGCCGAACTCTTGGTGCTCGGCACAGCGGCCGACGACCGGCTGGCGCAACTGTGTGCCGGTGAGGCGCTCAGCGCAGTGCTGCTGACCGCGACGAACATCGGTTTGGCCTCCTGTGCGCTGAACGAATCACTGCGGGACGCCGATCTTCGGCAGTGCGTCCGCGCCCGGGTCCTGAACGGCCGAGGTCACCCTCAATCGGTGGTGAAGATCGGGTGGGCGCCAACCGACACCATCACACCCCCGGTTACCCCACGTCGCCAACTGTCCGACGTTCTCGACCTGTTCGGCGCGGTGTCCTGAACGCGGTACCTACATCATCAGGTCTCGGGTGCGATTTCTCGGGTGCTCCGGCTGGAAGTCGAAGACTTCGGACAGCGGGCGCCGCGGCGATGCGGTGACCGTCGTGTCGTCGGGGGCATTGCCGACTCGGACGACGACCTGCGCCGCACCGGGCCGGGAAAGTAGTTCGGCCAGAACAGATCTGGTAGCGGTGAGTTCGGTGAGGTGGGTCAGTTCACAGGTAGCCAGACCGCGTGCCGTGCATTCCAGCAAGATGTTGGACAGTGTCTCCCCGGTGTGCAGCCATTGCGTGAACGAGTCGCCGGTGGAACTGAGCAACAGCAGACGGGAACGGTCTTCGAGACCGGATCGCCGGTTGGCGTACGGGGCAAACGGAAAGGCCCGTCCCACGGGCGTTCGGGCCGCTTCGGCCGACGATGTGAGTGCGCTTGCGGGTATCCCACGTGACTCCGACGATCCACTCCACCAGTGCAATTCGTCCTGGTACGCGGTGTCGTATCGACGCAGCGCGGTAATGTGACGTGTGGCCTCGGCCAATCGAGGACGGTCGCCGTCGGTGATTTCGTCTACCACCACCTGGTGTGGCCGAGCGAGTTCACGCGCGGTCGCGAGCACATCCGGCCAGTGGTCGGGCGGCAGCATCGGCAGTCGGTCGGTATGTCGCCGGGGTATGGCGCGGACTCGTGCCGCGGTCCTGTTCAACGGACCGCTCCACGGTCGAAACCGCAGAGCGGCAAGCAGTTCCGGGCAGCCCGGCTGCGGGATGCGAGTGATATGGGCGAACCAGCCCATGGACACGAAGGCTTGCCGAGCATGATCGAGCGCCGCGCCGCAGCTGATGATCGACTGCCGGTACTGCGGGTCTCCGGCGGGCAACTGCCGCGTGGTATCGCGGTAGAGCAACAACTTCGATCCGTCGAATACCCAGTGCCAGGGCTGTGTGTTGTGCACCGACGGTGCTCGGCAGGCGAGGGCCAGCGCGGTGCGAACCACGGACAGGCTGGGGGTGGTCGAGCCGTCGGGTACGGTCATGGCTCCGGCTGCTCTCGGCGAAACGACAGGATGTCGGAGACCGGTCGGCGATGCGACATCGGAGTGGCTTCGTCATCGTCCGGTGCAGTGCCGACTCGGATTACGACCTGCGGCGTTACCGAGTGGCCGAGCAGGTCGGCGATGGCCTTGCGCGCGGTCGGTAGTTCGGTGATGTGGGTCAGCGCGCAACTGACCTGTTCGGCAACAGTGCATTCCAGCAGTACCGCCGACAGTGCCTCGCCGCTGCGTAGCCACGCCGACACGGAGTCGCCGGTAGAACTGAGCACCATCAGTTGGGCCTGGTCTTCGACGTCCGCGCGCCGCGACGAATGCGGCGCAGCGGGGAACGTACGAGCTACCGGGACCCGGGCGGCCTCGGCGTCCGAGATGAGTGCGCTGCGGGGCACGCCCTCTGGCGCATGCGAATGCCCACTCCACCAATGTAATTCGGCCTGGTACTCCATGTCGTAGCGGCGCAGCGCCGTCGCGTGCTGCGAGGCGGCAGCCAGCCGCGCGCCGGCGCCGGTGTCGAGGACATCGATCTGAATGTCGTGCGGATTGGCGAGCATCCGCGCGGCGTGCACGAGCTCGGCCCAGTGCTGTGGTGCCAGCATGGGCAGCCGGTCGGTGCGGCGCCGTTCGATAGCGCGGGCGCGCGCGTGGACCCCGGCGGGCGGATCCGGCCACGGGCGGAACTCGATGGTCGCCAGGTGATCGAGACTATCCGGGTCCGGCAATCGAACGGTATCGGTGTGCCAGCCGAACTCGGCGAATACGGTGCGCAGATGGTGCAGTACCGCGCCACAGCTGATGACCAGCTGCCTGCCGTGCGGATCGGTCGAGGTCAGCAGGCGTTCGTTGTCGCGATACAGGTGCAGGCGCGTGCCGTCGAACACCCAGCGCCACGGCTGGGTGTTGTGCACCGAAGGCGCACGCCCGGCCTGCCGCACAGCCGCCGTGATCGTCGGCCGATCCGGTACGAATGTTTCGGGAGATGCGTCGCTTACGGTCATGCATCGAGTGTCCGCCGCCGAAATGGCAGGAACTACGGGACTTCCGCCCGTACCGGAAGGCACAAAGTCACCCGGGATCCGGCGCTGTGCTGTCATGGCGGGTAACGAGGCCGAAGGTGGAAACCATTAGGGCCCTTCGACTCTGAAGCACAGCGTCGGTACGGCGAATCATCGGTGATACGCGATCACTCCGTCGGGGGAGTGAACCATTCGGATCAACACTCGATCGCGTCAATTCACCAGAACAAGGCACATCATGACTACAACACCGCGACACTGCGCCGCTGCCGTCCTCCTGATCGCGGGAATTTCCCTCGGGTCCACAGCCTGCGGGCGTACTCCTGCGATCGCTCCCACCGTGCATCCGACGCCGTCCTCGACTCTCAGCAAACCGGCGACCGCGACGCCGACCCGGACCTCCTACACGACCACGTCGGTAACCACTCCGGCGATCGTGCCGAGCCTGGTCACGCCACCACCGACGACCGTCGCGATACCGCAGCGATTCGTGCCGCCCGCGCCCGCTCCCGAGCCGCCGGCGACACCTTCGGCGCCCCCCGCACCGACTACCTACTACGCCAACTGCGCCGCCGCCCGGGCGGCCGGCGCAGCTCCTCTGCACCGCGGTGAACCCGGCTACCGTCCGGGCCTGGATCGTCCCGGCGACGGAGTCGCTTGCGAATAGCGGATGGCCGCGGTGCGGAGTTCAGGAGTGGTCGGCTCTGTCGAAGCGGGGTACTCCTGGCACGTGGCTCGCGCTGTCGCCGTGGGCGGCGATGGATACCTGATGCCATGCTTGCCAGGTGGCCAGCCGTGATTCGTACGCTGCGGTGATGCGTTCGAGTCCGTCGTTGCCGAATAGCAACCTCAGTGGTGGGGAGGCGGCGTCGACGAGGGTGAGGAGCGCGGCTCGGGTGGCGGCGGGATCCCCCGGGGAGCGCGTGGTAGCGGCGGTGGTGGTCGCGTCGCGGATGTCGCGATAGGCCTCGATCGTGGTGGTGGGTTGCATGGAGGTGTTGAATCCTGTGGAGAATCCTTGGGGTTCGATGATCGTCACCGCGATGCCGAAGGCGGAGACCTCCGCGGCGAGTGCTTCGTGGAAGGCTTCGAGGGCGAATTTGGTTGCCGCGTAGGCTCCGGCGCCAGGGTAGGCGATCTGCCCCAGTAGTGAGGAGACCGCGATGATGTGGCCGGATCGCTGGGCGCGCAGGATCGGTAGCGCGGCTCGCACGATCCGTATCGCGCCGAAGACGTTGGTTTCGAACACCGCGTCGATTTGGGCGTCGTCGAGTTCCTCGACCATTCCCAGTTGTCCGTAGCCTGCGTTGTTGACCACGACATCCAGGCGGCCCAGCACATTGTGGGCGCACTGGATGGCTCGAGCGCCGGCGCTTCGCTGGGCGACATCCAACTGAATCGGAACTACAGCGTCGCCGAAGCGTTCGACCAGTTCATCGAGTGTCGCGACGGTGCGGGCGGTCGCAGCGACGCGGTCGCCCCGTTCGAGTGCCGCAAGGGCCCATTCGCGTCCGAGACCTCGTGAGGCGCCGGTGATGAACCAATTTCTCGACCCCACCTGTCTACTCCTTTCTGATCGTCGGGATGGAGGTTATTTCTGGGCATCGTGGACTTTGGACACGGCGTCTTCTGTGTCAGCGGCCATCGCGTCGATGATCTGGTCGAAGCTCAACCCTTGCTCACGCAAGCTGCGGATGGTGTCGTATCCGGCGGCGGTCACGTCGTCGAACTGGGCGCGGTTGGCCCGGTAGATTGCCGGGTCCTGCGGTTGCGCGGCATCGAGGTGCTTGCGCAGCGCGGCCGCGGGCAGGTCGGTGGCATAGACCGGTGAGCCGGGTTGCTGACGCCAGGACTGTGCGAGGGTGCCGCCGTCGACCGGGTCGAATCCGGCCTGGTCGACCAGCTGACTCAGGCGATGTTTGGCGGTTCCGTCGGGACCTGCGATCGGCAGCCCGAACCGTTGCGGCGACCCCGCCGGGCGGCCGCCGTCACGCAGGCTCACGTAGGTGATGTTGTTGAACGCTTTGAAGATCGGGCGTCCGATCAGCCCTGACAGCCATAGGGTGTCCGGCTCCGGGGTGTCGGTGTCGCCCAGTCCGGGCAGGATGCCGTCGCGGCCCGGGTAGTAGTTGCCGGTGTCGACGATGATCGTTTCCGGCCCGGCGTGCTCGGCTACCGATCTCGCTGCGGTGGGCAGTGCGCTGTAGGGAAGAGCCAGGAACAAGATGCCCGCAGTGGCGGCCACATCGGCGGCCCACCCGGCACTCATCCCGTCGACAAGCAGATCCGACAATGATTCTGGTTCGTGTGAGTTGGCGACCTGCACCGTGTTCCCGACCGCGGCAAGATGCCGAGCGAGGGTGCCGCCGAGGATTCCCGCGCCGATCACACCGATTTTCACCATAACTGTGACTCCTTTCCAGCAGGGTCGACGGCGTCGGCGAGTGCGGCGCCGTGCTCATACATCCAGCGGCCCAGTGCGCGCACCGGACCATCGAGAAGGCTCATGCCCAAAACGGTGAGTTCGTATTCGACCCGAGGGGGTCGTTCGGCGAATCTGTGACTGGTGATCAACCCGAAACCAGTCAGTCGTCGCAGCGTTTCGGTCAACGATTTGTCACTGAGTTCGCCGACCCGCTCACGCAACTCGCTGCGCCGGTGCGGACCGTCGTGCAAAGCGGCCAGGACCACCATGTCCCAACGATGGGAAAACAATTCCGCACCGGTGCGGATACGGCAGTCCGCGAACAGTTCCTCGGGGTCGATGTTCGGGCTCATACCGCAATCATGCATATCGGTTTCCTACCGTTCGGTGCGCGACACCATCGCGTGCATTGGCGGCCGGTGCTCACGGCGCCCACTGCCGGGCGATGCGGTCGATGAGAGAATCGACCAATCCGTTGGCCCGGTCCCAGAAAGCCGCGGCGTCGACCTGTTCGGGCACATCGACCTCCACCTCGAGCACGGTGCTGAGCCGGGCGATCGTCAGATAGTTGCCGAGCAGGGCGAGGATCTCCACGAGGTGACGATCACTGAACCGGGCACGGAACCGATTCAGAACCGCCGCGGGTGGGCGTGGCCGGTGCACGCAGGTGGTGACGAACTCCAGCAGCACCTGCTCGTGTTCGGTGAACACCGGTGCGCTGAAATGACGCGCGGCGAGCGCGTCGAAATGGCTGCCGGTCAAGCCCGTCTGCGGGGCGGTGCGCAGGTGCTGGCGCCATTCGTAATCCGAACCGTAGAGCTGAGCGCACGCCAGGATCACCAGTTCCCGCTCGCGTGCGCCGAGCGCGGTGTGGGTGAGCAGGCTCGTGGAATACACCGAGAACAAGCTCAGCAGGATCGGTGAGTGCCCGGCCATCCGGAACACGTTGATCTGGTCGGCCAGTATCGGTGCCAGCGACGCCGGCACCTCGGCGGGTTCGGGGTAGGGGATGCGTGCCATCACCGCCGCCCGGCGGGGTCCGCGGGCGGGTCCAGGATCAACCGGAACAGCGGCAGGGTCCGCGCGGTCTTGGCCTGGTTGCCGACCTGAAACGGCAGCACGTGCACCAGCTCAGCGAATACGGCGTCACGTTCACTGCCGGACAACTCTTTCGCCGTTGCCGTGCGGACCTCGCGTCCGAGTTCGACGCGGACCCGCGGATCGGCCCGCAGGTTGTGCACCCAAGCGGGCGCCTTGTCCGAGCCGTTGTCCGAGCCGACGACGACGGGATTGCCGTGATCGTCGTAATAGGACAGCGGTGTCTGGCGCGACGCGCCGGATTTCGCGCCGGTGTGGTGCAGGATCAGCAGCGGAATTTTGCCGCGATAATCGCCGCCGATCTTTTTCTCCGGATCGTAGTAGCGGTCGATGACGCCGCCGTTGCGGCGGAAGGCCCGCATGAATCGTTGGTTGTAGGCGATCTGTTCCTCGATCGGCCACGACCACATCTTCGCGCTCGCCCCGAACTTCTCATAACCCTGTTCATCGGAAACGATCCCGGTTACGTCGTCGCTTTCCGGCACAACAGTCCACCTTTCGTCGGCCGAGTTCCGGCACCCACACGGTCTTTCCACCAACCAGGATGAATCTTCTGACGCCTACCAATCGGTGCATGACCACACAGTCGGCCGCCATCCCGACACCCACGGTCACCGAAAACAAGTAGCCCGCGACACCGAAGCCGGTGCCCGGAGCGCGTCGAACCTTTGCGCCAGGCGATGACTGCCGCGATGCAGCCGACGGTTCTTGCACCGGCACGGTGATAAGGTGCTGCAGCAGCGGATCGGAGCCGAGGAAGGCCTCTTGAAGACCTCGCCGCGGAAACACGAGCCGTTGTCGGAGACCACCGCGATCGGCGCCGCAGCCACGCCGACCGGCTCACCCTCCGGCCCGAGGCCCTCGGCTACTCCCCGGTCGTCGCGTAGGTCATCAAGATCCAGGACATGCTCGGCTTCAGCGACGGCGAGCCGGAGACACTTCAGCGCGTCGTGTCCGCGCGCGGTCGTCGTGACCGTGATGGCGAGGCAGTATTTGGGCGCGGTTCGAGGGCCTCGCGCCCGCCTCCAGGAATGCCTGCTTCCATTTCGAGACCGCGACCGCGCTCACGCCCCGTCGCCGCGCCGCCTCGGACACGCTCATCTCGCCCCGGAGGACCGATAGGACGATCCGCAGCTTGTCCTCGACCGGGATCCTCGACCTCGCCGACCGCGACATGGCGTCTCCTTCTGGGCTTGTGGGTCCAGGACCGTTAACCTGGCGAACCTGCCACATATGGTGACGCACTAGACCGACCAGAACGGCTATTCGCCATTGAGCGACGGCGCGTTTCGTGTACTCACGGCCCGGAGTCTCACTGCAATGCATTTCTCGGATATATGCGGACTGCAAGTTGCTGAAAACATCCGATTATATGATTAAGGAACGTTTCGCCAGGGAATCCACGGAGGCGGACGACCAGTCCGTTCGGCGCTCGTAAGCTTGAAATGTGCAGCTTCGATGTCTCGCGCTGCTGTGGTGTTCAAGGGAGGTATTTCATGCCGGCGGAATGGGTGGCCATCGCTCGCGCGATAAGTATGGCGAATTCCCTGAGCCAAGCGCTCGCGCGAAACGATCTTCTCCTCGAAGCCATCGGGAGAAATCGGGCAGACACCGCCAAGCGGTTGGCGCAAGAATCCGAAAACCTTCATCTCTCTGCTGGTGAACGAGAGGACAAGCGGAGAATGGCGTTGGGTGAGCTGGAAGGCGCGTACACGGCCGCCTTGGCAAAAGCAGCAAAACCGACGGGCATCAAGAGTTGGTTCATGGGTGTGCCGTCCGAGGCGCACAACGCCGCAGCTCGTGCCGCGGTATCGCTTGCTGTCGCGAACGGTGCGCTCGGCCGATACGAATCCAAGAACCAGAACATGGCCCGTGCGAGGAAGCACTTCGAGGATTACATCGAAAGGCGAGAGGACGAAGAACGTTGGAGGCCAGGGTTGGAGGGGCCCATCGAGGTGGATCTCGAGAAGACGGCGCGGGAACGAGCGGCATTCGCTGAGGTGGTCGCCAGGGTCGGATAGCGCAACAAAACGTAGTTTCGATTCACCAAGTGGCGCGGCTAGCTGGACTGCTTCACCCACGCCACCGGAAGCACACTCGCACACCGGAGTTCAAACGCAACCTCGCGGTTATTGCCCGGACGACCGAGTACTACGGGCTGGCGGTGGACCAGCTACGCCGCAGTGGCCGGCGCATCGATGACGAGGTGCTCGCCCATATCTCGCCTGCGCACCGGGAGAACGTCAACTTCTTCGGCGCGATCGAGGTCGACCCCGGGGTGTGGCTGGTTGGATTGTGGTGCAGGTGACATTCTTCTGGTTCGAGCTAGGGCGGTGAATGTCCTAGGTGCCTTTTAGCGTGGCTCACGAGTAGTTCGGTGCCGCGGTTCGCGGCCTGGTCAGCGATGGAAGGAGTCGACGATGAACAGCACTACCGATCCTGTGGTGACGATCCGATCGGGGCGGGTCCTGGGCCGTGCGGATGGTCCGGTGACGGTGTTCGAGGGCATTCCGTACGCGGCCGCTCCGGCGGGGGAGCTCTTGTTCGACGTACCGCGCCCGGCTCCGGCCTGGGCGGGCGTGCGTGATTGCACGGCGCCGGGGCCGTGGGTGCCGCAAGGGGTGTCGATCGCGAGTCCGGATCTGCTGGAGTCCTCGCTGGCCGAGGACAACGAGTGCCTGAATCTGAACGTGACGACCCCCGATGTCGGTGGGTCCGGACTGCCGGTGATGGTCTGGATTCATCCCTCGGCGTTCCAGGCGGGCAGCAATTCCGAGCCGCGCTTCGCCACCACTGCCGCGCTGGCGCGCCGTGGCGTAGTGGTCGTGGCGATCAACTACCGGCTCGGCGCGCCCGGATTCGCCGAGATCGCCGGGGCACCGAGTAACCGGGGCCTGCGCGATCAGATCGCGGCCTTGCAGTGGGTGCAGGACAACATCCGCGTCTTCGGCGGCGACCCGGACAATGTCACCATCTTCGGCAGCTCGGCCGGGGGTCTGAGTTGCGCGCTACTGTTCGCCTCCCCAGCCGCGGCGGGACTGTTCCATCGGGCGATCCCGCAGAGTTCCGGCCCGGTGGTGGTCGCCGACCCCGACGAGGCCCGCCTCGCCGCCCGCACCTGGGCGACACGCCTGGGCGTCGAGCCGACACGGGCCGCGCTGGCGGGAGTGTCGCGCAAGGACGTCATCGGTTCTCAGCTGGCGGCCGTTCTCGATTTCATCCCGAACCTGGATGCCCGGCTGTGGGGTGCGGCGACGATCCGCGCGGGTTTCGGTGTCGTGCCGTTCATCCCGGTGCTCGATGAGCAGATATTGCCACAACGCCCGGTCGAGGCGGCCGCCTCGCGCGCCACGCACGGGGTGTCGCTGTTGTTGGGGCAGTCGACCAGCGAGGTCGAGGCGATCGCCGCGACCATCGCACCCGCGGCGGGCACGCCGGGCGAGGATCCGAGCCTGGCGCGAGCGCTGGGGTTGATCGGCGCGGACGACCCAGCCGTGCTCGAGGTGTTTCGCCACAACCGGCCCGCCGGCGATGCGCAGCGGCTGTTCTACGCGATCGCCGCCGAGTACCTGGCCCGCGCGCCCTACATGGCGCTCGCCGAGAACTACGCCGCAGCCGGCGGGACGGTGTTCCTCAACGAGTTCGCTTGGGCCACACCGGTGATGGGCGTGGCCGGGCACAGTGCCGAGCTGCCGTTCCTGTTCGAAACCTACGAGGTCTTCCAATCCATGGGGTTGCTCGGCGAGGACATACCGATGCAGCTGACCGAGGAGATGCAGCGCGCCTGGATCTCGTTCGCCACCCATGGTGATCCCGGTTGGGCGCCGGTCAGCCTCAGTCGCCCGAACCCGGTCAAGGTCTTCGACGCCGACTCCAACCCGGTCGAGCCGACTCCACGGGCCGACGAACTCGCCGCGGTCCGCGCATCGAAGGCTCTCGCCAACCGCGGGTGATGTGAATTCGCGCTGTAACGTGCGCTCATGTTGGGTCCCTTTGGTCGACGGTCATTCGAATGGCCATCTATCAACGCTCCTGGTTGCGGAATGCGGCGCTCGGGGCGGCCTGTTGCGCCCTGAGGATGCGCAGAAGGAAGACACCGGAGACCGCGGCCATGGTGAGCGCCATCAGTAGCCCGCCGAAGAGTCCGATCAGGGCAGTGCGGGCGGTGGACTGCCCGGGCTGCCACAGTGGGGTGGTGACGGTGGTGAAGACGAGCAGGGCGGCCAGCCAGGCTGCGGCATTGGCCCAAATCCATTGGCCTGCATGGTGTATATGGCGGCGCAGGGCAAACCATTGCGTCACGCCGATCGACAGCAGGATGACGACCCCGCCGATGGTCGCGGCGGGAATGACGACAGCAGGCGGCCAGGAGTCGAGCCCATCGCCGGCGACTACCGGGATCACACCGATCGACCAGGCCAGCAGCGCGCCCAGTGCGGTCGCGAGAATCCAATCGGCGCGACGAAATCCGGGTACGACGGAACCGAGTACGCGGGCTTGGAACCAGCCGAGGACGGTGCCTTCGATCGCGCCTGCGGCGAGCAGTGCGAGGGCGGCGGTCGCGGGTGCGGCGTCCCGCACGAGAGCTCCTGTCAGCGCGGGTGCCGCGAAGCCGAACAGCTCGCCGAGGGTGACGCTGATGCACCAGCGTCGCCAAAGGCCGACGTACTTCGGTTCGGCCGCCACGGAGCTCGGGAGGTTGTGCGCGGCCTGCAATTCGATGACGACGAAGGGATCCGTAGCGGGGATGAGCATGCGGGGATATTTCGCCTGATAGACCGCGGCCACTTCTTCGTGTTCCAGCGATCCGGGAGGTGTCACGTGACCCGTACCGTATTGCCACCGGCCGTCGAGCCATACCGAGATCGGCCGGGGTGTACGGAAGTTACGCCACCACGACTTTGTGTGGGCGCGGGCTACTCGGACGACGACGTTGTGGTCCGAGCGGGCATAGGAGACGGGAAGAGCGACGTGGCGACCCGAAAGTCGGCCCTGGTAGCGCAGTTCCGTCAGATTCCGCCGCAGCCCGGCCGTCATGGGCGAGTGCAGCATCCTCGAGATCACGGATGCGCCGAAGCCTGGTGCCTCGTATCGGGTGGTGCTCGTCATATTTCTATGGTCGTCCGCGAGGACGCCTGTCGGCAGGCCCAAACGGCTCTCGTTCCGGTTGCCGATGGTCCCTCAGTCGGAAGTCCGATCGGCCTGACGGTGCGCCTGGTCGGAGCCGAGGGGCATTGCGCCGAGACGCCGGAACCTGGTGGCGAGCGCGGCGGTGAGGGTCTGCTGCTCGATGACGATGTCCGGGTCAGCAATGACGGTGACGCCCAGCGTGCCCTCGTAGGACAGCACCGCAAAGGTCACGCCGACGTTGCCTGGCGTCGACACCATCGGGATGATCCCTTCGATGCGGCTGCCGCCCAGGTGCAGGGCCTGCCCCGAACCGCGCACGTTCGTCTCGAAGGTGTGCACGAGGCGTTGGTGCGCGATGAACGACTGGAACAGTCCGACTCGTTGCAGCATCCGGAAGACCACACCCAGCGGTGCGGCTGAGGAAGCACGGATGGTCGTCTTGCCCATGGTGCTCGTCACCGCGGTGATGTCGGCGAGCCTCGTCGAATCGTCGTCGATCGCGGGGACCGAGATCGGCCGGACACCGGTGTCGTTGCCGAGGTCGGTTGGTCCGCTCGCGCGGCGACCTGAGATCGGTACCGAGATCACCAGTTGGCGCGGCCGCTCACCTCGCGCCCGCAGAATATCGAGCAGCGCACCGCTGATCGCGGCGAGCACGACATCGTTGACGGTGCCGTCCGCGCGGTGCGCAGCGGCGACGACGTCGGCCAGGCCGACGGTCACCCGGGTGAGGCAGCGCCGCGGCGATGTGGGCTGATTCAAGGAGATCCGTTCGGCCGGCCGCATAGTTGTCCAGCTGAATCCGAGTTCACGTAGCCCTGCGGCTGTCTCCCGGATTCCATGTGGAATCGAGCGCAAGGCGCGCAGCCGTGTTCGAGCGGCATCGGCCGCCAGCGCCCACCCGCTCGGCGGCGGCCGGGGGAAATCGGATTCCGCCGGTGCTGACCCTTCGTCGCCGAGTGCCGCGAGCACGGCCAAACCGCCGAGACCGTCGGTGAGGACATGGTGCGCGACGACAACCAGCGCGCACTGCCCTGGCGAGCGCACCAACCCGGCCCGCCACAGTGGCCGGTTCTTCGCCAGCGGTGTGCAGAGCAGGTCGGTGGCGATATCGAAGAGTTCCGACTCGGAAACCTGTGCCGACCGGTCGATCACCTGAACGTGCTGGTCCACACTGAAGGACGGGTCGTCCACCCAGATCGGCCGACCGCAGCCGAACGGCGTGTGCCGCAACGTCTGTCGGAATCGCGGTATCCGCGGTATCCGCTCGGCCAGTAGTGCGCGAAGGTGTGCCGGATCCGGCGGACAGGTGCTGTCGAAAAGCAGGATCGCGCCGAGGTGCATGGGCGTCGACCCGCGGTCGTCGACCATGACGGTGAGATCGGTCGGGCTCGCCCGGTCGATCACCGGTGAATGGGACCGCGCCGGCGTGCCGGGTACGTGTGCTCTGATCATCACTGGATCTCCGTGACCCGGCTCAACTGCCCGCTATATCGCGGCGATCGAAAATCGGCAGTGCGGCCAGGACACAGCAGATTCCGGCCGCTGCAAGCCATAGGTAGGAGAGCGGAAGACCGGCGCCCATCGGTCCGTCGGCTACCGCCTGATGGAACGGTGACCACGGTCCCCACGGCTGTACCGCGGTGACCAGTTTGCTCGCTACGTAGAGCACGTAGGCGGCAACGGCGAGAACCGAGGCGACACCGAGAGCGAGCACTCGCCTGCCGGTAGCGGCGCCGATCGCGACGGCGAGCAACCCGAATTCGATACCCAGCAGCATCATCGACAATGCCCCCGACGCGGCAGCGCCCACTGTCACGCCCAACCCGAAAATGGCCGAGCACACGACGAGGGACCCGAACAGCACCGATCCGAGGACCGCAACGGCGGTCACGACTACGGCGGCCTGCTCCAGCGTCAGCCGAATCGGTGAAACACCATTCACGAGAAGCACTTCCAGCGTGCCGCGTTCTTCCTCACCGGCGATGCCACGTGCACCGCGACCGATGGCGAAGACCATGAAAAGAATCGGCAGCAGCATGCTGAACAGCTCGGCGTTCAAGAACCCGGTCCCGGTGGTGAACTCCTCGAGGTTGAACAGCGTGCGCATGGCCTCGGGATAGTTGTTCAGGAACTCCTGCATGCCGGACATATCCGAGAAGGTCGGCCAGATCGCGGATTCGAGCAGCACGAGCAGCACGACCCCGATGCTCCAGCCGAGGAGCCCGCGGCGTTGATCACGCAACGACTTGGTGTACACGGTGCGCAGCATGGTGATTCAGCCCCGTCCGTAGTAGTTGAGGAAGACCTCTTCGAGGTCGGGTTCGTGGCTGACGATGTCGGTGACCTCGAACGGTGCCACCGCACGCAGCAGCGCCGCGGTGGAACCTTCGAGTTCGATGTGCACCGCCTTGCTGTTGCGCATGACCGACCGCACTCCGCTGGTGTGTCGTAGCCGGTCGAGATCCGGTGGCGCACCACCGAATACGAGATCGATGCGGCGCAGCGGCCGTGCGGTGAGCGCGCCGATCGATTGCACTTCGACCAGGCGTCCCTGCCGCAGGATGCCGACCCTGTCGGCGACCTCCTGGACTTCCGACAGCACATGCGAGGACAGGAATACCGTGCGTCCCGCGGCCTTCACCTCATGGATCAGAGCGTGGAATTCTCGCTGTACCAGCGGGTCCAGTCCAGCGGTGGGCTCGTCGAGCACGAGCAGATCGGGTTCGGACATGAAGGCCTGGACGAGGCCGACCTTCTGCCGGTTACCGTGCGACATCGCGCCGATGCGCACCGTGGGATCCAAGCCGAGCCGTTCGATCAGCTGCTTGCGGACCTTGTCATCGACGCCGCCGCGCAGGCTGGCCAGGTACCGGAGGTACTGATCTGCGGTGAGATCGGGATAGCCGACGAATTCGCCTGGCAGGTAACCGATATGGCGCTGTGCTGCGGATCGCTGGTGCACCGTGTCCGCGCCGGCGATGGTCACACTGCCCATGGTCGGGCGCATCAGCCCGACCAGCAGCCGGATGGTGGTGGTCTTACCCGCGCCGTTCGGTCCGAGATAGCCGAAGACGACTCCGGCGGGGACTTCGAGATCTACGTCGACCAGGGCGGGCTTGTGCCCGTAGAGCTTGGTCAACCCTGAGGTACTGACTATCGCTGACATGGCAGTTCGTCTTTCGTGCGGTGGTGGCCGATTCAGCCCGCCGCGCCCGCGGTCGCGCCGCCGTCGAGGACGAATTCCGAGCCGGTAGAGAAGGTGGCCTCGGTGATGAGGAAGCGCACCATCGCCGCCACCTCGTCCGGCTCGCCGAAGCGGGCCAACGGCTGGGCGGCCGCCATCGATTCATCCAGACCGGCGGTCATCGGCGTGTGAATCGGGCCGGGATGCACCGAGCACACCCGGATGTCGTCGCGGCCGAGCTCGAGGGCGGCGGCTTTGGTGAGACCACGCAGACCCCATTTGCTGGCGACGTAGCCGCCGATGCCCGCGTAACCGACCAGCCCCGCCGTCGAGGAGATATTGACTATCACACCGCCGCCCCCGGCCCGCAGGTGCGGAACGGCCATGTGCATGCCGAGCCAGGATCCGTACAGATTGACCTCGACGACGTGGCGGAACATCGCCGGTGACTCGTCCTCGATGCTGCCGAAATCGAGGATTCCCGCGTTGTTGACCAGGATCGCGAGCGGCCCGAAAGTGGCGGCGGTCTGGTCGATGACGTCGCGCCACATCGACTTGTCGGTGACGTCGAGGCGTTGGAACATGACGTTCGGCCCGAGTGAACGGGCAAGTTCGGTGCCTTCCCGCTCGAGCAGGTCGGCGACCACGACCGCGATGTTCTCCTTCGCGAGTGCTCGTACGATGGCGGCGCCGATGCCGCGCGCGCCACCGGTGACGATGGCACTTCGTCCGCTGAAATTGTTCATGGCCGACAACCCTCCTGATGTTTCGTGTCCCTAGAGCGTGGCGTCTCATGGCCTCCGTGCGAGCCTGGCGAAAGTCCTCAGTGCACAGGACTATCCGACTCTGTCTCGGCTACTCGACCGGCAGTCGGGCATCCGCCGGGGCGAGGTCGAATTCCTGGGTCTGGCCGCTGTGCAGGGTCGCGGACGAGCCCGCGACATCGAGATCGATCGGTGCGGCACTTGCGGCCGGTCTGCTGGTGAGGCGCAGTCGATGGTGATCGAGAGCGACATCGATGCGGTGCCCGCGGTAGTGCAGGCCGAACCGGACGCCCGAGAGTTGCTGTGGCAGCCGCGGATCGAAGACCAGCCGATCACGGTAACAGCGCAGGCCGGCGAACGCGCGGATCACGATGTCGACCGTGCCTGCCATCGCGGCGAAGTGGATGCCGTGCTGGGTGGTGCCGCCCTGGGTGTCGTCGAGATCGGCCACCAGGGCCCGCTGAAAGACCGCCCAGGCCCGTTCGGGTCGCATCCGGGCCAGCACCGAGGCGTGTACCACCTGGCTCAGGGTGGACCCGTCACTGGTGCGGTGTAGGTAGTAATCCACTGTGCGATCAAGGGTTTCGCGGGTGCACGGGTAGCCGAGACGGTCGAGGAATTCGAGCAGGCGGCCCGGGCCGAGCAGATAGATCAGCATCAGTACGTCGGCCTGTTTGGCGAGCTTGTACCGGTTGGTGGTGTCGCCTTCGGCTTCGAGGATGAGATCGAGCCGGCCGATGTTGCCGTAGCGGTGCCGGTAGTTGTCCCAGTCGAGTTCGGCGAGTTCGGCGTAGCCGTCGAATTGGCTGAGCACGCCGTCGTGGAACGGCACCGCCATCCGCAGGCTGCGGCGCGTCCACTGCGCGGGTTCCGCAGGATCATCGATATGCATTCGGCGGCAGAGCGTTTCGCGGGCGTGCCCGGCGAGGAGGTCCAATGTTTCGACCGCTTTGCCGCATACCCAGGCGGCGAGTACGTTGGTATAGGCGTTGTCGCGCAGCCCGGTGCCCGGGGCGTCGGGATACCCGTCGTGGTATTCGTCGGGTCCCATCACCCCGTCGAGGTGGTAGCGATCGGCGGCGCGGTCGTGGCGGGTCATGGCGGTGAACAGTCGTGCGACTTCGATGATCAGTTCGGCGCCGTGTTCGGCGAGCCAGGTGAGGTCGCCGGTGCATTCGTAGAATTGCCAGGCGTTGTAAGCGATCGCGAGTCCGACATGGCGTTGGTGCCGCGAGTTGTCGGGCATCCACCGTTTCGAACGGGGATTGAACAGTTGCGCCGGCGTCTCCTCCCGGCCGTCGCTACCGCTCTGCCACGGAAACAGCGCACCGCGCCAGCCGTGTTCGGCCGCCGCGAAACGGGCGGCGGGGAGCCTGCGGGCACGGTATCGGAGCGCGGCCTTGGCCACCTCGGGCCGATGCAGGGTGAGTAGCGGCATGACGAACAGTTCGTCCCAGAAAATGTGGCCGCGATAGCCTTCCCCGTGCAGACCGCGCACGGGTATTCCCGCATCGTGCTCGGCCGTGTGCTCGGTGAGTGTTTGCGCGAGGTGGAACAGGTGCAGATTCAGCACGAGCCGGGTCTGGGTGTCGGTCCCGTCGAGTTCGATCGCCAGCTGGTCCCACAGCGCGGTCCAGGCATCGTGATGTTCGAGGAACAGTCCGGTGAAACCCGCAGGTGCACGGTTTAATTCGGTCACGGCGCCGAGGGCGGGCGCGGCGATGGCGTGGTCTCTGGACGTGACGATCGCGACGACCTTGTCGACGACGGTGGGCTGTCCGTCTTGTACGGGGACATGCAGCACTTGGGAGTAATGCTCTGCACCATCGTTTTCGGCGACCGGACGGCTTGCGATCGTGCCGCGAAGGGTGGTCCGGGCCGCGACGGCGATGCGGATGCGGCTCGAACTCGTCTCCGCCTGCACCGTGAAGGTGTGCTCGTCGACCGGATCGGCCTCGATCCGAGTCAGCTGCCGGTGGGTGAACGAGGGGTACTCCGCGACGTTGGAGTTGGTCACGCCCGCATCGATACCCGATCGAACGTCGACCTCGCCGCTCCAGCCCTGCGGGACCACTGTCGTCTCGAGCGCGGCTACGTGCGGTCGTGCCATCGAGACGATGCGGCGCTGAGTGACCAGGAGCGTTCGTCCCTGGGGCTCCACCAGTAGCGCGGTGCGCGTGTAGATTCCAGTGCGCAGGTCGAGGTCGCGGCGTTCGTTGCGGACCGCCACCGCCTCGTCGGACCACCAGACACCACCGAAGCGGATGTCGAGCGGGAGCCAATTCGGGACATTGACGATCTGCTCCTCCTCGATCGTGCGCTGCGCGAGGGTTCCAGTACGCCGGTTGTATACACCAGCGATATAGGTTCCTGGGTAATGCGTTCGGCCACAGAAATATTCGGGCGAGCAGCCACGGGTGCCGAAGTAGCCGTTGGCGAGTGTCGTGAGGGCCTCGCGCTGTCGCTCGTGCGCGGAGTCCGAACCGCCGTAGCTGAGCAGCCAGGGATCGGTGAATAGCACGCCGAGGTCGAGCTCGGCGACGTCGCGCACGACGAAGTCGGCCCCGGCGGCCGCCAGACCGTCCGGGTGCAGTCGGCGATCGACGCCCACGACGAGTCCGAATCCGCCCGCCACGCCGGCTCGCACACCTGAGGGCGCGTCCTCTACCACCGCCGCTCGTTGCGGGGGGACGCCGAGGCGGCGCGCTGCTTCGAGAAAGAGTGCGGGGTCGGGTTTGCCTGGCAGCGCCAGTGTTTCGGCAGTATCACCGTCGATCACGACATCGAACAGATCGGTGAGACCCGCGGCTGTCAAGATCGCGTGCGCATTGCGGCTCGCGGTGACCAGGCCGACGGGCACCCCTCCGTTGCGTAACCGGCACACCAGGTCGACGGTGCTGGGAAAGGCCCGGACGCCTTGCTGGGCAAGCAGTGTCAGGAAGATCGAGTTCTTGCGATTGGCCAGACCATTAACCGTCCACGCGTCGTCCGGGTCGGTGTCGCTGCCCGGTGGCAAGGTGATGCCGCGGGACGACAGGAAAGCCGCGACTCCGTCCGTGCGGGCCCGGCCGTCGACCAGACGGTGATAGTCCGCATCCTCGAACGGACGCGGCGGCACTGTCGTGGTGAGCCGGTCATCACGTAGAACTGTGTCGAACAACTGTTTCCACGCGGCCGCGTGGACTGTGGCGGTGTCGGTGACCACTCCGTCCATGTCGAACAGTACGGCGTCGTAGGGCGGACGAGCGCCGAGCGGGCCGGACGGTGCGATGTGTGCCATAGCTGCCGGGCTTTCGCGGCTAGCCTGTCCGAGCGTCGACCGGACGCTCGGCAACCGGCGTGCTGTTGCGTTCGGCCCGCTGTTCGATGCCGATGAGCATCTTGCGCTCCATGACCCAGCTGCCGGGCTCCATGACGAGCCGGTTGAAGAGTCTGCCCGGCAAGCGGGCGCCCGGTACCGCGATCCGGTTCCGGCTCACCAGCCGGGTGCCTCCGTCGGTCGGGTACAGCCCGAACGACCACACCCAGTTCCCGTCCGCGGACGCGAAGACCAAGGCGTGCTCGGGTTCGAGAACGGCCACACGCATGCGTGGCCCGCTCGTACCCAGGGCGAAAGAGTCTCCGACAGAGATGTTCTGGAACTGTGGGAGAATCTCGTTCGCGCTGTGCATGTTCAGCCCGAGCAGGTTCTCGATCCAGTCGTAGGTGTAGGCGCCGCCGCGGCCGGGACCGAGCTGGACCAGCCATGGCCAGATCGCACCCGGGCTGGTCGCGATCGTGATCGCCCTGGTGGCAATGACGTCCGGTGCGGTGAGCAATTCGTCACCCGGCATTTCACGAGTGACTTCGTCCTCGGTTGCGCCCCAGGTCAGGCACCAGCGGCGCAGGAGCACCTGGTAGCCCGCTGCCAGACCGGCCAGATAGGTCGCGGTTCCCACGACGAGTGCTGTCTTCGTTCGCATTTCACGGCTCATCTGCGTATTCGGCCAGGAGTAACCGGTGGGCCTCCTGGGCAGCGATCTCGGATCGGGTACTGGCGGGTTCGATATCGGGGCGATATTCCAGTCCGCGGGTGAGCACCGCGACCGCCTCGGTCAGCGTCTGTACGCGATCGGACAGTTCGGTGAGTCGATCCTCTACTGTCTCTTCGTCATTCGGTCCCGGTGAGGTGCCGAGCAGGATTCGGTTCAGCGGGGCGGGCAGCCGGGAGAACAGATGATCGAGCAACCCGGGGGAGCACAGATCGCGGAACGCGTCGGTGACGATCCACAGCAAACCGACGGCTTCGTCGTCGGTGACGCCCGCCGCGCACGCGAAATCGGCGAGCATATCGTTCACTTCGCGCCGTTTCGGCGCGCGGTCCGGCACCCAGCCTTCGAAGAAGATGCCACGCAACAGTTCTGGCAGCTGCGCGCTCAAATGTGCGGCGGCGTGCAGTTCGAGGCGGTCACGCACGGTGTGCAGCCACGCCCGGGTGGCTCGATAGGCGAAGAGGCGATCGTCGGTGGCCATGCCGTCCGCGACATGGCGCAGCCAGACGTTGGCGGAGTGCACGGCAGGGCCGAAAGGATCTCGTTTGTGCGACATGACGGTCTCCTCGGTCATTCCTGATGGGTGACCATGACAGGGCAATGGGCATGCTGGACAAGGAAATTGCTGGTGGATCCGAGCAGCAGTCCGGTGAACGCGCCGTGGCCGCGGGTGCCGACGACGAGCAGCTGCGCCGTGCCGGACAGCTCCATCAGCGGCCGGACCGGTCCACCGGAACTGACCAACCGAGTGACGCGCACGTCCGGGTACTTCTCCTGCCAGCCGGCGAGACGTTCGGCGAGCAGCGCGTCTTCGGAGTTCTCGATCTCGCTCTCGACGAGTCCGAGATCGGCTCTACCTGCGAATCCGTAGAAGTTCCAGTCACTCCAGGCGTGGACGACAATCAATTCGGCGCCGCGATCCGAGGCCTCGGCGAAGGCGGCGGCGATGGCCGCGTCACCCGCGGTGGTCGCGTCGGCCCCGACCACCACCGCGCCGGTTCGTTCGTGCACCTGCCCGGATCCGTTGCCGCGGACCACAACGACCGAGCCGTGGCCGTGGCTGGTGACTGCGAGCAGGGTCGAGCCCAGGTGCGCGAATGTGCCTGCATTGCCGGTGGCCCCGAGCACCACCAGATGCGCTGCGCTCGAGGCCTGGATGAGAACTTCGGCCGCCTTGGCGTCGGACACCTCGGTGGTGACACTGAGCTCGGGGTCGACCTGGAGCGCGAGCCGGTAGGCATCGTCGACGACCTTACGGCCGCGCTGGAAGCTCATCTCGATGATGGGGCCCGTCAAGACGTCGTGTCTGGCGAGTTTGGCGCGGGTAGCGGCCAGGTCGAGGCCGTGCAGAAGATGAAGTCCTCTGCGACGGCGGGACGCGGCGTGCGCGGCCCAGCGGAGCGCGTCGTCGGATCCGGCCGATCCGTCGACGCCGACGACGACGCGCGCTGATGCGAGGCGGTGCGGTGTTGCGTTCTCCGGAGTGTTCATCTCGTCTTCCTCGGTGTTCGGGTGGATTACAGTGCGGTGGGCGCGGATTCGCCGACAGCGGATCGGGAGACCATGACCTTGAGAGCGCCGGTCTGCGCGGAGCGGGCGAAAACGTCATAGGCGATGGGGAATTCGGACATCTCGAAGCGGTGCGTGACGATCGGTGCCGGATCGAGCTGCCCGCTGCGGATGAGCTGGATCAGCGTGGGCGTGGAGTTCGTATCGACCAGTCCGGTGGTGATCGTCAGATCGCGGATCCAGATCCGTTCCAGGTGCAGCGTTGCCGGGGCGCCGTGCACGCCGATGTTGGCGACATGCCCGCCCGGTCGTACGAGATCGACGGAAAGCTCGAAGGTTTCGGGTGTACCGACAGCTTCCATGACGACGTCGGCGCCCAGCCCGTCGGTCAGTCGCGCGATGCGTGCTCGGACGTCGTCGCGTCTGCTGTTGAGGGTGATATCCGCACCGAGCTTCGTGGCGGCCACCAGCCGGCTGTCGGTTACGTCGATGACGACGATATGGCCCGGACTGTACAAGCGGGCGGTCATGATCGCGGCCAGGCCGATGGGCCCGGCGCCGACGATGACGACCACATCGCCGGGCCGGACGCCACCGTGGAGGACGCCTACTTCGTGGCTGGTGGGCAGGATGTCGGCCAGCATCAACATCTGCTCGTCGGTCAGGCCGGCCGGTATCGCGTGCGTCGACAGATCGGCGAAGGGCACGCGCACGAATTCGGCCTGGGTGCCGTCGATCAGGTGACCGAGGAGCCAGCCGCCACCACCGAGACACTGGCCATAGCGGCCCTCCTTGCAGAATCGGCACGCACCGCACGCCGAGATGCACGAGATCAGAACTCGGTCACCTACTTTGCGTGTGCGGACGCTCGAACCGACCTCGGTCACTGTGCCCACCGCTTCGTGGCCGAGGATGCGCCCCGGCGTCACTTCGGGGACATCGCCTTTGAGGATGTGCAGATCCGTCCCGCAGATCGTGACCGCGTCCACGCGCACGATCACGTCGGTACCGTCCTGGATCACCGGTTCGGGGACTTGCTCCCAGCTCGGTTGACCGGGGCCGCGAAAGGTCATGGCGTACATCTGAATCCACCTCTGATTGGATCAGTTCGATGGGCGGGTGATGATGACCGGGCAGTCGGCGCCGTGTAGTACCGCCTGACTGACCGATCCGAGCGTCATGCCGGGGAAGCCGCCGTGGCCGTGGCTGCCGACCACGATGAGTTGCGCCGTGCCGGCCGCCGCGAGCAGGCTTTTGGCCGGGCGCGCTTCCTTGACGAGCCGCGACACCGCGACCTCGGGGAACTTTTCCTGGTACCCGGCGATCGTCTCGGCGAGCAGTGTCTCGGCTTCGGTCTGCATGTCCGTGCGCGGGATGTAGCGGTTGAATTCCGACCAGGTGAGGATCGCGAGCAAGGGCGCGCCGCGGCGCGCCGCTTCATCGAAAGCGACTTCGAGCGCATGCGCACCCCCGGCGGATCCGTCGACGCCGACCACCACCGGACCGCCGGCCCGCTCCGGTGCGGCATCGGTCGACTCGGGGACGACCGCGACCGGGCACTTCGCGTGCCGGGCCAGGGATGTGCTCACCGAGCCGAGCAGACCTCGGCGGATTGCGCCGTATCCATGGGTGCCGACGACGAGTAGGCGCGCCTGTGCGGACCGGTCGCGCAGCACCGGAATTGCGGGGGCTTCGACAACGAAGGTGCTGACCTCCAGATCTGGGGTTCCTGCCGCGGCAATGGCCGTCTCGCGGGCCTTGGCGGTGATGTCGGCACCGGCCTTGCGGTATGCGTCGTAGTCGATCTGGGCGAAAGCGATGCCCGGTCCGAAGTCCATCGGTGCGTCGATCGCGTAGACGATATGCAGCGGTGCGCCGTGTCGGGCCGCTGCCCGAGCGGCCCAGCGCACGGCGACGGTGGCGGCGGGGGAGCCGTCGGTGCCGACCAGCACGGGTGGGTTGATGATGTTGTTGGACACGTGATTTCAGCCTTTCGAGGCGAGCGAATGGGGAGCCGGTCAGCTCGCGTGGACTACCTGGACCGGGCAGTGCGCGCGCTGGACCAGCGCGTTGCTGGTCGACCCGAGCAGCAGCCCGCGGAATCCACCACGGCCACGGCTGCCGACGACCACGAGCTGCGCGGCTTTGGACCACTCGAGCAGGTAGTGCCGAGGTCCGGACAGATACACCTCGCTGGTGACCACGACCTCGGGATACTTGTCGTGCCACCCGGAAAGCTGCGTGGCGAGCAGTGCGTGCGCCTCGGCCGCGACGGTGGGATCGGTGATGGTGCCCGAGAATCCGGCGAACCTGTCGAAATGCAGATCGCTCCACACGTGCACGGCGACCAAGCGCGCGTTTCGATCTCGCGCTTCGGCGAAGGCGGCGCCGAGCGCGACTTCGCCCGCCGCGCTCCCGTCGACACCGACCACCACGGGAGCGGTGGAATCGGGAGACCACTCGGTGCCACGGACGACCACGATGGATCCGTGGCCGTGGCTCGCCACCGCCAGCAGGGTGGATCCGAGATGGCGAATGGTTGCGCCTTCGCCGGACGCACCGATCGCGACGAGGTGCGCCGCGGCGGACCGATCGATCAGCAGTTCTGCCGGATTCGACTGGGATACTTCGGTTTCCACGACGAGGCTAGGCTCGAGGCGCAGGGCCAGCGCCCGCGCGGCGGCTACCCGTTCGCCACCCTGGCGGCGAATCGAGTCGAGCACAGCGGGAATCATGAGGTCATAGCTGCCCAGCACCCCGCGCTTGGCGGCGATATCGAGTCCGTTGACGAGCCGCAGTCGGCGGCTGCGGGCCGCGGCGGTGGTGGCGGCCCAGCACACGGCGTGGTCGGCGGCCGCGGAGCCGTCGACGCCGACTACCACTGGGGCCGTGGCGATTCGGTGCGGATCATCGGTGAGCTGGGTGGCCATTTCTTCGCCCTTCGAAGGTGCTGTGTTGCGGTACTTGTACGTTAGAAATGCGGAGGGTCCCGGCGCGGCTGTCGTTGGTCCCGAGCCCAGAGGCCCAAAGGCCGCAATCTCCCCGTTCAGCAGTGGTGTGCGAGGCGGTCGTATTCGGTGTGGGCTAGACGCTCGGCCCAGGCCCGGGCGCGCGCCTGCTCACCCGCGACGAGCGGTCCGGTCATCCCGTCGACGAGGAAGTCCACGGGTTCGTCGGCCAGCTCGTAACCGATGCGGCGCAAACGTTTTCCGGTTGCTTGCGCGGCGGATCCCGGCAGCCACGGCGGCTTCGCCACCTTGGTGCCGAACGCCGCGGCACGGCGACCCTCGGGCACGCCGAGCGCCGCATCGAGCCACTCCCGGATTCCGATGTCCACCGCCACTGCCGCCTCGGTGCGCGCCGCGGCATCGAGCCGGGTCTTTCGCCGGCTCAAGCCGAAGGCGTGCGTCGGCCCGCCCACGACGAGCAGATCCACCGTCGGTGCGGGCACATTCGCGGCAGCGGACACATTGATCAACTCCACGGTGCCGAACTCGCGCAGGCCCTCGGCGATGGCTTCGGCGACCGCAGCGGTGTTGCCGAACATCGATTCGTAGACGACTCGTGATCGCATCTTGTTCTCCTCAAGAAAGTTTCGGTTCGCTGCTATGCCTGTGACCGACCCGGAACTGCACAGCGCCCACGGCGAGGACGATCAGGCCGAGGAGCACACAGATCGGTTGCAGTACACTGAATTCGCGAATTACCGCTATCTGCACCGCAATCCAGCCGATCAGGGCCAGGCCGGCCACCATCGCGAAGATCGGTGTCCGTTCGTCGTCTCGGGCCGCGAGCACACCGGCCGCGGTCATCGGCAGGCCGACAACGACGGCCAGCATGAGGCCGCCGAAGACCGGACTGCGGAATGGGAGTCGTTGATCGAGGTCCGCGCCGAGACCGATCACCCCGGTGATCAGGCCGAGCGATCCGGCGAAAGCCCAAATCGCGACGACACCGGACACCAGGCACACCGTGGTCTGCAACGTGCCGGCTTTGCGTACGTAAGTAGTGAGTACCATTCACTTACTCTTCGCCCGCGGGCCGCTGCGCGGCAGGGCCCGATGGCCCCGGTCACCGGGCCGGAAGTCGTGTTCGGCGGCTTTCGCCGTCCAGCGGCGGTGCGCCGTGCACAATGCTGGAACAGTGTTGAGACGATGGCTGCCGGGGCTCCGGCAATTCGAGGGTTACCAACGGGCGTGGCTGCGGTCCGTCGTGGTCGCCGGCGTTACGGTGGCCGCGTATCTGATTCCACAGGTGATGGCTTACGCGACGGTGGCGGGATTGCCACCGGTGGTCGGTCTCTGGTCGGCGATCGGGCCCCTGGCCGTGTACACGCTGCTGGCTACCTCTCGGCAGCTGTCAGTAGGTCCGGAGTCGACGACCGCTCTGCTGACCGCAGTGGCGCTGGCCCCGCTCGCTCTGGGGGACGCGGACCGATACGCCGCGCTGGCCGCAGTACTCGCCCTACTGGTCGGCGGACTGTGCCTGGTGGCTTCGGCGGCCCGCCTCGGGGTGCTGGCGGATCTGTTGTCCAAGCCGGTGTTGGTGGGTTATCTCGCGGGCACGGCGGGCATGATGATCGCGGGCCAGCTCGGGCGGGTCACGGGGGTATCGGTCGAGGGCGAGTCGCTGTTCGCGCAACTGCGCTCGTTCGCAGGTCACGTCGATCAGTGGCATTGGCAGACCAGCGTGCTCGCGGTAGGTGTGCTCAGTGGGCTGTTGCTGCTGGCCTGGCGCACACCCCGGATACCGGGTCCGCTGTTGGCCGTATTGCTATCGGCCGGTGTCGTGGCCGCATTTTCCTTGCAGCGCTTCGGGATACGAGTCGTGGGTACGGTTCCCTCCGGCATCCCGGTGCCGGGCCTGTCCGGGGTCGCCTTCGCCGACGTGGCGGCGCTGCTGCTGCCCGCGGTGGGGATCGCAGTCGTCGGATTTTCCGACAATGCCCTCACCGCAAGAGCTTTCGCCGCCCGTCACGGAACGCACGTGGATGCCAACACCGAGCTCGCCGCGCTGGGTGCGACCAACGTGGCGGCCGGACTGACGCACGGATTTCCGGTGAGCTGCAGTGGCAGCAGAACCACGATCGCCGATGTCATGGGAGCGCGGACCCAGCTGTATTCCGTTGTCGCGCTCGGCGGCATCCTCGTCGTATTGTTCGGCGCACGCGGGGTACTCGCCGCCTTTCCCACTGCGGCACTCGGCGCATTGGTGATCTACGCGGCACTACGACTCGTCGATGTGACAGAGTTCCGGCGGATCGCTCGATTCCGGCGCAGCGAATTGCTGCTGGCGCTCGGCACGGTCGCCGCGGTGCTGGCGTTGGGTGTGCTCTACGGCGTGCTCGTGGCGATCGCCTTGTCGATCTTCGATCTGCTGCGGCGCATCGCTCGCGGCCACGACGCCATTCTCGGATTCGTGCCCGGGCTTGCGGGCATGCACGACATCGACGACTATCCGGCGGCGAAACCCCTTACCGGACTTGTCATCTACCGGTACGACGCCCCGCTCTGCTTCGCGAACGCGGAGGACTTCCACCGGCGGGCTCTGGCCGCGGTGCAGACGTGGGAGCGGCAGAGTGGGGCACCGGTGCGCTGGTTCGTCCTCAATGCCGAGGCCAACGTCGAAGTCGATCTGACCGCACTCGACGCGGTCGAGCAGTTGCGTGCCGATCTGGCTGCGCAGGGCATTGTGTTCGCGATGGCGCGGGTCAAACAGGACCTGCGTGACGATCTGGATGCGTTCGGGCTGACCGGTGTGATCGGTGCGGATCGGCTCTACCCGACGTTGCCCACGGCGATCGCGGCTTTTCGGGCGGACCAGCGCGCCGGACCGCCCGAGTCGTAATGTTCCGAAAGACCCGGAGCGTTATTCCACGTAGGCCCGTGCGATGCGAGCACCGACAACCAGTGCGGTGACCGCGACGACTCCGACGGCGAAGATCAAACGGTTGATATCGATCGCCGGTTGCCAGGCCACCTGACCGTCTTTGATCACGAAGGCCCCCACCGGCTTTGCCCCGAGACCGAATCCGCCGCCGGAACCCTGCTGTCCTTCGCTGTCGGACCCTTCGCCTGCGCCGCTGCCGCCGGACAGTGCTGCGGCCGTGATCACGGTGGTGCCGTTGCGCTCCACCGGTTCGGCGAACACGCGGCCGGCTTTCATCGAATCGGTCGCCGCTGCCAGGACATCTGTAGCTTTCATTGTGGTTTCACCTATTTCGTTCGAGCGATGATGATCGGGATGTGGACGCCGTGCAGGATGGCTTGGCTGACCGAGCCGAGGGTCATGCCGGCGAACCCGCCGCGGCCATGGCTGCCCAGGACGATCAATTGGGCGTGCGCGGCCTCCGCGACGAGACGATGTGCGGGACGCTCCTCGACGACGACCCGGCGCACCTGCACATCGGGGTACTGATCGGCGTATCCGGCAAGGCATTCGGCGAGCAGTTCCTCGTCTTCCTGCTGCATGTCGGCCCGTGAGTTGTAGCGGAAGAATTCGGACCAGGTGTGCACCGCGACAAGGCCGACGCCCCGGTTGGCCGCCTCTTCGAAGGCGATCGCCACCGCACGCAGGCTGCTCGGCGATCCGTCGACACCGACCACCACCGGCTGTCCGCTGCGGTCCGGCGCGTCGGCGGCGGCCGCCGGGATGACGGCGACGGGGCAGTGTGCGTGCCTGGCGATCGAGGTGCTCACCGAGCCGAGCAGTCCGCGCCCCAGTGCGCCCATGCCGTTGGTGCCGACCACGACCATCCTGGCTTCCTTGGAACGGGCGATCAGGGTAGGGATCGGTGGGCCGTCGATAACGCGCGCGGCGATTTCCGCGGTCCGGTCCGGCGGAAACAGGTCGGTCGCGAGTTTCGTTGCCTTGTCGAGAATTTGGGCGCCCTCCCGACGGTATCGTTCGGCGTCGAAAGGCAGGTATTCGATGGTGGGCGGGTAGTCGAGGGGGACGCCGGTGCTGTGCAGCAGCTCCAAAGGAGCATGCAGCCGAGCTGCTTCGGCGGCCGCCCACTGGACGGCCGCCAGCGCTGGTTCGGAGCCGTCGACGCCGACGACGATCGGTCTGGTGTGCTCGGTGGACATGGTGACTTCCTTGCTATCTGGCGGAATGCGCTGTCGAACGGGTTATTCGGGGTGCACGACCATGACGGGGCAATGGGCATGCTGCACAAGCCAATTGCTGGTCGAGCCGAGCAGCAGGCCGCGGAACCCGCCGCGTCCCCGGCTGCCGACCACGATCAGCTGGGCGGACTCGGACCACTCGTCGAG
Source organism: Nocardia vulneris (assembly GCF_001613425.1). Classification (GTDB taxonomy): domain Bacteria; phylum Actinomycetota; class Actinomycetes; order Mycobacteriales; family Mycobacteriaceae; genus Nocardia; species Nocardia vulneris. The sequence goes on along the minus strand of NZ_BDCI01000039.1, from coordinate 106,288 downwards.
GTGTTTGCGCGGCCCTGCGGAATAGATCTTTCGTGTGACCGTGACGTCCGGAAACTTCTCCTGCCAACCCGAGAGTCGTTCGGCGAGTAGGGCGTTCTCTGCGACGTCCAGATCGGCGACGGGTATGTCGAGGTAGGACACACCCGCGTATTCGCCGGCAGACAGGTCACTCCACGCGTGCACCGCGACGAGCTCGGCACCACGCAGCGAGGCCTCGGCGAACGCCGCGCCGATCGCAGCCTCGCCGACGGCACTGCCGTCGATACCGACCACGACCGGACCGGACGTGCGTGCCTCCGGCTCGGTACCGCGCACCACCACGACAGAGCCGTGCCCGTGTGCGGTCACGGCGAGCAGCGTCGAACCGAGGTGGGCAAAGGTGCCGACGCCAGGGGTGGTACCGAGCACAACCATGTGTGCCGTCTTCGAACGGGCGATCAGGAGTTCGGCGGGATTGGCTTCGGACAGCTCGGTCGCGATGGTGAGATCAGGATGCGCCGAATGCGCGAGTTCGGCGGCGGCAGTGAGCACCTGCTCGCCGTGTGCCCGCATCGTGTCGGTGACAGCGGGCGACATGATTTCGTAGTTGCCGAGGACCGCGCGAACAGCGACCAGGTCGAGGCCGTGCTCGATACGCAGATCACGTCCCCGTTGTGCCGCGATATCGGCCGCCCAGCGGACAGCCCTCTCCGACGCCGGGGAACCGTCGGCGCCGACGACTACGGCCGCGGCGACGGATTCGTGCGGAATTTCTTTGTGCTGAACGGTCATTGCGCTTCGCCCTTCAGGTGATCCGGCTCGGTCAACGCTTCCGGGTGGACTGATAGGTCGAAACGATGACCATCAGCGCGATGACAACGGCGATGATGACGGCGGCGGTGGGCCAGTCCATGGTGGCTCCTCGATAGGGATTGAATCGCGTGTATCCACTGTCGATGCGTACGGTGTTGGGCTGTAGAGCAATCCGGCTCCCACGCGAGGTCCATCAGTCACAACTTGCGATTGCGAACGAAGTGCCCTCGCCAGAGGGCCCTGCGGCTCTACTGGCGGGTCTGGCGATTCTGATCTGCTCGATTCGTGACAATCGGTGCGCAGACAACGCCACACGCGACTTCTGGCCTTTCCGCCGTCGAGGCCGCCGAAAGGTTGGCCCGCGACGGCGCGAACTTACTGCCGCAGCCCGCGCCGATTCGACTGTGGCAGAGAGTGTTCGGTCAGCTCCGGGATCCATTGATCGTGGTCCTGCTGCTGGCGGCCGGATTGACCGCGGTGACCGCCGACTGGACCGACATGGCGGTGATCCTCGTGGTCGTCGTGGTCAACACCGCAGTCGGGGTCGGCCAGGAGGTAAGGGCCGATCGGGCGATTTCGGCGTTGTCGCGGCTCACCGCGCCGGTCGCCCGGGTGGTCCGCGACGGTGCCCAAAAGCAGGTCGACGCGGCGGATGTGGTGGTCGACGACCTGCTGGTGCTGAGCGAGGGCGATATCGTGCCGGCCGACGCGGTGCTGGTCGAAGCGGCTGCGTTGCTTGTGGACGAGTCGGCACTGACCGGGGAGTCGATTCCGGTAGACAAGGATGTTGCTGCTGATTCGGCGCTGTCCGCGGGGACGGTGGTCGTGAAGGGCCGCGGCCGAGCGCAGGTCACGGCGGTGGGCGGGGCGAGTGCGACCGGCCGGATCGCGCACCTGATGAAACGGCCTATCGAACCGACGCCGCTGCAACGGCGCCTCCTGGATGTCGGGCGGTTACTGGCCGGTGTGACAGTGGTGCTGTGTGCTGTCGTGCTCGTGCTGGGACTGCTTCGCGGACAGCCAGTGGAACTGATGGTGGTGACGGCGATCAGTTTGGCCGTTGCCGCTGTGCCCGAATCACTGCCCGCTGTAGTCACTTTGAGCCTCGCCATCGGCGCGCGGCGGATGGCCGAGCGGCATGCGCTGATCCGCAGGCTTCCCGCGGTAGAGACCTTGGGTTCGGTGACGGTCCTGGCCACCGACAAGACCGGCACGCTCACCGAGGGGAGGATGGTCGTGCACGAACTCTGGACTCCGGTGGCTCGGGCTACCGTCACTGGCTCCGAATACGCGCCCAACGGCGAAGTGCGATCGGGTGCAACGGTTCTGGGTAGAGATGACGTGCCTGCTGTGCGCGACCTGCTGGCGGCGGCAGCCATGTGTAACGACGCCAGGCTGTTCGTGGACGAGGACGGCGAGTGGGCCGCGCACGGTGATCCCACCGAGATCGCGCTGCTGTCCGCGGCGGCAAAAGCAGGACTTCATCGCGACGAGCTGGAGCGGCAGACCCCGCGATATGCGGAACGGCCGTTCGACAGCGAACGCAAACGGATGAGCACCGTGCACCGGCTGCCCGGCGGCCGGTATCGGGTGATCTGTAAGGGTGCACCGGAGTCGGTGCTGGAACCTGCGGTGCTGCACGAAGAACCAGCACTGCTGCGGCAAGCGCTACGGGAAGCCGAACACCTTGCGCGGCAAGGCTTTCGCGTGCTCGCGGTAGCGCAGGGCGACGATGCGGCCGAGCCGCGACCGGATCGGGATCCCGAACATGGATTGGCTCTGCTCGGCCTCATCGCGATCTACGATCCGCCCCGCACCGACGCCGCGGGAACTGTGGCCGCGTGCCGCGGGGCGGGCATACGGCCGATTCTCATCACCGGCGACCATCCCGGCACCGCACACGCGATCGCCACCGAACTGGACATCATTCGTGCCGCCGAGCCGGTGATCGACTGCCGCGATCTGACACCGTCCGATCTGACGACCGGCACCGTGTTCGCGCGAGCGACCCCCGGTCAGAAGCTGGACATCATCCAAGCGCTGCGCGACGACGGGCAGGTGGTGGCGATGAATGGGGACGGTGTCAACGACGGCCCCGCTTTGCGTCGCGCGGACATCGGCGTAGCGATGGGCGGGCGCGGCACCGAAGTCGCGCGGCAGGCGGCTGACCTGGTGCTCGCCGACGACGACCTGGGTACCGTGGTCGCCGCCGTCGAGGAAGGACGCCGGGTCTACGCCAACATCCGGCGCTTCCTCGTATATGGATTGTCCGGTGGTGTCGCCGAGATCTCGGTGATGCTCGCGGGGCCGCTTCTCGGGCTCGCCTTGCCGTTGTTGCCCGCGCAGATCCTGTGGATCAACCTGTTGACTCATGGTCTGCCCGGGGTTGCCCTCGGTGGCGAGCCGGCCGACCGGGACGTCATGTCGCAACCCCCGCGACCACCGACCCAGAGCATTCTCGGCGCGGGCCTGTGGCAGCGCGTGCTGCGCATCGGTGTGCTCCTGACGGTGGTGACCCTGGGCGTCGCGGTGTGGGCGTACCACACCGAGCGTCCTTGGCAGAGCATGGCGTTCTTCGCCTTGGGCGCAACCCAATTGGGCGTGGCACTCGGTTCCCGTACCCGTCCGTGGACCCTGGCCAACCCGCTGTTGCCTGCCGCTGTCGCCGGCGCCTTCGCATTGCAATTGGCCGGGCTGTATCTACCGCCGCTGCGCGGACTGCTCGGCACCGAGCCGCTGAACGTTGCCGATCTTGCCATCGTCTGCGCAGTGTCGGTGCTGGGCTATGCGGGAGTTCGACTGGACCGCTCGATCGACCGTGCGAGGCACCCGATTGCAGGGCGAGGGAAGGGCCGGATCACGCGTGCAGCGCCCGGGTGACATCCGGGAGTCGGGCCGTGGACTTTCGGCCCCTGTGAGGTGCCGGCGCGACAAGCGATCGTGGAAGGACACGACGGCATGGTCGCTGCCAGCTACAGCGGCTGTACCCAGGAGGACCCGATGATCGACTCGACTACGAAATATCCGACTGATCTGCGCCAAGAGCGGGTGGACTGGCCGGATCCGAGCCCACTGGCGTCATGGTGGGACAGTGTCATGTACGTGAACCGCACGTCGAGCCCCGAGGTTCGTCGGACTTCACGGTGACGAAACCTGTTGTGGCCAAACCTGGCAAATCCAAGAGGTTCCGCCTCGATGGAAGCCGACGTATCAGAACGACCGGACCTGTCGATCCATTCCCGAGTCCACGCGGCGCCGCAAACAGAGCCAGATCATGGCCCGATCAAGCCCTTCGCACGGTGATCAGTGCCGCTGTCGTGGAGCGGTTGAGGACGATGAGTTTGGCGACGACGTCGAACGGTTCGTAGTCGCCAGTTCTGGTGAGCAGGCGGACTATGCCAAAAGCTCGGCCGGTGTCGAGGTCGCGCTGCATCCGTCGCACGACTGCTCTGTCCGAGGGGTGGAGCTGCGGCCGCCCCTGCCGACGGATCTCGTCGTATTCCCAGGCGAGGTCGGGGCAGGGCTCGCCATACCAGCGCAGCAGACGGAGGGGGCGGAGCTCGAAGATCGCGCGGTACTCACCGGGCTCGGCGGTCGTTGCGGCTACCAGCTCTGCCAGCATGATGGGTGATTCGGGGTCGTCGCGCTGCTCGGCCGGCCCGAGGTCGTGCGAGATGTTCGCACAGTGACGGGAGTTGAGTTCGACATGGAGATCGCTTCGCGCCGGTCGGGCGATCCGGCGGTACGGTCGAGGCCGTCGGTGCCGCGGCCGGACGTCAGCGGCGATCGCATGCCGGCGCATGCCAGTAACTCACCGCTGTTGCTCCAGCACCCCCGACAGCTTGGTTCCGCACAGGTAGCGCGGGCCAGAGCGGCGCCGGCATCGAACTCGCTCGGTCAAGCCAACACCCGCGCGAACCATCCGTCCGGCTCGAGGTCGGGAACGGTAGGCCGCGGAGGCTGCCAGGTCGACGGTGGTTGTCGAGGCCACAGCACTTGCGCTCGGCGGACCGCGGCGAGGAACGGTTCGCTGTCGAGGTCAATCCGGCATTCGCGGATTCCTGCGGCCGGCCAGCAGACGATGATCGAGAACGGACCGGCAGGTGGAACGGGCGTGAGGAAGTAACTGGCACTGCTGTATTCGGGTCCGCCGCCGCTGTGGCCGTGCGTCAGCATCGGTGTCTGCGCGTCCTGGTCTGCCGAGTTGGACAGTGTCGTAGCGGTGCGACCATCGGCGAACTCCGTTCCGATCAGAATCGACTCGTCAGCGGCCACGAAGTGGCTGCTGAACGCTCCGAGCGCCGAGACCAGCTCCGGCAGGCGCGCGTGCACACTGAAATGCAGTTCCATGCCCTGGCTGTAGCATCGAGCATCGTTGAAGGCGATCACGACATCGTCTGTTCGCACAAGGACTACATCGACGGCCACCGTTGCGGGGACCTCGTTCAGCGGGATCGACCTTGCTCTTGATCGCTCTGTGGCGCTGGATATTTCACTCATTCTGCCTCCCCTTGTTTGCTGCGTCGCTACGTCGCTGGTGTGCGCGTCGCCGCATGGTGAGCAACCCTAGTGGCAGATGCCGACATGACGCAGCATGTCTTCGGCGCGCCCCGTAAGGCCTTGTCAGTCAATGGTTTTCGTCGATGTGACAACACGCCGATCTGGTCGGCATCGGCGCGGCGGATCAGTTCATGATCAGTTCGACGTCAGGCAGGGCGCGCTTAGGTTCGGATGCGAGTGTGGTCCTTCCCGGTGCTCCAGGACCTCAGCCGGTGTAGGACAAGAACATGACCGCGGTCGCGCCTGCCATGAGCGCGTGCATCGCGCCCAGGCGGCGGTGGGTGAGGTCGTGCACGGTCGAACGCCGATAAGTGTGAGCAACCCAGATCGCGGCCAGCACGAGATAGCCGAGCCCGATGGCCAGATCCAGGTTTCCGGCCCACGAAGGCAGGTGCATCGACATCGTCGCCGGCATGGACATGGTGACGCCGCCGCCCATGTTCATCGAGCCCTCCGCGGAGGTCACGGACGTGCCGCCGACGATCGAAGAGTCCATCACGGCGTACATCCACACCATGGTGGCCATCATGAGCGCGTGGTAACCGTGTTCGAGCCGGTGCTCTCGGCGCGCGACGAGTAGGACGACGAACACCGCCGCCGCGACGGCGAAGAACGTCATGCCCACGACCGTGGAAACCTGCGGTAGTCGAGACCACACCATGGCGAGCATCGCCAGTGACATCACCACGTGCAGGAGGCCGGTGATCCGGACCGGGACCGTCGTGGACCGCGCAGCGGCCCTGGTCGCCCAGAACACCGCGGTCGCCAGAAACCCGACGGAGACGGCCCAGCGTACGAAGGGGTCGGTGATCACGATGCCACCCGCTTCCGGCGTCGGACCAGTTCACCGGCGACGACGTCGCCGAGGACGAACACACCGAGGGTCATGCCGAAAAGTGGTGCGCACCAGCCGATTCCGGCGAGTACCGCGACCGCGACGACGGCTTCGGCCGGGTGCAGGCCTGCCAGCGCGCCGCGGCGTGGCGCGTTCGGCCATCCTCCTCGGGTGGGTCGCCGCTTCCACCACATGAGGTAGCCGCGCACGATCACCGTGATCAGGCACACGACCAGCAGTGCCAGCGCGATCTGGTTCGCGAGCCCGAACAACAGACCCATGTGGGCGTCGATGGCCCAGTTGGTCAGCTTCGCGATCAACGGCCACTCGGCGAAGCGGCTCTCGTCCACGATCGCTCCGGATCGGCCGTTGACCGCGACCGCGTCGAATCGGGTCGGGAAATCGCGTTTACGTTCATAGACCTGCCATGCCGTGCCGGTCGCCGTGGGTGGCTTCAGCCACAGTGGCGGCTGCAACCCCGCGTCGAGGGCGCTGCGCAGGACAGTGTCCGCGCTCGCCGCCGGATCGAGCGGGGCGTCGGTGGTGGTTTCCGGCAACGCTGTCGACACCGATGGTGTGGTCCAGCTCAGCTGCGACCGCAGGGTCTCGACGTGTTCACCGGTGAACCGCGACCACGTCAGGCCGGTCACCGACAACCCCAGCAGTCCGATCACGATCCAAACGCCCACCGCACCATGCCAATTCAACGTCCGCCCGCGCGATCCGGTGCGGGTGCCGCGGCGATCGGGGACCACGAGACGGCGAACACCGCGTCGGCGCGTCTGCGCGATCCACATGGCGAGTCCGCCCAGCGCGATCACCCACAGCCAGCTCGCCGCGATCTCGCTGTAGTACCGACCGAGTGCACCCAGGTGCAAGGTTCGGTGCATCTCGTCGAACCACGCCCGGATCGGCAGCCACTGCCCGTAGGTGGTCAAGGTGCCCTGCACCTGCGCCGTATAGGGATTGACGAATACGGTGCGCGTGTAATCCGGCGCGACATCCGTTGTCGCGAAAGCGATCTGGGTCGTCTCGCTGGCTACCGTGGGCGGCTTCACGCTGGTGATCGGCGCGTCCGGGTACACCGTGCGCGCCGCCGCGATCTGGTCGGCGAGGCTGCGTGTTTGTGGGGCGTATCCGTCGACGGTCACTTCATGGCGGAACACGATCCCGTCCAGCTGTGGTGTGAACGTGTACAGCAGGCCGGTGACGGCCGCGATGAGGATGAACGGCCCGACCAATACACCACCGTAGAAGTGCAGCCGTAACAGCACCGGTCGCCACCGTGCCCAGGCGGTGGGCTGGGGAGGGTGTTCGCCGTCGCCTTCGGGCGGCGTCTTCGCCAGTTGATCGACCATCCCGCCGACTCCTTACTCTCCGGGTGCACCTCATCCGCACTCCGCGAAGAGATAGTCGGACCGGGGCCGCCGAAAGTTCCCACGGGACATATTGTTTCCGTTCGGGGGAGACGTAGCGGCGAGTAATGTTCGTGACCAGGACACAGCGCCGAGCAGTGCTCCTCCGGGCGGGTTGCGAGCGAGGTCATCGGGGGCGGTGGGAACTGGAAGCGGTTCGGCAACGACTCCTTTGGTAGGGCGACGTATCGAGTCGTGCCCGAACGGGGTCGAGTTGGAAGGAACCTGTCGTGGGTGAAGTCGTGTACAAGGTGACCGGAATGAGCTGTGCGCACTGCGTGACCGAGCAAGCGCCGGTGTCGCTTCGATCGGTCGGTGCCGCGCTGGAGGCCGCCGGATACGAGTTGGCGCAGGCGTGAAAACCGGCCGGTCCCCGGCTTGGGCTCGGATCGTCCAATTTCTCCTGGTCCTGATCGTGGTTTTCGTGGTGGCGTGGTTGGCCGGGCATGCGGTGTCGCTCGACGAGCCGACGCCGCAACATCCCGGAACCGAACACGGTCAGGCCGGCTGACGTCCGCAATCGTGCACCACCGCCAGATGGTCGGCGGGGCAGGGCTATCGCGGTAGTACCGGCACGATCGATCGACTGACCAGATCCAGACGCTGGCAAAGGTTTTCGCGTTCGACGAGGCTGGGATCGATGAAGACGCGAATCTGGAATCCACCCTGTTCGGCCGCAAACACGACGTTGCAACCGAAAGGTTTGGAATCGCCGGCGATCCGGAATTGCCGCCCGGTGCGACCTGCGAGCGTGACGTCTTGGAATTCGACGAGTGCCGGCTCCCGCTCGGTTTCGGTCACAGTTTCGGCGGTGGAGTACACCGTCACCGCGTAGGCGTACCCAGGCGCATCCCAACGGCAGATTTCCTGCCTGGAGTGCAGCGGTCGCGTGATTCCGCTGTCCTCGGTCGCCGGGCGCAGGCCCGCGGACTGGAGGACATCGTCGGAGATCTCGGTGCACGGATTCCACAACGCCACAGGGCTTTCCGGCCTCTCGTTGTCGTTGGCGCTGCACGCGATCAGACCCGTGGCGACCATGGGCGCCACGACTACCGTCATGGCTCGGTGTCGCATCTCCGTGCTCGGTCTGCGGCCTCGAATCGCTCGCAACGACGATAGGTGTTTCGAATTCATGTCCGACCTCCACGATGAACAGATAGTGGACCAGCGAATCGAACCTGCCAGCAGTGCGCCGAAACGACCGGCCCTCACACACATTGCCGTCTCCGAGGGCGGGGTCGTTACACCACTCGGCGCGCCTCCTGGGCATCATCGAATGAGCCGTACCGTGTCCTCGACCCGGGGCACCCCGTCGGCCGCTACACGACGGTCGCCCTAGCCCACGGGTAGTGGCGTTGTCTCCCCAGGGGCAGGCGCGACGGTGTTCACGACACCGACCGCCTTCCTGCCGGGATCAGCATCGCCAATGTCCGCATGGCGCAGAACCTCTGACCGCCTGGTGCGGCGGCGACCGTAGCCTCACCGGCGGGCCATGGCTCGTTATCGAGCAGCACCTCGTTGACCTGTATCCGGCCCTTATCGGTATTGGTGAATAACCCGCAGCCAATGAATTTGCGGAGTCAGTGTTTCCGCGCGCAGCAGCGTGTCGAGCATCGATTTGCTAGCCCAGATATGGCTGGCTGCGTCGTTCAGCGTGATGCTGGAGCCTCAAACGGACTGTGTCGTGGACAGGAAGGTGGGCCAGTTCAGTGAAGCTGATGAACCGAACTGCGGTCGATTCGTCGCTGACTTCGATTTGGCCGCCGGTTACTCGGCCGTAGTAGGTGACGGCGAACTCTTGCCGAACCTCGCCGTCGGAATACTCGATGACGTGCCGGGGGTCGGTGTAGATGCCGAGGAGGCCGGTGATTTCGATGTCGAGCCCGGTCTCCTCGCGGGTTTCACGGATAACGCATTCCTCCAGTGTTTCGCCGATTTCCATGGTTCCTCCGGGTAGGGACCAATTTCCGGAGTCTCCACGGCGCTGCATCAAGACCGCGCCGTGATCGTCGGTGACCAGTGCCGAGCCGCCTGGGACAAGGCTGTTCGCCGCGGGCGCGTTCGGGTCTTGGTAGTAGTCACGCCGTGAGCCCATTGGCGCATCCTTGGGTTGTCGTGTACGGGGTGACTGTTCCCCAGATTTGCTCGAATTGGTCGGCGAAGGATTCGAATATCCCGTAGGGGGACAACTTTCGCAGGTGCAGGGCGGTGTGCTGGTAGCCCCTCGCGCGAAACAGGTAGGGGGTGACGATCATCTCGTCGTCGAAGCGGAATACCGAGTTGTAGAGATGGCTGGTGTGCAGGCCGATGGTGCAGCCGGGAGTGTCTGCCAGCGGGCCGAGCATGGATAGGGCGTTGCGGATCCGTCCGGGGAGGGTGCCACCCATCTGCTCGAGGGTGTCTCGCTCCATCGCGTGAGCGCAGTCGGGGTCGGCGAATCCCAGTCGAACCACGCATCCTGCACGGCATTTGGCGGCGATGACCTCTGATGCTTTGGGTAGGAGTTCGAACACGAACGGGTACGCGTATCCGATGATGTCGATTCGCTCAGTGGCCTTGTGCACCAACGAAGTCCACAGGTCGTTGGGAATTTCGGCCCGGTGCGCGTAGGCCGCTATGACCTCGGCGGTGGCCGGTGCCCCAGCTTGTAGGTCGGGCCTGGTAGGTGGCCACAGCGTTTCTTCGGTTTCGTGAAGCAACTCGGCTATCCGGACCCTGGTGCTGCGGTGTGGTATCCGACCTGCCAGCCACCGGTTCACGGTCTTCGCGTCCACGCCGACCGCGGTGGCCAGCTCGCCGGAACCTAGTCCCGCCCTCAGCATTGCCGCCTGTAGGCGCTGATTCATATTGGTGATCCTACGGGACGTAAGGGACGTTTGAAACGTTCTCGAAAGAGTCCTCAGCGCAGTTCAGGTGTCTAGGAAACATTCCTACCGTTGGGTTACAGAGTTCAGTGCCTACGAGGGGAAGATGTTGCCCGCGTTGAATCGCTCACTCGGCATCAACCCCCGGGTGCCGAACAGCCGACTTGAAGTCGAGTCCCTCGACGTCAGGGCATCGGGGGAGTTGCCTCGCACGCCGGATCCGTTCAACCCCGACGCTCTGAACTCGGCTCGGGTCTGGGACTACCTGCTGGGCGGGAAGGACTATCGCGAGGTCGATCGAGACATAGGAAACCAAATGCTTTCTCGCGCACCCGAAATCAAGACCCTGGTCTGGTTCGTCCGGGGTTTCATGCTGAAAGCGGTGCAGATGGCCGCCGATGCCGGCGTCCGGCAGTTCATCGATCTCGGCTCGGGTATTCCGAGCTCGCCGAACGTGCACGACGCGGCTCGGGAAATCGAGCCGACAGCGCAGGTGGTATATGTCGACCACGACCCCGTCGTGCACGCCCACTGTGACGCCTTGCTGGCCGGCCCACGCGGTATCACGGCGCTATTGGGTGACATTCGTCGTCCCCACGGCATCCTCGATCAGCTGAAGACCGTGATCGATTTCAACGAACCAGTCGCGATCACCGCCATCGGCGTGCTGCATTACGTGATGGACAGCGAACACCCCGCCGAGATCATCGCGGTGTTCCGCGAACGGCTGGCACCAGGCAGTCTGCTGGCCATCGCTCACGGCTCCATCGATTCCGATCCGGAGGTACTCCAGGTGCTTACTGGCGCCGACGGCACCTCGGCCCAGGTCTGCTTTCGGTCTGCGGCACAGACGGAGGCATTCTTCGATGGCTTCGAGTTGCTCGACCCCGGTGTGGTCCCGGTCCAGAGGTGGCTGCGTCCCGGCCTGCCGAAAACCCGGATGATCATAGACGGTGGTATCGGGCGCCGGTGAACGCCGTCGAGCCGGGGCTGGTCCTGGCTGGCAGGATCGTGCCCATGTTGCAGGCTTGTCTGAACGGCGCCAGGACTCGAACCGACTGCGGCCACCTGCCGATCTCCCCGGCGGAACTCGCCGAGGCTGCCCGCCGGGCAGTCGAAGCGGGGGCCGAAGACATCCATCTGCATCCCAAGCAAGCAGACGGCACCGACACCCTCGACCCCCAGCATGTCGCGGTGGCGCTGACCGCGGTCCGCGCCGCGGTCCCGGGCGTACCGGTCGGTGTGACGACGGGTGCCTGGACGATGCCCGAGGCCGGTAAGCGCGCGCAACTGGTGCGCTCGTGGACGGTGTTGCCCGACCATGCCTCGGTGAACTGGCACGAGGACGGTGCCGATCTGGTTGCCGAGGCACTGCTGGACCGCGGCATCGGTATCGAGGCCGGCCTGTACTCCGGCACGGACGCCGTAGCACGGTTCGCGGCCTGGCCATCGGCTCACCGCGCCCTGCGGATTCTGGCCGAGATCACCGATACCGACCCGCGCGCTGCGGCCGCGGCAGCCGATGCCATGCTCGCCGAACTCGCTTCGGGCCCAGCACTTCCGGTGTTGCTTCACGGTGAGGACGGCGCCGCTTGGACCGTTGCGCGGCTGGCTGCGGCCCGTGGCCTGTCCACCCGGATCGGACTCGAAGACGTCCTCGAACTGCCCGACGGTTCACCCGCCCCGGACAACGCCACCCTGATCCGGATCGCCCGCGCGCTAATGCACCAGCCATAGTTCCGCCGCCGCGATTCGGTGCACTGTCTTCGACCATCCAGAGGTCGCTCAATCCTGAGCATCGGCGCTAACGCAGCGGCCTGCTCATCGGGGCGATAGTGGGATGGGGAAGTTTTGTGATCGACATTCCTCGATCCGAGCGGCGCGCAGTCCCTCGATCACGCCGGCGGATCAGTAGTCGCAGCGCCAGTTGTAGGCGGTGGAGCCGCCGCGAGCGTGCAATCCGTAGATCGTCTGGCAGTACTTCTCGATGTCGACACCTTTGAGGGCTCCGCCGCCGCCCACCAAATAGCAGCGCCAGCCCCACCCGCCAAGATTGGGATAGGCCAAGGTGGCACGCCACCCGACCTGCCCATAGGTGACTTGGCACGCGACATGCATATCGACCGGTTCCGCGGCTGCTGCTTCGCCGGCACCGGCGATGAGCGCACCACCACTGAGGGTGAGCGCGAGCATCATTCGCGCGAAAAGCTTTGTGCGCATAGTTGTTTCCTTTCCGAGGTCAGCGCCAGCAGCGCCAGGCGTAAGGGTTTCCGCTGTCGAGCAGTCGGGCGTAGGCGCCGTTTCCGTAGAGGATTCGGCAGCCGCCGTTCATATCGATACCGCGGGCCTGATGAATGCGGTCGTTGTAGCAACGCCAGTTGTAGGGGCCGCGGGGTGGGACGAGCTCAGGTACCCACCATGCGTCATTGCCGTTCTGTGCCTTGCACACCCGGACCAGGTCCAGCCCGCCCAGCTCTCCTGCGTGTGCTGGTCCCGCCATGATCGAGCTGCCCAGGAGGAGGCCGGTCGCGGCCATACTCGTGACGGCAATTCTTCGCACATCGGATGCGAGATCTTTTACCAGTTTGCGCATCGCCACTCCTTTGCTGTCGGGAAACGCGTGTAATGCCAACTGACGCTACGGGTTCGAAGTCCTGCGCAGTATCGGACGTTTGACCGACTATCGGTCCGGTCAACGGACCAGGTGGTGTACGAATTCGCGGTTCGCGGCGAGGATTCCAACTGAATTCTGCTGCAAGGAGTTTCACATGATCGACAATCCGGATCTGCCGCCTGCGGTGCACTACGTCGTAGCGGGGGAGCAGGCAGTTGATGCTGAACCCATCGAGGACCCTTCGCCGAACAGTCAGCCGGGGGATGAACCCGCAGTCGGGGCGCTGACGTTCACTGTCGGGGTCGGTATCGCCGGAGATGCGGTGGATCGAGGGCCGATCGACCCGCCGGAGCCGGTTGTCGGTGCAGGGGGTGGCGTCCCGCGGATCCGGCCGGTCGCTGAGACGAGTGCGGTGATCGCTCCGTTGGCGGTCTCGGGTGCGGAGGGGCTGTTCGGCTTCACCGTGAAACTCGAACCGCTGCAGCGATGGGCGAACAATCCGCTGGATCGATGGGATGGTCAGGCGACGGGTCGGACGCTCGAGCCGCTCGATCGATGGGATGCCGATCGGGAGTCCGATGTGGTCGAGCGCAGGCTGGATCCACTCGAACGATGGAGTGCGCAATGAGTGGAGCGCGCACGCTCGGGCTGGCCGAATGGTTCGCACCGCACTCGCTGGAGGAGTTCGCGGGTTCCCTGCTCAGTCGACGCCCGTTTGCCGGGCCGCCGCGCCCGGACCTGGTCGAGCGCGTACGGAACGCGTTGGGCATCAACGGGATCGAGGATGTGTTCGCCAAACCTGGGGTGACCGTGGACGCCTGGTTCCATGATCTCGACGGCAGGCTCGGCTCCGCGCCCATCGAGGCGGCGACCGCGAACCGTTTCTATGCGGCCGGTACGACCCTGCTGTATCGGGCGATTCCGGAGTTCGCGCCGTTCGTCCGGGAGGCCGCCGAAGCGTTCCGGCTGGCGCCCGGCGCGGTCAAATGTCAATTGTTCTGCAGCCGTGCGGGTGGCGGAACGCGGGCGCATTTCGACGCCATCGACGTGATCACGATCCAGCTCACCGGCCGCAAGACGTGGCGGATCGCGCCCAACGCGTTCGCGCCCGCACCGCTCGACGGCTGGACGACGCTGGAAACGGTTTCTCCGCTGTTGCGCAACTACGCGTCCGCGCTGCCGCCCACCGAAATACCGGACGGCGTCACCGAACACGTGCTCGAGCCGGGATCGGTACTGCACATCCCGCGCGGCTACTGGCACGAAACCAGCTCTGCCAGCGACTCGATCTCGCTACACCTCGCGCTGCTCACGCCGTTGCGGGTCGAACTGCTGTTGGCCGCGTTGAAGAGTGAGTTGTTACGCGACGAACACTGGCGTGGCGCGATGTACGACTTCGGCGATACCGACACTGCCGCAACGCGACTGACTGCCGATATCGCCGGTATCGGTGACGCACTGCGCCGCCTCGACCCGGCCGATCTGCTCCGTCCTTCGCTCGATGAGCATTCGGTGGAACCGGCGACGACCTTCGTCCGGGCGGGCCAGTGCGGCTTCGGCATCGACGCCGTCGACGAAACCTCCGCCCGAATCACCGTCACCGCCTACAGCTTCCGCGAAACCCGTTCCTCGCACACCAGGGTCAGCCGCGACCTACTCCCTGCTCTGCTGTGGATAGCCGCGCTGCCCACCGGTGCCACCCTCGACGTCGCGGACCTCCTCCGGATCACCCCGACCGTGACGAAAATTGCCGCCCGGCAACTCCTCGCCACCCTCGAACAATCCAGGCTCATCCGCCGCCCCGCCCACCGATAGATGCTTCCAGCTAAGACCCATCAGCGGAGTCGCTGAGCGGTTCCGGAGGCGGTGTGGTCCAGCGGAAATCGGAGCTGCGGTATTCGGGTTCGACATAGGAGTCGGGGTGGTAGCGGACGGTTTGTTGGTGATAGTGCAGGACGGGTTGATCATGAACGGCCACGGGTAGTTGGGCTGTGGCAGCTCCCGCATCCAGACCATCAAGTCCTCGTGGGACAGGTCGGTACGTGGCATCGACGGTTCCCCATCCTTGATCGCGGGCGGCCTTCAGAGTCTGGCGGTGGCGAATTCTGGGTCCTGCGAGGAAAGTTGTCGAGCACTAGTGCCGTGTTATGGAAGTGAAAAGCCAAGCGCGTCAGCAGCTTCGACTGGTGTCGGCTGCGCCCAACGCGACAAGTAGGTCTCGTTGCCGGCCAGCGAGCGGGTGAGCGCCTTATCGATATAGATCGTGCCGTCGAGATGGTCGGTTTCGTGCTGGAAGATGCGGGCGGGCCAGCCGGTGATTCGTTGGACGTGACGCACGCCGTCGAGATCGTCGTATTCGGCCTGCACGGTTTCGGGCCGGGGCACGACGGCTTGGTAGCCGGGCATGCTGAGGCAGCCCTCGTAGAAGCCGACCGGGTCGCCTGCCGCGGTGTACGCCGGGTTGATGATCGTGAAGTCGCGCACCGGGATTCGTTTTCGCGCCGTCGCGACCTCCGCCGGGACTTCGGCCGTGTCACCGATCACGGCTATCCGCAACGGGATTCCGATCTGCGGCGCGGCCAGGCCGACGCCGCGGGTGGCATGCATGGTCGCGAGCATGAGTTCGCTCAGCTCTTTCAGCACGGTGGCGTCGAGCTGTCCGGTCACCGGGTCGGCGGGGCGGCGCAGCACGGGATCCCCCATCGCGGTCAAGGGGGCGACGCCGCCTCGATATTTGTCCAGTAGTTCGACGACCATGTCGGTGACGTTCATTGCGGCCTTTCTGGTCCTGATGGGTTCTGCGGGGAGGGCGCGGTCGATGAGGACGGCGGCGATGGCGCGGGCTCGGCGAAGCGGGCGGTTACGGACACCTTGTCGTCGTGGGCATGGCGGCGGGCGGGTGGTCGGTGATCTCGACGGCGGCCCCGATGAACGGGCGCCGCAGTGTCACCTCATCCGCCGGTATCGACGGTGGTTTGTCGAAAGCGGCGAGCAGCCGTGCGGTAGGCAGTGCGGTTCGACACCTCGGCCACGTGCGGAGCTGGTTCATGCCGGTGTCGTTGATGCCCTGCTCTCGCTCATGCGGCCACGATACCCGCGACGATTCGTCCTATGTCAACGGTATGGAGTCGGCCGTCGACGGCGGCACCTCGGCGATCTGAGTGGTCGGCGGCCGGGGCCCGGCGCTTCGCGCCCCGGTCGCCGACACACCGATCCGATACCCTGGGCGCTGCACTGGAGATTGTCGGATGTGAGGAAGTTTTATGGGAAGCGTTGTTCTCGACGTTGTCGCGTTGCTCGCAAATCGTGCGGCGATGTTCTGGAACTGGATGGCCACCGGCTCGTCCGGATTCCCGCCGCTCTGATTTCGCGGCAGTCGCGAACGCCCTGGTCTGTGGACCGGGGCGTTTGTGTTTTCGCGGGCTTGCCCCAAGATCGCTGCGGGGTTGAGGGATTTCGCTGTCCGTGGCGGCCCGCACCCGTATCTTGATCACCGTGAGCACCGCCACGACCGCGCGTCGCACGCCAGGTTGGTTCGCACTCTGGATGGGGCTCTTGACCGCCCTGATCCTGCTGTGCTGCCTAGCCCTGTTCTGGCAGTTGGCTGCCGAAGGCACCTTCCCCACCAAGGTCGTGCTGTGGTTGGCGATCGGCGTGCTGGGCGCGATCGCGCTGCTCTTCGGACTGTTCGGCCTGGTCCGCTACCGGTCCTTCTTCTACAGCCTCATCGCGCTGGTCGTGCTGGCCGTCTTCGGCGCGCTCGTCTGGTACAACGTCCCCGAGGACACAGGGTGGAAGCTGTCCCGCGGCATCCTGCAGGACCAGGCGGTCGACTGCAACAATCCCGGACAGCGCACCCGCCTCGGCGTCTACACGATCACCTTCGTCACCCGCCGCGACGGTGGCTGCCTCTTCTACACCCAAGGGGGAGAGTCGAATTCGCAACGCGGTTTCGCCTACTTCCCGGAAACCGCGCCACCGCACCTCGGCGCACCGCAATCCCCGGGGATCGGGTACGAGCCGTTCGAAGGGCACTGGTACCGATTCACCGAGGAGTCCTGAGCCGCGCTCAGTCGGCGCTGACCAGGTAGCGTTCCGGAATCGGTTGGCCGGGTGACTCGTTGGACCAGAAGATGGTCACCACCCACCACCGTTCGTCCTGGTGCAGCAGTTGAATGCTGTTGATACCGCGGACGAACGGCTCGCCGTCCGGTGTCAGCCGAGACTCGTAGGTACTCAGCGCGTGCACGATCGGCCCGAATCGTTCGGTCCGGCGGGCGATCTCGACTTCGTAGAACGGCTGGGTGCGCAGGAGCGGTGCGATCTGTTCGATGAAGGCATCGCAGTCGAGCGCTCGCCCACCCACATGGTGTTCGGTGAGCGGTTCCGCGGGAATCAACCGCGCTCCCGGCAGGAACAGCGCACGCATCCGATCGAAGTCACGCTCACCCGCCGGACCGGAGATCACGTCGTAGAGCGTGCACAGGATCGCGTCGACAGTCGCAGTGTCACTGCGGTTCTGGTCGGTCATCGTGGTCATCAGTGCATTCTCGCCGCCCGCGCCCACCGTTGGACCTGCTCGGTTCACTGAGCGAACCGAGCGGAGCGCAATACGCGGGCAGCGGTGCAGACTTGGTGCGTTGCGGGGGCTTCCACGAGATCGAAGGACAGGCCGATGCGCAGTGCGGGGGACATCGCCCGACTGACCGAGGAACTGGTGACCGCGGCCGCGGACGCCGGATTGATCATGCGCAGTGCGGAGGATGAAGAACTCGATGGCCGGACAGTGCGGCTGGACGGTCGGCCGCGGCTGAATTTCGGCTCGTGCAGCTATCTCGGACTGGAACTGGACCCCCGGCTGCGGGCAGCGGCCTGCGCGGCCGTATTGCGTTACGGGACACAGTTTTCGTCCTCCAGGGCCTACTTGGAGGCCCCGCTGTATCCGGAGCTCGAGACGTTGCTCGAGGCGATGTTCGGCGGCCACGTGCTGGTCGTGCCGAATACGACGTTGGGTCATCAAACAGCATTACCCGTCCTGGTCGGTCCTGCCGACGCGGTCGTCCTCGACGCGCAGGTCCACCACAGCGTGCACGCGGCGATGCCGCAATTGCAGGTCCAGGGGACGACCATCGAAGTCGTCGGGCACAGCGACCTCGCACAACTCGACAGCGCGGTCGCGCGTCTCGGCCGCACGCATCGGCACGTCTGGTACCTGGCCGACGGCGTGTACAGCATGCGCGGTGACGTCGCGCCGCTACCCGACATGGCGCGGCTGCTGCAGCGCTACGACCAACTCCACCTCTACCTCGATGACTCACACGGGGTCGGCTGGTGTGGACGCCACGGTCACGGTCCGACCTCGGATCTGCTGGCCGGGCACGACCGGGTCGTCGTGGCGGCATCATTGAACAAGTCTTTCGCGGCGGCGGGCGCGGCGCTCGTGCTTCCGTCCTCCGAGCTGAAGCATCAGGTCCGGATTTCGGGTGGCCCGCTGATGTTCTCCGGACCCGTGCAGCCGCCGATGCTCGGCGTCGCGGTGGCCGCGGCCCGGATCCACCTGAGTCCTGAACTCGCCGAACGGCAAGCCGCACTGCGTGCGCGAATCGAGTTCTGTACCAGGCTGATGCGTGAACACGGCCTGCCCTTGGCCGAGGCGACCGCGAGCCCGATCCGACATCTCACCCTCGGCGCACCCGCGCTCGCGCAACAGGTTGCCGCGCAGCTTCTCGACGCGGGCGTGTACACCAACCTGGCCACCTTCCCGGCGGTGCCGCTGCGTGCCGCCGGTATTCGCATGACGCTCACGCTGCATCAGGGGCTTGCGGACATCCGGGAACTGGTGGCGGCACTCGACCGGTACGTGCCGGTCGAGTGCCGTACGAGGGAGCGCGATACCGGAACTCGGTTCTGCACAACGGGATAGCGGTCTACCAGACGACCACGGAGCGGAGCACGTCACCGCGGTGCATGGCGTCGAAGGACTTCTCGACCTCGTCGAGGGAGATGCGTTCGGTGACGAAGCGGTCCAGTGGTAGCCGACCCTGTCGGTACAGGTCGACGAGCATCGGAAAGTCGCGTTCGGGCAGGCAATCGCCGTACCACGAGGATTTCAGCGCCCCGCCGCGGGAGAAGAGGTCGATCAGCGGGAGGTCGAGGGTCATGTCCGGGGTCGGGACGCCCACCAGCACCACGGTGCCCGCGAGGTCGCGTCCGTAGAACGCCTGCTGCCAGGTTTCGGGGCGGCCGACCGCATCGATCACGACATCGGCGCCGAAGCCGTCGGTGAGTTCCCGGATCCGCTCGACTACGTCCTCGGTACTGGCATCGATGCGGTGGGTGGCGCCGAATTCCGTCGCCCAGGCCAGCTTTCGGGGATCACGGTCGATCGCGATGACGGACTTGGCGCCGGCCAGGTGCGCGCCCGCGATCGCCGCGTCGCCGACACCGCCGCACCCGATCACCGCCACGCTGTCCCCACGCGAGACCGCGCCGGTGTTCATCGCCGCGCCGATGCCCGCCATCACGCCGCACCCGAGTAGTCCGGCGATGGCCGGATCGGTGGTGGGATCTACTCTGGTGCACTGCCGTTCGTGCACGAGGGTCTTGTCGGCGAACGCGCCGATGCCGAGGGCGGGGGAGAGTTCGGTGCCGTCGGTGAGGGTCATCTTCCGGCTGGCGTTGCTGCTGGCGAAGCAGTACCACGGACGCCCGCGGCGACAGGCCCGGCACTCGCCACAGACGGCCCGCCAGTTCAATACGACGAAATCGCCTGTCGCCACATGGGTCACCGCGTCGCCGACGATTTCCACGATGCCCGCGGCCTCGTGTCCGAGCAGGAACGGGAACTCGTCGTTGATGCCGCCTTCACGGTAGTGCAGATCGGTGTGGCACACCCCGCACGCCTGCACACGCACCACGACATCGTGGGCGCCCGGGTCGGGGATCACCACGTCCACGAGTTCTACCGGGGTTCCCTTGCGGCGCGCGATGACGCCGCGAACGGTTTCGGACACGAATCCTCCTACGGGCTGGCGACGGCCGCGGGCCGGCGCTCGATCTGTTTGCGGTAGCGGGTGAACAGGCGGGCGTTGTCGATCGCGAACACGGCGACCGGTTCGCCGTCGCGTTCGTAGAGCGCGGTGCACGAGGGCGTCGACGGGTCGCCGTCGAGGAACCGGAGCGTGTCGCCCGCGCGGTGCTCGCCCGCGAACTGGATCATGTGGCCGTACTGCTTCGACCAGAAATAGGCGGTCGGCGCACGGTCGGCGGGCACACCGAGCACGGCCGCGGCCGCGATCCGCGCTTGGGCGGTGGCGTTGGACCAGTGCTCGCTGCGGTGGTGCCCACCCAGCGCGTCGTGGTAGGTGCGAGCACAGTCGCCGATGGCGTAGACGCCGGGAATCGAAGTGCGGCACCGCGAATCGGTCAGGAATCCGTTGTCGATCCGCAGCCCGGAATGCTGCGCCCACTCGGTATTGGGTGTCGCGCCGATGCCGACGATCACGGTATCGGCGGGCAACACGGTGCCGTCGGTGAGCCGCACGGCCTCGACCCGGCTTTCGCCACGGAATTCTGCGACGGCGACGCCGGTGCGCAGGTGCACCCCGTTGGCCGCGTGCAGGTCGGCGCACAGCGCGCCGAGCAGTGGACCGAATACACCGGCCAGGGGTGCGGCCGCGAGTTCTATCACGGTCACCTGCACGCCGAAAGACGCTGCGGTCGAGGCAATTTCGGAGCCGATGAGCCCGGCTCCGACGATGACGACGGCGCGGGCGGTGCGCAGCGAAGTCCGGATCGCGCGCGCGTCGTCGACGGTGCGCAGCGTGTGGATCCCGTCGAGCGCCGGTGTGCCGGGCAGCGGACGGGCGCGGGCACCGGTCGCGAGCACGAGCGAACGCCCGGTGTGCACTGTCCCGTCGTCCAGCGTGACGGCGGGACCGGTTGCGGTCCGGATGATTTCGACCGCTCGGTGGCCCAGGATCCAGCGGGTCCCCGGATCGTCGCCGACTGCGCCGAGGGTGAGATCGACGTCGTCGCGCAGGAATTCCTTGGACAGCGGCGGGCGGTCGTACGGTGCGTGCACTTCGTCGCCGACGACGGTGATCGATTCGCCGTAGCCGCGCTCGCGCAACTCGCGAACCAGCGAGAACCCGGCCAGTGACGCGCCGATGACGACGACGCTCATGGCCGGACCGCGACCACGACGGCGCCGTCGAGCACCCGCACAGGGTAGGTGCGCACACCGATCTTGGCGGGCGGCCCCGAGACCTGTCCGGTGCGCAGGTCGAAACACGACTCGTGCAAAGGGCATTCGACCGTGCAATTCTCCACCCAGCCGTCGGCCAGTGACGCATCCTGGTGGGTGCAGGTGTCGTCGATCGCGAAAAGTCCACTCTCGGTGTGGAATACCGCGATCGGTGAGCCGCCGTCGGGGTGCACGGTGGCGGCCTCACCGACCGGCAGGTCGGTCAGGTGTGCGACGAACAGCTCGGTCCCGGAGGTCGCGGTGTGGTTGGCAAGGGATTCCATAAACCCTCCATGAGTTGCTTAGAGCGCAACAGAAATCGCGATACGCAACAGTGTGCATCGGTGTCGCGGAGGCGTCAACCCCGGAATCGCCCGGTGAACGGCCGGTTTCCAGCGGTTGACAGCACGCGGTGCGAGGCGGACTATTTGTTGCGTAATACGAATTCGTTGCGCTACTAGCAACAACGGAGGCACCCTTTGGCTCACCGGAAAGTTGTCGTCATCGGAGCCGGGATCGTCGGGGCATCGCTGGCCGATGAAATGACCGCACGAGGTTGGGCCGATATCACCGTGCTCGATCGCGGACCACTGTTCGTCACCGGCGGATCCACTTCGCACGCACCGGGTTTGGTGTTCCAGACCAACCCGTCGAAAACGATGACCGAGTTCGCCCGCTACACCACCGAGAAATTCCGCGGACTCGATCACCCGGCCGGCCCGGCGTTCGATCCGGTCGGCGGTCTCGAGGTCGCGACCACGCCGGAGCGCTGGCAAGACCTGCACCGCAAGGCGGGCTGGGCTCAATCGTGGGGAATCGCAGGGCGTTTGCTGAGCGCCGAGGAATGTGTGCGGCTCTACCCGCTGCTCGACGGCGACCGCATCTTCGGTGGGTTCCACACTCCGACAGACGGTTTGGCGAACGCAGTGCGCGCGGTGGAAGCCCAGGCGAGAGCTGCGACGGCACGCGGTGCGCGCTTCCTGCCCAACCAGGAGGTGCTCGGCATCGCCGAGCGCGACGGCCGGGTGGTCGGCGTCGTCACCGCCGAGGGAACCATTCCCGCCGATATCGTCGTGTGCGCCGCGGGGTTCTGGGGTGCGGAGCTGGCGAAGCAGGTGGGTCTGGTCGTACCGCTGGTGCCGATGGCGCACCAGTACGCCAAGACCGGGAGCCTGGCGACCCTGGCCGAGCGCGTGGGCGCACCGGGTACGGCCGCCTTGCCGATCCTGCGACATCAGGATCAGGACCTCTACTATCGCGAGCACGGTGACCGGATGGGCATCGGCTACTACGGTCACGCGCCGATGCCGGTGGATATGTCCACCCTGGCCGCGGCGACCGCGAGCGAGGCGATGCCTTCGATGCTGCCGTTCACCGACCCGGATTTCGCGCCTGCGTGGCGTGCGTCGATGGAACTGCTGCCGGCACTGGGAGATTCGAAACCCGAGGAAGGGTTCAACGGCATCTTCTCGTTCACCCCGGACGGCTTCTCGATCATGGGCGAGCACCGCGACCTCGCCGGATTCTGGGTCGCCGAGGCGGTCTGGGTGACCCATTCGGCGGGCGTGGCGAAGGCGGCGGCGGAATGGATCATCGAGGGTGCGCCGAGTATCGACGTGCACGAATGCGACCTCTACCGTTTCGAGGACGTCGCGCGCAGCGATCAGTTCATTCTGGAGACGAGCGCACAGGCTTTCGTCGAGGTCTACGACATCATCCATCCGCACCAGTTCCGGACGAAGTTGCGCGGCCTGCGCACCAGCCCGTTCTACGCCCGCCAGCAGGAGCTGGGCGCGTTCTTCTTCGAGGGCGGCAGCTGGGAGCGCCCGGCCTGGTATGAGGCCAATGCCGGACTGGCGCAACGGCTTCGCGACGAAGGTGTGCCGTTCCCGGAGCGCGACGTATGGTCGAGCCGGTTCTGGTCGCCGATCTCGATCGCCGAGGCCCGCTGGACCAGAGAACACGTCGCGCTGTTCGACATGACGCCGCTGACCCGGTACGAGGTGGCCGGCCCCGGTGCGCTCGAGCTGCTCCAGCGGCTCACCACGAACAATCTGGACAAGTCCGTCGGCTCGGTCACCTATACGCTGCTGCTCGACGAAACCGGTGGTATCCGAAGCGATCTCACGGTGGCCCGGCTGGGCCCGCAGCGGTTCCAAGTGGGGGCCAACGGCCCCATGGACTTCGACTGGTTCACCCGCCACCTGCCCGCCGACGGCGCGATCCAGCTGCGCGACATCACCGGTGGCACCTGCTGCATCGGCGTGTGGGGACCGCGCGCCCGAGATCTGGTGCAGCCCCTGTGCTCCGGCGACTTGGCGCACGAATCGTTCAAGTACTTCCGGGCCCTCCAGACGTATCTCGGCGCGATTCCGGTCACCATGATGCGGGTGTCCTACGTCGGTGAACTCGGCTGGGAAATCTATGCCTCCGCCGAATACGGCAGCGCACTCTGGGATCTGCTGTGGGAGGCGGGTACCGCGCACGAGGCGATCGCGGCCGGGCGGATCGCGTTCAACAGCCTGCGGATCGAAAAGGGCTACCGCAGTTGGGGCACCGACATGACGGCGGAGCACCGGCCCGCCGCGGCCGGTCTCGACTTCGCGGTGCGGATGACCAAGGGCGACTTCGTCGGCAGGGACGCCCTGGAACACGCGCCCGCTCCGGCGATGGTGTTGCGCAGCATCGTCTTCGACAGCCCGGCCGCGGTGGTGCTCGGCAAGGAACCGGTGTACGTCGACGGCGAGTGCGCGGGATACGTGACCAGCGCGGGCTATTCGGCGACCGTCGAACGCACCATCGCCTACGCGTGGCTGCCCGCGAGCGTGCACGTCGGGGACCCGGTCGAAGCCGACTACCTCGGTACCCGCTGGGCCGCGACGGTGCACGCCGAACCGGTGGTGGACCCGGAGATGTCCCGGATCAGGAGGTGAGCGTGATGACCACGGCGACAACGGGCTACGACGTCATCGTGATCGGTGTCGGCGGCATGGGCAGTGCCGCCGCGTATCACCTGGCGGCGCGCGGGCAACAGGTGCTCGGACTGGAGAAGTTCGGCCCCGCCCACGACCGCGGTTCCAGCCACGGCGGTTCGCGCATCATCCGGCAGTCCTACTTCGAGGACCCGGCCTATGTGCCGCTGCTGCTGCGCTCCTACGAACTCTGGGCGAAGCTGGCGGCCGACGCCGACCGGGAGGTGTTCCGGCTCACCGGCGGTCTGTACCTCGGCCCGCCGGACAGTCTCACGGTCGCGGGGAGCCTGCGGGCCAGCCGCGAATGGTCACTGCCGCACGAGGTCTGGGACGCGGCGCAGATCCGCCGGCGGTTCCCGAACTTCACGCCCGCGGACGACGACATCGCGGTGTACGAGGCCAACGGCGGGTTCGCCCGGCCCGAGGTGACGGTGCAGGCGCACATCGATCTGGCGTTGCGGGCCGGGGCCACACTGTCGTTCGGCGAAGAGGTGCTGGGCTGGGCTGAAACCGCGTCCGGCGTCACGGTGACCACGGCGCGTGCCACGTATCACGCCGAGCAACTCGTCGTCTGTCCCGGCGCCTGGGCGCCACAGTTGCTGGCGGACTTCGGCATTCCGATCACCATCGAACGTCAAGTGCTGTACTGGCTCGATCCGATCGGCGGGACCGCGGCGTTCGAGGGCGAACCGATCTACATCGCCGAGGACGCCTCCGGCATGCAGATCTACGGTTTCCCCGCCATCGACGGCCCGGCAGGCGGGGTCAAGATGGCGTTCTTCCGCAAGGGCATCGTCTGCACCCCGGACACCATCGACCGGGTGGTGCACCCGCACGAGATCGAGGAGATGCGGACCCGGGTCTCCGCGTTGCTGCCTGCGCTGGCCGGGCCGTGCGTGCACTCCGCGACCTGCATGTACTCCAATACCCCCGACGAGCATTTCGTCATCGCCCGGCATCCCGGCGGTACCCGGGTCACTATCGCCTGCGGCTTCTCCGGGCACGGCTTCAAATTCGTCCCCGTGGTGGGGGAGGTGCTGGCCGATCTGGTCATCGATGGCTCGACCAGGCACCCCATCGCGCTGTTCGACCCGCAAAGGCTGGTGACCACATGATGACCGATCCGCCGCCGGTGACCACCCCGGCGCTCATCCCGACGCTCGGTGGCAAGTGGTACGTCGACGACGGTGTCTTCGCGGCCGAGCAGGAGCAGCTGTTCGAGCGAATGTGGTTCTGCGCCATCAGATCCGCGGATCTCGCGCAGGCCGGGCAGTTCAAACGGGTGCAGGTCGGCCGGGAGAGCGTGCTGGTCGTGCGCGGCCGCGACGGCGCTCTGCGCGCCTTCCTGAACATCTGCCGGCACCGCGGCGCGATGCTGTGCACCGAGGACCAGGGCCAGGTGCGCCGCAACCTGCAGTGCCCGTATCACGCGTGGACCTACGGCCTGGACGGGAAGCTGGTCGCCGCGCCGAACATGGCGGCGCTGAAGGACGCGACGGGCGCCGATATCGACCGGGTCGCCTACGGCCTGATCCCGGTCGCGCTGCGCGAATGGCTCGGCTACGCGTGGGTCTGCCTCGCCGACGACCCGCCGGTGTTCGAGCGCGACGTGGTGGGTGCGGTCACCGAACGGCTCGGCGATCCGGGCGCGATCGACGCCTACGAGATCGAGACACTGGCGGTGGGCCGCCGGGTGGTCTACGACGTGGCGGCGAACTGGAAGCTCATCGTGGAGAACTTCATGGAGTGCTACCACTGCGCGACCATCCATCCCGAACTCACCG
Organism: Nocardia vulneris; assembly: GCF_001613425.1. GTDB lineage: Bacteria > Actinomycetota > Actinomycetes > Mycobacteriales > Mycobacteriaceae > Nocardia > Nocardia vulneris. Next base: position 80,207 of record NZ_BDCI01000039.1, on the reverse strand, counting down.
AGGTGCTGCCCGAATTCGCGCAGGGTTTGGCCGCACAGGTGTTCGTCGGCCACGGCGCGGAATTCGGCGCCGATATCGCCGGATTCACCGTCGACGGTTCACCGGGTTTCGACCGGCTGCCGGGGGTTACTCCCGAACAGGACCGCCGCTACTACGCCATCACGATCCGGCCGACGGTCTTCGTCAATCTGGTCCCGGACCACATTATTTTCCACCGGATGTTCCCGATGTCCGCGGACCGCACTATCGTCGAATGCGATTGGTTGTACACCAAGGATGTGGTCGCCGCGGGACGAGATGTGTCCCGCTCCGTCGAATTGTTCCATCGAGTGAACGAGCAGGATTTCGCGGCATGCGAGCGAACGCAACCCACCATGTCCTCGCGCGCCTACCGTAAGGGCGGGGTGCTCGTGCCCGCCGAGCATCACATCGCGGAGTTCCACGAGTGGTTGTCCTGTCGTATCGGTGACGTGAGGTGACATGAGATGAACGGTGATCCGGATCTGCTGATCGATGGTCGATGGACGCATGCCGAGGACGGCGGCGTGCGGCAGATCATCGATCCGGCCGACGGCTCGGTGGTCGCGACGGTGGACGAGGCCACCCCGCGCGACGCGCAGGCGGCCGTCGCCGCCGCCCGCGCGGCCTTCGACGCGGGCGACTGGCCCGCGACGCCGGTCGCCGAGCGGGCGGCCCTGCTGCTGCGGATCGCCGATCTCCTGGCCCGCGACAAGGACCGGTTGGCCCGGCTGGAGACCGCGGACACCGGAAAGACGCTGGTGGAGAGTGAGATCGACATCGACGATGTGATCTCGGTGTTCCGCTACTACGCGAGCGCGATCGCGGTACAGGCCGACCGGCTGATCGACGTGGGCGATCCGGCGGTGCTCAGCCGGGTGGTGCGCGAGCCGATCGGCGTCTGCGTGCTGATCGCGCCGTGGAACTATCCGCTGCTCCAGATGTCGTGGAAGGTCGCGCCCGCGCTGGCCGCGGGCTGCACCATGGTGCTCAAGCCGAGCGAGGTCACCCCGCTGAGCACGATCGAATTCGCGCGGCTCGCCGAGGAGGCGGGGGTGCCCGCGGGGGTGCTGAACCTGGTCCAGGGCAGCGGCGCGGTGCTCGGGGCGGCGCTGACCGGCACTCCCGACGTCGACTTCATCTCGTTCACCGGCGGTCTCGCGACCGGCCGCACGATCAGCAAGGTCGCCGCCGAACACGTCACCAAGGTGGCGGTGGAGCTCGGCGGCAAGAATCCGCACCTGGTGTTCGCCGACGCCGACTGGGCGAGTTCGGTCGACCAGGTGCTGACCGGTGTGTTCCTGCATTCCGGGCAGGTCTGTTCGGCGGGCACCCGGTTGATCGTGGCGGAGACGATCGCCGACGATTTCGTCGCCGAGCTGGCGAGCCGGGCCGAGCGCATCCGGGTCGGCCCCGGCTTGGACCCGGCCAGCGAAACCGGTCCGCTGGTCTCCGAGCAGCACCGCGAAAAGGTGGAAGCCTATGTCGCGCTGGGTATCTCGGAGGGCGCCAAGCTGGTGACCGGCGGGGCGCGGCCGAGTGATCCGGCATTGCAGGCGGGCAGCTTCTACCTGCCGACGATCTTCGACCGCTGCGACCGGTCGATGCGCATCGTGCAGGAGGAGACCTTCGGCCCGATCCTGACGGTGGAACGGTTCCGCACCGAAGCCGAGGCGATCCGGCTCGGCAACGACACCGAGTACGGCCTGGCGGCCGGCGTGCGCACGTCGGACCCGGCTCGCGGCGAGCGGGTGGTGCGCGCGCTGCGCCACGGTACGGTGTGGCTCAACGACTTCGGTTATTACACCGCCGCCGCCGAATGGGGCGGCTTCAAGAAATCCGGAAACGGGCGCGAGCTCGGCCCGACCGGCCTGGCCGAATACCAGGAAACAAAGCACATCTGGCACAACACGGCACCGAAGCCGGCGGAGTGGTTCAAGGGCGTCTGAGCACAAGTTGTAGATCTCGGCCGGACAGCCCGTACGGCCAACCGCGGAAGGCACGGTAGACAATGGTAGCCACGGAACGCAGTGTGTCCGATGACAGCGGAATGGAAGATTTCGGATACAAGGAATCACTCGATCGAAGTATCGGGAAATTCGCCAGCTTCGCGGCCGGCGTCAGTTATATCTCGATACTCACCGGCACCTTCCAGCTGTTCTATTTCGGATTCGGTAGTGCCGGTCCGGCGTATCTGTGGTCGTGGCCCATCGTTTTCGTCGGGCAGCTGGCGGTCGCGCTGTGCTTCATGGAACTCGCCGCGCGCTACCCGGTCGCCGGCTCGGTCTACAACTGGTCCAAGCAACTCGGCAGCAGAATCGTCGGCTGGTCCTCGGGCTGGTTGATGCTGACCGCCTCGATCGTGACGCTGGCCGCGGTGGTTCTGGCACTGCAGTTGAATCTGCCGCGACTGTGGAGCGGTTTCCAGATCATCGGCGACGGCACCGGTGAATACGACTACGCCACCAACGCGGTGTTGCTCGGCACCATCATGATCGTGTTCACCACCACGGTGAACGCGCTCGGCGTGCGGCTGATGGCGATGATCAACAGCGCGGGCGTGTTCATCGAACTGATCGCGGCGGTGCTGATCGCGATCATCTTGGCGGCCAACGCGACTCGTGGTCCGCAGGTGTTCTTCTCCACGCACGGCTACGGCGCGGGTGAGGCCGGTGGTTACCTCGGCGCGTTCCTCGTGGCCTCGCTCGCCTCCGGGTACGTGATGTACGGCTTCGACACCGCGAGTTCGCTGGGGGAGGAGACCGTGGAGCCGCGGCGCACGGCACCGAAGGCGATCCTGCGGGCGGTGCTGGCCTCGTTCGTGATCGGCGGGGCGATCCTGGCCTTCGCGGTGATGGCGGCGCCCGATCTGGCCGATCCGCAGATCGGCAGCTCCAGCGGTGGCCTGCAATACATTGTGGAACAGGTGATGTGGGGCCCGCTGGGCACGATCTTCCTGTGCTGCATCGTGATCGCGGTGACGGTGTGCTCGCTGGCCGTGCACACCGCCGCCATCCGGCTGACCTTCGCGATGGCCCGGGACAACGCGTTGCCGTTCGGCGAGAAGCTGGCCCGGGTGCATCCGAAGACGCAGACGCCGGTGATCCCCGCCGTCCTGATCGGTGTGCTCGCCGCGTTGATCCTGGTGGTCAACATCGGCCAGCCGAAGATCTTCACGGTGCTGACCTCGATCGCGATCATCATGATCTATCTGGCCTACCTGATGGTGACCGGACCGATGCTGAGCCGGCGGTTGCGCGGGCAGTGGCCGCCGAAAGAGCTTGCCGCGGGGGGCTATTTCACGATGGGACGCTGGGGCATGGTGGTCAATATCGTCGCCGTGGTCTGGGGTGTCGGCATGGCGCTGAATCTGGCCTGGCCGCGCCAATCGGTTTACGGCACACCTTGGTACAACACCTGGGGTGCGTTCGTCTATATCGGCGCGATCCTCGCGGCCGGGCTCGCCTGGTACGGGATCAAGGGCCGCAAACGAATCGGAACGCTCGCTGCACACGCCGCGGAGGTGCGCCACGATGTCTGACTCGGTGTTCGACTATGTGATCGCGGGCGGCGGTACCGCGGGCTGCGTGCTCGCCGCCCGGCTCAGCGCGGACCCCGACGTGTCGGTGTGCCTGCTGGAGGCGGGCCCGTCCGACGTCGGTGACCGGGCCATCCTCGAACTCGACCGGTGGATGCACCTGCTGGATTCCGGTTACGACTGGGACTATCTGGTCGAGCCGCAAGAACGCGGGAACAGTTTTCTGCGGCATGCTCGCGCGAAGGTGCTCGGCGGATGTTCCTCGCACAACTCCTGTATCGCGTTCTGGCCGCCCGCGGAGGGTTTGGACGAGTGGGCAGCGCTCGGCGCGAAGGGCTGGAGTGCGGCCGAGGTGCTGCCCTACGTGACGCGATTGGAGAACAACGACGCTCCCGGTCCGCAGCACGGCCGCAGCGGCCCGGTCCGGCTGCGCGATGTGCCGCCCGTGGACCCCTGCGGGCTGGCGGTGCTGGAAGCGGCTGCGGCGGTGGGCTTGCCGACCGTGCAGTTCAACCGGGGCGCCACCGTGCGCAACGGCGCTGGATGGTTCCAGATCAACGCGGCGGAAGACGGCACGCGCATGTCGACATCGCACGCGTACTTGCATCCCGTGCTGGATTCGCGCCCGAATCTGGTGGTGCGCACCGATTGCTGGGTCAGCGAGATCCTGTTCGACGACGCGCGCAACGCGACCGGTGTGCGGTATCAGCGGCCCGATCGCACCGGCTACGACAGTGTTTCGGCCCGGCGCGAGGTCGTCGTCACCGCCGGCGCCATCGATACCCCGAAACTGTTGCTGCTCTCCGGTATCGGTCCCGCCGAGCAGCTGCGCGAGATCGGCATTCCGGTGCGGGTCGACGCACCGGGTGTGGGCGCCAATCTCGACGACCATGTCGAGGGACTGGTGTTCTGGGAGGCGGCGCGGCCGATGGTCGACACGTCCACCCAGTGGTGGGAGATCGGTCTTTTCGCCACCACCGACGACACCCTGCGCCTGCCGGACGTGATGATGCATTACGGCAGCGTGCCGTTCGATATGAACACGCTGCGCCATGGTTATCCGACCACCGACAACGGCTTCTGCCTGACGCCCAACGTCACCCAGGGCCGCTCGCGCGGCACGGTGCGATTGCGCAGCAGGGACTTCCGGGACCGCCCGAAGGTCGATCCGCGCTACTTCACCGACCCCGACGGCCACGACGAACGGGTCATGCTCGCCGGAATCCGGTTGGCGCGCAAGATCGCCGAGCAGTCGCCGCTGCGGCCGTGGATCGCCCGGGAGCTGGCACCGGGGCCCGAGGCCGGCACCGACGACGAACTGCTGAGCTATATCCACGCCACGCACAACACGGTCTATCACCCGGCCGCAACCGCCAGGATGGGCGCGCCGGAGGACCCGATGGCGGTGCTCGATCCGGAGCTACGGGTGAAGGGGGTGTCGCGATTACGGGTGGTGGACGCGTCGGCGATGCCGAAATTGCCCGCGGTGAACCCGAACATTACTGTCATGGCCATGGCCGAGAAGTGCGCGGATCTCATCAGGGCGACGTGAGCCGGAAATGCCTGCGGAGGGCGAACTAGCGGCGTTCCTCGGCGGACACGCGCCGTTCCAGTCGATGCCGCGTGCCGACCTCGACCGGTTGGCCGCGGCCTCGACCCTGCACGAATTCGCGGCGGGCGCCGTGATCCGCGACTATTCGACACAGGTGCCCGACGATATCTGGATGCTGTGGCAGGGGCGGGTCGCGCTGCGCCCCAGCGGCGGTGCCGACGGTGATCGCACCATCGACACCGTCGAGCGCGGCGGGATCTTCGGCTACGTGCCGCTGCTCACCGGCGGCAGCGCCGAATTCGTCGCGCTGGCAATCGAACCGAGTCTGCTGATCCGGCTGCCGGGCGAGCTGGTCCGGGTGTGGTTCGCGCAACCGGACGGACTCGCGTTCCTGGCCTCGTCGAACTGGAAGACCTGGTCCGGTAACCGCGCCCCGGTCTCGCCGGCGCTCGGCAGCCGACCCGCCGGTGAACTCGTCTCGAGCGCACCGGTTTTCGTGACGCCGCAGACCAGCGTTCGCGATGCGGTGGTCCGGATGACCGAGCGGCACGTCTCGTCCGTGCTGATCCGGTTGCCCGACGGCGACTTCGGCATCTTCACCGACCAGGATCTGCGCGCCCGGGTGGTGGCGGCGGGTCTACCGGTCGACGTGGCGATCGCGCGGGTGATGAGCGCGCCGGCGCGCCGGGTCACCGCGGACCTGACCGGCGAGGCCGTGCTGATGGAGATGCTCGACTGCGGGTTGCGGCACCTGCCGGTCGTCACCCGGCGCGGCGAGGTGCTCGGCGTGCTCGAGGACTCGGATCTGCTCGCGGCCTCGGCCCGGCAGAGTTTCACGCTGCGCCGGGCCATCGGCGCGGCGACCGACCCGGCGCAGTTGCAACGGGTGGCCCGGGAAATCCCGGGCACCACCGTGGATCTGTTCCGCAACGGCACCAAAGCGTCTGCGACGAGCGGCATCCTGTCGGTGGTGGTCGACGCGGTGATCCGCAAGGCACTCGAACTCGCACGCGCCGAATTCGCGGACGCGCCCGCCGGTGGCTTCTCCTGGCTGACCCTCGGCAGCATCGCCCGGCGCGAGGCGATGCCGTCCTCGGATGTGGACAGCGCGCTCTGCTGGGTGGACGAGTTGTCCACCGCGAGTGGACAACTGCGCGCAATCGCACAGCGCACGCACGCCATCCTCGACGCGTGCGGGTTACCGGCGGACAGCAACGGGGCGATTGCCGCCAAGCCGAAATTCGCGCGTTCACAGCGCGAATGGACCACGGCCGCGGCCCATTGGCTCGACGATCCGCTGCACGGGCGGGGTCTGATCATGTCCTCGCTGCTCATCGACGGACGCGTGGTGTGGGGCGATCCCCAGCTGCGCGCGGTGCCCGCGGCCTTCGGACGGATGGCCGCCGAGCATCCCGACGCGCTGCGCCTGCAATTGCTGGACGCGTTGTCCGGGAAGGTTCGGGCCCGGTCGCTGCGCGATGTGCTCTCGCGGCGCGGCGGCACGTTCGATCTGAAGACGCACGCGCTGGTGCCCATCGTCAACCTGGCCCGCTGGGGCGGTCTCGCCGCAGGCCTGACCGCCGCGAGCACACCGGAGCGGCTCAGCGCGGCCGCCGCGGCCGGGGTGCTCACCGAACGCGACGCCACCGTGCTCACCGAGGTTTTCGTGACGTTGCAGCGCATGCGGATGGTGCATCAGGTCGGGCAATTGTCCGCCGGCCACCACCCCGGCGACGTGGTCATGATGTCGGAACTGTCGCCGCTGAATCGGAGCCTGCTCAACGAGGCATTGCGCGAGACAGCCGCCGTGCAGCGACGTGTCCGTGTTCGCGCAGCAACCTCGGCTTAGAATGGCGGTGTCATGGCGAATCGAGACGGCGAGGATCGAGGGCGGGCGGCCGCGGTGCAGTCCGTCGATCGCGCCCTGCTCGTGATGGAGATCATCGCCAAGCTCGGGCAGGCCGGCGTCACGGAAATCGCCGCCGAACTGGGCGTGCACAAATCTACCGTGTCGCGGTTGGTCGCCGTGCTGGAATCGCGCGGCTACGTCGAGCAGCTGTCCGATCGCGGTAAATACCGGCTCGGCTTCTCCATCGTCCGGCTGGCCGGATCCACCAGCGCCCAGGTCGATCTCGTCGGGCAGAGCCAGGGCGCGTGCAACGCGCTGGCTGCCGAATCGGGGGAGACCACGAATATCGCTGTGCTGGACGGTGATCGGATCATCAACATCGTCGAGGCCGCGGGCACCGGCTCGATCGCGTTGCGCTCCTGGGTCGGGCAGAGCTGCCCGGCGCACGCGACGTCCAGTGGCAAGGTGCTGCTGTCGGGTCTGGAACCGGCGGACATGCGCAAGCGGGTGGGCACCAAACTGACGGCCTACACGCCGCATACCGTCACCAAGGTCGCCGATCTGGCGACCCAGCTGGTCGAGGTCCGCGAGAACGGCTGGGCCAGCGTGTGCGAGGAGCTGGAGATCGGGCTGAACGCGGTGGCCGCACCGGTCCTGGACAACAACGGCGTGATCGTCGCTGCGCTGAGCGTGTCCGGCCCGTCCTACCGGCTCGGCCCGGACCGCTTCGCCGCGATGGCGGAACTGGCGATCGCGAGCGCCGCGGACATCAGCCGCAGGCTCGGCTACTACGGCTGACGAACCACGTTCGCCGGAGGCGCTCCGGCGTTGACAACGCGCGCGCTCGCCGACAATACTGAGTCGCATATAGGGCAGTTGTTGCGCTATATGCAACAATTGCATAATCGCCTCACACGCGGCGGGAGATCTCCATCTTCGTGACGGAGAGCCGAAGGAGCAACACCTCCCGGGAATCTCTCAGGCCCAGTACCGCCGCGCCTCGGGCAACTCTGAAAAGTAGTGTCCGCAGTGACACTCGCCGACGGGGCAAGCGCGGTCCGCGTGAATCTCTCAGGCCATAGGACAGAGCGGGAGGAGCCACACCCACGCGCGCGACCCGCGTCGACGAAAGGCTCCCTATGGCAGACCCGGCCCTCCGCACCGACCTCGACGTGCCGCTGCACGAATTCGATCCGCTCGTCGCCGAATTGGTCGGCCGCGAACTCGGCAGGCAGCAGCACGGCCTGGAAATGATCGCGTCGGAGAACTACGCACCCCTGGCGGTCATGCAGGCGCAGGGCACGGTCCTGACCAACAAGTATGCCGAGGGCTATCCGGGCCGCCGCTACTACGGCGGATGCGAGCACGTCGACGAGCTGGAGTCGCTCGCGCTCACCCGGCTGCGCGCGCTGTTCGGCGCGGATTACGCCAACGTGCAACCACATTCGGGGGCGCAGGCGAATGCGGCGGTGATGCACGCGCTGCTGCGTCCCGGCGACCGCATCCTCGGGCTCGCGCTGGACCACGGTGGTCACCTCACCCACGGCATGAAGATCAACTTCTCCGGACGGCTGTACGACGTTGCGGCATACCATGTTCGGGCCGAAGACCAGCTGATCGATATGGCGGAGGTGGCGCGCCTCGCGCGCGAGCATCGGCCGAAGTTGATCGTGGCGGGCTGGTCGGCCTATCCCCGGCACCTCGACTTCGCCGAGTTCCGGCGCATCGCCGACGAGGTCGGCGCGTACCTGATGGTCGACATGGCGCATTTCGCCGGCCTGGTCGCGGCCGGATTGCATCCCTCGCCCGTGCCGCACGCCCACGTGGTCACCTCGACCACGCACAAGACCCTGGGCGGACCGCGCGGCGGATTCATTCTCGCCACCGCCGAATTGGGCAAGAAGCTTGATTCCGCGGTGTTCCCCGGCCAGCAGGGCGGGCCGCTCGAGCACGTGATCGCCGCGAAGGCGGTCGCGTTCAAGATGGCGGCCGAGCCGGCCTTCCGCGACCGCCAGGAACGCACCCTGACCGGCGCGCGGCTGCTCGCGGACCGGCTGCTCGCGCAGGATTGCCGCGCCGCCGGTATCGGACTCGTCAGCGGCGGCACCGACGTCCACCTGGTCCTGGTGGATCTGCGCGCCGCCGAGCTGGACGGCAAACAGGCTGAGGATCTGCTGCACAGCGTGGGAATCACGGTGAACCGCAACGCCGTTCCATTCGACCCGCGCCCGCCGATGGTCAGCTCCGGCCTCCGGATCGGCACGCCCGCGCTGGCTGCGCGGGGCTTCGACCGCGCGGCCTTCGTCGAGGTCGCCGATATCATTGCGACGGCCCTGCGGGTGGGCCGGCCCTGGCGCGAATTCAGCGTGCGGGTGGAGGTCTTGACGCAGAAGTTCCCGCTCTATGCCGGGGTGCACCAGGACCTCTCGTCGGCCACCGACGCCGCGCGGGAGCTCGCGTGACCATCAGCGTCTTCGACCTGTTCAAGGTCGGCATCGGCCCGTCGAGTTCGCATACCGTCGGGCCCATGCGCGCCGCGGGCGCGTTCGTCGATCGGCTGAAAGGCACCGGCGTGCTGCACGATACGGCCGCGCTGCGGGTGCTGCTGTACGGCTCGCTCGGCGCGACCGGACGGGGCCACGGCAGCGTGGAGGCGATCGTGGCCGGACTGGCCGGGGCCCGCCCGGAGTCCGTCGATCCGGACACGATGCGCGATATCGTGGCCGAGGCGCGCGCCGACGCGCGGATCTATCTCGGTGGGGCGCAACCGATCACGTTCGCGATGGACGAGGACATCGAGCTGCTGGCGCGTACCAGGCTGCCGTTCCACACCAACGGCATGCTGTTCGCCGCCCGTGATGCGGCGGGCCGGGTACTGCTCGAATGCCGGTACTACTCGATCGGCGGCGGCTTCGTCCTGGACGAGGACGAGATCGACGGCCGTGCGGCCGAAGCGCCGATGGAGGTGCCCTACTCGTTCGGGTCGGCGGACGAATTGCTCTCGCTCACCGCGGCCACCGGCCGATCCATCAGCGAACTCGTCCTGGCCAACGAAATGACCAGGCGCAGCGGCGATCAGGTGCGCGCGGACCTGCTCGCCATCTGGGCGGTCATGCAGGGGTGTGTCGAGCGCGGCATGTCGAGCACCGGGGTGCTGCCGGGCACGCTGCGGGTGCGCCGCCGCGCCGCGACGCTGTTCGACCGGCTGCGCGCCGAAGCCGAGGACAACGATCCGCTGCGCGCGATGGAATGGGTCACGCTGTACGCGATGGCCGTCAACGAGGAGAATGCCGCGGGCGGGCGGGTCGTCACCGCGCCGACGAACGGCGCCGCGGGCATCATTCCGGCTGTGCTGCACTACATTCAGCAGTTCGTCACCGATACCGCGGACAGCGTGGTCGAGTTCCTGCTGACCGCGGGCGCGATCGGCCAGCTGATGAAGGAGAACGCGTCGATCTCCGGCGCCGAGGTGGGGTGCCAGGGCGAGGTCGGTTCCGCGTGCGCGATGGCCGCCGCCGGACTCGCCGCCGTGCTCGGCGGCACCCCGGCACAGATCGAGAACGCCGCTGAGATCGGCATGGAACACAACCTCGGTCTGACCTGCGATCCCATCGGTGGCCTCGTGCAGATCCCGTGCATCGAACGCAACGGCATCGCGGCCGTGAAGGCGATCACCGCGGCGCGCATGGCGATTCGCGGCGACGGGCACCACCACGTCTCGCTCGATCAGGTCATCCAGACCATGCGCGCCACCGGGGCGGACATGCTCGACAAATACAAGGAGACCTCGCAGGGCGGCCTGGCTGTCGCTGTCGTCGAGTGCTGAGCGGCGCGCACTATTCGCCGAGGAGCCAGTCGTTGGGTGCGAAGGATTCGAAATGCACTCGGCCGGAAGGTATCCGGGCGGCGAGCGACTGGGCGCGCACGGACCGCAGGAAGGCGTGGCTGCCGCACAGGTAGTAGTCCGCGTCGTCCGGCAAGACGATGTCGGTGAGGTCGATGCGCCCGCGTCCCTCGTCCTGATACCAGGTGTGCAAGCGGACGTTCCGAAGTCCGTCGCACAACCCGCGGACGCGCTCGCGGAGCGGGTGGACGGCGGCGGAGCGGTCGGCGTGCAGCACGAGGGCGGGCCGGTCCGGAGTATTGGCTGCCAGATAAGCCACGATGCCCGCCATGGGTGTGATGCCGACTCCGGCCGAGATCAGCACCACCGGGGTGTCGGCGGCTGGGTCGAGGGTGAGATCGCCGAAGGGCAAGGTGATTTCGAGGCGATCGCCGACGCCGATGGTGTCGTGCAGCCAGGACGAGACCTCACCCGCGGGGGCGTCCGGCTCGGCTGCGACCACGCGAACCGTGAAGGCGTAGCGGCCGGTGCCCGGCGCCTCGACCAGACTGTATTGACGGAGCTGGCGGGCGCCGTCGGGCAGGTCCGCGCCGACCGAAATATAGCTGCCCGGAAGGAAATCCGGCAGCGCACGCCCGGGGTCGGCGGACTCGACGACGAAAGTCACCACCCCGGACGGATCCGCGGTGCGGTCGACCACGACGGCCCGGCGGAAGACGTCACCCGGCGCGACCCCGGCCGCGTCGTAGAGTCCCGCTTCCAGGTCGATGAGGGCGGTGGCCATCAGCCAGTAGACGCGGTCCCACGCCGCCGCGACCGCCTCGGTCACCACCTCCGGGCCGAGCACCTCGACGATGGCGGCGAACAGGTGCCGGTGCACGATGTCGTACTGAGCCGCGGTGACACCGAGCGAAGCGTGCCGGTGCCCGATGCGCGAGAGCAGGTCGACGGGGTGCGGCAGTTCCGGGTCGACCAGATGCCGGGCGAAGGTGACGATGGACGAGGCCAGCGCGCGCTGCTGGGTGCCCTGTGCCTGGTTACCCCGATTGAACAGATCGCGGCCGAGCTCCGGATGCGCGGCGAACATCTTGCGATAGAACAGTGGTGTGATCGCGTCGATCCGGGTGCCGATCAGCGGCAGCGTGGCGCGGATCACCGCCTGGTGGGCGGGTTCCAGTTCCGGGGCGATATCGCTGGGCGAACCGGTCGCGGTGGGCATGGCTTCTCCTCAATTCTCTTGCGCGGGCAGGGCAATGGCGGGCAGGTGCAGCAGCTCGACGATGCGGGGGCTCACCAGATCGGCGAGGTGGTAGTTGTCCAGCTCGCGGTAAAAGGCTTCTTTCGCGTCCTGGAGAACTCGTCGCAAACGACAATTGGCGGCCAATGGGCACGGATGTTCGCCGAGGCATTCCACCACTTCGGCATCGCCCTCGAGGGCTCGAATGATGTGCCCGACGGTGGCGGCCCGGCCGGCCTCGGTGAGGAAGATCCCGCCGCCACGCCCGCGGTAGGAGGCGACGAAGCCGAGGTCGGCGAGTCGCGATACCGCTTTCGCTACCTGGTGCTCCGAGGAATCGACCTGTCGGGCAACGAGTTTGGCGGTCACGCGATGGTCGGCCGAGCCGCTGACCGCCAGCCGCATCATGGTCCGCAGGGCGAGATCGGTGGACCGGGCGAGCTGCATGACTTCACGGTACGTAATCGCGCGGGGAAAAAGCGCGTGCGGCGGGTGTGCTGTCTAATACGTGGCTGCGCGCCGATTATATGAGCCAGGCCACAGCCGGGGAGTGAACCCGGTGCTCCGCACGGCAATTCCAGCTATTGCGGAGCACCCGGGCAAGGTAGGTCAGCCGATCCCGATCGACTGCGCCAGGAAAGGCCATGACGTGCGCAGGTCGTCTTCCCAGTAGCCCCACGAATGGGTGCCCACCGGGCGGTCGTCGAAGGTCACCGGAATGTTCAACTCGCGCAAGCGGTTCGTCAGATTCACCGTGCAGTAGTGGATGGCCGCCTCGATCGGGCCGCCGAACGCGATCTGCACCGGCAACGGAATTCGGCCCTCCTGCACCCGGCGATCGCCAGGGGTGTCGTGCGGAGCCGCGGCGATACCGCTACCCGAACTCAGGTAAACCGCTGTGCCACGCAAACGTTCGGCGTTGACGAGCGGGTCGTTGGCGCGCCACAGCGGTCCGTTGCGCGGACCCCACATGTTCTCGACGCTCTGCCCGCCGCCCCAGTTCTCCACCGTGAGCCGGACGAATTCCTGGCCGATCGGGTCCGAGGTCTGCGCGCACCCGCTGTAGGAGGCCACGCTGTTCCAGAAGCCGGGCTTGGCGATCGCCAGGTTCAGCACCGAGGTGCCGCTCATCGAAACACCGGCGAGGGTGCGAGTCCCGTTGGCGCCCAGGAACTCTTCGATCACCGGCGGCAATTCCTCGTTCAGGAACGTCTGCCATTTGTTGTAGCCGAGCACGGCGTCCGCGCGGACCCAGTCGGTGTAATAGGAATTGGCGCCACCGAAGGGCGTGACGACATTGACGTCCTTGCCGCGCAGGAAACTCACCGCGTCGGTCTGCACATCCCAGCCGCTGTCGTTCGGGCCGCCGCCGGAACCGTTGAGCAGATACATCGTCGGCCGCGGTGTCGTCCGGTCGGCGGCCCGGATGACCTGGATCGGGATCGGGCGGTCCATCGCGGGGGAATACACCATGACGGTCTGCTGCCGATCGTTGACATCTGTTACCGACACGATGCCCGCGGGCGCGGCGGTCGCGGTGCCGGCCGCACCGGCCAGACCGGCCGCGGTCAGGGTGGTGGCCAGCGCCCAGCGCAGGGCGCTTCGTCGTATCCATCGCCGTGATCTCAAATCGTGGATCCTCTCGTAGCTGCCGCCGTGCACAGCGGCATTACCAGGGATTCGCGCCGCTCGGGCCGCCGGTTTGGTCCGGCGGGCGAGTCAGTCCTTGAAATAGGCGAGCTGGTGACTGGTCGCCAGCAGCGACCCGTCCGGTGTCCACAGTTCCGCGGCGTGATCGAAGAAGCCGTTGCCGAAGCGGCGGCCGCGCGCGGTGGCGAGGAGCGGCTGATCGGCCTGGGTGGCGAGCAGTTCGTCGTCGGCGTGGAAGTACACCGTCAGCGAGACCGTGCCTGCCGGGACGAACCGGCCGATGCGCAGCATCACCCGCGGAAAGAACACGTCGGTCAGTGCGGTCAGCGCCGGATAGTCCAGTGGCCGCGGCGGGTGATCGCGCACCCACAGCGTGGTGGTCGAGGACGGCTGGGCGTCTGCCTCCGTCGTGACGAGACCGCCTGTGACGAACCGCATGTCGTAGTTCTCGACCCAGGCCAGGAAGTCCGGCACCGGTCCCGGCGGCACGGTGGTCGCGGGCGGCGCCTGCGGCGCGACGGCTTCGGTGTGCGCCCAGGTCTGTCGCCGGATACCGAAGAGCGCGGTGGCCGTGGTGGCGACTACGCCGTCCTGGGTGATCGTCAGCGTCCAGTGCTGGGTGGTCCGGTTCGTGCGGGCCGGTATCGCGCTGACCTCGAACGGGCCCTCGGCGATCGGCCCCGCGTAGTTCACGGTGAGCGACAGCGGCGCACCGAGACACTCCGGATGCCGCTGCACCGCCCGGATCAACGTGGCGGCGGTGATTCCCCCGAACGGCCCGACCATATTCGCGTACTCCGGCGTGGTCCGACCGGTGAACGTCCCGACATCGAGGGGCGTGAGTTCGACGGCGGCGTCGAAGGGATGCTGGGTGACAACGCGAGTATGACTCATAGTGGCCCCAGCGTATCTATTCACGATGGTGCGGGTTCTGCGCGTGCCCACTGATCACCGTGGGGCGTTGAGCAACGGACCTTGCGCACGGCCGCGGCGCTGTCCCCGCGCAGCAGCGCGTCCAGATCGAGCAGGCCGACCGTCGTGCCGAGTGTGCGCGCGGCCAGCGTCTCTGCCGCGAAATGCGGATCCGTGCGGCGCGGATCGAGTGGATCGGCGCAGGACAACAGGCTGAGCATGGTGCCATCATGCTGCGAATACCGGAACCGGCAAACCGCTTTTCGCTGTCGGGACTAGCCGGAGCAGGCAGCGGTGATCGCCGCGGTGTCCCAGTAGAAAGGGTTGACTTCGGTGATTCGACCGTCGTCTACGGTGATCGTTTGCAGGATAGGAAATTCCAGCTCTCGTCCGGTCCTGCGGGATCTGGCGTGCACGTGGGTCAGGACGACGAGCGGGTTCGACTCGGATAGGAACACTTGGCTTTTCAGCTCGAAGCGGTCCCAGGTCGCACTCATGGCGCGGAAGAACTGGTCGAGCCCCGCGTGTCCGCGCCAGGTGCCGCCGTACGGCAGCGAATCCGCTTGCCGGAGCACGACATCCGCCGCGAAGAACGGTTCGAGCGTGCTGAACGACGCCGTCCCGGGACCGCCGGCGGCGAAGTACTCGGCCTCGGCCGCGTACATGCGCTCGAGTACGAGTCGGCGTGCGGAGGTGGACGTTGTGGTCATGGACTCACTATCGATCTGTTGTCCGTGGCCTGCTGGCGGCAATCGGACGGCGCGATAGTCTGGTCATCGCCTAGGGCAGAATCTGTCCTAGGTGGGTTCTACGGTGGGTTTCATACCGATGGTCATCAGCATTCGGACCGGCACGCCGGCGTGCGGACTGTGGGACTTTCGGTCCACTCATTGAGAAAGGATCGGCGATCATGGGCATTTCCGAAGCCGCAGACCGGGCTGACACCTTCGTCGCGCACAAGTTCGAGGAGCGGCTCGTGGATCTCGGGGAGATCCGCATGAACTATGTCGCCGCGGGTGACCCCACGTCGCCGGCGCTGCTGCTGATCCCCGCCCAGGGCGAATCCTGGTGGGGATATGAGAACGCAATCACCCTGCTGGCGAACGACTTTCGGGTCTTCGCGATCGATCTGCGCGGGCAGGGGCGGTCCACCTGGACGCCGGGGCGGTACAACCTCAACACCTGGGGTAACGACGTCGAGCGATTCATCGATCTCGTGATCGGACGGCCGACTCTGGTGGCGGGCAACTCTTCTGGCGGAGTGATCGCAGCCTGGCTGGCCGCCTACGCCAAACCAGGGCAGATCCGGGGCGCGATGCTCGAGGATCCGCCGTTGTTCGCCTCGCAAGCGGCCCCGCCCTATGGTCCCGGCATCATGCAGACCCTCGGCCCGATCTTCGCGTTGTGGGCCAAATGGCTCGGACCGCAATGGTCGGTCGGGGACTGGGACGGTATGGTCGCGGCCGCGCCGCGGGAACTGCCCGAGTTCCTGCACCCGGGTATCGCATTCCTGTTCGGCGACGGCACCGGCGAGGGTGCCGCGGCCACGCCGCCGCAGCATCTGCAGGAGTACGACCCCGAATGGGCGCAGGCCTGGGCCACCGACGTCGCCAACGCCGGCTGCGACCACGCCACGATGCTTGCGCAGAATCGGGTTCCGGTCCTGCTGACCCACCACTTCCACTTGACGGACCCGGAGACCGGGCGGCTCATGGGCGCGATGACGGATATTCAGGCGCAGCAAGCCCGTCGCTTGCTGGCGGCGACCGGTCAACCGGTCACCTTCACCGCTCTCGACGCGCCGCACACCATGCACGACCCCGAGCCGGACCGATACTTCGAGGTGCTCACGGAGTGGGCGTCCGCGCTGGACTGACCGGACCTCGACCGCGGGAAACGCGGCCGGTGTCACTCCGGTTCGAACAAGTGGTCATAGCCGACCGCGAAGGTGCGGTCGGACGGATCGACGACCACGCGGCGGCGATCACCCGGCCGCGGGTACGGGACGCCGGTCTGTATCTCGCACTCCGCTTCGAAAGTGTCGAAACCGGGGCCGCTGATCCGGACTTTCAGCTCGGCCACGTCCGGATTCTCGCCGCCCGCGACGATCCGTACCGCGATGATCTCCGCGGTCGCGGGGACCGCCGCCTTGTCGAATCGCTTAGCGTTCCAACGCCATTGGTATGTGGTCACCGCAAGCGCGACGCCGATCGGCATGGTGATGATGCCCGGGCACAACCCATTCCACAACGAATCACCGGCCAGGGCGATGACAGGTCCTGCCGCGACGAGTGCGGCCGCCACCGCATACGTGAACACCCCCGCAACCGGCCCGATTAGCTCGACCTGACCTGCGCTGCGTTCACCCTCGGACATGCCGCCACTGTAAGGGGATCAGGGCGGGGCCAGTTGCGGGAATCGGCACGGGCGGGGGCGGGGCGGATTACGATCGAGGTCGAATTCTCGTGGCGTCGGTCAGGAGGACCGCAATGCTCGGTAGCAGAGGTGCGTTGGTGGCGGCGTTGGGAGCCGCGGCCACGGTGCTGTGCACGATCCCGGCGAGTGCCGCTCCCGAGGACGAGTTCATCACGCTGAACTCCGTGGTCACGCCCGCTCCGGAGGGCTTGCAGGCCACCGGCACCTACCTGTGCGAGGCGGGCATCGGTTACCTCGACGTCTCCGCGCAGATGGAGACCAACGGCAGCGGCACGATCCAACTGACCAGCTCTCCGCCCGGGGCAACCCTGCAATGCACCGGCCGGGTGGAAACCTGGTCCGTCGTGCTGAAGCCGACCAACGGCATGCCCGTGCTCGTGCCCTACACCGAAGGCACCGGCACCGCACAACTGAACCGAAAATACTGGAAGACCGACTCCGGCCCAATCGCCCTGCACCTCTAGTGCGGTCGAAAGCCCTGTGCACCGGTTCTTTTGACCCGGTGACGTACGGTCACCTCAACGTGTTCGAGCGGGCCGCCGCCCAATTCGACGAACTCGTGGTCACCGTGATGGTCAACGCGACCAAGACCACCATGTTCACCCTTGCCGAGCGCATCGAGATGCTGTGTGAGGTCACCGCTCACCTCCGCAACGTGCAGGTAGCGTCCTGGTCGGGCCTCCTGGTGGATTTCGCGCGCGAACAGGGGATCACGGCGATCGTGAAGGGCCTGCGCCGCGGCGATTTCGACTACGAACAGTCCATGGCGCAAACCCACCGCACCCTCACCGACATGGACACCTTCTTCATCGCCAGCGACCCGGCCTACGGTTCCGTGTCCAGCTCGCTGGTCAAGGAAATCGCCGCATCCGGTGGAGACACGGTCGGTCTAGTGCCGGCGGTCGTGCGCGACAGGCTGTCGCAGAGACTGGTGGAAAGCAGGGCTTGAACGTCCTTGCCGCGCGATATTCGATGCGACAAGCGATCTCGTGGTGCGGTCGTGTCGATCCACGAGATTCGGCGATTCTGGGTGTGGCGGCACACGCAGCGAGACAATGGGTTTCATGGTGGATCGGATGCGGGCGTGGTCCTTTCCCGGCGGCTACGAAGACGATCGTGGTGCGGAGCCGGTCGAATGGCGAATCGAGCCGGATGAGGTATCGGATTCACGAGAACTGTTCGACCTCGAAGCGGTGATCAGAGGTGTCCGGGTCCGGGGCGATCTCGAGGACCTGACACCGTATTCTGCCGATACCCACGCACGCGAAATCTTTTCACTGGACGGCCGGTCCGGCAACCTCGCCCGGTACACGGTGACCGGCGAGTTGCCCTGCACTGTGGAGGTATCGGGTGTTCGGCGGGTGGAGGTCATCCGATTCACGTACGCGCAGCATCCGTATCCCGAGCACGACATGATGCACCTCGCGCTGTCCCTGGATGGTGAAGAGTACGAAACCGACTGTGATGCACTGGAAACCGGACTTCCGCGACTTGCTGACGCGTTGCCGGCGGGCGTTTCCCTGAAGTGCTGTTTCACCTGCCTGTACTCCGACTATATGCCGAGTAGTGGGCAGGCGATGGGGATAGCGTGCTTCCGCGACGACAAAGAACGGTATCTGGCCATCAGGTCGAAATTCGACATCTGGCGTCTTCGGCGCACGGAGTGGGTTCCGGAAACCTACCTGTGCTCGGAATACCAGCGTCGAGTACGCGGCACGGGATATCGCGGTTGAGTCGTCGAGGTCCGAAGGTGGACAACGCTTCTCGGCTGTGTGGCGGCCATCGCTCCGGCCGCGCGATTGCTGCGATCCCTAGCCGTCGGCATCAGGACGGTGGATTGCGCCGGTTCCTCAGTCGACGAGCACGGTGTCGGTGACAGGGGAGTCATTCCGGTGTGCTGAGGGACTGGCGGCGTCGGAAGAATCCCTCGGGGTCGTAGCGGTGTGCGATCTCGGCCAGGCGGGGGTAATTCGAGCCGTAATAGGCTGTGCGCCAGTCGGTCAGGGCTGGGTCGGGGAGGTTCTGGTACGTGTAGGGGGAGGACCAGCGGCGCAGGATCGGTTCGCAGGTGTCGATCCACGCGGAGCCGCTCGCACGCAGATCGTCGGTGATCTCGTCGTGGGACTCCACCACCAGACCGGCGTAGTAAAGATGGTCGCGATGCACGAAGGCGGTCGCGTCGGCGGGGACGCGATTGCATGCCCCGCCCATCGCGCCCAGTTCGAGCGCGCGAATCTGATCGCCCGCCGGGGTGTCGGTGAACGCGGTCAGGATCTGCTGAATGCCTTCGGCGGGTATGGTTTCGGGCACGAAGTGTCCGCGCTCCCGATGCCAGCCATCGCGTGGCAACTGTGCTTCCGGATTTGTGCCGACTCGATGTGACTGCGCGCGAGTGAGTTCCGCGCATCCCATCCACGTGCGCAGAGTGTCGTCGTATGAACCGGTGTGCAGAAACTCTGCGTCCGGTTCTCGGCCGACTCTGTGTCGCAAATCCTCCAGTAGCACTGGCAGTTCGCTCGGATCGCCGAGCCAGGCGCCGAGCACCATGACCTCCGGCTGCTCGCCGGCTTTCGGATGTTCCAGCGCGAAGCGCACATTCGAGGCCAGATCGTCGGGCGCATGCGGTGCCCAGCCTTGCCACGCGTCCCATACGCGCGCCGCGTCGGACCAGTCCCAGCTCAGGCTGTAGCTGGTGACGGGTGCCGCCGGCACCGCCTCCAGCACCAGTTCGGTGACGATGCCCAGGTTGCCGCCGCCGCAGCCGCGCAACGCCCAGAACAGATCGGCATGCCGTTGTTCGTCGCAGGTGAGGATGCTGCCGTCGGCGACAACGACCTGGATCTCGCGCACCCGGTCGCAGGTCAGCCCGTACTTGCGGGTGGCGATGCCAATTCCGCCGCCGAGCGTGAGCCCGGCCAGTCCGACGGTCGCGCAGGTGCCCGCCGGAATCACCCAGCCGTCAGGGACCGTTTCTTCGAGCAGATCGATGGTCTGGATGCCCGCACCCGCCCGGATCAGCGTCCCTTCCCGCCGCACCCCGGCGATTCCGGTGACATCGATGACCAATCCGTCGGTGGTGGAGTGGCCGGCGCAACTGTGCCCGCCGGAACGAGCGGCGACCGGCAGCGCGTGCGCCCGGGCAAACAATACGGCCTCGCGCACATCGTCCACGGTCGTGCAGTAGCACACGCCCGCGGGCCGTACCGTGTCGAATTCCCGTATCTGCAGGGCGCGGGCATCGTCGTAGCCGGAGTCACCGGGCCGCACCAACCGCCCCGCGATCCGTTCCGCCAGCGCCTGCCACGCCGCCTCGCCCACGATCACCGCACCTTCTCCCTCACGCCTCGTTCGAACCGAAGGAGCATACGAACAGCAACCCCAAACCGCCAGTGAATTCTCCGAGGCGAATGGTGCGCCATGCTTTCTCTAACGATCGACGGACCGTTGGGTGGACCGGGGTGTTGGCTGGGCGGGGATTTCCGGGCAGGGTGAGGGAAAGACTTGGGCGGCCCAGGGGGAGTGATGGCAGATCAGGAACCGCGTGTTCAGCGCTACTTCGTTGAAGTTTCGGCGGAAAGTGCGGCCGCTATGCGCGCACTGTCCGGGCGGGGGCTCGACCTGTTCCGGGCGACCGTGGCCGGAGCCGACGACGGAGTGACGATTGCGGGATATCTTTCGGTGACGGAGATCGGCGGTCTCGCCGAGGATGGTTACACCGTCACGGTCCAGGCCGTGCGCGAAACCCCGCCGCTGGAGATCGCGCCACCGAAGGCCTCCGCGATAGCAGCGCAAGACGTCGAAACATTCTCTGTCCCAGCCGGTTATCTGACCTACAGCCAGATCGAGGGCTGGATTTCCTCGATGGTGCGGCTCAGTCCGGCTTTCTGTACGAGGGTGCAATTGCCGTTGGCTTCGGTGGAGGGCAGAGCCATCAGTGCGCTGCGCATCCGAGCCGGAGACCGCGCCGAGCGGGACGGGGTGCTGCTGCTCGGCGGCGCGCATGCCCGTGAGCTGATCAATCCGGATCTGCTGTGCCACTGGATGTATCACCTGACCTCCGCCTACCGGAAAGACACCGATCTCACCTTCGGGCCGGTCACCTACAGCAACAGCACCGTGCGGCTGCTGCTGGACTCGTTGGACATCTTCATCGTGCCGTTGGTGAACCCGGATGGGCGGGAATTCGTGATGTCGGCCGACCGGATGTGGCGCAAGAATCGCTCCTACAATCCCGGATCGGATTGTCGGGGCGTCGATGTGAACCGCAACTACGACTTCCTGTTCGACAGCGGTATCGGCACCACCGCGTTCCCGTGCGACTATCAGACTTACCGTGGGCCGCAGGCGTTCTCGGAACCGGAGACCCGGAACATCCGCTGGCTGCTCGACGTTTTCCCGCACATCATCGGCATGGTCGACGTGCATTCCTTCGGCGAGATCATCGCCTACCCGTGGGGTGATGACGACAACCAGACCACCGACCCGGCAATGAATTTCCGGGTTCCGCATCCCGACCGCGGAGTTCCGAACGACAACCTCTATCGCGAGTACATGCCCGCCGAGGATCTGGACTGGTACCGGCGCACCGCGGGCTTGATGCGCGACGCCATCACCAGGGTGCGAGGCAGCGTTTACACAGTGCAGCAAAGTGTTTCGCCGCCGCTGCTCTATCCGGTGTCGGCGTCGGTGGACGATTACGCGTATTCCCGCAACTTCGTCGACCCGGCCAAACGCAAGGTTCGGTCCATCACCATCGAGACTTCCAAGCCGGTGCCGCGCGGCGAGGAACTGCGCGGCTTCCAGCCCGTGTACGAGGAGGCTCGACAGGTCATGGTCGAGAACGGACCGGCGCTGATCGAGTTCTGCCTCAGCGTCATGTGCCCCGGTCGCGGTGCGGCCGCGATGCGCACCACGCTCGATCGCCACCTGCCCGAAACGGGAGCAGTACGCGACGCCTACAACGACCTCATGAACCTGTCGCCTCGGGTAATGGAAGCGCTGGCCGCAGATCCGGACATGCGTGCCGGCGTGGCGAAAGCCCTGGCACAACTCGCCGACAGGTCGGCGCACGACCACGACCCGGTCCTCGACGAGCAGGCGATCGCCGCACTCACCCCGGTCGTGGCCTACCTCGCCCAAGCTGTGCCCGAAGCCCAACCCTCGCTGGACGTCTTGACCGCCTTGGCGGCCCAATCGGTAGGGAGCCCGATCAGCCAAGCCTTGAAAAGCTAGGTATTAAGATCTGCATCGTTCAGGAGGGATGACCGGAGGGGGCGACAGCAGTGACCGGAACCGTGCCAGGCGGGCGGGCCGTTCATTGACCGGATCGCTGCTCGACGTCGACACCGCGGTCTACTACGACACCGCTACCAAAATCGCGGCTGGTGCGTCCGCGTGGTGGTCGGCCATCGATGCGCGCTGGCCGGAACTGGCCAAGGCCACCAACATGACCGGGTCGTACTCCGAGGCCAAGGAGTGGGGTAAGTCCTACGACCAGCGCGCCAAAGACATCTTGTCCATGGTCACCAAGGTCGCCAGCGCCGCACACGCCTATGCCGTGGTGCTCAACAATTGCGGCTACGAACGCGCGCTGGCCGAGCACGGCGCGACTATCGATGCGGGCCCAGCCCCGGTCAAACCTCCGACCCCGATGTACCCGGTCCTCAATTGCCGAGTTCCGCTCCCGTCTGCGGGCGGCCCCGGCAACGGGTTGATCGATGAGGGATTGGGCCTGGTCGAGAAGATCGGGCTCACCGTGCCCGACGGCAACGCCACCACCATTTCCAACGCCGCGATCACCTGGGACGCCACCCGCACCGCGGAAGGGGCGGCAGGGTTTCCGGCGATTCTCGAGGCCGCCGCGGTCGCTTTCGCCGATGTGGTCGCGCCGGAGGTCGAGTTCATCGATGAGGATCTGCGCGCACTGAAAGCGGCCGCCGAGGCCGCGCTCACCGCGATGGCCGACCTCGCCCAGTCGTGCCGGGATCATCGCGCCGCCCTCGATGAACTGCGCGAGCTGCTCGCGCAGCAGCTCGAAATGGTGCGCGACGCACTGATCCAAGAGCTGGCGATCACCGCCGCAATCTCGGTCGCTTCCTCGTTCATCACCTTCGGTGCCGGGGCAGCTATCGGTGTAGCGGGTGCCGCAGCCATCTGCGCGCGCTACGCGCGCCCGATGCGGGCGATTATCGAACAATGGCTCACCAACCGCCGGATCGCCGCCGGGGTGAAGCTCGACGCCGACCTTGCCCGCCACGTGCGCGAATGCGAACGGCTCGAGGAATTGGGTCCGGCCGGACGACTCAAACCCAAAGCCGATCCGACGCCAGGGTCGCTGCTGTCCGACGCCGACCGCGCCGCATTGTGGGACTACACCGGTCCTGGCGGCTCGGAGGCGCTGAACTGGCAGTTGCGGCACGGTGGTATCAGCCGGTATCAGCAGATGCGTGAGGGGGAGATCAACGCCGCGCTCGACAAGCTGCCCGACTACCAAGGCCACGTGACACGGCGGGTGGACCTGAGTGCTGAGGATCTGGCCCGTTACCGCGAGGCAGCCAACCGAGACGGCATCATCACCGAGCCCGGTTTCACCTCCGCGTCACGTACGCCTGAGGCTGCATTCGACCGGCCCGTGGAATTTCGCATCTTCAGTGAGCACGGGAAGTCAGTAGAGGAGTTCGCCCGCCGACCGAGCGAGCAAGAGGTGCTGTTCAAGTCCGGGACCAACTTTGATGTCCGCCAAGTCGTGGAAAATGACCCGAGTGGGCGAATCATCATCTACATGAACGAGATCCCTTAGGAGGAAACGATGGCCGAGTACTACAAGGGGCGCAAGTTCAGCAGCCGTGTAGAGTTAGGACTGCCGCCACGTGACCCGGTGCGGGACGCAGAAATTGCGGCGGGATGGGCCGAATTCAACGCTCGGCGCGAGGCCGTGCCGCCCGAGAAACGTATCCATCTGTCGAGCCGGTTCGGTGACGAGGACTGGAACGATGATGCCGACTGGGACGACAGCACCCGATACGCGCCACCCGCGCCGCCCGCCGACGAGTAGACCCAGGGCGGGCACTGACGGCTCCGATTAACGGGCCGTCGACCCCCGACGGCTCTAACCCAAGGCCGATCCGACGCCAGGGTCTCTGCAGTCCGACACCGACCGTGCCGCGCTGCGGGACTACACCGGCATCTACATGATCGAGATCCCTTAGGAGGGACCGATGGCCGAGTACTACAAGGGACGCAAATTCACCAGCCGGGAAGAGGCAGGGTTGCCGCCGCCCTCACCGGAGCGGGACGCGGAAATCGAGGCGGAATGGGCCGAGTTCAACGCTCGGCGCGAGGCCGTGCCGCCCGAGAAGCGGATCCATCTGTCGAGCCGGTTCGGTGATGAGGACTGGAACGATGATGCCGACTGGGACGACAGCACCCGGTATGCGCCACCCGCGCCGCCCGCCGACGAGTAGGGCGAGGTAGGCGCTGATGAGGCTACCGGCGACCCCACGGTCGGCGGACGGGAAATAGGCTCTGTCTCGAAGTCCCACCCGACGCGCCCAGCACCATCCCGGTAACTCCCGCGGCAGGCACACCAATCTGGGCAAGTCACACATCGGCAGCCAGCCAACAAGCCCGAACGCAAGCAAACCAAACGACAGTTAGCCCCGTGTCGACACCCGAAAGCCGCACATCTGCACCACTTCTCGGGATTCACACCCCGGCGGATTCAAGTGGTGATTGCAACGCGGCTGATCAGGGAGTGTTGTGATGGTTCGTGTGTCGCGTGTGGTGTTGGGGGAGTTTTGGGGGTTGGTGGGTGAGGGGGTTTCGCCGTCGGTTGCTGGGGTGGCGGTGGGGTTGTCTGCCAGTACTGGTAATCGGTTGTTCGTTGAGGCTGGTGGGGTGAAACCTTGTGTGGGTGTGGTTGATTCGGTGGGGTCGAGGCCTCGATTGTCGTTGGCTGAGCGTGAGGAGATCGCGGTCGGTGTCGGGTGTGGGGAGTCGGTGCGTTCGATCGCGGATCGGCTTGGTCGTGCGGCGTCGACGGTCTCGCGGGAGATCAGGCGTAATGGCAGTCCGGGCAGGCATGGTCGCGTGATCAGGTATCGGCACGAGTATCGGATCGGGGCCGGTGTGCGACGTGGGCCTGTTGCGCGGGTGCACTATCGAGCGGGTGTGGCCCAGTACCGCAGTGAGCGTCGGGCTCGGCGTCCCAAACCGGCCAAGCTGGCCGGTGATGCGAGGTTGGCGGGGCTGGTCGGTGACTGGTTGGCTGCCAAGTACAGTCCCGCCCAGATCAGCCACCGGTTGCGGCGGGAGTTTCCCGAGCAGGAGCAGATGCGGGTGTCTCACGAGACGATCTATCGGAGCTTGTTCGTGCAAGGCCGTGGTGGTTTGCGTCGTGACCTGCATCAACAGTTGCGTAGTGGGCGGGCGATACGCAAACCCCGCCGCGGGGTCGGGCAACGCGGTTCACCCATCCCGGGCATGATCAATATCAGTGCCCGGCCCGCCGAGGTCGAAGACCGGGCTGTTCCGGGTCACTGGGAAGGTGATCTGATCATCGGCAAGAACAGTCGATCAGCGATCGGCACCCTGGTCGAACGCATGACCCGGTTCGTGATCCTGCTCCACCTTCCCACCGACCACTCCGCACTCGCGGTCCAAGAAGCGATGATCACGAAAATGAGCCGGCTACCGTCGATCCTGCGCAGAACACTGACCTGGGACCAGGGCCGGGAAATGACCAACCATGCTCAAATCACAGCCGCGACCGACCTCGACATCTACTTCTGCGACCCACATTCACCCTGGCAACGCGGCACCAACGAAAACACCAACGGCCTTCTGCGCCAATACTTCCCCAAAGGCCAAGACCTGTCGGTCTTCCCCGCCGACTACCTCGACTACGTCGCCACCCAACTCAACAACCGACCCCGCAAAACCCTCAACTGGGCCAACCCCGCCGAAGCACTCGATGAACTACTCTCCAACCCGACCAATCCACCCACTGTTGCAACAACCACCTGAATCCGCCAGGGTGTAAATCCCGAGAAGTGGTGCAGATGCTAATGGCCCCGTCTCACCACTTCGAGACAGAACCTAGGCGTACGCGCCGTCACGGTCGGTGGCCAGCCGAGTCTCGAGAAGCTGAGCGGCTACTCGTCGTCCTCGTCGATGTAGTCTTCGAGATGGCCGAGGTGGCGGAGTGGGAGCGACCAACCCGTCACCTCCGAGAGGGCTGCTTCGTAGATCAGCATGGCCTTGCGTAACCGTTCCCCTTGGCGGACGACGGTGACCGGGTCGTGCGGGGTTTCTTCGCAGACCGAGGCGTGGGCACGCAATTCCGCGCACACGTCCTCTGCTGCGCGGCCCAGAACTGAATCCGTCACGGCGTGCGTCCTCCACGTAGCCATCGGCCCCCATCGTGGGGCGGGAGGGATTCGAACCCACTCAGCGCGTGGCACTCGGTTTACAGCCGAGCCCGACTCTCCAACGTCGACGCCGCCCCGAATCGCTCGACAGCGCACTGCGTTTCAGCGCGACCGGTCGACCGGTCGAACACGGCGATATCGCGCCACCCGCACGCCCGCCCTCCTTCGGCCCCTCGAAAGTCTCCGATCCCATCGTGCCAAACCGGCCCACCCCTTCCAACCCATTTTCGCTCCTGCCGGGCTTGCGTGCGGTGTGCTCCGTCGATGAATTCGGTGCGCTGCATGCGGAGTGGCGGGCGGGGTCAGGGGTTCATCTGTTGGGTGAAGCGGAGGAGGTTGCCGGAGGGGTCCAGGAAGGCGCAGTCGCGGGTGTGGTCGGGGCGGGTGATGGGTTCTTGGATGACTTCGGTGCCGGCGGCCTCGAGGCGCTCGAAGGTGCTGTCGCAGTTGGTGGTTCGGAACTCCAGGCGACCGAGTAGGCCGACGGTCATCAGGTCCTCGATCGCACGGCGGTCGGCGGGTGAGATGCCGGGGACGGCGTCCGGGGTTTCGAGAACGATCCGGACCGGCGGTTGCGCCGACGGGCCCATGTGCAGTGACAGCTTTCCGCCGGGTTCGCCGTGGACTTCGAGACCGAGCACGTCACGGTAGAAGTCGACGGCCCGGCCGAGGTCGTGGACGGCGAGACGCAGGGTCGTGAGGCGCAGCTCCAGGTCGGTCATGCTTCGTCCGCGTTGCGTCCGGCGGCCGGGTCGACGAGGTAGACGATGGTCGAGTCGGTGATCCCCTGGGCGTCGGTTTCGACGTCGACGCGGGTGATCTTCCCGTCGTGCACGGTGAAGCCGATGACCGCCCGCGCCTGCCCGCGATGCAGCCACACCGCGGCCGGGACGCCGTCGACCAGCGCGAGCCGCGCGGCCTGCGCTCGCCCGGAGAAGAACGCCGCGACCGCGGTACCACCGCGGATCTCGCCGACCACGGCATCGGGATCGAGCAACTCGACTAGGGCCTCGAAATCCCCGTGTCGGGACGCGGCGAGGAAGGCGGCGACGACCTCCCGCTTGCGCGAGCGCGCGGCTCCGGAGGCCTCTGCCGCGCCCTGCACGCGCCGCCGGGCCCGGCTGGCGAGTTGCCGTGCCGCCACCGGAGAGCGGTCGATGATCTCGCCGATCTCGCCGAACGACACCGCGAAGATGTCGTGCAGCACGAACGCCAACCGCTCGGCCGGGGTCAGCACATCGAGTACCACCAGCAGCGCGACGCCCACCGAATCGGCCAGCAGCGCTTCGTTTTCCGGACCGGTCGGGGCCGTGTGCCGCAGGTCGGCGGCCGGGACCGCAGGTTCGGGCGGCAGCGCTCCGGCCGACTCCTCACGACGGACGCGACGGGCCTCGAGCATGTTCAGGCAGACCCTGGCGACCACCGTCGTCAACCAACCGGCCGGGTTCTCGATCTGGTCGGTGTCGGCCCGCCCGACCCGCAGCCACGCCTCCTGCACGGCGTCCTGGGCCTCTTCGGGTGATCCGAGCATGCGGTATGCCACCGCCTGCAACTGGTCTCTGTGCTCGGTGAACTGTTCGCTCAACCAGTCCTGCTCGGCCATCTGTCACGTTCCTTCGTCGGGGGCTGTCATACCTATTGACCGGCCACACCACACCGATGTGACAACCCGCCGGTCCACGCCTCGAATCCCCAGGGAGAAATATGAAAGCGCATGTGAGTTCGATCCTGCTCGGCGTCGCCGATCTGGAGCGGTCCAAGCAGTTCTATGTCGACGGACTGGGCTGGAAGATCAAGGACGACTACGGCGTCTCGGTGTTCTTCGAACCGGAGGGCGGTTCCCGGGTCGGTTTCTACGGTCGCGAAGGGTTGGCCGGTCAGGTCGGCACGAGTCCGGAGGGCAGCGGCTTCAGCGGACTGGTCCTGACTTATGTCGTCCGGAGCGAAGCGCGCGTCGAGGAGATCGTCGCCGAGGCCGAGAAGGCAGGAGCCACCGTGCTCAAACCCGCGGGCGCACTGCCCTGGGGCGGCTACGGTGGCTCGTTCGCCGATCCGGACGGCTACATCTGGAGTCTCGGCTACAGCGCCGAGGGAGCCGATCAGCCGTATGCGGAATAGCCGCTGCGGCAAGAGATCTGACGAGTACCGGCGTTGAAGGAGGAAACGTGCCGATACACCTGAAAGCCGTCATGCTCGGCGTGCGGGATCTGAACCGCGCCAAGCAGTTCTACGCCGAGGGCCTGGGCTGCGAAATCGACAAGGACACTCGCAAATTCGTCGCGTTGCGGTTGAACGACGGGGCGTTGAACCTGGCACTCTACGAATGGGACGCGGCGGCCGCCGATGCCGGTGTTCCCGCAGCAGGTTCCGGTTTCCGCGGTGCCTCGTTCCACCTCAGCCCCGACTCGCGGGCGGCGGTGGACGAGATCATGCGTACCGCCGTCGCCGCGGGCGCCGAGGTGGTCAAAGCTCCGGGTCCGGCCGAATGGGGTGGGTACTACGGCTATTTCAGCGACCCGGACGGCTACCTGTGGAAGGTGACCACCGCCGGGTCGTGATCAGGTCAGGGGCAGCCAGAGCCGACGTTGCGCGGCGAACGCGTCGGCGCGGACCTGGCTGTGCTCCGACCAGATCATGGCTTGCCGCTGCGCGAGGGTGTAGCGCGGCCAATTCCGGCCGGGGTCGGCCTCTTTCACGAAGGCGACCCAGGCGGCGTGGACGGCGTCGGCGAGGGCTTGCGGCGGTGCGGCGCCCTCAGCCTCGGTGACACCCGGCGCGTGCAGCAGATCGAAGGCGAAGGGGAGGTCCAGGCAGTGCGCCGCCATGCCCTGATAGCTCGGAGAGGTTGCGGTCCACTCGAATTCGTAGAGCCAGGTGGGCAGGTTCTGGGCGGCGCGTGCCTCGGCGATCCGGTAGGAGGGGCCGCGAATGATCGTGTCGCTGATGGCCTGCCCGGCGAGTTCGGTGGGGTTCGCGCCCGGGTAGGCGGCGCGCAGCGCGTCCGGATCGACGCCGCGGCCGGCTTGGGCGAGCGGGCTCGCGGCGGCCGCGTCCGGCTGCTGAGCGGCCGGCGTCGCCGCCATGTTGAATTCGTGTCTGGTGAAGCCGAGCAGGAGCGGAACATCGCCGCCCGCACCGCTTTTCAACAACTCGGGGGTGGACTCGGGGATCAGTGCACCGTCGGCGAACGGTGCGAGGCCGAGCATCGGCACGGATTCGCTGCCGGGGCCGGGCGCTTGCAGCGCGTCCTGCATATCGAGCAGCGCGTTCTCGGGGACCGCGCGCAGTGCCGCCGCGGTCGCCGGCACACCGGTGCGCCGGGTGAACAGTTCGGCCACCGCACGTCCTGCGGCGGGATCGTTCGGTTGTGTCACCGCCCCGGACGCGCAGATGCCGGCCCGGAACAACCCGCGCGCGGCGGGGGTGGCCAGCAGCGCCCAGACCGCGCCGCCCCCTGCGGACTGGCCCGCGACGGTGACTTTGTCCGGATCGCCACCGAACGCGGCGATATTGTCGCGGACCCAGCGCAGGGCGGCTATCCAGTCGAGTACCGCTCGATTGTCCGGGGCGCCGTCCAGGCGCAGGAACCCGTCGATCCCGAGCCGGTACCCGACCGAAACCACGATCACACCAGCACGATTGAAGGACGCGCCGTCGTACCAGGGGCTGGCCGGACTGCCCGCGACGAAGCCGCCACCGTGGATCCACACCAGCACCGGCAGCCCGCGGGCGGCCGGATCGGGGGTGAAGACGTTCACGCTGAGGATCGCGTCGCCGGGGATGCTCGGCTCGGGGATGGTCGTCACCGCGGCCAGTGATCTGCGCTGCGCAGTGGGTCCGTAAGCGGCGCATTCGAGCGTGTCGGTCCAGGGCGTGGGTGGTGCGGGCGCGGCGAACCGCAGCTCGCCGACCGGCGGTCGGGCGAACGGCACGCCGAGGAAGGCCAGGCCGGTGTCGCGGCGGATACCCCGGACCGGGCCGTAGGTCGTCCGGACGACGTCCGAAGGCGAACGCTCGGTGGTGCAGGCCGCCGCCACCGCGAGGGCACCCGCGCCCAGCAGGACGGTGCGACGCCGGATGCGCGCAGGGGACATGGCAGACCTCGATTCGGTTCGTGCGACCTCGGTATGTTCGCGAGTCGGGGGCGAATCAGTCAACGGTTGAAAAAATTCGTGACCTGCATAGTCTCGGAGAGATGGCGAGCAGTGGGGCACACGATTCGGTGGCGGTGCGGCGACGCAACCTGGGTGCGGTGCTGCGGCACGTCGCCGAGCACGGCCCGTGCGCGCGCACGGAGATCGCGGTGGCGACCGGACTGTCGCACGCCTCGGTCACCACCATGGTGGCCGATCTCGCGGTGCGCGGACTGGTGCGTGAAGACGGGGTACGGAATCTCGGCGGACGTGGGCGGCCGCGGCGACTGCTGCGGTTGGTGGCGCGGCGCGCGGTGACGGTCGCAGTGCAGATCAGTGCCGAGCACATCCGCGTGGCCCTGGCCGATCTCGCGGGAAGCCTTATGTGGCAGGACATGTCACCCCACGATGGCACCGCCGGTGTGCCGGCGGCGCTCGCCGATCGGATCGCGGACGCGGTACGACGGGCCCGAGCCGCGGCACCCGATGCGGAGCTGGTGCGCGTCGCGGTGGCGATGGCCGGGCCGGTCGCTGCGGACGCTGCGCAAACTGTGCTCCTCGCACCGGATTTCGGCTGGTTGCGTCCGGTTCGCCTGCGCGCGCTGATCGATCGGCGGCTCCCGGAGCTGACCTGCCCGATCGACGTCATCAACGACGCGAACGCCGCCGCGCTCGCCGAATACCACGCGCATCCCGGACGGCCGCGAGCCGTGGTCTACCTCGCGGCAGGCACCGGAATCGGCGGGGGCATCGTGCTGGATGGCGTCATCCACACCGGCAGTCACGGGGTCGCGGGCGAGCCGGGACATATGCCGGTGGCCTTCGACGGGCCGCTGTGTGTCTGTGGTGCTCGTGGTTGTCTGGTGTGTTACGCCGGTCCCGAAGCGGTGCTCGGTGCGGCCGGTCTCGGTGATCTGTTGCGGCGCAACGGACTGGCACCCGCCGCCGCTGAACTCGTCGGGGCGCTGGGGCGGGGTGACGAGCGCGCGCTCGCGGCGATCGCGAGTGCCGGGCGGGCGTTGGGTGCGGCGATCCTGTCCATCACCGCCCTGCTCGACATCGACGAGGTGATCCTGGGCGGCGCACTCGCGCAATGGTTTCCGTGGCTGGATCCGATCATCGGTCAGCAATTCGCCGGACGCAGCGCCCTCGTGCCCACGCTCGCACCGGAACTCACCCCGGCCCACCTCGGTCCCGACGCCGCCCTGCTCGGCGTAGTCGAATTCGCCCGGCGCGCAGCACTGTCCGACCCCGCCACCGTCCCACGCCTGCATCGTCCGCCCGTCGCGCAACCCTCGAGCTGAGATGCATCACCCGACCTGCTGAGCGAGCGCTGTGCCGAACGGAGTGCTGCCGGCACGGTGCCACGGCACGGGTCGAGGCGGTGGAGTGCAGCGGGGTCCATAAGCTGCAGGGATGGCTGATTCTGCGGCGGACGGTGCGAGCGTCACGAGGATGGCGGGGTTGGGGGCCTTGGTCGCGGTCGTGCTGGCACCTGTGGCGGCCGCATTGGTCGCGATCGTCTACCGGTTTCCGGTGCCGCTGTCGGGTTACGCCCGCGGGTTCGGTGGGGCGGGGGATGCGGCGTTGGGAAGTTTGTTCTATCTCATCCTCGGCGGTGCTCCGGTGCTGGCGATCCTCGGGGTGTTGGGTGGTGTGGTCGCGGTTCGGGTGGCCGGTGCGGACCGACGCCGTGCCCGTATCCTCACGCTCGGTGCGGCGGCCGGTTCGGCATTGCTGGCGGCAGTCGCGTTGGCGGTACTCGAATTCTTCATCGGCGCTTGGTAATAGGGCACCGGCTCGGCGATTCGCCGACCGTGCCGCGCCGGTGATGGGTGGGTTGAGCCGAACGAGTCCGGCGTTCCTGGCGTTGGTTCCGCTCGCATTCCGTCGTCCGCCCGAGTAGCGCCGGGCGCGCCTGCGCGATGTACCTTGTGCCGCGTTTGGTAGACATCCCCTGGAATGTCGACGGGCTAGGGAGGGCGTGACGCATGGACAGCGGTGAGAAAACCGACTCGGCCGAGCCGTCGCGCGCGGTGACCGGGTGGACCGTCGCGCTGATCTGTGTGGCGATCGTGGCGAGCGGCGTCATCGTGGGCGGGCTGCTGCACGAACGCGAGCCGGAGCTGACGACCGCGCCGGTGCCCGCGTCCAGCACGGAAGAGCCGTCGCGGGAACGGTCCTATAGCACCCCGCCGGTGGTGTTCCCGGTGGCGATTCCGGGTTGCGCCACCGTCGAGCCACCCAGTGCGGGCACCTCGATGGCGTTCGTGGAGTCGGCCGAGTCCGGCTACGACAACCCCGCGTATCCGTGGTTCTCCGGCCCCAAGGCGGTCGCGATGTCGCAGGCGGCGCAGGATGCGCTGCCCGGTGAGGTCGAGCTGGCCTTCGCGTCCGTAGCGCGTTCGCTGCGCTTCCGCCCCATCACCGATCCCGAAGACTCCGGCGAGCAGTCCGGCTTCGGCGGCTGGACCAGTGCGGACGCCATCCTGCGCCGGGGCAGTGCGACGGGAAATCTCAATCTCTCGGTGCGGCGCTCCACCGCGGCGGCTCCGCCCTGTGTGGCAGGCGATCTCGACGAACGCAAGCACCTCGCCGACGGGATCGTCGACGTCGACGACACCTGGTACGAAGTGGACGGCGTCCGCACCCTGTCGCGCACCGCGCACGCGTACCTGACCGACGGCACCGCGGTCACGGTCACCGCCACCGACACCGATGGCGCCAACCATTCCGGCACGGTGCCGTTGAGCCTGGATGAGCTGGTCGCCGTGGTGACGGCACCGGGCTTGCGGGTCGGCGCACCGGTGCCGCCCGGCACCCCGGACGTGCCCGAATCCTGCAATGGCGAGACCGAGGGCGGCGGCACGATCGACCAGGCCACGGCTCGCAGGCTGGACGCCGTGCTGGCCCGGATCCCGCTCGACGGGCTCACCCTGGATCGGCCATTGGGACAGTTGCGTCCTGTGGACTTCGGCGGCGGCGGGGTGTGTCAGGCGGTCCGGATCACGACGCCGGGGCAGCAGTCGCGGTTGGAGGTCGCCGTCCTCACGGGGCAGCGTCTGCCGGACCCTTCGGCTTCCGCATCGGACGGCGAGCGCGTGACCTCGCGCCGGCTGCCGGACGGAACCGTCGTAGAGACGCGGGAATCGCGTTTCACGACGATATCGACGCAGCCTGGGGCACAACCTGTGCCGCAGCTCATCCGTTCGGTCACGGTCACCCGCACGTCGGGCGCCCGGGTTCGCGTCGGCACTACCGTCGACGAGCCCACCCCTGCCTTGACGTTCGAGAGGCTCGAGGCGATCGCCCTGACGCCAGGTCTCGAGGTCCGGTGATGCGCTCCGTTCCCGGATTGCGCGGACTGATCCTCGCCGCGGTGGCCGCCGTACTCACCACGGCTGGTGCGGTTTACGTGCTGACCCAGCCCGCGGACGAGGTCCGCAAGATCACCGGCACGGCGGCCGCGGCACCCGGCCTGGCCTGGTCCGTCGCCGCCGCCACCCGCGGTGAGGACGGGCTGGAGTTCCGTGATCCTGTCGCGGGCACCGAATTCGACGTCGGCGGACCGGGATTCATCGATGCGGGCGACACCCTGGTCACGGTGACCGGTGCCGCGAACGGCGATATGGCGCTGCGGGATCCGATGTTGGTCGGCCTCGACGCGAAGTCCGGCGCGGTGCGCTGGCGTGCGCCCGCCCCGGGCCTGCGTGGTTGCGCGGCGGCCCCGGTAGACGGCCGAATCGTGTGCTACGCCAACGCTTCCGAGGCCTCCGAGCTGATCGGCTACGACCTCGGCAGCGGAAAGATCACCCGTACGCCCACACCCTGGCTGGTCTTCGCGCTGGCAACCCTCGGTGATCGTGTGTACGTCGCCGAGGGCGATGTCGAATCCGACGACGTGCGGGTGCACGCCGGAACGTTCGCGGACCCGCAGGCGTCCTGGTCCCGCGACTTCACGCTGGGCACGGCCTGGGAAGATCTGTCGGGCGACGCCCTGACGGTGACCGACGGTCAGGGCGTGCTCGCCCTCGGTGCCGGGCTCGCGGGATTCGATCTCGATTCGGGCGCGCCTACTTGGACGGCGGAACTGAACGGATGCTCGCGCGCGTCGGGCGTACGCGGCGCACTGGTCCAGCGCGTGCACACCGAGTGCTCCGGCTATCGGGTCACCGGCTCCGACCTGCTCGACCGCACCGGCCGGGTGATCGCGACGACCGATCAGGCAGCCACCCAGTCTCTTTCGATCGATAGTCCGGCCGACGACACCGTCCCGGTGCTGCTCGCCGACAGTGCCCGCGATCGCCGCACCGGTGCGGTCGTCTGGACCAACTCGGATCTCGTCACCGCCGCGCGAGGCAGCGAGACCGGCAACACCACCACGGGTACCGCGATCGCCGTTGTCGGCGCGGCTGCGCTGCTCCGAGATGATCAGGCGCACACCATGACCGGATTGGACATGCGCACGGGCCACCGATTGTGGCAGGTCCGTGCCGAGCGCTACGGCACGGCAGCCGCCTGGGACGGGCAGGTCGTCGTCCTGTCCGATGCCACCGGTCTGTGGGCGGTCGACCCGAAAACCGGTGCGACGGTGTGGGATATCCCGTTCACCGCGGTGGACGTCACGCCCGACGTGCTGAGCGGCGGCGGGCAATTGCGCGCCCGCACAACGGGCCACTTCTTTTACGCCTCCGCCCGCACCCTGATCGCGTTACGGCCACTCTGACGAGCGAACGCTCAGCGCGCCGGGAATCGGACGACGCGGTCGTCCCCGGTGCGGACGGTGCCGCGTCCGTCGGTGTTGGACGTGCTGACCCAGAGCGAGCCGTCCGGCGCGACCTGCGCGGTGCGCAACCGGCCGTAACGGTCCCGCAGCTGCGCGACGGGCTGGCCGAGGGTGCCGTCGGTGCGCAGCGGGATGGTCCACAGCCGCTGTCCGCGTAAAGCCGCGACGTACAACGTGTTCGCGGTGATCGCGAGCCCGGACGGCGAAGCTTCCTGGGTGGTCCAGGTGACCAGGGGATTGGTGTACTTGCCGCCTTGCGTGTCGCCTTTGCCCTCGACGATCGGCCACCCGTAGTTGCGTCCCGCCTCGATCCGATTGACCTCGTCGTAGGTGTCCTGGCCGAATTCGGTCGAGTAGAGCCGCCCGGTCGGATCCCAGGCCAAGCCCTGCACGTTCCGGTGGCCGAGGGTGTAGACCGGCGAGTTCGGCGTCGGATTGCCCGGTGCGGGCCGTCCTTCGGGCGTCAGCCGGAGAATCTTGCCGTTGGGGCTCGCCGGATCCTGCGACCGCTGTTTCTGTCCCGCGTCGCCGGTGCCCGCGTAGAGCATGCCGTCGGGCCCGAACGCGATCCGGCCACCGTTGTGTGTGCTCGCCTTCGCGATTCCGGTGAAGACCGCCTCGGGTTGGCCGTCCAGCCGGAAGCGCACGATCCGATTGTCCGCGCTGGCGGTGAAATAGGCGTACACGTAACCATTTTCGGCGTACTGCGGCGACACCGCGAGGCCGAGCAGGCCGCCCTCACCGCGGGCCACCACCCCTGGAACGCGATAGGCCTGCACCGGTTTGGTGCCGGGTGAAATGCGCAGGATCACACCGGTATTGCGCTGCGCGACCAAGGCCGATCCGTCCGGCAGAAAGGCCAGACCCCACGGGATGGCGATATCGCGCGCCACTTCCTGCGGGGCGCTGAGGTCGGGCACGCCCGCGGAGCGCTCCGCCAGCGAACCGGGCGTGGCCACGAAAGCCGTTGCCACCAAGAAGATCACCGCGGCACCCGCGTAACGTGCCGCACGTCGAAGTGCCGAAGTCATGACTAAGTAGAACCACATCCGGACGCCCGACTCGACTGGCGACGGAAGTGGGGAGGCCGCGCGGTGTCAGGAGCGTGGCGGCTGGTCGGGCAGGGGCGCCGACCAGCGCAGGACGGTGCCGTGCAGGTCGTTGCGGCGGATCTCGAAACTGCCGCCGGCTTGTTCGGCGCGGGCGGCGAGGTTCGCCAGCCCGCTCAGCCGCGGCGACTCCTCGGGTATGCCGCTGCCGTCGTCGGTGATCGCGATGGTGACATCGTCACCGACCGCGAGCTGGACCGATACCGTGGTCGCCGCCGCATGCCGGACGACGTTGCTGAGACCTTCGCGCAGCACCGCTTCCACGTCTTCGGACAGCGGCGGCGCCAGGACCGAGACCGGTCCGGCGAGCCGGACCGTGGTGCGCAGGCCGGTGTCCGCGGTCATTTCGGCGATCACCGCGTGCAGGCGCTTGCGCAGCGTCGGGGC
Organism: Nocardia vulneris; assembly: GCF_001613425.1. GTDB lineage: Bacteria > Actinomycetota > Actinomycetes > Mycobacteriales > Mycobacteriaceae > Nocardia > Nocardia vulneris. The sequence goes on along the minus strand of NZ_BDCI01000039.1, from coordinate 43,328 downwards.
GTCCGCGGCGGTGCTGCTGTGCAGGTCGAAGATCGAATGCCGGATCTCCTGCACGATGGACTGGATGTCCTGAATGGTTTCGGTGAGTTTGGCGGCCACCTCGGGCGTGCCCGCGCGTTTCGCCGTGCCCTGCAGCGAGAGCCCGACCGCGAACAGGCGCTGGATCACGTGATCGTGCAGATCGCGGGCGATGCGGTCGCGATCGGAGAGCACGTCGAGTTCGCGCATCCGCCGCTGCGTCGCCGCCAAATGCAAAGCGAGCGCGGCCTGGTCGGAGAAGGACGTGATCATCGCTTGCGCCGCGGCGTCGAGCGGTCGCGCGCCGGGCGGGCGCAGGGTGACCAGCACGCCGATCACCGTGTGCTCGGCCCGCAGCGGAAGCACCAGTGCGGGACCGTATTCGGCGGAACCGTCGAACTCGGGCTGGAACATCAGCTGTTCGCCCCCCACTACCCGGCCGGTGCGGAAGGCGGTGCCCGAATGCGATCCGGTGATCGGAATACGTTGTCCGGGTAGCTTTTCCGAGCCGGTACCGGCCGCCGCGACGACCAGCAACTCGGTGACCTCGTCGCGCGGGACGGCCGGGTCCGCGGGCAGCGCGAGGAACACGACCGCCGAGCGGGTGAGGCGCAGCGCCCGATCGGCGACCAGCTCGAGCACCTCGCCCGGTTCGGTGCCGGCCAGCAGCTCGGTCGCCACGTCCTGGGTGGCCTCGAGCCATTGCTGGCGGATCCGGGACTGCTCGTAGAGCCGGGCGTTGGCGATGGCGGTGCCGGCCGCGGCGGCCAGCGCCTGCACGATGACCTCGTCGTCCTCGGTGAATTCCTGGCCACCGGCCTTTTCGGTGAGGTAGAGATTGCCGAACACCTCGTCGCGCACCATCACCGGAACACCGAGGAAGGTGTGCATCGGCGGATGATTCGCCGGGAACCCGACCGACGCCGGATGGGTCGAAAGATCGCGCAGCCGTATGGGTTTCGGGTCCTCGATGAGCACGCCGAGTACGCCGTGGCCGCGCGGTAGATCGCCGATCAGCACCCGGGTCCGGTCGTCGATGCCCTCATAGACGAATTCGGCGAGTTGCAGGCTGTCCTTCTCGGTTTCGCGGACGCCGAGCGCGCCGTAACCGGCGTCGACCAGTTCGATGGCGGTGTGCACGATGGTGCGCAGCGTTTTGTCGAGGTCCAGGCCCGCGGTCACCACCAGCATCGCCTCGATCAGCCGATCCATCTGGCCCGGGTCGCCGGGCCCGCTGCCTGCCATGCCGGTCATTTTCGCACGCGCGAGCGCGCAGGCCCGCCGCGCCGGCCAACCGCTCCCGAGCCGGTCGGCGGTTCGCGGGTCATTCGCCCTTCGGCGGTGCATTGAGTTTGGAGGCGAGCACCGCGGCCTGCGTGCGCCGCTCGACCCCGAGCTTGGCCAGCAGCCGGGAGACGTAGTTCTTCACCGTTTTCTCGGCCAGGAACATCCGCCCGGCGATCTGCCGGTTGGTCAATCCCTCACCGAGCAGCTCGAGCAGGGTGCGTTCCTGCTCGGTGAGACCGGCCAGCGGGCCGGTTCGGGCCGCGGCCTCTTCCCGGAGTTTCGCCATGAGCGCGGCGGCGGCGCGATTGTCGAGCAGCGAGTGCCCGGCGCCGACCTCGCGAATGGCGTCGACGAGTTCGAGGGCGCCGATGTCCTTGACCACGTACCCGCTGGCCCCGGCCAGGATTGCGTCGAGCATCGCTTGCTCGTCGGTGAACGAGGTCAGGATGAGGCAGTGCAGGCCGGGGTGTTGGTCGAGTAGTTCGCGGCATAGTTCGATGCCGTTGCCGTCGGGTAGTCGTACGTCGAGGACGGCGACGTCGGGGCGCAGTGCGGGGATGCGCGCCATTGCCTGGGACACGGTGCCCGCCTCGCCGATCACCTGGAGGTCGGTTTCGGCGTCGATCAGGTCGGCGACCCCGCGTCGCACGATCGCGTGATCGTCCACCAAGAACACTGTGACCATTGCGTTGCACCTTCCTGGGCCGTTACCTCAGCCTACGAAGATTTACCCGCCGCAGGCCCGGCGTCGGGCCTCGAATCGGTGACCGAAGTCCCTTGACAAACGCGGTCGCACCTCACCCTACGTGCGCGCAGCGTACCTCCCCGGGAGGCGGGGCCAGATCGATCAGATAGCGGAGCACAGGCTCGTCCACGCAGGCCACGCCGCTATCGAACGCGCCGTGCTGCACGCTCTCATAGGTGATCAGCGGCGCGTGCAGGGCGCGGGCGAGTGCTACCCCGCCGGGATGCGGTGTCGCGGGATCGCCGGTGGTGGCGACGACGAGCACCGGGGGCAACCCGGTCACGTTCGGGACGTGGGGTTGCGACGCGGGGGGCACCGGCCAGAATGCGCAGAGGTCCAGCGGCGCTTGCCCGCTCGCCCGCCCGTCGTCGAATATGGGGGCGGCGGCCCGCATTCGGCGATCGAGTTCGGCCGCCGCGGCGCGATCGGTGACTCGGACCTCCTCCAGGCACATCACGGCGTTGTGCAGGTCGCGTGCCACCGTGCCCGGACGCGCGAAGAAGTCCGCGACCGCGAGCAGGGTGTCACCGCGACCCTGGGTGAGTTCGGTGAGCCCCTGGGTGAGCTGCGGCCAGGTCTGCGGCGTGTAGAGCGAATTGACGATCCCGGACAGGGCATCGGGATAACCGAGGCCGCGCTGGTCGGAGGTGGTCGCCGGCCGCTCGATCAGGGGGTCCAGCAACGCACGCAACGATATTCGTACTCGTGCCGGATCGGGGTCCACACCGATCGGGCAGGTCGGCGTCGTGACGCACGCGGCCGCGAACGCCTCGAACGCGTGCTGGAATCCGGCCGAGAAGGTGACCTGGTCGATCATGTTCGTCGCCGGGTCGACGCCGCCGTCCAAAACCATGGCGCGGATGCGCTGCGGGAACAGCTCGGCCATGGTCGAGCCGAGCCGAGTGCCGTACGACCCGCCGAAGTAGGTCAGCTTCGGATCGCCGAGCACAGCTCGGATGACGTCGAAGTCCCTTGCCACATCGGCGGTTCCGACGTGTGCGAGTACGTCGAGCCCGGTGCGTTCGACGCATTTCGCGACATAGTCCCGGTGTTCCTGCTCGGTCTGTGCGATACCGGCCGGGGAGAAATCGAGGTCCAGGTCGCTGCGCTGGGCCTGGAACTCTTCCTCGGTCAGGCAGGTCACCTTCGGTGTGGACGCGCCCAGGCCGCGCACATCGACGCCGATCAGATCGAAGCGTTGGGCCAGCGGCGTTTTCGCGAACACGGCCGGATACGTCAGGCCGGGGGCGCCCGGCCCGCCCGGATTGGTGAGCAGTGCGCCGATCCGGTCGCCGTCGGCGGGGCGACGGGAGATGGCGATTCGCGCGGTGGCACCGGCGGGTTCGGCATAGTCGAGCGGCACTTCGATATGAGTGCACTGGTATCCCGCATCGGCGATCGCGTCGGTGCCCGGGAATTCGGCGCACGAAATCCACTGCGGCGACTGCCGGTAGAACTTGTCCAGCGCGTCGGGTGCCTGTTCAGAGCTGCCGCACGCCGTACTGAACAGCAGCGCCACGGTCGCCGAGATCATCCCGATCCTGCGTGCCCGGATACGCATGGCCTACCCCCATCGCCGATCCCACCGGGAGTCATTCTGCCGCAACGAAACAGAACAGACCACCCGGCAGATTCCGGGGCACGGCGACCAACGGGCGCCGCCGTGCCCCGGGCCGGTCCTGTCGTTATCCCTGACGAAACGACAGGATGTCGGGGACGGGGCGGCGCCGCGACAGGACGGGCACCTCGCCGTCGGGTGCGACGCCGATCCGGAGCACGACCTGCGGGGTGCCGGGATGGGGCAGCAGATTGGCGATCGTCGTTCGGGCGGTGGTCATTTCGGTGATGTGGGTGAGCGTGCATGTGGCCAGCCCCGCCGCGGCGGCTTCCAGCAGCACCGCCGAGAGCGCCTCGCCCGTGTGCAACCACTCGCGCACCGAGTCCGCGGCGGAGCTGAGCACCACCAGCCGGGCACGGTCCTCGGTCGCCGCGCGGCGACCGGACTGTGCCGTGGCGGGGAACGCGCGCCCGACGGGCACACGGGCGGACTCCTCGCGGGAAATCATGGCGCTGCGCGGCACCACGTCCACCAGATCGGAATGCCCGGTCCACCAGTGCAATTCGGCTTGATACTCCATGTCGTACCGGTGCAGCGCGGTCGTGCGCTGCGCCGCGAGCGCGAGGCGCGGGCCCGCAGCCGGACCGAGCACATCGAGTTCGATGTGGTGCGGATTGGTGAGCAACCGTGCGGCGTGCAGGAATTCGGGCCACTCCCGCGGCGGCAGCAGCGGCAGCCGATCGGTCCGCCGTAGCTCGATCACCCGCGCCCTGGCGTGCACGCCCGCGGGCGGGTCCGGCCACGGGCGGAACGAGATCGTCGCCAGGCGATCGGGCCGGGCCGGATCCGGTAGCCGGACGACGTCGGTGTGCCAGCCGCGCACGGCGAGCGCGGTACGCAGGTGATGCAGCACTGCCCCGCAGCTGATCACCAGCTGCCTGCCGCGCGGGTCGGTCGAGGTCAGCAGCCGGTCGTCGTCTCGATGCAGATGCAGGTAGGTGCCGTCGAACACCCACTGCCACGGCTGGGTGTTGTGTACCGAGGGCGCCCGCCCGGCCAGTCGCACGGCCGCCGTGAGCGTCGGCCGATCCGGCGCCAGTGTCCGGGGGAGTGCGTCGCTTGCGGTCATGTCTCGAGTGTCCGATGCGCGAGCCGGCCGCCGATACAGGACTCGGACCCGAATCGGAAGGCCGAAAGTCACTCGCGGGCCGCACGAAAACAGGCCGCCCCCGAAGGAGCGGCCTGTTTCCGATCGACGATCAGGCGAGGTCGAACCGGTCGCTGTCGACGACCTTGACCCACGCGGCGACGAAGTCGTCGACGAACCGCCGGCCCGCGTCCTGCTGGGCGTAGACCTCGGCGATCGCGCGCAACTGCGAATGCGAGCCGAAGATCAGGTCGTTGGCGGTCGCGGTCCAGGTGGGCTGACCCGCGCGGACGCCCTGGTAGACGTTCTCCGCCGACTCCGCGGCCTTCCACTCGACGCTCTGGTCGAGGAGGTTGACGAAGAAGTCGTTGGTCAGCGTGCCCGGTCGCTGGGTGAACACGCCGTGCTCGGTGCCGCCGTAGTTGGCGCCCAGCGCACGCAGACCACCGATGAGCACCGTCAGCTCCGGCGCCGTCACGTCGAGCAGGTAGGCCCGCTCGAGCAGCAGCCGCTCCAACGGCGCCTTCTCACCGGCCCGCACGTAGTTGCGGAAACCGTCGGCCCGCGGTTCGAGCACCGCGAACGACTCGACGTCGGTGTTCTCCTGCGTCGCGTCGGTGCGTCCGGGGGCGAAGGGCACCGTCACGGCGTGCCCCGCATCCTTGGCCGCCTTCTCGATCGCCGCGGCACCGGCGAGGACGATCAGGTCGGCCAGCGAGACCTGCTTGCCGCCGGCGGCGGAGCCGTTGAAGTCCTGCTGGATCTGTTCCAGCACCGGCAGCACCTTGGCCAGTTCGGCGGGTTCGTTGAGCTCCCAGCTCTTTTGGGGCTCGAGCCGGATCCGGGCACCGTTCGCGCCGCCGCGCTTGTCGGTGCTGCGGAAGCTCGACGCGGAGGCCCAGGCCGTCTTGACGAGCTGCGGCACCGACAGGCCGGATTCGAGCACCTTGCTCTTGAGCGCCTCGATGTCCTGCGCGTCGATCAGCGCGTGCTCGACGGCCGGCACCGGGTCCTGCCAGAGCTGCGGTTCGGGCACCCACGGGCCGAGGTAGCGGCTGATCGGACCCATGTCGCGGTGCAGCAGTTTGTACCAGGCCTTGGCGAATGCCACGGACAGCTCTTCGGGGTGCTCCAGCCAGCGGCTGGTGATCTCCCGATAGATCGGGTCCTCGCGCAGGGCCAGGTCCGAGGTCAGCATGGTCGGGGTGCGGCCGGGACCGTCGAACGGATCGGGGATGGTGCCCTCGCCCGCGCCGTCCTTCGGCTTCCACTGCCACGCGCCGGCGGGGCTCTTGGTCAGCTCCCACTCGTAGCCGTACAGGTTCTGCAGGAACCCGTTGCCCCACTGGGTCGGCGTGGAGGTCCACACGACCTCCAGGCCGCTGGTGATGGCGTCCTTGCCCTTGCCGGTACCGTGGGCGCTCTTCCAGCCGAGGCCCTGCTGCTCGATCGGCGCGGCTTCGGGTTCGGCGCCCACCAGGTCGGGGTTGCCCGCGCCGTGCGTCTTGCCGAAGCTGTGGCCGCCGACGATGAGCGCGGCGGTCTCCTCGTCGTTCATCGCCATGCGGCCGAACGTCTCGCGGATATCGCGCGCGGAGGCGACCGGATCGGGCTGACCGTTCGGCCCTTCCGGGTTCACGTAGATCAGGCCCATCTGGACCGCGCCGAGCGGGCCCGACAGCTCACGGTCACCGCTGTAGCGCTCGTCGCCGAGCCAGGTGTCCTCCGGACCCCAGAAGACCTCTTCCGGTTCCCAGATGTCGGGGCGGCCGAAGCCGAAACCGAAGGTCTGGAAGCCCATCGAGTCGAGTGCCACGTTGCCGGCGAACACCAGCAGGTCGGCCCAGGAGATCTTGTTGCCGTACTTCTGCTTGACCGGCCACAGCAGCCGGCGCGCCTTGTCCAGGTTCGCGTTGTCGGGCCAGCTGTTGAGCGGGGCGAACCGCTGCGCGCCCTGTCCGCCGCCGCCGCGGCCGTCGGCGATGCGGTAGGTGCCTGCGGCGTGCCAGCTCATCCGGATGAACAGACCGCCGTAGTTGCCGTAGTCGGCGGGCCACCAGTCCTGCGAGTTGGTCAGGACTGCCGCGACGTCCGCCTTCAGCGCTTCGACATCGAGCTTCGCGAACTCTTCGGCATAGTTGAAACTCTCGCCGAGCGGGTTCGACTTGGACGAATGCGCGTGCAGCACCGAGAGATCGATCTGCTCCGGCCACCAGTCCTTGTTGGTGCGGGGGCGGTGGTCGGTCTGCGGCGTCGGGGACGGGATCGCCGGGTTCTCGCTCTCGCTCGCGCTGCGAGTTTCGGTATCAGGAGTAGGTGGACGGCTGTCGGACGTCACGGTATTCCTTCCTTGATGAGTAGTGCGGGCTGTGGTCAGGGACGTGGTGGAGCGGCGGTCTTCGCCGCACAGTCGGGGCAGCGGCCCCAATAGATGACTTCGGCCTCGTCGATGGCGAAGCCGCTGTCGTCGGACGCGGACAGGCAGGGCGCTTCGCCGATCGCGCAGTCGACGTCGGCGATCCGGCCGCAGTGGCGGCACACGACGTGATGATGGTTGTCGCCGACCCGGGTCTCGTACCGCGCCACCGAACCGGACGGCTGGATGCAGCGCAGCAGGCCGGCGGCGGTGAGGGTGTGCAGCGAGTCGTAAACCGCCTGGTGCGACACCGCCGACAGGCGGGAGCGCACGGCCCGGATGATGGAATCGGTGTCGGCATGCGGGTGCTCGTGTACGGCGCTCAGTACCGCGACCCGGGGCGCCGTCACGCGCAGCGAAACTCCCCGCAGCATCTGCTGGAATTCCATGGCCGTAGGCACGAACCAGAGTCTTGTCCGTTTTCTGGAATGAGTCAACCATTGGCCGCCGGTCGAATCCGGGTGCGCGCCCGTTGTGATCGACACCAGGAGCCCGCGGTGACGGTCGGTCAGGTGTCCCAAGGAATGCGGGAAGGCCGGGCCGGGGCGACCGGGGCCGGTTAGCGTCTGCGCACATCGGACGAGTGCACGAAGTGGCCGGAGGTGCCGCGTGGTCGATCGGATTTTCCGGGGCGCGTCGGTGCTCGCGGCGCGGTGCGCGACCGCGGTGCTGGTGGGCGCGCTGCTCACGAGCACCGCGCGCGCCGAGCCGCCGGTGACTGCTCCGGACGGCTCGCGCGTGCTGAGCTTCGCCGAGGGCCGGGCAGGCATCGACATGATCGTCCACTCCGCGTTGATGGGAAAACCGGTGGCCTTGAAAGTGCTTCGGGCACCGGATGATTCGATACCGGCGCCGACACTGTATCTGCTCAACGGCGCAGATGGCGGGATAGATCGAAATTGGGCCGACGCGACCGATGTCGCGGAGTTCTTCGCCGACAAACAGGTCAATATCGTCATCCCGTTCGGCGGCGAGGGCAGCTACTTCACCGACTGGCGCGCCGACGATCCGGCGCTGGGCAAGCAGCGCTGGGCCACCTTTCTCACGCGGGAGCTGCCGCCGATCGTCGACGCCATGCTGAACACGACCGGCGCGAACGCGATCGCCGGGATCTCGATGGCGGGCACGGCCGTGTTCCAGCTGGCCCTGTCCGCGCCCGGGGTGTATCGCGCGATCGGTTCGTACAGCGGGTGTGTACGGACCAGCGACGCGCGCGGTCAGGCCGTGGTCAACGCGGTGGTCGCCAGTCAGCAGGGTAATCCGGTGAACATGTGGGGACCGCCGAGCGATCCCGCGTGGGCCGCCAACGATCCCTACCTGCACGCCGAAAAGTTGCGTGGCACAGCGATATACGTGGCCAGCGGGAACGGCAATCCGGGGCCCTACGACACCGTCGACGGCGTCCGCGGCGATCTGCTGCAACTGACCTATCAGCTGATCTTCGGCGCACCGCTGGAGGCCATCGCGCACGTCTGCACCCGGCAGCTGCGAGACCGGTTGCGGGAGTTGCGCATTCCGGCGACCGTCGACCTGCGCGCGACGGGCACGCACTCGTGGGGTTACTGGCAGCAGGACCTGCACAACTCCTGGCCGATCTTCGATGCGGCGTTGCACCGGTGAGGGCGCTCGGCGCCAAGCTGCCCGATATCCGGCTCGCGGGTGGCCTCGACGCGTGGCTCGCGTTCACCGGCTGCCTCATCGCGGTGTTCATGCAGATGATCGACGTGACCATCGTCAATACCGCGCTGCCGGAGCTGACCGCCGACCTGAACGCGTCGGCGGCACAGCAGTTGCTGGTGGTGTCCGGCTATTCGCTGGCCTTCGCGTGCACCTTGCTGACCGCCGCGCGGATCGGGGCCATCCTGGGCCGTCGCGTGGTATTCCTGGTGTCGGTCACGGCTTTCACGGTGTTCTCGGTGTGGTGCGGAATGTCTACCAGCGCCGTGGAATTGGTGATCGCACGCATCTTCCAGGGCGCTGCGGGCGCGGGTATGGCCGCGCAGACCATCGCCATCCTGATCGCGAGCTTCCCACCCAGCCGGCACCAGGTGGTGTTCGCGCTCTACGGTGCGACCGCGGGCTTCGCGGGCATGCTCGGACCGATCGTCGGCGGCGTGCTGGTCACGGCCGATATCGCCGGTCTCGGTTGGCATTCGGTGTTCCTGATGAATCTGCCGATCGGGCTGCTCGCCTTCGCGCTCGGGTACCGGTACCTTCGGCTCGACCAGCCGCCGGAACGCGACCGGCTCGATCTCGGCGGGGTGGCGCTGTCCACCGTCAGCCTGTTCGCATTGCTCGCCGCGCTCGTCGATATCCAGCAGAACGGTTGGCGTCCGGTCCCTTTCGTGGTGCTTGCGGCGGCGCTGGCGCTGGGCGCGGTATTCCTCGGCTACGAGCGCAGGCTGGTCTGGCGCGGCGGCAGCCCGCTGGTGCGCCTGGATCTGTTCGCCGACCGCGGTTTCGCGATCGGCGCCGGACTGGTGGCGTGCTTCTTCGGCCTGTTCACCGCGTTCGTGTTCACCGTCTCGATCACCCTGCAGGACATCCTGCACTTCTCGCCGCTGCGCACCGGCATCGCGATGACACCGTTCGCGCTCGGGGCGGGCGCGGGTGCGCTCGCCTCACCGTTTCTCGTAAAGCGTTGGGGCGTAAAGATACTCGCGGGCGGGATCGCGGGGTACGGCGCCTTGGTCGCGGTCGGTGCGGGATATCTGCGCCTGACCGGCGGGGAGGTGAATCTGGCGCTGGCGCTCGGCCCGGTCTTTCTGTCCGGACTCGGCGTCGGTCTGTTCGGGGTGCAGCTGCAACCGCTGATGCTGTCGGGCCTGCGTGAGCGTCAGATGGCCGAGGCGTCCGGTCAGTTGCCCACCATCGAGCAGATCGGCAACGCGGTGGGGCTGGCGCTGCTCAGCGTCGTGTTCTTTCGCGTCCACACGCTGAGCGGCAGCGTGCTGATGCTGTCGGCCATCGCGATCGGGGCACTCGCCGTGGGCGCGGCGACCCTCGCGCTGCCCGATCCGGCGGACAAGCTCAGGTGACCAGGTGGGGCCCGCCGAGCGGGGATTGCACCGAACCCTCCGCCGGCGGGCCGCCGGTGAGCAGATGTTTGATGATCTTGCCGGTTTCACCGCGCGGCAGCGTCGGCAGGAAGGTGACGTCGCGCGGCACCGAGAAGCGGCTCAGACGATGCCGGATATAGGACCGGATCATGTCCGAATCCAGCCCCGCCCCTTCGCGTTTCACCACGAACGCGGCGAGCCGCTGGCCGAACTCCTGGTCCGGTACGCCGACCACGGCCACCTCGCTGACCTGTGGCAGATGCGCCAGGGCCTCCTCGACCGGGCGGGGGAAGACGTTCTCGCCGCCGGAGATGATCATCTCGTCGTCGCGCCCCGCGATGAAGAGCCGGCCCGCGACATCGAGGTAGCCGAGATCGCCGGTGTCGAGCATGCCGTCGGCCTCGGTGGGCGGCGCGGAGTTCACGTAGCCGTCGAAAAGCATGTGGTTGCCCACGAAGATATGCCCGGTGACGCCCAGCGGCACCGGTCGCTGATCGGGGCCGAGCACCGCGATGCGGGTGCCGAGCGGTGGCCTGCCCGCGGTGGTCGGCGCGGTGCGCAGATCGTCGGGGGTGGCGATGGTGGCCCAGGAGACCTCGGTGGAACCGTAGACGTTGTAGAGGATGTCGCCGTAGACATCCATGAACTGCAGCACCGTCGCCCCGGCCAGCGGGGCGCCGCAGCTGACGACGGCGCGCAGGCTCGAGGTGTCGTAGCGGGCGCGTACCGCGGCCGGGAGATCGAGGATGCGGTTCACCATGGTGGGCACCACGATCATGCTGGCGACGCGGTGCTCGGCGACCAGCCGCAGGCAGTCCTCGGCGTCGAAGCGCTCCGGCAGCACGACGGTGGCCCGCAACGGCGTGCTGATCTGCAAACCGGCCAGGCCCCAGGTGTGGAAGAGCGGCGCGGGGATGAGCATCGGCTCCGCCATCGGCAGCGGAATCCGCGACAGCAGCGCGGCGATGGTGCCGAAGCCCTTCGGCTCCGGGCGGCGCGCGCCCTTGGGGGTGCCGCTGGTGCCGGAGGTCAGCACGATCAGCCTGCCCGCGCGGTTCGGCAGCCGGAACGGCCGCTCGCCCTCGGCGATCAGATCGTCGAGGGTGGCCCGGCCCGGCACCGGCGGGCGGCCGTCGGTGTTGAAGCGCGGCAGGTCGGCGTGCAGATAGTGGACCAGTCGCTCGAGGTCGCCGTCGACGAACAACGCGGCGAGCCGGTGCCGCTGCACGATGTCCTCGATCTGCCTGCCGGACAGGCCGACGTTCAACAGCGCCACGTCGACACCGAGTTTGCCTGCGGCGACCATGCATTCGACCATGCCGGCGTGGTTGCGGGCGAGCAGCCCGATGGTGTCGCCGAAGCCGAGGTCGAGCGCGGCCAGCGCGCCGGCCAGTGCGCTTGTCCGCGTGTGCATCTCGGCGAAGGTGCGGGTGCCGGAATCGTCGATGATCGCGATCCGGTCCGGTGCATACGCGGCCGCCGTGGCGTAGCCGCCCGCCAGGTTGAAGCCCCACTTGGCAAGGGAGCGGGCCTGTTTGACGCCGGTCGCCAGGCTGCTGGTGCGCCCGACGCCGACGGTGACCATCTGTTTGGCGACGCTCACCTGCCTGCGCAGCGGCGAGTTCTCGGCGTTGACCACGGTCGAGGTCCGCGCGCCGCGGATGACGTCGACCGCGCGCCGCAGGCCGGCGTTCACCCAGGACATCACCGCGGCGTTGGACCCCTCGGCGATCCCGGGATGCAGCCGGCCCGGGGCGAACACGGTGACGACGATCTTGGTGCGCTCCTCGTCGCCGCGCAGCCGGACCGACACGAAACTGCCGGTACCCGGGCACTGCAGCTCGAAGCTCTCGTACCAGCGGCGCACGGTGAGGCGCAGCTGATGGGTGCGGATGCCGGATTCGGCGGTGCCGATGCGCACCCGCACGATCCGGCTGTCCGGACTCTCCTCCACGAGCTCGCAGGCGCCTATTCCGGCGAACAACCGTGGATAGGTCTGCGGTTCCAAGAACAGATCCCACAGCGCTTTACGGGCGACCGGGAAGTCCGCCCCCACATCGATGACGTCGGTAACCAACTCACGCACTTCTCGTCGGCCGGTTCGAACAGCTCGGGGCCGGCGGGTGCCCCTCGATCCGCGGGTCACCCGTCGCGCCGATGCGTCAGCGGATCGGCAACCTGCAATCGCTCCCAGTATGGGGCTGATCTGCCCAGTTGCTCACCATTTACTCCTACATTGTGTGCGCTGCCCAACGGTGCACCGGCGGCGATGTGAATCCACCCAATCCGCACCGGGATTGCGGCGCACGGCCTCGAACGCGGCTTACCGTCGGGCGATTACGCCTGGTGGTGTGCGGAGGTGCGGATGGGCAGCGGGGACGGACAGCTCGGCCGCCGGGTAGCTGCACTGCTCGGCGTCGCGGTCGTGCTGTGCTCCGGCGCAGCGGCTTTCGCGGACCAGGCGGCGACGATCGCGGACCAGGCGGCTGCGATCGCGGACCAGGCGGCTGCGGCGGCGCGGCCGTCGGCGAACGGGTCGCGGCTGATCGACGTGCGGCCGGGCCCGGGACGTGTGCTCGACCTCACGGTGCACTCCGTGGCGATGGGCCGGGCCGTGCCGGTCGAAGTGCTTCCGGCCGTGAATGTTTCGCAGCCTGCGCCGACCTTGTATCTGCTCAACGGGGTCGACGGCGGCGGCGAGCCCGGGCGGTGGCGCGACAGCCGGAATTGGCTCACCGAGACCGACGCCGAGCGCTTCTTCGCCGATCAGCAAGTGACGGTGGTGATGCCGGTCGGCGGGGGCGGCAGCTTCTTCGCGGACTGGCGCGCCGACGATCCGATCCTCGGCAGGCAGCAGTGGACGAGCTTCCTTGCCACGGAATTGCCCGCGATCATCGACTCGGCGTTCCGCGGCACCGGCGCGAATGCCATTGCGGGGCCCTCCATGGCGAGTTCGGCGGTGTTCCGCTTGGCCCTGGCGGCGCCCGGCCGGTTTCGCGCGATCGGTTCCTACAGCGGCTGTGTGCGCACCAGCGATCCGTTCGGGCAGGCGATGGTCGATGCCGTGGTGCTCGGCAAGCAGGGCAACCCGGTGAACCTGTGGGGCCCGCCCACCGATCCCGCCTGGGCGGCCAATGATCCCTACCTGCACGCGGATCGGCTGCGCGGCACGACCATCTACGTGTCGACGGGAAGCGGCCGTCCGGGGCCGCTCGACACGCTGGACGGACCCGGCATCGACGCGGATCCGCTGAAACTGCTGGATCAGCTCACGGTCGGCGGCCTGCTGGACGTCGTCGCGTCGGCCTGCACGGCGCAACTGCGTACCCGGCTGCGGGAGTTGAATATTCCGGCGACGTTCGATGTGCGGGAGGGCACGCATTCCTGGGGCTATTGGCAGCAAGACCTGCACAACTCCTGGCCGGTACTGCGTGCGGCGCTCGGCCCGTAACCGGATGACCTGTGCGGGCCCCACTTCGGGCCGCGCTGATTTTGTGAGTCGTCGTAGCGCCGGTGAATTCGAGCCGAGTCCTCGGCCGGAACGCATTTGAATGGGGATCGAAGGTTTGTTCCGGCCACCAAGGAGGAAATGTGGGCGCCACGTTCCGTGATCCCGTGATTCCCGATGGCGAGAAATCCGTGTACACCGGGGGAGTCGCCGATCAGCCACCGTCGTTCGAGGTGACCAGTGTGGTGACGAGGGCTGAACTCGATTACCACTCGACGCTCGAATTGCGGACCGGCGAGGCCGCGACGACGGTGACCGTCGAACAGCGGTTCAGCCGGGCGGGCGGCTGGTTGCGCGCGGCGGACTATCGGGCCGAAACGCGGTCGCGGGGCGTCGTGGTGTCCCGTGAGGAGGCGCACTTCCTCGACACCACGCACCTGCAATTCGGCAGCGGCATAGCGCCTTTCCCGTCGGACGTGGTGCCGTTCCTCGGTGGGCTGACCTTGCTCCGCGGCTTGGATTTCTACGCGGGCGCGGAGCTGTCGCTGGACCTGTGGCTGGCGTTCTCGGTGCACTGGCCGGTGCTCGCCCGGGTGCAGAAGCCGACCATCGTCGAGGTGCCCGCGGGCCGTGTGCGCTGCTGGCCGGTGTACCTGCGGCCGGGCTTCGCGCACGTGAACACCATGCTGGACAAGATGATCGGCGGCTTCCTGCCCGCGTCCACCGCCCACTTCGAGATGGACCCGCCGCACCGGCTGGTGCGGTTCGGCTTTCCGACCGAGCCTGCCGCCGCCCCGCGCGGGGTGATGGAGTTGGTCGCCTAGCTTGCCCCGGCGGATTCCCGAGGTTGCTCTTGTCCAGGTGCGTACCATGATCGGTACGCGACGACGGGGGTGCATGCGATGCCGTTCGAGGGCGAGTACGGGCCGAGCCCGGCGCAGTGGATACGCGAACAGGTCGAGCTGTACGAAAAGTCGGGCGGCACACAGGGAACGACGCTCTGGGATACCGGCTTGCCCGTCGTCATCGTCACCATGCGCGGCGGGAAGAGCGGCAAGATCCGCAAGATCCCGCTGATGCGCGTGGAGCACGAAGGGCGCTACGCCGCCGTGGCTTCCAAGGCCGGCTACCCGCGTCACCCGGTGTGGTACTTCAACCTCAGATCCGATCCGCACGTCGAACTCCAGGACGGGGCCGCGCATCACGATATGACGGCCCGCGAGATCACGGGGGACGAGAAGGCCGTGTGGTGGTCCCGCGCGCTCGCCGCGTATCCGCCGTACGCCGAATACCAGGAGAAGACCGAGCGGGTGATCCCGGTCTTCGTGCTGGAGCCCGGGCACCGGTAGGACACCGAGGCCGGGACTACGACGATCGGCCGGCCACCGCGGCGAAGATCGTCCGCATCGCCGCCACGTAGCGGCGCACGGACTCGTGCGCCACCGGCGTATCCGGGTAGATGACGCTCAGCGTCGTTTCCGACGGCATCCGGTTGATCCAGACCAGCACTTCCTCCGAGGCGGCCCGGTTGGCGAAGATGCCACCGTGCACCAGGTCGAAGAATTCGTGGCCGACGAAGTCGCGCGCGTCCACGAACGAGATCATCGGTGCCGCCCAGCCGGGCCGCACGTCGACGTCGGTGTCGGCGGGCAATAGTTCGAGTACGCGATGAAAGGGCGTGGGCGCGAGCCGGATCCCGTTCTCATAGGCCCGCTGCGCGATCGTCACCACCCGGCCGAAGGCGGTGGTGGTGATCGGGAAGGCGACCGGTACCAGCGCGACATACCATCCCACCGAGGCCCGTTCGGCGGGAGTGGTGCGGGTACTGATCGGGGTCATGCCGAAGTAGTAGTCGTTGCCGGTGAGTTCGGCTTCGGCGAGGGCCGCCGCGGCGAAGATCCCGCCCACGAACTCGGCCCCGTGGCTGCGGCAGACCTGCTCGAACCGGCGTGCCTCGGCTTCGGTGAGCAGCGTGCTCGTGCGATGCGCGCTGCGGTTGTAGCCATCGGTACGTTTGCCGAGATCCAGCGGGAAGGAGGGCAATTCGCCGTCGTTGCCCCGAATCAATTCCAGCCACTTCTGCACACCGGGCGAGGTGAGGCTCAGGCGGGCGGTGAGTTCGCGTTCGGCGCAACAGTATTCGAGATAGCTTGCGGTGGGGTCGAGCAGGTCGCCGACCTGCCAGGCCTCCCGGGCGTAGAGGTAGGCCAGGTCGGCGCAGGACAGGTACTGTCCGAGGCCGTCGGTGTGCAGATGGTCCACCGCGAGGTAGACCGTGGTCGACTCGCCGTGCGCGATCGCGCCGAAGGAGAAGCAATCCCATTGGAACGGGCCGGGGGTCGTCTTCTGCACGTGCTCGCGGATGGCGGCCGCGTCGTCGAGTTCGCCGTAGTCGATCGGCGCGAACTCGACCACTTCTTCGGGTACCAGGTGCCGCCGGACCGTGCCGTCGGGTGCCATGGCGAACCAGGTGCGAAAGGTGTCGTGGCGCAACAGGAACGCGTTGATGCTGCGCGTCATCGCGGCGTAATCGAGTTCACCCGCGGGTATTTCGGCGGTCACCAGGCACAGGCCCGAATAGCGGAAGTCCGCCGCCGCGTGCCGGTCGGCCAACCGCAGATACTCCTCCTGCTGGTGCGAGGGCGGCGCCGGATGCGCCGGGGCGGTGGCGGCCCGCGCCACGGCCGCCGGGGTGGCGACCCAGGTCACCAGGCGGCCGGGCGGCGGGTTCCACTCGTCGATCAGTCCGAGGTCGATCACGGCGCCGCCACCGGCTCGGGGATCGGTTGCGGGCGGCCGGGTTCGGCGGCGAGAACGAGTTCGGCGACCTTGGGTCCGGCCTGTTCCAGGCTGAACGATCGGCCCATCTGCAAGGACATAAGGTCGATGCCGAGCGTTTTGGTGACCCGTGCGCCGAGTTCCACGGCCATCAGAGAATCCAGGCCGAGTTCGGGCACCGGCACCGTCATATCGATCGACTCCACCGGCACGCCCATCACCACGGCCAGTTCCGCGGCCATCTTGCGGGCGATGAACGGCCCGCGCTTGCTGTCGTCCAGGTCGACGAGTTCGGCACGCAGGCGGGCCAATTCGGAGGTGTCCTTGGCCGAGGCCTTGGCCAGCTCGATCGTCCGGCCGGTGCGGGTCAGCTGCGGGAAGGTGCCGGTGAGTTTGGCCCAGTCGGTGGGGATGATGGCGGCGTTGGTGTCGCGCAGGCGCAGCGTCTGCTCCAGATACGCGGTGGCGTCGGCCATATCGATCGGGCCGAAGCCGACCAGGTCGAGATATTTGGTGGCGGTCGCGTCGGCGGCCATCCCGCCGGTCGCGCCGGAGAGGTGACCCCAGCCGATGCACAGGGCGCGCTCGCCCGCCCTGGCCCATTCCTCGGCGAGCGCCTCGACCGCGACATTGGCCGCGCAGTAGTTGTATTGGCCGTAGATGCCGTACATCGAGCCGCCGGAGGAGTACAGCACGAACATGTCCAACTCGATGCCCGCCTCGGTGACCGCGCGGTGCAGGGCGCGGGCGCCGTGCACCTTCGGCCGATACACCTGCGCCAGCTGCTCGGGTGTCATGAGCTCGATGCGGTTGTCGGACACCGCGCCCGCCGCGTGGAACACCCCGCGCAGCGGATGTTCGGCCGTGTGCGCGCGGGCGAGCACCGCGGCGACGGCCGCGGTGTCGGTGACATCGACGAGTGCCTCGATCACCTCGACGCCGACGGTCCGCCACGCCTCGAGTTGCCGCCGGGCCTCATCGGTGCTCGCTCCGCTGCGCCCGAGCAGCACGAGCCTGCGCGCGCCGCGCAGCACCAGCCAGCGCCCGGTGGCCATGCCGAAGCCGCCGAACCCGCCGGTGACGAGATAGCTCGCGTGCTCGTGGATCTCGATATCGGGCAGGTACGGCCGCACCGGCGGGTGCGGCGCATCGATGCGCAACGCGATCCGAGCCAGTCCGGTCGAGCGGATCACCTCCTCGAAAGCCGTTCCCACCTCGTGGGTTTCGAACATCTTGTACGGCAGCGGCCGATAGACGCCCGCCACGACCTGCTCGTACACCCGCTGCAGCAGGCCGGCCAGTCGTTGCGGGTGGACCGCGACCAGGCGGTCGAGATCCATCGAGTAGTAGGCCACGTTCTTGTCGAAATTGGCCAGCTCCAGCAGGCCACCGGTGTAGATATCGGCCTTGCCGACCTCGACGATGCGCCCGAATTCGGCGACGGCGGTGAAGTTCTGCCGCAGGATCTCGCCGGGAGCGCTGCTGAGCACCACCGCTGCGCCGACGCCGCCGGTCAGGGCGAGCACGTCGTCGACGAAGTCGAGCGAGCGCGAGTTCACCGCGTGATCCGCGCCGAGATCCAGGATGTGCCTGCGCCGTTCGTCGGTGCTGGCCGTGCCGATGATGCGCGCGCCCCGCGCCTTCGCGACCTGGATGGCGGCCGTGCCCACTCCACCGGCCGCGCCGTGGATCAGAACCGTCTCGCCCGGCTCCAGCCGTGCCAGCTCCAGTAGGGCGTATTCGGCAGTCGCGAAAGCGATGGCGCTGGTGCAATAACCGGGGTCGGTATCGGCAGGCAGGGGGATGACGAGTTGCCGGTCGATCAGGGCGAAGCGTCGCATCATGCCCTTCGCCGCGACCGCCACCAGATCGCCGACGCCGAGACCGTCGACGCCGGGGCCGACCCGCACCACCGTGCCGACGCCCTCCATCCCGGGAACAGTGCCGAAATAGGTTGGTGCCAGCTCTCTTTCGCCGAGCAGGCCGATAACCTTGAGTGGATCCTTGTAATTCAGCCCGATGACCTGCATCCGCACCTCCACCTGCCCGGGGCCCGGTGCGCGGCGCGGGCATTCGCGCCAGGCCAGCGCCGACAGCAGCCGGGTGCGCGGGAGTTCGAGCTCGAAGTTCGCCTCCGGGTCGGCGAGCGGTGCCGCGGTGTCGTGCGCCGCGAGACGGTCCGGCAGCGGCTTGGTCACCACCGGGGCCCAGCGCTGACCGTCGCGCAGCAGCACCTCGTCGGTGTTGTCGTAGGAGAACGCGCCCGGTATCGCGAGTTCGGTGACGATCTCGGCGATACCGGTCTCGGGGGCCACATCGATCAGCCGCCAGCGCAACGAGGTCTGTTCGTTCAGCAGCACCCGCCGTGCCCCGGCCAGCGCGGACTGGTGCGAATCCGGCGCGATCGTGCTGTCCGGCACCGTGAACGCGCGCTCGGTGATCAGCGTGACGTGCACCGAACCGTCGCCGAAGACGGACTGCGGTGTCTGCTCCTCGGTCTTCGGATCCGCGAATTCACGCACCGCGACGGCGATCCGCTGCAACATGCGCAGATCCTCTAGATCATCGGTGCCGGAACCGGCGACCACGCACACGTGCAGGCGGGTGGATTCGTCTGTGCGGGACTGCCGCAGCTGCTCGGTGAGCGTCGTTTCCAGATCCGGTCCGGCGAGGTAGTGCCGGGCGCCCGGGATCGCGGCCGCCAATTGCTCGGCGCGAGGGCTCTTTCCGAGCCCGATCACGAAGATCGTGGCCGTGCCGACGTTCGGCAGTGCGGTCTGGTCGATGGGGTCGCGTCGCTCCATGGTTTCGCGGTAGTAGAACTCGGCCATCCGGTGCAGTGGATCGTCACCGGGCTTCAAGGCGCCGATCTGGAGTCCGGTCAGGCGCAGGACGAGATTGTGCTCCGCGTCGAGCACGTCGACATCGGCGCGCAACCGCGCCTTGGGGTCGCGGCGGGCGACCACCGTGGCCCGCTCGGGTATCGGGGCGAGCAACCGGACGGCGGCCACGCCGACGGGCACCATGATGCCCTCGTTGATCCGCTCGTCGGCGAAAAGCAGTGCCGCCGTTTGCATGGCGGCGTCCACCACCGCCGGGTGCGCGAGATGGCCGGAGTCCGCGGCGATCGTGCCGTCGACGGTGGCGACCGCCGTATCCCGACCGACCCGCATGGACGTGACCCGGCGGAACGACGGACCGTACTGGAGCCCCGCCGCGGCCAGCCCGGTGTAGAACATGTCCGGGTCGATATCGATACCGACCTCGATCTCTGGAACGGTTGCCTTCGAAGGAAGGTGACTGCCGGTGAGGGTGCGCCCGAAGGCGTGCACGGTCCAGGCCGTTCCGGTCGCGTTGCGGGACCGGATCAGGAAGCGGCCACTGGACTCCTCCACACTCAGCGCCATGAGCGGCACATCCGGTGCGGCCATGATCAACGGCGCGACGAAGCGGACCTGCTCCAGCGCAACGCGTTTGACGCCGAGCCGAGTGGCCGTTGCACTGAGTGCCGCGTCCAGGTAGGCGGCGCCCGGCATGATCCGGACGCCGTTGACCACGTGATCGGCCAGCCACGGTAGCAATTCGGTGCCGACCTGGAGCAGCCAGTCCGCGCGACCCTCCACATCGGGATCGCCGAGCATCGCGTAGGTGTCCGGGGAGCCGAGCCTGGCCTGCTCGAAAAGGGGCAGTGTCGACTGCAATCGGGTGCGCTGCCACGGGTAGCGGGGGAGCGGGACGTGCGCGGTCCGCGGACCGCCGGCCGGGAACAGTTGCTCCGGGTCGAGCACACCCGCGCTGTACAGGCCGATGAGGGTGCGGCGGATGCTCACGGAATCGGCGGTCTTGCGATCGAGCGTCGGCACCGTGGTGCCGTGCACATCGGCCTCGACCAGGGCCTCCCGAATGTTGCCGGACAACACCGGATGTGGGCCGACCTCGAGGAACACCCGGCTGCCCGCACCGATCGCCCGCACCACCGCGTCGTAGAAGCGCACCGGCTGACGGACGTTCGCGCACCAGTAGCCGGCGTCCCACGTCCCCGCGGTGACGAGTTCGCCGGTCACCGTTGAATACAGCGGCACGGTGGGCGCTTTGGGCGCGAGGTCGGCGAGCTCGGCCCGCAGCTCGGCGAGGATCGGGTCCATCAACCGGCTGTGGTAGGGCACCTCCACCCGCAGCCGGCGCGCGAAAGCGGCGTCCTCGGTGAGCATTTCCGCGATCTCGTCCAGGCGCTGCGGGTCGCCGGAGAACGTGAGCGAGCTCGCGCTGTTGATCGCCGCGAGATCGACGCGCGGGTCGTCGGCGACGAGTTCGCGGGCCCGCTCGAGCGGCAGGCCGACGGCCAGCATGCCGCCGGAGCCCGCGGTGCTCGCCTGCAATCTGGCCCGGTGGTAGGCGACCCGCACGGCCTCCCGTAGCGAGAGCATCCCGCTGACATAGGCCGCCGACACCTCGCCCACGCTGTGGCCGATGATCGCGGCCGGGGTGATCCCGTACTGGGCCAGCTCGCTCACCAGCGCCACCTGAACCAGGAAGTTGGCCGGTTGCGCCACCTCGGTGCGCGAGACCCGCGACTCCGCTTCGGGCTGCAGGAGCGCGTCGACGATGGACCAGTCCGCCAGCTTGCCGAACTCGGCGTCGATGAGCGCTGCGGTCTCGGCGAAGATGCCACCGGCGCAGAGCAATTCGCGCGCCATGCCCCACCACTGCGGTCCCATGCCGGAGAACACGAACACCGGTTCGGCGATGCGGGCCGCGACCGTGCGCGCCGCGTCACGGCCCTCGCCCGCGGCGAACTGCCGCAGCTGGTGCCGTACGTCGTCGGAGTCGCCGATCAGCACACCGGTGCGGAACTGGTGGTGCGCCGAGCGCGTCCAGGCGGCCTCGGCCAACCGGTCCGGATCGGCACCGGCGTCGAGCAGATCGGCGAAGCGGCCCGCGATGGCGCGCGCGGCGCCGGTGCTGCGGGCGGAGAGGGGCAGGATTCCGTAGTGCCGTGGGGCGGGCGCGGGGCCGGGGGGCGCCGGTTGCGCGCGGTACTCCTGGAGAATCGCGTGCGCGTTGGTGCCGCCGTAGCCGAAGCCGTTGACCGCGATCGTCATCGGATCGGCATGCGGCGGCAGCGGTTCGGCGTCGACCTGGATGCGCAGGCCCAACTCGTCGAGCGGGATGTCCGGATTCGGCTTGTCGAGCCAGCCCTGCGGCGGAATCACCCGATGCCGAATCGCCAACGCCGCCTTGATGACGCTCGCAACGCCCGCCGCGGCTTCGGTGTGGCCCAAGGTCGCCTTGACCGAGCCGACGCCCAGCGGCCCGGTGCGGCCCGCCGGTGCGCCGAAAGCGCGGCCGAGCGCCCGCAATTCGACCGGGTCGCCGACCAGGGTGCCGGTGCCGTGCGCCTCCACGTAGGTGATCGCATCCGGGGTCAGGCCCGCCCGGGTGCACACCGTACGGGCAAGGGCCTCTTGGGCATCCGCGTTCGGCACGGTGATCGCCGTGGTCCGGCCGTCCTGATTGGCGCCGGTGGCCTTGACCACGGCGTACACGCGGTCACCGTCGCGCACCGCATCGTCGAGCCTCTTCAGCACCACCATGCCCGCGCCCTCGCCCCGGCCGTACCCGTCGGCGGCGGCGTCGAAGGATTTGCACCGACCGTCCGCGGCGAGGAAGCTGCCCTTGCACATCAGCACGAACGTCTCCGGCTGCAACATGACGTTCACGCCGCCGGCCACTGCGATGTGACAGTCGTCGTTGTCGAGGGCCTGGCAGGCGAGATGGAAGGCCACCAGGGACGACGAGCACGCGGTGTCGACCGTGAGCGCGGGACCGGTGAGGTTGAGCGCGTAGGCGATCCGGTTGGACAGCATGGTGTACGAGGCGCTGGCCGGGGTGTGCATGTCGGTGTGGAACAGCGCCGGACCGACCACACCGATCACCGACTGGTCCACCACGAACCCGCCCACATACACGCCGACCGGGGTTCCGGCGGTGCGACCCGCGAGGCCGGCGTCGTCGAGCGCCTCCCACGTCACCTCGAGCAGCAGGCGCTGCTGCGGGTCGAGCACGGTCGCCTCGCGGGCCGAGATGCCGAAGAAGTCCGGATCGAACTCCCACGGGTCGATCGTCATGAACGCGCCGTGCTTGGTATAGCTACGGCCAGGCGTGCGCGGCTCGGGATCGTAGTACCGGCGATAGTCCCATCGGTCCGGCGGCACCTCGACCACGCCGTCCCTTTTGTCGAGGACGAAATCCCAGAATGTCTCGGGCGAATCGATCCCGCCCGCGTATCGGCAACCGATACCGACAATAGCGATATCCGACATGGAGGTCCTCCCGAATACGGCCATTCGTTATCGCCGGACACCTCGACGATACGTATAACAAAGTCCGACACAATAGTGAACCTGGTCGAGTATATCGGCGGCGCGTAGTGCTCTGAAACAGTCTGGAGATCGCGGCAAGCAGGCATGAGATTATTTGTGAAGCAACCTAATTCAGGCCGCTGTACAGCCCGCTATCGGCCGCTGAGCTGCTGCTTTTCTGCGGTCATAGGTATGGATCACAGCAGTTCGCGGCAAGAATTGTGCGCTGTCGGAACTCCGGTGTGTTCCATAGTCGGGACACGCTGCCGCTGGTACGTTCCAGGCGGCTCCGTCGAGTCGAACAATTCACACGCACAGGAGGAGGCGGCGTTTGTTCGCCGATTTCGGACAGTGGGCGGATTTCGTCGTCCGGCGGCGCTTCGCGGTGCTCGGCGTCGTCGTTGTCGCCATGCTCGCGCTGGGTGCGTACGGTCTCGGGCTCGGCGGCGAACTGAGCGCGCGCGGCTGGGACGATCCGACCTCGGAATCCGCACAGGCGGCCCGGCTGCGGGACGAGGTATTCGGCCGTGACCACAGCGGTGACCTGCTGCTGTTGTTCCATGCGCCCGCCGGCAAGACGATCGACGATCCCGTGTTGGCCGCTGCGATCGTCGCGGGACTGAACGAGCTGCCGCGGCGCTTTCCGGACGAGATCGCGAAGATCAACGGGACGTACTGGCCGACCGAAACCGGCCTGACACTGCCGGACCTGTTCGGTTCCGCGGACCGCACGCACGCGTTCGCATCCCTCGCGGTGCGCGGCGGCGACAACACCACACTGCTGCGCAACTACGGCAAAGTGGCCGGCCGACTGGACATTCCGGGTGTCGACATGGAGGTCGCGGGCGGGCAGGCAGTCGCGGGCGCGCTCAATGACACCATGGTGCGCGACCAGCGGCGGCTGGAGTTGATCGCGATCCCGATCGTCGCGGTGCTGCTGTTCTTTCTCTTCGGTGGGGTCGTCGCGGCGGCATTGCCGCTCGTGGTCGGCGGCTTGACCGTGCTCGCGGCCTGGGGCGTGATCCGCGGCATCACCGCCGTGGTCGAGGTGAATTCCTTTGTTTCGCCGGTGGTTTCGATGATCGGGCTGGGTCTGGCCGTCGACTACGGGTTGTTCATCGTGAGCCGGTTCCGGGACGAACTCGCCGCGGGGCACGACAGCGCGGCGGCGGTCCGGCGGACGGTGCCGACCGCCGGTCGGACGGTGGTGTTCTCGGCGACCGTCGTGGTGGCCGCGGCGGCGGGGATCCTGTTGTTCCCCCAGGGTTTTCTGCGCTCGTTCGCCTACGGCGCGATGGTCACCGTCACGCTGGCGGCGCTTGCCGCGCTCACGGTGCTGCCCGCATTGCTCGCGGTGCTCGGCCCGCGTGTGGATGCGCTGGGGTTCGCCTGGTTTCGCCGAGCCAGGGCCGGAGACGATGTGCGGCAGAATATTTGGGGGAGAATTGCCGGGGCGGTCATGAAAAGGCCGTTCCTCGTCGCGGTGTCGGTGTGTGCCGGGCTGCTGCTGCTCGTCGCCCCCGTGCAACACGTGACGTTCGGTGGGATCACCGAGAAGTTCCTGCCGCCGACGGACCCGACTCGGCTGGCGCAGCAGCACTTCGACGAGATCTTTCCGCTGCGGCGGATCGATCCGATCCAGCTGGTCATGATCACCTACCGCACCGCCGATATCGAGACGGTACTCGTGCGGGCGAATCAGGCGCCGGGTCTGGCCGCGCCGTTCCCCGCGCCGCTACCGGGCCCGGCCGACCCGTTCGTCTATACCACCGACACCGTCCTGGCGGGCTCGGACCGGGCCGACGCGGCGATCGACTATCTGCGTTCGATGGAATTGCCGAGCGGGACAACGTTACTGGTGGGTGGTCAGCCGGCCGCGCAGCGCGACAGTATCGACGCGCTGCTGCACCGGCTACCGCTCATGCTCGCACTGGTGTTCCTCGCGACGACCGCGCTGCTGTACCTGACCTTCCGCTCGCTGGTGCTGCCGCTCAAGGCCGCGGCCCTGAACCTGCTCGGCCTCGGCGCCACCATCGGCGTGCTCACCTGGGTCTTCGTCGAGGGGCACGGGTCCGGTGTGCTGGGCTTCACCGCACAGCCGATCATGCCGCTCGTCCTGATGCTGATCGTCGCCGTGATCTACGGTCTGTCCACCGATTACGAGGTCTTCCTGCTGGCTCGCATCGTGGAGGCCCGGCGCGCGGGGGAGTCCACCGCCGACGCGATCCGCACCGGCGTCGCGCACACCGGCCGCATCATCACCGCGGCCGCCGCGATCCTCATCGTGGTCACCGGTGTCTTTGCCCTCTCCGACCTCGTGATGATGCAATACATTGCCCTGGGTCTGGTCACGGCGCTGCTCATCGACGCCACCATCCTGCGTTTGCTGCTGGTCCCCGCCACCATGAAATTGCTGGGCGATTTCTGCTGGTGGTCGCCCGCTCGGGTGTCGAAAGCCTTGCCTCCCATTCCGATCCCTGAAGGGAAGATCCGCACCGCCGCAGACGACCGCAGCTGAGTTGTGCAAACCCCCGACACCTTGCCGCAGTTGTTGCAACCCGTTGGTTGCGATATAGTATCGCAACCCGTTGGTTGCTAAATCTGGAGGCTTTGGTGCCCCTACCTGATCGCATCGAGCGTGTTCTCGATCTGCAGCATCCGCCCGAGAAGGTGTGGCACGCCCTGACCACGCCGGAAGGGCTCGGTGGTTGGTTCGGATCCCGAGCCGAAATCGAGGAGCTACGTCCCGGTGGCACAGCGCGGGTGTGGTGGGCGGCCGAGGGACCGCACACCCTGTGGATCCAGCATGTCGAGCCGCCCCGTCGATTCTCGTTCACCTGGGCGATCGAAGGATTGCCGAGCGGCGATCCGCGCCGGACACACGTGGAATTCTTGCTGAGCCCGACGTCGACCGGCACCCGGCTCACGGTGACCGAGAGCGGCTTCGCCCAGCTGCCCGACGAACAGGCCGGTGCGTACGACGGCAATGTCAAGGGGTGGGCAATGGAGTTGACCGAACTGACCGAGTATCTCGATGCCGCGGCCTGACGATCTCGAGACCGAACTGGTCGCCCAGGCGGTATTCACCGCCTTGGCGGACCCGACACGTCGCGCGCTGCTCGCCGAACTCGCTGCGCGCGGCCCGGCGACCGCGACCGATCTGGCTGCCCGCCTGCCCATTTCGCGCCAGGCGATCACCAAACATCTCGGCCTGCTCGCCGAGGCCGAACTCGTCCGCGCCGAACCCGGTGAGCGACGCCGGGTCCGGTATCGGTTGCAAACCCGGCCGATGGCAGTGGCTCAGTCGTTTCTCGCCGCCCTCGCACACACCTGGGACAGCCGCCTGAGCGCACTGCACGATCACCTCGATCGGACATAGGAGAACAACGCCATGACACCCCTCTTCCGCGGTGGACACAACATCGCCATGAAACTTCCCAAGGCCCAATTCGACCGGACCGTCGCCTTCTACCGTGACGTGCTGGGTATGGAAGTCACCGACGACAGCGGCGAGCCCGTCGCCGCGGGTGTGATCCAAAGTGCTGCAGTACAGTTCGGCCCTGTAACCCTATGGCTCGACCGTGTGGACAACTACGCCCATGCGGACCTGTGGTTGGAACTGTTCACCGACGACGTCGACCGCGCGACCGAATACCTTGCCGCCCGAGGCGTAGCCGTGCAGGACGAGCTGGAACCGCTGCCCGCGGGAATGGCTGCCCACTGGATCAGCAACCCGGTCGGTGTCCCGCACATCGTGCGTCTGCCGGATAACGAGTGAACGCTCGCTAGAGCCCGAGGGCAGCACCGTATTTCACCATCGGATCACCTTCGCGCAACCGTCGCTTCGAGCAATTCGAAGGCCAGATCCCAACGCACACCGTCTGGATTGGTCAATCCCTTGTCCGCATACCAGGATTCGTCGGCCTCCGGGTGCGGGCCGCTCACCCCGACCCGGCCCTTGCCGTACGGGGCGACGACCACCGCGGCCGATCCGTTGGGGTAGGTCGCCAGGACGGTCGCGTCCGCACCCCGATCCAAATGGAACGCGGGCCCGTCCTGGAAGTACATGTGCCGTGGCGTGCCCCGCCAGTCGACCGGTATGACGGTGTCGCGGGCGTCGGGGACTGTGGTGTCGGGTGCGTCGATGTAGCCGTCGGTGTCGCCGGGCAGCAGGTCGAATCCCGGATCGCGCCCGGCCAGGTAGCCGCCGAAACACACACCGAGATAGCTGCCGCCGTCACGGACCCAGTCGCGAATCGTCTCGGCCGAACCACTCAGGTCACGCCAGGTCGCTTCCAGGTCGGAGCCCCCGCCGGGCTGGACATACAGCTGCGCACCGGCCAGAACCGCCGCGGTAAGCGGCTTCCCGGTCCCGGGCCCCACATACTCGACCCAAAACGGTCGCGGTGCCCGCCGCAGCACCGCCCCGATCGCCGCCGCACAATCAGCACAGCCTTGCGGCCCGTCATAAACCAGCGCCAGCGGCAGTTGAACGTTCGGCTCACCTGCGTCGGACCGAGCACAGGCGACCGGCAACAAGGCCACAGCCAGGAAAACGCCGAGAAAGACCCGACGCAGACCCCTCGACCGCACTCCGCGCGCACCCACCCATGAGATCACTCGGCGATCGATCGGCATACCGACAGCATCACCGCCGAGCGGACCTTCCGCCACCCGCCAAGCGGCCGAGCCGTGTCCGCCGATAGGCCGAAAGCTGAACGGCCCGGTCGGTCGGCGCGATCTGACATTTGTCATGGCGGGCACGTGGGGGATTGCACGGGATTCGGTGACTGGGCTTACTACTGGGGGTGGGCTGGGTTCGCGATCGTTGAAGGCATGAACAGTGCAACGTTTGGGGCGCGGCCGGGGCGGCAGCGCAATGACGAGGTCATCGCCGCTCGGGGACTGCGCCGCACCTATGGTCACGGGAAGACGGCGTTCGAGGCGGTCAAGGGGGTGGATCTGCGGGTGGCCGAAGGGGAGGTCTTCGCCCTGCTGGGCACCAACGGCGCCGGTAAGACGTCGACGCTCGACATGCTGGAGGGGCTGGCCGCGCCGTCCGACGGTGTCGTAGAGGTTTTCGGCCTCGATCCGCGCCGGGACCGGGCCCAGGTGCGCGCCCAGGTCGGCATCATGTTGCAGTCGGGTGGGTTGCCCGCCGAGCTGACCGTTCGCGAAACGCTGGAGATGTGGCGCGGGACGTGCACCGACCCGACGACCAGCGCCACGGTGCTCGAGCTGGTCGACCTCGCGGACCGCGCTGATGTCCGGGTGGGGTCGCTGTCGGGCGGCGAGCAGCGCCGCGTCGATCTGGCGTGCGCGCTGCTGGGACAGCCGCGACTGCTGTTCCTGGACGAGCCGACCACCGGCCTCGATCCCGAAAGTCGCCGGGGCACTTGGAAATTGCTCGCCGATCTGAAAGCGTCCGGCGTGACCATGGTGCTCACCACGCACTACCTGGACGAGGCGGAGGCGCTGGCCGACCGGATCGCGATCATGCACAAGGGTGCGGTCGCGCGGGCGGGCACGCTGCGGGAGATCGTCGACGGTCATCCGGCGCGGATCGTCTTCGATCACCCCGGTCTGCCGTTGCCGCCGTTGCCCGGCGCACAGCTCGACGCGCAGGCACGCGTCACCGTCACCACGCACGATCTGCAGGGCCATCTGTTCGAACTGCTCGGCTGGGCGCGGGCGCACGGCTTGCAGCTGGGCGGCCTGGAAGCCCGCGCCGCCTCCCTCGAATCGGTGTTCCTCGATATCGCCGACGAACCGGTCGCCGCCGCGACCCCCGAACTGATCGGAGCAGCCCGATGACCACCCTGACGTCCACCGGCACCACCTTTCGCCGCCGTCCGCTGACCGCGCTCGCGAAAGCGGAGTATCTGCAATTCCGGCGGAACAAGACGCTGATGTACATGGCGACGCTGTTCCCGGTCGGCATACCGCTGGCCTTGTATTTCATCGCGATCAAGGACACCGCGCCGACCACGTCCACCGCAGCGGTGACGTTCGAACTGCTCGCGCTGTCGGCCCTGCTGTTCGTGCAGTACTACTCGGTGCTGTCGATGGTGACGACCCGGCGCAGCGAAGGCGTGCTGAAACGGTTGCGCACCGGTGAGTCCGCGGACTGGCAGATCATGCTCGCCCCGGCCGTGCCCGGTGCGCTCGCGACGCTGGCCTGCACGGTGGTCGTCGCCGCGGTGGTGTACGGCACCGGCGCGCCCGCTCCGGTCAACCCGGCGGCGATCGTGCTGGCGCTGCTCGCCGGGATCGTGCTGTTCTCCCTGCTCGCGCTGGCGACCAGCGCGGTGACCAAGAATGCCGAAGCCGCGCAGATCACCTCGCTGCCGGTGATGACGATCGCGATGCTCGGCCTCGCGTCCATCCGGAAGGTGCTGCCGGACCGGCTGGCCGACCTGGCCGACTGGACGCCGTTCGCGGCCGTCTCGGATCTGGTCTCGCTCGGCGCGTCGGGTCGGTTGGCCACCGCGGCCACCGCCGATCCGGCGCTCGATTTCGCGGGCACCTGCGCCGAACTCGGCCGCCCGTTTGCCACACTGGCGATATGGACCGTCCTGGCGCTCGCGCTGACCCGCAAGAGCTTCCGCTGGGACGACCGCGGTTGAACCGGATGAGCGCCTGGTGGCACGAGCTGTCCGGACCGGCCAAGTTCCGGCTCTACACCAGGCTCACCCTGCAGTCGAGTGTGGCCGCGGTGGTGATCGTGATGGCGTTCACCGTGCGCGCGCCGTGGGCGGTGGCCGGGGTGCTGGCCGCCGGCCTCATCGCGATCCTCGCGCTGGAGGTGCAGCCGGAGTTCGCCGGGTCGACCGGATGGATCTCCCGGCGATGGGTGTTGCCGGTCGCGGTCGCGGTGCAGATCGGGATTCTGCTGACGTTCGCGGTGATCGCCCGGCTGGCGACCGAGGACGAGGTCACCGATCGCGCGGCGGTGACCGGTCTCTACACGGCCATCCTCGCCACCTACTCGCTCGTGTCCTTCCTTCGGCACCGATGGTGGGCGACCCTGGGGATCGCAGTGGTGACCGGACTGCTCTACGGATCGTCGCCGCTGGCGGTGCTCGGCTTCGCGGGCGGGACCTACCTCGCTGGAATCGCCCTTGTCGGAACGACATTGCTCACGCTGTGGGGCCTGCGGGTCGTCGAAGAACTGGATCGGGCCAAGGGAGTCGAAGCCGAATTGCAGGTCGCCGAAGAGCGTTTGCGTTTCGCGCGGGACCTGCACGATGTGGTGGGCCGCAGCTTCTCCGCGATCGCGGTGAAAAGCGAACTCGCCGCGGTGCTTTCCCGGTCCGGCAAGGCCGAGCCGGCGGCCGCCGAGATGGACGAGGTCAGGACACTGGCCGTCGAATCCATGGACCAGATGCGCACACTGGTCCGCGGCTACCGCGGCATCGATCTGATGAACGAGGTGGCGGGGGCGCGGTCGCTGCTGTCGGCGGTGGGCTGCCGACTGGACGTCGAAGGCGATCCGGCGAACGTGCCGGCGCGCTGCCACGAGGTCGCCGCCTGGGTGGTGCGGGAGGGCACCACGAATATCGTGGAGCACTCTGCGGCGACCACGGCGGTGCTCGCGCTCGGGGCGGCCGGGATGTCCCTGCGCAACGACCGTCCGCACGGTGCGCCGGGTGCGCGTTCGGGGCTGCGCGGGGTCGCAGAGCGGCTCGCGGCCATCGGCGCAACCCTCGACGTGCTCGCCTCCGACGAGCAGTTCCTCCTCGAGATACGTTGGGAGAAAGAGTGATTCCGGTATTCCTCGCCGATGACGAGACGCTGGTCCGGGCCGCGCTGGCGACCATGCTCGACCTGGAAGCCGATCTCGAGGTGGTCGACCATGTCGGCTCCGGCGAGGAACTCGTCGCCGCGTGGCGGCGCCGCAGCGAGGCGGGCGCGCCGGTCGCCGTCGCCGTGATCGATCTGCAGATGCCCGGCATCGACGGCATCGAGACCGCCGTCGAACTGCAACGTCTCACGCCCGGCGCGGCCACCTTGATCGTCACCAGCCACGGCAGGCCGGGCTATCTGAAACGCGCCCTGGCCGCGGGCGTGCGGGGCTTCCTGCCCAAAACGACCTCGGCCGCGACCTTGGCGGCGGTGATCCGCACCGTGCACGGCGGTGGCCGCTACGTCGATCCGGAACTGGCTGCCGAAGCCATCAGCGCGGGCGACACCCTGCTCACCGCGCGCGAAGCCGATGTGCTCGAATACGCCATCGACGGTGCGTCGGTCGAGGACATCGCGCGCCGCGCGCACCTCTCACCGGGCACCACCCGCAACTATCTGTCCTCGGCGATGGCGAAACTCGGGGTCGCCAACCGCTACGAGGCGGCGCTCAAAGCCCGCGAAAAGGGCTGGATCTAGGGGCCGGGCGCGGAAGACCCGCCCAGCAGTACTACTGGGCGGGTCGCTTCCCCGTGCACCGTGTGGACGCCGCCACGCCTCACGGCACGACCCAGCATAGGGCGGATCGGCGCCGGCGCCGTGGTCTTGCGGCCCGTGTCGCCGATCGGCTGCTCGAAGCACGCGGAGAACCAGGAGAAATCATGCGAAAAACCCTTTTGCCGGTCCTCGTCGCCCTCGTGGCGGCCTCGATGGCGCCCGCGGTCGCTACCGCTACGCCCGGCTTGGCGTGGGGTGCCTGTCCGGCCGACGTCACCGCACCCGGCCTGCAATGCTCGGTGCTCGAGGTGCCGCTCGACTACCGGAACCCGGACGGACCGCAGATCGAGGTCGCCATCTCCCGGTTGCGCAGTGCGGACCCGGCGCAGCGCCGAGGCGTGCTGCTGACCAACACCGGCGGCCCCGGCGGGGCGGGGCTGAGTTTCCCCGCGGACCTGAAGAAGCTCGGGCTGCCGCAGCGCGTCCTCGACCGCTACGACGTGATCGGCTTCGATCCGCGCGGAGTCGGCCACAGCGCACCGGTCACGTGTGCGCTGTCCCCGGCCCAGCAGACGAGCAATATCCCGCCCTACGCGCGTGATCCGATCGATGTGGCGCAGCGGGCAGGAGCGGTGAAAGATATTGCCCAGCAATGTGGTACGTCCGCATCGGCGGCAACGCTGCCGTTCGTCAGCACCGCGAACACCGCGCGCGACATGGACCGGATCCGGGCGGCGCTGGGGGAGGAGCAGGTGTCGTATCACGGCATCTCGTACGGCACCTATCTCGGTGCGGTGTACGCCTCGTTGTTTCCGGAGCGCACCGACCGCGTCGTGCTCGACAGTGCCGTCGGGCCGGGCGGTTTCGACAGCCTGCACTCGCGCAGGTTGGGCGAGGGGTTCCAGGATCGGTTCCCGGATTTCGCGGCATTCGCGGCGCAGCATCCCGAATACGGTCTCGGGGACACGCCGGAGCAGGTCACCGCGAAGTACTTCGAGCTGGCCGGCCGGCTGGACGCGATACCGAATCCCGCGGGCGGCGGCTATGGTTCGCAGTTCCGGCAGGTCACCTTCGCGCTGCTCTACTACGACAAGACCCTGCCCGCGCTGGCCGAGCTGTGGCGGGCCGCGAGTACCGGCGCGCTGGAACAGACGCCGCCGGTCGCCGCCGAGCAGCCCGACCTGGACAACTACCTGTCCAGCCAGTTGCACGTGCTGTGTAACGACACCGCTTGGCCGCGTTCGGATCTCAGCTATCAGGCCGACGTCGCGATCGACCGGGTCCGCTACCCGATGTTCGGCGCGGCGGCGGCCAATGTCTGGCCGTGCGCGTACTGGCCGGCCGACCCGGTGGAACCGCCGGTGCGGATCGGCGACCGCGGCCCGTCGAATGTGCTGATCGCGCAGAATCTCCGGGATCCGGCGACGCCGCTGTCCGGTGCGCGGGAACTCGACAGGGCCTTCGGCGACCGCGCTCGGCTGGTGACCGCGGACCAGGGTGGCCACCTCGCCTACCTGTTCAAGGACAACACTTGTTTGAACGACGTTGTCACCGCGTTCCTGACCACCGGGCAACGGCCGGAGCGCGATGTGGCCTGCCCGGCGGAGCCGACCGGCGAACGCTAGCCGAGCGCCGGGCGTAGTTGTCGTGACCCCGCACTACGATCGAGCCGAGGAGGTGCCGCATGGCAGAAACATTCGAGGCGATCGAAGCCGACTTCGTTCGGTTCACGCAGGAGATCGTCTGGTGCACAGTCACTTCGGTGGACGGTAAGGGCCGCCCGCGGTCGCGGATCCTGCATCCGCTGTGGGAGGTGCGCGACGGTCGTCCGATCGGCTGGGTCGCGACGGGCAAGACCCCGGTGAAGGCGCGGCACCTGGCCGCCAATCCGGTTGTGGCATTTTCGTATTGGAGCCCGGCCCAGCACGTCGTGCAGGGTGAGGCCGTGGCCACCTGGGTGGACGATGTCGCGGAGAAGCGGCGGGTGTGGGATCTGTTCCAGACGACACCGCCGCCGGTCGGTTACGACCTGAGCATGTTCGCCCCCACCGGGCCGGAGAGCTCGCAGTTCACGCTGCTGCGTTTGGATCCCGATCGGATCCAGGTGCTCGACGGCGCGGGTTTCCCGACGAACTTCACGCCGCGCATCGCCCGGCTCGGCACGCCGTAGCACGCGTTCGGTACGTGGGACGCCTTGTGGCACAGTCGATTACCCGACCTTCGGGCGTCCCTCGGGGAAGTTCTGGGCCAGTGCGGCGACCACGCGTTCGCGATCGGCGTCCGCGGCAAGCAGATCGGGGTTGAGGTAGGGATTCATCACTGCTCCGGAGATTGATCGGCGGCCAGGAATTTGTCCACCGCCTCGACGCCGTCGTCGGCGGGCTCGAGGAGGCGCTCGTTGAGCACGGGGATCGGACGGTCCAGCCAGGCGGGGAGTTCGCCTTCGGCGGGGAGCAATTCGTGCCGGGTGGCGAACTCCTCGGCGAGATGGCGCACCGACTCGCGCAACGCGCTGACCACGACGCCCTCGGCCAGGCCGGTCAATTCCTCCAGCAGGGCGCGGACCCGGTCGAGCTGGTCGGTTTCAGTGCTGTCGGCCTGGATGCGCGGCCACAGGGTGCGTTCGAAGATATCGCCGAAGTCGGCCGCGATCTGATCGGTGTGCGCCCGCAGCCGGATCACCTGGTCGAGCACCTCGGCGGGTGGGATATCGAGGTCGGCGACCCGCATCCCGCTGGTCAGTGCCCAGCGCCGGGCCTGCGGGCGCCCGCGCCGCCAGCGGACCAGTCCGAGCTGAGTTGCCTTGCGCAGCAGGGTGGGTCGCAGCTCCTTGGCCTTGATCATCACCCGGATCTCGCGCAGGCCGAGCGGTACCCAGTCCTCGGGGCCGCCGGGCAGGGCGAGCAGATCCGCCACCGTCGCGCCCTGTTCGCGGGCCGTGAGCAGTTCGGTGATGGAGGTGAGCGAGAAGCCGCGATCCTGCAGGCGCTGCACCAATTCGAGCCGTTGCAGGTGCGAGCTGTCATAGCGCGCGGTGCGTCCGGCGCGGCGCGGCGCGTGCAGCAGTCCTTTCGACTGGTACATCCGCACAGTGCTGGTGGGCACGCCGGCGCGCGCGGCCAGGTCTTCCACGGTGAGGTCTATGCTCTTCGTTCGCACGGTTCCAGCGTTGCAGTGTCCAGTCGGCTAGTCAACACTCTTCTAGTAAATACTCACAGTGTTGTTGTTTCTGCACCTCAATGCCTATGGATTCGCAAAGTTTTCGAAGATTCGAAAAGGTTGGCTCGCGGGATCGAGGTGTGGGTGCCGCGATCCGGCGACGCGGTGGGTCGGGGACTTTGGTCCTGCGGATGAATTGCCGATGGCCCTATCGGTGGCCGCCGCCGCACCTCGATTCTTG
This sequence comes from Nocardia vulneris, assembly GCF_001613425.1. Taxonomy (GTDB): domain Bacteria; phylum Actinomycetota; class Actinomycetes; order Mycobacteriales; family Mycobacteriaceae; genus Nocardia; species Nocardia vulneris. Next base: position 8,710 of record NZ_BDCI01000039.1, on the reverse strand, counting down.
TTTGCCAGAAGATGCGGACGTGAAAACGGCTGTGGTTGAAGGTAATACCTACCGGGGTGACCTCGGTCACATTGTTAGCTGAGTGATTGCGGAGATCATGGATGGTCTGCTGTTCTGGGAAAAGTTACGTGCACGGTTGGATCGCTCTCTTGTGGGGTGGGTGAACTGGTGAAGACGATTTCGGGACAGGAAGCAGCCCCGCCGGGGACCGACGACGACCCGGCCGACGCGTTGGCCGCGCGGCTCGACGCGCTGTTCCACACGGTGCGCGATCCGATCGGCAAGCCCTACACCTATGCGCGCGTGGCCGCCGCTTTGCAGGCGGCCGGTTGCCCGGTCTCGAACTCCTATCTGTCGCAACTGCGTTCGGGGGTCCGGAGCAATCCGTCCGAGCAATTGCTGGCCGCACTGTCGGCATTCTTCGGCGTGCCGCTCGACTATTTCTACGGCGGCGTCGAGCCGGTGGCGGCGTCCGGCGATCGCCCGCTGCTCACCGGGCTGTGTAACGAGAGCCTGCGCAAACTGCTCGACCTGGCCGCCGACCTGTCCGACGAATCGCAGGAACTGCTCACCGCGCTGGCCGAACGACTGCGCATCAGCGAAGAGCACGCGCCTGCCACAGCCGAGCTGGATTGACCGCGCCCAGGTGTGATTTCGGGACGCGTGCCGGTTTCCGCCCCCGGTGACGTTGCGGGCCGCATTTCCGCTGTACCCGCTCTTTTTCGACGTATCATAATGATCCGCCGACGGCTCGGCGCAGACGAATCATCGCGTAATTCGACTGGGGATGTTGGCTATGTGGTGGAATCCGGTCGACGAGGAATCGGAAACCCTACGCCGCAATGTCGAGGTGCTGACCGCTCGTTACCGCGACCATCTGGCTGCCGTCGCGAACGGCCGAACCCCGCAACTGGTCTGGGGAGTGGGTAGTGCGCCGGATCCGAGTGGCCGATGGAACAACGAACTCGTGCTCGTCGAATGCGCCGCACTCGGTGCCGACAGCGGAATCACGGTCGGTCGCTATACCGCATTCGACTTGCTGCAGCGAGCGGACCCGCGTGCGCGGCGGCAATTCGCGGACGCGCCCGCCCTGCGACTGCTGATCGAGTGGCGGATCGGTCCGACGACGCTCATCGACGTCACCACCCGTCCGCTGCCCGCGGCCGCGCAGGTACAGCTGCGCGACCTGGTCCGCGAGAACGCGGTACCCAACCGCACCGCGACCGTCGGGGTGTCGTGCACCCGCACCGCGACGCACACGCCCGCGATCGTCACCGCGGGTCACCTCGTCACCGGGGTCGGCGATCGGGTGCAGATCTACGCGTCCGGTCAGCGGACACCGAGTTGGATCGACGGCACCGTGACCCACTGGTCCGATCCCGCGGTCACCGGCGGCGCGGGCTACGACTATGCCGTGGTGGAACTGCTGGACCAGCACGACCAGATCCTCAGCGTGACCCACACCGGACCCGCCGGGGCGCCGCGGCCACCGTACGCGCCGATCGACGTGACCGCCTATGGCGCGACTTCGGGCAGTCGCGCCGGCCAGGTCAGCGGCGCGCTCACCCAGCTCGGCGACGCCGCCCGGCAGTGGTCGGACTGCTGGCAGATCGGCCCGTCCTACCTGCTCGGCCTCGGCGACTCTGGTGGGCTCGTGCTCGGCACCGGCGGCGCGTACAGCGGAAAGGTCCTGGGGCACTTCGTCGGTGGCTCCTACTGGCCGAATCAGCCTGGTCTGGTTCACCAATACGTGCAGGACATGTCCTCCTGTCTCAATTCCGGTCTCGGCCGCCACATCACGCTTTGACGCAGAGGATCCACCATGACCATCGCTTCCATTGCCCAGCTCGCCGTCGATCGGCACCCGGCGTCGCACCCGGATCCGCCGAAGGGGTCGGGAGCGGTGCCCGCGTCCACTGAAGGGGGCGGACCGGGCAGGCAGGCCGAGAACGGGACGGCTGTCCTGGCGCGAGCGGTGCCGACCGACATCATCGTCTTCTACACCGCGCTGGTCGGCCTGCTCGAAGGAATACAGAAGGACAGCAACGATTCCTACTATCCGCTGCGCTGGTTCATCTACGTGGCCGCGTTGCTCGCCACGCTCGTCGCGGTCACCGTCGCGAGTCGTCTCGCGCTCGACAAGGTGGGCGCTCCCGAACCGACGCTGCCTGTCGGCCCCCCGATCGGGCAACCGGTACCGGCCAGCCCGCCTGCCCCGCCGAATCACCCGACGCCGGACGTCCGGCGGCGGCAACTCTCCGCGTGGTGGCAGCGGTGGCGCCCGCCGCCTGCCGAAACGATCACCGCCACTTTTGCTTTCGCGGTGTGGGGTTTGATCACCCCCGGCTCACCGCTCTACGTGGCGCTGGATTCTCCGGTCTTGCCGATCGTTGTCGGAATTCTCACCGCGGGCGGCGCTCTCGTGATGACCGTGGTGATTTCGCCGATTCTGGGGCGGGCTGCCTGAGCCCGTAGTTCTATGGGCGTGACGTTATCTTGCGTCCCCTGAACACTTCTGGCAGGTTCGGATTTATCCGCGCGCGCCGGAACAAGCCGGTGACTGCGATTGGAGGACACCATGGACTCTCCGCTCGTCTCCGTGGGTCTGCCCCTGGTGTTGATCGTGATCATGTTCGGGCTGGGGCTTTCGCTCACCGTGGCCGACTTCACGCGAATCGCCAAGAACCCCAAGGTCGTCAGTATCGCGCTGGCCTGTCAGCTGCTGTTGCTGCCGTCGATCGCGTTCGGTCTGGTGCTGTTGTTCGATCCGTCACCGCATCTGGCGGTGGGCGTGATGTTGCTCGCGGCCTCGCCGGGCGGCACGGCGGCGAATCTGTTCAGTCATCTCTTCCACGGCGACGTCGCATTGAATGTGTCGCTCACCGCGGTGAATTCGGTGATCGCGGTGGTCACCGTCCCCTTGGTGACGAACTTCGCCCTCGGCTATTTCGATCCGGGGGAGTCGGGCACGGTGGGGTTGCAGTTCGGCAAGACCGTGCAGGTGTTCTCGATCGTGCTGATTCCGGTCATGCTCGGCATGCTGGTGCGCCGGTTCGCGCCGGGTTTCGCGGACCGGATGGACAAACCCGTCCGGATCGGTTCCGCGCTCACGCTGACGCTCGTGATCACCGCGACGATCGTCGACCAGCGCGGCGATGTCGTGGCGTATGTCCGCGCCATCGGCGTCGCCATGATCCTGTTCTGCCTGATCAGTTTGACCGTGGGCTATCTCGTCCCGCGTGTGCTCGGCGTGCAGGACCGCCAGGCCATCGCCTGCTCGATGGAGGTCGGCATCCACAACGGCGTCATCGCCATCACCATCGCCATCAGCGTGCTGGGCAGCACCGAGATGGCCATCCCCGCCGCTGTCTACGGTGTCGCCATCTTCCCCCTCGCCGCGGGCTTCGGCTGGCTGGTCACCCGCAAACGTCCGCAACCTTCCCGCGCCGCGGCGGTCGACCGCGCGGACCCCGCCGAAACCACCCGCTGACCCGCCCGCGCGCGGCCCTGTTTGCGTGCGCTTAACCGGGCTAACCCGAGGGTGACCGGCGTTCGAGGATGGGATGAGTCATGCGGGATACGGCGCGACGTGGTGGGGGTAGTCGGACGATGCCGTCCGATGTGCGGGGGAAGTTGACGATCTTCGATCGGTTCGCCACCGGGGCCGCGGCGCTCACCGCGAAGGCGGGGTTCTTCGTGTTCTGCGTGCTGCTGGTGCTGCTGTGGGCGCCGACGTTCCTGCTGCTGCCGAGCATCGACACCTGGCAGCTGGTGATCAACACCGCGACCACGATCATCACGTTCCTGTTGGTGGCGCTGCTCCAGAACACGCAGTCGCGCTCCGATGAGGCGGTGCAGCAGAAGCTCAACGCGATCGCCGACGCACTGGCCGACTTCATGGGCGAATTCAGCGACGATCACCCGGAACTCGAACGCCACCGCCGCGAACTCGCCGACGCGGTCGGGCTGGAAAACCGCGAATCGGCTTGACCGGCACGCCACATGAAGTGGTTGCCGATGCCGTGGATCTCGGCGCGTGCGACGATCTCGAAGCCGAAACTGCGATACAGCACCACATTTCGCGCTACGTCGGTCTCCAGGAACGCGGGCATCCGCTCGGCGTCCACCTTTGCCAGGAACGCGGCGAGCAGCCGTCGCCCGATGCCCTGCCCCTGCTGATCGGGGCGTACGCCGATCGGCCCGATATGCCAATGGGGTTGGCGCGGATCGTGTTCGGCCAGCACACGCGGGGCGGTGACGGCTCGCGCCCGATCCCCCCGGGTCACCGCGAGGGCGTTCGGATTGTCGGCGAAGGCCGCGCCGAGTACGTCACAGGCCGCGGCCAGGTCGGTGCGCCGCATCGGCCGGATTTCCGTCATGGCGTCCATCGTGCCGCCGGGCCGGGCGCGCGTCCCGGGTCCGGTCCGTCCACCGGACCGCGCCGGGTTCAGGTGCGGGCGACGAAACGGAACCGGTCGCCGCGATAGATCGAGCGGGTCCACTCGATGGGGCGGCCCGCGGGATCGCAGGCGCGGCGCTGGATCAGCAGGGTGGGGGAGCCGACCGCGACACCGAGCAGGGCCGCCTCCGCCGGTGTGGTGAGGGCGGTTTCGACGGTGTCCTCCACCCCGGCCACCTCGATCCCGTAGCAGTCGCGCAGGGTCGCGTAGAGCGAGCCTTTGTCGGCGAGGCGCCGGCGCAGATCCGGCAGCTTGTCGGCGAGGTGCGCGATCTCGATCGCCAGCGGCTCGCCGTCGACCGAGCGCAGGCGTTCGAGGCGATGGATCCGGGTGCCGGGCGCGATCGCGAGCCGAGCGGCGACCACCTCGTCCGCCGCTACCTTCGTCAGCGCCAGGATGCGCGAATCTCCTTGCAGTCCTTGCGCATCGAGGTCGTCGGTCAGCGACGTCAACTGCTGTAGATGCACCACCTTGGGCGGCGCGACGAACGTCCCGCTGCCCTGCACTCGCCGCAACAGTCCCTCGGCGGCGAGCTCGGCGAGGGCCTTGCGCAGCGTGGTCCGCGAGGTGGCGAGCTGTTCGGCGAGCACCCGTTCCGGCGGGAGCGCGGTGGACGATTCCAGCGTGCTGATGAGCTGGCGCAGCGCCAGTTTGGTGCCGTAGTAGCGCGGCTGCTGCGTGGTGTCCGGCACGGTGCCGGTGGTGTTGCCCATGCCGCCGAACCTACCGCGCCGCCCCCGGAGTTGACGCCGGAATTGGTGTATGCCAATCTCGTCACCGGCAAATTGGTGTACACCAATTACTTCCCTGATCAACGGTGAGAGGCGAAGAAACATGGGGTTCGTGGCCGAGCTGCGGGCGTCGTCCCGGTTGGGGGTGCTGGTCGGCGTGGCCGCCGCCAGCGTCGGGGTGATCTACGGTTACGACCTGTCCAACATCGCGGGCGCGTTGCTGTTCATCACCGACGAGTTCGGGTTGACCACGCGGCAGCAGGAACTGCTCACCACAGCCGTGGTGATCGGCGAGATCGCGGGCGCGATCGGCGGCGGTGTGCTCGCGAACCGGATCGGCCGCAAGAAGTCGATGGTGCTCGTCGCCGCGACCTACGGCGCGTTCGCGGTGCTGGCCGCATGCTCGACGGCCTTGCCGATGCTGATGGCGGCGCGGCTCGCGCTGGGCATCACGATCGGCATCTCGGTGGTCGTGGTGCCGGTGTTCGTCGCGGAGTCCGCGCCGACCCGGGTGCGCGGCGCGCTGCTGGTGGCGTACCAGGTCGCCACGGTGATCGGCATCATCATCGGGTACCTCGCGGCGTATCTGCTGGCGGGTACGCAGAGCTGGCGCTGGATGCTCGGTCTGGCGGCGGTGCCCGCCGTGCTCACCACCGTTTTGCTGCTGCGGCTGCCCGACACCGCGCGCTGGTATGTGATGAAAGGCCGGATCGAGCAGGCGCGTCAGGTGCTGCGCCGCGTCGAGCCGGACCTCGACACCGACGCCCAGCTCGCCGAGATCGAGCACGGGCTGCGCGAGGAATCCGGCGGCGCGCTGCGGGAGATGCTGCGCAAGCCGTATCTGCGGGCCACGGTCTTCGTGGTCGGGCTCGGCTTCTTCATCCAGATCACCGGCATCAACGCGATCGTCTACTACAGCCCCCGGCTGTTCGAGGCGATGGGATTCCGCGGTCACTTCGCCCTGCTCGTGCTGCCCGCTCTCGTGCAGGTGGCTGCCTTGGCGGCGGTACTGGTCGCGCTGGTGCTCGTCGACCGGCTGGGCCGCAGGCCGATTCTGCTGTCCGGGATCGGCATGATGATCGCGGCCAACGCGCTGCTCATCGCGGTGTTCGTGGCCGGCTCCGATTTCGGCGGGGTGCTGACCGTGCTCGGGTTCGTCGGCGTGCTGCTGTTCACCGTCGGTTTCACCTTCGGATTCGGGGCGCTGGTGTGGGTGTACGCGGGCGAGAGCTTCCCGGCGCGGCTGCGCTCGACCGGGTCGAGCGCGATGCTCACCTCGGATCTGGTCGCGAACGCCATCGTGGCGGGCGCGTTCCTGACCATGCTCGAATCCCTCGGCGGTGCCGGAACTTTCGCGGTGTTCGGCGCGCTCGCGATCGTCGGCTTCGGGTTCGTGTACCGGCTGGCGCCGGAGACCAAGGGCCGCCAGCTCGAAGAGATCCAGTACTACTGGGCCAACGGCGGCCGCTGGCCCGCGGACGGGCGTGCGGTCACGCGGGATCAGGACGTGCGCGCATGACCGCCGTATTGGGCCTGGACATCGGCGGCTCGAAAACGATGGCCGTGCGGGCCGAGGACGGGGTCGTGGTCGCCCAGGCGCGGGCGGGCAGCGCCAACGTGGCCTCGGTCGGCGCGGCTGCGGCCGGTCACCAGCTCGACCTGATCCTCGAACGCGTCGGCGGCGACGGGGTCCGGGCCGTATGCGCGGGCGCGGCGGGCGCCGACACCCCGGAGGGGCGTGCGCGCCTGCAGGATCTGCTCGCGCAACGCCTGCCCGATGCGATGATTCGAGTGGTGCACGACAGTGAGCTCGTCCTCGCGGCCGCGGGGCTCGACGAGGGCATCGCGCTCATCTCGGGCACCGGCTCGGTGGCGTGGGGCAGGCACGCGGGCCGGACCGCGCGCGCGGGCGGCTGGGGCTACCTGCTGGGTGATCAGGGCAGCGGCTACTGGGTGGCGCGCGAGGCGGTGTGCCGGGCCCTCGCCGCGGTGGACCGCGGCGAGCCCGCCGACCCGCTGGGCCAAGCGCTGGCCGCCGAATGCGGGCTGCGCTCGACCGAACAACTGCTCGACCATTTCTACGACCACACCGACCGCAGATACTGGGCTCGGCGCGCCCGCGTGGTCATCGAGATGGCGGCGAGCGGCGACCCGGTCGGCCGGGAGATCCTGGCCGCGGCCGTCGCCGATCTGACCGACCTGGCCGGCACCGTCGCCGACCGACTGTCCTACCCCGGGCCGGTGATCGTGGCCGGCGGGCTCGCGGTGCACCAGCCGCTGCTGCAGGGCGAGTTACGGCGCGCGCTCGCCGGGCGCGGACTCGGCGACGTACGCGTGCTCGACGTCGACCCGGTGCACGGCGCGGTGCGACTGGCGCGGCAGCTGCCGGCCGGCCGCGCGGCCCTGCCCGGATAAGCCTTTCTACTTCGAGGAGTGACATGACCGACCAGGACAATCCCGGCGCCCTGATGGCGAGCGAGATTGCCGAACAACCCGCGGCGTGGCAGCGGCTGCTCACCGAGGGCACCGACGCCATCCGGCGCGCGGCCGCCCGAATCGCGCAGTACCAGCCACGATTCGTGCTGTTCGTCGCGCGCGGCACGAGCGATCACGCCGCGCTGTACGGCAAGTACCTGGTGGAAATTCAGCACGCGCTGCCCGCGGGGCTGGTCTCGCCGTCCACCATGACGATCTACGACAGCGCCCCGGATCTGCGCGACGTGCTGTTCGTCGCGGTGAGCCAGTCCGGCGGTTCACCCGATCTGGTGCAGTCGGTGCAGGTGGCGCGGCGCCAGGGCGCGTTGACCGTGGCGCTCACCAACAACCCGGCCTCCGCGCTGGCCGCCGCCGCCGAGATCCACGTCGACGTGCTGGCCGGCCCGGAACGCGCGGTCGCGGCGACCAAGTCCTACACCGCGGAACTGCTCGCGCTGTATCTGCTGCTCGACTACGCGCGAGGCGGCGACGGCGCGGGCACCGCCGAGTTGCCCGGCCTGGGCCGCCGGGTGCTCGATTCCGGTGCGGCCCTGGCCGGGGTGGCCCAGCGCTACCGGTTCGCGCAGCGCCTCATCACCTCCGCGCGCGGGTACTCCTATCCGACCGCGCGCGAGGCGGCGCTGAAACTGATGGAGACGTCGTATCTTTCGGCGCAGGCCTTCTCCGGTGCGGATCTGTTGCACGGCCCGCTGGCCACCGTCGACCCGTCGGTGCCGGTGCTGGCGATCGTGCCGGACGGCGCGGGCGGACAGGCGATGCTGCCCGTGCTGTCCCGGCTCGCCGAGCTGCGCGCCGACGTGTTCGGCGTCGGCACGGCCGACGCGCTGGCCGGGCTGTCCGGCGGTGTCACCCTGCCCACCGGCATCCCCGAACCCCTGTCCCCGCTCGTGGAAATCCTGCCGCTGCAACAGCTCGCCCTGCACCTCGCGATCGCCCGCGGCGGCGACCCGGACCGTCCGCGTGGCCTGAAGAAGGTGACCGAAACCCTCTGAGCGTCCCGAAAACTCTGAGCGTCCCGAAAAC
>NZ_BDCI01000038.1 GCF_001613425.1 Nocardia vulneris | reverse complement strand
GGGATCGGGGTCGGAAATGGTGCGAGAACAGGCACGACCTCGCAGACCTGGCGCTCTTGGCGCGCCGCATCCAGGCCGCGAGCAGGGCAGCTGCCTACGGCCGCCAGGCCGGCCACTGAACGCCCACGCCGCGTGGCGTGGTGCCGCGTGCCGGGGCAGGGTGGGGTGGGTGGGGTGGGCAAAGGTTCCCGCACTCTTTCCGTGCTCCCGCACCCCGACTCGCCGAGGGACACGCCGTGATCAGGGTCGGAAATGGTGCGAGAACAGGCACGACCTCGCAGACCTGGCGCTCTTGGCGCGCCGCATCCGGGCAGCGAGCAGGGCGGCTGCCTACGGCCGCCGGATCGGCCACTGAACGCCTACGCCGCGGGGGCGGGCGGGGGTTCCCGCACCCTGAATCGCCGAGAGGCACGCCGGGATCAGGATAGGAAAGGGTGCGGGAACAGGCATGACCTCGCATAACCGGCGCTCCTGGCGCGCCGCATCCAGGCCGCGAGCGGGGCGGCTGACCTACGGCCGCCAGGCCGGCCACTGGACGCCCACGCCGCGTGGAGTGGAGGCGCGTGCCGGGGCAGGGGCGGGGCGGGGTGGGCGGGGTTCCCGCACTTCT
>NZ_BDCI01000037.1 GCF_001613425.1 Nocardia vulneris | reverse complement strand
GCGTGCCGGGGCAGGGGCGGGGCGGGGTGGGCGGGGTTCCCGCACTTCTTCCGTGTTCACGCACCCCGACTCGCCGAGGGACACACCGGGATCAGGACCGGAAAGGGTGCGGGAACAGGCACGACCTCGCAGACCCGGCACACCTGGCACGCCGCATCCGGGTCGCTGGCCGGGCGGCTGCCTACGGCCGCCGGATCGGCCACTGGACGCCTACGCCGCGTGGCAGGGTGTCGCGTGGCGGGGCGCCGCGTGGCAGGGGCGGGGTGGGCGAGGGTTCCCGCACCCTTTCCGTGCTCCCGCACCCCGACTCGCCGAGGGACACACCGGGATCAGGACCAGAAAGGGTGCGGGAACAGGCATGACCTCGCAGACCCGGCGCGTCTGGGCAGCGGGCAAGGCGGCTGCCTGCGGCCGCCTTGCCTGCCATTGGACACCTACCGCCGCGGGGCGCCGCGGCGTGGCGAGGCGTGGTGGGGCGAGGCGAGGTGGGGCGAGGCGAGGTGGGGCGAGGCGCCGCGGGGCGGGGCAGGGGCGCCGCATGGCGTAGCGGGCGTGGCAGGGGCGGGGCGCCGCGTGGCGGGGGTGGGCGAGGGTTCCCGCACTCTTTTTGTGTTCCCGCACCCCGACTTGCCGGGGGACACGCCGTGATCGGGATCGGAGAGGGTGCGGGAGCAGAATGACTCAGGCGGTGAGGAACTCGGCGATATCGGTCGCGAAGCGGGGGTGGCGGGTGACGCCGGTGTGGCTGGTGGCGGGGTAGATGATCAGGCGGGAATCCGGGATGCCGTCGGCGGTTCGCCGGAAGTTCTCGGTGCTGTAGCCGGCGTCCCGTTCGCCGCCGAGAACGAGGGTGGGGACGAGGATTTCGCCGAGCCGGTCGGAAAGATCGAAATCGTCCTCGGCACGCAGGAAGGCCAGGGTGTCCGCCGGGTTCTTGGGGCGCGCCAGCGGATCGATCAACCACATCGCCGCACCCGCTACCCGCGCCAGGATCGGCGAGGAGACGGTGGTCGACGCCATGTGATGCAGGGCGCGCCGGCCCGCGAAAGCCGCTTCGCCGTAACGGATCTGGCTTTCCTTCGCGAGCGGATCCAACCGGTAGCCCGAGGACGCGACGACCAGGCGGCGCACCACGGCCGGATGATCCACCGCCAGTTGCAGCGCCACCGAGCCACCCGACGACACACCGACCACATCGACGGGCTCACCGAACTCGGCGCGCAACGCGTCCGCATGCTCGGCGGCGATATCGGCCATCGTCGTGCCCGCCGCCATGCCGGGCGCCCGACTGACCGCATAAACCCGAAAGCGCCTGGCCAGCGGTGCCAGCATCTTGATTTCCGAATCCCGCATCCAGCCCCGCGGGTTGGCATGATCCGGCGTGAACCATCGCAAAAACACCAGCGGACGTCCGGCCCCATCGCCAGATAAGGCATGCCGTGCCGCAACGCGCCCTCGGTGACATCGAGCTCCGCGGCGAGGCTGGACTTGCTCATCGTTTCCTCCGGATCTGCTGATCAACGCTCCCCCGTCGACGCTAACCAAAACACCGACGCCCCGCGATAACCCCCGAGGTCATCGATCCCCACACCCGCATCCCGCCCCGACGTAATCCATCGCACCGCAACTCGCGCGCACAGCCACCGGCAGCCGCCTGTCCGGGCTGCGACGCCGGGTCCGCAAAGGTTCGGGGCGGCATAGGAATTACCTATGGCGCCTGCTGAATATTCGTCTTTGCCTGTCGTTCTTTCGCCGACATACCGTGAAATAGCTCGGCCCGGTGCGCAATCGCGATTCTGGCGAAGATTCGTGCCCCGGGGCGCATCGCGCCTATTTCCGTCGAGCCGTCAAATGCTCAATCGAGAGGACAGCTGACATGATCACGGTCGAGAACGGTTCGGGAACAAAAGAACTCGTAGGAAAGCGAGCCCTGGTGACCGGCGGTACTCGCGGAATCGGCGCCGCCGTGGTGCGCCAACTCCTGGACGCGGGCGCCGAGGTGCTTGCGACCGCCCGATCGGAAACGAGCGCGGCACCGGAGGGGGCCGCCTTCGTGGCGGCCGACGTACGGACCCGGGCCGGTGCGGAGACGCTCGCCGCCGCCGCACAGGAGCTGTTCGGCGGCGTGGACATCCTGATCCACAACGCGGGTGGCGCGGACCCCTACCAAGGCGCGCTGGCGATCCCGGACCAAACGTGGCAGGACGCACTGGATTTGAACTTCCTGGCCTCGGTACGGCTGGACTCGCTGCTGGCGCCGGGGATGCGGGACCGGCGTTCGGGGACGATCGTGCACATCTCCTCGGCCGCGGTCCCCACGGTGGCGCCGCCGTTCCTGCACTACACGACAGCGAAGGCCGCACTGGAGAACTACAGCCGCGGATTGGCCGCGGAGCTGGCCCCGTTCGGAATCCGGGTCAACACCGTGTCTCCCGGCAAAACCGCCACCCCTGGTGGCGAGGCGACGCGGGAGCAGTGGGCACGCCTGAGCACGGGACCGGGCCAGGACAACACCACCCCACCGCTGGGGCGCGATGGCCTGCCCGCCGACATCGCCAACGCGGTGCTTTTCCTCGTCTCGCCGCGGGCAAGCTGGTTGACCGGAAGCAGCATCGTCATCGACGGCGGCGAATTCCCCAGGGGCTGAATAAAAGTGACGATCACAGCACTCGCGTAGTGCGCGACTACTCGGTGGCGACCACCCGCCGTAGGCCCAGCACCATGCCCGTCGCGGACCCGCGCCTGTTCGGCTCGGGAATCGTCTTGTCTGCTTCGCTGACGGTCGACTCCACCCGTACAACACAATCCGCCGAAAGCAATTCGGCCGCATACGATCTCGCACCGATTCGACGTCACGCCCTCACCGCCGTCGCCACACGGGGCCACAGCCCAGACGTCAGCGACTGTCCCCGATCTTTTGACGTCACCGCCGACACCACGTCGCCAGTGCTCGAACAGCGTCAGACAAACGGAGCCCAATGCCGTTGTGGCGCTTACGCCACAACGGCGCGAGGCCGCTGGGAGCGCTTGCGAG
>NZ_BDCI01000036.1 GCF_001613425.1 Nocardia vulneris | reverse complement strand
GCTCGCGAATCACGAACGCGCGAAGCCGCCCAGACCGCTCGCGAATCACGTATGTGCGAGGCCGCTGGGAGCGCTTGCGAGTCACGGATGTGCGAGGCCGCATTAGGGTGGCGGGCATGCGTATTGCGGCACTGGTTGCCCTTGTCTTGGCGCTCAGCGCCTGCTCCCAGTCCACCACCGGGCGTCCTCAGGCGGCCGATGACCATCCGCCGGCGAAGACGACGACTGCCGCGCCTTCCTCGACAGCGCCCAGTCGCGAAGGGCAGTTGAAGGAGCGCATCGCCTGGGTGCGGGCGGGCAGCGCCGCCGACGTCGGTCAGTATCACTCCGTCACCACCGAGGGCAGGCCCGCCACCGCACTGAACGGCGATATCGCCTTCACCAGTCCGTCCGGCAAGATCAGTTGCATCACCGGGACCGCCTACGGGATCGACGGACTCAACTGTGTCGTCAAACTGAAGAGCCCGATACCGAAGCCCGGCGAAGGTTTCGGCAACTGGGACGGCGGCTACGTCAACTACACCGGCACGAAACTGACAGTCGGCCAATTCCGTGGCGACCCTGGGCTTTTCATCAACGGTAACGGCCAGACGCTGCCCTACGACAGCACCCTCACCTTCGACAACTACACCTGCCGCATCGCGACGAGCGGCCTCACCTGCGTCAACCCGGCCGACCGCAGCGGCGTGCAGATGAGCGACGACGGCATCGTCGCGCTGGGCTGCCTGCGGGAAGTCCCCGCAGCTCAACGCGAAAGCTCGGTCGGCCAAGCCTTCGGCTGCTGAACCACGCCACGGTCCGCTGACCGAACCACCCTGCCCATTCCCCCGCTGGCCCCGGCCCAGCGGGGTTAGGGTGGCGGCATGCGTGGCACCGCATTGGCCCTCCTCGCTGTGGCTCTGCCCCTGACCGCGTGCGGAGCCGATACGCCGGACCGAACCGGCGCTGCCACCACGCCGCCCGCCTCGTCCACGACGCTGCCCCCACCGCCGGCCAGCAGCCCCGCCCCGCCGCTCACGACCGCCCCCGAAGGCATATCGTCCTGCGCCGCAAAAGATCTCACTGTCACCGCGGGCACACCGGACGGCGCCGCAGGCCACGTCTACCTCCCCCTGCGCTTCACCAACACCGGCACCGTCCCCTGCTCCCTCACCGGCTATCCCACGGTCTCACTGGCCGCAGGCACACCCCCGACCCCTGTCGGTCCCCCAGCCGAACCAGACACCGAAAGCACTCTCCCTCAACCACTCACCCTCGCCCCCGGCTCGGCCGCCGCCTCCACCCTCCGCTACACCCAAGCGGGCAACTTCGAATGCGACCGATCCCCCACCACCCACCTACTCGTCGCCCCACCCAACGCCCCCGTCCCCCACCCTCTCCCCTTCACCGCCACCGCCTGCACCAACCCCGCCTACCTCCTCCTCCACCTGACCCACCTCACCCCCGCCCCCTAACCGACCCGGGGAGACGACCATCAACGTCGACATACGCACACTTCAGAATGATTTACACCGCTATCTCGCGAAAGTCAGCGCTGGGCAAACGCTCACCGTCACCGACGACGAGCACCCGATTGCCCACATAGTCCCGGTTCACCCCAACGCCAACTCGGACCAGCCGCGCCCTGAAGCGCGCATCCGACCTGCGCGAACACCCAAACGCCCCGCTCCGGAACCGATCAAGTGTCACGGCTCGATAAGCGACCTGATCGAGCGCCAACGGCGCTAGTCGACAACGCGACTGGGCATACGGTCCGAGAAGTCAGTCGGTGGCTTTCGGGTGTCCGGTGCCCGCATAGACGATCCACACGGTGCGTTGGTCGTCATCTACGAGGTACCAAATTCGGCCGCTGCCCGTGACCTCGTATTGCCATCGCTCCAACGGCACACCTTTCCAGGTCGCAGAGCCGAGCGCGCCTTTGAGCCGATGCTGTCGATCCGGGTTGGCTTTCGCTCGCGGATCGGCTCTGATCACGTCGTAGGCTCGGCGCAGATTGCCTGGCGCCTGGGCAGCCAGCTGTTCCCACCCCGTGCAGGATTCGCTTGTCGCCAAACGGATTTCGAATTCACCGCCGATTGCCGGGGGCGCGGCGCGGTCACCGCGTTTTGGGCTCACAGGTCGGGCTCGGACTCGTCGGGGACCGGGGCCGGACCGAAGTCCCCTTCCGGCTCCTTGACGACCAGTTCGAGCAGCGCGGGATCAGCATAGATCTCCGCGGTGTGCCGCCACTGCGTCAGCAAAGACGCGATGGGGGCGAGGTTTTCCAGAGCTGCGGCGCCCTGCGCTACCGCAACGAGTTCCCGTAAAAACTGGTCCATGTCCGCATCGGGCAGGAACGTCACCCAGGGAACGGCGTCCGGCAGCACGTCACGCACTGCCTCCGCACCGACCCGGCGGATCAATCCGGCCAGCAGACGCGCGGTGAAATCGACGACGGCGCCCTCGGCATCGAGCTGCTCTACCCGCATCAGTGCGAGGTCGCCCGCATCCCGCCGGCGCAGACGCACAGCGCGGACCTGATCCAGCAGCCCAGCCGTCACGGCAGGCTTGTGTAGCAGTTCGCTGAATGGGACCACGTCATACGCCGCACTCATAACATCAACACTACCTCGGATGTTCACGAACGCATGCCGACCCATCCGAAAACGCCGAACGGCGCACCTCCGGAGGAGCGACGCCGCTCGGGTCAGCGCACCTCGATGATCTCTTCGCCGGCTTCGAGCATCTCTACAACCGCGGGGGAGGATGCCGAGGCGCGCATCCAGCAGTACTTTTCTCGAACAGTTCCGATCCTGAGCCACACCACCGCGGGGGCCGGAGTATCGGGTTTGGACTGACCGATCACGATGAAGTCTTCGTCTTTGGTGACGATGACGGCCGCACGGCGCAGCGCCTCACCCCACACCGCATGGTCCGAGGCGGACAACTTGTCGATGTCGCAGACATGTACGGCATCGTGCCCTTCGTTCGTGATAGCGCGGGCCAATGCAGGGGGCGGTTATGCGTCGATGAGGAAACTCAACAGGCTGACCGCAGGATCGGATGATCGATCTCCGCAGCCGCGAACGCCAGGCAGGCGCGAATGTCCTCTAGTTCCAGGTACGGATAGTCAGCGAGGATTGTTTCCTCGCTCTCTCCTGCGGCAAGCATTTCGAGCACATCCTTCACCCTGATCCGCATACCGCGAATACAGGGCCGCCCGCCACACTGGTTCGTGTCGAACGTAATCCTGGACACGGATAGAGCATACCTACGAGGTAGGACCGTGTTCCGCTGGTTTTCAAGGCACGGAAGCGCTCCACCCCCGGAAACGCCGAACGGCGCCGCTCCGGAGGAGCGACGCCGTTCGGGTCAGTGATTCAGGGAATCACTTGATGATCTTCGTGACGCGACCGGCGCCGACGGTGCGGCCACCCTCGCGGATCGCGAAGCGCAGACCCTCGTCCATAGCGACCGGCTGGATCAGCTTGACGGACATCTCGGTGTTGTCACCGGGCATGACCATCTCGGTGCCCTCGGGCAGGGTCACAACGCCCGTCACGTCAGTCGTACGGAAGTAGAACTGCGGACGGTAGTTGTTGAAGAACGGGGTGTGGCGGCCGCCCTCGTCCTTCGACAGGATGTACGCCTGGCCCTCGAACTCGGTGTGCGGGGTGGTGGTGCCCGGCTTCACGACGACCTGGCCACGCTCGACATCTTCGCGCTTGATACCACGAACGAGCAGACCGACGTTGTCGCCCGCCTGGCCCTGATCGAGCAGCTTGCGGAACATCTCGATACCGGTGACGGTGGTCTTGGTGCTCTTCTCGCGGATGCCGACGATCTCGACTTCCTCGTTCACGTTGATGATGCCGCGCTCGACACGACCGGTGACGACGGTGCCACGACCGGTGATGGTGAACACGTCCTCGACGGGCATGAGGAACGGCTTCTCGGTCTCACGGACCGGGTCCGGGATCGACTCGTCGACGGCGTTCATCAGTTCCAGAACCGACTCGGTCCACTTCGGGTCGCCCTCGAGCGCCTTCAGACCGGAGACGCGCACGACCGGCGCATCCTCGTCGAATTCCTGGGCGGCCAGCAGTTCGCGGACCTCCATCTCGACGAGCTCGAGGATTTCCTCGTCGTCGACCATGTCCGACTTGTTCAGCGCGACCAGGATGTAGGGCACGCCGACCTGACGGGCGAGCAGCACGTGCTCACGCGTCTGGGGCATCGGGCCGTCGGTGGCGGCGACCACGAGGATGGCACCGTCCATCTGCGCCGCACCGGTGATCATGTTCTTGATGTAGTCGGCGTGACCCGGCGCGTCGACGTGCGCGTAGTGGCGCTTCTCCGTCTGGTATTCGACGTGGGAGATGTTGATCGTGATACCACGAGCCTTCTCCTCCGGCGCCTTGTCGATCTGATCGAAGGCAAAGCTCTCGTTCAGATCCGGGTACTTGTCAGCCAGCACCTTCGTGATCGCTGCGGTCAGCGTGGTCTTGCCGTGGTCGACGTGACCGATGGTGCCGATGTTGACGTGCGGCTTCGTCCGCTCGAACTTCGCCTTCGCCACTGTGGTGTCCTCCTGGACTTGTTGGTGCGTGCAGTTGCAGCAGTGCGGTTATTACTTGGGGTCGTGCTGACTCCCGGCATCGGGGGCAAGTCTTGCACCTGCCCCCGACTGGGTACTACTCGCCGGTCGCCTTGGCGATGATCTCCTTCGACACGTTGGCCGGAACCTCCGCGTACGAGTTGAACACCATGGAGTAGTTCGCCCGGCCCTGGGTCTTCGACCGCAGGTCACCGATGTAACCGAACATCTCCGAGAGCGGAACCAGCGCCTTGACGACACGGGCACCACTGCGTTCCTCCATGGCCTGGATCTGGCCACGGCGGGAGTTCAGGTCGCCGATCACTTCGCCCATGTAGTCCTCGGGCGTGATGACCTCGACCGCCATCAGCGGTTCGAGAATCACCGGACCGGCTTTACGAGCCGCTTCCTTCAGGGCCTGCGAGCCGGCGATCTTGAACGCCATTTCCGAAGAGTCGACGTCGTGGTAAGCGCCGTCGAGCAGGATGACCTTCAGGTTCACCAGCGGGTAGCCCGCGAGCACACCGTACTGCATGGCGTCCTGCGCACCGGCGTCCACCGAAGGGATGTACTCGCGCGGAACGCGACCACCCGAGACCTTGTTCTCGAACTCGTAGGTCGCGCCGTCCTCGCCGACGAACGGCTCGAGGGCGATGATGACCTTCGCGAACTGGCCGGAGCCACCCGTCTGCTTCTTGTGGGTGAACTCGAGCTTCTCGACCTTCTTGGTGATCGTCTCGCGGTAGGCCACCTGCGGCTTGCCGACGTTCGCCTCGACCTTGAACTCGCGACGCATGCGGTCGACGAGGATGTCGAGGTGGAGCTCGCCCATACCGCCGATGACGGTCTGGCCGGTCTCCTGGTCGAGCTTGACCGAGAAGGTCGGGTCCTCTTCCGAGAGACGCTGGATCGCGGTGCCCAGCTTCTCCTGGTCGGACTTGGTCTTCGGCTCGATGGAGACCTCGATGACCGGGTCCGGGAAGGTCATGGACTCGAGCACGATCTGGTTCTGCGGATCGCAGAGGGTGTCACCGGTGGTGGTGTCCTTCAGGCCGATGACCGCGTAGATGTGGCCGGCCATGGCCTCGCCGACCGGGTTCTCCTTGTTGGAGTGCATCTGGAACAGCTTGCCCAGGCGCTCCTTCTTGCCCTTGGTCGAGTTGATGACCTGGGCACCGGAGTCGACCTTGCCGGAGTACACGCGGACGTAGGTCAGCTTGCCGAAGAAGGGGTGCACGGCGATCTTGAACGCCAGCGCCGCGAACGGCTCCGAGGTGTTCGCGTCGCGGTGGATGACCTCGTCTTCCTTGTTCGGCACATGACCGTCGGTGCCGCCGTCGTCCAGCGGAGTCGGCAGGTAGTCGATCACCGCGTCGAGCATGGGCTGCACGCCCTTGTTCTTGAACGCGGAGCCGCACAGGATCGGGTACAGCTCGGAGTTGACCGTCATCTTGCGGATGGCGCCCTTGATCTCCTCGATCGTGAGCTCCTCGCCGCCGAAGAACTTCTCGAGCAGCGCCTCGTCGGACTCGGCGACGGTCTCCAGCAGTTCCTGACGGTACTGCTCGGCCTTCTCCTTGAGATCGGCCGGGATCTCCTCGACCTCGTACTTCTCGCCGAGCTTGGTCTCGCCCTTCCAGACCTTGGCGTTCATCTCGACCAGGTCGACGATGCCCTCGAAGGTGTCCTCCGCGCCGATCGGCAGCTGGATGACCAGCGGCTTGGCACCGAGGCGGTCCTTGATGGTCTGCACGGTGAAGTAGAAGTCCGCACCGAGCTTGTCCATCTTGTTGACGAAGCAGATTCGCGGCACGTCGTACTTGTCGGCCTGACGCCACACCTGCTCGGACTGCGGCTCGACGCCTTCCTTGCCGTCGAACACCGCAACGGCGCCGTCGAGCACGCGCAGCGACCGCTCCACCTCGACGGTGAAGTCGACGTGCCCGGGGGTGTCGATGATGTTGATCTGGTTGTCGTTCCAGAAGCACGTGGTAGCCGCGGAGGTGATGGTGATACCACGCTCCTGCTCCTGCTCCATCCAGTCCATCGTGGCTGCGCCGTCGTGGACCTCACCGATCTTGTAGGTGATACCGGTGTAGAAGAGGATGCGTTCAGTTGTGGTCGTCTTGCCCGCATCAATGTGGGCCATGATGCCGATGTTGCGGACCTTGTTCAGGTCGGTGAGCACGTCCTGTGCCACGGAAATCTTCCCCGCTCGTAGCTAGTTGGGATTTTCGGGGACGACCCTGTGGTCGTCACTATGTCAACGCCGGCAGCGGCAGGTGAGTGCCGCGGCCGGCTGTGCCTCCCGACCCAATAACAACGGGCCGGGCAGACGTCACCAGCGGTAGTGCGCGAAGGCCCGGTTCGACTCGGCCATCTTGTGGGTGTCTTCGCGACGCTTCACGGAGGCACCGAGACCATTGCTGGCATCGAGCAGCTCGTTGGCGAGACGCTCGACCATGGTCTTCTCGCGACGCGCCCGCGAGAAGTTCACGAGCCAGCGCAGCGCAAGGGTGTTGGCGCGGCCGGGACGAACCTCGACCGGCACCTGGTAGGTGGCGCCACCGACGCGGCGCGGCTTCACCTCGAGCGACGGCTTGACGTTGTCGAGCGCGCGCTTGAGGGTGACGACCGGATCGGTGCCGGTCTTGTCGCGTGCCTGCTCCAGCGCGCCGTAGACGATGCGCTCGGCGGTGGACTTCTTGCCGTCCAGCAGGATCTTGTTGACCAGCTGAGTGACCAGCGGCGAACCGTAAACCGGGTCGTTGATCAGCGGACGCTTGGGTGCGGGGCCCTTGCGTGGCATATCAGCTCTTCTCCTTCTTGGCGCCGTAACGGCTGCGGGCCTGCTTGCGGTTCTTCACACCCTGGGTGTCGAGGGAGCCGCGGATGATCTTGTAGCGCACACCGGGGAGGTCCTTCACACGACCGCCGCGCACGAGCACCATCGAGTGCTCCTGCAGGTTGTGACCCTCGCCGGGGATGTAGGCCGTGACCTCGACCGCGCTGGTCAGGCGAACACGCGCGACCTTACGCAGCGCGGAGTTCGGCTTCTTCGGGGTCGTGGTGTACACGCGGGTGCACACGCCACGACGCTGCGGGCTCCCCTTGAGGGCCGCGGTCTTCGTCTTCGCGACCTTGTCGCGGCGACCCTTGCGGACCAGCTGGTTGATCGTTGGCATAGACCGGCTTTCCTTATTAGTTAACGCGGTGTCTGGAACTTCATGTCTGTTAATCGAGCTTTCACCCGCACGTCCAACCACGTTTCTCGCGTCCCGAGGTCGGGCGTGTCGCGCGCGGCGCAGGGCCCGAATTACGGGCACGCTGGAGGTGTCAGCCGCTTTCGCTGGCCTACGGTCACGCACGAACTTGCCCGCATGCTTCCGGGCACAGCGATCCACGATACTCGTGGCCGCGACACAGGGTCAAAGCGGGGTGTCTGGAGACCCCGTCACCTGGCCAAGTTCAGGGTCAACTCTACGAGTTTCTTCGCGCCCGCGCACGGATCCGGGTGGGCGGATCCCGGGCGGTAGTTGATCCAGAAGCCGATCACACCCTGATCCGCCGCGCCCGCGCTGACGCCGCAGGAGTCCGGATCGTTGGGCCGCCGGATCTCCAGCGCGCGCCGGCCGTCGATGGTGGCGTTGGTAGTGGTGTAGCCGAGTTTGTCGTTGGTCGTCTTCTCGTTGTTCAGCGAACCGATCTCGTACCAGTTCAGCGTGACCATGGCATTGCCGCCCGGTGCGCCCTGCACGTCCCACATGCAGACCGCCCCGTAGAAGGAGGGCTGCGGGAACGCTTCCTTGGCGCCGACGGCGTCGGCGATCTGATCCAGCCGCACCACCTCGCATTCGCGAAGCAGCTTGTCGAACTTGGTGTTCACGGGGTCGCCGGTACCTGAACCGGCCGGGAAAGCCTCCCCGCTGATCGTCTGCCCGCAGCCGGTGGCGGTGGCCGCGATGGTCAACACGGTGGCGGCGGTGAGTATTCCCCGCGTCACGTCACGACGCTGCATTGCCGTCCTCCCCGTCACTTCAGCCGCTGCACGGTCAGCTCGGCGAGTTTGTGCATCCGATCGCACGGATTGCCGGTGGGCGCGAAGACCCCGAACGACATGGACCATTCGAAGAAGTCGTCGTCGAGTTGCACGGCGAGATCGCAGACCGCGCCGCTCGGCTCGAGGGCCTGCCAACCGGGGCGGCCGCCGACGTCGATCGTCTGGGGATTGCGGCCCTGGGTCGACACCCAGGCTTTCTCCCGGGCGATCGGGCTGCCGCGGTAGGAGGCGAACGTGACGCTCGTCGAACCGCTCCCCGCGGACTGCCAATTGCAGCCGACCGAATTCTTCATCGCCTGCGAGATCTGGCCGAGTCCCGCGATATCGCGCACCTCGTCGTCGGTGACACTGCCGCATTCGCCGACGAACGGACCGAGCGTGGCCACCTTCGGCGGCGGACGCAACGGGGTGCTGCTGTCGTCCGAGTCGCCGCCGGAACCACACGCCGTCAGCACCAGAGACAGCACTGCCGCGCAGCCCGCCAACGCCCCTATCCGCATGCCTGCACTCTACCTAGACCGACCGTCTGGACCGGGGACGCGCGAATTCGCTATCCGCCGTCGGGGACGCGCAACTCGTAGGCGTGCCGCGAGTCGATATAGACGCACTGGGCCGGACCCGACTTGTAGCGCGACATGGCGGACAGGCAGTCGTCGAGGGTCGGGTAGTACGTCGGCGCCGGTTCGGCCTGGGCCGTCGTGCCCGCCCCGAGGGCGAGCAGGACGGCCAGCGCGACCGCTGCGGCAGATCGTTCGAGCACTGCGGCCCTCCCCCAACATCCGGCGAATCCACGGAGCGTACTGCCGGATACTCAGGGCCACAACCGATCACAGATTGCCGCGCGCCTCCTGCTCCTTCTCGATCGCCTCGAACAGCGCCTTGAAGTTGCCCTTGCCGAAGCCGAGCGAGCCGTGCCGTTCGATCAGTTCGAAGAAGACGGTGGGCCGGTCGGTGATCGGCTTGGTGAAGATCTGCAGCAGGTAGCCGTCCTCGTCACGGTCGACCAGGATGCCCCGGCTCTTGAGTTCTTCGACCGGGACGCGGACGCGGCCGATCCGGGCCCGCAACTCCGGGTCGTCGTAGTAACTGTCGGGGGCGTCGAGGAATTCGACGCCTTCCCGGCGCAGCGCGTCGACGCAGGCGAGGATGTCGCCGGTGGCGAGCGCGATGTGCTGCACGCCGGGGCCGCGATAGAACTCGAGGTACTCGTCGATCTGCGAACGCTTCTTGGCGACCGCGGGCTCGTTCAGCGGGAACTTCACCCGGTGATTGCCGTTGGCGACGACCTTGCTCATCAGCGCCGAGTACTCGGTGGCGATATCGTCGCCGACGAATTCGGCCATGTTCGTGAAACCCATGACGCGGCGGTAGAACTCGACCCACTCGTCCATCTGGCCGAGCTCGACATTGCCGACGACGTGGTCGACGGCCTGGAACAGCCGCTTCGGGGCGCCCTCGCGCGGCTGGTAGCCGGCCTTGCGAGTGACGTAGCCCGGCAGATACGGGCCGGTGTAGCCGGAACGGTCGACCAGGGTGTGCCGGGTCTCGCCGTAGGTGGCCAGCGCCGCGCTGCGGACGGTGCCGAATTCGTCTGTGTCGTCATGGGGTTCGACGAGGACGGTGGCGCCGTGGGTGCGCGCCCATTCGACGCAGCGGTCCACATCGGGCACCTCGAGCGCGATGTCGACGACGCCGTCGCCGTGCCGATCGTGGTGACCGACCAGCGGGCTGTCCGGGTCGACCGCGCCCTTGACCACGAAGCGCGCGCTGCCGCTGCGCAGGACATAGGCCTTGTGATCACGGTTGCCGGTCTCGGGACCGGAGTAGGCCTCCAGGCGCATGCCGAAGGCGGATTCCAGATAGTGCGCGGTCTGCGTCGCGTTGCCGACAACCCAGACGAGGGCGTCCCAGCCGATCACGGGGAACGGATCGGCGCTGCTGTCGTGATCGACGAGGCCGACGAGCTTGCGCAGCTCGCTGTCGGTGGGGGCCGTGCTGGTCAGGTCATCGGCGGGCGTGCTGGACCGGGCGTTCGGCAGGTGCTCGATGGTCATGCCACAAGTAATCGTCAGGCCTGCTCGATAGGCAACAGCGGCCAATTTCGATAGACACTGTGGCGAATTCGGCTAGGAAGTACCCCTGAATGCTGGACAATTTGAATAGCACCAAGACGCTGGTGCTCATCCCGGCTGGAAGCCCAGCCCGTGCTCGGAACGGAGGCCGACATGTCGCGCACGCCGGCGAAACTGGACGAACTCGATCTCGCGATCCTCACCGCGATGCATGAATACCAGAAGGCGGGGATTCTCGAATTGTCCCGCCGGACGCGGGTGGCCCGGGCGACCGTGCAGTCCAGGATCGGGCGGATGGAGGAGGCGGGCATCATCGCCTCCTACGACCCGCAGATCGATGTCACCGCAGCGGGTTTCGACGTGCAGGCGTTCGTCACGCTGGAGATCGCGCAGGGTGCGCTGGACGCCGTCGCGGCCGAACTCGACGCGATACCGGGGGTGCTGGAGGCCTACGCGACCACCGGCTCGGGCGACGTGTGGTGCCGGATCGGCGCGGATTCGCACGCGGGCCTGCAAACGGTGTTGCTGAGCATCGACCGGACCTCCTCGGTGGTGCGCTCGCACAGCGTCATCGTGTTGTCCACAGTGGTGCCGATGCGCACGCTGCCGCTGCTGCGCACCCTCGACCCGGCAGGGACGACGAAGGCGCCCGCCTATCGCGTGACACCGGAGAAGTAGCGGCCGGTGCTCAGGGCCGCAGATCGGCGTCCACGTCCAGGATTTCCACCCGGGGCTCCTTGTCCGCCTCCATGAAGCCCAGCAGCGCATGGCTTTCCGCGTCCACGGCGGTCCGCTCGGCCTTGGTCCACTTGCGGGTGGGGCTGATGCGCAGGCGGGCCGCGCCGGACTCCACGAAGATCTTGTACAGCCCGGCGAGGTAACCGTCGACCAGCACCGGCGCCACCGCGGCGGCGAAGCGGCGCAGATGCGGCGCGTCGCCGTCGGGCACGATCCTGGTCCGGTCCTGGTGCGAGAGCACGGCGTTGTCGTACCAGCCGAGCAGGCGCACGGGGGCGGGCAGGTCCGGATCGGCCAGGACACCGTCGGCGACATCGTAGAGCGTGCGGCCGCGCTCGTCGGTGTAGGTCCGCACCCGATCGCCGAGCTGCTCGATCGCCTGCTTCATGCCGAGCATCTTCGACCAGGTCTGCATGTCCATGGTGCTGGCCGGGCCGAATGCGCGCAGATAGCGGAACAGCAACTCCGCCAACGGATAAGCCGGATCGAGCGGCTTGCCCAGCCATGGCTCGACCCGCGACCAGATCGGCCTGCTGCTGTCCTTCCACTTGCCGCGCGGCGGAGTCTGCAGCACCGGCAACTGATAGAGCCAGGTCTGCACGACCATGCCGGGATTGCGGTCGGGATAGATCTTTTCGGCCGCCGCGCGCAGGGCGGCGGCCGACATCGGCTCGTCACCGAGCACCCGTTCGCCGTGCGCGCGGACCTCGTCGGGATCCAGGCCGACCATCGCGCCGTAGTTGAAACCCTTTCGGAACGGCACCTTTTCGAGCTCGGGCTGGATATGCGGCGCGATCCGCAGCGCGTCGGGCGGCGTCACCAGGTGAATGGTGCCGCGCATCAACGTGATTCGGACCAGCGAGCGGTCCTCCAGCCCGGTGGACACCGTCGCCGGATCGAAATCCGCGATGCGACTCCACAGCGCGACGAACGGCGGCGGCGAATCCTGCGCCTGCAGGCCGACGAGGTGGTCGCACATCTCGGGCACCGACAGCGACGAGCGCGCCAGCAGGTGCTGCCGGGCCAGCAGCGTTCGGTTCAAGGTCCGGTTGGACAGCATTCTCGGCATTCCAGGAGGTGCGTGGGAGGCAACGGCGTGCTTCGTCGCGCGGATCAGCGCAGCGTGACCACGACCTTGCCGGTCGCGGTGCGGTTGTCCAGCGAGGCCACCGCCTCGGCCGCGCGCGCCAGCGGGTACAGCACCGGCTGCGGCGGCGCGATCTTGCCGGTCGCCAGCAACGGCTCCACCTCGGCCCACTGCTCGGCCAGATAGCCGGGATGGGTCATCACCCATTCGCCCCAGGCGGCACCGGTCACCTCGACGTTCTTGAGCAGCAAACGATTCACCTTCACGGTGGGGATCTCGCCCGCGGTGAAGCCGACCACCAGCAACCGGCCCGCGGAGGCGAGCGAGCGGATGCTGTCGGTGAACCGGTCACCACCCACCGGGTCGAGCACGATGTCCACCCCGCGCCCGCCCGTCAGCTCCTTGACCGCGGCGAGCCAGCCGTCGGTGAGCACGACGTCGGTCGCGCCGTTCGCGCGCGCCACCTCGGCCTTGGCCTCGGTGCTGACCACCGCGATCACCCGGCCCGCGCCGAGCGCGGCCGCCATCCGCAGGGTCGAGGTGCCGATGCCGCCCGCGGCGCCGTGCACCAGCACCGTCTCGCCCGCGGCCAGCCTGCCGCGGTTGCGCAGGCAGAAGTGCACGGTGAGATCGTTGAACAGGATGCCGGCGCCCGCTTCGAGCGAAACGTTGTCCGGCAGGCGGAACACCATCTGCGCGGGCGCCACGGCGACCTCGCCCATGGCATTGCCGAGCAATGTCAGCGCGACCACCCGGTCACCGGCCCGCACGTGCGCGTCCGCGGGGGCCTCGCGCACGATGCCCGCCACCTCGCCGCCGACCACGAAGGGCAGTTCGGGCTTCATCTGATAGAGCCCGCGGGTCATCAGCACATCGGGAAACGCGACACCGGCCGCGTGCACGTCGATCACCACGCCGCCCGGATAGGCCGCGGGCTCCGGAATGTCCACGATCTCGATGGACTCCGGTCCCTCGAGCTTGCTGACCTGGGCTGCGCGCATCTGCCGACCTCTCTGTCCTGGCATCGGCTCGTCCGGCGCCGACGCCGCCGTGATCAACATAACTGACGCCGCGGTAGGTAGTCCTTTTTCGCGACCACCCGACCGATGGCAGGACTGCCGACCTGCTGTTCGGCAGCCGTGCGGACCAGTCGATTTTGCTATGCTGACCGCGACCTACGGTCGGGCGGGAAGGGGGACTCATGGTCGAACGTAATCAGCCACCTGCGACGAACATGCAGGTCGATCCGGAGGCGCTGCGCTCGTTCGCGCAAACCCTCGGCACCGAGTCGACCGAAGTCGGCGGTCTCAATGCGGGCAGCGCGTTCACCGGCGCGGCCGCCGCGCTGCCCGGCACCGAGTTCGGCGCCGCGGCCAACCAGGCCAACGATGTCGTCAACCGCTGTCTGCAGCGGATCGGCAGCAGGCTCACCACCCTCGCGGACACCATGCACAACGCCGCGGGCAAATACGAACTGGCCGAAGACGATTTCGCCGCGAAACTCCGCGCGATCGGACTGTCATGACGCTCAGCATCACCGATATCGAGAGCTGGCAGCCGGACCAGCTCACCGTCGCGGGCGACCACGCGGGCACGATCTCGTCGGGTCTCGACACCGCGGTCGGCAAGGGTTCCTCGGCCACCGCCGCCCTCGCGGAGACGAAGAAGTGGTCGGGTAACGCAGGCGCCGCGGCGAATACGCGCATGGACACCGAGAAGACCCGGGCCTCCGCGGTGAGCGCCGCCCTGCTGGAGCTGAAAACGGCCTTCACCGCTCAGGTGACCAACCTGACCGAAGCGAAAACCAAGGTCCTGCGGCTGCGCGACGACGCCGTGAACCAGCAGCCGCCCTTCGATGTCCAGGCCAACGGCACCGTCACCGCGGACACTCGCATCGCGGCACTGCGCGAACACGCCGACAAGGCGAACGTCGAGAACCTCGTCCTCGACGAAACCCTCGCCGCCGCGACCCGCACCTGGGACCTGACCAACGCGCTGAAATCCGCCGAAACCGTGGCGGGACAAGCGAAGACGCAGGTGGACACGGCCGTCGGCAAGCTGGAACAGGCCTTCACGGGCCTCGGCGATCCGGGTGCGAACGTCGCCGCACCGCCGGTCGACACCGCGCCCGCGAGCGTCGCGGCGCCGGTGACCAGCAAGCCGTCCTCGAACGGGTCGAGCTACCTGACCAGCGGCACGCACAACAATGGCAGCGGATCTTCCTCGGGGAGTCCTTACACCGGCAGCTATTCCGGCGGTCCGAGTTCGAGCGCGCCGACCGGCCCGATGCCGAGCGGCGATGTCGCGAAATGGATCGCCGAAGCCAAGCAGAAACTCATCGAAATGGGTTACAAGCCCGAGGATATCGATGAGCGCGCGATCGCGCTGATCATCCAGCACGAGTCCAGCGGTAATCCGTACGCGGAGAATCGCACCGATATCAACTGGATCAACGGGCACCCGTCGAAGGGGCTCATGCAAACGATCGACAGCACGTTCAACGCGTACAAAGCACCCGGGCACGGCGATATCTGGAATCCGGTGGACAACATCATCGCCGGCGTCCGCTATTCCATCGACACCTACGGCTCGGTCACGAATGTCCCCGGCGTGGTGGCGGTCAACTCCGGAAGTGCCTACCGCGGTTACTGATACCGGCGCTCAGCGGGTATTCGCGAATAGCGCGTACTGGGCCGCCGCGCGCTGCTGAGTGTCCAACAGCTGCTGGCCGATGATCAGTGCGGCGTATTCGTGGTAGGCGACGAAACACCTGAACTGCGCGCTCTTGGTCACGTTGTAGCTCTGCAGGCACAGCGCGTCGGGAACGTCTTCCGGCGGATCGAACGCGCGCCGGTCGGCCGGGCTGTCCAATTCCACTGATTCCGTGACGAATTGCTTGGCCGCGGCCGCGTCGCGGGTACGGAAGACGAAAACGCTCGGCGTCATCGCGACGCGATCGACACCGGCCCGCCGCAACACCGGATAGCGCCCGGACTGATCGAGAATGTAATTGAGATATCCGCGCAAGGTCAGCACGACCTCGCCCTGGCCGTCGGGTTGCGGCACCGTCCCGCCGGGATGCAGCGCACGGGTCAGCACGCGATCCGGATCCTGCTGCAGCGTGCCGAACTGGGTGGTCGGCGTCGGCGTGAACCGGTCCAGCGCAGGCAGTTCCGCGTCCAGATATTTCTGGGTGATGCCGATCAGCCGGGTCAGATCCGTGGTACGCGCATCGGCCAGCGTGCTGATCACGAATACCCCGTGCGCGGTCGTGCTGCCGAGGGTGGGGACCGCGGGCCGCCAATGTGCGCCGGAGTCCGGGTATTTCGGCAGCTGAACGGCGGCGTTCTCCGGACTGAGTGCGAAGTCGACCGCGTTCATCTCCGCCGCGGCGGCTTTCGCCGCGTCCTTGTCCCGGAATCGCAGCACGGTGACGGTGAGCCCTTCGCGTTCGCGACTGCCCTCCGTCGCACGCGTCAACGGGAGCACCGCATCGGCCGAACCCGTGGAGAACCCGACGACGAAGCCGTGATTCTGCAGCACCGGCAGGACCGGCTCGGCGAGATAGCTGGTCAAGGTCTCGGGGCCGGTGTGCACCTGCGCCGAGGCGCCCGCCGAGTACTTGTCGTCCACCTCGTGCGGGCTCATCACGGCGTCGGCCAGCCGCACGCCTTCCAGCCGGGCATAGCCGACGGGATCCAGGCTCGGCGCGATCCTCGGCACCGCCGTCGGATAGCCGCCGACATCGAATTTGCGGGTGTCCGCCTCACCGGGCAACGCGGTCCCGTGCACGTCGCCGCAGCCGCAGAGCGCGAACAGGGCGACACACGCCAGCGCCAGCCCGCGCGAGATCGAGGCGCCCCGCATCAGCGCACCACCGGCAGATTGCCCATGATGTTGCGCAGAATCTCCTGCGCGGCAAGACATTTGAACTCCGGATGCGCCGCCATGGCCGGATTCTCCACCTGCACCGTCACCACTTCCGCTGTTCCCTCCCGACCGGGCCGGTACACCGCCTGCCGAACACAGGCGGGTGCGCTCTGCTCCTGCTCGTCGATGTTCACGATGTTGCCACCACCGAGGTCGATCACGATCGGTTTGGGCGTCTCCGCGGGCGGCGCGGTCCGCTCCAGCCGGACCGCCACCGTGTTTCCCCCGGCCCACTTGCAGGAGTGCAACGTGTCGGCATCGCCACGCAACTGACGGCCGATGCTGAGTTTCGCGACGTCGACGTCCACCAGTGCGCACGGATCGAGCCGGGCCAGCGACCGGCGCACGTCGGGCAGTTTCGGTCCGCCGCCTGCGAGGCGCGGCGCGAACCGCGTCACGGCTTCGTCGGCCACCGAGCACAGTGTGTCCGCGGAACCGGCGCCCTGCACCCTGGCGACGACGGCGAACTGCGGTTCGGTCGCGGCGGGCAGCAGCGCGCGCCCGCAGCTGCCGTCCGGCGCTGCGGTATCCCGCAGCACCGGTGCGCCGTCCACCGTTGCGCCGGTTTCCACGAAACCTTCGGTTCGCGCGATATCGAGGCTGAATTGATAGCCACCGGCCGCCGCACCGCACGTGCCCCACCGGGTGGAGAGCGGCTTCTGCGTCCAATCGCCCAGCGCGGGCACCAGCGGTTCCTTCATCGCCGCGCAGAGATCGACCGCGCGCAACTTGGTCAGGTTGAGCGCACCCAGCGAATTCGCCTGCGGCGCAGTCGGTTCCTCGTCACCGCCCCAGGTGATCGCGCCGGCCACCACGGCGACGACCAGCAGCGCGGCACCGGCCAGCGCGCCGATCCGCAGCCGGGCCCGGCGTCGTCGCTCGTCGGTGATCCTGGCCGCGGCGACGAGTTGGCCCAGGCGCGTATCGAAGTCACCGCCCGGCTGGGTGGGCGGGGCGGCCGCACCGACGGTGGTGAACTGTGTCGCCTCGGGATCGGACCGCAATGCCGACAGTTCCGCGTCCTGTCGCCGGATCGCGTCGTGCACGGCGGCAGGCCACAGCGCGCCGCCGGTCCGCACGCCACCGAGGAAGTCCAGCATCTGGCCGGGCGTCGGCCGTGCCTGCGGATCCTTGGCCAGGCACGGTTCGACCAGCGCGCGGACCTCGGCGGGCAGGCCGGTCAGATCGGGATCGACGTGCACGATGTTGTACAGCGTGGTCGGCAACGACGAGCCCGCGAACGGGCTCGCCCCGCCCGCCGCCATGGCGAGCACCGCGCCGAGGGAGAAGATATCGCTGGCGGGGGTCAACGGCAGTGATTCGGCCTGCTCCGGCGACATGAACGCGGGCGAACCGATGATCGATCCGGTCCCGGTCAGCTCCGAACGGCCCTCGGCCGCACGCGCGATACCGAAATCGATCACGCGCGGCCCGTCCTCGGCCAGAATGACGTTGGCGGGCTTGAGATCCCGGTGGATCAGCCCGACTCCGTGAATCGCGTGCAAGGCCGAGGCCAACCCGACAGCCAGGGTCCGGATCTGGTCGGTATCGAGCGGGCCGTACTCCTTCACCGCCTTGTCGAGCGGCACGCCCGGCACGAATACCGAGGCCAGCCAGGGCATTTCGGAATCGACGTCGAAATCCACGACGGCGGCGGTGAACGCGCCCGACACCCGCGTCGAGGTCTGCACCTCGCGCCGGAAACGCGGCAGGAAATCCGCCTCGTCCACCAGGTGCGCATGCACCTGCTTGATGGCGACCAGGCGGCCGTCGGGTCCGACGCCGAGCAGCACCCGGCCCATCGCCCCGGCTCCGAGCTCGCCGAGCAGCCGGTACCGGCCGATCTGCGTCGGGTCTGCGGGCTCCAGGCGCGTCACCATCAGGACCTCCTCACTGCGTCGACAACTCCGGTCAGGACGGCTTCGGTAGTGGCACAGGCGGTATCGGCCGGCGTGCCCGCGGACGGACGCGCCGAGACGACGATCAGGTCGCCGCGGCCCCCGACGGTGGACCGCACCAGGTGAACCGTCACGCAGGTGCCGTCCTGATCGATGCGGCGGGCCGAGTCGAAGTCGCCGAGTTTGCCACCATCGACGAACAGTGTGGTGTATTTCGGGTCGGTATCGACGCGCTTCGCCTCGGTGAGCCGCACCGTGAGTTCGGTGGTCGCTCCGGCCCAGGTGCAGGTGTGCACGTCTCCCGGCGTGGCACGGACGCCGGAGCCGAGTTGCGCGTCGAGGATGCCGGGCGCCACGGCGGCGCACGGATCCATCCGGACCACCGAGGGATCGGGCAGTTTCGCCTGCGGCGGATCCAGGACGAGCCGGGTGGCAACGGCTTTCAGGACTTCGGTCGCCGACCCGCACGAATCACGTTCGGCCGCACTGATCGTCACCTCGACCCCGACCGGGGCCCCGTCGCGCGCGGCGAGCGCGCGGCCGCACGAGCCGGTCTCCGCCGTGGTGTCCAGCACGGTCCGGCCCGCGACCTGTTCGGACAGCGGTTTGCCGGACGTCACCGGGGTGCCGACCCGCACGCGCATCCTGGTCTGCCTGCCGTCCAACTCGATGAATCTGGTTTCGCAGACCGCTGATTCGGTCGGCTCGGCTTCGACCGGCTGCCCCAGGCCGCCGACCACGTCGGGACCGAGTAGCGCACACGTGTCGATGAGCCGCAGCTGCGCGTCGGAAAGGTCCAGCGTGCGATGCGCCAGTGGATCGGGCGTGCTCGGCGGGTCCTCCCGGCTGAGCAGTACGCCGGTGACCGCGCCCGCGGCCGCCAAGACCAGGACAGCCACGGCCGCAAGCCAGGTGCGGCCACGCCGGGGCGGCTCGGCCGCCGGATCCCCACCCGCAGCCGCCCAGCGGTCGGCTTCGGCGCGGTCCCGGGTGATCTGCTGCCGCACTGCGCCAGGCCAACCGGACCGGGCGGGCATCGTCGCCACCGCGTCGATCAGCTGGCGCGGCGTCGGCCGGTGCAGCGGATTCTTGTCCAGGCATGCCTCGACGACCGGGCGCAGCACCGGCGGGATCCGGCTGGTGTCCGGCCGGTCGTGCACCACGTTGTACAGCGTCTGCGGAGCCGACGCGCCGAGGAACGGGCTGTCCCCGGTCGCAGCCAGGTACAGCATCGCGCCCACCGAGAAAACGTCACTGGCGGTGCTGAGTTCGAGGCCGGAGGCCTGTTCCGGCGACATGTACGCCGGCGAGCCGACGAGCGTGCCGGTGGTGGTGAGCTGGACATCGGCCGCCAGCGCCCGGGCGATGCCGAAGTCGATCACCCGCGGACCGTCCTCGGCCAGCAGCACATTCGTGGGTTTGAGGTCGCGGTGGATCATGCCCGCGCGATGGATCTCGAGGAGCGCGGATCCGAGTCCGGCGGCGAGCAGGCGCAATCCACCCAGGGGCAACGGGCCGTGCTGATCCACGGCCTCGCGCAAGGCCGGACCCGGCACGAAAACCGAGGCCAGCCAAGGATCCTCGGCGTCGGGGTCGGCGTCCATGACGGCCGCGGTGTAGGCCCCGGTGACCCGTTGGGACGCTTGGACTTCCAAGCGGAAGCGGGCGCGGAACTCGGCATTCCTGGCGAGGTGGCGGTGGATCATCTTGACCGCGACCAGGCGTCCGTCGGGGGCGCGCCCGAGCAGTACCCGACCCATCGCACCCTGGCCGATGACGGCGATCAACTGGTGCCGCCCCGCCGTGCGCGGGTCGTGCGGGCCGAGCGGTCTCACCGTGCGTCCTCCCCTGAAATGCTTGCCCCGGGATCGTACCGGCGCCGGTGCGAGGCGTCCCCACGAGCGGAATCCGGCCGCGATCCGTGTCGCCGATCGCGGCGAAGCGACCTGGTAGGACCCGTTTTCCCCGGTACTCGCCACAGCACTGACGCACTCGGCGCGCTGGTGTGACCTACACCCCCGTAAAGTCGTCTCAGAACAGCACCACACGAAGAACGCGGCACCCCGTGCAGCGCGAGGAGCACCAGTGTCACTCGATCAGCCACTCGCCCCGCTTCCCCAGGAGGGCATCGGCTTTGCCTCGGCGTGGCCCATCCGGGCGGGCGATGTGGACCCCTACGACCGGCTGCGGTTCGACGCCATCGCCCGCTATCTGCAGGACATCGCCTGGGAGAACCTGCACAAGACATTTCTGCACCACTCCGATCCGAACTGGATCGTGCGGCGCACGGTGATCGACGTCATCCGGCCGATCCTGTGGCCGGAGGAAGTACAGCTGCTGCGCTGGTGCTCGGCGATGTCGACCCGCTGGGCGAATATGCGCGTCCGGGTGACCAGCGGCAACGGCGGGCTGATCGAGACCGAGGGCTTCTGGATCAACATCAGCGAACTGACCCAGCGACCCGCCCGGATCAGCGATGAGGGCCTCGCTTACCTGGCCCAGAGCACCCAGGAACATCGGCTGCGCTGGCGGCCGTACCTCACCGACACCACCCCGATCGAATCCGACACCGATATGCCGTTTCCGGTGCGGGCCACCGATATCGACCAGTACAACCACGTCAACAACGCCTGTTACTGGCAGGCGGTGGAGCAGTTCCTGGTCGAGTACCCGAAGCTGCTGGCAGGCCCGCATCGCGCGGTGATCGAGTACGTCGCGCCGGTGCTCGCCCGCCAGCACGTCACCGTGCGCAGCCGCTACGAGCCCGGCGACCGGACCGGACGGCCGGTGCTGCGGCTGTGGTTCGTGGTCGGCGGCACCACCACCACGGTCGTGCGCATCATGCCGCTGCCGCCGGAATAGCCCGCGCGACAGCGGAAGCCGACCGAGCGCCGGGCGCCCGATCGGCCTCCCCGAGGCTCAGCCGCGCGCGGCCTTCAGCAGATCCGCCCGCGTGGTGAACTTGACCCGCGGCCGGCCCGCCGACTTGCCCGCGGCCCGTTCGGCCTGATCGATCGCCCGCCAGCCTTCCCGGTCCACCAGATCGGCCTGCCGCTCGCGCAGCAGCGATTTCAGCGCCGCCCGATCCGCTTCGGGCGCACCGAGCTTGCCCGCGGTGAAATCGGCGATGAGATGTTCGACGGTTTCCTCGGCGTCGACCCGGTTCGAGCCGATCACGCCGCGTGGACCCCGCTTGATCCAGCCGCTGACGTACACCCCCGGCACCGGGCTGCCGTCCGCCTCGAGCACCCGGCCGTGCTCGTTCGGCACGATGCCGCGCCGCTCGTCGAAGGGCAGGTCCGCCACCGGGGCGCCACGATAGCCGATCGAGCGCAGCACCAGACCGGTCTCGATGGTCTCGGTGCGATCGGTGGCCCGGGCCATCAATTCGCCGCTGTCGGCGAACAATTCGTTGTGCACGAACTCGATCGATTCGACCTTGCCGGTGCCGTGCAACGCCGTCGGCGAGGCCAGGTAGCGGAAGACGATCCGCTTGTTGCCCTCCTCGCGCGCACCGCCCGCGTACTCCTCGGCGAGGGTGTACTTGAGCTTCAGCGACGGTTCGATGTCCGGGTCGTCCAGCACCGCCTGGCTCGCGTGATCGAGCTCCAGATCGGCCGCGTCGACGACGACGTCGATGCCGTTGAGGTGGGCCAGCGCGAGAAACTCCGAGGACGTGTAGGCCGCCTGCAGCGGGCCGCGCCGGCCGAGCACCACGACCTCGCGAATAGTGCTGCGCCGCAGCGCGTCCAGGGCGTGATCGGCGATATCGGTCTTGGCCAGCTCGTCCGGGGACACGGTCAGCACCCGGGCCACGTCGAGTGCGACGTTGCCGTTGCCGACGATCACCGCCCGCTCGCCGGACAGGTCGAACTGCCGCTCGGCGTAATCGGGATGGCCGTTGTACCAGGCGACGAACTCGGTGGCCGAGTGGCTGCCCGGCAGTTCCTCGCCGGGCACGTCGAGGCGGCGATCGGTCGAGGCGCCCACCGCGTAGATCACCGCGTGGTGGTGGCGCAGCAGCTCCTCGTGCGTGACATGCGTGCCGACCTCGACATTGAGGTAGTACTGCAGCGTCTCGCGCCGGAACGCGGACTCGAACAGCCCCGACACCGTCTTGGTGCCCGGATGATCGGGCGCGACGCCACTGCGGACCAGCCCCCACGGGGTCGGCACCCGGTCGAACATCTCGATCTCCACGTCGGCCCGGCGCAGCAGCTCGTCGGCCGCGTAGCAGGCGGCGGGACCGGCGCCGACGATCGCGACCCGCAACGTGCCGAGATCCTTCGGCGGACGCGGCGGCGTGACGATCGGGTCGAAGTTGGATTCGAGCGGATGCCGTTCGAAGTACGCGGCATTGATATCGCGGTATCGGGCCAGCGACGCGGTCAGATCGTCCTCGGAGAAGATGGCCTCCACCGGGCACGCGTCTACACACGCCCCACAGTCGATACAGGTGTCGGGGTCGATGTAGAGCATCTCGGTGGTCGCGAACTCCGGTTGGTCCGGGGTCGGACGGATGCAATCGACTGGGCACTCGGAAACGCAGCTGGCGTCGTTGCAACAACGCTGCGTGATGACGTAGGCCATATTGTCAAGATCCTCGAAATGTACGTGGGCTGTAGGCCACCCGGTGGGCAGAGGTGGACAAAAACGGCACGTCGCGGAACCGTCGCGATGTGACGCCGCTTTCAGTTTGCCTCGAGTGTGGTCGAGGCCATGCGACCGGAGGCCTTACGGTATCTCCATGGTGCGGACTCTGATCCTCATGCGGCACGGAAAGTCGGCGTATCCCGACGGTGTCGGCGACCACGAACGCCCGCTCGCGCCGCGCGGGCAACGCGAAGCGGGATTGGCCGGCGATTGGTTGCGCCGGACCCAGCCGCCGATCGACGCGGTGCGCTGTTCCACCGCGACCCGGACCAGGCAGACGCTGACGGCCACCGGCGTCACCGCGCCGGTCGTCTACGAGGCGGGCATCTACGAGGCCTCGCCGCAGAGCCTGATCGAATTGGTCCAGCTCAGCGACGAGGCGGTCGCGACCCTGCTGGTGATCGGGCATGCGCCCGGAATGCCGTGGACGGCATGGGAGTTGGCGGGCAACCGCGGCTCGGCCCCGGCGATCGAACTCAGCCGGAAGTTCCCCACGTCGGCGCTCGCGGTGCTCGAGTTCGACCGGCCGTGGGCACAGATCGACCCGGGAGTAGGCGAACTGGTGCGCTTCCACATCCCGCGCTGAGCGGCGCGGGCTCAGCGGAGCAGCTTGCCGCCGACCACCACGACCGCGCCGAGCACGACCAGCAGCACGAAGGCGGCGAAGCCACCGACCAGCCACCACACGAGCGCGACCGCGAGCACCACCGGCGCGACCGCGATCGCGGTGATCACGGGGCTTTCCTTGACCGTCGCCCAGGCCGAACGGGCCCGGATCCGGTCGATGTCCTTACCTGGCATGTGACCAGGGTAGGCCCGATTCCAGGACTTTGTCGGACAGCGGTGCCATGCTCTGGCAATGGATTGGAAAATCGAGCTCATCGCGATCCCGGTCACCGACGTGGATCGCGCGAAGGACTTCTACACCAGCATCGGCTTCAACGCCGACCATGATCACCGGGTGGACGAGAACGTGCGTTTCGTCCAGCTCACCCCACCCGGCTCGGGCTGTTCCATCTGCATCGGCGAAGGGGTCACCGACGCGGCCCCCGGCAGCGTCGTCGGCATGCAGATCGTCGTCGCCGATGCCGAGGACGCCTACAAACAACTGACCGCCGCGGGCGTCGCCGCCACCCCGGTCGAAGAACTCGCCTGGGGCAAGTTCACCTACTTCGCCGACCCCGACGGCAACAAATGGGCCATCCAGGAACTCCCGAACTACGGCTGAAGCCCCGGGCCGGCGTTCAGCCGAGCTGCTTCAGGTCGATGGTCAACGGGCACGGCGACGACGTGGTGAAGGTGCCGGTCACCTCACCGTCGTCGACGTAGCCGAGTTCCTCGGTGAGCCGGAAGGCGACCAAGCTCAGCGGCTCGCTCAGGTCGATGATCCAGTACTGCGGGATGCCGGCGTCGGCGTACTCGCTCTTTTTCATGACGAAGTCGGTGCGCCGGGAGCCCGGCGAGATGATTTCGACGACGAGGCGGACGCCCGAGGCGCGCAGAACCCCGTTCTCGGCATCGACCCGGTCGAACTCCTCCCGGTCCACCACAACCAGATCCGGTCGGCGGACCGTGGCCGGTCCGTCCTCCGGAACGAGCTGCAAATCGACATCGACATCGGGCACGGCGACCAGGTGCGCCGGAAGCTGCGCATCTACCTGGCTGGATAGCCGCAAGCCCGCGAAGTTGTGGCGCGGTTTCGGCGACGGCGAAATGGCGAGAACCCCCTCTTGCAACTCGTGGCGAACCAGCTCGTCCTCATCGAGTGCCAAATAGTCGGCAATCGTCAGCAGCCGCCACGGTTCCGGAAGTGCCGTCACCCTCGCTCCTCAGCTCGCCCCACCCGGTCGGCTCCAGTGTCCCACGCAAAGTACCGGATCGACCGGAGGCTGTCGGGGGCTTCGGCAGAATGGGGGTTGCTTGGAGTGCACTCCAGGTGACTAGCGTCGACGGGGTTCAGACGGGAAGGCGAGTGTCGTGAGTGAAATGGCGCGCAGCGAACGGGACAGCGACTGGGAAACGCCGCGGTATTCGATCGGGGAGGTGTCCGAGCGGTCGGGACTGACCCGGGACACGCTGCGCTGGTACGAGCGGATCGGGCTGATGGACTACATCGGCCGCGATCACACCGGCAAGCGGCGGTTCAGCAACCGCGACCTGGAGTGGCTGACCCTGATCGGGCGGCTGCGCACCACCGGCATGTCGGTGGCGGACATGGTCCGGTACGCGGAGCTGGTGCGCGAGGGGGAATCCACGTTCCCCGAGCGACTGGCGATGTTCCGGAAAACGCGCGCCGAAGTACTCGCCAAGATCGATGAACTCCACCAGACCGTGGCCGTACTGGACTACAAGATCGACGTGTACGAGGGCAAAGCACAGCCCGTGCGCCCGGCCCCGGTCACCGCACAGGAGAGCGAAGGGATCAGGGTATGACCGGCAACACGCTGCCCACCACCACGTTGGGCGCCAGCGGGATCGAGGTCGGCGGGCAAGGGCTCGGCTGCATGGGGATCAGCGCCTTCTACGGCAGCACCGACACCGTGGAGGCACGGGCGATGCTGGACCACGCGCTCGAGCTCGGCGTCACGCTCTTCGACACGGCGGACGTGTACGGCGCCGGCCGCAACGAGGAATTCCTCAGCGAGTTCGTCCGGCGCAACCGCGAACGAGTGGTACTGGCAACGAAATTCGCGATCTACACCAAACCCGACGACCCGGCCTTCCGCGGAATCGACAACTCCCCCGCCTACATTCGGCGCGCGGTGGAGGCCAGCCTGCGCCGGCTCGGCATCGACACCATCGACCTCTACTACATGCATCGCCGCGATCCCGCCGTACCGATCGAGGAGACCGTCGGCGTGCTGGCCGAACTGGTCACGCAAGGCAAGGTCCGGGCGCTGGGCCTGTCCGAGGTGACCGGGCCGGAACTGCGCGCGGCGCACGCCGTGCACCCGATCGCGGCGATCCAGTCCGAATGGTCGGTGTTCTCCCGCGATGTCGAGCGGACGGCGGTGCCCGCGGCGGCGGAACTGGGCGTTACCTTCGTCCCGTACTCACCGCTGGGCCGCGGCTTCCTGGCCGGATCGTTCTCCTCCGCAACGGAATTGCCGGACGAGAAAGACTTCCGGCACACCATGCCCCGATTCACCGGCGACAACGCGGCGCACAACGTCGAGTTGCTGGCACCGCTGCGCCGGATCGCCGACGCGCGCGGGGTGACGCTGGCGCAGGTCGCGCTGGCGTGGGTGCACAGCAGGGCGGCGGTGCACGGCGTGCCGGTGGTCCCGATCCCGGGGACCCGCAAGCGGACTCGGCTGGCCGAGAACGTGGCCGCCGCTACCCTGGCCTTGAGCGAGGACGAATTGGCCACGCTGGACCCCATCGCCGACCGGGTAGCCGGAAATCGTTACGCGGACATGTCTTTCAGTTCCGCGGGCCGGGAATAGCAACAACCACAACAGATCAGGAGTACGACGTGTCCACCCTGACACTCAATGTCCGCTTCACCGCCAAGCCGGGCCGGGAGGCCGACCTGCGCGCGGTGCTGGAGAACCTGGTCGGGCCGACCGTCGCAGAGCCGGGCTGCCTGCGCTACGAGTTGTACCTGCATCCCACCGACCCGGCCAAGGCCGTGCTGCTGGAGGAGTGGGTCGACGCCGACGCGTTGGCGGCGCATTTCGAGACCCCGCACCTGAAGCAGGGCGCGGCCGCACTGGACGACATCCTGGTCGAACCGTTCCAGTTGCGGCGGTTCACCGAGATCTAGGTCCACGCCCAACCGGCGGCCCGGCGGCACCGATCGCGGTGTCGCCGGGCCGTTGTCGTACCCGGGCTCAGTGGAAGCTGCGCCCACCGAGCGACGCGCTGATCACCGCGGGCGGCGTCCAGCCCGCGAGGAGATTCGCCCGCTCCTGCGGGGTGAGATCCTGCCGGGCCCACAGGCGATGCGCGCTGCGGCGGCAGGCGGCGACCAGCGTGGGTGCGGTGCGGTTGCGGAACCTCATGGCTTTTCTCCTTCGACGAACTCCCCATTCTTGTGTCGGGCACCGACCCGCGGGAGGTCCGCGCGACGATCTCTACGAGTTCTGTACAGCGCCGTAAATATGTGCGGACCCCGGTCCGCTTGAGCATCACCCCACGGCACGTCCGACCCCGAAGGGGGCTAGCATCCATGAAGGTGAAGCCCGATCAACCGCATGACCGCGTCTGGATCGACAAGCAGACGCCCGGTGTGTATCGCACCCTCGTGAAGGTCGCCAACGAAGTGCGCGGCGCGGCCGCCGCGGCCGGCTTGGACCGCAAGCTCGTCGAGCTGATCAATATGCGCGTCTCCCAGCTCAACGGCTGCGCCGTCTGCCTGGACGTGCATCAGCGTGCCGCGCTCGCCGCGGGGAATACCGCACAGGAACTCGCGGTTCTGCCCGCGTGGGACCGCACGGATCTGTATTCACCGCTCGAACGGGCCGTCCTCCGGCTGGCCGAGGTCACCACGACGCTGCCGGACGAGGACACCGTGGACCGGGCGTACGCCGCGGCCCGCGAGGTCCTGACCGACGACCAGCTGTCCGTCGTCGTCTGGACGGCCACCACGATCGGCGCGTTCAATCGCGTGTCGATTCTCAGCAAGCACCCGGTACGCGCATCGAAGGAGAAGTCGACCATGACCACAGCCACTCCCGAAGCGAAGGTTGTCCGCAACGACGAGAAGCACCGCTACGAGGTGACCTACGGCGGCGAGCTCGCCGGGTTCGCCGAGTACGAGGAGCGCGGCGACGAGACGGTGTTCACCCACACCGAGATCGACGGCGCGTTCTCCGGCAAAGGGCTCGGCAGCGTCCTGGCCGAGCATGCCATCGAGGACACCGTCGAGCGGAAGCGGACGATCCGGCCGCTGTGCCCGTTCATCAAGGCCTACCTGGACAAGCACC
Organism: Nocardia vulneris; assembly: GCF_001613425.1. Taxonomy (GTDB): domain Bacteria; phylum Actinomycetota; class Actinomycetes; order Mycobacteriales; family Mycobacteriaceae; genus Nocardia; species Nocardia vulneris. The sequence goes on along the minus strand of NZ_BDCI01000036.1, from coordinate 282,910 downwards.
CGCAGTACGACGCGCATGTCGTCGGCAAAGGGATCACCCGGTGAGTAGGCGCGACGCACGGACCGAGGACGCAATGTCGTCGGGAACGGCGCAGCCCAGCGTCCGCGAGGCGCGGCCGTGAGCGATCTGGAAGCTCATCCAGCGGAAGCGCTCTGCGAACCGGAGCCCGGCCCGGGCCCGGTCGCGGAGTTCTATCCCGCGCGCGAGGTGCCGCTCGGCGGCGTGCGCGGCGTATTCGTGGAACGCGTACTGCCGCAACGGGATCTGCCGACCGTGGGCGCGTGGTGTTTTCTCGATCATTTCGGCTCGCCCACGGTCACCACGACGGGTGCGTCCCCGGATATCGATCCGCACCCGCACATCGGCCTGCAAACCGTGACCTGGCCGTTCGACGGGAGGATCCGGCACCGCGACTCGGTGGGCTCCGATGTCGAGATCGAGCCGGGGCAGCTGAACCTGATGACCTCCGGGCGCGGCATCGCGCACTCCGAGTACGGTGTCCCGGGCGCGCCCACCGGACACGGTCTGCAGTTGTGGATCGCCTTGCCCGGCAATCGAACCGGGATCGCTCCGCATTTCGAGCAGCATCGTGCGCTACCGAGCTATCGGTCGGACGGCATCGAGGCGGTGGTGCTGATCGGCACGCTGGCGGGACTCACCTCACCGGCGACCGCGTACACGCCGATCGTCGGCGCGGATGTCCGGCTGACCGCGGGCGCCGAGGTCACCCTGCCCGTCGAGGCCGCCTTCGAGCACGCGGTGCTGGTGATCGAAGGCGAGGTGACGATCGACGGCAGCCCGTTGACGGCAGGACCACTGCTGTACCTCGGCACCGAACGGACCGAACTGACGCTGTCCAGCACGGCGGGCGCACATTTCGCGCTGATCGGCGGCGAACCGTTCGGCGAGGAACTCGTGATGTGGTGGAACTTCGTCGCGCGCAGTCACGACGAGATCGTCGCCGCCCGAAACGATTGGGAGAACCACGATCTCGGGCGGTTCGCCGATATCGCGGGCCACCCTCCGGACCAGCGCATTCCGGCCCCGCCGCTGCCCGCGCTGCATTTGAAGCCGCGCAAGCGCCGGATCGGCTCGGACCGCGGCTGATTCCGGCGCGGGCACCGGTCACGGTGCGGCGGTGAAGAATTCGTAGCTGTGGCCGTCCGGGGCGAGCACATAGACGCCCCGGCCGCCCGCGAGCCGGTTGACCGCCCGGTCCCAGCCGTGCTCGACGCCGGATCCGAAATCGACCTCGGGCTGCCGCGCGAGCCGCCGCAGCACCGCGTCGAAGGTGTCGTCGTCGACCAGGAAACCGTAGTGGCCGGGCACGACGGCGCCGCGGTCGTCGAAATCGAGGGTGAGGTCGTCGTTGACCCGCACCGGCGCGAAGGGACCGCCCTGCCCGCCTACCGTCAGACCGAGAAGATCGGCGAAAAACGTTGCGGCGGCGTGCCGGTCGGCAGCGGGGATGATCGTGTGGTTGAGGACTATGGTCACGGCTACCTCCGAGAAGTATGCGATATGCATATGAATATACATGCGATACGCATGCGACTGATAGCTGCGAGCTAGGCTGGGGGCATGAGCAGAAGGGCGATCGAACGCACCGGAAGCACCATCGACGGCGGGCCCGCGCTGTTCCGGCTGGTGCGATTCTGGTCCCGGCGCTGGATCAACCGGACCTCGGCGGACCTGCCCGAAGAATTGCGCAGCGCCCAGCACGTACAGGTGGTCGAGGCGGTCGCGGCGACCGTCGAACAGGGCGGTGAGGCCACCATCGGCACCGTGGCACATCAACTCGGCCTTGACCATTCGGGCGCGAGCCGGATGGTGCGCGATGCCACCGCGGCGGGCTACCTCTCCCGCACCGCCGCCGCGCACGACCGCCGCAAGACCTCCCTTGCGCTGACCGGCGACGGCGAGCAGTTGCTCACCGAAGCCCACGCCTGGCAACGCCAGGTCTTCGCCGACCTCACCGCGGACTGGGACGACGCCGACCGCAAGCGATTCGCCGGCTATCTGCGCAGGCTCAGCGAGCAGCTACCGCGCTGAACCGAGTTACGTTGCGCTCGAGGCCCTTCAGCTACGGGACCGCAGCGGGTATCGTGCCCGATCGAACACCGCGCAGGGGGCAGCGCCAGAAAAGAGCACGATGAGCATCTCCAGAATCTCCGCGACAATCTCCGCGACGACACTGTCGGCCATGGTGGCCACCGTCCTCACCGCGGGCACCGTCCACGCACTTCCCGCCGACGCACCCGACGGACCGCTCGATGTGCGCGGCACCTTCCACGACATCGCCTACCAGGTCGCGGCGTCCCCGGACCGGCGGGCCGCCGTCACGACCATCGCGGACGGCCGTTTCGACGTGATCCACGACGGACGGGTGGTCACACTCAGCGATCGCGACGGCAATGTCGTTGCCGCGCTGCCGATGGCGCTGCGCGTCGGCGACCGGCGGGTCGAACTGCGGCCGGTGGTCGAGGACGCCGGGCACCGCCTCGTGATCGACCCGGTCGGCCTGTCGGACGTGCCGCTGCGCGATGTCAGCGCCCAGGAGCGGTTCTTCGCCGAGGTCGAGAAGAACATGCCGATCGTGTTGGCGGGCGCGGGAATCGGCGCCGCGGTCGGCTTCGTGCTCGGCTTCCCGCTCGGCCTCTTCGTGCTCGACTTCATCACGGTGCCGATCACGACGGTGCTCGGCGCCGCGATCGGCGCGGCGGCGGGCCTGGCCATGGCAGGCGGCCAGCCCGCGATCGACGCGGCGATGGACTACGTCTCCGGCGCACCCTGAACCACCGCAAGCACCGTCAGAGCGCGGTATCCGGGAGTTCGGCGAGTTGCTGGGTGCCGATGACCCGCAGCAGGTCCAGTTTGTCGGCGGCGTCGGTACCGGGACACGGCAGGTAGACCAGGAGCCGTTGCGCGGCATTGGGCGTGAGCAGTGTTTCGCAGACCGTTTCGATCAGACCCACCTGCGGATGCAGGATGCGCTTGGTATCCGAAAGACGGACCGCCACTTCGTGTTCGTCCCACAGCCGATCGAATTCTGTGCTCGCCGAACGTAAGACGGCGATGAACTCGGCGACATCGGCGTCGCCCGCCCGGCGGGCGGCGGTCGCGCGCAGATCGGCGACATGTTTACGACTCAGCCGATCCCAGTCCTGCGCCGGGAACACGGAGCGCGAATCGGGATCGGTGAACCAGCGGTAGGCGTAGTACCGATCCCACCCCTTGCGCGTGCCGTGGTCGCCGACCAGCAGGGTGTGCATACGGTTCTGCACCAGCACCTCGCCGAGATCGGTCACCACGGTGGCGGCCGTGTCGTCCAGTTTCGCCAGCAGATGCATCAGGCCGGGACCGACATGCCTGTCGTGCTGCTCGCGCGACGGCGCGGCGTGACCGCACAGGTGGTAGAGGTGGTCGCGTTCGTCGCTGCTGTAGCGCAGGGCGCGAGCCAGCGCCGCCAGCACCTGGGTGGACGGCCGCGGCCCCCGCGCTTGCTCCAACCGGGTGTAGTAGTCCGTGGACATGCCAGCAAGCATCGCGACTTCGTCCCGGCGCAGGCCGGGTGTGCGCCGCCGGACACCGGGTGGCAAACCCACCTCCGCGGGCGTCAGCTGCTCACGGCGGCGGCGCAAAAAGTCGGCGAGCTCGGTGCGGTCCATGCCACCACTGTCCCCCGAAACGGCGGGCGCAGCCAGGGATCGGCGATCCCCCGATCGCCCGTCTCTGGTGCGCATCGGGCGGTAGGTTCAGGCTGGTGCCATGACGGCAACGAAGATTCCCACAGTTCAGCTCGGTGCGACCGGCCCCACCGTGAGCCGGATCGGGCTCGGCGCGATGGGCATGTCCGGTATGTACGGCGCCACCGACGACGCCGAGTCCACCGCCACCATCCACGCCGCGCTCGATGCGGGCGCGAACCTGATCGACACCGGCGACTTCTACGGCGCGGGCCACAACGAGCTACTGATCGGCAAGGCTATCGCGGCGCGGCCGCGCGAGGACATCGTGCTCAGCGTGAAGTTCGGCGGGCTGCGCGGACCGGGCGGCACCTGGGGCGGGGTGGACACCCGGCCCGCGGCCCTGCGCAACTTCCTGACCTACAGTCTGCAGCGACTCGGCGTCGACTACGTCGACATCTATCGTCCCGCTCGCCTGGACCCGAACGTACCGATCGAGGACACGGTCGGTGCGATCGGCGAACTCATCGAGGCCGGCTATGTCCGGCAGGTGGGACTGTCCGAGGTCGGCGCGGACACCATCCGCCGGGCCGCCGCCGTACACCCGATCGCCGACCTGCAAATCGAGTACTCGCTGATCTCGCGGGGCATCGAAGCGGAGATCCTGCCGGTCTGCCGGGAATTGGGCATCGGCGTCACCGCCTACGGTGTGCTGTCGCGCGGGCTGCTGAGCAACTCGGTACAGGCCGGAACCACCTTCGCGGCCAACGATTTCCGAGCGCACAGCCCGCGGTTCCAGGGCGAAAACCTCGACCGGAACCTGGAACTGGTGGCCGCGCTCGCCGAGATCGCCACAGCCAAAAAGGTTTCGGTGGCTCAGCTGGCCATCGCCTGGGTGCTGACCCGCGGCGCGGACATCGTGCCGATCATCGGCGCGCGGCGTCGTGAACGCTGGACCGAGGCCGTCGGCGCACTCGAGATCTCGCTCACGGCGGACGAGCTGGCCACCATCGAGGCCGCCGTGCCCGGCGATCGGATCGCGGGTACCCGTTATGCGCCGGAACAGATGGCCATGCTGGACAGCGAGCGGTGAGTGCGCCCGCCGACTACTGGCGGCGCGGCCGGATCACCGCGGTGAATGCCGCTGTGGCGACGGACTTTCCGGAGGTGTCGGTGATGTTCACCGGCACCTCCAGCTCGATCGCCACCTTGGCGGCGATCTCCGCGCGCACCCGCTGCAAGGTATCGCCGGAGACTTCGGAGGTGGCGAGAAACGGTCCCGCATCGCCTTTGGCGCGGGCCCGGTATTCGATCCGCCCATCCCTGGCCACGATGAAGGTCTCGCCCATCAGGTCGACGATCCCGGACACCGACGCGCCCATCGCCGCGGTCTCGGCCAGCCCGAACAGCACCGCGGCATGCAAGTCCCCGTTGTGGTTCAGATGCTCCGCCCGCGGCACCATCCGCACCACGTTGCGACCGGCATCGAACTCGACGCCTTCGATCCCCGTGAACTGGATGAACCCCAGCTTCTGGAATCCCGCCATCACCAACTCCCCCATGGCCGCGCTGTCCATCGCATCTCCCGCCGAACTCCAGAACTGAAACGTGTTCTATTTACATACTCCGGCGGGGTGGGCGTTGTCTACGGTGTAGCGGGATTGTCTACGACGTAGTTTCGCCGCGTACCGGTTACCGGTGCCGCGGCGTCGGCAGTTCGCAACCGCGTTCGGCGAGGATGGTGCGCAACAGGTCCGGGCGGTTGGTGATCAGGCCGTCTGTGCCGAGGTCCAGCAGGGCCGTCATGGTCGGCCGGTCGTCCACCGTCCACGGAATGACACGCATGCCGTGCCGGTGTGCGGCGTCGACCAGGTCGGCGGTGGTGAACGGCCGGTAGGCCGGATCATCGATACTGCCGTTCTGCGGGTCGCCGTGCACCGGTGACACCGCATCGGCGCCGAAAGATGCTGCGGCGGCGACATACTGCTGCTGCAGCGAGCCCGGGAAGTCGTCGATATCCAGGCCGCCCAACCACGGCGAGGCGCCCGGCTGCCCCGCCTGCAGGAACTGCTGACCGTTCGTCAGGGCGACGAGCGGCAGCTCGGGGGCCACCTCGCGCATGCGCATCAGCGCGCCCCAGTCGAAACTCTGGATGGTGACCTGGCTTTCGATGTGCGCGCGGTGCACCTCCGCCGCGACGACCTGAACGAACTGCTCACGCGGAGCGGTCTGCTCCGGCGCGCCCGCCTCCACCTTCGTCTCGATGTTCAACCGCACATCGTCGGCGTGATAGCTGCGCACCAGGTCGAAAACCTCGGAAAGCAAAGGCATGCGCGCGCCCGGCGCGGTGCGCTGCTCCGGGAAAGCGGCCGAACGCTGTGTGCCGCAGTCGATCGTCCGTACCTGCGCCAAGGTCAGGTCACGGATGTATCTGGTGCCGGGCACATACGGGAACTTCGGGTCACCGAGAAAGGCGGGGAAAGTGTCGATGCATTTGTCCGGGTTGGGATCTCGATCGTGGGTCACCACCGGGTAACCGTCCGCGGTGATCTGCACATCCAGTTCCAGGGTGCTGACGCCGAGTTCCAGCGCGTTCGCGAAAGCGGGCAGGGTGTTCTCCACGACCAGGGCCGCACCACCCCGGTGCGCCTGCAGGTCGAACTGGCGACCGGGGCCGTCGGCGGCGGCCGGGCCTGCCGCCGACACGCCGGTGCACAGGGCCAGCACCACCGATACCGCACACACATGCCGCATCCGTCCATCATGGCCGTCGCCGGCCACACCGCGGTGACAACGGGATGAATCTCTGGCCGGTCAGGGCTCGAGTACCACCTTGCCGGTCGTCGCCCGCTGCTCGAGCGCGGCATGCGCGGCGGCGGCTCGGGCCAGCGGGAAGGCTTGCACCGCAGGCACCATGCGTCCTTGCACCGCGGCGGCCAGGGCGCGTTCCTCCTCGGCGCGGACCGGCCGAGGCTCGGCCAGCATCGACGCCAACGCATCGATGTAGGAAATGCCCTGTTCCCGAAGCTTTTCCACGTCGGGCGCGAAGTCCCCGCGGGACGCATTGCCGTAGGTCAGGTAGCGACCGCCGGTACTGAGCAGATCTATTGCCGCCCGGCCTTTTTCACCTTGCACGCCGTCGAGGACGACCGTCACGCCGCCGACCACCCGCCGGACTTCGTCGAGCCAGCCCGGCTCGTTGTAGTCCACCGCCAGATCGGCGCCGAGTGCGGCTACCGCGGCGACCTTCGCCGCACCGCCCGCCGCGCCGACGACTCGGGCGCCGACAGTGCGCGCATGCTGCACGAGCAGCCTGCCGATCCCGCCCGCCGCCGAATGCACCAGCACCACATCATCAGCGGTGAGTTCGGCGATATCGAGCACTTCGACCGTGGTGGTACCGGTGACGATCATGGCGACCGCCGCCGCGAAATCGAGCGCGGCCGGAATCCGGTGCAGCATCGCCACTTCCGCGACTGTCAGCTCGGCGTACCCGCCCGACGCGCTCCGCGACGTCACCACCGCGACGCCGACCCAGTCGGCGGCGACGCCCGGGCCGACGGATTCGACGACCCCGGCCACCTCGCCACCGAAGACTGCGGGCAATTGCGGCAGCGGCGGGCCGATCGGAAGACCCTCGCGCATCACCGTTTCGATCAGATGCACGCCGGCCGCGCGCACCTCGATACGCACCTGTCCCGGGCCGGGAATCGGGTCCGGGACCGTCTCATAGCGCAGATTCTCCGCGGGACCGAAAGCGTGTAGGACTACGGCGTGCACGATGCCTCCTCGGCAGTTCGACTATTCTCCGAGGACAGCGTGCAACCTGAACATTAGTTAATGTCAATGACGCGGGATCAGTCCCGATCCCGATCCGCCGCGCGCTCCGGATAGTCGTCGCCCCGGTCGCGCACGTCGTCCCAGACCGCGAGCACCACGATGCCCGCCAACAGCAGCGGGCCGAGCACCGCCGCGACAATGCATTCCATGACCCGCCCGCTCAGGACGGTCCGCCAGGCCTTCTCGATAGCTCCGGTAGGGCGGCAGCAGAGCTCGCCCCCTTCCGACCGTAACCCCGCGCGATCGCGAGGTGCTGCGTGGTGAGGTCACCGAGATCGAAGATCTGGTGGTCGGTCATGAAGCGGCTCGCTTTCAGCAACGGAGGGAACACATTTCGGCTGAGGACACCAGCCGCAGTACCCGCCCACCCACAGCCAAACCCCATCAGCTGAAAATATTCTCACAGAAACTATTCCCCCCGAAGTAAACTTCTGGTCACGCTTCAGCCACTACCGAGTCCCGCCGGACGGGCTGCGCAATCCCTTCATCTCCCCATGCCCGACGTCCTGGTGGGACTGATTCAGAGCTCTTCGCCGGGCGGGAGGGTGGGGTCGGGGTGGGAGATGAAGGGGACGAGCCATTCGAGGCGGGGGCGGGTGGAGGCGTCGTATTCGAGGTAGACGGCCTGGTGGTAGTCGAATTGTTCGAGGAAGCCCTGGAGTTTGCGGTAGGCGGATGCACGGTGCGGCGTTGTGCCGCCGCTCTTTTCGGCTTCCAGGACGAGCAGGCGGTGGTCGGGGCCGCCGCCGCGCGGGTCGTGCACGATCAGGTTCGGGTAGACGTGTTCGGCGCGGGCATCCGGCACGCGCAGGTAGCGCTCCCGGATGACCTGCAACCCGCGCTCGTGGAAGAGGTTGTAGTCGACGTCGGCCCGCCACAACCCGGGCCACGTCTCCAGCCGTAGGTTGAGCGCTGTGGCGATGTGCGCCACCACCGTTCGCGCGTGCGCCCCGTTCTCGATCAGATCAGGACAGTTCTTCCACACCGACCGAATCGCGTCCCGCACGACCTCGCGAACGACATCGTCGGCCACCGGAGCCGTCATCCCGCAGATCATGCCACCAGATCAGGTGCCGAAGTACCCGATCTCGCCGACCACCTGGATTACGGCGAAAAGGTCAGGGTGCCTTATGGCAAAACATTGATGAAGTCGAGCCCTGCTGTGTGTACTGCGCGAAAGTGGTTATCGGCGGTGGCTATGTCCTGGACGCCGAGTCGTTCTGCGACGAGAACGTTGGCATCGACGATCAGCGTCACTGCGCCTCGTAGAGTTCGTCGTCCATCCTGTCGCTGAGGTCTTCCGGGCCGTCGAACGACGGCAGGGCCGCGAGACGATCGCTCGCCCCGCCGCTGACCAGCCGTAGCAGTGCCTCGCGCGCCGCTGGTGCAGCATCGGGCCGTAATTGTTCGACCAGTCGATGCAGCTCAGGGTAATGATCGTAGGCCACGCTCATACCGCAAGAATACCGTGGAACGCGAACCGGCCCGCTCCAGACTGGAGCGGGCCGGTCGTATGTACCGGACTAGCGGTAGTCGCTGAAACCGTAGTCGTCGAGCGGGACTGCGGCGCCGGTGGTTTGACCGAAGCTGTCCGGGCTGTAGTAGGTGTCGTCGTAGGACGGCACCGCGTACGCGGCGGCGCGGGCTTCTTCGGTCGGCTGCACCTGGATGTTGCGGTACCGGTTGATGCCGGTACCGGCCGGGATCAGCTTACCGATGATCACGTTCTCCTTGAGGCCGATGAGCTTGTCGGAGCGGCAGTTGATCGCCGCGTCCGTCAGAACTCGAGTGGTCTCCTGGAAGGACGCCGCCGACAGCCACGAATCGGTCGCGAGCGACGCCTTCGTGATACCCATCAGCACCGGGCGGCCGGCCGCGGGCTCGTTGCCCTCGGCGACGACGCGACGGTTGGAGGCCTCGAACTCGGAACGCTCGGTGAGCGAACCGGGCAGGAACTCCGTGGCACCCGAATCGATGATCGTCACGCGACGCAGCATCTGGCGCACGATGACCTCGATGTGCTTGTCGTGGATCGACACACCCTGCGAGCGGTAGACCTCCTGGACCTCGTGGACCAGGTGGATCTGCACCTGACGGGGACCCATGATGCGCAGCACCTCGTGCGGATCCGCCGCGCCTTCCAGCAGCTGCTGGCCGACCTCGACGTGGTCGCCGTCGGAGAGCAGACGCTCGGTGCCGTCGTCGTGCTTGAAGACACGCAGCCGCTGCCGCTTCGAGAGCTTGTCGTAGACAACCTCTTCGCCACCGTCATCCGGGATGATGGTGATCTTGTAGAAGCGATCGTCGTCCTCGAGCCGCACCCGGCCGGAGACCTCCGCGATGGGCGCCTTGCCCTTCGGCACACGAGCCTCGAAGAGCTCCTGCACCCGGGGCAGACCGCCGGTGATGTCATCGCCCGCGACACCACCCTGGTGGAAGGTACGCATGGTCAGCTGGGTACCGGGCTCACCGATGGACTGTGCGGCGACGATACCGACGGCCTCACCGATGTCGACCAGCTTGCCGGTCGCCATGGAGCGGCCGTAGCAGGTCGCACACACGCCGGTGCCGGTGGTGCAGGTCAGCACGGAGCGGACCTTCACCTCGGTGATACCCGCGTCGAGCAGCGCCTCGATGGCCGGGTCGCCGAGGTCGGCACCCTTGCCGACGACGACGTTGCCGTTGGCGTCGACCGCGTCGGACGCGAGCGTCCGGGCGTAGGCACTGGTCTCGACGTGCGCGTCGCGGATGATGGTGCCGTCCGGCTGCTTCTCCGCGATCGGCACCACGATGCCGCGCTCGGTGGCGCAGTCGTGCTCGCGCACGATCACGTCCTGCGAGACGTCCACCAGACGACGGGTCAGGTAACCCGAGTCGGCGGTACGCAGCGCGGTGTCGGCCAGACCCTTACGCGCGCCGTGGGTGTTGATGAAGTACTCCAGCACCGTCAGGCCCTCACGGAAGGAGGACTTGATCGGCCGCGGGATGAACTCACCCTTCGGGTTCGTCACCAGGCCCTTCATACCGGCGAGGGTACGAGTCTGGGTGAAGTTACCGGTGGCGCCCGAGTCGACGATCGTGATGATCGGGTTGTCGGCCGGGTAGTGCGCCCGCAGCGCGCGACCGACTTCTTCGGTCGCTTCCTGCCAGATCTTCACCAGGGCGTTGTTGCGCTCCTGGTGATCGAGCGCACCACGCTGGTACTTCTTCTCGATCTGGTCGGACTGCGCCTCGTAGCGCTCCATGATCTCGGTCTTCTCCGGCGGCACGAGCACGTCGGACATGGAGACCGTCACGCCGGAACGGGTGGCCCAGTAGAAGCCCGCGTCCTTCAGCTTGTCGACGGTCTGCGCGACCACGATCATCGGGTAGCGCTCGGCCAGATCGTTGATGATCGTGGCCTGACGCTTCTTCGGCATCTGCTCGTTGATGAACGCGTAGTCCGCCGGGAGCAGCTCGTTGAAGAGCACGCGACCGAGGGTGGTCTCCGCGATCCACGCGTCACCGCGCTGCCAGCCCTGCGGGAACAGCGCCGTCTCGATGTCCTTCGGCGGGCGCTGCTCGGTGAGCCGCACCTTGATCAGCGAACGCACGGTGAGCTCACCGCGGTCCACCGCCATCTGCGCCTCGGCGGGCGAGGAGTACACGCCGAACTCGGCGGAATCCTTTGCGGCCGGCTTGTATTCGCCCTTGCCACCCTCTTCGAGGCGGGTCAGGTAGAACAGGCCGGTCACCATGTCCAGACGCGGCATGGCCAGCGGGCGACCCGAGGCCGGCGACAGGATGTTGTTCGAGGACAGCATCAGGATGCGGGCCTCGGCCTGCGCCTCCGCGGACAGCGGCAGGTGCACGGCCATCTGGTCACCGTCGAAGTCGGCGTTGAACGCTTCACAGACGAGCGGGTGCAGCTGGATCGCCTTACCCTCGACGAGCTGCGGCTCGAACGCCTGGATGCCGAGGCGGTGCAGGGTGGGCGCGCGGTTCAGCAGCACCGGGTGCTCGGCGATGACCTCTTCGAGGACATCCCACACCTGGGGACGCTGCCGCTCGACCATCCGCTTGGCGGACTTGATGTTCTGCGCGTGGTTCAGGTCGACCAGGCGCTTCATCACGAACGGCTTGAACAGCTCCAGCGCCATCAGCTTGGGCAGACCGCACTGGTGCAGCTTCAGCTGCGGGCCGACGACGATGACCGAACGGCCCGAGTAGTCGACGCGCTTGCCGAGCAGGTTCTGGCGGAACCGGCCCTGCTTGCCCTTGAGCAGATCGCTCAGCGACTTCAGCGGGCGGTTACCCGGTCCGGTGACCGGGCGGCCGCGGCGGCCGTTGTCGAACAGCGCGTCCACGGACTCCTGCAGCATCCGCTTCTCGTTGTTGACGATGATCTCGGGCGCACCCAGATCGATCAGTCGCTTGAGGCGGTTGTTGCGGTTGATCACGCGGCGGTACAGGTCGTTCAGGTCGGAGGTGGCGAAGCGGCCACCGTCGAGCTGAACCATCGGGCGCAGCTCCGGCGGGATCACCGGAACAGCGTCGAGCACCATGCCCATCGGCGAGTTGCCGTTGGTCTGGAACGCCGCGACGACCTTGAGCCGCTTGAGCGCACGCAGCTTCTTCTGGCCCTTGCCGCTGCGGATGGTCTCCCGCAGGTTCTCGGCCTCGGCGTCGATGTCGAAGTTCTCCATCAGCTTCTGGATGGACTCCGCACCCATGGCGCCGGTGAAGTACTCGCCGTAGCGGTCGATCAGCTCGCGGTAGAGCACCTCGTCGACGATGAGCTGCTTCGGGGCCAGCTTGGTGAAGGTGGTCCAGATCTCGTCGAGCCGGTCCAGCTCACGCTGGGCCCGGTCGCGCAGCTGACGCATCTCGCGCTCGCCGCCGTCCTTGACCTTGCGGCGCACGTCGGACTTGGCACCCTCGGCCTCGAGCTCGGCCAGGTCGGCCTCGAGCTTCTGGGCGCGGGCCTCCAGGTCGGCGTCACGCTGATCGGCGACGGCCTTCTTCTCGACCTCCATCTCGGCTTCGAGGGTGCTGAGCTCGTTGTGGCGCAGCTCCTCGTCGACCCCGACGATGACGTAGGCGGCGAAGTAGATGATCTTTTCCAGATCCTTCGGCGCCAGGTCGAGCAGGTACCCGAGGCGCGAAGGCACGCCCTTGAAGTACCAGATGTGGGTGACCGGGGCGGCCAGCTCGATGTGGCCCATCCGCTCACGGCGCACCTTCGCACGGGTCACCTCGACGCCACAGCGCTCACAGATGATGCCCTTGAAGCGCACGCGCTTGTACTTGCCGCAGTAGCACTCCCAGTCCCGGGTGGGACCGAAGATCTTCTCGCAGAACAAGCCGTCCTTCTCCGGCTTGAGCGTGCGGTAGTTGATGGTCTCCGGCTTCTTCACCTCGCCGAAGGACCACTGGCGAATGTCGTCGGCGGTGGCCAGGCCGATCCGGAGTTCATCGAAGAAGTTGACGTCTAGCACGTAACTTCCTTTCCCCTGTAAGGGTCGAATTCGAGCAAAAAGTTCACTAGTTGGTGGAACGCGGGGTGCGAATGTCGTTAGAAACAAACGACATTCGCACTTACCGCCTAGTTCGCCAGGTCGTCGACGGTGGCAGCTTCGTTCCTGGACAGGTTGATGCCCAGGTTCGCCGCCGCGCGCTCCAGATCCTCGTCGTCGCCGTCACGCATCTCGATCGCGGCGCCGTCCGAAGACAGCACCTCGACGTTGAGGCACAGCGACTGGAGTTCCTTGAGGAGCACCTTGAACGACTCCGGAATGCCCGGCTCCGGAATGTTCTCGCCCTTGACGATCGCCTCGTAGACCTTCACGCGACCGACCACGTCGTCGGACTTGATGGTGAGCAGTTCCTGCAGCGTGTAAGCCGCGCCGTAGGCCTGCATCGCCCAGCACTCCATTTCACCGAAGCGCTGGCCACCGAACTGGGCCTTACCGCCGAGCGGCTGCTGGGTGATCATCGAGTACGGACCGGTCGAGCGGGCGTGGATCTTGTCGTCGACCAGGTGGTGCAGCTTCAGGATGTACATGTAGCCGACCGCCACCGGGTACGGGAACGGTTCACCCGAACGCCCGTCGAGCAGCGTCGCCTTGCCGTTGTCGTCGACCATGCGCTCGCCGTCGCGGTTCGGCAGGGTCGAGGCCAGCAGACCGGTGAGCTCCTCCTCGCGGGCGCCGTCGAAGACGGGGGTCGCGATGTTGGAGTTCGACGGTGCGCCGAGCATCTCCTCCGGCAGCGCCTTCGCCCAGTCGGGACGGGTCCCGTCCGTGGCGACGTCGACGTTCCAGCCGGCCTTGCCGATCCACCCGAGGTGGGTTTCCAGGATCTGGCCGATGTTCATACGCCGCGGCACGCCGTGGGTGTTGAGGATGATGTCGACCGGGGTGCCGTCGGGCAGGAAGGGCATGTCCTCGGTGGGCAGGATCTTGCCGATGACGCCCTTGTTGCCGTGGCGGCCGGCGAGCTTGTCACCGTCCTGGATCTTGCGCTTCTGCGCGACGTAGACGCGCACCAGCTCGTTGACACCGGGAGGCAGGTCGTCGTCGTCCTCGCGGGAGAACACCCGGATGCCGATGACCTTGCCGGACTCACCGTGGGGCACCTTGAGCGAGGTGTCGCGCACCTCGCGGGCCTTCTCCCCGAAGATCGCGCGCAGCAACCGCTCTTCCGGGGTCAGCTCGGTCTCGCCCTTGGGGGTGACCTTGCCGACCAGGATGTCGCCGTCGCGGACCTCGGCGCCGATGCGCACGATGCCACGCTCATCGAGGTCGGCCAGGACCTCGTCGGAGACGTTGGGGATATCGCGGGTGATCTCCTCGGCACCGAGTTTGGTGTCGCGGGCGTCGATCTCGTGCTCTTCGATGTGGATCGAGGTCAGCACGTCCTCTTCCACGAGGCGCTGCGACAGGATGATCGCGTCCTCGTAGTTGTGGCCCTCCCACGGCATGATCGCCACGAGCAGGTTCTTGCCCAGCGCCATCTCACCGTTCTCGGTGCACGGCCCATCGGCGAGCACCTGACCGGTCTCGACCCGCTGCCCCTCGTCCACGATCGGCCGCTGGTTCGCGCAGGTGCCCTGGTTGGACCGGGCGAACTTGCGCATCCGGTAGCTCTTGCGCGTGCCGTCGTCGGCCATCACGGTGACGTAGTCGGCGGAAACCTCCTCGACCACACCGCCCTTCTCGTTCACCACGACATCACCGGCGTCGACGGCGGCGCGCAGCTCCATGCCGGTACCCACCACGGGGGCCTCGGAACGGATCAGCGGCACGGCCTGACGCTGCATGTTCGCACCCATCAGGGCGCGGTTGGCGTCGTCGTGCTCGAGGAACGGGATCATCGCGGTCGCGACCGACACCATCTGGCGCGGCGAGACGTCCATGTAGTCGACCTCGGACGCGGGCACGAGCTCGTTCTCCTCGTTGCCGCGGCGGCAGAGCACCCGGTCCTCGAGGAAGCGACCCTCCGCGTCGACCGGCGAGTTGGCCTGCGCGCGCACGTGCCGGTCTTCCTCGTCGGCGGTGAGGTACTTGACCTCGTCGGTGACCTTGCCGTCGATCACCCGGCGGTACGGCGTCTCGATGAAGCCGAACGGGTTGACCCGCGCGTACACCGACAGCGAACCGATCAGGCCGATGTTCGGGCCTTCCGGGGTCTCGATCGGGCACATGCGGCCGTAGTGCGAGGTGTGCACGTCGCGCACCTCCAGGCCGGCCCGCTCACGGGACAGACCACCCGGGCCCAGCGCCGAGAGGCGGCGCTTGTGGGTCAGACCCGACAGCGGGTTGTTCTGGTCCATGAACTGCGACAGCTGGGAGGTTCCGAAGAACTCCTTGATCGCGGCGACGACCGGGCGGATGTTGATCAGGGTCTGCGGCGTGATCGCCTCGACGTCCTGGGTGGTCATCCGCTCGCGGACCACGCGCTCCATCCGGGACAGGCCGACCCGGATCTGGTTCTGGATCAGCTCGCCGACGGTACGCAGGCGCCGGTTGCCGAAGTGGTCGATATCGTCGATCTCGACCGGAACCTCTTCGCCGCCGGGGGCGGTCATCGCGCGGTCACCCGCGTGCAGGCGGACCAGGTACTCGATCGTGGAGACGATGTCTTCCTTGGTCAGTACCGAACCGGTGACCTGCTCGCCGAGGTGGATGCCGAGCTTCTTGTTGATCTTGTAGCGACCCACGCGGGCGAGGTCGTAGCGCTTCTCCTTGAAGAACAGGTTCTCCAGCAGGGTCTGCGCGGACTCCTTGGTCGGCGGTTCGCCCGGACGCAGCTTGCGGTAGATGTCCAGCAGCGCCTCGTCCTGACCGGCGGTGTTGTCCTTCTCCAGGGTCGACATCATGATCTCGGAGAAACCGAAGCGCTCCACGATCTCTTCGGTCGTCCAGCCGAGCGCCTTCAGCAGCACCGTGACGGGCTGGCGGCGCTTGCGGTCGATGCGGACGCCGACGGTGTCGCGCTTGTCGACGTCGAACTCCAGCCACGCGCCACGCGACGGGATGACGCGCACGCTGTGCAGGTCCTTCTCGGTGGCCTTGTCGACCGAGTGGTCGAAGTAGACGCCCGGCGAGCGGACCAGCTGCGAGACGACGACGCGCTCGGTGCCGTTGATGATGAACGTGCCCTTGTCGGTCATCATCGGGAAATCACCCATGAAGACCGTCTGGCTCTTGATCTCACCGGTGTTGTTGTTGATGAACTCCGCGGTGACGAACAGCGGCGCCGCGTAGGTCATGTCCTTGTCTTTGCACTCGTCGATCGAGGCCTTGACCTCTTCGAACCGAGGATCAGAGAAAGACAGGGACATCGAGCCGGAGAAGTCCTCGATCGGCGACAGCTCCTCGAGCACCTCCTCGAGTCCCCCGACTAGCCCGACGTCGCCGCGCGCGGCAACTTTTTCACGCCATGACGGCGAACCGATCAACCATGCAAATGAGTCCGTCTGTAGATCGAGAAGTCCGGGCACCTCCAAGGGTTCACGGATCTTCGCGAAAGACACCCGCAACGGGGCTCCGGGGATTCCGGCAACTGCCTTGGTCTGGGTGGAGACTGCCAAGATGCGTCCTTCCAGCACCTCACGCGCGTCGCGTGGTGGTCCGCGACCGTCGCTTGTCTGCTACGAATTCCGCTGGTTACGACCCAAACAAAACCCGAACAGGCAACAACGGAAGTAACACCGGAAGGTGGAACTTACGTGTGCAAATCGAGGTATGGACAGGAGGCAGCCAGCGCAACGTCCAACCGTACACCAATCGTCACGGGGGTGTCAACCTACCACCCGTGCGCACATTCACGTGGCTGGCGCGCCGTGTCCGAATCGCTGGCTGCGTCGAGGACGACGGGGCGCTAGGAACCCACTGTGACAGCTGCCGCTGTTGTGAATAGCGTGACTGGTCGGGCGAAACTCGTCAAGTAGGCGCGAGAGGGACCGATCACTGGTCGACGATGTCGCTGGCCAGCCAGCGATCGCCCACCTTCTGCATGTGCAGCACGATCGGACCTGCGACACTCTGCTGCGCCACGCCGTTCTTGGTCGCGCTGACCACCAGGTTGACCAGCAGTTCGGCCCGATCGTCGGCGAGCAAGGTCACGCCGATCGGATCGGCCTTGGCATCCGCGCTCGTCTGCGCCTGCTTCACCGCCGAGATGGTGGTGTCGGCGTACTTGTCGAGATCGGCGAGCATCTTGCCGGTGAGCACCTGCCGGGCCGCGTCCCGGTACCCGTCGATGTTCTTCACGTCGTAGGCGTAGACGGTCTGCAACGCGTGGTCGGCGGCCGCCCGCACCTCTTCGGT
The DNA here is from genome assembly GCF_001613425.1 of Nocardia vulneris. Taxonomy (GTDB): domain Bacteria; phylum Actinomycetota; class Actinomycetes; order Mycobacteriales; family Mycobacteriaceae; genus Nocardia; species Nocardia vulneris. The sequence goes on along the minus strand of NZ_BDCI01000036.1, from coordinate 265,572 downwards.
GGTCTTGTTGTCGACGAAGGCCCGGTTCGAGTCGTCCACACCCGGGCGCAGCGCGGCAACCACCGCGAATCCGCCGAGCAACACCGCGGCGATCAGGCAGCCCGCGACCAGGGTCCAGAACGAACGGCCTGCTCGCGGCGTACGCGGCGGGCGGACCCGTGCCGTGCGAGCACGGGCGGGCTCGGGGCGTTGTTCCGCACGCGCCTGCCGCTTGCCGACCGGACGGGCGGTACCCGTCACGCGCGGCTTGCGGACCGGCGTGTTGCGCGGCGTGCCGGTGCGCGACGCACTGGTTCGCGACTGCTGTTCCGCGCCGGGTTGCCGCTTGGGCGTGAGCCGGTTGACCGGTTTACGAGAAGTCATGATGTCGCTCCTACGATCCCGGTTTCGGCGCGGCGGGCGGCTGCTCGGCCGGCGGTGCAGCACCGGCGGGCGGCTGCGGCGACTGGCCCTGTCCACCGCTGAGCAGCACCGGCTGGCTCAGCGAGGAGATCTGCTCGGCCTTCCACACCTCGCCCGTCTTGGCGACGTCGACGTTCCAGGTGTAGCGGTATTCGGCCGGCGGCTTGTCCTTGCCGAGCTCGGTCACCTGCAGCACCACCAGCGCCGAAGCCTTGTCCTTTTCGCTGTTCAGCGTGGTCACGGCGGCGCCGAGCACCTTGGCGGTCATGCCGACGTTCGTCTGCTTCGCGAGCTGCTCGGCCTGATCCTTGTTCTTCTCCGCCGACTCGAGCAGCGCGCCGGTCATCGAGGAGCGGGCCAGTGCGAGCGAGCCCGGCACGTCGTCGAGGTTCATCGAGGTCATGTTGAGCGCGGCCTGGCGGGCGGCGTCGAGGGCGTTGTCGCGGGCGTCCGCGCGCGGGGCGTCGCTGACCGCGGCACGGATCCAGCCCGCGCCGAACCAGACGGCGGCGACCAGGGCGACGACCAGCAGCACGGCGGAGCCGGCCAGCACGAGAGTGCGCCAGATCCCGGACCCGGCCCGCGCACCCGAATCCGGAGCTGTGTCCTTCTTGTCCTTTTTCATGTCCACGGCAGCAGCCCCCTCGGCCTGCGCCGCGTCCGCCGTGTCCACATCACTCACTGCTACGCCTCGAAAATTCCTTCGCTTCGCTCACGCGTATTCACCTAACGTCGTCGGTCCGGTCACCGCTTCGCCGTGACGCCCATCAGGGTGGCCATCTGGATGGCGATCGGGCTCAGGTCGAGCCGTTCCGGATCGGTCTTGGGGGTGTTGTCCCAGGGCTGCACGATGTTCGGATCGGCGAGCGCGGCCCGCTCGCCGCCGCGCACCGCAGTCGGGTTACCCTGCGGCACAAGGCATTTCGCATCCTTGTTGAACGGGAACTCGTCGCGGGTGTCGTCGAAATCGGGATTCTGCGCCTTCATCTGCTCGAGAATCCGCTGCGTTCCCTCGTACCCGACAGTACAGGCGGGCGGATTGTTGGTTTCCAGCACGAGCCCGAAGTGGGTGGTGCCGTCGCCGGGCGCGGTGGACGAGCCGCCGATCGAGAGCTGCGGGATCATCTGCAGCAGCGGGCGGATCGCAAAGAATTTGGGCGAGATCGCCAGCAGCAGCTGACGCAGGTTACCCAGGTCCTGGGTGAGCGCGCCGCCGCTCTCGTGCAGCAGCGCGCCGATCTGCTGGCCCGCGTCGTTGCCGGTACCGATCAACCTGCGGATATCCGGATCGCTGGAGCGCAGCTGCGCGGTGAGTTTGTCCAACCCGTCGCTGAACTGACGGATCGCGTCGGACTGCTCGGCCTGGGTGCCGAGCGCGACCTTGCCGTCCCGGATCAGCTGAATGGTCTGCGGCAGCGTCTCGTTGAACGTGGTGGTGAACTTGTTCAGCGAATCGACGAAGACCTGCAGGTCGTCGCCCTTGCCGTTGAACGCCTTGCCGAGTTCGCGCACGGTGGTGTTCAGCGCGGCGAGATCGACCGAGCGGGTGAACGTGTCCACGCTGGCGACCAGCTGCTGCACCGGCACCGGCGTGGTGGCCGAGGTGATCACCGAGCCGTCGCGCAGGTAGGGCCCCGAATCGGTGTCCGGCTGCAGGTCGACGTATTGCTCACCGATCGCGGACCGGTTGGCGACCACGGCTTTCGCGGACGCGGGGATCTCCGGCGAATCCGAGTCGATGATCAGATTCATCAGCACGCCGTCGCCGGTCAGCTCCAGGGTGCCGACCCGGCCGACCGGCACGCCGCGATAGGTCACCTCGGCGCCCTTGTAGATGCCGCCGGTCTGGTCTGCCTGCACTTTCACGCCGTATTGGCCGAAACCGAGCATATGGTCGAGCCGGATGTACTTGGCGCCGACGAACACCACGCCGACCACCGCGACGACCACGAACGCGAGCAGCTGCCAGCGCACCAACTTCGTCATCGCGGACCACCCACTCCCAGTTGCTCCAGAATCGCCCCGACCGGGTTCGGCGGCACGCCCGGCGCGGGCGGCTGGGCCATGTTCGGCGGCAACGGCAGGATCGAGATCGTCGGCCAGCCCGCACGCGGGCCGTTGCCGTTGTAGTACGGGTTGGTCGGATTCACCGGCACCTGCGGACCGAAGGTGGGCGGGATGTACTCCGGATTCGGTTTGCCCACACCGAGATTGCTCAGCGTGACGCCGATCTGCTGATCCACCGACAGCCAGGTGTTCACCGAACCGCCGAAGGTGGATTCCAACGTGGAGTCCGGGAACGGATAGGTCGGGATCAGCGGGAACGCGGTGACCAGATCCGGTGCGGACTTGCCGAGTTCCTGCAGCGTCGGACGCAACGAGGTGAGATCGCGGATCAGATCGTCTTTCGAGTGGTCGAGCACGTCGAAACCGGCCTGCCCCACCCGATCCAGCTGGGTCAGCAGACCGACGAGCTGGGGTCGCTGCTGCTCCAGGATCTGCACGCCCTCGGGCAGTTCGTCGAGGATCTTGCCGATCTGCTCGGTCTGCTGACTGACCCGGCTGCTGAGCACGTCGAGGCCGTCGAGCGCCCGCGTGATGTCGTTGACCTGATCGTCGAGACCCTTGATCAGCGTGTTGGCTTGATCGAGCAGCGAGCGCACCCGCTCCTCCCGTCCGCCGAGGGTTTTGTTCAGTTCCGTGACGATCGGTTGCAGCTGGGCGACACCACCACCGTTGAGCAGCAACGACATCGCGCCGAGCACCTGCTCGATCTCGGTGGCGTGCCGGGTGCGATCGACGGTGATCACCGCACCGTCGCGCAGCTTCGCGGTAGCCGGATCGGCGGGCTTGGACAGCTCGATGAACTTCTCGCCCAGCAGGTTCGACTGCCGCACTTCGGCGTGCGCGTTGTCGGGCAGGTCCACCGCGGAGTTCACCACGGTGCGCACCGTCGCGGTCCACTGGTCCTTGCCGATGGTGATCTCTTCCACCCGGCCGACCGGCACGCCCTCCACCTTGACCGCAGACTGCGGCACCAGATCGAGCACGTCGTCGAACTGGATGTCGATGCGCATCGGATGGTCGCCGACATCCGCGCCGCCGGGCAGCGGGACGCTGTAGATGCCGTCGGACGCGCACGAGGTGACCAGCGCGGCGGCCAGCCCGGTCGCCAGCGCGATACCGAAACCCCTTGTGACGGAACGGATTCGGCTACTCACCGCGCACCTCCCTGGGACGGCGGCAGCTGGTCCGACGGCGTGCCGGGCACGGTGCCGGGCACCGGAGCGCGCTGCTGGTTCTCGTTGCTGAGAATGCCGAACGGCAAAATCAGCGTCGGCGTCTTCACACCCGCGGTGATCTGATCGGAGATCTCCTGGCAGTGCTCCAGGATCGGGCGCATCTGCCGGCCCAGTGCCTCGAATTGCGGATCGCCCGGCCGCAGCTTGGACACGTCGACCAGCTTGCACATCACGCCGAACGGATCCTGCAGATCGGTGAAGTTGGCCCGCATGTCGAGGGTGCCGGATTCGGCGTTGTGGATGTTGATCAGGTTGCTCAGCGCCACCGGCAGCACCGGCAGGGCCGCGGCCAGATCGTCACGCTGTTTGGCCAGCGTCTCGGTGAGCTGGGTCAGCCCCTCGGCATTGCTGGCGATCAGCTCACGGTTGTTGTCGATGAACCGGGCGACGTCGCCGAGCGCGACGGACAGCAGGTTCAGCGCGGCGCCGAGATCGTCGCGCTCGTTCGCGAGGAAGCTGGACAGATCGGCGAGCTGGACGTTGAACTGGCGCACCTGCGCGTCGTTGCGGGCCAGCATGGTGACGAAGGTCTGCAGATTCTTGACCGTGTCGAAGATGTCGCCGCGCGCGTCGGACAGGTACTTGGCCGCCTTGGACAGCTGGGTGAGGCTGTTGGCCAGCGCTTCCCCGTTGCCGTCGAGGTTCGCCGCGCCCGTCCGGACCAGGTCGTTGACCGCACCCTCTTTGTTGGCACCGTTGGGGCCCAACGCATCCGAGAGTTCGGTGATGCTCTTGTACAGCTGGTCGACCTCGACCGGAGTGACCGTACGATCGCGCGCGATGGTCGCCGTGCGCGGCATTTTCGGCCCGCCGGTGTACACCGGGGTGAGCTGGATGTAGCGGTCGGACACGATCGAGGGCGTGATCTGCGCGGCCCGCGCGTCGGCGGGCACATCGAAGCGCCGATCGACGCTCATCACGATCTTGACCTGATCACCCTGCGGTTCGACCGAATCCACCGAACCGACCGGGACACCGAGGATCCGCACGTCCGAACCCTCGTAGATGCCTACCGAACGATCGAAGTACGCGGTGATCTTGGTGGTGGTCATCCGATCGAACAGCCACCACAGCACCCCCACCACGATCAGCACGGCCACCAGAACGAGCGCGATCGCGACCTTGGTCCCCCGGCCCGAATTCCGCAGCGCGGTCAGCCGATCCGCCATGTCAGTTACCTCCCATGGTGCGGATCGGCGGACGGTTGCCGGGGATATCGGGCAGTGCGGGCGGAATCAGGTTCACGATCACCGCGTCGAACCAGCGGCCGGTGCCGAGCACGTTGGCGTAGATGCCGTAGAACGGCGCCGCGAGCTCCAAGGTCTTGGAGATGTTCTGCTGGTTGGCATTCAGCAGATCGATCGAGCCGCGCAGGTTCTTCAGCGCCGGGCCGATCTGCTCCTCGTTGTCGTGCACCAGGGCGGTGAGCTCGGCAGACACGGTCTTGGCGCCGTCGAGCAGCTGCGCGATGGACTGCTGCCGAATGTTCAGCTCGGTCAGCAACTGCCCGCCCGAGCTGAGCAGGCGCTCGAATTCCGCGTTGCGATCGGCCAGCACCTGGGTGGTCTGCCTGGTCGCCGCGAACAGCTTCTTGAGCTGCTCGTCCCGCTTGGCCAGCGTCTCCGAGAGCCGGGCGACGCCGTCGATGGAACCGCGGATCTCCGGCGGCGTGGTCGCGAACGCGTCGGAGAGCACCCGCATGCTGGTGGCCAGCTGAGCGGTGTCGATCTGGTCGATGTTCTTCGCGGCGTCGGTGAACGCGTCCACCACGTCGTACGGAGCGACGGTGCGCGACAACGGGATTCGCTTACTCGGGTCGGCGGTGCCGGAACCCTTCGGGTCCAGCGCCAGATACTTCTGCCCGAGCACCGTCTTGATCTGGATCGAGGCGGTGGTCTCGCTGCCGATCCAGGCGTTCTGGGTCCGGAAATCGACGAGCACTTTGGCGCCGTCGAGCCGGACGTCGTCCACCGCACCGACCTTGACGCCCGCGATCCGGACCTCGTTGCCCTTCTTCAGGCCGGCCGCCTCGGAGAACTCGGCGGTGTATTTGGTGCCCGCGCCGATGATCGGCAGCCGGTCCAAGAAGAAGGCCGACATCGTCACCAGCAGCACCAGCACCAGTCCGAGCACGCCCAGGAAGGCGGGGCTGCGGCGTCCGAGCAATACGCGGTCGTCCATCAGCGGGCCTTCCCGGAGCAGCGCGGCGCGGCGTTGGTGTACAGCGGCTGGTTGATCGTGGGCAGCCCGGCGGGCAGGTTGAGCTGCGGCGCGTCCACCGCGCCCGGCCCGACCACGATGTCGATACCGCACAGGTAGAACTGGAACCAGGAGCCGTAACTGCCCACCCGCCCGAGCTTTTCCATCTTCAGCGGCAGGTTCGTCAAAGCCTCGTTGACCTCGTCCTTGCGCTCGTTGAGCGTGCCGGTGAGCTGGCTCAGTCCGGCGATCGAGCCCTGCAGGGTGGGCCGCACCGGGACCAGCAGATCGCCGGTGGCCGAGGCCAGATTGCCGAGCGAGGTGACCGAGCGGCCGATGGTGTCGCGTTCCGCGGACAGCCCGCTGACCAGGGCTTCGGTATTGACGATGAGCTGATCGAACTGATCGTCGCGCTGGTTCACGGTGTCGAGCACCGCGGTCAGGTTGCGCACCAGCTCACCGATCACGGCGTCCTTGTCCGCGATCTTGTTGGTCAGGCTCGCGGTGGTGGTCACCAGATCGTGGATGGTGCCCTGCTCTCCCTGGAACACCTGGATGATCTCGAACGAGAGCTTGTTCACGTCGTCGGCGGTCAGCGTCCGGAACAGCGGGCGGAAACCGTTGAACAGCGTGGTGAGGTTCAGCGCGGGACGGGTGTGCTCCAGCGGAATGGTGCCGCCCTTGTTGAGCTTGCGGCCCTGTTCTCCGGTGCCCTGCTCGAGCGCGATGTAGCGCTGACCGACCAGGTTCCGGTACCGGATGGTGGCGATGGTCGAGGCCGGCAGCCAATCGCGGTCGGCCAGTTCGAATTTCACCTCGGCCAGCCGTTTGTCCACGATCGAGACATCGGTGACCTTGCCGACCCGCACGCCCGCGACGCGCACCTCGTCGCCCGGGTTCAGCGAGGTGACGTCGGTGAACCGGGCCTTGAACGCGGTACCGCCGCCGCTGTAGTTCGCGATGGACAGCGCGAGCACCGTCGTCGCGAACAGCGTCACGATGACGAAGATGATCAATTTGGTGAGCGGCCCGCCGAGGCCGCGCATCTGCTGCTTGAACGCGTTCATCGGACGCTCACCTCGCTGCCGCGGAACGCGGGCGCACCGGCCCTGGTCACCCAGCTCGGCACCTGGTCAGGCGAAACGCCTTGGGCCGCACCGTAGATCGCGCCCAGCGACTGCTGCTCCATGGGCGAACCGGCGATGGTCGCGACATTGCCCGCGGGGTACACGCCGTACTGCGGCGGCGACATCTGCCCCGCGTTGATATCGCCGGGGTTGCGGCTGGGAACGGCGTAGGAGCCGTCGTTGCTCGGACCGCCGGTGGTGTACTGCCCCGGATCGACGCCGAGCGGCTTCTCCGGAATGCACCACGGCCCACGGGTGTCCAGCCACCGCGGCTCGTCCTGGTTGGGCAGGTACTTGCCGCGGTTGTTGGTCAGCTCGATGGTCACCCGCGACCCGGGCTGGGCCTCCCCCTTGCCGAGGATCCGGTCGATGCGCGGCTTGAGCTGCGCGAAGTTCGCCATCGCGCACGGGAAGGTCGGCGAGTAGGTGGCCAGGTCCTCCAGCAGCGGGCGCGAGTCCGCGGCCAGATCGATGATGTTGTCGCGGTTGGCCACCAAGAAATCGGCGGTGTCCGACGAGGTCGGCGTCAGCACGGCATACAGCGAGTCGATGTCCCAGCGGCGCTGCACGATGGTCGCGTTGGTGGTGCGCAGGTTGTCCAGCGCCTGCACCAGCCGCGGCGCCGCGTCGGAATAGGTGGCCGCCACCGTGGCGAAGCTGCGCAGGTCGTCCTGCAGATCCGGCAGCACGCCGTTGACCTCGCGGAAGATGGTGTCGAGCTTGTCCACGCTCTCGCCGAGCGCGAGACCCTGACCCGACAGCGCCTGGGAAAGCGCGCCTAGGGTGGCGGCGAGATCCTGCGGCGGAATCGCCTGCAGCAGCGGCATCAGATCGTCGAGCAGCTTGCTCAGCTCGATCGCGTTGCCGCTCTTGTCCTGTTGCAACGTCACGCCGTTGGTCAGATGCGTCGCGCTGCGCTCGGCCGGGATCATCAGATCCACATAGCGCTCGCCGAACAGGGTCTTGGGCAGCAGGCGCGCGGTCGCGTTGGACGGGATCTGGTCGGCCTTGTCCGGCTGGATGGCCAGGTTCAAGGTCACCTTGCCGTTGTCCGAACGGCTGGAGCGCACCTCGCCGACCGTGACGCCGCGGACCTTCACATCCGCGTTCTTGGTCAGCGCGTTGCCCACGCTGTCGGTCACCAGGTCGACGTCGACGGTCTTCACGAACTGCTTGTTGTAGATCGCGATGGTGGTCGCCAGGAACAGCGCGACCACCACGAAGAAGGCGATGCCGAGCAGTCGCACCCGAAGCTTCTCGGTCGAGCGCCACACCTGTACGCGGTTCATCCCGCCACCCGCACCGTCGTGGTCGTCCCCCAGATCGCCAGGCTCAGGAAGAAGTCGAGCACGTTCACCAGCACGATCGCGGCGCGCACCGCGCGACCGACCGCGACGCCGACGCCCGCGGGTCCGCCGGTGGCGTGGAAGCCGTAGTAGCAGTGCACCATGATGATCACGAAGGCGAAGACCAGCACCTTCAAGAACGAATAGAGCACGTCTTCCGGTGGTAGGAACAGGCTGAAGTAGTGGTCGTAGGACCCGCTGGACTGCCCGTTGAACCAGATGCTGATCATCCGGGACGCCAGGAAGGTGCCGAGCAGGCCGACGATGTAGAGCGGGATGACCGCGAGGAAGCCGGCGATCACGCGGGTGGTGACCAGGAACGGCACACCGGGCACGGCCATCACCTCGAGCGCGTCGATCTCCTCGGAGATCCGCATGGCGCCGAGCTGCGCGGTGAAACCACAGCCCACCGTCGCCGAGAGCGCCAAAGCCGCGACCAGCGGCGCGATCTCGCGGGTGTTGATGTAGGCGGTGAGGAAGCCGGTGAGCACAGAGCTGCCGAGCGCGTCGAGGGCCTTGAAACCCTGCAGGCCGACCACGACGCCGACCGACCCGGACATGAACACGATGACGCCGATGGTGCCGCCGATCACCGCGAGCGCGCCGCTGCCGAAGGTCACCTCGGCCAGCAGCCGCATGACCTCCTTGCGGTAGTGCACGGCGGTGCGCGGAATCCAGGCGATGGCGCGCGAGTAGAACGACATCTGCTCGCCCGCCCGGTCGATCACCTTCAGCGGTGACCGTGCGATATTTCCCGCCCGGCGAAGCGATTTGGCGAGAGCAGGGTTGCGGTACTGGGTGGCCACCGGTCAGGCGCCCTTGGCGGGGACGACCTGCAGGTACACCAGCGTCAGGATGAGGTTCACGAAGAACAGCACCAAGAACGTGATCACCACGGATTGGTTCACCGCTTCACCTACTCCTTTCGGGCCCCCTTTCGGATGCAACCCCTTGTACGCGGCGATCACGCCGGCGATCACGCCGAATATCAGCGCCTTGATCTCGCCGATCCACAGGTCGGGCAGCTGGGCCAGCGCGGAGAACGAGGCCAGATAGGCGCCCGGGGTACCGCCCTGCAACAGCACGTTGAAGAAGTAACCGCCGGCGATACCCACCACCGAGACCAGGCCGTTCAACAGCAGCGCGACCAGGGCCATGCCGAGCACTCGGGGCACCACCAGCTTGCGGATCGGATCGATGCCGAGCACCTCGAGCGCGTCGATCTCCTCACGGATGGTGCGCGAGCCGAGATCGGCGGCCACCGCCGAACCGGCCGCGCCCGCGATGATCAGCGACGTGACGACCGGCGCCGCCTGCTGCACGGTGGCGAGCACGCTCGTTGCGCCGGTGAACGATTCGGCGCCGAGCTGCTTGATCAACGAACCGGTCTGCAACGCGACAACGGCACCGAACGGGATAGCCACCAGTGCGCTGGGGAGGATCGAGACACTCGCGATGAACCACGACTGCTCGATGAACTCTCGCCACTCGAACGGCCGGCGGAACGTCTTGCGCAGCACATCGAGGAACAGCGCAAAAATGTTGCCGGCCTGGCCGAACCCCGACTCCAGTGGAGTCCGCAATCGCGCCAGGGAGGAATTCACGATCGCAGATGTTACCCGTTAGTTGGGTTTGGTCTAGTCGTGGTGTCGTACGCGCCGCTCTGGTAACTGCCGAGGTCGCTGTTGTTATAGGCCATCACCTGCGTGTCGTCGTTCTGCGCAAGTGATTCCCGAATCGCAACCTGAGCCGCGTGCGGCAGGGTGTGCATGATCTCGCGGACGCGCTCCTTGCGGCGCAGCACGGCCTGGCGCACCGGCATGCCGGGGGTCGCCTGCATCTGCGGAATGATGCCCTCGACCTCTTCGGCGCCGCCGTGGTGATGGCCGGCGTCGAACATCGCTTGCTCGCGCGCCATCTGGGCCTCGTCCTTCTCCTCGGACATGCCGATCGGACCCTGCATGCGGCCGTTGAGGAACTGCTTGACCACCGGCTCCTCGGAGGTGAGCAGCACCTCGCGCGGACCGAACATGACCAGCTGACGCCGGAACAGCATGCCGATGTTGTCCGGCACGGTGCGGGCCAGGTTGATGTTGTGCGTGACGATCAGAATCGTGGCGTCGATCTGTGCGTTGATATCGATCAGCAGCTGGCTCAGGTACGAGGTGCGTACCGGGTCGAGGCCGGAGTCCGGCTCGTCGACGAGGATGATCTGCGGGTCGAGCACCAGGGCGCGGGCGAGGCCGGCCCGCTTGCGCATACCGCCGGAGATCTCGCCGGGCAGCTTGCCCTCGGCGCCGAGCAGACCGGTCAGCTCGAGCTTCTCCATGACGATCTTCTTGATGTCGGATTCGGACTTCTTCGTGTGCTCGCGCAACGGGAAGGCGACATTGTCGAAGAGGTTCATCGAACCGAACAGCGCGCCGTCCTGGAACAGCACGCCAAAAAGTTTGCGGATCTCGTAGAGCTCCTTGTTGGAGCACGTGGTGATGTCCGTATCGCCGATATAAATGGAGCCACGCTCGGGGCGCAGTAGTCCGATCAGCGACTTCAGGAACACCGACTTACCGGTACCCGACGGGCCGAGCAGCGCGCTGACCTCACCGGACGGCAGCGTCAGGGAGACGTCCTGCCAAATTCGCTGCGAACCGAAGGACTTCGTAACACCCTCGGTCCTGACCTCGACGCCCACGCCAACCTCCAGAATTATTCAGCGAGCAGCCCACCGGCGAACCGCGTGCTGGGTTCCGCGGTGTGTCACGTCACAGTGGGTTCGGCCACTGTATCTCATGACCGAGACGGGGCACACCCCAACCTGACTGAAGAGTAACCTCGTTTCACTCGCAATTTCCGGATTGTTGGCGAAGGACTTCGTAAATAGCAAACGGGCGGTCCCCCGAGAGGGGGACCGCCCGTCGGCGATATCGGTCGGAATTACTTGACCGAGACCTTGGCGCCGGCTTCTTCCAGCTTCGCCTTGGCAGCCTCGGCGGCCTCCTTGGCGACCTTCTCCAGGATCGGCTTCGGGGCACCCTCGACCAGGTCCTTGGCTTCCTTCAGGCCCAGGCCGGAGACGATCTCGCGGACCACCTTGATGACCTGGATCTTCTTGTCGCCCGCACCCTCGAGGATGACGTCGAACTCGTCCTGCTCTTCGGCGGCGTCGGCCGGAGCGGCAGCGCCACCCACAGCGGCGACGGCGACCGGAGCAGCCGCGGTGACCTCGAACTTCTCCTCGAACTTCTTGACGAAGTCCGACAGCTCGAGCAGGGTCATGTTGCCGAAGGTCTCGAGCAGTTCGTCAACGTTGGCCATGATGTTGTTCCTTTCGGTAGTTGTTGTCTTCGAGGGCGAATCGCGCGCGAATCACCCCGCGTCCGATTTGCGACCTGCGCGGGCCCTGCGTAGTTACGCAGGCTGCCGCCTCCGGGCCTGACGCCCAGGCCGCGCCGGGGTTATTCAGCGGCAGCGGTTTCGCCACCGGATTCGGCCTGCTTCTTCTCCACGAGCGCGGCGGCCAGGCGGGCCACCTGCGAGGCGGGAGCGTTGAACAGACCGGCGGCCTTGGCCATGTTGCCCTTCATCGCACCGGCCAGCTTGGCCAGCAGGACCTCGCGGGACTCCAGGTCGGCGATCTTCTCGACCTCGGCCACGGACAGCGCGGCGCCGTCCATGTAGCCGCCCTTGATGATGAGCGCCTTGTTGTCCTTCGCGAAGGTCTTGAGGGCCTTCGCGGCGTCGACGGGCTCACCGCTGATGAACGTGATCGCGGTCGGGCCGACGAACAGCTCGTCGAGACCTTCCACGCCCGCCTCGGCGGCGGCACGCTTGACCAGGGTGTTCTTGGCGACGGAGTACGTGGCTCCGGCGCCGAGCGCGCGCCGCAGCTCGGTGAGCTTGCCGACCGACAGGCCACGGTATTCCGTGACAACGGTGGCCGTCGAGCTCTTGAACTGCTCCGCGATCTCCTCGACCGCAGTGACCTTCTCGGGTTTCGCCATACTTCGCCTCCTCTCTGATGGTCGGTTCGTGTCGAACTACCGATCAGGGACGGCGACAAAACAAACGCCCCGGACGCAAGGCGTTCCGGGGCGCAACAGGAATCATCGATCCCGGCGCGATGGCCCGGATCGGGTTCCCCAGCCTCGGTTCTCCCTGCGTGGGCCGCCGGCAATGTCGCCGGACCTTCGATCGAACCCATGCGGGCTCGACGACCAACGGTCTTCGGTAGAACGGATTGGGTAGTGATCGAACTCGTCGATGACTGCCGTCCAATGTACCCGGACCACCCGCCATCTGCCAAAACGGGGTGGGCCCTGTCGCCAGAACAGCATGGACACAGGGCGACAACTCACCACGACCGGGCGAATCAGCGTGTCCCAGCTCACATTTCAGTCATGAATGTGGGCGAAATCGCGCCTTACAAGTGTTACGCGGAGTGACATTAACCTGTTTGACTGCACAACTATGGCAACCTCCATAGTCGATCCACCGGTGCTGCTGGAACGACGTTCCCAGCGGTATCTCGCCCTCGCCGTGATCTGCATGGCCGAACTGTTGGTCATGCTCGACAACACCCTGGTCAACGTGGCCCTACCGTCCATCGGAGTGCAGCTCTCGGCCGGTGTCAGCAGCCTGCAGTGGGTTGTCGACGCGTTCACCCTGACCTTCGCCGGCCTGCTGCTGGCCTTCGGCAATCTCGGCGACCGCTATGGCCGCCGCCGCGTGATGATGATCGGCCTGGTCGGCGTGGCCGTCATGTCGGTCGCGGGCGCGCTGTCGGAATCCATGACCCAGGTCATCGCCGCGCGCGCCGCCATGGGCATCTTCGCCGCCGCGGTCTTTCCCGCCACCCTCGCGCTGATCATCAACATCTTCACCGAGAAGCGCGAGCGCGCACTCGCCATCGCGGCCTGGACCGCGGTCGCCGGATTCGCCATCGCCATCGGGCCGATCTCCGGCGGCTGGCTGCTCGCCCAGTTCTCCTGGCACTCGGTGTTCTGGATCAATGTGCCGGTGGCCGCGATCGCGCTGGCCGCGACGCTCAAATGGGTGCCGGAATCCCGTGCGGCACAGGTCGGCAAGCTCGACCTGCTCGGCATCGTCTTGTCCATCACCGGCATCACGCTGGTCGTGTGGGCGATCATCGAGGGACCGCGCAACGGCTGGCTCTCGACGCTCACGCTCGGTACCGCCGCGTTGGGCGTCGTCCTGCTCGCCGCCTTCATCGCGTGGGAATTGCGCACCCGCGCACCAATTCTCGATATGCGCCTGTTCCGCAATCGCCGTTTCTCGATGCCCGCCCTGGCCATTGCCATCGGCTACTTTTCGATGTTCGGCTTCCTGTTCCTGATCACCCAGTATTTCCAGGGCGTGCGCGAATACACGCCGCTCGAATTCGGTATCGCCTCATTGCCTTTCGCCTTCTCGGTGGCCCTCGGCGCGCCCATTGCCACGATGCTCGCGCAGAAGGTCGGCACCACGCCGGTCATCGTGACCGGTCTGCTGATCACCGGACTCGGGCTGTACCTGGGCGGACAGGTGGACGTCGACAGCAGCTACGTCACCGACGTGCTGCCCTCGATGGTCTTCATGGCGCTCGGGCTGGCCATCACGCAGGGACCCGCCACCGAATCCATCATGGGCGCTTTGCCTTTGGATGAGGCGGGCGCGGGTTCGGCGGTCAACGACACCACCCGCGAGATCGGCGGCACCCTCGGTGTCGCGGTGCTCGGCTCGATCGTGGCCTCGTACTACACGACCCGGATCAGTGCCCGGCTCGAGGCGATTCCGAACACCCTGATGAACGCGAAGGAGAAGGGCTTGGTCGAGGCCAGCCCGTTGAGCGTGCTGGAGCTCCGCAAACGACCGCTCGCGCCGTTCTTCGAGAGCCAACGCGAAAATCTCATCGTCGCAATGAAATCCGCGGCACTCGAGGGTTCGCACACCGCCTCGCTGGTGGCGGCCGGGGCGGTGGTGGTCGCCGCCGTCATCGTGGCGATCTTCCTGCCCTGGGGTGTGCAGGACGGTGAATCGGTGCTGCTGGGCTGGCGGAAGCCGGCCGACGACGAATAGCCGTACCGTCTCCGATTCCCGCCTGATCCGCCCGGCCGGATCCGGCGGGAATCACTGCGTCTGCGCCACCAATCGCCGGAGCAACTCCCCTGCGCCGGTGCGGAATTCGGCGGTCGCGACCAGACCGTCCGTGCCGAGGTCGTCACGCAGCACCGGCAGCCGGGCCGGAACACCGGGATCCACCGTGGCACCCACATATCCGAGCACGCCGGCGAGGGTCGCCGTCGCACCTTCACCGCGACCGGGTACCGCGACCGTCAGCCAGGCGGTGGGCTTTTCGTAGAGGTCGGCGGTGCCGACGGTCCAGTCCAGCAGGTTCTTGAGGCTGCCGGGCAGGGTGCCCGCGTATTCCGGCGTGCAGAACAGCACCGCGTCGGCGGCGGAAAGCGCTTCACGCAGCGCGAGAACCGACGGATGCCCGGTGCCGTCGTCGTCCGGATTGAAAGCCGGAAGCTCGGCGAGTCGGTCGTACCAGCGGGTTTCGATATCGGCCGGGGCGATCGCCTGCACCGTGCGCAGGGCGGCGGAATTGGTCGAGGCACTGCGCGTGCTTCCGGAGATCAGCAGGACAACGGTCACCTCAGGACCAACGACGACCGTCGGCGAAATAGTCCGCGAAAGGCGAAAGGCGGGAACGCGATTCGCGTTCCCGCCTTTTGCGGTCTGACTAGGGTGCTACTTACGCGTCCTCGTCGAGGAGGTTGCGGGTGCGGTTCGGGTCCACCGGGATGCCCGGTCCGGTGTTCGTCGAAACCGTCACCTTCTTCAGGTAGCGGCCCTTGGCGGTCGACGGCTTGACACGCAGGATCTCGTCCAGCGCGGCGCCGTAGTTCTCCACCAGCTTGGCGTCGTCGAAGGACGCCTTGCCGATCACGAAGTGCAGGTTGGCCTGCTTGTCGACGCGGAAGTTGATCTTGCCGCCCTTGATGTCGTTGACGGCCTTGGTCACATCGGTGGTGACCGTGCCCGTCTTCGGGTTCGGCATCAGGCCGCGCGGGCCCAGGACACGCGCGATCCGGCCGACCTTGGCCATCTGGTCCGGGGTGGCGATCGCGGCGTCGAAGTCCAGCCAGCCGCCCTGGATCCGCTCGATCAGGTCCTCGGCGCCCACGGCGTCGGCACCGGCGGCCTCGGCCTCGGCGGCCTTCTCGCCGGCGGCGAACACGATGACGCGGGCGGTCTTACCGGTGCCGTGCGGCAGGTTGACGGTGCCGCGGACCATCTGGTCGGCCTTGCGGGGATCCACACCGAGACGCACGGCGACCTCGACGGTCGCGTCGGTCTTGGTGGTGGCGGTCTCCTTGGCCAGCCGCGCGGCGGCCAGCGGGGAGTACAGCTTGTCGCGATCGACCTTCTCGGCCGCGGCGAGATACGCCTTGCTTCGTTTTGCCATGATTCTCTGTCCTTAATTGTCTGGTTCAGCCGTGGTTATCGGGCCTGGCCGGCCCTCCCACCGTGAGCGTTTCGCTCAGCCTGCGGCGTCTGATGGAAGTCTTCGCTGCGCCTGCGTGGTTACGCTGCGCTACCTCCTCCGGCGCTGACGCTCAGCCTTCGACGGTGATACCCATCGAGCGAGCGGTACCCGCGATGATCTTCGCCGCCTGATCGATGTCGTTGGCGTTCAGATCTTCCTGCTTGGTCTTGGCGATCTCCCGGACCTGGTCCATGGTGACCTTCGCGACCTTGTTGCGGTGCGGCTCAGCCGAGCCCTTCTGCACACCGGCGGCCTTGAGCAGCAGCTTGGCGGCGGGCGGGGTCTTCAGCTTGAAGTCGAACGACCGGTCCTCGTACACCGAGATCTCGACCGGAATGACGTTGCCACGCTGCGACTCGGTCGCGGCGTTGTACGCCTTGCAGAACTCCATGATGTTGACGCCATGCTGACCGAGCGCCGGACCCACCGGAGGGGCGGGGTTCGCCTGGCCGGCCTGGATCTGAAGCTTGATGATCCCGGCGAGCTTCTTCTTCTTGGGGGGCATCTTTCTTTCCTAGGTGTCTGTTTTCCTTGCTCTTTGCAAGTGCTGGCGTTGCGATCCGCGGCCGGGCAGAGTCATCCGGCCGCGGACGTAACAGGTCTAAATCTTCGCAACCTGGGTGAAGCCGAGCTCGACCGGGGTCTCGCGACCGAAGATCGAGACGAGCACCTTGAGCTTCTGCTGCTCGGCGTTGACCTCGGAGATGCTGGCGGGCAGCGTCGCGAACGGGCCGTCCATCACGGTCACCGACTCGCCGACCTCGAAATCGACCTCGATGGCGGGCTTGGCCACCGACTCGGCGGCGGACTCGGTGGCGCTCGCGGCCGCGGCGGCCGGCGCCTTCTTCTGCTGCGCGGCCGGGACCAGGAACTTCACCACGTCGTCGAGGGTCAGCGGGGACGGCCGCGAGGTGGCGCCGACGAAGCCGGTGACACCGGGGGTGTTGCGCACCGCGCCCCACGACTCGTCGTTGAGCTCCATCCGGACCAGGATGTAACCGGGCAGCACCTTGCGGTTGACGTTCTTGCGCTGGCCGTTCTTGATCTCGGTGACCTCTTCGGTCGGCACCTCGACCTGGAAGATGTAGTCCTCGAGATCGAGGTTCTGCACGCGGGTCTCGAGGTTGGCCTTCACCTTGTTCTCGTAGCCGGCGTAGGAGTGGATGACGTACCAGTCACCGGGGGCGCGGCGCAGCGCGGCCTTCATCTCGGCGACCGGGTCGGCCGGTTCGGCGTCGACAGGAGCTTCGGGTGCGGCCGGCTCGGCGACCTCGGAGTCCACGTCCTCGGAGTCTTCGACGGTCGCGTCGGCCTCGGTGGACTCCGCCACCGCGTCGTCGACCGGGAACTCGTCGTGTGTGTCGTTCTCCGGGGTGCTCACTGGGGCACTCGCTTCCTGTGTCGTCACGTACATCCTCTGCGTGCCGGGCCGGGCGCGCGGCGGAACTACTCCGCCCGTCTCCGCCCCGGGATCGGCTGGCGGCGTCGGCGTAGAGCTACTAGCCGAACAGCCAGTTGACACCCTTGATGAACGCCAGATCCAACCCACTGATGAACGCGACCATGAAAATCACGAACACCAGAACAACGCTCGTATAGGTGACCATCTGTTTCCGGTTGGGCCAGATCACCTTGCGCAGTTCCGCGATGACCTCGCGCAGGAACTTGATCAAACGCTTGAACGGGTTACCCGTCTTGCCGCGTTCGGCCCGATCGGTCTTGGCTGCCTTACGCGACGAAGGACGATCGAGCGTGGCGATCGAGCCCGTGTCCGACGAGGTCCCGCGGGTCCGCCGGGCGGATCGCTTGCCGCTGGGCCGAGCCACCGCGGCGGTGTCATCGCCATCGTCGGCATGCGAGCCGTGGCGAGTATCCCGCTCGTCGACCACGTCGATCCTTTCGTCGCTGGCATGCTGGTTCTTTCGAGCGACCATGCAAGCTGTCGCTACGGAAGGCAGGGGCGACAGGACTTGAACCTGCAACCTGCGGTTTTGGAGACCGCTGCTCTGCCAGTTGAGCTACGCCCCTTCGGTTGGACCGTGTTGGCTGTCCAACCACTGTTCGATATTCAGTTGTACTCCGTTGCCACCACATGACACGCGCGCTGCCTTGGCAGTTGCCGGCCCCGTCGGCGAATCCTCACGGACCCGCCTGGAACCAGCCCTACAGAGCAGCGCGCAGCGGCTGGTGACCCCAGAAACCTCAGTGTACGTTACCGGCCGCGTCGTTAGCTAATCAGGGTCAGTCGACCAGGTCAGAACCGGTTCCCCAGTTCGCCGTTCGGCCGACCCCGCCGGCTCACGACAACTGCACGGTAGCCGTCGCGCGCCCGAAGATCTTGCGCCCCGCCGACTTCGCCACGATGGCGACGACCGCGGTGCGCGTCTCCGGATCCACGGACTTCACCTTACCGGTGAATTCGATCTCGGCGGCCTCATCGGTCCCCACATACACCGGACTGGTGAAGCGGACGTTGTACTCCTTGACCGCGCCGGGATCGCCGAGCCACGAGGTGACGAAGCCGCCGCCCAGGCCCATGGTGAGCATGCCGTGCGCGACCACGTTGTCCAGGCCGACGAGCTTGATGACGTCGTCGCTCCAGTGGATCGGGTTGGCGTCGCCGGACACGCCGGCGTAGTTCACCAGATCGCCACGGGTGAGCCGGACGGTGCGGGCGGGCAGCTCGTCGCCGACCGCGATGCTGTCGAAGCTCAACGCGCGCTTGCTCGGGGTGATCTCGGGCACCGAGGCGATCGGCGTCGGCGTCGCGGCGGACTGGATCGCGCGCGGCCGGTGCTGCGGCGCGTCCTCACCGATGCCGTGCATCAGCACGTTGCGCACCGCGTCGTTCAGATTGGGATCGATATCGCCACCACTGCGCCCGATCAGCGTGGTGTAGGTGGTGAGCACCAGCTCGTCGTTCTGCGCGGTGACGATGTTCTTGGTGACGATGATGTCGCCGCCGAAGGCCTGCCGGAACGAATGCAGGTGCACGTCGCAGACCAGCTGATCGCCGACCCGGATCGGCCGGTGGAACTCCAGGATCTGATCGGTCTGCATGATCTGGCTCAGGTCGTAGCCCGTGACGATCTGCTCGAACAGCTTGCGCTGGGCCAGAATGCCGACCAGGGAGATGAAGGTGAGCGGCGCGAGCAGCCCGTCGTAGCCGTACTCCTGCGCGAGGTCCTCGTCCCAGTGCACCGGGTGGTAGTCCTGCACGGCGCGCGCGTATTCGCGCACCTTCTCGCGGCCGACCTCGTAGTAGTCGTCGACGCGATAGTGGTGACCGACCATGGCCGCCGCGTGCGCGGCGGGGTCCGAGGTCTCGTCCGCCTGAACCGCTTCGTCTGTACCGGTGTTGATTGTCACGGGTGGACTGTACCTATCTGACCCCGTCACCCGGAGTCGGCGGAGCGGGAACGACTACGCCGTAGAAGCGCTCGGCTCCGTCGTTACCGCGTTGGCGGCTGTAACTCTGGTCGCGCTCACTCACTTACCGCTCCGGACCGTGAAATGCGTCAGGGCCGGACATAGTGTCCGGCCCTCGCATTGGCACGTTCCGAGATTACCGAGAGCGGCTCACGCTCCCGGCGCCGATCCACGCGGCAGCTTCACGCGTGGCGGACTAGCGGGATTCTTTGTGTCCCCGGTGCGTGCCGCAGTTCGGGCAGAACTTCTTCAGCTCCAGCCGATCCGGGTCGTTGCGCCGGTTCTTCTTGGTGATGTAGTTGCGGTGCTTGCACTGCTCGCAGGCCAAGGTGATCTTTGGCCGGACATCGGTGGACTTCGCGGCCACGATATTCCTTCTTTCGGGTCAACCAGATGGTCTGATCGGTCTTTGGTAGCGATGGCCGGACTTGAACCGGCGACACAACGATTATGAGTCGTTTGCTCTACCGACTGAGCTACACCGCCACGGGGTCGCATTGCCTGGTGCCGCGCCCAACCTTGGAGATGCCGAGTCGGTCACCACCGGCAATCCGGCGAGCCCCCTAACGGAATCGAACCGTTGACCTTTTCCTTACCATGGAAACGCTCTGCCGACTGAGCTAAGGGGGCATGACTACTTCCGCACCGAGCTCCGAACACTCGACCCCGGCGCGGCGAAGTCTTGAACGAGATTACACACCTTCGGGTCCGGACTCCAAACCGTGTGGTCAGAGCCGGTTTGCGGCCGCCCGGCGAGCGGCCGCGGGCGACTTACCGGTAGTTGACGAACTGCAAGGCGATGCCGAAATCCTCACCCTTGAGCAGAGCAATCACGGCCTGCAGATCGTCGCGCTTCTTGCTCGACACCCGCAGTTCCTCACCCTGGATCTGCGCCTTGACCCCCTTGGGTCCCTCGTCGCGGATCTTCTTGGTGATCTTCTTCGCATGCTCGGTGTCGATGCCCTGCACCAGCGACCCGGTGATCTTGTACGTCTTGCCCGAGGCGACTGGGTCGCCCGCGTCGAAGGCCTTGAGCGAGATATCGCGGCGGATCAGCTTCTCCTTGAACACGTCCAACGCCGCCTTGACCCGCTCCTCGGCCTCGGCGGTCAGCACGATCTTGTCCTCACCGGACCATTCGATGCCGGCCCCGGTGCCACGGAAGTCGTAGCGGGTGGTCAGCTCCTTCTCCGCTTGATGCAGAGCATTGTCGACCTCCTGACGGTCGACCTTGCTGACAACATCGAAAGACGAATCGGCCACACTTCGCTCCTGTCCTGACGGTTCCCATGGAGGCACGTTCACCGGGTGAACCGGTCACGTCAGTTCTACCCGACGACGCGGCCCCACCCGTCCCACATGGCCGATAGCCAGGCGGTTTGCATTAGGGGTGGAGGTTCGATGTATTCTGCTCAGCGCGCCGAAAGCGCGACGGCAGATTGCCCGAGCGGCCAATGGGAGCGGACTGTAAATCCGTCGGCGAAAGCCTACGTAGGTTCGAATCCTACATCTGCCACCGAATGCCCCCGTCGATCCTGGATCGGCGGGGGTATTTCGTTTTCGAGAACCGGCACGAGGGTATCCCGGCGCACCGCGACGGTGACCAACCCCGCAGCGTGGCCGGATCCGTTCATCGAGAGGCGGCGCGGATGTCAACGGAGCGGCGGGGCGACGCGGGCATGGCGGTGGAGGAGAGCGTCCGGAGTCTGCTGTTGCTCATGCCACGGGTGGTCGGACGGGCGAAGAAGATGCGCGTTCCCGAAGAGCTGCAATCGTTTTCGCTCGCGCCCCGGCATCTGTCGCTACTGGCGAACCTGGTTTTCGAGGGCCCGATGACGGTGAACGATCTGGCCGCGCGGCTCGAGGTCGCGCCCACCACGGTGAGCCTCATGGTGAGCGATCTGAGCAAACACGGTGTGCTGGAACGGCGCTCGGACGAGGCCGATCGCCGGCGCACGATCGTCGCGATCGCCGCGGCGCACGAGAAGTCGGTCAACGACTGGCTCGGCGGCAGCGCGCGGGCGTGGCGAAAGGTGCTGGCGCCGTTGGACGCCGAACAGCGCAGGCTCTTCGTGGACACCCTGCGCGCCTACGAGGACGAGCTGGCGGCCGAACACGAGTGAGCGGCGTGGCGCGCTCAGTAGTCGCGCCGGCCCCCCGCCATATCCTCCAGCCGGGCGATCCGGTCGGCCATCGGCGGATGGGTGGAGAACCACCGAGCAGCTCGCTCACCGACCCGGAAGGGGTTGGCGATCATGAGGTGCGACTGGGCGGTCAATTGCGGCTCCGGCGGCAAGGGGGCGGCCTGTACGCCGCGCTCCAGCTTGCGCAGCGCCGAAGCGAGCGCGAGCGGGTCACCGGTGAGCTCGGCGCCGGACTGGTCCGCCTGGTATTCCCGGGAGCGGGAGACGGCCAGCTTGATCAGGCTCGCCGCGATCGGTCCGAGCAGCGAGACGAGCAGCACCCCGAGCATGTTCGGGCCCTCGCCGTTGCGGTTGCCGCCGAACGCCGAGGCGAAGAAGGCCAGGTTGGCCAGGCCGGAAATGACCGCGGCGAGCGCACCCGCGACCGACGAGATGAGGATGTCGCGGTTGTAGACGTGCGAGAGTTCGTGCCCGAGCACGGCCCGCAGCTCGCGTTCGTCGAGGATCTGCAGGATGCCGCTGGTACAGCAGACCGCCGCGTGCCGCGGGTTGCGGCCGGTGGCGAAGGCATTGGGCGCGTTGGTGGGGCTGATGTAGAGCCGCGGCATCGGCTGCCGGGCGGTGGTCGCCAGTTCGCGCACGATGCGATAGATCACCGGCGCCTCCAGCTCGCTCACCGGCTGCGCGTGCATGGCCTTCAACGCGAGCTTGTCGCTGTTGAAGTACGCGTACGCGTTCATACCGACGGCCAGCAGGATGGCGATGATCAGGATCGTCGGGCTGCGGAACATCGCACCGGCGAACACGATCAGCGCCGAAAGGCCGATCATCAATCCGAACGTCTTGAGCCCGTTCGCATACCCGTGCCCGTGCATAGGTCTCCTTGCCCACGCCCCCGTGAGTCGTGTGTCTTACACCAGACAAACGATAGGACTCCGCACCGAGTTCCAGCGGGAACCGGCGGATGGATTCGGGTGAAAGCCGGGTCGTTCAGCCGACGCGTTCGATGGTGTAGCGGACCAGCCGCTCGAGCGCGTCGTTGGCCGGGCCCTGCGGCAGTGCGGAGAGTTCGGCGTGCGCGAGGTCGGCGTAGCCGTGCAGCTTCTCCTTGGCCAGCACCATGCCGTGCGAGCGGCCGAGCAGCTCGAGCGCCTCCTCGACTTCCGCGTCGGTGCCGAGCGGCTGGGCGAGCAGCTTGCGCAGCCGGTCGCCGTCGGCGCCCTCGTCGCGCAGCGCGTACAGCACGGGCAGGGTGTGCACGCCCTCGCGCAGGTCGGTGCCGGGGGTCTTGCCGGACTGCTCGGTGGCCGAGGAGATGTCGATGATGTCGTCGGAGATCTGGAAGGCGGTGCCGACCGCGTCGCCGAGCCGGGCGAGCCGCTCGACATGATCCAGCGAAGCCCCCGAGAAGGTGCCGCCGAACCGGCCCGCGGCCGCGATGAGCGAACCGGTCTTCTCCCACACCACGCGCAGGTAGTGCTCGACCGGATCCTGGGTCTCGCGGGCCCCCATGGTTTCCCGCATCTGGCCGGTGACCAGCTCGGCGAAGGTTTCGGCGATGATCCGCACGGCGTCGGGACCCAGGGTGGAGGTCAGTCGCGAGGCGTGCGCGAACAGGTAGTCGCCGGCCAGGATGGCGATGTTGTTGCCCCAGCGCGAGTTCACGCTCGGGGCGCCGCGGCGCATGGTGGCCTCGTCCATCACGTCGTCGTGGTACAGCGTGGCCAGGTGCACCAGTTCCACGACGGTGCCCGCGGTGACGAGCGCGGGGTCGCTCGCACGCGGGCCCAGCTGACCGGTCAGCAGGGTGAACAGCGGACGGAAGCGCTTGCCGCCGGCCTTGGCCAGGTGCAGGGCCGCCTCTTGCAGGAACTCCTCGCCGTCGGACAGCTCGGCGACCAAGAGTTTCTCGACCTCTTCCAGGCCGGCGCGCACGGTCGCGGCGAGTTCGGTGTCACCGAGATCGACCCCGGCGACCACCGTGCTCTCGTCCGTAACAGCCGATGTGCTCATTTCTTCTCCCGCCGATGCGTCCGACCCCACGGTAGAGAACCTAGCGTGTCCTCAGCCGATGGCCCATGAACACCGTCACTATGCGGTGTATCAGACACTTTGGCACACCATTTTCGGTGCGCCGCGCGCGCCCGCGCCGCCGGGGACCCGTGCAAGTATTGAAGTCATGGGTTCACCGGAAGTCACCCCCGCGAGCGGGGACGCGCTGCCCGCACAGGCCGAGGTGCTGGTCGTGGGCGCGGGCCCGGCCGGTTCGGCATCGGCGGCCTGGGCCGCGCGCGCCGGGCGCGAGGTGGTGCTGCTCGATTCCGCCGTCTTTCCCAGGGACAAGACCTGCGGCGATGGGCTGACGCCGCGCGCCACGGCCGAACTGGAGCACCTCGGGCTGGGCGAATGGGTGCGCGCGCACACCGTCAATCACGGCCTGCGGATGACCGGTTTCGGCCGCGAAGCGCTGCTGAACTGGCCTGCCGGTTCGTTCCCCACCTACGGAAGTGCGGTTCCCCGAACCGAACTCGACGACAAACTGCGCGAGACCGCGATGAAGTCCGGCGCGCGGATGATCGACGGCACGAAGGTAATCGATGTCACGCGGGACGGGGACCGGGTCACCGGCGTGACGGTGCGCACGGCCACCGGTACGCACACCATCGGGTGCACGCTGCTGATCGTCGCCGACGGGGTGCGTTCGCCGGTCGGCCGGCTGCTCGGCCGCACCTGGCATCGCCAGTACGCCTACGGCACCGCGGCCCGTGCCTACATCAAGTCCGGCCGCAGCGACGATCAGTGGATCACCTCGCATCTGGAGCTGCGCGATGCCGAGGGCGCCCTGGTGCCCGGCTACGGCTGGGTGTTCCCGCTCGGCAACGGCGAGGTGAACATCGGCGTCGGCTCGCTGGCCACCGAACAGCGGCCCTCGCACATCGCGCTGAAGCCGCTGCTGGAGCACTACACCAAGCAGCGCTTCGAGGAATGGCAGTTCGAGGGTTCACTGCGCGCGGTGGCCTCGGCGCTGCTGCCGATGGGCGGCGCGGTCTCCCATGTCGCCGGGCGCAACTGGGTGCTGGTCGGTGACGCCGCGGGCTGTGTGAACCCGCTGAACGGCGAGGGCATCGACTACGGCCTGGAGGGCGGGCACATGCTGGCCGGGCTGCTGGACGAGCCGGACCTCACCACGATCTGGCCCGAGCTGCTGCGGGCCCGCTACGGCCGCACCTTCTCGGTGGCGCGCCGGATCGCCGGGCTGGCCACCCATCCGAAGATGGTGCCGATCGGCGGCCCGCCGGTGATGCGCTCGAAGTACTTGCAGCGCACCGCCGTCCGGGTGATGGGCAACCTGGTCACCGACGAGGACGTCGACCTCACCGCGCGCGCGTGGCGGGCGGCGGGCCGGATGTCGATGCGCGTCGACGACCTCCCTCCGTTCGCCTAGCCACGAGACGGACGGCGGTGGCGTGATGAGTGGACGACCGCACAGCGCGCCGCCGCTGGCACTGCTGCCACATCTGCGGCGCGCCCGCGATCTCGCGGATCGACGGTATGCCGACCCGCTCGATCTGGACGAGTTGGCCGCCGCCGCAGGGGTTTCCAAATATCACTTCCTGCGGGCGTTCGCCGCGGTCTACGGACTGACGCCCGCCGCGTACCTGACCGAGCGGCGGATCGAGCGCGCGCAGGATCTGCTGCGCGCGACCAACCTGACGGTCACCGAGGTCTGCATGCTGGTCGGCTACAGCAGCCTCGGCTCGTTCAGCAGCAAGTTCCGCAAGCTCGTCGGGGTGACGCCCTCGGAGTACCAGGCGAAGTTCGCCGACGGGGCGCCCCGTATTCCGGGTTGTTTCGTGTTCATGCACGGCCTCAGCGACCGCAGCGCGAAACCTAGACCGCCGTAGGGTTTTCGATGCGGAACACGGCGCTGCGCGGTGCGGCGGCGGCGAATTCGTCCGGATCGGCCGAGGTCACCAAACCGAGTTTGACGAAGAACGGCACACCGTGCGGCACCTCGCGCGGGAATTCGCGCAGCACGGCGGGGCGCTCGTCGGCCGGGAGCTCGACGAGATCCACCCGGTTGCGCCGGCGTCCCTCGGCCAGGATGCCCCAGTGGCTCTTGCGGGCGTTGCGCACCCACTCGGCCTGGCCGTGCCCGACGACGTAACGCGCGCCGCGCACGGTCAGTGGCGAGACCGGCGTGGTGCGCAGCGCACCGGAGGCGCGACCGGGCACCGAGAGCACCCGCATCGTGCCGAGCGGTACGCCCAGTCGGTTGAGCGTGATCACCACGCGGTTCATCGGTTTGAGCCAGCCGGGCAGGCCCAGTTTCGTCACCATGGCAACTCCTTTCAGGTCGCCCACGGCAATTCGCCGTCGGCGATGCGTTTCGCGGTGCGCTCCACCCAGCGCAATTCGGTGGCGCGCAGTTCGCGGTCGAGTTCGGTCTCCACCAGCACGATCGGTGGAATCTCCGTCGAATGTGCCGCGGCCAGTGCGGCATCCAGCTCGGCCAGGTCGGTGCGCAGAACCTGTGCCCGGCGCGTGAGCAATTCGGCCGCGCGGTCGGGGGTCAGGTTGAGGATGTGCGCCAAACCCGCTGCGAACCGCGGGTATTCGTTGATCGGTTCGGCGAGGTACTCGTCGAGCAGCGAGTCGAGTTCGGCGCGGCCCGCGGCGGTGATGGTGAACGTGGTGCGCTCGGGCCGCGCGCCGGCGCGGCTGCTGCCGGTCGGCGCGATCAGATCGTGTGCGGCCAGCCGGGCGACGGCGTCGTAGACCGACCCGCCGCGCATCCGCACCACCCGGCCGACGTGCCGGTCCCGGATCAGCGCCTGCATCTCGTAGGGATGCATGGGCCGCTCGTTGAGCAGGCTCAGCACCGCCAGCGCCAGCGGGGTTCTGCGGGCTCGCGAGGCCGCCATCGGACTCCTTAGTCGAATTCGAATAACCGAACTCGACTATACGCTGAACACAGCAATTCCGGAGAAGCTCACGGCGGCCGCGCGGCCATAGCCTCGTCGCATGACGACAATTACGAATGTCTCGCTGGTCACGGTGTACGTCACCGATCAGACCGAATCGAAGCAGTGGTATATCGACAAGCTGGGCTTCGTCGAGGTCACCGATATCACCATGGGCGACAACGGGTTCCGCTGGGTCACCGTGGCCCATCCGGCGCATCCCGAGCTCGAGATCGCGCTCATGATCCCCGGTCCCCCGCTGGACGAGGCCCTGGCCGAGGCCATCCGGCGCGCGCTCGGCAGCGGCACGCACGGGGCGCTCGGCCTGCGCACCGAGAACTGTCAGAAGACCTTCGAGGAACTCACCGCCAAGGGCGTGGAGTTCATCCAGCCGCCCGCCGAGCGGCCCTACGGCACCGAGGCCATCATCCGGGACAACTCCGGGAACTGGCTGGTGCTGGTGGAGCAGAAGGAGTACTCGCCCGGGGACTTCGCCTAGCCGGTGCCCGGCGGACGTGGCTCGTCGTCCCGGGCGTACCGGGACGACGAGGCCGTGCGGGGGTCAGGCAGTCGCCTGCGCGGCGACCCACTCCTCGATGAACTTGCGCTCGCTGTTCAGCACGCGGTGATGCAGCTGCTCGGCCAGCGGCTCGATGGCGCCGCCGACCAGCGGCACGTGCACCTGCACGGTGCCGACCACCTCGATCTCGGAACCCTCTGCGGTCGAACGCATTTCGTAGGTGCCCGACATCTCGGTGCTGATGCCGCCGGTCGAACCCTCGAAGGTGCCCTTGGCGACATCGCCGTCGAGCGCCTGCCAGTGGTCGGTGCGCGAGAGCATCAGTTCACTCTTGAGCACCTTGCTGACCACGCTGGGAACCTTGTCCTGCGCGGCCTTTTCGGTCATATGGATGCGGATGGAGTCCGCCCCCTCGGGATGGGAGAGGTCGAGCGTGGCGGTCTCGGCGTCGGCGAAACGCGCCTGCCAGACCTTGTCGTCGGTGAGTGCCCGGTGAAGATCTTCGACCGGGACGGTGTAAGGCACGGTGAAGCTGAATTTTCGGGACATGCGCGACACGGTAGCCGAGTCGGTCGGTAGCCTGTTGCGGTGTTGGAAACCACCCAGTCTGATCGGCGGTCTGTCCGCCTACGGCGGGCCAGGATCGGTGTCATCACGGCCGCCACGGTGATCAGCGTGCTGATCGTGCTGCTGGTGCTGGCCGCCTGGCGCAACGACTTCCTGATCGACTCGGACAAGGGTGTCACCAGCGCCGAGGTGCTCTCCGCGGGCAGGCTGCGCTCGGCGGTCATGTACGTGACACCGGACGGGGAAACACACAATCCGAAGGTCGGCGTGCTCTACCCGACCAATCTCACGGCGGGTGAACGCATCCGGGTCGAGTACTACCGCGCCGATCCCGATCTGGTCCGGGTGGAGGGCCGCGACGTGCGCGTCGCCATTCCGCCCGCGCTGTCGGTGATCGTGGTGGTGTGGCTGGTCGCGCTGCCCGCGCTGTGGCTGCTGCACCGGGCCGGCCGACGGCGGCCGCGGGCCACGGCGACCACCTAGGAGTTCGCCGGATCTTTCCGTTTCCTTCACGCCGGCGTGAGGCCGTGGCGCGGTGCGCGGGTCAATCTGGGATGGTGCGTGTAGCGATCGTCGCGGAGTCGTTTCTGCCGAACATGAACGGCGTCGTGAACTCCGTGCTGCGGGTGCTGGATCACCTCGACAGCCACGGCCATGACGCCCTGATCATCGCGCCGGACACGGTGCGCGGCCTGCCACCGGCGGCCCGCTGGCACGACCGGTTCCGGGTGCATCGGGTGCCCGCGGTGATGGTGCCCAAGATCAGTTCGCTGCCGGTGGGCCTGCCGCAGCCGGGAATCGTCTCGGCTATCGCCGATTTCGACGCCGACGTGGTGCACCTGGCCTCGCCGTTCCTGCTCGGCGCCGGCGGACTCGGCGCGGCCACCCGGCTGGATCTGCCGACCGTGGCGGTCTATCAGACCGACGTCGCCGGTTTCGCCAAGAGCTACGGTCTGTCGCTGGCCAGCCGGGCGGCCTGGGCCTGGACCCGGCGCATCCACGAGGGCGCGACCCGCACCCTGGCCCCGTCCAGCGCCGCCGCGCAAGACCTTGCGAGCCATGGCATTCCGCGGGTGCACCGGTGGGGACGTGGCGTGGACATCGCCCGGTTCACCCCGTCGGCGCGACGCACCGAGCTGCGCGCCGCGTGGCTCGACGGTGCCGACAGGCTGGTGGTCGGCTTCGTCGGCAGGCTCGCGCCGGAAAAGCACGTCGAGCGGCTCGCGGTGCTCGCACACGATCCGGACATCCAACTGGTCATCGTCGGCGGCGGGCCCGAACGCGACCGGCTCACCCGGCTGCTGCCGAACGCGGTGTTCACCGGCGAACTGGGCGGCGACACCCTGGCCCAGGCGTACGCGAGCCTGGACGTGATGGTGCACGCGGGCGAACACGAAACCTTCTGTCAGGGCGTACAGGAGGCCCTCGCGTGCGGTGTGCCGGTGATCGGCCCGGACGCGGGCGGCCCGCGCGACCTGATCGCGCACTGTCGCAACGGATATCTGCTCCCGGTCGACCGGTTCACCGAACTGCTGCCGAGTGCCGTTGCGGCACTGCATGATCCGGCGCTGCGCGCCCGATTCGCCGGTGCCGCGCGCAAATCGGTGCTGCACCGCACCTGGCCCGCGATCTGTACCGAGCTGATGGGCCACTACGCGGACGTCACCGGCATGCGGATGCGGTTGCCGCATAGCGCCTGACCGCGGGCGGCCGCGGCGCCGGTGGCCGACCGGATCGGGCCCACCGGCCTCGTGAGACCATGGGTAACCCACCGGGCCCCGCCCGGACCCGCGACGTATCCGGCGCAGGCCCTGGACACGGTTCGGCGGATATCCGACTGGTACGGCCTGAAGACGCGGAGAGGCGCATGAGCGTGGCGAAAACAGAATCGGTTCGGGCCTCACTGGACAAGCAGCCGCACGAGATCGCGTCGATGTTCGACGGCGTCGCCCGCCGCTACGACCTGACCAACACGGTGATCTCGGGCGGCCAGGATCGCTACTGGCGCTGGGCGGTCCGCAAGGCGCTGGCCCCGCGCCCGGGCGAACGGGTGCTCGACCTCGCGGCGGGCACCGGCGTGTCCACCCTCGATCTCGCGAAGTCCGGCGCCTGGTGCCTGGCCGCCGACTTCTCGCAGGGCATGCTCGCCGCGGGCAAGTTCCGCAAGGTGCCGATGGTGGCGGCCGACGCGACGGCGCTGCCCTTCGCCGACAACTCCTTCGACGCGGTGACCATCTCCTACGGCCTGCGCAACATCTCCGACACCGATGCGGCGCTGCGCGAGATGCTGCGCGTCACCAAGCCGGGCGGCCGGCTGGTCATCGCCGAGTTCTCCACCCCGGTCATCCCCGGTTTCCGCACGGTGTACATGGAATACCTGATGAAGGCGCTGCCGAAGGTGGCTCGCGCGGTCAGCAGCAATCCTGACGCCTACGTGTACCTCGCCGAGTCGATCCGGGCCTGGCCGAACCAGCGGCAGCTGGCGATGCGGATCGCGGGCAACGGCTGGGCATCTGTGAAATGGCGCAACCTGACCGGCGGGATCGTGGCGCTGCACCGGGCCTACAAACTCGGCTGACCTGCGATCTTCATCACACCTCACCGGCGCGGATGCGGCTTGTGAGGTGGATTGTGACCTCCCGATAACGCGCGGTAAACCCCGCGCAATCGGCGATGGCCATGATCGGGAGCATGTTGGACGCAGGCGGCACCACCAGGACGGCATGTTCGTACTGCGGCGTCGGGTGCGGAATCACGGTGCAGACGAAGGCGGACGCCGCCGGTAAGCCGGTGCTCGTCAAGGTGAGCGGCGACAAAATGCATCCGTCGAACGCGGGCAGGCTGTGCACCAAGGGCGCCACCCATCTGGAACTCATGCGCACGCCCGGCCGGATGGAGACGGCGTTCCGGCGGCCCGAGCGCGGGCAGGAGCCGGTGCCGGTCGCGGTGGACGAGGCGGTGCGCGAGGCGGCCGCCCGGCTGCGGTCGATCCTGGACGAGCACGGGCCGGACGCGATCGCGCTCTACGTTTCCGGGCAGATGTCGCTGGAGGCGCAGTACCTGGCGACCAAGCTGGCCAAGGGCTATCTGCGGACCTTGCACATCGAAGCCAATTCGCGGCTGTGCATGGCGAGCGCGGGCACCGGTTACAAGCAGTCGCTCGGCGCGGACGGTCCGCCCGGCTCCTACGACGATATCGACCACGCCGATCTGTTCTTCGTGATCGGCGCGAACATGGCCGACTGCCACCCGATCCTGCACCTGCGCATGGTGGATCGGCTCAAGGCGGGCGCGAAGCTGATCGTGGTCGATCCGCGGCGCACCGAAACCGCCGCGCGGGCCGACCTTTTCCTGCAGATCGCCCCGGGCACCGACCTCGCGCTGCTCAACGGCCTGCTGTACCTGCTCGTCGAAAACGGGGATATCGACGAGGATTTCATCGCCGAGCACACCGAGGGCTGGACGGCGATGCCGGAGTTCCTCGCCGACTATCCGCCCGCGCGGGTGGCCGCGCTCACCGGGCTCGCCGAGGCCGATATCCGTACTGCCGCAACCTGGATCGGCGCGGCGGGCGAATGGATGACGCTGTGGACGATGGGGCTCAACCAGTCCACGCACGGCACCTGGAACACCAACGCGATCTGCAACCTGCACCTGGCCACCGGCGCGATCAGCCGCCGGGGCAGCGGTCCGTTCTCGCTGACCGGGCAGCCGAATGCCATGGGCGGGCGCGAAATGGGTTATATGGGCCCCGGCCTGCCCGGGCAGCGCAGTGTGCTCGCCCCGGCCGATCGCGCCTTCGTCGAGGCGGTCTGGGGCGTCGCGCCCGGCACCATCCGGGACGAGGTGGGGCCGGGCACCATCGAGATGTTCCGCGAGCTGGCCGCCGGGCAGATCAGGGCGGCCTGGATCATCTGCACGAATCCCGTTGCCACCGTGGCCAATCGCAAGACGGTGCTGGACGGCTTGGAAGCCGCCGAGCTGGTGATCGCCCAGGACGCCTACGCCGAGACCGCCACCAACGCCTACGCCGACCTGCTGCTGCCCGCCACCCTGTGGGCCGAAGCCGATGCGCTGATGGTGAATTCGGAACGCAACGTCACGCTGCTGCAGCGCTCGGTCGAGCCGGTCGGCGAGGCCAGGCCGGACTGGTTGCTGATCGCCCAGGTCGCCACCGCGATGGGCTTCCCGGGCTTCGACTTCGAGTCCAGCGCGGCGGTTTTCGACGAGATCAAACAGTTCGCGAATCCGGCCACCGGATACGACCTGCGCGGCATGGATTTCGAACGGCTGCGGCAGGGTCCGATGCAGTGGCCGTGCCCCGACGGTGCCCGCCCGCGCAACCCGATCCGCTATGTCAACGACGGTGTGAGCCAGCATCCGCACGTCGACGAGCACGGCCGTCGGCCGCGGCTGGCCTTCGCGACACCGAGCCGCCGGGCGGTGTTCTGGCCGCGCCCGCATCTGCCCGCCGCGGAACTGCCCGACGACGACTATCCGTTCCTGCTCAATACCGGTCGGCTGCAACACCAGTGGCACACCATGACCAAGACCGGCAAGATCGACAAGCTGACCAAGCTGAACGGGCAGCCGTTCGTCGAGGTGCATCCAGACGACGCGGAACGACTCGGGGTGCGGCCGGGCGATCAGCTCGAAATCGCGTCCCGCCGTGGGCGGGCCGTGCTTCCGGTGCAGATCGGCGACCGGGTGCGGCCGGGTGACTGCTTCGCGCCGTTCCACTGGAACGACGAGCACGGTGAGTATCTGACGATCAACGCGGTCACCAACGATGCCGTCGACCCCGCTTCGCTGCAGCCGGAGTACAAGGCGTGCGCGGTGTCGTTGCGCCGGGTCGCGGTGCCGGAACAACCCGAATCGCCTGCCATCCCGATCCCCGTCGCGCCGCATCCGCTGGCGGTGGTGCTCGGTCTGGACGCGACGACCACGCCGACCCTCACCGAGGTCGAACGGATCTACCTCAGCGGATATCTGGCTGCGCTGCAAGCTGTTCCGGTGACCGGCCAGCCGGTGCTGCCCGCGTCCGCGCCGATCGCCGCGCAGAGCCGCACCTGGATCGATGGCCTGCTGGCGGGAATGTATTCGCGCGCTGCCGATGCCGCGGCCGCGCCGACCCGGCCGGTGACCGTGCTGTGGGCCTCGCAGACCGGCAATGCCGAGGAACTCGCCGCCACCGTCGCCGCCCGGCTGACCGAATGCGGTTTCCTGCCCCAGCTGCTCGATATGGACTCGTGCACCGTCGCGGCCCTGACCGGTGACGTGCTGGTGGTCACGAGCACCTTCGGCGACGGCGGGCCGCCGGACAACGGGACCGACTTCTGGCAGCAGCTGGACGACAAGGCGATTCGACTGGGCGGCATGCGCTATGCGGTGTTCGCGCTCGGCGACTCCTCCTACGACGACTTCTGCGGGCACGGCCGGAAATTGGACGAGCGCTTCGCCGAATACGGGGCCACCCGGCTGCTGCCCCGGGTCGAGAGCGAACCGGATTTCCAGGAGCCCGCCGAACGCTGGCTGGACGCGGTGCTCGCCGTGCTCGGCGATCAGCTGAACGGCGAACTGCCGCAGGAGGATTCGAGTCCGTCCGCCGGGCAGCCGGGAATCGCGGTGCCGCAGGTGCGTCAGCACACCCGGACGATGACCTCGGTGCTGACCAGAGCCGCCGCGCCCGCACCGGGACGAACCAGGCGCGAAGTCCCCCAATTCACCCGGAACTCACCGGTGCCCGCGCCGCTGGTCCGCAACGAGACCCTCACCGTCGCCGGATCGGCGAAAGAGGTGCGCCAGTTCGGCTTCGACCTGCGCGGGCTGGAAGCCGGCTACGAGGTCGGCGATTCGCTCGGCATCTGGCCGGCCAACGATGCCGCGCTGGTCGGCGAGTGGCTGGCCACCACCGGGCTGGACGGCCGCCGGGTCATCGAGGTCGACGATCGGGAACTGACCCTGGCCGAGGCGCTGCGCACGCACTACGACATCAGCAAGGTGAGCAACGACCTGCTGGCCTTCGTCGCCGAACGCAACCCGAACATCCGGCTGGCCAAGCTGCTGCGCCGGGACAACCGCAATGAACTGGACAACTACCTCTGGGACCGGCAGGCGGTGGACGTGCTGCGCGATTTCCCCGTGCGGGCCGATCTGGTCGACTGGCTGGGCACGTTGAAAAAGCTGCAGCCGCGCCAGTATTCGATCTCGTCGAGCCCGCTGGTCAGTCCCGGCGAGGTGCAGCTGACCGTGGGCGTAGTCCGCTACGGCGACCCCGCCGCCACCGGGTCGATGGCCCGGCGCGGCGGCGTGTGCTCGACCTTCCTCGCCGACCGCGCGGGCGGCGAGGCGGGCACGGTGCCGATCTTCCTGCAGCGGGCGCCGCACTTCCGCCCGCCCGCCGACCCGGCGGCGCCGATGATCATGGTGGGTCCCGGCACCGGCATCGCCCCGTTCCGCGGCTTCCTCCAGGAACGCCGGGAGCTCGGCTGCACCGGCCGCAACTGGCTGTTCTTCGGCGAACAGCACGCGGCCACCAACTTCTACTACCGCACCGAACTGGAGGACATGTTCCGCTCGGGCTTCCTCACCCGGCTGGATCTGGCCTTCTCCCGCGACCAGCGCGAGCGGATCTACGTGCAGCACCGGATGATCGAGCACGGCGCCGAACTCTGGTCCTGGCTGCGCGACGGCGCGCATCTGTACGTCTGCGGCGACGCCACCCGGATGGCCAAGGACGTCGACGACGCGCTGCTGCGGATCATCCGGGTGCACGGCAAGGTGGACGAGGCCGCAGCGCTGGCGTACCGCAAACAGCTCGTCGCGCAGAAACGCTACGTGCGCGACGTCTACTGACCGCCCCCTCGGCGCTCAGACCAGGGGCGGATTCAGGCGGGTGAAATCGCCGAGCCGGTGGTACGGGTAGTACGGGTACGGCGGTGTGGTGGCGCCGGCCTTGTCCAGTCTGGCCACCTGCTCGGCGTCCAGCTCCCAGCCGATGGCGCCCAGGTTCTGCCGCAACTGTTCCTCGTTGCGGGCGCCGACGATGACCGTGGCCACGGTGGGGCGGCGCAGCAGCCAGTTGAGCGCGATCTGCGGGACGGTCTTGCCGGTTTCGGCAGCCAGGTCGTCGAGCACGTCGACGACGTCGTAGAGCTTCTCGTCGTCCACGTGCGGGCCTGCGGCGGCGGTCTGGTGCAGGCGGCTGCCGTCCGGAAGGGGCCGGCCGCGCCGGATCTTGCCGGTCAGCCGACCCCAGCCGAGCGGACTCCAGACCACGGCGCCGACGCCTTGGTCCTGGCCGAGTGGCATCAGCTCCCACTCGTAATCGCGACCGATCAGCGAGTAGTACACCTGGTGCGCGACATACCGGGTCCGGCCGTGCTCGTCCGCCGCGGCCAGCGATTTCATCAGCTGCCAGCCTGCGAAGTTGGAGGCGCCGACGTAGCGGATCTTGCCCGCGCGCACCAGATCGTCCAGGGTCGCGACGACTTCCTCGACCGGGGTGCCCGCGTCGAAGGCATGCAGCTGGAACAGGTCGAGGTAGTCGGTGCCGAGCCGGCGCAGCGCCGCCTCCACCGCGCCGATCAGCCGCGCCCGGCCCGAGCCGGCCTGCCCGGGGCCCGGACCGGTCGGCAGCGACGCCTTGGTGGAGATGAGCACCTGGTCGCGTCTGCCCTTGATGGCCGCGCCGAGCACCTCTTCCGACGCGCCGTCGGAGTAGACGTCGGCCGTGTCGAACATGGTGAGACCCGCCTCCAGGCTGATGTCGACCATCCGCCGCGCCGCCGCGGCGTCGGTGTCGCCCCAGGCGCCGAACAGCTCGCCCCGGCCGCCGAAGGTGCCCGCACCGAAACTCAGCGCTGGAACGTGCAGACCCGATGCGCCCAGCCGCCGGTATTCCATCTCCGCGCCTACCGCCCGATCATTCATCGGTCCACCCTCCTAAAGGGTCTATAGTTTCGTTAACGCGTCGAACAGTACACCCGATCGGCCACAAATGAAACTGGAGTTCCGTTATGACTGATGCCGAGGCCACGCCCGGCTCGATTCGCCCAGGTGGACGCACCGCTCGCGTGCGCGAGTCGGTGCTGAAGGTCGCCGGTGACCTGCTCGCCGAGCGCGGCTTCGGCCAGTTGGATCTGGCCGAGGTCGCGGCGGCGGCGGAGGTCGGCAAGACCACGGTGTATCGCCGCTGGCGTACCCCCACCGGCCTGATCACCGACCTGCTGATCGACATGGCGGAGCAGTCCGTCGGCCACACCGACACCGGGTCGCTGCTCGACGACCTCACCGCGAACGCCCGCCTGGTCGCCCGGACCTTGACCGACCCGCGCCAGGGCAAGCTCTTCCAAGCCGTCATCGCCGCGGGCACCTGCGACGAAGCCGCCGCCACCGCGCTGCGCCGGTTCTACGATGTGCGGCTCACCGAGTGGTCCCCCTGCGTGCACCGGGCGATCGAACGCGGCGAAGTGCCGCCCGGCACGGACGCCCGCGCCGTCCTCTCGGCCGTGTCCGCACCGCTCTACTACCGCCTGCTGGCCAGCGGCGACCCGATCGACGACGACGCAGCCGTCGCCGCCGCCCACGCCGCGGTAACCGCTGCCGCCGCAGGTGTTTTCGTGTCGGCGCCGAGCTGACCGCTCGCATCGGCGCTGATACGGGGGCGAGTCAGGCGTTGCCGCGGTATGGTTTTCGGCTACGCGGACCAGTCCGCGCGGCGGCCGGTGAGCGCGAGGACCCGATCCAGCGCCGAAGCTTCGGTGGGGACCGGGAGCACCGGGCCGAACAGCCCGGGTGTGCCTTCGGCGGGAGTTTCGCTCAGCAGGTCGAGCAGGGTGGCCAGATCGGTCGCGGTGGCGTCGAAGGGCTGACCGGTTGCCTTGGCCAGGTCCCAGCCGTGCACCACCAGTTCGTCCAGCGCGATCATCGCCATCACCGGCGCGGCCTCGCTCACCCCGCCCGCCTCGGTGATCCCGTCCCACGCGCCCGGCTCCCGCCACGCCCCGACCAATGCCTTCAGCTGCGCCGAGATCAAGGCACGCCACTCGGCGGGCAGCGCGTTCTCGGGCGCGATGACCGGCGCCACCGACCCGCCGACCGCCTCCTTGGTCGCCGCCTGCCGGAACGCCTCGGTCAGATCCACCACGTGGGCGAGCAGATCCCGGACGGTGGTGTCGGCGCACGGGGTCGCGGCCGCGAGCTGATCGTCGGCGATCCCGTTGATCACGGTGTCCAGTGCGGTGGCCGCCGGTTCGAAATCGAATTCCTGGTTCATGGATTCTCCTGGGCGAGCGGTGGGTCTCAGCAATGCAGACGAACCAGCCGCCCGGAACTCATCGCCGGGCCATGTCGACCCGGTCTCGGATTGATCTCGCCGGTGCTCCGCGCATTTGCCCCGCGACCAACTCGTGACCGCGAAAACCGCTGGAAAAGCGGACAATTGGGAGATGAAGGGTGATCGGGTGGAGATCGTCGTCGATTTCGGGGACGGGTCTCGCAGTTATGAAGTGGCGGCGACCCGGGCGGGGCGGCGGGTCGAGGTGCGGATCGCACGCGGTGTGGTGGAAGTGAGCGAGGTGACGCGCACCGGTAATCCGGTGCGCACCGCCCGGTTCATGGCGGGCCGCACGCTGGCGCTGGTCGAATACCCCGCCGACGGGAACGGCGCGCGCGCCGACGAGTGACCCCGCGACACAGGTGCGCACGGGTTGCCCGGCGGCCGGACGAGGCGCATCCTCGACAGTGCTGGGACTGACGCCCGCCTCGATTGCGGCGTGCCCCCACGGGTATGCCGACACGCGAGGCCTACGCCGAGAGGAGCGCACGATGACCGATCGCAGCCCTGTCCGCGACATCGATCCGGTGCCGGAAGCCGACCTCGCGGAGCAGTCCATGCCCGCCTACCCGGACGAGCTCGGCTATCCCGACGACGGACCGGACCAGGACGGCCGGCTCGCCCCCGACCTGGCCGAGAAGGCGGCTCCCGACCGGTGGAACGCCGATCCGGCGGACGTGGTCGAGCAGTCGATCGAGGTGCCGTTCGACGACGAACCCGATATCGCCTGACCCGGCGCCGCGCCCGAATGCCGGTGCGGCCCATGGGCCCTGCTCAGGGCAGCTGCCGGCTCAGGGGCAGATCTTGGCGCGCACGGTGGCGTGCAGCTCGCGCAGGCTGGACCGTTCGGTGGCCACCTCCAGCACGCGGGTACCGTGCGCGTGCCCGGTGAGTTCCACGGCCAGCTGCTCCGGATCGACCTGCCGGTGCGGAATGCGGTAGGCGGCGCACAGCGCGGCGAGATCCATCCCGTGCGGGGTGCCGAACACCCGCTCGAACACGCCCGCGTACTGCGGATCGCCCTGTTCGAGCAGTTCGAAGATGCCGCCGCCGTCGTCGTTGGCGACCACGATGGTCAGGTCGGCGGGGCGCGGTTCGCCCGGACCGATCAGCAGGCCGGAGGCGTCGTGCAGGAAGGTCAGGTCGCCGATCAGCGCGACGGTGCGGCCCTCGTGGTGCAGTGCCGCGCCGACGGCGGTGGACACCGTGCCGTCGATGCCCGCGACGCCGCGATTGGACAGCACCCGGATGCCCGGGCGCGGATGCGATACCAGCGCGGCGTCGCGCACCGGATTGGACGCGCCGAGCACCAGCTGGTCACCCTCGCGCAGCGCGTTCATCACCACGGCGGCCACGTGCAGGCCGGTCGGCTTGGGGTGGCTGCCGAGTTCGGCGCGCACCACCTGATTCGCCTTCTCGTCGAGTTCGCGGCAGTAGGCCAGCCATTCCGGGCGCGGCGCTCCGCTCGTCACGGCGCGCGTCCCGGTGCCGAGCACGTTGCCGGAGACATCGGGCCAGCGCGGCCCCGTGGTGAGCGCGTAGACCCGAACCGCCGGATCGGCAAGAACTTTGGACACCTGACGGTGCAGGGTCGGTCGTCCGGTGATGATCGCCTGGCGCGGCCGCAACAGCGGCAGCGCGAGCGGATGCAGCGCGGGTCCGTGCATCGGCGCGGTGGGTTCGGCGACCGTGGGCAGCTGGGCCAGCTCCGGCCGCAGCCCCGCGCCGTGCCCGGAGATGACGACGGTGTCCGGGGTCAGGTCGAGGTCGAGGGGCACGTCCAGGGTGGCGTACTGGGTCTTGGTCCAGGCTTCGTCGGCGTCGCGCCCGGGCGGGGCGGTTTCACCGGGCGCGAGATCGGGAACCAGCGGCTCGCGCAGCGGGATGTCGAAGTGCACCGGCCCCGCGTTGCCGGAGCGGGTGCCGCGAGCCGCGGCGAGCACCCGGCACACCGCCGAGCGCCACTGGCTGTTCTGGTGTCCGTACTCCGCGCAGTCCGCGGTCGCGTGCTCCTCCTCGGCGAGGCCGAGGCTGATCGCGGCCCGCACCTGGCTGCCGAACAGGCCGAACTGCTCGACGGTCTGGTTCGCACCGGAGCCGAGCATCTCGTAGGGCCGGTTCGCGCTGAGCACCACCAGCGGAATGCGCGCGTAGTTCGCTTCGAGCACGGCCGGGCCGAGGTTCGCGACGGCGGTCCCCGAGGTCATCACGACGGGCACGGGCAGCCGGCTCGCGATCGAGAGGCCGATGGCGAGGAAGCCCGCGGTCCGCTCGTCGATGCGCATGTGCAACCGCAGTCGACCGGCGGCGTCCGCGGCCTGCAAGGCGAAGGCCAGCGGCGCGTTCCGCGATCCGGGGCACAGGACGACATCCCGTACACCCCCGCGCGCGAGTTCGTCCACGACGACCTGCGCTTGTGCTGTAGACGGGTTCACGCCTCCAGCCTCTCAGACAGTGCACCCGCCGTCTGCGTCGCCCTGGTCACACCGCGCTCCTTTGCCCGGATGGCACCGTGCGGTGTCGCCGAGATCGCACGGCGTGCCGCGCCGGAGGGCTCCGGCGCAGTTGCGCCAGCTGTCCATCCGCGCACTCGCCCCGGCGCGCGCGGCCGATCGGCCCCGGCGTGCGGATCAGCCCGCACAGCAGAACGCGCCGCACATCGAAAAGCGCGGCCGCGGACGGCCGTTCGATGTGCGACGCGTCCAACGTGCACGGCAGATGAATTCAGCAGGCTGAATCAGTGCGCCTGATTCAGTTGGCGTGCTTCTGCACCAGGTCGCCGACCCGGGGCAGCGCCTCGATGACGTTCTTCTTGGCCGAGGAACGCATCGACGAGTAGACCTTCTTCAGCGCGGGCCGGGTGGACGCGTCGGCACGCGCGTCGGTGACGGCCAGCAGGGCCTCGGCGACCTCGTCCGACTTGGCGACGAGCAGATCACCGAACTTGCCCGAGCCGGACGCGGTGTACTCCTGCCAGAACGGCTCGAGCTGCGCAACGAGTTTGGGCGCCAACGACTCCAGCGCATCAGGCACGATCGACGGGCTGATCTTCTTGACCGCCGCGTAGCCACCCTTCACAGCCAGGCCGGACGCACCACCCTTGTCCGAGACCTCGGCATCAAGAACCTCGACGGCATCGGCAAGGAAAGCCGGGCGCTTGGCGTCGTCGAGCAGGGATTCAGACAGTGCTGCAACCACTTTCAGGTTCCTCCGGAATAGGTTTCGATGAACGAGCGACCGCAACTATACGCACCGTCGCGCGGCTGGTCGCGGCACTCACCCGCTAACGAGTCGCGTCCCAAACGTGGTCTGCGCCACGGAAAATACAGACCGGGCGGTCGCTCATGGCTGCCACGGCAGCAATTGCACCATCAAACCTTCGCAGTCGGCGAGCACATTGCCCTGCTCATCGAGCAATTCGGCGGTGATGAACGTCTTGCGCCCCTCGGTCCGGTCGACCCGGCCGCGCACGGTCAGCGGCGTCTCCAGCGGAGTGATCTTGCGGTAATTCACATGGAGATACGCGGTGCGACTGATCGGGCGTCCGGCGTAGTGCACGATCATGCCGAGCAGATCGTCGAACAGCAGCGGCAGCACGCCGCCGTGCGCCGCGCCGTTGCCGCCGAGATGAAAGCGGCGGAACTCGCCCGCCATCCGGATACCGTCCGGTCCCGCCTCGAGCACCCGCCACGGCAGCAGCAAAAGGCTGCCGCGCCCGGGCAATTCGACGGCCCGGCCGGCGGGGCCTTGCAATTCCGGGGCACGGTAGGGCTCCAGCAGCGCGACGAGCTCTTCGGCCTGGGCGAGCGCGGCCCCGAACACCTCGTCCGGCGCGTCCACGGAAACGGCGAGGTCCTGCAGCGTCCGCATCGCCTCGACGAACGGGCCGAAATGGCGCCCGATCTTCGCGCGGGAGACCTTGGGAAATCCCCCGTGCTTCTCGTACCGGGATTCGTCCACCGCGCTGCGGTCGATAACCGGTTTCACTCCCTCAGTCATATACGCACCATAACCATCTTTTTTACACCGTCAAGTCGAAGCTGGGGCGTAGGCCGGTCCGGCGCGCGGGCAATAATCACTGGCGTGACGTTCAATCCGAAGTTGTGGCGGCCCGTCCCCGGGTTCGAGAATCTGACCGACATCACCTATCACCGGCACGTCGAGCAGGGCACCGTCCGGGTCGCCTTCGATCGGCCGGAGGTGCGCAACGCGTTTCGCCCGCACACGGTCGACGAACTCTATCGGGCGCTCGATCACGCGCGGATGACCCCGGATGTCGGCGCCGTGCTGCTCACCGGCAACGGGCCCAGTCCCAAGGACGGCGGCTGGGCGTTCTGCTCCGGCGGCGATCAGCGCATCCGGGGCCGCAACGGTTACCAGTACGCCAGCGGCGACACCGCGGACACCGTCGACCAGGCGCGGGCGGGCCGGTTGCACATCCTCGAGGTGCAGCGGCTGATCCGGTTCATGCCGAAGGTGGTGATCGCCCTGGTGAACGGCTGGGCCGCGGGCGGCGGGCACAGCCTGCACGTGGTCTGCGACCTCACCCTGGCCAGCCGCGAGCACGCCCGGTTCAAGCAGACCGACGCCGATGTCGGCAGCTTCGACGGCGGCTACGGCAGCGCCTACCTCGCGAAGATGGTCGGCCAGAAGTTCGCCAGGGAGATCTTCTTCCTCGGCCGCCCGTACACCGCCGAGGAGATGCACCAGATGGGTGCGGTGAACAAGGTGGTCGACCACGCCGAACTGGAAGACGTCGCCCTGGAGTGGACCGCCGACATCAACGGCAAATCCCCTCAGGCGCAACGCATGCTGAAGTACGCGTTCAACCTGCTCGACGACGGGCTGGTGGGCCAGCAGCTGTTCGCGGGCGAGGCGACCCGGATGGCGTACATGACCGACGAGGCCGTCGAGGGCCGCGACTCGTTCCTGGAGAAGCGCAAGCCCGACTGGACCCCCTACCCCTGGTACTTCTGACATGGAGATCCTGAACAGCAGAATCCTGCTGCGCCCCGCCGACTACGACACCACGCTCGGGTTCTACCGCGACGGACTCGGTCTCGCGATCTCGCGGGAGTATCCGGGCGGCACGGTCTTCTTCGCGGGCCAGTCGCTGGTCGAGGTGGCCGCGCACGGCGGCTCGGGCGAGGACTCGCGGTTCGAAGGCGCGCTCTGGTTGCAGGTGCGCGACGTGTCGGACGCCGCCGCCGAACTCGCGCTCAAGGGCATCCCGATCGACAAGGCCCCCGCCGAACAGCCCTGGGGGTTGATCGAAATGTGGCTGCGCGACCCGGACGGGGTGCCGATCGTGCTCGTCGAGGTGCCGGCCGCACATCCGATCCGCCGGGATGCCCGCTGGTCAGCGGACTGATCGCCGGTCCGCTTTGTTCCAAATGGGCACATCGAGTTGCCAAGGAGTGTCTCGGCGAGGACGATAGCGCTCGGATGGCCCCCGACCGCCGTTGTTTGGCCCGGCCGCCGTGTGAACCCGTCCGACGAGTGAATCGCAGTCCGCATGCCTGGCGAACCTGAGCCCCATTTCTTGGGGGCGGCCGAACACGTCTCGCGCCGCCCCGGCAAACCGACCACCCGTTCCGCGTTCGGCGACGCGGTCATGACACGATCCCTACCGTGAGCGAGCGCAGTGAGCGGGCCGAGGGCACAGCGCCTCTGGGCACGAGGGGGTCGAGCATCGAGGTGCCGGGGGCCGTCGAGGCAGGTGAGGTGGGGTCGTGAGGACGCTCCGGACTTTGCCGATGCCCACCGGTTCCGGTGCGGGCGACGTCCTGCCGCACCTGCGAGAAGCGTTGGAGGGCAATGGGCCCGCGTGGCTGCCGATCCCGACCAGCGACCGCAGAGAAGCCCGGCGGCTGAGCGACGCGCTCTCCCCCGGCGAGACGATCGATGACGATGTCGCCCTCGTGGTGACCACCTCCGGCACCACCGGCGTACCGAAGGGCGCGATGCTCAGCGCCGCCGCGCTGCGGGCCAGCGGCACCGCCACCCACGACCGCCTCGGCGGACCGGGCAGCTGGCTGCTGGCGCTGCCGACCCATCACATCGCGGGCATCCAGGTGCTGTTGCGCAGCATCCTGGCGGGCACCCAGCCGACCATCCTCGATGTGTCCGGCGGCTTCCTGCCGGAGGCGCTGGCCGGCGCGGTATCGAGCATGCGGGGCGAACGCCGCTACACCGCACTGGTACCGACTCAGCTGATCAAGGCCCTGGACGCGCCCGGCGCCGCGGCGGCGCTGGCCGCACTCGACGGTGTCCTGGTCGGCGGCGCGGCCACCCCGCTGCCCGTCTACGAGCGTGCGAAAGCGGCGGGCATCAATGTCGTTCGCACCTACGGCATGAGCGAGACGTGCGGCGGCTGCGTGTACGACGGCGTGCCGCTGGACGGCACCGAGGTGCGCATCGAGGACGGCCGGGTCGTGCTCGGCGGCACGATGATCGCGTCGGGCTACCGCGGCCAGCCCGACCATCCCGCGTTCGACGAACCCGGCTGGTTCCGCACCGAGGACGCGGGCGTCTTCGACGACGGCAGGCTGCGGATCACCGGCCGGCTCGACGAGGCGATCATGACCGGCGGTCTGCTGGTGATCCCGCAGGTGGTCGAGGCCGTGCTGATGACCCATCCGGCGGTCCGCGAATGCGTCGTGCTCGGGCTGCCGGACGAGCGGCTCGGCCAGCGGGTCGCCGTGGTCGTGGTGCCCGCGGCGGGCGCGGTGCCGACGCTCGACGAACTGCGCGAGCACGTGGTGGCCGAACTGGATGCGATCGCCGCCCCGCGCGAACTCGGCATCATCGACGAGATCCCGTTGCGCGGCCCCGGCAAGCCGGACCGCAACACGCTGCGCAGGCAGTTGCTCGCCGACTCCTTGCACTAGCCGGGCAGCCGGCCGGCGGTCGCGCCATCGCGACGCAAGGGCGGTGCAAGAGGCGGGTCGCAGAGTCATACCCATGACTTCTTTCACACCCACTGCAGCACT
This sequence comes from Nocardia vulneris, assembly GCF_001613425.1. Taxonomy (GTDB): domain Bacteria; phylum Actinomycetota; class Actinomycetes; order Mycobacteriales; family Mycobacteriaceae; genus Nocardia; species Nocardia vulneris. Next base: position 221,694 of record NZ_BDCI01000036.1, on the reverse strand, counting down.
CGCCGTGGAGGCGGACGGGCTGGTCAAGGTGTTCGGGGAACAGCGCGCCGTCGACGGCGTGAGCCTGGCGGTGCCGCAAGGCTCGGTGTACGGCGTGCTCGGACCGAACGGCGCGGGCAAGACCACGACCATCAAGATGCTCGCCACCCTGCTGCGCCTGGACGGCGGCAGCGCCCGCATCTTCGGCCACGATGTGGTCGCCGAACCGACGGCCGTCCGGTCGTTGGTCGGCGTCACCGGGCAGTACGCCTCGGTCGACGAGGATCTGTCCGCCACCGAAAACCTGATCCTGTTCTCCCGCCTGCTCGGCCTCAGCCGCGCCGCGGCCAGGCGCAAGTCGGTCGAGCTGCTCGAGGAGTTCGATCTCGTCGAAGCGGCGACCAAACCGCTCAAGAACTTCTCCGGCGGCATGCGCCGGCGCCTGGATCTGGCGGCCAGCCTGATCGCGACCCCGCCGCTGCTGTTCCTCGACGAGCCGACCACCGGCCTGGACCCGCGCACCCGCGCCCAGATGTGGGAAACCATCCGCAGACTGGTCCGCGAGGGCGCCACGGTGCTGCTCACCACGCAGTACCTGGACGAGGCCGACCAGCTGGCCGACCGGATCGCGGTGATCGATCACGGCCGGGTGATCGCCGACGGCACCGCCGACGAACTGAAGGCCTCGGTCGGTGGTTCCTCGCTGCACTTGACGCTGGCCGATCGGACCCAGCTCGACGAAGCCCGCCGGGTGGTCGGTGACTTCCTCGGCGCCGAGGCCACGATCACGCCCGAGGCGGGGCGGCTCACCGCCCCGCTGCGCGACGCCGGCGTGACCGCCGATCTGCTGATCCGCCTGCGCGAGTGGCAGATCGGGATCGAAGAGATCACGGTCAGCAAGCCGAGCCTCGACGAGGTCTTCCTCACCATCACCGGCCATCCGGCCGACGACGACGAAAGGAGCGCGGCATGACGACGCTCACCGCCCCCTCCCCTGCGCGCGATGCGGCGCCGCTGCGCATCCCCGAGGTCAGCAACCACATCGGACTGCGCCAAGCGGCGTCGACCTCGCTGACCATGGCCTACCGCGGCCTGCTGAAGATCAAGCACAACCCGGAACAACTCTTCGACGTGACGGTGCAGCCGATTCTGTTCACCGCGCTGTTCGCCTTCATCTTCGGCGGGGCGATCGGCGGGAACGTGCACGACTATCTGCCCGTCCTGATCCCCGGCATCCTGGTCCAGACGGTGATCCTGACCTCGGTCGTCACCGGCACCCAGCTGCGCGAGGACATGGACAAGGGCGTCTTCGACCGGTTCAAATCCCTGCCGATCGCGCGCATTTCGGCACTGGCGGGCGCATTGATCGCCGACATGGTGCGCTACACCATCGCCACGGCGCTCACCGTGATCGTGGGCCTCTGCCTCGGCTACCGTCCCGGCGGCGGTTTCGTCGGTGTCCTGGTCGCCGCGCTGGTGATCATCGTCTGCTCGTTCGCGGTCAGCTGGATCTGGGCGCTGGTCGGCGTCACCGGTAAGAGTGCCGCAGGCGTGCAAGGTATCTCGATGATGGTGATGTTCCCGCTGACCTTCATGTCCGGCGCGTTCGCGATGGTGAGCACCATGCCGGGCTGGCTGCAGGGACTCAACCACGCCAACCCGATCTACTACATGGTGAACACCTGCCGGGAGCTGATGAACGGCAACCAGTACACCGGCAATTTGGCCTGGTCGCTGCTCGGCTCGGCGCTGGTGATCGCCATCTTCGCGCCGCTCGCGGTCAAGGCGTACATGCGCCGGGCGTGAGCACGGAAACCCCATGTGGGACAACGCAACGCCGGACGGCAGTGAGCCGTTCGGCGTTGCGTCGTCGGCTCCGGTCTTCGGATCAGGGAGCTTTGGCCAGCTCACGCAGGATGGCCATGATGCGTTCGGCCGAATCCCGGCGCCGCAGGCGGCTCACCCTGGCCCGGGCCTCGTCGAACGGTTGCGCGCCGAGCCGCTCGCGCGCCAGTTCGACGTGGGTGGCCCAGCGCATCGACGGAAAGTCCTGGCGGCAGAACACTTTGGGCGCCAACGCGAGCAGATCGGTGCCACGCGCGGAGTCCTGCTCCGTGGCGATCAGATAGGAGCCGACCGCACAGGCGATGCCGCCGATCTGCGGCAGATCGGCGTACTGGGTCAGCATCGGCACCGTCTGCTCGATCAGCTGATCGACGAACGCGCCCGCGGTGTCGAACGCACCGTGCAGTACCCGGGCGTCCAGGGCGGCCGCGCCGAGCATCAGCGAACCAGGACCAGGGCTGACGTCGGTGGACGGCCAGCCGTACAGTTCGAGCGCCCGGTCATACCGCTGCAGGCCCTCCGCGATATCACCACGGCTGAGCGAGACCTCGGCCGCGCCCTGCATCACCGTGGCGAGCAGCCGGTTCGGGCCCGCCAGTCCGCTGTCGACGTCGGCGGCGCGCAGGGCGAGCTCCAACTCCTGTTCGGCGCGGGCCTGCTCGCCCGCGCCGAGCAACGCCGCCACCAGCATGCTGCGCGTTTCGATGGTGTCCTCGTAGGCGCCGAGGCGCACCAGCATCTCGAGCGATCGGCGGTAGTACGGAACGGCTTTCGCGTACTCGGCAATCTGCCCGTACACCTGGCCGAGGTGCCGGCACACCATGGCGGTGCTCCAGACGTTGTCGTGGTCGAAGATCTCGAGCGCGCGCACCGCGTCCAGCGTCGAGCCGCGCACGTCGCCGAGGTTCTCGCGCAGGTTCGCGCGCAGCAGCAGCGCGCTGGCCTTGGTCTCGGCATCGGGCGAGCGCACGGCGTGCGCGATCAGACGGGCCAGGCCACGGCCGTCGGCTCTGGTCAGCACGATGTCCGCGACGAAACTGTTGCTCGGGGTGAGTTCGGCTCCGCTGCGCAGCATTCGGCGCACCCGCAAGCGCAGGGCAGCCAGGTCACGCGCGCTGCCGTTGCTGTAGGCGAGGTGCAGGAACATGGTCTGGTAGCTGGTCAGCACCAGATCGGGCGGCGGCGCCTGCGGGCCGCTCTCGTCGGGATACAGTCGCGCGATCCGCCATGCCCAGCCGACCACCTCCGCATGCGAACCGCGCAGCATCCACAGCGCGGAGACGATCGGGAAGACGATGTAGGCGGTGTACGCGTCCTCCCGGTCGAGCGCGGCGCGCAGCGCGGCGAGCAGATTGTCCAGCTCCGCCGCCACCGACAACGCCAGCCGCACCTGGTCGCCGGTGCGATACCGGTCCGCGACATCGAGGGCATACGTCCTGGCCCACAGCAGCATTCGATCGGTCACCAGTTCGGCCTCGCCGGGCCAGGCGGCCAGCTGTTCCGCGCCGTACTCGCGCACCGTCTCCAGCATGCGGTAGCGGGTGCCGAGCATCTCGTCGTCGAGCACCGTCAGCAGCGACTGGTTCACCAGGCCGTCGACCGCCGCGGCGGCATCGTCGACATCGGGACCGGAGGCCACCAGTTCGGCCGCCGAGAGCGTGAAACCCGCCGGGAATCGGCACAATCGGCGCAGGGCCGCCTGCTGCGGCGCGTCGAGCAGATTCCAGCTCCAGTCGATCACCGCGTGCAACGTGCGATGGCGTTCCGGCGAACTCCGATCCCCGTGCCGGAGCAGGGCGAACCGGTCGGCCAGCCGCAACGTGATCTCTTCGACGCTGAGCACCCGCACCCGCGCGGCCGCCAGCTCGATGGCCAGCGGCAGGCCGTCCAGCGTATGGCACAGCTGTGCGACCACATCGGGGTCGAGCCGGACCCCGGGCCGCACCGCCCTGGCCCGCGCCGCGAACAACTCGGTCGCGGGCGACCCGGTGGGGTCGATGGCCAAGGGCGGCAACGGATACACCGTCTCGGCCGTGATCATCAGCGGCGCCCGGCTCGTGGTCAGCACGGTCAGCCGATCGGCCACCCCGATCAGGTCGGCGACCACCACGGCGACCGCCTCGATCAAATGCTCGCAGTTGTCGAGGATCAGCAGCATCGGCCGGGCGGCCACGGCCTCGCGCAGCCGCTGGCGGGCATCGATGCGCGGCCGCAGCGTCGTGGTGTTGTACCCGACATCGCTCAGTCCGAGCGTCGCGCTGATCGCCGCCTCGATCTCGACCCTGGCGTCGGCGCCCTCCGCGCGGACCGAGGCCAGCTCCACCAGCACCACCCGGTTGGCCGCCGCGGCGCGGGCGCCGACCTCGTTGGCGATGCGGGTCTTGCCCGCGCCACCCGGCCCGAGCACCGTGATCACCCGGGACACGTGCAGCAGCGCGGCCAGCGCGCTCAGGTCCGTCGCCCGGCCGAGCAGCGCGTTCGGCGCGGCCCGCAGGCCGATCGCCGCGGGCAGGGCGAATTCCGGCACATCGATATCGCGAGCCACCGCGTCGACCGGCGGTCGCGGCGCGGCGGTGCCGTTGTGCCCCAGCGCTTCCCCGCGCAGAATCGCGGTGTTCAGCTCGATCAAGGCCGGTCCGGGATCCGCGCCGAGTTGTTCGACGAGCCGAGTCCGGAACGCGGCGAACGACTCCAGCGCCTCGTTCTGGTGACCGGCGAACGCGAGCAACCGCATCAGCGTGAGCTGTGCCGATTCGTCCAGCGGTGCGGCGCCCGCCCGATAGCGCGCGAGGCGCAGCGCGCCCTCGATATCGCCCGCGGATTCGCGCGCCGCGAGTTCCAGCACGGTCAATTCGGTGAGCCGGGTCGCCGCCGCGGCGCACAGCGCGTCGGCGACCTCGCCCGGCGGCAGGTCACCGCCCGGTTCACCGCGCCACAGCGCGCGGGCCTCGGCGATCGACGCCAAGCAGGCCGCGTGCTCGCCGGCGGTGCGGTATTCACGCGCCCGGCGCAGCAGCTCGGCGGTGCGGGTCAGATCCACCTCGTCGGCGCGCAGTGTGAGCCGGTAGCCGGCCGGGCCGATCTCCAGCGCGCCGTCCGGCAGCGCGGCCCGCAGCCGCGACACCTGGGTGTGCAGCGCGTTCATCGGGGCACGCGGCGGTTGCTCACCCCACACGTCATCGATGAGGGTTTGCGCACTGCGGCTACGGCCCGGCCGCAGGGCCAGGGCCGCGAGCAACAAGCGCGATCGGGCGCCCGGCAGCGCGGTCAGCGCGCCGTCGCGGCGCAGCGCGATCTCGCCCAGCAGAGCCACCACGACCGGTTCGCCTGCGGGCGCCCGCAACACTCGACCGCGACCACCCGGGCCGCTCTGATCCGACAACATCCCGCGGTCATCGTATGCGAGCAGGACTGACCGAGCCGACATGGTTTTTCCCTCGTTCCCTATGGTCGGTCCCCTACGCTGTGCGCATGGCTGAGTTCGAAGTGGTCCGGCAGGCCGTCATCTCGGCCGAGCCGTCGCGTATTCACGGGCTGATCGACGACCTGCGGGAGTGGACCAAGTGGTCCCCGTGGGAGGACCTCGATCCGCAGTTGCAGCGCACCTACACGGGCGCGGAATCCGGCGTCGGCGCCAAGTACGCCTGGACCGGCAACCGCAAGGCCGGTGCGGGTCGGATGGAGATCGTCGCGAGCGCCGAGCGCGAGATCGCGATCCGGCTGGACTTCGAGAAGCCGTGGCAGGCCACCAACCAGGTCCTGTTCGAGCTGAACCCGACCGAATCCGGCGCCACCGAGGTGGTCTGGCGGATGAGCGGGCAGCAGCAGGGCCTGATGAAGGTGCTCTCGAAGATCCTGCCGACCGACAAGTTCGTCGGCAAGGATTTCGAGAAGGGCCTCGCCCGGTTGAAGGCGGTCGCCGAGGGCAACGGACAGTAGGCGCCGCGCGCGCCTGCGCACGGCCACCGCGCGACCGCGACACTATGCTGCGGGAATGGCTACTGCAGCGCAATGGATCGAGGGCGCGCGTCCACGCACCCTGCCGAACGCAATCGCCCCGGTGCTGGCCGGCACCGGCGCCGCCGCCTCGCTCGACGGCGCGGTGTGGTGGAAAGCCGTTCTCGCGCTGCTGGTCTCGCTGGCCCTGATCATCGGCGTCAATTTCGCCAACGACTACTCCGACGGTATCCGCGGCACCGACGACGTCCGGGTCGGCCCGGTCCGGCTGGTCGGCCAGAAACTGGCCTCCGCCGCCGCGGTGCGCAATGCCGCAATGCTCAGTCTGGCCCTCGCCGCGGTGCTCGGACTGATCCTGGCCGCGACCACGGCCTGGTGGTTGCTGCTGATCGGCGCGGCCTGCCTGGCCGGCGCCTGGTTCTACACCGGCGGCAGTAAGCCCTACGGGTACAGCGGATTCGGCGAGATCGCGGTGTTCGTGTTCTTCGGCCTGGTCGGCGTGCTCGGCACCGAATTCGTGCAGGCGGAGCGGATCGACTGGGCGGGTGTGGTGCTCGCGGTCTCGGTCGGCGCGTTCTCCAGCGCGGTGCTCGTCGCGAACAACCTGCGCGATATCCCGACCGACTCGCAATCCGGGAAGGTCACGCTCGCAGTCAAACTCGGCGATCCCCGGACCAGGACGTTGCAGCTCGCCCTGCTGGCCGTGCCGTTCGCCGGCACGCTGGCGCTACTGGCACGCACGCCGTTCGCGCTGGTCGGCCTGCTCGCCATCCCGCTCGCGGTACGCGCCAACGCCCCGGTCCGCGCCGGGAAGGGTGGGCTGGAACTCATTCCGGCGCTGCGGGATTCCGGCCTGGCGATGCTCGCCTGGTCGATCCTGACGGCGCTGGCGCTCGGTTTCGCCTGATACCGCGCCCCGCCCGCGTACCCGGATCCGATCCGCGTACGCGTGGCGAGGCGCCGGGTTCAGTCGTTGTCGGGAACCAGGATGCCGAGCACCCAGTTCACCAGCGAGACGATGATGCCGCCGATCACGGCCGCCCAGAACCCGTCGACCCGCAGACCGTAGTCGGTGGTCTCGGTGATCTTCGCGGTCAGCCACAGCATGAGCGCATTGATCACCAGCAGGAACAGGCCCAGCGTGACGATCACCAGCGGCAGTGACAGCAGCTTCACGATCGGCTTGACCAGCGCGTTCACCACCGTGAAGACCAGGGCGACGGCGATCAGCACGATGATCTTGCCGCCGTTGCCGTTCTCGGCCGGGCTGACGATATCGATTTTGTCGACCCAGGCGGCGGCCAGCCAGATCGCCACCGCGTTGATGATCAACCGAATCAGAAGCTGCATGCGCCCATGCTAAGACGGCGAGGTGGACATGTGTCGACTCGAAACGCGAATTCCGGGCTGGTGGCTGGTCGGCGCGGGCGGGCGGAGCGGCCGCGCGGCGCTCGGTGACCGTGTCCGCGTTCGCGTTCGGTCTACCCATGTCCACTCGCTAGGCGGCGCGATCGAGCAGCGTGTGCACCTTGGATCGCAGCTCGTCGATCGGGCCGGAGCCGCCGAGCAGCCGCTCGGTGGTCGGGTTGGGGGCGCGCAGGATGCCGAGCAGCACATGTCCGGATTCGATGGACTTGTCCTTGCGGGCCAGCGCTTCCCGTAGCGAGAGTTCGAGCACCTTCTTCGCGTCTTTGGTGAACGGGATGTGCCCGAAGTTCCGGCCGCGGCCGAACGGGCCGCGGCGTTCCTCGGGGACCGCGCGCTCCAGCGCGTCGGAGCCGAAGTTCGCCTCCAGTGATTCCCGGACGGCGTCGAGGTCGATGCCGATCGAGCGCAGCGCCTCGGCGTCGTCCGCGCCCAGCGGCGCGCTCTTGCCGTTGTCGGCCAGTGCCTGCGTGACGCCGGCGTGGGTGAGACCGGACGCGGCCAGCACGCCGCGCAGCTCCGCTTCACCCTGCGACAGCAGTCCGAGCAGCACGTGCTCCACCTCGATGGTGGGCGAACGCAATTCCCGCGCGTCTTCCTGGGCGACGACGATGGCCATCCGTGCCGATCTGCTGAACCGTTCGAACATCAGCGGTTCCTGCCTCTCCGATTGTGCTTCTGATGGACTGCCTGCTTGCTGACCTCGAGCGCCTCCGCGATCGCCTGCCAGGACCAGCCCTGTGCGCGGGCGTTGGTCACCTGGATCGCTTCCAGCCGTTCGAGCAGCCGTCGCAGCGCGAGCACCGCACGCAACCCGACCTTGGGGTCGGGGCTGCCCGCGGCGGCCGCCAGAGTGGTTGCTTCTGTCATGTCGTCAATTTTGATTGACGATGCCGGGCGATGTCAACAAAAATTGACGACGGTTCGCCGACAGCGGAACGACCCGCCCTTCGTTCGGAACGACAAAGGCCACCTGTGCACGGTGTCCGCGCACAGGTGGCCTCGCAGTGTCGGCGCTCAGCCCGCCCAGGTGCCGGTGGCGGTGAACTTGTCCAGAATCGCGGTCGGCTCGGCCAGGCTCAAGCCCTGCGATTCGACCCACCCGTCATCGAAATACGTTCCGGCATAACGATCTCCGCCGTCACACAGCAGGGTGACCACGCTGCCGCCGCGGCCCGCGGCGAGCATCTCGGCGATGATCGCGAACACGCCCCACAGATTGGTGCCGGTCGAGCCGCCGACGCGGCGACCGAGCACCCGGCTGGCGTAGCGGGCGGCCGCGATCGAACCCGCGTCGGGCACCTCGATCATCCGGTCCACCACCTGACCGACGAACGAGGGCTCCACCCGCGGCCGGCCGATTCCCTCGATGCGCGAAGACATTCCGGTCTCGTAGCCCGCGTCACCGGTCTCGTAGCCACCGTAGAACGCGGAGTTCTCCGGGTCGACGACCGCCAATTTCGTTGCGTGCCTGCGGTATCGGATGTAGCGCCCGATGGTCGCGCTGGTGCCGCCGGTGCCCGCACCGACCACCACCCAGTCCGGCACCGGATGCGACTCCAAAGCCATTTGCTGGAAAATGGATTCGGCGATGTTGTTGTTGCCCCGCCAGTCGGTGGCGCGCTCGGCATGGGTGAACTGATCCATGTAGTGGCCACCGCATTCGGCGGCCAGCCGGGCCGCCTCGGTGTACATGTCCGGCGGGCGCTGCACGAAATGGCAACGGCCGCCTTGTGCTTCGATCAACGCGATCTTCTGCGGCGAGGTGCTCGCCGGCATCACCGCGACGAAATCGAGGCCGAGCAGCTTCGCGAAATACGCCTCGCTCACCGCGGTCGAACCCGACGACGCCTCCACCACCGTGGTGCCCTCGTGCACCCAGCCGTTGCAGATCGCGTACAGGAACAGCGAGCGCGCCAGGCGATGCTTGAGACTGCCGGTGATGTGCGTGGATTCGTCTTTCAGGTACAGCTGCACGTTCCACTCCGCGGGCAGCGGATAGCGGAGCAGGTGCGTATCGGCGCTGCGCTGCGCGTCGGCATCGATCAACCGGACCGCGTTGTCGACCCAGTCGCGCGGCGTGCTGCGATCGCAGGCCTTCACGAGGCGGCTCCCGGCCCGTCCTCGGGCGCCTCCCCGCGCAGCCGGGCCCGCAACTGGGCTTTGTCGTGGCGGCGACGCTCGTCCACCACGGCGATGTCCTCGTTCACCCGCACGCGCAGCCGCTTGAACAGCAGCAGCGACAGCGGCATCGCGATGATCAGGGCGAACAGCGCGGCGACGACCAGCGGGATGTCCACCGACACCAGCTGGGCCACCAGCACGATCAGCACCGTGATCACCACGACCAGCGCCAGCCGGGCCAGCGTGTACAGGCCGAGGTTGCGGGCGAGCCGACGACCCGCGCCAGCGGTTTGCTGTCCTGGAGCACCATCCGGTGGAGTTGCGTCACTCACGTCGATCAGCCTATGCGAAGCTGTTGCCCGCCCTCGGGCCGCGCCTCGCGCCGAGGTCGAACGCGTATCCGTTTTGTCTATTACTTCCCCTTTACCAACAGTAGGTGGTTCGAGTACCTAGGGGTTTCAGTGCAACGATGTCGCCATCTGATGAGGGAACTGTCGAGAACGGAGAGGTTTGCTATGAGTGCGATCACCGTCGGCGGCCAGGACACCCTGCTGACACCAGGGCAGGTTGCTGCCATGTTCCACGTCGATCCGAAGACGGTTACGCGCTGGGCGCATGCCGGTCGACTCGGGTCGTTGCGCACACCGGGCGGGCATCGCCGGTTCCGTGAATCAGAAGTGATGCAGCTGCTCAAGTCGCTCACCACCGAGGCGACCTCGCGCTGACTCGGGCTGCGCGGGCCCATCGTGCCGGGGCCCGCGCCCACCCGGGGCAGACGATTTCACGTCTGCGGTGTGCGGGAGCTACGCGCGGGACTACCCTCGTAAACAGGAGGTGAGCGACGTGACGTACCTGTTGGCACTCATCGCGGTCGTGGCAGTCGCGGTGTTGTGCTGGAAAGCGTTCGGCCCGGAGAAGTCCGCCGGGTCGACTCCGAGCGCTCCCGCGCGTTCACCGCGTAAACGCATCATGGGCCCGGACGACGATCCGGAATTCCTCTGGCGGCTCTCCCGCCAGCATCGCGACGGCGATTCCGGCAGCAACGAACGCTGAGCGTTCGCGTCGAATGCCCGTCGCGCCTGTACAACTCACCCGTCGATGACGTCCAGCCCCGGCAGCCCCTCGCTGTCGCGGAGCTGGTTCGCGAGCATCGTCAGATACTGCTGAGCCTCCACCGACAGCCCTGCCGCGGTCCGAGCCAGCCTGCGCAGCGCCGTGTCGTTCAATTGATTGACCAAGCTCCCGTCCGCATTCACAACCGCCGCCGGGAGATAGGTGAAGTATTCGGATTCCAAGAGTCCGTCCCATCGAGCCGTCGAGCGCCGGATCAGCGCCTCGGATGTAGACAAGACACCCCCCTTTCCCGAACGGCACGGCGCTTAGACCGTGATGTGCACCACGTTCTCCCGTCAAGGGGTGTGGTCGCGCCTCGCCGGGTATGCCCGGCACATGGGCGATCATCCGCAGCGGACGCCGTTCTACGGCATGGTGATGATGCTCGCGGCCATGATCAGCGGGCTCTGGGTGGCCGACCTGCCGTGGGTCGCGCTGCGGGTGGTCGCGTATCTCGCGTTGCTCGTGGTCGCGTTGGCCGGATTCCTGATGACCTTTCGCGATTACTCGTGAATTTCCTATCCCCGGTAAAGAGTGGCCGTGCGAACAGAGCCGGCGTACGCGAGCGATCCGTCCGGCTGGAGGCGGACGACCGACGCGCCTTCGACCGCCGCGCAGTCCGTGCCGCCGACCGGACGAGCCGCCAGCGTCAGCTCGGTCTCGTCGACGGTGATGACGCGATCGATGGTTTCGCACCGATTGCCGGAAATGCGCTCGGTCTGCGTGAGGAGAACCAGTTCCTCGGAATTCTTGCCCGGTTTGATGGTCACCTCGAGATCGAACACCCGCTGCCCGTCCTCGGCTGTCCCCCGCCAGTTGCCCAGGAACGCTTGCGGAATGTTCCAGACCGCGGAAACGGGTGTGGTGTCGCGCGAGCGGGTGGTCGTGGTGGCGCCGATGTCGGTGGCCTCGTCGCCGGACCGACCACCGACCAGGGTCGCGACCACCACGGCAAGCACAGCCGCCCCCGCGACCACCGCCGATCGCCACCACATCGATCGATTCGATGGTCGTTTCACTGGCGGCATCGTGCCCGCCGAGCCACGGTCCATCACCCACCAGTGTAATCCGCGGCAGGGCAACCCATCCCATGATTCCGGTGCGGTACGGGTCAGCTCATCCGCCAGGCAGGTGCCGTCGCCTCACAGAGCGGCGTGGAGTTTCGCGGCGAATTCGTAGTCTCGCTGCCAATCCGGGCCGGTGGGGGCGAGGATGACACGGTGGACGCCTGCCGCGGCGTGCGCGGCGAGGTGGTCGGTGGCTGCGGCGAGGCCGGTGGACAGATCGGGTGCCACGACAGTGACTTTCGGTGCCGGTTTGCCGAATTCTTCGGCGAGCGCGGCCAACTCGGATATTTCCCGGGGTAGATCGGCGACGTCGGGGCGCAGCGTGATCCAGCCGTCCGCGAATTCCGCCGCCCGGCGGCGAGCACGAGACCCGTTGCCTGCCACAAGAATCGGCGGAACAGTCGCGCCGGGCGACAGCGTTGCTTCGACACCGTTGATCGCGGTGGGCTCGCCGGCGATCAACGCGGGCAGCACCCGCAGCGCCTCGTCCGTCCGCCGCCCACGATCGGCGAACTCGAAACCGGCAGCGCGCCAACCGATATCGCCGTGCGCCGGATTCCCGGTCCCCACGCCCAGCAGCAACCGATCGCCTGAAACATGCTGCAAACTACCGACCTGCTTCGCCGCCCACGCAGTCGGCCGCAACGCCAGCAGCATCACGTTGTAGCCCACCTTGATCCGCTCGGTCACCGCCGCCGCAGTCGCCAGCACCACCGTGCTGTCCAACATCGGCGCACTCGCCACCAAATGATCCGTAGACCACACAGATTCGAGCCCCAGCCGCTCCGCCGCCCGAGCACTCGCCCGCACATCCCCCAGAATCGGCCGCCCCGGATCCGGCGTAGAAGTCGGCAAAATAACACCAATCGCAAGCGCCACAGCTCATCCCATCCAGTACCGAGCACCACCCAGCACCCTTGTTTCCGTTACCAGAAACAACCTATGCCCCACCCCCGAGCGCCCCAATACCCAAAGCCCTCAACCCCATATCCCAAACGCTCACCCGCCCCATCTGCCCGCCCACACCGAGGGGCCACCCCAGTCATCACAGACCGCCCACACCGAATCCCGGCGCGCCCACGGCAAGTCGCTATGCGACCCGTCGAAAACCTCGATAGGACCCCGCGACAGACGAAGTCGCTGAGCCGGGGATCGGCTAGCCGGAGGCTGGAACGACTAGTTCAGACCCGCGTAGGAGCACAGGCCCGAGATCACCATGTTGACGGTGAACACCGCTCTCGGCGTTTGGATCATCGGGACGCTGATGGCGCTGATGGTTTGGCGTGACCAATCAGGTTTGGATCGTTGCCGATGCGGGGTCAGTTGGGCGCGGTACGCACTCACTGCGTACCGAGGCGACAGGCTGGATGCCAACGGAAGCCAATAGACGACATCTATAGACCAACAGAAGGCCGTAAGAGCCGACAGTTGCTCGTCTGTAGACTCTACAGACGAGCGATGGTGTCTACAGATAGCATCATTACAGCTAGACGGTAACGTTTGACCCTATCGGAGGGTCGCGGCGCAGGAGGCACATGGACGTCATAGAGCTGGAGGTGCTACTGGAGGATTGCAGAAGCCTCGGTGGCGATCACAGCACATGCGAGATCAAGAAATCCCAGCGCGGATTCCCGCATACCATGTGGGAAAGCATTAGCGCACTCGCGAATGCCCAAGGCGGATGGATAGTCCTAGGAGTCGACGAGAAGAGGAGTTTCAGGATCGTCGGAGTTGAAGATCCCGCACAAATTGAATCTCAATTGGCGGCTGTTTGTTCCGAGATGGAACCACCGGTCCGATCCGAGATCTGCACGGTACAAGTCGAGGGCAAGTCCGTTATCACCAGCTACATTCCTCCCACACCACGAGATCAACGCCCTTGCTACAAAAGGAATCTTGGACCATACTCTGGATCACGAATTCGCGTAGCCGACGGCGATCGCAAGTTCACAGACTATGAAGTTTCGGTTCTACTTTCCAATCGAACGGAACCTAGATATGACACCACGCCAATAGAATCGGCGTCACTATCCGATCTGAATGAAGAAATACTCTCGTCGTTTTTGCGTCGAGTACGAGAAACAAAGGGCGATATCTTTCGTCGCGTGGATGACATTCGGGCGCTTACGATGCTCAACGTCGTCAAAGAGCACAAGGGAATTGTCGTACCGACTTTAGCTGGTTTACTCGCGTTCGGCGAGTATCCTCAGACTTACGAGCCACAACTTGATCTAACATTCGTCGCATACCCCACGAGCGAGCCAGGGATACTTGGTAGAGTCGGCGAGCGATTCACGGAAAACCGAGCTATAGACGGACCTATTCCTGTAATGGTCAGCGAATGCATACGACTTCTCAAGAGAAATATGAAGCGCCGTAGCATCGTCACTGGGATATACCGCGTGGATGAATGGGAGTACCCAGAGGAAGTCCTCCGCGAAGCCCTGGTCAACGCCCTCGTGCACCGAGACTATTCGGAGCATGCCAGAGGTATGCAGGTCCAGGTCGAGATGTACCCCGACAGGCTTGTAATCCGCAATCCCGGGGGCCTCTATGGCCCAGTGGCCGTAAATAGCTTGGGAGTTGATACGGTTTCATCTTCGCGCAACAAAGCATTGTTGAAGATTCTTGAAGACACGCCGTACGCTGACGGCCACATGGTCTGCGAAAATCGCGGTAGTGGTATTACGAGAATGCGAGTCGCCCTTACTGAAGCCGGAATGGAACCACCGCGCTTTCTCGATGATATAGCTTCGTTCACCGCCGAATTTCCGAACCATACGCTGCTTGATGAAGAAGCACTGGCTTGGCTCCAAAGCCTGGACAACCACCCCTTGACGCGTTCGCAAATGACTGCGCTCGTCACAATGCGAAACGGTGCGGTTATGACCAATAGTGCATACCGCTTAGCTACCGGCATTCAAGATAGCCGCGCCGCCAGTCGCGAGTTGAAGGAATTGGTCGATAGGCAACTAATCGATCAACAGGGGACTCGGGGCACTGCTACATATCACCTCACTGGCCGACTTCCGACGCAAGATGAGTTTCCAATTGAGATGGAAGTAAAAGGTTCCATCGAGACAGCGACAGAAAACAGTTCCCCCCTCACCCCCTTGCAGCAACAGGTTCTAGATGCCCTCGGTGACGATGAGGTTTCTCGATCCGAAATCGAGAAGCGAACTGGCCTAAGCTACAGTCAAGCGATTTCGGTGCTACAAAGCCTCAGAGATAAAGGGCGCGTGACGATGATCGGCGTGCCACGCTCAAAGAATGCCACTTGGCGTGCGGCATCCTCATAACTCATCCCTGAACCAAAGAACGCTTCCCACGTAGACGCATGACCCGCCGGACGCACCGGACCGGCTCGATCCGCAGATCTGTGGCCCAATGCGGACTAGACAACCCGTCTCGCGGTCGGTGTCGTCCTCCGAGGCTGGCCTGTTTCCGCTGCGTGCTCACTGCGTACTCAGACCGATGAGCCGGGTCCGGATGAGGATGGAGGCGACTCGAACATGCAGGTAGCGGACGGTCAGTTCAGTCCGGCGTAGCTGTGCAGGCCGCTGATCACCATGTTGATGATGAAGAGGTTGAAGAGCATGGCTACGAAGGCGGCTACGTTGATCCAGGCGGCTTTGGTGTCGCGCCAGCCCGAGGTGGCGCGGGCGTGCAGGTAGGCGGCGTAGAGGACCCAGGCGATGAAGGAGCAGGTTTCTTTGGGGTCCCAGCCCCAGAAGCGGCCCCAGGCGGCTTCGGCCCAGATGGCGCCGAGGATGACGCCGGCGCCGAAGAGGGGGAAGCCGATGATGGTGGTTTTGTAGGCGAGCCGGTCCAGGGTGCGGGCGTCGGGGAGGCGACGGGCGATGGCGCCGAGGACACCGGTGGACTCCGCGCCGTCGGGCTGGCGCAGGCGGAACAGGAACAGCAGGCTGGCGACGCCGGCGAACAGGAAGACACCGCTGCCGATGCTGACGATGGTGACGTGCACGGGCAGCCAGAACGATTTCAGCGCGGGCACCACGGGGGCGGCGTCGGCGTAGAGGACGGTGCCGGCGAGGAACAGCAGGATCAGCACCGGGACGAGCAGGAACACCCACATCGCCCGATACCGCTGCTCGCGCAGGAACAGCACACCCATGACGATGGCGGCGGCCGTCGCCATGGTGACGAACTCGTACATGTTGCCGAGCGGGAAACGGTGGGTGGCGAAGCCGCGCAGCACGATCGAGGCGATATGCAACACGATCGCGACGACGAGCACGGAGAACGCCGTGTTGCCGAGCCGCTCGGACAGCGTCTTCGCGGGCGGGGCGGCGATCCGGCCGGGCGCGGCGGGATCGACGGCAGGACCACCGACGGACACGAGTTCGCGCTCGGCGACCTGACGGCTGCGCGCGGTGGCGTACTGCCAGATGAGCAGCACGAGCACCAGCGCGTAGACCACGATCGCGGTCTTGAACGAGAAATCGCTGTAGCGCGCGATGGTCTCGTTGATCGGCATCTCTAGTCTCCCGTGGTCTTCGCGGCGGACGGACCGTCCAGCAGGCGCGCCCGCAGTTGATCGAACTCGCCACCCCAGCCCGCTTGATCGGTCCGAGCCAGCCCGCCCATCTCTACTACAGTGCGTCGTTTGTCCAAGGTACCGGCTGCGCTCTCGGCCGGGTAGACCCGGACCCAGATCCGCCGCCGCTTCACCAGCAGCGAGACCAGCAGGCCGAGCATCATGATCACCGCGCTCACCAGCACCCACTGCTGCGCCGGATCATGCGACACCTGCAGGTTCGCGAACTCCTGCGCGCCGTCGAAGGTCACCTTGGTGCCGTTGGGCAGGCTGGTCGACTCGCCGGGACGCAGATTCACCCTGGCTTCTTTGGTCAACCGGCCCTGCTTGACCTGTTCGGTGTCGAGCGCGAACAGCGACTGCGGCTTGCCGGTGTCCAGGCCGGTGTCGCCACGGTAGATGTCGACGGCGACGGCCGGGTCGTTCATCGCGGGGAACGACGAGGTCATCAGGCTGCCGTGGAACAGCGCGGTCGGCGCGAACAGCCCTTCGATGGCGATCTGGTTCTTGCGGCGCTCCTCGTCGGTGGCGTACATGCCGCCCGGCGGGTCGATCCGCAGCACCCCGCTGGACAGGAAGGTCATCGCATCGTCCGGACGCCACTGGATGGATTCGGTGCGGGTCTGCCCGTTCGGGAAGGTGACGGTGAATTTCGGTGCGTAGCCGTGGCCCTGCAGATAGATCCGGTCGCCCGCGACCCGCAGCGGATGGTTCACCTGGATGCGCGTGGACCGCCAGGTGTTGGTCTGCAGATCGCCCTCGGCCTGGTATTCGATGTTCGAGGTGAACATCTCCGCCTGGCCGTTGGTCAGGTAGTCGGCCTTGAAGTCCTTGACCCGCACGCAGATCGGCGTCATGCCGGTGCCGTCGTTGACGTTGCCCGCTTTGAACGAGTCGAACACGGCGGGCGAGGTGGTGCAGAAGCCGGGCCCGTCGTTCGCGATGACGATGACGTTGCCCTCGTAGCCGAACAATTTGCCGACCGCGATGGCGACGAGCAGTCCGACCAGCGCGAGGTGGAAGACCAGGTTGCCGAGCTCGCGGGTGTAGCCCTTCTCCGCGGACAGCGTGACCTCGCCGTCCTTGGTGCCGGGCCGGACCTCGGTGCGCCAACCGCGCAACCCGGCACGAACCTGCGCGACCACCTCGTCGGGCGTCTGCTCGGCGGTACCGGAGTAGTGGTGCGGCAGCCGGGTCAGGTTGCGCGGCGCGCGCACCGGCGGCGTGCGCAGCGCGCGGTAGTGGTCGAAGCAGCGCGGCAGGATGCAGCCGACCAGCGAAATGAACAGCAGCACATAGATGGCCGTGAACCAGAAGCTGCCGAACACGTCGAACAACTCGAAGCGGTCCATCCACGGGCCGAGCGTC
Source organism: Nocardia vulneris (assembly GCF_001613425.1). Classification (GTDB taxonomy): domain Bacteria; phylum Actinomycetota; class Actinomycetes; order Mycobacteriales; family Mycobacteriaceae; genus Nocardia; species Nocardia vulneris. The sequence goes on along the minus strand of NZ_BDCI01000036.1, from coordinate 204,258 downwards.
GGCCGGTCGGCGATGTACTGGGCGACCTTCTGCTCGTTCAGGCTGCGCTGCGGCAGCAGGGCGCCGGGGATCGCGGCGAGCGCCAGCAGGAACAGCAGCACCAGCGCGGTGCGCATGCTGGTCAGACCGCGCCAGGTGTTGCGCACGAACGCCAGCGCGCGCCCGGGCAGCGATTGCCGCGGCGGCAGCTGTCCGGTCGGCGGCTCGCCCGACGCTTGCTCGCTGTTCGTCATCGAATCAATGCTTTTCGTGCTCATATCGGCAGCGTCACCTCGGAGACGAAGGCGTCGCGCACCCAGCCGACGAACTGATCCCAGATCCCGGTGACCAGGGCCGCGCCCACCGCGACCAGCAGCAGCCCGCCGATGACCTGGATGGTGCGCGAATTGCGCCGCAGCCAGCCGACGCCGCGCAGCGCGCTGGCCGAACCGAAGGCGAGGATCACGAACGGCAGCCCGAGGCCGAGGCAGTAGGCCACGATCAGCGCCACCCCGCGCACGGCGGTGGTGCCGTCGGTGCCCGCGGCCACCGCCATCACGCCGGACAGCGTGGGGCCCAGGCACGGCGTCCAGCCGAGCGCGAAGACGCCGCCGAGCAGTGGCGCGCCCGCGATGCTGGTGAGCCGGCGCGGTTGCATCCTGGTGTCGCGCTGCAGCGCGGGGATCAGGCCGATGAAGACCAGCCCCATCAGGATGGTGACCACACCGCCGATCCGTTGCAGCAGTTCACGATTGACGTTGAGCGTCTGGATGACGCCGAAAACCGTGGCGGTGGCGAGCACGAACACCACGGTGAAGCCCGCGACGAACAGTCCGGCCGCGCCCGCGACCCGCATCCGCCCGCTGCGCGCGGGGTTTTCGACCGCGACCGAACCGCCTTGCGCCCCTTGGGCTTGCGCGACCGTCGCGGGCGGTGCCTCGGCGCCGACCAGCCCGGCCAGGTAGGACAGGTACCCGGGCACCAGCGGCACGACGCACGGCGACGCGAACGACACCAGGCCGGCCAGCAGGCAGGCGCCGAGTGCCAGCAGCAACGGCCCGGTCGCCGCGGTCTGCTGGAACGAATCACCCACGGCGGCCAGCACCATCACCGCGCCACCGGGCTAGACGCGCGATTCACCCGTTTTCACCATCCGGTGTCTGCTCGACCGGCTCTTCGTCGCCGCGCACCACGATGCGCGGTTCGCTCGGTCCCTCGGTCGCGCCGAACAGCACGCCGAAGTCGAGCAACGAGTCCGCGGCTACGCTGCGCGGTACGGTGGCGATGCCCTTCCACCGGTCGTCCACGGCCCAGGCGCCGCCGATGCGGCGAGCCCCCTGCCGGGGTCGACAGGCACGCAAGGTACGGGTGCGGCGATCGCGATTCACTGTGCTTCCTCCGAGGCGATTTTTTGAACGATCGGTTGCAGATCGTCGGCCAGCAACGAGCGCAGGAACACCGCGGCGACGCGGTGCTGACGATCCAAGACGAGGGTGGTGGGGATGACGCTGGTCGGGAAGTTCCCGCCGAGCGCGAGCAGCGTACGCATGGACGGGTCGTAGATGGACGGGTAGCCGACCTTGTTGTCGACCACGAAGTCCTGCGCCTTGTCCTGCTGCGGGTCCCGGACATTGATTCCGAGGAAGGCAACGCCGCTGTCTTTCGTTGCCTCATAAACCTTTTCGAGCGCGGGGGCCTCGGCCCGGCAGGGTCCGCACCACTGCCCCCACAGGTTGAGCACCACGACCTTGCCCGCGAAATCGGCGACCGAGACGGTCTTGCCCGCGGTCATCAGGTCGGGCCCGGACAGCGGGCCGATGGTGCCGCGCGCGCCGGGCGGATCGTAGAAGATCTCGGTCTTGCCGCCCGGCGAGACGAATTCGAAGGTACCGCCCGAGGCCACCGCGTCCGTACCGCCGGCACAACCCGCGACCCCGGCGATCAAGGCCAGGCACGCGAGGAGAGCGGGAACCACCCGCCGGACCGAACGGGCAGGCGGGGTGGCGAACGCGGCGGAGGAGATCATGCGCCGTGTACCGCGGGATCCGAACCACCGGCGGGCTCGGAGTAGACGATATCGACGAGCGTGTCGCCCTGGTAGACCAGCGACGTCAGCGAGGCGAGCGAGCACTGCCGCACCCGCGGGTCGTGCCAGAGCCGCTGGCCCTGCAGGAAGCGGCGCAACGTCCAGACCGGCAGCTGGTGCGAGACGAGCACGGCTTCGCGCCCGGCCGCCTCCACCCGCGCCTTGTTCACCGCGGCCAGCATGCGGTGCGCGATCTGCAGGTACGGCTCGCCCCAGGACGGGGTGAACGGGTCGCGCAGCTTCCACCAGTGCCGCGGCTTGCGCAGCGCGCCGTCACCGACCGAGACCCGCAGGCCCTCGAACGTGTTGCCCGCCTCGATCAGGTTCTCGTCCGTGCGCACGATCAGCTGGTGTTGCGCGGCAATGGGTTCCGCGGTCTCCTGCGCGCGCTGCAGCGGGGACGCGATGACCACCGCGATGTCGTGGTCGGCCAGCGTGCGCGCGACGGCGGCGGCCTGCGAGCGGCCCGCCACCGAGAGGCTGAACCCGGGCAGGCGGCCGTAGAGGATCCCGTTCGGGTTGTGCACCTCGCCGTGGCGCAGCACGTGCACGATCGTCTCCACCGGCTCGGTGCCGTGCTGCAAGCCGGCCGCCAAGGGCTTCTTGGCCTCGGAACTCGAAGCCGCACTGTCGTTTTCGTCGACCCGAGGAGTCGGCTCCGGGCCGCCGGACGCGGCGGCGGCGAACTGCGCGCCCGCGTCGATGACCGTCGCATCGGCGGCGCCGGAATCGGCGAGTTCCACCTCGCTGCTCGCGGCGGCGGCCGGCGTCTCGGCCTGGCCTGCGGCTGCGGCGGGCTGTTCTAGCTCGCGCTGGTCGGCGTCGGGCTGATCGTGATCGGGGCTCACGCGCGGGATCCTTCGGGAGTGGCGGCCGCGGCCGCGTGTGCGGCGGCGGGCAGGGCTGCGGCGATACGGTCGAACGCGTCCTCGTCGAGCGCCGCGGAGACGAACCAGGTCTCGAACGCGCTCGGCGGCGCGTACACGCCACCGTCCAGCAGGGCGTGGAAGAACGCGGGGTAGCGCCAGGTCTGGCTCGCCTTGGCGGCGGCGTAGTCGGTGACCGGGCGTTCGGTGAAGAACACGCTCACCATATTGCCCGCGAACTGCACCCGATGCTCGACCCCGGCCGCACCCAGCGCTTCGCCGAAGAGCGCGCCCAGCCGCTGGGCATTGCGGTCCAGCGCCGCGTACACCGCGTCGTCGGCCGCGCGCAGCGTGGCAAGCCCGGCGGCGACCGCGACCGGGTTCCCGGACAGCGTGCCCGCCTGATAGACCGGGCCGAGCGGGGCCAGGTGATTCATGATCTCGGCGCGGCCACCGAACGCGGCGGCGGGCAGGCCGCCGCTCATCACCTTGCCGAAGGTGTAGAGGTCGGCGACGACGCCCTCGTGTCCGAACCAGCCCGCCTTGCTGACCCGGAAGCCGGTCATCACCTCGTCCATGATGAGCAGCGCGCCGTGCTCGGCGGTGAGCCGGCGCAGGCCCGCGTTGAAACCGGGCTGCGGCGCGACGGTGCCCATGTTGCCCGCGGCGGCCTCGGTGATCACACAGGCGATCGAGTCCGGATGCGCGGCGAAGGCGGCGGCGACGGCCTCGAGATCGTTGTACGGCAGCACGAGGGTGTCGGCCGCCTGGGCGCCGGTGACCCCGGGCGAGGTCGGTAGCCCGAGGGTCGCGACGCCGGACCCCGCGTCGGCGAGCAACGCGTCGACATGCCCGTGATAGCAACCGGAGAACTTGATGATCTTGGCGCGCCCGGTGTAGCCGCGCGCCAGCCGGACCGCGCTCATCGTCGCCTCGGTACCGGAGTTCACCAGGCGGACCCGATCCACTGGCTGCACCCGCGCGGCGATGGCCTCGGCCAGCTCGATCTCCGCCTCGGTGGGCGCGCCGAACGAGAGGCCGCCGACCGCTGCGCGGCGCACCGCGTCGACCACCTCGGGATGCGCGTGGCCGAGAATCATCGGGCCCCAGGAACACACCAGGTCGACGTACTCGTTGCCGTCGGCGTCGACCAGGGTGTAACCGTTGGCGGACGCGATGAATCGCGGGGTGCCGCCGACCGAGTTGAAGGCGCGCACCGGGGAATTGACCCCACCCGGAATCACCGAACAAGCCCGGTCGAAGAGCTGAGCGGAAACCGGCACCGATGCGCTGGTCACGCGCGGAGAAGAACTCACGACCTCCAGTGTCGCAGCCCGCTCGGACGGGGGCGACGACAGGGGGCGGTGCTCGTGATGCACACCGCAACACGCCGGAGCACTATTTACGCCGTATTCGGTGGCCAGCAGATTGCCGGCCCGTAATCTCGGGCGTCAACAATCATCGGCCGAGAGGGTTTTCATGCGGTTTGCCATGTTCAGTGCTGCGGTGTCCACGGCGCTCGTGGGCGCGGGGATCGTGCTCGGCGCGGGTGCCGCGCAGGCGGCCGAGCCGGTCGCGCAGCCCGATCGGCTGGGGCTGCAACTGAGTCATGCGGAAACCCAGGCCGTCGCGGGCGGCCCGATCCCGGCGCTGGTCAGCATGGTGGTGCCGCTCAATCGGATCGGCGTCGGCCTGAAGCCCGACACCGGGATCTACAAGGACGAGAACGGTGGCGTGCACGCGTCGCTGCGGCAGGCGATCATGGAGGCGGCCGATCGTCCCGACGGGACGATCACCCTGTTCCTGAACGCGCCCGGCACCCGCAACGGCCGCGTGCTCGACATCTACCAGAACTGGGGCTAGCGCCGAGCTAGCCGGACCGGCTCAGGCGTACATGCACGGCGCCTGCGGCACGATCGTGTGCAGGAAGCACATGAACGAGTTGTACGGGCCCGCGGAACCGGAGTCCGGCACGAGCACCGGTGCGTCGACCGCGCCCGCGGTCACCGCCGCGGGCTCCAGCGGCAGGCCGGTGTTCGCGCCCGCGGGCGCGGCGCCGATCCCGATCGCGGTGGCAAACGCCAGTGCGGCACAGACTTTCACAGCAAGCCGGTTCATCAAACCCTGTCCTCTTGATTGGCACGTCCGAATGACAGCCGAAATCCTAACGGCCGCAGCGGTATTGTGGCCCACCGTGGACAGCGCCGGATATCGGTTGCCGCGACTCTAGTGCCTGGCCTCGCGCTAGGTGATCCCGAGGCAGACGCTAGGTGATCCCGAGGCAGAACAGCGCCGAACCGGTGGTCGCGAGGCAGGCCAGCGGCGCGGGCAGCGCGTGCAGCAGTGGCGCGGGCGGGGATTGGACGAGGGCAGGCGGCGACACGACGGGCCCGGCGGCGGAAACCTCGGCGGGCGCCGCCGCGGCCGTGACCACGGTTGCCGTGCCGATCAGACCGGCGGCCGCGACACCGAAGAGCGTGCGCTTGACGGGGACTGTGGGTTTCATGCGTCGGATGTTCCCGCGAATCGGGAAACGAAACGGCCGGCGCGGCCGAGTTCAGCGCGCGCGGCGCTGCCGCACCGTGCGGGTGACCGCGTCGATGACGAGCAGCCCCGCGACGGCGCCGAGCACCGCGGCGAGCAACAGCCACGGCCCCACGTAGCGCGTCGCGACGAATTCCGGCGCCGGATCGAGCGCGGCGAAGGTGGTGGTCCGAATGCCGTTGCGCCAGCTGCCCACTCCGGCGACGAGCGCGAGCACGGCCAAGCCGAACTCCCCGGCGACCACCGCGATCCAACCCTTCATCGGTCCGCTCCGTTCTCGCTGGGCTCGTTCTCGGTGCCTGATGCGTCGGGCCCGGGATCCGGCGCGGCGGCATCGCCGGCGGGCGAGCCGGAGGCCTTATCGGCCGGCTGGCCGGCAGCAGTGTCGGCCGGCTGGCCGGCAGCAGTGTCGGTCGGCTGGCCGGCAGCAGTGTCGGTCGGCTGGCCGGCAGCAGTATCGGCCGACTGGCCGGAGGCAGTATCGGCCGGCTCGCCGGGGGCAGTATCGGCCGGCCGGCCGAGGGCCGTGTCGAGCGCGTCCCGCAGCGCCCGGTGATCTTTCGCCCATGCTTGCACGAACCCACCGTCGGCCAGGCGCAGGCCGATGCCGGTGCGCCGGCGCGGTACTCCGCTCAGCTCGCCGAGCGCCCGCGCGGATTCCCAGTCCTCGTCGTCCCACGCGTCCTCGTCGCGTTCGGGCAGCACCGCGGCGACGGCGCTGAGCGGCAGCGTTTCGGTGCCCTGCCGCAGCGTGCGGTCGGTGAGCTCGACGCTGACGTGGCGGCGTCCGGCGATCACTTGCAGCACAACGAAACCCGCGATCAGCGAGCCACAGAAGAGCAGCGCGAACCAGTGCACGGCGCTCCCGGTCGCCAGCTCCAGGATCAGAATGATCAGACACAGAATCGGCCCGTAGGCGGTGGTCCGCCAGCGCGCACCCGGCTCGGCGAACAGCACATTCGCGTCGTCGTGTGTGGCGGTCATGCGATATCCACCAGGGCGCGCCGAATCGGCCGGATACCGCGAATGGGCAAGGGAGAAGACAGAATCAGCGAGTGAGGCCGGGCAGCAGCAGCACGGCGACGGTGACCACCCCGAACAGGACCAGCAGGCTCAACACGGCCAGCTCGCGCCGAATGCTCTGCGGCTGTTGGATCACCACTCGCATTGATGCCTCCGATTCCCCGGAGCCATCTGCAACGCACAACAACGCTTGACAGCCAACTACCGGTTCCCATGTCCACTGTGACAACCCTCACGATACATGCCGACCTGGCCCCGACAAATTCGGGTACCCGTCGTTCACCGTCGGCTCACCTGGAAATACGCGGTGGCTTCCGGCCGGTGGGCCAGGTAAACGGCGCCACTCGCGAGCACCGCCTGCACGATCGCGGCACCGCCGGCGATCAGCGAGGCGGCCCCCGTCACCGAGTTGAACGCGAACAGCGCGCCGACCCCGACCACGATGAGCCAGACTCCCGCGATGGTCAGCAGCGTGCGCGCCCAGAGCTTGCCCCGGGCGAACTGGTGCACGATCAGCAACGCCACCCCGGCCACCGCCAGCCCGAGCACCACCAGGACCACGAAGACCAGCGCCACCATCAGCTCGACACTGGCCATGGTGACCTGCGGGTCCTTTTCCTTGGCCTGATCGAAGATCTGTTTGGCGAAGCTGTGCCGCTGCGCGAACCCGTCGAGCACCATCGCGACCAGCTGGACGACACCGAATCCGACCACACCCCACCACAATTGCCGGGCGGTACCCACATCCGTCGGCATCGGCATCGGCGGCGGCGGCGCGGGCGGGTACGGCGCGCCGATCGGTCTCGGCAGGTTGTTCACGACAACCAGTGTGCGGCCTCGGTCGCCCAGTAGGTGAGCACGATGTCCGCCCCGGCCCGGCGGATGCCCATGAGCGACTCGAGCACGGCGCCGCGGCGATCGATCCAGCCCCGCTCGGCGGCGGCGGTGATCATCGCGTACTCGCCGGAGATCTGGTAGGCCGCGACCGGCACCGGCGAGTGGTCGGCGACGTCGCGCAGGATGTCCAGATACGACATGGCCGGCTTCACCATCACCAGGTCCGCGCCCTCGGCGAGGTCGAGGTCCAGTTCCCGGATCGCCTCGCGGCGGTTCGCCGGGTCCTGCTGGTAGGTGCGCCGGTCGCCTTCCAGCGACGAGGCGACGGCCTCGCGGAACGGGCCGTAGAACGCCGAGGCGTACTTGGCGGCGTAGGCCAGGATGCCGGTATCGGTGCGGCCCACGGCGTCCAGACCGCGGCGGATCGCGCCGACCTGGCCGTCCATCATGCCGCTGGTGCCGAGCAGGTCAGCGCCGGCGGCGGCCTGGGCCAGCGCCATCTCGACGTAGCGGTGCAGGGTGGCGTCGTTGTCCACGGATCCGTCGGCGGCGACCACACCGCAGTGCCCGTGGTCGGTGAACTCGTCGAGACAGGTATCGGCCATCAGCACGGTGGCCGAGCCGACCTCGTCGGACAGCGCCCGCAGACCACGGTTCAGAATGCCGTCCGGATCACTGGCCTGACTGCCGGTGGCGTCCTTGTCCTCCGGGCGCGGGATACCGAACAGCATGAGCCCGCCGACGCCCGCGGTCACCGCCTCGACGGCGGCCTTGCGCAGCGAGTCCATCGAATGCTGCACGACCCCCGGCATCGAACTGATTTCCCGCGGTTCCTCCAGGCCGTCGGCCACGAACATCGGCAACACCAATTGCCGTGGCTGCAGTGTGGTTTCGGCCACGAGCCGACGCAGGGCGGGGGTACGGCGCAACCGCCGTGGGCGGTCCATTCCGGTCATATCCGCACCATACGCCCGGCGCCGGACGGTGTCGCGAGCGCCCGGCGCGCGCCCGCCCGTCCGGCCGCCCCGGAGCTGCCGGTTTCCCGCGAGCACCGGGCGAACCGGAACCCGGCTGGTCTTCGGCTGCCACGGTGCTCGAAATCACACCGCTGCCGCGGATCGATGGCGCATACTCCGACAGGAGGGCGAGACCCCCTGGGGGACTTCATGACCGAATCGCACACCGAAATCTCGCTGGCCCGAGCCGCCGACTTCGAATCGTGGGTGGCGGTACTGCTCGCGGACTGGTGGCCGGTGCTCACCGGCGGACTGGCGCCGCCCCGGACGACGCTGCGCGCCTGGCGGGCCGTGGACGGCAGCAGGCAGATCTTCCGGGTCGAGCTGATCGCCCGGCAGTCCGCCGAAGCCGACCTCATGACGGTGGCCCGCGCCGCGTTCGTCGAACTCGGCATGCGGCCGGACGAGCGCGAATGGGCGCAGAGTCAGGGCAGGCATCTGGTCGGGCACACCGAGGACGCCACCGCGCAGCTGCGCTTCTCCGATACCGCGCACACCATCTTCCTGCGCCTGCAGAGCAGGCCGTGTCACGTCTCGGTGGCGGGCGGGCGGCAGTTGAGCGCCCTGCCGGACGCGAACCTGCCGTTCCCGAACACCGCGACCGGTCCGCTCGACATCCGGGTCGCGCGCAACAGCGCCCGGCATCTGCTCGCCCAGCACAGCGCGCGCTTCGCCACGCCCGCCGACCCGTTCCAGCTGGCGCCGCAGGGACACGTCTCGGATGTGGGCTGGGCGTTCGTGTTTCCCTGGTCCACTACGTCCTGGTACACCGACGGTTCGGCACCGGTGCTCGCGCCCGGCGTCAAAGGGCCGATAGTGGTAGTGAAGGACACTGGAGACACCTGGCTACTGGACAGCCTCAGCAGCTACGACTCCCAACTCGCCGGCTACGCCGCAGCCAACGGCTACCGGCACGGCACCTCCGATTCGGCCTGAAAGGTCCGCGATGACTCCCGACGCAGGCCCGCAGGAGCAGCCCCCGCCGGGAGCGCGGCGACTGCCCGACGGGCGGCTGCTGATTCCGTGGCAGGGCAAGCAGCCGGACGGGACCATCGCGCACGGGATGGTCGAGATCGGTCCCGACGACGACCGGTTCGCCGCATGGAGCGAATCCATCGCCCGGCGCGAACGCGGCGAACTCCCCGACGACGCGTATCCCGTGGATACCGGGGCGCTCCCGCTGTTCCTCGATCCGCGGCCGGACCCGGTGCCGACCGCCCGGGAACGCAGACTCGACGCGTTGCGGGCGATCGCCGGACGCGGCGATATCGGCGCGATGGAACAGCTCGCGCAGTTGCTGCGCGAGGCGAGCGATCTCGCGGGCGCCGAGCAGTGGTTCCGGCGCGCCGCCGAGCGCGGCAGCGGGACCGCGATGGCCGATCTCGGGTTGCTGTGCGGCACGCACGGCCGGATCGCGGAGGCGGTGCACTGGCTGGAGGCCGCGGTCGCGGCGGGGTGCGTGGGCGCGGACGTGCAGCTCGGGCTGGTACATCTGGAACGCGGCCAGATCGACGAGGCCGAGCGATGGCTGCGCCCCGCGGCCGAGGACGGATCGCCGGAGGCCCTGTGCAATATGGGCGTCGTCGCGAATCGGCGCGGCGACGCCGAATCCGCCGAGCAGTGGTACGAACGCGCGGCGGCGGCCGGGCATCCCACCGCCATGCGCACCCTCGGCTTGTATCTGGCGCGGCGGGGCGAGCTCGAGCGCGCCGTCGCCCTGCTCACCGAGGCCATCCGCCGCGGTCGTGCCGACGCGATGGCCATCCTCGGCTGGCTGTATCTCGAGCAGGGCGACACCGCGGGCGGCGAGTACTGGCTGCGCCGCGGCGCCGACGCGGACGATCCGGATTCGATGTTCCGCCTCGCCCTCTACCTGCGCGAGCAGGAATCGGCCCCCTTCCCGGGCGACCTGTCCGAACCGGGCGTACTGCGCGCCGCCGCACTGATCGCGACCGGCCGCACCCCGGCCCAGCAGGAAGCCCGGCGCTGGCTCGAACGCGCCGCCGCCCTCGGCCACCCCCAATCCCTGCAACTCCTGCACGACCTCTGACCCTCTGCCGCACGACCGTTGTGCCGTGCTGCCGCACGACTGCTGTGCCCCGCGCGACGCGCGTCGACCCGGGCGCGGCAAGTGTGCTGGGCAGGGCCCAAAAACGTTGCGGCCAGGGGTTTTTGTCGGTGGGGGGGCGATATAATCGAAACAGTGTTCGAGGGGGCTCGCCGAGCCTCCGATCGCATCGGGAGGGAAGCCTGTGCCCGCGACGAAGACCGTTCTGATCGATAGTCCCTACACACCGCTGGAGAAGAAGAGACTGCCCGCGGGGCGCCCGCGGTCCTGGTATGTCCGGCACAACCGGAAGCTCAAGGCGATGCGACTGACCATCGCGCTGCTCGATTCCGGGGTCTACAACGCGAGCGAAGCCAACAACAAACGCATCCGCTACACCGCGGACGTGATCGGCATCCGCCCGCCGTCGGACACCACCTGCACCATGGTGCGCACGCTGATCCGCAAGCGGCACTGAGGTTTTCGCCCACCCCGCAGACCCGCGGCACGCCACGCGGCCGTGTCGCGGGAATGCGACCCGGTCGGGAAACAACGGCGTCAGGAAGCGGCGCCGTCGGTCAACCCTGGCGTCAGTCAAACCGCACCGGCGGTCGAATCGTGCCGACGGTCGAACCGTGCCCGCGGTCGAACCGCACCGGCGGACAAACCGTGCCGACGGTCAAACCGTGCCGACGGTCAAACCGTGCCGACGGTTGAACCGCACCGGCGGTCAAACCGTGCCAACGGTCAAACCGTGCCAACGGTCAAACCGTGCCAACGGTCGAACCGTGCCAACGGACAAGCGGTGCCGTGGGTAACGCTGTGTCGTCCGAAAACAGCACCGCCCGAACCGGCTTCGGTTCGGGCGGTGTGACGATCCAGCAGCTCGGGTCAGCGGCTGCGCCGGCTCTTCTTGCGGGGCGGCGGCAGCAGACCCTCGGCGCGCAGCCGGGCGGCGTGCTCGGCGAGCGCCTCGACCAGCGGACCGACCTGCGCGACCTCGGGCTGCACGTCGACGCGCAAGCCGAACTCGATGGCGGTCTCGGCGGTCTTCGGGCCGATACACGCGACGATGGTGCGCGCGTGCGGCTTGCCCGCGATGCCGACCAGGTTGCGGACCGTGGAGGACGAGGTGAACAGGACCGCGTCGAAGCCACCGGTCTTGATCATCTCGCGGGTCTCCGCGGGCGGCGGCGAGGCGCGCACCGTGCGGTAGGCGGTCACGTCGTCGATTTCCCAGCCGCGGTCGCGCAGCCCCTCGGCCAGCGTCTCGGTCGCGATATCGGCGCGCGGCAACAGGACCCGGTTCACCGGATCGAAAACGTCGTCGTAGGGCGGGAAGTCGGCGAGCAGACCCTCGGAGGACTGTTCCCCGCTGGGCACCAGTTCCGGATTGATGCCGAACGAGCGCACCTTGTCCGCGGTGGCCTCACCGACGCAGGCGATCTTCACGCCGGAGAAAGCCCGTGCGTCCAAACCGAATTCGGCGAACTTCTCCCACACCGCGCGCACCGCGTTGGTGGAGGTGAACACCACCCACTGGTAGCGGCCGTCGACCAGACCCTTGACCGCCCGCTCCATCTGGGCGGGGCTGCGCGGCGGCTCGACCGCGATGGTCGGCACTTCCATCGGGATGGCGCCGTGGGTGACGAGCCGCTCGCTCATCTCGCCCGCCTGGTCCTTGGTGCGCGGCACCAGCACGGTCCAGCCGTACAGGGCGCGCGACTCCCACCAGGACATCTTCGACCGGGACGCGACCACCTTGCCGATGGTCACCACCAGCGGGCCGACCAGTTCGGAGGCCGCGCTGTTCAGCGTGGCCAGGGTCGCCTCGATGGTGCGCTGCTGGCGCGTGGTGCCGCGCACGGTCACCGCGACCGGGGTCTGCGGCGCCATGCCGTGTTCCACCAGGGCACTGGCGGTTTCGGCCAGGTGACCCGAGGTCGCGTGCAGCACCAGCGGTCCCGGCGCGGCGGCGAGCGCGGCCCAGTCCACTTCGCCGCGCACATCGGCCTCGGTGTGCCCGGAGCCGAGCGCGATGCCGGCGTAGCTGGGCACGGCCGAGCCGTTGGGCAGCCCGGGCAGCACCTCGAACACCATGTGCGAGCGGGTCACCGCGTTCACCTCGGCGATCACCGAATCGGTGGTGAGCGGATCGCCGGCGACCACCCGGACCACGTCGAAGCCGTTGCGGGCCTCCGCGATCAGCGTCTTGGCCACCTCGGCGGGTTCACCGAGCGCGGGCCGCACGTCGACCGGACGTTCGCCGTCGGGACCTGGCTCGACCGCGGTGCCGATCAGGGCGAGCACGCCCTTGTCCACATCGGGGTCGGTGAACGCGAGGGTGGCGCGCCCGATCACCTCGCGGGCACGCACCGTCAGCAACGCCGGGTCACCGGGACCCGACCCGACGAAAAGGATCCGACCGGGGTGCTTCTTAGTTGCTCGCGCGCTCATTGGCTGTTCTCCATTGGGCTGGGTTGGGTGAAGTCTGTGGCGGGCGCACTCACCGCCGCGGTGGATGAACCGGCATCCGGTTCGGGCACACTGAGCAGCTCACGCGCGCCCAGTTCCAGTAGTTCGCGGGCCAGCGCGCGGCCGAGCTGCTCCGCGTGCTCCGGCGCGCCGACCACCGACGCTCTGAGCACGTCGGAACCGTCGACGGCGGCGGCGCAGCCGCGCAGCGAGAGCTCGTCGAAGATGCGCCCGTCGTCGTCGATCGACTCGACCACCTCGGCCAGTGCGCCGAACGGCGCGGAGCATCCGGCCTCCAGCTCGGCGAGCAACGCCCGCTCCGCGGTGATCGCCGCTCGGGTGGCGGCATCGTCGAAGACCGCCAGCGCCTCGATGAGTTCGCCGGCGTCGCTGCGGCATTCGATCGCCAGCGCGCCCTGACCGGGCGCGGGCAGCATCTGCACCGGCTCCAGCGCCTCGGTGACCGCGTCGAGCCGGCCGATCCGGGCGAGCCCGGCCTTGGCCACCACGACCGCGTCCAGGTGTCCCTCGCTGACCTTGCGCAGCCGGGTGTCCAGGTTGCCGCGCAGCGCCACGATGTCCAGGCCGAGCCCGAGCGCGCGCAACTGCGACGCGCGCCGCGGCGCGGACGTGCCGATCTTCGCTCCGGGCGGGAGCTCACCGAGCACGAGACCGTCGCGCGCCACCAGCGCGTCGCGCGGGTCCTCGCGCGCCGGGATGGCGGCGATGGTGAACCGCTCGTCCTGTGCGGTCGGCAGATCCTTGTACGAGTGCACCGCGATGTCGATGGTGCCGGCGACGAGTTCGTCGCGCAGCGCGGAGGTGAAGACGCCGACCCCGATCTGCTGCACCGGCTCGGCGGACAGATCGCCCGCGGTCTTGATCACCACCAGCTCGGCCGGATGCCCCGCGGCGACCAGCGCATCGCGGATCGTGCCCGCCTGCGTCAGCGCGAGCAGGCTGCCGCGCGTGCCGATCCGCCACGGCGAGCGCAGGTTTGCTGCCGTCACGGTGTCCTCTTCCTGCACGAGTGTCATGGGCGCACCTCGTCGGTGCCCGGGGGCCGCGGGCTCATGCCGTCTGCCCCTGTTCGTCGGCGCGGTGACTCGCGGTGAAGTCGTCCGCCAGCGCGATATCGGCGTCGGCGCGCAGCAGGCCGGCGTGCTCGCCGATCGCGGTGATCTCCATCGGCGCGGCAACCGCTTGCGCCGCACCCGGTTTCAGCTCGAACAGCTCGCGCAGCGCCTCGGCGTAGCTGTCACCGCCCGGGGTCGAGGCGAGCTGTTTGACCCGCACCGTCGGGGCATGCAGCAGCTTGTCCACCACGCGGCGCACGGTGCGGGCCACCTCGTCGCGCTCCGGGTCGGCCAGGCTGGGCAGCCGCGAATCCAGCCGCAGCAGTTCGGCTTCCACCACCTCGGCGGCGCGCTGGCGCAGCGCGGCGACGGTCGGGGTCACCTCGGCCATCCGCTGGCCGGTCAGGTACTTGGCGAGTTCGTCGGCGACGATCGAGCGCGCCGCGGCGGTGTCGTCGGCGGCCGCGCCCGCGGCCGGATCACGTTGCAGCGTCTCGATATCGATCACCGTGACGCCGGGCAGCCCGGCCACCGCGTGCTCGACGTCGCGGGGCAGGCCCAGGTCGCAGAACACCAACGGCCGTTCCGCCGTGGCGAATTCGCCCGCGCGTTCCCGATCGGCCAGGGCCCGATGGGTATCGGCCAGCGTCACCACGTTGCCGACCGCACCGGTGCAGGTGACGACCACGTCGGCCACCGCCATCGCCTCGGTGAGCCGGGACAGCTCGCGCGCCTCGGCCTCGACCCCGTGCGTGCCCGCGGTCTCGGCGAGCCGCTTCGCCCGCGCCATGGTGCGGTTCACCACGATGATCCGGCCGATGCCGGCCCGCGAGAGATGCGCCACCGCAAGGCCGCCCATCGCGCCCGCGCCGACGACCACCGCGGTGCGCCCGGCCAGCGGGCCGAGCACCTGCTGCGCGCGATCGAGCGCCACCGACACCACCGACGCACCGGCCCGGTCGATTCCGGTCTCGGAGTGCACCCGCTTGCCCACCCGCAGCGCGTGCTGAGCCAGCTCGTGCAGGGTCCGCCCGACCGCCTGCTGGGCGTCGGCGGAGGCGTAGGCGCCGCGGATCTGGCTGAGCACCTGCTGCTCGCCGATCACCATCGAATCCAGCCCGCTGGCCACCGCGAACAGATGCTCGGCGGCGGCCTCGCTGTAGCGGACGTACGCGTGCTTGGTCAGATCGGGCAGCGGCAGCCCGGAATGCTTGGTGAGCAGATCGCCGACCTCGGCGAGACCACCGTGGAAGGCGTCGACGACCGCGTACACCTCCACGCGGTTACAGGTGGAGACGATCATCGCCTCGGACACGTGGCTGGAGGCCAGCAGGCGGTCGATCAGCTTGGGTCGGTCGGTGTCGGTGATCGCCACCTTCTCCAGCACCGAAACGGGCGCGCTCCGGTGCGAAATACCGACCAACAAGACGCTCATGCCCGCGCCTCGCTGATGCTCGGCTTCGGCATGCGCATGGCACGCTGTATCACGATTCGCTCGCTTCGCTCGCTCATGGAGTAACCACCGATCCCTTGCTCTTTGGCTCCGTTGCCGTATGCGAGGTCGCCGTGTGCGCGGCTGCCGAATGCTTGAGTGCCGGGTGAGCGGCCGAGGTGTGGGTGGGCGAGCGGTGCGCGATCCGGCCGGAGACGGCCCGCGCCACCTCGGGTTCGGCGACGGCCGGGACGGCCGCGCTGTCGGCGTTGCGCACCCGTTCGAACGAGAGCATCTGCAATTCGACCGCCAGATCGACCCGGCGCACCTCGACCGCGGCGGGCGCGAGCAACTCGCAGGGCGCGAAGCTCAGAATGGACTGCAGCCCGGCCGCGACCAGCCGGTCGCAGGCGTCCTGGGCGGCGTCGTCGGGCACGGTGATGACCGCGATGGTCGGTTCCAGCGCGGCGACCGCGTCGGCCAGCCCGGCGACATCACGCACCACCAGGCCCGCCACCGAGAGACCGATCACCTCGATGTCGTTGTCGAAGATGCCGACCACGGTGAAGCCACGCCGCTGGAACCCGCCGTAGCCGACCAGGGCCCGGCCGAGATTCCCGGCGCCGACGAGCACCACGCGGTGTCCCTGCGACAGGCCGAGCACATCCTCGATCCTGGCCCGTAGCTTGGCTACGTCATAGCCGACACCCCGTACCCCGTTGGGCCCGAGGAAGGAAAGGTCCTTGCGCAGCTTGGCGGAATTGACACCCGCCGCGACAGCCAGTTCCTCACTCGATACGATGGCAACACCCTCGTCGGCCAATGTGGCAAGGACTCGGAGATAGGTCGCCAGCCGCGCCACGGTCGCTTGCGGGATGCCTCGCTGCAGAGCCCTGCCGGAGACGCCGCCGGGCGCCTCATGCTGCTCTGTCACGTCGTCGGCTCCTCGTTCCGGCCCGATCGGGTTCCGGTTCGTCGCTGGACCTCTGGCCCGGGACGGTCCGGTGCCATGGTCGAAGTGTCGCAATGCTGGGTGTCTGTACGCGGTGGGCCCGCAGCCTCGGCGAGCGGGTCCGCGTGCCACCACCGTAACCGCTTGTGCAGCCCTTCACAAAGTCGGTGAAATTGGCCTCATTTTCGGCCGCGACCAGCGCTGCGGCCGAAAAGGACCGTCATCGCTATTCCTCAGCGGCTCAGGTCGGCGCGCAATCGGCCCTCGTCGACGTCGAAATAGCTGTGCTCACGACCGTCGAGCAGCACCACCGGCAACCGGTCACCGAACTCCGCGCGCAGGCCGGGATCGGTGGCCACCGCCTCGTCCACGTCGACGGTCGCCGGCTCGATCCCGAAATCGGCGCAGATCACGCGCAGCTGGTCGAGCGCGGTGACGCACAGGCCACAGCCGGATCTGGTCAACAGGGTCACCGAATGTGTGGGATTGGTCATGGCGGATATTAAATCCCCTCGCCACACCCGAATCGGTCTGCCAGGTCCTGCGCTGACTGTCGCCTCCCCCGGTTACTGTGGACGTGGTTCGCGCGACGGGCGGAGGTACTGGTGCCGGAACGATCGAGGGTGGCAAGGGCCGGATTCATCGCGGGACGATTCGGCGAGTTTCCGGCGCGCTGGAACCTGGGCGAGATCGGCCAGGGTCTGCAGGATCAACTGGCCCGTATTCCGCGCAGTCCGTTCGGTCCGAGCGAGGAGGAGCTGCGCGCCAACCTGGCCGGTGAGGCGAGCGCCGATGCCGCGCTCTCGCTGCACGACGCGGAATTGGCGGCGGCGGAGCCGGATCCGACCAGCCCCGAGGTGCCGCGCGACCTGACCGCGGCGGCGTTCTTCGACGTGGACAACACGATGGTGCAGGGCGCGTCCATCGTGCACTTCGCCCGCGGGCTGGCCGCGCGCAAGTACTTCAAGACCTCCGACCTGGTCGACGTGGCGTGGAAGCAGGTCAAGTTCCGGGTCACCGGGCGGGAGAACAGCTCCGACATGGCCAGCGGCAAGGAGAAGGCGCTGGCGTTCATCGCCGGGCGCCCCACCGCCGAGCTGGCCGAGCTGGGCGAGGAGATCTACGACGAGATCATCGCCGACAAGATCTGGCCGGGCACAAGGGCTCTCGCGCAGATGCATCTGGACGCCGGCCAGCAGGTGTGGCTGGTCACCGCCACGCCGGTCGAGCTGGCCCAGGTGATCGCCAAGCGGCTCGGGCTGACCGGCGCGCTGGGCACGGTGGCCGAGAGCGTGGACGGCAAGTTCACCGGCCGCCTGGTCGGCGACATCCTGCACGGACTCGGCAAGGCGCACGCGGTACGCACGCTGGCGATCCGGGAAGGGTTGAACCTCAAGCGCTGTAGCGCCTACTCCGACAGCCACAACGACGTGCCGATGCTCTCGCTGGTCGGCACCGCGGTCGCGATCAACCCGGACTCCGACTTACGCGAGGTCGCAAAGAACCGGGGCTGGGAGATCCGCGATTTCCGCACCGGCCGCAAGGCCGCGAAGATCGGCGTGCCCACCGCTTTGGCGCTCGGCGCGGCCGGTGGCGCGGTGGCCGCGGCGGTCACCCGCAAACGCGATCACTGAGCCGGCACCCGCGCACCCGGCGGTCCGGCGAACGCCGGAAACCAGTGCGGCCGAGGGGTTTACCGACTGGTGCACGGCGTTCGCCGGGACGACGGGTAGCGCGCGGCGCACCCGGCGCCCGTCGCTACCCGGTGAACGGGTTGCGGCGCTTGGTGAGCAGTTTGTACAGCGTCGACTGGATGGTCTCGCGCACCTGGTCGGTGACCTCGAACATGGTCATCGGGTCGTCGGCCGCCTCCGGCTCGTAGCCGGTGGTCGGGATGGGTGTGCCGAATTCGATGTACCACTTCGACGGCAGCGGTAGCGCGCCGAGCGGGCCGAGGTGCGGAAACAGCGGCGTCACCGGGAAATACGGCAAACCGAGCAGCCGGGCCAGCGGCTTGATGTCGGCCAGCTTCGGGTAGATCTCCTCGGAGCCGACGATGGAGCACGGGATGATCGGCACACCGGTGCGCACCGCCGCGGCCACGAAACCGCCACGGCCGAACCGCTGCAGCTTGTAGCGGTCGGCGTATTGCTTGCCGACGCCCTTGAAGCCCTCGGGGAAGACGCCGGTCAATTCGCCTGCGCGGAGCAGCCTTTCGGCGTCCTCCCGGCAGGCCAGCGTGTGCCCGGCCTTCCTGGCCAGCGAGCCGAGCACCGGCGTCTCGAAGATCAGGTCGGCGGCCAGCAGCCGCAGCGCCCGCTGCTTCGGATGCCGATCGTGGATCGCCAATTGCAGCATCAGCCCGTCCAGCGGCACGGTGCCGGCGTGGTTGGCCACGATCAGCGCGCCACCCGCCTCCGGAATGTTGGCCATGCCGCTCACCTCGGCCCGGAACCACAGCTCCGACATCGGCCGCAGCGCGGGCAGCAACACCGACTCCAGCAGATGCTCGTCGAAACCGAACTCGTCCACCTGGTAGTCGCCGGTGAGCCGGCGCCGGGCGAACTCCGCGGTCTTGCCGATCTGCTTGCCGATCGCGCCCCGCACCAGATCCGAGAGCGATTGCGGGGCAGGCGGTTCGGCGGCGGCGAGCCGCTCGGTCAGCGACGTCACCTGGCCGGGCGCCTCGCCCTGCGGGTGTTCGGGCCAGCGCCGGGCGGGCGGGCGCGGCCGGGCCTCGACCTGTATGTCGTGGAGTTGGATGACTTTCGCTACGTCGTTCATTGCTGTGCTCCCGTACCGGCCCCGAGCAGGCCGAGCAGTCTGGATTCTGCGGCATCGATCCACTTGGGGTCGATGACGGGTCGCGACGCTGCGCCCCCGATGAAGTCGTCGAAGGCCTGCACCGTTGTCCAGCGCGGCACGAAACCGAGTTCGGCCCGCATCCGGGTGGTGTCCAGGCCACAACCGAAATGGAAATAGTCGAGCTGCTCGCCGGAGAATTCGCGCATCACCGGCCCCATCAGAATCCGCCCCGCGCTGCGGAACAGCGCGAACGGCACCGGGAATTCGATCCGCCCGGCCCGCCGCACCGCCTGTGACAGCGCCAGCGCGCCGTCACCGGCCACGTTGACGGTGCCGCCGCGCCCGGCGAGCGCGGCATGCGCCAGCGCGGCGACCGCGTCCTGCTCGTGCACCAGTTGCATTCTGGCGTCGCGGCCGAACACGGTCGGCGTGAGCGGGGATCGCAGATAGTGCGCACCCCGCCCGGCCAGGCGCGGCCCGACGATCGGTGCGAAACGCAGAATTGTCGTCGCGATATCGGGCCGGCGCCGGGCCAATCCGCGCACATACCCTTCGATTTCGATCATGTCGCGGGCGAAGCCACCGCTCGGCGGCGTGCGCGCGCTCATTTCCTCCGCGAATTTCGCGGGGTCCTTCGCGCTGCAGCCGTACACCGCGGACGAGGAACGCACCACCACCCGGCGCACCGTCGGCGCCTTCTGGCACACCGCGAGCAGCTGCATGGCGCCGAGCACGTTGAGGTCCTTCATCACCGCACGCGACGCGCCGGCGGGCGGCTTGGCCAGCACCGCGGTGTGCACCACGGTGTCCACCGCGCTGCCGTCGACCACCTTGCGGATCAAGGGATTTCGGATATCCGCGCGGACGAACTCGGCGCGGCCCATGCGGCGCTGCAATTCCCGGCTGGGGGTCATGGTGTCGACGGCGAGAATGCGTTCGATACCGGGATCCTGCACGAGACGAGCGACCACGTTGCCGCCGAAAAAGCGGCTCGCACCGGTTACCAACACCACCTTCGGTGTGTGTCCGTCCCGAACGTCAGAACCAACCGGCACCGCATCCCACCTTGACAAGCCCCCACTTCATTTTTGCCCCGCTCCCAGGGTAGCCGCTGCGTCTATGCGTTCCGATGGGATTTACCAGGTTCTAACGATGACTTCAATCACCGAAATACACCGAAAGGCCCGCCACCGCTTCGGTGACGGGCCTCGCAGTTGACGCGCAGATCGTTTCGAGCGACCTGCAAGCAGTCGCTACGCCGGGCTTTACTTGCCGAGTTTGCGCCGCTGCACACGTGTGCGGCGAAGCAGCTTGCGGTGCTTCTTCTTCGACATGCGCTTGCGGCGCTTCTTGATCACAGAACCCATAGGGTTGTTCCTCGCGTTCTCTCTACTCGGCGCGCACGCTACTCACGTGCGCCAACTGACCGGTCGCTCGGCAAGCCTCACGCCCAGTGCCCGCGCCGCCGGATACCTCGGGGCACCCAGAAGCGGTGCCACCGGCGGGCGAACACGAACCGAGGATCTATCGTACCGGCACGTCCAGCGACCTTCGAAACCGCCTGATCTCTCGCCGCCGGAACGCGTCCGGCGACCGCCTGCGTCGGGGTGACCGCAGCCGTCTCAGCCCGCGTCGAAGTAAGACGTTTCCAGATAGTCGTGCACCGCCTTGGCGTGCACCCGGAACGACCGACCCACCCGCACCGCGGGCAGCTCGCCGGAATGCACCAGCCGGTACACCGTCATCTTGGACACTCGCATCAGGCTCGCCACCTCGGCGACCGTGAGGAACTGAGTGCCGCCGAGCATGGGTTGACCCTGCGCGCCCGGACCACTCGGTGCCCGGGAACCGCTCCGGCTGCCCGAGGGACCGGAGCCACTCGAACTCCCTGAGCTACTTGCAGACATCTTGTTCGAAGACATCATTGCACCATTGACCTCCGGCACGTCCGCGCCGCCGGCTTCCCCACCGGCGGAACAGACACGCACGTGCTCCTTGAAGCTTAGCGGGACCAGTGGTGTTACTGCGACGGGAGTGAGAAATAAGCTTTTCCGATCGGAATCCGACCGGTCATCCCGCGGATGTGCGGTGTTCGCCTCGCCGCCGTCTGGGCCCGATTTGCCCCGTCGGTCCGGATCCCGGTGGGAGCAAACTCACGGCGAGTCCGGTTCTTCGTCGTGTCGCGCGCCGCGGGCACGGCGGTTCACGCGCCGGCGCCGACTCCGGTCCCGACGCCGGCCGGACCGTCGCTCACGCCGCCTTGCTCGGCGGAGCGCTGCTTGGCGGCGTGCAACGCCTCCAGGAACGCCGAACGGACGCCGCCGCGCTCCAGCTCGCGGACCGCGGCCGCGGTGGTGCCCGCCGGAGACGTGACCGCGGCCCGCAACTCGGCCGCACTCTGCTCGGACTCCTGCAGCAGCGCCGCCGAACCGATCATGGTCTGCACCACCAGTTCGGTGGCCACCTCGCGGGTCAGGCCGAGGCCGACACCCGCGTCCACCATCGCCTCGACGATCAGGAAGAAGTAGGCGGGGCCCGACCCGGAGACCGCGGTGACCGCGTCCATCTGGGATTCCGCGACGGTCACCACCTTGCCGACCGCGCCGAGCACGTCGGTCACCAGTTCCAGCTGCTGGGCCCGGGCATACCGGCCCGGTGCGATGACGCTCATGCCCTGACCGACCAGCATCGGCGTATTCGGCATCACCCGGACCACCGGGAAACCGGCGGGCAGCTTCGCCTCCAGGCGCGCGGTCGGCACCCCGGCCGCCAGCGACACCAGAATCTGGTCCCTATCGTTGCCGACACTGGCGTTGTCGCTGAGCGCGGCCTTACCGAGCGCGGTCATCACGGCGTCCACATCGGCGGGTTTCACCGCGACGACCAACAGGTCCGCGCCGACCGCGGCGTCGGCGACGGAATCGGTCACCCGCACCGAGAACTGCTCGGCGATCTGCGCGGCCCGCTCGGTCACCGGCTCGACGACAACCAGGTCCTTCGCCAGCCGTCCGGACTCGAGTAAGCCCGCGATCAGCGCCTCCCCGATGCGTCCGCCACCGATAACCGCAATTCTCGTCATGGGAGTCAAGGCTATGCGAGGGCGAACTCAGCGCTGTTGCGGGATGAGCGCCAGCTGCCTGCTCTGCGCTACGACGGCACCGGTCGAGTCGAGCACCAACTGGTCCTCGTCGAACATGCGCTCGCCCACCTCGTGCGTGGTCGCGATGATGCGCAGCCAGCCCGCAGCCGGCTTGCGCCGCAGGTAGGTGGCCATCTGCACGGTGGGAGCCCAGCCGAAATGACCGAGGTTCACCGGCACCGGCGGGCTCATGTCCGCGCCCATCATCGCCATGAACATGGCGGTCTCGGTGTTCTGCTCGTCACCCGGACGCGGGCGCAGCCACAGCCGCAGCCGCGGCTCGCCCTGCTGTCCTTCGAGGAAGCGGGCCCAGTCCCGATCGATGTACAGCTCAGCGCCTTGACCGACGTGCACGACGCTGCTCATCGGCGATTCCGGCCCGTAGCCGATGGCGTCGGCGGGCGGTTCGACCGGCATGTCGTCGTGCTCGCGGGCGTAGCGCGGTTCGGCGTCGTCCAAGCGGCTGAAGGTCAGCGCGGTGCGCACCAGGGTCCGCCCGTGCTGCACCAGGTTGGCGTCGGCCAGGCAGATCTGCCGGCCGATCTTGCGGATATGCACCTCGTATTCGACCTCGCCCGGGTCGGGCGCGCCGAGGAAGTCCGAGCTGGCGGCGACCGGGGCCATATCGGCCAGCGCCGGGTCGGCCGCGCGCAGCCACTTCAGGCCCGCCGCGGCGCTGGCCGCGACCATGGTGCCGCCGTGCACCTTCTTGCCGATCGTCCAGACCTTGTCGATCATGCCGAGGTAGCGACCGGTGTCGGGGGTCGTCGAGAGCAGTTCGGTCAGCGCGAGCACCCGGCTGAACGGGGCGTCGGTCGCCGTGGCCTGCGTGAGATCCAGGTCGGCCGTCATCGTCACTCCTGTCGTCGACTCACCGCGTCGGCGGGCAGGGTTACCGTTCCGCGACATTCATACAGCGTAGAACGAACCGGATCGGGCTTCCCGTTCGCCCTCAGTCGCCTACATCACACTGCCGCACACTTCACGATCGGCACACCCACCGTTTGCCGACTGTTTCGGATGCGCGAAATAACGACGCCTATTTCGTTGGGGTACAGATTATTTCGTAGCGGCGCAGACTATTTAGTCGCGGCGCAGACTATTT
The DNA here is from genome assembly GCF_001613425.1 of Nocardia vulneris. GTDB lineage: Bacteria > Actinomycetota > Actinomycetes > Mycobacteriales > Mycobacteriaceae > Nocardia > Nocardia vulneris. The sequence goes on along the minus strand of NZ_BDCI01000036.1, from coordinate 180,876 downwards.
TGTCGCGGCGCGAGGATTCAGGGGTGAATTGCGGGCGTCGGTGCGGTCACGCCGTTGAGATGCAGGCGCGCGAACGCGAGCGTGCGATGCAACATCGCCGCGCGAGCCTGCGTGGTGCGCGCGTTCTGGGTATTGATCTCCGCGACCGCCTGCCCCGTGAAACCGGTGCGGACCAGCGTCTCGCACAGCTCGACGCACGGCTGGGTGCCCTCGCCGGGGATCAGGTGCTCGTCGTGGGCGGCCCCGCGACCGTCGGCGAGATGCAGATGCGCCAGACCCGGGCCCATCCGGGCGGCCAGCGCCAACGGGTCCGCGCCCGCGGTCGCGGTGTGCGAGAGATCCAGGGTGTAGTGCGCGAAACCGGTATCGGTCGGATCGTAGGACGGGCTGAACGCGGTGAGCCCGATGCCGGGGCCGCCACGACGTTCCAAGCGCTTCACCGACCGCGCCCCGCGCCCGAACAGGGTGTCGGCGCGCATCGGAAACATGTTCTCCACCGCGACGACGACCTCGCTGTCGGCCTCGAGCTCGGCCACCTGATCCGCGAAATTCTCCGCGTATCTGCGCTGCCAGCGGAACGGCGGGTGCACCACCACGGTGCGCGCGCCCAAGGCCTCCGCCGTGCGCACGCTGCGTTCGAGCTTGGCGGCCGGGTCCGCGCCCCACACCCGCTGCGAGATCAACAGGCACGGCGCGTGAATCGCGATGACCGGCACGTCGTACTTGCGCGCATAGGACTGCACGGTCGCGATGCTCTGACTGGCGGGCTCGGCCCAGACCATCAATTCGACGCCGTCGTAACCGATTTCGGCCGCGTAGCGAAAGGCAGCCTCGGTGTTCTGCGGATAGACCGACGCGGTCGACAGCCCGACCAGGATCTGCCGTCCCGTGGTCTCGTTCGCCTGCCCGATCTTGCCCACAGCCGCTCCCCTGCCTCAGTTCGTACTGAGCAGAAAGGCTAGCGGTCCCAGCGTGACGAAGACGCCGACGACCACCGCGATCACCGTGCTCAGCACGTCATCGGTCCGGCGCAGAATCCGGACCAGGGCGACCAGACCGAGGATCACGATCATCGCCAGGGCCAGCGCCACCCACGGCAGCATCTCCCACATGCGCTCGAAACCCTTGAACAGCAGCATGCCCGCCACGGCCGCGCCGGTGCTCTGCCCGCCCAGGATCAACCACTGCCGGCGGTTGGCGTCGAACTCGGCCTTGCGCGCGACGCGCGACGAGCGGCGGCGCGCGGCGGCCCGGCCCGGCTCGCGCTCCGCGCGCTCCTCGTGTTCGTCGAGGTCGTCGTCGTCCTCGTCGGCCAGCTCGACCGGCTCGTAGAAATCGGTCTTGCCGTCGTAGATGTCGAGTTCGTCCTCGTGCGGCGCGACATCGCGCTTCGAACCGCGTTTGCCTCGACCGGCATTCGCGCGTTCGGCTCGCTCGACCCCGTCCCGGAGCAGATCGCCCGCGACGGTCTGGCCGGAGAGCAACTGCTGGTCCTGGCTGGCCAGCGACCATGCGGCGGTCGGCAGGCCACCGGACTCCGGCCCGACGTCCTCGGGTTCCGCCGCGGCGGGTTTGTGTCTTCGGGCCGACCAGGCGGGTAACGCGCGCTCGCCGTTGCGCTGGTTGGATCTTCGTTCCAGCTCCGGCTTGGGTTCGGGGGTCGGCGCCCACGGCGCCGCGGTCCTGGGCTCGGGGGGCGCCTCGGCCGCGAAACCGTTCCACGCGGCGGTCGACGGCCCGGCCTCGAGCTCGTCGGCTTCGGCGGCACGCCGGCGCGCGGCTCGGCCGCTGCCCGCGCCGTTGCGCTCGTTCCGGGGCGGTCGGCCGTTCGAGCCCGCCCGATCCGGCAGCGCGGTGCTCGCGGCACCCGGCTCCGGCCTGCCGAGATCCCGCAGCGGCGGGCGCACCTCGGTGGTCTCTTCGGCCGGCTCGGCATGCCTGCGCCGGCGACCGGACCGCGTCGAGGCGTCCTCGGCGGGCGGGGCCGCGTACGGGTTGGGCGAGGGCGCATACGGATTGGGCGAAGGCGCGTACAGATCCCCGACCGGCGTGCTCGGCGAGAGCGGATCGGCCGCGGGCGTGTGCCGCGACGACGGCATCTCCCGCCCGGGCATCACCCGGTTCGAGTGACCGGGCGGCGGATCGTCCTGCGGTTGCGGCTGGGCGTACGCGGCGAGCGGGTCGTACATCGAGATCGGGCCCGACATCGGCGAATACGGTTCCGGCGATGGCGCATACGAGACAGGTTCCGGCGCGGGCGGTTCGTACGACGGCGTCTCGTAGACCGGCTCGTCGGCCGCGTCGTCCGGTGCGGCATGCGACGACTGGCCGCTGCCGATGGCGGGCATGTCACCGGTCAGCTCGGCCACCGAGATGCCCCGGCCACCGCGGCGGCGCCTGCCACCGCCCGCGGACGACGCGCCCTGCTGCCCGTTCCGGGCCAGCAGCTCGGCGACCGATAGCTGTTTGGAGTCCTCACTCATGACGAAACCGTTCCTATCGGCCCGGATAGCGCCACCCCATCGCCGGGCGCCGGGCGGCCGCTGTCGGTCGCCGGGCCCGGTATGGCTGTCGCTCGGGGTCCGCCGTTCATGTCGGTATCCAGTTTGCGCAGGATCAGCCCTTCCCGCAGCGCCCACGGACAAATCTCGAGGGACTCCAGCGATAGTGCCCGCATACTCGCCTCCGCGATCAATGCGCCAGCCACCAATTGCTGTGACCGATCGGAACTTACGCCTTCCAATTCTGCACGGTCGGCGGCCGTCATTCGCGAGATGAACGCAATCAGTTGGCGCAGACCTGAGCTGGTGAGTGTACGACGCACCCGCGGCCCCGCGGCAGAGGGTGCGGCGCCGGTCAGCCGGGCCAGCGAGCGGAAGGTCTTCGACGTGCCCACCGCCAGGTCCGGTTTTCCGGCGTCGATCAGCTGTTTCGCGGGCAGGGCGAGCTCCGCGTCGAGCCAGTCGCGCAGCACGTTGACCCGGCGCTTACCCGGCGGGTCCTCGCGCAGCCACTCCCTGGTCAACCGTCCGGCCCCGAGTTGCAGCGAGAGCGCGACATCGGGTTCCTCGTCGCCGCCGTTCGTCATCTCCAGCGAACCGCCGCCGATGTCGAGGTTGAGAATGCGGCCCGCGCTCCAGCCGAACCAGCGCCGCACCGCGAGGAAGGTCAGCCTGGCCTCGTCGACACCGGTGAGCACCTGCAGATCGACGCCGGTCTCGGCGCGGACACGCCCGAGCACCGCTTCGGAATTGGTGGCTTCGCGCAGCGCCGAGGTGGCGAACGGCATCAGCTCGACACACCTGGAAGTCTCGGCGATGCTGGCGAATTCGGCGACGGTCGCGATCAGCCGCTGCGCGCCGGATTCGGTGATCCGGCCCTCGTCGTCCATGTTTTCCGACAGCCGTAGCGTCGCTTTCGTGGAGCTCATGGGCATGGGGTGACCGCCCCGGTGCGCGTCCACCACGAGCAGGTGGACGGTATTGCTTCCGACGTCGAGTACCCCTAGCCGCACAAGAACACGGTACTGGAGTCGGCCACCCCTTCAGGCCAAGCCGGTGAACTGTTAGCGTCTGGCAGTGTGACGGTAGGCGCATCAGCCAATGACTCGGCCCGGCCCCGACCTGCGGGAAAGATCGATCCGAGCCCCGAGGTAGATCTCGATTTCCCGCGCGAGTGGATCGAGTTCGTCGATCCAGCAAACGATGAGCATCTCATCGTCGCCGATCTGACCTGGCTACTGTCGCGCTGGACGTGCGTCTTCGGCACCCCGGCATGTCAGGGCATCCTGGGCGATCGGCCCGACGACGGCTGCTGCTCGCACGGCGCGTTCCTCTCCGACAAGGACGATCGCAAGCGGCTGCAGAACGCTGTGAAAATGCTCACACCCGCGGATTGGCAGCTGATGGGCGAGGCGAGCGACGCCGCGGGCAAGGTCACCAAGAAGGGCTATCTGGAGCTCGACGAACTCGAGGACGAGCCCGCGTTGCGCACCCGGCGCTTCGACGGCGCCTGCATCTTCCTCAACCGGCCCGGCTTCGAGGGTGGGGTGGGCTGCTCGCTGCACACCATGGCGCTGCGCCGCGGCATCGAGCCGCTGGAGGTCAAGCCGGACGTGTGCTGGCAACTGCCCATCCGGCGCACCCAGGATTGGGTGGACCGCCCCGACGGCGTGCAGATCCTGCGCACCACGATCACCGAATACGATCGCCGCGGCTGGGGCCCGGGCGGCGCCGACCTCGACTGGTACTGCTCGGGCTCGCCGGACGCGCACGTCGGCAGCCGACCGGTCTGGCAGTCCTACGGCCCGGAGCTGAAAGAATTGCTCGGCGCGCCCGCCTACGAGGAACTGTCCAGGCATTGCCGGCGCCGAGAAGGACTGGGGCTCATCGCGATTCACCCCGCGACCGTGCACGCGAGCCGGATGCAGGACTCCGCGACGGCCTGAACGGGCACCACGCGCAGACGACCGAGCACGCTGAAACGACCGGCGGGTGCAGGCACCGCGAAAAGCGAGTCACTCGAATCAAGGTGTGCATTACGTTCATTCGGAGGGAGTGCGCTCGTCACGTCTTTAGGGTTTGATGTGCGGTCATGTCCAAGAAAGTTCTGACCATGGCGGCCGTTGCCGCAGGCGCAACGCTGTGCCTCACCGGTGTGGCCCACGCGGAGCCGAACGGCGACCCCGCCAAGTACTTCGATGTCACCGCCAATTTCGTGCCGGCCAACACCCCCGAGGCGCTCGGCGCGGCGGCCGCGGGCAAGAGCGTGATCATGAGCCCCTACGGCACCGCGCGCACCATCGCGTGCCGCGGCACGAGCACCGCGGACATCTACGACTGCCTGCAGGAAGACGATTTCGGGTGGATCACGTTGAGCAAGGTCGACGTGCCCGGCGTCGGCCCCACCTGGACCTACCTCGGCCAGCCTGCCGAGGGTGCCTGAACCACACGTACGACACGAACCCCTGTGCACCCGTGCACAGGGGTTCGTTCTTTTCGTCCGGTCCTAGGCCTCGAGCTTGTAGCCCAGGCCACGCACGGTGACCAGGTGTTCCGGCTTCGCCGGGTCGGCCTCGATCTTCGACCGCAGCCGCTTGACGTGCACGTCGAGGGTTTTGGTGTCACCGACGTAGTCGGCGCCCCAGACGCGGTCGATCAGCTGGCCACGGGTCAGCACGCGGCCGGAATTGCGCAGCAGGTATTCGAGCAGGTCGAATTCCTTCAGCGGCAAGGTGACCGGCTTGCCGTTCACCAGCACGGTGTGGCGGTCCACGTCCATCCGGACGGGGCCCGCCTCCAGCACGCCGCTCTCATTGCCGCCGTCCAGTTCGTCGCCCGCGCCGCGGCGCAGCACGGCCCGGATGCGCGCGATGAGCTCACGCGCAGAGTACGGCTTGGTCACATAGTCGTCGGCGCCGAGCTCGAGCCCGACCACCTTGTCGATCTCGCTGTCGCGCGCCGTCACCATGATCACCGGCACGCCGCTGCGGGTGCGCAGCTGCTTGCAGACATCGGTGCCGCTCATGCCGGGCAGCATGAGATCGAGCAGCACGATATCGGCGCCGGACCGATCGAACTCGGCGAGCGCGGACGGGCCGTCACCGACCACGGTGACCTCGAAGCCCTCCTTGCGCAGCAGGAACGCGAGCGGATCGGCCAGCGACTCCTCATCCTCGACGATCAACACACTCGTCATCTGCGTGCCTCCACACCATTGGGTCGGCCCGGCCCCGTGGGGCGCGGGCTTGTTTCTCTCGTGCTCACCGTCGGTCCGGCGGAATCCTCTTCTCCGTCGGTCTCATGGTGGGCAGGTATTCGCAGCGTGAACGTCGAGCCCGTGCCCAGCTTGCTCCACAGGGTGATCTCACCGTTGTGGTTGGCTGCCACGTGCTTGACGATAGCCAGGCCCAGCCCGGTCCCGCCGGTGGCGCGCGAGCGCGCCTTGTCCGATCGGAAGAAGCGCTCGAACACGCGCTCCTGGTCTTCTTTGGCGATCCCGATGCCGCGATCGGTCACGGCCATCGCGACATGATCGCCGCGCAACGAGCGGCTGACCGACACGTGCGAACCGGCCGGTGAGTACGCTATCGCGTTCTCGACCAGATTGGACAGGGCTGTGACCAGCAACGTTTCGTCGCCGAGCACCTCGAGCCCGCTCGGACGGTCGGTGCTGACGGTGATGCCCGCGGCCTCCGCGGCGGTCCGGGAGCGGTCCACCGCCTGCATAACGACGGTGTCCACGTCGACCACCTCGAGCTCGGGCAGCTTCTCCGCGCCCTGCAGCCGCGACAGCGCAATGAGTTCGGTCACCATTTTCCCGAGACGCCGTGACTCACCCAACACCCGCTGCCCGAAGTGCCGGACCGCCTCGGGGTCGTCCGCCGACTCGAGCATGGCCTCGGCCAGCAGGCTCATCGCGCCGACCGGGGTCTTGAGCTCGTGGCTGACGTTGGCCACGAAGTCGCGCCGGGTCGCCTCCATCCGCGCCTGTTCGGAGTCGTCGTCGGCGAACAGCACGGTGAAATTGGTGTCCTCGCGCGAGAGCTGGCGCGCGACGCCGCGCACGGCGATCCGGCCGCGGCCGGGCACCGGATTCTTCGCGGTGAGATCGAATTCGGCGGACTCGCCGGTGGCGAGCACCTTCTCTACCGCGGTCCAGGCGCGCTCGTCGAGCAGCCGGTTGCGGACCAGGCCGAGTTCCTCGGCGCGCGGATTCACCAGCACCACGTCGCGGTACTCGTCGACGACGGCGATGCCGCTCTCGGAGGCGAGCACGATCAGGTCGAGCACCTGCGACATGGTCAATCCCGAGTCGGCCTGCCTGCGGGCGGCCTGCCGGGCGTTCATATAGGGAATCAGTAGCCCGCCGACTGCCAGCCCTACGACAGCCGCCAGGACTGCCAATAGCACCGCCTGCGGAACACTCACCTTTGAATCGTACGGTCGCGGAAGGTTCAACTATCGCTGGGTGCGCGATGTTTCGCGCAGGTCATAGCGCCTTCCGGCCCTGTTCGCCCCCCGTTTACGCGCCGTTCTCATCCGGCCCGCGCCCGGTGTGTCAGTCCGCGTCCCCGGCCATGGCCGTGCTCACCGCGCGGCCGTGCTTGTCCACCCAGTCGCCGAGCGCGTAGATCGGCGTGAGGAGGTCGCGGCCCGCCGCGGTCAACTCGTACTCCACCCGCGGCGGCGCCTCGGCGTAGCGGTGACGTGCGACGAGGGTCATCCGTTCCATCCGGCGCAGGGTCTGGGTGAGCATCTTCTGGCTGATCCCGCCGATGGCGGCGCGCAGGTCGCCGGGACGCATCGGGCCGTCGCGCAACATGTAGACGACCACCGGTAGCCAGGAGTTGCCGAAGACGTCGACGCCCATCCGGGCCGGGCAGTCGGACTCGAAATCGCCGTAGGACGCGAACTCCACCCGGTCGGCGGTGATCGGCTCGGCGGGCACGGCGGTCATGTCTTCAGCTTGCCACCGCCATTGCACACCCGCGGGTGCCTATCGGAATTCCTACCGTCGGTGCCGAAGACATCGCTGACTAGGAGTTGAGATGCGAATCGGAATCATCGGAGCCGGGGCCATGGCGCGCGCGCTCGGTGGCGGCTGGGTCGCGGCGGGCCATGACGTGCTCGTCGGCGCGCGATCGGCCGCGGCCGCAGGGGAATCGGCGGCGGCGATCGGGGCGCGGGCCGGAAATGTCGGTGCCGCCGCAGAATTCGGCGAGGTGGTACTGCTCGCGCTGCCGGTCGACGCGCTGGACGAGGTGCTGGGCCCGCTCGCCGGGCTGCTTGCCGGGCGCACGCTCGTCGACTGCACGAACGCCTTCGCGCCGGACCTCGCCGCGCCCGCCGGCGCGACGGGCTTCGTGCTCTCGGAAGCGGCTGTCGCCGAACGCATTGCGGCGAGGGCCCCGGGCGCGCACGTGGTGAAGGCGTTCAACCTGTGCGCGGCCGAGGTGTGGGCCGCCGAGGCGTGCGTGTTCGACGAGCGGAGGCTGGCGGTGCCGCTGTGCGGCGACGATCCCGGGGCGCTCGCCCAGGTGTCCGGCCTGGCCGAAGACCTGTCCCTGCAACCGATTCCGGCGGGCGGCCTGCATCGTGCGCGCTATCTGGAAGCCGTCGCGGTCTTCACCGTCGGCCTGTGGTTCGCGGGACATGATGCGCGCGCGGCTTTCCCGCCGCTGGCGGCCGCATTCGCGGTCGTGGACTGACCGAGAAAACCTGGCCTGAGCATGCACCGTCCACTCATACCCCGCGAGTTCGAGCTTCGATGCGCGATAGGTGCACGCTCAGACCGGGTTACGGTTTACCAGCCCGGATTTCCGCGCACCGGGATATTCACGAAACTCGGCTGATTCGGATCGAGCAACAGGTGCTGCGGCCGCAGTTCGCTGTCCACGACGAGCGGCATCGGGGCCAGGCCACGTGGGAAGTTGCCCGCGTAGACGTCGACGCGCAGCCGGTGTCCGGGTTGCAGCACCGCCTCGATGCCGGGCACCGAAATGTCCAGTGCCGTCGGCTCGCCCGGTACCAGCGGCTGCCTGCTGTCCAGCGACAGGTCGGGCACCGGGTCGGTGTAGTCGCCGTTGGCCGAACGGGTGCTGCGCGCGTCGTCGATGGCGCGCAGCGAGGACACCAGCTGGCCCGAGGACAGCACCGACGAATAACCGTCGGGGCCGACATCGTTCACCGTGACGTTCCAGTAGCCGTCGGTCGCGTCGTGCACCGTGTTGAGCCGGACCGCGATCGGGCCGGAGATGCTGGTCGGCTCGGCGACCGGAGCGCTGGTGAAGGTCAGCGCGTTGAGCTCCTGGATCCGCGCGTCCTTGCTGCACCCGTCGATGATCGAGGTGACGCCCGCGCTCTCCTGCGCCATGTCCCGCGAGCACACACCCGTCAAACCCGGTGCGACGGTGAGCCGATCGACGCTCGGGCTCGGCTGGGTGTAGAGCGAACCGTCGTGTACGCCCGCCCCGGCGCCGCTCGCCGCGGCGGACAGATACATCCGCCGATGCTCGGCACCGGGCTGCGGGAAGGAGGGCGCCGTGATCCACCCGCCGCCCTGCTGCTTCAGGGTCACCGGGCCGAATTCGTCGATCCCGTTGTCGATTCCCTTGAGCCACTTGTCGAACCAGGCGCGCTGCAGCACGTCCATCCGCGGCGGCAGACCGGGTCTGCCGGACTCGTTGCCGTTGCTGATGTGGTAGCCGTCGCCGACGAGCAGTTGCTTGCGGCCCGGCGGCAGCTCGAGCCGCCGGTACACGTCGGCCTGCGAGTTGACGAACACGTCGTGCCAGCCGCCGGTCACGAAGGTGGGCACGGTGATTCGGCTCGGGTCGTTCTCCCAGGCCTGCCGGAACTGGCTGTCGGAGTGCAGCAGGGTCTGCACCTTCGGATCGAGCTGATCGATCTCCGGCGTGATCAGGATGTTCACCAGCGCATCGATGAAGGTGAACGGATCCGCGAGCCGGTCCATCAGCCACTTGTTGTCGAACTGCCCGCGCAGTGCCGCGGCCAGATCGGGCACCAGCTTGCCGCCGTTCACCGCGAGCAGCCAGGCGGGCATGAAGGTGATGCCGATGCCGCCGCCGGGTGCGACCAAGTCGCGGAACGGGTTCCGGCTCGGCACCACCGGGAAGAGCGCCTTCAGCGCGGGCGGGTTCTTGGCGCCCGCTTGCAGTTGGTTGAGCCCCGAGTAGGAGACGCCGTTCATCCCGATGTCACCGGTCGACCACGGTTGCCGCGCCGCCCAGTCGATCACCTCGACGCTGTCCTGCTGCTCGCGTTCGCGCAGCAGATCCCAGATGCCCTGGGAGAAGCCGGTTCCCCGGACGTCGACCACGACCTGGGTGTAGCCGCTCTTGATCAGCTGCCGGTCTACCGTGAAGTTGCGCAGCAGACCGCCGCCGAGCGCCTTGGTCAGATCGGTGACGCCGGAAAACGGTGTGCCGGAGAGGTCGACGTCGCGCGCCACCTGCATCACCGCGTCCGACAGCCACGGGATCGAGATCATGCTGTCGGCGATCATCGAGCCGAGCTTGGTGTAGGGCGTCAGGTTGACGATGGTCGGCGTCGGTGTCGAAATCGGTTGTCCGGCAGCGTCGGCCGGGTGGTAGACGTTCCCCTTGAGCACCGTGCCGTCGCTCATGGTGATCGGGACGTCCCATTCGATGAACACATTCGGGTACTGCTGCGGGCCGTCCTCGGTCGCGGCCCACGCCGCACCGGTCGCTCCGCCGTCCGGGCCGACCGGGCTCGCGGTGGCCGAGGGCGAAAGGAAGGGGGCCAAGGCCACCGCCGCGACGGTCACCGCCGCGGTTCGGAGCGCATACCTCATTGAATCCACTCTCTTAGGGGAACGAATGCTCTCTAACTAGGGGAGGGAAGCAGGTACCGACCGGTCTGCGGAGCGAAATCACGAAACTTCGTGCATGGTCACAAAGGCGCGCCCGGCTACCAGACACAGTGTCGACCGACGAAAGAGCGCCCCCGCTCGAAATTTTCGAAGCGGAGGCGCTCTTTCGGATCTTCGGTCGCGATTACCAGCGCGGGTTGCCGCGCACCGGAACATTCACGAAGCTGGGCCGATTCGGATCGAGCTGCACGTGCTGCGGCTTGAAACCGGTGTCGAGCAGCATCGGCAGGATCGGCAGGCCCTTCGGGAAGTTGCCCGCGAAGACGTCGATCCGCAGCCGGTGGCCGGGTTGCAGGATCGCTTCGGTGGCAGGCAACGCGATATCCAGGGTGGTCGCCTCACCGGGCACCGTCGGCTGCCGCCGGTCCAGCGAGGTGAACGCCCGCGGATCGGTGTAGTCGCCGTTGGCGGAGCGGCTGCTGTTGGCCTCGTCGACCTCGCGCAGCGAGGCCATGAGCTGCCCCGAGGACAGCACGGTGGACTGCCCGTCGGGCGCGACATCGTTGATCGTGGTCACCCAGTAGCCGTCCGCGGCGTCCTGAACGGTGTTGAGCCGCACCGCGATCCGGCCGGAGATGGCGGTCGGCTCGGCGACCGGGGCACTGGTGAAGGTGAGCCCGTTCGTCTCCGCGACCCGCGAGTCCTTCGCGCAGCCATCGATGATCGACAGAATGCCCGCACTGCCCTGCGCCGCGTCGTTGGAGCACAGGGTAGTCAGGCCCGGGCCGACGGTGAGCCGCGCGGTGTCACCGTTGGCCTCCGCGGTCAGCGAACCGTCGTAGGCGCTGCTCGCGGTGCCACTGGGGTTGGCGGACAGGTACATCCGCCGATACGCCGGCTCCTGCGCGCTCGGGTTCGCCGCCTCGGTCGGCGCGGCGAAGGTGTCGGTGGTGATCCAGCCGCCGCCCTGCTGGCGCAGCGTGATCGGGCCGTACTGATCGATGCCGTTGTCGATGTCCTTGAGCCACTTGTCGAACCACGCGCGCTGCAGCACATCCAGTCGGGGCGGCAGACCGGGCTTGGCGTACTCGTTGCCGGAATTGACGTGGTACGTATTGCCCATCAGCAACTGCTTCTGGCCCGCGGGCAGCGGAATCTCGTTGTAGATCTTCGATTCCGAATAGGTGAACAGGTCGTGCCAGCCACCGGTGACGAAGGTCGGGATGTCGACCCGGCTCGGATCGCCCAGCCAGCCTTCGCGCGGCCGGGAACCGGAGGTCAGCAGCTCCTTGGCGCGCGGATCGAGGTCGTCGATCTTCGCCGTGGTGTAGACGTTGAGCAGCACGTCCATGAACGTCAACGGATCTTGCACCCGATCGGCCAGCCACCGGGTGTCGAACTGCCCGTTGAGCACCGACGCCAGGTCGGGCACCAGCTTGAGGCCGTTGATGGCGATGAGCCACAGCGGGATGAAGTTGAAGCCGAAGCCGCCGCCCGGCGCGAGCACGTCGTTCACCAGGTCGCTGCCCGGCACCACCGGGAAGATCGCCTGCAGCGCCGCCGGATGCTTCTCGGCGGCTTGCACCTGATTGATGCCGGAGTAGGAGATGCCGTTCATGCCGATGCGGCCGTTGGACCAGGGCTGGCGCGCGGCCCAGTCGATCACCTCGACGGTGTCCTGCTGTTCGCGCTGGCGGAGCATGTCCCAGGTGCCCTGCGAGAAGCCGGTGCCGCGCACGTCGACGACCACCTGTGAGTAGCCGCTGCGGATCAGCTGCCGGTCGACGGTGAAGTTGCGCAGCTCGCCGCCGGCGAAACCCTTTGTCAGGTCGGTGATCCCGGATAGCGGGGTGCCGGTGAGATCGATCGAACGGAGCAGGCCGAACAGCGCGTCGGACAGGCCCGGGATGGCCTGTGCGTGGTCGGCCAGGTTCGACACCAGCTTGGTGTACGGCGTGAGGTTCACGACCGTGGGCGTCGGGGTGTCGATGGGCCGGCCCGCGGCGTCGGCGGGGCGATAGACGTTGCCCTTCAACACCGTTCCGTCACTCATCGTGATCGGGACATCCCACTGGATGTTGATGTTCGGGTACTGCTGCGGACCATCCTGGGCCGCGGCCCAGGCCGCGCCCGCGGCTCCGCCGTCGGGACCGGTCGGCGTCGGCGCGGCGGCGGCGCCGCTGCTGAGGAAGGGAACGAGCATCGCCGCGGCAACTGCCGCGACTGTGACCCGCAACGCGTGCTTCATCGGACGTGATCCACCTCTCGGACTGGTCGAACGCCCAAAGTGTACATACCTACTTGTCGGTAATGACAAGGGGTAACAGGTAACCAATTCCGAATAATGGTTCACATATAGCTATCCCCCGGGGTGAGTCGCGCCCAAAGCCCTGCTCAGTACCGCCTCGCGCGAAACACGCGAGCCAGAACGCTCACTCACTGACCAGTGGGTGCACCTCGCCAGTCCGCACTGGCAGCCAACGGGCAGCTGTGTCGCAAGACACTTTCGGCCGACACGGACTGTTGCACATCCCGTGGCACTCCGGCAAGCCCGTAGCGACCTGCCGCCGCCGTGAAACAGCAACGCGCTGCGCCCGATTCGGACGCAGCGCGTGGCAAGTGCAAGAGCTGGCGGCTATTTCCCGCCCTGATTCGCGACGGCGGCGGCGCCCGCGGCGGCCGCCTCGGGGTCGAGGTAGACACCGGGACCGGTGGGCCGCAGGTTCTCGTCCAGTTCATAGCGCAGCGGAATGCCGGTGGGGATGTTCACACCCGCGATATCGGCGTCCGAGATCTGATCGAGGTGCTTGACCAGCGCGCGCAGCGAGTTGCCGTGCGCGGCGACCAGGACGGTCTTGCCCGCGCGCACATCCTGCGAAATGGTCGACTCCCAGTACGGGATCATCCGCTTGACCACGTCGAGCAGGCATTCGGTCTTCGGCACCTCGATGCCCGCGTAGCGCGCGTCGCCGTCCTGGCTGTACTCGTCGTCCGGGTCGATCGGCGGCGGCGGGGTGTCGTAGCTGCGCCGCCACAGCATGAACTGCTCGTCGCCGTACTTGTCCCGGACCTGTGCCTTGTTCTTGCCCTGCAGCGCGCCGTAGTGGCGCTCGTTGAGCCGCCAGTCACGCACCACCGGAATCCAGTGCCGGTCGGCGGCGTCCAGCGCGATGTTCGCGGTGTTGATCGCGCGGCGCAGCAGCGAGGTGTAGACGATATCGGGCAGGATGCCGTGCTCGGCGAGCAGTTCTCCCGCGCGTTTGCCCTCGGCGATGCCCTTGTCCGTCAGATGCACGTCCACCCAGCCGGTGAACAGGTTCAGGGCATTCCATTCGCTCTCGCCGTGGCGCAGCAGCACGAGGGTGTACGTCATGGGGCCCATCCTCCCATGGGCCGAGGCGCCGGTCGCAGCGTTCCCCCGCTGGTCCGAGCCCGGCCCGGATCAGCCCGCGACGTCGGCGGTGGCGTGGCCCGCCGCGAGCACGCCCGCGCCGACCAGCGTGGCGCCGTTGGTCACCTCGGAGAGCACGACACTGATCTCGCGGGTGAAATCGAGGCGCGCGTGCTTGCGCAGCGCCGCGCGCAACGGATCCCACAGCGGCGCACCGGATTGCGCGAAACCGCCGCCGATCACCACCCGATCGACGTCGAGCAGCGCGCACGCCGAGGCGATCGCCTGACCGAGTGCGGTGCCCGCGCGCTGCAGCGCCGCGAGCGCGATCCGCTCGCCCCGGCGCGCGTCCTCGGCCAATTGCACGCCGGTGCGGCCCGGCCAGCCCTGTTCGACCGCCCAGCGCACCGACGACATCCCGCTGGCGACCGCTTCCACGCAACCGACGCCGCCGCACAGGCAGGGCACGTCCCAGCCGGGGACCACGATATGACCGATGTGACCGGCGTTGCCGGTGCGGCCGAGCAGCACCCGTCCGTCCGCGATGATCCCGCCGCCGATCCCCGAGGACACGGTGAGCGCCAACCCGTTCGGCACCCCGCGCAGCGCGCCGACGTGATGCTCGGCCAACGCGAGACAGGCGCCGTCGATGGCGAAGTGGACCGCGGCGTCGGGGAACAGCTCCTGCACCGAGGCGACGATCGGGAAGCCCGCCTTCCATTCCGGGATGTTCAGCGGGCTGGTGACGCCGGTGCGCGTGTCCACCGGCCCGGCCGAGCCGATACCGACGGCGGTGATCGTCGTCTCCCCCGCGACCTCGAGCAGCAGCGCGCGGCACGCCTCCCACACCGCCTCGGGCGGCACCTGGACCTGCCGCACCCCGCCCACCGTCCGGTCGGCCTGCGCGATACCCGCCGCGAACTTCGTCGCGCCGATATCGAGAGCGAGAACTGTCATCGGGCTGCCACCTTCATGATCGGAACCACAAGCGATTGTCACCCGCGCTCGGCACAGTCGCACCGTATCCGTACCGATTCGGCCGGTGGACCGGAATCGGCCGATCGTGCGGACTTCGGCCCGAACGGCTGGGCGGGCGCGTCGCGCACCCGAAACGCACTGTGCCGCCGCGTATATCGCGCAGCGACGGCACTCAGGGCTGGTCGGCGGCGTCCACCAGATGCTCGAAAGCGCGCAGGTTCTTCAGGGACTCCCCGCGCGAGACGCGCCACTTCCATTCCTTGCGGATGGATTCGGCGAAACCGAGTTCGAGCAGCACGTTGAAATCGGCGTCGACCGCCTCGAGCGTCTGGCCGAAGACCCGGTCCAGTTCGTCGGCGGTGACCGCGTGCGTGGCGA
Organism: Nocardia vulneris; assembly: GCF_001613425.1. Taxonomy (GTDB): domain Bacteria; phylum Actinomycetota; class Actinomycetes; order Mycobacteriales; family Mycobacteriaceae; genus Nocardia; species Nocardia vulneris. Next base: position 165,776 of record NZ_BDCI01000036.1, on the reverse strand, counting down.
TCCGGCCGACCAGGTAGATGTCGCCGACCCGGTCCAGGGTGTAGGCCACGCCGTAGAGCCGGCGGTTGCGGCGCAGCAGGAACTTGTAGACGCCCTCGAAGTTCTCGTCCGGCTTGCGGCAGACGAAGGACTCGATCCGCACGCCGTGCTTGCCGACGGTGAGCATGACCGTGGTCTTCAGTTTGCGCTCGCCGGGCAGGACCACGACGAAGGTCTCCGCGCCGGAGCGGCTGTATTCGATGTCCCGATCGCGCAGGGTCTCCTCGATCACCTGCGCGGTGGCCTGCACCTCGCTCGCTCGCTCACCTGCACTCACTGACGTGCTCCTGTCCGGCGCCGCCACAGCGCCCGCGATCTGGCCTGACCGGAGTCGAGGCTAATGCGTTCACCGGATACCCGTTCCCGGGTGTCGTCACGCACGAGACGTCCCGCGCCCAGCGCGGCCCGTTCCGCACGGAAATCGTGCAGCGCGGCGGAGTAGCTGGTCAGCAGGCCCGCGGCGGTGTGCTCCCAGGAGAAGTTGGCGGCGTGCTCGACCGCGCGAGCGCTCATCCGGCGCAGCCGCTCGGGATCGTCGAGCAGATAACCGAGCGCGCCGGCCCAGTCCGGGGTGCGGTGGCCGGACACGAGCAGCCCGGACTCGCCGTGGCGGACGGCGGTGCCGAGCCCGCCGACGTCGGCGGCCAGCACCGGGGTACCGCTGGCCTGCGCCTCGATCGCGACCAGACCGAAGGATTCGTTGTAGCTGGGCACCGCGACCAGATCCGCGGCCCGATAGACCAGCACCAGCCGGTCCGGCGGCTGCGGCGGCAGGAAGGTGACGCGATCGGCGATGCCGAGCGCCGCGGCGAGTTCGATCAGCGCGTCGGGTCGCTCCAGACCGCTGCCCGAGGGCCCGCCGACGATGAGCACCCGCAGGTTGCGCGCCCGCCCGGCGCGCAACACCGCGGCGGCTGCGCGGACCAGCACGTCGGGCGCCTTCAACGGTTGGATGCGCCCGACGAACGCGACGATCTGCTCGTCGGCGGCCAGGCCGAGCGCGGCCCGGGCGGCCGCCTTGTCGCCGGGCCGATACCGGGACAGGTCCGCGCCCGGGGGCACGACATCGATGCGCTCGGGTTCGGCGCTGTACAGCTCGACCAGCTGACGCGCCTCGTCGTCGGTGTTGGCGACCAGCCGATCCGCCTCGGCGATCACCTGCTTCTCGCCGATCTCCCGGGTCAGCGGCTCCGGACAGTCACCCTCCGCGAGGGCGGCGTTCTTCACCGCCGCGAGGGTGTGCGCGGTGTGCACCAGCGGCACCCGCCAGCGGTCCCTGGCCAGCCAGCCGACTTGGCCGGACAGCCAGTAGTGCGAGTGCACGAGGTCGTAGTAGCCGGGCTGATGCCTGGCCTCCTGCCGCAGTACCTCCGCGGTGAACGGGCACAGCTGGGTGGGCAGATCGCGTTTGTCGAGGCCCTCGAACGGGCCCGCCACCACGTTGCGCACCAGCACGCCGGGGCCGGCCTCTTGCACGGGTGGCAGATTGGAGCTGGTGGCCCGGGTGAAGATCTCCACCTCGGTGCCGCGCCGGGCCAGCTGCAACGCGGTCTGCAGCACGTAGACGTTCATGCCGCCCGCGTCGCCGGTACCGGGTTGCGCCAGCGGCGAGGTATGCACCGACAAGACGGCGACACGGTTCGGCCGTAGGTCCAGGCGGCGTTGACTCACACTATCCATAGTGCACGTTGCATTCCCCCGCTCAGAGCCCTCAGCCCGCCAAGTGAGAGCTATCACAAGCCTCCGGTGAACCGGCTCACACTGCCGCGCCGCGCCTACCTGCGACGACTCCGGACGGTCCGGACAAACCGGATCCAACTGGGGAAACGGCGGGCCCACGACGAATTCAGAGCCCGTCGACGAACCCACTCACCTCGGCCACGAAGCGCGCCCGGTCCTCGATGAACAAGCCGTGCTGGGCTCCCTCCCAGTACGAGGTGCACGCGTCGGGCACCGTATCGGCGATGTAGCGGCCGTTCTCGATCGGCACCACCGGGTCCGCGGTGCCGTGCAGGACCAACACCGGAATATCAAGTGCCCGTAGGGTTTCGGTGTTGTCGACGGTGCGATAGAACAGCGCTTTGCGCACCGCGGGCGCGGTGGCCAGGCTCGCGCCGAACAACCGCTGGGCATCGGCGCCCTTGTCCGCGCCCGGACCGGTGTTCGCGTTGCCGAACGCGCCGAACGCCTTCACCGCGCGCCCCGCACTCTCCTCGAAGACGCCGGGCATCGCAGCTTGCAAGGCCGAACCGACCGCCGCGCCGGGCACACCACGACCGAGGTTCGCCGTGGACCCGGTGAAGATCGCGCCCGCGAGCGCGCCGGTGCCGTACGCGGTGAGGTAGTCGCTGAGCACGATGCCGCCGTAGGACCAGCCGAGCAGGATCGCGCCGGCGTCGATGTGTTCGGCCGCCAGCACGGCCGCGATATCGGCGGCCCAGTTCTTCGGGTCGTCGTAGCCGGCCGCCGGCGCGTCGGAGTAACCGTGCCCGCGCAGGTCGACGGCGATCACCCGGTAGCGCGTCGCGAGCTCGTCCGCGACCCGGCCCCAGCAGAGCAGATTGGCCGACCAGCCGTGCAGGAGCAGCAGCGGCCGCGCGCCCGCGGGGCCGCTGACCCGATAGACGATATTCGTGCCATCCGCGCTCACCACGTCCCGTAATGCCATGCGGCTCAGGCTAACGGTGATCCCCACTACAGCCCCAGCGCCGGTCTCCGGCCCGGCCCCTAGGATCGGATCCCATGAGCAACCGCACCGCCGTCGTCACCGGAGCCAGCTCGGGCATCGGCGAGGCCACCGCCCGGGAACTGGCGAAACAGGGCTACCACGTGGTGGTCGGCGCCCGCAGGCTCGACCGGCTGCAGCGGGTCGCCGACGAGATCGGCGGCACCGCACTGGAACTCGACGTCACCTCGGACGAGTCGGTGCGGGCGTTCACCGATGCGATCGAGCGGGCCGACGTACTGGTCAACAACGCCGGCGGCGCCAAAGGGCTGGCCACCGTCGCCGACGCCGATCTCGACGACTGGCGCTGGATGTGGGAGACCAACGTGCTCGGCACCCTGCGCCTGACCAAGGCGCTGCTGCCCAAGCTGATCGCCTCCGGCGACGGCCTCATCGTCACCATCACCTCGGTGGCCGCGTTCGTCGCCTACGACAACGGCTCGGGTTACACCTCGGCCAAGCACGCGCAGGCGGTGCTGCACCGCACGTTGCGCGGTGAGCTGCTCGGCCGGCCGGTGCGGCTCACCGAAATCGCGCCCGGCGCAGTGGAAACCGAGTTCTCCCTGGTCCGCTTCGACGGCGACGCGGACCGCGCGGCCAAGGTCTACCAGGGCATCGACCCGTTGGTCGCGCAGGACATCGCGGAGATCATCGGCTTCGTCGCGTCGCGTCCGTCGCACGTGAACCTCGATCAGATCATCGTCAAGCCGCGCGATCAGGCCGACGCCGGGCGCTTCGCCCGTCGCGACTGAGCGCGATAGCCGATTCGAATAACTCACTGCGCGTTCGGCGTTCGCTGGGGAATTGCCCAGCCGACGCCGGTCGGGCGCTGCCGTTAGCATCGGGACTTCGACTGCCAGCTCACTCAGATCGGAGTTGTTCGCCTCATGCTCAAGGGGTTCAAAGAGTTCCTGATGCGCGGGAACGTCATCGACCTTGCCGTCGCCGTGGTGATGGGCACCGCGTTCACCACGGTGGTCACCTCGGTGACCAAGGGCGTCATCAACCCCCTGCTCGCCGTTTTCGGCAGCACGAATGAGCTGGGACTAGGCGTCCAGTTGATCTCCAGCAAACCCGCGACGTTCATTCAGATCGGCCCGATCATCACGGCCTTCATCAACTTCGTCGTCGTCGCCGCGGTGCTCTACTTCGTGCTGATGGTGCCGATGAAGACGATCAAGAACCGGTTCGGCACCACCAAGGCCGCCGAGCCCACCGAGACCGAGCTGCTCATCGAGATCCGCGACCTGCTCGCCGAACGCCACGACGAGGTCCGCAAACAGCGCGCGGCCGATCGCGCCGTCGAGGCCGAGATCGACGGCGAGACCGCGGGGCGGCGCTGACCGCGTTCGGTCAGCGGGGCGGGCCGGGCGCGACCGGGGTGGCCGAAACGACCGAGGTGGAGCCGTCCAGGGCGGACATGGTTTTCCAGGTCGCCCAGTCGATGGTCCAGTCGTAGAGGTCGCCGTCGGCGGCGGAGAGCTGGATCGAGGTGCCCGTGACCTCGACCGGGTCGCCGTAGAGCGCCGTCGGGAAGTAGGCCTGCGCGTCGGCCGGTGAGAGATTGATACAGCCGTTGGTGACGTTCGAAGACCCCTGCGCGGACAGCGATTCCGGGTTGGCGTGGATGAATTCGCCATTGTTGGAGATGCGCACCGCCCAGCGTTCGCGCACGTTGGTGTAGAACGGCGGATTCGACATCATGAAGTCTTCGTACTTCTCGGTGACCACGTGCAAACCCGAACGGGTCACGTTGCGCGGCTCGTTGCCCTCGCCGTAGCTGACCGCGAAATCGAACACGGTCTTGCCGTCGCGGACCACCTGCATGCGGTGGCTCGGCGCGTTGGCTTTCACGATCTGGCTGCGACCGATCCGGAAGTCCGTGGTCAGGTCGGTGTAGCCGTAGTTGCCGCCGCCGAGGTCGAGCCCGTACAGCTTCGCCGAGACCTGCACCGTGGTGCCCGGCGTCCAATAGTCCTTCGGCCGCCAGTGCACGCGCGAACCGTTGTCGTCGGGGAACCAGGCCCACGCGCCCTCGGTGGGCGGATCGGTGGTGATGCTCAGCGCCTTCTCCACCGCGGCCTTGTTCTGCACCGGTGCCTTGAACTGCAGGATGATCGGCGCGGCGATGCCGACCTCCTGGTTGTCGGCGATGTTGATGGTCGCCGGGACCGTGTTCTTCGGCGCGAGCGTGCTGAACTTGCCGTCGATCGGGATCGGCTTGCGGTCGGTGCCGATCGCGGTGCCCGACCAGGTGTAGGTCGCGTCGTAGCCGAGCGGCTCGGTGATCTTGTAGCTGCGCTTGTCCGGCGAGAATTCGCCCGCGACCTGTTTGCCGCTCGCATTCGTGAGCGCGACCTGATCAATCGTTCCGTCGGTGATGGTGACCGAGACCGGCGCGGTCGGGTTGACGCTCTTGGCGTCGTTCTCCGGCGCCAAGGCGACTGTGGCGACCGGGCCGGGGTCGCGCGCCGCGTTCTTGCTGCCGCCGTTGTCGCCGGTGCATCCGGCCACCAGGGCGACCACGACGAACAGCACGGCCGACACGGCGGCGACCGGTCTGCGGATCACTGGACGGTTGTTCACTTCTTCGAATTTACGCGGGCCGATTCGGTCGACTGTCCAGCGAAGCGTGTGGTGTCCGTTTCATCGCGTCACAGGGCGAGGCCCACCGTGACCGGCTCCGGCTCCAGGCGGATGCCGAACCGTTCGGCCACACCGTCGCGCACGGTCCGGGCCAGCTCCACCAGATCCGTAGCGGTCGCCGCGCCCCGATTCGTCAGCGCGAGCGTGTGTTTCGTGGACAGCCGGGCCGGTGCGCCGGAGCCCGGGAACCCCTTCGCGAACCCGGCTCGCTCGATGAGCCAGCCCGCGGAGAACTTGACGCCGTCGGGCGCCGGATAAGTCGGCACCGTGACCTCACCCACATGTGCCGCGATCGCGGCCCGCACCGCGGGCACCCGGTCGGCGGCGACCACCGGATTGGTGAAGAAGGAACCGGCACTCCAGGTGTCGTGATCCGCGGGATCGAGCACCATGCCCTTCCCCGCACGCAGACCCAGCACCGCGTCGCGGACCTCGGCCGCCGGGCGGGACTCGCCGTCGGCCGCGCCCAGCCGGGTCGCCAGCTCGCCGTAACGCAGCGGCGCGCTCATACCCTTCGGGTCGAGCGCGAAATCGACCGCGAGCACCACGGCGTCGTCACGGTGTTTGAGCACGCTGGTGCGGTAGCCGAAGCCGAGTTCGCCGGGCGCGGCCCAGCGGATCGCGCCGCTCGCCCGATCCAGCAGCTGGACCCGGCGCAGCAGCTGCGCCACCTCGGCCCCGTAGGCGCCGACATTCTGCACCGGGGTCGCCCCCGCCGAACCCGGGATGCCGGACAGACATTCGAGCCCGCCGAGGCCGGCCGCGACCGTCGCCGCCACCACCGCGTCCCAGTTCGCGCCCGCCTCGGCGACCACGCCGTCCGCACCCAGTTCGACGCCGTCGGTCGCGACCCGCACCACCACGCCGTCGAAGCCCGCGTCGCTGATCAGCAGGTTCGAGCCGCCCGCGAGCAGCAGCACCGGCACACCCGCCGCGTCGAGCGCGCGCACCGTCGCGACCAGCACGTCGGTGCTGCGGCATTCGGCGACCGTGGCGGGACCACCGACCCGTAACGTGGTCAGCTCCGCCAACGGCACCCCGGCGCGGATCCGAGCGCCCGTGGCAGCCAGCACATCCGACGGCACCACACGTGAAGTTCGCACAGGCAGACGGTAGCGTGTCCGACCATGGCTACACCGCTGGCGTACACGGCCCGCTACTCGCACCCCGCTGCCGCCGTGCGCGCAGCCTTCGCGAACGACCAGTACTGGAAAGACCGCGTCGCCGAGGTCGGCGGGCCGAACGCCCGGCTCGACTCGGTGACCGTCGACGGCGACCAGATCCGCATCCACCTGGTGCAGGCCATCGCCGCCGAACTGCTGCCCGCCGCGATCACCGCGGTGCGCCCCGGCGACCTGATCATCCCCCGCGTCGAGACCTGGACCGGTGACAACGCCACCTTCCAGGCCACCGTCGAGGGCGCGCCCGCCGAGGTGCGCGGCACCATCACCCTCGTCGATGACGGCGCGGGCGCCACCGCCGCCGCCAACGGCACCATCGAGGTCAAGATCCCGCTGTTCGGCGGCAAGATCGAGAACGCGATCGCCGAACACCTCACCGAGGTCCTGAAGAACGAAGAAGAGTTCACCAACACCTGGCTCGCGTCGCACTGATCGACACGGTTCGCAACGGCCGCAAGATCATTGGCGGCCGTCCGCACCGAACAAGAGGCCGAACAAGAGCGTGGGATCGACGGCGCAACCTCGACCCCCCAACGCTCCCACCACGGAGCGAGCCTTCCGAGCGACCGCCCCCTCACCGCCAGACAACACTCCACGGAACGAGTCTTACGAGCGACCGCCCCCTCACCGCCGGACAGCACCACCACGGAGCGAGCCTTACGAGCGACCGTTCGCGGCCGTCGCGTATCTCAGCTGTCGAAGCGCATGCGCCGAAGGCGCGAGTCTCGACAGCTGAGATACGCGACCAAGGGGCCGCGAACCACGCGGCGCCGCAGGCGCCGCAAATCCAACCCAGTAATCTGTCCCCTCATGGCCCGTCGACTGGATTACTCCGCTCGCTACCCGCTGCACACGACCAAAGAGCTGTATGCGGCGCTGTCGAACCGCGACTATTGGGACGCGCGGATGGCGGAGATGCTGAAGTATTCGCCGGGTAACGAGGTCGCCTCGCTCGAGGCCGGTGACAGCGGGATCGACATCGTGCTGCACCACATTCTGCCGCGCGAGATGCTGCCGGAGATCGCGCAGGCCGTGATGCGCAAGGACATGGTGATCACCCGCAAGGAGAGCTGGGGTCCGTTCGGCGACGAGGAGATCACCGGCAAGTTCTCGGCCAGCATCCCGGCGGGGCCGGGTAGCCTGGGCGGCACCATCCGGCTGTTTCCCACCGATACCGGCTGCACCATGCGCTTCTCCTCGGAGGCGAAGGTGTTCATTCCGATGGTCGGTCCGCGCCTGGAGCAGCTGATGCTGGTGAACCTGGTGGATCTGTTCCGCGCCGAGGCCGAATTCACGGTGCAGTGGCTCGACGAAAATCACCCGACCAGCTGAGCAAACCGCTCGGCACCATCACCCGCGGCACCACCGGGGTGAATCGGCTGCGCCGCAGCGACCGCTGGCTGGTGCACGACGAACTGGTCACCACCCGGCTGCTGGCGGCGCCTGATCCGCTGGTGGTCGATCTCGGCTACGGGGCGAGCCCGTGGACCACGCTGGAGCTGGCGACACGGTTGCGGACGGTGCGCCCGGATGTCCGGGTGGTCGGGCTGGAGATCGATCCGGAGCGGGTGGTGCCCGGGCGCGACGGCGTCACCTTCGCCCGCGGCGGGTTCGAATTGGCCGGGCTGCGACCGGTTCTGGTGCGGGCGTTCAATGTGCTGCGGCAGTATCCGGAGGCGGCGGTGCCCGAGGCGTGGGCGACCATCCGCTCCGGTCTGGCGCCGGACGGCCTGCTCGTCGACGGCACCTGTGACGAGCTGGGCCGCCGCTGCGCCTGGGTGTTGCTGGACCGTTCCGGGCCGCGCTCGCTCACCTTGGCGTGGGATCCGTTCACCGTCGAGCAGCCGTCCGATATCGCCGAACGCCTGCCGAAAGCGTTGATCCACCGCAATATTCCGGGCGAGCCGATCCACGCTCTGCTCACCGCGGCCGACCGCGCGTGGGCGCACGCCGCGCCCCTGGCACCGTACGGTCCACGGGTGCGCTGGCGCGCCGCCGCCGAATCGCTACGCCGAGAAGGCTTTCCGGTGCGGGTCTACCGGCGGCGGATGCGCGATTGTGTGCTCTCCGTCCCGTGGGAAACGGTCGCGCCGAAGCCCGGAACCGCCTGACCGGCAGCGGGTCACCGCGATCCGCTACGCCCCGGACAGCGCCCGGCGCACCCTTTCCACCGCGCGGGGTGTCAACTGCGCACTGGCCGAACGTATTTCGTCAGCGGTGCAGCGGCTGATGGCGACGGCGTCGCCGATCACCTCGTCCAGGGCGGTCTGGCCGATATCACTTTCGGCGAGGTCGAGCACCGTGCGCAGCGGCGTGGTGACCAGGAAGGGCCCCGCGGACTCGATCTCCGCGCCGATCAGCGAGCGGCGCAGCACCACCAGCCGCGGCGTCACCGGCGGCCGGCCGGCCCCCACCGACAGGTGCAGGAATCGCGGCCGCAGCCGGCCGATGCCGTGCAGGTCGGCGGCGCTGTGGTGGGAGACCGCGGCGGCCCCGTCGAACCAGGCCGCCCACATGGCGTATTCGTCCAGCGGGCCGGTCGGCCATTCCGCCAGCCGCAGCATGCCGACCCCGGCCCTGGTCACCGTGCCCGCCCCGAGACCGGCGCGGACCTGTGCCTCGCATCCGGTGCGCAACACCTGCCGGGTGGTGAAGAAACCGGCATGCCGACCGGCCAATCGCCGCAGCACACGCCAGCCGTGTTCCGCGGATCCGAGAGCGCGGCCCACCGCATCGCCAGCCATGTGCATCAGGCTACGCCCGATTCTTGTGTCAGATGTCACAATCGAAGCCCTCAAAGACCCCTCAGAGACGGCACAGAAATGTGCGGAAGAATCGGCCGCATGAATACCAAGTCTCCGTCCAGCTCGACGATCAACCGGCGGACCCTGCTGATCGCCCTGACCGTGGTGGCGATCCTGCTGGCCACGGTGCTGGTCGGCGGCGAAGCGTACGCCCGGCACACCGTGTCCCGCTGCATCAGTACACAATTCGAGAAGGAGATGGGGTCGAAGATCGATGTCGGCTTCGGCTTCAAACCGATGCTGATCACCTGGATCGACGGCAAGGTGCCCACTGTGACAGTGGACAGTGACGACACCAAGTTCGGTCCCGCGGTCGGCATGGTGGTGCACGCCGAATTCCACGATGTCGAGGTCGTGGACAACGGGCGCGGCGGCGGCGCCATCGGCAGTTCGTCGGCCGAGGTCACCTGGAGCAACGACGGCATCCGGCAGACGCTGGGCAACCTGGTCAGCGGCGTCCGGTCGACGCCGAGTTCGGACATGCTGTCGCTGGACGTGCTCGGCGGGCTGGCCCAGCTGCAGGTGCAGCCGGTGATCAAGAACGGTGTCATCGAGGTGGAGACGATGTCGGCCCAGCTGCTCGGCATGGGCCTGCCGACCGACCTGGTGCAGGGCATCGTCGAGGTGTTCACCCAGAGCCTGCAGAGCTACCCGTACAACATGCGGCCGACCGAGGTGAAGGTCACCGACAACGGCATCGCGGTCAAGCTCGCCGGTACCCGCGCCGAGCTGCCGGCCGCGACCGGTGACAGCAACGCCACCTGCGCATAACCGGACGAAAGCGGCCGAGCGCCAACGACTTCTACCCGCTACGGGCCGAAATCGCCTGGCGCTCGGCCGCCCGCGGTCTGCTCAGGCCGAAAAGCCTGCCAGCACTTCACGCGATTTCGACAGTCCGAGTCGCGTCGCACCCGCCGCGATCAGTTCCGCCGCGGCCTCGGCGGTGCGGATACCGCCGCTGGCCTTGACGCCGAGCCGCCCGCCCACGGTCGCCGCCATCAACTCGACGGCGTGTACACTGGCGCCGCCCGCGGGATGAAAGCCGGTGGAGGTCTTCACGAAATCCGCGCCGGCACGTTCGGCGGCCCGGCACACCTCGACGATCGCGGCGTCCGGCAGCGCGGCCGCCTCGATGATCACCTTCAGCACCGCCCGGTCGCCGATCGCCTCGCGCACCGTGACGATATCGGCGAGCACCGCGTTGTATTCGCCCGCCAGGGCGGCACCGACGTCGATCACCATGTCCACCTCGGCCGCGCCCTGATCCACGGCCAGCCGCGCCTCCGCGCCCTTGACCAGCGAATGGTGTTTGCCCGAAGGGAATCCGGCGACGGTGGCCAGCACCAGCCCGGGCGCCCGCACCGGCAGCATCGACGGCGACACGCAGATCGCCAGCACCCCCAGTTCACGGGCTTCGTCGATCAGCGCGGCGACGTCGGCGGGGGTCGCCCCCGGCGCCAGCAGCGTGTGATCGATCATGGCGGCCACTTCGGCCCTGGTCGGTGACGCGGAACTAGCCATGGCCCGAGAGTCTGGCACACCGGTGGCGAATTCCGTTGCGCGCCTGGCGACACTTCCCGCACACTCGTACTGGTGCCGGATCGACGGTAGTGACGCGGCGGCCGACTGGTTAACGTGTGCGGATGGGGCTCTACTTGGTTCGGGAGGAGACAACACCGTGCTGATCCGTCGCGAACGCGCCGACGACATCGCGGCGATTGCGGCCGTCCATCGCAGTGCGTTCGGACCGCAGGCCGCGGACCGCGACCCGGCGGCACCGCCGGACGCCGAACCGCCCGAGGTCGACCTGGTCGCCCGGCTGCGCAGCGATGCGGGCTGGATACCCACCCTCTCGATGGTCGCGGTGGAGTACGACACCGTGGTCGGTCACGTCTGCCTGACCCGGGCCGCGGTCGGCCCGTTCCCGGCGCTGGCGCTGGGCCCGATCGGCGTGCTAGCCGAGCACCAGGGCAGCGGGGTGGGCGCGGCGCTGATGCACGCCGTCCTCGGCGCCGCCGACGCGCTCGACGAACCACTGGTCTGTCTGCTCGGCCACCTGGACTACTACCCGCGCTTCGGCTTCGTCCCCGCCGCCCGGCTCGGCATCACCCCCGACGACCCGTCCTGGGTCTCGCATTTCCAGGTCCGCCCGCTCAGCGCCTACGACTCGCAGATCACCGGCGAATTCCGCTACCCGGAACCCTTCTACGAGCTCTGAGCGCACCTTCGGCGGGGCGAGATCACCATCTGACGCCACACCACGGAGCGAGCCCGACGAGCGACCGTTCGCGGCCGTCTCGCGTCTCAGCTGTCGAAGCGCACGCGCCGCAGGCGCAAGTCTCGACAGCTGAGACGCGAGACAAAAAGGGCCGCGAACACCGCCGCGGCCACGCGGCCAATAATATCGACGGATGAGTTCCACCCTCGCCACCTCCGATGACCGCCGGTTCGTGCTGACCCTCGGATGCCCGGACCGCCCGGGCATCATCGCCGGGATCACCTCGTTCATCGCCGGGTTCGGCGGGTCGATCGTGGAGGCGGGATACCACTCGGATACCGACACCGGCTGGTTCTTCACCCGGCAGGCGATCAAGGCCGCGACGGTGCCGTTCGGGCTCGCGGAGTTGCGGGACCGGTTCGCCGGGGTGGCGGCGGAGCTCGGTCCGGAGACCGAGTGGCAGTTGCTCGATTCGGGCGCCCGCCGCCGGGCCGTGCTGCTGGTCAGCAAGGACGGGCACTGCCTGCACGATCTGCTCGGGCGCGCGGTGAGCGGCGAGTTGCCCGCGACGATCGAGGCGGTGATCGGCAACCATCCCGATCTGGCCGGACTGACCGAAGCGCACGGCGTGAAGTTCCATCACGTGCCGTTCCCGAAGGACCCGGCCGAACGCGGACCGGCGTTCGCGGAAGTCCGCGCGCTGGTCGACGCGCACGATCCGGACGCGGTGGTGCTGGCCCGGTTCATGCAGGTGTTGCCGCCGCAGCTGTGCGCGCACTGGGCGGGCAGAGCGATCAACATCCACCACAGCTTCCTGCCGTCTTTCGTCGGCGCCCGCCCCTATCACCAGGCGTTCGCGCGCGGGGTGAAGCTGATCGGCGCCACCTGCCACTACGTCACGGCGGAATTGGACGCGGGCCCGATCATCGAGCAGGACGTCAGCCGCATCGATCACGCCGACGACGTGCGCGACATGGTCCGGCAGGGGCGCGATATCGAACGCGTCGTGCTGGCCCGTGGACTGCGCTGGCACCTGGAGGGCCGAGTCCTGGTGCACGGCAAGCGCACCGTCGTCTTCAGCTGACGGGGATTGCCGCTCAGCCCGCGAGTTCGACGCGCTGGCGCGCGGATTCGAGGATGTGGCGCAGTTCGTCGTTGAACTTCTCGTGCGCCTCGACGTTGCCCAGATGGCCGGTGGGCAGCACCACGTACCGCGCCAGTGTGCCGGTCTCCCGGACCATTTCGGCGATTCGCTCCGAATGCACCACCGGGGTCAGGTCGTCGAATTCGCCCGCGATCACGGTGGTCGGCACCACCAGGTTGCGCGCGGCTTCCCCGACGTCCATGTGCGCGAGCAGTTTGCCGAACTCGGCCCGCACCGAGGCCCGGCAGCCGCGCACGATGTTCATGCCGTAGTCGAGCACGTCGCCCTTGGCCGCGGTGCTCATCACCTGACGCGCGAACAACCAGCGCACCGGCGCGATGGGCGGGAAGACGATCGGCGTGCCGAGGCCGAGGCTGCCGAGCAGGAACGGCAGCGGCACCTTCAGCTGCAGCAGTCGCATGGGACGGTTCAGCAGCGGCACCACCGTGGTCTCGAGGACCAGCCGGTCGGGCGCGCTGTTGTTCAGCAGCACCGCCAGGGCCTGCTTGGCGACGCGCTCGGGGTAGCGCCCGGCCCACGCCTGCAGGGTCATACCGCCGAGGCTGTGGCCGACCAGCACGGCCCGCTGGCCCGGCCGCAGGGCCGCGTCGAGCACGTCGGCCAGGTCGTCGGCGAGCAGGTCCATGGTCAGCGGGCTGGAGCCCGGTTCGCTCTCGCCGTGGCTGCGCAGGTCGAAGGCGATCACCCGGTACTCGCCGGCGAAGGCGTTGATCTGGGCGTTCCAGTATTCGATGCTGCAGGTCCACCCGTGCACCAGCACGACGACCGGGCGATCGGCGGCGCCGTAGGCGAGCACCCGCAGGCGGGCGCCGTCGCGGGTGACGACGGGGATCTGCTCGTGCGGGACGGTCGGCGGGTTGAACGCCGCGGTCGCGTAGGTACGCGAACGCAGGCTCGCACGGTGTGCGTCGAGCGCCCCCCGAATCTGTCCCGGGAAGTTCGCCAACGCAGACGGCAGCATTGCACGCATCGGACACTCCTTTGTGTTACTGCTCGATACAGTAACTCCGATTCGTGCCGCTTGCTAGTGCAAGCACGCAAAAGTTATCGATTATTCGCGGCCGGAACTGCTCGACCGGCGATAATCGCGGCGCTGCCGCGCGAGTTCACCAGCGCGGGCCGCGCTGGATCTCGTCCACCTTCGGCCGCACATCGGCCAGGTAGACGCCGGTCGCGATGATCGCGGCGAACGAGAGCAGGCCCAGGCCCGCGGGCGAGAGCAGGAGCAGCAGTACCGCGACGCCGAGAATGGCCAGCCAGATCGGCTTGGTCAGCTTGTCTACCGCGGTGAACGCGTCGGGCCGCTGCCGTACGGCATGAATCAGCGCAAAGATCGTCGCGCCTAGTGCCGCAAGCCACAGCACGAGCAGGATCATCCCGGTCAATCCGTGCACCATATTCACCTCTCCCATCATACGAGCAACGCCCCCGCACCTCAGGGTGTGCGGGGGCGTTGCCTTATCGATCTTCGATCACCTTGCGGCCCTACCGAATCGACCTTCGGCGCGGCAGGTGACGGGGCGTTGTCACGCCTTCTTCGGCGCCGCCTTCTTGGCGGGCGCGGCCTTCTTGGCCGGGGCCTTCTTGGCGGCGGGCGCCTTGGCGACCGGCGCGACGGGCTCCTCGGCGGCGGCCGGGGTGGTCTCGGTGGTGACCGTGACGACCTCGGCGTCGACGACCGGCGCGACGACCTCGTCCTCGACCTTGGCCGGGCGGCCGAGCAGGCCGTTGACCCGGCCCAGCACGTCCTCCGCGCGGGTCACGGCGTCGGTGTAGAGCGGCTTGACGCGCTCGATCTGCTCCTCGACCAGGTGGTTCGTGCGCAGCCGCTCGACCGTCTCCTCACCGCGCACGGCGAGATCGGCGTAGAGGTCGAGCACCTGGTGGTAGTACTTGTCGGCCAGCGCGCGCAGCTCCTCCGGGGTGAACTTCTCGCGCAGTTCGGCGAGGTCCTCCGGCAGCTCCGAGGGCAGTCCGGCCAGGCGCTCGCGCAGGGTCTCGAACTGGGCCTGCACGTCGGCGGGCACGTTGGCGAAGCGCTCGCGCGCCTCCTCGACCCGGGCCGAGACGTCGGTGGCCGCGGCGCGCTCACGCACCTGGGTGACGACATCGGTGACGGCGGTGTAGAGCGCGTCGCCCGCGCCGACGGTGGCGAGCAGCGGCTTGGTCACAGTGGGATTGGTCTTGTCTGTCATGGTGTTTCGTGCTCCTGGCGTGGCGGAGTTTCGGTATTCGTGCGTGGAACGGCGCTGTCCCCTTCCCCCCCTGGCTCGTTCCCTCCGTTTTCCCGGCGAAACGATTCATAGATCTCGAGCAGCACCTGCTTCTGCCGTTCGCTGATCGACGTATCGGCAAGCAGGGCATCGCGAACCGGGCTGTGTGCCCGTTGTTCGAGATAGCCGGCCCGGACGTACAACACCTCCGAAGACACCCGCAGGGCCTTGGCGATCTGCGCGAGTACCTCGGCGGACGGATTGCGCAATCCGCGCTCGATCTGGCTGAGGTACGGATTGCTCACTCCCGCAAGGGTGGCGAGCTGGCGCAGCGAGACTTGCGCGGCCTCTCGCTGTGCCCTGATGAAGCCTCCGATGTCATGCGCCGCATGGACGACGCGCGCCGCTTTTTCTCCGACGCCGGCCGATTGCTCGGCCGCACCTTCGGGGTACTCGGCGGAAACCTCGGGCTGGTCTGCCATCACTCACCTTCTGGCGGTTGTACGAGTTCAATTCTAGGGCAGGGTGCTAACTATTGCAAGCAGTCTGTTAGCACCCTCTCGGCAAACATTCGGCGCGCTGTCGCTCAGCCGCCGAACATCAGCTGCGAGATCGTGTAGATCGCCAGGCCCGCAAGCGAACCCACGACCGTTCCGTTGATCCGAATGAATTGCAGGTCACGCCCGACCTGCAATTCGATCTTCTTACTCGCCTCATCGGCATCCCACCTGGCAACCGTATCGGTGACCAGCGTCGAGATCTCCCCGGCGTAGTTCTCCACGAGATACCTTGCCCCGCGGTCGATCCACCCGTCCACTTTGGCACGCATGTCGGCGTCGTCGCGCAACCGCTCGCCGAGTTGCCGCACATTCTCGCCGACCTTACGCCGCAGTGTGCTGTTCGGATCGTCGGCCGATTCCAAGATCAATCGCTTGGCCGCGCGCCAGGTCGCCTCGGCCATTCCGGTGATTTCCTCGCGGCCCATGATCTGCGCCTTGATCCGCTCCGCCTTTTTGATCATGGCGTCGTCGTGCTGGAGATCGTCGGCGAATTCCTCGAGAAAACGATTCGCCGCCAGCCGCACCTCGTGCTCCGGATTGGAGCGCACCTTCCAGGTGAACTCGACCAGTTCCCGGTAGATCCGCTCGGACAGCAAGATATTGACGAACTTCGGCGCCCACTGCGGGGCGTCGCGCAGCACGATCCGGTCGATCGTCTCCTGTGAGCCGAGCGCCCACTGGTGCGCGCGCTCGGCGAGCAGATCGAGCAGCGCGAGCTGCCGGTTGTCGGCCAGCAGTTCGGCCAGCACCCGGCCGATCGGCGGACCCCAGAGCGGTTCGGCGATCCGCTTCACGATGGTCTGGTCGATGATCTGTTCCACGTCCTCGTCGCGCAGCACGCCGACCACCGCGCGCAGCAGGGTGGAACTCTCCTGCGCGACCCGGGCGGCGTGCCCGGGATCGGCCATCCAGCGCCCCACCCGCCAGGAGATCTGCGCCGAATTGACCTTCGCCGACACCACTTCCGGGGAGAGGAAGTTGGTGCCGACGAACGCCCCGAGGCTCTCGCCGAGCTGATCCTTCTTCTTCCGGATGATCGCGGTGTGCGGGATGGGCAGGCCGAGCGGATGCCGGAACAGCGCGGTGACGGCGAACCAGTCGGCCAAGGCGCCGACCATGCCCGCCTCCGACGCGGCCCGCAGGTAGCCGACCCAGTCCCCGCCCGAACCGCGCGATTCGAGCCAGCGACAGAACAGATAGATCACCGTCGCCGTCGCGAGCAGTCCGGTGGCGAGCGCTTTCATCCGCCACAGATCCCGCCGTTTCCCCGCCTCGTCGAGGACGGCGGCGAAGCCGAGCGGCGCGGCCGCGGGCGGCGCCGGGGCCGTCTGCACCACCGCGATGTTGCCGGGAGCTTTCTCCATGTCCTCCATTCTGCTGTGCATACCCGACACAGCGCCGCACGCACCGAAGTTGTGCAACCCGTCGCACTGGGACCCAAACGCGCATATCACTGCCTGCCGGGACCTAAGCTTGAGGCGCACGGAGAATCCGACTAACAAGGGAGCCCACGCTGTCCACCGATGACCTTGTCGACGTCGGCGAGATCGCCGACCGACCGGCGGCGGTGCGCACCGGCCGAACGGACGGCCGCAAACGCCGATGGCGCCAGCACAAGATCGACCGCCGCGAGGAACTCGTCGACGGCACCCTGGCCGCTGTGCGAGCCCGTGGCAGCAATGCGGGGATGGACGAGATCGCCGCCGAGATCGGCGTCTCCAAAACCGTGCTCTACCGCTACTTCTCCGATAAGAACGACCTGGTCCACGCGACCATGCAGCGGTTCATCGAGACCACGCTGATGCCGCGGGTGTACGGCGCGATCAGCCTCGACGCGGACGAGTACCAGCTGGTGCGCTCGGCGCTGGCGGAGTACGTCGGCACGGTCGACGAGGACCCCGAGGTCTACCGCTTCATCATGGGCAACGGCTCGGATCCGTCCTCGCTCGCCGAGTTCGAGAAGCTGTTCGCCGAGGTGGTCGCCGCGGTCATCTTCGACCGCGCGTCGGCCAAGGGCATCCAGACCGACGGCGCGATGCTGTGGTCCTACGTGCTGGTCGGCGGCATCCAGCTGGCCACGCACTGGTGGACCACGAACAAGTCGATGTCGCGCGAGGAAGTGATCGACTACCTCACCATGATGACCTGGAGCGCCATCGACGGGATGGCGCGCGCCAACGGTTCGCGGGAGATCTTCAACGCGCAGCCGCATGTGCTGCCCACGCCGGGCGCCGACTCGGAAAACTGATCGCACGTCCGACTTCCGGGTGCTAGCGGCATGCCCGAACGAGCGCGGAAGTTCCTGGGCACGGCGCTAGCTGGGGTGCTAGCAAAAGTGTGACACAGGGCTCGACAATGCCGTGCGGTTGGCTACTCTGAACCCGAGCGGTGCGCCGAGTGCGCTGCGTCACCGCCCCGCGCGCCGGCACCAATGGAGGTACCTCGATGGCGAAGCAAGTACCGACCTCGCGGCTTGCTCGTGGCACCAAGCTCGGTGCCGTCGCAGCCAGCTCGGTGATCCGCACGCAACGCGCGCGGCTGTCGATGCGTGGCAGATCCGAGGCCGTGCGCGCGAAGATGGCCGAGGAGTCGATGATTCGCACCACCGAGCAGGTGGTCATGGTGCTCGGCACCATGAAGGGCGTCGCGATGAAGCTCGGGCAGATGATGTCGGTGCTCGATCTCGATCTGGTGCCGGAGGACCATCGCGAGCGCTTCCAGAAGCGATTGGCCGTGCTGCGCAACGCGGCGCCCTCGGTGTCCTTCGAATCGATGCGCCAGGTGATCGAGGACGATTTCGGTCAGCCGCTGGACGCGATCTTCGCCGAGTTCGAGGCCGAGCCGATCGCCGCCGCCTCGATCGGCCAGGTCTATCGCGCCCGGTTGCGCGACGGTCGCCAGGTCGCGGTGAAGGTGCAGTACCCCGGGATCGACGCCGCGGTGCGCGCGGACCTGAAGAACCTGGCCATGTTCCGCCGGGTGCTGCAATCGGCGATGCCGTGGGTGACCCCGGCCGTGCTCGACGAGCTGCGGCTCAACATGGAAAGCGAGCTCGACTACCAGGCCGAGGCGAACACCCAGTTGCAGATCGCCGAGCTCTACGCCGGGCACCCGTTCATCGTGGTGCCCCGCTCGATGCCGGAGCTCAGCACCACCCGCGTGCTCGTCAGCGAATACGTGGCAGGCAAGGGCTTCGAGGAGATCCGCCAGCTGCCCGATGCCGAACGCGACCGGATCGGCGAGATCATCTACCGCTTCTACGTCGGTTCGCTGTTCACCTTCAACGAGTTCTGCGGCGACCCGCACCCGGGCAATGTGCTGCTCGCCGCGGACGGCCGGGTGGGCTTCCTCGACTTCGGCTTGTTCAATCGGATGGACGCCGACCACGTGCAGTTCGAGCTGACCTGCCTGCGCGCGGCCGCCGAGGATCGCGCGGAAGACCTGCGCCAGTTGATGATCGAGCGCGGCGTGATCGATTCGCCGGACGAGATCGGCGCCGAGGAGTGCCTGGAATACGTGCTGGCCGCCTCCGAATGGTGTTTGATCGACGAGGATCTGACGATCACCCCCGAATTGGCCAGCGGCGCTTTCCTGCTCGCGGTCGACCCGCGGGCCAGCGAGTTCGCCGGGATGAAGCAGCAGAACCTGCCGCCGGAGCACCTGTTCTCCCGCCGGGCCGATTTCCTCACCTTCGGCATGCTCGGCCAGCTCGGCTGCACCGCGAATTGGCATCGCATTTCCCGGGAATGGCTCTACAACGAGCCGCCGGTCACCGAACTCGGTCAGGCACACCATGTCTGGCTGGCCGATCATCCGCCGGTCGCGCCGAAGAAGTCGCGCACCAAGGCCACCAAGCCCACCAAGGCCGCCCGTCCCCAGGCCTGAACCCGCAGAACGGAAGACAATGGCAGACACTCGAGAATTCGACCTGGTCCTGTTCGGCGCGACCGGCTTCGTCGGCAAGCTCACCGCGCAGTACCTGCTCACCGCCGCACCGGAATCCGCGCGGATCGCGCTCGCCGGTCGCTCGCTGGACAAGCTGACCAAGGTGCGCGACGAACTCGGCCCGCCCGCCGCGGGCTGGGGTCTGGTGGTGGCCGATTCCGGCGATCAGGCCGCGCTCGACACACTCGCCGCGCAGACCAAGGTCGTCGTCACCACGGTCGGCCCGTACCTGCGCTACGGCCTGCCGCTGGTCGCCGCCTGCGCGAAGGCGGGCACGCACTACGCCGACCTCACCGGCGAGCCGCTGTTCATTCGCGACGCGATCGACCAGTACCACGAGCAGGCCGCGCAGACCGGCGCGAAGATCGTGAATTCCTGTGGCTACGACTCGATTCCGTCGGACCTGAGCGTCTACCAGCTGTACCGGCGCTCGGTCGCGGACAACACCGGCGAGCTGGAAGAGACGACGCTGGTCGCCTGGCTCAAGGGCGGGGTCAGCGGCGGCACCATCGATTCCGGCCGGGCGATGATGGAGGCGGTCGCCGCCGACCCGAAGAAGGGGGCCGTGCTGAGCCACCCGTATTCGCTCAGCCCCGACAAGTCGATGGATCCCGATGTCGGCCGCCAGAGCGACCAGGCGCTCTCGCGCGCCAGCGCCATCGACCCGAGCCTGGACGGCTGGGTGAGCACCTTCGTCATGGCGTCGCACAACACCAAGATCGTCCGGCGCACCAACGGCCTGCTCGGCTGGGTATACGGCAAGAACTTCCGCTACCGCGAGGTGATGAGCGCGGGCAAGTCGCCCGCGGCACCGCTGGTCGCGGCAGGCATGGCGGGCGGCATCGTCGCGGGTATGGCCGCGGGCGCGGTGCTGTCGCGGGTGTCGGTGGGCCGCAAGCTGCTCGACCGGGTGCTGCCCAAGCCGGGCACCGGCCCCAGCGAAAAGGCCAGGGACAGCGGCTGGTTCACCATGAAGACGTTCACCCGCACCTCCTCCGGCGCGAAGTACGTCGCGACCTTCGCCGGCCAGGGTGATCCCGGCTACAAGGCGACCGCGGTGCTGCTCGGCGAGAGCGGGCTGTGCCTGGCCTTCGACACCGCAAACCAGCCGGAGCTCGCGGGCATCCTCACCCCGGGCGCGGCCATGGGCGACGCGCTCACCGAGCGCCTGCGCGGCGCGGGCATGACCATCGAGGTCGAAACCGCCTGAGCCGCAGGCCGCACCAAATCTCCTGGGGCGTAAACGGTTGCCCCGTCGGACGAGATACCGGTAAGGGATCACGGGCGACGAAGTGGAGATCTGGTGCGGTATTCCTGGCTGACGGCCGCCGTGGTTGCGGCGGTGACGATTTCGGCGTTCGCCGGGGCGGGGGTCGCGGTTGCGGAACCCGGCCCCGCCCCGGTGGGCTTGCAGACCGACCTCGATCTGCTGATCCGGTCCATCGGTGTGCCCGGCGCGCAACTGGTGGTGCGCGGTGCCGGCGCGAACGCACAGATCGACAGCGGTGTAGGCGATCTCGCCACCGGCGCGCCGTTCCCGGACAACGCGCAGGTGCGGATCGCCAGCAATACCAAGACCTTCGTGGCGACGGTGGTGTTGCAGCTCGCCGCGGAGCACCGGGTCGAGCTGGACGCGCCGATCGAGCAGTACCTGCCGGGCGTGGTCCACGGTCCCGGCGGCGACGGGCACCAGATCACCGTGCGAGATCTGTTGCAGCACACCAGCGGAATCCCCGACTACCTGGCCTACCTGGATCTGGCCTCGGTCGACCGATTGCAGCGTCCGCGACCGGCCGCGGAGCTGATCCGGCTGGGTCTCGATCAGCCCGCGGTCTTCGCACCGCGCACCAGTTCCGGCTACTCCAATACGGATTTCCTGCTGGCGGGCGAGTTGATCGAACGCGTCACGGGGGTGCCGGTCGGGGTCGAGGTCACCCGGCGGATCATCATCCCGCTCGGTTTGCGTGACACCTACTGGCCACTGTTCCCGCTGGAGCACGTGATTCGCGCGCCGCATCCGCGCGGATACCACGCCTTCGACGGCGCGCTGGTGGACATCACCGATATCGATCCGGGCTGGGGGCTGGCCGACGGCGCGATGGTCGCCACCGGCGCCGACCTCGGCCGGTTCTTCATGGCCCTGCTGTCCGGTGAGCTGTTGCCGCCCGCCCAGCTGGCCGAGATGCAGCGCACCGTACCCTCGGGCGACCCGCTCCGCGACGCCGATTTCGGCCTCGGACTGTTCCGCCGGATCAACGCCTGCGGGATCGAGATCTGGAGCCACGGCGGCGCGATGAACGGTTTCCTGGTCGTCAATGCCGCCACGCCGACCCGCGCCGTCACGCTCAGCATGAACCTGCTGCCCGATCCGCTCACCACCGTGATGTATCAGGCGGCCATGAACAGCGTGCTCGACGCGGCCCTCTGCGCGCACTGAACCCGGACGATCTCCCGCACTCGGCTCGGCTGCGAAAGGCCATCCGGGTCAACGAAACTCAGGAAGCACTGCCGGTGGGCGGCCGCTGCCGTCGCGCTTCGCAGGCGGCGTGATCGGCGTCCGGCTTGTCTTCCCCGGACCTGGCGCAACCCTGCGCGGTGTAGCCCCAGCGGTCATAACCCCAACGGTCGAAACCATTGTGGTTGTAGCCGGAGTGGTCGTAACCCCACCGGTCATAACCCGAGCGGTCGAAGCCGGAACGGTCGAAACCCTCGTCGTTGTAACCGTCGCGGCCGTAGCCGGAGCGGTCGTTACCCCGGCGGTCCAGTCCGGAGCGGTCGTATCCGTCGCGGTCGTAACCGAATCGGTCATAACCGAACCGGTCGTAACCGGAGGAGTCGTAGCCGTCGGGACCGTACGGATCGGCCGGCGGCTTGGGCGCCGTGGTGGGCGGCGGGGTGGTCACCGGCGGGGTCGTCGGCGCGGGCGGGTTGGTCGGTGGGGGTGTCACCGGCGGGGCCGGGGTGACCGGCGCGGCCGTGGTGGGCGCAGCGGGCGCGGTCGGGTCCGGGGCCGCGAAGGCCGCCACCGGCGCGAGTGCCGAGGCTCCGATGACGGCTGTCAGCAGGACCAGTCGCCGGTACGTGCGGCTACTTCTACCCGGATTCACCATGTTCGACCTCCATTTCGAGCACAGGCGCGCATACCGCACCCCCGCTCTCCTATCGGCCGAACACCCAAATTCGATACACACCAGTTACTTTCACGCCGTTGCCTCGGCCGATACCCCTTCGCTC
This sequence comes from Nocardia vulneris, assembly GCF_001613425.1. Taxonomy (GTDB): domain Bacteria; phylum Actinomycetota; class Actinomycetes; order Mycobacteriales; family Mycobacteriaceae; genus Nocardia; species Nocardia vulneris. The sequence continues at coordinate 143,046 of NZ_BDCI01000036.1, read as the reverse complement.
TGATGCGGCGAACGCCGCGGGACCGGCCTCAGCGCCCGGGCGGGAAGGTATCGGAGATCTGGGCCACCAGCCGCCACGGGCGGTCGGTGTCGGTGGTCGCCTTGCCGCTGGTGAGCACGGCTCCGGCGAGTCCACGCGCCGGGTCGGCCCAGCCGTACTGGGTGGTGAGGCCGCTGCGGCCGAAGTGGGCGCGGGTGTCACGGCCGAATTTCGATCTGCGGCCGCCGAGTTCGTACCCGGCCCGGCTCACCCGCCCGGCGAGGCCGGGCAGCCACTTCGCCGGTTGCACCGCGGCGCGCACGGTCTCGGGTCGCATGATCCGGATCCCGTCCAATTCGCCGCCGCGCGCGAGGATTTCGTAGAACCGCGACAGCTCGGCCGCCGTGGTGACCAGATTGCCGGAGGGCAGCTCCGCGGTGAGCAGCGCCCGCGTGCCCGCATCCGAGACCGCCTTGCCCATGCCGCCGCCGAGAGCCTTGCGCGCCAGGAATTTCGACACCCGCGAGGGTCCGGGACCGGTCTGCACACTCGGCACGACCTGGTCGACCTCTTCGGCGTCGACGCCGAAGTTGGTCCACCGGAACCCGAGCGGGTCCAGTACCTGCTCGGCCAGGTGCTCGCGCATCCGTTTCCCGGTCGCCCGCTGCACCAGCAGCCGCTGGATGAGCCCGCCGGTCATCGCGTGATAGATCCGGAAGCGGCCGGTCGGCCAGCTGGGCACCAGATCGGCCAGCGCGCGCACCGCCAGTTCCTCGTCGACGATGAGCTGAAAACCTTTGTAGGGCGGGGTGATGAACGGCACGCCCGCCGAATGCGACAGCACGTCACCGATGGTGATCCGGTCCTTGCCGTGGGCCGCGAACTCCGGAATGTAGGCGCACACCGGCTCGTCCAGGCCGAACGCGCCCTGTTCGGCCAGCATGCACATCACCGCCGCCGCGACCCCCTTCGCGGTCGAGAACCCGCAGAACGGGCTGTCCGGCGTGGCGAGCACCCGCGCCGCGTCGGGCGCATCGCCCGGCGCGTTCCCCCAGCCGTGCCCGATGGCGCGATTCAGCACGATCTTGCCGTCGCGCCGCAGACAGAGCTGAATCGCCGGGGTGGTGCCCATCCGATACCAGTCGCGCACGGACTCCCACACCGCGTCGACCGCCGCGCGGGTCGAGCCCGCCGCGGCCGGGTCGTCCTCGTGACCCACCGTCGTCACCGAGTCCAGATCCTCGGCGATCGTCACCAAAGTGCCCGCCAGCGCGCCCATCCAGCCAGCATACGGACCTGTCGCGGGCAATCGTGCCCCTGGTCACAGCCGCCGAAGCCACGCCCGTCGCGCCTTACCGACCGGTAGAGTGCCCATCCAATACCGCGCCAGGCAGTGGACCGAACAGAGGGGGTTCCCACATGGCGGTACCGGATACCGGGCAGGGGACGGCACGGCAGCTGTACGCGGCGGCCACCGGCAGCACGGGCAAGCCCTTCGAATTGGACGCCGAGGTCGCCGAAAACCTCGCTGCCGCATGCGACAAGCTCGTCGAGGACCTACGCCGCGCCATGACCACCGGCCATCTGGTGACCGAAGTGACGGGCTTCCCGAACCTACCCACCGGCCACGGCCTCACCCGCGGTTTCCGCGACAAGGGCAGGCAGTACCTGGACACGCTCGCGGCCTTTCAGGAGACGGCGCTGCTGTTCAAGGCCGCGTATCTGGCCGCGGGCAAACGCTTCGCCGACGCCGAGGCGGCACACCGGGCCGCGCTCGCGGTGGTCACCGCGCATCTGGAGTCGCGATGAGAGCAGTAGGGAACTGAACCGATGGCAGACTCCGCAGCCCGCGCCGCCGCCGAGCACATCCGACAGGAGCTCGCCGGGTTACGCACCGGCGCAACCGATCCCGCCTACGCGGCCGACCGGGAGCTGTTCGGTTCCTATACCCACCAGGAGATCTGGGAGCTGGTCCGCGAGCCGCTGAACCCGGCCGCGCTCGGCCAGGTCGCCGCGGCCTGGCTGGCGCACGCCGGCGCGCTGGCCGAGGCGTTCCAGGCCTTTTCCGATGCCGCCAACCGCGAATTCGCCCGCTGGTCGGGCCACACCGCCGACGCCGCACTGCGCGCCACCCGCGAGTTCGTCCGCACCGGGATCGAGGCGCAGGACGTCTGCCGTGCGGTGGCGCGGCTGATGGAACTGAACGGTGATGCCGCGCAAACCATTCGGAGTGCGATCCCGCCGCCCGAACCGTATCGGCCGCTGGACGATCCGGCCGCCGAGGCGGTCTACGGCGGCAAGCGACGGATGGCGCACGACAGCGCCGCCGCCGATGTCGAGGCCGATGTCCGGGACACGATGACCTACGTCTACGCGCCGACCATGCCCGCCTCCGGCGACTGCGTGCCCCAATTCCTCGCCCCGTCCGACGGCGCGCGACCGGCCGGCGACGGGGGCGGCACGCGGTGAAATGGGTGCTGACCCCGGACGAGTTCTCACATGTCTGGGAAAACGAGACGGGCCTGGATCGCAGGCCGTACCCGGTCAACATGGTGCCCGCGGCCACCGTGCGCACCGAATCCGAATACGCCGCACTGCGTTTGCCGCAACGCTTCGCCCGGCAGGCCGACCCGGACCTGGCCGCCGCGCTCATGCTGTGCGGCCGCGGTGACGCCACCACCATCACCCTGTCCGGGGAACGGAACACGCTGCCGCGCAACGGTTCCGGCACCGACACCGACACCGAACGCATCCTGGTCTACGCCGCGGTGGTGCACAATCATGCGGGCATCCTGGTCGCCGCCCCGGAGAAGGTCACGGTGCTGATGTGCCACGCGCGTGCGGTGGGCGAGCGCCTGGTGCAGATCATCGGCCCGGCCCGCCCCGGAAAACTCGGCACCATGCGCGAACCCCAGGACGCGGTGCTCGGCCCGGAGCGCACCGAACCGTTCGGCACCAACGGCCAGCGCGGCGCCGCCCGCTTCCGGCACACGCTACGCAAGCCCGTCGACGGGCGGGGCTTCCTGACCGTCACCGTCGAACCCGACAATCCGATGTCGCCGCCCACCCGCCACCGCACCTGGCTCGATTTCACCGGCGACGGCCGCTACCTGCTGACCACCTCGCAGGACCTCATCCTCACCCCGGTCTCGGACGAGGATTTCGCCGCGCAACTCGTCGCGCTCGCCCACATCCGGGGGTGACACGCTGCGCCGTCGCACCGACCCACGCGGCGCGCACCTGGTTAGCTGTAGTGCATGGCTAAGAAGGGCTGGTCCGTCCCGGCTACCGCAGCGCTGCAGGCCGACGGGTTGCAGATCACCGAGCTGGACACCTCCGCGACACCGGGCTTCACCGGTGACAAGGCCGCGGGCCTGGACCTGCTGGCCGAACGCACCACGGTGCTGTCCGCGCTGCAGGAGCGGCTCTACGCCAACGGGCGCTCCGGCGACCTGCGCAGTGTGCTGCTGGTGCTGCAGGGCATGGACACCGCGGGCAAGGGCGGCATCGTCCGGCACGTGATCGGCTCGGTCGATCCGCAGGGCGTGGACCACCACGCGTTCGGCGTCCCGACCGAGGAGGAGAAGCGCCACCACTACCTGTGGCGGATCCGCAACGCACTGCCGCGCGGCGGCCAGCTCGGGGTGTTCGACCGCTCGCACTACGAGGACGTGCTGGTGGTCCGCGTGCACAACCTGGTGCCGAAAAAGGAGTGGGAACCGCGCTACGACGAGATCAACGCCTTCGAGCGGGAACTCGTCGACGAAGGCACCACGGTGGTCAAGGTGGCGATGTTCGTCTCCTTGGACGAGCAGAAGAAGCGGCTGCGCGAACGGCTGGACCGGCCGGACAAGTACTGGAAGTTCAACCCCTCCGATATCGATGAGCGCGGCTACTGGCCCGCCTATCAGGAGGCGTACCAGGCCATGCTGGATCGCACGTCCACCGAGTACGCGCCGTGGCACGTGGTGCCGGCCGATCGCAAATGGTTCTCCCGGCTCGCCGTCACCGAACTGCTCATCGACGCCCTGGAGCGACTCGAGCTCGAGTGGCCTGCCGCGCAGTTCGACGTCGAGGAGCAGAAGCGGCGACTCGACAAAGCCTGACCGCCGGCTAGATGAGCGGCCGAACCTGTTCGGCGACAAAGCGAACGAAGCCTTCGGGATCCGGCTCGTCCCCGGTCGGCTGGATCACCACGGTGTCGGCGCCCGCCGCGGCCAGCGCGCGGACCGCGTCCGCGACCGCCTGCGCGTCACCGGCGACACCGGCCAGCGGCGGTGTCGTGGTGGCGTGGACGTGCGCGAGCCGGGCCGCCGCGTCCGGGCCGGTCACCGCGAGCAGATTCGCCACCACCACATGCCGGTCGGTGCGGCCCGCCGCGGCCCGGCCCTCCTCGATCAACGCGCGCGCGGCCCGCACGCTGTCCGGGCCCGCGATCGAATCCAGCAGCGTCCCATCGGCATGCGACCCGCACAGCCGGATCGAGCGCGGGCCCCTGGCCCCCGCGTAGATGCGCGGCGGTGCCAGGGGCGGCCAGTCCAGGGCCACATCCTCGAGCTGGACATAACGTCCCGAGGTGGTGACCCGCTTGCCCGCGAGCAGGGCGCGCAGCGCGTCCAGGTACTCGGCCAGCAACGTCACCGGCGACTCGACCCGCGCGCCCACCTGCCCCATCCAGTCCAGCACGCCGTGCCCGACGCCGAGCAGCACCCGATCGGGAAACAGCCGGTGCAGCGTCGCGGCTTCCATCGCGGTCAACGCGACATTGCGCAGCGGCACCGGCAGCAGCCCGATGCCGACGTGCAGCCGCTCGGTCCACGCGAGGGCGGCCGCCGCACTGGCGATACCGCTCTCGAAGAAACAGTCCTCCCACAGCCACAGTTGTTCGAGCCCCGATTCCTCGGCGACCCGGGTGACGGCACGCAGCCGTTCCGGCGGATTTTGCGGTCGAAACACAGCACCGAGAGCAGTCATCCCACCATTCTCGACCGGAACTCCGGAATACCCACACGGATTTTTCGGCGTCGCCAGTGCCCGATATTTCGGAATCTCTCAGGTTCGTTCACGATGATGTGGGCCGTGGCCCGACCACACGGGGACGAGTTCGCGCTCTACCATCGTGGCGGCAGGTACCGGCAGTCGAGCGAAAGGCGTGGTGAACGCACGGTGAGCAAGAACCCGGGTGGGAAGAAGAATCCGTTGCTGGCGGCGAATCGCGCCGACCGCAACCGCAAGATCTTCATCCAGGTGGCCGTGGCCGCCGTGCTGATCGGCCTGATCGCCGCGATCGGCATCGGTGTCGCGGTGAAGAAGGCCCGCAAGGACGATCCCGGCCCCACCCCCTCGATTCCGGCGGCCGCCAACACCTCCCCGGACGGGGTCACCGGCACCATCACCGACAACGGGGCGGTGCGCATCGGCAAGCCGAACGCGAAGGTCACCGTGCGGGTCGTCGCCGACCTGCAGTGCCCCGCGTGCAAGGGCTTCGAGGGCGCGAACGCCCAGGTGCTCGCCGACGCGGTGAACAACGGCACGGCCGCGGTCGAATACGACGTGATCGCGTTCCTGGACAAGGCGTCGACCACCCGGTACTCGACCCGCGCGGCGAACGCCTCGTACTGCGTGGCCGAGGCGGACCCGACCAAGTACCAGGCCTGGGTGTCCTCGATGTTCGCCCAGCAGCCGCCGGAGGGTGGCGCGGGCCTGCCCAACGACAAGCTGGTCCAGATCGCCAAGGACGCGGGCTACCCCGACGCGGTGGCGAACTGCATTACGGATGTGAAGTACGACAAGTACATCCAGGCCCGCACCGATGACGTGCTGAAGAGCGGCATCAAGTCGACGCCGTCGGTGTTCGTCAACGGCAAGCAGGTCGAGTCGAGCCAGGAGATCTTCGGGCCCGGCGGTCTCGGTCCTGTGATCGCCGCCGCCGCGGCGCAGTGATCACCGCCCCGCCCCGGGCCGCCTGGGTACTGCTGCTCGGCGGGCTGGCCGGCTGGCTGGCCTCGATGGCACTGACCATCGAACGGTTCAAGCTGTTCACCGAACCGGGTTACACCCCGTCGTGCAGCATCAACCCGATCCTGTCCTGTGGCTCGGTGATGGTGACCGACCAGGCCGCGGTGTTCGGGTTCCCCAACCCGATCATCGGCATCGCGGCCTTCTCGGTGGTGGTCACCTTCGGGGTGCTGTCGGTGGCCGGGGTGGGGTTGCCGCGCTGGATCTGGGGCGGGCTGTGGCTGGGCACGCTGCTCGGCGTCGGCTTCATCTGCTGGCTGATCTTCCAGAGCCTGTACCGGATCAACGCGCTCTGCCCGTACTGCATGGTGGTGTGGGCGATCATCACCCCGCTGCTCGCGGTGGTCACCGATCAGCTCTGGGGCGGGTCGCGTGGTCCGCTGCGGGTGCTCGCGGAGTGGCGGTGGACCATCGTCGCGCTGTTCTACGCGGTGGTGCTGCTGCTGATCTTCCTGCGCTTCCAGGACTACTGGCTGTCGCTGTTCTAGTTGGGCGTGCCGCGGGCGAGCACGACGGTCACCGTGCGGCGGTTGCCGCCGGTGTCGGTCACGTCGAGCTGGATCGCGTCGTCGGGTTTGCGCACGTTGATCGCCGAGTGCAGGGCGCGGGCCGAGGTGATCGCGCGACCGTCCACCGAGGTGATCACCTCGCCGTGGGTCAGTCCGGCCGCGTAGGCGGGCAGCCCGTAGATGGCCAGATCGATCCGTGCCCCAACGGGTTTCGCGTCGGAGGTCAGCACGCCGAGGGTCGCGGTCGGCCCGATGTGCACGGTGTCGGTGGGCACGCCGGACCGGATCTGCCGCACCACCTGCATCGCGGTGTCGATCGGCACCGCGTACCCGTTCGGCGGCCGGCCCCCGGCCCGCGCCGGATCACCCGAGGCGGCCGCGATCACCCCGACCACCGCACCCTGACGGTCGGCCAGCGCGCCGCCGGATTGCCCGGAACTCACCGCGGCGGCCACCTCGAGCATGCCGGTGAGCGGCTTGCGGGACAGGTCGGCGGAGTTGAGCGCGACGATGGTGCTGTCCAGATCGGTGAGCGACCCCTGGATCGCGGTCGGCGTGCCACCGATGCCGCCCGCGTTGCCGATCGCCAATACCTCGTCGCGCACGTGCAATTCGGCCGAGTTGCCGATGCGGGCCGTCGCCAGGTCGGCGGCGCCGGACAGCGCGAGCAGCGCGATATCGGCGGCGGCGTCGTAACCGAGCACCACCGCGTCGTAGGTGCGGCCGTTGCCGACAACGGTCGCCGTCACCGTGTCGGCGCCCTTGACCACGTGATGACTGGTCAGCACCTGGCCGTCGGCGGTGAGCACGATGCCCGACCCGGCCGCGCCGAGCCCGAACGGCCGCATCGACGCGCTGATGTCGACCAGCGCCGGGTCGACGGCGGCGGCGACCGCGACCGGATCGAGCGGTGGGGGCGGTGGTAGCTCGACCGGCGCGGCGATCTCGGCCGTTCCCGGCGGCCAGCCGGGCAGTTCGCCTCGATAGCCGAGGAATCCGGCCACGGCGAGCAGCGCGGCGACGATCGTCACCAGCGCGCGGCCCCCATACCGTTGTTCGCTCATCGCTCTCCGCTCGGTCCACCTGCGCATTCCATTGTGGCTGGCGATGATCATGTCCGGGGGCTATCGACGACTCTGCGAGCCGCCGTGTACCGAACTGTTTACCTGTCATGGTTGGCAACCGGGCGCATGCGACGGTAGGCATGTATGCATGACGACAGCAGCCGCATACGCGATATCCGCACCCGATGGCTCGTTCGAGAAGAAGACCATCGAACGCCGGGAGCTGGGCCCGCACGATGTGCTGATCGACATCAAATACGCGGGCATCTGCCACTCCGATATCCACACCGCGCGCGACGAGTGGGGCGGCGCGAAGTATCCCTGCGTGCCCGGCCACGAGATCGCGGGCCTGGTCGCCGCGGTCGGCTCCGCGGTGCACAAATACCAGGTGGGCGATCGCGTGGGGGTCGGCTGCATGGTCGACTCGTGCGGAGTCTGCGGACCCTGCCTGGCCGACGAGGAGCAGTACTGCGTCCGCGGCGCCACCATGACCTACAACACGCCTGTCGAGGAGTCGGTGCAGCCCGGCGGTTACACCCTCGGGGGCTACTCCACTCAGATCGTGGTGACCGAGAACTTCGTCGTCCGCATTCCCGAGGGCATCGGGCTCGACGCGGCGGCCCCGCTGCTCTGCGCGGGCGTCACCCTGTTCGCGCCGCTGCGGCACTGGAACGCCGGGCCTGGCAAGAAGGTGGCCATCATCGGCATGGGCGGGATCGGGCATGTCGGGGTGAAGCTCGCCGCGGCGCTCGGCGCCGAGGTCACTGTGCTCAGCCACTCGCTGAGCAAGCAGGAGGACGGCAAGCTGTTCGGCGCGAGCCACTACTACGCCACCAGCGACAAGCAGACCTTCCGCGACCTGCGCAACCAGTTCGACCTGATCCTCAACACCGTCTCGGCGGACCTGCCGATCGACTCCTACCTGAAGATGCTGAAGCTCGACGGCACGCTGGTGATCCTCGGCCTGCCGGAAAACCCGATGAGCATCAAGCCGTTCACCATCACCGGACTGCGCCGTTCGCTGGCCGGCTCGATGATCGGCGGTATCGCGCAGACCCAGGAGATGCTGGACTTCTGCGCCTCGCACGGCATCGGCGCGGAGATCGAGGTGATCTCCGCCGACGAGATCGACGGGGCCTACGACCGGGTGGTGGCCAGCGACGTCCGGTACCGCTTCGTCATCGACGTCTCGACCATGTGAGCCGCCAGGTATCCACCCCGGCGATAACGCGGTGAGACGGGCCGATATGGGTACGTTTGCGATGTGGCCTCGGAAGAAGACGACAACGCGCCAGCGCCCACGGACGCGCCGGTACCGGTAGCGCCCGGCGAGGCCGTGGTCACCGCGGAGATGACGTCCGCGCCGCCGCCGTGGCTGCTGCGCGCGTTCCTGCTCGCCGCGGCCACGGTCGCCGGACTCTTCGCGGGGTTCTGGGCGCTGACCCGGCTGCAAGGGTTGCTCACCATCGTGCTGGTCTCGCTGTTCCTCGCCTTCGCCATCGAGCCCGCGGTGAACTGGCTCGCGCGCCGCGGCATGAAACGCGGGCTCGCCACCGGAGTGGTCTTTCTCGTCCTGATCTCGGTGGTCGTCGCGTTCTTCTGGACGCTCGGCTCGCTGCTGATCGACCAGATCACCACCCTGGTCAACAACGCGCCGGAATACGCCGATCAAGGCATCGACTGGGTCAACCGCACCTTCAACACGCACATATCCGGCACCGACCTCGAGAAGTACACCAGCAACTGGAGCAAGTACCTAGAGGGCGCGGCCGGAAACGCCTGGGACATCAGCACGAAAGCGGTCAGCGTGGTGTTCCAGTCGCTCGGGGTGCTGCTGTTCACGTACTACTTCGCCGCCGACGGCCCCCGGTTCCGCAATGCCGTGTGCTCACTGCTGCCGCCGCGCAAGCAGCTGCATGTGCTGCGCGCCTGGGATATCGCCGTGCAGAAGACCGGCGGCTACATCTATTCGCGCGGATTGCTCGCGCTCGCTTCGACTTTGGCGCACTACGTGGCGTTGCGGGTGCTCGACGTGCCCTCGGCGTTCGCGCTCGCGCTGTGGGTGGGCGTGGTGTCGCAGTTCATCCCGACCGTCGGCACCTACCTCGCGGGCGCGTTACCGGTCATCGTGGCGCTGGTGCACGGACCGTCGGACGCGCTGTGGATCCTCGGCTTCATCGTCCTGTATCAGCAGTTCGAGAATTATGTGCTGCAACCGAGAATCACCGCGACCACGCTGGACATGCATCCGGCCGTCGCCTTCGGCGCGGTGCTGGCGGGCGCCGCCCTGCTCGGCGCGACCGGTGCGCTGCTCGCCATTCCGGTCACCGCCACCGTCCAGGCTTTCGCCGGGGCCTACATCCGGCGCTACGAAGTGCAGACCGATGTCGACCTGGACGCGCCGCTGCCACCGCCGCCGCCCAAGCCGCACCGAAAGTGGGCTCGGCAGTTGACCATCCGTTTCACCGGCACCGATCGCGCGAAAGGCGCGTAGTCACGCGCCGAACCCGGGGGCCCGAGCAGGCGGGTCGGCGGTCCGCGCCGCCACCGAACGTGCTGGTCGGTCCGGGTGACGAACTCGCCGATCGGAGATGCCGGGCGCGCCGCGACCGATCACCCATGCTGGTGCGATGGCGATTCTGCTGGCGCTGGTGTCCATGTGCTCCACGCTGGTCGGCGGATTCGTTGCGGTCCGCATCGGCGACCGCAGGCACCTGGTGCTCGGACTCGCCGCGGGCGTGATGCTCGGCGTGGTGTTCTTCGATCTGATCCCCGAGGCCCTGGAACAATCCGCGCAGGATGTGCTCGGCGTGCCCGCCGTGCTGATCGCCGCCGTCGGCGGCTTCCTCACCATCCACGTCATCGAACGCGCCGTGGCCATCCATACCGGCCACGAACAGGAATTCGGCACGCACACACACGGTTTCGAGTCGGTCGGCGTGCTCGCCGCGGCCGGCCTGATCTTCCACAGCTTCTTGGACGGGCTCGGGATCGGGCTCGGCTTCCAGGCGGGCGCCACCGTCGGCGCGGCCGTGGCCATCGCCGTCATCTCGCACGATTTCGCGGACGGTTTCAACACTTTCACCATCTCGACGCTCTACGGCAACGCCCGCAAACGCGCCCTCACCCTGCTCGGGCTGGACGCCGTCGCACCGGTGATCGGCGCCGTGGTCGGCACGCTCATCCATGTGCCCGAGGGCATGGTCGGCCTCTATCTCGGCTACTTCGGCGGTTTCCTGCTCTACCTCGCCACCGCCGACATCCTCCCCGAGGCCCACGCCGAACACCCCTCCCGCCTCACCCTGGCCTGCACCGTTCTCGGCGCCGCCCTGATGTTCGTCGTCGCCGCCCTGAACCACTGAGGTTCGGATCGCGGCGCGTCCCGAGTCGAACCCGAGGTCGGCGAACGCAGGCCGCCCCCTGTCGAAACAGGGGGCGGCACCACGTTTCGGTTATTCGGCGGCGAGTGCGCGGCGGCGGACTCGACGGGCCGCCGCGACCAGGTTGCGCAGCGACGGCTCCAATTGCCAGTAGTGCCGGGTCTTCAAACCACCGTCCGGATTCGCCCATAGTCGTTCGGGCGTGATGGCTTGTGCTGCGGCGGTGAGCAATTCGTCGAGCTCGTCGATGTCCGGGATGCGGGCCGAACGGCTCTCGTAGACACCGGGACCGACACCGTGGCTCAGGCCGTGGTCGGTGCCGCTGTCCGCCTCGAGCGCGGTGACCACCCATTCGATCGACCGGGTCGCGACGATCGCGGTGACATCGGCGTCGAGCTCCTCGATCGCGTCGACCACCTCGGCCCGGCCGGAATAGCCGATGTGCGTGTGGATCTGGGTGTCCGGCTTGACCCCGGAGGTGGCCAGCCGGAACGCGCCGACCGCCCAGCGCAGGTACTCCGCGCGACCCTCCGGACGCAGCGGCAGCATCTCCCGGATCGCGGGCTCGTCGACCTGGATGATCGCGATGCCCGCCTTCTCCAGGTCCGCAAGCTCGTCCCGGATGGCGAGCGCCACCTGGTCCGCGGTCTCGTGCAGCGGCTGATCCTGCCGGACGAACGAGCGCGCGATCATGGTGACCGGTCCGGTCACCATGCCCTTGACCGGCTTGTCGGTCAGCGACTGCGCGTAGCTGATCCACTCCACCGACATCGGCGCGGGCCGCGACACGTCACCGTAGATGATCGGCGGTCGCACACAACGGGATCCGTACACCTGCACCCAGCCGTAGTGGGTGGTGGCGAAGCCGTCGAGCAGCTCGGCGAAGTACTGGATCATGTCGTTGCGCTCGTGCTCGCCGTGCACCAGCACATCGAGCCCGATGTCTTCCTGCAACCGGATGGTCGACTCGATCTCGGCTTCGATCCGCTTGCGGTAGTCGTCGTAGGACAGCCGGCCCTGACCGAGTTCGTGGCGCGCCTGCCGGACCGCGGTGGTCTGCGGGAAGGAACCCAGCGTCGTCGCGGGCACCGGCGGCAGGTTCAGCCTGGCCTGCTGTGCTTGCTTGCGCACCTCGTACGGTTCCCGCGAACGCATTTCCGGCGTCACCGCGTAAACCCGTTGCCGCACCGCGTGCTTCTGCTTGAAGTGCACCTCGGTAGGCCGCTTGCGCCATTTGTCCGACGGGCCCTCGGTGAGCGCCTTGGCGAGCGAAACCACCTCGCCCACTTTCTGTTTCGCGAAGGCGAGCCGATCGGCCACGTTGCCCGGGATGTCGTATTCGATGAGCAGGTCGTAGGGCACGTGCAGCAGCGTCGTGCCGGTCGAGACCACCAGGTCGGGGCACACCTGCGCGAGCTGGTTCAGGTACTCCAGCGTCACGTAGCGATCGGCCCGCCACACGTTGCGGCCGCTGATCACACCGGCGTACAACCGCTTCCGGCGAATACCCGGGATCGCCGCCAGATCGTCGGGCCGGATGCGGTAGCTGGCCAGGTCGAGCCCGATCGCCTCCACATTGCTGGCGGCCAGGATGCGCAGCGCCGCACCGAAATCGCCGTACTGCCCGGTCACCAGCATCCGCGGGCGCAGCGGCGCCTTCGACAGCCGTTGGTAGGCCCGCTCGAACGCGGCCAGCTCGGCGGGGGTGCGCTCACTGGTGAACGCGGGCTCGTCGAGCTGCACGCAGGTCGCGCCGCGTTTGGCGAGGATCTCGAAGAGCTGCTCGTACACCGGCAGCAGCTTGTCCAGCAGGCTGACCGTGTCGAATTCGTCCTGGCCCGGGGTCTGCCCCGCCTTGGACAGCAGCAGCAGCGACAGCGGGCCGAGCACCACCGGGCGCAGCTCGATGTGCTGAGCCTTGGCCCGGTCGAACTCGTCGAGCAGCGCCTCGGGATGCAGCGAGAACTCGGTCTCCGCCGCCAATTCCGGCTGCCGGTAGTGGTAATTCGTGCCGAAGAACCGGACCAGTTCCAGCGGCGGCAGGTCGGGACGACCGCGCGCCATCAGGAAATAGAAGTCCAGCGGGTCCATCTCGTCCTGGAACGGTTCGAACCGCTTGGGCACCGCGCCGAACAACAGGGCGTTGTCCAGCACGTGGTCGTAGAAGGAGAAAGTATTGCCCGGCACCTGGGTCAGTCCGGTCGCGGCCAGCTCGTTGAACTGCCGTTCCTGGATGTCGCGGCCGACCGCGAGCAGTCCGTCGCGGTCGAGCGCACCGCGCCAATAGGCCTCGAGTGCCCGCTTGAGTTCTCGATGCGGCCCGATCCGCGGATAGCCGAGGATGCTCGACCCGTAGCCGTCGGTCACGTTCACCATGAGCGCGCTGCTCCCTTCGATGGCTGCGCGGCGCCCATTGCCTGGCATGGACGCCGCACGCTAATGCGCCTGGGGGGTTGGATCGAAAGAGCTCAGGCTCGGTTGTACTGGTAGAAGCCCGCGCCGGTCTTCTTGCCGAGCAACCCAGCTTCGACCATACGCATGAGCAGCGGCGGAGCGGAGTACAGCGGCTCCTTGAATTCTTCGTACATCGAGTCGGCGATCGACTTCACGGTGTCCAGGCCGACCAGGTCGGTCAGCGCGAGCGGACCCATGGGGTGCGCACAACCGAGCACCATGGCCTTGTCCACGTCGTCCTTGGTGGCGAAACCGGACTCGACCATCCGGATGGCCGAGAGCAGGTACGGCACCAGCAGCGCGTTCACCACGAAGCCGGAGCGGTCGGCGGAGCGCACGACCTGCTTGTCCAGCACCTCGCCGGCGAACGCCTCGGCCCGCTTGGACACGGCCTCGCTGGTCTTCAGCGTGGTGACCAGCTCGACCAGCGGCAGCACCGGGACCGGGTTGAAGAAGTGCATGCCGACGACCCGCTCGGGCTGGGTGGTGGCGACCGCGATCTTCATGATCGGGATGGAGGAGGTGTTGGAGGCCAGCACGGCCGACGGGTCGGTGACGACCTTGTCGAGCTCGGCGAAGATGGCGGTCTTCACCTTCTCGTCCTCGAGCACCGCCTCGACCACCAGCTGGCGGTCGGCGAAGTCGTTGAGGTCGGAGGTGAACCGCAGGCGCCAGGCGGCCTGTTCGCGTTCGCGCTCGGTGATCTTGCCGCTGCTGACGCCGCGGTCGAGGGAGCGCAGAATGCGGGCGCGGCCGGCGGCGGCCAGCTCCCGGGTCTGCTCGTAGACGAGCACGTCGACGTGCGCCCGGGCGCACACCTCCGCGATTCCGGCACCCATCTGTCCGGCGCCGATGATGCCGACGCGCTGAATCTTCTCGCTGCTCACGTCCCGCTCCTGCTGTTGGTCTGGCTAGTCGGTGGCTGTGTTGGATGTGCGGCGCGGCCGGGCCCTGCGTGGTTACGCAAGCTTCCTCCTCCGGGCCTGACGGTCGCACCGCGGAAGGGGTTTGCTCTGGTGCGAGCGGCCCCTCGATCGTCCAAGTTATAGGGATGCCCTCCCTGCCGGGGCTGTTCGGCGGGGAGGGCGGTACACCCCTACTGGAGTAGAGGTCTGGCGGTATTCACGTCGGGCAACCTCCCTTGGCGAAAACCTCGATCGGGACGTCGGTGCTCACGCAACCCCGTCCGGGGCGAGCCCGACGAGCCCGTTCGCGGCCGGTTCGCTGCCGAGCGCTCGAAGCGCATGCGCCGCAGGCGCGAGTCTCGAGTGCTCGGCGGCGAACCTTGGGGGCCGCGAACACGCGGCGCCGCAGGCGACGCCGAACAACTCAGTGGAACTGACCTTCTTCGGTCGAGCCCTTCAGCGCAGCGGTGCTGGTGTTCGGGTCGACGGTGGTGGCGATGGTGTCGAAGTAGCCGGCACCGACCTCACGCTGGTGCTTGATGGCGGTGAAGCCACGCTCGGAAGCGGCCTTGAACTCGCGCTCCTGCAGGTCGACGAAGGCGGTCATGCCCTCGCGGGCGTAGCCGTAGGCCAGGTCGAACATGCCGTAGTTGAGCGAGTGGAAGCCGGCCAGGGTGATGAACTGGAACTTGAAGCCCATCGCGCCGAGCTCACGCTGGAACTTCGCGATGGTCGCGTCGTCCAGGTGCGCCTTCCAGTTGAAGGACGGCGAGCAGTTGTAGGCCAGCAGCTGGTCCGGGAACTCGCCACGGACGGCCTCGGCGAACTTGCGCGCGACCTCGAGGTCCGGCACACCGGTCTCCATCCAGATGAGGTCGGCGTAGGGGGCGTAGGCCTTGGCCCGCGCGATGCAGGGCTCGATGCCGTTCTTCACGCCGAAGAAGCCCTCGGCGGTGCGGGTGCCGTCCAGGAACTCCCGGTCGCGCTCGTCCACGTCCGAGGTGATCAGCGTGGCGGCCTCGGCGTCGGTGCGGGCGATGATCACCGAGGGGACGTCGGCGACGTCGGCGGCCAGGCGCGCGGAGGTCAGGGTGCGGATGTGCTGCTGGGTGGGGATCAGCACCTTGCCACCGAGGTGGCCGCACTTCTTCTCCGAGGCCAGCTGGTCTTCCCAGTGCACACCGGCGGCGCCGGCGGCGATCATGGCCTTCTGCAGCTCGTAGGCGTTCAGCGCGCCACCGAAGCCGGCTTCGGCGTCGGCGACGATCGGGGCCAGCCAGTTCTTGACCGAGTCGTCACCCTCGACCTTGGCGATCTCGTCGGCGCGCAGCAGCGCGTTGTTGATGCGACGCACCACCGACGGCACCGAGTTGGCCGGGTACAGCGACTGGTCCGGGTAGGTGTGGCCGGACAGGTTCGCGTCACCGGCGACCTGCCAACCGGACAGGTAGATGGCCTTCAGGCCGGCGCGGACCTGCTGGACCGCCTGGTTGCCGGTGAGGGCACCCAGCGAGTTGATGTAGTCCTCGTTGTTCACCAGATCCCAGAGGATCTCCGAACCGCGGCGGGCGAGAGTGGCCTCTTCGACGACGGTGCCCTGGAGCTTCGACACCTGCTCCGCGGTGTAGTTACGGGTGACGCCCTTCCAGCGCGGGTTGGTGTCCCAATCCTGCTGGATTTCCGCAGCGGTCTTCGGGGTGCCGGCGTTCGACATCTCTGACTCCACTTCCTCGTTTAGGTCGATGTGCCCCACGGCCGAGCGGATAAACGACTCGAACTGCTGGAGCGGCAATTTGCAGGCTTGCTAGGCCCATGGGGTGTACTTCCACACGATTGCACAATGCGAAATGGCCGTCTACCTGTTGCTAATGTGAATCTCAGCTAGGTTTCCACACTGGTTTGCTAACTTTGCAAAATTTGCCTGTGAATTGCAAAGGTGGAACCTACCCGCCGGTAGCCCTGACGTGCGGTTTCAGCGTAACGCCCGTACTGTTTGGGCTCGCCCGGTTGCCGGTCATCGACCCCCGCTCGCATTCCGGTTTGTGAGGACGTTCACAAGGCGGGGCGGGTGCCGCCGGTGTGGCCCACGCCACCCGAGCCTGCGCCGCGCGCGTGCGGTCGGGCAGACTCGGCCTGGACGTACGTCCGGCTGCCCGCGGAAGGCAGCCCGCACCTCGGACCCAGGAGCCCCCATGCGGAAACCGGTCATCGCCGCGGCGGTCACCCTCGCCTGCGCCTTCAGCCTGCTACACCTGCCGACCGCGGCGGCGACGCCGGTCGGCACCGTCGAATCGGCCGGCGCGCTGGCCCCGGCCGCGACGCCGCCGGGCGCGGCTCAGTCGAGTCGCATCCTGTACAGCTCGACCACCGCGAACGACGTGCCGACCACCGCGAGCGCGGCCGTCTACTTCCCGCCGGGCGCACCGCCCGCGGGCGGCTGGCCGGTCATCGCCTGGGCGCACGGCACCGTCGGGATCGGCGACGACTGCGCGTACAGCCTCGCGGGGCCGAGCGCCGTCGAACGCGACTGGGCCTACCTGGGCACCTGGCTGAACCAGGGTTACGCGATAGTTGCCGCCGACTACGCCGGGCTCGGCACACCGGGCGAACACCCGTATCTCAATGGGGTGGTCGAGGCGCACAACGTCGTGGACGCGGTCAAAGCCGCCACGGGACACTATTCGTCGCTGTCGAAGAAATGGGCGGTGGTCGGCCAATCCCAGGGTGCGGGGGCCGCGATCTTCACCGCGCGCTATGCCACCGAATTCGGCGGGCCGGACCTCGATTATCGCGGCGCGGTGGGCACCGGCACGCCCGCCTATATCGAAGACATTCTGCTGCCGCTCGGCCCGCATGTGCCGCCGGTGAAACTCAGCCCGCACACCACCGCGTACGTGCTCTACATCCTCAACGGATTGCGCACCACGTTCCCCGAGCTGGACATCGAGTCCTACCTGACCGATGCGGGCCGCGCGTGGCTGGCTACGGCCCGGACCGAGTGCCTGCTGCCGCTCGGCGACGAATTGGGCGCGAATCGCGTGATCGTGGGCGATCTGTTCAGCAAGCCGCTCGCGCAGATCCCCGACCTGCACGGGCTACTGAGCCGCTACCTCGGCCTGCCCGAATCCGGTTACGACAAGCCGATCTTCCTCGGCCAGGGCCTGCGCGACACCGATGTGATCACGCCGGAGACCCTGCGCTTCGCCGCCGTCCTGCAGGCGAACGGGCAGCCGGTCCAGTTGCACACCTACCCCGAGGATCACAGCGGCACCGTGAACGCCTCACTGCCGGATTCCCTGCCGTTCGTCGCCGGGCTGTTCGGCTGAGCTGCGTGCCGCGGCCGCCCGTCGAGCGGCCGCGGTCACCCGATCACGGAAAGCCGGGCCCCTGATTGCCGGACAGGCTGCTGAGCGCGCAGACCAGCGCCGCGAACGGCTCGGTGATCCCACCGCAACTGCCCGCGACCGACTCGGTCGCCACCGGCGTATGCGGTTCGAGCGGCACGGGGGCCGCACCGGCCGCACCGGTTCCGGCCAGTGCGGCGGCGGCGATCAGGGCGGCGCCTGCGAACCCACGGACTGCGATCATTCGAGCTCCTTGTGCATTGGTCGACCACCGAAATTAATCGGCGAGCCCGCGGCGCACATGACCCGAATTGTGCCGTCCTCGCAGCGAGTCGGCGCTCAGTGGACCCGCGCGGGGTGCACCCGGCGCCAGTGCTCAGCGATCTCGATGCGGCGGGCGATCCAGACCTTGTCGTGGGACTGCACGTGATCGAGGAAGCGTTCCAGGGCGGCCATGCGCGCGGGACGGCCGACGATGCGGCAGTGCAGGCCCACCGAGAGCATCTTCGGGTTGCCTTCCGCGCCTTCGCGATACAGCACGTCGAAGGCATCGCGCAGGTGCGCGAAGAACTGCTCGCCGGTGGGGAACCCGGCGGGTGAGGCAAACCGCATGTCGTTGGTGTCCAGCGTGTACGGCACCACCAACTGGTCCGTCCCCTGCACGGTGACCCAGTAGGGCAGGTCGTCGGCGTAGGAATCGGAGTCGTAGACGAAACCGCCGTGCTCGACCACCAGCTCACGGGTGTTCGGCGAATCACGCCCGGTGTACCAGCCGAGCGGGGCGGCCCCGGTGAGTTCGGTGAGGACGCGCACCGCTTCGGCCAGATGCGCCCGCTCGGTGTCCCGGTCGACCAGTTGATAGGACTGCCAGCGCAGGCCGTGCCCGGCGATCTCGTGCCCGAGTTCGCGAAAAGCGGCCACCGCCTCCGGATTTCGCTGCATCGCCCGCGCGACCGCGAAGATGGTCAACGGCAGTCCACGCCGTTCGAACGCGCGCAACACCCGCCACAGCCCGGCCCGCGACCCGTACTCGTAGAGCGACTCCATGCTCATGTGCCGATTCGGAAACGCCTGCGCCGGAGTCATTTCCGAGAGAAAGGTCTCCGAGTGCGGGTCGCCGTCGAGGACGTTGTTCTCCCCGCCCTCCTCGTAGTTCAGCACGAACTGGACGGCCAGCCGCGCGCCGCCGGGCCACTGCGGGTCCGGCGGCGTCCGGCCGTAACCGACGAATTCCCGGCTCACCCGCCCAGCTCCCCGTAGAGGCGGAGCCGGGCCAGGCCGCCGTCGGGGTAGATGTCGAGGCGGACCTCCTCCACCGACGCCGCCATCGGCGCGATCGCGAACTGATGCCTGGTGTCGGGCAAAAGGTCGGTGCGCGGCAGCAATTCGAGCTCGGTGCCGTCGTTGGTGCGCCCGGTGAGCCGGGCCGCGCCCGGACTGTTGCCGAGGAAATACGAGGTGTCGATCTCGGCCAACCGGATCAGTCCGGGACCGGCCAGCCGGATCCGCACCCAGTCGTTGCCGTCGTCGCGACGCCGCGCGGTCTCCCAGCCGTCCCCCATCCGCCGGGCCAGGCCGGGATACAGCAGCTGATTCGGCGAGCTGTAGAAGCGGTTGGAGCAATCCAGCACCAGCGCACCGTTTTCCAGTGCCGCCAGATCGAGCGGGCCGAGGCCGAGCAAGCGGGGATCGGGACTGCCTTCGCCGTGCACCCGGAGCCGGGCCACCCCGCCGTCTGGGTGCATGGTGAGCTTCACGTGCGTCCACCGTCGTTCGCTCGCGACGGCGAACGGGTTGCGACTGTCCCCCGCGACGGGGGCGCGATCGACCAGCGTCACCCAATCCTCGCGGGCGGCAATGCTTTCCGCGGTCGGATAGTCCTGTACCTCCAGCGCGGACACCGACACCGCGGGCGGGTAGTTGCCCTTGAACCAGGCGGTGTCCACCACGACGCCGCGGATCACACCGGGCACGCCGAGTCGCACGATGGCCGAATCGTCGCCGGGCCGGCCCCGGTGCCTACGGGTTTCCCAACCGTCGTAGACCTGGCCCTTGTGCCCGAACGTCGATGTCTGATAGTCGGGCGGGCCTGGATTGATCAAATTCTCCTTCTCCGCGAAGAATTCGTCGTTCGCCCAGATCACCGAGCCGCCGAGCGGGCGCACCGCCAGGTCGGGCAGCAGGGTGAAGTCCGCGTCGGTCATCGGGCCCCCTCCGGCAGCGGTGCGCGCGTGACCAGGGCGCGCAGCACCGCCGTGGTCAGCTCGGGTGCGTGGGTGGCCAGTTCCGCCGGGGTGCGTGCCCCGCAGTCGAGTCCGCGTAACACGGTGGCGGCCAAAGCTTCCGCGGTGGCCGGTTCGTCCATGACGCCGCCCGAGCGCCGGTCCAGGTAGGCCTGCAACCGTGGCACGGCCACCGCTATCGCCTGCCGGAAGAAGTCGTAGGTCGCCAGCCAGCGGGTGACCAGATGGCCCGGATGCATGTCCCAGCCCTGGTAGTAGCCGCGTTGCAGCGCCCGGCCGACCAGGCGGTGATGGTTGCGCAGCGCGGCTTCCGGCGCGACATCGGGCACGATCTGGGTGGAGCCGTCGCACACCCAGACCCCGGTCTGCGCGGCGGCCACCTGCATGACGGCCTTCGCGTAGTCGGCGGCGGGGTGGTCGAGCGCCTGATCGGGGGCCGCGACGCCGCACGCGGCGGTGTAGTCGTAGGTACCGAAATGCAGTGCGCTGCACCGTCCGTCGGCCAGGCCGAGCATCCGGGCGATGGGCGCGGTGCCGTCGGCGGCGATGATCGCCTGCGGGCTCTCGATCTGCAATTCGAACCGCAGCGCCCCCGGGGCGAGGCCGTAACCGCTCTCCAGGCCCTCGCACAGCGCGACCAGCGCCCGAACCTGTTCCGCCGCACGGATCTTGGGCACGGTGAACACGAATCCCGGGGGCACCTCGCCCATCCCGGCCAGCACCAGCTCGAGCGTGCGCAGCGTGCGACCGCGCTCCGCCGCGGCGAGGCCCTTCGTCCGGATCCCGAAGCTGCGCGGGCGATCCGCCCGCTGCGCCCAGGCGGCCAGCACCGAGCCCACCTCGTGTGCCGCCTTGTCCTCTTCGTCGTCGGCGCGGAACCCGTAGCCGTCCTCGAAATCGATGCGCAGATCCTGGATCGGGTCCTGCGCGAGCCGCAGGCGCACGTCGGGCAACGAGCCGGTCGCGTCCAGCTCGGTCAGCAGGGCGGCGTGCTCGTCCAGCAGTTCGACGGCCGCCGCGCCCCACGCGACAGGCGTGTCCTCGGCGATCCGGTCCGCGGGGACATACGCGACATGGATCGGCTGCGCCCGCCCGTCCGGTCCCGGATAGCGCGTGCGCAACTCGGTATCGACGGTGTCGAGCATCGCATCGACCCGCGCTCGGACACTTTCCGGCAGCTGCGCTCGACCTGCGGCCCTCGCTGTCCCTCCGTGGTTACGCTCGCTGCCGCCTCCGGGCCTGATACTCGCGCCGCGTGTCACCGTGGTCCTCCTTCCTGCATAGCCCGCCAGATACGGTCGGCGGTCATCGGCAGCCGGTCCGGCCGCACCCCGACAGCATCGCGTATCGCGTTCGCCAGCGCAGGGGCGACCGGGTTGTACGGGGACTCGCTCATCGACTTCGCGCCCAGCGGGCCCAGCGCATCGGCGGTATCGGCGAAATACACCTCGGTCCGCGGCACGTCCGCGAACTGCGGGATGTGATAGTGCCGCAGCGACTGCGTGGTGACCAGTCCCCGCGCGCTGCGCATGTCCTCGTACAGCGCAGTGCCGAGCGCCTGCGCGACGCCGCCCTCCACCTGACCGCGGCACTGCACCGGATTGAGCACGGTCCCCGCGTCGGCGGCCTGGACGGACTGCAGGATGCGGATCGCACCCGTGTCCGGCCGCACCGCGACCCGGAAGGCGTGCACGTTGAAACTCACCGAACGGGGACTGCCCGCGTGCTCGCCGTGCGCGGTCAACGGGCCGTCGGCCAGCAGTGCCGCCGCGTCGAAGAACTGGTCGCCGCACCGGACACCCGCGGACTCCAGCACGCAGTCGTGTTCGGGCAGCCCGGCCAGTTTCGCCGCCCGCCCGAGCAGCAGCCTGCGCAGCTCCGATGCCGCGGCGTAGGTCGCCTTGCCCGCGACCACGATGCCGGTGGAGCCGAACGCGCCGGTGTCGTGGCCGATCAGGTCGGTGTCGGATTGGCGGAGCACGATGCGCGATATCGCGGTGGCCAGCGCAGTCGCCGCGAGCTGTGCGTGCACCGTGCTGGTGCCGTTACCGAATTCCGCGGTGCCGACCCGGATCTCGTAGCGGCCGTCCGGCAGCAGGGTGGCCGTCGCGTCGGAGCGGTGGCCGCGCGGCGGAATGGTCGCGATCATGGACACCGCCATGCCGGTGCCGACCCGCCAGCTCGGATCCGGCGCGGCAACGCCGTTGCCGCGCAACAATGCTCGCTCGGTCAGCTCGATGCACTGATCGAGACCGTAACTGCCGAAGGTCAGGTCGCTCTCGTCCACCTCGGCGCCGACGAACGCATCGCCCGGGCGCACCACGTTGCGCCGGCGGAACTCGAACGGGTCGATGCCGAGAGCACGCGCCAGGTCGTCGAGCGCGGACTCGATCCCGAAGATCACCTGGCCGAGCCCGTAGCCGCGGAAGGCGCCGGACGGAATGTTGTTGGTGTACACGGCTTGTGCGTCCACCCGCTTGTTGGCGCAGCGGTAGACGCCGATCGATTCGCCGACGCCGTGGAACATCACGCCCGCACTGTGATTGCCGTACGCGCCGCCGTCGGCGAGCACGTCCACCACCAGCGCGGTGAGCACGCCGTCGGCGCCGGCGCCCGCGGTGACCGCGACCCGCATCGGGTGGCGGCAGGTGGCGGCGGTGAACTCGTCGCCACGGGTGAACTCGTACTGCACCGGGCGGCCGGTGCGCAGCACCGCCAACGCGATGAGGTCCTCGGCCAGCATCTCCTGCTTCGCGCCGAAGCCGCCGCCGACCCGGGTGGCGAACACCCGTACCCGATCCTTACGCAGGCCGAAGATCTGGCACAGTTCGTCGCGCACCAGAAACGGCACCTGGGTGCTACACCGGACGACCAGCCTGCCGTCGGCGTCGAGCCAGCCGACGCCGCCGTGGGTTTCCAGGTGCACGTGCTGCCCGCGCGGCGATTGCCATACGCCGCTGACCACTTTCGCCGCCGCCGCGAGCCCCGCCGCGGTATCGCCGACCTCGCCGTGCACCTCGGCGATCAGATTGCGTCGCGAGTCCGCGATGCGTGCCGAATCCGGTTTCTCCGCATGCAGTTTCGGTGCCTCGGGCAGCAGTGCCGCCGCCGGATCGAACACCGCGGGCAGCACCTCGTACGTCACGTCCAGTGCCCGGCAGCCCGCGCGTGCGGCCGCGAGACTGTCCGCGACCACCGCCGCCACCCGCTGCCCCACGAACCGCACCGTCCGGTCCAGCACATACGTGTCGTCCGGATCGTCGGCCCGCAACTCGTGCCGGGCCGTGGAGAACGCCACCTCCGGTGCGTCCGCATAGGTGAGCACCGCCCGCACCCCGGGCACTGCCTCAGCAGCCGCCGTCTCGATCGACAGGATGCGCGCGTGCGCATGCGGACTCGGCAATACCGCGAGGTGCAACGGCACACTCGGCGGCGAAGCCCCCTCCACACCAGTCGAATTCGTGCTCGAACCGGCGGGTGCGCGCCCCTCGGCACCGGGCGCGATATCGAACGTGAACGGCTCGCCCCCGCGCACGATCCGCGGGCCGGCGGGCGCACCGACCCCACGCCCCACCCACCCGCCTCCGGGCAACGCACCACGCGTCGGCTCGCCGGCCGCCCCGGCGTGGCCCCCTTCCGCCGGCTGCTGCTCGCCGGCGGTGCGCACCTGGTCTGCACCATCAGCGATGCCCGGTTGCGCGGCGGCGATGTCGGCTTCGACTGTCGCGACACCACCGAGTGCGTCTGCGATGGCGCGGTAACCCGTGCAGCGGCACAGGTTTCCCTTCATCAGCTCGGCGATCTCGGCACTGGTGCGTGCGGGACGGTCCGGGTCGGCGGCGGGTTCGGTCGTGGTGGAGGAGCCCGCTTCCGGCCACTCGTTGCCGGCCGGCTCGGCATCGACCGCGGCAGACCGCGCACTCGGAAGGGCAGTGGGGCCCCCGTCGGCGCCGGTCCGGCCGCACGGTGCGGCTCCGGCGAGCCCGAGGCCCGCGGCTGTCACGACCATGCCCGCGGTGCAGAATCCGCATTGGAAGGCGGCGTGCTCGACGAAGCGGCGCTGGACCGGGTGGGGGTCGGCCGCGGTGCCGAGACCGGCGGCGGTGGTGACCGTGCGGTCGGCGGCGCGGTGGGCCGGGATGAGGCAGGAGTGCACGGGCAGACCGTCGAGCTGAACCGTGCAGGCGCCGCAATCGCCTGTGTCGCATCCTTTTTTGACAGCGAAGGTGCCTTGTTCGCGAAGCAGGGTGCGCAGGCATTGACCCGGGCGTGGGTCGACTTCGACCGCCCTGCCGTCGATTTCGAGTCTCATAGCGGGTCCTGCGCGAGTTGCAACTCGGCGGCGACCTCGCGGGCGAGCAGGCCGGTGACGTGCGCTCGCCAATCAGGCGCACCGTGCGGGTCGTCGAACCAGAGCTGCGGATCGATTCCCGCGACGAGTGCGCCGACCTCGGCCGTGCTGGGCACAGCACCGAAGTCCAGCACGATCGGCCGGACGGTGGCCGCGCTCAGGGTGATCGCGCACCGGCCGTCCGGATCACGCCGCCCCATCACTACCGCACCGGAACGCCCCAGCGGCGCGAGCGCGATCTTCCGGAAACTGGTGTGCGCCCGCAAACTTGCCATCGGAACGGTTACCGACCGCAATACCTCACCGGGCGACAGCACGTTGCGCTCGGGGCCGAGCACGAACTCCCGCAAGGAAATCCGCCGGTCCACCCCGTCCGGCCCCCACAGCAATGCCACGCCGTCGAGCGCGGTCAGGGCCGCGAGCACGCCACCGGCGGGCAGCGACAAACAGATATTTCCCCCGACGGTCGCGGTCCGCCAGATCTTGTGCGATGCCAGCAAAGCCCGGCACCCTTGCGCGAAAAGCCTTGTCCCCGGCCAGTCCTCGCGAAACACCGGCGCGCCGAGCTCACGCCCCGGTCCCGCACCGGCCAGTTCCGCCAGCGTGCAGGTCGCCGCGATCTCCAGCCCCGCCGGCACCACGGTCACCGCCGGCCAGCCGAGGGCGGTGATGTCGACCAGCCGGTCCAGCCGGTCCTGTGGCTCGGCGAACAGGAACGTCCCGCCCGCCAGCACCGCGCACGAAGCACTCAGCGCCCCCAGATCCGCCCGCTTCCGCGCCATCAGCACCTCCCGGATCGTGTCCAGGTCCACGTCTCACCTCGCTCCACTGCCACTGCCGCCAACCCTAGAAGCGCGGAGTTGCCACGATGTTGCGCAATCTCCGCGCCGGATTGCGCGGCCGTTACCCCGCCGATCCGCGGCGGCCGGTGACCGGCCACCGCTCACCCGACCGGCCCCCACACCGTCCGGCCGCCACCCGGACCGCCTCCGACCAGTCAGAGGCGGTACTGTTCCAGTATCCCGCATACACCCTGAACAGGACTTACTCAGTACGCCACGGTACCGGCGGCCTCGACACGCAAGTTCGTGCCCGGCGCACACTCGACACCGGGCAGCCGCGTGATTAATGTCCATCGCGGCTCGCTCGATGTGATATTTCCCACGCCGGCGGCGAGCCATCCCTCACCGATATGCGCGGCCCGCGGCCCTGCTGTGGCCCGCCATGTCCTGACGCGGAAGGGCCACCGATAAACACCGATCAGCGGACGGCGTCTGCCGACCGTGAGCTGCCGCCCGCGCCCGACGCGGACCCGCCGTCCTCCTGGCTGATGACCGCGGCCGATTTCTCGCTTGCCGCCCCCGATCTGCACGTCCTGCGGCGCACGTTCCGGGACTACACCGAACTCGACCACTGGCTGCCCGCCGGCGAGCAGTATGGGCGGCGCGCCTACCAGTGCTTCCGGCTCGACCTGACGCGGCTGGGCGCGGACGGCCCCGCTGCCCTCACCGCGATCGATCAGCCGCCGCCGGATGTGCAATCCGAACAGGTCGATCCGGTGGCGGGCGGCATAGCCCGCCGCTTCAAGCTGATTCCGCCGGAGCATCCGGCGACCGAGCCGACCAAGCAGATCGCGGCGGCGGTGGCCCGTCTGCTCACCGCACACGGGGTACTTTCCGCCGCAGCCACCCCGGACTGCCTGGTCGACGCCCACTACCTGCGGCTGATCGCACCGGGAGATCCGGCGCCGGAGGGCAAGCACCGCGACGGCCTGATCGCGGGTTCCGCGCATCTGATCCAGCGCACCAATATCAGCGGCGGCGTCTCCGCCATCTACGACCGCTACGACCCGGACCGTGGGTTGCGCAGCTTCGTGCTCGAAGATCCGCTCGACTCTTACGTTTTCGACGATGAGCGGGTGCTGCACTACACCTCGCCGATCACCGTGACCGATCCCGCCGCCGGCGCCGGATTACGCGACGTCCTGCTGATCGGATTCCGGCAGCGTGCCTAGTTCGACGACGACCTTCCCCGACCAGCTGTCCCGCCTGCTCCCCGAGGCCGAGCTCGTGCGGCTGGCCGCCGAGCTCACCGCCATTCCCTCGTTCACCGGGCAGGAAACGCCGCTGGCGGTGCACGTCCGTAACACCCTGCTTCGAAACGATATTCACGCTTACCATCAAGAAGTGCAGCCCGGTCGGTTGCAGACGATCGCCCGGCTCGGCCCGGAAACCGGGACACCCGCGCTGCTGCTCAACGGACACCTCGACATGGATCCGCTCGGTCACGACCAACCGCGGACACCGTTCACCGCGCGCCGCGACGGCGACCGGCTGTACGGCGCGGGCCTGCACCATATGAAGAGCGGCCTCGCCGCGATCCTCGGCGCCGTGATCATGGTGCGCCGCAGCGGCATTGCCCTGTACCGCCCGCTGCTGCTCGAGTTCGTCGTGGGCGAGTTACAAGGCGGCACCGGCACCAGGCACGCACTGCGCAGCGGCCTCACCGCCGACGCCGCCGTGGTGCCCGAACCCTCTTCGGTGCGCCGGGTGATCACCCGGACCGCCGGGGTGCACAAATTCGCCGTCGATATGCCGCCGATGGACCGGCCCGCCGACTGCGCCGTGGTCCGCGATATCGCCGAACTGCTCCCCCAGGTCTCGGATTTCCGGGTCGAGGAGTGTGGCCTCGCGCTGCCCTACTCCTACTGCGGCAACGACACCACCCACCTCAGTCGCGCGGGCATCGAATGCTGTCTGTTCGGACCGCGCGGCGCGGCCCCGGACCCCGAGCACCACGTACTGATCAGCGAAATGCGAGCCTGCGCCGACACTTTGGCGTTGCTTGCGGCCCGCCGCTGCGGCTGACGGTCACCGCCCGCCGGTGCGCAACTCGGACCGCGCGTTCGCCGATCGGCACAGCTCCGCTTCGGCGCCGGCGCACGGCGCCACCTCGTTCGCCGCCTACCCCGCCTTCGCGACCAGCGCGGCCTGTGCGGCGGCGACCGCCGAGCCGACGGCGTCTTCGTCGACCGTGACCAGTCTGCCGTCACGCACGACCTCGCGGCCGTTCACCAGCAGCGCCGCGAGGGGTGGCGCCGCGCCGAGCACGAGGGCGGTCACCGGGTCGTCGATGCCCGCGTGGGCGGGGGTGTCGAGCCGCCACAGGGCGAGATCGGCGAGTTTGCCGGGCTCGATCGAGCCGATCTCGGCGGCCCGGCCGAGCACGCGGGCGCCGCCGATCGTGGCCAGTGCCAACGCTGTTCGGGTCGTCATGGCGCGGGGGCCGCCGCGGTTGCGCGCGTAGAAGAGTGCGTTGCGCGGTTCCTCGACCATCGAGCTCGCCTCGTTGCTCGCCGCGCCGTCCACGCCGAGGCCGACCGGCACACCCGCCCGCACCAGATCGGCGGTGCGCGCCACGCCCGCACCGATGCGCGCGTTGGAGGTCGGGCAATGGGCCACGCCGGTACCGGTTTTCGCCATGGTGGCGATGGCGGTGTCGTCCAGATGGATGGCGTGCGCCCACCACACGTCCGAGCCGACCCAGCCGAGCTGGGCCATGTACTCGGCGGGAGTACAGCCGAAGGTCTGCGCGCAGTAGTCCTGTTCGTCGATCGTCTCGGCGACGTGCGTGTGCAGCCGCACACCCAGTTCGCGTGCCAGCACGGCCGATTCCCGGAGCAGCTCGGAGCTCACCGAGAACGGCGAGCAGGGAGCGAGCGCGATGCGCAGCATCGAGTCGAACGACGGATCATGATGGCGGGCAACAGCGTCCGCGCTGTCGGTCAGGATGGTGTCGAGCGGCTGCACCACGTGATCCGGCGGCAGCCCGCCCGCGCGCTGCCCCAGATCCATCGACCCGCGGCACGGGTGGAACCGCAGGCCGACGTCGGCGGCGGCCGCGATCTCCGCGCCGAGCACATCGCCGCCCTCGCGCGGGAAGACGTAGTGATGGTCGGTGCTGGTGGTGCATCCGGTGCGCGCCAGCGCGGCCAGCCCGCCGGTCGCCGCCACCCGCACCGCGTCCTCGTCGATGCCGGCCCAGATGGGGTAAAGCGTGGTGAGCCATTCGAACAGCGTGTTGTCCGCGGCCAGACCGCGGGTGATCCACTGATAGAGATGGTGGTGGGTATTCACCAGGCCGGGGGTGAGCAGGCAGCCGCGGCCGTCGATGCGGTGTGCCGAATCGTCCACCGGCGGCGCCGCTCCCGGCCCGACCGCCGCGATCCGGTTGCCGCGCAACACCACATGACCGTGGCGGTATTCGGTGCCCGCCGAGTCGACGGTGGCGACGGCACAGTTCTCGATGACGGTCACGGCAGCCATGCGGGACCTGCCTCCGGTGCGTCGGCGCGCTGCAGGGTCGCGTGGATCAAGCCGTACGGCCGGTCCGCCGCGTAGTAGACCTCGCCGTTGTTCTCGATGCCGAAACGCGCCAGGTCATAGTCGAAGTGGTGCTTGTTCGGCGCGGCGAGGCGGATCTCGGCGAGCACCGGATAGGCCTGTAGCGCGGCCTTGCCCATCTCGAACAGGGTCTGCTGCAACGCCTTCGAGTGATGGGTGGCGAAGGTTTCGACCAGTCGCGCGCGAATGCCCGCGTACACGTCGTCCCAGGCGATGCCGGTGGTCCCCGCGAAACGCCACGCGACGACGAGGGTGGTGGCCAGCATCCGATCGTGGGTCGGGGCCAGCACGGTGAATTCGTCGCTGAGGAAATCGGCGAACTCGGACCCGGTCGACTTGAGGATGGTCAGGTCCTTCACCCCGCCGATCACCCACGCCTGCCGGTCGGCGCCAGTGCCCGCCACCGTGATCGCCGCAGTGCGCACCTCCGGGCCCTGCCGTACCCAGGTGTGCTCGTGTTCACGACCGTCGACCGTCACCCGCTGCCAGGCGTACTCGTCGATCTCGATCCGGGCGCTGGATACCGGCTCGATATCGTCGACGAAGTGCCCGGCCAGAGCCAGCCCGTAGTCCTCGATCGTCTGTAGCCCAGGCTGTTTCGCGTAGGCGAACGCGGTCTGCTTCTGCGTGTCGGTGGGCAGCACCTTGCGCTGGTCACCGGCGTAGGCGTCGGCGAAGTCACCGCGCAGCACGGTGGACACGTTCACATCGCGGATCTCGTGCCGCGCCGTCTCCCGCCGGATCCGCACCACGCGGTTCTCGGCCTTGCCGTATCGGTGGTCGGTGAGCGTGATCGGCCCGGTCAACTCCATGCTGGATTCAGCTCCCTCGATAGGTGGAAAAGGCGAACGGCGACAACAACAACGGGACGTGATAGTGCCGCGGCACGGTGACGGCGAAGCGCACGCAGACCTCGGGATAGAACGTTTCGACCTGCTGTGCGGCGAAGTAGGCGCCGGTGTCGAAGACCAGCCGATAGGTCCCCGCCGCCAACTCGCCACCCAGTCCGGCGATCCGGCCGTCGGCATCGGTGCTGCCCGAATCCAGTTCCCGGACATCGTCGTACAGGGTCACCGCGATATCGGTCGCGGGCGCGCCGCGCACCGCGTCCAGGACGTGGGTACTCAGTGTGCTCATGCCGCCGCCGTGAGCAGCCCGCGCAACCGGAGCCGATTGATCTTCGCCAATTCTGTTCGCATGACCCGCCTTTCGGTTTCGGCATCGTGGTGCAGCCGGTCTTGCAGCAGCGCGAGCAGCTCGCTGCCGGTGCTACCGCTCGCGTACACCAGGTACCGGTAACCGAACCGCTGCTCGTAGGCCCGGTTACCCGCCGCGAGCGCCGCGTGCACCTCCTCCGGTGCGTCGGCCACCCCGGCCTGCTCGCGCGCCGAAGCCGCCGAATGCGGCCGCGCACCGATCCGCGGATGCCCGGCGAGCGCCCGATCGATCTCGGCTTCGGGCAGTCCGGCGAGCACAGTGTCGGCGGTATCGAGCACAGCACCGATACTCGAGTATGGCCGTCCGGCGGCCAACGCGCGCGCCCACTGCGGCGACGAGCAACAGGCAAGCAACGCCTCGATGGCCGCGTCCCGCGGCAGCGCGTCGAATCGGGCGAGGCCGTCCGCGTCGTCTGTCATCGGACCAGCATCGAATACGACCCGCCCGGGCGCCACCGGAAAGCGCCAGCGGACGACCGGCGTGTCGCCGCGCGGAAACCGGGCGTTCCCGCCTCCGAGCAGCGCTCTTGCGGCACGCGCGGGCGCCGGTTCCGAGATACCGTCGTGTCATGGCTCTACCCGATCGTCCGGTTCCCGCGCCCGGCTGCGCGGGCATCGTGCTCGCCGCGGGGGCCGGAACGCGCTACGGCAAGCCGAAAGCGCTGGCCGAGGGTGGTGCCTGGCTGCGCGGCGCGGTGGCCGCGCTCCGCGACGGCGGCTGCGATCCGGTGATCGTCGTCCTCGGCGCCACCGGTCCCGATCCGGCGGCCGTGCACCTGCCCGCCGAGGTCGTCACCGTCTGGGCGGCGGACTGGGCCACCGGACTCGGCGCCTCGGTCCGGGCCGGCCTGATCGCCGCCGCGCGCACCCCGGCGCGCTACGCCGCGATCATGCCCGTGGATACCCCCGATGTCGGTGCGGCGGTGATCGCCCGGGTGACCGCCGCGGCCTTCGCGGCGCCGAGCGGCCTCGCCCGAGCTGTGTTCCACAACACACCGGGGCATCCCGTTGTGCTCGCACACAACCACTGGACCTCGATATGTCAGGAGGCCGTAGGAGATTCGGGCGCGCGCACCTATTTGGCGGGCCGGGCAGATATGGTGTGCGTCACGTGCGACGATTTGGCGACGGGCGTCGATCATGACTACCCGGCCTCGTCCGCACGGTGATCGGAGCGAGCTCATGCGGGACATCGTCGATGACCTACTGCGGGTGTGGCATTCCGGGCGGACCGGAGGACTGGCCACCATCGTGCGCACGATGGGTTCTGCCCCGTTGCCGATCGGCTCGGCGATGCTGGTCGATCCGGAGGGCGGCGTCTACGGCGCGGTGACCGACGGCGGTCTGGAGGAGATCGCCTACGAGGCGGTATTACAGGCGGCGCGCACCGGCCGGCGCGCGATGCACCGCTACGGCGTGGCTACCGGCATCGCGGGCGGTGCGGACCGCGACGGCATGATGGACGTGTTCACCGAACCGTTCTCGCGCAGGGACTTTCCGGAGTTCCCGCTCGTCGCCGCCGAGATCCGGGCGCACCGGCGGATCACCGTCTTCACCGTGGTGTGGAACTCCGACGCCGATCTCATCGGGCAGCATCTGGTCACCGACAAACGACACAACACCGAACTGCTCGCGCTGCCGGATTCGGACGTGTTCGTCTCCTCGTTCGCACCGCCGCCGCGCCTGATCATCTTCGGCGCCAACTCTTTTGCCGCGGCGCTGACCGTGCAGGCCAAGTTCCTCGGCTACCGCGTCACCATCTGCGATTCCCGGGAGACCTTCGCCCAGCCGGAGAAGTTCCCCGGCGCCGAGGTGGTCGTGGACTGGCCGCACCGGTACCTGAACACGCTCGCGGCGGCGGGCGAAATCGACGGTGACACAGGCATTGTCGTCACCTCGCACGATCCGAAGTTCGAGATCCCGCTGCTGACCGTCGCGCTGCGACTACCCCAGCTCGGCTATCTGGGCGCGATGGGTTCGCGCACCGTGCACACGCGACGCATGGAAGACCTGCGGGCGGGCGGCTTCGACGAAGCAACGCTCGCCCGTCTGCATTCTCCGGCCGGACTCGACGTCGGGGCGCGCACCGCGCCCGAGATCGCCGTCGCCATCGCCGCCGAACTGCTCGCCGCCAGAACCGAACAGACGGGGCGGCATTCTCTGCACACCCCTAGCCAGTCCCCACCGCTGAAAACTGCGGTGGGGCTGGGTAGTTAGCCCGGGCCACTCAGCCTTTCAGGCCGGGATTCTCCGCGAAGACCTCCCGCAGCACGGACAGATCGAACAGCTGGTCGGCCTTGATATCGAGGTCGGCGAGCCGCAGCGCGGCGATGTTCTGCTCGATCAACTTGTCGGTCATGCTCAACAGCCCGTTGGCCGCCGTGTCGGGCGAGACGATCAGATCGTTCTGTGCCACCGCCTCTTTCGTCTGCTCGTCGAGGTCGAGCTTCTGGTCCTTGCCGTACACCTCGACCGCGAGCCGGGCCGATTCGGCCGGGTTCGCCACCGCGTCCTGCCAGCCCTTGATCTCGGCGATCAGGAAGGCCTTGAGCTTGTCGCGCTCCTTGTCGATGGTCGCCTGCTTGACCGTGAGCGTCTCGGCCACCAGCGGCAGGTTGTAGTCGGCGAACAAAAAGTGCGTGTTCGCGAATCCCTTGGCGGTCAACGTGATCGGCTCATTGGTCACGTAGCTGACCCAGCCGTCGACCTCACCGTTGGCCAGCGGCGTCGGATCGAACTGCGCGGGCACGATGGTGACATCGCCGGGCTTCAGTCCGTTGGCGGTCAGCAGCGCGTGGAAGATCAGCTGGTTGGTGTCCTGCACGCCGATCTTGCGGCCCTTCATGTCCGCGGGCGTCTTGATCGGCTTGGCCGCCGAGCTCACGATCGCGAAGGGGTTCTTCTGGTAGGTGGTCGCGATGATCTTCGCGGGCAATCCCTCCAGGACCGCCTTGGCGGTGGTCTGCGGCGCGGACAGGCCGAGCCAGATCTTGCCGGTGTCGAGTCCGGCCTCGACCGAGGTGCTCGCCGCGCCGCCGGCGATCAGGTTGACCGAACCGAAGCCCGCCTCCTTGAAATAGCCCTTCGAATCGGCGAAGTATTCACCGGCGAACTCGATGTTCTTCAGCCAGGACAGCTGCACCGCCACCGTGCCGTACTTGGAGCCGTCCGGGGTGGAACCGCCCGACGAGTCGGCGGCATTGTCGCCACAGGCGGTGAGCAGGCCCGCGCCGCCGAGTGCGGCGCCGGCCAGCGCGGAGTAGCGGAGCAGAGACCGTCGATTCAGTGCCGGCCCGAACGAGGAACGCTGTGCGGGTGTCATGCGGTGAATCTAGGTCGATCGCGTTTCATTTTCTTTGCTTTGACGTTCCGGGCACGGAATTTCGGGAATTTTGTCTCGTTCAGCGAACCGGTCGTTCAGGATCGTCCCGCGTCGGCGCCGAAGCGGGCGAGCACGAGATTCTCGATCACACCGACGATGGCATACAGCACCACCGAGACGATCGTGACGATCACGATCGAGGCCCACAGCTGGTTGTATTGGAAGGTCGGAATGGCCCGAATCAGGCTGGCGCCCAACCCTGTTCCGCTGCCGAGCCACTCGCCGAGCAGCGCGCCGATCAGTGCGCCCGGCACCGAGATGCGGGCCGCGGCGAACACCGAGGGCAGCGCGGCGGGCACCGCGACCAGCCGCAGACCGGTCCACTTGGACCCGCCGTAGGCGGCGACCAGATCCAGTGCTTGGCGCGGGGCGTTGCGCAACCCCGCCATGATCATCACCAGCGCCGGGAAGAACACCACGATGGCGGTGAGCACGGTGACCCCGCCGAGCCCGCGCCCGAACACCAGCACGATGATCGGCGCGAGCACCACCAGCGGTACCGAGCGCAGGATCATCGCCACCGGCAGGAAGGTCTGCTCCACCGCCGCGAACGACACGAACAGCGCGGCCACCACCACCGCGGCCAGCATGCCGAAGCCGAACCCGATCGCCGCGTCGCGCAGCGTGATCTGCAGGTCGTCCAGGATCGTCGCGCGGGCGCTGCTCGCGCCCGGCGAGGTCACCAGATAGCGCCAGATGTCTTCGGGCGACTTCCCCACGCGCGGGCCGACCTGCGGGAACGCCTTCAGGAAGACGTACCAGATGAGCAGCATCAGGATCAACGAGGTGACCAGCGGGAACAGGAACCGCCCGAGCCGCAGCAGTACTTTCATCGCGCCTCCTGCGCAGTCCACGGGGCGACCAGCCGCGCGCCGAGCGCGACCACCGCGTAGCCGAGCCCGGCCAGCGCGGCCGCGGCCAGCGCCATGCCCCAGGTGCGCGGCACGTTGTAGGCGGTCTGCGCGGCGGTCAGCGCGACGCCGATGCCGCTGTCGACACCGCCGAGATACTCGCCGATGATCGCGCCGAGCACCGCCGAGGGCGCGGCGATCTTCAACGCCGCGAAGGTATTCGGCAGCGCCGAGATCAACTGCACGCGATACAGCTGCTGCCAGCGGCCACCGCCGTACGCGCGCACCAGATCCAAGCTGGTCCGATCGGCGGAACGCAGACCGGTCACGGTGCCGACCATGGTGGTGAAGAAGCAGTACATCGCCGCGAGGAACACCGTCGGCGTGCGCCCGCCGAACACCACCAGGATGATCGGGCCCAGCGCGAGCAGCGGGGTGCAGTAGCTCAGGATCGCCAGCTGGGTGGCCAGCGATTCGATCTGCGGGATCAGCATGATCAGGATGGCCAGCACGATGGCGAGCCCGTTGCCCCACACGAAACCCTGCAACGCGCCGAGCGCGGTAATCCGGAAGTTGGGTCCGTACAGTCCCCAGCCGTCGGTGTACATGGTGTGCACCACCGTCCACGGACTCGGCACCGTGCCACCGGCGACGCCGAGCGCCGCGAGCAGCCACCACACACCGATCAGCCCGACGACGCCGAGCAGGCCACCGATCCGTTTCATGTCCGCCCTCCCCGCGCTCGCCCGGTGTTCACGCGCCACCGCCGGTGCTCGCGGCGCCGGCCGCGCTGCCGAGCGCCCCGCCCGTCCCGGACTTGCCGAACAGCAACTCGGACAGGTAGTCGTGCAGCCGGTGGAATTCGGGCGTCCGCATCATCTCGGGGGTGCGCGGGCGCGGCAGATCGATCTCCACCAGTTCCAGCACCCGGCCGGGCCGCGGGCTCATCACGGCGACCACATCGGAGAGGAACACGGCCTCGGCGATGCCGTGCGTGACCATCAGCGTGGTGGCCGGCTTCTCCGTCCAGATCCGCAGCAGTTCCAGGTTGAGCCGCTGCCTGGTCATATCGTCCAGCGCGCCGAACGGCTCGTCCAGCAGCAGCACGGTCGGCTTCACCACCAGCGCGCGGGCGATCGAAACACGTTGGCGCATACCGCCGGACAGCTGCGCGGGCTTGGCCTTCTCGAACCCGTCGAGCCCCACCAGCTGGATCAGGTCGGCGATCAGGCCCGGGTCCGGCTGCAGGCCCGCGACCTGCAGGGGCAGCTTGATATTCGACTCCACCGAACGCCACGGCAGCAGGGCCGAATCCTGGAAGGCGATGCCGAGTTCGTGCCGTCCCACCAGCTCGGCGGGGGTCTGGCCGTCGATCAGCGTCTTGCCCGCGGTCGGCGTCTCCAGGCCGGCCAGGATGCGCAGCACCGTCGACTTGCCGCAGCCCGAGGGGCCGAGCAACGACAGGAAGGTCCCCTGTTCGGTGTGCAGATCCACCGCGTCCAGCGCCTGCACGGTCTTGCGGCCCACCCGGAAGGTCTTGGTCAACCCGCTGATGTGGATACCGGTGCCCCCGGTGGTTTCGTTCGCGGTGGTCATGACCCGGCCCCACCGATATTTCGTGTACTGCGCTCCCTCATGAAGGTCACCCTAGAAGGAGCCCGTTGCACGGACATTGCGAATCGCGACCCCAGATTTCGCAATCGTTACGCGCAGCCGGGGCCGGACCCGAATTTTTCCGGTGCTCGGCCTTCCGACACCCGGCCCTCGAACACCCGGCTATCGAACGCTCAGCTCTCGAAGGTCGTTTCGTCGGCGCTGGTGACCGCCGCGGTACGGCCCGGCGCCCGCTGGTACTGCCAGTACAGATTGGTGTGCGCGATGACCGCTTCGGGTGCGGGCGCGCCCCACTCGCTCTTGTCGAAGGTGGTGTGGCCGTCGCCGACCAGGGTCACGTCGTAGCCGCGGGTGAACGCGCCGTGGATGGTGGAGCGCACGCAGGCGTCGGTCTCCGCGCCGGTCACCACCAGCTTGCCGACCCCGGCCCGCGCCAGCAGCTCGTCCAGTTCGGTCTCCTCGAAGGAGTCACCGAAACGCTTGTGCACCAAGGCTTCCGACTCTTCCCGGACCAGTTCGGGCACGTATTCCCAGGCCTCGGTGCCCGGCACCAGGTCATCGGCGCTGTGCTGGATCCACACGACCGGCACCCCGGCGGCGCGGGCCTTGCCGATTACCGTGGCGATGTTGGCGACGACGGCGTCGCGCCGGTACGCCTCGGCCACCACGCCGTTCTGCACGTCGATCACCAACAGGGCGGTATTCGGCCGATCCGGCAGCACGGTCATCTGGGTCCTCCATGGGTCGAGCAAGTGCGCTGGCAACGACGCTCAGGTTAGCCCGGAGCACCGACAAACCTGGTTCAGTGCCGGGACAACCGCCCGAACACCACACCGGCCCAGCCGAATCCGAACGCGGCCAGTCCCAGGCACCAGGCGACGGCGAGCACCGCGTGGTGCCCGGCGCCGGTGGCGTTCAGCAGCCCGCGCACGGTTTCGAGCACCGGCGTCGCCGGCTGGTACTCGGCGAAACCGCGCAACCAGTGCGGCATCGTCGCGGTCTGCACGAACGCGCTGCTGATGTAGGGGATGAACATGATCGCGTAGGTGAGCCCGCCCGCCGCCTCGGGATTCTTGGCGACCAGCCCGAGCGCCACCGCGATCCAGGAGATCGCCAGCACGAACAGGGTGATCACGCCGAGCGCCGCGAGCCAGCCGCCGAGCCCCGCCTGCGGCCGATAGCCGAGGACGAGCGCCACGACCACCGCGATCGCGATCGCGGCCAGATTCCGGACCACGCTCTCCGCGACATGTCCGGCGAGCACCGCCTGCCGGAACATCGGCAGCGTGCGGAAGCGGTCGATGCTGCCCCGCGTCATATCGGTGGACACGCTCGTCGCCGTGATCGAGGAACCGAATCCGGTGCACAGCAGCATGATTCCCGGCACGACGTAGTCGAGGTAGGGGCCGCCGACATCGATCGCCCCGCCGAACACGTAGGTGAACAGCAGCATGACGAGCACCGGCATGAGCATCGAGATCACCAGCGTGTCCCGGCTGCGCAGGGTGTGCCTGGCACAGCGCCGGAACATGACGACGGTGTCGGCCAGCACGTGTTTCGTCACCGGGCGGCAGCCTCGACCAGGTCCGCGGCGTAGGCGCTCGCTCCCTCGGTACGCAGGGTGCGCGCGAATTCCGCTGCCCGGGAACGACGTTCGGTGGTGAGCAGCGCAGCCACGCCCTGTTCGAGTCGATCCGTGGTGAGCTGGGTGAACTTCAGATGCGCACCGACACCGAGCCGTTCGACCTGGCCGCCCCACATCGGCTGCTCGAACGATACCGAGCACACCAGGGTCGGCAGGCCCGCACGCAAGCTCTCGAACAGCGTTCCGATGCCGCCGTGATGCACGGCCGCGACGCAGTGCGGGAAGACCACGTCGTGCGCGAACGGGCCGACCACCTTCACCTCCGGGCCGGCTTGCGCCGCCGCGACATCGAGGTCGCTCCAGCCCGCGCTCACCAGCGCGCGCACGCTGAGCCGGGCGGCGACCTCGGTGGCCATCGCGAGCACGGCGGCGGTGTCCCGGATCGGCATGCTGCCGAACCCGAAGAACACCGGCGCCTCGCCCGCCTCGATCCAGGACAGGATGCTCGCGTGATCGCCCGCCAGATCACCGACCGCGGCCCTGGTCGCCTCGTCGAGGGTCAGGAAGCCGGTGAACGGCCTGCGCGCGCCCCATTCCTCCGGCAGCCCCGGCACCAGTGCGGGGTCGTAGATCTGGATCTCCGGAACCTGCGCGCGGTCCAGTACCGCGGCCGTACCGGCCCGCGATTTGGGCAGGCCCAGGGTCGTGCGCAGGTCGTTGAGGTAGCGCATGAACACCACCCGCCGCAGATTCTCGGCCAGCGCCCAGGTGGCCCGGTTGACCAATGCGGGCGGATTCCAGTGCGGCGGAAGCGCGCCCGGGAACGGATACACGCTGGTACTGCGGCACGGAAAATAGTGCAGGCTCACCAGCGGCACCCCCATCGCCTCGGCGACCGAACTCGCGCGGTCCTCGGTGACGGTGCTCGCGACGATCAGATCCGCACCCGCGCAGACGTCGATGACCTCCTGGTTCATCTGCTGGGCGTAGCCGGACATCTGCTTGGCCACCAGCTGCATCAGCCGCAGCGTGTTACCCGCGGCCAGCGCCCGCTGGCCCTCGTCCGAGCTGTAGAGCTGCTGCACATCCGGACCGCACGGCACCGCGGCGAGCCCGGCGTCGGTGACGAAGCCGACCAGGTTGGGCGGCGCACCGAGCAGCACGTCGTGGCCGCGCCGGCGCAATTCGAGCCCGAGCGCCACCACCGGCTGGACATCACCACGGGTTCCGGTCAGTGGGATCGCGATTCTCAAGGGCGCTTCTTTCCGCGTGCGATGGGCAGTCGGGAGAACTGTGGGCTCTACAGCAGAGCGTTCGCGTGGGTACCGTGCAATTGTGCACACTGCCGAGCCGACGGACTACCCACCCGAAATGGTGCTACCGCGTTCGCTGGCGGAAGTACCCACCGCACCCGGCCGCCTCCCGCTGGTCGGGCACGGCCTGCGCGCATTGCGCGACGCGCCGGGTTTCGTCACGTCGCTGCCCGCGCTCGGGCCGATCGTGCGCATCTACTTCGGCAACCAGACCGGCTACCTGCTGACCACGCCGGACCTGGTCCGCGAGGCCGGGCTCGGCGACGGCGAACTCAATCGGGAAGACCTGCGCGAGGCGATCAAGGACATCGCGGGCGGCTCGGTGAACGTGCTGCGCGGCGCGGAACACAAGCTGCGCCGCCGCATGATCGCACCCGCACTGCGGCAGAGCAGGCTCGCCGAGTACACGCGGGCGGCCGCCGACATCGCCGAGCGGTGGTCGGCCGGGCTCCCCGCGGGCGGGCGGGTGAACCTGATGAAAGAGGCGCACGGCTTGGTGCTCGACACCGTGTCCTCGACCCTGTTCACCGCCGAATTCAGCGATGCCGCGCGCCGCGAGATCCGGGACAACGTGCCGTGGCTGCTCAGTCAGGTCATCCTGCGCACCGCGCTGCCGCCGCAGCTGCGCCGGCTCCGCCTGCTCGCGAACTGGCGGTGGCGGCGCAAGGCCCGGCACCTGCGGGGCGCGATCGGCGAGGTGGTGGCCGAATACCGCCGCCGCGACGAGGATTTCCACGATGTGGTGTCGGCGCTGATCCGGCACACCGACAGCGAGACCGGCGCGCGACTGTCCGACGAGCACATCATCGACGAGGCCATCCTGATGCTGGCCGGCGGTGTCGGCTCGATGGCGTCGCTCACCGGGTGGCTGTGGCACGAGGTGATGCACCGACCCGAGATCGCCGAGCGCCTGTACGCCGAACTCGACACCGTGGTCGGCGCCGGCCCGGTGCGCGCGGAACATATCAACGCGCTGCCGTACCTGAAACAGGTTGTGGCAGAGGTACTCCGGTTCTGGGGTCCGTGGATCAGCGCGGGCACCGCCGACGGCGACCTCACCATCGGCGGGCTCACCATCCCCGACGGCGC
Source organism: Nocardia vulneris (assembly GCF_001613425.1). GTDB lineage: Bacteria > Actinomycetota > Actinomycetes > Mycobacteriales > Mycobacteriaceae > Nocardia > Nocardia vulneris. Next base: position 103,345 of record NZ_BDCI01000036.1, on the reverse strand, counting down.
GGCAATCATGTTCAGCCCCTACATGGTTCAGCACGACAGCCGCTATTTCGCCGACCCGGACGCCTTCGACCCCGATCGCTGGTCGCCCGAGCGTGCCGGCGATATCGACAAGAAAGCCAACCTGTCCTTCGGCGTCGGCAGGCGGCGCTGCCTCGGCGACCACTTCGCGTTGCTGGAGATCACCTTGGCCTCGGCGGCGCTGCTCGCCCGCTGGCGGCCCGAACCAGACCCCAAGTACCGGGTGCGCGCGTCGAACAACGATTTCGTGCTCTCCCCGTCGGCGCTCCCGGTCACCCTGCATGCGCGCGGGCCGCGACCATGATTCGAATCCGCGCGAGCCGATATCCGGGCCGTGGATGGGATCGGTCGGCGCGCTGGTTGTACGACAGGTGAACCCGCTCCTCACGTTGCTCGACGCCAAGCTGCACATCGCCGGCTCGGAGATCCTCTGGCGCGAAGTGATCGGCAACGGCTTCGGCCTCGCCTCCGCGATCGGCGGGATGCGTCGGCGGGTATGGGCGTGGCCGATCGGCATCGCGGGCAACACGCTGCTGTTCACCGTGTTCGTCGGTGGGGTCTTCAACACTCCGCAGCACCTGAACATGGCGGGGCAGGCCGGGCGGCAGCTGATGTTCATCGCGGTCAGCGTGTACGGCTGGTGGAGCTGGTATCGGCACGCCAAGATCGAGACCGGGCTGGAGCACCGCGGCGTCGATCCACGCTGGGCGAGCAACCGGGAACGCTTGGTCCTGGTGGTGGCGATGCTCGTCGGCACCGCCGCGTTCGCGCAACTGTTCGCCGCGATCGGCTCCTACGGTCCGTGGGCGGAGGCCTGGATCTTCACCGGGTCGGTGCTGGCCACCTACGGCATGGCCCGCGGTCTCGCCGAGTTCTGGCTGATCTGGATCGCCGTCGACATCGTCGGCATCCCGCTGCTGGTGAAGGCGGGCTACTACCCCTCGGCCACCCTGTACTTCATCTACGCGGGCTTCGTCGCCTGGGGTTTCGTCGTCTGGATGCGCAGCATGCGCCCCACCACCCCGGCCGCCGTACCGGTGCCATCGGCTCAGTTGTAGCAGCCCCGCTCGTCGCCCGGGCCCGGAAGTTCGAGGGCCGACCTGACCAGGCCGTAGATCTCGTAGCGCTGCCGTGCGGCATGGCTGCCGTCCGGCCGAACACACTCGATGCCGCCATTGAGGACCTTGGTGGAGACGCCGAAAGCCGTGCCGTACCCGTCGGCCGTCGTGACCTGCGTCTTCCAGAACCAGAATGCCGTCTGCCAGGCGATGTCCTCGTCTCTGGCCACCGAATCGGCGTCTTCGACCAAACGATTGTCGCCGAAGAGCGCTTTCGAAGCCGCCGAGTACATCGGCGAACCGGTGATCGGCAGATAGCCGCGGGGATAGTAGTACTGCCCCGGCACATCGGTCTCGGGGTTCTTGTAATCGTCGGCGCAATTGTCTGCGACGCAGCGGTATTCGCGCCTGTTGCGTAGCCCGTCCGATTCGAAGATCACCTGCGCCAGAAACTGGGCGAAGGTTTCCCGGCTCGTGATCGCACCGCTGGGCAGGTGCGCGCACATGCTGTTGTATTGCTCCGCCGTCGGCGCCGGATAGTCACCGGCTTTCGTCACCGCCGCCGCGAACTCGTCGCTGGTGACCAGGCACTGCGCCGCGGCCGCCGCGGGTGCCGCCGCAAGCGGCGCGAACGACCCGAGCACGCACACTATGCCGACCAGAATTGCCAACCGCTGCCGCACAGGTCGCCTCCGTCACAAGGATGATCGAGCATTCACCCGTCCCGCTTCGTGATCCTGCCGAACTCTGGGCCCGCTGAGCGTCAGTGACATGGTTGCGAAATCGCATCTGCGCACGCCGATGAATCGGCGCGGCGCCGGTAGGTACTGACGAACCTCTGGAGGTGACGACCGCGCTGCACACCGTTCGGCTCGATCTGGGCGCGTCGATCAGCGAGCCGGGCTCGGGTTGTTCGGGGCGGGTTCGGCTACGGGCGGGCCGGTACCCGGGCGTCGCCGGCGGGGCGCAAGACCGCGGAAAGTCGCTGTAGCGCTGTGGGAATCACCCAGTAGTACACCCAGGTGCCCCGGCGTTCGCAATCGATCAGGCCCGCTGCGCGCAGCACCTTCAAGTGGTGGGAGATGGTGGGCTGGGACAGGTCGAACTGCGGCGTGAGTTCGCAGACGCAGACCTCCTCGCCCGCCCGGGTCGCGATCAGGGAGAGCAGGCGCAGCCGGACCGGGTCGGCCAGCGCTTTGAACGCGCCGGCCAGCTCGCCCGCGGTCTCCTGACTCAGCGGCGAGGTCAGCGCGGCGCAGCAATCGGCGGGGGCGTACACCGGCAGATCCTGTTTCGACACACATCTATATTGACAGATATCTATCCAAGGGCGCAATGTTGTATCGATAGTTATCGATACAACCCGGTCGAAGGCCTGTTCTCGGTCGGGCCCGACCAGTCAGGAAGTGATGTCATGACCGATCAGCGCGAGGAACTCCGGGAGACCGTGCGCGCCCGCTACGCCCAGGCCGCACAGACGGTGACCACCGGCGGGACGGCCGAGGACTGTTGCGGCGCCGACCCGATCGCCGTCGACCAGCACTTCGGTGCGAGCCTGTACGGCGCGACCGACCGGGACCAGCTCCCCGTTCAGGCCGCGGCCGCCTCGCTCGGCTGCGGCAACCCGACCGCGGTCGCCGAACTCCGTGCCGGCGAACGGGTGCTGGATCTGGGTTCCGGCGGCGGCATCGACGTGCTGCTCTCCGCCCGCCGGGTCGGCCCTACCGGCAAGGCCTACGGCCTGGACATGACCGAGGAGATGCTGGCGCTCGCGCTGGCGAACGCCGCGCAGGCCGAAGTGTCGAACGTGGAATTCCTGAAGGGACATATCGAGGCGATCCCCTTGCCCGCCGACAGCATCGACGTGGTGATCTCCAACTGCGTGATCAACCTGTCGGTCGACAAGCCCGCGGTGTTCGCCGAGATGGCGCGGGTGCTCACCGCGGGCGGACGCATCGGCATCGCCGATGTCGTGGCAGCGGACGAGCTGAGCGCCGCGCAGCGGGCCGAACGTGGCGACTATGTCGGCTGCATCGCGGGCGCACTGTCCTTCACCGAATACCGAAACCACTTGGCCGCGGCAGGATTCACCGAGATCGAGCTGACCGCCACCCACGAGGTGGCCGACGGCATGCATTCGGCGATCATCAAGGCCGTCAAGCCGGCGACCGAGCCCGCCGCGGCGTCGTGCTGCGCGTCGACCTGCTGCCAGTGAGCCGCAGTCGCACCCTTTCCAACTTCGCGCACCCGTTTTCGCAGCGTGTTACGGGTGCGGGAAAACAGAAGGGGTGCGGCTGGTTTCAGTCCGCGCCGGCGGCGAGGATGACCGCGAAGGTGTCGGAGATGGTGGCGGTGCGCTCGAAGCGGTAGCCGCGGTCGGCGGCGTGGCCCGCGTAGAGGTGCCAGGCCGACGCGGTGAGCAGCCGGGCGATGGTCTCCTGGTCGGGGCGTTCGGCGGCCGGCGTGCCGATGTACTGGGTGACGATGCCCTCGACCAGCCCGACCACCCCGTACACCACCGGCCGATACTCGGCGACCTCGATGCCGAGCAGCGCGCTGCCCGCGGCGAACTTCTCCCACAGCGTTTCCGCGACCCGGTGCCTGCCGATGGTGAGGCTGGTCTCGCCCGCGGCGTGCCCGTGCACGGAACCGCTCTGGCCGTACTGATACAGCTTCGGATGCGCCGCCGCCCAGTGCACCACGGTCCGCATCGCCTCGAAGATGATCTGCTCGAGCGTCTTGGCCGGGTCGAGCACGAGCACCGCCTCGACCTCGGCCACGTACTTCTCGAGGATGTACTCGCGCACCCGGGAGTCCAGATCGTCCCGGTTGTCGAACTGCCGGTAGACCACCGAGCGGGCCAGCCCGGCGCGCTCGGCGATCTGCTGGATGGAGACCTCGACGTGCGGATCGTTGTCCTCGATCAGCGCCACGGCCGCCTCGAGGATCTGCGCCTGGCGATTCGAGTTGTGCTCCCGCCAGCGCTGTCCGCCCCCGCGCCTGCGATGGGTACGCATGCTGGCGGGCGGTTTCACCAGTCCGACTATACGGCGGTGTCCGCCCGCTCCAGTTCCGGCAGGAACCGCGGACGCATGGGCAGCGGCCCGTCGGGCCCGCCGGTGAACGAGATCTGGCGCCGGATCCGGGTATCCGATACCGCGTCGAACTCCAGGTGCTGGGCGAAGGTGGCGACCACCAGCGCGGCCTCCATATTCGCGAAACCCGAAGCGACACACATCCGTTTGCCCGCGCCGAACGGCATGGTCGCCCGTTTGTGTTCGCGCTCCACGTTTTCCGGCAGGTACCGGCTCGGGTCGAATTCGTCCGGCCGGTCCCACACCCGGGTGCTGTGGTGCGCGCCGTGGATCAGGGTGATCACCGTGGTACCGGGCTTGATCAGGTAGCCGCCGAGCACATCCTGCTCTTTCGCGGTGCGCGCCAGGCCGACGACGGGCGGCAGCAGCCGCATGGTCTCGGCGACGACGGCCTGGGTCCACGGCAGCCGGTCCAGGTCGGCGGCGGTCGCCGGGCGGCCGCCCAGCACCGCGGTGACCTCGTCGCGCAGCCGGGCCCTGGCCTCGGGATGTTCGGACAGCAACTGCCACACCCAGCTCAGGGCGGTCGCGGTGGTCTCCATGCCCGCGCCGATGAACGTCATCAGCTCGTCGTGGATCTCCTGATCGGAATACTTGTAGCCGGTTTCCGGATCGGCGGCGTCGATCAGCGCGGCCAGCAGGTTGTCTTTGCGGTCGATCCGGCCGTTGCGGTGGTCGGCGATCAAACCGTCCACGACCTGCTCGGCGTGGCGCAGATCGCGCATGCTGCGCGGCTCGATCACCCAGCCCGCCGCCCGCATGATGCGCATCGGCAGCCGCGAGTTCCCGGCCTCGTTGCGGTGCCTGCCGTGCCGGTGCAGCCAGGTCCCGACGGAATGGATCGGATAGCTGGCGTTGGTCATGAAGCCGCGGCCGAAGAACCGCAGCAACCGGTACAGCGTGACCTCCGACATCGGCCCGGTGATATCGGTGCCGAACATCGTGCGCGACGTGATATCCAAAGTGAGCCGGTTCATTTCGGCGTTGACGTCGACGATGCCGTCGCCCTGCGCCAGCCCCCGGATCCGGGCCACCGCGTCGGCCGCGGCCTCGACCATCACCGGCGCGAAGCCATCGACGTTGCGCTTGGCGAAGATCGGCTGCACCAGCCGTCGATTCCGTTGCCACAGTGCGTCGTTCAGGTCGGTGACCAGTCCGCGGCCGAACGCCACCGCGAGCATGTCGTAGTCGGGGCTCTTGGTGTAGTTGCTCTGGTTCGACACCAGGACATGGCGAGCCAGTTCCGGGCTGCGCACCACGACGAACTTCTTGAAGGGCACCCGCGCGACGATCACATCGTCTTCGCCCGGAAACGCGGTCACGTAGTCGAGCACCGTATGGTCGCGCACCCGCGGCAGGATGCCCAGCGACAGCTTGATCGACTCGCGCCAGCCGATCCGCGTGCGGTGCCACCGGATGAAGGTCGGCGCCCAGCGTGGCGGGTGCAACGTCTTGTCTGCGACGGAATCGACGGTCTCGACATCGGCCATAGCGGGCTCCCTGCCACTCACATGGGACGTGCTGTCCCACTCACAGTAGTGAGACACAGCGACCCAGTCAACGGGCATCGGCCACAATCGCACACCGCGCTCCCGGGCAGACGAACAGCCCGGCACGAAGGGCGCACCGGGCTGTCCGTCAGGGGATCCGAGATGAGTCACACCACGTCGACGCGCACTCCCGCCGAGCGGATCGCCGCGACCGCCATCGGATCGGCGTCGGTATCGGTGACCAGCACCTGCACCTGTTCGATGCTGCAGATCCGGGCCAGCGCGGTGCGTTCCAGTTTGTCCGCGGTGGCGACCACCATGACGTGGCGGGAGCGGCGCACCATCTCGGTGGTCACGCCCGCCTCATCGATATGGCGGCACTGGGCGCCGCCCTCGGCGGAGATCGCGTTGACTCCGAGGATGAGCTCGTCCAGCCGCAGTTCGGCGAGCGCACGTTCGGCGAGGGGCCCGTGCAGTTCGTAGGACTCGCGGCGGGCGACGCCGCCGAGCACGACCGTGCGCATATGCGGGCGCAGCACCATCTCCCCCGCGATATTGAGCGCGTTGGTGACGATGGTCAGCTGCTCGTCACCGGTGATGCCCAGATCGGTGCGCCCGGCCAGGGCCCGGGCCACCGCGGTGGTCGTGGTGCCGCCGTTCATCGCGATCACCGCCCGCGGATCCACCAGGGACGCAGCGTGTTCGGCGATGCGCTGTTTGGCCTCGCCGCCGGTCTGGCGGTAGCGCGCGGGCAGGTCGTAGGCCACCGAGGTCGCGACCACACCGCCGTGCGTCCTGGTGGCCAGCTGTTGCTCGGCCAGCGCGGTGAAGTCGCGGCGCACGGTCGCCGAGGACACGCCGAGTCGCTCGGCGGCCTCCTCCACCGAGAGCCGCCCGGATTCGGCGAGCAGTTCGAGCAGGCGGTTCCACCGTTGCGGGCGGTCGGTCGGTCCCGTCATCTCACACCACCTCGCACGCGACCTGCAGTTTCACTTGGCACGCGGACAATCTGATCACAGGCACCCCGCCGACCGTAGAGATTCAGGCGCGGCGATGCCAAGCCGATCACTCTGCGCCCGCCGCACCGAACACCTGCGCCCGCCGCACCGATCACCCTGCACCCGCCGCACCGATCACCCTGCACCCGCCGCACCGACTACCCGCGCCCGCCCGCACCGACTACCCCGCGCCCGCCGCACCGACTACTCAGCGCCGCAGCTGTGACACCCCTGCCAGCGGCAGCGTGAGGAAGGACGCGGCGTGCTCGGTGCGCTGGATGTCGTACACCCCGCCGAGCAGCGCCGGGTAATCCTTCGGATTGAAGATGTGCGTCGGTGCGTCACCGGTGGCGATCGTCACCTGCAACCGATGGCCGGGCTGGAACACGTGGAAGGCCGGGCGCACCTTCACGTTGTACTCGGTCACCTGTCCCGGCACCACCGGCAGCAATGACTCCCGGGTACCGGAGTGGAACGCGCCGAGCACACTGCCGTCCGCGGTCCGCCAGGTGCGGTCCTCGTCCAGCGCCCGGAAGTTCCCGGCCAGTTGCCCGTCGGTGAGCGCGAAGACGGTGCCGTCCGGCGCGATGTCCTGCACGGTGACGCTGAACGCCGAGGCGGGCGTGTTCGAGGTGGCGAAGAGCGTGGCGCCGATCGGCCCGGCGAGCACGGTCGGCTCGGTGAACGGCTCGGTCGTGTACTGCGGATTGTCCAGCAGCCCTGGGATATCCGGGTGGGCGGGGAATTGCGCGCACGGATCATCGATCCCGGCCAGCGTGGTCAGCAGTTCGTAGACGCCGGAGAAGTTGCGCGAGAACGAGGCATTGCAGAGGGTGCCGCCGTTGACCGGAGTGAAGTTCACCCGGTCCGAACCCGTCTGGGCCACAGGGTGTTCCGACGTCAGACGACCACCCTCCGCCAGATAGAGGTGCTGGGTGGGCGTTTCGCGCACCGGATAGGTGGCGCTCTCGATCACGTTGCCGTTGATATCGATCGCGTGCAGCGGCGTCGCGGTCTCATCGATGCCGTTGCGGTCGTCCTTCAACCACCGGTCGAACCAGGCCAGTTGGATGGCGTGCATATCGATGTCCGTGTTGCGCTGCACGCCCGGTTGGACGTGGAACCAAGGGCCGGTGAGCATTTGGAAACGACCGCTGGACGGCGCGTCGGCGGGCATCGGGCCGTGGTGCGAGCGGCCCGCGTAGGCGTTCTGCAATCCGGCGAAGGTCCGCGGCGTACCGTCCTGCAGCAGGTCGTACTGCCCGCCGACCAGGTAGGTCGGGATCCCGTTGGCCCCGATCCGATCCAGTACGTTGTCGATCGCCCGGTCCTCCCAATACGGGCCGTTGTACGCCCGGTCCCCGTCGACCAGCGCGTTGAGCACCGACGGCCAGGTGCCCTCTGCGCGGAAGTGCGCGAGCAGGTGATCGACGAAGACACTGGCCAGCTTGCCGGGCTCGCGATACAACCCGAGGATCGGATCGAGCTGCGGCAGCAGGGTGATCGGGAATTGCAGCATCGAGGCGAGGAACGCGGTGTTGTAGAAACCGTCGTGCTCGAGCAGGTCCTGGAACGCGTGATTGCCCGCCATCAGCGGGAACATCGCCTTGACCGGCGAATCCGGTTCCAGCACACCGGCCGCGAACAGTTCGCTCATCCCGAGATAGGACAGTCCCCACAGCCCGACCTCACCGGTCGAGCCGGGCAGCCCTGCGGCCCACTGGATCACGCGCTTGGCGTCTTCGCGCTCTTGCGGTTGCAGGATGCTCCACTGACCGTTGGACGAGCCGGTGCCGCGGATATCGACGACCACGCTGATGTAGCCCCGTTTGACGAAATAGTCGCCATAGCCCGCGGCATCGCTGATCTGCTTCGCGACGTCGATGACACTCGGCAGCGCGTGCTCCAGCAGCGGACCGAGCCCCTCGTAGGACAGCAATCGCATGAACCCGGCGCTGTCCTTTCCATAGGCCGACTGGGTCAACACGATCGGGAAGGGCCCGGCCGCGGGCGCGCCCGACGCCTCCGTCGGGTAGCGGACGTCGGCGCGCAGCACGACGCCGTCGGCCATCGGCAGTTCGACGTTCTTGTGCTCACCGACGCCGTATCGCTCCGGCCCCGGCTGCCACCCGTCGGGTAATCCGGTGCGGGCGTTCGCTTTCGGGAAGTCGGCGACCGACGGCGGGGCGGCGAGCGCGAGCGGCGCGGCCAACGGCAGCGTCGCGGACGCGACGAGCACCCCCGCGGCGGCCGCGAGGCGGAGCAGATTCGTGGTGGTCCGTCGGACGGTCATCTTCATTGATCACCTACTGGATACGGAGCGGATCAGCGCCCACTCATGCCGGTTTCGGCTGGACCACCGGTCCGGCCAGGTCTCTGCGCAGCAGCTTCCCGGTGCTGGTGCGCGGCAGTTCGTCGACGAACGTGACGTCTCGCGGCACCTTGAACCGGGCCAGGTTCGCCTTCACGTACGAGCGGACCGCGTCCGCGTCCAGTTCCTGCTCGGGGTGGCGCACCACGAAAGCCGCCAGCCGCTGGCCGAATTCGTCGTCGGGCACGGCAACGATGGCGGCCTCGGCGATCGCCGGATGCGCGTAGAGCAACTCTTCGACCTCGCCGGGGAAGACGTTCTCGCCGCCGGAGACGATCATGTCGTCGTCGCGGCCGTCGATGAACAGCCGTCCACCCGAATCCCAGTGCCCCACATCGCCGGAGGACAGCAGGCCGTCGACGATGTCCTTGTTGCCGCCGCCGGAGTAGCCGCTGAACGACAGCATGCTCCGCACGTAGATGGTGCCGCGCCGGCCCGGCTCGGTGACCATCCGGCCGTCTTCATCGTAGAGCCGGACCGTGCACGCGGTCGGCGGTTTACCCACCGTCCCGGACGCCGCCCGCCAGTCCGCGGGCGTGGCGATGGCGGCGACGCCCACCTCGGTCGAGCCGTAGAAGTTGTAGAGCACGTCTCCGAACGCCGCGGCGGCCGCGTCACCGAGCGCGGCGGGCAGGGCCGAGCCGGCGCTGAAAACGATACGCAGACTGCTGGTGTCGTACCGTGCCAGCACTTCGGGTCCGAGGTCGAGCAGCCGGCGCAGCATGGTCGGCACCAGGACCAGCACCTGCGCCCGCTGGTCGGCGACGGCGGCCAGTGTGGCCGCCGCGTCGAATCGTCTGCGCAGCACCACCGTCGAGGCCAGCGACAACGCGAGAATGAACTGGTTCAGCGCGGTGCCGTGGAACAGCGGCGCGGCCAGCACCAGGGTTTGGTTGCGGCGCAACGGAATCCGCTCCAATAGCGCGGCCGCCGCGAGCGGGGACCGGATCTGGCGCGGTACCCCCTTCGGCGTGCCGGTGGTACCACCGGTGAGCAGCACGAAGCCGCCCTGGCGCGGCGGTGGCGGCAATTCCGCGGCATCGTTGGCCGCGATCAAGTCGCCGACCGTCACCACCCCCGCCGCAGCCCCCTCGTGTACCGCGAGTACCCGGCGCACTTCGGGGGGCAGCACCGCCAGCAGGTCGGCGAATTCGGCATCGTAGACAACGGCATTCACGCCCTCGCGGGCCGCGACGTCGGCCAGTTGCGGACCGGCGAATCCGGTGTTCAGCAGCACCAGCCCGGCGCCGATCTTGGCCGCCGCGAGCATGGTGTCCACCAGCTCGCGCCGATCCCGGCTCAGTGCCGCCACCGTGTCGCCCGGCCCGAGACCGAGCGCGGCGAACCCGCGCGCCAGCGCGTTGCTGCGCGCCTCCAGCTCCCGGTAGGTGAGCGGGCCCAGTTCATCGATCAGCGCGACCCGATCGGGTTCCCGGCGGGCCGACATCCGCACCGGCCCGGCGATGCCGCCGTACTGCCGCACCGCTCGCGACGCGCGCAGCACACCGATCGGGGCCAGCAGATCGATCATCCCCGCGCGCTGCAACACACCCACCGAATGCAGATTGACCAGCAGCGCTCGTGCGGCATTGCCGATGGCGGACATGAATACTCCGTCCAGAGAATTGTCTGCCACTCGACCGAGGGGCTCGCATCGACTGTAGGAGATTCAGCCAGTTTCGGCAAGACATCTTTTCAGATGAAATCCGCAAGCATTTCAGGCGTCGATTGCACTGAATTCAACTCAGGTGTAGACGAGCCCCGCGTGCACGAGATACGCGATCTCGTCGCAGATTTCATCGAGCGTGACGACCGAATCCGGCTTGGTGCTGTGCACCAATTCCTGGGCCAGCGAGTTCACCGCGCCGATCACCGCGAGCCCGAAAAGGTCGAAGCGCCGCGGCTTGGCCTCGCCGCGTTCGACACCGCGTTCGGCCTCACTGACCAGCAATGCCGACAGCAGCCGCCGCTGTTCGGTCCGCCATTCCTCCACCGCCGGGCTCACCCCGACCACTTCGACATAGCAGACCCGGGCCGAACGCTGATCCGCACAGGTCACCGCGAGATAAGCGCGGAAGCCCTCGACCACCCTGGTCGAGAGCGGTTCGTTCTCGGTTTTCGCCAGCGATTCCAAGGCTCGCTCCACCGCCCGCGAGGTGATCCGATTGACCAGCGCGATCAGCAATGCCTCGCGGCTGCCCATATCCTCGTAGAAACTACGCGTGGAAACGTTCGCGACCGCGCAGAGGCGCTCGATGGAAGTGGCTGCGTAACCCTGTGTTCCGAATAATTCCAGGGCGGCATCGATCAATCGGGTCTGCCGTTGGGCCACCCGTTGTTCCCGCGACAGCCCGCCGTAGCTGCGACCGTCCTTCGCGTCCTCTTCCCGCCGTGCCACCGTTCGATGCTACCCGTTCGCCGCCGGTGATCCCGGCGCGGACACCGGTCCGCGCCGGTCGCGGCCTACTTGTGCGCGCCGATCGCGTAGCCGACGAGCGCCTGCGCCATGGGCGGCAGAATCTCCGACAGGGCCTGACCGAACTGCGATTCGGGGATGGTGCTCACCGGACTGGTGATCGAGCAGCCCGGCGGCGCGGCCACACCGTCGAGCCGATCCTTCAGCCAATAGAACGCACCGGGCAGATGCGTCAGCACGCCGGAGATGTGCTCGGCCGCGAATTCCCGGACATAGGTCACACTGGGCGCGCCTTCCGCGCAGTATTTCTGCACGGTCGCGTCGGTACCCGCGATCGGAATGAGCTCGTCGTTCTGCGCGTGATAGAAGTAGATCGGCACGGTCGGCGTCTGCTGGCCGAGAGAATTGTCCGCAATGGCTTCCCGAATCTCGGGCAGCGTCAACGGATCTCCACCCTGAAACGTGCCGAAATAGTTGAACCCGGGGAACAGCGCGGCGCCCTGCGGATGGCACAGCACCTTCTTGGACGCCATCACGAATTGCCCGAGCAGATCGACGCGTTCCCGCATCACCCGTTGCATTTCCGGATATTCGGTGGAGATGCCGACGATCGCGGCCGAGATCAACCCGGCATAGACGCCGCCGTTGTTGTGCCGCACCACCCCGGCATAGTCACCTGCCGCGACACCGCCGGCCGCAATGCCGACGATATTGAGTTCCGGCGCATAGCTTTCCTTGATCTCCGGCACGAACGCGGAGGGAATCGTGCCGCCGGAGTAACCCCACAGCGCGACCGGGGTTTCCGGCCCGCTCAACTGCGCGGGTGCGAAATTCTCCGCCGCGCGAATACCGTCGAGTGTCGCCTGGGCATTCATCCGGGACGCGCCGTAGGCCGAATTCGGACCCTGATAGTCGGGCATCGCGATCGTCCACCCCTGCCCGAGACCCGCCGCGATCGGGACCAGCGTCTCCGCCGCGTTCACGTAATCGACCGGGATGGCGCCGGATTGGGCCACGTACGAGGGCGCGCAGTACTGCGCGACGCTGTCCTCGGCGATCTGATAGGACAGCAGCTTCGAGCCACCGGCCGGGGCGGGGCCACGCGGTTTCAGGACCGTGGTGACCGTCGCGATCGGTGCGCCGTGGCTGTTCGTGGTGCGGTAGAGCAGCTGCCACGCATCGACATTCAGCTGCAGGATGCCCATGAACGCGGGATAGATCGCCCGCGCGCGCAGGATCTCGCCGGGCTGCGCGGCCGCCACGTCACCGGCCGGCGGTCGATAGAAGTCGTCCAGCTCGGGCGGCAGGGTGAGCGCCGGGGCCGGCTCGACCCGCACCTGCTCCCCCGGTACCGCTTGCGCCGAGCCCAGACCCAGCCATGCCGCCATCAGCGCGATGACGCCGAGGGCGACGACGCGCCCACCATTGCGCACGCTCATCGAAGTGCCTTCCCGTTACCAACCATGACCCATATTGGTCAGAGATATTTTCAGATAACAGGGCAGAAGTCCAGACTCAGACAGTGGTGCGGTTCACGGCACGACAGCGGCGGGTGGCCCAGTGCACCACCCGCCGCGTCGAACTACTTGACGCTGCCCGCGGTAAGACCGGCCACCAGGCGCTTTTCGATCAGCGCGAACAGGATGACGACCGGGATGATACCCACGGTGGAAATAGCGAAGACGTATTGCCAGGACGTGTCGTACTGACCGACGAACTTGGTCAGCGCGACCGAGAGCGGCTGGTTCTCCGGCGTGGTCAGCACCACCAGGCTGGCGGCGAATTCGTTCCAGCAGGAGACCACGACGAAGATCGTCGCGGTGACGATGCCGGGCCACACCAGCGGCAGGCTCACCCGGACCAGGGTCTGCCAGCGGCTCAGCCCGTCCAGCTGCGCGGCCTCCTCGATCTCCACGGGTATGGCGGCGAAGAAGCTGTGCAGGATCCAGACCGCGAACGAGAGGTTGAACGCGGCGTTCACCAGGATCATCGCCAGGAAGGTGTCGTTGATGCCGACCGCGAAGAACTCCCGGATCAGACCGGTCACCAGCACCGTCGGCTGCAACATCTGGGTCACCAGCACCAGGCCGAGGAACACCGCGCGACCCGGAAACTTGTGCCGCGCCGTGTAATACGCGGCCGGGACGGCGACCAGCAGCACCAGCACCGTGGCGAACACCGAGATGATGACGGTGCTCATCATGTTGTAGGGCAGCGGCGTCTCCGGCGTGTCCCACATGGTGGCGTAGTTGTCCGGATGCCACGACTCGGGCAGGTAGGTCGGTGGGATGCGCAGGATTTCGGCGCGATTCTTCAACGAGCCGAGCACCATCACGATGAACGGCAGCAGGAACAGCGCCGCGATCACCACGCCGACCGCGGTCAGTTCCCACCGGCGCCGCTTCGCCCGGGCCTTGGGCCGCTCGGCCGGCTCGGCCACCGCGATTGCGCCCGTGACCTTTTCGATCTGCGTGACGTCGGCGTCGGCGGTCATCCGTCCACCTCCTGGGTAGGCCGGATCACCTTCACGTAGATCGCGATGATCACGATGATCAGGACGAAGTTCAGCACGCTCATCGCCGCGGCGGTGTCGACCTGCTGGTTCTGCCGAATCAGCTTGAACATCAACGTGGTTGTGGTGTCCGCCTGGAAGCCCGCGATACTGCCGGTGATCACCTGCAGGATCGGCAACGAGTTGAACGAGTTGATGATGTTGATGATGGTCGCGACGGCGATCGCCGGACGCAGCTGCGGCAGAATGAGATACCGGTAGCGCTGCCACGCACCCGCGCCGTCGACCCGGCCCGCCTCACTGATCTCGGCCGGAATCGACTGCAGCCCGGCCAGAATCGTGTAGGTGGTGAACGGGATCGAGACGAACACCGCCACGCCGATCGCGACCAGGAACGCGGGCGTCGGCTGCTTGGTGAAGCCGTAGCCGCGATCCAGCAGGCCGATATCGACCAGGAACCGGTTCGCGATGCCGACGTCGGGATCGAGCATGTAGTAGAAGATCGTCGTCGTCATCACCACGGACGCGGCCCACGGCACCAGCACCGCCATCCGCACCGCGGTGCGGCCGGGGAAGTCCTTGCTCAGGAACTGGGCCAGCCCCGCCGAGATCACCAGCGTGATCAGGACGACGGCGACGACCCAGAGCACCGTGTGCAGCAGCACCGAGCCGAGCTCGGAGATCCCGAACAGGGTGCGGAAGTTCTCCAGACCGGCCGCGCCGCGGTCCTGACCGTAGGCGCTCAGATCCCTGGTACTGGTCCACACCATGTAGCAGGCGGGGAAGGCGACGATAGCCGCGATCAGGACCAGCGAGGGTCCGATCCACGGTATCGCCGCCAGAGTTCCTTTCCGCCGCACGCTACTTCGCGGCTTCCTGGATGCGCTGCAACACCTGGGCCGGGTCGGTGCCCTGCGCGATGGTGCCCATCTGCTGCCGGATAGCGCCCTGCGCCGCAGCCCATTTCGGGTTGTTGCTCGGGTAGAACTGGGCCACCGCGAGGGTCGAGCCGAACGCCTTGGTCACCGGGTCCGAGGCGAGCTTGGCGGCCGCGGTGTTGGTGATCGGGATGAAGCCTTCGGTCGAGACGAACTTCGCGTAGACATCGGCGCCGTAGAAGAAGTCGAGGAACTTCTTGATGTTCGCCGCCTTCTTGCCGTCCTTCTTGAACGCCATCAGGTGATCGGCCACGCCGAGCGTCACGGGGGTGCCGGACTTGGTCGGCGACGGCGCGGTCGCGTACTTCAGGCTCGGGTTCTTCGAGGCGATCTGGCCGATGGTCGGCGGCAGGCCCTCGATCATGCCGATCTTGCCCTGGATGAACGCGTTGATCACGTCCTTGCGGTCGGTCGCGCCCGGATTCGGCTGGGTGACACCGGCATCGGCGATCTCGCGCATGGCGCGCACGCCCTCGAGGTTGGCCGGGGTGTCGACGGTGACCTTGTCACCGTCGGACCAGGTGCCGCCCGCGCCGAAGGTCCAGATGGAGGTCTCGCCCTGTGCTTCCTCGCTGCCCAGCGGCAGACCGTAACCGGACACCCCGCCGCCGAGGGCCTGGATCTTCTTGGCCGCGTCGGTCAGTTCGGCCCAGGTCTTGGGCGGCGTGGCGATGCCCGCCTTGGTGAACAGGTCGGTGTTGTAGAACAGCGTGCGGGTGGAGGCGAACAGCGGCAGCGCGTACTGCGTCCCGTTGAGCGAGGCGTTCTTCGCGAAACCGGGCTGAATATCCGAAAGTACCTGCGGGGAGACGATTTCGGAAGCGGGGTAGAGCATGCCGTCGCTGGCGAAACTGGAGTACGCGTCGATGTTCAGGATGTCCGGCGTGGTCGACTCCGACTGCAACTTGGTGCGCACCACGTCGTTGATCGAGTTCCAGGACTCCATCTGCAGATTCACCTTGATATCGGGATTCTGCTTCTGGAAGTCCGCGATGATGCCGTCCCACAGCGCCTTCGTACCGTTGGCCCCATCGCTGTAGGCCGGAGCTAAGAAGTTGATCGTGGTGTCGGAGTCGGCGGAATCTTTCGAGCCGAACCCACAGGACGAGATCGCCAGCGCCAGGCCGGTGACCATCGCGACCCCCGCGAGCACGCCGTGGAGTGGTCTTTTCACGAGTAGAACCTTTCAAATTTGCACATCCGGCGCCACTGGACAGCCGATGATGGGATCGACCTGATCGACCCGACACTCAATCTAGACCCCATCTTGATCATATGTGACCGATTCGCTCGTTAAGTTGACATGAACGATCACCGGGCGGATTCTGTTGTTGTGTCGATCTCAGCCGAACCCACGCCCGCCACCCACCTGGCCAAAGAGGTCGCCACCCAGCCTGACGACTGGGCGCGCGCCGAAACGATCGCCGCCGAACACCGCGAGATCCTCCCCCAAAAGGGCGAGCGAGTCGCCGTGATCGGTTGCGGCACATCCTTGTTCATGTCCAAAGCGATCGCGGCCCTGCGCGAGCGAGCCGGCCACGGTCTGACCGACGCCTGGCCCGCCAGCGAGGTCCGCTCCGGCCGCGAGTACGACCGCTATCTGGTGATCTGCCGCTCCGGCACCACCACCGAGGTGGTCAACGCGATGCGCGAGCTGCCCGCGGACGTCCCCCGCACCGTCATCTGCTCCAGCCCGGACACCCCCGTGCTCGAACTGGGCGACCCGATCCTGATCGACGAGGTCGACGAGGAATCGGTGGTGCAGACCCGCTTCGCCACCACCACGCTGGCCATCCTGCGCTGGCACTTCGGCGAGGACCTCGAGCCCGTGATCGCCCAGGCCCGGGCCGTGCTGGCCGAGGACCCGACGGTGTCGCTGGCGCACGTCCGCCACGCCGAGCAGATCAGCTTCGTCGGCATGGGCTTCGCCGCCGCCATCGCCGAGGAATCCGGCCTCAAGCTGCGCGAATCCTGCCAGTCCTGGACCGAGTCCTACCTGTCCACCGAATACCGGCACGGCCCGATCGCCATCTCCGCCCCCGGTCGCGCGGTCTGGGCGTTCGGCCCGCTGGTGCCGAACTTCGCCGCCGATATCGCGAGCACCGGTGCGCACTTCGAGCACCGCGACATCGACCCGATGGCCGATCTGGTGCGCGTGCACCAGCTGTGCATCCTGCGCGCGGCCGACCTCGGGCTCGACCCCGACCACCCGCGTGGCCTCAACCGCTCGGTCGTCCTGGACCAGTGAGGGATCCGGTTCGGTGAGCCCCGAGCAGACCGCGGCGTCGGTATCGACGCCGCCACCGGCACCGGGAACCAAGCCCTGTCCCGAAGTCCGGCCGGACTTCGGGACAGGGCCTAGTGTGCGAAGCATGTCAGCCGAGCACGACCCGAAGAGCACAGACCGGCCCGGCCATGCCGCGGCCGGATCGTCCGACCAGGCCGCTACCGCGGCCGAGGTGGGCGCGGGCGCCGCTGCGAACAGCACGACGCCCTCGGCCGGTGCCGCCAGGCCCGCGATCGGCGCTGCCGGGCCGACCGCGACGGCTCGTCCTGGCAGCCCGTCGACGGGGCAGACCGCGGCACCTGCGCGGCCTGCCCCGTTGCCCGACGACGCACTGGTCCTCGGGCTGGACGTCGGCGGCACCACGATCAAGGGCGAAATCACCGACCACGCAGGCGAAGTGCTCGCCGTCGCGACCGTGGCCACGCCGCAGGGCGAGGCGGCGTTCGAGGCAATGGGCGCGCTCGGCGATCACCTGCTGGCCGAAGTGACCGCGGCCCAACGGGATCGGGTGCGTCGCGCGGCTGTGGTCCTGCCCGGGATCGTCGATTCCGTCCGCTCGATCGCGGTGTTCAGCAGCAATGTCGGCTGGCGGGACGTGCACATCGGCGACCGGTTCCGCGACCGCTGGGGCATCCCGGTGCTCATCGAACACGATGTCGCCGTGGCGGGTTGGGCCGAATGGCGCTTCGGCGCGGGCCGCGGGCACGACAACGTCTGCGTCGTCATCCTGGGCACCGGCATCTCCGGCACGCTGTCCGTCGGCGGGCACCTGGTGCGCAGCAGCTACGGCCAGGTCGGCGAATACGGGCACATCCCGGTGCGCCCGGACGGGCTGCCCTGCCCGTGCGGCAACACCGGATGCGTGGAGACCGTGGCCTCCGGCGCGTCGATCGCCCGCGCCTACACCCGCCGCACCGGTCGCGAAATCACAGGCGCGGCAGAGGTTTTCGCGCTGGTCGAGACCGACCCCGATGCCAAAGCCGTGCTCGTGGACGCGGTGGACGCGCTGGCCGACGGACTGATCGGCATCGTGCACGCGGCCTGTCCGGAGCTGATCATCCTCGGCGGCGGGCTCGCCGGTGCGGGCGCGGCCCTCACCGACCCGCTGCACCAGGCCATCGCCGACCGCCTCCGCCTGGTACCCGCCCCGCATGTCGTACTCGGCGAATACGGCGCCCGCGCCGGCCTGATGGGCGCCGCGTTGTTCGCCCGCCAGGGGGCGCTGGCATGAGCCCGGTGGCCCCCACCGCGGCCCGCCCGTCCGCGAGTCCCCGCCGGGTCGCCGTCGGCCCGTCGCGGCACGCCCGGGCTGCCGGTGCGGGCCCTGCCGCCTTCCACCCAACTGGGTACCCGCCCCAGATTGACGGGCACCAAGCGCCGGATCGACCATGGCATGGACCACTGGTCACCGGTGCGCCCCACGACCGTCCGGCAGCACGAGCGATACCTGCCGCGGGCCGCCGCACGCCCGCGGCCCGAAGCTGCCGGTATCGACCGATCGTCACCGTTGCGGCCCGCGACCAGCGCGCCAATAGGGTGTTCCTATGAGTCCGGGTACGGAATTGGCTATTCGTGGGCGCGTGGTGTGCGCGTCCGCTCAGTGGGACGACGGTGTCGTCTCGATTGTCGGCGATCGGATCAGTGCGGTCGTGCCCTATCCGGAATGGGTTGCGGCACATCCGGGGTCGGCGGAACCGGAGTTCGCGGGCACGCTGCTGCCCGGACTGATCGACATCCACAATCACGGCGGGCTCGGGCATCGGTTCGACTCCGTCGACACGGCCGAGGCGCGGGCCGCCGCGGCTTTCCACCACGCGAGCGGGTCCACGACCGTGGTCGCGAGCATCGTGACCGCGGCCGCCGCGGACATGGTGGCGCAGACCGCGATGCTGCGCGGACTGGCCGAGGACGGCGTGCTCGGCGGCATCCACGCCGAGGGCCCGTTCCTGTCCGAGGCCCGCTGCGGGGCGCAGGATCCGCGGTTCCTGCGCGACCCCGACCTCGAGCTGACCGACCAGCTGCTGCGAGCCGGCGGCGGCGCGTTGCGGATGATGACGCTCGCACCGGAACGTTCCGGCTATGACGCGGTCGCGCAGCGGCTCACCGAGCACGGCGTGGTGGTCGCGCTCGGCCACAGCAACGCCGACTTCTCGTCGTTCCTGAAGGCCTTGCGGCCCACCGGCTTCGGCAGCGTGGTGACCCACCTGGCGAACGGCATGCCGCCGCTGCACCATCGCGCACCGGGACCGGTCGGGGCGGGTCTCGTGGCGGCCGCGGCCGGGCACGCGATCGTCGAGCTGATCGGTGACGGTGTGCACGTCGATCCCGGGTTCGCCGCGCTGGTCTTCGCGACCGCGCCCACCCGGGTCGCGCTGATCACCGACGCGATGCAGGCGGCGGGACTCTCGGACGGCGAGTATCAGCTCGGCCCGCAGTCGGTCACCGTGCGCCGAGGCGTGGCCCGCATCGCGAACGGGTCGCTGGCGGGCGGCATCAGCACCCTGCTCGACTGTGTCGCGCGGGCGGTCCGCGAATCCGGGGTGCCGCTCGAGGCCGCGGTCCGCGCCGCCACCGCGACGCCCGCCGCGGCGCTCGGCCTCGCCGACGTCGGTGACCTGCGCGCGGGATATTTCGCCGACCTGTTGATAGTCGGTGACAATCTCCATTTGCATCGGGTGCTCAGGCGAGGACAGTGGTTGTCGTGATCCTTACCGTGACCATGAACCCCGCCTACGACATGACCTACCGGGTCGAGCACTTCGAACGCGGCCAGGCGCACCGGGTCCGTTCCGTCGAGCAACGCATCGGCGGCAAGGGCATCAACGTCACCCGGGTGCTCAACCAGCTCGGGAAGTATGCGCGGGCAACCGGTTTCGCCGATCACGCATTCGCGGCCGCCGCCGAGCTGGAGATGCCGGTCGATTTCGTGCACGCGCTGCCCTGGGTCCGGCGCACCGTGGTGATCAGCGAATCCGAGGACGGCACCGCCACCGCCCTGTGGGAGCCCGGCGCCCGGGTCTCCAACCCACACGCCGCCGAACAGCTCGCGGTCCGGGTCACCGGCATGCTGCCCGATATCGACGGCCTGGTCATCTCCGGCTCGCTGCCCGGCGGTATCGCGGCGACGCTGCCCGCCGAGATCGCCCGCGGCGCCATCGCCGCCGACGTGCCGACCATCTGCGATGTGGACGGCGAGGCCTTGCGCCTGGCCGCCCAGGTCCCCGGCGTGGTCCTGATGCCCAACGGCGACGAACTGCACCGGCTCACCGGCGTCAAACCGGCCACCGCCGAAGAGGTCGTCACCGCCGCGTACCCGCTGATCGAGAGCGGGGTGCGGGCGGTGATCGCCACCCGCGGCGCCGACGGCATGGTCGCGGTCACCGCCGAGGGCGCCTGGTTCGCCGCGCTGCCCGAACCGCTGGCCGGAAATCCCACGGGTGCGGGCGATTCCGCCACCGCCGCGGTGATCGCCGCGCTCACCGCCGACGAGGTCCCCGACTGGCCGACCATTCTCACCGACGCGGTGGCCACCTCCGCCGCCGCCGTGGTCATCCCGGTGGCCGGCGAGATCGATCGCTGCCTGCGCACCCGCATCGCCCCGACCGTCCGAGTCACCCGGCTCGACCTACCCACCGCCCAGGAGCCGACGGCGTGAGCGCCGCGGCGGCCTGAGCCCCGCAGAAAGAGATATCGATGCCGCTGACGCCTGTTTCCGAGTTGGTCACCACCGCCGCGCCCGGCGGGCTCGGGGCGTTCAACGTGATCGTGCTGGAGCACGCGGAGGCCATCGCGGCGGCCGCGGAAGCGGCGAAACGACCTGTGGTGCTCCAGCTTTCGGAAAACACGGCGAGCTATCACGGCGGCCTCGCGCCGCTGGCCCTCGCCTGTTTGCGGGTCGCGGCCGACAGCAGCGCCGCCATCGCGGTGCACCTCGACCACGCGACCGATCCGGCATTGGTGCGGGCCGCGGTCGAACTCGGCGTCGGCTCGGTGATGTACGACGGCTCCACCCTGGACTACGCCGCCAACGTGGCGAGCACCGCCGAGATCACCCGCTGGTGCCACGAGCGCGGCGTGCACGTCGAAGCCGAACTCGGCGAGGTCGGCGGGAAGGACGGTGCGCACGCCCCCGGCGTCCGCACCGATCCGGACGAGGCCGTCGAGTTCGTCGCCGCCACCGGCGTCGACGCGCTGGCCGTCGCGGTGGGCTCGTCGCACGCCATGCACACGCGCACCGCGACCCTCGACCACGAATTGATCGCCCGGCTCGCGGCCAAAGTGCCGGTCCCCCTGGTCCTGCACGGCTCCTCCGGCGTCTCCGACGACGGGCTGCGCGCGGCGGTCGAGCACGGCATCACCAAGGTCAACATCGCGACCCGGCTCAATGTCCTGATGACCGAGGCGGTCCGCACGGCCCTGGCGGCCGATCCCGCCCTGTCCGATCCGCGCAAATACCTGGGCCCCGGGCGCGCGGCGGTACAGCACGAAGTCACGCGCTTCCTGCAGCTCTTGGCCTGACCTGGAAAAGGCGCAGTCGGCGGCGCCAACTTCCACGCCGCCGACCGCTGGGAAGGGTGAACCGTTCCCATGCGGTCCACCGAAGCTCGGTCCCCCGGGAGAGGGCGGCCGGCGGCAGCAGGATTACCGCCGCCGACCGCTCGGGGAGGGGTGCATCGGGGCAGCCGATCCACCAACACCGTCCACACTGCCCGACCCACCTGAACGCTTCCCCTGACGCACCTGAGATTCCGTTAGGAACCCATACGACCCGCCCTAGTCGGGGATCGGGGCGGTCAGCGCGATGTTGACCCAGCTCGGGGCCTCCGGATCGAGGCGCAGATGCTGCGGACGGAGGCCGGAATCGACCAGGAAGGGGGCAGGCGGCAGACCCTTCGGGAAGTTGCTGGCGTACACGTCCACCCGCAACCGGTGCCCGGGCTGCAATACCGCGTCGATCGGCGTCACGGCGACATCCAGCGCGACCGGCTCCCCTGGCACGGTCTGCTGCCGCCGGTCCAGATCCAAGAAGTATTGCGGCGCGGTGTAGTCGCCGTTCGCAGACTTCTTGCTGGCGGCCTCGTCGATCTGGCGCAGCGAGGAGACCAGCTGCCCGGTGGCGATCTCCCGGGACGTGCCGTCGGGCGCCACATCGTTGATCGTCGTCACCCAGTAGCCGTCGGCCGCCTCGTGGGTCACGTTGAGGTGCACGCTGATCGGGCCCGAGATGGTGGTCGCCTCGGCGACCGGGCTGCTGGTGAAACTCAAACCGTCGTGCTCCCATACGCGCGAGTCGTTGCCGCACGCGTCCAGGATCGCGGTGATGCCCGCGGTGATCCGGGCCGAGTCCCGGCCGCACAGGCTCAGCAGACCCGGCGCGACCGTCAGGTCGCGAGTCGCACCCTGCCGCGGGCTTTCCGCGAGACCGCCGTCGTAGACCGAGGCCGCGGCGGTGCCCGAGGGCACGTCGTTGAAGTACACGCGCCGATAGGTCGCCTCGGTGCGTGGGAATTCCGACAGGTCCGTCCAGCCCCCGCCCTGCTGCTTGACCACGATCGGCGCGTATTCCTCGATGCCGTTGTCGATTCCGCGCAGCCAGTGGTCGAACCAGGCGCGCTGCAACACATCCAGTCGCGGCGGCATGCCGGGATGCCCGAATCCGCCCACCCCGGAACCGATGTGGTAGCCGTCGCCCATGATCAGCTTCTTCTGCTCCGTGGACAGCGGGATCTTGTCGAACGTGTCGGTCGGTGTGGTGCCGAAGATGTCGAACCAGGCACCCACCATGAACAGCGGCACCCGGATGTTGTCGACCTTGGCCTTCAACCCCTGCCGGAACGGCGAATTCGGGTCCACCAGCTCCCGGGTCCGCGGGGTGAGCTGGTCCGGCGACAACGCCGTGTAACCGTTGGCCACCATGTCGACCAGGGTCAGCGGGTCGGCGATGCGGTCCTTCAACCACTGCAATTGCTGTGCGGGATCGAACTTTCCGACGGCGAGCGCGGTGACGTCGGGAATCATCTTGAGCGCGTTGACACCCACCAGCCACGGCACCAGGAAGCCGACGCCCACCGCGCCGCCCGGACCGGCGATATCGGTGAAGATGTCGGCGCTGGGTTCGTAGGCGAACACCGCCTTCAGCCCCGGCGGCCGCCGATCGGTGGCCTCGATCGCGGAGATCCCGGTGAACGAGACGCCCATGGTGCCCACCGTGCCGTCGCTCCAGGACTGCCGGGTGATCCAGTCGATCACCTCGGCCGAATCCTGCTTCTCCCGTTCGCCGAAGACCTGCCAGGTGCCTTCGGAAGTGCCGGTACCGCGCATGTCGACCTGCACCAGGGTGTAGCCGGCTTCGGTCAGCGCCCAGTCCTGTATGGCGGCCTCCAGTGCGCCGCCATCGAGCTGGCGGGTCATATCGAACAGGCCGTCGATCCCGACGCCGGGCAGATTGATCGAGGCGAGCCAAGCCTCCAGCGGCTTCTTGATGCCCAGCCCGTCCGCCGAGGCCAGCACCGCCTGCCCGACCAGGATCGGCAGTTTGCCGTAGCCCTGCATCTGCAGGATCACCGGTCGGCGACCGTCGGCGAGGCGGCCGTCGCGCGCCGGATGGATGATGTCGGCCTTGAGCACCTTGCCGTCGCTCATCGTGATCGGCACCGCGAGATCGGGGCTGATCCCGTTGTAGGGCTGTGGCCCGTCCACCGCCGCGGTCCATTGCGCGGCACGTGCGCCACCGTCGATTCCGGTGAAGCCCCCGACCGGCTCACCGAAGGCGGCCGTGGTCAGGAATGGTGCGCCCGCCAGGACCACCGCTGCCACCGCCATGCTCCGCATCACGAACCGCTTCCGATGTGTCCCGTCTCTCATTCGTTCCATGGGCCAGATTGTTGCTACCGGCCGGTAACCACGACTCGTCCCTAGGCGACATCGTTTTACCCGAGGGCGACAGACGCCCCGGGCATCCGTCGAGTGCGCGGACATTTCCCCTGGTGGAGAGCGAGTCAGGCAACCCAGACAACGCGCGGGCGTCTTGTCGCCGGGCCGGGCCGCTCGCTACCCTGCGAACCGGCTGGACAGATTTGCGGCCGGACGGTGGAGGAAGCAGATGGCGATCATGGCGCGGGCGGCCGGGTTACGCGGCTATCGCCGGCTGGTCGACGAACTCGGCGGCGACGGCACCGCGCTGCTGCGTCGTTTAGGAATCGCGCCGGAGGCCCCTGATTCCGACGACGCGATCCTGACCGCCGAATCCATGGCCTGGGCCCTGGAGATCGCGGCCACCGAATTGGCTTGCCCAGACTTCGGTCTGCGCCTGGCCGCCGCTCAGGACCTCGATGTGCTCGGTCCCCTCGCGGTCGCGCTGCTCAACGCCGACACCGTGGGCGCAGCCCTGGCCTGCCTGCAGCGGTATCTGTTCATCCAGCACGCCGGGCTCTCGATCCAGCTGCGCCCGGACCCGGAACAGCAGCGCGGCATGCTGGCCCTGCACTACCGCGATCTGGCCGAGACGACCCCGCTCGGTCAAGGCATCGACCATGGGGCCGGACTGGTGCACCGGTATCTGCGGCACGGGGTCGGCGGCGAATACGGGCTGCGGGCTGTGCATCTGCCACACGCCCAGCGCGCACCGCTGCCGCGCTACCTCGAATTCTTCGGCGCCGAAGTGCGATTCGACATGCCGACGACCCTGTTCCGCTTCCCGGCGGAGTTGCTCGTGCGCCCCCTGGTCGGTCGCGATCCGATGCTGCACAAGCTCGCGATGGACTACCTCGCGCGCAACTACTCCGAACTCGACCAGACCATGACCGCCCGGGTCCGCTTGGCCGTCGACCGCGCCCTCGCCGCATCCACCGCCGATATCGCCACCGTCGCGGACATGCTGACCATCGGCGCACGCAGTCTGCAACGCGCATTGGCCGCGGAGGGAACGACATTCACCGCGATCCTCGACACCGCCCGCCGCGACGCGGCCTACCGCCTGCTCTGCGAGACCGACCTGTCCATGGGTCGCATCACCGCGCTGGTCGGGCTGCGCGAGCAATCCGCGCTGACCCGCGTCGTGCGCCGCTGGTACGGCACCACGCCCCAGCGCATCCGCACCGCGGCCCGCGAGCGCGTACGACCCGATCGGTGAAGTGCGCGGCCGGCGGCGCGGGCGAGGGGCGAGCGCCGCCGGCCGGCGGGCTGGTGTGCCAGGGCAGTAGGCCCACCAGAGTTGCCGGAAGGCTTGGGATTCCGGCCGACTCAGCTTGACCGACGCACCTCGAGGGTCGCCCCGGTGCAGCTGGGAATCGGCTGTGGAGCACGCGACCCGGGGCCAGGTCCGGCCCGGGTCAGTGCGCGCAGACGACGAAAGCCGCTGTGCGGCAGGGCAGCTCAGCGGTCGTCGACCGACGACGCGGAGCCGTCCTGCGGCCAGGCGTGCGCGGCCAGCCGCGTCTGCACCCGCGCGACGTCGGCCTCCGAGGGCATCTCGTTGGTGACCTTGGTGATCATCACCTGAATATCGGTCTTGTCCGCGGGCAGGTCCCCGGACCCGGCCAGTTCGGCGGCGATCTGGCGCACCTCGTCCTCGGAAAGGCGACGGCGCAGCAGGGCGAGCAGCGGGATGTAGTCGGATTCCGGGACACCGTCCGGATATCCGGCCCGCAGCCAGTCGATGATGGCGTTCAGGAAGGGTGGCATGAACGCTGCTCGCTCAGTCCGAGTCGGAGGGCGGGTCGGCGAGTGGCCAGCCACCGGCCGCGAGGTGCGAGGCGACGCGCGCCACGTCGCCGTCGGCCGGCTGCTCCTTGGCGACGCGCGCGATGGCGTCCTCGATCTCCGCGTGCGTGATCTCGCTGTCCGGGTTCGAGGCGGCCAGCTCCTCGGCGATCGCGACCACCTCGAAATCGGTGAGATGCCGGTGCAATACGGCGAACAGCGCGACGTAGTCGGAATGCGGAATCCCCTGCGGGTAGCCGGCACGCAGCCAGCCGATCACCCGGCCGAGCAGATTCGGCCGGAGTTCCGCGGGTTTGGCTTGATCGGTCACGTTCCGCCCTTCAGGACTGTCCGAACAGGTGAATACCGAACCTGGCGGCGATGAAAGCCTTTGCCGTATAGAGGATCCCGGTGACGATCGCCGCGATGATCAGCCCGAAACACACTAACGCAACCGCGAGCGCGGGGTAATTGCGTTGGGTCACACGACCATCGGCCGGCACGGTCTCGGCCGCCGACCAGAACCGTACCCCGATCGCGAACACCAGGGGCAGCCCCGCGCCGAGCACCAGCCCGGCCAGCATGACCTTCCACAGCGAGTTCAGATTCGTGATGAGCGTATGCACGTCGCGTCCTCCCTAGACCTGAGCCGACCGGTTCGGCGTACCGGGCTCGGCCGGCTGCCCGTCCCGGGCGGGCGGCTGCGGGGCGCTCGCCGCACGTTCCGCCTGCGGCACCTGCGAGGCTTGCGGCGTTTCGGATGCTTGTGGCGTTTCCGATGCTTGCGGCGCGACGGCGGCCGGTCCGTCCGGCTTCGCAACACCCCCGAGATCGCCTGCCCCACCCGGCGTGTCGCCCGGCCATTCGTTGACGTTGGTGGTGTCCACCGGATCCCGGCGCGAGCGCAGGTAGATCAACGTCGACAGCCCGAGCAGGATCGCGAACACCACCAGCACGCCCGGCAGCCCGCCGATGAAATGCGCGATGGCCCAGCACAGCGCGCCCGCGACCCCGGCGAGCGGCAGTGTGAGCAGCCAGGCGACCACCATCCGGCCCATCACGCCCCAGCGCACCTCGGCGCCCTTGCCGAGGCCGGTGCCCAGGATCGAGCCGGTCGCGGTCTGCGTGGTCGACAGCGGCAGCCCGAAGTGAGCCGAACTGAGAATGATGGCCGCCGACGCCGTTTCGGCCGCCAGCCCCTGCGGGGATTCGATCTCCACCAGGCCCTTGCCGAGCGTCCGGATGATCCGCCAGCCGCCGAGGTAGGTGCCCAGCGCGATGGCGACCGCACACGCGGCCATCACCCACAGCGGCATCTCGTCGTTCTTGGTGAGCGTGCCGTGCGCCACCAGCGCGAGGAAGATCACGCCCATCGTCTTCTGCGCGTCGTTGGTGCCGTGCGCCAGCGAGACCAGCGAGGCGGAGCCGATCTGGCCCCAGCGGAAGCCCGATTCCACCTTGCCGGGATCGGAACCCCTGGTGATCCGGTAGACCAGCCAGGTACCCAGGGCGGAGACCAGCGCCGCCACGATCGGGGCGAGCACGGCGGGCAGGATGATCTTGGTCAGCACGCCGTCCGAGCCGGCCGCCCAGATCACTCCGCTCCAGCCGAGCGCGGCCAGGGTGGCGCCGATCAGACCGCCGAACAAGGCGTGCGAGGAACTCGACGGCAGGCCGAACAGCCAGGTGATCAAGTTCCAGAGGATGCCGCCGACCAGACCGGCGAAGACGATGATGAGCAGGTCGTGGCCTTGCACCGCATCGAGCCGGACGATCCCCTTGGCCACGGTGGCGGCAACCGCCACGGACAGGAAGGCCCCGACCAGGTTGAGCACCGCCGACAGGGCGACCGCGACGCGTGGCCGCAATGCGCCGGTGGCGATCGAGGTCGCCATGGCATTCGCGGTGTCGTGGAACCCGTTGGTGAAATCGAATGCGAGTGCTGTGACGATGACGATCAGAAGAACCAGTAATTCGACGGTCACGCCTCTAGTGTGCGGTACGGGTCAATAGGATTGCCAGGTGGTTGCGGTTAACCGCGCGTCGGCCGTGCGTTAAGTTGGTTCCTGTCCTCTATCGGCCCGGATTCCCCCGTCCATCAGCCGAATCGGGTGCACCCCGGCGCCACCGGCCGGCCCGCGATGCGGTCCTCGATCCAGGCATATGCACCAGGAATGCCGCTGGTGCTGACGATGAAATGTTCACCGAGATATACCTGGAAATCCACCTGTGTGCCGCCGCGGCACCAGTCCCGATACAGGTTCTCGGCACCGGCCAGCGGCACCCACCATTCGTTCCCGCCGTGATACATGAACACCGGAATGGTCGGCGGCAGGGCGCCGAGCCGGTTCTGCGCCAGGATCTCGCGGACGAACGGGACCTCGGTCGGCGCGGGCACGTCGGTGAGCGCCTGCACCGGAATCGGCGCGACCAAGCCGACGAACTCCTCGGCGGCCATGCAGAAGTCCCGGCCGACCCGCGCCAGGCGCCAGCCGTTGTCGTTCATCAGGTCGAGCATCTCCGGATACTCGCGCGCCAGGCCCAGCGTCGCGGCGAGGAAGACCCCGGAGGCGGCGTCGCGTCCGTTCATGGTGTGGATCAGCATCTCGTAATCGGCGGGCACCCCGCCGAACGCGACGCCGACGAGATTCAGCTCCGGCGCGTAGCGCGGCGCCAGCTGCGCGGCCCAGGCGGAGGCGATGGCGCCGCCGGAGTAGCCGGTGATCGCGGTCGGCGCCGCGGGTTCCAGGCCGAGTTCGGGGGTGCGCACCGCGGCGCGGATCGCGTCGAGCACCGCGTGCCCGGCCATCAGACCCGCCGCGTACGCCTGCCGCGGCCCCTGATGATCGGGCACCAGCACCGCGAAACCTTTGGACAGCGGGATCTGCGCCATCCACAACTTGCTCGACACCATCCGCAGCTCGTACGACGGCGCGCACTGATGCCCGAGCGAATCGATCGCCGGGTTCAGCGTGACCAGTGGCCGCGGGCCCGGACCGGTCCACGGCGTGGTCGGCATCAGCAGGGTGGCGACCACGGGCACCGGCTGATCCTTCGCGTCGTTCGAGCGGATCAGCAGCTCGGTGGAGGTCAACGGGACACCCGTGACGCCGGTGCCGCCGGGACGGGACGCGAGAACCGTGCCCGGAGCGCGGGATTCGAAGCCGGCCGGCGGGACGTAGAACGGATCACCCAGCGGCGTCGGCATGACATCAGCGGTGTTCTTGGAGGGAAAGAGCAGATCATCGATCGGATTCGCGTGCGCGAGGGTGCCGAGCACCGCGCTCACCGCCACGACCGCGGCCAGCGCCAGCGCGCGCAGCCGCCACACCATCGAACCCAACCGTCATCCCCGATCCCGAAGCAGCATCCCGCCGAACCCACTGCATTCTGGCCCGCACCCCACGCCCCTGAGGAGCCCTTATTTGCAGTGGCAGCGCCATCTTCGCATCGCGTCGGCGCGGCTGTGCGCCGAATCGCCGAAGCCGCACCGCCGTTCAGGGCAGCAGCGCCCGCACGGTGTCGATGGTGTCGGCGTCGCGGGCCTCTTTGTCGGGCCGATAGCGAACGACCCGTGCGAAGCGCAGCGCCACGCCACCGGGGTAGCGCGGACTGACCTGGACTCCGTCCAGGGCGATCTCCACCACCAGTTCCGGATACAGGTAGACGGTGTGTTCGTCGCGGGTGCGTTCGTGCCGCGGGAATTCCGCTGTCTGCCACTGCAAGAGCGCGTCGGTGAGCCCCTTGAAGGTCTTGCCGACCATCACCGGTTCGCCGGTGTACGGATCGCGGGCGCCGAGGTGCAGGTTCGACAGATAACCGGTGCGGCGGCCGTAGCCCCATTCGGCGCCGAGCACGAGCAGGTCCAGGGTGTGCGTCGGCTTGATCTTCTGCCAGGCGCGGCCCCGCCGACCCGCCGCGTACGGCGCGGTCAGCGATTTGATCATCACGCCCTCATGGCCTGCGGCGAGCGCGCCGTCGAAGTACTCGGCGGCCGCCTCCGCGTCCGGCTCGAGCAGCGCGGGAATGCTGTGTTCGCCGGCCACTTTCGTGAGCGCGGCCCGCCGTTCGGACAGCGGCGCGTCGAGCAGGTCCTGACCGTCCAGGTGCAGGCAGTCGAAGAAATACGGATGCAGCAGCAACTCCCGGGTCGAACTCACCTCGGCGAAGCGGCTCATCGTCTCCTGGAACGGGCGGGGCCGGCCGGAGTCGTCGAGCGCCAGCGTCTCGCCGTCCAGCACGACGCTGTCGCAGTCCAGCCCGCGCACCAGGTCCACCAATTCCGGCACCCCGGCCGTGATGTCGCGCAGCGTCCTGGTGAACACCCACACCCGCGAACCGGTGCGATGCACCTGGATCCGCGCGCCGTCCATCTTGATCTCGGCGCTCACCTTGCCGTCGAATTCGGCCAGGGCCTCGTCGAGCGAGGCCCCCGGCGCGGCCAGCATCGGCTGGATCGGGCGGCCCACCTCCAGGCGGAATTCGCTGAGCGCCGCCACCCCGCCGGTCAATGCGGCGAGTGCGGTGACCGGCAACCGGCCCGACAGCATGTAGGCCCGCCGCACCAGCTCCACCGGCACGGCCGCGGCCACCGCGACGGCCTCGCTGACGATCGCGGTGAGCGCACCCTGGCGGAGTTCACCGGTCAGCAGCCGCAGCAGAAAGGCCTGTTCTTCCGACGTCGCCGCGGTCCACAGCGCCACCAGCAGCGCCTTGCGGCGCGCCGTGGAACCGGTGCCCGAGGTCGCGGCCACCTCGCTCAGCGCCGCGTCGACGGCCGAAACCGTCAGCGTCGCAACGGGAGCCGGGGGCGTGTCCAGCCCGGCCAGGGTGCGCCAGCCGGTGCCGATGCGTCCTTGACGTAGCTCGCCGGAGACCCACGCGACGACGGGCGCGAGTTCGTCCGGTCCGGCGGTGGTCAGCAATTCGGCGAAGGCGGCGATCTTCGTTTTCCGTGACCTGGTTGCGCGAACCGTCTCCGAAGTCTGGACGACATGCGAGAACAACACCCGACGACGGTAGCGCCTCGCTGTGACAAATCGCTCAGCTCTGCTGTTAATTCCCCATTGGCAGGGTTGCGAAATCGACCATAAACTGGACGAATGGCCAAGACTTACGTCGGGGCGCGGCTACGCCAGCTGCGCACCGAACGGGGACTGAGCCAGGTCTCGCTTGCCCAGAAGCTGGAGATCTCGGCCAGCTACCTGAACCAGATCGAACACGACGTGCGTCCGCTCACCGTGCCGGTGCTGCTGCGGATCAGCGAGGTGTTCGGCGTCGACGCGACCTTCTTCTCCTCCCAGGACGACACCCGGCTCATCGCCGAACTCCAGGAGGTCGTGATGGACCAGGAGCTGGGCATCGAGGCCGACACCCAGGAGATCGCCGACATGGTGTCCGCCCATCCCAGCATGGCGCGTGCCCTGGTCAACATGCACAACCGCTACCGCAACACCTCCGCCCAGTTGGCCGCCGCGACCGAGGACCGGTTCGCCGACGGCTCGGGCAGCGCGACGATCAGCAAGCCGCACGAGGAGGTGCGCGACTACTTCTATCAGCGGCAGAACTACATCCACGAATTGGATACCGCCGCAGAGGAACTCACCGCGCGCATCCGCTTCCACGGCGGCGACGTGCACAGCGAGGTGGCCCGGATCCTGCGCGCGCACGACGTACGGATCGTCGAGCGGATCGACCTCGGCGAGGGCGTGCTGCACCGCTACGACGAGCAGACACAGCGGCTCGAGATCGCCCCGCACCTGTCCGGCGGACAGCGCACCTTCAAACTGGCCGCCGAGCTGGCCTATTTCGAATGCGGCGAGCTGCTCGAAAAGCTGGTCGAGGAAGGCAATTTCGCCTCCGAGGACACCAAGAAGCTGGCGATGCTCGGGCTGGCGAACTATTTCGCCGCGGCAACCGTATTGCCGTACACGCATTTTCACGAGGTCGCGGAGGATTTCCGATACGACATCGAGCGGCTGTCGGCGTTCTTCACCCAGAGCTACGAAACCATCTGCCACCGGCTCTCGACGCTGCAGCGACCGAAACTGCGCGGGGTGCCGTTCTCCTTCGTCCGGGTCGATCGGGCGGGCAATATGTCGAAACGCCAGTCCGCCACCGGTTTCCACTTCTCCGCCAGCGGTGGCACCTGTCCGCTCTGGAACGTCTACGAGACCTTCGCCTATCCCGGCAAGATCATGACTCAGATCGCGCAGATGCCCGACGGCCGCAAGTACCTGTGGGTGGCCCGCACGGTGGAGCGCCGCGCCACCCGCTACGGCCAGCCGAGCAAGACCTTCGCCATCGGTCTCGGCTGCGAACTGCGTCACGCGGGCCGGGTGATCTACGCCGACGGCATCGATCTCGACGAGGTCCAGCCCACCCCCATCGGCGCGGGCTGTCGCGTCTGCGACCGCACCAACTGCCCGCAGCGCGCGTTCCCGCCGCTGGGCAAGGTCCTCGACATCAGCGAGCACCGCAGCTCGGTCTCGCCCTACGTGCTCAAGTAGCCGCACGACAGGGCCGGCACCGCTGGATTGCGATGCCGGCCTTGCGTTTTCGATGATCAGGCGAGCGCCGCAGCCTTCGCCTGCACGCGGCGCTGCAGGACCAGACCGATCACCGTCATGCCCAGCGCCGCGACCAGCAGGGCGGCCAGCGTCCAGGCCAGGGCAGCGAACCCGTGCGGCGCGGCGGCCGCGGCCACCAGCGGACCCACGGTGGCGCCGACATAAAAGCTGAACATGGCGACCGACATTGCGGCGGCACGGGATTCACCGCCGAGTTCGCCCGCGCTCTGCAGCACGGCCGGCGCGATCACGCCGAGACCGCCGACCATCACGGCGAGCAGCACGGTCAACACGGCGAGGTGGCTGCCCTCGAAGGTGGCCGCGACCATCGCGGCGGCGGCGACCAGCACACCGAGCACGATCTGGCTGTGCTTGGACAGGCGTGCCAGCGGCACCGCGAGCAACGGCAGCAACAGCATCACCGGCAGTGCGCCCGCCCGCAGCGTGAGCAGTTCACCGGAGCTCTCGACCACGCCGGTGAGTTCGAGACCGGTGTAGATGCCGACCATCACCGCCATGCTCATCGCACCCGCGACCAGCATCGGGACCAGGGGCAGCAGCCGGAACACCGCGGGAATCGCGGCGTAGCTGTGCCGCAGCGGCAGCTCGCGCCCCGTGGGGGCGTCCTCGAGCATCACCTTGCGCAGCGCGACCGCGAGCACCGCGAAAACGATTGCGGAGGCGATGAATACCGAGCGCCACGGGAAGGAGGCGACCACCGCCTGCGAGACGATCTGCGCGATCACGGTCGCCGCCAGGAACGAGGTGGCGATGGACATGGTCACCACCGCGCGGTGCGCGGGCGTGATGCGGGTGGCGACATAGGCCATGATCGCGGGCGGTATCGAGCCGACGACCAGGCCCTGGACGACGCGCAGCGCGACCGCCACCGGCGCACTGAACGCCAAACCGGTCAATAGCGTGACCACCGCGGCGACGAGCATGCCGGTCATCAGCACCCTGCGGTGGCCGTAGCGATCCGAGAGCGGGCCGAACAGCACGAACCCGCCCGCGTAGCCGAAGGCGAACGCGCTGATGATCCAGGTCATCACGCCCGAGCCGACGTCCCAGTCCGCTTTCATGGCGGTGAACAGGGGAATCGGGACATACATCTGTCCGGTCGCGAGCAAGGCGGACAGCACGAAAACAGGCAGGGTGCGCGCCGTGTGAGCGCGCGGGGTGGCGCTACGGGTGGGCGCGGTGGCCGGGGCGCCGGCCGCGAGAAGTGTCTGCGTTGCCATGCGGACGACATTAGGACCGCGGCCGCCACGATGTCAACCAAATAGTTGGTTTAATCGGCTGGTAAAGTCGGACCCATGACGGCAACGATGAAGCGCAGCGACGCCACAAAGCAGGCGCTGCTGCGCGCCGCCCGCGACGAATTCGCCGAATACGGCCTGGCCGGAGCGCGGGTCGACCGCATCGCCGAGGCGGCCGGGGTGAACAAGGAACGCATCTACGGCCTGTTCGGCAGCAAGGACAAGCTGTTCGACGTCATCTTGATCGACACCATGCGGGAATTCATGGACGTGGTCCAGCCGTTGACCGAGACCGATCCCGGCCGCTACGTCGCGAAGCTGTTCGACTACCACAACAACAACCCGCAATTGCTGCGACTGCTGCTCTGGGAGGGACTGCACCGCGGGGTGGACGCGCACGACATCGACGGGTGGCGGGCCCAGCACTACGAGCAGAAATTCGACAGGGCCATCGACCAATTCGGCGTCGACGCCCGCTTCGCCGGACACCTGCTGCTCGCGCTCTGCGGCATGTCCAACTGGAGTCTCGCGGTGCCGCAGACCACCCGGCTGCTGCTGGGCGACGCGGCCGAGGACAGGGACGCGACCCGCGAGTTCATGCAGGAGTTCGCCCGCGCGGCGATGCAGAACTTCCCGCGCGCCTATCAGCGGCGCGAGCCCGCCGTCCAGCCGGAAGCCGAGCCGGTCAACGAGTTGACCATTGGAGCGCGGGGCGACACCACCGACCTCGATCCCGACGCCGGCCTCGACCCCGAGACCACCCTCGATCCCGACGCCGCGGTCGACCGCGCCGCGCAACGCCTGCGCGCCGCACAAGCCGCCGCGGCGGCCGCGCGCGACGAGCTTGCCGCCGCACTCCGCGACGCACACGCGACGGGTGCGAGCGCCAACCAGCTCGCCCGCCGGGTATCGGGCACGCTGTCGCGACCCGTCGTGCTGAAGTTGCTCGCCGACTGAACGCGATCGCCGGCGAAAGCGAACGGCCGCATCCCCATTCGGGCATGCGGCCGATCCGGTGGATGACGGCCTAGAAGGCCGCTTCGTCCAGCTTCATGATGTCGTCGTCGATCGCGGCGATGATCGCCTTGTTCGCCGTGAGCTGCGGGAGCACGTTCTTGGCGAAGAAGCTTGCCGCACCGACCTTTCCGGTATAGAACGGCCGATCCTTCGCCGATGCCTCGGCGGCCAGCGCGACCGCCGCGATCTCGGCCTGCACCAGCAGCCGCCAGCCGATGAGCAGGTCGCCGACCGAGAGCAGGAAGCGCACCGAGCCGAGACCGACCTTGTACAGCTCGGCCGGATCCTGCTGTCCCGCCATCAGATAGCCGGTGAGCGAGGCCGCCATCGCCTGCACGTCCGCCAAAGCCGTACGCAGCAGCTCACGTTCGGTGTCGAAGCGCCCGCTCTTGGTGTCGAGGAAGGCCGCGATCTGACCGGTGACGTGACCGATCGCCACACCCTTGTCCCGAATGATCTTGCGGAAGAAGAAGTCCTGCGCCTGGATGGCGGTGGTGCCCTCGTACAGCGAGTCGATCTTCGCGTCCCGGATGTACTGCTCGATCGGGTAGTCCTGCAGATAACCCGAACCGCCGAAGGTCTGCAGCGATTCGGTCAGGTACTGGTAGGCCCGCTCGGAACCGACCCCCTTGACGATCGGCAGCAGCAGATCGTCGACCCGATGCGCCAATTCCGCGTCCGCGCCCGAAACCAGCTGGGCCACATCGGCATTCTGATGCGCGGCCGTGTACAGGTACACCGCGCGCAAGCCCTCGGCGTAGGCCTTCTGCAGGGCCAGCGAGCGCCGCACGTCCGGGTGGTGGGTGATGGTCACGCGGGGCGCGGCCTTGTCGGTCATCTGAGTGAGATCCGCACCCTGGACGCGCTGCTTGGCGTAGTCGAGCGCGTTCAGGTAACCGGTGGACAGCGTGCCGGAGGACTTGATGCCGACCATCATGCGCGCGTTCTCGATCACCTGGAACATCTGCGCGATGCCGTTGTGCACGTCACCGACCAGCCAGCCGACCGCGGGCACGTCGCCGCCGAAGGTGAGCTCGCAGGTGGGCGAGGACTTCAGGCCCATCTTGTGCTCGACATTGGTCGCGTACACGCCGTTGCGCGCGCCGAGCTCGAGCGTTTCGGGATCGAACAGGAACTTGGGCACGTAGAACAGCGACAGGCCCTTGGTTCCCGGGCCCGCCCCTTCCGGACGGGCGAGGACCAGGTGGAAGACATTCTCGGCGGTGTCGCCGACATCGCCGCCGGAGATGAACCGTTTGACGCCCTCGATGTGCCAGGTGCCATCGGGCTGCTCGATCGCCTTGGTGCGGCCCGCGCCGACATCGGAGCCGGCGTCCGGCTCGGTGAGCACCATGGTGCCCTGCCACCCGCGCTCGTATCCGGTGGTGGCCCAGTGCTGCTGCTGTTCGGTGCCGACGTTGTAGAGCACCGAGGCCATCACCGGGCCCATGTTGAAGAAGCTCGCCGACGGGTTGGCGCAGTTGATCATCTCCTGCACCGCCCAGACCACCGCGGCGGGCGCGGGCGTGCCGCCCATGCCCTCGGGCAGCCCGAGCCTGCTCCAGTCGGCCTCGTGCACGGCCGTGATGGTCTTGCGCAGCGCGTCCGGCACCGAGATGGAGTGGGTGGCCGGATCGAAGACCACCGGATCGCGATCGGCGGCCGCGAAGGATTCCGCGATCGGCCCCTCGGCCAGCCGCTTCACCTCGGCCAGGATCTCGCGCACGGTCTCGGAGTCCAGATCACCGTAAGCACCGGTGTCGAGGAGTTTGTCCAGCCCGAGCACCTCGAACAGGTTGAACTCGATGTCTCGCACGTTCGCCTTGTAGTGACCCACGACGGTCCTCCCACGGTTCGGCCGTTCTGACGTTGTACAAACGCAGCGTGCCGTACCGCGGCGACGCTACGCAACCGTAAGCACGGTGCCGCCGCCCAAGGGTTCACCAGACGGTAACCACCACCGCGGTCACCAGCCGCTTCCGATGCGATCGCGCAAAGCTGTCCGAGTCAGCAGTCCGTCTGGAACGGGTAGCACGACGTCGGGTGATACGGCGGGGGCGAGGGCGTCGGGCTCGTGGTGCTGGTCTCGGTCTGCGGGTGCGACGAGTCGTGCACCAGCGAGTTCGCGATCACCCCGAGCACGACGACCATCCCGGCGAGCGCCAGCGCGACGACGCCCCACCCCGCATAGGACTGCCGCTTGGTCGCGACGCCCGGGGTCGGCTCGACCCGCGGCTTGGGCGGGCGCGGAATGACGCTCGGCGATTCCTGGGCCACCTGTTCGAAGCCCGCGTCGACCAGTTCCGCGCGCGACGGGGTGAGCTCGCCGAGGCCGAGCGCGGTGCAGTCGCCGATCACCCGGTCGGCGGTCCAGCGCCGCGGCCCGGCGGAGAAACCTTCGAGATAGATGCGCAGTTCGGTGGCATCGGAGACATTGCCGACCACCACGTCGAGGCCGGGGCGCAGATTGGTGCGCGACGGCCGGACCACCGCCCCGCGGAACGGCACCAGAACCACGGCGCCGCAGACGTGTCCCGCGTCGAGCAGCGCCCGCTCCAGCGTGTGCTTCACCGCGACCATGCCGTTCTCCAGCCGGTCGGACGGGCGGCCGGGCTGTTCGTCCAGGTCGGCGTCGGCGTCGCTGATCTTCCACGGCCCGTCGGCGGAGATGTTGAGAATGCCGCTCTGCCTGCGCTGGAAGCCTCTGACCTCGAGCACGGTGAGCCCGCGGGGCGTCCAGACCACCGCGTCGATCTGCCGCTCGGCGACCTGTAGATCGACCATCGCGAGGGCGGGCGACGGATAGGACCGCAGGCATTCGACGAACTCTTGTTCGGCACCGGAGAGCTGCGCCCCGGGCCTGACCCTCACCAGCATGTCGAGCTCGTCCGCCTCTCCACGTCTTCCGGGCTACCGCCGCGCGCCACCGCATACGCTGCGCCGACGGCCCGCGGTCGAAGGCACGGCGCGCTGCGGCTGTCCCCCACACGCTGCCCAGCTGCCCACGAATCCGATCGTAACCGGGTAATCCCCAGGGTGCGCAGGCAATTCGGCACCGAACCTTGCTCGCCCGGGGCGCGCAGCCCTCGATCCGCGGCGAACTCGCCGGTAGGCTGACGAATCGGCCGGGCACCGCGCGGCCGCTCACCGATCTGGCGGAGGTGCCGACCGACCATGGTTTCAGCGCTGCGACCACGTATTTCGCCCGGACGGCTGCGGGAACTCGGGCCGGTCAACTGGGTGGTCTGGCGGGCCCTGTCCCGGGCCGCGGGCACCGAAGACGCGCACCTGTTCAGCACACTCGGCCGCACCAAGGGGTTGTTCCGCGGTTGGCTGCACTATTCGGGCAAGCTCATGCCGGGTGGCAGGCTGCCCCGGCACGAATCGGAGCTGGTGATCATCCGGGTCGCACACCTGCGCGCCTGCGACTACGAGATGGACCACCACATCCGCCTCGGCAGAAAAGCGGGCGTGACACCGGAGATCCTGGACCGGCTGCGCACCGGCCCCGAGGCCCCCGGCTGGACCGACAAGCATCGCGCCCTGATCGCCGCCGTCGACCAACTGGTGCAGACCCGCGACCTCGACGACGCCCACTGGTCCGCCCTCGCCACCCACTACGACGAACGCAGCCTCATCGAAATCGTCCTCCTCGCAAACCAATACGAGGGTCTCGCGTCCACCATCACCGCCCTCCGCATCCAACGCGACGGAGTCTGAGCCCTTCGGCAGCAGGTGCTGTCGCCCGTACCGGCACAGTCGAGCACGGCTCGACACACCTCGGTGACCTGTGGTGCACCGCCGAACTCGGATCCGCGCCGGAGAATCAGTGCCATCCGGAACCGTCTCCGGTGACGAAGGCTCTGCTGAACCGAATTCCCGGCCCGAACCGACGAGGGGAGCAGCTGTGCGACATGGTGGGATCGGACTACGGCCGGCGTTCGCCCTCGGCGTCGCGCTGATCGCGGCTACGGTCGCCACGCCCGTGGCCGTGGCGGCTCCCGATGCGCCGGCGGGAGCGCCGCAACTCTGCACGGCCGAGGAAGAACAGGATGTCGACGCCAACGGCGTGCGCTGCGATATCGCACGTGCCGAGAGCGCGGTCTATCGCGCGGTCGAGGCAGCCGAGTACGCGATCGCCCAAAAAGACAACTGGGCCAACCAGATCAGCGAAGACAATCTGCACAGCCTCGTGGAGCGCACACGCAGCAGAGCCGACGAACTCGCGCAGCGGACCCTCCCCGAAGGCACCATGCATCTGCTGCCCGACGTGGAATGGGGATCGGCCGCGGTCGCGCGGCAGACCGCCATCGCACTCGGCGGCTTCGACGAGGCGACCTATTTCAGCTTCGGACCGCACGGCGAGGCATATGCCGCGGCGCAGGCGGTCGAGTCCGCGGCTCGCCTGCACACCAATGACCCGCTGTACCGGAACAACGGTGGTCCGCGCTCGGCACCCGCTCGACTCGAAATTCTCCGTGCCGAGACGGCGGCGATCGAGAAGTACAAAGCAGCCGGATGGATCCTCGAGACCGGCGGCAATTCCCGATAGCTCAGCACCGCCGAAACCCGAACGTGGCCGAGAAAAGTGTTCGGCGTCAGTGGATTTCGATGAGGACCGCGAGGCTGTCGAGGATGCGGGCCAGGCCGAAATCGTAGGCGTGGTCGGCGCTGTAGGCGGAGTTGTGGGTTTGGCCTGCGGTGGTGCCGACGCGGGAACCCACCGGGTAGCGGGCCGGGTCGACGAGTTGCGCGAGGACCGGGGCGACGCGGTCCCACCACTGCGGGTCGGACAGGGCGCTGTCGGCGGCGGCGCGGGCGGTGTCGATCGCGATGCGCGCTACGGAGTTCACGAAGCCGAGGACGAAGGTGAGCGAGGCGTCCATCGTGACGTCGTCGAGGCCGAGTCCCTCGAAGGCGCGCAGTTCGTGGTCGTATTTCGCGGCTTGGCCGGGGCCCAGCGGCGGCCGGGTGGTGGGCAGGTAGGCCAGCCACGGATGCCGGGTGAGCAGTGCGCGGTTCTCCTCCGCGATCGCGGTGACCCTTGCGCGCCAAGGCATTTCGTCCAGGTCCGGCCGCGCCATCGCGCCATAGACCTTGTCGACCATGAGATCGAGCAGTTCGGCCTTGCCGGGTACGTAGGTGTAGGTCGCCATCGGCGTCATGCCGAGTTCGGTCGCGACCGCGCGCATGGTGAGCGCCTCGATACCCGCGGTGTCGGCGATCGTGATGGCCGCGTCGACCACGGCATCGACGCTGCTGCGCTGCTTCGGACCGCGCACCGGAGTCCCGGGCACCCGCCACAGCAATTCCAGCGTGCGCACGGGATCGCCCGCACTGCTGCGGTCCTGCTTGCCCCGGCCTCGCGTCGCGCCGTCTGCCACCCTGCCTCCTCGCCCTGGTCGGTCCGATCGTATCGGCGTGACGCGGGTCATAGTGCAACCCGGTGGGAATTCTTCTACAAAGTACAACGTACTTAGTATAGAATTAATCGCGAGCCCGAGGAGGACCCCTTGAACATCACCGCATCCGCCATCTCCCTCAACGTCGCCGACCCGCGTACTTCGGCGGAATTCCTCATCGAGCACCTCGGATTCACCGAGAAGATGTCCGCCGACGGCTTCGTCTCCCTCGAGCGTCCCGACGCCGGCCTGAACGTCATCTACCTGCGCACCGGCCTGAAATCGTTCAAG
This sequence comes from Nocardia vulneris, assembly GCF_001613425.1. GTDB lineage: Bacteria > Actinomycetota > Actinomycetes > Mycobacteriales > Mycobacteriaceae > Nocardia > Nocardia vulneris. Next base: position 62,924 of record NZ_BDCI01000036.1, on the reverse strand, counting down.
CCGGCAAGCATCGCGGGCAGCGCGGGCGAGGGACTGCTCGTCGTGTTCGAGGTGGATGACATCGACGCCGAGTACGCCCGGCTACAGGGCGAGGGCGTGCCGATCGCGACGCCGATCGAGACCGAGGAATGGGGCGAGCGCTACTTCCAGATGCGCGACCCGAACGGCATCATCCTGCAACTCGTGCAGTGGGTGTGAGCACCTAGCGCGAACGGTGAGCTCTCTAAGTGGGAGAGCTCACCGTTCAAGGCCGAATGTCGCTGCGGTAGTAGCGAATCGGCCGCTCGGATCAAGCGAGCGCGGCGCGGAAGACCTCGAGCGCGGGGGTCGAGGACCGCCCGAGCAACTTCTGCAGATGACCGCTGGTGACATCGAGCGCACCCGCGGCGAGGCCGGAATCCGCGTCGGCGAGCACCTTCGCGTGCTCCTCGGGTACGCCTGCCTGCACCAGGGTGGCGAGGTACTGCGCTTCGGTGAGATTCTCGTAGCGGACCGGCTTGCCCGCCGCCTGCGAAATCACCTGGGCCAGTTCGGCATAGGTGAGGTGCTCGTCGCCGCCGAGCTCGTAGACCTGCCCCTCGTGCCCCTCGGTGGTGAGCACCTTCGCGGCCGCCTCGGCATAGTCGGCACGGGCCGCACCCGATACCCGGCCCGTGCCCGCCGCGCCGTGCAGCACGCCCGATTCGACGGTGTGCGCGAGGCCGCCAAGGTAGTTCTCCCAGTACCAGCTGTTGCGCAGAATCGCGTGCGGGACAGTCGATTCGGCGAGCACCGCCTCGGTGCCGATATGCTCCTGCGCCAGGATGAGCGGACTGTCGGCGCCCAGCGGAATGCTGGTGTAGGCGAGCAGTCGCACACCCGCCCGCTCCGCGGCGCGAATGACAGTGGTGTGCTGGGCGACTCGGGCGCCGAACTCGTTTCCGGAGACGAGCAGCACCCGATCGACACCGGCCAGCGCGCGGTCGAGCGCCTCGGCATCGTCGTAGCTCGCCGCGCGCACCTGCACGCCCTGTTCGGCCAGATCGGCCACCCGCTGCGGATCACGCACGATCGCGACGATCGGCGCGACGCCCGCGCGGAGCAGGGACTCGACGACGAGACGGCCCAGCTGCCCGCTGGCACCGGTGACGGCAACGGTCATGACTTACCTCCAGAGGTCTGTACGGATTGTTAGTGCTAACTAATAGTAAGTACTACACATTCATACACCACTATCCGCACGTTGGGTACTATTGAGTTCATGAGCACAGGATTTTCCGGCGACACCGCGCGCACCGCGTCGCCAGAACTGGATGATCCGACCCTCGAAGCCGACGTTTTCGCGAAGAACTGCACGTCACGGCTGGTTCTGCAGAATGTGGCGAGTCGCTGGGGCATCCTCGCGCTGGTCGCGCTACGCGACGGGCCGTACCGGTTCAGCGCGCTGCGCCGCCGCGTCGACGGCGTCAGCGAGCGCATGCTGTCGCAGACCCTGCAGGCGCTCGAGCGCGACGGCATGGTGCATCGCGAGGTGCACGAAACCATCCCGCCGCGGGTGGAATACACGCTCACCGAACTCGGCGCCGACGTCGCGGACCGGCTCGAGGCCCTGATCCTGGTGGTCGAGCAGAACATGCCGCGGGTGCACGAGGCGCAGGCGGCCTACCACCGGCAGTGAGCCGGGGAAGAGACCTGGATCACCACCGGTTGCTACCGGTATGGAACTCGCCCAAGCAGTCGACTTCGCCCGCAGCCACCCCAGGTCGGTGCTGACCACGATTCGCCGCAACGGCCGGCCACAGCTGTCCAACGTGCTGCACGTGATCGGCGCGGACGGCCGCATCCGGATCTCCCTCACCGCCGACCGCGCGAAGTACCACAACCTGGTCCGCGAGCCGTGGGCCGCCATTCACGTGACCCGCGCGGACTTCTTCGCCTACGCCGTCGTCGAGGCCATCGCCTCGGTGACGCCCGTGGCCGCCGACCCGCACGACGAAACGGTGGAAGCGCTGGTCGACTACTACCGGGCCGCCAACGGCGAACACCCCGACTGGGACGACTATCGCCGGGCCATGGTCGCGGATCGCCGCGCGCTCGCCCTGCTCACCCCGACGCACGCGTACGGCATGCTCTGATCAGTGCCGCAGCAGCTCCGCGACCGTGACGAATCGATAACCCGCGGCGCGGAGTTCGCTGACGATACGCGGTATGGCGGCCAGCGCCGGGCCCGCCCACCGATGCATCACGTGCAGGATGATGATCGAGCCGGGACGCACCTCGCGCACCGTCTGCGCGGCGATCCCGTCGCTGGTGTCGGCTGCTCCCGTGGCCGGTTCCACGTCCCAGGTCACCGTGGTGCGGTCGTGATCGGACAGGTATTTCGGCAGCGACCAGAGCTTCTTGCCGTACGGCGGCCGGAACGTGACCTCGCCCTGGTAGCCGGTTTTCGCGATCTCGGCGTCGGTGCGCTCGATCTCGTCGCGGACCGTATCGGCGGAGGTGAAGACCATGCGGCGGTGGTGGTAGCTGTGGTTGCCGATCTCGTGTCCGGCCGCGGCGATCGCCCTGCCGTAGTGGGGACGGGCCTCGAGGTCGCCGCCCACCAGATAGAAGGTGGCCGGAATCTGGGCGTCCGCAAGGGTTTTCAGCACCTCGGGGGTGCGATCGGTCGGCCCGTCGTCCAGGGTCAGCGCCACTACTTTGTCGGCCGTGTCGACCCGGTTCACCAACCGCCCGGCCAACTGGAAACTGCGCGAGTTCATCAGGTAGTACCCGCCGACCGCCAGCACCAGCAGCACGACGAGAACCAGCGCAGCACCGATGAACCACTTCCGCATCATTGCTGTCTAGCAAACCGGCGCAGGGTCCACCAGTGCGCGGCGCACGATTTCCCTTGCCGCGCACAGACTTGCCGACGCTTTCACGCACGCCGCCGCAGCACGCAGAAGCGGTGGCGTCCCGCAGGACGCCACCGCTTCAGGGCTCGGCTCAGAAGTTGATCATGTGCCCGGCGAGGCCGTGGAAAGCCTCCTGCAGGGCTTCGCTGAGCGTCGGGTGCGTGTGCACGTTGCGGGTCAGCTCGTTGACCGTGAGATCCCACTTCTGCGCCAGGGTCAGCTCGGGCAGCAGCTCCGAGACGTCCGGGCCGATCAGGTGGCCGCCGAGCAGTTCGCCGTACTTGTTGTCGGCGACGAGCTTGACGAAGCCGGTCGGATCGGCGAGGCCGTGCGCCTTGCCGTTGGCGGTGAACGGGAAGGTCGCGACCTTCACGTCGTAGCCCTCGTCGCGGGCCTGCTGTTCGGTCAGGCCGAAGCTGGCGACCTGCGGCTGACAGAAGGTGGCGCGCGGCATCATCCGGTAATCGCCCAGGGTGACGGTGTCCGCACCCGCGATGGTCTCGGCCGCGACCACGCCCTGCGCCTCCGCGACGTGGGCCAGCTGCAGCTTGGCGGTGACATCGCCGATGGCGTAGATGTGATCCACGTTGGTGCGCATGTAGTCGTCGATCGCGATGGCGCCGCGGTCGGTGAGCTGCACGCCCGCCGCCTCGAGGCCGTAACCCTCGACCCGGGGCGCGAAGCCGACGGCCTGCAGCACCTTGTCGACGGTGACCGTCTCCACGTTGCCGGACTTGTTGTCCTTGATCGAGACGGTGACCTTCGAGCCGTCGTCATCGATGGACTGCACGGCCGCACCGGTGGTGATGGTGATGCCGAGCTTCTTGTACTGCTTGGTGATCTCCTTGGAGACGTCGACGTCCTCGTTCGGCAGCGCTCGGTCGAGGAACTCGACGATGCGCACGTCCACGCCGTAGTTCTTGAGGACGTAGGCGAACTCCATGCCGATGGCGCCCGCGCCGACGATCAGGATCGAGCCGGGCAGGTCGCGGGTGAGGATCTGCTCCTCGTAGGTGACCACGTTGGCGCTGAGCTGGGTGCCGGGCAGCAGCTTGGTGACGGTGCCGGTCGCGATGATCACGTTGTCGAACGTGACGGTCTCGGTGCCGCCCTTCGACAACTCGACCGACAGGGTGTTCGCGTCGGTGAAGGTGCCCTTGCCGTCGAACTCGTCGATCTTGTTCTTCTTCATCAGGAAGTGGACGCCCTTGACCCGGCCGTCCGCCACCTTGCGGCTGCGATCGAACGCCACACCGAAGTCGAAGTCCACCTGGCCCGAGATCCCGAAGGTCTTGGCTTCCTTGGTGAAGATGTGCGCGAGTTCGGCGTTACGCAGCAGCGCCTTGGAAGGGATGCAGCCGACGTTCAGGCACACACCGCCCCAGTACTTTTGCTCGACGATCGCGGTACGGAGGCCTAACTGTGCCGCACGGATGGCGGCGACGTAACCGCCAGGACCGGCACCGAGAACGACAACGTCGTAATGGGAAGTCACGCCACCGAGCCTAACTCTGTCGCCGCGAGTTGGCCCACCGGTCCCCCACAACAATGCGCCGTGGGCCACACCCCGGCGGTCGCGGAGCGGATCGGATCGAGACCGAGCGGTCCGGGCTCGCTACTGTTGACCCGTGGATGCGGGTCGATCGGCGGGTGCGATCGCCGCCGACCACACGGCCGCACCGGGCGGCCCTCCATCACCGGCCTCGCCGATCGACGGCACGGCCTCGACGCAGCTGATCCGGCTGGTCCGCGACACCGCGCTGCGGTTCGGCGTCGGCGCGGACCGGCTCGCGGCGATCCACGGAGTCGATGACGCGGCTTTGGCGGGCGAGCTCGATCGCATTCCGCTGCACTCGCTGATCCGGCTGTGGGAGCTGCTCGCTCAGGCCCATCCGGAGCCAGGGGCCGGGCTCGCGGTGGTCGCGGCAGCGCCGCTCGGCACGCTCACCACCTGGGACTATCTCGTCACGAACGGGCCGACGCTGACCGACGCGCTGCTCGCCGCACAGCCGTATCACCGGTTGGTGACCGCGGCCGCCGAAGGCTTCGACCTCACCCACGACGGCGCGCTCACCGTCGGCTTCCGCACCACCGCGGGCGATCCGGCGGTGGTGGCGGCCGTCAACGAGTACGTGCTCGCCTACTACCTGCGGCGTGCTCGCGAAGCCACCGGCAGGCCCGTGGTACCCGAGCGGGTCGCCTTCAGCCGCGCCGCGCCGGCCGACCACGCCGTGCTGGTGGACGCCTTCGGCACCGACCGCATCGAGTTCGACGCACCCGCCGACACCATCACCTTCGCCGCCGCCGATGCCACCGCCGCACTGCCCCGCGCCGACCCGATGCTGGCCGAGTTGCTGCGCAGCCACGCCGACCTGGTCCTGGCCTCCGCGCGCACCATCCCCGGTCCGCTGGAAGCGTTCCGCGTCGCGCTGGGCGCGGCCCTCGCCGCCGGTGACGCGGCGCTGACGACCGTCGCCCGCCGCCTCGCGGTCAGCCCGCGCACCCTGCAGCGGCAGCTCGCCGAACACGGCACCAGTTGGCGAGCCGAATACGACCGGGTCCGCTACGAACAGGCGAAAGCGCTACTCGCCGAAGGGCAGCTGAGCACCGCGGCGATCGCCGACCGGCTCGGCTTCACCGACGATCGGGCGCTGCGCAAGGCAGTGCACCGCTGGAGCGGCACGTCCCCGTCACGCCTCAAACTCTCCTGACCCCAGACCTGTCGCATTTGGACCGGTGCGTGGCGTGCGCGGACCTGGGGCCGACGACGCGCAGCTCATAGCGTTGGCCGTACCGGATCGACGGGGTCCGCGAGAGTCACCGAAGCAGAGGCAGAGCAATGAGCGTTCAGACCACCGACACCGAGACCACCCAGACCGGCCTGCCGCGGACCTCGCGCGAGATCCAGCTGGCGGCGCGGCCGACCGGCGCGCCGACCGCCGCGGATTTCGCGCTGGTGGACAAGCCGATTCCGGCGCTGGCCGCGGGGCAGATCCTGGTGCGCAACACCTGGATGTCCGTGGACCCGTACATGCGGGGCCGGATGGACGACCGGCCGTCCTACATCGCGCCGTTCCAGCTGGGCGAGGCATTGGAGGGATCCGCGGTCGGCGCGGTCGTCGCCTCCACAGCGCCGGGAATTCCGGTGGGCAGCACCGTGTCCCACTTCGCGGGCTGGCGGGAGTACGCGGTGCTGGACGCGGCCGTGGCCACCCCGATCGATCCCGCGCTCGCCGCCGACCACCACTACCTCGGTGCGCTCGGCACCACGGGTCTCACCGCGTACGCCGCGCTCACCGATGTGGCGCAGGTGAATCCCGGTGACACCGTGTTCATCTCGGCCGCCGCGGGGGCGGTCGGCAGCGTCGCGGGCCAGATCGCCCGGGCACTCGGCGCGGCGAAAGTGATCGGCTCCGCGGGCGGCCCGGCCAAGACCCGGCTGCTGCTCGACGAATTCGGCTTCGACGCCGCCCTCGACTACCGGGCCGGCGATCTGGCCGGGCAGCTGGCCGCGGCGGCGCCCGAGGGCATCGACGTCTACCTCGACAGCGTGGGCGGCGAACACCTGCGCGTCGCGGTCGAGGCGATGCGGCCGAAGGGCCGGATCGCACTGGTCGGCGCGATCAGCGGCTACAACGGCGCCGCCGACGCGCCGGGTCCGGACCTGTACAAGGCTGCGACCCGGGAGGTTTCGCTGCGCGGCATGCTGGTCAACAGCTACTTCCCGATCTTCGGCGAGTACATCGGCAAGGCCGCGGGCTGGCTGGCCGACGGTACCCTGCGCACCACCGAAACCGTCTACGAGGGACTCGAGCAGGCCCCGGCCGCCTTCCTCGGCGTGCTCTCCGGCGCCAACACCGGCAAGATGCTGGTGCGCCTCGGCTGAGCGCGCACGGGTTATGTGGCGCGACCGGTATGGTCGCGCCACACCTGTTCGGGGACTGTGCTTTCGGCCGGTCCCGTGCTCGCGACTAGTCCCGCCAGACCTGTGCCGCGACGCGGGAGAAGTTGCCGCCGAACACCGCCGCTCGATCGGCGGCGCTGAAACCGCGCCGGGTGAGTACCGCGTCGAGGCCGGGCACCGCACCCAGGCCGAGCAGGTCTTCCGGCGGAACCCATTGCAGCGGGCCCCATTTCGTGTAGGACTCGGAGAACGCCTCGGGGTGCTGGGCGAGCATGTCGTTGAAATCCGCGGCGTCGAACGAATAGTCCGAGCCGATCCCGATGTGCTCGATGCCGACGAGTGCGGCACCGTGTTCGACGTGGTCGGCCAGCGCCTCGATCCGCGCGCCGGCCGCATCGATCCCGTTGTGTCCCAGAAAGATTCCGACGCCGTTCAGTCCGATCACCCCGCCGGTGGCGGCGCAGACCTTCGCCTGCTCGTCGGTGATGTTGCGCGGATGCTCCCAGAGTGCGGCGAAATTCGAGTGGCTGTAGATCACCGGCGCCTGCGAATGCGCGGCGAGATCCAGCGCGGTGCGGCGGGAACAGTGCGACCCGTCGACGAACATGCCGACCTCGTTGAGCGCGCGCACCAGCTCTCGGCCGTAGGCGGTGAGCCCGGTGTCCGCGGTGTCGAGACACCCGCACCCGGCCGCGTTGGCATGGTTGTAGGTGGGTAGCAGCGAACGCACACCCAACTCGTAGAACCGCGCGACGTTGTCCAGGTCACCGCCGAGGGGGCCCGAGTCCTCCAGATCGAAGGCGAGCGCGATGGTTTCCGGGTCGCCGATGTCGGAGTGCTTGTGCACCAACCGGAATCGGCCATCGGCGTGGGCGTCCGCGCGGAACTGCCGGATCAGTGCCAGCGAATCGGCGGTCGACTGCGCCGAATAGCCGACGTTCACCGACAGATACGAGCCGGACGGATAGCGCGCCAGATCCGCGATCCGCGCCGACGGCAGCAGCGGCAGACAGCAGTGCTGCTCCCAGAGAAAGTGCGGCAACCGCGAACCTCCTGATCGGACCGGCCTCGGAGCTGCGATCCTACTGCCGGTGCCGCGGCGGACGCGGTCACCGGCAAACCCGCGGTGGCGCTGTGCATCGATTCGGTGCAATCCGCCTTGACCGAGGTCAGCGCCGCGCACGGTAACAGCGTGTCCAATTCGCCCGATTCACCGAGTGCTCCATTCTTACTGCCTGAAGGCGGTGCGACATGCGTCGCTTGTTTCTCCTGATCGCCTCCGTCGCGCTGTGCGCCGGCCTCTGGATCGTGCCCGGCGCGGCTACCGCGACTCCCGCCTACTGCGGACTGGTGTGGGGTTCGCTCGACAAAACGAATCCCGCGATGTCCACCGCGCCGGTCACCGGCCTGCGCACCGGCCGCCACGAATGCTTCGACCGGCTGGTCATCGACCTGGCCGGCCCGGTGTCGGGGTATCGGGTCGGCTACGTCGACCGGGTCCGCGCGGACGGATCGGGTACGCCGGTCGCGCTGCGCGGCGGCGCGTTCCTGAATGTCGTCGTGCTCGCGCCCGCCTACAACGACGCAGGCCACGCCACCTACCAGCCGGCGCACCGTACCGAGCTGGCCGACGTCGCCGGCTATCGCACCTTCCGTCAGGTCGCGTGGGCCGGCTCGTTCGAAGGTCAGACCACCGTCGGCCTCGGGGTGCGCGCCCGCTTGCCGATGCGGGTGTTCACCCTCGACGGTCCCGGTAGCGGCTCGCGCGTCGTGGTGGACGTAGCACACTTGTGGTAACCCCCACGTGCCGATGCGCGGCGCTCGGCAACAATGTGGGGATGAGCGGCGTTGAGCAGAACGTGACCGATCCTTACCTCTGGCTCGAAGAAGTGACCGACGAGCGAGCCCTCGATTGGGCGCGGGCGCACAACGACCTCGTCGTCGAGCGATTCGCCTCCTCCGACCGGTTCAGCGAACTCGAGCACCGCATCCTGGACATGCTCGATACGGACACCAAGATCGCCTACCCGGGACGGCGCGGCCGCTGGCTCTACAACTTCTGGCGCGACGCCGAGCATCCGCGCGGCCTGTGGCGGCGCACGACCTTCGACGAATACGCCAAGGAGTCGCCGGACTGGGACGTGCTGATCGACCTGGACGCGCTCGCTGCCGCCGAGGAGGAGAACTGGGTCTGGGGCGGCGCGGCGGTACTGCGGCCCGAACAGTCCCGGGCGCTGATCAGCCTGTCCCGCGGCGGCGCGGACGCCAAGGTGGTGCGCGAATTCGACCTTGCGACAAGGGCGTTCATCGCCCCCGAAGACGGCGGGTACTTCCTGCCCGAGGCGAAATCCGAGATGCGCTGGATCGACCTGGATTCGGTGTACATCGGCACCGATTTCGGCCCCGGCTCGCTCACCGATTCCGGCTATCCGCGCATCGCCAAGCGCTGGCGGCGCGGTACCGAACTGACGGCGGCGGAGACCGTCTTCGAGGGCGCGGCCGAGGACGTCGCGGTCTCGGCGGGTTATGACCGAACCCCGGGCTACGAACGGCATTTCGTCGGCCGGGCCACCGACTTCTTCAACGAAGAGGTGTACCTGGTCGGCGCCGACGGCACGCTGACCCACCTGGACACCCCGACCGACGCCAGCGAATCCTGGTACAAGGACTGGCTGCTCGTCCGGTTGAAGTCGCCGTGGGAGGTCGGCGGCCGGACCTATCCCGCGGGTGCGCTGCTGGCCACCGACTTCGAGCGATTCCTCGCCGGGGCAAGGGATTTCGAGGTGATCTTCACACCGGACGCGCACACCTCGCTGCACGGCTACGGCTGGACCGAGCACCACCTGCTGCTGATCACCCTGGAGGACGTGCAGACCAAGCTGTACGTGGTGACGCCGGGCGCCGACGGCTGGCGCCGGGAGTCACTGGCCGACACCCCGCCGATGGCGACGACCAGCGTGCTGAATCTCGACCCGCTCGAGGGCGGCGACGAATTCATGCTCACCACCAGTGGTTTCACCACGCCCGCCACACTGCTGGCCAGTTCGGTCGGCGGGCAGAGCATTCGGCTCAAGCAGGAGCCCGGCTTCTTCGACGCCGACGGCATCGAGACCGAGCAGTTCTTCGCGACCTCGGCGGACGGCACCGCGGTGCCGTACTTCGTGATCCGGCATCGGGATCGCAAGGGCGTGCCCGGCCCGACGGTGATGTCCGGCTACGGCGGCTTCGAGGTCTCCCGCACGCCGGCCTACAGCGGCGCGTCCGGTATGGGCTGGCTGGAACGCGGCGGCACCTGGGTGATGACGAACATCCGCGGCGGCGGCGAATACGGCCCGCAGTGGCACACCTCGGTGCAGAAGGCGAACCGGCACAAGGTGTACGAGGATTTCGCGGCGATCGCGAAAGACCTTGTCGCCCGAGGCATCACGACCGCCGACCAGCTCGGCGCGGTGGGCGGCAGCAACGGCGGCCTGCTGATGGGCGTGATGCTCACCCGCTATCCGGAGCTGTTCGGCGCGATCGTCTGCCAGGTGCCGCTGCTGGACATGAAGCGCTATCACCTGCTGCTCGCGGGCGCCTCGTGGATCGCCGAGTACGGCGACCCGGACAAGCCCGAGGAATGGGAGTACATCAGCAAGTACTCGCCGTATCAGAACGCCCGCGCCGACGTGGCCTATCCGCCGATCCTGCTCACCACCTCCACCCGCGACGATCGCGTGCACCCCGGCCACGCCCGCAAGATGGCCGCGCTGCTCGAGGAGCAAGGGCACGAATTCTGGTACCACGAGAACATCGAAGGCGGCCACGGCGGCGCGGCGGACAACAAGCAGTCCGCCTTCCAGGCGGGCCTGATCTACGAGTTCTTCACGCAGATGCTGATCGAACGCGGCAAATAGCGGCCGATTCGACCGCCCGGGCCTACGGTGTAGTGGAGTCGTCTACGCCGTAGACCCGGCTCGGGAGGAGCAGTCGTGCAGGGCGAGAACGCCGCCGGAAAGCCGATACGCGACAGCGCGCGCCGCGCCGCGCCGTCGCGGCGGGTCGCGCTGAACCGCGACCACATCGCCGTCGTCGCGCTGCGCCTCATCGACCAGACCGGCATCGACGGGTTTTCCATGCGCAAACTCGGCGCCGCGCTCGGCGCCGACCCGATGGCGGCCTACCGGCACTTCGCCGACCAGCAGGACCTGTTCGACGCCGTCGCCGCGACCATGTTCAACGAGCTGGACATGACCTCGCTGCCCTGGCAGGAACCTTGGCGCGAGCTCATGCGCGCCTACACCCACCGGTTGTGCTCCACATTGCGCCGGCATCCGAATGCGGTGCCGGTCTTCGCGACTCGGCCGGTGCGCAGCGAGTCCGCGCTGGAGACCGGCAGCTGGCTGGTGGAACATCTGCAGGGTGCGGGGTTTCCGGCGCATGTCGCGGCGCAACTGACCACCTGCCTGCGCGAATACGTGCTCGGCCACCTGCTCAGCTACACCATCGCCGCGGTACGCGCGGAACCCGATGCGGCCGAGGACCTTTCACCGGCCGACCACTTCGATATCGGGGTCGACGCGATGCTCGACGGGTTCGCCCGGTATGTCGAGACACCGCGCAGGCCTCACTGACGATCGCGCAACCACTTCTCGATCTGATCGACCGTGCCGGTGTAATCGCGGATCCAGCCGTTGTGCCCCAACGGTTCCGGTGCGCGCCAGGTGGTCACGTCGGCCTTGGGCAGCTTCGCCAGCAGGTGTTCGGCCGAGCCCGGCGGGGTCAGTTCGTCGCCGGTCATGGTGATCGAGAGCACCGGCAGCTTCAGCCGGGCGATCCGCTCCTCGTAGTCGATATCGGCCCCGACCGGCACGAACCGGCCGGTGCGGGCGAGCCGGGCCCAGTCCGAGATCAGCACCTTGGACTGCCTGCCGAAGCCCATCGAGATCCGATCGCCCGGCCAGAAGCCCGCCAGGTTCGCCGTCAACGAGACCGCCGCGGTGCCGACGAGCATGCCCGGACCCGAAAGTCCCCGGTAGCCACGGTGATACGGCGTGCCGGAGGCGATCAGGATCAGCCCGCCGAGCCGCCCGCGAATTCGCGAGGCGTACAGCACGGCGAGCTGACCACCCATGCTGTGCCCGAGCAGGTACGGCGTGCTCGCCGGGAACCGGTCGCGCACCACCTGGAAGATCGCCGGGAAGTCGACCGAGACCAGCTCGTGGTAGCCGTAGGTGCTCGCGGCGCTCGGCTTCGGCGTGCTCGCGCCGTTGCCGCGCAACTCGCCGATGGCCACGTCGAAGCCGCGCCGGGACAGACCGAGGGCGAAACCGTCGTAGTACTCGCCGGGCACCCCGAGGCCGGGCACGACCACCAGCACCGGACGCGGGGCGTCCGGCGTGACCGGGTGCCGGTGCGCACCCGAGGCCGGAATCAGCCGGACCGGCACCGTACTGCCGTCCGGCATCTGGATCGGGACCGTTTCCATGCCCGGCACGCTACCGCGCCGGTCCGCGCCGCGACCTGCTCAAGCCCGGACGGCTCCCATGATCACCCTGCTCAGCACCCTGATCACGTCGTCGAGCGGCGGGCGCGGGTCCGAACCGCTCCACGAATCCACCACATAGTTGACCGCGCCGATCACCGCCAGCACGCGCATCTCGTAGTCGCCGGTCGGGATCTCCCCCTGCAGGGCCGCGTCCTCCGCGGCGCCGGCCAGCAGCGATCCCCACACCCGGCGCAGCTCCAACCGGAACTTCTCCACCTTGGGGCCCGCCCCGACCACCTCGACCAAGGCGACGCGGGCCTTGCGCGGATCGGCGCCGATGGATTCGACGTAGGCGCGCACGGACGCGTCGATGATCTCGAGCACGCTCGCGTCGGTCTTCGCCTCCAGCGCCTTGGCGACCGCGTCGCGCGATTCACGGTCGATCTGCTCATAGAGCTCTAGTAGTAGGGACTCGCGGCCGGTGAACTCCTCGTAGAACTGTCGTGAGGAGAGTCCGGCGTCCTTACAGATGGCGCCGACCGAACTATTGGCGTAGCCGTCGCGCGCGAAGACCGTCAGGCCTGATTCCAGAAAACGCGCACGCCGCTGACGTTGCCGGTCCTCGACGGGTTGCCCGGCATACATTCGACCCGTATTCGCATCCTGTGACATTGGGGCAGACAATACAGAAGCGCCAGAAGCGCTCGACATGGATCGGGCTGTTCGTTTCAACCATGGCCTGACCGGGCGTTTGCCCAGAGTTGGCAGGTTCGTTGCGCACACAATGTCGTCCTACGAAAACTGGGCCGGGCGACTCTTAACGGAATCCTTCCGAGCACGGACAACAGTTTTTCAGACCGTCCGACACTTCTGCGGATTGCGGACAGCTGCCTTGTCACTGAATGTTTGCCAAAACAGTTCTAACAGTTCGGTCACAGCACGCGTGGGCGATTTTGACGGGAATTCATAGAATTATTCATAAAGCGAACTGGTCCGCTGGTTATGTCGGATTCATCCCATCTGCGAATACGCGCCGAATTGACCGAACGCCAAGAGCCACAAGCGATCCCCACTACTCCGACGTTCGGTTCTCCGGCGGCCCGGACAAAGCGCCGACCGGTCAACCCTTTGTGGCGGATGGGGTTTCGGGCCGAACCGAGTCGAACAGGTCGGCACAGCGGGTCAGCAGGTCTTGCAGCGTGGCGCGCTCGGCGTCGGTGAAACCGGCGGCGACAGCCCGCTCGACCCGGACCGCACGGGCGTCGGCGTCGCGCATCACCGCGGCGCCCGCCTCGGTCAACCTGGTTTCCAGGATGTTCTTGTGCCACGCGTGCGGGGTCCGCTCGATGAGACCGCGATCCTGCAGATTGGACAGCACGGTGTTCATCGTGGGCGCGGTGACACCGCAGAGCCGGGCCAGTGCCGCGGCCGAGATGCCGGGGTTCTCGTCGAGGTGCAGCAGGGCGGCGTACTGAGGCACCGTGACGCCCGCCGGCTTCAAGGCGGCGTGCTTCGCCGTTTGCAGCGCCTGTTCGGCGCGCTTCACGTACGAGCCGATCCGCTCGGTGGAGGGCAGGGACGTCATCACCCGATCGTATCCGCCCATTCGATCATTAGACTCTTGACGAATATTAGAACTCTAATCTAGCTTCGTACTCATTCTTCAATGAGAGGCTTAACCATGCAGCACCCGACTCGACTCGGCCTGTCGACCCTGGCCATCACCGTGGCCTGCGGTCTGCTCGCGGCCTGCGGCACCGAGGAAGCCACACCACCCACCCCGGCCACGCAGGCCACCCGGATCAGCACCGCCTACGCGCTACCGAGTGATCACGCCTACCCGGAGGGCATCGCCGCCGACCCCCGCACCGGCGACACCTACGTCGGCTCGTACACCACCGGCGCGATCTATCGGGCCGCCCCCGGCGCCGCGACGGCCGAGGTCTTCCTCCCCGAGGGAGCCGACGGCCGCAAGACCGCCAACGGCCTGAAAGTCGATCAGGCGGGACGCCTGTGGGTGACGGACTCGACCGCCGGAGTCACCGTGTACGACACCGCGACTCGCGCGCCGATCGCCCGCTTCGACGTCGCCGGAACCGCCCCGAGATTCGTCAACGACCTGGCCGTCACCCCGGACGGCACGGCCTATCTGACCGATTCCAGCCGCGGCGTGGTCTATCGCGTCACCGCCGATCAGGTCAGCGCGACCGCCGCGCACGGCGGACGGGCCGAGTTGACCGCGCACTTCGACCTGAACCCGGCGCTGGCGCCGCACGCTCCGAGCGACTTCACTCTGAACGGCATCGTGGCCGATCCCGCCGGTCGTTATCTGCTGGCGGTCGACATGCACGCGGGCGAGCTGTTCCGAATCGACCTCGCCCCCAACGCAATCGGCCCGATCCGCAAAGTCGCGCTGCGCGGCGGCGATCTGACCTTCGGCGACGGGCTGGACCTGCACGACCACACCCTGTGGGCGGTGCAGAACACGGCCGCGACGATCTCGCGCTGGACGCTGGCCGACGACGGGACCAGCGCCACCCTGGACGCGCGCTTCACCGACGAATCCCTGGCCCTGCCAACCACATTGGTGCGGGTGGACGACCGAATCCTGGTGGTCGCCTCGCAATTCGACAAAGGCGGCCCGATGGGCCCGGGCACGCCGGAGCCGTTCGCCGTGCTCGCGGTAGCCGGGATCTGACCCTGTAGTTACACCCCGCTGGAATTAAGGTTAGGCTTACCTGTATAGTAGGTCGCGGAGTAAGCGGAAGGGACGCCGCGACAAGCCGAAAGCCGGCCCACCCGAGGGTGGACCGGCTTTCGGTTTTCTGAAAGGTGTTGCCGGAAGGCAGGACTCAGAAGTCCATGCCGCCCATGCCACCGGTCGGGTCGCCCGCGGGAGCGGCGGCCTTCTCCGGCTTGTCGGCGACGACGGCCTCGGTGGTGAGGAACAGCGCCGCGATGGACGCCGCGTTCTGCAGCGCCGAGCGGGTGACCTTGACCGGGTCGGCAACGCCGGCGGCCAGCAGGTCCTCGTAGGCGCCCGAGTCGGCGTTCAGGCCGTGGCCCGCCGGAAGGTTCGAGACCTTCTCGGCGACAACGCCCGGCTCGAGGCCGGCGTTGAAGGCGATCTGCTTCAGCGGCGCCGACAGCGCGACCCGCACGATGTTCGCGCCCGTCGCCTCGTCACCGGTCAGGGTCAGATCGTCGAGCGCGGGCGCCGACTGCAGCAGCGCAACGCCACCACCGGCGACGATGCCCTCTTCGACGGCGGCCTTCGCGTTACGCACGGCATCTTCGATGCGGTGCTTGCGCTCCTTGAGCTCGACCTCGGTCGCGGCACCGGCCTTGATCACCGCAACACCGCCGGCCAGCTTGGCCAGACGCTCCTGCAGCTTCTCCCGGTCGTAGTCCGAATCCGAGTTCTCGATCTCGGCCCGGATCTGCGCCACGCGGCCCTTGATGGCCTCCGCGTCGCCCGCACCCTCGACGATGGTGGTCTCGTCCTTGGTGATGACGACCTTGCGCGCCTGGCCCAGCAGCTCGATGCCGGCGGTCTCCAGCGAGAGGCCGACCTCTTCGGTGATGACCTCGCCACCGGTCAGGATGCCGATGTCGGCGAGCTGCGCCTTGCGGCGGTCACCGAAGCCCGGCGCCTTGACGGCGACGGACTTGAAGGTGCCACGGATCTTGTTGACCACCAGGGTGGACAGGGCCTCGCCCTCGACGTCCTCGGCGATGATCAGCAGCGGCTTGCCGGCCTGGATGACCTTCTCCAGCAGCGGCAGCAGGTCCTTGACGGTCGAGACCTTCGAGCCGACCAGCAGGATGTACGGATCCTCGAGGACCGCTTCCTGACGCTCCGGGTCGGTGACGAAGTAACCCGAGATGTAGCCCTTGTCGAAGCGCATGCCCTCGGTGAGCTCCAGCTGGAGCCCGAAGGTGTTGCTCTCCTCGACGGTGATGACGCCTTCCTTGCCGACCTTGTCCATGGCTTCGGCGATGAGCTCACCGATGGACGAGTCGCCCGCGGAGATACCGGCGGTAGCAGCGATCTGCTCCTTGGTATCGATCTCCTTGGCGGTGTCGAGCAGCTTGGCGGTGACGGCCTCGACGGCCTTCTCGATGCCGCGCTTCAGGCCGAGGGGGTTGGCGCCGGCCGCGACGTTGCGCAGGCCCTCACGCACGAGCGCCTGGGCGAGCACGGTGGCGGTGGTGGTGCCGTCGCCCGCGACGTCGTCGGTCTTCTTGGCGACTTCCTTGACCAGCTCGGCGCCGATCTTCTCGTACGGGTCCTCCAGCTCGATCTCCTTGGCGATGGACACACCATCGTTGGTGATCGTGGGGGCGCCCCACTTCTTCTCCAGGACAACGTTGCGACCCTTCGGCCCCAGCGTCACCTTGACCGCGTCAGCGAGGGCATTGAGGCCCCGCTCGAGACCGCGACGGGCCTCTTCGTCGTACGCAATTGTCTTGGCCATGGCGTTGTTGAGATCCTCCATGTATATGGCTGACACACAGGACGACCGCAGGTTGGATCGCCCCATTACGCTGGCCAGGTTCGGTGCCCGCGACGGACGACCGAGGGTGTCGATGGAACCCGGTCTCACCGTCCCGACCTGGCACTCACCGGTAGAGAGTGCCAAAGCCATTTCTAGCACTCGGGGGTGCCGAGTGCAAGGTCGGTTCGCTCGGTTCAGGCGCGGTCGTCGACGCGCAGCACCAGCGCCACGAAGGCGTCGGTCCGGCGTTCCTCCGGCGTGCGCGGCTCACCGCCCTCCACCGTGACCAGCTCCGCGTCGTGCAACAACAACTCCGCTTCGACCCGCATGATCGCCCTGATAAAAGGGGGCGCCACGTCGGGGGGAAGGTCGCCGTTGACGACATAACTGCCGTCCGGCTGCGACTCCGTGGACACATAAGAAAGCGCACGCAGCAGATCCGCGCGTCGTTCCCCCGCGATTAGGTCGGAATCCGTTTCATCCGCCATTGCTATAGCTTAGCGGGCCGCGGGGCGGCGTAGATTGCAGAAGGGAATCATGATCATTTTCGATATTCTCCGCTAAGGGGGACGGCCGTGCACGACCTGCCCTTCGATTCGCTCTACCGGCACGACTTCGCGCGGGTGGCGGTGGCGGTGCCGGGAGTGCGGGTCGCCGATCCGGCGGACAACGTGACGCAGACCCTGCACCTGGCCGAGCAGGCCGCGGCCGACGGCGCGGTGCTGACCGTGTTCCCCGAGCTGGGGCTGTCCTGCTACACCGCGGACGACCTGTTCCACCAGGACGCGCTGGACGACGCCGTGCAGGCGGCGCTGACCCGGGTCGTCGCGGCGAGCGCGCACCTGGCCACCGTGCTCGTGGTCGGCGCGCCGGTGCGCAGCCAGGGGCGGCTGTTCAATTGCGCGATCGCGATTTCCGCGGGCGTGGTGCTCGGCGCGGTACCGAAGAGCTATCTGCCGAATTACCGTGAGTTCTATGAGAAGCGGCAATTCGCCGCAGCCCGGGAAAATCTCGACACGCACATCACCATCGCCGGTCAGCGGGTGCCGTTCGGCGCCGATCTGTTGTTCACGGCGAACAATCTCGCGGGTTTCGTTTTTCATCTCGAGATCTGCGAGGACGGCTGGGTTCCGTTGCCGCCCAGCGGTTATGCCGCATTGGCGGGCGCGACCGTACTGGTCAATCTGTCCGCGAGCAATATCGTCATCGGTAAGGCCGATTACCGACGTGCGCTCTGCACTTCGCATTCCGCGCGCTACCTGGCCGCCTACCTGTATTCGGCTGCGGGGCAGGGCGAATCGACGACGGATCTGGCCTGGGACGGCCAGGCTCTGGTGTGCGAGAACGGCGACCTGCTGGCCGAGGGCGAGCGCTTCGCCGACCGGCCGCAGCTGGTCACCGCCGATCTCGACCTGCGACGGCTGGCCGCTGATCGTTTGCGCACCACCAGCTTTGCCGACAATCTGCACGATCACCGCGAGCGGCTGGCGCGGCTGCGGCGCATCGACGTGACCTTGCCGATCCCGCGCGCGGCCGTGCCGCTGCGCCGCGAAATCGAGCGCTTTCCTTACGTTCCCGCCGATCCGGCGGTGCGCAACGAACGGTGTGCCGAGGTCCAGCAGATCCAGGTGGCGGGACTGAGTACCCGGCTGCGCGCCACCGGGACAGAGCGCGTGGTGATCGGTGTGTCCGGCGGGCTGGACTCCACGCTGGCGCTGATCGTCGCGGCGAAGACCATGGATCGACTCGGCCTGCCCCGGGCGAATGTGCTGGCCTACACCATGCCCGGCTTCGCCACGAGTACCCGGACCCGCACCGACGCGCATCGCCTGATGGACGCGCTCGGGGTCACCGCACGCGAAATCGACATCCGGCCCTCGGCCACACAGATGCTGCGCGACCTCGGGCACCCGGCCGCCGACGGGGTACCGCAGTACGACGTCACCTATGAGAACGTGCAGGCGGGCGAGCGCACCTCGCACCTGTTCCGGCTGGCGAACCAGCACGGCGCCCTGGTGCTCGGCACCGGCGATCTGAGCGAACTCGCCCTCGGCTGGTGCACTTTCGGCGTCGGCGACCACATGGCGCACTACAGCGTGAACGCCTCGGTGCCGAAAACGCTGATCAAATACCTGATCGCGTGGTCGGTGGACACCGGCGAATTCGGACCGGCGGCGGGCGAGGTGCTCGGATCCATTCTGCGGACCGAGATCTCACCGGAGTTGGTGCCCGGCACCGGCGCCCCGCACGCCGGCGACAGCGCGGCGCCGAGCCAGAGCTCCGAGGCCACCGTCGGGCCGTACGAGTTGCAGGACTTCCACCTCTACTACCTGCTGCGCTTCGGTTATCGGCCCAGCCGCATCGCCTATCTCGCCAGGCACGCATGGTCGGATCCCAGCCGAGGCAGCTGGCCCGATCTGATTCCCGTCGAGCAGCGCAACGCCTACGACCTACCCGCCGTCAAACACTGGCTCGCCGAGTTCCTGCGCCGATTCGTGCAGACCAGCCAGTTCAAACGCTCGACCCTGCCCAACGCGCCGAAAGTCGGTTCCGGCGGCTCGCTCTCACCGCGCGGCGACTGGCGCGCGCCGAGCGACGCGTCGGCTGCGGCCTGGCTCGACGAACTCGCTCGCAACGTGCCCTAGGCCCGGTCGCGCGGCACCGGCTGCCCGGCAACACAATCCGCCCGGCGCCGGTCGGCTCGGCGGACTTAGGGTGGCGGTGTGAGTGAAGCACCCGGCTGGCAGGCCATCGACGACGCATTGCAGCCGCTGTACGGCGCTACCGAACCTTTCCATTGGGCCACCGATCACCGCTGGTCACTCGGCGGGCCGGATCCGCTCGATGGGATCAGTGCCTATTCGCGCACCGAGCCGGTGCCGCACTGGCACTACATCAGTTACGGCATGACCGAGCTGTACGAGAAGGAATGGGACAACCCGGCGGAGTCCGGCTGGGGTTTCGAGCTGACCTTCCGGCTGGTGCGCGCGGCCACCGACACCGAGCCGCCCGCCTGGCCCGCGAACTTCCTGCAGAACCTGGCGCGCTATGTCTTCCAGTCCGGCAAGTGGTTCGAGCCCGGGCACACCATCAAAGCGAACGGACCGATCGCCGCCGACCAGCCGGACTCCGGCATCCACGCGGTCTGCTTCACCGCCGATCCCGAGCTGGGCACCATCGAAACCCCGCACGGCAGTATGCGATTCCTGCAGATAGTCGGGTTGACGATGCCGGAGTACCGCGCCGCGCAGGGCGGCAACACGCGCGCGGTGCTCGACCAACTCGCCCCGCACCTACCACTGTTCGTCACCGACACCGGCCGCGGCTCGCTCATCTCCGAGCCGAAACCCCAAGCGCGCTGGCCGCGTTGGGGCGGCGGGTTACGCGGGCGGGCGTAGCTCAGGCCGCCCGCGCGAGACCGGACGAGGCGCCACGGTGCAGCCCGCCCCGCGCCCGGGCGGTGCGGATACCCCGGCGCCGCCGTGACCGGCCAGCCCGCACCGCTCGAAAACCCGACTGCGCGAACCGAACCCGGCGACGCACCGCAGAGCGGCCGGCCAGGCCGGCGCCTGCAAACAGGACGGCCGCCACCACCGCAGCGCTACCCGGCCGTCCGCGGCTCATTGTTTTCCGGCCGCTATCACCGACAGCACCTCCACCAGGTGCGCCTCGACCTTGGCCTTGTCGAGCCCGGCCCCGGCCAGGAGCCCGGTGCCGTTCTCCTGTTCGAGCAGCGCGAGCAGGACGTGTTCGGTGCCGATGTAGTTGTGCCCGAGGCGAAGTGCCTCGCGGAAGGTCAGCTCGAGCGCCTTCTTGGCCTCGGCGTCGAACGGGATCAGCGCCGGCAGCTTGTCCGCCCGCGCGGGCAGCGCGGCGGTCGCCGCGACCTTCAGCTCCGCGGGATCGACACCCTGGGTGAGAATCTCTTTCACCGCAAGGCCTTCCGGCTCGGACAGCAGACCGAGCACCAGGTGTGCGACGGTGATCTGGTCGTTGCTCGCGTCGCGGGCGGACTCCTGCGCCGCCACCACGATCGCCCGGGCGCGCGGCGTGAAGCGCGCGAACCCGGCGTTGGGGTCCATCTGCGCGGCGTCGGCAGGGCCCTTGGGCACGAACCGTTTCTGCGCGGCCTGCTTGGTGACGCCCATGCTGCCGCCGATATCGGTCCACGAGGCGCCCGCGCGGCGGGCCTGGTCCACGAAGTGGCCGATCAGGTGATCGGCCACCTCGCCGAGGTGGTCCCCGACGACCACGGCGTCGGACAGCTGGTCGAGCACATTGTCGGGACGGGCTTTCTTGATGCCGTCGATCAGATCGTCGAGGCGAGGCGTTGGTGAGGTCATGCGTCAACGATAAGTTGACGATGCTGGATCGTCAACCCTGAGTTGACGAAGTTCTCGGTCGCCGGTGCAGTAGCACCGATCCGCCGTCGGAAACCCCGCTGCCGCGGCTCGTTTCGGGTCAAGGACGGGTCTGACGCGCCGCCCCGCGCACCACGCGCTCCTTCACCCACGCCGCGGTCCGGCCGGTCAGGATGAAGCCGGCCGGTGAATCGTCGGCGTGCAGCGATTGGATGATGCCGTTGCGCCGGCCCAGGCTCATGGCCTGGCCGACGTAGCGGAACCGCAGCGGACGCGGTTGCGCACCACGCAGGCGCGCGGCGATGGCGTCGGCGACCTGCCGACCGGCGGGCAGCGCGGTCGCGCAGGCCATCCGCAGCGCACGCTCGCCGGGACCGGCCATCACGGCGCAGTCGCCGGCCGCGTAGACGTCCGGATGCGAGACCGAGCGCAGCGTGGCGTCGGTACACACCCGGCCCATGCCGTCGACGGCGATGCCGGACCGTTGCGCGAGGTCGGGCACGCGGAAACCGGCCGTCCACACGGTCGCGGCGGCCTCGACCAAGGTGCCGTCGGCGAGCCGCACCCCCGCCGCGGTCACCTCGATCACCTTTGCGTCCGAACGGATCTCGACACCGAGACGCTCGAGCACCCGCCGGATATGCGCCTGCGCGCGCGGCGAGAGCCACGCGCCCGGCGCCTCCGAGCCGAGCAGCAGCACACGCCGGCCGGGCCGGGATTCGCCCAGTTCCGCGGCCAGTTCGATGCCGGTGGAACCGCCACCGACCACGACGACGGTCCCGTCCGGCGCGACGAACCGATCCGCATCCTCCGGTGTCGCCACCGAGTAGGCATGCTCGGCCACCCCCGGCACACCGTCCAGATCGGCGATGCTGCCCAGCGCGTACACCAGCGTGTCGTAGCCGAGTTCAATTCCGGTATCGAGTGATACCCGCTTACCCGCGGGGTCGATCGCGGTGGCGCGGGCACGGACGAACCCGATCTCCTTGCGCGCCAGCAGCTCTCTGATGTCCCAGGCCGAAATGCGTTGCCCTGCGGCCTGCTGGTGCAGGCGGACCCGCTCGACGAAGTGCTTGCGCGGGTCGACGACGGTGATCTCGGCTCCGCGTGCCTTGCGTGCGAGCCGCCGGGCTGCCGCCAGCCCCGCGTATCCGGCACCGAGGACGACGATCCGATGCTGTCCGGTCATGGTGTGACTTCCTTTCGATCGGCCGACACCAACCAGACCGGACAGCGCCACGATCCATGACAAAGACGGCCGTGAAGCGCGTCACGCCTCGCTCAGGACGCGGGGGCCGCGATATACCGCAGCTTGTGCGGGTTGACGATCAGCCGCAGCGTGGCGATCGCACCGCCGATCAGTTCCACGCCCGCGACCATCAGCGGCGCGCCGTCGACCCGGGCGACCACGGCGGGCGCGCCGTTGATCTCCTCGATGTGCACCTCCATGCCGGGCACCGCCCAGCGCAGCAAACCGCAGAGGTAGCGCGCCACGTTGTTCGCGCCGACGATCTGCCTGCGCGCCGCAGTGACCTCACCGCCGCCGTCGGCGGTCGCGATCACGTCGGCGGTGAGCAGCTGTTCCAGCGACGCCACATCCCCGTTGCGGGCCGCGTGCACGAACCGGCTGATCAGCTCGCCCGCGTACGCGGAGGGCACGTCGAACCGCGCCCGATCCTCGCGCACCCGCAGCCCGGCGCGGCGAAAGATCTGCTGCGAGTTGGCCTCTGTGATGGTGAGCATGTCCGCGATCTCGCGGTGCGCGTACCCGAAGGCCTCGCGCAGCACGAACACCGCCCGCTCGACCGGCGTCAACCGCTCCATCGCGGTGAGCAGCGCCAGCGACACCAGTTCCCGCTCTTCCACGGTTTCCAGCGGGCCGAGTTCGCCGCGCGCGGTGGGCACGGGTTCGGGAATCCAGGGCCCGACGTAGGTCTCCCGGCGCGCCCGCGCCGAAACCAGCCAGGTGCGACATTGATTCACCAGCACTGTGGTCAACCACGCTTCCGCGGAACGGATCTCGGACCGCTCGGCGGCGTCCCAGCGCAGATACGTCTCCTGCACGGCGTCCTCGGCCTCCGCGGCCGAGCCGAGCATCCGGTAGGCCAGCGCGAACAGGCGCGGGCGGTGCTCCACGAATTCGCGCAACCCGTCCGGCTCCATCGCCACCTTCCTCCGCGTCCGGCCGTTCGGTACGACCGTACCGCTCCCCCGGGCGGACAGGCGCCCCCGCACCGCGCCCGACGAGGGTTCGATGCCGAGTAGACGCTTCAGGCCGAAGCGGGCCGCGCCGAACCCGCCGATGCCGAACCCGCCGATGCCGAACCCGCTGATGCCGAACCCTCCGGAGCCCACACCGCCGGCGGTCGCAAGAGTGTCCATACCGGGAGCCTTCTCGGTCGGACTTGCCAAGTCCTTAAGAAATCCCAGTGTTGAGAAGTCCGGCCCTTAAGAGGCCGGACTTCCAGGGGTTCGGTCAGCGGGTGAGGTCGTCGATATCGCGCTCTTTGGCACCGGGCCGACGCAGCCGCAGGCGCGCCGTGGAACCCCGGATCGCCGGGCGGCGGATCACCGGACGCCGCTGCGCCCGCCGCTGCGCGCGGCGCTCGGCGGGCTTGTGCTGCCAGGTCTCCGGGCGCGCGGCGACCCAGCGCTGCGAGTGCCAGGCGAACGGAATGTGGCCCAGGTACAGCGCGACCAGGATCAGCAGCAGCACGGTCGGATAGGTCACCAGCAGCGCCGCGGCCAGCGCCACCAGCACCAGCAGCCCCGCCGCGGCCTGCGGTGCCACCGACACCGACTTCATCGCCAGCGTCGGCACGGTGCTCACGGCCAGGGCCGCGGCGAGCACGGTCCACACGGCGACGGCGTAGAAGCCGAGCCACCACCCGTCGCCGAACTGCACCGACAGCGCGACCGGCACCATCGCGATGAGCGCCGCCGCCGGGGCGGGCACCCCGACGAAGTACTCCCGCTCCCACTCCGGCCGGGTGTCGTCGTCGAGCAGCGTGTTGAACCGGGCCAGGCGCAGCACGATGCTCACCGCGAACAGCAGCGCGATGATCCAGCCTGCGGTCTCGGTGTGCAGCAGCGTGACGTAGAGCACGAGCGCGGGCGCGACGCCGAACGAGATGGCGTCGGAGAGCGAGTCCAGCTCGGCGCCGATCTTGGTGGTGGCGTCGAGCATGCGGGCCAGCCGCCCGTCGAGGGTGTCCAGCACGGCGGCGGCGCCAATCATCGCGAGCGCGATGTCGAGCTGATTGTCCAGGCCGAACTTCACCGCGGACAGACCGGAGCACAACGCGAGGATGGTCACCACGCTCGGCAGCAACCGGATGGAGCGGCGCCGCCGTCGCTGGGTCGGAGCAGCCGCCTCCATCATGAACCGCTGGTGGACGCGGACCCGAGCACCGCGAGGACGGTCTCGCCGCCGATGGTGCGCTGCCCCGGCTCGACGAGCAGTTCAGTACCCGCCGGGAAGTAGGTGTCCACCCGGGATCCGAAGCGGATCAGGCCGTAGGTGTCACCGATCGTCAGCACGTCGCCCACCTGGGCATCGCAGACGATCCGGCGCGCGAGCAGGCCCGCGATCTGCACCACGACCACCTGCTCGCCGTTCGCGGTGTCGAGCACCATGCTGTTGCGCTCGTTCACCGCGCTGGCCTCGGGCAGATCGGCGGAACGGAACTGCCCCTGCTGATGCAGGACGGTGCGCACCACACCGGACACCGGAGTGCGCTGCACATGTACGTCGAGCACGGACAGGAAGATGCTCACCCGGGGCAGCGGCTGGTCACCCAGACCCAGTTCCGCGGGGGGAGCGGCGGTATCGACGAGCGCGATCTCACCGTCGGCGGGCGCGACCACCACGTCGGGACGGTTCGGCGGCACCCGGTTCGGGTGCCGGAAGAACGTCGCGCACGCGGCCGCGGCCAGCAGTCCCGTCCGGCGCACCCACTTGCGCTTACCGCCGACGACGGCGACGGCGAGCGGGGCGGCGACAAACGGCAGCCCGGCGGGATGCAACGGGGGAATCGCATTGCGGACCAGGTCGGCGACGTGGCCGACTCCGGTGCGTGCAGGCGTGCCGGGCGGCGTGGGACGGCGGGCCACAGGCTCCTCTTTCGTGCTAGATGCAGTCGGATTGCGCCTTCAACGATAGGACCGGCGCAAGCGTTCACACCTTACGGGAAAGGAGCCTGTGGCACGGCTGTCAGCTACGGACTTTGCGTCCGGTGACCAAACCCACGAGGAACAGCAGAATCACCGCGCCACCGAGGCAGGTGAAGAAGCTGAACCAGAGGCCACCGCCTTCGACGTCCACGCCGAGCACCTTCAGCAGGAACCCACCGAGTAGGCCACCCACGATGCCCACCACGATGTTCAGCAAGATGCCCTGTTGGGCATCGGTCTTCATGATCTTGCTGGCAATCCACCCGGCAAGACCGCCGATGATGATCCACCCGATAATCCCGAGACCGAGCATGGTGTCCTCGCAATCCGCGCCGACCGTCCATCGTGCAGGGCGGCCCGCACATAGTTGGGTTTCACGCCGCTGGAGCTTTTTGGCGTGCTTCGAGGGTATACCCGGGGCTTGTGAGAATACGCACGACAAAACGGCGATTCTCGGGCTAATATGAGGTCGCCTCATGTCTACGGTTCCGTAGGGCGTGGCTGATGAGGGTTCCAATTCGAGGCTTCGAGGACAACCCGGCGGCGGTGCCGCAGGTACATAGGAGACGCACATGGCTGCTCGAATCGCCCAAACCACCGGGGCAGAGCACACGGCGATCCTCGGGCTCGGCGTATACCGCCCAGTTCGAGTCGTGACCAACGACGAGGTGGCGGGCCCGATCAACTCGAGCGACGAGTGGATTCAGACCAGGTCCGGGATCAAGACCCGACGCTTCGCGAACGAATCCGAAACCGTGCAGAGCATGAGCGTCGCGGCCGCCCGCGGCGCGCTCGAATCCTCGGGTATCGACGTCGACCAGGTCGACTGCGTGATCGTCGCGACCTCGACGCATCTGCTGCTCACCCCCGCCGCCGCACCCCGGATCGCCACCGAACTCGGCATGAACGGCTCGGCCGCCTTCGACGTCTCCGCGGGTTGCGCCGGCTTCTGCCACGCCCTCGCGCTGGCCTCCGACCTCGTCCGCGGCGGTACCGCGGCCCACGTGCTGGTGATCGGCGTGGAGAAGCTGACCGACACCATCAACCCCACCGACCGCTCCACCGCCTTCCTCTTCGCCGACGGCGCGGGCGCCGTCATCGTCGGCCCCGCCGACGTGCCCGGCATCGGCCCCACGGTGTGGGGTTCGGACGGCACCCAGAGTCACGCGATCCGGCAGGACAAGGACTGGGTCGAGTTCTTCCGCGAGATCGAGGAGAAGGGCACCGACGCGGTGCGTCCGTACCTCGCGATGGAGGGCACCGCGGTGTTCCGCTGGGCCGCACACTCGCTGGAGAAGGTGTGCCGCGACGCCGTCGACCGCGCCGGGCTGTCCACCGACGACCTGAACGCGATGATTCCGCACCAGGCCAACGGCCGGATCATCGAGATCATGGCCCGCGTGCTGAAGCTGCCGGAGAACTGCGCGCTGGCCAACGACATCGAGGAGACCGGCAACACCTCGGCCGCGTCCATCCCGCTCGCGATGGAATCGATGCTGCGCAAGGGACAGTCGCAGCCGGGCGACACCGCGCTGCTCATCGCCTTCGGCGCCGGGCTGTCCTACGCGGCACAGGTCGTGACGCTGCCCCGGTTCGCCGCGCCCGCCGCACCGATCCCCGCCGAGGCGGAACCCGTCACCGCGGACGCCACCGCCTGACGCCGCCGCCTAGCTCGTTCAACACAGCCACCAGGCCCGTTCAACACAGCCACCAGGCTTGATCAACACAGCCACCAGGCTTCGATCAGCGCAGTCCCCAGGTGACCTTCACCGTGAACGTCACCGTCTGCGTGCCCGGTTCCAGCGGGACCGATTGCGGCGCCGCGTCCCGGGCGGAGTACTTGGGGCTCTCGTCGCGGTTGCTCGCCTCGCTGATGGTGATCACCTCGCTCAGCTGCACCCCGGCGAGCACCGCGTACTGCTCGGCGCGGGCTTTCGCGTCGGCGAACGCGCGGGCGCGGGCATCGGCGAGCAGCTGCGAGTTGTCGTCGATCGCGAAAGACACCCCGCGTAACCGGGTTTCGTTGCCGCCCGCGGCGATCGCCGCGTCGAGCACGCCCGAGGCCTTGGTCAGCTCGCGCACGACCACCCGGACCGAATTCCCGGCGCGGTAGCCGATCACCGTGCGGTCGGATCCGCCCGCGTACTGCGGCTGGATGGAGACGTCGGTGGTGCGCACGTCCTCGCGGGTCACCCCGGCCGCGACCATGGCGTCGGTCATCGCCTTCGCCTTCTCGTTCGCCTTGGTGATGGCGGCCGAGACCTTGTCCGCGCTCACCTCCACCCCGAGGTCGGCGTTCAGGATGTCCGGGGCGCCGCGCACCTGGCCGGTGCCGACGACGGTGACGTCGCGTGCGGGCCCGGACTCGTCCTTACCGCAGCCCGTCATCAACACGGCGCCGGCGGCGACGGCGGCCGCGCACTGCGTCATTCGTCGCATACTCCGGCAACATACGCACCCGGGCGTCCCGCCGTGGGTGAACCGCCGGACATCGGCGGCTCCGCGCGCAGTCGTCAGCGTTGCGCTTCGACCGCCGCCTTGATCTGCTCCAGGGTTTCGGTCATGCCACGGACCAGCGCCGACTCGAACGGCGCTTCGCCGCCGAGCTTGGTGGCGATCAGCTTGCGCGACAACCACGTGGTGCCGTGCGACATATCGCGGCGCTCCACCAGCCGGGTGCCCGTCGCGGTCGGCTCGAGCGTATAACTCCAGATCGAGCGATTCTCGTTGATCCGAAAGGCGAACACCTGGTTCGGTTCGAAACGCACTATGCGCCCGGTGGTCGGCCAATACTGCTTGCCGTCGGTATTCAGGTGCAGCGTCCAGGTGCCCTTCTTGGTCGGGCCGAGCTGCACTATCCGCACCAGTTGCGGGCTGAACTCGGGCATCCGCTTCAGGTCCGCGACGACGGACCACACCTGCTCCGGCGGGGCGGAAATGTCAATGGCGGCTTCGAGATTCTGCGGCAACGGTGCCTCCGGTTCCGAGTGGACGGGCCGGTGGATACCTGGCCGAACCTGTTTCATGGTTTATGCGTATTTTAATCAGAAGACAGTTGGATCACATTCAGCATGTTGCGCGCCGACTTCGGTAATGCCGAGCGCACAATGCGGGATAGACGAAGCAACGACACAGCCTCGAGCTTTCCCGTCCAACGTGAGGTGATCGGCCGTGAAACTGCGCTCTCTCTTACATCGTCGACATGCGGATCACGTTCCGCTGCTGCCCGGCGGCGAGACCGAAGGCGGCACCGCCCGCGGCCCTTCGCCGGAGAATCTCGAACGCCTGCTGACCAATGATGAACTCGACCTCATCCGGCACCACCTGCTCTGACCACCCGCACGTCCGCCTCGAGCGAACGTTGACGCCCCGTTTTGCACGACCGTCCATACTCGATAGGTGACTTCACCCGCTGCCACGAAACCGGCCATCCTGAGCGTCGACGATGATCCCGGCGTTTCCCGCGCGGTTGTCCGCGACCTGCGCCGCCGCTATGGGGCCGAATACCGGATTCTGCGCGCGGAATCGGGCGCGCAGGCGCTCGAGGCGTTGCGTGAGATGAAATTGCGCGGCCAGCCGGTCGCGGTCCTGATCGCCGATTACCGGATGCCGGGCATGGACGGCATCGAATTCCTCGAGCAGGCCATGGACCTGCACCCGTATGCCCGCCGCGTCCTGCTGACCGCGTACGCCGACACCAGCGCCGCGATCAACGCCATCAACGTGGTCGATCTGGATCACTATCTGCTCAAGCCGTGGGATCCGCCGGAGGAGAAGCTGTATCCGGTGCTGGACGGGCTGCTCGACGCCTGGCGCAGCAGCGAGCACCGGCCGGTGACCGAGACCAAGGTGGTCGGCAACCGCTGGTCGCCACGTTCTTCCGAGGTGCGCGAGTTCCTGGCCCGCAACCAACTGCCCTATCGGTGGTATCTGGCCGACGAGCCGGAGGGCGCGCGACTGCTGGAGGCCGCGGGCGCCGATCCCGAACGCTGTCCCGTGGTGATCACGGCGGGCGGCGACGCGCTGGTCCAGCCGTCGGACAGCGTGCTCGCGGAGAATGTCGGGCTCACCGTCAACGCGACCGGCGATTTCTACGATCTGATCGTGGTCGGCGGCGGCCCGGCCGGGCTGGGCGCCGCGGTGTACGGCGCCTCCGAGGGCCTGCGCACGGTCCTGGTGGAGCGCACGGCGACCGGCGGGCAGGCCGGGCAGAGCTCGCGCATCGAGAACTACCTCGGCTTCCCGGACGGTGTCTCGGGTGCTCAGCTGGCCGACCGTGCCCGCCGCCAGGCGGCGAAGTTCGGCGCCGAGGTGATCACCACCCGCGAGGTGGTCGGGCTGGAGGTGAACGGTTCGGCGCGTACGGTGCGCTTCGCCGACGGCGGCAGACTGTGCGCGCACACGGTGATCATCGCGACCGGCGTGGACTACCGCAGGCACCCGGCGCCCGGCGTCGACGAGTTCACCGGACGCGGCGTGTATTACGGCTCGGCGATGACCGAGGCCGCCGAATGCGCCGATCGCGACGTCTACATCGTGGGCGGCGCGAACTCCGCGGGCCAGGCCGCGGTGTTCCTGTCCCGCAACGCGAAGACGGTGCACCTGGTGGTGCGCGCGGACTCGCTGGACAAGTCCATGTCGCACTATCTGATCCAGCAGATCGCGCAGATCCCGAATATCAAGGTGCACACCAACACCGAGGTGAGCGCCGCCGACGGCGACGACCATCTGCAACAGATCGTGTTGCGCGACAACGTCTCCGGCAACGAGGAGAAGGCCGAGGCCGAGCGGCTGTTCCTGTTCATCGGCGCCGCACCGCAAACCGAGTGGCTCGACGGCACGGTCAAGCGGGACACGGCCGGATTCGTGCTGGCCGGGCCGGACCTGATGGTCGACGGCGCGCGCCCGGCGGGCTGGGAACTCCCCAGGCCGCCACATCATTTGGAGACGAGCGTGCCCGGCGTGTTCGTGGCAGGCGACGTGCACGCCGATTCGGCCAAGCGCGTCGCGTCCGCGGTCGGCGAGGGTGCGATGGCCGTGATGCTCGTGCACCGGTACCTCGCGTAAACAGGAGGCTGGCAGATGAATTCGAACAACACCGCGGACCGCAGCAGCCGCCTGGTCTGCGATCCCGCGGAACTACGCACGCTGTTCCTGTTCGAGAAATTGAACGACGAGCAGCTGGACTGGCTGTGCCGGGACGGGCGGGTCGAGACGATCGAGCCCGGACTGGTCTTCCGCGAGGGCGACCCGGCCACCTGTTTCTACGTGCTGATGGACGGCGAGGTCGTGCTGACCAAGCTGTCCGGCGGTACGGAGATCGAGCTGGTGCGCACCCAGCACCACGGCTCCTACGCGGGCGCCTGGAGCGCCTACCTCGGCGACAAGGTCGACCAGACCTACAACAGCTCGATGTCGGTGACCCGGCCGTCCCGGTTCTATGTGCTCGACGCCGCGATCTTCGCGCAGATGATGCAGGCCTGGTTCCCGATGGCGGTGCACCTGCTCGAGGGCGTGTTCTTCGGCAACCGCAACGCCAACGCCCGGGTCGGCCAGCGCGAGCGACTGCTCGCGCTCGGTTCGCTGTCGGCGGGCCTGACCCACGAGCTGAACAATCCGGCCGCGGCCGCGGTGCGGGCCACCTCCGGCCTGCGCGAACGGGTCGCGGGCATGCGGCACAAGCTGGCCATGATGGCCGACGGCAAGTTCGACACCGCGTCCCTCGGCGCCCTGGTGCGGCTGCAGGAGGAGGCGGCGGCACAGGTGGCCAAGGCGCCCGAGCTGACCCCGATGGAGGCCGCCGACCGCGAGGACGTGCTCGGCGAATGGCTCGACGAGCACGGCATCATCGACGGCTGGAACCTGGCGCCGAACTTCGTGCAGGCCGGCTTCGACGTGGACTGGCTCGAGCGGGTGGCCGGCACCCTGGAGGGCTGCACCGACCAGGTGTTCCAGGGCGCGATCCGCTGGTTGAACTACACCATCGAGACCGAGCTGATGATGAACGAGATCGCGGACTCGACCACCCGGATCTCGTCGCTGGTGAACGCGGCCAAGCAGTACTCGCAGATGGACCGGGCGCCGTTCCAGGTGGTGGACATCCACGATCTGCTCGACAGCACGCTGGTGATGCTGAGCCGCAAGATCGGCGACGGCGTCGAGGTGGTCAAGGAGTACGACCGCGCGCTGCCCGAAGTGCCGTGCTACGCCGCGGAATTGAATCAGGTGTGGACCAACCTGATCGACAACGCGGTGTACGCGATGCAGGGCCGGGGCACGCTCACCATCCGCACCCGGCACGAAAACGACTGTGCCGTCATCGAAATCGGCGATACCGGGCCCGGTATCCCGGAGGAGGTGCGCAGCCGGATCTTCGAACCGTTCTTCACCACCAAGCCGATGGGCGAGGGCACCGGGCTCGGGCTCGACATCTCGTTCCGGATCGTGGTGAACAAGCACGACGGCGATATCCAGGTCGACTCCGAACCCGGCGACACGCGGTTCACGGTGTGGTTGCCGCTGAACCGCAGCGCGGACAATCCCACCGACGAAGCGAACGCACCGACCGCAGGAGAGCAACGATGACACAGGAACTGGAAGGCATCGACCCGGCAGTGGCGCCGAGCGGCACCGGGTGCGTGGAATGCGAACAGGCGCAAGGCTGGTGGGTGCACCTGCGCCGGTGCGCACAGTGCGGGCACATCGGTTGTTGTGACACCTCCCCCGAGCAGCACGCGAGCAAGCACGCGAAAGACACCGGCCACCCGTTCATTCAGAGCTTCGAGCCGGGCGAGGACTGGTACTGGAACTTCCGGACCGAGGAAATGTACGGCGACGGACCCGAACTCGCGCCGCCGACCAGTCACCCCGCCGAGCAGAGCGCCCCGGGCCCGCGCGGTCGGGTGCCCGCGGACTGGCGGGCACACATCCACTGATCCCGCGCAAACCGGTACGCTGCACCGAGCACGCCACGGGCTCGGTTCAGCAAGGACCGCAGGCGGCGTGCCGATCCCACAGCAACCCATCGGGGAAAGCACGGTATGAAGCGAACATCCGCCATCGTCCTCGCCGCCGGGACGCTGGCTTCGGTGCTGGCCGGCTGCGGCCAGTCCTCGACCGATTCCAGCGCCGCCGCGCGGCCGAGCAGCAGCGCACCGGCCGCGGCGAGCAGCACCGCGACGCCGGGCAGTGCCCCGGCCGCCGCGCCCGCCGACCCGTCGAAGACCACCTGCGCCGAGTTCAAGAAACTGGACAACGAGGCGGAGAAGGCGCTGATCGAGCAGCTGCTCGCGCAGCATCCGGACAGCACGTTCGCGGGCAGCCCGAATGTCGCGCTCGGCACCGCGAAGCTGGTCTGCCTGTCCGGCAGTGTCGCCGAGACCCCGGTCGCGGTCGCCGCCGGGATCGTCGCGAAGAACTAGTCCCGGCCACGACCGCGCTCCGGCGCGGCAGAATGGCACGGTGGCAGAACTAGCGCTCACCGCTCGATGGAATCCGTCCGCGGCCGACGCCCGGCGCGGCGTGGTGCGACTGCATCCGGAGGCGCTGGCCGCGCTCGGCCTGCGGGAGTGGGACGGTATCGCGCTGGTCGGCTCGCGGCGCACGGCCGCGGTGGTCGGCGTCGCGCCCGCGGGCACGCCCGCCGGCGTCGCGTTACTCGACGACGTGACGCTGTCCAATGCGGGGCTGCGGGAGAACGCGACCGTGGTCGTCGCGCCGGTCACCGTGTACGGGGCGAAACAGATCTCGGTGAGCGGTTCGGTGCAGGCGACCCGGACCATCCCGGCGGCCACCTTGCGCCAGGCACTGCTCGGCAAGGTGGTCACCGTCGGCGACGCGGTCTCGCTGCTACCCCGCGATCTGGGCCCCGACATCAGTTCCGCCGCTGCCTCGCAAGCACTTTCGCGCACCTTCGGCATCGCCTGGACCACCGAGTTGCTCACCGTCACCGCCACCGATCCGCGTGGGCCGGTCAGCGTGCAGCCGAATACCGCGGTGGTGTGGGGCGCGGGGGTGGTCGCGGCACGCGACGCCGCCGATCGGGCTTCGGCCGGGGAGCCCGTCCCCGCGGGCACCGCCGCCCAGGCCGCGACCGAGGCCGCCGCCTTCGACGGCGCGGCCGCCGTGCACGGCGCGCCGGCGGGCCGGCACGGGGCGGTGCGCGATACCGCGCCGCGGATCACGGTCAAGGATCTCGCGGGCGCGCACAGTCAGGCGACCAAGCTCACGGAGTGGCTGAGCCTGGCCCTCGACGAACCGGAGCTGCTCAAAACCCTCGGCGCCACACCGCATCTCGGCGTCTTGATCACCGGCCCGGCCGGCGTCGGCAAGGCGACGCTGGCGCGCGCGGTCACCGCGCCGCGGCGCATCGTCGAACTCGACGGACCGACCATCGGCGCGGCCGAGAGCGGCACCCGGTTACGCGAGGTCGCCGAGGCGGTCGCCGACGCGTGTTCGGGACAGGGCGGGATTCTGCTGATCACCGATATCGACGCGCTGCTGCCCGCGCAGGCCGAGCCGGTCGCCACCCTCATCCTGGATCAGCTGCGGGCCGCGGTCGCCGAACCGTGCGTCGCCTTCCTGGCCACCACCGCCCATCCCGCCGATGTCGATGCCCGGCTGCGCGCGCCGGATCTCTGCGACCGCGAACTCGCGTTGGCGCTGCCCACCGCCGCAGTGCGCAAATCGCTGCTGGAGCAGTTGCTGCGCCAGGTACCCGTCGCCGAGCTGCGCCTCGACGACATCGCCGCGCGCACACCGGGTTTCGTGGTCTCCGATCTGGCCGCCCTGTGCCGCGAGGCGGCGTTGCGCGCGGCGTCGCGGGCGAGCAAGGAACACACCGATCCGCAGCTGACCCAACCGGATCTGCTCGACGCGCTGACCGTGATCCGCCCGCTGTCCCGTTCCGGCCTGGACGAACCCGCCATCGGCAGCCTCACCCTGGACGAGGTCGGCGATATGGTCGAGACCAAGCAGGCGCTGACCGAAACCGTGTTGTGGCCACTGCGACATCCGGATTCGTTCGCGCGCCTGGGCATCGACCCACCGCGCGGCGTGCTGCTCTACGGGCCGCCCGGCTGCGGCAAGACCTTCCTGGTGCGCGCGCTGGCGAGCACCGGTCAGCTCAGCGTGCACACCGTCAAGGGCGCCGAACTGATGGACAAGTGGGTCGGTTCGTCCGAGCGCGCGGTGCGCGAATTGTTCCAGCGCGCCCGCGATTCCGCGCCGTCGCTGATCTTCCTCGACGAGGTCGACGCGCTGGCCCCGCGCCGCGGGCAGAGCAGCGATTCCGGGGTCGGCGATCGGGTGGTGGCCGCGCTGCTCACCGAGCTGGACGGGGTGGAACCGCTGCGCGATGTCGTGGTGCTCGGCGCGACGAACCGGCCCGAGCTGATCGATCCGGCGCTGCTGCGACCGGGACGGCTGGAGCGGCTGGTCTTCGTGCCGCCGCCGGACAGCGCGGCCCGGCTGGCGATCCTGCGGACGGCGGGTCGATCGGTGCCGCTGGCCGGTGATGTCGATCTGCCCGCGCTGGCCCGCACCCTCGACGGGTTCTCCGCGGCCGACTGCGCCGCGCTGCTGCGCGAGGCGGCGCTGGCGGCGATGCGCCGCGATGTCGAGGCCGCCGACGTCACCGCCGCCGACGTGGCGGCGGCGCGAACCGTGGTCCGGCCGTCGCTGGACCCGCTCCAGGTCGAATCGCTGCGCCGGTACGCGGAGAGCAGAGGCCAGCCGACCAGCAGCGAGGGGCGCTACCTGTAACCCTCGGCGATCAGGTGGCAAACGCGCCGTAAACAGGCCCTTTCTGCCGTTGTTTTCCGCTCGACATACCCCGGCAAAGTGACGGCAATCACAGGCCTGCCCAGTAGGCGCAGGTATGTTCGGCAGGTGCGGCGGATGGGTGAGGCGTTCGACGCGGTCACGGTCTTCTTCGGAGCCGCGGTCGCGGGTGTGACGCTGTTCCTGCCGGTCACCTTCAGCACGGTCCGGGACAGCACGCCCTACCGGATCACCAACCTGATCAGCAGCGTGCCACGCGGCGCCGCCATCGGCGTGATCGTCGCGGTCGCCGTCGCGGTGATCGTGTGCACCGCCGCCCGCCCGGCCACCGCGTGGCTCACCGCCCTGCTCGGCGCGATCGCGCAGCTGATCAACCACATTGCGGGGGAACAGGTTTCCTCCGCCGACATGCTGACCACGCAGAACTACATCGACTCGGTGTGCGCCGGGGTCGTGCTCGGCGCGCTCGGCGCCGCGGTACTGCGCCGAGCGCTGCCCGCGGCAGGTCTGGCGCTCGGTGGCGCCGGCTTCTTCGTGTTCAGCGATCTCTCGGACCTGCTGAACATCGACCTCGACCCCTACGCCGTGCTGGAAACCCCGCCGCGCTGGCTGATCGCCGTGCTACTGGTGCTGCTGGTCTTCAGCACCATGCGCAACTGGTCGGCCACCGTCGACCAGCCACCGCGGATGGCGATCGAACTGCCGATCGCGCCGATCCTCGCGGCGCTGGTGCTCGCACTGGTGATCCTTGCCGTCACCGAATGGCTGACCAAGCAGTTCAGCAACGCGCCCGCCATCGATCACGCGGTCGACCTCGGGCTGGCCGCCGCGGCCACGGTCGCCGCGGCCACCGTGGCGGCCATGCTGTTGCCCGGCCGCGACGGCGCGGCCGTCTATCTCGCCGTCGCGTTGACCGCGGCCGCGGACGCGTTCGGCTACGTGCCCCGGCCGGGCTGGAGCGTGTGGGGCATGGTCGTGCTCACCGCTATCGGCATCCTCGCGGGCGTCCGGATGCCGTCGATGACGCTGGCCATCACACTGATCGCCGGGATCGCGGGCTTCGCCGTACTGACCCCGCCGGACGCGAACTGGCTGCTGTTCGCCGCGAGCAGCGCGGTCCTCGCGCTCACCGCGGGCTACTGCTGCGCCACCGCCCGACCGCGCTACGCGCCGAGCGGCGTGCTGGCGCTCTCGGCCCTCTATCTGCCTTCGGTGGTGACCGCCCTGCCCGATACCGACAAGGCCTGGCACACGCCCGAGGCATCCGGCTACAACAGCACGCCGGGCCGCGCCGCCCTGGCGATCGCGCTCGGCAGCGCGGTCGGACTCGCCGTGCTGTACCGGTTGCGGCCCCGCGGGCGGCCGCGAGCGAGCGGATCGACGACCGACGCGGCGTTAGCGGATATATAGCCTGACCAGCGCCGGATGGCCGACGCCATACCCGACGGGAAGCGGAAAGTCCCAGGCTCCAAGTAGGATTGTCCCGCACGACCCCGCCGCCCCTACCGGACGGAGTGCAGTTTGCTCGCAATCCTGCTAGCCATCGCCGCCGCCGCGCTCGTCGCACCGCTGTGGGTGAAGGCACTGGGGCGCAACGCTTTCTACGTGCTGGCACTCGTGCCGCTCGGCTGCCTGGGCTGGGTGATCGCGAATTGGGGTAGCACACAGCAGGTTCGGCTCGCCTGGGCGCCGAGCATCGCGATGAACATCGACCTGCGCTTCGATTCGCTTGCCGCGATCATGGCCGTGCTGGTGCTGGGTATCGGCGCCCTGATCCTGGTCTACTGCGCCCGATATTTCGAGGACGACGAGCCGCGGCTCGGAGTGTTCGCCGCCGAACTGGTGGGCTTCGCCGGTGCCATGTTCGGGCTCGTGACGAGCGACAACATGCTGCTGCTGTTCGTCTTCTGGGAAGTGACGACCGTGCTCTCGTTCCTGCTCGTCGGCCACAACGCCGAACAGGCGAACAGCAGGCGTGCCGCGATCCAGGCCCTGCTGGTGACCGCCGCGGGCGGGCTGGCGATGCTCGTCGGCCTGATCGTGCTCGGCGAGGTGAGCGGCAGCTATCTACTCTCCGAGCTGCTGGCCCGGACCGACCCGCCCAGCGGTCTCGCGGTGAACGTGGCGCTGGTGCTGATCCTGGTCGGCGCGCTCAGCAAGTCCGCGGTGGTGCCGCTGCACTTCTGGTTGCCCGGCGCGATGGCGGCGCCGACTCCGGTCAGCGCGTACCTGCACGCCGCGGCCATGGTGAAAGCCGGTGTGTACCTGGTGGCGCGGCTGGCCCCGGTGTTCGCGGACAACCCGGTCTGGCATCCGCTCGTGCTCGGCCTCGGCGTGGCCTCGATGCTGCTCGCCGGGTTGCGCGCGATGGAGGTGGCCGACCTGAAACTGGTGCTCGCGTTCGGCACGGTGAGCCAGCTCGGCTTCCTGATCGTGCTGGTCGGCGTCGGCACCCCGGCGGCGGCGCTGGCCGGAGTCGCGCTGATCGTCGCGCACGCGCTGTTCAAAGCCTGTCTGTTCATGGTGGTCGGCATCATCGATCACAGCGCGGGCACCAGGGACCTGCGCCGGCTCTCCGGGCTCGGCCGCAAGGCGCCGGTGCTGTGCGGCATCGCCGTGCTCGCCGCGTTGAGCATGGCGGGGCTGCCGCCACTGGTCGGGTTCGTCGGGAAGGAGAGCGCGCTCGGCGCGATCCTGGACGCGGACAACCTCGCCGAACCGGCCAGGGTGGCGCTCGCCGTCGGCGTGGTACTCGGCTCGATGCTGACCGTCGGCTACAGCATCCGTTTCGTCTGGGGCGCCTTCGCGGACAAGCCGGGACAGCCGACCCCGCACGGCGCGCACCGCGCCCGCCGCGTCACCGAATACCTCGACGCGCCCGGCACCGCGACCGCCGACAAGCCGGATCACCAAGGGAATTGGCACGCACCCGGTGCGCTGTTCCTGGCCGCGCCCGCGATCCTCGCGGTGGCGAGCCTGGTCGCGGGTCTGGCCGCGCCCGGGTTGGACCGGCTGTTGCGCCCCTACGCGAAAACGCTGCCGGAGGAACTGCTTTCGCACCTGGCGCTCTGGCACGGCGTGAATCTCGCACTGCTGCTGACCGTGCTGGTGATCGCGGGCGGTATCGCGCTGTTCCAGCTGCGCGACCGGCTACGCGACCCGGCGCACCCGCGCCTGGGCAACGCCGACCGCGCCTACGACGCCACGCTGCGCGCGATGGATCGGCTGTCGCTGCGGATGACCGGCGCGGTGCAGCGCGGCTCCCTGCCGTTGAGCCAGGCGACGATCCTGAGCACGCTGATCATCCTGCCCGCGGTCCTGCTCGCGGTCGGCACCCGCACCGGAGTCGAACTGCGCCTGTGGGATTCGCCGTTGCAGGCGGTGATCGGCGGCATCATGATCGCGATGGCGCTCGGTGCGACCGTGCTGCGCAACCGGCTGGCGGGTGTGCTGGTGGTCGGCGTCACCGGTTACGGCTGTGGCGTGATCTTCGCGCTGCACGGCGCACCCGACCTGGCGCTCACCCAATTCCTGGTCGAGACACTGACTCTGGTGATCTTCGTGCTGGTGCTGCGCGCCTTCCCCGCCGAGATCGAGGAGGGCAAGGCGACCGCGTTCAAGGCCCGCCGCGCGATCCTGGCGGCGCTGGTCGGCACGGCGGTCACGGTCTTCGGCGCGTTCGCCACCGCGGCCCGCACCGCCGAACCGATCTGGCACCGGATCCCCGATGCCGCATACCAATTCGGCGGCGGCAAGAACGCCGTCAACGTGCTGCTCGTCGATATCCGCGCGTGGGACACCCTCGGCGAGATCTCGGTGCTCGTGGTGGCGGCCACCGGCGTGGCCTCGCTGGTGTTCCGCAGCCGCCGGTTCGGCAGCGCGCCGCGCGCCGCCGATTCGCCGCACTACGACCCGGATCTGGTGAGCTGGCTGCCCGCCGGACGGCTGGTCGATCGCGCGGACCGGTCGATGGTCATGCAGATCACCACCCGACTGGTGTTCCCGACCATCATGGTGCTGTCGGTGTATTTCTTCTTCTCCGGGCACAACGCACCCGGCGGCGGGTTCGCGGGCGGTCTCACCGCCGGGCTCGCACTGACGCTGCGCTATCTGGCGGGCGGGCGCTACGAGCTCGGCGAGGCGCTGCCGGTCGACGCGGGCCATCTGCTCGGCGCCGGGCTCACCCTGGCGGCCGGAACCGCGGGCGCCTCACTGTTTTTCGGTGCGCCGCCGCTGTCGTCCGCGATCTTCGAGGTGACGCTGCCGGTGCTCGGCCACATCAAACTGGTGACCGCGTTGTTCTTCGATCTCGGCGTCTACCTGATCGTCGTCGGCCTGGTGCTCGACGTGCTGCGCAGCCTCGGCGCCCGCCTCGACAGCGAGCTGGCCACCAGCGAAACCGCCACGGCGAAGGGAGGTCCCACGTCATGACGGCGAATCTCACCCTGCTGATCGTGATCGGCGTGCTGGTCGCGTGCGGGGTCTATCTCATCCTCGAGCGCGCGGTGTCGAAGATGCTGCTCGGCATGATCCTGTTCGGCAATGCGGTGAACCTGCTGATCATCACGCTGGCCGGGCGGGACGGGCGCGCGCCGATCCAGGGCCAGACCGACACCACCCACCGCGACACCGCCGACCCGCTGGCCCAGGCGATGGTGCTCACCGCCATCGTCATCACCATGGGGATCGCGGCGTTCGTGCTCGCGCTCGCCTACCGCTCCTTCACGCTGACCACCACCGACGATGTCGAGAACGACCCGGACGATGTGGACGTGGCCCGCCGGCGCGAGCGAGAGGATCCGGAAGATTGAGCCTCTCCCCCGACCTGCTGCGCACCCTGATGCCGCTGCCCGTGCTGGTGCCGCTGCTCGCGGCCGCGGGCACGCTGGTCTTCGGCCGCAGGCCGCGCACGCAACGCGTGATCATGTTGAGCGCGCTCACCGCCGTGGTCGTCATCTGCGCTTTCCTGCTGTATCTGACCGACCGCCACGGCACCACCGCGGTGCAGGTCGGCAATTGGGAGACGCCGATCGGCATCACCCTGGTGGCGGATCGGCTGTCCGCGGCGATGCTGCTCGTCTCGTCCATCGTGCTGCTCGCCGTCGCGGTTTACGGTGCGGGCCAGAACATCCGCGACGGCGACCAGCGCCAGCCGACCTCGATCTACCGCCCCACCTATCTGGTGCTCACCGGCGGCGTCTCGGCCGCCTTCCTCGCCGGTGACCTGTTCAACCTGTTCGTCGGCTTCGAGATCCTGCTCGCCGCCTCGTTCGTGCTGCTGACCGTCGGCGGCACCGCGGCCCGCATCCGCGCCGGCGTGTCGTACGTAATGGTCTCGATGCTCGCCTCGCTGATCTTCCTGACCGGCATCGGCATGACCTACGCGGCCACCGGGACGCTGAACCTGGCCCAGCTGGCGGAGCGGATCGGGGCGGTGCCGGAGGGCATCCGCGCGGCCATCTACGCCGTGCTGCTGGTGTCGTTCGGGATCAAGGCGGCGGTGTTCCCGCTGTCGAGCTGGCTGCCCGACTCCTACCCCACCGCGCCCGCACCGGTGACCGCGGTGTTCGCCGGGTTGCTCACCAAAGTCGGTGTGTACGCGATCATCCGGACGCATTCGCTGCTGTTCCCCGGCGGCGAATTCGAGTCCATCCTGCTGGTGTGCGGACTGCTCACCATGCTGATCGGCATCCTCGGCGCGATCGCGCAGAGCGATATTCGCAGGCTGCTGTCGTTCACGCTGGTCAGTCACATCGGCTACATGGTGTTCGGGGTGGGGCTGGCCAGTGTGTCCGGCCTGGCCGGCGCGGTGTTCTATGTGGCGCACCACATTCTGGTGCAGACGGCGTTGTTCCTGGTGGTCGGCCTGATCGAGCGGCAGGCAGGCTCGACGTCGTTGCGCCGACTCGGCGGGCTGGCCGCGGCCAGCCCGGTGCTCGCCGTGCTGTTCCTGATACCGGCGCTGAATCTCGGTGGTATTCCACCGTTCTCGGGATTCATCGGCAAGGTGGCGCTGCTACAGGCGGGCGCGCAGGACGGCAGCGTGCTGGCCTGGGTGCTGGTGGGCGGCTCGGTGCTGACCAGCCTGCTCACGCTGTACACCGTCGCGCGGGTGTGGAGCAAAGCGTTCTGGCGGCCGCGCGCGGAAGCGCCGGAAGGCCACCTGTCCGCGGCGAACACGCCGACGCTGATCGAGGAATCGACCGACGTGCTGTACGACGAACGCACCGATCCCGGCCGGATGCCGCTGTCGATGGTCGCCTCCACCGCGGCCCTGGTCGCGGTCGGCCTCAGCCTGACGGTGCTCGCGGGCCCGATGCTGCGCATCGCCGACCGCGCCGCCGCGGA
The DNA here is from genome assembly GCF_001613425.1 of Nocardia vulneris. GTDB lineage: Bacteria > Actinomycetota > Actinomycetes > Mycobacteriales > Mycobacteriaceae > Nocardia > Nocardia vulneris. The sequence goes on along the minus strand of NZ_BDCI01000036.1, from coordinate 21,516 downwards.
TCTCGCCGATCCCGGCGTGTATGTCACCGCGGTACTGGGTGATTCGCTGCCCGCGGAGCCGGAGGGACGCCGATGACCACCCAGCGTTGGCAACGCGGGGTCAGCCGCGAGGGCGCGGTGCGCGTCGGCGTGCTGAGCTGGCTCACGCTGGTCTGGATCGCACTGTGGGGCGATCTCAGCGTGGCCAATCTGCTCGCGGGGATCGCGGTGGGCGCGCTGATCATGGTGGCGCTGCCGCTGCCGCGGGTGCCGGTGGGCGGGCGGTTGCATCCGCTGTCGCTGCTCCAATTGGTGTTCGTCGCTTCGTATTACGCGATCGAGTCGAGTGTGCAGGTGGCCTGGTTCGCGATCCGCCCGGCCGCGCCGCCGGTCTCCGGGGTGCTGCGGGTCTATCTGAGCACCAAATCCGATCTGGTGCTGGTGCTCTGCGTGGACCTGCTGAACCTGATCCCGGGCACCATGGTGCTCGAGATCGACCGGCGGCGTTGCGTGGTCTACGTCCACGTGCTCGACGTCAGCAGCGACGAAGCGGTGGACAAGTTCTACCGGACCACCCGGCGCCTGGAGAAACTGCTCATCTCGTCGTTCGAGCGCCATGCCGAATGGCGTTCCAGCGCAACGCCCCCGGAGGTGCTTCCGTGACCGTCGTCGCCATCGTGGCAGGGGTGATGCTGACCGTTGCCGCCGCGCTCACCAGCTATCGCATTCTCGCCGGACCGAGCACACTGGACCGGGTGGTCGGCATCGACTCGCTGATGGCGATCGCCGCGTCCGGTCTCGCCGTCTGGGCGGCCTACAGCCAGGACACCACCCTGCTGCCCGCGATCATCGCGCTGGCCCTGGTCGGTTTCCTCGGCTCCGCCGCCGTATCCCGCTTCCGCGTCCGGGACGACCAGTGACCCGCACCCACCCGACCTCCGGAGCCGGCCGATGACCCTGTGGCAGTGGCTGTCCGCCGCGCTGATCCTGTTCGGCGCGACCCTCGCGCTCACCGCGGCGATCGCGATCGTGCGCTTCCCCGACACCCTCACCCGCATGCACGCCGCCACCAAACCCCAGGTGGTCGGCCTCATCCTGGTCCTCGCGGGCGCGGCCATCGAACTCTACGGCCACGGCAACGTCTGGGCCCTCGTCCTCGTCGGCCTCTTCACCTTGCTCACCGCCCCCGTAGTAGCCCACCTCATCGGCCGCACCGCCTACCGCGAACAACGCCACCGCGACGGCCTCCTCACCGTCAACGAACTGGGCAACGAAATAGACAACTGACCGATCTTTGTACAGGATCACGTACAGTTAGAGTGTGACCGCCGCGAGAGGAATTCCGATGCGTCCGATATCCATCACCGAAGCACGCGCCAACCTAGCGGCGGTCCTGGATTCCGCCACCGAGGATCTAGAGGAAGTCGTCATCACCCGGGCTGGGCACGAGCCCGCGGTCGTTATTTCGCTTCGCGAGTACGAGTCGTTGAAGGAGACTGCCTATCTCTTGGGTAACCCGGCGAACGCCCGCCACCTGGAGAGGTCGATCGCTCAACTGCGGGCCGGAGAGGTCGAGCCGCACGATCTCATCGAGGTCGACGATGAGGACAGCGCGTGAAGATTCTCTTCACGCCCGACGCGTGGGCCGACTATCTGTGGTGGCAGGCGCACGACCGCGCGACCCTCAAACGCGTCAACAAGCTGATCGACGACATCACACGCAACGGCTACGAAGGAATCGGTAAGCCAGAAGCATTGCGCCAGAACCTCGCCGGATTCTGGTCCCGACGCATCACCAGCGAACATCGCATCGTGTACGTCATCGAAGACGACACGGCGAAGATCGTCGCCTGCCGTCACCACTACGAGTAACCGAGCGGCGCAGCCGGTTTCAGCGGGTGACGGTTTCGAGTTCTTTGGGGGTGGTTCGGCGGCGGTTGGCGAACCAGGTGGCGTGGAAGGCGGCGGCGAGGCCGGCGAGCAGGGCGAGGACGACGGTGCCTGCGAGGACGGGGTATTCGGCCATCGAGACCGGCAGGAAACGGTAGGACAGCAGCAGGATGGCCAGGACGGCGAGGCCGCCCGCGACGAGGCGGATGCGGAACCAGCCCCAGCCGCGTTCGGGATCGCGCAGCGCCGATTCCACGGTCAGGCAGAGCACCGCGCCGGCCACCAGGTCGACGCCGTAGTGGTAGCCGAAGCCGAGGGTCGCGGTGAGCGTGGCCAGCAGCCAGAAGGTGCCACCCCAGCGCAACCAGGCCGGCGCGGGACCGCCGTCGGTATCGCGGCGGGTGTGCAGGAAGACCGACAGCGCCCAGGCCGTGTGCATGGACGGCATGCAGTTGCGCGGGGTCGCCGCGTCGAAGGGCATCGGCATCGGACTGCGGTCCAGCGGCGGCACCACGCCCGGCCAGAAGTTGCCGAGTTGCAGCCCGTGCCCGTCCGGCCCGAACGCGAACATCGGTCCCACCACCGGGAAGATCACATAGATGACCGGGCCGACCAGCCCGAGCACCAGAAACGTGCGCACCAGATAGTGACTCGGCCAGCGCCCGCTCGTGGCCACCCGGCGCAGCTGCCACACCGCGACCACGATCGCCGCGACCGGCAACTCGATGTACACCCAGTGCAGCACCGCGTACACGGCAGGCCCCAGCACGTCCAGCACCCGGCCCATCACCCAGGACGGGTCGCCGAGCGCGTGATCGGCCAGCAGCACGTACTCGTCGAGCACCGTCGGCCTGCTCAGCACGGTGACGTGCAGCCACACGTCACCGACCTTGGTGGCCAGGATCAGCAGCGCGCCGAGCGCCGCCGCGTGCAGCGCGTTGCGCCGGTCGGCGCCGTCCCAGCGCAGCCACGCGAACACCGCCAGCGCGGTGAGCGCGAGCACCGGCCCGTTACCGATCGCGAACGGTTCGCCCGCCAGCAGCCGGATGCTCGCCCACACCACGTCGATGCCGACGGCGGCGCCGAGCACGATCAGCCGCCGCCGACCGGAGAGCCCGACCAGCGCGAGGATCAAGCCGGCCCACGGCACGGACATGGATTTCGGCGTGCCGACGTAGTCGTGCCACAGGCTGCCCAGCGGACCTTCGAAGCCCTGCCACATCGCCACGCCCTGCAGCGCGATGAGCAGCACCGGCACCGCGGCGACGGCCACCGCGACCCAGACCCGAGGCGACGGCACACGCGATCGCGTAGCCGTACTTCCTGTTCTGGGCCCTGGGTCTTCGACAAGCACGTCGACCATAGTAAACGCGGGATGAACGCCATCCCACTTGCCGTTTGAACACTGGGCAACCGGTACCGACCGGAAATTACTGGTCCAGCTCCTTGACCAGCGCGTCCACCACCGCGATCAGGTCGCCCTGCGCGGCCGCGGCGACCTTGCGCTGGCGCTGATAGGACGCACCGCGCTCGGGGATCTCGGCCACCAGCGCGAGTTCGTCGGCGCAGCCGAGCCGTTTGGCTGTCGGCTCCAACCGGTTCAGTAGCGCGGTCACGTCGTCGGTGACCAATCGCTCATTGCTCTTGTCGTCCACGATGACGATCGCGTCCAGCCCGTAACGGGCGGCACGCCATTTGTTCTCCTGCACGTGCCACGGCGGCAGCGTGGGCAGGGTCTCGCCCTCTTCGAGCCGGCGATCCAGATCGACGATCAGGCAGTGGATCATGGCCGCCATCGCGGCCAGTTCGGCGCGGGTCGAGACGCCGTCGCACACCCGGACCTCGATGGTGCCCCATTTCGGCGCGGGCCTGATGTCCCAGTGCATACCGCCGAGCTGTTCGAACACACCGGTTTTGAACTGGTCGTGCACGAAATGCTCGAACTGGCGCCAATTCTCGAACTGGAACGGCAGACCCGCGGTGGGTAGCTGCTGGAACATCAGCGTCCGGTTGCTGGCGTAGCCGGTGTCCGAGCCTGCCCACATCGGCGAGGAGGCGGACAGCGCCAGCAGGTGCGGGTAGTGCAGCAGCAGCGAGTTCAGGATCGGAAAGACCTTCTCCCGGTGCGAGACTCCGACGTGCACGTGCACGCCCCAGATCATCATCTGGCGGCCCCACCACTGGGTGCGCTCGATCAGCTCGTCGTAGTGCTCCGAGCGGGTCAGCTGCTGGGCCGACCATTGCGCGAACGGATGCGTTCCGGCACAGAACAAGTCGACGCCTTGTCCGTCGGCCGCGCGCCGCACCGTGTCCATCGTGCCGCGCAGATCGTCGACCGCCGCACCGACGGTGTCGTGCACCCCGGTGACGAGTTCGACGGTATTGCGCAGCAACTCCTTGGTGATCTGTGGCGTGCCGTCGTGCGCACGTAGGTCACCCACCGAATCGAATACCGCCGCAGCGGTATTCGACAGATCCCGGCTCACCTTGTCGACGAGCGCGATCTCCCACTCGATGCCTATCGTGGGCCGGGGCGAACCATGGAAGGGAACGTGTTCTCTGCCTGCCCCGGCCATATCGGCTCCTGCGCTACTGGATTACACCGCAGGCGACGCGGCCGCCCGCGTCACCTGTCGCTAGCGTCGTGTCATCCGGCCCGGCAACGCCGTCGGGTCGGACATAACGGTTCGGGATGTTGCCGAAGTTGTCGGCATCGGCGTGGATCATCAACGCCTTGTTCTTCAGATCGTCGAGGGTCACCGCATCGGTGGTGGTGACCAGCTTGGCCGTGCCGTCGGAACGGACCTCGAGCGAGGTCAGGTCGCCGCTGGCCGGGTGCGTGTTCGCGCTGCCGACCTGCAGATGCCCACCGGCGGAGAGGAAGTCGCCGGCCGGACCACCGGTCGGGGCCACCGAGTTGGGCTCGCACTTGCCGATCTGGTGCACGTGCAGGCCGTGGAAGCCGGGACGCAGCCCGTGCGCCTCGACGGTGACCTGCAGGTGGTTGCCGTCCTTGACGAAGTTCGCCGTGCCGACCGAGGCGCCCGCGGCGTCTTTCAGGTCGACCTTCACGCCCGTGTTCGCCTCGGCGGTGCCGGTTTCCTTGCCGAACTCGCTCGCGGGCGGCGCCGCCGCGCCACTCCAGACCGGCGGGGTCGTTCCCTTGACGTCACTCGACTCCTGGCTGTTCGTGCAGCCTGCGAGGCCCAGGACCGCGACCGCGAGCACCGGGGTCACAGTCCGCCAAGACGGGCGACGAGTTGTGGACGGGGCCATCGGGGAACTCCTTTACGAGTACCGAAAGTTTACGAGTAAAGCTGGGTGGACACGTTCGTTACCGGACAAGATGATGCCACGCCGGTCGTGTCGTCCAGCGACAGGCCCGGATAGCGGCAGGTCGCAGGTATCAGTTACCCGTAACGATGACGGTGACACCCGGGGACGACTCGCCCAAACCGCTCGACTTCGGTTCCGCGGTGACGCCGAGTTCGTCGGCGATGGCCAGCGCGGCATCCTTGTCGGCCGGTGAATTGCCGTAGTACACGGTCGTTTTCGGGACATTCGCGCCGGGGTAGTTGCCCGTCTCGACCACCGACCAGCCCTCGGCGGTGAGCTGACCCGCGGTCTTGGCGGCCAGACCGGCGATCATGCTGTTGTTCAGCACCCGCACCGGTACTGCCTTGGCCGCCGCGGAACCGGTCGTGGTCGGCACCGTGGTCGTCGGCGGGGTGGTGGTGGCGGTCGTCGTCGCCGGGGTGCTGCTCGCGGCCGCGGACGACGGCGCGGGCGTGGTCTTGTCGACCGTGGTGCTCGCCGGCATCTGCGGGGCCGCGGTCGCGGTAGTGGATTCCGACGGACCGCTGCTCGAGCTGTCGGCATCCGATTTCGACAGCGACATCGCGCCGAGTCCACCGAACACGATGGCCAGTGCGATCAACACCATCGCCAACGCTCGCAATGGCGGCCCACCGGAGGTGGGATTCGGGTAGCTCACCTACTCGAGCCTAGTCCGGTCATACCTGGAAACCGAGCCGTCGCGCGGCCCTGGCTTTCTGCCTGCTCGCCCGCAGCCTGCGCAGCCGCTTGACCAGCATCGGATCCACGGCGAGCGACTCGGGCCGGTCGACCACCGCGTTGAGCACCTGGTAGTACCTGGTCGGCGACATGCCGAACAGCTCTTTGATCGCTTCTTCCTTCGCCCCCGCGTACTTCCACCACTGGCGCTCGAAAGCCAGGATGTCGTGTTCGCGACGGCTCAAACCGTCGCTGTCGCCGGTCGATTCCGCTGCCGTGACATCGTCGCTCGCGGAAGGGTCGCCCTGGATCGCGGAAAGATTCCGTGCCGCTGCGCCGTCCATCTTGCTCCCTCGCCGAGTTACCACCAGACGAAAAATGGTGCTTGTACGTCGCGGATCATTCAACCACGAGACACCAGGATCACCGGGTCTACGGCGCGGCGTGTTCGCTACCTGCGAGTAGGCGCGTCGCGGCGCCGATCACCGCCCCCGACCATCGCCGACCAGCGGGCGCGGCAATAATTGGTCCCATGGCTATCCTCCCGATCGTGATCGTCGGCGACCCGGTTCTGCACAACCCGACCGAGAAGGTCACCCAGTCACCGGAGGAGCTGGCCGAGCTGATCGCGGACATGTACGAGACCCTCGACGCCGCGCACGGCGTCGGGCTCGCGGCCAACCAGGTGGGCGTGCCGCTGCGGCTGTTCGTCTACGACTGCCCCGACGTGCGCGCCGACGGCACCGCCACCCGCCGCCGCGGCGCGGTGATCAACCCCGTGCTGGAGACCTCGGCCGTCCCCGAGACCATGCCCGACCCGGACGACGACGAGGAAGGCTGCCTGTCCGTACCCGGCGAGCAGTATCCGACCGGCCGTGCCACCTGGGCCAAGGTCACCGGCACCGACGAGCACGGCAACCCGGTCGAGATCGAGGGTGAGAACTTCTTCGCGCGCATGCTGCAGCACGAGGTGGGCCACCTCGACGGCTTCCTGTACGTCGACGTGCTGATCGGGCGCAACGCGCGCGCGGCGAAGAAGGCGATCAAGCGCAACGGTTGGGGCACACCGGGACTCAGCTGGATCCCCGGTTCGGTGCCGGATCCGTTCGGCCATGACGACTGACGGCGGCGGACTTCCCGATATCCCGCTCGGCCGTCGCGTCGTCCTGCGCTACCGGCTGCCCGCCGGTTATCCCCAGCCGCTCACCGATGTGATCGGCGAACTGGTCTCGCTGGATCCGCCGACCGTGCGCGGCGTCGACGGGCAGCTCGTCGCGGTGACGCCGGACCGGGTGGTCGCGCTGAAGGCGTTGGGTCCGAGGCCGATTCGCACCAAGGAGATCCGGGCGCTGGAGGCCGCGGCCGCCGACGGCTGGCCCGGGATCGAACACGCGTGGATCGACGGGTGGCTGGCGCGGGCGGGCAACGGGTTCACCAATCGCGCCAATTCCGCTGTGCCGCTCGGCAGTTCCGCCGAATCCGCGGGGCTGACCGCGGACACGCTGCACCGCATCGCCGCCTGGTACGCCGAACGCGGCCTGCCGCTGCTGCTGGCGCTGCCGGACCGGCTCGCACCCATTCCGCCGGGCTGGAACAGCTGGCGCGAGACCGTCATGATGGCCATCGATATCGAGAATTTCGTACTGCCCCAGGGGCCTTCGATGGTGCGGGTCGCGGCGGCCCCGGACGCGGCCTGGCAGGAGCTGAACCACCGCGACGGGGAAGCACCCACACCGCAACGACTTTCGGCGCCCCTGCCGGATCTCGGCGTATTGACCGCGGTGCGCGACGGCGAACTCGGGTTCGCTTCGCTCGGTGTGCCGACCCCCATCGCGATCGGGCGCGGCGCGCTCACCACCGCGCCGGACGGGCGCGGCTGGATCGGGCTCACCTGTGTGGCGGTGGCCGCCGAGCATCGCCGGAAGGGGCTCGGCTCCCTGGTGTGCGCCGAGCTGATCCGCTGGGGGCACAGCCGCGGCGCGACGCACGCGTACCTTCAGGTCGAGGCGGGCAACAGCGCCGCGATCGCGCTGTACCGCGAGCTCGGCTTCCTCGAACACCACACCTACCGTTACGCCGCGCCGACCGCTCTCGCCGGTTCGCCGGCGCTGCGGTAGAACGGAATCAGACCCCAGCACACCGAGCCCCGTACCCGGGCTCGCCAGCGGAAAGGCATTCGTGCGCCTCGCCACGTGGAACGTCAACTCGATCCGCTCCCGGCTCGACCGGGTAGCGGAGTTTCTGGACCGCCAGGACATCGATGTCCTGGCCATTCAGGAGACGAAGTGCCGCGACGATCAGTTCCCGTTCGAGCGGTTCGACGAACTCGGCTACGAGGTCGCCCATTTGGGCATCAACCAGTGGAACGGTGTGGCCATCGTGTCACGGGTCGGGCTCACCGATGTCGAGCCCGCGTTCCCGGAGCAGCCAGGTTTCGACAAGGAGGCCGGTGAGTCGCTGATCAGCGCCCCGGTCATCGAGTCGAGGGCGCTCGGCGCGACCTGCGGCGGCGTGCGGGTGTGGAGCCTGTACGTACCCAACGGGCGCTCGCTGCAGGACCCGCACTACACCTACAAGCTGGAATGGCTTGCGGCGCTGCGGGCCAACGGTGAGCGCTGGCTCGCGCAGGACCCGCAGGCCAAGATCGCGCTGGTCGGTGACTGGAACATCGCCCCCACCGACGACGACGTCTGGTCTCCGGAGTTCTTCGCGCACAAGACGCACACCTCCCAGCCCGAACGCGACGCCTTCCAATCCTTCCTCGACACCGGCTTCGCCGACGTCATGCGCCCCTTCGCCCCCGGCCCCGGCGTCTACACCTACTGGGACTACACCCAACTCCGCTTCCCCCGCAAAGAGGGCATGCGCATCGATTTCATCCTCGCCTCCCCCGCCCTCGCCGCCACCGCAACCGACGCACTGGTCGACCGCGAAGAACGAAAAGGCAAGGGCGCCAGCGACCACGCCCCCGTAATAGCCGACTTCACCGACTGAGCTCAGCCGATCAGCGCACCCAGTCCTTGATCGGCTCGGTATCGAGCACGCCGCCGACCGGCTCCGGAAAAGCGAGGCGAGCACCGAACGGCTGAGTAAGAATGCGCTCGTACTTCCCGTCCTTCGGCTCACTGTGGAGGACGAACTGACACAGGTCCCGGTCGACCAACAGATAGATCGGAATGCGGGTCTGCGCGTAGGCGCGTGGCTTTTCCTCCCGGTCCCGGCGGTCGGTGTCCTGGTCGCTGGAAGTCACTTCGACGACAAGAAGTACAGGGGCCGGATCAGCCCACTCGGGCTGGCCCGCGAACACCCCGCTCGGAGCCAGCGCCCCATCCGGCCGCGCGCGGCCGGCCCGGTAACCCTCGACTTTCAACCCCTGTTCCTGGAAGAGCCACAGCTCCGGACGTAGCAACAGGAACGCGCGAATCAACCACTCGATGATGCAGCCATGATCCCCGTCCGGCACTGGCTTGGCCCCCAACCTTCCGTCGATGAACTCCAGTCGCAAACCCTCGGAAACGCGACCGGCCAACCGATCGAGTTCTTCGAACTCCTCGGTGGTCATCAGAGACTCAGTGGCCATGCGAGACTCCTCGACTGCGGTCATAGCTGAACGATATCGGTAGGCACCGACAACTACGACGACTTTACCGGCTACAGCCAATCGATCGAGGTCACGACGTATTTCGACGGAACCTCAGACTGCGGGGGCGCGGTTGGTGTGGCCGTAGCGGGTGCGGGCCGCTGCGGGGGTGACGGTGGTGGGGGTGGTGGGGGTGCCTGCGGCGAGGTGTTCGGCGTAGAGGCGGGCGGTCATGGGGCCCAGGAAGTTTCCGAGGACGGCCTGTTTGGCCTTCTCGTTGCCGAGGGCTTTGATGGCGGCGCGCATGGGGAGGCGGTAGCCGCGGTCGACGACGGCGGGGTGGTCGAAACCGCCGGTGGTGCGCATCCATTTCGGGAGGGTGGCGATGGCGGCCGGGGCGACGAGGCGGCTGCCCGCCCAGAGTTTGACACCACGATCACGCGGGGTGTGCAGCAGATAGTGCATGCCCTCGTGGGCGCGTTCGGAGGTGCAGAGTTTGGGCCGCATCGCCGCGAAGTATTCGCGCACCTGCGCCCGCGAGCGCGGCACATCGGACAGCTTGCAGGTCTGCAATTCCGCCGCGATCACGCATTCGGCCCAATAGCGCTGCTCCTCAGCAGGACTCAGCGGACCGGGACCGTACACCTCGTAGCACTTGAGCACCGAATGCCAGCCCGTCACGTGAATCCACAGCTGGGAGTCGGGGTTGTTCGCGCTATACCGCTTTCCGGTGATCGGCTCGATGCCGGTGGCCTGCGCATGCACCTTCATCAGATGTTCGGAGGCTTCGATCGCCATGCGACTGTCGGCGACGGCCGCGATGAGGAAGTAGGCGAAGGTGTGGTCGAGCCGGCCACGCGGATCGGTGTAGATGCCCTTGACGTCGGCGACCGCGGCGGTGAGCGCGGGATCGAAATGTTCGAGCACGACCGAGCGCTGGAAGCCGATCACGGCGGTGGCGTTGGTCCACACTTTCCAGGTCGGCGAGTCCGGCCCGAAGAAGCCGTAGTCGACCTCACGGATGGTCCGCGCCGGTGCGTCGAATTGCGGGCGGGTGGCGTGCGTCGTCATCGTCTTGCTCCTTTGCACGACGGTTCGGGCAAAGCCGAAGCATTTCATTCACCAGTGTAGCATTTACTGTTACCGCAGGTACGGCACAGTTTATGGGTTCATTTCATAGGTCCCGGACAACGCCCTGGCCTGCGCGAACACCCGCTCGAAGCGAGCCCGATCGGCAACCGGCCGCCGGATCAGATCCAGCGCGCGGGTCTGTTGCGCCTTGGTAGCCGCGGGCTTGGTGTGCAGCGTCAGCGCGTGCTTGGCGAATTCGCGCACGAAGTTGTCGAAGATCTGGTCGAGCACATCCGCATCGGTGCCTTCGATCTCGGCCTGCTCGAGAATCAGCTGCGCGTAGGGCAGCGCGGTGAACAGCTCACCGATCGCGAACAGGAAGTCCACGTCGCGCTGCTGCGCCGCCGTCGGCGCCGCGGCCGCGAGCAGGGTCTGGAAGGCGCGCGCCTGCTCCAGGAACACCGCGACATTCGGGATGTGGGTGAACTTCTCGAAGACCCGCCGCCAGTCCGCGAACCGGATCCGGCCCAGGCCACTGCTGGGCCCCTGCCGGAACAGGAACTCGTCGTCGGCCGCGTCCCGCCGGGTCGGCACGGGAGCGTATGCGGCACCGGCGAATTCGGCGCGCAACTGCGGCACCGCGCCGCCCGCGCGCGGGGCCAGCTTGCGGCTCGACCAGCTCAGCGCGCCGGAGACCGCGCGCACCGCCCCCTGTGGCGCGGCACCGGCCCCGGGCAGCAGGCGCAGCGCGGCCAGGCCGGCGTCGGCCGGGTGGAACATGTAGTTGGCCATGAACTTCAGCGACAGCGCCATGTTCACGTGCACGGTGCCCTCCAGACGCGGCAGGCCGAACAGGCCGAGCATCGCCATCGGGAAGTACATGTCCTTCTCGAAGCCGCGCGCCGCGATCACGTCCGCGAGGTCTTCGATGATCCGCTGCCCCTGCCGGGTCACGGTCATCTTCTCGATCGCGTTGAACAGCAGGTAACGCCGGTCCTGCGGCGAGGCCGAGCGCATGTAGTCGATGGCCCGCTCGCTGTAGAGCTTCATCGCGATCAGGCGCGCGTACGAGTCGGTCATCAGCGCCTGCACCTGCGGGAATTCGGTCACCCTGTGCCCGAACAGGATTCGGTTCTCGGCGTGCGTAATGGCCTCGTAGTAGGCGTGTTCGCACGCACCGACGGCGCCGAATCCGAGGTTGAACTTGCCGACGTTCACGGTGTTCATCGCCGCGTGGAAGGCCGCTTCGCCGCGGTGCAGGATGTCTTCCTCGGCCACCGGGTAGTTCTCGAGATCGAAAGCGGCCACGTACATCTGGCCGTCCACCACGTTGCCGCGCAGGTGATAGTTCTCGTGCGCGCTGTCGGCGAGGAAGAACAGATACCCCTCGTAGTCGGCGTCGGTCGGCTTGCTGTCCAGCGCTTTCGAACTGTCGATGATCGGCTTGTCCGAGCGCCGCCCGAACACCGAGACGAGCGCGGCCTGATTGCCGTTGCCGATGTAGTGCTTGCCGCCGGTGGCCAGAAAGCCGCCGCCGTCCTGCGGCGTCACGACCATGTCGGTGGAGTAGACGTCGGCGCCGTGCTCCTTCTCGGAGAGACCGAATGCGAAGATCTCGCCGGAGTCCAGCAGGGCCGCGGCCCGCCGCTTGGCCGCCGCGTTGCCGCTCTGCCAGATCGGGCCGAGGCCGAGGATGCTGACCTGCCAGACGTACCAGTACTGCATGGAGTAGAAGCCCAGGATCTTGCTCATCATCGCGATGCGCCCGGTGTCCCAGCGCTTGTCCGGGTCACCGTCGGCCTCGGCCGCCGGTGTGAGGAAGGTCGCGAAGACGCCCTCGCGCTTCACGAAATCGAGGAACTCGGCGTACCAGACCCGGTCCCGGTCCTCCTGCTTGAGCACAGCCTTGCCCCGGCCTTCGAACCAGTCGACGGTCGCGCGCAGCAGTCGCCTGGTGGTCGCGTCGAACTCGGCGAACTCGCAGGTCTTGGGGTTGAACAAGGTCGCGGTCATCGGAGACTCCTCGGGCGTGGCGGTAGCGGCTGGGTGCGATCCCACCGACTTCATTCGCGACTGTAGCATTTTTGTTCGTCAATGTAGGAAATTGATCTTCAGGCGCGGTACCAGCAGGAATTCACGTTCGGCCGCTGCTATCTTGGTCCGCATGGGTAGCGATTCGGCGGTGCGGCAGCCACGCCAGCGGGCGCCGCACCTCGGTCCGGAACGCCGCAGGCCCCAGGTCCTGGACACCGCGTTGGCGATCGCGGTAGAGGACGGAATCGCGGCCGTCACGATGGCCGCCGTCGCCGACCGGATGGGCGTGACCCGTCCGGTGGTCTACGCCTGCTTCGCCGATCGCGTCGAGTTGATCGAGGCGCTCATCCAGCGCGAAGAGAGCTACCTGATCGACGGCGTCCTCGAAGTCCTGCCGCCCCGCGCCGTGGACGCGGGCGAGACGGTGTTCATCGAGGGCTTCCGCGCACTACTGGAGAAAGCCGCCGTCCGGCCCGATGCCTGGCGGCTGCTCTACGGCAATCCCGATCCCGCCGTTGCGGATTCGTTCGGGCGCGGCCGTGCGCTCGCGATCGAGCGCTGCACCACGTTGCTGCGCCCGACGCTGCGGGCCTGGGGCACCGAGGACGCCGAGCGCAAGCTGCCGGTCCTGGTCGAGCAGTGGGTCTCGGCGGGCGAGGGCGCGGTCCGCACGCTACTCGCCGACCAGGACGGATGGACGCCACAGGATCTCGGCGCCTTCGTCGGCGCGGCGGTGTACCGCGCCCTGCGGCATGCCTAGGGCGCTGCCTGACAAATAGCCAGCTACGCACGCAACAGCTAGACGAAATGCCCGCTGATCCTCGAATGTTCCGACAGAATTCGCGCTGCCGGGGCTGAATTCCGCCACGGCGGCCGAGCCGCCGTCACTACGATGGTGACCAAACTAAAACCAGGCCACAAGCCAGGCAGGAGGTGCGGTCATGGCGTTCTATCGACAGGTAGGAGCAGTGCCGCCGAAGCGGCATACCCAACATCGAGACGAGCAGGGACAGCTCTACTACGAGGAGCTGATGGGCGAGGAGGGCTTCTCCGGCGACTCGTCCCTGCTGTACCACCGCGGGCTGCCGCCCGCGATCGTCGACTCGACGGTGTGGGAACTGCCCGATCAGTCGACGACGCCGAATCATCCACTGCGCCATCGGCATCTGAAGCTGCACGAGTTGTTCCCGGACGACAGCCACGCGCGCACCGATGTGGTCACCGGCCGCAGGCTGATCCTCGGCAACGCCGACGTGCGCATCTCCTATGTCGTCGCCAAGGGCGGTTCTCCGCTGTACCGCAACGCGATCGGTGACGAACTGGTCTACGTGGAATCCGGCTCCGCGGTGGTGGAGACGGTGTTCGGGGCCGTGTTCGCCCGCCAGGGCGATCAGGTACTCATTCCGCGCGCGACCACCCATCGCTGGCTACCCTCCGGTCCGGAGCCGTTGCGCGCCTACGTGATCGAGGCGGCCAGCCACATCACCCCGCCGAAGCGCTATCTGTCGAAGTTCGGCCAGCTGCTCGAGCACGCACCCTACTGCGAGCGCGACCTGCACGGCCCGGCCGAAACCCTCACCGCCACCGGCAAGGACGTGGAGGTGCTGGTCAAGCACCGGGCCGGCGGGCAGGTCGTCGGCACCCGCATGGTGTACGCCGATCACCCGTTCGACGTGGTCGGCTGGGACGGCTGCCTGTATCCGATCACCTTCAACATCAGCGACTTCGAGCCGATCACCGGCCGTGTGCACCAACCGCCGCCCGCGCATCAGGCCTTCGAGGGGATCAACTTCGTGGTGTGCAACTTCGTGCCGCGCAAGGTCGACTATCACCCGCTCTCGATCCCGGTGCCGTACTACCACTCCAACGTGGACTCCGACGAGATCATGTTCTACTGCGGCGGAAACTACGAGGCGCGCAAGGGATCCGGGATCGGGCAGGGCTCGGTGTCGGTGCACCCCGGCGGGTACGCGCACGGCCCGCAGCCCGGCGCCTACGAGCGCAGCATCGGACTCGACTACTTCGACGAACTCGCCGTCATGGTCGACACCTTCCGCCCGCTCGAACTCGGTGAGGGCGCCCTCGCCTGCGAAGACCCGGCGTACGCGTGGACCTGGTCGGGACGGGGGCCGCAGTGAGGACTCGACTCGAAGTACCCGCCGATTCGCTGTTCGGCGTGGACAACCTGCCCTACGGCGTGTTCGCCCCGGCGGGCCAGAACTATCGGGTGGGCACCCGCATCGGCGATGTCGTCGTCGATCTCGCTGCGACGCTGGGTGATCCGGAGTTCGCCGGGCCGAGCCTGGCCGCGCTCATGGCGCAGGGACCGCAGCGCTGGCGCGAGGTGCGCGAGCGGGTCCGCGAACTCGTCGACACCGAGCTCGACAGTGCCGCGGTGCATGCGCTGGCCGATGTGCGCCTCGGCCTGCCGGTCCCGATCGGTGACTATGTCGACTTCTACGCCAGCATCGACCACGCGACCAACCTCGGCAGGCTGTTCCGCCCCGACAGTGAACCGCTGCTGCCGAACTGGCGGCACCTGCCGGTCGGCTACCACGGCCGGGCGGGCACCGTCGTGGTGTCCGGCACCGAGGTGATCCGGCCCTGCGGGCAGCGCCGGACCGATTCCGGCACAACGGATTTCGGCCCGTCCCGGCGGCTGGACATCGAAGCCGAGCTCGGCTTCCTGGTCGGCGTCGGCTCCGAACTCGGCGCGCCGGTCGAGACCGGCGAGTTCGCCGAGCGGGTGTTCGGTGTCGCGCTGGTCAACGATTGGTCCGCGCGCGATATCCAGGCCTGGGAGTACCAGCCGCTCGGCCCCTTCCTCGGCAAATCGTTCGCGACCTCGATCTCGCCGTGGGTCACGCCGCTCGCGGCGCTGGAGGCCGCCCGGGTGCCGACGCCGGAGCAGTCCCCGCAACCGCTGCCCTATCTCCAGGACAAGGAGCCGTGGGGTCTCGACATCGACCTGACGGTGTCGTGGAACGGGCAGGCCGTCACGCATCCGCCGTTCTCGCGGATGTATTGGTCACCCGCGCAGATGCTGGCACACCTCACCGCGAACGGCGCGACCATTCGGACCGGCGACCTGTACGCCTCCGGCACCATCTCGGGGCCCGAACCGGATCAGCGCGGTTCGTTCATCGAACTGTCCTGGGGCGGTAAGGAACCCGTGCTGGTGAACGGTCAGCAACGCACCTTCCTGGAGGACGGCGACGAGGTGCGCATCACCGCGACCGCCCCGGGACCGGCCGACCGCCGCATCGGCCTCGGCGAGGTAATCGGCCGCATCTCGCCCGCCCGCCCACGGTAATGGTGCCCCGCGAACCGAGGGCTGCTCGGCCATCACACTGATCGGTAACGTCCGACAGCGGAGGAGGCAGAGCCGGGACGGCGTGGATTCTGCCGCTGCTCGACCTGCTGGCCACCGGCTCGTCCGGCGGCAAGTAGGTCCACAGCCGGAAGCGACGCGAGCCGGGCCGATACCCATCGGCCCGGCTCGCGGTCTGTCCGAACCTATTCGGCCGCAACGGCTCCGCGGCCGGCGTGCAGCACGGTGAGGAACGCGGTGAGATCCGCGCTGAGGGTCTCGGCGCCGTCCGGGGCCTCGCCGTCGTCGTGGTGGTGCAGCCAGTCCGCGACGAGTTCGAACATGCCGCCGATCGCGGCCAGCGCCAACGCGAGCCGGGCGCGCTGGACCGCCGGGTCGGCCGCGGGCTCGCCCGCCCACTCCCGATCCAGGAAGGCCGCCGCCCAGCGCCGGTTGCTGCGCCGCATCTTCTCCACCGTCGGTGAGATCCCGCCCGCCTCACCGAAAGTCACCTTCGCCAGCCGCGGGTCGTCCGCGATCGCGTGCACGAACGCGTCGACCACCGCGGCCGCGCGCTCCGGCCAGCCCAGTCCCGCCGCCGCGGCCGCACCCGCGGCCGCGCGTTGCTGGATCTGCGCGGTGAGCTGTTCGAGCAACGCGAGGTAGCACGCTTCCTTGCTCTCGAAGTGGTCGTAGAACCCCTTGGTTCCGACATAGGCGCGCTGGCAGATCTGCTCGATCGATGTTCCCGAATAGCTGTGCTCGGCAAACAGTTCGGTGGCCGCGTCGAGCAGTTGGCTGCGCCGCTGGGCGCTGCGCTGTTCGGCGTCGAGTCCACGGATCCGGCGGCGCGCCGGACTCGGGGCAGGCCGCGCGGCGGATTTGCTGCGGGTCATCCCTCGACCATAGCTCGGCGCTGTTTAGAAAGAGATCTTGTTGATAACACGCTCTCATGCTGTAATCGCTGTCACGCTGATGAGGAAGGACACGCACGTGTCAGTGATCAAAGGGGATCCGACCGGCCGAGTACGTACCGGAAGACGGGCGGTGGCGGTGCTGGTGACCATGGCGATCGCCGTGACCACCGTGCTGCTGGCCGGCGGCGTAAGACCCGGACCGGCCGCGGCGATGCCACTCCCGCACGAAGATTCGTTCTACCAACCACCCGAAGGTTTCCAAGCCGAGGAGCCGGGCACCATCCTGCGGTCGCGCGAGGTGCGCTTGGCCGCGCTCACCGTGCTGCCGCTGAACGTGCGTTCCTGGCAGTTGCTCTATCGCACCACGGATCTCGACGAACAACCCACCGTCGCGGTCACCACCGTGATCCTGCCCGCGGGCGCGGACCCGAATCGGCACCGGCCGCTGGTCTCGCTCCAGTTCTACTACGACAGCGCGAGTCTCGACTGCTCGCCTTCCTTTGTGCTGCAACAGGGTTCGGGCTTGGCCGGTATCGAAGGCGTGCACTCGCAGAGCGAGTTGATCGCCATCGCCGCACTGATCAGCCAGGGCTGGGCGATCTCGATCCCCGATTACGAGGGCCTCGACGGGCATCTCGCCGTCGCCAAGGAACCCGGCTATATGACCCTGGACGGTGTCCGGGCCGCTCAGCGTTTCGAACCGCTCGGTCTGGACGGCGCGAATACGCCTGTCGCACTGTGGGGTTACTCCGGCGGCGGGATGGGCTCGGGGTGGGCGGCGGAAATGCAGCCGACCTACGCGCCCGAACTGAACGTCAAGGGCATCGCGCTGGGCGCACCCACCTCGGACGTGGTGTCGCTGTTGCACGTCAACGGGTCGATGTTCTCCAGCTTGATCGGCATCGGCATCTCGTCGCTGCGCAAGGCGTACCCCAAGTTCAAGGAGGCCGCGGACCGGTACTTGACGCCGGAGGGCCGGGCGCTGATGGATCGCACTGAGCGGCAATGCCTTCCGCGCAACGCGCTCACCCAGATGTTCGTCGACTACGGCCGCATGCTGACCGTCTCGATCCCGGAGTTCCTCGCGGTCCCCGAGATCAAGGAGGTGTTCGAGGCGACCGTGCTCGGCCGCAACATCCCGACCGCGCCGATCTTCCTGTACCAGGGCGTGTTCGACGAGGCCGTGCCGGTGTGGACCAACGACCGGTTGAGCGGACAGTGGTGCGCCGGAGGCGCTTCGGTGATCTACAAGCGAGACCATCTCAGCGAGCATCTGACCCTGCCGTCGCTCGGCATGGCCGACACGCTCAACTGGCTGAAGGGCCGGCTCGCGCCGAACGCACCCGATCAGTTCGGCTGCCGCACCGAGAACGTCGTGTCCATGCTCGCCGACTTCAACGCCCTGCTGACCCAGATCGAGATCAACCTGAACGCCACCTTCGGCGCGCTGGGATTCCCGATCGGCCCGCGCGAACGCTGACCCGGCGCTCGCGCACCACCTGCCCTCGACCGGAGCCACGGTCGAGGGCAGGTCTGTGCCACGGGCCGGCCACTCGGCGGAACACACCGGCGCGGGATCGTCGCCACCGCCGCCGACTCGGACAATCCTCCGATCATCGGGCGCGGGTCCCGGTACGCCGGGTACTGTCGTGCTGGAAAATTTCACACGCCAACGGGGGCTCGCACCAGCGGGCTGAGAGGACGGCTAGGGGCCGTCGACCGTATGAACCTGACCGGGTAATGCCGGCGTAGGGAGGAAAATCATGGCAACTGTTGCGTCCAAGGATGGGTCCGAGACCGTGGAATCGGTCACCACCGGACCGATCGAAGGCAGTGTCAAGCACTACACCGAGGTCGACGGGCTGCGGATTCCGGTGCGCCGGGTGAACCTGACCAACGGCGAGCACTTCGACCTCTACGACACCTCGGGGCCGTACACCGACGACGCCGCGGTGATCGATCTGGAAGCAGGTCTGCCCAAGCTGCGCGACACCTGGGACAAGCCCGAGGTCGACGGGCCGCCGACCCAGCTGGCCTGGGCCAGGCAGGGCATCGTCACCCCGGAGATGCGTTTCATCGCGGCCCGCGAGGGGGTGTCCCCCGAGCTGGTGCGCGACGAGGTCGCCGCCGGGCGTGCCGTCATTCCGGCCAACCACCGGCATCCGGAACTCGAACCGACGATCATCGGCAAGAAGTTCCTGGTGAAGATCAACGCGAACATCGGCAACTCGGCCGTCTCGTCGTCCATCGCCGAGGAGGTCGAGAAGATGGTGTGGGCCACCCGCTGGGGCGCCGACACCATCATGGACCTGTCCACCGGCAAGAACATCCACGAGACCCGCGAGTGGATCCTGCGCAATTCCCCGGTGCCGGTCGGCACCGTGCCGATCTATCAGGCGCTGGAGAAGGTGAACGGCGATCCGACCAAGCTCACCTGGGAGATCTACCGCGACACCGTGATCGAGCAGTGCGAGCAGGGCGTGGACTACATGACCGTGCACGCGGGCGTGCTGCTGCGCTACGTGCCGCTGACCGCCAAGCGGGTCACCGGCATCGTCTCCCGCGGCGGATCCATCATGGCCGCCTGGTGTCTGGCGCATCATCAGGAATCGTTCCTGTACACCAACTTCGCGGAACTGTGCGAGATCCTCGCGAAATACGACGTGACCTTCTCCCTCGGCGACGGCCTGCGGCCCGGGTCCATCGCCGACGCCAACGACGAGGCGCAGTTCGCCGAGCTGCGCACCCTCGGTGAGCTGACGAAGATCGCGAAATCCCATGGCGTGCAGGTGATGATCGAGGGCCCGGGCCATGTGCCGATGCACAAGATCGTGGAGAACGTACGGCTCGAGGAGGAACTCTGCGAGGAGGCGCCGTTCTACACCCTCGGCCCGCTCGCCACCGATATCGCGCCCGCCTACGACCACATCACCTCGGCCATCGGCGCCGCGATCATCGCGCAGGCGGGCACCGCGATGCTCTGCTACGTCACGCCGAAGGAGCATCTCGGACTGCCGAACCGGGACGACGTCAAGGTCGGCGTGATCACCTACAAGATCGCCGCGCACGCCGCCGACCTGGCCAAGGGTCATCCGCACGCGCAGCAGCGCGACGACGAATTGTCCAAGGCGCGTTTCGAATTCCGCTGGCGCGACCAGTTCGCGCTGTCGCTGGATCCGGACACCGCCCGGGAGTACCACGACGAGACCCTGCCCGCCGAGCCGGCCAAGACCGCGCACTTCTGCTCGATGTGCGGGCCGAAGTTCTGCTCGATGCGCATCTCGGCGGATGTGCGCGAGTACGCCGCGCGCAACCAGCTGACCGACGTGGAGGCGATCGAAGCGGGCATGGCGGAGAAGTCCGCCGAGTTCATCGATCACGGCAACGCGGTGTATCTGCCGGTCGTCTCGTAATCCGCTGCGTCCGTACACCTCTCGCGTCGTCGAGGGGTGTACGGGCGGTCAGTCCCGGCGCATGACCTCGAGCAGGGATTCCAGGTGGTCGGCGGGGACCACCTCCAGCCAGTCACCGCTGCCGCGGATGGTGGCGGCGATATCGACGGTGATCCGATTGCGCCACCAGTAGATCGCGCGGCTGATCGGCCGCGCGTCGGCCTCGCCCGCGACGAGCAGCTGGGCGAGCAGGCTGGTGCCGGCGAACACCGTCGGGCCGGTGATCGGATGGACCAGCACATGGGTGTGGCCGGGCAGTACCAGCAGCGCACCCCAGGGGCCCACCACCGGATAGTCGTCCAGCCAGCGCACGTGTGCGGTGACGAAATCCGAAGCGCCGTAGATCATCTGGAGATCCACGTCGTCCATGCCGTCGATCTCGGCGGCCATCAGATCCAATCCACCTTCCGCGCGGGTATTGCGCTCGGCGATCGCGAACAGGTCGGATTCCTTTGCGCCCCAACGCTGCGCGGCCGCATAGGTGACCGGCACCATGAGCTCGCCGTAGTCGATGAGCACCCGCTGCAACAGGCCGGGCGCGACCAGCCTGCGCACATCGTTGATCAATCCGCTCGTGCGCGCCGAACACAACCGGGTGCGCAGCCGCGGGCGCACCGCCGCCAACCGCGACAAATCCAGATGCCCCGCCGCCAGATCCGCGAGTTGCACGTCCAGCCGATCCCCGATCAGCGTCGCCCACAGCTGCTGCGGCACCCGGGCGACCAGCCGGTCCAGCCGCGTGTGCGGCAGCACCACCCGATACCCCGCACCCCCCGACAGCACGAACTCCCCCGCAGCTTCCTCGAGCACCAACCCATGCCGCACCCCCACCTCGTTGACCAGCAGCTTCATCAGCCCGGACGACACATCGCGCATAACCCCTCGCTCTCGACCGAAACCACCACCCCAGTATATCGAACATATGTTCGAGACAGGATCGGTCTACTGCGCCAAGATTCTTGGCAGGGTTGCCAGGTTCAAGGTCCTGGCCCCAACGGCTCATGTTGCCGCGGCGAGGTCTTCGAGACCGCCTCTCTCGGCTCCGATCCGTTGCTGCGGCATGTCCGCACTCGTGTGCGTTCCCGCAGACCAACGGTGTGATCGAGCGGTTCTCCGGGACGTTGAAATACGAGCCTTTGCATCGCGGCGTGATCGCCGATGGCGACACCTTGGACATGAAGGTCCACCGGTTCCGCGTCATCTACAACACCCTCCGACCTCATCAAGCACCCGGAGACCGGACACCCGAGATCGCCTACCCTCGTCGGT
>NZ_BDCI01000035.1 GCF_001613425.1 Nocardia vulneris | reverse complement strand
TGACGCCGCCTCCACATGCCGCGCCAGCACATGCCCCATCCCCCCATGCGCACGCATCGCACTATAAAACGGATTGATCGCCGCTCCAGGCAAACCAAACGCCTGCGAAGCCCCCTCCTTCACCAAAATCAACACCGCAGCATCCACCGCACGCATCCGAGCCATTGTCAGTTCTCCTTGCCCGCGCGCCCGCTGAGGCGTTCCACCCCGCGTAGCAGGGCGCTGTGATCGAGTCCGCCGTCGCCGTTCGCCTTGGCGGCGGCCACCAGCTGGGCGACCAAGGCGCCCAACGGAACCACCACGCCGGCTTCGCGGGCCGCGGCCGTGACGATGCCCATGTCCTTGTGGTGCAGGTCGATTCGGAAACCGGGCTGGAAGGTACGCGCGAGCATGTTGTCCTTCTTCTGCTCGAGCACCTTCGACCCGGCCAGCCCGCCGCCGAGCACGCGCAGCGCGGCCTCGGTGTCCACGCCGTACGCCTCGAGGAAGAGCACAGCCTCGGACAGGGCCTGGATGTTGGCGGCGACGATCAGCTGATTGGCCGCCTTCACGGTCTGGCCGGAGCCGCTGGGGCCCACGTGCACGACGGTCTTGCCGACCACGTCGAAGATCGGTTGTGCCGCCGCGAAATCCGCCGCGTCGCCGCCGACCATGATGGACAGCGTGGCGCCGACCGCGCCCGCTTCGCCGCCGGAGACGGGGGCGTCCAGCAGCCGGAAGCCTCGCTGCGCCGCTTGTTTCGCGAGTTCGACCGTGACATCGGGCCGGATGCTGGAGAAGTCGATGATCAGTGCGCCGCGTTCGGCGCTGTCGAACACGCCCTTCTCCCCGGCCAGCACGTCCTGCACGTCGGGGGAGTCGGGCACCATCACGCAGATCACCTCGGCGCCGTGCACGGCGTCGGCGATCGAGGTGGTGGCGCGTCCGCCCGCCGCGACGAGCGGTGCGGCCTTGTTGGTGCTGTGGTCGTAAGCGGTCACCGAGTGACCGGCGGTGGCGAGGTGAACGGCCATCGGGCTGCCCATGATGCCGAGTCCGATGAATGCGATTGTGCTCATGCGATATCCCTGAAGTTGTTGCGTGACAGTAGTTATGCGGTGGCGCCGCGACGTTCGCGGGGCAGCCAGGCGAAGCTGTCGGCGGAAGCGCCCGACGGCTTGTATTCGAGTCCGACCCAGCCGCGGTAGCCACCGGCCTCGAGCGCGCCGAGTTGCTGGTCGAGCGGCAGGTCGCCGGTGCCGGGTTCGTGCCTGCCGTCGTTGTCGGCGATCTGGACGTGGGCGATGCGGGCGGTGTGCGCGGCGATCACCTTGTCCACGTCGTCACCGTTGACCGCCAGGTGGTAGAGGTCGGCGAGCAAGGCGATATTCGGTGCGCCGGTGGCGGTTTGCACCCGGTCGAGTACCGCGAGCGCCTCCGCCGCGGTGCGCAGCGGGTACCGGGTCGCGCCGCTCACGGGCTCGATCAGCACGGTGCCGTCGATCCGGGCCGCAGCGGCGGCGGCCAGCGCGAGATTCTCGGTCGCCACCGCGTCCTGTTCTTCGGGGGATGCCTCGTCGACGCGATTGCCATAGAGCGCGTTGAACATTCGGCAGCCGAGTCGCTCGCCGATGGCGAGGGTGGCGTCGATGTTGTCGCGGAACTCGGCGGACCTGGCGGGCCAGGACACCAGGCCGCGGTCGCCGAGCGGCATGTTGCCGGCCGCGAAGTTCAGGCCGACCAGCGCCACGCCCGCGTCGGCGATCGCGGCGACGAACGCGTCGGCTTCCCGGTCGCCGGGTACGGCGCTGTCGAACGGCCACCAGAACTCGACCGCGTCGAACCCTGCCGCGCGGACCGCCGCGGGCCGTTCGAGCAGGGGCAGTTCGGTGAACAGGAGTGAGCAGTTGACGGCGTAGCGCAGCGAATGACCCACGAAGACCTCCCGAGTAAATTCCGCTATACGGAAAAGAATTTCTGTTATGTGGAAGATGCTAGAAGTCTGGCTCGGGCCTCGTCAAGGAAATGCGCAGCGTTCGGCGGGTCTCGGCCGACCGGCCGGCCTGGGTAGACTTCCGCCATCCGGAAACATGGAGGTGGCCTGGTGACCGCAGCGAGCGAAGCCAAAGGACGGACCGGGGGCGTCCAATCGATCGAGCGTGCCTTCGGCCTGCTCGAGACGATGGCCGACGAGGGCGGGATGATGGGCCTCTCGCAACTCGCCACCGCGTCCGGCCTGCCGCTGCCGACCATTCATCGACTGGTGCGCACGCTCGTCGACCTGGGCTATCTGCGCCAGGAACCGTCGCGTCAGTACGTCCTCGGCCCGAAGCTGATCAAGCTCGGCGAGAGCTCGGCGCACATGCTGAGCGTCCGGGCCCGCCCGCAGTTGGCCCGGCTCGTGGACGAACTCGGCGAGTCCGCCAACATGGCCATGCTCGACGGCGATCAGATCGTGTATGTCGCGCAGGTGCCGTCACGGCATTCGATGCGCATGTTCACCGAGGTGGGCCGCCGGGTGCTGCCGCACTGCACCGCGGTCGGCAAGGTGCTGCTGGCGGGTATGCCCGCCGCGCAGACCCGAGAACTGTTGCAGCGCACCGGCATGCCGCGCTACACCGAGCACACCATCACCGATCCGGCCGAGTTCGCCGCGCAGTTGACGACCGCCGCGCAGCACGGCTACGCGATGGACGAGGGCGAACAAGAACTCGGCGTACGGTGCGTGGCCGTCGCGGTCCCCGACGCGCCCGCCCAGTTGGCCATCTCCATTTCCGGTCCGGTGGGCCGGATGTCCGAGGAACTCGTCGAGCGGGCGGTGCCGCTGCTGACCGAGGTGAGCCGGGCGCTCTCGGCCGACCTGAGCTGAATATCGGGTGCCCGCGCGTGGCGGTCGTTGTTAGCCTGCTTGCTTCAGCTTGCCTGTCCGAGCACGAAACCCTAGGAGTCCTCGGTGGTCCACGACGATCGACCCGCGTCACCGTTCAGCGTCCTGCCGACGCGCATCGAGCTGCCCGCGGCCGAATCGTCGATCATCGAATGGTGGCGGGCGCAGCGCATTTTCGCGCGCAGCCTGGAGCGCACCGCGGACGGGCCACGGTGGGGGTTCTATGAGGGCCCGCCCACCGCCAACGGGTCGCCGGGCGTGCATCACGTCGAAGCCAGGGTCTTCAAGGACGTTTTCCCGCGATTCAAGACCATGAAGGGCTATTCGGTACCGCGCCAAGCGGGTTGGGACTGCCACGGGCTGCCGGTCGAGCTGGCGGTGGAAAAGGAATTGGGCCTCAACGGGAAGCCGGAGATCGAGAAGTTCGGTATCGCCGAGTTCAACGCGCGCTGCCGGGAATCGGTGATGCGCCACGTCGGCGAGTTCGAGCAGCTGACCGAACGCATGGGGTACTGGATCGATCTGGCGCATCCCTACACCACCATGTCGCCGGAATACGTCGACAGCGTGTGGTGGTCGTTGCAGCGGATCTTCGAGCGCGGACTGCTCACCGAGGACTTCCGGGTGGCGCCGTACTGCCCCCGGTGCGGCACTACGCTCTCGGACCACGAACTGGCGCAAGGGTATGAGACCGTCACCGATCCGTCGGTCTACGTGCGCCTGCCGCTGGTGGATCCGGTGGCCGGCTTCGACGGTGTCGACCTGCTGATCTGGACCACGACGCCGTGGACACTGCCCGCCAACACCGCCGTCGCCGTCCATCCGGCGGTGAACTACGTCGTCGCGCGCACCGACGCCGGGACATTCCTTGTCGCCGAGACCCTTTCGGCTGCGGTGCTGGGCGAGAACGCGCAGCGGCTCGCCGAACTGCCCGGCGCGGAGCTGGCCGGCCTGCGCTATCGCCCCGCCTTCGACCTGGTCGATATCCCGAACGCGCACCGAATCGTGCT
Source organism: Nocardia vulneris (assembly GCF_001613425.1). Lineage (GTDB taxonomy): Bacteria > Actinomycetota > Actinomycetes > Mycobacteriales > Mycobacteriaceae > Nocardia > Nocardia vulneris. Next base: position 452,439 of record NZ_BDCI01000035.1, on the reverse strand, counting down.
CGCCGACTACGTGACCACCGCGGACGGTACCGGCCTGGTGCATCAGGCCCCGGCGTTCGGCGCCGACGACCTCGTCGTCTGTCAGGCCAACGGGCTGCCACTGGTCAACCCGATCGAGTCCGACGGCCGGTTCTTCGGCGACCTGCCACTGATCGGCGGGCTGTTCTTCAAAGACGCCGATCCGGTGCTGATCCAGGAACTCCAGCGACGCGGATTGCTGTTCCGCCGCACCGATTTCGAGCACAGCTACCCGCACTGCTGGCGCTGCCACACCCGGCTCATGTACTACGCGCAGCCGTCCTGGTACATCCGGACCACCGCGGTACGTGAGCAATTGCGGCACGAGAACCAGCGGACCAACTGGTTCCCCGAGACCATCAAGCACGGGCGCTTCGGCAACTGGCTCGACAACAACATCGACTGGGCACTGTCCCGCAGTCGCTACTGGGGCACGCCACTTCCGTTGTGGCGCTGCGAGAACGGGCACGTCACGGCGGTCGGTTCGCGCGCCGAACTCGGCACTCTGGCGGGCACCGACACGGCGAGCATCGATCCGCACCGTCCGTACATCGACGCCGTGACCTTTGCCTGTCCGCAGTGCGCGACCACCGCCACCCGCGTGCCCGAGGTGATCGACGCCTGGTACGACTCCGGGTCGATGCCGTTCGCCGCTCTGGGCTATCCGCACGTCGAAGGGAGCGTCGCGGCGTTCCAGCGCAACTATCCGGCGCAGTACATCTGCGAGGCCATCGACCAGACGCGCGGCTGGTTCTACACCATGATGGCGGTGGGCACGGTGGTGTTCGATCGGTCCGCGTACGAGAACGTCGTGTGCCTCGGGCACATCCTGGCCGAAGACGGCCGCAAGATGAGCAAGCATCTCGGCAACGTGCTCGCCCCGATCCCGCTGATGGACGCGCACGGCGCCGACGCGCTGCGCTGGTTCATGGCCTGCTCGGGCTCGCCGTGGTCGGCGCGCCGGGTCGGTCCCGGCCCGCTCGACGAGATCACGCGGCGTCTGCTGATGACCTACTGGAGTACCGCGTCCTTCTTCGCGCTCTACGCGAGTAACTCGGCGTGGCAACCGGATTCGGCTCGTCCGGTGGCCGAGCGCCCGGTGCTCGACCGGTGGATTCTGAGTGAACTGCACACGCTCGCCGCGGAAGTGGATGCTCGGCTCGAGTCCTACGACACCACCGGCGCGGGTCGGCTGCTCGCGGAATTCGTCGACGCGCTGTCGAACTGGTACGTGCGGCGCTCGCGGCAGCGATTCTGGGACGGCGCGCAGGACGCCCTGTCGACGCTGTTCGAATGCCTCGAGGTCGGCACGCGGCTGCTGGCTCCGTTCATCCCGTTCCTCACCGAACGGGTGTGGCAGGACGTCGTGCGACCGGGTCTGCCGTCGGCGCCGGATTCGGTGCACCTCGCCGAATGGCCCGGTGCCGACCGGGCCTTGATCGATCCGGTGCTGGCCGAGCAGGTACGTACCGCGCAGGCGCTCGCGGAGGCCGGTCGAGCGGCGCGCAAGGCGAGCAAGGTGCGGGTCCGGCAGCCGCTGGCGCGGGCGTTCGTCGGCCTGCCGCCCGGCACCGAGCTGCCGCGCGAGCTGCTCGACGATGTCGCGGACGAACTGAACGTCAAGAGCCTGCAACGGTTGCAGTCCGCGGCGACGGTGCTCGACATCGGGGTGAAGGCGAACTTCCGGGCGCTGGGCAAGCGTTTCGGTAAGCAGACCCAAGCGGTCGCCGACGTGATCCACCGCGCGGACGCGGCCGAGCTGGTCCGCCGGCTGCGCGACAACGGCTCCGCGACAGTGGATTTCGACGGCACACCGGTCGTGCTCACCGCAGGCGATGTGCTCGTCTCCGAGCTGCCACGCAGCGGCTGGGTGGTCGAATCCCAGCGCGGTGTCACCATCGCATTGGACACCGAGATCACCCCGGAACTCGCGGCCGAGGGCAGTGCCCGGGATGTGGTACGCGTCGTCCAAAACGCCCGGCGCGAAGCGGGACTGGCGGTCTCCGACCGCATCGTGCTCACCGTCGCCGCGACCACCGAGGTGTCGGAGATCGTGCGCCGACACGAAAGCTTCATCGCCCACGAGACGCTCGCGACCACCGTGCGGCACGCCGAGTCGATCGAGGACGGATATACCGGCACCGTCGGGACTTCCGCCGAGATCGCGGTGCGGGTCGAACGGGCCTGAGCTAGAGGCGCGCCTCTTGCCGCAGCTGGGCGAACCACGAAACCTCCTCGGCCGAGGCCATATTCGGGTCCGCGAGGCGATGGCGGACACCGGCGACGTAACTGTCGGTGACCGCCTCGTCGCCTGCCGCCAGCAACAGCGCGTAGCGGATGACGTGGGTGCGCTGGGGTGCGCGGCCGAAGCGGATGTCGAAACCGTACTGCTGGCCCAACTCGTCGGCGTGCTGCACGATATCGCGCCAATCGGCGTCGATCATCGGATAGTTCGAGCGCTGCGGACCGCTCAGGCTGCCGACCAACTGCCGGTCGTACAGGGACGTGACGACCTCGGCGGCGTCGAATGCCGTGGCGAGGCCGCACAGGTCGGCCACCGTGTCCACGGGACGCCCCCGATAGGTGAGTGCGGCGGTGGGGGCGAGCTTGGCGGTGAAATAGGTGGCGAGTTCCTCCGGGCCCCAGCCGTCGCCGTAGGACTTCAGCTCGGAATACGAATCACCGGTGCGGACATCGTCGATCAGCCAGTTGAGCAGTGCGGCACGGCCGCGACCGGCCAGCGCGCGGGCGGCGGGTTCCGGATAGCCGGCCATCGCGGCGCCGAGCGACGCGCTGTCGTGAAACGTGCCGACGCCGGGCAGCGCGAACGGCGTCAGGGCCCGCCGCCCGCGGCCTGCGGATTCCTCGGTGCTCGGCGCCGCGCGGTGCACGGCCGGGGCTTTCCCGGCGAGCCACGCCTCGACCTCGGTGAACCCCCAGCGCTGCATCGGGTCTCGGGTCAGCAGGCCGGTGAGCAGGCGCTGCCATCGGCTGCGCATCGCGGGCCGCAGCGTCAGGTCGTCCAGGGCGGCCAGGGCGATGTCGCGGGTGTTCACCTCGGCGTCGATGGTGCTGTCCGCCAGCTGCCGGCCCGCGTCGTCCTCGAAGTAGCCGCGGCCGACGAGTACCCGGTAGAGCACCATGCCGACACTCCACCAGTCGTCCTCGACCCGCCAGCGTTGCGGCGCACCGGGTGCGCTGTAGGCGGCGGTGCCCTGACCGGTGTTGGTGATCTTCGACCGGCCGCCCAGATCCACCGCGAGGCCGAAGTCGGCGAGCACCAACTCCAGCGGTAGATCCGAACGCACCAGGATGTTGCGGGGATTCACGTCGCCGTGCACGAGCGTGCTGCCGTTCGGCCGCTGCAACGCGTGCAGCTTCGTGGCGAGCTGGCGCAGCACCTCCACCGCGAGATCCGCTGCGCCGCCGTGCGGATCACGCTGCCGCAAGAAGCTGTCGAGCGAGCCGAAGCGGCAGTACTCCATCACCTCGAAGTGGATGTCCAGGTCGCTGCCGCGCTCGAAGACGCGCACCGAATGTTCGGCCCGGAAGCTGTCCCGATACTGCGGCGCCTCGAAATCCACACGGTAGCGGGGCACCTGGTGGAAGAGCTTGATCGCGAAGTCGTGCCCGTTGGTGGCCCGGCACAGCCACACCGTCGCCTCGCCGCCGCTGCCGAGCTTGCGCTGCACGGTGAATCGGGAAGCCAGTGCGGGCGGCAAAGGCTGGAACGTATCGTGCGGGCTGGGGTCGATCCGGGTCTGCGGTGCGGGTGGGCGCGCAGCGGCCTCGTTGTGTGCGGCGCCGCCGGGATGATCGAGCCGGGTCGGCGGCGCACTGGTGCCGGTGCGATCCAGTCGTGTCTCGGGCGCCGCGCGCCGACCGGAACCGGGGGCGTCCATGCGTGTTTCGTCAGCCATCGTCGTCTCCTTCGCCATCGCAGGCCATGACCTGCAGGACGGTCACGTTGTCGCCACCGCCGCCCGCGATGGCCAGATCGCGGAGCTGTGCGGGCAGGTCGGCCGCGCCTGCCGTGAAGAGCCGTTCGATCGCTTCGGGTTTCGCGTAGTCGTCGAGGCCGTCCGTGCACAGCAGCATGCCGGGGGCCGACGGCAGGCGGCAGGCGAAGAACGCCGGATCCAGCAGGGTGCGCCGGCCGCCGCCGAGCGCCTGCTGCAGCCGATTCGACTGGGCCGTACGGTGGTCCAGCGTCAGCTGGGCCAGATAGCGGCCCTCCAGCCGGTAGGCGCGCGAGTCACCGACATTGAACACCAGCGCGGACCCGTCCGGGTGTACCGTCACCCCCGCCACGGTGCAGCCCATGCCACGCAGTTCGGCTCGTTGCTCGCCGAGTTCGTCGAGCGTCTCCGAGATCCGTTGCAGCAGTGCGCTGATGACGGCCCTGGTCTGCTCGGGACCGGCCGACGTGACGACCGTCTCAGGGGCGGTGAGGGATTCGCAGGCCAATCGGCTGGCCGTCGCGCCCCCGGCATGGCCGCCGAGCCCATCGCACACGACGATCGTGGTAGGTCGGTCGATGCGTAGTTCGGCGGTGATCGTCGCGGGCATCGCGCCCTGCAACGCCCAACCGCCCCAGCCCAGCGCGTCCTCGTTGTGCGCGCGGGTCAGTCCGCGGTGGGTCACCGCGGCGATCCGGATCCGCATCAGGGCTCCCATTCGATCGTGACGGGCACGTCGGCGGCGAGCCGCAGGGTGTCGCCGCGGTCGATCGGATGCTCTTGGTGCTGTGGAATCCGGACGTCGTTCACGAACGTGCCGTTGGTGGAGGTGTCGGTGAAGTACAGGCGATCGCCGTCGTAGCGCAGCTCGCCGTGGAAGCGCGAGACATTGGTGTAGTTCTCGAAAACCACTGCGGCGGGGAAACCTTCGTCCCGGCCGATGCCCACGAGCTGGCCGGGCAGTATCCGCAGTCGCGCGCCCGAGGCGACGACGAGTTCGAGCGGGCCGCCGCGCGAAGGAGTTTCGGGCTCCGGTGGTGTCGACGTATCCGGCAGGTCGTGGCCGCAGTTCGGGCACATCAGGGTCGGTGCGCCGCGGCTGCCGCAGGCGGGACAGGTGACCTCGTCGCCGGTCAGGTCAGCCATGACGCGTCGTCCAGTTCGATGTCCTGCTCGGACAGCGCTGCGGTCAGCGCCGCCATATGGCCCGGCAGCGGAATGCCCACCAGCCGAACGGTTCCGTTGTCCACGTGCACGCCGAGTTCTCGTCGTTGCGCGGCATAATCGGTGAAGTCCGGTCCGAGGTAGCGTTCGCGGCCGAGGTCGGTCAGCACGTGCACGTGCTGATTCGACGAGCCACGCAGCGGCTGGCACCCCGCCTTCGCGGCGACGAACGGTTCGCTCACCAGGACGTCGACGGCGTCGAACACCCATGCGTATTTCGTGCGCAACCATTTCGCCGAGCGACCGGAGAACAGCAGGACGTCCAGCGGCGCACCGGTTTCGGCGTCCCGCCGCTCGATTCCGGCCAAGAGGGCACGCAATGCCTCGGGTTGGTCGGTGGGCTCGCCGCCGGAAATGGTCACGCCGTCCAGCGGTCCGGGAGCGTGCCGCAACCACTCCAGGACCCGCCGCACGTCGCAGCGCGTCGCCTCGTCGGACGGCCAGGTATCGCGGGCGAGGCAGCCATGACAGCCGACCGTGCAGCCTTGGAACCAGACGCCCGCGCGGGTGCCGAAGCCCAGGTTGCCCACCGGATAGTGCAAGCGTGACAACAACATCGAGGTCATCCCAGGGTCACCGTCCATCCGTCGTCCGACTCGGCCAGATCTGTCACGGTCGCCGCGCCGGTACCGGGCGGCAGGTCGAACAGCGCCCGCGCCAGCGGGTTGACCAGCAGCGCCTCCACCGCGGCGGCCACTCCGCCGCCGCCGAAGTCGAGCCGGGTCAGCGCCGCGGCCAGCAGCTGCTTGCGGACCGCGTCCTCGACCGTCACCGTGATGCCGGTGGTGGCGTGCACCCGGTCGATGACGTTCGAGACGAACTGCGGAACCAGTTGCGCGGCGGTCTCGTCGGAGATGAAGTCGAAGATCACCACGTCGTCGCCGATCCGGCGCAGTAACTCCGGCCGGCCGATCTCCTTGGTGAAGTAGTCGGCGATCGCCGCTCTGATGGTCGATTCGACCGTCGTGTACGGCGTGCCCCGGGCCACGATCGGCACTCGTTGGCCGGTCGAATCCGTCCGGTACACACCGAGATTCGAGGTGAACACGATGAGCGTCTCGGAGAAGTACACGGTAGAGCCGCTGCCGTCGGTGAGCCTGCCGTCGCCCAGGATCTGCAGGAACTTGTCCAGAATCCGCGGTGCGGCCTTTTCGATCTCGTCGAACAGGATCAGCCGGAAAGGCTGCTGGCGCACCGCGTTCGTCAGTTCGCCACCCGCGCTGTGCCCGGTATATCCCGGTGGCGCGCCGATCAGCCTGGCTTCGGTGTGCTCGGCGGAGAACTCGCTCATATCGAACCGGACGAACGCGTCGGCGCGGCCGAAGACGAGTTCGGCGATCGACTTGGCCAGCTCGGTCTTGCCGACTCCGGTCGGTCCGGCGAAGAACAGCACGCCTTGCGGGCGGGTGCCGCTGCCCGCCGTGTGGGCGCCGGTCAGTCCCATCGCCGAGCGGATCAGGATATCGACCGACTTGCGCACGGCGACCGGCTGGCCGAGCACCTTCGCGCCGAGCAGCTTCGTGCCCATCCGGATCCGCTGCTTGAGCGCAGCGTCCTGCCAAGGGTTTTCGGGGATGCCGACGCGAAAGGTGCGGATGGCGTCCTCGATCCGCTCGGCCGGGATCCGCCGATCGATGGCCAGGCGGTTGATCTCCTTGATCGAGCGCAGCGTCAAACCGCTGGTCTGCCCGGCGTAGCTGTCGACGACGGCTTGGTACTGCACCGAATCCCGCAGGGGCGCTTCGGGGAGCGACGAGATGAGCAGCGAGACCACCGCGCGACGTTGCGCGAGCCCGGCCGCCGGAATGGAGACCACCCGGGCGAGCTGTCCGCTGATCATCCAGTGCGGCAGGTCGTTCTCCCGGTCCAGCAGCCAGAAAACCGTGTTGTACAGCGATGTCCGGTGTGGTCCCGGCACGGTGCGCCGGGGCGCACCGGTCATCAGTCGCTCCGCGGTGATGAAGACGCGGTGCAGTTCCGCACTGCCCAGGTCCGCCGCGGGGACCAGCCGGGAGGCCGAGTCGATGATCAGGCAGCAGGGGCGTTCGGAGAGCACGACATCGTGCAGCACCCGCCGCAGCAGTGGTAGCGGATCGGTGGGCGTCCGGGAATTCGACGAGGCGGCGGCGCCGACGATCGCGGCGGCCACGCCGCCGTCGTCCATCATGACGCGCGCACCGTCCACCGGATCGAGCGCGATCACCGATCGATGCCCCGCCTCCGCCAGCACGCTGCGCAGCGCCTCCGCCACGCTCACCAGCCTGGTCGGGGTGCCGTCGGGGCCGGGCAGCAGCACGAGATCGCGCAGCGCGCCGGTGACCATGATCTGCGGGTTCGCGGCCAGCGCCACATCGATCTCGCGCAGCCAGGACGGCAGCGCCTCGACCACGGGTGAACTCATTGTTCGGCACTCCGTTCCACGGCGGATCGGCGGACGGTCGCGGTCGTCGCCGTCGCGGGCACGACCTCGACGGCGGCCAGTCCCGCCCCCGATTGCCGGAACCGGTCGGGTACGACGCCGTGTGCGCGTAGCCGATCCGGCAGCGCGCGGAGGTCGGCACAGATCTCGGCTTGCGCGGGCAACGTGACTTGTTCGGGCTCCGCACCGGTATGCACCGTGCGAATATCGATCTCCCCGTTGACGATCCGGGCCCGAACGCCCAACGCCGCCGATCCGGGGGCGGTGAGTACGATCGACCCGGCGGTGTCCATGGCGACGGGTGTGACCGCATAGCCGAGGTCCGTCAGGGCCTGCTGTACCGCGTCGAGCACGAATCGGCGCTCGCGCGTGGCGTCTTCGTGTGCGATCCGTGCAGCGACGAGTGTGCGGGCCTGTTCCAGCTCGGCCGTCGGGTCGAGCCCACGGTCGAGCTGGCCTTCGGCGCTGTCCAGTAGCCCGGAGACGGTGCTCGGGTCGGCCAGTTCTGTTGCGGCGGTGCGCAGTTCCGCAAGTTGCTCGCGGTCGGCGATTGCTTTGCGGGTTGTCGCGTTGGCGGCGGCGATGCGCGAATCGAGGTCGCTGAGCAGCATTTCGGCCCGCGTTGGGTCGGTGCATCGGAGCACGTCCGCGCCCGCCCGCGACAGCTCGGGTGCCGGGGCGAGCAGCGTGGTGAGCAGCCGTTCGACACGGGTGGACAGTCGAGGGCGGGTGGGCGTATCCGACTCGGTGCGCTCGGTTTCCGGCGCCGCCGGGTGCTGCCGGGCCAGGTCGGCGAGCGCCGTCGCCACCTCATGGCTGATCTGTTCGGCCCGCTGCTGCGTCTGTGCCTGCTGGATCGCGGGTTCCATCGCGGCGAGCGCGGTCTCCCATTGTTCGCAGGCCGCGTTGATCTCCGCGGATGTCGTGTACCGACCAGCGGGTGCCTGCGGCACGGAAAGGCCGACCGCGGTGCACCGTTCGGACACCCGGGCGGCGCGCGCGCCGAGCCCGCGCAGCCGCCGCTGCGCCTGCTCGCGCAGGGTGTGTTCGGGTACCACCTGATAGCGGATGGCGGCACTGCTCATCGGCTACCCGCTCGCGTGCCACGGTAGATCCCGTAGGCCAGGTGCCCCACCACGGCGAACGCCGACGGTAGCCACCACGCGCCGGCCCCCGCGCCGCTCACACCTTGGACAATGAACAGGACGACGCCGACGGCGAAGCCCCATGTCGCTGCAGGGGATACGACTTCCCGGTTCGGTGGATATGGAAACTGAAACGCCAGCACAGTGAGTGCGGCAACAGCGCTCAGCAGCACCACCGCGGCATACAGCCACAGCGAAACGAAATCGCCGAAGGTCACTGAACGAACGTCGTAAGCCGCGAACCAAACGGTGTCGGCGACGTCGTCGCTGAAGGCCGCGGCCATGGCACCCGACGCCGATACCAGGAATGCGAGGACGACCGCCCGGATCGCGAGCCGACCGGCCCTGATCAGGACGCGGCGGCGCAGGTCTGCGGCCTGACGCTGCCGGGCCCGCAACTGCTCGGTGACCCGCGCGTCCCGGCGCTGCCGCTCGCCCGCCGCCTCATCCCGTGCGGTATCGGCCGCGGCGTCCACCAGTAGGACGAGTGCCAGCATTCGATTCGACAGCATGGCAACGGCTAACCGTGCGGGGGAGTGGTGCGCGAGTACTGCATGGCTCGGCCTTTCGTCGGCGGCGAACGGTCGCCACGGGGCGTTGCCGTCGATTCTCCCGCTGCGCAAGGGGCGTCGTCAGTCGTGCGATCGACCGACAGCGGCGTCGTGCGGCTGGCTCGGCTCCGCGGGTTCGCGCGCGGGAGCTACGGTGCTGGTGAGTGCCGCCCAGACGATCGGCGAACCGGACGCCGCACCGGTGTCGCGCCAGGCGCGCAGCTGGTCGCGCTGCCAACGCGTCAGTGCGGCAACGGGATCGAGGTCGTTGTGCGCGTCGTCGACCCGCAGCGCGAGGTCCGTGGTCGGGCGTCGCGTGGGCGGCAGGCCGAGACAGGCGCGGAAGGCGGCATCGGTGGGCAGCACCCAGCGGGTGGTGGTGACCAACTCCGCGCCCGCGTCGAGGGCGGCCATGATCAACCCGAAGGTCTCCGCGGACCGGAAGTCGACGCCGCCTTCGCAGGCGATGATCGCGACCCGGCTCGGCATCGGCCAGATCTCGTGGCCGAACTGCGGACGGGTCGCCCCGTAGCGGGCCCACACCTCGGGGTCGTCGGATCGGGTTGTGCCCAAGAGGAAGTCGAGCGCGCAGAGCGGGAGATGCGCACCGCGTGCGTCACCCGGGGCGCCGCCTCGCGGCGCGGCCAGGCCCCATGCCCCGCCCGGCTCATCGGGCGGGCCGACGACATCACCGAGATGGATCGCCGCGGAACCCGGTTCGTTCGGCGTCGCCGAAACGTGGCCGAAATACAGGAATCTGGAGCAGCCCCGAAGCAGAGCGGCGCTGAGTTGCACCCGGGTGACTTCGCCCTGCACCGGCACCAGAGCAGGCACGGCTCGCGTGGCGCGGTCCTGCCCGCGCCGGCGGTGCGTACCGCGGCCGACAGTGCGGCGCTCGCGCACGACCCGGCCCTCGAACGCGCCCAGCGCGCCGAGGTCGTCCGCGTGGCGAAAGACGTTGTGCAGCGCGGGTTGCGCACTGGTCGGCAGAATGGGGTCGATCACGTGCAGCGGCGGTAGCTGTCGCTGCTGTGCCCAGGGCACGGGCGGCCTGCTGCGGCCGACATGCAGCGTCGCGGGCGGGTCGTAGACGATATCGGCGATATCCAGCAGCCGGCGGTCACCGTCGAGCACAAGCAGTTCCCAGGGCACCTGGGCGAGCCGGGCACTCGGGGCGACCCTGACCCGAATGCGCCGATCGTCGGCGTACTCGGCCAGCCGGGTGCGCACGTCGTGGGGTAGCAGCGCGTCGGCGAGGCGCGTCGACAGATCGTGTTCGGTGGCGTGCGCGGCGAAGGCGCCGACGGTGAGCGCTCGTTGTACCGCTTCGGATTCGGACTCTTGCCGAGCGTCGCTGCCGTTCCCGGTCGCGAGCGGACGCGGGTGTGGCAGTGCGTCTTCCAGGGTGTCGAGGAGCTTTTCCCGTCGTCGTGCATCGAGTCGGCAGACCGTGGGCGTGCGCGCCGCGTCCAACCACGTCCATGAAAGGTAGGTGTCGCCCGCATCGGCGGCGCGCACGAGCAGTTCGATCGCCGCGGCCGGGTCGTTCACGCGGGCTCGTCCTGCGCGTCGCCGACCGGAACCTGCTCGGCCAGTAGCGGTTCGGTCCCGGGCGCGAGATGCAGCGCACTGCCCTCCAGTGTCGAGAGGTAGCCCTCGATGGCATCGAGGCGTGCGTCGAGTCGGTCACCCAGCAGTTCGTCGTCCGAAGCGATGCGCGCGGCCAGCACTTCCAGCCGATCCAGCGCGTTGTCGGTCAGCGACCTGGCGCGCACGAGCAGGCCCTCGGCGCGTCCCCGCAGCTGTTCCGGTGCCGCGTCCGGCGCGTCGGGATCGGTGGCCGCGGCCGCCGCGACGGCCCCGCGGTGGGTGGACCACGCGTCGATCATCAGACGGTCGATCGAGCGCAACGCGCGCCCGGTGGGCGTGCAGCGCAGGACGCCCGGACCCAGGTCCGCCGAGAAGACGCCGAAGACGGGGGTGTCGTCGTGCCGTCGGCGAAACCTGAGTTCGCCCACGAGCATTCGCTCCTGCACTCGCATCGTGGCGGTGCACAGCAGTCGGCCGCTCTGCCCGTCGGCGGCATAGGCGCGCAGGACGCCCGCCTCCCGGCACAGCGCGTCCACGTGATCCGCGAGCGGCACGTGCACGCGGGCCGTCTGGTGGCCCCTGTCTTCGACGGGCGTCGTGGGCAGCACCCGGATCTCCGGTGCGCGCGATCCGGCCCAGCGCAGGATTCGCGCGGGCACCGCGAGCAGATCGACTTCCTCGGGCAACCCCGCCGGTGTCACGCCGGGCTCGGTGCCGCCGCCCAAGGTGAACGCCGACGCCGAATCGCCGCTCAGCGCAAGCCATTCGAGCAACGGACGCAGCCGCCGCTCCGCAACGACGGTTCGGCGGTGCGCGAGCCGCTCGGCGATCGCGGCCACCTCCGTGCCGACGTCGACACCCGCGGCCGCTCGGTCGCACTGCTGCGCAACATCGTTGAGGGTGGCCGCGGCGGCGTCGGTGAGTTCGCCTGTCAGGCTCGCGGTCGCGAGCACGTCGAGCACCGGTGCGGCCCAGCCCAGCGTGACTGCCGCCAGCGCCGTGTCGCCGACACCCTGATCGGCCGCTGCGGCGTCGAGCAACAGCGCTCCCTCGTGGAGCGGCGCCGGAAACCGTTGCGACACAGCGGCTACCAGTGCGCGCCGGGTCCATGTCGGCGTGAGCCGCAGCGGAGTGTCCGCTGCGGTGCCAGTCCCGGCGCGGATCTGCGCGACGAGCGCCGTCACGTCCTCGGTGCAGGCAGCGGTGAGTGCAGCGGGATCCGCTTGCGCGTCAACGGACCAGGCGAGGACCGTCCCCGGGTCGGCGGCGTCCACCGTCACGGACACACCGGGCCCGACCGCGACCGTGACCTCGGCGACCGCCGCCACCGAGGTGGACCGCCACACCGCGGGCGGTGGTCCGAGCGGAATCGGGACGCCGCCGACACGGACTGCCGGCGATGGTCTGTCCGGTCCGGTCATGCCTCGTCCCTCGACTGTTCGACCGCCCACCGGACGGCATGCAGGAGGACATCCGCGGCCGCGGCGGGGTCCATCGCCAGCGCGTGGTCCGGGCGTTGCTGTGCCCAGGCCGCCGCGCACCAGGCGGTGAGCGCGGCGGTGTCACCGATCAGGAGTTCGGCTTCGAGGCCGGGCAGTCCCAGCAGCCGCAGCACGAGGTCGTACTCCGCCGATGCGCCGATGCCGAGCGGAATCTCGGCACGGTGCCGGATCAGATACGTCCGCAGCTTGGTGAGCAGTTCGTCCCGGGCGGTGCGGTGATCGGCCGTGTCCGCGGCCGCATGATCGTCGAACTCCCTGTGTGACTGCATTTTCGCCTCGCCGCGCAGAAGCCAGCCCAGGCGCGCGTAGAACATGCGCCGAGCATCCTCGTCGGTCATGGCGCAGCCGCGGCGGATCGCCCGCAGCAGCGCGCGGTGGGTGCGCGTCCTGGCCTCGGTCAGCTGTTCGGACCGGCGTTCGAGGTGGACGGGCGGCGGCACGCCGGCCAGCGTGTGCCGCCGGATCGCCGCTACGACGTCCTCGTACTCCCCGTCGACAAACCGGAGCAGGTCCTCGGTGCGCGCCGACGCCTGCGGTGCGGTAGGCAGATCCCGGTCGTATTCCGCGATGAGGCGGTCGGCACTGTCGATCAGCTGTGCGATGAGCGGTTCGACCGCGTCGAACGGCAGCCCGAAGCGATCGGCGACGGCGACATGGTCACGGTCGAGCATTCGCGCCTGATCCAGTACGCCGTCGGCGAAGGCGAGGACCGCCGACTGCCGGTGCGCGGCACGGTGTTCGACGGCGTCCGCGCCGATCTGCGTCACGAACGACGTGGCCACCTGCTCGGTGCCGAGCACGCCGGGTTCCGCGGCGGAGCCACGCACGAGGCGGAGGTGGACCGCGGTGCAGGCCGTCGAGCGGGCTTGTTCCCGGAAAGGATCGCGCAGCTTGTTCGGAATTCCGGCCGGACGCAGCGCCCAGGTCGCGTAGTAGTACGAGACGACGTAGCGCGCGAGCGGATCGGCGAAGTCGCCGTACAGGTTTCGGACGCGCCGCCACCCGGTCAACTCGCTCGTCGGTGGGGCCCCCGCGCAGACGGTGGCCGCTCGGCCGTAGCGGCGTGCGACCCAGTCGGGTTTCGACAGATCCAGTGACCACGCGTTCACCTGATGGGTCAGGCACTTGCGGTCCACCGGGACCCGAGCGGCCGATGCGCGCACCCACCGGTCGACGAAGGCCCGCCGCGTGTCGAGCCCCTCGGTTTCGGTGGTGGTCGTGGGTAATTCGGCTACCACACCGCCACCTCCCCGGGACGTTCGATGGGCGCATAGGCGGCGTCGGCGGCCGCCAGATACGCAGCGAGTGCCACGTGCCCGTCGGGCATGCGCAGGCGCGGCGGTGGCCGCATCGGCAGGATCGCGCCGGAGATCAGCGCGGCCGCACCGCTGATGCCGGACTCGGCCAGGTTCCGGTCGATCGCCGTGTCCGGCACGTCGGTGCCCGAGACGGCGAGCGCGGCGAGGGTGGCCTGGAGATCGCCGCCGTCCTCGGCCGAATGATGCTCGGCCACATGGGTTCCGGAATTGATCGTGGTCTCGATCAGATCGGCCAGGAGGGTGGCGTCGCCGAGTTGGTCCGCCCACTGGAACATTCCGGCCAGGACCACCGCGTTCATCTCGCGCCACGAGATGCGGGCCGTGGCGGAGGCGAAACCGAAGCGCTGGGCGTCGACGAAAACGGCGGCGGGCAAGCCTTGTTCGAGCGCGGCGCGCAGGTCGCCGGATTCCGCGGCCGCGGCCGCGCCGATCAGATCGCATTTGGCGGCGGTGACCACGTCACCCATGTCGAGGGTGACCTGTCGCGCGGCTCGCGCGCGTGCGAGCGCGGCATCGTAGTGTCCGGAGATCAGTTCGGCGCAGCCGAGATTGAGCAGGCCGACGGCGTGATAGCGACGATTGGCGGGATCGGAGTCGAACACCGTGAGGACGGATTCGGTGAGCTCGGCCCCGATCCTGTGGTCGCCCTGCATGATCAGGGCGCCGCCCAGACTCAGCCGGGCGACAGCCGCCTGGAACAGCAGTCCCGAACGCGTCAGCTCGGCTGCGGCCGTGCGGAACGCGTCCGCTGCCTGCCGATAGCGACCGGCTCGCATATGCAGGCCGCCGATGAGGGTTTCGGTATTGGCGGTGTAGGGGTGGTTGTCGAATTCACGCAAACCGGCGCGGCCGCGCTCGAGTACTTCTTCCGCTTCGGCGCCTCGTCCGGTCTGGTAATACACGAGACCGAGGTGCAGATCGGCGGTGGCGATCTCGGTGCGGAGCCCGAGCAGGACGTACGCTTTGCGGGCGCGGGTCAGCAGATCCTCCGCCGCGGCGTAGTGGCTCAGGTGGTATCGACAGAGGCCGCTGAATTCCAGACACTGGGCGGCCAGCGCCCACTCCTGCGCTTGCTCGGCACCGGCTCGAGCCTCGTCCAGCATCCTCAGCGCCGCGGTGAAATCGCCACCGCCGTGCACGATCAGCCGACTCTCCTCCATGAGGCAGGAGCGGAGCAGTTCCGCCGATCCGGCGTAGTGGCGTGCCTGCTCGAACAGGCGCCGGGCCGCGGGGAGATGTCCGCGATGACCCTGCACCACACCGGTATTCAGGAGGCACTGCGCGTAACGCGGGTCGTCGCGATGATTCTCGAAGGCCGCGGTCGCGTGGTGGAGCAACTCCGCGGCTTCGGCGAAATCGCCCATCGAGATCCGCACCGTGGCCAGATGCATATCGCATTCGGCGACGTCGAGCAGCTCGCCTGCCGCCGTATGGTGTTCTCGCGCACGCCGATAGGCTGCCGTGGCGTCCGCGTAGTCGCCGCAATTCTGCAACACCATCCCCAGCATCACCTCGGCGGCTGCGGCGAGGACGGGCTCATCCGCCGCCGTCCACTGCGCACGGACAACGGTGAATTCGAGGATCGTCGCCCGTAACCGGCCCGCGCGCAGGTGGAGTTCGCCTGCCCGGAAATGGCACTGACCCGCCTGCAAATGCTTGTCCGCCGCCGTATATCCCGAACCGGCCGCGCTGAACGCGGCCGCCGCATCCTCCTTGCGTCCGTCCGCGAGGTACAGCTCGGCGAGTTCCTCATCGCAGTTCGCGGCCCCAGCAGCATTCCCCTCGATTGTTGCTGAGGCCTTCGCGCGAACGAACTCCTGTTCCGCCGTGGCGGTCTCACCCAACTCCCGGCACGCCAGCCCGATGGCGTAGGAGCACGCGCCGGTCCGCGACAGCTCCCCGGCGCGTTCGTAAAGCTCTCGGGCGGTGCGATGCTCGTCGCGGACCCGGTGTGCGTCCGCGAGTTCCATCGCCGCCTCGCCGCAGGACTCCCGGCATTCGGCGGCCTCGACGATCCGGTCGACGGCGAGGTAGCGCTCGGCGGCGCGCCGCCACACGATCATGGCTTCGTGGAACTGCCCTGTGTCGGCGAGCGCGCCGGCGAGGATCGCGTCGCAATCGGCCTGCTCTTCGAGATCGCCGAAGCATTCGAGCCCGGTGGCGGCCCGGCGCAGATACGGCACCGCACGCTCGGGCTGTTCGAGCACATCGAAACCACGGCCGGCCATTTCGGCGCACTCGACGGACAATTCGGTGAGCGGCCCCGCGGCGAGCAGGTCCGCGGCCCGCGCATATGCGTCGGTCGCCGGCTCGACCTGTTCCGATTCCGCGTGCGCGGCGCCGATACCGTAGAGGCATTCGGCGATGCGCGCGGACTGCTGCGTGCCGTCGCATTCGGCCAGCGCGGCGGTGAACGCGCCGATCGCGTCGGCGGCTTTCCCGTCCTCGAGGAGAGCGAGACCGTGCAGGAAAACGGCGCTCGGCCACGGTGATTCCAGCGACGGACCGGTCATCGCTTCCAGTAGCCGCCGTGCGAGTTGCAGACCAGCCCGGTGTTCTTGCAGGTGTCACAGTTCATATGGCCGAATACGTTCGAGCCACCGCCGCGACCTTTACACGACTGGCAATCGTTCAGATGTTTCGCGCATTTCTCACACTGCATGACGGTATCTTTCTCGTTGCTTCCAGCCGGATTCGGCGAATATCGAGAACGATACGGAGCGGGCGCGGCGGGCAGTATCCGCCGAACAGATGACTCGGCCGAATCAGCCAGTGCCGCCGCAAGATCCGGTCGCTACCCGTAAGGGCGCACCACATCGGCGTTGCCGTGGCGGCGGCACCAGCTGACGATGTAGCGCATATGCAGTCCGCACCAGCGGGCGACGGCGGGCAGCGTCATCGGCACGAGCGGGTCGTGTTCGCCTCGGGCCCGGATGATCGGCCCCAGATAGTGATTGGTGACCTTGTTCGCGGTGTTGAGGCCGACACCGGCGACCTCAGCCAGAGAGGCGAGGTCGACCGCGCCGCCCGCGGCGATCGCGCCGGCGAGGCGGGCGGCGGTGTTGCCGCGCCTGCCCTCGAACAGTTCACACAGGGGGCGCGGCAGGGCCGTCGCGCCCGGCGGCGGTGGACGGCGACCGAGGGCGGCCGTCCGGATCGCGGCGAGCAACGGCTCGACACCGGCCGACTTCTGGCACACCGCGGCCACTTCCGGACGCCTGCGGGCCTCCTCCAGATGTTCGCGTTCCATGCTGTGGCCCTGCGCGGCCAGGATCACCGGGGCGACCCGGTCGGCCTCGTGCATCGTGCTGAGCACGTCGAGGCCGTCGAAGGCGAGTTCGAGGGCCAGTTCGGGGCGGTTCCACACCAGGTCGGTGAGCACGACATCGAAGCGGACGTTGTCCATGATGTGCCGGCGGACGTCGTCCTCGTCGATCGCGACCGCCACGGTCGAGCGGGGGAACACCGAGGCGATCACGGGCTCGATCACCCGGCCCAACGGCGATGCCACCAGGATGCGGTAATCCATGCCGGCGATCATCGCGCGCGCTCCCGGATCGAGCAAGAAGTTGCCGGTATGTCGCGCGCAGTGGTGTGTCCATGCTCGAAATCGCCACCGGCAGGCAGTATTACCTGCTGTATCGGCCGCTCGTTCCGCGCATTGTTGACGGGCGTCGATGACATCGTTTCGGTGACATCGCCACCGCCACAGCCCATCCGTTCGTCGCAGCCTCGGGAGCATTCGACGCGCGGACCTCTCCAGGGAGCACCGATGTCCGAACCGCTCGGCTACCCGGCCTACGAATGCCCGGCCTTGAGCCCGCGCGAAAAGCAGGTCCTGCTCGTCTGGCTGCGCTGCGACTCCAAAGCCGCGGCCGCCCGCACCCTCTACCTCTCCGTAGCGACGGTCAACACCCACATCGCCCGCATCCGAGCCAAATACGCCGCCGCCGCCCGCCCCGCCCCCACCAAAGCCGCCCTCTTCGCCCGCGCCATCCAGGACGACCTCGTCACCCTCGCCGAATGGTGAACCCCCCGTGAGTGTTCCGCCCCGCTAGTCCTGATAGGGATCAGCCAGGGTGGTAGGAGTCCTCGCGGCCTCCAGCACGTCTACTGGATAGTCCGGACCGGCGATGTAGAAGCGAGCGCGCGTGCGGCCGACCGGCTCGAGTACGCGAAGCGCGACGAGATCGCGCAGATCACGTTGGGCCTGTTGCAGACTGAGCCCTTCGGCTTGTTCGTAGCGGGTCCGGCGGACCCGACCGGACATCGCGACATCGTGCAGTGCGCTGACAGATCGCTCGTCCAGGCGGAGACCTGCGATGTAGTTGTCGAGCATCGACCACACAGTTCCGGATCGAATCCAGCGAGCATGCACGGTCTGGGCCTGCTGGTGATAAGCGGTCAGGTTGAACCGAATCCATTCGGAGACATCTTGGTCCGGCCGATAAGTACTGCCTCGGCGACCGAGCACCTGGTAGTACTCCCAGGTGTTTCCGGGTCGGCCGAGCCAAGCTTCGATAGACGAAAACTCCGGCGCGAGCACACCTTCCCGGGCGATCATGAGTGTTTGCAGGGACCGCGACATGCGCCCGTTGCCGTCGGCCCAAGGATGAATGGACACCAGCTGCAGATGCGCCATCGCCGCGCGCACCAATGGATGCGTGCCGTCGTCGACGTTGAGCCAATCGACGAGCTCTGCCATCAAGGTCGGTACTGTGTCGGCCCCAGGGCCGGTATAGGCGGCGATACTGGGGTCGCGAGCGTCGGTCACGTACACGGGACCGCGCCGCCACTGGCCGGCCGGGCGCCGCTGGGTATGTCGGTGGCCCTGCAGCATCCAGTGCAGAGCATTGAGAAACCCTTTGCTATACGCAAAGTCGTCTACTGCGTGCAGCGACTGTATGTAGGTCATCATCTGCTCGTATGCGAGCGTCTCGGCTTTGTTCTCCTCGGATACGTCGACGTCACGCTCGCCTGCGATCAGGTCTTCCACATCGATGGTGGAAACCCGGAATCCCTCGATGGAGTTCGACGCCGCGACGGCGTCCGCGGTCAGGAACTTGCGGAGGCCGACCACTCTTTTGCTTGCTTCTGCTTGCAGCCCGAGGCGTAACTCATCGCGCATTCGGTCGACGTCGGCAAGGACACGAGTATCGACGGCGGTCAGTTGGGGCGTTGGGAACACCACGAGATTGCGTTAGCGGGTGCGTTGGACGCGGGGTTCGGTCCAGATGGGGGTGGGGGATTCGTAGACGGTGCCGTCGGAGCCGAAGACGAGGAAGCGGTCGAATTGGCGGGCGAACCAGCGGTCGTGGGTGACGGTGACCACGGTGCCCGCGAAATCGGCGATGCCCTGTTCGAGGGCTTCGGCGGAATGCAGGTCCAGGTTGTCGGTGGGTTCGTCGAGCAGCAGCATGGTGACGCCGGACAGTTCGAGCAGCAGGATCTGCAGCCGCGCCTGCTGACCACCGGACAGGTCGTCGAAGCGTTGTTCGGCGGCCTGCACGAGGCCGTAGCGGTCGAGCACGCGACTGGCGGCCTCGCGGCCCATACCGTCGCGATGCTCGTTGCCGGTGTGCAGGATCTCCAGCAGGCTACGGTCGGCCAGGTCCGGCCGGGCGTGGGTCTGCGCGAAATATCCCGGCCGCACGCGCGCGCCGAGGGCGGCGACGCCGGTGTGCGGTACCGGCGCGAGGTCGAGTTCGCCGACCGGGCGATGTTCGGCATCGGGATCCGTACCGCCGGTCGCGAGCAGGCGCAGGAAGTGTGATTTGCCGGATCCGTTGGCGCCGAGCACCGCAACGCGGTCGCCGTACCAGATCTCCGCGTCGAACGGCCGCATCAACCCGGTGAGTTCCACCTGCGTGCACACCAGCGCCCGCTTGCCGGTCCGTCCGCCACGCAAGCGGACGGAGACGTTCTGCCGCAACGGAATCGCTTCCGGCGGCCCTGCCGCCTCGAACTTGGCCAACCTGGTCTGCGCGGCGTGGTAGCGCGCCGCCACGCCGTCGTTGTACTTCGCCTTCTCCCGTAACCGCAGCACCAGCGCCCGCAGCTTCGCGTGGTCTTCGTCCCAGCGCCGGCGCAGTTCGGCCAGGCGCGCCGTACGATCCTCGCGCGCTTGGTGATAGCTGGCGAAGCCACCGCCGTGGATCCACGAACTCGCCCCGCTGACTCCGGGTTCGAGGGTGACGATCCGGGTGGCCGCGTTCGCGATCAGTTCCCGGTCGTGACTGACGAACAGCACGGACTTCGGCGACGCCGCGATAGTGCGTTCCAGCCACTGCTTGCCCGGCACGTCCAGATAGTTGTCCGGCTCGTCGAGCAGCAACACCTCGTCGGGGCCCGCGAACAACGCCTCCAGCACCAGGCGTTTCTGCTCGCCGCCGCTCAGCGTGCGCACCGCCCGCCATTTGGCGCGGTCGAAGGCGACGCCGAGCGCGGTGGTGGTCACGTTGTCCCAGAACGCCTCGAGCTCGTAGCCGCCGATGTCGCCCCACCCGGTCAGCGCATGCGCGTAGGCCAATTGCGTTGTCTCGTCGTCGGTTTCGATCAACGCGTCCTCGGCGGCATCGAGCGCCCGCGCGGCGGCCCGCACCGGCGGCGCGGCCACCGAGAGGAGCAGGTCGCGGACGGTCGACTCGTCGTCGATCTGCCCGATGAACTGCCGCATGACGCCCAGCGATCCGGACCGGGTCACCGCACCTTCATCGGCCGCGATATCGCCGGCGATGATCCGCACCAGGGTTGTCTTCCCGGTCCCGTTCGGCCCGATCAACGCGGCCTTCACACCCTCACCGATACGAAAATTCACCCCGTCGAGGAGCTGTCGTCCATCCGGGAGGAAATACTCGACATCGGAAACGTCTACGTGGGCCACGGGGTTCCAGACAACCCTTTCCGTCCGATCGCCGCAACCGAATTTCGCAATGCGCGCCGGTACCGGGCGTCTTGTGACACCGTCTGAAGATGGGATCGAAAATGCGGGTGCTCGCGGTGGCGGTGAGCGTCGGTGTGTCCTTGACAGGGGTGACGGCCTGCGGGTCGGACAGCGACGGCGAGTCGCTGACGATCACCGCGAACGCGATCAATTCCGCGGGCGGGAAGAACGCGGCCGAAGCGAAGTGGATCGAAGACTGGGTCATCCCGGAATTCGTGGCACAGCAGCGCGCCAAGGGCGTCACCGTGCGGGTGAAGTTCCAGGCGACGGGGGTGCCCGACGAGGATTACAAGAGCCGCATCGCCAAGGATCTGAAGACCGGCACCGGCGCGGATGTCGTTTCGCTGGACGGGATCTGGGTCGGTGAGTTCGCCGAGGGGGAGCAGATCGCACCGCTGGACGAACTGGTCGGCGCCGACCAGGTCAAGGCCTGGGACGGCTGGCGGCAGATGCCGGAATCGGTGCAGCGGTTGCTGTCCTACAACGGTGCGCAGTACGGCATCCCGCAGGAGACCGACGGGCGGGTGCTGTTCTTCAACCGGAAGCTGTTCGAGCAGGCGGGTTTACCGGCGGACTGGCAGCCGGCCAGTTGGGACGACGTGCTCGCGGCGGGCCGCAAGCTGAAAGCGGTGCCGGGTGTGATTCCGGTGCAGCTCGACGCGGGCACGAGTTTCGGCGAGGCGACGACGACGCAGGGCGTGCTGCCTTTGCTGGCCGGCGCAGGCAGCGAGTTGTACGAGGACGGCAAGTGGGTGGGCAACACCGCGAAATTCCGTCGGGTGCTGGAGTTCTACCGCACGCTGTACGGCGAGAAACTGGGTGACGCGCAATTGCAGCAGGACGCCAAGGGCCGGGAGAAGAGTTTCGAGAAGTTCGCTGGGGGACAGGTCGGCATCCTGTTGGAGAGCGACTACTTCTGGCGCGGTGTGCTGAACCCGGCCGGGGGCAGCGCCCCGATGGCGGACCGTGACACCGCGGTCGGCTGGGCGCGGATTCCGGCGAGCACGCCGGGTGCCGGGGTGCATCGGCAGGACTTCGTGAGCATGTCCGGTGGCGGCGGCCGGGTGCTCAATCCGAAGAGCAAGAACATCGAACTCGCCTGGGAGCTACTGCAATTCATGAACTCGCCGACGGCGTTCGCGCAACTGCTGGCCGCGGGCGGTCCCCGGATCACCGCGCGCCAGGACGTGAATGCCGATGTGCTGAGCGGTGATCCGCTGCTGACCTTCGTCTCGCAACAGGTCTTGCCGACCACGTCGCTGCGCCCCGCCCTACCGGAATACACCCGGGTATCGAAGGCGATCCAGCAGGCGACGTTGGATGTGATCACCGGAACGAGCCCGGCCGACGCCGCCGCCGAGTACGGCACCACGGTGGCCGAGGCGGTGGGCAGGGACAAGGTGGCCGGTGACTGACCGGGCCGCAACCGATTCCGATGTGGCGGGACTGGGGCGCTGGAAGGCGAGCGCGTTCGTCACACCGGCGCTGCTGCTGATCGCGGCGTTCCTGGTGTTCCCGGCGCTGTGGCTGCTGTGGATCGGGCTCACCGACCTCACCGTGTCCGGGCGCACCTCCGTGCATGTCTCGGTGGTGGGACTGGACAACTACGGCAAGGCGCTGACCGACCCGCTGTTCGGCAACAGCGTCTGGATCACCCTGCTTTTCGTGTTCGGCTCGGCGATCATCGGACAGAACTTCCTCGGCTTCACCCTGGCCTGGTCGCTGCGCGACGTGCCGCGCCGGCTGCGTGCGGTGGTGGAGAGCCTGGTGCTGCTGGCCTGGATCCTGCCCGCCAGTGTGGTTGCGGTGCTGTGGATCGCGATGCTCGACCGCGACGAAGGAACGGTGAACCGGCTGCTGGACAGTCCCGGTTACGCCTGGATGATCGAGCACCCGCTGGTCGTCATCATCGTGTTCAATATCTGGCGCGGCACGGCGTTTTCGATGCTGCTCTATTCGGCCGCGCTGTCCACGGTACCGCCGTCGCAGCTGGAGACCGCGCGCCTGGCGGGAGCATCGGGCCCACAAGTGTTGCGGGACGCGGTCTTTCCGCACGTGCGCGGGCACGTCCTGACCAACACCCTGCTGATCAGCCTGTGGACGTTCAACGATTTCACCCCGTACCTGCTGACCCGTGGCGAACCGAACCATCGCAGCGAAACGTTGCCGATCTTCCTGTACCGGCAGGGCATCGATGACGGTGCACTGGGTTACGGCGCCGCCGCCTCGGTGCTGATGCTGCTGATCAACCTGGTGCTCGCGCTGTTCTACCTGCGACTGCTGCGGCGGAGGCCGACATGAACCCGGGCCGGGTCGTCGCCCGAATCGGCTTCTACACCTTTGTCGCGGTCGTGACCGGCTTCTTCGCGTTGCCGATGCTGTGGCTGGCGTCCGCCCCGTTCGACCCGACGCCCGGCTATGCCCCGCGGCTCCCGGAAAAGCCCACCCTGGAACACTTTTCGGCGCTGTTCCACGACGACCTCACCATGGGATCGTTGTGGAACTCGGTACTGCTGTCCGGCGCGTGCATGGTGCTCGTCGTGGCCGCCGCGGCGCTGGCGGCCTATGCACTGTCGCGCGTGCGGATTCCGGGCCGGGACGCGCTGCTGTACCTGCTGCTACTGCTGTCGAGCGTGGTGACGGGCACGGCGGCGATGGTGCCGATCTTCCTGATGATCTGGAAGATCGGGCTGCTGGACCGGCAACTCGGCGTGGTGCTGGTGTTGTCCGGCGGCCTGCTGCCCGCGGCGATCTTCATCCTGAAGGATTTCATGGACTCGGTGCCCCGGTCCTACGAGGAATCGGCGCGAGTGTTCGGCGCGGGTCCGCTGCGGATCCTGCGCGACATCGTGATTCCGGTGGCCCGGCCCGGCCTGGCCACGATCGCGGTGTGGACCGTCGTGAACGTGTGGGGGAGCTACCTGGTGCCGTTCCTGCTGCTGCGCGATCAGGACAAGCAGCCTGCCGCCGTGGTGGTGCGCACCTTCTACGACGAGGGCGGTGCGGCGCAACTCGGGCCGATTTCCGCCTTCTCGCTGTTGTATTCGATTCCGGTTGTGCTGATGTATCTGTTCGTCAACCGGCGCTACGGCTTTCGGCTGCACGGAGGGATCAAGGCTTGATGGCGCAGATCGAACTGGTAGAGCTGACCAAGGAATTCGCCGGTGGCGTGCAAGCGCTCGACGGCTTGTCGTGCACGATCGAAGACGGCGAGTTCTTCGCGCTGCTCGGCCCTTCCGGATGCGGCAAGACCACCTTGCTGCGCACCATCGCCGGACTGGAAACCCCGACCAGCGGCCAGATCCGGATCGGTGACCGGGATGTCACCCGGCTCGCGCCCGGCCGCCGCGATGTGGCCATGGTGTTCCAGGACTACGCGTTGTTCCCGCACATGTCGGTGGCGGACAACATCGCCTACCCGTTGAAGGTACGCGGCGCCGACCGGCGTAGCCGGGTCGCGAAGGCGACCGAGACCGCGGATCAGCTGTCCCTGCACGGGTTGCTGGCGCGGCGGCCCGCCGAGCTGTCCGGCGGGCAGCAGCAGCGGGTCGCGCTGGCTCGCGCGATGGCCTGTCATCCGAAGGTGTTCCTGTTCGACGAACCGCTGTCCAATCTGGACGCGCGGCTGCGGTTGGAAGCGCGGACCTTCCTCAAGAAGCTGCAACGTGAGCTCGGCGTGACCACGGTGTTCGTCACCCACGATCAGGCCGAGGCGCTGGCACTGGCCGATCGGATCGCGGTGCTCGCGGCCGGGCGGATCCGGCAGCTGGGCACGGCCCGCGAGGTATTCCGCAGGCCCGCGGACACTTTCGTGGCCAACTTCATCGGGTCCACGCCGATGAACCTGATCCCCGGCGAGCTGGTCGGGTTGGCCGATTCGGTCATCTGGGGCGCGCGGCCCGAGTATCTGGACTTCTCCGGCATCGAGGTGGCCGGGGCGCTGCACGGTCAGGTGTCGACGGTCGAGCATCTCGGTGCGACCGCACTGGTCACGGTGGCCGGGGACGGGTACACCGTGGGCGTGACCGTGCCGGAGGCGGCAGAGCCGGAGCCGGGTACCGAAGGCTGGGTCGTTCCGCAGGCCGATCGAGTGCTGCTGTACGACACGGAATCGGGCCGCTTGCTGCCGTGACGCCGAAATTCCCTGGGGGAGCCGGGTATCGGGCCGTTAGTCTCGAGGCATTATGACGACGCAAGCCCCGGTGGGCGCCGAGCCGCCCATCGATGATCGGTACGACGAATTCCTGGACGGGGTGCGGCGGACGTTCGAAGCGAAAGCCGCCGAAAGCGCCGCGCTGTTCACGGTCGACACCGATGATCTGTTCGAAGTGTTCCTCGGCGCGCTCACCCCGGAACTCGCCGCGGCGAACAACTGCGGCACCTGCCGGGCGTTCCTACGCCGATACGGCGGACTGGTCTGCGTCGGTACGGACGGAACCGCGAAATCCGTGCTGTGGTCGGCGCACGAAATTCCGCCGAGCTAT
The DNA here is from genome assembly GCF_001613425.1 of Nocardia vulneris. Taxonomy (GTDB): domain Bacteria; phylum Actinomycetota; class Actinomycetes; order Mycobacteriales; family Mycobacteriaceae; genus Nocardia; species Nocardia vulneris. The sequence continues at coordinate 427,285 of NZ_BDCI01000035.1, read as the reverse complement.
ACCCGCGCCGTGGCCGCGCTCGCCGATGCGGTCGAGGGCAGGCCGATCACGTCGCTGTTCCGGTCCAGCGCGGCGAATTGGGGCTGCGCAGAGCGCGGTTCGTGGACCCATCTCGCGCTCACGCCCGCCGAGCACCTGCTGCATCAGCCGACGGCGCTCGCCTCGACGGGCCAGTATGTCGCGGCGAAGAACGCCGACCGGGAAACACTCGGACGTGCCCTCGCCGAGTTCCCGGCTCCGGTCGTGAAAAAGGCGGTGGCACTGCTGCGCACCGAACAGCTCTACCGCTCGGACGCGATACTCGGTGCCGGTCAATGGCTTTCGACAGTGCACAAGCAACTCGACGGGGTCCGTGGGCACGGCGCGGCCGCGCAACGGCAGCGCGACAATCTGGTCTGGCTCGCCGCCGCGACCGCACCCGCCGGGTTCTGTCACGTCAAGAGCGGCATGATCGGCACGCTGCTCAGCGATCTCGCGGCGGGGCTGCCGTACGAGCGGGTCGAGCGGCGGTTCGCGGAAAAGATGAACCCGCTGCAATACCGCAGGCCCATCGCGGCTCCGACGGCGGCGATGATCGCGCGCGCCGAAAAGGTCATCGGCGAACTCGAAGCCGCCGGATCGCTGGCTCGTCGTTTCGCGAAACTCGCCGATGTGCGCCCGATGTGGGCGCGGACGGTGCGAACCCATCGTTCCGGTGGGGTTTTCGGGCATCTCGTGCCGGCCGAGAAGCGCCGGGGCGGCGCCGATCTCGACGTCGGCCCGGTGGTACTCACCTGGACGAAGTTCGCGCGCACCGTGCTGCCGGACGCGGATCGGATCGAGTACGAAGTACCCGGTTCGGCAACCAGTTACGGTGCGATGGTGACCGCGGCGGACCCGGCCGCGCCGCCGATCGTGCAGTGGGATTCGCCGGACCGCCGCAACCCGGTGACCTGGTACGTCTACGTGAACGGTTCCCCACCGAAGCAGTGGGGACTGCGCCCTGGCGAGCTCCGCGACGTGACCGCCGTGGTTCCGCACCCCGCTACCTGGTATGTCGAGGACGACCGCACGGCTCGCGAACAATCCGTGCTGTTCGCCCTCGCCGGTGCCACCGACACCGGGTACACCAGCGGCGCAGGGTTCTTCCCGGAGTTCCTCACGAGCGAATTGCACGAGATACGTAAGACTTTGGCGGCGCATGCGGAGCAGGCGGTGGTCGCGGGCAAGAACGACGCCGAGGTCTGCGGTCTGCTGATGTCGAAAGGCGGCAGCCTCGGGCACACCTTCCGGATCACCAGTGCCGGAATCCGTACCCGCTACACCATCGATCGCTGGGACTGAGTCGACGCGGAGATCGCTCGTTCAGTCGGCGGCGTGTCCGCTGAGGACCGGGCAGGCCGATGGCTCCTGCGCGTCCAGGTCGGCGAAGTACCGGGCGCAGGGGCGTTGGCGGCGGGCGTCGAGCACCATCCAGGTACCGAGGCCGAGCTGGGTGAGACCACGCCAGACGTCCTCGAACCGGTCGCGCGCCCGCAGCCCGGTCAGCATGGCGCGCACCATGATCGGCGACGGCGGCCGGTCGGCGGCCAGCAGCAGGCACGGGGCGCGGTGCGGGATGGAGCGGGTGTGCGAGACCGACGAGTGCAGGCGGTAGTCGTCCAGCACCGTGCGCGCGACCGCGCGCATCGCGATCGGTGACAGCCGCCAGGCCGGGCACGGGCGATTGGCGGCGACGCCGAACGGGATGTGGTGGGTGTCCTTGGCGCGGTGCGTGGCCCACCGGTCGGGGTCGAAGCGGTCGGGGTCGAGGTGACCGGTGCGCTCGAACTGCTGATAGTTGAAACACAGCACCGTGCCCGCGGGGATCGTGGTTGCGTCGCCCAGCTCGATATCGTCGGTGGTGATCCGGTGCGCGATGCCGAAAAGCGGGAACTGACGCAAGGTTTCGTCCAGCACGTGCTCCAGGTACGAGCTGCCGGGTTCGGCCAGGATGCGGCGCTGCACGTCCTGGTGCTGGGCGACGGCGAGCAGCAGATGTGCCATACCCTCCGACATCTGGACGACCGCGGTGTTGAAGAATGCGCCCTGCAGGTAGTAGGCGTGCTCCCGCGGGCTGAACAGCGCGGGCAGTCGATGCGGCACCTCGCCCGCCTCGATCCGGGCGAGCAGGTAACGGGTGAGGCGGTCGCGCCGGCGCAGATGTCGCAGGCCGGTGCATTTCAGCGACGTCACCACATCGTCGGCATTGCCGACGATGAGGTCCCGGGCGGCTCGCGGGCACGGTTCGCGAAAGACCAACTCGTAGAAGAACTCCGCCCAGATAGGCATCATCAGGTCGCGCAGCCGCACCAGGGTCACCGGCCCGGTGGGCAGCTCCGCGAGGATCCGGCGGGCGCAGCGTGCGGCGAGCAGCTCGATCTCGGCGGTCGGCAGGGAGAGCACCGCCCTGGTGGTGCGTGCCGCTTCGGTGTAGCGGGGGCCGTCCTCCAGATGTTCCTGGTGTACTTCGGGACCCGGCGCCAGCCAGTACCAGAACAGATCCGAGAGAGCCGCTCCTCTGCTGCGCCCGTTGGCCGCCGGATGCTCGTACAGGCGCCGGAACAACTCCGGGCCACCGCGCTCGCCCGGCAGGGTGATCTCGTTGCCGCCGTTGACCTTCGCGAAGATCCAGACCCGGAGGGCCACCACCGCCCGTGGCAGCCAACGGGATACCGCCCAGAGTGCGCCGGTCGTCGCGAGTAGCAGCGTCGTTCGCCTCAGCACCGCGCCGCCGCCCCTCGGACCGTCACCAGGTCGGTGTCCAGTTCGGACAGCGCCGCCACGCCGCAGAGAGTCAGCGTTTGCTCGACTTCCGTGCGCAAGGTGTCCAGCACGTCCGCGACGCCCTTGTCGCCGCCGACGGTCAAGCCCCACAGCACCGGTCGCCCGAGGCCCACCGCCTTCGCGCCCAGCGCGAGCGCCAGCACGACATCCGAGCCGCGGCGGACGCCACCGTCCAGAAAGATCGGGATCCGGTCGGCCACACCGGCGGCGATCGCGGGCAAGGCGTCCAGCGTCGCGGGCGCGGCGTCGAGTTGGCGTCCACCGTGATTGGAGACCAGGATCGCGTCGGCGCCGAACTCGATCGCCAGCCGCGCGTCTTCGGGGTGCATGATTCCCTTGAGCACCAACGGAAGTGCCGTCACCTCGCGCAGCCACTCCAGGTGGTCCCAGGTGAAGGTGGGTGACATCGCGATACGCCGGAGCCCGTTTGCCGCCGTGCCGGGCAGGCCGCGCATGTTCTCGGCACAGAGCCCGGCAGGCAGGTCGTGGAAGCCGTTCCGATCGTCTCTGGTGCGCCGCCCCAGGGCCGGGGAGTCGACGGTCACCACCAGTGCCGTACAGCCGGCGCGCTCCGCTCGCCGCACGAGTTCGGTGGTCACGTCCGGCTCCGGCTGCAGGTACAGCTGGAACCACACCCGCGCGTCCCGATCGATCTCGCGGGCCGCGGTGGTGATCTCGCCGATGGCCACGGTCGCAGCCATGCTGGCGATCAGCACGAGCCCGGCCGCGGCGACCGCCCTGGCGGTCGCGCGTTCGCCCTCGGGGTGGGCCAGTCGATGAAACGCGGTGGGCGAGACGAACACCGGCATCGCGCTCGGATCGCCGAGCAGCAGCGTCGCGATCGACCGGCCGCTGGTGTCTCGTAACACCCGTGGCAGCAGCGCCAGGCGGCGAAAGGCCTGCTCGTTGTCGGCCAGCGCGATCTCCTCGCCCGCGCCGCCCGCGAAGAAGTCGTAGTGCGCGGGCTCGAGCAGCTCCTTCGCCCGCTGCTCGAGCGCGGCCGGCGGGCAGGTCACCGCGTCGGCTCCGGGGCGGGCAGCGCGGTCGTCAAGAAATCGAACAGCGGCTTGCGGTGCACCGTTTCGTGCGTCCACTCGTTTTCGAGATTCTCCGTGATGTGATGTTCGGCGATCTGGCGCCCGTCGCGATACTGCCGGACGACCGGGTGCAGATACCGGCCGTCTAGGGCGTGTTCGGCGTCGGACTGGGCGATGCGCCGTGCGTTGATGTCGAACGGATCGAAGCGGTCGTGATCCTTACCGTACTCGAGGGTGATCACCAAGTAGGTCTCCACCTCGCCGAAATCTCCTGCCGCGATGGCAGTTACGAGGTAGTCGACCGGTAGTTCCGTCCAGTACCGCGCCTGCGCGTCGGGGCCAACCGTGACCAGATCGCCGAGAAAGGCGAACATCTGCCACAGCGCCGAGGTCCGGTTCACCCGCTCGAGGATCGCCGCGCCGACGTCGGCCGCGGTCGTGCCGAGTTCGCGGTGCGGCCAGATCTGCTGATGGTGTCGCTGCTCCAGGATCCGGTGCAATGCCCTTGTCCCATAACGGAACCCGTGGATGAATCCGCTGGTGGACTGCTTGAAATCACGCTCCTGCGTGATCGTGCCCGCGAAGTACAGCCCCGGTACCGTGGTCGACTCCCACGCCGGGGTCTGGGCCGGGAAGCGATCGTTGATCGCCAGTTCCGGCCGGCACTCCGGGGCGAAGATCGAGGCGTCGAACCGGAATCCGGTTGCCACGATCACCCGGTCGTAGCGGATGTCCTTGGTGACCTCGTCGGCCCGGGAGAAACTCACCGTCACCAGATACGACCCGTCCGACTGCCGCGCGATATCGACCACGTTGCCGTCCAGGATCGCATTCTGCGACTTGAGCTGATAGGTATCGAGGAAGTTGTTGTTGACCGCGCGCAGATGGCCGACGAAGTGGGTCTGCCAGGCCAGCCGCACCGAATGCGGTCCGGCGACATGGATCAGCGCGGTGGTCTCGGTGAGATTGTCCGCGGTTTCGAAGGCCGAGTTGCCTTTTCCGATGATCAGCACCCGCTGATCGGTGAAATCCGCCGGGTCGACCGATACTTCGCTGTACAGCTCGGCCGTCTCGATACCAGGGATATCCGGCACATAAGGTTTCGAGACGCCGGTGGCGACGATCAGCCGGTGTGCGCGCAGCACCTCGCCGTGCTGATCGGCGACCTCGAACAGATCCGGGCGGCTGATCCGTGCCACCCGGGTGTCGTAGCGGATCGACAAGCCTTGTCGCACAGCATAATCACGGAGATAGCGGACCATATCGTCCGCCGCCGGGAAGAAGCGTCGCGAGTAGTCCTTGAACGGTGGGCCCGGTAGCAGCGAATTCCAGTCCATGCGCAGGTTCAGCTCCGGATCGTCCCAGCCCGTGTGCACCTTGTTGATCGAGATCAGCTGGCGGTGCCGGGGATACCTGGTGAAGAACGTGCCGGCGGCGGGCCCGCCCTCCACGATCAGATAGTCGCGGCCCGCCTGCTGTAGGTGGTGACCCATTTGGAGACCTGCCGGTCCCGCGCCGATGATCAGGTAGTCGAGTTCGGACAACGTCTCCTCCAAATGTCTGGCGTTACCGTGGATACAGCTCCAGCAAGGCCTTCTTGTCCGGCTTCCCGCTGGCCGCGGTCGGCGCTTCCGGCACCACCGTGTAGGACTGCGGCACACTCGATTCCCCGAGTTCGGCGTGCACCAGGGCGGACAATGCGATCGAGTCCGGCGTACGGCCCGGACGCGGTACCACGAAGGCGTGCACCGCTTCACCGCGGCGATCGTCCGGCGCGCCGACGACGTAGGCCTGGTCGATATCCGGGTGCCCGGCGAGCAGCCGTTCGATCGGACCCGCGTACACCGGCAGCGCGTCCACGATGATGACGTCGCGCGCCCGGCCGGTCAGATAGAGGTAGCCGTCCGCGAGGTAACCCAGGTCGCGGGTGCGCACCCAGCCGTCGACGAGGACGTCGGCGGTTTCGGCCGGGTCGCCGAGGTACTCGGACATCATGTACTCGTTGCGGACATAGATCTCGCCGTCCCGGATGTCCACCGCGACGCCGGGGAGCGGGCGACCGACCGAAGCTAGTACGCCGCTGTCGATTTCGGCGGGCGTCAACGCGGTCAAGCCGCCGGTCTCGGTCTGCCCGTAGGCCTGATGTACCACCGGACCAAGCGCCCGCACCGCGTCCGCGAGCCGATGCGGGGCCAGCGGCGAGCCCGCCACCACCATGGCGCGCAGGCTGCTCGTGTCCGCCGGGGCGGTGCGCAGTGCGTCCAGCATCTGGTAGAGGCGGGGCACGTTCATGATCGTGGCGGTGATCCGCAGTCGCGCGATCACCTCTGGAAATAGTTCTGTGCCAACAGGTTCCGGGATAACCGCGGTGCCGCCACCCAGCAGGCACAGCGCGAGATAGTCCTGCACCACCGCGCTGGCCAGGGTGCCGAACAGCAGGTAGCGCTCGGCGCAGGCGGCGAGTGCGGCCGTCTCCGGGCTCCAAGTCGGCTTGCCCCACGACCAATGCGCCGACATCGCCCGGTAGGTCTGCGCGCAGCCCTTCGGCAGGCCGGTGGTGCCGCTGGTGTAGGCGACCCGGGCGATGTCACCGGAACGCGCCTCGACCGTCACCGGCTGCGCCGGGCCCGCCAGCAGCGCATGCACCTGCTCGTCGTCCAAGACCGCGTCCACCCCGTTGCTCAGCACATGCGCCAGCTGCCGCGCGCTGAGCCCCGGGCGCACCCCGACGACCCGGCAGCCGAGGGTGTAGGCCGCCAAATACGCGGCCAGCGATTCGGCGCTGACGTCCACCCGCAGCGCCACGCCGCGGCCAGGACCGAGCCCCCGCTCCCGTAGCCCGCCCGCGACCGTGCCCATCATGGTGAGCAACTGTGCCCTGGTTACCGTGCGTGCGCCGTGCTCGACCACGACTTTTCCCGGATCCGCCTGCAACGCCCGCACGATCGACCCGGGAAAGCTCACCCGACCATGATAAGAACTGCACGGTCGGAATAGTTTGATATTCAACAAGTTTGGCCACTTCGACAAGGGGACCGGACCGTCGGCGCATAATGTGTTCCGCCCTGTCCGATGAGTTTCGCGCGTCCGGGAGGTCTGTTCAGTCATGCGAAAACTGATCTATTCGTTCACCGTCTCCCTGGACGGTTTCATCAACGATCGGGACGGCAAGATCGACTGGTCGGATCCCGACGACGAGCTGCACCAGTTCCACAACGACCGGTACCGCGAGATCGAGATCTCGCTGCACGGCCGCCGCCTGTACGAGTTGATGGCCGAATATTGGCCGCACGTCCCCGCGGATGCGTCGCCCATCGAACGCGAGTTCGGCCGGCTCTGGACGGACAAGCCGAAGGTGGTCTTCTCCAGGACGCTCACCGAGGTCCAGTGGAACAGCAGGTTGGTGCGGGAGAACGCGGTCGAGGAAGTTCGCAAGTTGAAGGTCGAGGGCGACGGGGTGATGGAGGTCGGCGGCGCGGAACTCGGCGCCGCGCTGATCCCGCACGGTCTCGTCGACGAGTACTGGTTGTTCGTCAGCCCGGTGGTGCTCGGCGGCGGCACACCGCTGTTCCCCCCGCTGGACAAGCGAATCCAGCTCCGCCTGGCCGAAACGAGGCATTTCGACAACGTGATGCTGCAGCGCTACGTGCTCGACTGACCCGACCACGCAGCACCGAACCGCCTCAGTTCCGAGTGTCGCGCAGCCAGCCTCGCACATCGGCCAGCGCGGTGCCGCCGCTGTCGTCGTCGATGCCCGCGGCCAAGTCGGCCACGGAGACCTCGGCGAGCGCACGCGACCACGCCTGCTGGGCGGCCGCCATGGTGCGGGCGATCGCGCACGGCCGCGCACACTGCTCGGCAGGAATACCCAGTGGTCCACGTTGCCGGATTTCCGCGCAGCGGTAGGCCGGTTCGGTCCCGTCGATCGCCTGCGTGATGTCGAGCACGCTGATCTGCGCGGCCGGTCGGGTGAGGGCGTACCCGCCGACCTGACCGGCGGTGGACCGGACGATGCCCGCTCGGGACAGAGCCTGTAGCTGCTTGGCCGTGTAAGCCGGTGGGGTGCCGTGCAATTCGGCCAGCCGAGCCGCCGGCACCGGCTCCTGGCTCTGGCTGAGCGTGACGCAGCTGTGCAGGGCCCACTCCACACCGTTCGACATCTTCACGACCCCATCCTACCGATCTCGGACATGAGATATCCGAGATGTGATAGAACTCGGATAGAAAATGTCCGAGATCAACCTGGGGTACCTCATGACAGGGATTGCATCCCGCACCGCACTGGGCGCCGCCGCGGTCGCGCTGTTCGCCGCCGCCGCGAACCTGCGCCCGGCCATCGCGGCCGTCGCGCCGCTGGTGGACCGCATCCAGACCGACCTGGATCTGTCCGCGACCGGCGTGGCTTTGCTGACCACCGTTCCCACGCTGGCGATGGGCGTCTGCGCACCGCTGGGCGCATACGTGGGACGTCGCTTCGGATTGCAGCGCGGGGTGCTGCTCGGGCTCGCGATCATCGCGATCGCCACGGCGGCCCGCTCGGCCGGCGCGTCCACCTGGCTGCAATTGAGCAGCGCGGCGATCGTGGGGGCCGGTATCGCGATCGCGCAGACCCTGTTGCCCGCCGTGGTCAAGACGCGGTTCGCCGATCGGGCCACGCTGGTGACGGGCATCTACACGGCGGGTCTCGGGCTCGGCGGAGCGGTGGCGGCCGGTGTCAGCGCGCCGTTGGCCGACCTGCTGGGCTCCTGGCCGGCAGCGCTGGCCTCGTGGGCGGTCCTCGCGGTGGCGGGAATGGTGCTGTGGTCCGGTGCAAAAGGTGCGCTGGGGCTGGAAGGCGTTGCCGCCCTTGCGGGTCCGGCGACCCGGGGCCTGCCCTGGCGCAGCGGTTCGGCGTGGCGGATCACCATTCTGTCCGCGGTCAACTCGGCGCTGTATTACTGCGAATTGGCGTGGGTCGCACCGCTGCTGCACAACAGTGGGGGCTACAGCGCGGCGGCGTCCGGCGTCATGCTGACGGTCATGATCGCCATCCAGGTCGTCGCGATGCCGGCCGTGCCGATGCTGCTCGGTGAGCGCGAGGACAAGCGTGGCGCCCTCGCGGTCACCATGATCGTCACTGCCGCAGGCTTTCTGGGTCTGGCCCTCGCGCCGGGCACAGCGGCCTGGGTGTGGATCGTCGCCCTCGGCGTCGGGCACGGCGGCCTCTTCACGCTCGTGCTGACCATGCCGGTGCTGGTGAGTCGCGATGCCGGTGAAGCCGGACGGATCAGCGCGCTGGCGTTCTTCGTCGGCTACGGCAGTGCCGCGTCGGCTCCCGTGCTGGTGGGCGTACTACGGGACAGCACAGGCGATTTCCGGCTCGCCTTCGCCATCCTGGGCGGGCTCGGCCTGCTCACCCTGCTGCCCATTCGCCGACTACGACCCGCTCTGAATCGAAAGGCTTGAACGATGGATTTCACCGAAGTACTGCGCGGCCGCCGGATGGTGCGGCACTACCGGCCCGATCCGGTGCCCGCCGAGACGCTGCGGCGGGTGGTGCGGGTCGTCCGCCGCGCCCCCAGCGCCGGATACAGCCAAGGTCATCGACTGGTGGTGATCACCGATCCGGTGCTGCGCGGACAGCTGGCGGCGGTCGCGGAGCCCTGGTATCTCGAACACGGTCATCAACCGTGGATCTCGCAAGCCCCGGTGCACATCGCCCTCGGGATCCGAGAAGCGTCCTATCACGAGCGCTACACCGAACCCGACAAACTCACCGGCAACACCGAAATCCCTTGGCCCGTCCCGTTCTGGTGGTTCGACGCCGGCGCACTGTTCGCGCTCCTGCAACTCGCCGCGATCGACGCGGGACTGACCACCGGCTTCTACAGCCCCGCCCCGCCCGACGAACTCGACGCCCTCGCGAAGATCGCCCAGCTACCAGACGACGTCGCCCTAGTCGGCATCCTCACCCTCGGCTACCCCGCAGACCCGGACGCCGCACCCGACCGTCGCCTCGCCGACCGCCGCAAACCGCTCGAAGAGCTGGTCGTCTGGCGGTGAGCTGGGCCGGCCGCGCGCCCCACGGAGCGCGCCGACGGAGTCACGGTGACAAGTGGTCGGCACGACCGATGATCAGGTAGTTGCCGGTCGGTAGGTCGCTGGCGTGGGTGTGGATAGCGGTGAACCCGGCGGCACGAAGGGCTTTGGCGTGATCGGCGGGGTGGTAGGAGCGCCCCGCGTCGGTTTCGACGATCATGTTCAGCCCCATCACCGCGGCTTGCAGGGGACCGGTTCGAGTGTCGTCGAGCATGTGCTCGATGATGATGATCGCGCCGTTGTGGGGCAGGGCCGCATGAGCTTTGGCCAACAGCATGGCACGGGTATCGGGTCCCCAGTCGTGCAGGATGTTGGCCAGCAGGATGGTGTCGTGGCTGCCGGGCAGCGCCGGATCGGTATAGAAGTCTCCGTCGACGACGGTGATTCTGTCGTGATGACCGACGAAACCCCGTGTGATATCGGTGATGTCGTCGACGTCGTACACGGTGGCGGTGAGAGCGGGCAAGGCTTCGCACAGGCCCAGGCTGTAGCCGCCCGAGCCGCCGCCGACATCGAGAAGAGCGTGGTGGTCGTCCCAGATCGGAAGCTTCGCCATCGCGGCACCCGCCGAGATCGCCATGGGGTGCAGGGCGGTGATGAAGCCTTTGATATCGGGATCGGTTCGGTCGAACAGCCGGTGCCGATGCGGATCCGACTGCCGGGTGATGGGCTGGTTGTCGCGCAGGGCGTCCGCGAGTCGGTGCCATGCGGGGTATTCGCGATCGAACTGGAACCGGACGAAGTCGCCGAGATAGCCGGGACGATGCGGAAGGAGGTAGGCGGTGGCGAGATCGCTGTTGTGGCACCGGTTGTCGGCGTCGACGATGGTCAGCCCGAGACCGACGCACGCGGCGAGAAACTGCTCGGCCGGGCGGGGTGAGAGGCCGATGGCGATCGCGAGATCATCGAGCTCGGTAGGCCCGAGCTTGTCGAGAGTAGCGAACAGATCGAGCTCGAGCGCGGTGGCCAGCACGCCGGTGGCGGCGTATCCGTTCGCGAGTTGCAGCAGGTAGTCGACGGGTGGCGGATTCATGGGAACTCCTGACGCGAGGACCGCCGTGGGCTGGGCTGCCGGTCGGCGGAGCCCTGCGGATGGACCGCGGGGGCGAGGCGTCGATCCAGCCAATTGTCGAAGCGGTGTCGTGCGACCAACCGGGTCAGGGCAGCGATCGGCGGGCCGCCCACTAGTGCCGCGATGATGATTCCCGCCGTGCCGGTGAGCTTGGCGCGTCGGGCGAGGCTGCCGGGTGGGCTGGCCGCGGCGATGCGGCCGAAGACCCGGAAAAGCGGCGCCATGACGAGTTCCATCGCCGCGAGCGCAGGGGTGATCGGGGCAGCGGCAGGGTTGTCGGTGATCGCACTGCCGTCGTGCGCGAGGCGTTCGCCGAGGCCGGTGAGGCGGGTCAGTTCGGCGTCGGTGACGCCGGCGCGGGGGAAACGCCCGAAGGCCTCGCGGCGGCCGGTGAGCAGCCAGTGCACCGTGGTGATCGCGGTGATCAGCGGCGAGTGCGTGTCGATCGCGGAGATCGTACCGAGATAGCGCCCGCCCGCTGCGGTGACCAGCTGCGCGAGCTCCACCGCGGCCGCGCACCACACGTTTCGGCAGACCGCCAGGCCGATGACATCACGGCCTGCGACGATGTCCGCAGTGGTGATCAGCAGGGATCGGATCGGGATCGCCGGCGCCAGGTACCAGACCGGAAACGCGATGACCACGAGGTCTGCGGTGACCGGCGCCGTGGTTCGCACGGGGATGTGCCCACGTGGATCGACCGCCTCCGGAAAGATTCCGGCGAACTGCGGCAGAGTCCAGGGAAACGGGTATTCCGTCGCGGGTCGGATCTGTACCCACTCCAGCTTCATGCCCGCGGTGTGGAGGGGAGCGAGCAATGCCTCGGCGGCCTCGCGGGCTTGGCCGGTTTGGGAGTACCACAGCACGGTCGCGGTCGGTGCGTCCGTGCGCGCCATCGGTGTCGGCTCGTCGGTCACGGCGCCTCGTTCGAGGGCAGAGTGGGCGGAACACAGGTGAGCTGGACATGCGCCACGCAGAACCGACCCGACTCCGGAATCATCGCGAGGACACGGTGACCGGGTTGGATCAGTCCGGTTCGAACGGCCTCGTCCAGCATGAGGTAGAACGACGCGCTACCGACGTTGCCGACCCGATCCAGGTTGGTGAACCACCGCTCGTCCGGCAGGACCAACTCGGTCTCGCGGATCCGGTCAGCGACCTTGGGCCAGAAGAAGTAGCTGCTGATATGGGGTAGATACCAGTCGTACGAGCGGGCGGTGTCTACCTTTCCGACCTTGATCAGCCGTTCCAGCTCCTGTCCGATGATCTCGACGACGTGCTTGCCGAGCAAGCGGGTGTCTTGCCGGAGCATCAGCATTCCCGCGGCTTCCGCATCGTCCACCGTCGCGGCACTCCACACGGTATGGCCCGGGGTAGGTGCTTCGGCGTTGTCGGCGCCGATGTACATGCAGGTCGGCAACATATGCGCGTAGGAGGTCATGGCAACCCAGTCCACGCGCAGGCTGGGGCGGTCCGGGGCGGGCTGGTTTTCCACCAGCACCGCACCCGCTCCGTCGGACAGCATCCAGCGCAAGAACTCCGAATTGAAGTACTCGTAGTCCTTGGGTGCCTCGGATTGCGTTGCGGTACGGATGCTTTCACGCTCGAACCGGCGACCGCGCATGATCTGGCTCATCAGCTCCGAAGCACAGACGATCGCTCGATCGTGCGCGCCGAGGCACACCGCGTTCACCGCGTGCCGCAATACGGCGGCGCCCGAGGTGCATACACCGCCGGCGGTCAGAATCTCGAGCGGTGCCGCGTGACCGTATTCGGCGAGCCGGCCGTGCACCATGGACGCGAACCCCGGCGCCACCAGATCCGGCAGCGTCGTGCCTGCGGCGAGGAGCCCGATCTCGCTCAGCGGCAACCCACGGGCACGCAGCAAGGCATCGACGGCGCGCGCCGCCAGCTCGTCGTTGAGGTGGTCCTGGTGCCCGGCTCGAGAAATTGCATAGTGGCGGCTGCGAATCCCGTTGTGCTTCAAGATTGTTTCGCGAAATGCGGACTCTTTTCCGGCAACCAAACCCAGCCGGGATTCCATCTCGTCATTGGCGACTGCATCGCCGGGTAGGTAGGTGGCGGTCGCGGTGATGTATGCGTCCATAATCCACGCACTCCTGATAAGGCGCGATTCGTCATTGGCGCACGCATTTCACGGCGACGGTTGGGTTGCCTGCGTCACCCTCGGATCTCGCGAAGAGGTACGGCGGAAAGCCCTGTTCAGCGGTGCTGTCAGGTGTAATACAACGATAGCAGTGCACCGTGCAGTGTGGAAGTGGTTGGCATGCAGGTTGATTGGTATGTTTCGAGTTAAGTCCGTGCAATCGGCGTGTGTCGGGTGTCGAGATCCGTACCGCCTGCGGCAGGCTCGAAATGCCTTGCGTCAGAGCCATTCTGCATTGAATTGGCGTAGTAGTTCATGCTAGGCTGGGCGATCAAGACCTCCTGTCGGAGGTGAGGTGGACACATCGAGTACTTCGATTCCCGCTGGATCCCAGTGCAATTCGACTCTGCCTGCTGCGTCGCGTAGAGATGCCGCAATCGTGAAGCCGTGCCGGAATCGCCGACTCGTGTGTTCCGTCTGTGGAGAGATGTCATTGTGACAACCTTGCCGGACTGGGGAAGTGGACAATTCGACGAGCTCTGCGCAGCTGCCGAGCAGGAGCCGCTCGGCGGGCCGGCGAGCGAGGCGGTCCCGATGCCCTCGTCCGGTAGTCACATGATCGGGTCGCGTATTCGTGCTGTCGGAGCGTTCCGGCCGAGCGCTGTCGTCGACAACGTCACACTCGCAGCCGGTATCGGCCCGCCCGTCGACGATGCTTGGATTCTGCAGCGAGTCGGAATATCCTCGCGCCGATTCGCCACTGAGGGTGAAACCGTCGTCACGATGGCCGTCGCCGCAGCCGAAAAAGCCATCGCCGGAGCTGATCTCGACCGCATAGGCGCAGTGATTCTGGCGACCTGCACGTTGCCGTCCCCGATCCCGAACGGCGCCGCATCGGTCGCGAGCCTGCTCGGCGTCCCCGACGCGGCCGCGTTCGACGTCAATGCCGGTTGTTCCGGGTTCTGCTACGCGCTGACCGTGGCGGACAGTCTCATCCGCGGGGCAACGTCCGATCAGGTGCTGGTGATCGGCGCCGAACGCCTGCGGGATTGGATCGATCCGCGAGATCCGATCACCGCACCGGTGTTCGCTGACGGTGCCGGCGCGGTTCTCGTCGAAAAGAGCGGCGCCGCGGACATAGGGCCGGTGGTGTGGGGCTCGAACGGCAGCCTCGCCGAACTCATTCGAGTGCAGGACTGGCAGGGCCGCGTAACCATGCGCGGCCGCGACGTCTATCAGTGGGCCACCTCCGAACTGGTCGAAGTCGCCCAGCGGGCATGTGCCAGAGCGGGATTGACCGCCGACGACGTCGCGGCGTTCGTGCCCCACCAAGCCAATATGCGAATGATCGACAAACTGGCCTACGCAATAGGCGTCCACCGCGCCGTGATAGCCCGCGACATCCGCGACTCCGGCAACACATCATCGGCCTCCATTCCCTTGGCGTTGGACAGATTGCGCACCGACCACCCTGAGCTGTCGGGCACGCCGGCGCTGTTACTGGGATTCGGTGCCGGCTTGACGTATGCGGCCCAGATAGTGCGGCTGCCGTAGTTGCCGGAAGAGGTGACCCTGCACCCGGAAAGGTTGTGAGCGACAATGAAACCCGCAGACCTGGCAGAGATACTTACCCGCGCACTCAATCCAGGCGGTGGTCCGCCGAGCCTCGTCGTGCGGCTGCCGGAAGAAGCGCTGGACCTGACGATGAAAGAACTGAACATCGACTCGTTGGCACAGATCGAGATGATCGACGCGATCAATCGCCACTACCGGATCGCGATCAGTGATGCGGAGGCCGACGCCCTGCACACTCCCCGCCAGGTTCTCGACTTCGTCGCAGTCAAGCTCTCGAAGCGACGCTGAAACAACGGGCCAATTCGGTGTCAAGGTGCGCCAGGTGTTGCGCTCTGCGCAGGTCCGGGCGGGGGAGTCGGATCAGTTCTGGCCCCAGTGTGTCGCCTCGGTCATGTATGCGTAGACGGACGCGGCGCGGTGGCACAGGGAGAATGCGTTGGATTGGATGTCGGAGTATGCGTTCCGGCAATTGGTCAGAAGTTCTTGGTAGAACGCCGCGTTGCACGGACCGTATCCGGTCTCGCGCCACCCTTCGGTGCGTCGGGCGTCGACCACGTCGTAGCACATGTCGTGCCGTGCGCACGGTCCGGCGAAGTTCGCGCTGCCGAACTGGTCGAACGACGACGTGCAGAAGTCATGTCGGGCAACCGGTTCCAGGGTCGGGTTGTAGACGTAGTCGGCCGGCACATCGATGTAGGGCAGTGCGGGGTCGGGATCGCGCTTGTCCCGGGACGGCTCCGGCTGGGACGACCAGAGCGTGCCCAGCCGGGCATCCAGCGGATACTCCGGCGTGGGTGTCGCGTTCGCGGTGGACATGGCCGAGGTGATCAGCACGGCCGCGAACCCGGTGAGGCCGAGCATGCGTCTGATCCTGGAAGTGTTTCTTCTGCTCATCGATACCCCTCTGTTTGTGCTGGACGCGGAATGCGCAATCGCATCGCCGGATGCGCTGCGAACTCACTTTCACCTGCACTCTGCTATTCGACAAGCGAGCGGATTCGACAATGCCGAACCGACTCGTCTACGTGCGAATTCCCTTCGATATCAAGAGAAATGAGCAGTGCACCACAGAATTGCAACGTCGAAGGTGTCGTTTCGGTCCAGGGACGGAAGGCCTCTAGTTATGGGAAATTTCCTCGGTCGGAGCCGGGAATTGTCCCTATCGCACCGTACGGGTCGGCGCCGGCAAAGGCGCGGCCCACCGCAGGGTCGTGCCCCCTTCGGCTCGCCGCCCCAGTCGGCAACTGCCGCCGTGCCTTTCGGCACGCACCGCGAGGTTCGCCAGCCCACTGCGGTGCGTGATCTCGGCGGGCAGACCGATTCCGTCGTCGGTGACCTCGATGGTGACGTCGTCACGCACGCGGAGTTCGACCGAAATCGTCGTGGCCGACGAATGCCTGACCGCATTGCTGAGCGCCTCGCGCAGCACGGCTTCGACATCGTCGGACAACGGTGGCGTGAGGACCGTGACAGGTCCGGCCAGGTGCACTCGCGTCCGAATTCCGGTGTCCTTGGTCATGTCCGAGACGATGCTGTGCAGCCGTTTTCGATAGGTGGACGAATCAGCGGTCGAGTTGGTCTGCAGGTCGAAGATCGAGTGCCGGATATCGTGCACGATCGTCTGGATATCGTCGACGCTCTCCGCGAGACGTGCCTGGGTATCCGCCGAATCCGTGCGCCGAATGGTGTTCTGTAGGGAAAGGCCGACCGCGAACAGGCGTTGAATGACTTGATCGTGCAGGTCGCGGGCGATCCGATCACGGTCGGACAAGACGTCGAGTTCCCGCATGCGCCGTTGCGTGTCCGCCAGCTGCAGAGCGAGCGCCGCTTGATCGGCGATGGCCGCCATCATCGACCGGGCGGCGGTGTCCAACTGCGGCAGGCCCGCGGGTCGTATGGTCGCCAGGATGCCGACGACCGAATGGCCGGCCTGGAGCGGAAGTATCAGTGCGGGACCGAGTTTCGCGACATTGCCGAGGGTCGTCTCGTCCGACAGCGTGTCCACGGCGACCGCACGACCCTCGCGAAAGGACCGTCCGACCGCGGTCGCCCGCACGGGTTCGCGCCGGCCGATCAACCGCCGGGCACAGATTCCCGCCGCGGCGACCACGACCAGCTCGGTTTCCTCCGCCATTGTGCTCGAGTCGGCCGCCAAGGCCAGGAGGGTGCATGCCGATTCGGTGAGCGCGAGCGTGCGCTCGGCGACCAGTGTCAGCACTTCGTGATTCGCCCCGCCCGAGAGGAGTTCGGTGGCCACATCACGGGTGGCTTCGAGCCACTGCTGGCGTATCCGAGCTTCTTCATAGAGGCGTGAGTTCGCGATGGCGATGCCCGCCGCGGCGGCCAGTGCCTGCACGACGACTTCGTCGTCTTCGGTGAACTCGCCGCCGCCCACCTTTTCGGTGAGATACAGGTTTCCGAATACTTCGTTGCGCACCTGGATCGGTACGCCGAGGAAGGACCGCATCGGCGGATGATTCGCGGGGAAACCTACCGAGGCGGGATGTTCGGAAAGATCGGCGAGCCGGATCGGTCTCGGTTGTGTGATCAGCAGACCGAGTACACCGTGACCATGGGGTAGATCACCGATCATGACGCGGGTGCGATCGTCTATGCCTTCGTACACGAATTCGGTGAGTCTGGCGGCGGGCTGGTCGGATTCGAGCACGCCGAGCGCGCCGTAGCGGGCGTCCACCAACTCCAGGGCCGCGTGCACGATCGAACGAAGCGTGTCATCGATATCGAGACCCGAGGTGACGATCAGCATCGCTTCGATGAGCCGATCCATCCGGTCTTGCGTATCGACGATCTGCGCGATGCGTTCCTGCAGCTCTGGCTCCGTCACGGTATTCGCTCCCTTCGGCTTCGAGCCTTACGCACACAGCACGGTCGGGAAAATGTGAATAGTGCCCTTGGTTCGAGGGCGAAAGACCCTCGATCGGAGCGACCAGAGCCCTTCGGCGGCCGAATTCGATCGAACACGCAGCCGAGGTCCTCGCTATGAGGGCCGTCGGACCCTTCTTCGCGGCACGACCGTATGCGACCGTCATGGCACCCGAACATAAGGAAGTCGGTATGGATCATGGAATGCCGGACGATGAAACCGTACGAGCGGCACTGAGACTCGCGGTACGGGCACCGTCGGTGCACAACATTCAACCGTGGCGGTGGCAGATCGGGGACAGGTCAATGCATCTGTTCCTGGATCCGGACCGGGCGATACCGTCGACGGATCCGGATCAGCGTGATCTGGTGCTGAGCTGTGGTGCGGCACTTCATCATCTGCGTATCGCGTTCGCGGCGCTGGGCTGGTCGGCGATCGTGCATCGCCTGCCGAATCCGGACGAACCGAATCATCTGGCGGCGATCGAGTTGGTCGCGCATCGGCCGACGGCCCAGGATGTCGAACTCTCGGCGGCGATTTCGCGGCGGCAGAGCGACCGCAGGCAATTCAGTTCCTGGCCGATTCCGGTCGGGTACTTCGGCTTGCTGATCGAACGCGCCGCGGGCCTGGGTGTGATTGTCCGTCGGGTCACCGACCGATCGCGAGACCGCCTGCTCGATGCCATGCGGATCGCGGCCGCCGAGCATGCCCTGGACGCCGACTACCGGTTCGAACTCGCGAGCTGGAGCGGACGCCACGGGTCCGCGGATGGTGTACCGGCCAGGAGCACTCCGCGTCCCCGATCCGACGCCGAGGTCCCCGCCAGAGATTTCACCGAGCCGCAGCTGCTCGACCAGGCCCGAACTCCGGACACCGCCGACCTGCTCCTGCTGGCGACCTCGGCCGACGATCGCGTCTCGCGTCTACGGGCCGGCGAAGCCATGAGCGCGGTCCTGTTGACCGCGGCGAACATCGGCCTGGCCACCTGCCCGCTCAGCGAGCCGCTCGAACTTCCGTTGCTGCGCAATCGGGTTCGGCTCGAAGTGCTGGACGACAGCGCGCACGCGCAGGTGGTGCTCAGAGTCGGTTGGGCGCCGACGAGCGCGGGCGCGCTGCCCGTCACGCCGCGTCGCGCCATCGACGAAGTAGTGGATCAGTTCGACGTTCCCTGAGTGCTCCGCGGCGACGGTGTCATCGGTGGGTTGGTGTGCGTGTCTTGGCATCCTCGTACCTTGCCCCGGCAGGCAGGGACGATTCCGGCTGGCGTGGGTAACGCCTACGGCGGGTTCCTGTTTCGTGGCCGAGTGCCGGGACGGGTCCGGGCCTCGAGTCGGCTCCACAGGCGTTTCTACTCTCCGCCTGCCCGGCGGCGAGAATGGTGCGGGCGGCGCGGTCGGGGTGGTGCGGACCGGGCACGGGTGCGGGCGAAAATTTGCCGAAGCGCCGCCCGTAGCGAGCGGCCTTCTGGCCGAGCATCCGGGTGAGCACGATCCAGCTGATGTCGTCGGCCGAGCGGGTTCCGCGCGACGGAGCCTTGGCGCGGTAGGGCAGTCCTTCGATGTACACCGCTTGGTTTTCGCGGATGATCGCTGTCGACTGCTTGTGCGCCCAGTCGCGTCGGGTGTCGTTCAGTGCCGCAGAGGCTTTGGCGACCGCCAGCCGGGCCTTGACCTGATTCCTGCTGCCCGGCTGCTTTCTGGACAGTGTCCGCCGTGCCCGGTCCAGTCTGCGTTGCGCCCGCCGGAGGAATTCCGGGTCGGCGATCGTGGCGCCGTTGCTCAGCACCGCTACTGCGCACGTCCCCCGGGCGATACCGACCTGAGCTGACTGTGCGGGCAGCGGGTCGGCGGCGGATTCGACCACGAAGGAGACGAAATAGCGGCCCGCGGTGTCCCTGATCACCGTCACCGACGTCGGTTCCGAAGGCAGCGGCCGTGACCAGATCACTTTCAGCGCACCGATTTTGGGCAGACGTAACCGACCGCCCGCGGTGACTGCGAAGTGGGCGTTGCGGGTGAATCTGACGGATTGCCGGTCATGGCGGGACCGGAATCTGGGGAGTCCGACGGTGGGGCCCAGTCGCCGACCGGTCGCCGAGGCGAAGAAGTTGCGGTACGCCGTGTTCAGGTCTGCGAGAGCTTGCTGGAGGACCACCGCCGACACGTCCGCGAGCCACGCACGTTCGACGGTCCGTTTGGCCGCCGTCAGCTGTCGGGACAACTCCGCGTCCGATATCCAACGGCCGGCCGCGTAGGCCCGTTGGCGGGCGTCCAGGGCGTCGTTGAAAACCACTCGGGCACAACCGAAAGCCCGGGCAAGCGCGGCTTGCTGGGGCTCATCCGGATAGCATCGGAAGTTGTAACGCAGTTGGACAGGGCGCATCGGTCACCTCCCTCTGGCTGATGTCTGGGCCGCCGGCGACAAGAAATGAACGCATCGTGGATCGACGTTTTCACGATAGGCAAACGTCGCGTCGTAGGAAAAGGGGGAATGGTCCATCAGACGGGGACTTTTCGTCCTGATCGCGTGGGCCGTACGCCTCTGCCGAAAACCGTTGTGTGCAGCCACCATGAATGGCATGGGAACGCCAGGTACTCGCATCGCAGTGATATTCGCTACGGCCCAGGGGTCCACCCGCGACATCGCGGAATACTTCGGGCAGGACCTGACGGCGCGCGGGGCAGAGGTCGTCGTCGCGGGGGTCAACCATGCGCCACAGCTCACCGGGTTCGATGCGATCGTTCTGGGCAGTGCGATTCATCACCGGGAATTCCTCCCGCCGGCGGCATCGTTCATTCGCGCGCACGCGGATATCCTTGCCACGAAACGGGTCTGGTTGTTCAGCGTCGGTCTCGGGCCCGCGCTCGTCGGACCCCTGGGCCGACGGCTGGGCCGGAAGGTGCCGAAGGAAATCGCGGCACTGCGCGCATTGATCGCCCCCGAGGACTACCACGCTTTCGCCGGTCATTACGAACGGGCCGGGGTCGACTTCAAGGCCCGCACGATCTATCGGGTCCTCGGCGGCATGCGGTACGGGGACCTGCGCGACTGGGCCGATATAGCCGCATGGTCGGCGAAGATCGGGGAGTCGCTCGGGTTGCCGCAAACCGCGGTGACCATCGTCCGCCCCTGAGTCCGTGCGCCGCCTGCCGCGCCGACCGGTGGCCGGAGCCGCCGACGGCAGCGCGGTGCTCACTGTCCGGCTCTGTGTGAGCACCGCGCCGCCTCGGTTACCGCACCAGCTGGAACTGCTCGGTGACGGAATTGATTGCCGTGCTGACATCGGTCAGGCCTTGCTGTAGCTGCCTGGCCACCGGCTCGACCGCGGCGGAGACGGGTGCCGCGGCGTCCTGGCGCTGCGTGTAGGCGAACCCTTCGAGGTCGTTCAGGTTCTGCTGAGCCAGACCCTGATTGGCCTGCGAGGCCGCGGTCGCCGCACCGATCGCGGCACCGAGACCGGCGCCGATCGCCGCACCGACGGGCGTGGCGACGGCCGCGGTGCCCAGGCCTGCGGCGGTCGCGACGCCCGCACCGGCGCCTGCGCCGATTGCGGTGCCGGCCAGTGGTCCGACGACGGCTCCGGCGATGGTTCCGGCCACACCGCCGACGATGCCACCGATCACCGCGCCGGGGATGCATCCGACGATCACGGCCGGCAGCCCGACGACGCAGCCGAGGGCCATGCCGGTGAGCGTGCCGATCGTGGCGGCGCCGACGCCGCCGATCACCAGACCGGCGCCGGCGCCGATGCCGGCTCCGATCGGCACCGCGGCCAGCCCGGTACCGAGTCCGGTGATCGCCCCGACGGTCGCGCCGACGGCGGCCCCGCCGATCCCGCCGATCGCCGCGCCGTCGGCCGCGCCGTCGAGCGTGGCCGCCGACAACAGTTCCCGCCGGCGCTGATCGACCAGTGGAAAGTATTCGGGCTTGATGACGGTATCGCTCAGGACCCCATTTGTTCCCGGTTCGAAATCGGTGCCCCGGCCCTGGCCGACGTTGTCCCAGGGGGCCACGACGGGCTGGGCGACGTCCGCTGCGGCGGTACGGAGGAGCGGGTTTGCCAACTGAGCCACCGGCTCGGCGGAAGCGAAGCACTGGCCTGATGCAATTCCTGCCGTGGCTACGACAGATACGATTCCCATTCGCGCAAAGCCATGTCTCGCGGACATTCGTTCTCCTTTGATTCGATCATTCGACTGCTACGCGTTACCGAAATTTCGCGTAGCCTGTGCGGCATCACGGACGATCGTTGGAATTCTCGAAAGCAATTCCGAGAACTGATGCCGAGTGACAATCGAATCACCGCGACTGTGCCGTGAACAGAAGTCCGGAGTCATCGGACGCCGGGACATTCTGTCCGGATATCGTGTGACCAGTGTCCCGTGTGCCAATTGTTCGGCACGATCTATTACCCCGATGGGCAGGCGGGCACTGTCCCGCGTAGTTGGGACAAAAGTCATGAAATCCCTTGCCCATTGGTCGGATACCGTTGTGACCTTTGCCCGCAGGCGGACTCATCCGTTACCGATACATTGAGTAGCGAGTAGATTCGGGCAGCTCGTGGCTCGATCAGCTCGGATGGGGATCTGTGCCGAATCCGGCGCCGAACGCGAGACCTGTTGTCCGAGCTGGGTAATCGGCGCAGTGCTGCCCGCCCGGACGTTCTGCCGGAGGGGTTTGTGCGTGACTAGAGTGTTCCTGGTCGATGGGCATCACATCGTCCGGCGTGGGATTGCCGACCTGATCGGCGCCGAACCCGACCTCGAGCTGGTCGGGGAGGCGGAGACGGTGTCCCGGGCCATCGAAGACATCTTGCGGCTGCGTCCCGACGTTGTCGTGCTCGAAATCCGGCTGCCCGATGGTGACGGCATAGCGCTGTGCCGTGAACTGCAGAATCACGGGCTGGGCGCGCAGTTGCTGATCCTCACCGCGTTCATCGACGAGAAAACGATGCTGAACGCCATCCGGGCGGGAGTCAGCGGCTACGTCGTCAAGGACATCGGCACGGTGGAGTTGGTCGACGCCATTCGTGAGGTCGGGTCGGGTAAATCGTTGCTCGACAACCGCGCCGCGGCCGCGCTCATGTCCAAGTTGCGCGCGGACGGCGCCGCACGCAGCGGTCCTTTCGCGCATCTCACCGCGCAGGAGCGGACGTTGCTCGAACTGCTCGGCGAAGGACTGTCGAATCGACAGATTGCGGAACGAATGTCGCTGGCGGAAAAGACGATCCGGAACTACGTTTCCCGGCTGCTGACCAAACTGGGGGTCGAGCGACGAAGTCAGGCAGCGGTGCTCGCCCTGGAGTTGCAGCCGTCCAGCAGTGTGCGATGAACGGTCGCTGGTCGTCTGCGCACGAGCACGACGCCGAAGCGGGCCTCGCGACCTACTTGGCTGCCTGCGGAGTTCGATATGAGCAGCTGCGGCCGGGTGCGACCGGTGTACCGACGGTGTCGATCGTCCCGCCGTCGCCTTGGACGCAAGTGGCGCGCGGATACTTCCGCGACGTCTATTCGATCTGGGCCCGGCCGCCGATCGAAGGCTACGGCTGGGTCGACAACGCGGTGCTCGTCCTCGTGCGATTGACTCCTGGTGTCGATTACCTCGAGCTGCTCACGCACGCTGTATTCGACGCACGCCGACTTCCCGGCTGGGACGAAATCCATGTCGATGAAGCACGGTACGAGGGTTATCCGTCCTGCCTCATCGCGGGCACCTACGTCCTCGACTCACTACGACTACGGGCCGACACCCGATACCTCGTCATAGGTGATAGCGGTTGCCAGTATCTGGTGCAGCTCACCATCACCAGCCAATTGCCCTCGGCTCCCGAGGCCGCCGGGTGGGCGTCGAAAGATTTCGACCAGTTCAACGGTTGGTGGGTGACCCTGCCCCGATAACGCCGTCATAGGTATGCAGGAGGTAACACGTTGACGAATTCCATTGTCGCCGAAACACGCGCTCCCGGTAAGGCCGAGGGGAGCGGCATGAATGTCTTGATAGTCGTAGAGTCTTGTTTCGGGAACACCGCGTCCATCGCGGAGTCCGTCGCCGAGGGGATTCGTGCGCGCGGGGGCAGCGTCACGGTGGTCGGCGCGCAGGCCGTGCCTGCGCTGGACGACGTCGATCTATTGCTGGTGGGAGCGCCTACGCACAATGCGGGTCTGTCGACGCCGACATCACGTCGGCAAGCGGAATCGCACGGTGCGGTCAGATCCGTGACCGGCGTGCGGGAGTGGCTCGATGCGCTGCCCGCGCGGCTGAATGTCCGTGCCGCGGCGTTCGATACCGTCGCGGGCCGAAGCATCTTCACCGGGTCCGCGGCGCGACGGATCGTGAAGCGCCTGCACGGGCACGCCTGCGATGTCGTGGGGCGTGAAAGTTTCCTGGTCGTCTCCCGAGTGGGGCCGTTGGCGGGCAACGAGTCCGCGCGGGCCGAGCGCTGGGGTAGTGAACTGGTCGAAAGACTGTCGCGCTTCGGAATGCCGTAAGGAGTCGGATCAGTTGTGGCGCAGCGATAGTCGAGCGTGTGCTCGGTTACCGCAAGTGGAGGCTCAAGCCGTCGACGCGTGGCCGGAACGTGCGGTAGGCACGCCGCCGGCCACCGCGCACACCGCGTTGAGTACGACGGCCTCGATCGGGAGGGTGGTGACGTAACCAGGTTCGACCACCCACACCGGTGAGCAGCCGAGCTGCCGGTCCGAATGTGGAAGCATGATCCGGCTACCGCGCGCCACGATCGTGACGCCGAGTTCGTCCAGTCGTCGCACGAGGTCCGGATCGAGGCTGTCGGCGGGGTAGCGGACGAGGAAGCCGACGCGATTCGACCTGGTGTGCAACATGACCGGGGCGGTGTGCGCTGCCGCGGAAACCTCGTACCCGAGTAGCCGCGGCATGGTGACCATGCCGAACCGGTCATCGGTGCGCAGACAGGGATGGGAGCCGAGCAGGGTCACCGGCAGACCGCGGTCGCGGTAGGTCGTGCAGATCCGCTGTGGGGTAGTGCAGTTCGCGAACATCCAGTCGGTATCCCTCGAATCGTGGTGCCCGTCGGCCGCCGGAACGGTGCAGTGCGCGGCCATTCGCGAAGGTATCGCCTGATCCGCTTGCCGGGCAGAGTAATTCGGCTCCACTGGACCGGCCGATCGGCCGCGCACGCACAGGACGTAAGTCCTGACCGGCAATGACGAACATCACGGACATGAAACCGGAGGAGTTTCGGCCCTACCGAGGTGTGCCATTCGGCTCTCGATGCGGGGAACAGCGATATCCAATTCTACGGATATGAGATCGGTAGTGCGGTGTTAGATCGGGCGGCACAGCTACTCGAGCGCGATGCGGGGGAGTGGGCGGGCAGCGGGAGCTGTGCACAAAGCGATCCGGAGGAATTCTTTCCCGAGGCCGGTGAGACCTCGCTGCTCGCGGTGCGGATCTGTGGCCGGTGCGAAGTACGCGAATCCTGCCTCGAGTACGCGATGGAACACAACGAGGTCTTGGGTATCTGGGGTGGGCTCACCCGTCGGCAGCGGATCAAGCTGTCGCGGCTGCGCGCGAGTCTGGAACGATCGCGTGCGGCGGCAACGCACAACGCGGCTCGGCGAACTCGTGCGATCGAGATCGTGGTGACCGCCATGGACGGCGCCGGTCGCCATACGCTTGTCGACTGCCGGTGACCATCGGCCTGCATCCGGTGGCACAAAGGCCCTCGTGCGACGAATGCCGTTCTGGATATTCGTGTTACATGAGCCTTGCTGAACCGACCCGGATCGAAGTGGCCGATGCGGTATCGGCAGTGCAGCCGAGCCGGTTGTCCGTCGCTCGATCGAGCACCGCGTGGGTACTACTGCTGGCCGCGGCGGCGGGTTGGCTGGCCTCGTTCACCTTGACGGTGGAGCGGTTCAAACTCTTTGTCGATTCGGGCTATCGGCCGTCGTGCAGTATCAATCCCATTCTGTCGTGCGGGTCGGTGATGGCGACACCGCAGGCGGCCGTTCTCGGTTTCCCCAATCCGATCATCGGCGTCGTCGCGTTCTCGGTCGTGCTGCCGCTCGCGCTGCTGAGCGTGGCCAGAATCGCACTGCCACAGTGGATCTGGATCGGACTCTGGATCGGCACGGCCTGCGGTGTCGGGTTCGTGTGCTGGCTCATCTTCCAGACGCTCTATCGGATTCACGCGCTCTGCCCCTACTGCATGGTGGTGTGGGCGGTAGTCACTCCCATGCTGGCCGTGCTGAGCAATCAACTCGGCGAAGCGCTGCCCCGCCCGCTGCGCGCAATAGTCGACTGGCGCTGGACCGTGGTCGCGCTGTTCTACACAGCCGTTGTGCTACAGGTCTTTCTAGCGTTTCAGGACTACTGGCTGTCGCTCATCTGAGAGCGATCACGATGCGGTTCAACTCGGTGGGCGGGCGATGATGACCGGGCAACCGGCACCCGCGGCGACCTCGAGCAGGTGGTTGAGGGCGTTGTGGGACACGGGATTCGAGACCGGTCGCAGGTCTTTCGGCGACAATCCGAGGACCTTTGTCTACTACGTTATGTAGTAGAATGGCTGGTGGACCGGTCCTGTCGGGCGGGATCGGCCACCGTGTGATACCGAGCCCCGGTGCGTAGGGCGCCCGGTGCACGCGGGCTCGATCGCGGTGTCGTCGTGTCTGTTCATCTCCGTTCGACCCTTCGTCGGATGCGCAGCCGACGGCACCGCGCCGACGCGGTCGGCACCGAGAACCATTCGGTATCGGCCTGTTTCGCAAGAAGTGGGGGTATTCGTCCCGGCAGTACGCCGGGACCGGTGGGCGGTGCCGTCGATTCCGAGTCATCCTGTGTGCGGCGGCACCGTCACCACTTCGGCGGGCCTGGGCGGAGTACGGTCGGCCGCGTGGATCTGCAGCCCGTGATCGATTCGTTCGACCAGCTCACGCGCCGCGCCGAGCGGTTCATTGCGGCACACGGTATTCGTGTCGAATGCGCTCGGCTGGCGGAGTTTCGGGACCCGTGGCTCGAATTCGGCCTTCCCGCAATGCAGATCGACCGTATCCTCGACTTCCAGCGGCGGTGGGGTGGACTGATCCTGCCGCCGTCTGCGGATTATGAGGGCGGGCCCGCAATGCTGTCTGCCGACCTGGTCGGCGGGGCGCTCGAGCGCATCGGTTGGTTCGAGGCGGGGCCTGAGCGCGTGTCGATGGCCTACGAGTTCATGATCGGCCCCAATGGAGAATTCGGCATCGACGGCGATCGGTGGGTGCCATTGCACGCAAGCATCGAGGGGTGGATCGAATCGCTCGCGCTGGCATACCATGCGGCTCGCTGGACCAAGCAGATCACCACGATCAGGGGTGCTGCTGTTGACGAGCTGTCGTTGCGCGCCTTCGAACCCGTGACCGAAATTCGCGGCCTGGCCGACACTTGGTGGCGAGGCCCCGACTCGCTGATCGCGATATTCGCGGGCGAGGCCGAATGCTTCAGTGCACCAAACCGCCGCGTCGCCCGCATCTACGCCGGTCTCGACGAGTGGGGGCTGCGCGGAGGGTAGCGGCAAGGCGTCGCAACAGGGACGCCCCCGCTCAGACGCTCGACGGGGGGTAGGTGGGACTGTGCGGTCGGCCGTGCGCGTCTGCGAATTCGACCAGAACGATCCCCGGATGCGGATCGTCGCTGAGCCAATGGACAGCGCTGGCAGGCAGCTCGCAACCATCGCCCTTACCCGAACTCTGTTGCACCACAACACCTTATCGAGACGCCGCCTAGGGCGTTCTTCGCCGAGTTCGGAGAAATCATTCCTGGTCAATAGGACGGTGGTTGGTAGGGCAGGGTGGGTGCCAACAGGGTGAGCAGGCCCAGGACGATGGGCAGGAGTGCCGCGAGGTAGATGAATGTGTAGCCGACGATGTCGCGTGCTTTGAGGGACAATACGCCGAGGAGCGGGAGCATCCAGAACGGGTTGATCAGGTTGGGCAGTGCCTCCGCGGCGTTGTAGATCTGGACGGTCCAGCCGAGGTTGACGTGTGTGTCGTTCGCTGCCTGCATCACATACGGAGCCTCGATGATCCATTTGCCGCCGCCGGAGGGGATGAGGAAGCCGAGGACGACGGAGTACGCGCCGATGAGCAGCGGGAAGGTGGTGGCGTTGCCCGTGGCGGTGAACAACGAGGCGAGGTGGTGGGAGATCGAGGTGCCGGAGCCGTCGGTGGCCTTGGTGAGAATGGCCGCGGTCCCGGCGTAGAAGGGAAATTGAATGAGGACACCGCCGGTGGCGGGCACGGCTTTGGTGACTGCGGCGAGGAATCGGCGGGGGCGCCAGTGCAGGAGCATGCCGAGGCCGAGAAACAGCAGGTTGTAGGTGTTGAGCCCGGAGATCGCGACGAGGGGGTCCTTGGCGGCGAATTCCTGGATCGCCCACCCGCCGACCAGGACGACGACCACGATGGTGAGCAGCGGGCTGTATTCGAGCCATTCGCCGGGACGCGTGCGCGGCATGTCGTCGTCGACCGGGTCGCGGGGATCGATGCCGAGATCGGTGGCGGTAATGGCGATGTCGGCGCAGGGTGCGGTCAGAAACGCGATGGCCACACATACCGTGACGACGACTGCGGCCACAACGAGTGACTGCCAGGTGAAAATGGTGTCCCGGAACGGGATGACGCCGGTGATGGGCAGCAGCGACTGCGGAATGCTGGCGGGGTTGGCCTGTAGTTGCGCGGCCGACGAGCTGAGGCCGAGCGCCCAGCTTCCGCCGAGGCCGAGGTAGGCCGCTGCCGACGCGGCCCGATAGTCCATGCGCAGCTCGCGGCGTTCGGCGAGTCGCCGGACCAGCAGCGCGCTGAAGATGAGACTGAAGCCCCAATTGAGCAACGCCGACAGCAGGCTGACCGCGGCGACGACGGCGATCGCCGCACGCGGATTCCGCGGCACCCGGGCGAGCCCGGTGATGGCCCGCTGGACAGGCCGGGCGGTGGCGACGACGTAGCCGCCGATGGCGACCATCGCCATCTGCATCGTGAACGGGATCAGGTCCCAGAAGCCGTTGCCGAAGACCGAGGCGACCTCGGCGGGTGCCGCGCCGATCGCCAGCGCGGCGATGGCGACCACCGCGACGATGAGCAGTGCGAAGACGAGGGTGTTGGGGAACCACTTCTCCGACCAGGCCGCACTGCGGGTGGCGAATCGGGCGAGCCGGCCGGCCGGTGGGTCGGCGGCGAGCTGGGAATCGGGCACAGACATACGAACTCCTGAGTGGTCAACCGGCGTGCCGGAGGACGTGGTGGTGGACCAGCGCCGCGGCGGTCAGGTCGGCCAGGGCCGTGCCGACTGCTTTGAACACGGTGATCTCGTGGGCGTTTCGGCGACCGGGCGCCTCATTTCGACAGAGCTGGGGCAGCGTGGCGGTCACGTCGTCCCGGGTGATGACGCCGGTGGCGAGTGGCTGGGTGAGGTCGCCCGATTCGTCGAGCGCGTTGTTGCTGTCGACGTAGACGACGCCGCGGGTCAGGCAGGCGTCGTCGGCTTCGCGCATCTCCGGGCGGAAGCTGCCGACCAGGTCGAGATGCGTGCCGGGACGCAGTAATTCACCGCGGATGATCGGGCTGGTGGCGAGCGTCGCGCAGGAGATCACGTCGGCGTCGGGGACCGCGGTGTCGAGGTCGACGGCGACGTGAGCGTCCGCTCCGGAGGCCCGCAGCCGTGCGACCAGGGCTTCTGCGGAGGCGCGGTGCTGATCGTGGACGAGCACGGTGGTGATGTCGAGGACCGCGGCGTGTGCGGCGGCGATGAGCGAGCCGACGTGCCCGGCTCCGACGACGAGATGGACTCGGCTGTCGGGGCGGGCCAGATAGGACGAGGCCAGCGCCGCGGTGGCGACGGTGCGCCGCCGAGTGAGTTCGTTCCCATCGATGACCGCCAGGTGCTCGCCGGTGTCCGCACGGGCCAGGACGTAGGCGGAGGACAGGGCCGGGCGACCGTGCGCATTGTTCTCGGGGAAGACGTTCACGAGTTTGACGCCCAGCAGCCCGTCGGCCTGCCAGGAGGGCATCAGGAGCAACGTCGACCCGGTGGTCTCGTCGATCTGATGATGGTGGCGCGGTGGGGTGGTGGCGCCGCGGGCGAAACCCGCGCGCAGGGCTGGGATCAAAGTGTCGAACGGCAATGCGTCGACGGTTTCGTCGGCGGAGACGATGAGCACGGTCGGACCTTTCGGAATCAGGCGTCGAGCACGACGTCGGACGTCGGCATGGACTGGCAGGTGAGGCAGTGATCGTCGGGCAGCTCGCCCCCGACGGCGACGAGGTGTGCCACCGTGCCGTCGAGCACCCGGACCGCGCAGCTCTCGCATTGGCCGACGCGGCATCCACTGGGCACGGACAGACCCGACTGCTCGGCGAGCTGCAAGAGGGTGCCGTCCGACTTGCGCCACGTCACGTCCCGGCCGGAACGGGCGAACCGAACGGTCGCGGTCGCGTCGTCGCGGATGCGCACCGGTACAGGTGCCGCGTGGAACTTCTCGGCGAAAATGTCGAATCGGGGAACACCTCGGGCCACCAGACCGGCGGTGAGTTCGTCGAGCATGTCCTCGGGGCCGCACAGGTAGAAACGCGCTCGCCGGCCGATCAGGGCGGGGTCGATATCGGACGCCGATACCCGCCCTCGCCGGTGGTAACGGTCGCCTGCGCCCGGTCGGCTGTAGTGGTCGATCACGCGCAAGGACGGCAGATGCGCGGCGAGGGCGGCGATCCGGTCTCGGAAGGGGTGGCGCGCACTGTCCCGGTTGCCGTAGTGGAGCACGATTTCCGGGGTGTCGGACGGGTCGAGAACGAGTGTTTCGAGGTAGCTGAGGAACGGGGTGATCCCGATGCCTGCGGCCAGGAGCACGATCGGGCGGGAGTGGACGAGGGGCACGGCGAAGCCACCGGCAGGAGGGGTGACGAGCAGGCGGGTGCCGGGCCGGAGCCGGTCGTGCACGGCAGTGGAGAAACGGCCGCCGGACACGCGCCGCACCGCGATCGTGTACCTGTCCTGAGCAGCCGGTCCGCCGGGTCCGGTCAGCGAGTAGCTGCGGGTCAGGCCGGGTTGATCGGGCCATGCGACCGTGATGTGTTGCCCGGCGCGGAACGCGGGTAACGGTGCCCGGTCCACGGGCCGCAACTGCACCGCGAGAATCTCCTCGGTTTCGAGTTCGCAGTGGTCGATCAGGAATTCCCGCTGCGCATGCCACCGTGTCGAGTGCGCGAGCTGGACGTCGCAGGGCACCGCGCGCAGCCCGACGGAGCCACTGATCGGATCGCGGTTTCCGTCACCGACCAGGAGGTTGTAGTTGGTGCCGTCACCGGCGAGCGGATCCGCACCGGGCAGGGCGAGGTCCGAAGCGGCCTGCCACCAGCCGTATTCGGCGACGACGACGTCGCGGTGCAGGTCCGAGTCGATCCGTGCGCGCATACCGACGGTGGCGCGCGAGGTACTGATCCGCACCCAGTCGCCGTCGCGGATCCCACGAGCGTCGGCGAGTTCGGCGCTCAGCTCGACGATCGGATCGGGGAAGCGTCTACGCAGCGAGGAGATTCCGCGGTGCTGGCTGTGACAGAAATAGCCGTTCTTCGCGCAGGTGAGCACCAGCGGATAGGACGCGTCCGGTGCCGGCGGCTCGGCCACCGGTACTGCGGCTTGCCCGTGCTGGGCGAGCATCTCGGAGTAGAGCTCGACCCGGCGGGTCGGGGTCGCAAACCCGGTGACCGTTCCGTCGGCGGACTCCTCGGCGTATTTGCGGTAGCGGCCGTGTAACGGCAGATCAATCCCGCCGGGGCTTTCGCGCAGCTCGGCCGCGGTGACCGCGAGCGGAGCAAGCTGATGATTCCAGCCGTCCTCGATGCGCCCGTGGAAGAAATCCGCGCCGTGCCCCAGCCGCACGGCCAGGTCGAACACGATCTCGGTGTCCGAACGCGACTCGCCTACGGGTTCGACCATCCGCGGCCGCAACTGCACTCGCTGCTGAGCGGCGACGCTGATCTCGAACCCGGCTCTGATCGCTTCGCGCTCCCACGGCGTGTTGACCGGCAGCAACAGATCGGCGAAGCGAGCGGTGGGGTTCTCGAACAGGTCGAGATGGACTGCGAAGTCCAGGCTGCGCAAGGCGTCTGCGGTCCGCCGCGGATCGGGTTGGGTCAGCAGCAGGTTCCCGCCGAAGGACACCAGCGCCCGTACCGGATATGGTTCACCCTGGAGCACCGCCTGGCAGAAGTCGCGGGCATTGATCCAGCCCTGCGCCGGTGGTCCCAGCGGGAAGCTTTCGAGGCCAAGGGCTTTCGCGCGCTGGGCGGCGGCGAGCTGGTCGGGACCGGTGACCGGATTGACCGGCAGTTTGGGCAGCAACACGTTGCCGCCGGGGGCGTCGTAGCTGCCCGTGAGCGCGTAGAGGGTGGCGATCGCTCGCTCGGTCTGGGTCGCGTCGACATGCTGACCGACCCCGGACCACGCCGCGTACGACACCGATCGCGCCGCACCGAGTTCCGCGGCGAAGGTCTCGATCGCTGCCGGGGCGACCGTGGTCACCGCCGCCGCCCGGTCGACCGGCCAGGCGGCGCAGGCAGCGGCGTAGCGGTCGAAGGCGGGCACACAGTCGATCGGTCCGCGTCGGGTAACCACCCGCCGCCGGCCGCGCAGTGCGAACCGTTCCACACGGTTCGGCGCGCGGGTGGTGTCCACCGGCTCCGCCCGCCCGGACACCTCGTCCCACACCACATATCCCGGCACCCCGGGATGCAGGTCCGAAGCTCGCAGGAACTCGCCGGTGTCGAGCCGGACCAGCAGCGGCGCATTCGTCCACGATCGAACGAATTCCTCGTCGTGGCCGCGTTGGGCGAGTAGTCGACCGGCCACACTCAACGCGAGCGCGCCGTCGGTACCGGGGCGTACCCGAAGCCAATGGTCGGCCTGCAACGCGCTGGTCGATCGGCGGGGGTCGACGACCACGAGCCGTGCCCCTCGGGCCCGCGCCTGGGCGAGTGCCGCGGACTGGGCCAGCCAGGATTTCGCCGGGTTGTGGCCCCACAGCACGGCGAGGTCGGTGTTCGCGTAGTCCGGCCCCGGCAGCCCGCTCCCGAACGTGAAAGCGTGTGCGAAATCCTTGTGCCAATTACAGATCTCGGTCGAGTACAGCGTGTTCGGGCTGCCGAACACCCGAATGAATCGCTCGACCCAGTCGATGGAATCCGACATCGGCGTTCCGCTCGGCGAGGTCACCGAGAACGCGACCGCCTCGGCGCCGCTTTCCGCACGGATACGGCCCAATTTTTCAGCGACCTCGCTCAAGGCTTCGTCCCAGCCGATTTCGCGCCAGCGCGGGTCCGGGTCGGATTTGGGCGTGGTCCGTTGTAGCGGCCGCCGCAAGCGCTCGGGGGAATACACCAGCTCGGGAGCGGCCCGGCCCTTCGGGCACATCGCCGCACCGGTGGGATGTTCGGAATCCGGCCGGACATCGCGCAATACGCCGTTGTCGACCGTGTAGACAGCGCCGCACCGGGAGCGGCACAGCGTGCAGTAGCCGCGCACCTCAGCCATCATGTTACTCCTTAGTAACCGGCTACCGGTTACCGATTGCCGGTGACAAGTAAGATGCGGGAAAGCGGCGGGGAAGTCAAGGCCGAGCGTCGAAAGGCAGGTAGTTGACCGAGGACGGAGCAGTGCGGCTGCAGCACACCAACTTGCGGGATCAAGTGCTCGAGGTCGTGCGACAAGCGATGGTGTCCGGTGAGCTCCGGCCAGGAGACATCTACTCGGCCGCGGCGCTCGCGACCCGGCTGGGCGTCTCCAGCAGTCCGGTCCGGGAAGCGATGCTGACGCTGGTCACGCAGGGCTTGATGGAGCCGGTGCGCAACCGGGGTTACCGGATTGTCGCGATGACCGAGCAGGATCTGGACGAGATCTACGAGCTGCGTCAGTTGCTGGAGATCCCGGCCACGCTCGCCGCGGGAGCGAAGATCGAACCCGAGGATTTGGAGCGGCTCGCCGGTTTGGCCGGGGATATCGAAAGCGCGGCCCGGGCCGGAGATGTGGCCGGCTTCCTCGAGGCGGACCGGCGGTTCCATCTGGACCTGCTGGCACACGGCGGAAATCGCCGGCTGGTGGACAGCATCGCAACCCTGCGGAATCAAACGCGCCTGTATGGATTGGACAAACTAGCCGAGGGCGGGCGGCTGATCGGGGCAGCGGTCGAACATCGAGAAATCCTCGCCGCCATCTCGGCACGCGATTGGACCGAGCTGGAAAGCCTGATGCATACGCATCTGCGCCACACCCGCGCGGACTGGGCGAGCGGCTGAATGACGGTGAAAGCAACGTGGCCGCAACGCTTTTAGTGCAACATTGAGCGTGTGGTTCCTGGCTGCGGGGCTCGGCACCACCTAGTCGGCGCAGGAGACGGTCATGGTTGAAATCAATCTCGTTCTATCCGCCCAGGACCTGCCGGACACCGACACGCTAGGGGAGACGGACCCCTACCTGAAACTCTATGTTCAGCGCGCCGGATCCTGGGTGCTGGCCACCATGACCGAGATCCGCAAGAACGACCTGAATCCCCGCTACGCGCCCTGCGTCATCGATGTCGGCGATAGTGAACGGTCCGCCCTCCGGATCGAGGTGTGGGACCACGATCGGATGGGCAGCGACGAATTGGTCGGCAAAGTAGAACTTTCGGTGGCCGAGTTCCTGCGCGCCGGGGGGAACGTCACCCTGGCATTGCCGGGCGGAGGACAACTCAACGTCCTGAGGCTGTGATGGGGCGACGGCGCGGCGTCCGTTGGCTGCGGCGGCAAACAAGATGGCCGCCCCGGCCTGGGCCGCGACATGGAACACGGGCCAGGTGGAACCTGCGGGGCTCAGCGGCTCGAGGGTGGTAGGCGGTCGGTCCGGGTGAGGATGTCCGAGCGCACGTCGAAGACGAACGGAACGTCGTCGGGGCCGCCGGACAGCCACCATGTGCTGATGGTGGCTGTGCCGTCGTTGATCTCGTCGATCGTGCACTGGATCGTGGTGGGGCGGGGATAGGTTGAGGTCGGCAGTAGTTCGCCGCCGAAAAGCGCGCTCTTGCCTACCAGTTGGTGCGGTCGGCCGTGCGCGTCTGCGAATTCGACCAGAACGATCCCCGGCTGCGGATCATCGCTGAGCCAATGGACAGCGCTGGCAGGCAGCTCGCAACCATCGCCCTTACCCAAACTCTGTTGCACCACAGCACCTTATCGAGATGCCGTAAACCGGCGCGGGACAGCGCAGTCGATCGACCTGCGGTCACAAAATGCGGTTGGCGAAGATTCGGTCGGCGAGAAGAATCGAGCCGTGACGAAGACTGTGACGCTGATCAGATCCGGCAAGCTCGCCACTGTCGCCGAATACGCTTATGCCGCTACGGCTCCGGCGCAGGCGCGACTGATCTTTCTCGCCGGTGCGTGTCCGCTGAATGCCGACGGCAGCACCGCGGCGGTGGGGGATTACGCGGGACAGGCCGCGAAGGCGATCGAGAACCTGAAGATCGCGCTGCGCGAGGCCGGTGCCGAACTCGAGAACGTGATCAACACGCGGGTGCTCGTCGCCAGTTCCCGGCAGGGAGATTTGGTCACGGCCTGGGAGGTCGTGCGGGACGCGTTCGCCGAACACGATGTGCCGAGCACACTGCTGGGCGTCACGGTGCTCGGCTACGACGACCAACTGGTGGAGATCGAAGCGGTGGCTGCCGTAATGGATTAATAGGCAATGGTACTATTCCTGGAATTGACTAATAACGGTTTTGCCTTCGGAGGGTGAATGGCGCTCAAACACGCTGTGCTGGCGGTGCTTTCGCGGGGCGATTCCTCGGGATATGAGTTGTCGAAGGCCTTCGAAGTCGGTGTGACGAATTTCTGGCACGCGACGCCGCAGCAGGTCTATGCGGAGCTGACCAAACTCGAAGAGTCGGGGTTGATCAGCGGTCGGGACGTGATCGGGCGGGGGCGGCAGACCAAGCGGGTGTTCACGGTGACCGACAGCGGCCGGGACGAGCTGTCCGCGTTTGTCGCCGTGTCGTCGAAACCGGGTGCGATCCGAGAAGATCTGGTCGTCAAGGTGTATGCGTCGGAATTCGCGGAGGCCGAGGTGTTGGCCGCCGAACTCGAGGAGCGGGCCGAACGTTCCCGGGCCAAAATGGTGGTGCTCGACGCCATTTTGGCCGACCTGCTGGGCGACGACGACGAGCAGACCCATTTGAGTACCTCCGAGCATCCCGGCCGATACCTCACCGCGATTCGTGGCCGTGGCTTCGAGGCGGAGAACTACGCGTGGTTCCGTTGGGCCGCTGCGGTTTTGCGTGCCCGCGCGGCGGGTGAGCCGGTGCCCGCGCGTTCGGACCCGCAGGCGATGTCACGGCTCGTCGGGGATCCAGGAGGCGTGGAACCCGTAGGGCACCCGGGTCGGTAGGGTGATCCGGGCGACCGGTGGGCCGGAGAAGTCGGTGGCGTCGAGCACCACCAGTTGTGATGGGGCAGTGCCGATTCCGGTGACGAGCGAGAGCAGCCAGCCCTCGTCTTCGCCGTATGCGCCTGGGGCGGCGACGAAGTCGGCTTCACCGGGCACCTGCGTGGTGCCGAACCGGTGGGAGCTGCTGGTACCTGCCACGGTGTCGTATTTGACGAGTTCGTAGCCGTCGGGGCCGTTTTGGCGCGGGTAGCCCACCGCGTAGACGTCCCGACTCGCGCGACCGGTGCGGTCTGCGTTGATGGTCGGGAACTCGACCGCGCGGTCGTCGAGTTGATCTTCGCGCACGGTCCCGGTCGCGGGATCGAGGGTCCAGCGATGCAGGAACGCCTCGGGCAGTGGGTTGCGGTCATCCAGATTGCCCGGAACATGCTGGACGTAGCCGCCGAGCCGGGCCCAGCTGACGTCCCAACTCTGCGGTACAACGCGGTTGCCTTCCAACACGATTCGACCCTTGTCGTCTTCCCGCGCGTTCGCGGTGTGGATGATCCAGCACGGGTCGACGGTGATCCAGACGATGTCGGCACTGGCACCGTGCTTGGGCATGATCCCGATGCGCGGCTCGTGGGTCTCGCTCCAGTGCATCGGCAGCGGATTGCGTCCGACCTGATCCGGGTCGCCGACCACCGGCAGGTCGAACCAGATCACATAGTTCTGCGTGATCGCGAAATCGTGCATCAACGTCACGGCCGGGACCTCGATCGGCACGCTGCGCAACAGCTCGCCGTCGGGGGAGGCCACGTGATAGATCAGGTGTGGCGGAGTGGGGCGATACGCGTCGAAGAAGTGCAGTTCGCCGGTGGTCGGGTCCACTTTCGGATGCGCGGTCATCCCGGTGGCCAGCCGCCCGCCGAAGTCGTACGGGCCGACGGTATCGAGTTCGGCGTCGACCTCGTAGGGGAGCATGCCCTCCTGAAGCGCGAGTATTCGCCCGGCATACGGCACGACGTGCGTGTTGGCCGTGCCGACCGACAGATCCCGGGCGGGGTCGAACAAGTCGTAGCCGTCGGGTGGCGGTGTGGTGCGGACCCACCGATTGCGATACCACTCGGCACGGCCGTCGCGGATCCGGATGCCGTGCAGCATGCCGGGGCCGGCCCACAAATGGCCGGGATCGGCGCCGGGCGCGGGGTTCGGGCCGTTGCGCAGGTAGCGGCCGCACAGTTCCGGCGGTAGGGCCCCGGTGACCGGCAGGTTCCGGGCTTCGGTCTCGACGGCCACGGGCTCGAGGATGCCGGACAAGTAGCGAGGGGTGTCGAGCGATGTCATGGTCCACTCTCCTACTAGTAACGAAATTGAGTATTGATCTCTGATAGTAGACATTGATTTGACTATCCGACAAGGGGTGATCTCCGGACGAAACCTGCTGCGGTATGGACGGTTTCTCGTCAGGGGCTGAGGC
The DNA here is from genome assembly GCF_001613425.1 of Nocardia vulneris. Classification (GTDB taxonomy): domain Bacteria; phylum Actinomycetota; class Actinomycetes; order Mycobacteriales; family Mycobacteriaceae; genus Nocardia; species Nocardia vulneris. Next base: position 389,839 of record NZ_BDCI01000035.1, on the reverse strand, counting down.
GCCCGGGGTGGGATCGGTCAGTCCTGCGGTTGCGGGATCTCCTCGCCGACGGCGAGTTCGCTGCCGCCTGGCCCCTGTGGAAGACGGCGGCCACCCCTTGCTGTTGCTGGATCTCGCGTATTCGCATAGTATTCTTATTCAAATTGAATGATAATCCTGAAATCTGACATATATGGATTGCTATTCGAGTCCGAGTCGAGGGATACACACGCCGGGAGTTGTGCATGACCACCTCGTTTTTCGTCCATCAGGGCAACAAGATCGCTTACACCCGCGCGGGCGCAGGCCGTCCGATCCTGTTCCTGCACAACGGCGGGACGTCGAAGGAGATCTGGACCGGGCAGGCCGGCGCGCTCGCGCGCAAGCACGAGGTGATCTGCTTGGACCTGCTCGGATTCGGCCGATCCGATCTGCCCGCGGCCGGCTATACGATGACCGCCTACGTCGAGACGTTGTCAGCCTTCATCGACTACCTCGGGTTCGACCGGATCTCGGTGGTGGGCAACTGCATGGGCAGCGCGATGACCCTGCTCCTGGCCGACCGCCGGCCCGACATCTTCGAGGCGCTCGTCCTGATCAACCCACTCACCCGAGCAACCGCCCGGCATGGCGCCATCGGGCTGGCCGTACCCTTCGCCGAACACTTTCCGGCCATGTCGGGATGGGTTGCCCGTCGAGTCCGAGTGCCTGCGCCGTTGACCCGATTCGTGGTCGCCGCCCAGTACGGCCCTCGGCATTGGCTGCGCGGGGCCATCAGACCGTTCCCCGGGGCCGCCGTCGCCGGGGCCGGATGGAGTACACGCGGCCGGCTGTACTCGATGGCCGAACTGTTCGCTGATACGACCCTGCTGGCCGAGATCGACCGCCTCGAGCCAGGGCCGGATCACCCTCCGTTCGCAGTGATCTGGGGCAACGCCAATCTCGGCCTGTCGGCTCGCGCCGGACGCAGACTCAATCGAACACTGCGACCCGACCGGGCAGAGTTCCTTCCTGGCTGCGGACATCTGCCCATGATGGAGAACCCCACGGCCGTCACGAGGATTATCGAGGAGTTCATCGGAGACCCTCCGATTCGCAACAACGATCTTCCCCGACCGTACGGCCGACGGCAGCCGGTGATCCGAACCGCTTCCTCCGCGGAGTTCTCGAGCGGTGTGGCGAGTCCGGTCAGATTCTGATCCGGTGATCTCGGTCGAACGTCGACCATCCCGCAACGAATCATGAAGTGTTCGAGAGGTATACGACTACTCGGATCGCGAACGGGCTCAGCGGAATGCGGGGAGATGGGCGCGGATCCATTCGGGGACGTCGACAGGGTCGCGTCCGAGGACGTCGTGGACGGTGTGGGTCGTTTCGGCGAGGGCATTGTGCCGGTAGGCGTTATCGATGCCGAGGAGGATCTCGGCGGCGGGTGCGGCGAGGCCGGACCCGAGGAGAATCTCGCGTTGTTCGGCGGCGGTGCGGTGGGTGTAGGTAACCGGGTGGTGGAGCTCGGTGGTGAATACGTCGGCGATTTCAGGCATGGACCAGGGGCGCGTGCCGGTGAGGTGCAGGCAGCGTTGCGTGTCGTCGGCGGCTGTGCGTAGTTCGTGGGCGCCGACGGCGGCGACATCGTCGGCCGCGATGAGGTTGACCCGGCCGGATTGTGCTGTGCCGCCCCAAGTTCCGGCACGGATCAAGGGCGCGGACACCGCGAGGATGTCGGTGAAGGTGGCGGGACGTAGGACGGTGCAGCCGATCGGCGCAGTGGCGAGGTAGGTTTCGATTTCGGCGTGCCAATCCCAGGGGTGGGCGTTGGGGGGCCCGCCCATGGCGGACAGTTTCACGAGATGCCGCACGCCGGTGGCGATGGCGGCGTCGATCACGGCCTTTTCGTGCTGCACCTGGTCGGGACTCGAACCGTGGGCCAGGAAGACCCGGCTGCAACCGGACAGGGCGTGGCGCAAAGATGTCACGTCTGAATAGTCGGCCCGCGCATACGAGACCTGCTCGTCGTCCGAGAGGTCGCGCCGAGTCACGATTCGCGGCCGAATCCCTTCGGCGATCAGATATTTCACCAGATGGCTGCCGACCCGGCCGGTGCCGCCCACTACTGCGATGGTATTCATCGTCGACCTCTCTGTTTCGGCGGTGCGTGCGCTCGGGTGGTCTAGTGCAGGGTTTGCAGGACGCTGACGTCGAAGGGCGTGGCGTCGGAAAGGTGACCGGACAGGGCTTTTCGTGGCCACTGCGGGTCGGCGAGGAAGGCGCGGCCGACGGCGACCAGGTCGAACTCGTCGCGTTCGAGCCGGTCCAAGAGCTGGTCGATATCGGTTGCTTCGGCTCGGGCGTTGAAGCCGTCGTTGTCGCGGAACACGCTGTCGAGGCCGACCGAGCCGACGGTGATGGCCGGCCGTCCGGTGAGCTTTTTGGTCCAGCCCGCGAGATTGAGGTCGCTGCCTGCGAATTCGGGTGTCCAGTAACGTCGGGTCGACGCGTGGAAGATATCGACGCCGGCGTTGGCCATCGGGGTCAGCAGGCGCTCGAGCTCGTCGGGAGTGTCGGCGAGCCGGGCGTCGTAGTGTTCTTCCTTCCACTGGGACAGCCGGAAACTGATCGGAAAATCCGGTCCGACCGCCGCGCGGACCGCGGCGACTGTTTCGGCTGCGAAGCTCGCGCGGGAAGCCGGGTCGCCGCCGTAGCGGTCGGTGCGCCGGTTGGTGTGCTCCCACAGGAAGTCATCGATCAAATAGCCGTGAGCGCCATGGATTTCCACGGCGTCGAAGCCGAGCCCGCGGGCGGCGGCGGCGCCGTCGGCGAACGCGGCGATCACGGCGTCGATATCGTTCTGAGACATGGCTTTTCCGGCTCTGTTGCCGTTGAGGTCGATGCCGGACGGGCCCTCGGCCGGTACGCCGAGCGGCGCTGTGCCGGGCCGGCGTTGCATGCCGGTGTGCCACAGTTGCGGTGCGATGACGCCGCCCGCCGCGTGTACGGCAGCGACGACTTCGGCCCAGCCTGCCAAGGCGTCGGCACCGTAGAAGTGCGGCACGTCGGCATAGGCGGGAGCGGCTGCGCGATCGATGTAGGTGCCTTCGGTGATGATCAAGCCGGCGCCACCCGCGGCCCGACGGGCGTAATAGGCGGCGACATCCGGCCCCGGTATGCCGTGCGGCGATTTCTGCCGGGTCATCGGCGCCATCACGATCCGGTTTCGGGTTCTCAGACTGCCGAGGACGAATGACCGTCCGAGTAGCCGGGTTGCGCGGTCGGCGGCTGGTGTGCTCACGGAAAACTCCTTGTATCAGGGAATATGGACACAGTTGTGCGCGCGTTCGGCCGGCCGGCGCGATCGCGAGGTTTTGCCTTCGGTTCGGTCTAGTTCGGCTCGGTGAAGCCGGCGGCGCGCGCCGCATCGATGGTTTGTTCCGAGGTGGCTTGGGCGACAATGGAAGTCACTCGCCACCGACCGTCGTGACGTCGCCGGACTTCGAAATGCACCAGGAGGCGTTCGATTTCGACAGTGGCGTTGCGGCGCGACCAGAGGGCGTCGATGCCCGCGGCGCTGGGTGTGTAGGCGACGATGTGCCGGTCCAGCACCGTGGTGTCGACGTACGCGGCCGCCCGGAGCGGGCGATGCTGTTCGCGCAGGACGGCCAGTATGTCTTCCTCGGTGGTCGCCCAGTCGTTCACCGTGCGACGGGTGTCGGGATCCTCGATGATGAAATGCAGTGGCGGCGACCAGTATTGGAGCAGCGCGGCCGGGTCGCCGGTGGTGTCGCGGGCCAGTTCGTTCCACAGCGGGACGTAGTCGTCGAAGAACCATCGGCCGATCTCCTGGACCGTTTCCAGCTCGCTGGTCATGGTGCCTCCGTACAGCGTCGATTCGTGCTATTCGGTCGGGGGGTCGTCGCGTCGTCGCGCCCGGTGTGCCCGCGTATTAGTGGGCATGCCGCAGGCGTACAGGTCGTGCCAGACGCCACTGTTGTTGCGGGAGCGGTCGTAGAAGGCACCTTGGCAGCGCGGGTTGCGACAGGTCTTCAGCCGCGACCACGATCCGTCCGACTGTCCTGTCAAGGCCGTCGACAATGCGACGGCCGCCACGTAACGCCAGCCGGAACCGCGTGGCTGCACAGCGATTTCGCCGTCCGGGCGGACGGACAGCTCGACGGTCGCGCCGGGTACGGCGAGTGCCTGGGGGGTCGAGCCGCCGGATTTGTTGTGCGAGTGCGAGATGTTCGCGTGCAGATCGTCGCGGAAACCGCGCAGGGCCGCCCGGCTCTGCTCATCGAGGTCGATCCGCTGGGCGGCGATGCCGGAGACCACGGCCCAGGCGGCGATGGCCTCGTCGAGCCAAGCCTGGGCGGAATCCAGGTGTTCGAGCAGGTCTGGCTGCCGGGGGCGGCCGGCGGACCTGGTATTGAGCAGGTCGTGCACGAACCCGAGGGCACCCGGCGCCGAGTCGACGGCATACCGTCGATTGGCCGGCCACACGGCTCCGGCCTGATCATTTTTCGCAGGGGTGCGCATGCACCCATGATCGGCGATGGTCGGCTCAGCCATCGCTATCGCCCCTGGAACGGCAGGCGTGGGCGGGGCCGGCCCGCGGCGAGGGCCGCCGCGGCCGATTTCAATCCGGCCGCGACATCGGCGGTATCGAACAGCGGTATCGAGGTCTCGATCACCTGGCTGTCCGCCGCGGCGATACCGCCGTCGGCCCAGGTCCGCAGCAGCCGCTTGTGCGCGGCGTGCGCGAGCGTCGGCCCGGTCGCCACCTCGGCGGCGAACGCCCGCGCACGGTCGAGCAGGTCGGCATCGGGGACGACATGATTGACGATGCCGAGTTCGGCGAGGGTGGCCGCCGGAATCCGCTGTGAGGTGAGCGCCCATTCCATCGCCCGTGCGCGGCCCACACGGGCGGCCACCCGATAGACGCCACCGAGCAGCGTGGTGATGCCCAGCAGCTGTTCCGGGTGACTGAACTGCGCGGACTCACCCGCGAAGACGATGTCGGCCCGCAACACCAGCTCGAAGCCGCCGCCGAAGCACTTGCCCTGTACCGCGGCGACGACCGGCACCGGGAGCCGTTCGAAGTGGTTGTAGACCGCCAGCGCGCGGTCGAAGAAGGCTTGGCGCGCACGGTTCGACCAGTCGATCCAGGGCACGAAATCGCCGCCGAGACTGAAATCGGCTCCCGCGGCGCGTAATACGACGGCACGAGCCGCGCTGGCCTCGACCGCGGCGACCGCGGCACCGAGATCGTCGATGAATTCCGCGCTGAGCCGGTTCTGGGGCGGGTTGTCGAGGGTGATCGTGGCGACCTCGGCCTCGATCGAAAGGCTGACAGTGCTCATAGTGGTCTCCTCAGTGCTCATAGTGGTCTCCTCAGGCCAGATGAGTGGTGAACCAGTCGAGGGCCGCGTCACTGGAATGCTCGAATCCGCTCAGGTACGGGTCGAAGTGCCCGCCCGGCATCACTTCCAGGCGTTTGGGTTCCAGCGCGTCGCGGTACGCGGCCAACGCGAGATCGGTGGGGCTGATGGTGTCGTGCGAGGCGACGATCATCAGCAGTGGAGTGGGGGAGACGCGGGCGGCGAACGCGCCCGGGTCGTACATTCGCGCCTTGCGAGTAGAGCGCAAGGTGACCGTGTTCTCCCACCGCGCGCCCGCCGGCACGGTGGACAGATAGAAGTCGACGGCGTCGGGCGCGTGGTAGGCCGCAGGGACGGCGGGGTCCTTATCGACCAGGGCTTGGTAGCGCGGTGGATTCCCTTGTGCCTGAGCGCGTTCGTCCTCGTCGAGTTCGTGCTCGAAGGCTGGTGTCAGGTCCGGCGGCACCCGGCGCAGCCCCGATTGAGAGCCGCTGATATTGGGCACCTGCGCGACGATCGCGCGCAGCCTGCGGTCGGTCGCGCCGAGCACGATCGCGTGCCCGCCCGCATAGCTGTTGCCCCACAGTCCGATTCGCTGTGCATCGACCTCGGGCCTGGCTTCCAGAAAAGACAGGGCGCGGCGCCAGTCATGGATCTGCCGCCACGGGTCGATGTCCTGGCGCGGTTCGCCGTCGCTGTCGCCGAAGCTGCGGTGGTCGTGGGCGAGTACGACGAAACCTGCGGCGGCGAATTTGTCGGTGTAGGGCTGGATACCCTGCTGGCGGACGCTGCCGAAGCCGCCTGCCATGGTGAGCGCGGGATGCGGTCCGGGGCCGTCGGGAAGATAGAGGCTGCCGCGCAGCAGCACGCCGTCCTCGGCCGAGAACTCGACATCTTGTTGCTGTGTCACGATCAGTCCTTCCTGGACGCGCTGGTGAAGCACTCGGCCTGCGGGTCGAACACCTGCCGGACAAAGCAATCCAGCACCCGGGCCACCGCTGCCGGTTGCTCGAGGTGCGGCCAATGACCGGCATCGGCGATCGTGAATTCCTGCGCGTTCGGGAAGCGTGGCGCCACTTTCGTGGTGACCATCTCAGCGGTCACCAGGGGGTCGCGACCACCACGCACGATCAGTACCGGCCCGGTGAACGTGCTAGGGGTAGGCGCGTCGGGTATTCCGCGATTCCATGAATCGACCAGACCCGCAACCACTTCGGCACGAATTCGGGCGCCGCTCCGGGCCAGCCGCTGCAACTCGTCGGGTGGTAATGCGTACGACAGTTCGGCTCGGGCTCGTGCTTGAGACCGCTCGTCACCCGCCATCGTCCGAAAAGGCGCTACCACATCCTCGGGAAACGCCGTCCCTGTCAATGGCACCGGCGTCATCAACACCAGCCCGCGCACTTTGTCGCCGGCGGCCACCGCCGCGAGCTCCGCGATAGGTGCGCCCATGCTCTGACCGACGAGCACCGTCGGCGCCGGCAGCGAATCGACAATCGCCAGCGCATCATCGCTGAATCTGATCAGTGAGTACGGCCCGGCAGCCGCCAGGCGATCTCCGCATCCTGCGAGATCGGTCCGCAGGAACTGCGTGGTGTGCAGCGTCGAGTGCGCGATCAGCGGGTCCCAGACGTGACGGTCATCGAGGAATCCAGGGATCAGCACCGCGGCACCGGCGGGGATATCGGCCATGTCAGTCCTCACGCTCGGCAGGTTGCTCTACGTAGTGATATAGGCAAAACTTCATTGCCTATATCCAGGCTGACATGCCGCTCCTGCATCGTCCACATCCTTTGACGTGAGAAGCGCCACTGGACGGGGCCGGGCAGTGGCGTTGTGGCGCGCAACCGAGCTCTCCGCACACGCGGGTCGACCGTCGGCGGCCGGTGCGCGAACGTGCCTCAGGCGGTGAGATGCCTTCTGGCGCACTGCCGGAACGCCGCTGTCGAACTGGAATCTTCGGTGCGAGTGGCCAGGACGACTCGGCTCGGTGCGACACCGTGTAGCGGAACCACCGCCGACTCGTGGACCTGCTGGCGGACGGGTCGATGCCCCTCTCTATCGAGTCGCGGGCTCGGTGGCGCGGAGGCGGCTCAATGAGACGTTCTACCGCCGCTTCTACATCGAGGACATGCAAGGCCCTGGGGTCTCGGAGGCGGCCGGCGAGATGAAGCCGATCTTCGGCGACCTCCATGAGGCCGCTCGCACCTGCCGGGGCGCGGCTTTGGACTGGCGTGCCGGGGATGGGGGCCGGGGGCGAAGCCCGCCGGGCGGGTGGTGGGGGTTGCACCCCCACAAACAGACGGAGCGAATCCTGCGAGCGCTTTCCGCGAGCAGGCTTCGCCAATGAGTGGAGTGGGCGCAGAGGGGATCGAACCCCCGACCGCTGGTGTGTAAAACCAGAGCTCTACCGCTGAGCTATACGCCCTCGACCTTGTCGGCCGGGTTATGAATTTAGCGTGGGGGTGGGGGTTATCCCAAGCCGACTGGTCAGGGCCCTTTTATGGAAGGGTCAGGAGTCCAGGGCGGCGAGGGCTTTCTCCCAGGCTGCCTGGTCGCGAGGTTCGCCGGGGGCGTTCATTTCGGCGAAGCGGATGCGACCTTCGCGGTCTACGACGAAGGTGCCGCGATTGGGGTAGCCGGATTTCTGGTTGAAGACGTCGTAGGCCTGGGCTACGGCGCCGTGCGGCCAGAAGTCGGACAGCAGGGGGAAGGTGTAGCCCTGTTCGGCGGCCCAGATCTTGTGGGTGGGCGGCGGGCCGACGGAGATCGCGAGGATCTCCGCGTTGTCATTCTGGAACTTGGGCAGCTCGTCGCGCACCTTGCACAGTTCACCTTGGCAGATGCCGGTGAAGGCGAGCGGGTAGAAGACGATGAGCACGTTCTTCTTGCCGCGGTAGTCGGACAGGCTGACGTCCTGGTTGTTCTGGTCCTTGAGCGTGAAATCCGGCGCGACAGTGCCAACTTCGAGCGGCATCGCAAATCCTCCATCGTGTCGGTTTTCCGCCGGGCGGCGCGTTCACCGCCCGGCGACACCATAGCGAAAGGTGGGTCAGCGCTGCTTCGAGGGCGCCTTCGGTTGCACCAGGCGGCTGCCCGCCCAGGTTCCCAAGCTGATCGCCGAAGTCTGAGTCAGACCGGCGGTCGGTGCGGATTCAGCGATTTCGCTCGGTTCCACATGGCCCGGATGTCCGGTCTTGGGCGTGAGTACCCAGACGAAGCCTTCGTCGGCGAGTGGTCCGATCGCATCCATCAGGGCGTCGACCAGGTCACCGTCGCCATCGCGCCACCACAGCAGCACGACGTCGATTACTTCGTCGGAATCCTCATCGACGAGCTCGCTGCCGATCGACTCCTCGACGTCGGCCCGCAGGTCGTCGTCGACGTCATCGTCCCAGCCCAATTCCTGGACAACCATGCCGTGTGTAATGCCAAGCTTCTGAGCGTAGTTCTGCGCGTCCGCCGCGGCGACCACGGTGGTGTCCTCCTCAACTCCCGACAATAGGTAGTTGCAAGCGAACATGGTTATGGCTCTCAGCGCAAGCCGATCGACAGAAATAGGCCCGGAATGTCGCGAGAAGATGTGCGCTTCAGCGTTTCGGGCAGGCGTCGCGGACGGCGTTTCGCGCGTCGTTGACCCGCCTGCTCGCGTCGTTGAGCGGGCCGACCGGCGCGGTGTAGGTCATCTTGCGGGTTTCGGCCGACAGCGCGCGGGCGGCGTTGACGTAGTCGGTGAATTTGGCAGCCAGATCGGCGGGCATGGCGTCCTTGGCGGTGCTGATCCCGGTCTCCACCTTGTTCGCGGCGTCATCGAGGGTTGACGCGGCAAGCTCGCGTTTGGCGGCGTAGTCGCCGGCGTTGGCGTCGTGCGCGTCGATGAACTCGTTGTATTTGGACACGCCGACGCCGGTGGTGGTGGGGAACTGGGCGCAGTTGTCGCCGATCGCTTTGGTCTGCGCGGCAGCCCGTTTGGAGGAGGTCGCGGCGGCCGAGGAGGCGGCCGCCTCGGTCTTGTAGGCGGCCAGATCCGCGGTGTTGGGATTGGGCGTACCGTGGACTCGGTTGCCGCAACCCGCGACGACCAGTCCGACCGCCACTGCCCCGGTGGCGCAGATCAGTCCGAATCGGCGTGGGTCCAGCGTTCTCACTCGTCCTCCCGGTCAGGTCTGATCACGTCGAAAAACTACAGCGGCCCGGGCGCATGAATGAGCGCCGCGAGCGTATCGAAGACGCAGCGCCCCCGGGCGCGGCGGAGCCGAGCGCCGGCGAGGTGCAGCCATGAGCGAGCGTAGCGAGTGAACCAAAGACGCAGCGCCCCTGGGCAGCATGGAGCCGAGCGTCTGCGAAGCGCACGCAATGTTGCCCAGCGCACGGTACTGGAGTTCCTGCTGACATGATGACCTGGGGCACACCATCGGCAAGGATGGAGGGTGCGCCCGAACCTTTCGTAGAACGAGTGGTACGCAGACCCACGCGACGCCACTCGGGGATACCGACGCCATCCGCATGTCCACCCCTGTACGAGGAGCAGATTTGACCGACCTGATCCACTCTTCCGCTCCAGCGCAATCCGCTGGATCCGATGCCGCCCCCGCTCCCGCCGCAGGCCGCGATCCGAACGGATCGTCAGCTCCGGCTGGACGGGTGCGGGTAATCCGCGAAGGGGTGGCGTCCTACCTACCGGACATCGACCCGGAGGAAACCAGCGAATGGCTCGAGTCGTTCGATGAAATGCTCGACCGGGAGGGCCCGGGCCGAGCGCGTTACCTCATGCTCCGCCTGTTGGAGCGGGCCGGTGAACGGCGTGTCGCCATCCCCGCCTTGACTTCCACCGACTACGTCAACACGATCCCCACCGAGAACGAGCCGTGGTTCCCCGGCGACGAAGAGGTGGAGCGGCGCTTCCGCGCCTGGATCCGCTGGAATGCCGCGATCATGGTGCATCGCGCCCAGCGCCCCGGAATCGGTGTGGGCGGCCACATTTCGACCTACGCGTCCTCGGCGGCGTTGTACGAGGTCGGCTTCAACCACTTCTTCCGCGGCAAGGACCACTCCGGCGGCGGCGATTCGATCTTCATCCAGGGTCACGCCTCGCCGGGTATCTACGCGCGCGCCTTCCTCGAGGGCCGGCTCGGTACCGACCGGCTCGACGGCTTCCGGCAGGAGTACAGCCACGGCGGCCCCGGCCACGGGCTGCCGTCGTACCCGCACCCGCGGCTGATGTCGGACTTCTGGGAGTTCCCGACCGTGTCGATGGGCCTGGGCCCGATGAACGCCATCTATCAGGCGCGGTTCAACCACTACCTGCACGACCGCGGCATCAAGGACACCTCCGATCAGCACGTGTGGGCGTTCCTCGGCGACGGTGAGATGGACGAGCCGGAGTCGCGCGGCCTGGCGCACGTCGCGGCGCTGGAGGGCCTGGACAACCTGACCTTCGTGGTCAACTGCAACCTGCAGCGGCTGGACGGCCCGGTGCGCGGCAACGGCAAGATCATCCAGGAGCTGGAGTCGTTCTTCCGTGGCGCCGGCTGGAACGTCATCAAGGTGATCTGGGGCCGCGAGTGGGACGCGCTGCTCGGCGCGGATCGCGATGGCGCACTGGTGAATTTGATGAACACCACGGCCGACGGCGATTACCAGACCTACAAGGCCAACGACGGCGCATACGTGCGCGACCACTTCTTCGGCCGGGACCCGCGCACCAAGGCGCTGGTGCAGGATCTGTCCGATCAGGACATCTGGAACCTCAAGCGCGGCGGCCACGACTATCGCAAGGTGTACGCCGCCTACGCGGCCGCGATGGCGCACAAGGGTCAGCCGACGGTGATCCTGGCCAAGACCATCAAGGGCTACACCCTCGGCAAGCACTTCGAGGGCCGCAACGCCACGCACCAGATGAAGAAGCTGACGTTGCAGGACCTCAAGGACTTCCGCGATCTGCAGCGAATTCCGATCAGCGACGCGGAATTGGAGAAAGATCCGTACCTGCCGCCGTACTATCACCCGGGCATGGAGGCGCGGGAGATCCAGTACATGCTGGATCGCCGCAAGGCGCTCGGCGGTTATCTGCCCGAGCGTCGCACCACAGCAAAGCCGCTGCAACTCCCCGGTGACGAGGCGTACAAGTCGGTGCGCAAGGGCTCCGGCAAGCAGAACGTGGCGACCACCATGGCGCTCGTGCGGCTGATGAAGGAGCTGTTGCGGGACAAGGAGATCGGCAAGCGGATCGTGCCGATCATCCCCGACGAGGCCCGGACCTTCGGCATGGACTCGTGGTTCCCTTCGTTGAAGATCTACAACCGCAACGGGCAGTTGTACACATCGGTCGACGCGGAATTGATGCTTGCCTACAAAGAGAGCTCGGTCGGGCAGATCCTGCACGAGGGCATCAACGAGGCCGGTTCGACCGCGTCGTTCACCGCGGCGGGCACCGCGTACGCGACGCACGGCGAGCCGATGATCCCGCTGTACATCTTCTATTCGATGTTCGGTTTCCAGCGCACCGGCGACGGGCTGTGGGCCGCGGCGGATCAGCTCGCGCGCGGATTCGTGCTCGGAGCAACCGCCGGGCGAACCACGCTGACCGGTGAGGGCCTGCAGCACAACGACGGTCACTCGCTGCTGCTCGCCTCGACCAATCCGGCCGTGGTCACCTACGACCCGGCCTTCGCCTTCGAGATCGCGCACATCGTGCGCGACGGTCTGCGCCGGATGTATGGCGGCGGCGCACCGGAACCGCTCCCGTACGCGGTGCCCGGCACGGATACGCGCAAGGCCGACGGCGGCTTCGGCGGCGAGGACGTCTTCTACTACATCACCCTCTACAACGAGCCGTACCAGCAGCCGGCCGAGCCCGCCGACGTGGATGTCGAGGGCCTGCTCAAGGGCCTCTACCTGTACCAGCGCGGGGGAGCGGGCGACGTGCGCGCCCAGATCCTGGTGTCCGGCGTGACGGTGCCGGACGGTCTGCGCGCGCAGGCGCTGCTCGCCGAGGACTGGGGTGTGCAGGCCGACGTCTGGTCCGCCACCTCGTGGGGCGAGCTGCGCAAGGAGGCGTTGCAGAAGGAGATCGCCGCACTGCGTTTCCCGGACGAAGATCACGGTGTGCCCTATGTCACGGAGGCGCTCTCGCGGGCCGAGGGTCCGTACGTGGCCGCGACCGACTGGATGCGCGCGGTGCCGGACCAGGTGCGCAAGTGGGTGCCGGGCGAGTTCATCACGCTGGGCACCGACGGTTTCGGCTTCTCCGACACCAGGGCCGCGGCGCGGCGCGTGTTCAACGTCGACGCGCAGTCGATCGTGGTGGCCGCGCTGTCGGGGCTGGCCAAGGCCGGCAAGATCGACCCGGCGAAGGTGATCGAGGCGGCCGCGAAATACCGCATCGATGACGTCGACGCCGCGCCGAAGAACGCGTCGAGTTCCGACGGGGACGGCGAGTAGCGGACGATTGAATGGTGGACCGTAAACCGCCGCGGCCGCGCCGGATCTCCGAGGGCTCGTCCGAGCACGAGGTGTATCTGCCGACGGGCGCGCTCTCCCCGAACCGGCAAACCCGCGACCCGCTGCCGGACACGCTGCTCAAACGGGTGAAGCAGTTCTCCGGACGCCTCTCCACCGAGGCGGTCGGGTCGATGCAGGATCGGTTGCCGTTCTTCGCCGATCTGGACGCCGCGCAGCGCGCCGGCGTCCAGATGCTGGTGCAGACCGCGGTGGTGAACTTCCTGGAGTGGTTGCAGGACCCGGACAGCGATATCCGGTTCAGCCTCGATGCGTTCCAGGTGATCCCGCAGGATCTGGCGCGGCGGCTCACGCTGCGCCAGACCGTGGACATGGTCCGGGTGGCCATGGAGTTCTTCGAACAGTGGCTGCCCGCGCTCGCGCGCAACGACCGGCAGCTGGTCGCGTTGACCGAGGCGGTGCTGCGATACGGGCGTGAGCTCGGTTTCGCGGCCGCCTCGGTGTACGCGAGTGCCGCCGAATCCCGGGGCGCGTGGGACACCAGGCTGGAAGCGCTGGTGGTCGACGCGGTGGTGCGCGGCGACACCGGCCCGGACATGCTGTCCCGGGCCGCGACGCTGAACTGGGATGCCACCGCGCCCGCGACCGTGCTGGTGGGTACCCCGCCACCGGAGCACGGCATGTCGTCGGTGGGGTCGGTGCACGCGATCGCGGCCCGGCACGGCCGCGCGGCGCTGGCCGTGGTGCAGGGCACCCGTTTGGTGATGGTGGTGAGTGGGCACCTGGGTGAGTCGTCCTATATATCCCCGTTCCTCGCGGATCTGCTCGCCGAGGTCTTCTCCGACGGTCCCGTGGTGATCGGCCCGACCACCCGCACGCTGGGCGCCGCGCACGCCAGCGCGGTCGAAGCGCTGGCCGGGATGGAGGCCGTGGTGGGCTGGCGCGGTGCGCCACGCCCGGTGCATGCGACCGAATTGCTGCCCGAACGCGCATTGCTCGGCGATCGAGCTGCGGTCGAGGCGTTGAACGAGTATCTTGTCCTTCCGTTGGCCGCGGCGGGATCGGCGCTGGCGGACACCCTCGAGGCCTATCTGGATTGTGGTGGCGCTGTCGAGACTTGTGCCCGTCAGTTGTACGTCCATCCAAATACCGTTCGCTACCGCCTCAAACGGATCGCCGAAATCACGGGTCGTGATCCGATGAATCCGCGGGACGCGTATGTGCTCAGAATCGCCGCCACAGTGGGTCGTTTGACACGAACCCGTAACGAATCGTCAACACCTACCCCAGAGGCCACTCATCTCGCCCTGGGCAACGAGGGGCTGTAACGGAAATCGTGGGTTGTTCGATCCGAACAGCCCACATGCCGTTTTGTGGGAGTCCCACAAAACCCGGCGGCAAGCTTCATTCGCGTCGACATCTCCTGCGGGGTGCCTCACAGTGTTCTCTTAGGGAGTGATCGCGTTGTTCGCCCCTGGACAGGGGTCCCAGACTCCCGGCATGCTCGCGCCTTGGCTCGACCTCCCTGGCGCGCATGACCGGCTCACTCTCTGGTCCATGGCCGCAGGCCTGGACCTGGTCCGCCTCGGCACCACGGCGACGGCCGAGGAAATCACGGATACCGCCGTGACGCAGCCACTGGTCGTGGCCGCCGCGTTGCTCGCGTACACGCAAATCCCCACGGATTCACTTCCGGCCGCTACCATCGTCGCCGGACACTCGGTCGGCGAACTCGCCGCCGCCGCGGTCGCCGGGGTCATCTCGCCCGACGACGCGGTGAAACTGGCCGCCATCCGCGGAGCGGAAATGGCCAAGGCGTGCGCGTTGGAGCCGACCGGCATGTCCGCGGTGCTCGGTGGCGATGAGGCCACCGTGCTCGCACGACTCGCGGAACTCGACCTGATTCCGGCCAACCGCAACGCGGCCGGGCAGATCGTCGCCGCGGGTCGGCTGGACGCACTGGCGGAACTGGCCGCGAACCCGCCGGAGAAGGCGCGGATTCGCGCGCTGCCCGTCGCGGGTGCGTTCCACACCGAGTTCATGGCTTCGGCGCAGGACGCTGTGACCGATGCCATATCGCAGATCGTGCCGAACGAGCCGACGCGGCTGCTGCTGTCGAACTTCGACGGTCAGCCGGTCAGCTCGGGACGTGACGCGATCAACAAGCTCGCGGCCCAGGTCACCAGGCCCGTCCGTTGGGATCTGTGCACCGAAACCGTAAGGCAGGCAGAGGTTTCCATGGTGGCGGAGTTGCCGCCGGCGGGCACCCTTGTCGGTATCGCGAAGCGGGAGCTGAAGGGCACGCGCACACTGGCCCTGAAGACCCCCGAAGACCTCCCCGCGTTGGCCGGGGTGAGCATCTCCGGCTAGCTTTTTCCGGCAGCCATGCATCGGTATGCACGGTTGTGATCGAGCGGACGTAACCATCGCCCGCCTCGATCCGAAAAAAACAGGTACGAGCCCTACAAAGAACAAGAAGGGAGCCACGAAGTGGCCGCTCTGACCCAGGAACAAATCGTCGAGGAACTCGGCAAGATCATCGAAGAGGTGACGGGTATCGAACCCTCCGAGGTGACGATCGAGAAGTCCTTCGTCGATGACCTGGACATCGACTCGCTGTCCATGGTCGAGATTGCGGTGCAGACCGAGGACAAGTACGGCGTGAAGATCCCGGACGAGGATCTGGCCAGCCTGAAGACGGTCGGCGACGCGGTCGCCTACATCCAGAAGCTCGAGGCCGAGAACGCTGACGCGGCCGCGGAGCTCAAGGCCAAGTTCGACGCCGAGTAGGGCCGACACTGTGACCACTCCTTCCACCTTGAACGGGAATTTCCCCAACGTCGTCGTCACTAGCCTGGCGGCGACCACGTCGATCGCGGGTGACGTCGATGCGACGTGGAAGGGACTCCTCAACGGCGAGAGCGGTATCGACGTTCTCGAGGATTCCTTCGTCGAGGAATACGACCTTCCGGTCCGCATCGGCGGTCACCTGAAGGTCCGGCCCGAGACCCTGCTCACCCGAGTCGAGTGCCGGCGCATGGCGTACGTCGAGCAGCTCGCGACCGTGCTCGGTCGCGAAGTCTGGCGTAACGCGGGCAGCCCGGAGGTCGACCCGGAACGGCTGGGTGTGGCCATCGGAACCGGGTTGGGTGGCGGCGACGCCCTCATCGACTCGGTGGACAAGCTGAAGAACGGTGGCTATCGCAAGATTTCGCCGTTGGCTGTGCAGATGGTCATGCCGAACGGTCCTTCGGCCGTTGTCGGCCTCGAATTGAAGGCCAGGGCAGGAGTGGTCACTCCGGTCTCGGCATGCTCGTCTGGCTCCGAGGCCATCGCCAACGCATGGCGGATGATCGTCATGGGCGATGCGGACATGGTCGTCACCGGTGGTGTCGAGGGTTACATCGACTCGGTGCCGATCGCGGCGTTCAGCATGATGCGCGCCATGAGCACCCGCAACGACGACCCGAAGGGTGCCTCGCGTCCGTTCGACAAGGACCGCGACGGTTTCGTCTTCGGTGAGGCGGGCGCCCTGATGGTCATCGAGACCGAAGAGCACGCCAAGGCGCGTGGGGCCACCATCCACGCTCGCCTGCTCGGTGCCGGTATCACCTCGGACGGCTTCCACCTGGTTGCCCCCGCCCCGGACGGCGTCGGCGCCGCACGGGCGATGAAGCGGGCGATGCAGACCGCGGGTCTGACCGCCAAGGACATCACCCACGTCAACGCGCACGCCACCGCGACACCGATCGGCGACACCGCCGAGGCCAACGCGATCAGCTTGGCCGTCGGCAAGCACGCTTCGGTGTACGCCCCGAAGTCCGCACTGGGCCACTCGATCGGCGCCGTCGGCGCACTCGAGTCCGTGCTGACCGTGCTCAGCATCCGGGACGGCATCGTCCCGCCGACGCTGAACCTGGAGAACCAGGACCCGGCCATCGATCTGGACGTGGTGCACGGCGAGGCGCGCCGGCAGGAGATCGAGTACGCGATCAACAACTCCTTCGGTTTCGGTGGGCACAATGTCGCGCTCGCCTTCGGTCGGGCCTAGCCGCATCGACTGAGACTGCTCGAACGATCCCGGCGGGATCTGCCGCTTCGACGGCCAGATCCCGCCGGGATTGCCATTTTGCAGCCGCTTGCGCGGCCTTTTCCTGAAGGTTGAGGGAAGAACGCGATGACAACCATGGCTTCCGCGTTGCACCAGGCGACATCGACCGATCCGCGGGATCCGCTGGGTCGGCTGCAGCGCTTCTTCGATCCCGGCACGCTGCTTCCGCTGCACCCGCGCGACAAGTCCGGCGTGCTCGCCGCGATCGGCGAGGTCGACGGCGTACGCACCGTGGCCTACTGCTCCGACGCCACCGTGATGGGTGGCGCGATGGGCGTCGAGGGCTGCAAGCACATCGTCGACGCGATCGACACCGCCATCGATTCCGGCGTTCCCGTCGTCGGCATCTGGCATTCCGGCGGCGCCCGGCTGGCCGAGGGCGTCGAGGCCCTGCACGCGGTCGGCCTGGTCTTCGAGGCCATGGTGCGTGCCTCCGGCCTGGTACCGCAGATTTCGGTGGTGGTCGGCTTCGCCGCGGGCGGCGCCGCCTACGGTCCCGCGCTCACCGACATCGTGATCATGGCGCCCGAGGGCCGCATCTTCGTCACCGGACCCGACGTGGTGCGCAGCGTAACCGGCGAGCAGGTCGATATGGCCACCCTCGGCGGCCCGCAGACGCACGGCAAGAAGTCCGGCGTCACCCATATCGTCGCCGACGACGAGGCCGACGCGGTGCATCGCGCGCGGCGACTGGTGTCGATGTTCGCCGAGCAGGGTGAATTCGATCTGGTGGCGGCCGCGCACGGCGACGTCGACCTCAAAGCGATGCTGCCGGAATCGCCCAAGCGCGCCTACGACGTGAAGCCGATCATCCACGAACTGCTCGACAACGTCGACGGCGAAAGCTCGTTCGAGGAGTTGCAGGCGGGCTACGCGCGCAGCATCGTCACCGGTCTGGGCCGGTTGAGCGGGCGCACCGTCGGCGTGCTCGCGAACAACCCGATCCGCCTCGGCGGCTGCCTCAACTCCGAAAGCGCCGAGAAGGCAGCGCGTTTCGTACGGCTGTGCAACTCGTTCGGCATTCCGCTCATCGTCGTCACCGACGTGCCCGGCTATCTGCCCGGCGTCGGCCAGGAGTGGGAAGGCGTGGTGCGCCGCGGCGCCAAGCTGCTGCACGCGTTCGCCGAGGCGCGCGTCCCGCGCGTCACGCTGGTGACGCGCAAGATCTACGGCGGCGCCTACATCGCGATGAACGCGCGCTCGCTGGGCGCGACCGCCGTCTACGCGTGGCCCGGCTCCGAGGTCGCGGTGATGGGCGCCAAGGCGGCCGTCGGCATCCTGCACAAGAAGGCGCTGGCCGCCGCCCCCGAGGACGAGCGGGAAGCGCTGCACGAGCGGCTCACCGCCGAGCACGAGCGCATCGCCGGCGGCGTCGAACGCGCCATCGCGATCGGCGTGGTGGACCAGGTGATCGACCCGGCCAAGACCCGCAGCATCATCGCCGCCGCACTGGCCGCCGCACCGTCGCGGCCGAGCAGGTTGAAGAACATCCCGCTGTAAACGACCGCGTCACTGGGCCCCGGTACGTCCGGGGCCCAGTTGCGTTGTACGGGGCCGGACTTCGCCTCCGCCGTAACGGTTCCGCGCGCGCTGGCCTCCGAGCCACATTGCACCGCGCCGCACCGCGCCTCGCCGCACCGCGCCTCGCCGTGTTGCCCCGCGCCGTGTTGCCCCGCGTCGTGTCGCGCTGCGCCGTGTCGTACCGCACCGCGCCTCGCCGTGTTGCCCCGCGCCGTGCTGCCCCGCGTCGTGTCGCGCTGCGCCCGCACCGCGCCGTAGTCGTACCGCGCTGTGTCGCGCCGCGCCGCGCCGCACCCGTTTCTCGCACGGGTACTGACTCCCCGCACCCGCTCTCACATGCCGCAGCGGGTGCGAGGCGTTGGAACTGGTGCGGGAACGTGGAAAGGGTGTGTGCGTGTGGTCGGTAGCATCTAAAGGTGCGTTATGAGGAGCTTGCCGACGTGCCGTGCTCGATCACGCGGCCGCTCGTGATCTTCGGCGACCGCTGGACGTTGCTGATCCTGAAGTTCGCGTTCTCCGGGGTGCGGCGATTCAACGCGTTCCAGAGTGCGCTCGGCATTTCCCGCAGCCGGTTGCAGGATCGCCTCGATCGGCTGATCGAGCACGAGATCCTGGTGAAGCGGAAGGCCGCGGTCGGCGCGCACGAGGAATACCGGCTCACGCAGAAGGGCCACGATATCTACCCGATCCTGATGGCCATCCGGGACTGGGGCGACACCTATATGGCGCCGGACGGCCCGCCGGTGCGTTACGCGCACCGCGAGTGCACCGGTGAGGTGCACGCAAACCTCGAATGTGACGTGTGCGGCGACGCGGTGACCGCCCGCGACGTGACCCCCGAACCCGGGCCCGGACTGCTCGGGCCCGAGATCGACGCCGATCAGTCGGTGAACCAGGTCGCCACCTGATCGATGCCCTCGCGCGCGGTACGGAAGCCGTTGACCGGGTGCGCGGTGTCCGGGTAACCGAACGAGATTCCGGCGACCACCCGGCGGTGGTCGGGTATATCGAAGTACTCCCGGATGAACGGCGCGTACGAGGCCAGCGCGGCCTGCGGTGCCGCACCGAGTCCGAGGCTCTGCGCGCCGAGCAGGAAGTTGCCGAGGTAGAGGCCGCAGTCGACGGCGCCGTAGACGCCGAGATCCGCCTCGGTCGTCACGATCGCGACGTGCGGGGCATCGAACAGTTCGAAGTTGCGCAGTGTCTGCCGCATTGTCTTCTCGTGCTCGCCTTTTGCGATCCCGACGCTGTCGTAGAGCTGAAAGCCGCACGCGCGCCGACGATCCCGGTACACCCCGGCGTACTGTGCGGGGAACGCGAAATCCGGTTCAGGAGTGGCGGTTCGGACGTGTTCGAGCAGTGCCGCGCGGAAGCGGTCGGTGCCCGCGCCCGCGGTCAGCACCAGCTGCCACGGCTGGGTGTTGCACCAGGACGCCGTCCGCTGAGACAGGCGCAGCAGTTGTTCGATGACGTCGCGCGGCACCGGCTCGGCCAGGAACTGCCGGCAGGTCCAGCGCTCGTCGAGCAGTCGGGTCAGCGTGGCGAATTCCTGGGTGTCCACCTCGGCCGTTGTCATGCCATCTCCTCATTTGGTCCCATTATGAGACCAAACGCTAGCATCGGCCGGACGATCTTGGAATGCCTCGGCACCACGGTGCTCGTACTGCCTAGGAAGCCGGTATTCAACGCTGTGCTCGCAGTGCGCGGATTACGCCGAATGGGACGCCCGAAAAGGGCAGAATCCACGCATGGCGTCCGAGGCCCGCGGCGCGCGGGATCGCAAACGGCACGGCAGGCACTACACGCCGCCCGTGCTGGCGCGTTTCCTGGCCACGCGGCTGCTCGCGCACGTCGTGCCGCCGCCCGCCGGGGTGCTGCGCGTGCTCGATCCCGCCTGCGGGGACGGCGAGCTGCTGTTCGCGCTGCGGTCCGAGGCGGCCGAACGACTACCGGGTACCCGGATCGAGCTGACCGGATACGACCTCGATCCGGCGGCGTTGCGGGTGGCGCGGGCACGGGCGGCCGCGGCGGGGATCGCCGTCGACTGGCAGGTGGGCGACTTCTTGACGGTCGCGGCCGAGCTGGCGGCGGGCTCGTTCGACGCGGTGATCACGAACCCGCCGTACGTGCGGACCCAGCAACTCGGCGGTGCGACCGCCCAGCTGCTGAGCAAGCAGTTCGGGTTGCGCGGGCGGATCGATCTGACGCATCCGTTCGTGGCGACCCTGCCCAGACTGTTGCGCCCCGGCGGCGTGCTCGGATTGCTCAGTGCCAACCGGTTTTTGACGACCAGGGCGGGGGCGAACATCCGGCGGCTGCTGCTCGCCGAACTGGCGCCGGTCGAGCTGTACGACCTCGGCGACACCAAGCTGTTCGAAGCCGCGGTGCTGCCGGCGATCACCATCGCGACGCGTGGCACGAATCCCGATACGTGCCGCTATGTGTCGGCGTACGAGGTGGACAGCGGCGGCATCGCCACGGAGACCGGTCTTTTCGAGGCTATGGTCGGCGAGACCGGTTGTCTGGTCACCCACGAGGGACGGCAGTTCGCGGTGGAGATCGGCACCCTGGTGACCGGCGAACCCGTAGGCGGGCCGAAGGCGAACGGCGACTTGGCGATTCGGCCACGAGCGCCCGGAGCCGATCCGCCGGTCGACACCGAATCCGGGGCGAGACACCGAGCGCCGCCGCATCTCCCGACACCGGATACCGCCTGGCGCATGTCCAATGCGCGCGTGGACGCGTGGCTCGCCGCCATCGACGCCGCGACCTGGAAGACTTTCGGCGAGGTCGCGCGAATCCGGGTGGGTATCAAGACAACCGCCGATCGGGTGTTCATCTCGGACCGGTGGGCCGAGGCCGAGCCGGTCCCCGAAGCGGACCTGCTGCTGGACCTGATCACGCACAACGATCTGGAGCCGTGGCGGATCACCCGGGCCCAGGACACCCGTGTGCTCTACCCCTACGATCTGACGCTGGCCCGCCGCACCCCGATCGATCTCGACGAATACCCCTGTGCCGCTGAATATCTACGCAACCACAAGGACATACTCACCGCTCGCCGCTACGTCGGTGCGACCGGCCGGGAGTGGTTCGAGATCTGGGTGCCGCAGCGTCCGCAACTGTGGCGGCAACCGAAGGTCGTCTTCCCGGATATCAGTGACCGCCCGCGTTTCGCCCTGGACCGTTCTGGCGCGGTGGTCAACGGTGATTGCTACTGGCTGTCCCTACCGGATCTGGCCCGCGACCTCGCCGAGGCCGAGCAGCTCGGGTATCTGCTGATGGGCGTGGCCAATTCCGCCCTCGGCCTGCGCTTCTACGACACCGTGTGCGGCAACCGCCTCTACTCCGGTCGCCGCCGCTGGATCACCCAGTACGTCTCGCGCCTACCCCTACCGGATCCGGCTTCCCCGCACGCCGCGGCGATCATCGCGGTGGCCCGAGACCTCACCGAGGGCCGGTGCGCAGACCCGGCAACCCGCGCCGAACTGAACGATCGGGTGGCCGCCGCATTCCGCTGACGCGATGCTCAGCGGGTGAGGTGGACGCCCACCATGGGAAGCAGCGTGCGGCGCGCGAACTCGCGGGCGGCGTCGCGATCGGCGACGGGGATCAGGCCGTCGGGGGTGAGGGCCAGGGACAGGGCCAGGCGGGCCATGATCTCGGCGACGAGGTCGGCGTCGAAATCGTGGGTGCCTTCGGTGTCGCGCAGTTCGCGCAGTTTGTCGGCCAGGTAGCCGCGGCCGACGGCGAGGATGGGGCCCGCGTCGGTGGTGAGGCGGGGCAGGATCAGGTCGGGTTCGGTGCGCAGCAGGCGGCGCAGCAGCTCGTTGTTCGCGATCGCGGTGATGAACGCGACGAAGATCTCCACCAGCTGGTCTTCGCTGCCGGAGACGGCCTGCACCTGCTTGTCGATCATTTCGACGAAGTGCTGGGCTTCCCGCACGCTCACGGCCTCGACCAGGTCGTTCTTCGATTCGAAGCGGCGGTACAGGGTGGCGGGGCTGATGCCGGCGCGGCGGGCGATCTCGCCCATGCTGGTCCGTTTGATGCCGAAGTCCAGGAAGGCCGAGAGCGCGCTTTCCAGGAGCTTCTCGCCGTCGGCGACGGGCTTCTCCAGGATGCGCTGCAGCATGGGCGGGACAGTGGGCATCTGGTCTCCAGTCGATTCGCGCGGACGCCGGGGCGAGCGGACGGCATCGCGACGGTGCGGGTGAGGGCCATTCATTATTTCATCGGCCGGTGTCGGCGTGGTCGGGGATGGCCGAACCAGGGGGTGTTCTGTCTTATCGGTCGCATGTCCAGCTTCGAGTGATTACCCTGTGGATATCCACCTTGGATGCTGGATGGGCCGGAAGAGGTTGCGCCGTGGCATATTTCGCGAACCGGGTGGTGGCGATCACGGGGGCGGGCGCGGGCATCGGCCGCGAATTGGCCCTGGCGCTGGCCGGGGACGGCGCGTTGCTCGCGCTCTCGGACAAGTCGGCGCAGGCCGTCGCCGAGACCGGAAAGCTCTGCGCCGCGCTGCATTCCGAACCACTGGTGACCACCCTGGACGTCACGGACCGCGCGGCGGTGCTCGCGCACGCGGCGGCGACGGTCGCGCACTTCGGCCGGGTCGAGGCGCTGTTCAACAATGCCGGGATCCTGCACGTCGGCGGCGTCGCCGAATCACCGTTCCGGGACTTCGAACAGGTGATGGACGTGGATTTCTGGGGAGTCGTCAACGGCACCAAGGCTTTTCTGCCCTACCTGCAGGCCGCGGAGCGGGCGCACGTGGTGAACATGTCCTCGGCCTTCGGACTGGTCGGGGTGGCGCAGCACGGGCCGTACAACGCGGCGAAGTTCGCCGTGCGCGGCTTCACCGACTCGCTGCGGCAGGACATGCGCGCGGCGGGCGGTGTGGTCCGGGTCACCGGGGTGTATCCCGGTGGCGTGCTCACCTCGATCGCCCGGTCGGCACGGGTCGCGCCGGGGATCGACGCGGCCGCGGTGGCCCGGCGCTTCGAGGAGCGGGTCGCGCGGACCGGTCCGGCGGCGGCCGCGCGGACGATTCTGCGCGGAGCCGCGCGCGGTGAGGCGAAGGTGCTCGTCGGACTGGACGCCCTGCTTGTGGATCTGGTCACACGGATCACCGGCTCGTATCACGAACGGGTATTGGACATGGTATTTCGTTCCTGACCGCGCGCCCCGGCGCAGGCAGGAACGGATAGACGAAATGGCAACTGGTCGAACACATCTCGTGACGAAGAATAATCGGACGCGATTGATCGGGCGCGATTGATGGCGAAATGGCTTCTGATCGAGTGCTTCTCCGGCCCGCCGGGCGCGGTGATCGCCCTCGGGGCCACGCCGAAGTCCTTCGTGCCGCTGCGCCATATCCTGCGCAATCCGCTGTCGCTGGCCGATGCCGAAGCCGCACTGGCACAGGCGGTCGCGACCTGTGCCGTGGTCGCGCGGGTATCGGCGGACGGCAGGCGCGCCGTGCGCGCCGAGCCGCTGCTGATCACGCCGGAGCGCGCGCACGCCGTACGGCTGTGGGTGGGGCCAGTGCGCGAACCGCTGCCCGAGCGAGAACCGGTGGGCGCGTGGTACTTCAACCTCACCACCAATCGGTCGGTACGCAGCACCGATCTGCTCGACCTCTACGGCGTCGCGCCCGAGGACCGCGCGGCGGAGCTGGCGATCGCGGGCGCGTTCGCGCGGCTGGTCACCAACCGAGACGAGAGCGAGGCGCTGGCGAAGCTGGTGAATTCGGCGCCGGATACCGAGCATCAGGCGGTGTGGACCATCCGGCGGGACGACAATGCCTTGCGGGCAGGGCATTTCGCGTGCCGGATCAATATCGAGACCGATGCCGCGGGTGACCGCGCGGTGCTGTTCCGCGGCGTGACCCAGGACATCGGCGCGGCGACGGCGGTACCGTCCGCGCCACCGCCGATGATTCTCGAGTATCAGCTGCTGGAGGCCGCCACGGCGCCGGGGGAGTATCGGGCGATCGTGAATCTGCGCTCGCTGCAACTGATTCGCTGGATCGGGCCGCCGATGCCCGGTATCGCCTGGGCGGACCTGCCGGGGGAGCCCGCGCCGCAGATCCACCCGGACGATCTCGCCGCGGCGCGTGCGATGTCGCGGGTACTGGCGCACCGGCGCGCGGAGGGCACGGTGCGGTTGCGGCGGGTGGACGGAGGTTGGCAGGCGGTGCGGGTGCGGGGCGCGCTGATGGTGCTGGATCAGCACACCACGGCCGGACTCGCCACGGTCACCGCGGCGTCATGACATCGCGGTGACCGTGGGCCGAGTTCAATGGCGAGGTAAGTCCAGTGCCGCCATTTCTTGTTCGATCGCGTTCGCAGCGAAATCGACTCCGCTGGAACGCAGTTCATGAACCCGTCGTTGTAATGCCTCGACGCCACCCGGTTGGGCGGCGATGTCGGCCACACTGATCCGCCCCATCGGCCGGTGCATACTCGCCTGCACGTACGCAACCACCGTGATACCTCCTGCCTGCACGCTAGCTCACGTTCCCACCCGACCCAGGGTGGGTTCACCACTGCGCTACAAGCCGCACGACAACCGTGTCGGCAGGAGACCCCGGGTCACCGGGCACGCTGGCAGAATGTTATCAGCGAATCCTACTGGACGCTTGATCAGTGTGCTCTGTCTCACACCTCTTTCGCGGTGCGGTGATTGGCCGTGTTGTGTACGTACACAGCCCCATTCAGTCGAATGCCGTCCTGTTCGGCCGCGCTGAGCTCGCGGCGAACCTTACCGGGCACCCCCGCGACGAGCGACCCGGGCGGAATCTGCGCGCCCTCCGGAATCAGCGCGTTGGCCGCGATGAGACTGCCCGCGCCGATCACCGCGCCGTTGAGCACGGTGGCGCCCATGCCGACGAGTACGTCGTCGCCGATCGTGCAGCCGTGCAGAATCGCGTTGTGCCCCACCGAAACCCCGGTGCCGACGGTGAGCGGGAAGCCCGGATCGGCATGCAGTACACAGCCGTCCTGAATGTTGGTGCGCGCGCCGACGGTGATCTGCTCCAGGTCGGCGCGGATCACCGCGCCGTACCAAATGCTCACCTCGGCCGCGAGCCGCGCCCGCCCGATGACTGTCGCCGTCGGCGCGATCCACGCGTCCTCGTCGATCTCCGGAACGAACTCACCGATCTGAATCCTCATGCGCTGAACCTAGCGTCTCGTCCGCGTGGCGCTAGTGCACCGGGGTCGCGAACAGCGCGCGGTGTGCGGCGGGGCTGGTGCCGAGGATGCGGTGGAAGTGGTGCCGCAGGCTGACGGCGGTGCCGAAGCCGGTCTCGGTGGCGATCCGGTCCATGGTGTCGTCGGTGGTCTCCAGCAGCAGCCGGGCCCGGTCGGTGCGCTGGTGCAGCAGCCACTGCTGCGGGCTGCTGCCGGTGCGGTCGCGGAAGCGGCGGGTGAACGTGCGCCGCGACATCAGGGCCACCCGGGCCCAGCCGTCCAGGTCGATCGGATCGCCGAGATGTGTTCGGGCCCAGACCATCGCGCGTTCGATCGGGTCGTCGTCGGCGGCGTCCGGCACGGCGACCGGGATGTACTGCGCCTGCGACCCGCTGCGGTGCGGCGCCGTCACCAGCTCTCTGGCCAGTTCGGTGGCCGCGCGGCTGCCGAGGTCGTTGCGTACCAGGTGCAGGCAGCAGTCGAGGGCGGCCGCGACGCCCGCGGAGGTGACCACGTCGCCGAGGTCGGACCACAGGGTGTCGGCTCGGACGCGGACCGCGGGGAAGGCGGCGGCCAGCTCGGCGGCGCCGGCCCAGTGCGTGGTGATCTCGCGACCGTCGACGAGCCCGCTGGCCGCCACCGCCCACGAGCCGAGGCACAGCCCGACGATCCTGGCCTGCGCGCCGTGCGCCTGCCACAGCGCCTCGCGCAGCTGTGCCGACATCGGCAGGTGCCGTTCCCAGCTCGGGATCACCACGGTGTCCGCGCGGGCCAGAGTGTCCAGGCCGTGGCGCACGTCGATATCGAAACCCGCTGGGGTGGGCAGGGTTCCGGGGCGCTCCGCGCACACGTCGACCCGGTACGGCGATGTGCCGCCGATGCCGATCCGGCCGAAGACGAGGCTGGCTACGGACAGGTGGAACGGGCTGATGTTGTCGTAGGCGAGCACGGCGACAGTACGCATGGCCCGATTTTAGCGGTTAGCGGCTCGCGGGCCACTGTCGGGCCGGTCCACGGCCGGACAAGATCATTGCCATGACCGAAACGATCGAACGAACCACCAAGCTCGAGGCTCTGCACGTGGGCGGCCCCACCCTGCGTTTCCGCTACGCGGGCCGCACCTTCCTGACCGACCCCACCTTCGACGAGCCGGGCGTCTACCCGGGACCGGTCACGCTGTACAAGCTCGCCGGGCCCGCGGTATCCGCGGCCGAGGTCGGGCCGGTGGACATCGTGCTGCTCTCGCATGACGAACACGCCGACAACCTGGACAACGCGGGCCGGGAATTCCTGCGGACGGTGCCGACCGTGCTCTCCACCCCCGGTGCCGGGGAACGCATCAACGGCGTTCGCGGACTGGCGAATTGGGAGACCGTGACGGTCGACGGCATCAAGGTGACCGGGGTGCCCGCGCTGCACGGGCCGGAAGGCTGCGAATCGGTCACCGGCGTCGTGACCGGGTTCGTGCTGCAGGCCGACGGGCAGCCGACGGTGTATGTCTCCGGCGACAACGCCTCCGTCGATCGGGTGCGGCAGATCGTCGAACGGTTCGGCCGGATCGACGTCGCCATCCTGTTCGTCGGCGCGGCGAATGTCGGGGCCTTCGACGATGTCGACATCACGCTCAACGCGCGTACCGCGGTGCAGGCGGCGGAGGTGCTCGGGGACGCGACCATCGTGCCGGTGCACGGCGACGGCTGGTTGCACTTCAGCGAGACGCTGGAGCGGTTGACCAAGTTCTTCGAGAACGCGGGCCGCGCCGACCAGCTGCGCATACCGCCGCTCGGCAAAGCGGTCACTGTCTGAGGTTCTCGCGCCGAGTCTGCTGGTCAACCTGCGCAGAAACGTGCTGCGGCCGGGCGGACTCGTGATCATCGTGTGACACCCGCGCGTCGTTCGTGGCGGGACCGGGGTGCGGGGTCCACGATGACCGTATGAGGATCGGAGTTCCACGGGAGGTCAAGGAGCAGGAGTTCCGGGTGGCGCTGACGCCGGCGGGTGCCGGGGAGCTGGCCACGCAGGGGCACGAGGTGCTGATCCAATCCGGGGCGGGTGTCGGATCGGGGTTCGCCGACGCCGACTACACCGCGGTCGGGGCGAGACTGGCACCCGAGGCGGATCAGGTGTGGTGGGAGGCCGACCTGATCCTGAAAGTGAAAGAGCCGATCGCCGAGGAGTATCCACGCCTACGCGCGGGGCAGGTGCTGTTCACCTACCTGCATCTCGCCGCGTCCCGGGAGTGCACCGACGCGATCCTGCGCTCGGGGAGCACCGCGATCGCCTACGAAACGGTGCGCTCCACCGATGGGTCGTTGCCGTTGCTCGCGCCGATGAGCGAGGTGGCGGGCAAGCTCGGCGGACAGGTCGGGGCCTATCACCTGATGGCGCCGCTGGGTGGTGCGGGCATGCTGCTCGGCGGGGTGCCGGGCGTCCGCCCGGCGGAGGTGGTGGTGCTCGGCGGCGGTGTCGCCGGCACCAGCGCGGCGTCGGTCGCCGCGGGTATGGGTGCGCGAGTCACGGTGCTGGACACCAACTTGCACCGCCTGCGCGAGCTGGACGCGCGCTTCGACGGCCGGGTGACGACCGTCGCGTCCAATGCCGCCGAGATCGAACGGGCGGTACTGGCCGCCGATCTCGTCATCGGCTCGGTGCTGGTGCCGGGCGCCCGGGCCCCGAAACTCGTCACCGACGAACTGGTCGCCCAGATGCGGCCGGGTTCGGTGCTCGTCGACATCGCCATCGACCAGGGCGGTTGCTTCGAGGGGTCGCGGCCGACCACGCACGCGAATCCGACTTTCCGCGTGCATGATTCGCTGTTCTACTGTGTCGCGAACATGCCGGGGGCGGTACCGCACACGGCGACCCTCGCGCTCACCAATGCCACGCTGCCCTATGTCCGGGCCATCGCCGGGCTCGGCTGGCAGCAAGCCTGCGCCAACTACCCGGAGCTCGCGCAGGGGCTCACCGCAGACGGCGGCCGGCTCGTGTCGGTGGAAGTGGCTGCGGCACACGGATACGCGGCACGGCAACCGATGGGGCTCGTCGGCTGACCCGCGGGTGGCCCGAACGCCGCTCGGCGTTCGGGCCACCGTTCGCGGATCACCACGTGTGGTTGATGTTCCAGAATCGAGCGGGCTGGTTACCGACGATCCGGCGCAAGACAGCGATCATGGCTGTTCACCTCCTTCCACGAGAGACCGGACGAGCGGTCCGTGGTGCGCTGCAGGACAAAGGGTCTGGGGGTCGCGGCATTGGTGACGACCGGCCGCAGATCGCCGCCGGTGACGTGCAGTCGGGCGTTGTCGGCAAGTGCGGCAACCGTTTCGGTGATCAAGGTGTGCGCGACGACGGCGCCGGAACAGGCGAACGGGCCCGCGCTGAACGGCAGATAGAGGCCACGACCGTCCGGCTCGCTCCAGCGTTGCGGCCGGAACACCTCGGGGCGCGACCATCGGGTTTCGTCGTGGTGCAACAGGTATGGACACACCGACACCATCTCGCCCGGATGCAGTGGGATACCGCCGAGTTCGACAGCGTGCGGGACAGGGCGGCCGACCATCCAGACCACGGGCCGATATCGCAGCGACTCACGGACGACCTGATCGGCCAGCCACGGCCACGGGCCATGCGGCCGGTGCAGACAGCCGAGCAGCACCGACCAGGCCACCGAGTGCGCCACCGTGCCGACGATCGAGCGGAACATCAGCACGTACAGATCGGCCACCGCGCGGTCGCCGATCTCGCCGGAGCACGCGCCGAGCACGGCATCCAGGACGTCGCGTGGCTCGTCGGGCGGTGCCGCCGCGCGACGTTCGCGCACCTGGTCGGTGACGGCGCCGAAAAGGTTGGCGCTCAACACTTCCGCCCACGCGCGCTGGTGCAGCCGAGGTGGCCGGATCAGCACCCCGGCGGTGGCGCAGCGGGTCAGCGATCGGTGCAGGCGCGGTGCGCAGTCCGGATGCAGCAGCAGCTCGGCGGTGCTCCGGTGCACCAGAGCTGTTCCGGCCGTGGGCCAGTGGGTGCGGGCGGGTAGTTCGGCGACCGATTCGGCCAGGCGCAGCCGGAATTCGGGTAGGCGCGTACGGATCACCTGGCGCACCGCCCGGCCCAGCTCCCGTTGCGCGGACCGGGCCGGCAGTACGGTGCCGAAGAATCCGGAGCCGCCCGTGTTGAAGGCGTTGTCGTGCAACACCGTTTGCGCGAGTTCGGGGTCGCTTACGCACACCCCGCCCCACGGCAGGCGGAACGCACCGCCCGGTGCGCCGCGGCGCAGCCGCTCCAGAAAACCGAGTGGATCTCGCCGGAATCGGCGCATGTCCCGTGCACCCATCGCTGTCCGCTTTCCGCCTAGACAATTCGTAGGAGGACTTCACGGTAGTGCGCCAGATGTATTCCGGTGGCGGGATATTCGCGTCTAGCAGTTCTTTGCTATACGCGCTCCGGCGGGCGCTGCCCGGTGCGACAGCGCCCGGTCCGCGCGTTACTCGGTGTCGGGGTCGGTCAGGTTGAGGTACCAGTCCGGCTCGCCCCCGGTGGGCAGGTCGTGCAGCTTGTCGGGGTTGCGCACCACATCGATGGAGACGATGCGGCCGTTGTCGACGGTGAAGGCGAAGACCCCGATGTGGTT
The DNA here is from genome assembly GCF_001613425.1 of Nocardia vulneris. GTDB lineage: Bacteria > Actinomycetota > Actinomycetes > Mycobacteriales > Mycobacteriaceae > Nocardia > Nocardia vulneris. Next base: position 359,569 of record NZ_BDCI01000035.1, on the reverse strand, counting down.
GCCGTCGAACACCACCAGGCCCGGCGCGCCGTTCACCAGCACCGCGCGGCCCCAGCCGCCCGCCGCCGACGGCGCGTGGTACCAGCCGAGCAGCATCTTCGCGATGAGCTCGGCGCCGCGCACCGGCTGCCGGATCGCGGGCACCTTGCCGCCGCCGTCGGCGGTGAGGCTGACGTTCGCGTCGAGCACGCCGAGCAAGGCGCTGAGATCGCCGGACCGCCATGCGACCGCGAACGCGGAAACGACCTTCTCCTGTTCGTCCGGCGAGGCGGGGAAACGCGGTGTGCCGTCCTCGACCCTTTTGCGGGCCCGGGACGCGAGCTGGCGCACCGCCGCCGGGGTGCGCCCGACCACCTCGGCGACCTCCGGCCCGCTCATGCCGAACACGTCCTGCAGCACGAACGCGGTGCGCTCGGCGGGGGACAGGGATTCGAGCACGACCAGCAGCGCGGTGGTGACCCGCTCGTCCTGGGTGATCCGGTCCGCCGGGTCGTCCCAGCTGGTCACCTCCGGCTCGGGCAGCCACTCGCCGACGTACTGTTCGCGGCGAGCGCGCGCCGAACCGAGCTGATCCAGGGCGAGCCGGCCGACCACGGTGCTCAACCAGGCGCGCAGGTTCTCGATCTCGCCCGCCGTGCCCGCCTCGAACTGGCGCTGCAACCGCAGCCACGCCTCCTGCACGACATCATCGGCGTCGGTGAGACTGCCCAGCGTGCTGTAGGCGAGCCTGCGCAGGTATGCCCGGTGCTCCTCGAACCGCCGGGCCAGCTCGGCCTGGTCGAGAGGTTCGGAAGGAGAAGACTGTGCGGAAGTCACTGCTGTTCGCCGTTCGATCGTTGCGCCCGGGAAAGGGCGAGTCCAAGGGTGCGTCACCGGGTTGACGACGCAGGACCTCAGAGTGTGACACGCCGAAAAACCGCAGCTGGTAGATCCCCATCCCGGCGAGTCCGGGATCACTGCCCGGTGCCGCCCGCCGCAGGTTCGCACCACTTTTGAGTTCCCGCACCTCCTGTGCCATGCCCTAACGAGTGCGGGAACGCGAAAGCGGTGCGCGAAGCTCAGCGGGCGGGCGATTCGCGGTGGTGGACTCGGTGGCGGTTAGTGTCGGCGGGTGCGTATGGGGAATTCGGCGGCCTTGGGGCTGGTGCTCGGGTTTGTGCTGGATCGGGTGTTGGGGGATCCGCGGCGGTGGCATCCGGTGGCGGGGTTCGGCACCGCGGCGGCCGCACTCGAGTCTGTGACGTATGCCGACCGGCGTGGTGCCGGGGTGGTGCACGAGGCAGTGCTGGTGGGGTCGGTGGTCGGGCTCGGGATCGGGATGCGCCGGGGTGGCTGGCCGGTGACCGCGCTGGCGACGTGGACCGTGCTCGGCGGGCGCAGCCTCGCGCGCACGGGCGGTGCGATGGCGGAGCGGCTCGAGGCGGGAGATCTGGTCGGTGCGCGGGCGTTGCTGCCGTCGCTGTGCGGGCGTGACCCCGAGGTGCTCGATGCCGACGGATTGGCCCGCGCCGCACTGGAATCCATCGCCGAGAACACCTCCGATGCGACCGTCGCCCCGCTGGTGTGGGGCGCGCTGGCCGGTACGCCGGGCCTGCTCGGGTATCGCGCGATCAACACTCTCGACGCCATGATCGGCTACCGCAACGACCGCTACCGGAACTTCGGCTGGGCCGCCGCCCGCACCGACGACCTGGCCAACCTCCTGCCCGCCCGCCTCACCGGCCTGCTCACCGCCGCCCTCGCCCCGCTGGTCGGCGGCCGCCCCGCCGCCGCCCTCCGTGCCTGGCGCCGCGACGCCGCGCAACACCCCAGCCCCAACGCCGGCGTGGTCGAGGCCGCCATGGCAGGCGCCCTCGGCATCCGCCTCGGCGGTCGCACCGAATACCCCCACGGCGTCGAACACCGTCCCACCCTCGGCACCGGCCCCACCCCCACCGTCGCCGACCTGCACCGCGCAGTCCGCCTGTCCCAAGCCGTCCAAGCAGCCGCCGCGGCGCTGGCCGCCTGCGCTGCCCTCGCTCGCCGCTAGGCGAGTCCCGGCCGTCCGTTTGCCGCTCATCGAAACCGCTTCACAGGCCTTTCACGCCGAACGTCGGCGCGCCACTCGGCAATTCGCTGTGCGAAGCGTCGATCACCTCTGTGAAGGTGCAACGGGCGATCAGTCTGGCGATGCAGCGGATCCGTCTCCCGTCCGTGCCTGGCGTGCCCCTCAGCCGGCGCCCCGCGTGCTCCATTGGGCGTGTTGGCGGGTCGTCACAAGATCAGGTGGAACTGCGGGCGGCATCGTTCGAGAAGGTACCGCCGCCAGTTCCCCCTGATCTTGGTTCGGCTTCGCCTACTCCGGGACTCGTAGCGAAGGACGTCCCGGAGCCGCTAGCCCAACCTCCCGCGCACGTTTTGGTGCGCCGCGCGCGTGTTAGCCGAATGACACGCGCGCGGGGTGACGAAAGGTGCGCGGGAGGTAGAGGGCTGCTGTCGCTGTGCGTCGGGTGTGCGACGTTTTGCCCCCGCGGGGCGCAGGGTGTGGGCGCTTTGTTGGTTGCCGTCGGTGGTTCGTTGTCTCACGGGCGTCCCGTTGTGGCCCCGCGCGTCTTGGTTCGCCCGCGCGCGTTTTGTCACGCCGCGCGCGTGTTAGTTGAGTGACACGCGCGCGGGGTGACGAAAGGCGCGCGGGAGGTAGAGGGCTGCTGTCGCTGTGCGTCGGGTGTGCGACGTTTGCTCCCGCTGGGCGCAGGGTGTGGGCGCTTTGTTGGTTGCCGTCGGTGGTTCGTTGTCTCACGGGCGTCCCGTTGTGGCCCCGCGCGTCTTGGTTCGCCCGCGCGCGTTTTGTCACGCCGCGCGCGTGTCTGTCGAACGACACGTGTGCGGGGTGACGAAGGCGCGGGAGAGAGGGCTGCTGTCGCGGTGCGACGTTGCCCCCCGCGGAGCGCGGGAGGACGGGAAGTGTGCGGGAGAGACAGAGATTTCGCGGGAGAGGCGGGGGATTCAGGGGCGGATGCCGAGGGTGCCTGTCCAGGTGGGGGTGTCCAGGCCGGCGCGTTGGGCCAGGGCGAACATGGCGGCGATGTCGGCGTCGGTGCGCGGGGGGAATTCGTCCAGGTCGTGTTCGTCTTCGGGGAAGTGCTCGTCTTCCAGCCGCGTCATTTCCTCGGCGTAGTGCCGCACGAGATGTTCGGTGACCGCGCCGCGCTCGGCGGCGTCGAGCAGTTCCGCGCACAGCTGCGGCATCTCGCTGTCGGGCTCGAAAAGCAGCCAGTCGGCGATCTTTTCGAGTGCGTCCTCATGCGTGGTCAGAGCGGAGAGGCCTGCGTCGAGTCCGTCGTCGGACAGATCCTCAGGGTACGGCGCCCGATGCCAAGCACCCTCGTCATACCAATAGACGCAGCCGACCATGTAGGCATCGATCAATCCTCGAAGGTATTGGCGCGGTAGCCATTCCGGTGCACCGGCGAGCACGTCGATCGTTTGATCGTGCCATTTGACCTTGCTCGACTCGTCTTCCCCGACGAGCACGGCGCGGCCGTTGCCGTACCACTTCAGTTCCCACCAGGTGCAACCGCAGTCGTCCCAATGCAGACCGCCGTCATCGATCCAATAGCCCGAACGATGAACGGGCGACTCCTCCTCCCGTGCGCGGCTGTACGTCGCGACCGCGACACCGGCCCACCGCCGCCACAGCAGCTGCGGGTCGGGCAGATCTTCGGGTTGTCCCGGCTGGTGCAGATGCCCCAATGTGCTTCTCCTGACTCGTGTTCGGTGTGAGCCTAGGCGGACCCACCGACACGGTCCGGACGCGCGCTCGGTGCTGATCACGGTCGGCACCGAATCGGTCGCCGCCGCATTCGCGCGGCGTCGCAATCGAAGAGCAGGTCGGTGGCGTGTTCCCGGATCGCCTCGGGCGAAAAGCTCGGCCTCGATCAGGCGGTCCAGCACGGGCTGCCGAGTCCGGCGGGGGTCAGTCGCGGCCGCGCCCGTAGCGGTCGGCCAAACGCGATTCCGTGGTGACGGGTGGGGGTGCGGCTGGGGCGGATTCGGGTTTCGTCGCGGATGCGGCTGGGGCGCTGCCCTTTTCCTTGCGGCGTTCGCGCAGTTCGGCGTAGACGAAGTAGCCGAGACCGAGCGGGGCCATGATGCCGAAGGCCAGCCATTGCAGGCCATAGGAAAGATAGGGGCCCGCGTCGAGCTGGGGGAGTGGTGTCGGCGTGAACGCGCCGGGCTGGTTTTCGTCGAGTTGCAGGTAACCGCCGCGGTCGGCGCCGGTGGGGACGGCGGTGAGCGGTTGTTGCAGCACAGCGGATTCCTGCGCGAGATCGATCGAGTACACCTGACGGAAGCCGTCCTGCACGGACGGATCCTTGCCCGGCGTAACACCTTCCGACATCCGGACTCTGGCCTCGAGGCGCTGCGGGCCCGGCGGCGGTTCCGCGATCGGCGGCGGGCGCACCCCGTCCACCGCGGCGACCAGGCCGCGATCGATCAGCAGTAGCCTGCCGTCGTCCAGCCGGAACGTGCCGAGCACCGCGTACCCGGGTGCGCCGTCGAGGTGGCGCAACCGGACCAGCACCGTCGAATCCGGTTGATAGCTGCCCGAGGCGATGACTTTGCGCCATTCGCTGTGGGTTTCGTCGGTGGCCGGGGTGCCGAGGACCGTGGTGATGTCCACGGGGTCGGCGCGCACCGAGTCGGCGATGAGCTGGTTGCGGTGCGAAGTGGTGGTGTTCTTGCCGAGCTGCCAGGGCGCGAGCACGGTGAAGCAGAGGTAGGCGAACGCGACGACCAGCACCGCGAGGATCACCCAGCTCGGGCGCAGCAGGAAGGTCAGCCGGCGGATCATGCGCGTCCGTCCAGTGCGGGATCGGGGGGACCGGGTTCGGCACCGAGGGCGGCGCGAACCCAGTCGAGCAGGCCCGGCATCGCCGCTTCGATCTGATCGCGGACCAGTTCGAAATCCGCGGTGTCGCCGTAGTACGGGTCGGGCACGTCGGGGCCGTCCGCGTCCGGATCGAAACTGCGCAGCAGCCTGCGCCGGTCCGTGGGGACGCCGCGCCGCGCCAGTTCGCGTTCGTGCGAGGTGTCGAGCGCGATCAGCAGGTCGGCGTCGAAATGATCGGCACCGAGCGCGGCCGCCGCGTGCCCGGTGCGGTAACCGTACTTTTGCAGGGTGGCGTTGGTGCGGTGGTCGGCGTCGTCGCCGACGTGCCAGGAACCGGTGCCTGCGCTGCTGACCCGGACCCGATCGGCGAGGCCCGCGCGGGACAGATGCGCCGCGAAGATCTTCTCCGCCATCGGAGAACGGCAGATGTTGCCGGTACAGACGAACGAGACGTGCAGCTCACCCACGCCTGCCATTCTGGCCGGTCGCCCGTCGGCACCGCCACGGAGGGTGCGCGGACGCGGCCGAAAGTGGTCGCGGTCACCCGAGCCGACGGTGGTGCAGAGCCGTCCTGGTGCGGTGCTGGTGGGCAGTGCGGTGGTGATGTGCAAGACCTGAGGCGTGTGGCGGAAAGCTGCAGCCGGGCGTGCGGCGGGAGGGCTGCAGCGAGGCGTGTGGCGGGGAGGGCTGCAGCGAGGAGTGTGGCGGGGAGGGCTGGAGCGAGGCGTGTGGCGGGGAGAACGGAGTGCGGCGTGTGGCGGAGGACTGCAGCGAGGGCAGGCGGGCGAGGCATGTCCTCGCCGCTGAGCTGGGTCGCCCAGGACCCCACGTAAGGTGCTCTCGTGCCCGAGGACAGCGTCGACCATGCGAGCCTGCGCCACCACGGCGACGTGGACGCGCGGCCGGGCATGCTCGATTTCGCGGTGAACGTGCAGGGCAGTGCGCCGCCGGACTGGTTGCGTGAGCGGTTGGCAGCGCGACTCGACGACCTCGGCCGGTATCCGAGCGCCGAGTCGGAGTCGGCGGCGCGGCGTGCGGTCGCGCAACGGCATGGCCGCAGCCCGGACGAGGTGCTGCTGCTGGCCGGCGCCGCGGAGGGTTTCGCCATGGTGCCGCGGCTCGCTTCGCGGCTGGCCGCGGTGCTGCATCCGTCGTTCACCGAGCCGGAGCTCGCACTGCGGGAAGCCGGCGTCCCGGTGACCCGGGTGCTGCTCGACCCGCCGTACACCCTCGACCCGGCCGTGGTGCCCGCGGAAGCAGACCTGGTGGTACTCGGCAACCCCACCAATCCGACCTCGGTGCTGCACCCCGCCGACGCGATCAAGGCCCTGCGCAGACCGGGCCGGATCGTCGTGGTGGACGAGGCGTTCGCCGACGCGATCCCCGGTGAGCCGGAGTCGCTGGCCGGATTCGCGGCACCCGATGTGCTCGTCCTGCGCAGCCTCACCAAAACGTGGGCACTGGCCGGGCTCCGCTGCGGTTACGTCCTCGGCGCACCGGAACTGCTCGCCCGGCTGAATCACGGCCGCGCCCACTGGCCTTTGGGCGCACTGCAATTGGAGGCGATCACCGCCACCGCCGCACCCGAGGCGGTCGAGCAGGAACAGCGGCAAGCGAAACGGATCGCCGCCGATCGTGCCGCGATGATCACCCGACTGACCGAACTCGGCGTGCACGTGCACACCCCGGCCGCCGCCCCGTTCCTGCTGATCCAGGTCCCCGACGGTGAACTCCTCCGAAAGCACCTGGCGGACAAGGGGATCGCCGTGCGCCGCGCCGACACCTTCCCCGGCCTGGGACCGAACCAGCTCCGCCTCGCGGTGCGCGGTCCCGCCGAAGTGGATCAGCTCATCGCTGCGATCCGGACGGCAAACCTGTGCTGACCGTTCGGGCCCCGATCAGGCACGTCGGTAGCGCGTCCGGCTTGATCGTCCGCGCTGCGCCGAATGGCTGCCCCGCCGGTAGGCACGATCCGCGCGGGCCGGGGGTGGACGCGCATTCGATTCGGGTGGACGTGGGGCCGGTTCGGCCGCGTGCACAGCATCGAGTGACGGCCCCGTCGATCGGCACGGATCAAGGGTCGATGGGCCGGTCCAGCAAAGGCAAAGTGAGCACACCGATTTCGATCCTCCACATCAGGTCGAACGGCGAGTGCGTTTCGGGTGATGAGCGCGCGGCCGGCACGCAGGTAGCGATCGTGCGGGCCCCGAGCGCCCGCACGGCGCGCTCGGTTGATCTGCGTAAGCCGGGGATCGCCGCGTCGGCCGCATCCGGTTCGGGTCATGTGCGCGACGCGCCCGGCGCGCGAACAACGAACGTGCGAGTCCAGGTCGCGGCGGCAGCGCGCCGGTTGTGGTCAGCGAGGTCGAGCGGCAGCGACGGCGGTTCGGTCAAGGCGCGCCGACAAGGTTTGCGACAGTGCAGTATTCGCTCCGAGGAAGGTAGACGATGACCACGCTCGCGGATCTCATCGCGGTACTCGACACCGCCTACCCGCCGCGGCTCGCCGAGCCCTGGGACTCGGTCGGGCTCGTCGCCGGTGATCCGGCGGAGGAGATCACCCGGGTGCTGTTCGCGGTCGACGCGACGGCCGCGGTGGTGGACGAGGCGATCGAGTGGCGCGCACAGGCTTTGGTGGTGCATCATCCGCTGCTGCTGCGCGGGGTCGACACCGTCGCGGCGGACACGCCGAAAGGCGCACTGCTGCATCGGCTCATCCGTTCCGGTTGCGCCCTGTTCACCGCGCACACCAACGCCGATTCCGCCGATCCGGGCGTCTCGGACGCGCTGGCCGCCGCGCTCGGCCTCACGGTGACCGGCCCGCTGGACGCCAAACCCGAGGCGCCCGTGGACAACTGGGTGGTGCAGGTGCCGCGGTCGCACAGCGACGCGGTGCTGGCCGCGTTGTTCGCGGCGGGGGCGGGCGGTAGCGGCGACTACCGCGACTGCGCGCTGCGGGTGCCCGCCATCGGTCAATTCCGCCCGATGGCGCAGGCCGATCCCGCGGTCGGCGCCATCGGCGAACTCCAGCATGTCGAGGAGGAGCGGCTCGAGGTGGTCGCGCCCCCGCATGCCCGTGCGGCACTGCTGGCCGCGCTGCGGGCTGCGCATCCCTACGAGGATCCGGCCTATCACATCACCGAGCGGGCGCTGCTGCCCTCGGCGCTCGGGATCGGCCGCGTCGGCACCCTCGCGGCCCCGGAGACCTTGCGCGCCTTCACCGATCGGGTGGCCGCCGCGCTGCCGCCGACCGCGTGGGGCGTGCGCGCGGCGGGCGACCCGGACCGCAGCGTCTACACGGTCGCGGTCTGCGGCGGTGCGGGTGATTCCTACCTCGACGCCGTCGCCCGGCTGGGCGTCGACGCCTATGTCACCGCTGATCTGCGCCATCACCCGGTGGACGAACAGCTGCGCCGCGGCGGTCCCGCGCTGATCGACGCCGCGCACTGGGCCACCGAATTCCCCTGGTGCGCACAGGCGGAACGGGTGGTCCGGACCGAGCTGCCCGAGCTGGAAACGCGGGTCAGCACCCTGCGCACCGACCCGTGGACGGTCAGCGCGCCCAGCTGAGCGCCGACTGCCCTGGGACACGCCGGTATTCGCGGGGGTGCGACAACCCACCTCCGGCGTGTCGGGGCGTGTCCGGCGGATCGACGTGCGCCGCGGGCGGATTGCACGAGTCGAGCGGTCATTCGGGGGTACAACTACCGCATGAATTTCCCGGTGAATTTCGGCTTCATCCAGGTCGGATTGATCTTGATCATCCTGATCGGGATCGCGCTGCTCATCTCCGGGGTGGTGCTGGCGCGCCGGATCGGCCTGCGGGCGCTGATCACACGCGGCGGCAGCGGTCTGGTGCTGCTGCTCGGCGCGGTGGTGCTGCTCTGGGTGGCCACCCTGATGCAGACCTATCTCGGATTGACCGGTGAGATCAAAGCCGCGCACGTCGTGGCGAAGCCGGTCGCCGGGCAGGAGCACCGCCTCGACGTCGAACTGACCCTGTTCGGCGACGACGACCACGAGGACCAGCACCTGCGCTACCAGGTCGAGGGCGATATGTGGGTGTTGCAGGCGGGCATCGTCGAACTGGAGCCCTGGGTGAACGCCATGGGCTTCCACTCCGGGTACAAGGTCAGCAGGTTGTACGGGCAGCGACTGGACGGCGTGGCCACCACGCAGAACCAGATCTTCCTCAACGACGGCGACGAGGACTTCTTCAACGACATGACGAAGGGGCGCTGGTGGACCGAGCCGTTCGTGCGCTCGGCCTACGGCAACGCGGTGATCGCGGTGCCCGGTGAATACGACGTCTTCATCTCCCGCGACGCGATAAAGACGCGCGCACCGGCCTAATGGTGCGGCGTCGGTCAAGGAGCGGACCCCGGCGGGGTACGGTTGAGGGCCGACCCCGTCCATAGCGTTCAGGAGTTTGTCCGCGTTGAATGTCGAACCACCGATCCAGGCCAAGCTGCTACAGCTCGCCGCTGTCGACACCGAGCTGACGCGGATCGCGCATCGCCGCACCGTGCTGCCCGAACAGCAGGAGGTGGCCCGGCTGGAGGCCGAGCGAAACACGCACAAGGATGCCGCGGTCGCCGTGCAGATCATGCTGGACGATCTCGATCGCGATATCCGCAAACTCGAGGGCGAGGTCGACGCGGTCCGTAAGCGCGAGGAGCGCGACAAGGGCATGCTCACCGCCGGAACCGTGAACGCGAAGCAGCTTTCGGAGATCCAGCACGAACTGGGCAGCCTGGAGCGGCGGCGTTCGGTGCTCGAGGACGAACTGCTCGAGGTGATGGAGAAGCGCGAGGCCTCGGCCGACGACTACCAGCACGCGGGCGCCCGGCTGGACAAGACCGAGCAGGAGCTCGCCGACGCGCAGCGCCGCCGTGCCGAGGCGCTCGCGGATCTCGAAGTGGCACAGGGGCGTTGCGACGCCGACCGGTCGAACCTGGTCGCGCTGTTCCCGGCCGATCTGCTCGCGGTCTACGACCGTCAGCGCAGCCAGCACGGTGTGGGCGCCGCTCTGCTGCAGGCCCGCCGCTGTGGCGCCTGCCGGATCGAGCTGGACCGCGGCGAGATCGCCCGGATCGCCAAGACCGCGCCCGACGTGGTGGTGCGCTGCCCGGAGTGCAGCGCGATCCTGGTGCGCACCAAGGAATCGGGACTGTGACGGTGGTGGCCCGCGCGAAGCGAGTGGCACGGTGACCGAACGCGAGGTGATCGTCGAGGCCGACGGTGGTTCCCGGGGTAACCCGGGCCCGGCCGGCTACGGCGCCGTGGTGTACGCCGCGGACCATGTGCGCGTGCTCGCCGAGCGTCGCGAGTTCATCGGCGTCGCCACCAACAACGTCGCCGAATATCGGGGCCTCATAGCGGGTTTGGAAGCTTCGGCGGAACTCGGGGCCCGGGTCGTCGCGGTCCGGATGGACTCCAAGCTGGTCGTCGAGCAGATGTCCGGCCGCTGGAAGGTCAAGCACGCGGCGATGATTCCGCTCGCCGACCGGGCCCGCAGGCTGGTCGCCGGATTCGAACGGGTGAGCTTCACCTGGATTCCACGCAACGAGAACGCGCACGCCGACCGGCTGGCGAACGAGGCGATGGACGACGGCACGCTGATCGACGAGGTGCGTACCGCCCGCGCGGCCGAACAGCCTTCGGCGCCAACGGCTCCGGCGAGTACAGCCGCCGCCGCGCAGCCGGCTCCGGCCAGTGCGGCGGCCGCCGCACAACCGGCCCCCGGCTGGACCGGCGCCGTCGGCCGCCCCACCCGCCTGTTGCTGCTGCGGCACGGGCAGACCGAACTGTCGGTGCAGCGGCGCTATTCGGGCCGCGGCAATCCGCCGCTCACCGAGCTGGGGCGCGAGCAGGCCGCGCGCGCCGCGAAAATGCTTGCCGCCAAAGGTGATATCGCCGCGGTGCTGACCTCGCCGCTGAGTCGCGCCCGCGATACCGCACAGGCCGCGGCCGACGCGCTCGACGCGCCGCTGACCGTCCTCGACGGCCTCATCGAAACCGACTTCGGTGATTGGGAGGGCCTGACCTTCGTCGAGGCCGCCCAGCGCGACCCGGAACTGCATGCCCGCTGGCTCGGCGACCCGTCGGTGCCCGCGCCCGGCGGCGAAAGCTTCGATCAGGTGCGCGAGCGCGTGGACGCGGTGCGCCGGGACCTGGTCACGCAGTATCCGGGCACGAATCTGGTGGTGGTCAGTCACGTGACCCCGATCAAGACGCTGCTGCAATTGGCGCTGGCCGCCGGGCCGTCGCTGCTGTACCGGCTGCATCTGGACCTGGCCGCGCTCTCGATCGCGGAGTTCTATCCCGACGGGGGCTCGTCCGTCCGGCTGTTCAACGACACCTCGTACCTCTGATACGCACGCGGTAGCCCTGATGGGGCCGCGTTGATTCGCCGTGCGGCGGTCGCGCAGCGTATAACAGTTGAGTATCGTCGGCCGCCGGGTCCGGCCGTGTTCGGGGTGAGTGAGTATGAAAGTCGGTTCGGGTGAACGCTTTTCATGGCCGACGCGCTGTCGTGTGGCCTGCGTCTCAATCGGTGCGCGACTGTGTCGCAGTGCACAGAGTGTTGTGCCCTCCGCCTTCCCATGACCATGCTTGATAGCCAGTAGGTAACTGGCATTGCTCGAATCGGGCCGCATCGGCTGGTTCCGCTGTCGAAAGACGGCCGCAGATTCCATCGGGGGTTGACTTGCTTCCCGATCCAGGTGCGTGGGGGTGTCGGCACTCGTACGCATCTTTTCGAAAAGGAGAGAAGTGGCAAAGAAATTCAGATCCATCGCGATCGCGGCGGCCGCTGTGGCGACCGCGATCGTCGGCGGTGCGGGCAATGCCTCGGCCGCGCCGAGCGCGGTGCTCGGCGGCGGCTCCGGGATAATCTTCGACAACAATTCGGCGTGTTCGCTGACCACCATCGGCCACGACGGCGCGGGCAGGCTCGTCGGCCTCACCGCGGGTCACTGCGCGCCCACCGGTGCCAGGTTGATCGCCGAGGGCACGCCCTCGGCCGGGGTGATCGGCACCGTCGCGTTCTCCGACAACGGTGAGGGCCTGGATTACGCTGTGCTGCAACTTGATCCGGAGCGGGTGACCCCGGTGCGCAGCATCGGCCCGACCACCATCGCCGGGATCGGCGTCCCGCCCGGCCCGGGCGGCACCGTGTGTGCGAGCGGGCGCACCAGCGGCACCGACTGCGGTGTGGTGTGGGGCTCGCTGGACGGCACCAGCATCAACCAATACTGCTCCAAGCCGGGCGATTCCGGTGGTCCGGTCTTCGTCGGCGATCAACTGGTCGGGATGAACCAGGGACGGTTGACCGGGATCGGCCCGATCGGTTTCGACGTGCCGTGCACCACGGCCGCCAACCCGGTGCACTCGCCCGCGTTCTTCCAGCCGATCGCGGTGATCCTCGCCGCGGTCAACGCGCAGAACGGCATCGGCGCCGGTTTCCAGCCCATCTGAGGCTGATCGCGTTACTGCGGTGACGAATTCGCCGCGGCCGCCAGCTCACGCAGCGCGGCCGCGGTGAATTCGTCCAGGGGGTAGAACAATTCGATGGCCAGCTCGGACAAGGTCACGTCCGCGGGCGCGCCGAACGTAGCCATGGTGCTGAACATCGAGAGTTCGCCGCGCGGCGTGCGGATCCGGATCGGTACCTCGAACGGGCTCGGTTCGCCCGCACCGACTTTCGGATCGTCCGGCTGGTGCGCCGGCAGCGGATAGCGACGCACCTCGTCGTGCAGCGCCGCCAGCTGCGGATCGCCGCTCGCGGCCACCTGACGAGCGAGCCGCTCCAAGAACAACTCCCGCACCTGGCCCAGATTGGCCAGCCGCGCGGCCAAGCCCTCCGGATGCAGCACCAGGCGGAACACATTGGGTTGCGGTAGCAGCAGATGGTCCGGGATGTCGTGCAGCAGCACATTCATCGCCGCGTTGCCGGTGACCACGTTCCACAGCCGATCGACGACCACCGCCGGATACGGCTCGTGGGCGGTCAGCATCGTCGTCAGGGCGGCGCGGACCGAGGCCAGGTTCGTGTCGTCCAGGCTGCTCTCCCGGTAGGCGGGCGCGTAATCGGCGGCCAGCAGCAGCGTATTGCGTTCGCGCAGTGGCACATCCAGCGCCTCGGCCAGGCGCAGCACCATCGTCCGGCTCGGCTTGGCGCGGCCGGTTTCGACATAGGAGATGTGCCGGGCCGAGGTGTCCGCGGCCAGTGCCAGATCCAGCTGGCTCAGCCTGCGGCGTTGCCGCCATTCGCGGAGCAGCCCGCCCACTCTCGTCCGGGTTTCCAGCTGCGTCGATACCACGTCAGCAGGGTAGCCAGTGGTCCTGCGGACGGGCCATGACCTCAGAGGTTATTGAGACGCTCACCTCAGGTCGGCAAGGTGAGGTTCCGGAGCCGAACAGTCCGGCTGAACTCGACCGACCCCAGGAGCGCGACCATGAGCACAGTTCTCTCCGCCGACCAGACGAGCACCGAATTCCTGCGCACCGCTTTGCGCGTGGACGGATGGGGGACCGGTGTTTTCGGTGTGGTTCTGCTGGGCGGCGCGGTGGCTTTGCGTGATCCGCTCGGCCTGCCCACCGCCTGGTCCGTTCCCTTCGGCGTCGCCATGCTCGGCGGCGCGCTGGCACTGCTGCTGATCGCGGGGCACCCGGAGATTCCGTTCGGGCAGGCGTGTGCGGTGGTCGCGGTGAACGCGATGTCGGCGGTGGGGATGGTGGTGCTCGCGCTGTCGGGCCTGATCGCTTTGACCGGCCTGGGCGTCGCGTTCCTGTTGGTCGGCGCGGTGGTGGTGGCCACCTTCGCCGTGGTGGAATACACCGGCATCCGCAGGACCGGGTACTGAGCGCGCGCGGTACCTGGTCGGCGGATTCGAGGGCCGAGCGGACGTCGTGGCGGCGCGGTTCGATCATCGTGCGGCGCTACGGCCGGGTCGTGCCGCACGCGGTGTGCGTGCTGTGCCGCAGCGTCGCTGGTGCGGGTGCGCTGGGTGCAGCACCGATTCCGGGACGCCGTCCCGGGCCGGACCCGCGCAACCTGATCGGGCAGGTGGACGGCACGGTGGACATCGCGCGGTCTAGATGTCGTCGTGGCGGCCCTGCCGCACGCGATGCTGAACGTGGCGGCAGTGCGCACACCGGGCGGTGACCAGCCCGTGCTCCCGGTCGTCGCAGTTGTGCTCATGGTGGTGGGTGCGTCGGTAAACGGTTTGCGCCGCTCGCTGCGCGACAGGTAGACAACTCGGATGGGGACATCGACGATCGGCATCCGATTGCTTACCGCCGACGACTGGGAAACGTTCCGGCGGATCCGGTTGCGCGCCTTGGCCGACACACCGCAGTTCTTCGGGTCGACGCTCGCCGACGCGCAGGCGCGCACCGAGCAGGGGTGGCGCGCCGTCCTGTCCGAGCGGGTGCAGTACGTGGCCGTCGCCGACGGTGTCGAACTGGGCACCGTCGGCGACGGTGTCGAACTGGGCGCCGTCGGCGCCGGTGTCGAACTGGGCACCGTCGGCGCCATGCGCGACGCGGAACGCGGTGGCCTGCACTTGGTTTCGATGTGGGTGGCGCCGGAGGCCCGCGGTACGGGTGTGTCGGATCTGCTGGTGGAAGCGGTGCTCGACTGGGCCGACACCGCGGGCAGCCCGCCCGTCTGGCTCGAGGTGGCCGACGGGAACACCGTCGCCGAACGACTGTATCTCCGGCACGGATTCGTGCGGACCGGCGTGACCGGCCCAGTGGCGCCGGATGATCCGCGCCTCGAGCACGAACTGGTGCGCCGCCGCTGACGTACCGCGTTTGCCTGCCTGGTCGCCGGGTATTCGCCCCTCGATCGGGAGGTGACGGACATGCCGAAGCGGCACGGGCACCGTGTGGTGGACTGGTCGATGGGGCCGACGGTGTTGCGGTGGCGTTCGTGGTGGGGCGTGTTCCGCCGGACCGTCACCGAATTCCTGGACGACAATCTCTCGGATTGGGCTGCGGCGCTTACTTATTACAGCGTGCTGTCGATCTTCCCCGGCTTGGTCGTGCTCACCGCGATCCTGGGCGCGCTCGGCCCGTCGGCGACCCAGTCGCTGATCGATACCATTCGGCAGATGGGCCCGAGTAGTGGCACCGCGTTGCTCGTCGACTCCCTGCACCAGCTGCAAGGGGCGAGCCAGCTGTCCGGCCCGTTGGCCGTCATCGGATTGGTGACAGCGCTGTGGACCGCCTCCGGCTACATCGGTGCATTCATGCGGGCCGCCAACGCCATCTACGACACCGAGGAAGGGCGGCCGATCTGGAAAACCGTTCCGGTGCAGCTCGGTTTGACCGCACTCATGGTGGTGCTGCTCGCGTTGTGCGCCATCGGCGTCGTCGTGACCGGGCAGGTCGCCGCGCGGGTCGGGCAGTGGCTCGGGATCGGCTCGGCCGCGGTGCTGGTGTGGGACATCGCGAAATGGCCGGTGCTCGCCGTGCTGGTGAGTTTGGCGTTCGCGCTGCTGTACTGGGCCGCGCCGAACGCGCAGCAGCCGGGCTTCCGGTGGTTGAGCCCCGGCAGCGTGCTCGCCGTGCTGCTCTGGATCGCCGCCTCGGCCGGATTCGCCGTGTACGTCGCGAATTTCGGGTCCTACAACAAGGTTTACGGTTCACTCGGCGGCGTCGCCGTCTTCCTCATCTGGTTGTGGCTGTCCAATATCGCGGTGCTGCTCGGCGCGGAATTCGACGCCGAACTCGCACGCGGGCGGCGCATCGAACAAGGGTTCCCGCCGGACGAAGAACCCTTCCTGCCCCCGCGAGACACCCGAGCCATGTCCGACGACAACGAATCCGACGAGCACCCCGGCGATGCGGCCCTGACCGCAGCCGACCAGCCCACAGCAGACAGGAGCCGATGATGGGCGAGCCGAAACCCTCCGATGCCGAGACCGACAAGTTCCAGGAAAAGGCCGAAGCCGTCCGCGAAAAGGCAGCGGCAGCAGAGAAACTCGCGGCCGAGAAGTCCGCGCGCGTGCGCGCGACGGCCGAGCAGAAAGCGGCCGAGGTGACCCGTAAGGCCGAAGCCAAAGCCGCCGAAGCCGAGCGCGCCACGGCAGCCGCCGCCGCAGACCGAAAACAGGAAGCCGAGCACGACACCGCCGAAGCGAAACGCAAAGCCGCCGCAGCAATCCGGGGCGCGCAGGCCCAGGCGAAGAAGAAGGCCGCGGAAGTGATCGACGAGGGAAAGACGGAGGCCGCCCAGGTGCAGGCCGCAGCCGGCGAGGAGTCCGGCACCGCCGCCGGGGCTGCCCAGGCCCGCACCGGCGATGCAGCACAGAGTGCTGCCGGAGCGGCAGGCGCAGGTCAGGCCGATAGCGCTCAGAAGAGTACGACGGGCACGGCGCAGGCGAAGTCGAGTGCTGCGCAGCCGGATTCGGCCGACGCGGCGCGGGCGCAGGCAGGTGATGCGCGGCAGAGTGCGGGTGAGGCGGCCGGTGCGGTGCAGGCAGGTGATGCGCGGCGGAGCGCGGGTGAGGCGGCCGGTGCGGTGCAGGCGGGGGCCGATGAGGCCGGGGAGGGGATCGCGAAGGTGGCGGCTGAGGCGAAACGGGCTGCGGCCGATGCCATCGGCAAGGTGGAGGAGAAGGTGGGCGTCGAGAACCCCAACGCGGCAGCGGTACTCGGGGCGGCGCACGCGAAAGTCGACGATGCGAAGGAGGCGACCGCCGCTGTCGCTGAGACGGCGCAGGAAAAGGCCAAGGCGGCGACGGAGAAGGCTGCGGAGTCGATTCGTACGGCGGTCGAGCGGACCGACGAGGCCACGGAGCGTGCCAAGGACGCCGCCGAGAAGGTCGCCGACTCGGTCCCGCAACCCGTTGCGGAACAGGGCCGTTCGCTCGCCGAGACGATCCGCAGGCAACCGGCGGCCGCCGGCGCCTTCGTGGTCGGCTTCGCCGTCGTGCTCTGGCGCGCCCTACGCCGCCGCCGCTGACCGCCGCCGCTACGCCTGACCGCCGCCCGTTGATCGCGCGCGGCAGTCGTGGACCAAGCGACAGATAGGTTCGCATCCACAGACCTTCTCCACGGCTCACAGCCGTTATATGCCCTGTGAACCGCCAAGAAGGTCTGTGGATGCTCGGCGTGCGCTGGTCGGCAACGCGCCCGCGACCCGCCCCTGACCGCCGGTGCCGTCGTGGGCGGCTTCGCCGTCGTGCTCTGGCTGCCTTGCGCTCCACGCCGTCGCCGCTGATCGCGTGCTGTGGCGTGCTTTGCGCCGCCGTCGACCGCGTGCTCTGGCGCACTTTCCGCCGCCGCTGACCGTGTGCATGGGGACCTCGCGCGGGGCGGTCGTGGACCAAGCGACAGATAGGTTCGCGCCCACAGATCTTCTCTACGGCTCGCAGCGGCTATATGCCCTGTGAACCGCATGCAAGGTCTGTGGACCTCGGCGAGCGCGGGTCACGCGCCCTCGCCCGCGGGTGCCTTCGTGGTCGGCTTCGCCGTCGTGCTTAGGCGTGCTGTGAACCGTGGACAAGGTCTGTGGACTCTCGGGGGACGCAGGTGGCGGCTGGGCGACCGGCCCGGTTCAAGACAGCGCCTGCTGGAGTTTGGTGAGGAAGCGGGGGAGGTGGGGGTCGGTGTCGGGGAGCGCGAATTCGTCGATGTCCCACCAGTTCTGGTCGCTGAACTCGCGAGGGTCGAGGGTGTATGGGTTGCTGCGCCGGCCGCGGATGACGTACCAGAGGCTGACGTCCTCGTGGCCGCCGTGCGTGCCGACGGTGGTGGTGCAGGTGAGGAACAGGGGCGCGGTGCCGGTGACGGTGAGGTCGGCGGTGATGCCCAGTTCTTCCATCGTTTCGCGGCGGGCGGTCGTCAACGGGTGTTCGCCGGGATCGACGTGTCCGCCCGTCGGCAACCACAAGCCGGCGAGGCGGTGGTGTCCGAGCAGGACGGCGCGCGCGTCCGGGTCGACCAGGACGACGTAGCTGACCAGGTGTCGCGGCGGAATGTCCGGCTTCACCCGGCGGAACACGTCATCGGTGGACGCCAACCATGTCAGTGTCTCGTCGATGTGTTCCTTTTCCACCGGATCGAAAGGGGTGATCCCGCCCACGATCTCGGCGACGGCAGCAGTCGCGGCATGCATGGGGCAGGACTGTACTGTCCGGCACCGACAGCCACGGTGCTCAGTCGAGCGTGACCGGCCGCAGCCGAGTGGTGTACGTGCCGGCGCGGTCGAGCGCATCCACCGCCGCCGCGAGTTCGAGCGCGGCCTCGTCGAAAACCTCCCGTGCACCGGCGACGCAGTGGGCGGCCGTGGTGAGCGCTCCGGCGCTCTCGGTGTCGATCAACAGCCCCGCGGTGTGTAGTGCGCCGTAGTCGTCGGCCAATTGGCTTACCCTGCTGCGCAGTTCACGAAGCTGGTCGAGGAGATGGGCGCGGCGGGCTTCCAGAAGCAAAGGATCGGCGAGCATGCAAACCTCGATTCCACGCAATGCTGCTTGCTTGTAATCTACGCCGCCCGACAGGCCCGGATCGCCCGGCTCCGACCGCCTGCCGACTCTCCGTCACGAGCGTCTCCCAGCGCCGGCCGCCCGCACTCGCATCGCGAATCAGCGTCCTTCCGTCGTTCACGCGGCGGACGGCCGGGTAGCAGGTACGAGGCGCAGGAGCGTGACACCGTAGGTGACCAACCATACGACCCACAGCAACCAGCTGATCAAGCTGATCAGAGCGAGCGGACCGCCGCGTTCGATGACCAGGGGAGTGAGCGTCGCGGAGACGAAAAGCCCTGCGGCGGCGAGTGATCCGATGGTGGCGTGCCAGCGGCGGATCAGCCCGGCCCGGCGACCGCCGAGCGACAGGCCGAGCAGGGCGACGGTGAGAAACACCCCGTTGAGCACGAACAGAGCGTTGTGCAGCGCCCACAGTGCGGCGGTGCCGGAGCGCTCGGTGGTGGTGCAGAGGGCGAGTCGGAGGGCGACCACGCCGACGAACGCGGCGGTTTGCAGCAGCAGCCCCGCGAAACCGACGAGCGACCAGGCCGAACCGGTGGCCCGTTCGCGCGGCCAGATGGTCGCGACCGCGGCGGCGCCGAACACGATGACGCAGAGCCACGCGGCCGGAGTGACGCTCGACGAGAGTCCGACGGCACCGGATTCGGCGGCGAAGAAGGTGTTCACCTCCTCGATGTCCGCGCCGATGACGGGCATGCCCGCGGGTTCGAGAACGAGGTTGGCGCCCACGATGAGCGTGGCGAAACCGAGGGCGCCCAGGCCGCCGAACCGGGCGAACGGCCAGGCGATGTAGCCTTCTGTTTGGGTTGTCATATATTGAATATAAGTAGCGCAAATCGAAAGGGGAACCCCCATGGCGGAGGAGCAGGCACGCCGCCGCTACGACTCGTTGCGGCGGATCGCGCAGGCGCAGCAGACGAGCGCGGAGATCGCCCGCGCCGCCCGGGCCTTGTTCCTGGCCAAAGGCTGGTCGGCGACGACCGTACGCGACGTGGCGAGTGAGGCGGGGGTTTCGGTGCCGACGGTCTACGCCGCCTACGGCAACAAGGCCGGGTTGACCATGGCCCTGGCCGATGCCGCCGACCTTTCAGCGGACCTGCCACACCTGCTCACCGCATTGGAGGCGGCCGATCCGGCCGGTCAGCTCGCGGCGATGACGGCCTACGACCGCAGGCTGTTCGAGCGCGCGGGCGATGTCATCGTCCTGCTGCGCGACGCCGGACGCACGGAACCCGAACTGGCGCAAGCCTATCGGGACGCGCGCAGCCGAGCCGACGACGCCCACCGTCAGGTTCTCGGCTCGTGGCCGCCGGGCACTCTGCACCCCACCCTCGACCTGGCGACCGCGCTCGACATCTATGCGGCCCTCTGCAACATCGACGTCTACACCGAGCTCACCGCTGAACGTGGCTGGCCGCCGGAACGCGTCGAAAAGTGGTGGGCGGCAACGCTGATCCGCGAACTCCTGGCGCGGCCTCAGCAGAGCCCGGCGAGTTTGTAGAGCACCAGCGACCCCGCTACGGCGACATTGAGGCTGTGCCCGGTGCCGATCATCGGGATTTCGACGGCCACGTCGAGCAGTTCCAGCCCTTCCGGTGGGATGCCGGTGGATTCGTGCCCGAGGACGATGACGGTGCGCCGCCGGGCGGTCGGGAGATCGGCGAGCCGGATCGATTCGTCGGTGAGTTCGACGCCGACGATGGCGGAGCCGCCGGCGCGCTGACGGGCGAGCCAGCGCTCGACCCGGCCGTCGATCCAGTGCACACACTGCTGTTTTCGGAGTGTGTTGCCGTGGGCGAGGGCATCGGGCACCCACGGTTTGCGCGGTACGGCGAGGCAGGCGCCGACCGCGTCGCAGGTGCGCAGCAGGGTGCCCAGGTTGACGCCGTACTTGGGCCACAGCGGTGCGATGAGCAGATGGTTCCAGCAGCTGTGCGCGCGCGACCTGCGTTGCCTGCGGAGTTCCGGGCGGGACTTCACCCGCGCGGCGGTCATCGGTGGGCGGGAAGAGCCTTCCCGTGGCAGAGAACAGAATTCATGGGAGTGGATGCTTCGCGGCGCACCGGGGCCATCGTCGAGGACAGTTCGCGGCAACGGCCGCGTATCCACGATACGGCACCGGTACGCGCACTACGGCCGCAGCACCGACACCAGGAACTCGGTCTGGTCGTACACCGCCTTCTCGAAGGTGTCGTCGAAGTAGATGTCGAAATGCCCCACCGGATAACGCTTCACGACCGCGTGCTTGGTTCGTTCGGCGGCGCGCAGCGCGGGCTTGACCGGGGTGATCGAATCATTGTCGGCGAGGGCGTACAGCACCGGCATCTTCAATGCCTTGGCGCGTCGGCCGGGCTTGTCGAACATCGCCGAAAAAGCAATGCGGGCAGCTACTTTCGGCTTGTAGTGCTCGCTCTCCTCGGCCAGCCTGCCGTTGCCCTCCGGTACGTCGGTCGCGCTCATCAGCGCGGCGGAACGCTTGCGGCCGGCTAATCGGATGCCGATGGGCTTGCGCCGCAGCGGACCGATGAGCAGGTCGGTGGCGGCGATGGCGGTCACCTTGGTCAGGCTGATCGGGCCCTTCGCCAGCGCGCTGGCCCAGCCGCTGGTGAACGGCACCTGCACCACCACCGCGGCGAGGTAATCATCCTCGGGGGCCACCGCCAGGACGTGACCGGCACTGAACGAAGTGCCCCACAGGGCGATCCGGGTCGCGTCGATGCCGCGGATGGTGCGCGCGAACGCGATGGCGGCGCGCCAGTCGTCGCGTTGCTTGCCGATCCGGATGAGCTGGCGCGGTTCGCCCTGGCTCGCACCGAAGTTGCGGTAATCGAACACGAGGACGGCCATGCCCGCGGCGGCGAAACGCCGCGCGTACCGATCGAGCCCCATCTCGCGGTTCGCCCCCAGGCCGTGTCCCATGACAACGAGCGGGCGGGGCTTGGGCGCGCCGTCCGGGCGGTAGAGCCAGGCGGCACACTGCTCGCTTCCGGACGGGAAGCCGACCTCGACACGTTCCATGACACACCACCGTACTGCGTCCGCGGCCCCCACACCCTGGCGGAGCCTGCCAGGCCGAGTACTCTGGCAGCGCGGACGAGTTGGCCGGGCGACCGCGGCATCGGGAACGGGCACAGCTGTGCCGCCGCCCGGCGTCGAGGAAAGTCCGGACTCCACAGAGCAGGGCGGTTGCTAACGGCAACCCGGGGTGACCCGCGGGACAGTGCCACAGAGAACAGACCGCCCACGGCCTTTCGGGGTCGTGCGGTGAGGGTGAAACGGTGCGGTAAGAGCGCACCAGCGCCCCGGGTGACCGGGGCGGCTAGGTAAACCCCGCCCGGAGCAAGGTCGAAGGTCGCATCGCTCGCGGTGCGGCTGCGCAGGTGTTCGAGGGCTGCTCGCCCGAGCCTGCGGGTGGACCGCTCGAGACACCCGGCGACGGTGTGTCCAGATGGATGGTCGCCCCCCGGTGCGAACCGGGGACAGGATCCGGCTTACAGGCCAACTCGTCCGCCCGCTTCGGCCCCGGATCCGCCCGGGCCGGTGGTCTCCCGGCGAACGTCGCGTGAACGGGTGAGATCCATTCTGTGGCCAGCTGATTGGGTCGCTCAGGATGCGCGCGATACCAGTATTGTCGGTCGAGTTTTGTGCGGTGTGCCCGATTCGGCGCGGCCGCGAGATCGATCGCTAGGAGAGTGTCATCAACGTTCAGAGCATGCCGCGCCGGATGAGCGTCCTCGCCGCCGCGGCGGCCGTGATCACCGTGGCCTGCGTCGGCCCGGCCGTTGCCGCGCCGACGACCGCCACCGCTCCGCCGAACAAGGTCGATGTCACCGGTGCCGAACGCACCGGTGGGGACGTGGCCGTGTCGGTGACCTACCTGTGCGAGCCCGTCGACGCTGCGGTGACATTGCAGGTGTTCATCCGCCGCGCGGAGGGCGAGCAGATGCTCGGCGCGAAGGCCGCGGCCACCTGCGACGGCACGCCGCAGACGCAGCGGGCCACCGCGACCAAGGTGGCCGATGCCGAACCGTTCACCCCCGAATCCGACCAGAGCGTGCGGATTTTCGCGTCGCTGTTCCAGGGCGACAAGGCGTTCGAGGGTGGCACCGCGCTGAAGCGGCTGACGCTGAAATAGTCTGCCTGCCCGCCCTGTTCGGTGTCATGATGGAAGTAGCTGCGGGGCCGCAGCGTCCAGGCACCCGCCTCTGCTGTCTGCGGACGCGATTCAGGTGGGCGGGCATGGATTTCCTGACGATTGTGGGCAGCATCTTCGGCTTGGGCGCGGTGGCGGGCGCGATCGCCACCGCCACGAGCGCCCGGGTGGTCGCGCAGTACGAGAAGGGGTTGGTCTTCCGGTTCGGCCGGGTGATCGCGACGCGAGATCCCGGGCTGCGCTTGCTGATTCCGTTCGTGGACCGGATGCAGAAGGTGTCGACCCAGATCGTCACCCTGCCGATCCCCGCGCAGGACGGCATCACTCGGGACAACGTGACGGTCCGGGTGGACGCGGTGGTGTACTTCCGGGTGTTCGATCCGGTACTGGCGGTGGTGGAGGTGCAGAACTATCTGTTCGCCGTCGGCCAGGTGGCGCAGACCTCACTGCGTTCGATCATCGGCAAGAGCGACCTGGACAGCCTGCTGTCCAACCGCGAAGAGCTGAACAAGGGCCTGGAGATCATGATCGACAGCCCGGCGCTGGGCTGGGGCGTGCACATCGATCGGGTGGAGATCAAGGATGTCGCACTGCCGGATGCGTTGAAGCGCTCGATGTCCCGGCAGGCCGAGGCCGAACGCGAACGCCGGGCCCGCGTCATCTCCGCGGAGGGCGAACTACAGGCCTCGCAGATGCTGGCGCAGGCGGGCGAGCAGATGTCGCAATCGCCCGCCTCGCTGCAGCTGCGCCTGCTCGAAACCGTGGTTCAGGTTGCGGCGGAAAAGAATTCGACCCTCGTCCTGCCCTTCCCGGTGGAACTGCTGCGCTTCCTCGAGCGCAGCACCCCGCCCACCGCGCCCACCGCGACCCCTGCGGCCCCCGCGACACAACAACCCGAACCCGACGAACTTCCCGCCCCCGAACAACAGCAAGAATTGAATTCCCCCGACAACCCGCCGCCCCCGAAACAAATCGCCCCCTAGACGTGATGCCGGTGGCGGATACCGATACGGGTACGGCGGACGCTTTTCGGGCGCCGCCGTGCGTCCCGCATCGGTCAGCCGAAATAGCCGCGGCTCAGCACATCATCTTGGCCATCTGGTAGATGGCCTTCGACTCCTCGGTGGTCGCCTCGGTCTTGCCGGAGGCCCGCTTGATGATGTTCTTGACGACCTCGTCCTCGGGCTTGCCCGCCTTGATGTCCTTGCACGTGTCACTCAGCACGGTGGAGATCTTCGCGTCGTCCTTGCCGTCGGCGAGTTTCGGGAACGCACCGCGGAAGCTGACGACGAACGCGCCCGCCTTCACGTTGTCGACGACCTGGGTGTCGCCGCTCGACTGCGCGGTGGTGGAAGAAGAGGCGGCATCGGTGGTGGCCTTGTCGTCCCCGCAGCCGGTGAGCAGCAGGGCAAAGAGGGTCGCGCTGGCCGCGAGAGCGGCGGTAGTTCTGATCACGGAGCGGGATGCTAGCGGGCCGGAACCAAAGTCGCCTCCCGTCCGGTGAACGGGAGGCGACAGGGTTGTGGCAGAAGGTTTATCGGTCAGACCGGGGAGACGACGAAGACCTGGGCCCAATAGGCTGCCTGGTCCGCGCCGATCAGCGGGGCCAGGTAGTCGAACAAGATCGATGACATAGCTACGGAACTCCCAATTGTCGACGTACAGGACATTTCAGAATGTGCGGGCCGAATGTGAGCCACGCTACGGCGGGCAACGTTAGCAGCCACGTCGGCGGCCTGCTCGCCATGGCGGCCCGCCATGCCGATGCGCGAGTAACTAGCCGGACCGTGATCGACGTCATAAAGTAGGGGCCGTCGGCTTGGCCCGTTTGCCGGGCCGCGACGTTCCCTTCACACTTCGAATGCGGGAAAGCAGGTCTCAACTCATATGCGGATTGTTCGCTCACTGGTCGCCGGCGCGTTGATCGCCGGTGCTGCTTCGGTTTTCGCCATGCTGGGGGCCGGTTCCGCCGGTGCCGTAGCGGTGACGCCGCTGCCGGGCGGGGTGCAGGTCGACCTCAGCCCTGCCGATACGGTCTGGGTCGCCCAGAACCGTTTCGGGCAGACCCTCGCCGGTCTGCCCCATCCTTCGGCGCCTTCGTTCGGTCAGGCGCTGGACGCGGCCGCCGCGGTGTCGGCGGCGGTCCCGGGCGGACATGTCACCTTCACCGTGTACGGGCCGCTCGATTCGTTGAACGGCACCATGCTGGCGTTGCAGTAGGACTGGCACACCCAGCGTGGAATTGCATCAGCGGATCGTCTCGGCGCCGGTCGACTTCGGCGCCATCCGTTCCGAATTCGGTTTGGCCTCGGCGTACCCCGCCGAGGCCACCGCGGAAGCCCGCGACGCGTCCGACGCGTTCGCGGGCGACCGGAACGATCGCACCGACATCCCGCTCGTGACGATCGACCCACCGGGGGCCATGGATCTGGACCAGGCCCTGCACCTCGAGCGCACCGGCACCGGCTTCCTGCTGCACTACGCCATCGCCGACGTGGGCGCGGTGATCGATCCCGACGGCGCGCTCGCCAAAGAGTCCGGCGCCCGGGGACAAACCTTCTATCTGCCCGACGGCACGGTGCCGCTGCATCCGCCGGTGCTGTCCGAGGGCACCGCGAGCCTGCTGCCGCAGCAGCGCCGCCCGGCCGCGCTGTGGACCATCGAACTCGACGAAAACGCCGAACCGCAACGGTTTTCGGTGCAACGCGCGCTGGTGTGCTCGCGCGCCAGGCTCGACTACGCGGGCGTGCAGGCCGACGCCGACGCGGGCCGCCTGCACCCCTCGATCGCAGCCCTGCCGGAATTCGGCAAGCGGCGCATCGAGGCGGGACTGACCCGTGGCGCGATCGGTTTGCGGCTGCCCGCGCAGAGCATCGTCCGGGACGATCGCTCGCCGGGGCACTGGCGGCTGATCGTGGAACCACGCACCGCCGCCGACGACTGGAACGAGCAGGTCTCGCTGCTCACCGGGATGTGCGCGGCCCGCATCATGCTCGACGCGGGCGCGCCCGCGCTGCTGCGCACCATGCCGCCGCCCGCCGAATCGGCGATCGCGTCGATGCGCCGGACCGCGGCGGCGCTGGGCGTCGCCTGGCCCGAGGCGCAACCGGTCGGGCAGATGCTCGCCGGACTGGACCCGAACACGCCCGCCGCGCTGGTGCTGATGTCGGAGGCGACCAGCCTGCTGCGCGGCGCGTCCTACACCGTGGTGAACGGCGATACGACCGGGGCCGCCCCGGAAACGTTGCAGCACAGCGCGATGCACGCGCCGTACGCACACGTCACCGCGCCGCTGCGCAGACTGGTCGACCGCTACGCCACCGAAATCTGCCTGGCTCGCTGTGCGGGAACCGCAGTGCCGCAGTGGGTTACCGATGGTCTCGCCGACACCGCGGACACCATGCGCCGCAGCGACACGATCGCGAACAAGGTCGAACGCGCCTGCATCGACCTCACCGAGGCGACGTTGCTCGCCGAACGCGCGGGCACGGAGTTCGACGCGGTCGTGGTGCGCGAAGCCAACGGCAACCGCGCCGCCGAGATCTTCATCGCCGACCCACCGGTGCTCGGCCCCTGTACCGGCGAGCCACCCGAAGGCGAACAGGTGCGCGTCCGCCTGACCGCCGCCGACCCCACCACCCGCAAGATCGCCTTCGCCTACGCGCCCTGAGCGCGGCCGCGCCGTCCGTTGAACGCGGACGGTACGGGACCGCCCCCGCAGCCGCACCCCTTCTGACTTCGCGCACCCCTTTTGTGTTCCCGCACCCCTTTTGTGTTCCCGCACCCGCTTTGGCCTGCCACAGCGGGTGCACGAAGTCAGAAGTAGTGCGCCAACATGCCCGGCCGATGCGACCCGTGAGGACAGTGCGCGGGGTCCTCCGATCGTTCGTGGTGGATAAGCGTGGGTGCCCGACGAAGGGCTCCATCGGGCTTATCCAGCCGTGGCGGCGACGCGAAGTGCGCCTGACTCGGCCGGTGAGGTAGATGCGGCGGATGTGGCAGGTGTACGCGGTGCGGGGCGACGGGATGCCGATGGCCCGGCTTGCCAGGCGGCGCGGAGTCGGAGCGGCCTAGTCGCCGTTGGTAGTCAATGCAGCGGCGGCCTCGGGGTAGCGGCTCAGGGCCTGGCGGGCTGCGGTGTCTTCGGCGCCGGCGAGGATGCGGTACAGGGCCGGGTCTTCGCCCGCGGCACCGGCGTCGGCGGCGAGGCCGTAGAGCGCGTGCTGGGATTCGACGGCGTCGCGGTGGTCGCCGAGCACGGTCTGCAGTCGTTTGGCGCGAGCACCGAGGCCGGTCGCCGCGGCGGCGAGCACCTGCTCGGCGGCCTCGCAGGAGTAGCGTAAACGCTTGGCGCTCTTGCGGATATCGTGCAGCAGCTCGACCCGCTCGTCCGCCGTCACGGTGGGTTCGAGCTGGATCAGCCGTTCGACCCGCTCCCGATCACGTTGCAGCACAACACCGAAGAATTCGGCGGCGGACACTTCGGCGCGCCGCGCCCGCAACGGTGGTTCGGTGCGCCAGTGCGTGAGTTCGGCGCGCAGGTCGCGGTAGCGTGGGCTGTCCAGCGCGAGCAGGACATCGGCGTGCGCGGCGGCGTAACGCTGCTGCTGAGCGGTGACCAGCCGGGCCGTCACCGGCGCCAGCTCTGCCTCCGAATGTTCGCCCTGCTGAGCGTGTTTGGTCAGCAGCGCCGCGAAACGCGCACCGCGTACCTCGGCGTCGCGGGCCACACCGAGAACACCGGCCAGCCACTTGAGTTCCTCGCCCATCGAGGCGGCCGGGCCCCGCTCGAAAAGACTGCGGTAGGACCGCAATACGCTGCGCAGCCGACGGGTCGCGACCCGCATCTGGTGCACCGAATCGGGGGCGTCGGCCCGCACGTCGGGTTCGGCGGCCAGCAGCCGGTCGACATCGTCGCGTAGTGCCGCGATGATCGCGTTACCGGCTGTGGCCGTCATGGGTTACCCCGCCTTCGCGAATCGGTCGGTGGCTTCGACCAGGTGGTGCGTGATGCCTGGTTCGTTCGCCGCGTGGCCCGCGTCGTCCACGATGTGCAGCTCCGAGTTCGGCAGCGCCTTGTGCAGATCCCACGCGCTCACCGCGGGGCAGACGATGTCGTGGCGCCCCTGCACGATGACCGTCGGGATATGGGAAATGGTACCGGCGTCACGAAGTAACTGGCCCTCTTCGAGGAACCCGCGGTGCTGGAAGTAGTGGTTCTCGATCCGGGCGAACGCCAGCGCGAACCGCGGCTCGGCGGTCTCGGCGACCCGATCGGGTTGCGGCAGTACCGCACTCGTCGCACCCTCCCAGGTGGACCAGGCGATCGCGGCCGCGAGCGCGACCTGTTCGTCCGGGGAGTGCAGCAGGCGGTGATAGACCGCGACGAGGTCCTCGCCGCGTTCGGCCGCCGGCACCGGCGCGAGGAACTTCTCCCACTCGTCGGGGTACACATAGCCCGCGGCGCCGTTGTAGTACCAGTCGATTTCCTTGCGGCGCAACAGGAATATGCCGCGCAGCACCAGTTCGGTGACCCGCTCCGGGTGGGTCTGCGCGTAGGCCAGCGCGAGCGTCGAACCCCACGATCCGCCGAACACCTGCCAGCGATCGATGCCGAGATGCGTACGCAGCGCCTCCAAGTCGGCGATCAGATGCTGGGTGGTGTTGGTCGCCAGGCTCGCGTTGTCGGCGAGGTGCGGAGTGGACTGTCCGCAGCCGCGCTGATCGAGCAGCACGATCCGGTAGGCCGCCGGGTCGAAGAACTGTCGCTGATAGGGCGAGGTGCCGCCGCCGGGTCCGCCGTGCAGGAACACCACCGGTTTGCCGTCGGGGTTGCCGCTGACCTCCCAGTAGACCGCCTGGCCGTCGCCGACGTCGAGCAGCCCGCTGTCGTACGGCTCGATCTCGGGATACAGCGTGCGCCGCGTGGTGCCCGCCATCAGAACGCCAGCCCGGAGGCCAGATCCGTCAGCTCCAGCGCCTCGATCGCTTGCTTGTGCACGTCAGGGCAGCTCTTGGTGGTGATCCGGTCGATCACCGGCTTGTCGGCCAGCACCGCGCCGTTGATGCCGCCGTTGCGCAGCGCCCACTCGTGCACCATCGCGTTGAGGCCGATCCGGCCGAGCGTCGGGCCCTGCACGCGCCAGTTCGACAGCTCCGGGCGGATCATGTCGCACAGCTGGGCGGCGGCGGCGTCGGAGATCTCCGGGGTGCCCGGCTTCGGGGCGGTGCTGCTCGGCTTGCTGGTCGCCGTCGCGGATCCCGTCGTCGAACCCGAGCTCCCGGTAGGGGCCGGGTTCGACTCGGTTCCGCAGGCGGTCAGTGCTGCGGCGGCGAAAACGCCTGCCAGCAGCAGCGTGCTGCGTGAGATCCAACGGCTGCGCATCAAATACCTCTGCTGTTGTCGGCAATGTCCGCCTCGAGTCTGCCATTGATTCGCCGGCAGGGCCCGGACTGCGTTCACCGGAAGCCGGCGCGCAACTCCTCCAGCAGAGCCTCGACCGTGCGGGCGAACGGTGCGGCGGAGACGTCTATGGTGCGCCAGGGGTGCAGTGCGATCAGCGGGGCGAGCCGCTCGGCGAGGGTGATCTCGGTGCGCGAGATGGGACCGCCGCGCCGCCAGTGCGCGAAGTATTCGGCCCGGTGCGGGGTGCGCAGGATCTTGTGCGACAGGAACGGGTGGGTGATCACCGCATCGGCCCAGTCGAAGAGCAGTCCGGTGCCGGCGAACGCGTTGCCGGGGTGCACGTCGTTGTGTTCGATGCTGAGCCGGTTGTAGTCGCCCAGTTCCGCGGCGGCCGCCGCGATCCGGTCACCGAGGCCGGGGATGCGCGGCTCGTAATGCTGGTAGACGGTGACCAGCCGGGCGGGCGGCAGATACGGCGTCCCGGTGGCGCGTAGCTCCTCGATGTGGGTGGTGAGCGACTGCTGGAGTTCGGCGTAGGCCCGGACCAGCCCGGTCCATTCGGTGGCGGTGTCCGGGGCGACGTCACCGCCGTGCCTGCTGAGCAGCCAGCCGCGATCCGGTTGCACCGCAACGGGTTCCAGCGCGCTGCCCGGACATAGTCGAGCCAGTAGCTCCAACAGGTGGCCCTCGTGCGCGAAGGCGCGGGCATTGGCTTTCGCCCACATCGGGCCCGCGCTGGTGGGGATGCGCACGACCAGCGACCAGGCGCGCCGCCGGGTTTCCACCGGCGCGCCCGTGACGGTGAGCCCGTGCTCGGCGAGGACGCCGAACGCCCAATCGGTCAACGGCTCGATCGACTGTCCGAGCAGTGCGGCGGGCGCCTGCACCACTCGGCCGGTCATCGACACTGTGCTGTTCGTTTCGAGCGGGTCAGAAGCTGTGCTCGGGACCGGGGAAGGTGCCCCGGCGTACCTCGTCCGCGTAATTCGCTGCCGCGGTACGCAATTCGTCGCCGATATTGCCGAATCGCTTGACGAACTTGGCGGTCTTGCCGCTGGTGTAGCCCGCCATGTCCTGCCAGACCAGCACCTGGGCGTCGGTGTCCGCGCCGGCGCCGATGCCGACGGTCGGGATGGTCAGCTTGCCGGTGACCTGCGCGGCCAGTTCGGCGGGCACCATCTCCATGACGACCGCGAACGCGCCCGCCTCCTGCACCGCGATGGCGTCGGCGATGAGCTGTTCGGCGCCGTCGCCGCGGCCCTGCACGCGGAACCCGCCGAGGGTGTTGACGCTCTGCGGGGTGAACCCGATATGCGCCATGACCGGGATGCCCGCCGAGGTGATCAGCGCGATCTGCTCGGCGACGCGCTCGCCGCCCTCGAACTTCACCGCGTGCGCCTGGCCCTCCTTCATGAACCGGGTCGCGGTGGCCAGGGCCTGCTGCGGCGAGGACTCGTAGGTGCCGAACGGCAGATCGGCCACCACCAGCGCGTGCGGTGCGCCGCGCACCACGCCGCGGACCAGCGGGAGCAGCTCGTCCACGGTGATCGGCACCGTGGTGTCGTAGCCGTAGACGACGTTGGCCGCGGAGTCGCCGACGAGCAGCACGGGAATGCCGGCTTCCTCGAACAGTCGCGCCGAGGAGTAGTCGTAGGCGGTGAGCATGGACCAGCGCTCGCCGTCGGCCTTCATCTGCTGCAGATGATGCACCCGGGTTTTACGCACGGCCTTCTTCGGCTGGCTGGGCGCCGCGCCGTAGGCAGGGGTTTCCGAATCGGATACGGACATCATCGTCCCTTTCGTCGCTGTCTCCTCGGGGCCCGTCCGGGTCCCCGGGTTCGTCTGACAGCTTCAGTGTGCCAGCTGTGACCGGCCCCGATTAAGGCTTCGGCCCGATGCAATTGGTCACATCACGCGAGGTTGCGGCCCTGACCGCGGCTCGTCGCGGACGGGCTGTGCGCCGGTGCGCGCCGGGTGCTGCCAGTATCAGAGGATGGCTTTGGTGCGGAGTGGGCGCGGTGCGCTGATCGTGGCGGTGCTGGGATTGGTGGCGGCGGGGTGTACGACCGCGGGGCATCCGACCGGTCCGATGCCCGAGGTGCCCGCCGAATTGGGCAAGTTCTATCACCAGACCGTGCAGTGGGGCGGTTGCGCCGGCTTCGGTTCGGCGGAGGACCGGTTCGCGCCGAGCGCGGAGTGCGCGAAGATCACCGTGCCGATCGACTACGCCGCACCCGACGGGGCGACCGCACAGATCGCGGTGTCGCGGATCAAGGCCTCCGGCAAGAAGATCGGTTCGCTGCTGATGAATCCCGGCGGGCCGGGGGAGTCGGGGCTGACCATGTCGGGGCTCGGCAACAAGACGCCGCTGGCACAGCGGTTCGACCGGGTCGGCTTCGATCCGCGCGGGGTGGGCTCGTCGACGCCGTCCATCGTCTGCGAGACCGCGCAGGAGCAGGACGCGGAGCGGGCCGAGGCACAGAAGGACAACACCCCGGCGGGGATCGCCGCGGCCGAGGACGAGAACCGGCAGTACGCGGATCGCTGCACCGCCCGGACCGGCAAGGAGTTCCTGGCGCACGTCGGCACCCGCGAGGTGGTGCAGGACCTCGACGTGCTGCGCGCCGCGCTGGGCGACCCGAAGCTCAGCTACCTGGGCTACTCGTACGGCACCAAGATCGGCTCGGCGTATGCGGAGAAGTTCCCGGACCGGGTGCGCGCGCTCGTGCTGGACGGCGCGATCGACTCCGCGCAGGACCCGGTGCAGGAATCGCTGCGCCAGGCGGCCGGCTTCCAGAAGGTGTTCGACGCCTACGCCGCGGACTGCGTGAGCAAGGCGGACTGCCCGCTCGGTACCGACAAGGCGCAGGCGGTGCCGCGCTTCCGGGCGCTGGTGGATCCGCTGTGGGACAAATCCGCGCCGACCACCGATCCGCGCGGCCTCAGCTACGGCGACGCGCTCACCGGCGTGCGGCAAGCGCTCTATACGACCGACCTGTGGTCGGTGCTCACGCTCGGGCTGTCCGAATTGCGCGACGGCCGCGGTGACACGCTGCTGCAACTGGCCGACCTGTACGACGGCCGCCGTGACGACGGCACCTACAGCAACACCACCGACGCGTTCAATGCCATTCGCTGCGTGGACGATCCGCGGATCAGCGACCGCGAGGTCACCGGCAGGCAGGACATCGAGTACCGCAAGGCCGCGCCGTTCCTCGACGACGGCCGCGGCACCGGCGCGGCGCCGCTGGACCAGTGCACGGTGTGGCCGGTGCCCAACACCAGTGAGCCGCATCGGATCACGGTGACCGGCTTGCCGAAAACCGTGGTGGTGTCGACCACCGAGGACCCGGCGACGCCGTATCAGGCCGGTGTCGACCTCGCGTCCCAGCTGGGCGCGTCGCTGCTGACCTACCAGGGCAGCAGGCATACCATCGCGCTCTCCGGCGGTTCGTCGTGCGTGGATCAGGCGGTGATCGACTATCTCGTCGACCTGAAGGATCCGGCGCCCGGCCTCACCTGCTGAGCGACCCGGCGGCCGGGGAAATCTTTTTCCGGCAACAAGGTCGGCACACTCAGCGTGTATGTAACACGGATTTAACGCCGGGTGCTTACGCTCGCGGACATGGATCGCCAGAAGGAATTCGTGCTGCGGACGCTCGAAGAGCGGGATATCCGCTTCGTACGTCTCTGGTTCACCGACGTCTTGGGTTACCTGAAGTCCGTCGCCATCGCTCCCGCCGAGCTGGAGGGCGCGTTCGAGGAGGGTATCGGCTTCGACGGTTCCGCCGTCGAAGGCTTCGCCCGGGTGTCGGAGGCCGATATGGTCGCGCGGCCGGATCCGTCCACGTTCCAGGTGCTGCCGTGGTCGACGAGCAAGGGGCATCAGCACTCGGCCCGCATGTTCTGTGACATCACGATGCCCGACGGTTCGCCGTCCTGGGCCGACCCGCGCCACGTGCTGCGCCGCCAGCTGAACAAGGCCGGCGATGTCGGGTTCAGCTGCTATGTGCACCCGGAGATCGAGTTCTTCCTGCTGGAGAACGGCCCGCAGGACGGCTCGCAGCCGATCCCGGCCGATTCCGGCGGCTTCTTCGACCAGGCCGTGCACGATTCGGCGCCGAACTTCCGCCGCCACGCCATCGACGCGCTCGAGTCGATGGGCATCTCGGTGGAGTTCAGCCATCACGAGGGCGCGCCCGGTCAGCAGGAGATCGACCTGCGCTACGCCGACGCGCTGTCCATGGCCGACAACGTGATGACCTTCCGCTACCTGATCAAGGAGGTGGCGATCGACGAGGGCGTGCGCGCGACGTTCATGCCCAAGCCGTTCGCCCAGTACCCGGGCTCGGCGATGCACACGCACATGAGCCTGTTCGAGGGCGAGGCCAATGCCTTCCACGATCCGGACGATCCGATCAACCTGTCCGTCACCGCGCGGGCGTTCATCGCGGGCATCCTCGAGCACGCCCCGGAGATCAGCGCGATCAGCAACCAGTGGGTGAACTCCTATAAGCGGCTCATCCACGGCGGGGAAGCGCCGACCGCCGCGTCCTGGGGTCGCTCCAACCGTTCCGCGCTGGTCCGGGTGCCGATGTACACGCCGAACAAGTCCTCCTCGCGGCGCATCGAGATCCGCAGCCCCGATTCGGCCTGCAACCCGTACCTGACCTTCGCCGTGCTGCTCGCGGCCGGTTTGCGCGGCATCGAGAAGGGCTACACGCTGCCGCCGGAGGCCGAGGACGACGTCTGGTCGCTGACCGCGGCCGAGCGGCGCGCGATGGGCTTCCGGGAACTGCCCGGCACGCTGGACGAGGCACTGCAGGCGATGGAACGCTCCGAGCTGGTCGCCGAGACGCTCGGCGAGCACGTCTTCGACTTCTTCCTGCGCAACAAGCGCCGGGAGTGGGCCGACTACCGCAGCCAGGTGACGCCGTACGAGCTGAAGGAATACCTCGGACTGTGAACCCGGGCGGGCACCTGCGCCGTTCTGGTACCGAAGATAGGTTCCGCGGTGGCCTGCCGTTAGCTTCGAGCCTGTAATTTGAGAGCTATGGTCCGGCCACCGTCTGCCCGCTCCGCTGTCCCCGGTGTCGGTCGGCTCGGATTACTCGAGCCGTCCGCTGCTGCCACGCTGCGCGAATTGGGCTGGGACAACGTCGAAAGTATCCCCGTGCTGTGGGCGCTGTCGCGCGCGCCCGACGCCGACCTCGCGCTGAACACCCTGCTGAAGCTGTACGAGCAGCTCGGAACGGACTGGGCGGCACTGGATTCGGCGATTCGTTCGGAAACCGCGCTGCGCGGCAGGTTGTTCGCGCTGATCGGTGCGTCCAGCGCGTTCGCCGATCATCTCGTCGCCGATCCGGCGGCCTGGGAGATCCTGCGGCGCAAGGCTTTGCCTGCCCGCGAGGAGGTGCTGGCCGATCTGCTCGACGTGGTCGACGCGGTACCCGAAACGGGAGCCAACGCGGGCCCGATGATTTTCCGGGCAGGCGAGCACGGTCCCGAGGTTGTGGCGTTGCTGCGCAAGCGATACCGGGACCAGCTCATGCTGCTCGCGGCGCTCGACCTCGCCGCGACCGTGGAGAACGAGCCGGTGCTGCCGTATCAGGTGGTCGGCAGGCACCTCACGGACCTGGCCGATGCCGCGCTCACCGCCGCGCTGTCGGTGGCGGTCGCGCGGGTCTGCAAGGACGGTCCGGTGCCGGTACGCCTCGCCGTGATCGCCATGGGCAAGAGCGGTGCCCGGGAACTGAACTACGTCAGCGATGTCGACGTGGTCTTCGTCGCCGAGCCGGCCGACGCCACCGCCACCCGGCTGGCCGCCGAGATGATGAGCGTCGCGAGCGCGGCCTACTTCGAGGTGGACGCGGCACTGCGACCCGAGGGCAAGGCGGGCGCGCTGGTGCGCACGCTCGACTCACATCTGGCCTACTACAAGCGCTGGGCACGCACCTGGGAGTTCCAGGCGCTGCTGAAGAACCGCCCGATGACCGGCGATCTGGAACTCGGCGAGCAGTACCGGGCCGCGCTGATGCCGATGGTGTGGAACGCCTCGGAGCGTCCCGACTTCGTCGCCGATGTACAGGCGATGCGGCGGCGGGTGGAGGATCTGGTGCCCGCCGATCTGCGCGAGCGCGAACTCAAACTCGGGCACGGCAGCCTGCGCGACGTCGAATTCGCGGTGCAGCTCCTGCAATTGGTGCACGGGCGGGTGGACGAGTCGCTGCACGTGCAGGGCACCGTCGAGGCGTTGACCGCGCTGGCCGCGGGCGGGTATGTCGGCCGGGACGACGCCGCCAATCTCACCGCCTCCTACGAGTTCCTGCGGCTGCTCGAACATCGGCTGCAGCTGCAGCGGTTGCGGCGCACGCATACGCTGCCCGCCGCCGACGACGAGGAAGGCATGCGCTGGCTGGCGCGCGCCGCGCACATCCGGCCCGACGGCAGGCAGGACGCGGTCGGCGTGCTCGGCACCGAGATTCGCCGGAACGCGGTGCGGGTCAGACGATTACACGCCAAGCTGTTCTATCGTCCGCTGCTCGAATCGGTGGTCAAGATGGACCCCGACGCGCTGCGGCTCAGTCCCGACGCCGCCATCCGGCAGCTGGCCGCGCTGGGCTACCAGGCGCCCGAACACGCACTCGGGCACCTGAAAGCGCTCACCGGCGGGGTTTCGCGCAAGGGTCGTATCCAGGCGCTGCTGCTGCCGACCTTGCTCGAATGGCTCGGCGAGACACCGAATCCCGACGCGGGCCTGCTCGCCTACCGCCGGGTGTCGGAGGGGCTCGACGACCAGATCTGGTTCCTGCGCGAACTGCGCGACGAGGGTGCGATCGCCCAGCGGCTGATGATCGTGCTCGGCTCCTCGGAGTACCTGCCGGACCTGCTGATCAACGCGCCGGACACGATCCGCATGTACGCCGACGGGCCGGGCGGGCCGCTGCTGCTCAGCCCGCAACCCGAAGACGTCGCGCGCGGCATCATGACCGCCGCATCCCGTTATGAGGACCCGAAACGCGCTGTGGCGGCGGCACGTTCGCTGCGCAGACACGAACTGGCGCGGATCGCCTCGGCCGACCTGCTCGGCATGCTCGACGTGCAACAGGTGTGCCGGGCGCTGTCCTCGGTGTGGGTCGCGGTGCTCGAAGCCGCACTCGCAGCGGTGATCCGGGCCAGCGAGGCGGAACTGGGCACGCCCGCCCCCGCCGATTTCGCGGTGATCGGGATGGGCCGGCTCGGCGGCATGGAACTCGGGTACGGGTCCGACGCGGACGTCCTGTTCGTCTGCGATCCCCGGCCCGGCGAGGACGAGACCAAGGCCGTGAAGTGGGCGATCAGCGTCGCCGACAAGGTGCAGCGCCTGCTCGGCGCGCCCAGCACCGACCCGCCGCTGCACGTGGACGCCGGGCTGCGCCCCGAGGGCCGCAACGGCGCGCTGGTGCGCACCCTGGCCGCCTACGCCGCGTACTACCAGCAGTGGGCCCAACCGTGGGAGGTGCAGGCGCTGCTGCGGGCGCACCAGGTCGCGGGCGATCAGCAACTCGGACTGCGTTTCCTGCACATCATCGACAAGGTGCGCTACCCGGAGGGCGGCGTCTCCACCGAGGCGGTGCGCGAGATCCGGCGGATCAAGGCCCGCGTCGACGCCGAACGGCTGCCGCGCGGCGCGAACCCGGCCACGCACACCAAACTCGGCCGCGGCGGCCTCGCCGACATCGAGTGGACCGTGCAGTTGATGCAGCTGCGCTACGCCCACGACGTGCTCGGCCTGCACAACACATCGACGCTGGAATCGCTCGACGTGATCGAGCAGACCAAGCTGCTCGACACCGCCGACGTCGAACTGCTCCGGGACGCCTGGCTCACCGCGACGAAGGCCCGCAACGCCCTGGTCCTGGTGCGCGGCAAGCCGACCGACCAACTCCCCGGCCCGGGTCGCCTGCTCTCCGCCGTCGCCCGAGTGGCGGGCTGGCCCAACGACGACGGCAGCGAATTCCTCGACCACTACATGCGGATCACCCGCCGGGCAAAAGCGGTGGTGGAGCGGGTCTTCGGCCAGTAGGCCCCGGGCATCCCGTTCAGGGCAACCGAGAAGTGTTGCCGCCGAACTGGTTTGCGGCGGGTCCGCGGACGAGGCCGGCGCTGCTCACCCCAGGTGCAGAGGGCGGTCAGCGGTGGGACGAGGGCCCGGCCTTCGTCGGTGCGGTCGTATTCGACGTCACCGACGCCTGTGGTGCGGGCCATCCCACCGCCGCCCAACGCACGCCGCGCTGCAATTCGCGGGCGGCACCCTTGTGAGCGACACCGCCACCCGCACCGACCTCATGAGCGTTCCGTCCCGATAGTGCGGCGCGAACCTGCCTGGGCGGGCGATGCACACAAAAGCGGCACAGGTGGCGCGCGGGTGCTCCACAGGGGGCGCTTAGGGTCGGGGTATGCGTGGATGGGTCAAGCGAGGTTTGCTCGGGGCAGGGTGGTGCGCTGCGGCGGCGGGGCTGGCCGGGGTGGTGCTGCATTCGGTGGCCTGGCAGCAGAAAGCGTTGGTGCTGTTGGCGTCAGGGGCCACGTATCTGATGGTGGGGGCGGTGATCGGGCTGGTGTGCTTCGTGGTCGCCCGGGGGTGGCGCAGTGCGGGGCTGGCCGCAGTGCTGGTCGGGGTGGTGCTGTGGACGGTGGTGCCGACCTTCGCGCCGCAAGGGCGCGCCGCCACCGGGCCCGAACTGCGGGTGATGCAGTCGAACCTGTTGTTCGGCGGTGCCGACGCGGGCGCGGTGGTGCGAGCCGTCCAGGACAACCGCATCGACGTGCTCACCGTGAACGAACTGACCACCGCCGCCGTCGACCGGCTGGCCGCGGCGGGACTCGACGCCGCACTGCCGCACCGCTACCTCGAGCCGACCGCGGACGGCGGGGGCGGTACCGGGATCTACAGCCGATACCCGTTGCGCGACACCAAGAAATACAGCGGGTTCATCCTGAACCAGGTCTCCGCCACGATGGAGCATCCGGACCGCGGACCCGTCGCGGTGTTCGCCTTCCACCCGATTCCGCCGCCGATGAACTTCGCCGACTGGCTGGCGGAGATGCGCCGCATCCGCGAGATCCTGGACGCGCAACAAGGCCCGGCGATCGTCGGCGCGGACTTCAACGCCACCCGCGACCACGCCGCCTACCGCGAACTCCTGCACGGACGATTCGAATCCGCCGCAGATCAGGCGGGCGCGGGCCTGCTGCTCACCTTCCCGGACGACAAACAGTGGGGCCCGATCATCGGCATCGACCACATCCTGCTCGCCGACGCCGAAGCCGAGGAAGTCCGCACCCTCAGCATCCCCCGCTCCGACCACCGAGCCCTGATCGCCCAAGTCCGCCTGACCTGAGTCGCGCCGGCGAGCCGGTCCACTCGGCGCGGTGCGTTTCCGTATCCGCACCCTTTCTGTGGCGAGACCCGGTGTGTCGTGCGGCGAGTCGGGGTGCGGGAGCCTGCAAGGGGTGCGGATGCCGGTCCTGTCGTGGGGAGGCGTTGGGCGGTTGGGCGGGTGCGCCCATTCTCGGGTGGGGTGTGTTGTGGCGTGAGGCGAGTCGGGAGCGGGAGCCTGCATGGGGGTGCGGATGCCCGTACCTGCCGCGGGGCGGCGCTGGGCGCTCCGTATCCGCACCCTTTCTGAGGTGAGACCTGGTGTGTCGTGCGGCGAGTCGGGGTGCGGGAACCTACAAGGGGTGCGGATGATGATTCCGGGTGCGGGTGCGGGTGCGGGTGCGGGTGCGGGTGCGGCGGGGCGTGTTGTGGCGCGAGGCGAGGTATGGACCTGAGAGGGCCGATGCGCGCCCGGAGCAGTGTTTCAGCCACCGCTGCGTTCGACTCGGGACCTGGTCGGGGGTGCAGATGCCCGTTCCCGCCGGGGCTCGGCGGCGTTCGGCTGAGACCTGGTCGGGGTGCGTGCGGCCTACTACCATCGGGGGGACGGCGGGCAGGGGTCTGCCGAGATCTCCGTCCCTCCTGAGTGAGCGGCGCGCGGTGGTTCGGGAGGCGCAGCGATGGGGCAGCAGCGGTGGCGGATCGGCGCGGTGGTGGTGCTCGCGCTGTTCGGCGTGGTGCTCGCGGGATGTGGTGTGACCGTGCAGGATCCGGCGGCACCGGAGGCTCCGGCCACCGAGACGGACTGGGAGATCGCCGGTTCGATGACCGCCACGGGTCCGAGCGGGCCGCGGCCCGGCGTGCCGGACGCGCCGCTCACCGCGACGAACGGTGACGGCGGCAGGTTCGACACGCTCGCGCTGAACTCGCTCGCGGACCTGCAGGAATTCTGGACAACGGAGTACCACAAGGACTTTCCGGGCCCGTTCACCCCGGTGCAGAACTTCTTCTCCTGGTCGGCGCCGGCGCCGAAAGACCAGGCGATCCGCTTCTGTGACGAATCCACCTATCACGTCGTGAACGCCGCCTACTGCGGTCTCGACCACACCATCGGCTGGGACCGCGGCGTCCTGCTGCCGCAGGTCGTCGAGAAGTTCGGCGAGATGGCCGTAGTCATGGTGCTCGCGCACGAATACGGGCACGCGATCCAGGGCCAAGCGCGATTGGCGGGCGTGCGCACCCCGACCCTGGTGCTGGAGCAGCAGGCCGACTGCCTGGCCGGAGTGTTCTTACGTCATGTGGCCGAAGGGAATTCGGCGCATTTCACGGTGAACACCACCGACGGACTCAACGCGGTGCTCGGCGCGACGGTCGCGTTCCGCGATCAAGGGTTCGGCGATCCGGGCAACGCGCACGGGTCGGCGTTCGAGCGGGTCACCGCGGTGCAGATCGGTTACTCCGACGGCACGAAGGGCTGTAAGGCGTTGACACCGAAGGAGATCGCGCAGCGCCGCGGTCAACTCCCCGTTTCCTTCGGCGTGGCCGACGCGCTGTTCCAGCTGCCGGTGAACCGGCAGTCGCTGGAGCGGTTGAGCCGGGCCCTGCTCGCGCTCTTCCCGGCCGCGGCGCCGCCGCGATTCGATTACGCGGGGGTCGGCGGCGACTGCGCGAATATCACTGTCACAGAGCCGGTTTCGTATTGTCCGACGGCGAACCGGATCGGCACCGACGTGCCCGCCCTCACGAAGCTGGGTGCGCCCGCGCGCGGCCAGGAGGAACTGCTTTCGGCGATGGTGCACGGCGACTACTCCGCCTTCGTCCTCTTCGTCTCCCGCTACACCCTTGCCGTGCAACGCGAACGCGGGTTGTCGCTCACCGGCGCGGAGACGGCGGGGCTGCGCACCGCGTGCCTGTCGGGTGTGGTGTCGACGAAATTGAGCGAGCCGGGCGGTGATCTGCGGCTCTCGGCCGACGATCTCGACGAGGCCGTCTCCGAACTGCTGACCGAGGGCTTGGCCGCGAGCGACGTGAACGGGCAGGTGGTGCCGAGCGGGTATCAGCGCGTCGAGGCGTTCCGCACGGGTGTGCTGGACGGCGAGGCGGCGTGCCTGTCGCGGTACCGCTAAACCGGCAGGGACCGCAGCGAAGTCAGCGTGGCGGCCAGTGCACGCGCGGCCTGCGCGCCCTTGGTCACGAAATGTTCGGTGAAATAGGTGACGTGCTCGCTGTGCTCGTGGAAGTGATGCGGGGTGAGCACAACCGAGAACACCGGCACGTCGGTGTCCAACTGCACCCGCATCAGCCCGTCGATCACCGCGGACGCGACGAAATCGTGCCGGTAGATGCCGCCGTCCACGACCAGTGCCGCGGCGACGACCGCCGCGTACTTGCCGGAGCGGGCCAGCCGCTGGGCGTGCAACGGGATCTCGAACGCGCCGGGCACCTCGAAGACGTCGACGGCGGCGGGGTCGTAGCCGAGCTCGGCATATTCGGCGGTGAAGCCTTCATAAGCTTTGCCGACGATCGAGCTGTGCCAGCCGGCGCGGAGGAAAGCGATGGATCCGGTAGTTCCCATGGCCGGATCTTACTTGCCGGTAACGTGCGCCTCCAGCCAGTCCACCACATTGCCGAGCACCTCGTCCTGCTCGGGTTCGTTGAATATCTCGTGGTAGAGGCCGTCGTACCGGATCGCGGTGAGGTCTTTCGAGCCCGCGCCCCGCTCGATCAGGTCCGTGCCGGCGGGTGCGGCGATGGCGTCACCGGTGCCGTGCAGCACCAGCAGCGGCACGGTGAGCCGGCCGAGGCGCTGCTTCACCAGGGTCGTCGTGTCCAGGATCTCGACCGCGGTGCGGGCGGGCAGGCTGCCGCGATAGACCAGCGGATCGTCGTCGTAGGCCCGCACCACCGCCGGATCGCGGCTGATCTGCGACGAATCCAGTTTCAGCACACCGAGATTCGGGGTGAGCCGGGTGAGCAGCGGCGCGACGAGGCGCTGCAGCGGGTTGCCGAGCGGAATGACCAGCGGCGGCGCCGACAGCACGATGCCCGCGACGTCGACCGGCGCGCGGGTGGCCAGGTGCAGCACGATGAGGCTGCCCATCGAGTGCCCGACCAGGAAGCGCGGCACGTCCGGGTATTCGCGGCTCGCGATGTTCAGCATCGCCGCCACGTTGTCGGCCGCGCCGTCCATCGAACCGATATTGGCCTTGCTGCCCGCGGACTTGCCGTGACCGATGTGGTCGAGCGCGTAGACCGCGAACCCGGCGCCCGCAAAGCGCCGGCCGACATGGGTGTAGCGGCCGGAATGCTCCGCGACGCCGTGCACCAGGACGATCACGCCGCGCGCCTGCGTCTCGGGCAGCCAGGCGCGCCAGGCGATTCCGCTGCCCGTGCCGTCGAACTGCCCGGTCTCGGTACGGATGCCCGCGTCGTCGCGCTCCGGTTCCGCGGTCACGACCGCGCCTCGCCGGTGCTCGGCTCGGTCCTGCTGCGCTCACTCATGCATCGGCTCCTGATGGGTGCGGCTCGCTGCTCGTCGAGTACGCCAGCTCGGTGAAGAGCCGCCGGTTGAACTCGATGAGTCGAGCGTAGTTCACCCGGGAAAGGCGTTCGTCGGTTCCGTGGATCGAGGCCAGATCGCGTTCTTCCAGGACGATGGGGGCGAAGTTGCAGCGGGTCGCGGCCAGGTCGTGATAGTGCCGGGAGTCGGTGGCGCCGGGCACGATGCCGGTGGTGATCACCGTGCCTGGGACGATGGCCTGCGCGATCCCGGCGATGAGGTCGAACGCGGCACCCGGGGTGGCGTGCACCGTCGGCTCCGAGCACACGCCCTCGGTTTCGATCCGGACACCGTTGTCGCGCACCACCTTCCGGCAGTGCGCGAGCACCGAGGCGACGGAATCGCCGGGCAGGATGCGGAAGTTCACGAATGCCTCGGCGTGCTGGGGGAGCACGTTCGATTTCACGCCGCCCCGGATCACGGTGGGCGCGGTGGTCGTGCGCACCAGGGCCTCGGTCTGCGGCCGCGCCGCCATCACGCGGGTGACCACCGGCGCGACCAGATCGGCGAGGCGCAGCAGTTGCCTGCGCGGTGCGGGCATGACCGTGCGCACCCGGGCGAGCATGTCGGCGGTGACCGGGGTCATCCGCAGCGGCATCGGATGGTCCTGGATGCGCGCGACCGCCCGGGCGATCCGTCCGACCGCCGTCTGTTTACCGGGCATGGACGAGTGCCCGCCCCGTTCGGTGACCGAAAGCCGTACCGTCGCATAGCCTTTCTCGCCCACCATGATCGTGGCGACCGGTGGTTCGATGCGGTCGGCGACGCCGGTGGTGATCATGCCGCCCTCATCGAGCAGCAGGTTCGCGAACACGCCTTGCGCGCGCAGGCGCTGCGCCATGTGCATCGCCCCGGTGTCGCCGAAGACTTCCTCGTCGTGCCCGAACGCCAGAAAGATGGTGTGCCGCGGTCGGATTCCGGCCGCGAGGGCGGCCTCTACCGCCTCCAGGATGGCGAGCAGCCTGCTCTTGTCGTCGATCGCGCCGCGGCCCCAGATGAATTCGGCGTCGACGACGCCCGCGAAGGGCGGATGCGTCCAGCGCTGCGGATCGTCGACCGGCACCACGTCCTGGTGGGCGAGCAGGATCGCCGCGACCTGATCGGGCTCCACCCCCGCCCACCGGTAGAGCCTGCTGTGCCCGAATTGCTCCAACTCGAGTTCGGCGTGCACCCGGGGGAAGGATTGCTCGAGGTGTGCGGAGAGCCGGTCGAAGGCCGCGTCGTCGATATCGTCCGGATCGTCGGTGGACACGGTTACACAGCGCAATGCGGCCGCAAGGCGCTCGGCGGTGCGATCGTCGACCGGTTCGGTCATCGGTCGCCGCGGCGGTTCGGCAAATTCATGGACACCGTTGCATTGTTCAATACTCCTGGCCCCAGCGGGATGGTCTTCTCGTTTCGCCACTTCACGATGCCCTCGGTGAGACCGCCCGGCAGGTCGGCCACGCGCGCACCGGTGAGCATCGGCAACTCGATCCGGGCCTTGGTCACCGTGACCGAGGCGAGCGCCGGAGTGTGCGACCAGACATCGTCGACCACGTCGGTGACCCTTACGCCGATCCGATGGCCGGCCGCGATCGGCCAATCCTGGCCGAGCAGGCGGACTTCGGCGGTGCCGTCGCCGACCGGCGCGATACCGCGGGTGATCACGGTGGCCAGGTTGTCGGGGGCGATGTCGTACAGCTCGACCGCGACCGTGGCGGCCGCGGGGCCGTCGAGTTGCAGTGTCGCGGTCGGAATTCCGGACAGGTGCTGGGCCTGGGCCAACGGCTCTGAGACGGACCAGAGTTCGCGGTCGGGCCCGGGGATCAGGCCGCGGTCGGTGTAGCTGCCTGTGCGCAGATCCACCGGCACGCGCGCGGCATCGGCGGGCGGCCAGGCGGTTTCGGCGCGCCAGCGACCGTCGAACTGCCCGACCGTGATTCGCGGACCGGGGATCTCGACATCGCGGCCCGCCACATGCTTGTCGAAGAAGGCCAGCAGTTCGGTGTCGAAATGCGGTGTGCCGCATTTCT
The DNA here is from genome assembly GCF_001613425.1 of Nocardia vulneris. Taxonomy (GTDB): domain Bacteria; phylum Actinomycetota; class Actinomycetes; order Mycobacteriales; family Mycobacteriaceae; genus Nocardia; species Nocardia vulneris. The sequence continues at coordinate 315,703 of NZ_BDCI01000035.1, read as the reverse complement.
CGTGGCAGGTGCGGTGGCCCCATTGACCGAACCAGGCACGGTGCGCGCCGGGGCCGAGTCCGTTCCACAGATCGAAAACGCGATAGGCGCGGGTGTTGTAGTCGACGAAACCCTGGCCGAGGAACAACGGAATGGTGTTGCCGCGCAGCGGGCCGACCAGATCACGATCGCGCCAGAATGCGGAATTGCCGTCGTGATTGCCGGTATCGGCGAGATATTGCTGATAGCACTGCATCGGCAATTGCGCGGCGGCAGCCTGATATTCGGGCGAATCTTCCGGGCGACCCGGCGTCGACGCGATCAGCAGATGTTCCAGACCGGCGAAATCGGCTGGGCGCACCCCGCTCTCGGTGACCGGCTTGCCGGAGAACTTCCACGACACGCCCTGCATGTACAGGTACGAGTACGGATCGACCACCGGTTCGAAGGACGCGACGGCGGCGAGCCCCTTCGGCTTCGCCGCCAGACCCATCAAGCCGGTCCAGCCCTCGTACGAGGTGCCGAACATGCCGATCTTGCCGGTGGACCACGGCTGGCTCGCCGACCACTCCACCGCGGTCGCGACATCCGAGCGTTCACCGGGGCCGCCGAAATCGGGGCAGCCCGACGAGCCGCCGAAACCGCGCAGATCGACGATCACGTAGGTATAGCCGGCGCGCAGGAACATGTCCGCTTGCAGGTTCTCGGTGGACGGCCCGCCGGTCAACCGCGGTTCGCTCAGATACGCCAGGTGCGCGCGGTACGGGCTCACGGTGAGGATGACCGGCGTGCGGACATCGTCGGCGAGACCGTCCGGCCGCAGGATGTCCGCGTGCAGGCGGGTGCCGTCGGGGGCGTCGATGAACGCTTGCTTCCACTGGAACGGCACGCCCAGCGGCTCCGCCGCGGCGGTCACCGGGATGGCCGGGGCCAGCAGAAGCAGCAGCCCACACAGGGCGCGCAGCAGCACACGTCGTTCGCTCACCATAGGACTATCGAGTGTGCCCGGACGACCGTCCAGACCCTGGAACCGGGGTAGCAGAGCAGCGGATCGCCGGACGAATGTCGCCGGTCGTCGCCGACTCGCCGGGCGAGCGCCACCCGATGTTCACTGCCACCCGCCAGCATTGGCGCTATGGCGGAAGGCGTCGAAGCGCTGGGCGGCACGCCGATCGATGCGGCCGCGGTGGGGACGATCACGCTCGCGCTGGTGGCCGCGCTGCTGTTCGCGGTGTCGGCGGCGCTGCAGCAAGGCGCCGCGCGCGAAGCCGCGACCGCGGATCCGCAGGGACGGTTCCTGGTGATCGCCGGCATCGCGCGGCGGTTGCTCACCGATCGGCGCTGGCTGGCCGGGCAGGGTGCGAACGTGGCGGGCTTCGTCGTACACGCGGTGGCGCTGCGGCTCGGGGCGATCGCGGTGGTGCAATCCCTGCTGGTCGTGCAGCTGCTGTTCGCGTTGCCGTTCGCGGCGGCGCGGCGCAGGCGGCCGCTGCTGCGGCGGGACTGGGCCGGGACGGTTTTCGTGTGCGCCGGACTGATCCTGCTGGTCGGGCAGAGCGCGTCCAGCCACACCGAGTTGCGGCCCGCGCTGTTGCCGACGGCCGGTGCCGGAGTGTTCCTGGTGATCGTCACGCTGATCGCGCTCTCCCGGCTGACCCGCGCCACCCAGGTGCGTTCGGCGCTGGTCGCCGTCGCGGCGGGTTGCTGTTTCGCCACCACGGCCGTCCTGGTGGTCATCGCCACCACCGCCCTGCCGGGCCTGAGCTGGGCGCTGTTCGGGATCCCGATCTCCACCGGTCTGGGCGGACTGCTCACGCAAGAGGCCTACGCTCGCGGCTCGCTGCCTACCGCGCTCACCGCGATGACCATCACCGACCCCGTCCTCAGCTATACCGCGGGCGTCACCCTGTTCGCCGCCGTCCACCCCCGGGTGGTGCCACTGCTGCTCGCGGCCGTCCTGGTGATCACCGGCGTCACCCTGCTCGCGAATTCGCCCACCCTGCACGACGAACGAGACCGAGTTGCCGGTACGACGGCGAAACAGGCGGTGCCGGAGGGGGTTTGAGTGAGCTCGTGGCGCGGCGGGAGCCTCCTCGGGACGGTGCGCGAACGAAGAGTGCGGCTGTGGGATCAGGCTGCTTCGTAGTCGGCGTAGAGGGCGAGCATGCCCGCGACCGTGGCGGACCACGGGAAGCGTTCTGCCGCACGGCGGGCGGCGCGGCGGCGTTGCGGAGCTGGGATGGTCAGTAGGGCTCGGACGCCTGCCGCGAGGCCGTGCGGGGAGCCGTCGGACACGATGCCGGAACCGGCGGCGTCCACCAGTTCACCCGCGGCGCCTTCGTCGGGCACCACCACGGGGGTGCCGCAGGCCAGCGCCTCCAGCACTGCGAGCCCGAAAGTCTCGGCGGGGGAGGGGAATATCGCGATGTCGGCGTCCGCGACCAGGCGTGCCATCGCGACGCGGTCGGTGAGGTGACCGTGGAAGATCACCGGCAGCCCGGCCGCCAGGCGTTCCAGCCGGTGCCGCAGCGGGCCGTCACCGAGCACGGCCAGCTCGCAGCGCACACCGGAATCGACCAGCACGCGCACCGCTTCGATGGCGCGTTCGGCGCACTTCTCCTTCGACAGCCTGCTCACCAGCACCAAGCGCACCGATTCGCCGGTGGTGCGGGATGTTTCGGCCGCGGGACGAAAAGTGCTCAGGTCGACGCCGAGCGGGACGCGCCGCACGTTGGTCGCGCCGATGCGGGCGAACTCCGCCGTCGCGAAACTCGAAGTGACCACCACCTTTTCGGCGCGCACGCAGAGGCGGCGATTGGCCAGGTCGGCCGCCGTGGTCAGGGGGAATCCGGGCGGGACCCGGGTGCGCAGAATCGCGTCGATGCGTTCATGGGAGAACAACACGAGCGGCACCCCGGTGCCGCGCGCCCACGGCGCCAGCCACCGCACGCTCAGCTTGTCACTGCATTCGAGTACGTCCGGGTGCAGCAGGTCGAGAATCGGGCGGGTCCGGCGCGCGGTCAGCACGTGGTAACCGCCCGCGCCGAACTTCGGGCTGCGCACCGTGATTCGCCGCCCCGACGTCGTCGCCTCGTCCCCGTCGGCCGGTCCCGGCACCACGAGCACCCGCTCGTGCCCGGTCGCCAGATAGCCCCGCCCGATCTCGTCCAAGCAGGTCCGCAACCCGCCCGAGGCCGGCGTGTAGAAGTTCGCGATCTGCACGATGCGCATCAGGAGGCCGCCGCTTCGATCAGCTCGGCGTAGGTGGTGGGGCGCGCGCCCGCCGTGAGGGCGGCGTCGATGGCACGCAGGGTGGCCGCGCGCAGGCCGGGATGGTGCAGGTCGTCGGGGTGCAGGGCGAGACGGACGAGCCCGCCGTTGCGCGCGTTGCGCTGGGCGAAGGTCTGCAGCATGGCGGCGCCGAAGCGTTCGGACCAGCCGCCGCCGGGCCGGTGGGAGAGGGCGAAGCCACGCTGGCGGCGGCCGGTGCGCAGGTCCTTCGCGCCGAAGTGGTCGGTGGTATGGGTGAAGCCCGCCGCGCGCAAAGCCTGTTCGGCGGCGGGCGAGGCCAGCCAGCCGGGCGGGGTGAAACCCGTTGTGGACAGCCCGGATTCGGCCATCACCGCGGTGGCGTCGCGGAGCTTGGCCGCGGCCTGGCCTCGGTCGAGCGCGGCGAACTCGGCCGCGCCGCGGGCCACCGCGCGCCCGAGCGTCCGACGCGGCCACCCGCCCTCGGGTCCGGCGCGATGCGACCACCCGTGCACCATGATCTCGTCCCCCCGTGCCCGGCGTTCCCGCAGGAAGCCCGCATACTCCGGCTGCCGCGCCAGCGACGCGCCCCGCCACGGCCCGGGTATCACCAGCAGCGATACCGGGATCCCGAACCCGTCGGCATCCGCGCACCAACGCGCCGTCTCCGCCGCACTCGCGGGTGCGACGTCATGGACGCTCACCACCAACCGCGCACACACGCACCGCAAGCTAACACCGCCCGGTTGCCACCAGCTGAACAGCAGCGTGCTGCTGCCCGACGAATCGGGACCCCGCCCGATCTCGCGCGTCGCCGCGGTTTGCCCGCGCCCGATGCCGCGTCTCGGAGCGGATGCGAAAGGGGTCTCCGAGTAACTGCCGCGGACCGGTAAAGGGTCATTCGGTTTGGCTATGGCATGGGTGAAGTGTCCGGGGTCGCAAGACAATTCGCCTGGTGTCTCAGGCAGGTCGGCGTATGATCGGGCCAGTGCGAGCGCCCGGGGGAAGAATGAACGAGCCGGTGACCGCGGACTGGGAACAGTTCGTTCAAGCGCTGGCGCAATGTCTGTCCGAACTTCCCTCCCGGGCCACGTTGATCATCGCCGCACCGGGAAATCGGTACGTGCAGTTCATGCAATACGACATCAAATTGTCGGCGGAGCTCGCCGGTAACCACTATCTGGCGCAACCCATTCCGGATTCCGCCGCGGCGGAATTACGGGAACTCGGCTGGAATGAGCCGATGCTGCGGCGCGAAGTCGACAATTGGACCAAGACCATGTTCTGGCCTCTTTCGCTGGGCAGTCTGGTCGAGTTCGCGCGGTCGGTCGCCATCGGGTTCCGCGACGCGCTCGGTGTGGCGACCCCGGTGGAGTTACGGGCCATGGGGTGGACCGAGGCCTCCGGTGATCTGGATCTCACCGTGCTGGGCTCGATGGCTCGGCGCGGCTGGAACTGACCCGCGCCGCGCGGGACTGCCGTAGGCGGCGCATCGCCGGCATCGGCCGCGGCCGGTGCGAAACGCGCGCCTCGGCCCGGCGGTCGATGGGCCCGCCGCACCGGGAATCGGCGGCCCGGGACAGGCGTGGCGAAATCGGCGCGACGTGGGCACTATCCTGAGTGACATGGCAGCAGGTAAGCCCACCAAGGAAGCGAAGGCCGCGGCGAAAGCGGCCCGCAAGCAGCAGTCGAAAGAGCGCAGGCAGCAGCTCTGGCAGGCGTTCCAGATGCAGCGCAAGGAAGACAAGCTGCTGCTGCCGCTGATGATCGGCGCCCTGCTCGGCATCACCGCGATCTTCCTGGTGATCGGCCTGATCTTCGGGCTGACCTGGCTGCTCGTCCCGTTCGGCGTGGTGCTGGGCGCGCTGGCCGCGTTCATCATCTTCGGCCGTCGGGTGCAGAAGAGCGTGTACGGCAAGGCGGAGGGTCAGGCGGGCGCCGCGGCCTGGGTGCTGGACAACCTGCAGGGCAAGTGGCGGGTGACCAACGGCATCGCCGCGACCACCCAGCTCGACGCGGTGCACCGGGTGATCGGCCTGCCCGGCGTGGTGCTGGTCGCCGAGGGCTCCCCGCAGCGGGTGAAATCGCTGTTGGCGCAGGAGAAGAAGCGCACCGCGCGGCTCATCGGCGACACCCCGATCTACGACGTCGTCATCGGCAACGACGAGGGACAGGTGCCGCTCAAGGAGTTGCAGCGTTACCTGACCAAGCTGCCCCGCAACATCGACACCAAACGGATGGACCTGATCGAGGGACGTTTGTCGGCCCTCAGCTCCCGCACCGGCCCGGCCATGCCGAAGGGCCCGATGCCCGCCGGCGCCAAGATGCGTGGCGTGCAGCGCACCATCCGCAGGCGCTGAAACTCGAACACCGCGGGCCCGTACCTCCGTCGAGGGGTGCGGGCCCGCGGTGTTTCAAGATCAAGGGGAACTGGGTGGCGGCGGGCTCTCGGCCGATGCCGCCACCAGTTCCCCCTCGGCGCTCAGCGCGAGTGGACGAGCGCGGTCCCGGTCGCGCGATCGTGCATGCCGCGCCCGTCGGAGTCGGTGAAGAGGGCGGGCACCACGAAGACCAGTAGGGCCTGACGGGCCAGCGCGCGGACGATACCGACGGGGACGGGCGCGTCGATCCGGACCGTGCGCAGGCGCAAGAAGTATTGACCGGGGGTGAACCCGAACATGGTCACCGCCCCCACCCCGATCACGAACCAGACCAGCAGCGTGAGGCTGGAAGCCGACCCGCCGCGCATGATGATCGCGGCGACGCCGAGGGCGATGAGCCAGTCGACGAACAGCGCGGCGATCCGGCGGGCCATGCCGGACAGTGATCCGGCGCCGGATTTCGGCAGGCCCAATTCTTTGCCGGGGAACTCGGGGTTTGCCTGGTCGCCGGAACCCTCCGAAGGGCCGGAGAGCCACGATCCCGTCATGCGTGCCATGCCCCCACAATATGCGGGCCCGACCGGGCGACCGGCGTCGGAGCGCTGACGAGCCGGGAATGCATGCGTGGCATAAGAGGAGTTCACGTCGGCGCCGGCCTGCGCGGATGGCAGGATTACCATGCTGGTGGCGCCCGGGTGGGCCGGGTCACCTGGCCAGCGGCACGTGTAACACTGGCGAAACACAGCCTTGACTGCGGGGAAACACCGCGTCCATACCGTCTGGACGCGACGAACCCATGCAATCGACACTGGCTGGGAACCGATCCGTAAGGAGAACAAGTGACGTTCAGCACGGCCGACGAGGTCATCAAATATCTTGCTGATGAAGAAGTCGAATACGTCGACATCCGATTCAGTGATCTTCCCGGTGTGCAGCAGCACTTCTCGATCCCGGCGAAGGCGTTCACGACCGACCTCGCAGAGGAAGGGCTGGCCTTCGACGGCTCGTCCGTCCGTGGTTTCCAGTCGATCGACGAGTCGGACATGCTGCTGCTGCCCGACTTCAGCACCGCGCGCCTCGACCCGTTCCGGGCGGCCAAGACGCTGAACCTGAACTTCTTCGTGCACGACCCGTTCACCCGCGAGGCCTACAGCCGCGACCCGCGCAACATCGCGCGCAAGGCCGAGGAGTACCTGCGCTCCACCGGTATCGCCGACACCGCGTACTTCGGTGCCGAGGCGGAGTTCTACATCTTCGACTCGATCCGTTACGACTCGGCCATGAACGGTGCCTTCTACGAGATCGAGTCGGTCTCGGGCTCCTGGAACACCGGCGCGGAGTTCAACCCGGACGGCACCCTCAACCGTGGTTACAAGGTGCGTAACAAGGGTGGTTACTTCCCCGTCGCGCCGTACGACCACTACGTCGACCTGCGCGACAAGATCTCGACCAACCTGCAGAACGCGGGCTTCGAGCTCGAGCGCGGCCACCACGAGGTCGGCACCGCCGGTCAGGCCGAGATCAACTACAAGTTCAACACCCTGCTCGGCGCGGCCGACGACCTGCAGCTGTTCAAGTACATCGTGAAGAACACCGCGTGGGCCGAGGGCAAGACCGTCACCTTCATGCCGAAGCCCCTCTTCGGTGACAACGGCTCGGGCATGCACGTGCACCAGTCGCTGTGGAAGGACGGCAAGCCGCTGTTCCACGACGAGGCGGGCTACGGCGGCCTGTCGGATCTGGCACGTCACTACATCGGCGGCATCCTGCACCACGCGCCGTCGCTGCTGGCGTTCACCAACCCGACCGTGAACTCCTACCACCGTCTGGTGCCGGGCTACGAGGCCCCGATCAATCTGGTGTACTCGCAGCGCAACCGCTCCGCGGCCGTGCGCATCCCGGTGACCGGCAACAACCCGAAGGCCAAGCGCATCGAGTTCCGCGCGCCGGACTCCTCGGGCAACCCGTACCTGGCCTTCGCCGCCATGATGATGGCCGGCCTGGACGGCATCAAGAACAAGATCGAGCCGCTGGCCCCCGTCGACAAGGACCTCTACGAGCTCCCGCCGGAGGAGGCCAAGAACATCCCGCAGGCCCCCACCAGCCTCGCCACGGTCATCGACCGCCTCGAGCAGGATCACGACTACCTGACCGAAGGCAACGTCTTCACCGACGACCTGATCGAGACCTGGATCAACATCAAGCGCGACCAGGAAATCGCTCCCGTGAACCTGCGCCCGCACCCCTACGAGTTCGAACTCTACTTCGACGTGTAGCCCTGACCTGCGCGTTTACGCCTGATTAGGGCGTTCTGTACGCAGTGGGTACGCAGTAGCGGAAGATGAGTCCATCCGTTCGGTGATCACAGCAGTGATCACCAGGCGGGTGGACTCGTCTGTATCCGGCCAGAGATGGCCGTAGGTGTCGAGGGTGGTTTGGGCTTTGGCGTGCCTCATCCGGGCTTGTACAACTTTGATGTTCGCGCCACCAGCGATCAGCAGCGACGCGAGGTAGTGACGAAAGTCCTGAAAGCTGAATTCCTCAGGCAGGCCGGGGATTCCGACTCGTGCGATCCGGAGCGCGCGTTCGATCTGCCACGGTGGCACCGGTTTGCCGAATTCATCACAGACGACTCGTTCTCCGGGCCATTGCTTCACCGCTGCCGAGAGCATGAGCGTCAGCTCGGTGGGGATCGGAATCGGCGCTTCGGAGCCTTCCGTTTTCAGCGCTTTCGCGGGCCACTGCTGGTGCGGGTGGACGATACCTCGCATGAAATCGATGTCGGCTGGGCGCAGTCCGCACACCTCGGCGACGCGTAAGCCCGCGAACGCGCCGAGGAGAACCGCGGAGCCCATGTGTGCAGGCATCGCGTCATAGAGCGCCCACACCTGGTCAGTCGTGGCGCAGTACACCTTCTGCTTTCCGGCCGGCGGGGAGGTGCGCCGCGAGCACGGGTTGCGAACCAGGATGCCGTCGAGGACCGCGTCGCCGAGGATCTGCGACAGCCGCGAGTGCAGCGCGTAGACGTAGCTTGCCTCGTGACCGCGCTCCTTGAGCTTGGCCACCCAAGCCTTCACCATGGACGGCCGGATCACCGACAGCTGAATGTCGCCGAACTCGGCCTTGATTTGCGCGATGTGCACCTTGGCCTGACGGACCGTGCCGTCACGGTGCACTGCGTAGCCCTTGATCCACTCGTCACACCATTGGCCGACAGTCGCTTTCATGTCGCGGGGGGCTACGTGGATGCCGTGCACGAGCGCCGCCAGCTGCTTGTCCAGCCAGTCTTTCGCATCGGTCTTGCGGGCGAAGCGCATCGAGTGCTCGTCGCCCGCGTCATCGACGTACCGGGCGCGCCAGCGCTTGCCTTTCCCGTCGAGTTTGGACGGTACACGCCGGGCCGTGCCGTCGGCGTCGCGTTCTTCTTTAGTCCAGAGGTCTTCGACTCCGGCTCGGCGGTTCCGTCGCGCAGCCATGGTTACGCGGCTCCTCCGGTCAGGGCTTCCTGCTCGGCGATCCACGCTTCGATCACACTCTGTCGCCAGACGCGCCGACGGCCGAGTTTGAAGCTACGGCGGCCGATGTCGGAGCCGATGTGTGCCCAGTATCGCCAGGTGGCGGCTGGGATGCCGGTGAGTGCTTCGCAGTCGGCTGCTTGCAGGTAGCGGTCCGTGCTCATGATCGTTTCGTCCTTCGGTCGGTTCGGCGTGTGCGCCGTGGTTCGGTTCGGGGTGGTGCACGTTGGTGCGCGGTCGGTGCGCGGCGGTGCACAGGGCGGGACGGGTGGTGCGCTGGCTGTCTCACGTGGTGCACGGGCTGTCTCTGGTGGTGCATAGGCCGGTGCACGGGTGTCCCAGCGGTCCTCACCGGGTGAGACAGGACTGCGGGATGTCATGCCATCGACTGGGCGGCTGGTGCGTGCTGGTGCACGGTCCTCGGGGGTGTCTGGTGTGCTGTTCATGGCGGGCTATCCCGCTTTCCGGAGGCGTTGACCGGCTCGTATCGGTGTGACGGCGGTGTCGCCGTGGTGGAGGAGTTCGGCGAGTGTCACGGCTGTGACGGTCAGTGAGACGGGCAGCGGTGCATGGGTGAGGGCGGTGCGCACCGCTGTCTCATCGGCTGGTGCCTGGTGCGTAAGCCGGTGCACGAGCAGCAGTTCTGTGCACCCGTCCTCAGCGGCGGTGCGGGCCGCTCGGGTCACCCGATAGGACAGGTCTGCGGCGGCGGTGTCGCGTGAGCCGAGGACCAGCACCGCGCGGGAGGGTGTGTGCAGGCCGGTGGTGCGCCCGTCATACGGGTAGCGGCCGTGATTGCTGTTGCGGTAGCTGAGTTCGCGTTCGGACTCCCACGCGTCGAACGCCGAGGCACCCAGGGCGAGGCGGGTGCGGGTGATCGCCCGGCCCCGGACCGACCACAAAGGCGAGGGGCGCCAGTCCGGACGGGAGGTACCGAAGAACCGCGTTACCGCGGTGCGGGTGGGCACGATCCATTTCGGGCCGGGACCGACGCGGGTCAGTGGGTGCACCAGGCCGGCCGATTCGAGATCGGCGCGCAGCTCGTAGAGGTGGTTGACCCCAGTACCGAGCAGCTGGGCGAGCAGATCGGTTTGGATCGCGCGCTGCTGCACGAGCGCGTAGACCGCGCGGGCTTGGCGGTCGGTGCGGATGTGCCCGCGTCCAGTTTTCTGGACAGAATCGCGGGGGATACGACTGCGGGAGAACGAGGTTGAAGTAGGCATCGTGGGTCAGTCCTTCGCGGTTCGTGCGCCGCCGCGTCGGGGGCGGCGGTGGTTGGGGTTGGGTGTGCGGGCCGCTGCCCGCATCCGGGTGCGGGTGGCGAGGAATTCGGCCCATTCCTCATCGATGTCGCCGTCGCAGAACGTCAAGCCGGTGGCGGTGAGAGTGCCGGCGGGCAGGCGCTCGAACGCGGCTTCGAGGACGCGGCGTACCTCGCGGCCCCGGTAGAGGTAGAGCAGCCCGATCATCGGTTCGGGTTCGGCGTCGCGGGCGGCGTAGAGCGCGCCGCGCAGTGCTTTGTCCATGTTCTTGGCGGACTTGGCGGTCAACTCGACTTCCAGTGCCCACCAGCCGTAGGTGCCGTTCACCACGCCTAGGAACCGGCCGTCGTGGATGTGGCCGAGTTCGCGCGAGCCCGGCTTGCGTGCCCGCGCCGCGGCCGCGGCGTCGTGACGGAGCTGCCGCTCCGAGACCCATACCCCGGGTTCGGCGCCGACGAGCAGCGCCCGCGCCATCGCGACCGCACGATAGTGTTCGGCGTCCTTGATCGGTGGCTTCCACAGCGTCGCGGGCATCCACCCCAAGAACGAGCCCGCCGTCTCGCGAGTCGGTACGAGCCACTTCTCACCGGGTTGGACCTGAATCAACTTGGGCAACATGATCCGGTCGGTGCGCAGCTGCCGCGCCAACGACCGCGCGTGGGTGATGTCGATGCCGAGAAGCGCTGCGAGCACGTCGATTTGGAGACCGTACATCTCCACTATCACCGCCGTCGCGGTCGTAGCCCGTGCGTTCACCCGCGACTCACGCTTGTCGCTGAGCAGTCGACGCACCGTCGTGCGAGGCAGTCCGACAACGTCGACGATCTCACCGTGCGTGCGTCCTTGCTCGCTGAGAGCCGCGACTTCGCCGAGGACGGATTCGACTGCGCGGGCGGTGATTCCGAGTGCTTCGCGGATCTGGTCGTAGGTCGCGCCCTCACCACGCATGGCGGTGATGCGCCGCTCCAGCCCGGCCGCGCGGGCCTTCTTCTTGTGGTCCCTGCGCCCGCCAGCGGCGGGCGCATCCTCTCGCGTTGTAGTCATCGTGTCCGCTCCACTCCGCTGCCACGGCTGTAGGTGCGGTGATCCTGCGGCCGTTCCCGGTCCGCGTGGATGTCGCGCTCTTTGAGCGGTGAGGTGAGGTCGACCCAGCTCATCAACTCCCGCATCCGAGCATTGGCAGCCGCACTTGATACCGGGCGCGGTCGCTCGGCAGCTGGCACGCCTTCAACCCGATCGCGGCTCGACACCCGTTCGTGGTCATGCTGGACAGGTATTTCACCTGCGGGGCCTATCGGCGTGCGGGTGTGGTGGGCGAACAACTCTTCCACGGTCTTGCCGGGAAACATGGCCTCCAGGACCCGGCAGTAGTGCGCCCGTGGCAAGCCTTGGATGTCACCAGCCAGCCACCGATAGAACTGGGCCTTGGCCGGAGCGGTGCCGACCAGTTCGGGTTCGATCTGCTGCGCTACCTTGTCATAGGCTCGCTGAAACTCCGGATGGCTCTGCCAGTGCTTTTCCCGCAGAAGCGATTTCAACACCGTTCCGGGCTCCCCGACGCTGGGACGGGCCTCGCTTCCGTTGTGGTCTCGATGGCCTCGCTCGCCTCCGTCACGGATCCGAATGGTCGAAGGCCGTGGTTCCGACGAGTCAGGCACCGACTGGAGGTGCTGACTCCGGTGATGGGTGTAACCCTCGGGCCACAACTCACGTTCGGGTACACCGATCGCCACAGCCACAGCGAACTGGTGAACCGGATACGGCGTACGGCCCTGGGTGATCCACCGCTGAACCGTCTTGGGATCAACCTCGATCTTGCGCGCCAACTGCTCGGGAGTCATCCGAGCCTCGAACACCGCCCGCCGTAGGCGATCATTCGGCGAACCCTTCGGGGCACTCACCGCGACCGCCCCCGATCACGCGCAGGAGCCATCGCCGCCGCACTGTCACGCCGGCGAGTCCACATCCGCTCGAACTCGGCCTCACGGTCGACGGCAGCGCCATCGATCGGACCGCCCTGACCTCGACGGACGTCGCGTTCCTTGATCGGTGCTGTCTCATCGACCCAGGTCAATAGGGAATTGATGCGGTCCCGATGAGCATCGAGCCAACGATGCGCAGCAGAATCAGGCTCGATACCCGTCACCCGGCCGCGATACACACTGAAGTACCGGCCATCCTGAACCCCGTACTCCAGCCGCCCTTCACGGCGATACAGCTGCGAACGGTCTACTCGAATCTCCTGCGGATCTACACTGGACATGCTTCGTGGGCTCCAATCCCATTCGAAGTGACTGAAATGCCGAAGCAGCTGGACACTGCTTTGGTGCTGGCTCCCCGGCGGACTGCAATCCACCGGGGAGCTTTTTCGTTGTGTATGCATGCTAGCACGCGATTGTGTTTGTGAGCTAGTACACGATTGGGAAGTGTGAATCGGCGCTGATGGTAAGATGGAATCGCCAGCTAGCACGCTAACGCGTGAGGAGGATCGCTCACATGTCGCCGCGCCTGGATCGGCCAGCACCCCCGTACGTGCAGATCGCGGAGCACTATCGCCTTCTGATCAGAAACGGCGAGTTGACTGAAGGTGCGAAGCTACCGTCGGTCGTTGAGATCGCCAACGATTGGAAGGTAGCCACAGCCACCGCCGCGAAGGCGCTCAACCAGCTTCGTGTCGAGGGCTATGTCCGCAGCACGAACCAAGGCACCTTCGCCTCGCTTGAGCACAAGCAGACGACAGGGCCTGACCGGCTGCAAATGCTTCGGGCCACGGGGAACGGTTACCGGCCAGGTGAGATTGTGGAGGTCGTGAGCGCTGAACTGGTCGACGCAAACGAGTCCGTCGCCTCGGCCCTGGAGCTCCCGGTCGGTTACACGACAGTCCGGCGCCGCCGTGTCTACCGCGATGATCTGGGTGTCGTCGCTGTCTCGACTTCGTGGCTCCCAGGCGATCTGGCGGACGTAGCGCCGGAACTTCTTTTGACCCAACCGCTTCCGAAGATGACGTTCGGTCTAATCGAAGACCGAACAGGACGCCGACTCGTGCGCCGCCGTGATGTCGTTGCTGTCCAGCCCGCGCCAGCGGACGTGGCTGAAATCCTCGGGATTGAGGTGGGTGTCCCAAGCCTGACGATGACGAACCTGTATTGGGACGACGAGGGTAAACCCACCGAGTTCGCAATCGATTTCCTCGCGGCCGGCCGAGAGCTGAGCGCCGAGTACTCCCTGGACTGAGCCCTGGAGCGGACGGCAATCCGACCGTTCTCCGGGCTCGACTGACGAGGCCCCTGGTACACCTCCTGGATGGGCGGCGATGCATACCAGGGGCTTCGTCGCGTTCATAGCACGGCTTCCCCTTTTGGGAGCTAGCCGAAAGGTTGCGAGAGTGCCGTTGCGGGTCGCGCCAGCGCTCCAGAACAGTGTTCGTAGGTTGTGCCGGTGCGCCCGGAATCCGTGCGGGGTGGCCGTCCAAGTGGCCGAACAGTGGCCGAACAGTGGCCGAACAAGTTTAGTCCCGTGTTTTTGCAAAATGGCCACTCAAAAAGTGTGTCTGAACTGCGCCTTCGGCGCAGGGCTCTCGCTCCTGCTGTTCCTGATTCTCTATGGCTTCGCTGTTCATAGAGAATCAGGAACAGCAGGAGCGAGAGCCAGGGGTGGTTCAGTAGGTAGGAAGAGGTAGTTAGTTGAGGGGTAGCTAAGAGGGACCAAAAGAGGGGTTGAGTAGGTGGTGACGTCAGGTGCGGAGGCGGCGGTTTAGAGCGTCGGTGGTCTGGTTGAGTGCCTAGGTGGTGGTTTAGAGCACGCGAGTCGGAGCGGTGGCCGGAGTCGCGTAGCGCGCATTACGGTCCGCCGGGCCATCGGGGGCATGGACCACAGGAAGGGGGAGTGGAAGCGCTTCGGGTTGATGCCTAGGCGTCAACGGGGACGCGAGCAGGCTCGAACAGCTGACGTGTCAGCAATTGATGCCTAGGCATCAATGAGGGACTGCGCGTGTACTGCGGCCCCCGTACTGCGGGAGCGACGGCCCCACGCTGCGGCCCGCAGTGCGAGGGCCGCACTTGCAGACGCGGAAGTGCGGGGAGTCGGCACGGTTCGGGAGCGGGGTTGATGCCTAGGCATCAATTGGAAACGCTGAGCGGGACCGGAACAGATGACGTGTTAAGAATTGATGCCTAGGCATCAACCGCGCGCCGGTATATCTCCTGGTACAAATTCACACCTCGGGAAGAACACACGCCCCCCGGTACGATCGTGACGTGTCTGCCTCGCTCGCCGAATTGGAAGCCCGTGTCGCCGCTCTGGAAGCCGAGCGCGCCGACTATCGGGCCGTGCTCGCCGCCGTGAACGCGCTCAGCCAGCAGACCCGCGAGCGCCTCGACGTCGTAGACGAGAAGATCAATCACACGTCCGGCCGCGCCGACGCGAAGCTTGAGGACACGAACGTGCGGGTGCGGTCCATCGAGGAGACCGTTGCCGAGGTCCGTGACCTGCTCGTCCGAGTGCTCGACAACAACCAGTCCCGCTGAACACCGGGTACGCAGAGAGTACGCAGCAGCGTCAGCCGTGCCCATCTCTGACCCACCCTCGCCAACGCCGAGCCCGCAGGTCAGGAAGTCGCGCCAGCATTGCCCACGATGACAAACGCCCAGGTGGGAGTCCGAACTCTACTTCGACGTGTAAGTCGTAGGACCCCAAGTGGTTTCGAGCCCTCCCGCAACGGCGCGGGAGGGCTCGCCCCGTTTCGGGGGAGTCGTCGCCGAAGCGCGTTCCCGTGGCATGGAAGTCGTGATCAGTGCGCTCACGATCATCGAAGCGACCCACTGAAAGGCAGACCGGGCGCGCCTCGCCTGGCTGTCGGCCCTCCGGATCGAACCGGTGGACGACGGCACCGCCCCGCCTCGGCCCTGCTCCTCGACGCCGGACTGCACGGGCACGAACACGCGATCGATGCCGTAGACAGACCGGGCGCTCCTCGCCTGGCTGCTGTCGGCTCTCCGGATCGAACCGGTGGACGACGGCACCGCCAAGGCCGCCTCGGCCCTGCTCCTCGACGCCGGACTGCACGGGCACGAACACGCGATCGATGCCGTCGTCGCCGAAATGGCCGTACGACAGGCGCCGCCGGTTCTGATGCTCACGAGCGACCCCGATGACATGCGGCGGCTCTGCGGACCGGCAGTGCGCCTGATCACTGCATAGGTTCGTCGGCGATAACGTGCCGCGCACCTAATTGCGCGCCGCGCGCGTGTCGTTCGGCTGACACGCGCGCGGGGCGGCGAAATGTGCGCGTGGTCGCGAAATTGTGCGCGGGGTGGCGAAATGTGCGCTTGGTGGTGAAGCGTGCGCGGGGTGGTGAAGCGTGCGCGGGGTGGTGAAGCGTGCGCGGGGTGGCGAAGCGTGCGCGGGGTGGCGAAATGTGCGCGGGGTAGCGAAGCGTGCGCGGCGGTCTCTCCGCGGGGGCGGGTGCTGCTGGATTCGGGGTGCGGATGCGCTTGTGGGGGTGTGGTTTCGATCAGATGCGATGGGGGAAGTATGGGGTGGGGTTCGTGGGATCGCTGCGGACGAACGGGGAGAAGGAGGGGATCGTGGACACGGTTGTGTCGGTCAGTGGGGGCAAGGTTCGGGGTGTGGTGCGGGAGGGGGTGCATGCGTTTCTCGGGATTCCTTATGCCGCACCTGCGGTGGGGGCGGCGCGGTTCGAATTGCCGAAGCCGGTGCGGGAGTGGGCGGGGGTGCGGGACGCGACGACGTATGGCGCGACCTGTCCGCAGGCGCCCTACCCCGACGGAATCCAGGCGTTGGTCACCATGAACCGGGTGCCGGGCGACGAATACTTGAATGTCAATGTGTGGACGCCGGATCCGAGCGCGGGCGGGCTGCCGGTGCTGGTCTGGATCCACGGCGGCGGATACTCGCGCGGGTCCAATGCGGGCGCGGTCGCCGACGGCAGCGCCTTCGCGCGGGACGGCGTCGTGGTGGTGTCGATGAACTACCGCGTCGGCATGGCCGGTTTCGCGGTGCTGGACGGCGCACCGGCGAATCGTGGTCTGCACGACCAGATCTTCGCGCTGCGCTGGGTGCAGGAGAATGTCGCGGCCTTCGGTGGCGACCCGGGCAAGGTCACGCTCGGCGGCTTGTCCGCGGGCGGTATGAGCGTCGCCGCGCTGCTCGCTACTCCCTTGGCGCAGGGACTTTTCCGACACGCGATCATCCAGAACGGCACCACCGTCGCGGCCGCCCCCATGGACGATGCCCGCAAGTTGTCGGCAGCCGCGGCGGCGAAGCTCGGAATAGAGCCCTCCGCAACCGCTTTCGGCGCACAAGGGGAGAAAGAACTGCTGGACGCGCAGCAAGCGGTGGCGCTGGACCAGATGATCGATCCGTCGGCGCAACGCTGGGGCGCGTCGTTCATCACGAACGGGATCGGCATCCTCAGCTTCTTCCCGGTGGTCGACGGGGACGTGCTGACGGACACACCGGTGAAAATGCTGGAATCGCAACCGGATCGAGCGCTGCCACTGCTCTGCGGCTACGCCGCCGAGGAGTTCCGTTTCTTCCTGATGCCGACCGGTGTCGCCCCAGCGGTGACCGCCGAAACGTTGCCGTTCTTCCTCAGCCGCTACGGAATGGCACCGGAACTCGCCGACGTGTTCGCCGCCGACCGGCCGAGCGCGACGCCGGCGGATCTGCTGGCCGCGATCTTCACCGATGTCGCGTTCCGGGCCGATATCGTGCGGTTCGCGGAAGTCTGTGCGCACGCGCCGACGTTCGTCTACGAATTCGCTTGGCCCTCCGGCGTGGCTGGGCTCGGCGCCTGCCACGCACTGGAGACCTCGTTCATTTTCGACACTCTCGCATCCGGCCATGCGATCACCGGCCCCAACCCGCCGCAGCCGCTCGCCGACGAAATGCACCGCGCCTGGGTGGATTTCGTCGCACACGGCGACCCGGGCTGGGAGCGGTTCGACGCGGACACGCGTCCGGTGCGCGTGTTCGATCATCCTGAATCGAAGGTGGTGTACGACCCGCGCGCCGAGGAGTTGCGCGCGGCGCGGCGTTAGGCCCTGTCTCGACATCCGGCGCCGCCACGGTCCAGCTCGCCGCCTGCCCGTCGTCGAGACAACCCTGGTATCGGCCCTTGCCAGGCGACGAGCTGAACCGCAGAGGAAGCCTAAGGCCGGGTGTAGGCGCGTCGTCCCATGACGTAGGTGGCCACCACGGAACGCTCGTCGCCGAGCATCATCTGGGCGAACAGCCGTTCAGGGAAGTCGCGGGCTCGGTCGACGCGGTGCGCGAGGACCGGGGTGGCCGCCCAGTCCAGCACGACGAAGTCGGCGTCCTTTCCGGCGCGGAAGTTGCCGATGCGCTCGTCGCAGTACATCGCTTCGGCACCGCCGAGAGTGGCGAGGTAGAACCCGCGCAGTGCGTTCAAGGTGGTGCGCTGCGCTTCGGGTTTCGCCGATTCGCTGAGCATGACCACCTTGTATGCCTCGTTGAGGGTGCGCAGCATCGAATAGCTGGTGCCCGCACCGCAATCGGTGCCGAGACCGACCCGGACACCTGCCTGCCAGGCGGCGGGCAGGTCGAACAGTCCGCTGCCGAGGAACAGGTTCGAGGTGGGGCAGAAGGCGATGGCGGCACCGGTCTCGGCCATCCGGGACCGGTCCCGTGCGTCGATGTGTACACAGTGGGCGAACAGCGAGCGGGGGCCGAGCATGCCCACGCGGTCGTAGACGTCGAGGTATGAGCGGGCTCCGGCGAAGCGGGCGAGGACCTGTTCGGTTTCCGGACCGCTCTCCGCGGCATGGGTCTGCAACGCGACATCCGGGAACTCGCGGAACAGCCGACCGGCCAAGGCCAGCTGCTCGTCTGTAGAGGACGGCGCGAAGCGCGGGGTGATCGCGTAGGTCAGGCGACCGTTGCCGTGCCAGCGGGTGCGGAGCTGCCGGGTCTGGTGCTCGGCGTCGGACAGCGTCCGGTCCCGGAGGAACTCCGGCGCGTCCGGCTGCCGGTCCATCAGCACTTTGCCGCACGTCATCCGCAGGTCACGGGCTCGGGCCGCGGCGCAGAACGCGTCGACCGAGGCCGGATGCACGGTCGGGTGCACGCTCGCGGTGGTGGTGCCGCAGGCCAGCAAGGTGTCGAGGAAGCGCTCGGCGATGTGGCGCGCGTGCGCGGGATCCGCGAACTCCTGCTCGGCCGGGAACACGTAGTCTTGTAGCCAATCCGACAGGCGCGCACCGTAACTCGCGATCATGTCGTACTGGCTGTAGTGGATGTGGGCGTCCACGAAACCGGGCACGATCAGCCTGCCCCGGTGATCGACCACCGTGCCGCGAAGTCGCTCCGGCAGCGCGGACCACTCGCCCGCCCAGGCGACGGTGCCGTCGGCGGCGATCGCGAGCGCGCCGTCCTCGAACAGTTCCCATGCGTCGGATGCGCTGTCGGGGCCGGGATCGCGCAGGAAGTGCAATACGGTGCCGCGGAAAACGGTGGGCAGCTCCACGCGTTCGGCCATGTCCTCGACGCTAGCCGTTCGACATCCGAGGGGCGGGTCCGGCGCGCGTTTGCGAGAGCGGCGGCCAACCGGGATGATCTCCGAGGAAGGTGGGCGCGGGGAACTCTGTACGGTGCGGCTGCCTGCCAACTCTCCGTCGCGGCGAGCGCCTGCTGATGTTCGCACGCTGGGGGCACGAGGTGTTCCTGGCGCCCACCCTCGCCTCGGGTGCGGAATCCGGTCGGTTGTCCAGTCTGAATCCCGTTGTCCGGCGCGGTGATCCCGCTGGTCGGCGGGGTGATTCCGGTGAGCGGGGCAACTGCGGCGGGATCGGCGGGAAACCCGGCAGCGGCCGTGTCGCGCGCCCTACTGTCCCGCGCCATGAAGTACTCAATAGTTTCGCTGTTCGCCGCAGTGCTGGCGACCTTCGCGCTGACGGCGACGACCGCCTCGCCGTTCGCGACCGCACAACCCGACGCGCAGGCGGAGTCCGCGATCGCCGCGGGCGGGAAGATCGATCTGCAGGGCGCGATCAATGCCCGCGATATCGGCGGATATCGCACTTATGACGGAGCGAAGGTGAAGTCGGGCAAGGCCGTTCGCGCCGACTCGCTGGAGAAGCTCACCGCCGCCGACGTGCAGAAGCTGACGGGCCTGAAAGTGCAGAAGGTGATCGACTTCCGCACCCCGGCCGAGGTGCAGTTCGCCGGCGCGGACAAGCCGATCCCCGGCGCGCAGGCGGTCGCCAGGCCGATCGACGACACCGGACTGTTCCAGAAGCTGCTCTCGGTGATCCAGCTGCGTGATCCGGTGAAGCAGGAAGAGATGCTCGGCAACGGCAAGGCCGAGGAGATCATGAAGGGCGTCTACGCCAGCTTCTTCACCCAGCAGTCGCAGGCCGCGTTCGGGCAGACCATCAAGGATCTCGCCAACACCGACAAGGTGACGCTGTACCACTGCACCGCGGGCAAGGACCGTACGGGCTGGCTGACCTATGTGACCTTGCGTGCGGTCGGCGTGCCGGAACGTACTGCGCGGCAAGACTATCTGCTGTCCAACCAGTATCGCGCCGCGGCGGACGCGGCGCTGCGGCAGCAGGTGAAACAGGCCGGTCTGATGCAGAATCCGGATCTGTTGATCCCGCTGCAAGAGGTGCGTGACGCGTACCTGGACGTCGCCATCGCCAAGATCGAGCAGGACTACGGCGATTTCGGCAAGTTCCTCACCCAGGGCCTCGGACTGGACGCCGGCACCATCCTGAAGCTGCGCAAGAACCTTGTCAGCTGATCGACCGGAAGTGGTTCGGGCCCATGCACTACGCGGTGGATGGGCCCGAATCCTGTTCTCAGGACTTCTTCTTCCCTTGCTCGCGCAGACTCGCGGCCAGTTGGTTCGGCATCGATTCGTGCCGGGTATAGGTGCGATTGAAATCACCGGTGCCGTGCGAAAGGGAACGCAGATCGATGGCGTAGCGGCTCAGTTCGAGTTCGGGCACCTCGGCGTGAATTCTGGTGCGGCCGAAGCCATGTGGTTCGGTGCCCAGGACACGGCCGCGCCGGCCGGACAGATCGCTCAACACCGGACCCACGTAGTCGTCGGAGACCACGACCCACACATCGGCGATCGGTTCCAGCAGGGCGACGCCCGCCGTGGCCGCGGCTTCGCGCAGGGCCAGCGCACCCGCGGTCTGGAAGGCGGCATCGGACGAGTCGACCGAGTGCGCTTTGCCGTCGAACAGCGTGACCCGCACGTCGACCAGGGGGTATCCGGCGGCGACACCGCGGGTGGCCTGAGCGCGCACACCTTTCTCGACCGACGGAATGAATTGGCGCGGAACGACTCCGCCGACCACCCGGTCCACGAACTCGATGCCCGACCCGCCGGGCAGAGGTTCTACTTCGATCTCGCAGACCGCGTACTGTCCGTGCCCGCCGGACTGCTTCACATGCCTGCCGCGCCCGGAAGCCTTGCCCGCGAACGTTTCCCGCAGCGCCACCTGATGTTCGACGACGTCCACCTGCACGCCGAACCTGGTGCGCAAGCGTTCCAGCGCGACATCGCGATGCGCCTCGCCCAGACACCACAGCACCAGCTGATGGGTCTGGATGTTGTGTTCGAGCCGCACCGCGGGATCCTCGGCCGCCAGCCGGGCCAGGCTCTGCGAGAGCTTGTCCTCGTCGGCCTTGCTGTGTGCGGTGATGGCGATGGGCAGCAACGGATCCGGCATCTGCCACGGCTCGATGAGCAGCGGCTTGTCCACGCCGGACAGGGTGTCGCCGGTTTCGGCGTGACCGAGTTTGGTGACGTAGGCGATATCGCCGGCGATGGCCTGGCCGAGCGGGCGCTGGCTCTTGCCGAACGGCGCGGATACCGCGCCCACCCGCTCGTCGACATCGTGGCTCTCGTGCCCGCGTTCTTCCAGTCCGTGCCCGCAGACGTGCACGGTGTCGTCGGCGCGCAGCGTGCCGGAGAAGACCCGGACCAGCGACACCCGACCGACATACGGGTCCGAGGCGGTGCGGATCACCTCGGCCGCGAGCACGCCGTCCGGGTCGCAGTCGAGCCGGCGGCGGGTGTTGCCGTCCGCGGCGGTGACGGCGGAGACGATGTGCTCGGCCGGCGTCGGGAAGCCGCCGGTGATCAGGTCCAGCAGTTCGACCGTGCCCAATCCCTGTTTCGCCCCTTCCGGGGCGGGCGCGCCGAACAGCACCGGATGGAAGCTGCCCCGGGCCACCGCGCGCTCCAGGTCGGTGACGAGGGTGGTGAGTTCGATGGGCTCGCCGCCGAGATAGCGGTCCATCAGGGATTCGTCTTCGCTCTCGGCGATGATGCCCTCGATGAGCCGGTTGCGGGCCTCGTCCAGCAGCGGTTGCTGTTCGGGCGAGGGCGTGGCCTGGACGCACTCACCGGAGGAGTAGTCGACCACGCAGTTGGGCAGCAGCTCGATGAGTCCGGTGACCGGGCGATGACCGTCCGCGCTCTTCGGGCCGTACACCGGAAGATGCAGGGGCAGAATGTTTTCCGACGCGCCGCCGCCCAGCACCGCGCGACAGGTCTCGGTCATCTCGTCGTAGTCGGCCCGCGCGGTGTCCAGGTGCGTGATCACGATCGCGCGCGGCATGCCGACCGCCGCGCACTCCTCCCACAGGGCGCGTGTGGCACCGCTGACGCCTTCGGCGCCCTCGGCCGCCGAGATCACGAACAGCGCGGCGTCCGCGGCCCGCAGGCCCGCCCGCAGTTCGCCGACGAAGTCCGCGTAGCCGGGCGTATCCAGCAGGTTGATCTTCATCCCGGCCCAGGCCAGTGGCACCACCGACAATTGCACAGACCTGTGCTGTCGATGCTCGATCTCGTCGTAATCGGACAGTGATGTCCCGTCCTCGACCCGGCCCGCCCGGTTCACCGTCCCCGTGGTCAGCGCCAACGCCTCCACCAGCGTGGTCTTGCCCGATCCACTGTGCCCGACCAGGACCACATTCCGTATCTGTTCCGGCCGCTCGGCCGAAAGTACTCTGCCGTTGCCTCCAGCAGATCCGCTCGTCTTGTCCACTGTGCGTCTCGCTTCCCTCGCGCCCCGACACCTGCGGTACTTCGAGCTTCCCACCGGCGGTCCCGCTCCGTGCCGGGATCGCCAGATCCGATGCCCCGAATACCGGGTTCCGACCTGGGCATACCGTGCGGTTTCGGTGCGCGAGGGTCATCCCCGCCGCTCAGCTCGCGGCGCGCAGCGCGACAACGGCTTCCACCTCGACGAGGAACTCCGGCCGGAACAACCCGGCCACCTGGACGAGGGAACTCGCGGGATTGGGCCGGTCGCCGAGCGCGGGCCGCAGGAACTCGTCGCGGACGTCGCGGACCACCGGCAACTGACTGACATCGGTCACGAACCAGGTGAATTTGACCAGGTCGGTCCAGTCGGCGCCGAGCGCGCGCAGCACGTTCTCCAGGTTGGTCAGCGCCTGCCTGGTCTGCGCGGCCAGATCGCCCGCGCCGACCACGTTGCCCGCGGCGTCCACCGCGATCTGGCCGGACACGAAGGCGAGGCCACCCGAGGTGGTCACCGCATGGGCGTAGCCGAAACCCGGTGCGACGCCGGGGATATCGGAGAACCTCTCGTTGATCATGGCGTCAGCGTAGTCGGCGCGAATCATGCGATTCCGCTGTCACCTGCCGTTCGGCGGACCATTCCGGCCGGATACCGATCGGCCGCTCGTATCGGCTGAAACCTGGTGCCCGATATGGGACAGTGCGCGGATGGATGTCACACCCGACGTTTCCCGCGCGACACTGCGCAAGGTCGTAATCCGACTGGTGCCGTTCCTCGGGCTGCTCTACTTCGTCAACTATCTGGATCGGGTCAATATCGGCTTCGCCGGACCCAGCGGCATGAAAGCCGACCTCGGGCTCACCGAGACGGCGTTCGGCCTCGCCTCCGGGATCTTCTTCATCGGCTACCTGGTGCTCGAGGTGCCGAGCAACGTGGCGCTGCACCGCTTCGGCGCACGCCGCTGGATCGCTCGGATCCTGGCCAGCTGGGGGCTGGTCGCGACCGCGATGGCGTTCGTGCCGAACGAAACCGTCCTGTACATCCTGCGTTTCGTGCTCGGCGTCGCGGAAGCAGGCTTCTTCCCCGGCATTCTGCTCTATCTCACCTACTGGTTCCCGCAGAACCAGCGGGCGAAGATCGTCGCCCTGTTCATGGTGGCCGTGCCGGTGTCCACCGCGCTCGGCTCGACGCTGTCCAGCCTGATCATCCAGTACGGGCACGGGGTGTTCGGGCTGAGCGGCTGGCGGTTCATGTTCCTCGTCGAAGGACTGCCCGCGATCTTCCTCGCGGTGGTGACCTGGTTCTACCTCACCGACAGCCCCGCCCAGGCCCGCTGGCTGACCCGTGACGAACGGCAATGGCTCAGCAGCGAACTCGCCGCGGAACAGGCTGCCGTGGAGAAACAGGAACAGTGGACGCTACGCAAGGCGCTCACCGATTCCCGGGTGCTCGGGCTCGCGCTCGTCTACGGCGGCATCGTCTACGGCCTGTACGCGCTCGGCTTCTTCCTGCCGACCATCATCAACGGCTTCCAAGAGCAGTACGGCACGCACTACTCGGTGGTGCAGCGCGGCCTGATCAACGCGGTGCCGTACGTCATCGGCGCGGTCGTGATGGTGCTCTGGAGCAGGCACGGCGACCGGACCGGCGAGCGGGCCTGGCACGTCGCACTGCCCGCGCTGGTCGGCGGGCTCGCCATTCCGATCGCGCTGTATCTCGGCAACCCGTTCGCGGCCATGGCCGCGGTGACCGTGTGCGCCGTCGGCGTCCTCGCCGCCCTGCCCACCTTCTGGGCGTTGCCGAGCACCTTCCTCTCCGGTGCGGCCGCCGCCGCGGGCATCGCGCTGATCAACTCCATCGGCAACATCAGCGGATTCGCCGCGCCCTACATCACCGGCTGGCTGAAGGATTGGACCGGCACCCAGCGTGCGGGACTCTGGGTGGTCGGCGGCTGCATGATCGCCTCCGCGGTCGGCGTGCTGTACCTGTGGAAGCGGATACTCGCTCGCACCCGATCGGCGGTGGACTCGAAACAGGCATTGCCCGAATAAGTTCCGGGTGTCAGTAGCCGCTCATGTGGTAGTCGTTGCGGGAAACCCAGAAGTTGTGATCGTGATTGGCGCACTGGTACCCCGCGGTGCCGTCCCGATCGGCGTAGGCGACACACAGGAACTCCCCGTGCGTGACGCGCTCACCCGGCCGCACGACGCGCTCGGCACCGGGGTAACCGAAACTGGCACAGGAATACTGGGCGGACGCCCGGCCGGACAGGCCGATGGTGAACACCGGAATCGAAGAATCCCCACAGGGTTTCGGGCCGGGCAGGGTGATGCGCGCTGCTGTCGGCGCGACCGCGCACTTGACCTCGGTGTCGCCCATGAGGCAGATGACGCTGCGGTCGGCGGTGTTGAAGCCGAGGGTGTCGGCTGCCGCTGTCCCTGCGATGGTGAAAGTTGTTGCGCCAATGGCTATTACGACTCGCATCAGCTGGCGCGAACGTACCCCCATGGAAACTCCTTCGGTCATTGCACAGCGATCGCGTGTTCGGAGCCGCATGCGCTACGGTCCCGCCGTGGACGGCGTCGGTCGAGGATGCCTGGAGGTCGGCTCAGCTGGAAGAGTTCGGTCGGCTGGGTGGACCAAGGCTCGGCGGGAGGTCCTCGTCGAGGTGGAAGTCGTTGCCGTGCGAGCTGAGCTGTTTCAGCGTCGGGGGGTGACCGCCCGCAGGTAACAGTCGATCGGTCCGTCGTCCGCGCTCGCGGCGGTGTGGTGGCTGTAGAAGAATCCGGCACGCAGCGCTACCGCCGCGGACGCATGGTTGTCCGGGTCGACCCGGATCACGGCGTAAGTGGCGAGGTCGGCGGTTCGTATATACCGACACGCGAGCTCGACCGCGCGGGTGGCGATGCCTCGCTTGCGCCACTGCGGATAGATCCCGTAGGCCAGATTTGCTTGGCGCGGAGCCAGATACGGCTCTCTGGTGTGCACGTCCACTGTTCCGGCGAGCGTTCCGCTCGCGACATCCAGCACAGCGAAGGTTCGGTTCGCCCCCTTCTGCTCCCACTGCTGGACACACCGATCGATATGTCGCACGACGGTTTCCAAAGTCCCGCGCCCGCCGTTCAGCCAATGTGCCAGCTCGTCGTCCTCGCCGGCCAGATGCGCCTCGGCATCGGCCATCGTGATCGGGCGAAGTGCGACAACACCATCGGATAGCAGCACTCGGTCATCTTGCGCAGTCCACCGGCGGTGCGGCAAGTGTTTTGCCGCGTGCCACGAAACGTCATCGTTCGCACCAAACGGCCGGACCGATGCGGGTTGTCCGGCGAGGACGGTCGGCGCAGTGCCGGTGGTCAGTGGTCGGTGTCCGCGACAGGCTGCTGGCCCGATGTGGTTGTCCGGCGGTAACCGGCCCGGTGTGGTTGTCCCGGTGGCGACCGTCAGGGAGTGTCGGCAGTCGGTGGTTGGTGCTCGTAACAGGCTGCTGGCCAGGTGCAGTTGTCTGGCGGCAACCGTCACGGAGTGCCCGTGGTCAGTGGTCGGGGCAGCAGGTGGTTTCTGTGGGGTGGGATGGGGTGGGGCAGCAGGTTTGGCCGTGCCAGGCGTTGCGGCCTTCGCGGACGGCGATGGCGGCGATGACGAGGGCGGCGAGGGGGTCGGCCGAGGACCAGCCGAAGAGGGCGTTGAGGAGCAGGCCGACGAGGAGGACGGCCGACAGGTAGGTGCAGAGCAGGGTTTGTTTGGAATCGGCTACGGCAGAGGCGGATCCGAGTTCGCGACCGGCGCGGCGCTGCAACCAGGACAGCACCGGCATGACCAGCAGACTGGCCGCGGCCAAGCCGATGCCGATCGTGGAGTGTTCTGCTTCGCCGACGCCGAGCAGTGCGCGGACGGCATCGACGGTGACGTAGGCGGCCAGCGCGAAGAAGGAGAACGCGATGATGCGCAGCGCCACCTTCTCCCGCGCTTGCGGATCCCGTCCCGCGAACTGCCACGCGACCGCCGCCGCGGAAGACACCTCGATCACCGAATCCAACCCGAACCCGATCAACGCCGTCGACGAAACCCGCGCCCCCTCACTCAGCGCGACGATCGCTTCGATCACGTTGTAAGTGATCGTCGCGGCGACGAACCAGCGGATGCGTCGGGAGAGTATGGCGCGTCTGGCCGATGTCGGTGGCGCGGCAGGCATGCCGAGTGGTGTGGACATCAGCAGCATCCTTCGTCGCCCGCGGCGGGGCAGCAGGCTGGGTCGACGGCCAGGACCAAGCCGAGGAGGTCGCCGAGGGCGTGACCGATGCGGGCGTCGGCGAGTTCGTAGCGGCTGCGGCGGCCCTCCGGAATCGCCACCACGAGTCCGCAACCTCTAAGGCAGGCAAGGTGATTGGACAGTATCTGCCGTGATACGCCGATCTGCTCGGCCAACTCGGACGGGTAGCTCGCACCGGCCCGCAAACTCAACAGGATTCGAGTCCGCGTCGGATCGGACAACGCGTGCCCGAACCGAGCCAGCGCGTCACTGTGCTGCAGAGTCTCCACGGGATGGATAGTACAGATTTCGATGTATTCACAAAACCCTGAACCCTCGGGTGGAGGCTGTCTGGTCGCGAGAACGTCAGCGAAACCCGTCGAGCACCACGACCGCAGCTGAGCGGTGGTGCGAGTTGCCGGCCGCGCTCCTCGAAACCTGCGCGGGTCGGTGGTGCGTTGAGCTCACCGGCCCACGGTCGGCAGCAAACCGTCGGAGTGCGTGAGTAGACGCCGCCGTGCCCCCTGCGCGCCCACGACCGGTTTGCCGCGTTCGCGGCCCGGGCAGAGCTGTCGACCCACAGAGCTTCCATACGGTTCACAGCAGTTGTATGCCCTGTGCGGCGTGCGAACGGTCTGTGGGTGACGGGTCGGGTAGTGGAGTACTCGTGAGATCCGGTGGCGGCGGGGCAAAATCGGGGCTCCGAAGAGTGGGGAAGCAACGAGGGGGTAGGGGTGACCGGACCGGATCGGGCGTTGCAGTCGACTGCGGAGCCGCAGGGATGCCGATTGGACGGACGGGCGGCGGACTGCCGACCGGATAGGTGTGCGCCAGGTCATCAGTCGAGTCGGTGCGCGGAGGGCTGCGGGTCGGGTGTGTGCGTGCACGGATACCAGTCGGCAGACCCACAAGGATGCCGACCTGATGGGCCTGTGGAAAAGCGCCGAGCAGACGGGAATGCACAGGGGCGCCGTTCCGATGACAGGCTCGGGTGCCGGTCGAGCGGCCGTCCGCAGCGGAGTCGATCGCGTGCGCTTGCGCCGGGAAACCGGTCGGGTGAGCGTGTGGAAGAGAGACGGTCGGGTCGGGGTGCGGGAGAGTGCCAGTCGGGCCCTGCTACCGAGTGCGGTGCTAATGGGGGACCGGTCGGAGGGCGCCGGTCGGATGGGCCCGTGGAGTCCGGCGCGGATAAGCAGATGACAGGGTGTCGGTCAACTGGGCGGGCGCAGGGTGGGCCCGGGGCCATGCGGTCCAAGTCGCGGGTCGCGGGTGGCGCGGAAGTGGGTCCCGTGTCTCTGTTGTCCGCCAGGGAGTTTGTGCAGAAGCGTGGCGCGGATGGGCAGGTGCAGGGGCGCCCGCCGGCGGGGCGGGCGGAGAGTGGGGCGGGGCCGATGCGGTCCCAGTACGAGTCGCGGGTGGGGTGCGGGGCGGAAGCGGGTCATGTGTCTCTGTTGTCTGCCAGAGAGTTTGTGCAGAAGCGTGGTGAGGAGGGGCGTCGGTCGGATGGGCCGGTGGATGAGTCCGGCGCGGATAGGCAGATCGCAGGGTGTCGGTCGACTGGGCGGGTGCAGGGTGGGGCCGGGCCGATGCGGTCCAAGTCGCGGGTGGGGTGTGGCGCGGACCCGGATCCGGAAGCGGTGTTGTCCGCCAAGGAGTTTGCGCGGTGGGTGGTTCGGTTGGTTCTGGAGGTTCTGGACCATCGGCGGCTGGTCACGCACATGACGTCGGTGGCCGACGCCCGCATCGTCGCCGCACTGCGCACGATGGTGAACACCGACGTGATTCCGGGCCGAGGTCTGGGCGTCGCGGTGCCGGGTCGGGTTACCGTGCGCATGGTCGACGCCGAAACCGCTGAGGTCTGCGCGGGATATGACCGGGGCCCAAGGCATTTCGCCCTGGCCGCCCGCATCACCCGAACCCGCGGCCAGTGGCGCCTGACCGCACTGCGGGTGCGCTGACCCAGCAGGCCCGCGCCGGTTTTGTGCTCTTGGGCGCACGGTCGTCGAAGTAGGCGCCGATTCCAGTCCGGCTTGTGGAGGTTTGGATTCGGCGCAAGGTGATGCTCAAGGCTGTGCACTTCGTGGCCGACGCGCGTTGTCTGCTCTGCCTGGGGGCGTAACGCCGCAACGCTAGCGAGGTCCGGCGGCTGCGCGTAAATGGAGGTCGCGGTCCGCACATCCGCGGGGCAGACGGTGCCGCGCGCAGAGACGGGCCCGCACCTGTCGGACAGGTGCGGGCCCGTAGCTACCGAGTCAGCTGCCGAAGCGCGCCAGGACGGACGACGCTTCCTGCGAGGCGGAACCTTCTTGGGCGAGATGCGCCATGGTGGGGGCGATTTCGCGGCCGTGGTGCGCCATCGCTTGGGCGTAGAGGCGACCCGCGCGGTAGGAGGAGCGGACGAGCGGCCCGGCCATCACGCCCGCGAAACCGATCTCCTCGGCCATCTTGGAATGGTCGACGAATTCTTGCGGCTTGACCCAGCGATCGACGGGATGGTGCCGCGGGGAGGGACGCAGGTACTGGGTGATGGTGAGGATGTCGCAGCCTGCGTCGTGCAGATCGCGCATCGCCTGGGTGACCTCTTCCGGGGTCTCGCCCATGCCGAGGATCAGGTTGGACTTGGTGACCAGCCCGGCCTCGCGCGCGGCGGTGAGCACCGAGAGCGACCGCTCGTAGCGGAAGGCGGGACGGATGCGCTTGAAGATGCGCGGCACCGTCTCCAGGTTGTGCGCGAGCACCTCGGGCCGCGAGGCGAACACTTCGGCCAACTGCTCGGGCACGGCGTTGAAGTCGGGGATGAGCAGCTCGACACCGGTGTTCGGGTTCAAAGCCTTGATGGCCCGCACGGTTTCGGCGTAGAGCCAGGCGCCGCCGTCGGCGAGGTCGTCGCGCGCGACACCGGTGATGGTCGAGTAGCGCAGGCCCATCGCCTGTACGCTCTCGGCGACCCGGCGCGGCTCGTCCCGATCGAGTGCGGCGGGTTTGCCGGTGTCGATCTGGCAGAAGTCGCAGCGCCGGGTGCACTGCTCGCCGCCGATCAGGAAGGTGGCCTCGCGGTCTTCCCAGCATTCGAAGATGTTGGGACAGCCCGCTTCCTCACAGACCGTGTGCAGGCCTTCGCGTTTGACCAGACCTTTGAGCTCGGAATACTCCGGGCCCATCTTCGCCTTGGTCCGAATCCACTGAGGCTTGCGCTCGATCGGGGTCTCCGCGTTGCGCGCCTCGATGCGTAGCAGTTTGCGTCCTGCCGGTGCTGAAGCTGAGGTCACTTGATCGACACTACGCCTACCGGGTCGACCGCTCGCGACCCCTCCGGTGGGTGTGACGCGTGCGATAACCGGCGCTCAGCGGATGTCGTGCGCGGTTACCGGGAGTTCGCCGTTCAACGCCCTGGTGATGGCGTCGGCGACGAGCGGTTTGACCTCGGCGACCGTGACTTCGCGAGCGAGTTCGCGGCTGAGCGTGGTGACGCCGGCGTCGCGGATGCCGCAGGCGACGATCGCCTGGAAGCCGTCCATGGCGGAGTTGCAGTTCAGCGAGATGCCGTGCAGGGCGACGCCGCGCTGCACCCGCACCCCGATCGCGGCGATCTTGCGTTCGGCGAACACGTCGGTGGCGGGCAGCCACACGCCGGACCGTCCTTCGACCCGGCCGCAGGTGAGTCCCATGCCGGTGCAGACGGTGATGAGCGCCTCCTCGAGGCGGCGCACGTAGTGGACGACATCGACCGGTTCGGCGAGCCGCACGATCGGATAGCCGACCAGCTGCCCCGGACCGTGCCAGGTGATCTTGCCGCCGCGATCCACCTCGACCACCGGGCTGCCGTCGATCGGCAGATCCTCGGCCTCGGTCCGGCGACCGGCGGTGTAGACGGACGGGTGCTCGAGCAGCAGCAGGTGATCGGATCCGAGACCCTCGGCCCGCTCTGCCGCGAGTTTGCGTTGCAGCTCCCAGGCGTCGTGGTAGTCGATGAGTCCGAGATCCTCGACCACGATCGGGGTCGTATCGAATCGAGCGGACCACGTGGTGCGCGTGTCGTTCACAACCCTGACGGTACGCCGGAGCCTTTACGGCTTTCCACCAGTGCCCTGTGCTGCTCGCCACACGAGGGGGAACTGGTGGCGGCATCGGCCGAGTGCGCGACGCCGCCAGTTCCCCCTGATCTTGGTCAGCGCGCGTGCACGGGCAGCGTCAGCTGCATGAGGGTCAGGTCCATCCAGCGACCGAACTTGTGGCCGACCTCCGGGAACTCGCCGACCGTGCGGAAACCGAAGCGCTCGTGCAATTGGATCGAGCCGGTGTTGCCGGATTCGATGCCCGCGATGATCGCGTGCACCGAGCCGGTCCGGCGGGCCCGCTCGATCAATTCGGTGAGCAGCGCGGTGGCGATGCCGCGGCGCTGGAACCGGTCGTCGACGTAGACCGAATTCTCCACGGTGAAGCGGTATCCCGCCTTGGGCCGCCACGGACCGTAGCTCGCGTATCCCGCGACTTCGCCGTCGATCTCGGCGACCAGCACCGGCAGACCCGCCGCGGTGCGGTCGGCGAACCAGGCCTCGCGCTCCTCGAGGCCGACCTGCTCCAGATCCCAGATCGCCGTGGAGGTGGCGATATTCGCGTTGTGGATGGCCAGGATGGCGGGCAGATCCGCGGGCCGCGCATCCCGGATGAGGGAGGCGGGGCGGGTGTCGAGCTGGTCGGTCATCGATCGTCTCCGGGTCGACCCACCATGTCCGCCAGCGCGGCGCCGACGGTGGGGTGCTGGAACTCGTAGCCCGCCTCCTCGAGGGCCGTGGGAATTGCTCTGGGGCCGTGCAGGATCGCCTCCTGCGCGAACTCGCCGATCAGCGCGCGCAACGCGAACGCGGGCACCACCAGCGGTGTGGGCCGGTGCAGCGAGCGGCCGAGCGCGCGGCTGAACTCGGCGTTGGTCACCGGCGCCGGACCGACCACGTTGACCGGTCCGCGCAGGGTGTCGTGGCCGAGCGCGAACAGGATCGCGCCGATCTCGTCGGCCATCGAGATCCACGGCGTGTACTGGCGTCCGCTGCCGAGCCGTCCGCCGAGGCCGAGCGAATACAGCGGCTGCAACATGCCGAGCATGCCGCCGTGCCCGGACAGCACGACGGCGCTGCGCAGCAGGATGGTCCGGACGCCGGCGTCGACGGCCGGGGCGGTCGCGGCTTCCCAATCGCGGCACAGGGTGGCCAGGAAACCCGAACCGGCGGAAGAGGTTTCGTCGACCACCCGGTCACCGGTCCCGCCGCCGTAGTAGTGCACGCCGCTGGCGTTGAGCAGCGTCGGCACGTCGGCGGCGACGACCGCCGCGGCGAGCACGTCGGTGGGGGTGATCCGGCTGTCGCGCAGCTCCTGTTTGAAGCTGCCGTTCCAGCGGCGACGGCCGATGCTCGCACCGCACAGATTCACCACCGCGTCCGCGCCGCGCAGGGCTCGGTCGTCCACTTCGGCGCGGACCGGATCCCAGGTGAACTCGTCCGGTCCCGCCGCCCGCCTGCGTACCAGGCGGGCGACGTCGTGCCCGTCGCGGCGCAGGGCCGCGACGAGCGCTGTCCCGATCAGCCCGGACGAGCCGGCGATCACGACCTTCATGCGCGCACGATGACCTTCCTGTGGCGACCCGTCTTACAGACCGAGGTCGGCCTCGAACGCCGCCTCCTCGAGCCGGTGCCGGATCGTGGTCAGGAAGCGACCCGCGTCGGCACCGTCGATCAGGCGGTGGTCGTAGGTGAGCGGCAGATAGCACATCGAACGGACGCCGATGGACTCGCTGCCCGTGTCGTCCTTCACCACGACCGGGCGCTTGACGATCGCGCCGGTGCCGAGCATGGCCGCCTGCGGCGGAACCAGGATCGGGGTGTCGAACAGCGCGCCCTGGCTGCCGATATTGGTGATGGTGAAGGTGCCGCCCGAGAGCTCGTCCGGCTTCAGGCCGCCGTTGCGCGCGCGGTTGGCGATATCGGCGATGGCGCGGGCCAGGCCGGCCAGCGACAGGTCGCTCGCGTTGTGGATCACCGGGGAGAGCAGGCCCTGCTCGGTGTCCACGGCGATGCCGAGATGCACGGCCGCGTGGTAGGTGAGCTCTTTGGTGCTGTCGTTGTAGCTGGCGTTGACGTTCGGGTGCACGCCGAGCGCCTCGACGACGGCCTTGGCGAAGAACGGCAGGAACGTCAGGTTGACGCCCTCACGCTCTTTGAACGCGGCCTTGGCCTGCGCCCGCAGCTGCGCGATCTTGGTGACGTCGGCCTCGTGCACCTGGGTCAGCTGCGCGGTGGTGCGCAGCGATTCCAGGGTCTTGGTCGCGGTGATCTGCCGGATCCGGTTCGCCTTCTGCACGGTGCCGCGCAGGTGCGCCAGCTGTGCGCTCGGCGCGGGCGCGGCCTTGGCGGCCGGGGCCTTCGCGGCGGGTGCGGCGGCGGCCGGCGCGGGCGCCTTCTTGGCTTCCGCGGCCGCGAGCACGTCCTGCTTGCGGATGCGGCCGCCGACACCGGAACCGGTGAGCGCGGACAGGTCGACGCCGTTCTCGTCGGCCAGCTTGCGCACCAGCGGGGTGACGTACGGGGTGGCGCCGTTACCGGAGGAATCCGACTCGGTCGCGGTGGCGGCCGGTGCCTTGGCCGGGGCCGGTGCCGGTGCCTTGGGCGCGGGTGCCGGGGCGGCGGCCGCGGGCTTGGGCTCGGGCTTCGGTTCCGGCTTGGGCTCGGGCTTGGGTTCCGGCTTCGGCTCGGGGGCCGGGGCCGGGGGCGCGGCGGCCGCGGGGGCGCCGCTGCCGATCACGCCGAGCTGTCCACCCACAGCGACGACATCGTCTTCCTGCGCGGTGATCTCGAGCAGCGTGCCCGCGACCGGCGAGGGGATCTCGGTGTCGACCTTGTCGGTGGAGACCTCGAGCAGCGGTTCGTCCACGGCGACCTCGTCGCCGACGGCCTTCAGCCACCGGGTGACGGTGCCTTCGGTGACCGACTCGCCCAGCTCGGGCATCTTGACCGGGGTGCCGTCACCGGCGGACGCGCTCGCGGCGGGCGCGGCTTCCCGAGCGGGGGCTTCCTGCGCGGGCTCCGGCTCGGCGGCGACGGCTTCCTCGGCGGGCGCTTCCTGCGCGGGCGCGGCAGCGGCCTCGGGTTCGGGGGCCGAGCTCGGGGCGGGCGCCTCACCGGCCTCGCTGATCACGCCGAGCTCACCGCCGACCTCGACCACATCATCTTCTTGGGCGACGATCTTCGACAGCACGCCCGCCGTGGGGGACGGGATTTCGGTGTCGACCTTGTCGGTGGAGACCTCGAGCAGCGGCTCGTCGACCTCGACCGTGTCTCCTTCCTGCTTCAGCCACCGGGTGACCGTTCCCTCGGTGACGCTCTCACCAAGAGCTGGCATCTGGACGGAGAAGGCCATGTCCTCTGACTCCTCTGACTGCTCGACGGGTTTCTACAACAGTTGATCTCGCTGCGGACCCCCGTCGCGGGTTGCGGCGCGAGTCCGAACGCCACTGATCATTGTGCGTGGCACCGGAGATCCTTGTGGTTCTTGTACCGCGAACCATCCTTGCACTTGGCGGTGCGGCGTGTAGCACAGGGCAGCGAACTCGCTCGAGCTGGCAAGATGGAAACACCGGTGGGCGAGATGCTCCGGGGTGTGAAAGGAGGTGCGCGTCGTTGGGTTTGCTGGATCGTTTCCGAGGCGGCGCGACCAGGGGTGGTGGCGCGATACGAGCGGGTTCGGGGGGTACGGCCGACGCCCGCTATCTGGCCGACTGGGTGCGCACCCACGTCGGCGTCGAAGGCTATGTGGAGCCGAAAACGACCGTGACGGATGTCACTGTCGTGCTGGTCGCGGCCGACGGCGAATGGACCCGGCGGATCGTCGGAGAGCGCGGGGCGCAACGGCTTGCCAAGGATTTGCGGATTCCCGTTTACGACGTCGGCAAGACCGGATATCCACAACGGATGCGCGACTACGACGCCCGCAAACGGATCGAGCGTCAGCGCGCGTTCGAGGCGGATCTGCGCGATCTATAGCCGTCGGCTACGGGCTGCCATAGCCGCTGGCTACCGTCTGGCGACGGGGGTTTGCGTGCTTCGGATCGTCCGCCGGTGAGTGGCTGCCGCGGCGCGTCAATTGTGCCCGCGCGCACGAACTTCTGTGCCACGCGCGTGCAGCTGGTGCTCGGTAGGAGTCGTGCGCCCCGCGCATGCGAGGTCCGGGTAGATACATGGGAGCGGTGCCTCGGCGCGCGCGTGCGATACGGCGCAGATGGGGTAGGTCCCGCGGACGAGGTCTGGGGACGCTAGTGCCTGCACCGGGAAGTCGGATGCCCGGGCGTACGACGCACGAGTTCTGGGCTGCATGGGAGTCTGCGATAGCTCAGGAAATCTGCGCCTGCCAGGAGGCCCGTGCTTGTGCGGTGGTCTGCGCGCCCGTCCGGAATCCGCGGCCGGGTGCCCGCGCGCACGAGGTCGTCGACGTTCGTGCGCGCGGGCGACAGGCCTGCGCTTTCTACTCCGTACCGATTTCCTCGAGCACGGTGATGAGGGTGCGGACGGGGACGCCGGTGCCGCCCTTGCCGATGTAGCCGAACGGGCCGCCGGTGTTGTAGGCCGGTCCTGCGACGTCGAGGTGGGCCCACTGCACGCCCTCCGGGACGAACTCCTTCAGGAACAAGCCGGCCGAGAGCATGCCGCCCCAGCGGTGCGGTGCGACATTGGCCAGGTCGGCGATCTTGGAGTTGATGTCCGCGCGTAACTCCGCGGGCAGCGGCATCGCCCAGCCGTTTTCGCCGACCGCGCGGGAGACGGCGGCGACGCGGTCGCGGAACTCGTCGGTGCCCATCACGCCGGGCGTGCGGGTGCCGAGCGCGACCATCTGGGCGCCGGTCAGGGTGGCGACGTCGATGAGGTAATCCGGGTCGTCCTCGCTCGCGCGCACGATCGCGTCGGCCAGGATCAGGCGGCCCTCGGCGTCGGTGTTGAGCACCTCGACGGTGATGCCGCCGTACTGGGTGAGCACGTCACCGGGACGTTGCGCGGTCGCCGACGGCATGTTCTCGGCCATCGGCACGGTCGCGGTGACGGTGACCGGCAGGCTCAGCCGCGCCGCCAGCAGCGTGGTGGCGATGACCGCGGCGGCGCCCGCCATGTCCGAGGTCATGTTGTCCATGTTCTGCGCGGGCTTGATCGAGATGCCGCCGGTGTCGAACGTGATGCCCTTGCCGACCAGCGCCACCTTCTTCGGACCGCCCGCATAGGTGATCCGGACCAGCCGCGGCGGCCGGGACGAGCCCTTGCCGACACCCAGCACGCCGCCGTAACCGCCTGCCTCCAAAGCCTTTTCGTCGAGCACCTCGACCTGCAACCCGGCGGCCTCGGCCAGTTCCTGGGCGCGCGAAGCGAATTCGGCCGGGTAGAGGTGGCTCGGCGGGGTGTTGACGAAATCCCGTGCGGTGGCGACAGCTTCGGCGATCAGCTGCGCGCGGAACAACTCCTGCTCGCCGAATTCCGGCTCGGGCACCAGCAATTCGACCCGGGCCACCGGGCGCTCGTCCGGCTTGGGTGCGGACTTGTCCGACTTGAACGGCGTGAAGGTGTACGCGCCCAAGTAGAAACCCTCCGCGGCGGCGCCGATATCCAGGCCGGACAGTGTGGTCACCACGAGCTCGGTGCCGGACAGCGCGCGGGCGGCGACCCCGGCCGAGCGGCGGATCTGCTCGGCGTCGATCTTCTCGGCGGCGCCGAGGCCGACCGCGAGCACGCTGGTCACCCCGTCGAGCCCGGCCGGTGCGGGCACCCTGGTCAGTTCCTCGGTCTTGCCCTTCGCGCCGACCGCGCCGAGCTGGTCGAGCAGTTCGGCCCGGACCTCCGCGGTGAGCACGTCGCCGAACAGGTCCTCGGGCACGATGGCGGGGCCGTTCTCCGACGACGTCAAGCCGAGCACGAGCACGTCGGTATCCGTGCTGATGGTCTGGGTGCGGGCGAGTTCCGGTCCTAGTGAGCGATCTGCAACAGCGGTCATGGGCTCAGGCTACTGGGCAGTCTGAGGGCGATCCCGTCGAGGAGCAGTGCGAGCCCGGCCTCCAGGATGTGGTCCAAGTCCAGGTCGGGGCCGGGCGGGCCGGCGGAGAAGAGCCGGTGCAGCACCGGACGGGCGGCCGGGTCGAGCAGCTCGGCGAGGTCGGGCGGCGGCTCCAGCGCCTGACCCCGCAACCGCTCGGTGCGCTCGGAGTTGGTGAGCAGCGCCAGACCCTGGACCAGGCCGGAGAACGACAGATAGATCGCGAGCATCGCGTCCCGGGTGAGACCGCGGTGATCGAGTGCGGCGAACGACCGTTCGAGGATGTCGGCGAGCGCGGGACCGACCGGCGGACGGGTGCGCGCGAGGATCGGCAGCATCCAGGGATGACGCTGGTACAGCTGCCATTCCGCACGGGCCTCGTACGCGAGGCGCGCCCGCCAGTCGGTGAGTTCGGTTGCGGGCGGCCGGATCTCGGCGAGCACCAGTTCGGCCATGCCCTCGAGCAGCGCTTCCCGGTCCGGGAAGTGGCGGTATAGGCCCGCGGTCGCCGCGCCGAGGGCGCTGGCGATGCGGCGCATGGAAAGGCCGTCGATGCCGTCGCGATCGGCCAGTTCGACGGCGGCGCGCAGGATGCCGACAGTGGTCAATTTGGCCGGCCGGGGCGCGCGCGGGGCCGTAGTCACCTCGTCGCGCCGGGCCCGGTACGCGCGGGCCTGGCAGGCGCGCGAACAGTAGCGGCGTTTGCGGCCGCGCGTGGGCTGCGCGAGCGTCTCGCCGCAGATTCCACAGGCCATAGCGGCTCCATTTCGACACACGAACAGTTGTGACGAAATTCTAGCTAATGTCGTTTGACCTGCCTACCTTGGCGAGAGCACACAGTGTTCACAGGCGAAAGGAACGAGTCGATGGAGATCACGGTTCGACAGGCAGTCCGACAGGATCGCGACGCGGTCATCGAGGCGTTCACCCTCGCCAGCCCCGACGAGGAGGTGACCGCCTGGGTGCTCGCGGGCCATGCGTTCGAACAGTTCAGCGGGCAGTACGTGCCCGGACTGATCGACCGCGCACTGGCCGACGACGAAATCTGGCTCGCGGGCTCGGGCTCGCAGATCTGGGCGGTCTCGATCTGGCAGCACGTGGAATCCGCGGCTCGGCTCGAACACGATGCGGTCGAGGCGCGGGAACTGGCCGCGACCGCACCGGACATCCGTCCGCTGCAACGCGCGGCGTACGTCTCCGACCTGCTGGCCCGCACCCACCCCCGCGAATTCCCGCACCGATACCTGCAGGTGATCGTCACCGTGCCGGAGCATCGCGGCAAAGGCGCGGGCGGCGCGATCCTCGGGGGCCAGACCAAAGCGGCGTCCTCGGCCGGTGTCCCCGCCTACCTCGAAGCCAGCACGGAACGTTCCGCCCGGCTCTACGCCCGTAACGGGTTCGCCCGCACCAACATCGAC
Source organism: Nocardia vulneris (assembly GCF_001613425.1). Lineage (GTDB taxonomy): Bacteria > Actinomycetota > Actinomycetes > Mycobacteriales > Mycobacteriaceae > Nocardia > Nocardia vulneris. The sequence continues at coordinate 277,544 of NZ_BDCI01000035.1, read as the reverse complement.
CACGACCTGCCCGAAGGTGGGCCGACGCTGCGTCCGATGTGGTTCCGGGGATAGTCACGGGGGCGCGGGGGTGTGTGCGGCTCTGGTGGCGCTCGGGGTGGGGTGTGAGGTGGTGGTGAGGAGTGGGGGTTTCGGGCGGGTGCCGTGTTGAGTGCGCGACCGGGGAGGGCGGTGGCGGTGCCGGGGGCGTGGCGTTGCGTGCGGTTCTGGGTGGTGCTCGGGGTCGGATGCGAGGTGGTGATGAATGCCGGTATCGGGCGGGTGCTGTGTCGAGGTGCGTCGAGATCACCAGGAAATGGTGGCGGCTGTTCGGACGATGTCGACACTTGCCCGGTGGTCGGGTGCCGGGTGTGGTGTGCGGTGGCGGACAGTCGGTGGTGGGTGGGTGCCGGGCGTGTGGATGGCGCGCGAGCGGCGACGGGGTGGGCGGGTACGTCGTGGGTGTGCGCATGGTGCCGGGTGCCTGGGTGCCGGCTGTGAGGGTGCCTGGGCGCTGCTGGGTATCGGGGTGCCGGGTGTGGGCTGGCGGTGTCCGGTGTGCGGAGCGGTGTCGGTGTGCGGGTAGCGATGTGGGGTGCCGGGATGCTGTGCTGGGTGCTGGGTGCTGGGTGCTGGGTGCTGGCGGTGTCGGTGTGCGGGGTGTGGGGTGGTGGCCGGTGCGGGTGGTGGCGTCTGGGTGGTCAGACGGTGGGGGTGAGGGAGTGGGTTCGAGACGGGGGCTTGGCGGATAAGCTCGCCGGGTGACCGACTCGAACCTGCTGCAAGGCCCTATCCATGAGGTACACGTCGAACTCGGGGCGACGTTCGCTCCGTTCGGCGGGTGGGAAATGCCCGTCTCCTATGCGGGGACGGTCGCCGAACATCAGTCGGTCCGCACCACGGTCGGCCTGTTCGACGTGAGCCACCTCGGCAAGGCGACGGTGCGCGGTGCGGGCGCGGCGGATTTCGTGAACTCGGCGCTCACCAACGACCTCGGCCGCATCCGGCCGGGTAAGGCGCAGTACACGCTGTGCTGCACGCCCGAAGGCGGCGTGATCGACGACCTGATCGCCTACTACGTCAGTGACGACGAGATCTTCCTCGTGCCCAATGCCGCCAACACCGCAGCGGTGGTCGCGGAACTGCAGAAGGTGGCGCCCGAAGGCATCACGGTGACCGACGAGCACCGCGAATACGGCGTGTTCGCGGTGCAGGGCCCGCGGTCCACCGACGTGCTGAGCGCGCTCGGCCTGCCCACCGACATGGAGTACATGGCCTACGCCGACGCCGAATGGGACGGCCGTCCGGTCCGCGTGTGCCGCACCGGCTACACCGGTGAACACGGCTACGAACTGCTGCCCCGCTGGGCCGACGCCGAACCGCTGTTCCGCGCGCTCGTCGAGCAGGTGCGCGCCGCCGACGGTCAGGCCGCCGGTCTCGGCGCCCGCGACACCCTGCGCACCGAAATGGGTTACCCGTTGCACGGGCACGAACTCTCCCTCGAGATCTCGCCGGTGCAGGCCCGCACGGGCTGGGCGGTCGGCTGGAAGAAGCCGGAATTCTGGGGCAAAGCCGCACTGGAACAGGAGAAGTCGGCGGGCCCGCGCCGCACCCTGCTCGGCCTCAAAGCCCTCGACCGCGGTGTCCTGCGGCAGGGGCAGACGGTGTTGCGCGACGGCGAGCCGGTCGGCGAAACAACCTCCGGCACCTTCTCGCCGACCCTCAAGATCGGCATCGCCCTCGCCCTGCTCGACACCGAAGCGGGCCTCGAACCCGGCACCGAGGTCGAGGTAGATGTCCGCGGCCGCGCGCTGCGCTGCGAGGTAGTGCGCCCGCCGTTCGTGGAGACCAACACGAAGTAAGACCCGGGTCAAGGTGTGCGGCCGCGGATTCCCTGCAGCCGCACACCTTTTCGCGTTTTCGGTGAGGTGCGCCGGGCCACGATTACCGACACGTGGGCAGAACACCCTCCCGCCGCCGGTGGTGCCGTCTGCGGTAATCACGCCATCCGCAGCAGATCGCTGTCTGCGGTGGCTGGCGCCGTCGGCACAGGTCGTCCCAAGGGGGGCGCGCATTCCCGCACCCTTTCTAGGTTGAGGTGCGGTGTGTCGTGCGGCAAGTCGGGGTGCGTCTCCCTAGAAAGGGTGCGGATGTCGGCCTTGGGTGGCGGCGATCAACGGGCGGCAGAACGAAACCCGGTATTCGGCGTGGCGTTGGCTGTCGTCGTGCCGTCTGCGGTTGCCCGCGCTGTCCGTGGTGGTTCGCGTCGTCCGCGATGACTCGCATCGTCTCGGCGATGACGCAGGCCCCGACGAGAGCGTGCACTTCCGCACCCTTTTTGGGTTGAGGCGCGGAGTGTCGTGCGGCAAGTCGGGGTGCGTCTCCCTAGAAAGGGTGCGGATGTCGGCCTGTGCCGGCGCCGGGCGGGCGACGCTTATCGGCGTGTCGCGCGGCATGGCGCGGCGGCGTCGGCGGTGCGCAGGGTGCGAACTGAGCGGTGTGGTTTCCTGGGGCGATTTGGGGCGCACGGTGCAAAGTGGTGCGTGGGAGGTTGCGGTGGCGGGAACTTTTACGGTCACAGGGGTGATCGGCCGCGAACCCGTGAACCGACCCGGATAGGATCACCGGCATGACCGTTGCTGCACAGTTTGCCCGTGTTCCGCATCCCGCGCCCGCCCCGGCGCAGCGGCGACAAGAGGTACTGGCGGCGCCCGGGTTCGGGCGGTTCTTCACCGACCACATGGTCTCGATCGACTACGTCGACGGCGAATGGATCAATGCGCGCGTCGAGCCGTACGGTCCGCTCTCGCTCGACCCGGCCACCATGGTCTTCCATTACGGCCAGGCCATTTTCGAAGGGTTGAAGGCGTACCGGCAGAACGACGACAGCGTCTCCTGCTTCCGCATCGACGCGAACGCCGCCCGATTCCGCAGGTCCGCCCGCCGGATGGCGATGGCCGAGCTGCCCGAAGAACTGTTCATCGAATCCGTGCGTCAGCTGCTCGAAGTCGACCGCGACTGGGTGCCCGCCGCGGGCGGCGAAGATTCGCTGTACCTGCGTCCGTTCATGTTCTCCACCGAGGCCAGCCTGGGCGTGAAGCCCGCGTCCGGCTACAAGTATCTGCTGATGGCGTCCCCGGCCGGCGCGTACTTCCCGCGCGGCGTGAAGCCGGTGCGGGTGTGGCTGTCCACCGAGTACGTGCGCGCCGCGCCCGGCGGCACCGGCGAGGCGAAGGTCGCGGGTAACTACGCGGCGTCGCTGCTCGCGCAGGCGGAGGCGACGGAGAAGGGCTGCGATCAGGTCGTCTGGCTGGACGCGTGCGAGCGCCGCTACGTCGAGGAAATGGGTACCAACAACCTGTTCTTCGTCTTCGGCTCCGGCTCCGAGGCGCGCCTGGTCACTCCGGAATTGTCCGGCTCGCTGCTGCCCGGCATCACCCGCGACTCGTTGCTCACCCTGGCCGCCGACTCCGGTTTTCCGGTGGAGGAGCGCAAGGTCTCGGTCGAGGAGTGGCGTAAGGGCGCCGAATCCGGTGCCATCACTGAGACTTTCGCGTGCGGCACCGCCGCGGTGATCACCCCGGTCGGCTGGGTCCGCTCCGGTGACGGGGAGTTCACCATCGGCGGCGGCGAGCCCGGCGAGGTCACCATGGCGTTGCGCGACACCCTCACCGGTATCCAGCGCGGCACCTTCGCCGACATCCACGGGTGGATGCGCGGAATGTAGTCCTGGTGGAGGCTTCCTTGCGGAGGCCTCCACCCCACGGTCTGTCAGCCCGGCATGAGCATGTGCCACTGTTCCAGGGTCTGCGGGCGCAGGACATAGTTGTTGTCCCGGACAGTGGACAGCGGAGCGAACGGGTCCTGCGAATACCAGTGCCCCGGATAGACGACCGGATCACCGGATAAACCGGCCAAATAGCGCAGGCTGCGGAACATCTCGTCGGAATCCCCGCCGGGGAAGTCGGTGCGGCCGCAACCGTCCACGAACAACGTGTCACCCGCGATGAGCCGGCCGTCGAAAAGGAAGCATTGGCTGCCGGGAGTGTGGCCCGGCGTGTGCAGCAGTTCGATCTCGAAGGCGCCGACGCTGACCTTGTCGCCGTGCTCATGGCCGGTCAGCTCACCGGGCGCGATGCCGGTGACGTTGGCCACCCAGGACAACTCGTTCGCGTTGACATGTACTGGGACGCTTGTCTTTTCGAGCAGCTCGCGCACACCGCCCAGGGTGAACCCGAGCATCGTGCCGCCCACGTGGTCCGGGTGGTGGTGGGTGGCGAGCACTCCGGTCACGCGTAGTCCGTCGCCCTCGGCGATATCGACCAGATCGGCCGCCGCGTACGCCGGATCGACGACCACCGCCTCCCCGCTCTCCCGATCGCCGATCAAATACGCGAAATTGCGCATCTGTGTCGCAATCGGATCGCCGACGGCGTAGTCCCTCCCCGACAACAGCTGGCGAAAATACAGGCGCTCAGAAGACATACAGCACACCTTATTGCCCGACCCAGACGCTTCGCGCGCCGCAGCCGTAAATACCCGGCGACCGTCTCCCGCCACCTGGACATTCGCGTACCCAAGTCCGGACCAAGATCAAGAGGGTGGGGTGCGGTGTTCTGTTGGTGTCCTGTTGTGGACAGCGTTTAGGCGGGCACGGATGCTGTTGCGAGGGCGCCAGATCTCGCTTGGTGGTTACGGCGTCGACAGCGACGGGCCCGGTGTGCGACGACAGGAATACGCGAGGGCGGTGATGTGTAGCGACGCAGGCCGTAGTTCCCCAACTTGCCGCCTGCGGCTCGCGGCCCGGCGGCCTCGTGCCTCTGCGCCCGGTGGCTCTGCCCCCGCGCCCCGCGCCTCGCGGGTCCAGGGGCCTCTTCTTCCGCTCTGCGCCCTTGCACTTGGTGGTCCTGTCCGCGCCTCGCGGTTCCCGTGCCCGGTGGTCCTGCTCTTCCAATCTGCGTCCCTGCGCTCGGTGGTCCTGCCCTCGCGGCTCGCGGCTCGCGGCTCGTGCCCGTGCCCTGGCCCTGCAGTTCGCCCTGTGGCGCGCGCCCCTGCGACGCGCGGTTCGCGGCCCGCCGTTGGCAGCCCCGTGTAGCTCGCGGCGTCCGGGCCAGTTCCTCCGCGAAGCCCTGGCCGTGCCTCAGCCACCGAGCCCGCCAAAAGGCTTCGGTAACAAAGGCTCCGTGAAGAAGGTCTCCGCCATCACGGCAGCAAGTTCACCCCGGCAGACCGGGCGAAGCCAAAGCTCGCCGCCGAACGCCTGTCTCGCAGCCGGGGACCAGTTCGGCGTATCGGGCCTCACCGCGTATCTGCGGCGCGCAACGCAGTGAGTAGGCGTCTTGCGTTCGATTCCACGGCCAGAACGGGCACAGCAGCCGTGTCGTGGAATGCGTTGTCGGCGTGGGTGATCTGGGTCAGGGGTGGAGGGAGACGATGGCGGCGGTGAGGGCGACGGTGAGTTCGACTGTGGCTCCGAGGGTGTCGCCGGAGAGGCCGGCGAAGCGACGGACCGTGTGGCGGACCAGGAGGACGGTTGCGGCGAGGGCGATCAGGACGGCGAGGGGGCCCAGCCAGCGGTGGTCGGGAGTGGCGAAGGGCGCTGCCGCCAACGCGGCGACGGACCACGCGGCGACGGTGAGTGGACGCTGCGTGCCCGCGACCAGCGCGCCGAAACCGGTGTCCGGCGCAGCCTCGATACCCTTGCGACAGGCGAGAACTACGGCGACCCGACCGACCGCGACCGCGAGCACGACGGCCGACCAGCGCTCGGCCTCGGCCAGGGCGGCAAACGAAAACGCCTGCACACCAATGGAAAACACGAGGGCGGCAACGCCGAAAGGTCCGGCCCCACCGCTTTTCATGATCTGCCGCGCTCGCTCGGGCGAGCCGTAACTGCCGAGTCCGTCCATTGTGTCCGCGAGCCCGTCGAGATGCATGCCGCGCGTGATCAACGCCAGCGCCCCGACCACCACCAACCCCGCCAGCCCCGAACCGGCGCCCACCCGATCCAATACCCACAGCAGCCCCGCCACGCCAGCCCCCAGCAGCACACCGACCAACGGGGCCAACGCAATTGCCCGCCCCGCCACCACTCGATCCACCGTCTCCGGCCCGCGCACCGGCAACACGGTCAACCAGGAAACCGCCAACCGCATCCCCTTCATCCGCGCACCCGCCGGGCTGTCGGCGCCGCACTCGTCGGCGTTCGGGTCGCGGCCGAGGGGCGGTGGGTCACTTGCGGAGGTTCGGGGTGTCGGCGGGGACGGAAAGGGCGGTGTTGTCGGCGGTTTCGGTGTCGGCGGTGCTGACGCCTGCCTCGGCGAAGGTGGACATGTCGGCGAGTGCGGCGACGGCGGCACGGAGCAGGGGGAGCGCGGTGAGAGCGCCGGAACCTTCGCCGAGGCGCATGCCGAAATCGAGGAGGGGCTCGAGGCGGAGACGTTGCAGGGCGAGTTGATGGGCGGGTTCGGTGGAACGGTGACCCGCCAGCCACCAGGCCGCCGAGCCCGCCGCCAGATCTTCTGCGACCAATGCCGCGGCCGTCACGACTACGCCGTCGAGCAGCACGGGTGTCCGGCGCGCGGCGGCTTGGGCGAGGAACGCGGCCATCGCGGCGAAGTCGGCGCCGGCGGCGACGCGGAGCAGTTCGACCGGGTCTTTGACCACGGGACGGGCTCGGCGCATGGCATCCCGGATCGCCGCGACCTTCCGTGCCCAGCCCGCGTCGTCGACCCCGGTGCCGCGGCCGACCGCGGCGACCGGCTCGGTGTCGGTGAGGGTGGCGATCAGCACGGTGGCGGGGGTGGTGTTGCCGATGCCCATATCGCCCGCGATGAGCAGGTCGGCGCCCGCGTCGATCTCCTCGTCGGCGATCGCTTTGCCTGCCGCGAGGGCGGCGCGCACCTCGTCTTCGGTCAGGGCGTCCTCGCGGTCGATCGCGCCGCTGGACCGGCGCACCTTGTGCTTGGTGACCACCGGGTCAGTGTCGGCGTCGACGGAAATATCGGCGACCCGGACGGTGGCGTTCGCGACGGCGGCGAGCGCGTTCACCGCCGCACCTCCGGCGAGGAAGTTCGCGACCATCTGTGCCGTGACCTCGCTCGGATATGCCGAAACCCCGTGCCGCGCAACGCCGTGATCGCCCGCGAACACCACGACCCTGGCGCGCTCGAACTGCTTCGGCGGGCACACGCCCTGACAGGCTGCGACCCAGTTGCCCAGTTCCTCCAACCGGCCCAGCGCTCCACCGGGTTTGGTCAGCTGTGCCTGCCGCTGCTCGGCCGCCGCCCGAACCTGTGCGTCGGGCGGTGTCACCGCCCCGAATCCGTCTGTCACTATCCACCCTTCCGGTCGGAGCGGCCCAGACCACCGCACTCTCCCGCCCAATCTTGCCCGCTCCCCACCCACCCCACCGCACCCACCCACATCCCCAGTACTGGACGGATGATCACCAGGTAATTGTGGCGGGGGCCTCTCGGGCGATGCCGCCACCATTACCTGGTGATCAGTCGACCAGGTCAGAGACTGACGCTGACGGGCCCAGCGTCGGCGCGTCCGTACGCGCGGGTGACGTCTGCCCTCGGTGCTATTTGAGGCGGAGGGGGAGGCCGGCTACGACGAGGAAGGCTTCGTCGCAGGTGTGGGCGAGGCGCTGGTTGAGGGTGCCGATTTCGTCGCGGAACAGGCGGCCGGAGCGGGTGGCGGGGACTATGCCCATGCCGACCTCGGGGGTGACGATGATGAGCCGGCGCGGGTATGCGGCAACGGCGGCGACCAATGCGTCGGTGTCGGGGGTGACGGTGCCGCGAGGAGATGCCCAGGCGTCGCGGGCGTCGATGCGGGCGGTGAGCCAGGTGCCGATGTCGTCGACGAGGGTCGCGCCGTCGAAGGCGGGACCGCGCAGAACCGTTGCCGGGTCGGCACTTTCGACCACCGTCCAGCAGGCGGGCCGACGGTCGCGATGCTTGGCGATCCGCTCGGCGAAATCGAGATCGGCCGGATCGGGCACCGAGGTCGCCAGATACCGCACCGCACCACCCGCAGCGAGTTCCTCGGCATAAGCCGACTTACCCGACCGCGCCCCACCCAACACGAGGGTCCGAAGCGGCTCCACGGCCGAAACACTGTGCGACACGCCCGCACGCTACCAACTGCTCCAGCAGCGCGGTGCGGACTGCCCGGTAGTGCCGTGTGATGGCCTCAGCGGTCTCGGGCCGACTATCCCGAGCAGTGCCGTGCTGATCGCGAGAGCACGGCACGGAGTGTCCTGGCAGTGTGACTGAGCAGTCCCGCGCCGATCGCGAGCGCCGACTGCCGCAGCGCTACCGCCATCCCATCTGCCCCGATTCACCTGGACTTGCGGTCGCTGACCCGCCGCGCCCCGAGCCGGAAACCTCAGGCGGGTGTTTCGACAACTTCGGGGAGGGCGCCGAAGCGGCGGCGGTATTCGGTGGGGGCGATGCCGACCAGGCGTTGGAAGTGGTGGCGTAGGAGGGCGCCGGAGCCGAAGCCGGCCCGGGCGGCGATCTGTTCGAGGCCGAGGTCGGTTTCCTCGAGGAGTTGTTTGGTGAGCAGGATGCGTTGGTTGGTCAGCCATTTCACCGGGGTGGTGCCGGTTTCGGCGGCGAATCGGCGGGCGAAGGTGCGGGTGGACATGGTGGAGCGGGCGGCCAGGTCCTCGATGGTGTGGGCGAGGTCGAGGTGGTCGTTCATCCATTCCAGGGTGGGGATGAGGCTGTCGGAGGTGCAGGTGGCGACGGGGCGTTCGATGAATTGGCGCTGCCCGCCGTCGCGTTGCGGCGGCACCACCATGCGGCGGGCGATCGCGTTGGCGACGGCGCTGCCGAGTTCGCGGCGCACCAGGTGCAGGCAGGCGTCGATGCCGGCGGCGGTGCCCGCGCTGGTGATCAGATTGCCTTCGTCGACGAAGAGTACGTCGGGGTCGACGGTCGCGTCGGGGTACAGGGCGGCGAGTTCGTCGACGTAACCCCAGTGCGTGGTGCATTTTCGTCCGTTGAGCAGGCCTGCGGCACCGGCCAGGAACGCGCCGGAGCAGACGGTCAGGACGGTCGCGCCCGCGGCGGCCGCGTCCCGGACGGCGTCGACGACGCGGGGGTCGAAGTCCTTCTTCGCGGAGGCGGCGGGGATGGCGACGAGGTCGGCGTCCGCGAGTTCTTCGAGACCGTATTCGGGGGTGAGGGTGATGCCGGGCGAGGTGGAGCGCAGCGTTTTACCCGGTTCGGCGCCGCACACCCGGAAGTCGAAGGTGGGCAGCCCGTAGGAGCTGCGGTCGAGCCCGAAAACCTCGCAGAGGACCCCGAACTCGAACATGGCCATGCGATCGGACAGCACCACGGCGACCTTGGACAGCATGCACCAAGGATACTGGCTGAATCTTTGCGAAGTGTGTCAGTACCGCCACTTTCGGCGGTAACTCAATGGGCGCAAAATTACTGCCATGGTTACTTTCTTCCTCACCCTGGCAGTCATCGTCGCGTTCGCCGCCTTCGTTCGGACCTTCGCCAGCCCGGTCGGATCGACCAACGTCACCGATCGCGACGCCCAGCGCATGCATGCCGAACTGACGGCCATGCTCGGCCGCACCGCCAACCACTGATCCCCATGTGTCCGCCCCGAGCGGCCCGGTTCGTGCCCACGAACCGGGCCGCACTCATGTTCGGGGGGCGACCCGCTAAACCGCGGTACCGGGGGAAACCTGTGGCTTCGGGGCCCGCATCTTGCGGATCTGGGAAGCACGGACGAACGCGTACCAGCCGAGTTTGAATCCGGTGTCGGTGGTGTCGGGGAAACGCTCCCGGACCCGGTTGTTGACGATCCGGCCGAGCATGAAGCCCTCGGCGATCATGAAGAACATCATGACCAGCATCGCCAGCGTGACGATGGTCTGCAGCGCGGGCGCCACGAACATCGACAGGATCAGCACCAGCGCCATCGGCATGAACAGGCCGACCAGGTTGCGCCGGGCGTCGACGAGATCGCGGACGAACCCGCGCACCGGCCCTTGATCGCGCGGCAGCAGGTACTTGTCCTCGCCGGCGAGCATGCGGTTGCGCCGGTCGGCGACCGCGGCCTTGCGTTCGGCGGCGGCCGCTTTGCGCTCCTCTTTGGTGCCGCGGGTGGCCTTGCGCCGGGCGCGGGCCTCCTTCGCGGTCAGGGGTGCAGGAGCTACCGGACCGCGGCGCTTGCCTTGTGCGTCACGGCGTTTCGGAGTGGGACGGCCCTTGCCCGCAGTGGTGGTAACCGCTGTTCGGGTGGAGCCCGCGGTCGAGTTGCCGTCCGCGGTCGCCGTCTCATCGGCGGCCGCGTCGGTGCTGCTGGACTCGCCGCGACGGAACAATTTCACACCGACCAGGCTATTCGATGGAATACGCGGCGGGAAATGCGGTCCGATTCGCGCAGGTGCGTGGGGGCACGGAGGTGACGTGTTCCTCCGCGCACGATGGTGGCAAGATGGGGAATAGCAGCCCGCCGAGTGGTGTTGACCGACACGACCCGTGCGCTGTTCACGGGTCGACGACAGGTTCCTCGAGGAGAGTTCATGACTGTGCAGAACGAGACCGCCACCGAAACCCACGGTGTGGTGCTGACCGACGCTGCCGCCAGCAAGGCGAAGGCGCTGCTGGACCAGGAGGGTCGCGACGACCTGGCGCTGCGGATCGCCGTGCAGCCGGGTGGTTGTGCCGGCCTGCGGTACCAGCTCTTCTTCGACGACCGCTCGCTCGACGGTGACCTGACCGTCGATTTCGACGGCGTCAAGCTGGCTGTCGACCGGATGAGCGCCCCGTACGTGCAGGGTGCGTCCATCGACTTCGTCGACACCATCGAGAAGCAGGGCTTCACGATCGACAACCCGAACGCCACCGGCTCCTGCGCCTGCGGCGATTCCTTCAACTGAGACCACGCGTCGTCCGCGGGTCCACCGCGTAACAGCCCACCCCACGTGAGAACTCACGTGGGGTTGCGTGTTTCCGGCCCGCGTCGTTTCAGACCACGTCAGGGCCGAACCATCGCTTGCCGCCGTAGATCTCGCGGCACAGATATGCCCCGATCGGGGTATCGGAGCGGCGGCGCGGGATTGGTACGGTGATGCAGGGGAAGTTGTTTTCCCGGTCTTCACCGCCTGTCGCCTACCGTTGAAGGGCTCAGCCTCGTGTCCATCGCCGTTTCCGCGTCCATTGCCACCGACCACCTCATGCGTTTTCCCGGACGGTTCGCCGACGCACTGCTGGCCGATCAGCTCGACCACGTGTCGCTGAGCTTCCTCGTCGACGATCTGCAGATCCGCCGCGGTGGTGTCGCGGGCAACATCGTGTACGCGATGGGCCTGCTCAACCGTAAGCCGCTGCTCGTCGGTGCCGTGGGCGCCGACTTCGCCGAATACCGGCAGTGGCTGGAATCGCACGGCGTCGACTGCTCCGGCGTGCTGATCTCCGAGAAGGCGCACACCGCGCGGTTCGTCTGCACCACCGATGACGACATGGCCCAGATCGCGTCGTTCTACCCGGGCGCGATGAGCGAGGCCCGCGACATCTCGATCGGCGATCTCGCCCAGAAGCACGCGCTGGACTTGGTGCTGGTCGGCGCCAACGATCCCGAGGCGATGCTGAAGCACACCGCCGAATGCCGCGCGCTGGGCATCCCGTTCGCCGCGGACCCGTCCCAGCAGCTGGCCCGCCTCGACGGCGACCAGGCCGTGCAGCTGATCGACGGCGCCGCATACCTTTTCACCAACAAGTACGAGTGGGCGCTGCTGTTGCAGAAGACCGGGCTCACCGAGGCCGAGGTCGCGCAGAAGGTCGGCGTCCGGGTGACCACGCTCAGCGAGCACGGCGTGCAGATCGTCGATCGGGACGGTACCGAGCTCACCGTCGGCGTGGTCCCGGAAACCACCAAGGTCGAGCCGACCGGCGTCGGTGACGCGTTCCGCGCCGGTTTCCTCACCGGCCACACCGCGGGCCTCAGTCTGGAACGTTCCGCTCAGCTCGGTTCCCTGATCGCCGTGCTCGTCCTGGAGACCATGGGCACCCAGGAGTGGACCCTGAACAAGGAAACCGCCCTGGACCGCCTCGCCGAGGCCTACGGCGCCGACGCCGCCGCGGAAATCAAGCCCCTGCTCTGAGCGTATCCGCGCAACCCTGTTGCGCCGCATACGAAGTCGTACGCGGCTGACGTCGGCAAAGCAGCGATGGGCTCGTTGAATGCCGGCTGATGCGCGGTACCGAGTACGTGATGTGGCGCACGTGCACTGACGAGCGCCACCTGCGTCGCACGGATGCGCCGACTCCGGCCGGCCCGAGCGCGGTAGGCCGCGCCGTGAGTGACACTCCCGCGCACGTTTTGTCGGGCTGCGCGCGTGTTCGCTGACGGACACGCGCGCGGCGGGCGAATTGGGGCGCGGGAGCTGCGTCGGTCGCGCTGTTCGCGCCGTTGTCGGGCTGCGCTGAACGACGAAGTGCCCCTCGGTGGAGGGGCACTTCGCGTGTCGGCTACAGGGAGACCGGGTAGACCGGCTCTTGGATGTCGGGCTTGATGCGGTCTTCGACGAAGATGCCGTGCCAGACCATGAAGACGAGCAGGGTCCAGAGGCGGCGGCTGTGGTCGACGCCGCCGGCCCGGTGCGCGACGAGCATGTCGCTGATCGCGGCCTTGTTCAGCAGGTGGTCGGTGTGCGATTCGAGGATCTGCTGCTGGGCCCAGTCGTAGAGTTCGGTGCCACGCAACCAATGCCGCAGCGGCACCGGGAAACCGAGCTTGGCACGGTGCAGCACATGCGGCGGGACGATGCCCTCGAGCGCCTGGCGCAGCGCGTATTTCGTGGTTTCCTTGGTGATCTTCTGCTCGAACGGCAGCCCCTCGGCGACCCGCAGCACCTCGGAATCCAGGAACGGCACCCGCAATTCGAGCGAGTTGGCCATGGTCATCTTGTCGGCCTTGACCAGGATGTCGCCGCGCAACCAGGTGAAAAGGTCCAGATGTTGCATGCGCGCCACCGGATCCCAGCCGCGCGACTGCGCGTAGATCGGCGCGGTGACGTCCTGATGCGTCCATTCGGGCCGGAATTCGCGTAGCACGGAACGCAATTGGGCGTCGTTGAAGCTGCGCGCGTTGCCGTAGTAGCGCTGCTCCAGGGTGAGCGAACCGCGGTGCAGCAGGCTCTTGCCCCTGGTGCCGTCCGGGATGCGGTCGGACAGCTTGCCCGCCAGCCGGCGCAGCGCGCCGGGCAGGTACTCGAACGGCTTGAGCGACAACGGCTCCCGGTAGATCGTGTACCCGCCGAACAGCTCGTCGGCGCCCTCGCCGGAGAGCACGACCTTGACGTGCTTGCGCGCCTCCTTGGCCACGAAGTACAGCGGCACCAGCGCCGGGTCGGCCACCGGATCGTCGAGGTACCAGACGATTTCGGGGATGGCGGCGGCGAATTCGCTGGGGGAGACCACCTTCACGATGTGCCGGGCGCCGATCGCCTCGGCGCTCTCCGCGGCCACATCCACCTCGGAGTAGCCCTCGCGCTCGAATCCGGTGGTGAAGGTGATCAGCTTCGGGTTGTGCCGCATGGCCAGCGCCGCGACGGCGGTGGAGTCGATGCCGCCGGACAGGAAGGAACCGACGGTGACGTCGGCGCGCATGTGCTTGGCGACCGAGTCCTCGAGCGCTTCGGCGATCTCGCGGTAGCGCGCGGCCGCCGCGCCTTCGGCGAAGGGGCGCACGGTGAACTGCGGGTGGAAGTACCGGGTGATCCGCGGCGCGGCCCCGGGACGCACGGTCGCGTAACTGCCGGATTCGAGCCGCCGGATGTCCTGGTGCAGGGTCTCGGCCTCGGGCACGTATTGCAGCACCGTGTAGTGCTCCAGCGCGCGCGGGTCCAGCGCGTCGGTCAGCTGCAGCGGGGCCAGCAGCTCGAGCAGGCTCTTCTTCTCGCTGCCGAACGCGGTCCCGCCGGGACCGGTGGCCAGGAACAAGGGCTTGATGCCGAACGGGTCGCGGGCCAGGAACAGCGCGTTGGTCTCGGTGTCCCAGATCGCGAACGCGAACATGCCGCGCAGCTTGCGCACCGCCTCCGGGCCCCAGTAGTGGAATGCCGCGACGACGGCCTCACCGTCGCCCTCGGTGCGGAAGATCGAATCCTCGGCGTACTCCGCGCCGTGCGCCTCGGCCAGCTCCTTGCGCAGCTCGATGTAGTTGTAGATCTCGCCGTTGAAGGTCAGCGCGTAGCGTTCCCGGTTCTCCGGCGGACCCCAGCGCAGCGGCTGGTGCGAGTGCTCGATATCGATGATCGACAGGCGGTTGAACCCGAAGATCATGTGGTCGTCGTGCCAGGTGCCGCGCTCGTCGGGACCGCGGTGCCGGACGCAGTGCAGGGCGTCGTACACCTGCTCGACCACGCCAGGTGCTGCTTCGTCAGATGTCAGAAACCCGAGCAGTCCACACACGGCGTCGGCAACCTCGTTTCTCGTGCAGGGGCGCGGCCCGGACGGGGCGCCCGAATGTCTTGCGGGGGCGGCGCGCAGTGTCTGCCGCGAGCGGTCGTGCCGGGACGTGCCGGGGCCTGCCCTCGCGGTGAGCACAGCGGCCGAAATGTTGTGTCCGAGTATGCCGCACGCCGTCCCTCCGCGCGTCGTGCGCACCCTGTCCAGGGCTTTTGCCGGGGTGCGCGGGGACGGACGGGCAGGTGAGCGCGACCGGTACCCTGGCCCGCGCGCGATCGGCGGAGTGTCGAATGCGACCCGACGACAAACGGGGCGCTCGTTTGGTCTACGCTGCGTAGTACTCAGGCCATTCTCAGGCGGCGCACGCGCTCGACCGGGGAGGCCTGACATGTGCTTAGAACGTATCGCCGGGGCGGTCGCAGCCCCGGCGGTGCAAATGTCGGAATGTGTGGCGACCAGGAAGGCGTGAGCGTGGCGCACAAGGCGAGCGAAGAGATCGGGGCACGACCCTCGCGGGGCCGGATCCTTCGGCGGGCCGGGCTGGCGGTGTCCCTCGGGATCACCGCGCTGCTCGTCTCGGGCTGCTCGATCGACAATGTTTGGCTGCGGTTCGGCTGGCCCTCGGGTGTCACGCCGCAGGCCACCCGGATGCGGGAACTGTGGACCTGGTCGATCATCGCCGCCCTGGTGATGGGTGTGATCGTGTGGGGACTGACGTTCTGGACCGTCGTCTTCCACCGCAAGAAGCCCGACTCCCCGGAGTTCCCGCGGCAGACCGGTTACAACGTGCCGCTGGAGCTGACCTACACGGCCGTGCCGTTCGTCATCATCGCGGTGCTGTTCTACTTCACCGTGGTCGTGCAGAACTACGTGCACGAGAAGGTCGCCGACCCGGATGTCACCGTCGACGTGACCGCCTTCCAGTGGAACTGGAAGTTCGGCTACCGCGACGTGAGCTTCAAGGACGGCTACCGCTTCGAGGGCATCGATACCACGCGTGAGGCCGCGAACCAGGAGCAGCTCGAGGAGTACAAGGAGCGGACCAAGGACGGTCACCCGCAGCCGGGCCCGGTGCACGGCAAGCCGGAGAACGACATCCTGTCCTACCTGCACTACGACAAGGTCGAGACCTACGGCTCCAGCACCGAGGTCCCGGTGCTCGTGCTGCCGACCAACAAGATCATCGAGTTCCAGCTGGCCGCCGCCGACGTGGTGCACGCGTTCTGGGTGCCCGAGTTCCTGTTCAAGCGCGACGTGATGCCGAACCCGAAGGAAAACCACTCGGACAACGTCTTCCAGATCACCAAGATCGAGAAGGAAGGCGCGTTCGTCGGCCGCTGCGCCGAGATGTGCGGCACCTTCCACTCGATGATGAACTTCGAGGTCCGCGCGGTCTCGCCGGAGAAGTTCACCAAGTACCTGGATGCGCGCCGGGCGGGCAAGACCAACGCCGAAGCGTTGGAGTCCATCGGTGAATCGCCGGTCGCCACGTCGACCCGGCCGTTCAACACCGAGCGCACGACCAAGACCGCGGCCGAGGCAAAGTAAGGGACTGATCTGACATGAAGATCGAAGCGCGCATATTCGAGTTGCTGACGCTGTTCTTCGCGATCACCGCGGTGATCTACGGCTACTTCACCGGCCAGTCCCGTACCGGTGTGGAGTGGGCGGGCACCACCGCGATCGTGTTGACCGCGGGCCTGTCGCTGATCATCGGCACCTACTTCCGTTTCGTCGCGCGTCGCCTCGACCTGCGTCCGGAAGACTACGAGGATGCCGAGATCGTGGACGGCGCAGGCGATCTGGGCTTCTTCTCGCCCGGTAGCTTCTGGCCCATCCTGCTCGCCGGCGCGGGCTCCATCACCGCCCTCGGCCTGGCCTTCTTCCAGTTCTGGCTGATCGGCCTCGGCGTGGTCTGCGTCCTCGCCGCCGCCGCGGGTCTGGTGTTCGAGTACTACCTGGGCCCCGAAAAGCACTGAGCCCGTTCGACGAAAGCCCCCTCGGTTCGCCGAGGGGGCTTTCGCCGTTTCCGGTGCGCGCTTTATTTTGGGCGCGTGGACATCATCGGCGTGATCGTCACGTTCGCGAAAACCGGACAGGTCGGGGCGCTGCGGTTGGGTCTGCGCGGAGACGAGCTGGTGGCGGCGCTGCGCGAAGTGGGTGTGCCGTTCCGGGCCTCCGACGATTTCGCGGACTTTCTGCAGCGAGAGGAAAGTGTCGAGGTGCACATTGAAGACGGTGAGTTGCGCATGCTGGGGTTGGACCACACCGGTTGGCGTGAACCGGAATTCCGGCTGCCCGCGCGAATGAACACCCCGGGCGGGATCGGGGCCGGGTCCGTGCAGGGCACCGTTGGCGTAGATGTGGTCGGGTTGCCGATGGACCGGACATTGGCGTTGCTCGACGAGCACGACTGCCCATGGCATCAATATCCACCCCTCACCTTCGACACCCAGACCACCATCGAGACCTCGTGCGGGGTGCAGTTGACCTTCGCACTGGGCGAAACCCCAGGCGAATATCTGCTGCACTGCATGTACGCGTCGATGCGGGACGCGGGACCGCAGCTGGACAATTGATCACCAGGTAATGGTGGTGGAGGTCTCTCGGCCGATGCCGCAACCATTACCTGGTGATCAGCTGACCAGGAGTGGTACTCGTCGAGAGATGCTCAGGTGGGGCTTCTTTCGGGTGGATCGTGGTCGACGGATTGGTGCTGAGGGCGGCCGCCATATCGGGGAATCGCGACGACGCTTGATTTCGGTAACGCCCGCCCCGTCTCCGCGAAACGTCGTCGAGCACGGTGTCTTTCTCACCACAGCCTCGGCGGCCAGGCGCCACCTTGTGGCCCGCCGCGACGTAGCCCTCACCGTCGGCCATCAAGGTCGAAACCCGCGCTCAGGACGCCGTCATAATGCTGGGCAGGTGGCTCTTGAAGTCCAATACTCCCGCCTATGTCAGGCGCAGCGCCATCCGTGTTCGAGGGTGTGTCGCGTAGGCGGCCCCGCCTATGTGCCCGAGAAAACAGCAGGCGGCTCCTACCGCTCCGGCACGATCCCGTCGACTTCGGTGATCGTGCGCATGCCGCGCATCGACAGCACTTCGGGCGGCTGTGGTTGGCTGGCGACGTGCGGGTCGACGCGCAGGGCGGTCAACCGCCGAGCCGACTGCACCATGCGTTGGGGTTGGGGGTGTTCGACTCGTGGTGTGCGCGTGGGCAGTGGACGAACGTCGACATGACGAGCTCCTCGCCTGCCCAGACGTGCCATGTGGGCACTGTCGTCGGTGGCGGTGTAGGCCAGTCGCGTGGGGTGTTGATCGCCGCGGTCAGCCAGTGGTCGCTGCTCCAGCTGACCACCGCGCCGACCACCACCGTGGGATCGCCGAGCGAAGCAGACGTTGCGCGGTGTCGAGTTCGTGACCAGCGTCCGCACCACACGCTGTCGAATTCCGCGATCAGCAGTGTCCCAGTTCGCGATCGGAGCGACGTGCGATGTCGGCCTAGGCGGCGAGGGTCGATGCGCGTTGGCCGTTGAGGTTGTGTGTAAGGGGTCAGATGCCGAAGGCGTGCATCAGGCGGGCGGTGGAGCGGGGGGCGACGCCGGCGAGGGCGTAGAGGGTGCGGGTGAAGCGGGGCTCTACGCGCGGG
The DNA here is from genome assembly GCF_001613425.1 of Nocardia vulneris. Classification (GTDB taxonomy): domain Bacteria; phylum Actinomycetota; class Actinomycetes; order Mycobacteriales; family Mycobacteriaceae; genus Nocardia; species Nocardia vulneris. The sequence goes on along the minus strand of NZ_BDCI01000035.1, from coordinate 259,469 downwards.
GCTCTGGTGCGGATGGCGGTTTCGATGCGGTGGGCCGCCTGCTCGGGGTCATCGAGTTGTCCTGGGGTGTAGTGGACGGTGGTGACTTGGATGCCCTGCGGGGAGAGTTCGGCGTCGGCGCAGTCGCCGAACGTGGTCCAGGCCGCTTGGGCGCTGGCGTAGGACGCGAAATTCGGTGCGGCACCGATATCGGGGCTCCACGGTCCGACATTGAGGACATGTCCGGAGCCGGAACGCAGCATCGCCGGAAGCAGGCCCAAGGTGAGGCGGAGCGGGCCGAAATAGTTCGCGGCCATCATCTGCTGATAGTCGCGGAAGCGGTGCAGCGACTGGGTGACCGGGCGCCGCACGGGTCGTCCCGCGTTGTTGATCAGCACGTCGACGGTGCCGAATTCGCTGAGCACCCAGGTGACGAGCTGGTCGACGTCGCCGAGTGCCGCGATATCGCAGCGACACCAGTGCGCCTCCCCGCCGTCGCCGCGGATCTCCTCGCAGGCAGCGATCAACTGGTCCCCGCGCCGAGCCACCAGAAGTAGTTGCGCCCCTTGGGCGGCCAGTAGCTGCGCGGTGGCGCGGCCGATATCGGAACACGCGTCGGTGACCAGAACCCGGCGTCCCGCCAGCGATTCCGGCGGATGGGCACGCTTGCGATCGATGAATCGGACCGGGGCAGTACGGAATTCGGGCATCGGCACAGCAACCTTCACATGCGAACGACTGAACACACGCACGGCACCCCGCCGACAGTGCCGAAGCCGCCCGCCCCCGCAACCTCCCGGCGACATATGCGACCGGTCACAGTATAAGGTTGCCAGCCGTTTGATGGACTTGATCGAGCGAATGCTTCCCCCGCCCCGCCCCGCCCCGCCCCGCCCCGCCCCGCCCCGCCCCGCCCCAGCCCAGCCCAGCCCAGCCCGGCCCCGCCAGTCCAGTCCACAGATCTCCCGCACCGAGCCTCGGTGCACCGCACGGTATGTCGCTGTGTGAGGTGTCGACCACCTCTGTGGGTGGCTACCCGACCGGTAGTCCGCTCGAGCGGGCGCATCTGGCGGACCCAGCACCTGGGTGAGTGCTGGTGAGCAGGATGGGTTGCGGCCGAGGCCGAGGACAGACCTCCCGCACCGAGCCTCGGTGCGCCGCACGGTATGTCGCTGTGTGAGGCGTCGGCCAGCTCTGTGGGTGGCTACCCGACCGGTAGTCCGCTCGAGCGGGCGCATCTGGCGGACCCAGCACCTGGGTGAGTGCTGGTGAGCAGGATGGGTTGCGGCCGAGGCCGAGGATCGGTGTGGGCGCGCCCCGGCTGCGGGTGAGGTGTCGGTCGTTGTGCGGGCAGCTCGCTCAGAAGAGTGCGGCTGCGCAGACACTTCGTACTGAGTCTCGGCGCGTCGCATAGGAACTCGCGGTGGGGGCCTTCGTCGGCCATCCCGGACCGAGTCCTCGGTACAAGATCAGGGGGAATTGGTGGCGGCATCGCGCGAGAGCACACCGCCACCAATTCCCCCTGATCTTGGTTTGCCCCTCGCTTTCGTGTGCAGTCGAGGGCCGGCTCATCGCGGCAGGCCGGTGTGCGGCCGGACGGAAGCTGCTGGTCAGCACGTCGGCCGCTGTCGTATGGGTGCCGGAGCCGCAGCGCCGGACCACGGGGCGTTGTTGCCGTCGGCAGCGAATTCGTGTGGGAGACCAAGGGCCCGCCGCATTGGAACGCCTGGCCACGGGCGTGTACCTTGCCGTGCGCACCGGCGCCTGACTTCACAGCTCTCCCGCACCGAGCTTCGGCGTGCCACACGGCGAGTCGCTATCTGAGGTGTCGACAACCTCTGTGGGAGTGCAGATCCGGCCCGTCGGCTGTTCGGTCGGGTGTGTCTGGCGCGCCTCACCGGGGTTAGTGCGGGTGTGGGAGAACTTGGGTGCGGCCGAGGGCAAGGGTGGCCGCCTTGGCTGCGGGCGGGTCTTGCCGCGCGCACGGTTCACCGGAGCCCGCCTTCACAGACCTCCCGTACCGGCCCGCGGCGCGCCGCACGGCGAGTCGCTGTGTGAGGTGTCGACCACCTCTGTGGGGGCGCATCTGGCGTGCTTCACAGACCTTCCACGTCCAACCCCGGCGCGCCGCGCGGCAAGTCGCTGCGCGCGGTGTCGACCACCTCAGAGAGGCGGGCGCATCTGGTGTGCTCGCAGCACTCCCGTGCCGGGTTCGGCGTGGTGCGCGTCGATGGTGTCCTGGTTTTCGTGGACAGGTTCTCGGCGGGGTGGGCGGAGCCATTGGTTGGTTCCGCCCGTGGCGGGTCTACTCCGGGGACTCGTAGCGTAGGGCGTTTTCGGAGCGGCAGATTTCGTCTATGCCGGAGACGATGTCGCGGAGGAGTTCGGAGGGGAGGGCGGCGGGGCGCAGGCGGCTGGTGAAGGTGATGAGGCCGTGGTCTTCGGGGGAGAGGCCGCGGGTGGCGGCTTCGGAGCGCAGGTAGCGGGAGCGGACGCCGTAGGTCATCGCGGAGATGACGGTGAAGCAGCCGGTGCGCTCGCGGTGTCCGGCGAACAGATCGTGCAGGCGGTAGAACACCGACGTGTAGCTCGATAGCGGCGCGAAAACGCCCACCCGGTAGGCGGGACCACGCTCGGACGAACTGAGCGCCGTATCGGCGAGATATTCGGCGTCGCGCAGGGTCTGCACCTTCGGGGCGAAGAGCACCGCGCCCGCGGCCGCGTTGCGCAGCGGCATGCCCGCGGGACCGCTCGCGGCGGAAGCGATGACGCCCAAGGACTTTCGGGCCCGCGAACCGACCTCGCGACGCGCCCGCACCGAACGGGTCGGCGTGGTGGGATGCAGGGTGGACCACTGCCCGAATCGCACCGTGCCCAACTGCAGCTGACCGACGCCACCCGGGCGGGTCACCTTCAGCGGCGCGGTGTCGACCCAGCGGCCCACCTGCAACGCCGCGTTGCCGGGCCGGGTGATCTCGGCGTAGGCGTGTTCCACGAAGGAGTCGAAGTCGAGGAAACGGTCCGCGTTGGTGGTGAGCCAGGTGCGGTCCTTGTCGATGTCGATCACGTCGAGGGTGAGCGCGGTGATGATGCCCGCGCGCCCGCCCGCACCGAGGATGCGATGGAACCGTTCGGTGTGGTGGGTGCGCCCGCAGGTGCCGATCCGCCCGTCGTTGTCGACGTACTCCAGATCGACGACCTGGTCGATGAACATGCCGTACTTGTGCGAGGCCGCGCTCACCCCGCCGACGGACGCGAAACCGCCGGCGGTGATGTCGCGGTGGTCGCCGACGATCGGCAGGCCGAGCCCGTGCGCGCCGAGCCGCCGATCGATATCGGACAGCTTGGCGCCTGCCTGCACGCGCACGGTCCGCCGGCCGAGGTTGATGTCGAGCACCTGGTTCATCCGGCGCAGCGACACCACGGTCGGCTGGGCGGGCAGTGCCAGTCCGTCGTCCAGTTGCTCCCCGCCGCGCACGGTCAGCCGTTCCGCGCGGCCGCGTGAATCCCGAACCGTGCGAACGACATCCGCGGTATCGCGGGGTAGATACTCCTCGGCGGAGACAAACTGCGGCGTGCTCATGGCACGAAAGCTACTACAGCGCGGCCGCCGCCGCTCGTCCGATCTCGGGTGCTATCCGGTGGTTGGTGCGAGTTGCTTGCTGAACAGTACCGATCCCGTCGCGTCGCACAAATTGACCGTCAGCTCCCTTGACTTGCCGTCGATCAGGACCTCGCCGAAATGTTGGTACTCGTCGAGCGGGGAACTGTTCTGCACCGGCGGCGCGTGCACGAAAACGGCCTCCGGCCCGAAGGTTCCGTCCAGCGGGTTGGGGCCGAACGCGCCGGCGTTGAGCGGTCCGGAGACGAACTCCCAGAACTCGTCGAAGTCGGTGAACGCCGCGCGCTCGGGGGCGTAGTGGTGCGCGGCGGTGTAGTGCACGTCGGCGGTCAGCCACACCACGTCGGTCACCTTGTTCGCCTTGATCGCCGAGAGCACCTGGGCGATCTCGGTTTCGCGGCCCGACGGGGCGCCCGGATCGCCGTTGGCGGGGCCTTCGAACGCGGTGGTGTTCGGTTGTTCACCGTCCTTGACGACGAGGCCGAGCGGGAGATCGTTCGCCACGATCTTCCAGACCGCCGTCGAGTCGCGCAGGCCCTCGATCAACCACTTCGTCTGAGCCGCACCGAAAATGCGGCCCTCGGGGCCGTTGTTCGCGTCGTTGGTGTCCTTGTAGGTGCGCATGTCGAGCACGAAGACGTCCAGCAGCGGACCGTAGGAGATCTTGCGGTAGAGGCGGCCGTCCACGGCTTCCTTGGGCTCCACCGGCATCCACTCGTGGAACGCCTGCCAGGCCCGGGTCGCCAGGGTGTCCATGCTGCGCTCGTTGTAGTTCTTGGCCGCCGGGACGAGGCCGCCCGGATACCAGTTGTTGACGGTCTCGTGGTCGTCCCACTGCACCACCTGCGCGACCGAGGAGTTGAAACGCAGGTAGTTCTGGTCGGTCAGGTTGTAGGCGTAGTTGCCACGGAACTGCTGCAACGTCTGGGCGGGGGCGCTCTTCGCCTCGGACACCGTGTTGCGCCAGATTCGCCCGTCGGGCAGCGTGACCGACTCCTTGACCGGATTGTCCGCGTAGATGGAGTCGCCGGAGTGGATGAACAGGTGCGGGTCGCGGGCGGCCATCGCGGAGAAGATCTTCATGCCGCCGAGATCCGGGTTGATGCCGTACCCCTGGCCGACCACGTCACCGGACCACTGCAACCGGATGTCCGACTCGCCGGTCGGCACCGTGCGGAACACACCGGTGACGGGTTCGGAGACGGCGCCGCTCTCGTTCTCCAGCGTCACCCGGTAGTGCACCTGCCGGCCCGCGGGCAAACCGTTGACGCGCACCCGGCCGGTGCCGTCACTGTCCGGGGTGAGCAGGGGACCGGCGAACCTCTTTGCGTTGCTGAACGATTCGGTGGAGGCGGTCTCCACGATCAGCTTCGCGGGCTGGTCGGAGCGGGCCCAGATCAGCGCACCGTCGGTGCGCGGGTCACCCACCGCGACCCCGTGGGTCAGCACCGGCCGCTGCCGCACCAGGCCGGGCCCGTCGTTGGCGGCGCACGCGGCCAACGACGGGGCGGCCACCAGACCGAGCGCGGAGGTGCGCAACAGGGTGCGCCGGGAGAAACCGAAGGTCGAACCAGTCATGGGAGCACCCTGTCCCAGCTATCCCAACGCAATATGAACTCCGGGGTAACGAGTCGGCGCGAGCAAACTGGTGGCGAGTGGCGCACCCGCCACTCCCTCTCGACCATCAAGCGAAATCCCTCCCAGCCACCGACCCGACCCCCGACTGTAGAGGTGGGATCGCCACAGCCGCACCCTTTCTCGGGATCCGCACGCGTTCTGGACGGCCGCGAAGAGTGCGAATCCCGAGAAAGGGTGCGGGGAACGCAACGGGAACGCAGCGAGGAACGCAACAGGAACCGCAGCGGGGAACGCAACAGGAACCGCAGCGGGAACGCAACGGGAACGCAGCGGGGAACGCAACAGGAACCGCAGCGGGGAACGCAAAGGGGAACGCAGCGAGGAACCGCAGCGGGTATCGCGAGGGCGGCGCAGTCCGCGATGTGGGTTACGAGCTTCAGGTCTGTGCGGGGGCCCGCACAACGAGAACGTCGTCAGCCGAGAAAACGGCTGACGACGATCGAGCTCGAGGGTTCCGGTGCTGAAGGGCGATCACTCGCACCGCGCTAACTGATTGCCGCGGAAGGGCACAACCGCTTGCTGGGCCGGCTGCCGTGATGGAGCTGCTCGGTACCAGCTGGCGATCGTGACGAAAACTGACCCTGCGCCTGAACTGAACAGGTTGCCGAGAGCTGGCCCGCGCCAACTGGTAGCGGGAGGGCACACCCTTCGCTGGGCCGGTTGCCGGGACCAGGGCTGCGCTGGAACGAACCTGCCGGCCAGGGCGATGTCCCTAGCTGGCTGCGGTGTCCGGGATTCGGGTGGTTTCGCGGGCGCTGCCGTTGGGGACGTTCTTCTTCAGGCTGGCGGCGTAGACGTCGACGTATTCCTGGCCGCTGAGCTGCATGAGCTCGTACATGACCTCGTCGGTGACGGCGCGCTCGACGAAGCGGTTGCCGCCCATCCCGTCGTAGCGGGAGAAGTCGATGGGGGCGCCGAACTTGACGGTCACCTTGCGGCGGCGCCAGCGGAACGGTCCGGGCGGGCTCACGTCGTCGGTGCCGATGACGGCGACCGGGATGACGGGGACGCCGGTCTCCAGCGCGAGGCGGGCCAGGCCGGTCTTGCCCTTGTACAGGCGACCGTCGGGGGAGCGGGTGCCCTCGGGGTAGAGGCCCACCAGGCGGCCCTGATCGAGCAACTTCCGGGCGGCGTTGAGCGCGTCCTCGGCGGCGTCGGCGCCGGTGCGGTCGATCGGGAACTGGCCGGTGGTGGTGAAGAACCACTTCTGGAACGCGCCCTTGACGCCGGGCGTGTTGAAGTATTCGGCCTTCGCCAGATAGTTGATGCGGCGCGGCGAGAGCAGCGGCGCGAACAACCAGTCCGCGAAGGAGAGGTGGTTACCCGCCATGATTGCCGGACCATCGGCCGGAATGTTCTCCACACCTTCGACCGTGGGCCGATTGTAGAGATGCATGAACGGTCCCAGCAGCAAGTACTTCAGCAGCCAGTAGAACATGACGTCCTTCCCCCGGGACCGGGATCGAAGCGGGCACACCTGCGTCAGTTGCCGACTTTACCGCTGGTTGCAGATCACATCCAAGCGCAGCGGCGAATCTCACCACACTCTGCCATGCGCGAGCGGGTGCGCTGTAATCGAAGCCCGATAGCGGGACTGCCGGCCACCGGAATCGTGGTCATCGGTGACCGAGCAGATCTTCTGTCCTTCGAATACCACTGGCGCGCGCCATGAAACGTGGGATGTGCGCCGCAGGCAGGTCGCTTCAAGATCACCAGGTAATGGTGGCGGTGGGCTCTCGGCCGATGCCGCCAGGATTACCTGGTGATCTTGGTCAGCGGCTGCGCGCGACCCTGGAGTTCTTGTGCTCGCTCTCGATGAGCGCCGCGCGGGCCAGGTCGGCGGCGCCGATCATGCCCGCGGCCTCGCCGAGCTGGGTGGTGCGGATACGCGCGAGCGGGCGGTGGCCCGCGCCGGTGACGGCGCGCGCGTACTCCTCGCGTGCCTCGTCCAGGAACAGCGGGGCCGAACTGCTCACGCCGCCGGCGATGACGACCAGATCGGGGTCGAAGATATCGCTGACGAAGGCGAGCCCGAGGCCGAGCCAGCGCGCGAAATCGGCCATCACCCGGACCGCGAGCGGGTCGCCGTCCTGGGCCGCGCCCGCGACCCGGCGCCCGGTCAGCGAACCGGGATCACGGTAGACGTCCTTCGCGAGGACCGAGCGCACCGGATCGGTGGCCAGCATCTCGATCGCGGTATCGGCGAGAGCTGTTCCGCTGCAATACCGTTCCCAGCAGCCGCGTTTACCGCACGGGCAGGCCCGGCCCTCCGGCACGACCTGCAGATGCCCGAGTTCCGGTGCGACACCGTGCGTTCCGCGATAGAGCCGGCCGTCGATCAGCAGCGCGGCGCCGATCCCGGTGCCGATCGCGACGAGCACCACATTGTGCCCGCCCGCCGCCGCGCCGAACCGATATTCGGCCCACATCGCGGCATTCGCGTCGTGTTCGAGAATGACCGGCAGCTCGAGGCGTTCGGTGAGCCGCTGCGCGACCGGCGTGTCCTGCCACGGCAGGTGCGGGGCGAACCGGACGGTGGTGCGGTCGGCGGTGATGAACCCGGCGACCGCGAGGCCGACCGCGCCGATCGGATGGCGATTGCACAGTTCCCGCACGGAGCGGGCGAGGGCGTCCTCGAGTGCCCGGGCCGAATGCGGGGTCGGCGCCTGCACGGTGTCGAGCACCTCGCCGCTGTTGTCGATCACCGATGCGCGAATGTTGGTGCCGCCGACGTCGATTCCGACAGTCAGCGGTCGCGCACCTGACAGCCGGTGCGTCATGCCTTGATCGTCACTGGGATGGCGACGTAACGGGGTCGCGAAGGGCGTTGTCCCGCGCGGCCTTCCGTACGCCCGGCGGTGGCATCATGCGGCGATGCGGTGGAATCACGGTGCGGCGCAGCGTGATCGTGCTCCGGCATCACCGGGTCGACCGGCACACCGGCGAGCGCCTCGCGCAGCACGGTGACGATGGCGGTGCCGTGATCGGCCACGCTCTGCAACACCTCGTGATGTTCGCCGCGCACCAGCGCGGCCGCGGCGCAGACCGGGCACCAGTCGCAGCTCGACCACTCCACCTGGCCGTCGGCCGCGCGGCGCAGCACCGGCTCCACCCGCTCGAGCACGGCTTCGGCGAGCAGCTTGAGCTCCGCGGCGAACTCACCCAGCCCGTCGCCCGGATCACCTTGGTAGGGGCCACTTTTCGGCTGCGCGCCGGAGTGAGCCGCGCCTTGGTCACGGGTTCGGGTGTCGTTGCCCGCGTTGCCCGCGTTGCCCGCGTTGCCCGCGTTGCCCGCGTTGCCCGCGTTGCGCGGGTTGCCCGCACTGCTCGCGCTGCGGGAGTCGCTCGCACTACGCGGGTTGCCCGCACTGCCCGCGCTGTGGAAGTCGCTCGCACTGCGTGGATTGCCCGCGTCGCCGTGATTGCCCGCGTCGCTGTGATCGCTCGCGTCGGCGGTTGCGCGGTCGCGATCCGCCTCTCGTCGAGTGTCGCGGCGATGGCGGCCGGTACCGAGGTCGGCGGGATCTGTGTCGTCGCCGGGGGAGGGTAAGGGCGAGTGCGCGTCGGGACGGTCGGTGCGCCCGAACTCGGCATCCGATCGAGGTTCGTTCGCGCCGCGTTGTCCGCGACCGCCTGCCGATTCGTCCGGGCCGCCCTGCTCTCGGGCGTCGGCGGATTCGTGCGCGCGACCAGCGCCTCGGCCGGTGACCCGGCCGAAGAAGCCGGTGCTCCGATCACCGTTCATCGCCGCTGCTTTCCGGCCACAACTGCGGGTCGGGGCGGAATCGCACCACGAGTTGCCCGCCGTCGAGTTCGGCACCGTCGACCGTGCACCGCCGCAATACCGGCGCCAGACGGACTCGCCGCCGGACACCGTCCGCTCCCACGATCAAATCGTCCTCCACTCGGCCAAGTCGCAGCGTTGTCGCGTCGACCACGGGCAGTGGCATCCGCAATGTGTATATCGCGTGCAGGCCGCTGCCCGATTCACATCGAACCACCGGTTCGCCGGAACTCCCGTCAACCTCCGCCGGACTGTCGCTCAGCATAAGGGCAGCGTCCCCGTCCGAGCCCACCGCGTGCGAGAGCGCCGTGAGGGAGGTCAGGCCGATCGGCTCGGGTCCGGTGTGCTGCGCGATCAGCACCGGGATACCCGGCATCGCACGCCGTAACTCGGTGATCGCGGTGAGTTGCTCGGCCCGGCGATCCGCGTACCAGCGCGCCGCCGGATGATCCGCCGCGACGCCGTCGAGGGCGGGGAGCACCTTGTTCACCACGACGGTGTCGAGGCGCAGGCCGAGCAGCGCGGCGGCGGAACGGACGCGTTCGGATTCGGCGAGGGTCACCCGTTCGGCGACGGTGATCAGGCGGGCTCCGGTACGGCGATGGTCGGCGAGCAGGTCACGGACCTCGGTGACCGCCTCGACGATCCGTTCGACGGTCGCCGCGAGCACCGCGCGGCGCAGGTCCGTGCCGACCGAACTCATCGCGCGGGCGTGCGCCGGCCACACTCGATCCAGATAGCCCAGCAGCGTGTCCGGCGCGGTGACGATGCGCAGCATGTCCGCTGAGGGCGGGCAGTCGACGACCACCACGTCCCAGTCGTCCTCGTGCACGAACTGGGTGATCTCCACCAGCATCAGCAGTTCCTGCACGCCCGGCAGGCCGGTCAGCTCGGCCGGGTCGAGCGCGGCCAGGTCGACGCCGTGCTCGTGGCCGGTGCCGGGGGACAGCATCCGCACCACCTCGCGGAACCGATCCTCCAGCAGCGCAAGCGAATCCACTTCGATCACGTCGAGCCCCGGCAGCACTGTGGCGATCCCAGCGACGGTGCCGGGATCGTGCGGAAAACGGAACCCGAGCGCATCGCCCAGCGAATGTGCCTGATCGAGCGACGCGATCAGCACCCGCCGGCCCGCCTTGGCGTAGGACATGGCGGTGGCACATGCCAGCGTCGTCTTGCCTACCCCGCCTTTGCCGATGAACAGCTCGACCCGGGTCGTGTGTGTCGTCAGCCTTCGACCCGTTTCTTCAGTTCTTTCAACGCGGTATCGGTGATCACCTTCTCGGCCTTGCGCTTGAACATGCCGATCATCGGGATGTTCAGATCGACCGTGAGGGTGTAGACGACCTCGGTGTGGCCGCCGGGCTGATCGATGAGTTCATAGGTGCCGTTCTGCGCCTTCTGCAGCTCGCCGCTCACCAGCTGCCAGCTCACCGACTTGTTGTCCGGAGCCCAGGTGTAGGCGAGCACGTAGCTGTCCTTGACCACGCCCGCGTCGAGCACGAACCGCGCGGTGCGGGCCCGGCCGTCCGGGCCCTTCTCCTGTACCTCGACCGACTGTGCCGCCGAGACCCACTCCGGGTAGGACTCCAGGTCGGCGATGACGGACATCACCTGCTGCGACGGGGCCTCGATGATGATCGACCTCTGGGTCCTGTCGGCCATGGCGGACAGCGGTTCCTTTCAGCGTCGGTGCCGGGTGAGCGTCAAGAGGCGTGGGCGGGCGCGACGCCCGCCGGGCGACCGGCCTCCAGTCGCGACTTCAGTTCGAAGGACATGTGCTTGCCCGCCACCCGGCGCGCGCGATTGGCGGCGGCCAGCTTGTTCGGCGCCAGTGCGGGCTGCGGTTCGGCGTGCAGGAAGTAGTGCAGGATCACCCCGTCCAGCGCGGGCTGCAACCAGACCTCCATGGTTCCGGTCAGCGCGCCGGTCACGGTCCAGCGAATTCCCTTGTCGCCCCGGTCTTCCCGGACGACCAAGGTCAGATCCGGCCACCAGCGGCGCCAATTGTTCGACGCGGCCAGCAGATCCGCGACGGCGACGCCCGGTGCGGCGATGAACGTCTGGTCGGCGACCTGGATAGCGCTCATGCCCGCACCTCGCCGCGTGCGCCCTTCGGCGCGGTTCCTTCGCTCACAACCGTGAGCGTATCCGATTCGGGCAGCCGCGCCGCAGTAGCGCTCATCCGCGCACCTCGCCAGGGCCCCGGGCGCCGGCCCACCCGCTCATCGCAGCAGTTGGCGCAGCCGGGCGCCGTGGCTGTCCCAGCGCCAGCGTTCCTCGACGAAGGCCCGGCCGGCGGCGCCCATGCGGGCGGCGGAATCAGGGTCGGACAGGATGTCGACCAGGGCATCGGTGATCTGCTGCACCGAACGCCCGTCCACCACCCGCCCGGTTTCGCCCTCGACCACCGTTTCCGGCGCACCGCCGGAACGGCCCGCGACCACCGGCACCCCCGACGCCGAGGCCTCCAGATAGACGATGCCCAGACCCTCCACGTCCAAGCCCGCACCCCGGGTGCGGCACGGCATCGCGAAAACGTCCGCGAGCGTGTGGTGGGCGGCGAGTTCACCGGAGGGCACCCGCCCGGTGAACACCACGTCCTCGGCGACGCCGAGGGCGATGGCGAAGTGCCGCAACTTCTCCTCGTACGGTCCGCCGCCCGCGATCACGAGCATCGCGCCCGGCACCCGATCACGGATCTCGCGCATGGCCATGATCAGCATGTCCTGACCCTTGCGGGGGACCAGGCGGGACAGGCACAGGATGGTCGGGCGATCGTCGAGGCCGTAGCGGGCGCGCAATTCGGCGCGGGCGGCCGGATCGGGCCGGAAGGTGTCGGTGTCCACACCCGGCGGCAGATACTCCAGCGCGGCATTCGGGCCGAACGCCGACGCGAACCGGCGCCGCGTGTACTTGCTGACGTAGGTGATCACGTCGGTGTGCTCGCCGATCTGGCGCAGCGCCTGCCGGGCGCCCGGCAGCATCGACCAGCCGACCTCGTGCCCGTGCGTGCTCGCCAGAATCCGTTCCGCGCCCGCCCGGCGCAGCACCGGCGACATCAAGGCCAGCGGGGCGGCCGCGCCGAACCACACCGTGTCGCACTGTTCGCTGCGCAGCAGCCGCGCGGCCCGGCGCAGCACCAGCGGGGTCGGCAACATCAGCGTGGTGGGATGGCGTACCACCTGGAATTTCTGCTTGGCATCGAATTTCAGATGACTGTCCCCGCGCCAGCGCGGCGCGTAGACCACCAGATCATCGGGTGGCAGCTCCCCGGCCAGGGCATGCAGATAGGACTGGATACCGCCCGGCCGCGGCGGGAAATCGTTGGTCACCAGCAGAGTTCGGGCCATGCGAACAACCTACTGGGTTGGATTCGACTCGCTTGCGCGCGCCGTCGCGATTGGTCGGCCGATCAGGAGGAAATGGTGGCGGCGTCGGGCGAGAGGCGAACGCCACCAGTTCCTCCTGATCGCCTGATCAGTTGACTTGGGTGGCGAGCCAGGCTCGCCAGGCCGCGACGAAGTCGGGGCGAGAGGTGCCCAGGATGGCGCGGAGGATGTCGTCTTCGGTGGCCGGGGTCTGCGGGGCGGCGGCCAAGCGGCGGTAGAGCTCGACGAGGCGGGGTTGGTCGTAGCTGTCGGCGACGAAGGCGCAGACGGACCACGCCTGCTCGTAGGCCGCGGCGGCTTTGGGGCCGGTGAAGTCGGCGTCGGCTGGAAGATCGGACGGTAGGGCTTTCAAGCGGACGCGGGCGGTGAGGCTCGGGGCGACGTCGGTGAAGGGATGGCCCTGGTTGCGGTGGGCGACGTAGTCGGCGAAGCCCTCCAGCAGCCACAACGGTGCGCCGTCCCGGGTTTCGGCGCGGGTGGCGATATGGGTGAGTTCGTGGCGGAGCAGGGTGCGCAGGCCCTCGGGATCCAGGCGACGGCCCGCGTCCGGGCTGAAGACGATGCGCTGACCGGTAGGCGGGGTGCCGGGGATGTACGGGTCGGCCACTGAAGCGGCGGCGACCTCCGCGGACATGGTGGCGCCCGCGTGCACCAGCCCGGCGAACTCGGAGGGGGAGGAGGCGACGACGACCACGGTCGACTGCGGCCAGCCCGGACCCCACACCGCGGTGACCGCGGTGGTCGCCGCGCCGAGTGCCTGCTCCAGAACGTCCATTTCGATGCGCTGTGCCGGATGACCGACGACCAGGGACTGCTGCCCGTCGCCGGTCGGCACCTGATGCGCGACGATCGTGCCGAAAGGTTCGATGCTGCGCCTGATTTCGGCCAGACGCGGGTCGGTCGCGGTGGCCTGACCGACCGCCTCGTGCTGTTGCGCACTCTGCGGTCTGGGCAGCGCGGTGTTCGGCAACAGCACCAACGCGCCACAGAATCCGGTCAGCGCTACCACCATCGCCACGGTGAGCACGAACTCGAAGCGCCGCCGCGCCGACCACCATGCGCGCAACCGTCGCGCGCCACTCATGACCGCACCTCGTCTGACTTCACCATGCCCGGGGCGCGACGGCCCATGATTCGCGCCCGGGTGTCAATCACCGGCCGACCTCGATACCACCACGCGCGAGGCGTGCGTGATCTGCGCATCGCGTTTGCTCATGGTCCACCTCGCCGTTGTTCGGTTCCACCAGGCACGGCTGGTGCATGGTTCGCGCATCGGGTTCGTTCATGGTGCCACCGGGTCGGTGCTCGGTTGTACTGGGCGCGAGGTGCGTTGGCACATGGTTCGCGTACTGGGTTCGTTCATGGGGCCACCGCGTCGGTGCTCGGCTTCACCGGGCGCGAGATGCGCTGGCGCATGGTTCGCGTACTTGGGTTTGTTCATGGTGTCACCGGGTCGGTGCTCGGTTGCACTGGGCGCGAGGTGCGTTGGCGCATGGTTCGCGTATTGGGTTCGTTCATGGGGCCACCGTGCGGTGCTCGACTTCATCAGCCGCGAGGTGCGTCGGCGCATGATGTGCGCTCGAGGTTCGACCCCGTCGGCGCTCGACGCCACATACGGCGGCATCTGCGCGGCCCAGCTGAACTCGGTGAGGGTCTGTGCGCGAGGCGTGCACGAGTTGCGTACCGGGTCTGCTCATCGCACCGCCTCGGATGGGGTCGCGCTCGGGGGATCGGCGGTGGGAGACGGGGAGGCGTTCCCACTCATGGTTGTTCAGTATCGCCGAGCGGAGTGGTACGGCGTGGTGCTGATGGGGGCTACCGCGACCGGGACGCCGAAGGTGGAGGCATGCACCATGAGTCCGTTGCCCGCGTAGATGCCGACATGGGAGATGTCGTTGTAGAAGAACACGACATCGCCGGGCTGCAAATCGTTCTGCGCGACGGGCGTGCCGTAGGACGCCTGCTGCGAACTGGTGCGCGGCACGTCCTTGCCGACCTGTTTGAACGCCCACTGCACCAGACCGGAGCAGTCGAACTGGTGCGGTCCGGTCGCGCCCCACACGTACGGGTCGCCGATGCGGGTGAGGCTCGCGGCCAGCGCGCTGGTGCCGCTGCCGGGCACCAGGCCCTGCAGCAGGGTGTCGCGGTCGAAGCCGGGCGGGAACGCCGGGCCGGCCAGCGCGGACTTGTCCTTGGTGGACAACCCGGTCCACGCCTGCACCACCTGGACGATGGCGCCGCTGAGATCGCTGCGTTTGCGTTCCAGCTCGCCGCGCACCGTTTCGGCCTTGTCGGCGGCGGCGCGGGCCTCGTCGGAGGCACGGCGGGCGTCGGCTTCCGCGCTCTCGGCGGCGTCGGTGGCCTTCTTGTAGAGCGCGAGCTGATCGGAGGTCTGCGCGGCGAGCACGTCCAGCGTGGACATCTGGTCGAGCAGTTGCTGGGGGGAATCACTGACCAGGACGGCGAACAACCGGTTGGTGCGCGCGCCCTGATAGGCGGCGATCGCGGTGCGGTCGATGATCGGCTGGTACTTGCGCACTTCGTCGCGGGCCAGGTTCACCTGATCGGTGCTGGCGGCCAGTTTGGCATCGGCCTCGCGCTGCAACCCGAGTTTGGTGTCCAGGTCGGATTGGGCGTTGAGCGCCTGCTCGTTGAGCTGTTCCGACTGGCGGGACAGGTCGATCATCCGCTGCACGGCGTCGGCGGCGGTCGCGGGTAGGGCGACCGGATCGGCGCCGACCGGGCCCGCGCCGTAGACGGTGGTGGTGGCCAATACTCCGGCCGCCAACGCGCCACCCACCAGACGTTTCGTGTCGAGTCTCAGCGTGCCCTGTCTCCGGTGTGCTGCCACAGGCTGCCGTGCCCCTGTTCTCTCGATCTGGTTGAACCGACGCAACGCCTTCCGGGAACCGAGGTTTGCGCAGTGCGTGCCTCGGGTAAATCCAGAAGGTCTCGATTAGGTTACGGAACGGCCAGGGTCCGTGTCCAGTAGAGAACGAAACGATCACGGCCGCCATCCGGTGGTCGGGCCGCAACGTACGGCCCGACCAGCGGTTTCTCAGAAGCGTCGGGCTCCGGCGATGGGCATCGAGGAGATCGGCGCCACCTGCACGGGCGTACCGGAGGTGGACGCGTGCACGACATTGCCGTCACCGGCGTACAGGCCGGAGTGGCCGCCGCCGTAGAACGACACCAGGTCGCCGGGCTGCAGGTCGTCCATCGAGACCGGGCTGCCGGCGGACAGCTGGGCGCCGCTGGTGCGCGGCAGCTCCAGGCCGGCCTGCGCGTAGGCCCACTTCACGAGGCCGGAGCAGTCGAAGGCGTTCGGGCCCGCGGCGCCGTACACGTACGGGGCGCCGAGCTTGGTCATGGCGGCGTCGAGAGCCTCTTCGCCGATGGTCTTCTTCGGGGCGACGAAGGGCAGCGGCTGCGCGGGCAGCTCGACGCCGGGGATGCCCTGCGGGATCTGGATCTCGTTCGGCACCTCGAAGGTTCCGACGCCGGGAATGGTCACCGGCTGAGCCGATGCGGGGGCGGCCGGAAGCAGGAAAGCGCCGATGGTGGCAGCGCCGACGGCCCCGGCGGCGATGGCGCGCTGCGCCTGTCGCTTGACGGATTCGGTCGTCATGATGCGGTACTCCCAATCTGCCCCACGACGCCGCACCCTGACTGGTGCCGCGGACTTCGTGTCGTTCGCACCGGGTTCGATGCGGCGGACTCCGTGAGGTCTCGAAAAGGTTACGAACACATCACGGTGGTTTGTAAAGTCGGACTTCGGCGAATTGTGTGCGCGTGTGTGAATTTCCGCTTAATCAATGTGAGATATGTCCCAGCAATCACAAAAAGATAACGGCGTGCTGCCTCCATCGAGCGTCTGGGTCGCTACCGCGGTCCGCTTCGGCGCGTCCACGGGTCGCCGGAGTGTGTACGAACTGGACATTTCCCCAGGTCGTTGCGTTCATATCGCGGACATCTCCAGCTTCGAGACTGGTCGGTCGGCAGTCTCGCTGTGATCGGTCACAGCACGCCGCCGACGGCGCGCCCGAGCGGTTGGACACGCCAGACCTGTTGATACGTTTTATGCAACAATGTGATCTACGCCACTTTTCGGCTTTCTAGATCGTTTCATGGGTAACACAACGAAATCCCCACAGAGTAATTCGGACATTCTCTGCGGCTTTCGTGTGCGCGGAAGCGGGCGGCTGCGCGGACCCGTCCTTGTCGGACCCACCGCCTACGCTCCAGCCCGTGTCCGTCCCCGCTCCGCGCAAGGCCGCAGCTCAGCAGTTGGTCTTCGACGACCTCGACACGCCCCTCTACGACACCACCTTCGTGGTGGTCGACCTGGAGACCACGGGTACCAGTCCCGGCGCCGACGCGATCACCGAGATCGGCGCGGTCAAGGTGCGCGGCGGCGAAGTGCTCGGCGAGTTCGCGACCCTGGTCAACCCGGGGCGGGCGGTGCCGCCCGCGATCGTCCAGGTCACCGGCATCACCACCGCGATGGTGTACGCGGCTCCGAAGATCGACGCCGTGCTGCCCGGATTCCTGGAGTTCGCCGCGGGCGCGGTACTGGTCGCGCACAACGCGCGGTTCGACATGGCGTTCCTGCGGGCCGCCGCGGCCCAGTGCGAGACGGTGTGGCCGTCCGCGACGGTGCTGTGCACGGTGAAGCTGGCCCGGCGCGTGCTCGGCCGGGACGAAGCGCCCTCGGTCCGGTTGAGTGCACTCGCCCAGTTGCTCGGCGCGAGTACACAACCGACGCACCGCGCTCTCGACGACGCGCGCGCGACCGTCGACGTGTTGCACGCGCTCATCGGCCGGGTCGGCAACCAGGGCGTGCACAGCCTCACCGAGTTGGTCGACTACCTGCCCGACGTCACCCCGCGCCAGCGCGCCAAGCGTTTCCTGGCCGCGGACCTGCCCACCGCGCCCGGCGTCTACCTGTTCCGCGGGCCGTCCGACGAAGTCCTCTACATCGGCACGGCGGTGAATCTGCGCCGCCGCGTGCGCAACTACTTCACCGGATCGGAAACCCGGGGGCGGATGAAAGAAATGGTCGCCCTCGCCACCCGGGTCGACCATGTGGTCTGCGCGCACGCCCTCGAAGCGGGTGTGCGGGAACTGCGACTGCTCGTCGTGCACACCCCGCCCTACAACCGGCGGTCCAAGTTTCCCAAGCGGGCGTGGTGGCTCACGCTCACCGACGAACCCTTCCCGCGGTTCGCCGTCGTTCGCACGCCGAACCGAGACGCGCTGGGGCCCTTCAACTCTCGGATGGACGCCGCCGATCTCGCGCTGATCATCGCCGAATTCACCGGCCTGCGGACCTGCAGTACCCGTCTGCCCCGGCGCGGGACTCACGAGTGCCCGCCCGCGGTCGTCGGCGGCTGTCCCGCCGCCGTGACAGGGACTCCTATTAATACAGAGGAATACGCGCCCGCTCCCGCGCTCGTGCGCGCCCTGTTCGCCGGACGCTCCGACGCGCCCGTCCGCGCCATGCTCGACCGCATCGAAACCCACTCCCGAGCCCAGCATTTCGAGGCCGCCGCGCGCCTGCGGGACCGCGCCGTCGCCGTGATCCGCGCCCTGCACCGCACCCAGCGTCTCGCGGCCGTCGCCCGCATCGCCGAACTCGTCACCGCCCACCCCGACGGTGCGGGCGGCTGGGAATTCTCCGTCATCCGCTACGGCCGGCTCGCCGCCGCAGGTACCGCCCCCCGCGGCGTCCCGCCCATGCCCGTGGTGGAACACCTCGTCGCCGCCGCCGAAACCGTGATCCCAGAAGGGGGAGTGCACCCCGAATCACCCACTCCTGACGTGGCCCCACCCGCCCCGGAAACCCAGAAGCCCCCGGCCCAGCCGAGATCCGACGTTGCGGGGGAGCGGGTTTCGATCAATGTGCCGCCGTTGCGGGGGGCTTCGCCGGAGGAGGCGGCGTTGGTGGCGCGGTGGTTGGCGCGGGCGGGGGTGCGGATTGTGCGGAGTACGGAGGGGTATCGGGAACCGATGTACGGGGCGGGGCGCTGGTTGGGGTGGGCGGAGGTGGCGGATGTCGCGGCTCGGAGCCGTTCGGTGGAGGAGGAGTACAAGCAGCGGTGAAAGGATCGCCTCGTTCCGTGCCTTCTGGGCGCGGGTCCCGCAGGGTCGGCAGAAGGGCCACGTGGCGGGGTGGGGGCGGGGGGTGGCGCGCATTACGCTGATCCCATGATTACCGCGATCGTGCTTATCGACGCCGACAACGGGCGTATTCCGGAGACCGCGCAGGCGGTGGCGGATACCGAAGGGGTCGCCGAGGTGTATTCGTGCGCAGGCGATGTGGATCTGATCGCGATCGTGCGGGTGCGCGACCACGAGCAGATCGCCGACGTGGTCACCGGACGGATCGACAAGACGCCCGGCGTCGCGCGGACCATCACGCATATCGCGTTCAAGTCGTATTCGAGCGCCGATGTGGAGGCCGGGTTCTCGCTGGGGGAGTAGCGCCTCAGCCCACCACGACGGATTTGCCGGGGTAGGTACCGCTTTCACCCGCCCCGAGCACCGCGGTGACGTCGCCTTCGTCGCAGTCGGCGCGGGTGTACACGGTCACCGTGCCCGCGGTGTCGTTCTCGATGGACATCGGTGCGCCGTCGCCGACCATCATGCAACCGGACGGATCGGCATACGGCGTACCGTTGATGTACAGATTTCCCGGGATGGCCGACGCGGTCGGCGCGACGGCGACGAATCCCGCTGTCGCCAGTACGCCCAGTAGTACGGAACAGCTGCGCTGCATGCCGTGCTCCTTACTTTCCGGAGTGAGACGCCTGCCCTTCATCTAGTTGATGACCGGGGACCGTCGCGCGCCAGGCTTGCCGTGCCCGCCGACGTCACCACGTCGCCCCCGCTCGCAACTCTAGTCCGCTGAACAGCATTTATGTCCGTCAGCTACCAAATCGCACCCCTGGACGAGCGATCACCAGGTAATGGTGGCGGCATCGGCCGAGAGCCGTCCGCCACCATTGCCTGGTGATCAAGTGACCAATAAGTCAGTGGTCGCCGAGGGTGACCGTGAGCTTGGTCCACCGCTCGAGCAGCGCGGCCCCGTTACCGGTATCGATGGCGTCGGCGGCGCGGGCCAGGCCGGTGGCCAGCGCGTCGTGCACGTCGGTGTCGAAATCGACTGTGCCCTGGGACAAGTCGTAGGCGACGATGGCCGCCGCGGAATTCACCAGGACCGCGTCGCGGACCGGACCGGTGCGGCCGGCCAGGACATCGCGCGCCACCCCGGCGTTGACCTCGGCGTCCCCGCCGCGCAACGCGGCGAGATCGACCCGCGGGATGCCGAGCCGGGTCGGGTCGATGGTCGTCTCGCGACGACGTCCACCCGAGACCACCCAGGCGGCGGTGGTGTCGGAGGTGGTGATCTCGTCCAGCCCGTCGTTGCCGCGCACCACCAGCGCGCTGCCGCCGCGCTCGGTGAACACGCCCGCGATCACGGGCAGCAGGTCGGGGAAGGCGCAGCCGATGAGGCCGGCCCGCGGCTGGGCCGGGTTCGTCAGCGGTCCGAGC
Source organism: Nocardia vulneris (assembly GCF_001613425.1). Classification (GTDB taxonomy): domain Bacteria; phylum Actinomycetota; class Actinomycetes; order Mycobacteriales; family Mycobacteriaceae; genus Nocardia; species Nocardia vulneris. The sequence goes on along the minus strand of NZ_BDCI01000035.1, from coordinate 239,500 downwards.
ACATTGAAGACGGTGGGAATGCCGATCTCCTTGCGGGCCGCGCCCGCGAACCGCAGCGCGGGATGGAAGGCCGGCGCGAAGCAGAAACCGATGCCGACCTCACGAATACACCGTGCGACGGACTCCGGCCCGAGGGCGAGCTTCACCCCGAGCGCCTCGAGCACGTCGGCGCCGCCGCTCTTGGAGGAGGCCGCGCGGTTGCCGTGTTTGACCACCGGCACCCCGGCCGCGGCAACCACGATCGAGGACATGGTGGAGATGTTCACCGACCCGGAACGGTCCCCGCCGGTGCCGACGATGTCGACCGCGTCCCCGTCGATGTGCACCAGTCGCGCGTGATCGAGCATGCCGGTGGCGAGGCCGGCCAGTTCGGCGGGCGTGGGGCCCTTGATCTTCATCGCGACACCGAACGCGGCGATCTGGGCCGAGGTGGCGTTGTCTGACATGATCTCGTCCATCGCCCATGCCGTGTCGGCCGCCGCCAGGTCGCCGCCGTCGGCGAGGGTTCCGAGTACCTGTGGCCAGCTACGCATGTTCTCTTACTCCCGTTCACACTGGTTCAGGCACCAGTTCGTCGCGAAGAAGCTTACTGTGCCGCCCTGCCGGGAAGCCCGCGCTTAAACCGGCCGCGGCTGCAGCGCGTCCCATCCATCGGCGGTGCCCTCGTGCCGCTGCGCCAAACCGGCCATCCGGGAACGTTCCTGCGAGCAGTGCAGCGCGTCGAGCACCTGGACCCGCTGCAAGATCAGGTTTTCCAGCGGGTCGGTGCCCGGGCCGCCGACCCGGGGCGCGGGCGCATAGCCGTCCTGCGCGGCGATGGCGCAGACCGTCTCGACCTGTTCGGCCGGGATCCGCAGGTGATGGCGCAGCACCGCGGGCGCGTCGGCGGTCCAGCCGTCCGCGCGGGCCAGCGCCGCCGAACAGGCCTCGGCGTCATCGAAACTCGCGGTGACCACCACGAGATCGGCCCGGCTCGGGTCCAGTGTCGCCGTGCCGCGGCGCCCGAACCATCGACGCCATATCCCCGCTGCCACATCGCCTCCATCTCAGCTTTTACTCAGTACTGCCTGTCATGCTGTGCGGGCGTCACCCGGCGACATCCGGTGCTCACCCCGGTCGTCCGGCGAAACGATCTCCAACACGCCGAGCCCAGGTCGAGAGCCTGTCTGTCCGTGGGTTTTCCGACACGGAGACACAAGTTTCGCACCCGGGTACTTGTGTCGTACTACGACGAGTCATACTTACCCCCGTGACGACCGCAGTAGGGACCCCCGGATCGGCCATAACCCAGCGTGTGCACTCGCTGAATCGGCCCAACATGGTCAGCGTCGGTACCATCATCTGGCTGTCCAGCGAGTTGATGTTCTTCGCCGGCCTCTTCGCGATGTATTTCGTCGCGCGCGCCCAGGCCCACGGCAACTGGCCGCCGGAGCCGACCGAGCTGAACCTGAAGCTCGCCGTGCCGGTCACCGCCGTGCTGGTCGCCTCGTCGTTCACCTGCCAGATGGGTGTCTTCGCGGCGGAGCGTGGCGACGTGTTCGGCCTGCGCCGCTGGTACGTCATCACGCTGTTGATGGGCGCGTTCTTCGTCGGCGGCCAGGGCTACGAGTACATGCACCTGGTCCACGAGGGCACCTCGATCTCGAGCAGCTCGTACGGCTCGGTGTTCTACATCACCACCGGTTTCCACGGTCTGCACGTCATCGGCGGTCTGATCGCCTTCGTGTTCCTGCTGATCCGCACCAAGGTCAGTAAGTTCACCCCGGCGCAGGCCACCGCCGCGATCGTCGTCTCGTACTACTGGCACTTCGTCGACATCGTCTGGATCGGGTTGTTCGCCACGATCTACTTCGTCCGCTGACCCGGGCGATACCCCAGTCTTTTGCACACGTCGGTTCCGTCTACTCCAAAGGGACACAGATGAGTTCATCTCCCCCGTCAGCGCCAGCGCCCGAAAGCAAAGGGAACGGCGAGGCCAGCAAGACGCGCAGGCAGCGCCGCGTTCGCCGTCGCATCGCGGGCGGCCTCGCGCTGTTGGTGGGCCTCGTCGGAGCAGGCTTCCTCGCGGCGGCCCTGACGCCGAACCCGCAGCTCGCAACCGCGAACGACGACAAGTCCGCGCTGATCCGCGAGGGCAACCAGCTGTACGACACGTCCTGCATCACCTGCCACGGGGCGAACCTGCAGGGTGTCCAGGACCGCGGCCCGAGCCTGATCGGCGTCGGTGAAGCCGCCGTCTACTTCCAGGTCTCCTCCGGCCGGATGCCGATGGCCCGCAACGAGGCCCAGGCGCAGCGCAAGCCCGCCAAGTTCGACGAGCACCAGACCGACGCGCTGATGGCGTATGTCGCGGCCAACGGCGGCGGCCCCAGCGTGGTCCGGGACGCGAACGGCGAGATCGCCCAGGAGTCCCTGCGTGGCGACGATATCGCTCGCGGCTCCGAGCTGTTCCGGATGAACTGCGCGTCCTGCCACAACTTCACCGGCCGCGGCGGTGCGCTGTCCTCCGGTAAGTTCGCGCCGCCGCTGGAGCCCGCCAGCGAGCAGCAGATCTACGACGCGATGATCTCCGGCCCGCAGAACATGCCGAAGTTCTCCGATCGGCAGCTGACCCCGGAAGAGAAGCGCGACATCATCGCCTACGTGATGAACGCGAAGGAAGAGCGCGCCCCCGGCGGCTGGGACCTCGGTGGGTTCGGTCCCGCGACCGAGGGTCTGGTCATCTGGGTGGTCGGCATCACGCTGGTCGTGGGTGCCGCGATTTGGATCGGGTCCCGGTCATGAGCACGTCGGAAGCGCAGCGTAACCACGCAGGGACCGGGCTCATGACCCGAAGGATGCAGCCATGACTGAGAAGGAGCCTAACGTGGGTCGGCCGGATGAGGGCCACGACGGCGTCGAGCCGTCGAACGAGCAGGTCACAGGGGCCGGCGCCCATGTGGCCAAGACTGACGGCCATGCGCTGACGGAGCCGACCGAGGCCGAACTCGACGCGATGAGCCGCGACGAGCTGGTCAAGCTCGGCACCGAGCGCGACGGCGTCGACGTCGCCTACCGGCGCGAGCGGTTCCCGGTGCCGGGCACCCGCGCCGAGAAGCGGGCCGAGCGCGCGGTCGCGTTCTGGTTCGCCGTGTCCGGGATCGCCGCGGCGGCGCTGGTCGGTGTGTTCCTGTTCTGGCCGTGGGAGTTCAAGGCCAACAAAGAGGACGGCCACGCCGCCTACTCGCTGTTCACGCCGCTGGTCGGTATCACCTTCGGTGTCTCGGTGCTGGTCATCGGCATCGCGGTGGTGTTGATCCGCAAGCTGTTCATCCCGGCCGAGCTGTCCATCCAGGACCGGCACGACGGCCCGTCGCCCGAGGTCGAGCGCCGCACGCTGGTCGCCGAACTGAGCGACGCGCTGGAGACCTCCACGCTCGCCCGCCGCAAGCTGATCACCCGCACCGCCGGTGCCGGTGTCGGTGTGCTCGGCATCGGCGCGCTGCTGGTGTTCGTCGGCGGCATGGTGAAGAACCCGTGGGCCAAGGGCGACAAGTCGCCGCTGTGGGTGTCCGGTTGGACCCCCGACTACGAGGGCGAGACCATCTACATCCGGCGCGACACCGGTCGCCCGGAGGACATCGTGCTGGTGCGTCCGGAGGATCTGGACGCGGGCGCCATGGAGACGGTGTTCCCCTGGAAAGAGAAGTGGCGCGGCGACGAGCACGCCACCCTGCAGTCGTTGCGCGGTATCCGCAACCCGGTCATGTTGATTCGCCTGCGCACCGAAGACGCGCAGAAGGCGATCAAGCGCAAGGGTCAGGAGAGCTTCAACTACGGCGACTACTTCGCCTACTCGAAGATCTGCACCCACCTCGGTTGCCCGACATCGCTGTTCGAGCAGCAGACCAACAAGATCCTGTGCCCCTGCCACCAGTCGCAGTTCCTGGCGACCGAGTGGGGTAAGCCGGTCTTCGGTCCTGCCGCCCGCGCGCTGCCGCAGCTGCCGATCACCGTCAACTCCGAGGGCTTCCTGGTCGCCAACGGCGACTACATCGAGCCGCTCGGACCGGCCTTCTGGGAGCGTCGTTCATGAGCCCTTCTGCTGCAGCTCAGGCGAACGAGGCGGACGAGCGCTATCGCGCCGCCGCGTTCATGAAGCGGTCGATCAACAAGGTCTTCCCGACCCACTGGTCGTTCCTGCTCGGTGAGATCGCGCTGTACAGCTTCATCATTCTGCTGCTGTCGGGCGTCTACCTGACCCTGTTCTTCGATCCGTCGATGACCGAGGTCGTCTACAACGGCGCGTACCAGCCGCTGCGTGGTGTCACCATGTCGCGGGCCTATGAGTCCTCGCTGAACATCACCTTCGAGGTGCGCGGCGGTCTGTTCGTGCGCCAGGTGCACCACTGGGCGGCGCTGCTGTTCGCGGCGTCGATCATCATCCACCTGTTCCGCATCTTCTTCACCGGCGCGTTCCGCAAGCCGCGTGAGGCGAACTGGGTGATCGGCTGCCTGCTGCTGATCCTGGCGATGTTCGAGGGCTTCTTCGGCTACTCGCTGCCCGACGACCTGCTGTCCGGCACCGGCCTGCGCGCCGCGTTCGGCGGTATCACGATGAGCGTGCCGATCGCGGGCACCTGGTTGCACTGGCTGATCTTCGGCGGTGACTTCCCGGGCGACATCATCATCCCGCGCCTCTACATCGCGCACGTGCTGCTGTTCCCCGGCATCATCCTGGCCTTGATCGCCGCGCACGTCGCGTTGGTCTGGTACCAGAAGCACACCCAGTTCCCCGGCCCGGGCCGGACCGAGAACAACGTGGTCGGCGCGCGCATCGTGCCGGTGTTCGCCGCGGACCAGGGCGCGTTCTTCGCGTTCACCCTCGGCATCGTCGGCATCATGGGCGGCGTCTTCCAGATCAACCCGATCTGGAACCTGGGCCCGTACAACCCGTCTCAGGTGTCGGCGGGTTCGCAGCCGGACTTCTACATGATGTGGACCGACGGCCTGGCCCGGCTCATGCCGCCGTGGGAGCTGTACCTGGGTCGCTACACCGTGCCCGCGGTGTTCTGGGTCGCGTTGATCATGGGCCTGGTGTTCACCGTCCTGATCGCCTACCCGTGGATCGAGAAGCGGCTCACCGGCGACGCGGGTTCGCATCACAACCTGCTGCAGCGTCCGCGCGATGTGCCGGTCCGTACCGCGATCGGCGCCATGGCGATCGGTTTCTACGTGGTCCTGACGCTGTCCTGCGTCAACGACATCCTGGCCCTCAAGTTCGACATCTCGTTGAACGCGACCACCTGGATGGGCCGCATCGGCCTGCTCGTGGTGCCGCCGGTGGCGTACTTCGTCGCCTACCGGTTCTGCATCGGCCTGCAGCGCAGCGACCGCGCGGTGCTCGAGCACGGCATCGAGACCGGTGTGATCAAGCGCCTGCCGCACGGTGAGTACATCGAGGTGCACCAGCCGCTCGGCCCGGTCGACGACCACGGCCACCCGCTGCCGCTGGAGTACCAGGGCGCCCCGGTCCCGAAGAAGATGAACAAGCTGGGTTCGGCGGGTAAGCCGGGCACCGGTAGCTTCCTGCGGGCCGACCCGTGGCAGGAGAGCGAGAAGCACTTCGAGATCGAGCACGCCGAGGAGCACCGCCAGCTCGCGGTGCTGCAGAAGCGCCAGGAGCTCGAAAACGGTGGCAAGCACAGCCACTGACAGCTGAACGACGAAGGCCCCGAGTCGAATCCGACTCGGGGCCTTCGTCGTTCGCGGTCAGCGCCGGCGCGCCGCTTCGATGGCTTCGAACTTGGCCAGGTTGTGCCGGGCGTCGGCCAGGGCGTCGTGCGCGTCCGGCGGGACCGGGGGCAGTTCGGGACGGCCGTGCGCGTCCCAGTGCTGGCGCAGTTCGTTGGTGTAGCGGGGGAGTGCGCTGGGCAGGTCGACCATCGAGCCCCACAGCTGGCACAGCGCCACGTGGTCGTAGGCGCCGACCCAGGCCCACAGTTCGGGCACCACCGACGAGCGCGGCACCAGGAACTTGTACAGCTCGTCGCGGATCTGTTTGCGACTGCGGTACAGCGGCGAGGACGGTGAGGGCAGCTGCGGCAGCACATGCCTGCGCACCCACGGCCCGGCCCGCTCCGGGTCGAATTCGGTTGACACCGCGTAATATTCGCGGCCGTCCTCGCAGACCACACCGATGGAGACCAGGTCGATGACCACCCCGTCCTCGATGAATTCGCAGTCGTAAAAATATCGAAGCGAGATCGCTCTACTCCTCCGCAGTTCGGTGTTGCCCCCGGATATGTCTCGGTCAATCACCCTAGGCGGGGTGGGGGCGCGATTCGCATCGGGGCAGGGTGGTGGTGGTCACCACCCTACGGTGGGTACCACGGCCGTCCGAAGGGTCCGTATTCTGAACGAGTGAACTGGACCGTCGACGTACCCATCGATCGCCTGCCGGAACTGCCGCCGCTGCCCACGGAGCTGCGCAGGCGGTTGGACGAAGCGCTGGCCCGCCCTGCGCTACAGCAGCCGTCGTGGGATCCGGAGCAGGCGGCGGTGATGCGCACCGTGCTGGAGAGCGTGCCGCCGATCTGTGTGCCCGCCGAGGTGGAGGAGCTGCGCGAACAGCTCGCCGAGGTGGCCCGCGGCGAGGCGTTCCTCATGCAGGGCGGCGACTGCGCGGAGACGTTCGCCGACAACACCGAGCCGCATATCCGCGGCAACATCCGCACTCTGCTGCAGATGGCGGTCGTGCTCACCTACGGCGCGAGCATGCCGGTGGTCAAGGTGGCCCGGATCGCGGGGCAGTACGCCAAGCCGCGCTCCTCCGACACCGATTCGCTCGGCCTCAAGTCCTACCGCGGTGACATGGTCAACGCGCTCGTCGCCGATGCCGCGATGCGCGAACATGATCCGTCGCGGCTGGTGCGCGCGTACGCCAACGCGAGTGCCGCGATGAACCTGGTGCGCGCGCTGACCGGCGCGGGCATGGCCGACCTGCACAAGGTGCACGACTGGAACCGCGATTTCGTCGCGAAGTCGCCCGCCGGTGCGCGCTACGAGGCGCTGGCCGAGGAGATCGACCGCGGTCTCGCGTTCATGACCGCCTGTCGGGTGAACGACCCGAGCCTGAAGTCGGCGCGGATCTACGCCAGCCACGAGGCGCTCGTCCTCGACTACGAGCGGGCGATGCTGCGGCTGAGCGAGAACGCGGCGGGCGAGCCGGTGCTCTACGACCTGTCCGCGCACTTCCTCTGGATCGGCGAGCGGACCAGGCAGCTCGACGGCGCGCATATCGCGCTCGCCGAACTGCTCGCGAACCCGATCGGCCTGAAGATCGGCCCGTCCACCACGCCCGATCAGGCCGTGGAGTACGTCGAGCGGCTCGATCCGAACAACGAGCCCGGCCGGCTGACCATCGTGTCCCGGATGGGCAACAGCAAGGTCCGGGACGTGCTGCCGCCCATCATCGAGAAGGTGCAGGCCACCGGTCACCAGGTGATCTGGCAGTGCGACCCGATGCACGGCAACACGCACGAGGCGTCCACCGGGTTCAAGACCCGGCACTTCGATCGCATCGTCGACGAGGTGCAGGGCTTCTTCGAGGTGCATCACGCGCTCGGTACCCATCCGGGTGGCCTGCACATCGAGCTGACCGGCGAGGACGTCACCGAATGCCTCGGCGGCGCTCAGGACATCTCCGATCTGGACCTGTCCGGTCGCTACGAAACCGCCTGCGACCCGCGCCTGAACACTCAGCAGTCGCTGGAGCTGGCCTTCCTGGTCGCCGAAATGCTGCGCTGAACAAGGTTTTTCGGAGGGGACGTACCCGGCCGGGTACGTCCCCTCCGGCTATTGTGCGGTGCCGCCGACGTTGCGGATCATCTGCTGGAGCACCTTCAGCGTGGTGACATAGTCGGCGTCGTCGATGCCCCGGTGGATCTGCGCGCGGATCGCGGGCAGGCCCGGTCCCATCGCGGCGCGCGCCTGGTCGCCCGCCTCGGTGATCCACCAGCGTTGCCGCTCGTCGCGGGTGAGCCAGCCGCGTTCGAGCAGTACCGCCGAGTCGGCGTCGAGGTCGTCCTCGGCCCGCAGGTACGAGCTCATCGCCTGGCGCAGTTCGGGAATCGTCATGCCCTGTCCGTCGGGCGAGATGTCGGCCTTGGACAGGTTCCGCAGAATCCAGTACTGCGGCTGCGTCATCCCGAGTTCGGCCAGCCGGGTGCGGGTGAACGCGATCAGCGCCTCGTAGGCGAGTCCGGTCCAGTAGGCGGCGGGCTGTCCGGCCAGCTCCGCGTCCGAGATCTGCTGTGTCGTCATGATTGTTCCTCTGTTCGTTCGTCCTGGTCACCATAAAAGCTCAAGTATGGTTGAGGTCAAATCGGCGATCGCGGCGCTGCGGCCGGTATCCGAAAGTCACTGGGGGATAGGCGATTCGGGCATATCGGTCGAGGGCTGTGGCGGGTGCGGGTAGGCGGCTGTGGCCGTGCGAAACTCTTCGCGATGCTCACTTACTTCGAAGCGACGGTCATCGGTGTGGTGCAGGGCGTCACCGAGCTGTTCCCGATCTCCAGCCTGGGGCATTCGGTGTTGCTCGCGGCGTGGCTCGGCGGGGACTGGCAGCGACTGGTCGATCAGGGCGAATCGGGCACAGGCACACCGTATTTGGCCTTCGTGGTGGCATTGCACGTGGGGACCGCGGTGGCACTGCTCGGCTACTACTGGCGGGACTGGCGGGCCATCGCCGTCGGCATGGTCGGCCTGTTGCGCACCGGCCGGGCCGAGACGGTCGCCCAGCGGTTGGCGTTGTTGATCGTGATCGCGACCTTGCCCATCGCGGCCCTCGGGCCGTTTCTGCAACATCCGCTGCACGTGCTGTTCGCGGCGCCGATCTGTGCCGCGATCTTCTTGGTGCTCAACGGCATCGTGTTGATCGTCGGCGAGGGTCTGCGCCGCCGCAACGAGCCGACGCTCGCACAGTACGGGCGAAGCTTCGCGCTGCACGGCCGGGCGGGTGTGCGCACTGCGGAAGCCCGTAAGCGCCAATCGGATCGGCGGCTGGCGGCGCTGGAGCCGGAGGACGCGCTCGCCATCGGATTCGCTCAGGTCGGTGCTCTGCTGACCGGATTCAGCAGAGCGGGACTGACCATGGTCGGTGGACTGTGGCGTGGACTGCAGCACGAGCAGGCGGCGAAATTCGCTTTCCTGCTGGCCACTCCGGCGATCCTGGGTGCGGGCCTGATGGAGATCCCGGAGCTGGCCGGGCCGGACACCGCCGGTATCCGCGGGCCCGTGCTGGTCGGTGCGGTCGTCTCCGGAATGTCGTCGTGGTTGGCGGTGCGCTTCCTGGAGCGCTACTTCCAGACCCGCACCCTGCTCCCGTTCGCGGTCTACTGCCTGGTCGTGGGAACCGTATCGATCGTCCGATTCCTCTGATGCCGTGCGTCATTCGAGCAATGCAGTGATCCGCGACAGCCGAAGCTGTTGTCGCGCTATGGCAGCGCGGTCAGCTGGACGGTGGATCCCGGCTCGACGTTCGCGCTGATCCCCGGCACCTGGCCGATCACCACCGAGCCGTCGGTGGGCGTGAGCTGTTTGACCTCGACCTGCAGGCCGAGGCTTTCCAGCTTCGACCTGGCATTGCCGACACTCGACCCGATCAGGTTGGGCATCTTGAGCGCATTGGAGACGAAAAGCGTGACACCGCTGCCGGATTGGACGGTGGTCCCGGCGACCGGATCGGTGCCGATCACCTTGTCCGCCTCGACGGACTTGTCGAATTTGGTCTGCCGGTCGCGGACCTTGATACCCGCGTCGGTGAGCAGTTTCACCGCTTCGTCGGCTGTCTTGCCGCGCACGTCGGGCACCTTGATCGGCTTCGCGCCGTTGCTGCGGTACACCTTGACCTGCGCGCCGGTCGGCAGCACGGTGCCGGGGCCGGGCTCGACCCGGGCGAGGGTGCCCTTGGGCGCGGGGTTGCCTTCTTCGCCGGAGTCCACCGGCTGCAGGCCCGCGTCGCGGATCAGCTGATTGACCTTCGAGATGTCGTCACCGGGATTGAGGTCCGGCACCTTCGGTTTGCCGCTGGAAACCAGCACCGCGACCGTCGACCCCTTGGTGATCCGCGACCCGGCGGACGGGTCGCTGCCGACCACGCCGCCGACCGGGATGGTGTCGGAGGCCTTCTGCCGCAGCTCCGTCTCGAATCCGGCGTCCCGCAAGGTCGCGACCGCTCGATCGGTGTCGAGTCCGGCGATCGCGGGCACCGGCGAGAACCGCCCGAACCCGAGCCACCAGCCACCGACGCCGACCACCAGCGTGAGAATCGCCACGACGGCGATCCAGATCCACGCCGTGCGCCGCGACCTGCTGGGATCCGGCGCGTAGGACTGGTACGGGGCCGACGCGTGCTGCTGGCGTACCGGCTGCTCGTCGTAGTCGTCGGGTCCGTAGTCCGCGCGCGGGCGCGGCGCGGTGACCACCCGCGTGTGCTGCACCGTCGGCGGCGTATACGGCGGCGCGGGAGTCGCCGCGGGCTGGTGTGCGGCCGGGGTGGCCACCTTGTAACTGGCACTCAGGTGTTCGGCCGACTCTTGCGGCGCGGGCACCCGGTAGGGCGGCAGGTTCAGCTTCGCGCCGATCTGCCGCAGCGCCGCCGCCATCTCGTTCGCGTCGGCGAACCGGTGCGCCGGCTCGCGCGCGGTGGCCTTCGCGACCAGCTCGTCGAACTCCGGCGGCACGCCGGAGATGAACCGGCTCGGGCTCGGCACATCGTTCTCGATCCGCTGATAGGCGATCGAGATCGAGGTATCGCCGGTGAACGGGACACGCCCGGTCAGCAGCTCGAAGATCAGCACGCCGAAGGAGTAGACGTCGCTGCGCGCGTCGGCCGTGCCGCTGGTCACCTGTTCGGGGGAGAGGTACGCGGCCGTGCCGAGAATCACGCTGGCCGAGGTGGTGTTGGCCGCCGCCACCGCGCGGACGAGGCCGAAATCGGCGATCTTGACCTCGCCGGCGTCGGAGATCAGCACGTTCTCCGGCTTCACGTCGCGGTGCACCAGCCCCGCGCTGTGCGCCACGCCGATCGCCGCGAGCACCGGCTCGGCCACCGCGCGCACCGCGTGCGGCGGCATCGGGCCGCGCTCGCGCAGCAGCTCGCGCAGCGTGCCGCCCTCCACCAGCTCCATGATCAGGAACGGGTATTCGCCGTCCACGCCCTGGTCGTAGACCGCGACCAGGGACGGGTGCTTGAGCTTGGCGACCGCGCGGGCCTCGAACTCGAATCGGGTGAGGAACTGCGGGTCACCGGCGAACTTCGGGTCCATCACCTTGATGGCGACGGGGCGATCCAGCCGGGTATCGACCCCCCGGAAGACCATCGACATGCCACCGCGGGCGATCGGCGCATCGATGCGATAGCGCCCTTCCAGCATTTGGCCGATCAATTGATGTCCTCCGGCTTTCACAAAGTTCTCACCCCTCGCGGTTGCGCCCACAAGCGATCGACCGCCCCGTGCGGCCCTCACGATGGTATCGGCGAAACGCGCCCGGGTGTCTCACGACGTGCGGTGGGGGACGGTCTACCGTTACTCGGGTGAGTGCATTTCCCTGCAGCGATGATGTTCTTCCGGAGTCCGTGGCGCTGGTGCCGCTGCCCGAGGTGGCCGACCGGCTCGGGCTCGTGGTGACCCGCGTCCATCAGATGCTGCGCGACCACCAACTGCTCGCCATCCGCCGGGACGGCGTGGCAGGTGTCCCCGAGCGGTTCTTCGACAAGGAGGGCGCGGTGGTCAAGCCGCTGCCGGGCCTGATCACCGTGATGAAGGACGCCAAATACACCGACGAGGAGATCCTGCAGTGGATCTTCACCGACGACGACAGCCTGCCTGGTAAGCCGATCGACGCCCTGCACGGCCCGCTCGCCCGCGAGGTGGTCCGCAGAGCGGCCGCCGATCCGTTCTGACCGGCCGCGCAGCATGCGCACAGCCCGGCCGGGCGTCAGCGTCCGGCCAGGGCAGCGGCGAACTGTGTCGCGGCGACGCGCAGGCGGTGCGGGCGGGGGACGACCGCGCGCTGGGCGAACACGGCGTAGCCCGAGTCCTCGATGCGGTCGAGGATGCCCGCGTACAGCAGCGAGGCGGTGCGGATCGCGGGCCGCACGCGCGGTTCCAGTAGGTCGATGCCCGCGTCCGCGCGCCGGTAGATGTCCCGGTTGACCGCGATCAGGTGGGCGAGCCCGCGGCGCACCCTGGCATCGGTGTGCCCGGTGCGGTGGCAGTGGATGAGCCGATCGTGGTCTACGCCGAAGGGGGCGAGTTCGTCGGCGGGCAGATACATCCGGCCGCGATCGAGATCCTCGGCGACATCGCGCAGGAAGTTGGTGAGCTGGAACGCCTCGCCGAGGGCCGCGGCCGCGGGCTCGGCCTCGGCGCGCGGGACGACGGTGCCGAGCACCGGCAGCACCTGTAGTCCGATGGCGGCGGCCGAGCCGCGCATGTATTCGCGCAGTTCGGTCATCGTGGTGTAGCGGTCGCGGAACTGCGCGGTGCCGGGCACGTCCATCCGCATGGCGTCGAGGAACGTCCAGAAGTGCACTGCCGCAATGTCGTAGCGATCGATGGTGTCGGCCAGCGCGAGCAGCGCCAGACGGTGCGCTTCGAACGTCTTGTGTGACAGGGCCTCCGGTGCGGCGAGGGTGCCGTCCAGCAGCGCGCGCAGCTGATGCTCGATCAGGTCGAGCTGCGCGGCCGGTGCGAGCGCACTCCGCTCGCATCCGGTGTCGTCCGGGAATCGCTGCACCGCACCGGTTTCCGGGTGGTCGACGATATCGTCCACCACCCTGGCGAAGGCGTAGAGCGCGTGGATCGCCGGCCGGCGTTCGGCCGAGAGCAGCCGGGTCGCCAGGAAATAGGTGCGCCCGTACCGCGCCGCGATCTGCCGGCACGCGCGATACGCGAGAGCGAGTTCGGCGGCGGTGTCGCGCCGGGCGCGCTCGAGTGCGGGCGGCGCGAGACCGGTCATGTCCGGGCGGGTGTGGCCGGTTCGGTGCTCGGTGTCGCGGCCCGCAGCCGCAGCGGGTCGACCTTGCGCAGCGACATGGCCGCCACCACGGCGGCGAACGTCGCGGCCGCGACGTGCCCGAACGAGTAGAGCCCGATCGAGCCGTCGGGTTGGAACACCAGCATCAGCCAGGTACACAAGCCGACGAGCACCATCAAGGTCGTGGTGGACAGCGCGAACCCGGCGGCCAGCGCGAGCGGCCACGAGTAGTACCAGGGCAGTGCGGCGGGGGAGAGGATGACGATCGCGACGAAGGCGATCAGGATGCCGAACACCGCCTCGCGCTCGCTGTGCCGGAACCGCCACCAGGTCCAGGCGAGCAGCGCGACGAGCGCGAGCATGCACAGCAGCCGGGTCACGTTGAGCACCTTGCCGCTGTCCAGCGTGGTCACCCAGCCCACCATGTGCATCATGATGGTCGGCAGCGAGAGCCAGTTGATGATCTTCTTCGAGCCCGACAGCGCGGTCAGCCAGCCGATGCCGACGCCCGCGATGGCCGAGGCCGCGACGAACACCGCCGCGAACACGCTCAGGCCGAGTCCAGCGATCTTGGCGAACATCAGCGCCGGGTGCGGCATGTCCTCGGTCGGTTCCGCGGCATCGTGCGGCCGTTCGCTCTCCGGTAACTGGTCCGGGTCGCGGCGGGTGCGCTGGGCGGCGCGCTTCTCGCGTTCGTGCAGCATCCAGATCCACACCAGGAACGGCAGCGCGACACCGGCGGTCGCCTTGATCGCCACGCCGATCGCCAGCACCACGATGCCCGCGACGTGGTGGCGCTCCAGTACCAGCGCGATGGCCGCGCACATCAGGCCGACCATCAGCATCTCGTTGTGCACGCCGCCGAAGAGGTGGATCAGCACCAGCGGGTTGAGCACCGCGAGCCACAGCGCGACCGTCGGCTTGCCGCCGAGGTGCTTGGTCAGATACGGCACCGCCCACATCATCAGCGCGAGACCGGGCAGCATCACCAGCCGCATCGCGATGGTGCCCGCGACGACGTTCTCCCCGGTGATGCTGGTGATACCGCGACCGAGCAGCAGGAATATCGGCCCGTAGGGCGCGGTGGTGTTCTTCCAGACGGGACTCACGTTGTCGAGCAGCACGCCGGGGTTCTTCACCGGGCCGTCGACATACGGGTCGAAACCGTCACGCAGCAGTGCGCCCTGCGCCAGGTAGGAGTAGACGTCCTGGCTGAACATCGGCACCGCGAAAAGCAGTGGGGTGATCCAGATTCCGACGATGGCCCGCAACTCGTTCAACGTCACGGGTACATCAGGTCTGTCGCCCTTGCCGATCGTGGCGCGGCCCAGCCGGACCCACGCGGTGATCATCAGCAGCACGCCGATCCAGATCACGATCGTGCAGAGCGCGTACCCGTGGCCGTAACGTAGCCAGGACAGGTGTAGCGCCTCGAGCAGCGGGTCGCGCTTGCGGGTGCTGCCCGCGCCGAACCCGCCGAGGGTGATCATGATCGCGCCGTAGAACCCGAGCAGCGCCGCGTGTCCCTCGGGGGTGCGCAGGAAGACGGCACTGGTACGCATCCAGGACCGCACACCCGACGGGTCGGTGGCGGCCGATTCGCGCTGCGCTGCGGTTTTCGGTGCGTGGCCGTCGATATCTGTCACTGTGGCCTTTGCGGCGCGCGTTTCGGGGGATGCCATCTGGTGTCGGTCCCCCCGAATGGTCAGCGGTCGCAACCGCGAGTGAATAGGTCGGCGCCTAGTTTACGGCGTCGCATCGAACCCTATCCCGCTGGTCCTCGGGGTTTCATCTCGAGCTGGGCCTTATTCACCGGTTATCCGGGTTGCCGCCAGTTTTCCGGACAGCAGTGTCGTCGGCACGCCGACCCCCGGCGTGGTGCCGCAACCTGCGATAACCACGTTGTCGCTGCCCTGCGGAAGATTGCGCGGGCGAAATGGCCCGGTCTGCCGGAACAGGTGTGCCGCGGAGAAGGGAGTTCCGGCGAGCATCCCTTGCTCGTGCCAGGTGCGCGGGGTGTCCACATGGTCGACCGTGAAGTGCTCGGCAATGCCGTGGTAACCGCGCGCTTCCAGTACCCCGAGCAACTCGCGCAGATACGCGGGCCCGATGCGGCGCCAATCCAGCGCGGCCGAGTCCAGATTCGGGCACGGGGCGAGCACGGACAGCGGTTCGTACTCGCCGTCGGCGCGGGTGATGTGCAGTCCGGGGTCGGTGAGCGCGGGCCGGGTCAGCAGCAGCGACGGATCGCTCATCAGCCGCCCGCGGCCGCGCCGTCCGGTGATCTCGGCGAAGGTCTGCCGCCACGCCTGCCCGAACTCGATGATGTGGTGGGCCTGCACCGGCCAGGTCCGCGCGAGCGCCGCGGGCACCGTCCCGTGTGCGACCACGGCCGACGGCGCGGCGCGCAGGCCGCGGCGGCGGCGCACGCCGAACCGGTCGATGCTGCCGAGATCGGCGGTGAGCACGAGGGCGTCGCAGTCGAAGCCGCGGCCGTCCGCGGTGCGGACCCGGGTGGCGCGCCGCCGCGTGTAGTCCACGCCGGTGACCTCGGTGCCGAGTTCGAGCGTGCCGCCCGCCGCGGTGAACGCCTCGGCCATGGCCGCCGCGATCGCGCGCATGCCGCCTTCCGGGAAGTAGACGCCGAGCGAGGTGTCCATGTGCGGGATCGCGCCGTATACCGAGAGCGCCGCGGTGGGCGGCAGGCCCGCGTACAGCGCCTGGAAGGTGAACAGCCGGGCCAGTCGTGGATCGCGCAGGAAGCGCCCGACCCGCGGCCCGAGCCTGCCGAACCCGCCGAGCCGCACCAAAGTGGCCAGGGCGCGGCGCTTTTCGGGCAGCCGCACCAGGTCCAGCGGCGAATCGAAGTTGGTGTCCATGAATTCGGCGTACTCGGCGGCGTAGATCCGGGCCAGCCAGTCCCGTAGCCGCCGATACCGGCGGGCTTCGGCGGGGCCGCAGACCGCCGCGACCTCCGCCGCCATCGCGTCGGCGTCGGCGAACACCCGCAGTTCGGTGCGGTCGGCGAAGCGGGCGTGGTAGCTCGGCGCGAGCTGGTGGATGCGCAGCGCGGGCTTGCAGGTCTCGGGTGTGCGGCCGACCGCGGCGAGCGCATCGGCGACCAGCTCGGGCAGCGTCAAAATGGTGGCGCCGGAGTCGATCTCGTAATCCGCCCCCTGGTAGCGCCCGACCCGGCCGCCCGGGTGATCGGCCCGTTCGAGCAGGGTGACCTGCCGTCCCGCGCCGGTCAGATACAGCGCCGCGGAAAGTCCGGACAGTCCCGCCCCGACGACGACCACGCGATCCGTCGGTCCGGCAACGGTTTTCACGTCAGGCATGTAATTCTCCTCGGTGCCGGGCAGCGATCTGTGCCGACCAGGTGTACCCGATCGGCCGGTGCCGCAGCTACTTTCACGCGGTGCGCTTGGTCGCGGCCAAGGCCATGGCGCGCAATTGTTCCTTCGCGGCGGGCGTCGCGGTGCTGGTCTCGATGGCCGCCAGGCCCGCGTCGGTCAGCTCGGTGATCCGGCGCTCCACCTCGTCGGCGGCGCCGAGCTCGGTGAGCACCGTGCGCAGGTGGGCCACCTCATCCGCGTCGAGATCGGTGCCGACGCTGGTGCGCAAGAGTTTCGCGGCCGCCGGGTCGGACTCGTCGGCGCGGCGCAGGGCCTCCGCCAGCAGCACCGTGTGCTTGCCCTCGCGCAGATCGTCGCCGGAGGGTTTGCCGGTGATCGCGGGGTCGCCGAAGACGCCGAGCAGATCGTCGCGCAGCTGGAACGCGATGCCGATATCGGTGCCGAAGGTGCGGTAGGCCGCGACCAGATCGGCGTCGGCGTCGGCGATGGTCGCGCCGAGGTGCAGCGGGCGCTCGACGGTATAGGCGGCGGTCTTGTACCGGTTGATGCGCAGCGCCGCCTCGACCGACTCGTCGCCGCCCGCCTCGCCGTTGATGTCGAGCAGCTGGCCGCCGAGCACCTCGGTGCGCATGCCTGCCCACACCGGGGCGAACCGGGCGATGGCCGTCGGCTCCAGACCGGAGGCGTGCACCATGTCGTCGGCCCAGGCCAGGGCCAGGTCGCCGACCAGGATGGCCACGCTGGCGCCGAAGTGCGCGGAATCACCCGCCCAGCCGCGGTCGCGGTGCCGGGTTTCGAAGTCGACGTGCACCGTCGGGAAGCGGCGGCGGGTGCGCGAGGAATCGATGATGTCGTCGTGGATCAGCGCGCACGCCTGGACCAGTTCCAGGGCCGCGCACGCGGTCAGCACGGCGGCGGCGTCCGGCCCCGCGGCGTCGCCGCCCGCGCCGAGCCAGCCGGTCCACGCGAACGCGGGCCTGGTGCGTTTGCCGCCGCGCAGCACGAACAGTTCCAGCGCGTCCGCGGCCTCGACGAAGATCGGGCCCAGCTCCTCGACCGTCCCGCGACGGTCGGCGAAGAACCTGGTCAACGCGCCTTCCACGGCCGCGACGAAGGCCGGCGTGCCCGGGATCGGCGCGATCAGCTCGGCCGCCGAGGTACGGTGCGGCGTCTGGGTACCGGTTCCGGCGGACAGCGTGGCCTCCAAGGTCGGGTTGCCGGGCGCTCGCTCACACCCTCTTCGCAGCGAGAATACGCGGCGGTCGGCGGCCGACCCGTCGGGGCTACCGCAGGTCACCTCTACACTGGATCAGTGACTTTCGACAATGCGCGGGGCAGCTCGACCCCTGGCGGTCCGCCCCGGACGCAGCCGAACGTCTCTGCGACACCCTCGGTGGTACAGAGTTTGCGGACGCACTCCGGTACCGCTGTGCCGTTCTCCGTCGAGTTCAATCCGCCCCGTGATGCGCCCGCCGAGGCGCGGCTGTGGCGCGCGGTGCGCCAGTTCGAGCGGATGCATCCGGCGTTCGTGTCGATGACCTACGGCGCGGGCGGGTCCACCCGCGACCGCACCGTACGGGTCACCGGTGCGCTGGCGCAGGAGACCACGCTGCTGCCGGTGGCGCACCTGACCGCCGTCGAGCACAGCGTGGCCGAGTTGCGTTCGCTGGTCGGTTCCTACGCCGATTCCGGGATCCGCAACATCCTGGTGCTGCGCGGCGATCCGCCGGGCGATCCGCTCGGCGCCTGGCAGCGCCATCCCGATGGTGTCGAGTACGCCGAGGAATTGGTGCGCATCGTGCGCGACCTCGGCGACTTCCACGTCGGCGTCGCCTCGTTCCCGCAGGGCCATCACCGCTCGCCCGACCTCGACTCCGACACCGCCTTTCTGGCCGCGAAACTGCGTGCGGGCGCGGAGTATTCGATCACGCAGATGTTCTTCGACGTCGAGCACTACCTGCGGCTGCGCGATCGCGTGCAGAAGTTCGACCCGATCGAGGGCGCCAAGCCGATCATCCCCGAGCTGATGCCGATCACCTCGCTGCGCACGGTCGCCAGGGCCGAGGAACTCTGCGGTCGCACGCTGCCGCCCGCGGTGCTGGCGCGCTTGCACAAGGCCGCGGGCGATGCCCCCGACGGCAACCCGGCCGCGGTCCGCGAGGCCGGCATCGAGATCGCCACCGAGATGGCCCAGCGGCTCATCGACGAGGGCGCGCCCTGCCTGCACTTCATCACCTTGAATTTCGCCAAGGCGACCACCGAGGTGCTCACCAACCTCGGCTACGGCGTCACCGCCGCGCCGATCAGCGCCTGACCCGCCGCGCGCCGGTGGGTGCGCGGCGGGAGTGCGGTCACCAGCCGGTGGTGCCGCTCAGCGGGACGTTCACATAGCTCGGTTCCGCCGGATCCAGTTGCAGGTGTTGCGGTTTGAGGCCGGTGCCGTCGAGCATCGGCCGGATCGGCAGCCCCTTCGGGTAGTTGCCCGCGAAGATGTCGAGCCGGAGCCGGTGTCCCGGTTGGAGGATCGCGTCGGTGGGCGCGAGTCCGAGGTCGAGTTGCGTAGCCTGGCCGGGCACGACGTCCTGCCGGGCGGCCAGCGACATGACCGGGAACGGATCGGTGTAGGCGCCGTCGGCGGACCGGCGGCTCCTGGCGTCGTCGACGGCGCGCATCGACGCCATCAGCTGGCCGGTGCTGAGGGTCACCGAACGTCCGTCCGGCGCAACGTCGTTCAGCGTCGCGGTCCAGTAGCCGTCGGTGGCGTCGTGCACGGTGTTCAGATGCACCGCGATCGGGCCGGACAGCGTCGTCGGCGCGGTCACCGGGGGACTGGTGAAGGTCAGCCCGGAAATCTCCTGGATCCGGGCGTCCTTGCCGCAGCCGGTGAAGACGAGAATGCCCGCGGTGCCCTGGGTTCCGTCGGCCGAGCACAAGCTCGCCAGGCCGGGCGCGACGGTCAGGCGGGCGGTGTCCGCGGTCGCCGCGGTCACGAGCGAGCCGTCGTGCGCGCTGAGCGCCGAGGTGCCGCTCGGCGCCGCGGACAGATACATCCGCCGGTGCTCGGCTTCCGGGCGCGGGAACTGCTCGGCCGTGGTCCAGCCGCCGCCCTGCTGCCACATCGTCACCGGGCCCCACCGATCGATCCCGTTGTCGATGCCCTTGAGCCACTTGTCGAACCAGGCGCGCTGCAGCACGTCGATGCGGGGCGGCTCGCCCGGCTTGCCGCGCATGTCGAAGCCGGTGCTCACGTGATAGCCGTTGCCCATCACCAACTGCTTCTGCCCGGGCGGCAACGGAATGTCTTGGTAGATGCGGGGTTCGCCGTTGACGAAGTTGTCGTGCCAGCCGCCGATCACCATGGTCGGCACCTGGATCCGCTCGGGATGGCCGAGCCAGGCCTGCCGGATCGGACTGTCCGGGTCGAGCACGTTGCTCAGTTGCGGCGGAATGCTGTCGAAGGAATCGGCGGTCAGCGTCTGCAGCCCGACGTCGAGGAAGGACAGGGGGTCGGCGAGGCGATCGGCCAGCCATTGCGTGTCGAATCTGCCCTGTAGCAACGACATCAGGTCCGGCATGAGTTTGGCCGCGTTCACGACCAGCAGGTAGGGCAGCAGGATGCCGATGGCCGCGCCACCCGGCGCGATCATGTCGCGGACCAGATCGTTGCCCGGCACCACCGGGACGATGGCTTTCAGTGCGGGCGGCTGCTTTTCGGCTGCCTGCACCTGGTTGATGCCCGAGTAGGACACGCCGTTCATCCCGATATTGCCGTCCGACCACGGTTGGGCCGCGGCCCAGGCGATGACCTCCGGGGTGTCCGACTGGTCTTTCGGGCCCCAGGGTTCCCAGTTGCCTTGCGAGAAGCCGGTACCGCGCACGTCCACCACGATCTGGGTGTAGCCGCTGCGAATCAGGTTGGGGTCCACCGAGAACACCCGGCCGAACCCGCCGCCCGCGACCCGGGTCGCGTCGGTGAGGCCCTCCAGCGGCGTCCCCGGCAATTCGAAGTCGCGCAGCAATCCGACCACCGCGTCGGACAGAACCGGCACCGACAGCGCGGTCTGCAGGACCATCGACCCGAGTTTCGTGTACGGCGTCATGTTCACGATGGTCGGGAACGGCGTATCGATCGGGCCGTGCGCGTCGGCGGGCCGGTACACGTTCGCCTTCAGGACGGTCCCGTCGCTCATCGTGATGGGCACGTCCCAGTCGATATGGATGGACGGAAACCGTTGTGGCCCATCGTGCAGCGCCGTCCACGCCGCGGCCCCTTCCGGCCTCGCGGCACCGGGCGCGGCCACGACCACCTGCGAAACCGTCAGCAGCGCAACCGCTCCGACGAACCATCGGGCCCAGCGGCGGCCAAGAGCAATCCTCAT
Source organism: Nocardia vulneris (assembly GCF_001613425.1). Taxonomy (GTDB): domain Bacteria; phylum Actinomycetota; class Actinomycetes; order Mycobacteriales; family Mycobacteriaceae; genus Nocardia; species Nocardia vulneris. The sequence continues at coordinate 218,742 of NZ_BDCI01000035.1, read as the reverse complement.
CGATACCCTCCTCCATCAACCGGCAGAAATATACATGCACGCTTGTATGTTTCAAGAGGGTTTCCGCTTGCGCTCCCATTTACCGTCGGGCGCACCGATTCGGTGCACGGTTCTTGTGCAGCGCGACGGAACTGCGGGCACGGCGGCACCTACTCGGTAGCGCCGCCGTGCCCGCGATGCGCGTCGGTTCAGGCGGCGCGGGCGGTGCGCAGGCCCCAGGCGTCGGCGAGGAGGCGGTGCGACTCCAGCCGGTCCGCGTGGTGATGGGTGACGCTGGTGACGAGCAGTTCGTCGGCGCCGGTGTGCTGCTGCAGTGCCGCCAGGCGGCCCGTGACGGTGCTCGGCGAGCCGACGAACTGGGTGGCCAGGCGATCGTCCACCAGCCGGTGCTGTTCCGGGGTCAGCGGCGCCGTGGTGTCCGGATCCAGGTAGTCGGCCGCGCCCGCGCCGCTGCGGATGCTGTGCACCCAGTGGCCGTAGGTGGCGGCATGGTGCTGGGCGGTGGCGTCGTCCGCGGCCACCACGACGTCGGCCGAGACCACCACATACGGCTCGGCCAGCTGCGCGGACGGGCGGAACGCGTCCCGATAGGCCGCGACCGCGTCCAGCGCGGTGCCCGGCGAGACGTGATACGCCGCCGCGAACGGCAGCCCGAGCCGCCCGGCCAGCTCGGCGCTCTCCCCGGCCGAGCTGCCGAAGACCCACACCTGCACCTGTGCGCCCTCGCCCGGAACGGCGTGCAGGGCAACACCTTCGGGGCTGACGAAGCTGCCGTCCAGCAGCGCCCGCACCTCGTCGACCTGCTCGTCGAACGGCGGCGCCTGCGCGCCGCGCTGTTGCAGCGCACCGATCGAGGCGAGGAATTTCGAGCGGTCGGTGATCCGGCCGGGGTCGAACGGAGGCGGCACCACGACACCGTCCTTGATCTCGGTCCGGCCGGTCGCGGTGTCGACGCGGGGATGACCGCCCTTGGGATGCGCGGGCTCCGAACCGTATTGGCTGCGGCGGTGGCCGGAGCGGCCGAGCCCGAGATCGAGCCGACCCGGGTAGAGCGCATCGATCGTGCCGAACGCCTCGACGATCGAGGCCGAGGTGTGGTGGCCGACCTGCACCGCCGCCGAGCCCACTCGAATCCGCGAGGTGACCGCCGCGACCAAGCCGATCAGGGTGATCGAGGAGGAACTGGCCACCGCGACGAAATGATGTTCGGCCAGCCAATACCGGTGGTAGCCCCACTGTTCCGCGCGCTGCGCGAGATCGACGGTGTTGCGCAGCGCCTGCTGCGCGGTGGACCCGGCGCTGATCGGCGCCAGGTCGAGGATCGACAGCGGGACCGTCATGCCGTCCTCCGCTGCGATAGCTCGCCGTGCTGCAACCCCGGGTGCTGTTCGCCCGCCTCGATGGCCACCCGCAGCCGATTCTGCTCGGGCGCCAGCGGGCAGGTCGCGAAATCGGTGAAGGCGCAGGGCAGATTCGCCGCCCGGTTGAAGTCGAGGCGCACCGTGCCGTCCGCGTCCGGCGCGCCGACCGCCAGCGAGCGCGCCGCCGGGTAGGTGGTGACGCCGCTGGTGGCGTCGGTGAACAGCAGTCGCAGATCGGTCGGGTCACCGAACGCGAGCACCCGCTCGGTGGCCTCGCCGAGCGTGAATTCGATGGTGCCGGAAGCCGTGTGGTGGTGTTCGAGCCCGTCCACCACGGCGCCCGTGGTCACCGTCTGCGGCTCGTCGAACGGCGTGAACTTGCCGCTCAGCACCCAGCGCGGGTCCGGCGCGTAGCTCGGGATGCCGGTGAAGCTCAGCAGCGTGGGCGCGGCCGGGTCGTGCACGCGCACCGCGTACCGACCGGTGCGGCGGATCACCTCGAGCACCCGATCCTCGTGCCGCACAATGAGTCCCGTCGCGCCCTCGGCGGGCGTGATGATCTGCACGCCGGCGATCCGCTCGCCGTCGTAGTCCAGCCGGTCGGCCGGTTGCGCGGTGATGAACACCTTGTCGTCGGTGACCCACCAGGTGCCCGGCACGTCCGGCAGCCGCTCGGGCTGATCGGTGAGCCAGTGCAGCGCGGTCAGGCTCAGGAAGCCGAGCGGGTCGCGCAGCTGGTCCTCACGCGCGTGCTGCCAGTGTGCCCACTCGGTTTCGAAAACGGTGCTGATGCTGGTCGTCATGACGCTCGTGCTCCTTCGTGGGCGGTGGTGCGGTGGTGGGGATGACGCAGACCGAGGTGGTCGCGCAGGGTGGTGCCGGTGTATTCGGTGCGGAAACTGCCGCGCTCCTGCAGTTCCGGGACGACCTTGTCGACGAACTCGTCCAGTCCGCCCGGGGTGAGATGCGGGACGAGGATGAAACCGTCGCTGGCGTCGGCCTGCACGTAGGTGTCGATCTGCTCGGCGACCGCGGCGGGCGTGCCGACGAACTGCTGGCGCGCGGTCACCTCGATGATCAGCTCACGGATGCTGAGGTTTTCGGCCGCGGCCCGGGCCCGCCACGCCTCGGCGACCGCGCGCGGATCCTTCGCGTGGCGCACCCGGCCGCGGGTGATGTCCGCGTTGTCGGCCGGGTCCACGTCGGGCAGTGGACCGTCCGGGTCGTAGCCGGAAAGGTCACGGCCCCATACCTGTTCGAGGAAGGCGAGCGCCGTCTGCGGTCCGACCTGTTGCTGCCGGATGTGGCGGGCGCGCTCCTCGGCGTCCTGTGCGGAATCGCCGAGCACGAACGTCGCGGCGGGCAGGATCTTCAGTTCGTCCGGTGTCCGGCCGTATTTCGCGAGACGGTTCTTGACATCGGTATAGAAGCGCTGCCCGGCCTCCAATGTGCCGTGCACGGTGAAGATCGCGTCCGCGGCCGCCGCGCCGAACTCGCGGCCGTCGTCGGAATCGCCCGCCTGCAACAGCACCGGGTGCCCCTGCGGGCTCGGCGGCAGCACGAAGCGGCCCGCGATATCGAATTGCGAACCGCGATGGCGAGTTTCGGGGACTTCCCGGGCGAAGACGCCGGCCGCCCGGTCGACGACGAGCGTGTCCGCGGCCCAGCTGTCCCACAGTTTGCGGGCGACCTCGACCACCTCGGCCGCGCGCTGATAGCGCTTGCTGTGCTCCAGATAGCCGCCGCGACGGAAGTTCTCGCCGGTGAACGCGTCGGAGGAGGTGACGACGTTCCAGGCGGCGCGCCCGCCGGAGAGGTGGTCCAGCGAAGCGAATTGCTTGGCCAGCTCGAAGGGTTCGTTGTAGGTGCTGTTGATCGTGCCCGCGAGGCCGAGCTTGTCGGTCACCCCGGCCAGCGCGTCGAGCACCGTGAAGGTGTCCGGCCTGCCCACCACGTCCAGGTCGTGGATGCGCCCGAGATGTTCGCGCAGGCGCAGCCCCTCGGCCAGGAAGAAGAAGTCGAACAGCCCGCGCTCGGCGGTCTGGGCCAGGTGCACGAACGAGGCGAAGTCGACCTGGCTCTTCGACGCCGGATCGGCCCACACCGTGGTGTTGTTGACGCCGGGGAAGTGCGCCGCCAGGTGGATGGGCTTGCGCGGTTTGCCGGTCACGACGCCATCCCCTCGTGCGACTCCGTGACGCGCGCGGCTGATCGCCGTACCCGCGGGCACGGGTGCGGTGATCGGGCCGCGGATCCAGTAGAGCTCATGCGGAAGCCCCTTCCTTCTCGGTGTAACGGCTGACGGGACGGGACAGTCCGAGGCGGGTTCGTAATGTGGTGGAGGACACAGCGGTACGGCCCAGCGCGGGCAGGTGCCGCAGGGTGGCGGGGGCCGCCAGCGGACGCAGCACCACGCCGTCGGCCGCCGCCGAGCGGTGCACGGTGGCGAGCAGCTCGCGCAGCGTGGCCGCGGTGCCGAGATGGCGGACGCCGATCTCGGCGGGCGGGGCGGCCCACCCATCCAGTTCGGCCACCTCCGCGCGTGCCGCGTCGGTCGACTCGGCCAGGTGCACGTCGAGGTCGAGCAGCACCCGCACCGCGTCGGGGTCGCGATCGGCCGCCCGCAGCGCCGTGCGCAGCGCGGTGCGGTGGCTGCGCGCGGCGTCCAGATCGGCCGCGGCGATGCGGATCAGATCGGCCCGCCGCACGGCGACACCCGTGCTCGGGTCGTCGTGTGCGCGCACCGCGACGATCGACTGCCCCTGCGGCGAGCGCGGCGTGATCGAGGGCCCCTTCACCGCAAAGTTGTCGCCATCGAAGTCGATGTAGTGCAGCTTGTTCCGGTCGATGAAGCGGCCGGTGGGCACATCGCGGATCTCCGCGTCGTCCTCCCAGCTGTCCCACAGCCGGGTGACCACCTCGATCGCCTCGTCCGCCTCGTGCCACAGCGACGCCGCGTCCTGAGCCTGCTTGCGGCCGAAAGCCTTGGCCTGCTCCTCTCCTTCGGAGACGGTGACCTCCCAGCCCGCCCGGCCGAGCGTGGCGAAATCCAGGCTCTGGATGGCCTTGGCCAGATGGAACGGCTCGGTGTGCGTCACGGGGGCCTGCGGGAGCAGGCCGACGCGCCGGGTGCGTGCGGCGACCCGCGCCGCGATCGCCACAGCATCGAGTCTGCCCCGGGTGACGCCGGGGCCACCCGGCTGCAAGCCGAACGAGTCGGGCAGGAAAACCGCGTCGGCGCCGGCCTTTTCGACCGCTGCCACCGCGTCGACCCAGTATCCGCCGGTGAACAGCTCCTCGGCCCGCGAGTCCGGCCGGCGCCAGGACGCCGGGTGCGCGCCGGTGCCCGCGAGTTCCACCGCGAGAAAGAAGTCGGATTCGGCCATCAGCAGGGTGCCTTCCAGTCGATGCACTGCCGCGCCGCGGGATGGGTTCCGGCGCAGCCGATGTCGGGGGCGAAGAGGTACGCGTGCTGCCACAGGGCGGTGGCGCGTTCCGGAGCCCGGAACCGCGTGCGCCACCAGCGTTTCACCGGTCCGGGCGGCGGCTGGGTGGGCTCCGGTTGGCTGCGGCAGTGCGGCCGGTGCCCGGTGCGGACGAGTATCCGGCTGTGGCGGTAGGTCGGACCTGGCATCAGGCTTGTCCTTTCGCTGGCGCGGGGGTGGGAATGGCGGACAGCAGTTCCCGGGTGTATTCGTGTTGCGGGTCGTCGAAAATCGCCGCGGTGGGGCCGGATTCGACGATGCGCCCGTGCCGCATCACCGCGACGTGGTCGCTGATCCGGCGGACCACCGCCAGATCGTGCGAGATGAACAGGTAGCTCAGCGCCAGCTCGGCCTGCAGCCGGTCCAGCAGGTCCAAGATCTGCGCCTGTACCGAGGCGTCCAGGGCGGAGACGGGCTCGTCGAGCACCAGCAGGTCCGGCTGCAGTGCGAGCGCGCGGGCGATCGCGACGCGCTGGCGTTGGCCGCCGGACAGTTCCGCGGGGCGGCGCTGGGCGAAACTGTCCGGCAGCGCCACCTGCCCGAGCAACTCGGTGACCCGCGCCTGCCGGGCTGCCCGGTCGCCGACGCCGTAGGCGCGCAACGGTTCCTCGATGATCGTGCCGACCCGCCAGCGCGGATCCAACGACGAGTACGGGTTCTGGTACACCACCTGGAAGCGCTTGCGCAGGGTGCGCAGCCGGGTGCCGCGCACCCGGGTGAGCTCGTGGCCGTCGAAGGTGACCCGGCCGCTGTCGGGATCGGTGAGGCGCAGCGCGATTCGCGCCGTGGTCGACTTGCCCGAGCCGGATTCGCCCACAAGCGCCAGGGTTTCGCCGCGGCCCAGCTCGAACCCCACCCCGGCCACCGCGGTCACCGAGCCGCCGGCCTGCGCGCGAAAACGCTTGTGCACCTCGCGCAATGCGAGCAGCGGAGCGCCCTCGCGCGGCTTGGGCGGCCGGTACGCGCGCGGCGGAGCCAGGCTCGGTGCCGCGGCGAGCAGCCGTTTCGTGTACGGATGCCGGGGTGCGGCGAGCACCGTCGCGGTCGGGCCGCTCTCCACGATCTCGCCACCGCTCAGCACCACGAGCCGATCCGCGCGTTCCGCGGCGACGGCGAGGTCGTGCGTGATCAGCAGCACCGCGGTGCCCCGGGCGCTGATCTGCGCGGCCAGCTGATCGAGCACCCGGCGCGCCACGGTGGCGTCCAGCGCACTGGTCGGCTCGTCCGCGATCACCAGTTCCGGTGCGCAGGCGAGCGCGGACGCGATGAGCACCCGCTGGCGCTGCCCGCCGGACAGCTCGTGCGGATACTGCACCTCGCGCAGCTCCGGGCGGTCCAATCCGGCATCGGCCAGCAGTTCGACCGCGCGGACCCGGGCCGAACGCCGGTCGGCCAGCCGGTGCACCACGAGCGCCTCGGCCACCTGATCGCCGACCCGGCGCACCGGGTTCAGTGACAAACCGGGATCCTGTGGCACGAAACCGATCCGCGCGCCGCGCAGGCGGCGCAGCGCCTGCTCCGATCCGAGATCGACGACCTCGCCGCCGAAGGTCACCGTGCCGCCGCTGATCTCGGCATTGCCTCCGAGCAACCCGATCACCGCCTGCGCGAGAGTGGACTTGCCCGAACCGGATTCACCGACCAGGGCCACCACCTCGCCGCGCGCCACACTCAGCGAGACGCCGGCCAGCGCGGTCACCGGGCCGGTGTCCGTGCGGTACCGGACCCGGAGATTGCGCACCTGCAACAGCGGATCTGCTTCCCGCCCCGCGGGTTCGGCACACGAGGCAGCGCCCGGCCGGTCCTCGACGGTTGCGGTGCGGGGCGAAGAAGCGGTGGTCATGAGTTATTCGTTCCTTCCTGCCGCGCGTCCCAGGCGCTGCGCGGCGAGCACGACCGCGATGATGACCAGGCCGGGCAGCGTGGTCATCCACCACGCGGTGGCGAGATAGTTGCGGCCCTCCGAGATCAGCGAGCCCCATTCGGGGGTGGGCGGTTTCGCGCCGTAGCCGAGGAAGCTCAGCGCCGAGACCGCGAGCACCGCCATGCCGAACTCGACCGCGGCCAGCGCGAGCACCGGCTGGTAGGAGTTCGGCAGCACGTGCCGCAGCAGCACCGTGTGCCAGCGGACCCCGCCCGCCCGCGCGGCCTCGACGAACGCCGCCTGCCGCACCCGCAGCACCTCCGAGCGCAGCACCCTGGCGAAGTTGGCGACCAGCGAAACACCCACCGCGATCGCCACGTTGCGGGTACCGAAGCCGAGCGCGGTGACCAGCGCCAGCGACAGCAGCAGCGCCGGAATCGACAGCAGCACATCGACGACGCGCATGACGACGGTGTCGACGAGGCCACCGGCCGCGCCGGCCAGCAGGCCGAGCAGTGACCCGGCGACCAGCGCGATACCCACCGCGGCCAGCGTCGCGGTGAGCGAGAGTCCGGCGCCGTGCACCATTCGCGTGTACAGGTCGCGACCGAGATTGTCGGTGCCGAACCAGTGCTGGGCGCTGGGGCTCTGGAATTTCTGCGCGGGCACGCCGGTCAGCGGATCGCCGCTCGCGAACAACGAAGGGAACAACGCCCAGCCGACCGCGAGCAGCGCGACCACGCCGGACAGCAGCAGTACCGCGTTGTCGCGTAACCATTTCCAGCGCAGCGCCGGTCGGCGCAGCCGGGGGAGGGCGGCGCGGCGGCCCTCCTCGAGGACATCAACCATGGTTCGCGACCACCTCCGCGGTCTCGGTGCTGCGGCGCGGTGTCTCGTCCGTGGCGGCCGCACGCCGGGAACGGGCGGCAATCCGCGGGTCGAGCAGCGGATACAGCAGGTCCACCGCGAGATTCACGGTGACGAACACCGTCGAGGTGAGCAGCACGATGCCCTGCACCACCGGGATGTCCTGTGCCAGTACGGCGGTCTGGGTGAGTCGTCCCACGCCCTGCCGGGCGAACACGGTCTCCACCACCACCGAGCCCGCGAGCATGTTGCCGACCAGCACGCCCGCGATGGTGAAGGTGGGCACGCTGGCGGGGCGCAGCACGTGTTTGCGCTGTACCCACCAGCGCGAGCCGCCTTTGGCCAGTGCCACGTCGACGAACGGCTGCCGCCAGGTCGATTCGAGCCCGGCGGTGAGCACCTGGGCGATCACCGCGCCGATCGGCAGGCCGAGGGTGAGGGCGGGCAGGATGGTGCCCGCGATCCCGTGGCTGCCGAACGCCGGAACCCAGCGCAGCTGGAACGAGAACAGTTGCAACAGCAGCAATCCGGTCCAGAAGGTGGGTACCGACACACCGAGCGACGGCAGCGCGTCGAGCGTGCTGCGCAGCCACGGCCGCCGGGTGTAGCCGGCCACCAGCGCCAGTGCCACCCCGCCGACCGTCGCGAACAGCAAGGCGAGCCCGGCCAATTCGAGCGTCGCGGGCAAGGCGTCACCGATCGCGCCGGTGACCGGCTGGCCGGTCACGATGGAATGGCCCAGATCGCCACGCACCGCATGCCCGAGCGCGGTCCAATACTGTTCCCACAGCGGACGATCCAGCCCGTAGCGGGCCTGCAGCTCGGCGATGGCGGCCTTGTCCACCGGGGTGCCCGCACCGGCGCCGTCGGCCGCGATCGAGATCGGGTCGGCGGGCAGCAGATACAGCACCACGAACGAGATGGTGAACGCCGCCCACAGCACCCAGATCGCCTGCAGGACCCGCGAAGCCAGATAGCGCGCCATCGCTACCGCCCGCTCAGCCAGGTGTCGAAGAACTGTAGCCGGGCCGAGGCCTCGAACTTCAGATCCTGCGTGGTGCTGCTCGCACCGATCGCCTGGGACAGCTCCACCGTCGGAATCAGCAGGCCGGCGTCGAGCACCTGCTGCTGGGCGGTGCCGATGAGGGTGTGGCGAGTAGCGGTGTCGGCGGTGCTCAGCTGCCCGTTCAACGCGTCGTCGAGCGCCGGAACGGCCTCGCGCGCATTGAGGTTGCGGCCGTCCAGGCCGAACGAGGTGCGCAGGATGTCACCGTCGGCGCGGGTGGTGTTGCCATAGCTGGTGTCGAAGTCCTTGGTGCCCTGGCGCGCCGTGGTCTCGGCGATCGACACCAGGTCCAGCTTCAGCTCCACCCCGATCTGCCGCAGCTGCTGCTGCACCAGTTCGATGATCGCCTGATTGCCCGCGAACACCTGACTGAACAGCACCGAGAAGGACAGGCGCACACCGTCCTTGACGCGGATACCGTCGCCGCCGGGCACCCAGCCCGCTTGATCGAGAATGCTCTTGGCCTTGGTCGGGTCGTAGGCCAGTCGTGCCGAGAAATCCCGGTAGCCGGGTGTGCTGCTGGCCAGCACACTGGTCGCGGGCTTGAACTGCGGCCCGAGCACGGTGTCCACCAACTGCTGCCGGTCGATCGCGGGCAGCAGGGCTTGGCGCACCGCGGGGTCACGCAGCGGACCGCGCGTCACGTTGGTCTGGAAGCCGAACGGCACACCGGGATTCGCGGTGCTCAGGATGCGGCCACCCGTCGCCTCGAGCTGCGGTGCGTCCTGCGGCAGCGCATCGCTGATCGCGTCCAGCTGTCCCGAGGCGAGACTGCCGGTGCGCACGCCGGATTCGGGCACCACCGTGAACTCGATCTTGTCCAGATAGGCCTCGCCGCGATGCGCGAAGACGGCCGAGCCCCACTGGTAGCCGATGCGCTTCGCCAGTGTCGCGGAGGCGTCCTGCCGGTAGTTGGCGTAGGTGAACGGCCCGCTGCCGATGTTGTCGCCGAGGCAGCGCTGTTCGGCCGGCTTCGCCGTGGTGGCCGCGGCGAGGATGCCCAGCTGGGTGGTCGAGGACGCCTGCAGGAACTGCGCGTTCGGCTTGCTGAACTCGATCCGCGCGGTCAGTTTGTCCACGGCCGTGGTGCCCACGTAGTTGGTGAGATAACTGCCCGCCAGCGGCGCCTTGGCAGACCCGAGCCGGAGCACCGAATCGAAGGTCTGCTTGACCGAATCCGCGGTGAGCGGGGTGCCGTCACTGAAGGTGACGCCGTCGGTCAGACGGAAGGTGAACACCTTCGCGTCCGGGCTCACCTCCCAGCTCTGTGCCAGCCACGGCTTCAGCTCGCCGGTCTTCGGGTCCTGATCGGTCAGTGAATCGACGATCTGCCTTGTCACGTACAGGGTTTGGTTGGTGCCCGCCTGCGCGGGGTCCGAGCAGGTCGGCGCCTGGGACAGGCCGTAGCGCAGGGTGCCGCCCGGCTGCGGCGGACCGGCGTCGCCGCCGGGTGCGGCCGCATCGGCGCCGCAGGCGGCCAGCGTGGACGCCGCGGCCAATGCGCCTGCCAGCGCGACGATGCGGGGGCGGGATCGGATCACGGGGTAACTCCAGAGGTATCGGCGCGGACGAGCACGTCCCGCGGGTCGAAATCGGCGGTGTCGGCGCCGGTGGCCAAGGGGCGGCTGGGAATTCGACGGCGCAGTTCCGGCGCCACCTCGGTCTGGAACAGGGCGAGGCCGTCCAGATAGTCGATCTCGGGGCGGCCGTCGCGTTCGGCGGACAGGTGGATCACCTCGTGCCCGAACTGCTCGTGCTGCCGGCCCACCTTGTCGATCACCTGCTCCGGACTGCCGACGAGAGCCGAACTGCGGGTGACGAAGTCGTCGAGCGTCTCGAACACGATCGGCAGGCCGTGCTTGCGCGCCAACGCCAGTCGCGCCTCGAAGACCGGCCGGTAGCCGTCCCTGGCCTGCTGCGAGGTGCGCGCCACATGGAAGCCTGCGGTGCCCGCACCGACCAGCGCCGCGGCCGGCTCGTGCCCGTGGAACGCCCAGCGCTCCCGGTAATACCGGACCAGTTCGGCGTACGGTTCGATCGAATAGGTGACGTTGGCCGAGAACAGCGGATCGCCGTTGCGCGCGGCTAGTTCCACCGAATCCCGGCTCGTCGCGCTGCCGTGCCAGATCCGGACCCGCGGCTGCCAGGGTCGTGGTAAAGCCTTGGCGTCCTTCAGTTCCGGCCGGAACCGGCCCGACCAGGTGACGTTGTCGCTGTCCCACAGCGCCCGGAACAGTTCGTAGCCTTCGCGATTGCGGTCCCACTGGTCGTCGGTGGTGACGTGGAACAGCTCGGCTTGTGCGGCCCCGTTGCCCTTGCCGATGATCAACTCCAGTCGCCCGCCGGACAGGTTGTCCAGCGTCGAGTAGTCCTCGAACGCGCGCACCGGATCGAGCAGGCTCAACGTGGTGACCGCGGTGAACAGCGTGATGCGTGAGGTGACCGCGGCGAGGTGGCTGAGGATCACCGGCGGTGCGGCCGAGAGGAACGGATCCTCGTGCCGCTCACCGACGGCGAACCCGTCGTAGCCGAGATCCTCGGCCAGCTTTGCCTGTTCGACGACATTCAACAGGCGTTCCCTGGTGCCGGGCAGCCGTCCGGTCGTCGGGTCGGGGACGCGAGTGACCAGGGTGAACAAGAGGAACTTCATGCGATCACCGCTGTTTCGGCAGGCCGGGCGGATTGATCCGGGACTCGGTGACCTGCTCGGACTTCAGGCCCCACCGATCGATCACCTGCTGATAGGTGCCGTGCTCGATGGCGTAGTTCAGCGCGTGCTGGATCGCGGTGACCAGCCCGGTGTTCTTCTTGGTGAGCACCGCGATCTCGCCCTGCAGCGCCTCACCCGCCCCGGAGAAGGTGGCCAGGATCTTGGTCTGGTTCGCCGTGCTGGAGTGATAGATCGCCGTCGGATTCGGTCCGATGTAGCCGTCCAGCCGTTGCGAGGCGAGCGCCAGATAGTAGTCGCTGACCTGCTGGAAATACGCGATGTCGATGGGCGCCAGGCCGTCCGCGCGGTTCTGCTCGTTCCACTTCACCAGCAGCTGTTCCTGATTGGTGCCGGTGCCGACACCGATCCGTTTGCCCGCCAAGCTCTTACGGTCCTGGTAGTCGAGCGTGCTCTGCTTGGGCACCTCCAGCGCGACCGTGTCGTTGCGGTAGGTGGCGAAGTCGTACTTCTCCTTGCGCTCCTCGGTCACCGTGACGTTGGAGATGAACGCGTCCACCTCGCCGGAATCGATGCGGACGAAGTTCTGCGACCAATCCGCCACCTGCGCATCGAGTTTCAGCCCGAGGATATCGGCGATCAAGGAGGCGAAATCGACCTCCGAGCCGACGACGGTCTTGTCGTCGTCGGCGTAGAAACGCAGCGGCGGCGCGGTGCCGGACGCACCGGTCACCACCAGCGTGCCGCGGTCCCGGATCGCCTGCGGCACTTCGGCCGCGATGCTGTCCACCTTTTGTGCGCGGACGCGGCCGGTCTGGGCGGCCGAAAGATCGAACGAGATCGCACCGGCGGGCTGGGTCTGCGACTCGGCCTCGGGATCGGTGCAGCCGGTGGCCAGCAGCACGACGGCGGTCGCGGCGGCGGTGGCCAGGGCGGAAAGCTTCATCGGATACCTGTTCATCAGCGGACTCTGGAGAGGAACGCGCGGGTGCGCGGATGTTCGGGATGGTCGAGCACGGCCGCGGGCGGGCCCTGCTCCACGACGGCGCCCGCGTCGAGAAACACGACGGTGTCGGCGATCTCGCGCGCGAAGCCGATCTCGTGGGTGACGATCACCAGCGCGGTGCCGCCCTGCGCGAGATCGCGGATCACGTCGAGCACCTCGCCGACCAGCTCCGGGTCCAGCGCGGAGGTCGGCTCGTCGAACAGGATCACGCGGGGCCGCAACGCGAGTGCGCGCGCGATCGCCACCCGCTGCTGCTGACCGCCCGACAACGTGCGCGGGTAGGCGTCGGCCAGCGCGCCGATGCCGACCCGGTCCAGCAGCACCCGCGCCTCGGCCTCGACCTCCTTGCGGTCGCGGCGCTGCGCGGAAAGCGGTGCGAGCGTGACGTTGTCGAGCACCGTCAGATGCGGGAACAGATTGAACTGCTGGAAGACGAAACCGATGCGGGAGCGCTGCTTTCGCACTTCCCGATCGGGCAGCGCGTGCAAGGTGTTGCGGCGCAGGCGATAGCCGATCAGCTCGCCGTCGATGTGCACGGTGCCCGCGTCCAGCGACTCCAGGTGATTGATCACCCGCAGCAGCGTCGACTTGCCCGAACCGGACGGGCCGATCACGGTCACCACCTCGCCGGAGCGGACGGTCAGATCGATACCGCGCAGCACCTCGTGCGCGCCGAAAGACTTGTGGACGCCGCGGACCTCGACGGCGGTGGCGGCGGTCATCGAGTCGCTCCTCGTGGTGCGGCGGAACCGGATTCGGCGATCTCGCGCAGCTTGAGCCGGACGCGCTGCAGCGGAGAAGGCGGCGGCGTGCGCTGCGCGCCCTTGGCGTAGTGCCGTTCGATGTAGAACTGCGCCACCGACAGCACGGTGGTCAGCACGATGTACCAGGCGGTGGCGACCATGAGCAGCGGCACCACCCGGCCGTTGCGGCCGTAGATCACCTGCACCTGATAGAACAGTTCGGCGATCGCCATCACCGACACGATCGAAGTGCCCTTGAACAGGCTGATCACCTCGTTGGTCGCGTTCGGCAGGATGGACCGCATCGCCTGCGGGACCACGATCGTGCGGAACTGCCGCACCCGCGGAATACCCAGCGCCGCAGCGGCTTCCAGTTGACCCGCGTCCACCGAGATGATGCCCGCCCGGATGATCTCGGCCGAATACGCGGCCTGATGCAGCGCGAGCCCGATCACCGCCGCGGTGAAGCCGCTGATCACGCCGTTCACCTCGAACGTGAAAAACGCGGGGCCGAACGGGATCCCGACCGACAGCGTGTTGTAGAGGTAAGCGATGTTGAACCAGAACAGCAGCTGCACGATCAACGGGATCGAGCGGAACGCCCAGATGTAGCACCACGAGATCACCCGCAGCACCGGATTGTTCGACAGGCGCGCGATGGCCAGCGCGGTGCCGAGCAGGAAGCCGAGCGCGGTACCCCACGCGGTGAGCTCCAACGTCACCCGCAGCGCCGACAGCACCGACTTCGCGGTGATGTACTTCGCGAACGTCGGCCAATCCCAGCCGGGGTTGGTCACCAGGCCGTGCACGAACTGGGCGAGCAGGATCAACGCGATCGCGCTGATCACCCACCGCCAGGGGTGCCAGGGCTTGGCCACGGTCGGGGCCGTTGTGTGCGACGGGGTTTCGTGTTCGGCACGGGGTGCTTTCGCGTCCGTGACGGTGTCGCCGGCCAGGGCATCGGGGGCGGTGGACGCACTCATGACGCCACCCCGCCGAGGTCCGGCGGCGGCTCGACGGCCATGGCAGCTGGTCGCTCGCTGCGCTCACTCATGGTCGGGGTCCTTCGGAAGAACGAACGTGACCGCGCCGCGTCGGGCGCCGGTCGCATCACCCGGCCAGCGACGGGTGCACACTCTGGCTGCGGGTCAGCCTCGACAGCTCTGGGCGGTCACCTTGCACTGGTCGATATGTCGGCGACCCCACCGGGTACTGCGGACAGCAGAGCTGATCACTTCGGTTCCTCCATCGGTCCCGGCGGAAGCACCCGCACCCGGTGAACCGGGGGGTTGCTGCGACGTCGACGAGCCAGGTCTCTCGGTCGCTCTGGATGGTTGACCCCGATCCGGACATCGGGCGATGCCAGGGTCGAGCCGAATTATCATGCCCAGCACGCAAACCCCGGCACAAGGAAACCGATCACCGTGAGCGTAGACCTTGCCGCCCCTCCCACCCCCCGCTATAACCAATAGCCGAACATGCGCTGAGTGTTCGCAGCGCAGCTGCCCCACCATCCCACTACCGCGAGAACAACCCGCCGCGGCGCCACTACACCGCGCCGCCGCCTTCCACGACTGGTACACCCGCCGCGCACTTGTCGCCGCGCCGCGCCACCGCGCACTGCCGCGTCGCCGCACCGGCCTCACCGCCGATGATCGCCTTTCTGCGCGACGTGGGGAAGCCAACACAGGGGGAGTGCAGGTGGAATGCGCTGGGGCAGGCACTGGGTGGGGAAGTGTGGGCGACACGCCCGAAGGTAGCGATGTCGGATTTCTCGTGGTGCCGACGTTTGCCGGAGTACCGTTCACTTCCCGGTCGTGTCGACGATGAGAAGAGGTCCCCGTGGCCGCAGCACTCCGCCTGACCATGCTCACGACAGCCGCGGCCTGCGCCCTCACCCTCGCGGCCACCGCCCCCGCAGCCGCCACCCCGGGATCCGACACGGTCACGGCTCAGCCCGCCGCCACGGCGACTGCGCCCGGTGGCCGTGTCGGTCGATCCGGGGCGACGGCGCCGGATTTGTTCGGGACTTATCAGGCGGCGGTGGATGGGTTGCGGGCGTTCGGGATGCAGCCGTTTCTTTATCCGACGGCGGCGGCGTTCTGCCTGGAGGGGACGACGTTGGGGCTGGCTCCGGCGGTGGCGGGTGCCGTGCCGGGCCCGTGGCCGAAGACGGCGATCACGTTGCCCGGGATCGATATGTCCGCCGTCAAGGCGGGGCAGACGATGTTCACGTTCATGCCGTACGGGCTCGGTCGCGACAGCGTGGACACCAGCGGGATGCGGGTCGCCTGGATGAACGTGACCACCGGGCGCGCAGGCATGGCGTCGATGGGTTCGCTCTCCGACGTCTTCCGCGCGATGGTGCCCCCTGAGGTTCCGCCCGCCCTACGCCCGCTCGCCGAACGCGCCGTCCAGGACTTCTTCGCCGCCGCCCTGCCCGTCGGCGGCATCCGCGCCGTCCCGGTCGACACCGGATCCGGCACCGTCCTCGCCGCCGTCTTCGGCACCGTCGAAAACGGCACCAACACCTGCCTCTTCCTCCCCACCGTAGGCATCACCGAGGTCCCCTGAACTCCCGCACCCCTTCCGTGTTCCCGCACCCACTCCGCCATGGCACAGCGGGTGCGGGAACGCGGAAAGGGTGCGGCGGATCAGAAAACGCTCCGTGGCCACCGTGGCGAGTCGAGTTCGAAGGCATCGCTGCGCATCGGAAGCTGCGCGCCCATGGCCGGGCGCAGCTCGTCCACCCACGGCTCGGTCCTGTAGGGCTCATCGCGGTGCGCTGAGTTCCCGCGCTCCTTCCTTGGTCTGCCGATCAGGAGGAAATGGTGGCGGCATCGGCCAAGAGCCCTCCGCCACCAATTCCTCCTGATCGACTGACCAGACGTGTCGACTCGCCGGAAGGCGGCGGCGGTTCGAGGCCCTGGATTTCCGGGCGTGAGTTACGGCCTGCCACAACCGTTTCGACCTGGCTCACCCGGCTCTGGCTTGCTGCACTGCTTCCGGCTCGCACCTGCGCTGTCATGGCATAGCGGTTGCGGGGACCCCACGCGGAGGGTGGGGACCAGACGGAGGGGGTGATCAGGCGGTGTGCGGAGTCGAGTCGGAGTGTGGAGATCAGATGGGGTGCGGGATCAGGTGGGGAGGGGGCGGCCTTTCCACTCGAGGCGGCCGCGGCGGTGGGTGTGGTGGGAGCGAACCCAGAGGCGGAGGTAGGTGGCGATGGCGAGGGGGTGGCTTGCGGCGGTGGCGAGGTCGGCGGGGGTGGGGGGTGCGCCGCGTTCGAGGGAGCGGGCGAGGAGTCGGGCGGTTACGGCGGCGGTGGAGCCGAGGAGGCCGGCGCGGCGGGTGCGGCCGCGGGCGCAGAGGGCGGCCAACGGTGGGATCCAAAAAGCTAGGGCGGCAAGGGTTCCGATGAGAGAGCCGCCGGTTACTGTGCCGCCGTAAGCGGACCACAGCCAGCGGGTGTACCCGGCTTCCAGTTCGCTTGCGTCCCGGTACATTCGGGTGGTGGCCAGCGGGCCCGCCGCGACGAGGGCGGTGGGGTGGCCGGCGCGGCGCAGGGTGCGGGCGAGGTCGAGATCCTCGGTGGGGCTGGCGGCTACTGCGCCGTGTCCGCCGATGGCGCGGTAAGCGGCGGTGTCGAAGACGAGGAACTGTCCGCAGGCCACCGCGGTGGACGGGCGCAAACTCCGGTTCGCCACGGTGATCGGCAGCGACGCGGCCCACGACCAGCACAGCAGCGGCTGCACCAGCGCTTCGGCGAAGGATTCGGCCCGCTGGAACGGCCACGGCGAGAGCAGTGCGACGCGGCGGCGGCGCAGTTCGGTGACCGCGGCTGCGATGGCGTCGGGCGCGAGCCGCACATCCGCGTCGAGGAACACCAGCACCGGCGTCTGCACATCCTGGGCCAGCCGCGCGCACGCCGCCGCCTTGCCGGTCCACCCGTCCGCTGGCTCGGTGTCATTGCGCAGCACAGTGATCCGCGGATCGCCCGCTGCCGCCTCGAGCGCCACGCCATAGGTGTCGTCGGCCGACGCGTCGTCGAGCACCAGCACCCGCAGCCGCGCGACCCCACGCTGCGCTCGCAGGTCCGCGAGCAACCCCGCTAGCCGCGTCGCCTCGTCGCGCGCCGGAACACACACGGTCACCGGCTCGATCACACTGTCCGCCTGAGCAGTCAACCGCCGCACAGTAACCCAGTTGTACGCCGCGATCCCGGCACCAAACAACGCCACCCCACTCCCCACCGAAGTCAGCAACGCCCCCACGTCGGCCGCGCGTACCGTCAACCGCCGCAAGGCAACCCAGCTTTCCGCAGCACCGCCGTGCCGACTGCTTCTGCAGGGTCTCCGCTGGTAGCAGCGATACCGGCATGCCAGGCGTGCGTGTTGTCAACCGGCGCATGGTGAGCCAGCGGTCTCCAGCACAGTCGCACTCCTGTGCGGACGGGCACTTCCAGGCCTACCAGCGGTTCTGTTTGACGGTGCGCCACCAGCGGCTCCAGGAGAATCCGGTCGGGGCGCCGGGGGCCGCGGGGTTGCGGTCCATGTAGGCCATGGCGGCGATGATCGCGGCTACCGCGAGGGTGATGCCGCCGACGATGCCTGCCCAGCCCGCGAAAGAGCGGGTGTTGGGGTCGGCGTAGCTGACTTCGGCGCGCAGGGTGGAGACGTCGCCGGGCGGCAGTTTCCAGGACACGATGTTGTCGCCCTCGCGGTTGCCGTTGGTCTTGGCGACCCGGGCCGGGAACGCGACGGTGAACTGGACGTCGGAGCCGTGCGGCGGCACGGATTTCAGGTCGACCCGGCCGCTGAGGCTGACCAGGTCGCCGGTGCGCTGGAACTGCAACTGGAACATGCCCTGGGTCTGTTCGGACAGCTGGCCCAGTTGGGCGACTTCACCGAAGGACATGTCTTCGAAGAACACCTGACTGCCCAGATAGCCGTCCTGGCTGTAGGGCTCCACGCGCACCTTCGCGGCGAGCGAATCGGGGGCCTTCAACTGCGGGCCCTTGTCCTTGGGGTCGGTCGGCACGACCGCGGCGACGATCCGTCCGGAGACCCGATCGTTGGACGAGACACCCATCGACACCTGCACGCGCAGGCAGCCCGCGAGGACCGGAACCAGCAATGCCGTGAGCAAGACGGCCGCGGCGATACGCCTGGCGAGGCGGGGCGTCCGCGGCGACGGTAGGACCGGGGCATCGGGGATCGTGGTGACGGGACTCGGCTGCACGCAGACATCGTGCCAGGCCGTTCGTCCAGATGCCCACGCGACGGGCGGAACGAGGTTCATCGGGCTGTGCGGGCAGCGCGTAGGCCTCGGTTTTCGTGCCGTCGGCGGTACCGCAGGAGCAGCGGAACACCGAGCAGACCGAGCCCGATGCCGCCGTAGCAGGCGGAGTAGGGCAGTCCGAGGAACACCGCGTGCGCGAGCACGGACCCGAGCCATGTCCACAGAAACACCGCGACGGGCACCAGCACGTCGATTTCGGAGTCCGATCCGGGTGCTGTCCTGTCGAGCCCTGCTGACAAAGTGTCGAGCCCCGCAGACGCCGCCGTGTAGCGGGCCCAGACGGTGAGCAGCGCGCCCATCATCAGCGCCACGCCGAACCAGCCGAGGTAGTTGGTGTACGGGATGTGCGCCAGTCCGGGCAGTCCGGCGTCGGTGGCGCACCAGGTCCACTGTTCGTCGGCGACCATCTGCGGATCGAGGAAAAGATCCCAGCCGACCGCGCCGATCGCGGTGAGCGCGATCCGCCGCGCCGGGCCGCGCGCCAGCAGCCCGGCCACCACCCACACCGGGTAGAGCCCACCGGTCCAGGCCAGCGCGACCACCAGCGGCACCCCGCTCAGCGCGGGCCCGAGCCGGTCCGCCGCGTACGCATAACACCCGAATGGCAAACCCGTTGCCGTGCCGACGATCTCGGCGAGCAACCCGAGCCCCGACACGATCACCGCGAACCCGAGCGCGAACCGGAGCCCCCGGGTCGCCGTCGCATGCGCCAACGCCGTTCCCGCCGAAAGCAGGACGACAATCACGGTGACCCGATCGCGGCCGGTACCCGAGGTCAGCGGATAACCGATCTGCGCGAGCACCAGCAGCACAGCGCACGCGGCGGGCACGAGGAACCGTGCCGTGCGCCGGACCTCGGTGCCGAGTGCCTCGGTCTGTGCTGCCGATGGCGCGCCGGGATCCGGTGGCACGGCGGCGAGTGGGGCAACCGGAACCTGTGTCGGCTGCCCCGTCGTCGCCTCGGCCGGCCCGTTCATCGCCTGCGCGGCAACGCGAATCGGCTGCGCCGCTGATCGCGCAGCAGCAAAGCGGCCGCACTGCGACCGCTCGCGCCCGAGACCCCGCCGCCCGGGTGGGTGGACGCGCCGGTGAGATACAGGCCGGGCGCACCGGGCACCCGCTGTCCGGACAGCTCCGGCAGCGGCCGCCACAGCATCATCTGATCCAGCGACATCTCCACGTGCATCACATTGCCGCCGAGCAGACCCATCTCCCGCTCCAGATCGACCGGCGTCTGCACGTGGCGGCGCAGCACCGAGCCGGTGAAACCCGGTGCGTAGGAGTCGACTTCGGCGATGATCCGATCCGCTTCGCGTTCCGCGTGCGCGGCCCAGGCGCTGCCGTCGGCCAGCCGGTAGGGATGCCATTGCGCCCACAGCGAGAGCTGATGTTCGCCGGGCGGCGCGATACTCGGGTCCAGCGCGCTGAAGCTCATCGCCAGCACCACCGGGCGCGGCGGCAGGTCACCGGCGGTGGCCGCGCCGTGCGCGAGCCGCAGCTGCCTGCGATCGGAGACGAGAAATTGCAGGCCCCTGGCTGATTCGTCGGGGGAGCTGCCGGGGTAGTGCGGCAACCCGCTGGTGGCCGCCCGCACCACCATGCCGATGCCGGGGCCGACCCGGATACGCCGCCGCCAATCCTCGAGCACCGCCGCGTCGAATCCGCCGTCACGCAACAGGTCCAGCGTGGTCAGCACATGGGTGCCCGCGATCACCTTGTCGGCGTGCAGGTCTCGGCCCGCGGCGGTGCGCACCCGCCAGCCGTCGCCTGCGCGGCGCAGGCTGGTCACCGCGTCGCCGGCCGTCACCACGCCGCCGTCCGAGCGCAGCCGCGCGATCAGCGCCGCGGCCAGTGCGCCACTGCCGCCGACCGCACGCCCGGGCGGCAGGGTGTGCATCAGCGCGGCGAATCCGACCATCGGCGCGGTGCCGGGTTCCGACATCGGCGGCCCGGACTGCGCGCCGAACCAGGCCAGCGACGCCTTGAGTCGTTCGTCTTCGAAGTAGCTGTCCAGCAGGGCATCACCGGACTGCAGGAATTCGCGGGAGAGCGCGCTGCCGCCGTTCTTCGCGTCCAGCCCCCAGAACGAGCGCACCAGCCGGCCCGGTGTCGGTCCGCCGCGGAACGCGCGCATCACCCGGGCGCTGCGCGGACCCCACACCTCGACGAAGCGCCGGTATGCCGCGGCCGCACGGTCGTCGCAGGCCGCGGCGATGGACGCGCAGGTGGCGTCGAGATCGCGGTGGAAGACCAGGGGCGGGCGATCGCCGACCGCCGGGGTGAAACCCCATGGGTCACAGTCGATGTAGCGCAGCCCGAAGTCGGCCAGTTCGAGTTCTTCGATGATCCCGGTGTGCCGGATCATGATGTGGGCGGAGGACCCCCGGTCGACCAGATGGCCGGGAAACCGCTCGACCGTCGACACCGCGCCGCCGAGCACGTCGTCGCGTTCGAGCACTTCGACCGCGTGCCCGGCGCGTGCCAGGTAGCATGCGGCGACCAGCGCGTTGTGGCCGGAACCTACGACGATGACCGTCACGTGACCCTCACGGCTGCTCGGTCGTCCCGTAGAGCGGCAACCGCCGGCCGAGGATGGCGAAGGGCCGGTTGTCGCCCGCGAACACGAAATTCCGCACCACGTCGCCGAATCCCTGGCGCCGGTACAGCCGCCAGGCCCGGTTGTCCTCCCGGTCCACCTCGGGTGTGGACAGCAGCACCGCCTGTTCGGTGCGGTCGCGCAGCAGCCGTTCGAGCAGCGTGGCGCCGATGCCGCGACCCTGCGCGGTGGGGTGCACGTGCAGTTCGGTCAGCTCGAAGTAGTCCGAAAGGAGCTCGCGCGCAGAGTGTTCCGGCCAGCCGGAGCGCCGCATGCCGCTGTGCACCTGCTGGTGCCACCACTGGTGCGCGGCGCCCCGGTAGCCGTAGGCGATCGCCACGATGGGCGCCGTGCGTAGGTCGACCGCGCCCGAATCCTCGGGGACCACCGCGGCGACCGCCTGCCACCCGGCGCGGGTGGTGTGCTCGGTCCACATGGGCGCGCGATGGTGTTCGGTACCGCGCGGATAGTCCATCGCCGCGACGTACACCGCCAGCGCATCGTGCAGCCGGGAGCGCAGGGTCGCGACGGAGAGGTCGACGACGACGGGTGCGGGAGTGTGATTGGGCTTGACGGCGGTCATAACTCTCGTCGGTCCACAGCGCAGGCGCGGAAGTTTGTCGGTGGGCGTCTCTATATTCAATCTCAATTCAAACGTTCGAATACCTGTTCGGTCACACCAAGGTTGTGTTGGCTCCAGGTGCTCAGGTCGTGAAGGGACTCCGGAGATGTCTGGTCGGATCGAACATCCGGGGCAGCCCGGTCGTGCGGGCAAGCTCCTGAAGCGAGCGGATGGCCTGCTCATGCAGGCCGCGGGGGAGCGAGACCCGCGGGAACGATTCCGCACCGCCTATCTCGCCGCGCTACGGGGCGCGGGCGCGGTGATCGCGCTCACCGGAGCGGACAACGCGCCGCGGGCGCGTTCGCGCAACGCGTGGGTGCTCATGCAGGGCGCCGCGCCCGAGTTCACGATGTGGGCCGATTACTTCAGCTCGCGCTCGGAGTTGCGCGCCGCGCTGGAGGCCGGACTCGATCGTGCGGTCGACGACGACGAGGCCGACGAGTTCTCTTCGCGGGTAGGCGCATTCCTGCACGACGTGGAAGATCTGCTGTCCGCATCAGCCCGTTTGCGACCCGCGCCGGGCTGGACGGGCGGCTTGACCGGATAGTGACAGGCGGCACGACCGCATAGTTATGGTCGACTAGGTGGTACGCCCCTGATCGAACTCGTATCATTGGTGGGAGATAGCCGCCAAGGTCGGCTATCTGTCGCCTACCCGGAGGCGACAGCCACGCCTAGTGCCGGGGGAGGTACCGTGCCACTCTCCGAGCACGAGCAGCGCATGCTCGAACAGATCGAGAGCGCGCTCTATGCTGAGGATCCGAAGTTCGCGTCGTCCGTCCGCGGCGGACGCCTTCGCTCGACCTCGAGTCGTCGCAGACTCCAGGCCGCGGCCCTGTTCGTCCTTGGTCTGTTTCTACTCGTCGCCGGCATCGCTGCTCCAGTGAAGCCGGGCGGCTTTCCGATCATCAGTCTGGTCGGATTCATCGTGATGTTCGCCGCGGGCGTGCTCCTGCTGCTCGGCGGATCCAAGGGCATCACCAAGGGCGATCGGTCCGGCGGCGATGCCGCTCCCGGTGGTCCAGGCAGCGGACCGAGTGGGCGTAGCCGCCAACGAAAGTCGGGCGGCTTCTCCGAGCGCATGGAAGATCGCTTCCGGCGCCGGTTCGAGCAGGAGTAGCGCTCGCCGGCGGGTTCGGTGCGGGTCCGGCGATTCGCACCCACCGCGACGAACGGCTTGCTCGTAGCCTGACAACTTCAGCACAGACGGCGACGCCGCACCGACGAGGTGCGGCGTCGCCGTCTCGCGTCCGTGGTGGGTCCACCAAGATCTCCCACCTCGCCCCACCAAGATTCCCCACACCGCCCCACGCGGTTCCCCCACATCGCCCCATCATCGGCCGAGCCGGACGGTACCTGGGGTGTTTGCTGGGTGTTTCCGGGCGTTTGTCCAGGCGTACCGTGCGTGTCGGCAGAACACGCAAAAAGTTCTCCACCTGGGTGATAGCTGGGATGACCTGCGGAATCATCTGAGCGGGGAGCCAGATCACCGGCGGTTTCGATTGAAAGTGGGGGAAAGTGGGGTAATGTGGAGCGCGCACCACAGGAAAGGCCGACCATCGAGGTGATCGACTAGGGAGGTATCGAGTTGTTTCTCGGTACCTACACACCTCGCTTGGACGACAAGGGGCGACTCACGTTGCCTGCGAAATTTCGAGACGATCTGGCGGGAGGGTTGATGGTCACGAAGGGTCAGGACCACAGCCTTGCCGTGTACCCCAGAGAAGAGTTCACCGCGCTCGCCCGGCGAGCCGCGGCGGCGTCTCGGAGTAACCCGCAGGCCCGCGCGTTCGTCCGGGCACTCGCGGCCGGTACGGACGAACAGCGTCCGGACGCGCAGGGCCGGATCGTGTTGTCGGCCGAACATCGTCGCTACGCGAACCTGCAACGGGATTGCGTGGTGATCGGCTCGGTCGATTTCCTCGAAATATGGGACAAGCAGGCGTGGGACTCCTACCTCGCCGAGCACGAGGAGGACTTCTCGCAAGCGAGAGACGAGTCGCTGGGCGGAATCTTCTAGCCCCGAGCGAACGAGTGCCGCGCGGCCTCTGCCCGGACGCGGACCCTGACGTACTTCCCCGACGCCAGGTGCCGCGGCTCGGTCAGAGACCACGGGGCATTCGTCTCCGGCAACGGTTTCTTATGCAAAAGCATTGCGGAACAAGGCGACCCGTGCGCGGTGCGCGACGAAGCGAGGCAGATCCCGGGAGGTCGAGGTGAACCATGGACAGCACCTGGACGACCCGCGTGAGCCCCGCCATATTCCGGTGTTGCTCGGCCGCGCCGACGCGCTGCTCGGCCCCGCACTCACCGAGCCGGGTGCGGTCTACCTCGATGCGACCCTCGGATTAGGCGGGCACGCCGAACATTTCCTGCGCACCTACCCGGGCCTGCGGTTGGTGGGCCTGGATCGCGACACCACGGCGCTGAAACTGGCCGGTGACCGGCTCGCGCCGTTCGCCGACCGAATCACGTTGGTGCACACCCGATATGACGGCATCGCCGATGCGCTGAGCGAGGCGGGGCTGAGCGCCGCCGGCTCGGTATCCGGCATCCTGATGGACCTCGGTGTGTCGTCCATGCAGCTCGACGAGGCCGACCGCGGTTTCGCGTATTCGATCGACGCGCCGCTGGATATGCGGATGGACCCGACCACCGGCCCGACCGCCGCCGATGTGCTCAACACCTACAGCCACGGCGACCTGGCCCGGGTGCTGAAAACCTATGGGGAGGAACGCTTCGCGGGCAAGATCGCCTTCGAGGTGCTGCGCCGTCGCCAGCAGAAGCCGTTCACCACCAGCGCCGAGCTGGTCGAACTGCTTTACGCGACGATCCCCGCGGCGACCCGGCGGACCGGCGGGCATCCGGCCAAACGCACCTTTCAGGCGTTGCGGGTGGAGGTGAACAGCGAACTCGATTCGCTGCGCGCCGCCCTGCCCGCCGCCCTGGACGCGCTGCGGGTGGGCGGCCGGATCGTCGTCATGTCGTATCAGTCACTGGAAGACAAGGTGGTCAAGCAGGAGTTCGCGCCGCGCGCGGCCTCCCGGACCCCGGTGGATCTGCCCGTCGAATTGCCGGGCATGGGACCGGAATTCCGGATGCTGACCCGTGGCGCCGAGAAGGCGACCGAGGCGGAGATCGAGGAAAATCCGCGCGCCGCTCCGGTTCGGATGCGCGCCGCAGAGCGAATCCAGGAGCGGGGATGAGACCCGTACCCGTGGCGCTCGCCCTCGTGGCCGAGCGCGGATGGCCCACATGGACACGTGGCCGATCGAGACACGCCCAGGCGTGCGCTCCTTCGGCTGAGCCGATGCGGGTCCGTCCCGCATCGATCGCAGGAGGCCGGGAGAGACACGCAGCCGCTGTCGTCTTCCGGCGGACCGGGTGCGGGGCCTGGACAAGGGAGGCCGGACGTCCCGCACAGACTCTCGAGGGGACAGAAACATGAGAGAACGAAGTGAGCGAATCATGTGCCGGCGTGCCATGCACATGATGGAGCCGAGCGCCGGCGAGGCGCAGTCATGAGCATTCGGACGCGGACCGTTCAGACGCCCGGGCGCATCGCGCGCCGGGCGCACGAGTCCGAGCGGGTGAAGTCGGGCGCCGCGCAGCGGGCCTACGCACGGCGCCGGACGCGCGCCGAAAGCCGTTCGGACACACCTGATCTGCCACTGCGGCAGGCTTCGGTCATGGCCACGCGGATTCCGTTCGTGGTGGCGATCATCGCGCTGCTGGGCTGCGGCCTGGCCTTGACGCTGCTGCTGACCACCCGGGCCGCCGAGGACAGCTACCAGCTCGGCGACATCCGGGCCACCAACAAGCGCCTGGCCGACGAGCGCGCGGCCCTGCAGCGCGAGGTGGAGGGCGCGGATTCCGCGCCCGAGCTGGCCGCCCGCGCCCGCGAGCTGGGCATGATCCCGGCCAAGGATCCGGCCCGCATCGTGGTCGCTCCGGACGGCACCGTGACCGTGATCGGCAAGCCGACGCCGGCGGAGGGGCCACCGGTGCCGCCGTTGAACGTGTCGCCGTCCGCGCCGGTACCGCCGCCCGCGAACAACGCCCAGGCGCGCGGTGAGCGCGTGATGCCGGTCACGACCACGCCGACCCCCGCCCCACTTCCGGCTCCGGGCACCAACATTCAGGCCAACGCGGTGCCGGTGAGCCCCGTGCCCGCCAGCCCGGTGCCGCCGTCGCCGGTACCGGCCGCGCCGCAGGCCGAGGCCGCGCCGCAGGCCGAAACCCCGCACCAGCCTGTCGATCCGGCTCAGGCGCTGCTGGAAACCCCGCAGCCGCAAACACTTCCGGGTGACGGAGGCCAACGGTGACGCAGACCAGGCCCGCACCGCGTCAGCGTCGCGGGCCTGGTCCGGCTCGGACCGCACGGTCCCGCCGTGCCCGGCCCGGCAAGGGCGGGCCGCTGCGCCGGCGCCTCGGCGCGGGTCGGATCGCGATGTTGCTCGCGCTCGGTGTGGTCGCGTTGCAGTTGTTGCAGATCCAAACCATCAAGGCGCCAGGCCTTTCCGCGCAGGCCTCGAATCAGCGCGTCATGCACGAACTCGATTACGCGGTGCGCGGCCCGATCACCGATCGCAACGGCAAATCGCTCGCCTTCACCGTCGCGGCGAAACAGCTGAGCTTCCGGCCGGTTCCGGTGCGCAAGCAGCTGGCGGACGCGAAAGCCAAGAGCGACAAGGCTCCTGACCCGGACGAGCGCTTGAAGGCGATCGCCAAGACGGTGCACGAGAAGCTCGGCAAGGCCGGTCCGTCGGAGGCGGACCTGCTGGCCAAGCTGCGCAGTGACGAGAATTTCGTCTACCTGGCGCGCGGGGTGGACCCGCGGATCGCCGCGGATATCCGGACCCAGTTCCCGGAGGTCGGCGCGGACGCGCAGTATCCGCGCGAGTACCCCGGTGGGTCGTTGGCGGCCAACGTGATCGGCGCCACCGGCTGGGACGGGCACGGGCAGATCGGTCTCGAATCGTCGCTGGACTCGGTGCTCGCGGGCACCGACGGTTCGCACACCTACGACCGCGGTTCCGACGGCGCGGTCATTCCGGGCAGCTGGCGTGACGAGCAGAATGCCGTGAACGGCAACGGCGTCGAGCTGACCATCGACTCGGATCTGCAGTACTACGTGCAGCAGCAGGTGCAGCAGGCCAGGGACATGTCCGGCGCGCAGGGCGCCTCCGCGGTGGTGCTCGACGCCAAGACGGGTCAGGTGCTGGCCATGGCCAACGACAACACCTTCAATCCGCAACTGCCGGCCTCCACCTGGGATTCGGCCGGGATGAGCAATCCCTCGGTCACCGCGCCGTTCGAGCCCGGCTCGGTGAACAAGATCGTCACCGCGTCCGCCGCGATCGAGTACGGATTGACCACTCCTGATGAGGTGCACCAGGTTCCGGGCAGCATCCGGATGGCCGGTGTCACCGTCAACGACGCGTGGGAGCACGGGGTCGCGCCGTACACCACCACCGGCATCTTCGGCCGCTCGTCCAACGTGGGCACGCTGATGCTGGCCCAGCGGGTCGGCGAGGACCGGTACGCGGACATGCTCAGCCGCTTCGGCCTCGGCCAGCGCACCGGTGTCGGCCTGCCCGGCGAGAGCAGCGGGCGGGTGCCCGCCCGGGATCAGTGGTCCGGCGGCACCTTCGCGAACCTGCCCATCGGGCAGGGACTTTCGATGACCACGCTGCAGATGACCGGCATGTACCAGACCATCGCGAACGACGGCGTGCGGATTCCGCCGCGCATCGTCAAGGCCAAGATCGGGCCGGACGGCAAGCGCAGCGACGAGCCGCAGCCCGACGGCATCCGGGTAGTGAGCCCGCAGACCGCGGCGACGCTGCGCACCATGTTCCAGGCCGTGACCCAGCGTGACCCGATGAACGCCAACCAGAACGGCACCGGCGCGTCGGCGGCGGTCGAGGGCTACCAGATCGCGGGCAAGACCGGCACGGCGCAGAAGACCGACCCGCGCTGCCACTGCTATTCCAGCGACAGCTACTACATCACCTTCGCGGGCATCGCCCCGGCGGACAATCCGCGCTACGTCGTCGGCCTCATGCTCGACGACCCGGTGCGCAGTTCGGACGGCAGCGGCGGGCAGTCGGCGGCGCCGCTGTTCCACAGCATCGCCTCCTGGGCGTTGCAGCGCGACCGCATTCCGCCGTCGCCGGAACCGTCCAAGAAGTTTGTCCTGCAAGCCGGGTAATGCCTCCGGTAAAGACCGTGCTTGTCGCGCTGTGATCGGTCGCCGGTAACCTGACACGTCGATCGTCGCCGCCGAGAGGAGCCTGATTTCTGTGCAGTCCGGTGAACCGCGTACGTTGCGGCCCGCCCAGCCCCCTGTGACGCCGCTGGCCACGTTGGCATCCGCCGCCGGGGCACAGCCGAGCGGCGCGCGGCCGGTGGACGCGGTGTCTGTGACCGGCATCGAACAGCGCTCGGGGGCGGTCCTGCCCGGTGACCTGTTCGTCGCGTTACCGGGAGCACGGGCGCACGGCGCCCGGTTCGCCCGCGACGCGGTCGAGCGGGGCGCGGTGGCGGTGTTCACCGACGCGGCGGGCGCCGAGCTGGCCGGGGCGCTGGAGGTGCCCGTGCTGGTGCGGGAGAACCCGCGCGCAGTGCTCGGCGAGCTGTCCGCGGCCGTCTACGGCAATCCGTGCGAGCGGCTGCGCATCGTCGGCATCACCGGCACCTCGGGCAAGACGACCACCTCGTATCTGGTGGAGGCGGGCCTGGCCGCCGCGGGCTGGTCCACCGCGCTGATCGGCACCATCGAGACCCGGATCGGCGGCCGACGGGTGCCGAGCGCGTTGACCACGCCCGAGGCGCCGCAGCTGCACGCGATGTTCGCGCTGATGGTGGAGCAGGGCGTGGACGCGGTGGTGATGGAGGTGTCCAGCCACGCGCTCGCGCTGGGCCGGGTGGACGGCGTGCGGTTTGCCGTGGGCGCGTTCACCAATCTGTCCCAGGATCATCTGGACTTCCACGCCGATTTCGAGGACTACTTCGCGGCCAAGCGCAGGCTGTTCGAGCCGAGTTCGCCGATCGCCGCGCGCACCGCGGTGGTCTGCGTCGACGACCAGTGGGGGCGGCGGCTCGCGGACGGACTCGACGCGCCGATCACGGTGTCCACCATCGAGCAGCGCGCGTCCGGTCCGGACGCGCCCGCCGAGCCGGAGCACGTCGCGGCCAGCGATTGGTCGCTCGACGGTGCGATCAGCGCGCACGGCGGCGAGCAGGAGTTCACCGCGGCCGGGCCGGACGGCACCGTCGATGTGCGGCTGCGTCTGCCCGGCCGCTACAACGTGGCCAACGGCCTGCTCGCGGTGGCGATCTGCGCGGCGGCCGGCGTCGACGCCGCGGTGGCCGCGCCCGCGCTGGCGACCGTCGATGTGCCGGGCCGGATGCAGCGGGTGGAGCGCGGGCAGGACTTCCTCGCGATCGTCGACTACGCGCACAAGCCCGCCGCGCTGGAATCGGTGATCGCCACGCTGCGTGGCTATCTCGCGGACGACGCACCCGACGCGCCGGGGCGGCTCGCCGTGGTGGTCGGCGCCGGCGGCGACCGCGACGCGGGCAAGCGCGCGATGATGGGCGCGGTGGGCGCACACGCCGACCTGCTGATCATCACCGACGACAACCCGCGCAGCGAAGACCCGGCGAGCATCCGCGCGGCGCTGCGGGCGGGTGCGCTGGAACTGCCCGAAGCCGCGCGCGGTACCGTGCTCGAGCTCGGTGATCGCGCCGAAGCCATTGCGGCGGCAGTGAATTGGGCACAGCCCGGCGACGTGGTGCTGGTCGCGGGCAAGGGCCACGAGACAGGGCAGGAGATCCAGGGCGTGAAGTACCCCTTCGACGATCGCGACGTGCTCGCGGCCGCACTGGACAGGCGAAGTCCGCAGCGCGCGGACGCGGAGGACTTGACGGTTTCATGATCGAGATGACACTGCGGGAGATCGCGGACGTCGTGGGCGGCACGCTGCACGACGTACCCGACCCGGAGGTGCGGGTGACCGGTTCGGTCGAATTCGATTCGCGCCGAATCGGTTCCGGCGATCTGTTCCTGGCCCTGCCGGGGGAGCACGTGGACGGCCACGACTACGCGGACGCGGCGATCGCCGCGGGCGCGACCGCCGTGCTCGCCGCGCGCCCGGTGGGGGTGCCCGCCATCGTGGTCGCGCCGAACCCCGGCTCGGTGCCGTCGAGTTCGGTTGCGCTGAGCGGTGATTCGGACGGATCGGGCGCCGCGGTGCTGGCCGCGCTGGCCGACCTGGCGCGCGCGAGCGTGCAACGTCTCACCGCGGCAGGCAGTCTCACGGTGATCGGGGTGACCGGCTCGTCCGGCAAGACCTCCACCAAGGATCTGCTCGCAGCGGTGCTCGCGCCGCTCGGCCCCGTGGTCGCCCCGCCCGGTTCGTTCAACAACGAGCTGGGTCATCCGTGGACGGCGTTGCGCGCCAATGCCGAGACTCGGTTCCTGGTGCTCGAGCTGTCGGCCCGCGGCCCGGGGCATATCGCCGCGCTCGCCGAGGTCGCGCCGCCGGCGATCGGCGTCGTGCTCAACGTCGGCACCGCGCATCTCGGGGAATTCGGCAGCCGTGAGGCCATCGCCAAGACCAAAGGCGAACTGGTGCAGGCGCTTCCGCCGACCGGCCTGGCCGTGCTCAACGCCGACGACCCGCAGGTCGCCGCCATGGCTGCGCGTACCACCGCGCGCGTGGTGACCGTCGGTCTCTCCGAAGGCGCCGATATCCGGGCTACCGACGTTCGCCTCGACGACGAAGCGCGCGCCGGTTTCACCCTGCACACCGCCGCGGGCAGCGCGGCGGTGCGGCTGGCGGTGCACGGCGAACATCAGGTCGGCAACGCGCTTTCCGCGACCGCGGTCGCGCTGGAATGCGGTGCCGAGCTGGACGCGATCGCCGCCGCCCTGTCCGGCGCGCACGCCGCGTCGGCCCGGCGCATGGACGTGCGCACCACCACCGACGGGGTCACCGTCGTCAACGACTCCTACAACGCCAACCCCGACTCGGTGCGTGCCGCGCTCAAGGCGCTGGTCACCATGTCGCGGTCCGGCGAGACCCCGCGGCGCAGCTGGGCGGTGCTCGGCGAAATGGGTGAGCTGGGCGAGGAATCCGTGCTCGAGCACGACCGGATCGGGCGGCTCGCGGTGCGCCTGGATGTGGACCGGCTCGTCGTCGTCGGGTCCGGAAGGCCGTCCCGCGCGATGCACCAGGGAGCGGTGATGGAAGGCTCATGGGGTGAGGAGTCGATCCTGGTGCCCGACATCGGTGCCGCCATCGCGTTGCTCGACGACGAAATCGAGTCCGGCGACGTGGTGCTCGTGAAAGCGTCGAAGTCGGTGGGCCTCTGGGAGGTCGCCGAACACCTGATCAACACCGAGCGCGACCACACTAAGGCGGAGGCGTTGGAGTGAGACAGATTCTGTTCGCGGCGGCGATCGCGCTCGCCGTCTCGATTCTGCTGACCCCACTGCTGATCAAGATGTTCGCCAAGCAGGGTTTCGGCCAGGAGATCCGGGTCGACGGCCCGGCCAGCCATCAGGCGAAGCGGGGCACGCCCACGATGGGCGGTGTCGCGATCATCATCGGCATGTGGGCCGGTTACCTGGGCTCGCACCTGATCGGTATCGGCTACAACGCCGACGGCCCGTCGGCGTCCGGTCTGCTGGTGCTCGGCCTGGCTACCGCGCTGGGCGGCGTCGGCTTCGTCGACGATTTCATCAAGATCCGTAAGCAGCGCAATCTCGGTCTCACCGCCGCGGGCAAGTACCTCGGTCAGTTGACCTCGGCCGTCGTCTTCGGCGTGCTCGCGTTGCAGTTCCGCGGGGCGAGCGGGCTCACCCCGGCCAGCAGGCACCTGTCCTATGTGCGCGACATCAGCACGGTGACCATGGGTGTCGTCGTGTTCCTGGTGTTCGTCTGCCTGGTCGTGGTCGCCTGGTCCAACGCGGTGAACCTCACCGACGGACTGGACGGGCTCGCGGCCGGCTCGATGAGCCTGGTGCTCGGCGGCTACGTGGTGATCACGTTCTGGCAGTACTACCACGCGTGCGAGACCAAGCCCGAGACCGGTTGCTACAACGTGCGCGACCCGCTCGACCTGGCGCTGGTGTGTGCCGCGGGCGCCGCGGCCTGCGTCGGCTTCCTGTGGTGGAATGCCGCGCCCGCGAAGATCTTCATGGGCGACACCGGTTCGCTGGCGCTCGGCGGTCTGCTGGCCGGCCTGTCCATCACCACCCGCACCGAACTGCTGATGATCGTGATCGGCGCGCTGTTCGTAGCCGAGACGTTGTCGGTGGTGCTGCAGGTGGCGGTGTACCGCACCACACGCAACCGGTTGTTCAAGATGGCGCCGTTCCATCATCACTTCGAACTCAGTAAATGGGCCGAGACTACGGTGATCATCAGGTTCTGGCTATTGGCCGCGATAGCTTCCGCGGTCGGACTCGGTTTGTTCTACAGCGAATATCTCTCTGCGGTCGGGTGAACTAGCGATGGTCGAACATTCTCCTCGGGCCCTGCGTACACCAGGGCCCATGCTCGAATTCCTGCGCGGCCGTGACGTTCTCGTCGCGGGCTGGGGTGTGTCGGGGCGCTCGCTGGTCGAGCCGCTGCGCGATATCGGGGCGCGCCCGGTGGTCACCGACGGCGGCGCCGCGGCGCTGGCCGAGGCGGCCGGGCTCGGCCTGGACATCGCCACCTGCGTCGAACTCGAATCCACCGACTGGAGCCGGTTCGCGCTGGTGATCACCAGTCCGGGCTGGCGGCCCGATTCGCCGGTGCTGGCCGCGGCGGTTGCCGAGGGCACACCGGTCTGGGGTGACGTCGAATTCGCCTGGTGGGTGGATCAAGCCAGGATCTACGGGCCGGTGCGCAAGTGGCTGGTGATCACCGGGACCAACGGCAAGACCACCACCACGCAGATGACGCACGCCATCCTGCGCGCCGCGGGTATCCCCAGCGTCGCGTGCGGCAATATCGGCCTGCCGATCCTGGATGCCTTGCGGCGCAACCCCGGTCCGCAGGTGCTCTCCGTCGAGCTGTCCTCGTTCCAGCTGCACTGGGCGCCCTCGGTGCGCCCGGAGGCGGGCGTGGTGCTCAATGTGGCCGAGGATCATCTGGATTGGCACGGCGGCCTCGACGCCTACGCCGCGGCCAAGGCGCGCGCGCTGTTCGGCCGGGTCGGCGTGGTCGGGCTCGACGATCCGGTGGCGGCCTCGCTGGCGCGGCGCAGCAAGGCGCGCCGGACCGTCGGCTTCCGCATCGGCGTCCCCGCCGACGGTGAGCTCGGCGTGGTCGACGGCAAGCTGCTGGACCGCGCGTTCACCAAGGCCGCGATCCTGGCCGAGGTCGGCGACATCAGCCCGCCGGGACCGGCGGGCGTCGCGGACGCGCTCGCTGCCGCCGCGCTCACCCGCGCCATCGATGTTGCCCCGCAGTTCATCCGGGAAGGCCTGATCGAGCACAAGGTCGGTCCGCACCGTTCGGCGTTCGTCGCCGAGGTGGGCGGCGTCGATTTCATCGATGACTCCAAGGCCACCAACCCGCATGCGGCGCGCACCGCGATCCTGGCGCACCCGCAGGTGGTCTGGCTCGCGGGCGGGCAGCTCAAGGGCGCTCAGATCGAGGATCTCGTGGAAGAGGTCGCCGATCGGCTGGTCGCCGTGGTGCTGATCGGGGCCGACGCGCCGGTTTTCGCCGCCGCATTGGCGCGACACGCGCCCGAGGTCCCGGTCGTCGAGCTGATCGCGGGAGACGATGCAGGGATGGGTGCGGACGCGTCGAGAACCGATAAGGCCGACGCCGTGATGGCGCGGGCGGTACGGGCCGCGGCCGGGTATGCCCGTCGCGGGGACACCGTGCTGCTGGCCCCCGCCGCGGCGTCGTTGGACATGTTCACCGACTACACGCATCGGGGCCGCAGTTTCGCGGCGTCGGTGCACGCACTGGAAGACGGTGACGTCGGGCGGCAACTATGACCTCGCGCCGTGCGCTCCGGCCCCGGAGACGGCAGGGCGGCGAAACCGTGGAGGGCTCGTGAGCGGCGCAGATCAGACGCACACCGCACGGCGGGTGGACCCGCGGGCCGGTGCCCGGTTCGTGGCCTGGCTCGCGCGGCCGCTCGCGTCCTTCCATCTGGTGGTCACCATCGCCACGCTGCTCACGGTGCTGGGCCTGGTGATGGTGCTCTCGGCGTCGAGCGTCGAGGCGTATGTCGATGGGGGCTCGGCGTATTCGCTGTTCATCCAGCAGGCGATGTTCGCGGCGATCGGTGCCGTGCTGTTCTATCTGGCGCTGCGGATTCCGTTGCGCAGGCTGCGCCAGTGGTCGTTCCCGCTGTTCGTGGTGTCGGTGCTCGGGCTGGTGCTGGTCCTGGTGCCCGGCATCGGTTCCAAGGTGCAGGGCGCCCGGCGCTGGATCGACCTCGGCTTCTTCTCGGTGCAGCCGTCGGAGATCGTGAAGGTCACGCTGGTCGTCTGGGGTGCGCACCTGCTGGCGTCGCGGCGTTCGGAGCACGCGTCGCTCAAGGACATCCTGATGCCGCTGGTGCCCGCGGGCCTGCTGGTGTGCCTGCTCGTGGTGGTGGAACCGAACCTGTCCACCACGATCGCGCTCGGCATCGTGCTGGCGGCGCTGCTCTGGTTCGGCGGGTTGCCGCTGCGCCTGTTCGTCACGATCGCGGTGTCCGGCATGATCGCCGCCGCGGTGCTCGCGCTCTCGGCCGGCTACCGCTCCGATCGGATGCGCGCGTTCTTCAACCCCGGTGACGACCCGCAGGGCATCAATTACCAAGCGCGCCAAGCGCTGTACTCGCTGGCCGACGGCGGTATCTGGGGTCGCGGCCTCGGGCAGAGCCGGGCCAAGTGGAGCTATCTGCCCAACTCGCACAACGACTTCATCTTCGCCATCATCGGCGAGGAACTCGGCTTCTTCGGCTGCGCCCTGGTGCTCGGGCTCTTCGCGCTGTTCGTCTATACCGGGCTGCGCATCGCGAGCCGCTCGGTGGATCCGTTCCTGCGGCTGCTCACCGCGACCGCGACGACCTGGATCACCGGCCAGGCCCTGATCAACATCGGCTATGTGGTCGGGCTGCTGCCGGTGACCGGTCTGCAGCTGCCGCTGGTGTCGGCGGGCGGTTCGTCGCTGGCGATCACCCTGTTCATGTTCGGCATCATCGCCAACGCCGCCCGGCACGAGCCCGAGGCGGTTTCGGCGTTGCACGCCGGGCAGGACGGTAGATTCAGCAGGCTGCTACGCCTGCCCAAACCCGAGGTGTACTCGCCGGCCCGGGCCAGTGCCGCCAGAGCGAAGTCCGCACAGCGGGGCAAGGCGCCGCGGTCGGGCCGACAGGCGGCGTTGCCGCCCGGCCGTCGCGGCCAGAGCGAACCGGGCAGGCGCCGCTCGCCGGAGAGCCGCGGCACCAGCTCGCTGCGGGCCACCAGGGCATGGGAACCCAGCTATCCGGTCAACCACGCAAGAGAACGGGGAAGATCTAGGTGATCTCGGTAATCGTCGCCGGCGGCGGCACGGCGGGCCACATCGAGCCGGCGCTGGCGGTGGCGGACGCGCTGCGACGGCTCGACGATTCGATCCGGGTGACGGCGCTCGGTACCGAACGCGGCCTGGAAACCCGCCTGATCCCCGAACGCGGTTATCCGCTCGAGCTGATCCCGCCGGTTCCGTTGCCCCGCAAGCCCACCGCCGATCTGCTGCGGTTGCCCGGCCGGGTGCGCGCCTCGGTGGCACAGGCCCGCGCGGTGATCGATCGGGTCGAGGCGGATGTGATCGTCGGGTTCGGCGGCTACGTCGCGTTGCCGGCGTACCTGGCCGCCGGGCCGGGACTGCTGCGCCGCCGGCGCGCGGTGCCGGTGGTGGTGCACGAGGCCAACGCCAAGGCCGGTATCGCGAACAAGGTCGGCGCCCGGCGCGCGCGCCGTGTGCTCGCGGCCGTGCCGGATTCCGGGCTGGCCGGGGCGCAGGTCGTCGGCATTCCGGTGCGCGCGGCCATCACCACGCTGGATCGTGCCGCGTTGCGCGCCGAGGCCCGGGCGCATTTCGGGCTGCCCGCCGAGGGGCCGGTGCTGCTGGTGTTCGGCGGCTCGCAGGGCGCGGTGAGCCTGAACGACGCGGTGTCCGGCGCGGCGACGCAACTGGCCGCGGCCGGCATCTCGGTGCTGCACGCGCACGGCCCCAAGAACACCCTCGAGGTCGCGGTCGGCGACGGTGCGGCGCGCTATGTCGCGGTGCCGTATCTTTCCCGGATGGACCTCGCCTACGCCGCCGCCGACGCGGTGGTCTGCCGGTCGGGCGCGATGACCGTCGCCGAGGTGTCGGCGGTCGGGCTGCCCGCGTTCTACGTGCCACTGCCGCACGGCAACGGTGAGCAGGAGCTCAATGCCGGACCGGTGGTCCGGCAGGGCGGTGGCAGCATTGTCCCCGATTCGGAGCTGACGCCGAAATACGTGATCGACGAGGTGATTCCGCTGCTCATGGACTCCGCACGGCTGATCGAGATGGGCCGCGCCGCCGCCGGTGCCGGGCACCGTGACGCCGCCGACGCGGTGGCGCGCATCGTGCTGGAGGTCGCCGGATGACCGACGAGGACCTTTCGGCTTTGCCGCCCGCGCTCGAACGGGTGCACATGGTCGGCATCGGCGGTGCCGGAATGTCCGGTATCGCGCGGATCCTGTTGTCCCGCGGCGGCGCCGTGTCCGGGTCGGACGCGAAGGAGAGCCGCGGGGTGCTCGCGCTGCGGGCGCGCGGCGCGCAGGTGCGCATCGGGCACGACGCCAGCGCGCTGGACCTGCTGCCCGGCGGCCCGACCGTGGTGGTCACCACCTACGCGGCCATCCCGAAGACCAATCCCGAACTGGTGGAAGCGAATCGGCGCGAGATCCCGGTGCTGCTGCGCCCGGCCGTGCTCGCCTCGCTGATGCAGGGCCATCGCACGCTGCTGGTGTCGGGTACCCACGGCAAGACCTCCACCACCTCGATGCTCATCGTGTCGCTGCAGCACTGCGGTCTCGATCCGTCCTTCGCGGTGGGCGGGGAGTTGAACGAGGCGGGCACCAACGCCCACCACGGCACCGGGGACATCTTCGTCGCCGAGGCCGACGAGAGCGACGGGTCGCTGCTGCAATACGAGCCGGACGTCGCGGTGGTCACCAACATCGAATCCGATCACCTGGATTTCTTCGGCACCGACGAGGCCTACGTGCAGGTCTTCGACGATTTCGCCGACCGGCTGAGCGCGGGTGGGCTGCTGGTCGTCTGCCTGGACGATCCCGGTTCGCTCGCGCTGGCCGAGCGGGTCGGCGCGCGCCTGGCCGAGAAGAACGTGCAGGTACTCGGTTACGGCTCCGGCGAACTCGCCGACGCGCCGGTGCCGGTCGGGGTGCGGCTGCACAGCTGGGAGCCGCGCGATGTCGGCGGTATCGCCCAGTTCCAGCTCGCCGACGAGGCTACGCCGCGCACTCTGCGGTTGTCGGTGCCGGGCAGGCACATGGCCTTGAACGCGCTCGCCGCGCTGCTCGCGGCCCGCGCCGCCGGAGCCGACGTGGACGAGATCGTGCAGGGCCTGGAGGGTTTCGGCGGTGTGCACCGGCGTTTCCAGTTCGCGGGCCGGGAGAACGGCGTGCGCGTCTTCGACGATTACGCCCATCACCCGACCGAGGTGCGCGCGGTGCTCGGCGCCGCCGCGGAACTGGTGCAGCAGGAGGCCCGCGACGGCGCCCGCTCCCGGCAGGGGCGCGTCATCGTGGTGTTCCAGCCGCATCTGTACAGCCGCACCGCGACGTTCGCCGCGGAGTTCGGCACCGCGCTCAGCCTCGCCGACGAGGTGGTCGTGCTCGATGTGTACGGCGCGCGCGAGAAACCGCTGCCCGGGGTGAACGGCGCACTGGTGGCCCAGTCGGTCACCAAACCCGTGCACTACCAACCCGATATGTCGCGGGTGGGCAGGCAGGTCGCCCGGCTCGCGCTGCCCGGCGATGTGGTGATCACCATGGGCGCGGGCGATGTGACGATGCTCGGCAGCCAGATCCTGGACGGTTTACGGGCGCGGCCCCAGTACGGGCGATGAGCGCCGAGACGAAGCGGCCGCGCACGCACCGGCGGCCCGGCGGAGCGGAGTCGTGATGGCGAGGCGGGGCAGCAGGCGCGACGTCGAGGGGCGCCGCGGATTCGCCGCGGCGCGTGCGGCCGGTGCGCTGTTCGGCGCGGACGGGATCCGGCGCTTCTGGTGGTGGGGATTGCTGGGCGTGTGCGTCCTTGCGATCGTCGCGGCCGTCGCGTGGTTCTCGCCGGTGCTCTCGGTGCGCACCGTCAAGATCGACGGCGCGGTCGCGGTGCCCGAACAACAGGTGCGCGAACTGCTCGAAATTCCGTCGGGGCGCTCGATGTTGCGCATCGATACCACCGAGATCGCGCGGCGGGTGGCCAGTATTCCCAAGGTGCGCACGGCCCGGGTGCAGCGGGTTTTTCCGTCGACGGTGAAAGTGACCGTCGTCGAGCGGGTTCCGGTGTTGTTTTTCGAGAGTCCGCAGGGCGCGCACCTGTTGGACGCGGAGAGCGTGGAATTCGCGATCGAACCGGCGCCGATCGGGGTGCCGAAGTTGATCACCGATCATCCCGCGAGCGACGCCCCGGTCACCAAGGCCGCGGTCGCGGTGCTCACCGTGCTGCCGCCTGCGCTGGGCATTCAGGTGGACGAGGTTGTGGCACGGTCCATTTCAGATATTTCCCTGAATCTGAAGGATGGGCGCACGGTACTCTGGGGCGGGATGAACGACGCCGAGCGCAAGTCGGCGGTCGTACTGCCGCTGCTGACCCGCCCCGGAACGGTGTTCGATGTTTCGAGTCCTAATCTGGTCACGGTAAAGTGATCGATACCCATTGCGCCCGCGTCGAATTGCCGTATTCGACGGGCGGCGCTCGCGGTCCCCTCGTGGATCTGCGAGCCGCTGCCTCCGGGCCGGGCGCTCTCGCCGCCGCGCTTGTACAGGCCGGCGGGCGGGGCGCCGGGGGGCAACCGTTCACCATACTTCGTGTGGGTCGGCGAAACGAGAGGGATCACACAAGATTCTGTGTCTCGTTTCGGCGCGCCTGCGCGCGGTTTGCGGCGGCGGCGAATAGCGTTCCGCAGCAGTCGGATACTTGACATAACGCTAACCCTATGGTTCAGCTTTAGGGTTTGCCCGAGCGGCGGTTCGCTGAGTACAGCCGCTCAGGCGAAACCGGCGGAGTGTCTCGAATCCGAAAACGACAGGCTTTAGATCGAAGGAAGGCGAGAGCCCATGACGCCCCCGCACAACTACCTTGCCGTGATCAAGGTCGTCGGTATCGGCGGCGGCGGTGTGAATGCCGTCAACCGGATGATCGAACAGGGTCTCAAAGGTGTCGAGTTCATCGCGGTCAATACCGACGCGCAGGCTCTGCTGATGAGTGATGCCGACGTCAAGCTCGACGTCGGCCGGGAACTCACCCGTGGTCTCGGGGCGGGCGCCGACCCCGAGGTCGGCCGCAAAGCGGCCGAGGACCACAAGGACGAGATCGAAGAGGTGCTCAAGGGCGCCGACATGGTCTTCGTGACGGCGGGTGAGGGCGGCGGCACCGGCACCGGTGGTGCGCCGGTCGTCGCCCAGATCGCCCGCAAGCTCGGCGCGCTGACCATCGGCGTGGTCACCCGCCCGTTCTCGTTCGAGGGCAAGCGGCGCGGCAACCAGGCCGAGGTCGGCATCAACCAGCTGCGCGAATCCTGCGACACGCTCATCGTGATCCCGAACGACCGGCTGCTCCAGCTCGGCGACGCCGCGGTCAGCCTGATGGACGCGTTCCGCTCGGCCGACGAGGTGCTGCTCAACGGTGTGCAGGGCATCACCGACCTGATCACCACGCCGGGTCTGATCAACGTCGACTTCGCCGACGTCAAGAGCGTGATGTCGGGTGCGGGCAGCGCTCTGATGGGCATCGGCTCCGCCCGCGGTGAGGGCCGTTCGGTGAAAGCGGCCGAGTCCGCGATCAATTCGCCGCTGCTCGAGGCGTCGATGGACGGCGCGCACGGCGTGCTGCTGTCGATCGCGGGCGGCTCGGACCTCGGCCTGTTCGAGATCAACGAGGCGGCTTCGCTGGTGCAGGAGGCTGCGCACATCGAGGCCAACATCATCTTCGGCACGGTGATCGACGATTCGCTCGGCGACGAGGTGCGCGTCACCGTGATCGCCGCGGGCTTCGACGGCGGCGGGCCGGCCCGGCGGACCTTCGACACCACCGGACGCAGCACCATCGGCTCGGCCCGCTCCGGCGAGATCGGCCAGAGCCGCAGCGCCGAGGTCGCCGCCCGCAGTACCGATACCGCGGCCGCCGGCGCGAGCGCCTCGACCCGCGGCGCCGTGCCGAGCTACCGCGACTCCGAACGCGCCCGGCTGGCCGAACCCACGGTCGCCAACAACCCGCGCGCACATATCGAACCGCCGGACGATGACGACGACGATGTCGACGTCCCGTCCTTCATGCGCCGCTAGCCCAACCCTCACGCCACCGCGCGGCACAGAGCGTCCGCACGTCGCACAACAGAGACCCTGTGCGATGTGCGGACGCTCTGTGGTTCGCGCGACCGCAGCCTGATGGGGCGCGCGCCTTTCGCGGGATGCGCGCGTGTTCGCGCGATGCGCGCCTTTTCGCGGGCCGCGCGCCTTTTCGCGGGCCGCGCACCTTTTCGCGCGCCGCGCGCGTGTTCGTCGGCGATTTCGCGCGCGGCGCGACGATCCGCGCGCGGCGTGACGATCCGCGCGCGGCGTGCGGGTTCGGGTGTGGCAGTGGGTTGCTCCCTTAGAAAGCGTTCGGGAGTCGTTAAGGGGTGACGACTAGGCTCGAGTGCATGACTTCTGCGCCGACACTGACTGTTCGACGGGTGACCACGACTCGGGCCGGTGGCTTTTCCGCGCCGCCGTACGAGTCGTTCAATCTCGGCGACCACGTCGGGGACGATCCGGCGACGGTGCGGCGGAACCGGGACCGGCTGGCCGCGGGCATCGGGCTCACGCCGGATCGGCTGGTCTGGATGGAACAGATCCACAGCCGCAATGTCGAAATCATCGATGGCCCACGGGCCGAGCCGGTGCCCGCGACCGACGCCCTCGTGACGAACGTGCCCGGGCTCGCGCTGGTGGTGCTCACCGCCGACTGCGTGCCCATCCTGCTGTCCGACGACGAGGCCGGTGTGCTCGCGGCCGTGCACGCAGGCCGGATCGGCGCGCGGATCGGCATTGTGCCGCGGGTGCTCGACGCGATGCTGTCGCTGGGTGCGCAGGTGGAACGGATCGGCGCGTTCCTGGGGCCGGCGGCCTCGGGGCGGCAGTACGAGGTGCCCGCCGCGATGCGCGCCGATGTCGAGGCGCATCTGCCCGGCAGCGCCACCACCACGGTGCGCGGCACGCCGGCGCTCGACCTGCGCGCCGGAATCCGCAGGCAGCTCACCGAGGCCGGGGTCGGCGCGGTCGCGGTCGACCCGCGCTGCACCATCGAGGACCACACTCTGTTCAGTCACCGCCGCGGCGCCCCCACCGGGCGGCTGGGCAGCGTGATCTGGTCGGAGGTGCGCTGATGTCCGCGGAATCCGTTGCGGCGCAAGTGGACGAGCGCACCGCGGAACTGGCGACGAATCTGGCCGGGCTGCTCCAGCGCATCGACGCCGCCTGTCTCGCGACGGGGCGCGCGCCGGATTCGGTGCGTCTACTCCCCGTGACGAAATTCTTTCCCGTCGCCGATGTCGCGATCCTGCACCGGCTCGGCCGCCGCGAGTTCGGCGAGTCGCGCGAACAGGAGGCCACCGCCAAGGTTTCGGCACTCCGCGAGCACATAGGTGACGAAGACCTCTCGGATGTGCAGTGGCACATGATAGGACGCCTGCAACGCAATAAGGCGCGGGTCGTGGCGCGGTGGGCGCACACTGTGCACTCGGTGGACAGCGAACGCCTGGCAACCGCTCTGGACACCGGCGCGCAGGCCGCGCTGGACGCGGGGGAGCGCAGTGCGCCGGTGCGGGTCCTACTGCAGGTGAGCCTGGATGCGGACCCGTCGCGCGGTGGTGTCGCGCCGGCGGAATTGACCCGCCTGGCCGCACACATCGCGACCTCGCCCGGATTACGACTGTCCGGTCTGATGGCCATTCCGCCATTGGGGGCTGAGTCTGATGCGGCATTTGCACGCCTTGCGACTTTGCACACCCTGCTACTCGCCGAGCATCCCGGCGCGACAGAACTTTCCGCCGGAATGTCCGGCGATCTGGAATCCGCCATCGAACACGGCTCGACGGTTGTGCGTGTCGGTACCGCCTTGATGGGCGCTCGACCGATAACCTCGGCGTAGCAAAGAAACCTCATCAGTCACATTCGACACATATGCTGGGACAGACGAGGGCTGAGCAAGACTTCAACACCCGGCCGCCACCGGGGCCGAAGGAAGGTCGACCAAAATGAGCGAGCGCAGCGAGCGAGTAATCGACGCAGCCATCGTGGTCATGACGCCGCCGCGCGTGCGCGGGGACGTCCTGCGGGAGCGCAGCGAGCGCTCGATGACCGCAGCCACGAGCGTGCTCGTGACCGAGCCGAGCGTCAGCGAGGCGCAGTCATGAGCACGCTGCACAAGTTCAAGGCTTACTTCGGCATGGTTCCACTCGAGGATTACGAAGACGACTATGTCGACGATCGTGCTCCCCGGGTCGCCGACGACCGCGGTGCGCGCAGGCCTCGGCCCCGTGACTACGCCGACCGCGGCGCCTACGGCGCTGATCGCTATGCCGAAGACCGTTACGGCGCAGAGCATTACGGTGCCGACGGATTCGATCGGGACGAGCCCGGCTATCCGGAGCCCGCCTACAAGTCGCCGTACAAGGCCGGATACCCGGTATCCCGGCGCGACGACTACGCCGACGAGCCCTACGGCGAGGACCGTTACGAGGCGCCACGGCGTCCCACCCGGATCGAGACCGCGCCGTCGTCCGGCCGGTTCCGCGCGGGCGGCAGCGCGCCGTCGCTGCGTGGCGCCACCCGTGGTGCGCTCGCCGTCGATCCCGAGGCCGAAGAGCGGCGGCTGGAGGAGCGCGTGCGCCCCGAGCCGGCTCCCGCGCGCAGGCCGGGGATCTTCGAGGACGGAGGTCCCTTGTCCAAGATCACGACGCTGCGCCCGCGCGACTACAGCGAGGCCCGCATCATCGGTGAGCGCTTCCGCGAGGGCAACCCGGTGATCATGGACCTGGTGGACCTGAGCAACGCCGACGCCAAGCGGCTGGTGGACTTCGCCGCCGGACTCGCGTTCGCGCTGCGTGGCTCATTCGACAAGGTCGCGACCAAGGTGTTCCTCCTCTCACCGGCGGACGTGGACGTATCAGCCGAAGAACGCCGTCGCATCGCCGAAACCGGCTTCTACAACCAGAAATAAGGTCGTGATCTGGGGGGTGATGCAGACCGGTCGCATGCGGTGCGGCGCGGTCATTTTGCGCAAAGCGGATTTTGCGGCAGAGTGAAGTCGTGGCCTTGTTCGCGGTGCTGTACTTCGTACTGTTCATCTTCTGGCTGTTGCTGATCAGCCGGGTGATCGTGGAGTTCATCCGTAGCTTCGCTCGGGACTGGCGTCCGACCGGTGTCGTGGTCATCATCCTCGAGGTGATCTTCACGATCACCGACCCTCCGGTGAAACTCCTGAGGCGGTTGATACCACCGGTGTCACTGGGAGGAATTCGCCTGGATCTGTCGATTATGGTCCTGCTTTTCATCGTCTTCATCTTGATGTCGATCGTGGGCAGGCTCGGGCAACCGGTAGCCCCGGTGTGACAGAATGGGCCGTGAAGTAGCTTGCTAGATCTGCTAGATCTCCAAAAGACGCGTGAAGGGATCCTTCCATGCCGCTGACTCCAGCCGATGTGCACAACGTCGCGTTCAGCAAACCGCCGATCGGGAAGCGCGGCTACAACGAGGATGAGGTCGACGCCTTCCTGGATCTCGTCGAGCAGGAACTCTCGCGTCTGATCGAGGAGAACGCCGATCTGCGCCAGCGGGTCGCCGAACTCGACGCAGAACTGGCTGATGCCAAGAAGAATCGCGGTCCCGCGGTTCCGGCCAACGTGAAAGCGCCTGTGCAGCAGGCTCCGCCGCCGCCGCCCGAGCCGATCAAGCCGCCGGTGCAGGTGGCTCCGCCCGCGCCGATGCCCGCGCCCGCCCCGCCGAAGGACGCGCCCGGTGCGGACGCGAACCTGCAGGCCGCCAAGGTGCTCAGCCTCGCGCAGGAAATGGCCGACCGGCTCACCAGCGACGCCAAGGTGGAGGCGGAGAACCTCCTGTCGAACGCCCGGGCAAACTCCGAGCGTCTCGTCGGTGACGCCCGCACCCGCTCCGAGGGCATGATCGCGGATGCCCGCCAGAAGGCCGACGCGATGCTGTCGGACGCGCAGTCGCGCTCGGACAACCAGCTGCGCCAGGCCAAGGAGAAGGCCGACGCCCTGCAGGCCGACGCCGAGCGTAAGCACACCGAGATCATGGCGACCATCACCCAGCAGCGCAGCGTGCTGGAGAGCCGGATCGAGCAGCTCAAGACCTTCGAGCGGGAGTACCGGGTGCGGCTGAAGTCCTACCTGGAATCGCAGCTCGAGGAGCTGGAGAACCGCGGTTCGGCGGTGCCGGTCGACGGTGGTGAGGCGTTCGCGGACGCCAACACCGCCAACAACCTGCAGCCGGCCACGTTTGCCAAGGGTGGCAAGTAAGCCGCTCATACTGAGCACGCGCCACCCGGCATGCCTTGGGGGTCAC
Source organism: Nocardia vulneris (assembly GCF_001613425.1). Taxonomy (GTDB): domain Bacteria; phylum Actinomycetota; class Actinomycetes; order Mycobacteriales; family Mycobacteriaceae; genus Nocardia; species Nocardia vulneris. The sequence goes on along the minus strand of NZ_BDCI01000035.1, from coordinate 174,329 downwards.
CATGCTCGTCTTGACGCTTGTCCTTGCCGCTGTCGGATTCGCACTACTGGTCACCGCGCTGACCACCGGATCGGTGATCTGGGCGTGGGGCTGCATCCTGGTGTGCGTACTCGGTGCGGTGCTGCTGCTGGTCAGTGCCCTGTCTATGCGGCGGCCGGACGGAGATTCGCCTCCGCCTCCCGGGCGCCACGCCAAACGGTGAGGGAGCGCCGTCCAAGGGTTTGACCGTACTGGCTAGAATCAAACATGAATATGGTGTGGATCCGGTCATCACCGGGGAGCCTTCGGAAGAACAGCGCACGCCGCCGCGGCAGCCGCGCTCAGTAGAACCGAACGGGTGAGCCCGTCACAGCTCACAACGAGAGGTCCGGCAGTTCGGCGCCGGGCAAGCGGGGTGGTACCGCGGTATCGACGCACCTGGCGTCGGCATCGTCCCCGTGCCAACGACAAGGCACGAGGAGACGTATCCGCGATGGCGGACCAAACTTCCAGCAACAGTGCGTACCCCCGCGTCGACCTCGGCGTCGCCGGGTCTTCGTTCCCGGAGATGGAACGCCGCGTGCTAGACGCATGGGCGGCCGCCGACACCTTCCGTGCGAGCATCGAAAACCGTTCCGGGGCAGCAGTTTCGGGTTCCGCGCCGGCCGCGGAGTTCGTCTTCTACGACGGCCCGCCCTTTGCCAACGGTCTGCCGCATTACGGGCATTTGCTCACCGGATACGTCAAAGACTTGATCCCGCGTTTCCAGACGATGCGCGGCAAGCGCGTCGATCGCCGTTTCGGCTGGGACTGTCACGGATTGCCCGCGGAAATCGAGGCGGAAAAGCAGCTCGGTATCACGGACAAATCACAGATCGACGCAATGGGTCTGGCCGAATTCAACGCCGCCTGCAAATCGTCGGTGCTGCGCTACACCGGTGAATGGCGCGACTACGTCACCCGCCAGGCGCGCTGGGTCGACTTCGACAACGACTACAAGACCCTCGATCTCGACTTCATGGAGTCGGTCATGTGGGCGTTCCGGTCGTTGCACGAGAAGGGCCTGATCTACCAGGGCTTCCGGGTGTTGCCCTACAGCTGGTACGAGCAGACGCCGCTGTCGAATCAGGAGACCCGCCTCGACGACGCGTACAAGATGCGCCAGGATCCGGCGGTCACCGTCGACATGGTGCTGCGCGTGCCCGCCGACCACCCGCTGCACGCGCTCGACGGTGTGAACGCGTTGATCTGGACCACGACGCCGTGGACGCTGCCGTCGAACCTCGCGATCGCGGTGCACCCCGACGTCCGCTATGTGCACTTGAGTGCCGCCGACGGCAAGCGCTATCTGCTGGCGGCCGAACGCGTGTCGCACTACAGCCGCGAATTCGGCGAGGCGCCCGAGGTACTCGGCGAGTACGACGGCGCCGCGCTGGTCGGCCTGTCCTACGCACCGCCGTTCGACTTCTTCCTCGGCCACCCGCACGCGCACCGGGTACTCAGCGCGGACTACGTGACCACCGACTCCGGCACCGGAATTGTGCACCTCGCACCGGCTTTCGGTGAGGAGGACATGGATGTCGCCACCGCCAACGGCATCGAGATCGTGCAACCGCTCGATCCGGGCGGCAAGTTCACCTCGATGGTGCCGCCGTACGAGGGCCTGATGGTGTTCGACGCCAACCCGGTGATCATCAAGGACCTCAAGGCCGCCGGAAAGCTGTTGCGGCACGAGACGATCGAGCACTCCTACCCGCACAGCTGGCGCTCCGGGCAGCCGCTGATCTATATGGCGGTGCCGTCGTGGTTCGTCGCCGTCACCAAGTTCCGTGACCGGATGGTCGAGCTGAACAAGCAGATCACCTGGGTGCCCGAGCACATCAGGGACGGCCAGTTCGGTAAGTGGCTCGAGGGCGCGCGGGACTGGAACATCAGCCGCAATCGCTACTGGGGCAGCCCGATTCCGGTCTGGATGTCCGACGACCCGGCCTACCCGCGGATGGACGTCTACGGCTCGCTGGACGAGCTGGAGCGCGACTTCGGTGTGCGCCCGGCCGACCTGCACCGGCCGATGATCGATGAGCTCACCCGGCCCAATCCCGATGACCCGACCGGCAAGTCGACCATGCGCCGGGTGCCGGAGGTGCTCGACTGCTGGTTCGAGTCGGGCTCGATGCCGTTCGCCCAGGTGCACTATCCGTTCGAGAACAAGGAGTGGTTCGACAGCCACTTCCCGGGTGACTTCATCGTCGAGTACAACGGGCAGACCCGCGGCTGGTTCTACACGCTGCACGTGCTCGCCACCGCGCTCTTCGACAGCCACGCCTTCAAAACCGTTGCCGCGCACGGCATCGTGCTCGGTGACGACGGCTTGAAGATGAGCAAGTCGAAGGGCAACTACCCGAACGTCAACGAGGTGTTCGACCGCGACGGCTCGGACGCGATGCGCTGGTTCCTGATGAGCTCGCCGATCCTGCGCGGCGGCAACCTCATCGTCACCGAACGCGGCATCCGCGAGGGCGTCAGCCATGCGCTGCGGCCGCTGTGGAACGCGTGGACCTTCCTGCAGCTCTACGCCTCGAAGCCGGGCACATGGCGCACCGATTCCCCGCATGTGCTGGATCGCTACATCCTGGCGAAGCTGGCACAGACCCGCGACGTGATGACCGAGGCGCTCGAGGCCTACGACATCGCGGGCGCCTGCGAGGAGTTGCGCGGCTTTGCCGACGCGCTCACCAATTGGTATGTGCGCCGGTCGCGTTCGCGGTTCTGGAGCGAGGACGCGGATGCGGTGGACACCCTGCACACGGTGCTGGAGGTGGTCACCCGGCTGGCCGCGCCGCTGCTGCCGCTGATCAGCGAGGTGATCTGGCGTGGGCTCACCGGCGGCGAGTCGGTGCACCTGGCGGACTGGCCGAAGGAAGGCGAGCTGGCGAGCGACCCCGAGCTGGTCGCCGCGATGGACGAGGTGCGGGTGGTGTGCTCCACCGTGCTGAGTCTGCGCAAGGCGCAGAACCTGCGGGTGCGGCTGCCGCTGGCCGAGGTGACCATCGCGGCCGCCGACGCCGAGCGGCTGACGCCGTACGCGGACATCATCGCCGACGAGGTCAACGTGAAGAAGGTGGACCTGACCACCGACGTCGCCGTGCACGGTCGCTTCGAACTGGTCGTGAACGCCCGGGCCGCGGGCCCGCGGCTGGGCAAGGACGTGCAGACGGTGATCAAGGCGGTGAAGGCGGGCGAATGGTCCGAGTCCGCCGACGGTGTCGTCACCGCCGCCGGAATCGCGCTGCTCCCGGAGGAATACACGCAACGACTGGTCGCCGCCGAGCCCGAGTCCACCGCCGCGCTGCCCGGCAACGCGGGCCTGGTGGTGCTGAACTCGGTGGTCACCGAGGAGCTGGAGGCCGAGGGCTGGGCCCGCGACCTCATCCGCGACCTGCAGGAGACCAGGAAGTCGGCCGGCCTGGACGTGTCCGACCGGATCACGGTGGTGCTCGAGGTCCCGGCCGAGCGCAAGGCCTGGGCGCAAACCCATCGCGACCTGATCGCCGGTGAAATCCTTGCCACCACACTGGCTTTCGGTGACGCGGGCGCCACGGCCGCCGACCTCGTCGGCGGCGTACGCGCTCAGGTCGCCAAGGCCTGAGCCGGTCATCGCGGCAGGACAGGACCGGCACCGTCCTGTCCTGCCGTGCCGTCAGCTCGTCCGGTGCTGTCCGGCGCGGCCCTTCGCGCCGCGGCCCGGGCGGCGCAGTGGCACGGGGGCGTGGTTGTCCAGCGGGGAGACCGGGAAGGTCTGCTCGTCGTGGCGCTCGTCGCGACGTTCGTAGTGGGTCGTGACCGCCTTGTACGCGCCCATCAGGCGGGCGCCATCAACTGCTGCATGATCGCGGCCGTGTCCAGCCAGACGTTCTCCCGGCTGATCTTGTCGCCGCGGATCTCGCAGACGTGCAGGATCCGGAAATCGATGGCCCGGTTGCCGCCGGGGATGCCCATGAACTCACCGGTGGCCCTGCCGTACCAATGGGATTCGTCGACGAAGAAGTCCTCGCCGTAGTAGCGGTGGACGCTTTCCATCTTGTCTTCCTTGATCGCGGCGAACAGCGCCCGGTAGCGCTCGGCGATCGCCGCCGGTTCGCGCAGGATGCCCTGCGGATCGCCGACCGCGTCGTGCTCGACGTCCGCGGCGAGCGTGTCCATGATCGCGTCGACGTCGTTGGCGGCCTCGGCCGCGCAATGCCGCTCGAACAGCTCATCCATCTCTTCACGTGTCATGCCCGTGCCCTCCAGAAAGTGAGAATCTGCTATCGTGGTGAGATGACTTTCTCACGGCGAGATGAGATTCTCAAGAGTGACCGCGCGAAGAATCAGAAGATGCGCACCCGCGAGGCGCTGCTCGAGGCCGCGCTGGAACTCGCGCGCAACGGCCACTCGCCCTCCATCGCCGAGGTCGCCGAGGCGGCGAAGGTATCGACCGCGACCGCGTATCGGTACTTTCCGAACCCGCAGTCGCTGTGGTCGGACATGGCCACCCGGCAGGCCGGCTTCCTCGGGCGCTACCCGGACTTCTTCGAGGAGCTGCCCGAGGATGCCGAGGCTCGCATCGAGCGGGTGGTGCGCGAGGTCAGCGGGTTCCAGTTCGAGAACGAGGTGGTGTGGCGCGGGGTGCTGCGCGCGACCCTGGATCGCTGGTTCAATCAGGTGGATGTGCCTGAGGCGGAACGGGTTCCGGTCCGCGGCGTGACCCGGCTGGAGATGGCGCGCACGGCGTTGGCCCCGCTGTCGGACCGGCTCTCACCCGAGCGGCTGGAGCGGCTGGTGCACGCGGTGACGCTGGTGTTCGGTGTCGAGGCGCTCGTCTCCACTCGCGACACCTGTGGCCTGGATCCGGCAGCGGCCACCGAGACGATGTGCTGGGCGGCGAAGGGGTTGGTGCGGGCCGCCCTGGCCGAGTCGCAAGACCGGTGAGGGCGTGTCGCTCTCGCGTGATGTAGATCACATGCTGTAGATTTGCTGAACTGTCATCGCAGGTCCAGGCCTCGCGGCAGAATCGATGATGGTGCTGCTGTTGCGGAGGGGTACTTCTGGGACGGCAGTGAGTTCGTGGATTGTCCTACCTGAAACGCGCTGCGCCGGAGGTCCGGTGCGGCGGCTGCGGCTCCTGCTGGATGGCGCTGCTCGACCTGGCGTCGACCGGGACCGCCGGATGGTGGCCCGCCCGCCGGGTCGCCGGAAGGGACGAGCACGTGAACAGAAAACCCTTGCGCCGCATCGCTGTCGGATTTCTCCTGGCGACCGCCGCGACCCTGATCCTGGCCGGTCCCGGCTGGTCGGACACCGGTAGTGCCACCGGTAGCGCCGAATCCCTCTCGGCTTCCGGCTCCGCGGCGATCCCGCTGCCCAGCTCGCACGGGGTAGGTGCGCTGGCCGCCGCGGTCTCGCAGACCGGGAAGCCCTATGAATGGGGCGGCACCGGCCCGTTCACCTGGGACTGCTCCGGCCTCGTGCAATGGGCGTTCCGCCAGGTCGGCGTCACCATTCCCCGGACCACCTGGGAGCAGGCCCGAGCCGGCGCACCCGTCCCGTTCTTCGCCCTCTCCCCGGGCGACGTGGTCGTCCTCAACACCGACGGCTCCCACGTCGGCATCTACGCCGGCTTCGGTCAGATCTTCAACGCCTATGACTGGGGCGTGCCCGTAGGCCTCAGCCCGCTGCGCCAATTCGACATCTACGCCATCCGCCGCTTCTGACCCGGCTCGGCGCTGCCGGTGCGCGCATCCGCGAACCGCGGATGCGCACGGCTGTGTGTGAGGGGACTAGCTCGCGGTGTCCTCGGCGAGGGTGCGCAGTAGGGGTCCGTACTGGGGGTTGGCCAGTGCGGAGGCGAACTGGGCGACGAGGTAGTCGGCCGGGTTGCCGGTGTCGTACCAGCGGCCGCGGATGACCTGGCCGTAGACGGGGTTGTCGGCCGCGTGCACGTTGATCGCGTCGGTGAGATAGACCTCGCCGGTGCGGTGTTCGTACCAGGCGCGGGTCTGGGTGCGCAGTTCCTCGATGACGCCGGGGGTCACCACGTAGCCGCCGATCGCGGCGTAGTTGGAGGGCGCGTCCTCGGGCTTGGGCTTCTCGCGCAGGCCGGTGATGCGCAGCAACCCGTGACCCTGATCGTCGGCGACCACCGGGACGCCGTAGCGCTGCGATTCGGTCGGGTCCATCGGCATCAGGGCGAGCACCGGCGCGCCGGTCTGCTCGTAGGCGTTGATCAGCTGCTGGGCGCGCGGCACATCGGCGACGAACACGTCGTCCGGCCACAGCACCAGCATCGGCTCGTCGCCCAGATTGCGCGCCGCGTTGAGCACCGGGGTGCCGTTGCCGTATGGACCGTGCTGATCCAGGTAGGTGATATGGCCGAGCCGGGACAGCTCGCCGACCTCTTCGACCGCGTCCGCGTAGGCGGTCTTGCCGTCCGCGCGTAACTGCGCCACCAGGGCCGGGTTCGGCCGGAAGTGGTCCTGGATCAGCGACTTTCCGCTGCTGACCACGATGGTGATGTCGGTGATGCCGGAGGAGACCAACTCGCGGACCGTGTGCTCGATGACCGGCTTGTCGCCGACCGGCAGCATCTCCTTCGGGATGGCCTTGGTCAGCGGGAGGAGCCGGGAACCGATACCGGCGGCCGGGATGACGGCCTTGCGGATCTTCATGGGTCCGATCATCACACATCACGCGGTGCGGCAACGGCGGTCCCCGCGCTTCGCCGAATGTTCACCGAGACCGTGTAGTACCCCGGATTCGGCGGCATATACGCAGGTCACGGCCTTGTAGACCGGTTGCCGCGCGTACGGGTGCGGTCCGGGTCCGGGCGCGGATCTCTACAGGAAACCAATGGCTAGCGCACAGTGACCTGACAGCGTCGGCGCCTGCCCGGAGTTGTCGGTGGGCGGGCGTAGATTTCGAGCCGTGAGTACGGACAAGGCGACGGCCACGCAGATTCCCGGGCAACTCGAGCCGCTGGCCCTGCGCGCCAGGGCGATGTGCGCGGCGGTGCTGGCCGCCGGGATACCCGAGGCGAGGAAACCTTCGGCGAAACCCCGGTGAGCGCACAGCATCCGGCCGAGCGCGCCGATGCGCTCAGTACCGCTCGGCGGTGGGTGCTGCACATCGATATGGACGCGTTCTTCGCGTCGGTCGAGCAGCTGACCCGTCCCACGTTGCGCGGCAGGCCGGTGCTCGTCGGCGGCACGGGCGGGCGCGGCGTGGTCGCGGGCGCCAGCTACGAGGCACGGGTCTACGGCGCGCGGTCCGCGATGCCGATGCATCAGGCGCGCAGGCTGGTCGGCGTCACCGCGGTGGTGGTGCCGCCGCGCGGCGCGGTGTACGGCGTGCTGAGCGGGCAGGTGTTCGACACCCTGCGCAGTCGCATCCCGGTGCTGGAGACGCTGTCGTTCGACGAGGCCTTCGGCGAGCCCGCCGAACTGGCCGGCGCCACGGTGGCGCAGGTGCACGAGTTCTGCGAGCAGTTGCGCGCGGCGGTGCGCGAACGCACCGGGCTCACCGCGTCGGTGGGTGCGGGCACCGGCAAACAGCTCGCCAAGATCGCCTCCGGTCTCGCCAAACCCGATGGGATCCGGGTGGTGTCGCCGGACGAACAGCAGCAGATGCTGGCCGCGCTGCCGGTCCGCAAACTGTGGGGGATCGGCCCGGTCGCCGAGCACAAGCTGCGCTCACTCGGTATCGAGACGGTCGGCGCGTTCGCCGCGCTGCCGGAATCGGAGGCGGTGTCGATTCTCGGCGGCAGCGTCGGTGCGGCGCTGCACCGGCTGGCCCGCGGGGTCGACGATCGCCCGGTCGCGGAGCGGGCCGAGGCCAAACAGATCAGTGCCGAGACCACCTACGAGACCGATATCGTCACGCTTGCGCAGTTGCGTCCCGCGATCGAGGCGATGGCGGCGGCCGCGCACCGCAGGCTGGGCAAAGACGGTCGAGCGGCCCGCACCGTGGTGCTCAAGCTGAAGAAGTCCGATATGAGCATCGTGACCCGCTCGTTCACCCTGCCGTATGCCACCGAGGACCTCACCACGCTGTCCACCGCGGCGCAGCGCTCGGCGATCGATCCGGCCGAACTCGGCCCGATCCGGCTGGTCGGGGTGGGCTACGGCGGGCTGTCCACGGTGCGGCAGGAATCGTTGTTCCCCGAACTGGACCAGGCGCCCATCGCCGAGCACAGCACGGCCGCCGAGGACGAGGGCTGGACCGCGGACGGGTCGGCGCCCGCGGCGACCGGACTCGTCCCGGCGCAGCTGCTGCCCGATATCGCGACCGCCGAGCCCACGCCGTCGGTCCCGATCTGGCATCGCGGCATGGACGTCGAGCATCCCGAGTACGGCCACGGCTGGGTGCAGGGCGGCGGCTACGGCGTGGTGACCGTGCGATTCGAGACCCGCTCCACCGGTCCCGGCCCGGCCCGCACCTTCGCCGCGGATGACGCGGATCTGACCAGAGCCGATCCGTTGCGCAGTCTGCAGTGAGATCGGTGGTGAACGGCTCGACATCGCCGAGCGCGACGCGTACGTTCGCTGCCGACGACATCAGTCCGTCCCGTGTGGATCCACGCGGTGCTCCGCTGTGCCGGTAGCCTGGGAGCTCGTGCAGCGCCGCCGGTTCGGGTGGAGGCTGCCATCGGTGGAACATGACACGGACCTACTCGAACGCAAAGGACGAGCAGTTGAAGCTTCGTAAGACTGGACGCATCGCGATCGCCGGTTTGGCTGTCGTCGCGGCGCTCGGCATGACCGCGTGCAGCGACGACAAGGACAGCAAGCCGGCCGCCAAGACCTCGACCAGCGCCAAGGCGTCGGCGACGGCGAGCGCGAACCTGCCGCCGGTCCCGACTCCGGTCGAGTTGAACGCCCAGTTGCAGCGGGCGCTCGACCCGTCGGTGCCGAACGCGGAGAAGCTGGACGGCGTGCAGGGTGCGGAGGCCGACCCGGAACTGCCGAACCGTCTCGCCGAGGCGGCCAAGGGCGCCAATGTCAATGTCGAGGTAACCGATGTGACAGCCTTCGGCGACAGCGTCAACGCCAAGGCCAAAGTCGTCCTCAATGGCCAGGAGAATATTGTCGACGTGCCATTTGTCGCGGAGAACGGCAAGTGGAAGATCCAGAAGGCGTGGGCCTGCGCCATGCTGACCAACCTCGGTCAGCAGTCCGTGGCCTGCAGCTAGTACCGCGGCCGTCGCGGTCGGCTCCGCATGGCCGGCCGCGGCGCGGTGGGATGCCAACCACCGCGTGCGCGATTCGGACGCATGTACCTGGCACTCTGTGTCGTCCGATGTTTTCGCGCTAGCATGCACCGTCGTGACTGTCTCTGACGCTGTGCGCGAATCTCCTCGACCCTCGGCACAGCATGGAGACCAGCAAGAACCGCGCGGCACGAATGGCGCCCGGCGCCTGCGATTGCTCGCGATCGTCAGCGGTCTCATCGCGGTGCTCGCCGCGGTGTCGCTGCCTTTCCTTCCGGTGCAACAGGATCAGGCGAGTGTGTCGTGGCCGCAGGCCGCGGCGGTGACCTCGGTGACCGCGCCGCTGATCACCTACGCGCCGATGGACCTGTCCGCCGAGATCCCGTGCGCCGCGTTCGACGCGCTCGCCGACACGGGTGGCGTTGTGCTGTCGACGATTCCGCGGCAGTCCCCGGATCTGGAACGCTACGGCTTCGTCGTCAAGGTCGTGGCCGACACCGCGGACCGGCCGGGCCGGGTGGACGTGGTCTCGCGCAACACGCTGCTGTGGTCGTCGTCGCTGAGCGCGGTCCGCACCGGGTCCTGTGCGCTCGCGATCGAGATGAACACGCAGCGGACCACCGTGTCGGTGCAGGGCCTCGCCGATCCGGGCAAGGAGTTCGGCGGCGATATCCGCCCGCAGGTGGTGGGCGTGTTCAGCGAGCTGACCGGTGCGGCGCCCGCCGGCCTGCACGTGAATGTCCAAGTGGATTCCCGGTTTTCGTCCTCGCCGACGGTCCTGAAGCGCATCGCGATCGGGCTGGCGGCGTTGGCCACGGTGGTGGCCCTGGTCGCGCTGTATCGCTTGGACAGCACCGACGGCCGCGCGTCGCGACGCTTCCTGCCCACCCGGTGGTGGCGGCTGCGGCCGCCGGACTACCTGGTGTTCGCCACGCTGCTGGTGTGGCACTTCATCGGCGCCAACACCTCTGACGACGGTTACATCCTCGGGATGGCCCGCGCCTCGCAGAGTTCGGGCTTCATGTCGAACTATTACCGCTGGTTCAGCGTCGACGAGGGGCCGTTCTACACGCCCTACACCGACATGATCTCGCTGCTCGCCCGGGTGTCGTCGGTGAGTCCCTGGGTTCGACTGCCCACCTTGCTCGTCGGCGTCCTCACCTGGTGGGTGATCAGCCGCGAGATCCTGCCGCGCCTGGGCGTCGCGCTGCGCGCCGACCGGATCGTGGTCTGGACCAGCGCGCTGGTGTTCCTCGCGTTCTGGATGCCCTACAACAACGGCCTGCGCGCGGAACCCTTTGTGGCGCTTGGCGTGATCCTCACCTGGGCCTCGGTCGAGCGGGCCGTCGCGACCCGCAGGCTGCTGCCGTACGCCCTGGCGATCATCGTCGCGGCGTTCACCCTGACCGCCGCGCCGTCCGGATTGATCTGCCTCGGCGCGCTCGCGGCCGGCGCGCGCACGATGACCGCGGTGCTCGTGCAGCGGGCGAAGAAGTCCGGTTATCTCGCGCTGCTGCTGCCCGGGCTGGCGGCCGGCGCGGTGGTGCTGACGGTCGTCTTCGCGGACCGGACGCTGGCCGGTGCCCGCGAGATGTTCTACGTGCACGGCCGGATCGGCCCCGGCGAATCCTGGTTCTTCGAGTTCCTGCGCTACCAGTACCTGCTGCAGATCAATGCCGACGGCTGGCTGACCAGGCGGTTCGGCATGTTCGTGCTGCTGCTCGGTTTGGTGGCGTGTGTCGTCACGATGCTGCGCCGGGGCGGGCACATCCCGGGCACCGCGGTCGGTCCGTCGCGCAGGCTCATCGGCATCACCTTCGCGGCGATGGTGTTCCTGATGTTCTCGCCGACCAAGTGGACCCACCAGTTCGGCGTCTTCGCCGGCCTGGCCGCCTGTGTCGCGGCGCTCACCGCGGTCGCGATCAGCCCGCGGGTCATGCGTCCGCTGCGGAACCGGGCGCTGTTCGCCGCCGCGATCTTCTTCGCGCTGGCGCTGACTTTCGTTGGTGCGAACGGCTATTGGTATGTGTCGGCATGGGGCATTCCGTGGTGGGACAAGCCGCCGACCTTCGCGGGCTTCGGCCTGTCGAGCTTTGCCGCGGGGCTTTCGGTGCTCGCCCTGGTGCTCGCGGCGTGGTTCCACATTCGCCCGGAAACCGGGCCGCGGCCGGACTCGTTGCCCGGCCGGATCGCGCGCGTGCCCGTACTCGCCGTGGTCGCGGCGGCCATGGTGCTGTTCGAGGTGCTGTCGTTCGCGAAAGCGGCTGTGGCGCAATATCCGTCGTATTCGCTCGCGCAGTCGAACCTGTCCTCGGCGGTTTCCGGCGGCTGCGGCCTGGCCGATCAGGTGCTGATCGAGACCGATCCGAACGCGTCGGTGCTCAGCCCGCTGACCGGTTCGGCCGCGACGGCGCTGGCCGGCCCGGCGACCACCGGTTTCACCCCGAACGGGGTGGCGACCGACCTCACCTCCGACGAGGTCGAATCCACCACGGGCAAAGCGAATTCCGTCACCAGCGCCGATTCCGGCGATACCGCCGATCCGAAGGCGGGGGCGAAATCGCCGGGCTCGGAGACCGGCACCTCGGGCGCCGGGATCAACGGCAGCAATGTCCCGCTGCCGTTCGGTCTGGATCCGGCGGCCATTCCGGTGCTGGGCAGCTACCGCGACGGCGCGCAGGTGCCCGCCGAGCTGACCAGCGGCTGGTATCGACTTCCGCGGGACAGCAACGGAAGTCGCGGCCCGATCATCGCGCTCTCGGTGGCGGGCCGGATCCGGCATGTGGACAGCGACGGCATCGTGCACCCCGGCCAGGAGCTGCGCGTCGAGTACGGGCGGTCTGCGGCCGACGGCACGGCGGTCACCCTGGGCAGTGTCGATCCGATCGATATCGGGCCGTCGCCGTCGTGGCGCAATGTGCGGGTGCCGTTCGACCGGCTGCCCGCGGACGCCGACGTCGTCCGGATCGTCGCCAGTGACAAGGATCTCGGCAAGGACCAGTGGCTGGCGGTGACCCCGCCGCGGGTGCCGCAGCTGAAAACCATGACGGCCGTGGTGGGTTCGCAGACGCCGGTCCTGCTGGACTGGGAGGTCGGCATGAACTTCCCCTGTCAGAACCTGGCGCCCACCTATGCGGGCGTCGCCGAGCTCCCGGTCTATCGCATCCTGCCGGACCGCAACGGCGCCACCATCACCAACCTCTGGCAGGCGCACGACGGTGGCGGCCCGCTCGGCTGGACCCAACTCCTCTTCACCGCCCGCGCGCTGCCCACCTACCTGAACAACGACTGGGATCGCGACTGGGGCTCGATCGAGCAGTACCTCCCCTTGGACGCCAACGCCCAGCCCGCGAAGGTGACGATCGATGAGACCCGGCGCTGGGGCACCTGGACCCCAGGCCACATCAACACCGCCTGGTAACCGGCGATCAGGACGTCTTCGTCACCCACCGGGACGTGGATTCACGCCTCAGGCTTCGGAGTCGGCCTTGCTGCTGGGGGCAGGGTCGTCTCGGCGGGCGGCGTGCCGGGTGCGGCGGGCGCGCAGGAGGGCGTGCGTGGTGAAGACGGCCAGTGCGGTCCAGATGAGGGCGAAACCGGCCCAGCGGGAGGCGGGCATCGGCTCGTGCGCGACGGCGACGCCCCAGGCCATCTGCAGGGCGGGCGTGAGGTATTGGAGCAGGCCCATGGTGGACAGCGGAACACGCTGCGCGGCAACCGAAAACAGCAGTAGCGGCACCAGGGTGACCGGTCCGGTGGCCAGCATGAGTGCGGTATGCCCGGGGCCGGAGGCGAATTCGCTGCGGCCGAGCACCGCGAGCACGATCACGAAGGCCAGCGCGAACGGCGCGGCCACCACCCCCTCGGCGGCGATCCCACGCAGCGCGTCCAACGGGATCACCTTCTTGACCAGACCGTACGTCGCGAACGAACAGGCCAGGATGAGCGCGATCACCGGCGGCCTGCCGTAGTCGACGGTCAGCACGGCCACCGCCGTGGCCCCGAGCCCGAGCGCGACCCACTGCGCGGGCGCGAGCCGCTCGCGGAAGATCACCACGCCGAACGCGACGGTGACCAGGGGGTTGATGAAGTACCCCAGCGCGCACTCCACGACATGCCCGGAGATCACCCCGTAGACGTACACGCCCCAGTTGACCGCGATCGCCGCCGAGGCCAGCGCAGCCAGCCGCCAGGTCCGCCCGTCGATCCCGCGCAGCTGCCCCAGCCGCCCGGTCGCCGCCAGCACCGCCAGCACTACCACCAGCGTCCACAGAATGCGCTGCGCGACCACCTCCGCGGCACCGGCGAACGCCAGCAACCCGAAGAACGCGGGGAACAGACCCCAGAGGAAGAAGGCGCTCGTACCGAACGCAACACCAGGGATAGACCGGTTCCGCTGCACGCTTGCGACGCTACTTCTCACGTAGCCTTGCGGTCATGTCGACTACCGTGCAGGCATCGCGTGCCACCGGACTGACCGCGGCGGAGGTCGAGCAACGTCGCCGCGACGGGCTCACCAACGACGTGCCCGATCGGGCCAGTCGTTCGGTGCGCGACATCATCCGGGCCAATGTCTTCACCCGGATCAACGCCATCCTCGGCGTGCTGTTCATTCTGGTGCTGTCCACCGGCTCGATCATCGACGGCATGTTCGGCCTGCTGATCGTCGCGAACAGCGCGGTCGGCATCATCCAGGAGGTCCGCGCCAAACGCACCCTGGACCAGTTGGCCATCGTCAGCCAGGCCAAGCCGACCGTGCGCCGCGACGGCAAGGCGGTCGAGGTGGCTCCGCGCGAGGTGGTGCTCGACGATCTGATCGAGCTGGGTCCCGGCGACCAGATCGTGGTGGACGGCGAGGTGGCCGAGACCTCGCTGCTGGAGGTCGACGAATCGCTGCTCACCGGTGAGGCGGACCCGATCGACAAGCAGATCGGCGACCAGGTGATGTCCGGCAGCTACGTGGTGTCCGGCTCCGGCTGCTACCGCGCAACGAAGGTCGGCAAGGACGCCTACGCGGCGAAGCTGGCCGACGAGGCCAGCAAGTTCACCCTGGTGAAGTCGGAGCTGCGCAGCGGTATCGACACGATCCTCAAGGTGATCACCTACCTGCTGATCCCGGCGGGCGCGCTCAGCATCTACAACCAGCTGGTCTCCAGCGAGGAACCGTGGCGGCCCGCGGTGACCGGCATGGTCGCGGCACTGGTGCCGATGGTGCCCGAGGGTCTGGTGCTGATGACCTCGGTCGCGTTCGCGGTGGGCGTGGTGCGGCTGGGCCGGCGCAAGTGCCTGGTGCAGGAGCTGCCCGCGATCGAGGGCCTGGCCCGGGTGGACGTGGTGTGTGCGGACAAGACCGGCACGCTGACCGAGAACGGCATGCGCCTGTCGGAGATCAAAACGCTGGACTCGTTCGCGGACAACGACGTTCGGCAGGCGCTGGCCGCGCTGGCGGCCGACGATCCGCGCCCGAACGCGAGCGTGCAGGCCATCGCGGAGGCACTGCCGGACGGGCCGGGTTGGCAGCGCACCGCCGTCGCCCCGTTCTCCTCGGCCAAGAAGTGGAGCGGCTGCTCCTACGGTGAACACGGGGACTGGCTGCTCGGCGCGCCCGACGTGCTGCTCGACCCGGCCTCCGAAGACGCCAGGGTGGCAGAGCAACTCGGGTCCTCGGGGTTGCGCATCCTGCTGCTCGCGCGCAGCGACCGTCCGGTGGACGCCCCGGACGCGCCGGGCACCGTGCGACCCGCGGCGCTGGTCGTGCTGGAGCAGCGGGTCCGGCCCGACGCCAAGGAAACGCTCGAGTATTTCGCCGACCAGAACGTGTCGATCAAGGTGATCTCCGGCGACAACGCCGTGTCGGTCGGCGCGGTCGCCTCCTCGCTCGATCTGCCCGGCGGCGATCACGCCGTGGACGCACGCGAATTGCCCGAGGACCGTGACCAACTCGCCGACGTGCTGGAGCATAAGACCACCTTCGGCCGGGTCCGCCCGGACCAGAAGCGCGCCATGGTGGCCGCGTTGC
Organism: Nocardia vulneris; assembly: GCF_001613425.1. GTDB lineage: Bacteria > Actinomycetota > Actinomycetes > Mycobacteriales > Mycobacteriaceae > Nocardia > Nocardia vulneris. The sequence goes on along the minus strand of NZ_BDCI01000035.1, from coordinate 159,087 downwards.
AGTCGCGCGGGCACACCGTCGCGATGACCGGTGACGGCGTGAACGACGTGCTCGCGCTGAAGGATTCCGATATCGGCGTGGCGATGGGCGCGGGCAGTCCGGCCACCCGCGCGGTGGCGCAGATCGTCCTGCTGGACAACAAGTTCGCGACCCTGCCGTACGTGGTGGGCGAGGGCCGCCGGGTGATCGGCAATATCGAGCGGGTCTCGAACCTGTTCCTCACCAAGACCGTCTACTCGGTGCTGCTCGCGTTCCTGATCGGCGTCGCGGGCGTCGGCTCGCAGATCTTCGGCTACGACCCGATCGACTATCCGTTCCTGCCGCGCCACGTCACGATCGCGGCCTGGTTCACCATCGGCATCCCGGCCTTCATCCTCTCGCTGGCGCCGAACAACGAGCGCGCCCGCAGCGGATTCGTCCGGCGCGTCATGCGATTGGCCATCCCGTCGGGCGTGGTGATCGGTGTGGCCACCTTCGTGGCCTACCTGATCGCCTACGCGGGCCGGGCGGCCACCGAACAGCAGAAGGAGCAGGCCGGTACCACCGCGCTGATCACGCTGATCATGATCGCGGTGTGGGTGCTGGCCATCGTGGCCCGGCCGTACGTGTGGTGGAAGGTGGTGCTGATCGGCGCCTCGATCGCGGCGTATGTGTTCTTGTTCACGGTGCCGTTCACCCGGGAGTTCTTCAAGCTCGACCCGTCGAACGTCGCGCTCACCACGGCCGCATTCATTTGTGGCGCTGTCGGAATCGTGCTCGTCGAGGTCGCGTGGTGGGTGAGTGCGGCGATGCTCGGCGACAAACGGGAACTGTTTCCGACCGCAAATAGTGCAGGAGCCTGACAAACTGGACACCTGACCCGGCGCGCCGCGAGAAGCCTTGTGCGAGGCGCGTATTCAGTGTTGGAGTACCTTCTCCCATTATGGAGGTACTGCTGCACCAGATCGACGCGTTCGCGGACGCACCGTTCTCGGGCAACCCAGCCGCGGTGATGCCGCTCCCGTCGTGGCTCCCGGACACGTTGCTGCAACACCTGGCCGAGGAGAACAACCTCGCCGAAACCGCCTTCTACACCGCGGAATTACCGCCCGACGCGGGCGGCCCGCCGGGGGAGTGGCCCGCGTTCCACCTGCGCTGGTTCACCCCGGCGGTGGAGGTGGACATGTGCGGGCACGCCACGGTGGCCAGTGCCGCACAGATTTTGGAGGATATGCATCCGGGCGCCGATCGGGTGAGCTTCTTCACCCGCAGCGGCTGGCTGCACGTCGACCGCACCGACGACGACGAATTCGTGCTCGATCTGCCCGCCGTGCCCGCGGCCGAGGTGCAACCCGACGTCGTGCTCGTCGCCGCGCTCGGCGTGCGCCCGGTGCGCGCGTTCACCGGCGCCGACGAGGTGATCGTGGTGGCCACCGAGCAGGAAGTCCGCGACGCCGAACCGATTTTCACCGCGTTCCCGAAGTTGGCGCGCGGCGCGATCGTCACCGCGCGCGGTGACGAAACCGACTTCGTCTCGCGTTTCTTCGCGCCCGGCGTCGGCGTGCCCGAGGACCCGGTCACCGGATCGGCGCACGCGCAACTGGTTCCGCTGTGGGCGGCCGAACTCGGCCGGACCGAGCTCACCGCCCGCCAGCTGTCCCGGCGCGGCGGTAGCCTGCGCTGCGAGCTCGTCGGCGACCGCGTGCTGCTGACCGGCCGCTGCCGCCGCTACCTGGACGGCGTTGTGCGCCTACCGGACTGACCGAACCCGCGCGATTCCGGCCCGCGCCGGAGTCGCACCGAGCCACCGCGGTGCCCCATGGCCGCACCGCGGTGAAATCAGGCCTCTGCCGGGATGACACGGGGTTGACTCATCCCGGCAGAGGCCTGCCCGAGTACCGGTGGTACGCGCCGATCGGGTCACTCCCGCGGCGGCTCCTCGACGGGGAAGAGGATGGGGCTCAAGAGATATCGCGCACGCTGCGGGGCGGGCTCGTTGCCCAGGACCGGCACGATGGCGGCGCGCAGCGCACCGATGAGGTCTCGGACCTCCTTGTCGCTCAACCAGATCGCGTGCTGGCGGTAGCCGACGAGGTCGGCGGCGGGATCGGCGTCGTCGCGGTCGAGATAGGCGTTGAACTCGGCGAGCAGGGTGGTCATGGCGATCGCGAAGACCCGGCGGTGGTCCGCGGTGGACAGCGCCGCGGCGGCGTCTTCGTCGATCACCGCACGATCACCGCGCAACCGGTAGTGCCGCTCGAGCACGCCCCGAATCCGTTGCGTCTCGGCGACTTCCAGGATTCCGCCACCGGCGAGTAGATCGACGTGCCGGTACACCGTCGCCTTGGAGACATCGGGCAGTCGCTCGCACAACTGTGCGGTCGTCAATATCCGCGCGCCGCGCAGGGCGTGCACGATACGCAGACGGACGGGGTGGGCCAGTAGTTCGGCGGAATCCATGGACTCAATGTTCTCACATCTGATAACGTTCTCAAACATGAGAACGGAAGAGGAAGTCGTCTGGTCCGCACCCGAATACGCCGACCCCGGCCTGTTCGATGAGCACGACCTCACGGTCGGCGCGGGTGCGTACGCGGTGCCCGGCACGATGACCGTGCCCTCGGGTCCAGGACCGTGCGCCGCGGTCGTGCTGCTCGGCGGTGGTGGTCCGTTCGATCGTGACTGCACCTTCGGGCCGAACAAGCCGCTCAAGGATCTCGCCTGGGGGTTGGCGAGCCGCGGCGTCGCGGTGGCGCGGTTCGACAAGGTCACCCACACCCACCCGGAGGTGACCGCGGACCCCGGTTTCACCGCGACCGACGAGTACGTGCCACACGCCGTGGCCGCGGTGGATCTGTTGCGTGCGACGGCGAAGGTCGACCCCGCTCGGGTTTTCGTGGTCGGGCACAGCATGGGCGGCAAGCTCGCACCGCGCGTCGCGGTCGCCGCGCCCGCCGTCGCGGGTCTGGTGCTACTCGCGGCCGATGCCGAGCCGATGCATCGTGCGTCGGTTCGAGTGGTTCGCTATCTGGCCGCCACAGCGCCGAGTGCGGAGGCCGATGCGCTGGTCGAAACCTTCACGCGCGCTGCCGCAGTGGTGGACGGACCCGATCTGTCCCCGCAGACACCTGCCGCCACACTTCCGTTCGGCATGGGCGGGGCCTACTGGCTGGATATGCGAGAGTACGACCAGGTCGGCGCGGCGGCCGCGGTGCCGCAGCCGATGCTCCTCTTGCAGGGGGAACGCGACTACCAGGTCACGATCGAGGACGATCTGGCCCGCTGGCGAGCAGGTCTCGGTTCGCGTGCCGACGTCACGATTCGTACCTATCCCGCCGACAATCACATGTTCTTCCCCGGTGCCGGACCTTCGACGGCCGCCGACTACGAACCGCCCCAGCATGTCGACCCCGCCGTCATCGCGGATATCGCCGACTGGCTCTCCCGGCACTGAGCGCAGTCCGACTAGCGATCCGGCACCGCGCCGTCGTCGGGCCCGGGGAGGGCGGTGTCGAGTTGGTCGGGGAGCAGGGGGACGACGGCGAAGCGGCCGGCCACGGCGTCGGCGGGAAGGGCCTGCACGGCACGGACGCCGTTCTGGGCGGCCAGGTTTCGCAGGCCGTCGAGCGGGCCGCGGAGTACCAGGCCCACCGTGCAGGGGCAGCCGGCGCGGAGGCGGGCGGCCGAGAGGGCGATGATCCGGGTGGATCGTTCGTCGGGTCCGGGGCGCGGGAGCAGCCAGGCGGCGGCTTCGGCGGAGGCGACCGCGGCCGCGTCGCCCGCGGGCACCGGGACGGCCACGAGCGGGGTCTGCACGCGTGGGATCTGCACCTGGTACAGCACCTGGGCGACGCGCAGACCGCCGCTGTGCGACGGGATCTGCGCGGGGGCAATGGCTTCGGTGAACGACAGCAGGGCCCAATGTTCGCTCTCGTCCGTGCCGTGCAGCGAATCCTGCGCCCGGGCAAGGTAATCGGCGACCTGTTCGCCACGTTCCGGCCCGAGCCGATCGGTGAAGACACCCGCCTTGCGTGGCGGGTTCAGCACACCCAGCAGCACGACGAGACCGACTACGAGCACGACCACGGCACCGAAGAGCAGACCCCGGCGCAGCGAGCCGGGCCGCATTCCGGCTTGCGCTGCTGGAGCGGAATCGGCTTGCGCCGCAGGGGAGTCCGACGGCTGTGAGTCCGGCGACCGCCGGTCAGGCATTGCGCAGGACGTCCACGGCGTTCTTCAGATCGTCGGGGTACTCGCTGGTGATCTCCAGCCAGCGGCCGTCGGCCGGATGGTGGAAGCCGAGCGAACGGGCATGCAGCCATTGCCGTTCCAGGCCGAGCCGTTCGGCCAGGCGCGGGTCCGCCCCGTAGGTGAGGTCACCGCAGCAGGGGTGCCGGATCGCCGAGAAATGCACCCGGATCTGATGGGTGCGACCGGTTTCCAGATGGATGTCGAGCAGGCTGGCGGCCTGGAAGGCCTCGATGGTGTCGTAGTGCGTGATGCTGGGGCGGCCGTCGGCGGTGACCGCGAACTTCCAGTCGTTGCCCCGGGCCCGGCCGATCGGCGCGTCGATGGTGCCGCTGCTCGGGTCCGGATGCCCTTGCACCAGTGCGTGATACCGCTTCTCGATGGTGCGCTGCTTGAACGCCCGCTTGAGCACCGTGTACGCGTGCTCGGACTGCGCGACCACCATCACCCCGGAGGTGCCGACGTCGAGCCGGTGCACGATGCCCTGCCGCTCGTGCGCGCCGGAGGTGGAGATGCGATAGCCCGCCGCGGCGAGCCCGCCGATCACGGTCGGCCCGGTCCAGCCGACGCCGGTGTGCGCCGCGACGCCGACCGGCTTGTCCACCGCGACGATATCGTCGTCCGCGTAGAGGATGCGCATGCCCTCGACCGGTGCGGCCTCGATCTTCAGTTCCCGCTTGGGTTCCGGGAACACCACCTCGAGCCAGGCGCCCGCGGCGAGCCGATCGGATTTGCCCGCCGCGATGCCGTCGAGCTGCACGCTGCCTTCTTCGGCGAGCGCGGCGACCGCGGTGCGGGACAGGCCGAGCAGCCGGGACAGTCCCGCGTCGACCCGCATGCCGTCGAGCCCGTCGGGCACGGGCATGGTGCGTGTCTCCCTCATGCCGTGTTCCCTTCGGTGCCGGTCTTGTTCGGCGCGACGGCACTGTCCGCGGTGGTGTCGCGTCCGGTCCGCGTGCCGTTCGGCTCGAACCCGAACACGGTCAGCACCACCAGCAGGATCGCGCCGCACACGATCGAGGAGTCCGCCACATTGAACACCGGCCACCAGCCGATCGCGATGAAGTCGACCACGTGGCCCTGCAACGGCCCGGGCGCGCGGAACAGCCGGTCCACCAGGTTGCCGAGCGCGCCGCCCAGCACCATGCCGAGACCGATGGCCCACCACAGCGAGCGCAGCGTGCGCCCGATCCGGATCACGCCGATCACCACGGCCGTCGCGACCAGGGTGAGCAGCCAGGTCATGCCGGTCGCCATGGAGAACGCCGCGCCGGGATTGCGGACCAGGCTGAACCTGGCGAAATCGCCGATGATCGAGACCGGCTCGCCCGGCTTCAGGTTCGCCACCACGATGCTCTTGGTGAGCAGGTCGAGGGCGAGCAGTACCGCGGCGATGATCAGCAGGGTGCGTAACCGCTGCGGTGGGCGCGCCGGCGTGTCCGGTGGTGTGCCGCCCGGGCCCGGGGGCGTCGCCGACGGTGCGGATGGCGTGGCAGCCGCCGCTCCCTCAGCGGTCGGTGCGGGGTTCTCCTCGGGCGGCCGGTCATCACTCACACCCACCATCATCGCTCGAGCGACGCGACACCTTGTGCGGTGGTCACCCGCAAGTCCCAGCTGACACTCAGGAACCGGTCGTACCCTGATGCTCGTGACGGTGTTGTCTTCCCCCCACATTCCCCGGCGTGCGCGCTCGGGTGTGCTGCTCATAGTGCTCGCGGTCGGCCTGACCACGTTCGGAACCGGCTGCAGCGACGGGGCTCAGTCGCGCTCGGAGGCCGACAGCACCGAGCCGCTCGGTTACGGAAAAGAAGTGACCGTGCCCATTCCGGCCGCGATCACCACCGTCGTGTCGCCCGGCGAGGAGCCGCGCTCGCTGCTGCGCCCCGACTATCCGGCCGGCACCGTGCAGCAGGTGACGCTGCATACCTCGCACCGGATCGAGCAGCAGATCAACGATCAGGACGCGCGGGACTTCTCCACGCCCGCGCTGTCGATCCCGATGACCGCGAAAACCGACGCGGACGGCATCGATCTCACGCTCGGCGCCGTCACCACCCCCGATCCGACGCTGGCCAAGGCGTTGACGAAGACCGACGGTTCGCATGCCGGTTTCGATCTGAGCGATCTGGGCGCGATCACCGCGCTGCGGCTCGAGCCCGCGCCGGAAACCTCGAACCCGGCCAGGGCCGCGCTGGAACAGGCCTTCTATCAAGCGGTCTACCGCTCGATCGCGTTCCCCGATCAGCCGGTCGGCGAGGGCGCGGTGTGGACGGTGCGCCAGGAGGTGACCGGCGGGGTCATCCTCGAACAGATCACCACGGCGACGCTGACCAAACGCGAAGGCGACCGGCTGACCATCGAATTGGATGTCACCCAGCAGCCGAAGTCGAAGGTGTGGAACCTGCCCAACGACGCGGGCAAGCTCGACATCCAGGATTACGTCATGCAGGGCACCGGCACCATCACCGTCGATCTCGGCCTGCCGCTGCCGGTGGCCGGGTCGATCACGGTCGGCGGGCATCAGGCCTATCACGATCCGCGCAGCGAAAGCGTGCTGCAACAGACGATCGACACGCAGGTGTCGTGGACGGAATGACCCGTGGCCGCGGCCTGATGCTGGCCGCGGCAACCACCGCGTTCGTCTCCGCGTGCGGTTCGTCGTCCCCGTCCGCGCCGCCCGCGGGACCGGATCTGCCGCCGCTCGGCCCGGCCGCAACCGCCGCGCCGGTGCAGAGTCCACCGGCCACCGACGCCGATCGGCTCTATCGGCAACTGCTCACCGGCACCGATCTGCCCCGCGATTTCACCGCGTTGCCCCCGCGGGCCGACACGCCGACCGGCGCGCAGACCACCCCGACCGATCCGGCCGACTGCGCGAAAGTGCTCACACCCTTGGGAGAGCAGCGTCCGGGCGCGTTGGCGCAGGCCGCGATCCAGTACGCCGGGCCGAATTTCTCCAGCATCGATATCGACGCGGCCAGCTATCGGAACGACGCGGTCGCACCCGCGTTCGCGCAGGTGCAGGCGACGCTGCGACAGTGCGTCCACTACTCCGGCGCCGACGCCACCGATATCCCGATCGACTACCGCGTCGGCGGTCTCACCCCGCCGCGCGCCGGCGACGCCGCCACCGCCTTCCAGGTGCGGACCAGCAGCGAAGGGCTCACCTTGCATTCCGCGGTGGCGATCGTGCAGGTCGGTGCCACGTTGGCGCAGATCGCGGTGACCGCGCCGGAAGCGGTGGACGAACGGGTGCTCAGCGAACTCACCGCGGCGCAGGTGCGCAAACTCCACGGTGTCCCCGGCCCTTGATTCGACGGGATCGGCCCTGCTCGCGCGGTATCCGGGCATAGGCTCGGGGGATCAGCCAGTTCGCCTCAGCCGGAGGTTTCCATGTCCGAGGTCAAACCCGTTCCCGAGGGGTACCCGGTGGTCTCGCCGGGGCTCGCGATCGACGGCGCGGCCGCCGCGATCGATTTCTACAAGCACGTTTTCGGCGCATCGGAGCGGATGCGCATGCCGGGGCCGGACGGCAAGGTCGCACACTGCGAGCTGATGTTCGGCAATTCGCTGGTGATGGTCGGTGACCCGGCCGAGGACCTCGACTTCCTGGATCCGAAACGGGTCGGCGGCACGCCCGTGAACCTCTACGTCTATGTCGAGGACGCGGACGCCGCCTTCGCCGCGGCCATCGGTGCGGGCGCGCGCGAGCTGACGCCGATGACCACGCAGTTCTACGGCGACCGCAGCGGGGCCTTCGAGGACCCGTGGGGTCACCGGTGGACGGTGGCCACGCATGTCGAGGACGTTTCACCGGAGGAGATGGACCGCCGGATGGCCGAGCAGTTCGGCTAGCCCGGCACCACCGAATCACCCACCACCCGAATAGTTTTCGCGGCCAACGGTCGCGGGGCCGGGCCGCCGGCCACCGTGCCGTCCAGCGCGTACCTGCTGCCGTGGCAAGCGCAATTGATGGTGCCGCCGGAGACGGTCGCGACCTTGCAGCCCGCGTGCGTGCACACCGCGGACAGGCCGACGAACGATCCCGCGCTCGGCTGGGTGATCACGGTGTCGCCGACGATCACCCCGCCGCCGACCGGGATGTCGGCCGTCTTGGCGATCGCCTCGACGGCCGCGTTGCCGGGCGGCTCGGCCTGCACCGGTTTCGGCGCGGGCGCCGCGTCTTCCTTGCCGTAGGTGGTGCACGCGGTGAGTGCCGCGGCGGCGACCACGGTGCTCGCCGCGACCACGGTGCGGCGGGTGAGCAGCGGTTCGTCGTGCGTCATGGGGTCGATCTCCGATCAGAAGGTGAGGCCGTTGTGCTGGAAGAACCACAGCGACGAGGTGAGCCAGAGTCCGGTGAGCCCGGTCAGCACCAGCCCACCCGCCACCGGAACCACCCAGCCGGGCAACCCCTTTCGGGTGAGCAGCAGCATCTTGGCGACGAACGCGCCGTAGAAGAAACAGCCTAGCAGCGAATGCCAGAGCACCCGGGCGTCGTAGTGCTGAAAACCCAAGGCGTACAGACAGTGCACCGCGACCGGCACACTCACCAGCACGGCCAGCCTGCCCGACCACACGTGCACGGTCCCGACCCACGACGGCGTGCGCCCACGCACCTTGCCGTACATCGCCAGCGCCGAAACGAACTGACCGAGTGCGAGCACGAAAGCGAAAGTGGCCAGCCAAGTCTTCACCGCCTGCGGACCGGAGAAGCCGGCGACATTGACCGAGAAAGCCGCCGGTTCATGCGTTTTCCCGTACACGCCGAGCAACACCGCCACCGCGGCGCCGATCAGCAGTGCGACGGCGAGGGCCGCCGTACCGGATTGCGACCGTCCGAGGGGTGCGGTCTCGCGCTCAGCCGACACGGTCACCACCGCTCACCTTGTTCGCAATGATCTTCTTGCCGTTGACGATCGCGGTCGCGTCCGGAGCCAGGGCCGGCGCGGGCGCGGTGCTGCCATCGGCGGCCCGCTGGACGCCGGTGACCGCGCCGTTGCCGTCGACGATCCAGCTCTGCCGCACGCCGCCCTCGGTGTAGACGTAGAGTCCGGCGGGCGATTGCACTGCCGCAGTGCTGAATTCCCACTTCTTCGCGCCGAGCGCGAGCGTGCCGGTGACGTTCTTGCCGTCATAACGCCCGTCCAGCCTGGCCTCGTTCTTGCCGGTCAGCTTCAGCGTTCCGTCCACGGCACTGCCCTGTAGCCAGGACTCGACCGCAGCCCCGTCACAGGCATAGGCGATCGCCGCACCCCCTTCGACGGTGATCGACAACGTGATCGGCGCACCCGGTGCAACGCTGCCCACATAGTCCGCTTTCGCCGGAAACTGCACCGGCACAGTCGCATCGGCCGGCGGCGCTACCGGGGCAACCGTGCTTGTCGCCCCCACCGCCGTATTCTTTTCCGCCGCAGCGGGTTCGCTTTCTTTCGACATATTCACGACAACCAGCGCGATGCCGAGCACCGCCACCGCCGCCAAGGTGAGCCAAGGCCCGAGACGTCTCATAAGATCTCCTCGAAACACGGCCGCCACATCCCGCGCACCGCTCCCCCTATCTACGGCCCACCCACCCCACCGGTTCAACCGCGCATACCTGCCGCCGTTGGACAGATGATCACCAGGTAATGGTGGCGGCAGCTACTCGAACGATGCCGCCACCATTACCTGGTGATCGTCTGTCCAGCACTGCATCTGGATGGTGTGGGGGTCAGGGGATGAAGGGGGTGGTGGTGCGGGCGGTGCGGAGGGCGGCGGCCCACCAGAGGAGTTGGTCGACGGCGGCGGTGGTGGCGGCTTCGAGGTCGGGGTCGCGGCGGGGCCAGGAACCGTTGGGGGCGAAGCGTTGCCAGGCCTTGGTGATGGTGAGGGTGCGGCGGATAGGGACGGCGTTGAGTTCGCCGAAGATCTGGCGGAGCTGGGTGGCGGCGTGCCCGCCGTCGCAGTCGGTGCCGTAGCCGACGACGGTGACCGGTTTGGCCGCCCATTCGGTGTCGAACCAGTCGATCGCGTTTTTCAGGGCGGCGGGGAAGCTGCGGTTGTATTCGGGGGTGACCACGACGAACGCGTCGGCGGCGGCCAGCCGATCGCCGAACTGCCGCACCGCGATCGGTGCCGGTTCGTCGTGGCCGGCCAGCTGGTCGGGCAGCCCGGCGGTCGCGAGGTCGAGCCGATCCACCTGCAGGTCGCGGCGGCGCAGCTGCCGGGCGAACCAGTCGGCCACGGTCGGCCCGAACCGCCCGGTGCGGGTGCTGCTCTGGATCAGCACCACCCGCAACCGGTCCGGCTCGCCCGCCACCCGGCTCGCGGTGCGCGCCGGGTCGCTCCCGCGCTGCTGTGTCACAGCGTGTCCTTGACAGGGGCGTCGAGGAAGGCCGGGATCATCGGCAGCAGCAGGTCGGGCCGGTGCACCAGCGTGACGTGCGTGGTGCCGGGCAGGATGGCCAGCTGTGCGTTCGGCAGCCCGGCCGGGGTGTCGCCCATGATGCCGCCGCCGAAGAGCCGGAACATCTCGACCGCGTGCTCGGGCCGGACGATGTCGGAGTCGCCGATCACGGTCAGCGTCGGCGCCTTGATCTTGCGGGCGTCGTCGGGCGCGACCTCCGGGATGCCGTTCATGTCCTGCTCGCGCACCCGCTCGACCAGTTTCGGGAAGTCCTCCGGGCGCGGCGCGTTCTTCAGGTAGTCCTCGTGGAACGGTGACCCGTGCAGCATCTCGGGCTTCAGCTCGGCGAGCCCTTCGAGCAGCCCGGGATGCATGCCGCCCGCGCCCAGCGAGCCCGCCGCCAAGATCTGCTTGCGCACCAACTCCGGATTCTTCAGCGTGATCTCCAGTGCCACACCGGCACCCATGCTGTAGCCGAGGATGTCGGCCCGCTGCACGCCGATCTGCTTCAGTAACGCCACGGTGTCGGCCGCCATCTGCGGGGTCCGCAGCAGTCGATCGACGTCGGCGGTGCGGCCGTGCGCCTGCTGTTCCACCGCGATGACCTGGCGGGTCTTGGACAGCTCGGGGATCAGCTGGCCGAAGTCGGTGTCGATGCCGGACAGCGCGCCGTGCAGCAGCACCAGCGGCGGCTGATCGGTCGGGGCGCCGTGCACCTCGTAGTACATGTGCAGGCCGTTGACGTCGGCGTAGGCGCCGGGCGTGGACTTCGCGGGCTGGTCCGCGGTCGCGCAACCGGTCAGCAGCGCGGTGGCGGCGAGGGCAGCGGCGGCGAAGACGGTGGTGAGTTTCATCGGAGGCTCTTTTCTGTGGGGAGTTCGTCCTGCGTTGTCACCAACTCTGCGCGGCCCACCTTCCGGTTTGTTTACGGTGTGATTCCGCCGCTCGAGGGCATGGTTAAGCTGCCCGTATGCGGTTTGGTGTGCTCGGTCCGTTGACGGTCTGGACGGACGGCGGCACAGTCGTGCCGATTCCCGGGACAAAGGTGCGGGCGTTGCTGGCCGACCTGCTGGTGCAGCCGGGGCAACCGGTATCGAGTGATCGCCTGATCGACGACATCTGGGCCGACGATCCGCCCGGCAATCCGGCGGGCACCCTCGCCGCGAAGGCCTCGCAATTGCGGCGGGCGCTGGAGGACGCCGAGTCCGGCGCCCGTGAGCTGGTGGTCTCGCCGCCGCCCGGCTACCGGCTCGCCACGACCGCGGTGGACGCGTTGCGGTTTCGTGAGTTGGTGGCGACCGCGCGGGCGTCCACCGAGCTGCGCGAGCGGGCGCGCACCCTCACCGAGGCGCTCGCGCTGTGGCGCGGTCCAGCGTTCGCCGACTTCCGAGACGCCACGTTCGCCCAGCCCGCCATCGCGCAGTTGACCGAACAGCGCCTGGTCGCGGTGGAGGAACTGGCCGAGGCGCGCCTGGCTCTCGGCGAATACCGGGACGTCGCAGGGGAACTCGCCGCGATCGTCGCCGAATACCCACTGCGGGAACGTCTTCGCGCCGCCCAGCTGAAGGCACTCTACGGTGCGGGCCGGCAGGCCGAGGCGCTGGACAGCTACGCGGATCTACGCAGGCAGCTCGCCGACGAATTGGGTCTGGACCCCAGCCCGGAGCTGGTCGCGCTGCACGGCTCGATCCTGGGCCAGGATCTGGTGCTCACCGCCGCGCCGTCGGCGCCGGTGCTGCGGCGGCGCACCTCGAACATCCCCGCCCAGCGCACCGAACTCATCGGGCGGGCACACGATCTCGCCGAGGTGCGGCGCGCGGTGGACGAGGCCAGGCTGGTCACGCTGACCGGGCCGGGCGGCGTCGGCAAGACCCGGCTGGCCCTGGCCGCGGCCGCCGCGTCGACCGACCGTTTCGCGCAGGGCACCTGGCTGGTCGAATTGGCGCCGCTGCAACCCACCGCCGCCGACGGGCCCTGCTTCCTCGTCGATGCGGTCGCGCAGGTGCTCGACATCCGTACCGACGACGGCGGCGATCCCGTCGAACTGGTCCGCGCCGCACTGGCCGAGCAGGAACTGCTGCTCGTTCTCGACAACTGTGAACATGTCGTGGACTACGCCGCCGATCTGGCGGAACTGCTGCTCGGCGCCGCGCCGAACCTGCACATCCTGGCGACCAGTCAAGAGCAGCTGCGCCTGCCCGGCGAAGAGGTCGTCACGGTCGAACCGCTCGCCGTGCCGAGTTCCGATACCGATCTGACTGCCCTCGAAAATGCCGGTGCGGTCCAGCTTTTCGTGACCCGTGCGCGGGCGAGCGATCGTACTTTCGTGCTGGACGCGGACACCGCGGCCGCGGTCGCCACCCTCTGCCGCCGACTCGACGGCATCCCGCTCGCCCTGGAACTGGCGGCGACCCGGGTCCGCGCGCTCGGCGTGCACGAGATGGTCGCCCGGCTCGACGACCGCTTCCGGTTGCTGGCCACCGGTCACCGTGGCGCGCCGCCCCGCCAGCAGACGCTGACCGCGATGATCGACTGGAGCTGGGGGCTGCTGGACGAGACGGAACAGACGGTGCTGCGCCGCCTGGCCGTGCACGCGGGCGGCTGCACCCTGGAGGCGGCCGAGATCGTTTGCGCCACAAGGGGATCGCTCGGCGACCCGCCCGCCGGACCGATATCCGGCAACAGTGCGACCGCGCCCGGCCCCGGTATCGCGCTCGATCCGTCGACGGTCGCCGATGTGGTCGGGCGACTGGTGGATCGATCGCTGGTGCAGGCCGTCGGTCGGCGGTACCGACTGCTCGAGTCGGTGGCCGCGTTCAGCATGGATCGCCTGGCCGAAGCGGGGGAGTTCGAGACGGCCTTCGAGGCGCACCACCGGTACTACCTGGAACTGGCCGAGCGGGCGGCCCCCGAGTTGACCGGCGCCGACCAACGCCGGTGGCTGCTGCGGTTGGACGCCGAGGTCGCGAATCTGCGAGTGGCACTGGATGGTTATCTGCGCGCCGGTGCGGCCGAGCACGCGCTGCGGCTGGTGAACGCGCTCGCCTGGTACTGGTTCCTGCGCGGTCGGCTGGCCGAGGCGCGGCGCTGGTTCGAGGCCGCCCTGGCGCTGGGCGGCGCACCCGAACAGCGCGCGCCCGCACTGGCCTGGCGGGCCGGATTCGCCTTTCAGCAGGCGGAATTCACCGGCGGCGCGGCCAAGCGGGCCGAGGTGTTCGCGGTATTCGACACCATCGACGACCCGGCGGGGCGGGCCAGGGCCGAATTGTTCCTCGCCGTCTCCGCCCTCGATTCGGGCGACCTGCCCGAGCTGGAAGGCCTGGTGCACCGGGCACTTCCGGTCTGCGAGCGGCTCGGCGACCGCTGGGGCGTGGCCACCGGCCATGTGGCGCTGGCGCAGGCCGCGCACAGCCGGGCGGATCTGACGGCGCTGGCGCACCACGCGCGCTCGGCCGCACGCCTGTTCGCCGAGATCGACGATCGCTGGGGCAGGCTCCAGGCCGCCGAATGGCTGGGCGGTCTGGCCGAATTGACCGGCGACCTGGCCGGAGCCGCCGACATCCACACCGAGGCTTTGGGATTGGCGCAGGAGCTGGAGCTGTGGGGCCAGGTGTGCACCCATCTGTGCTGGCTCGGCTGGATCGCCATGCAGCACACCGAATTCGAGCGCGCTCGCGGCATGGGGGAGCAGGCATTGCGGCTGGCCGCCGAGCACGGTTACGGCCCGAGCCGGGTGTTCGCCTCGATCGTGCTGGCGTTCACCGCGCGCCGGGTCGGGGAATCCGAAGCGGCCGAACGCATGCTGCGCGAGCTGCTGGCCATGACGCCGACGGAGGGCGACGAGACGCCACTGTTCCTGCCCATGTTGCAGGTCGAACTCGGCTATCTGCACGAGGAACGCGGCGAGTTCGCCGCGGCCCTCGCCATGCACCTAGAGGCCCTCGACGGCGCCCAGCGCATCGAAGCGCCGCGCGACACCGCCTTCGCGCTGGCCGGTCTCGCGGCCGCCGCCGGGGCGCTCGGCGCATTCGATACCGCGGCGCAGCTTTTCGGGGCCGCCGAAACCGTCCGCGAGGCGAACGGCATGCCACTGCTCCCGGCCGAACGCCCGGACATCGAGCGGCCCGCCGCGACCGTGCGCGCGGCCCTCGGCGAGTCCGCGTTCACCGAGGCGCACACGGCGGGCGCGAAACTGACCGTGGCAGAGGCCCGGCAGCTGGCCGCGGCGTGCACACCAGGGCCGGCAACCCCGAGCTGAGCGGCACACGCAGGGGCGGACCCGGTCCCCCTCATCGATGGGTAACCGGGTCCGCCGTCAGCGGGTTACCCCGCAGCGATCCGGTCGAAAACCTCGGCTGCCGGTCGCGAGGGACCCGGCCCGCCCCTCGTCAGTCGGCCGGGTCCGTCGCGGTGCGGGTTCACCCGCGGGCGATGGCCTCGAAGACCTTGGGGTCGACCAGGGTCGAGGTGTCGCCGAGTTCGCGGCCTTCGGCCACGTCACGCAGCAGCCGGCGCATGATCTTGCCGCTGCGGGTCTTCGGGAGTTCCGGCACGAGGTGGATCTCGCGGGGCCGGGCGATCGGGCTGATGTCGTGCGAGACCGCCGCTTTCAGCTCTGTGACGAGGGTCTCGCCGGTGTTCGCCGCGCCCGCGGCGAGGATGACGAAGGCGACGATGGCCTGTCCGGTGGTCTCGTCGCTGGCCCCGACCACGGCGGCCTCGGCGACGCCGGAGTGCCCGACCAGCGCCGATTCCACTTCCGCGGTGGAGATCCGGTGCCCGGACACGTTCATCACGTCGTCCACCCGGCCGAGCACCCAGAGATCGCCGTCGTCGTCGAGCTTCGCGCCGTCACCGGCGAAATACCAACCGGCGGTGGCGAATCGGGCCCAGTAGGTGTCACGGAACCGGTCCATGTCGCCCCAGATGCCGCGCAGCATCGACGGCCAGGGCTGGTCCAGCACGAGCAATCCGGCTGCGCCGCGGCCGAGTTCGACACCGTCGTCGTCGACGACCTTGGCCGAGATGCCCGGCAGCGGTGTCATTGCCGCGCCGGGCTTGGCGGCGGTCACGCCGGGCAGCGGCGAGATCATGATCGAACCGGTCTCGGTCTGCCACCAGGTGTCCACGATCGGCGTGCGATTGCCGCCGATCACCTCGCGATACCAGCGCCACGCCTCCGGGTTGATCGGCTCACCGACGCTGCCGAGCAGCCGCAGCGAGGACAGGTCGTGCGCGTCGGGGATCTCACGACCCCATTTCATGAACGTGCGCACCAGCGTCGGCGCCGTGTAATAGATGCTGACGCCGTACTTTTCGATGATCCGGAAATGCCGGTGCTCGTCGGGCGAGTTCGGGGTGCCCTCGTAGACCACTTGGGTGGCGCGGTTGGACAGTGGTCCGTAGACGATGTAGCTGTGGCCGGTGACCCAGCCGATGTCGGCGGTGCACCAGTAGACGTCTTGTCCGGCTTTGTGATCGAAGACGTTGTGGTGGGTGTAGGCGGTCTGGGTGAGGTAGCCGCCGCTGGTGTGCAGGATGCCCTTGGGTTTTCCGGTGGTGCCGGAGGTGTAGAGGATGAACAGCGGGTGCTCGGCGTCGAAGGCCTGCGCCTCGTGTTCGGGCGAGGCATCGGTGACGGTGTCGTGCCACCACAGGTCACGGCCTTCGGTCCACGGCGTCTCGATTCCGGTGCGCCGCACCACCAATACGTGCTCCACGGTGGACGGCGCCCCGCCGAGCGCCTCGTCGACCGCCGCCTTCAGCGGCGCCGCCGTCCCACGCCGCCACTGCCCGTCGGTGGTGACGACCAATCTGGCCTCGGCGTCGTCGACGCGCTGGCGCAGCGCGGTGGGGGAGAAACCCGCGAACACCACCGAGTGGGTGAGGCCGAGCCGGGCGCAGGCCAGCATCGAGACGATGGCCTCGGGCACCATCGGCATATAGATGGCGACCCGATCACCCGCCCGCAGCCCCAGCTCGGTGAAATAGTTTGCGGCCCTGCACACTTCGTCGCGCAGTTCCCCGTAGGTGATATCGCGGGAGTCGCCGGGCTCGCCCTCCCAGTGGATGGCGACCTGGTCGCCGTACCCGGCGAGCACGTGCCGGTCGACACAGTTGTGGGCGACGTTCAGCTTGCCGCCGACGAACCACTTGGCGACCGGCGCGTCACTCCAGTCCAGCACCTGCGACCACGGTTGCGCCCAGTCGAGCTTGCGCGCCTGCTCGGCCCAGAACGCCTGCCGATCCTCGGCGGCCCAGCTGTACAGGGACGCATCGGCATTCGCCAGGGCGGCGAACTCGGTGCCGGGCGGGTAGCCGGTGGTGTCGCGGGAATCAGTGGTGGCGCTGGACAACGCGATATCTCCTAACGGGAAAGCACGGGGGACAACGAGGATCGAGCAGCGATCAGTGCGCGACCGCCTTCTCCGCGCCGACCCCGGTCAGCGAGCGGACCTCCATCTCCGCCGCCTTGGCCGGGTCCTCGTCGGGCTTGCCGATCAGGGTGCCGACGATGCCGAGCACGAAAGCCAAGGGGATGGAGACGATTCCGGGATTGGACAGCGGGAACCAGTCGAAATCGGACCCGGGCAGCATCGCGGTCTTGTTGCCGGATACGGCGGGGGAGAAGACGATCAGCACGATGGTCGAGATCAGACCGCCGTACATGCTGAACAGCGCGCCGGTGGTGTTGAACCGCCTCCAGAACAGCGAGTACAGGATGGTCGGCAGGTTCGCCGCGGCCGCCACCGCGAACGCCAGCGCCACCAGGAAGGCGATGTTCTGCCCGTTCGCCAGGATGCCGAGACCGATCGCGATCACGCCGATCACCACCGCGGTGATCCGGGATACCTTGACCTGCTTGGCATCGTCGACCTTGCCGCGCTTGACGACGCCGGCGTAGATATCGTGCGCGAACGAGGTGGCCGCCGTGATGGTGAGGCCCGCGACCACCGCGAGGATGGTGGCGAACGCGACCGCGGAGATGATGCCGAGCAGGATCACGCCGCCGAGTTCGAACGCGAGCAGCGGGGCCGCCGAGTTCTGTCCGCCCGCGGCGGCCAGGATCCGGTCCGGGCCGACGATGGCGGCGGCGCCGTAGCCGAGCACCAGGGTGAACAGGTAGAACGCGCCGATCAGCCCGATCGCCCACACGACTGATCGGCGCGCCTCCTTCGCGGTCGGCACGGTGTAGAAGCGCATCAGCACATGCGGCAGACCCGCGGTGCCGAGCACCAGCGCCAAACCGAGAGACAGGAAGTTCAGTTTCGAGGTGGCGCTGCCGCCGTACTGCGCGCCGGGCGCGAGCACGTCCCGGGCGGCCACGGCCTTGTTCGTCGAATCGGAGACGTGCTCCTGTGCCGAGCCGAGGATGTCGGACAGGTTGAAGCCGAACTTGGCGAACACCATGATCGTCATCAGCGCCGCGCCGGTGATCAGCAGCACGGCCTTGATGATCTGCACCCATGTGGTGCCCTTCATGCCGCCGACCAGCACGTACACGATCATCAGCACGCCGACCACGGCGATCACGACCGATTGCCCGGTCTTGTCGGAGATGTCGAGCAGCAGCGCGACCAGACCGCCGGCGCCGGCCATCTGGGCCAGCAGATAGAACAGCGAGACCGCCAGCGTGGTCAACGCCGCGGCGGTGCGCACGGGGCCCTGCTTCAACCGGAAGCTGAGCACATCGGCCATGGTGAATTTGCCGGTGTTCCGCAGCATTTCGGCGACCAGCAGCAGCGCGACCAACCAGGCGACCAGGAAGCCGATGGAGTACAGGAAGCCGTCGTAGCCGTACACCGCGATGGCGCCGGCGATGCCGAGAAAGCTTGCGGCGGAAAGATAGTCACCGGCGATGGCGATGCCGTTCTGCGGGCCGGAGAAGCCGCGGCCACCGGTGAAGAAGTCGGCGGCGGTGGCATTGCTACGGCTGGCACGGATCACCACGACCATGGTGATCGCGACGAACACGCCGAAGATGGCGATGTTCGCCACGGGCTCGCCGACGGTGGCCGCGGCGGCGTAGGTGCTGAGGTGGTTCACGCCCGGTCCCCTTCGAGGTGGTTACGGATGGCCTCGGCGCGCGGATCCAGTTCCCGGTTGGCGAACCGGACGTACAGCGCGGTGATGACGAAGGTGGACACGAACTGCCCGAGCCCGAGCAGCAATCCGACATTGATGTTGCCGAAGAGCTTGTGCGCCATGAAGTCGTGCGCGTACGCGCCGAGCAACACGTAGCTGAGGTACCACAGCAGAAACAGTGCGGTCATCGGAAACACGAAGCGGCGTAAGCGCATTCGTAGCTCTTGGAACTGCGGGCTGGCCTGCACTGCGATGAACTCGGCTGCACTCGGGGTGCGCCGGGCGGCGTCGCCGTCGAGTTCGGTACTGGTCATGATGGTCCTAGCGTGTGACATGGCTTACTTGCTCTGCACCGTAGCCAGGCCCGCGTGAAGAATTGGTGATGTGGTGTGGGTCACTCCGGGAAGGCGGCCGATTGTGCGGTGAGCGGTCGCTGTGCCGCGACGAGCGGTCGGCGGTTCAGTCCGAGCGCAGGCTGCGTTCGCGGTCGGCGCCCATGCCCAATCGTTCGGGCGCGTGCATGCGCACGAAGATCCGCCCCACCCGGCGCGTGCCCGGTCCCCGAGTCACCTTGCTGACCAACATCATCGTCGCGAACGCCAGCGGGACGCTGATCGCCGCGGGATAGCCGAGCAGGGCCGCGGGCCAGCCGTTGCCGAAGTCGTCGGACAGCCCGCCGGTCACCGAAACCACGGTCGCGCCACCGGATACCAGCCCGCCCGCGATCAGCCCGGCCGCGGCGCCGCGCGCGGTCAGCCGCCGCCACCAGATGCCGAGCACCAGCAGCGGGCACAGCGTCGAGGCGGCCACCGAGAAGGCCAGCCCGACCGTGCGAGACAGGTCCAGCGACGCCACGGTCAGCGAAAGGGCAAGCGGGACAACGCCGGCCACCAGCGCGGCGGCGCGGAAGTCGCGGATCCGGCCGCGCAGCATATCGGTGCTGAGCACGCCCGCGATGCTGACCAGCAGTCCGGAGGAGGTGGACAGGAACGCCGCGATGGCACCGGCGGCCACCAGCGCGGCGAGCAATTGGCCGGGCAGCCCGGCGACCACCGAACTCGGCATCAGCACCACCGCGGCATCGGAGGTGCCGGTGATCAGCAGTTGCGGCACATACAGTCGCGCGAAAACCCCGAGCAGGATCGGGAACAGGTAGAACAGGCCGACCAGGCCGATCACCGCGAGCGCCGTGGCACGCGCGGCCCGGCCGTCCGGGTTGGTGTAGAACCGCACCAGTACGTGCGGTAACCCCATGGTGCCGAGGAAGGTCGCGATGATCAGCGAATAGACCTGGTAGGTCGGGTGTTTGCCGCCGAAGCCGCCGCCGGGTTCCAGCCAGGCCGCGCCGTCGGCGGGTGCACCGGCCACCACGGGCACCTCGGTGCCCGCGGCCAGCACGAGTTCGGTGCCCGCCGCCAGTTCGTGGGTGCCCGGCGCGAGCGCCACCTCGCCGTCCACCGTCCGGTCGTCGAGCCGTCCGGTGATCGAAACCTGTTGTGTCGCATCGACCTGTACCACCACGTCGGTGCGCACGTCGACCACGGTCCGCTCGGTCACCACCGGAGGAGCGGGCGCGCCGAGCGGCCGATCCTCGCCGAGGAAATGGCCGAGCAGCACCAGGGCCGGGATCGCCACCGCGGTCAGCTTGAGCCAGTACTGGAAGGCCTGCACCAGGGTGATCGACCGCATGCCGCCGCCCGCCACATTGGCGATCACGATGGCGCCCACCGCGGCCGCGCCCACCCAGTCGGGCAGGCCGAGCAGCGTGTGCAGGGTCAACCCGGCGCCCTGGAACTGCGGGATCAGATACACCCCGCACACCAGCACCACGACCAGCGCGGCCAGCCTGCGCAATCGCAGGGAACCCAACCGGAATTCGGCGAAATCCGGCACCGTGTACGCGCCCGAGCGGCGCAGCGGCGCGGCGACGAACAGCAACAGGGCCAGATATCCGGCGGTGAAACCCACGGGGTACCACAGCGCGTCGGCGCCGTACTTCGCGATGAGCCCGGCCACGCCGAGAAACGAAGCGGCCGAGAGATACTCACCGGAGATCGCGGCGGCGTTCCAGCCGGATCGCACGCTGCGGGACGCGACCAGGAAGTCGGAGGTGGTGCGCGCCAGGCGAACTCCGTAGGCGCCGATCGCGACCGTCGCCAGCGCCGCGAACAGCAGCGCGAGCACGGTGAGCACCGGCACCGAGCCCGCGTTCACGGGCGGACTCCGATCCCCGCACCCTTCTCGCGCTCCCGCACCCGCTGTGGCA
Organism: Nocardia vulneris; assembly: GCF_001613425.1. Classification (GTDB taxonomy): domain Bacteria; phylum Actinomycetota; class Actinomycetes; order Mycobacteriales; family Mycobacteriaceae; genus Nocardia; species Nocardia vulneris. The sequence continues at coordinate 138,121 of NZ_BDCI01000035.1, read as the reverse complement.
GTCCGCAGCGGGTGCGCGAGGTCGGAAGGGGTGCGGCGGGGTGCATCAGTCCTCGGCCAGGTCCAGGAAGTCCTGCTCGTTGTGTTCGGCGAGGCGGACGTACAGGCGGCCGATCAGATACAGCAGCGGGTAGACCGCGACGCCGAGCAGCAACCAGGGCAACCGGATCCCCAGCACCACCACCGAACCCACCTGGCCGATCCCGAAAAGCACCGGCAGCGCGCACAATACGACGACGGTGACCAGTCCGAGCCGCAACGCCAGGCCGAGCTGGGCGCGGATCAGCCCGCCGATCAGCGCCTCGCCGATCTCGGTCTGCTCGGCCACTTCCACCCGGGTGCGCACCCGGCGTGCGCCGCGCCGTTCCGACAGCACGACGCGCTGCCGGACCGGGCGCTGCGGCCCGGTCACTGGCCGGTCCATTGCTGCCGGGGCCGGCGCACCAGACGTTGTTTCAGCTCGCGGACCTGCCTGCGGCTGACCGGTAGTTCCACCGCCCCGGCGCTGCCGTCGGCGCGTAGGCACACCACGGTGCCGGTGCCGACCGTGCGCAGGCCGGTGACCAGACGCAAGGCCACCAGGTAGGAGCGGTGCACCCGCAGGAATCCGGCGTCCTGCCAGCGGGATTCCAATGCGGACAACGGGATTCGCACCAGGTGGGAGCCTCCGCTGGTGTGCAGCCTGGCGTAGTCGCCGTCCGCCTCCACCCAGCTCACGCTGGACCGCGGCACCAGCGTGGTCACGCCGCCGAGCTCGACCGGGATCACCTCGCTCGGGTCGGCCCGCGGCGCGTCGGCGATCGGCGCCGCGCTCGCGCGGGCGCTGACGATCCGGCGCACCGCCTCGGCGAGCCGCTCCTCCCGCAGTGGTTTCAGCAGATAGTCCACCGCCCCCAGATCGAACGCGGCCACCGCGCGATCGTCGTGTGCGGTCACGAAGACCACCGCGGGCGGGTTCGCGAACTCCGAGAGGATGCCCGCCAGCTCCATCCCGTCCAGCCCGGGCATATTGATATCGAGGAACACGGCGTCCACCGGATGCGCCCGCAACACGCGCAACGCGGTGGTCGCGTCGGCGGCGGCGTGGATCTCGCCGACGCCCGGCTGGGCGCGCAGCAAATAGACCAGCTCGTCGAGAGCCGGTTTCTCGTCGTCGACGGCGAGTACGCGGACTACGCCGCCGCTCCCCTCAGCGCTCCTGGCCACAATCGCTCCATCGTAAAGGCAGTGCCGGGTCGCACCGCGCGGAACGCTGCAGCAGCACCGAGGTGCTCGGCTCGTAGCCGGTCTTCCACAGGTCGACCAGGACGAGCAGCAGCCGGACCAGCCGGGCGTGGTCGAGCGTGCCCGCGTGCTTGCGGACCAGATACTGGACCAGTTCGTCGCGCATGCCGTTGCTGTGCCGGAACGACATCGAGTCCGCGTGGCGCCGATAGAGCTGGCCGACGATCGGCAGTACATCGGAGTCGTAGCCGGCCAGCGCCAGGCGCAACTGGAGTTCCCAGTCCTCGAAGGCGGGCAGCTGTTCGTCGTAGCCGCCGACCCGGTCCACCGCGGTCTTGCGATAGAGGACCATCGACTTCAAGTGGGTGTGCAGCACGAGATTGAGGTCGGTGGGCATGCCCGCGGGGACGTACACCAGCTCGAGCAGTTCGAAGTAGCGCACATAGCCGCCGACGAACCCCAGGGTGTCGTCGCGGCGCATGGCCGCGACGGCGGCGGGCAGGAAGCCCGGCCGGAGGCGATCGTCGGCGTCCAGGACCAGGACCAGCTCGCCCTCGGCGTGCCGCAGGCCCGCGTTGCGCGCGGCCGAGAGGCCGCGGTGGGGCTGCCGGACGAGCGTGACGTCGGTCAACGTGTCCAGGAGGGCGACGGTCCCGGGATCGGTCGAGCCGTCGTCCACGATCACGATATCCAGGTCGGGAAGTCCGCAGCGACGCACGGAGTCCAGTGCGCCGGGCAGGAACCGACCGTAGTCGTGCACCGGGATCACGATCGAAACCAGTTCTGCCGCCCGAGGTTCGGTGGGCGGCGGCGACGGCACCGATGCGTAGACGGCCGCGAGTCTCGCGGCCACCTGCTCGGGCGTATGGCCGACCGCGGTGGGCAGCCGCGACTTGCCGTTCGGCGCAGTGAGACCGGCGACCAGTGCGGCCGCCATCGCCGCCGCACCGGGCGCGACGGTGCCGCCGTCGCCGACGATGTCGGCTCCGACGCTGCCCGCAGGCGCGAGCACCAGGCACCCGGAGGCGATGGCCCACAACGTTTCCGTGGGTGTGCCCGCGGTGCCCGCGGCCACCACACACAGGGCCCCAGGGGGCGGACCGTCGGTGTCGAGCGGCCCCTCGTAGGTCACCAGCTCGCGCAGTTCTTCGGAAAGCCCTTGGCGGACATACTGCCAATACGATCGGCCGACCGGGTCGGTCGCGGTGTCCTCGCCGCGGACGACCACTCGGATCGCCGGTTGTGCCGCGTGGGCGAGTTCGACGGCGCGCAGCACGGTGTCGAGTCCTGCTGCGGGACAGAGGGTACCCAGCCACCACACGGTCTTCGGCAGTATTCCGCCGGGCGGTACCGGGTCCGGCCGATGCAGCCCGGGAAGGTAACGGCGCGTGGGGAACTCGACTGTGCGCGCCACGGCGTCGCCGCAGGCCAGCACGGCGTCCGCATGGCGTCGCGCGTACTGCTCGGCGAAGGCGGTGAGTTCGTGGGCGAAGGTGGCGGGCCGATCCCGCTGCGGTCCTTCGGTCGCGGTCGCCCAGGGATGCAGCGACACCACCAGGCGGGTATCGGCGAAATCGCCGAGCAGCCGCCGGGCGCGCAGCAGAGTCAGGGCGGCCCCGCCCGCGTCCACCAGATCTATGACGTCGAGCTGTGCCCGTGCGTGCACGAGGCGCAATGTGTCGTACACCCGGTCGGCGTAGCACTGCTCGTCGGTGAAATAGCGATGCCGGGGCCGCGCGGGCAGGGTCGGCTGCCAGCGCAGCCGATCGGTCGCGGACACCGCGTGCCGCGCTGGGGCCGAAAGTTTTTCGCTGATCAGGTGGATCTCGTGGCCGTGTGCCGCCAACGCCGTCGCGGCGGCCAGTACCAGTGCGCCGCTCCCGGTTGTCGAGTCCGTTCCCAGATCGCGGCACACGTAGGCAATGCGCACTTCAGGCCCCCTTCGCGACCGCCTCGTCCAGGATCGGACGCAACCAGGCCGGATAGAAGCCCGGCCCGGCTCGGTCGATCAACTGCTCGGCGCGGGACCGGACCTCCGGCCAGCCGCCCGGCCGATCCGGCCGCAAGGTGACCAACCAGCGCCGCGTGCACAACAACCAGGGCTGATCATCGAGTTCGGCGAAAAGCTCGTCGGCCGTGGTGAATCCGGTCAGGGCGGTCGCCGGGTCGCCGGAGCGCAGGTGGGTCAGTGCGGTGCCGTAGTGCAGTTTGGCCTTCATCCGGTCCTCGCCGGTCGCGTCGTACACCGCTGCGGCGCGGGCATATTCGCGCAGCGCGCCGGGATAGTCGCCGAGCGCGCGGCGGGCCGCGCCGAACGTGCGCCACACCTGCGCGCGGCCCAGATCGTCGTCGCTGTCGTCGAAATTCCGTTCGCACGCGGGCAATGCGGCGAGCAGCTCGGCCCAGCGGCCGTACCGGCCGAGCAGGCGTGCGCGGAACAGATCGACGATCCCGGTCCAGCGCGCGTCGCCCGCCTGCACGCACAGCGGCCGGGCGGTGGCGAGGTCGGCGTCGGCGTCGGCGAAGCGACCGAGGTAGAGGTGCAGCACCGCGCGGCTGTGCAAGCCGCGTCCGCAGGCCGAATTGTCCCCGTGCGCAAGGAAAACCGGCAGGCAGCGGTCGAGATCGGCCGCGGCCTCGGCCAGATAGCCTTGGTCGCGTCGCACCACGGCGTAGTTCTGGCGGGTGGAGGCGAGGATCAGTTCATCCTCGCCCGCGCTGAACAACTGGATGCACTGTTCGAGCAGCGGACCGGAGACGGCGAGCCGCCCGCGGTCGCGCTCGACCACGGCCAGGCTCAGCATGGTGCGTGCCCAGCGGTCGGCCATACCCAGTGCGCGATAACGCTCGATCACCTCGTGCAGCCCCGCGACCGCCTCGGCGTAGGCACCCTTGCCCATGAAATATCCGGTGTAGGAATACAACACGCCCGCCTCGGCCACCGGATCGGCGGCGGTACGACTCGCCGCGAGTGCGAGATCCTTGAGCTCGCGGGACTCCGCGCCGTGCCGCTGCGCGACGAACAGCCCGTTCAACACGTCGACGATGCCCCATACGTAAGGCCACAGGCCGTCGTCGTAGGCCTGCCGCGCGGCGGCCACCAAACCGGGCCGATCGTCCGCGAACCACTGGGCCGTCCCGGCTGCCCTTGCGGCGGCGACGATTTCGGCGGGCGGCTGCCATCCGATCGGCACCGACTCGGCGAGGAACAGATCCTTGCCCGGCCCGAGCGCCGCCATCGCGTCGAGCAACAGCACGAGGTAGCCGCTGAAGAGGCGGCCGCGCCCCTGCGCTCGCTCGGTGTTCGAAAAGCGTTCGGCCGCTTTCTCCGCCGCGTACACGCGCAGCAGGTCGTGGCAGCGAAACCGGTGACCGCCGGTGATGTCCCGGCGGGCGAAGGCGACCAGCTGGGCGTCGACCAGCGCGTCGAGCAGGTCTTCGGCCTCGTACAGCGGAATGTCCAGCAGGGCGGCCAGGGTCCAGGCCGGAAAGTCCGGACCGCGCAGCGCGCCGAGCGCCGCGAAGGCGGTGGCCAGTTCCGGCGCGAGCGCGAGATAGCTGCTGTCGAAGCTGGTGCGCACCGCGAGATCGTCCACCGTGAGCACCGAGAGTCTGCGGCGTTCGTCGGACAGCCGCCCGGCCAGGTGCGCCATCGTCCAGTGCGGGCGAGAACGTAACTGGGCGGCCGCGATTCGAATGGCCAGCGGTAGATAGCCGCACAACCGGGCGACCGCGGCGAGCGCGTCCCGGTCGGTGGCCCGTGCGTCGTCGTCGAGCACCGCCGTGAGCAGGGCCGCCGATTCGTCCGCGGTGAGCGCGTCCAGCGCGACGGTGAGCGCGTGGTCGAGCGCGGCCATCGGGCGGCGTGCGGTCACCAGCACGGCGCACCCCGGCGCGTCCGGCAGCAGGTCCCGGACCTGCGCGGCCGAACTCGCGTTGTCGAGCACGATCAGGGCGCGCAGCCCGGCGAGCAACCGCCGGTACTGAGCGGACCGTTCCTCGGGGGTCGCGGCCAGTGCGTCGGCGGGCAGACCGAGCGCGATCAGCAGGCGTTCCAGTGCGTCCGCGACCGAGACGGGGCGCTGGTCCGCGCCGCGCAGATCGATGTGCAGGCGCGCGTCGGGGAAGGCGGCGCTCACCCGATGCGCGACGTGCACGGCGAGCGCGGACTTGCCGACGCCGGGTTGTCCGTGAATGGCCACGATCGGGCGGCTGCCCGCGGAAGTCAATGCGGCGACGAGCTTTTCGGTCGCCTCCGCGCGTCCGGTGAACTCGGCGCGATCGGGCGGCAGCGTCGCCTGACCGCCCGCGGCCGTCGCGCCCACCGCGAGGCCGGGCACCGCGACCTGGCTGGTGTCCATGGTCGGCAGCACCCCGACCCGGTCCAGCAGGGCGGTGATCGCGGCGGCGGGGCAGGCGAAGACGATGCCGCCGATGCCACGATCCGGCGCGTCGGGATCGGGCGGGTTGTAGCGGATCAGCCCGACGACTCCCGGTGCGCTGCCGGCGAATACCGGCGCGCCGGAGAAACCGCCGAGCGCCAGCCCGCCCACCGCCTGCTCGGCGTAGAGCTGCACCGCGGGCACGCCGCGCAATTGGCCGTCCACCGCGGTGATCGTCCCGGAGATCGACATCCGTCCCAGCTCGGCCAGGCTGGCCGGAAACCCGGTGGCCCGCCAGAACCGCGCGGTGATCCGGGTGGCGAGCGGAAGTGGGCTCAGCACATCGGGTCTGGGCTCGTCCAGGCGCAGCACGGCGCAGTCGGCGACCGGATCGCCTGCGGCATAACGCACCCGCACCTGGGTGCCCGCGAAATCGACGGCCGCCTCGGGGAATCGGACCGCGCCGGTGTGCCGATCGCCGACACAGTGGAACGCCGTCACCACGGTCGCGCCGTCCACCGCGAAGGCGGTGCCGAGCAGCCGGGCGCGGACACCCGCGGTGATCAGCCGTCCGATCGACGCGTCGGTCATGTCGTGAGCCCCGCGAGTGCCCGGAAGTGTTGCGCGGGATCGAATCTGGCCAGCCCTACCGCCTGTACCGCCGCGGCGTCCAGCGTGGCGGCGGCCTCGATCGCGGTGGCCAGTGCCGCCGCGGCGCACGCGTCGGACGCGTCCGGTTCGACCCGGGCGATCCGGCCGGACGCGGCGCACAGGGCCGCTTCGGCGCAGGTGCCCGCACGCCAGGCCAGCGCGGCGACCGGCGTGCCCGCCCGCAGTGCCTCACCGAACACCGCGGCGCCCGCTTCGACGTAGTCCCTGGCACAGGTGTAGACGAAGACTTCGCCCTCGTGGAAGGCCGCGGTCTTCGCGGGACCGCCGAGTTCACCGGCGAACCGAACGTGGTCCGCGCCGAACAGATCTCGGTGCGCGCGCAGATAGGCGTCGTCGAATACCGGGCCCACCAAGGTGATTCGGCGACCCAGCAGCCGGGCCGCCAGCACCGCGAGATGGGGCGCCTTGTCGGCGACGATGCGGCCCACCCACACCAGGCCGGTGCCGTCGACGGCGGGCGGCTCGTCCTCGCCGAGGCCCAGATGCACCGCAAGTTCCGCGCGCGGCCGGTGTGCGGTGTAGCGCGTCATCATTTCCGTCGAGTAGCAGTACAACCGGGAGCGCTCGCCGTCGAAGATGCCCGCGGGCTGCATCCGGTTCGTGCCGTGCTGGAAACTGGCCACCGCGCAGTCCAGGGCCTGCCAGGCCTGCCGCCACGCGGGCCGCGCGGGATATTCGTGCCACGCCACGAGCAAGTCGTAGCGGGCAGCGCGGAATTCGGCCAGCTCCGTTGCGGTCAGCGTTTCCAGCCGCTGCGGCCGCACGGTCCACTCGCCGGCCAGCTCGCCGCGCCACTGGGGTCCGAGCAGATGCACGCGGGCCCCCGCGCGGCGCGCGCCGACGGCCACCGCCCACAGCCAGCGCTCGATCCCCGCGTAACCGGTCGGTGGGAAGGCGTATCTGCCCGGAAAGTCGCAGACGCCGACCAGCATGGCTCAACAGTAGGGCAGCGCGCCGGGTAGCCGCCTGGTTTCCCTCATCACGCCTGGATGCCCGCGCGGAACTTCGGCACGCGCAGCGAGACCTTGGTGCCCGCGCCGGGCGCGGTCTCGACGGTCAGGCCGTAGTCGTTGCCGAAGGCGGCGCGCAGCCGGTCGTCCACATTGGCCAGGCCGACATGCGCGGACTCACCGGAACCGGCCGGGCCCTTACCGGTTTCGACGGCGTCGAGCGCGCCCGAGCGGAGCAGTTCCGGATCCATGCCGACGCCGTCGTCCTCGACACTGATCAGGCAATCGGTGCCCGCGTCGGCCGCGGTGATGTGCACCGTGCCGCCGCGCGCCGCGCCCGCCAGGCCGTGCCGGACCGCGTTCTCCACCAGTGGCTGCAGCGCGAGGAAGGGCAGCACCACGCCGAGCACCTCCGGCGCGATCTGCAACCGGACGTCGAGCGCGTCGCCGAAGCGGGCGCGTTCGAGCGCGAGATAGCGCTCGATATTGCGCAGTTCGTCGGCCAGCACGGTGAATTCGCCCGCGGCGCGGAACGAATAGCGGGTGAAGTCGGCGAATTCCAGGATCAGTTCGCGGGCCCGATCCGGGTCGGTGCGCACGAACGAGGCGATCGTGTTCAGCGCGTTGTAGATGAAATGCGGGCTGATCTGGGCGCGCAGCGCGCGCACCTCGGCGCGATCGAGCCGGGCCCGGGAGGCGTCCAGCTCGGCCAATTCCAGTTGGCCGCAAGCGTATCGAGCGACCTCGGCCACCGCGCCGAGCCAGCCCGGCCCGGGGCGGCCGGTGGTGACGACGCCGATCGCCCCCGCCACCCCGGTGCTCTCGATCAGCAGCGGCTGCGCGAGCAGCGTGCGACCGGCGTGCTCGCTGCTACCCGGCCCGGCGACGAGCACCGGCCGTTCGCCGGTGACCGCCCGCTTGGCCGCCTCGGTGAAATGCTCGGCGAGTTCGGCGTGCGGTCCGTCCCAGGCGAGCAGCGTGCCGTCCGGGTCGGCGATGCCGAGCGCCTCGGCGCCGGTGAGCACCCGCAGGTGCGGCGCGGATTCGCGTGCCGACTGCTCGGTGAGCCCGCGGCGCAGCGGAATCGCCGCCAGCGACGCGGTGTGCAGCGCGGTGTGCACCGCGCGCTCGGCCGGCGTGGTGACCACCCGGCGGGTGCGCGGCCAGATCACCAGCGCCCCCGCGATCATGGCGGCCGAGACCACGAGGGCGACGATGGTCGCCGTCACCGCGCGGCCGATAGCGCCGGAACTTCGTTCATCCGCCGATTATCGCGCCCGGGCACCGCTCGTATACCGGTGCCGCGCATGTGCTGTCCTCGTACCCGGGCGTGCGGACGCGACTTTGTGCGCCGCGTCAGCCCTGGTACTTGTCGACCCGGAACTCGACCTCGCCGGGTTCCGGGATATGCGCGGCCCCGACCGTCAACGTCGCGGTGAACTTGCCCAGGCCCGGATGGAACAGCGCCGAACGGCCGCTGTTGCTCCAATATCCGGGGCCCTGCGCGGTCACCGTGAACGTGCCGGTCTCGCCGGTGTCCACGTTGCGCCAGTTGAGCGTGAGCGGCAGAGTGCAGCCGCCTACGCCGTACATCGTGGTCGCCACGTAGAACCCGGCGTGTTCCGGATAGGCGTTGCCGGTGACGCCGGAACTGACCGACGCGACGCACAACCCCTGGCTGAACGAGTAGACGGTCGCGAACGAGTCGTGCAGCTGGGCGGCGGCCGGGGCGGCGGTCGCGACCAGGGTCGCGACGGCGACGGCGGGAACGGCGAACAGTGCTTTGAGCGAAATCATCAATACCTCGGCAGGATTGGGAACACCCGTGTCTGTCTGTAGTGACTATGCCCCCGATGCCGCGGTGTCATCCCCGATTTGCTGCCCTCGATTCCGGGGGCAGCACCGTGTGGTCCGGCGGTGACCGACGCGGCCGTTCGCGTCGAGTAGGGTCGGGCGGTCCGCGCTGGACGTCGCTCGCGGAAATCGGACTCTCTGCGGGGGTCTTGCCGGACGCGCCGGTGATCTTCGACACCGACACGCCGGGGGCTCCTGGGATGTCTCGATGCGCCGCGCGCGCCTCGAAAAAAATGTCGTACCGACGTGCCTAGAATCGCTAGGCCAACCCCCGTCGAGACCTTGGGAGGAAGGACCGTCTTGGCCGCCTCGTCCGGATCGTTCGTTCACCTGCACAACCACACCGAGTACTCCATGCTCGATGGTGCGGCAAAGATTTCGCCCCTGTTCGCGGAGGCGAAACGGCTGGGAATGAACGCGGTCGGGATGACCGACCACGGCAACATGTACGGCGCCTCCGAGTTCTACAACTCGGCGAAGAAAGCCGACATCAAGCCGATCATCGGCATCGAGGCCTACATCGCGCCCGCCTCCCGCTTCGACACCAAACGCGTGCAGTGGGGCGATCCGAGCCAGAAGGGCGACGACGTCTCGGGCTCCGGCGCCTACACCCACATGACCATGGTCGCCGAGACCGCGACCGGTCTGCGCAACCTGTTCAAGCTCTCGTCGCTGGCCTCGCTCGAGGGCCAGCTCGGCAAGTGGGCGCGGATGGACGAGGAGATCATCGCCCAGTACGCCGAGGGCATCATCGCGACCACCGGCTGCCCCTCGGGTGAGGTGCAGACCAGGCTGCGCCTGGGCCACGACCGGGAGGCCCTGGAGGCCGCGGCCAAGTGGCAGGAGATCTTCGGTAAGGACAATTTCTTCCTCGAGATCATGGACCACGGGCTGTCCATCGAACGCCGGGTCCGCGAGGGTCTGCTCGAGGTCGGCCGCAAGCTCGGCATCCCGCCGCTGGCCACCAACGACTGCCACTACGTCACCAAGGACCAGTCCACCAACCACGAAGCGCTGCTGTGCATTCAGACCGGCAAGACGCTCTCCGACCCGACCAGGTTCAAATTCGACGGTGACGGCTACTTCCTGAAGTCCGCCGAGGAGATGCGCGCGCTGTGGGACGCGGAGGTGCCCGGCGCCTGCGACAACACCGTGCTCATCGGTGAGCGGGTGCAGTCCTACGACGACGTGTGGGCCTTCAAGGACCGGATGCCGGTGTTCCCGGTGCCCGAGGGGGAGGACCAGGATTCGTGGCTGCGCAAAGAGGTCGACCGCGGCCTCGAGCGCCGGTTCCCCGGCGGTGTGCCCGAGGAGTACTACAGCCGCGCCTACTTCGAGCTCGACGTCATCAAGCAGAAGGGCTTCCCGGCCTACTTCCTCGTCGTCGGTGACCTCGTCTCGCACGCGAAAGAGGTCGGCATCCGGGTCGGTCCCGGCCGTGGTTCGGCGGCCGGGTCGCTGGTCGCCTACGCGCTGGGCATCACCAATATCGACCCGATCCCGCACGGCCTGCTGTTCGAGCGGTTCCTGAACCCGGAACGCCCGTCCGCGCCCGATATCGATATCGACTTCGACGATCGCCGCCGCGGTGAGATGGTCCGCTACGCCACCGAGAAGTGGGGCAGCGACCGGGTCGCCCAGGTGATCACCTTCGGCACCATCAAGACCAAGGCCGCGATCAAGGACTCCGCGCGAGTCCTGTTCGGCCAGCCCGGTTTCGCCATCGCCGACCAGATCTCCAAGGCGCTGCCGCCGCCGATCATGGCCAAGGACATCTCGGTGGCCGGCATCACCGATCCCGATCACGAGCGGTACAAGGAAGCCGCCGAGGTCCGCGAGCTGATCAGCACCAACCCCGATGTCGCGAAGATCTACGAGACCGCTCGCGGCCTCGAGGGCCTGATCCGCAACGCCGGCGTGCACGCCTGCGCGGTCATCATGTCCTCCGAGCCGCTGACCGACGCGATCCCGGTGTGGAAGCGGGCCCAGGACGGCGCCATCATCACCGGCTGGGACTACCCGTCCTGCGAGGCCATCGGCCTGCTGAAGATGGACTTCCTCGGCCTGCGCAACCTCACCGTCATCGGTGACGCGCTGGACAACATCAAGGCCAACCGCGGCGTCGACCTCGACATGGACAACCTGCCGCTGGACGATCCCGCGACCTACGAATTGCTGTCCCGCGGTGACACGCTCGGCGTCTTCCAGCTCGACGGTGGCCCGATGCGCGACCTGCTGCGGCGCATGCAGCCGACCGGCTTCAACGACATCGTCGCGGTGCTCGCGCTGTACCGCCCCGGCCCGATGGGCATGAACGCGCACAACGACTACGCCGACCGCAAGAACGGGCGGCAGGAGATCAAACCGATCCATCCGGAGCTCGAAGAGCCGCTGAAGGACATTCTCGCCGAGACCTACGGCCTGATCGTCTACCAAGAGCAGATCATGTTCATCGCCCAGAAGGTCGCCAGCTACACCATGGGCAAGGCCGACGCACTGCGTAAGGCCATGGGCAAGAAGAAGCTCGAGGTGCTCGAAGCCGAGTACAAGGGCTTCCACGAGGGCATGACGAACAACGGGTTCTCCGAGGCCGCGGTGAAGGCCCTGTGGGACACCATCCTTCCGTTCGCCGGCTACGCGTTCAACAAGTCGCACGCCGCGGGCTACGGCCTGGTCTCCTTCTGGACCGCCTACCTCAAGGCCAACTACCCGGCCGAATACATGGCCGGGCTGCTCACCTCCGTCGGTGACGACAAGGACAAGGCCGCGGTCTACCTGTCGGACTGCCGCCGCCTGGGCATCACCGTGCTGCCGCCGGACGTCAACGAGTCCGAGCTGAACTTCGCCTCGGTCGGCAAGGACATCCGGTTCGGCCTCGGCGCGGTGCGCAACGTCGGCGCCAACGTGGTGTCCTCGATCATCGCCGCGCGTAAGGAGAAGTCGAAGTTCACCGACTTCTCCGACTACCTGAACAAGATCGACGCGATCGCCTGTACCAAGAAGGTCACCGAATCCCTCATCAAGGCAGGCGGATTCGACTCGCTCGGGCACCCGCGCAAGGGTCTGCTGCTGGTGCACTCCGATGCCATCGACGCGGTGATGTCCACCAAGAAGGCCGAGGCGATCGGGCAGTTCGACCTGTTCGGCGGCGTCGACGCGGACGAGTCGGTGGCCTCGGTGTTCAACGTGAAGGTGCCCGACGACGAGTGGGAGTCCAAGCACAAGCTGGCCCTCGAGCGCGAGATGCTCGGCCTGTACGTGTCCGGGCATCCGCTCAACGGCGTCGAGCATGTGCTCGCGGCGCAGGCGGATACGCAGATCCCCGCCATCCTCGAAGGCGATATCAAGGACGGCGCGCAGGTGACCCTCGGCGGCATCCTCGCCTCGGTCAACCGGCGCATCAACAAGAACGGTCTCGCCTGGGCGTCCGCGCAGCTCGAAGACCTCTCCGGTGGTATCGAGGTGCTGTTCTTCCCGCAGGCCTACTCGGTCTACGGCATGGACGTGGTCGAGGACGCGGTGGTGCTGGTGAAGGCGCGGGTCTCGGTCCGCGACGATCGCATCTCGCTCATCGCCAACGACCTCGCCGTCCCCGACCTGTCCTCCATCGGCGTGGCCAAACCGCTCGCCGTCACCCTCTCCACCCGCCTGTGCACCCCCGACAAGATCGGCGAACTCAAGCGCGTCCTGTCCCGCCACCCCGGCACCGCCGACGTGCACATCCGCCACGTAGGCGCCCGCGACAAAACCACCCTCCTGAAACTCGACGACAGCCTGCGCGTCTCCCCCTCCTCGGCATTGATGGGCGATTTGAAAGCGCTGCTCGGCCCGGGCTGCCTGGCAGTCTGAGCCCAACCCTCCGCCCTCCGCCGGGAGGGGTGTGCCCCGAACCGCCGCACCAGTTTTGACGTACCGCACGGGTTTTGACGCCTCGCACCCGCTGTGGCAGGCCACAGCGGGTGCGGGAGGACAGAAAGGGTGCGGGTAGGTCACTGTGTGGCGACCGATGGCCCACGGGCCCGTTGCCTCCGTTCCGCGGTAGCTCGGATGGGGCTAGCGGTCAGCGTGTCGCGCGGTGTGTCGAGTTGGGCGGTTGATCAGGAGGAAATGGTGGCGGCATCGGCCGAGAGGGTTCCGCCACCAGGTCCTGGTGATCGTCTGACCAGGTGTGCCAACTCGCCAAGTGCGGGATCGCTGCGTGAACTTACCCGGCTGTGGCAGGCCACAGCGGGTGCGACACGTCAGAAGGGGTGCGGGTGGGGGCTCGCTGCCGCCCGCATCTCTTCCGGGTCAGTGGGTGAGGGCAGGGGTCGGGTGGTCGGTGACGGTGGAGGCCTCGATCGGCTTGGGGAGTAGCTGTTCGCAGGTGATGGTGGCCAGTGCGGCCAGGCCTATGGCGGCGCCGATCCAGGCGACGCTGGCGTAGCCGAGTCCGGCGCCGATGGCGAGTCCGCCGAGCCAGGGGCCGACGGTGATGCCGATGTTGAAGGATGAGACGTTGAAGGCGGGGGCCAGGGTGGGGCCGTCGGCGGCGAGGTTGAAGACGCGGCTGTTGAGGGTGGGGTTGGTGCCGAAACCGAAGGCGCCCAACAGGAATGCGAGCACCACGACGGGCGCCGGGTATTCGGCGGCGAGGGCCAGCAGAACCGAGGTGATGATCAGGCCGGTGACGCCGATGTAGAGGGTGCGCACGGGATGCGCGTCGGCGGTGCGCCCACCGATGACGATGCCGAGGAAGCTGCCGACGCCGTACACGGCGAGCACGATCGGGATCCAGAACCCGTGCAGGCCGGTGGTTTCGGCGAGCAGCGCGCCGAGGTAGGCGAAGCTGGCCAGGAGGGCGGCGGTGGCGAGGGCGGTGGTGGCGTAGGCGAGCCAGAGCCGTGGATTCACCATGCTGCGCAGTTCTTTGCGCAGATCCGGTGTGGTCTCGGCGCGTCCGGCGGGGATCTTGGTGAGCACGCCGAGCATCGCCAGGGCGGACATGATCGCGACGGTCCAGAACGCGGCGCGCCAGCCGAGGTGCTGGCCGATCACGGTGCCCGCGGGCAGTCCGACGACGGTGGCGATGGTGAGCCCGCCCGCGACGACGCTCATTGCTTTCCCGCGGGCGTCGGCGGGCACCAATCCGATGGCGGTGGTCGCCGCGACCGACCAGAAGCCGGCGTAGACGAAGGCGCCGACGGCCCTGGTCGCGAACAGGATCCAGTAGTCCGAGGTCAGTGCCGCGACCACATGGGTGGCGACGAAGACGGCGAGAAAAGCGAGCAGCGCGGTGCGGCGCGGCAGGCGCAGCGTCGCCACCGCCAGCACCGGCGCGCCGACCAGCATGCCGAGCGCGAAGGCCGAAATGAGCAGTCCCGCTTGCGGAATGGTCACTCCGAGGTCGGCGGAGAGCTCGGTGAGTAGTCCCGAGAGCATCAGCTCCGAGGTGCCCTGGGCGAAAATGGACAGCCCGAGGATGTAGACGGCTAGGGGCATCGGAGACCTCTCCTGTTTTAGATCGTTCGGTTCAAAATTGGGGCAGAGAGTAAGGGGCCGACCGGTTTCGGTCGATCAGAAGGCGTCGAGTGCGGTGCCGGCGATGGCCGCCAAGGCGTCGCGGCTCGCCCCGCCGCGGGCGGCGACGCGCATGCCCGCGATGGTCGCGTTCATGAAGTGCGCGAGTTCGTCGGCGCTCTTGCTGTTGTCGATTTCGCCTGCGCGCCTGCCGCTTTCGAGCGCGTCACGGAGCGCGGCGAGGCGTCGGCGCTGGTCCTCGCGCAGCGTGGCCGCCACCTCGGGGTCGTGCGGTGCGAGTTCGACCATCGAGTTGACGACGAGGCAGCCGAGCGGATCGGCCTCCGGTGCGTCGACCACCTGCCACAGCAGCGCGCGCATCTTCGCCTTCGCGTCCAGGTCGCCGTCCAGGAGGTCGAAGGTGGTGGCGTTCTTGGCGGTCATGTACCGCCGCAGGGCCCGTTCGAACAGGTCGTGCTTGCTGGTGAAGGTGTTGTAGATGCTGCTGCGGCCCAGGCCGGTCGCCTCGCACAGCGCCTGTGTCGAGGTGGCTTCGTAGCCCGCGATCCAGAACGCCCGCATCGCGGCATCCACCGCGCGCTCCTCGTCGAACTGTCTCGGTCGTGCCATGCGGGTCACGCTAGCACATTTTGAACCGATCATTTCAAAATGGGAGTCGAGTGGCCGTTGAACTGCGCTTTCGATAAGCGGCTAGGCGGCGACCGCCACGCCGAGCGACTGCGCGGCGAGAAACCGAGGGGCGTCTTCGCCGTAGAACACATCGATATCGCGGATCTCGAACCCGGCGTCGGTGAGCAGGCCGCGGATATCGCGGTTCAGGTTGCACCCGCCGGCGAAGGTCTTCTGGATCGGATTGAGCCGGTGCTGCCACACCTGCACGCGCTGGTCCGGCGCGAGGCCGTGCTCGACGAAGTGCAGGGTGCCGCCCGGCGCGAGCACCCGGCGCACCTCCGCCAGCGCGGTCGCGACATCGGGGATGGTGCACAACGTCCAAGTGGACAGGGCGCTGTCGAAACTGTTGTCGCCGAACGGCAGCGACTGCCCGTCCAGCCCGGACCGCTCGATCGGCACCCGCGCCGCCGCGACCCGCTCGCTCGCGAGCCGCCAGCCGAGGTCGGCGGGCTCGACCGCACTGACCAGCTCGACGGTCTCCGGATAGAACGGCACGTTCAGCCCCGACCCGAACCCGATCTCCACCACTCGGCCGCTGAGGCCCGCGCACACCCGCTCGCGCAGCGGTTCGTTGAACCGCATCCCGCAGGCCGCGTCCACGATCCGCGGCACCACTCGATCTCGATAGAAACCCACACGCCCACTCTTCCAGCACCCGGGCGATACCGCCACGTCTGTTTCTGAGACGGCGGCTACCGGCCTGCAATCGCGGCGTGGTTCGAACCCGCTGGTCCGTGACTTTTCGGGCGCCGCCGCGGACCTCGACAAGCGTCGCCAACGGGCTGTCCAGCGCCTGCGGGCCGCAGCCGCACACCCGTTCGCGCGCCACTTGCAGGAAGGTCACGAATGGCAACTGTCCGAGACAGACCCATTGCCCGGTGTGACCGTCGCCATTACCGTGGAAAGATGAGCAACGATGCTGCGGGGGGTCTAGCGCCGATCCCCGATGGGACGAGTGGCCGCGCCACCGCCGAATTCGCCCCCCTGGTGCGCGCTTTCGCCAGGACCTTCGGACGCCGTCGCGGGGCGGGCGGCGCGCTGTCGGTGCACCTGCACGGCGAAC
Source organism: Nocardia vulneris (assembly GCF_001613425.1). Classification (GTDB taxonomy): domain Bacteria; phylum Actinomycetota; class Actinomycetes; order Mycobacteriales; family Mycobacteriaceae; genus Nocardia; species Nocardia vulneris. Next base: position 121,785 of record NZ_BDCI01000035.1, on the reverse strand, counting down.
CCCTGCTCGACATCTGGACCGGCTCCGCGGGCGGCACGTCCCCCTGGACTCAGGACACCGGGTCGATCATCTTCTCCGCCACCAAAGGTGTCACCGCCACCGTCATCCACCGGCTCGCCGACCGCGGACTGATCGATTACGCCGCACCGGTCGCCGAGTACTGGCCGGAGTTCGGCGCGAACGGCAAGGACAAGATCACGGTGCGGCAGACGATGACGCACAGTGCGGGTCTGTCCGCGCTCGCGCCGATCGCCACCGGCCTGGCCGACGTGCTCGATCACGAACTGATGGAGCAGCGTCTCGCGGCCGCGAAACCCGATCGGCTGCTGGGTGTTCCGGCTTATCACGCGCTCACCTACGGCTGGCTGATGGCCGGTCTCGCCCGCGCGGTCACCGGCCGCAGTATGGGCGAGCTGTTCCGCTCCGAGGTGGCCGAGCCGCTCGGCCTCGAGGGCATTCACCTCGGCCTGCCGCCCGAACACGCGCAAACCACGTACGCGCCGCTGGCGGGAACGCACCTGAAGGCGATCGGAAACCCGCTCGGCGCACTGGTATTGGGCCGCAGCCACCGGATCCCCGGCGCGCTCGGGGCAGCGACGCGCTGTCTGTTCCTGCCGGGACTCGAATCCATCCTGGAGGGTGACGCGCCGCCGATCCTGCGCACCGAACTCGGCGCGGGCAACGGCGTGTGCACCGCGTCCGCCCTCGCCGGGATGTACGGCGTGCTGGCCAATGACGGTGTCGCGGACGGGAAGCAGTACCTCGGTGCGCGAACCATCAAGGCGATCCGGCGAATTCAGACCTACCGGCTCGACAACGCGCTGTTCTACGCCCCGATGCTCTGGCGGCTCGGCTACCATTCGCTGCCGATGCCGGGCGCGCGGGCCGGGTTCGGGCACATCGGGCTCGGTGGATCGTTCGGCTGGGCCGAACCGCGCCTGGGACTTTCGGTCGGCTTCGTGCACAACCGGTTGTCGGCGGCGCAGCTGTCCTACGATCAGTCCGCGGCCTTCTGGCTGCTGCCGCTCGTGCTCAACTGCCTGCGGGCCACCCGTCGTATTCCGGTCGAGGTGCCGCAGGAGAAGGCCGCTTGAGCACTACGGCCGCCCCGCGGAAAGCGGTGCGGCCGTAGTCTTTTCGGTCAGGTCAGGTCAGGTCAGGTAGCGGTACGCGGGCGAGCCGGGTTCCAGTCGTTCGCACTGGATCGGCGACTCGTCCATGCGTTCCAGCAGCGGTCCCAGCCCTTCCGGCGTGCCGAGCTCGATGCCGACCAGCGCCGAGCCCGTCTCGCGGTTGTTCCGCTTGACGTACTCGAACGTGGTGATGTCGTCGTCGGGCCCGAGCACCTCGTCGAGGAAGCGCCGCAACGCGCCCGGTTCCTGTGGAAAGTCCACCAGGAAATAGTGTTTCAGGCCGCGGTGCACCAGCGAACGCTCGATGATCTCGCCGTAGCGCGACACGTCGTTGTTGCCGCCGGAGACCAGGCACACCACCGTCGACCCCGGCTGCATGGTCAGCTCGGCCAGCGCGGAAACCGCCAGTGCCCCTGCGGGTTCGGCGATGATGCCCTCGTTCTGATAGAGGTCGAGCATGGCGGTGCAGATCGCGCCCTCGTCGACCTGCATCATCCGGAACGAACTGGTCCCGGTGGGGGATTCGGTGGTGGTCAGTAACGGCAGCGAGGCATGCGAGACCACCCGCCCGCCGAAGCCGGAGACGGCCGCGAACGGCACCGCGCCGATCCGGCGTACCGCCGCACCGTCCACGAACGGGTCGATCTCCGGCAGCGTCACCGGGCCGCCCGCGACCAGTGCCGCGGTCATCGAGGCCGCACCGGCGGGCTCGACGCCGAGGATCGCGGTGCTCGGCGCGCGGTCGCGCAGGTAGGTGCCGATGCCGGCCAGGCAGCCACCGCCGCCCACCGGCACCACGACCAGGTCCGGTGCGGTGCCGAGTTGCTCCAGGATCTCCGGCGCGATGGTGCCCTGCCCGGCGGCGGTGCGGGGGTCGTCGAACGGCGGCACCATGGTCGCGCCGGTGCGGGCCACGTCGTCGGCGGCGGCCGCGGCGGCCGCGTCGTAGGTCTCGCCGATGGCGATCAGCTCCACGAATTCGCCGCCGTGCACGCGGATGCGGTCGCGTTTCTGCTTGGGCGTGGTGGTCGGCACGTAGATGCGGCCCCTGATGCCCATCGAGTGGCAGGCGAACGCCACGCCCTGGGCGTGATTACCCGCGCTCGCGGCGACCACGCCGGCCGCGCGCTCGGTCTCGGTGAGCTGCATGACCAGGTTGTACGCACCGCGCAGCTTGTAGGAGCGGACCGCGGAGAGGTCTTCGCGCTTGAGGTAGACGTTGGCGCCGGTGAGACGGGAAAGCCGCTCGCTGCGTTGCAGCGGAGTCGGCTCGATGATCTCGGCAATGCGCTTGGCGGCAGCGTCGATCTCGTCCGCGCTCAGCGCGGGACGAGAACTGGACAGTGCATCGATGACATCAAGCGGATTGGACACCCGAAATATGCTGCCACCCGCCGCGACAGGCGGGTGCGGCGGGTGGCAGTGCCGTGGCCGATTGCCGCGGGTTCGCGACTACCGCGGGGTCAGCACGAAGACCGGAATCACGCGGTCGGTCTTCTTCGTGTACTCGATGTAGTCCGGCCATACTTCGGTGGCCCGGTCCCACCACAGCTGCCGCTCTTCGCCGAACACCTCGCGGGCGGTGTAGTCCTTGTTCACCTCGCCGTCGCGCAGTTCGACGTGCGGCTCGGCCTTGATGTTGTAGTACCAGACGGGGTTCTTCGGCGCGCCGCCCAGCGAGGCCACGACCGCGTATTCGCCGTCGTGCTCGACCCGCATCAGCGGTGTCTTGCGCAGCTTTCCGGTCTTCGCGCCTTTGGTGGTGAGCAGGATGACCGGCCGGCCTTGCAGGGTGGTGGCTGTGGTGCCGCCGGAGTTCTCGTACTTCTCGGCCTGCTCGCGGGCCCAATCTGAGGTACTCGGTGCGTAATCTCCAGTCAGAGGCATATCGGGGACAACACGGGGCGGGCCGGCGGTGTTCCCCGAGCCTGCTCGCTGTGTCCCCGGCAACATGAAGTTCGGTGGACCGAACTTCGCTGTGCGTATATCCTTACTGGATGGCAGTTGTTCACCCCTCGGCCCGCTCCGCGACGGTTGACATCGCGGGCAGCGCGTGGCCTGTCTACAAGCTCGAGGCGCTCGCCCTCGGGCTGGTGACCTGCTTGATCCTGGCCCTGATCACCGGTTCGCCGCAGGTGGCCGTGCTGGTCGCGGCCGCGGTCGGCGCGGCCCGCTGGATCGCCGGACAGGTCGTGACTCGGCGCGCGGCCGAGCGGGAGCTAGGCCGCGTCGAGCGGTAACTGCGCGAGTTCGCCGCGCGACAGCACGCCCAATTTCGGGTACGCCTTGTAGAGGTGATGCCCGACCGTGCGCGGGCTGAGAAACAACTGCGCCGCGATGTCCCGATTCGACATGCCCTGCGCGGCCAGCCGCACGATCTGTAGTTCTTGCGGAGTCAGCCGCCCGAGCACCCCGCCCGCGGGCTTCGCGGCCGTGCCGACGCCGAGCGCGCCGAGTTCGGTCCGCGCCCGCTCCGCCCACGGTCCGGCGGCCAGCCGCTCGAATGTCTCCAGCGCGGGTTGCAACTGGACCCGCGCGTCGGCTTTGCGGCGTTGGCGGCGCAGCCATTCGCCGTACAGCAGTCGGGTTCGGGCCCGCTCGAACGGGCGCCCGCCCAGCTCGAGCGCGGCGCGATAGTGCTGCTCGGCGTGCGCGTCGTCGACCAGCGCCCGGCAGCGGTGGGCGAGGGCCTCGACCCAATCCTGTTGTGCGCGTGCGGCCCAGGTCTCCAGCCGGACGAGGGCGTCACCGGCCCGTGCCGGCGCGCCGAGCCGCACGGCCGATTCGATCAGATCCGGTATGGCGCGCAGCCCGATGACGTGGTGCCGGCCAGGATCGCGATTCAGCGGTTCCAGCCTGGAAAGCGCGCTGTCGACCTGGCCGAGACCGAGTTCGAGCAGTCCGAGCGCCCAGTACGTCCACTGTGTGCCCGCCGCCGCGGACCCGCCGAATTCCTCCGATCGGGCCCGCTCGACCAGGTCCCGGCAGTCCTGCGCGCGCCCCTCGAGCGCGGCGAGGCAGGCGAGGAAGCTCGACAGCTGGCTGATCCATTGGCCCTGCCCGATGTCCTCGGCGATCCGCAGCCCTTCGGTCGCCGCCACCCGGGCCTCCTGTGGCCTGCCGAGGAACAGCTCGGCTTCGGACCGGAAGAACAGCAGGGTGGGCAGCGCTGCGATGCGGCCCTGATCACGGCATTCGGCGATGAGCAGCTGCGCCAGTTCGGTGACCTGCTCGTCCTGACCGACCACGAGGCCGATGCCGCACATCTGAACCAGGTCGCGCGGGGAGTCGGCGCCCTGGGCGCGGGCCGTCGCCGCGGCCGCGCGCAGGTCGACGGTGAATCGGCCGTGGATGCCCGCGACCGCGTACTCGATGATCGGCGCCAGCGGCTCCGCGGGCGGCAGCGCGAGCGCGGTCAACGTGTCGGCGACCTGCGTGAGTTCCGCGGTCCCGAGGTACCAGGCGGTGTGGATCGCCTGACCGAGGATGCGCGCCGCCCGTACCGGCTCGCTCGCCCGGACCAGGTCCGCGGCGGCCAGCAGCAGTTCGTGGGCGGTGCGAGGTGTGCCCGCGCCGAACTCCGCGGTGGCCAGCACCAGGCGCAGCCGGGCGGTGTAGCCGGGGTCGGAAGTCTGGCCCGTCGCCCGCTCTGCCAGTGCCCGAGCGCGCTCCAATTGTCCTGCCTCGCCCGCGGTTTCGGCGGCGAGGACGAGGCGCCGGAGCCGAGCGGCGGTGTCCACGCTCAACCCGGCGGCCCGCTCGTACGCGGCGACCGCACCGGAATAACCGGAGCGGCCCCGGGCGCGGTCGGCGGTGTCCTCGAGCGCCGCGGCGGTGGCTTCGTCGGGCCCGGTCGCGGCCGAGGCCAGGTGCCACGCGCGCAGGTCGGCGTGTTCGGGTGCGGTCGACACCTCCGCGAGGGCGCGATGCGCGGCCAGCCGCTGGGTCAGCGGCGCGCCCTGGTACACCGCCGAGCGCAGCAGCGGATGCCGGAAGGTGAAGGTCTGTCCGTCGCTGTGCAGCAGTCCCGCGTCCTCGGCGGGTTGCAGGTCGGCCAGCTGTGCGCCCAGTACCCCGGCGGCCGCCAGGACCGGTTCGAGTGCGGTGCTGCCCGCCGCGGCCGCGACGAGCAGCAGGGTCCTGGTCGGCAGCGGGAGCCTGTGCACCCGGCCGTGGAAGGCGACCTGCAGGCGCTGCGTCAGCGGCAACGGATTGAACCCCGCGCCGGGCGCCTCGGCTGCCAGCACCTCCGGAAGTTCCAGCAGCGCAAGCGGATTGCCTGCCGCCTCGGCGAGCAGGCGGTAGCGCACCGCCGGGCTCAGCGCGGTGCCGAGACCGTCCACCAGTGCCGCCGCCGCATCCTGTGCGAGACCGGACACCCGCAGGTCGGGTAGCCCCGGCGCGAGGAATTCGGCGTCCCCGGTGCGCGCGGCGAAGATCATCACGACGCCCTCGGCATCGAGGCGGCGGGCCGCGAACAGCAGCGTCTCCGCGGTCGCCTGATCGAGCCAGTGCGCGTCATCGATCAGGCAGAGCAGCGGGGCGTCGGCGGCCTCCTCGGCCAGCAGCGACAGCACCGCCAAGCCGATGAGCATCCGGTCGGCCGGATCCTGGGCGGCCAGCCCGAACGCGCCGCGCAGCGCGTCGCGCTGCCGGTCGGGCAGCGTGTCCACCAGCGCCATACCCGGACGGACCAGCAGATGCAGTCCGGCGAAAGGCAATTCGGCCTCGGACTCGATGCCCGCGCTGCGCACGGTCGGGAGTCCCTGGGCGGCGGCGTAGTCCAGCAACGCCGTCTTGCCGATGCCGGGCTCGCCGCGGATCACCAGGGCGCCGCTGCGGCCGTCCCGGGCCGCCGCGAGCAACTGATCGATCCGTGCTTGTTCGGCCTGGCGTCCCCGGAGCATGCGCACACCGTATCCGTCTGCTGGACGCTCGATCAGTCATCATCTGACCTCGGGAATTCGCGCGCGGTTCGGTCGTGTCATACGCATGGGAAATAGCGAACGGCTACTACAGTGCGGGACTATGGCGTCGAACGTGAAAAGTGCTGTCCGGGCCGTGGCCGGAACGGTCATGGCCTGTGCGTCCGTGGCGACCTTCGCGCCATCGGCGGGCGCCGAAGTGTTGAGCATGCCGCCGCACGAGAAGACCTACGTCGCGCCCGGTGATTCGGCGATGAAGTTCACCGTGGGCAGCAGGGAAGAGAAGATCCACCGGATTCCGCCGCTGAACTTCATGGGCACCACCCGTGAGGCGCTGGTGAGCACCATCGCCTACGGCAAGCTCGACGGCGCGACCGCCGGCAAACTCCGGATGGGCTACCACGTGGGCTGCGCGGTGACCATCGGCGCGGGCACGCTCGGCGCGACGCCGGACGTGATCATCGCCCAGAACCCCGCGTTCAACCCGAACCCCGTCGCCACGCTGAACATCAGCCCGGGAGAGGTCGGCGAGATCGCGATCGCGGAAAAGGAGATGATCCCCGGCAAGCTGATCCAGCTCAGCGTCCGGGACTTCCACATCAAGGTGAACTCCTGCACCGGGCCGGTCACTCTGCGCCAGTACGCCTACGTGGATTCCAAGTCGCCCGAGGTCGATGATTCCGGGGCCGTCTTCGGCGATCCCACCTGGCTCTGACCGGGCAGTTCCGCCGGACGGCGTTGGAAACACGCGTCTTTCATTAACATCCCCGCAGTGTCACTCGATGATTCGAGTAGTCGAGTACGCAGGTTTCCAATGGATCCCAGCGGGAGGATGAGTCCATGAAACGCCTGGTCGTATGTTGTGACGGCACCTGGAAAGCCGAATCGAGCAGCACGGTATCGAACATCATCAAGATCGCGCAGACGATCCGGTTCGACGCGCCCGGCCCGACGGGGGAGAAGATCCAGCAGTGGGTCACCTATGTGTCCGGGCCCGGTGCCCGGGGCTTCCTCGCCGACCGGCTGATGGGGGGCGCGTTCGGTCTCGGTCTCGAGGCGAACCTGTCGTCCGCGTACTGGCACCTGGCCCTGAACTGGGAGCCGGGCGATGAGATCTACATCTTCGGTTTCAGCCGCGGCGCGTTCACCGCGCGCAGTCTGTCCGGATTGATCGATCGGATCGGCATCCTCACGCCCGAGGCGATGATCAGCGGCAAATATCCGAAGGCGCTCGAGATCCACCAGCAGGTGCCGCCCAAGGACGGCAGCATTCCGGCGGCGTGGACGAAATTCCGCAAGGACAATTGCCATGTCGAACAGCCCAAGGTGAACTTCCTCGGCGTCTTCGACACCGTCGGCGCGCTCGGGGTGCCCGGGCTCACCTCGCTGCGGTATCGGTTCCACAACGTCAAACTCGCGCCGAGCGTGCACTGCGCGCGGCAGGCGCTGGCCATCGATGAGCGCCGGCGCAACTTCGAGCCGTGCCTCTGGGAGGTGCCGGTCGAGCCGAATATCAAGTACCGCAGGGGTTTCCAGCGGGTGAAGCAGGTGTGGTTCGAGGGCGCGCACAGTGATGTCGGGGGCGGCCACAAGGAATGCGGGCTGTCCGATATCACGCTGCGCTGGATGGTGCGCGAGGCCGAATCCGTTGGGCTCGCTTTCGATCACGATCGGCTGGCGGCGCTGTCCAGAGGATGCCTGGCCTCGGGTGGAAACCACATGAAGTTGCATCCCTCGCTCGGCGTCGGCTACCGCGTGCTGAATGTGCTGCGCACGCTCCGGCATCCGCGCAGCCCGCGCTTCTACCTGGATTCCTGGCGTCGCCTCGCCAACGGCCACGAGCAGGGCATCCGGCTGGCCTCACTGGTCAACGAGGCCGACGACTACCTGCCGCCCAACCTGCGCCGCTGGCGCGCCCGCTTCGGCGGCATGTTCCCCGAAGAACTGCTGGAAAAGGTCACCCCGGTCTCGGTGCACCTGCTCGACGAAACCGCCGAGCCGGACCCGGCTCTGGCTCCCGTCTAGCCCGCAATATGGTTGCGCCGCAACCAGACCGCGGTATCGGGCGGTAGTTCGAAAGTCGGGCCGGTCGTACCGACCGGCCCGCTGGCGACCAGCACGGTGTAGTCCGTGGGTGCGATGGCGCTGACCACGGAGTGTGCGCTGACGTTCAGCACGCAGCGAAAGCCGTTATCGCGCGCGAACATCAGGAGGCCGTCGCGGTCGGGTACCCAATGCAGTTCTCCGCGTAAATTTTTGCGGTGCCGCAGCGCCGCAAGGTAACACCGCAGAGTCGAGTTCGGCTGCTGTGCTTGCCTTTCCACGGTGTAATCGGCCCAGTACGCGGGCTGTGGCAGCCACGGGGTGCTGCCCTCGGGGCCGAACCCATAGGGCGGGGCCGACCCGGCCCAGCCGATCGGCACCCGGCAGCCGTCGCGGCCTTCCTTGCGTTGCCCGCGGGCGCGGGCGCGCAGGAAGATCGGGTCCGCGCGGACCTCGTCGGGCAGCTCGACCTCGGGTAGCCCGAGTTCCTGCCCCTGGTACAGATAGACGGCACCGGGTAAGGCGAGTAGCAGCAGCGCGGCGGTCTCGGCCCGGCGCTTACCGAGTGACCCACCACCGAGCCGGGTGACGAGGCGGGGTACGTCGTGGTTCTCCAGCACCCAAGTGGCGGTAGCGTTTTCCTTGGCGGTCGCGGCCAGCCAGTCGTCGACGGCGCGGCGCAATCCCGCCGTATCCGGCCACTGCTCGGCCGTGAAGCGGTGCAGGAATCCGTCGAAGTTGAATACCTGGTGTAGGCGCCGGTCGTGTATGTAGGCGGACAATGCGGTGACGTTCGGGGCCCACGCTTCGCCGATCAGCAGCCGATCGGGATAGCGATCGGCCACCCGCCGCCAGCTCGCCCACAGGTCGAAGACCTCGGGCCGCCCCCAGTAGGGGGAGTCCTCGGTGGCCTCGAGCATCCCGGCCGCCGCGGATTCCGGGTCCACGTCCGGCAGCATCGGATCCTTGAAAAGCCCATGGGCGACATCGATCCGGAATCCGTCGATACCTCGGTCGAACCAGAAGACCAGGACGTCTTCGAATTCCGCGCGCACCGCCGGGTCGGTCCAATTCAGGTCCGGCTGTTCCGGCGCGAACATGTGCAGATACCACTGTCCGGTGCCGGTGCCCGAGTCGTCGCGGATCTGGGTCCACGCCGAACCGCCGAACAGTGACCGCCAATTGTTCGGCGGCGCTTGGCCGTCGGCGCGACCGGCCCTGACGATGTATCGCCCCGGCTCCGGTGCCCCCGCCTGGATTGCCGCCAGGGTCGCACGGAACCAAGGATGACGGTCGGAGGTGTGGTTGGGCACGATATCGAGCAGAACTTTGATCCCGAGAGCGTGCGCGTCCTCGATCAGGGCCGCCATATCCGCCATGTCGCCGCAGTCCGGTCGGATGCCGCGGTAGTCCGACACGTCATAGCCGCCGTCGGCCATCGGGGACGGATAGCACGGCGAGAGCCATATCGCGGACACGCCCAGCTCGCACAAATAGGGCAGTTTCGCGCGGACGCCGGCCAAGTCGCCGCGGCCATCGCCGTCGGTGTCCAGAAAGCTCGGTAGATACACCTGATAGCAGACGACATTCGCATGCCATGACCCGATCTCGGTCGCCTCGGGTTTTCGCGCGGACCGCCGCTGCATCCGGCCAGTCTAGGTGCGTTCCCGGCGCGTCGCAGGCGGCTTCGCCGCCGATCGACCCTGTGCTGACCGGCAATTCACTAAACTGGTGCGTCATCCGATCAGGTACGCGATCGTCGTGCCTGCGGGACAGAGGTGCACAGATCGATGCAGTGGGGCGACTTTCCGACCTGGATCAGTTCGATCGCGACAAGTCTCGCGCTGGTCGGTGCCGCAGTCGCTGCCCGCGTCGCGTACAAGGTGCACGGAATCGAATCCAACCGGGACAAGAATCACGAAGAATTCACGCGGCGCGCTCAGGCTGCCGTGATCTCTGCCTGGTGGGGGCGCGACCCCACCGGGACGCCAGACCGTTGGGGCATTTTCGTGCGCAACGCCTCGAATGCGCCGGTCTACCAAGCACATCTGGAGGTACACGGCGGCGGTGCCCGGCTCAGCTGTCCTACGCTCGGGCTGCCTGTGGTGCCGCCGGGGGAGACCGAGGTCTTTCATGCGATCGACACGGTGCTGCCGAATCCGGCGGATCGCTATGCGCGCCATGCCCTGGCGGACTGTCAGGTGGCGCTGACTTTCACCGATGCGGTGGGCACTCGGTGGCAGCGGGACCGGTACGGCAGGCTCGCGCTGGAGCCGCGGCGCGAGCTGCGAATCTGGGGACCACCGGAAGCAGGGGACATTCTCGACGGTTTCGCGGCGGATTCGCTGGCCCGCTACAACGTCCAGATCGACTGCGATACCGGCACCATCGGCGCCGAGTTGCAGAGCAAGTTCCTGCGGGCCGCGCCGCCGCCGGATATCTTGATCGCGCCGCACGATTGGCTCGGTGAGCTGGTCGAGCGCCGCTGCCTCGACCCGGTGACGCTGCCTGACGTCTATCGAGACGTCTTCGCCCCGGCGACGATCGAGGCGATCACCTATGCGGGGCGCCCGTATTCGCTGCCTGCGTCGCTCGATACTGTCGCGCTGGTCCGCAATACGCGGTTGGTCCGCACTGCGCCCGAAACAATGGACGAACTGCTCGAAATCGGCGACCTGTTGCGGCGGCGGCGTACCGGCGTGGACGAGATACTCGCGGTCCCGGTGGGTGCGGCAGGCGACCCGTTTCATATCTGGCCGTTGCTCAGTAGCGCGGGCGCCTGGCTGTTCGGGTACGCGGACGACCGCTGGGATCCACGCGTCAACGGCATCGGCACGCCGGAGACGACGGCCGCGTTCGAACGGCTGCGCGGACTCGGTCTCGACGGCGTGATCCGGCCCGATATCGAGCACGGGAAGGCGTTCGAATTGTTCGTCTCCGGGCGGACGGCGTTCCTGCTGACCACCTTCGGCCCGGTGGCCAAGGCGATGCGACTGGGCATCGATCTGGCCGTCAGCGCGGTGCCACGTTTCCGCGATGGCGCGGACGCGCTGCCCTTCGTGGCCGTCAACGGCTTCCAGATCGCCGGCGGCGGGACGAACAGAAGCGTTGCGACCGAGTTCGTTTCGGACTATTTCACGCGGGCGGCGGTGGTGCGGGCGATGGATTCGCTCGGCACGCTGCTGCCGCCCGGTGCCGAGGGGGTCGCCGAAACTCAGCGCATCTTCCTGGAGCTGTGCAAACAAGGACGGCCCATGCCGTCTTTCCCGCGGATGCGGCAGGTCTGGCGCGAGCTGGCCAAGGCCGAGCTCGACCTGCTGAGCGGCGCGGACGCGGCGACCGTCGCGCGGATCACCGCGCGCGAAATCGACCGCTACCTGGACTGATCCCGGTCAACGGACGAGCAGGGCGACTGGGAGGCGGGCGAAGAGGCGCTCGATGCGGATGCGGCCCTGGAAGGTGTGGCCGGTGAGGCGATCGATCCAGGTGCCCTCGGGGAGTTCGAGAGCGGTGTCGCCCCAGCCGGTTTCGGCGAGGCCGACGCTGTGCCGGGTGGCCGCGACGATGATCTCGGGCGCTTCGGCGGGCCGGCCGCGGGTGTAGGCGATCAACCGCTGGGCCTCGCCGCCGGTGCCGAAGAGCGGAGCGTAGGTGCCGCCGACGAAACAGTCGGGGCGTTCCCGCCGCAGCCACAGCGCGTAGGCCACGATCCACATCTTGACCGCGCCGGTGACATCGAGTTCCGGTGTGCCGGTGAGCGATTGCAGCATGCCCGCGCGCAGGGCGAAATCGACCGGTCGCCGGTTGTCCGGGTCGACCAGCGAGTCCTCCCAGAGTTCGCAGCCCTGATACAGATCGGGGATGCCCGGGCCGCACAGCTGCAACAGCTTCTGCGCCAGCGCGTCCGACCACGCGTGCGGTGCGAGCCGATGCACGAGATCGCCGAGTTCGGTGCCCACCGGCCCGTCGATCACCGCGTCCACCCAGGTGTGCACCTCGTCCTCGAAGGCAGCGTCCGGTTCCTCCCAGGAGGTCTTGGTGCCCGCCTCGCGAATCGCCTTCTCCGCGAACTGGTGCAGACGCTCCCGGAAGCCGGGGATCGCCGCCGCGGGCCTGCCGTCCGGCGGCCACACGCCGAACATGTTCTGCAGCAGGAACAAGGTGGTGGCGCCGTCGGGACCGGGCGCGGTCTCCTGCCACGCGGTGACGCTGCGCGCCCAGTCCTTCGCCGCCTGGGAGAGCACGCCGATCCGCGCGCGCACGTCCTCGCCGCGCTTGGTGTCGTGGGTGGACAACGTGGTCATGGTGGCGGGCCAGCGTTGCGCGCGTTCGATATTGGCGAGATGGAACTCGATCAGCGAGCGCCCGAAGCGGGCCGGGTTACCGCCCATCTCCTGTAGCGACACCAGCCGGGCCGCCTGATAGAACATGGTGTCCTCGACCGCCTTGGCCAGGATCGCGCCGCCGACCTGATGGAAGCGGGTCACCGCCTCACCGCCGATGGCCAGCGCCGCCGTCAGCACCGCGAGCGGGTTGGTCAGCTCGCTGTTGCGCCGTTCCACCTCGGTGATCACGGCGGCGGTCATCCCGGCCAGCGGCGCGTAATCGGTGCGGTAGACCGGCATGAACGCCAGTACCTCGATGGTCGCGTTGGTCAGCGCCATCGTGTCCACCGACTCGGCGCGTGCGTCGCGTTTGATCGCCGCGACCAAACGCCGGACATCGGCGGTGAGCACGGTTTCGGCGACGGCCCGCTTGATCCGGTGCTCGGTTTCGGAGATCCAGGCGCGGTCGCTGCCGTGTCCGGCGAAGCGACAGGACAATTCGGTGAGCGCGGGCTCGCCCTCCGGATCGATCAGCACCCCGCCCACGTCGGCGAGCGCGTCGTAACCGGTGGTGCCGTCGATCGGCAGGGTCGCGTCCAGCGGCTCCCGATTGGACAGCACCTTCTCCACGAGCAACAGCCGGTTCGGCCCGATGATCTGGCGCAGGCGGATGAGATACGCACCGGGATCGGCCAATCCGTCCGGGTGATCGATCCGCACGCCGTCGATGATGTCGTGCGCGCACCACGCCGCGAGCTCGCGATGGGTGATCTCGAAGACCTCCGGGTCCTCCTGCCGGATGGCGGCGAGCCCGCCGACGGTGAAGTACCGGCGGTAGGTGCACACCCCGGCTTTCCAGCTGACCAGGCGATAGTGCTGCTTGTCGTGGATGCGCAGGGCGTTGTCGCCGTCGGTGCCCGGCGCGATCGGGAAACGCAGATCATGCAGTGCCAGCATGGGTTCGGCACCCGAACGGTCGACAGTGAGTGCGGCAGGGTCGTTCTCGCTCTGCAGCACGGGCAGGGCGAGGCGCCCGCCTGCGCCGTTGCCCGCGCTCCAATCGATGTCGAAATAGTGCGCGAAGGGTGACTCGCGGCCGTTGCGCAGCACATCCCACCACCACGGGTTCTGCCGCGGGTCGGCCACCCCGACGTGGTTGGGCACCAGGTCGACGAGCAAACCCATACCGCGACTGCGTACTTCGTCCGAGAGCGCCTTCAGTCCGGCGGGGCCGCCGAGCGCCGCGGACACCGTGGTCGGGTCGGTGACGTCGTAGCCGTGCGTCGAACCCTTCGTCGCGGTGAGGATCGGCGACAGGTACAGGTGCGAGATGCCCAGCTGCTGTAGGTATTCCGCGATCGCGCGAGCGTCGGCGAAAGTCAGTGCGTCAGGGCGTAGTTGCAGCCGGTAGGTGCTGCGGATCGTGGTCGGGCGGGCCTGGGTCCGGCGCAGCGAAAGTGGGTCGGTCACGTGGGTCTCTGTCGCATCCGAGGGGGTCATGGGCGGTGGGGTCATCCCGCGTGCCGCAGCACGAGCAGACAGCGGGATTCGACGGCGACCGTGGCCGCCGCCGGGTAGTGCGCGTCGGCGATACCGGTCGGCGTCGCGCAGTCCAGCGCGACCGTCCAGGACATGCCGTAGTCGGAGTTCGGCAAGGTGAAATCCATCGCTTCGTCGTGGGCGTTGAAGCACAGCAGGAACGAGTCGTCGGTGATGCGTTCCCCGCGCGGATCCGGTTCGTGGATGCCCATGCCGTTGAGGAACACGGTCAGCGATTTGCCGAAACCGCTGTCCCAGTCCGCGGTGGTCATCTCCGAACCCTCCGGGGTGAACCAGGCGACGTCGCGCGCGTGATCGCGCGAACGCACCGGCCTGCCGTCGAGGAAGCGGCGCCGCCGGAAGATGGGGTGCTCGGTGCGCAACGCGATCACGTTGCGGGTGAAATCGAGCAGGTCCGAATTCTGCTGCAGCAGTGACCAATCCATCCAGGCGAGCGGGGAGTCCTGGCAGTACACGTTGTTGTTGCCGTGCTGGGTGCGGCCCATCTCGTCACCGTGCGCGAGCATCGGCACGCCCTGGCTGAGTACCAGTGTGGCCAGCAGATTGCGGCTCTGCCTGGCGCGCAACGCGAGGATGTCCGGGTCGTCGGTGGGGCCTTCGACACCGCAGTTCCAGGACCGGTTCCAGCTCTCGCCGTCGCGGTTGTCCTCGCCGTTCGCCTCGTTGTGTTTCTCGTTGTAGGACACCAGGTCTCGCAGCGTGAAACCGTCGTGCGCGGTGACGAAGTTGATGCTCGCGCTGGGCCTGCGCCCGGTGGCCTCGTACAGGTCGGAGGAGCCGGTGAGCCGGGAAGCGAACTCGCCCAACGTGGCCGGCTCGCCGCGCCAGTAGTCGCGCACCGTGTCGCGGTACTTGCCGTTCCATTCGGTCCACAGCCCGGGAAAATTGCCGACCTGGTATCCGCCCTCGCCGACGTCCCACGGTTCGGCGATCAGTTTCACCTGGCTCACCACCGGATCCTGTTGCACCAGATCGAAGAACGTGGACAGCCGGTCGACATCGTGCAGTTCGCGCGCCAGGGTGGCGGCCAGGTCGAAGCGGAAGCCGTCGACGTGCATATCCAGGATCCAGTAGCGCAGCGAGTCCATGATCAGCTGCAAGGTGTGCGGGTGGCGCACGTTCAGGCTGTTGCCGGTGCCGGTGTAATCCATGTAGAGCGCGGGGTCGTCGTCGACGAGCCGGTAGTACGCCGCGTTGTCGATGCCGCGGAAGCCGATGGTCGGGCCGAGGTGGTTGCCCTCGGCGGTGTGGTTGTAGACCACGTCGAGGATCACCTCGATGCCCTCGGCGTGCAGCGCGCGCACCATCGCCTTGAACTCGGTCACCGCCGAGTCGGCACGTTTGATCGCGGCGTACTCGTTGTGCGGGGCCAGGTAGCCGAAACTGTTGTAGCCCCAGTAGTTTCGCAGGCCCTGGTGCAGCAGCACCCGGTCCTGCAGGAACTGGTGCACCGGCATCAGCTCGATCGCGGTGACGCCCAAGCCTTTCAGGTGCTCGATGATCGCCGGGTGCGCGATGCCGGAGTAGGTGCCGCGCAACTCTTCCGGGACGTCGGGGTGCGTCGCGGTCATGCCCTTGACGTGTGCCTCGTAGATCACCGTCTCGTGGTACGGCCGGTTCGGCGCGCGGTCGGTGCCCCAGTCGAAGTACGGGTTGATCACCACGCCCGCCATGGTGTGGCCGAGCGAATCCAGCCCGTGCGTGTACAGCGACGGGTGGTCGTCGAACGCGCCGTCGAACGCCTTGCCGTACGGGTCGAGCAGCAGTTTGCTCGGATCGCAGCGCAGGCCGTTCTCCGGGTCGTAGGGGCCGTGCACCCGGAATCCGTAGCGCTGACCCGGCCCGACGGCCGGCAGGTAGGCGTGCCACACATAGCCGTCGACCTCGTCGAGCGGTACCCGCGACTCGGTGCCGTCGCGGGCGATCAAGCTCAACTCGACGGCGTCGGCAACCTCCGAGAACACCGAGAAGTTGGTGCCCGCGCCGTCATAGGTCGCGCCCAGTGGGTAGGCGGTGCCGGGCCACACACCGAGTGGTGTCGCGTCACCGGACGCTGCGTCGGGCTGAGCCATAGGAACGACACTAGCGGCAGCGGTGATTCGGGTGCTGCGGGTGGTTGGGACCTGGCGCTCAGCGGGCGTCGGCGGGGGTGGGCAGCCAGCGCCGCCGATAGCCGAATCGAACCGCCAGTCGAGCCAGTCCGCCCAGCACCGCGCGTTGCGCCCACGCGGGGAGACCGGCCAGGTAGCCGTCTTGGTAATCCCACAGCAATGCCAGCGCGAGCGGGTCACGCGGCACCCGGCCGCCGGTTGTTCTGCCCGCGATGTCCAGGTTGTGCCAGAGCTGGAACATCTCCCAGTGCCGCAGGGGCGGCCGGATCTCGTGGTCGAACACGGTGTCGGCGGTCTCGCTCCAGAACTCGTGCACGGTGCCGGCTGGTGCTGTCACCGTGTCGCCGGGATTGGCGATCACCTCGACCCCGTCGATGCGGTACCGGTTGCGGCCTTGCCGGATGGTCCACTGCTCGGTGAGGACCGGGTGCCAATGCGGACCGGCCTGGCGCCCGGCCTGCGGCAGTGTGTGGCGCAGCCGCAGGTAGGGACCCTGTTCGTCGGTTCCCTCCGCGACAAACGTGACGCGGTGCCCGTTGCGGACGCCACCCTGCTGAAACTGCTGAGTCAAGCCACCACCGCCTACGAGCGCGCACTCAATCGGGAGCTGCGTGCGCGCCTCGACGACCGGCTCCGGCCCGCGCACTATGTGGTGTTCCGCCACCTCGACCCGGCGGGGTCCCGGATCACGACCCTGGCCGAGGCGGCCGGGATGACGCAGCAGTCGATGGGGGAGTTGGTGATTCATCTCGAGCGCTGCGGGCTGGTCGAGCGGCGGGTCGATCCGGTTGATCGGCGCGCCCGGCTCGTGGTGCTCACCGCGGCCGGCGAGACGGCGCTCGGCATTGCGGCACAGCAGATTCGGCGGATCGAACACGCGCTTGCCGACCGGCTCGGCGCGCGCCGGTCGGCGGAGTTGCGTCGGGCGCTGGCTGCGGCGCGGGATGCGCTGGACGCCGAATTCGCCTATCCTGCCGAATGATTCGTGCGGGGCTTCAGCGTGCGGGACCGAGTGATCGGCGCCAGGTTTGGCCGATCAAGTCGGCGCCCCAGCTGTGATGCGGGCTCTCCTCGGCGAGTTCGAAACCCGCGCGCTGATAGATGTGCCGGGCCGCGGTGAGCACGTCGTTGGTCCACAGCACGATCTCGCGGTAGCCGGCCGCGGTCGCGAAGCGCAGGCATTCCTCGACCAGTGCCGAACCGACGCCGAGGCCGCGGGCGGTGGGCTCGACGAGCAGCAGGCGCAAGCGCGCGGTGGTCTCGTTCTCGGCGACACAGAAGATGCTGCCCACCGGCGCGCCACCGGATTCGGCGATCCAGGCGCGCTCGCGCTGCTCGTCGTGTGCGTGCAGGTAGTCGGCGACGATGCGGACGATCAGCTCCTCATACGTTCCGTCCCAACCGTATTCGTCGGTGTAGAGCCGGGCGTGCCGCTCGATGACCCAGCCGAAATCGCCCGGCGCGGGCGGGCGGAGAGTGAACGGGGGTGCGGCGGCGGCGTTGGCCGGATGATCGAGGATCTGCTGGATGGTCCGCATCGCGGTGACCAGCCGGGCGCGGGTGGCGGGCGGTTTGGCGTTGAGCAGATAGCCGATCTCGTCGCTGGAGCGTTGATCGAGCACGGCGAAGATCTCCTTGCCCTTGGCGGTCAGCCGCACCTCCTGGCGGCGGCCGTCGCTGTCGGAGCGGTTGCGCAGCACCAGGCCCTCGCGTTCGAACCGGGTCAGGATGCGGCTGAGGTATCCGGCGTCGAGATCCAGTGTCTGCCGCAGGGTTACCACCTCGGTGATCCCGGAGTTGGCCAGCTCGAACAGGATTCGCACCTCGGTCAGCGAATATTCGCTGTCCAGCAGCCCTTCCCGGAGCACGCCGATGACTCGGGTGTAGCGGCGGTTGAACTCCCGGACTGCGGCGATATCGGTGGCGGCGACGGTGGTCACGACGGCTCCGTTCCTCGGTGACGTCAAAGTAGATCGTTGACTGAGTCAAAGAATACGCCGCGCGGGCTGGTGGCGTCGGAAAATGCCGCCGTCGCCATTCCGGCGCAGCTCGGGTGGTAACTTGAACGCTGTTCAAGCCCGTGCGTGCGGCCGGGCAGTCGCGACCGCGAGGATTCCTGTGGCACTGACACCTGACGAGATCACCGCCATCGACGCCAAACATGTCTGGCACCCCTACGGCGGATTTCCGGCCACCACCGAACCGCTGGTGGTGGCCGAAGCGGCCGGCGCCCGGCTGACGCTGGCCGACGGCCGGGTACTGGTCGACGGGATGAGTTCGTGGTGGGCCGTCATCCACGGCTACCGGCACCCCGTGCTCGACGCCGCGCTCGTCGCCCAGTCGCAGCGGATGAGTCACGTCATGTTCGGCGGGCTCACCCACGAACCGGCCGCGCGCCTGGCCGAACTGCTCGTCGAGATCACCCCCGCCGGACTGGACAAGGTGTTCCTCTGCGATTCCGGCTCGGTGTCGGTCGAGGTCGCGGTCAAGATGTGCCTGCAATATTGGCGCAGTCAAGATATGCCCGCGAAGCGGCGGCTGCTGACCTGGCGCGGCGGGTACCACGGGGACACCTTCACCCCGATGAGCGTGTGCGACCCGGCGGGCGGCATGCACGCGCTGTGGACCGACGTGCTGGTCGATCAGCTCTTCGCGCCGCTGCCGCCCCGCGACTACGAACCCGGCTACGTGGCGGAGTTGGCGCGGATGATCAGCGAGCACGCCGACGAACTCGCCGCGGTCATCGTGGAACCGATCGTGCAGGGCGCGGGCGGTATGCGCTGGCATCATCCGCGCTATCTGACCGAGCTGCGCAGGCTGTGCGACGAACACGGGGTGCTGCTCGTCTTCGACGAGATCGCGACCGGATTCGGCCGTACCGGAACGCTTTTCGCGGCCGATCAGGTCGGCGTGCGCCCGGATGTGCTGTGCGTCGGCAAATCGCTGACCGGTGGGTACCTCACGCTCGCCGCCGCGCTGTGCACCTCGCAGATCGCCGAGACGATCAGTGCCGGGCACGGCGGACTGATGCACGGCCCCACCTTCATGGGTAATCCGCTGGCGTGCGCCGTCGCGGTCGCCTCGATCGAACTACTGCGCGCGCGGGACTGGCGCGGGGAGGTGGCGCGGATCGCGGCCGAACTCGAAACCGGTCTCGCCCCGGTACGCGCACTGCCCGGTGTCGTGGACGTGCGCGTGCTCGGTGCGATCGGCGTGATCGAACTCGACCGTCCCGTGGACATGCGCACCGCGACCGACGCCGCGGTCGCGGCCGGCGCCTGGCTGCGGCCCTTCCGCAACCTGATCTACACGATGCCGCCGTTCGTCAGCACGACCGAAGAGGTCGCGACGATCACCGCGGGAATGCGGGCCGCGGTCGAGGCGCAGGGAAGCTGAAGGTGCTACTTGAACGGTGTTCAAGTATGCTGCGGAGCTGTGACTATCGATCCGTTGAGCTGGTTGGACGAGCGTGCTGCGGCCCGGGTGGCCGCGGGGTTGCGCCGGGAGTTGCGGCCGCGGGCGGCGCAGACGCCGTCGATCGACCTCGCCTCGAACGACTACCTGGGGTTGGTGCGCCATCCCGAGGTGATCGAGGGGGCGATCGATGCGGTGCGGCGCTGGGGTGCCGGGGCCACCGGCTCCCGGCTCGTCACCGGTACCACCGCCGCGCACGCGGAACTGGAAGCCGACTTGGCCGAATTCGTCGGCGCCGAAGCGGGACTCGTGTTCGCCTCCGGGTACGCCGCCAACCTCGGTGTGGTCACCGCGCTGGCAGGCCGTGGGGCCCTCGTGGTTTCGGACGCGGGCAGCCACGCTTCCCTGGTGGACGCGTGCCGGTTGTCGCGGGCACGAGTGGCGGTCGCCGAACACCGCGATGTCGAAGCCGTCGACCGGCTGCTGGCCGAGCGCACCGAGGAGCGGGCGCTGGTGCTCACCGACTCGGTGTTCAGCGCCGACGGTGACCTCGCGCCGCTGGTCGAGTTGCACCGGGTCACCCGGGCGCGTGGTGCGGTGCTGGTCGTGGACGAGGCGCACGGGCTCGGGGTGCGCGGCGCCGGTGGGCGCGGTCTGGTGCACGAACTGGGGCTGGCCGGTCAGCCGGATCTGGTGATCACCGCGACCCTGTCGAAAGCCCTTGCCGCGCAAGGCGGTGTCGTCCTCGCCGCGGAACGGGTCCGCGCCCATCTCGTCGACGCGGCCCGCACCTTCATCTTCGACACCGGGCTCGCCCCCGCCGCCGTCGGCGCGGCCCACGCCGCCCTCCGCGTGCTGCGCCGCGACCCGGACCTGGCGGCCCGCGTGCTCGACCGCGCCGCGGACATCGCCCGCATCGCGGGGGTGCCCACCCCCGAATCGGCGGTCGTGTCAGTGGTACTCGGCAAGGCACAAGTCGCCTTCGACGCGGCCCAGCAATGCCGAGCCCGCGGCCTCGACGTCGGCTGCTTCCGCCCGCCCTCGGTCCCGGAGGGCACCTCCCGCCTCCGCCTCACCGCCCGCGCCAACCTCACCCCCGCCGAGATCACCACCATCGCAACAATTCTCGGCCCGGTCCTCACCGAAGCCCGCGCCCCGGAAATGGTGCACACCTGAACCCGGGCAGTGCCCGAAAGCCCCTGGCGTGCGGCAGGCACAATTCCCGCACCCCTTCCGTCTTCCTGCACCCCCTCTGCCCCACGAAAGCGAGTGCGGGAGAACAGAAGGAGTGCGCGAGCGGCGGCGAGTCCTCGGGGCGGACAGCATGCGGGGCGCGAGCAAGCTTGGGGCGGAA
The DNA here is from genome assembly GCF_001613425.1 of Nocardia vulneris. Taxonomy (GTDB): domain Bacteria; phylum Actinomycetota; class Actinomycetes; order Mycobacteriales; family Mycobacteriaceae; genus Nocardia; species Nocardia vulneris. The sequence continues at coordinate 100,920 of NZ_BDCI01000035.1, read as the reverse complement.
CGGGTTGCGGGCGAGCTCGCTCGTGTACCGGAGGTGTGCCGGGTGTGGTGCATTTTCCGCACCCCTTCTGTGTTGCCGCACTCGCTTTGGCATGTGGGAACGGGTGCGCGAACACGGAAGGGGTGCGGGGAGTCGGGGAGGGCGTGGGGGGAGCAGGATCGTCTATTCGAGAGTGAGGTGTGGGTGTGGGTGTTTTGTTGATCACCGGGACGTCTACGGATGTGGGTAAGACGGTGGCGACGGCGGCGGTTGCGGCGGTGGCGCTGGCACAAGCAAAGTCGGTGGCGGTGTGTAAGCCGGGGCAGACCGGGGTGGCGCCGGGCGAACCCGGCGATCTCGCTGCGGTCGAGCGGCTCACCGGGGTCACGCGGACTGTGGAGTTCGCGCGATACCCCGATCCGCTGGCGCCGGATACCGCGGCCCGGCGGGCCGGACTGCCGGAGCTGACGCTGGCCGAAACCGTCGCGGGCATAGCCGAACTCGGTGACGCGGACCTGGTGCTGGTGGAGGGTGCGGGTGGGCTGCTGGTGCGGCTCGGTGATTTCACCCTGCTCGACCTGGCCGAAAAGCTCGCCGCCCCGGTACTGGTGGTGTCCGCGGCCGGGCTCGGCACCCTCAACCACACCGAATTGACCACCCGCGCACTGCAAGCCGCGGGCGTGCGCTGCGCGGGCGTCGTGGTCGGCTCCTGGCCCACCGAACCCGACCTCGCCATGCAGTGCAACCGGGTCGACCTGCCGCGGCTCACCGGTGTGGGCCTGGTCGGCTCGATCCCCGCGGGCGCAGGCTCCTGGCCGCGCGTGAGCTTCACCAGCGCGGCCCCATCCTGGTTCGACCCGGCCTGGTCGCCGTTCGCCTGAACTCGCGCACCCCTTCTGCGCTCACGCACCCGCTGTGCCGTGCCACAGCGGGTGCGAAGACCCAGAACGGGTGCGATGACTCGGCAGGGGTGCGGGAGCAAGGTGCTCAGCGGAGGGCGTCGTCGGCGCGGGGTTCGATGGTGGAGGCGGGGACGAGGTTCCAGCGTTCGAGTTGTTTGCGGATCTGTTCGGCGGCGTCGATGTTGAGCGGCCCGCTGGTCCACATGGCGTAGGGGAGGTTGAGGAAGCGGCCCTCGGTGACGGCGCGGAGCTGATTGATCCCGGGCTTGCTGCGCAACGCGTCCAGTTTCTGCGCGAAGGTCTGCGGCGGATAGTCGACGAACATGATGGCGTCGGGGTCGGCGGCGGCGAGCCGTTCCCAGGACACCCGCGTCCAGGTGTCGGGCACGTCGCTGAGCGCGTTGCGTCCGCCCGCGGCGTCCAGGATCGCTTGGGGCGCACCGAAACTGCCGCTCGACATGAGCGAGTCGGTGGCGCTGTCGAACAGGAAGATGGTCGGTTTGCGTTCCGCCTGCGGCGCGGCATGCAACGCGGCGAGGCGCTGGTCCAAGTCCGCGGTGACCTCGGCGGCGCGCTCGGTGCGTCCGGTGATCGCACCGAGGTTGGTGAGATCGGTGCGCAGCGCCGTCCACGGCTCGACGATGCCGCGCGGCTTCTCGCCGTTGCGCTGGCGGCAGCTCTCGGTGAGCGTGTAGGCCGCGATACCGGCCTTCTGCAACGAATCCGGGGTGAGGTTCTTCGCCTCGTCGTACCCGTAGCTCCAGCCGGCCACCATCACGTCGGGGCCCTGCGCCAGCACCGTTTCCCGGGACGGATACTCCGGCGCAACGGATTTCAGCTGATCGACAACAGGGCCGTAGTGCCTGCGCAGCGTATCGGCATCGCGCTGCACACTCGACACCGCGACGGTCTGGTCTTGCGCGCCCAGCGCCAGCACCATCGAGATCAGGTTGCCGTCGTTGACGAACAACCGCTGGGCCGGCGTCGGAAAGCGCACGTCCACATCGCAATTCCGCACGGTCAGATCCCCACCCGCCGATTTCTCGGCACTACATCCGGCTACCGCCGCGGCCAAGGCCACCGCCATCAGCACCCGCAACCCGTGTCTCATCCCTCTACCTCTCGTCGATATTTCGAAAGCACTGCCGAACCGCCTGATCTCGCGCGATCAGACCTGATGCGTTGCAGGCGGGCTGGATAGGCCGTCTCCGCACTGCTCGACCACCGATCGGAGCCGCGTACTCCACTCATGGCAGGCGCGGGGTGATGAGCAGGTGCGGGTGACCGGTCGTCGGGTGCGGCACCCGCAGGGCTTGCACCGCGAAGACGGCCTCGACGATGTCGGGGGCCAGCGCGGTCGCCGGTGGCGCGAGCGGATGCGCGGTGCCGTTGTGCAGCACCAGGATCCGGTCGCAGTAGCGATCGGCCAGCGTGAGGTCGTGCAGCGCCATGACGACGGTGCGGTGCAGGGTGCGAGCCAGCGCCAAGAGCTCCAGCCGGTGGGTGATGTCGAGGTGGTTGGTGGGTTCGTCCAGCAGCAGCACCGGGGTGTCCTGCACCAGTGCCCGCGCCAGTAGCACCCGCTGGCGTTCGCCGCCGGAGAGGTGATGCACCGGACGGTCGGCGAACCCGGCCAGATCGACGGTGGCCAAAGCCTGTTCGATCGCCTGCTGTTCGCGCGGTGATCCGGCGCCCCACGGCGGCAGATACGGGGTGCGGCCGAGCGCGACCACCTCACCGGCGCGCAGGTCGGCGGGCGGCCGCTCGTCCTGCGCCACCGACGCCACGGTCCGCGCGCGCCGCCGGGCCGACAACTCGTGCAGCGCCAGGCCGTCCACGAGCACCCGTCCACGCACGGGCTTGCGTACTCCCGCGAGCACTTGCAGCAGGGTCGTCTTCCCGGTCCCGTTCGGCCCGACGATCCCGATCGTCTCCCCGGCCCGCACCGTGAAGCTCACGTCGGACACCACCGTCCGCCGCCCCGCCGCACAAGCCAAGCCTTCGGCCACCAGGACGCCGCCTTGTTCGCGCTCGGCTCGTTGCGCGAAGCCGCCTGTGTGCGCGCCGATATCGTCGCGACGGACCGAGTCGGCCGCTCTGCTACGCCGGTTCATATCCTGCGGCCGTTCGCGCCGAGGCCACCGCAGCGCAGCAGATCGGCCGCACCGTCGCAGTGGACCGACAGCTCCGCTCGGCTCGTGCGCTCCGCGTCGGCCGTGGTCGCTCGCATGACCCTCGTGATGCGGGCGCCGCGGCGCGGAGACCAACCCGTACCGGTGAATCCGTTGCGCCGGTTCATATCCCGCTGTCGTTCGCGGCGGATCAGATCGCCCAGCGCCGGCCCGGCACCGTCGTGGCGCGGCGCGGGCGAGTGCGCGGTGTTCGGCAGTTCGGCGGCACCGGCGGGCCGAAGCGAATCCCCTTCGGCGGGGCTGTTGCGCCGGTTCATGATTCACCGAAGCGGTAGCGGCGGCGGCCCATGAGGATGAGGAAGGCGGGGGCGCCGATCAGTCCGGTGAGGACGCCGACGGGGATCTCGGTGGGGCGCACGACGATGCGGGTGAAAGCGTCGGCGACAACGAGGAACAGGGCGCCGCAGAGGGCGCACGCGGGCAGCAGGCTGCGGTGGCGCGGACCGACCAGCAGGCGGGTGGCGTGCGGCACGACCAGGCCGACGAAGCCGATGCCGCCGGAGACCGCGACGAGCACGCCGACGAGCACCGCGAGCAACACGAACAATCCGATGCGAAGTTCCTTCACCGGAACACCCAGTGACGCGGCGGTATCGGCGCCGACGGTCAGCGCGTCCAGCCAGCCGCCGGTGGCCAGCAGCACGACGCCCGCCAGGGCGACCACACTGAGCGGCAGCGCGATTCGCGTCCAGTCGGCTCCGGCGAGACTGCCGAGCAACCAGAACAGCACGGATTGGGCGGCGGCCGGATCGGGCCGCCGGAAGATCAGGTAGCTGCTCAGCGCGGCGAAGGCGGAGCCGAGGACGGTGCCGGTGAGCACCAGGCGCAGCGGCGTGAGCCCGCCCTGCGCCACGGCGATCAGGAACACCAGCGCCGCTGCGATGAACGCGCCGACCAGCGCACCGCCGGAGAGCGCCCACACGCCCGCGCCGGCGAACAGCCCCGAGGTGATGACCGCGGCCGCGCCGACTCCCGCTCCCGAGGACACGCCGAGCAGGTACGGGTCGGCGAGCGGATTGCGCACCAGCGTCTGCATCGCGGTCCCGGCCAGCGCGAGCCCGGCCCCGACGATCGCGGCGAGCACGGTGCGCGGCACGCGCAGTTGCCACACGATGGTGTCCAACCCGAAATCGGTGGGCGGCTGCCCGGTGAGCCGGTGTCGCAGCACCTCGACCACCGCGGAAACCGGCAGGTTCTCCGCCCCGAAACCGGTGGCGACGAGCATGGCGCAGCCGAGTAGCGCCCCGAGTACGGGCAGCACGATCGCCGTGCGGGCACGGATCATCGGCGTTGCTCCACAGGCAAGTCGCGGCCTCTCCAGAGTTGCGCGGCAGGGGAGGTCTGACTCTCGCCGTGGTGGCGATCACAGTGGCGCGACCGTACCGGATTCGCACCGGTTTCCCGCACCTGCCAGGTAGGACGGGGGAACTCTACCGGTCGGTCGGGTTAACACTCGCGCGGGGCCGCGTGGGACATGGCGACGGCCCGGTTCCGTTACCTACAGTGGGGAAGATGTCGCCGTTCGAAGATCGGCACCCGTCCACTGTCGCGGACTGGGACGACGCGCGACGCAGAGCCCGGCTACGGGAAACGAACCTGTGGCACGAGTGGAAGTCGTTGCGCCGGACCAAGTCGGCCATGGTGCGGGTGCTCGTACTGCTCGTCGCCGTACTCATCTGCTACGCGCAATATCTGACCTTCGATGTGCAGCCGGAAGCGGCGCGCCTGGCGCGCACCGACCCGGCGATCCTGCCCGTCGCGGCACCGGCCGACCCACGCGACTGGGACACCGTGGTGGTGGACATGGTCGGTCTGGGCAACGTGGACGCCAGCGCGACCGCCGCGGCCCTGCCCTCGCTGCGCCGGATGGGCATGGTGTGGGCGATCCGCTACGACAACGAAGGTATCGACACCAAGGTCATCGCCGAGCTGATCGTGCGCGCCGCCGAGCTGTCCGGGTTGAAGAACGTCGTACTGGTCGGGCACAGCATGGGCGGGGTGATCGCGCTGGAGGTGGCCAAGCACATCCATCTCGACAGCGATCGCAGTCTGGTGGGGGTGATCCTGGACTGCACGCCGGTAGACCTGAACGCGGTCCGCCCGGAGAGCCGCGGTCGCGGCGAGGACATGGTGCGCTGGATGCGCTGGCTGCCCGGCGCGCGGGAGAGCAGGCTGCTGCGCCTGGCGGTGGAAACCTATGCGCGGCGGGACCGTTTCGTCTCGCACGGCGGGGGCGGCACGCCGCCCGGCATCCGCTTCGCTCAGTTGCGTGACGTGCTGGACGAGGTGCTGCGGGAGAAGATCTTCTCCCGCAACGCGGCGAGCAACGGTTTGATCGAGTCGCAGTTCACCGCGATCGTCGCGGGCGGCGCGACGAACGATCTGCGCGCTCTGGCCACGCCGGTGGACGGAAAGGCCCGTCCCGCTGTCGTTTTCATCCGGCCCCGGGACGCGAGCCGGGACCGGGTGGTCGATGTCGAGTACTCGCACCGGGTGCTGATCGAACAGGCCGGCGGAGTCGACGGCACCCTCTCGGTGGTGCAGGCGCGAAACACCGGGCACGCCAACCCGATGCAGCGTCCGGTGGAGTACAACACGGTGATCGAGCAGCAGATCGTGCCCTTCATCCAGCGCTACCAGCAGCAGGTCCGCACGACGATCAGCTCGGCCGCACCGCGCTGAGGCAGTTCGAACCAGCCTGAGACAAACGGTGTTCGGGCCGGTTTTGTCTTGTTTGAATCCGAGTATGTACCGACCACGCACGTCCCTGTTCGGCCGCCATGGCCGCACCACCGCCGCATTGCTCGCCGTGGCAACCGTTGCGACCCTCGGACTCACCGGCTGCGCGAACAACGACAAGCCGGTCGGTCCCGTCGCCGATACGCCGCTACCCGTAGAGGTTCCGGCCGGAACCAAAATCGTTGTCGCCGACCAGCAGGAGCGATTGCAGACCGCGCTGCGGGTGTCCGGCGAGCTGGACAAGTTGCCGTTCGAGGTGGAGTTCGCCAACTTCATCGGCGGCCCCGCGATTTTGGAGGCTTTCCGCGCCGAAGCGGCAGATATCGCGCCGGTCGGCGACGTCCCGCCGATCCACGCGTTGGCCGCAGGCCAGGACGTGCCGATCGTGGCCGCCTACCAAACCAGCAGTACCGCACTGAAACTCGCGGTGGCACCGGGCAAGCAGATCAGCAAGCTGGCCGATCTCGAAGGCAAGAAGATCGCCTACGCCGAAGGCACCGCCCAGCAGGCCGCGGTGCTGCGGGCACTGGACAAGGCCGGGTTGAAACCCGCTGACGTGCAACTGGTCCGGCTGCAATTGGCCGAGTTCCTCGACGCGGTGCGGACCGGTCAGGTGGACGTCGCCCCGTTGATCGAGCCCAATGTCACTCGGCTGCTGCGCACTCCGGGTGCGAGCCTCATCCCGGACAGCGAGACCGAAGGCATCTACGGCGGCCTCGCCTACCTCTACGCGCGCCGCGCGGTGGTGCAGGATCCGGCGAAGGCGGCCGCGACGCGTGCCCTGGTGGGCGCCTACATCCGCGCCTACCAGTGGACCAACACGCACCAGGACGAATGGGCGCGCAAGTACTACATCGACAACCAGAAGGTGAGCGCGGACGACGCGAAGCGCATCGTCGATTCGCTCGGCATTCTCACCTTCCCGCACCTGAACCAGCAGCTCGTGGACCGGCAGCAGGCCACCATCGACGCCATCGACAAGGCGGGCGAGCTGCCGAAGAAGGTGCAGGCGGCCAAGAGCTTCGACCTGCGCTTCGACGCCGCGATCACCGAGGCGGTCAACGCCAGCGGCGCCGCCCACGCACCGAAGGAACGCTGATGGCGACACTGGACGCAGGAGTACTCGGCAGGCTCGGGCGCGGCCGTGCACGGGCCACGGCCCTGGCCGAACGTAAACCGGCCCGGCGCAGGCTCGGTCCGGGACGGCCGATTCCGTTCGGCGTCGCTCTCGGCCCTGCGCTGCTGATCGTGGCCTGGGTGCTCGGATCCGCCTCCGGCGCACTGGATCCGGAGACGTTGCCCGCGCCGTGGGTGGTCGCCCAGACCGCGGGCGACCTGGCCGCGGACGGTCGCCTGCAATCGAATCTGCTGACCTCGGTACAGCGTGCCGGGATCGGCCTGGTCATCGGCGTGCTCGCCGGCCTGATCCTGGCCTTGATCGCCGGGCTGAGCCGGATCGGGGAAGCCGTGGTGGACGGCCCCATTCAGATCAAGCGGGCGATCCCGACCTTGGCGCTGATTCCGCTGTTCATCGTCTGGTTCGGTATCGGCGAGGAGATGAAGCTGGTCGTCATCACGACCAGCGTGGCCATCCCGATCTACCTCAACACCCACGCCTACCTGCGCAGCGTCGACGCCAGATACGTGGAACTCGCGCAGACCGTGGGACTTTCGCGCTGGGGGTTCATCCGCCGCGTCGCGTTGCCCGGATCGCTGCCCGGCTTCTTCATCGGGCTGCGGCTCGCGGTCACCATCGCGTGGCTGGCCCTGGTGGTGGTGGAACAGGTCAACGCGACCAGTGGCATCGGCTACCTGATGACCCAGGCCCGCACCTACGGGCAGATCGACGTGATCGTGGTCGGTCTCGTGATCTACGGCCTGCTCGGACTTTTCGGCGATCTCGCCGTCCGCGCGGTGGAAAGGAAGGCGCTGTCATGGCGATCGACACTGGGCGACTGAGCGTGGTGCGCACCCGGGAGTTGCGCCGCGGCTTCGGCGATCGCGTCGTGCTGCGCGACCTCGACATCGATATCGCGCGTGGCGAATTCGTCGCCCTGCTCGGGCGCAGCGGTTCCGGCAAGAGCACTCTGCTGCGGGCGCTCGCCGAATTGGACTACGACGTGCCGGGCTCGGGCGGGCTGATCGTGCCCGCCGAACGGGCTGTGGTGTTCCAGGATTCGCGGCTGCTGCCGTGGGCGCGGGTGCTCGACAACGTGATTCTCGGCTTGACCGGCGGCGACGCGGCCGAACGCGGTCGTGCGGCACTCGCCGAGGTCGGCCTGGCCGGTCGCGAAAAGGCCTGGCCCCGGGAGCTTTCCGGGGGCGAGCAGCAGCGCGTCGCGTTGGCCCGGTCGCTGGTCCGGGAACCGGAGTTGCTGCTCGCCGACGAACCGTTCGGCGCGCTCGACGCGCTCACCCGGATCAAGATGCACGCGCTGCTGCAGGACCTGTGCGCCCGGCACAAGCCCGCCGTGCTGCTGGTCACCCACGATGTCGACGAGGCCGTGCTGCTCGCGGACCGGGTGCTGGTGCTCGACGACGGCAGTATCGCGGTGGACCAGCGCATCGACCTGGAACGTCCCCGCCACCACAGTGATCCGGCCTTCAACCACTACCGGTCCCTGCTGCTGGCCAGCCTGGGCGTCGGTCCCGCCGGTCAACCGGCCCTTCGTGCGGAAGAGAAACAAGCCTCATGAGTACTCCCCGTCAGCTCAGCCTGAACGCGTTCATCTACCCGTCCGGCCATCATGAGGCGGCGTGGCGGCATCCCGACAGTCAGCCGCACCGGATCTACGACGCCGCCTACTACCAGGAGATCGGCCGCACAGCCGAGGCCGCGAAGCTGGACGCGGTGTTCTTCGCCGACGGCCCGGCGCTGCGCACCAACGTCGAGCACAATGCGGGCTCCGGCCTGGAGCCGATCACGCTGCTCACCGCGATCGCCACGGCGACAACACATCTCGGGTTGATCGCGACCGCCTCGACGACCTACTACGAGCCGTACAACCTGGCCAGGCTGTTCTCCACGCTCGACCACCTCTCCGGTGGCCGCGCGGGCTGGAACATCGTCACCACCGGGACCGATCTCGCCGCCGCCAACTTCGGTTTGGCCAAACACCCCGACCATGCCGAACGTTACGCGCGGGCAAGGGAATTCGTGGACGCGGTGGTCGCGCTGTGGGACAGCTGGGAAGACGACGCCATCGTGCTGGACCAGGCCGGCGGGCGGTACGCCGATCCCGCCAAGATCCACCCGATCGACTTCGCCGGCGAATACCTGCGGGTGCGTGGGCCGTTCAACGCACCGCGCACGCCGCAGGGTTACCCGGTACTCGTCCAGGCCGGGGCCTCCAACGAAGGGCGTTCGTTCGCGGGCAAATACGCGGAGGCGATCTTCACCGCCCATCAGCGGCTCGAGGACGCGCAAGCCTTCTACGCCGATATCAAGGCCCAGGCGGCAGGTTTCGGACGTGCTCCGGAACACGTCAAGATCCTGCCCGGGATCAGTCCGTTCATCGGCGACACCGAGGCGGCGGCCAAGCGGCTCGAACGCGAGTTCAATGAGCTGACCGTGCCGGAATACGGTCTGACCCAGCTGGAGAACATCGTCGGCAAGAGCCTGCGGCACCTGCCGCTGGACGGCGATATTCCGGTCGACCTGTTCGACGACGCGGGCGATGTCACCGACAACGGCCGCAGCAGGCTGCAGGTCGTCGCGGGCATCGTGCAGCGCGAGCGGCCGACCGTGCGCGGTCTGCTGCACCGGCTTGCCGGTGCGCGCGGGCACCGGGTGTTCGCGGGCACACCGGAACAGGTCGCCGACACCATCGAGGAGTGGTTCCGCAGCGGTGCCGCAGACGGTTTCAACGTGATGCCGCCGTACTACCCGGGTGGCCTCGAGGTGTTCGCCGCGACCGTCGTCCCGATCCTGCAGGAACGCGGCCTCTTCCGCACCGAGTACAGCGGCACCACGCTGCGCGACCATTTCGGCCTGCCCCGCCCCGAAAGCCGTTTCGCCCGCCGTCCCGCGCTCGCCCAGTGAACGCGCCGGTCCGACGCGTGCCCGAACCGGCAGTCGTGCAGCGGGATTCCGCGGGATCTCGAGTAGGGGTACAGCGGCGCAGGGAGTTTCGGCCGCGGTCCCTCGGCCGCGCCCAGCCGGCGCGGTCGTGATGAGCGCGGTCGCGCACCGAAGAGCGGAGTGCGCGGCAACCGGGATGTACGGTGTATCAGCTTCGGGCACCGGGCATCCGGCGCGGACGCGGTGAGCGCCGCGGTCGCCACCGAGCCGGTTCGCCTGCGTGCGCTCACCTGGACGGTCTTCGTGCCGATGGTGCTCTACGGCACCGGAGCCGGTGCGGCCTCGCCGATGTACGCGTTGCGCGCCCTGGACCTGGGGGCCTCGATCGGGCTGGCGGGGGTGCTGGTCGCGTTGAGCGGGCTGGGCATGGTGCTGGCCGATCTGCCCGCAGGGCGGATCGTCGCGCGGATCGGGGAGCGGGGCGCGATCGGGGTGGGCTCCTCCCTCGGTGTCCTCGGAGTACTGCTGGCGATCGGCGCGCCGAATCTGGCGGTGCTCGCGGTCGGCCTGCTGCTCAACGGCGCGGCCGGGGCGGTGTGGGGCCTGGCGCGCCAGACCTACATCGTGGCCGTGGTACCCGCTGCGGACCGGGGCCGGGCGATGTCCACCTTGGCCGGATCGCACCGGCTCGGCTTCTTCTGCGGGCCGTTCCTGGGTGCGGTGCTGGTACATGCGATGGGCCCGAGCGGAGCGCTGTGGCTGCAACTCGCCACCATGGTGGCCTCGGGTGCGGCCATGGTCGCGATCCCGTCGCCTGACGGTGCGGACAGTGGTACCGAGACGCACACGTTGCGCTCGGTGGTCGTCGAGAACATCGGCGTACTCGGCACTTTGGGGTCGGCGGCGCTGCTGATGGGGGCGGTGCGGGCGGCCAGGATCGCGGTGCTCCCGCTGTGGGCGGCGCATATCGGACTGAGCGCCTCGGCGACCAGCGTCGTGTCCGGCCTCGCGGGCGCGGTGGACGTGCTGATGTCCTACCCGGCGGGCATCTGGCTCGACCGGCGCGGTAGCCGCGCCGTCGGCGTTCCGGCAATGGTGTTGTTCGCCTTGGGTTTCGGCGTGTTGCCGTACACCTCGTCGCTCATCGGACTAGGCGTGGTCGCCGTGCTGCTCGGGCTCGCCAACGGGGTCAGCAACGGCGTGATCATGACCGTCGGCGCCGACGCGGCACCCGACGGCAGGCGGGCCGAATTCCTCGGCGCCTGGCGGCTGACCCATGACGTCGGCATGTTCGCCGGTCCGCTCGTCGCGGGCGCGATCAGTGCCGTGACGCTGCTGAGTGTGTCGGCGTTCGCGCTGGCGGGCGCCGCCGTGCTCGGCGCGGCCGCGATGTACCGCTGGTTTCCCGGCCGCAACGTTGTTCGCGCGCAACCACTTCCGGTCGATCCCTGACCCGTCGTGCTGCGGTGCTCAGGCTCAGCGCACGCGGGTGCCGAGCAGGTGCCGTACGCCCGCGACGAACAGTTGCAGGCCGAAGTCGAAACGCGCCGTGGGATCCGGGATCTCGTCGAGCGGGGTGTCGTCCTCGGGGAGTGCGCCCGCGGAATCCATCTGCATCCTGGACTGTTCGTCGACGGTCTGGCCGAGCACGTAGTACAGCAGCGTGAAGGAGCTGAGCTCGGCCTCGGAGCGGGGCATGCCCGCCCGAATGGCGGCGCTCACCATGCGTTCGCGGCCTTTGCTCGTGGTGAGCCGGGAAGCGTAAGTGGCCGAGACCAATTCGGCGCCGTCCCGGTAGGCGAGCAGGCAGTCGCGCAGCCGGTGCGCCAATTCGATGACCTGGCCGGACCATTCGGTCGCGACGATCGGATCGTCCATCGGCGCGAGGATCTTGTCCGCGACCGCGCCGAGCAGCGCCTGCTTGTTCGGGAAGTGCCAGTACAGCGCGCCCGGCTGTACCTGGAGCGAGCCGGCCAGCCTGCGCATGGTCAGATCGGCGAGGCCGTACTGGTCGAGAATCGCGATGGCGCCGTCGACCACGTCCGCTCTGTGCAGCTGCACCCGATTTCCTCCGTCTATCCATGGCAGTACCTGTCTGTGCACGCACGCTACCGCCTCGGGACGCTCGCTTGTGCCGCCGCGTCCGAGTCACGCCTCGGGTGCCGCAGTGTTTTGACTCACTGCCCCCGCTACCCTAACCTGAACGCCGTTCAAGTTGCACGGCCACCTCGGCCGGACGAAGGGATTCGTGCAGTGACCCAGGCCCCCGTTGATACCTATTCGCCCACCCCGCCGGCTGCCGCCGCGATCCTGTCCGTCGCCCGAGCGCAGGTACTCGAGCGCGGTGTCGGGCTCACTCAGGAGCAGACCCTCGAGGTGCTGCGCCTCGGCGACGATCAGCTCGAGGAGCTGCTCGCCCTGGCCCACGACGTGCGGATGAAGTGGTGCGGCCCGGAGGTCGAGGTCGAGGGCATCATCAGCCTCAAGACCGGCGGCTGCCCCGAGGACTGCCACTTCTGCTCCCAGTCCGGCCTGTTCCAGTCGCCGGTGCGGGCCGCCTGGCTCGACATCCCGAGCCTGGTCGAGGCCGCCAAGCAGACCGCCAAGACCGGCGCCACCGAATTCTGCATCGTGGCCGCGGTGCGCGGCCCGGACGCGCGCCTGATGGCGCAGGTCGCCGCGGGCGTCGAAGCGATCCGCAACGAGGTCGACATCCAGGTCGCCTGCTCGCTGGGCATGCTCACCCAGGAACAGGTCGACCAGCTCGCCGCGATGGGCGTGCACCGCTACAACCACAACCTGGAGACCTCACGCTCCTACTTCCCGAACGTGGTCACCACGCACACCTGGGAAGAACGCTGGGACACCCTGCGCATGGTGCGCGCGGCGGGCATGGAGGTGTGCTGCGGCGGCATCCTCGGCATGGGCGAAACCCTGGAGCAGCGTGCGGAATTCGCGGCGAACCTGGCCGAGCTGGAACCGGACGAGGTCCCGCTGAACTTCCTCAACCCGCGCCCCGGCACCCCGTTCGGCGATCTCGAGGTGCTGCCCGCCGCGGACGCGCTGCGCGCGGTCGCCGCGTTCCGGCTCGCCTTGCCGCGCACCATCCTTCGTTTCGCGGGCGGTCGCGAGATCACCCTCGGCGACCTCGGCGCGAAGCAGGGCATCCTCGGCGGCATCAACGCCGTCATCGTCGGCAACTACCTGACCACGCTCGGCAGGCCCGCCGAGGCGGATCTGGATCTGCTGGGTGAGTTGAAGATGCCGATCAAGGCGCTCAACGAAACCCTCTGACCCGGCCCATGAGTAGTGTCATGCCCATGGACGAGCGCTACAACCCGTTCACCGGCAAACGGATCGTGCCCGGTCTCGACGACGCCGTACCCGCGGCCGCCGCACTGGGTCTGGAACCGCCACGATTCTGCGAGCAGTGCGGTCGCCGGATGATCGTGCAGGTGAGTCCGGACGGCTGGTGGGCAAAATGCTCCCGGCACGGTGTGATCGACGCCGCCAGTCTGGAACTGCGCTAGTGCCGGGGACGCCGACCGCCGCGCCGCACGAGGTGCGCGGCGCCGCCGTGCTCACGCTGCTCGTGGTGCTGGCCAGTGCGCTCGTCGGGGTGCTGTGGGGCGTGGTCGCGCCGACCGAGCAGCTGTTCGTGGTGGAGCAGGGCCGCGGCGCCGTGCTGACCGGGGAGAGCGCGCATCAGTTCGACGCGGTCGCGATGTTCGTGTGCTTCGGCGCGGTCACCGGTCTGCTCACCGCGATCGCGGCGTGGCGCCGGCGGGCGCTGCGCGGGCCGCTGCTGCAGCTCGGCTTGCTGGTCGGCTCGCTCATCGGGGCCGTCGTGATGGCGCAGCTCGGCGAGCAGGTCGCCGCATGGGCGCATCCGCGGCCGCATGATCCGCCGATCGGGCAGATCGTCGAGCTGCCCAGCGAAATGGGCAGCTGGCTGGCGCTGATCGTGCAGCCGCTGGTCGCCTCGCTCATCGTGCTGTTCTGTGCGGCACTGAGTCCGTCGGAAGATCTGGGCACCGGTACCGGTCCCGTCCAGCCGATAGCGCCGTTCGGGTCGCTCGGCGCCCCGGCCTATCCCGCGGGCGACGCGTCGTACCCCGCGGGTGGACCGGCCGTGCCCTACGGTGGTTACGAGCCCGCCGGGGAGACCGGCTCCGGATCGCCGCCGCAGACCCGGCCCAGCCACTGACGGCGTTGTCCGAACCGTTGCCCGGCCGACAGCTCAGCTGTACCGCAGGCCCCTAGAATTGGGGGACACGCTGTGCGTTCGGAGAGGAACGGATTGTGGCGTTCGTCGGTAGCGGGCTGGTCGTCGAGGAGCTCGACGCGAAGTTCTGGCGGGTGGTCGAACCGCTCGTATATCAAGGTGATTCCCAGGAATTCGTGATTCCGGCCGGGTTCCGCACCGACTTCGCATCGGTGCCGCGCGCGCTGGTGTGGCTGGTGCCGCGCTACGGCGCCTACACCCGCGCCGCCATCCTGCACGACTTCCTGCGCAGTACCGGGGCAGTGAGCGTCGCCGACGCGGACGGTCTGTTCCGTCGCTGCCTGCGTGAGATGAATGTGGCGGTGCCGCGCCGCTGGATGATGTGGGCGGCAGTGCGTTTGGCCAGCGGCCTGCGCGGCGCGAGTCTCGGCGCCGTCGCGATCTGGGTGCTGATCGCCGTCCCGTCCGTGCTGTTCCTGGCGGTTCCGGTCATTGTCGTGCAGCTTTTTCTAGTGCTGTTCTGGTTCGTGGAGTTGTTCTGCTGGGCCGTCTCCCGCCTCTTCACCCGTACCGCCGCGCCACCGCCCGAACCGCAGATGAAGACGGCTTGACCGCGCGCATGAGCCTGCCCACACTGGTGGTGGTCAGTGGAGCGCCGGGCGTCGGCAAGACCACCCTCGCGCACGGTCTGGCGCGGCGGCTCGGCTGCCCCGCCGTGTGCCGCGACGAGATCAAAGAGGGGATGGTGCATGCCACCCCGGGATTCGTTGCCGGGGTGGACAATTCACTCGACCTGCGGACGTTGTCGGTGTTCTTCGAGACGCTGGAGCTGTTCCTGCGCGCGGGGGTCACGACGGTGGCGGAGGCGGCGTTCCAAGACCGGCTGTGGCGGCCGGGCTTGACCCCGCTGCTGGGGCTGGCGCAGCTGCGCGTCGTGCACTGTGTGGCCGCGCCCGAGGTCGCAGCCGAGCGAATCCGGCAGCGCCGCAACGAGAATCGGCTCCGTCGCGCGCATTCCGCACCCGGGTCCGCGGTGCCGGTCGGCAGGCCGTTCGAGCGGGTCGCCCTGGACGTGCCCAGCCTCGAAGTCGACACCGCCGCCGGCTACAACCCGTCGCTCGACGAGGTGCTCGCCTTCGTCAACCGGTAGTGCCGGTCGGCGGAAACGGGTGGACGCACGATGCGTCGCGCGCGGAAAATAGGTGGAGGGGTGTCGTGGGCGCGCGTAGGGTCGCGGAGCGGAAAGGAGGTCCGGTGATGAATGGAAAGAGTGGGGCGGTGGCGGAACCGGCCTCTGCGCCGAGCCGCGAGCGAGCGGACCTGGTGGCCTGGCGGCGTCGGGATGCGTTGCGGCGCAGTAGCGCCGCGCAGCCGTTGCCGAACAAGCGGCGGTACCGGCGGGGCGTCAAGCATCGCAAGGTAGTAGCCGACTAGGCCCGCTCGACGGGAGAAGAGGTCGCGCCGATCGATAAGCGCGCCATCATGTCTCGTCGATCAACGCCGCGGCGGCGGGTAACCGGGCAGACCCACCGGGACCTGCCCGCCGACCCGCTCGAGCACGGCTGCCGCCCAGTCCGGCCCGATGCCGCCGTACAGTTCGATCAGGTGTAAGCCCTCCGGTTCCGCTGCCAGTGCCGCGGCGATATCGGCCGCCTCCGCAGCGGAGCGGGCGGCCGCGAACACGGTGGTCAGCATCCCGTCGCGGCGCGTGACGCGATCGGTTGCCGGATCTGCCTCGGGGGATAGATAGATGAAAGCGCCACGCAAAGTCAGGCCGTGCTCATAGCGTTGCTTGAACTCGTTGGCGGCAGTAAGCGATTCGATTCCGTACAGTACGGCGGACACCGGCGTACCGGCACCGACGGCGGCCAGCGCCGCGGCATGCCCCGGCAGCCCGAACCCGCCGCACAGCTCGATCAGCCCGACCCCGTCCTTCGCCAGCGACACCGCCAACTCGATCCCGACCTCCGGGCCGGGCACCGCGAGGAACATGATCTCCCCGCCCGCCCACCGGGTCACCACGCGGTCGGTGGCCTCCGCGGCCTCGTAGATGACCGCCGTCGTCTTACCGCTCATCGTTGCCCCCGAGATCATTCCGTCCGGCTGTGTCCCCACTGAATCACCACCGCCCGACCACCTCAAGCCCCCAATGCGATCGTCAGGAGCGGGGGCGCAGAGCGGCGAACTCGTCGGTGACGCGGATGCCGGAGTCGGTGTAGCGGTAGACGGCGGCGGGACGGCCGCCGGCCCGGCCGGGCGCCCTGGTCTGCCCGGTGGGGGTGATCACCTTGCGGCGGGCGAGGACCCGTTGCAGGTTCGTCGTGTCGACCTCGTAACCTAGTGCGGCGCAGTAGATTTCGCGGAGCGTGGACATGGTGAAATCGGCGGGGGCGAGGGCGAACGCGATATTGGTGTAGGAGAGTTTGGCGGCCAGCCGGGTACGCGCGTGATCGACGACCGTGCCGTGGTCGAAGGACATCGGCGGCAGCGCGGAGACGGGGTGCCACGCCGTGTCCGAGGGCAGCTGGGGGTCGGCGGTGAGCGGGACCAGTCCCAGATAGGCCGACGCGATCCGGCGCGGCGCGGGCACCCGGTCGGGCGCGCTGAACACCGACAGCTGCTCGAGGTGGGCCAGCTCGCGCACGTCGACCTTCTCGGCGAGCTGCCTGCCCGCCGAGGTGTCGAGGTCCTCGTCGTCGCGTAGCCGCCCGCCGGGCAGCGACCAGGTGCCCTTCTGCGGGTCGAGCGCGCGCTCCCAGAGCAACACGGCCAATTCGGTCCGCTGTCCAGGTGGGCAGCGCCCGATGATCCCCTTTCCGGCTTCTGCAGGGCCGGGACCTGCGGCGATGTTGGCGGGGAAGCGGCGAACCTGGAACACCGCGGTGAGCGTTTCGTGGATGGTGCTACTATGGGCCACGTTTTCGATTATAAGTCGAAAACCTGGTTAGGTGCGAATCGGTGGTGTAACTGGTCGCACGACGAAGGGAGCCATCATGGCGACGATGGGTGCGAAACTGGCGCCTCCGCTGATGGAGCAGGTGTTCGACGGGCCGTCGGGCTTCACCGGTGTCGAGGCGACGCCGCAGTGGGCCCAGGAAGTCAAGCGGCTGGCCCGCGAGCGAAACGCGACGATTCTCGCGCACAACTATCAGCTGCCGGAGATCCAGGACGTGGCCGATCACGTCGGTGATTCGCTGGCCCTGTCGCGGATCGCCGCGGAAGCGCCCGAGGACACGATCGTGTTCTGCGGAGTGCACTTCATGGCGGAGACCGCGAAGATCCTGTCTCCGGAGAAAACCGTCCTGATCCCGGATCAGCGGGCGGGCTGTTCGCTGGCCGACTCCATCACCGCGGACGAATTGCGGGCCTGGAAGGCCGAATTCCCGGACGCGCTGGTGGTGTCGTATGTGAACACCACCGCGGAGGTGAAGGCGCTCACCGATATCTGCTGCACCTCGTCGAACGCGGTCGACGTGGTCGCCTCGATCGACCCGGACCGGGAAGTGCTGTTCCTGCCGGACCAGTTCCTCGGCGCGCACGTCAAGCGGGTCACCGGCCGGGCGAACATGCACATCTGGGCGGGTGAATGCCACGTGCACGCGGGCATCAACGGCGACGAGCTGACCGAGCAGGCGCGCACCCACCCCGAGGCGGAGCTGTTCGTGCATCCCGAATGTGGTTGCGCCACTTCGGCGTTGTACCTGGCGGGCGAGGGGGCGTTCCCGTCCGAGCGGGTGCACATCCTGTCCACCGGCGGCATGATCGACGCCGCCCGCGAGGTGCGTGAGCGGCGCGGGTCCGCCGGTCAGCCGACGCAGGTGCTGGTCGCCACCGAGGTCGGCATGCTGCATCAGCTGCGAAAGGCCGCGCCCGGCATCGACTTCCAGGCCGTGAACGACCGGGCCTCGTGCAAGTACATGAAGATGATCACCCCCGCCGCGCTGCTGCGCTGCCTGGTGGAGAACCGCGACGAGGTGCACGTCGACCTGGAAACCGCGGCCCGCGGCCGTAGTTCGGTGCAGCGGATGATCGAGATCGGCAATCCGGGCGGTGGTGAATGACGCCGACCCCTGCCCGCGCGGCAGTGGTCGGGCAGTCGTTCGAGTGGGAGGCCGAGGCCGACCTCGTGGTGATCGGCGGCGGCGTCGCCGGCCTGACGGCGGCGCGCACCGCGTCGCTGCGCGGGCTGCGGGTGCTCACGCTCAGCAAGGGCGGAGCGACGGACACGTCCACGCAATACGCCCAGGGCGGCATCGCTGTCGTTGCGCCGGAAGGTGATTCGGTCGAATCCCACGTGCAGGACACGGTGGAGGCCGGTGCCGGGCTGTGCCGGGTCGAGGCGGTGCGTTCGATCGTCGAGGGCGGTCAGGACGCGGTCGCGGCACTGACCGACCTCGGCGCGGTGTTCGATCTCGGCCGGGACGGGCAGATCTCGCGTACCCGGGAGGGTGGGCACAGCACGCGGCGCATCATCCACGCCGGCGGGGACGCGACCGGGGCGGAGGTGCAGCGGGCGCTGAACGCGGCCGGACTGCCGGTGCTGTTCGGCGCGGCCGCCGGGGACATCGTCACCGGGCCGAACGGCGTGCAGGGCGTGGTCGTGGTGTCGGACAAGGGTTTCGGTGTCGTGCACACCCCCGCGGTGCTGCTCGCCACCGGCGGACTGGGGCAGCTCTATGCGCTGAGCACCAACCCGCCGGGTGCGACCGCTGACGGCGTCGCGCTGGCGCTGTGGGCCGGTGCGGCCGTCGCCGACCTCGAGTTCGTGCAGTTCCATCCGACCGTGCTCTACACCCCGGGCGGGCTCGGCCGTCGCCCGCTGATCAGCGAGGCGGTGCGCGGCGAGGGCGGGATTCTGGTGGATTCCGCGGGTGATTCGGTGACCGCCGGGCTACATCCGCGCGGCGACCTGGCACCGCGTGATGTGGTCTCGCGCGCGATCGCGGCCCGGATGCGCGCGCTCGGCACCGATCACGTCTACCTCGACGCCCGCGCCATCGAGGGCTTCGCGCAACGGTTTCCGACGATCACCGCCTCCTGTCACGCCGCGGGTCTCGATCCCGCGAGCGACCTGATCCCGGTCGCTCCGGCCGCGCACTACCAGTGCGGCGGCGTGGTCACCGACCCGCACGGGCGCACCGCGGTGCCCGGTCTCTACGCCGCGGGGGAGGTCGCGCGCACCGGGCTGCACGGCGCGAATCGCTTGGCCTCCAACAGCTTGCTGGAAGGTCTCGTGGTCGGCGAACGGGTCGGTGTGGCCGCCGCCGAACGCCGCGGCGTGCCCGCCACCGTGGCAGAGATCCCGGTCCGGTTCGCCGAGACGGCCGATCGCCGGGTGCTCCAGCAGCTGATGACCGAGCACGCCTCGGTGGTCCGCGACCGGGCCGGGCTGGACGAGGCGATCAAACGGATGGAAGACGCTGTGACACAGCGCCGCACGCTCAGCGCCGACGGCACGTTCGACGAACGGGTCGCCGGTCTCGAGGACGCGGCGCTGACCCTGGCGGCGCGCACGCTGCTGCTCACCGCCGCGACCCGCACCGAAAGCCGGGGCTGTCACACCCGATCCGATCATCCGCACCCCGACGACCGGTTGCGCCTGAGCTTCTCGGTCCGACTCGACGGCGCCGGCCGGCCGCAACTGGGCCCACCCGCCTGACCCGAACGTCGTGCGGCACATCCGGCACCTCGGCCGTGGTGTGCCACACGGCGAAACACCGACAACTGGAGGAGTGCGTCGATGGCTCTGGATACCGCGTTGGACCGCGATGAGGTGCTCGCCCTCATCCGGACCGCGCTCGATGAGGACCTGCGCTACGGACCCGATATCACCACCGCCGCAACGGTTCCGGCCGACGCGGTGGTGAAAGCGTCGGTGGTGCCGCGGCAACCCGGCACGGTCGCCGGACTCGACGTCGGGCTGCTGGTGCTCGACGAGGTGCTCGGCGCGGGCAGCTACGAGATCACCGGCCGCGTCGCCGACGGCACCCGGGTGACCCCGGGACAATCCGTGCTCACCGTCGTCGCGCCGACCCGCGGGCTGCTCACCGCCGAACGCACCATGCTCAACCTGGTGTGCCACCTGTCCGGCATCGCGACCGCGACCGCCGCCTGGGCCGACGCCGTCGCGGGCACCGACTGCAAGATCCGCGACAGCCGCAAGACCCTGCCCGGCCTGCGCGCCTTACAGAAATACGCGGTCCGCGTCGGCGGCGGGGTGAATCACCGGATGGGACTCGGCGACGCCGCGCTCATCAAGGACAACCACGTGGTCGCCGCGGGCTCGGTGGTCGAAGCACTGCGCGCCGTGCGCGCCCTCGCTCCCGATATCGCCTGCGAGGTCGAGGTCGACAGTCTCGAACAGCTCGACGCGGTGCTCGCCGAGAACGTGGCACTGGTGCTGCTCGACAACTTCCCGCTCTGGCAGACCCAAGCCGCCGTGCAGCGCCGCAACGCCACCGCACCGGGCACGAAGCTGGAGTCCTCCGGCGGGCTCGCCCTCGAAGTGGCCGCGGACTATGCCCGGACCGGCGTCGACTACCTGGCCGTCGGCGCGCTCACCCATTCGGTCCGGGTGCTCGACCTCGGGCTCGATATGTAGCGGAACGATCTCGTTCGCCGATCTAAGGACGTGTTGTCTCGACCCGATCGGTACCTTGATTCACCGCGCGCCTGCTCGCCCCTGTGTCACCCTCCGAGTATGAAGCCGACGACGGCGCTGCTGCTCTCGGTCGTCTGCGCGCTGGCCGCGCTGTGGTTCGGTGTTCCGGCCGCGGCCGCGGCACCGGACTGCGCCCCGGACAACGTTGCGCGACAACCGATCACGATCGCGGTCGACGGGGAGGAGGCGAGTGGCTGGGCCTACGAGCCCTACGCCTGTAGTCCCGGTGACCTGCCCGCGCGTCAGTTGATCGTGGCGGTACACGGCTTCAACGAGAAGTCGGCCGATTACCCCGACGTGATGTCGGGGCTCGCGCAGCGCAGTGGCGCGACACTGCTGACGCTCGATCAGCGCGGCGGGAACAGCCGGTGGAAGACGGGGGAGTGGAACCCGTGGGCGGGCTGGCACGATGTGGTCGCCGCCGCCCAGTGGTACAAGGACGAGCATCCGTCGGTCAGCAGGACCGTGCTGTGGGGGTGGAGCCAGGGCGGCATGACCAGCGGGCTGGCGCTGGCGCACGGCCCCGCCGGGTTGTTCGACTACTGGGTGAACACCGCCGGGCCGTCGAACGCGGTCGACTACTGGAACCTGGGCAACAGCCTCGGACTACCGCAGCTGACTCAGATCGAGCGGGACGCGGGGGACTGTTCACCCGTGGAGTGTCCGCAGGCGTACCGGGACCGTTCCACCGCGGCGCTCGCCGCACAGTTGCACGCGCGGCGGAGCTTCCTGGTGCACGGCACCGCCGATCCGATTGTCCCGTATCAGCATTCGCTCGACCTGAAGGCGGGACTCGCGGCGGCGGGCCGGCCCTATTCGATGTACACGATCGTCACCGGCCGGGGTCCCGACGGGGCCGTCCTGCCTGGAACACACTGGATCGGACCGGTCTGGTTCCAGGGGGCGTGCGTGGTCGAGCGGATCCTCACCGATCGGGAGCCGATGGACCGGACCGCGCTCGAATACACCACCGACGTGCTCGCCGGCGTCGACACCGCGCCGCCGTCGCCGCCCGGAGCGACCTGCGCGGGGTGAGCCGCGCTAGGCGGTCAGTTCCCGCTCCAGCGGGGTCCTGAAGCGGGGGATCGCGCGAACCTCGCCGAACCACCCGCCGGTGCGCTCGGCCTCGGCCTCGATCATGGCTTCGGCCTCCGCGCCGACGTCTTCCAATAGACGCCAGACGATTTCGCCGTCCTTGCGCTGGGCCCAGCCGCCGACGATGCGGCCGTCCCACCAGATCGTCGGGCCGATATTGCCGTTGCGGTCGAACAGCGCCGGAGCGTGCGGGCCCAGATACCACTGCCTGGACTGCCAGCCCATCGGCGTCGGATCGAGCGCGGGCAGCAGCGCGGCCCAAGGTGCCGGTGCCGCAACGGGTTCCACATCGTCGGCGAGCAACAGGCCGGTGCCGCCGTCGAGTTCGACCTCGACGGTATCGAGAGCGGTGAGCGCCTTGCGGACTTCGCCGACACCCCAGCCGGTCCACCACTTGAGATCGGTGAGCGGCGCGGGACCGAACGCCCGCAACCACTGCCGGAGCAACTCGGTGCGTGCGTGCTCGGCGGAGCGAGCCGGAATGCCTTCGGGGAGCCAGGATTCGATCGGCGACCAGGTGTACTGACTGCTGGTCCAGCTGCCGTTCGGGCGGCCGCGGACGATGCGGCCCTCGCAGCCGAGGGTCACCAGCACCCAGGTGGTGATGTTGGTCGGCTTCGAATACGCCTTCTCCGGTGCGGTGTTCACCTGGGTGCGCAGCCGGGGCACGTCCTTGCTGAGCTGTGCGCCGGTGGCCGCGCCGCGGGCCAGCAGGGCCGCGTGCGTTTCGGCTTCGACCTCGGCGAGCCACGGGGACACTGCGCCGTCGACGACCCCGGCGACCTCGAGATACTTGCCGTAGGTACGACGCTGCTTGTGCGCCAGCGCATCCGCGCACGAGGACTGCAACACCGGCAGCAACTCGACCGGAACGACGAACATGGTGCGGCGCATCGCGAGCATGCGCAGCAGCGTCCGGTCATCGTAGAGCGCCTTTTCGACGTGGGCGGGGGTGAGTGTGTTGCTGCGCGCCCCGACGGACAGATACACCGTCGCCGGGTCGGTCGCGTGCAAGGCGACCAGCGAGCGCGCTATCTCGGTGACCTGATCGGACCGGTTCGCCGTCGCGAGCCGGTGCCGTACCGCCAGCCGAGCGCGTCGCTCGGCCACATCAATCGAACGCATAGGCGAAAGCCTAGCGTTCGCCGGTGACCGATCAGAGTCCGAAGTCGCGCGGGTTCAACTGCAGCGTCTGACAGGCGTCGCGGACGGCGGCGAGCTCGGCCTGATCGAAGCTGCCGTCGGCGTTGCCGACCATGATGCCGATCTGGATCACGGCGCTCGCCTCGGCCGGTTTACCCGCCGCCTTGCCGATCTGCTGCAGCACGTACGCGCGACCGAACGCGGGATCGCTGGTCAGGCGGTTGCAGTTGTCCTCGAACCGGGCGCGCAGGTCGTCGATGGGGAAGTTCTTCAGCACCTGATCGGCGGCGATGAAGTCGGCCACCTTCCGCCGCTCGGTCTGGTCGATGGTGCCGTCGGCGGCGGCCACCAGTGCGCAGATGCCCATGCTCGCGTCGCGGAAGGAGCCGCCGCGCAGGTCGTTCTTCTTGGCCAGCAACTGCGCCTGCCATCGCGGCGCATTGTCCATCAGCTTGCTGATCAAGGTCGCATTCGACACGAGGCGATTCAAGAAGGACACTGCCGACTCCCCGGAACAGGTTCGGGCAGGTCGACGCATACGGCGCCCGAACTCGGAACGAATACCCGGACGGTAGCAGACCGCGGCCGAACAGTCGCTGGGGCAAGGGGTTCGGTCAGTCCACGGGTGTCCAGGCGCGGACCAGATCGAGCAGGCCGGGAAAGCGGGCGTCGAGATCCGCGATGCGTACCTTGCTGCGCCGTTCCAGGCCGTACCGCTGTCGCTGGGTCCGTCCCTGCTCGCCGACCTGCTCGGTGCGGCGAGCGGAGTGGTCGCGGGCGGACTGGCCTTCGCGATGTTCCTGGGCGCCACCGGTATTCAGCTCGCCGCCCGGCGATTGCGGGTACGCACGATGCTGCTCGGCGGCGCACTGGCCACCACCGCGAGCATGCTGTGCCTGGTTCTCGCGGTAGTGCTGTCGTCGCTGCCGTTGTTCGCCGCAGCGGCGGTGCTGGCCGGATCAGGTCAGGGGCTCGGACAATTCGGCGGCCTTACCGCAATCAGCGCCTGCGTCCCCGCGGGTCGTCTCGCCGAAGCGAACGCCGCCCAGAACGTCGGCGGCTATCTCCCGGCGGCCGTTCTCCCCCTCATCACCGGATACCTCAGTGACGCAATTGGTTTGACTGCCGGAACAACTGCCTTCGCGATCGTCGTGAGCGGCGCGGCGATCACGGGCGGAGTGTTCGTCGCTCTACGCGCGGGGGAGGTCGCGACGGTGTGAGGAGCGTGCCGGGCTTCGTCGGGCAAAGCCGGTGTCCACCTTCGAATGTTGTTGCGAGCGCGCCGATCTAGCGGCGGATGGTGGCGACCGCATCCTCGAAGAGGTGTTCGGGGTCGTCGGCCCCGCCGGAGCGGTACCACGCGTCGACGGCGGCATCGAGGCAGGCCAGCGCGGCGGCGACGAACGCGAGTGCCCGAGGGTCGGGGGCCGGGGAGGCAGGCAGGCCGAGGCGGCGCTGCACCTCGGGGGCGAGCAGTTCCTGCCAGCGCAGCTGCTTCTCCAGGTGCCGGGCGCGCAAGGAGGGCGCCTCGTGGTGGATGCGGGCGAGGGTGAGCTGCTCCTCCTGGGTGCCCTCCGACTGCTGGAGCACCAGGAAGGCTTTTCGGATGGCGGTCCAGGCCGACTCGTCGCCCGGGCGGGCTGCCAGCGCCGCCCGCACCGACTCTCCCAGCGCGTCGGTGTCGCCCAGGACGACGTCCTCCTTGCTGCCGAAGTAGTGGAAGAAGGACCGGCGGGAGATGCCGACCGCGGTGGTGATCTGGTCGATCGTCGTCGCCTCGAAGCCGTTCTCCGCGAAGAGCCGTACTGCTGTGGCGGTGATTTCGGCTCGAGCCGCGCGGCGCGCGCGTTCGCGGAGCGTAGGGGAGTCGGCCATGCACCCAGTCTACTTATCTTCGTCGAGTGCAGTGTATTGCACTGAGTGCAAATAATGCATATGGTGCAGCTATGACTCCGATCAACTTTTCCGGCCAGACCACGGTCGTCACCGGCGCCAGTTCCGGCATCGGTGCTGCTTTCGCCCGCGAACTCGCCCGCCGCGGCTCCGACGTCGTCCTCGTCGCGCGGCGGCAGGACCGTCTGGAGGTACTCGCCGCAGAACTGCGGACGCAGCGCGGCGTGCGCGCCACTGCGGTCGCCCTCGACCTGAGCGAGCCGGGCGCGGGCCGGCGGCTGGCCGCTGACCTGGCCCGACGGAACATCGCCGTCGACGGCCTGGTGAACAGCGCCGGTTTCGGTACCGACGGCGCCTTCCACGAAGAGGACCCGGACCGCCTCACGGACGAAATCAACGTCGACGTCGCCAACCTCGTCGACCTCACCCGCGCGTTCATCGAACCGCTCCGCGCCTCCGGCCGGGGTGTTCTCGTGAACGTCGCGAGCATGACGGCCTACACGCCGATGCCCGCGATGGCGGTCTACGCCGCCTGCAAAGCCTTCGTCCTCAGCTTCACCGAGGCGCTGTGGTACGAGTCGCGCGGCACCGGCCTGCGGGTGCTGTCACTCGCCCCGGGCCTGACCCGCACCGAGTTCTTCGATGACCTGCGCAGCGGAGAACACCGGGGCACCTACCAGACCCCCGAACAAGTCGTCGCGACAGCGATGCGCACCCTCGACCGCGGCCGGCGACCGAGCATCCAGTCGGGCCGCCTGAACGTGCTCGTGGCGCAACTGCCCCGTTTCACCACCCGGAAAACTGCCGTCCTGCTGAGTGGAATGATCTCGGCGCGGTCTTCCGGGGCCGTGGTCGCGGCGTCATAGTGCACTGATTGTCTTGGCCCGCCTCGGTTCAGGCCACGGCTTTGCTCAGCCGATGGCGGGCGTGGGGATCGAGCCGCCTGCCGATGGGTCCGGTCTCGAGCGGCTTTGGGTCCGGTCTCGAGCGGCTTGGGGGAGAGGGCGGGGCGGGTGGTCTGTACCAAGCGACAGATAGGTGGGGGTTCACAGGGTTTCGATACGGTTCACAGGGGTTGTAGCTGCTGTGAACCGTAGGGAAGCTCTGTGGAGCACCCGGACGGACCGGCGCGCGCAGCCGACCATGTCGGAAACCCCAGTTTGCCGTGGACCAAGCGACAGCTTGGTGCGTGTCGACACGCGGAAACCGCACAGCTGCACCACTTCTCGGGATCAACACCCTTTCTGGCCGCCCAAAACCAGTGCAAGTCCCGAGAACTGGTGCAGATCCCAAAGCGCCCGCACACCATTCACCCGCCCCCGAAAGGAAGCGCTCGAGAACGGCACCACAGGCAGATGACCACGCCGGGACGAGACACCGCGCGACTGACGTGCGCCTACAGCCGGGTACGGCACCCGACGTGCTCAGCACTATCCATGTAACGCCAGCGGCAGGCACACCGAACTGAGCTGGCAAACTTCGGAAGCCAGCCAACAAGCCCAAACGCAACGACCCGGATCAACGATGCCTCGGATCAACCGCCCTCGGCCGACGATGTCCGGGCCTGGCCGATGCTTCGGGTTGGTGATGTCTTGAACCGACAATGCCTCGGGCCAGCGGTGTTTCGGCCGATGACGCCCCGGACCGACAATGTGCCGGACCCCGGGGTTCGCGTCACTGAGAAGCGAAACCGTGCGTTGGACGTGGGCGGACGTGTTCCGGAGCAGAAAGGTTGCGCCACGTGTCGGCGGTCAGGGGCGGGCGGGCGCCGTGCCATCATTCGAGGATGAGGCGCGGGAAAGTACTGGTGGCGGTGGGTGTGCTGTGGGGTGCGTTGGTGGCGGGTGCGCCGGTGGGGGTGGCGGAGCCGGAGTGTGTGGCGCAGGTGGGGGTGCGGGCGGTGACGTTGACCGTGGATGGGGAGGAGGCGACGGGGCGGGTGTACGAGCCGTCGGGGTGCGGGACGGCGGCGCCGGCGAAACTTGTTGTCGCGGTGCATGGTCACGACGGGTCGTCGGCTGACTATGCCGGGTATCTGATGTCGATTTCGCGGCGGACCGGGACGCCGGTGCTGTCGATGGATCTGCGGTCGGCGGACAGTGTGTGGCGGACCGGCGAATGGAATCTGTGGGCGGGACAGCACGATATCGTGGCGGCGACGCAGTGGTATCGCAGCGAGCATCCGACCATCGAGCGCACCGTGCTGTGGGGCTGGAGCCAGGGTGGCATCATGAGCGGCCTCGCGGCGATGCACGGGCCGCGCGGGCTGTTCGATTACTGGGTCGACAATTACGGTCCCGCAGACGATTTCACGATGTGGCTGGCCGCGGGCAAGGTCGACCCAGCACTGCCCGGACAGATCGAACGCGACGCGGGCGGTTGCACACCGCTCGTCTGCCCGCAGGCCTACATCGAGCGTTCCCCCGCGCTGCTGGCCGACCGGTTGGACGTGCGCCGCACCTTCCTGGTCCACGGCACCGCCGACGATGTGGTGCCCTACCCGACCTCTCTGGAAATGCGCGCCGGACTGCTCGCCGCAGGCAAACCCGTCTCGATGTACACCGTCGTCACCGGCCGCGACCTGAACGGCACCGTCGTCCCCGGCGATCACAGCGTCGGCCCCGCCTTCTTCGAGGGCGGCTGCGTAGTAGAACGCCTCCTCCTCGGCACCGAACCGTCCGACGGCCCCGACCGCGACTACCTCATCGACGTCGCCCACAACATGGTCACCGCCCCCGCCCCACCCCCGAATGCCAAGTGCGCCGCATGATTTCGGCGCGAGCATGGAGCGGAGCCCACCCCATCGGCGGATCTCGATCCGTCTCGCGGGTTCCCGATCTGAGCACAGAATGCTGCGAGTATCCGCTCCGTCATATATCGAACACGCATATTGCACCGGGCACCGGGCACTAAGCACCAAGATCCGTGCCTCCGCGCATCGCGTGCCAGGGACATTGACGGCACCCCCTCGGACGTCAGTGCGCCGACCACGCGCCACGCGCCGCGTGCCGCGTGCCGCGTGCCGCGTGCCGAGCGACACCGACGCCACCGCCCGGCCGGACGTCAGTGCTCTGCACAAGCGCTGAGTGCCATGTGTGACTGCCCGGGGGTGTGGTCGTACGTCTGCCCGTCCGTGTAGCTGTAAACGCTGCCGGCTGCGAGCTGATCGAACTCCTGAAGGCGGGCGCTGAGGCGCATGACTATCGGAATTATAACGATCGTATCTGCTACGTTAGTTATGTGAATCGATCGTATGGCACGTCGTCGGCTCCGGAGAAGCGGGCCCGACGGTGGTGGCGTCGCACGTTGATCGCGGCCGGGTGCGTGGTGGCGCTGGTGGTGGGTGCGGGGGCGTGGGTGATCTATGCGAACGACTTCGACATTCGGCAGGAGGAATTGACGATTCCGGGGTCGACGCAGCCTTTACGCGCGACCTTGGCGATGCCCGGGCGCGGGAAAGGGCCTTTCGGCCTTGTCGTGTTCGTGCACGGGGACGGGCCCGCCGATGCCAGCCGTGACTCGTTCTACGAACCGATCTGGGAGTCGTTCGCCAAGGCCGGATACGCGTCGCTGTCCTGGAACAAACCGGGCATCGATGGGGCGCAGGGGAATTGGCTCGACCAGAGCATGCACGACCGCGCTGCCGAGGCCGAAGCGGCGATCGCGTGGGCGCGCCGGCGTGGTGATATCGATCCCCGCAGGATCGGCATGTGGGGGATCAGTCAGGGTGGGTGGGTCGTACCCGAGGTGGCGGCGCGGCATTCCGAGCTACAGTTCGTGATTCTCGTTGGCGCAGCGGTGAATTGGTTGCGGCAGGGCGAATACAACCTGGTCGCCGAGCTGCGGTATCGGGGCGCTTCCCAGGCCGAGATCGATGCCGCTCTCGATCGTCGCAACGTCGGAGTGCGGTTGCTCCGCGAGCACGCTACCTATCAGGAATATCTTGCAGTCCAGACCGACTCGGAGCCGATGTCCGAGGACCGCTGGAACTTCGTGCTGCGGAACTATCGGGCCGATGTGACCGCGGTCCTGGCAGACGTCGAGGTCCCGGTGCTGCTGATACTGGGTGCGGACGATCTCAACGTCGACGTCGACGAGACCGAACGTGTTTACCGCGAAATCATTCCGCCGCAACAGCTCACGGTGCAGCGCTACTCGAACGCTTCGCACAGCATCGTCGAGTCCCGCTTCGGCAACGACCCGGACTGGCGTGCGACCGTGGTGGCGCTGTTCGCACCACGTTCGCTCTACGCACCCGGCTACCTGGATGCATTGCGCGAGTACGCGGAACGGCAACCGGTCCGCTGAGTGCCTTCGTCGAGCGGCGGGTCCGCTACCTGCCACTTCGCATCTATTCGATCGGTTCTCGCTGACCAGATAGATCGGTGCGCATGCCTTGCGCCAACGCGACATCCAGCATCTCGAAGAACCGTCCGGTGTCACCTGCGCCATATTGCCGAGAATGCGCGGGCCGGATCATCCGGAGGGATTCAGGTGCGCCACGGCGGTGTCGCCGCATCGAACGTGGCGCCGAGGTCCGTGGCGCCGGGTCGGGACTACGACAGGTCGGCGGCCGCGCCGGTGATATTCGTGTACCAGCGGAACAGTCGAACTGGTTGCGCGGGATCGGATTTGCGAAGCTCCGCCCAGCACGCGGCTACCGCCGCACGCGCGGCGGCGCCGATCCACGGCTGGGGGAGTAGTTGCGGTGGCAGCAGCGGATCCGGCTCCATCGCGTGCGTGAATTCCGCAGCCAGCGCGACTGCGATCGTCAGATGCCGAATGCGGGAGGCGGTTCGCAGTTCGCCCAGGTAGTGTTCCGCGGCGTCGAGTAGCCGCCGGTGGCCGGCGGCGATGCGGTCGAGCGGCCACAGCTGCTCGGCGATGTCGCGCGGGGCGAGGTGACGACCGAGCGTCAGATCGCTACTGGTGAAAGTGGTGATCTGGTCGAGGACACCCAGCTGCGCTGCCGCGGAACGGATTCGGTCCTCCCAAGGGTTCGCCGAGACGTACAGGCCACCCTGAATCGGTGCGCCACCGAGTCGGACGATGGTGTCGCGCATGGCATCTCGTGCGTGCCGTGCGGATTCGGGAACACCGAACGCGACGAGACGCCAGCGGCCGTCCCAGGACGCCTCGCCACGATCTTGGGCATACATGTAGCGCATGAACTCGAGGTCGGGTTCGAGGCTGTTGCGGGTCAGGTCGGTTGCGCGCAGTACGGCTTTGCGGCCGCGACCTTCCTGGACGAAGCGGCCCTCGGCTACGAGTCGTTTGAGGCAGAGCCGGACCTGTTGATCGCTCATTTCCAGCGCGTTGGCGACGTCGTAGAGTTCGCCGGCGTCGATGGTCGCGTCCTCGCGGACCAGGCTCTCCACCAGCATTCGGGTCGAGATCTCAGCATCGAGGAACTGCTGCTGGCCCACGCTCACCTCGCTCCACCTCTGCCACGAGCTTCAGCTATCGAATCTCATACGTTCGGTCGTGTTTCGATCGATCACTATACGTTCTCTCCGGCGGCCGATGTCGGTCCCACTGGGTTCGACGCAGGGAGGCGACCATGGCCACGTTGCGGGTCGGTTGTCAGCGTGTCCGGAACTTCACCGCGGTAGGGCATCCATCTGTAGCCGGGTTGGAAGACGGCGTAATCGTCACCTAGGCCCAGTTCGGCGTGGAGGGCGTCGCAGAGTACGAGACCGCTGATCGCGCCGTCGCGTAATTCGTCCAGCCAATCGGCTTCGAGTTCGACAGGGTCGACTGTGTCTTCAGGATCCCAGCCGACCCGTGCGGCCACGTATCCATCGAAGGCAGTGAGTAGCTCGTACATTCCGTGGCCGAGTTCGGTCAGCTCCGCCGCGGTGAGCGTGAATCCGGGGAGCGAACCGTCCAGGGCGACGCCGAACCCGACACCTACCGGCAGTAGCGACAATTCGAGGTATGGACCATCGGAGCGCAGTATCGGCCCGTGGATCGGTATGCGCCGATCGCCCGCAGTGAGCAGGCTCGTCCGGCCGGAAGCGCAGGTGAGCAGTGCTGAACGCGCCGCGTGCATGTTGTCGCCGAAGTTGATTACCAGCTCGAAACAGTACGCCACGACCCCACTCCATCTTTCGTGCCGATCGACTCTAGCTGTTGCTGATCGATACTCCCTGCGGAGACGGGTGGCTGGGGTGGAAAGTTGGGATCGGTAGGTGGTGGGGGCGGCATGTACTTGGTTCATGACATCTTCTCAATCTCCTGCTAACCGACCGCAGTCCACCGGGTTGGACAAGAAGACCAGTGCGATCCTGTCGTACGCGCTGGGCTGGGTCACCGGGCTCATCTTCCTCTTCGTGGGAAAGAATGATCCGGATGTGAAATTCCATGCGGCGCAATCGATTGTCTTCTTCGGGGCGGTCTCGGTGGTCAATATCGGGTTGAGCATCGTCGGCTCGCTTCTGGGGGCACTGGGGATCATCTTCAGCCTGGCCGGACTCGTGCTCGCGGTGTTCTCGTTCGTCGTCTGGATCATGGCGATGGTCAAGGCGAACGGTGCCGGCGGTGTCCGGGCGGAACTGCCGTTCGTGGGACGGTTCACTGCCCCGTACGCCGATCGCCTGGCCGACTCGATCAACTGACTGCGCTCCGCGTCCCCCCGCGCTGCACCGCATCCCGAAGCCCAACGGCCCGAGGCTATCTCGGGCCGTTGGCGGCTCTGCCGCGACTGTCTGGATTGCTGGATCGCTTCGAGGCCCGTGAGTGGATCGCGCGCCGGATCGACCCGGGCGACGGCCGCTACACCCTGGCCACGCTGACCGAGGCGGGGCCGCAAGCAGGTGATCGACAGCGCGCCGGGGCACGTCGCGCAGGTGCGCTGCCTCGTCTTCGATCCGTTGACGACCGCGCAACGTCGCCGTCTCGGCACCGCGCTGTCTCGCGTCGCCGAGACGGTACGGCGGGAGATAGCCGGTCCGGCCCATATTCCGCCCGTCACCATGGCGGATCCCACAGGACGGGCACCGGGACGTGGGAACATGATCATGACCACCCGGGGTTGACGTGAGTACACCGACGACGAAGTGAGGGTGCGATGACGAAGCCGACCGATCCGGCCTACCACTGGAACAACGCCGAGCTGGATCTCGACGGGTATCTGGCCCGGATCGGCTTCGACGGTGAGCGCGCACCGACGTTGCGGACCTTGCGGGAGCTGGTGCGGTTGCACACCACCACGATTCCGTTCGAGAACCTGGAGATCATTCTCGGCAGGCCGGTGCTGCTCGATCTGGAGTCCTTGCAGGAGAAGCTGATTCGGCAACGTCGCGGCGGCTACTGCTATGAGCACGTCACCTTGTTCGCGGCGGTGCTGGAACGCCTCGGATACGACATCATCGCCTTCAACGGCCGGGTGACGATGGGTGCCGAGCAGGGACTGCGTCCGGCCACGCACGCGCTGCTGCGCGTGAGGACCGCGGACGACGACCGGGTCTGGCTGGTCGACGTCGGATTCGGCTCCGGCCCGCTGGAGCCCTACGAATTATCCACCGACACCGGCGAATTCAGTGCCGGCGCATGGCGGTTCCGGTTGGAACACACGCTCGGTGAACTGGACAGTGACCGTTGGGTGCTGCACCAGTTCGGCAAGGACGGCTGGATCGACCGCTACACGTTCGCGACCACGCCGCAGTACCGGATCGACTTCGCGGTCGGCAACCATTTCGTCTCCACCTCGCCGCGTTCGCCGTTCACCACCCGGCCGTACGCGCACCGCTTCCTGCCCGACGCCGACCACATGATCGACGGCACCACCGTGGTCACCACGCGTCCGGACGGCAGCAGCGACACCCGGGAGATCGAGGTGTCCGAGGTGCCGAAGGTCCTGTCCGAGCTGTTCGACATCGACCTCACCGAGGCCGACGCCGCGAAGCTGGTCGAGGGGGACTGGCAGCGGCGGTGACCGGGCGTCGCAGCTGCCATCCGGAACTACCTGCCGTTACAGTCGGCGGGGTGCGTACCCACCGGAAGTGCCTCGTCCTGTTCGCCGCACCCGCGCTCGTGCTCGCCGCCTGCTCGTCCGGACCGGACCAGCCCGACACGGTCGCGGGCCAGTTCGCCGACGCGCTGACCCGCGACGATATCGCCGCGGCGGCCGACCTCACCGACGATCCGGCGAAGGCCACCGACACCCTGGGCAAGCTCTACGACGGCCTGGGCAAGGAGGTGAAGTTCGATGTCCGTACGATCGACAAGAACACCTTCACCCTGGCCGCCACCTGGAAGCTCGGCAACGACGGCAAGTCCGAGTGGACCTACACCACGACCGGTGCCGCGAACGACCGCGGCGACGGCTGGAAGATCGCCTGGAACCCGGACACGGTCGCGCCCGGTCTCGCGGCAGGGCCACTGACCTACAGCCCGGTCTACCCGCAGCCTGCCCGGGTGCTCGATGCCAGCGGCGGGGACCTGATGACCCAGCAGGTGGTCACGCTGGTCAATGTGAGCCCCGGCGCCGACACCGGCGCGCTGGCCGGACTGCTCGGCCCGATCTCGCCCGGTATCACCGCCGCCTCGTTGCAATCGGAACTCGCTGCGGCGCAGGGCAAGCCGATCACCGCGATCAGTTTGCGGGACGCGGATATCGCGCCGATCCAGGCACAGCTGGCCGCGCTGCCCGGCGTCACGCTCGCCCCGCAGACCCGGCTGCTCACCACGGACAAGGCCCTGTCCTCCCCGGTGCTGTCCGGTCTCACCGAACTCTGGCAGCAGACCGCCGAGGAGAACGCGGGCTGGGCGGTGCGCGCGCAGACCGCGCAGGGCACGCAACGGGTCGGCGGCCAGGACGCGAAGCCGACCACCGATATCGCGACCACGCTGGACATCGACCTGCAGCACGCGGCGGAGGCGGCGCTGGCACCGATCACCCAACCCGCCGCGATCGTCGCCCTGCAGCCCTCCACCGGCAACGTCGTCGCGGTCGCACAGAACGATGCCGCCGACGCGCAGGGCCCGATCGCGCTCACCGGCCTGTACCCGCCGGGTTCGACCTTCAAGACGGTGACCGTCTCCGCCGCGCTCGAGGCGGGCACGGTGACCCCGGACACGGTGCTGCCCTGCCCGGGCGTCGCGACCATCGAGGGCCGCCGCATCCCGAACGACAACAACTTCGATCTCGGCTCGGTGCCGCTGCACACCGCGTTCGCGCGTTCCTGCAACACCACCATGGGCGCGCTCGCGGTGAAGCTGCCCGCCGCCGCGCTGACCGACGCCGCCGCGCAGCTCGGGCTCGGCATCGACTACGTCACACCGGGTTTGACCACGGTCACCGGCAAGGTCCCGCCGGCCGACACCCCGACCCTGCGCGTCGAATCCGCCATCGGCCAAGGACAAGTCACCGCAACGCCGTTCGGTATGGCGCTGGTCGCCGCGTCGATCGCGCACGGCTCGGCGCCCGCGCCGGCGATCGTCAAGGGCAAACCCGGCACCGCGGACAAGACGCCCGCGCCGTTGCCCGCCACGGTGGTCGAGCAGGTGAAGACGATGATGCGGGAGACCGTGACCGCGGGCACCGCCACACAGTTGCGCAATATCCCCGGTTTGCTCGGCAAGACCGGCACCGCGGAGTTCATCGACGACAAACACGCGCACGGCTGGTTCGTCGGGATCGCGGATGACCTGGCATTTGCCGTGTTCATCAATGATGCCAACAGTTCTGGCCCCGCCGTCGACGCCGCGGGCCGGATGCTGCGCGCGGTGCGCTAGGCCCCGCACCGCGATGTGGGCGCAGAATTCGCCCATGCTGAGGAGCGCGGAAGTTCCACGGCCCGCTACACTCGTCCCCGGACCGCGTCAGTAAGCAATAAGCGGGATGTCACGATTTCGAGAAGGTTCGGAGTAGGCGCCATCGATACCGGTCAGTTGATCGCGGAGCATTACCGCCTGGTCGAGCGGATTGGTAGCGGCGGCACAGGCGTGGTTTGGCGTGCCATCGATGAGCGCCTGCAACGCTCGGTGGCCGTCAAGCAGATCCACATCAAGCCGAGCCTGCCCGAGGCCGAGCGTGACGTGGTCCGGCAGCGTGCGATCCGGGAGGCCCGCAACGCCGCCCGCTTCCAGCATCCCAATGCGATCGTCGTGTTCGACATCACCGAACATCAGGGCGACCCGTGCCTGGTGATGGAGTACCTGAAATCCAACAGCCTGGCCGCGGTGCTCTCCACCCAGGGGCCGCTGCCGCTGACGCATGTCGCCCGTATCGGTGAGCAGGTCGCTTCGGCGCTGATCGCCGCACATCAGGCCGGCATCGTGCACCGGGACGTCAAGCCGGGCAACATCTTGCTCGACGATCACGGCACCGTGAAGATCACCGACTTCGGCATCTCCCGGGCCGCGGGCGATGTCACGCTCACCGAGACCGGCCTGATCTGCGGTACCGCCGCCTATCTCGCGCCAGAGATGGCCCGCGGCGCCGACCCGACCCCTGCTTCGGACGTGTTCGCTTTGGGCGCAACGCTTTTCCACGCGCTGGAGGGCGAGCCGCCGTACGGCGCGAACGCGAACCCGCTCGCGGTGCTGTACGCCGCCGCCAACGGTCAGGTCAGCGAACCGCGTAATGCCGGCCCGGCCACGGATTTCCTGCTCGACCTGCTCAGCCCGGACCCGCAGGACCGGCCGACCATGCGCGCGGCGCTCGATCACCTCGCCGCCTTCGCCGACTCCGGCCCGGCGCCGGTGGCCGCCGGATTCGTGCCCGCCAGTGAGGCTTTCGTGCGCCGCCGCAACGGCGCGCCGGAATCGGCGACGCGGGCGCTGCGTCCGTCGGCGGTCTCGGGCGCGACGCACCATCCGGCCGAGCGGCAACTCCCGCCCGACCGGCAGCACGCGCCCGACCGCCAAGCCAGGCAGCGCCCCGCGCCTCGTCCGCCGCAGCACAACACCGCCGCGCACCCGCGCACTGCGACCCAGCCGCGCCCGGTGCCGCGCAAGTCCGGCAGCAAGCGCAAGGCCGTCCTGGTCGGCGCGCTGATCGGCGGGATCATCGCCGCGGTGGCGGTGAGCATCGCCGCGATGTCTCGCGAGGACACGAATCAGCCCGTGGTGCAGGCGAATCCGCCGAGCTCGAGTGTGTCGAGCGGCGGCACCAGTTCCGCCCCGGCCGCTGCCGCGGTGGGCAAGACCAAGAGCGTGGGCAAGGTCGACCAGCGGGCGGCGATCGACCAGGTCGTCGACTTCTACACCAACCTGTCCGATCTGGACCTCCCGGCGGCGTGGAAGCGGTTGACCCCCGCGGCCCAGCAGGTCTACGGCAGCCAGCAGGCCTTCGAGAGCTACTGGACGAAGAACCGGCTCACCGGCTTCAACACCGTCGACACCGCGGACAGCGGCAGCGGTAGCGGCGACGGCTCGGTGGCAGTCAATGTGGCGAGTGTGACCTACGGCGGTCAGAACAAGTCGGTGACGCTGCGGATGATCAACTCCGGCAACGGATCCGCCTTGATCGACACCGATACGCGCTGAGCCTGCGGATCGACGGTTCCGACGGGTGGCGGATTGCGCGACCGCCCTCGTGCCGGACCGCATGGTAGCCGACGTTTTCGACGGATGATGGCCTGTGGCCGCCCTCGTGCCGGAGCGCATGCTGGCCGACACTTCGACGGGTGGCGGGCTGCACGACCGCCCTCCTGCCGGATCGCATGGCGGCCGACATTTTCGACGTGGTTGCGTCCGGTGTGGCCGACCCTGCGCCCCGTCGGCCGCTCGTCCTCGATCCGGGGACTCATCGGTCTCGGAAACTTCTGGTCAGCTGATCACCAGGTAATGGTGGCGGCATCGGCCGAGAGCCCACCGCCAGGATTACCTGGTGATCAGGTGACCAGCGCGGAATCGTGCGAGGATCGCGACGGCCTCCACCTCGACGAGGTGTTCGGGGATGTCGAGGGCGGCGACGCCGATCAGCGTGCCGGGAGGTGCGGGGGTGACAGCCGAGTGGACCGGGCGGATAACGGGTGGCGTCGGCCCACTAGGCTGGTAGCTGCAACTTTCCTGTTGCGGATCAGCTGAGGACAAGGATCGACACCACATGACAACCCGCATCGAGCTCGCCCGCGTCGATTTGCGCGGTCGCACTCCCTCCGTTGCCGAGCTGCGCGCCGCGCTGCCGCGCGGGGGAGTCGACGTGGACTCGGTGCTGCATCAGGTGCGGCCGGTGGTGGAGGCGATCCGGGACCATGGCGTTTCGGCGGCGCAGGAGTACAGCGAGAAGTTCGACGGTGTGATCCCGGCCACGGTCCGGGTCCCCGCGGCCGAGCTGGAAAAGGCGCTGGCAGACCTGGACCCGGCGGTGCGCGCGGCGCTGGAGGAGTCCATCGCCCGGGCCAGGAAGGTGCACGCCGATCAGCGTCGCACCGACAAGACCACCGAGGTGGTGCCCGGTGGCACCGTGACCGAGCGCTGGGTGCCGGTCGAGCGGGTCGGGCTGTATGTGCCCGGCGGTAACGCGGTCTACCCGTCGAGCGTGGTGATGAACGTGGTGCCCGCGCAGACCGCGGGCGTCGGTTCGCTGGTGGTCGCCTCGCCGCCGCAGGCGCAGTTCGGCGGCCTGCCGCATCCCACCATCCTGGCCGCCGCGCAGTTGCTCGGCGTCGACGAGGTGTGGGCGGTCGGCGGCGCGCAGGGCGTGGCGCTGCTGTCCTACGGCGGCGTCGACACCGACGGCGCGCAGCTGGAGCCGGTCGACCTGATCACCGGACCGGGCAACATCTACGTGACCGCGGCGAAGCGGCTGTGCCGCGGCCTGGTCGGCATCGACGCCGAAGCCGGCCCGACCGAGATCGCGATCCTGGCCGACGCCACCGCCGATCCCGTGCACGTGGCCGCCGACCTGATCAGCCAGGCCGAGCA
This sequence comes from Nocardia vulneris, assembly GCF_001613425.1. GTDB lineage: Bacteria > Actinomycetota > Actinomycetes > Mycobacteriales > Mycobacteriaceae > Nocardia > Nocardia vulneris. The sequence goes on along the minus strand of NZ_BDCI01000035.1, from coordinate 63,194 downwards.
CGACGTGCTCGCCGCCAGCGTGCTCGTCACCGACAGTGCGGCGCTGGCCGACGCGGTCGATGCCGCGCTGAGCCGGCAGCTGAGCGTGGTGAAGCACGCGCACCGGGTCACCGAGGCGTTGCGCGGCAAGCAATCCGGCACGGTGCTGGTCGACGATATCGAGCAGGGGCTGCGGGTGGTCAACGCCTACGCCGCCGAACACCTGGAGATCCAGACCGCCGACGCCGCCGCGGTGGCGGGCCGGGTGCGCAGTGCCGGTGCGGTTTTCGTCGGCGCGTACGCCCCGGTGAGCCTCGGCGACTACTGCGCCGGATCCAACCACGTGCTGCCGACCGCCGGATGCGCAAGGCACTCTTCGGGTTTGAGTGTGCAGACGTTCCTGCGCGGGATCCACGTGGTGGAGTACACCGAGGCGGCGCTGAAGGATGTCGCCGGGCATGTGGTGGCGCTGGCGAATGCCGAGGATCTGCCCGCGCACGGCCAGGCCGTGCAGGCACGTTTCGAGGCGCTGTCATGAGCCGTCCCGTGACCGTGCCGGGGTCGGGGATCGGCCTCGGCGATCTGCCGCTGCGGGAGAACCTGCGCGGCAAGAAGCCCTACGGCGCACCGCAATTGACGGTGCCGGTGCAGTTGAACACCAACGAGAACCCGCACCCGCCCAGCCGGGCGCTGATCGACGACGTCGCCGAGTCCATCCGGATCGCGGCCGCAGACCTGCACCGCTATCCGGACCGGGACGCAGTGGCGTTGCGCGCCGGGCTCGCCGAATACCTCACCCGGCAGACGGGTGTCGCGGTGACCGGCGACAACGTCTGGGCCGCCAACGGTTCCAACGAGATCCTGCAGCAGCTGTTGCAGGCGTTCGGCGGGCCGGGCCGCAGCGCACTGGGTTTCGTGCCGTCCTATTCGATGCACCCGATCATCTCCGAGGGCATCGACACCGAATGGGTCGAAGCCCAACGGGGCGCGGACTTTTCCCTCGACGTCGACTACGCGGTGGCCGTTATCGCCGAGCGTTCGCCGGACGTGGTGTTCGTGACCAGCCCGAACAACCCCACCGGACACAGCATTCCGGTGGCCGAGCTGGCCCGGATCATCGAGGCCGCGCCGGGCATCGTGGTGGTGGACGAGGCCTACGGCGAGTTCTCCGCGCAGCCGAGCGCGCTCGCCTTGATCGACCGGTTCCCGGCCAAGCTGGTGGTGACCCGGACGATGAGCAAGGCCTTCGCCTTCGCCGGTGGCCGCCTCGGCTACCTGGTCGCCGCGCCCGCGGTGATCGACGCGATGCTGCTGGTCCGGCTGCCCTACCACCTGTCGGTGGTCACCCAGGCGGCCGCGCGCGCCGCACTGCGGCACGCGGACGAAACGCTCGGCAGCGTAGCCGAACTCGCCGCACAGCGAGACCGGGTGGCCGCGGCGCTGCGCGAGCTCGGTTTCGACGTGGTGCCCAGCGACGCGAACTTTCTGCTGTTCGGCCGGTTCAGTGACGCGCCGCGCACCTGGCAGCGCTACCTGGACCACGGCGTGCTGATCCGCGATGTCGGCATTCCCGGCTATCTGCGCACCACGATCGGCCTGGCCGCGGAGAACGACGAATTCCTGAAGGTCAGCCGCATCCTGGTCGACACCGACCTGACGCCCCGATGAATCCGCCTGTGGAGGAAGCAATGACGAACCGAACCGCGCGGGTGGAGCGCATCACCAAGGAATCCAGCATCGTGGTGGAGCTGGACCTCGACGGGACCGGCAAGACCGAGATCGCCACCGGCGTCCCGTTCTACGACCACATGCTGACCGCGCTCGGCGCGCACGCCAGCTTCGACCTGACCGTGCGGGCCGAGGGGGATATCGAGATCGAGGCGCACCACACGGTCGAGGACACCGCGATCGTATTCGGTCAGGCGCTGGGCAAGGCCCTGGGCGACAAGGCCGGTATCCGCCGCTTCGGCGACGCCTACATCCCGATGGACGAGACCTTGGCGCACGCCGCGGTGGACGTGTCCGGGCGGCCGTACTGTGTGCACACCGGCGAGCCGGAACACCTGCTGCACGCGGTCATTCCGGGCTCCGGCCCCGGCGCGCCGTATTCGACGGTGCTGAACCGGCACGTCTTCGAATCGATCGCGTTGAACGCGCGGATCGCCTTGCACGTGCGCGTGCTCTACGGCCGCGATCAGCACCACGTCACCGAGGCCGAATTCAAGGCGGTGGCACGGGCTTTGCGCGCCGCGGTCGAACTCGACCCGCGGGTGCAGGGCGTGCCGTCCACCAAGGGGACGCTGTGAGCCTGAAATCTGTTGCGCTGCTGGACTACGGCTCCGGCAATCTGCACTCGGCCGAGCGGGCGCTGGCGCGGGCCGGGGCCAAGGTGGAAGTGACCGCGGACCCCGAGATCGCCTTGGCCGCAGATGGTCTCGTGGTCCCCGGCGTCGGCGCGTATGCCGCCTGCATGGCCGGACTGCGCGCGGTGCGCGGGGAGCGGATGATCGGTCAGCGGCTCGCCGGCGGCAGGCCGGTGCTGGGCATCTGCGTCGGCATGCAGATCCTGTTCGAACGCGGGGTCGAGTTCGGCGTGCAGACCGAGGGCTGCGCGGAATGGCCGGGCACGGTGGAACGTCTGGCCGCGCCGGTGCTGCCGCACATGGGCTGGAACACCGTCGCCGCGCCGGCCGACAGCATGCTGTTCGCGGGCATGGACGCCGAGACCCGCTTCTACTTCGTGCACTCCTACGCCGCGCAGACCTGGGAGCTGCCGCCCGGCCAGCATTTCGCCGCGCCCAAGCTCACCTGGGCCGAGCACGGCGTGCCGTTCCTCGCCGCGGTGGAGAACGGGGCGCTCTCGGCGACCCAGTTCCACCCGGAGAAGTCCGGCGACGCCGGCGCCCAGCTGCTGCGCAACTGGGTGCAGTCGCTCTAGGGTCAGTTGGTCTCGGCCCGGTTGACCAGCCACCGGCCGTCCACGTTCACGACGGTGACCAGCAGCGACATCTTGTTGGTCTTGGGCATGCCCTCGGTGGCGTCGCCGGTCGTGGTCTGCACCACGGTGAGCGTGACGTCGGCCTGGTTCGCGTCGCCGGACACCACGCGGCAGTCCACCGAATTGACCTCCGCCCTGGTGTGATTGGCGGTGAGCCCGTCCAGGATCGTCGGCTTGGCCCGCTCGAACTCGTCGCGGAACCCGCCGGTGGTGACGTCGAGCATGCGCCCGGCATGCTCGCCGAAGTTCGCGTAGTCGTAGGTGCCCGCGACCCGGCCGAATTCGCACCCGGCCAGCCGGGCCTCCTCGGGCGGTGCGGCCGCGGCGGTCGGCGCGGTGGCGATACCCACGGCGCAGCAGGCTGCCGAAAGGGCGGACAGGGCAGCAAGAGTCGAACGTGACATACGGGAACCCCAGGGAGAGTAGGGAATAAGCGATCGGAGTGAGCGCCGAGGCGAGACACTACCGGCCCGCGGCCCGGTCCGGAGCCCGTTGCCCGCGATCACGGTCTCCGGGTAGACCCTGAGTGCCCTGCGCCGAATATCGGGGACCACACCGGATCCGCGCGCGCCCGCCCGCGGCTACGGTCGATCCGAGGAGGGCGCCATGCGACGCGGCACCATTGCCTCGGTCGTGCTGACGGGTTACGCGGTGCTCGCGTGCTTCGCCTTCGCGACGACCGCGGCGGAAACAATCTTTCTGTACCCCAACATCTTTCGGGATGTCCCCGACTCACTGGCGCTGACCGAGCAATTCATGAGCGTGGTCGCCGTCGGCGATGTGATGCGCCCGCTCGGCGCGGCGTTGACAGTGTGCGCGCTACTCGCCGGTGCGGCGGCGCTGTGGGCGCGGCTGGGCAGGCGATGGCTGGCGTTGTCGCTGGCATCGTTGGTGAGCGGCCAGTTCCTGCTCTCGATCCGGTACCAGTGGCCGCGGGCCTCGATCCTGTTCGACGATCGGGCCGAGCACACACTCGACGAGATCCAGCGTGCCGCAACCGAGTTCCAGTTCGGGCAGGGGTGGCGCATCCTGGCGGCGGCACTCACCGCGCTGTTCGCCGTGGCGGCCGCGCTGGTCTGCTATCGCGCACGGATCCGCGCAACTGTCTCGGCCAGCTCCGTCGATCATGTGGTGGGTGTTCCCGGCACGGGCTAGATTGGCCGTCATGGCGATCGCGCGCGACGGGGCGCCGGACAGGCTCGGTGCTATGCCGACGCGACTGGTGGACCAGGTCGCGCTGCTCGCCAACCGGGCGGCCGAGCGGGCGCTGGACAGCACCGGTTCGCGGCGGCATCACTACGCGCTGCTCGCGGTGCTGGGTGAGACGGGCGCGGCCGGGCAGGCCGAGATCGGCAAGCGCACCCGGATCGACCGCAGCGATATCGTCACCGCGGTCAACGAACTGGCGGCCCGCGGCTTCGTGGTACGCGGGCCTGACCCGGGTGATCGCCGCCGCAAGATCGTCACGCTGACCGAGACAGGCGCGGCGCATCTCGCCGAACTGGACCGGCGACTCGCCGGGGCACAGGAGGAATTGCTCACCGGGCTCGCGCCCGCCGAACGCGCCGAACTCGTCCGGCTGCTCACCCACATCCTCGATCGGCACCACCCGCCGCGGTGACCTGTGCGGCCATTCCCGCAGGCCGGAGGCAGGGCGCGAAGACGGAACGACTAGGCTGTTCAAAGTGAGTCTTGTGCTGCTGCCCGCCGTCGATGTCGCCAATGGAGAGGCCGTGCGCCTCGTGCAGGGGGAGGCCGGTAGCGAAACCAGCTACGGCTCGCCCCGCGAGGCGGCGCTGGCGTGGCAAGAGGCGGGCGCGGAGTGGGTCCATCTGGTCGACCTGGACGCCGCCTTCGGACGCGGCTCGAACCGGGAACTGCTCGCGGAGGTGGTCGGCGAGCTCGACGTGAAAGTGGAGCTGTCCGGCGGTATCCGCGACGACGATTCCCTGGCCGCGGCGCTGGCCACCGGCTGCCACCGGGTGAACCTCGGCACCGCCGCGCTGGAGGACCCGATCTGGTGCGCCAAGGCCCTCGCCCAGCACGGTGAGCGGATCGCGGTGGGGCTGGACGTGCGGATCATCGACGGCGAACACCGGCTGCGCGGGCGCGGCTGGGTCAGCGACGGCGGCGATCTGTGGGAGGTGCTCGAGCGCCTGGAACGGGACGGCTGCACCCGCTACGTGGTCACCGACGTCACCAAGGACGGCACCCTCACCGGCCCGAACCTGGACCTGCTGCGCGAGGTGTGCGCCGCGACCGACGCGCCGGTCATCGCCTCGGGTGGCGTGTCCACCATCGACGATCTGATCGCGATCGCCGAACTGGTGCCGGACGGCGTCGAGGGGTCGATCGTCGGCAAGGCGCTCTACGCGGGCCGGTTCACCCTGCCCGAGGCGCTGGCCGCGGTGAGATGAGCCAGGATTCCCCGGCGCTGCCCGACCTTTCGGCGCTGCTCGGTATCGCGCGCGAAATCCTGGACTCGGTCACCTCGCGGTTCGTCGAGGGCGTCGGCGCGCCGAGCGCGGTGACCAAGGGCCGCAACGACTTCGCCACCGAACTCGACCTGGAGCTGGAGCGCACCATCTCGGCACAGCTGGAGCAGCGCACCGGGATCGGCGTGCACGGTGAGGAATTCGGCGGGCCGGACCTGGTGTCGGGCACCTCGTGGGTGCTCGATCCGATCGACGGCACCTTCAATTACTCCTCCGGGCACCCGCTTTCGGGCATGCTGCTCGCTCTGGTGCACGAGGGCGAGCCGGTGCTCGGTCTCACCTGGCTGCCGCTGCTCGGGCAGCGCTATGCCGCCCAGGCCGGCGGGCCGGTGCTGCTGAACGGTCAGCCGTTGCCGCCGTTGCCGCACGGCAAGCTCGCCGAGGCGATGATCGGCTTCGGCGCGTTCAATGTCGATGCGCGCGGCCGGATTCCGGGCCAATTCCGGTTCGATCTGCTCGGCCCGCTGAGCAGGCTCTCCTCGCGGGTGCGGATGCACGGCTCGACCGGAATCGACCTGGCGTTCACCGCCTCCGGGGTGCTCGGCGGCGCGATCGTGTTCGGGCATCATCCCTGGGACAACGCCGCGGGCGTGGCGCTGATCCGGGCGGCGGGCGGTGTCGTCACCGACCTGGCAGGGGAGCCGTGGACCATCACCTCGGGTTCGGTGCTCGCCGCGGCGCCCGGCGTGCACGAGGAACTGCTCGAGATGATCTGCACGGTCGCCGATCCGGCGACCGCGGAGGAAGGGTGAGGCAATGACGTTGGCGGTACGCGTGATTCCGTGTCTGGATGTCGACGCGGGCCGGGTGGTCAAGGGCGTGAACTTCGAAAACCTGCGCGACGCGGGCGATCCCGTCGAGCTGGCCGCGACCTATGACGCGCAGGGTGCCGACGAACTCACCTTCCTCGACGTCACCGCCTCGACCGGCGACCGCGGCACCATGATCGATGTGGTGACCCGCACCGCCGAGCAGATCTTCATCCCGCTCACCGTCGGCGGCGGCGTGCGCACCGTCGACGACGTGGACCGGCTGCTGCGCGCGGGCGCGGACAAAGTGTCGGTGAACACCGCCGCCATCGCGCGTCCCGAGGTGCTGCGCGAAATGTCGGAGCGGTTCGGCTCGCAGTGCATCGTGCTGTCCGTCGACGCGCGCACGGTGCCCGCGGGGCAGCCCGCGACGGCGTCCGGCTGGGAGGTCACCACCCACGGCGGTAAACGCGGCACCGGCATCGACGCGGTCGAATGGGCTACCCGCGGCGCCGAATTGGGTGTCGGGGAGATCCTGCTGAACTCGATGGACGCCGACGGCACCAAGGCCGGCTTCGACCTCGCGATGATCCGCGCGGTGCGCGCCGCCGTCACCGTGCCGGTGATCGCCTCCGGCGGCGCGGGTGCCGTCGAGCATTTCGCCCCCGCGGTCCAGGCCGGCGCCGATGCCGTCCTGGCAGCCAGCGTCTTCCACTTCGGCGAACTCACCATCGGCCAGGTAAAGGACTCGATGCGCGCCGAGGACATCGTCGTCCGTTAGTCCGTGGAACCAGGGCTGCCGAGATGCGGCAGGTCACCCGTCGATCTGCCGAACTCGCCGGATCTTTTACCCGCCAACGACTTTCGCTGAACAATCCCGCTGATCGGCCGCGACTGCCGCGGCTGCGACTCGCTGTAGTCGCGCTGACTGTTGCCGGTGGATCGCGGCGGGGCGGAAGGGGCGCAACGGGTCTCGTTGGAACGAGCACGACCCGCTCAGCCCTTTGGGCCGAGCGGGTCATCGGGTGCGTTCAGGCGCCTGCGGCCACTTTGAGCAGGACCGCGCCGGCGATGATCGCGGCGAAGGACACGATCTTGGGCAGGGTGATCTTCTCGTGGTAGACGAGCGCGCCGAGGATGACGGTGCCGAGGGCGCCGACGCCGGTCCAGATGGTGTATCCCACACCGACATCCAGGGTGCGCAGCGCGAGGCTCAGCGTGAAGATGCCGCCCGCCGCGGCGACCAGGGTGAAGACCGAGGGCCACAGTTTGGTGAAGCCGTTGGTCGCGTTGGTGCCGAGCGCGAACGCGATCTCGAAAACGATGGCGATGCCGAGAAATAACCAGGCCATGACGAAAACTCCTGTGCTGGTGGTGAAGTGGGGGATCAGACGGTGACGGGCTGGGCGGCGCGAGCGGCGAGGGTGTCGGCGAGTTTCAGGCCGAGTACGCCGCCGATGATCAGCACGAAGGCGAGCACCTTCCAGACGTTCAGCGTCTCGTGGAAGATCACCGTGCCGAGGGTGACGGTGCCGACCGAGCCGATGCCGGTCCACACGGTGTAACCCACTCCGACGTCGAGGGTGCGCAGCGCGAGGCTGAGGAAGAAGATGCCGCCCGCCGCGGCGGCCGCGGTGAGCAGGGACGGGCCGAGCACGGTGAATCCGTGCGTGGCGTTGGTCGCCAGCGCGAAGACCACTTCGAACACGGCGGCGATCAGCAGGTAGATCCAGGCCATCGGAACAGCTCCTTATTTGTATGTATATGCAACTAAGTTGCGCGAGGAGAAGTATGCATGTACAAATAACTTGTGTCAAACACGGTGCGGGACGAGGAGATGTGGAGTCGGCTGTCCGCCTTGTATGTCCAGGTGGAAAGCCGATTGGCGACGGCGGTGCAGCGGGGGCACGGGCTCGGGTTGTCGGAGTTCCGTGCCCTCGGGTTCCTGCGCGAGGCCGAGGACGGCGAACTGCGCATGCAGGATCTGGCGAACCGGCTCGGGCTGAATCAGAGCTCGGTGACCCGGCTCGTCGGACGGCTCGACGCCGCGGGCCTGGCCTACCGCGATCTCTGTCCGGACGATCGGCGCGGGGTCTACACGGTGATCACCGACGAGGGACGGGCCCGGTACGAGGCGGCCCGCGGCACCTATCGTGACACGCTCGCCGCGGCCCTGGACGAATCCGACGACGACACCGTGGCCGCCCTGCGCCGGGCCCGGGTCTGAACTTTGCTATAAACGGTCACATGAGTCTCGATCCCGCCATCGCCGCCCGGCTCAAGCGCAACGACGCAGGCCTGGTGTCCGCCGTCGCGCAGGAGCGCGGCACCGGCGACGTGTTGATGGTCGCGTGGATGGACGACGAGGCGCTGGCCCGCACGCTGGAAACCCGCAAGGCGACCTACTTTTCGCGCTCGCGGCAGCAGTACTGGGTCAAGGGGGAGACCTCCGGCCACACGCAGTACGTGCACGAGGTCCGGCTCGACTGCGACGGGGACACCGTGCTGCTGGTCGTCGATCAGGAAGGCGCGGCGTGTCACACCGGGACGCACACCTGCTTCGATACGGACGTGCTGCTCGCCGATCCGGCCTAGGCGGGCTTAGGTGCCGCGTTCCGCGGCGCCGCCGGTGTCGGGGCGGCTGAGCGCATCGGTCAGATGATCCGCGAGCAGCTCGCTGAGTTCGGCGAGCTGCGCCGTCTGCTCCGGCTCCAAACCGTCGAAAACCATGTGCCGCACGGCATCCAGGTAACCGGGGGCCGCCTCGACCACCTTGTGGTAGCCGTCGTCTGTGAGTACGGCCTGCACGCCACGGCGCCCGGCGGTAGCCGAGCGTTGCGCCCAGCCCATCCGCTCCAGCTTCGACACCACATGCGAAAGCCGTGATAGCGATGCATTTGCCTTGTGTGCGAGGTCACTCATCTGCAGCCGATGCCCCGGTTCCTCGGACAGCAGGGTCAAAACCCAGTACTCGAAATGGGTAACCCCGGATTCTCGTTGCAGCTGCGTGTCCAAAGCGCCTGGTAGACGTGTCATCAGCGCAACGACCGCGCGCCAAGCTCGTTGTTCTACGGGGTCTAACCACTTCGTCACTGGTGTGCCTTCTTTCAAGCCAAGTGACGTGGTTTTGTTAGTAAGACTAGCGATTATTGAAAAGCGTGTTCACAGTCACCCGTGACTCTGAGTTTGCCACGACTTCGCTCGACCGTCATGGAGTTGGCAGGTGAGGTGAGTTCACTCACAGACCGCCGGGCCCGGTCATGGGTTTTGCCGCATCGGCGGGCGGGGTCGCTTGTGCATGTGCACGCTTCGGATGCCGCCTGCGCCACCACCGTGAGACGGTCAGCGCCAGCACGGCCAGCCAGATCACCGCCGCGACGATCGCGCCGACCAGCGTCGCGCCCCGGAAGGCGGGCGCGTCGACGTCCAGAATCCGTTGTCCGGCATGGGCGGCGTTGCTGCCGCCGAGCACGATGGTCAGCGTCATCAGATTGGGAATCGCGACCAGCGCGGCGATCACCACGGCCGCGCCCGCCAGGAACCGGCCGGCCCGGCGGCGCCACACCCGCCCCGCGAAGAGCAGCAGAAGCAGCGGGACGAGGGTGCATACGCCGCCGTAGACCAGTCCCCAGCCGATGCCCTTGGCGAAGCTGCCGTTGACCATCTCCGCGATCCGCTGCGCCCACCAGCGCGGAATGAACGCCGAGAGGATGAAATAGGCGACGAACAAGAGGACGAGCAAAGCCAGCCCGCCGGCGAGCCAGGTCCGCCACGCGGGACCGGTCGATTTCTGCTCCAGCTGTCCGTCGGTCGCAGTCATGACCCCAGGGTAAGCCGGGTGCGCGGCGGAAACGGGCTGATCTTCCCGGCGTTTCGGTACGTCCGTGCCGGGATTTGCGGCGCGCTTGCCTACTTCGCGCGCTCGCGCAGGAACTTCAGCGCTTCGTCGGCGTGCACGTTGGCCCGCAATTCGCCGGTGATGATCTTGCCGACGGTGCGGTCCTGGTCGATGACGAAGGTCTGGCGCTTGACCGGGGCCAGCTTGCCGAGCAGCCCGCGCTTCACGCCGAACTGCGCGGCGACCACGCCGTCCGGATCGGAGAGCAGGGGATAGCCGAGGCGCTGCTTGTCGGCGAAACCGGCCTGGGTCGCCACCGCGTCGGCGCTGATGCCCGCACAGGACGCGCCGAGCGCGGCGAAATCGGCGGCCACATCACGGAAGTGGCAGGCCTCCGCCGTGCAGACCGGCGTGTTGGCGGCGGGATAGAAGAAGAGCACCAGCGGACCGTTCGCGAGCAAGGCGTCGAGCGAACGGAGCGTGCCGGACTGATCGGGGAGCTCGAACTGGGGAGCGAGCTGGCCTGTCTGCATGAAAGAGACAGTACTGCGCCCGTGCCCCGCGGGCGTGGCCTGTGTCTCGCGTCCCGGCTGTCGAGACTTGCGCCTGCGGGCGCGTGCGCTTCGACAGCCGGGACGCGAGACGGGCCGCGAACGGCGCTCGCCGGACTCGCGTCCGGGCGCGGTCCGACCGGAATCACACTCCGATGAGAGCCGCTACTTCCGGGTTCTTGACCTGCATGACGTCGAGGATGCCGTGGGCACGCAGGAACGGCTTGAGTTCCTTGAGCCGGTCGGCATGCATGGCGTACTCGTCCGGAAAGTGGTTCCGGTCCAGCGATTCGAGCGCCTTCGCGTAGGTGACGAAGGTGGCTAGCGCGCTCTGCGCGCCCGCCGCCTGCGCGGCCTTGTTCGACTGCAGTCCGACCATCCGTGGGGGCTGGTTCGGCGCACCGCCCGGTGCGGCGTGCCTGCCCTCCGGTTGCGAGGGGTACATCAGTTGACTCCTCTCGATATGGATACCGCGTGCGAGATGGAACGGAGCGAGTGTAGAGACGTCGATCACAGCGCCGCGCGCGGCATCGGAACCGGGCGGTTGCTTTTGTGAGGGAAGTGAACGGAGTCAGGGTGCGCGCGAAAAAGCGCTGGGGGTACCTGGGATGATGGCCCCATGCACGGCGCGTCGACTCCCACCACCACGACCCGCGAACAGTTCCATCAGCTGGCCGCGGCCCATCGAGTGGTACCGGTGACCCGAAAGGTGTTGGCGGACTCCGAAACTCCGCTCTCCGCGTACCGCAAGCTGGCCGGCGACCGGGCGGGAACCTTCCTGTTCGAGTCCGCCGAGAACGGGCGCTCGTGGTCGCGCTGGTCGTTCATCGGCGCGGGCAGCCCCTCGGCGCTGACCGTGGTGGACGGCGAAGCGGCGTGGCTCGGCAACATCCCGGTCGACGCCCCCGCGGGCGGCGATCCCCTGGTGGCCCTGCGGGAGACGCTGCAACTGCTGCGCACCGAGCGGCTGCCCGGCCTGCCGCCGCTGACCAGCGGCATGGTCGGCTATCTCGGCTACGACGCGGTCCGGCGCATCGAACGCCTGCCCAACCTGGCCCTCGACGATCTGCAACTGCCCGAGATGGTGCTGCTGCTGGCCACCGATCTGGCCGCGTTCGACCACCACGAGGGCGCCATCACCCTGATCACCAACGCGGTCAACTGGAACGGCACCGCCGAACGGGTCGACGAGGCCTACGACGAGGCGCTGGCCCGCCTGGACCGGATGACCGAGGCCCTCGCGGCTCCCGCGCCCTCGACGGTCTCGGTGTTCGACCAGCCCGACCCGGAGTACCGGCGCAAACGCACCACCGAGGAATTCGGCGCCGGTGTGCGCCGCCTGGTCAAGGAGATCGAGGCGGGCGAGGCGTTCCAGGTGGTGCTCTCGCAGCGCTTCGAGATGGACTACGACGGCGCCCCGCTGGACCTGTACCGCATGCTGCGCGCCTCGAACCCGAGCCCGTACATGTACCTGCTGCACATCCCGGACGGCGACGGCGGCACCGCGTTCTCCATCGTCGGCTCCAGCCCCGAATCGCTGGTGACCGTGAAGGAGGGCGTCGCGACCACCCATCCGATCGCGGGCACCCGCTGGCGCGGTGCCACCGAAGAAGACGACATCCTGCTGGAGAAGGGCCTGCTCGCCGACGAGAAGGAGAACGCCGAGCACCTGATGCTCGTCGACCTCGGTCGCAACGATCTCGGGCGGGTCTGCCAGCCGGGCACCGTGCGCGTCACCGAGTACCGGCACATCGAGCGCTACAGCCATGTGATGCACCTGGTTTCGACGGTGTCGGGCCGGCTCGCGCCCGGCAAGAACGCGCTCGACGCGGTGCGTGCCTGCTTCCCCGCGGGCACGCTGTCCGGCGCGCCGAAGGTGCGCGCGATGGAACTCATCGAGGAACTCGAGCCCACCCGGCGCGGCGTCTACGGCGGCGTGGTCGGCTACCTCGACTTCGCCGGCGACGCGGACACCGCGATCGCCATTCGCACCGCGCTGCTGAAGGACGGGACCGCGTACGTGCAAGCGGGCGCGGGGGTGGTCGCCGACTCCGATCCCGAGTACGAAGACGTCGAGGCCCGCAACAAGGCCATGGCGGTGTTGCGCGCGATCGCCTCGGCGAAGACGGTCCGCGCGTTCGGTGCGGAACCGGACGCGACGATCGGCGACACCGCATGAGCGAAGCCGAGCCGAGCCGAGGCGCCGCGGATTCGAACCGGGCTGCCGCGGATTCGGGCCGGGCTGCCGCGGACTCGAACCGGGGTGCCGCGGATTCGAACCGGGGTGCCGCGGACTCGGGCCGGGCTGCCGCGGACTCGGGCCGGGCTGCCGCGGACTCGGGCCGGGCCTCGACGGATTCGAGCCGAGCCACTGGGGATTCGAGTCAGGCCGCAGGGGATTCGAGCCCGATCGCCGACGTCCAGGACACGACCGGCGCACCCGGCACGCGACGCAAGTACCCGATCGGTCCGCTGGTCCTGCTGGCTTTCGCCGCCGCGGCACTGTGGGGCGCCTCGCGACTGACCTGGGTGACGGTCACCTCCTCGGACGGCCTCACCGAGCCGCGCACCGATCGCCTCAACGGCGGCGTCTGGTTCGGCGCGCTCACGCCGCTGGCGCTGGTGCTGCTCGCGTCCGTCGCGGCGGTGCTGGCCACTCGCGGCTGGCTGCGCCGCGTGCTCGGGGTGCTCATCGCGCTGGTCGCCGCGGTTGCCGCGGTGCCCGCCTTCGCGCTGCTCACCAGCTCCGGCAAGATCGCCGAACGCGCCGCGACGCTGGCCGAACTGCCGGCCAGGGCGCAGGTGGAGCAGGCGACGACCGCGTCACTGCCCGCCGTGCTCGCACTGCTCGGCGCGCTTGCGGCGTTCGTGGCGGGCGCGCTGCTCACCCGGATGCCGCAGGACACCGCGCGCCTGTCCGGCAAGTACGACAACCCGGTGTTCCGGCGCGCGGCGGCCACCGAACAGGTCACTCAGCGCCGCGACGCGCAGGCGGGCACGGAACCGAACTCCGGTCAGCTGTCCGAGCGGGTGCTGTGGGACGCGCTGGACGCGGGCACCGACCCGACCGAAGACGCCGTGACCTCGGACCGGCGACCGGACGAGGCGGACACGGGCGAGGCGGGCGGTCGTGCCCGCTGAGATATCCGCGCGCGGCGACTGTGGTGGGCCCCACCTTGCGCGCGGATTGGTTGCCTGGTCCACAACAAGACCCGCCGAAAACGCGGCCGGTACGTCCATTTATTCTTGGTCAGCATCGGTGAGACAGCGCCTGGGGGGATTCTCAGGTAGCAAGTCCGTCTCCCCAGAAAGGATTCGAGCCAGATGACGGTACTCGACTCGATTCTCGACGGGGTCCGCGCGGATGTGGCCGCTCGGGAAGCCCTCCTCGATTTTCAGGCGATCAAGGCGGCCGCAGCGGCGGCGTCCAGCCCGCTCGACGCGCGCGCGGCACTCCTCGAAGACGGTATCGGCGTCATCGCCGAGGTGAAGCGGGCCAGCCCCTCCAAGGGCGAACTGGCCGACATCCCGGACCCGGCCAGCCTGGCCAAGGCGTACGAGGACGGCGGCGCGCGGATCATCAGCGTGCTCACCGAGGGCCGCCGCTTCCACGGGTCGCTCGACGACCTCGACGCGGTCCGCGCCACGGTGAACATCCCGATCCTGCGCAAGGACTTCGTCGTCGGCCCGTACCAGATCCACGAGGCCAGGGCGCACGGCGCCGACGTGATCCTGCTGATCGTCGCGGCGCTGGAGCAGGACGTGCTGTCCTCGCTGATCGACCGCACCGAATCGCTCGGCATGACCGCGCTCGTCGAGGTGCACACCGAGGAAGAGGCCGACCGCGCGCTGGAGGCGGGCGCGTCGGTGATCGGGGTGAACGCGCGCAACCTGAAGACGCTCGAGGTCGACCGCGACGTGTTCGCGCGGATCGCGCCCGGCCTGCCCACCGAGGTCATCCGGATCGCCGAGTCCGGCATCCGCGGCACCGCCGACCTGCTGGCCTACGCCGGCGCGGGCGCCGACGCGGTGCTCGTCGGCGAGGGCCTGGTGACCAGCGGCGACCCGCGTGCCGCGGTCTCCGAGCTGGTGACCGCCGGTACCCACCCGTCCTGCCCGAAGCCCGCGCGGCGGGGCCGGTGACGACGGTGAGCGGTCTACCCGCGGCCAGCGAGGGCGTCGCGCACCGCAGCGCGCACGAGCCCGACACCGGCGGCCACTTCGGCGTCTACGGCGGCCGGCATGTGCCCGAGGCGCTGATGGCGGTCATCGAAGAGGTCACCGCGACCTATGAGAAGTCCCGGCTGGACCCGGACTTCCTGAACGAACTCGATCGGTTGCAGCGGGACTACACCGGGCGGCCGTCGCCGGTGTTCGAGTGCACCCGGCTCGCCGAGCACGCGGGCGGCGCCCGCATCCTGCTCAAGCGGGAAGACCTGAACCACACCGGTTCGCACAAGATCAACAACGTGCTCGGTCAGGCGCTGCTCGCCAAGCGGATGGGCAAGACCCGCGTGATCGCGGAGACCGGCGCCGGCCAGCACGGCGTCGCCACCGCCACCGCGTGCGCGCTGCTCGGCCTCGACTGCGTGATCTACATGGGCGCCGTCGACACCGCGCGGCAGGCGCTGAACGTGGCGCGCATGCGCCTGCTCGGCGCCGAGGTGATCTCGGTGACCACCGGTTCGCAGACGCTCAAGGACGCCATCAACGAGGCGCTGCGCGACTGGGTAAGCAACGCCGACGACACCTACTACTGCTTCGGCACGGCCGCGGGCCCGCATCCGTTCCCGATGCTGGTGCGCGACTTCCAGCGCGTCATCGGGCTGGAGGCTCGGGTGCAGGTGCAGGAGTCGACCGGGCAGTTGCCCGACGCCGTCGTCGCCTGCGTCGGCGGCGGCTCCAACGCCATCGGCATCTTCCACGCCTTCATCGACGACGCCGAGGTCCGGTTGATCGGATACGAGGCGGCCGGTGACGGTGTCGAAACCGGAAGGCACGCAGCCACGTTCACCGGCGGCACGCCGGGCGCGTTCCAGGGCGCGTACTCGTACCTGCTGCAGGACGAGGACGGCCAGACCATCGAGTCGCATTCCATCTCGGCCGGTCTGGACTACCCGGGCGTCGGCCCCGAGCACGCCTACCTCAAGGACATCGGCCGCGCCGAATACCGCCCGGTCACCGACACCGAGGCGATGGACGCGCTGCTGCTGCTCAGCCGCACCGAGGGCATCATCCCGGCGATCGAGTCCGCGCACGCGGTCGCGGGCGCCCTGCAACTGGGCAAGGAACTCGGCCCCGGCTCGATCATCCTGGTCAACCTCTCCGGGCGCGGTGACAAAGACATGGACACCGCGGCGCGCTGGTTCGGGCTGTTGGATGAAGGGGCTAGTCAGTCATGAGCGAGCGAAGTGAGCGAATCATGGGCACAGCGTCCGTGACGTCGACGGAGCCGAGCGTCAGCGAGGCGCAGTCGTGAGTCAGCAGTCTCGCCTTGCTAATACCTTTGCCGCAGCGCGCGGTGAAGGGCGGGCCGCGCTCATCGGTTACCTGCCCGCGGGCTACCCCGATCTGGCCGGTTCCATCGAGGTCTGCCGCACCATGGTCGAATCCGGTTGCGACATCGTCGAAGTCGGCGTCGCCTACTCCGACCCGGTGATGGACGGCCCGACCATCCAGGCCGCCGCCGATCAGGCGCTGCGCGGCGGGGTGCGGGTGCGCGACGTGTTCTCCGTCGTCGAGGCGATCACCGGGGCCGGCGGCCAGGCGGTCGTCATGAGCTACTGGAATCCGGTGCTGAAGTACGGCGTCGACCGTTTCGCGCGCGATCTCGCCGCCGCGGGTGGCGCCGGAATCATCACGCCCAACCTGATTCCCGACGAAGCCGACGACTGGTTCGTCGCCTCGTCCACGCACAACCTGGACCGCATCTTCCTGGTCGCGCCGTCCTCCACCGAGGAGCGCCTGGTGAAGACGTTGGAGGCGTCACGCGGGTTCGTCTACGCGGCGTCGACGATGGGTGTCACCGGTGCGCGCGACGTGGTCTCCTCGGCGGCGCCCGCGCTGTGCGCTCGGATCCGGGCACACTCCGATATCCCGATCGGCGTCGGTCTCGGCGTGCGCTCGGGGGCGCAGGCAGCCGAAATCGCTTCCTACGCAGACGGAGTCATCGTCGGCTCGGCCCTGGTGAGCGCCGCGGGCGAGAGCCTGGACGCGGTGCGCGCGCTGACCGCCGAGCTGGCCGAGGGCGTGCGTTCGGCGACTGTCGCGTCGTAGTCCCGAGGGGTTCCGCAGCAGAGTTCCGCGGGGCGTGACGGCTCCCCAGTAGGCCGCCACGGTGCGGTGGTTCCAGCGCGCTGCGCGATCTCCGCTACGGTGGCCCCGTGACCTTACGAGTCCTGGCGTACATTCCCAGCCCCCCGCAGGGCGTGTGGCACATCGGTCCCTTCCCGCTGCGGGCCTACGCGCTGTGCATCATCCTCGGCATCATCGTCGCCATCTGGTGGGGCGAGCGGCGGTGGCGCGCTCGCGGCGGGCAGCCCGGCACCATCCTGGACGTCGCGATGTTCGCGGTGCCGTTCGGTCTGGTCGGTGGCCGGCTGTATCACGTCGCCACCGACTGGCAGAAGTACTTCGGCGCCGACGGCGACCCCAAAGCCGCGCTGGAGATCTGGAACGGCGGCCTCGGCATCTGGGGCGCGGTGCTGCTCGGCGGCGTCGGCGCCTGGATCGGCTGCCGGGTGTATCGAATCCCGTTGCCCGCCTTGGGCGACGCGATCGCGCCGCCGATCCTGCTGGCCCAGGCGATCGGCCGGCTCGGCAACTATTTCAACCAGGAGTTGTACGGCCGCACCACCGAATTGCCGTGGGGCCTAGAGATCTACTTCCGCTACGACGACAACCTGAAGCCGGACGCGATGAACGGCGTCTCCAACGGCGTCGTCGACAAGGTCGTGCATCCGACCTTCCTGTACGAACTGCTCTGGAACGTGCTGATCGTCGTGCTGCTCGTGCAGCTGGACAAGCGCTACCGGATCGGGCACGGCCGGCTCTTCGCGCTCTACGTCGCGGGTTACAGCTTCGGCCGCTTCTTCGTCGAGCTGATGCGCGACGACGAGGCCACCAAGATCGCGGGCATCCGCATCAACTCGTTCACCTCCGCGCTCGTATTCCTCGCGGCCATCGCCTATTTCGTGTTCGCGACCAAGGGCCGGGAGACGGCCGAGCAATTGCAGCCCGCAGCCGAGCAGCGACCGTGGCCGTGGCAGCTCGGCGCGTTGCGCGCGGCGGCGGCGTCCGGCGCGGGTGCGGGTGCCGTTGCGCTGAGCAAGGATTCGGCCGACGAGACGGCGGCGGACGCGTCCACCGAGTCCGCGGACGAAGCTGCCGCGGATGAGCCGGAGGAGGTTGCCGCGGGCGGCGATGCGGCAGGGGACACCGCCGAGGCCGAGTCGGGTGCGACCGAAGCCGCTTCGACGTCCACCGGCAAGGCGGACAAGGCGACCACCGCAGACGCCGCGGCTGAGACGAGCGGGACCGACGCCGCGCCGGTGTCCACGGGCAAGGTAGCCGAGTCGACCACCGCAGACGCCGCGGCTGAGACGAGCGGGACCGACGCCGCGCCGGCGTCCACCGGTAAGGCAGCCGAGTCGGCCACCACGGATACCGCGGCTGAGACGAGCGGGTCGACCGCCACCGACGCCGCCTCGGAGTCCACCGGCAAGGCCGGCGAGACCACTGCCGAGGGCGCTTCGGATGATTCCGCCGAAGCCGCGTCCGCCGACACCTCCTTGTCGAAGGACACAGCAAAGGACACCACGGATACCGGCAAATCCTGACCGTCGCGCTGCCGCTGTGCGTACGGCGGCACCGTTCACGTCGGCGTGCACCGGCGTCGCCGACGGATCCTGGCAAGTCCTGCGCGGCGCGGTGCCGCTGTGCGTGCGGCGGCACCGTTCACGTCGGGGTGTACCCGGCGTCGCCGACGGATCCTGGCAAGTCCTGCGCGGCGCGGTGCCGCTGTGCGTGCGGCGGCACAGTTTCTGTCGGGGTGCACCCGGTGTCCTCGACGGATCCCGGCGAGTCCTGCGCGGCGCGGTGCCGCTGTGCGATGGGTCGGCACCGTTCACGTCGGGATGTACCCGGCGTCGCCGACGGGTCCCGGCAAGTCCTGCGCTGCGCGGTACCGCTGTAGCTGCGGCGGCCCGCGCACCGGTTTGCTCCGAATTTTCCGTGGCGGATAACGGAACCGCGGCACCGGCGATAATTCGGGAGAATGCCCCGAACGGTAAGGGGGCGACAAAACACGTCGGCCCGGCCAGAATGTCTCGTGATCGCCGCGAGCAGCTTCCCGCTCGGCGGATGGATCCATGCCGGGGGCCGATGAGGGAGCGCCCCGGCCGACTGAGGAGGACATGTCAGTGACCGACCCCTACCAGCAGAACCCCGGTGCAGGCGGCCCGCAGTACGGCCCGCCCGGTACGGGTCCGGACCTGAACAAGCCGCAGGACACCGCAGGCCAGCCGCAGTACGGCCAGCCCGCCGACGCTTACGCGCAGCCCGCTGATCCGTACGCGCAGCCGCAGTACGGTCAGCCCAACCCGTACGGCCAGCAGCCGGGCGGCTACCCGCCCGCCGCCTACGGCCAGCCGCAGGGCTACAACCCGAACGATCCGGAAGCCCCCTTCGGCCGCGACCAGTTCGGTGTGCCCTTCTCCGAGAAGCAGAAGCTGATCGCCGGCCTGTTGCAGATCTTCCTCGGCAGTTTCGGCGTCGGCCGTTTTTACACCGGCTACACCGGCATCGCCATCGCTCAGATCGCAGTCACCTGGCTGACCTGTGGTGTCGGCTTCATCTGGCCGCTGGTCGACGGCATCCTGATGCTGGTCGGCAAGGTGCCCGACAGCGACGGTCGCCCGCTGCGCGACTGAGCCATCCGATCGAGACGGCGGGCACTTCCGGGTGCCCGCCGTCTTTGTGGCATCGGGTCAGGTCGCCCCTGCCTGGGAGAGCTCTTGCCGAGGACGAAGAACCCGGCGCGACGGCAGCAATAGACACGGAAGCAATAGCCGCCGATCCAGTCCAACTGATCGACGCGCAGACCCGGTTGGACCGTACAACCGTTTTGCGCACCATGATCGATATAGGGTTCTTCGCAGAAATACCGGCGTAGCCTTGGCCGGATTTGCGTGTTGTGTGTGGAGCTCCATACACCGAAGAGAGGGAACCCGTGCGTCGCAAGCTGTTCGCCGCCGCCATGCTCGCCATCGTCGCCGCCACCGGGCTCACCGCCTGCGGCAGCAGCAGCGATCCGAATGTGTTGAAGGTCGGCACCGAGGGCACGTACTCGCCGTTCAGCTTCCAGGGCGCGGACGGCAAGATCACCGGTTACGACGTCGAGGTGATCCAGGCGGTCGGCGAGAAGCTCGGCAAGAAGGTCGAATTCGTGCAGACGCCGTGGGACGCCATCTTCGCGGGCCTCGAATCCAAGCGGTTCGACCTCGTGGCCAATCAGGTGACGATCAACGACGAGCGCAAGAACAAGTACGCGCTGTCGAGCCCGTACACCACCTCCGACGGCGTGATCGTCACCCGGTCGGACAACAACGGCATCACCACGCTGGCCGACCTGAAGGACAAGACCTGCGCCCAGTCGGCGACCAGTAACTGGGGCAAGGTCGCGGCGGGCGCGGGCGCGAAGGTCGAAGCGGTGGAGGGTTTCGTGCAGGCCATCCAGCTGCTGAAGAACGGCCGGGTCGACGCCACCGTCAACGACTCCCTCGCCGTCGCCGAGTACACCAAGAAGACCGGTGACAACGGCGTGAAGATCGCGGGCAAGACGGGCGAGACCAGCCAGCAGGCGTTCGCCGCCCGCAAGGGTGACGGGCTGATCACCGATGTCGACAAGGCGCTCACCGAGCTGCGCGCCGACGGCACGCTGGCCAAGATTTCGGACAAGTACTTCGGCACCGACGTCAGCAAGTAGCCGACGCCGTTCATGGATGCCGCCACTCGGGAACTGATCTGGCACAACCTGTGGCCGATGCTGCAGGCCACGGTCAACAAGACGATTCCACTCACCGCGATCAGCTTCGTCATCGGTTTGGTGATCGCGTTGTTCGTGGCGCTGGCCCGGATGTCGCCGGTGTGGCCGCTCTCGGCGGCCGCCCGGTTCTACATCTCGATCATCCGGGGCACGCCGCTGCTCGTGCAGCTGTTCATCGTGTTCTACGCGCTGCCACAGTTCGACATCGTGATCGATCCGTTCCCCGCGGCGGTGATCGCGTTCAGCCTCAACGTCGGTGGTTACGCGGCCGAGATCGTCCGCGCGGCGATCCTGAGCGTGGCGAAAGGGCAGTGGGAGGCCTCGCAGGCGCTCGGCCTGCGCTATCCGCAGATGATGCGGTTGGTCATCCTGCCGCAGGCCTCGCGGATCGCGGTGCCGCCGCTGTCGAACACCTTGATCTCGCTGGTCAAGGACACCTCGCTGGCCTCGACGATCCTGGTCACCGAGCTGTTGCGGGTCGCGCAGCTGGCCGCGGCCCCGACGTTCGACTTCTTCGCCCTCTACGGCGTGGCCGCGGTCTACTACTGGGTGATCTGCCTGATCCTCGGTTTCGGCCAGACCCGCCTGGAGACCCGGCTGGCCCGGCACGTCGCCACCTGAGCCACCCTTCCTTTCCCGGCTTGGCTGCCCGCGTGCCGAAAGCTACTTTGGCCGGGATCGGAAGGAGGCGGCGGTGGACGGCTGGTACGTGCTCGAAGCCAGTGCGCCGCATCGTTATCGGGTGCCATGGGACGACGAGCTGCCGATAGCAGTGCCGGTCGGCGTGCCGCTGGACAAGCATTACTTTCGCGGCTTCCTGATCTACCGGGCGTGGCGCGGACAGTGGTTTCTGCGGCTCCGGTGGGCGGCACGGCCGCCAGGGAAAGCAGATCGGCCGACGGCGTGTGACGACTGCCTGCTCGCGGTAGGACCGATGAACGAAGTCGTCGTCGAGGTGCGGCGCACGGTCGACGGCCGGCCGCGCCGATATCGCGTCGCGCGGCGCGGGGCGGCCGATTCCTCGTCGCGCACAGTGCGATTCGATCTCGGCCGTGCGGTCACCGCCCGGGCCGATGAGATATTCGACGTCGAGCAAGCGGGTGCGTTGTTCCTCGCCTACTACCGCGCCGGGACCGTTCCGGACGCGGAATACACACTGCGCGAACTGGATTCCGCCGAAGGGCGGACCGAATTCGGTGCGCAGACCCACGTCCTGACCGTGGACCACGGGTGCTATCGGCCGGTGCTCGCGACGGTTGCCGAGGGTGAATTCGCGGCGCTGCTGCCCGAAGCCGAGGAGGATCCCGAACTCGGCGACGAATCCGCGGTGCTGGTCCTCGCCACCCTCCCACCGGGCCGGGCCTGGGCGGACCTCGATGACGAGGAGGTCGCTGAAGGTGCTGAGTTTCTGCAGGTCGCCGGGTCAGGCGGTCGCTACCTGGTCGAGTGGCGGCTGTGGGACGGTACGGAGTACCGGCAGTTCGCGATCGGCCGGCATGCCACCTCGCCCGTCGAGGTCATGCGAGAGTCATTGCGGCAGTCCGGCGAATGGTTGGAGCAGATTCAGAACGATATGGACGAGCTGTCGGTGGCGATGGATCGGATCGAGTTCGATGCGGTCGAATGGGTAACAATCGAGGTGGCGTCCGCTGTGCTCGTATCGGAGGACGGGACACCGCTTCTTGTGCCCGAGTCGGCGGCGGACAACGCGACAGTGCCGGCCGATGAGCCGCTGGCGCCTGTCATCCCGCTACGCGCACAGGAACCGGGTGGGGTCGCGGTGGCTGCCGACGACTCGGGCACGGACGCGGAGGACCCGGCGGTGGACGACTGCGTCCCGCAGATCTCCGTACCGACCGCCGACGTCCCGATCCACTTCGACAATTGCGTGGAGTACGTCTACCCGAACGAGGTCTTCGCCCCCGCCGAGGTGGACGTGCTCCTCGTGCACTACACCCGCACCGGGAGACTCCCGGAACTCGGCTTCAGCTACCGCGAGGTCTCTCTCGAACGGTGACGCGGGACCGTTCGCGGACGCCTCGATTTCACCCGGTTCCGCCCCGCGGATTTCTACCAGCGAGTAACATTTTCCGGCGTCGTTTCAAATATGTACCGCTGGCCTGCGGTGTTGCGCCATTCGTAACAGTTGTAGGTTTCACCAAGTCGCGATCGTTTTTTTCACCCAGCTTTCACCTGGGGCACAGCAGGCTATGGCTACCCCGCGGGACTAGGCTCTACCCGTGATGCGACGGACGAAGATTGTGTGCACGCTCGGCCCGGCTACTGCCACCGAGGACCGTATCCGCGAACTCGTCGAGAGCGGCATGGACGTGGCTCGGCTGAATTTCAGTCACGGCGAACACGCGGATCACGCCGAAAACTACAAGAAGGTGCGGCAGGCTTCCGATCACCTCGGCAGAGCGGTCGGCATTCTGGCCGACCTGCAGGGGCCGAAGATCAGGCTGGGCCGCTTCATCGAGGGCAAGACCGTCTGGGCGACGGGCGAAGAGGTCAGGATCACCGTCGACGACATCGACGGCACGCACGACAGGGTCTCCACCACCTACAAGGAACTCGCCAAGGACGCCAAGCCCGGTGACCGCCTGCTCGTCGACGACGGCAAGGTCGGCCTCACCGTGATCGAGGTCGTCGGCAACGACGTGGTCTGCCGGGTGACCGAGGGCGGCCCCGTCTCGAACAACAAGGGCGTCTCGCTGCCCGGCATGGACGTCTCGGTGCCCGCGCTGTCCGAAAAGGACATCGAGGACCTGGAATTCGCGCTGAAGCTCGGGGTCGACTTCATCGCGCTGTCGTTCGTGCGGTCCCCGTCCGACGTCGAGCTGGTGCACGACGTGATGGACCGGGTCGGCCGCCGGGTGCCGGTGATCGGCAAGCTGGAGAAGCCCGAAGCCATCGACAACCTGGAAGCGATCGTGCTCGCGTTCGACGCGGTCATGGTCGCCCGCGGTGACCTCGGCGTCGAGCTGCCGCTGGAGCAGGTGCCGATCGTGCAGAAGCGGGCCATCCAGATGGCGCGCGAGAACGCGAAGCCGGTGATCGTGGCCACCCAGATGCTGGAGTCGATGATCGAGAACTCGCGCCCCACCCGGGCCGAGGCCTCCGACGTGGCCAACGCGGTGCTCGACGGCGCCGACGCGGTGATGCTCTCCGGCGAGACCTCGGTCGGCGCCTACCCGATCGAGACGGTGCGCACCATGGCGCGCATCGTGCACGCGGTGGAGACCGAGTCGACCCGGGTGCCCCCGCTGACCCACGTGCCGCGCACCAAGCGCGGTGTCATCTCCTACGCCGCCCGCGACATCGGCGAACGGCTCAACGCCAAGGCGCTGGTCGCGTTCACCCAGTCCGGCGACACCGTGCGCCGCCTGGCCCGGCTGCACACCCCGCTGCCACTGCTGGCGTTCACGCCGCTGCCGGAGGTGCGCAGTCAGCTCGCGCTGACCTGGGGCACGGAAACGTTCATCGTGCCGACGGTGGACAGCACCGACGCTATGATCCACCAGGTCGATGTAGCACTTCTCTCAATGGAGCGATACCAAAAAGGTGATCTGGTGGTAATCGTCGCGGGCTCCCCGCCCGGTACTGTCGGTTCCACTAACCTGATCCACGTACATCGCATCGGCGAGGAGGATCACTAGTCTATGAGCAGGTCTCTCGGTGGCACGGTGGTCGACGCGTCGACCGCCGGACGGTCTGATCTCGACGTTTTACTCGGTCTGCTCGATCTGGAGCAGATGGACGAGGACGTGTTCGTCGGTCAGCACCCGGAGAAGGTGTGGAGCCGCACGTTCGGCGGTCAGCTGGTCGCGCAGGCGATCATCGCGGCTGGCCGCACGGTCGGCGACCGGCCCGTGCACGCGATCAACGCGCATTTCGTGCGCGGTGGCGACACGAAGAAGCCGATCGAGTACCGGGTGGACCGGCACCGGGACGGTCGCGCGTTCGCCAACCGCACCGTCACCGCCTACCAGGACGACCAAGAGCTCTTCGTGATGCTGGCGGCGTTCCAGGACTGGAACAAGGGGCTCGAGCACGGGCACCCGCTGCCGGAGGTGCCCGACCCGGAGACGCTGCCCCGGGTGGAGGAGAGCTTCCAAGGCTTGGAAGACAAGCTGGAGATGTTCATCAAGGCGCCGCATCCGATCGATATGCGCTACACCAACGACCCGGCCTGGATCCTGAAGGGCACGGGGGAGCGGCTCAATCACAACCGGGTGTGGATGCGCACGGACGGGCAGCTGCCCGACGATCCGCTGTTGCACGTGGCGGCGCTGGGCTATTCCTCGGACACCACCGTGCTGGATTCGATCATCACCACGCACGGCCTTTCCTGGGGCCTGGACCGGATCGTCGCCGCGACGGTGAACCATTCGATCTGGTTCCACCGGCCGTTCCGGTTCGACGATTGGGCGCTCTACGCCACCGAATCCCCGGTGGCCTCCGGTTCGCGCGGGTTGGCCACCGGCCGATTCTTTTCCCGCAGTGGCGAGTTGCTCGCCACCACCGTGCAGGAGGGCCTGATCCGGCACTTCCCGGCGCGTTCGACCACCACCGCGGGCTGAACCCACCGCTGTCCCGGCGACCCGAGTCGCCGGGCACAGCGGACGGTGGGAGTTGCCGGGTAGCAGTCAGATTCGTTCGCGCTCGGTGTCGAGATCGACATCGGCGCGTTCCATGGCGCGAATCGTGAACGGAATCCTGGCACCGGGTTCGGTGCGCGCGACGCCGGAGATCCCGTGCCGCAGTTGCTGTTCCAAGCGCGCCATCGCGGCGTCGGTGAGTTCGGCGCGGGCGCCGACCAGGCTGAGCGCGATCTCATAGGTGCCGCGGTCGCCCGGATCCTGCTCGGGATGCGCCGTCCGCCACTGGGTTTCGAGGGCGTCGTGGGCCGGGTCGTCGGTGTCCACCGGCAGGGTGAAGCGCCACGCGAACACCTCTCGATCCTGGAGATGCTCGTCGACCACCTCGCGGACGGTCTGGACGACGCGTTCGAGGGTTTCCGATGTCACATACACATGGAGCGAAACATCCGAAATGCGTTTCGGCATGTCTGATTCCTGTCGTGTGTCGAACCAGCAACGGCGGAAGTTGTTGTCCGCGGGAGTGTAATCCCTCGCGCCCGGAAATGGACGTAGCAGCCCTGCATTGCTGTGTCGAACTGCGCAATTGCCGCGGCGTGCGCGCTTATCGGCGGTGTGCGGCGAGGAAAGAAGCCAGCGGCGCGGATTCCAGGCGCGGCTCGATGATCAGGCCGGACAGCTCGGCGCCGGCCGGACGCGGCTGCTCGTGCGGGGCCAGGGCGAGGACGAGCGGTACCAGCGCTTCGGCGATCCGGTCGCCCACCTCGCAGTAGGCCTGTTCGGACAGGCCGATCGGGTCGGCGATGTTCTCCCGGCCGACCAGCGCGAGATCGTTGCGCGCACGGTGCAGTTCGGCGATCGAGCGCGCGCCGGTCACGTGTGCGATGCGGTGTGCCTCCAGCAGCGTGAAGGTGCGCGCGGCCACCCCGAAGCCCATCTCGCTCACCTGGTCGCGGATCTGCTGGGTCATCGTGAGGACCAGATCGGCGTTGTCCACCATTTCCGGCTTCAGCCGGCGGGCCTTGAACTCGCTCGCGTCCGCGCCCAGGCCCTCGATCGCCTGCGCGGCCAGCGGTTCGACCGGAAAGCCCACCAGCGCACGGGTTCCCGCGCTCTCGGCGGTCACATTCGGCAGCGCGTGTTCGACGGCGAGAGCGCGGGTGACGCGCTCGGCAATTACCGAACGGCAAACATTGCCGTTGCAGACGAACAGGACGTGCATAGGGATACGGTAAACGTTCGAATACGCCGTGGATGTCCGAGAACCGCCGAATTCGGTTACCTGGACGAGTGTTCATCTGCAGGTCGGGCGCCGTACACGAACTGCGCCGCACAAAGTCTCGGATCGAGATGTGCGCCGCATTCATCGGATGATCATGGGCAACTGTGTTCCCCTGCACTTACCCCACCCGCAGTGTATCGAAACACATCGTTGTGATTGCCTCGTGATCGGCGTGACCGTTAGTCGAATTCGTTGCCGTAGAGCGTCTTCTCGTCCACCACGGGCGCGACCTTGGCGGGCTTGTCGTACACCCGGCCGCGGGTGCTGAACATCCGGCCGCGCGAGTCGACCACCGGCGCGAACCGTGCCATCCCGGTCGGGCGCGCCATATCGTCGTACATCGCGTCGATGCCGCCCCGCATGAAGTACGCCTCGTGCCAGAACCCCGCGCCGCCGGAGTCGCGCAGGAATCGGTGCCACCACTCGCGGTGCGGGTCGGACCGGGTCCAGCGCTCCAGGCTGTCCAGATCGCGCCAGTACTGGCGCGCGCCCCAGTGCGGCGGGAACAGCGACCAGATCACGTCTTCGTGCAGCAGCAGCCCGTCGGGCCGATCCTGGTGCGAGCGATACAGTTTCGGGCCGAGCCCGAGCAGCCGCAGCAGCCCGCGTGGCTTGTGCACCCGCATCCCCAGGTAGATGACCACCAGATCCGGATAATCCCGCAGATCGACCGTCGTCCTGTGCACCCGCATCGCAACCTCCGCTGACTCGGGCCTCCTATCACCCTATGCGTTGAATACGAGACGCAAGAGCGATCAGTTCAGATCGGTCCGCGGCGTCCACGGAAAGCCCTGGCGGCCCGGCGTGGCGCGTCGGCGGTTACCCGGTCCTGTCGGTGCGCACCGCTAATCTGCGGAGATGGCCACACCGGACGCGGCACTGCGCCGCCTGCTGCGCGATATCGGAAAGCTCTTGCAGCCGTACGGGTTCGAGGGCTCCGAGCCCAGCTGGGTGCGGGTCGAGGAGGGCGGTGTGGCGGTGGTCGGCCGCACCAGGGCGTTGCGGTCCTGGACCGACGGACAGCAGGTGCTGCGCTTCGGTTTGAGCCTGCGGGTCACGCCGACCGCATGGTGGGAATTCGGCAATTGGCGCGCCGCGCAAGTGGGCCGCGCACCCAGTCCGCTCGAGGCGGCCACCGGTCCCGACCTGATCGCCGACGGCCTGCCCGAATCCATGACCGAGTTGTGGTCGCTGCGCACGGAACCCGACCAGCCGGGCCAGGTGCACAGCGGTGATGTCGAGGCCATCCGCGCCGAGCTACCCCGTCGCGTGCACGCCTACGCCCGCCGCGCCCGCCAACTCCTGGAGCCCGACCGCTACCTGGACGAACTACTGGCCCAGCCCGACCGGCAGGTCGCGACCTGGGAGGCGATCACCGTCTTGCTCGCCGAGCGCGGACCCACCCCGGAACTCGACGACGCCCTCGACCAGTTGCGCGCCCTCGCCCCCTCGAACCACGCCGACGAAGTCCTGGCCTACGCCCGCTCCCGAGCCGCGGTCGCCTGAGCTGTCGCGGTGTGCTCGAACAATGCCTCGTTCGGCGCGGGGTGCCCGCGCAACGCCTCGAAAGTCGCGGTGTGCTCGAACAACGTTTCGTCCGGGCGCGGTGTTCGAGCGCTTCGCCTGTGATGCGGTGTTCGGGGCGACCCGTCGGGCGCAACTGCCCGTGCTTCGATTGTTGTTGCCTCGTGCGGTCGGCGCTCGGTAGCCGCCGTCCGATCACCAAGCTGATTCGATAGGTGGGAGTCGCCTGTGGCCGCGCGGTGTTCGGGCGCTTCGCCTGTGAACCAGTGTTAGAGGCAACTGTCAGCCGATCTGTCCGCGAGCCATCGCATCGCGTGCGCTCTCGCCGCTGTTGCGGGGTTGGCCGCGAGATTGCTGCCCCGGCTTCCGGGCGGGACTCGGGCGAGAACTATCATGGAAGAGCTGCGGCATCGCTCGTCGAGGGGTGTCGCGCGGCGGTGGGGCCCGCCGTACCCGAACCGCGGCGATGTTGCCGACAACGGTCCCTGCTTGTGATGGCACGCGCCCGCTGCGGGCGCTACACGAGTGGGAGCCACGGCATGACGACAACGGGTACCGGCTGCACGCAGACCGATATCGATCCCGATCTCTTCGACCCCGCACCGCTACGCGCCAGAGTGGGCGCGCAGGCACCGATCTTGGCGGTTATCGCGCTCGGCGGTGCGCTCGGCGCTGCGCTGCGCTACGGCGCGGCCCTGATCTGGCCGACCGCCCCGGGCGCATTCCCGGTCACCACGATGATCGTCAACATCACCGGGTGCGCGGCCATGGGGATCTTCATGGTGCTGATCACCGAGGCCTGGACCGCGCCCCCGCTGCTGCGTCCCTTCGTCGGGACCGGCCTCCTCGGCGGCTACACCACGTTCTCCACCTACGCCGCCGACAGCGACCACCTCATCCAAACCGGTAGTCCGGCAGTCGGTTTGGCGGTGTTGGTGGCCACGCCGGTGGCGGCCCTCGTCGCGATCTGGACCGCCGCCGGGCTCGCCAGGCGGTTCATCGCCCTCGGTGCGCGGCGTGTCACGCTCGATGTGCAGGTCAGCGAGCCGGAGGACGCGCAATGAACTGGGTCCTCGTCGTCGGCGCCGCGATGGTCGGGGCACCGGTGCGCTATCTCGCCGACCGGTTCGTGCAGCGCCGGCACGACAGCCTCTTCCCGTGGGGCACGCTCGCGGTCAACACCCTCGGCTGCCTGATCCTCGGCTTCCTCACCGCGACGGCGCGGGCGGACTCGCATCTGCAACTGCTGGTCGGCACCGGTTTCTGTGGTGCGCTGACCACCTACTCGACCTTCTCGTTCGAGTCGGTCCAGCTGGCCCGCAATCACGCCCGTTTCTTGGCCGTCGCCAACATCGTCGGCAGCATCATCACCGGGTTGGGTGCGATCTTCCTCGGATCGGCACTCGCCCAAGCCATTTGGGGCTGAGCTGGCTCAGGCCCCGGGCTTGTGCTCGGCGATCTGGATGAGGTTGCCGCAGGTGTCGTCGAGGACGGCGGTGGTGACGGTGCCGTGGTCCAGCGGCGCCTGGGTGAACCGCACGCCGAGCCCGCGCAGCCGCTCGTACTCGGCGTGGATGTCGTCGACGGCGAAGGAGGTGAACGGGATACCGTCCTCGACCAGCGCGTTCTTGAACGGGCGCGCCGCCGGATGGGCGTCGGGCTCCAACAGCAGTTCGACACCGTCGGGGGCCTGCGGGGAGACGACGGTCAGCCAGCTGTACTCGCCGACCGGCACGTCCTGCTTCTTCACGAAGCCGAGTTTCTCGGTATAGAAGCGCAGTGCCTTGGCCTGATCGTCGACCCACACACTGGTGACGTTGATGCGCATGTCCTACTCCTTCGTCCAGCGATCGGTGAGATTTCGCAGCGGTTCTCGGTTCAGATAGTGGAACTTGTACCGGCCCTCCCGGCTCGCGGTCACCAGCCCCGCGACCGCGAGCACCTCCAGATGCTGGGAAATCGCCTGCCTGCTCGACGACATCCCGTGTCGCATCGTCAGCCGCCCGCAGAGCTCGAACAACGTCTGACCGTCGCGCTCGGCGAGCTCGTCGAGGATCACTCGGCGCGTGGGGTCGGCCAGCGCCTTGAACACCTCGGCGGAGTCGGTACCTTCGCTCACACCCTCACTATAGGCAAGTAAACGCTTGCATGTCACGTCACTCGGCGAATCGTGTCGGGCGGGGGAGTCGCGTCGAGCGGGCGGGCGCGCTGCCGCCGCTCAGCTCGTCACCAGGTCCATGCGGAGGAATTCGGTGATGCGGAGCAGCTTCGGCGGGCGACTCACCTCCTTCGAAAGCGCTTGGAACGCTTCGGCTTCCCCGATCAGGCGGGGACTCCCGAGTTGCAGGTCCCGGCCATCGATCCGCAGCCCGGCGCGCCCGGACTTCAGGATGTTCTGTACCCAATCCGCGCCTGATCCGTAGACCAGGATGAACAGGTAGCCGCCCGCGACCGGATGGGCGTCCAGCGGTGTGCGGTAGGTCGTGCCCGAGGTGCGTCCGACGTGGGTCAGCACCGGCCACTTCCCGCCCGCGAGGGCGCGCGGATTGAACACCCGCTTGTTCACGTGTCCCCACCATTTCGGCATCGGCATCGGAGTCTCCTTCACTTGCTGCCTTACGCTCGTAAGACTGGCTTACGGTTGTAAGGTAGGCTTACGTACGTAAGGCTGTCAACCATCTGTTTCGAGGAGCCGCCATGTCCCGACCGCCGCTACCGCTCAGCAGAGACCGCGTCCTCGAGGCCGCGGTCCAGGTGGCCGATCGCGGTGGGGCGGAAGCCATCACCATGCGCCGAGTGGCGCAGGAACTGGGCGTCGAGGCGATGTCGCTCTACCATCACGTGCCCAACAAGGACGCCATCCTCGACGGCGTGGTCGACACCGTGTTCGCCGCGATCGACCTGCCGGATACCGCGCAGCCGGACTGGCGCGACGCCCTGCGCACGCGCGCATACTCCGCCCGCCGGGTCCTGTCGCAACACCGCTGGGCCCTAGGCCTCCTGGACTCCCGCCGCAACCCCGGCCCCGCCACCTTGCGCCACCACGACGCCGTCCTCGGCGTACTGCGCAACGCCGGATTCACCCTCCCGACCGCCGCACACGCGGTCTCCCTGATCGACAGCTACATCGGCGGCTATGTCCTCCAGGAGGCAAACCTCCCCGCAGCGACCCCTGGCGATGTCGAAACCGTCGCAGGCGGCATCCTCGACCACCTACCCGACGACCTGCCGCACCTGCGCGAGATGATCGTCGACCACGCCCTGCGCCCCGGCTACGACCACACCGCCGAATTCACCTACGGCCTCGACCTCATCCTCGACGCCCTGGAAGCCAAGCGCGAGTAGACCTTTCGGCCTCGGCTCCGCATGCTGCTTGTCACGTGCTGTGCGCCACTGTCGTCAGCAGGCCTGGTGCCTGGCCTGACTTCGGTCGGGCGACGATTCGGGACTGGACAAATGATCACCAGGTAATGGTGGCGGGAGCCTCTCGGCCGATGCCGCCATCATCACCTGGTGATCAGTTGACCAGCTCGATGTGAGGACTTCGAGGCACTCCGGACCCCGCCACTCGGTTGCGTTTGCACTTCGAGGCGAGCCGTTGTCCGATGCCGCATGCGAGCCCAGCGGTGGAGGTAGGTGTCTACCGGTGCGTCTTGTTGATCGCGACTCGATGCCGCCAGGGGAGCTCGGCTGTCGGGAGGGGTGGGCCGGCCTCGGTGCGGTAGGTGTCCAGCGGTGCGTCTTGCTCGTCGTCGATCGCGAGTCGATGCCGCCAGGCGAGTTCAGCTGTCGGAGGTGAGTTGGCCTTCGGCGAGGTAGGTGTCCACCGGTTCGCCTTGTTCGTCATCGATCGTTACCAGGTACCAGGGGCTGGACCGCACATCCGGGTTGAGAGTGAGCCCGTTGTCGTCGTGCGCGGGCGTGTATTGCAGGTCGACCTCGACGACGACGCCGTGCCTGCCGAGGGAGACGTGCCGAACCCGATCCCCGACACCGAACTTGGCTTCCGACATGCTGCACGCTCCTTCGTTCCCGCAATCGCCACTGTATCCGGTGTGCCCCCAACGAGATTGCCCAATCCACCCCACTCGACGCGTCCACGTGGAAGCAGGGCCGACCCCCACCGCAGGCCTGCAGCCTAACCGCCCACCCCCGGCAACCGAGCCCCCACACGCCCCCGCCCCACCAAGATCAAAAATCATCCCCGGCGACCCCCTAGCCACCCCTGTATATAAAGGACCCGCCACAGGGCCGGTCCGCCACAGGGCCGAGCCCACCATCAGGCGGCCCCACTACCTCGCCGAGCGCACCGACCGCCTGAGCCCGACGGCAGGCCAAGCCGACCCCAAGCGAGCTGACCGTCAGGCCACGGCGATCGAGCCACCGCCGCACTGGGCGAAGCCGCTGCCTGGCAACCCCGTAGTCAGGCAGCGCCACCCAAGCGAGTCCGCCGCCCGGACGCAGTAGAACCCCCGTACTCATTGCACCCTGCTTGACCGGCGGCAACGGTGCTCACGGGCTTAGCCGCAACACCGCACGGCCTCGCCCACTTCGAGCCGGGTGCCCTACTCGACGCAACAGCAATCAAATGCCCACCACAGAGCTCGGAGTTTGCATGCCGGGCGCAATGACGAGGAACCCCCGCCTGAACCTCCCCACCCAACGCGCCCACGGCAAAGGGGCGCGGGGCCGAAGCCCCGCCGAGCGGGCCCGAGGGTGCAACCTGGGGTAATAACGAGAACCCCGCCCGCGCACGACACCCCAACGCGCCCACGGCAAGGGGGGTTCGGGGGCGAAGTTCCGCCGAGCGGGCCCGAGGGGTGTAACCCGGGGTAATAACGAGAACCCCGCCCGCGCACGACACCCCAACGCGCCCACGGCAAGGGGATTCGGGGGCGAAGTTCCGCCGAGCGGGCCCGAGGGGGGTGCACCCCAGGGTAATAACGAGAACCCCCGCCCGCGCCCTACACCCCAACGCGCCCACGGCAAGGGGGGTTCGGGGGGCGAAGCCCCGCCGAGCGGGGCCCGGGGGTTGCACCCCCGGTGAAATGACGAGCGACCCCGGCCCGCGCCTTCCGCGGACAGGGGTCGCCCAGAGCGAGTGCCGAGTGTGGGACTCGAACCCACACGTCCTTTCGGACAACGGTTTTTGAGACCGTCGCGTCTGCCAGTTCCGCCAACCCGGCGCACCGGGACGAAATGATAGCGGGTGGAGGGGGCTGGTACCTAACTGGTTGGTGGCGGGGCTGCGGTCGGGCGGTTTGCCCTGGGTATATGCGTTCTATGCCGAAGTGAAAGGTACTCTTTACATCACTCGACGACCGGTGGTGAGGTCGATGGTCGGCAAGTTGGACCAGCGTCCACTCTGCGGCGTGTCGGGGACAGGCATCGAAACCACGAGGGGTCTTACCTATGAGCACAGCAGCAGGGGGCGCAGGCACTAAGCGCGACGCGGGGGCGAAGCGGGTCGTCGTCGCGGAGGATGAGGCGCTCATCCGCATGGACCTGGTCGAGATGCTGACCGAAGAGGGCTATCTGGTGGTCGGTGAGGCGGGTGACGGGCAGCAGGCGGTGGATCTGGCGGTGGAGCACCGGCCGGATCTGGTGATCATGGATGTGAAGATGCCGCGCCGGGACGGTATCGATGCGGCGGCCGAGATCGCGTCGAAACGTGTTGCGCCGGTGGTGATTTTGACGGCGTTCAGTCAGCGGGATCTGGTCGAGCGGGCACGTGACGCGGGGGCGATGGCGTATCTGGTGAAGCCGTTCACGAAGTCGGATCTGGTGCCGGCGATCGAGTTGGCGGCGAGCCGGTTCCATGAGATCACCGCGCTGGAGGGCGAGGTCGCGAATCTGTCGGACCGGTTGGAGACGCGCAAGCTGGTGGAGCGGGCGAAGGGCGTGCTGATGCAGACGCAGGGGCTGTCCGAGCCGCAGGCGTTCAAGTGGATTCAGCGGACCGCGATGGATCGCCGGACGACGATGAAGGCCGTCGCGGAGGTCGTGCTGGAGAACCTGGCGCCGAAGTGACAGGGGTGGTCCGGTGAGCGGACCGCTGACCTATGCACGCCGTGCTGACGGACTGTGCCCGCCTGCGCTGATTAGAAGGAAATTTTACTCACGTGAAACAGGATCGTGAACAAGAATTCGACACGATGTCGGATTCATGATCCGAATGTGATGCAGAACTAACGCACCAACGCTATGTTCTGACCGGGCTGACGTGGTCGGCCCCCTCGGTGATCCCGAGGGAGCACAGGACTTAGAGGTGAAACGTGCTTAGTTCGACATGGCACAGTCGTACGACGCGAGGTGTTTTGGCAATCGGTGCAGCTGCCGCGCTGGTGCTGACCGGTTGTAGTGACAAATCGACCAGCACCGGTACGGATGCGTCCGGTACCAGTGGGGCGTCCAGCCTGAAGATCACGCCGGTCGTTCAGGTGGACACCAACGGCAAAGAGGTCGCGAAGGTCGATCCGGCGAAGGCCGCCGATCCGGCCGGTGACGGCAAGGCGACGTGCGCGCCGACCAACATCGCCTTTGCCGGCGCGTTGACGGGTCCGAACGCTGCTCTCGGGATCAACATCGATATGGGTGCGAAGTTGGCGCTCGATCAGCACAACAAGGCCAACCCCGGCTGCCAGATCACGTTGAAGTCGTTCGACACCGAGGGTGACCCGCAGAAGGCCACCCAGGTGATCCCGCAGATCGTCAACGACAAGTCGATCGTGGCGCTGCTGGGTCCGACGTTCTCCGGTGAGACGAAGGCGACCGGCAAGATCCTCAGCGATGCCGGCCTGGCGTCGCTGACCTCGTCGGCGACCAACGCGACGCTCACGGCGAACGGCTGGACCAGCTTCTTCCGTGGCCTGGCCAATGACGATGTGCAGGGTCCGTCGGTGGCGAAGTACCTGACCGGCACCGCGGGCTACAAGAAGATCTGCGTGGTCCAGGACAACAGCGACTACGGCACCGGTCTGGCCAAGAGCATCACCGAGGGTCTCGGTGCCGCCGCCGACGCGAGCTGCGCGTCCAGCATCAAGACCGGTGACAAGGACTTCTCCGCGACGGTCACCAAGATCGCGGGCGCGAACGCGGACGCGGTCTTCTACGCCGGTTACTACGCCGAGGGTGCGCCGCTGGCCCAGCAGCTGAAGTCGGGTGGCTTCAAGGGTGTCTTCGTGGCGCCGGACGGCACCAACGATCCGCAGTTCCTGTCCCAGGCGGGCAGCGCGGCCAAGGGCGCGACGCTGACCTGCCCGTGTGGTCCGGCTCCGGAGAAGTTCGAGAAGGACTACCAGGCGTTCAACAAGCAGCCCTCGGGTGTCTACTCTGTCGAGGCCTATGACCTGGCCACGATCCTGACCAAGGCGATCGGCGCGGGCAAGGTGACCCGCCCCGACATCCTGGAGTACGTGCGTTCCTATGACGGCGCCGGCCTGGCCCGTCAGTACAAGTGGAGCGCCAACGGCGAGCTGAGCAACGCGCTCATCTGGATCTACACGGTCAAGTAACCCGACCCACGAGTCGCGCAGCACGTAACGGGGTTCGCGCGAATCCCGTTACGTGCTGCTGTTTCGTGAAGGGCGAATGAATGAGGGCGAATTACGAATGACTTCCACTGCATTAGCCGACGCAGTACAACTCGTCGGCGGCTCGATCGACTTCAACTATGAGGGAGTGATCGACGATTTCTGGCGACTGACCGTCGACGGATTGTCCTACGGTGCTATCTATGCACTGGTTGCTGTGGGCTACACCCTGGTCTACGGCGTACTGCGGCTGATCAATTTTGCCCATTCGGAAATATTCATGCTCGGCTTGTTCGGCCAGTACATCGGGCTGATGTTGCTGGGCTTCTCGCCGAGTGGTGATGTCTATTCGCAGGGCATCATCCTCACCATCACCTATCTGGCGCTTGCGATGATCTTCGGCATGGCGGTGTCCGGCGCCGCCGCAGTCGGGCTCGAGCGCATCGCCTATCGGCCGTTGCGCCGGCGCGGGGCCAAACCCCTGATCTTCCTCATCACCGCTATCGGCGCGTCTTTCGTGCTCCAGGAGATCGTGCACTTCGTGCTGCCGAAGATCTGGCCGAGCCTGGGCGGTTCCAACGCACAGAAGCCGATCATGCTGGTGGAGCCGACGAAGCAGTTCAGTTTCGGCGGCGCGGACATCACCAACGTGACGATCGTGATCATCGTCGCCGCGGTGATCCTGGCGATCGCCACCGAACTGCTGATCAATCAGACCAAGTTCGGCCGTGGCATTCGGGCCGTGGCGCAGGATCCGGATACCGCAACGCTGATGGGTGTTTCGCGGGAACGGATCATCATGCTCACCTTCCTCATCGGCGGTGTGCTCGCCGGTGCGGCGGCGCTGTTGTACGCACTCAAGATTCCGAACGGCATCATCTATTCGGGCGGTTTCATCCTCGGCATCAAGGCGTTCAGCGCCGCGGTGCTCGGCGGCATCGGCAATCTGCGGGGCGCGTTGCTCGGTGGTTTGCTGCTCGGTCTGGCCGAGAACTATGGCCAGATCCTGTTCGGCACGGAATGGCGTGACGTGGTCGCGTTCGTGGTGCTGATCGCGGTGTTGATGATTCGACCGACCGGCATTCTCGGTGAGAGCCTCGGGAAGGCACGCGCATGAGTGAGGTAACCACGAAACCTGTTGTCCCTCCGGCCAAGCCGGAACAGCCACGGCACGGTGTCGGTGATGCCCTGCGCGGCTGGTGGAGCGGGCTGTCCCGACCTGCCCAGTGGGCGGTCGGGGTGCCCGCGATCATCGCGCTGGCGCTGCTTCCGCTGTTCCCGCCGCCGTTCATCGATACGCCGGGCACCAGTTTCGGCGGTGTGATGGCGCAGTTCGCGATGTACGCGCTGATCGCGATCGGGCTGAATGTCGTTGTCGGCCAAGCCGGTTTGCTCGACCTGGGGTATGTCGGCTTCTATGCGGTCGGTGCGTACACCGTCGGTCTGCTCACGAGTCCGAACAGTCCGTGGAATCAGACCGACGGCGGCTGGCTCGGCAGCAAATGGGCCTGGCTGGCCTGTGTACCGCTGGCCGTGGCCGTCACCGCGGTGTCCGGGTTGATTCTGGGCACGCCGACGTTGCGGTTGCGCGGTGACTATCTCGCGATCGTCACGCTGGGCTTCGGCGAGATCGTCCGGCTGCTCGCCGACAATCTCGGCGATCTGACCAACGGCAGCCTGGGCCTCTCCGGTATCGCCTACCCGTCCGTCGGGGTGTCCGAGGACAAACCCAACGGCTACTTCTCGGCGGGCAACGTCGGTGATTCGGAGTCCTCGAACCTGTTGGATCGGGCCAATGCCGGCGTCTGGTGGTTCTGGGTCGGCATGGTGCTGGTGATCATGATTCTGCTGATCGTCGGCAACCTCGAGCGCAGCCGGGTCGGCCGCGCCTGGGTCGCGATCCGGGAGGACGAGGACGCGGCCGAGATCATGGGCGTGCCCACGTTCAAGTTCAAGCTGTGGGCTTTCATGATCGGTGCCGCGGTGGGCGGGTTGTCCGGTGCGTTGTACGCGGGGCAGGTGCAATTCATCAACCCGACCGGGTTCAACATCATCAACTCCGTGCTGTTCCTGTGCGCGGTTGTCATCGGCGGGCAGGGCAACAAGCTCGGCGTGATCGTGGGCGCGTTCGTCATCGTGTATCTGCCGAACCGGCTGCTCTCGGTGCAGGCGGTCGGTCAGTCCGCCCTCGGCTGGGTGGCGCTGATCTTCACCATCGCGCTGGTGGTCGGTTTGATCATCATGTGGCGCAGGTGGGCTCGGGATCAGGAGCGGCCGATCCGGTTGGGCTATCTGGCCGGTGGTGCGGTCGCGGTGATCGTGATGTTCGTCGTGCTCAACAACGTGCTGGTCTTCCAGAAGCCGGGCGCGCAGTCGCTCGGTGACTACAAGTACCTGTTCTTCGGTATCACGCTGATGGTGGTCATGATCTTCAAACCGCAGGGCCTGTTCCCGGTCCGGCAAAAGCTGCTCGCCTACGGGCGGCAGGTGTATCAGGCGGTGCGCAGGCCGTTCGGCGACGAGGCGATCGGAGGGACCCGATGACCGGGCCGAGCGCAGGCGGCGCACTGTTCGACAACGAGGACATGGCCGCGGGGTACGCGGCCGAGCCCGAGACCGAACCCAGTGCCGGCGTGGTCGATCTGACCGCGGTGAACCCGGACCTGGCCGACGCGGAGGCGGTCGCGGAGGCCGTCGCCTCGCATCGCGAGATCGAGACGGCCGTCGGTGCGCCGCTGTTGCGCACCGAGGACCTGACCGTGAAGTTCGGCGGCCTGACCGCGCTGGACGCGGTGAGCTTCGAGATCCGCCGCGGCGAGATCCTCGGGCTCATCGGGCCGAACGGCGCGGGCAAGACCACCTGCTTCAACGCGATCACCGGCGTCTATCGGCCGGCGTCGGGCACCGTCTACTTCGACGGCGCGCCGCTGACCAAGACCAAGCGCAACGCCATCACCCGGCTCGGTATCGCGCGCACCTTCCAGAACATCCGGCTCTTCGGCGAGATGACGGCGCTGGAGAACGTGGTGGTCGGCACCGACGCCAGGCACAAGACCTCGGTGCCCGGCGCCATCTTCCGCACCGCCCGGCATCGCCGGGAGGAGCACGACGCGATCGAGCGGGGCATGGCGCTGCTCGAATTCGTCGGCATCGCACCGCGGGCGGTGGAGAAGGCGCGCAACCTCTCCTACGGCGACCAGCGTCGGCTGGAGATCGCCAGGGCGCTGGCCACCGAGCCGAAACTGCTCTGCCTGGACGAGCCCGCCGCCGGGTTCAATCCGAGCGAGAAGTCGGCACTGATGGATCTGATCCGCAAGATCCGCGACGACGGGTTCACCGTGTTGCTGATCGAGCACGACATGCGCCTGGTGATGGGCGTGACCGACCGGATCGTGGTGCTGGAGTTCGGCCGCAAGATCGCCGACGGACTGCCCGCCACCATCCGGGAGGATCCCGCGGTGATCGCCGCCTACCTCGGGGTGCCCGACGACGGCACCGACGCGGAGGCGGCAAGCGCACACGGGACGAACGGGTAGGAGCAGCGATGACATCGCAGACAGAACCGGTGCGGCGCAACGGCTCCGACGCCTTGCTCGAGGTCGACGACATGGTCGTCAACTACGGCAGAATCCAGGCGCTGCACGGGATTTCGCTGAAGGTGGCGCCGGGCGAGCTGGTGACGTTGCTCGGCGCGAACGGTGCGGGCAAGACCACCACCATGCGGGCGCTGTCCGGACTGCTGCCCCTGACCAAGGGGCGGGTCCTGTTCGAGGGCCGCGACATCACCCATATGAAAGCGCACGAGCGGGTGGGTCTCGGGTTGATTCAGGCACCGGAGGGCCGGGGCGTGTTCCCCGGCATGACGGTGCAGGAGAACCTCGACATGGGTTGCTACGGAAGGCCGTTCAAGCAGAAGGCGGAATACGACAAGACGCTCGAGTGGGTGTTCGAGTTGTTCCCGCGCATGCTGGAGCGGCGCAAGCAGGTCGGCGGCACGCTCTCCGGCGGCGAGCAGCAGATGCTGGCCATCGGCCGTTCGCTGATGGCCCGGCCACGGCTGCTGCTGCTGGATGAACCGTCGATGGGCTTGGCGCCCATGATCATTCAGCAGATCTTCCGGATCATCTCCGAGATCAACAAGCAGGGCACCACGGTGCTGCTGGTCGAGCAGAACGCGCAGCAGGCGCTCTCGCGCAGCGATCGCGCCTACATCATGGAGACCGGTGAGGTCACCAAGACCGGATCGGGCAGCGAACTGCTGACCGACCCGGCGGTGAAGTCGGCCTACCTCGGTGTCGGCTAGCCGATGAAGTGAACCCCGGTGCCGCGCGGCCGCACTCGAGGCATGATCATGCTCATGACTGAGCGCGATCAGCTGAGGGATCTGGCCGAGCGGTACTGGGACTCCTTCCTGGCGGCCCGGCCGAGCGACGCGACGTTGCTCGGCGACCGGCGATTCGACGACAAGATCGAAGATCTGTCCGCCGCCGCCGACGAGCGGTTGCTGTCGACCTGGCAAGAGCTGCTCGGCCAGGTCGACGCGCTCGACCCCGCGGGACTCGACGCGACCGACCGGGTCACGCACAGCCTGCTGCGCACCGAATTGTCCGGCGCGATAGACCGTTTGGCGTGGCGGCCGACGGAGCTGGCCTCCGATCAGATGGAGGGCGTGCACGCCTGGGTGCTCACCATCGCACCGCAGATGAACGCCCCGCAACCGGAGCACGCGCTCGCGCTCGTGCAGCGGTTCCGGCAGTTCGGCGATCTGCTCGGGCAGGCGGTCGTGCGGTTCCGGGACGGTCTGGCCGCGGGCCGCACGCCCCCGCGAATCACGCTGGAGCGCTCGCTGAATCAGCTCGACGGCTACCTTTCCTCGGACCTGTCCGAGGATCTGTTCGTCACCTTCCCCGGCCCCGAGGGCTGGGCCGGCGAGGCGGCGTGGCGGGCCGAATTGGCCGACGTGGCAAGGGATGTCATCCGTCCCGCGTTCCAGAGCTACCGGGACATGCTGTTCGAGGAACTGGTGCCGGTGAGCCGCCCGGACGACAAGCCCGGCCTGTGCTGGCTCGGCGCCGACGGCGAGGACATCTACCGGCGCCAGCTGCGCTTCCACACCACCCTGCCCGAACTCGGCGCCGAGGAGATCCACGAACTCGGCATGACCGAATTGGCCGGGCTGCGTGAGGAATACGCGACCATCGGCGAGCGGCTGTTCGGCACCGCCGAACTCGGTGAGATCTTCGCCAGGCTGCGCGAGGACCCGGAACTGCGCTACGCCGACGGCGAACAGATCATGTTCGACGCGCGGCGCGCCCTCGCCGCGGCGAGCGCCGAGATGGGCAACTGGTTCGGCAGGCTGCCCAAGGAATCGTGCGATATCGTCGCGATGCCGGAGTTCCTCGCCGCGGATGCGCCTGCGGCGTACTATTTTCCGCCCGCCGCCGACGGATCGCGGCCCGGCGCCTACTTCGTCAACCAATACCACCCGACCGGTCGCGGCCGGTTCGAAACCGCCTCGGTCGCCTTCCACGAAGCGATCCCGGGCCATCACCTGCAACTCACCATCGCCAACGAACTCGACCACCTGCCGCGCTTCCAGCGCCAGTCCTACGCGAACACCGCGTTCGTCGAAGGCTGGGCGCTCTACACCGAACGGCTCGCCGACGAAATGGGCTTGTACGAGGACGATCTCGGCCGGCTCGGCATGCTGTCGGGCGACTCGTGGCGTTCCTGCCGCCTGGTCGTCGACACCGGCCTGCACGCGAAAGGCTGGAGCAGGCAGCAGGCCATCGACTTCATGGTCGCCAACGTGCCGGTCGGGCTCGCCGAGATCACCGCCGAGGTGGACCGCTACATCGGCATGCCCGGCCAAGCGGTCGGCTACAAGGTCGGCCAGCTGGAAATCCGCAAACAGCGCCTCGCCGCCACCGAACGCCTCGGCTCCGCCTTCGACATCAAGGCGTTCCACGATGTGGTGCTCGGCTCCGGTTCGGTGAGTTTGCCGGTGCTGCGGGAGCTTGTCGCCACGCTGTGAGGTTGTGTGCCGGGGTGTAGGCATGTGTGCCCGGGACGCGTGCCGGGCGTGGTGAGGTTGTGCGCCGGGCGTGGTGAGGTTGTGTGCCGGGCGTGCTGGGGTCCCTTGTGGGAGCGGCGTTGTGGTGCTGATCCGGTTCAGCAGTGCTCTTCGAGCATGACCATCACACGGTGGTCGGCGTCGCGGTACTCGGTGAGGTGGAAGTCGGCCATGGGGTGGGCCCGGCCTGCCCAGAATTCCTCGACCTGGTGCACGAGGTCGGCGCGTTCCTGTCCGACCACCTCGTGTGCCGCACCGATGTAATCGTGGAACACGACCGTATCGGGATGCTGCAGCAATCGACGCGCCCGCGACGGAACGAGCAGATCCCGGCCGCGCCGTCGCCAGGTCGTGCCGTTCTGGTCCGTCCAGAATCGCTTGGTGGGTCGTGGAGTCTCGTAGCTCGCAGCCGCGTTGTCGAGCGGGTCGGCGCTGAGGCGTCGACGACGATTGGTCGACATAAAGTGAGTGTGCCAGCGGACGCAGCATCGCTCGACCCATTTTCCGGGCACGGCTCCGAGCTGTGGTGCACGGCTGCGGCGTCGTCTGGCTGTGTGCGGGGATTGTGCCGCGTGGCTCGCCCCTGTCTCGAGGGCACGGCTCTGAGCTGTGGTGCGCGGGCGCGGCGTCGTTTGGCTGTGTGCGGGGATTGTACCGCGTGGCTCGACTCTGTCTCGGGGGCACGGTGTGGTGCGCGGGGGTTTCGGGTGCGGCGTCGTTCGGCTGATTTCCGGGCACGGGCTCCGAGCTGTGGTGCACGGGAACAGGTTTCCTGGCAAGCGCCGTCATCACGCCCGAGTCCGACGCCGAGAAGGGCCGCGCGCACTGGTTCCGAGTTCTCGCACGGGTTTTGGGTTCTCGCACTCGCTGCGGCGTGGCATAGGGGGTGCGGGGGCGCAGAAGGGGTGCGGGAGTCGAGGGTGGGCGTGTTGCTTTTGGGCGTGGCGTCGTGAGTGCTCGGGTTGCAGGAGTGTGGCGCTGGAGCGGGGGCGTCGGGCGCGAGGGACTTCGGACTTCGCGTGCATGGGCCGTGTTGTTGTGACTGGGTGCTTGTGTTGTCGGTGGCTCCGAACCCGGTGTCTGCGGTGGTTACTCAGGTGTCGGGCGAGGGGTTGAGGTGCGCCTGGATCGGGTAGCGGGGGCGGTGGTGTGCGTCACAACGAGGGGGTGTCGAGACTCGATGCGACGTGCATGGGTGTCGGCGTAACACCTTGTCGGTGGCGGTCCCTAGACTCGGGGGCGTGAGTTCACCCACGACTGCTCAGCGTCCCGCCACCGCGTCCGCCACCAGCGAAGTCGCGCCGGGAGACCGGCCGACTCTGATGTTGCTGGACGGGCATTCGATCGCCTATCGCGCGTTCTTCGCGCTACCGGCGGAGAACTTCAAAACGGTGACGGGCCAGACCACCAACGCGGTGTACGGCTTCACCGCGATGCTGATCAACCTGCTGCGCGACGAGAAGCCCACGCATATCGCGACGGCGTTCGACGTGTCGCGCAAGACCTTCCGCACCGAGGCGTACCCGGAGTACAAGGCGAACCGGTCGCAGACGCCGGACGAGTTCCGCGGGCAGGTCGAACTCACCAAGGACGTGCTCGGCGCGATGGGCATCCCGGTGATGGCCATCGAGGGTTTCGAGGCCGACGACATCATCGCCACGCTCACCACCCAGGCGGTGTCGGAGGGTTTCCGGGTGCTGATCGTCTCCGGTGACCGCGACGCGATCCAGCTGGTCAACGACAACGTGACGGTGCTCTACCCGCGCAAGGGCGTCTCCGATCTCACCCGGTTCACCCCCGACGAGGTGTTCGCGAAATACCAGCTCACCCCGGCCCAGTATCCGGACTACGCGGCCCTGCGCGGCGACCCGAGCGACAACCTGCCCGGCATTCCCGGCGTGGGGGAGAAGACCGCC
Source organism: Nocardia vulneris (assembly GCF_001613425.1). Classification (GTDB taxonomy): domain Bacteria; phylum Actinomycetota; class Actinomycetes; order Mycobacteriales; family Mycobacteriaceae; genus Nocardia; species Nocardia vulneris. The sequence continues at coordinate 19,611 of NZ_BDCI01000035.1, read as the reverse complement.
GCCAAGTGGATTCGTGAATACGGCGACCTGAACACCCTGGTCGACAAGGTGGACGAGGTGAAGGGCAAGGTGGGCGACGCGCTGCGGGCGAACCTGAGCAGCGTGGTGCTCAACCGCCAGCTCACCGAGATGGTGCGCGACGTGCCCCTGCCTTACACACCCGACCAGCTGGCGCAGCAGCCCTGGGACCGCAACAAGATCCACCAGCTCTTCGACGACCTGGAGTTCCGCGTACTGCGGGACCGGCTGTTCGAGACGCTGGCCCCGAAGGAACCCGAGGCCGAGGCGGGCTTCGAGATCAGCGGCGGCGCGCTCGAGGTCGGCGCGGTCGCGGACTGGCTCGCCGAGCACGCGAAGGCCGGTGTGCGGCAGGGCGTTTCGATCGTCGGCAGCGGCACCCCGGGCAGCGGTGACGTGCGCGCGCTCGCCATCGCGGCGGGCGACGGCGAGAGCGGCTACATCGATGTCGCCATTCTGACCCCGGAAGACGAAGCGGCACTCGGCGCCTGGCTCGCCGACCCGGCCGTGCCGAAGGCGCTGCACGAGGCCAAGGCGGCGATGCACGCGCTGCGCGGCCGCGGCTGGACCCTCGGCGGACTCACCAGCGATACCGCGCTCGCCGCGTACCTGGTCCGTCCCGGGCAGCGCAGCTTCAACCTCGACGACCTGTCCCTGCGGTATCTGCGGCGCGAACTGCGGGCCGAGACCGACGAGACCCCGCAGCTGTCCCTGCTCGACGACGAAGACGCCGTCGACGCCGAACTCGCGCAGACCGAGATGCTGCGTGCCCGGGCGGTCGCCGATCTGGCCGACGCGCTCGATACCGAACTCCAGCAGATCGAATCGGTGCCGCTGCTCGCGGACATGGAGTTGCCGCTGCTGAGTGTGCTTGCCACGCTGGAGGATTCGGGCATCGCGGTGGACACCGACCAGCTGGAGACGTTGCAGCGGCAGTTCGCCGACAAGGTGAACGAGGCCGCCAACGCCGCCTATGAGGTGATCGGCAAACAGATCAACCTCGGCTCCCCGAAGCAGCTGCAGGTGGTGCTGTTCGACGAGCTCGACATGCCGAAGACCAAGCGCACCAAGACCGGCTACACCACCGACGCCGACGCGCTGGAATCGCTGTTCGAGAAGACCGAGCATCCGTTCCTGCAGCACCTGCTCGAGCACCGGGACGCGACCCGGCTCAAGGTGACCGTCGACGGCCTGCTCAAGTGCGTCGCCGACGACGGCCGCATCCACACCACCTTCAACCAGACCATCGCCGCCACCGGGCGGCTCTCCTCCACCGAGCCGAACCTGCAGAACATCCCGATCCGCACCGATACCGGCAGGCAGATCCGCGACACGTTCGTCGTCGGCGCCGGCTATCAGTCGTTGATGACCGCCGATTACAGCCAGATCGAGATGCGCATCATGGCGCACCTGTCCGGCGACGAGGGCCTCATCGAAGCCTTCAACTCGGGTGAGGATCTGCACACGTTCGTCGCCTCCAAGGCGTTCGACATCCCGCTCGCCGAGGTGACACCCGAACTGCGTCGCCGGATCAAGGCCATGTCGTACGGTCTCGCCTACGGTCTCAGCTCCTACGGCCTCGCCGCCCAGCTGAAGATCAGCACCACCGAGGCCAAAGAACAGATGGACGTGTACTTCGACCGGTTCGGCGGTATCCGCGACTACCTGTACGAGGTGGTCGAGCAGGCCCGCAAGGTCGGCTACACCTCCACCCTCTTCGGCCGCCGCCGCTACCTGCCCGATCTCGACTCGAGCAACCGGCAACGCCGCGAGGCCGCCGAGCGCATGGCCCTCAACGCCCCCATCCAGGGCACCGCCGCCGACATCATCAAGGTGGCGATGATCAACGTGCACAAGGCGATCCAGGAAGCCGGCCTGCGTTCCCGCATGCTCCTCCAAATCCACGACGAACTGCTCTTCGAAGTCGCCGAAGGCGAAAAGGAAACCCTCGAAGCCCTCGCCAAAGCCCAAATGTCAGCCGCCATCCACCTCTCCGTCCCCCTGGACGTCTCGGTAGGCACCGGCCGCAGCTGGGACTCCGCCGCCCACTGATTCCCGCCCCCGCGTCCACCTCGGGTGCGCGGGGTGCTGGTCGTTCGCGTCGCCCGCGGGCCAGGTCCTCGCCAAACCGCGCAGGTCGCGGATACGGGGCATCAGCCGCGGGTCGCTGGGCGTGAGCCGTCGGGCGTGGCATCGCGCCGGCACTGAGGCCGTGCATTGCGCGGTAGCGTCCGAAGGTCGCGGGCCGGGGACACGCTGCCGATGCGTGGCGCCAGATCCGCGGGTCACAGTGTCACGCGGCTGTGCGTCGCACGGGTCGCTGGCTTGCGCCGGGGTCGTGGGTTGTGTCGAGGATGCGGGCGCGGATGCGCGGGGCAGGTCTGCGGGTTATAGGTCGTACGGATGGGTGTCGCGCGGCGTGCGGATTGTTCACGTCGCGTCTGGGCCAGACCCTCAGTCAACCGCGTGGGCCGCGGGCGCGGGCGTGGGCCACGGGGCTGTGGCGCGCTGCGGGTGCGGATGTGGGTGCGGGTGCGCGGGGCAGGTCCGCGGGTTATAGGTCGTGCGGATGGGTGTCGTGCGGGTTGTTCATGTCGCGTCTGGGCCAGACCCTCACTCAACCGCGCAGGTCGCGGGCGCGGGCGTGGGTCGCGGGGTTGTGGCGCGCTGCGGGAGGCGCCGAACCCGGGTGTGGGTGTTGGTCGGTTGATCACGAGGAACTGGTGGCGGCATCGGTCGAGAGGCTCCCGCCACCAGTTCCTCGTGATCGTGCGTCCAGGAGTCGGCACCCGGCGTTCAGCGCTGGTCGGTGCGGGGGCGCAGGGCGTAGGCGGGGACCAGTTGTCCTTGGACTACCAGGTCAGGGCGGCCGTCGGCGTATTGCACGCTGAATGTCACCCGCCCCATCCAGTCCCCGGCGACCGTCGGCACCCAGTGGGTGAGCAACCCTGCTCGCTCCCCGGTCATGATCACTCCGGCACCGTTCGTGTGCTTGGGCGTGCCCGGATCACGAATCACGATCGCATCCAACCGAACCCACACCGGCCGCGGCCGCACGGTGACCGCGGCCGCATAATGCCCCACCCCATCCGGTTCGATCAGCTCCGGCTCCGTACCCTCCGTGCGCGGCACCCCAGACTCTGATGTCGAACTCATGTTCGAATAGTAGCGCCTCTCCTGCGTCATCATGAGTAGCAGGATCCGCAGGTTCAGGTCCGGCCGCTCACGCCCGGCGCGCGAGCGCCATGTCGCGGGCGGCGGATTGTTCGTCCGGTGCCCGGGTGTGTTTGCGTGCCTCAGACCTGGGCGAAGCCGCCGTCCACGGCGAGTTCGGAGCCGTTGATGTAGCTGGAAGCGTCGGAGGCGAGGAAGACTGCCGCTGCGGCGATTTCCTCTGGTTCGGCCAATCGGCCCAATGGGACCGATGTCGCGGCGGCGGCGAGCTCGTCGGGTGAGACGAGCTCTTGCAAACCCTGCGTGCGGGTGCCGCCGGGCGAGAGCAGGTTGATTCGGTATCGACGTGTGCCGGCGTCGTGGGCGAACCCGCGGACCAGGTTGCGGATCGCGGCCTTGGTCGCGCCGTACACGGGCAGGTAGGGCTGGGGGCGCGAGACCGCCGTCGACCCGGTGAGAATGATCGAGGCTCCCGGCGACAGCAGGGGCAACGCCTTCTGCACAGTGAACAGCGAGCCCTTGACGTTGGTGGTGAACATGGCGTCGAACTGCTCCTCGGTGATCTCGCCCAGCGGGGCAGCTATCCCGATCCCCGCATTGGCCACCAGCACGTCGATCCGGCCCGCCCGCTCCGCGACGGTCGCGTAGAGCCGGTCGAGGTCTTCGAGCCGGCCCACGTCGCAGCGAATCCCGGTGACCTCGGGGCCGAGTTCCGCCTCGACCTCGTCGAGCTGCGCTTGGCGACGGCCGGCGACGAACACTCGTGCCCCCTCGGCGCGGAAAGCTCGCGCGATCGCCAGGCCGATGCCCGTGTTCGCCCCCGTCACGACTGCGACCTTGCCCTGCAGCATCTCCATGTCAGCTCCTATCCACATTCTTGACCGTGTGGTCCATAACCTTCCCTATATGGACTGAACGGTCAAGAACCTGGGTGGCGCTGTGCTGTGCGTCACTGTGGCAGGCGTGCTCAGTCCTTGGGTAGCAGGCCGTCGAGCAGAGCCTCGGCCAAGGTCGACAACGCGGCCGGATCCGGACTAACTCGACCGAGCACGATCAGCCCGAGCTGGCCGGCCAGCACCGCGCGGGCGGTGAGTTCCGGGTCGAGCCGGGCGGCGACGTCGCCCTCGCGCTGCGCTCGGCGTATCGCGTCGGTCAGCACGGCAGTGGTCGAGGCGTAGCTGCGCCGGGCCTCTGCGGCCACCTCGGCAGCACTAGCCGAAAGTTCCATCGCGGTGTTGGCGAGCAGGCAACCTCGACGGGCTTGCTCGCCACTGGGATCAGCGGCGGGTCCGGTCACGAAACTCCGGACGACATCGATACCGCGCTCGGCTTGTTCGAGCCAGTCGCGCAGCATTTGATCATTGGCCTCGTCATACATGCGCAGCACGCGCAAGAACAGGCTCTTCTTGTCTCCGAACGCCCCGTACAAGCTCCCCTTGCCGAGCCCGCTGGCCGCCAGGAGATCTTCGAGCGATGTGCCCGCATATCCGTTGTCCCAAAATGCCGCCTGCACGGCCGACAGCACGCGCTCTTCATCGAACTGTCGGGGACGTGGCACAAGCCCGATACTACCCATAATGGACCGATCGGTCCGGCATGGTCGCGGAAGCCTGCCATTCTCTGACAGCGAAGATGGACGCGTTTTCGGTCAACCACCCGACGGAAGCCGACACCATCCGAGCCGCCGACCGCGCATGCAAGGGTCGAGGCATCATCGACTGCCGGATGATGGTGACGTTCGCGAACGGCTGGGGTGCAGTCGTCACGAGCCCGCTCTCGATCGTCGCAGGGTGGGGTCGATCATCGGAAAGCCACCGGCTCTGTGCAGAAGCGGTGTTGCCGGGTGTAGGAAACCTGCCCGTGGGTCGCGATCTCGACGCCGTTCACCGTGCGGAGTCCCAGCGCTGGCGGGTATGGCTCCGGCACGACGCCGAGGCAGAAGACAATGCCCGCCGGGGCGGACGGAAGTCCGGGTGGACCGTCGTCGAAGCCGCCCCCGAAAGGGTGGTAGGCGGTCAACGGGCGGGGGATCCGGATGGTTCGTGATTCTGTGCTGCCGGGGTGAACGCGCAGTATGCCCACGGACGGCGGCACCGCCAATTCCTGAACTTCGTCGGGCCAGTCGAAGAGTCGCTGGGCGATTTCGATGGTGTTGCCGGCCGGGACGATATAGGCGTCCCCCTGCGGCACCTTGCCTTCGTGCGAAACGAGCGTCGGGACTATCAGCTCCTGGCTGCTCCGATTGTCGACACGCCAGGTAACCGCGAGGTCCGCGCCGGTGACCGTCACCTCGGCGTCGAACGTCACCCCAACCGGAATCACGGCGCCACCGGCCACATGGTCGGGCTCGCCTCCTCCGCCGGTATTCGTCGTCGTTCGGCAAGCGATGAGAAGCATTGCGCAGAAAGCGATCGAAGCGCAGGCCCGCAGGCCGGCCCCGAATCTTTCGACCCGGCTGTTATCTGTAATGGTCACGGTTCGGCGCACCCAGCTCCCTGCGCAACCCGTTCTCGGTCAGCTCGATCCGATGGTCGGGGTCGATGATTTCCGGGGTGTTCGGATCGTGGTCGTGATCGACCGGTAGGCCGACGGCAACTCGTTCTCCTTGCCTTTGCTGGTGATCGAGCGAGTCCGCTCCGGTGTACGGGGTCTCATCGAAGTTGCCGGTCATGTAGTCGTAGACGTGGGCCATCTCGTGGTAGAGGATCGCTACGGGCGGGCCGTCGTTGATGGAGTCCATCCGTGGTGAGTATTCGATTTTGTTGTTGCCGAGGTGGGGAATGGGCGCGGTGCTGTTGTCGCTGTCCGGGTACTCGGTGATCGTCAGGTTTTCCCTGCCGATGCCGAGGAATCCCGAGTTGTCGTGCGCGCGTTGCATTTCGGTCAGCATCTGCTGACCGGCCGGCGAGGACCGCAGCATTTCCAGATCGGCCTCGGCCCTGGTCACGAACTCCGGCGACCCTTCGATCGCGATGAACCGGGCCTCGTTGGAGAGCTGCACCGTCACGATGTTCTCGGTGCCTGCGTCCGAGCGATCGCCGGACTCCTGGTACGTCGTGTCGATGCCGGTGCCGCCGTGGGTAGAGTCCAGTCCTGCTCCGGCATAGGACGTATCGTTTCCGGCTCCGCCGAACAGGGCATCGTTGTCGCGTCCACCCGACATGATGTCGTTGCCGTCGCCCCCGACGACGGTGTCGTCGCCGGTCCCGCCTTCGAGATAGTCCTGGCCACGCCCGCCCAGGAGCCGATCGTTGCCGCCGAGCCCGTACACGGTGTCGTTGCCCGCGCCGCCGCTGAGCAGGTCGTCATCGCCCTGTCCGTCGACGTAATCGCGCCCGAGCCCGGCGAGGACGGCGTCGCGGCCGGCGCCCGTTTCGATCTCGTCGTCGTCGCGGCCGCCGAGCACGCGGTCGGCTCCGGCGCCGGTCTTGATCCGGTCGGCACCGCTGCCGCCCAGGACCGTGAAGTTCACCTGGGTTCCCGCGGGCACGTTGACGCGGTCGTCACCCGCGCCGGTCCGAACAACGATCTCCTGGCCCTTGGGGACGACATATGATTTTCCGTTGATGGTGACCAGGGTTCCGTCGCTGAACGGGTCATCGCCGATCGTGATTTCGTCGTTGCCCGCCCCGGTGTTGATATAGGTTTTGTTGCCCACCGTGATGACCCCGACGGTATCGATGTCCTCGGGCAGCGTGAACGGGTCGGCGCCATTCTGGGTGATCGGCTCGAAGGCGGCGCTGATCGCCTGCCATTGCGCGGTGGCGTCGATCAGCGTCTGTCGGTCTCCGCCCAGACTGCTGTCGAGGCCCGCGCGGATCTCCGTGGCGCGGATGCCCGCGGCACGGACCAGTTCGGCCTCGGTGTCGTCGCGCGGCTCGAACCTGACTGCACCTGACGGACTACCCGAATGCGGAATGTGCGAGACGGTGGCCCAGGACTGGTCGAGCTGGCCCTGCGCAATGCGCACGGATGCGGCGATGAACTGCACTCCTGCGGACACTTTCACCGCAATGTCATAGGCGGCGTCGAACTCGGCGACTACTCGACCGCGGTGCGCTTGGTACGACTCGGCGGACTGACCTTGCCATTCGGCGACGACGTTTTTGGATTCGGCGATCAGCCGATCCGCGGTCGCCTGAACTCGATCGGCGAGCGTCGTCCACTTCCGTGCCGCATCGTCGAGCGATGCGGCATCGTGCCATAACTGCCAACGCCCCTCTGCCATTCGAATCCCTTCTCGTCATCGCGGCGCGGGCGGTGGTGGTGGCGGCCGCCGCGGGCCGGTCGGCGCCGAGGAACTGGCCAACATGGCTTGTGCCGAGGTCTCGTCCGCGTCGGAGATGGCGAAGGCGAACAGCATCAAGCCCTCGGCATCGGCTTCGAGCACGGCCGCGAGCGACTCGATCGCGTCGTGCGCGGCCTCGACACAAGGTGCGTGCGCCGCCGTGGTCTTGTAGCCGCCGTCGGTATCTCCCGCGTCTCTCGGCGCGACGGTCAGACCGCCCGCCGAATCGCTGATCGCTGAGGTCAGGCCGATGGCAAGGTCGATACACCGATCGGCGAGCGTCGCCAAGTCCTCCGGACGGACCCGTACCGTCGAACCCTGAGCCATCGGATCACCCCCCGTTTGAGCTCCCCTGGCGTCGAGGGTACCTAAATCAGCGCATCCGGTAAATGGCTATCAAAAAACCGTACCTATTGGTCTCGGTGATGCTTGCTCGGCGTTCTCGAGCCGGGCTTGATTGCCCTGTGCCGCAATAGGTTCGGGCGGGGCCAGTCAGCCTCGGCGGTCGCGGCCGGGCGCAGGCGACGAAGACGAGGACTGCCGGCGGCGGCGCAGGAGGCGGAATCTGGCGACGACGGCGAGGACTGCCGGTGGAGGCGGGATCCGGCGCTACGTGCACGCCCGGGTCACCGACGGCGGCGAATGGTGATGACGATTGGTTTGCGAGCGGGACCGCCTGTGAGCAGTCCCGCTCGCCGCGTTGTGCACAGAGGCCGCGTCGTTACCGCGCGCGGTGGCTACCTCTGCACCTTGCCGGACTACTTGCCGTTGCTACGTCCGGACTTGGGCCCACCCTTCGTCGGGGGGATCCGCTCGTACGTGCAGGCTCCTCCCGCATTCGGGGGGCAGTTCACGCATCGGTACCCGGGGATTTCCCGGCCGGCGCACGAGGCGGCGAAGAACATCGATCCGCTTTGCGCTACATCGGTAACCGGGGCTGCCGATGCCTCGCTCATCCCGAGACCGAGTCCGGCGGCACAGACCGCGATCGCAGCGCTGACGGCAATACGTTTGAACACAGTTCTTTCCCTCCCAAGGCGACTCCCCGTCGCCAATCGTGAATTGGCCCGGCAACAAACTCTGTTGTCGCCGAACGGTTTACAAGCTAACAGCACAATCGCTCGGCGCGGCTCCTCCTCGCAACCATGGCAGTGCCATGTTCACAATGGCAGGCGCAGTAGCGACTGACTCCGTGCACGGTGGACTACGCTGCCCGCCTCGTGGGCGGCTAGGGCGTGTGCCCGCTGGTCTCCCGCGGGTGCCGCAGATCGGCCTGATAGCGGCCCCGGGGTCTGGCCGATGATTGCGGTGAAGGCCTCGATGAAGCTGGTGGGATTGGACCAGCCGCAGCGGACGGCGATCTCGGTGACCGAATGGCCGTGCACGAGATGCACCAGGGCGTACTGTACGCGCAGCAGCGTGCGCCACTGGTGGAAGCTCATGCCCAGCTCGGCTCGGAACAGGCGGCTGAGGGTGCGCTCGCTCGCGCCGACGGCTCGTCCAGTTCTTCGAGCGTGGCGGGGGAGGCCGGATCGGCGTGCAGCCGGTCGGTCACCGCGCGCAGTCGGTCGTCGACCGGTTCGGGCAAATGCAGTGCCTGTTCGGGGCGTTCGGTCAACTCGTCGACGATCACGCGCAGCAGCCGGTCCGCGACCGCCGGCCGCAGTGTGCTGCCGCCGGTGAGCTTCAACATCGCCTCGCGCAGCAGCCCGGACACCGCGAACACGCTCGGATGCGGGGGGAGCGCGGCACACAGCGCTGCGGGCACCTCGAGGATGCTGATCTCGGTGTCGCCGTAGGCGCGGTGATAGTGCTCGAAATGCGGTGGGGTCCAGGAGATCCGGTTCGTGGGGGAGACCCAGGTGCCGCCTGCGGTGGTGGTGGCCAGCACCCCGCTGGCCGCGTACAGCAGCTGACCCTGCGCATGCGAATGCGCTGCGATGCCCTCGCCGTGCACCAGTGCCCAGCGACCCTGGATGTCGTCGTAGCCGAACCACGGGATCTGGCGGTGTCGGGGCACACCCCATGGTGCCGCCGATCTTGGCGGGAATCCGGAATCCGCTGTCCGGATGGCGGTGGCAGGCCACGCCCTTCGAGGGCGACATTGGTTTCGAGGGCGACATTGGTTAGGCCACTGAAAGGAGATTTCGGACATGATCGAAGATCGCGTCGCCGACCGTCTGGCGATCGGTGAGCTGATGTCGGGCTGGATCCATCGCGACCGGGAGCAATGGGCGGAACTGGCCGGGCTGTTCCACGTGGACGCGACCCTGACCATCCTGTGGTTCTCCGGCAGCGCCCGCGATTTCATCGACGGCTCTCGTCGTCTCAGCGGCGGCCCGTTGCGCAACAAGCACTTCATCGGTTCCCCGGCCATCGAATTCGCGGGCGATCGCGCGTTCGTCGAGACCAACGCGATCCTGCTGGCCGACCACCGCGAGTGCGGTCTCGGCGCGACGATCCACAACCGCTTCCTCGATCGCGTGCGCCGCGACGACGGCGTCTGGCGCATCGCACATCGCGACTCCGTCTACGACCTGGGCGGATTCACCTATCCCTTCGGTGTCGACGGCGCGGAGCACATCGATGCCGAGGCCCTCGCCCGTCGCCACCCCCGCGAATACGCGGCGCTGGCCTATCTGCTCGAACGCAGCGGAGTCCCGGTGACCGGCACATACCCGACCCGCTTCAGCGACCGGGAGCGCACCCTCCGCGCAGCGGGCCACGCCTGGTTGGCCGGGGAGTGACCATGCCGTATCGTGGCGCGGACTTCCTGTTGCTTCTGTAGTGGATTCGAGGTGGTGACTTATATCCCAGGCCATGTAGCCGTCCGTGGTCCCGCACGTCCTTATTTGTGAACGTGTGCGGGCGGATGCGCGCTGGCCTGAGTTGTGTCACCCCATCCCTGTTTTCCGGGTGCAGCTCTGCCGACTGCTCCGGGTTTCGTATGGTCCGGTCCTAATCGACGGCGAGCTCCCCGATTCCTGAACCAGGAGAGTTCCGCCATGAATTCCGCCGCGCTCGACGACGAGCCCGAACACACCCCTGAACCTGCGGCCCATGCCGCATCCGGCCCGGGGCCGACGATGACGACGGCCGCCAGGATCGCCCTCGCGGTCGTGCTGACCGGCGAACTGATGAGCATCCTCGACGATTCGGTCGTCCTGACGGTCATGCCCACGCTGCAACGCTCGCTCGGCACCGGACCGGCCGTGGTGCAGTGGCTGACCGCGGGCTACGCGCTGACCTTCGCGCTCGGCCTGATCACCGGTGGCAGGCTCGGTGATCTCTACGGCCGGCGCAGGGTCTTCCTGCTCGGCACCGCCGGGTTCACCCTGGCCTCGCTGCTGTGCGGCCTCGCGGCCGGGCCCGGCATGCTGATCGCCGCCCGCTTACTCCAGGGCGGTGCTGCGGCCGTGATGATCCCGCAGGTCCTGGCGACTCTGCACGTCACCTTCGACGGTGCGAACCGCAGCCGGGCGTTCGGTCTCTACGGGGCCATCCTGTCGATGGGCAGCGTCGTGGGTCCGGTGCTGGGCGGCGTGCTCACCGAGGCCGACCTGTTCGGGTTGTCCTGGCGACCGATCTTCTTGATCAACGTGCCCGTCGGCCTCGCCGTGCTCGTTCTCGGACGGAAGTTCGTCATCGAGTCGACCGCGGCGAAGGCCGACCGCCTCGACCTCGCCGGGGTGCTGCTGTCGGCGATCGCGATGGTGCTGATCGTCTTCCCGCTCACCGAGGGGCACACCCACGGCTGGCCGCTGTGGTGTTTCGCCATGCTCGCCGGCGGCGGGCTGATGCTCGGCGTCTTCCTCCGGCACCAGCAGCGCCGACGGTACGATTCGCCGCTGGTTGCGCTGTCGCTGTTCGAGGACAGGCAGTTCTCCGGTGGTCTGTCCGCGCAGTTGACGATGGCCTTGCTGTGCGGGCTGCTGTTCCTGACCTGGAGCCTGTACCTGCAGCACGGCCTGGGCATGAGCCCGCTGACGGCAGCCCTGGCCTTCACGGTGCTCGCCCTCGGCGAGCTGGCCGGTGCGATGACCGCGACGAAGACCGCCGGACGCTTCGCGCGCCGCCTGCCGCAAGCCGGGGCACTGATCGCCCTCGCCGCGATCGCGGCCTACGGGATCCAGATCAGTAGCGGGCAAGCCGAGGTGACCGTTCTCGCGATGGCGGTCCCCGTGGTGCTGCTCGGGTTCGGCTTCGGACTGCTCGGTGGACCGATCGCGGACCTGAGCCTGGCGCAGGTTCCGCACGCACGCGCCGGTTCGGCCTCGGGGCTGTTCAACACCGCGCTCCAGCTGGGCTACGCCGTGGGTATCGCGCTGTCCGGTCCGGTGTTCTTCGCCGTTACCGGCGGCGCACCCACGGGCGCGCTCAACCGCGACGCGTTCACCGGCGTGCTGTGGTGGGTCGGCGGGGCCTTGATTGTGCTGTGGGCCTTGATGTTCTGCCTGCCCCGGCGCGCACACGGTGCCGCCGAACGATGACATCGCCCATGCCTCAGCGCAGTACCTGGGCGACGAGCCGGTCGGTGAACTCCCGTGGGACGGGCTCGCCGGTGACCAACGCGCGGTAGTAGATCGGGCCGACCAACTGATCGACCAGGAAGTCGATGTCGGTCTCCGGTGGCAGCTCGCCGCGCTCGAGGGCGCGCTGCAGGGGCAGGCGCTCGCGCGCACGCTGGTGACCGAGCGGGTCCGTGCGTAGCTTGGTCGCGACCTGCGGATCGTGTTGCGCCTGTCCGGTGAGGGCGCGGAAGACGGCTCCGGCGTCCGACGTGGTCAGGAATTCGGCGAGGTTGTGCAGGTGGATCCGCAGGTCTTCGCGGAGGTCGCCGCTGTCGGGTGGGGTGAGGTGCTGGGCGGCGTCGTCGGCGAGGGCGTCCAGCAGAATCTCGGTCTTGGACGGCCACCAGCGGTAGATGGTCTGCTTGGCGACGCCGGCTCTGGCGGCGATCCCTTCGATCGTGAGCCCCGCGAACCCGCGCTCGACCAGCAGGTCATCGGCCGCCTCGAGCACCGCGCGGCGGGCTTGCTCGCTGCGCTGATAACGGTTTCCGTGGTGGGCGGGGCGGTCGGCGTCGCCTGCCATGCGCGTTCTCCTCTGCGTCGGAGCGCGGCGTCCCGAGTAGACGCCACGCAACGTTGCGTCTACTCTAGCAGGACGGCCGGGAATCGACTGTCCCCGTGGGACTTATGAAGCGGCTGTCGCCCGGGTTCCGTTGTCCGACCGGTGAATTCCGGTCCCTGGAGAGAAAGCACACGCATGTGCAACGCCTGCGGGGACGTCGCGCACGTCCTCGAATCGAAGCCCGCCCCGGTTCGCAAATTCGCGGCCCTGCGCAACCGCGACTGCCGGCCGTACCTGTTCGGTGCCGCGCTGTCGATGATGGCCGACAACATCGAGCACGTCATCACCTACTGGGTGCTCTGGCAGAAGTTCCACTCACCGGCGCTGGCCGGGTTCGAGGTGATCAGCCACTGGGTGCCGTTTCTGCTGTTCTCCGTCTACTTCGGCTCGCTCGCCGATCGCTACGACTGCCGTCGGCTCATCCAAGCGGCGCAGCTCCTGTTCATGGCCGTCTCCGCGGCCTGGGGGGTGCTGTTCCTCACCGGCTCGTTGCGCGTGTGGGAAGCGTGCGTGCTGCTGGTGCTGCACGGTTGCGCCGGGGCACTGTGGAGTCCGGGGGAGCAGTTGATGCTGCACGATTTCGTCGGGCGCGCCGAGCTGCCCAGCGCGGTGCGGCTCAATGCCACCTTCCGCAGCCTCGGCATCCTGTTCGGCCCGGTGGTCGGCTCGGCGCTGCTGCTCGGGCTGGGCCCGACCGCGGGCATCTTCGCCAATATCGTGTTCTACCTGCCGCTTACGCTGTTCCTGTTTCGGACCGAGTTCACCGGTCACACGCGCGACGGCCACGTGCCGCGGCCGCGGGTCGGCGTGCTCGATTCGGTGCGTGTGTTCCGCGAGGTCCGGTCGAATCGCACGATGGTCAGCATGATCGTGCTCGCCGGGCTCGGTTCGTTCTTCGTCGGTGCGTCGATGCAGTCGTCCATGCCGATCTTCGCGCACGACCTCGGTGCGGGCGATGCCGGACTGACCTACGGTGTCCTGCTGTTCGCCAATGGGGTCGGCGGCGTTCTCGGCGGGATCCTGCTCGAAGCCACCGGACGGATCAAACCGACGGTCACCGCCGCCGTCGTCAGCACCGCGGTCTACGGACTGACGAGCCTCTGTTTCGCCGCCACCGCCAGCTATCCGTTCGCGGTCGTGCTACTCGTGGTCGGCGGGGTGGCGAACCTGGCATCGATGTCGATCGGGCAGACCGTCGTGCAACTGCTCGCCCCGGCCGCCGACCGGGGCCGGGTGATCGGGCTCTACGGTGTGTCCTCCAGTGGCCTGCGCGCGGGTAGCGGTTTCACCGTCGGATTGATCGGGGCGGCCATCGGCGTGCACTGGTCGCTCGGGCTCAGCGCCCTCGCCCTGTGCCTGGGCACCGCGGCCACCGCGCTCTACGTGTGGCGGGGCCGCGCAGCGACCCCGGCCGCTACTTCATGAGCCGGAGCAAGCCCAGTTCGGGTTCGAGCGCACCGTCCTGGCCGAGCGCCAGGAAGTCCGCTTCGACCGCCGAGCGAGCGAGTTGTCCGGCCCGGACCGCCCGGTAGCGGACGAACGACCAGAGGAAGACGTCGAGGTTGTCGAATCGGGTGCCGCCCTCGACCACCTCCTCTTCGTGAAACCACACGGCCACTTGACCATTGGTGAGGACCACGTACAGGTTGCCGCCGCCGTCGGCGCCGATCGAGTACACGTCGTCGTCGGTGAGTTCGGTCGTATAGTCCGAATCGAGGATGCCGCAATCGTTTCCGGCGAAATCGAAGCCGTAGGACCAGTCGAAGATGTCCAGGAACTGCGGCAGCAGGCCGGCGCGCACCCGACGGTCGAACGCGCTCAGTGCCGCGGCATCGGACGGTGCGAGACGACCGAGAAACGTTGCCACCGAACGCGTTTCGTCCGGCACCTGAACTCGCGGCGCGGTGCGGAACCAGCGCGCCAGGTCGGCGTCGAGGTCGCGTTCGGTGTAACCGACGAGGTCGGCGGTGCAGACAGACATGCCGAGCATCCTAGAAGGTGCAGCGACGGTCTGGTTTGCGTAGACCGTTGCCCCGCAACGTGAACGCCGCGGGGCCGGTCCTGTGGAGCATGTCCTGGAGCGGAGCGCGCTGCTCAGTGGGAGCGGCCGGGGGAGCGCTGCCGGGTGACTTCGGCGACGCTCGCCCAGTCGAGTTCCGCGCCGATCTGCTCGACCGCGCTGGTGAACACGTCGTGCAGAACCGGTCCGGTGGGGAGGTGGGTGCCGATTTCGTCGGCGGTGCTCAGTGCGAGGTTCAGGTCTTTCAAGCCCAGCGTGGTGGTGAAGCCCGGCGGTGTGTACGTGCCGGTGGTGATGGCGTTGCCGTAGCCGCCGTACACCGGGCCCGGGAAGATCGAATCGTTGATCATTTCGACGAACCGCCCCGCGTCCAGTTCGGCGTGCTGCAGCAGGGTGATCGATTCGGACAAGGCCTGTAGCGCGTGCAGGATCAAGTAGTTGACCGCGATCTTCACCGTCGGTGCGGCGTCCACGGCGGCACCGAAGTCCCACACCCGCCGGCCGAGCGCGGCGAGCATCGGTGCCGCCGCGGCCCGGACGTCCTCGTCGCCGGAGACCAGCACGGCGAGCTTGCCTGCCACCACCGCCTCGGGACGGCCGATCACCGGGGCACTGAGGTAACCGCCACCGGCCGCGGCGAACTCGCGCGCCGCGGCCGGACTGATGGTCGCGTGGTTGATGTGCACGAAACCCGCTGGCGCGGAGCGGATCCGGTCCGCGGTGAAGACCTGCCGCACCGCCTCTTCGTTGCTCAGCATCGAGAAGACCGTCCCGGTGGCGATCGCGTCCTCGGGGCGGTCGGCGAGCGTCGCGCCGCGCGCCAGCAGGTCGTCGGCCTTGCCGGCGGTCCGGGTCCACACGGTGACGCCGTACCCGGCATCGAGCAGTCGGCCGGCGAGGGCGGCGCCCATCTTCCCGAGGCCGATGAAGCCCACCTGGTGAGTTGCCATGATTGTTTCTCCGTTCTTCTAGAGGACTGCGGTCATGAGTTGCCGTCGAGGGCGCGGGCCATGTCCGCACCGATCTTGCGCAGTAGTTCCCGGTTCGGGCCGAGCGTGGTGTCGAGGTCGCGCAGCTGCCAGTTCTCGTCCACGTCCTGATCGGTGATGACGGCTTCGACATGCGTCTCGAGCAGTCGCATGTGCAGGCCGTGCAGGACGCCGATGAGCTGTTCGGCGCCCCGGCCGCCGCCGTGGGTGCCGTAGGTCAGCAGGCTCGCGGGCCGGTCGCGCCATTCCCAGTAGAGGTAGTCCAGCGCGTTCTTCAGCACGCCCGGGTAACCCCAGTTGTATTGCGGGAAGACGAAAAAGAAGCCGTGGTAGCTCTGCACGAGCCGGCTCCAAGCCCGGGTGTGTTCGTGCTCGTACTGTCGCAGCGCGGCCTTGCGGGGTTCGTCCAGGAACGGCAGCCCGATCTCGGCGAGATCGAGCAGGTCGTAGTGAAGATCGCTCTGCTCCTGCAGGGCGTCGCGGGCCCAGGCGGCTATCCCGGCGCAGATGCGGGTGGGGCGGGTGCTGCCGATGACGACGGCGACGCGCTTCTGGTCCGTCATAGGTCTGCTTCTTCCCTGTCCGGGTCGTGCCGAGCCTTGGCCACCGTCGGCGGCCGACCCCGCGTACCCACGCTATTGTTCGTGACAAATACTGTTTGTGTCACGAACCAAAATAGTTGGTATCGCGAACTGAATCAAGCTAATCTGGCCTACTGTGACCACAGACGCACCCGACCCGGAGCCGGACCTCGTCGACGGGCTCATCCAGCTGTCGTTCATCCTGCAAGCCGTGCTCGGCCGCCTCGCCGGTCAGCAAGGGTTGTCGGTCACCCAGTTGCGCATGCTCGCCGTGCTCGACGATCGCGAGATCGGCATGCAGCAGCTGGCCGGCATCCTGGAACTGGAGAAGTCCAGCGTCACCGGCTTGGTCGATCGAGCCGAGCGGCGCGGCCTGGTGCGGCGGATCGCCGTCCCCGGAAACCGGCGCGCTGTCCATGTCACCGTCACCGCCGAGGGCCGCGCCGTCGTGCACCTGGTGCGCGACGCGGTCCGAGCCGAAATCGGCAATCTGGCAAACACTTTGAGCGAGCGGCAGCAGGGCTCCTTCCGGCGCTCGATCGAAACGCTGATCGCGCATTACGTCACCCAGCACGGCATTCCGGTGTGAGCGCCCGCGCTGCGTGGGTGGTGTCGAGTCGTGGGTCCAGTGACGCGGTGACCTGCGTCACGCACTGTCACGGGCGGCGGCTCAGTGGTGTCTTCAGGTCGAACATCGAAACGAGGAGACCTGATGAACATCGCACTGTGGATCGTCACCGGATTGCTGGCCGCCGTCGCATCGGCCGGCGGCACCATCAAAATGTTCACGCCCAAGGCGAAACTGGCCCAGGCGCCCGGTGGGCGCTGGACCGCCACCGCTGGCGCGGGAGTCATCAAAACCCTTGGCGGCGTGGAGGTTCTGGCCGCGATCGGCTTGATTCTGCCCGCTGTGCTCGGGATCGCGCCGGTGCTCGTCCCGGTCACCGCGGTGTGCTGGGCGCTGCTGATGGTCGGCGCGATGATCACCCATGCCCGCGACGGCGAATACAAGGTCATCACCGCCAATGTGGTCTACCTCGCGATGGCGGTCTTCATAGCGTGGGGCCGGTTCGGGCTCGAACCGTTCACTGCCTGACCCGGTAGCCTTGCCGAGCATTTCCCGGCCAGGCACGAGGAGCAGAGTTCGCGATGACGACCACAGCCGACCCGGCGATCGACCCGTTCGTCGCGCACCGCAACCTCCTGTTCACCGTCGCCTACGAAATGCTCGGCTCCGCCGCCGATGCCGAAGACGTCCTACAGGAAACCTGGCTGCGGTGGGCCCGGGTCGAGGTGGCTCGGATCGATGATCCGCGTGCCTATTTGGTCCGTATCACCAGCCGTCAGGCCCTGAACCGGATGCGCACGCTGAAACGCCGAAAGGAAGCGTATGTCGGGCCGTGGCTGCCCGAACCGTTGATCACTGCGCCGGATGTGGCCGAGGATGTCGAACTCGCCGAAAGCATGTCGATGGCGTTGATGCTCGTCCTCGAGGCGCTGTCGCCCACCGAGCGGGTGGTCTTCGTGCTGCGCGAGGTCTTCGACGTCGGCTATGACGAGATCGCTGCCGCTGTCGACAAGACTCCGGTCGCCGTGCGTCAGATCGCCCTGCGGGCCCGCCGCCATGTCGAGGCGCGCCGGCCACGGTCGGTGGTTTCCCCGGCGCAGGCCAGGGCGGCGCTGGAGTCTTTCCAGCAGGCGTTGGAAACGGGTGATCCGCAAGGGCTTCTCAACGTGCTGGCCCCGGATGTCGTGCTGCTCACCGACGGTGGCGGCATCAAGACCGCGGCCCGGGTACCGCTCGTCGGCATCGAAAAGGTGCTCAGGAACCTGCTGGTCGGCTTCGGCAAGATCAACCCCACGCTCCGTACCGAAACCACCGTGGTCAACGGCGGCCCGGCCCTGATCATGCGCTGGGACAACGAAATCGGCATCATGAGCTTCCGCCTCGACAACGGTCGCATCACCGGCCTCTACTTCGTCCGAAACCCGGAGAAACTCACCCGCCTCGACTCCCGCACGGGCTTCAGCTTGCGCTGAGACCTACTGGACCGCAGTCGTTCTCGTGGTCTTCGATCCCGGCCCGGATTTGCTCGTCTCCATCCATTCCGGAGAGGCCGAATTGTTCGGCCGGTCACGGTGGTGGGCAGCCCGCGTACGCCGGTCTCGACGAGTGGGGGCTAGGCGGCGGATGACCGCCGGAGTCCTTCCGGACAACCGCATCAGCGGGTGCGGTCGTATGGTGATGCCTCGGCTGTGATTGGCTTAACCGAACGCATTGGGCCGCAGTAGATCTCGGCGTCGACCCGCGCTATCGGAGTGCTGGGCGCGGCTTGCTGTTCGGCGTCCGCGGTGATGCCCGGTCGCGGGAGGTGCGCGGGCTCGGCGTCAGCTTGCGGCTGCCAGCACCCGCCACACCTTCTTGGAACGGGAGCGGGCCTGCGGAGCCGCGGTCTCGATTCGGCGGCGCGCTTCGTGGGCGGTGATGCGCAGCAGATCGGTCAACAGCTCGACGGTGTCCCGGTAGCCGGTGTCTGCGGCGAGGCCGCGTCGCTCGGCTTCGGCGACGGCCGCGCGCATGGCGGCATCCAGTCGCCTTCTACGGCGTTCGGTTTCGACTAGGGTGCGCAGCAGATCGACATCGGCCAGTTCCGGCCATCCTGGTGTTCGGGCATCCGGCGCCAGCGCGGTCGAATGTATGGTCACGCGAGGGAGCTTACCGCAAAGATAGAACATATGTTCGACAATTCGGCATGCTGGTGCGTCGCGAGGGCTCTCGAACCGCGCCGGAGCGGTCCGAGCGCGCGCGCTCGGCGGTAGAAGCGGATGTTCGACCACAGCGGTTGCTGCCAAACTGGTCGAATGATCGTCAGACTTGCGCAGGAGCAGGATCTTTCGGCGTTCCTGAGGTTGGCTTCTCAGGTCGAGCACTGGTTCGGTCCCATGGTGAACGATGCCGGCTTCCATGCGGCCGTGAGCAGACACATTCACCGCTCCGCGGCATTGGTCGCCCATTCGGGGTCCGACATCGTGGGCGGATTGCTGTTCGGGGGCAGTGCTCCGCGCTATCAGGTGCACTGGCTCGTTGTTTCGGAGCGAGAACGCGGAAACAACATCGGGACGACATTGCTGGCCGAGGCCACGCGGAGGTTCGTCCGGTTGCCGGGCTGCATCGAAGTGATCACCTTCGGTGCCGATCACCCCGGCGCGGTCGCCAGCGGAGCACGAGTCTTCTACGAGAGACACGGCTTCCTCCCTGGCGAGGAAGCCCCAGCGGGGCCGGAGGGCGGTTCACGACAGGTTTATCGCCTGGCCATCAGCTGATCCTGCATTCGGCGTGCGGGCGGTGGCGGTTCGGAAAACGCTCCGGAAGCGGCAGCAGAGGACGTTCGCGAAGTCGCGGTCGGC
>NZ_BDCI01000034.1 GCF_001613425.1 Nocardia vulneris | reverse complement strand
CGGCCGGCGAGCCGGGCGCAGTGCCGCCGCCGGCCGGTGAGCCGGGCGCAGTGCCGCCGCCGGCCGGTGAGCCCGGTGCGGTGCCGCCGCCCGCCGAGCCCGCGCCGCCCGCGGCGGAGCCGCAGGCGCCCGCCGCGCAGAACCGGGTGTTCCCGGCCCAGGCGCCCACCACGCCGAACCCCGCGCCGGACCCGTCGCTCACCTCGCGCGAGCAGACCCA
Organism: Nocardia vulneris; assembly: GCF_001613425.1. GTDB lineage: Bacteria > Actinomycetota > Actinomycetes > Mycobacteriales > Mycobacteriaceae > Nocardia > Nocardia vulneris. The sequence goes on along the minus strand of NZ_BDCI01000034.1, from coordinate 25,542 downwards.
GAAGGACATCCAGCAGGCCAGGGCGACCAGGCAGAGCGCCGATCCCGCCGTGCAGCAGGCCGCGATGGCCGCCATCGACTGCGCCAAGCCGGATCCGCTCGCGGGCAACGACGACCCGAATCTGCCGCTGGTGACCTGTGGTTCGGACGGCAACGTCTACCTGCTGGACAAGAGCAGGCTCGACGGCCAGGAAATCTCCGACGCCACTTCGGCTTTCGACTCGCGGCGCGCGATGAACGTGGTGCAGCTGAAGTTCAAGTCGACCGGTGCCGAGCAGTGGGCCCAGCTCACCAAGGACATGCTGTACAAGCAGGTCGCGATCACCCTCGACACCAAGGTCATCACCGCCCCGACCGTGCAGGGCGTGCAGACCGACGGCACCAGCGAGATCAGCGGTAGCTTCACCGCGGCCTCGGCCAAGGAACTGGCGAACACCCTGAAGTACGGCTCGCTGCCGCTGTCGTTCGAGACCTCCGAAGCCGAGACCGTGTCGGCGACGCTCGGCCTCTCGTCGCTGCGGGCCGGTCTGCTCGCGGGCGCGATCGGCCTGGCGGTGGTGCTGGTGTACTGCCTGCTCTACTACCGGATGCTCGGCTTCCTCGCCGGGTTCTCGCTGCTCGCCTCCGGCGTCGCGGTGTACGGCCTGATCATCCTGCTGGGCCGGTGGATCAACTTCACCCTGGACCTCGCCGGTATCGCCGGTCTGATCATCGGTATCGGCCTGACCGCCGACTCGTTCGTGGTGTTCTTCGAACGCATCAAGGACGAGATGCGCGAGGGCCGCAGCTTCCGTTCGGCCGTGCCGCGCGGCTGGGCCCGCGCCCAGCGCACCAACCTCTCCGGTAAGACGGTGAGCCTCATCGCCTCCGCCGTGCTCTACATCCTCGCGGCCGGTCAGGTGAAGGGCTTCGCGTTCACCCTCGGCATCACCACGGTCCTCGACGTGATCGTGCTGTACCTGGTCACCGCGCCGCTGATGATGATGGCCTCGCGCTCGTCCTACTGGGCGAAACCGTCGGTCAACGGCCTCGGAGCGGTACAGGAAATTGCCAGGGAACGTAAGGCGAGCACCGGCGCACTGGTGCGGGAGGCGTCACGATGAACAATTCGAGCCCTACCCTGGAGCCGAGTTTCGCGGACGAGATCGACGACGCGAATGCCCCCAAGCACAGCGTCTTCGAGCGGCTCTACACCGGCACCGGCGGTTTCAAGATCGTCAGCCGGCGCCGCTTCTACTACGGGCTGACCGCGGTGTTCCTGCTGATCTCGTTGCTGAGCATCGGCATTCGCGGGTTCACCCTCGGCATCGACTTCGCGGGCGGATCGCGGATCGGCATCCCGGCCGCCGACAACGTCACCACCTCGAAGGTCGAGGACGTCTACGCGGCGACCTTCGGGCACAAGCCGGTGTCGGTGCAGAAGGTGGGTTCCGGTGCGGCGGCGACCATTCAGGTCCGCTCCGACACGCTGAGCACCAGCCAGGCCGACGAGTTGCAGACCGCGCTGTTCAACGCCTTCCATCCGAAGGACCGTAGCGGCGCGGAATCGCGCAACGCGATCAGCGTCGCCGAGATCAGCGAGACCTGGGGTGGTGAGATCACCAAGAAGGCGGTGATCGCGCTCATCGTCTTCGTGTTGCTGACGATGCTCTACATCGCGATCCGATTCGAACGGGACATGTCCATCGCGGCCATCGGATCCCTGTTCTTCAACATGATCGTCACCGGCGGCATCTATTCGCTGGTCGGTTTCGAGGTGACGCCCGCCGCGGTGATCGGTCTGCTCACCATTCTCGGCTACGTGCTCTACGACAACGTCGTGGTGTTCGACAAGGTCGAGGAGAACACCCGCGGCGTGCTGCATCTGAGCAAGCGCACCTACGCCGAGCAGGCGAACCTGGCGGCCAACCAGACCCTGATGCGCTCGATCAACACCACCGTCATCGGCATCCTGCCGATCATCGGCATGCTGGTGATCGCGGTCTGGCTGCTGGGTGTCGGCACCCTGAAGGACCTGGCACTGGTGCAGCTGGTCGGCATGGTCGTCGGCGCGTATTCGTCGATCTTCCTTGCGGTTCCGCTGCTGGTGTCGATCAAGGAACGCTGGGGTCCGGTCGCCGCGCACACCAAGAAGGTGCTCAACAAGCGGGCCGGTGCGGCCGGCGCGCGGGCGGCTTATGAGGCCGATCGCCGGGTCACCGCCGCGACCGGCCGGTCCTTCGGCGATGACGAGCCGCGCAGGCCCCGTGATCCCGGCCAGGCTCCCCGACCGGGCGCGCGCCCGAGCGGCAAACGGCAGAAGCGGCGGCACTGACACAGGCAGGGGAGTTCATGCGAAAGCCACGCAGCCGGACGGTCCGCCTGCTCGCGGTGCTGGCCGCGGGCGTCACCGCCGCCGGACTGGCGGCCGGGTGCTCGAGCAAGAACCAGGTGCCCTCCATCGGTTATGCCGTGGACGCCACCATCGCCACCTACAACGGCGGCAGCACGCTCGGCGTGAGCTCCGGTGCTGCCGCCGTGTTCGGCCGGGTGCTCACCGGGTTCTTCTACACCGGGCCGGACGGTCAGCAGGTCGCCGACACCGATTTCGGCACCGCCAAGGAGACGCCCGCCGAGCAGCAGACCATCCAGTACCGGCTCAATCCCGACGGGGTGTACTCCGACGGCGTGCCGACCTCCTGTGACGACCTGGTGCTCACCTGGGCGGCGCGCAGCGGCCGGTTCACCAAACCCGGTGACCGGGGCCCGATTCCGGCGTTCGACGCGGCGAGCACCGCGGGCTACGCCGATATCGAGCGAGTGGACTGCCAGCCCGGTTCCCGCGACGCCCTGGTGGTGTTCCGCCCGGATCGGCGCTACGCCGCCTGGCGCACGCTGTTCGCGGCCGGGGAGGTGCTGCCCGCGCACATCGCGGCGCAGGCGGCGAACGTGGCGAACATCGTGTCGGCGGTGCAATCCGGCGACGGGAACGCCATCGGGCGGATCGCCGAGTTCTGGAACACCGGCTGGAATCTGAAGCCGGGCAAGCTGGACCTGACGCGGTTCCCCTCCTCCGGGCCGTACCGGATCGAATCCTTCGGCGAGAAGGACGGTTTGGTGCTGGTGTCGAACGAGCGGTGGTGGGGTCGCACGCCCGCGACCGGCCGGATCCTGGTGTGGCCCAAGAACGTCGACCTGAAATCCAAGGTCGGCGACAGCGCGATGGGCGTCATCGATATCGGCGCGGGATCGGTGAAAGACCTGAACCTGGACGGATTCCGGGTGGAGAACCTGCCCGGGCGCGGCGCCGAGCAGTTGGTGCTCGCCACCGGGGGTGTGCTGGGCTCCGCGGAACTGCGCCGGGCGCTGGCCCTGTGCGTGCCGCGCCAGGCGCTGTTCGAGAAGCTGGGGCAGGTCAAGGACGCGCCGAAAACCGGTCTCGGCTCCGGGCCGCTGAACACCCATATCGTGCAACAGGATTCGCTGTACTACGGTCCGGCGGCGGGTGCGGGAAGCAAGTTCGGTGGCGGTGACATCGGCGGTGCCACGCAGGCCGTCGCGGCGTCCAAGGCGCAGAACCCGACCATCCGGATCGGTTATCTGCGCCCGGACGACCGGCGCGCGCAGACCGTGGCGATGATCACGGAGGCGTGCAAACCGGCGGGTATCACGATCGTCGACGCCGGCGCCCCGGATTTCGTTCCCACCCAGCTCAGCGAGGGTAAAGTCGACGCGATCCTGGCCAGTACTGCGGCCGCGCCCGGGCCGGCCGGGTCGCTGAGCGGCGTCGTCGCGGCCAGTTCGTTGCGCACCGGTAGCGGGCTCAATTTCGGGCGATTCGGCAACGGCCGTTACGATGCGATCACCGATCAGCTTGCGGTCGACGACAACTCGACCACACAGCTGAATCTGCTCACCGAAGCCGAAAACCTGCTGTGGGCGGAGTTGCCGAGCATCCCCCTGTTTGCCACCCCGCGCACCATCGCGTTCGGCGGCGGCCTGCAGAACGGGATACCCGCGCCCAGCCAGGCCGGAACCGGGTGGAACATGGACCGCTGGGTGTTGAAGCGGTAACAGGTGTTCGGGTGATGTGATGATGGAGAGGTGTCGATGAGTAAGCACGCGGCGATCGAGTCCGACGAGCTAGCCGCCCAGCGGACCAGCCTGGCCGCGGACGCGGTCGAGCGCTTGACCCGCTGGCGCGACGACTTCCCCACCCCGGGAGTCCGTTTCGCCGACCTGACCCCGGTGTTCGCGGATGCCGAGGGCTTCCGCACCGTCATCGACTGCCTCGCGCACATCGCACCCGACGCCGACCTGGTGGCCGGTGTCGACGCCCGCGGTTTCCTGATCGGCGCCGGCGTGGCCGCCAGCCTCGGCACCGGCGTGATCGCCGTCCGCAAGGCGGGCAAGCTGCCGCCGCCGGTCCTCGAGCGCGAATACGAACTCGAATACGGCACCGCCGCGCTCGAGATCCCCGCCGACGGCGTCCCGCTCGCGGGCCGCCGGGTGTTGTTACTCGACGACGTGCTCGCCACCGGCGGCACCCTGGCCGCCGCGGCCGACCTGTTCCGGCAGGCCGGCGCCGAGATCGTCGCGGCCGCCGTGGTTCTGGAACTCACCTTCCTCAACGGCCGGGAGCGTCAGGGCGATTACCCGGTGACCTCCATCGTTCAGGTCTGACGCGGTCCTCAGTGGGCGCGTCCGGGGTCAGCTGACCGCGGCGACGATGTGCCGGCGGCCGTACTGCCAGATCGATCCGGCCGTCCGGAAACCCGCCGCCCGCAACAGGTTCAGGTGCTCCTCATAGGTGGTGCCGCTGTCGGACGGGTGCTCCCAGCGGCGGATCTCGCGTTCGGCGACCGCTGTGGCCAGTTCCGGTTCAGCGGTGATGGCGTTCCACCAGTCGGCCCAGTTCTCCCGATCCGTGACGCCTTCCCGTTCCAGTTGCCGGGTGCCGATCGCCTCGTGCAGCTGGTCGATATCCGTTGCGTGCGTGGCCATATCGTCGCCGTTGAGCAGGATGCCGCCGGGCCGGAGCAGTTGCGCCGCTTGGCGGTAGAGCGCGGCGAGTTGATCGGAGTAGAGCCAGTGCAGGGCGGTGGTGCTGACGATCGCGTCGACCTGACCGGCGGGCAATCCGGCCGCCCAGGCCGGATCCGCGAGATTGTGGTCGACGAGTTCGAATCCGTATGCCGTGCGGGCCAATTCGAGCAGTACCGGGTCGGCGTCGATGCCGATGACGCGGGCCTGCGGCAGCCGTTCCCGGATGCGGGCGCCGAGCGAGCCGGGGCCGCACGCCACGTCGAGTACCACCGGGTCGGGGCGGTCCGCGTTGGCGGCCACCGCGTCGGCGATCACCGCGAACATGAGTTCGCGGTCGGGTAGGTATCCCTCCTGCTGGCGATCCCAGCGATCGATCCAGGCGTGGGCGAGGGTGGGTGTCAACGACATGAGTAACTCCGTTACTGTCATAAGCATCAACGACAGTGACGACTGTAGCGAGAGTGAGGTGACTGATCAAGTGCGTTTAGACAGTCACACGTTGGGTGTGGTCGAAGACGGTGTCGCGTTGATCAACGCCGCGGTCCCTGGTGAGCGCCGCGGCAAGCCCTACCCGCCGGCCGCCGACGACGCGGAACTGCACGCGCGGATGGACGGCGTGGTCTCGACCCTGTTCGGCGTGCACGCGCAACCCGAGGACGCTCCCGGCCTGGCCCGCGCGGCCGGGCAGTTACGGCAGGTCTTCGACGCGGTCACCGCCGACGACATGGATTCCGCTGCCGCCCAGATCAATTCGATGATCACCGAGTACGGTGCGCGACCGACCCTGATCCGGCACGGCACCCAGCCGTGGCACCTGCATTTCCACGCCCCCGACGCCCCGCTGGTGCCCGGCATCGCCGCCGCGTGCGCCGTCGGCCTCGCCTACGTCCTCGGCAGCGAGCACGCCGACCGCATCGGCCTGTGCTCGGCCGGCAACTGCGACCGCGCCTACCTCGACACCTCCCGCAACGGCACCAAACGCTTCTGCAGTACCGCCTGCCAGAACCGCGCCAAGACCGCGGCCTTCCGCGCCCGGCGCGCCGCGAACACCTGAGGTTCCGGGCGGAAGTGGTTGCTCAGGAAGGGATTCCGGCGATCAGTCCGTCGATGAGGTGGCCGATCGCGGTGGTGGTGCGGTATTCGTCGCGGATGGCTGCCCACTTCGGGAGCATTCGTACGGTGGTGGGGAATTCGGCCAGGATCTCGTGGTCGGCCTGATCGGTCCAGCGCGGGCGGGGGTCGCCGCGACGCGCGGCTTCGGCGCGTTCGTCTTCGGCACGGCGCATCATGAGTTCGCCGAGTACGAAGCGCCAGATGGCGGCGTACATGTAGCCGGCGTAGTCGTCGGTGGCGCCGAGCCGGGTCGCGGTATCGACGAATTCGTCGAGAATCCACATCGCCGCGCGGCCGAAGGATTCGCCGCTGACGAGAATATCGGCGACCCAGGGCATGTGATGTAGGACGTCGACCAGGTAGGCGACGATCGCGACGAGCCGGTCCCGGGGGTCGGCGGGCAGGTCCGGGCGGTCCAGTTCGTCCGCGCGGGCGCTGAGGACGGCGATCATCAGCGCCGCTTTGGTGGGGAAGTGGTGATAGACGGCGGCGGTGCTGACGCCGAGTTCGTCGGCGAGCTTGCGCATGCTGAAGGCTTGCGCGCCGCCCGCGGTGAGCAGCCGCGTGGTGACGGTCACGACGTCGTCGCGGTGCACCCGGATCGGGCGGCCGCGCCTGCGGGTCACGTTGCTGCTCACCCTCTCATTCTGCGGATCGAGCCTCTCGACACTCAGGTAAGGCTGTGCTAACTATATTAAACACACGCGTTACTTAATTATGGAGGTTTGTCGTGACAGAGCGAACCGGCGCACGCAAGGGGTGGGCGCTCGGCGTTGTATTCCTCGTGATGTTCCTTGTCTCCCTGGATCTTTCGATCGTGAACGTGGCACTGCCGGCGATCGACGAGACGTTGGATTTCGGTCCGTCCGGGCTCAGCTGGGTGATCAACGCCTACCTGCTCACCTTCGCCGGGCTGATGCTGCTCGGCGGCAGGCTGGCCGACCTCACCGGTAAGCGCACGTTGCTGCTCGCGAGCCTCGGTCTGTTCGCGCTGGCCAGCGCGTGGGGTGGGGCGGCGCAGCACGGTTGGGAGCTGCTCGCGGCGCGGGCGCTACAAGGGGTCGGCGCCGCGGTACTGGCGCCGATGACGCTGGCGCTGGCGACCTCGGAATTCCCGGAGGGGCCCGAGCGTACGAAATCCATGTCGGTGTGGGGCGGGGCCGGAGCCGCCGGCGGCGCGGTCGGCGTGGTGCTCAGCGGCGTGCTGACCGATCATCTCGGCTGGCGCTGGGTGATGTGGGTGAACCTGGTGTTCGTCGTCGCGGCCGCGGTGGCGGTGCAGCGCGGCACCGACAATCGGGTGGCGGCGCGGCGCGGCCGCCCCGACGTGCTCGGCGCGGCACTGGTCACCTTCGGCACGACGGCCCTGGTGCTCGGGGTGATCGCCACCGAAAGTCATTCGTGGGGTTCGGTGCGGGTGCTCGGCTGGTTCGCCGCGGGCGCGGTACTGCTCGCCGGATTCGCCTGGGCCGAAACAAGAGCCGCGGATCCGCTGGTGCCGCTCGAATTCCTGCGGCGGCGCTCGCTGCTCGGCGCCACGCTGTTCGGGTTCATGCTCACGTCCGGGCAGATCGCCAGCTTCTACTTCGTCGCCCAGTTCCTGCAGCGGGTGCTCGGGTACAGCCCGACGCTCACCGGCGTCGCGTTCCTGCCGTTCTGCGTGGGCGTCGTGATCGGCCTGCGGATCGCGATGGCGGTGACCCCGAAGTGGGGTCCGCGCCCGGTGCTGCTGGTCGGCGGGCTCGTCGGTGCGCTCGGGCTGCTGTGGTTCGGTTTCGCGGATCCGTCGACCACCTTCCTCACCGGCCTGCTCGGTCCTTCGCTGGTGGGCAGCATCGGGATCGGTGCGTCGGTGGTCGCGATGGGTACCGCCGCGGTCGCGGGCGTGCCCGCCGAACAGTCCGGGCTCGCGTCGGGTGTGCTCAACAGCGTCCGGCAGCTCGGCGGTTCGCTCGGGCTGGCCGTCCTGGTGACGATCTCCGCGCAGGTCATCGGAAACGACAGCAGCAGAGCGTCCTTGGCGGAGGGCTACACGACGTCGCTGTGTCTGGCCGCCGGCCTGCTCGCCGCCGGAGCCGTCATCAGCACGGTGGTCCTGCCGAAGGCGGTGCGGGCGCAGCCGCAGGCCGAGGTCGCGGTGGTGGCAGCGGTGGAGTGACAAAGGCGGAACGAATTTCGGTGGGGCCGGCGTGAATATCCGGTCCCACCGGTATATTCCGGCGGTCCTCGACTTGACGTGGCCAGTTCCGACCGGACGGTTCATCAGAATTACCCCCAGTTGTCACGGCTTCCCCAGTCCTCGGGTGTTGACGTAGGCTGAGCTCGATAATTCTGTCGGGTGGTGCAGGGGGATACGCGGGTAATTCATCGAACGTCTATTTCTTGCTGCTCAGAATGTGCGGAGTCCGGACCGTCGGGGGTACAGCCATGTCGCAAAACAGTGAATTGATTCAACACGAAGATCGCATTCGGCAGCGTTGCCGGACATCGAAGCCGAAGGTCGGTGGATTCAAACGGGAGCTTTCACCGGAGACCAAAGAAGCCGTCAAAGACATCCACAACAGCAGGGACAACTGGCACGGGCCACTGGGTCTCTGCACCGACTGGCTGGTCATCGCCGGCGTTGTCGTCGTCGTCGTGCTGTGTGCCTACCAACCCCTCGTCTACCTGGCCGGAGTGCTCATCGTGGGAGGTAGGCAGCGCGCGCTGCGCAGCCTCATGCACGAGGCGAGTCACGCGAAACTCACCCGGCACGGCCCGCTCAACCTCTGGTTGGGCCGGGTGTTCATCGCCTGGCCGCTGTTCTCCGGGTTGTCCGCGTACACCTGCGCGCATTGCGAACACCACCGCCATCTGTGGGACGATCGCCGTGATCCGAAACTGCTCGGCTACCTGCGCCTCGGGCTGGTGAACCCGCGGGACATGAAGCAATTCGCCGGTAAACACCTCTTGAAACCGCTGCTCCTGGTGCACGCGCCGTTTCAAGTCGTGGCAGACCTCATCGGGCGGGACGAGGATCGCCGGGAAACGCGACTTCGTTTGGTTTTCCTGGTGGTCGTATCCGCCGGATTCTTCGTGGCCGGATTCGGTCTCGATTTTCTGCTGCTGTGGGTGCTGCCGTACGCGACGGTCTACCAAATTCTGCGCTATTGGAGCGATATCGCCGACCATGCCGGATTGCGCTCCGATGACCCTTGGCAGTCGACGCGCAGTTGGGACGCGTCATGGCTCGTCCGGCAATTCCTGGCCCCGCACAATTCCAACTGGCATCTGGCGCATCACCTCTACCCGGCCGTGCCGCACTATCGGATTCGCCGGTTGCACCGGACGCTGCAAGCGGTGCCCTCGTATCAGCAGGCGCATCACTGCGACGGTTTCGTGTTCGCGCGGCGCGGCTGTCATCCGTCCGTCGTGCAGGATGTGCTCGCGCCGGAACGGTTGGCGCAGTTGCGGTCTCGTCATCTGGCCGACGGCCGCCGTGGCGCCCTGGTGCCGGGATGCGCGCGGAGCTGTCCGGTGACCGCACTGCGTCCGGCCGTTCCGAACGAACACGGATGAGCCTCGAAGTAGCGGCGCAGCGCGGGTCCGGCGTCTGGTTCGGCGCGCTGCTGGCCCTCGGGTCCAGTGTCGCGGTCGGGTCCGCGATCGCGGCGACGACGGCACTGACGGAATTTCCGATCCTGACCGGACAGGCGATCAGATACGGCATCGCCGCCGTGCTCATGGTCGTTTGCTTCCGGGGCAGGTTGCCGCGGGTCAGCACGCCGCAGCTGGTCCGGATCGGGGTACTCGGGGCGACCGGCCTGGCGGGCTTCAACATCTGTCTCGTGACCGCGCTGCAACGCGTGGACGCGGGCGTCGTCGGCGCGGTGGTCGGCGCGGTGCCGGTGGTGCTGGCGATCGCGGGGCCGCTCATGGGCGGACGCTCGCCGTCGGCGAAGGCGGTGCTGGCCGCCGCGATCGTGACGACCGGCGCGGTCGTGGTGCAGTGGACCGGCAGCGCGGGCGATCCGCTCGGACTCCTGCTGGCGACCGGCGCGCTCGCCGGTGAATGCGCGTTCTCGCTGGTGGCGATCCCGCTGGTGCGCGAGATCGGGGCGCAGGCCACGGCGGCGTACGCGGCCGCCGCCGGGGCGATCCTGTGCGGGATCGTCGCGGTGCCGATCGATCTGCCCGCGCTGCGCTGGCCTACGGCAGGAGAGTCGGCGGCGATCGTTTACCTGGCGGTGGTGGCCTCGGCCGGTGCCTTCCTCATGTGGTACGCCGCCTTGGATCGGATCCCGGTCGAGACGGCCGGCGCGTTCGCCGGCGTGGTGCCGGTGTGCGCGTTGCTCACCGGGATCCTGCTCGGGGTTTCGGAAAGCTCGGCGCTGCGTTTCGTGGGCGCCGGGATCGTGGGCCTCGGGGTGGTGATCGCGACCTGCACGCCGAAGCGGCGCTGATCGCGGCCGCTCCTCGTTGACAGCGGGCACACCGCGTGTCGAGGATGATCATGAACGAGGAGGACCGTTGATCCCAGCTGCCGAGGCCACCATCGAGACCGTGCGTGCCGCGGACGGTGCGACCACCGAGGTCCGGATGTACCGGCACGCCGCGGACCCGTCCGCGCCGGTCGTGATCTGCATGCCCGCCATGGCAACTCCCGCCGCCGGTTACGTGCCGCTGGCGGAGGCGTTGTTGCAGGCCGGTTTTCAGGTGGTGCTCGGCGAATTACGCGGGCAGGGAACGAGTTCCGTGCGGTTGTGGCGCGGCGTGCGCTACGGCTACCACGAGATCGTGACCCTCGACTACCCCGCCCTGTTCGAGGCGGTCGCGGCGGCCTTCCCCGCGGCTCCGCGCTACCTGCTCGGGCACAGCCTCGGCGGGCAACTCGGCGCGCTCTACCTGGGGCAGCAGCCGCAGCAAGCCGCCGGGGCGATCCTGATCGGCGCACCGTCCTGCCACTACCGCGGCTGGCCGTTCCCGCGAAACCTCGCAATCTTCGCCGCGGCCCACCTTGCCGTCGGCATCGGCTCGGTTGTCGGCTACTTCCCCGGCCGACGCCTGGGCATCCTCGGCAACGACTCGACCCGCCTCATGCGCGACTTCGCCGCCCAAATCCGTTCCGGCCGTTACCGTGTCCCCTCCTCACCCCTCGACTTCGAATCCGACCTCACCCGCGCAACCCTGCCGATACTGGTAGTCACCATCGAAGGCGACAACATGGCAACCGCCCACGGTGTCCGCGCCCTGAGCGAAAAGCTCACCCACGCCGCCATCACCCGCATCGACCTGGGCTTCGGCGCTACGACACACCGCAATCCGCACTACGCCTGGATTCGCGACAACACCGGACTGGTCGACCGAGTCCGGACCTTCATCGGCTCGGGGGCGTAGGGGTTCCCGCCGCGTAGCCGCGATGGATACGGCGCTCAGTGACCTGCGGCCGCCCGACCGTAGACCGTACTTGCCGGTCCAATTTGATCGGCCGAGCATGGCAGGCATGACAACCAACACCTCGGCGGCCGCCGTGCAGGCGGCTCAGAACTATCTCGATGCTCTCTGCGGCAACGACCTCGACTCGCTCATCGCGTTGTTCGCCGACGATGTCACCTGGGAGGACCCGGTCGGCTCGGATCCGGTCCGGGGGCGCGCGGCGCTGCGGAAGATCTACGCCCCCGTCGTCGGCAATTTCAGCGCGCAGCTCGACACCCCGATCCGGGGCTCGCACGCCAATCAAGCGGCCATGGCGTTCACCTTCGAATCCGATCTCGACGGCACCCGCAGCCGAGCCCGCGCCATCGACATCATCACCGTGAACGACAACGGCCTCATCACCGGACTACAGGCGTACTGGTCCATCGACGACGTCGAAGCGCTTCCGACGTCGGAGTGAAATCCGTCGACCGCACTCTTCGCCCAAGCCGCTAGTCGGCCGACAAGCCCGGACGCAAGGAAACCCGACAAACCCGAAACGGCGGTCATGACGTGGGTGGAATGCGGTGCGCCATGGTCGGATACGTGACGACCATGGCGTCGTGGTCGACGAGCAGATCCTGGGTGTAGGTGCCGGAGGTGAAGCGGACGGAGGCGCCGTCGGGCGTGGTGGCCAGGTGGGTATAGCTCTGCCGCGACAGCGTGACTTCGAGGCTGGGGACCTCGATGAACGCCATGTGGAAGTCGGCGTGACCGGGGCTGCGATGCAGGTCGGTGCGCAGGATGGGCATGGTGTTGGTGAGCGGGGAGAAGGCCAGATCGCAGTCGCGGGCAGCGTCGAGATCCGGGCGCGCGGCGCCGTTCACCGTCCAGCGTGACCCGGTGCGACGGAGGTCCAGTTCGCGGCGGGCGGAGCCGGTGACCGCCGTGACGGTCATGCGTGTGGTGGCGGCGCGGTCGTCGGTGTCGAGCGTGTAGGACAGCCAGTAGGGCGCGGGCGTTTGGGCGACGGCGTGGCCTTCGGCATGCAGGGCCAGGCCGTTCGCGGTAAGCCAGCACGACTCGAACCCTGCGGTTTCTGTTACCGCCCAGACGAATTGACGTCGCTCGATCATCCGTTCACGGTAACTCCGGCCACCGACACACAACCATCTTCGACCGAGGTCGCACCCGCGGTCGGCGGTAGTCGAGAAATGCGTGTGATCGAAATTGCACTGGCGGGAGTGGCGGGGGTGTGGTTATTCTGGGCGAGTCTTGTTCCCGTTGATCGGAGTCATGCCGTTGATCTTCTGAGGTAGCCACTCGGGCGGTCCGCAATCGCGCGCCGCGTCTTCCGGAGCAACCTCATGGAGTCGCCATGACCAATATTTCATTTTCCGATCTCACCTTCTCGTGGCCTGATGGCACATCTGTGTTCGAGGGGCTCGACGGCGTGCTCGGCCCCGGCCATATCGGCTTGGTCGGCAGCAACGGGGCGGGTAAATCGACGCTGTTGCGGCTGATCGCCGGCGAGCTCACGCCGGCCCGCGGATCGCTCACCTGCACCGGCCATCTCGGCTATCTCCGGCAGGACCTCGGTCTCGCGGCGGGGCAGCGGGTGGATGCCGTGCTCGGGATCGCCGATATCCGGAAAGCGTTGCACCGCATCGAATCCGGTGACGGCGACGAGTCCGACTTCGACCTCGTCGGCAACCGCTGGGACGTCGAGGAACGGGCCATCGCGTTGCTCGGCCGGCTCGGCCTGCACTATGTCGCCGATTCGTCCGCACAGCTGGATCGCCGGTTGGAAACCCTGTCCGGTGGTGAGACGACGCTGCTCGGGCTGATCGCGGAACTGCTGGCCGAGCCGCAGATCCTGCTGCTCGACGAGCCGACGAACAACCTGGATCAGGTTGCCCGCGAACGGCTCTACGACGTGGTCGCCCAGTTCTCCGGTGCTGTGCTCACGGTCAGCCACGACCGTGAACTGCTGGAGCGGATGACCACCATCGCAGAGCTGCGGCTAGGCGAGATCCGTTTGTTCGGCGGCAATTTCAGCGCCTACGAGCGGGTCATCGAGGCCGAGCAGAAGGCGGCGCGGGCGGCGATCCGGGATGCGCGCAGCGATGTGCGCAAACAGGCGCGGGAACTCGTCGAAGCGCACATCAAACTGGATCGCAGGATGCGCTACGGGCAGAAGATGTGGGACCAGAAGCGGGAGCCGAAAATCATCATGGCGGAACGCAAACGGCAGGCGCAGGTGTCGGCGGGCAAACTGCGCAACAACCACATCGACAAGCTGGAGACGGCCAAGGATCAGCTGCAGCATGCCCAGGATCTGCTGCGGGACGACCGCGAGATCCGGGTGGATCTGCCTGGTACGCGGCTGTATCCGGGGCAGGATGTGATCGAGTTGGACCGGGTGCGGTTGGCCTGCGGGCCGACGGTCTCGCTGCGGGTGCACGGCCCGGAGCGGATCGCCTTGACCGGACGCAACGGTGTGGGTAAAACCACACTGCTGCAACAGATCTCGGCGATCGGGCCGAAGGTGCCGTGGCGGATGCTGCCGCAACGACTCGACCTCTTCGACGAGCAACGGACGGTGTTCGAGAACGTGGCGGCGGCCGCGCCGCACGCGCTGCCGGAACAGATCCGGACCAGGTTGGCCCGGTTCCTGTTCCGCGGTGCGGACGCCGACGTCGCGGCCGCGGCGTTGTCCGGCGGGGAACGGTTGCGGGCGGCGCTGGCGATGCTGCTGCTCGCCGATCCCGCGCCGAAGCTGCTGCTGCTCGACGAGCCGACCAACAATCTCGACCTGCCCAGCCTGGAGCATCTCACCCAGGCGCTGGCCGGATTCGAGGGCGCGCTGATCGTGGTCAGTCACGATCCGCGTTTCCTCGACGAGATCGGCGTGACGCGCAAACTCGAGCTCACCGCCGACGGGCTGAGTGAAACGCTGGTCCGTTAGTAGGGCGCGCGGTCGCCCCTCGATTCTCGATCGAGGGGCGACCACGTGCTCCCGCGGTTCAGGACGCTTGAACGCCGGTGAACGACAGCAGGATTCGCGCGGTTCGGGCCGGATCCTCGATCGGCGGCGAATGGCCGACCGCCGGCATGATCACCACCAGTGCACCGGGAACGACGCGGTACTCGGGTGCGGCGGCGGGCCGCCACCGCTGGTCCTGCTCGCCGAACAGAACCAGCAGCGGCTTACCGAGGTGTGCGAGGCGTTCGGGAAGTCCGCGCTCGTTCAAGTACGCCGGGACAGCCTGCGAGGTCGCGGCGAACACCGATAAGTCCATGTCGCGCAACTGATCCAGCAAGGTGTGCGGGATCCGATATCCCGGCGCGAAAGCAGAAGCGGCCGCCGACCGCAGTTGCTCGTCGGTGATATCCGGCCACCCACGCGGGTCGATGCCGCCTTCCTGCCCGAGGTAGGCGGACATGTCGGGACCGGTGCCGATCAGCACGACGGCGCGCACCAGATCGGGTCGTTGCTCGGTCAGGGCGGTGGCGACGACGCCGCCACTGGAATGCCCGATCACACAGGCGCGTTCGATGCCGAGCCGGTCCAGCACGGTCGCCGCTCGGCGAGCCTGGTCGGGCACGGCATAGCTCGCGTCGGCCGGGTGGGCCGAGCGACCACAGCCGGGCAGGTCGATCCGGACGACGCGATGCGATCCGGTCAGCAGCGGGACAATCGGCTCCCACGATGCCGCCGACGCGGCGGTGCCGTGGATGAGCAGGAGCGCGGGGGCGTCGTGCGGGCCGTCCTGATATACGTGTATCGCGCCGCCGTCCACAGTCAGCGACTCGGCATACGATTTGTCCTCGGAAACAGTCATGTCTGCACTGTCCCCGCCGGATGGCGCCGCTGGCTTGGACAAATGTTCCTGCGGCCGTCAGTTCGGAGAAAGAGGCGGTTAGCACCTGACTCAGCTACGAGTCCTGAACGGTTGGTGCGGCAGGGGATTGCGCGGCTGGCGTCAGGCACAGGATCGTCAGCAGGGGGAAGATCGCCAGCGGTGTCACGAAGACGGCGTTGGCCGGGGCGGAGTAATGGAAGGCATCGATCGGGATCGCCGCGAGCGCCCCCGCGAACAACTGGCCGAGGACCACCAACCACGCACCGGCCAGCAACAGATAGCGCCCGGACATGTTGCCGCGCAGGAGGTATATCGCGCCGGCGGTGAGCAGGCCCGTGATGAGCAGGAACGCCAGTGCCAGCATCGTCAGCAGGTTATCTGCGGTGATCGGCGAGCCGCCGATCGATAGATAGTCCGTGTCCTGCCACTTGCCTTCCTGTGACTGGATCCACGCGCCGAGAGCTTGCACGGCCCACAGGAGGGCACCGGGTATCGCCAGCCACGCCGCGATCCGAAAGCGCATCTGCTGGAATTGAATCCACCCTGTCCATGCTCGCGCGACGACCGCACCCATCAGCTTCCCCCGTCTATCGACTGTCCCGCCACGTGTCCGGCCAGGTCGGCGATGCAGGTGCGGCCGAGTCGGTCTGCCAAAGCCTGTTCGGCGGCGCAGAACTCGGTCTCGAGTAGTCCCCGCATATGGCGACCCACTTCGCATTCGTCATTGGGCGGGTGTAAATGCCGCGACAGAATCGGGCCTTCCTCGACCGCGGTGTACGCGTCATAGAGCGTGATCTCGTGCGGAGCCCGCGCGAGGGACCAGCCACCGCCCCGCCCCTCCGTGGACGACACCAGCCCCGCCGCCCGCAGCCCACCGAGTATGCGCCGCACCAGAACAGCGTTGCTCGCCAAACTGTTCGCGATCTCCCCAGAGGTCAACGACCGATCCCCCCAACACGCCAACATCGTCAGCGCATGAATCGCCACCGCCGTCCGACTACTGACCCCCACCCCACCCTCCTCGCCCTCGAGAACTGCAATCACACTTGTTACAGTTTCACGCTATCGTCAATCCGGAACGCCTGCGCCCGGTTCCGAAGCGACGAGGCGATTCCGCCTTGTCCCTCAGACTGAATCGTCTGTCCCACAATGCAACCACGCCAGGTCGCGGCCGCGTTGTGGCCCTGGCCTGCCCCCATAACTGGGACCCTTTGCAGTCCAACAGGTTCGGCTATCTTTATCCAATGCTCAACGGTCTGTCCCAGCCGAGCCGATTCCGTGCGCGGTGGCGGGCCTATGTCGTCGCCGCCGTGATCGCTGTGCTCGTCACGGCGATCGGGTTGTATCTGCGCAGCCATCCCTACGAGGACCCGGTATCGAAAGGGATCGAAGGCGCGCTCGGTGCGATGCCGGGAGTCGATCGGGTATCGAGCGAGGTCGATGAGAATTTCCGGACAATCGTCGTGCTGGCCGAGGAGGCGTCGGCCGAGCAGACCGCGGCGGTGCTCGAGATGTTTCGCGAAAGAGTCGCGGCTACGCAGGAATATCGACGGTCGCGGTCCGATATCGAATTCCGCCGCAGTGGCGAGCGCAGCTCCTTCACGGTAGGGACAACGGGGCTCGGTACCGCCTCAGACCTGGTGGTCCGATGGGTTGCCCTGAGTAGCGTGTTTCCCCGGCACGAGGTGAGGTGGACCTATCAGTGGTCAGCCCTTTCACGTTCTTGGCTCGGGCCGGACGACGTGATCTCGATGGGTGCCACGGGGGTCGGCGATATCGCGCTGAAGTTGGTCGAGGGGAACGGCTTCGACGCGGTCAGCGAAACCTATCGACGGTTGGTTCGGGAGTTCCCTGACCTGGCGAGCGCGAACTGGAAGATTGAGACCTCGGGGCCGGACGAGGGATATCTCCGGATGAAGCACCGGTATCCGACCGAGCTCGAACTCTCGGTCTGGCATCGGTTGAACGCCGAAAAGAACCCGGCGCACCGTGTCCAGATCGAGTGGCCATCCCCGTCGACGAACCCGGGGACCGGCCGCTGATCCTGGAGCGGCTCCATCACCGTCGGCGGTTGCCGAAATACCGAGCGGCCGCCGAGCCAGGTTGAGCAGCCGCTGATGGACCGGTTCGGAAAGTGTTGACTCACCGGCTACCGGCGCCGCCTTTCTCGATGCGCGAGGAACCATTCCGCTGCCGCGTGTGCTGCTCTGAGGGGGGCGACGTTGTCGCGGCGCAGACCGTCCGGTGTCGGATCTTGCTCGCGCACAGTGCCATTGTGCGCGTGTCCTTTGCTGCCGCTGGCCTGCACGGGATGTCAGATGGACTGGGTGAGGGCGTTGTATAGCCAGTTGTGGGCTTGGCCGATGGTGATGCGGGGTTCGAGGAGGTGGGCGGTCAGGGTCCAGTAGTGGTGGATTCGGGTGTCGGAATCGGTGGCGTCGGTGAGTAATTGCTGTCGGAAGGCGGTCGAGTCTCGTGCGCCGCGGGCCTGGGCGTGGGCGGTGACGAATCGGTCGAGTTCAGCACCGGGATGCGGGGGAGTTCCTTCTGCGACGCGGTGGACGACTCCGACCATCAGCTCGCCCATCTCGCGGTATAGGGCGTACGGATCGCGGATCAATTCTGGCCGTTGTCGCCAATACTGCTGCCGCACAGCACTGCTCATGCCCGGAGCCGCCGTGAGGGCGACCAGTTCGGCGTACGCGACCACCTCGTCGACGGACGGGGCGGCGGGCGGTTCCGGCACATTCCAGCAGATCCACGGATCGCTGGCGGCTCGGGGGAGTGGCGCGAGAACCCGCTGCCAGAATCGGACAAGGGTTTTGTGGAGAGCCGCGCCGTCCTGGGCGCCGGCCAGCAGCGTGAGTCGCTCGGTTCGCTGTGCGGCCGTTGCCGTTTCGATGGCCCGCAATGAGGCCCGCCGCCAGGCGAGGGTCCGCAATTCGTCGTCCAGGCGCGCACTTTCGGCGGCGATTACCTCGGTCAGCGACCGCTGCTCGTGCAGTACACCGGTGATCGAATCGAGTCCGAGCCCCAACGCGCGCAATTGTCGTACCAGCAGCAATCGTTCGATGGCGTCGGTGTCGAACATCCGATGCCCACCGGCACTGCGCCGAGGTTCGAGAATGCCTTCGTCGCAGTAGAACCGGATGGTGCGCACCGAAAACCCGGTTCTGCGTGCCAATTCCCCGATGCTCACCAGCCCGCCGGCTCGTGTGTCCTCTGTCACAAGCTCTTGAACCTCCACCCCGCTGGAGCTTTTAGCGTAGTCGCACTGCCGCTCGGCTCCTCCGAGGCACCTGGTCTCCAGCCGACGCGGACAGCGGAACGAAAGAGTGCTCCATGACTGTTACGCAGGAAGACATCGTCGCCGGTATCGCGGAGATCATCGAGGAGGTGACCGGTATCGAGGCGGCGGAGGTGTCGATCGAGAAGTCGTTCATCGACGATCTGGAAATCGACTCGCTGTCGCTGGTGGAGATCGCTGTGCAGCTGGAGGACAAGTACGAGGTGAAGATCCCCGACGAAGACTTGGCGGGGCTGCGCACAGTCGGCGATGCGGTGATCTACGTCCAGCAGATGGCATCCGAACAGCCGCTACTCGCCGCCGAGATCTCGACGAAGTTGCAGGAAGGACAGGCACATTGAGGTCCGTCGAGCCGCGGGGCCCGGTGTGGAGCGCGCCGCGCCGATGATCGCAGACGCACAGTTGGATCCAGCGGCCGTCGAACTGGGCATCTTCTGCAGGCGGCCACCGGCGGTGGTATGGCGTGCGTTGACGGAGCCGGATCAGTTGCAACGGTGGCTGTTGCGGCCTACCCCGTTCACGGCCACTGCCGGAGCCCGCTTTCGATTCACCGCTGCGGGTGCTGCCCTCGACCAGATCTGCTGCGAGGTGCTGGTGGCCACCACGTACGAGCAGCTGACCTACAGTTGGGTGTATTCGCAGGCAGCGTATCCGGCGAGCTGGATTGTCGGCTGGACGTTGCAACCCCAGGGGTGCGGTACCCGGCTGTTGCTGAGGCAGACGGGATTCGATGTCGAAGATCGTCGGCAGCGGATGGTGCGCAACGCGGTGGAACGCAGCTGGAAACGATGCGTGCTGCCGCGGCTCGGTGCAGTGCTCGAGCACGGCGGCCCGCCACCGGCTTGACGCCGTACCCTTTCGCTACACGGCGTCAGCGGTGCGCAGCCGCTGCCGCGACGCGATCGGCGTCAATCGAGTTCCGCCACCAGCTTTTTCGGGGCGACTTTGCAGTAGGCGTCCCGGATGATCTCCGTGAATTCGCCCCAGTCGGGGTCGATGTCGAGACGGACGCCGATCCAACCGCTGTGCCCCACGTACGGCGGCACGAAGAAGCGGGTGGGCTCGGCGTCCACCAGCTCGCCTTGTACCCCCTCGGGCGCGGGGCACCAGATCGTCGGACCGGGCTCGTCGTACCCGCTGGGGATGTACTTCACGAACGACTTCTTGGTGCGCACGAAGAAGGTGGGGCAGCCGTGGCTCAGCCGTTCGCTGCACTCCGGTAGGTCCAGGCAGATCGCGCGGATCCGTGGCAACGGGTCCATAGCCGGAGTCTACGGTGTCGCGGCTCCGCGCATCGCACGACGCAGCATCCCGGGATGCTTGAACAAGCCGGGCGCGAGCCGGACGGCGACGGCGGTGAGGGTGAGCCAGGGGCGCAGGTGCGGACGGAGGCCGCGGATACGGCCGTCGTCGGCGAGGTCGAGCACCAACGCCTCGGTGAGCCGGAACCGCCCGACGGACGCTTCCGCGAGCAGCACCCGTCGATTCCCGTCGCCGATCTCGTCGGTCCAGCGCAATCCGGCGAGTCCGCCGTAAGCCGCGGTGAGCAGCACGCGCAGGTCCTCTTTGCCGCGGAAGACCATGCGCCCGGACAGTGGCGAGGTCAACGCCGCGTCCTCGGTGAGCAGGTCCATCATGGTGTCGAAATCGGCGGTGGTGGTCGCCGTGCGGAACGCGGCCACGACGTCGGTCGCGGCTGCCTGGTCTTGCACTGTGTCCATGTCGCCAACCTAGCCCGAGTGACTTGCAAAAAGCAATGGACTAGACTGGCGAGGTGCCCAAAGCTGATCTCTCCGACATGGTGTGCTCGATCGCGCGCACCCTCGACGTGATCGGCGAGCGGTGGACGCCGCTGGTGTTGCGCGACCTGTTCGTCGGGTTGTCCCGATTCGAGGACCTCCGGCGCGACCTCGGCATCGCGTCCAATGTGCTCGCCGCCCGCCTGGCCACATTGCAAGCGCACGGCATTGTGGAAGCCGTTGAGTATCAGTCGAATCCGGTCCGGCACGAGTACCTGCTCACGCCCAAGGGGCGCGAGCTCTACCCGGCGCTGACCATGCTCGTCGCGTGGGGCGACACCTGGCTGGCCGGTCCGGAAGGTCCGCCCGCGCTGGTCGTGCACGAGGACTGCGGCAAAGTGACCGCGGGCGTGGTGGTGTGCCGGGAATGCGGCGCGGAATTGACCGCGGACAACGTCCGATTCGCGCACGGCCCCGGCGCGCACCGCGGGCCGGGGACGATGCTCATCGGCGATCACATGTCGCCGTAACGTCCTCAGTTCACCGAGATGGCTTCTGCCCCAGTGGCTTCGAGTAATTCTGGGAACGTCGTGCAGAACACGGTGTGCGGGTGACCCGCCGCGGCCCAGATCTCGTCGTAGGCCGCCAAGCTCTCGTCGATCACCGTCCGGATCGGGGCGGGATGGCCGAGGGGCGCGACGCCGCCGATCGCCTGGCCGGTGTGCGCGCGGACGAATTCCGCGGTGGCGCGGGTGAGTGTCGGGAGACCGAGGTGGGCGGCCACCTTGCCGGTGTCGACCCGGTGCGCGCCACTGGTGAGGACCAGCAGCGGCGCGCCCGCCGCGTCGAAGATCAGGCTGTTCGCGATGGCCGCGACCGGGCAGCCGAGCTGCTCGGCGGCGGCGACCGCGGTCGGGGCGGTCTCCGGCAGGACCCGGATCTGCGGGGTGATCCCGGCGGCGCGCAGCGCGGCCTCGACGGCGAGCACGGTCGGTTTCGCGGCGATCTCGTCCATGCCGGGATACTAACCGCGGCCGTCGCGGTCGGCCGCTGATTTTCGGCGTCGCCGCCGGGTCAGCCGGCGTTGAATTCCAGCCGGTCCAGGTGGTCGGGCAGGAGGGCGCGCAGGATCGCGCCGGGGTCGCCGAGCTGACCGGCGGTGCGCACACCGGCGCGTCCCCCGGAAGTGATGTGCGACAACGCCGCTACCGCGATCGGCGCGGTGCTCGCGTAGATGTCGCGCCCGGCGACGACAGCGTGGCGTCGCAGCGAACCGGATCGGACCACGACCTCGACCAGGAACTGCTGCGCGGATCGGCCGTATTCGTCGGCGGGCCGGGGCGGAGTGAGATCGGGGGAGGCGAGATCGCGCAGGGGAGCGGCGGTCATATAGGTGTGCAGGGCAGCTGTTTTCAGGTGATACGGAATGGTGACGCTGTCGGCGGTGGTGAAATCGCCGACGACGGTTTGCTTTCCGAACGGCGCGGGAAAGGTCCGCTCCGACACCGGGGCCGCGTCGTCGCGGAGGCCGAATGCGCCGTCGCGGTAGACGAGTCGCTGTCCGTTACGCCGCCCACGCGAGGCGACCCCGGCCTCCCTCGTGCCTTTCGTGGGCACCCAGCTGTCGAGGGCGAAGGCGAGTTCGATCTCGTCGGCCGCGGGCAGGTCGGCCATGGCGGCGCCGGCGAGCAGGGCACCGAGCCCGCCGTAGAAAGCGACCGCGGGCGCGACCACGATACCCGCCGCGGTGGCGCGATCCTGATAGGTCGCAACGGTTTTGGCGACCACCTCCACCTCGGCGGCGACGTCGACATAGTGCACGCCCGCGCGCAGGGCGGCCTCGACCACCGCCGGGACCGTATCGCCGAACGGTCCGGCCGCGTTGATCACGGCCACACTGCCCGCGAGGGCGCGATCGAGCGCCGCGGGGTCATCGATGGTCGCGGGCCGGACCGCCAGTCCGGGATGTGCGCCCGCGAGTTCGCGCAGTCGGACTTCGTCGCGACCGGACAGGATCGGCGTCCAGCCGCGCCGCACCAGTTCGGCGACGATGAAGCGGCCGGTGTGGCCGTAGGCGCCGAAAACGGCCACGGACGAAGGCATGTCGGATCTCCTCGAAGTGCGAAGGTGTCGAGTCGAGCCAACTCGTCGCGGGTGCCGCGGATTCCCGTGCGGCGGAATTCCGCGACTGTCCGCCGGCCGCTCAGCCCGCGGCGACGACCTCGATCTCGACGAGCCACTCGCTGACCAGCGTCTGCACCACGATCGCGGTGGTCGGCACCACGCGGCCGCCCAGCGCGGCGACCCGGGCCGCGGCGTTCGCGTCGGCGTAGGCCGGGTCGCGCAGGTAGCTGGTGAGCCGGACGATGTTGTCGACGGTCATGCCCGCCGAGGCGAGGATGGCGCGCAGGTTCGACCAGATCAGGTCGAGTTGTTCGGCGAGGGTCGCGCCGGGTTTCCCGTCGGGATCCAAGCCCATCGTGCCGGAGATGAACAGCAGGCGTTCGGCGCCCCGCACCTCCATCGCGTGCACGTAGTCGTCGGTTGCGGCGTAGACGCCATCGGTCGGATTGCGCGGTTCGAGCTCCACCCCGTCGATCTTGCCAGGCAACGGGATTCACGGGGAAGGCTTGACCGCGATAGTTTTGGTCGCATACACTAAAACTAGTTCACGAGAGGAAGTGATCACATGGGATACGGGAACTGGGACGACACCGCCTACCGGGCGGCCAAGACCTTCCGTGCCAGCCGGGGGCTCGACGACTTCGGATACACCGCCGAGATGCAGGGCGTGCCCTACGACAGCTGGCAGGCGCATCCGACCCTCGACCCGCTCGGGGTCACGGTGCGGGAATGCCGCGACTCCGCCGACCACGACAACTCGCTGCCCATCGCGGTGCTGTTCGATGTCACCGGCTCGATGGGCCGGGTGCCGCGGATCATGCAGCAGAAGCTCGGCACACTGCACGGCCTGCTGCAGCGCAAGGGCTACGCCGACGATCCGCAGATCCTGTTCGGCGCCATCGGCGATGCCGACACCGACCGAGTGCCGTTGCAGGTCGGGCAGTTCGAGTCGGACAACCGGATGGACGAGCAACTGCGCGCCATCCTGCTCGAAGGCGGCGGCGGTGGGCAGAAGTCCGAAAGTTACGAGCTGGCAGCCTATTTCATGGCCACCCACATCGTGACCGACGCCTGGGAGAAGCGCGGCAAGAAGGGCTACCTGTTCCTGATCGGCGACGAGCTGAACAAGCCGAAGCTGGCGTCGCGGCACATCCGCAGCGTGATCGGCGACAGTGTGCGCCGCGACATCTCGGTGGAATCCATCTACCGCGAACTCGCCGAGCGCTGGCACGTCTACTACATCCTGCCGAATCAGTCGAACTACTACGACGATCCGGAAATCGCCGAGCACTGGCGCGGGCTGCTCGGCCAGCACTTCATGAAGCTGGACGAGCCCGCCGCGGTCTGCGAACTCATCGCGCTGACCATCGGAGTGGCGGAGAACCGCGTCGACGTGGACGCCGGGCTGGCGGATCTGCGAGACATCGGGTCGGCGGCCGAGGCGGCATCGGTCGGTAAGGCGTTGGCGGCCACCGGTCCGCGGATGCGGGCGCTGCCCAGCGGACGCCGCTGAATCCGGGTGGCCCGGTGTGGAACAGACAGGAGCCGAGCATGTTTCGCTCGCACATCGTCGTTGTCGACCTGGGGTTCGGGGACGCGGGGAAAGGCGCGACGGTCGACTGGCTGTGCTCGGCCGAGGCGGGGCTCGAGGTGGCGGCGGTGGTGCGGTTCAACGGGGGAGCGCAGGCGGCGCACAACGTGATCGCCGAGGGACGCCACCACACCTTCGCCCAGTTCGGATCCGGCACGTTCTCCGGTGTGCCGACCCTGCTGTCCCGGCACATGCTGGTCGAGCCGATCGCGCTGGCCGGTGAGGCCGAACAGCTCGCCGTGCTGGGCGTGCGAGATCCCTTGTCGCTGTTGCGCATCGACGGGCGGGCCCGCCTCACCACACCGATCCACATCGCCGCGAACCGTGCGCGCGAGGACGCGAGGGGTTCCTCGCGGCACGGTTCCTGCGGCCGGGGCATCGGCGAGACGGCGGCGTACGCGCTCGAGCACGCGGCGCCGACCGTAGCGGATTGCTTGCGCCCCAAGGTGCTTCGGGACAAGCTCGCCGGTCTCGCCGCGCACTACGGTGCGTTGATCGCGAGCAGCGAACACCGGTACGAGCCGATCGACGATCTGGTCGACATGTATCGGGAGTTCGCCGCGGCCGTCCCCATCGTCGGCGGCGAACAGCTGGCCGGGTTCGCTCGCCGCGGCCGGCTCGTCTTCGAAGGGGCACAGGGGGTGTTGCTCGACGAATGGCGCGGCTTCCACCCGCACACCACCTGGTCCACCGTCGAACCCCGCAACGCCCGCGCGCTGCTCGCCGAGATCGGCGCGACCTGCGACGTACTCGGAGTCACCCGCACCTACCTGACCCGACACGGAGCCGGCCCGTTTCCCACCGAGGACGCCACCCTCGACCTGCCGGAACGGCACAACACCACCGGCCGCTACCAGGGCGAGTTCCGGCGCGGACACCTGGATCCGATCCTGCTGCGCTACGCCATCGCGGTCTGCGGCGGGATCGACGCACTGGCCGTAACCCACTTGGATGCGCTGGGAACCCGTTATGCGGCAACGGAATACCGCACCAACCGGGGCGTCCTCACCGAACTGCCGCCCGGCGACTGGCAAGACCTCGACCACCAGCAACGGTTGACCGACCTCCTGGCCGACGCCGATCCAGTGCTCACCGAGCTCCCCGCCGACGTAGTGCCCTGGCTGGAACAACAGCTCGGCACCCCGGTAGCCCTGACCTCTGACGGCCCCACCCGTGCCCACCGCACCCCCGCCCTCACCACTGCGGCGCGATAGGGCGTGGACGCACAGGGCGCTCGTACGGTTCACAAGGGCTACAGTCCCGGTAAACCGTACGGAAGGTCTGTGAAACCCATTGAGGTACAGCAGCTCTCGCTCGATGCGCGCCGACTTTCGGGCCAAACAACCCCTGGGGCCGAACACAACCGGGGGTCACGGCGAACACG
>NZ_BDCI01000033.1 GCF_001613425.1 Nocardia vulneris | reverse complement strand
AAAGGGGTGCGTCTGCTCAGAAGGGGCGCGAAGCGGGCCCCGGGATGCGACGGGCCGCGACCTCGGCAGGCGACGGACCAACCCGAACGGGACAGCGCGAGGTCGGCCGATGAAGCGCGCCGCGACTTCGGCAACCGACCGACCTACCCGAACGGGACAGCGCGGGGTCGGCCGATGAAGCGCGCTGCGACCTCGGCAGCCGACCCGACAGAGTTGATTACCGGGTGGCGCTCTACAGCGGGACCGGTGGGTGTGCGTAGGCGGGGGCCTTGTCCGTGTGCCGAACGGGCCGGCGGGAATCGGTGACGCGGACATGATGTGCCGCGTGGGGCGGAGTGGCTGGGGTGGGGCAGGATTGGGCGGCGTGGAGCAGTCTGTGGTTTCGGTGGACGTGGTGACGTTGCGGTTCTGGGGTGATGACGCCGAGGTGCGCTTGGGGGTGGCGTCGCGGGCGCTGGATCCGTTCGCCGGCGAGCTGGCGTTGCCCGGTGTGCTGCTCGGGCGGGGGGAACGGTTGGCGGAGGCCGCACGCCGGGCCGTGCACACGAAACTCGGTGTACCGCAGGCGGCGATCGGTGCGGTCGGTCAGCTGGTGACCTTCGACGAACCGAATCGTGATCCCCGCGGACCGACGCTCTCGATCGCCATGTGGGCGGTGGTCGGGCCGCACGAGGGGCCCGCGCACTGGGTCGAGTTCGACGGGGTGCCCGAGCTGGCCTTCGACCACAACCGGATCGTCGAGGCCGCCCGCGGGCTGCTCGCCGGCCTGCTGTGGAAGGACCTGCCCTTCACCCGCGCCCTGATCGGCGACGAGTTCCCGGCCACCCGCGCCGTCGCAGCCACCACCGCCCTGGCCGGCGCCCGCCCCGACCCGGCCAACCTCAACCGCACTCTCGCCACCCTCCCAGGCCTGGCCCGCACCACCGAACGCCGCCGCGTCAAACCCACCGGCCGCCCCGCCGCCATCTGGGCCTTCGCCCCCGAGCCCCCCGCGGAATAGTCCACATTCCGCCCTTCTCAGGGCGAGTTGCCTGCTGGCGCAAAGCTGCTCGGTTGTCCGCCCGCGCCCGGAGGCGGGCCGGAGACCCGAGCGACCGGTGTGCCGTGTTCGCGAGTGGCGTGCGGTTCGCAGTGCGAGTTGCATAGTGGCCCGCGTCCGCGCCCGGAGGCGGGGCCGGAGACCGAGCGGCCGGTGCGCCGTGTTTGCGACTGGCATGCGGTCCGTGGGGCGAGTTGCATAGTGGCGCACGCCTGCGTCCGGAGTCGGGGCTGGAGACCCGATCGACCGGTGGGCCGTGTTAGCCACTGGCGTGCGGTTCGTGGGGCGAGTTGCCCGGTTGCCCGGTTGTCCGCGGCCTTCTGGGCGCTCATGGGGGACCGGGCCGGGTGTGGGGTGGGGACGCCATCGCGGGCGCGCGGCTCGCGATCCGAACCGCTTAGGCGGTTGGCTGCGGCAGGTCGCCGCCGTGGGCGGGCTCGGGGAAGCATTTGACTACTTCTGTGGGTTCGCACCCGGTCTGCCGCTCAGAAGGTGTGCGAACCCCTAGAAGCGGTGCGCTTGGTCGTGGCTGGTGCGCGGGGTTCGGCGGCGAGCGGGGGTGTCAGCTTTCCAGGGCGAGGTGGGGGTGAGGGTGTAGACGGCGTAGGGGCGGCCGAGGACGGGGTAGGAGACGTTGCGGACTGGGATACCGCCTGGTGTGCAACCGATTTCGGTCCCGGCGTGGGCGTGGCCGTGGATGGCGAGTGTGGCCATGCCTGCGTCGACGGCTCGGCCGAGGTCGGCGCAACCGAGGCCGGGGTAGATCTTCGGCGGCTCGCCGACCAGGGTGTCGAGGGTCGGCGCGAAATGCATGAGGGCGATGCGCAGTTCGGTGTCCAGGGTGTCGAGGGCCTGCTGTAACCGCAGCGCGTCCAGCGGGCCGCGGCGCATCCGTTCGCGGTGCTCCACGGTGCCGGTGTCCGGGCTGCCGGGGTAGCCGGGGAAGCCGCCGCTGCCGCCCATGACGCCCGCGATGCCGAGCCGAAAACCGTTCAGCTCGAGGGTGATCGCGGTTCCGTCGAGCATATGCACGCCGACCGCGGTGAGCTGGGCGGCGATGCGATAGCCGAGCCGACGGTCGTGATCGTGGTTGCCGAGCACCGCGACGACCGGCACCGGCAGGTCGGCGATTTCGGCGCAGAGCAGGTCGGTCTCGGCGAGCGTGCCGCCGTCGGTGAGATCGCCCGCGAGCAGCAGGACGTCCGCTTGCTCGGCCAAGCGGCAGAAAGCGGGACGAAATCGTCCGGCTACAGCGGGGCGCAGATGGGTGTCCGCGACGGCCGCGACCCGCACCCCGGGCCGCGCGGAATCGGCTGACATGGCGTCAGCCAGCCACACCGGTGCCGCGGGTGTCAACCGGAATCCGGCGTTCACCCACCCGCTACCCACGCGTGAGCTTGTCGAATAGCTTTCGGCTATGAAAAGTTCAACCCTCGTTCAGCGAGGCAACGGGCACTGCCGCGCGCGATGAAGCATCAATGAACACTCCCCGCGGAGGCTATCCGCGCGGCCGGTGCACCCCGCATGGTTCGGGGTATGCGCCTCGTTGCCAAGGCCCTCGCCGTCGCCGCCGCGACCGTGCTGCCGCTGCCCGTGGCCGCCGGTGTGGCGCAGGCGGACACTCGCGTGGACAAGGTCGTCGTGATCGGGCTGGACGGCCTGATGTTCGACAAAGTGCAGCAGGTACATGCCCCGAATCTGTTGCGGCTCAGCGCCGAAGGGCTGCTCAGCCGCTCCTCGATCGCCCCGCACATCACCATCTCCGGCCCGTCCTGGGCGTCGGTGCTGACCGGTGTGTGGGACCGCAAGCACGGTATCGAGAACAACAACTTCACCGCCGCGCCGTTCGCGGCCTACCCGACGGTGTTCACCCAGCTCGAACGCGCCGATCCGGCGCTCAAGACCCAGTCCATCGCCACCTGGGATCAGATCGCGACCATGACGGGCAGCGGCGATCCGCGCGCCGACGTGGTCGTCTCCACCCCGCCTGTACCGGACGACCCCGACGAGGCGAAGACCGACGCGGCCACCACCACCGCCGTGGTCACCGCCGTCACCAAGTTCGCGCCCGACTTCCTTTTCACGCACCTGGACCAGGTCGATCACGCCGGTCACCGGGATGGCGGCGCGTCCGGCGAGTACCTCGACGCCGTCCGGCGCATCGATGCGCAGGTCGGCCGGATCGCCGCCGCGGTGGACGCGCGGGCCCAGGCCAATCCGGGCGAGCGCTGGACCATCTTGGTCACCGCGGATCACGGGCACACCCCGAAGGGCGGTCACGGCGGCCGATCCGCGGACGAGACAACGAATTTCGTCATCGCCCGGGGCCCGGACTTCGCCGCGGGCAGCACCACCTCCCGCTTCACCCTGGTCGACATCACCCCCACCGTGCTCGATCTGCTGGGCGTCGCGCCGAGTCCGGATTTCGACGGCCGGTCGATGATCACCCGCCCGCCCACCGACGTGGCCACTATCCGCTAGCGAGCATTCCGGCGACAAACGCCTCCGCGCGACGCCTGATATGTCACGCTTTCCCGTACGCCTCGGAGTCCTCGGCGAACCTCGTGTCACCCGGCCCGAGACCCCCATACCGCACCCCCGTCGTCGCGCACCGGACAGCACTGCGCCGTCGGGACTAAAGTTGGTGGTCTGGGCGGTTGCAGCGGTCGGATAGGGTGGTCCGATCGAGGCACGCGGCGCGAACGGCAGGCCCGGAGGCGGCAGCCTGCGTAACCACGGAGGGTCCGTGCGCGCCGCCAGTGGGCACTGAGAGGTGGTGGCATGACTCAGCACTTGGGCGAGGCGAATGTCGAGCAATCGGCAGGAGCCCCGCAGTCGAACGGTGCCGCCACCGGGGGAGAACCGCCCAAACCCGGTACCCCTGCCCGGCAGGCCGGCGCGACCGCGGCGGTGCCGACCTCGGCTTCGCGCCGGGTGCGCGCCAGGCTCGCCCGCCGGATGACCGGTCAGCGCGGTATCGCCGCGGTGAAGCCGGTGCTTGAACCACTGGCCAGTGTGCATCGTGAGCTGTATCCGAAGGCGAACCTGACGCTGTTGCAGCGCGCCTTCGACGTCGCCGACGAGCGGCACAAGCATCAGTTCCGCAAGTCCGGCGATCCGTACATCACGCACCCGCTCGCGGTGGCCAACATCCTGGCCGAGCTCGGCATGGACACCACCACGTTGGTGGCCGCGCTGCTGCACGACACCGTCGAGGACACCGGCTACTCGCTCGAGCAGCTGACCCTGGACTTCGGTCCCGAGGTCGCGCACCTGGTGGACGGCGTCACCAAACTGGACAAGGTCAATCTCGGCGCGGCCGCCGAGGCCGAGACGATCCGCAAGATGATCATCGCGATGGCGCGCGATCCGCGCGTGCTGGTGATCAAGGTGGCCGACCGGCTGCACAACATGCGCACCATGCGCTTCCTGCCGCCGGAGAAGCAGGCGAAGAAGGCCAAGGAAACGCTCGAAGTCATTGCGCCGCTGGCCCATCGCCTCGGTATGGCGACGGTCAAGTGGGAGCTGGAGGACCTCGCGTTCGCCATCCTGCACCCGAAGAAGTACGACGAGATCGTGCGCCTGGTCGCCGACCGGGCGCCCTCGCGCGACACCTACCTGGCCAAGGTGCGCGCCGAGATCGTCAATACCCTCGCGGCCTCCCGGATCAACGCGATCGTCGAGGGCCGCCCGAAGCACTACTGGTCGATCTACCAGAAGATGATCGTCAAGGGTAAGGACTTCGACGACATCCACGACCTGGTCGGCATCCGCATCCTCTGCGACGAGGTGCGTGACTGCTACGCCGCGGTCGGCGTGGTGCACTCGCTGTGGCAGCCGATGGCGGGCCGGTTCAAGGACTACATCGCGCAGCCGCGCTATGGCGTCTACCAGTCGCTGCACACCACCGTGGTCGGTCCGGACGGCAAGCCGCTGGAGGTGCAGATCCGCACCCAGGACATGCACCGCACCGCGGAGTTCGGCATCGCCGCGCACTGGCGCTACAAGGAGACCCGCGGCAAGCACTCCAACGACAGCACCGAAGTCGACGACATGGCGTGGATGCGTCAGCTGCTCGACTGGCAGCGGGAGGCGGCCGACCCGGCCGAGTTCCTGGAGTCGCTGCGGTTCGACCTGAAGTCGCCGGAGATCTTCGTGTTCACCCCGAAGGGCGACGTGATCACGCTGCCGCAGAAGTCGACCCCGGTCGATTTCGCGTACGCGGTGCACACCGAGGTCGGGCACAAGTGCATCGGCGCCCGGGTGAACGGCAGACTGGTCGCGCTGGAGCGACAGCTGGAGAACGGCGAGGTCGTCGAGGTGTTCACCTCGAAGGCACAGAACGCGGGGCCGAGCCGGGACTGGCAGAACTTCGTGGTCTCCCCGCGCGCCAAGGCCAAGATCCGGCAGTGGTTCGCCAAGGAGCGCCGCGAGGAGGCGCTGGAGAACGGCAAGGAGCAGATCTCCAAGGAGGTCCGCCGGGTCGGTCTGCCGTTGCAGCGGCTGATGAGCGTCGACGCGATGACCGCGGTCGCGCACGAACTGCACTACACCGATATCTCCACGCTGTACACCGCGGTCGGTGAGCATCAGGTCTCCGCGCATCACGTGGTGCAGCGCCTGATGGCGCAGCTGGGCGGCATCGGTGACGTGGAGAACGAGCTGGCCGAGCGGTCCACCCCGTCGACCACCCCGGCGCGGCAGCGGACCACCGGCGACGCGGGCGTGCTGATTCCCGGTGCGCCGGGCACGGTGGCCAAGCTGGCCAAGTGCTGTACGCCGGTGCCGGGCGACGAGATCATGGGCTTCGTGACGCGCGGTGGCGCGGTCAGTGTGCACCGCACCGACTGCACCAACGCCGGATCGCTGCAGGATCAGGCCGAACGCATCATCGAGGTGGCCTGGGCGCCGTCGCCGTCCTCGGTGTTCCTGGTGGCCATCCAGATCGAGGCACTCGACCGCACCCGGTTGCTCTCCGACGTGACGAAGGTGCTCGCCGACGAGAAGGTGAACATCCTGTCCGCGTCGGTGGCTACGCACGGCGACCGGGTGGCGATCAGCAAGTTCACCTTCGAGATGGGCGATCCGAAGCATCTGGGCCATCTGCTGAACGTGGTCCGCAATGTGGAGGGCGTCTACGACGTCTACCGCGTTACCTCCGCCGCCTGATATCCGAGTTGCTGGTCAGCTCCCCTTGACGTGTCATTCGCTTTGGCGTCGGCAACATTTGGGCAATCCATTTGCCGGATGAGTGGTTTCTGTCCGAATGCCGGCACCCTTGCGCGGCCGGAAGTTGGCGTCGCGGTGGGCATTTCGCGTCACGGGTGGGTCGCCGACCAGTTGCTCTCGTTTTCGGACCATCGGAAAGTTGCCGGAGGGTTATTGACGGCACGCCGGAATGTGTCAGAGTGCTTTCGGCAGTTCATGCAAACTTTTCGGCGATGCCACAGCAATAGCCGGAATCTGTTACGGTCTATTGCGTTTCATGGCGTTGATGATAGCTGCGGCAACACGGATTGATTGCGGATCGCTATGACTAACTATTCGGCAGGTGTCACGGGGGTGCTGACAGCACTCGCCGTGACTGTGGCTACCGCGGGAATCGCCGTAGCCGATCCGCCGAAACCTGCGGGCCCATCGACGAACATCGCGCTCAGCGCTTGTCCGGCACTGTACGCCTTGGGAATTCAAGGTACGGGCGAATCGTCGCCGGATGCCGCGCCGTCCACCGATACCGGAATGCTGTCCACCGTCTTCCGGCCGATGCTGGCCAAGGCGGCGGACGCGGGCCTGGTCGATCGCGCCTATGTGCCCTACGAATCCAGTTTCGGCGGCGCAACCGCCGGCGCCGCGGTGCCGTACTCGGAATCGGTCACCGGCGGCCTGGTCCGGCTGCGGACGATGGCCAAGAACGTCGCCGACCGGTGTGCCGACACCCGATTCGCGGTGGTCGGCTACTCGCAGGGCGCGCACGTCGCTTCGGTTTTCGCCCAGGAGGTCGGGCAGGGGAACGGGGTGCTGCCCGCCGACAAGGTCGCCGCGGTGGCCCTGTTCGGCGACCCGACCCGCAACGCGGGCGCCCCGCTGTTCCCCGGCTCGCCGGGCAAGGCGACGCCCGATCCCGCGCCGGGCACCGCGGGCGACCAGTTGGCCGAACTCACCGCGCTGCCGCTGACGCCGGCCACCGGCGGCGGCATCGGCCCGGACCGGGATCGGGCGGCCAATTTCGGGGCGCTCACCGGCCGCGTGGCGAGTTTCTGCGCCGCGGGTGACCTGGCGTGCGACGCACCGCAGGGCGCACCGATTCTGAAGGCGGTCACCAACGTCGTCGGCCAGTCCAAGCTCAGCGGCGGCGACCCGATCACCTCGCTGGTCTCCATCGCCCAGGCACTGGCGTACACCTCGATCAAGACCGCCACCAAGGTGGTCGACGAGGACGTGCAGGGCAATTCGCTCGCCACGCTGTCGCTCTCGCCCAAGAAATCGATCTCCGAGCGGCTCGCCGACGCCGCCGATCCGCGGACCCCGCTCGACCTGCCCGCCGCGCTGCAGGCGCTGGTGAAGGTCGGCACGATCGGGTTGAACGCGGTCGTCGCGGTGGTGAAGACGGTGCTCAACCCGGCCGCCATCAGCGAGCTGGCCACCGCCGGGCTGTCCAATCCGCCGGCCGCGCTGCTCTCGCTCGGGACGAAACTCGCGGGCGCGCTGACTCAGCTCGTGCCGCCG
This sequence comes from Nocardia vulneris, assembly GCF_001613425.1. Taxonomy (GTDB): domain Bacteria; phylum Actinomycetota; class Actinomycetes; order Mycobacteriales; family Mycobacteriaceae; genus Nocardia; species Nocardia vulneris. Next base: position 6,203 of record NZ_BDCI01000033.1, on the reverse strand, counting down.
ACCACGGGTGTTCGCTTGGTGAACCAGGCCTTCGACGCGGTCGTGCAGAACATCACCGACAACAGCGAATTACTCAATACCACCACCTGGGTGCGATATTGGGACACCGTGCAGCGCCATCACGCGTACAACACCGCGACGGTCGCCGCGAACGGTGACACACCCACGACCTTCGTGGCCGATTGGTTTGCCGCGATCGCCCGCGATATCGCCGGTGCATTCGGCGCGAACGGCAGTCCACGAGGTGGCGCAGATAAGCCACCGACGGGATTCTTCGGCGAGCAATCCGGCGCGTCGACTACGCCGAATTCGTCCGGTACGGGACAATTTCCGTTCGGGACAGGAGCCGATGGCGCCTCATCCGGCGGCGCGACGTCGATTCCGCCCACCGATCGACCCGGCACCGCCAACACCTACCCGTTCTCCACGAACTGATCGCCGAGAGGGTCCGACGATGCTGCATCATGCGTCTCGCTCAGCGGGAATGGGGGAATGTTGAAGTCGTACAAAGATCTGTCGCGGTGGTACGGCGCACTGGAGCCGGAAACCGCCCCGGTGCACCGGGACGAGACGGACGCGGTACCGCTCGACGACGACGGCCCGGCCCGGTACCCGCACTACATCCGGGACGAGCCCGCGCCCGAGGTGCCCGCCGAACTCGCCGCCCAGCGCAGCGAATTCACCGGCGGCTGGTCGGATTGGGTGGGGCGCGCCCCCGGCCCGGACGACGACTACACCCCGCGCGACGCCGACCTGGTGCGCTTCCCGTGGCCCGACGAGGACGACTACGACCACTTCGACGAGCCGCGCCGGCGCTCGTCCGGTGCGCTGCGCGCGCAGGCCCGGGCGCGCGGGTCGCGCCGGACCCGGGTGTTCGTGGTGCTGGTCATCGCGGTACTGCTGCTCGGCGCGGCGGCCGCGGGCGTGCTGTTCCTGCTGAATTCGGCGAGCCACCGAGCCGCGCCCAGAACGCCGACGCCGGCCGCCTCGGTGCAGTTCACCGCGGGCAGCGTGCAGGCGGGCGTGAGCACCGACAGCTTGCTCAGCCGGTCGCAGGCAGGCGTGTCCACCCATCGCCCGAACGGCGCCTGCCCCACCGAGCACGCGGCGACCATCCTGCGCGGTGCCGAAAAGGGCAGCACCGCAACGGGTCCCGACGCCATCATGGCGTTCCAGTACGCCTACTACGTCGAGCGGTCCGGCGAACGGGCCAGGCAGGCGGTCGCCGACGACGCGACCGTGTCACCCGCCGCGACCATCCAACGCGGCATCGATACGATCCCCGCCGGAACCACCCACTGCGTGCGGATCGTGACCATCGCGGACAACCGGTACTCGGTGGAGGTCACCGAGTACCGCCCCGGCGGCGTGCCCGCCACGTACAACAAACAGACGGTCACCACCGCGGTGATCGACGGCCGCACCCTGATCACGGGCATCGCGGCCGGGTAGAGGAGAGCAGGAAGCGATGGGAGAGGACTGGAGCCGCTGGCTCGACGAGACACCCGAAGCGGGTGAATCGTCGGGCAAGCCTGGGCGCTCCAAGGCTCCGGTGGTGCGATTGCGGCGCGGCAAGGGCGGTGGTTCCGGCGCGGAACAACCGTTACAACGTCCGATCCTGGTGGTCGGCGGCTGCGGCGGCGCCGGCACCACCACGACGGCGCTGGGCATCGCCGGCGAGCTCGGCATGGCGGGTACCCCCACGGTCGCGGTGGACGCGACGCAGGCGGGCAGCGACCTCGCGCTGCGCGGCGCGGACGAGCACCTGCACCCGATCAGCCTGCAGTCCTGGCTATACGGCCGCGGCGACGACGAACCCGCGCCGCTGAAGGAATGTCTGTCCCGGGCGACCTCGGGTATCGGCCTGCTGTGGCGGGACTCGGCGCCGCTGCGCCGGCGGGCGACCTACCTCACGGTGGCGCGCGCGGTCTACGACTCGGGGCACACCGCGGTGTACGACGGCGGCAGCCCGATTGCCGGACGGCAGCTGCGGCCACTGCTCGATGACGCGGATGTCGCTCTGGTACTTGCCATTCCGGCGCGCGCCGACGCCGCGAACCGGCTCCGGGTCACCCTGGAATGGTTGGACGACCAGTTCGGGGACTCCTCGGAGGGGCAGGGCGGCGGCATCGTCGGCGACACCACCATCGTCATCTCGCACCAGCACCCCGGCACCGAATCGCGCGTTGCCGAGCATTTGCGTGAGCACCTGTCCGGCTGGGTGCGCGATATCCGTGAGATTCCCTACGACCCGCACCTGGCCAGAGGCGAGCTGGTCCGCCACGCCTCGTTGGCCATCGAGACGCGCCGGGCTTATGGGCGCCTGCTCGCCGGGGTGGCATCATGACCGCCGCCATGAGTTTTCGACGTCAACAACCCGAATCCGCGCCCGTCGGTGTCGTCGCCCCGCCGGAGTCGCGGCGCGCCCCGATCTGGGACCGTCCGGTGCCCGGGATCGGCCGCGCCCCGCTGGTCTGGCTCCTGGGCGTACACGGCGGCGCGGGCGCCAGTAGCCTCGCGCATGTGCTTGCGCCCGCGGCGGATTCGAGCCGGCGCTGGCCCGGCGTCTTCGATCGCGAGTCCCCCTTCGTCGTGCTGGTGGCCAGGGAGACCATCTCCGGGCTCACCCGCGCGCACGATCTACTGCGCCAACATCATTCGGGTTTCGCGGGTTCTTGCGAGGTGCTCGGGTTGATCACCGTCGCGGCCCGGCCCGGCCGGCTGCCCGCCGAGATCCGCCGCTACCGCGACGTGGTCGGTTCGCTGGCCGGCCAGTTGTGGCAGGTCCCGTGGTACGAGGAGTGGACGCTGGTAGAACCGGAGAAGCTGCCGGTGTGGACGCCGGGCGACCCGATGCCACCGAAGAAGCGCAAGATCGACCCGCTGGAGGAGGTACCGCTCGATGTCCGAGAGCTCGGCGCCGACATCGTCGCGGCGGCACGCACGGCACTGGAGGAGGCGGAACTCGACGATCCGGCGCAGAACCGGGGCGGCCGCAAGCCGCCCGATCAGTGACCTCACGCATGGAATCGGCGACGACCCAACTACTTTCGAGAAAGGCACCCGATGAGCACGATTCTCCTCGCCGTGCAGGAGACGTACGGCACCGTCCTTGCGCAGGTCGGTAATCCGACCCCCGAGGCGCCTCCGGGCTCGGAGAAGATCCTGCAGTTGGTGCGCTACCTGACCTGGTTCGTGCTGCTCTCCGGCATCTGCGGAATCACCTACGCGGGTGGCAAATTCGCGTGGGAGAAGTGGACCGGTGGCGGGCTGGAGTCGCCGAAGATGGTGGCGGGAGCCATGATCGGCGGCGTCGTCGCGACCAGCGCGGGCACCATCATGAACGCCGTCATCGGAACCTGATGTCCGCGATGGAGACCGTGCGCGCGTCGGCAGTCGAGCTGCTCGCCTACAAGCAGATGCCCGCCGAGGTACTGCAACCGCTGATGCAGCTGCTGAACTGGCTGCTCTGGTTCGTCCTGCTGGTGTGCCTGGCGTGGATGATCGTCTCGGCGGGCCGGCTGTGGATCGCGTTTCGCAGCGATCTGGCGATGAACGACGCCTCGCACGGGGTGCTGATGAGTCTGCTCGGAGCGACGGTGGCCAGCACAGCGTCGGGGATCGCCTTGGCGTTCCTGCCGACGTGAGCGAGCGCAGGGGGACCACGGCGGGGGCCTTCGGCGCCGCGCTGCTGCTCGCCACGGTGGGCTGCGGTGGCGGTGACGAGCAGACCGGACCCGACCTGTCCGCGCCGCCGACCGGCGTGCGCTGGCAGCCGTTCCAGGGCGTGGCGTTGCCGCATACCGATCAGGGGCCCGAGTCGGTCGCCGACGGCGCCGCAACGGGTTTCGAGCATTCGCCGCGCGGCGCGGGCGTCGCCGCGATCACGCACGCGGTGCGACTCGCGGTGGCCGCCGACAGTCAGTGGGCGAAAGTCGCGGCGCGCGAACTCGTTCCGGGTCCGGCCAAGGACGAGTGGGCGATCAACCGGTTCCAGCTCTCGATCACCGGCCCGGCCGCACCCGAGTACGCGCCGAGAGTGCTCGGCTACAAGATCACCGGGTACACCGACGAACGCAGCACCGTCGATGTGCACACCGAGTACTCCGACAGCTCCAAGGCGGTGAACCACACCACCGTCGAATGGTTCGGCCAGGACTGGCGGTTACGCCTGCCCGATCCGGGCACCATGGCCAGACCGATCGATCCGATCGACGTATTACCCACCGACACCGTGAAATTGGAGGCACCGCAGTCATGAGTGAGAAGGAGTCGTACGCGCGCGATCGCGTCTCCTTCGGTGCCGTAGCGTCCGCCGCCGTGCTGGCGCTCATCGTGATCGTGGGAATCATCGTGTATGTCAGCCGCGACGACGGCGGCGCGGCGGCGACCGGCCCCGCGGCCGCGGAATCGGCCGGCGGCTCGGGCTTCGGCAACCCCGAGGTCGATATCCTCGGCCGGCGCGTCGATGTGCCGAACAACGCTGCGGGGCAGATCCTTCCGCAGGATCCGACGCGCCAGCGCAAGCCGGACGACGGCGACTGGCTGACCGCGGCGCCCGAGGGCACCACCGCCGCGCACGGCTGGCAGCGGGTCTACGGCGCGTCGGTGCCGTTCTCCACCTCCGACGGGCCGACCCGCATCGAAGACAATCTGGCCGTGGGCTATTCGCACACGCCGCAGGGCGCGGTGCTGGCGGCGGCGCAGATCACCTACCGGCTCAACGCGAGACCGGCCTTCCGGGACCTGTACGTGCGGCAGGTGCGGGTCTCGGCGGCCCAGATCGCCGCCTACGACCGGGCGCTCGCGGCGGACAAGCTGCCCGAGCAGCAGCCGGAGAAGGTGACCAAGTACTTCGTCGCCTCGGACGCGTTCAAGGTGGACGACTACGCCGACGATCTGGCCATCGTCCGGCTCGCCACGCGCGGGCCGGTGGTGGACGGCAAACAACTGTGGGCGGCGGTCCGCCTGGTCATGGTCTGGGACGCCGGCGACTGGCGGCTCAAGCCCTCGACGTCCAACACCCCGCAGACCGAGTACGTCGAATCGCTCGGCGGGTGGACGAAATGGTGAGCACGGTGAGAAAGGCGCGGAAACACTTGACGGCCGACCAGCGCAGCAGCGAGGGGTGCACACAATGGTGAGGCGAATACTCACGATTTTCGCGGTCATCTTCACGGTGATGGTCGCGACGCCGACGGTCGCGTACGGACAGACCTACGGCTTCGACGAGACGTGCAACGAAATCCACGACACGCTCGACAATGTCGGTCTGCCCGGCATCTCGCTCGGCGACGCCGCCTCGGCCGCGTGCAAGGCGGGCAACGCCGCCTCGCATCCCGGCCAGGCCGCCACCGCCGTGAAGGACAAGGCCTGGGATTCGACCTTCGGCAAGGTGGTCGACTCGCTGATGAACGGCCTCGGCGAGGCCATCATCCTGGCGTTGACCTTCTGGATGAAGGTGCCCAACGAGGCGGCCAGCGACTCCGGCTCGCTGTTCACCAAGATCAACGATTACACCTATCAAGCTCAGATATTGCTCTTGATAGCCTCGGTGATCCTGTCCGGCGCCCGGCTCGCCGAGGCCAGACGCGGGGCCACGATGAACGAGGCGGCCGAGTCGTTCCGGATGTTCGCCCGGGTGGTGTTCAGTTCCTGGATGCTGGGCGCGGTGATCGTCGCGGGCACCCAGGCCTCGGATCGCTTCTCCGAGTGGATCATCAACGATTCGACCAACGGCAACGCCAAGGACCTGGCCGAGCTGATGGTGAAAACCAGTAAGTTGCAGGCATTTTCGCCGGGCCTGGTGTTGATCATCGCGATCGTCGGCCTGCTCGGCGCGCTCGCCCAGATCGTGCTGGCCATCGTGCGTCAGGGTCTGCTGATCATTGCCGCCGGTGTGCTGCCGCTCGCCGCGGCCGCCTCCGGGATGAATGTCGGAAAACAGTCGTACCAGAAGCTGATCGGCTGGATCATCGCATTCATGCTGTGGAAACCGGTGGCCGCGATCGTCTACATGATCGCGTTCACCACTGCGGGCCATGTGGATTCGCTGACCGCGACCAACGGCCTGCCGGATGGTGAACAGGCGCAACGCATGCTGGTCGCGATCGTGCTGCTGTGCAGCGTCGCGTTCGTGCTGCCCGCGCTGATGCGACTGGTCACGCCCGCGGTCGCGATCGTCGGTAGCGGTGGTTCCGGTC
>NZ_BDCI01000032.1 GCF_001613425.1 Nocardia vulneris | reverse complement strand
ACACGGTCGAGGGTGTGGTGATTGGTCAGTTGGGGGTGTGCGGGGTGGGCGGGTGGTCGGTTGGGTCGTGCCGGTGAGTCCGAGGGTGTTCGGGTGGTGATTGTGGGGGGTGGGGTGGTCGGTGTCGAGTGTTTCGGGTGTGGTGTCGGCCGCGTGGGGAGGGCGGGTCGGGGGTGGTGCTGTGGTTCGGTATTGCCCGGATTCGGGGGCTGGAATCGGGGGTGGGGAACTCGGCGAATACAGCTTGGCACGGGTCTGGTCGGATCGGTTTCCGCTCGGCGGATGTGTCTCACTACGATGGGAGCGCACCTGGTCGTATCGTGCCGGTGCCGGAGTCGTCGAAAGGAACCCTGTGCTGCGCACCCACTTGGCTGGTTCGCTGCGAAGCGAGCACGCCGGTCAGACCGTGACCCTCACCGGATGGGTGGCCAGGCGGCGCGACCACGGTGGCGTGATCTTCATCGATCTGCGCGACGCGTCGGGTGTGGCGCAGGCGGTGTTCCGTGAGGGTGCGCCGGCCGAGCAGGCGCACCGGTTGCGCGCGGAGTACTGCGTCCGGGTGACGGGCGTGGTGGAGCTGCGGCCGGACGGCAACGAGAACCCGGAGCTGCCGACGGGCACGATCGAGGTGAACGTCACCGAGCTCGAGGTGCTCAACGAGAGTGCGCCGCTGCCGTTCCAGCTGGACGAGCAGCCCGGCGAGGAAGCCCGGCTCAAGTACCGCTACCTCGACCTGCGCCGGGAAACTCCCGCGCACGCGATCCGGTTGCGCTCCAAGGCCAATGCCGCCGCCCGCGCGGTGCTGGCGAACCACGAGTTCGTCGAGGTGGAGACGCCGACGCTGACCCGCTCGACCCCGGAGGGCGCCCGCGACTTCCTGGTGCCCGCGCGCCTGCAGCCGGGCAGCTTCTACGCGTTGCCGCAGAGCCCGCAGCTGTTCAAGCAGCTGTTGATGGTCGGCGGCATCGAACGCTACTACCAGATCGCGCGCTGCTACCGGGACGAGGACTTCCGGGCCGACCGGCAGCCGGAATTCACTCAGCTCGACATCGAGATGAGCTTCGTGCGCCAGGACGACGTGATCCTGCTCGCCGAGCAGATCCTGGCCGCGCTGTGGAAGCTGGTCGGCTACGAGATCCCGACGCCGATCCCGCACATGACCTACGCGGAAGCCATGCGCCGCTTCGGTTCCGACAAGCCGGACCTGCGTTTCGGCATCGAGATCACCGAGTGCGCGGAGTACTTCAAGGACACCCCGTTCCGGGTGTTCCAGGCCGAATACGTCGGCGCGGTGGTGATGCCGGGCGGCGCGAGCCAGCCGCGTCGCCAGCTCGACGCCTGGCAGGAGTGGGCGAAGCAGCGGGGTGCGAAGGGCCTGGCGTATGTGCTGGTCAACGAGGACGGCACGCTCGGCGGCCCGGTCGCCAAGAACCTGAGCGACGCCGAACGCGACGGGCTGGCCAAGCATGTCGGCGCGGTGCCGGGTGACTGCGTGTTCTTCGCGGCCGGTCCGGCGAAGGCGCAGCGCGCGCTGCTGGGTGCGGCGCGCGGCGAGATCGCCCGCAAGGTCGGCCTGATCGACGAGAGCGCGTGGTCGTTCGTGTGGATCGTTGACGCGCCGATGTTCGAGCCGGCCGCCGAGGCGACCGCGAGCGGCGATGTGGCGCTTGGGCATTCGGCCTGGACCGCGGTGCATCACGCGTTCACCTCGCCGAAGCCGGAGTCGGTCGACAGCTTCGACACCGACCCGGGTGCCGCGCTCGCCTACGCCTACGACATCGTCTGCAACGGCAACGAGATCGGCGGTGGCAGCATCCGCATCCACCGGCGCGACGTGCAGGAACGCGTGTTCAAGGTGATGGGCATCAGCAACGAGGAGGCGCAGGAGAAGTTCGGCTTCCTGTTGGACGCCTTCGCTTTCGGCGCACCGCCGCACGGCGGCATCGCCTTCGGCTGGGACCGGATCGTCGCGCTGCTCGCCGGGCTGGACTCGATCCGCGAGGTGATCGCGTTCCCGAAGACCGGCGGCGGCGTCGACCCGCTGACCGACGCCCCCGCGCCCATCACCGCGCAGCAGCGCAAGGAAGCCGGGCTGGACGCCAAGCCCGCGCCGAAGGCCGAGCAAGCCCCGGCCAAAGCGGAGTAGTTCGCCGCGGGCGGTGCGTGATCCGGACCGGTGATCGCGCCGCCCGAGCGAGATGGGTGCCGCTTGACCTGAGGGCGGTTCGGGGTGCGCTGCGTCTGTCCGCGCCGACCCGTGTCGCTCGACCTGAGGGCGGCCTA
>NZ_BDCI01000031.1 GCF_001613425.1 Nocardia vulneris | reverse complement strand
ACCGGTGTGGCCCGTCATGAGGGCGGTCGGGGAGCGGGGGTACACCGCGCCTGCTCGCACGGGATCCGTGCCGCTCGATACGAGACCCTTTGGCGTGGCGGGGTGCGCTGTGCCGCTTGCGCGGACCGTGCCGCTCGACACGAAACCAGATGGCGTGCGGCGTGTGTCGCGTCGCCGGTGCGGGACCGGTGTCGCCCGACACTAGGCCTGCCGGTATACGTCGCGTCGCCTGCATGGCTGGTGCCGACCCCGACACGGGGGCAGTCGGTGTGCAGGGTGCGCCTTGGCGCGCGTGTGAACGGTACCTTCTGGTCAGTTCGATCCGTTGCCTTCTTCAGGTGGGCACCGACCAGAGGGAATACGTTGCTGCACTTGCGCATGATCAGCCCGCCGGAGTCGACCGATGACGTGTTGTCGGTGCTCGCCGCGAATCCGGGTGCCACGCATGTGACGTTGGCGCGCGGGGTGGCGCTGGAACCGGCCGGCGACCTGATTCAGGCCGACGTGGCCCGGGAGGCGGCCAACGACGTGCTCGAGGAGTTGACCGCGCTCGGCATCTGCAAAACCGGTGGCATCACGCTGGGCCCGGTCGAGACCGTGCTGTCCGAGGCGGGGGATCGGGCGGTGGAGGACGCGCCGGGCGATCCGACGGACGCGGTGGTGTGGGAGGAACTGCTGGCGCAGGTGCACGAGGAGTCGACGCTCAATTCGAGCTTCCTCGCGTTCCTCACCATCGCCTGCCTGCTCGCCGCGGTGGGTGTGGCCACCGACTCGCCGGTGACGATCGTCGGCGCGATGGTGGTGGGTCCGGAGTTCGGTCCGCTGGCCGCGTTCGCGGTGGGCCTGGTGCTGCGCGATTTCCGGCTCGCGCGCCGGTCGGCGCTGGCGCTCGCCATCGGATTCCCGGTGGCGATGCTGGCCACACTGGTCGCGACCCTGCTGTGGGAGCAGTTCGGATGGATCACGCTGCACGGGGTGGAAAGCGTCAAGAACGTCGACTTCATCTATGAGGTCGGGCCGTTCTCGCTGGTGGTCGCGCTGCTTGCGGGCGCGGCGGGCATGCTCTCGCTGGTGACCGCGAAATCGGCGGCGCTGATCGGGGTGTTCATCTCGGTGACGACCGTGCCTGCGGCCGGATTCGCTGTGGTGGCAGCGACTTTGGGGGAATGGCAGGTCGCGTTCATGTCCGCCGGTCAGTTGGCGGTGAACCTCGCGGGCATCGTGATCGCGGGCGTGATCGTGCTGCAACTGCGTCCGCGCGCGGGCAGAGCGGCGGGCCCGGTCGAGCGTTTCAAGCATTGGCTCGGCATGCGCGCGGTGGGATCCACTGCGCCCCCGCGTCTTTCACAGCGGTAGTGCGAGCGGTGAAAGACGCAGGGACACTGCGGGATCAGAGTGCCGCGACGACGCCCCCCGTGAGGGTGCGGTAGGCGTAGGTGACCGCGATGACCGAGACCGGACCCGCGATCAGTAAGCCGAGACCGCAGAGCAGCGCGCCGACGAAGGTCACCAACAACACCGACAGGGTGAGCAGCAGCACCGGCCAGATGTTCGCGATCACCAGCATCGCACTGGATTTGATTGCCTCGAACGGTCCCTCGTTCTGATCGACGACGAAGTGCAGCGAGAACATGCACAGGATGCCGACGACCAGACCCGGCAGCAGGCAGGCTGCGGACGCGATACAGGTCAACGCGAACGCCAGCAAAGCGGTGAGCAACACGTTGCCCGCGTTCACGAAACGGAAGTACGAGCCGAAAGATGGCTTGGTGCCGTCGGTTTCGTACAGTGCGCCGCGCACCATCGCCGCCTGGAGCAGCCACACCCCCGCGAGTACCGCGAGGAAGATGAGCAGCAGCGGCAACATCGATGTCGGGTTCGTCAGCTGCACGAGCACCACGAACGCCAGATAGATCACCAGACCGCAGGCGACGACGGCCAGCCACGGGCCGAAATTCGAGCGGAAACGCTCCCAGCCGTAGCTGAGCGCCTGGCCGACATCGAGCGTGCCGGGTGCGGTCGCGGCCTGTTGATAGCCGTAGACCGGCTGGTCGGGCGGCAGTGCGCCGGGCGGCGGCGCCATGCCGGGCTGGGCCGCGTACTGGTCCGGCGGCGGCCCGTAAGGCGCACCGGTTCCGGGCGGGCCGTAACTGGGTTCCACGGGCTGCTGTGCGGGCGTTCCGGGCGGGCCGTAGCTCGGTTGCGGGGTCTGTTGCGGCGGCGGTCCCGACGGACCGTAACCCGGCTCCTGCGGCGTGTAACTCGGCTGCGGAGGCGTTCCGGTGGGCGGGTAGTCCGGTTGCGCGGATTGCTGTGGCGGCGTTCCGGAGGGCGCGTAGCTCGGTTGCGCGGATTGTTGCGGAGGCGTTCCGGAGGGCGGGTAGCCCGGCTGCGCGTGTGTTCCGGTGGGCGCGTAGCCCGATTGCTCGGATTGCTGCGGCGGCATTCCGGTTGGCGCATAACTCGGCTGTGCGGATTGTTGTGATGGCGTACCGGGTGGCGGCGCATAGCCCGGTTGCGCGGACGGTCCCGACGGATCGTGACTCGGCGCTGCGGACTGCGGCTGCGGCGCACCACCCGGCTCATAGCTGGACTGTTGCCGAGGCGCCATCGGCGGCGCGGATTCGACCGGTTCGCTGCCGTACTGCGCCGCGCCCGGACCCTCGAACTGCGGGTATCCGGCCGACCCTGCCATCTCGTGCCTGCCGTGTCCGGCGCTCGGCTCCGCGGGCGGCGGAGTGGGACTTTCGTGTTGGCCGGACCGCGCTGCGCGGCGCTCGTCGTCTCCGTGATCGGGAGCGTCGCCAGTGGATTCGCGGGGCGGGGGAGGCGGTGTGCCGGTCATGCCATAGACCTTTCCACTCAACTGGTTTGCGGTGTGGCGCAGAGCAGTTGACGATGAGAAAACCTGACGGGTGCAATGGTGTCAAGCAACGAGCCCGCGTTCGGTAACCTCGAGCGAGACACGCCGAACGACGCGGAAAGGTTGTGTAACCGCTCGCTAGAAGTGACCCGATGCGAGTAACTTGAATGGCGATGACCGCACTATTGGCCGAACGCGCCGCCGAAGTCGTGTCCGCAGCGCAACAGTTGCTCACAAAGCGAATGGGTGCTCCGGTAAAGCTGAGCGATCCGATCGAACTCAGCGGTAGTGGTAGAACGACGGTTCTCCGTGTGCGTGTTGCGGAAAACGCCTTCTCGTTGCCGCGTACCCTCATCGTCAAACAGGTCCGCGGACACGCTCAGGACCGCACCACGGGTGGTCTTGCCCCCGGAGTCGCCAGCATCGACTCCGCGTTCCTCCGTGAAGCCGTGTCGTATCAGTTCACCACCGCCTTGAGCCGGGAACACCGGCCCGGTGCCTACCTGATCGCGCACAGCTTGCCGGAACGGTTGCTCATCCTCAGCGACCTCGGCGAGAACTCGCTACTCACGCAGGTGCTGCAGTCCGGCGCCGAACCCGCGACCAGGAACGCGCTGATGGCGTTCGCGCAGGCGCTCGGTCGCATGCACGCCGCCACGGTCGGCCGCGAGGCCGATTTCGTCGCGCTGCTGCGCCGGGTCGACGTGGTGCATCGGGTAGACGGCATCGCGCAGCAGGCCGAATCGGCGATCGCCGAGGTGCCCGGCCTGCTGCAGCGCGAACTCGGCATCGAGGTGCCCGGCGAGATCGCCGAGCGCATCGTGCGCGGTAACCGGTTGTTCTCTGCGGGACGGTTCCGGGCGTTCAGCCCGTCGGATCTGTGCCCCGACAACGTCATTCTCAACGAAGAGGGCGCTCGCTTCCTGGACTACGAGTGGGGCGGTTTCCGCGATGCCACGCTCGACATCGCCTACGCGCTGGTCTCGTTCCCCGGCTGCCTCTGCGATTTCGAACTGTCCCGGGAACGGGCCAGTCAGATGGTCGAGGCGTGGCGGTCCGAGGTCGTCGGCGTCTGGCCGGCGCTGGCCGACGACGAGTTGCTCTCGGAGCGCATTCTCGAGGCTCGGCTCATCTGGGTCTGGCTGTCGACCTACTGGTTCCTGCCCGCCGACCACGCGCGCATCGCCGCCGCCCGCGAACACGGACTGTCCGTGCCGCGCTCGGAAGCGCTGATCAACCGCTGGGCCGCGCTCGCCGAAGACGCCCGATGCACCGGCGACGACATCATCGGTGACTTCGCCGAGGACGTGTCGGCCATGCTGGAAGAGCGCTGGTCCGAGTAAACCCCACGGCCACCACATAATTGAGGGTTTCCGAGAACTGCTGTCTCGCCGTATCCTGAGCTGTTCGCCAGGGTGGGGAAAGAGGTAGCCCGATGAGCGATGTCCTGCTGATTGTCATCGTTGTCGTTGTTGTGCTCGCGGTCGGTGCGGGCGCGGCGGCGCTGGTGGTGCGCGGGCGAGCGCGTCGCCGAGCTGCCGCCGAGGATGCGCTCACCCGCGCCCGGCGTAGTGGTAGCGCCTTGAGCGGAGGCTACGTGCGCAGCCGAAATCGCCGCCGCCGCAAGAAGAAAGACTTCGCTGACAAGACCATGGGCGGCGCCGGTACGGACCTCGGCGGCTCCGGCGGTGGGGGTTGCGGGGGCGGCGGACTGTGAACGCGTGTGGGAGAGGAACGGTCCGATGATCTATGTCGTGGTGGGAATCGTCGTGCTGGTGTTGATCGCGGTAGCGATCGTGCTGGTGCGGCGCCGACGCAGCGCCTACCGAATCGAAGCCGGCGACCCCATGACCCGCGCCCGCGCCGCAGGCAGCGCGCTGAGCGGCGACTACCGGCGAGGCCGGCGAAACCGACGTCTCCGCAAGAAAGACGCCCGCTGGTGGGCCCTCGGCAGCGCAGGTATCGGCATCGGCGGAGGTTGCAGCGGAGGGGACGGCGGCAGCTGCGGAGGTGGTGGTGGTTGCGGTGGTGGTGGTGGTGGAGGCGGTGAATAGCGCCGTCGACGCGCAATCTGGGCTCGGTCGCGCGCAGGTACACGGCCGTTGGCCACACGGCGCGGCGGTGGTGGTTGCGGCGGGGCGGTGAATAGCGCCGTCGACGCGCGATCTCGGCTCGGTCGCGCGCAGGTACACGGCCGTTGGCCACACGGCGCGGCGGTGGTGGTTGCGGCGGGGCGGTGAATAGCGCCGTCGACGTGCGATCTCGGCTCGGTCGCGCGCAGGCACGCGGCCGTTGGCCACACGGCGCGGCGGTGGTGGTTGCGGCGGGGCGGTGAATAGCGCCCTCGACGTGCGACCTCTGCTCGATCGCACACGGCCGTCGGCCACACGGCGCGCAGCCCGCAAGTCAAATGAGTCGCGACTCGGCAGCGTCGTTCGCGTGCACGCTGGGTGGCTCTCGGTGGTTGTCGGGCCTGGCTATAACGCCTAGTGCCACATCCTGTTTCGATCGCGTCCACAGTTCGGTGGCGCGCAGCGGTCGCGCTCGGAGTGGCGGATGGGTCGACCCTCAGGTGATGGGGGAGGGGCGGGGTTCCAGGCGGCCACCGGTGGGGACGGCGAGCGAGGTGGCGTGGCGGACTGCGGAATTCGGGTCTGCCACGTCGAGAAGGTAGAACCAGTCCATTTGGGTTTGGGCGGGGGTGATCTCCAGTACTCCGTAGCCGTGCGAATCCAGTTCCACGTAGCGCATGTGGTGGTTCACGCCCTTGATCGACTCGGCGATCGGCGCGGAATTCACCTTCAGCAGATCGCCGACACTGGTCGAGGTGACCGACGGGACGACGAACTCCGCGCCGACCGTGGGGCCGCCCGGATAGTTGGCGGCATCGACGGGAAGGTCTGCGGCCCAGGAAGAATGGATGTCGCCGGTCAGGAACACCACGTCGCCGACCTGCTGTTCGGTGATCGCGCGGAACAGCCGCTGCCGGTCCGCGGTATAGCCGTCCCACTGGTCACCGTTGACGATGACGCCGGACTGTGGCACTCCGATAGTGCCGGTGATGGCCGCGGTGGTCGCCGGTTCCAGTGGCGGGAACACCAGCGGCGCGATCATCACGGAATTGCCGACGAGCTTCCACTGCACCGGAGCGGAAGCCAAACCGGCGGTGAGCCAATCCATTTGGGCCTTGCCGGTGATCGTGCGCGCCGGGTTGTCCGCCTCACGCCAGCCCGCGCCCGGCTTCGCCTCCTGGTCGCGGTAGCTGCGCAGATCGAGCATGGACAACTCGGCCAGGGTGCCGAAGCGCAGTCGCCGATAGATCTGCACCTCGGTGCCGGAACCCTTGGCGCGCACCGGCATCCACTCCAGGTAGGCCTGCGCGGAGGCGGCCTTGCGATCGGCCCAGTTGCCTTCGGTGACCGGATCGTGGTTGCCCGCACCGCCGGACCAGGAGTTGTCGGCGGATTCGTGATCGTCCCAGGTGCAGATGAACGGGAGCAGTGTGTGCAACGCCAGCAGATCCGGGTCGGTCTTGTACTGCGCGTGCCGAATTCGGTAGTCGGCGAGGGTGACGGTCTCGTTCGCCGGGTCGTGCGGGCGCACAGTTCCGTTGCGGCCGCCGTACTTTCCGCGGCCGTACTCGTAGATGTAGTCGCCCAGGTGGATGATGGCGTCGAGGTCGGCGCGCGCGGCCAGGTGCCGGTACGCGCCGAAGTAGCCCGCCTCCCAGTTGGCGCACGACACGACGCCGAACCGCAGGCGCTCCAGTGCGGCCGAGGTGGCCGGCGCGGTCCTGGTCCGGGCGACCGGCGAGGTCTCGCCGAGCGCGCTGAACCGGTAGAAGTAGTCGGTGCCCGGGGTGAGGCCGGCTACGTCGACCTTGACGGTGTGGTCGGAAGACGCTGTGGCAGTGACGGTTCCGGAGGCAGTGATCGCGGAGAAGCCTTCGTCGGCGGAAATCTCCCAGCGCACGTTCGTCGGTTCACCCACACCCGACCCGGGCGCGGCGTCCTCGGACACGGTGACCCTGGTCCACAGGATGACGCCGTCCGGCAGCGGATCGCCCGAGGCGACGCCGTGCCGGAACACGGGCGCGGCGGCCGCGGCGGAACCGGCGGCGAAGACCGCCGTCGCGGTGGCCGCCACCGCCGCACCACCCTTGAGCAGGGTGCGGCGCGCAATGGGTCCGAGCTGCACAGAATCTGAAACAGTCACGTTTTCAGCCACGAGTATTGATCACATCCGATCCGGGGGTCCCACGCAAATCGGCTCGCCGAAACCGCCCAGAACCCGCCGTGCTGGTCGGAGTTCGTGGAGGCGGGTCGTCTGGATTCGCGACCTGGTCGCACGATCACCAGGTAATGGTGGCGGACGGCTCTCGGCCGATGCCGCCACCATCACCTGGTGATCAGGTGACCAGGGGGGTGCTGCGCTGAGTTGGCCGTCTCCGTGGCGACAAACGGGGGTCGCTCCTGGCGATTCGGACGCCGGAGTGCACGCACGGGCCGTTGGGGCGGCGCCAACCGGCTCAGCCGAAGTCGGGCGGTGATCAGGAGGCAGTGATGGCGGCATATACCAAGAGGCGTCCGCCACTACTACCCGGTGATCATGGGATCAGTGGCATCACCCGGCTTCCGCAAGTGCGTCGCCGTGGGGTGGCCGGGTGACCAAGGGAGATGGTGTGGTGACCAAGGGAGATGGCGGCATCGGCCGAGGTGTGCGCCGCCAGCACCTGGTGATCAGGTGATCCAGCGGTACCGCGGTGTCCGTAGGTGCGGACGCCGTGGGTGGTCGGGTGATCAGGAGGAACTGGTGGCGGCATCGGTCGAGAGGTGTGCGCCGTCAGTTCCCCCTGATCCCTCGACCAGGTTGCGTTCGCGCGGTCCGGCGGCGCGGAGGCGCGACTGACCGGGTGGCGCGGGGGCGCGACTGACCGGTGGTCGGCTGACCGGTGGCGCGGCGGCGCGGCTGACCGGTGGCGCGGGGGCGCGGCTGAGCGGTGGCGCGGGGGCGCGGCTGAGCGGTGGCGCGGGGGCGCGGCTGAGCGGTGGTCGGGCTGACTGGCGGCGTGGTGGCGCGGTGGTGCGGCTGAGCGGTGGTCGGGCTGACTGGCGGCGTGGTGGCGCGGTGGTGCGGCTGAGCGGTGGTCGGGCTGACTGGCGGCGCGGAGGTGCGGAGGTGCGGCTGACGGTGGCGCGGAGGTGCGGCTGAGCGGTGGTGCGGTGGTGCGGCTGAGCGGTGGTCGGGCTGACTGGCGGCGTGGTGGCGCGGAGGTGCGGCTGACGGTGGTGCGGAGGTGCGGAGGTGCGACTGACGGTGGCGCGGGGGCGCGGCTGAGCGGTGGTCGGGCTGACTGGAGGTGCGGAGATGCGGCTGACGGTGGCGCTGAGGTGCGACTGACGGTGGCGCGGGGGCGCGGCTGAGCGGTGGTCGGGCTGACTGGCGGCGCGGTGGTGCGGTGGTGCGGCTGAGCGGTGGTCGGGCTGACTGGTGGCGCGGTGGCGCGGGGGCGCGGTTGACCGGAGGCTCGGCTGATCCGCTGACCCGCTGACCCGCTGACCCGGTGGCGCCGTGGTGTGGTTCGGCTGGTGTGCGGGGTTTGTCGGTGTGGCTCGGTAACGTTGGGAAATGTGAGTGAGCTTCTGCGAGCGAACCGGGGACGCGGCGGGGTATCGCTCGCGACGGAGCCGCGTGTCAGCGGGGCGCAGTCGTGAGCGATGGCTTGTTCGACGTGCCCGGCGGTGATGTGCCCGCCGAGCACAGCATCGATACCGTGGTGCGCCGGGACGCCGGGGCCCCGCTGGCGGTGCGGATGCGGCCTGCCTCGTTGGACGAGGTGGTCGGGCAGCAGCATCTGCTCGGCCCGGGTTCGCCGCTGCGCAGACTGGTCGAGGGATCGGGGGCGGCGTCGGTGCTGCTGTACGGTCCGCCCGGCACCGGCAAGACGACGCTCGCGTCGTTGATCTCGCATTCCACCGGGCGACGGTTCGAGGCGCTGTCGGCGTTGTCGGCGGGTGTCAAAGAGGTGCGCGCGGTGATCGATGTGGCGCGGCGCAGGCTGTCGGTGGGCGAGCAGACCGTGCTGTTCATCGACGAGGTGCACCGCTTCTCCAAAACTCAGCAGGACGCCCTGCTCGCCGCGGTGGAGAACCGGATCGTGCTGCTGGTCGGCGCGACCACGGAGAACCCGTCGTTCTCGGTGGTGTCGCCGCTGCTGTCCCGCTCGCTGGTGTTGCAGTTGCAGTCGCTCACCGAGGACGACATCCGGCAGGTGTTGCAGCGGGCCATCCACGATCCGCGCGGCCTCGACGACCAGTACACGGTCTCCGACGAGGCGCTGGAGCACATCGTCCGCATCGCGGGCGGCGACGCCCGGCGCGCGCTCACCGCACTGGAGGCCTCGGCGGAATCCTCGCTGGACGGCACGGTCGGTGTCGAGCTGGTCGAGGCCAGCGTGGACAAGGCCGCCGTCCGTTACGACCGCGCGGGCGACCAGCACTACGACGTGATCAGCGCCTTCATCAAGTCCATCCGCGGGTCCGATGTCGATGCCGCGCTGCATTATCTGGCGCGGATGCTCACGGCGGGGGAGGACCCGCGTTTCATCGCGCGCCGGCTGATGATCCACGCCAGCGAGGACATCGGCATGGCCGATCCGACGGCATTGCAGACCGCTACCGCTGCCGCACAGGTGGTCCAGCTGGTCGGACTGCCCGAGGGGCGGCTTGCCTTGGCGCAGGCCACCATTCATCTGGCGAGCGCGCCGAAGTCGGGTGCGGTGGTCGCCGCGATCGGCGCCGCGATGGCCGATGTCGCGGCGGGTAAGGCGGGGGCGGTTCCGCCGCATCTGCGCGACGGGCACTACGCGGGCGCGGCGAAGCTCGGCAACGCCCAGGGCTACAGGTACCCGCACGACAACAAGGACGGCGTGCTCGCCCAGCAGTACCCGCCGGACGAGCTGGTCGGCGTCGACTACTACCAGGCCACCGACCACGGGCACGAACGCGAGGTCGGCCCGCGCGTGGACAAACTGCGCCGCATCATCCGCGGGCGGTAGGGCGGCGAACGGACCGTAGCCGAGCGGGCATTGCTTTGCTGCCGGCGGAGTCGGCGCTGGGTGGGCGCTGCTGACGCCGCCAAGGGAGCTGGCATCGAGGGCGAAAGGCGTTGTTGTCCCCGCACGGGAGCGCCACCGTCGCTCGACACACGGCCGGCACCGAGTAGGTCTCCCCGCTCGCGGACCAGACCCCGGCGCACCCGATCATTCGACCGACTTCCCGGGTGGCGCGCAGCACCCCAGTCGATGAAAAACCGCGTGCACGGCACCGGTAGGCTGGATATCTGTGCAGACCCACGAGATTCGACGGCGCTTCCTGGACCATTTCGTCCGTGCCGGACACACCGAGGTGCCCAGTGCCTCGCTGATCCTGGCCGACCCGAACCTGCTGTTCGTCAACGCAGGCATGGTCCAGTTCGTCCCCTTTTTCCTCGGTCAGCAGACTCCGCCGTATGCGACCGCGACCAGCGTGCAGAAGTGTGTGCGCACCGGCGATATCGAGAACGTCGGCGTGACGACGCGGCACAACACCTTCTTCCAGATGGCGGGCAACTTCAGCTTCGGCGACTACTTCAAGCGCGAGGCCATCACCTTCGCCTGGTCGTTGCTGACCAACAGCGTCGAGGACGGCGGCTTCGGGTTCGACCCGCAGCGGCTGTGGGCCACCGTCTACCTCGATGACGACGAGGCCGAGCAGATCTGGCTGGAGATCGGCGTGCCCGCCGACCGCATCCAGCGGCGCGGCATGGCCGACAACTACTGGTCGATGGGCATCCCCGGCCCGTGCGGTCCCTGCTCGGAGATCTATTTCGACCGCGGCCCGGAGTACGGCGTCGAGGGCGGTCCCGAGGCCGACGAGGACCGCTACATCGAAATCTGGAACCTCGTCTTCATGCAGAACGAGCGTGGTGCGGGCACCAGCAAGGACGACTACGAGATCCTCGGTCCGCTGCCGCGCAAGAACATCGACACCGGCATGGGCGTCGAGCGGGTGGCGTTCCTGCTGCAAGGCGTGGACAACGTCTACGAGACCGACCTGCTGCGCCCGATCATCGACAAGGCCGAGGAGCTGACCGGCCGGTCCTACGGCGTCACGCACGAGGACGACGTGCGATTCCGGGTGATCGCCGATCACGCCCGCACCGGCGCGATGCTGATCGCCGACGGCGTGAACCCCGGCAACGACGGCCGCGGCTACGTGCTGCGCCGCCTGTTGCGCCGGATCGTGCGTTCGGCGCGGCTGCTGGGCGCGGAGAAGCCGGTGATGGGCGAGTTCATGAAGGTCGTGAGTGACCTGATGTCGCCGTCCTATCCGGAGCTCGCCACCGATTTCCGGCGCATCGAGACGGTCGCGGTGGGCGAGGAGACCGCGTTCCTCAAGACGCTGAACACCGGCTCGACCTTGTTCGACAATACGGCCGCCGCGGTGAAGGCCAAGGGCAGCAGCACGATCGCGGGTTCGGACGCGTTCACCCTGCACGACACCTACGGCTTCCCGATCGACCTCACCTTGGAGATGGCCGCCGAGGCGGGTCTGTCGGTGGACGAGGACGGTTTCCGGTCGTTGATGGCCGAGCAGCGCAAGCGCGCCAAGGACGACGCTCAGGCCCGCAAGCATGCGCACGCCGATCTGTCGGTGTACAAGGAGCTGGTCGATCGTGGCGCGACCGAGTTCACCGGTTTCGACGAGCTGACCTCCGAGGCGCATGTGCTGGCCCTGATCGCCGACGGCGTGCGGGTGCCGGTCGCGCAGGCCGGTCAGGATGTCGAGGTGATTCTCGATCGCAGCCCGCTCTACGCCGAGTCCGGTGGCCAGATCGCCGACCGCGGCTCCATCACCGCGGCGGGGGTGAAGCTGACCGTCAACGACGTGCAGAAGATCGCCAAGAAGGTGTGGGTGCACAAGGCCACGGTCGAGCAGGGGCAGATCACCGAGGGCGATGTCGTTCTGGCGCAAGCCGATCCGGCGTGGCGGCGTGGTGCCACTCAGGGGCACTCCGGTACGCACATGGTGCATGCGGCGTTGCGCCAGATCCTCGGCCCGAACGCGGTGCAGGCCGGTTCGCTGAACAAGCCGGGCTACCTGCGTTTCGACTTCAATTGGCAGGGGCAGCTTTCCGAGCAGCAGAAGTCCGAGATCGAGGCCGTGTCCAACGACGCGGTGGGCGCGGATTTCCCGGTGAACACCTTCGTCACCGACCTGGCCAAGGCCAAGGAGATGGGCGCGATGGCGCTCTTCGGCGAGAATTACGGTGACGAGGTGCGCGTCGTGGAGATCGGCGGCCCGTTCTCGATGGAGCTGTGCGGTGGTACGCACGTGCAGCATTCCTCGCAGATCGGCCCGATCACGGTGCTCGGTGAGTCGTCGGTCGGCTCCGGTATCCGGCGCGTGGAAGCTTTCGTCGGTCTGGATTCCTACCAGTACCTGGCCAAGGAGCGGGCGCTGCTGGCCGGTGTCGCCGCGTCGCTGAAGGTGCCGTCGGACGAGGTGCCCGCCCGGGTCGAGCAGCTGGTGGAGCGGCTCAAGGTGGCCGAGAAGGAACTCGAGCGCACCAAGATGGCCGCCGTGCTCTCCTCGGCCGGGAAGTTCGTCGACGAGGCCGAGCGGATCGGCGCCGTGCTGCTCGTCGCGGTCGCCGCGCCCGAGGGCGTGCCCGCGGGTGATCTGCGCACGCTGGCCACCGACATTCGCGGCAGGTTCGGTACCGTGCCCGCCGTGGTGGTGCTGCTCGGCAATGCCGAGGGCAAGGTGCCGTTCGTGGTCACGGTCAATAAGGGCGCGCAGGATCTCGGGTTCAAGGCCGGCGATCTGGTGGCCGCCTTCGGGCCGAGCATCGCCGGACGTGGCGGCGGCAAGCCCGAGATGGCCCAGGGCGCCGGGTCGGATCCGTCGGGCATCCCGACCGGCCTGGCCGCGGTCCGCGCTCGGGTGGCTGAACTCACCCAGTGATGGCATCGCCGAGCGATTCCGCAGGGGGCGGCCGGGCGGCGGGCACCGACGCCGACCGGCCCCATCCGGACACCGATCCCGGGCGCGGCAGGCGGATCGCCATCGATGTCGGCAGTGTCCGCATCGGTGTCGCCTCCAGTGACCCGGACGGCATCCTCGCCACGCCGGTGGAGACCGTGCCGCGCGCCAAGCCGAACGCGCGCGGCGGCAAGCCCGGCGGGCCCGGAAGCGATATTTCCAGAATTGCTGAAATTGTGCGGGAGTACGAGGCGGTCGAGGTGATCGTCGGGCTCCCGCGAACATTGCGCGGGGAGAAGGGCAGTGCCGCTACCATTGCCACCGCATTCGCGGAGCAATTGCGGGCCGCCGTGTCGCCGGTGCCTATACGGCTTTCCGACGAACGTTTGACTACGGTGTCAGCTGCACGTGCATTGCGGGACAGTGGAGTTCGCGCGCGTGGCCAGCGGCAGGTGATCGATCAGGCGGCGGCCGTCTCGATCCTGCAAGGATGGTTGGACGAACGGAGTGCGGTGTTGAGGTCGGGTGAAGCGGTGCGTCCTGAGGCTGTCGGGCACGCCGCAGGGTCCGCTCCTGCGTCGTCGGAGGACGATGCATGACGGATCGATGGGCGCGGGCCGAGGAACGGTACCGACAGCGCGAAGCTGATCGGCGTTACCGGCGGGACGACCGAGCCTGGGGTGGGCAGAACAGCAGAGACACGCACGCCAGAACGAACCGGGTGGTCGGTCGAGAGCAGGACGACTGGGACGACTACGAGGACGACACCACCGTCATCCCGCGCTACACCGACGACATGGACCCGCCCGAGCCCGCCCCGCGCCCCCGCGCGCGGCCTCGTGCCGACGCGGAGCGCCGGGCCGGGCAGCGTACGCGCGCCGGTCGCCGGGAAGCGGCCCGGCACGAGGACGACGACGAGCCGGAGGAGAACACTCGCCGCTCGCGCAGCGCGCAGCGCGGCAAGCGCTCCCGCGCGGCCTCGCGCAAAGCGCAGGAACGCAAGCGGCGCAGGCGGACGATGTGGCTGGTCGCCGGCGTCTTCGTGGTGCTGTTCGCGGGCGCCGCGGTGTTCGCGGGCATGAAGCTGATCGAAAAGCTCGGCCCGCCCGAGGATTTCGCCGGGCCGGTCGGTCCGATCGCGGTGGTGCAGGTGCACGACGGCGACACCTCACAGCAGATCGCGGCGAGCATGAAGGAGAAAGGCATCGTCGCGAGCACCGGCGCGTTCATCGAAGCGGCCGTGCGCAATTCGAATATGCAGTCGGTGCAGCCGGGCTACTACGCGATCCCGACGCGCAGCCCGGCCGTGCAGGCGGTCGCGGCGCTGGTCGGCAAACAGGCCCGCGTCGGGAACCTGGTGATCCCCGAGGGACGGCTGCTGCACGACCAGTTCGAGGTCGGCACCAACCGGCGCACCGACGGCATCTATCGGATGATGGCCGAGGCCAGCTGCATCGGCATCGGCCCGAACCAGAAGTGCGCGACCTATGAACAACTCGAGGCCGCGGGTTCCAGCGTCGACCTGGCCGCGCTCGGTGTGCCGTCCTGGGCCGCGCAGGGCGTCAAGGACTGCCCGGATCGCACCAGGCAGCTGGAGGGTTTGATCGCCGCGGGCACTTTGGATTTCGATCCGAGTGGCACGCCGGAGCAGATGATCCGCCAGGTCGTCACCGCGAGTGCCAAGAGCTACGAATCCACCGGGCTGCTGCAGTCCGGCGGGGAGACCAAGCTGACGCCGTACCAGACGCTGATCGCCGCGTCGCTCGTCGAACGCGAGGCCAAGCCGCAGGACATGGGCAAGGTCGCGCGGGTGATCGTGAACCGGCTCCGGGTGCCGCAGATGCTGCAGTTCGACTCGACGGTGAACTATGCACTGGACCGCACCGAGGTGCAGACCACCGACGCTGACCGGGCCGCGGAAACCCCGTGGAACACCTACGCGAAGACCGGTCTGCCCGCGACGCCGATCTCGGCGCCCTCGCTGAACGCGTTGCGCGCCATGGAGAATCCGGAAGTGGGCCCGTGGCTGTACTTCGTGACCGTCGACAAGCAGGGCACCACCCTGTTCACCGACGACTACAAGCAGCACCAGCGCTACATCCAGCAGGCCCAGGCGAGCGGAATCCTCGACAGTGGCCGTTGAACGCAAAGCGGCGGTGCTCGGCAAGCCCATCGCGCACTCCCGCTCGCCGCACCTGCACCTGGCCGCGTACCGCGCGCTCGGACTCGACTGGAGCTACGAGCGCATCGAGTGCACGGCCGAGCAGCTGCCCGGACTGGTCGACGGGCTCGGCCCCGAATGGGTCGGGCTGTCGGTGACCATGCCGGGCAAGGAGGCCGCGCTCGCGCGGGCCGATGAGCGCACCGAGCGGGCGGTGCTGGTCGGTTCGGCCAACACGCTCGTCCGGCACGACGGCGGTTGGCGGGCCGACTGCACCGACGTGGACGGCGTGCTCGGCGCGCTGCGCGGCGGCGGGGTGGTCGACCTGGACGAGGCGGTGGTGCTCGGGGCCGGTGGCACCGCGCGGCCCGCGCTGCTCGCACTGTCCGAACTCGGCGCGAAGACCGTCACGGTGATCGCCCGCGACGCCGGACGGGCAAGCAGCGCACTGGATCTCGCGGAACGGCTCGGCATGAACGCGGCGGTGACCGCGTTCGATCCGGCCGCTCTCATCGGCCTGTGCGAGCGCGCGGGCGTTGTGGTGAGCACGATTCCGGCCGAAGCCGCCGCCCAGGTGGCCGAAGCGGTCGCGACCGCGCCCGTGGTGCTCGACGCGATCTACAACCCGTGGCCGACGCCGCTCGCCGAGGCGGTGGCCCGGGCCGGGCACACGGTGGTCAGCGGATTGCAGATGCTTCTGAACCAGGCCTACGGGCAGGTCGAGCAGTTCACCGGCCGTCCGGCCCCGCGCGCGGAGATGGCCGCGGCATTGGCAGACCCGGCCGTGTAGACAGCACGCTCTCGGCTCCGACGTTCGGGGTGAGGATGGGTCAGCAGGACGCATCCACGATGTCGAAGGAGTCGTGATGAAGTACGTGGTGATGATTCACTCCAACCCGCAGCCGTGGGGGCATCCGACGAGTGATTACCTGCCCGAGTACCAGTCGATGACGCAGCAGGAGCGGGATCGGTGGGGTTCGGACTTCGAGAAGTTGCTCGGCGAGATGCAGGAGAAGGGGGAACTGATCGGCGGGGAGGCGCTGGGTGCGCCCGAGTCGTCGCGGTTGTACCGGTGGGGTGACGGGGCGCCGCTGGCCACCGACGGACCGTACTCGGAAGCCAAAGAGCACCTGGCCGGGTTCTTCCTGATCGACGTGGAGAGCCAGGCCCGGGCCGAGGAGATCGCCGCGCAGTTCGCCGGACCGGGCGAGACGATCGAGTTGCGACCCATGATGTGGCCGGGCAGCGACACCGAATGAGCGTGCGGGTGGCGGACGTGTGGCGGCGCGAGTCGCCCTACGTCCTCGCCGCTCTGCTGCGCAGGCACGGTGATCTCGGTGACTGCGAGGACGCCGCCCAAGAGGCGGCCGAGGCGGCCGCGGTGCAGTGGGAACGTGACGGAATGCCGGACAATCCGCGCGGCTGGCTGATCCGGGTCGCGTCCCGGCGGTTGATCGATCG
Source organism: Nocardia vulneris (assembly GCF_001613425.1). Lineage (GTDB taxonomy): Bacteria > Actinomycetota > Actinomycetes > Mycobacteriales > Mycobacteriaceae > Nocardia > Nocardia vulneris. The sequence continues at coordinate 79,625 of NZ_BDCI01000031.1, read as the reverse complement.
GGTGCGGGCCGACGAGGCGCGGGCCGGGCGGGAAACGGCGGTGGCCGTCGCACAGCCGGGGGACGCGCACGTCGCGCCGTCGGCCGATCAGGCGCGGATCGGCGACGAAGACGACACGATGCGCTTGTTGCTGCTCTGCTGCCATCCGAGCCTGAGCAGACCCTCGCAGGTCGCGTTGACCTTGCACGCGGTGTGCGGCCTCGGCACCGGTCAGCTCGCGGCCGCCTACCTGGTGCCGGAACGCACCATGGCGCAACGGCTCTCGCGAGCACGGTCGACGCTGCGGGGAGCCGGCGCGGTGTTCGAACTCCCCGGCGCGGCGGAGCTGCCCGCGCGCATCGCGTCGGTACTGGACGTGTGCCACCTGCTGTTCACCGAGGGGCATACGCGTTCGGCCGGTGGCGCACTGGTGGATTCGAGCCTGACCGACGAGGCGATTCGCCTCACCCGGCAGCTGCACGCCGCCATACCGGAACACGACGAGGTCGCGGGGGCGCTCGCGTTGATGCTGCTCACGCACGCGCGCGTGGCGGCCCGGACCGACGGCGGCAATCTGGTTCCGCTCGCCGAGCAGGACCGTTCCCGCTGGGACCGGGCCTTGATCGCGGAGGGCGTCGGCATTTTGGAGCGGGTGCTGCCGCGCGGTCACGTCGGACGGTTCCAGTTGCAGGCCGCGATCGCCGCGGTGCACGCGGAGGCGCCGACCTGGAAGAGTACCGACTGGCGGCAGATCAGCATCCTGTACGCCATGCTCGACCAGGTCGCGCCCGGTCCGATCGTCACACTGAACCGCGCGGTGGCCGTCGGTATGGCGTTCGGTCCGGACCAGGGTCTGGCGCTGATCACGCCGTTGCTCGACGACCCGTCCATGCGCCGTCACCATCGGACCCACGCGGTGCGCGCGCACCTGCTCGAAATGAGCGGTGACGAGCGCGCGGCCCTGGAAAGTTATCGGCAGGCGGCGCGACTGACCGTCAGCGTGCCCGAGCAGCGCTACCTCAACGACCGAATGCGCCGCCTCGGCGCGACCGACCCGCCAGAAAACTGATACCGGTTCTAGTTTGGTTCGGCGGGACGTGGGGTTATGGTGGTGCGCATGAATGCTTGGGTGTTGCGGGCGATCGTGCTCGGCGCGCTGGTCGTCTTCCTGCGCGCGGTGCTCGGGTTCGCGATGGTGTACTGGCCGACCCACGGGGTCTGGATGCGGGCGCTCAGCCTGATCGTTCTGCTGGCGGCCATCGTGTACTGGGGCTTCCTGGACGGACGCAAAGATCGCACGGCCAACCCCAACCCCGAGTACGGCACCGACCTGACCCTGCTGTGGTTGAAGGCCGCGGTCGCAGCCGGCCTCGGCAGCGGACTGAGCGCCTGGATCCTCGACTGGCTGCCGAAATTCGACCTCGGCGACAACGGTCTGCTCTTCGAACTCACCGCCGGCGCGGCATTCATCGTCCTGCTGGTCTTCATCCCCGCCCTGATCGGCGTCGGGATCGGACGCGGGCTGGCCGATCGCCGGTCCGCGAAAGGGTCCGCCGAGCCGACACCGGTGAGTACGGGCGTCTGAAGTTTCCGGTCGGCATCGAGAAGGTGCGGTGATCGGCCGACGCAAGCGTCCGGCACGCGGATTACGCAGCAGCCACAATGTCGCGGCGCCGACCGTGAGCACCACCGCGGCCGCGAGTAGATGCCGCAGCACCCTGCGCGGCCGAGAGCGAGCGCGTGAACAGCAGCGCGACCAGCACGGCGGCGGCCGCGCCGCCGTGGCGCAGCGCGAGTCGTTGTGGTCGGAGGTGTTGTCCGCGTTGATCTGTCGCGCGGGGTGATGTGTTGTCCGCAGTGATCGGCCGACGCAAGCGTTCGGCACGCGTAGCGCGAGTCGTTGTGGTCGGAAGTGTTGTCCGGGTTGATCTGTCGCGCGGCGTGACGTGTGGTCCGCGGTGATCGCTCTATGCGGCACCCGCTCCCGGCGCGCCACCAGTGCGGCCGTGGCTCCGGACGATGCGGCGTCGGGGTCTGCGGATCGACCGAGACGGTCTGCCGAGCTGGCATGGTGAGTGGGTCCGGGTGAGCAGACGCTCCGTATCGAGAAGGTGACCTGGTTCGCGCGGCCCGGCCGACACGACCTCAGCACCGGCCGATGTGATCTCGGCACCGGCCGACACGACCTCGGCCCGGCCGACGCGACCGCCGTCGAGGACCGGTCGAAGCCGGCGGTCGTGCTTTCGTGTGCTCAGCTCGAGCTGGACGGTTGATCACCAGGTAATGGTGGCGGGGGGCTCTCGGCCGATGCCGCCACCATTGCCTGGTGATCGGTTGACCAAGACGTGAGTCGCCTGGTTGCCCCTCCGCGAAGGCGCGGATGGGTCCGGGGGATGGGCCGTTGGGATGAAGTCCTGCTCGGGTGTGGCGTCGACGCGTCGTGCTGCCAACTTCGTGACGTTCTGCTCCCGGTCGCGTTCTGGCAGCGGTGACGTGCTGCCAACTTCGTGCCCTCATCGATGAGCACCGTGTTTCACCCTGATGCAGGCGATAACGTGTTGTCATCCAACGGATTTCACCTGGGGAGGACATTTCATGATCACTCGAATCGGGGTCGCCGCCGCGATGGCGATCGCTGCGTCGGCGATCGTGCTGGGCGGGCAGGCGAGCGCGCAGAACGGTTGTTCGTCGAACGCGCCGCATTGGAACTGGGTCTGTGTGCCTGGCGATTCGAACGTCAAACTGTCGTATTGCTTGAAGAACAAGGACGAGCGGGGGAAGCCGGCCGAGTGCGTCGCGCGGAACGACGGCAACGGACGGTACGACCTCTGGATCTCCAACTACTGAGTCCGCACAACGAACGGCGCACCCCGGGCGATCCGGGTGCGCCGTTCCTGCGATCTGGCCCCGACGCATCGTGGCCGCACGAGTATCGGTGCGCTGCGTACGACGTCATCGGCGAATACGTGCGCGGAAGGCAATGCTCTGTGCGGTAAGCGAATCTGGCGCGGCCAGTCCTGGTGGCTGTAGCGCGCAGTTCGGCCTGCTGCGTGTGTCCTCGGTCGATTTCGGCCGATGTTGCGTTCCGGGTGAACCCGATATCGGAGACGAAACCTGAGGTCCCACGCGGCGTTTTGCCCTTGCGCCGCCATGGCACGCCGCCGGGCGATGGCGCGGACGGAAGACCGTGCAGTCGATATCGGGGTGGCAGGCGAACCTAGTGGATCTTGCGGAACCGGGCGTCGAAAAAGGTGAAGATCGCGAACGTGGCCAGGCCGATCGCGACGATGAGCAGCAGCACGGTGCCGTACGGCTGGACCGCCAGGGTCTTGAGCGCCACGTCCAGTCCGGTCGCCTTCTGCGGCTGGCTCTGCACTGCGGCCACGACGACGAGTATGCCGGCGCCGGCATACACCCCACCGAGCGCGGCGTAACCGACTTGCCCGAGCCGGATCACGACCCGTTCCATCGATCGGCTCACTTTGCGGAAGTCCTGCTCCTCATGGAACCGCCTCGCCCACCCGTGGCGGGCGATGAACAGGCCCGCGACAACGATGGCGAGCCCGATGCCGATCACTACCGGCTTGCCCCATTCCCGGCTGAGCAGGCTGCCGACGAGACCGAGTTGCGCCTCGTCCATCGACGAGGCCGGCGCCCCGTTCGCCAGCTTGGCCGCGCTGTAGGCGAGGTAGCCGAACAGGACTGCCTCGCCGAAGTTCATCACGCGAAGCAGCGTCTCCTTCAGGCTGTCCCGCGCGCCGGCGAAGGTTTTCAGCAACTGCCGCAGCACGGCGAAGCCGAGCCCGCCGGCGATGAGCCAGAGCACGAACCCGCCGCCTGGGTACTCCGCGAAGTGCTGCAGCGCGCCGGTCTTGTCCGCCTTCCCGACGCCACCGCCGTCGAGGTCACCGAGCGCGACCTGAACGCAGACCCAGGCCACAAGGAGATGGACTACGCCATACGCCACCAGCCCCACCCGCACAGCCGACTGGAACGGCGCGCTCCCGGCCACCGCGTGATGGACCTGATTCGAGTTCCTCATCACCACCACACCAGGGCAAAACCGCAACCGCGGGCCGACATCGGACGATTCGGGCATTGCCCGAACCGCAATATCCAAACCTCCCGCGCCGCCAATGTTGCGAAATAGGTGACGTCTCAACGAGATCGGGCTCGGCGGACGACGTCGGTAGACTGGCGCTGGTTTCGGTTGCCGGAGCCGAACGTCGATCGAATGAGTTGGGCTGAACGTTGGCAGAGCAGGCGACCGACGAGACGATTCCCGCGCCGAGTGGGCAAGGGCACGCAAAGGATCGGGTGTCGCGCCGACGGCGGATTGTCTGGGTGCTCTCGGTCGCTGCGCTGTTGATTGTCGATCTCGCGGCAGTGCCGGTGATCCAGCAGTCGGATCGCTTCTATCGGTTTCAGGCGTTTCCCGTTTGGGCTGCGCCGGTGTGCTGGATCGCGACGGCGGTACTGGTTTGCCTCGCATCGAGGATGGGGTGGCGGCGCACGCGGGACTGGCTGGTGCCCACCGTCGTTCTGACGCTGTCGGTGCTGCCCCTCCTGCCGCTGGTGCTGTTGTCGTTGCTGTTGTGGCCGCTCGCGGGTTCGAACGACAGCAGGCACGTGGTCGTCGCGGCGAGCCCGGACGGTCGCCACGAGGTGGTCAGATACCGCGCAGATGCCATGATCGACACCATCTGCGGCGTCCGGCTGCGGGAGCGCGGCGGCCTGTTCAGCAGGCAGACCGATCTGTGGGAGGCACCGGAAAGTCAGCCATGTCCGCAGCGCGTGTCCTTCACCGGACGCGGCACGGTCAGCATCATCGATTACAACGGCCGGGAAATCACGGCGCACTTCGACGCCGACCGAATGAAGGTAACGCAGGTTCTGCGGCCGACATCGTGACTGATGCAAGATCTTCACGACCCATTGCAGTCGAAGCCGTCCGGGTGAGCCTGCAGGCACTATCGGATGTTCTGCACGGCAGAAGATCTCGCCGCGCGTGTCTGGGCGCTTCCGCTCCCGACGCGATGTTCCGCGTTGGTTCGCTGGTACGGCAAGCGGTCAGTGGATGGGCCACAGCTGCTTGGTCTTCGCTGCACCAGGCCGGTTCGGTCAGCGCGGTATGCGGACGCTGTTGTAGTCGGACGGGTGACGGTTGAGCCGGACGGGCGGGTTACAGCCGAACCGAGGTCGACGACTTCTCGGCGATGCCCTGCGTGAGAGGCGAATCCGACTCTGTCGGTCGTGGGTGCTGCGCAATGTGGCCGATTGCGTATGACTTTGTCGGTGCATCCCGTGTGTGAGAGGCACACTGGACGGGTCGGTCGTGACTGGTGCGTACAGACTGGCGTCCCGCGCAGGAATCCGTCGATGAATTCCTGCGTAGGAGGCAAATCTGTTACGCGGGAGGCGGATTCGCGCGTGGCCTAGAGCAGGATGCCGCCGGTGCTCGGGGTGCCTTCGCGGGCGATCGCGGAGTAGGCGGCGGCGAGCAGCGTCGGGTCGGGGCCTTCGAGCCGGCCGGGCTTGGCGAGTCCGTCGAGGACGACGAAGCGCAGCACACCCGAGCGGGTCTTCTTGTCGGTTTGCATCGAGTCCAGCAGTTGGGGGAGGGCGTCGGCGTCGTAGCTGACCGGCAGGCCGACACTTTCCAGCACCGCGCGATGCCGGTCCGCGGTGGCGTCGTCGAGGCGGCCCGCGAGACGGCCGAGTTCGGCGGCGAAAACGAGGCCGACGGAAACGGCGGCCCCGTGACGCCACCGGTAGCGCTCGCGGCGCTCGATCGCGTGCGCGAGCGTATGGCCGTAGTTGAGGATCTCGCGGAGGCTGGACTCCTTCAGATCGGCGGCGACGACATCGGCCTTGACCTGGATCGCGCGCCGGATCAACTCGGGCAGTACCTCGCCCTTCGGGTCGAGCGCCGCCTCGGGATCGCGCTCCACCAGTTCGAGGATCACCGGGTCGGCGATGAAACCGGCCTTGATGATCTCGGCCATGCCCGCGACGATCTCGTTGCGCGGCACCGTCTCCAGCGTCGCCAAATCGACGAGCACCGCGGCAGGCTCGTGGAAGCAGCCCACGAGGTTCTTGCCCGCCTCGGTATTGATTCCGGTCTTGCCGCCGACCGCCGCGTCCACCATCGCCAGCAGCGTGGTCGGCACGTGCACGATCTGGACGCCGCGCATCCAGGTGGCGGCGACGAAACCGGCCAGATCGGTGGCCGCGCCGCCGCCGAGGCTCACCACGACGTCGTTGCGGGTCAAGCCGATCCGGCCGAGCACCTCCCAGCAGAACCCGGCGACCGCCAGTTCCTTCCCCGCCTCCGCGTCCGGGATCTCGATGCGGTGCGCGTCGAGGCCGGTGTCGGCCAACGCTTTACGCACCGCCTCGGCGGTTTCGGCGAGCGGCGGCTGATGGAAGATCGCCACCGTCCGCACGCCCTTCGTCGCGCCGCTGACCGACTCGACGAGTTCACCGAGCAACCCGCGGCCGATGATCACCGGATACGGGTCGGCGGTACGAACTTCGATACGACTCGGCTCATTCACGACTACTGCTCCGATTCTGTAGTTGCTTCTTGCTGTTTCCGTGCCCGAACCCGTGCCCGACGAGCCCGCGCCCGCCGCGCCCGCCCACTCGACCCACCGGCACCGGATTCCTCCGCTGCACCGGACTGCTCATTCGATTCGCCAGCGTTGCCCGCCGCGATCGCGTCACCTGCAACGGCCGCGTCGCCCGCGTGAGTTGCGTTGCCCGCGCGGGTCATGTTGTGCGCACCGGTCGATCCGCCCGCATCGCTCGCACCGCTCATGCCGGTCGCGCTGCTTGCGCCGGTCGCGTTGCTCGCGCCGCTCATGCCGGTCGTGTTGCTCGCGCTGCCCGAGTCTCTCGCGCCGGTTGCGCTGCTTGCGCCGACTGTGCCGGTTGCGCTGCTTGCGCCGACTGTGCCGGTTGCGCTGCTTGCGCCGACTGTGCCGGTTGCGCTGCTTGCGCCGACCGTGCCGCTCGCGCTGCTTGCGCCGACCGTGCCGTCCGCGCTGCCTGTGCCGCTCGGTTCGACGGCGCTCGTTGACGCGGTTGGGGGGCCGGCGGGGCGGCGGGCGCGCCAGCGGCGGGTCAGTGGGCCTTCGGGTTTTGTGGGTGCGGTGTCGGTGGGGTGGTCGGGGGGTGGGATTTGTTCCGGGGTGGTCTTTTTCGATGAGGTGGCGCGACGGGATCGCCAGCTGCGGGCGGTCGAGGTCGTGTCGGACTTGCCGGTGGGGACCGACGGTGTGTCGGTGGTTTCGGGTTGGGTCAGGCCGGCTGCGCGGCGGGCTGCGGCACGGGCGCGGGCGCGGCGGCGGGCGCGGGAGCGACTGCTGCCCTGTGGTTTTGCGGTGTCCGGCGCACTCTGGATCAGGGGTGGTGTGGTGGGGTCGCATTCGGTTCCGGTAGCGGGATGCACCGGTTCGAGGCCGAGTTTGGCCAGCACCATTTTGACCACTCGGCCGGGGCTGCGGCCGTCGGTGCGCACCCGGACGGTGGCCACCTCGCGGTAGAGCGGGCGGCGTTTGCGCATCAGTTCGCGGTATTTGGCGGCGGGATCGGCGCCGTTGAGCAGCGGCCTGCTCGTGCTCGCGCCGGTCCGCCGAAGTCCTTCGCCCACACTGATTTCCAGGTAGACGACGGTGCGGTTGCGCAGCAGCGCCCTGGTGTCCTTGGACAGCACGGCACCGCCGCCGAGCGAGACGACTCCGCGTTCGGCGAGGATGGCGCGCCGCACCACCCGCTCTTCGATGCGGCGGAATTCGGGCTCGCCGTCGGTCGCGAAGATCTCGGGGATGGTGCGTCCGGTCTCGCGTTCGATGCCCGCGTCGGTGTCGTAGAGTTCGACGCCGAGTTCCTTCGCGAGCTTGCGGCCGATCGTCGATTTCCCCGCGCCGGGCGGTCCGACCAGCACCACGCGCGGCGCGCGCGGATCGGTCTGCACGATCATTGTGGGCTGGTGTCGGCGGGGGTGAGGTGCGGGCGGGAGCCGATCCGCTTGACGTAGCTGGTGATGTTCTCCAGGGTCTCGCTGATCGAGTCGCCGCCGAACTTCTCCAGCGCGGCCTGCGCGACCACGAGCGCGACCATGGATTCGGCGACCACACCCGCGGCGGGCACCGCGCACACGTCGGAGCGCTGATGGATCGCGACGGCTTCTTCACCGGTGGTCATGTCGACGGTGGCCAGCGCCTTCGGCACGGTCGAGATCGGCTTCATCGCGGCACGCACGCGCAGCGCTTCACCGTTGGTCATGCCGCCCTCGAGACCACCCGCGCGGTTGGTGGACCGCAGCACGCCGTCGGGGCCCGGCCGCATCTCGTCGTGCGCCTGGCTGCCCCGCCTGCGCGCGGTCTCGAAACCGTCGCCGACCTCGACGCCCTTGATCGCTTGAATGCCCATGAGCGCCGCGGCGAGTCGCGAGTCGAGGCGGTCCGCGCCGCTGATGAACGAGCCGAGCCCCACCGGCAGGCCGTCGACGACCACCTCGACGACGCCACCGAGGGTGTCGCCGTCCTTCTTCGCGGCTTCGATCTCGGCGATCATCGCGGCTTCGGCGTCCTTGTCGAACGCGCGCACCGGGCTCTCGTCGATGGCCGCGAGGTCGGCCGCGGTCGGGACCACGCCGGTGCTGTTCTGCGCCGTGCCGATCGAGACGACGTGCGAGACGACCTCGACGCCGAACGCCTGGCGTAGGAAATTGCGTGCCACGGTGCCTGCGGCCACCCGGGCCGCGGTCTCTCGGGCGCTCGCGCGTTCGAGCACGTTGCGGGCGTCGTCGAAGCCGTACTTGAGCATGCCGGAGTAGTCGGCGTGCCCGGGGCGGGGACGGGTGAGCGGGGCGTTGCGGGCCAGGTCGGCGAGTTCGGCCGGGTCGACCGGGTCGGCGGACATGACGGTCGTCCACTTCGGCCATTCCGAGTTGGCCACCTCGATCGCGACCGGGCCGCCCATGGTGCGCCCGTGCCGGACACCGCCGATGATGGTCACCTTGTCGGCCTCGAACTTCATCCGGGCGCCACGCCCGTAGCCCAGTCGGCGGCGCGCCAACTGCGCGGAAATCTCGTCGGACGTCACCTCGACTCCGGCCACCATTCCTTCGAGGAGGGCGACGAGAGCGGGACCATGGGATTCTCCGGCAGTTATCCAGCGCAACACGTGCTCCATCTTCCCATGTGGACGCCCCAGGACCGGCACGCGGCCCGCCGTGATGGCAGGCACGTTCGCCCGTTCCCCCGCCGACCCGCAGCTGAACCCCGCGATTGGCAGGGATGGTGCTGTGTGCGTCAGGTGAGGTTCGCGTGTCAGACGGCGGTGCCGTGTTCCACCGTGGTCACCGGGCGGTGATGCTGTTTCGGGAGTGCACCGACGGGTCGCCGGCGGTATCGAGCGGGTGGCGTTGCGCCTCGGCGTGTTTCACCGCGAGCCGAGGACCCACAGACCTTCTATACGGTTCACAGCAACTACAACCCCTGTGAACCGTACGAACCTTCTGTGGACCTGTCACTTGGTCCACCCGCCCGTGCCCTCGTCGCTACCAGCCGCACCCCTACTGCGTTCCCGCACTCGCTATGGCTGGCTGCAGCGGGTGCGCGAACACGAAACCGGTGCGTGAACCGGGTACCTCAGTGGACGTAAGCGACTGCGAGGGCGGTGATCGTGGTCAGGCACATTGCGGGGCCGTGCGGTAGGGGAGGGGGCGGGACGGTGGGTGTTCGGAGGTGGCGGGTGACGAGCAGGGCGAGGCCGGCAACGGCGGTGAGCACAGGTGCGCCGAGGGCGGCGAACACCCAGGCTTGACCACCGCCGAGCGCGGCGGCCGCACCCAGCGGGAACGCGAGCTTCACGTCTCCCGCGCCGAACGCTGCGGGAGCGAGTAGGTGGATCACAAGATAGGGGAGTGCGAGTAGGCCCGCGCCCAGCAGCGCGGCTGTGAATTGTGTTGTGGACAGGGCATATCCGAGGACCGCGAGGGCGCCCGAACCGGTCAGTTCGTTCGGTAGCCGCCGGTGCCGGAGATCGCTGACGCTCAGCACCGCGCACCACGCGAGGAGGGCGGCGAACGCGAGGAAAGTCATGTCGTCCAGCCTCGTCCGCTCGCGCCCCGGAACCACCCCTCGGGCACAAAATGGGGACAACTTTTCCGGATGTGAACATCCAGCACCTCGCATGCCGACCGGTATGGGTAAATCGATGAGCGGCAACGGAATTCCGGCACGCCGTGGCCACGAAACGGCGACGGGTCAGCGTCCGGGCAGCGCTCGGTACACGTGTTGTATGTGGCCATTCGGCGTGTCGGCGGTAGCTTTGACACATGTGTGCTGATCACGTGGGCCATGCACCCGACTACGCCGCGCGGCGTGGCGCGCTGCGGAGTCTGCTGGTGGAGAACGGAGTGGACGGTCTGCTGGTCACCGATCTGGTGAACCTCAGGTACCTCACCGGCTTCACCGGTTCGAACGCGGCGCTGCTGGTGCACTCCTGGGACATGCGCAACGCCGAGGATCGCACGGTCATCGGCACCGACGGCCGCTACCGGACCCAGGTCGCCGAGCAGGTGCCGGATCTGCGCGCCGAGATCGCCAAGGCCACCGCCCGCCGCATCATCGAGCTGGCCGGGGAGTGGCAGCTCGGCCGGATCGGCTACGAGAGCCACATCGTCACGGTGGATCAGCATCGTGGTTTCGTCGAGCAGCGCACCGGGCTCGAGTTCGTCGCCACCCCCGGCCTGGTCGAGCAGCTGCGGATGGTCAAGGACGCCTACGAGGTGGAACAGTTGCGGGCGGCCTGCGCGGCAGGTGACGCGGGACTGGCCACCCTGCTCGAGCGCGGCGGCCTGCGGCCGGGCCGTACCGAACGGCAGGTCGCCCGGGATCTGGAATGGGCGATGTTCGAGCACGGCGCCGACGCGGTGTCGTTCGAGACCATCGTCGCGGCGGGCGCGAATTCGGCTGTCCCGCATCACCGGCCCACCGAGGCGGTGCTGGCCGCCGGTGACTTCGTCAAGCTCGACTTCGGCGCGACGGTCGGCGGCTACCACTCGGATATGACCCGCACCTTCGTCCTCGGCGTGCCCAGCGACTGGCAGCGCGAGGTGTACGAGCTGGTGCGGGCCGCACAGCAGGCCGGGTGCGAGGCGTTGCGGCCGGGCGCGAAGACCGCCGACGTGGACGCCGCGTCGCGCGGTGTGATCGAGGCCGCGGGGCACGGGGCGCTGTTCGTGCACGGCCTCGGCCACGGGGTCGGGCTGCAGATCCATGAAGCGCCCGGACTCGCGAAAAACGGAACCGGTACACTTCTGTCTGGCGTGGCGGTGACCGTCGAACCTGGTGTGTACTTTCCCGGCCGCGGCGGGGTCCGGATCGAGGACACGCTCGTGGTGCGCGAAGGGGGCCCGGAGCTGCTCACCAACACCGGCAAAGACCTGACCGTCGTCGACTGACGCCGGTTCGACCCCCATGTTGTTTACGAACTAGGAGATCCGAGGACAGTGGCGGACACCAGCGACTTCAAGAACGGCCTTGTGCTGAAGATCGACGGTCAGCTTCAGCAGATCGTCGAATTCCAGCACGTCAAGCCGGGCAAGGGCCCCGCCTTCGTGCGGACCAAGCTGAAGAACGTGCTGTCCGGCAAGGTCGTCGACAAGACCTTCAACGCCGGCGTCAAGGTGGAGACCGCCACCGTCGACCGGCGGGACATGACCTACCTGTACCACGACGGTTCGGACTACGTCTTCATGGACGGCGACACCTTCGATCAGATCTCCATCTCCGAGGAGACCATCGGCCCCGGCGCCCGGTTCCTGCTGGAGAACATGACCGTCCAGGTCGCCACGCACGAGGGCGCCCCGCTCTACGTCGAGCTCCCGGTGACGGTCGAGCTCGAGGTGCAGCACACCGATATCGGCCTGCAGGGCGACCGCTCCACCGGCGGCACCAAGCCGGCCACCCTGGAGACCGGCGCCGAGGTGCAGGTCCCGCTGTTCATCAACACCGGCGACAAGCTGCGCATCGACTCGCGCGACGGCAGCTACCTCGGCCGAGTCAACGCCTGATCGCCGCGCGCGAGCAGGATAATGGTGACTGTGGCTGAACAGCCGTTGGACAAGAAGTCCACGTTCAAGAAGCTCGGCACGCGGCACAAGGCGCGGCGCCGGGCCGTCGACCTGCTCTTCGAGGCCGAGGCGCGCGACGTGGATCCGGCCGACCTGCTCGACGAGCGGACCGAGCTGGCGACGCGCGACCAGGCGGTCGCGCCGGTGCACGCCTACACCCACACTTTGGTCGAGGGCGTCGCCGACGACCTCGACCGGGTGGACGGCACCATCGAGTCCTATCTGAAGGATTGGGAGCTGTCCCGGCTGCCCGCCGTCGACCGCGCCATCCTGCGCATCGCGGTGTGGGAGTTGTTCCACGCCAACGATGTTCCGCCGGTCGTCGCGGTGGACGAGGCGGTGGAGCTGGCCAAGGAGCTGTCCACCGACGACTCCCCGTCGTTCGTCAACGGCGTGCTCGGCCAGGTGGTGCTGGTCGCGCCGCAGGTCCGGGCCGCCGCGGCGGCGACCCGCGCGCCGCGTCCGGAGCCCGAGGCGTGAAGAAGTTCCTCGTGCTGGCGATGCGCACGCCGCGTTTCGACCCGGCCGTGATCGCACCGCACAAGCAGTTCCTGAAAGATCTGGGCGCGCAGCTGGTGGAGAGCGCCAAGTTCGGTGACGGGACCGGCGGCGCGTACTTCGTGACCGCCGAAAATCTCGACGCGGCAAAGGCTCTCGCGTTCGCCGATCCGGTGCACACCACCGGGTCCTCGGACGTCACCGTCTACGAGTGGGAACCGACGACGCCCGCATAGCGCGTTCCGCACGCACCCCTGCCGATTCTGCGCACCCATTCCGGTCGTGCGGGAAACCGCAGGGGTGCGTTCGCGTTCGGGCCCGTACGCTCCCGCCGGGGGTGTACGGGAACCGGCGGGAGCGGGCCGCCCGGATCGCCGGGCATCCGGCCGCCGAGTGTTCTCTGCGGCCGGTTGTCATCCTGCTAGCTCAACCGCACTCGAGGTCAAGTCGGCGGGCTGTGCCGTGGGCCACCCGTGCCGGGAAACCGCGGCCGTGCGACCATGCCAGGGACGTCCGTTGGCGCGCACGACTTCTCGTTTCCCTCGTCCGGAGCGATTCGGGCCGCCTATTCTGGTGGAAACGCAGGGGAGCGCATGGCACGGTTTCTGATCTGGTTCCGCAACAATGTCGACGGTTCTTTCGCGGTGCTTCTCGCGATCACCGTGGGGTTGCTGCAGTTCCTCGACGTCATCGGTACCGACCAGGTGAACGCCGCGATGCTGCTGGTGCTCGGCCTGGTCGCGATCACGCTGCTGCGCGATCGGCATCTGTCGGCGAAGGCGGTGCGCGACGCGACCTCGGTGCATCTGCTGTACGGGCCCGAGATCGGCCACGCGCACACCCTCGCCCGGCGCGGCACCGAGCAGTGGATGTTCAAGGGCGGCACCGGAACCTACATTCGTGCGGTCACGTTGCGCGAATGCGTGGAGAACGCCCGGCGCGAACAACGCCCGCTGCGCGTGCAATTGGAGATCCTGGACCCCACCGACGAGCAGCTGTGCAAGACCTACGCGCAGTTCCGTTCGTCGCTGCAGCCCGAAGCCGACCGCACCGGTGAGCTGTGGACCACCGAGCGCACCCGCAAGGAGGCGTACGCGACGGTGCTCGCGGGCTGCTGGTATCGGCAGCGATTCACCTTCCTCACCATCGATATCGGGTTGTCGGCGGTGATGACGACCTTCCGCTGGGATCTGTCCTCCAGTTGCGTCATTGTCACGCAGGACAATCCGAACACGCCGGCCATGATGTTCGAGCGGGACAAGCCCTACTACCGCGATTTCAATCGCGAGCTGGTCGCCAGTTTCAAGCAGACCAAACAGGTTCCGTTGAGTCGCACGGAGGAACTGCCGCTCTCCGACGAGCCGACCGTGGACCAGGTTCGCGGCGTGTTCCAGACGTTGGGTCTGGAGTTACCGGCCGCTTTCACCGATCGCGACGTCGCCGATATCGTGCGTCGCGCGCTGCAGCCCAGGAATCCGTACTGATGAACGAATACGCCCGACTACGCACGCTGCTCGCCGCGGAGGACGCCGCGAATGCGGTGCGTCGCTGGGCGCGTGACGTGTTGGCGGGCGTGGTCGACGGTAGCTCCGAACTGACCGCCGTGCGACATCCGCTGGGGTTCTTGTGTTTTCCGGTGTGGCGCGGGGAGGGCCTCGGCGTCTGCGTGCACGTCTGGACCGAGGGCGGGCTCGCCGAGCCGACCACCTCGCCGATGCACGCGCACAGCTGGGATCTGCTCAGCACCGTGCTGTACGGCACGGTCGGCAACGAGATCCTCGAAATCGACAGTGCCCCCGCACGTCCCACGCATCGGCTGTTCGAGATCCAGAGCGCCGCGGACGGTGACCTGGTCCGTGCGACGCAACGTCTGGCCACCTATCGCACCCGTTCCCGGGAGGAGTTCCGCGCGGGCGAGGTCTACACCCTGCCGCACGGCGCGTTCCACGTGTCCGACGTGCGCGGTGCGGCGGCGACCGTGGTACTCGGCGAGGACAACCGCGGCCACCCCGACCTGTCCCTCGGCACACTCGCCACCACCGACCACTGGGTGTACCGAACCCCCTGCACCCCGGCCGAATCCCGCAGGGCCGCGCAAACCGTGCTCGATCATCTGCACACCCGACCGAATCAACTGGAGAACCGATGCGAACAGGCGACGTGATGCATCAGGTGCTGCCCGGCACGCTGCTGGACGTGGCCGCGGATGTCGCGGTCACCGCCGCGGTCGAAGCGGGCCGGGCGATCCGGGACGGTCTGCTCGGGGCGCTGACCGTCAGCACCAAGGACGCCAGCGGTGACGTGGTGACCGATCTGGACCTGCGGGCCGAGCGGATCATCCTCGGCCACATCCGGCGCGTGTTCCCGCAGCACCGCATCCTTGCCGAGGAATCCGGTGTGCTCGACAGCGGCGACGACGCCTGGTGCTGGGTGGTGGATCCGCTGGACGGGACCAACAACATCGCGATCGGGCTGCCCGTCTGCACGGTCGGTATCGCGCTGTGTCACAACGGGACTCCGGTCGTCGGGGTGGTGCACGAGCCGATCGCCGACCGCACCTGGACGGCGGTGCGCGGGCGCGGCGCCACCGGACCGAACGGGCCGCTCGTGCCGACGGCGTCCCAGCCCAGCGCGGCTCCGGTCCTCGCGTGGCTCCAGGGGTATCCCGTCACCCGCACCGATTCGACCGCCCGTGCACTGCGGCTGACGTTGGAATCGTCCTCGCGCCGCCTGATCCAGCTCTGGTCACCGCTGCTGTGCTGGGTCATGTTGAGCAGCGGCGATATCGACGGTTTCGTCGGCTATCGGGCCGGACTGGTCGACCTCCCGGCCGGTGCGCTGCTCGCCCGCGAATCCGGGATGCACATCACCGATTTCGAGGGTGCGGCCCTCGACGAGCGCTTGGATCTGCCGACGGGCGAGGTGGATTTCATCGCGGGCGGTCCTGCGGTGCTGCCCGAGCTGACCCTGCTGGTGAAATCGGCGAGTGCGGTCCAGGTGACGGGCCTGCCGGGGCCGGGATAGCCTCGTGCCCACCGTCATCCGGCGACGAGCAGTGCCGCGACCGCGCCGACGGTACCGAGCAGCGCGAGCCCGAACCCGGTGAGCACGAAGCGCAGCATCGGGACGCGCACGTTGTGCGTGCGGCAGAACTCCAGGCAGAGCAGGGTGGCCAGGGACGCCCACGGCGTCACCACCGGCCCGATGTTGGTGCCGATGAGCAGGGCCAGCAGCTGAGCGTGATTCGCGGCAGGTACCACCGCCTCGCCCGCGGTGTAGGCGGGCAGGTTGTTGGCGATATTCGACAGCGCCGCGCCCGCGCCTGCCGCGCGGAACGCGCCTGCCGCGCCCGAGTCGTCGCCGATCAAGGTGTGCATCAGGTCCGAGAGCCCGAGCCTGCCGAGGGTGGGCACCACCAGGAACAGGCCGACGACGAAAACCAGCAGCTGCCAAGGAATCAGCGACCACCGCAGGGATCGGCGGTCGAACACCGCGAACGCCAGCACCGCGATGGCGGCGGCGATGGTCGCGGCGATCCCGATGCGATCACCGACGAACGGGATCGCGACGATGAAGAGCAAGCAGGCGCCCGCCGTGGTGTACAGCAGCGCACGCTCTTTCGCGTTCGCGGGGCGCACCGGTTCGGGCGGCAGGTACCGGTCGGTGTCGCGCCGGCCCCGCCGCCAGTACCACAGCCACAGGCACAACATCGTCGCGCCGATCGAAACCAGCTGGGGCGCCCACATTTTCGTGGCGAACTCGGTCGCGGTCAGTGCGACCCGGTCGGCGGCGAGCAGGTTGGTGAGATTGGAGACCGGCAGCAGCAGGCTGGCGGTGTTGGCGAGCCAGAGCGTGGTCATGGCCAGCGGCAGCGGGGGGATGCGGGCGGGCACGGCCAGTGCGAGCATCACCGGAGTGATCAGCACGGCGGTCGTGTCGAGATTGAGCAGGATCGTGGTCGCCGAGGCGAACAGGACGCACAGCAGGAACAGCGCCGGATAGTAGCCGCGTCCGAGGATGGCGAGCCGGTGCGCGATCACATCGAACACCTTGGCCTGCCGGGTCAGTTCGGCCAGCACGATCACGCTGCCGAGAAACAGCAGCAGCGGACCGATCCGGCGCATGTTGTCCGCGGCTTCGGCCCTGGGCAGCAGCCCGGTCAGCACGCAGAGCACACCGGCGACGAGCAGCGCGATCCGGACCCAATCCAGCACGCTGAGGCCCCAGCGGGGCCGCTCGGCGGCCGCCGACGGGTGCGGCGGGATGTTGCGCTCGGGGGAGTCGACCTGTTCGGGCACGACTGCCATGCTATTGGCCTGGGCCATACTGGGGGCGTGACACAGCAGGGTGGGCGAGCGCGGGACGTATTCATCAGCTATTCCCCGGCGGACGAGCGGTGGGCCACCTGGCTGGCCTGGCAGTTGGAGAGTGCCGGTTTCCGCACCCTGATCCAGGCCTGGGATTTCGTGCCGGGCACCAACTTCATCGACTTCATGGACCGCGGCGTACGCGATTCGGCGGTCGTACTGCTTGTGCTCTCCGACAACTATCTCCAATCCCGTTACGGGACAATGGAATGGCAGGCCGCGTTCCGCACCGATCCGGGCAAGCTGATGCCGGTCCGGATCGCCGACTGTCAGTTGGAGGGGCTGCTGGCCACCCTCACCTACATCGACCTGGTGCCAGTCGCGGCCGCAGACGAGGCGCGCCGCATTCTGCTGGAGCGGGTGCGGCATCTGCTCGCGGGCCGGGCGAAACCGGCGACCGCACCGGGCTTCCCGAACGAACTGGGGGCGACGCAACCGGACCGCTACGCCGACGAGGAGGAGTCCGGCCCGGTCGCGTCGCCGACGAGCCGGCGCACACCCGTTGCGGCCCCGGCTTTTCCGGGCGGCACGCCGCATGCCGAACCGCGCACCGGAGTCAGCGTGCTGCATGTCGCGGGTCCGCGTTTCGGCCGGGGTCTGCTCGCGCCGGACGAACCGAGCACGGCGCGCGAACTCCAGGCCCGGATCTGGTCGAATGTCACCCAGTCGATCGATCGCGGTGTGCCGAAACCGGATCTGATCGTGGTGACCGGCGATCTCACCGAATCCGGCAAGCCGCGTGAGGTCGACGAGGCGCTGACCTTCCTGACCGGCCTGCGCGTGCTGCTCGGCCTCGAGCCGGACCGGTTGGTCGTGGTGCCGGGCAACCACGACGTGTCCAAGATCGCGTGCCATGCCTACTTCCTGAATTGTGAAGCGCGCGACCGGAAACCGCAGCCGCCGTACTTCCCGAAGCTGGAGCAGTACGCGCGCCTGTTCAGCGAGCTGTACCAGGGCCTGGATCATCTGGTCTTCGATGTCGGGCAGCCGTGGACGCTGTTCCCGATCCCCGAATTGCGAGTGGTGGTCGCGGGTTTGAACTCCACCATGGCCGCGACCCATCTGCCCGACGACGATTACGGCCGGATCGGCGAACCGCAGGCCGCGTGGTTCGCCGAGCGGCTGCGACCGTTCGAGGAGAACGGTTGGCTGCGGCTCGGGGTGGTCCGGCACGACCCGTTGCCGGGCACGGCGGCGTCGCCGCGCGATCCGGCACTGCTGCGCGACGTCGACACGCTGTCGCGGCTGCTCGGCGGGCGGCTGAACCTGCTGCTGCACGGCCCGGGACCCGGTGGGCCACATCTGGATCGGCTGGACGGCAGGCTGCCCGTGATCCCCGCCGCCGCGCCGGGCCGGGACGAGATCATCCACCTGACCGCCGAGGGGCTGGCCCGCTACAGCGCGACCGCGGAGGACCCGGGCGCGCCGACCGCTCGCCTCGCACTGCCCTGGCCGAATGCCGTCGCGGCGCTGTCCCCGCACGCCCTGCCCGAACTGACCGGTCCCGACGAGCCGGTGGACACCGCGCCGGAAGCCCCGACGGTGATCGACCCGCACGGCCGGTTGCTCGAGCGGCTGGCCGAGGTCTGCGAAACCCGGTATCCGGACGCGAAGATCCGGCGCGTCGAATCCGAACCGCCGCATCTGATCATCACCCATCAGCGGGACGAGGTGATCGCCCAGTGGCGGATCGGCGCGCACGTCGGCGACATGACCAGGCAGGTGATCGAGGACTTCCTCGGCCACGACCCGGAATACGGCTCCGAACTGGTGTATCGCGGTGCGCCACCGCCACGTTCGCTGCGCGACGAGGCCGCCAGTCACGGCCTGCGGGTGCGCAGTTTCACCGAATTCCAGGGTCTGCTCGATCTGGACGACTACCTGGTCAAGCAGGTGGAGCGGTTGCGCACGGACCGCCGCTATCCGCCGGAGCTCTATGTGCCGCAGCGGTTCCGGATGCTCGAGCACGGCGATCAGGTGGTCCAGGACGACCTGGTGGCCGAGCTGCTGCGCCTGGTCGCCGCCGATCACGGCCGATTCGTGCTGGTACTCGGCGATTTCGGGCGCGGCAAGACCTTCGCGCTGCACGAGGTGGCGCGGCGGATCACCGAGACCATGCCCGCGCTGATCCCGATCCTGATCGAACTGCGGCATCTGGACAAGACCCATTCGGTGGACGGACTGGTCGCCGCGCACCTGGCCAACCATGGCGAAGAGCGGATCGACCTGAAGGCCTTGCGCTACATGCTGCGGGAGGGCCGGGTGGTGCTGCTGTTCGACGGCTTCGACGAACTCGTCACCCGGATCAGCTACGAGTTCGCCACCGACCATCTGGAAACGCTGCTGCAAGCCGCGGTCGGCAAGGCGAAAATCATTGTGGCGAGCCGTACTCAGCACTTCGCCTCGCGCGCCCAGGTGCTGACCGCGCTGGGGGAGCGGGTCGGGCTGCTGCAGGATCGCCACATCCTGTCCGTCGAGGATTTCGCGCCCGCGCAGGTGCATGCCTTCCTCGCCAACCGGTACGGCGGCGACGTGGCCCGGGCCGACGCCAGGATGCGGCTGATCACCGGCATCCAGGATCTGCTCGGTCTGGCGCAGAACCCGCGCATGCTCAGTTTCATCGCCGACCTGGACGAGCGCCGCCTGCGGGCGGCCGCGGGCGCTCAACAGACCGTGGGCGCGGCCGGGCTGTATCGGGAGATCCTCGAATCCTGGTTGGCCTACGAGACCGATCGCACGGCGAGCGCCGCGGGTTCCCTACCCGGGTTGCGGCTGCACGAATTGTGGCTGGCCGTCACGGCATTCGCGCTGCGCATCTGGGAGACCGGCGAGCCGTATCTGCGCCTGTCCGAATTGACCGAGGTGGCGCAGAGTTTGGTGGAGATGACCGGCTCGAACCGGATGTCGGTGCAGCAGTCCGCACACGCCATCGGTTCCGGTAGCCTGCTGGTGCGCACCGAGGACAACCTGTTCGGGTTCATCCACTCCTCGGTCACCGAGTGGCTGGTCGCCAATCACATCGCCGAGCAGTTCGCCGCGGGTGTGGCTGCGCCGCCCCAGCTTTCGCAGGTGCCGCTCTCGCAGCTGTCCATCGACTTCCTCTGCGACCTCGCCGACGTCCGGGCCGCGCGCGGCTGGGCCGGCGGTGTGCTCGACGACCCGGCCGCCGTCGAGGTGGCCAAGACCAACGCGGTCCGGATCACCACCCGGCTGCGTACCGCGCCGTCGGCGGATCTGCGCGGCGCGGTGCTGGCCGGCGAGGATCTGTCGTATCGCGATATGCAACAGGTCGATCTGACCGACGCGGACCTGACCGGGGCCCGGTTGGTCGGGGTGAATCTGGACCGGGCCGTGCTCCGCGGCGCCCGCCTGGTCGGCGCGCGACTGGACGAGGCGAGCCTGGTCGGCGCGGACCTGACCGGCGCCGACTTCACCAGGGCGCGCTTGGCCCGCACCGATCTGACCGGAACCCGCGCGCCGGACAGCCGCTGGAATCGCGCCGCGCTGCTGGATGTGATCGGCACCCCCGCGGGGACCGATCTGCACGGTGCGGCGTGGGTGCCCGGGTCGGTCGCGCGGACCGAATTCGCCCCCGCTGCGATCGGCGTGCGGCACGGCTTCCACGCCCGGCACGGCCGACTGCCGAAACCGTTGGCCTACAGCCCGGATGGCGGCACGCTGGCCATCGGCAGCGACGACGGCGGCGTGCTGATCTGCGATACCGAGACCGGCCTGCCGCTGCGCACGCTGCAGGGCCATCGGAATCGTTCGTTCGCGGTGGCGTTCACCGACACGGTGCTGATCAGCGGCGCGGCCGACGGCGCGGTCGGCATCTGGGACGCGGTCACCGGCGAGTCGCGCCGCATCCTGCACGGGCACAGCGAATGGCCGTGGCCGGTCGAGCTGAACCGCGCGGGCAGCCTGCTCGCCACCGGCGACGCACAGGGCCTGCTGCGGCTCTGGTCGCTGCCCAGCGGCGACCTGCTGCACGAGTGCGCGCCCGAGGGCCGCCGGGAACTGATCTACAGCTTGGCTTTTCACGAGGGCGTGCTCGCCGCCGCGTATCGCGACGGGGTGGTCCGGCTCTGGGATGTCGAGACCGGTACGCAGCGTGGCGAATTCGTCGGCGAAACGGGCTCGGTCTTCCGGATCGCGTTCAACCCCGCCGGTGACGTCCTCGCGGTCGGCGGCGCACACGGCACCGTCGCGCTGTGGGATCCGGTGCGCTGCACCTTGATTCGCACCTTGCCCGGTCACGACGGCCGGGTCTACACGCTGGCCTTCCATCCGCGCCTGCCGCTGCTGGCCAGCGGCGATACCAACGGCGGATTGCGCGTCTGGGACGTGGACGCGGGTGTGGCGAAATACGTGCCCCCCGAACACAATGCGGCGATCTACTGGCTCGCCTTCGATCCGGCGGGCGAGGTGCTCGCCTCCGGTGACAGCGCGGGCCTGCTCTGCCTGCGCGACAGCGTGACCGGCGAACTGCGGCATCGGATCACCGCGCACGCCGGTTCCATCTGGCCGTTCGCGTTCCGGCCGGACGGCGCGCAGCTCGCCGTCACCGACGACCAATTCACCACCCGGCTCTGGGATCCCGCGACCGGTGTGTGCCGCCACGTGCTCACCGGCCACGGCAGGCAGGTCAAATCGGTCACCTTCAACGCGGACGGCACGATCCTGGCGGCGGGCGGTAACGACGGCGTGGTCCGGCTGTGGGATCCGGTGACCGGCAGGCTCATCCGGCGGGTGGTCGGCAGCGAGGACCGACTGCTCACCTTCGAAACCGCGCTGTTCAGCGGGAAGCAACCGCAGCAGCTCGGCCTGGTCGGTAACGACGGCAGGCTGAGCCTGCTGAATCTGGACACCGGGGATTTCCAGCGGCACATCAATATCGAGGCCGCGCCGGTGTGGGCGATCGCGTTCGATCCCACCGATCAGTACGTGGCCACCGCGAACGACGATGACACGGTGATCATCTGGACGCGGACCACCGGCGCGCTGCACATGGTGTGCGGCGAGCATCGCGGGCGGGTGCGGTCGATCGCCTTCAACGCCGACGGCTCGCTGATGGCCACCGGCTGTGACGACTCCGTGGTGCGGCTGTGGGATGTCGACTCCGGCAGACTGCTGCGCGAGCTGCACGGTCACGGCGATCGCGTGTATGCCGTTGCCTTCCAGGGAGATCGGCTCGCGAGCGTTTCCTGGGACACGACGGCGCGGATCTGGGATGCCGAGGCCGGGGTGAGCCTGCACGAGCTGACCCGGCACACCGGACGGCTCTGGTCGGCGGCCGTCGATCCGCGCACCGGCCTGCTGGCGACCGCGGGCGACGATCTCGTGATCCGGTTGTGGGACATGGCGACCGGGCGGCATCTGCACACGATGGAGGGGCACAAGCGCCGGGTCTGGGCGCTGGCGTTCCATCCGTCCGGGCAACTGCTGGCCAGCGGGGGCGACGACGGCAACGCGATACTGTGGACGGTGCCGGCCGGCGACGCCGCGCCCGCGGTGCGGGCGGAACTGCTGGGGCTGCCGGAGGGGTGGGCCGCGCTCGCGCCCGACGGCCGGTACAAGTCCGAGGGCAATACGGCGGGACAGTTCTGGCAGGTGATCGGGATGTCGCGGTTCGAGTCAGGGGAGCTGGATCAGTATCTGCCGGAGGTCGGACGGTTGCCATCGGACGCGCCGTTCTGAGCGCCGCCCGGCTGGCGAGCCGTCGTGAGAGATAGATACAGTATTTCTTGCAATGTTGCCGTGCTGAGGAGAAACCGGATGGCTGCGAAGAATGGACCGGCGGTCGACCTGGCTGCGCTGCGGGCCCGCCGCGTCACCTCGGCCGAGGCGTGGGAACTGTTCGACCGGCTGCCCGCCGCGCCCGTCACCGAGGTCACCGTCGGACGCTGGCAAGGCGACGAGGTCGACACCGGACATCCGTTCGCCGGCGTGCTCGTCGCGTCGGGCTGGTACGGCAAGCAGTTCGACGACGCGGACACGGTGCATCCGCTGCTGTTCGCCACCGCCGACGGCACCGTCTTCCCCGTCGACCCGCGGCGGGTGCCGCTGGGACTGGCCGGGCGAGTACCGGCCGGCGTGGTGCAGGCCGGCCGGCGCGCGCTCCCGCTGCTGCGACCGGTGTTGCGCACGAGCAAGCCCACCGCCCGACTGCGCGATATCGAGTACCGCGGTGTGACCAGTGCCGCCATGATCTACGACCACCTGCCGATCATCGATCACTTCCGGCGGGTCGACGAGCGCACGCTGCTCGGCGTGATGGACATGCGCGGGCTGGCCGAACCGTACTTCTTCGTCCTGTACCGGTAATTCGGCTGGGCGACACTCGGATCCGTTCCGCGGCAGTCCGGTTCGTGCACGGACTAGCATGGAGGTATCCGCGCGGGCGACCGAGGGGGAGGCAGTCGATGGAATGCACGACCTGTCTGGTGGTCGGCGGTGGACCCGCCGGCATGGTGCTGGGATTGCTGCTGGCCCGGGCCGGTGTCGAAGTGACCGTGCTGGAGAAACACAAGGACTTCCTGCGCGACTTCCGCGGCGACACCGTGCATCCCACCACCCTCGACCTGCTGGACGAGCTGGGTCTCGGCGCCGAATTCGCGAAACTGCCCGCGCGCAAGCTCGAACAGGTCGCGCTGCCGACCGCGGGCGGATTGCAGACGCTCGCCTCGTTGAAAAACCTGCCCGGCAAACACAAATACATCGCCATGGTGCCGCAGTGGGATCTGCTCGACCTGCTGGCCCGTGCCGCGGCCCAGGAGCCGACCTTCACGCTGCGGATGAATACCGAAGCGACAGCACCGGTGTGGTCGGACGGCAAAGTCGTCGGTGTGGGTTATCGGACCACCGACGGCGCCACGGGAGAGATCCGCGCCGACCTCACCGTCGCCTGTGACGGGCGCTCCTCGGTGCTGCGCGCCGCCGCCGATCTGCCCGCGCGCAGCTGGCCCACGCCGATGGACGTGTGGTGGTTCCGGTTGCCGCGCAACGACACCGACCCCGCGGGTGCGATCCCGATCGTCACCGCGCGCCGGGCCGCCGTGCTGCTGGATCGCGGCGACTACTGGCAGTGCGCCACGCTCATCGCCAAAGGCACCGACGCCGCCGCGCGGGGCGGGCCGGTCGAGGAGATCATGCGGCAGATGGCGGATGCGGTGCCGTGGTTGCGCGATCGCGTGGACGTGCTCACCAACTGGGACGAGGTGAAGCTGCTCGACGTGAAACTGGATCGGCTCACCACCTGGTACACCGGGGGCTGCTGTGCATCGGCGATGCGGCGCACGCCATGTCCCCGGTCGCGGGCGTCGGCATCAACCTCGCGGTCCAGGACGCCGTCGCCGCCGCGAGAATTCTTGCCGCGCCGCTGCTTTCGGGTACCGCGGGCGTGCGTGAACTGGCCAGGGTGCAACGCCGCCGCACCCTGCCGACCGCGGTCACCCAGGGCATCCAGCGCTTCCTGCACGCCCGCGCCATCCGTCCCGCCCTGTCCGGCACCATCGATATCGCCGGCACCCCCACCGCCCCGCTGCCTGTGCGCATCTTCCGCCGCATCCCCATCGTGCGCAGCATCCCGCCGTACCTGGTCGCCCGCGGTATCCGCCCCGAACACGCCCCCGCCTTCGCCCGCCGACCCTGAACGGGACCGCGCACCTTCGCCATTCGGCGGACTACGTATTCGAAACGGATGGTCGGAGAGTCCGGGCCGGTGCGCGATATCAGCTCGGCGTACCGCCCTCGGTGGTGGGCAAGGGCCAAACCCCAGCCCCCGACAACACGAAATCCGCATCGCTCGCCGCTCGGCACTGTCGCGCGGTCAGCGCATCGGCGCACCGACGTGCGCCGCTACCCCGGTCTGCACGACATCAGACTGTCCGCTCCGCCCTCGCTGCGGCCGG
The DNA here is from genome assembly GCF_001613425.1 of Nocardia vulneris. Classification (GTDB taxonomy): domain Bacteria; phylum Actinomycetota; class Actinomycetes; order Mycobacteriales; family Mycobacteriaceae; genus Nocardia; species Nocardia vulneris. Next base: position 54,723 of record NZ_BDCI01000031.1, on the reverse strand, counting down.
GCCGGCGGCGTCCGCGCGAGACCGGGTGCGCTCGCTCAGGGGCGCAGAATGATTCGGCCCAGCGGAGTGCGGTCTTCCAGCAGCTGGTGCGCTTTGCCTGCCTGGTCCAGTGGGAGAACCGAGTCGACCGAGGGATCGATGCCGCCTGCTGCCGCACGCGTGAGAATCGTGTTGCGGGAGCCGGCTACTCGGGCGAGCCAGTCGGGACCCGCGCAGCCGATGAGCGTACGTCCGGTGGTGATCAGGTCGGCGGCGCCGAATTGGGCGGGAGCGCCGGAGAGCCAGCCGTAGCTGAGCATTCGGCCATGCAGCGGTGTCGTCAGCGCGAGCACGTCGCGGGCGGTCTCGCCGCCGATGGAGTCGAACACGACGTCGAGGGTGGTGCCGCCCAGGGTTTCGCGCAGCCGGTCCGGCCAGGCGGGATCGTTGTGGTCGATGACCTCGTCGGCGCCGAGCGCCCGCGCCCGCTCGGCTTTGGCGGCACCGCCCGCGGTGGCGACGATGTGGGCCGCGCCGTACTCCTTGGCGAGCTGGGTGAGGTAGCTGCCGATTCCTGTTGCGGCCGCTTCGATCAGCACCGTTTCGGTGCCCGTGAGCCGGGCCGTTTCCAGCAGGGGAATGGCCACCGAACCGCTCATGAGCACTGCCGCCGCGTCCACCGATGACAGTCCGTCCGGGATGGGTACGGCCGAACTCGCAGGCGCGCCGACGAATTCGGCATAGGAGCCGAATCCCTTGGTGCTCAAGGCAACTCGGCGACCGAGCAGTGCCGGGTCGACGTCGTCGCCCACCTCGGTCACCACGCCTGCCGCCTGGAAACCGAAGACCAGCGGCGGTTCGACGGCGAGCGGGAACGCGCCGGAACGCAGTTTCGTCTCGGGGAACAGGACCGGGATCGCCTCGGCGCGGACGACCACCTCGCCCGCACCCGCGGTCGGCACCGGCACCTGCGTGGCGACCAGGACCTCGGGTCCGCCGGTCGCCGTCATTACGATTGCCTGCATCATGAACTCCATAAGTTGACTATCGGTCCAGTTGTATCGGCAACGATATGGACCGACGGTCAAGTTGTCAACGAAAGTGGGTGTGATGACCGACGAGCGTCCGAAGGAACGGGCCGACGCGGCACGCAATCGCCGGGCGATTCTCGACGCGACCAGCGCGTTGCTCGCCGAGCACGGCGCCGAGGCGATCACCATGGACCGGGTCGCCGCCGCGGCCGGGGTGGGTAAGGGCACCATCTTCCATCGCTTCGGTAACCGCGCCGGCCTGCTGCACGAGATGGTCGCCGAAAGCGCGCTCACCCTGATGGACGCGATCGCCACCGGCCCGCCACCGCTCGGGCCGGGCGCGCCCGCCGCAGAGCGGCTGCTCGCGTACTTCGACGCGATGACCCGGCTGGTGATCGCGAACTCGGAGCTCATGGTGGCCTACCGCACGGTGCCGCCGCATCCGCGCACCGGCGAGTTCCATGCGTTCTGGGACAACCACATCACCGCGCTGCTGCGCGCGGCCCGGCCCGATCTCGACGCCGAAACGGTCGGGCGGTTACTGCTGGCGGCGATCGGCGGCGAACTGGTGCAGGCGATGATCCGGGCGGGTGAGACCGAGCGGCTGCTGGACGCGGTGCGCGAACTGGTCGAATCGGTGCTACGCCCCGTCTGATTCCCGAAACATGCTGTGTTTTCAGAGCATCGCGGCGAGCATGCCCACCGACGCGTTGGTCACGCCGTGCACCACGAACAGCAGCCACGGATTCCGATAGCGCGACCAGAGGTAGCCGAAGAACAACCCCTCGGCGCCGAGTCGCGCGACCACGGTGGCGAGGTCGACGCCGAAACCGTTGCCGCCCTGGATCGCCACATGCCATCCGGCCCACAGCAGTGACGTCAGCAGGATGGCCGGCCAGCGGCCGTACCGGGCTTCCAGTCGGGTCTGCAACCAGATTCGGTAGAAGATCTCCTCCAGCACGGCGTTCAGCACGAAGAGGAAAACGACGAGCACGATCGGCGGCGGCGTGCCGGTGAAGCTCGGATGGAACACGGTGACCAGCACGAGGAAGGTCAGCACGGCGGGGGCGGGCCGCAGCCAGCGGCCCCGGGTGCCGATGCGGTACCACTCGCGCCAGGACACCAGCCGCAGCAGCAAGGGAATCGCAAGCAGCAGTGTGCATTTCAGCCCGAGGAACCACAGGTCGTCCCCGCCCGAGAGGTAAAAGCCGATCGCGAAGAGTGCGCCGAGCGCATACAGCCACCAGCCTTGCCGGGCGAGAACGCGCGAATCCACGGCCGGACCCTCGCCCCGCTGCTTCGGCGGTACCAACCGAGCCATGGCGAGCGCGGCGCCGACCGTCACCCAGACGGTCCACAACGGCACCGTGTCGTCGCTGTCGGCGGAATAGCGCAGCGCGGTATGGCCGGTCGCGATGAGCGTCAGCAGCGCGGCGAGAAACGCCGCCACGCCCGCCGCCAGCAGTACCTTGTCGATGCGCCGTGTCCCCATGACCGGCAACCCTGCCATCGTCGGGCCGGTCGCCGCCTCCGCCGAACGGAGGATTCGACCGGTCAGTCCCGCGCGAGGATCGCGTCGAAGCGTTCGTCGGCGCTGTCGAGCTGATCGAGGATGTACTGCTTGACGTCGTCGGACAGCGGGGTGTCGGCGCGGGTGACGAGATCGCGATACACCGCGGTGAGCGGGCGGTATTTGACGGCGAGCTTGTGCATCGCCGAACCTGTCGCGTAGAGGATGCCGACACCGTTGTCGGTGAAATCGGAGAGTTTGACGATGCGCGCCCACGGTGCGTCCGCCAGATTCGCCGCAACGTGCTCGCGGTATTGCACGTGCCGGTCGATCGACGGGTCCGGGGCGGGATTGGTGACGGCGGCGACGATGTCGGCGACCCGATCGCCGAATCGCTCGGCCAGGACGGCGAGCGCCGCGGCGACCGGCGGGCCCGGCCGGTCACCGGCGAGTTCGGCCGGATGGTCCTCGACCGCATCGTGCAGCAGACCTGCGATCGCCAGCTCGCTGTCGCGCACCTTGTAGTGGCTGATGATCCGGATAGACACGCGCAGTAGATGATTCAGATACGGCTCGCGGCCGTAGCGGTCGTCGCGATGTAATGCGGCGGCCAATTCCAGCGCCGCGGTGAGCCGATCGGTATCCGGGAGATCCGCGATTTCCAATAGGAATCTTTCGCGCAGTCCGGATTCGCCGTAGACCTCGCTGATCGTGTGCAGCGGCATCACGGCCAGAACTCCCGCCCCAGGATTGCTCATGCTGTCAATCTAACGGGGTCGCGCGCCGCGCGCCCGCCCGAAAATCCGTTGCCGCGCTGCGTCGGGTCGTGGTGTCCTGGATACCACGCGAGGCAGAAACCGGAGGTGTACGTGGCCGCGCAACACAAACGGCCGCGACCGGGTTCGGCCACCGACGACATGCTCAAACTGCATCGGCGCACGATGGTGCTCGACGGGCGGATGTACACCGTCCTCACCCTGCGCCCGGGCAGCGATTTCCGCTTCGCCACCAACCGTTTTCACGACACCTGGCATGTGCTCTCGGACTGGCGGGGTGCGCGGGTGCTCGCCCGGCTGCTGTGGGGGCTGGCGTATCAGCGCAGGCCCGGCACGCTGGTCGTGATCGATCCGGCGCACCTCGATACCAACCCGTTCGACGGCGCGCCCTCGGATCCGATCGTGCTGGTGCCGTCGGAGCTGACCGTGCTCACCAGGGATGCGGCGACCGCGCTGCGGCGTCGGCTGCCGTGGCGCGATCGGTCCGAGGGGACGGTGCGCTGGCAGACGTTCGGCCTCGCGGGCGCGGTGGCCGCCGACGCGGCGTGGCGTGCGCTGAGCTGGGGCGAGCGGTCGTCGGACTACCACCCGCGGCCGAGCGGATGGCTGCGGGTCGACCGCATCGGCGGTCTGATCACGATCTTCGGCGCGCCCGGCCAGTTACGGGAGATGGCCGAGCAGCTCGCCACCCTGGGCACTTATGCCTACTACGGCATGGATTACCACTACCTCGACGACGCCGACCGCAACGGCGAGGTCCAGATCTTCCGTCAGTACCGCAACCAGGTCACCGCTGCCCGGCGCGCCCGCGCCGACCTGCTGGGCCCCGCGCACCGTGGGCCGATCACCGAGGAAACCGAGCGCGCCCTCTGGTCCCATGCCGCCGCGTACCGCCGCAGCCGGCTACCCCGACTCGCCGAACCATCCGACGCGACGATCTGACGGTTTCCGCGCGCGCTGTTATCGGGGCCCGTCGCCGGCGTCGTGTTCGTATCGAACGGCGCGCTCGATCAGCTCCCGGGTGTTCCACGCGAGTTCGCCGCTGTCCAACGCGGCCAAAGTCCGATCGACCCAGTCGATTTCGGCCTGCGTCATCCAGATCGTGTAGTCGTTCTCGATGAGGAACACCGGCGGCAAGGTCGCGGGGGCGTCCTGTGCGCCGTGCTTTTGCGCCTCGACGATTCGCTGCAGTTCGGTGCGCCGCTGCCGAAGCATGCGCGCGACCTCGACGGGACTGTGAATCGCCAGGAACGACAGCGCCGCGGGGAACAGCGGGTACTCGCGCGCCGGGGTGGTGAGCGCGGTGTACATCGCGTCGAACAGCTCTGTCCGTCCCGCGTCGGTGAGGCGGTAGACCGTGCGAGCCGGGCGGCCGCCGACCTGTTCGGTCTGCACCGCCGCGATGCGTCCGTCGCGCTCCAGGCGCTGCACGGTCTGCTGGATGCTGTTGCTGCTGCGGATGTTCACCACCGCGCCTTTGCCGCGGTCGGTGATCAACTTCCGCATCCGGTACTGGTGCATCGGTCCTTCGAACAGCAACGCCAGCACCGTCAGGTTCAAGGGCGAGCGCGGGGAAGTCGGCACGGGCACGACTTTACCGATTGGTCATATTATGACTAATATGGTGCCGGGAGGAAACATGACTGATATCCGGTACGGCGAGACGATGTGGCGATGGGCGGCAGGTGTCCTGCTCGTGGGTACTTTGCTCTACATACTTCCGAGTGCACTGCACGGCAATCCGCCGATCGAGTCCGCGTCGGCGACCCTCGAATATGTGCGAGCGCGTCCGTCCTGGCGGCTCGGGCACCTGGTCAACATCGCCGCGGTGATCGTCTGGGCGTTCGGCTTCGCCGCGCTGGCCCGGGTGGCGGGCACACCCGTCTGGGCTCGGCAGCTGCTCGGCCTCGTGTTCGCCACGGCCGCAGCGACATTCGCGGTGTACTTCAGTCTGCACGCGTTCGGGCTGCCCACCGCGGCCGAGCAGTACTTCGACACGGGCGCGAACCGCGCGGCCATCCTGGAACGGACCGAAACGATCCTGATCGTGCTCGGCAGCATCGCCTTCACTGCGCAGGCGCTGCTCGGCGCGGCGGTCCTGCTGGCGGGCTACGTCCTCACCCGCTCGGTGCGCCTGTCAGGCTGGCTCGGTTGGGTGGGTGTCGTCGCGGGCCTCGGGTGGCTGGTCGGTGCGCTGCTGGTCGAATTCGCCGTCGTCGTGCCGTTCACGATCCTCACCTGGGTGTGGACCGTGGTCGTCGCGATCGGGGCGTGGCGAGCAGCGCGCCCGGCCGCCTCGGCTAATCGGGTTGCGGGATGAGCGTGTTCTGGCGGGCGGCGGTCCACCAGCGACCGTTCTCCTTGACCAGCACGTAGAGCGCGATCATCGCGGGGTCGGTGTCGATGAGTGCGCCGGTGGCGCTCGTCGCGCGGGCGACCTTGTGCGCGAAGGCGATATCGGGGCGCAGGAACGTGATGTCGGTGACCTCGTAGCGGACGTACTGGTCCTGCAGGAAACCGGCCAGGCCTGCGCGATTCGCGGCCAGCAGGTCGGCGCGACCGGTCAGCAACGCGCCCATCGCGTTGGCCACCATGGCATTCGCCGCGAAGTCGGCGGTCATCAACTCGGCGTCGTTGGTGTTGTAGGCGGTCTCCACATTCGTGACGATCTGCTCGATGGCGGCGATGTCGGCGCTGTGGTCGGTGCTCGCGTCCCCGAGGACCGGCGGCTCAAAAGTCTTCGCGTTCATGGGAATCAGCTTCCGACCTGAATATAGGTTCAGGTCAACCGCATGTCGTCCGGCTCACACGTCAGCGCACGCCGCGGGGGCGGAACTGGATGCTGATCCGCGGGCCGGCGGAGCGCCGGGTTTTGGGGACCGCGTGTTCCCAGGTGCGCTGGCAGGAGCCGCCCATCACGAGCAGATCGCCATGACCCACCTGATAGCGCAGGCTTTCGCCGCCGCCGCGGGGGCGCAGCAGCAGCGCGCGGGGCGCGCCGACGGAGACGATCGCGACCATGGTGTCGTGGGTGGCGCCGCGGCCGAAAGTATCGCCGTGCCAGGCGACGCTGTCCTGGCCGTCGCGGTAGTAGCAGAGCCCGGCCGTGCGGAACGGCTCGCCGAGTTCCCGGTGATAGTGCTCGGTGAGGGCCTGGCGCGCGTCGGCCAGGGCCGGATCGGGGAGTGGTTCGTGTTCCTCGTAGAACTTGAGCAGGCGGGGGACGTCGACGACGCGGTCGTACATCGGCCGGCGCTCGGCCTTCCACGGCACGTCGTCGACCAGCCGCTCGAACAGCGCGTCGGCGCCGGACAGCCAGCCGGGCAGCACGTCCACCCAGGCGCCGTGGTCCAACGTCGTGCGGCGCGCATGCCGCAGCGACCCGAATTCGGTGTCACCGAACCCGTCGAGCAGTGATCCCTGCAACGGTGTCGACATGGTGCCGACAGTACCTTTGCTCGAACATATGTGCTAGCGGTTTCTGTCTGGTGCGTCAAAATTCTTGGCAGGGTCGCCAGGTTTAGGTCCTGGCCCATGAGCCAGGAGGAACCGCGATGTCACGGTCGGCGAAGTCGAGGATCCCGGTCGAGGACAAACTGCGGATCGTGCTATCGGTGTTCAGAGGTGAGATGAGCGTGTCCGAAGCCGCGCGGCGGCGGGGCGTGAGCGCGGTCGCGGTATCGAAATGGAAGCAAGCCTTCCTCGAGGCAGGTGCGAAAGCTCTCGAGCCGCGCCCGAGTGGGCCGGCTGGTGCTCGCGGCGGAGCGGAAGAGCGACGGTTGCGGATCGAGAACGAACAGCTCAAACTTGCCCTCGCCGAGGCCACGGTGCAGCTGCGGATCCATCGGCACGGCGGTGTCGAGCGTGTCCCTTCACCGACCTCGAAGCCCTGAGAGCGGCACAACGATTGCCGGTTTCGAGGTTCGCCCCACTGGCCGGAATCCCGGAACGTACCTACCGCCGACGCCTGGCCCGGCACCGTGCCGGTGAGCCGCATCGCGGACCGTGGCCATCACCGCAGCTCGATCGGTTCGAGCCGATCGCGGTGGAGTACGCCGAGGCGTGGCCGGCGTGGGGGCACCGCAAGATCGCGGCATTGATGCGTGCCGACGGTTACGAGGTGTCGACCTCGGCGGTCGAGCGGGCACTGCGCCGTCGCCGGTTGTTGTTGCCGCGCGGGTTTCGCGCGGATCGGAAGTCGTGGGCAGCGTTGCGGCGCAAGGTTTTCCGGGAGCCACCGACGCGGCGTAATACTGTGTGGCAGACCGATTTCAGCGAGTTCGAAACCAGCGGGGGCGGGATCTGGAGGATCTGCGCGGTCATCGACTACGTCACCAAATACTGCCTCGCCATTACCGTGACCACGACCGCCCGCGGCCACGACGCGCTCAAATGTCTTCAGCTCGCCGTCGCCGAATCCGAACACGTCCTGGGTCTGGACGACCTGCGTGTCGACCGGGGCCTTGCCGAGGTCCTCGGACCCGACGGCGAGCCGGTCGGTATGGCACCGGCGCCGATCGCGGTGGTCTCCGACAACGGCTCGTGTTTCCGCGGCGAGGTCTTCAAGACGGCCTTCCTCGGCACCGATCCTTTGCTGCGGCACGTGCGGACCAGGGTTCGCTCGCCGCAGACCAACGGGGTGATCGAACGGTTCTTCGGCACCTTGAAATACGAGCATCTGTATCGCGGTGTCATTGCCGACGGTGACGCCCTAGACATGGAAGTCCACCGCTTCCGCGTCATCTACAACACTCTCCGACCGCATCAAGCACTCGGAGACCGGACACCCAAGTTCGCCTACCTCCAGCATCAAACCGACTGAGAGCGCGCTCCATGCGGCGTAGCGGATGTTTGGCGGTCAGGTGTCGCCGTGGGGTGCGGGGGCGGTCGTGGTGGCGGTCCATCCGGTGTCGAGGAGGGTGAAGATCCGGTCGAGTGCGGATTCGGCGTCGTCTCGTCCGTAGACAAGGGTGACGGCCTCGAGGGTGAAGTGGGCCAAGGCATGGCAGGCGGGGTCGTTCTCGGGTAGTCCGCTGTCGGTGGCGATCGCTGTGGCCAGGGTGTTTTCGTGGCGTAGCCACATGCGGCGGGCGTATTCGCGCAATGCGGGCGTGGTGTCGATCAGGCGGCGGAAGTCGGCGAAGCGCGGGTCTTCGCGAACCTGTCGAGAGGGTTCGTCGCGCAGGAGCTCACGTAGTGCCTGGGGGATGGACTGGCCGGTGGGGCGTTCGCGGACGGCGGCGACGAGCGCTGCCTCGCGCCCGGCGTCCTGATCGAAGACCAGCGCTTCCTTGCCGCCGGGGAAGTGCTTGAACAGCGTGGCCACCGAGACGTCGGCGGCATCGGCGATCTCACGGACACCGACCGCGTCGTAGCCGCGCTCCAGAAACAGCCGCAGCGCCGCGTCGGCCAGAGCTTGGCGGTTGGCGGCCTTTTTGCGCTCACGACGACGGCAACTGCGTGGCCTACGCGCCGCTGGGTGATGGCACGATCGCGGTCTTCGACACCCATGGCGACGACGACGCCCCCGTCCTGCGGTTCACCCGTGGGGAATGGGCCGCCTTCCTCGACGCCGCGCGCACCGGACGATTCGTGCCCCTCCAGAACTGAAGCTGTTTGCGAGTCACTTGCTTCGAACGCTGCCTGAAGTTTGGGGACAGGTCGAGCGGGTATGTGATGCCGGTGGACGCGAACGAGCACTGGACGGCGGGACAATCCAGTCCAGCCGGGGAGCGGATTTCGGTGTTGTTGATCGCGGATCCGGGCAAGCCTGCCGCTGTCGCGGAACGCCTCGCGGAGTGTCTGCCTGGACGCCTGCGAAACCGTGACCGTTCGCAACGCCGGTGGACGACGTGCGTGCGTCGCAAGCCCTATCTGCCTGACGAGCAAGCGGATTTCGCCGATGTGATCGACACAGTCGATCCATCTTCCGAAGCGGAAGACCTGGTCGTGTACCTCACCGATCTGCCGCGCCGCGAGGACACTTTGCCGGTGGTGGCCGATGTCAGTGCCGACCAAAAATTCGCGCTCATCTCCGTTGCTGGAGTGGGCGGCATCCACATCGAGCAACGCGTCCGCGCAATCACCGAACTCGCGATCACCCACATGCTCGGTGATCCGGAACTCACGCCTCCCGGCGCGGCGCGACTGTTCCCGTCTGCACCGATCACGGACGGCGTTCGGTACTTTGCGCCCCCTGGACTTCGGCGACTACGCCTGCTGTCGGGGATGGTGCGGGCCAACCGGCCATGGCGATTGGTCACCGGACTGTCGAAGGTGCTCGTCGGTGCTTTCGCCACGGGTGCGGTCGCGCTGGCCACCAGCACGATCTGGATGTTCGCCGACACGATGGGCCCATGGCGGATGGGGGCGGCGACGGTCCTGTCGATCGTGGCGATGATCCTGTGGCTGATCCTCGACCACGAACTGTGGGAGCGACCGAAATCGCCGGCGGAACGCGAGCGATCGGTGCTGTACAACATCGCCACCGTGATCACCCTCGGCACCGGCGTCGGCGTTCTGCACGCGGCTTTGTTCTGCCTGCTGCTGTTTACCGCGTGCCTCACTCTTCCCGCGGAACTGCTGTCGCGCATTCTCGGGCACGGCGTGAACTTCTCCGACTACCTCACCCTTGCCTGGCTGCTGGCGTCCATCGCGACGATCGGTGGGGCGCTCGGGTCGGGTCTCGAGGACGACGCCGCGGTCAAAGAGGCGGCGTACGGGGTCCGGCAGCGCCATCGCCTCGAGAAGTACCGGCGGTCGCGCGAGGCGTGACGATCATGGCGCGCTGAGCACACGTCATTTCTCCTTGTCCCCACAGGACCAACCGGTAAGTGATTTTTCGCCTTGCCAGGCCGTTTCGCGGCTCGGGCGCGGTCGGAAGGATTGGCGGTATCGAATATCCGGCGGCCGGCCGGTCGCGCCGATCCGAAGGAATTGATATGGCGACTGCGGTAGGAATCGATCTGGGAACTACGAACTCTGTCATCGCGAGCTGGCAGGGCGGCGAGCCGGTGGTGATCGCCAATGCCGAGGGCGCGCGTACCACGCCATCGGTGGTTGCCTTCACCGAAAGCGGTGAGCGACTCGTCGGTCAACTCGCGCGCAGACAGGCGATCTTGAATCCGAAGGGCACGATCTATTCGGCGAAGCGATTCATCGGGCGTCACTTCGACGAGATTTCGGCCGAAGCCAAGGCAGTGAGCTTCGACGTCGTCGAGGGCGAGGGCGGTGTTGCCCGATTCGATGTGCGGGGCAAGTTGTATGCGCCCGAGGAGATCAGCGCGCTGGTGCTGCGCAAGCTGGTCGACGACGCGAGCAAATATCTGGGGGAGCGGGTCAAAGAAGCGGTGATCACCGTGCCCGCCTACTTCAACGACGCGCAGCGCAATGCCACCAAGGACGCGGGCCGGATCGCGGGACTCGACGTCCTGCGCATCATCAACGAGCCGACCGCCGCCGCGTTGGCGTACGGATTGGACAAACAGACCCACGAGACCGTGCTCGTATTCGACCTCGGCGGTGGCACTTTCGATGTCAGTCTGCTCGACGTCGGCGAAGGCGTAGTGGAGGTCCGCTCCACCGCGGGTGATTCGCATTTGGGCGGTGATGACTTCGACCGGCGCATCGTCGACTATCTCGCCGACGAATTCCAGCGCGCCGAGCACATCGACCTGCGGGCCGATCCGCAAGCGCTGCAACGACTTTTCGAGGCGGCGGAGAAGGCGAAGGTCGAGCTGTCCTCGGTGACACAGACACAGGTGAATCTGCCCTTCGTCACCGCCGACGCGAATGGACCCAAGCATCTCACCACCACACTGATGCGCTCGAAGTTCGAGGACCTGACCGCGGATCTTGTACAGCGCTGCCTCGGCCCGGTCGAGCAGGCCATGACCGACGCCAAGGTCACCGCCAATGACATCGACGAGGTGATCCTGGTCGGTGGTTCCACCCGCATCCCGGCGGTCCAGGCGCTGGTGCGCAGGCTGACCGGTGGCAAGGACCCGAACATGAGCGTCAACCCCGACGAGGTCGTCGCGCTCGGCGCGGCGGTCCAGGCCGGCGTGCTCAAGGGCGAGGTCTCCGACGTGCTGCTGCTGGACGTCACGCCGCTGTCGCTGGGCGTGGAGACCCAGGGCGGGGTGATGACGAAGATCATCGAACGCAACACCACCATCCCGGCCCGGCGCAGCGAGGTGTTCTCCACCGCGGAGGACAACCAGCCCGCGGTCGATGTGGTGGTGCTCCAAGGCGAACGCGAGCGTGCCGCCGACAACCGGGTGCTCGGCCGGTTCCGGCTGGAGGACATCCGGCCGGCACCACGCGGCCAGGCACAGGTCGAAGTCACTTTCGACATCGACGCCAACGGCATCCTCAATGTCACCGCTCGCGACAAGGACACCGGTAAAGAGCAGAGCATCACGATCAGCGAGCAGTCCAATCTGGACCAGAGCGAAGTCGACCGGATGCTCGCCGAGGCCGAGCGGCACCGCCGCGAAGACGAACAACTGCGTAAGGCCGTTGATGCCCGCAACGCGTTGGATTCGGCCGCGTACCAGGTGGAGCGGCGGCTTGCCGAACTCGGCGAGAGCGCGCCGCCACATGAGCGCGCACGCGCCGAGATGCTGATCGCCGAGGCCCGACAGGCCGTCAAAGAAGAAGCGTCGCTGGATCGGGTGCAGTCGCTCACCTCGGAACTGCAGCAATTGCTGTACGGGTTGCAATCCACGCAATCCGGTGGCGGCGACGCACAGTCCAGTTACGCGGGCGCGGGCGCGCGGGCGGGCTCGCCCGGTGACGACGACGTGATCGACGCCGAGTTCGACCAGAGCTGAGGAGGTTTCGGCGATGGAAACCTCCGCGGACCAGTCGATCACCGACACCCCCGACCCGGACCAGGAACAACCCGAGGCCCAGAGCTCCCAGTGGGAAGACCGTTGGCGGCGCACCGCCGCCGATCTGGACAACCTACGCAAGCGCTACGCCAGGGATCTCGATCGAGAGCGCGTGGCCGAACGAGCGAAGGTGGCCGGTGCCTGGCTACCGATGCTGGACAACTTGGAACTCGCGCTGGCACACGCGAACAGCGAGACGGCCCCACTCGTCGCGGGCGTCCGCGCGATCCGGGACCAGGCGGTGCAGGTACTCGAACAGCTGGGCTACCCGAGACATTCGGAGGTGGGAGTCCCGTTCTCCCCGGAAATGCACGAGGTGGTCAGCGTGGTCGACCGGCCCGATTTCCCGACGGGGACCGTGGTCGAGGTGCTACGCCCCGGCTACGGCGAGAGCGGACGCCAGCTGCGCCCAGCGGCCGTGATCGTCAGCAGAGCTGCGGGGTGAGCGTCGGTGGCGCGCGACTACTACGAGGTCCTCGGGGTTTCCCGCGACGCCGACAAGGACCAGATTCAACAGGCATATCGCAAGCTGGCGCGGCGATATCACCCGGATGTGAATGTCGATCCGGCGGCGGAGGATCGGTTCAAGGAGGTCAGTGAGGCCTACGAGGTCCTCTCCGATCCCTCGACGAGGACTCGCTACGACCGCTTCGGTGCGGACTTCCGGCGGGTGCCACAGGACTACGACGAACGGGTCGGCGCGGCCACCGGTGGATTCGGTGGCGACAGCGGCGGATTCGGCGGCGGGACCCGCGTGCACTTCGGTCGCGGTTTCGACGGCAACGTCGACTTCGGTGACATCTTCGGCGATATCTTCGGTGGCCGTGGCGGCGGCTACGGGCCGATTCCCGGCGCCGATCAGGAGGCCGTCCTCGAGCTGACCGTCGAGGAGGCCTACCGGGGCGGCAAGCGCAAGCTACGACTCGGCGAGCGCACCTACGACGTCGATATCCCGGCCGGGGTCATCGACGGCCAGCGGATCCGGTTGGCCGGGCAGGGCGGCAAGGGCAGCGGTGACGCGCCTGCCGGAGATCTCTACCTGGTCGTGCACATCACACCGCACCCGCGCTTCCGGTTGGTCGGCCGCGACATCTACCTCGCCCTGCCCGTGTCCCCATGGGAGGCGGTGCTCGGTGCCACTGTCGCGATCCCGACCCCGAGCGGCGAGGCGAAAGTCAAAGTGGCACCGGGCTCCTCGACCGGGCGCAAGCTGCGATTGCGTGGCGCGGGCATGCCCAATCCCCGCGGCGCCGACGGCAACCTGTACGCCGAGGTCAAGGTCATGGTGCCGGCGAAACCGACCGCGCGGGAACGCGAGCTGTTCGAGCAGTTGGCCGCCGCGTCGACCTTCGATCCGAGGAGAGAGCAATGAGCGCGCCTACACCCCGATACGTGATCGTGCGCCGAGCGGGGCTGCGGCTCGACGAGTTCTCCCGGCGCTGCGGTCTGCATCCGAGTGTGGTGCGCAGATGGGTCGCACTCGGGCTGCTCGACGTTGCCTGCGAAGGCACCGATCTTCGCTTCGAACCGTCCGCGGTGGCCGTTGTCGCCCGAATCCAGCGCCTACGGTCCGGGCTCGGATTGAACTACGCGGCAATCGGGTTGGTGCTCGATCTGCTGGACCGAATCGAAGAACTCGAAGCCGATCCTCGAAGGAGGACGTCGCGATGGACACCAGCAAGTTGACGGAGAAGTCTCGGGAAGCCTTGAGCGAAGCGCAGAACGCGGCGACGCGATTGGGGCACAGCGAGGTCGACGGCGAGCATCTGCTGCTCGCCTTGATCGACCAGCCGGACGGACTGGTGCCCCGGCTGCTCGACCACGCGGGCGCGGACCTCGACGTGCTGCGCGCCGACCTGAACCGCGAGCTAGCCCGCCGGCCCAAGGTGAGCGGTCCTGGCGCCGCGCCCGGGCAGGTGATGATCACTCGGCGATTAGCCGCGCTGCTCGCATCGGCCGAGCGAGAAGCCAAGCGACTCAAGGACTCCTACGTTTCGGTGGAGCACCTGATCATAGCGCTGGCCGAGGAGGGATCGGGCACTGCGGCGGGCCGGATCCTCGCGGGCCAGGGCATCACCAGGGAATCGTTCCTACAGGCGCTGACCACGGTTCGTGGTAATCAGCGGGTGACCTCGGCGACTCCGGAGGGCGCTTACGAGGCACTGGAGAAGTATGGCCGCGATCTCGTGGCCGAAGCCCGCGCGGGCAAGCTCGACCCGGTCATCGGCCGAGACGCCGAGATCCGCAGGGTGACACAGATTTTGAGCAGGAAGACCAAGAACAATCCAGTATTGATCGGTGATCCCGGCGTCGGCAAGACCGCGATCGTGGAGGGCTTGGCTCAGCGCATCGTCCGTGGTGATGTGCCCGAAGGCTTGCGCGACAAGACGATCTTCTCCCTCGATATGGGATCACTGGTCGCGGGTGCGAAGTATCGAGGCGAGTTCGAGGAGCGGCTGCAAGCGGTGTTGTCCGAGGTCAAGGCGGCCGAGGGCGGCATCCTGCTTTTCGTCGACGAGCTCCATACCGTGGTCGGAGCGGGATCGGCCGGCGGGGATGGATCCCTCGACGCCGGCAACATGCTCAAGCCGATGCTCGCCCGCGGCGAGTTGCACATGATCGGCGCGACCACCCTGGACGAGTATCGCAAACACATCGAATCCGATGCGGCACTGGAACGCCGATTCCAGACGGTGCTGGTGGACGAGCCCAGCGAGGAGGACGCGGTGTCCATCCTGCGCGGGCTGCGCGAACGCCTCGAGGTCTTTCATGGCGTGAAGATCCAGGACGGCGCACTGGTGGCCGCGGTAACCCTGTCGCATCGCTACATCACCGACCGCTTCCTGCCAGACAAAGCAATCGACCTGGTCGATGAGGCCTGTGCCCGGCTGCGCACCGAAATCGACTCCATGCCAGCCGAACTCGATGAACTCACCAGGAAGGTGACCCGGCTCGAGATCGAAGAGGCGGCACTGTCCAAGGAGACCGACGCGGCAAGCAAGGCTCGTCTCGATGAGCTCCGGCGCGAACTTGCCGATCTGCGGGCCGAGGCCGACTCTCGGCACGCCCAATGGGAGGCCGAACGGCAAGCGATCCGCCGGGTGCAGGAACTGCGTGGACAACTCGAGCAACTGCGCCACGAAGCCGAAGAGGCCGAACGCAACTACGACCTCAATCGCGCGGCCGAGTTGCGCTACGGCGAGATCACCAAGCTGGAACGCAATCTGCAAGCGGCAGAGGAACAATTGCAGGCCAAGCAGGGTAAGCAGCCGCTGCTGCGCGAGGTGGTCACCGAGGACGAGATCGCCGAAATCGTCGCCGCGTGGACCGGAATCCCGGTCGCCCGGCTACAAGAGGGCGAGCGGGAGAAGCTGCTACGGCTCGACGAAATCCTGCACGAGCGGGTGATCGGGCAGGAAGAGGCGGTGCAACTCGTCGCCGATGCGGTGATCCGAGCCCGGTCGGGCATCCGCGATCCACGCAGGCCGATCGGCTCGTTCATCTTCCTCGGACCCACCGGCGTCGGCAAGACCGAACTCGCGAAGACCTTGGCCGCAACACTTTTCGACACCGAAGACAATATGGTGCGCCTGGACATGAGCGAGTACCAGGAGCGGCACACGGTCAGCCGGTTGATCGGCGCGCCGCCCGGCTATGTCGGTTATGACGAGGGCGGGCAGCTCACCGAGGCGGTGCGCCGCAAGCCGTACTCGGTGGTGTTGTTCGACGAGATCGAGAAGGCACACGCCGACGTGTTCAATACGCTGTTACAGGTGCTCGACGACGGCCGGATCACCGATTCACAAGGCAGGCACGTCGATTTCCGCAACACCGTGGTCATCATGACCTCGAATATCGGCTCCCACCATCTACTCGACGGTGTCACCGCCGACGGCGAAATCAAGCCGGACGCACGCGATCGGGTGCTCGCCGAGCTGCGGGGACACTTCCGCCCGGAGTTCCTCAACCGCGTCGACGACATCGTGCTGTTCACGCCGCTGACGCTGCCCCAGATCGAGCACATCGTCGTGCTGCAACTCGAAGAACTCCGACATCGCCTGGCCGAACGGCAGATCACGCTCGACATCACCCCCGAGGCGCGCAGGCTCATCGCCCAGCACGGATTCGATCCGGTCTACGGTGCGCGGCCGTTGCGCCGCTACATCGCGCACGAAGTCGAGACGAAGATCGGCCGGGCGCTCGTGCGCGGCGATATCAGCCAGGGCGGCACCGTCACTGTCACCGTCGCCGGTGACGATCTCGCCGTCGCGTACACCGCCCCCGCGGTCGCGGCATGAAACGAGGTACGACTATGGAAACCGCGCAGATCAAATGCCCCAATTGCGGAAAGTACAACCGGGTTCCGGCCGCGGCGGCGGGCACACCACGCTGCGGCAACTGCCACAAACCGCTGCCGTGGATCGTCGCGGCAGGCGATGACGACTTCACCGAGGTGACCGGATCGTCCCCGGTCCCGGTCCTTGTCGACCTGTGGGCGACCTGGTGCCGGCCCTGCGTGCTGGTCAGCCCGGCGCTCGAACAACTCGCGACCGAACGTGCCGGTCGGCTGAAACTGGTCAAGGTCGACGTCGATGCCGCACCCCGCACCGCCGAGCGGTTCGTCGTGCGAGCGGTACCGACCTTGCTCGTACTCGACCATGGCGAGGTGCTGGCCCGGCAAGCCGGCGCCGCTCCGATGCCGGAACTGCGGAGATGGCTGGACCAAAACCTGTCCGACCGAACGGATAAGGACGTGAGTGCATGACCTCGATCCACACTGATCCCCACGTCGCGGCGATCCGGCCGGTAGCGCCGCGGACACCGCAGGGTTGCGAAGAGTGTCTGCAGCTCGGCACGCCGTGGCTGCATCTGCGGCTGTGCCTGACCTGCGGGCACGTCGGCTGCTGCGACTCGTCCCCGATGCGGCACGCACGAGCGCACGCCGGCGGGGTCGGCCACCCGATCGTCGAATCGATGGAACCCGGCGAGAATTGGCGCTGGTGCTACGTCCACCAGAACTTCGTCTGATGAGCGCCGAAACCCCGGATGATGTTGGCGCGTTTCCGCGGTTGTCGCAGGCGCAGGTGGTGACGCTCGCCGTCGGCGGTACCCGGCGCGCGGTACGTGCCGGTGCGACATTGGTTCGGGCCGGAGTGCGGAGCGACGAGTTCTTCGTGATTCTGTCCGGCACCGTCGCTATCGTCGACGACGATGCGGGCCGGGTGCTGCGTATCCACGGACCGGGCCGGTTCCTCGGCGAGCTGGGCCTGCTGGAAGGTCAGGTCGCGTTCTACACCGCGCAGATGATCGAGGACGGCGAGGTACTGGTCGTCCCGGTCCCCCGCATACGCGCACTGGTCGAACACGATCCGATACTCAGCGACCTCATTCTGCGCGCGTACCTGATCCGCCGCTGCCTGCTGCTCGGTATGGTCTCCGGGTTCCGGATCATCGGTTCCTGCTACTCGCCCGACTCCCGGCGGCTTCGTGAGTTCGCCGTGCGAAACCGGCTGCCGCACAACTGGATCGACCTCGAGCGCGACAGCCGAGCCGAGCAACTCCTCGCTGATCTCGGTATCGCGGCCGAGGACACTCCGGTCGTCATCTGGCGGGGCGAGCGAGTGCTGCGCAATCCGACGAATGCCGAATTGGCGCGCCTCATCGGCCTACCGGTGCCGCGGACTCGACGCGAGGTATGCGACCTCATCGTGGTGGGTGCCGGCCCGGCCGGTCTGGCCGCCTCGGTGTACGGTGCCTCGGACGGGCTCGATACCTCGGTGCTGGAGGCGATCGCGGCGGGCGGGCAGGCGAGCACCTCCTCGTGTATCGAGAACTACCTCGGCTTTCCCGCAGGCATCTCGGGCACCGAACTGGCCGAGCGAGCGGTCATCCAGGCCGGAAAGTTCGGTGCCCGGTTGCTGGTGTCCGCGGAGGTAACCGGGCTGGAAACCGAAGAGGGACACCACCTGCTGCGACTGTCCGGTGGCGGCGCGGTGCTCGGTCGCACCGTCGTCCTGGCCACCGGCGCCCGCTATCGCAGACTCGCCGTGACCGGGATCGAACGCTTCGAAGGCACCGGGGTGTACTACGCCGCGACCCACCAGGAGGCATCGAGGTGCGGCGTGGACCCGGTGGCGATCGTCGGCGGCGGCAATTCCGCCGGGCAGGCAACGATCTTTCTCGCCGGCCGCGTCGAGCGCGTGCACCTGCTCATCCGGGACGGCGATCTCGGCAAGAGCATGTCCCGCTATCTGGTCGAGCGGATCGAGCAGCATCCGCGGGTGACGGTGCACCGCAACACCGAGGTGCGCGAGCTGATCGGGGTCGGCGAGCTCGACGCCATCGTGGTCGAGAACAATCGCACCGCGGAACGGGAGACGCTCGCCGTGCGCGCCCTGTTCGTGTTCATCGGCGCGACGCCGTGCACGGCGTGGTTGGCCGATTCCGTGGCGCTCGACGCGCACGGTTTCGTCCGCACCGGCCCGGACGCGGTGTACCCGGCCGAGGATCAGCGCGATTCCGGGCGTCGGCCGCTGTCGCTCGAAACAAGCAGGCCCGGCGTCTTCGCGGTGGGCGATGTCCGGAGCGGCTCGGTCAAACGAGTCGCGTCCGCCGTCGGTGAAGGCGCGATGGCGGTACGCCACATTCACGAATACTTCGAGAGGAGCTGACCGAAATGCCGGTAATGGGCGTTGTCAAATTTCAGCGTTTCTTCCGTGCCGCGGCCGGGCTGCAGGTGCATCGCAATGATCTCGAGCGCTATACCGAGTTCATCGACGACAAGATCTACGACCTGTTCCTCGTCGCCAAGGCGTCAGCGAAGGCGAACACGCGTGACGTGATCGAACCGTGGGATCTGCCGATCACCGCAGGCCTGCAGCAGAGCATCCATCGGTTCGAGAAGCTGGATGAGGAGATCGAGCTGAAGCCGCTGCTCGACCAACTCGCCGCCCGTCCGCCGCTGGACTTGGCGCTCGCGCAGGAGACCGAGCATAGGCTGCCGCTGATCGCCGGTGGCCTGAGCGTGGCGCTCGCGCAGACGTTCGTCGCGATCGCCCCGAAGGCCAAGCATCCGGGAACCGCCGAATGGTCGGTGGTATTCGAGATATTCCATTTGCTGCTCTGATGCAACAATGACGCATATCAGCCCGGAGCTGTAACCGCCGGAACGATCGGTGTAACGTCAATGATCAACGCCCGCAGAATTATCCGCACCCGGATGTTTTCATTCGCAATGGATCGGTGCGTATGGCGGCGAGTTGATCGGCCGAAGATTTCAGGGTGGGCGTGGCTGAGGCCGCCGCAACGCCGGGTCCGACCGTCGACGGGCACACCCCTCGCTATGAACCAGAAACTTTTGAGTTATCCCATCGCTGACGGATTGGCCGATGCCCAACTGGCGTCGCTGCGTGGGCTGTGCGCGCTGTCGGCAGCACTGTCGAGCGAGCACGAAGTCGTGGAAATACTTCGTCTAGCACGTGCAGCAGTCCCGTCCCTCGGCTCGTGTCGCACGCTGGCGAGCTACCGCCGAGTGGACGGCGAATTCGAGCAGTACCCGCAGGTGCGACCCGCACAGCCCGGCTTGGACGCGCAGGTCAACGCCCAGGACGGCGCGGGCAGCGTGACCCTGGTCGACGAGAAATGGGGGTGGGCGTTCGCCTTGGGGAGTTTGTCAGGAGCCGTCGGTTCGCTCATTGTTGCCTCCGACGGTGCGCCGCGGCCCGACGAGATATTCCTGCTGGAAGTGCTGGCGCAGGTCACCGGTGCGGCGTTGGCCAATGCGGCCACTCACGAACACCTCTCCGTCCACGCGACCGAACTCGCCGAAATCAACCAACATTTGGTCGGCACAGTCCTACGCCTCGAACGTCAGACGCGAGTATTCGAGGTGCTCTCCGGAGCAGCCGCCTATGGACAGGGCGAACAGGGTATCGCCGACGCCATCGCCCAGCTGACCGATGTGCCGGTCGCGGTCGAGGACCCCTTCGGCAATCTGCGGGCCTGGTCTGGGCCCGGTCGACCGGAACCATATCCCAAAACCGCTCCGGAGCAGCGTGATCAACTGCTGCATCGGCTCGCGACCCACAACGCGCCGCTGCGGGTCCACGATCGGGTGATCATGCTCGTGAAGCCGCGTGCCGAGGTCCTCGGCATACTCGCACTGATCGCCCCTGACGATCAGGTGACTGAAACTCAGCTGTTCGCGCTGGTGTTCGGCAGCACCATGCTCGCCCTCGAGCTCGCACATCAACGCAATCTCGCCGAGATCGAGCTGCGGCTACGCCGCGATCTCGTCGACGATCTCGCCTCCGGCACCGACAACGACAGCGCCTACGCCCGCGCAGAAGCACTGGGACACGACCTGCGCGGCCCGCACTACGTTGTCCTGGTGCACAGCGCGGGCCGCGCCGATGCGATCGCCGAGGCCGCGAGCCGCGCCGTGGCGGCTCTGAATCTGCAATCAATCCAAGGCCGTCACGGCGGCATGCTCGTGCTGATCACCGACCGCAGACCGGATCCGGCCCGCTTGCACCACGCGCTCCGCGAGGGCACCGACGCGAGACCGGTAACAATCGGCATCAGCGGCCGGTGCGAGCAACCGAGCGATTTCGTGCGATCCTTCGCCGATGCGCACCGTGCGCTCCACATTCGGCGACGGTCGCGTGTACCGGACGGCGCGACGGCATTCGACGAACTCGGCTTCTATCGGCTGGTCGATCTGGCACACGCTGAAGGACAGGTCGAGGATTTCGTGCGCGAATGGCTCGGCACCCTCCTGGATTACGACGACGCGCGGAACTCCGACCTGGTGTCCACCCTCGCCCAATATCTCGAATGTGGCGGCAACTATGACCATTCCGCCGCCGCGTTACACATCCATCGCAGCACCCTGCGCTATCGCCTCGGCCGCATCCGTGAACTCACCGGCTTCGACTTACGCAATATGAATATCCGGTTCAATCTCCAAGCTGCAACGCGCGCATGGCAATTCCTCTCCGTCGTCCCGAATCCGTGACGTAGAGGTGTATCGCGCCAGTCAGGCACCCTCCGGCATGGGCGCGGGAACTTGGGACCGCGTAGTCGGTCCTCGCCATCCGGGTCAACGATGCGCTGTGCGGATGCCTCAGCATGCGCGTTGACAGCAGTACACGACGTGGTGCGCGAGATCGCCGTCGCGATGCGGGCCACCCACCGCTGTGATGGAGTGTCCACGCGTCAACACAACGAACCTGCTGGCGGACAGGATGTTTGGCACTACCATGGGCATCTCTTCCCGCGCTATCACGGCGACGACCTGTGCGGGGCCAGCCCACTGCCGGATTTCGCCCCTGGCGAACAACGGTGGGTCTATACCGACAAGCCGCGCAACCACTTCGGCTCTCCGCTCGGGAATGTGAACCCGCAGGGGCACGCAGCTAGCCGACCAGACTCGAACACGCTCAAATCGGCTACAGCGCGTTCTCGAGAGCCGGCCCAGACAACCGAACTCACCATCGCCGCCTGCCACCAGCTTGACGCAAGACACTCGCCGCAACTGTCGAACAAGCCGAGAACGCCGCTGCGGATCAGTCCTTCGTGGGGTCCGCTCCGGCCTGTTTGGATACCGAATCGCCCGGTTCGAGCGAATTCCACAGTGACCGATTCACCCGCACTTTGATGGTGCTGCCGTCATCGAGCCGCACGAACAGGCGGCGATAGAGATTCGCCCCGTCCAGCAGTCCGCGCGACTTCTCGACCACGGTCCCTTGCCATTCTCGCTGTGCCATCGGTCCGGCTCCTCGTTCGACTGCGTACCTGTGCCGCGCCATTCGCGGGGCGATCTCAGTGTTGTGCACGACGCAGGTCCGGGGCATCGCCTCAGCGGCGTATGTCGGGGGATACCGGAGATGTAGGCCATGGCATCCCCGATGCGGACCGGGCCTACCTCGCCCACGGCGAAGCTGTGGTTGCGCCCATCCGGAAGTGTCGCGGCATCGAATACGCGATATCACTCCCCGAATTGTGGTGCGGCCGTAAGCGCTGCGCCGAAATGCTCGTCGATGAAGGAGCCGGGATGTCCGCTGCGGGTCGCAAACTTTCCGTCGTGCCGTTCGCCGTCGCCACGGCACTGACCGGGATGCTGCTGACCGCGGCGGCCGTGGCCGAGGCCGGAACCGTGGAGCCGGACAAAGTTTTCAAACCCGCGGCGCGCTTATGCGTCCATCAGGTACGCGAGGCCGGTTGGCGCACAGACTTATTCGTGCGTTGCGTGCAGAACGAGATCGATCAGCGGATCGAGGACGGCAGCGAGAACCGCCGGTTCGAACAGGATGTGGACCGTGCATGGGCGTGCGTCGACGCGGTCGGCGCCCGGGGTGTCGCCGTAGCGAGCGAGCGGGACATCGCGGACGAGCTGGTGCAGTGCCTGCTCGACGCCGCGCTGAATCGTGTCGCCGAGTGATGTTGTTGCGCCCCAGTGGATCAGCGCGCGCTGCTCGTCGCGAAATGTTCGACGAGCAACCGGCTCGTCGGTTCCGGCGCTTCCTCGGGGATCCAGTGCGAGACGCCGGGTAGGATCTCGAGCCGGAACGGCCCGTCCGCGTAGCGTGCACACAGTTTGTTCCCGGTGTCGAGGACCGCGGTGTCGCCGTCGCTCCAGATCTGCAGCACGGGCGCGGTGACGTGCCCGCGCAGCATCCGGGGTGAGCCGAAAGGCATGCCGCGATACCAGTTCAGCCCGCCGCGGGCGATCACCCGGTCCCGCACGCGCGCGCTGTCGCGGGCGGCGACTTCTGCGGATTGCCCTGTCCGCCGGAGCAATTGGGGAAACAGGCCCGATCGCAGCAGCAGCTCGGGGAGCAGCGGCAGCTGGAAAAGGTACATGTACCAGGACGCCAGCCCCTGCTTGCTGGTCACCATGGCGCGGGCGAACGCGCCGGGATGCGGCACGGACAGCGCCGACAGCGAGAGCAGGCGATCCTGCATCGTGATCCCCGCCGCCCACGCCGCCACGGCGCCCCAGTCGTGGCCGACCACATGCGTGGGCCGTCCGATCTGCTCGATCATCGCCTCGACGTCGGCGGCCAGTTCGTCCATCCGGTACGCCCGGCGGCTGCGGGGTGCCGCGGTCGGGCTGGCGCCACGCTGATCCGGCGCGAAGGTCCGGTAACCGGCCTTGTTCAGCAGTTCCGCCACCGGCGTCCAGCTGCGCGAATCCTGCGGCCAGCCGTGCAGCAGCAGCACCGGTTCGCCGGTGAGCGGTCCGGTGTCCCGCACCGGGAACACCAGACCGGCGCGCTGGAAAGTGGTGATCCGGCTGGACTCGTCGGCAGAGATATCGGTCGCCATTGACCCTCCCGTGGTTCGCGGCTTCCTCTGTAGCGTGACATATCGTCCCGTTTAACGCTACTGCCGGTTACGTATATATCTCCCGGTGAAACCGGCATATCGGATCGACCGCGTGGCACCGCTCACAACCGGCCCGTGGCACCGCTCACACCGCCTATACCAGGTGAAAGCCCCGTCGCGGGCGCTGTTACGCTGCTTGCCGTAAGACATCCTTTAACGGACCGTCCCGTGAGGCGGGGAAGGAGGTCGGCATGGCTGTGCCCGAAGATCGGGCCGCCGAGTCCGGCGCTGCCGAGACATCGCAGCGACACACCCCGGAATGGGTGGGGGCGGGACGGGAGCTGTTGTCGGCTTCCGATGTCAGTCGGACCATCGCGCGGATCGCGCATCAGATCATCGAGAAGACCGCGCTGGACGCGGGCGCCATCGACGCCCCGCGCGTGGTGCTGATCGGCATTCCCACCCGCGGCACCTCGCTGGCCGCGCGGCTCACGGACAAGATCGAGGAATTCTCCGGCGTCCGGCCCGCGCTCGGCTCGCTCGACATCACCCTCTACCGCGACGACCTGCGCACCCGGCCGCACCGGCCGCTGGAGCGCACCTCGGTACCCGAGGGCGGGATCGAGGACGCGCTCGTCGTGCTCGTCGACGACGTGCTGTTCTCCGGCCGCACCGTGCGCTCGGCCCTCGACGGGCTGCGCGACCTCGGCCGGCCCCGCGCCGTGCAACTCGCGGTACTCATCGACCGCGGCCACCGCGAACTCCCGATTCGCGCCGACTACGTCGGCAAGAACGTGCCCACCTCCCGCGCCGAGGACATCTCGGTCCTGCTCACCGAACACGACGGGCGGGACGGGGTTTATCTGCGGCAGGAGGGGGAGTCGTGAGCGAGCGCAGCGAGGGAACCATCGACACAGCGGCCGAATGGCTTACGACGGAACCGAGCGTCAGCGAGGGGGAGTCGTGAGCGAGCGCAGCGAGGGAACCATCGACACAGCGGCCGAATGGCTTACGACGGAACCGAGCGTCAGCGAGGGGGAGTCGTGAGACATCTTTTGACGGTCACTGATCTGGATCGGGCCGGCGCGACGGCCCTGCTCGACGAGGCCGAACGGTTCGAGCAGGCGCTGCTCGGCCGGGAGGTGCACAAGCTGCCGACCTTGCGTGGTCGCACTGTGATGACGGTGTTCTACGAGAACTCCACGCGCACTCGGGTGTCGTTCGAGGTGGCGGGCAAGTGGATGAGCGCCGATGTGATCAACGTGAGCGCCAGTAGTTCGTCGGTGTCCAAGGGTGAGTCGCTGCGCGACACCGCGCTCACCTTGCACGCGGCCGGTGCGGACGCGCTGATCGTCCGGCATCCGGCTTCCGGTGCGGCACACCAGATCGCGCGCTGGATGGATGCCTGGGCCGTGCAGTCCGGCCGCACATCGGGTCCGGCGATCATCAACGCGGGCGACGGCACCCACCAGCATCCGACGCAGGCACTGCTGGACGCGCTCACGCTGCGCCAGCGGCTCGGCGATATCGAAGGCAAGCGGGTCGTCATCGTCGGCGACATCCTGCACAGCCGGGTGGCGCGCTCGAATGTCTTCCTGCTGAACACCCTTGGTGCGGAGGTGGTGCTGGTCGCGCCGCGCACGCTGCTCCCGGTGGGCGCGGACAGCTGGCCCGCCCGGGTCGCGCACTCGCTCGACGCCGAATTGCCCGGCGCGGACGCGGTACTCATGCTGCGCGTGCAGGCGGAGCGGATGAACGGCGGGTTCTTCCCGTCGGCCCGCGAGTACTCGATCAACTACGGCTTGTCCGAGCGCCGGATGGCGCTGCTGGACGAGCACGCGGTGGTGCTGCACCCGGGCCCGATGTTGCGCGGCATGGAAATCGCGTCACCCGTGGCGGATTCGCCGAAGTCGGCGATCCTGCAGCAGGTGACCAACGGAGTGCACATGCGGATGGCCGTCCTGTTCCGGCTGCTGGTCGGTACCCAGGAGGCGATCGCATGAGGACGAACAGCGAAGGCGTCATGAGTGAATTGCTGATCAGGGGAGCGCGGGTCTACGGCGAGGGCGAGCCGGTGGACGTGCTGGTGCGCGACGGCGTGATCACCGCGATCGGCACGGACCTGGCCGCGGGTGCGGACGCCGAGGTCATCGACGCCGCGGGCCAGATCCTGCTGCCCGGTTTCGTCGACTTGCACACGCATCTGCGCGAACCCGGCCGCGAGGATACCGAGACGATCGAATCCGGTTCCGCCGCAGCCGCGTTGGGCGGTTACACCGCGGTGTTCGCGATGGCCAACACCAACCCGGTCGCCGACTCGGTGGTGGTCACCGATCATGTGTGGCGGCGCGGGCAGGAGGTCGGCCTGGTCGACGTGTACCCGGTGGGTGCGGTCACGGTCGGGCTCGCGGGTAAGCAGCTCGCCGAAATGGGCACCATGGCAGCGGGTGCCGGCGCGGTGCGGATGTTCTCCGACGACGGCCACTGCGTCTACGATCCGCTGCTCATGCGGCGCGCGCTGGAGTACGCGAACACGCTCGGCGTGCTGATCGCCCAGCATGCGGAGGAGCCGCGGCTCACCGTCGGCGCGATCGCGCACGAGGGCCCGACCGCGGCCCGGCTCGGCCTGGCCGGCTGGCCGCGGGCGGCCGAGGAGTCGATCGTGGCGCGCGACGCGCTGCTCGCCCGCGATGCCGGTGCGCGCGTGCACATCTGCCACGCCTCCACCGCGGGCACCGTCGAGCTGGTGAAATGGGCCAAGGCGCAAGGGATCTCGATCACCGCCGAGGTCACCCCGCACCATCTGCTGCTGGACGATTCGCGCCTGGAGACCTACGACGCGGTCAACAAGGTGAACCCGCCGCTGCGCGAGGCGTCCGACGCCGCCGCGCTGCGCCAGGCCCTGGCCGACGGTGTGATCGACTGTGTCGCCACCGATCACGCCCCGCACGCCGAACAGGACAAGTGCTGCGAGTTCGCTGCCGCCCGCCCCGGCATGCTCGGCCTGGAGACCGCGCTGTCGATCATCGTGCAGACCATGGTGCAGCCCGGCCTGCTGGACTGGCGCGGCGTGGCCCGCGTGATGAGCGAGCAGCCTGCCGCGATCGTCGGGCTCGACGAGCACGGCCGGCCGATCGAGGTCGGCGAGCCCGCGAACCTGACGCTGATCGACCCGGACGCCACCTGGACGGTGCGCGCGAAGGAACTTGCCAGCATCTCGAACAACACCCCGTTCGAGGACATGACGTTTCCGGCCCGAGTGACAACGACGTTGCTCAGGGGACGAGTAACCGCCCGTGAGGGCAAAGCGGTACCGCAGGGCACAGGAGGTCCGTAAGTGGAAAGAACGCTGTGGGTGGTCGGCCTGCTCGCGCTGTTCGCTTTGTGCGTCTGGTTGATGTACCGAGGCTGGCAGAACCGGGCGGCGCGGCAGACGGACCGGATCGGCGAACTGCCCACCGTGCCCGCCGATCTCGGCGCGCAGGTGCTGGAGCCGACCACCGGCCTCTACCTCGGCAGCACCATCGCGCCGAGCTGGCAGGACCGGATCACGGTGGGCGACCTGGGTTTTCGCGCCACCGCGGAGCTGACCCGGTTCGAACGGGGGATTCTACTCGAGCGCGACGGCGCGACGGTGATCTGGATTCCGCAGGAGTCTGTCACCGCGGTGCGCACCGAGCGCGGGCACGCGGGGAAAGTAATGACACAGGATGGTGTGCTGGTGATTCGCTGGCAGCTGCCCACTGGGACCGAGATCGATACCGGTTTCCGGGGTGACGACAAGTCGGTGTACCCGGCTTGGACGCGGGGCCTGCCGAGCGAACAGACCAGCACGACGACGGGAGACGACGAGGGATGACACAGCAAGCAGCTGCTCTGGTGCTGGAGGACGGCCGGGTGTTCCGCGGTTCGGCCTACGGCGCCGTGGGCGAGACACTCGGCGAGGCGGTGTTCTGCACCGCGATGACCGGCTACCAGGAGACCCTCACCGACCCCAGCTATCACCGCCAGATCGTGGTCGCCGCCGCGCCGCAGATCGGCAACACCGGCTGGAACGACGAGGACGACGAGTCCGGCAAGATCTGGGTCGCCGGCTATGTGGTGCGTGATCCCGCGCGGCGCGCGTCCAACTGGCGCGCCACCACCACGCTGCCCGAGGCGATGCAGCGTCAGGACATCGTCGGCATCGCCGGGGTCGACACCCGCGCGCTCGTGCGGCACCTGCGCACCCGCGGCTCGATGAAGGCGGGCATCTTCTCCGGGCCTGCGCTCGCGGACGCCGACGAACTGCTGGCCCGGGTCACCGGTCAGCCGTCGATGCTCGGCGCCGATCTGGCCGAGGAGGTGAGCACCGACGCGGTGTACACCATCGAGCCGACCGGCGAACGGCGCTTCACCGTGGTCGCGGTCGACCTCGGCATCAAGACCAACACCCCGCGCATGTTCGCCGAGCGCGGCATGCGGGTGCACGTGGTGCCCTCGAACGCGCCGCTCGAGCAGATCCTGGACCTGAACCCGGACGGGGTGTTCCTGTCCAACGGTCCCGGCGACCCGGCCACCCAGGACGGCGCGGTCGCGCTGACCCAGGGCGTGCTGGAGCGCGGGCTGCCGCTGTTCGGCATCTGCTTCGGCAACCAGATCCTGGGCCGGGCGCTGGGCCGCGACACCTACAAGATGAAGTTCGGCCACCGCGGCATCAACATCCCGGTCGTCGAGCACGAGACCGGGCGCATCTCGATCACCGCGCAGAACCACGGGTTCGCGCTGGAGGGCGAGCAGGGCGAACAGTTCGACACCCCGTTCGGCAAGGCCGAGGTGAGCCACGTCTGCGCCAACGACGGCACCGTCGAGGGCGTCCGGCTGGTCGACGGCCGCGCGTTCTCGGTGCAGTACCACCCGGAGGCCGCCGCGGGCCCGCACGACGCCGCGTACCTCTTCGACCGGTTCGCCGGTCTCATGGCAGGCGGCCCGGCCGCGCAGCGGAAGGGAATCTGATGCCACGTCGTACCGACCTCGAACACATCCTGGTCATCGGCTCCGGCCCGATCGTGATCGGCCAGGCCTGCGAATTCGACTACTCCGGCACCCAAGCCTGCCGGGTGCTGCGGGCCGAGGGCCTGCGCGTCTCGCTGGTGAACTCCAACCCGGCGACCATCATGACCGACCCCGAGTTCGCCGACTCCACCTACGTGGAGCCGATCACCGCGGAGTTCGTCGAGAAGGTCATCGCCAAGGAACGCCCGGACGCGATCCTGGCCACCCTGGGCGGGCAGACCGCGCTGAACACCGCGGTCGCGCTGCACGAGAACGGGGTGCTGGAGAAGTACAACGTCGAGCTGATCGGCGCCGACTTCGAAGCCATCCAGCGCGGTGAGGACCGGCAGAAGTTCAAGGACATCGTCGCCAACGTGGGTGGCGAAAGTGCCCGCTCGCGCGTCTGTTTCACGATGGACGAGGTGCGCGAGACGGTCGGCGAGCTCGGCTTCCCGGTGGTCGTGCGGCCCTCGTTCACCATGGGCGGGCTCGGCTCGGGCATGGCCTACAACCACGACGACCTGGACCGGATCGCCGGCGGCGGCTTGGCCGCCTCGCCGACCGCGAACGTGCTCATCGAGGAATCCATCCTGGGCTGGAAGGAATACGAGCTCGAGCTGATGCGCGACGGCCGCGACAACGTCGTGGTGGTCTGCTCGATCGAGAACGTGGACCCGATGGGCGTGCACACCGGCGACTCGATGACCGTCGCCCCGGCCATGACGCTCACCGACCGCGAGTACCAGAAGCTGCGTGACCTGGGCATCGCGATCCTGCGCGAGGTCGGCGTGGACACCGGCGGCTGCAACATCCAGTTCGCGGTGAATCCCGCCGACGGTCGTCTGATCGTCATCGAGATGAACCCGCGCGTCTCGCGTTCGTCCGCATTGGCTTCCAAGGCAACGGGTTTCCCGATCGCCAAGATCGCCGCCAAGCTGGCCATCGGCTACACCCTGGACGAGATCGTCAACGACATCACCAAGGAGACGCCGGCCTGCTTCGAGCCGACGCTGGACTACGTGGTGGTCAAGGCGCCGCGGTTCGCGTTCGAGAAGTTCCCCGGCGCCGACCCGACGCTGACCACCACGATGAAGTCGGTCGGCGAGGCGATGTCGCTGGGCCGCAACTTCACCGAGGCGCTCGGCAAGGTGCTGCGCTCGCTGGAGACCAAGGCCGCGGGCTTCTGGACCCAGGCCGACGGCAAGTGGACCGACGTGGAAGCGATCCTGGACGACCTGCGCACCCCGACCGAGGGCCGCATCTATCAGGTCGAGCGCGCGCTGCGCCTGGGCGCGAGCATCGAAACCGTCGCCGCCGCATCGGGTATCGACCCGTGGTTCGTCGCCGAGGTCGCCGGACTGGTCGAGCTGCGTACCGAGATCATCGACGCGCCCGTGCTGGACGAGCCGCTGCTGCGGCGGGCCAAGCACTACGGCCTGTCCGACGGTCAGCTGGCCGCGCTGCGCCCGGAACTGGCCGGGGAGACCGGCGTTCGCGCGCTGCGGCATCGGCTCGGGGTGCGGCCCGTGTTCAAGACGGTCGACACCTGCGCCGCCGAATTCGAGGCCAAGACCCCGTACCACTACTCGGCCTACGAGCTCGATCCCGCTGCCGAGTCCGAGGTCGCGCCGCAGCGCGAGCGGGACAAGGTGATCATCCTCGGTTCCGGCCCGAACCGGATCGGCCAGGGCATCGAGTTCGACTACTCGTGTGTCCATGCGGCGCAGACCCTTTCGCAGGCCGGCTACGAGACCGTGATGGTCAACTGCAACCCGGAAACCGTCTCCACCGACTACGACACCGCCGACCGGCTCTACTTCGAGCCGCTCACCTTCGAGGACGTGCTCGAGGTCTACCACGCCGAAAGCGAGTCCGGGCGGGTCACCGGCGTGATCGTGCAGCTCGGCGGGCAGACCCCGCTGGGCCTCGCGCAGCGGCTCACCGAGGCGGGCGTGCCGGTGGTCGGCACCAGTGCCGCCGCCATCGACCTGGCCGAGGACCGTGGCGAATTCGGCGATGTGCTCGTCGCGGCGGGACTGCCCGCGCCCAAGTACGGCACCGCGACCACCTTCGCGCAGGCCAAGAAGATCGCCGCGAGCATCGGCTACCCGGTGCTGGTCCGGCCGTCCTACGTGCTCGGCGGGCGCGGCATGGAGATCGTCTACGACGAGCAGTCCCTGGAGGGATACATCTCCCGGGCCACCGAGCTCAGCCCCGAACATCCGGTGCTGGTGGACCGTTTCCTGGAAGACGCGATCGAGATCGACGTCGACGCGCTGTGCGACGGCGAGGAGGTCTACCTCGGCGGCGTGATGGAGCACATCGAGGAGGCCGGTATCCACTCCGGCGACTCCGCGTGCGCGCTGCCGCCGATCACCCTGGGCCGCAGCGATATCGAGGCGGTGCGCCGCTCGACCGTCGCGCTGGCCAAGGGCATCGGGGTCAAGGGCCTGCTCAATGTGCAGTACGCGCTCAAAGACGATGTGCTCTACGTGCTCGAGGCGAATCCGCGGGCCAGCCGGACGGTTCCGTTCGTGTCCAAGGCCACCGCGGTGCCGCTGGCCAAGGCGGCCGCGCGGATCATGCTCGGCGCCACCATCGCCCAGCTGCGCAAGGAAGGCATGCTGCCCGGTGACGGCGACGGCGGGCACGTCCCGCTGGACGCGCCGGTGGCCGTGAAGGAGGCCGTGCTGCCGTTCCATCGGTTCCGCAAGGCCGATGGCAGCGGCGTGGATTCGCTGCTCTCGCCGGAGATGAAGTCCACCGGCGAGGTGATGGGCATCGACGCCGATTTCGGCACCGCCTTCGCCAAGAGCCAGACCGCCGCCTACGGGTCGCTGCCCACCGAGGGCACGGTCTTCGTCTCGATCGCCAACCGGGACAAGCGCGCCATGGTGTTCCCGGTGAAGCGCCTGCACGACCTGGGATTCCGTATCCTGGCCACCGAGGGCACCGCAGAAATGCTGCGCCGCAACGGCATTCCGTGCGAGCGGGTGCGCAAGCACTCCGAACCCGAGACGGTGACCGGCGAGTCGGACACGCCGCAGCCCACGATCGTCGAGCAGATCCGCGACGGCGAGATCGACATGGTGTTCAACACCCCCTACGGCAACTCCGGTCCGCGCGTGGACGGCTACGAGATCCGCAGTGCCGCGGTGGGTGTGAACATCCCGTGCATCACCACCGTGCAGGGTGCGGCGGCCGCGGTGCAGGGCATCGAGGCCAGCATCAACGGCGGGATCGGGGTGCGGTCGCTGCAGGAACTGCACTCGGTGCTGCGTGGCTGATCGCGACGGTGGACGCGCCGCAGGACACGGAAGGAGGCCGGCGCGATGAAGACCTTCGGTGACCGATTGCAGCACGCCATGGCGCATTTCGGGCCGGTGTGCGTCGGCATCGACCCGCATCCGGGACTCTTGGCGTCCTGGGGGTTGAGCGTCGACGCGGACGGGCTGGAGCAGTTCGCGGAGATCTGCGTCGAGGCCTTCGACGGCCGGGTCGCGATGGTCAAGCCGCAGGTGGCGTTCTTCGAAACCTACGGTTCGGCCGGAATCGCGGTGCTGGAGCGCACCATCGAGGTGTTGCGGGCCTCCGGCACGCTGGTGCTCGCCGACGCCAAGCGCGGCGACATCGGCTCCACCATGGACGCGTACGCGCAGGCCTGGCTGGGTGCGGGCCCGCTGGGTTCGGATGCGGTGACGGTGTCGCCGTACCTCGGATTCGGTTCGCTCGCACCGGCTCTGGACCTCGCCGCGGCCGAGCACCGCGGGGTGTTCGTGCTCGCTGCCACCTCGAATCCCGAAGGGGCGCAGGTGCAACGGGTCGACACGGGGGCGGGTCGCACGGTCGCGCAGCTGATGGTCGACGAGGCCGCCGCGCGCAACGTGGGTGCGGGTTTCGGCTCGGTCGGCGTCGTGATCGGCGCGACCCTGACCGACGCCCCGGACCTGTCGGCGCTCAACGGACCGATCCTGATGCCGGGCGTCGGCGCCCAGGGCGGCGGGCCGGAAACCATCCGTGAGCTGGTCCCCGAGGCCATGTTCCGGGCGGCCGTGCCCGCGGTGTCGCGCGAGGTGCTGCGCGACGGACCGGACGTGTCCGCGCTACAGGCGGGGCTGGCCCGATTCCAGGAAGCGTTCGCGTTTCTCCAGAAATAAATGAAACGAACTCCGAGACCGGCGCACCAGCGCCGGTCTCGGTGCGTTTGCGGCCGGAAGTGCGCTGCTCGGGTGCGGTCATGTGCACGCGTGCATGTGGCCCGTAGCGGGGCCTGTACGCCCCGCCAGGCGGATTTTCCCCAGGATCGGTCTATCCGGCCCGATCAAGCCTTCAACCGCGCAGAATGGCGTCAGCGCGCGGTGCGCGGCTTGGTCCGGCGCACTGCCGCGGCGGCGCCCAACCGGTCATTTGACTGGACTGTGGCGCGCGACACGCTGAAAGACAGCACGACACGCGGAAAATTCCGAGAAAGTTCCTGGTCGGACTCGTCCGGGTTTGCCAGCGTCGCATGTCACGTCACCGCAACCTGCTGGCTAACGTGTGTCGGATGTGAAAACTCCCTGCTGAAGGGGCATTTCGCGATTTCGGCGGTACGATCTGCGCAGCGGCAGAGGGCCCTTGCGATTCGCATCGCTCTCGCGTCTACGGCATCCGGAATCATGCGCTGACCTGGGGGGTGGGTTCGCAATCTGCGGATGCCGTGGGTACGGTCGCTGAGACTGCCGGGTTACCGGCAGGAGTTGATGCAATGAACGATGAGACGGAGGAACCGTGGCCCTTCCCCAGCTGACTGACGAGCAGCGCGCCGCTGCTTTGGAGAAGGCGGCTGCCGCTCGCCGCGCTCGGGCGGAGCTCAAGGAGCGCCTGAAGCGAGGCGGCACCAACCTGAAGCAGGTCCTCACCGATGCCGAGTCCGATGAGATTCTCGGCAAGATGAAGGTGTCTGCGCTGCTCGAGGCCCTGCCGAAGGTGGGCAAGGTCAAGGCGGCGGAAATCATGAGTGAACTGGAGATCGCCCCCACCCGGCGTCTGCGCGGACTGGGCGATCGGCAGCGCAAGGCGCTGCTGGCCCGGTTCGACTTCGACGCCTGATAACGAGGGTGGTCGAACACACGCGGAAGGGTCGGCTGGTTGTACTGGTCGGCCCCTCGGCCGTTGGCAAGTCCACCGTGGTCCGCTGCGTCCGCGAGCGACTGCCGCACCTGATCTTCAGTGTGTCGGCAACGACCCGGGCTCCGCGGCCCGGGGAGGTCGACGGTCTCGACTATCGGTTCGTGTCCCGGGAAGAGTTCGACGCCATGATCGAGGCGGGTGAACTGCTCGAGTGGGCGGATATTCACGGTGGCTTGCAGCGTTCGGGCACCCCGGCAGCGCCGGTACGGGCGGCCCTCGCGGACGGCCTACCGGTGTTGGTCGAAGTGGACCTGGAGGGCGCGCGGTCGGTACGCAAAGCGATACCGGAGGCGACCCTGGCGTTTCTCGCGCCGCCGAGCTGGGACGAGCTGGTCTCCCGGCTCACCGCACGCGGCACCGAATCGCCCGAGGTGATCGCCCGCAGGTTGGAAACCGCCAGGACCGAACTGGCGGCCTGTGACGAGTTCGACATCGTCATAGTGAACGACGAGGTGACCAGCGCCTGTGAGCAGTTGGTATCGTTGTTCGTTAGCACAAATTCGAGTTCGTGACCCCGACCGGCTGCGGCCGGTCCGGCACGCTCGGGTTCACCAGCCCGGCCGGGCCTCGCCCGGCCACCACCTCCAACGCGCAGGAGCCCTCCTAGTGAGCAGTACGGACCTCAAGACCGTTCCCGCATACGACACCCCGATCGGCCTCACCAACCCCCCGATCGATGAGCTGCTGGAGCGCACTTCGTCCAAGTACGCCCTGGTCATCTACGCGGCCAAGCGGGCCCGCCAGATCAACGACTACTACAACCAGCTCGGCGACGGCATCCTCGAATACGTCGGCCCGCTGGTCGAGCCCGGCCTGCAGGAGAAGCCGCTCTCGGTTGCCATGCGCGAGATCCACTCCGACCTGCTCGAGCACTCCGAAGGCGAGTAGGCCCGAGTGTGCGCGTCGTCCGATGGACGCCGCGGTACCGAATTCCCCGCGGCGCGGGGATGAACCAGCAGCCGGAGGCACAGTGAGCACCACACGGATCGTCGTCGGCGTCGGCGGCGGCATCGCCGCCTACAAAGCCTGCTCGCTGGTCCGGCGGTTCACCGAGACCGGACACCGGGTTCGGGTGATCCCCACCGAGTCGGCGTTGCAGTTCGTCGGTAAGGCCACCTTCGAGGCGTTGTCCGGGAGCCCGGTGCACACCGATGTGTTCACCGACGTGCCCGAGGTGCCGCATGTCCGGCTGGGCCAGGAGGCGGACCTCGTGGTCATCGCCCCGGCGACCGCCGACCTGATGGCGCGCGCGGCCCAGGGCCGCGCCGACGACCTGCTCACCGCGACCCTGCTGACGGCCCGATGTCCGATCGTGTTCGCGCCCGCGATGCACACCGAGATGTGGGAGCATCCGGCGACCGTCGCCAACGTCGCGACGCTGCGCGCCCACGGTGCGATCGTCATGGAGCCCGCGTCGGGCCGGCTCACCGGCACCGACACCGGCCCGGGACGGCTGCCCGAGCCCGAGGAGATCTTCGGGCTGGCCACCCTGCTGCTGGAACGCGCCGACGCCATTCCGCGTGACCTCGAGGGCCGCCGCGTGGTGATCACCGCGGGCGGCACCAGGGAACCGCTGGATCCGGTGCGTTTCCTCGGCAACCGCAGCTCGGGCAAGCAGGGCTACGCCCTCGCCCGGGTCGCGGCACAGCGCGGCGCGCACGTCACGCTGATCGCGGGCAACACGATCGAGATGGCCGCACCCGCGGCCGTCGACCTGGTGCACATCACCACCGCCGAGCAGTTGAAGACCGCGGTGGACAAGCACGCGGTCGGCGCCGACGCGGTGATCATGGCGGCGGCGGTGGCCGATTTCCGGCCCACCGACGTGGCCGCGGCCAAGATCAAGAAGGGCGCCGGCGAACCCGACGTCATCGCGTTGACCAAGACCACCGATATCCTCGCCGGCCTGGTGCAGGCCCGGCGGGACGGGCAGCTGCCCGGCACCGCGATCGTCGGATTCGCCGCCGAGACCGGTGACGAACACGGCGACGTGCTCACCTACGCGCGGGCCAAGCTGGCCCGCAAGGGATGCGATTTGCTGGTGGTCAACGCGGTCGGCGAGGGCAAGGCGTTCGAGGTCGACACCAACAACGGCTGGTTGCTCGGTGCGGACGGTACCGAACAGTCGCTCGACCACGGGTCGAAAGCGCTGCTCGCCAGCCGGGTGCTCGACGCGCTCGGGCCGCTGTTGCGCTGAAACTCATTGTGCGACTGGGATAATGCCCCAGGAACTATCATCAACCGAGTGACGTCAGGGTGAACGATCGATCCCGCTGGGGGAGAGCCAGCTCTCGCCGAGTCCAGCGCGTCAGTGGTTTGCCATAGTCTGGAACGAAGGGTTTGCGCGGCGACGGCATCGCGTTACTGTCGCAAATCGTACGAATGACCCGTGAGGGAGAGGGAAGAACTGTGCGCACGTCCGGCAGCCGGCTATTCACCAGTGAGTCCGTGACCGAAGGTCACCCGGACAAGATCTGTGACGCTATCAGCGATTCCATCCTCGACGCGTTGATCGGGGCGGACCCGCGCAGCCGGGTCGCGGTGGAAACCCTCGTGACGACCGGCCAGGTCCACGTCGCGGGTGAGGTCACCACGTCCGCCTACGCCGATATTCCCCGCATCGTCCGGGAAAAGGTGCTCGAAATCGGATACGACTCCTCGGCAAAGGGATTCGATGGCAATTCCTGCGGCGTCAATATCGCGATCGGCGCGCAATCGCCGGATATCGCGCAGGGCGTGGACACTTCGCACGAGGCGCGGGTCGGCGGCTCCGACGACGAGATCGAGAAGCAGGGCGCGGGCGACCAGGGCCTGATGTTCGGTTACGCGACCAGCGACACCCCCGAACTCATGCCGCTGCCCATCGCGCTCGCGCATCGCCTGTCGCGCAAGCTGACCGAGGTACGCAAGTCCGGCGTGCTGCCCTACCTGCGGCCCGACGGCAAGACCCAGGTCACCATCGAATACGACGGTGATCGTCCGGTCCGGCTGGACACCGTGGTCATCTCCACCCAGCACGCCGCCGATATCGACCTGGACAACCTGCTCGCGCCCGACATCCGGGAGAAGGTCGTCGACGCGGTGCTGGCCGACCTCGAACTACCCAGCTTGGACACCTCCGAGATCCGCCTGCTGGTCAACCCGACCGGCAAGTTCGTGCTCGGCGGCCCGATGGGCGACGCGGGCCTGACCGGTCGCAAGATCATCGTCGACACCTACGGCGGCATGGCCCGCCACGGCGGTGGCGCGTTCTCCGGCAAGGACCCGTCGAAGGTGGACCGTTCCGCCGCATACGCCATGCGCTGGGTCGCCAAGAACGTCGTCGCGGCCGGTCTGTCCGAGCGGGTCGAGGTCCAGGTGGCCTACGCCATCGGCAAGTCCGCGCCCGTCGGCCTGTTCGTGGAAACCTTCGGCACCGAAAAGGTCGACCCGGAACGCATCGCCACCGCGATCAAAGAGGTTTTCGACCTGCGCCCCGGCGCCATCATCCGCGACCTCGACCTGCTGCGCCCCATCTACGCACCGACCGCCGCGTACGGCCACTTCGGCCGCACCGACGTCGACCTGCCCTGGGAGCACACCGACCGCGCCGACAAACTGCGCGCAGCCGTCGGCCTGTAAATGGACACGTCGGTCCGGGCGCCGTTCCACCTCCCGCGGTTGAACTTCGCGCGGACCGACCCTCCCGTTCGCCGAGCGGGCTCACTGGCGCCGTCGGCGCGAGTGAGCCCGCCGCTCGTCGCACCCACTGTCCGTTCCCGCACGGATTCTGCGTCTTCGCACCCGCTGTGGCGTGGTGCAGTGCGTGCGGGAGCGCAGAAGGGGTGCGGAGTGGTGTCGTCGCCGCGGTTGGGCGCGTTGGTTGTGGGTTCGCGCACGGGTTCTGTGTTTTCGCACGGGCTGTGGGGTGGTGCAGTGGGTGCGGGAGCGCAGAACGGGTGCGGGATTCTCTGCGGTGTACCTATCTGTCGCTTGGGTTGTTCTCGCTGTTGGCGAGGGGGAGTGGTGTCGTCGCCGCGGTCGGGCGCGTTGGTTGTGGGTTCGCGCACGGGTTCTGTGTTTTCGCACGGGCTGTGGGGTGGTGCAGTGGGTGCGGAAGCGCAGGAGGGGTGCGGGAATCGCGGTGTGCGTCGGGGGGCTGACGCGCTGTTGGGGCGTGGGGTTCAGCGTCGGGCGGCGGGTTTTCGGTGGTCCTCGAGCCGTCACGTGATGTCAAGGGGGGCTATCCCCGGGTGGGTGATTCGAGCGCACTCTGGCCGTTCATTTCGGCCGGATCCGGGGGAAAATTCTTGTTACCGGCCGAGCGGTGGTGACTCGCCGACGGGTTGCGTAGCGGCTGTCATCGAGGCAGGTCAGCTCGGCTTGGACGAAGGTTGCCAGCGCGTTGCGAAGGGCTACGTGCCGTCGTGGCACCGGGCGGATGCGCCGCGGATTCGCTGCGCGGTGCCTGCCGTGGTGTCGGATCGGCGTTGCGCTGGCCGAGGGCTGCGACGGAAGGTCGGGCGGCCGGCTCAGAAGTCGCTGTCGAGCGAGGTGCGCGTTCACCTGTCGGTGGAGCGGATGTTTTGCGTGCCACGGTCGGCGGCTGAGCCGGCCAGACCTGCGTGAGCGAGCCGACGGCGGATACCCCTGCCTCGCAAGGGGTTCTGCCGGTGGGACCTGCGAGCATGGAGTACCCGATCGCCCGGGTGCTTCCATTGCTGTCGCCCGCGCATCTGGACCGTGACTTCGATTACCTGGTCCCGCCCGAACTGGACGAACTCGCACAACCGGGCGTGCGCGTGCGCGTCCGCTTCGCCGGTCGGTTGGTCGACGGCTACCTCTTGGAGCGCCGCGCGCGCAGCGACCACAGCGGCAAACTGGTGAAACTCGAACGCGTCGTCTCCGCCGAACGCGTCCTGACTCCGGAAATCCGCCAACTGACCACCGCCGTAGCCGCCCGCTACGCCGGCACCCGAGCCGACGTCCTCCGCCTCGCCATCCCACCCCGCCATGCCCGCACCGAAACCGGCGGCAAAAAGAAATCCGCTACCGCGCAAGAACTTTCCGCGGAAGACGACGGTGACGAGACCACCGACGATCCCAGCCGCGCGGAAAACGGCGGGACCGCGCGCCCATCCCCTCCGGCACCCCCGCGGCGCGTCCCGGCCGCCGCAGTGCCACACACCGCGGCCGCGTCATCTGCTGACCTGGGAGCCGGTGGATCGGAGAAGCAGTCCGGTACCGCACAGGAACTTTCCGCAGAAGCCGATCGCGCAGACAGCTCGAACGGCGACCCCGGTCGCGACGAGCAGGGTGGCGCCGCGCACGCATCACCCCCGGCACCGCCATCACGTGTCACCGCCGCCGCACCGGCAGGCTCCGAGAACACGTCATCTGCCGACCCCGGAACCGCTGGCACCGAGAAGAACTCCGCTGCCGCCCAAGAACTTTCCGAAGAAGCCGTCCCCACGGACGACTCCACTCATCACCTCGGCGCAAGCGACGAGCAAGACGGTGCCGCGCCTTCTCCGCAGCAGATCTCCGCTGCGTCGGCTCCCGGGGGCACGCAAAGCGGTTCCACCGCCGCGCTGCCGCACTTCGCATCCGGCTCATCAGTTGGTCCGGAATCCGATCCACAACTGACGGATTCGGCACCATCGGCCGAGTCCGATACTGAGTCCGATGCCGATGCCGATGCCGATGCCGATGCCGATGCCGATGCCGATGCCGATGCCGATGCCGATGCCGATGCCGATGCCGATGCCGTCCCGTCTCCTCGTCCGCCGCAGCGGGCGTCTGCTGCGACGCAATCGCCCCCCGATCCCGGGTCGTCGGCTGCTCTCGTGACTGACACCGGCCAACCGGGTTCGGCACCAACGGCCGATTTCGAGCCTGCGTCGTCTTCGGTGCCGACGCAGGGGGTTTCGGCCGCCACATCGCCGCCGCCGGCGCCCGGGTCGTCGACGGATCCGGCCATACCGTCAGACGCAGTACCCGACCAGGTTCCGCCGCCTACGTTTTCGGATGCGGAGTTGCTCGGCGGCGCCGGTGTTGTGGCGGCGCGTGCCGCGGGCAGCGGTGCGGCAGGTTCGGCCACTGCCGCCGATCCGCAAGCTCCACAGCAGGTTTCGTTCGCGCCCTCGGAAGGTGCTGCGGCTGACTCAGCTGCCGAAGGTAGGGCCGCAGAGGTATCCGACAATACGGAAAGCGTCCGATCGGATGCGGTTGTGCCGTCGGATCGGCCCGCGGTCGACACAGCCGAGTCGGCTCCCGCGATCGACTCGGCAGCTGATCCCGCTTCGTCCGAGATGGCTGGCGAGGCGACGCAACGGGTTTCGCCCGCAGCGCGGCACGGTGCAGCACCGCAGCGGGTTTCGCCGCGCATGTTCTCGCAGGCAGACGCAGAGTCGCCCAGTGTGCCGGACCATGCTGCCGAACAGCCGGATTCGACTGCTGGGGTACGGACGGACGCGGATTCTTCGCCTCGAGCACCGGGGGAGGGTGGGCAGGCGGAGCCCGATGCCGGGGCGTTGACCGGCGGCCCTTCCGTTGCGAGCGGAGACGGCGTCGGCGATGCGACGCAAGAGGATTCGACCTCCAACGGCTCTGCGGAATCGCCGAGCGTGCAGGTTCCGGAGGCTTGGTATCGGTATGTGCATGGGCCGGCGTTTGTGACGGCGCTGGCGCAGGGCAAAGGTCCGCGGGCGGGTTGGCAGGCGTTGCCGGGGGAGGATTGGCCGCGTCGGCTCGCGGAGTTGGCGGCGACGGTGGCGGGTGCGGGGCGTAGCGCGATTCTGATGGTGCCGGATCAGCGGGATCTGGACCGGGTGCTGGCGGAATGCGAACGGCTGCTGGGAGATTCGGCGGTCGGATTGTCGGCGGGGTTGGGTCCGGCCGCGCGGTACCGGCGCTGGCTTTCGGTGTTGCGCGGGACGGCACGGGTGGTGGTCGGCACTCGTAGCGCGGTTTTCGCGCCCGCCGACAATCTCGGGCTCATCGCGATCTGGGACGACGGGGACGACACCTACGCCGAGCCGCGCGCACCGTATCCGCATGCGCGCGAGGTGGCCATGCTGCGCTCGCACGAGACGGGT
The DNA here is from genome assembly GCF_001613425.1 of Nocardia vulneris. GTDB lineage: Bacteria > Actinomycetota > Actinomycetes > Mycobacteriales > Mycobacteriaceae > Nocardia > Nocardia vulneris. The sequence goes on along the minus strand of NZ_BDCI01000031.1, from coordinate 13,923 downwards.
GCCGCGTTCGTCGCGGCGGGTTTCGCGCGGACGGCGGAGATCCAGGCGGTCGTGGAAACCGGGTGGGCGCACGACCTGGTGGCCGACCGCGCGGTGGTGCGTAAAGCTTCCCCGCGCATCAGCGTGCCCGGTGATTCCGATGCCGCGCTGGAACGGGACCCGGTCGCGCGGGCGGTCCGTATTCCCGCGGTCGCTTTCGCCGCCGCCCGCTCCGCGCTGAAGGAGGGCGCGGGCGTGCTGGTGCAGGTGCCGCGCCGCGGCTATGTCCCGGCGCTGGCCTGCGCGAAATGTCGGACCCCGGCGCGCTGCCGCCATTGCAACGGCCCGCTCGCGTTACCGGACGGCCGTGCGGGGCAACGACATTCACCTGAGCCCGCGCACAGTCCGAGCTGTCGCTGGTGCGGTATCACGGAGGCGGCGTTCCGCTGCCAGGCCTGTGGTTCGCGGGCGTTGCGCGCGGTGGTGATCGGCGCGATCCGGACGGCGGAGGAACTCGGCCGCGCCTTTCCCGGTGTGCCGATCCGTGGTTCGAGTGGCGGCGCGATGCTCGACACCGTGGAGCCCGGCCCGCAGGTGGTGGTCGCCACGGTCGGCGCGGAACCGGTGCTGCCCGGTGGTTACGGGGTGGCGCTGCTGCTGGACAGCTGGGCCCTGCTCGGCCGCGCCGATCTGCGCGCGGCCGAGGACGCGTTGCGTCGCTGGATGGCCGCGGCGACGCTGGTGCGTTCGCACGGGCAGGTGTTCGTCGTCGCGGAGCCCTCGATTCCCACGGTGCAGACACTGCTGCGCTGGGATCCGGTCGGCCATGCCCGGGCCGAGTTGGCCAGTCGCGCCGAGGTCGGTTTCCCGCCCGCCGTGCGGATGGCGGCGATCGACGGCACCTCCGATTCGATCGCCGAATTGCTCTCCACCGCAACCCTTCCCGACGATGTCGTAGTGCTGGGCCCGGTTCCGCTGCCGCCCGCTGCCCGCAAACCGTTCTCCTCCGGCGATTCTCCGGCCGAGGTCGAACGGATCCTGTTGCGGGTGGACCGCAGGTCCGGCGCCGCGCTCGCCCGTGCCCTCACCGCCGCTCAGGCGGTCCGCAGTACGCACCGTTCCGACGCGCCCCTGCGCGTCCAGATCGATCCGGTCGATATCGGCTGAGCGCTGCCGCATCAAGAAAACCGGAACCGGGTCGATATCGGCTGAGCGCTGCCGCACCAAGGAAACCGGAACCGGGCAGCACCGCATTGCCGCAGTGCCGCACTCCCACGTCCGCCGATCCACGCCCACAAGCTCACGAAACCGGTCCCTCCACCCCCCGGCGCGTTGGTCCCGCGCGCGGATCGCCCGTGCTTAACTCTCCACGTGCCGACGACTCCGCTCCGCCGCATCCTCGCGACCGTGTGCCTTGCGTTCGCCACCCTCACCCTGCCCGTTGCCTGCGGGAAGTCCGATTCCGCGCCGGCTCGGACCACCCTCGATCTCGCGGTGAGCGCGGGGCAGACGCTGGGCGTGCAGCCCACGCGGGTCTCGCTCACCTGCGAACCGGCCGGTGGCGATCACGCGAATCCCGATGGGGCGTGTGCCGCGCTGATCGGCGCGGGCGGCGATTTCGACAAGCTCGCCGGCGATCCCGGCACGATGTGCGCGCAGGTCTACGACCCGGTCACCGCGACCGCGACCGGCACCTGGCAGGGCAAAGCGGTGAAGTGGGAGAAGCAGTTCAGCAACAGTTGCGAACTGCGTGCCAAGACCACTCCGGTGTTCTAGTCCGCGACGGAGCCCTCATTTTCTAGCCCGCGGGCGGGTAACAACCCTGCGCTCGAATAATTATTTAACTGGCCGATCAGTTAATGATACGATCGCCGCATGGCACGCACCGTGGATCCCGATCGAGTCGCCGAGCGCCGGCGCGCCATCACGGCCGCGGCCGCCGAATTGTTCGGCTCGCACGGCTACGAGAACACCACCGCCACGCAGATCGCGCAGGTCGCCGGGATGAGTTCCGGCAGCGTCTTCTACTACTTCAAGGACAAGGCCGCCGTTTTCCGCTCGATCTTCGAGGCCTCGATTCCCGAACACACGGAAGTCATTGCGCGCCACATCGATCGGACCGACTGCCTGGCCGCCGTGCTCGACCTCGTGGACGCGCTGGCCGCCGAGGCGCTCGACCCGGTGGCGCCCGGCCTGATGGTCGAGTTGCTGCGGCGCATCGATCAGGACGAGGAGCTGACGCGGGTGGTGCTGGAGGACGCGCGGCTCAGCGCCGAAGCGCTCACCACGCTGCTGGAGCGCGGCGTGCGCGCGGGCCAGCTGGACTCCGGTTTCCCGCCCGCGGAAACCGCGCGCTGGATCCTCGCGGTCGTCGACGCGGCCTTTCTCAACGCCGATCCCGCGCACCCGCACGATCCGCGCCCGCTGGTGCGCGCGACCGTGTCGCGGCTGCTGCGACCGACCGAAACGGAGTAACCATGACCACTACTTCCGCGCCCACTGTCCTGCGCTTTTCCGTCCTGTGGGCCTGGGCGTTCTCGATCGGCGGGTTGCTGCTCGGTGTCGGGCTCGGGTTCGTCGTCCGCCCGATCGGGCACTGGGTGATCGATACCTTCGACGCGACGCCGGGTCCGCTGCGCATCGCGATGACCGTGCCGCCGGTGTGGCTGGTCCCGGTCACCTCCGTCGTCGGCGTCGTCGCCGGGATCGTGCTGTTCGAGGTGGCCCGCCACGAGGCGCTCACGCTCACCGTCGCCGACGACCACGTCGAGCTGTCGCAGAACGGCCGCGCGCGCCATGTGCCGCGTAAGAGCGTCGCGGCCGTGTTCCGCGAAGGCGCGGACCTGGTGCTCACCGACCGGTCGCGGCGCCCGCTGGCCCGGTTCGGCGCAAAGGACCTGTCCCGCAACGATATCGAGCAGGCGTTCCGGGATCACGGCTATCCCTGGCTCGACCAGGACGATCCGTTCGGCGCCGATTTTCTGCGCTGGGTCGACGGCCGCCCGGAGTCCGGCCCCGCCGTCGACGCGGTGCTGCGTGCGCGGCGGCGGGCGCTGTCCGACGAAAAGCCGCTCGCGGTCGAAGAACTCGACGAGGAACTGCTCACCCTCGGCGTCGATGTCCGAGACCGTCAGGGCGAGCAGCACATTCGCTTCTTCGACCAGGTGTGAACACCCAGGCTCAGGCGAACGCCGCGCGATTACGTTGTGCCCACTGCGCGTAACTCGTCGGCTTGCGGCCGAGCACGCGCTGCACATCGGCGCTGAGCTCGAGTTCCGCGGCGGTTGGCGTGCCGAGGATCGCCAGTGTGTGCTCGACCACCGGTTCCGGCATGAACCGGGCCATGCCGGTAAACGCCTGCGCCCGAGTCAATTCCACGAAACGCACCGGTGCGTCGAGCGCCGCCCCGAGGGCCGCCGCCTGTTCCTGTGGCGTGCTCAGCGCCGGGCCGGTCAGCGTGTAGGTCTGCCCGGCGTGCCCGTCTTCGCGGAGTGCGGCGGCCGCCACGGCGGCGATATCGGCCGGGTCGATCGACGGCAGGCCGACGGCGCCGAAAGGTGCGGCGACCGTGCGGTCTGCGCGCACGGATTCGGCCCACGCGTAGGTGTTGGCATAGAAGCCCGCGGGGCGCAGGATGGTCCACTCCAGGTCGGATTGTCGAATGGCGTCTTCGAACGCGGCCAACCGGGCATAACCTGCGGCGCCGGGCCGGGTCGCCACGCCCTGCGATGACACGAACACCACCCGCCGGACCCCGCCTGTCGCGGCGACCTCGAGCACTCGCTCCGGTGCCGGACCGTCGACCAGTTGCTCGCCGGTGATGAGCAGGAACAGCGCGTCGGCGCCCGCGACCGCGGGGGCGAGGCTGCCGGGATCGGCGAGGTCGGCCCGCACCGGCCGCACGCCGCCCGGCCATTCGGTCGGCCGGTTGCCCCGCGATACCGCCGTGACGTTCTCGCCGGCGTCGGCCAGGGTCTGTACGAGGTGTGCGCCGATGTTTCCGGTTGCTCCGGTGACCACGATCATCGTGTCGAATCCTTCTGAGTTAGTTGACTGACTAAATCGAACATAGCCGCGTCTACCCAGCTTGTCTATAGTGAGTTGGGTGACTAACTCAGTGATCGGGGACCGGCCGAGGGGCGGCAAGCGGGAACGGCTCGGCGCGGCGGCGGCCCGGGTGTTCCACGAGCAAGGGGTGGAGAAGACGACCATCGCCGATATCGCGCACGCCGCCGACGTGCCGGTCGGCAATGTCTACTACTACTTCAAGACCAAGGATCAACTGGTCCGCGCCGCGATCGGTGCGCACGACCACACGTTGACCGAGCTGATCGCTCTGCTCGAGCAGTTGCCCGCGCCGCAGGATCGGCTCGAAGCGCTGATTCGCGGGTGGGTCGATCAGCGGGAGACCGCCGCGCGGATCGGGTGTCCGTCGGGGACGCTCGCGACCGAACTGGACAAGCGGGCCGACGGTCTGGACCGCGAACTCGCCGAGGTCATGCGGCGATTGGTCGACTGGGTCGAGGCGCAGTTCGCCGCCATGGGTCGCCCCGACGCGGCGGAGCTGGCTGTCGCGCTGATCGCGGCTTATCAGGGAATCTCGTTGCTCACCAACACGTTTCGCGATCCAGCGTTGATGGCGGCGGAGGGGGATCGGCTGGTGCGCTGGATCGACTCCCTCGTGAGCTGAGTCGCCTCGCTCTCGAAAGGCCCTTGCGTTCGATGCATTGCCGATATATCGTCGATACTATGAAACGAACACGAGAGCCTGAGGAGGCTTACATGGAGAACCAAGGACATCGAGATTTCGGACGGCGCGGCCCCTGGTCGCGACCGGGCGGCGAGGACTTCGATCCCCGCCAGCGGTTCCGTCGCGGCAGGCACGGGCATGGGCACGGACCCGATTTCGGTCCGGGCTTCGGCCCAGGATTCGGACCCGGCTTCGGCCCGGGTTTCGGTCGCGGACGTGGTCGCGGCGGCCGGGGCAGGCGCGGTGACGTGCGTGCCGCGGTGCTGCTGCTGCTCACCGAGCGGCCGATGCACGGCTACGAACTCATCCAGCAGATCCGCGAGCGCAGCGACGACGTCTGGCGCCCGAGCCCGGGGTCGATCTACCCCGCGCTGGCCCAGTTGGAAGACGAGGGACTCGTCCTCATCGACAAGATCGCCGGTCGCAAGACCGCGCAGCTGACCGAGGCGGGCACCGCGTACGTCACCGAGCACAAGGACGAACTGGGCGACCCGTGGGCGGACGTAAAGGAAGACGTCGGCGCGCAGGCGATCGATCTGCGCGGTCTGGTCGGCCAGGTGATGGGCGCGGTCGCACAGGTGGCGGCCGTCGGCACCCCCGAACAGGCGGCGCGAGCGGCGGAACTGCTCACCGAGACCCGCAAATCGCTCTACCGGATCCTCGCCGAAGACGAGACCCCCGAAAAGTAACGGGGTGTGAAACACCGCGCCGGAGTGCACATTTGAAGCGAATCCGGTAGATCATTGTGAAATGCAACAGTCTAGGGGTTCGTGGGGTTGGGGAAAGTCACTCTTGTGCAGGGCCGGGGTGGCCGTGGCGCTGGCCGGAGCCGTAGTTCTCGGCTCCGGGCCGGCGCAGGCCGCGCCCCTCGGTTACCTGCCGCCCGAGGTGCCTTCCGAACCCGGCCCGTCGCAGTCCGATCATCTGGCCGCGGCGTGGTACAAGAAAGCACATCCGAACGCGGTGCCGATCGGCACCAACAATTTCGACTGCAAGCCGACCGCCGGACGTCCGCGCCCGGTGGTCCTCGCGCACGGCACCGACTCCAGCGCCTACTCGGACTGGTCCGGGATCGCACCGCAACTCACCGCGGCCGGGTTCTGTGTCTTCGCGCTCAACTACGGCGGTAAGCCGGGCGCCGAAACCTTCGGCACCGAAGACGTGGTGCTCAGCTCTTATCAGATCGGCGCGTTCGTCGATCAGGTGCTCGCCGCGACCGGCGCCGAAAAGGTGGACCTGGTCGGATTTTCGCAAGGCGCGACCGTCACGCGGTACTACATCAACAAGCTCGGGGGAGCAGCCAAGGTCGGGCAGTGGGTCGGGCTCGCGTCGCCCAGCTACGGCGGCGTGATGTACGGCCTGGTGCCGATCGTGCAGGCGGTGCCCGGTGGAATGGCGGCCTTCGCCCGGGTGACCTCGCTGGCCGCGGTGCAGCAGGCGCAGGGCTCGACGATCATGGTCGAGTTGAACGCGGGCGGCGACACCGTGCCCGGTCCGCGCTACACCACGATCGGCAGCCGGGTCGACGAGATGATCCAGCCGTTCAGCAATATCGCGCTGCGCGGAGCGAACGCGACCAACATCGTGCTGCAGGACCGCTGCCCGACGAACCTGACCGGGCACTTCCACATGGTCTACGACCCGTTCGTGCAGCAACTGCTGCTGACCGTGCTCGACCCGAGCGCGCCCGCGCCGGTCTGCCGGCCGGTCGCGCTCGGCACCGGGATCCCCGAGGTGATCGTCGCCGGGCATTCCTGAGGACTTGCTCGCGGCGGGCGGCCGGGCGGAGGAACCGTCACCCCGCCCGACCGCACTCGAGTTCTACCAGCTTCCGACTGGTGAATCGGGGACATTCGGTCGTCTCACTAGAATGAGACGACCGTGTTCGTCCGCTTCCGGGAGTTTGCCGTGACCATTCAGCCTGTTCGCCTGTTCGGCGATCCCATTCTGCGCGCCCGCGCGGCGGAGGTCACCGCATTCGACCGGGAACTGCAGCAGCTGGTGACCGACCTGACCGACACCATGCACGACGACGGTGGCGTCGGAATGGCGGCACCGCAGATCGGAGTGGGGTTGCGTGTGTTCGTGTACGACACTCATGACGCGGCGGGGCATCTGGTGAACCCGCAGTGGGAAGTCATCGGCGACGAAGAGCAGGTCGGGCCGGAAGGCTGCCTGTCCATCCCCGGGGTGCGCCACGATACCCGGCGGGCACTGCGGGTACGCGCCCGCGGCGTCGACATGCATGGCGCGCCAGTCGAATTCACCGCCGAAGGGCTGCTGGCGCGGTGCGTACAGCACGAGACCGATCATCTCGACGGCGTGCTGTTCATCGATCGGCTCGACCCGGCCGACCGCAAGGACGCGATGCGCACCATTCGCGAATCCGATTGGTTCAGTGCGGGTGTCACCGCCCGGCCGTCGCGGTCGGTGAGCGGAGCGGGCCAGGCCGGTCCGTTCGGACGGGGCCGCTGATGCGCATCGTCTTCGCGGGCACGCCGGAACCGGCCGTGCCGTCGCTGCGTCGCTTCCTCGAATCCAACCGGCACGACGTGATCGCCGTGGTGACCCGGCCCGACGCCGTCGCAGGCCGCGGCCGCAAGGTGACCCGGTCGCCGGTCGGGCTGCTCGCCGACGAGCACGGCATACCGGTGCTGACCCCGCGGCGCCCGTCCGAACCCGAATTCATCGAGCAGCTCACCGAATTGGCGCCGGACTGCTGTCCGGTCGTGGCCTACGGCGCGTTGCTGCCGCAGCGGGTGCTCGACATCCCGCGCTTCGGCTGGATCAACCTGCACTTCTCGCTGCTGCCCGCCTGGCGCGGCGCGGCGCCGGTGCAGGCCGCGATCAACGCGGGCGACGAGATCACCGGCGCGTCCACCTTCCAGATCGAGGCCGGCCTCGACACCGGACCGGTGTTCGGCACCGTCACCGAGAAGATCGACGTCACCGACACCGCGGGCGTGCTGCTCGACCGGCTCGCCGAAAGCGGCGCCCGGCTGCTGGAAGCCACCCTGGACGGTGTGGAAGACGGGACGCTGCACTCGGTTCCACAACCCGCCGAGGGTATCTCGCACGCCGCCAAGGTGACCGCCGAGGCCGCGCACATCCGCTGGGACCTGCCCGCCCTCGCCATCGGCCGCCGCATCCGCGCGGTCACCCCGGCACCCGGCGCCTGGACCGAAATCGGCGGTGCCCGACTGAAACTCGGCCCCGTCGAACTCGTCGAAGAACAGCTGCCGCCGCGCACCATCGAGGTGCGCAAAGCGGGGGTCTTCGTCGGCACCGCGACCACCGCGGTCCGCCTCGACCAAGTTCAGCCCCAAGGCAAACGCATGATGGCAGCCCTCGACTGGGCCCGCGGCGCCCGCCTGCAACCCGGTGCGGAGTTCGAGTGAGGATCCTCGATCGGACTCAGCGGTGGGACGAGTCCGGCGGCGCGGCCGCGCCGCAGCAGCCAGACCAGGTTCGCGGCGTCGCGCCGCGACCGCGACCAGAGCGGTGGAATATGACAGCACGGCGCAGTATCTCGGTACCCGGCCGGACTGTCGGCTCCCGGCTCGGCGGAGTGGTCGCGTGACCCCGCCGGAAGGTAAGGGCGGCAACGAGTCTCGCGGTTCGAGAAGTGGGCGAGGGTACACCGGTGCGGCCTCGGGCCGCGAGGGGTCCCGTGGCCGCAGCGATTCCGGTCGACCCGCCGGCCCGAACCGCTCGGCTGCGCGGAACGAAGAGCGCTCTGGAGCAGCTCGCTCCGGCGCGAAACAATCTGCTTCCCAGGCGAAGTGGAAGCGTGCCGACAACTCGGCAAGCGCACAACCCGACCAAAATGGTGCGGCCGGGACGGAGCGTCGTGCGCGGTCCGGGGGTCAACCGAACAGCGGCGCGACGAAAGGTGGTGCGCGCGTGGGCGGTCGGTCCGGTGGGCCAGGCGGCGGTGGTGGCGTGGGTGCTTCGCGGTCCGGTGGTCGTTCGGGTGGGGCGGCGAATGGTGGTGCGCGCGTGGGTGGTCGAGCCGGTGGGGCGGCGCAGGGGGCCAAGCGCGGGTCCGGCGGCAAGGGGGAAGGGGTGGCGAAACGGGGTGGGAAGGATCGGGTTCCGGAGGGGGTGGATGCGGCTCGGCTTGTCGCGCGGGATGTGTTGCGGGCCGTGCGGGAGCGGGACGCGTATGCGAATCTCGTGCTGCCCGGCCTGCTTCGGGACCGGAAGGTGACGGGACGGGACGCGGCGTTGGCGACCGAACTCGCCTACGGTGCGTGCCGGTCGCAGGGGTTGCTCGACGCGGTGATCGAGGCCGGTGCGGGGCGCCCGATCGCCGAGATCGACGGTCCACTGCTGGATGTGTTGCGGCTCGGCGTCTATCAACTGTTGCGGACGCGGATCGGCGCACACGCCGCCGTGGACACCTCGGTGGCGCTCGCGCGTACCGAAGCCGGGGCGGGTAAAGCGGGGTTCGTGAACGCGGTACTGCGACGCGCGGGGGAGAAGACCGTCGAGGCGTGGGTCGAAACCCTCGCACCGCGAGATCCCGTGGGCCACTTGGCTTTCGAATTCGCGCACCCGGTGTGGATCGCACAGGCCTTCGCGGACGCGCTCGGCGCGCGAGCGGGCGAACTGCGCGACGCACTGGCCGCCGACGACGCGCGCCCGGCCGTCCATCTGGTCGCCCGGCCCGGCGATATCACGGCCGAGGAATTGGCGCTGGTGACCGGCGGCGAGGAAGGGCGCTGGTCACCGTACGCGGTCTATCTCGACGGTGGTGATCCCGGAAAGCTGGAGCCGGTTCGCGACGGCATGGCCGCTGTTCAGGACGAGGGCAGTCAGCTGGTCGCCCTGGCACTGACCAAGGCGCCGCTCGACGGACCGGACGGCGGCCGCTGGCTCGACCTCTGCGCCGGACCCGGCGGAAAGGCCGCCCTGCTCGGGGCGCTCGCCGGTATCGACGGTTTTCACGTCGACGCCGTGGAGCCCGCCGAGCATCGCGCCGAACTCGTCCGCAAGGCGGTGCACGGCCTGCCCGTCGACGTGCACGTCACCGACGGTCGCAGCAGCGGCCTGACGCCCGGCTACGACCGCATCCTGGTCGACGCCCCGTGCACCGGGCTCGGCGCACTGCGTCGCCGCCCGGAGGCACGCTGGCGCCGCACCCCCGCCGACGTCGCCGAACTGGTCCAGCTCCAGCGCGAATTGCTCACCGCCGCATGGGATCTGCTCCGCCCCGGCGGCGTCCTGCTGTACTCGACCTGCTCGCCCCATCTCCCCGAGACGGTGGCGGTCGTCGCCGACGCGGTCCGCCGCACCGGCGCCGAACAACTCGACACCCGCGACCTGCTCCCCGGCGTCTCCGACGTAGGCGAAGGCCCCACCGCCCAACTGTGGCCGCACCGCCACGGTACCGACGCCATGTTCATGGCCGCCCTCCGCAAACCCGCCACCCCCTGACTCCTGCAGGCGGACTCCCACTAGTCGCTCGGTCCACCGGTCGTCCGCGGGTCGTCCACCCTCCGTGGACCGGCCACCCACGGATTGCCCACATACCGACCTGCTCCACAGCGGTTTGCCGCTCGTGGCCCACCACCGTATTCAGTACCGGCGCAAAGGGATCGGCCGCGCGGTCCTGCGGACGAGTGCTCGGTCGGGAACGAGTTGGCTGCGGCGGGCCGGGGTGCCCTTCCGAGCGCTGATCTCGCGCGTCGCGGGCTCCGCCTCTGCCGTGACGAGGGGTGGCCCCGCCGGATCGGTCGAGGACGACCGTCGGAGTCGTTGCGCCCGCATGGCCACCGGTGTCGGGGCTCGGCCGCGGAAGTCGACCCGTAAGGCGGGCGCGCCGGACCGGGCCGCGTCCGCCCTCGCGACTCGGGGTTCCATTCGTCCAATCGTGACGGCGCAGGGGTGCGGCATACTCGGGGTATGGCTCTGACCTGGCAGGATGTGGTGGCGGTGGCGACCGAGCTGCCCGGTGTCGAGGAATCGACGTGGTGGCGCAGCCCGGCGTTGAAGGTCGGCGGGAAAGGGTTCGGCAGGTTGCGGGTGGAGGCGGAGGGCGGGTTGGTGCTCGCCTGCGATCTCGCCGAGAAGGAGGCACTGCTCGCGTCCGGTGACCCGGCGTTCTTCACCACCCCGCACTACGACGGCCACCCCTACATCCTGATCGACCTCGAACATATCGACCGGGACCACCTGCGCGAACTGCTGGACGACGCATGGTGGCGCACCGCCCCGCCGAAGCTCCGCACCCAGCGCCGACCGGAGTGAACTACTCCCGGCTGGTCTGTTCCCGCAGCCGGGCAAGGGTTTTCGCGAGGATACGGGAAACGTGCATCTGCGAGATTCCCATCTGCTGCGCGATCTGCGTCTGCGTCATCGACTCGAAGAACCGCATGGTGAGAATCCGGCGTTCCCGCTCGGGCAGCCCGGCCAGCAGCGGACGGATCGCGACGTACTCTTCGACCCGATCGAACTGAGTTTCTTCCTCACCGAGGGTGTCGAGCAGCGATGCGTCGGTGTCGCGGCCGAGGGTGGCCGCGTCGATGGAACTCGGCTGGTAGGCGTTGCCCGCGATGACGGCCTGGGTCACCTCGTCCGGGTCCACGTCGAGTTCGGCCGCGATCTCCTTCGCCGTCGGCGAGCGGCCGAGCCGTTGCGACAGCGCGTCGATCGCGGCGCCGATGCGCAAATGAGTTTCCTTGACCCGCCGCGGGACTCGCATCGCCCAGGTGTTGTCCCGGAAATAGCGGCGCACCTCGCCCATGATGGTCGGCACCGCGAAGGACAGGAAATTGGAGCCGCGTTCGATATCGAAGCGGTCCACCGCGTGCACCAACCCGACCCGCGCCACCTGAGTCAGATCATCGAAAGGTTCGCCGCGCCCGCTGAATTTGCGCGCGATGTGATCGGCGAGCGGAATGCACCGGCTGATCAGTTCGGCGCGGATCGCCGCATGCCGCGCGGTGCCCGCCGTGCTCGCACCCAACTGCTGGAACAGCAGGCCGACATCGTCGTAACCCGCGACAGTGCTTGCGGTTTCGAGGGTTTCGCTGTCCTCGGCGGCGTCTTCCTCGCTGATCTTTTCGGCCTCGGCCGAGGTGGTTCCGGAATCGTCGACGGTAGTCTCGGCGTCATCTCGTTCCGAGTCGAACACGGTCTCCTCGTCCGGCACTACGCTTTCCCCCGGACCCGACGGAACTCGACCGTCGTCGGATATCCGGATACTGCCGAGTCGAATGAATCCTGAGTGGCCTGGACCTCATCGGTCAGGGTGCGCAGCACATGCCAGCCGAAACTGCGTTGATCGGGTAAGCCCTCCTTGTCGGCGATGCCGCTCACCCGGACCAGCAATTCGGTCTCGCCGACGGTGAAACGGCAGTGCAGACTCGTGCCCGGACCCGCGACCGCGATGAGGGTGGAGCAGACCTCGTCGACCGCGAGCCGGATATCGGCCACCTCGTCCAATGTGAAATCGCTTAGTAGGACCAGAGTTTCGGCGAGCCCACGAACGATGGGCAGCTGCGTGACCGATGCGGCCACCCGAATCTCCACCGGGGTGCTGTAGAGCCCCTGTTCCGCCGAAATGTTGATCACCCTATGCAGGCTACCCACTCCCGCGCTGGGCAACCCCCAGTACCGATAGACTGCGGCGTTGTGTCCACCCCGACTTACGCGCGCCCGGCCGTCCCGATGATCGCCCCGTCCATCCTGTCCGCCGATTTCGCGCATCTCGCGGATGAGGCGCGAGCCGTCGAGGGCGCCGACTGGCTGCACGTCGACGTGATGGACGCGCACTTCGTCCCGAACCTGACCCTGGGCCTACCGGTGGTGGAAAGCCTGTTGAAAGCCACCGACATCCCGCTCGACTGCCACTTGATGATCGAGGACCCGGGCCGCTGGGCACCCCCGTACGCGGAGGCCGGCGCCTACAACGTGACCTTCCACGCCGAAGCGACCGACGACCCCATCGCGGTGGCCCGCGACATCCGTGCGGCCGGCGCCAAGGCCGGGCTCTCGGTGAAGCCGAACACGCCGATCGAGCCGTACCTGGAGATCCTGCGCGAGTTCGACACCCTGCTGGTGATGAGCGTCGAACCCGGCTTCGGCGGGCAGTCGTTCATCGCCGACGTCCTCGACAAGGCACGCACCGTCCGCCGCCTGGTCGACGCCGGCGAACTGCGCCTGCTGGTAGAAATCGACGGCGGCATCAACGCCAACACCATCGAAGCCGCCGCGGAAGCCGGCATCGACTGCTTCGTCGCCGGATCCGCCGTCTACAACACCGCCGACCCCGCAGCCACCGTCCAGGCCCTCCGCAAACAAGCCGCCGCCCACCGCTGAGTCGGTTGCCGCGTCCGCTGAGTTGGCTGCCGTGCACCGCTGAGTTGGCTGCTGTTGGGTCGGTTGCTGGGCACTGCTGAGTTGGCTGCCGCGTGCCGTTGACGTGTTGTTGGGTCGGCTGCCGTGTGCTGTTGGGTCGGTTGCTGCGCACTGCTGGGCTGGCTGCCGCCTGCCGTTGACGTGCTGTTGGGTCGGTTGCTGCGCACCGCTGAGTTGGCTGCCGCGTGCCGTTGACGTGCTGTCGGGTCGGTTGCTGCGCACCGCTGAGTTGGCTGCCGCGTGCCGTTGACGTGCTGTCGGGTCGGCTGCCGTGTGCTGTTGAGTCGGCTGCTGCGCACCGCTGAATCGGCTGCGGTGTGCTGCTGGAATTGGCCGGTATCTGCTGAAGCGGAGTGCCGCGCACTGCTGGAACTGGCTTGTCACCCACAGCTGGAACTGGCGGCCGGTCAATGCTGGAACTGGTTGCCGCGCAAGGCTGGAGTGGGGAGCCGCCTGCACCTGGAGCCGGGTGTTGCTTACCTGAATCGGCGCAGCGCACCGCTGTCACAGGCTGTCGCCCCTTGAAACAGGTCGTCGCTGTCCGCTGAACAGCTGGACAGTCGATCACCAGGTAATGGTGGTGGCACCCTCTCGGCCGATGCCGCCACCATTACCTGGTGATCGCCCGTCCAACTTTCGTGACTTTCCGGCCTCGCGTCCAGCCCAATCGAACTCCCTGCCGCGCTCTGCTGGAGCGGGGAGCGTCGCTCTGCTGGAGCGGGGAGCCGCACGCACTCTGCTGGGGCGGGGAGTCGCGCTCTGCTGGAGCGGGGAGCTGCGCTTTGCTGGGGCGGGGAGTCGCGCTCTGCTGGAGCGGGGAGCTGCGCTTT
>NZ_BDCI01000030.1 GCF_001613425.1 Nocardia vulneris | reverse complement strand
CCGCGCTTCGCTGGAACAGGGAGCTTCGCTCTGCTGGAGCGGGAGCCGTCTACCGCGGAACCGGGGTGCCGCATACCCCCGGAACCGGCGCGGCGCGCGGCTGCCGCGGGCTGTTGTCCTATGAAAGGGTCGCGGCCGTCCGCTGAAGACTTGGACAGTTGATCACCAGGTAATGGTGGTGGCACCCTCTCGGCCGATGCCGCCACCATTACCTGGTGATCGCCCGTCCAGCTTTCGTGACTTTCCGGCCTCGCGTCCAGCCCAATCGAACTCCCTGCCGCGCTCTGCTGGAGCGGGGAGCTTCGCTCTGCTGGCGCGGCAGCCGTCTACCGCGGAACCGAGGTGCCGCATACCCCCGGAACCGGCGCGGGGCGCGGCTGCCGCGGGCTGTTGTCCTATGAAATGGTCGCGGCCGTCCGCTGAAGACTTGGACAGTTGATCACCAGGTAATGGTGGTGGCACCCTCTCGGCCGATGCCGCCACCATTACCCGGTGATCGCCCGTCCGACTTTCCGTTGGCCCTGCCCATCCCGCGTCTGGCCCTGGCGAACTTGCGTCGCGCTTCCCTGAACTCGCTGCGCCCGTCTTGAACTCGCGTCAGCTTCCTGAACTCGCCATGGTCGTCCTGAACTCGCGTCGGCCGTCCTGGACTCGCGTCAGCTTCCTAGAACTCGCCGTGGTCGTCCTGCACTTGCGTCGGCCGTCCTCGACTCGTGCCAGCTCCTGAACTCGCCGTGGTCGTCCTGAATCCGCGTCGGCCGTCCTGGAGTCGCGTCAGCTTCCTGGAACTCGCCGTGGTCGTCCTGAATCCGCGTCGGCCGTCCTGGAGTCGCGTCAGCTTCCTGGAACTCGCCGTGGTCGTCCTGAATCCGCGTCGGCCGTCCTGGAGTCGCGTCAGCTTCCTGGAACTCGCCGTGGTCGCCCTGAACTTGCGTCGGCCGTCCTGAACTCGTGTTCGGACCGTTCCCCGATTTGTCGCGTCGTCCTTGAATTCGCGTGGGGCTTCCCGGAACTCGCGCCGCGCCGTCCGGAGCTTGCCTCGAGCCGCCCCGAATGCGAGTGGGGCCGTCCTGGACTCGCGCCGCGCCGCGCCCTCGGATTTGCGTCGCGCCGTCCCTGGACGGGATTCGACCGTCCCCAAATCGCGTGGGGCCGTGGCGAACTTGCGTCGCGCCTTCCTGAACCCGGGGTACGCCCCGGAGCCGCATCGCGCCGCCCCGAACCAGCATCGCGCCGTCCCGAGCCAGCATCGCGCCGTCCCGAGCCAGCATCGCGCCGTCCCGAGCCAGCATCGCGCCGTCCCGAGCCAGCATCGCGCCGTCCCGAGCCAGCATCGCGCCGTCCCGAACTCGTATCGCGCCGCCCCGAACCCGCGTCCAACCCTCAGCGGGCGCTGTTCTTCTGCGTACCCATCTCTCGGGTCGCTTCGATCACGGCGGTGAGGGGTGGGCGGGTGGTGGCGGGTTCGGGTGGGCGGATCCAGGTGCGGTAGCCGGTGCGTTCGTCGTCGGGGGACGGCAGGACGACCTGGCTGCCGGTGCACGCGACGGTCGCGTACATCCGGAACAGTTCGGCGGAGACCGCCGCGGAAAGGGTGTCGGGGCGGTAGGGGCCGGTGAGGAAGGTCCAGCGCTTGGCGCGCGGATGATCGACGACCGGTCCGGCGATATCGGCCTGCTCGAGCCGCTGCTGCACCCGCGCGCCGAGATCGGCGGGCATGGTGATGGCACCGTAGTGGGTGCCTATGTGCAGGAGTATGCGGCGCGAGGTGGGATCGATCGATGCGGGGAGGTGGAATTCGCGGCGATACTGCACGCAGCGAACCTCCAGCGTCGAGTCGAGAAATGTGGTCACGCCGCGCCCCCAACTGTGTCGAACTTGATTGGACCCACTGTGGTTTCTGACTTCCTCGAGTGGTGGACATCCCTGGGTCGAACTTCCTGAGGGGCCTGACCGGCGTCCCCAGGTCGAACCGTTCCGCGCTGAACTGGTCGGATTTGAAGTTGAACGGTAGGAATCAGCTACATAACAATATTGCGTCTATTTCGATCACGGCGCAAGGAAACGTTAAAAGTGTGTTGCCCGTGGGTATGAACCCGAATAGGCGCCGAACGGGTAGCTGGATCG
Organism: Nocardia vulneris; assembly: GCF_001613425.1. GTDB lineage: Bacteria > Actinomycetota > Actinomycetes > Mycobacteriales > Mycobacteriaceae > Nocardia > Nocardia vulneris. The sequence continues at coordinate 116,033 of NZ_BDCI01000030.1, read as the reverse complement.
CCTTCTTGCGGTATCAAAAATGCGTTCGCAAATTCGCGTCGGGAAGAAGAATGCGACTTTTCCGTACGCATGAACGTAATTACCCGAAAATTCATTATCAAACCCTTGGTCGACTGCGACTTCTCCGGCAGTCGGTCTGATTCTCTCGGCGGTTGCCGGGAGCGGGTTCGAGTCGGCCGACATCGGGTGCGGGCCGGGCGGTCCGCGGGCGAACCGTCGCCGACCGCGCGAACTAAGCTGAGACAACCGGCAGCGACCGGCGGGAATTCCTGCCGCGGCCGGGCTGTTCCGCAACCGGGGACCACAACGCGACAGGGAGTCAGGGCATGTTCACAGGCATCGTCGAGGAGCTGGGCGAGATCGTCGCCACCGAGCGGTTGGCCGATGCCGCCCGGCTGACCATCCGAGGCGAGCTGGTGACCTCCGATGCCGGGCACGGTGATTCGATCGCCGTCAACGGGGTGTGCCTGACCGTGGTCGAGGTGGTCGGCGGCGACTCGTTCACCGTCGACGTGATGCAGGAGACGCTGAACCGCTCGAGCATCGGCAAGCTGGACACCGGATCGAAGGTCAATCTGGAACGTGCCGCCGCGCTGAACAGCAGGCTCGGCGGGCATCTGGTGCAGGGGCACGTCGACGGCACCGGCACGGTGCTCTCGCGCACGCCCTCGGACAACTGGGATGTCGTGCGCATCTCGCTGCCCGACTCGATCGCCCGCTACGTGGTGCAGAAGGGCTCGATCACCGTCGACGGCATCTCGCTCACCGTCTCCGGTCTCGGTGTCGCCGACGAGCCCGCCGACACCGACAGCAAGGACTGGTTCGAGGTCTCACTGATCCCCACCACTCTTGCCCTGACGAATCTGGGCTTCGCCACCGTCGGCACGACGGTCAATCTGGAGGTGGATGTGATCGCCAAGTATGTGGAGCGGTTGCAACAGCGAGGCTGAACGCGAAAACAACAGTGCGGCCGCGCGCCGATCCGGGCGCACCGCAGACGACCACCACGCGCGAGGCAGGCGAAGGCGCAGCGCCGCAGGCGCTGCGAGTCGGACACAGTAGTGTGGGGGCGGACCTAATTCGAGATGGAGCACAACAGACGTGACCAGGTTCGACACCATCGAGCGCGCAGTCGCCGACATCGCCGCCGGTAAGGCGGTCGTCGTCGTCGACGACGAGGACCGTGAGAACGAGGGCGACCTCATCTTCGCGGCGGAGAAGGCCACCCCGGAGTTGGTGGCCTTCATGATTCGCTACACCTCCGGTTACATCTGTGTGCCGTTGACGGGTGACGACTGCGATCGGCTCGGGCTGCCGCCGATGTACGCGATGAACCAGGACAAGCACGGCACCGCCTACACGGTGGCGGTCGACGCCCGGGAGGGCATCACCACCGGCATCTCGGGCGCCGACCGCGCGCACACCATGCGCCTGCTCGCCGCCGCCGAGACCAAGGCCGACGACTTCACCCGCCCGGGGCATGTGGTGCCGCTGCGCGCGAAAGACGGTGGCGTGCTGCGCCGCCCCGGCCACACCGAGGCCGCGGTCGACCTGTCCCGGATGGCCGGACTGCGGCCCGCGGGCGTGATCTGCGAGATCGTCAGCCAGAAGGACGAGGGCCACATGGCCCGCACCGAAGAGCTGCGCGTCTTCGCCGACGAGCACAACCTCGCGCTGATCTCCATCGCCGACATGATCGCCTGGCGGCGCAAGCACGAAAAGCACGTGGTGCGGGTCGCCGAAGCGCGCATCCCGACCGCGCACGGCGAGTTCATGGCCGTCGGATACCAGAGCATCTACGACGAGGTCGAGCACGTCGCGCTGGTGCGCGGCGATCTCGCCGACGGTGACGACGTGCTGGTCCGGGTGCACTCCGAATGCCTGACCGGCGACGTGTTCGGCTCACTGCGCTGCGACTGCGGTCCGCAGCTGGACGCCGCGCTGGAGATGGTGGCCCAGGAAGGGCGCGGGGTGGTGCTGTACATGCGCGGTCACGAAGGTCGCGGCATCGGACTGATGCACAAGCTGCAGGCCTACCAGTTGCAGGACTCCGGTCACGACACCGTCGACGCGAACCTGGAACTCGGACTGCCCGCCGACGCCCGCGACTACGGCACCGGCGCGCAGATCCTGGTCGACCTGGGGATCCGCTCCATGCGACTACTCACCAACAACCCGGCCAAACGCGTCGGGTTGGACGGATACGGTCTGCGGATCACCGAGCGCGTGCCGATGCCGTTGCGCGCCAACGCCGAAAACCTGCACTACCTGCGGACCAAACGAGACCGCATGGGCCACGACCTGATCGGGCTGGACGACATCGATCTGGGCGAAACCGCCCGCTGACCCACGGAAAGGCCACTATCGATGAGCGGTACCGGCGTACCGGCTTTCGCGCTCGCGGATGCCAAGGACCTCAAGCTGGGCATCGTCGCGTCGCGCTGGCACACCACGATCTGCGACACCCTGGTCGCGAATGCCGAACAGGTCGCCAAGGAAGCCGGCGTGCTGCACGTGACGGTGGTGCGCTGCGCGGGCGCGATGGAGCTGCCGGTGGTGGCGCAGGAACTGGCCCGCACGCATGACGCCGTGGTCGCGCTCGGCGTTGTGATCCGGGGTGGGACACCGCATTTCGAGTATGTGTGCGATGCGGTGACAGCCGGACTCACCCGGGTGTCGCTGGACGCGGGCACCCCCGTCGCGAACGGTGTGCTCACCACCAACAACGAAGAGCAGGCGCTCGACCGCGCCGGGCTCCCCGGTTCCGCCGAAAACAAGGGCGAACAAGCGTGTGCCGCGGCCCTCGACGCCGCCCTCACCCTGCGCGCCCTGCGCCAGTCGGCATAATGCGCTCGGTGCGCTCGGTGCGCTCGGTGCGCTCGGTGCGCTCGGTGCGCTCGGTGCGCTCGGTGCGCTCGGTGCGCTCGGTGCGCTCGGTGCGCTCGGTGCGCTCGGTGCGCTCGGTGCGCTCGATCAGTTCGGTGGGCCCGGGCTCCTCGATCAGTTCGGTGGGCTTGGTCGGCCCGGTGCGCGTGGTGGGGTCGGTGCGAGTCGTGGGCCCGGGCTGCTCGATCAGTTCGATCGGCTCGGTCGGTTCAGTGCGCGTGGTGGGCTCGGTTGGCGTGGTGGGTTCGGCCGATTCGGTGCGCTTGGTGCGACGGGATTCCGTTAGCCGTCGTCGACCTGGTTCGTCGACGTCGGGGCGTAATCCGATGTGCTTCACGGCGATTCGCTCGTCCGTTGCCGGCCGTGGGCGGTCGGCTCTAGTGCAGGGGTGTAGGTAGCGATGCCGGTGGTGCGCATTTTCCGGAGGAACGCCGAAGCGGCGCAAGCCGCGTCGCCCGAGTGGGACTTCGAGGTGCGACCGCGGCGTGCGGTGCGTACCGCGTGGATCGTCGCCACCCTGATCGCCGCGGCCTTCCTCGTCGGCGGCATCTGGCTGCGCTCCGGTTCGACCGGCGTGAACTTCCGGGTGGCCGACCAGATCGCCATGATCGGCATCGGCCTGCTCATCGCCGGCGGAGTCCTCATGCTCACCCGGCCTCGGGTACGCGTCGGCCCGCGCGGCGTCACCGTTCGAAATGTACTGGGCGACAATGAATTCCCCTGGGACACCGTCCGCGGCGTCGCCTTTCCCGACCGCAAATCCTGGGCCCGCCTCGAACTCGTCAACGACGACTACGTTCCCCTCCTCGCCATCCGCTCCAACGACAAAGCCCACGCCGCCACCGCCATGGACAAACTCCGCGAACTCGGCGCAAAGTACACCGCCGAAAAGTAGTCGGCACGCTCCACGACGTCGTGCCGGTCGACCAATCCGACCGGCACCAGGAACAGACTCCGAACAGCGAGAACCGGATTCGATTCAGTTCTCCAGGGCGGCCGCGAGGCGCTCGAGGGTGCCGCTGATGGTCTCCCGGTTACGCGCTGTCCGGTCCTGCACACCGGAAATCTTCTTACTGATCTCCAAGCCCTCCGGTGGCCGCAGGTCCTCGGTCCACTCGGTCACCCGGCAACCCGTCAGCGTGTGTTCGATGCGGTAACCCCAAGTCGCGTAGTGGAAATCGCGCATCGAGCATTCGAAGGTGAACGCTCGGCCGGGGTCGGCCTCGACGACTTTGCCCTGAGTGGTCCACTCGCGCTCACCGTTGCGGTTGTGACCTTCGAAAGTAGCGCCGACGACCGGGCCGTCGAAGCCCTCATGCCACTCGCAGGCGTAGCACTCCTGTGACCACTCACCCATGCGGGTCACATCCGCGACGGCCGCGTAAACCGCGTCGGGCGAAGCAGCGATGTCACGAGAGATTTCCAGTTTTTCGACCACGAGATTCGAGCTTAGCCGGGAGCTGTCCGCATGCCCTTTCCCAGTGCACGACAACATGTTTCGCACCTCCCGGTCCAGGCGCTTCTCGCCCGGCGGAGATCCCGACGAGCCGACAAGCAGAACTTGCTCGCCCCGGCGGGATCGTGCTCAGCTCGTCGATCTGCCGGGAGACGGCGGCGGTCCGCGCGAGTGATCAGGCCCGCCGCGCAGCAGTGACCAGCGCAGCCAGCAGTCGCAGATGGTCGGCGTCGGCCTGGTTGGGCAACAGGAAGCGGCGGCGCAGGAAGGCGTAGGACAGCTCGTGGCGCGGGTCGACCAACGCCTGCTGCCCACCGGCTCCGCTGTGGCCGAACGCGCCGGCGCCGAGAACCGGGTAGATCTCCGACGACGCGTGGAATCCGACCGCCCAGGCCTTGGGCTGCCGCAGGACCAAGTCGAAACCGTTGGACTGGATCTGGCCGAACGTCGACGCGGTGGCGGGTTCGAGCAGCGGGTCGACGCCGTCGACCGGCGACACGAGCGCCGAATACAGCTTGGCCAGGCTGCGGGCGGTGCCGATGCCTCCGAACGAGGCCGGCCCGCGGGAGCGGACGACCGGGAGATTGGGCAGTTCCCACACCTCCCGGTTGCGCGGATGGTGCCGGTTGAAGGCGATGCCGCTGAGACTGTCCGGGGAGGTCGCGGTCGCGGCAAGCTCGCGCAGGCGTTCCGGGGTCGCCGTCATCGGTTGGGCACTGAGGAATTGGCCGTCTCGACCCGCGGGCAGGCCCAGGTGCAGGTCGAGCTTCAGCGGAGCCTGGAGTCGTTCGGCGAAGTGTTCCTGGACGGTGCGGCCGGTGGCGCGACACACGAGTTCTCCGCTCAGCGCGGCCATCACCAACGCGTGGTACCCGGTTGCCCGGCCCGGTCGCCAGAACGGGCGCTGCGCGCCGAGTCGTTCGGCCACGAGTCGGTCGTCGGCGAGTTCCTCCATCGTGAACCCGTGCGCGGCACCCACCAGACCGGCCTGGTGGGAGAGCAGTTCGCGCACCAGGAGGTCCCGCTTGCCCTCGACCGCGAACTGCGGCCAATAGTGGCTCACCTTCTGATCCAGGTCCACCACGCCGTCCTGGACCAGCAGCGCCACCACCAGGTGGGTGACCCCCTTGCTCGCCGAGTAGATCCCCATGATCGAGTCGGCGTTCGTATCCGGCCCCGCCCATAGGTCGACCACCTTCTCTCCGCGGTGGTAGGCGGCCAATTGGGCGTCCAGTTCGCTACCCTCTGCGGCCAGCAGTGCGGCGAACTGCTCGCGCACAGCCTCGAATCCCGGCGCGACCGCGCCTTGGATGCCAGCCGCCTCCTCGAGTGCTTCTTTCATCGTGTCTCCCGCTGTTGCGTGACGGCCGATCCGTCGACACGACTCACACTAGCCTATTAGTGACCAATGGTCACTAATAGGGTGAGAGGTGTCGCAGCCACCGACGGAGGCGCGTTCGGCGGCGGGCACTGTCTATCGTCTGATTCATGAGTGACGAAGTGGCCGAGCGACGAGGTCCGGGCCGTCCCGCCCAGATCAGCCGGGACAAGATCGTCGAAGCGGTGTCGCAGGCCGACAACGTCGACACGCTGACCATGCGCGAGCTCGCAGCGAGCCTCGGCGTCAGCCACAGCGCGCTCTACCGGTGGATCAAGAACCGCGACGAGCTCTTCGATCTCCTCAGCGAGGTCGTCGTCGAGCGAATCCTGCTGCGAGCCGATGCCGGAGATCCGGAATGGCGAGCCTGGCTCACCCGACTCGCGTGGGCGATGCGCGATGAATTCCTTGCCCTGCCCGGCTATGCCACGCACCTGTCTCGTCCGCACGAGCACAACGCGCACTCGATCGACCGCGTCCGGGGCGCGGTCAGCGCCGTTCTCCGCCGGTCCGGGGTGACCGCCGAGATGGCCGAGCACAGCTGGCAGATCTTCATGACCTGCGTCGTCGGCTGGTTGGCGACCACCGAGAATCCCCTCCACCTCGGCGCCGGCGCACCGAGATTCGACCTGTTCCTCGACACGCTGCTGCGTGGCCTACCCGCCCGTGAGCCCGGTGCCGTACGACCGTGAACCGTTGATTTCCGGCAGTCCTGTGGCGTAACCGATGAGAACGTCAGGTCCACACCGGTTTGTGTGCCGCTTGCGTCCTGAGGAACGTCACGACTGGTCGGCGAGCCGGTCGTCGTAGGCCGCGCGTGATTCCAGGACGCGGGTCGCGTTGGTCAGGGACCAGTCGGCGATCGCGGTGGTGAGGGCGCCGGCCGCGACACCGAGGTCGGTGAGGGCGTACTCGACACGCGGCGGGATGGTCGGGTAAACGGTGCGGCTGATCAGCCCGTCGCGTTCGAGGTTGCGCAGCGCCTGGGTCAGGGATTTCTGCGTCACGCCCTCGATCTGGCGACGCAGCTCGGTGAAACGCAGCGGCCGGTCGTAGCGGCGTAGTAGGCCGAGGACGTAGAGCACCCACTTATTGGCCAGCACGTCGACCACCGTGCGGGACGGGCACTGCTTCGCATACGTGGGTTGCCTATCGGTATCCATCAGGTACCTATATATCCAAACGGTGCCTTCTTCACAAGAGATACCGTGACCGGGATGATCGAACTCGCTCGTATACGCGATTCGAAGGGACAGGTCATGATCTTGGTCACCGGTGCGACCGGCAAGGTTGGATCCGAAGCCGTCCGGCTGCTCGCCGCCCGGCACCACCCCACCCGGGCGCTGGTGCGTGACCCGGCACGCGCGGCAGGCGGTGGCGCGGCGGGCGCCGAAATCGCGGTGGGCGACTTCGACCGCCCCGACACGCTCGACACGCCCATGCACGGCATCGACACCGTCCTGCTCATCAGCCCGTCCCAGCCGGTGGCGGAGATCGCGATCATCGAGAGCGCCCTCCGCCACGGCGTGCGGCACATCGTCAAGATCACCAACCACAAAGCGACCGCCGACTCACCGGTCGACCGTCGACGCGCTCATGCACGGATCGAGGCATATCTGAAAGGAACCGGATTGGCGTACACGCTGCTCGCACCGAACCTCTTCATGCAAAATCTGCTCGCCGCCGCGCCGATGATCAAGCAGACAGGTGGATTCACGATGTCGACCGGCGACGGCCGGTTCGCGATGATCGACGCCCGCGACGTCGGTGCCACCGCTGCGGCGATCGCCGCAACGCCCGAGCAGCACGCGGGCCGAACCTACCTGCTCACCGGTCCCGACCTGATCACCTACGCCGAGGTCGCGAAAGAGTTGACCCACGCGCTGGGACGGGAGGTCGAGTACCGCCGCGTCTCTCCCGGCGAGCACCGCGCGGAGATGATCCGGGCCGGCGTCCCCGAGGCCGTCGCCACCTCGAACGCCCAGGTGTTCGGCCTGATCGCCGCCGGCGATGCGGCGTGGCTGACCGACGACGTGGTATCGATCACCGGGACCACACCACGCAGCCTGCGCACCTTCATCACCGAGCACGTCACCGCTTTCCGATAACGGTAAGACCTGATCGGAGATCGGACGCCCCGAGGGCGGCCCCGGGTCAGACTCGGCGACTCGCGCAGGCGGAGCCGTAGGCATGCCGAACTCGGGCAGCAGGACACGAACATCCGGCAATGCCGCGACCCACGCCTCTCATAGCACCCCCACCCTCGGAGAGTGCACCGACAGGCCACGCGGCGATACGCGAGCGATTGACGACGACAGAGCCTTGTGATTGACTCGCAATAAAACCATTTGATTCACGATAAAGACAATGTGAGGGCTGGCCGATTCCGGCGGTCGGCGAGGCGACGCGGTGGCGATCGAGACGGGCCCCAGGCCACTTCGGCTGCTGGCGCCGGCTCGTACGACCCGGGCCGGTCCTGCGATCCGGCATCCTCGTTGTCCCGCACCAACATCCGACTCGACGATCGGAACGGAATGTTCGAGTACAACCCCGAAGTCATCGCCGAATTCCGTGCCAACAGCGGCCGGGTCGGCGGCCGATTCGCCACGTTCGATATGGCATTGCTGACCACCGTCGGCGCCCGGACCGGCCTGACGCGCGTCAGCCCTGTCGTGTACTTCACCGACGGTGACGACATTTTCGTCGTCGCCTCCGCCGCCGGTTCCGACCGGAATCCGGCCTGGTATCACAACCTCGTCGCCAACCCGGAACTCACCGTCGAAATCGGCGCCGACAGCTACCGGGCCGAAGCGACGCCCACCGAGGGCGAGGAGCGCACCCGGCTGCTCGCGAAGGCCATAGCCGCCCAACCGGGTTTCGCCGAGTTCGAGGCCAAGACACGGCGACGGATCCCGGTGCTGCGGATCACCCGAACCAGTTGATTCGCGGCCTGGCCGCGGAACTTCCAACGTCGGCGGCGGGAACGCGGCCGAGGTCGCGGTCCTCGAGCCGGTAACTGTCACCCTCGAGGGAGATGACCTCGGCGTGGTGCACCAGGCGGTCGAACATGGAGCCCCTGGCTCACAGCGGTTGGCCTCGGTTAGGCACGCCGAGGCGCAACGGCGCCCCGCTCGAAGCCGCGCCTCGTCGAGGGAGCGCTCGAGCACGGCACTGCCGCCGGATGGCCACGCTGGGACAGGACTGCCTCCACCTGACACGACGGCCGATTCGATAGCCTCGCGCTATGGAGTTGGGTGCGGTGGTGCTGGCGGAGGCGTATGCCGACGATCCGCTGATGACGTACTTCTGGCCGAATGCGGAGCGGCGGGGTAAGGCGTTACCGTTGTTCTGGGAAGCGCGGATTGCGGCGCGGGCGGAGACCGGCATGGTCGATCTCGCGCTCGACGAGGATCGGAGCGTCGTGAGCGTCGCGCTGTGGGAGCCCGTCGGGGTGATCTCGCCGATTGCCAAGCATTTCACGCTGGTTCGGGCGTTGCGGAGCAGTCTGCCGCGGGCGCTTGCGGTATCGCATCGGATGGAAGAGGCGCGGCCCTCGACCCCGCATCTCTACCTGGCCGCCGTCGGCACGCGGCCCGACGCGCAACGCAAAGGTTTCGCGACCTCCCTCCTGGAACAGCGGTTGGCGACCTCGACCGAACCGTGCTTCCTGATCGCGAACGCCAAAACCACCATGCCCTTCTACGACCGCTTCGGCTTCCACCCCGAACCCGAACTTCCCCTCGACCACGGCCCCGTCCTCTACCCCATGCGCCTGGCGCGCTGAACCCCCGAAATCCGCACCGTTTCCAGGGGTTCGCACCACTTGCGGACCAGCAGAGAGGGTGCGGGCCCCTAGAAGGGGTGCGGATGTGCAGAGCAGGTGAACGTGCGCCTCGCACCGACGCCGGGCAGGCATGTTCGCGAGGTTCCGCCATGAGCGACAACGGGAACAACTGAGCGGCGAGGGCTCCGGATGCCAGAACGTCCTGCGGCGGCGCGTCATGCCTGTCGCGGGCGAGTTCACCTTGCAGCGGGCCCGCCGGTCAGCGCGGGTGCCCGCGTCACGTCGCGACCAGTGCTGCCTAGTGGGCGCGGCAGGCGGCGCGATGCTGGCGCGGGTGCGCAAACAACGGCGGTGTCCCAGGCGGAGAATCGGTTTGACGTGGCCCTGTCAGCGTGGGTGCCCGCGTCACGTCGTGAGTGCTGCCTAGTGGCGCGGCAGGCGGCGCGATGCCGGCGCGGTGCGCAACAACGGCGGTGGCCCAGGTGGAGAATCGGTTTGACGTGGCCCGGTCAGCGTGGGTGCCCGCGTCACGTCGCGAGTGCTGCGTAGTGGGTGCGGCAGGCCGTCCGGCATTCAGTGGGGCAGGGCCTGGTGCCCGGTGTTCAGTGCAGGCGCCACCGGGCACCGATCTTTCAGCGGTTGTCGCCGAGGACTGCTCCTTCGCGGCGGGGGTCGGCGCCGCCGACCCAGGCGGTGCCGTCGCGGGTGAGGGCGCTGAGGCCGCTGGATTGAGGGGCGACGGAGACCTGGTGGCCCAGTTCGCGTAGGCGCAGGACGAGGGCGTCGTGGTCGCCGTTGTCTGCGGTGTTGATGCTCGGGTGTTCGCCGCCGACGCCGGTGGCGGGGGAGTTGCCGGCGCCGAAGGACAGGGCGGAGACGGCCTGTTGCGGGTCGAGGCCCCAATCGAGCATGCCGACAAGGGTTTTCACGACGAACTGGATGATCACCGAACCGCCGGGGGAGCCCGCGACATGGGTGAGGTTGCCGCGGGCGCCGTCGGGCGCCTTGTCGAAGACCAGGGTGGGGCTCATCGAGCTGCGCGGACGCTTGTTGGGCTGGAGCCGGTTGGCGACCGGTGCGCCGTCGGTGCCCAGCGGGTCCGCCGAGAAGTCGGTGAGCTGGTTGTTCAGCACGAAGCCGTCGACGAGATGGAAGGAACCGAATTCGGATTCCACGGTGGTGGTCATGGCGGCCGCATTGCCGTACTGGTCGACGACGGAGATATGGCTGGTGCCGTGTTCCGGCGGTTGCGGGCCGACGCCGACCGGGACGGGGCCGAAGTCGCCGGGCTGCGCGGTGCCCATGCTGCGGTTGCGGTCGATCAGGGCGGAGCGCTGCTTCAGGTAGTCCTTGTTGAGCAGGGTCTGCAGCGAATTACCGGGCAGCGGAACGAAATCGGTGTCCGCGACGTACTTGTTGCGATCGGCGTAGGCGAGCCGCTCGGCTTCGGCGATGAGGTGCACGGCTTCGGCCTTCGGCTTGCCGCCGTTGCGGGCGGTGTCGGAGCCGGCGCCGAGGTTGTCCGGGGGCAGCGCGGCGAGGTCGAAGTTCTCCAGGATGCCGAGGGTGGCGGCGACGGTGCTGCCGCCGGACGACGGGTTCGGCATGCCGCAGATCTGATGGTTGCGGTAGTCGGTGCACAGGGCCGTGCGCTTCTTCGCCTGGTAACCGGCCAGGTCGGCGGCGGTGATCAGGCTGGGCGTGCGGCCGCCGCTGGTCGAGGTGGCCGCGGCGACGATGTCCTGCGCGATGGCGCCGGTGTAGAAGGCCTGCGCGCCCTCGGACGCGATGGCGCCCAGCGTCTTGGCCATCGCCGGGTTGGTGAGCAGCGTGTCGGCCGGCTTGGGCGTGCCGTCGGGATTGAGGAAGTACGCCTTCGCGGCCTCGTCCAGGGCGAGGTTCTTGGCCTGTTCGGCGACCTGGGCGGCGAGCCTGGGGCTGATCGAGAAGCCGCGATCCGCGAGTCCGATTGCCGGATCGAACAATTCGCGCCACCCGGTTTTGCCGTGCTCGCGATGCACCATCTCCAGCATCCGCAGCACGCCCGGCACGCCGATGGAGCGGCCGCTGGCACGCGTGTTCGGCTTGGGTTCGGTGCGGTCGGTGTCGCTGACCCAGCGCAGGTAGTTCTCGGTGGCAGCGGCGGGCGCGACCTCGCGTCCGTCGTACGCCTCCACCGACTTGCTCGCCGCGTCGTAGTACATCAGGAACGCACCGCCGCCGATGCCCGACGACTGGGGTTCTACCAGGCCGAGCATGGTCTGCGCGGTGATCAGCGCGTCCGCGGCCGTGCCGCCGTCGCGCAGGACCTCACATGCCGCCTTGCTGGCCAGGGTGTTCGCGGTCGCCACGGCGAAGGTCTTGGTGCGCGCGGCCACCATCCCGGACCGGTAGCCGGTGGACAGCTCCGGATTGGTGCTGATGTCCTTGCTGCCCGTCGGCCCGGTCGGCGACGCCGCGACCAGCGTCCCGTTCGGCGTCGTCGCGCAGACGTCGGCGGCCTTGTCCGTGTCATCGGACGAACAAGCGGTGGCCATGCCGGCGACGAGCAGTACTGCCGCCACCACGCTGGTCCAGGTTCCTCGCGTGCGACTCATGCAGGGACTCTAACCGTCGGCACCGACACCTCGGGAGCGTTTGATCACCCGGACGCAACGGACATTCGCGGCGTCCGGCCCGGTGCCCGCGGCCTGCGACGACCGGAGCCCGCACCAACCCGTCGGTAGGCTGTTTTCGTGACTCTCGAGGCGGTGCTGTTCGACTATTCCGGGACCTTGTTTCGACTGGAGGAGAAGCAATCATGGGGTGATGATCTGGTCGCTGCCGATGGCCGGGCCTTGGATGTCCACGAGAAGACCGAGCTCCTGCGCCGGATGACCGCGCCGGTGCACCAGATCGTCGAGTTCGACGCGGCGGGCCAGTACGCCTGGGACAACCGCGACCTCGACCCCGAACTGCACCGGAAGGCTTACCTGGAGGTGCTGCGCAAGTCGGGCGTGCCGTTCGACGATCAGGCCGCCAAGCTCTACGACCGGATGATCGACCCGCTGGAGTGGACGCCGTACCCGGACGTCGAGGAGGTGCTGACTTCCCTTGCCGCCCAAGGCATCCAGGTGGCGGTGGTGAGCAATATCGCGTTCGACATCCGGCCGGCGTTCACCGCCCGCGGCTGGGACCGCTATATCGACGCGTTCGCCCTCTCCTTCGAGATCGGCGCGATCAAGCCGCAACCTCGTATCTTCGCCGCCACGCTCGACAAACTCGGCGTCGACCCGGAGGCCGCGTTGATGGTCGGCGACAGCGCCGAAGCCGACGGCGGCGCCACCGCCATCGGCTGTCGCTTCGCGCTGGTCGAGCCGACTCCCACCGGCGAACGCCGGTCCGGTCTGCTGGACGCGGTCGCACAGCACGGTGTCGCCCGCCGGCAGTGAACCCTGCCACGGCAGTCGCACCACCGGGCACCGGTGGTCTACCGGCCGTAGCTTGCGATACACGCTGCGGTGCAAGATGTTTCGAAGCAACGACGCCGACCGGAGCGCTCCGGCCCGGCGCGACACCGCGGTCCCGAGCACCCCGGCGAACCTGTCGTAGCCTCCCTCTAGGCTTGACTGGTGGCAGATCCAGCGACGTACCGGCCCAAGCCGGGCACGATTCCCGTCGAACCAGGGGTGTACAAGTTCCGGGACGCGCATCGACAGGTCATCTACGTCGGTAAGGCGAAGAGCCTGCGCAGCCGGTTGAACTCGTACTTCGCCGACGTGGCGTCGCTGCATCCGCGCACGAAGCAGATGGTCACCACCGCGGCGAGCGTCGAATGGACGGTCGTCTCCACCGAGGTGGAGGCGCTGCAACTCGAATACAACTGGATCAAGGAGTTCGATCCGCGGTTCAACGTCCGATACCGGGACGACAAGTCGTATCCGGTGCTCGCGGTGACGTTGAACGAGGAGTTCCCCCGGCTGTTCGTCTACCGCGGCGCGCGCAAGAAGGGCGTGCGCTACTTCGGCCCGTACGCGCATGCCTGGGCGATCCGGGAAACCCTGGACCTGCTGCTGCGCGTCTTTCCCGCACGGACCTGCTCCAACGGAGTGTTCAAACGGCACAGCCAGATCGGCCGTCCCTGCCTGCTCGGGTATATCGACAAGTGCTCGGCGCCGTGTATCGGCCGGGTCAGTGCCGACGAGCATCGCCGGATTGTGGAGGACTTCTGCGACTTCCTGGCCGGCCGCACCGACCGCATGGTGCGTCAGCTGGAACGGCGCATGCAGGAGGCGGCCGAGGACCTCGATTTCGAGAACGCCGCGCGGCTGCGGGACGACGTGCAGGCGCTGCGCCGGGCGCTGGAGAAGCAGGCGGTGGTGCTGGGCACCGGCACCGACGCCGACGTGATCGCCTTCGCCACCGACGAACTGGAAGCCGCGGTACAGATCTTCCACGTCCGGGACGGCCGGGTGCGCGGCCAGCGCGGCTGGGTGGTCGACAAATCCGGCGACGCCATCGACGCGCCGGAAACCGGCAGTGAGATGGCAGTGCTGGTCGAGCAGTTCCTCACCCAGTTCTACGGCGAGCAGGTGGCCGTCGCCGAGTTCGGTGCGGGGGAGCAGCCCGCGACCGTGGTGCCGCGGGAGGTGCTCGTCCCCGAGTTGCCCGGGGACGCCGAACAGGTCCAGGAGTGGCTGTCGGACCTGCGCGGCTCGGCCGTGCAGTTGCGGGTGCCCCAGCGCGGCGACAAGAAGGCGCTCGCGGAGACCGTGCAGCGCAACGCGATGGAGGCGCTGCAGCAGCACAAGCTCAAGCGCGCGGGCGATCTCACGTCGAGATCGGCTGCGCTGCAGGCCATTCAGGACGCCTTGGAACTGGACAGCGCCCCGTTGCGGATCGAATGTGTCGACATCAGCCATGTGCAGGGCACCGACGTGGTGGCCTCGCTGGTGGTGTTCGAGGACGGTCTGGCGCGCAAATCCGAGTACCGCCACTACACGATCAAGGAGGCCGCGGGGGAGGGCCGCTCCGACGACGTGGGCAGCATCCGGGAGGTCACCCGGCGGCGGTTCTACAAGCTGCAGAAGGAACGCGAACTGCTGGCGAGCGAAGACCTGGCGGCCGAAACCGCGGACGCCGCAGCCGATCTCGACGCCCGGCCGGGCATCGATCCGCAGACCGGACGGCCGCGCAAGTTCGCCTACCCGCCGAACCTGTACGTCGTCGACGGCGGCGCGCCCCAGGTCGCGGCCGCCGCCGAGGTGCTCGACGAACTGGGCATCACCGATGTCGCGGTGATCGGCCTGGCCAAACGACTGGAAGAGGTGTGGGTGCCGGGGGAGAGCGACCCGGTGATCATGCCGCGCAACAGCGAGGCGCTGTTCCTGCTGCAACGGGTCCGGGACGAGGCGCACCGTTTCGCGATCACCTTCCATCGCAGCAAGCGGTCGCGCCGGATGACCGCCTCCGCGTTGGACTCGGTGCCCGGCTTGGGCGCGGCGCGCCGCACCGCGCTGGTCACCCACTTCGGCTCGGTCGCGAAACTCAAGGAGGCCACGGTCGAACAGATCACCGAGGTCCCCGGGATCGGCCTGGCGACGGCCAAAGCGGTGCTCGCCGCATTACAGGAGGGGTGAGGAAGTTCGGAATCACCAGCTTTTCACCGATGCACCTATATCCTCGTTACCGTTCCAGCACATGTTCGATCACCGGCCTCGGGCACCACGGAGGGTGACCGCGCATGTCTGCGCCCGCTACCGGAACCGGTGCGGGATGATTCGAGAGGTAACCACGAGACGGATCCGGTAGGACATGACACGCGTCGAATCGAACAACACGGCGGGCAATCCGCGACAGACCGCGGGGCAGGACAGCTTCGCGAGCGCTGTCACCGCGGCGAACCCGCAGGTCGAGGTCGTGATCGTGACCGGACTATCCGGCGCGGGCCGCGGTACCGCCGCCCGCGTGCTCGAGGATCTGGGCTGGTACGTCACCGATAACCTGCCGCCGGAACTGATCGGCCGGATGATCGAACTCGGCGCGGCCACCGAGCCGCCGATCCGGCGCCTCGCCCTGGTGATGGACGTGCGCAGCCGCTTCTTCACCGGTGATCTCTCGGTGGTCACCGAACAGCTGCGCAAGCTCGGCATCGAGACCCGGGTGCTGTTCCTGGAAGCGTCCGATGACGTGCTGATCCGGCGCTACGGGTTCGCCCGGCGCCGGCATCCGCTGCAAAGCGAAAGCAAAGACGGCACCCTCTCCGCGGGCATCGCCGCCGAACGGGTTCGGCTCTCCGCCGTGAAAACCGCCGCCGACCTGGTCATCGACACCACCGAGCTGTCCATCCACCAGCTGCATCGCAAGCTGGAGGAGGCCTACGGCGGCGGTGCGCCGAGCGCGTTGCAGCTCACCGTGCAATCTTTCGGCTTCAAGCACGGGGTTCCACTGGACGCCGACATGGTGTTGGATGTGCGTTTTCTACCTAATCCACATTGGATTCCAGAATTGCGGGAACACACTGGTCAGGAACCGGTGGTGAGTGAGTACGTGCTGTCGCGCCCCGGCGCGGCGGATTACCTGCGTACCTGTCACCACCTGGTGGATCTGACCATGAACGGTTACCGCCAAGAGGGGAAGCGATACATGACGGTGGCAGTGGGCTGCACCGGAGGAAAACACCGCAGCGTGGCGATAGCCGAGGCCCTCGGTGAACTGATGAGCGCGGTCACCGACGTGGCCGAGGGATCCGCCGACGTGGTGCGGGTCGTGCACCGGGATCTGGGGCGCGAATGAGTGGTTGGGAATCCGATCCCAGCATCGTCGCGCTGGGCGGCGGGCACGGCCTGTACGCGACGCTGACCGCGGTCCGGCGGTTGACCAGAAAGATCTGCGCCGTCGTGACGGTCGCCGACGACGGCGGTTCGTCCGGGCGGCTACGCAGCGAACTAGGGGTGCTGCCGCCGGGTGATCTACGGATGGCGTTGGCCGCGTTGGCCGCCGACGCCGACGATGTCTTGACCCGCACCGTGCAGCACCGCTTCGGCGGCACCGGAGCGCTGGCCGGCCACTCGGTCGGCAACCTGATCCTGGCCGGTCTCACCGAGGTGCTCGGCGACCCGGTCGCCGCCCTGGACGAGGTCGCCAAGCTGCTGCGGATCACCGGGCGGGTACTGCCGATGTCACCCATCGCCCTCGACATCGAAGCCGATGTCGCTGGGCTGGAAGCGGATCCGCGGGTCAGCCGCTGTATCCGCGGCCAGGTCGCGATCGCGACCACCCCGGGCAAGGTACGCCGCGTCCGGTTGATTCCGTCCGATCCGCCGGCCAGTCCGGAAGCGACCTCGGCCATCGAACACGCCGACGTGGTCGTGCTCGGGCCGGGATCATGGTTCACCAGTGTCATCCCCCATGTGCTCGTCCCCGAACTACGAGAGGCGCTCGTGTACACCCGAGCCAGAAAAGTTCTCGTGCTGAACCTCGCCGCCGAGCCCGGCGAAACGGCGGGTTTCTCCGCCGAACGGCACCTGCATGTATTGTCCCAGCACGCACCGGAATTCGTGGTCGACGAGGTGGTGGTCGATTCAGGGTCGGTTCCGGAAGGTCGCGAAAGAGAACATGTGGCCAGAGCTGCCGAACAGTTGCGCGCGCGAGTAACCTTCTCCGATGTCGCCGAAGCGGGAACGGACCGGCATCACCCCGGAAAGCTTGCCGCCGCACTGGATCAACTGATCCGGCAACCTCGGCCGCAAATGGCAGGGCTTCGAGTCGAGGGACGGCACATGGGTCAGGATGTGCGTTCCGGGTTGGGTGGAAAGGAGCGCGTCTCGTGGCGATGACAGCCGATGTGAAGGACGAGCTGAGCAGGCTCACGGTGTCGCAGGTCAGTTCCCGGAAGGCGGAACTGTCGGCGCTGCTGCGGTTCGCGGGCGGTCTACACATCGTCGGAGGGCGGGTGATCGTCGAGGCCGAGGTGGACATGGGTTCCATCGCTCGCCGACTCCGCAGGGAGATCTTCGAGTTGTACGGCTACGGTTCCGATGTGCATGTGCTCGGGGCGGGCGGCCTGCGCAAGACCTCGCGCTATGTGGTGCGGGTGTCGAAGGAGGGCGAGGCGCTGGCCCGGCAGACGGGTCTGCTCGATGTGCGGGGCCGGCCGGTGCGCGGGCTGCCCGCGCAGGTGGTCGGCGGCAGCATCGCCGACGCCGAAGCCGCTTGGCGCGGAGCGTTTCTCGCGCACGGCTCGCTCACCGAGCCGGGTCGCTCCTCGGCGCTCGAGGTCAGCTGCCCGGGCCCGGAGGCGGCGCTCGCGCTCGTCGGCGCGGCCCGCCGGCTCGGCATCACGGCGAAGGCGCGCGAGGTGCGCGGTACCGATCGGGTGGTGGTGCGGGACGGCGAGGCCATCGGCGCGCTGCTCACCCGGATGGGTGCGCACGGCACCCGGATCGTCTGGGAGGAGCGCAGGCTGCGCCGCGAGGTGCGGGCCACGGCGAACCGGCTGGCCAACTTCGACGACGCCAACCTGCGTCGTTCCGCCCGGGCCGCGGTCGCCGCGGCCGCCAGGGTGGAGCGCGCGCTGGAGATCCTCAGCGACGAGGTGCCCGACCATCTCGCCGCCGCGGGCAAACTGCGCGTGCAGCACCGGCAGGCGTCGCTGGAGGAACTCGGCCAGCTCGCCGACCCGCCGATGACCAAAGACGCTGTGGCAGGCCGGATTCGGCGCCTGCTGTCGATGGCGGACCGGCGCGCCAAGGAACTCGGCGTCCCCGACACCGAATCCGCCGTCACGGCCGAACTGCTCGACGAGGCCTGAGTCGCGTTCGCACCCTCCCGGGCCAGGCGCCCGGGAGGGTGCTGCGCGTTCGGGGTGCGATGACGCAGCCCGACCCGAGAGAAGCAGTGCAGACGACAGGGTGACGTGGCCGGGCCAGAGCCGTGCGCTGACGCGGCTGGGTCCGAGCCGTGCGCTGACACGGCCGGGTCCGAGCGGTGCGTGGTGACATGGCCGGGCTCGAGCGATGCGCTGTCGCGGGGTGACGTAACCGGGCTCGAGCGGTGCGCTGTCGCGTAGTGACGTGGCCGGGCCCGAGCCGTGCGTGGTGACGTGGCCAGGCTCGAGCCGTGCGCTGTCGCGTGGTGACGCGGCCGGGCCCGAGCCGTGGCGTGGTGACGTGGCCGGGCCCGAGCGGTGCGCTGCCACGTGCGGCTGCAGTGCTGCCCTGGACCTCGGGAGCGTTGCGGCGCCACACGAGCGCGCCCCCCGCCGTGCCCGGTGGGCGCAATTTGCACCGGTTCTCGGGATTTGCACTGCTTCTGGAGGTCCTGAAAGGGTGCGTATCCCGAGAAGTGGTGTGGATGTGGCGGGTACCCCTACTGGGGTGGGGTGGCAGTGGGGTTGACGGAGGGTTGGGGCTGGTCGGTGGGGTGGGGTGTGAGGAAACAGACCGGTCGGTGATCGAGGTCGCTGGTTACCGTAGGGGGGTGGTCCCTCAGCCGACTCCAGGACGGCGCCGGACAGGTCGATCATCCGGCGACCCGGCAGCCCGCCGACAGATGTCCAGTTCACAACGGACAGGTGCATGTCGGTGCGGTGCAGGGCGGGCACTACTGTTACTAGACATCGGAATGATCCGCTTGAAAGCTGAGGAGCGATAACGTGACTGTCCGGGTAGGCATCAACGGCTTCGGTCGTATCGGACGTAACTTCTTCCGGGCGGTGGAGGCGCAGAAGGCGCTGGGCACCACCGACATCGAGATCGTCGCGGTCAACGACCTCACCGACAACGCGACGCTCGCGACCCTGCTCAAGTACGACTCGATCCTGGGCCGCTTGCCGCAGGACGTCTCGCTCGACGGCGATGACACCATCGTGGTCGGTGACCAGCGGATCAAGGCGCTGGCCATCAAGGAGGGCCCGGCGGCGCTGCCGTGGGGCGACCTGGGTGTCGACGTGGTGGTCGAGTCCACGGGCATCTTCACCGACGCGACCAAGGCCAAGGGCCACCTCGCGGCCGGTGCCAAGAAGGTCATCATCTCCGCGCCCGCCAAGGGCGAGGACCTGACCGTCGTCATGGGCGTCAACGACGAGAAGTACGACGGCAGCCAGAACATCATCTCCAACGCCTCGTGCACCACCAACTGCCTCGGCCCGCTGGCGAAGGTGCTGAACGACAGCTTCGGCATCGAGCGTGGTCTGATGACCACCATCCACGCCTACACGCAGGACCAGAACCTGCAGGACGGCCCGCACAGCGACCTGCGTCGCGCCCGCGCCGCCGCGCTGAACATCGTGCCGACCGGCACCGGCGCCGCCAAGGCCATCGGCCTCGTGCTCCCGGAGCTGCAGGGCAAGCTCGACGGTTACGCGCTGCGCGTGCCGGTCCCGACGGGTTCGGTCACCGACCTGACCGTCACCCTGCGCACCGCCGCCTCGATCGACGAGATCAACGCCGCGTACAAGGCTGCCGCCGAGGGCCCGCTGAAGGGCATCCTCAAGTACAACGTCGACCCGATCGTGTCGAGCGACATCGTCACCGACCCGCACTCCTCGATCTACGACGCGCCGCTCACCAAGGTGATCGACGACCAGGTCAAGGTCGTGTCCTGGTACGACAACGAGTGGGGCTACTCGAACCGTCTCGCCGACCTCATCGGCCTCGTCGGCAAGTCGCTCTGAGGCCATGGCAGTCAAAACTCTCGACGATCTGCTGAGCGAGGGTGTCGAAGGTCGGGGCGTGCTGGTGCGCTCCGACCTGAACGTCCCCCTCGACGACAACGGCCAGATCACCGATCCCGGTCGCATCCTCGCGTCCGTGCCCACCATCAAGGCACTGGTCGAGGCCGGTGCGAAGGTGGTACTCACCGCGCATCTCGGCCGGCCGAAGGGCGCACCGGACGCCAAGCTCTCGCTGGCCCCCGTGGCCGCGAAGCTCGCCGAGGAGCTGGGTCGTAACGTCCAGCTCGCCGGTGACGTGGTCGGCCAGGACGCGCTCGCGCGCTCCGAGGGGCTGACCGACGGCGACGTGCTGCTGCTGGAGAACATCCGCTTCGATCCGCGCGAGACCAGCAAGGACGACGCGGACCGGGCCAAGCTGGCCGCCGCGCTGGTCGAGCTGGTCGGCGACGACGGCGCGTTCGTCTCCGACGGCTTCGGCGTGGTGCACCGCAAGCAGGCGTCGGTCTACGACGTGGCGAAGCTGCTGCCGCATTACGCGGGCAAGCTGGTCGCCGCCGAGGTGGACGTGCTCGCGAAGCTGACCGCGGACACCGAGCGGCCGTACGCGGTGGTGCTCGGCGGTTCGAAGGTCTCCGACAAGCTCGCGGTGATCGAGGCGCTCGCGCCGAAGGTCGACACGCTCGTCATCGGTGGCGGCATGTGCTTCACCTTCCTTGCCGCCCAGGGTCTTTCGGTGGGTTCCTCGCTGTTGCAGGAGGAGATGATCGACACCTGCAAGGGCCTGCTGGAACGGTACGCCGACGTGATCCACCTGCCGCGCGATATCGTCGCGGCGGAGCGGTTCGCGGCCGATGCCGACTCGAAGGTCGTTCCGGCGCACGAGATTCCGGACGGCTGGATGGGTCTGGACATCGGTCCCGAGTCGACCGATCGGTTCGCGGCGCTGCTCACCGAGGCGAAGACGGTGTTCTGGAACGGCCCGATGGGCGTGTTCGAGTTCGAGAACTTCGCGGCGGGCACCCGTGGGGTGGCCGAGGCGATCGTGACGGCGACCGGCAAGGGCGCGTTCACCGTGGTGGGCGGCGGTGATTCGGCCGCGGCCGTGCGCGCGCTCGGCCTGCCCGAGGACGGCTTCTCGCACATCTCGACCGGCGGCGGCGCGTCGCTGGAATACCTGGAGGGCAAAGAACTTCCGGGCATCGCAGTGCTGGAGGGCTGAGCAATGGCACGCAAGCCGCTCATCGCGGGCAACTGGAAGATGAACCTCAATCACCTCGAGGCCATCGCTCTGGTGCAGAAGATCGCGTTCGCCCTGCCGGAGAAGTACTTCGCCAAGGTCGACGTCACCGTCGTGCCGCCGTTCACCGATCTGCGCAGTGTGCAGACCCTGGTGGAGGGCGACAAGCTCCTGCTCACCTATGGGGCGCAGGATCTTTCGCAGCACGATGCCGGCGCTTACACCGGTGAGATCAGCGGCGCCATGCTGGCGAAGCTGGGTTGCACCTATGTGGTGGTCGGGCATTCGGAGCGGCGGCAGTACCACGGCGAGGACGACGCCACCGTGCTCGCCAAGGCCAAGCAGGCGCTCAAGCACGGACTCACCCCGATCGTCTGCATCGGTGAGGGTCTGGATGTGCGCGAGGCGAAGACGCACGTCGAGTACAACCTCGAGCAGCTGCGGGGTTCGCTGAAGGGCCTGACGGCGGAGGAGATCTCGAAGATCGTCATCGCCTACGAGCCGGTCTGGGCGATCGGCACCGGCAAGGTCGCCACCCCGGCCGACGCGCAGGAAGTGTGCGGGGCCATCCGTGGCGAGCTGGTCGAGCTCGCCTCCGCGGAGGTGGCCGCGGACCTGCGCGTGCTCTACGGCGGTTCGGTCAACGCCAAGAACATCGGCGAGCTGATCAAGCAGACCGATATCGACGGTGCGCTGGTCGGCGGCGCCTCGCTGAAGGGTGACGAGTTCGCCACCCTGTCCGCGATCGCCGCGGGCGGCCCACTGCCGTAAGGGTTTTCGAACCGTGCAAGGGCCGAGCATCAGCAGGTGCTCGGCCCTTTTCGGGTGTCAGTCCACGGGGATGCGGTACTCGGAGATGCTGCCGCGCAAGGTGAATCCCGTGCCGGTGAGGGCGGTGCGCAGCGCCTGATCGGCCGGGTCGGCGGACAGATCGGCGGTCGTGACCTCGGGGTGATCGCGGCGCAGGCGGTGCAGGGTGCTCGCCAGCAGCGCGCTCAATTCCGGCACGAGGGCCTCCGCGTGCACGATGTTCAGCACCGCGGTGTCGCCGCGGACACCGGCCGAGGATTCGGCGCGTAGTGTGCCGTCCACGTCGAGGTAGCCGAGGGTGAACGTGGTCTCCAGGTATTCGTCCCGATCGGCGAGCAGTTCGCCCACGGTTTCGGCGGTCCAGCGATCGGTGCAGCCGGTGTCGTCGCAGCGGCTCAGGCCCGCGTCGGTGTACAGGCGGGCGTATCGGGCGAGCGTTTCCCCGGTCGGCGGGGCCGGAAGTTCCTCGACGTACGCCGCCGGGGTCTCGGGCCAGTCGCCGCCTTCGGCGCGCCACTCGCAGTCGAGTTCCCGATGCGGGCGCAGGCCGAGGTCCGTCGCGACCGCGACACCGTCGCGATCCTGGACGATCCATTGCACCGCAGTGTGTTTCGAGGAGCGGGCCGCGTCGACGGCCGCGCTCAGCATGGCGCGGTAGGTGTCGGTGTCACCCTCGTCGACCACCGGGACGGCGAGCAGATACCGTTCCGGATCCTCCGGGTCCACCAGCAACGTCCAGCCCACCACCGCGCCTTGCCTGCGCACCGTCAGCACCCCGCGGGTATGCGGGCCGATCAGTTGCTCGCGTAGCTCTCGGAGCTCGCTTTCGGTGTCCGAGGCACCGGCTACCGACGGTTGACCGGCGGGTAACTCCGCCACCAGACGGTCATCGATGGTGGTGTGGAGTTCGATCTCGCCGACCTCGGTCTGGATTGCTGACATGTAGCTGATGGTACCGGCGTCCGGCCAGGCAGGGGGCGGCCCGAATTCCGGGGGCTCATTCCGCGTGTAGGACCAGACCGTTGCCGTTCTCGTTCTTGATGGTGAGGGCGTTCGCGTCGACGGTCGCGGTCGCCTTGCCGTCCAAGGCTTTCAGGACGGCTTGCTCGACCTCCATCACCTCGGGCGCGCAGGCCATCCTGGTGGTGGCGATCCGGAAGGTGAGTTCGGGGTCGGTGCCCGTGGCGCTGCCGTTCATCGTGTTGCAGCCCGCGGTGCCGGAGACCTTGCCGTCGGTGGCGATGGTGAGGGTCGGTTTCACGTCATCGATGGCCTGCGAACGGATCTGGGCCTCCGGAGTGAGCAGCGCCGTGACGATCCAGGTGGTGCCGCGCAAGGGTTTGTCGGGTTCGGCGACCTTCTTGTCGAGCATGGTGACGGTCAGGTTGTCGCTCTTCAACGTCAGTTTCGGGCCGTCGAGCTGCCAGGCGGGCTGGGAGTTGAGCAGGCCGCTGAGCCACTCGTCGGCACCCTGCCGGTCGCCGCCGCAGGCCATCAGGGTGCTCGCGAGGCTGGACACGATCAGCTTCTGCTCCGCCAATGCCACCGCGCCCGAATGGGTGTTGCAGCCCGCGTCCGCGGAGACGCGATTGTCCTTGAAGGTCAGCTGGAGTGGGCCGCCGCCGGGTATCGGTGCGCCCTCGACCCCGGTGGAGACGAAGGTGCGGCCCATCAGCGTTTGATCCGGCGGGTTCGCGGGAGAGTTCGAATCCCCGCTCGAGCAGGCGTTGATCGCGAGAACTGCGAGCAGGACGATCGGGCCGAACCGCACGAGATTAGCCGCCATGACGGCGATGCTACCGATGTCGTGCGGTTCGGCCCGGGTTTCGGCCGGTCAGACCGGCATGCCGAGCGCGGAGGCGAGGGTCTGGCCGAGGGCGTTGACCACCATGGCCGCCGCGCCCGGATCGAGGATCTGCAACGGCACGTCCCGGTTGGTGCAACCCTGCTGCGCCGGGACGCCGTTGAGCCGATCGTGCAACCACATCACGGCCGAACCCGCGCCCGAGGCCGCCGCGATCCCGTGCTCGCTGATGATCTCGCGGGTGTAGGCGACCTTGGCGTCCGGGTCCTTGCAGTAGGTGTCGTAGACCTTGTTGAGCGCGTTCACCGGCATGACTTCGTCGAGCGGCGCCTGATAGAAGTACATCGGCGACGCGGGTGTGCCACGGCGGCCGAGGCTGATCTCTTCGAGCATGGGCTGTAATTCGGGTGCGCTCAACGGATCGCCGCCGGGATAGTCGAACAAACCCTTGATGTTCACGAACGGGAAGCCCGCGAATTGCAGTGCGACGCACTGTCCTTCGTGCACCACGCGCACGGCTTTGCCGAGTGGGTTCATGTACTTGTCGATGAACTGGCTGAGCTCGGGATACTCCCTTGCTACACCGAACAATCCGCCGAGGACCGCGCCGCCGAAGGTGGAGGTGCCGTTGTTGTAATCGATGGCCGTGCGGATATCGGCCATCACCCCGCCGGCCGCGGTGCCCACCAGGCTCAGCTCCGGCGCGTACTCGCGTTGCAGTTCGGCCGCGTGCGCGGTCGGGATCGCGCCGCCGGAGTAGCCCCACAGTGCCGTGCGGGTCGCCGTGCCGGGCAGCCCTGCGGGCTCGAAGTTCTGCGCGGCGCGGATCGCGTCCAGGGTGATCCGCGCGCCGAGCGGGCCGGTCGCGTACGCCGCGTTCGGGCCCTGGTGATCGGGCACCACCACGGCGTGCCCGAGTTGCAGCATGGCCTGGACCTCGATGAATTCCAACCCGATCACGGTATTGGTCGGGTTGGGCAGCGAGCCCATCTGCAGCACGTAAGAGGGCGCGCAGTTCACCGACAGGGAGTCCTCGGCGAATTGGAACGAGACCAGGCTGCGGTCGGGTGTCGGCGACGGGCGATGCGGCACGATCACGGTGGCGACCGCGGGAATCGCCTCACCACGGGTGTTGGTGCTGCGGTACGACAGCTGCCACGCCCGCACATTCAGCGGGATCAGGAAGAAATTGGCGAGGTTCACCTGCCGGGCGCCGAGGATCTCACCGGGCTGGGCCGCGGCCACCCTGGCCGGATCCGGGTTGTAGAAGCCCGGATCCAAGTACGGCGGGGCCGGGGGAAGGGGAAAGGGGAGCGGGGGTGCGACCGGCACCGGATCCGCGAGCGCCGCGGCGCCCAGCGCCGGGCACACCGCGAGGGTCAGCCCCGCGGTCAGAGCAAGGCAGGTGTGAGCGACCACTTTCTTGGTGCGCCCGACGGTGCCCATCTTCATTCGAACTCCTAGACCTCAACGCAACGTTGCGAGACACGGCTCTCGGGCATAAAGAGAGCAATCGTTTCCTAACTGGCGCGTCGACTGTAGAGGGCGGTGCGGCGATGTGTCAACGGTCACGCCGACCCGCCGATCGGTAGCGTTCTGGACGCCGGGCAGGATGGACAGTCATGACCGGTAGCGCCGAAATCTCGCGTCCGCGCAGGACCCAGCAGGAACGCCGGGCCGCGACCGTCGCCAAGCTCGTCGACGCGACCATCGCCGCGATCAGCGAAGTCGGCTACCAGCGCACCACCGTGCAGGAGATCTGCGGGCGCGCAGGGCTTTCCGTCGGCGCGATGTTCCGTCAGTTCGACGGCAGGCTGGATCTGATCGTGCGGACCGCCGAAGAGATCGTCACCCGGCAGCGGGTCGCGTTTCTGGTGATGATGGAACACCTCGAGGACCAAACGAATCCGCTCACCACCGCGCTGCGGTTCCTGCGGGCCGCGCAATCGTCGGAGATCACCCACGCGCTGCGGGAGATCTACCTCGCGGCGCGCTCGGACGCCGAACTGCGGACGCGGATCGCACCGACCGTGGAGACCTACTACGACGAAATCGTGGCCGCGGTCGAGCACACCGGCGTGCTGCGCCGCTATCCGAAACGAGTGCGTGAGCCGCTGTTCTACCTTGCGCTGCATGTGTTCTCGGGTCAGGCCGTGGTCCGGGGGGTGTATCCGAAACCCGAGGTCGACGACGCGGTCCTCGCGCTGCTGGAGGACATGCTGCATATGTACGCCGAGTCGGTCGAACCCGGCGAGTCCTAGGGCCATGCGACTGTGGACGCTGCAGGCGCCCGAAGTTGTTGCGGCCGTGCGCGCGAACGGCGGGTATCGGGCGCGCTGGGACCTCGTCACGCCGAACTGGCACACCGCGTTCCGGGCGATGACGGCCGAGATGACAAGGCGCGGAATGGATTGCGCCGCGGCCCCGCCGGTGTGGTGCTGGCCCGGCCGGGCGTGGCGCGCTGCCACGGTGCGGACCACCGCGAATCTCCTGCTCGGCGACCATGAATGGGCACACGGCCGCTGGCTGCTGAAACTGGCTGTGCCCGAACGGTTCACGCTCGTCACCTCATACGGCGCCTGGAACGACTACCTCGCCCACACCATGGGCTTCACCGACGGACCCGACCGAATGGACTGGACCGGCCGCCGCACCTGGGCCCGCGACCAACTCCAGGTCACCCTCCCCGAACTCCGCCGCGAATGGATCACCCGAGCCACCCCCTACCCACCCGACCCCCAAACCGCCGCCCGCATCGCCGCCGACCCAGACCTCCAGGGGCTCGAGTCGTGAAGGAGATGCGCTTCGGTGCGCGTGTGAGTCAGCGCAGGTGCGGGAAATATGGGCTTGCCATTGCTGTTGCAGTGCAGTGCGGGTTCCCGCGTAGCCGCTGCGACGCCGGTGCTCTCCAGCGCGGGTTGCGCTGGTCGCTGCCGGGCCAGACCTTAGAGCCCCGCGATGGGCTGGATGGAGTTCGCACTTGCGCCGCGCCCTCACCGGTGCGGAACGCTCGGCTTCGACCGTGCTGCTCGCTGGGCCCGCGTGCTGATTCGGCGTGCGCAGGCAGTGGCAGGTGCCGTCGGAAATACCGGGGCGACGCCGCGCGGTGGTGGGCGTTAGGATCGGCCTCGTGCATCGATGCTTCCCGATATCCCCGCCGCCCGCCTCCTAGCGAGGTGTAGGCGTACCTCCGCATTCGCTCCGGCCATGCGCGTCAAAGGACGGACTTCGTCCGGCTGCGTCTGTTCTGCGTACCTCCGCATTCGCTCCGGCCATGCGCGTCTAACGACGGACTTCGTCCGGCTGCGTCTGCTCTGCGTACCTCCGCATCCGCTCCGGCCATGCGCGTCTAACGACGGACTACGTCCGGCTGCGTCTGCTCTGCGTACCTCCGCATTCGCTCCGGCCATGCGCGTCTAAGGGCGGACTTCGTCCGGCTGCGTCTGTTCTGCGTACCCCCGCGTTCGCCCGTCCCATGCGTGACTGGCGAGAGCGCCGTTCGGCAGTGCTCGTGCTGCACGTGGCGGTGTTTGTTGCGTCCGGGCGGTCGACAGGGGACTGAGTTCTGCTGTGCTCGTTGTTGTTCCGATATCGGTTCGGCTGTGCAGGGCAGGCGTGACTTCGTTCGGCCTCGGCAGCTCGTGCCTTGCATCTGGTTCGAGATGCGAGTGGCGGCGGGTTGCGGTGCGGCTTGGACTGTGTCGGTGCGGACCGTTGCGGATATGGGCTCAGGCGGCGTTGACGGCGTAGTGGGTTCCGTTCGGTAGGGCTGGGCGGACCGGCCCGCTGCGGTTGCCACCGGTGCGTGGGCGTGGCTCGCGGGCGGAGCTTCCTCAGGGTGCGTGTAGCGCTGCGGTATTCGTTGTGCACCTCGCTTCAGCGACCACCAATCCTTCTGTCGCAGGAGCGCAAACTTTCATGTCCACAACTCTGTCCACGGCCGGCC
Organism: Nocardia vulneris; assembly: GCF_001613425.1. GTDB lineage: Bacteria > Actinomycetota > Actinomycetes > Mycobacteriales > Mycobacteriaceae > Nocardia > Nocardia vulneris. The sequence continues at coordinate 88,078 of NZ_BDCI01000030.1, read as the reverse complement.
GTTCGGGGCTGGTCTATCTCGTCGGCGCCGGAATGCTCTGGGGCACCGGCGGTCTGCTCGGCACGCTGCTCGGGCGGGCCACCGGTCTGTCCCCGGTCGCGGTCGCCACCTGCCGGCTCGCCGTCGGCGGTCTGCTGCTCGTCGCGCTACTGGCGGCGACCCGGCGTCCTTGGCCGCGAAATCCGCAGGCGTGGCGCCGGATCGGTGCGGTCGCCGTGCTGGCCGCAGCCTTCCAGGCGTGCTATTTCGGTGCGGTCGCCGCGTCGTCGGTGAGTGTCGCGACGTTGCTCACCATCGGCACATCGCCGGTGGTGGTCGCGCTGCTCGAACAGCTCACCGGCCGCCGCCGCTTGGATCGCCGTCGCGCGGGCACGATCTGCCTCGCACTGACGGGTTTGGCGCTGCTGATCGGCGTGCCGTCCGATGACGTCGATGCCACCGGTCTGCTCGCCGGTGCGACCCTCGCCGTCGCGGCCGCGACCGCGTTCTCGACGGTGACCGTGATCAACACGCGCCCCGTCCCGGGCCTCGACGCGATGACGACGACGGGTCTCGGCTTCACCGCGGGCGCACTGCTTCTCGCGCCGGTGGCGGTGACGACCGGCCTCACCTTCCACCCGTCCGTCGCGGGTCTCGCCCTGGTCCTCACCCTCGGCCTGGTCCCGACCGCGATCGCCTACACCCTCTATTTCCGCGGCCTCCCCGCCGCAGGTTCCGGCACCGCCGCCGTCCTAGCCCTGCTCGAACCGCTCACGGGCGCTGTCCTCGCCGCCCTCCTCCTCGGCGAACGTCTCACTCCCAGCGCCCTCGCCGGCGCCGCGGTCCTGACCCTCGCCCTCCTCCTCACTGCAACCGAACAGACCGGAGCCGCCGGCGACCTCACCTGATCGGCCCAGCCGCGGCCTCGGTTACCGTCCTCCAAGACGGTTACGACTGCAGTGGCAAGCGCACGATTGAGGCGACCTACGGTCGGCGTACAGCTGCTGCGACGTGCACCGCAGTCCACTCGTATCGCACCGCGGGGAGCGCTCGGGCCTGTGGTCCGGATCGTGTGCTGCTGTCGGCGGTCGGCGCACAGGACCCGACCGCGGCTCGAGCAGGGCGGTCGGCGAGGGCGCTAAGCTCCGGGGAGTGACCACTGTGGCTACTACCGTCTCTACCTGGGCGCCGATGCGGTCGAAGGTGTATCGCGCGCTGTGGATAGCGCAGTTGGTGTCCAATTTGGGGACCTGGATGCAGACGGTCGGCGCCCAGTGGATTCTGGTCGACGAGCCGAACGCGGCCGCGCTGGTTTCGTTCGTGCAGACCGCGATCACGCTGCCGGTGATGCTGCTGGCCATCCCGTCCGGGGTGATCGCGGATCTGGTGGATCGGCGCAGGTTGCTGGTGGGCGCGCAGTCCACGATGGCGCTGCTGGCGACGGTGCTCGCGATCTCCACGGCGACCGGCCACACCACCCCGGCGGTGCTGCTGACCTTGCTGTTCCTGCTGGGCTGCGGGCAGGCGCTGACCGGTCCCGCGTGGCAGGCGATCCAGCCGGAACTGGTTCCGCGGGAACAGATTCCGTCGGCGGCCGCGCTCGGCAGCATGAACATCAACATCGGGCGCGCGGTGGGCCCGGCGCTGGCGGGGGTGCTGGTCTCGGTTTCCGGGCCGACGCTGGTGTTCGCGTTGAACGCGGTGTCGTTCGCGGGGATCGTGGCCGTGCTGACCGTGTGGCGCAGGCCGCGCACCGATCGTGGCCTGCCGTCGGAGCGTCCGCTCGCGGCGCTGCAGGCGGGCACCCGGTTCATCCGGGCCGCGCCCGCGATCCGCCGGGTGCTGCTGCGTTCGATCCTGTTCATCGCCCCGGCCAGCGCGCTGTGGGCGCTGCTGCCGGTGATCGCGCGCGACGAACTCGGGCTCACCTCGTCGGGGTATGGCCTGATGCTGGCCGCGCTCGGTATCGGCGCGGTTCTCGGCGCCGTCGGCCTGACCCGGTTGCGTGCCCTGCTGACGCCCACGCAACGGTTGACCACCGCGGCCGTGCTGTTCGGTCTCGCGACCGCGGCCACCGCCGTGCTGCATGTGGTGCCGGTGGTGTTGATCCTGCTGGTGTTCGCCGGCTTCGCCTGGCTGCTCGCGATGTCGACGATGAATTCGACGATGCAGTTGCTGCTGCCCGGGTGGGTGCGGGCGCGCGGCCTGTCCGTCTATCTGCTGGTGTTCATGGGCGGTCAAGCGCTGGGTTCGCTGGTCTGGGGTTTGCTCGCCGGTGCGATGGGACCGGTGTTCGCGCTGGTGAGCGCGGCGGCGCTGCTCGCGGTGTGTGCGGTGAGCACGGTGTGGCTGCCGATCAGTCACAACGCGGAGAACCTGGACCAGACGCCGTCCGCGTTCTGGCCGGAACCGCAACTGGTGGTGGAACCCGACCCGGCCGACGGCCCGGTCATGGTGTTCCGCACCTACGACGTCCCGGCGGAGAACGTGGCGGAGTTCATGACCGCGATGGCGTTCGTGGGCCGGTCCCGGCAGCGCACCGGCGCGATGGAATGGCGGCTGTATCGCGATGTCGGCGTGCTCGACCGCTATGTGGAGGCGTTCGTCGTCCGCTCGTGGGCCGAACACATGCATCAGCATCAGGTCCGGCTCACCGCCCAGGATCAGCTCCGCGAGCAGGCGGCTTCGAAGTACACCGTCGGCGACGATCGGGTCACCCACTTGGTCGCGGTGATGCCCGCCCGGTGAGCACACGGCGCTGGGGAGCGTTGCCGAGTGCCTGATTCGGTGGGATCCGCCCGACCGCATACACTGTCGGTCATGCGGATGTTCCTGGATATCCTCCTGATCATCGCCAGCGTGCTGCTGGTGCTGCTGGTGCTGTTGCACCGCGCCAAGGGTGGAGGTCTGTCCAGCCTTTTCGGTGGCGGTGTGCAGTCGAGCCTGTCCGGCTCGACCGTCGTCGAGAAGAACCTCGACCGCATCACCATCTTCACCGGCCTGGTCTGGTTCATCGCCATCATCGGCATCGGTCTGGAGATCAAGTTCGCCTGATCAGGCGAGTCACTACACCGGCCGCGATCGTCGCAGCCGCCAGCACGAGGGCGGCGATGACGAACGCGGCCGGAAAGCTGTCGCCGATCACCGGCGCCACCACCAGCGGACCCAGCATCTGCCCCGCGCCGTAGACGGCCGTGAGCGGAGCCGCCGCGCCGCTGTCGGACAGTTCGCTGCCGATCCGCATGGCCAGCATCACGATGCCGAGGAACGTCGCGCCGAACAGCGCCGCCGCGAGCACCGCGGCCCACACCGCGCTCGTCCATGCCGGTAGCACCGCCGAAAAGCATTGGGCGAGCAGTGCGATCGGCATGGCGACGGCGGGGGACCAGCGCCGGCCCGCCACGCCCCACAGCACGGTCGCGGGGACGGCGGCCGCGCCGACCACCACCCAGATCGCGGAGCCGACCACTTCGCCTCGTTCGCCGCTGACCGCCGCGACCAGGAACGTTCCGATCACGATGTAGCCGAGGCCCTCCAGGAAGTACGACACCAGCAGCGCCCGCCACGCGCCGACCGACCGGATGACGGCCTTACCCGCCCGATGGCCGGGCCGGATGTCGAGCCGCAGGGCGGGCAGCAGCAACAGCGCGGTGAGCGCCGCCGACACCAGCCACATCGCCTGCCAGCCGAGGAACGGTCGGACCGCCAGCACCAGCACGCCGGTGAGTGCGATACCGAAGCCGACGCCGCAGAAGGTGATCCCGGCGGCCTCCCTGGCGCTGCCCGGCCGCGCCGCCACGCCCGCGCACGCGACGAAGACGACGGCGCTGGTGACGCCCGCGATCAGGCGTAACGTCGCGGGAAAGAGCGTCGGCGCGGGCATCGCCATCAGCAGTTCGCTCGCGATCAGCAGCGCCGCGGAGACGCGAAAGGTGGTGCGGCTGTTCAGCTCCGGCCAGCGGGTGAGCAGCAAAGCGCCGAGCAGATAACCCGCGTAGTTGGCGGTGGCGATGACGGCGCCGTCGTGCGCGTCGATTCGGTGCGCGTCCACCATGATCGGGAGCAGGGGCGTGTAGACGAACCGGCCGACTCCCATCGCGGCCGCGAGTCCGGCGGCGGCCGCGAACGCGGGGACGAGGCTGTGGCGCGGTGCGGGCGCGATTACTGCGGTCACCAGCTGACCGTACGGTCCGTGCCGACGCCTGTGAAATGCTTTCTGTGCACCATGTATACGCTGGGCGCATGGATAGGGACGACGGGTCGCCGGTCGAGCGTCCGCAGCCTGCGCGTGCGGCCGGTGACCTCGGCAGTTCGCAGCTGGAACTGCGGCATCTACGGGCGTACGTCGCGCTGTGCGAGGAAGGGAACTACACGCGGACCGCGGCCCGGCTGCATCTGAGCCAACCGGCGTTGACCAGAACCATCCAGCAGCTGGAACGGCTTGTCGAATGCCGATTGATCGAGCGCAGCTCGCGGCGCTTCGAGCTGACCGAGGAGGGCGCCGAACTGCTGACGCACAGCAGGCGCATCCTCGCCGACGTCGATACCGTTGCCGCGCAACTGCGCTCACGCACCGCGGTCGAAATCGGTTTCGCCTGGCTGCTGCCCACGCACTGGCTGGCGGCGACGCGCCGCCGCTACGAGGCGCTCGGCGGCCGGATCGCGCTGCGCCGCATCGACGATCCGCTGGCCGCGCTCGACGCCAGGTCCATCGATATCGCCATCTACCGCCGGGAAACCGAACTGCCCGGTCATCTCGCGTCCCGGGTGATCGCGACGGAACGGCGCATGCTCGCGGTCGCCGCGCACTCGCCGCTGGCGACGGCGACCGAACTGCGCTGGGCCGATCTCGCGGGCTATCCGCTGGTGGTGAACGTGGTATCCGGTACGACACATGCCGATTCGTGGGCGGACAGCGACCCGGACCGGCCGATCATCACCTGCCGCAATTTCGACGAGTGGATCGAACTCGTCGCGGCGGACCGGGGGATCGGCGGGGTGCCCGCGCTGGCCCGCACCCGTGCCCCGCATCCCGGAGTCGTCTACCTGGACGTGGCCGACGCGCCGCCGTCGCACGTCTACCTTGCCTGGCACACCAAACCCGAATCACGGGCGGTGCAACGATTCCTCGGCGTCGCCTGACGGATCAGTCCGTGCGCGGCACCCGGCCGTCGACGTCGGTGAAACCGTAGGCCTGCGCGAGATCGGCTACCCGCCAAGCGGACCCGGTGCGCGTGCGGCGTTCGGCATCGGCGGCCAGGGCGACCACCGCGCGGCCGGGGAAGCGCGGGGTTTCGGCCGCGGCGAGGTCGAAGGTGCCTTCGCCGGGCAGCGTGACCACTCGGCGTCCGTCGGCACCGGCCGGAACCAGTTGCAGCAGTTCGGTGTCCACGATGCCCGGCCACAGCGAGACCGCGGTGACGCCGGTATCGGCCAGATTGTGCGCCAGATCGGCGGTCAACCGGTCGAGCGCGGCCTTCGCGACGCCGTAAATCGCGTTGTGCATGTACCTTTCGGCACCGGGCGAGGAGATGTTGACGATCAACCCGTCCGCCGCGATCAGCAGCGGGGCCGCGTAAACGCTTGCCACGTAGTGCGATCGGACGCCGATATCGAACGTCTCGTCCCACGCCTTCGGCGGTACTTCCCAGAACGGTTTGCCGAGCCAGCGCGCCGCGGCGGGGGAGTTGTAGACGTTGTTCACCAGCACATCGAGCCGGGCGTGGGCCGTGCGGATCTGCTCGAACAGCCCGCGGACCGCGTCGTCGTCGCGGTGGTCGCAGACGAACGGGACACCGACGCCGCCGGCCGCGTCGACCGCGGCGGCGGTCTCGCCCACCGTGCCCGGCAGCCGGCCCGGGGTGTCGGACCGCCCGGTCACGTACACGGTCGCGCCCGCGGCGCCGAGTTCGACCGCGATGCCCTTGCCGATGCCGCGGCTCGCCCCGGTCACCACCGCGATCCGGCCGTCGAGCGGTTTGGCTATTCCGTTCATGAGACAGGGACATTACCGTGAAATAGGAACACGTTCTAGATTTTGGAGGTCCGGCAGTGGAGTTGACGCATCGGTTCGTGACGACCAACGGCGTCCGGATGCACGTCGCCGAGCAGGGCGCGGGGTATCCGGTGATCTTCTGCCACGGCTTTCCGCACACCTGGTTCATCTGGCGGCGTCAGTTGGCAGCCGTGGCCGGTGCGGGATATCGGGCCATCGCGCCGGATCTGCGCGGCTACGGGCAGACCGACCGGCCCGCCGACGTGGCGGCCTACACGAACGAGGCGGTGATCGGCGATCTGCTCGGCCTGCTCGACGACCTCGGCGCCGAGCAGGCGGTCTTCGTCGGCCTGGATTTCGGGGCCGCGCTGGTGTGGGAGCTGGCGTTGCGCGCGCCGGAGCGGGTGCGCGGCGTGATCGTGCTGAACAATCCGTTCGCGCCGCGGCCGCCGCGCGCGCCGTCGCAGCTGTGGGCGAAGGCCGCCGCGCGACACTTCCTGCACCTGCACTACTTTCAGGAACCCGGCGTGGCCGATGCGGAATTGGGCGCTCGGCCAAGGGAATTCCTGGCCAGGGTGTACTTCTCGCTCAGTGCCGACTATCACTACCTCGACACCTGGCAGTTCCCGGCCGAGGGCACCGGCTACCTCGACGTGCTGCCCGAGGCGCCGCCGCTGCCCTGGCGCTGGCTCGCGCAGGACGAATTCGACATCCTGGCACAGGATTTCGAACGCACCGGGTTCACCGGCGGGCTCAACTGGTACCGCGCCCTCGACCGCAACTGGGAGCTGACCGCCGACTACGCCGACGCGTCGGTCACGGTGCCCGCCTACTTCATGTACGGCGATCGCGACCCGGATATGGAGGGTTTCAGCGGCCGCGATCCGCTGACCACGCTGCGCCGCCATGTCCCGCAGCTGCGCGCGGTGACCAAGATCGCGGACGCAGGACACCTGGTCCAATTGGAACGTTCCGCGGAGGTCGACGCGCTGCTGACATCCCACCTGCGCGAACTCGTGCCGAATCCGTCCGGGGTGCCCGCGTAGGCCGAACGCCTTCGGCCGGAGGCACGTTCGGTGTCGGTGGGCACCGCTAATGTTCGCTCATGAGTTACAGCCTGAGCGTTTACGTCGTCGAACTGGACAGGGTCAGGGGCGCCATCGCGTCGCGGGACGACAAGCTCCGGCGCATGATCGGAGGTCGCTTCAAAGCCCAGCTCGCGCACGCCGACGACTGGTTCGCCGAGGAGATCGCGAACGGTGCGCCGGCCCGGTACGACGCGGTGCGCGCCGTGATCGACGGCGGTCCGTTCGATCCCGCCTACGGATTCCAATACGCCTATGCCTACCAAACGATCTGCCAGTTCTACGGCAGGTTCCTGGACAACCGCTACTTCTCGCCGTTCCGCGGCAGCTGGCTGGAACAGGTGGACGAGGGCCTGGCCGAGCTCGGCATCAAGGCGATCAGCCTGACCGGCTTTCTCTACCATGCCTTTCCGCCCGCCCTGCCCCAGCCGGACGAGCTACCCGGCTACGGCGAGTGGACGCCGGAGCAATGCGCCGAAGCGTTGGTGCAGTGGGAGTCGACCACGCCGGAGTCGCGCGAGTCCGTCGATCACGAGGTGCTCGCCGCCATCGAATCGTGCATGGAGTGGATCCGCGAGGCGCAGGCCCGGCCCGGCTGGGGGATCGCCGGATTCTTCTTCTGAGTCGCTCAACGGTATTCGTCGGCCAGATTCGGGTAGCCGTCCCAGCGCGGCAGCGGCTGCTGGTTCAGGTGGGCGGTCAGCCGATCGAGCAGGTACTGCCAGCGCGGGCCGATCGCGGCGGCGTCGCGCTGGCAGACGTGGCGGCGGATCAGTTCGACATTGGTGACCACGCCGACCTGGGTCATGCGCACCTCCACCAGGCAGTCATCGATCCGCACGACCAGGTCGTGCGGGGCCCGGCAGTGCTCGATCCGGACGGTGATCGGCCCGGCGACCGGCCCGTCCAGCGGTTCGATCGTCACGGTGTGCGCGTCGCCCGTCACCGCGCCGAGCCACTGCGCCAGGTGCGCCCGCTCGGTCGCCGCCGTCCAGACCTCCAGCACCGGCCGGTGGAATGAACGCAGATAGTGCAGGAGCACCAGATCGCCGTCGTCGGTGCGATCGTGCTCCGGTCGAACCTCGCCGAGCATGGACATCGTCATCGCCGCGCTCCTCTGCTGCTGGTCAGGCGTCACTGGCACTGTCTTTCCAGTATTCCCCGGTCCAATCCGGAATCGGCGGAATCCGGGCATCGAGTCATCGCGCCGACGAGCACAGGGCGCGGGGACAGGCGGCGCAGGCGAGGCTTTTGTGCAGGGGACTCGAGCGGCCGGGCGCGGTCGTCGCGCGAACAAATGCACGGTGCGCGCCGAGATCGCTCGGCGAACAACAACGTTCGCGCAGTAGTCGGTGCCTGATTGAAAAATAAAGTAGCGCAATAGAATACAACTATCGTGCGCCACCGCATGCGCCATGTGCCGGGTGACTACGGTCGAGATGCGGAAGTGCTTGGCAATCTGTACATTTGGTTCAGCCCGAACTGGCAGCAGGGGGTCGGGCGTTCAGCGACATGCCTTTTTGGTGAACGTGAGTGCGGAAGTACGGAACTTGTCACAGTCATTGAACGCGCCGGAAGGCGAGCGTCGGGAACCTGTCGTTCGACGTCAGCGCATGCCGCTGCTGGCCTTGTTCGGCAGCGCCGCCGTCACGTCGGTCGCGGTGGTGGTCGCGGTGTACTTCGCGCCGAGCGACTTTCGCGTCCCGCTGGCCATCGGTGCGGTCGTCGCCGCCCTCCTGCTGTGCGCCGCGTGCACCGCGGCCGTGCACTATCGGGGCGTGGCCCGGCGGGCGACCAGCGAGGCGGCCGCGCTCACCGCGACGGCGACCGCGCGGGTCCAGGCCGCCGAGAACGCGGCCGAGGCGCACGCCTGGGAGTCGAAGAACAACGAGAACCGCCGCTCCGCCGCCATGGCCGCGTTCGCCGGCGCCGCGGGCCGGATGCAGGCGATGACCACCAGCATGCTCGCCGAACTGCGCGAGATGGAACACCGGCACGCCGACCCGAAGGTCCTCGCCGACCTGCTGGAACTCGACCACCGCACCGCCCAGGCCGGGCGCCTCGCCGACAGCATCGCCGTGCTCAGCGGCGCGCGGTCCGGCCGGCGCTGGGCCAAACCCATTGCGATGGAATCCATTCTGCGCGGCGCCATGGGCCGCGTCGCGGGCTATCAGCGGGTGCGGTTGCGCGCGATCGCCGAGATCGCCATCGCCGGTCACGCCGCCGAGGGCATCATGCACACCCTGGCCGAACTGCTCGACAACGCGTGCAACTTCTCGCCGCCGACCACCGAGGTGCACGTATACGCCGCCGAAGTGCCCGCGGGCGTGGTGCTCACCATCGAGGACAGCGGCCTGGTGATGAGCGAATCGGCGCTGCGGCGTGCCGAACAGACCGTGTCGGTGACCGGGCCCGACGGGCGCGGCCAACGTTCGGCGGACCTGTCCTCGCTCAGCGGTACCCGGCTCGGGCTGGCGGTGGTCGGCCACCTCGCGCGCAAGCACGGGCTCACCGTGTCCTACCGGCCCTCCGCGATCGGCGGCACGGCGGTGGTCGTGGTGGTGCCGCGGGATCTCACTGCGCGCGTGGATCGTTCGCAGCCGTCGGCGCCCGCCACCAATCCGTCGCTGCCGGCGGTGCCGGCCCCTCGAACCGCCCCGCAGGCGGTGGCGCTCGCGGAGCCGGCCACCGAGCGCGAACCGGCCGCCGTCGCGACCGCTCCCGCGCCGACCGCCGAGGTCACCAGCATGGGCCTACCGAAGCGGCGCCGCGGCAGCACCCTGGCCGCGGTGCATCCGGCCGGGCTCTCGCTACCCGAGCCCGGCGCGTCCGCAGCGGCGCCCGCGCCCGCGGCCAGCCCGGCCGCGTTCGGTGCCTTCCAGCGCGCGATCGCCGGGCGTGACGGCGAAAGCGCCGCCGCCGCAACACCTTCCCCGTCCCCTACCGTTGCCGTGGAGAACGATCGATGACCACGTCTGTGCCGTCCCAACTCAGCTGGCTGTTGGAGCAGCTACTCGCTCGCACCCCGCGCACCAGGCACGCGCTGCTGCTGTCCGGCGACGGACTCAAGATCTGCCACACCCCGGAACTCGGGATGGACAAAGCCGATCAGCTCGCCGCGATCGCCGCGGGCATCCAAAGTCTTTCGCACGGCGCGTCGGTCGAGTTCGGTGACGGCCGCGGGGGTGTACGGCAGTCGATGACCGAGTTCTACGGCGGCATCCTGTTCATCGTCGAGGCGGGATTGGCCGCGCACATCGCGGTCGTCGCCGCCGAGGACGCCGACGCGGGCCTGGTCGGGCACAACATGCGCGAACTGGTCGAGCAACTGGGTCACCACCTCGCGTCGGCGCCGCGCAATCCGGGGGGACGGCCGAGCGGCGAAGCCGATCCGGGGTGGGCGAATACCGGGGGACGGCAGGGCGGCGAAGCCGACCAGGGGTGGGCTAGTACAGGGGCGAGCGTGTCGTGAACAGGCCCGGCCGCGACGACGACCCCGACCGGCTCTACACGCTCACCGGGGGACGCAGCAAACCCGACTCCGACAGCTTCGACCTGGTGACGCTCGTGGTCAGCGAATGCGATCCGACGCCGGGCATGCAGTCCGAGCACGTGGCCATCCTCGACATGTGCCGGGCCCCGACCGCGGTCGTCGAGATCGCCGCCGAACTGCGGCTGCCGGTCGGCATCGCGACCATTCTGCTCTCGGACCTGCTGTACGCGGGCAAGATCACCGTCCGGCATCCGAACATCGGCCCCGGCTTGCCGGACGCGCCGTGGAATGCCGTGCCAGACTCCACCACCCTCGAGAAGGTGCTCGTTGGACTCCGCAATCTCTGACCCCCGACCCGCCCGCGCCGACGCACCGTTGCACAGCGCGACCCGCCAGGGACTCAAGATCGTCATCGTCGGCGGCTTCGGCGTCGGCAAGACCACCATGGTCCGCGCGGTCAGCGAGATCCGCCCGCTCGACACCGAGGCGACGATGACCGACGCCGGCGTCGGGATCGATGACCCGAGCGGCGCGCCGGGCAAGTCGACCACGACGGTCGCCTTCGACTTCGGCCGGATCACCATCGACACCGAGAACGTGCTGTATCTGTTCGGCGCGCCCGGACAGGAACGGTTCTGGTTCCTGTGGGACCGGCTGTTCACCGGGGCGCTCGGCGCGATCGTGCTCGTCGACCAGCGCCGCATCGCCGACTCCTGGTACGCCATCGACCGGCTGGAAGCGCAACGGACTCGATTCATCGTGGCGTGCAACAACTTCGGCGGGCCCTCGCGCCCAGACGAGGTGCGCGACGCGCTGGACCTCGACCCGCACGTGCCGCTGGTCGAATGTGACGCGCGCTCCCGCGAATCCAGCAAACAGGTGCTGATCACCCTGGTCGAGCACATCTACGCCGACGCACCGCGAGCGGAGACCGCCTCATGACCAGTCCGAGCGCCGCGTCCGCCGGTTTCGGCGGCTGCCCCGTGCAGCCGCAGTCCGCCGTCCCGCTCAGCGGTCCGCGCTTCCACACCGATCCGCAGCATCTGTATCGCGAGATGCGCCGCGAACACGGGCCGGTGGTCGCCGTCGAGCTGCCTGGTGACGTGCCCGCGTGGCTGGTCATCGGCTACCGCGAACTGCATCAGGTGACCAGCGACCCGGAGCTGTTCCCGCGCGATGTCAGCCTGTGGAACCAATGGCCGAACATTCCGGAGGACTGGCCGCTGCTGCCGATGGTCGGCCAGCCGCGACCGTCGATCTATTTCACCGCGGGCGCCGAGCACCGCAGGCATCTGGCGATGGTCGAGCCCGCGCTGGATTCGGTCGATCCGTTCGAATTGCGCCGCACCTGTGAGGAATTGGCGGACCGGCTGATCGACGGCTTCTGTGGCCGCGGCGAAGCCGACCTGGTCGCCGAGTTCGCGGTCCTGATGCCCGTGCTCGCACTGGCGTGGGTGCTCGGGTTCCCGGACGAGGACGGGCCGCGGCTCGCGTGGAGCATGAAGGCCCTCGCCGACGGTGGCGCCGACGCGCAAGCCGCGTACGGCCGCTACTACGAGCAGATGATGCAGGTGCTCGCTGCCAAAAAGGCCAGGCCCGGAAACGATCTCGTGTCGCGCATGCTCGCGCACCCCGGGCAGTTCACCGACGAGGAATACGTGCAGGACCTCATGGCGGTCACCGCCGCGGGCCACCTGCCGACCGCCGACTGGATCGGCAACTCGGTGCGTCTGATGCTCACCGACGACCGGTTCGCGGCCGCGCTGGGCGGGGGGCGTCGCAGCATCGGCGAGGCGATGAACGAGGTGCTGTGGGAGGACACCCCGACGCAGATCCTCGCCGGACGCTGGGCCGCTCGGGATACCCGGTTGGCGGACAAGGTGATCCGATCCGGCGACATGCTGCTGCTCGGGCTCGCCGCGGCCAACGCCGACCCGCACGTGCGCCAGCACCTCGCCGACGGCGCGGCGACGGCACACGCGGGAAACAGCGCGCACTTCGCGTTCAGTTACGGCGAATACCGCTGCCCGTTCCCCGCTCAGCAACTGGCCGAGATCATCGCGCGGACCAGCATCGAGGTGCTGCTCGACCGGCTGCCCGACATCGATCTCATGGTGCCCGCGCAGAACCTGGTCCGGCGGCCGTCGGCCTTCCTGCGTGGCATGACGTCCTTGCCGGTTCGATTCACACCAGTTCGTGCAGTTGGAGGTACCCCGTGACGGAAACATGCCCATTCGCCATCGATCCCATGGTCGGTGACCTGGACGGGGAGACCGCACACCTGCGGGCCGCGGGCCCGATCACCCGCATCGAACTGCTCGGCGTGCCCGCCTGGACCGTCACCGAACACGCCGTCGCCCGGCAGTTGCTCGTCGATCCGCGGCTGATCAAGGACATCAACGGCTGGTCGCTGTGGAACTCGGGGGTGGTGACCCGGCAGTGGCCGCTGATCGGGATGATCGACGCCGGGCGTTCCATGTTCACCGTGGACGGCGCCGAGCATCGACGGTTGCGGATCAAAACCACCCAGGCGCTCTCGCCGCGGCGGCTCGAAGACATCCGGCCGGTGATCGAGCGGCTGACCGCTGAACTGCTCGACGATCTCGAGGCCGCGGGCGCCGACGGCGCGGTGGTCGACCTCAAGCAGGTGTTCGCCTACCCGCTGCCGATGCGCGTCGTCAGCGAGCTGATGGGCGTGGACCGTGCCGACCATCCCATGCTGCTGGACTGGTACAAGGCGTTCTTCTCGCTGCTCACCCCGCAGGACGAGCGACTACGGGTGATCGACGAAATGGACTCCTACTACACCGATCTGGTGCGCAAGAAGACCGCCGACCCCACCGACGACCTCACCACCGCGCTGATCTTCGCCGACGACGGCGGCGAGCCGCTCACCGAAGAAGAAGTCGTGGGCAACCTCAAGGCGCTCGTCGCGGCCGGGCACGAAACCACCGTCGGCCTCATCCTCAACGCCGTGCGCGCCCTGCTGACCCGGCCCGAACAGCTCGCCAAGGTCCGCGGCGGCGACTTCGAATGGAAAGCGGCCGTGGAGGAAACGCTGCGCTGGGACAGCCCCGTCACCCACCTGCTGATGCGTTTCGCCACCGAAGACATTACCGTCGGCGACACGGTGATCGAAAAGGGCGACGGAGTCGTCATGTCCTACCGTGCCATCGGCCGCGACACCGCCGTACACGGTGTGGACTCCGACGATTTCGACCTCACCCGACCGACCGCGCACCGCCACATGACTTTCGGGCACGGCCCGCACATCTGCCCCGGCGCCGCCCTGTCCCGCCTCGAAGCAGGCGTCGCCCTCCCCGCCCTCTTCGCCCGCTTCCCGAACCTGCGCCTCGCCGTCCCCCTCACCGAAATCCGCAACCTCCCCGTCCTCACCCAAAACGACCTCGCCACCTTCCCCGTCCACGTGTGAACCCCGAAATCCGCACCCCTTCCCGGGATCTACACCATTTCTGAGCGTTCAGAGGGGGTGTAAGTCCCGACAAAGGGTGTAGATGTCGTGGTTATCCACAGGCGCGGGTTGTGCACATCGGGTGGGGTTCGGGTGGGGTGGGGGTGTGGCGCGGGGTGAGTATGGGGCATGGATCGGGTGGGTGTGCATCGGCGAAGTGTCGAACTGCGGCGTGGGCTGAGCGACGAAGAGATCCGGCAGCGCTACTCCGGCGGTGACTGGTGCCGTCTCAGGCGCGGTGCGTATGTCGATCGCGCGACTTATCGGGAATTGGATCCGATCGGCAGGCATCGCACTCTGATCGATGCTGTCGCATCCGTTGCTGCGCAGGGAACTGCGATCAGCCATCAATCCGCTGCCGTCGTGTACGCCGCGCCGCTGTGGCGCGTGCCGCTCGACAAAGTCAACGTTACTCGGGATCGGCGGACCGGTGGCCGCGTCAAATCGGACGTCAAAATCCATTGTGCGCCGCTCGATGCCGTCGCCGAGGTCGACGGGCTGCTGGTCACAACGCCTGCTCGAACGGTGGTCGATCTCGCACGTACGCTGCCGTTCGAATCCGCGGTTGTCACCGGCGACATGCTCTTGCGCGACTTCGGTCTATCTGACGACGAGCTTGCAGTCGAGCTCGAACAGGCGAAGTCGCGTTCCGGTATCGCGGCCGCCAAACGAGTGATCGCGTTCCTGGACGGGCGCACCGAGAGCGCGGGCGAATCCCGCAGTAGGGTACTGCTGGCTCGCTCGGGTCTGCCCGATCCGACCTCGCAGGGAAACGTTTTCGACGGCGACGGCAATTTCCTCGGGCGCGTCGACTTCTATTTCGAAGGCACCGGCGTGCTGTGCGAATTCGACGGCCGCGTGAAATACGGTCGCCTGCTCCATCCGGGGCAAGATGCCGGTGACGTGGTCTTCGCGGAGAAGGTCCGCGAAGATGCCATGCGGGCCTGCGGGTTTCAGCTCGTCCGATGGACCTGGTCGGACCTGGACTCCGACCAGGTCGCCGGCCGCGTCCGCGCGGCCCTGGCCCGTGCCCGCCGCGCGCCTGCCGACGGCCACGTCGAGCAAGCCGCGCGAATCCGCACCCCTTCTCGGGATCTACACCCGTTCTGAGCGTTCAGAGGGGGTGTAAGTCCCGAGAAAGGGTGTAGATGTCGTGGTTACTCTGCGAGGAGTTTGCCTGCGGCGGTTTCGATTTTGGTTTCGTCGAGTAGGACGGTGTCGGCGGCGGGGCCTAGGGGGATGAAGGTGTCTTCGCTGGTTACTCGGGCCAGGCGGCCGTCGAAGGAGGCGTCGAGGAGGGCGGCGTAGACGGATTCGGAAACGCCGCCGCTGCGGCGGGTTTCGTCGGCGACGAGGACGCGGCCGGTGGCGCGGGCATGGCGGAGGAGGTCGTCGACGGGGAGAGGGGAGAGCCAGCGCAGGTCCAGGACGCGGGCGTGGATGCCGCGCGCGGCGAGGCGACGGGCGACGCGCAAGCTCATCGGGACGCCGTTGGCGAAGCTGACGATGGTGAGATCGGTGCCGTCGCCGTACACCCGGGCGCGGCCGATATCGACGTGCTCGGTGTCGGAAACCGGTGCGAGCCAACCGTTGTCGCCCGCCTCGTACAAATCGCGGGTGTGGTACAGCGCGATCGGCTCGAGGTAGACGCACACGCGGCCGTCGACGCGCGCCGCAGACACACAGGTGCGCAGCAGGGCGGCGGCGTCGTCGGCGCGGGACGGGGACGCGACGACGACGCCGGGGATATCGCGCAGTGCGGCGATCGAGTTGTCGTTGTGGAAGTGCCCGCCGAAACCCTTCTGGTAGGCGTAGCCCGCGATCCGCACCACCATCGGATTGTGGTACTGCCCAGCGGAAAAGAACGACAGGGTGGCCGCTTCGCCGCGCAACTGATCGGCCGCGTTGTGCACATACGCCAGATACTGGATTTCCGGAATCGGCACGAATCCGGCCAGCGCGGCACCCAGCGCGGTGCCGAGGACGCTCTGCTCGTCGAGCAGCGTGTCGAAGACCCGGCGCCGCCCGAACTGCTTCTGCAACCCCTTGGTCGCCCCGTACACCCCACCCTTGCGCCCGACGTCCTCGCCGAACACCAGCACATCCCGGTCCCGCGCCAGCAACCGCGCCAGCGTGCGATTGACCGCGAGCCCGAGTGTCACCGGCTCTTCGCCGCCCACAATAGCTTTCGTGCTCGGAGTGACCGTGGTGGTGCGGCGGGCGTCGGCGCGGATGCGATCGGGGCGGGTGGGGGCGAGCGGAGCGATGACGGCGGGGGCGGAGTCCAGTTTGGGTTCGCGCCAGACCGCTTCGGCGGTGGCGGTGACGCGGTGTGCGATGGCGTCGTAGCGGTCGAGGAGTTCGGTGGGGGTGGCGACGCCCGCGGAAACCAGGAGGCGGGCGGTGGCCACGAGCGGATCGCGGAGCAGGTCGGCGGTGATGTCGGCGGGTTTGCGGTAGGCGGCCTCGACGTCGGAGCCGGCGTGACCCATCAGGCGCACGGTGCGCAGCCGCAGGAACGCGGGTTTGCGATGCTCCCGGACCCAGTCGGCGGCGGCGCTCGCGGTGGTCAGCGCGTCGACGGCATCGCAGCCGTCGGCGTCGAAATACGCCAGGCCGGGGCGTGATCCGTACGCCTGCAGGATCCAGTCCGGGGGAGTGGGCACGCTGATGCCGATGCCGTTGTCTTCACACAGGAACAGCAGCGGCAGCGCAACTCCTTGCCGCGCAGTGTGGATCGCCGAATTGATCGCGCCGGTCGCGGTGGAGTGATTGGCCGAGGCGTCCCCGAAACTGCACAGCACCACCGCATCCGACGGCCATTCGCTCGAAATGCCCAGTCGCGCCGCACGATCGATGGCGAACGCGAGACCTACCGCGCGCGGCAGATGCGAGGCGATGGTGGAGGTCTGCGGGATGATGCTCGCGGCCTTGCTGCCGAAAACCTTGTGCCGCCCACCGGAAATCGGGTCGGCGGCCGCCGCGACGACGCCGAGCAGGACGTCCCGGATCGGGTCGAGGCCGGGTACGCGCCGGGCGCGCTGGACGAAGAAGCCGCCCGACCGATAGTGCAGCAGCGCCGGATCGTCCACGCGCAGCGCCGATCCGAGCGCCGCGTTTCCTTCGTGCCCCGACGAGCCGATGCTGTAATACCCCCGCTTGCTCGCTCCTAGTTGACGCGCGGCCAGATCCAGCTGCCTGCTCGTCGCCTGGGACTCGAACAGTTCCAGCAGGGTGACCCCGCTGATGCCCGGTGCCACCTCGAGGCCCACTGCGCGGCGCACCCCCGGAGGTAATGCGGTGACGGCCGCCCGAAACCGTTCGTCAAGAATCTTGCCCGGACTCGCCCCGGAAACAGCTTCCCGCTCGCTCACGGCCCCACTGTATCCCCACCGCCGACGATTATGCGCGCCATCCCCGATCCCGCCGAACTTTTTCCTGCCGCTGCACCATAACGCCGGATATGCAGCCAGGAGGGCGCGCTAGGCTCGTGATGGCGCCACGCTGTACAGCGCCGTAGGCGAGTCGCATTCGATGTCCCGCGCACATTTTGTGGTGCCGCGCGCGTGTCCTTCGACCGACACGCTCGCGCGGCGCGAAAACCTGCGCGGCGCGGAAACTTGCGCGGCGCCGGAACCTGCGCGGCAACCGCCGAGCATCATGCGCCCACGGAACGGAGCATGCCGGAACCCCGCCGTCCGGGGACGGCGGGGTGCGATACCTCAGTCGGGGAGTTGGAGGGCGGAGGCGGCGGGCTGGTCGAGCAACCAGGTGGTGGATTCGAGGCCGACGGCACCTGCGGCGGGAATGTCGACGGGGTCGGCGCCCGCGATGGCGGCGGCGACGGCCTCGGCCTTGGCGGCACCGCCGACGACCAGGACGACGTGGCGGGTGCGGCGGATCGCGGGGACCGTGAGGGTGACCCGGACCGGCGGCGGCTTGGGCGAATCCGTCACGGCGACAACGAGTTCGTGGTCTTCGCGGACCGCGTCGGTGGCGGGGAACAGGGAGTTGACGTGCCCCTCGCCGCCCATGCCGAGCAGGTGCAGGTCGAAGGCGCCGTGTTCGGCGAGGTAGGCGTGGACCGCGGCGGAGTATTCGGCGGCGGCCTCGATCGGGTCGGGATATTCGCCGTCGGAGGCCGCGACCGGGTGCACGCGGGCCGGATCGACCGGGACATGGTCGAGCAGGGCCTGGCGGGCTTGCAGGTCGTTGCGTTCACCGTCGGCGGCGGGCACGAATCGTTCGTCGCCCCAGAACACGTCGAGCTGGGACCAGTCGATGGCGCCGGGCGCTTTGCGCACCACCTCGAGCAGGCCGATGCCGGTGCCGCCACCGGTCAGCACCACGGAGGCGGATCCGCGGGCGGCCTGGGCCGCGAGCACGACGTCGACGAATTTGGCGGCCGCGGCGGCGACCAGCGAGTCGGTGTCCACGTGGACCTCGACGGTGTCGCTGGCGGAGGTGTCGTTGTCCTGCGTTCCGGTTTCACTCATAGGTCACCTTCTCGATTCCGGCGAGAGCTTCTGCATAGATCTCATCGGCGTCGAGTCTACGCAGCTCTTCCGCGAGGCAGTCCCGAGTTTCCCGGCGGGCCAAGGCAATTCGCTGGTCAGGGTCGCCGGTGCGGGTCAGCGTCGCGGTGCGCCCGGTCTGCGGGCGTTCGATCGCGACGGACACCGACGGCCGGTGGATCTCCACCTTGAGCGCGCCGGAGCGACGGCGCACCGGGCAGTCCAGGCGGATGGCGAGCCAGCCCGCGAGGATGTCCAGGGCCGGTTCGTTGCGCAGCCCGGACACGAGCACCGATTCGACCGGCTCGTACGGCGGTTCGTCCAGCGCGGCGGCGAGCAGCGCGCGCCAGTAGGTGATCCGGCTCCACGCCAGATCGGTATCGCCGGTGGAATAGGATTCCAGCCGCTTCTTGATCGTCGCCTGCGGATCGGCCGCGAAGGTGGCGTCGGTGATGCGCCGAGTCGCCAAGCGCCCCACCGAGTCCTTGGACGGGAACTCCGGGGCCCCGCGCGGCCACCAGGCCACCACGGGGGTGTCCGGCAGCAGGAATGGGATGACGACGCTGCTCTCGTGATTGATCAGCTCGCCCTGCAACCGCAGCACGATCACCTCGGCCGCGCCCGCGTCGCCGCCGACCCGGATCTGGGCGTCCAGCCGGGTTTCGGCCTCCCGGTCACCGCGCGCGAGAACGACGACCCGGCAAGGGTGTTCGCGGCTGGCGTCGTTGGCGGCGTCGATCGCGTCCTCGGCCTCGGAGCTGTCCAGCGTGCACACCACCAGGGTGAGCACCCGCATCATGGTGATCACGCCGTTGCTCTCGCGCAGCTGCACGATCCGCTTGGTGACCTCGCCGGTGGTGGTGTCCGGCATATCGATGATCATGGCCGCCGCCATTCCCGCCCGGTGCGGGCGAGCATCTCGTCGGCCGAGGCCGGACCCCAGGTGCCCGCCTCGTAGGGCTCGGGCTTGCCCTCGGTGGACCAGTGCTCGAGCACCGGATCGAGGATGCTCCAGGACAATTCGACCTCCGCGTTCACCGGGAACAGCGACGGCACCCCGAGCAGCACATCGAGGATCAGACGCTCGTAGGCCTCGGGGGAGGATTCGGTGAACGCCTCGCCGTAGCTGAAATCCATGTTGACGTCGCGCACTTCCATGCTCGACCCCGGCACCTTCGACCCGAACCGGGTGGTGATGCCCTCGTCCGGCTGCACCCGGATGACCAGCGCGTTCTGCCCGAGATCCTCGGTCATGGTCTGGTCGAACGGCAGGTGCGGCGCGCGCTTGAACATCACCGCGATCTCGGTGACCCGGCGGCCCAAGCGTTTTCCGGTACGGAGATAGAACGGCACGCCCGCCCAGCGGCGCGTGTCGACCTCCAGGGTGATCGCGGCGTAGGTCTCCGTGCGCGACTGCGGGTCGAAACCCTCCTCGTCGAGCAAGCCCACCACGTGCTCGCCGCCCTGCCAGCCTTCGGCGTACTGTCCGCGCGCCGTCGTCTCGTCGAGCGGCTCGACGAGTTTGGTGGCGGAGAGCACCTTGATCTTCTCGGCCTGTAACTGCTTGGGCTGGAAGCTGATCGGCTCTTCCATCGCGGTGAGCGCGAGCAATTGCAGCAGATGGTTCTGGATCACGTCGCGCGCGGCGCCGATGCCGTCGTAATAGCCTGCGCGCCCGCCCAATCCGATGTCCTCGGCCATGGTGATCTGCACATGGTCGACGTAGTTGGCGTTCCAGATCGGATCGTAGAGCTGGTTGGCGAAGCGCAGCGCCAGGATGTTCTGCACCGTCTCTTTGCCGAGATAATGGTCGATGCGGAACACCGTCTCCTCCGGGAACACCCGGTTGACCAGCGCGTTGAGCTCCTGGGCGCTTTCCAGGTCGTGCCCGAACGGCTTCTCGATCACCACCCGCCGCCACGGCTTGCGACCCGCCGCGTCGGTCGTGGACGGTTGCGCGAGACCGTGTTCGGAGAGCTGATCGAGCACCACGGGGAACATGTTCGGCGGAATCGACAGGTAGAAGGCGTGATTCCCGCCGGTGCCGCGATCCTTGTCCAGCTTGGCCAAGGTGTCGGACAGCGTGGCGAACGCGCTGTCGTCGTCGAAGGAGCCCTGCACGAAGCGGATGCCCTCGGCCAGGTGATCCCACACCTCCTGCCGAAACGGTGTGCGCGCGTGCGCCTTCACCGCGTCGAGCACGACCTCGGCGAAGTCCTCGTCCGCGTAGTCGCGCCGGGCGAAGCCGACCAGCGCGAAACCCGGGGGCAGCAGCCCCCGGTTCGCGAGGTCGTAGATGGCCGGCATCAACTTTTTCCGGGACAGGTCACCGGTGACACCGAAGATCACCATGCTGCACGGGCCCGCGATGCGCGGCACCCGCTTGTCCCGCTCGTCGCGCAGCGGGTTCTGCCAGGTCTGAGTTTTCGGGCCGGCCATCGGGTCAGTTGTTCCCGGCCGCGGTGAGCTCTTCGGTCGTGGCGGAAAGCAGTTCGCCCCACGACTTCTCGAACTTGTCCACGCCTTCGGTCTCGAGCACCTGGAACACGTCGTCGAGGTCGATCCCGGCCGCGGACAGCTTGTCGAAGACCTCCTGGGCCTGCGCCGCGGTGCCGCTGACCGTGTCGCCCCGGACCGCGCCGTGATCGGCGACGGCCTTGAGCGTCTTCTCCGGCAGGGTGTTCACCGTGTTCTTGCCCACCAGCTCGGTGACGTACATGACGTCGGAGTACTCCGGGTTCTTCACGCCGGTCGAGGCCCACAGCGGCCGCTGCCGGTTCGCGCCCGCCGCGCCCAGGTGGTTGTAGGTCGAGGTGTGCTTGCCGCCGTCGAACACGTCCTGGTATTCGGCATAGGCCAAGCGGGCGTTGGCGATACCGGCCTGTCCGCGCAGGGCCAGCGCCTCCTCGGTGCCGATCGCCTCGAGCCGCTTGTCGATCTCGGTGTCCACCCGGGACACGAAGAACGAAGCCACCGAATGGATCTTGCCGAGATCGTGGCCCGCGATCTTGGCGCTGCGCAGACCGTCGAGGTAGGCGCCCATCACCGCGCGGTAGCGCGCGACCGAGAAGATCAGCGTGACGTTCACGCTGATGCCCTCGGCGATCACCTTGCTGATCGCGGGCAGGCCCGCCTCGGTGGCCGGGATCTTGATGAACAGGTTCGGCCGGTCGACGGTCTTCCACAGGTCGATGGCCTGCGCGACGGTCTTGTCCGCGTCGAACGCGAAGCGGGGATCGACCTCGATGGAGACCCGGCCGTCCACGCCGTTGGACGCCTCGAACACCTCGGTGAACACGTCACAGGCCGAGCGCACGTCGTCGGTGGTGATGATGCGGATCGCGGCGTCGGCGTCGGCGCCTTGGGCGGCAAGCTCTTTCAGCTGTCCGTCGTAGGCGTGCCCCTGGCTCAGCGCGCCCTGGAAGATGGTCGGGTTGGTGGTCACGCCGACCACGCTGCGGGTGGCGATCAGCTCGGCGAGATTGCCGGACTGGATCCGGTCCCTGGACAGGTCGTCGAGCCATACGGACACGCCTGCCGCGGAGAGGGCGGCGAGATTCTCGTTCTGTGCCATGAGCGCTTATCCCTTCACGTTCTCGAGTGTGCGCTGCGCGGCGGCAACGACGTTTTCGGCAGTGATCCCGAACTCGCGGAACAGGGTCTTGAAATCGGCGGACGCACCGAAGTGCTCGATCGAGACGATCTCGCCCGCGTCACCGACGAACCGGTGCCACGGCATCGCGATACCGGCCTCGACCGCGACACGCGCACCCACCGACGGCGGGAGCACCTCGTCCCGGTACGCCTTGTCCTGCGCGTCGAACCACTCCACACACGGCATCGAGACCACGCGGGTGCCGATGCCCTGCTCCTCCAGCGTAGTGCGGGCCGCGACGGCGAGCTGCAGCTCCGAACCGGTGGCGATCAGGATCACCTGCGGCGTGCCGGTGGACGCCTCGGCGAGCACATAGCCGCCCTTGGCCACGCCCTCGAAGCTGGTGCCCTCCTGGATCGGCAGATCCTGGCGGGTCAGCGCGAGCGCCGACGGACCGTCCTGGTGCGCGGGCTCGGAGACGGAGAAGTGCGAGGTGTGCTCGCTGCTGTCGCGCTCGAGAATGGTGCGCCACGCGTAGGTGGTCTCGTTCGCGTCACCCGGGCGTACCACGTTCAGGCCGGGGATCGCGCGCAGCGCGGCGAGGTGCTCGATCGGCTGATGCGTCGGACCGTCCTCGCCGAGGCCGATCGAATCGTGCGTCCACACGTAGATGGCGGGCACGCGCATCAGCGCGGCCAGCCGGACCGCGGGGCGCATGTAGTCGCTGAACACCAGGAAGGTGCCACCGTACGGCCGGGTCGGGCCGTGCAGCGCGATGCCGTTCAGGATCGCGCCCATCGCGTGCTCGCGCACACCGAAGTGCAGCGTGCGGCCGTACGGATCGGCCTTCCACATACCGGTCGAGATCGACTCCGGGCCGAAGCTCGGGGTGTCGGGCATCGTGGTGTTGTTGGACTCGGCCAGGTCGGCCGAGCCGCCCCACAGCTCCGGCAGCACGGGCGCGAGCGCGGCGAGCACCTTGCCGGACGCCTTACGGGTGGCCATGCCCTTCGGATCCGCCTCGTACGTCGGCAGATTCGCGGCCCAGCCGGCCGGCAGGTCGCGCTTGGCGAGCCGGTCGAACAGCTCCTTGCCGGCCGGGTTGGCCTGCGCCCACCGGTCGAACTGCTGCTGCCACTGCGCGTGCGCCGCCTGGCCACGCTCGACCGCTTTGCGGGTGTGCGCGATGACCTCGGGCGCGACCTCGAAGGTCTGCTCCGGATCGAAACCGAGCACCTTCTTGGTGGCGGCCACCTCCTCGGCGCCCAGCGCGGCGCCGTGCGCGGCACCGGTGTTCATCTTGTTCGGGGCCGGGTAGCCGATGATGGTGCGCAGGATGATGATCGACGGGCGATCCAGCTCGGCCTTCGCGGCCGCCAGCGCGCCCTCGATGGCGACGACGTCCTCGCCGCCCTCGACCACCTGCACGTGCCAGCCGTACGCCTCGTAGCGCTTGGCGACATCCTCGGTGAACGCGATGGTGGTGTCGTCTTCGATGGAGATCTTGTTGTCGTCGTAGATCAGCACGAGGTTGCCGAGCTGCTGGGTGCCCGCCAGCGACGACGCCTCGGAGGTGACGCCCTCCTCCATGTCACCGTCGGACGCGACGACATAGATGAAGTGATCGAACGGGCTGGTACCCGGCGCGGCGCTCGGATCGAACAAGCCGCGCTCGCGACGCGCGGCCATCGCCATACCGACCGCGGAAGCCAGACCCTGACCCAGCGGGCCGGTGGTGATCTCGACGCCGTCGGTGTGCCGGAACTCGGGGTGACCCGGCGTGAGCGAACCCCACTTGCGCAGGTTCTGCAGATCATCGAGCTCCAGACCGAAACCGGCCAGGTAGAGCTGGATGTACTGGGTGATGCTGGAATGCCCGCAGGACAGCACGAAACGGTCCCGGCCGACCCACGACGGATCACTCGGATCGATCCGCATGGTGCGCTGATAGAGCGAATACGCCAACGGCGCCAAGCTCATCGCGGTACCGGGATGCCCGTTCCCGGCGTTCTGCACCGCGTCGGCGGCAAGCACTCGGACAGTGTCGACGGCCTTGGTGTCCAGATCCGTCCAGTCGTCCGGGTGGTTCGGCTGAGTGAGGGCGCGGATGTCGTCTGTGACTGACACGACCGAGGTTCTCCTGACATTGGTTTCGTCGACGGCGGCTTGCTGGCGGCGATGAACGCGCGGCAGCGACGGTGTGCATACCGGGTGTGTACCCAACCACCCTAGATGTGCCCCATGAGCGGCATACGAGTAACCCTGTGTTTATTTGCCGCGCGGGCGCGGCGATCCATCGTGTGGTGGACCACAATTCGGGTGCGGTTGCTTGGGGCTCTGGAGGGGGCGGGGTCGGTGGGGGTCTACCATCCTCTGTAGTAGTAGCCGCGCCGCATCGGCTGTAGGGGCGCCGAGGCGGACGTATGTCCAGGTCTCGCGCATCCAGCACAGCGGGAAACGCGCGCGCTGCTTGGTCCATGCCGGAGGCGATGCACAGCGTGCGAGGAGAAACAGTGCGGATTGGGCAACAGCCGGGTGGCAATGGCGCGCACGGCTCCGCTCCGACGGTGCTGACCGAACGGTTCACCGGACCGGGCCTGCCGTCCCGAGTGCTGCGACGAGTGCTCGCCTACATCGCGCTCACCAAGCCGCGCGTCATCGAATTGCTGCTCGTCGCGACGATCCCGACGATGCTGCTCGCCGACCGCGGCACCATCGATATCCGGCTCATCCTGGTCACCCTGTTCGGCGGCTGGATGGGCGCGGCGAGCGCGAACACGCTGAACTGCGTCGCCGACGCCGATATCGACAAGGTGATGAAGCGCACCGCGAAGCGCCCGCTGGCCCGGGAGGCGGTGCCCACCTCGCACGCCTTCGTGTTCGGCGTCGTGCTCGGCCTGGCCTCGTTCGCTTGGCTGTGGTGGCAGGCGAACCTGCTCAGCGGCGCGCTCGTGGTCGCGACGATCCTGTTCTACGTCTTCGTCTACACCCTCGGCCTGAAGCGCCGCACCTCGCAGAACGTGGTGTGGGGCGGTGCGGCCGGCTGCATGCCCGCCCTGGTCGGCTGGTCCGCGGCGACGGGCGGCATCGGCTGGCCCGCGATCGCGCTGTTCGGTGTCATCTTCTTCTGGACGCCGCCGCACACCTGGGCGCTGGCCATGCGCTACAAGGAGGACTACCGCGCGGCGGGCGTGCCGATGTTGCCGGTCGTGGCCACCGAGCAGGCGGTGACCAAGCAGATCGTCATCTACACCTGGCTCACCGTGCTCACCACATTGGCGCTGGTGCCCGCCACCGGCGTGGTCTACGCCGCCGTCGCGCTGGTGGCCGGCGCGTGGTTCCTGCTCATGGCGCACCAGCTGTACGCAGGCGTACGGCGCGGCGAGTCGGTGAAGCCGCTGCGGCTGTTCCTGCAGTCGAACAACTATCTGGCCGTGGTGTTCTGCGGTCTCGCGGTCGATTCGGTGCTCGGCTGGGATACGGTCGGCAGCTTCTTCGGCTGAGGCCGATTCAGGCGCGGCGACCGAGGTAACCGTCCGGCCGGACCGTGATCCGGGTGCCGTCGAGCGCGTGATACGCGGCGAACGCGTGGCCCTCCACATCGATGACGTGCCGCCCCTGCGCCGCGGTCCCGGGCCGGACCACCGCATACACCTGGGCGTCCGCAATCGCGGGCAGCGCACCGGTTTCGCCGAAGCACAGCACGGTCGCGTGCGGACCGCGGAACAGGTCGAACAGGCGAATCGGCTTGCCCGCCAGGTCTTTCAGCGGCGCGTCGGGCGCGCGATCGCCGGGGACGAGCGGCCCGTGCGCGGCCGGATCGCGGTAGCTGATATCCAATTGCTGGGTCTCCGGGCCGCGTTCCATCGCGTCCTCGGCGCCGTCCTTCAGCTTGTCGAGCAGTGCGGAGCTGACGCCGAGCACCCGGGCCGCGACCGTGCGGCGTTCGGATTCGTAACTGTGCAGCAGTGATTCGTCCCCGCGCAGCGCGGCCGCGAGCTTCCAGCCGAGGTTGTATGCGTCCTGGATACCGGTGTTCAATCCTTGCCCGCCGGTCGGCGGGTGCACATGTGCCGCGTCACCGGCCAGGAACACCCGGCCGTCCCGGAATCGTTCGGCCAACCGGACATTCGGCCGCCACACGGTGACCCAGGTGAGGTCGGTCAGCGTGACGTCGGTGCGCCCGGAGTAGCGGTCGAGGTACTCCTGCAGCACCGCGAGGGTCGGTGCGGCGTCGTCGTCCAGCGGGGCGGCGAACTGGAATTGCCGTCCACCGGGCAACGGGGACAGTGCGATTCCGGCCATCGGCCGGTCGGCCGCCGCGAACCAGTAGCCGAATTCGTGGTCGAGCGCGTCGGCGCGGACGTCGCCCAGCAGCATCCGGATCGACTCGTCGGTGGAGCCCTCGAACGCGACGCCGAGCGTCTTGCGCACCGTGCTGCGACCGCCGTCGGCGCCGACCAGATAGGCCGCGCGCACGGTCTCCGACCCGCCGTCGCGGCCCAGGGTCGCGGTGACGCCGGCCGCGTCCTGGGTGAAAGTGGCCAGCGCGGTGCCGAGTTCGACCTGTACGCCCAGTTCCGCGAGCCGATCGCGCAGGATCGCCTCGGTCCTGGACTGGCCGAGCATCCAGGCGTTGGGGTAAGGGACGTCCGGCGTCGGGTCGACCGGCGCGCGCATGATCCGCTCGCCGATGAAGTCACCGCCGAGATGGACCCGCATGGTCGGCGCCGATCGTCCCGCCGCGAGCACCGCGTCGAGCACGTCGAGGTCGTCGAACACCTCGAGCGTGCGCGGCTGGATGCCGTCGCCGCGCGAGCCGGCGAAGAACTCGGTGGCCTGGTCGACGATCCGTACCGGGATGTCGCGGCGGGCCAAGTCGATGGCGAGGGTCAGTCCGGTCGGGCCGGCGCCTGCGATGAGCACCTGTTCGGGCACGCTTCCTCCAAGGGTGAATTGAGATTCAATGAATGTGGATTCAGTATTGGAGTTGGTAGGTTGCCTGTCAAGAGGAGGTGGGTGCGGGTGTCGATGAGTCGCAAGGAGAAGTCGGCCGAAACCGAGCACGCGCTGAAGGCCGCGGCATTGCGGCTGTTCGCCGAGCGCGGCTACCTGAACACCAAGATCGCCGACATCACGACGGCCGCCAATCGCGCGGCCGGCTCGTTCTACAACCACTTCGCGGGCAAGGAGGAGCTACTCCAGGCGCTGCTGAACGACGTGGCGACGCAAGGCGACGTGACGGCCGAAGGCCCGGACCACAATCCGGACTTCACCGATCCGGCGGCGATCCATTTCCATGTGGAGCAGTACTGGGCCGCGGCCAGGCAGCACTGGGCGGTCTTCCGCTCGATGCAGCAGGCGGCCCTGGTCAACGAGGAATTCGCCAGGCAGGCAGGGCAATTCGCGATTCAGCAGCGCCGCGACATCGCCGACCACCTGGACGGTTTCGGGCCCGGCGGACCGACTCTGCCGAGTACCCCGGACGCCAGTCTGGCCATGATGTTCCTGCTCACCACGGGCCTGCTCCAGGCGGTGGAAGAGGGCACGGTCGAACTCACCGACCGGCAGGCCGTCGACGGGTTGACCCGCTTCATCTACCGCGGCCTCACCGGCCGCGACTACTGATCCCGGTCAGGGGAGCAGGACGATCGATCCGGTGGTCTTGCGCGCTTCCAGATCGCGATGCGCCTGTTCGGCCTCGGCGAGCGGGTAGGTGGCGCCGATCCGGATCTGCAGGCTGCCTTCGGCGATCGCGGTGAAGATATCGGTGGCGCGCCAGAGCAATTCGGCGCGGTCGCGGGTGTAGAACGCGAGGCTGGGGCGGGTGACGAAGAGCGAGCCCGCGCCGTTGAGACGCTGCAGGTCGAACGGGGGCACCGGACCGCTGGCCGCGCCGAACAGGGCGAGCATGCCGCGCACGCGCAGCGAGCGCAGACTGGCCTCGAAGGTGGACGCGCCGACACCGTCGTAGACCGCGGCCACGCCGACGCCGTCGGTCAGCGTGCGGACCTCCTCGGCGAGATCGTCGTCGTAGCGCAGCACGTCGGTGGCGCCTGCCTCGCGGGACAGCTTCTCTTTGGCATCCGAGGAGACGGTCGTGATGACGCGTGCGCCACGGGCCACCGCGAGCTGGGTCAGGATCAGCCCGACGCCACCCGCGCCCGCGTGGACCAGCACCGTCTCCCCGGGTTCCGGGGTGTAGATGGATTCGAGCAGGTAGTGCGCGGTCATGCCTTGCAGCAGCGCCGACGCGGCAACCGGCGGTTCGACGCCGTCCGGCACCTTGATCGCGACGTCCGCGCGCACCGCGACGCGTTCGGCGTAACTGCCCGGCGCGCTCGCCCACGCCACTCGATCACCGACCGCGAACTCGGTGACGTTCGCGCCGACCTCGGCGACCACACCGGAGGCTTCCGAGCCCGGCACATAGGGCACATCCTGGGGGTAGCGGCCGGTCCGGATGTAGGTGTCGATGAAGTTGATGCCGGTCGCCTGCACGTCCACCAGCAGCTGGTCGGCGTCGATCTGCGGGTCGGGCAGCTCGACGTAGTGCAGGACTTCGGGACCACCGTGCTCGGATACCTGAATGGCGCGCATGAGATCCGTTCTACACCCGAAGGGCTGGACCGTTTCCTACTGGCCGGTAAACTCCGGAGCATGAGTGCTCATGCCGCCACGGCTCCAGTGAAGTTGTCGGGCGCCCTCGTGGAGTCCGTCAAGGGTTTCGTCGCCGATCACGACGGTTCGGCCACCGCGGTCCTGCAACCGATCGGCCGGATCGGCGTGCGGGTGACCCTGGTCGGCGCCGACGGCATCCTCGGCGACCGCGTCGTCGACGATATGGCCACCGCGAAGGAACTCGTCGCCACCGTCGACGGCCTCACCGAGGCCGACGAATGGGAGCGCGAGCTGACCTCGATCGTCACCCCGCGGCGCAGCCACTGGGCGCAGATGGCGGGCTGGGTGGCTCGGCAGACCCGATTCCCCAAGGCGCGCAACGAGAAGTGAGCCGGATGCGCAGGCGCACACGGACCACGGACCGGGGCCGGCTGCTTCGGCTCGTGGCCCGCGCCGGTGCGGTGCTCGCGGCGGGTCTGCTTGTCGCCCCGGCCGTTCCGGCCGTCGCCCGAGCACCCGAGTTGCGCGTGTGCACCCCCGGTGACTACCCGCCGTACGCGACCACCGAGGGTGGCTATCGCGGCGTCGACATCGATCTGGCCCGCGGTTTCGCCGACGCGATGCGCCGTCCGATCGAATTCGTCCCGCTGACCTGGGCGAGCTTGAAGACGGATTTCGCCGCGCTGCACTGCGATATCGCCGTCGGCGGCATCTCCGACGCGCCCGCGCGCCGGGCGTTCGCCGATTTCTCGATCACCTACGGCACCGACGGGAAGACGCCGATCACCCGGCGCGGCACCGAGACCGAGTACGCGACCATCGAGCAGATCAATCGCCCCGGCGTCCGGGTGATCGCCAATCGCGGTGGTACCAACGAGGAATTCGCCCGCAGGCACTTCCCCGACGCCCAGCTCACCCTCTGGCCGGAGAACCGCACCATCTTCGACGAGATCGAGCAGGGCCGTGCGGACGTCTTCGTCACCGATGCCGTGGAGGGCCGCTATCGCGTCCGGCAGCATCCCGGCCTGCAGGTCCTGCATCCGGACCAACCGTTCGACTCGTTCGGCAAGATCATGCTGGTGCGCAAGGACGATCCGTGCCTGGGCTTCGCGTTGAACGCCTGGCTGGGTGCCCAGATCGCCACGGGCGCAACGGATCGCCTCTTCGCCCAGTGGATCGGGCCGGACGCCACCGCGTAGACGATCAGGGCAGGCGGAGCGAGCCGAGCCAGTCGTGCCAGCGGTCCAGCCAGGAGTCGCAGGGCAGGCCGCGCGCGGCCATGGCGAAACCGTGGCCGCCCGCGGCGTAGGCGTGCAGTTCGACCGGACGATCCGCGGCGCGCCAGGCACGATAGAGCCCCAGGTTGCCGTCGACGACGCCCGCGTCCGGATCGTCGGCGGCGAACGTGACGAACAGTGGGGGAGCGTCGGCGGGGACGGTGTATTCGTGCCAGGTGGGCGGATACAGGACGGTCGCGAAGTCCGGGCGGTGGGCTTCGTCGTATGTCGTTGCGGCGCCGACGGTTACCAGACCACCCGCCGAGGAACCGAGGATGCCGATGCGGTGCGGGTCGAGATCCCAGTCCGCCGCCCGGGCCCGGACGAACCCGACCGCGCTGCCGCCGTCGGCCGTCGCGGTGTAGGACTGCGCCTTGATGTCGTCCATCGAATAGTGGGTCGCCCAGTGCTCGAGGAAATCCGCGTCCCGCGGCGGCGTCGCCAATAGGCGATAGCGCAGGACGAACGCGGTATGCCCCTGGGCGGCAATGGCCTTCGCGATCGCACGGCCGGTGCCGTGGGTCAGCGTGACGAAACTCCCGCCCGGGCACACGATCACGGCCGTCCCCGTGGCTCGCGCCGGGTCGGGCCGGTGCACGGTCAAGGCGGGCGCGGTCACGTTGCGGATCAGTCCGACCTCCTTGTCCCCGAACAGTTCGGGGACGACGGTCTCCTGTCCGTAGGCAGCCGAGCCGCCCGAGTCGGGCCGGAGTGGGATGATCTCTTCGGATGTCTTGGTGTGCATGCGAATTCCTCGGCTCAGGCGGTGGCGCGGGTGACCGTTCCGGCATCCCCGTCGACGGTGACCGGGGCGCCGTCGGTCAGCCGCTCGGTCGCGACGCCGGTGCCGAGCACCGCGGGAATGTGATACTCCCGGGCCACGATCGAGCTGTGGCTCAACGGGCCGCCGACGTCGGTGACGATCGCCGAGGCCACCGCGAACAGCGGTGTCCAGGCCGGCGTCGTGATCTTGGCGACCAGGACGTCACCCGGACGCAGCCGCCCGAAGTCGCTCGGGCCGTCGATGATTCGCGCCGGTGCGGTGACCCGCCCCGGACTGCCGGGCACGCCCTTGACCACCGCGTCGGACGTCTCGTCCGAGCCGGCGGGCAGCAGCTTGCCGAAATCGAGGCCGAGCAGCTTGGTGCCGCCGCCGACCGGGAGCGCGTGTGGCGGCGTGACGGTCCGCTGCGCCGTCCAGGTGGCTCGGCGCTCGGCGACGAGGGCACGCGAATCCTGCGGCGCGCGAGCGGCATCCAGCGCGGCGGCCGCGGCGGTCACCTCATCCAGCCGCAGCCAGAACACGTCGTCCGGGGCGTCGAGCACCTCGGCGGCGACCAGGCGTGCGCCGATCGTCTGCAGCAACCGGCGCACTGTCGGCCAGCCGAGTCCCACGTCGGCGAGGCCGTCCTCGCGCAGCGGGCTCATCGTCTGCGCCCAGCGGAGCAGGCGCAGTGTCAAGCCGCGGCGCAGCCCGAAGCGGCGTGCTTCGAGGCCGCGCACGGCCTGCTCGCGGCGTGCCTGCGCGTCGCGCTGGCGTGCGCTCGGATCCTGCGCCGCTGGGCTGCCGAAGAATTCGAGCGTGTGCAGCACCGGCGCCGGATCGTCGACCGGGAGCGGGGCGGCGAAATCGAAGTCGTACACCGTGTCGCCATAGGTCGCCAGATGGTCGGCGAAACGATCGGTGAACTCGGTCAGCGCCGGATCATCGGCGGCGCTTTCGCAGAGAATCTCTGTGCCGGAGAGCTTTTCGATCCGCTCGGCCAGCCCGGGCTGCGTTGCCACCCACTGCGCGAGCCCGTAGAGCGACTGCTCGGCGCGCAACGGTTTGCTGTCGAAGCCGAGCAGGAATGTCAGCGCCGGTGGATCGGTGCGCCGCCGCATCGTCTTGTAGGCGGCGGTGAACAGCCCCTCGCTGATATAGGTCGCGGGCAGAATGCCGCCCTGCAGCGTCAGGTAGTAGCGGCCGGCCTCCTCGACGAGCGCGCGCGCCGCGGCGAGCAGATCCGTGGCCGTCCGTGCGTCGGGGTCCGTCGCGCGTTCGGCCGCGGTGATTTCGGCGTACCGGGCGTGCGCCGCGCGCCAGCGTTGCGGTGCCGTACGCAACGCGCGGGGGAGGGTTCTGGCCAGAAAACGTGGCTGCGCCAACGCCATTCGGGCGAGCATGCCCGGCGGGTAGGTGATGTCGTAGTAGCCGTAGCCGTTGATGACCACCAGCGGGTTGTCGAGGTACGGCAGGCCGAGGGAGTGGTACCGGTCCTTGGTGGCCTGTGCCACGGCGGGCAGGCCCAGCGTGGCGAACAAGGGGGACAAGGGATTCGGCAGCAGTTCGAGCACGCTGGCCCGCATGTACTTGCCCTTGGGATCGGGCAGCCGCCACTGGGCCGGCTGCTGTTGCGCCGCCGCATCGGGCAGTACGGTGATCGGCCGCGCCTGCACGATGAACAGCTCCGCGCCGTGCAGCGCCCACTCGATGTCCATCGGCTGCCCGTACAGCTGCTCGATCCGCAGCGCGATCTCGGTGAGCTCCCCGGCTTTCGCCGCGTCCAGGACCGGGGCGCGCCGCTGCGCGGCAGGCACCGGGACCTCGGCGGTGCCGGTGTCGGTGCGCACGGTCATCGTATCTTTGTCGCTGATGTCCTGCCGCAGCATGCTGCGGTCGGCCTTCGCCACGAGCAGCGTGTCCGGCGTGACGTTGCCGCTGACGATCGCCTCGCCGAGACCCCACGCGGCATTGATCATCACCCGGTCCCGCGCGCCCGTCACCGGATCCGCGGTGAACAGCACGCCCGCGGCGTCGGCGGGCACGAGTCGCTGCACCACGACGGCCAGGTCCACCTCGTCCGACTCGATCCCCTGCCGGGCGCGATAGTCGATGGCACGCGCGGTCCACAGCGACGCCCAGCAGCGTTGCACCGCCGCCATGACCTCGTCGGCACCGCGCATATTGAGATAGGTCTCCTGCTGGCCCGCGAAGGACAGCTCCGGTAGGTCCTCGGCGGTGGCCGAGGAGCGCACCGCGACCGCGACGTCCTCGCCGAGCCGCGCGTAGGCCGACCGCACGGCCTGCGAGATCTCCTCGGGCACAGTCTGTTCGGCGAACATCGCGGCGATCTCGGCGGCGGCCGCCGAGACCGTGTCCGCACGATCCGGGTCGGCCGCGGCCACCGCGTCGAGAATGCGGGCCGTCAGCCCGGTCGTGTCGACGAAGCGGCGGTACGCGGCCGTCGTCACGTGAAATCCCGGCGGCACCGGGAGTTCCGCCGCGGCCAGGCGGGCCAGCGAGGCGCCTTTGCCGCCGGCATGGGCCAGCGTGGCGCGCGCGTCGTCCAGCTCGAGGACGAGCGGATCGCTGCCGGAGGTGG
Source organism: Nocardia vulneris (assembly GCF_001613425.1). Lineage (GTDB taxonomy): Bacteria > Actinomycetota > Actinomycetes > Mycobacteriales > Mycobacteriaceae > Nocardia > Nocardia vulneris. The sequence continues at coordinate 54,682 of NZ_BDCI01000030.1, read as the reverse complement.
TCATGAAAGGGTTCCTTCCTGGCGGTTCGGGGTGGCGTCGAACTCGGCGTGGGCGTGCGCGAGTTCGTCGAGCAGCAGCGTCTTGCCGCGGGCGAGATCGGCGCCGTCCGGGGTGAGGGCACGTTCGAGCAGGTCTGCCAGCGTCTCGAGGAGCTGGTCGGCCGACGGTCGCTCGGGATCGGCGGGTGCGGCGTCCCCGATCGGCAGCGTGCGCCGGATGGCCGGGGTCAGCGCGTCGAGGATGTAGGCGGTGGTCCGGACGTCGACCTCGGGACGAAGGGTGCCCGCCGCCTGCATGGCGCGCAGGAAATCGCGGGTGCCGGTGTTCGCCAGTCGCTCGAAGACGTTGCCCGGCTTGGCCGGATACTTTCCGAGGATGTCCGGGTCGCGCGCGACTATCGCGGCGGCCAGGGGCAGCCGGCTGAGCGTGTGCACCATCGCCCGATAGACGCTGGCCACACTGCCCGCGTGCGGGTCGGCCAGCAGATGCGCCCGCCAGGCCCGCGCGTAGCGGCCGAGTTCGCGGCGCACGGTGGCCTCGACGAGTTCGTCTTTCGACTTGAACTGCAGATATACCAGCCCGCGGTGCAGCGCGACGGCCTCGGCGACATCGCCCATCGTCAGCTTGTTGTAGCCGATCCGGCACAGCAGCTCCGCGGCCGCGTCGAGGATCGCCTGCTCGCGCGCCAGTTCATCGACACTCATAGTTTTGTCACCTTGACATATTTTGAGAAGTTGTCAAAAGCGACCGTACGCCGCGGTAGGTGGTGTCGTCAACGACTGATCGTCATTCTGGTCAGCAGCGGAAAAACGCTCGTGGGCAAGGAGTTCCGGCGCGACCGGTCAGTACTCGCCGCGGACCAGGTTCTTCGGTTCCGTGCCCGCGGCGAAGCGCAGGATCTCGGCGCGGACCACGGCCCACGCGCGTTCGAAGCTGCCGGTGCTGCTGCCCGCGACATGCGGGGTCAGCACGAGATTGGGGGCGTCCCAGAGCGGATGCTCGGGCGGCAGCGGCTCGGGATCGGTGACGTCGAGGGCGGCGCGCAGGCGGCCCGAGCGCAGTTCCGCGAGCAATGCGTCGGTGTCCACCACGGGCCCGCGGGCGACGTTCACCAGGATGGCGTTGTCGGCCATGGCGGCGAGGAACTTCGCGTCCACCATGCCGCGGGTGCGCGTGGTGACCGGGACGGTGAGGATGACGACGTCCTGGTCGCCGAGCAGGCCGGGCAATTCCTCGATGCCGCGCACGCCGTCGCGGGCCCGGGTGCCGACCAGTGTCACCACCGTGTCGAATCCGGTGAGCCTGCGGTCTAGTTCGGCGGCGAGATCGCCCGCGCCGACGACGAGTACCCGCTTGCCCGCGAGGGTTTCGGTCTGATGGTAGGTCCACTGCCGCGCCCGTTTGGCGTCCGCGAAGCTGCCGAGGTCGCGATAGAGATACAGCAGGGCGGCCAGCGCCCATTCGGCCGAACTGCCGCCGTGCGCGCCGCGGGCGTTGGACAGCAGGACCCCTTCGGGCAATGTGCCGATCCATCCTTCCGCACCCGCGGTGAGCAACTGGACCAGACGCAGTTTCGGCAGGTCGCTGAGGTTCATCGCGTCGGGGCGGGAAAGGAACTTGGGTACAAGCACTTCCGCGTGCTCCGCGCCCTCGGGCAGGGGGGAGCCGAGTTCGTATCGCATCGGCCGCACGCCGTCGATGCCGGAGAGTGCCGTGACGCCTTGGTCGTCCGGCACCAGAACGATGACCGCCATGCCCACAGATTAGGCGGTGTAGCGCGGTGCGTCGGCTGGGACATCTCCGGTCGGCTGTCTGATGCGCAGGGTCCGGAACCGGCCGTAGTGGCCGTTCGCCGGACATTTTCCGACAGACCGTCTGGTCGGTGTGCGGGACTGTCCGGGCAGGTATAACTGTCTCAGTCAATTTTCCGGATTGGCTGATTCCGCCGCAGAGTGACATATCAGTCGGCTAAATTAGCCGTGGTCGGGGGTGGAGCCGGCGGAATAGAGGTTGCGGTGGTCGTCGACAAAGTCGCCCGGGTGTCGGAGCCGTTGGCGCGCTGGGGTTTCGATCTCGTCCTCAACAGTTTGCGTACCTTCGGCCGTACCCTGCAGCTCGCCGTCGCGGCGTTCGGCTACCTGGTGACCGACGTGCTCAAGCTTCGACATCCGTGGCGGGACACGCTGCAGCAGGGGTGGTTCATCGTCAGCGTCACCGCGATACCCGCTGTGCTGGTGGCGATTCCGTTCGGCGTGATCGTCTCGGTCCAGGTCGGCAGCCTCACCCAGCAGGTCGGCGCCACCTCGGTGGCCGGTGCGGCGGGCGGGCTCGGCGTGATCCGGCAGGGCGCGCCGATGGTCACCGCGCTGCTGCTCGGCGGCGCGGCGGGCTCGGCGATCGCGTCGGACCTGGGCGCGCGCACCATCCGCGAAGAGGTGGACGCGTTGCGCACCATGGGCATCGACCCGGTCCGGCGGCTGGTCGCACCGCGGCTCGCGGCCATGATCGTGCTCACCCCGCTGCTCTGCCTGCTCGTGATCTTCATGGGCGTGTTCACGGGTTACGTTGTGGCCGTTGGTTTTCAAGGGGTGACGCCGGGTAGCTACCTGTCCTCGTTCGCGGCCTTCGCGACCATGGCCGATCTCGGCGTGGCCATCGCGAAATCAATCGTCTTCGGCGTGATCGTGCTGATCGTCGCGTGCCAGCGCGGTCTGGAGGCGACGCACGGCCCCAAGGGCGTGGCGAACGCGGTGAACGCCGCGGTGGTGATCGGGGTGATCGCGGCGTTCGGCGTGAATCTGGTGATCACCCAGCTCGTTTCGATGTTCCTGCCGCAGAAGGTGGGTTGATGACAGAGATCCCCGCCTCCTATCGGCCGTTCGGCCGGACCGTGCGGCTCGCCGAGCGCGGCACCCGGCCGCCGCTGACGCTGCTCGAATCGCTCGGGCATCAGCTGACTTTCATCGCCCAGGTGCTCGCCGCGGTACCGCACACGCTGCGCAGCTATCGCCGGCAGACCATGCTCACCCTGACCGATATCACCTGGGGCAGTGGCAATCTCATCGTCGGCGGCGGCACCGTCGCGGTGCTGATCTTCCTCGGCGTCGCGGTCGGCGGCTCGATCGGCGTAGAGGGTTTCACGGCGCTGAACATGGTCGGCATGGGCCCGCTCACCGGCTTCGTCTCGGCCTATGCGAACACCAGGGAGATGGCGCCGATGGTCGCCGCCATCGGCTTCGCGGCGCAGGCGGGCTGCCGGATGACCGCCGAGATCGGCGCGATGCGGATCTCGGAGGAGATCGACGCGCTGGAAGCCATCGGCATCCGGCCGATCCCGTTCGTGGTGACCACCAGGGTGATCGCGGGCATGATCACCATCGTCCCGCTCTACCTGCTGACGCTGATCCTCAGCTATCTGTCCTGCGCGGTCGTGGTCAACGTGCTGCACGGTCAGTCCTCGGGCACCTACTACCACTATTTCGACGCCTTCCTGCAACCCGGCGACGTGCTCGCGTCGCTGATCAAGGCGACGGTGTTCGTGGTGATGATCATCCTGATCCACGGTTACCAGGGGTTCTACGCGACCGGCGGACCCGAGGGCGTCGGCCGGGCCTCGGGGCGGGCGATCCGCGCCAGCCTGGTGCTGGTGGTGGTCGCGGACATGATCTTGACGATCGTCTTCTGGGGCCTCGATGTCGGAATCCGGATCTCGGGGTGACATATGCCGGTCTTCGTTGATCATTCGGGACGCACCGCCGGTCGCTGGATGCTGCGGTTGCGCGGGCTGGCGGTGGCCGCCGTGCTCGTCGTCGTCGCGGTGTTCACCACCCAGTACGCGCAGGGCGAGTTCGCCGATCGCTTCGCGCTCACCATCGACGCGGCCACCCTCGGCGAGGGGCTGGCGCCCGGCGCGGAGGTGAAATTCCGTGGTCTCGCGATCGGGACCGTGCGCAAGGTCGACACCGTGGGCTACGGCCATCAGCGCATCGAACTGGCATTGGATCGCGGGCAGGCGGCCGCGCTCACCGACGATGTGTCGGCCCGGTTCACCTCGTCGAACATCTTCGGTTCCAGCGCCATCGAATTGGTGAACACCGGCAAGGGCGGCAAGCTCCCGGAGAACACCATCCTGTTCATCGGGGCCAACGCGACGAACGCGACGGTGTCGAGCGTGTTCCGGCGGGCCGCGCGGCTGACCCAGGTGCTCGATTCCGAAACCGTGCGCGCCCTGTTCGATCTGCTGCTCGACAACACGGCCTCGCTCGGGCCCGCGGTGCAGTCGTTCTTCGCCACCGCCCGGGTGCTGGCCACGAATCAGCGTGCGCCACTGGCGCATTACCTCGACATCGGCGCGGACGTGAGCACCGGCATCGCGCAGACCACACCGCCGGTGGTCGACGTGATCCTCGGCGTGCTGGACAACAGCGAGTATTTCGGCCATCAGGAAAATCGGGAGCGGACCAAACACGCACTGGCGACGCTGGATACGGCGCTGCTGCTGCCGGTCGCCGATCTGCTGCGCCGCGACAACCCGGACCTGGCCGCCATCATCGGCGGCGTGCTGGATCTGGTGGTGCCGATCAGCGCGTCGATCGGCACCGTCGCACCCGCCTACCATCGCCTGCCCGCACTGCTGGAGCGGATCGACAGCGCGTTCCCGGTGGTGGACGGGCGGGTCCGGCTGCAGCTGGAGGTCATCGTGAAAAACATGCCGTACCTGGCGGATTCGATCATCGGGGTGCCGCGATGAACAGTGTCACCGCCGCGGGCGTCAAGCTCGGCGTCTTCTTCGTGATCGTCGCGGCCTGCTCGGCGTTCATCGTGGCCGCGCTCAATACGCCGGTGCCCGAGGACAAAGTCACGTATCACGCGGTCTTCACCGACGTTTCGGGACTGTACGCGGGTGACGTCGTGCGGATGTCGGGCGTCGCGGTCGGCAAGGTGGACGCGGTCGAATTGGCGGGCACCCAGGCGCGGGTCCGGTTCACCGTGGACCGGCAGCGGCCGCTCTACGACAACACCGAAGCCGCGGTGCGCTACCAGGATCTGATCGGGCAGCGCTATATCGAGTTGCTGACCGCGAAACCCGGCGGCACGCAACTCCCGGCGCAGGGCACCATTCCGGTGGCGCGCACGATTCCCAGTTTCGACGTGTCCAAGCTGTTCAACGGCTTCAAGCCGCTGTTCGAAACGCTGGATACCGCGCAGCTCAACCAGTTCGGCATGAACCTGCTGCGGGTCCTGCAGGGCGACGGCAGCGGCATCGGCCCGGCGCTGGCCGACCTGGACCGGCTGACCAAGCACGCCAAGAGCAGCGAGGCGGTAGTGGTGCTGCTGATCCACAACCTCGGCGAGATCTCGGGCTCGATCAGCGGGAAGTCGGCGGCGGTCGGTGATCTGGTGAAGCAACTCAACGGGGTGCTCAACCGGTTCGGCAGCCGCACCTCGATGATCCTCACCGCCATCGATCAGGCCAATCGCACTCTTGTGCCGTTGATTCCGCTGCTGGAGGAGCTGCGCGGAGCCTACGACGACAGCTACCTGCCGCTGGACGGACTGCTGCGCCGGCTGCTGCCGCAGACCGATCAGCTGGTCGAAATCCTCTCGCTCGTACCGTCGTTGCTCACCGGGCTGAACCAGCAGCTGCCCGCGGGCGAAGCGAAGACGTACTCGTGTGCGAACGGAGAGCTGGGGCTGCCCGGCCTCGGCACCGTTGTGCTCGGGAATCAGAAACTGGTGGTGTGCAAATGACCGGTGGCACCGCAGAACTGCGCGCGATACCGGCCCGGCTGCTGGCCGAGCTGAAAACCCTGCGCACCGAGAAGGCGGAATCCTGGACGCAGTTGCGCTGGGGCGTCGCCGGTGTGCTGGTGACCGTGCTCGCCCTGCTCGCCGCCGGGGTGCTGTACGTGGTGCCGTTCGGCGAGCAGTCCTACACCGCGGACTTCCGCACCTCGGGCGGGGCGCGCTCGGGCGACGAGGTGCGGATCGCGGGCATCAAAGTGGGACAGGTCCGTTCGGTCGCGCTGGTGGGCGATCACGTCGAGGTGCGCTTCGGGGTGGACCGCGGTGTGCACGTCGGGGACGGCTCGGTGGTCGCGGTGAAGATGCTGACGCCGATCGGCGGGCACTACCTCTCGCTCGAGCCGAAGGGCGAGCGCGCGTTGGGCGACAAGCACATTCCGCCGGAGCGCACCACCACGCCGTTCGAGCTGACCGACATCATCGACGTCGCCACGCCGGTGCTCAGCAAGGTGGACGGCAACACCCTGCGCGGCACCATCGCCGAGGTGAACGCGGCGCTGGCCGGTCAGCCCGACGCGGTGCGCTCGATCGTGGGCAATTTCAACGACCTGTCCGGAGTGCTGGCCCAGCGCTCGGACCAATTGAACGCGGCCCTGCGGGTTTCCGACGAATATGTCGGCGCGATCGCGACCGATCGGGCGGTACTCGCCGACTTCGTGCGCGAACTCGGCACCGTCGCGGTCGTGCTCGGGCAGCGCCGGGGCGAGGTCGTGCAGGTCTTCGAACTGCTGCGGCGGCTGTTCCTGATCATCCACCGGCCGGTCATGGCCTACGGCGACGCGATCGAACCCTCGGTCGCCGAATTCGAGCAGCTGTTCAACAAACTCGTGCAGGACCCGGGGCGGATCGACACGGTCATCGCCGGCATCAAGGACTTCATCGCGAAGATCTCGGCGATGCTCGGCGCCGACGGGATCACGGTCGACCAATCGGCCAGTGTGGTGCGCGGTCCGGCGCTGTGCATTCCGTTCGAGGGGAGGGCGTGCTGATGAAGCGCTGGGCGCGAACGGTCGTCGTTGCGGTGGTGGCGCTGGTCACCGTGGCCGTCCTGGTGGGCGTGAGCGGGGCGACCTGGGTGGACCGGGTGCGGCCCGCCCAGCAGGCGATCTGTGCCGAATTCGCCGACACGGTAGGTCTTTACGTCGGCAACAGCGTCACGCTGCTGGGCGTGGAGATCGGCACCGTGTCCGGGATCGAGGCGCGCGGTGACCGGATGCGGGTGACGATGACGATCGACGGCAAGATCGAGCTGCCCGCCGACGTCACGGCGGCGACCATGTCCAGTTCGATCGTCACCGACCGGCACGTCGAACTGTCCAAGACCTACACCGGCGGCCCGAAATTCGATACCGCGCAGTGCCTTCCACTCGAGCGCACGCGCACGCCGGTCGGGATCAGCGAGGCGCTCGACGCGCTGGCGACCTTGTCCGGCGATCTGGTCGGGGTGCAGTCCACGCCGACGCCGGGCGCGCCGTCGGACCGGCTGCTCGATCAGACGCTCACCGGCGCGGTCAACGCGCTGGACGGCACCGCGCCGCAGTGGAACGCGCTGTTGCAGCGGCTGTCCCAGGTGATCGGGGACCCGGCCGATCGAGATGCGGTGCTGCGCAGGCTGGTCGACAACCTGGATCAGCTCACCACCATGTTCATCACCAACTGGCCCGATATGCGGGCGCTGCTGGACAACCTGAAGAACGGCATCGCGCTGGTCGACGGGTTCTCGGCGGAGCTGTCCCGTGCGGTCGATCTGGCGCTGCAGTTCCTGCCGGTGATCGCCCGCAACGTCGGCAAATACGACCAGCAGTCCTTCGAGTTCCTCGACCGGATCGTGCCCGAGGTGCACCGCTACGCCGTGCTGGCGGGCAGCATCGTGGATCTGCTGATGCAGCTGCCGCCGGTGGTTTCCGGTCTGGCGTCGATCGTCGACCCGGCGACCGGTGCGCCCCGGGTGAATTACCGGCCGCCGCACTATGAATCGGCCGACGGCAGCCAGGTCGGGCTGCTCCAGGTCATTCTCGGCACGGTGGGTGCGCCGTGAAACGCCTGCTGCTCGCCGCGCTCGCGCTGCTGCTCACCGGTTGCGGCGTCCGCGCGACCGACGTGCCGATCCCGGGTACCTATCTGGCGGGGGACACCTTCAGCATCCGGATCGAATTCGGTTCGGTGCTCAACCTGCCCGACCGCGCCAAGGTCATCTCGGAGGGCGTCGAGGTCGGCATGCTCGATCGGATCGAGCTGATCGGCGACACGGCCGTCGCCACCGTCGACTTGAAATCCGATGTGCGACTGCCGAAGACGGCCACGGCCGAGCTGCGGCAGAGCACCATCCTCGGCGATATCCACATCGCACTGGCCGCGCCGCCGAATGCCGGGCCGCCGTTCCTGGTCGATGGCGACGTCATTCCCCGGGCCAGGACCGTGCCCGCCGCCAATGTGGAAGACATCCTGCGTGCGATGTCGAATATCGTCACCGGCGGACGATTCGGCGACCTGCAGGACCTGATCGTCAGCGTGAACGCCGCGTTCCCGGCCGACGAGGCCGACCTCGCCCGCATCCTGGCGGGCGGTCGCAACGCATTACACGACCTCGCCACGCATTCCGCCGAGCTGGATCGGATCCTGGCCGCCGCGGCCGGCGTGACCACGACGCTGGAGGCGAACAAGGACAACGTCGACCGAACCCTGACGCTCGGTCCCGGCCGGGCCGCGGGCCTGTCCGACGTGCTGTTCGGCCTGGTCCAGTTGATCATCGACGGCGGCGAACTGGCCAGGTACGTCGGCGATCTCGCGCTGCCGCTGCGCGGCGACCTGCACGACATCATCAGCATTCTGGCCCCGGCCGCGCGCACCATCGGCAGCGCGGACACCACGGTCCCGATGAACGTCGACACGATGAACCGCCTGTTGCGCGAGAAGCTGATCCCGTTCTTCAGCGCGCCGCCCAACATCCAGGTGCAGCGGGTGACGGCCGACGCAGTCGCGGCCGATGCCGCGCACCGCTCGGATCAGATGATCCAGGTACTGCGATCGATCGGGATGGTGCGATGAAACTCTCCGGACCCGTCTCGCTGGTGCTGCTGCTGGTGATGACCGTGGTGTGCGCGGCCTACATGGCGGTCGGCGTGCTCGACATCGACCCGCGGCGCAGCACGAATACCGTGACCGTGCTGATGGATTCGTCCGGCGGACTGATGCCGACCTCGCAGGTCGACCTGCGCGGGATGCGGATCGGCAAGGTGCGCGCCATCACCGCGACCGGCACCGGGCTCGCGGTGCGGATCGAGCTGGACGCGAAATACCGGGTGCCGCTGGGCAGCGAGGTGCACGTCAGCAACCTGTCCGCGGCGGGCGAGCAGTTCATGGACTTCCGCCCCACCACGACGGCGGGGCCGTACCTCACCGACGGCAGCGTCGTGCCGACGAGCCAGGTGCGCGTCGCGACGACGGTCAGCGAGGCGCTCGCGAAACTGGATGTGCTCAATTCCCAGATAGATCCGGCGAAGGTCGAGCGGCTGGCCGCCATCGTGTCGCAGGGGTATGCGGGACGCGAGCAGGAGATCGCCCTGCTCACCAAGACATTGACGATGACGGCGCAGCTGCTGCACGACAAACGGGACGCGATCACCCGGCTGTACGTGCACGGCCAGCAGCTCACCGAGAATTTCGACGGCTACGGGCCGGTGATCGGCGGCTGGGCAGGCGATCTGACCGACGTGCTGCCCGAGGTAGTGCACCTGATCGAAGCATTCAAGGGCTATTCCTATGCGGGCGAACACGTCTGGGACGAGCCGCTCGGTCCGCTGGTGCAGCAGATCGATCGGTACCTCGCGACGCTGGGACCGGATCTCGCGCACATCGCGACCGCGCTGAAGCCGGCCACCAGTGTGCTGAAACCCCTTCGGGTGGACGCGGGTTCGATCATCGACCTGCTGTCGGCCACCTTCCCGGAACACGGGACCGCCCGTATCACGCTCGACCTGCCGAAGTAGAGAGTTGAGGACGTCATGAGCACCACCGAGAGCGCAACCGAGACCCCCGTCGAGGAGCCGAAGACGCAGCCCCGCAAAGGAATCGGCTATCTGCTCGGCGGCATCGCCGTGCTGCTGACGGCGCTCAGCGTCGCGCTGGGCTTGTCCTGGCAGTCCAGTTCCGACGAACTCGCCGCGCTGCGGCAGACCAACGCCGATCGGGACAAAGCCGCGGAGGTGGCCGAGGACTACACGCTGCGCTCGCTGACCTACGACCACAAGAACCTGCCCGCCTTCTTCGACAGCGTGCAGCGGGGTACCTCGGACGCGTTGCGCAAGCGCTACGACGAGGTGCACGACACGCTGGCGAAGATCATGACCGAGGCGCAGGTGGTCGCCTCCGGGCAGGTGCTGGGCACCGCGGTGGACGCCCAAGGGAACAACCAGTACTCGGTGACCGTGTTCGCGACCCAGAAGACGCAGAACATCCAGCAGCCGAATCCGGTGACGGTACCGAACATCCTGGTGGTGACGGTGGCCGAGAACGGCGGCGACTGGCAGGTCGTCGACTACGGCCCGAAAGGCGAGGCGCTGGGGCGTTGATAAACTCACGGGTCCTGGTTGGCGTCGAGAGGGAGTGCTGTGCCGGACCAGCCCAGCGCGCCGCGCCGCGGTCGGCCACCGGAACCGGGCCTGGCGCAGCGGCGCAGGCAGCAGATCATCGAATCCGCCTATGCGGTGTTCGTCGCGCGTGGTTATGAGGCCACCACGATTTCCGATGTCGCCGCGCACGCGGGCATCGGCCAGGGCACGGTGTACCGGTACTTCGAGAGCAAACGCGAAATACTGGACCACGTAGTCGATTTCGGCATCGCGAAGTTCGTCGACCGGGTGCAGCCGCGGACGCTGCTGAAACGTCCGGCCTCGGCGTCGGACTTGCTCGCCGAACTCCGGTCCGCGATCGGCCGCTGGTACGAGATGCTGGATCAGGAACCGGATTTCGTGCGACTGTTCCTGGTCGAGGCCAGTGCGATCGACAAGGAACTCAGCGATCGGCTCCTCGGCCTGGAGCTGCTGGTCAGCACGTTCGTGGCACACGAACTGCGGCTCGGGGTGGCGGCGGGCTGGATTCGCGCGGACCTCGACCCGGAGGTGACGGCGCACATCGTGCTGACCTTGGGTGTGCCCGGCATCCTGCAGGAGATGCGGGGCGAGAACACCGTGGCCGAACGGGAACGCACCACCAACGGTGTGCTCACCCTGCTCGAAAAAGCCTTGCGGCCACGCGATTCCGCTGGACCCGTGCGATGAACGCCGCGGATCGGGGCGCCAAGCGCCGTGCCGAACTGGTGCTCGCGGCACACGAACTGTTCGTGGACAAGGGTTACCGCTCGGTCGTCGTCGCCGATATCGCGGCCAGGGCGGGGGCCAGTCACGGCACGTTCTACAACTACTTCGACAACAAACGCGACATCCTCGACGCGGTCATCGACCACTACTTCGCCCTGATCCGGGAACGGGTGTTCGGCCGGGCGATCGCGGGCCGGCGGCCGAAGACCCTCGACGAATTCTGCGACGTGATCGCCACCATCGTGGACCACTGCTACGAATTGGTCGCGGACGAACCGGGTTTGGTGAACTTCATTCTGCTGGAAGCCGCCACGATCGACGAGCGGGTGGCCGAACGCTCGATCCGGAACCTGCGCGTCTACGGCGACGAAGCCACCACCCGGATCAAGCGCGGCATGGAACTCGGCTACATCGATCCGGCGCTGGATCCGCGGCTGACCGGGGAGGCCCTGCTCTCCGCGCTGCTGGCGGCCCTGCTGTCCGCGATCCGGGACGGCGCCGACGGGCTGGACCGGACGCGGGTGCGGGCGCAACTCGTCGCCTTCGCGTACGCGACCCTCGGGTCTGATTCATAAGTCACAGCGGCGCCTTCGGGGTCCAGCTCGTATGAAACAGGCCCTAGCTCCCTGACGGCGCGAACCGGGCGGCCGCGTCGAGAATCGCCCGCAGCATCTCCGGGCTGCCGGTGTGTCCCGAATCGTCGACGACGTGCAGCTCGGCGTCCGGCCACGCCTGCGCCAATTGCCATGCGGTGTACAGGGGCGAGCCGAGGTCGAGGCGTCCGTGGATCAGCACACCGGGGATACCCGCGAGTGCGTGCGCGTCACGCAGGAGTTGTCCGTCCGGGAGCCAGGCGTCGTTGGCGAAGTAGTGCGCGCAAATCCGCACGAAGGCCAGCAGGTCGGCATCCGTCTTGTCGCTGTATTGGCCTGGGCGGCCCAGGTTTTCGTGCGCGATGACGGCGTCCTCCCACGCGCACCAGTCCCGCGCGGCCTTGGCGCGCACCTCGGGATCCGCGTCGTTCAGCAGGCGGTTGTACGCGGCGACGAGGTTTCCGTCGCGCTCGGCGGCGGGCAGGGCGTCCCGGAACGCGGCCCACGGCCCGGGCAGGAAGCGGCCGACACCGCGATAGAGCCAGTCCGTCTCTTCCGGTCTGGTCATGGTGACGCCGACCAGGATGATCTCGGAGACCCGGGCGGGATAGCGCTCGGCGTAGGCAAGGATCAAAGTGGAGCCCCACGAGCCGCCGTACAGCAGCCACTGCTCGATGCCCAAAAACTCGCGCAGGCGCTCCATGTCGGCGATCAAATGGTCGGTGGTGTTGACGGACAGATCGACCGCGGGATCGGCGGCGTGCGGCAGGCTTTCGCCGCAACCGCGTTGATCGAACAGCACGATCCGATAGGCGCTGGGATCGAAGTTCCGGCGCGAGCCGCGCTTGCCGCCCGAACCCGGCCCGCCGTGCACCACGAGCACGGGTTTCCCGTCCGGATTTCCACTGGTCTCCCAGTAGATCCGGTTGCCGTCACCGACCTCCAAGCATCCGTGCGCATAGGGGTCGATCAGTGGAAACGGCTGCGGCACTGGTGCTCCCGGCACGGTGGTCCCCATCGCCGGTACTCTACCGGCCCGACCTCAGGCGGATTGCTTGGCGGTGACCGCGGCCGGAACCGGTTCGCGGGTGTGCAGGGCGGCCCAGAGGGCGGCGGTGGCGGCGACACAGGCCGCGGCGCCGCCGACGTGGAAGACGACCAGCACGGCCGGGACATCGGTGAAGTACTGCACGATGCCGATCAGCGCCTGGGCGCACACGATGGCCAGAACCACGAACAGCCGCTTGCGCACGGCCGGGGTGATGCCGACCGCGAAGAGGCCGAAGGCGAGGCCGATCAGTAGCGCGAGATAGCCGACGAGCAACTGCGAATGCAGGTGCACCAGCGTGACGATCTCCACCTGCAACCGTTCGACCTGCCGCTCGATGCTCTTGTCGCCCGCGTGCGGTCCCGCGCCGGTGACCAGCGTGCCCGCGATCAGCACCCCGCTCATCGCGACCGCGCTGAGCCCGGTGAGCCAGCGCAGCGGCGCGGGCGCCTGCACGGTGGCGACGCCGTCGTCGGGTTCGCAGATCTTGGTGTACAGCACGACCGAGAGCCAGACCATGAGCATGGACGCGAGCAGGTGGATCGCGACGGTCCACCAGAGCAGCCCGGTGCGCACCGTGATGCCGCCGATGATGCCCTGCAGCAGCGTGCCGCCGGGCATCAGCCAGGCGTAGACCAGCACATCGTGCCGACGGCGGGCGCGCACGACCGCGAGCACGATCAGTGCGGCGCACAGCGACACCACGAAGGTCAGCAGCCGGTTGCCGAACTCGACGGCCTGATGCAGCACCGGCACCTCGGACACCCCCACGGGGGTGAAGCTGCCGGGGAAGCACTGCGGCCAGGTCGGGCAGCCGAGACCGGACGCGGTGACCCGGACGACCGCACCGGTGACCGAGATGCCCGCCTGGGTGAGGATGACCGCGATCGCGAGGATCCGCTGCACCCGCAGCGAGGGCAGCGGCAGCTTGTCGACGAGTCGCAGGAACGCGCGATACAGCACGTCACGATGGTAGAGCACGGTCAACTACACGCTGTCGTTGGTACCGCACACGGCGGCTGCCGGAGTGATCGACGCAGCTCCGTAGGTATCGACGCAGCTCCGTGGGTTATCGACGCAGCGCCGTAGGTTATCGACGAGCTGCGTGGGTTACTGGAAGCGGAACCAGCGGGCCGCGAGCCCGCCCGACACCAGGCCCCACACCGCGAGCACCGCGATGCCGAACCAGTCCACGCTGCTGCGCATCGCGTCCTCCAGCGCGACCGTCAGCGCGCCCGAAGGAATCAGGCGGGCAAGCACATTCACCGCGGTGGGTAGGTCGTCGGAGGCGAACACCACGCTGGCGATGCCGAGCATGACGAACCACAGGATGTTCGCCAGCGCGAGCACGACCTCCGCCTTCAGCGTGCCGCCGAGCAGCAGCCCCATCGCCGCGAACGTCGCGGTGCCGAGCGCGATCACGAACGCGCCCAGCACGAGTCCGGCGGGCTCCGGGCGCCAGCCCAGGGCGAAACCGATCACGCCGAGCAGAATCGCTTGCAGCACAACGACGATGAGCACCGCGGCGCACTTGCCCGCGATGATGCCCCAGCGCGGCAGCGCGGTCGCGCCCAGCCGCTTGAGCGCGCCGTAGCGGCGATCGAAGCCGACGGCGATGGCCTGGCCGGTGAACGCGGTGGACATGACCGCCACCATCATCACCGCGGGCACGATCTTGTCCACCCGATCGTCGCCGAGGTCGCCGAACGGCAACAGGCTGAGCCCGACCAGCAGGGTGATCGGGATGAACATGGTGAGCAGCAGCTGTTCGCCGTTGCGCAGCAACAGGATCAGCTCCAGCCGGGTCTGCGCGCTCATCATCGCGAGCCGGGAGCTGGGCCGCGGGTCGGGCGCGAAGGTGCCCGGCGCGAAGCGGTTGGCGCTCAGATCTGGCTGGGTCATCCGCGCAGCTCCCGTCCGGTCAGTTCCAGGAAAACGTCTTCGAGTCTGCGCTGATCGATCCGGATGTCGGTGGCGAGCACGTTCACCCTGGCGCACCAGGCGGTCACCGTGGCGAGTACCTGTGGGGTGATCTCGCCCTCCACCAGATATGTGCCCGGCGTGGTCTCGCGGGGCGCGAACCCTTCCGGCAGTGCCGATTTCAGCAATTCCAGATCGAGTTTCGGTGGGGCGCAGAACCGTAGCTGCCCCGCCGCCCCGTGCGCGGTCACCTCGGCGGGCGTGCCGGAGGCGACGATCTGCCCGTGGTCGATGATCACCAGCTGGTCGGCGAGCTGCTCGGCCTCGTCCATCACATGGGTGGTGAGCACCACCGTCACGCCGTCGCGGCGCAGCGCATCGATCAACTCCCACACGATGAGTCGCGCCTGCGCGTCCAGGCCCGCGGTCGGCTCGTCCAGGAAGACGATCTCCGGCTTGCCGACCAGCGCGCACGCCAGCGCCAGCCGCTGCTGCTGCCCGCCCGAGAGCCGGCGATAGGGCGTCGCGCGATTGTCCTGCAAGCCGAGCGTGCGCAGCAGCCACTGCGGGTCGAGCGGATCGGCCGAATACGCGGCGACCAGGTCGAGCATCTCGCCCGCCTTCGCGCCCGGATACGCGCCGCCGCCCTGCAGCATCACGCCGATGCGCGCGCGCAGCCGCTCCGAATCGGCGATCGGGTCCAACCCGAGCACCCGCACCGTGCCCGCGTCCGGTGCGACGAAGCCCTCGCACATCTCCACCGTGGTGGTCTTGCCCGCGCCGTTGGGTCCGAGCAGCGCAAGTACTTGCGCCCGTTCGACATCGAAGCTGAGACCGTCGACCGCGGTGGTCTCCCCGTACCGCTTGACGACACCCTCGACCCGAACGGCGGGTTCGCTGCGCTGAGTCACGATGTCACACCGTAGGACTTGGGCGTCTGTGACGGAGCCGACACCCCCGTCTGACCGCGCCAGGGCAGGGCGTGCCGGGTGAGGACGATGAACAGCACGGCGACGATGACCGTGGCGATCGCGGCGCCGACGATCTGGAACACCTCGAATTCGGCGCCGCGCGGCATCAGGATGAGGCTCACGATCGCCGAGAAGGTCACGGCCGGAACGCGGAACACCGGTTGGGTCGCCCACGCGGCCAGCGGCACGATCGCCCACAGCAGGTACCAGGGTTGCACCACGGGGAACAGCAGCACGATCGCACCGAGCGCGACACCGAGCGCGCCGACCGCGTGCAACCGCCCGATGCCGGTCGCGACCAGCATGCGCACCGCGATGAAGCCCGCGACCGCCGCGGCGATCGGGCGGGTGATGCTGATCATCGCGGTGGTGTGGTCGCCGAGGCCGAGCAGCACCCCGCCGAAGCCGGTGATGATGCCGAGCACGGTCGGCAACGACATCCAGCTGCGCACCGCGTTGGCCACATTGAGGGTGTGGATCCAGCCGAAGCCCAGCCCGCTCATCGAACCGATCAACAGCGTGGTCCCGATGGCGATCGCGCCCAGCAGCGCGGCCGCGACGGCGACCGAACGCACCGAGAAACCCCACCGCCGGGCGAGCGCCATGCCGACGAAGCCGAGCGCGATGATCGAGGTGAATTTCACCGACGACGACATCGTGATCACGATGGCGCCGGCGATCAGCCAGGTATAGGCCCGGCCGTCGAATGGGTGGATGTCCTCGATGGCGCGCAGGCAGAACTCCATGCCGGCCAGCATCAGTCCGAGCATCAGCGCGTCGTTGTGCACGCCGCCGACCAGGTGGAACAGCACCAGCGGATTCGCGGCGCCCAGCCACAGCGCGCTCACCGGCGCGACACCGCAGCGCTGGGACAGCCGGGGCAGCGCCCACACGATCAAGGCGACACCGGCCAGCGCCAGCATGCGATGCACCCAGACGCCCGCGATGATGTTGTCGCCGGTGAGTTCGGCGATGCCGCGGCCGATCCACAGGAACAGCGGGCCGTACGGCGCGGGGGTGTCGCGCCAGATGGTCGGCACGTTGTTGGTCAGGACGTTGTCGATGCCGAGCCCCGCGACCGGCCCCTCTTGGTAGGGGTCGATCCCGCGGGCCGCGATTTCGCTCTGGGCCAGATAGGAATACACGTCGTTGCTGAACATCGGCGGCGCGACGCTGAGCGGGATGATCCACAGCAGCAGCGTGCGGTCCAGCTGCGAGCGGGTGAGGCGGTGGATCGGCGAACCACCGATGCCGCCGATCGCGAAGCGGCCGAGCAGCAGCCAGGCCAGCACCACGATCACCGTGCCGGTCATGCACATGGCCAGCGATCCGGTGTGCGCGCGGGCGAAGATGCCGAGCACCCGGACGCCGGAGGTCGGATTCTGATGCACCGGCTGCGCGCCGATGCCGAGCGCGCTGATCGCCATCAGCACCGTGCCCGTGGCGCCCATCAGCCGGATCCGGTCCAGCTGGACCAGTTCCTTGCGATTGAGGCCGGGCACTTCGGATTCGTCCTGGTGCAGGACCGCGATCGAATGATCGGCGGCGGGCACGTCCAACCCGAGTGCCCGGCGCCCGAATGCCAGTGTTCTGCGCCGCGCGCCCTCCAGTACCGCCACGAGACGCAGCCTAGTTCGCGCGGTCGGCCGATACCGCGTACGGGCACCGCTCGTTCCGATCGGCAGCGGGGCCGGGCAAGGGACAATCGGACATATGGTTTCGGAGTCCAGGCGACGGATCGAGGTCGCCGCGTGCGAATTGCTCGCGCGCCACGGGTATCACGGATTCGGCTTGAAGGCGTTGAGCGAGGCGGCCGGCCTGCCCTACGGGTCGATCTACCACCACTTTCCGGGCGGCAAGGAGGAGATCGCGGTGGCCGCGATCACCGGCACCGGCACCCTGGCGGGCCGGATGATCAGGCAGGCGCCGACCGACGTCTTCGCCACCACGGCAACGCTTTTCGAGTTCATGACCCGCAAGCTGGCGCAGTCCGACTGGGTGGACGGCTGCGCCATCGGCACGCCCGCGCTCGACGGCGGCAGCGACGTCGAGGCGGTCCGGGCCGCCTGCGGCGCCGCGTTCGACGCGATGGAGCAGGCCTTCGCCGGGCTGCTCGCCGAGCTGGGCCTGTCCGCACAGGCCGCAGGGGAGCTGGCCACGACGGTGGTCGCCGCCTACGAGGGCGCGACCGTGCTGGCCCGGGTCCGCCGTTCGGCGGACCCGCTGCACACGGTGGCGGCCGCGATGGCGCGCCTGGTCCGGATCACCTTCACCGAAGCGGGGCTGTACGACGCCGAGCCGGCGGCCGGGTCGACCGGCACCGGCTCCTCGGATATCGATGCGGGGATGCCGGATTTCGGGGATCCGCCGGTGGCGGTGCCGTCGGTCGACGGCGACGGGGTACTGCCGGATGTCGATGCCCGCGTGGTGGCCGCGGCGGCGGCGGAGCCCGTCGACAAACTTCCGGAAGTGGATCCGCACAGCTAACCGGGATCCGGTGGCAGCCCTGTCGGCAACGCCGCCGAAGCTTGTCGCGGTGGGCCGAGTGCGCTCGGGGACGGGGTAGTCCGAGCGGTTGTGACGCATCGCACTGAAGCAATTGCAGCCCGGACTAATCAGTCTCGCGTCGGTTGTCCGGGTGCTTGCCGGCCGGGCGGCGAACCGTGCGCAGTTCGCCGTCGGCTCGGGTCCGGACCGGAACTCGCAGGTCAGGGCCTGGTGGATCGACCAGGTGCGGATTCCGCAGAATTTACGGGCGGATGGCGGTCCCGTCCGCAACCACCCGGCACGACCGATACCGACCGGTATGGCTCGGTGACGGCGGTCGACGCAGGTCACAGGGGTCTGGAAGTCAGGGCACCCTTATTAGATTTCGGGAACGAATTCCGCCACACTGATGTTGTGAAAACCGTGGGTTTGCGGAAAAACGATGAAGGGGCTGGTCGCCGGGCCGGTACCGCGTCGTCCGCTGCCCCCGCCACGGTCGCCGAAGGACACACCCGCGCGGCCATCGTCCAGCTACTGCTGGAGGAGGGGCCGATCACCGCGACCGCCATCGGCACCACCCTCGGGCTCGCGCCGGCCGGGGTGCGCAGGCACCTCGACGCACTGATCGATTCCGGTCAGGCCAGGGCGAGCAGGTCCGCGCCGTGGCAGCAGAAGGGCCGCGGCCGTCCCGCCAAGCAGTACCAGCTCACCGCCGCCGGGCGCGGACAGCTGGGCCACGCCTACGACGATCTGGCCGGTGCCGCGATCCGCCAGCTCGGCGAGATCGGCGGTGCCCAAGCCATCACCGAGTTCGCCCGCAAACGAGCCAGGACTATCGTGGCCGGGATCGCACCCGTCGAGGAGCACACCCCGGAACACACCGAGGCCAAGGCCGAGGAGATCGCCGAGGCGTTCACCGAGGCCGGATTCGCCGCCACCACCCGCAAGGTGGGCACCGGCGTGCAGATCTGCCAGCACCACTGCCCGGTCGCGCACGTCGCGGAAGAATTCCCGCAGTTGTGCGCGGCGGAACTCGAGGCGTTCCGTGACCTGCTCGGCACGCACGTGCAGCGGCTGGCCACGATCGCCAACGGCGACTGCGTGTGCACCACCCACGTGCCCCTGCTCGTGCTGCCGATCAGCAAAACTTCATCAGAAACCGCTGCACAGCCCGCAACGGTACGAACGAACGACTCCGGAAGGAGTGCCGAATGACGACGACCACCGACCAGGTGCAACCGCTCACCCAGGAAGAGACCATCGCTTCCCTGGGCAAATACGGTTACGGCTGGGCCGATTCGGATGTGGCCGGAGCGAGTGCGCAACGAGGCCTGTCCGAGGCGGTTGTTCGCGACATCTCGGCCAAGAAGAGCGAGCCGGACTGGATGCTCGACATCCGGCTGAAGGCGCTGCGCATCTTCGATCGCAAGCCCATGCCGAACTGGGGTTCCAACCTCGAGGGCATCGACTTCGACAACATCAAATACTTCGTGCGTTCCACCGAGAAGCAGGCCGCCACCTGGGACGACCTGCCGGAGGACATCAAGAACACCTACGACAAGCTGGGCATCCCCGAGGCGGAGAAGCAGCGCCTGGTGTCCGGTGTCGCCGCGCAGTACGAGAGCGAGGTCGTCTACCACCAGATCCGCGAGGACCTGGAGCAGCAGGGCGTCATCTTCCTCGACACCGACACCGCGCTCAAGGAGCACCCGGAGATCTTCCAGGAGTACTTCGGCTCGGTGATCCCCGCGGGCGACAACAAGTTCTCCGCGCTGAACACCGCGGTGTGGTCGGGTGGTTCGTTCATCTACGTGCCGCCGGGCGTGCACGTAGACATCCCGCTGCAGGCCTACTTCCGGATCAACACCGAGAACATGGGCCAGTTCGAGCGCACCCTGATCATCGTCGACGAGGGCGCCTACGTGCACTACGTCGAGGGCTGCACCGCGCCGATCTACAAGTCCGACTCGCTGCACTCCGCGGTGGTCGAGATCATCGTGAAGAAGGGCGGCCGCTGCCGCTACACCACCATCCAGAACTGGTCGAACAACGTCTACAACCTGGTCACCAAGCGGGCCAAGGCGGAGGCGGGCGCGGTGATGGAGTGGGTCGACGGCAACATCGGCTCCAAGGTCACCATGAAGTACCCGGCGGTCTGGATGACCGGCGAGTACGCCCGCGGCGAGGTGCTCTCGGTGGCGTTCGCCGGCGAGGGACAGCACCAGGACACCGGCGCGAAGATGCTGCACCTGGCGCCGCACACGTCGTCCAACATCATCAGCAAGTCGGTGGCGCGCGGCGGCGGCCGGGCCTCCTACCGGGGTCTGGTGCAGGTCAACAAGGGCGCGCACGGGTCCAAGTCGACCGTGAAATGTGATGCGCTGCTGGTCGATACGATCAGCCGCTCGGACACCTACCCGTACGTCGACATCCGCGAGGACGACGTGACGATGGGGCACGAGGCCACCGTCTCGAAGGTCTCCGAGGACCAGCTGTTCTACCTGATGAGCCGCGGCATGACCGAGGACGAGGCGATGGCGATGGTGGTGCGCGGCTTCGTCGAGCCCATCGCCAAGGAACTGCCGATGGAATACGCGTTGGAACTGAACCGGCTCATCGAGCTGCAGATGGAAGGAGCCGTCGGCTGATGGCGACAGGTGTCATCGGAGCGGTCGAGGGCGAGAACCCCTCGAAGCCGGTCCAGAACCCGGGCGCGACAGCCGCGATCAACAAGGGCGAGGTGTTCACCTCGTTCGACGTGAACGCGTTCGAGGTCCCGTCCGGCCGCGACGAGGAGTGGCGGTTCACCCCGATGCGCCGCCTGCGCGGGCTGCACGACGGCACCGCGGTGCGCGACGGGCAGGCCACGATCGAGGTCGGTGCGGTCGAGGGTGTCCGGGTGGAGACCGTCGGGCGCGACGACGCCCGGCTCGGCACCGCCGGCACGCCCGCGGATCGCGTTGCGGCCCAGGCCTACTCGGGCTTCGAGCAGGCCACCGTGGTGTCCGTCGACGCGGAGACCGAGGTGGCCGCACCGGTCGTCGTCACGGTCACCGGTCCCGGCGAGGGCAAGACCGCCTACGGCCACCTGCAGATCCGGCTCGGCAACTTCGCCGTCGCCACCGTGGTGGTCGACCAGCGCGGCAGCGGAACCTACGCGGAGAACGTGGAATTCGTGCTCGGCGACAGCGCGAAGCTGACCGTCGTCGCGGTGCAGGACTGGGCCGACGACGCGGTGCACGCCACCGCGCACCACGCGAAGCTCGGCCGCGACGCGACGCTGCGGCATATCGCGGTGACGCTCGGCGGCGACCTGGTCCGGCTGACCGGCACCGTGCGCTACGAGGGCCCCGGCGGCGACGCCGAACTGCTCGGCCTCTACTTCGCCGACGCGGGCCAGCACTTCGAACAGCGCCTGCTGGTCGATCACTCGCAGCCGAACTGCAAGTCCAACGTGCTGTACAAGGGTGCGCTGCAAGGCGATCCGGCCTCGCCCAAGGGCGATGCCCGCACGGTGTGGGTCGGCGACGTGCTGATCCGCGCGGCCGCCGAAGGCACCGACACCTTCGAGGTGAACCGCAACCTGGTGCTCACCGACGGCGCGCGCGCCGACTCGGTGCCCAACCTGGAGATCGAGACCGGTGAGATCGCCGGCGCCGGACACGCCTCGGCGACCGGCCGCTTCGACGACGAGCAGCTGTTCTACCTGCGTGCCCGTGGCATCCCGGAAGACGCGGCGCGGCGCCTGGTGGTGCGCGGCTTCTTCCAGGAGATCATCCAGAAGATCGCGGTCCCCGAGATCCGGGAGCGGCTCGAGTCGGCCATCGAGGCCGAGCTCGCCGCGATCGGCGCCTGAACCCCTCACTCCCACAAAGGAACTCGAATTCGATGACCACCCTGGAAATCAAGGACCTGCACGTCGAGGTCGCCAACCCGGACGAGTCCGGCGAGCCCATCAAGATCCTGAAGGGCGTCGATCTCACCATCAAGTCCGGTGAGACGCACGCCATCATGGGCCCCAACGGCTCGGGCAAGTCGACGCTGTCGTACGCGATCGCCGGTCACCCCAAGTACACGGTGACCTCCGGCTCGATCACCCTCGACGGGGAAGACGTGCTGGCCATGTCGGTCGACGAGCGCGCCCGGGCCGGCCTGTTCCTGGCCATGCAGTACCCGGTCGAGGTGCCCGGCGTCTCCACGTCGAACTTCCTGCGTACCGCCGCCACCGCCGTGCGCGGCGAGGCGCCCAAGCTGCGGCACTGGGTCAAGGAAGTCAAGGAGTCGATGGCCGAGCTGGAGATCGATCCGGCCTTCGCCGAGCGCAACGTGAACGAGGGCTTCTCCGGCGGCGAGAAGAAGCGCCACGAGATCCTGCAGCTCAGCCTGCTCAAGCCGAAGATCGCCATCCTGGACGAGACCGACTCCGGCCTCGACGTGGACGCGCTGCGCATCGTCTCGGAGGGTGTGAACCGCTACAAGGAGCGCGAGAACGGCGGCGTGCTGCTGATCACCCACTACACCCGCATCCTGCGCTACATCCAGCCGGAATTCGTGCACGTCTTCGTCGGCGGCCGCATCGTCGCCGAGGGCGGTTCGGAACTGGCCGACGAACTCGATGCCAACGGCTACGTCCGTTTTACGCAGAGCGCAACAGCAGGAGCCTGATATGACCGCCACGGTCCCCGCACTCGACGTGGCCCGCATCCGGGCCGACTTCCCGATCCTGAGCCGTACGGTTCGGGACGGGAAACCGTTGGTGTACTTGGACTCCGGCGCGACCTCGCAGCGGCCGCTCGCCGTGCTCGACGCGGAACGCGAGTTCCTCACCACGCACAACGCGGCGGTGCACCGCGGCGCGCATCAGCTCGCCGAGGAGGCGACCGACGCCTACGAGGACGCGCGCGCCGCCATCGGCCGGTTCGTCGGCGTGGACGCCGACGAGATCGTGTTCACCAAGAACGCGACCGAATCGCTCAACCTGGTGACCTACTCGTTCGCCGACGACCGGTTCCCGTACCACGTCGGCCCCGGCGACGAGATCGTCATCACCGAGCTGGAGCACCACGCGAATCTCGTTCCGTGGCAAGAGCTCGCGCGCCGCACCGGCGCGACGCTGAAGTGGTACGGCGTGACCGACGACGGCCGGATCGATCTCGATTCGCTCGAATTGTCGCCCGCCACGAAGGTGGTCGCGTTCACGCACCAGTCCAATGTGACCGGCGCGATCAGCGACGTCGCCGAAATCGTGCGGCGGGCAAAGGCGGTCGGCGCGCTGACCGTGCTCGACGCGTGCCAGTCGGTGCCGCACATGCCGGTCGACTTCCGTGCGCTCGATGTCGACTTCGCGGCGTTCTCCGGCCACAAGATGTTCGGCCCGTCCGGGGTCGGCGTGCTCTACGGCCGTCGCGCGCTGCTCGCGGAGACGCCGCCGTTCATCACCGGCGGCTCGATGATCGAGACCGTCACCATGGAGGCCACCACCTACGCGGCGCCGCCGCAGCGGTTCGAGGCGGGCGTGCCGATGACCTCGCAGGTCGTCGGATTGGGCGCTGCCGTGCGGTATCTCGCCTCGCTCGGCATGGAAGCCGTTGCGGCGCATGAGCATTCGCTGGTCGAGGCAGCGCTCGCCGGGCTCGGCGCGATCGAGGGTGTGCGCATCATCGGCCCCACCGACACGGTCGCTCGCGGCGGTGCGATCTCGTTCGTGGTGGACGGCATCCACGCGCACGACGTGGGCCAGATCCTCGACGACGAAGGTGTCGCGGTGCGGGTCGGTCACCACTGCGCGTGGCCGTTGCTGCGTCGCCTCGGGGTTCCCGCCACGGCGCGGGCCTCGTTCGCCGCGTACAACACACTCGATGAGGTCGACGCACTGGTTGCCGCCGTGCGGAAGGCTCAGCAGTTCTTTGGGGTTGCATAGAACATGCGCATGGAGCAGATGTACCAGGAAGTGATCCTGGACCACTACAAGCACCCGCATCACCGCGGGCTGCGGGAGCCGTACGGTGCCGAGGTGCACCACGTGAACCCGACCTGCGGTGACGAGGTGACCCTGCGCGTCCAGCTCGACGACAACGGTGACGTCGCCGACGTCTCCTACGACGGGCAGGGCTGCTCGATCAGTCAGGCCGCCACCTCGATCCTCACCGATCAGGTCATCGGCCTGCCCGTGCAGCAGGCGTTGAAGGTCGTCGACTCCTACAACGAGATGATCTCCAGCCGTGGCACCATCGAGGGTGACGAGGATGTCATCGGCGACGGCGTCGCACTGGTCGGTGTGTCGAAGTACCCGGCCCGGGTGAAATGCGCGCTGCTCGGCTGGATGGCGTTCAAGGACGCGGTGATCCGGATCGCGCCCGAGCAAACCACGTCCACGAATGGGGCCGGCAATGACTGAAACACCCGCATCGGAAACCGCCGCCGAGCAGCTGTCCGAGGAGGACATCAAGCGGCTGGAGGATCTCGAGGAGGCGATGCGTGACGTCGTCGACCCCGAGCTCGGCATCAATGTCGTCGATCTCGGCCTGGTCTACGGCCTGGCCGTGCAGGACGAGGTCGCGATCCTCGATATGACGCTGACGTCCGCGGCCTGCCCGCTGACCGATGTCATCGAGGACCAGTCGCGCAACGCCCTGGTTCGCAGCGGACTGGTCGAGGACCTCAAGATCAATTGGGTCTGGATGCCCCCGTGGGGCCCGGACAAGATCACCGAGGACGGTCGCGAACAGTTGCGCGCCCTCGGCTTCACCGTCTGATCTTTCGCATCGCACATCGACGGCCGCTGCCCACGAGGTAGCGGCCGTCGACGTTTTCGCACCGGAGGCGTGTGCCCCTCGTCACGGGGGCTTGGCCGAGCAGCAATAGGTAGGTTATCTTCTACCTATAAAAGGTAGGTAATTTCCTACATGACAGGAAGGGAGTGGAGATGTCGGAAGCTGCTGAGCGGTTCCGGGTGACCAGCGAGGGATTTCTGGCCCGGATCATGGCGGTGCGTGTGGACCAGTGGGACAACGTGACGCCGTGCCCGCGGTGGACCGTGCGGGATGTCGTCGGGCACGTGATCAACGAACAGCGCCGGACGTTGGCACAGGTGCGCGGAACCGAGCCCGCGCCGCTGCACGGGATCGGGGTCGCCGAGATGGGCGCGCTGCCCGAGATCGCGGCGGACGCCGACCCGGCCGCCGCGTGGAAACACGTCGGGGACGGGCTGGCCGCGGCCATCGACGATCCCGCCTGCCTGGCCGCCGAGATCCCGACGTTCCAGG
Source organism: Nocardia vulneris (assembly GCF_001613425.1). Lineage (GTDB taxonomy): Bacteria > Actinomycetota > Actinomycetes > Mycobacteriales > Mycobacteriaceae > Nocardia > Nocardia vulneris. The sequence continues at coordinate 29,274 of NZ_BDCI01000030.1, read as the reverse complement.
GGCCCAGGCCTTTTCGGCAGATCGTCGACATCCTGCCCGAAGACGTGCTGATCCATACCTGGGACGTGGCCCGTGGCATCGGCGGCGACGAGCGGCTCGACCCCGACGTGGTCACGTTCGTGCACGAGCACCTGCTGCCGATGGACGAGGCGCTGCGGCAGCCGTGGGCGTTCGGACCTAAGGTGACTGCACCGGCGGACGCGGACCCGCAGACCGAGTTCCTGTGTTTCGTCGGACGACGCCCGTAGCGCGAGAACCGCCAGCCCCCGAACGAAGGCCGCGATGCCGTACCGCACGAAATCCAGTGACGCCGACCTCCTGTTCGGCGCGCTGGCCAACCCCACCCGCCGCGACATCCTCGACCTGCTCTTGGACGGCGAACAGTCGGTGCAGTCCATCGCCGAACGGTTCGATATGGCCCGGCCCAGCGTGTCCGAGCATTTGAAGGTGCTGCGCGAGGTCGGGCTGGTGGGGGAGGAGAAGCGCGGCCGGTTCCGCTACTACCGGGTGGAACCGCAACCCCTGCACGATCTGCAATCCTGGCTGGCGCCGTTCGAGCGGTACTGGCGTGCCCGGATGCGCGACCTGGGTGACGTGCTGGACGCGCTGCCCGACGACCCCGACGACGAGAAGGGCGAGACCCGATGACCGATGACCTGACCACCATCGAGGTGGACCAGTTCTATCCGCACCCGCCGGCCAAGGTCTGGCGCGCGCTCACCACCCCCGATCTGCTGGCTCGGTGGTTGATGGAACCCACCGGCTTCGAACCGGTTTCGGGCAATCGCTTCCAGATGCAGGCGCGCCCGATCCCGGAGGTCAACTTCTCCGGGCAGATCCGCGGCGAGGTGCTCGAGGTGGTCGAGCCGAAGTTGTTGCGTATCACCTGGAACGATGCCGCGGTCGCGGAGGACAGCGGCTGGGTGCTCAGCTGGCAGTTGCATCCGGAGGGCACAGGAACGCGGATGTTGTTCACGCACAGCGGTTTCGATCCGGACAATCCGATTTCCCAGTTGTCCCGCACCAGAATGAGCGGCGGGTGGCCCGGTTTGCACCATCGTCTGGCGGGTCTGCTCGACGCGCAATAAATCGCTCGAATGCTATTGAAAAGATTTGCCGCGCCCGGTTTTCCGGCAGCGGGGTAGCGAAAATAAGAGCAGCGCAGACTATTGCGGTGTGCGCTGCTCGGCTCAGAGGTCCAGGCTGGATTGCAGCTGGGTCGTCTCGGCAGCCCGGGATTGATCCTGCGCATGCAGGGTGCCCGCCGTCGTGTTCAGCGATTCCGAGAGTTCGGCCACGTGCTGCTGCAGCAGCGCGCGGCGACCGTCCAAGTACGCGTTGAACCTGGTGAACGCCGTGGCCGCGGTGTCTTTCCAGCCCTCGCGGCTATCGGCGATCGCCTGATCGGTGGCGCGCAAGGTGGTACCCGCGTTGTCGTACAGCGTGTCCAGCCGAGCGGCCGCACCGCGCAGCAGTTCCGGATCGACCGAAACGGAATCACCCATTTACGCCCCCTGATCCGAAATTCACGGTAATTCCCGGATACGATACCTCTCGTCGCAAGCAATCCTGACTTCCGTGGGGGGATCCTGGACGATGTTGCTACCGGACATTCGCTGGTGGAATGTGCTGGCGCTGGAAATGCTCGAGACATCGCTGTCCCGGCGCATCGCCACCGTGCAGGATATAACCGGCCAACTCGCCGATATCGGCACGCTGCTCGGTTGGCAGGGTGATGCCGCGGCGGCCGCGCGCCGCAGATTCACCGTCACCACCGATCAACTGGTCGACGAGGCCGCCACCCTCGGGGCGGTCCGCGAACTGACAAAGCAGACCAGGGAAGCGGTCACCCACCTCAAGGAAACGCTGGCCGCCCTCGAACAGACCGCGACGGCGAACGGGCTCGAGATCTGGGACGCCGGCCACGTGACCATCGCCGATCTGCCCGACGCGCCGGACCCTGTGCAGGTGGAGTCGCTACGGTTGGAACTGCAGGACGCCGTGCACGCGGTGCTGAAGCAGGCCGACGACATCGACGCGGACGCGGCCGCGGTCCTGAACCAGGCCGCCGACGGCAAGATCGACGACCGAGGCGCCACCGACGTCGCGGCGGCCGCCGCCGCGGGCGCGACCCAGGGCGGACTGACCGCCCCCGCACCGCCGGAAAACGGTACGCCGCAACAGAACAAAGAGTATTGGGACGCGATGGACGAGCGGCAGCGCCGCGAAGTCATCGACCGGCATCCCGAATGGATCGGAAACCGGGACGGCATCCCGTCCATGGCCCGCCACGAAGCGAACGTCAACCGGATCGACGACGAACGCGCCCGGCTGACCCGGGACCGTGACGCGCTGAAAGACCAGGTGAAGGACGCGCCGGACGGCGCGCGGTATCCGAACGCCCCCGACCCCTACGCCGCCGAGAAGACGAAACTCGCCGAGGTCGAGGCGAAGCTGACCGACCTCGACTCGATCGAGAAGATCCTGAAAGAGCATCCGCTCGACCCGGCCAATCCCGACAAGGGGGCGCGGTTGCTGCTGCTCGACCTGCAGTCGGGGGAGAAGGGGATGGCGGCGGTGGCCGTCGGCGATCCCGACAACGCCGACCATGTCTCGGTCACGGTGCCCGGCGTCTCGACCACCGTGCAATCGCTCGACGGCATGACCCGCGAGGCCGAAGCGGTGCAGCGGGAAGCCGAGAAGCAGTTGCGGCTGGCCGGACGTCCGGACGAGCGGGTCGCCTCGATCGCCTGGCTCGGCTACGAACCGCCGCCGGACCTCGGGCTGGAGGCGGCACGCTCGGCGCGGGCCGAGGACGGTGCGCCCAAACTGGCGCAGTTCTTCGAAGGTTTGGACGTGGCGTCGACCCGGCCGGACCCGCACCTCACGGCGCTCGGTCACTCCTACGGGTCCTATACGACCGCACTCGCGCTGCAGGACCACGGCCGCACCCAGCCGATCGACGACGCGGTCTTCTACGGTTCGCCCGGAATCAACGCGAACGACGAACCCGACCTGGGTTTGGCTCAGGGCCACGGCTATGTGATGCGCGCGCCCGATGACCCGATCTCGCTGGTCGACGGCTTCGGTCGCTTCGGTCCCGACCCGGTCACCACGAAACTGGAGCAGCTCTCCGTCGGCGAGGCCACGACCACCGACCACGTGCGCCGCGAAGACTCGAACGGACACAGCGAATATCCGCGGCCGAGCGGCAACGGCGAACTGCGCACCGCCGGATACAACATGGCCGTCGTCATCGCCGGACTGCCGGAACTGGTGGTGCGCTGACATGACGGTCGTGACCCGAATACTCGCGGCGATCGTCTGCGTGACGGTCCTGACCGGATGTGGAGACAGGATGAACGATCCCGACCGCCCGTCCAAGGAAGACATCGCGCACGCCGAGGCCCAGATGCGACAGCTACCGTCGGTCGAAGACACCGAGCGGCAACTCGCAGCCCTGCTCCAGCGGATCGCCGACGCCGCGAAAAACCTTGCGCCCGAACTCGAATGGCGCACCCTGCGCGACCGCGGCCAAGGCAAACTCGGCTGCCCCTCGCCCTACTTGGAGACCATCGGCGTCTCCATGACGACCGACTCGCTCACCTCGGCGGTACCGATCACCGACGACGAATGGCCCCGCGTACTCCAGGCCGCCCGCGACCTCGCCGCCGAAAACGGCATCACCGCCCTGACCGTGCGCGCCGACACCTCCGGCCGCCACGACATCACCCTGCATTCGCCCGACCACGGCAACGAGATCACCCTCGGCACCGACAAAGCCGCCCTCCTGACCGGCCTCACCGGCTGCCGGTACCGTGAAGAGGATCTGCGGCAGCAGCCGGGAAACTGACCAGCAGAAGGGGGCCTCATGCCGAGCAGGGGAAACACCGTCCGCACCCTCACGATCACCCTCGGTGCCGTGCTGCTTCTCGCCGGCTGCAACGACACGTCCGGTACACCGGCGACCAGCAGTGCGCCGAGTGCGAGTGCGTCGGCGTCGGGGACGCCGGTGCAGGAGCAGGCCCCGTGGGACCCGTGCTTGCTTCCTGTCGATGCCGTGCGGGCTACGGGACTTGACCCGGACAGCAAGAAGTCTGCTCTCGCCGGTGTCGAGTTCGACGGCTGGAAGTCGTGCGCTTGGCGCGCGCAGGCGCGATGGTACGACCTCAGCATTCTGGCGGGAACCCCGACGCTGTCGGCTGTGCAGGAGCGCCGGGACTTCATCGATATGCAGCCGACGACGGTCGGCAACCGCCGCGCGCTTCAGTTCACGATGGCGAGTGATCGTAACGATCATCTGGGATGTGCCGTGGCTGTTGAAGTTCCAGGCGGTACGGTCATCTTCGACATGCTCGGCCGCTACGGTGCGCCGCAGGAGGGGCAGCCATGCCCTCTGGCGAACAAACACACGAACGATCTGGCGAAATATCTGCCGTCGAGGTAGGGGGATCTGATGGTTGGTGAAAGTCTGTCGACTTGGCGAGAGTTGCTCGAAGCTGCCAACGCAGGGGAGCTGACCCTCGATGAGAGCGTCGGAGTTGGTCTCGCTCAGGACTGCGATCGCAATATCGAGAACCTTCGGGACCTCCTGCAACTGTCTCGAAACGTTGCCACCGTTGCCGGGTTCGGCGGCTTCCCTTCGGGCCAGGTCCTCGAGGACAAGTTCACTTCGAAGGGTTCCACCGGCGTGGATTCGATCCAGAACCGTATCCGGGAGCACATCGACGAGGTGACCCTCATGAAGGAAGTCTTCGCCAAGGCCATGGCCAACTACCGCGCCGTCGACCAGTCCCGGGCCGACCAGCTCACCGGAATCGACGCGCCCGCATGACCTACGACGAGTACCGCGCCCGCATCATCGCGGCGCAGGAGCAGTGGAACCGGGATCGCGCGAACATCTACGCCGTCACGAATGTCGGCACCGATCAGTTCCAGGGCGGGTACGAACCGCCGCGGATCACGAACGAGGATCTGGCGCTGTTCGAGACCTTGCCGCTGGCGGATCTGGTGCAGCGGGTGGCCGCGATGCAGCCGGGCACGGTGCTGCAGGCCGCGGAGGCGTGGTTCAAGATCGGCACCGCGTTCCGGGAGACGACGGAGACGTTCAATGCGAGTGTGCAGCGCACGATCGCGAACGGCTGGTCCGGTCAGGCGGCGGGCAAGGCGGCGGAGGCGGTGCGGACCTACAGTGACGGTGCGGGGCAGTTGACGACCTCGGCGCACCTCCTGTACGCCAAGCTCACGGAGATGTACACCGGCCTGAATCAGACTCAGGCGTTGATGCCCGGCCTCGCCGCTCCGGTGGATCTGAAGGGCAAAACGCTGCCTGCCGACGGTGCCATGAAGTCCGGTGATTACACCGCGGACGAGGCGCGGGAGGAAGCGAAACGCGTTCTGCAGACGGTGTATTGGCAAGTGGCGAACCAGACCGACAACGGAGTGCCGATCATTCCGCCCGCGCCGACCGTGGTGCGCGATCCGTCGACGCCGGTGGTGCCGTCCTCCGGTCCGGGCACGTCGAATCCGAGTTCTGCCACGCCATCCGGAACCGATGGCAAGACGGGTGCGGCGACGGATCCGGCCGATCAGCCGAACAGCGCAGCGCCCGAAGCGAATCCGGCGACGACCACGCAGGCGGCGAGTTCCGGCTCCCCGGCGGCGACCTCGGCGACCGCGAACCAATCGACCGCCGCGCCTACCACTTCCACGAACACCGGTACGCCGACCAGTACGACGCCGGTCGCCACGACGCCATCACCGGCGGGCACGCCCAGTCCGGGCACGCCCTCGCGCTCGAACCCTGTTTCGCCCCTTTCCCGTTCCGGCCCTGGCACTACTTCCAGCGAACCCGGTAAGCAGCCTGCCCCCGGCCGCAGCGTGCCGGGAAATCCGCAGCAGCCGGGCGTGGTTCCGGCCGCTGCCGCGCGGACCGCGACCGGCACGGCCACCGGCCGGGCGGGTACGAGCGGCATGCCCGGCATGGCTCCGGGGGCGGCCGGCCGGGGCAATGACGACGAAAAAACCACCGGCACAAAGGATTACCTGATCACGCAGGAGAACGGCGAGGAGCTCACCGGTTTGGGTGCGCTGCCGAAAACGGTGCCGCCGGTGATCGGTGACCATGATTGAGGTGCGTTTCACCGGACTGGAGTTCCAGCTGCTCTGGCACGCCTACGGCCGGGATCGGCTGCCGTATCCGCTGCAATTCCGGCCGCAGGCCGTCGATTTCGCCGATCTGGTGGCGCAGCGGGAAGCGGCGACGGCCGCACTGCTCGACCGGCATTCGATCGAGTTGGAACGCGCGTTGCAGATCCTGCTGGAGCCGGAGGTCCGGATCGAGCTGAAGGGCTTCGGTGCGCCGGAGCTGACCCGGATCTTCCGTTTCCACGGCGCGGTGCGCGACGCGGCGGGCGCGACCTTGGTGCAGCTTCCGGGCGTCGCCGCGGACACCGGCGCAGACGTGAGGTTGCGCTACGGCACCGCCGCCCAGGTCGCCGCGGAAGCAATTGGCGCGCTACCGGATACGCCGCCGGGCACCCAGCCACCGCTGGAGGCGCGGCGCGCGGAGATCACCGCCGACCGGGAGCGCCCGGTGCGCGAAGCGTACGCGGTGGGCCTCGCACAGCGGTTCGACCGGCTGCTCAAACGGGAGCGCCGTGCGCTCGGCGAGATCACGGTACTGCCCGGCCCGGCCGTCGACGCGCGTCCCACGTTCGGCCGTGGCTTCTGGTGGATGGACTATCCGGATGGCCGCTACTACGTGCAGACCGGTGATCCTGTCGTCGCCAAGCCGATGGACTCGGCCGCCATGGCCGCCGAGATCCGCCGACTGATCGCACTCACGCAGCGGTACTACCGCGAGGACCGTGAGCACGACGAGTATCTGCGCACGCGTCGCTAGGACCGAATCCGCAGCCGGAGTGCCGGATTGCGCGGCTGCCCCGAGGATCGGCGGCAGCTTTCCCGGTGCTGGACAGGGTAGGTGGTGTGGGTGATGATCAGCTCGCTTCATCTTCTTTGAACGGGAGTTTCTGTTGTCCAATCTGGGGAGGGCCGCGTTCGGTGCGGTCCTGGCATCCACCGCGGCGTTGACCATCGTCGGCACGGGCTCCGCCGGCGCGGCGCCTGATTATCATGGGACGCTGGCCTTTTCGCCCAGCACCGGCAAAGTGGTCGGCTCGGTCGATCAACCGTCCTGGGTGGCCGCGGATGCGGTGGCCATTCGGGACTGCGGCGTGTACGACTGCAAGATTCTCGTGCGTTTCTCCAACGGTTGTGCGGCGGCCGTGCGCGGCGCCGACGGTGCGTTCGCGGCCGATTGGGCGGCGACGCGGGAGGAAGCGGAGCGATTGGCGATCGCCAAGCTCGGCGAAAGCGCGCCGCCGTTCCCGGATCTCGGCAGTGCCGTGCCGCAACCGGCGCGTGTAGTGCTGTCCTCGTGCACCAAGAACGCGAGCTGAACAACTCGCCCTGCGGAAGCGAACCTTGCATTTCAAAAGGCCCTGTATGACAGCCTATTTCGAGGTGAGTGGCCGTCTGCAAAGGCTTGGACAGATCGATTCGGATGCCGGATGATCTGACCGAGGTTTACTTTCTTTCGTGGGGAGAATCATGAAATACACAGCGGGCAAGGCTGTCCTGGGCCTGTTCGCCTCGACGGCCGTCGCCTTCGTGGCGGCCGGCGCGGGGCAGGCCGGTGCCGAGCCCGGGCCGGACGGTTCCTACTACGGGTCGCGGGCGATCACGGTCGACGCGAACGGTGCCGGCGTCTCGACGGCCTGGAACTACCCGAACTGGGCGGAATCCGACGCCGCGGCGCTCGACGACTGCCGGGCGAAGGGCGGGCGGAACTGCAATATCATCGTCCGCTTCGTCGACGGCTGTGGCGCCATCGCCGAACGCGACGGTCGCTATGTCGGTGGCACCGGTCCCAACCGGGCCGAAGCCGAGCGTGCGGCGCTCGCCGCATTCGGGCCGCCGCCGGTGAATTTCGGCAGCTCGGCGCCGAGCGCGGCGCGCATCGTCGGCACCACGCTCTGCACCAGCAACGTGGAATGACGCGGTCGCCTGGTGCCCGGGAGTTGTCCCGGGCACCAGGGGCCTCAGCGGCGCAATACTTTTCGGGCCAGCCAGTTACCGAAGAACTGGATGCCCTGCACGCCCGCCACGATGATCAGCGTGGCCACGAAGGTGACCTGCCAGTTGAACTGCTGATACCCGTGGACGAGCGCGAAATCGCCGAGCCCGCCGCCGCCGACGGTGCCCGCCATGGCGGAGATGTCGACGATCGAGATCACCACGAACGTGTAGCCGAGGATCAGCGGGCCGAGCGCCTCGGGAATCAACAGCGTCAAGATGATTCGCAGCGGTCCCGCGCCGACCGCGCGCGCCGCCTCGATGACGCCGGGGTCGACCGTCACCAGATTCTGCTCCACGATCCGGGCGATGCCGAACGACGCCGCCACGATCATGACGAACGCCGCGGCGTCGCGGCCGATGGTGGTGCCGACCACCTCCAGCGTCACCGGCCCGAGCGCCGCGAGCAGGATGATGAACGGGATCGGGCGCACCACGTTCACGATCACGTTGAGCAGCAGGTTGATCGGGGCGTTCGCGAGCAGCCCGCCCTTGCGGGTGGTGTAGAGCACGGTGCCCAGGAACAGTCCGATCAGGCCACCGATCACGAAGGTGATCAGCACCAGATAGAGGGTGGTGCCGATCGCCTCGGTCAGCAACGGCCGGAGTTTGTCCCAATCCGCTTGCATCGGTACTCCTTTCAGGCCGTGCGCGGGCCGAGTTCGGCGATCACCTTGTCGACGGCGTCGTCGGGTCCGTGCAACGCCAGGGTGACGCTGCCGAAGGTCTTGTTCTGCAACGTGCCGACCCCGCCGTAGACCACCTCGAAGCGGACATCGGCGTGCGCCGCGACGGTCAACGCCGCGCCGATGCCGTGCTCGTCGTCGACGTCCACCGTGACGAGCCGGCCGCCGTGCAGCTCACCGAGCCTGCGCACCTCGTCCTCGGACGGCCGGTTGTGCAGCACCGTCGCCACGAACGATCGCGTCGGTGCGGCCTGCGGCGTCGCGAAAACCTCGAAGGTGCTGGCGAGTTCGACGATCCGGCCCTCGGCGAGCACGGCGACCCGGTCGGCGACGGCACGGATCACATCCATTTCGTGGGTGATCACCACGATGGTGACGCCGAGCTCCCGATTGACCTTCTTCAGCAGGCGCAGCACCTCCGCGGTGGTCTCCGGGTCCAGCGCCGAGGTCGACTCGTCCGCGAGCAGCAGCGACGGCGAGGTCGCCAGCGCGCGAGCGATGCCGACCCGCTGCTTCTGGCCGCCGGACAGCTGGTCGGGGTAGCTGCGGGCCTTGTCGGAAAGTCCGACGAACTCGAGCAACTCCGCGACCCGCGCCTTACGCGCGGCTCGTTTCCAGCCCGCCACCTTGAGCGGGTATTCGACATTTCCTGCGGCGGTACGGGATCGGAACAGATTGAACTGCTGGAACACCATCCCGATATCGCGGCGCAGACGGCGCACCTCGGCTTCGCGCACGCCGGTGATGGGGGTGCCCGCGACCTCGATGCTGCCGCTGGTCGGCCGCTCCAGGGCGTTGATCAGGCGGACCAGGGTGCTCTTGCCCGCGCCGGAATAGCCGATCACGCCGAAGATCTCGCCCTGCTCGATCCGCAGATCGATAGCGTCCAGCGCGACATGGGCATCCGCGCCCTTGCCGAAAACCTTGGTGACCGAGCGGAATTCGACGGCGGGCGGGTTATCGCTCACTTGCCGTCACGGATGGTCTGCTGCACCCGCTGGAGAATCTGCTCCAGTTCGGAGCCGGTGCGGCGTACCTCGACGGCCGTGTTCTTGGTGACCTCGGCGTGCGCCCGCTGCACCTCGGGGTCGTGCCAGAGTTCGACCAGCTGCAGCAGCTTCGGGTTGTTCTTGTCCTCGGCCCTGGTCACCAGCGCGTTGATGTACGGCTCGGCCGCCGGGTTCTTCGGATCATCCTTGTACAGCGCCGAATCGGGGTCGATGCCGGAGCGGTCGAGGAAGGTGTTGTTGATCACCGCACCGTCCACGGACACGAGCGAGAGCGCGGTCTGCGCGGCGTCGACCGTGGTCACCTTGACCTTGGACGCGGCCTTGTCGACATCGGCGGCGGTGGGCGCGCTCGAACTGCCGGACAGTTTCAGCAGACCGGCCGCCTGCAGGACGAACAGCGCCCGCGCCTGGTTGGTCGGGTCGTTCGGGATCGCGATCTCCGCGCCCTGGGGCAGGTCCGCGAGCGCCTTGTGCTTCTTCGAGTACAGGCCGAGCGGCACGATGTAGGTGGCGCCGATCGGAGTCAGCGTGTCCTTGTTGGCGACGTTGTAGGCGCCCAGGAACTGCAGGTGCTGAAAGAGATTCACATCGATCTGCTTCTGCGACAGCGCGAGATTCGGCTGCTTGTAGTCGGAGAAGTTGGTGATCTTCAGCGTGATGCCCTTGTCCTTGGCCCGCTGTTCGAAGACGTCCCAGGCCTTGTCCTTGTCGGTGGTGCCGATCCGCACTACCGTGTCGGAGGAGGACTTGTCGTCGGAACCGCACGCCGTGACGGTGAGGGCCGCGGTTGCTACCAGGACCGGGATCGCCAGTGCCCGATGGAATTTCACTTCGTTGCTCCCGAAAAGCTCGTCGCAATATGAACCCGGTAATCCAAGCGATCCGAGGGCGGGCGGGACAACGGTTGGGATTGTGGTGAGCGAAACCCTTCCCAATTCTTGGACGACCGTCTAGTTTGCTCGCAATGCGCTTGATGCACCGTCTGCTGGTGATTCCGATTCTTTCCGCCCTGGCCGTGACCACGATGTCGTGTGGCGCGAAGCACGACGACGGAGTGATCCGCATCGGTGTGAACGATCTCGCAGAGTCGCATTGGGACGTGTACAAGAAGAAGGCGGCCGATCAAGGCATTCGCGTGGAGTTCATCAACTTCACCGACTACAACCAGCCCAATCCCGCACTGGCCCAACGGCGTATCGATCTCAACAAGTTCCAGCACGTGCGCTACCTGGCCAACTACAACGCCCGCAACAACGACACCCTGGTGCCGGTCGGCGCGACCGAGATCTTCCCGCTGACCCTGTACTCGCGCAAGCACAAGTCCGTCGCCGAGATCCCGCAGGGCGGCCAGATCACGTTGAGCAACAACCCCGCCAATCAGGTGCGGCCGCTGCTCAGCCTCGCCGCGGCGGGCCTGGTCGTGCTGAAGGGCGGTGCGAGCTGGGACTCCAAGGTCGAAGACGTGGACACCGCGGCCTCCAAGGTGAAGCTGACACCCATCGATCCGACCCTCACCGCGCAGTCGCTGGCCAGTGTCGACGCCGCGTTCGTCGACGACACCTTCGCGCGTCCGGCGGGTCTGACCAAGAACGACACCATCTACACCGACGACCCGGAGCGCCCGGAACTGAAGCAGTACATCAACATCTTCGCCGCGCGGGCCGCCGACAAGGACAACCCGACGCTGCTGAAACTGGCTGCGCTGTACCACGATCCGGATGTAGTGGCCGCAGTGCGGGCCGAGACCGGTTACGAAGGCATCTTCAAGACGAACACCCCGGCCGACCTGCAAGCCACGGCGACCGAACTGGAAGCGAAGTTCCGCAAGTAGTTTCGGGTCAGTCGCGGGCCGAGAGCACCCGGGCTGCTTCCCGGTGTGCGTTCGTATTCGGTTGCAGCGCACGGGAACCGGCCAGCTTGGCCTGCACGTGCTCGGACACGGTGATCGGCGGATACTTGCTGCCCGCGCCGACACAGGAGGGCAGCGTCTCGATCACCGCGTCGAAATTGCCGTCGTGGAAGAACGCGGCGCTGCGCCGGCGTTCGATGGTGCCGTCGACGATCGGCGGCATCACCCGGTGCAGCGTCGAGAGCCATCGCTCGTTGGTCCAGCGGGCCATCACGTCACCGAGATTCACCAGCAGCGCCTCGTCGGCGGGTTGTACGTCGTGCCAGCGGCCGTCCGCGCCCAGCACCTGCAAGCCGGGCACCTGGTCGGCCCACAGGACGGTGACGATGCCGTAATCGGTGTGCTCGCCCATCCCCTTGAGGTCGCCGTCGAGGTCCACACTGCCCGGTGGCAGCGCATAGTTGTTCATGCGCAACACATTCAGCGAGTGATCGGTGAAACTCTCGAAATAGCCGGGCGGTAGGTCGAGGGCGTCGGCGAAGACGGTGGTGAGCGTGCCCGCCACCCGCGCGGCCTCGGCGTAGTACCGCTGCACCCGCGGCCGGAAGCCGGGAAGTTCTGCGGGCCAGACATTGTCGGCGTAGCCCGCCCGCGCGGGAAGATCCAGTCCCGGATAGTCGGAGGTGGTCGTGCCGATATTGAACGCCTCGAAGAAGTCGTTCATCCGGGTCGCCGAGGCCACCCCGAGGCTCAAGCTCAGACTCTCGCTCTTGGGTGGTGAATAGCCCCGATTGAATTCGACCGCCGTCCGGTAGCTCTCCTTGGTGGCGGGCGCGAGCGCGAAGAACTCGTCCAGCGCGGCCGCGAACTCGTCGAGCACCGGGCGGGCGATCCCGTGCCCGCGGATCTGCATGAACCCGACCGTGCTCGCCGCCTCGTCCACCTGCCGGGCGACCGCGGCCCGCGCCGCGGCGTCCGCGCCCTCGACGTAGGGCGAGATATCGATGATAGGAACGTGGAACTCCACGACGCGCCGTCCTTCCGTCTCCGCTGCACCGTCCCCCAGCATGGTCCGTACCCGCTGCGCCGAACCGGCGTTCGGGTCACATTCGGGTAAATCCGTTGCTTCCGGTTCCATCCGAGACCTGTTCGAGGGTTCCAGAATTGACCCGAATGAGGGTCCAGAATGGACCGAGATCGGGAGCGTGGCGCTGTCGGTGTCCGGCCTTAAGCTGAGGGCTCCAATCGACGCGACAGGGGGATCTACATGTCAGTCAAAGTTCCATCGTTGGAAGAGCGGGTGGCGGTGCTGGAAGGGAAATGGCAGCGGACGGAGGGCGACGGTATCGCCTATCAGGACGCCATCATCGATACGCGCGATCGCGTCGTGCGACTCGAGCACAGTATGAGCACCCTGAAGGTCATGGCTGGGCACACGCAGGTCCGCCTGGGTGCGGTCGAGGAGGACGTGGCTGTGCTCAAGCAGGACGTGGCTTTCCTCAAGGGCGACGTGTCGGGGTTGAAGCAGAGCGTGTCCGGGTTGACCCGCAGTGTCGATGCGATCGTGTCGCACTTCGGGATCGTCCTGGCGGAGGAAGCTCAGCCGTGAGCTGAAACGGCTGCGGGTCGGGTCTGCACCGGCAATGATGCCGGTGTGGACGAACAGATGTACGAGCGATCGCGGCGCGGGTTGCATGCGGTGGCGGAATTGTTGATCGCGGGGCCGCAGTATCGGCAGTACGAGACCATCCGGTTACGGGTGGTGCACCAGGGGTTCGGCGGGGTGCAGTGGCCGGTGTCGGTGGTCGGCGCCGAACTGGTCTGGCCGGAGGGGCGCGCGGCGCTGGCGGGAACCTATCGGGAACTCGGCAAGCTCGCGAACATCGAACCCGGGGCACCGGACGGGTTGTACAAGGACACCACCGGCGTGGAGCCGGACAGCGCGATGGAGATCGATCCGGTCGCGGCGCAGCAGATCAGCGACTGGTTCGCCCTGGGGGACAAGGCTTTGCGATGCCTGGCCCCGGACAGCACGCCGGTGCTCTGGCCCGAGCACTTCGACCTGTCCAGCGCGGTAGGTGAGGTGAATTACGGTGTGTCACCGGGGGATTCGGCCCACCCCGGACCTTATGCGTATGTGGGTCCGTGGACACCGCGCACAGGCGCGTTCTGGAACGCCCCCTTCGGCGCGCTGCGCCCCGGCACCGAATTCGACTCGGCAGCAAGCCTCTTGGCGTTCTTCGAGGAAGGTCGCGCCGCGGCGGCGAGCTAGGCGCACCCTTCCTGCCCCGCCGCACCCCTTCTGTCTTCGCGCACCCGCTGTGGCCTGGCAGAGCGGGTGCGAGAAGACAGAAAGGGTGCGGCGACGGTCTGAACTGCGCACTGGCGGGCGGGGCAGCCGGTGCCGGCGGCGAGCGGATTCGGAGCGGGCGGCCGAGCGCTAGCGGGCGGCGCGGTGGTTGTCGCCGGCCAGGCGGCCGCGGCGGATCAACGCGCGCTTGGTGCCGGGGGCGATGGCGGCGGCGTCGAGTTGCGAATCCGGGTCGGGGTCATCGGGATTCGGGCGGACGAACAGGGTGACCGTGGCGGCGGGGGTGAAGCCGCTGCGGGTCATCAGCGCGGTGGAGGCCGCGTTGCGGTCTTCGACGTCGGTGACGATGCGCCGTGCGCCGCGGGCGAACAGCGCCTCGGAGCAGACGTCGACCAGGCGGCGGGCGATGCCGTGCCCCTGCATATCCGGTGCGACGGCGATCCATTCGAGGTAGGCCCAGTCGTCGCGGTTCTCGAACTCCATCGACCCGAGCACGAAACCGACCACGCGGTCGGAATCGAGGGCGACCCAGCAGGCGTTGTCGGGGCTGTCGAGGTGCTCGGCGACCGAGGTGAGCGACCACGAGGTGTACGGCTTGGTGGTGATGTCGAAGACTTCGTGACCGAGATCGAGGACCTGGCGCAGGTGGCCGAGACCCATCGGGACGATCACTACGGCAGAATCCATGCCGACAGTTTGCCAGCAGGACGCGCCTCGGCCCTCACGCGCCCTTGCGGGCCGCGGTCTTCTTCGCAGGCTTGTCGGCGGTCTTCTTCGCGGCTTTCTTGGCCGGAGTTTTCTTCGCGGCGGCTTTCTGGGCCGGAGTTTTCTTCGCGGGCGCGGCCTTGCCGTTGTCCTCGGCGGTGCTGCGCCGCCCGCTGGCTTCCAGACTGCGCTGCAGGGCGGCCACCAGGTCGACCACCTCGGCGTCCATGTCCGCGGGTGCGGACTCGGGCTGCTCGGGCACCTTGCCGGTGCCGCTGGCGATCGCCTCGTCCAGCAGCCGCTTCAGTTCGATCTGGTACTCGTCGGTGAACTGGTCCGGATCGAAATCGTCGGACATGGTCTCGACGAGTGTCTCGGCCATCTTGATCTCTTGCGGTTTCGGTTCGGCGACGCCGTCGAGGGATTCGAATTCCACCTCGCGGACCTCGTCCGGCCACAACAGGGTCTGCAGCACCAGCACGCCCTCGTGCACGCGCAGCGCGGCGAGCCTGGTCTTCTGGCGCAACGTGAAATGCACCAGCGCGGTGCGGTCGATCCGTTCCAGCGTGGTGGCCAGCAGCACGTAGGCCTTGGGCGTACTGGAGTCGGGCTCGAGGTAGTAGCTCTTCTCGTACAGAATCGGATCGATCTGCTCGGACGGCACGAACTGCAGCACCGGGATCTCGTGCTTCTCGGCGGCGGGTAGTTTGGCGAAATCCTCGTCGGTCAGGATGACCTTGTCGCCGTCGGGGGATTCGTAGGCCTTGTCGATGTCGGCGTACTGCACGGATTTACCGCAGACGGTGCAGACCCGGTCGTATTTGATCCGGCCGCCGTCCTTGGCGTGCACCTGGTGGAAGCGGATGTCGTGGTCCTCGGTGGCGGTATACACCTTGACCGGGACGTTCACCAGCCCGAATGCGATCGAGCCTTTCCAGATCGACCTCACTGCTGCATCCCCTCGACGCGGGTACCGCGTCCGCGAACCCGGTGCTCCACCGGTTCGGGACGGATGAGTGCCGGACGGTAAGACCCACTCATTCCTCCATGATGGCGGACGGTATTCGAATACGCGAGCGAATGGGCGTCCCGAGTGTCGCGGCGGCGACGCGCCGACGGACCGGCGGCGGCAAGGTGCCGAATAGGCCGAGCATGGCTCTGACGGTGCCGTTCAAGTCGGTACGGCCCGACAGATAGGCCTGCTGCGCGGCCGGCGGAAGCGTGAAAAACGCGTCGAAAAAAACCGGGAGGTCGGTTGTGGGTAAGCCGAGCAGTGCCCGCAACCCGGCGGCTCGCAGGCGGTACACCGCGCGCGCCGCAACCGGCCAGGCCGCAGCGCCGCGTGCGACGGTGTCTGCGGCGGCGAGCGCGGCGGCCACGCTGTAGCCGGTGGCCGGATGCGCGAAACCGCCCGCCGCGCCGAAGGTGTAGCGGCCCGGCCGGCCGCCTTCGACCGGGAAGCGGACGCGCTCGACCCGTTCGTCGCCGGTGACTTCGACACCGCGCGAACGCAATCGGTGCAGCAGCCGGTCGCGCAGCTCGCGGCCGTCGAGGGCGGGCCGCCCGACCAGGCAGGTTTCCTCGAGCAGCATCGTGTCGCCGTCGAGGGGGACCGCGTAGAGAAACGAGCGCGGTGCGTCGACGGCCGCGCCGTTGTCCGGCCGCCAGTCCATGAACATCGGCTCGATACCGGCGCAGCGGTCCCGGTCGAGCATCAGCCCGTACGCCGTCTGCTCGGCCAGTGCGGGGGAGCGGCCGATCCCGCGGGCGTCGATCACCCGCCGACCGTGCAGCACGGTGCCGGAGGACAGCACCGCCGTGCCGGGCCCGCACTCGACCGCGCGATCGGCGATGATTCGCGCCCCCGTCACGTCCAGCGAGTCCTGTAGCCGTGCCGTGTCGAGCACGACGTAGGGCCGATCGATCCGGTGCACGCGGGTACCCCAGGCCACCGGCTGCGCGACTGTCGCGGCCACCGCGTCCTTCGCGAGCCAATCCGGCAGTTCGTCGGCCCACGCCGCATACGTGGCGTGCCACCGCCGTTCTGGCGCGGGGTCGACCACGGTCACCGCCAAACCGCGGACCAGACACCGATGCGCGAGCGCGCGTCCCGCCGGTCCGAGACCACAAACCACGACATCGACAGTCACGCCGCCACCCGCCGCGAGCCGGCCCCGGCCCGGCGGCTACCCAATGTCGCACAGGCAGCTCGCCATGAGTGTGTTGTCGGCTTGGGGCTGCCAATAGTCCGGCACCGCAGCCCGGTTCCACGCGATGTGCGCCGAGATGGTGCCGAGGTGCGGTCCGCTGCGCCACAGGATTTCGGCGCTGCGCAATTTGGTGCTCGGCCCGCGTGCGCTGTCGGCCTCAGGCTTCGTGTTGTCCAGCACAGCGGTCCGGCTGTGCCTGGTGCGCGATCGCCCGGCGTCGAGTTGAGGTCCGCTGCGCCACGGGATTCCGCTGCCGCGCAGTTGGGTGCCCAGCGTGCGTGCGCTGTCGGCTTCCGGGCTCCTGTCGTCCGGCACAGCGGTCCGGCTTCGCCCGGGGTGCGACCGACCGGCGAGGGGCAATCGGGCGCGCCGCAGGATTTCGACGCTGCACAGACAGGTGCCCTGGGCGCGTGTCCGGGCGGCCCCTGGTCTCTTGTCCAGACCAGGGGTCCGGCGCTATGCGGTGTGCGAACACCTGGCACCGGGGTGCGGCGTGTGTCGCCGTGCGGTGAAAGGTGTTCGTCCACAGGTGTTTTCGCTGGAATCAGAGGCCGCCGGTGGAGAGGAGGCCGCCGTCCACGCGGACCGTTTCGCCGGTGATCCAGGCGGCTTCGTCGGAGACCAGGAAGCCGATGAGGCGGGCGACGTCTTCGGGGGTGCCGAGGCGTTTCAGCGGATAGACGCTCGCCGCGCGTTCTTCGTCGGCGGAGTACAGCGCGTCGGCGAACTTCGTCTTGATCACGCCGGGCGCGACGGCGTTCACCCGGATCTTCGGGCCGAGCTGCCAGGCCAGTTCGTCGGTGAGCCGGATGAGCGCAGCCTTGGACGCGCCGTAGGCGGCGATCACGCCGGACGAGCGCAGGCCCGCGACGCTGGCCACGTTCACCACCGCACCGCCGTGCGTCCCCATCCACGCCTTGTAGGCCAGTTGCACGTAGCCGAGCGCCGCGACGACGTTCACATCGAAGATCTTGCGGACCGCGTCGAGATCGGCCTCCATCAGCGAGCCGAACACGGGATTGATGCCGGTGTTGTTGATCAGGATGTCCACCGAACCGAATTCGGCCATCATCCGGTCGATCGAGGCGGCGCGGTCCTCGGCGTGACCGGAGTTCCCGGCCAGCGCCACGACCTCGCCCTGATGGCCGAGCGCGCGCAGGTCGGCGGCGGCCTCCTCCAGCGGATCCTTCTTGCGGGCGCTGATCAACACGTTCGCGCCCCGGCTGAGCAGCTCCGCCGCCACCGCCTTGCCGATGCCCCGGCTGGCCCCGGTGACCAACGCGCTCTTGCCCACTAGATCGGTCGCGGTGCCGTTGTTTCGCTCACTCATGCAACCGCAGGTTACTCGCCGTTCAGTTACGGCCGTCACATACCGATCGCGGGGTGTGAAGGGCTGCTCCGATCACGGGTAAAATCGGTGGTTCTTGTGTGTAACGCGTCGCACAATCGAGTAGCAACCGCCCAGCACTACCGATCCGGAGGAGAAACCTGTGATCACCGCGACCGACCTGGAGGTCCGGGCCGGAGTCCGCACGCTGCTGTCGGCCCCTGGACCGGCATTGCGGGTGCAGTCCGGCGACCGGATCGGACTGGTCGGGCGCAACGGTGCGGGCAAGACCACCACGCTGCGCATCCTGGCCGGCGAGGGCGAACCGTATGCCGGAAAGATCTTGCGCTCCAGCGATATCGGCTATCTGCCGCAGGATCCGCGGGAGGGCAACCTGGATGTGCTCGCGCGCGATCGCGTGCTGTCCGCGCGCGGACTGGACACGCTGATCCGCGATATGGAGAAGCAGCAGGCGCTGATGGCCGAGGTGGCCGACGAGAACGAACGCGAGAAGGCGGTGCGCAAGTACGGCAGGCTCGAGGATCGCTTCTCGGCGCTGGGCGGCTACGTCGCCGAGAGCGACGCGGCCCGCATCTGCCACAGCCTCGGCCTGCCCGACCGGGTGCTCGGCCAGGCCCTGCGGACCCTCTCGGGTGGTCAGCGCCGCCGAATCGAGTTGGCGCGCATCCTGTTCGCCGCGTCCGACGGCAGCGGCGGCCGCTCCGACACCATCCTGCTGCTGGACGAGCCGACCAACCACCTCGATGCCGACTCGATCACCTGGCTGCGCGGCTTCCTGCAGAACCACGACGGTGGTCTCATCGTGATCAGCCACGACGTGGAACTGCTCGGCGATGTGGTGAACAAGGTGTGGTTCCTCGACGCGGTGCGCGGCGAGGCCGACGTCTACAACATGGGCTGGCAGAAGTACCTGGACGCGCGCGCCACCGACGAACAGCGCCGCAGGCGCGAACGCGCCAATGCCGAGAAGAAGGCGAGCGCGCTGCGGGTGCAGGCCGCCAAGCTCGGCGCCAAGGCCACGAAAGCCACTGCGGCACAGAACATGGCCAAGCGGGCCGACCGGTTGATGGCCGAACTCGACGACGTGCGCGTCGCCGACAAGGTGGCCAGGATCAAGTTCCCCGAGCCCGCGCCCTGCGGCAAGACGCCGCTGATGGCGGAGAACCTGACCAAGATGTACGGCTCGCTGGAGATCTTCGCGGGGGTGGATCTCGCGATCGATCGCGGCAGCCGGGTGGTGGTGCTCGGGCTCAACGGCGCGGGCAAGACCACGCTGCTGCGGCTGCTCGCCGGGGTGGAACAGCCCACCGCGGGCAGTCTGGTGCCGGGCCACGGCATGAAGGTCGGGTATTTCGCGCAGGAGCACGACACCCTCGACGACAACGCGACGGTCTGGGAGAACATCCGGCATGCCGCGCCGGACGCGGGGGAGCAGGACCTGCGCGGCCTGCTCGGCGCGTTCATGTTCACCGGTCCCCAGTTGGACCAGCCCGCGGGCACCCTGTCCGGTGGTGAGAAGACGCGGTTGGCGCTCGCCGGACTGGTGTCCTCGGCTGCCAATGTGTTGCTGCTCGACGAGCCGACCAACAACCTCGACCCGGTCTCGCGCGAACAAGTGCTGGATGCGCTGCGCACTTACGCCGGCGCGGTCGTGCTCGTCACGCACGATCCGGGGGCCGCTGAGGCGCTCTCGCCGGAGCGGGTGATCTTGCTACCGGACGGTACGGAGGACCACTGGTCCGCGGATTATCTGGAATTGATTCAGCTCGCGTGAGTTTCATCACAAGAACCCGTTGATCACGGCCCCTCGAGTGCTTAGCCTGGAAAGACGCTGCTCGGCGACTCGGAGGAAGCCATGAGCGACAGGCCCGCACAAGTCAAAGCCACCCTGGGTAAGGGAACCCGCGTCACGGGGAAGTCCCGTGACCGCCTACAGACCCAGTTGAAGAAGCAGTACGAGGCAGGTGCGAGCATTCGCTCGCTGGCGCGAGCAACCGGTCGCTCCTACGGCTTCATCCACAACGTACTGGTGGAGTCGCACGTGCAACTCCGCAGCCGTGGCGGCGCGAACCGCCGCAAGAGTCAGTAGCACCGCATCCGGCTCGAACCGGTTTCGGCGGAACGGATTTCGCCTGAACCGGTGAGTTCCCGCGCGACGGCTAGGCGGCAGGCCCGGACGAGGCGCTCGACTGGATCGAGGTCGGCGACTCGGCACCGGACGACTATCTGGCCGGACTGCTGCGTGGGGTGGCCCCCATGTCTACGGACGCGCGTCCTACGAGCCGCCGGCTCAGGACGCGGTGGATGAGCTTCGGCTGCTGGTGTTTCCGGTGTTGCTCGGGGAAGGGCGGCGGCTGTTCGACGGCGTCAGTAGCCCTCGACGGCGCCGTCCCCGTCGACGAGCAGATTGGCCAGGCTGCGGAAGATCGGCAGGCCGGTCTTGATCTCCAGGTACGCGAACTGTCCCTGCGGGTTGACCTCGAGGAAGTAGTACTCGCCGTCGAGGCCGAGCCGAATGTCCAAGACGCCGAACGACAATCCGAGCGCGCCCATCAGGGTGGCGAGCGATTTGCTGACCGAGGCCGGCAGATGCTCGGGCACGAAATCGACCGAGGTGTCCAGGCGGGAGTCGACGCGGCCGACGCCCGCCTGGGAGTCGATGCGCACCGTCCATTCGACGCCGTCCACCCAGACCACCCGCAGATCGCATTCCGCGTCGACGTAGTCCTGGAAGGTGGTCGGCGCCGCGCGGATGCCGACCAGTCTGTCGTAGTCGTGCTCGGTGATGATCCTGGTTTCCGCGAACTCGGCGCGGCTGGTCCCGGTGCGCTTGTAAACGACTGGGCCGGGCCGGGATTCGGCGAAGCTGCGGGCCTCGTCCGGGTCGTTGGTGATCAGCGTCTCCGGCACCGCGAAGCCGGCCCGCAGCGCGGTCTCCAATTGGACGATCTTGCGGGCGGCGGTGCGATCGGCCCCCGGGTCGTTGACCCAGTGCGCCGGGATGGACCAGAGCAGACCCTGGATGAAGCCGTCGCATTCGGCCTGCCGGAAGTCGTTGTCGGAGACGCGGACTCCGGCGGGCGGCTGGGTCGGGTGCGGCCGGCGCCACCAGACCGAGCGGACGTCGTCGAGGCCGATCAGGTGGGAGACCGAACGGGCGGTACCGTAGCGGTCCAGCCGGAAACTGCCCGACTCACGCGGAAAGTCGCGCAGGTCGAGCTGAATCGCGCTGAGCCCGTGGAATTCTCGCAGCGTCGCCGCCATGGCGGTAGCGTGCAGATCGTCGGATTCGGACACGATGAGGACTGAACCCGTCCGGCGTCCCGCCATGAATGCGCCGCTCAGTCGAGACTGTCGCAGTTGATACCGTCGTCACTGGTGGCGAGCGACTTGGTCTGGCAGTAGGTGAAGGTGGCGCCGTTGGTGCCGGGCAGGTCCACCAGATTCAGGCGATCGGCCCAGGATTCGGTGAGCTCGCGCAGCTGCTCGTCGCCGAGCGCGGCAGACGGGGCCTGCTGCATGGTCATCGGGCGGTCGACCACGTCGATGCGCAGGCGGCGGGTGAAATCCGCCGTGGCGCCGACCCGGATGTCGACCAGCACCGGCCGGGCGCCGCGCTCGGCGCGGACCCCTTCGGGCACTGCCGAATCGAGCACGCGCAGCACGTCGGACCGACGGAAGGTCCACGTTCCCTCGGCGACGCGCACGCTGATATCTCGCTCCGACTCCGCTACCAACAGTCCGTGCAGCGGAGGCACACGATCACTCTTCGGCGCGGTTCCGTGGAGGCGGAGTGCGTCGGTCATAGCCATTTCTCCGATCTGCTCGCGATTTGCCACGACCCCCGAGCGTGAGCCCGATCATAACGTGCGAAGGGCCGGTACCGGTCCGGATCGACAGATTTAACCCCCGGTGGCAAACCGGATTACGATCCCGGATGCGCTAGCGCCGAAAGTTTTTCGGCAGGGCACCACTAGTTCCGGCGCAATCAACGAGCTATTTCCGAATGGCAATGTGTCTATCGCATAGCCCCGGATTGGCGGCTGTGCATTCGCACGTGCGATTTCACAGACCGAGCAGGTCGGGACGCTCGGCGAGGTCCCGGAAACGGTCGGCGGGTCCGGGCACCAGCTTGCGTTCGCGCAAATCGAGCAGCCCGCCGACCACCCGCGCCTCGGCCGCGACGGTGCCGTCGAGTTTGCGGATCTCGTGCCGGAAGGTGAAGGTCTTGCCGCCGGAGTATTCGATATCGGTATCGACGGTGACTTCGTCGCCGCCGCGCAGCTCCCGCAGGTACTTGATGGTGGATTCCAGCACGACCGGGCCCACGCCGGTCGCGATCAGCTTGTCCTGCGGCAGGCCCGCGGCCCGCAACATCTCCCACCGCGCGTGCTCGGTGTACTGCAGGTAGACCGCCTGGTTCAGGTGGCCTTGCGTATCGAGCTCGTAACCGCGCACAACGATCGGGATGGTGAAGGTCATGTCTGGACCAGCGCCGTACCGGATGGTCTTGTTCCCGGACGGACCGATGCCTTCGTCACACCGGTGGACGGTGGCCGGCGGGGTCGTCGCGCGGCTGGTTCGTTCAGCGAATCGGGTAGTCCGGTACTCGCCCTTCGGCTCCGAAACGGGCTTACCGTGGGGTTATGCGCCGGACGACGCGGCGCGTGTGCAAGGAGATCACTGATGATCGACATCATCACCCTGCGTGGCACCGGTGAGCCGCGCAATCCGGACGGAACGCCCGCGGGCATGCTGCACGCCGTCACCGCGCTGCTGGACCCGGCGCGGTTCTCGGCTTTCGAACCGGACTGGCCCGCTTCGGTCGGTCCGTCGCCGGATCTGTGGGGCCCGTCGCTGGACACCTCGGTGCGGCTCGGCACCGCGGCGGGCGTCAAGGCGATCCAGGATTCGCCGAATGTGTGTGGGTTGCTCAGTTATTCGCTGGGAGGGATCTGTGCCAGCCGCATCCTGGAGGGGGTGCGCTCGGGCAAATACAAGAACACCAACGGCTCGCCGCTGGAGATCGCGTTCGCGGTGAACATCTCCAACCCGCTGCGCAAGGCGGGCGAGTCGGTGGGGAACCTGTGCCCGGCCAACACCTTCGGCCTGCACGGTCAACGGGGGCGCTGGCCGGCGGGCGTGGCGATCCGTGAGTACGCCAATCCCGGCGACATCATCACCGCCGCGCCCGCGGATTCGCCACTGCGCATCATCGACGTCGGCATCTCGCCGTTCTCGTTCCTGGAGGGCGCGCGGATCGGCAACTTCGGGCCGCTGATCTTCGCGGAACTGCTGGCCTGGCTGATGAGCGATCCGGTGACGAACCTGAATCGCTACGCCACGGCGGTGAACGGCGTGATCGGTTACCTGACGCCGTGGCCGGAGGGACAGCACGTGCTGTATTCGAGCCACGAGATGCCGGGCACCGATGTGCTGTGGACGACGCACGCCGCCGAGTACATCAACGACAATTTCTGAGCGGCCTCAGTCCCGGCGGCGCACCGAGGCTTCGACGAGATCCAGGACGGCGGTGAGGTTTTCGTTGGTGTGGCCGGAGGCGATGCGCGCGATCAGGCCGTCGAGCACCAGGTCGAGGTAGCCGAGCAGCACGTCGGTGGGCACGTCGTCGCGCAGCGCGCCCGCCGCCTTGCGGCGTTCCAGGCGAGCCAGGGTGGCGGCGGTGAGCTCGGCCGAGCGCTGGGTCCAGCCCGCGCGGAACTCCGGGTCGGTGCGCAGCCGCCGGGCGATCTCCAGCCGGGTGCCGAGCCAGTTGAATTGCTCTGGGTGGGTGAGCATGTCGCGCATGACCTGGACGATGCCCTGGTTGGCCGCGACATCGGCCATCCGTTCGGCGTCCTCCTGCGCGAGCGCGAGGAACAGCGCGTCCTTGTCCCGGAAGTGATGGAAGATGGCGCCCCGGGACAGCCCGATCTCTTCCTCGAGGCGGCGCACCGTGGCGCCCTCGTACCCGTATTCGGCAAAGCAGCGCCGCGCCCCGTCGAGAATCTGGCTCCGCCGGGCGGCGAGATGATCTTCACTGACTTTGGGCATGTCGGGCGTGCTCCTCCAGGAGGTGTGAGAAGTCCGCGCACCGCGAAAACGCGGTGCGCGGATCCTCGACGTACGGCAGATGCGAGATCAGCCGCGAATCATGTTGCGCAACACGTACTGCAGGATGCCGCCGTTGCGGTAGTAGTCGGCCTCACCGGGGGTGTCGATCCGGACCACCGCGTCGAAGCTCACCTTCTCGCCGTTCTCCTTGGTGGCGGTGACCTTCAAGGTCTTCGGAGTCACACCCTCGTTCAGCTTGGTGATGCCCTCGATATCGAAGGTCTCGGTGCCGTCCAGCTTCAGCGACGCGGCGGACTCGCCGGCCGGGAACTGCAGCGGGATGACGCCCATGCCGATCAGGTTGGAGCGGTGGATGCGCTCGAAGGACTCGGTGATCACGGCCTTCACGCCGAGCAGCGAGGTGCCCTTGGCAGCCCAGTCGCGCGAGGAACCCGAGCCGTACTCCTTGCCGCCCAGCACGACCAGCGGGATGCCCGCGGCCTGGTAGTTCTGCGAGGCGTCGTAGATGAACGCCTGCGGGCCACCGTCCTGGGTGAAGTCGCGGGTGTAACCACCCGAGACGTCGTCGAGCAGCTGGTTGCGCAGCCGGATGTTGGCGAAGGTGCCGCGAATCATCACCTCGTGGTTACCGCGCCGCGAGCCCAGCGAGTTGTAGTCCTTGCGCTGCACGCCGTGCGAGTCGAGGTACTGCGCCGCCGGGGTGCCCGGCTTGATCGGGCCGGCCGGGGAGATGTGGTCGGTGGTGACCGAGTCGCCGAGCAGCGCGAGCACGCGGGCGCCCGTGATGTCCTCGACCGGGCTCGGCTCCATCTGCATGCCGTCGAAGTACGGCGCCTTGCGGACGTAGGTCGAGCTCTCGTCCCACGCGAAGGTGTCGCCCTCGGGGGTGCTCAGGCCCTTCCAGCGCTCGTCGCCCTCGAAGACGGTGGCGTAGGACTTGGTGAACATGTCCCGGCTGATCGCCGACTTGATGGTGTCGTCGATCTCCTGCGGGGACGGCCAGATGTCCTTCAGGAACACGTCGTTGCCGTCGGTGTCCTTGCCCAGCGGGTCGGTCTCGAAGTCGAAGTCCATCGTTCCCGCGAGCGCGTAGGCGATGACCAGCGGCGGCGAGGCCAGGTAGTTCATCTTCACGTCGGGGGAGATGCGACCCTCGAAGTTGCGGTTGCCGGAGAGCACCGCGGTGACCGAGAGGTCGTTGTCGTTGATCGCCTTGGAGATCTCGTCCGGCAGCGGGCCGGTGTTGCCGATGCAGGTGGTGCAGCCGTAACCGCCCACGAAGAAGCCGAGCTTCTCCAGGTACGGCCACAGGCCGGCCTTCTCGTAGTAGTCGGAGACGACCTGCGAGCCCGGCGCCATGTTGGTCTTGACCCACGGCTTGGACGCGAGGCCCTTCTCGACCGCGTTGCGGGCCAGCAGGGCCGCGCCGATCATGACCGACGGGTTGGAGGTGTTGGTGCAGGAGGTGATACCCGCGACCACGACCGCGCCGTGATCGAGCACGAAGTCGCCGCGCTCGGGATCGGACACCTTGACCGGCTTGGACGGGCGGCCGATGTTGCCGTTGGCGGCGGACGGGATCAGCACCGCGTCGTCGTCGGCGAAGGACAGCACGGCCGGGTCGGACGCCGGGAACGACTCCTCGATGGCCTCGTCCAGGTGGGTGTGCGGGGTGGTCGCGGCCGGGCCGGACTCCGCGTCGTTGGTGTAGTTGTGGATGTCCTTGCGGAACGCGGTCTTGGAGTCCGACAGCAGGA
Organism: Nocardia vulneris; assembly: GCF_001613425.1. GTDB lineage: Bacteria > Actinomycetota > Actinomycetes > Mycobacteriales > Mycobacteriaceae > Nocardia > Nocardia vulneris. The sequence goes on along the minus strand of NZ_BDCI01000030.1, from coordinate 3,184 downwards.
TTCGGTCCTGCGGACGCTTCGGGCCGGCGATCGAGGGCACCACGGTGCTCAGGTCCAGCTCCAGGTACTCCGAGTAGCCGGGCTCGTTGTCCGCGTCGTGCCACAGACCCTGCTCCTTGGCGTACGCCTCGACGAGCGCGAGCTGCTCGTCGGTGCGGCCGGTGAGGCGCAGGTAGTTGATGGTCTCCTCGTCGATCGGGAAGATCGCTGCGGTGGAACCGAATTCGGGGCTCATGTTGCCCAGGGTGGCGCGGTTCGCGAGCGGAACCTCCGCGACGCCCTTGCCGTAGAACTCGACGAACTTGCCGACGACGCCGTGCTTGCGCAGCATGTCGGTGACGGTGAGCACCACGTCGGTGGCGGTGACGCCGGGCTGGATCTCACCGGTCAGCTTGAAGCCGACGACGCGCGGGATCAGCATGGAGACCGGCTGGCCGAGCATGGCCGCCTCGGCCTCGATACCGCCCACGCCCCAGCCCAATACGCCGAGGCCGTTGACCATGGTGGTGTGCGAGTCGGTGCCGACACAGGTGTCGGGGTAGGCCTGGCCGTTGCGGACCATGACCGTGGGCGCCAGGTATTCGATGTTGACCTGGTGCACGATGCCGACGCCCGGCGGGACGACCTTGAAGTCGTCGAAGGCGCCCTGACCCCAGCGCAGGAACTGGTAGCGCTCGCCGTTGCGCTGGTATTCCAGGTCGACGTTGCGCTCGAGGGCGTCGGCGCGGCCGAAGACGTCGAGGATGACCGAGTGGTCGATGACCATGTCGGCGGGCGAGAGCGGGTTGACCTTGCTCGGATCGCCGCCGAGGGCGGTGACGGCCTCACGCATGGTGGCGAGGTCGACGATGCAGGGCACACCGGTGAAGTCCTGCATGATCACGCGCGCGGGCGTGAACTGGATCTCGGTGTCGGGCTGGGCGTTGGGATCCCAATTCGCAATGGCGCGAATGTGATCGGCGGTGATGTTGGCGCCGTCCTCGGTACGGAGCAGGTTCTCCGCGAGGACCTTGAGTGCGTAGGGGAGTTTCTCGGTGCCCGGCACGGCCGAGAGACGGAAGATCTCGTAGGAGTTGCTTCCGACCTCGAGGGTGCCCTTGGCGCCGAAAGTATCGATACTTGTCGTCACGTCAGCTCCACTCATCTGTGAGGGTTGGCCGCCGACGGGGCTGTGTCGGCGGCTGGCCTTTCGAGCGACCTGCAAGCAGTCGCTCCGGTGTCATTGCAGGTATTCCAGCGCGGCAGCGCCGGGTTCCTCTGCGCTATGACCTTAACAGTACGCTTGTCCTGTGAACCGCACGGGTCCGGTTCGCGCGGGCCTGCCTATAGAAGGGTGTGCCCACCCACCTGCGAACCATGCCAGGGTGCGCGACCGCGAGTGCGCGCGGGCTGTGGGTACCGCGCGGGGCGCGTCGCGTGGCGTCTGCGGGTGCTGCGACACTCGGTCGCGTACTGTGCTTTCGGAGCCAGCCCGGGGGTGTTGCGCTCACCCCGCAGTGTTGGATGCATGTCGCCTCGGATGCCGATGCGGCTCGACAGACCGGATGGAAGATGACCGTCTCGCACACCTCGGTTTTTTCGCCCATGGCCGCCGAACTGCCGCCCAACGTCACCGAGGACACCGTCACCACCATCAACGCCGACCTGGCCGACAACCATGTCGCCACCGTGGACGGCAAGGATCAGTCAGGGCTGGCGGCCGTCGCCGCCGAGGCGAGAGCGAACGGCATCCCGCTCAGCATCGTGGTGGTGCCCGGTAACCCCGGCCGCGATTCGAGCCTGCGCGACCTGGCCACCGAACTCGGCAAGACCCAGCACGGCACCGTCGTGGTGCTGAGCGACGACTTCGCCGGCACCTACAGCGATTCGATCAGCCGGGTCCGGTTGGAGTGGGCCGAGGACAAGGCCAAGTTCAAGGGCAGTGCCCATTCCACCGAGGCGGCCCAGGCGTTCGTCGACCAGTTGCAGCAGCCGGAACCGATCTCCTGGACCGCGATTTCCAGCGTGTTGCTGGCCGGTACCGCGGTGGTCATCGTCGGCCTCTATGTCGTGAAGTCTCGTCGGCGTGCCGAGCCCGAAACGCCGGTGGTCGCCGCCGGGGTGGACCGCGACAAGACCCCCTCCGCGTAGACCTCGGTCTGCTCCTGCATAGCTGGTTTCTATCCAGCTACTTTCCCTGACGACCGGTACGTTTTTCCGCCCGGAAACCTTGTGTGCATCCGGCTAATTACCGGCAACGGACAAATTACGCGCTTGTCATTCTGTTGCTGAAGTTCCTTTGGGGGCAGAAGTGTCGTACGGTTCGAGTGCTTGCTTGCGGGAAAAGAGTGTTGTCAGGGGTGTCTGCCGACCACTGGGCTTGATGGTTCCGGTGATGCCCATGGGGTGTTTGCCGGAGTCGGGTCCTTGGGAGGTGCGATGCGCAACAACGGCGAGGTCGCCTATCGGCGGCCGCTGGGGATCGCTCTGGGGTTGCTGGTGTCGGTCGCCGTGGTGCTGGCCGGACCCGCCGTCGCCGTCCCGCCCGCGCCGCCCAATCCGAGCGACGGCCAAATCGCCGACGCGGGAGCGCGAGTCGACGCGAGCGTCACCGAGGTCGGCGCGCTGATCAATCAGGTCGCCACGGTCGACCAGCAGTTGCAGCAGCTCGACGGCGAGGTCGCGCGCAAACGCGAAGAGGTCAACAAGGCCCTGGTCGACCTGCAGGACGCGCGCGACGCCGCGGACGCGGCCGCCGCCGTCGTCGCCGACACGCAACGCCAATTGGCCGATGCCGGAACGCAGGTCGGGCAGGCCCGGCGCAATTTCGATCAGTTCGCGTCCCAGGCCTACACCCGCCCGGCCGCGGACTCGATGGTCGTGTACCTCGCCGCGTCCACCCCGGCCACCGCGCTCGACCAAGCCCAGCTGTTATCGCTGGTGTCGAAGAACCAGCAGCAGGTGCTGGACCGACTACGCCGGGCCCAGATCGATCAGGGCAACAAGAACTCCAGTGCGCGCCAGGCGAAATCGGCGGCCGACGCCGCGGCCGCGGTCGCCGAGCAGAAGAAGATCGACGCCGAGCACGCCGTCGCCGCCGCCAAGAACGAACTCGATCAGCAGACGGTCCGGCGCGACGACCTGCTCCGGCAACGCCAGGATGCGCAGGGCCGCTTGGACTTCGCGCGACAGAATGTCGCCGGCC
>NZ_BDCI01000029.1 GCF_001613425.1 Nocardia vulneris | reverse complement strand
GCCAGCGGGACGCGTATCTGGCTTGGGATCAACAACGCAAGGCCGAGGAGGCCGCCGTGCGCGCCGCGGCCGCCGCGGCGGCGGCCCGGGCCGCCGCCGACAAGGACGCGCAGGCCCGCGCCGGTCAGCTCAACACCGAGCAGCGCCCGCACACGCAGTTGGGGGACGCGCCGCCGCCGAAACGCTCGACGCCGCGCCCGTCGTACCCGTCGGTCACCGGCTCGGCCGCGGTGGAGACGGTCGTCGACCGCGCCATGTCGCAATTGGGGGTCATCTACTCCTGGGGCGGCGGCGACGCGAACGGTCCGACGCTCGGCATCCGCGACGGCGGTGTCGCGGACAGCTTCGGCGATTACAACAAGGTCGGCTTCGATTGTTCCGGTCTGATGATCTATGCCTTTGCGGGGATCGGGGTTTCGCTGCCGCACTACAGCGGGTACCAGTACAACGCCGGTACCCGAGTGCCGGTGGCCGAGCGCGCTCGCGGCGACATGCTGTTCTGGGGACCGAACGGCAGCGAGCACGTCGCGCTGTACCTGGGTGACGGGCAGATGGTCGAGGCGCCGCAATCGGGCGAGGTGGTCCGGGTTTCGCCGGTACGTGAGGGCGGCATCATGCCGTACGCGGTGCGGATCGTCAGCTGAACTGGTTCGATGACTGCGAACACGCGGCAGCGACGGATTCGCCGCAGCGGAGGAGTCGAAGCTTCGAATTCTCTTCATGTCGGGTCCGGTTGCGGCACATACGGCCATTACCTGGAATAGTTGTGGCAGCACGCACAGGACCAAGGCGAAAGCGGGGATGTTGGTGACTTCGACAGACGGTGTCAGCGGGGCGAAATTGGCGAAAGATGCGCCTGCGTCCACGTCGAACACCCTGGAGCGAGACGTCCAGACCCTGGAGAAGGCGATCTACGAGGTCAAGCGGGTGATCGTCGGTCAGGACCGGCTGGTCGAGCGATTGCTCGTCGGCGTGCTCGCGCGAGGTCACGTCCTGCTCGAAGGTGTGCCCGGCATCGCGAAGACCCTGGCCGTGGAGACCTTCGCCAAGGTGGTCGGCGGCTCGTTCTCCCGCGTGCAGTTCACCCCCGACCTGGTGCCCACCGACCTCATCGGTACCCGCATCTTCCGGCAGGGCCGCGAGGAATTCGATACCGAGCTCGGCCCGGTCGTGGCGAACTTCGTGCTCGCCGACGAGATCAACCGCGCGCCGGCCAAGGTGCAGTCCGCGCTGCTCGAGGTGATGGCCGAGCGGCACGTGTCGATCGGCGGCAAGACCTACCCCATGCCGAATCCGTTCCTGGTGATGGCGACGCAGAACCCGATCGAGAGCGAGGGCGTGTACCCGCTGCCCGAGGCGCAGCGCGACCGCTTCCTGTTCAAGGTCGTCGTCGACTACCCCTCGGTGGAGGAGGAGCGCGAGATCATCTACCGGATGGGTGTCACCCCGCCGGAGGCGACGCGCATCCTGGAGCCCGAGGAGATCGTGCGGCTGCAGAAGGTGGCGGCCAATGTCTTCGTGCACCACGCGCTGGTCGACTACGTGGTCCGGGTGATCGCGGCGACCCGCAGGCCCGCCGATTTCGGCATGCAGGACGTGGCGAGCTGGATCTCCTACGGCGCCTCGCCGCGCGCCAGCCTCGGCATCATCGCCGCGGCCCGCGCCGTCGCGCTGATCCGCGGCCGCGACTATGTGGTGCCGCAGGACGTGGTCGAGGTGATCCCGGATGTGCTGCGCCACCGCCTGGTGCTGTCCTACGACGCGCTCGCCGACGAGATCAGCCCGGAGGACGTGATCAAGCGGGTGCTGCAGACCGTCGGCCTGCCCCAGGTCGCGCCGCAGGCCGTCGCGCCCGGCGCCGCCGCCGGTTCCGCTGCGCCGCAACAGCTTCCGCAGCAGCAGCCGGGTTCGCCGCAGGGCATCCCGCAGCCGCCGCAGCAGCAGCAGGGCGCCCCGCAGCCGGTGCCGCAGCCGCCGAACGGGCAGCAGTCCCAGCCCGCCGGCAACGTCCAGAACAAGTGACCGCAGCGCCGGAACCGCCGTACCGCGTGGCCACGTCTCCGCATGCGCCGCCCTCGTTCCAGGCCGGCGAACTGACCGATCCGCGGCTGACCGCGGCGCTGAAAACGCTGGAGCTGACGGTGCGCCGCCGGCTCGACGGCGTGTTGCACGGCGACCATCTCGGGCTGATCCCCGGCCCCGGTTCGGAGCCGGGAGAGGCGCGCACCTATCAGCCGGGTGACGATGTGCGCCAGATGGATTGGTCGGTCACCGCCCGCACCACCCACCCGCACGTGCGGCAGATGATCGCCGACCGCGAGCTGGAAACCTGGATGGTCGTCGACCTCTCGGCGAGCCTGGACTTCGGCACCGCGCTGTGCCAGAAGCGAGATCTGGCGATCGCCGCCGCGGCCGCCATCACCCACCTCACCAGTGGCGGCGGCAACCGGATCGGCGCGGTCGTGGCCACCGGCGAGCGGTTGGTCCGGGTGCCCGCGCGTAGCGGCCGGGTGCACGCGCAGTCGCTGCTGCGCAGCATCGCGACCACGCCGCACGCGCGCGACGGGGTACGCGGGGACCTGCGCGGCGGCATCGAGTCGCTGCGCCGCCCGCAACGCAAACGCGGTCTCGCGGTGATCATCAGCGATTTCCTCGGCGAGATCGATTGGCAGCGTTCGCTGCGCGCCATCTCGGCGCGGCACGACCTGCTCGCGGTCGAGATCATCGACCCGCGCGATCTGGCGCTGCCCGATATCGGCGATGTCGTGCTGCACGATCCGGAAACCGGGCGCACCCGCGAGTTCAGCGTGACGCCGACGCTGCGCGCGGATTTCGCGGCGGCGGCGCAGCGGCACCGGGAGCAAGTCGAACAGGCCCTGCGCAGCTGCGGCGCGCCGGTCCTCACCCTGCACACCGATAGGGACTGGATCGCCGACGTGGTCCGGTTCGTGTCCACCCGGCGCCACAGCCTCGGCGCCCCGAGCGGGCGGGTCCCACGTCAGTGAGTATTTCGCATTTCACCGCCGCGCTCTGGCTCGGCTTCCTGGCCGTCCTCGCGTTGATCGCGCTCGGCTATGTCCTGGTGCAGCGCGGCAAGTACAAGCACATGCTGCAGTTCAGCAACATGGAGCTGCTGGAGAAGGTCGCGCCCGCGCGGCCGAGCCCGCTGCGGCACGTGCCGATCGCGCTGATGCTGGTCGGCCTGGTGTTCCTGACCATCGCGGCGGCTGGGCCGACCGCGGTGAAGAAGGTCGCGCGCAACCGCGCCACGGTCATGCTGGTGATGGACGTGTCGCTGTCGATGGAGGCGACCGACGTGCCGCCGAGCCGGATCGAGGTCGCGAAGAAGGCCGGTAAGGAATTCGTCGACGGCCTGCCGAACGGTTTGAACATCGGCTTCATCACCTTCGCGGGCACCGCGTCGGTGATGGTGTCGCCGACGACCAACCACGAATCGGTGAAGGCGGCCATCGACAACGCCAAGCTCGCCGAGCGGACCGCGACCGGCGAGGGCATCCTCACCGCGCTCAACGCGATCGACACGCTCGCGTCGGTGCTCGGCGGCGCGCAGGAGCCGCCGCCCGCACGGATCGTGCTGATGTCGGACGGCAAGCAGACCGTGCCCGCGTTCGAGGACGTGGACAACCCGCGCCACGAATTCGTCGCCGCGCGCCTGGCGAAGAACAAGAACGTGCCGATCTCGACGATTTCCTACGGCACCAGGTGGGGCAAGGTCAGCATCCCGCGCGAGGACGGTTCGCGCGACGACGTGCCGGTGCCGGTCGACGACGACGCCATGCGCGAACTCGCCCGGCTCTCCGGCGGCGAGTTCTACACCGCGTCCACCCTGCAGGAACTGAGCAAGGTGTACGACACCCTCGAACAGCAGATCGGGTTCGAGCTGACCCGGGGTGATGCGAGTCGTCCGTGGTTGCTGCTCGGCCTGCTGATCACCTCCGCCGGGGTGATCACCGGACTGCTCTACCGTCAGCGCCTGCCGTAACCGAGTGACCCTGGCGCCACACATGTTTCGGCCTGCGCCGGAGGCGTCGACGCCGGGGTGCCGGGCCGCCGCGGCGTCGCGGATCGGGTCGCGCGCCGGGGCCGGTGACCGTTCTGTCCGAACCGCGCCGCCGTCCTCGCGGACCCGTCCGGACCAGCGCCGGGCGGGTTTCCGGGCGGCGGCTGCCACCAGGTAGGTTGTTCCCCATGTCGAACATCACATCCCGGTCTGTCCTGGTCACCGGTGGTAACCGTGGCATCGGTCTCGCAGTCGCGCAGCGCTTGGTGGCCGACGGTCACAAGGTCGCCGTCACCCACCGCGGTTCCGGCGTGCCGGACGGGATGCTCGGCGTGAAATGCGATGTGACGGACGCGGAATCGATCGACCGCGCGTTCACCGAGGTCGAGGAGAAGCAGGGTCCGGTCGAGGTGCTGGTGGCCAACGCCGGCATCGTCGACAACACGCTGCTGATGCGGATGAACGAAGAGCAGTTCACCCGCGTGATCGACGCCAACCTCACCGGCGCCTTCCGCTGCGCCAAGCGCGCCAACCGCGCCATGCTGCGCGCGAAGTTCGGCCGGATCATCTTCCTCGGCTCGGTGGTCGGCCTCAAGGGCGCACCGGGCCAGGTCAATTACGCCGCGGCCAAGGCCGGCCTGGTCGGCATGGCGCGCGCGATCACCATGGAGATCGGTTCGCGCAACATCACCGCCAATGTGGTGGCGCCCGGTCTGATCGAAACCGATATGACCCGCGAAGAGATGACCGACGAAATGCGGGACCTGGTGCTGAAGTACGGCATTCCGGCCAAGCGGATGGGCCAGCCGGAGGAGGTCGCCGGCGCGATCAGCTTCCTGGCCTCCGACGACGCGGGCTACATCACCGGCGCGGTCATCCCGGTCGACGGCGGCTTCGGCATGGGCCACTAGTCTTTTCACCACACAACCCGAAATCAGGAGAACCGAGAACCCATGGGCGGACTGCTCGAAGGCAAGACCATTCTGGTGACCGGCATCATCACCGACTCGTCGATCGCGTTCCACGCGGCCGCGGTCGCGCAGGAGCAGGGCGCGAAGGTGATCATCACCGGCATTCCGGAGCGGCTGCGGTTGATCGACCGCATCGCCAAGCGGCTGCCGCAGGAGGTCCCCCCGGCCATCCCGCTCGACGTCACCAGCGAGGAGAACCTCGCCGAGCTGCCGGACAAGCTGCGTGAACTGGCGCCCGAGGGCATCGACGGCGTGCTGCACTCCATCGCGTTCGCGCCGCGCACCCTGATGGGCCCCGAGGCGCTGCCGTTCCTCGACGGTCCCGGCCCCGACGCGGCGAAGGCCTTCGAGATCTCGGCGTGGAGCTACGCCTCGCTGGCCCGCGCGGTGCTGCCGGTAATGAACGAGCGCGGCTCGATCGTGGGCATGGATTTCGATCCGCGCACCGCGATGCCGTTCTACAACTGGATGGGTGTGGCCAAGGCCGCGCTCGAGTCGGTGAACCGGTACGTCGCTCGAGAGGTGGGCGCGGCCAAGAAGATTCGCTCCAACCTGATCGCCGCCGGCCCGATCAAGACGCTCGCGGCCAAGGCGATCGCGGGCACCGCGACCGACGACGCCGCCAAGCTCAACCAGCTCAACGAGTACTGGGACGGCGCGTCGCCGATCGGCTGGGACGTCGACGACCCGACCGTGGTCGCCAAGTCGATCGTCGCGATGCTCTCGGACTGGCTGCCGGGCACCACCGCCTCGATCATCTACGTCGACGGCGGAGCCAGCCACAACACCTGGTTCCCCGAGGACATGTCGATCAACTGAGTCATCCCGGAGGAGGGAACGTGGCACGGGCCGCCGACGCACTGCTGTTGCTGTCCTTCGGTGGCCCGGAGCGCCCCGAAGACGTGATGCCGTTCCTGGAGAACGTCACCCGGGGCCGGGGCGTGCCGCGCGCGCGGCTCGACGAGGTCGCGCAGCACTACCTGCACTTCGGCGGGGTGTCGCCGATCAACGCGCTCAACCGGGACATCATCGCGGCGGTCGAGGCCGAATTGGCCGCGGCCGGCATCGATCTGCCGGTGTACTTCGGCAACCGGAACTGGACGCCGATGGTGGAGGACACCGTGGCGCGGATGGCCGCCGACGGTGTGCGTTCCGCGCTGGTGTTCCCGACCTCGGCCTGGGGCGGCTACTCGGGGTGCCTGCAGTACCACGAGGACATCGCCAGGGCGCGAACGGCTTTCGGCGACGGTGCGCCGGAGCTGGTGAAGCTGCGCCAGTACTTCGATCACCCGCTGCTGATCGACGCCTTCGCCGACGCGATTCGCGCGGCGCGGCAAGAACTTCCGGCCGAGCGCCGCGACGCCGCCCGGCTGGTCTTCACCGCGCACTCCATTCCGATCGTCGCCGACACCGCCGCGGGCCCGGCGGCGGACGGCGGCCACCTGTACAGCCGACAGGTCGCCGAGGCCGCCCGATTGGCCGCCGCCGCAACGGGGTTCACCGACTACGACGTCGTCTGGCAGTCCCGCTCGGGTCCGCCGCAGGTGCCGTGGCTGGATCCCGATATCGTGGATCACCTGGACGATCTCGGCGCGAAGAACGTCGAAGCGGTCATCGTCTGCCCGGTGGGCTTCGTCTCCGATCACCTCGAGGTGATCTGGGATCTCGACAACGAGGCCCGGGAGAAGGCCGCCGAACTCGGGATGGCGTTCGTGCGCGCGGGCACCCCCGGCACCGACCCCCGTTTCGCGCGCATGGTCGTCGAGTTGATCGGCGAGCAGCTGGCCGACGCGCCGGCGCGCCGGCTCGGCGAGGTCCCGGGTTACGGCTGCACGCCGAACGGCGCGCCCTGCTTCCTCGGCTGCTGTGCCCTCCCAAGTCGGGGCACCGTTCATCGATGACTCACGAATAGGTCTGCGATAGCATCGCTCTCGCCTTCGGACGAAGCCGAAGCGGGGCGCAAGGTGAGATTTGATGACATATATCGACATGATGACCACTACCGGACTGTTGGACCTGGGGGCATGGTCCGACGACACCGTGTGGACGGCAGCACTGGAGACCACGGAAGCACGCCGGCGGGGGAGCCGGGGCGGCAAAGGTGGCTCCTGGGTCGTGGGGCTGATCTGCCTCGGTCTGGTCGTCGTCGGCATGGTCGTCATCATCTGGCTCTCCCGGAGAAACAGAGGACAGAACCAGAACCAGCTGCCGCCACACGGTAACGGCGCGCAGCCATACCAGCAGCAGGTCGCCGGGCAGCAGCAGTACCCCGGACAGCAGTACCCGCAGCAGCAGGGATATCCGCAGCAGCAGGGGTACCCAGGACAGCAGCCGGGTTACCAACAGCCGTATCAAGCGCAACAGCCCTACCAGGGCCAACAGCCCTACCAGGGCCAACAGCCCTACCAGGGCCAACAGCCCTACCAGGGCCAACAGCCCTACCAGGGCCAACAGCCCTACCAGGGCCAACAGCCCTATCCCGGCCAGCCCTACCAGCCGCAGGGCCAGCAGTACCCGCAGCAGTCCCCGTACCCACCGCACCACCAGCACTGATTCGGGGTTCGCGCACCTTTTCTGACCTCCCGCACCCCGACTCGCCGTGCGACACACCGTGTCTCGCGACAGAAGGGGTGCGGGGGATGAGGCCACCGAATCAGTGGGGCGGCGACGCGGTAGGCGCGCTCGCCTGTCAGAACATGACGGTGGACAGGCGGGTGTAGAGGCCGGGGTAGCCCGGTTCGGCGGCTCCCTTGCCCCACGAGGTGAGGGCGACCAGTTCGCCGTCGACGAGAAGTGGGCCGCCGCTGTCGAATTGGTTGGCGTCGGCGTCGGTCGACCCGGCGCACAACGCTTCTCGGGGGTCGAAGGCGGCGCCGTAGGCGGCGCAGTCGGCGTCGAGCGGGACGGTGGCGGCGTGCAGCAGCGGGTTCGCCCAGTCGTCGTCGGAGGTCGCGCCCCAGCCCAGGATGGTGCCCGAAGTGCCGTGTGCCGCAGCGATACGCACCGTCGGGCGCTGGACCGGATGGTCGAGCGTGAGGATGGCCAGGTCGTTGTGGTAGGCCAGGTCGGTGCCGAACACGGTGACCCGGAAATCCGGATGCACCCGGACGTCGGTGACGCGGACCGAGGTGCCCGCGTCGGTGCGCAGGTCCGATCGGTCGAAGGTGACGCGCAGCGCGGCGGGTACCCGCCCGGTGAATACGGCGCAGTGCGCGGCGGTGACCACCTGGTCGGGGGCGATCAGCGCGCCCGCGCAGAACTGCCCACCGGGGCGCAGCGGCAGCAGGGGCGTGCCGATCGCCACCAGCCACGGGTACGCGGACGCGTCGGCCGGTTGTCCGCCGACCACCGCGGCCGCCTGCGGCATGGCGGGCAGGCCGATGCCGATCGCCGCCGCGGTGACGACGGCCGCGAGTATCGCGGTGCAGCGCATCGCACACCTCCTTTGCTCGACTTCTCGAAGCACACTATTGCGGGACCGCCCCGAGCGCGACCGGAAGCGGATTCGATTGCGGCGCAACGGGACAAACGCCCCGAAGCGGGCACTCAGGCGCTGCGTGCCGCCGCGTGCACCGCGACCAGCCGCGCCGCACGGATCGCGTCCCACAGCGGGCGCAGCAGCGACTCCTGGGCACCGATGGCGGTCGCCGAGGTCGGCGAGGACGCCGGTTCCCGTTGCGCCACAGTGAGAATCGCGGCGACATGGTCGGCGGTGTCCAGAATCTTCCTGGCCCGCAGCGGAATCGAGTCCGGGTAGTCGTGCCGGGAGTAGTCCGCGAGCTCGGCCTCGATGAGTTCGCGCGGATCCGAATCGGCCGACCCCACCGAGGTGGTGTGCAACTGCATCAGCGCGTCGGCGGCGTCGCGGACCGCTTCGCGCATAGCGTATTCCGCCTCGCCGAGCGACATGTCGGGGCCGGGCTCCGCCGGAATCGGTGTGCTGTAGACCGACCACTGCAAGGTGTCCTCGTCGGTCCACTGCGGGATCAGGCCGGTGCCCTCCGTGCCCGGCGCGCCGAGCAGCAGACCCTCCTGCGCCTCGATCGCGTCGGCGGCGAAGGCGGTGCCGACCGGCAGGCCGCGCACGTCGCCCGGCACCGGCAGCACCAGCCGGATCTTCGCGCCCGGCTCGGCCATCGCCTCGCGAATCACCTTGAGCAGCGCCATCATCCCGGTGCCCGGCAGGTTGCCGCGCGAGGACCAGGGCAGATCGGAGCGGCCACCGGTGATCGGGTCGCCGGCCGCGATGGTGTGCCGGCCCGCCCAGGCGTGCAGGGCCTCCAATACGTCGTCGGGCGCGCTGCAGCCGGCCAGCCAGGAGCCGGCCCACACCGTCAGCGTGGCACTAGGAGAGCACATAATTATCGAGCATAAAGGGTGATGGTTATTCACGGGCATTCCCGCGAGGGGCATTCCTGAGCAGCGCCGCGAGTACCTCGGCGGACGCGGCTATTCCGGCTCGGTGACGAAGTCGATGAGTCGTTCCACCGCACCGATGAGCGGTGCCTCGAGGTCCCGGAAGGACTCGACCGCGCCGTAGATCCGGCGCCAGCCGTCCTGCGGGGTGCCCCAGCCCAGCCGGTCGCAGATGCCGGTTTTCCAGTCCTCGCCGCGCGGCACCTGTGGCCACGCGTCGATGCCGACCGTGGCGGGCCGCACCGCCTGCCACACGTCGATGAACGGGTGGCCGGTGACCAGTACGTGCGGGCCGAGCCCGGTGGTGAGCTGGGTCTCCTTCGAGCCGGTGACCAGGTGGTCGACCAGTACGCCCACCCGCCTGCCCGGGCCGGGCTCGAACTCGACGAGCCGCTCGGCCAGGTTGTCCAGCCCCTCCAGATGCTCCACGACCACGCCTTCGACCCGCAGATCGTGGCCCCAGACCCGCTCGACCAGCGCGGCGTCGTGCACGCCCTCCACCCAGATCCGGCTGGTCCTGGCGACCCGCGCGCGCAGCCCCTCGACCCTGGTGGAGCCGGAAGCGGACCGCGTCGGTTTCTGCGGCGCCGCGGCCGTCGGCCGGACCAGCGTGACGGGCTGACCGTCGATCAGGAACGCGGCCTCGCGCAGCGCGAACAGCCGCACCGCGCCGCGTGCGTCCTCCAGCTTGACGAATTCGCCGTCGTAGCTGCGGTCGAAACCCACCACCGCGCCGCAGAATCCGCTGGCCGCGTCCTCGACGACGAGGTCGCGTTCGGCGCTGACCTGCGGTACCGCCCGCTTTTTCGCCCGGGAGTGCCCGGAGAAGATATCGCCGCCGTACCTGTCATGCCCGCTCATCCGCCCGAACTTAGCAGGCGGACATCCGTATTCGGTTCCGCGAATCGCGGGGCGCACGGTCGACACGCCGGTCTACAACATTCCAGGCACACATGATCGACAACCAGCGCATCCGGTTGCCGACGCGCACTAGAGTGGGCAGCGTGGCCGCAATAGTTTGGCTGGTCGCGGGGATCCTGCTCGCGGCCGCGGAAATGCTCACCGGGGACCTGACCTTGCTCATGCTCGGCGTCGCCGCGCTGGGCACCGCGGGTGTGAGTTCCGTCGCGGGCACGTCGGTGGTGGTGGACGCCATCGTCTTCGGCGTGCTGACGTTGGTGTTGTTTCTCGGGGTGCGGCCGGTGCTGCGCCGCCGTTTCGGCAATCCGCCGCCGATCCCGACGAACGTCGATGCCCTGCAAGGCAAGTCGGCGCTGGTGCTGGAGCAGGTGGGCGCGCATTCCGGTCAGGTGAAGCTGGGCGGGGAAGTGTGGACCGCGCGGCCGATGGACGAGTCCGAGGTGTACGAACCGGGTACGAAGGTGTTCGTGATGAGGATCGACGGCGCGACCGCCGTCGTGTGGAAGGGGCCGTGATGGCTGTACTGATCGTTGCCGCCGTACTCGTCCTGCTGGTCGTGGTGGTGGTCTTCAAGTCGATCGCGCTGGTGCCGCAGGCCGAGGCGGCGGTGATCGAGCGGCTGGGCCGGTACTCGCGCACCGTGTCCGGCCAGCTGACGTTCCTCGTGCCGTTCGCCGACCGCATCCGCGCCAAGGTGGACCTGCGCGAGCGGGTGGTGTCCTTCCCGCCGCAGCCGGTGATCACCGAGGACAACCTGACCCTGCATATCGACACCGTGGTGTACTTCCAGGTCACCAGCCCGCAGGCGGCGGTCTACGAGATCAGCAACTACATCGCCGCGGTCGAGCAGCTCACCGTCACCACGCTGCGCAACGTGGTCGGCGGCATGACCCTGGAACAGACCCTGACCTCCCGCGATCAGATCAACGGCCAGCTGCGCGGCGTGCTGGACGAGGCCACCGGCCGCTGGGGGCTGCGTGTCGCGCGGGTCGAGCTGAAGAGCATCGATCCGCCGCCGTCGATCCAGGAGTCGATGGAAAAGCAGATGAAGGCCGATCGCGAGAAGCGCGCCATGATCCTCACCGCGGAGGGCACCCGCGAATCACAGATCAAGACCGCGGAGGGTTCCAAGCAGGCCCAGATCCTGTCCGCCGAGGGCGCCAAGCAGTCGGCCATCCTCGCGGCCGAAGGCGAACGGCAGAGCCGCATCCTGCGCGCCCAGGGCGAGCGGGCGGCGTCCTATCTCCAGGCGCAGGGTCAGGCCAAGGCCATCGAAAAGGTCTTCGCCGCGATCAAGAACGGCAAGCCGACGCCGGAACTGCTTGCCTATCAGTACATGCAGACACTGCCGATGGTCGCGCGCGGCGACGCCAACAAGGTGTGGTTGGTGCCCAGCGATTTCGGTAAGGCGCTCGAAGGCTTCGCGACCAGCTTCGCCACCAAGGGCGAGGACGGCGTGTTCCGTTACGAGCCACCGTCTTCCGACGGCGAGCAGGTCAAGGTGGAGGACGACTCGGACGTCGCCGACTGGTTCGACACCGCGTCGGACCCGACCATCGAGCGCGCGGTCCGCGCGGCCGAGGCCACCGCGCGCACGCCGGTGGAGGGTTTGATGTCGCCGCCGCCCGCGGCGCCGCATCAGCCGGCACCGCATCAGTCGGTGTTGCCGCCGCAGGAGGAACAGCAGGCGCTGCAGCAGCAACCGCCGCAACAACCGCAGCAGCAACCGGCCTACCGGCCCGAGGACCCGCACGGCAGGCCGTGGCAGCCGCCGGAGAACTTCTCGAAGTAGGCCGATTCTCGACGACGAGGCGGCTGCGGGGGGTTGATGCGAACCAGGCGAGAACTCTTGCAGGTGGCGCTCGTCGCGCCGCTCGCCGCCGCCTGCGCGCCCGATCTGCTGCTCGGCAACCCCGGCGCGGTGCGCGTCGGGGTGTCGTGGAGCGGGACCGAGCTGACGGCGTTCCGCGCGGTGCTGGCCCGCCTCGGCTTTCCCCATCCGGTGGACGTGGTGCCGCTCGGCGACGAGATCGAGACCGCGTTCACCGCGGGCGGGCGCTCGGCGCCCGACCTCGTGATGCTGCCGCAGGCGGGCCGGGTGCGCCCGCTCGCGGAGCGACGCAAGCTGCGGCCGGTGTCCGAACGGCTGTGGTCCGACGGCGCGGACCCGGCCTATCCCGAGATCTGGCGACAGCTGTTGCAGCACAACGGGAAACACTATGGCGTACCGTTCAAGGCCGCCGACAAGTCGATGGTCTGGTACGACCGGCAGCTGGTCGAGCGATACCGGCTCGGTGACCCCGCGGGCTGGACCCTCGCGGACTGGCTGGACCGGATGGAGTTCCTCGCCGACTCGCCGGTGCGGTTGCTCGCGCTCGGCGCGGCCGACGGCTGGGTGCTCACCGACGTGTTCGAGAACGCGCTGCTCGCCGAATCCCCGCGCATCTACGACGAGGTCGCCGCGGGCCGCGCCGATCGCACCTGGGAAAGTCCCGCGGTGCGGGCTGCTTTCCGGCATCTGGGCTCGCTGTGGGGGCACCGGCACGCCTTCCCCGGCGGTATCGCGGTGGCCCTGACCAAGCAGTTCCCGGACGCGGTGCGCGAGGTGTTCGAGCACCGGCGCGCGGTGATGGTGGTCGCGCCGGATTTCGCCGAGCCGATCGTGCGCGCCGCGGTGCGCCGGTCGAGACGGCGGGAAGAGGTGGTCGGCGTCGCCGCGTTTCCGGCCGTCACGCCGGAGGTGGCCGCGCCGCGGATCGTCGGCGGCGACGTGATGGTGGTGACCGAGTCGGCCACCGACCGGGCCATGGATCTCGTTGCGGCCCTTGCCGCGCCGACGGCACCGGTCCCGTGGATCGAGGGCTACGGCGGCTTCATCGCGCCGAATCTCCGTACCGAGGCCCGGTATTCGGCGCTCCTGGGACCGGTGGCGCGCACCCTGCGGACGCGCAGCGCGTTCGATCTGTCCGACCGGATCGGCGCCGTCGGCGGCCGGAACGGGCTGTGGCGCATCCTCACCGACTTCTTCACCACGGTCGGCAACGGGGCGACGGAGCGGCTGGACGAGGCGACCGACCGCGCGATCGCCGCCCTCGACGCGGTGGATCGGCGGCGGCGGTGACCGGACAGCAGGACTTCCAGGCGCACGGGCTGCTGCTCGAACTCAGCGGACGCCGGATGCGCGGACCGCTGGTCGCGGGCAGTCACCCGCGGCGGTGGACCGGTCCGGCGGCGGTGCTGCCCGCCACGGTGCTGACCGTGGTGCTGATCGTGGCACCGGTGGTGTGGACCGTGGTGAGCGCGGCCCGGGCGCGACCGCTGCTGGTGGTCTCCTGCCTGGGCGCCGCGCTCGGCGCGGTCGGGCTCACCCAGTTGGCCCGGCAGCGACGGGTCACTGGGTTCCGGCTGCTCGTGCGGTGGCGGAGATGGCTGCTGCGGCACCGGATACCGTTGCCGCGGTGGACGATTCGAGCCGTGTGGTACCCGATCCGGCTGGTCCTGTGGTCAGGTGCGCTGGTGCTCGCAGCCGGTGGGCTGTGGTTGCTCGCGACCGCGCTCGGCCACGACGGCAGGTGGTCTTACCTGCGCACCCTCGGGTGGTTGCTGGTCGTGGTGCTCATGCTGGCGGCGGCGTTGGGCGTGGCGTGGTGGGCGCGCGATTCGCAGTGGCTGTGGCGGCCGCTCATCGTTTCGTTCGGCATCTCGGCGGTGGTGTCCGGCGTGGCCTTCCGGCTGATCTTCGAGTTCTTCGGTGACCTGCTCCGCATCGAAAGCGTTGTGGGGTACTGGCTCTGGTACGGGCTGATGTTGTGCTCGGCCTTCGTGTGGACCTGGTTCGGTTTCGTCACCGGTCTGTTCCGGGCGGGGATCCGGGCTATCGAGCACGATTCGGTCCGTGCGGGCTACCTCTATCACGGCGACGGCCGGTTTCCGTTGCGGCTCTTCGAATTACTGCGTCCGGTGGTGCTCATCGTCGGGCTCGCCGTCGGGGTCGCCGCCGCGCGGGTGTTCGACGTGGTGCTGATCGGCGTGCCCGGTTCGATGCAGTACGAACTGGACAGCGCGAGCGTGTACTGGTGGCGGCTGGCCACCGACTCGGAGATCGACGCGGGCGTGGCGGCGGCCTACGGTCTGCCGCTCGCGGTGTTGGTCGGGTTCCTGGCCTGGCTGTTGCAGACCGACGTGCGCAGGCACCGGACGAGCTTGTCGGCCTCGCCCGCGCCGCCCGCCGTCGCGGCGCGTCCGCGCCGGAAACCGTTGCGACTGCTGGGGATCGTCGCGGTCTCGCTGCTCGCCCTGGTCCCGATCGGCTGGCTGATCTATGCCAGTTTCCAGGACCGCGACGGGTTCGGGACCGGTGCGATCGAACGGGTGTGGCGCGACCCGGCCCTGCTGCGCTCGCTCGAAACGACCGTGTGGGTGGCGGGTTTGGCCACCCTGGTCGTGGTCGCCGCGGCGGTGCCGGTGGCGTATCGGCTCGCCGCGCTGCGGCCGAACCGCTCGGCCGCGACGATCGCGGTGGTGGCGCTGGTCGTGCTCTCGGTGCTGCCGGTGCAGAGCTATCTGGGACCGGTGCACACGTTCATCGACGCCTATGGGCTGTCCGGCACGCGGATTCCATTGATCCTGCTGCATGCCGCCTCGGGTCTGCCGATCGCGATCCTGGTGCTGCGCGGCGCGTTGCTCGCACCGCCGGACAGTCCTGCCGCCGACGCGCTGCACGGACTGGCCGTTCCCGGCACCGTCGCGCGGCGTGTGCTGGCCTCTGCGGGGCCGGCGCTGGGCGCGGTGGCCGTGCTCGAATTCATCCAGGTGTGGAACGATTTCGTGATCGGGCTGCTGATCAGCGGGGCGGGCGCGACGCCGTGGTCGCTGCTGCTGTGGGGCGAGGCGCGCCAATTCGGCGAGAACTCGGCGCAATTGGCGGCCGGTGCGTTGATCTCGGCGATCCTGCCGGTCGCGCTGCTGCTGGCCACCTGGCGGCGCTGGCTGGTGCCCGGACTGACCGGGGGAGCGCTGCGATGAGCGACAGGCGCAGCATCGTGCGGCACGGTAATCCGAGCATCCGTGTGGTGCGGTGATGAGCCGCCCGGACGAGCAGGCGCGCTCCGACGACCAGGCGGCGGCACCGAGTACGCCGAGATCGACCATCTGGCAAGGGTTTCTGGGCACCGCCTCGGTGGTGGCGTACGCGCTGCTGTTCGAGCTGGCGCGCAGTCTGGTGATCAATTCGCTGGGCGACAGCACGGCGGTCAAGGTCCTCGCGGGCACCCTGCGTTGGCTGTCGGTGCTGGTGATCGTCGCGGCGGCGGTGTACGTGGGCTACCGCTTCGTCCAGTGGTATCGCGAAAGAGTGCGCGTCACCGCGGAACTCGCGTTGCTCGCGGATCTGATCGAGCCTGCGCCGCAGCGGGCGGCGGTACACCGGTGTCCGGGTCCGCCGCGCCATACCGCGGCGTTGAACGATCGAATCATCGTGGCGGTGCTGCGCGACCTGCCGGTGCGCGACTTCGAGGCCGCGGCGCTGCTCACGGTCTTGAGCGCGGCGCTCGACGCGCCGGCCAGATTGCCGTTGGAGCGGCTGGCTTCTCGGCCGACGGCCGCGGTGCTGCTCGGCGAGCTGCGCCGGGACAACATCGTGGCCACCGCAGGCGCGCAACGCTATTGCCTGCGCAGAGTGCCCGTGCTGCCGGTACGCACGGACGTGCGCAAGGGCGCGCGCTGGTCCGCGGCAGTGACCGCGCTGGTGCACCATTACGCCGACCGTGCGAGCCGCTGGGCGCTAGCCTTGGAAACGGTGCGTTTCGCGGCCGGTGCGCGTCGCTGGTTCGAAGCGGAGGAAGAGTATCTGCGCACGCTTGTCACGAAATGCGCGGCGCTCGGCGCGAAGCTGCCCGCGGCCGTTGCGCCGGATCTGGTGCGGATCTGCGACGCGCTCGATTCCTGGTACGCGCGAATCGGGTTGGGGGAGAACAACGCCGGACTAGCGGTCCGAGTCTGCGAGCTCCCCGGGATGAACGACCTCGTGCTGTACCGGGATCTGGCGCGGATGCGGGCGAACCGGTTGCGCGGCAGGCCCGGTCGCTATCGGCCGCGGAGTCTGTCCACCAGCCTGGCCGCGCGCTGGGAACATCGTGCCGCGCTGCGCCTGCTGGACCGGGCCCGGCCGCGGGACCTACCCGGGGTGGTCGCGCGACTAGAAGCGTCGTGGTGGTTGCTGCCGCGTGAGGATGTGGCGGGTGAGGTGTGCGCGTTGATCAACCTCGCCATCGCCCATGTCCGCCAGGGGCGGCTCGACGCCGCCCAGGACCGGCTCGACCTCGCCGAATCGCTCACCCGCACCGGTCGCGACCCGGACGGTCGCGCGCACGTGCACGAGATCATGGGCATCGTCTGGTGGGCCCGCGGCGACTCGGCCAAGGCGCTGCGCCGCTGGCAACAGGCGCTCGGCGAGTATCGCGTCATGGTGGACGAGCACGGCATCGCCCGCTGCCTGCAACATCTGGGGTCGGCCCTGCTGGAGGACCCCGGTCACGCCGAGACGTTGCTCGGTCCCGGCCTGTCCGCCCCCGAAGTCACGCGCCAGATCACCGGCTGGCTCGCCGAAGGCCGCCGCCTGCACCGCGGTCTGCGCTACGCCGGACACTATGCGGCCCAGGCCGATTCGCGGTTCGCGGCCGCCCGCCGCGCCGGTCTGCGCGGACTCCTCGACCGCACCCCACCCTTGACCGCGCTGGACCGCATCGATCGCTGGCCGCTGCCGGTCGTCGACGACCCGCATTAGCCGCACCTGTTCGATCCGGAGCGGGCTGTGCGCGCCGGCGGCCGGCATCACGGACATCGTCTGGCTGTCGGGGTTGAGCTGGTGTAGTGCCGCACTCGATCTGGTGTGCGGGGACGGGTGCGTGGATTTCGGAAGGCAGGCGGGAATGTGCGCCACGGCACGCGCGGGCCGGACACGCCGATCCGGTCACGGTGGCAGACTTTTCGGTATGACGACACCTGATTGGGCCGATGTGGACCGCTACCTGGTGGACACCCTCGTGCAGGACGTGGCGACGGCGGCGGCCTTGACCGCGAATGCCGCGGCGGAACTGCCCGCGATCGACGTCTCCCCGCCGCAGGGCAAGTTCCTCTATCTGCTGGCGAAGACGGCGCGGGCGCGGCGCGTGCTGGAGATCGGCACGCTGGGCGGGTACAGCACGATCTGGCTGGCCCGGGCGGTCGGCGCGAAGGGGCAGGTGATCACCTTCGAGTACCAGCCGAAGCATGCGGAGGTGGCCCGGCAGAACCTGGACCGCGCCGGTGTCGGCGACCGCGTCGAGATCCGGGTCGGCGCGGCCTTGGACAACCTGCCGGTGCTGGCCGAGGAGAACCCGGAGCCGTTCGATCTGGTGTTCATCGACGCCGACAAGGTCAACAATTCGAACTATGTGCAGTGGGCGCTGCGGTTGACCCGCCCCGGCTCGGTGATCATCGTCGACAATGTCGTGCGCGAGGGCGGTGTGGCCGACGCGGACTCCGCCGACCCGATGATCCAGGCCAGCCGCGCTGTCCTCGCGCTGCTCGCCGCCGAACCGACCCTCGACGCCACCGTGGTGCAGACCGTCGGCAGCAAGGGCTGGGACGGCTTCGCCTACGCGGTGGTGAACGGCGACGCGGACGACTGAATTCGTTGTGCCGCTGCGGATCACCCGGTCCGCGGCGGCGATGTCAGCCGGTGTTCGTCACCCGCCAGGCCCCGCGGCCGGCGATGTCGAGGACCAGCGCGGCGATGTTCCATGCGTCGTCCGCGCCGCTGTGATGCCACCCTTCCAGCGGTAGCCCCGCGATCTGCAACGCGCCCGCCATCCCCTGCCGCTTCGGCAATCCGTAGGCCTCGCTGAACACCAGCTTGGCGTTGGTGTGCCTGCTGCCGAACGGATAGGCGGTGCCGGTGGCGGCGCACTGGTTGCGGAACTGTTTGCGGTCGTAGTCGCCCCAACTGGCCCAGGGGCGCGTCCCCGCCGCATGTTCGGCCGCGAGCAGGCGGCAGGCTTCGGCGAATTCGACACCTGTGTCCACCTCGTCCTGGGTGAGCCCGGTGAGTTCGGTGCAGAATTCGCTGACCGTGGAACGGGCGGGCCGCACCAGGATCCGATGTTTCGTGGTCCGCGCACCGGAGCCCAGATCGACCACGGTCAGACCGATTTCGATGATCTCGCTGACCGTGCCGGGCGGCGGCGTGCCCGCCCAGCACGTCGCCTCGACGTCGACGACATTGAGTAGCCCCGTATTTCCGCCCATGCTCGTCGAGGGTAGGGAGACGCCGGGTCGCGCTCAATCGCTTTTCGGGTCAGGGGACGAGAACGACCTTGCCGGTGGTGCCGCGCTGCTCCAACGCGCGGTGGGCGGCGGCGGCCTCGGCGAGCGGAAAGCGTTGCACGGCGGGGCGCAGGCGGCCCGCGGCGGCCGCCGCGATGGCCTGCTCTTCGAGCGGGCGCAGGTCGCCGCCGACCCGCTGCAGCATGGCGGGACCGACGACCAGCTGTGAGGTGATGTCCCGGGCCGCCAGCTCGTCCGCGGAAAAGGGCGGTGTGGCAGCATCTTTCGGGCTGGATCCGGAGGCGCCGTAGACAAGGTGCCGCCCGCCCTTCCCTACGAGATCCAATGCCCGGCGGGCGATCTCGCCGCCGACCGAGTCGAACAGGATCGTCGCGGTGCGGTCACCGAGGAAGGTGCGCACCTCGTCCGGCCAGTCGGCTCGCAGATAGTCGACCGCGAGGTCGGCCCCATTGCGTTGCACCAGTTCGACTTTCGCGGGGCCGCCGGCCAGTCCCAGGACGGTCGCGCCCACGTTCTTCGCGGCTTGCACCAGTAGCGTGCCGAGGCCGCCCGCGGCGGCCGTGACAAGGGCGATACTGTCCGGGCCGAGATCGGCGAACAGCAGGACGCCGAGAGTGGTGCGGCCGGTGCCGATCATCGCGACCGCTTCGGCGGGGTCCAGTGCATCCGGAATCTCGTGCAGCCGAGATACTTCGGTGACGGCGAGTGCCGCGTACCCGCCGGGCACCATCCCGAGGTGAGCCACCACCCGCTTGCCGACCCAGCTCGGGTCGACGTCGGCGCCGACCAGATCGACGGTTCCGGCTACCTCGCGCCCGGGCACCGTCGGCAGTTCGGGCGCCGGGTACGGCCCGGCCGCCCCTTTGCGCAGCGCGGTGTCGATCAGGTGGACGCCCGCCGCGGCCACGGCGATCCGCACCTGGCCCGGTGCGGGTTGCGGGTCGGAAACGGTTTCGTAGCGCAGGTTCTCGGCCGGGCCGAAGGCGTGGAGGCGAATCGCGTGCACGGTGGCTCCTGTTCGTGGGGCAGACGCCACCCACCGTGCAACATCAAGTCAGGTTCAGGTCAACTCGGCGTGTCGTCGCGGCGAGTCACGCCGACCCGGCGTGCTGCTTCGCCCTGACCTCGAAACCGTCGCAGAGCGCCGACAGCCCGACGTACAGCAGTTCCTCCTGGGTGAGGTCGCTGACGCCCGTACCTTCCAGATCGGCGAGCGCGGGCGGCACCGGATACTGTGATTCTCCTTTCAGCATGGTGCGCAGCCCGTTGTCGCCTTCGGGGTTCATGCCTTTGCGCGCCATCAGGGTGGCGCTGATGTGCGGCAGCGTCGCCCCGGAGATGTAGTTCCAGATCGTGAACGCCATCGTGGTCGCCTCGCGAGTGGAAACATTGAGTTCGGACAGGCCCTCGACCATCCACGCCAGGCACGCCAGACTCTGCGGGCCGAAGCTGTAGCGCGGCGTGGCGAAGGTGAGCAGAACCCACGGATGTTGCAGGTAGAGCGCCCAATCGACCTCGGCGGCGATCCGCACCCGGTCCCGCCAGGACCACTGCTGTCCCGCCGGCGACGGATACGGATTGCGGCGGGCGACCTCGTCGGTCATGGCCGCGAGCAACTCGTCCTTGTTCGCGACGTGCCGGTACAGCGACATGGCGCCGACGCCCATGGTGTCGGCGATCCGGCGCATCGACAGGGCGTCGAGTCCCTCCTCGTCGGCGAGCGTGATGGCGGTGTCGATGATGGCGGCCCGATTGAGCTTGACCTCAGTCATCCCATGACTCACTTTCACTTCCAGGAGAGGTTGCGTACACTGTACCCGACCTTGTGCGTACGGCGTACGCGAGACGGAGAGGAAATTTCAGGATGACAGACGTCGAGGCCGCGCGCGCCGCGCAGGCGCCGGCCGCCGGCTCGCGCCGTGCCTGGCTGGGCTTGACGGTATTGCTGCTCCCGGTGCTGCTGGTGTCGATGGACATCTCGGTGCTGTTCCTGGCCATGCCGACGCTCACCGAGGATCTCGACCCGTCTGCCGCGCAGCAGCTGTGGATCCTCGACATCTACGGCTTCCTCATCGCGGGCCTGCTGATCACCATGGGCAACCTCGGCGACCGGATCGGGCGGCGCAACATCCTGCTGGCGGGCGCGGCCATCTTCGGTATCGCGTCGGTGCTCGCCGCGCTGGCGCCCAGCTCGGCGGTGCTGATCGCGGCCCGGGCGCTGATGGGTATCGGCGGCGCGACCCTGCTGCCGTCCAGCCTGGCGCTGATCTCGAGCCTGTTCCCCGACGCCAAAGAACGCGCGGCGGCGATCGGCGTGTGGACCGCGTTCTTCGCGGGCGGCTCGGCCGTCGGACCGATCATCGGCGGCGTGCTGCTGCACCAATTCTGGTGGGGCTCGGTGTTTCTCATCAACATCCCGGTGCTGCTGATCCTGCTGGCGCTCGGCCCCTTCGTCCTGCCCGAACACCGCGCGGGCGTGCGCGGACCGCTGGACCTGCCCAGCGTCGCGCTGTCCATCGGCGGCATCCTGCCGCTGGTGTACGGCATCAAACACGCGGCGGCGGAAGGAATCGACGCCGAATCCATCGTCATCGCGCTGATCGGCATCGCGGTGCTGATCATCTTCGTGCGCAGGCAGCGCAAACTCACCGACCCGCTGCTGGATCTGCGACTGTTCACCCGGGCCGGATTCTCGGTGGCGATCGGCTCCAGCCTCGTCGGCATGATGTCGCTGGCCGCGCTGAGCTACCTCACCAGCATCTACCTGCAGTCGGTCACCGGTCGCGATCCGCTCGCCGCGGCGTTGCTCGGCATCCCGATGGCGGTGGCGGTGTTCGTCTTCTCGATGAGCGGCGCGCGGGTCGGCCAGCGCTTCGGCGTCCGCAACAGTTTCACCTTCGCGCTGGCCGCCGCGGCGGTGGGCAATCTGATGCTGCTCGGCGTCGGCGTGCACGGTGGGCTCTGGTGGTACCTGGTCGGGTCCACCATCGCGGGCGTCGGTTACGGCATCGCCTTCACCCTGGTGTCCGATGTCGCGGTGTCCTCGGTGCCGCCCGAGCGGGCCGGTTCGGCGGTCGGCATCTCCGAGACCAGTTTCGAACTCGGCAATTCGCTGGGTCTGGCGCTGCTGGGATCGCTTGCGGCGCTGATCTTCCGGTCCGGCGGCGACTACGCGGCCACCATCGGTGAGACCATCCAGAAGGCGAACGGCGACGCGGCGCTCATCGAGTCCGCGCGCCAATCCTTCGTCTCCGGCATGCATATCGCGACCGCGGTGGGCGCGACCATCCTCGTCGCCATGGCGATGATCGCCTACTTCGCCTCGCCCCGGCGGCTGGCGCCGGGCGCGGGCGCGGCGCACTGAGCGCTCACCGGCGGAAGGCGCGTTCGAAAAAGCGCTGAACCTGGTTGCGGGTCAGGTTGGTCCAGGCCTGGACGGGGCTGGACCACCAGGGCGCGATCTCGCGCGGCTTGGCCGTGACGGCGTGGCAGACCAGGTCGGAGGCTTCGTCGACGGTGAGGCCCGGCACCCGGCTGAAGTCGGTGGGGGCGCTCATCCTGGTGTGCACGAGCGGCATGTAGATCGAGGTGGTGGTGACGCCGTCGCCGGACACCTCGGCGGCGACACTGCGCAGCCAGACGTCGAACGCGGATTTCGACGCGCCGTAGGCCGCCCACTGCGGCGCGGGCGGCATGAGCACGCCCCAGGTGGAGATGTTGACGATATGCCCCTGCCGGCGTTCGCGCATGTCCGGCAGCAGCGCGAGCAGCAGCCGCACCGGGCCGAGATAGTTGATGTCGATGGTGCGGGTGAAATCGTGGAAGCGGTCGTAGGATTCGTCGATCGATCGGCGAATCGACTTGCCCGCGTTGTTGATCACCACGTCCAGGTGGCCGTGCTCGGCGAGCAGCCCGCGCGCCAGTAGTTCGACGGCGTCCATATCGGTGAGGTCGGTGGGGTAGACATGCGCGGTGCCGCCTTCGGCCGCGATATCGGCGGCGACCTGGTGCAGGTCGTCGGCCGAACGCGCGACGAGCAGCACGATCGCGCCCGCGGCGCCGAGCTTGCGCGCGCTGGCCTTGCCGATGCCATGTGACGCCCCGGTCACCAGGACGACCTTGCCCGCGACCGCCTCGCGCAGCGTCTGCTCGCGCGGCCGGGAGGTCGGATACAACAGCCGGCTCGCCACTCGCTCGGCGAGCGGGCGTCCGTTGCTCTGGGCCGGAGTCTCAGTCACTCCTCCGACTTTATTAGCACAGCGTCAATTCGGCGCTCGGTATCGCGATCACGATCGGTCCCGGTGCTACCCGCGACGTGCGCTATCGTCCGCGCCCGGCCGCGTTCGAGGTGGCCGGGACACGCTTGCACGACACGCCGGGCATAAGATCCGTCGGTGGGTGAAATCGGTTCGGCGAGCCTGGCGACGCTGTTCGCGTTGGCGGATTCGCGGTTGCCGATCGGCGGGCACGTGCACTCGGGCGGAGTGGAGGAGGCGATCGCCTCCGGCGTGGTGCGGGACGTGGTGACGGTCGAGCTGTATCTGCGCCGGCGGATCCGGACCTCGGGATTGGTCGCGGCGTCGCTGGCGGCCGCGGTCTGCGCGGGCGCGCTGACGCCGGAGCGGGCCGAGGCCGAGGCCGATGCGCGCACGCCGTCGCCCGCGGCCCGTACGGCGTCCCGGGCACAAGGGCGCGGCCTGCTGCGACTGTCCAAACAACTGTGGCCACACCATGATTGGGCCGCGGTCGGCCCGCGCCCGCACCTGTCCACCGTGTTCGGCATGGTCGGCGCCGCCTGCCTGGTGACGCCGCAGGAGATCGCGGGCGTGGTCGTCTACACCACGCTGACCGGCGCGGCGACCGCCGCGCAACGGCTGCTCGCGCTCGATCCCGCCGCCATCGCGGCCTGCACGGTCCGCCTCGCCGACCTGTGCGACCGCACCGCCGCCGACGCGGTCGACGACCTCGCCTGCCTGTCCGACCCGCTGCAAGACGTGCTCGCGCAACGCCACCTGCACCGCGACATGCCGCTGTTCGCCAGTTGAATCCCGGAAGAAGGAGATCGCCACCATGCCACCGCATCTGATCGACGGTGAACCGCACGACCATTCGCACGATCGCCCGAAGCGCGCGCGCACCGCGGGGGAGGCGCTGCGCATCGGCATCGGCGGTCCGGTCGGCTCCGGCAAGACCGCGCTGGTCGCCGCGCTGTGCAGGCAGCTGCGCGACGAGCTGTCGCTGGCCGTGCTGACCAACGACATCTACACCACCGAGGACGCCGACTTCCTGCGCAGGCACGCGGTGCTGCCGGACGAGCGGATCACCGCGGTGCAGACCGGCGGCTGCCCGCACACCGCCATCCGCGACGACATCACGGCCAACCTGGACGCGATCGACGATCTGATCGCGGCGAACCCGCCGCTGGACCTGATCCTGGTGGAATCCGGCGGCGACAACCTCACCGCGACTTTCTCCTCCGGCCTGATCGACGTGCAGATCTTCGTGGTCGATGTGGCCGGCGGGGACAAGGTGCCGCGCAAAGGCGGTCCGGGCGTGACGTTCTCGGATCTGCTGGTGGTCAACAAGACCGATCTGGCTCCGCTGGTGGGCGCGGATCTCGGCGTGATGGAGCGCGACGCGGCGAAGGTGCGCGAGGGCCGCCCGACCGCGCTGATCTCGCTGACCGACGACCCGGCCGCCACCCCGGTGCTCGCCTGGGTGCGTACCCAACTGCGGCTGCTCGCCGACCAGGACCGCGCCGCCGCCGAAGCCCCTGTTGCGCACTGAACTCCGGATCATCGCGCGGGTGGCGACGCTGCCCGAGATCCACGCGAGCGGCGGGCTCTCGGCCCGCCGCACCGGGCCGGACACGGTGCACCTGATCGGCACCGCCGCGACGCCGCTCGGGGGCGACGAACTCGACATCACGGTGGTGGTCGGGGCCGGGGCGCGGCTGGTCGTGCGCTCGGTCGCGGCCACCATCGCGCTGCCCAGCGCCGCGACGCCGATGTCGTTGGCGCACTGGCGGTTCGAGGTGGGCCGCGGCGGCGAGCTCGACTTCGATCCCGAGCCGACGATCGTGGCGGGCGGGGCGCAGCACCACACCGTCAGCACGGTCCGGCTGGCCGCCGAGGCCCGGCTGCGGCTGCGCGAGCGGGTGCAGATCGGCCGGTCCGGTGAGGCGCACGGCGGCTGGCGCGGCGACCTGATCGCCGATATCGGCAAGACGCCGCTGTTGCGCCATCGCCTGGAACTGGGTCTGGGCGCCGCCGCCGACGACGCCCTGGACGCCCCCCGCGCGCTCGAGAGCGAGCTGCGCTACCCCGACGAGCGCCCCGAGGAAACCGTGGGCCTCACCGACTCCCGCCTCCCGCTCGCCGCGGGCGGCACCCTGCGCACCCGCACCAGCGCCGCGCTCTGACTCCCCGCACCCTTTCCGTCTTCCCGCACCCGCTGCGGCCTGCCACAGCGGGTGCACGAACACGGAAAGGGTGCGCGAACACCGAAGTGGTGCGCGATCGTAGGCGCGGGGACGCTGGAAGCGGTGTGCGAGTTCGGTTTCCGTTCGGTCTCCGCGCGGCGTTTGCTGTTGTGTTGCGAGCCTTTGGCGGGTAATGCGACTCGCCGGAGTGCAGCGCGCGCGGCGCGCCGATGCGCAGAGTGGCGCACGTCACCTCCAGGGTTAGCGCAGCCGGATCGGGACAAAAGGGAAGGGTGGGAACTCGACAGCGTGGTCGGGTTCCCACCCTCGGTGGGTGGCGCACTAGTTCGTGATCAGTCGCCGACGACCCGCGACGGCGCGTTGAACGCATTGACCGCGCCGACGGCCGCACCGGCCGCCGCGCCGATCGCCGCGGCGGGCACGGTGATCACGGCCGCGCCGACGCTCGCGCCGAGCATCGGGCCCGCGACCACGCCGACGGGCAGCAGCGGCAGTCCGAGCGCCAGTCCCACCACGCCGCCGACGAGCGCGGAGGTCGCGGCCACCGGCACGGCCGCCGCGGCACCGGCGACGGCACCCATGGCGGCGGTGCCGACGGTCTGGCCCGCGATCCGGTCGGACCGGCTGCGCTCCATGCCGATCGAGTCGAGGAACGTCGCCAGGTTGGCCTCGGCCATGGCCGCGTTGTCGTTGATCTGGATCGCCTGTTCCTGGTCCATCCAGGTCGGCGCGTCCACCTGCACGTCACCGAAGCGGAACTTGCCCGAGGGCGGCGCGATCGGCGGCACCGGCGCGACCGGGACGGGCGCGTGCAGCACGCCGACCGGGGCCAGGTACTTCTTCTCCGGCAGCGGGCGCGACCACTGCAGCGAGCTGTAGGTGCTGTCCGGGATGTTCAGGCCCTCGTAGGGCATCGCGTTCGGCGGCTCGGCGGCCGGCCACTGGGCCGGCTGAGCGGGCTGCGTCGCGGGATTGGGTTGTGCAGGCTCGGCGTTGGCGGTGCCGGTGCCGACCAGTGCGAGGACCAGCGGAACCGCACCTGCCGCGACCATCGAGCCCACCTTCTGCCGCTGCGGGTTGGGGGCTCTGTGCTTGCCTGTGCCCATAGGTAGATCGCCTTTCGTCAGGTCGGGAATAGCTGTCAGGTTCGACGCCCCACATTCGGATCCACCGGGCACCTGGATGGGTCGAAATTCGGGCGACACAACAGCTTTGGCGTTGCCTGGAAATAGCTACTCGCGGGTCGGCACGGCTGCCCCTCGAACGGCTTCGGCGAGGCCGGTCTGTTGACCGGGCCTCGCCGAAGGGAGCAGGCGCGGGTACGTCAGCTGACGCGGCCCTCCGCCGCGGCCTTGGCCTTCTCCAGCAGCTTGCCGTTGTCCGCGGGCGGCGCGCCGAGCGCGGCGGCGAGCTCGTCCGCGTCTTCCTCGTCGGCATTGACCTGTTCGAGCGCGAGCCGGGCGACCACCCACTGTTCGGTGGCGGCCATCTGCCCCCGGCTACGGCCGAGGAACGTGACGAACCACTGGATCACGGTGACGATCCGGCTGCGGTAGCCGATCAGGTAGTACAGGTGCAGCGCGAGCCAGGCCAGCCAGGCGAAGAACCCGCTGAATTCCAGCTTGCCGACCTGGCACACGGCGTTGAACCGCGACACCGTCGCCATGCTGCCCTTGTTGAAGTACTTGAACGGCTTGCGATCCTGCGGAGCCTGACCGTGCAGGCCCGCCTTGATCTGCTTGGCGGCGTAGGTCGCGCCCTGGATGGCGCCCTGCGCCTGACCCGGCACGTTCGGCACCGACATCAGGTCACCGACCACGAAGACGTTCGGGTGGCCCTTGATCGTCAGGTCCGGTTCGACGATGACGCGCCCGGCCCGGTCCACCTCGGTGCCGTCGGACCGCTCGGCCAGCATCTTGCCCAGCGGGCTGGCCTGCACACCCGCCGACCACACCTTGCACGAGGATTCGATCCGGCGGATCGTGCCGTCGGCGTCCTTCACCGTGACGCCCAGCGCGTCGATATCGGTGACCATGGCGTTGAGCTGGATCTCGACGCCCATCTTCTCCAGCCGCTTCTTGGCCTTGCTGCCGAGCTTCGGGCCCATCGGGCCGAGCACCGCGCCCGCGCCCTCCAGCAGCACCACCCGCGCGTCGCGCGGATCGATGTTGTGGAACGTGCCCTCGAGCGTGCGGTCGGCGAGTTCGGCGATCTGCCCGGCCAATTCGACGCCGGTCGGTCCCGCGCCGACGACCACGAAGGTGAGCAGCCGGTCGCGCATCTCCTGGCTGGTGGCCAGCTCCGCGCCCTCGAACGAGCCGAGAATCCGGCCGCGCAGCTCCAGCGCGTCGTCGATGGTCTTCATGCCGGGCGCGAAGGTCGCGAACTGGTTGTTGCCGAAGTAGGACTGCTGTGCGCCGGTGGCCACGATCAGGCTGTCGAACGGGGTGACCGTGTTCGAGTTGAGCAGTCGCGAGGTGACGGTCTTGGCTTCGAGGTCGATGTCGATGACGTCGCCGAGCAGCACCTGTGCGTTCTTCTGCTTGCGCAGCACCAGCCGGGTCGCGGGAGCGATCTCGCCGACCGAGAGGATGCCGGTCGCGACCTGGTAGAGCAGCGGCTGGAACAGGTGGGAGGTGGTTTTGGAGATCAGCGTGACGTCGACGTCGGCGCGCTTGAGGTGCTTGGTGCCGAACAGGCCGCCGAAGCCCGAACCGATCACCACGACCTGGTGGCGCCGGTTCTCGTGCGTACCCGTCGCCCGGCCACTGCGCCCCGCCGAATCGCTACGCGATGCTGTGGTCATTGTTCATCGTCCTGCTCCTCGACAGACCGGGGATACTCTTCCCCCGCGAACGGTTGCTGACAGGTGTCAACCGTAGCCGGGTCGATCGTGGCCGTCGCGGCGACGTCCCTGTTCCGGGTGTGTCGCGCCGCGCCGGCGCCGGAGTGCGTTGCGGCGAACCGACCTTGGGCACCGGCGAAAAAGAATAGGATGAATACGGTCGTTCAGGGAGGTTTGCCATGGTCGCCGGGGACCGGGTCGTTGGCAGAAAAACCAGCGCGCGCGGGAAATCCGGGAGACCGCCCGATTCCGAGAACATCGGATTGATCGAAATACCGCACGACCATCTCCTGGATCGCGCACTCGATCTGATTCCGGAACGGCACCATATTCTCGCCCGGCCGCCCAGCGGCAGCGAAACCACCGCGGTGCACGGCGACGCCGGGCTGCCGTATCTGGGCCGCATGCTGCAGTACATGCGGTGGGGCCCCGCCGAAATGATGGGCCGGTATCGGAAATACGGTCCGGTCTCGATGAATACCTCGCTCGGGGTCGACCGGGTGCTCGTCGCGGGGCCCGATGCGCTCGAGGAAGTGCTCGGCCGGCGGCGCCGCGATTTCGGCCAGGGCTGGGACTATTTCATCGGCCCGTTCTTTCGGCGCGGTCTGCTGTTGCTCGAGTTCGACGAGCACAAATTCCATCGCCGGATCATGCAGCAGGCTTTCACCAGGGACCGGTTGGCGGCGCACTTGGCGGCGCTGACCCCGGTGGTGCGCGCCGGCATCGAGCGCTGGGTGCCGCAGGGTGGCGACGCCGAACGGACCGTGCGTTTGTATCCGACCTTCAAGGAACTGACCCTCGATATCGCGGGGGAGATGTTCATGGCCGCCGATGTCGGGCCGCAGCGTCGCGAGCTGGTGGACGCGTTCCTCGACTGCACGCACGCGGCGCTCGCGCTGATCCGGCATCCGGTGCCCGGCGGCAATTGGCGGGCGGGCCTGCGCGGCCGTCGCGTGCTGGAGGACTACTTCCGGGCGATGCTGCCGGACAAGCGGCGGACCGAGACCTCGGACCTGTTCTCCGGCCTCTGCCACGCGCGCAGCGAGGACGGCGGCGTGTTCGGCGACGCGGATGTGGTGAACCACATGATCTTTCTGATCATGGCCGCGCACGACACCACCACGACCGCGGCCACCGCGCTCACCTACTACCTGGGCAAGCATCCGGACTGGCAGCAGCGGGTGCGGGCCGAAGTGCTCGCGCTCGATGCCCGAACCGACGGTGCCGCACCGACTATCGCGGACCTGGAGGGCTTGCGTGATCTGGATCTGGTGCTCAAGGAGAGCCTGCGCTTGATGCCGCCGGTGCCCGGTCTGTGCCGGCGTGCGGTGCGCGATACCGAGATCCTGGGCCACTACATTCCGGCGGGCACCCAGATCGACCTCGCCTATCAGGTCAACCATCTGCTCGACGAATTGTGGACCGAGCCAGAGCTGTTCGACCCCGAACGGTTCAACGAGCAACGGCGCGAGGACAAATCGCACCGGCTGGCGTTCCTGCCGTTCGGTGCGGGCGCGCACAAGTGCATCGGCATGCACTTCGGCACGTTCGAGGTGAAGACGGTGATCGCCGCGCTGGTGCGTGCGTACACCTGGCAGATCCCCGACGAGTACCGGATGCCCTGGGGTTTCACCACCATTCCGTTCCCCAGGGACGGGGCGCCGATTACCCTGCGGCGCCGCTGAACTTGCGCGTCCCGCACCCGGAACGGTTGCGGGACAACAGGTATCAGCGTCCGGCGAACAGCATCTCCGCGACCTTGGTGTCGGTGGCCGCGCCGTCTTCGTAGCCGCCCGCGTTACCCATCGCGGTCATGATGGCCAGGGTGTATCGCTCGCCGGGACCCGCGAAGCCGACCGAGTTCACCACCCAGCCGCCCTGCTCCTCGGACCAGCCGTTCTTCAGGCCCGGCCGCATCGGCGCGCCCGCGCCCCACACGCCCCAGTGCTGGTTGCTGTCCACCGAGCGCATCCGGTCCAGCAGGTAGGCGCGGTCGTCGGGGTGCATCTGGTTGAGGATGTTGTCCATCAGCCGGTCCAGGTCGGCGGCGGTGCACTTCTGGAACGACCAGTCCGGGAACAGCGCGGTGTTGGTCGGCTGCGGAACCAGGGTGGCCATGCCGTTGGCGCGGAAGGCGTTGTTGAACGCCATCCGGTCCAGGCCCGCGTACTTGGCCCAGAGCACGTCGGTGGCGCGGTCGTTGGAGGTGGCCAGCATGGATTCCATCAGGCCGCGATCGTCCGGCGTGAGGTTGATCGCGCCGACCCGGGCCCGGTTCAGCAGATCCTCGGCGATGGCGAGCTTGATGGTCGACGCCGTCCAGACCGCGTTCTCGGCGTTCGCATTCGCGTACACGCCACCGGAAACCCGGTCGCGCACAACGTAACCGGTGACGCCGGGGCGCCCCTTCAGGTAGTTGTCCACCTTGCTGATCCGATTGCTCATATCGCAGTCGAACCCGGATAGGCAGGCATCGGTATGCGCCAGCGGCACCGGCACGGCGGACGCGTGCGGGAGCAGGGCGGGCACGCTCGGGATGAGGATCGCCGCGGCGGCGAGGACACAGGCGGAGGCGGCCACACGGGGAACGGCGCGGGTGGCGGGCGACGGGTAACGCACGGTGGAACACGATCGCACATCGGAGCCCGAGACGCACGTCTTGAGCTGAAGTCCGGCTTGTGCTATCACGCTTGTGCCCCAGCGGGTTTCAGCCATCCGCGGGTCGTTCAGCGGAACGCGGCCTGCAGTTCCTCTACTGTGCGGCCGTTCAGCCGATAGCAGTGCTCGAACGCCTCGGAGTGCTGATCGCGCGGCCAGGAATGTAGGACGACGGTGCGGCCGTAGCCTCGCGAGTTGACGAGCTCCCAGCGGTCTCCCACGCGGCGGACTGTGAACCCGCCCCTCGGGACCAGGGGAATCACCATCGCATCCATGAACGCGAACCAGCCTTTCGGTGCTCTCTCGTTCCTCCCCGGATGAGCACTGTCGCACATCGGCGGCGCGGATCCGAGCGGACACGGCGAAGGAACGTGTTCTGGTGTGGTTTAACTCACTCCTCTTGTTGGGTAGACCATTTGGTCGCTTTGCCGCCCCGGGGGCGTGCGGCGTGCGATCGGTGCAGGTGGCCCGGCGTGGCGCGGGATGAGTGAACGTGTTCGATGCAGGTGGGGAGCGATTCATGCTGTGACGTTCCGTTACAGTTAACATGCCGCAATCATGCGGCGCCGTTGTGGGCAGCATGCACAACCGGCCGGACGCTCGAAGACGACGCGAGGCGGTGACCATGACCGATATCCGACGGATCTTCCGGGCCTGGTGGCGTGAGCGGGTCGACTACCGCTGGCTGGTCGAGACCTTCGCCTCGCACTCCGCGCTCGCGGCGCTCAAGCTGATGGTCGGTACCGCGGGACTGGTGATGATGGCGATCACCCTGCTGGCGCTGGTCTCACACGCCGGTCAGGCCGGGCCGGTCGGCGTCACCCAGGCGATCGCGGTGAGCGTGCTGGCCGGGCTGTGGACCTTGCGCTGGTGGCTGCTGCCGTGGCCGTCCGAGCGCGAGTCCCTGGTGTGGGTCGCGGCCATCGATATCGGCATCACCGCGAACAACATCCTGGTCCAGGACCGGCTGCTCGGCGCCCTGGGCATCGTCCTGCTGGCCACCACCGGCGGTTACGTGACGATCTTCCACGGGCCGCGGATCCTGGCCTGGCATCTCGGCTGGTCGCTGCTGTCGATCGTGCTGCTGGCGGTGCTGCTGGTGATCGGCAAGCCGGGCGACAACGCGCACGCCACCGGCGATCCGGCGCTGGCCGTCGGCGTGGTGCTGGCCAATCTCGCGGTGACCGGCGTGGTGCTGCCGGTCGTGCAGTTCTGTCACTGGCTGCTGCGCCTGGACGCGCTGTCCGATCCGCTGACCCGCCTGCTGAACCGGCGCGGCCTCGATTCCCGCCTCGCGCAGTACGCGCACCGCGGCCAGGGTGGCCCGGTCTACGTCGTGATCATCGATCTGGACCGGTTCAAGGCCGTCAACGACACCGCCGGGCACTCGCTCGGCGACGAGGTACTGGTCCGGACCGCGGACTGCCTGCGCGCCGCGGTGCCGCCGGACGCCGTCGTCGCGCGCACCGGCGGCGACGAGTTCGTGGTGGTCGGCACGCTACGTGCGGAAGCACTCGAGGTACTGGCCGAACGCATGCGGCACGCGATCGCCGCGACGGACACGCTGCCGATCCCGATCACCGCGAGCATCGGCACCGCGATATCGGATCAGAACGCGGTATCGGATCAGAACGCGGAAACGAGCATGCGAGACCTGTTCCGGCGCGCCGATTCCGCCATGTACCGCGCGAAACAACTGGGCGGCAACACCGTCATCGCCGGCCGCCCCGACGGCGCCGCGCAGATGGTGCTGGATTGAGCAGGAATTCGGCGGCCGCGTGCCGTGCTGAGCGGTGATCCGGGGGCGGGCCGCCGCGTCGGGCTGGTGCTCCGGCAGCGGATGGGTCGACCGGCACGGCGCTTCGGCGGGTAGTGCGCTCGCCGCGCAAGGGTTGGGCGTATAAACGTGCGGGATGTCGCGTGGTTCCGGCGCGACCGAGGAGCCGCGCGAATTCCACCCCCGCAGTCCGACCCCGCACCGAACGAGAGGGCGCAGATGCCGTTGCACATCCACCGTGCCGAGCGCGCCGACGTGCTGGCGGACGAGCTGGCCGGACTGCTGGCCACGCCGCTGCCGGACCCGTTCGCGGCGGAGGTGGTGGCGGTGCCCGCGAAAGGCGTGGAACGGTGGCTGACCCAGCGCCTGTCCGGGGTGCTCGGCGTCTCCGGTGAGTCGGGCGCGATGGCCTTCGCCCCGTCCACCGGCACCGCGTCGACCGACGGCGTGGCCGCGAACATCCAGTTCCCGTCGCCGGCCGCGCTGGTCGGCACGGCGCTGGCCGCGGCGAGCGGGGTTCGGCCCGAAGACGATCCGTGGGCGCCGGACAATCTGGTGTGGACCTTGCTGCGGGTGATCGACGCCTCGCTCGGGCAGCCGTGGTGCGCGGTGCTGACCCGGCATCTGGGTGCACAGGACGGCACCGGGCGCGATCATCGGATCGGGCGCCGCTACGCCACCGCCGCGCACCTGGCCGCGCTGTTCGACAGTTACGCGAGCCAGCGACCAGGCTTGCTCGCGGCATGGTCCGCGGCATCGGACACCGACGGCGCGGGCAACCCGGTGCCCGAGGACCTGTTGTGGCAGCCGGAACTGTGGCGGCGCCTGCGGGCCGAGGTCGGTACGCCGAGCCCGGCGGAGCGGCTCGACGCCGCCTGCGCACGGCTGCGCGCCGAACCGGAACTCGTCCCGCTGCCCGCGCGCTTCTCGCTGTTCGGCGCGACCCGGCTCGCGACCGATCAGCTCGCCGTGCTCAGCGCCCTCGCGCAGACCCGGGACGTCCATGTGTGGCTCCCGCATCCGAGCCCGGTGATGTGGCGCGCGCTGAGCGCGGCGCCCGCGGCGCGTACCCGCGCGGCCGACCGCAGCGCCGCGGCGGTGCACCACCCGTTGCTCGCGGGGCTCGCCCGGGACGTGCGGGAGCTGCAGCAGCGCCTGGCCGGCGCGGCCGCCACCGATACCCACCATCCGGTCTCGAATGCGGCTGAGCCGCTGTCTGATTCAGTGGAGCCGACGTTGCTCCGCGCGGTACAGGCGGGCATCCGCGACGATCGGTGGCCGCCCGCCGCGGTCCGCGCGGGTGACGGCACGGTGCAGGTGCACGCCTGCCACGGCCCCGCGCGCCAGGTCGAGGTGCTGCGCGAATGCCTGCTCGGCCGGTTCGCCGCGGACACCACGCTGGAGCCGCGCGACGTGCTCGTCATGTGCCCCGAGGTGGAGACCTACGCCCCGCTGGTCCGCGCCGCGTTCGGGCAGCAGAGCGCGGGATCGGCCGGGCCCGTACCGGATTCGGCCCATCCGGCGCACGGGCTGCGGGTGCGGCTCGCCGACCGCGGCCGCGGCATCACCAATCCGCTGCTGGCGGTGATCGGTGTGCTGCTCGAGCTGGCCGACGGGCGGGTCACCGTCACCCAGGTGCTGGATCTGGCAGCGGCCGAAACCGTGCGGCGGCGTTGTGGTTTCGACGACGACGATATCGAGCGGCTGCGCGAGTGGGCCGCCGAATCGGGTGCGCGCTGGGGGATCGGCCAGCGGCAGCGGCAGGCCTTCGGCCTCGCCGACTTCGCGCAGAACACCTTGAACAGCGCGGTGGATCGCATCCTGCTCGGGGTGACCGCGGGCGAAACCTCCGAGGACTGGCTCGATCTCGCGTTGCCGCTGGACGACGTGGACAGCAACGATGTCGACCTGGCCGGCCGGTTCGCGGAATTCATCGATCGGCTCGCGGTGTGCCTGCGCGATCTGCGCGGCCCCCGGCCCGCGCACGAGTGGGCGGCGGTGCTGAGCCGTGCGCTGGATCTGCTGACGGACGTACCGAATTCGCAGTCCTGGGTGCGTACCGAGGCGCGTGTCGAACTCGCCGCCGCGATCGAGCGCGCGGGCGAGATCGACCTGCGCCTCGCCGACGTCGGGGTGCTGCTGCACGCGCGACTGGCCGCCCGCCCCACCCGGGCCAACTTCCGCACCGGCGAGCTGACCGTGTGCACGCTGGTGCCGATGCGGTCGGTGCCGCACCGGGTGGTGGTGCTGCTCGGCCTGGACGACGACGTGTTCCCGCGGGCCGGCGGCGTCGACGGCGACGACGTGCTGGCCCGCGATCCGCTGCTCGGCGAACGGGATCCGCGCAGCGAGGACCGGCAGCTGCTGCTCGACGCCGTCCTCGCGGCGCAGGAGCAGCTGC
Source organism: Nocardia vulneris (assembly GCF_001613425.1). GTDB lineage: Bacteria > Actinomycetota > Actinomycetes > Mycobacteriales > Mycobacteriaceae > Nocardia > Nocardia vulneris. Next base: position 187,519 of record NZ_BDCI01000029.1, on the reverse strand, counting down.
TGGTGTTCCACACCGGGGCCGACCCGGTGAGCGGCGCGCACCGCCCGCCCGCCATCCCGGTCGCCGAGCTGCTCGACGTGCTGCGGGCGCACGTGGGTGGGCCGGGTATGGACACGGTGGTGACGCGACATCCGTTGCAGGGCTTCGACCGTCGCAACTTCCGGGCCGACGCGCCGTTCAGTTTCGACACGGTGGCGCTGGCCGGCGCGGTGTCCGCGGGGCAGCCGGCGCAACCGCGTCCCGCGTTCCTGCCCGAGCCGCTGTCCACCCCGGAACTCGCCGATGTCGCACTGGCCGACCTGATCTCGTTCGTAGAGCATCCGGTGCGCGCGTTCCTGTGGCAGCGGCTCGGCCTGCGCGTGCCGGAACACGACGAGGACATCGCCGACCGGTTGCCCATCGAACTCGACGGGCTGGCCAAATGGGAACTCGGTGAGCGCCTGCTCGCCGCCCGCCTGACCGGCGCCGACCCGGCGGCCCTGCGCGCCGCCGAATGGCGCCGGGGCACGTTGCCGCCCTTCGGTTTCGGCGCCGCGGTGCTGGACGAGGTCGAGCACACGGTGGACAAACTGGTCCGCGCGTCGCAGGCCGACTACGCGGGTCCGGTGCGGGCCGTCGACGTCGCGGTCGATCTCGGCAACGGCCGCAGGCTCACCGGGACCGTGCCCGAGGTGCGCGGGGAGACCCTGGTTCGCACCACCTTCTCCCGGCTCGCCCCGAAACACCGGATCGCGGCGTGGGTTTCGCTGCTCGCCCTCGCGGTCACCGAGGATCGGTCCTGGCGGGCCGTCACCACCGGACGCGGCCAATTCGGCCGTCCCGCCTGGCGTTCGGAGATCACCGCGCCCGAAATGCCTGCCGCGCGCACGATCCTGCGTGAGCTCGTCGCGCTGCGCGACGCCGGACTCACCGAGCCGTTGCCGATCGCCCCGGGTGCCACCGCGGCGTACGCCGAACGACGTTTCCGCGGTGCCACCGTCGAGGAGGCCGTCGTCGCGGCGGAGCGCGAGTTCAACGGCGGTCCGAACGGGCCGGGCCCGTTCGGCGACCACACCGACCGTCACCTGCGCTACGTGTGGGGCCCCGCGCCTCGTCTCGAACACCTGATGGAGATCCCCGCCCAGGCCGGCGAGCCCGGCGAGACCACCCGCTTCGGCGCACTCGCCCGGCGCCTGTGGGCGCCTCTGCTGACCGCGGAAAGCCAGGGTCAGCCGTGAGCGGTGCACCGGTGCGACGCGTCATGCGTGTCGGTGGGCCGGATGCGCGCATCGACCGGGCAGAATGGCCCTTTCGGCGGGTCGAGAGGCGGGTGTTCGCGTGACCGTACAAGACACCTCGTTCGTGGTGCCCGAGGTCGACGGGCCCGACGCCTTCGAACCCTACGGCCCGCTGCCCACGGGGACGACCGTGCTGGAGGCGAGCGCCGGAACGGGCAAGACGCACGCTATCGTCGGGCTCGCGGTGCGGTATGTCGCCGAGGCGGGCATCGACGTCGCCGAACTGTTGCTGGTGACGTTCAGCCGGGCCGCGACGCAGGAGTTGCGTGAGCGAACCCGGGAGCGGTTCGTGCTGGTCGCGGCCGGTCTGGCGGATCCCGAGCTGGCCCGCGCGCACGCCGACGACCTGGTCCGCTATCTGGCCGAGGCCGACCCGGACGAGGTGCGGCGCCGGCGCGCCCGCCTGCTCGCCGCGCTGTCGGATTTCGACGCGGGCACCATCGCGACCACGCACAGCTTCTGCCAGCGGATGCTCGACGAACTCGGTCTCGCCGGCGAGCACGACCCGGGCGCGCGGCTGGTGGAATCGGTCGACGAACTGGTCGGCACGGTCGCCGACGACCTCTATCTGAATCGGTACGCCCGTGCCGAACCGCCGTTCACGGTGAAGGAATCACACACCCTGGCGCTGGCCGCCGTGCAGGACCGGCACGCCATGCTGGTGCCCGCCGGGGAGTCCGCGGCGGGGGAGCGGGTGGCGTTCGCGACCGCCGTCCGGGCCGAAACCGAGCGCCGCAAGCGGCTGGCGGGGCTGCGCGACTTCGACGACCTGCTGGTGCTGCTGCACGAGGTGCTCGCCGATCCCGACCACGGGCCCCGGGCCTGCCGGCGCATCCGCGCGCGCTACCGGGTCGCGCTGGTCGACGAGTTCCAGGACACCGACCCGCTGCAGTGGGACATCCTGCGCCTCGCCTTCCACGGCCACACCACGATGGTGCTCGTCGGCGATCCGAAGCAGGCGATCTACGCCTTCCGCGGCGCGGAGGTGCTCAGCTACCTGGATGCGGTCGCGCACGCCGACACCCGCAAGGAGCTCACCACCAACTGGCGCAGCGACGCGGGGCTGATCGCCGCGCTGGACCACCTGCAAGGTGGTGCGGCCTTGGGGCACAAGGAGATCAGCGTCTATCCGGTCGCCGCCACCCGCCCGTGGTCGCGGCTGAGCGGACCCGAGGAACTGCGCACTCCGCTGCGCGTACGGTGCCTCACCCGCACCGGCGCGGGTCCGCTGAACAAGTCCGGTTTTCCGGCCGTCGGCCGGATGCGCGCGAAGGTCGCCGACGACCTGGCCGCCGATATCGTCCGGTTGCTCGAGTCCGGGACGACGCTGGACACCACTCCGCACCGCCCCCGTAACACGCCGAACGGTACTGAGCCGCAGCGGAATACGGCAGACACAGCCGGTGACGCGCTGCCGCCGGAGGAGCGGCCGATCGGCCCCGGCGATATCGCCGTGCTGGTCCGGACGCGCTCGCAGATCGACGTCGTGCGAGCGGCACTGGATCGGGTGGGCGTCGCCTCGGTGCTCGCCGGTGGCACCAGCGTGTTCGCGACCGGCAGCGCCACCGATTGGCTCTGGGTGCTGCGCGCGCTCGAACAGCCGCACCGCGCCGACCGGGTGCGCCTGGCCGCCTGCACCCCGTTGCTCGGGGTGACCGCCGCCGAGATCGACAGCGGCGGAGCTGATCTGGTCGGACGGGTGAGCGCGCAACTGCGCGACGCGGCCCGGTTGTTCGCGCGCGCGGGTTTCGCCGCCGTCTTCGAGAAGATCTCGGCCGAAGCCGATCTCGCGCACCGGCTGCTCGCGGTGGAGAACGGCGAGCGTCAGCTCACCGACCTGCGTCACGTCGCGCAGTTGCTCGATCAGGTGGCGCTCACCGAATCGCTCGGGCTCACCGCGCTGACCCGCTGGCTGGCCGATCGGGTGCGCGATCCCGCCTCGGGCACGGTCGCCGACCGCAGTCGCCGGCTCGACCGCGACGCCGCGGCCGTGCAGATCGCCACCGTGCACGCCAGCAAGGGCCTCGAATTCCCGATCGTCTACTTGCCTTTCGCCTGGGACAACGCGAAGAACCCGTATCCGGCGACGCTGCTCTTCCACGACGACAACGGTGCGCGGGTGCTCGACGTCGGCGGCCCGGACGCGTCCGGCTACGCCGAACGCAAGCTGCGCAGCGAAGCCGAGGAGGCGGGCGAGGAACTGCGCCTGCTCTACGTCGCGCTGACCCGCGCCATGTGCCAGGTCGTCGCCTGGTGGGCGCCCGCGATCACCACGGCCGCCTCGCCACTGCACCGGATGGTGCTCGGCAGGCCCGACGGCGGCGACACCGTGCCGCCCCGCGCGTCCGTCCCCGCGGATACCGCTGCGCCAGGGCTGCTTTCGGCCTGGGCCGGGGGAGCGGCGGCGGCCATCTCGGTGACCGCGGTGGCGGGCACCGAGGACGTGACGATCCAGCGGGTGCGTGGCGAACGGGAAACCGGCGCACTCGCCGTCGCGCGCTTCGAGCGCACCCTCGACCAGAACTGGCGCCGGACTTCGTATTCGGCGCTGACCGCCGCCGCGCACGGCCCCGCCGCGGTCGCGCCGGAACTCGAACCCGAGGACGGCCGCGAGCCCGGGGACGAGCCGGACGACGCGCCCGCCGCCGTGCTCGAGGAGGTGTTCGGGGGCGCGCCCTCGCTGATGAACGCGCTGCCCTATGGCGCGGAGTTCGGCACCCTGGTGCACGGCGTGCTGGAGCTGATCGATACCGACGCACCGGATCTGGCCGCCGAGGTTTCCGGGCAGTGCCGCGCCGTGATCGGCGAACTCATGGCCGAGGTGGACCCCGACCTGCTCGCCGCGGCGCTGCTCGCCGTGCTGCGCACGCCGATGGATGTCGGCGCACTCGCCGATATCTCCAGCCGGGACCGATTGAACGAACTGGAATTCGAGCTGCCGCTGGCCGGCGGTGACGCACCGCGCGCCACCGCGGCGACGCTGCGCCGGATCGCCGAGCTGCTGCGCGCGCATCTGCCTTCCGACGACGACCTCTTCGGGTACGCCGACCACTTGGCCACGCTCGACGACCTCCCGCTGCGCGGCTATCTCACCGGCAGCATCGATGCCGTGCTGCGGGTCGCCGCCGGCGCCGACACCCGCTATGTGATCGTCGACTACAAGACCAACCGACTGGGCACCGGCGATCTCACCGTCGAGCACTACACCCGCGAGCGGATGGCCGCCGAGATGCTCCGCTCGCACTACCCGTTGCAGGCACTGCTGTATTCGGTTGCCCTGCACCGCTATCTGCGGTGGCGGCTGCCCGGCTACGATCCGGCCCGGCACCTCGGTGGCGCCCGCTACCTGTTCGTCCGCGGCATGGTCGGCGCCGAAACCCCGCCGGGTCACGGCGTCTTCGACTGGGATCCGCCCGCGCCGCTGATCGTCGCGTTGTCCGGGCTGCTGGCCGGGGACGTGCAGTGAGCGCAGACAGCATCGCCCGGGCCGCGGCCGCGCGGCAACGGTGCGTTCGCGGCGAGCGGAGGCCGCGGTGACCTCGATCCAGTTGGCGCAGCGCGGAACCGGGCTGCTGCGCACCTTCAACGAGGCGGGCGTGCTCTCGGCCGCCGATGTGCACGTCGCGGTGCGGCTCGGCCGGTTGGGACGGGAGGAGACCGGCGAGGTGCTGTTCGCGGCGGCCCTGGCCGTGCGGGCGGTGCGTTCCGGCTCGGTCTGTCTCGAGCTGCACCGGATGCGCGAGATCGGCATCGACGCCGACGAGACCTGGGACACCGGCGAGCGGATCGACCCGGCGACCTTGCCGTGGCCCGATATCGAGGCGGTCGTGGCCGCGCTGCGGGTGAGCCCGCTGGTGACCGGCGGCCCCGCGGGCCCGTTGCGGCCGTTGCGTCTGGTCGAATCGCAGGGCCGCGACGATTCCGGCCCGCTGCTCTACCTCGATCGCTACTACCAGCAGGAGCAGACCGTGCGCCGGGTGCTCACCGAGCGCTCCGGCGACCATCCGGTGGTGGACCCGAATATCGTTCGGCGCGAACTGGATCGGCTGTTCGACGCGTCGATGGACGGGACGCCGGACCGGCAGCGGCTGGCCGCCGCGCTCGCCGCGACGCACTGGACCACCGTGGTGGCGGGCGGTCCGGGCACCGGCAAGACGCACACCATCGCCCGCATCATCGGCCTGCTCGACGCGCATCGCAAAGCCAATCCCAAACTGCCCGCGCTGCGGATCGCGCTGGCCGCGCCGACGGGCAAGGCCGCGGCCCGGTTGCAGGAGGCGGTGCGCGAACAGGCGGCGGCGCTCGGGCTGCCCGATCTGACCGCCGCCACGCTGCACCGGCTGCTCGGCTGGCAGCGCGGCCGCACCACCCGATTCAAGTATCACGAATTCAACCGTCTGCCCTATGACGTGATCGTCGTCGACGAGACCTCGATGGTGTCGCTGACCATGATGAGCAGGCTGTTCGCCGCGCTGCGCCCGGACACCAGGCTGGTGCTCGTCGGCGACCCCGATCAGCTCGCCTCGGTGGACGCGGGCGCGGTGCTCGCCGACCTCGTCGCGGGTCCCGTCGCGGGCACCCCGAATCCGGTGCTGGATCAGATCCTCGGCGCGGATGCGCCGGAATCGGCCGCGCCGGAACAGCATCCGGCCGCCCTGAGCGTGCTGGAGCGCACCCGGCTGCGCGGCGGCATCGTCCGGCTGACCCGGGGTCGTCGCTTCGGCGGCCGGATCGCGGACCTCGCGGTGGCGGTCCGCGCGGGCGACGCCGACACCGCGCTCGAGCTGCTGCGCGCGGGTGGGGACGAGCTGTCGCTCAGCGCACCCGACGAAATGGCCGCCGTGCGTGCCGATGTCGTGACCGCGGCGCGCGCGGTGACCGCCGCGGCGCTCGACGGGGACGCGGCGGGCGCGTTGACCGCGCTCGAATCGCACCGGCTGCTCTGCGCGCACCGGCAGGGCCCGTTCGGCGTCGAGCGCTGGGATCGGATGGCGGCCGAATGGGCGGCCGCCGGCGGAGCAGGGCCCGAATCCCACCATGCGCCTTGGTATCCGGGGCAGCCGCTGCTCGTCACCGCGAACGATCACGAGGCGCGGATCTACAACGGCGACACCGGCGTCGTGGTGCGCATGCCCGACGGGTCGCTGCGCGCCGCGCTGCAACGCGGCAGCGAGCCGTATCTGGTGCACCCCACCCAGTTCCCGGCCGTGGTCACCGTGTTCGCCATGACCATCCACCGCAGTCAGGGCAGCCAGTACGACACCGTCTCGGTGGTGCTGCCCGAACCGGAGTCGACTTTGCTGACCAGGGAGTTGCTCTACACCGCGATCACCCGCGCCCGCCGCCACGTCCGCATCATCGGCACCGACGAGTCCATCCGGGCCGGGATCGCGCGCCGCGTGCTGCGCGCCAGCGGGCTGTCCCGGCCCACCGGGGCGGACGGGCGGTGACCGGCGGATCTCACGTTTCCGGCGACCCGCGCGTCTACCCGGTGTGAGATTGCCTCCGTTCGAGGAAGTGGTGGCCGAGTACGGCCCGATGGTGCTGCGCGTCTGCCGGGCGGTGCTCGGCCCGACGGACGCAGCCGACGCGTGGTCGGAGACGTTTCTCTCCGCGCTGCGCGCCTACCCCGACCTGGACGCCGACGCGAACATCGAGGCCTGGCTGGTCACCATCGCGCATCGGCGCGCGATCGATGTCGGGCGCGCACTGACCCGTGCGCCCGTCCCCGCCGAGACGCTGCCCGAGCGTCGCGCCGCGAGCCCCGACCCGGCGGACTACGACCCCGACCTGTGGGCCGCCTTGAAAGCCTTGCCGCCCAAGCAACGTCAGGCGGTCGCCTACCACTACCTGGCAGGCCTGCCGCACGCCGAGATCGCCCGGCTGCTCGGCAATTCCACCGACGCCGCCCGCCGCGCCGCCGCCGACGGCCTCAAAACGCTGCGCAAGCTCTACCCGAAGGATGAGACATGATGGCCACCATCGACCGTGGCGACCCGGACGGCCTGTTCGACGGCCTCGCGTCCGGCGGCGCCGAACTGCTGGCGGCGCTGCGGCGCCGGCTGGCCGAGCAGGCGCAGGACGCGGGCCTGCTCGATGTCGCCTACCGGACCGTGGACACCCCGGTCGGCACGCTGCTGCTCGCGGCCACCCCCGTCGGGTTGGTGCGCGTCGCCTATCCCAGCGAGAACCACGACGCGGTGCTGCACCTGCTCGCCGAGCGGGTCAGTCCCCGGGTGCTTGCGGCACCGGCGCGGCTCGATGCCGCGGCCCGCGAGCTCGACGAGTATTTCGCCGGTGCGCGAACACATTTCGAGCTGCCGCTGGATCTGCGGTTGACGGCCGGTTTCCGGCGGCAGGTGATCGAGCAGTTGAGCGCGATCGGCTACGGCCGCCGGGAAAGCTATGCCGCGGTCGCGGCCGCGGTCGGCAATCCCCGCGCGGTGCGCGCCGTCGGTTCGGCCTGCGCGCACAACCCGCTGCCCGTGGTAATCCCGTGCCACCGGGTGGTCCGCAGCGACGGCTCGATCGGCCAGTACGTGGGCGGCAGCGCCGCGAAGTCCACGCTGCTCACCCTCGAAGCCGCATGAATTCTCTTGCCGCGCAGGACGAGTGCCGCGCGCCGACAATCCGCTGAACTCTGGAGGCGGTATGAACGACACGAAAACCTCTGTTGCACTGGCTGATCGCGTGGCCACACAATCCTGGCCTGCCCTCATCGAGGAACTCGACGCGTACGGCTGCGCCCAGACCGGCCCACTGCTGACCCCGGCCGAATGCGCCGAATTCACCGGCATGTGGGAAGACCCGGGGCGATTCCGCTCGACCATCGATATGGCCCGCTACCGCTTCGGCCAGGGCACCTACCGTTATTTCACCGACCCGGTACCCGAACCGATCATGGCACTGCGTGCGGCGTTCTATCGAAAGCTGTTGCCCGTCGCGCGTTCCTGGGCCGAACGGCTCGGCGATCCGGCGCCGTGGCCCGACGATTTCGCGGACTGGCTCGCTGCCTGTCATGCCGCGGGCCAGACCAAGCCGACGCCGATCCTGTTGCGCTACACCGCGGGTGACTGGAACGCGCTGCACCGCGACCTCTACGGCGACCTGGTCTTCCCGTTGCAGATCGTGCTCGGCCTGGACCGGCCGGGCGTCGACCACACCGGCGGGGAGTTCCTGCTCGTGGAGCAACGTCCACGAGCCCAGTCGAAGGCCACCGTCACGGTGCTCGAACAGGGACACGGCCTGATCTTCACGACCCGCGACCGGCCGACGCCGTCGAGTCGCGGCTGGTCCCGTGCGCCGGTCCGGCACGGCGTCAGCCGGATTCGCGGTGGGGTCCGGCACACGCTGGGCCTGGTCCTGCACGACGCGCACTAGCGCTCGGATGTACACGCTGCTGGACGGCGCGGGCCGCCCGTACCGGAGCCCGACCCCGGGCCGGTACGGCGGCCATCGGCGCGGCAAGCTCTACGGGCGACTCGACTGTCCGTCCGCGCTGCGTGCGCTGGCGCGCGGCGCCTACCGCGCGCACCGGGTGTTCTTCGCCGACGAGGCCACGGCGCTCAGCGCGGGCTACCGCCCGTGCGCGGTCTGCCTGCCGGAGCAGTACGCGACATGGAAAGCTTTACAGCAGAACGACTCCGAGTGATCTCACGTTCCGGCCCGGGCGGGCGTCTACCGGGGGACGAGATCGAACAAAGGAGCCGATTATGACTACCACCGCCCGCATCGTGCACGCCTCGGTCCTGGGCAACCTGCGGCTGGCGGCAGGGACCGCGGGTCTCACGCGCGTCGAGTTCACGGACGCACCGGACGCCGCGCCGACCGCCGAGAACTCCTGCGCCCTGGAGTATCTGCTCGCCGCGGTCCGCCAGATCGACGCCTACCTGGCGGGCACCCGCCGCGAATTCACCGTGCCCCTGGACCGTTCCGCTCTGAGCGCCTTCGATCGGGACGTGTTGTCCGCGCTCGAGGCCGGCACCCCGTACGGCCACACCACCACTTACGGTGCGCTGGCCCGCACGCTCGGACGTGGACCCGCCGATGCCCGCAAGGTCGGTGGTGCGCTCGCCCGGAATCCGCTGCTGCTGCTCATCCCGTGCCATCGGGTGCTCGGCGCGGACGGTGCGCTCACCGGTTATGCGGGCGGGTTGCCCGCGAAACGCGCGCTGCTCGACCTCGAATCCGCCGAGCTCCGTTTGCCCTTGGCGGTCTGACCCGGCCGTGGCGAGCGCCGAGCTACTTCCGAACGGAGACGGTTGTGGCCAGGTCCTAGGCGCCGATGGCGCGGGCCAGGTGCGGCCACGAGTCGTGCAGGTCGGTCTCGAACTGTCCCCAGGTGTGCGCGCCCTCGGGCCGGTTGACGTGGATCACCGGCAGTCCGAGCTGGGTCAGCCGGGCCGCGAAGGCCGCCGTGCACGAGCTCGCGATCGCCTCGACGGGCGGGAACGGCAGGCCGCCCTCGTCGATCGCGCCCGGCGTGCCGGTCGCGGCGGACAGGTAGATCGTCTTACCGGCGAGCGCGGCCGCGTTGGCGAAGGCGTCGTGCACCCGCCAGATCGCGTCGCCGGGCGCGCCCCACATATTGGCCGTGTTCGCGCCGCCCCGTCCCACCTGCGCGTTGATCATCGCGGTGCCGAGCGCGTCGGCGGTCCACGGGCAGCCGCTGTATGCCGCGACCGCGCTGTACAGGGGACCGGACTGGATCGCGAGATCCACCGCCGAGCCCGCGCTCATCGACACGCCCGCGATCGCGTTGCGCCCGGTGCTGCCGAGCCGGGCGTCGAGCACGCCGGGTAACTCCTGGGTGAGGTAGGTCTGCCACTTGTTGCGGCCGATCACCGGATCGTCGGCCACCCAGTCGGTGTACAGGCTGAACTTGCCGCCCACCGGCATCACCACGTTGACGTGCTTGTCCGCGAAGAACTCTCGTACATCGGTGTCGTCCCACCAGGAGATGCCGTCTTCGCCGCCGCCGATGCCGGTGAGCAGGTACAGCGTCGGCGCGGGCCCGCCGGCGGCCCGGATCACCCGGTTGCTGATCACGCGATCCATCGCGGGCGAGTACACGTCGATCCGCGAGATGGTGTCGGCCAGCGGCACCTCGTCCACCAGGCGCGCCTGCGCCGCGGCGGGCCGCACGGCCAGCACGGTGAGCACGAGGCAGGCGGCCAGCACCCCGGCCGCGGAGATCAAAAACTTTGAAACCGGCATGGTTTCGCTATACCGCCGGATGATCATGATGAAACCCCCTGCGCCGCGACCCGATCCAGAGCTGCCCGGCGGCTGCTGCGCGGCCACGGGCCGAATCACCCACGCACACTGTGCCGTACCTCCGCGCCGCAGTTACCGTCCGGCTTCCAGGCTACGAGCCGCGGCGGCAACGCGGTGGCCCTGAGAAAGAGGGGCACCACGATCCGGGTCGGGCTCGGTGCCCGCCGGTGCGGTCCGCGCTGCAATACGCTGCTCTTCCGAGATCGGGCGACCGGAGGACCTATGACCAGTGACCAGCAGCCGGCCGGCCGCAAGAAGGACGCGGCGAGCACCAGGGCCGCGATTCTGGCGGCGGCCCAGGAGTTGTTCGCCGAGCGCGGCTACGAGCGCGCCACGGTGCGCGATATCGCGGCGCGCGCCGAGGTGAATCAGGCGTTGCTGTTCCGGTACTTCGGCAACAAGGACGAGCTGTTCCGGGCGGCGCTCGCCGATCGCGAGCGGCGGGTGCTCGAGCAGGGGCCGGCCGAAACCCTGCTCGCCCGGGTGCTCGCGCGGGCGTTGCAGTCCGAGGGGGAACCGGCCCGCGGCAACTGGCTGCAGGCCGCCCTGCGTTCGAGCGGCCACGACGAGGGCGCCTCGGCGATCCGGCGGGAACTGGGTGACGACTACGTGCGCGCGCTGTCGTCGCTGAGCGACGAACCGGACGCGGAGTTGCTGGCCGATCTGGTGCTCGCCTGGGTGCTCGGCATCGGGCTGATGCGGTCGGTGCATCGGCGCGAACCGCTGGCGAGCGCCGATCCCGCGGTGGTTGCCCGGCATGTGCTGCGTGCGGCGCAGACGCTGCTCGCCGGGGTCGACGTGAATTTCCCTCCGCCGTAACGGAATCCGTCCGTTGACTGGGCACTGTGAGCTGCCTAACATGGGATGAATGTAAGCGCGTGCTTACATTGCCCAGTGCCGGCGTCGGGAAAGGGAGAGCTCATGACCGCGAGTGCCGAGGTTCGCCGATACCCCTTCGGTGAGCCGTTCCGTCTCGATATCGACCCGCTCTACGCGAAGCTGCGCCGCGAGGAGCCGATCACGCGCGTCCAGCTGCCCTACGGCGGTACGGGCTGGCTGGTCACCCGTTACGAGGACGTCAAACTCGTGCTCGCCGACCAGCGCTTCAGCCGCAGCGCGGCGGTGGAGCGCGAGGACATCCCGCGGGCCACACCCGAACCCGCGCGCCGCAATTCGCTGCTCAGCATGGACCCGCCCGAGCACAGCAGGCTGCGCAAACTGGTGGCCAAGGCGTTCACCGGCCGCCGCGTCGAGCTGCTGCGCCCGCGCGCGCAGGAGATCGTGGACGAGCGCCTGGCCGCGATCGAACGGCTCGGCCCGCCCGCCGATCTGGTCGAACAGCTCGCGCTGCCGCTGCCGGTCACGGTGATCTGCGAAATGCTCGGTGTCCCACCGCGCGACCAGCATCGGTTCCGCGACTTCTCCGACACCGTGCTGTCCACCACCGCGTACACGCGCGAGCAGATCGCCGCGGCGCGGGTGAATCTGGAGGCCTACCTCGCGGAGTTGGTCGCGCAACGCCGGGCGGCGCCGACCGACGACCTGCTCGGCGCGCTGGTCGCCGCCCGGGACGACGAGGACCGGCTGACCGAGGACGAATTGGTCAATCTCGGTATCGGGCTGTTGATCGCGGGGCACGAGACGACGGCCAACCAGCTGGCGAACTTCACCTATGTGCTGCTCACCAACCCCGGGCAGTGGGAAATGCTCTGCGCCCGACCGGATTCGGTTCCCGCGGCGATCGAGGAACTGCTGCGCTACGTCCAATTGGGTTCCGGCGGTTCGTCGCCCAGGATCGCCACCGAAGACCTCGAACTCTGCGGCGTCACCGTGCGGGCGGGGGAGGCGGTTTTCGTGAACACCCAGGCCGCCAACCGCGACGAGGCCGTGTTCGCCGACCCGGCGACCCTCGATCTGGCCCGGCAGCACAACCCGCACTTGGCATTCGGGCACGGCGTGCACCACTGCCTCGGCGCGCAACTGGCCCGGGTCGAACTGCAGGTGGCGCTAGGCTCGTTGCTGCGGCGGTTCCCGACCCTGCGCCTCGCGGTGCCGGTCGAGGACGTGCCGTGGAAAACCGGCCTCCTGGTGCGGGGGCCGAAGGCGCTACCGGTGAGCTGGTGAGACTCATGACCGAGCAGAAATGGCAGATCACAGTCGACCGAGAGCAGTGCCTCGGTTCCGGGATGTGCGTCGGGATGGCACCCGAACACTTCACCCTGGTCGACGGACGCTCCCGCCCGATCGCCGACACCGTCGCTCCGGACGAATTCGTCGTCGACGCCGCCGAATCGTGCCCGATCGAGGCGATCCGGGTGCTGGCCGCCGACACCGGCGAGGTCATCGCGCCCGGTCCCTAGCGAATAAAGCCACCCGAACCGCGATTACCTGCGGCGATAGGGTGAAGCTCACGTTGCGCCAACGGTAGGTGCCGTCCTACTGTCGATCCGCGTGCCGAGTTGGATGACCAGGAGAAGTCCGACCTGAGGCGGTGACCCGATGGCCGACGGGCGATCGATGTTTCGAACGTGGTGGCAGGACCCGGTCGACTATCGCCGGCTGGTCGAGACCTTCGGGTCCCATGCGGCGCTGGGCCGCTTCAAGTTCATGCTCGGCGCCGGTGGGATCGTCATGCTGACCATCGCGGTGCTCGCCTCGATCGCGCAGGGGGACGTGGCCGGTCCGGTCGGCGAGGTGCAGGGCATCGTGGAAGCGCTCGTCGCGGGCGCCTGGACGGTGCGCTGGTGGTTCCTGCCGTGGCCGCGGGAAAAAGAGTCGCTGCTCTGGATCGTCTTCTTCGATCTCGATACCGCCGCCAACGACGTGCTGGTGCACGACCGGGTGGTCGGCGTGCTCGGGGTGGTGCTGCTGACGGCGATCGGCGCGTATGTGACCGTCTTCCACGGTCCGCGGGTGCTCGCGCTGCACATCGGCTGGACGCTGCTGACGAGCGTGGTGCTCGCGACGTTGATGGTGCAGGGCGCGCTGGCGGACAACGGGCCGACCACCCGCACGGCCGATCTCGCCCTCGGTCTCGCGGTGGTGCTGGTGATGATGGTCGTGGTCGGGGTGATGCTGCCGTTCATCCAGTTCAGTCACTGGCTGCTGCGCAAGGACGCGCTCTCCGATCCGCTGACCGGGCTGCTGAATCGGCGCGGGCTCGACAACCGGCTGCCGTCGTATCTCGGCCACGGCCGCCGCGGCGCCGCCTATGTCGCCACGCTGGACCTGGACCGCTTCAAGGTCGTCAACGACACCTTCGGGCATCCGTTCGGTGACGAGGTCCTGGCGCGCACGGGCGAGCGATTGCGCGCGGCCGCCGACGCCGACGCGCTGATCGCGCGCACCGGCGGCGAGGAGTTCGTGGTCGTCGGCTACCTCCGCGAGGACCCGGCGGCGGTCGGCGAGCGTTTGCGCGACGCGCTCGCGACCATGCCGGACCTGCCGGTGCGGATCACGGCCAGCGTCGGGGTCGCCGTGCTCGATCCCTGTCATCCCAAGGCCGTCTACACCCCGGCGCTCTATCGCGAACTGCTGCGCGGCTCCGACTCGGCGATGTACCGGGCCAAGTGGCTCGGCGGCAACGCCGTGGTGCTCGCCGAGCAGAACGAACCGAACTCGGCCCGGCCATGGCGCGTCCCGGACCGGCGCGCCATGGCGGACCTGCGGTGGCATCCGGAGATGCTGTACCGGGGTTGAGGCTCAGTTGCCTTGGGCGGCAGCCGAAACCGGCTGCCACTGCTGCCAGAGCGCGAGCCGGGACTCGTATTCCGCGGTCGCGATGGACAGCGGGACCGCGCCGAGGAACATGCGCAGCGGCGGCTGATCCGCGTCGACGACCGCCAGGATGGCGGCGCCGGTCGCTTCGGGATCACCCGAGCGCTGCAGGGCCCGCTGCGCCGCCCGGCGCTCCCGCGCCGCGTCGTAGGCCGGGTCGGGGGTAGCGTGCTTGGACGACGGACCGGCCCAGTCCGTGCCGAACCCGCCGGGTTCGATCAGCGTCACGTGGATGCCGAACTCCGCGACCTCCTGGGCCAGCGACTGCGAGAACGCCTCCAGGGCCCACTTGGACGCGTGGTACGCGCCGAGATTCATGAACGCCGCGATGCCGCCGATGCTGGAGACCTGCAGAATGTGGCCGCTGCCCTGGGCCCGCAGGATCGGCAGCGCCGCCTGGGTGACCCACAGCGCGCCGAACACGTTGGTCTCGAACTGGGCGCGGAACTCGTCCTCGGTCAGCTCCTCGATCATGCCGAACTGTCCGTAGCCCGCGTTGTTGACGACCACGTCGAGCCGGCCGAAGTGCTGTGCGGCCTGCTGTACCGCGGCGAAGTCGCCCGCCCGATCGGTGACGTCCAGCCGGATCGGCAGGAACGTCTCGGGATACCGGGCGGTGAGATCGTCGAGCGTGCTCAGGTCGCGGGCGGTGCCGGCGACGCGGTCACCGCGGCCCAGCGCGGCGAGCGCCCATTCTCGACCGAAACCACGGGAGACGCCGGTGATGAACCAAATTTTGCTCATGAATGCACGGTAGCCACCTGGAGTGCACTCCAAGCAAGGAGGGAATTCGTCACGCGGCAGCGGCCGGTCGGTCGCCGTCGGCAGGTGGTGCCCCGCCAAGGCGCGTTATGCTCGCCGTCGATCAGCATGCGTTCGACGGGAAGGATCGTAGTGTTAGGGGTGGGTGACACATTCGCCGACTACCTCGTCGACGGCGTGCTCGGACAGGGTGGGATGGGCACCGTCTACCGGGCCCGGCATCCGCGGCTGCCCCGGCTGGTCGCGCTCAAGCTGCTGCATCGGGCGATCTCGGAGGACCCGGAACTGCGCCGCCGGTTCGAGCAGGAAGCCAATGTCGTTGCCCGCCTGGAACATCCGGGCATCGTCGGCATCTACGATCGCGGCACCCAGGACGGGCACCTGTGGATCTCCATGCAGTACATCGCGGGTACCGATGCGGCGCGGATGAATCCGCGCGCCACGGCGCCCGCGCAGATCGTGCGGCTCGTCGCCGAGACCGCCGACGCGCTCGACTACGCGCACAGCCGCGGCGTACTGCACCGCGACATCAAACCGGCGAATATCCTGCTGGCCGAATCGGATTCCGGGCGCGGGCCACGGGCCATCCTCACCGATTTCGGCATCGCCCGCCAGCTCGACTCCGACACCAAGCTGACCGCCACCGGCACGTTCACCGCCACCCTCGCCTACGCCTCGCCCGAGCAGCTCTCCGGTGAGACCATCGATCATCGCGCCGACCAATATTCGCTCGCCTGCACGCTTTTCACGCTGCTGGCCGGGCAGACGCCGTTCCCGGCGACCAATCCGGGCCAGATCATCGCGGGCCACCTCGCCAAACCGGTGCCGCGGCTCAGCGACAGCCGCCGCGATCTTCCCGCGGGTCTGGACGAGGTGATCGGCCGCGCCATGGCCAAGCAGCGACACGAAAGATTCGCCACCTGTAGCGAATTCGCGCATGCTGCGGCAGCCGCGCTGCATCGGCCCGCGGTACCCGCCGCTCGGCTGTCGCCGACGATGCACAATGCGCGGTCCGAGTCCGCGCGATCCGAACCCGTGCGGGCAGAACCCCAGCGTCCGCACCCGCAACGTCCGGAACCGCAACGTCCGGAACCGCAACGTCCGGAACCGCAACGTCCGGAACTCCAGCGTTCGGAACCTCAGCGATCTGAATCTCAGCGCGCCGAGCCGCAGCGGCCCGAGACCCGCCGAGCGACCGTCGTGGACGGCGACCCGCAGCGCCGGGTCGTCCCGACCATGGTGGCCCAGTCGCCGAGTGCGGCCGGGCCCGGGGGCGCGTCGGTATATCCATGGAACATGTCGCCGGTGGGCGATCCGCCGCCGCCCTCCGGCGCGACCGCGCGGACCGCCGCCGTGCTCGCCGGAATTTACGGCTTGATCTCGCTGCTCCCGACGGCCGCCGCGGCGGCCGAGCTGCGGGCGGGCACCCAGCGGGGGCCGGGCTTCGACTTCACCTTCGAATACCTCGCGCTCGGTTTCGTCGGCGCGTTGCTGTCGGTCGTGCTGGTGTTCGGTGCCGTGGCTTTGCTGGCGCGCAAGCGCATCGGCCGCACGGTGGTGGTCGGCGGGTGCGGCCTCGCCGTGCTGGCCGCGTTGCTCGGCTTGGCGGCCAGCGTGGCGAACCACTACCCGATCGGCCGGACGTTCTGCGGCGGCGGGCTGGTCCTGTTCCTGATTCCGCTGTGGTGCGCGCTCGCGCCCGCGACCGGTCGATGGCTCGCCCATCGACGCCCTGCTCGCCGCTGACAGCGGTCCGGCTCGCTAGGGTAGCGGTGTGTTTGCCTGGGAGACTTCACGTGGCGGCCGCCTGCCACTTGCCTGTCGGCCACCTTGCGCTCGCACGCTTCGATGATGTCGAGAATGAAGATCAGCCGCGGTCTCCTCATCGCTGTCGCGGCACTGGCCGTGACCATCGGCAGCACCGCGACGGGAACGGTCCCGGTAGCGGCGGCGGCCTCGAACGCGGAGCCGAGTTTCGAGGTGAAACTCAATCTGGTGGCCGGGGCGCTGGACGCCTCCGGCGCGCCGAACGCGGACGTGCGCACCACCTTCGGGCTCGGCGGCAGCGCCAAGGCGCTCGCCTACGAATACTTCGACACCGCCCCGCTGGACTTGAACGGCGCGGGCTGGAGCGTGCGGTTGCGGCACAAGGACGGCAGCTCGTTCGATCTCAACTACAAGAAGCGCTTCCCGGTCGCCGACGGCGATCTCGACGCCGCGCTGACCAAGGCCAACCAGCAGGGTTTCGACTCCTCCGACACCAACTACGACGCGCAGGTCGACTGGACCTACGACAAGATGACGTTGAGTTTCGCGAACAAGAAGTCCGCGTCGGCGAAGGGCTACCAGGGCACCGCGTTGCCCGCCGCGGCCGAGGCGCGCAAGATCCTGGTCGATCAGATTCCCGGGAAGTTGCAGAACTGGTCCGGCTCGAACTGGGGTAAGACCAAGCTCGCGGACTCCCGGCCGCACGGTCCGGTCCAGGCGAAGAGCTGGTCCGGCAGCTGGCAGGGCGCCGACCTCGACGTCGAGGTGGTGCCGGTGCGCAACGCCGCGGGCGACGGCACCGAGACGATCATCGAATTGTCCTTCAAGACAGACACTTCGGCGCGGGCGAGCACGTTGCGCGACCAGGCGATCAGTACGTTGCGGTCCAAAGGCTGGCTGGCCCCGACCGACGTGCTGAAGACCGACCTGATCCTGCACCGGTACTGAGCCTGCGCTCCGGCATGCCATGCTGGCGGCATGGAGTCGCCCGAGGCCGAGATACTGCGCATCCTCGACCGCGTGCTCGCCGTCGTGCGCGCGGCGCCGCAGGACCTGAGCTGGCAGCGGCGCTACTCGGACGAGCAAGAACTCATCGATGACCTGAGCGACTACGCCGGGCGGCTCCGGCTGCACGACCTGAGCCGCCTGGACGAGCTCCGATTCGTGTTCGCGCCCACCGGTTCGCTCTGCGAGATCGCCGCGAGCAGCGGCTGGCTCGACCTCTACACGGTGCTCGGCAATCGCTTCGACGAGCTCTACGCGCAGCTGCGCAAGCCCGCCGGCGGTGCGTGAGTTCTTACCTGATTTTGCCGTCGCCCTGCCGGAGGTTTGCGCGGCGGCGGTGAATATCGAAGGCAGCACCGGCGATTCGCGCCGGGCCGATCGATGCGGAGTTCACCATGCGCAGTGCCGTCGCCCTCGTGCTCGCCTTGACCGCGACCCTCGCGGTGGCGGCCTGTTCGTCCGGTGCTCCGGACCGACCGGCCGCCGCGCCCGCCACCGTGTCGGCGACAGCCGCGCAGCCCGGTCGGTTGCCCACGCCCACCGGGCAATTCGCGATCGGGCGGGACGTGCTGCATCTGGTCGATCCCGCGCGGGACGATCCGTGGACACCCGGCACGCCGCGCGAACTCATGGTCAGCATGTACTACCCGGCGCATGCGGGCGCCGGGGCGTTCGAGTCGTACGCGAGTGCCGCCGAAATCTCGGCGCTGCTCGCGGGTTCGGCGCTCGACCAAGAGATCCCTGCCGAAACCCTGTCCGCGATACGTATGCACAGCGTCGCGGGCGCGCCGCCCGTGGACGGCACGTACCCGCTCGTCGTGCTGTCGCCGGGCCTCACCGCACCGCGCTACACGCTCACCGCGTTGTCCGAGGAACTGACCAGTCGTGGCTATATCGTCGCGGCGGTCGACCACGCCGGCGAATCGTTCGGCACCGAGTTCCCGGACGGACGCTTGTCGACTTGCGTTGTGTGCCAACGCATCGAGGCAGGTCTACCGCTGTCGGCCGTGGTCGAGACCAGGGCCCGCGACGTGACGTTTCTCCTGGATCGGCTCACCGGCGCGCAGCCGAGCTGGGCGCATACCCAGATGATCGACACCGCCCGGATCGGGATGGCCGGACACTCCCTCGGCGGTGCCGCCGCGGCCGCCACCATGGCCGCCGATTCGCGGGTGCGAGCCGGGGTGAACATGGATGGGAGCTTCTTCGACGACACCTCCGCAACAGGATTGGGCGATCGGCCGTTCCTGCTGTTCGGCACCGACGCCGAAACCCGCCCCGGCGGCCATGATTCGAGCTGGGACCACGCCTGGACCGCGCTGCACGGTTGGAAGCGCTGGCTGACCGTCGTCGGCGCCGATCACAATTCCTTCCTCGACACCCCGGCACTGCTCGGCGCGGACGCCGCGGCCACGCCCGCGCTGCCGGGCCACCGTGCCGTCGAGCTCACCCGCGCCTACGTCGCCGCGTTCTTCGATCAGCACCTGCGCGCGCTGCCGCAGCCGCTGCTCGACGGGGCCGACCCGGCGTTCCCGGAGATCCGCTCGTACACCCCGTGACGGACTACAGCGCCTCGGCGGCCGCGATCAGCAGTTCGCGGGACCGATCCGGCTGCTCGGCCTGCACCGCGAGGCGGTCCATCACCTCGCGGTAGAGCTGGAGATCTTCCCGGCGGTCCAGGTAGAGCGCGCTGGTCAGCTGTTCCAGGTAGACGATGTCGGGCAGTTCGCGCTCGGTGAAGCGGAGCATGGTGAACGAGCTGCCCGCGGCCGGGTGACCGCCCGCCCGGTAGGGCAGCACCTGGATGGTCACGTTGCGCTTGTCCGACATCGTCACCAGATGACGGATCTGGTTGCGCAGCACGTCGCGGCCGCCGATCGGGCGATGCAGGACGGCTTCGTCGAGCACCGCCCAGAGCGCCGGTCCGTTCTCGATGTCCAGGATCTCGCGGCGCCTGCGGCGTAGCTCCACCCGCCGGGTCGCCTCGGCGTTGTGGTGGCTGACCGCGATCACCGCATGCGTGTACTCGTCGGTTTGCAGCAGACCGGGCACGAGCTGGCCTTCGAAGGTTCTGATCGTCTGCGCGGCGCCTTCGAGGCCGAGATACGTCTCGAACCAGGACGGGAGCAGATCGTTGTAGCTGTGCCACCAGCCGGGCTGATTCGCCCCGCGGGCCAACTCGACCAGCACCGTGCGCTGGTCCGGATCCGTGACGCCGTACAGGGTCAGCAGATCGAGGATGTCGCGTTCCTTGAAACCGGTGCGGCCGAGTTCGAGGCGGCTGATCTTGGCGTGTGATCCGCGAATGTAGTCGCCCGCGGCTTCACGCGTGATGCCGCACTCCTCGCGCAGTGCGCGCAACTGACCGCCGACCGCGATCCGCAGCGCCGTCGGTCCGCGGTCCGCGACCCGTGGGTCGACACCGCCGAACCGTCCCGGTTCCGTGATCATGAGCTCCTACTCCGCTGCTCGAAAAAGCCGACAGTATGATGCACGCGCCTGAACACCGCTACGCAAACCGTGGCTATTTTCGATCGTAGACCCCTAGGTTCCAGTTTTACCGTAACTTTCGCTGGACTTCCCCGGCGAATTCGGTTGTCCGGTGCGTCGCCCCGCGTGGCGCGCGATCGATCGGCTACCGGCGTGCACCGTATCGACGGGGTGCGGATATGCCCTGCGGCGTACGGACTGTGGCGGCGGGGTCATCCTGCGGGCAGAGGTGGCGCGACACCGCGAGATCTAGGGTGGTCGGGTGGTCGACGAGCGGGTGGTGGGATGGTTGCGCCGGCGCACGGCGCTGGTGGACGCCGCGACGGCCGGGCTCCTCGTCCTCGTCTGTGTGCTGTTCGGATTGTTGATCGGGGCCGATGCCGCCTACTTCACTTTGTCGGTGCTGGTGCTCGCCCCGGTGACGGTGCGGCGACGATGGCCGGAGGCGGCGGCGCTCGCCGTGGCCGCCGTGGCCTTCGCGCAGTGGTGCGCGGTGCGCGACACCACGGGCGCGCTGCCCGCCGATATCGCCGTGCCGATCGCGGTGTACACCCTCGCCGCGCACAGCCGGCGACTGTGGAGCCGAACGGGTTTGGTCGTGGGGCTGGCCGGGGCGGTGCTCGGCGGCTGGAGCTGGCCGCAGCTGCCGATGTCGGCCCTGGCGCACGTGCTCGTCGGCGGCTTCCTGGCCAGCACGGTGCTCGCGGCCTGGCTGGGCGGTGCGTGGCAGCGCGCCCGGCGCGGCGAATTCCGCGCGCTGGCCGAACACGCCGCCCTGCTCGAGCGCACCCGGGACGAGCGGGCCCGGCTCGCGGTGCTGTCCGAGCGCACCAGGATCGCGCGCGATATGCACGACATCCTCGCGCACTCGCTGGCGGTGATCGTCGCGCAAGCCGACGGCGGCCGCTATGCCGCGCGGGCGACCCCGCAGTCCGCGATCGACGCCTTGCAGGCCATCGGCGATCAGGGCAGGCGGGCGCTGGCCGAGACCCGCCGTGCCATCGGCGTGCTGCGCGAGGACACCGACGCCGAACCGGATCCGGCTCCGCGCGTGGGTGTTTCGGATATCAGCAGACTGGTCGAGGAGGTCCGCGGCGCGGGTGTGCCGGTGGCCCTGGAACTCGAACTGCCGTGCGGGCTGACCGATTCGGGGGTGGGGCTGGTGGTGTATCGGATCGTCCAGGAGGGATTGACGAATGTCGTCAAGCACGCCGGACCCGGTGCGCGCGCCGAGGTTTCGGTGCGACAGGAACGGGATTGGTTGCGGGTCAGCGTCGGGGACGACGGTTCGGCCGGGCAGCGTTCGGGCAGCGCGGGTTACGGCCTGGTCGGCATGCGCGAGCGGGTCGAAGCCTACGGCGGCGAGCTCGAACTCCGGCCGCGCGCGGGGACGGCCGGGCATGTGCTGACGGCGCGAATCCCGGTGCGGGCCGGGCGCACCGGATGATCACGGTATTACTGGTCGAGGACCAGGCGCTGGTGCGGGCCGGGTTCCGGATGGTGGTGGACTCCCAGCCGGATCTGCGGGTGATCGGCGAGGCGGGCGACGGGGAGAGCGGTATCGCCGAGGCCGCGCGGCTCGGCCCCGACGTCGTGGTGATGGATGTGCGCATGCCGCGGCTGGACGGCATCGCGGCCACCCGCCGACTGCTGGCGAGCGCGCAGCCGCCGAAAGTGCTGGTGCTGACCACCTACGACCTCGACGACTACGCGATGGCCGCGGTGCGCGCGGGCGCCAGCGGGTTCCTGCTCAAAGACGCGCCGCCGGAACAGTTCCTGTCCGCCGTGCGATCGGTGCACGCCGGCGACGCGGTACTGGCCGCCTCGACGACCAGGCGCCTGCTCGACCGGCTCGCACCGCCGATCGATCCCGCCGCCCGCCGGCTGGTGGCGACGCTGACCGAGCGGGAAACCGCGGTGTTGCGAGTGCTGGCGCGGGGGTTGTCCAACGCCGAGATCGCGACCGTGCTCGCGGTCGGTGAGGGAACCGTGAAAACCCATGTGCGCCATATCCTTACCAAACTGGGAGTGCGCGACCGAGTGCAGGCGGTGATCGTCGCCCACGAAGCCGGGCTGCGGCAGCCCGGCTCGCGCTAGCTCAATCGCGTTCGCACACCGCGTCGGTCGCGGGGAGCGTGCCGTTCAGCAGATAGTCGTCGACCGCGGCGTCCAGGCACGGTGCCGGATCGAAGAGGTACACACCGTGGCGGAACGCGTCCGCCAGCGTGAGCGATCGGGCACCGGACAGGGCCTGGCGCATCGCCTGCTGTCCGGCCGCCGGTGCCACCGGATCGCCGGACGCGCCGATGAGCAACGCCGGATGCGGGCCAGCGATTTCGACGGCGGGTTCGGCAGGCTCCGTCGGCCACACCGCGCACGGCGTGAGGTGGCGGGCCAGCGCCCCGAAGATCGGTTCCGCGTCGCGATGCCGCTGGATATCGGTGAAGTAGGCCTCGGGGTCGCGGGCGGGGCGGTCGGCGCACTGGTTGGCCACCGTTGCGCTGAAACCGAATTCGGGTACCGCGGCGGTTTCCGCGTACAGCGCGAGCTTCTGCGCGAGGCCCGGCGCGAGGTCGGTGGCGCGACCGCGGGCGGCGTCGCGCAAGGTGCCCACCTGCCTGCTGAACTCGGCGTAGTACTCGTCGGAATCGTCGACGGTCAACAGTAGGCCCGGCACCATGTCGGCGGTGATCGTCAGCCCGCCGAGCGAGATCGGCTGCACGGCGATCGCGCCGACCAGCTCGTCGACCGACCGTAAAACGGCTTGTTCGGTGGTGCCCAAATCGAATTCGTCGTCGTGCGCGGACACCCAGCGCGCCCAGTCCGCGAGGGCGGCCGCGGTGGCGGGGGCCGTGGACCTGGTCAGGTCCGGGCCCGGTGCGGCCGGATCCAGCGCGCTGTCGAGCACCACCCGATCGACGCGCTCGCCGAACAGTTGCAGGTATACCGCGCCCAGGTACGTCCCCCAGGACCAGCCGAGATAGGAGATCTTCGGCTCACCCAGCAGCGTGCGCAGCAGGTCGGTGTCGCGGGCGACGGCCCGCGTCGACGCGTGGGGCAGCAGGGCCCGCTGCGGTGCGCAGCGGGCGGCCAGGTCGCGGGCCGTCTGCACGGTGCGGTCGAAATCTGCCCGGTCGCGCGGCGCGGCCTGGGCGAGCCCGAGGTAGGCGCCGGTGGGCCAACCGCAGTCCAGCGGTGCGCTGGCGCCGAAGAACCGGGGGTCCATGCCGACCAGGTCGTAGCGTTCGGCGAGTGCGGCCGTGGCCGGATGGCCGCCTTCGGGTCCGTCCACCAGGATCGCGACGCCGTCCCGGGACGGTCCGGGACCGCCGGTCTGCACCAGCAGGGTGCCCAGGCGGTGCGCGGTATCGGTGGCGGTGCGTCGCGCGACGGCGATGGACAGTGCGGGGCCGCTCGGATCGGCGTAGTCCAGCGGCGCCTGGAACTCTCCGCATGCCGCGCCCACGGCCGCCAAGCGCAGGCCCACCTCGTCATCCGGCCCGGTGCGGCAGTCGTGCCAGTGGATCACCTGTTCCCGCAACGTATTCGGCAATGCGTTCGCGGTCGGGCGGGGGTCGTCGGCCCCGCCGCAAGCCGTCAGCATGATCGAGGTGATCACTACCGAGAACGCCAGTGCCGCCGTGCCGGCACGGCCGTGTGCGCGCATCAAAACCTCACAGTCAGTAGAGCTTCCATCGCACCTCGGCGACGTGACCGCCGGCCGGAGTGGCGGGCGCTCTGCTGAACGCTAGATATTCGTGCCCGCGGTCGGCGTCTACCCGACGGCCGAATTCGGCCCGCCCGCTCTCACCCGTTCGGTATACATCGCGTGCTCATTCGGCGGGGCGCTCAATGCAAGCCGCAGGTCGCCGGTGCCGAATCGGGTGCCTGCTCGGCCACCGCGCGCAGCGCCGGGCCGAGGACCGGACGCAACCGCGACCAGGGCACCTGCACGCACGGGTAACCGTAGACGTAGACGCCGGTGGCGATATGGATCTGCACGCCCGTGGGGGTGGGCACCCAGTTCGCGTAGTTCCGTTCCGTCGGTTGCAGTGCGTCGGTGATGGTCTTGCTGTCGGCCAGCTCCGGATACACCGCGCGGGTCGCTTCTGTGGTGGCCCTGGCCAATTCGGCGAGGCCGGTGGCCGGGTCGGTGAACAGGTCGCCGATCAGGACCGGCCGGGCGGTGCGGCTGTCGGTGGTGATGGTGCCCAGGATCTTGGTGGGATGCGCCGCGTCCTTGAAAACGATGAGGCCCGAGACCACTTCGCTGACCGTGCTCTCGGTGCTGAAGATCTCGCCGGAGGTCGAGACGGCGCGTTGGCGTTGGTCATCACCGCCGTTCACCAGGTCGACCTGTTCCTTGACATAGGTACGCACCCCGCGGTTGAACACCTCGGTCACCCGCGCATCGCCGCCGGACAGTTCCAGCGAAGCCGCCTGATCGGTAGTTCCGACGCCGTTGGGCACCTCCACCCGCCGGACCGTGTACGTGGACCCGCCGGAGGTGACCTCGGCCGGATCGGCATCACGGGTCGGCGGTGCGGTACCGGTGGTCGGCGGCGCGGACGCGCTCGTCGCCTGTTGCGGGGTCTGCGGCGAACTGCTCGAAGCGCCGTCGCTCGCGCCCTCGGTCCCACACGCGCCGAGCGCCACGATCAGCGTCGCACCCAGCGCAACCCCGTACCTCGTCATCGACCGCACCACAGAACCTCCTCGCTGGGGCGTCGAGGCCCGACACCCGGCTGGCTCAGCACATTGTCCGGCACGAACCCGTCGACGATCCGAAACCCTCCGCCGCGCGTCGCAGGCTTCGGCGATCCGGGCGCGGACTATCCGGTCGAGGCGAAATCGTCGAGTCCGTTCAACCGCGTGTTGTGCGCGGCCCGGATCAGCCAGCGCCCGTCCCGCCGGACCAGCACCATGGTGACCAGGCCGCGCCGGTCCTCGCCCGCGGCCGCACCCGGCAGCACGTGATCGGGCCACGACCACTCGGTGTGCGCCAGCACCACGTCCGGGGCGATGAGCCGGATGTCGAGCACCGTCTGGGTGTAGTTCTTCTTCTGTGCCAGCACGGTTTCCGGTACATCCTCGTGTCCGAGGACGTTGTCCGCGCGCGAGCGCCACCATACGCCGCGGTGCGTGATGAAGTCGCAGTCCTCGGTGAAAAGCCGTCCCCACGCTCGCATCTCGTGCCGAATCCAGAGGTCGGTGGCGTGGTCCAGGAGCTGCCTGGCCTGTTCGATATCGGTCATGCGCCCATTGTTCGATCTCAACTATGGTTGAGGTCAATTGGCGGTGCGGAATGCGCGGCGGTAGGCGCCGGGGGTGGTGCCGAGGGCGCGTAGGAAGCGGCGGCGGAGGTTGGTGGCGGAGGACAGGCCGACTCGGCGCGCGACGGAATCGACTGGGAGGTCGGTGGTTTCGAGCAGGGTGCGGGCCTCGGTGATGCGCTGGGCGAGCAGCCACCGGCCGGGACCGATGCCGAGCTGATCGGCGAAACGGCGAGCGAGTGTGCGGGGGGAGACGCCGGCCCGCGCGGCCAAGTCCTCGACCGTGAGCGGTTCGCCGAGCCGCTCGGAGATCCAGTCCAGCAGCGGTGCCAGTGAACCGTCGATCTGGGTGGGATGCGGGGGCGCCGTGTATTGCAGCTGCCCGCCCTCACGGTGCGGCGGCATGACCATGCTCCGGGCGAGCTGTGCCGCGTATCCCGCCCCCTGATCGGTGCGAACCAGGTGCAGACAGAGGTCGATACCCGCGCCGGCGCCCGCACTGGTGGCCACATCGCCGTGGTCGACATAGAGGACGTCCCGGTCGACCTCGAGGGACGGGAAGCGGGCGGCCAATTCGTCCACGCGCGCCCAGTGCGTGGTCGCGCGCCGTCCGTCCAGCAGTCCGGTGGCCGCCAGCGCGAACGCGCCACTGCAGATGCTGACCAGGCGCGCGCCGCGACTGTGCGCGTCGCGCAAGGCCTGGACGACCCTCGGTGACGGCGTCTCTTCGGTGGGCAGCCAGCCCGGGACGAGCACGGTGTCCGCGCGCTCGAGTTCGTCGAGTCCCGCGGTCACCACCATGTCGTATCCGGCGTAGGTGGCCACGGGGCCGGGCCGCTCGGCGCACACGTCGAAGGTGTACCGCGTGGCGAGGCCGCCGCGCTCGAGCCCGAACACCTCTGCCGCGCAACTGAGTTCGAAGGTCGACTGCGGGGCGTGCACGAGGGCGACGACGCGGTGCATGGCAGAAAAGTACCCCAGCGTGTCATTGCTGACACTCGGCGGGACCGGCGCCGTGCGCGAGGCTGGCGATATGACGACAGAGCAGAACATTTCCGGCTACGAATGGTCCAGCGTGCAGCAGGCACCGGTGCGCGAGATCTTCCCCGGCATTCGGGTCCGTCCGCTGTGGCGCGGCGCGCAGGGTGCGAGCGCGAACGTCCTCGAGATGGACCCCGGCAGCTGCTGGGAGGGCATCGACGTACACGAACCCGGGCCCGAGGAAGTCTACGTGGTCGCCGGGGTCTTCAACGACGGGGATCGGGACTATCCCGCAGGCTCGTTCATCCACGCGCCCGCGGGTTCCTCGCACATCCCGCAGACCACGACCGGGTGCACCTTGTTCGTCTTCTATCCGGAGGGCTAGAAACCCGCTACCTGGCGGCTCGCGTGATCGTTAGGGTGACGAGGTGATGTCTACAGCGCAGGCGCTCGCCCTGGGTGGCGTGGTATTGGTGGCGGCGATGTCGCCGGGTCCGGATTTCGTGATCGTCACCCGGAGTTCGGTGCTGTCGGGACGCCGGGCCGGGATGGCCTGTGCGGCCGGGATCGCCGCCGGCGTCTTCGGCTGGTCGGTGGTGAGCGCGCTCGGCGTCGCCGGGCTGCTCGCCGCGTCGGCCGTGGCGTTCACCGTGGTCAAGCTCATCGGGGCGGCGTACCTGATGGTGCTCGGTGTGCGCGCCCTGCTGGCCGCCCGGCGCGGCGGCTACGACGTGACCGCCGAGGCGCTGGCGAACCGGCCGGGCACGGCCGCGGCGTTCCGTCAGGGGCTGCTGACCAACCTGCTCAATCCGAAGGTCGCGGTGTTCTTCATCGCGCTGCTGCCCCAGTTCCTGCCCGCCGAACCGACTGCCGCCGACAGCATTTCGCTCGGCGTCATCGCCGCACTGGTGTCGCTGACCTGGTTCACCGTGCTGGCGAACGTGGTCGATGCGCTGCGCGGGGTATTGGCGCGGCAGCGGGTGCGCCGCGCCATCGACACCGTGATGGGCACTCTGCTGGTTGCCTTCGGCCTCCGGATCGCTTTGCAGACCAGCTGATTCGCTCTGATCAGTAGGCGCGACCGAAGATCACGCGCTTGCCGTACGCCGCGGGGGCGTCGCAGCGTACACAGTTCCCGGATGCCGAGTCCGCTTGCAAGGGAATGCATCTCGGTGTGGCGGCGGTCCGGGCCTTGATGTCCTCCTCGCAGGCGGTGCTGCCGCAGTGCAGCGCCAGCGCCCAGCCGGTCGCGACCGCGTCGGCGAAATCCGCCCAGGTGTCGACGGTGCGGGTGTGGTTGTCCCGGAACTCGGTGGCCCTGGCGAGCAGGAACGCCTGGAACTCGTCCAGTATTCGCGGCATGGTCTCGGGCAGTGAATCCAGCGGCACCGCTTGCTTTCCTGCGTCGCCGAGGCGTTGCACCATCATGGCGGTGCCCGCCTCGAGGTCGCGCGGCCCGAGTTCGAGCCGGATCGGCACGCCGCGCAGTTCCCACTCGTTGTACTTGAACCCGGGGGTGAGCTGCGCTCGCGCGTCGACGTGGGTGCGCACGCCCGCCGCCCGCAGCCGGCCCGCCAGTTCCGCGGCGGCCGCCTCGACGGCGGTGTTGCCGCCGCGGGTGATCGGGACGATCACCACCTGGTGTGGCGCGAGCCGCGGCGGGAAGACCAGCCCCTTGTCGTCACCGTGCGTCATCACGACGGCGCCGAGCATGCGCGTGGTCATGCCCCAGGAGGTGGTGTGGCACAACTCCTCCCGGCCCGATTCGCCGGTGTAACGGATGTCGAAGGCGGTCGCGAAGTTCGTGCCCATGTAATGCGATGTGCCGCACTGGAGTGCGCGGCCGTCGCGCATCATGCCCTCGATGGTGTACGTGGTGACCGCGCCCGCGAAACGTTCGCCGGGGGTCTTCTCGCCCGGAA
Source organism: Nocardia vulneris (assembly GCF_001613425.1). Classification (GTDB taxonomy): domain Bacteria; phylum Actinomycetota; class Actinomycetes; order Mycobacteriales; family Mycobacteriaceae; genus Nocardia; species Nocardia vulneris. Next base: position 158,989 of record NZ_BDCI01000029.1, on the reverse strand, counting down.
TCACCGGTATCGCGGCCAGATCCCGCGCCACTTCGTCGTAGATGTCGAGGGCGAGCATGGTTTCGCGCCGGGCGTCCTCGGCGTCGGCGTGCGCGGTGTGCCCCTCCTGCCACAGGAATTCGGTCGTGCGCAGGAACATTCGCGGCCGCAGTTCCCAACGGACCACATTGGCCCACTGATTGAGCAGCAGCGGCAGATCGCGGTGCGAGCTGATCCACTTCGACATCATCTCGCCGATGATGGTTTCCGAGGTCGGCCGAACCACCAGCGGTTCTTCGAGTTCTTTACCGCCGGCGTGGGTGACCACGGCCAGCTCCGGCGAAAAACCCTCGACGTGTTCGGCTTCGCGGCTGAGGTAGCTTTCCGGGATCAGGAGTGGGAAATAGGCGTTCTCGTGTCCGGTGGCTTTGATGCGGCGATCGAGTTCGGCCTGCAGTTGCTCCCATACCCGGTACCCATACGGTCGGATGACCATGGTGCCTTTGGCTGGACCCCGATCGACGAGGCCGGCCTTGAAAACGACCTCGTTGTACCAGGAAGCGAAATCCTCACTCTGGGCGGTTACCCCGCGCTCGTCCCGTGCCATGTCCCAGAGATTAGTGGGCGCGCGCGCCCGCCTCGAGAGTGGCCGGTGCCATCGGCAGATAGGGCGCGATGTTTCGCATCGCGCGGCGCACGTATTCGTCCTTTTCGCCGACGGGAGCCACGTAATGCAGGGCGCTTTCGGCCGCCTCGATGCCGTCCAGCCGGGCGATCAACCAAGCCGCGAGATAGTGCGCGGCGAGACAGCCGCCCGCCGTCGCGATATCGCCTTTCGCGAACAGCGGTTGTTCGAGCACGTCCACCCCGGCCGCCTGCACCCACGGTTTGGTGGTCAGGTCGGTGCAGGCGGGAATGTCGTCGAGCAGCCCGAGTTTCGCCAGAATCAAGGTCCCCGAACACTGTCCGGCCAGCAGCTGCCGGGACGGATCGAGTCGCAGCCGTGCCATGAGCGCCCGGTCCTCGACGACTTCGCGGGTGCGGGACCCGCTGCCGACGATCACCGCGTCCGCGGCGGCCGCCTCTTCGAGCGTGGCCATGGATTCGATCACCACGCCGTTCATCGAACGGACCCGCTCGGTAGGGCAGGCGATCGACACGCGTCGGCCGGGCTGCTGGATTCGGTTCAGTACGCCGAGCGCGATGAGCGAATCGAGTTCGTTGTAGCCCTCGAAAGTGAGAATGGCGATGTGCATCTCGGCACCGTATGTCGCCGGGCGCAGGACAATCAAAGAATTGTCCTGCATACAATTCGGGGCGTGGCGGTCTCGCGATACAAGGCTCTGGTGGACCGGTTGGCGGCCGATATCCGCGCGGGCCGGATATCGCCGGGTACCCGGTTGCCGACGCACCGGGAACTCGCGGCGCGAGAAAGGCTGGCCCTGGCGACGGCGACGAAGGTTTATACCGAGCTGGCAGCGATGGGCTTGGTGAGCGGTGAGCGGGGACGCGGCACGTTCGTCCGCGAACTCGCGCTGCCGCCCGGCCACGGCATCGACCAGCGCGCCGTCGCGACCGACGTGGTGGACCTCAACTTCAACTATCCGGCACTGCCCGGTCAGCCGGATCTGCTGCGAAACGCGTTGCGGGAGTTGGCATCATCCGGCGATATCGAAGCCCTGCTGCGCTATCAGCCGCATGCCGGTCGCCCGCACGAGCGGGCCGCGGTGGCGCGGCACCTGAAGCGACGCGGTGTGCCGGTGACGGTCGACCAGGTGCTGATCGTCAATGGCGCACAGCAGGGTTTGGCCGCCACGGCGATGGCGCTGCTGCGCCCCGGCGACGTGGTCGCGGTCGACGCCCTGACCTATCCGGGCTTCAAAGTCCTTGCCCGGACGCTGCATCTGGAATCGGTGCCGATCCCGGCGACCGAAGACGGCACCGATCTGGACGCGCTGGCGCGGCTGTGCGCGGCACGACGGGTGCGCGCCGTCTACACGATGCCGACGGTGCACAACCCGCTGGGCTGGGTGCTGCCGCTGGAGCAGCGCGAGCGGCTCGCCACAATCGCCCGCCGGCACGGGCTTCTCGTCATCGAGGACGCGGCTTATGCGTTCTCCGCCGTACGGCCGCCGCCTCCGATGGCGGCGCTCGCGCCGGACCGCACCGTGTACGTTTCCGGACTCTCCAAGAGCGTCGCGACGGGGCTGCGCGTCGGCTTCGTCGCGGCACCGCCCGCATCGGTGTCCGCGCTCGAACGCACGATCCGCGCGACCACCTGGAACGCGCCCGCGGTCATGACGGCGATCGCGTGCCGCTGGCTCGACGACGGCACCGTGACCCGGCTCGAGGCGAGCAAGCGCGCCGACGCGCGCGCCCGGCAGGCGATCGCGCGCGACGTGCTCGCGGGACTGCCGCTGCTCGGCCACCCGTGCGCCTATTTCCTGTGGCTGCCGCTGCCCGAGCAGGTCCGAGCCGATCGGATCGTGACAGCCCTTGCCGGCGAACGGATCTCGGTGTCCGCCGCCGAACCGTTCGCCACCACCCGGCATGTGCCGCACGCCCTGCGTCTCGCCCTCGGCTCGACCGACCCGGCGACCCTGCGCACCGCGCTCACCACCGTGCGACAGGTCGTCGATGACCACACTTATCTGTGAAAGTGCTGCTGATCGGGCCGTTTCAGCAGGCTGGTCGCAGGATTACGGACCGATACCGCGATCGCCGAGCCCGGCTGCGGTCAAGCGCGGGTCCGCACAGCCTGGAGCAGGGCGGCTTTCGGATCCCGGTCGCGTCGCCGGTGGTGCGGCCAGCGAGGTGATGCTCGCGCCCGCCGCACCGGGAAGGTAAGGCGCGCAAGGCGATTACTCCGCGTCGTCGCGGAGGGCGGTGCGGATCGTGTCGCGTAACCAGCGCTGGGCCGGGTCGGCGTCGAGGCGGGCATGCCACAGCAGGCGTACCTCGACGTCCGGCAGGTCGGCGGGGATCGGGAACCAGCGCAGGCCGAGGGCGCGACCGTGTTCCTCGGCGAGGCGCTGGGGGACCAGCCCTATGTAGTGACTCGTCGCGACCAGCAACGCGGCCACCGCGGAGGTCGGCACGACGGCGGCGACGTGGCGTTGCAGGCCGGCCGCGGCGAGCGCGTCGTCCAGCGGGCCGCGCTGACGGCCGCGGCGCGACGCGGAGACGTGCGGATAGTCGCACAGCTGGGACAAGGTCGGCGCGCCGTCCAGGCCGAGCGGGCTGTCGGCGCGGACGATGCCGACCACCCGTTCGCGATACAGCAGCGCCGATCGGATGTCGGGCGCCGCGACCTCGCCCGCGCCGATGTCCAGATCGACCGATCCGTCCCGCAGCGCCTCGGCGCTCTCGCTACCCTCCGCGACGAAACGCAGCACCACGCCGGGCGCCACCGCCGAGGTGGCCTCGACCGCCGCCGTCACCGATGTCGCGGCCACACCGTCGTTGATCCGAATCGTGAAGGTGCGCTCCAGTTCCGCGATCGTGATCTCGCGGTCGGCGCTGATCAACGCGGCCGCTTCGTCGAGCAGCGAACGCACCCGCGGCGCGGTGCGCAGCGCGAACGGGGTGGGCGCCAGTCCGCGCCCGGCCCGCACCAGGATGGGGTCCTGCATCGCCCGCCGCAGCCGGCCCAGCGCCCGGCTGGTCGCCGGAATGGACAGGTGCAGGCGCTCGGCGGCGGCGGTGACGCTGCCGTCTTGCAGCAGTGCGTCGAACACGCGCAGGAGATTGAGGTCGAGCTGCTGAGGCATAGTTGCATCGTACGCAAGTAGTTGTTGTGTATGTTGCGTGGCGCGCATACTGCCTGCGTATCTAGCGTTCTGGCCATGTCATCGAATGTTCTGCTCCGTGATCGCGGCTCGGCTGCCCGCGCGCGGCCCGGTGCGCGCCGCGGCTTGCTCGCCGTCATGTGCGCGTGTGTGGCGCTCGTCGTCGGGATGATCGCCGCGACCAATCTCGCCGTCCCCATGCTCGCCGCAAGCGAACTGCACCCTTCGGCCTCGGCGCTCATCTGGATCGTCGACCTGTACGTGATCTTCTTCGCCTGCCTGGTCATTCCCGGCGGAGCTGCCGGAGATCGTTTCGGGCGCAAGGGGGTACTGCTCGCCGGACTCGGGTTGTTCGCGGTGGGCGCGCTGCTCTCGGCCGTCGCGCCCGGTGTCGTGATCCTGCTCGCCGGGCGGGCGATCACCGGCGTGGGCGCCGCCGCCGTGCTGCCCAACACGCTCGCCGTCCTGTTGCACACCGTCCCCGCCGACCGCAAACCCGCGACCATCGCGACCTGGGCGTCGATGTCGGGACTGGGCGGTGTCATCGGCAATGTCGGTGGCGGAGCGATCCTTTCGGGCGGATCGTGGCGCTGGCTGTTCCTCGCGGCCGTGCCCGTCACCCTGCTGCTGCTCGGGCTGGCCGCCCGGGTGGCACCGGTTTCGGCGCGGCACGAACGCCGGATCGACCCGCTCGGCACGCTGCTGCTGGTCGGCGCGTCGGTCGCGCTGCTGCTCGGCATCGTCGAAGGACCCGAGGCGGGCTGGGGAAGTGGTCTCGTCATCGCTGGATTCATTTGCGCGGCAGTGCTTTTCGCGGTGTGGACGGTGGTCGAACTGAAGGTCGGACACCCCCTGCTCGATCCGCGGTTGTTCCGCCTGCCGAGCCTGCGCAGCGCCTGTCTCGGCATGACCACGGTCTTCTTCGGCATGTTCGCGCTGTTCTACGTCAACGCCTCGTTCCTGCAGTACGGCAAGGGATTCAGCGTGCTGCTCACCGGACTGGGGATCCTGCCGCTGACCATCCCGATGCTCTTCGGGGCGCGCTACGTCGGCCGCCTGGTGTCGCGCATCGGCCTCGACGCCACCGTCGCGCTCGCGTTCGTGCTCGTCGGGGGCGGACTGCTGGGGCTGTCCACCAGCAGCGCGCACACGCCCTACGTCGGCTACGCCGCATGGCTGGTCGTGACGGGGGTCGGACTGACACTGGCCCTCCCGACGCTGTCCGGTGCGATCTCGGGTTCGCTACCGCACGCGCAGGCCGGGGTGGGCGCCGGATTGCAGTCCACCACAAGGGAATTCGGCAGTGCGCTCGGTGTCGCCGTGATCGGCACGGTGCTCACCGCCCGGTTCGTCGCCGCGCTACCACCGGACCTCCGCGCCGGCCACGACCCGCACACCGTGGCCCAGGCGCTGGCCGTGACCACGCCGGAACGATCCGGCGATGTGGTCGCGGCGTTCGTCTCGAGCGCCGACCTCGGGTTGCGGGTGATCGGCGTAACCGTGCTCGTCCTCGGCGGACTCGTCGTCCTGGAGTCACTGCTGTCGCGGCGCGCGCGGTCAGCTTCGTGACACACCCACTCTGACCGCGCTGCCTTGTCCGGAACCGCTTCGGCCCCGGGGGTCCGGCGCAATTCGCCGCGCCCACTACCCGGACGTCCTGGACAACCGATCACCAGGCGATGGTGGCGGCATCGGCCGAGAGCGTGCCGCCACCATCACCTGGTGATCACTCGTCGAATCCTGGACAGGTCGATGTCAGGAGGCGAGATGTCCGCTGCGGCGGGCCTGGAGGAGGCGGCGGGCGCCGGTGAGAGTTTCGCTGCCGAGGACCTCTTCCAGTTGTTCCCAGCGCGTGACGAGGTCGGCGAGCATCATCATCATGACGTCGGGGAACGCGTAGAGGAACGTTTTGTAGCGGTAGTGGTCGAGGTAGTAGAGGCGGATCGGCGTCACCGCCGTGACGGAAGTGGTTCTGGCATCGAAGAAGAGGTCGTGACCGCCCAGCACGCTGCCGCGCGAGAGCACGGCGCGTTCGTAGATGCCGCCGAAGTCCACCTCGACCGCACCCGCGGCGACTACGTAGACGCCGTGCGCGGCATCGTCTTCCCGGCAGACCGGATCGCCCGGCGCGTAGGTGAGTTCGTCGAACATCGACGCCAACGTCTCGAGATCGGCGTCGACGAGGGCGCCGAACAGCCGCACGCCGAAGGGGTCGACACCCTCGGCCAGACATGCCACGCGCTCCCGGAGTTGTTCGAAACCCAGGTGGCTCATGCGCATTCGGGCGAAGCGTTTCATTCGCTCGATATCGCGGCGCTGCCTACGCGACGTCTCGGTGGCGGGCGGGCGGTAGATCGCTGGAGCGTCGGCAATGCGCGCCGCCTCCCGCAGCCCCGACTCGTACGCACTGTGCACACAACCCCAATGGAAGCTGTTGGTCGCCTCGCCCGCGAAGAACAGGCGTGCGCCCACCGGTTCGGCCAGGGTGTCGAGATCGCGCGGGGAGGCGTCGACGCCGATGCACGCGTACGACCCGTGCGCGAACGGGTCCGCCGCCCAGGCTGTACGGGAGATACGCTCGGGCGCAGGGGCTTCGGCCCCGAAGATGTCCCGGACCACGGTGCTCGCGTAGTCCTCGACCCGGGTATCGGGCCAGCTCTCCATCGCCCGGCCCAGCGATGCCCCGAGCAGCAACACCAGAATCGGCTTGCCGTGCGATTTCCACATGCTGATCACGACGGTCGGATAGCTGTCGGTCTCCCGGCACAGGTAGCCGAACACGTATTGCTCGGCGGGCCAGAATCTTTCGTCGTAATGCAAGGCGATCTTGTTGAGCGTGCCGAAGCCCAGGGCGTCGATGGCGCGGCGTTTGGCCTCGGGCAGGGGTGGGACGAACTCGATCTCGTTCGCCTTCAGCACGCCCAGCGGCACGGTGATCAGAACCTTGTCCGCCTCGCGGCAGCCCTGGTCGGTGTACACCCGCACCGGTGCCGAGCCGTCGCCGGTATCCACCCGGCGCACAATGGTTCCCAGTTCGATGTGCAGATCCGCGGCGAGCGCGTCCACCAGCGCCCGGTAGCCGCGGTGCAGGACGCTGTCGCCGTATCCGTAGACGCGATAGCCGTCCTCCCAGAACTTGAACGAGAGCTTGCTGGCGTCCTCGGCGACGTCTTCGCGCAGAATCACGTTGAGGTGATACCGAATTGCTTGTTCATCGGCGTGATCGTAATTCGCCTCGGCGAGAATCCGATCGACCACACTCGCCAACGGCATATCCGGATGTCCGCGCCTGCGCGCGATTTCGGCGCGCTGTTCCAGTTCGTGCAGGACTTTGTCGGCGAGTTCGAGCGTATGGTTCTTCGCCATGGTGGGAGCGGCCAGCCGGTCCGGTCCGAACAATGTCAAACTGTCGAATCCGCCGGTGTACGAACTGTCCCCGCCGACATAGCTGTACGGGATCTCGAGTTCTTCGACCAATTCGGTGAGCGGATTCCCTTCCGTGCCATGAATCCAATGCGCCCCCAGGTCGACCCCGTCGGCATCGGTCCAGATCCGCCCCCCGATCCGGTCCCGCGCCTCCACGATGGTCACCGGATGTCCGAGCTTCCGAAGGGCCTGCGCCGCAGCGAGTCCGGCGATCCCCGCACCCACGATCAACACGCTCGACGGTATTTTGCCGGTGCACGCACCCACAATGATCTGCCCCGCGAGAGTGGGCTCCGAATCCGCATTCACCGCATTGTCACCCCGTTGTGCCATCACCCAAGTATCACGGAATCCCCATACCCCACACCACAAATCCTCACATTCCACCCTACCCTCCCGAACTGAAACAGAAACCCCCAACTTTCCCAGACCACTTTTGATTGGACAAGTGATCACCAGGTAATGGTGGCGGCATCGGCCGAGAGCGTTCCGCCACCATTACCTGGTGATCGTGTGTCCAGTAAGAATCAGGTGCGCCGATGGTCCATGCCCGGCCACGCAGTGGTGTGTCTCGCCACGCGAGAACCTGTCGGTGGGGGAGTGCATAGTGCTCGGACATGGGGGCACTCGATGAACCATTTCCAGGGTCCTGGGCGCGGCAGGCCGGGCTGGTCTCGCAGTGGGAACTCCGCCACAACTTCGTGCGGCTGTTCCCAGACGTCTATCTGCGCAAGGGGTTCGCACTGGACGCTGTCACGCGTGCTCGGGCTGCAGGGCACTGGGCAAAGGGGAGCGGTGTCTTGGTCGGGTACTCGGCGGCGGCGCTGCACGGCACGCGCTGGCTGGACCCGGAGCAACTGCCGGAGATCGCGCGGCCCGGTCACTACAGGGCTCCCGCAGGGATCCGCGTAGTTCAAGCCGGGATCGATCCCGTCGAATGTTGTGCGGTGGCGGGGTTTCGGGTGACGACTCCGGCCAGAACCGGCTTCGACCTAGGCCGTCGGCTGGCCCGGGACGAAGCGGTGCCGGTCCTCGATGCCTTGTGCGCCGCGACCGGATTGGTACCGTCCGAGATCGCGGCCGTCGCCCGCGCCCATCCCGGCGCGCGCGGTGTGCACCGCCTGCCCGCCGTGCTCGAGGTCCTCGACGGTGGTGCCGAATCGCCGCCCGAATCACACGTTCGCCTGCTGCTGATGGACAACGGATTGCCCAGGCCGACAACTCAGTTGGTGGTCCGGAACGGTGCAGGCGAGTTCCTTGCTCGTGTCGATATGGGTTGGTCCCCATGGCGCGTCGCAGTCGAATACGACGGTATCCAGCACTGGACCGATCCGGCGCAACGCACCAAGGACATCGACCGCATCGCGACACTCGAGTCCGTCGGCTGGCGCGTGGTCCGCGTCAACGCGACCCTTCTGCGCCAGCGCCCCCACGTCGTGCTGGATCGCGTCCGCACCGCACTCGTGGCCCAGGGTTGGACGAGTGATCACCAGGTAATGGTGGCGGCATCGGCCGAGAGCGTTCCGCCACCATTACCTGGTGATCGGTTGTCCAGGACGAACCGGGTGTGTGAGCGACCCGGTGGGCGTAGTGGGATGAAGGACGCGGGACGGCGTGTGCGCCGAAGCTGATCTCATGGATGCGGGGCGAGGGGGACGTCGAGTGCGCGGGATCGGTCGGTGGCAACGTAATCGAAGTGGTCACGCATCTGTCGGGTTCGGTGCGGATCAGCTCTGTGGGTTCCCGACCTGCCGTGGCAGGTGCATCGTCGTGCTGCCCGGTTGGATCGCAGGATTCACGGGTGCGGGCGGGGGTCAGGTTATTCGAGGACCAGGACGGCGTATTCGTCTGGACCGTTCCAGTCCGATCCGGTGTGACGGAAGCCGTGGTTTTCCAGGAGGCGGATCGAGGCGGTGTTGGCGGTGTGCGGGTCGGCCCAGAGGGGGCGGGTGGTTTCGCGGGTGAGGAATAGGGGGAGGGCCTGGGTGGCGACGCCGCGGCCCCAGTATTGCCGGGCCAGCCAGTAGCCGAGGAAGCGGCGGTCTTCGCGCCACCAGGACACGATGTTGCCTGCGGTTTCGCCGTCGACGGTGACGGTGCGGACGAAAACGGTGGGGTCGCCGAGCACGGTGGTCGCCCAGTGCGTCAGGAAGGCGGCACGGTCGCGCGGGGTGAAGCGCGACCGGCGCAAGGCCTCGGGGTCCTGCTCGTAGTCGAAGAACAGGTCGAGGTCCGCGGGGGTGACCTCGCGCAGCCGGATCGTTTCGCCCATGCACGCCGAGTGTGCCAGTGGGCACCGACAATTCGGGCATGGTGGGCGATGGTCTTGTCGCACACTGTTTATCCGGTGTTCAGTTCTGGATGGAAATTGTCGCGGAGACTCTGAGCGGTAGGGATCATGCACGGTCGGGGCCATCGGACGCTGGTCGAAAGGATTCTTCTCGATGCGAGGTAGAGCTGCTCTAGCGGGCGTGTGTGCGCTCGGAGCCATCCTGTTCGCCGTTGCGCCGCCTGCGAACGCGTGGGGCGTGCAGGGGCACAACACGGTCGGCGCGATCGCCGACCTCCGGCTCGACCCGGCGGCCCGGGATCAGGTCTCGCGGCTGCTGGCCGGCGAGGCGGATCCGACGCTGGCCGGGGTGGCCAACTGGGCCGACGAGGTGCGCCGGGACGACCCGGACCTCGGGAAACGTTCCGCGCCGTGGCATTACGTGAACATCGGGGAGAACGGCTGTGTCTATGACGCGGCGGTGAACGGCAACAACGGCGACAACGTGGTCGACGCGTTGCGCGCGCAGACGAAGATCCTGGCCGACCGCTCGCGGGCGGACGCCGAGCGCGCGCAGGCGCTGAAGTTCGTCGTGCATTTCGTCGGCGACATCCACCAGCCGCTGCACGCCGGGTATGCCCGCGACCGCGGCGGCAACGAGTTCCGGGTCACCTACCTCGGCAAGGCCACCAACCTGCATTCGGTGTGGGACAGCCGGTTGCTCGACACCCGGCACGCGAGCGACGCCGAGGAACTGCAGCGGCTGCTCGCGCTGCCCGCGCCCGCCTTGCCGCCCGCGCAACCGGACAGCGATCCGGTGCAGTGGGCCGAGGACAGCTGCCGGGTGGTGAACACGCCCGGCTTCTATCCGGCCTCGTCCACCATCGGCGACGAGTACACCCAGCAGTTCTTGCCGGTGGCCGAGAACCGGCTGCGCCTCGCGGGGGAGCGGCTCGGGCAGTTGCTGAACACGGTGCTCGGCGCACCGAACGTGCTCGGTTCGGGGTCTTCGCAGTCCTGAGTTCCGGACCGCCCGGCTCGTGCGCACTGCTGTGCCCGACCAGGTTTCGGCCCACGCCCGGCGTGGGCCGGCGGCGCTCACGCGACGCTGTGCGCGATCAGGCTGTTGGCACAGTCGAGGACGGTCTGCTCGGCGGGCCGGGGTTGCCAGTCGAGCAGGCGCTTGGCCTTGTCGGTGCTGTGCCGGTTGCGGCGGCCGAGGGCCGGGGTGATCTCGCCGAGCGGTGCGTCGCTGAAGCGGGCGGCGAGTTTGACCGCGAAATCCGGGAGCTGGCGGGTGGATACCTGCTTGCCACGCGGGCCGAGACCGTCGTGCAGGGTGCGGGCCATATCGCGCATCCAGGTGAATTCGCCGGTGGCGAGGAAACGTTCGCCCGCGGCGGCGGGCGCGGTCATCGCCCTGAGGTGGATGTCCGCGAGATCGCGCACGTCGACGATCTCGAGTCCGATGCGCGGCACGCCGGGCATCTTGCCCGACACCATGCGCGCGACGATATCGACCGAACCCGTGGTGCCGGTGCTCAGGATCGGGCCGAAGACCGCGCCGGGCAGGACCGTGGTGAGCTCGGTGGGTCCGTCGTAGGTCGCCATGAAATCCCAGGCTGCCCGCTCGGCAAGGGTTTTCGAGCGCCGGTACGGGATCAGCGTCGGATCGTCGGGATCGGTCCACAGTGTCTCGTCGGTGATCCCTTCGCTGGCATAGGACGACGGGCTCGCCGCGTTCGCCGCCGACGTCATGACCACACGCCGCACCCCGGCCGCGGTCGCCGCGCGCAGCACGCGCAGTGCGCCGTCGCGGGCGGCGGCGATCAGCGCTTCGGGGTCCGCGGCGGCATCGACACCGAGCGGTGAGGCGACGTGCAGCACGTAGTCGACATCGCGGACCGCGTCGGCCCAGCCGTCGTCGGACATCAGGTCGGCCGTGGCGAAGCTCAACCGGCCCGCGGGATCGATGACCGTGGCGACGGCTCGGCTCACCGCCGGCTCCCGGTCGGGGCTGCGCACAGTGGTGCGCACGTCGTAGCCGCGTTCGAGCAGCGACACGATGCACCACCCCGCGATATAGCCGGTTCCGCCGGTAACCAGAACGAGCTCACTCATGTCGTCCTCCACTGTCCGGTACGTTGACCGCGCAGACCCTACTGGACGCGCATCGGCCGCCGGTCGCACTACGCCGGTGGTTCGCTGAAGTCGCCCGATATGGGCACTGGAAGCGCACCGGGCCAAGGAGATCCGCTCAGGGCTGACGCAGATGCCCCATGCCCGGCAGCTCCCAGATCGGGCGCTGGTCCGACCTGGTGAACAGCCGGGCGAAGGACTGCGGCACGACGGCCCGGTCGGCGATACCACAGGTGAACGCCGAGGGCAGGCTGCCGACCTGCGGCATGACCTCGGTGCTCAGGAAGGCGAAATCGGCACTCGTGGCGGCGGTTACCACGACGGCGGACCCGGCCGGCCCGTCCACGCCGAACCACTGCACCGACGGCGCGGGCAACGCGCCGACCCAGCCGTCCTCGAACGCGAGCGACGTCGCGCCGAAAACCGGTGCGGCCGAGTACACCCCGGCGAAGGTCTCGCTCAGCGCGGCCGCGGAGTACACCAGGACGCTCTGTGGCGCGGTCGCGAGCAGGCGATAGCCGATCTGGATCGGCAGCTCGGACGGTGGTTGCGGCAGCGTGATGGTCGGTTCGTCGGCGGGAGACCCTGCACCCGAACCGTTTTCGTCCGGTTGACGGAAGTGCTCGAGACCCGGTAGCGCCGACAGCGGTTGCAGCGTGGCGTCGGCGAAGATCCGCGCGAAACCGACCGGCACCGAAGCACCGAGACCCAGCACGGTGCCCCATTCGAACGGCGCTTGCAGTGCGGTCCTGCTCAGCGGGCCGTCGATCTGCACCTGCCGGAAGCTGTCCGCGCTGTCCGGCCCGAAGGACATCACGATCGCGGCGCCCGCCGAACCCTGCAGCGCATACCAGAAGACGTCCGGCTCGCCAGAAAATCGGCCGAGCATCCGGTTGTCGGAGACGGTGTTCCGGAAGACCGGCGCGACGGAGGTCAGCGCACGAAAACACTCCCGCACGTCGCCGGGCCCGAAGACAATGTTGGCCAAGCCGATCTCGCACAACGCCCGATACAGCACCTGCCGGGTCTCCGCGTCGGGCAGGCCGGGGTCGGGCAGCGTGACGTACTCGTGCTCGAAACCAGTACGCAGCTCGGACTTTCGACCGAAGAATCCCATCGGAACCTCACCTACCGCAGCGTTGCCGTGGCGGCGGTAGCGCGCCGCCACAGCTCTCTCGACGAGTTTGGCAGCGCCCGGGTGCCGTGTATGTCCGTCGATCGCCCGACAGCCGGTGTCAGGCAGCGGATTCCGTGTGCGCCCTGGTGTGCTTGCCGACGGCGTCGAGGTGGCGCAGCGCCTCGGCGTAGGAGCGGAGCAGGCTCGTCTCGCAGTACGGCACGCCGATTTCGGCGCAGAACTCGGCAACCATGGGCTGGGCCCGGCGTAGGTTGGCCCGCGGCATCGAGGGGAACAGGTGGTGTTCGATCTGATAGTTCAAGCCGCCCAGTGCCGCATCGATGACGACGCCGCCACGGACGTTACGGGAGGTGAGCACCTGCTTGCGCAGGAAGTCGGTACGGTCTCCGGCCGGAAGTACCGCCATGCCTTTGTGATTCGGCGCGAACGTGCAGCCCATGTAGAGCCCGAACAGCCCCTGCTGCACGGCGATGAACACCAGCGCCTTGACCGGTGAGAGGACCAGGAAGACCGTGGCCAGATAGGCCAAGGCGTGCAACGCCAGCAGTGTCGCTTCGATGCGGCGGTTCGGGATCGGCCAGCGCAATGCCGCGCGGGCACTCGCGAAATGCAGGCTGCCGCCCTCCAGCAGCAGCATCGGAAAGAACAGCCAGGCCTGATATCGGAAGATCAGCCGCCGCCAACCCCGTTCGGCCCGGGCGCGCGCACCGGAGTGCGCCAGCACTCCCATGATGTCGGGATCGGCGTCCTCGGTGTTCGGGTGCGCGTGATGGCGGTTGTGGTTGCTGGTCCACCAGCCGATGCTCACCCCGATACCGAGGTTGCCGAAGATCAGCCCGTACACATAGTTGGCGCGTCTGCTCGCGAAGATCTGCTTGTGCCCGGCGTCGTGACCGAGAAAAGCGAACTGGGCGAACACCATTCCGAGGAACGCCGCGACGCCCAGCTGCCACCACGAATCGCCGAGCAGTACGAATACCAGCCAGCCGCCCACGAAGGCGGCGGCGGTCACCGCGCTCTTCCACGCGTAGTACCGCGGCCGCCGGTCGAGCAACCCGGCCTGTCGCACGCGACGCAGCAGCACCGCGTATTCGCTGCCGCGCCGTGTCGCGACGCCTTCCATCACCACAGGCCGCATCGGTCCTGCTCTCACTGTCGTCGGGACGGTCCGCCGAACCGCATCCGGTGACCCTGGTCTCGTCGGCAGTCGGGCAATCCAAAGGATTCAAATCTGTTCGGGTACAGGATGCACGTGCCGCACCACGATCAGGCAAACGGGTGGGCCGCGCGACGGAACATCTCCGTGACGCGACGGCGACGAAACCACGTCGTCGCAGGTGGGCGGTCAGCGCGCGGCGGTCAGTATGCGCTGCACCGTGGCGATCCGCTGCGCCAGCGCTGCCGGGTCCGGTGTCAACTGCCCGACGATCGCGTCGATATCGCGCAGGCCCGCGCGTGCCAGCAGCCGCTTCTCGTTGACGACCCATTCCCCGCGCGCCGCGAGGACCGCGTGCGCCGTGGCCATCGCGGCGATGGCGATGGATCCGGCGACCTCGGTGGCCTGGCCCCGGTGCACGTAGGCGTCCGTGGCGTAACGAAGGGTCAGCTCGGCCCGGTTACGCCAGATCGGCGGGGCGGCGGTGCGCAATGCCGGTGGGTAGCCGGGCCGGGGGAGGGTGCCGTGCAGCACCTCGTTGACGGCGAGTTCGGCCACCAGCAGATAGCTCGGGATGCCCGCCAGATGGAACATCAGTGGCTCCCAATGGAATCGGCCCTGCTCGGCCTCGGCGAGTTCGTGTTCGACCACGTCCAGGTCGCGATAGTGCACGTCGACCTTGCGGCCCTCGATGGTGAACCAGCCGCCGCCGTTGAAGACGCCGCCGCCCCAGCCGCCCAGCTCGGATACTTCACCGTCCCAACCGATTTCACGGAGGGCGGCCGGATCGAACGTGCCTCGGTAATAGATGGCGAGATCCCAGTCGCTCTCGGGCGTGTGGGTGCCCTGGGCGCGGGAGCCGCCGAGCGTCACCGCCCGGGTGCCGGGCAGGGCGGCCAGGCGCGTGGCGACGCGGGAAAGAAATTCTTGATCGGTCATGGATGTCCCTCGATCGGAGTTCGGATGCGGGCAGCGCCGTCCGCGCGCTGAATCCGACACGGCGGCAGCGCTGTCCGGGCGGGCGCACTCGGCATCACTCCATGGCATCGCAGAGTAGCGAGCGGCCGGCCCGCAGTCGACCTGATTTCGGCCCGGGCAGAAATTGCCGCTATGGCAACAAATGTTGCGGTTTCGGTGCGGTTGCTCGCATGGTGGTGGGCGGAGGTGGTCACGGTGACTGAACAGCAAGACGGCTACGACGTGGTGGTGATCGGCGGCGGTGCCGCCGGATTGAACGGTGCGCTGATGCTGGCGCGGGCCAGAAGATCGGTGCTGGTGATCGACGCGGGCACGCCGCGCAACGCACCCGCCGAAGGCGTGCACGGGTTGCTCGCGCGCGACGGGATGCCGCCCGGCGAATTGCTCGAGCTGGGCCGGGCGGAGGTGCGTGGCTACGGCGGCGAGGTGCTGGCCGGCGAGGTCGAAGCGGTGACCGGCGCCGCCGACGGCTTCGTGGTGACGCTGACCGATGACCGCGCGTACCGGGCCCGCCGACTGCTCGTCACGACCGGGCTGGTGGACGAGCTGCCCGAGATCCCCGGCCTGTCCGCGCGGTGGGGACGCGACCTCGTGCACTGTCCGTACTGCCATGGCTGGGAGGTCCGGGACCAGGCCATCGGCGTGCTGGCGACCGGGCCGATGGCGGTGCACCAGGCGTTGCTGTTCCGGCAGCTGAGCAGCGATGTCGTGTTCTTCGCGCACACTGCGGCGCCGCCGGTCGGCGAGGCGGCCGAACAGCTCGCGGCGCGCGGAATCCGGGCGGTGCCAGGCGAAGTGGCGGGACTGGTCGTCACCGACGATCGACTGACCGGTGTTCGCCTGAGCGACGGCACGGTGGTCGCGCGCACCGCGCTGGCCGTGCAGCCGACGATGGTCGCGCGCGCCGGTTTCCTGGACGGGATCGGACTGCGGGCGGTGGCGCATCCGTCCGGCCTCGGCGTACACCTCCCGGTCGATGCCACCGGACGGACCGAGGTGGCCGGTGTCTGGGCCGCGGGCAATGTCACGGATCCGGCGGCGCAGGTCGGCAACGCCGCGGCGGCAGGCGCATTCGCCGCGGCGCAGCTCAATGCCGATCTGGTCGGCGCAGATACCCGCGCGGCGGTCGCGGCCTACCGGCGCGCGATCGAGGATCCGTTCTCGGCGCGGATGGAAGCGCGCGTCGCCGAGCTGGTGGCCGGCGAGCACCGGCACGGACTGTGAACCCCTCGGAGGTCCGTCAGGCCTCGGGCAGCGGAATCAACTCCAGATGCTCGGCGACCTTCGGTGCGGCGCAAGCACTTCGGCCGCTCAGCAGGTTCACCCCGTCCCCGTGCGCCACCAGGAATCTCCCGCACACGCAGCGCAGATAGCGCACCGACCCATGCCGGGAGACGAGCATCGGCGACGGCCAGGAGCAGGCGGGGCAGGCGGCGGACATGGGTGCCAAGCCTGCGGAGTGATCGGATGTATTGCAATCTTCGCTGCGGCGTGGCGCGCGATCTTTCTGGAAATAGCCGCGATTCAGCCGATCGAAGTGGACTCCTGCACCCGTTCGACCGTGGCGGCGACCCGGCGCGTGCGGCGCGCCGGGTGCCACCAGTTGGCCGGGCCCATCAGTTTCACCAGCGCGGGCACCAGCAGCATGCGCACCAGCGTGGCGTCGATCAGCAGCGCGACGATCATGCCCAGGCCGAGAAAGCGCATGGGCGTCAACGGCGAGAGCGTGAACGCGCCGGTGACGATGACCAGCAGGGTGGCCGCGGCGGTGATGACGCGGGCGGTCTTGAGCGTGCCGACGCGGACCGCGGCGGCGGTGTCCGCGCCCGCGGCATGCGCTTCGACCATGCGGGACAGCAGGAATACCTCGTAGTCGGTGGACAGTCCGAACACGACAGCGATGATCAGCACCAGCATGCCGGCGGCCAGCGGACCGGGGCTGACGCCGAGCACGCCCGCGAGGTGGCCCTCGCCGAAGATCCAGGTGAGCACGCCGAAAGTGGCGGCGAGGCTGAGGAAGGCCATCGCGACGGCCTTGAGCGGCAACACGATCGAGCGGAACGCGGCCGCGAGCAGCACGACCGTGGCGGCCACCATCACCAGGATCATCCACGGCATGCCGCGCACGATGGAGTGCACGCTGTCCAGGGTGGCCGCGGTATCGCCGCCGAGGCGCAGCGCCGTGCCGTCCGGCGGGGTCAGCGCGCGCAGGTCTTCGACCGTCGCCGTTGCCCTTTCGCTGCGGTCGGTGGCGTCGAGGAAGAGGTGGAAGACCACGAAATCGTCGGCGCGCCCGACCTGGAGCACCTGACCGACGCCCTCGACCCGGCCGAGCGCGGTGTTCGCCGCGTCCACCGCCGCCGACTGCGGTGGACCGTCGTCCCCCTGCAGGACGGCGGTGACACCGCTGCTCGCGGCGGGGAACCCGGCGGTGAGTTCTTCGACGGTGGTCCGCATCTCGTTGCCGACGGGCAGCGCGCGATGGTCGATATCGCCGAGTTTCGCACCCGTCAGCGGCAGGGCGAGCAGTACCAGCACGACCCCCACCACCACCGTGACCAGACCCGGCCTGCGCAGCACGGCGTCCACCACGCGACCCCAGAAGCGTTCGGTCCGATCCTTTTCCGCGGCCTTGCCGATGCGGTGGCCGAACAGCGCGAGCATGGCGGGCAGCACGGTCAGCGAAAGTCCCGCGGCCAGTGCGACCGCCGCGATCGCGCCGAAACCGAGCGAGCGCAGCACAGCCTGCGGGAAGACGAAAGTGCCCGCGAACGCACAGATCAGCAGCAGGGCCGAGAACGCGACGGTGCGGCCCGCGGTGGCGCAGGTGCGTTCGATCGCCGCCGTGAGCTCGCGTCCGTCCGCGCGTTCCTCGCGAAATCTGGTCACCAGGAACAGCCCGTAGTCGATCGCCATGCCCAGGCCGAGCAGTGAGGCGATATTCACCGCGAACGTGCTGACCTCGGTGAATTCGGTGAGCACCCGAATGGTGCCCATCGCGCCCAAGACAGCGAGCACGCCGACCGCCACCGGGAACGAGGCCGCGACCACACCGCCGAACACCAGCACCAGGATCAGCAGTGTCAGTGGCAGCGACAGGGATTCGGCCCGCACCAGGTCGTGCTGGGACTGCTTGTTGATCTGCGTGGCCAGTGCGCTGTAGCCGGAAAGCTTCGTGTCGAGGCCCGGAACCTGCAGTGCCGCTTCGATCTCCGGGTAGGCGGCGACCCGGCGGTTGTCGTCACCGGCGAGATATACCGCGGCCAGGGCCTGCCGGTTGTCGGCCGAGCGCAGGAACTGTTTGCGCGGCGGCACACTGTTCCAATAGGTTTCGACCGGTCGCTGCAGCAGCGCGGGGTCGATCCGGGCGAGCGACTGCTGTACGGCGGGGCCGATATCGTCGAGCGTCTGCCCGGCCGGTGCGGTGTAGAGCGCGACCGCGTCCGGGGTCTGCGGGCCGAAGTGTGCGCGCACCAGCCGGTCTACCGCGGCGGATTCGCTGTGCGGATCGGTGAATCCGGCGGCGCTCACCTTGTCGGCGGTGTTCATGCCGAGCAGCCCGAACAGCAGCATGGCCCCGACCACGACGGCGAGCACCGTGCGTGGCCGGGCGCTGACGAATCGTGCCCAGGCGGTCATCGGGCCGGCGAATCTTGCGGGGCGAGTTCGGCTTCCAGGGTGCGTGCGATCTTGTCGAGCAGCGCCTCCAGCCGCGCTTCGATACCCGCGCCGTTACGCGCCGACACCATCAGCTCGATCCGCCCGCGCACCTCCACCATGCCGAACAGCAGCGGCATCGAACCGGTGTGCTGGGGCAGCACCCGCATCGTGGTCGGGGTCCAGCCGGGCACGGCCAGCTCGTCCAGATCGACCTTGCCCATATGGGACACCGTGGCGGAGACCATGTTCCGGTTGTGCCGGGCGCCCAGCCAGTTGCTCGCCCGCAGCACCGCGCGGATGACGGCGGGCGGGAACTTCGACAGGCCACCGTTGTCGAGCTGATTCAGCTCGCGCTTCTCCTGCAGGCCGGTGCGCATCTGGGCGCTCACCGACTCCCAGCCCTCGCCGGGACGGACGTCGAGGAACAGCGGCAGCGCCAGGTTGCCGGTGGAGCGCAGCGCGGGATCGTGGCGGCGCAGGTCGACCGGAATCATGAAGCGGGACTGCACCCCCGCCTCCGCGGCGAGGATCGCCGCGACCCGCGCGACGATGCCCTTGCCGGTGCCGTCGATGGTGCGGTGCCGTAGCAACCAGCGCACCGCGGTCGGATCCTGGCGGCCGGTGCCGATGGCGGCCCGGTAGGTCGGCAGCACCAGCGTCTGCTTGCCCGGGGCGCCGACCTGCGCGACCAGTTCGGTGTCCGCGATCGCGTCGGGGGCACCGACCGGCTCGGCGCCGCGCAGCGCGCGCAGCACGTCGTCGGCCCACATGCGCATGCCCATGCCGTCCATCACGCCGTGGAAGACCCGGAACACGATGGTTGTCTCGGCTCCGGTCAGCAGCAGCACCTCGGTGGTCCGCTCGGGGGACGGGCCGATCGGACTGTTGAGCACCGCGTCGTTCTCCAGCGTGGTGTAGTCGAGCGTCCAGTCCGGCACCACCCGGACCGCGGCCGCGACACCGCTGTCCACCCAATACTTTCCGTCCCGGACCAGCCGGGCGCCGGGGTTCGCGGCCGAGGCCACGTCGACGGCGCGCTGCAGGGCGGCGGGGTCGATCGCCCCGTCGCCGTGCACGGCGAGATGCATCAGGAACGGCGGTGTCACCTCGCGGGTGAAGAAGTACAGCCGCTCGGTGGGCGAGATCTTCCGGCGGAAGACGGTGTCGTTGATCATGAGGGCCTCCGATCGCGGCTTTCGCCGAGGGTCAGCGCAGCGTGCGGGTGAGTTCCACGGCCCCACCCTGTTTTTCGAGCCAGGCCAGGAAGGTGGCGAGTCCGGTCTCCCGGTCCACGACCGGTCGATAGCCGAAATCGCGTGCGGCGGCGCCTGTGTCGTAGGTCGCGCTGCGTGTCATCAACGCGACGGCGTAGCGCGACAGCGGGGGAGACCAGCGGGTCGCCACGGCCGGGATCCGCCAGATGGTCTCGATGACACCGACCACCGCGTTGATCACCTTGGGGTTGGGCTTGCGGCTCGGCGGTTCGTACCCCAGCCGGGTGGCCACCGCACCGAGAAACTCCCACACGTTGGTCTTTTCGGCGTCGGCGATGAAATAGGCCTTGCCGCCCACCGTCGCCGGGTTCGCCGCCGCTTTGACGCACGCGTCGACGATGTTGTCGACGTGGCACAGCGAGGCGTACACGTCGCGCCCGAACGAGATATCGGGCAGCTTGCCGGTGCCGGTGCGACCGAGCAGCCGCACGATCGGGCCGGACCGGTCGCCCGCGCCCCAGATCGCCCGCGGTCGCAGCGCACAGGTCCGCAAACCCGTGGTGTCCGCGGCCAATACGGCACGCTCGGCCGCGGCCTTGGTCTCGGAGTACAGGTTCAGGTAGCGCCGCGGGTACGGCACCGACTCGTCGATATCGAGTTGGTCGCCGCCGTCGTAATCCATCAGCGCGCTGGGGCTGGAGATGAACACGAAGCTCGACGCGCCATTGCGGCGCGCGGCGTCCAGCAGCAATTCGGTGGCCCGGACGTTCTCCTGCCAGAACTGCTCGCGGGTGCCCCGCTCGTCGACCCGGGCCGCGCTGTGGAACACGATGTCGACCCCGCTGGTGGCCTGCACCAGCGACGCGGCATCGGTCAGATCGCCGTAGACCAGCTCGACCTTGTCCACGTCGGGACCGAGATCGGCCAGATTGCTGGTGCGCCGCACCAGGATCGACACATCGTGCGCGCCGTCGCGGATCAGTCTGCGCACCAGCGCGCCGCCGAGGAAACCGGACGCGCCGGTGACCAGTACTTTGCTCATTGCGTTCGCCACCAAGTCATTCCGAAGATCTGCGTCAGTACGGCCGTTTCGAGCGGGGACCGGCCCGACCCCTCGGCCGCGCGCAGCGCGGGCCGGATCTGCGCCGCGTGCACCACGATGCTCAGGAACGCGTCGATCCACCACGCGGCGCGCAGCACTCGGTTCGCGGGCGCCCGGTCCGTCGCGGCCGCGACGAGCCCGCCCGCCAGGTAGACCCAGCCGAGCACCGGAATCGCCCGCAGTGCCGTCGTTTTCACGCTCATGCGCGCGCTCCCAGCTGCTCGCCCGCCCACTTTGCGAGCTGCTCGCGCCCGATCTTGGCGTTGTGCCGGATATCGACCGGGAAGCCGGGGTGGATCAGGAAATCGGCGATCGGCCGACTGAGGTCGAACTCGGCGCCGCGGGCCCGCAGCGCCGCCCCGACCGCGGCGCCCTCGGCATCGGGCTTCAGTTCGATGCACAGCACCGGCCGCTGCGCGCCCGGCGCGCCTACGCCGACCAGCGCCGTACGCGCCACGCCCGCAACGGTATTGAAGATCTGCTCCACCTGAACCGTGAACATCGGCCCGTCGGCGGTGACCACCCGCTGACTCTTGCGCCCGCAGAACCAGATGCGGCCCGCGTCGTCGATCCAGGCGAGATCGCCGGTGCGGTGCCAGATCCGGTCGCCGTCCACGATCTTGCCCTGCCGGTTCGCCGCGTCCGGCCAGTAGTAGTGCGTGCTGACATTGGGCCCGGCGACGACGAGTTCACCGATACCCCGCGACTGCGCGAGGTCACCGGCCAGTTCCTCGGCCCGGGCCCAGGTCGGGATCGCGTCATCGGTGATGGCGACGATCCTGGCGTCGATCCGGTCGGCCGGTCGCCCGATGCAGGTGCCCTCGCCACGGTGCGTCCGCTCGACCAGACCGTCGAACAGCTCGCGAGATTCGATGAGCGACATGGGCAGCGCCTCGGTGGACCCGTATCCGGCGAAGATCCGCACGTCCTCGGTCAACGCCGCGCGCAGGCCCGCGATGCACCAGTCCGGCACCGGCGCGCCACCGGAATAGATGCTGGCCAGCGTCTTCAGCTCGTTCGGCTGCTGCTCCAGATGGCGCAGCAGCGGAATCAGCAGCGCGGGCGAGGCGAACATCGTTCGCACGCCGAAGGTTTCGATGGCGTGCGCGACGTGCGCGGGATCGGTCGAGCCGACCTTGCTCGGGATCAACGGCGGTAGCACACAGCGGGATCCGAGCAGCAGGTCGAGAATGCCGACCAGCGGCAGGGTGATCAACGAGGTCTCCGGCGCGATCTCGCCGCGTGCGGTGTGCACCTGGTCGATCATCGAGGCCAGATTGCCGTGGGTCAGCTCCACCGCTTTGGCGGGTCCGGTACTGCCCGTGGTGAATCCGATGACGAGCACGTCGCCGGAATCGGCGGGCACCCGGTCGACCGCGCCGCCGGAAGGCGTGCTGCCCCACGCCGAGAGTTTCGCACCCCGCCAGAACCACCGCTTGCCCACCGTCACCGTGGTGCGCACCTTGCGGAAGCTGCGGCGGAACAGCACGCGCACGGCGTGCGCGGGCGGGATGCCGATGAACGCCTCCGCCTCGACCGCGCGCAGGCAGTGCACCATCTTGCGCAGGCCCATGCCCGGGTCGATCACCACCGGTACGGCGCCGATCTTCAACAGCGCGAACAGGATCGCGTACAGCTCCGGGCTGGGCAGCACCAGCACGATGGTGCGGGTGCCGGACCCGACGCCGGACGCGGTGAGCCGTTCGGCGATGGTTTCGGACCAGTCGTCGAGCTCGCGATAGCTGACATGGCGGTAGGCCGGCAGGCCCGCGGCATCCGTGCCGACCGGGTAGATGACGGCTTCGCGATCCGGCTCCGCGCGCGCGAACGCGCGGAACCGGTCGATCGCCTGCCAGTAGGTGGCCGAACTCACGCAGTCGCTCCGGCGAGCGCGGGCAACCGGTACAGCACCGCCGCGGCCGACGGGCCGGCGCCCGCGGCGACGAACAGCACGTGACCGAACTCGCGCAGCGTCTCGTCCAGCACGGCGCGGTGGTAGGCCTGCGGCAGCGCCGCGGTGTGCGGGTCGCCGTCGGTGAGGTCGGGGGTGCGGACCGCGTCCTCGTCGATGCCGAGCGCGTCCGCGAGCTGCAGCGGGAACTCGGCGGTCGGCGTCGAGGCGATCAGGGCGGTCCCCGACAGGTCGCCGTGGCCGGTTTCGTTGAGCGCGGCCAGCGCGGCCTCGACCGCCACGTTCAGCAGTCGCGCGGCGAAGTCCGGCTCCCGCTCGACCGTCATCAGGCCGCGACCGACGCTGCCCATCGTCGCGGTGTCGACGTAGGCCTCGACCGCGGGCGTGCCCTCGCCGTTCACCGTGTGCACCCGGCCGAAGCCTTCTTCGGGCTCGTCGGTGCGCTCCAGCAGCAGCGCGGCACCCGAAGCGGCATAAGGGAAGTCGTCGGTGGCGGCCTTGCGGGTCATCGACGGATGCGCGTCACCGGAGACGATCAGCACGTGCTCGGCGCTGCCGGTCTCCAGGATCGAGGTGGCCACGCCGACCGCGTTGAGCACGCCGGTCGCGCCGTTCATCAGGTCGAACGAGAAGGTCCGCGGATCGTCCTTGGCGTATTCGAGGCCGATGCCCGCCGCCTTCTGGATCAGCGCGGACACGGCCGGTTCCACCGTGTTGGAGTCCCGGAACACCCCGGCGTTGATCAGCACGCCGACCTGATCGGGCCGGACACCGGCCCGCTCCAGGCTCTGCTTCGCGGCGCGGCCGCTGTTCTCCACGCTGCTGTTGGTGTCGTCGGCGCGGCTGACGCCGGTGGATTTGATGCGAACGCCCATGGCTGACCTCAGACCTTCAGAGACGAGATGGTGGTGGACAGGAAGCCGGTCACGATGCCGGAGGCGGCCGGGATCATCAGCAGCTTCGAGCCCGCCGGAATGTTCTGCTCGCTGAGCTGGTCGTGCAGAACGATGAAATGTGAAGTGGTGGAGGTGTTTCCGTACTTCTCGATAACCCGCAGATCGGGCGGCATCGGGGTGCCGAACTCGCGCTCGCAGATGGCGTTCATCCACGGGATCGCGGCCGCGCCGAACTGGTGGTGGATGACGTAGTCGAACTTCTCGTCGGCGAAGGTGCGGCCCTGTGCTTCCAGATAGTTGATCTGGCTGTTGGTGCCCAAAAGGAAGCGGTCTTCGTTGTGCATTTTGCGGTTGTCGGTGTACAGCGCAACACCCTGGCTCTTGTCGCTCGGCATGCCGAGACACAGGTGCGAGTACTCCGAGGCGGTCATCAACTCGATGTAGTGGATCTTGTCGTCGTCGTCCACCGCCTGGTCGAGCACGACCGCCGCGCCCGAGTCGCCCACCGAGAGCGAGGCGAACTGCAGATCGTATTTCTCGGAAATCTCCGCGACCGCGGTGTCGGCGATCGGAGTAATGGCCTCCCCGCTGACCACCATGCCGTTGCGCACGGCCCCGGAGCGGATCATCCGATCGAGAATGTAGGTGCCGGTGAGCATTCCGGCGCACGCGTTGGAAACGTCGAAAGTAATGGCCTTCTTCGCTCCGATAAGGCGGCTTATCGACCCGGCGAACGAGGGCTCCATGTACATGCGGGTGGCGTGGTTGCTCCGCGTGATCGAGGTGGAGATGATCACGTCGAGTTCCGCGGCTTCGTATCGTGACCTGGACAGACAGTCCTGCGCCGCCTTCATCGCGATCGCGAACGAGTCCTCGTACGACTCCGGCCGGGTGTCGTGCACGCGGCGTTCCTGGACGCCGGTGATCTTCTCGAGATCGAAAGAGGGAGGTTCCTGCAGCCGGGCGAGCAGCTCCTGGGTGGTGACGACATTCGAAGGCAGATAGGCGCCGATGGATTCGAATCGAGAATGCGACACGCGCGCTCCTGAAATCGTGGAGAAAATAAGGTTCCGCGATCGTCTCTGATCTTCGGTGCGTCGGACACTACCCGACGGTAACAACAATCGCCTCGGCCCACATGTCCAGGCGCGCATGCGTTTTCAAGTATGTGTTCCGTGAGGTATCACCAACTGGTGACCGGCTGGCTATGGTGCGATGACAGTGCCGGGCGGGGGCCGCTTTCGGTACTCGCCAACGGGTTTGACGGCCACGCGCCGGGGTCGGACCGTGTGCCCCGGAGGGGCGATCCCAGCGCGCTGGCGAACTTCTGGCTAACTCATTTGGCGCTGCGCTTCGCGTGGTGGGGACTGGCGTGGGATGTGAGTGACTTCACTGCGAGTCACGCAGGGTACTCGGTCGGAAGCCGTCCCGGGTGCTGCTTGCCGTGTCATCAACTGTGTTGCGGCCGAAGGGAACCCGCGCGCAGTGGGTCGTGTGGTTCGAGCGGATACGTCGGATGAATTGGCGCCTAGGTCTCGGAGCCGGCCGAAGAGCGCACTCGGGCAACGTTTTCCAGCACTATCGCGGCGTGCTCGTCGAATCGTTCTCGGGAGACCGGGATCTCGCCGTCCAGCCAGGGCCGGTAGAGATAGGCCAGGGCGCCGAAGATGGCGCTGGCGTTGAGGGCGCTGTCGTGCTCGTCGGGTCCGGGGTCGGTGTAGTCGCCGGCGCCGATCGTCAAGGCGATCGGCGCCGTGAATAATCCGATGAGCTGGTTGGCGCGGGGCATGAGCACCGGGGTGGCCTGCGATTCGACGAACATGATCCGGCCGCGGCGGCGATCCTCGGTGAGGTAGTCGGTGAACACGGTGACCAGATGCCGGAACATGGCGGCGCGCTGGATCGGGGCCGAGGGTAACGCCGCGAGTAGTCGGTCCCGGGCGCCGAGCACCACGGTGTCGAGCACAGTGGTGAGCAATGCGTCGAGATTAGGGAAACTCTCGTAGAAATAGCGTTCGGTGAGCCCGGCCTGCCTGCATACTCCGCGCATCGAGGTTTCCGCCGCGCCGATCGTCGCCATCAGTTCGGTGCACGCCTCGATCAGTTGGTCGCGGCGCATGGCGACTCGAGCGGCGGGGGATCGGCCACGCCAGCGGCGCATCCCCGGGATCGCTCCGTCGTCTTCGGCGGCCATGGCGCCATCTTCTCACAGCTCGGATGTGGACATCGGGTGATGTTGACAGCAGTTGATGTCATCAATAGATTGCGAGAACGCTTGTGCTTCGCCGATCAGAGATGAGGATGCGAGATGGGCTCTACTGGCTACGTCGATCAGCCGCAGGTGCGTCGCACATGCGCCGTGACCTTCGAGTTCGGTACGGGCCCAGCCGCTTTCCGCTCCGGCGAGCCGACGATCGCGCCCCGCGTCGCGCAGCGGCGGCCGGTGCAGCCGACCGGGCAGCGTCCCGCGATGCTCGCCGAGACATTACCGCAGTCACTGCGCCGCAACGGTTTCGACGTTGTCGTCGACCGGATCGAGGCGGAGGCCGACGGCGTCGTCAGCCTGTGCCTACGCGACCCGGATGGCGGCGCTCTGCCCGCCTGGACGCCCGGGGCGCATATCGAGCTGTGTCTGCCGTCCGGTCGGCTGCGGCAGTATTCACTGACCAACGACCCGGCCGAGCGGGGGTACTACCGCATCGCGGTGCGCTACCTCGAGCACGGCGACGGCGGCTCGCGTGAGGTGCACGAGCGGCTGCGCGTCGGCGACCGGTTGCCGATCCGCGGGCCGCGCAACGCCTTTCCGCTGCTGGCTGCTGCGCGCTATCTGTTCGTCGCCGGTGGAATCGGGATCACGCCGATCCTGCCGATGGTCGGCGCCGCCGAGCGTGCCGGAACACCCTGGCGGCTCATGTATTTCGGCCGATCGCGGGCCAGGATGCCGTTTCTGTGCGAGCTGGCCCGGCTCACCGGCGGGGATGTGGTGGTGCGCCCCGACGACGAATTCGGCCTGCCCGATCCGCGCATGATCTTCGCGCAGACACCCACGGGGGCCGCGGTATACGTCTGCGGCCCGCCTGTGCTCGCCGAGGCCGGCCGGGAACTGCTGGCTCTGCACGACCCGACCGCCTCGGTGCACACCGAACGTTTCGCCCCGGCGCCGATGCGAGACAACGCATCCCAATGAACCTGTGAACTCGGCGATCAACGACGCTCGCCGGGTTCGCGGGGCTGAAACGTAAGCGTGCGCTCGGGTCAGTGCGGGAAGAGGCCCGGCAGATCCAGCGCATAGGCGAGATCGGCGCGGGTGCCGAGGGTGGTCAGCAGCACCCGGATCATGGTGAGTCGTGCTTCGGCGACGGTCGCCGGGTCGGGCTCCGCGCCGGGTGCGGTGCCGGAGGAGATCCGGTAGACGACGTACTCGCAGACGTGCAGGGCCGCGTCGAGGTCGAGCGGGCTCGGGACCGGCCGGCCCAGCTCGGTGAACGTCGCGCGGACCAGGTCGCGGATATCGTCGAGTGCGCGCTCCCGGTAAGCCGACACCGGCGAGGCCGGGTCGTGCAGTTCGGCGAACAGCGGCCGCAGCATCGCGCCGTGCCCGCCGGCCCAGGCCAGATAGGCGTCGATCAGCCGGATGCCGAGCTCGACGGGTTCGTCGGTGCCGGTGAGGGCTTCGGCGATGCCGTCGACCAGCCCGGCGTTCGAGGTCTCCAGCAGGACGTGCAGCGGCTCGGTCGCGTTGCCGAAGTAGCGGTAGAAGGTCGGCCTGGCCAGCCCGGCCTGTTCGATGATCTGCGCGACGCTCAGTCCGCGAGAACCGTTGCGGGTGAACACCTCCGCGGTGGCCAGCACGATTCTGGCCCGGACCTCCTCGGCCTGCTCCGGGGTCTGCGGCGGGCGGCCCCGCCGCGTGGTCGCCTCGGTCACGACGCGGCGCCACCCCCATGGTGCTGCCTCACAGTCGGCAGCCTGCCATGTCTGTGTTCCATGACGAACAGCTTGACACGAAGCGCGGCACGTCCATTAATCTAACACTAGTGTTCAGTTAATGGCACACCGATCGAGAGGGCCGACGATGACCACCGCCTCCCCGCTGGCTGCCGCCGACGCCCTGCCGTCGGCGCTGATCCAGCCCCTGCTCGCGCGTGCCGTCGCGGGCGGCGCGCCGGCCGTCGAGGTGTTCGCGCCCGCCACCGGACGCAAGATCGCCGATCTGCCCCAGTCCTCGGTCGCCGATATCGACCGCGCCTTCGCGACCGCGCGGGCGGTGCAGCAGGAGTGAGCGCGCCGCCCGATCCGGGAGCGGGCCGCCGTGCTGCGCCGTTTCCACGACATCGTGCTGGCCGAGCAGGACGTCGTGCTCGACATCGTGCAGACCGAGACCGGCAAGTCCCGGGCGCACGCCTTCGACGAGGTCGGCGATGTCGCGGTCAACGCCAGGTACTACGCGCAGGTCGCCCCGAAACTGCTCGCCACCCGCAAGCCACGCGGTGTGCTGCCGGTGCTGACCCGGGTCGACGTCCGGCACCGTCCGAAGGGCGTGGTCGCGGTCATCTCACCATGGAACTACCCGCTCGCCCTGGCCGTCTCCGACGCGCTGCCCGCCTTGGTCGCGGGCAACGCGGTGGTGGCGCGACCCGACAACCAGACCGCGCTCATCGCGCTGTGGGCGATCGACGCCGCCGAACGGGCCGGGCTGCCGAAAGGGTTGTGGCAGGCGGTACTCGGCCGCGGTTCGGTGATCGGCGGCGAGGTGATCGGCCGCGCCGACTATGTCGACTACACCGGTTCCAGCGCCACGGGCCGCACCATCGCGCGGCAGGCGGGCGAGCGGCTCATCGGCTACTCGCTCGAACTCGGCGGGAAGAACCCGCTGGTGGTGCTGGCTGATGCCGACGTGACGCGAGCCGCCAAGATCGCCATCCGCGCCTGCTTCGCCTCGGCCGGGCAGCTCTGCGAATCGATGGAGCGAATCTATGTGCACGAGAAGGTCTATGACCAGTTCGTCCGCGAATTCGTCGGGCACGTCGAGGAAATCACGCTCGGCGCGGACCTGAATTTCGACAGCGACATGGGCTCGCTCACCTTCCCGCGCCAATTGGACACGGTGCGAACGCATGTCGAGGACGCGGTGGCCAAGGGTGCGACGGTGCTCGCGGGCGGGCGGGCGCGTCCCGATCTGGGGCCGTACTTCTACGAGCCGACTGTGCTGAGCGGGGTGCGCCCCGGCATGACCGTGTACCGCGAGGAAACCTTCGGCCCGGTCGTCTCGATCTACCGGGTCGCCAGTGACGACGAGGCGGTCGAACAGGCCAACGACACCGCCTACGGCCTCAACGCCAGCGTGTGGACGAAAGACACCGAGCGGGGCCGCGCGGTCGCGGCGCGGATCAACGCCGGATCGGTGAACGTCAACGAGGGCTTCATCGCGGCCTGGGGCAGCGCCGACGCGCCGTCGGGCGGACTCGGCATCTCCGGCACCGGCCGCCGGCACGGCCCCGAGGGCCTGCTGAAATACATCGACACCCAGACCATCGCGGTGCAGCGGGTACTGCCGATCGCGCCGTTGCCCGGCATGTCCGAACAGCTGTGGGCCAAGACCATGACGCTCTACTTCGGCGTCATGAAAACACTGCGCCAGAAATGACTTCCGGCGATATCGAGCAAAGACAGGGGACGGATGAAACTCGACACGGTTGCGGGTAAGAAGGTGCTCGTCACGGGTGCCGCCATGGGCCTGGGCAAGCTGTTCGCCGAACGCGCGGTGCGCGAGGGCGCGGCCGCCGTAGTGCTGTGGGACATCAACGAGGTGGCGCTGAAGGAGACCGCCGCCGAGCTGACCGCGCAGGGCGGCGACATCCACCACTTCGTGGTCGACGTGTCGGCGCCGCAGGCCATCGCCGAGGCGGCGGAGTCGGTGCGCGCCGAGGTCGGCGGTATCGACATCCTGGTCAACAACGCGGGCATCGTGCGCGGCAACAGTTACTTCTGGGACACCGAGAACCGGGCCGACATCGCGCAGACGATGGCCATCAACGCGCACGCCCCCATGTACATCACGCTGGAATTCCTGCCCGCCATGGTGGCCGGCTCGACCGAGGCACGCGTGCTGACCATCGCGTCGTCGGCGGGCCTGGTGTCCAACCCGCGGATGAGTGTCTACGCGGCGTCCAAGTGGGCGGCGCTCGGCTGGTCCGATTCGGTGCGGATCGAACTCGAGCAGGCAGGTCACCAGCACGTCAAGGTGACCACCGTTTGCCCGACCTACATCAACACCGGCATGTTCGACGGCGCGAAGGGCTTCCTGTTCACGCCGATCCTGGAGCAGGACGAGGTGGTCGACACCTCGTGGCGGGAGATGAAGAACGGGACGCCGCTGGTGATCCTGCCCTGGACCTCGCGGCTCAACAAGGCGATCTCCGGCCTGCTCCCGATCAAGCTGCGCGATCTGTTCCTCAACTCGGTCGGCGTCTACCACTCGATGGACGAGTTCACCGGCCGCAAGAAGTAGCGCCTCAGCCGGTCGGCCTGGTGCCGATCACGACGGTGGCGTACTGCTCCTCGGAGGCGGCGACGCGGCCGGCGAGACCGTGCTCGGCCAGCACCGCGAGCGCGGATTCTGCCTGTGCCGCACCGGCTTCCACCAGCAGGTGGCCGCCGGGGGCCAGCCAGGACCGCGCGCCCGCGGCGACCCGGCGGAAGATGTCGAGACCGTCGGGGCCGCCGTCCAGGGCGGCGCGCGGTTCGTGGTCCCTGGCCTCCGGGGGCATCCGCGCGATCATGTCGGACGGAACGTACGGGGTGTTGGCCAGCAGGATATCGATGCAGCCGAGCAGTTCCTCGGGGAGCGGATCGAAGAGATCGCCCTGATAGACCGGGGCGCCGAGCGCGGTCAGGTTGCGACGCGCGCAGTCCACCGCGACCGGATCGATATCGGCGGCGGCCAGCGTCGCGGGCCGCCGCTCGGCCGCCAGGGTCGTGGCCAGAGCCAAGCCCAAAGCGCCTGAGCCGCAACATAAATCGACCACTACCTGATGTCGGGTGCGGGTGCGGGCCAGCGCGGCCGCTTGCTCGACCAGGAACGCGGTGCGCTGCCGGGGTACGAAGACGCCCGGTGCGACCACGACGCGCAAGCCGTGGAACTCGGCCCAGCCGAGCAGATGCTCCAGCGGCGTGCCCGCGACGCGCCGGGCCACCAGGTCGTCCAGTTCGGCGCCGGTCTCGGCCGCGGCGGCGGTGAGCAGGCGGGCCTCGTCCTCGGCGAAAACGCACCCCGCCGCCCGCAGCGTCGCGACCACCTCGGTTCTACCTGCCATCACCCGGCCATCCTGCCGTGCCCGGATCAGGTCTGGCCAGCGGTTATCCGGTGACCTCGCGCACGAACCACGACCCCCGCGCCCCTATTGCCGTCCCGCGCGCGTGTCGGTCGACGGAAACGCGCGCGGGAGAACAGGAGGTGCGCGGCAGGGCGGGACGTGCGCGGCGGGGCCGAGATGTGCGCGGGAGAACAGGATGTGCGCGGCAGGAGACGGGGCGTGCGGGGTCAGCCGCTGGGTGGCGTCAGCGGGCGGTGTCCAGTTGGAAGGTGCGGGTGGCGTCGAGGTAGATGCCGCGCTGGGATTGGCGCGAGGGCGGGGGCAACTGCGAGACCAGTTGATCCAGCGACGTGGTCGCGCCGACCACCCGGGTGCCCGCGACGATGAAATCGGCGACCGCACGCCGGATGTGGTTGGGGGAGGTGACCACCACCGCGCTGGTCGCGCCGACATCGCGCAACATCTTGGTGGCGAACAACGCGTTCTGCACGGTCGAACCGGCGCGGTTCTCCACGTGGATGCGGGTCGGCGGTACGCCGTGCCCGATCAGCCAACCGGCCATGGCGTCGGCCTCGGCGATTCCGTTCTGCGGGTTGCCGCCGGTCACCACGATCGGCGACAGCGGCGCCGCGATCGACTGCAACCAGGCCGCGATCAGGCGGTTCACCAGTTCGGGGCGCAGCGCGCCGTCCGGCAGCAGCCCGTAGCCGAGCACGACGATGCCGGTCTCCGGGCCGATCAGCGCGGGCATCGGGTTGGGCAGCGTGCCGACCGCCGCGCCGATGGCGCCGAGCACGTTGTTGGTACCCGCCGCCAATTGCGGATCGAGGAGGTTCAACCGCGCCATGGCGTCGGCGAGCGCGGGCAGGTCGTTCGCGTAGTGCGACCAGATCGCTTGCAGGGCAAGGGCTTCGGCGTCGTTGGGGTCCGCGCCGATCAGGTTGCGCAGGTCGGCGCGGCCGGCGACGTCGTCGCCGTCGGTGAAATTGCGCTGGGCGGAGTTGTAGAGGGCGTCCGTCTCCGGTCCGGCCGCGGCCGGAACCGCGGACAGCGCGGTCAGGGTGAGCGCCGCGAGCACCGTCGCGGCGAGATGTGTCCAGTGCCTCGAGATCTTCACTACAGTCGACACCTTTCCGCGAATCAGACCGGGTTGGGCACGTGCTGGCAGTTAGCCGGGGGCAAGCAGTGCCCACCATACGGTGGGTTGATCTGGAAATCACGTATTAACCGGGGGGATTCTGAGTTTTATTTTTGGGCACGGGGACAAACCGGGCGGCGTCGGCGGGCGAGTTGCCGCAGATGTCCGATGCGCCCTCGGCGCGGGCCCGGAGCCGTTGGGCGGTGCCGCCGCGCCCGCCCGATAAGGTGTCACAACGTGGATACCGTTTCGCTGACCGGCAAGGAACTCGCCGCCGCCCTCAATGCCGACACCAAGCAGCGCGCCGCGGCGCACGCCGAGTCCGGTGCCGCACCGCGCGTGGCGCTGATCGTGGCGAACGACGACCCGGCCAGCGCCTGGTACGTCAACTCGCTGCGCAAGGCCGCCGAACGGCTCGGAATCGCTTGCGACACCGTCGATCTCGGCGCCGATGCGAGCGCGGAGACGATCCGCGCGGAACTCGCGGCGCGCAGCGCGGATCCCGCGACCGACGGCATCATGCTGCAGACGCCGCTGCCCGCGGGCATCACGCTGGAGGAGGTGAGCTCCGCGATCGCCGCGCCGAAGGACGTCGACGGGGTGAGCCCGCTCTCGCTCGGTCTGCTCGCCTCCGGGCTCGAGGGTTTCGTCGCCGCGACCTCCGAGTCGGTCGTCGAGCTGCTGAAGCACCATCAGGTCCCGCTCGCCGGGAAGCATGTGGCCGTCGTCGGGCGCTCCAATATCGTCGGCAAGCCGCTGGCCCAGCTGCTGCTCGCGGAGAACGCCACGGTCACCGTCTGTCATTCGAAGACCACCGACCTGCCCGCCGTCACCTCGGCCGCCGATATCGTCGTCGCCGCCGCCGGCCGGATCGGCCTGGTCACCGGCAAGCACATCCGCGAGGGCGCGGTGGTGGTCGACGTCGGCACCAACGAGGCCGCCGACGGCAGCATCGTCGGCGATGTCGACGCGGAGTCGGTGCGCGGCAAGGCCGCCGCCCTCACCCCGGTCCCCGGCGGCATCGGTCCGGTGACGACCGCCCTGCTGATGCGCCACGTCGTCGTCGCGGCGGAGCACGCCCGCCGCTGACCTTTCCGAGGCACAGTTTCCTCGCCACTTCCGACGGCCGGACCCGGCCCGCAAGGCTCCGGGTCCGGCCGTCGGCGTATTTCCGCCATCTGAGCGAGGCTGTCGTGAAACTCTTGTGCGTCAGGTCACAGCTTGAGTAGCATGCTACTCATCAAGTGAGACATGCTACTTAAGCAAGTGGCATGCCATCACAGCTTGGCTCTGTGCTGTGGAGGAAAGAAAATGGATGCGCTGCAGGCGAATACGATCCGGAAGATCACCCGCCGGATCGTGCCGCTGCTGGTGATCGGCTACATCGTGAGCTACATCGATCGGATCAATGTCAGCTTCGCGAAGTTCGGTATGGAGGAGACGTTCGGGATGAGCGCGACCCAGTACGGGTTCGTCGCGGGCATCTTCTTCGTCGGCTACGTGCTCGCCGAGGTGCCGAGCAACATCATCATGACCAAGGTCGGCGCGCGGATCTGGCTCAGCCGGATCCTGGTGACCTGGGGCATCATCGCGACCCTGACCGCCTTCGCGGTCAACGTGGAGATGGTCTACCTGCTTCGCTTCCTGCTCGGCGTGGCCGAGGCGGGCTTCTTTCCCGGCATCATCGTGTATCTCACCCGCTGGTACCCGAATGCCGAACGCACCAAAGTGATTTCGACCGTCATGGTGGCGATCCCGGTGGCCAGCGTGCTCGGCAGCCCGCTCAACGGCTGGATTCTCGACACCTTCGACGGCGCACTGGGCTTGGACGGCTGGCGCTGGGTGTTCATCGTCGGCGGCATTCCGGCGGTCCTGCTCGGCGTGGTGTTCTTCTTCGGACTCACCGAGACGCCCGCGCAGGCGAAATGGCTCAGCGACGCCGAACGGGCTTGGCTCACCGAGACATTGGCGGCCGAGAACGCCGAACGCGCGCAGACCGCCCCCGCCGGGCATCTCGCCGCACTGCGGAACAAGCGCGTCCTCGCGCTGTGCCTGGCCTACTTCCTGCTGCTGTGCGGTGCGTACCCGCTGGCGTACTGGATGCCGACGGTGGTCAAGGAGGTCGGGCACGGCCTGAGCAGCACGCAGATCGGCTGGCTGTCGGCGGTACCGTTCCTGCTCGCCGCGATCGGAATGTATGTGACCGGACGGTTGGTGCGCGACGAACGTTCCTCGAAACCGGTGCTGGTCGCCCTGGCGATCTCGGTGGTCGCCTTCACCGTGACGGCGTTCGCCCTCGGCTCGCCGCTGCTGGCGTTCACCGCGATCACCGTCGCCACCATGGCGGCGCAGACGGCGAAGCCGCTGTTCTGGGCGGTGCCGACGGCGTATCTGGCCGGGGTCGGCGCGGCCAGCGGTATCGCGCTGATCAATTCGCTCGGCAACGCGGCCGGCTTCGTCAGTCCGTACGCGTTCGGCTGGATCAAGGACGCGTCCGGCGGGCACACCAGTTTCGCGATCGCGGTGATGATCCTGGCCAACGTGGGCGCGCTGGGCGTGGTCGGCGCGATCGCGGTGCGGTCGAAGGCCCGTCGCGCCTCGAAGGTGCCGAGCGCCTGAGCGACTATGCTGGTGAATCGCCCGGGGCCGCTGTGCCACGGGCGTTTTCCCGTTGCGTCGGTCCATTGAAGAGGTGCCTTGTCGGAGGATGCGGTAGAGAGCAAGTCCGAGCAGATCGCGGCCGAGATCCGGGACGCGATCCGGCAGGGGCGGCTCGAGCGTGGCGTGCTCTATTCGTCGCGGGAACTGGGCGAACGGTTCGGGGCCTCGCGGACGCCGGTGCGTGAGGCGCTGTTGAAACTGGCCGATCTGGGCCTGGTCAAGATCGAACGCAATCGGGGCGCACGGGTGCTCGGCCAGGACGGGCGCGGCATCGTCGACCTGTGCAGCCTGCGCGTGCTGCTCGAGCCGCCGGCCTGCCGCAGCGCCGCGGCGGTGATGACCAGCCGCGACGACGAGGCGATGCTGGCCGAATACCGGATCATGGAGCGCACCGCCGACGGCGGCGCCGAATACTTCGCCGCCGACGAACGCCTGCACGAACTGATCCTGGAGGCCGGCGGCAATCGCCGGCTGGCCAAGTTCGTCGCCGAGCTGCGCCAGACTCTCGCCCTGGACGGCAGGCACAGCGTGCCGCGGTACCAGACCGTGGACACGGCTCTGAAGGACCACTGGGACATCATCGACGCCCTGCGCAAACGCGACGGCGTCGCGGCCGAACGCGCGATGCGCAAGCATCTGGTCCGCTCCGGTGACCTGCTCGTCGCGCACAGCAGCGCCGACAATCGCGGCCTGGTCGCCGAATGGCGTCGCTGGGTCTCGGTCTCGGTCCCCGAAGGCGAGCAAGTCACCTACTGACCGACCCCTCGCCATGCCGTGGCTGACCTCTAATTGAGAGTTGCATGCTACTCATTGAGAGTAGTATGTTTCTCATATCAAGTGGGCTGCTACTCGGCAGCCGGTCCGGCGAAGGGACATTCGTGAATTCCAACTCTTATGCGGCGTCGGTCGCCAGAGGTATCTGGGCGGCGGAGGTGGATCTGGTCGGGTACGTGCCGTCGGTGAGCGTGGCTCCCGTCATCAACGCGCTGGTGCACACCAGCGGGGGTGCGGCGGGCCGGTCCGAGCGGGTCTTTCCGCTGTCCAGGGAGGAGGAGGCGGCGGGCGTGCTGGGCGCGCTGCCGCTCACCGGCAAGCTCGGCGCGATCGTCATGCAGGACAACGGCTTCGGTAACGCGCTGACCGCGCTGACCACCTTCAACCTGGCCTACCACCTGCCGCTGCTGATCGTCGCGAATACGCGCGGCGGCCTCGGCGAATACAACTCGATGATCCACACGTTCAGCCAGCATGTCCCCGGCGTGCTCACGCGTTTCGGCCTCCCGTTCTTCGAAGTGGACCGGCGCAGTACGGCTTCGGATTGGGAACAGGTGGTGACCGAGGCGGGCGTCCACGCGCGCATGACATTTCGGCCGGTGGTGGTGCTCGCCCACTTCTGGGCGACCGACGGAAAGGCCGCGTGATCGTGCACCGCATCGACGCTCTGCGACTTGTCGCCGAGCAAACCGCCGACCTGCCCGTCGTCGTGACCTGCGCCGCCTCCAGCCGGGAGCTGGCCGCGGTCGCCGACCGCCCGAACCACCTGTATCTGCTCGACGCGATGGGCCTGGCCGGTTCGGTCGCCACCGGGATCGCCCTGGGCCTCGCCGATACCGGGGTGCCGAAGGTGGTGACCGTCGAGGGCGACGGTTCGCTGCTGATGAACCCGAATGTGCTTGCCACGGGCGGTTTCCTGCGCCCCGCGAAGCTGGTGCTGGTGCTGCTGGACAACGGCGTCTACGGCGCGACCGCGAACCTGCCGACCTACGGTTCGCACATCGACCTGGGGGAGCTGGCGACCGCGGCGGGCTGGACCGTGCTGCGGGCCGCCGATCCCGAACAGCTGTCGGCCCGGCTCGCCGAATCGCTGACCCTGGACGGCCCGGTGTTCCTGCATGTGCAGATCGCGGTGGGCAACGCGACCGGCGTGCCGAAGCTGCTGGCGAATCCGGTGGTGCTCGGCCGCCGCTTCCAGGACTGGCTGGCGGCCCGGGTGACCGAGGCGGCCCGATGATCACCACGATCGACCCGGCCACCGGAAACCCGCTCGAGGCTTACGCTTTCACCCCCGACCATCAGCTGTCCGCCCTGCTGAACCGAGCCGTCACGGCCGCGCGCCGGGCAGCCGACGAGCCGGTCGCGGACCGGGCCGACCGGCTGCGCCTGCTGGCCGCCCGCCTGCGCGCCGACGCGCCGGTGCTGGCGGCGCTGATCACCACCGAGATGGGCAAACCCATCACCCAGGCCGCCGCGGAACTCGAAAAGTGCGCCCTCACTTGCGATTACTACGCCGATCGGGTCGCCGATCTGCTGCGGCCCCAGGCGGTCGACGTGTTCCCCGAGAGCGGGCAGATCCGCGTCCGGCCGCTGGGCGTGCTGCTCGCGATCATGCCGTGGAACTACCCGTTCTGGCAGGTGTTCCGGTCGATGCTGCCCGCCCTCGCGATCGGGAACACGGTGCTGCTCAAGCACGCCGACAATGTCACCGGTTGCGCCGTCGCCGTGCAACGGCTGTTCGACGAGGTGTGCGGCACCGGCGTGCTGACCAGCGTGGTGCTGCCGCCGGACCGGATCGGCCCGCTCATCGATGACGCCCGCATCGCCGCCGTCGCGTTCACCGGCAGCAACCGGGTCGGCGCGATCGTGGGTGCGCGTGCGGGCGCGGCGGTGAAGAAGGTCGTGCTGGAACTCGGCGGTTCCGATCCGTTCATCGTGCTCTCCGACGCCGATATCGCGGCCGCCGCGGCCGCGGCGGTGCGCTCCCGGTTCCTCAACGTCGGGCAGAGCTGCATCGCCGCGAAGCGAATCATCGTCGAACAGCGCGTCTTTCCCGATTTCACCGACGCCATGGTGGCCGAGCTGGACCGGCTCGTCGTCGGCGACCCGATGCTGCCCGGCACCGATATCGGACCGATGGCACGGGCCGACCTGCGCGACGAGCTGCGCAGGCAGCTGACCGCGACGCTGGCCGCGGGCGGCACGGTAGTGACCGGCGGCGCCGCCGATTCCGGCCCGGGCGCCTGGTTCCCGCCGACCATCGTGACCGTGCCGGACACGTATGCCGTTGCCTTTCAAGAGGAAACCTTCGGCCCGCTCGGCGCGGTGCTGCCGGTCGCTTCGGCGGCCGCCGCGCTCACGGCCGCGAACGCCTCCGCCTACGGCCTGAGCTGTTCGATCTGGGGCACCGACCTCGGGCGGGTACAGCAACTCGCGGACCGGGTCGCGGCGGGTTCCGTCTTCGTCAACCGCATCTCCGAATCCGACCCGCGCCTGCCCGTCGGCGGGGTCAAAGCCAGCGGCCACGGCCGGGAGCTGAGCAGTTACGGCGCCACCGAATTCGCCAACATCCAGGCGGTACGCACCGCCTCTTCCGCGAGGAGCAGTCGATGACCATCACCCGTGTCCGAGCCCGCGTCGTCGGTATCCCGGTCGACAAGCCGACCCGAATGTCCAACCGCGACTTGACCGATCGGCACTATGTCCTGGTCGAGATCACCGACGACAGTGGCGCCACCGGGCACGGCTACACCTACGCCGGGACCAGCGGCGGCATGCTCACCAAATGCGCGATCGACGATGTGCTGGCGCCGGTGTACCTCGGCGCGGACCACAACGACGTGTCCGGCCTGTGGAGCCTGGCCTATCAGGAGGCGCTGCTGGCGGGCCGGCGCGGTGCGGTGCTGCGAGCGCTGTCGGCGATCGATATCGCGCTGTGGGATCTGCGCGCGAAGCGGGCGGGCCTGCCCCTGGTGAGCCTGCTCGGCGGCGCGACGGCTCCGCTGCCCGCCTACGCGTCGGGCGGCTACTACCGGCCCGACGAGGGCGAGTGGACGCAGGCGGTGCGCAAGGAGATCGAATTCAATGCGGGCCAAGGCTTTACCGATCACAAGATCAAGGTCGGCGGCCTGAGCGTGGCCGAGGACGCGCGCCGGGTGGCCGCCGCGATCGAGACCATCGGCGACACCGGCCGGCTCGCGCTCGACGCCAACAACGCCTACCGCTCCGTGCACGAAGCCCGCACCGCCATCGAGGCTTTCGAGCGCGCGGCGGGCGAGCACGGGCTGTGGTGGTTCGAGGAACCGCTCGCCCCGGACGCGATCGCCGGGCACGGCGAACTGGCCGCGCAGATCCGCACCCCCGTTGCCACCGGCGAAATCCACCAGACGCGTTGGGAATTCCGCCAGCTCATCGAAGCGGGCGCGGCCGCGGTGCTGCAGGCCGACGCCGGGGTGGTCGGCGGCGTCACCGAATGGCTGCGGGTCGCGCACGCCGCGGACGCGTTCGGCTTGCAGATGGCGCCGCACTGGCACCACAACCTGCACGTGCACCTGTGCGGCGCGGTGAGCAACACGCTCGTGGTCGAGTATTTCGCGCTGGAGAAGGGCATCTACAACTTCGAACGGCTGCTCACGCCCGAGACCCGGCTGCGCTACGGGGCCAACCAGGTGCACATCCCGTCGCGTCCCGGGCTCGGCATCGAATTCGACGAGCGGGCCGTAGCCGAGTACGAATTCGCCTGACGCTCCGGCTCATTGGCCGGGGCTGATGGCACTGATCAGCGTGCGCGCCCCGTCTTTGGTGGTGGTGACCAGCTGCGGGTTGTAGGTGACCGGGGTGCGGCCGGGCCGGTTCTCGGTCACCACCACCATGTACTGCCCGGCGAACGCGCCCGGCGTGATCGCGACGCAGTAGGTGGTGCCCGCCGGGATGGTGTCGATACCGCGCTGGATGGCCTCGGCCGACTCCACCGCGGCATCGGGGGTCGTGGCCGCACGGACCTCTGCGCCGGAACGCGCGACGTAATACGCGTGCTGGAAAGCGAAGATCGCGGCCGGGCCGGAGTCGAATCCACCCGGATCGTTGCCCTTGATCCGGTTACCGACCCGCTCGGCCTCGCACGGTGCGCCCGGCGCGGCGGCGGGCACCAGGGTCTGCGTCGGCGCGGCCGCGGTGTCGGGCGAGGAGTTGGTGCCGAACACCACGAACGCGACGGCGGCCAGCGCGCCGACCACGACCACGCCCAGCACGGGGATCAGCCACCGCTTCGCGGAGCGCCTGCCGCGGGACCGGTCGATCAGCCCGCTGAACTCGTCTTCGAAATAGCCCGACGCGTAACCGGGTTCGTAGGCCGGCTCTGGTTCCGGTTCCGGCAGCCGGTCCATCCAATCCGAGTACGCCCCCTGATACCGGTCGTCGGGTCCGGACGGCTGGTCCGGTCCGCCGCGTCGCATCATCTGTGGCCCCCGCCCGTAATCGTTGTCGGGCCGTGAGCCCATCTCCGGTCGATCCATCGCCCCACCTTCTTCAGGTCATACCGCCAGGTTATCCGCAGCGTTCCCGGAATGCAGCAACGCTCGGACCCGCAAGTCCCGCCGACGACGCCGTCGCCCCGGGCAGAATACTGCTCATTAGCGGGCGTACCCGCTCATCGAGGAGGTACCGGTCGGTAAGTCTCGCGAAATGGGCGAATTGACCGAATCGAGCCGCGGGGATCGGGCAAGTCGACAGTGCTAGCAGGTAGCGGTGTCCAAAGCAGCCAACAGCGCGCGCAGGGTTTCGCGCTGTTCGGCGGTGAGGGTCGCGAAGAGTTCTTCGGCGGCTTCGCGGCGTGCTTCGGCCATGCGGCCGAGGGTGGCGCGACCGGTGTCGGTGAGCGTGACGAGGGTGGCGCGGCGGCTGGCCGGATCAGTGGTGCGGTGCACGAGGCCGGCGGCGCTGAGCGCGTCGACGACGGTGGTCGCCGAGCGGGGGACGATGCCGAGCCGGTCGGCCAGCGCGGTCATCCGCAGCGGTTCGTGCTGGTGGCCGATGATGCGCAGGGCGCGGGCCTGAGCCGGGGTGAGGCCGAGCGGGGCGAGCCGGGACGACTGATTGCGGCGGATACGTTTGGCCGCGCGCAGGAACAGTTCGGGGAGGTCGGTCTCGGCGGTCTCCATGATGCTGAGCATAACTCATTGTTTCGGGAACAATTATGAGCCATGCTCAGTTTCATGACGTAGTTCCTCGGAAGGAGCCGCCTATGCAGCCCCCAGCTCAGCTTCGCCGGATCGTCCGGCTGTTCCACCCCTATCGGGCCCGTCTGGCCGCGGTCGCCGCGCTCGTCGGCCTGTCCTCGGTCGTCGCGCTGGCCTCGCCGTTCATGCTGCGGGCGGTGCTCGACGACGCGCTGCCGCACGGGCGCACCGGCCTGCTCACCCTGCTCGCCGCGGGCATGGTCGCGGTCGCGGCGCTGACCAGTGTGTTCGGCGTTTTGCAGACCTACATCTCGACCACCGTGGGCCAGGATGTGATGCACGATCTGCGGTCGGCGGTGTACGCGCAGTTGCAGCGAATGCCGTTGTCCTTCTTCACCAGAACACGCACCGGTGAGGTGCAGTCGCGCATCGCCAACGATATCGGCGGCATGCAGTCCACCGTCACCTCCACTGCGACCTCGCTGGTCTCGAACTTCACCACGGTGCTCGCCGCGATCGTCGCCATGATCGTGCTGGACTGGCGGCTCACGCTGGTCTCGCTGATCATGCTGCCCTTCTTCGTCTGGGTGAGCCGCCGCGTCGGCAACGAGCGCCGCAAGATCACCGCCCAGCGCCAGCAGAAACTGGCGGGCATGTCGGCGATCGTGGAGGAGTCGCTCTCGGTGAGCGGCATCCTGCTCGGCCGCACGATGGGCCGCGCACCCGCGCTGGTGGACGGTTTCGCGCGCGAATCGCGCGGGCTGGTAGATCTGGAGATCCGGGCGAGCATGGCGGGACGGTGGCGGCAGTCGACCATCACGATCGTCATGTCGGCGATGCCCGCGGTGATCTACTGGGCAGCGGGACTGACCGTCACAGCGGGCAAGCCGCTGGTGTCGATCGGCACGCTGGTCGCGTTCACCACCTTGCAGACCACGCTGCTGCGCCCGATGGTGCAGTTGCTCTCCACCGGCGTCGAGGTACAGAGTTCGCTCGCGCTGTTCGGCCGGATCTTCGAATACCTCGATCTGCAGCCGGATATCGAGGAACCCGCGCGGCCGGTGCCGCTCGGTCCGGTGACCGGCGCGGTGCGCTTCGAACACGTCGGCTTCGCCTACGAAGCGGGTGATCGAGCGGTGTTGCGCGATATCGATATCAGCGTGCCGGCCGGGACGAGCCTGGCCGTCGTCGGCGAAACCGGTTCCGGCAAGACCACACTCGGCTACCTGGTGGCCCGGCTCTACGACGTGAGTTCCGGACGGATCACCATCGACGGAAAAGACGTGCGCGAGTTGTCCTTCGCCGATCTCGCCGGGGCGGTCGGCGTGGTCTCGCAGGAGACCTACCTGTTCCACGCCTCGGTCGCGGACAACCTGCGCTTCGCGAAACCCGATGCGACAGAACAGGAACTGCACGACGCCGCGCGCGCCGCGCAGATCCACGACCACATCATGAGCCTGCCCGAGGGCTACGCCACCATGGTGGGCGAGCGTGGTTACCGGTTCTCCGGGGGCGAGAAGCAGCGGCTGGCGGTGGCCCGTGCGATCCTGCGCGATCCGCCGATCCTGGTGCTCGACGAGGCGACCAGTGCCCTGGACACCCACACCGAGCAGCAGGTGCAGCAGGCCATCGACGCGCTTTCGGCCGGGCGCACCACGATCACCATCGCACACCGCCTGTCCACTATCCGCGACGCGGACCAGATCGTCGTGCTCGATCACGGGCGCGTCGTGGAGAGCGGCACCCACGACGAACTCATGGCGCGCGAAAACCGT
The DNA here is from genome assembly GCF_001613425.1 of Nocardia vulneris. Lineage (GTDB taxonomy): Bacteria > Actinomycetota > Actinomycetes > Mycobacteriales > Mycobacteriaceae > Nocardia > Nocardia vulneris. Next base: position 116,491 of record NZ_BDCI01000029.1, on the reverse strand, counting down.
TATGCAGCTCTGGTTTCCCGCAACGAGGTGCTGCCCGCCGCCGCGTGAGCGCGATCAGGCCGAGGTAGAACGCACCCCGAGATGCTCGACCAGGAAGGCGGTTTCGTCGGCCACCACCTGGTCGAAATCCGGTGGTACATAGATGTCGAAGTGGCCCGCCTGGTACTCGTGCACCTCGACGTTCGGCCCGGCGGCCGCGGCGTAGCGCAGGGTGCGCCCGGGCGGCGCCACGCTGTCGGTCAGGCAGACGCCGAGGAAGACCGGGCAGTCGATCTTGCGCAGCGCGCGGCCGGGCCGGTACAGGGGGAGGGTGAGCCCGATCCGCGCGGCGATCGCATCGTGGTGGGTGAACTCGGCAGGCACCAGGCCGGTGTAGCCGGGGGCGGCGTCCGGCGCGTTCATCAGGGCCGTCGTGCCGGGCGCGCCGGTCAACGGGACGGTGACCGGCGCGCGGCGCAGCACGGCCGCGCCGACGTCCAGCCCGGCCCGGACCGCGATGCCCAGCAGCGGCCGCACCCCGACGGTCGTCGCCGAGGTCGGTCCGTCGGTGAACGGGCACTGCGAGACGACCGCCGCGACGCGCCGGTCCCGCGCCGCCACCTGCAGCACGTGCCCGCCGCTGAAAGACGTTCCGAACAAAGCGATTCGGGACGCATCGATGCCGTCGAGGGTGCTCGCGTAGTCGATCGCGGCCGACCAGTCCGCCAATTGGCGGCCGATGCTCAGCAGTTGACGCGGCGTACCGTCGCTCGCGCCGAAATGCCGATAGTCGAAAACCAGGGCGGCGAGGCCCGCGGCGGCGAAGCGTGCGGCGAAGGCGTCGAGGCGCATCTCCTTCACCGCGCCGAGTCCGTGTGCCAGCACGACCAGGGGGACGTCACCGTCCGCGGTCTCGGGGCGATACAGCCAGCCGCGCAGTGTCGTTCCGTGCGAACGGAATTCGATGTCCGAACGTGGGGCCATCCGTCAGCTCCTGATGCCGTCGAAAGAGACCGTGTGTCCCATTTGCTCGATCATGGCACGAATCGGAGCCGTAGTACCGGGTGGCGCCCGTCACAGCCGGCCCGCCGCCGTCACCGCGCTCGTGTGCGGCGACGGCAGTGACTGCTCACCAGTGTGTGGTGACGGGATCGCCGATATTGATGGTGTAGTAGACCCACGCGGCGTCGTCCGGGGCCAGGTTGATGCAGCCGTGGCTCACGTTCGAATTGCCCTGCTGCTCCACCGACCACGGCGCTGAGTGGATGTACACCCCGCCCCAGGTCAGGCGCTCGGCGAATTCGCCGTTGATCACGTAGCCTTCGGGCGAACTCAGCGGGATGCCGATGGTCCTGGAATCGAACACGACCGAGCGCGCCTTCTCCAGCACCGGGAACCGGCCGGACGGCGTCTCGAAGCCGGGCTTGCCCATCGAGGCCGGCATCGTCCGGGACTCGCCGCCGACGGTCAGCGTGAAGGTGTGGGCGGACATGTCGGCGTCACCGTAAACGCCTACGTTGGTACGGAATTCGGTGCGGGCCGGGCCGACGCCGACGCTGATACGGGCGCTGGCGGGCAGATACCCGGTCGGCGTCCAGACGACCTCCCGGTCGGTCGTCCACGCGAACGTGCCGGGCAGTGGATCGGTGGCCCGGATATCGACGGTGCGTTCCGTGGCGGCCCGATCGGCGACCGGTTGCGCGAACCGGATGGTGACCGGGTGGGCGACGCCCACCACCTGCCCGTCGGACGGCCCGATCAGCTCGATCGGATTCGCCGTCGCCGTACCGGCCATTGCGGCCGTCGCGGTGCCGGACCACCAGAGGGCCATTGCCGCGACCAAGATCATCAAGAACAGATACCGGAGCACATTTCTCATGGCTCCACCCCTTACGAGATATGGGTAGGCAAGAATGCAATTTTAGGCCTCATGATCAACTCGGTCTATGAATCGATCCCGGCCGTAGTCCAGTCGTAACCGGACCATGCCCCTCTCTACGTTGCCTACCCGCCTTGCCGTCCACCAAACCCGCCGACCACCGCACCAAACGATCGTTCGTGCAGATCAGCGGCCTGCATGCGGGGCAAGGTCGTACTCACCCCGTGGCACGCGCCGAGCTGATCAGGACGGCTCGAGGGTGCGCAGCCGGGGCTCGAGTTCCTGCTGGAAGAAATCGATGAAGCCGTCCGGGTCCGGTCCCGCGTTCTGCATGACCAGATGGTCGAAGCCCGCGTCGACGTACTGCTGCGCGACCTCGACGTAGCGGGCAGGGTCTGGGCCACAGGCGAATTGCGCCAGCACGTCTTCTTCGCGCACGGTGCGCGACGCCGCGTCGAAGTTCACCGGGTTGGGCAGTTCGCTCATCACCTTCCAGCCGGTGAGCGCCCAGCGGCTGGTCTCCAGCACCGCCTTCGCCGCGGTCGACTCGTCGAGGGCCCACGCCATGGGCACCTCGGCGTAGCGGGGACCGTCGCCGCCGCTGTCGCGATAGTGCCCGATGATCTCCGGCTTCGGCTCGGTGGCGAACAGTCCGTCGCCGAGTTCGGCGGCGATCCGGGCCGAGGGCGCGCCGCTGGCCGCGACCGCGATCACGGGCAGTTGCTCGGGCAGATCGAAGACCCGCGCGTCCGACAGCGACAGGTAACGCCCGTCGTAGGACTGATAGCCGCCGCGCCACAGCAGCCGGATGATCTCCAGCGCCTCGCGCAACATCTCCTGCCGGATCCGGGCGTCCGGGAACTCGCGGGCGACCACATGCTCGTTCAACCGCTCACCGGACCCGACACCCAGGGTGAACCGGCCGTCGGAGACCAGCGCCAGCGTCGCCGCGGCCTGCGCGATGATCGCCGGGTGGTAGCGCACCGTCGGGCAGGTCACGCCGGTGGCCAGGCCGATCCGTTCGGTCTGCGCCGCGATCGCGCCGAGCACGGTCCAGGCGAACGGGGAATGGCCCTGTTCGTCCAGCCACGGATGGTAGTGATCGCTGATCTCGACGAAGTCGAATCCCGCCGACTCCGCCCGAACCGCTTGGCGCATCAGTTCTTTCGGCCCGAATGCCTCCGCGGCCAACTTGTATCCGAGCTGCACGGCTACCTCCTCGGCACTGTCGGGCACGGCCGTTCGACCGTGCTCACCTGGCGTTCAGCGCCGACATACCCGACCGGGCGGACCGGAAACCCGCGGGCTATTTGCGCAGGGCGTGCACCACGTCGGCGTGCAGCGCGTCGGCGCGGGCCACCAGCTCCTCGATCCGGAGCAACACCGGGGCGAACCGGTCGCCCTCGGCGGCGGGCAGCGAGGCCACGTTGATCTCGATGTTGAGTTGCGAGCTCGCGGCGGCGGCGCGGCACGCGTCGGCCGCGGCGCCGATATCGGTGACCACGTTCGGGTTGCCGATCGGGAACAGCTCACCGGCCAGCGAGAGCACCTCGTCGGCCTCGTCGACGACGGCGGCCGGCACGCGCGCCGCCTCCAGCAGCGCGGCATTGATGGCCGCCGTGCGGGCCGACTCCTCTTCGGGCGTGCCCTTGGGCAGCTTGTAGGCCGCACCCACCGCGGTGAACGCGGCGGCGTCGGCGTCGGCGAGGGCGAGCGCCCGGCCCCGGGCGGCGTCGGCGGCCTCGATGATGCGGTCGACCACGGGCCGGTTGTCGGCGTCCTTGGCTCGGGTGGTGTAGCGCGCGACCATCGCGACCAGGGCAGCGGCCTGCGCGGCGTGCAACGCGGCGACCGCGCCACCGCCGGGCGCGGGGATCTTGGCAGCCAGGTCGGACAGGTACTGCGCGAGCGTGGCCGCGCCGAAGGACGAGGCGGTTTCCTGGGACGACGTGCTCGGCTGCGACACGGGTGGGTGGCCTTTCGATATCCGGCGAGGGGGAGCGGTGCGCGGTCAACGCTACCGGTTGGCCGTCGCACCCGGCCCACTGCACCGGCCGCCCGTAAACGGCGTTATGTTGAGTGCCATGCGGATCGGATTGAGCATCAACTACTCGGGCGGTTTCAAAGAGGCGGCCGCCGAGGTCGTGGACCTCGAACGGGCCGGTCTGGACATCGTGTTCGTGCCCGAGGCCTACTCCTACGACGCGGTGAGCGCGCTCGGTTACCTCGCGGCCAAGACGTCACGGCTGGAGCTGGCCTCCGGCATCCTGCAGATCTACACCCGCACGCCCAGCCTGACCGCGATGACCGCGGCCGGTCTCGACTTCGTCTCCGACGGCCGCTACATCCTCGGCCTCGGCGCCTCGGGCCCGCAGGTGATCGAGGGCTTCCACGGCGTCCCCTACGACGCGCCGATCGGCCGCACCCGGGAACTGGTGGAGATCTGCCGCAAGGTGTGGCGGCGCGAGCGGCTCGAATACCACGGCAAGTACTACCAGATCCCGCTGCCCGAAGGGCAGGGCACCGGTCTCGGCAAGGCGCTCAAACTCATCAATCATCCGGTGCGCGAACGCATTCCGGTGCTACTCGCCTCGCTCGGCCCGAAGAACGTCGAGCTGACCGCGGAGATCGCCGAAGGCTGGCAGCCGGTCTTCTTCCTGCCGGAGAAGGCCAAGGACGTGTGGGGCGATGCCCTGGCCGCCGGTCTGGCCAAGCGCGACCCGCAACTCGGCGACCTGCAGGTCTACGCGGGCCCGGCGCTGGCCATCGGCGACAACGTCGAACCGCTGCTGGCATTCGTCAAGCCGTACCTGGCGCTCTACATCGGCGGCATGGGCGCGAAGGGCAAGAACTTCTATCACACGCTTGCCACCAAATACGGCTACGGCGCCGAAGCCGACCGCATTCAGGAGCTCTACCTGGCGGGCAAGAAGGAAGAGGCGGCCAAGGCGGTCCCCGACGCGCTGGCCCGCGACGTCTCGCTGGTCGGCCCGGCGGGCTACGTCAAGGAGCGGATCGCCGCGTTCGCCGAGGCGGGGGCGACCGTGCTCAACGTGGTCCCGATGGCGGCCACCCCGGCCGAGCGGGTCAAGCTGATCGAGCAGTTGCGCGGCCTCTGCGACTGAGTCCGCCTCAGCCGAGCCCCGTCATATCGGCGACGGAGTAGATGCTGCCGCCGCTTTCGGTCTCGCTCCCCTCGATGTCGTCGAGCCAGGGGAGCGCGACCGGCCCGGCGATGCGGCGACCCGTCGCGAGTTCGTAGCGGGAGTATTCGGCCTTGCCGCGATAGCTGATCGCCGACACGGTGGGTCCGTGCACCGACAACGCGACCTTGTCGCGCGGTCCGTGCACGGTCCATTCCTTCGTCACGGTGTTCGTTCCGTCCAAGGGCGCCGACAGCACTTCACCGTTCCTGGTGATCCAGTACAACTTGCCGCGCGCCACCGTCAACGAACCGCGATGCGTTTCCCACCCGAAATCGGGCATGTGCAAGGCGGTTTCGGTGCGTGCACCGTCGGCCGTCCGGAATCGCACCAACGTCAGGCCGGTACCCCCGCCGGTCGCGGTCTGCTCGGAGGCGTAGAGCGCGACCAGCTCGCCGCCGTCCTCGGTGCACGCGGAAGTCGTTGTCACCGGCCGGAATTCCGGGTCGTAATCCCACTGACCGCGCACCACCGGTGCGTTGTCGTCGCCGAGTGCGTAGAGCCAGTTCTTCGTCGGGTTCTGCTCGGTGCCGACGAACGATTGCCGCACCACCGCGTAATTGGATTCCCCGCAGTACGAGGTGGTTCCGACGATCCCCGCGACCTGTCCGGTCCGCCTCGCCTCGCCCGCGCCGATCGACACGAAGCGATTGACGTACTCGCCGTTGACAACCCCGGTGTTGTACCAGATGGTGGCCGCGCCGCTACCAGGTTGCCCGGCAGCGGCTTGCACGATGGATTCCCGCTCGATCCCGAACCGCTCGCGGCCGTTGCCCGCCAGCGCCGACACCGAATCGGCGAACGAGGTGACGATCCGCCCCGAGCCGGCGAGCACCCGGCTATTGCTGACCGCAGCTCCGAGCGCCTTCCCGACCACCCGCCCCTCCTGATCGAACACGAAAAGCATCGTCCGATCCTCGTCCCCGACCGCTTCCAACCCGAGCGGTCCGACCACCACCGCCCCCACCGCACCACCGGGCACCCCACCCGACTCGTCCCCGGGATACTCCCGCCGGTCCGCGCAGGAAACCGTCAGCGCCAGCACCAACGCCACCGATCCAGCCGCCCACCGACCCCTGACACACACCATGCGAACGAAGTCCCCACCTTCTCGTAGCAGAGTCACGGGTAATACTTGCGTACCCACCCGGATTTGAAGAGTTCCTTGGGATATACCGAGGGCGTCGGATTCGGGAAACTGTCCTTCATGTCGATGTCGCCGTTGGACGCGTGCATGTAAGCGGCCCAGACGATCTGGGAGCAGTTGTACTGATCGTCCTCGACGTTGCGGTTCCAGGCGAAGTTGTTGTTGTAGGACTTCCCGAGTTTGGCGCGGGCGAAAGTCACCGCCGAAGTGCGGATGGCATCGGAGGTCTCGATCCAGCCCAGTTGTGGTTTGCGTACCTGCCTGCGTCCCCCGTTTGTCGCGGTGCGGTTGTCGATCTCGTGCACGCCCTTGCCCTGCGCCGCTTCGACGGTGTTCGTCGTCGACACGTAGATCCCGTTGTGCCCATGGTTGACCAGCTTATTGATCACCACGAGGTCCGGGCTCGAATCAGCATAGAAGATATCGCCCTTACCCCTGGCGTCCGGAAGATTCTCGTAGTCGTCCTCGGAAGGACTGTCCGGGCTCTTGACCTGGGTGTACTCCCGCGCCTTGCGCAGTGCCTCGACGAGCACATCGATGACCGGAGCGGCGATCTGCTGCGCCCACCGCTGCGCGGCCGCGATCTGCTGCTCGCCGGTCGTGCCGGGATTCAGGTAGGCCAGTTCCGTCGCGGCCGGGCCGGGCGCCGTCAACAGGCCGCCCTGGAACTGTTGCTCGACGGTCACGTTGTTGTCGCGGCTGGTCTGGTCCCCGGTGGGGTAACCGAACGTGCTGCGTTCGTAGCCCGCCTTTGCCCATTTGTCGAGGATCGATCCACCCACGGGGTGCGCACCGGTGCTGGGAGACCAGTAGATGACACCGCTCTGAAAGCGATTCATCCGCCCCTGCCCATCGGGCAGCACGGTCTCATCGGTGCTCGGGTAGCCGAGCCAGCCACCCTCCCAACCGGTTTCGCCCCACTTGTCCCGGATCGCGCCCGCCACGTAGTAGGCCTCGTTGAGTTTCCAGTAGATCGTGCCGCCTTGGAAGTACTGGCGGCGGCCTACTCCGTCGGGATTGACGGCCTCGTCCGACGTCGGGTAGCCGAGCGGTCCGCCCTCCCAGCCGTTGCGTTGCCAGGCGGCGAAGAAATGATTGACCACGGGATGGGCACCGCCGGCCGGAGACCAGTAGATGGGGCCGTTCTGGAACGTCGAGCGCTTACCGACACCGTCCGGGTTGGTCAACTCGTTGCTGGTGGGAAACAACAGGAAACTGTTCGGCCCGCCGAGCTCGTTGTACTTGTCGCGAATCGCCCCGCACACCTCATACGGTGCCGGCCAATACACCTGGCATCCCGGTGTTTCGCGCGTCGACCGGCGGTCCGGGCGCACGGCCGCCGCGGCCTCCATCGTCTCGGCCTTGTCCGCCTGGGCCTTGCTGAATCCGTCAGGAATGGCTTCGCAGTCCGAACGCATCTTCCCCGGCTCGATCGTGGGGCGGGGGTTGGGTGTCGGAGCCCAAGTTCCCGGCTTCGTCTTCGCTCCGGGAGCGCATCGGCTCTCCGGCGCGGTGGTCGGCGCGGTCGAGGTCGTTGCCGGCGGGTTGGATGCTGGCGGGCTCGATGTCGGCGGGCCGGATGTCGGCGGGCTCGTTGCCGGCGGGCCGGATGTTGGCGGGCCGGATGTTGGCGGGCCGGATGTTGGCGGGCTCGATGTCGGCGGGCTCGATCGAGGTGGCCCGCTCGGGACGGGCGTCGTCGAGCCCGGCGCGGCGGTCGTAGTCGTCGGCGTAGCATTCGGCGCTATCGTTGCTGTCGAGGGCATCGGCGTCGTGGTCCCCGCGGCCCCCTGGGACGCCGGCGTCGGACTCGGCTGTGCCAGCACGAGTCCTTCCGTCGTCAAGGCGCCGACCATGACCGCGACCGCCACGGCGCGTGCGAGCGTGCGGCGCGACCGCGACACCGTTTCGGAAGAACGCTGAACGAAAGCCAATGAACCCACCCCATTCCATGCACCCGGACAACGGCGTGTCCGTCAGGTATTTGGGACGGTAAGCGAACCTGTTACCGGGGGGCCAGCACCACCCTCCCCAGTTGCGACCAGTTGGTTCTGGCCACTCGGGTTTGCCCCGGTACCGCACGGACAGGTTCAGCCGTCCACGAAAAGGGTTGCCGGACAGTGTTTTTCGCGTCCGCTCTAGCCGGAGCCGCCCCTCGGCCCGCGAACGAGACGGCGTTCCGCCGCCACGCACCGTCCTACGCTCCCCAGTTGTTCAGAACGGTCCATGCCCAGCCCGTCATCCGAGCCACTCCACTCACCGAGCCCCGGACCACCCCCTGCCCAGCCGCCCCAGCACCGCCGCAAGCTCGCGGTGCGCATAGACAGACCGTTCACGCACGGGTTCCGCGTTCGCGCACCCGCTCTGCCATGCCACAGCGGGTGCGCGAACACGGAACCCGTGCGTGAGCAAAGAACCGTGCGTGGACGCGGAGCCCGTGCGCCAGCGCGGAGCCCTGTGCGTCAGCGCGGAGCCCGTGCGTGAGCACGGAACCGGTGGGTGAGCACGGAACCGGTGCGTGGACGTGGAGCCCGTGCGTGAGCACGGAACCGGTGGGTGAGCACGGAACCGGTGCGTAGACCTGGAGCCCGTGCGTGGACGCGGAACCGTGCGTGGACGCAGTACCGTGCGTGAGCACGGAACCTGTCCGTGGACGTGGAGCCGGTGCGTGAACGCGGAACCCCTGCGTGAGCACAGCACCGTGCGTGGACGCGGAGCCCGTGCGCCAATGCGGAACCCGTGCGCCATCGCGGAACCCGTGCGTGAGCACGGAGCCCGTGCGTGAGTACGGAACCTGTCCGTGGACGTGGAGCCGGTGCGTGAGCACGGAACCTGTCCGTGGACGTGGAGCCGGTGCGTGAGCGCGGAACCGTGCGTGAGCGTGGAGCCGGTGCGTGGACGCGGAACTGTGCGTGGACGCAGAACCGTGCGTGGACGCAGAACCGTGCGTGAGCACGGAACCTGTCCGTGGACGTGGAACCGGTGCGTGAGCGGGGAACCGTGCGTGGACCCAGAACCGTGCGTGGACGCAGAACCTGTGCGTGAACGCAGTACCGTGCGTGAGCACGGAACCGTGCGTGGACCCAGAACCGTTCGTGAGCACGGAACCCGTGCCTCGTCGCGGAACCCGTGTCTGAACCCGGAACCCGTGCCTGAACCCGGAACCCGGAACCGCGCTCAGCGGTTTTGCAACCCGGTGAGTGCTGCCTGGAGGGTGGAGTGGACGGCGAACACCTGGTCGAGGTTGGTCATGCGGAGTTGTCTGCTGGTGGCGGGGCCGTCGGCGACGACTGCGATCGCGGTGGCCGAGCCGGCCCGCTGGTGGGTAGCCACCAGGACGGCCATCCCGGCCGAGGCGAGGAAGCTGACGGCCGTCAGGTCGATGATCAGGGCCGCGGGTTTGCCGTCGAGAATGGCCTCGATCGAGCTTTCCAGCGCCGGTGCGGTCGCCAGATCGACCTCACCGGCCACGGTCAGCACCGTCGCACCGTCCTGCGAGGCGACGGTGGTGGTCATCGTGTCCGCCACGGGGTACGCGTCTCCGGATGTATTACTCACGCGATCACAACACACAAGTAGCGGCGAATTCGCAACCTCGGCGTGTCCATAGCTGTCAACCCTACCGTAGGACGCATACCGAAGTTGCCGTTGTGGCGCTATCGGATTCGCCCGTCTGGGCTGGCGCTGCCGCGGATCACCCGCGGTGACCGAGCGCCGGATGCGGCATCCGCCACCCCGCGGCCAGCCGGGACGGATACAGGCCGGCCCCGCCGCCGAAGAATTCACAGAACTTCATGATGAGCGGATCCCAGCCCACCGGATCGACGTACGCGGTGCCGGGGATGATCAGTTCCTCGGCCACGTGGGCACGGACCACCCGCACGGTGTGGGCGGTCGCGCCGGTATCGACCCCGAACGGCACAGCCGAGACCAGCTCACATTCGAGCTGGATCGGGCACTCGGCCACCCGTGGCGCGCGCACCCGGTCCGCGGCGACCTCGGTGAGCCCCGCCGCGCCGAACTTGTCCGGTTCGTAGCGATACCCCTTCTCGATCCGATGCGCGGTCAGCTCGGGCGCACCGGTCAGCAGTGCCAGCCGATCCACCGCCGGCACCAGCGCCGCGGACGGCAGGTTCAGCACGCATTCGTGCTCGCGCACCATGTTCTGGGTGGTGCGCGACGACGTGCTCATCCCGAGCATGCAGTGGTCGCCGAGCCACCACGCCGACGACATCGGCGCGAGATTGCCTGTCCCATCGGGGTTTCGGGTGCCGACCAAGACCACCGGCGTCCCGAAATACAACACCTTCAGATCAACGACTCGATGCATCCCGCCACCCTCCCGCACTGCGGGCCCCGGTGCTGGCGGCAAACGGACACCGCAGCCCGGAAGTGCTTGGGAGCCTTCGGGTTCGGGCACGCCACGTCGAGCCTCGTAGGTCGAGTTTTCAGTTGGTGATGCGGGGGTGGGTGCCGCGCAGCGGGTTGGCTACGGGAAAGGTGATGGCGGGCAGGGTGACCGACATGCGGACGTGGGTGCCGGGGCCGGTGTGGTCGATGTCGAGTTCTTCGGTGAGGGCGCGCATCATGTCGATGCCGCGACCGCGGTAGCCGGGGTCGGCGGCGCGCGGTTTCCAGCTGCCGGTGTCGGTCACGGTGATCACGACGGTCTCGACGTTGCAGGTGGCGGTGAGGACGACGCGGTCGGCCTCGGCGGCGGGGTCGCGGGGCGGTACCAGGGCGGCGCGGCCCATGGACAGGTCCGTGCCGGCGGGCCGGCCGCTGGGCGGCGCGCCGTTGCGGTAGGCGTGCTCGATGCTGTTGCTGCACGCCTCGTTCGCGGCGGCGACGAGATCCGAGGCCAGATCGTGCGGGACCGCGGCGGCCGCCAGCCACGCTTTGAGCGTACGGCGCAGTGCCGCAAGCTCATCCGGGTGCGCGGGCACCTCCAGCCGCAGCGGCGCGGGCGGTTGCCGGTACACCACCATGGCGACGTCGTCGTCGTAGCCCGCGGCGGGCCGCAGCCGGGACAGCACCGCGTCGGCCACCTCGCGCGGCAGTTTGGCCGCGGTGCCCGCGAGCACGTCGGCGATCTTGGCGAAGCTGTCGTCGATGTCGATGCCGCGCTGTTCGACCAGCCCGTCGGTGAACAGCACCAGGGTCGAACCCGGGGTCAACGCCGTGGTCGCCTCCGGTCGCCGTGGCGGATCGAAGGTGGCCAGCGGCACCGAGCGGCCACCTTCCAGCAGGCGGCCTACGGTGTCGACGTCGGCGAGGATCGGCGGCATGTGCCCGGCGCTGCTGTAGCGGACCAGTCCGCGCACCGGGTCGAGCACGGCGGCGCACACGGTGGTGCACATCGCGCCGGGAATGCGTCCGGCCACCGTGTCCAATTCGGCGAGCAACTGCGCGGGTCCCGCCCCGCGCAACAGCAAAGCCCGTGCGGCCGTGCGTAATTGGCCCATCACGACGGCGGCGGACAACCCGCGGCCGACGCAGTCGCCGACCACGACGCCGATGGTGCCGTCGCGCAGCGGCACCACGTCGTACCAGTCGCCGCCGATCTCCAGTGGCGGCAGCGCGGGTTCGTAGTGCACCGAGAAGCGGGGCGGCAGTTCGATCGGCCCGAGCATGGCCCGCTGCAGGGTCAGCGAGGTCGAACGGGCCTGGTCGAAGTTGCGCGCTCGCTGCACGGCGAGGCTGAGGTGGCCGATGAGCAGGGAGAACAGCGTCCAGTCGGCGGCGCTGATCGCGCGCGGCGCGGCGAAGCGCAGCCAGATCGCGGCGTCTCCGGTTTCGCCGAGCGGGGCGACGATCCCCTCGGAGCTCTCGGTGCCTTCGGGGATGGCGAACAGGCTGCGGCCCGGCCGTCGTCTGGCCCGATCCAGCAAAGCCTGTGCGCGCGCGTCGAGTTCGGTCCGTTCCGGTCCGTCCGGCGCGCCGTCGCCGCCGGAGACGTACACCTCCGGTGCGCTCTGCCGGCTCGGCCACACCGCGACCACCGCGGTCTGCGCCCCGACCGTGCGCCGCAATTCGTCCAGGCCGACCGCGAGCACCTCGACCACGCTGGTCGCCGCGCCGACGGCGGTGGCGAGCCGGGAGGCCGCCTGGTCGCGGGCCTGCGCGTCGTGCTCGGCGGTGACGTCGCGGATGGTGCCGACGAAGATCCGTTCGTTGTTCTCCGGTTTGACCAGCGTGCTGGTGCTGACCGCGAGCCAGACCGAGCGACCGTCGCGATGCCGCACCGGAATGACGAAACGCTGTGCGGCCGTGCCGAGATCGGGATAGCGCGGGCCGTCCGAGATGGACCACGGATGCGGCAGGGGATAGGGCACGTCGGCGGCGCCGTATCCGGTCAGCGCGCCGAACGCGGAGTTGACCTCGACGATGGTGCCCTGCGCGTCGGCGACGAAGAAACCGTCCTGCAGCGATTCGACCAGTGCGGTGCGAAAGGCGTCGCGCCCGGCGAGATCGTCTGCGCGCGAACGCTGTTGCTCGTAGCGGCCGACGCCGTCCAGGTAGCCGCGGGTCGCGATGTCCAGTGCCGCGAGGGTTTGCAGCAGGAACTCCAGCCCCGTCTCCTCGAGCCGGTCCTCCTTCGTGTCCGCGGCTTTCTCGGCGGCCTGCACCACCCGGAAATGATGTTCGGTGAGGTCGAGCAGGCTGACGCCCTCGACCAGCGCCCGTCTGCCGAGTTCGTAGCCCTCGGCGAGGCTGTCCTGCGCGGTCGAATCCAGATGTCGCCGTAGCGCTTTCGCGTAGGCGTCGAGGAATTCGGCCAGCAGGGCGGTCATGTCGCCGCCCCGCTGCGCACGGTCGAAGTAGCGGTATGGCTCATGTCGTCGGTCCGTGGGCTGCGCCGCGGTGCCGCGCGGCGAGTACCAGCGCGTCGTCGGTGTCCTTGGCATGTCTGGCCAGGATGTCGGCGGTGATCTCCGCGGTGGATTTGGACAGGTCGATGCCGTCGGCGGACTCGCTGACGATGCCGTCGGTGGACATCAGCAGCAGATCGCCCGGGCGTACCTGGATGGTCTGCGGTTGCAGGTTCTGCGGTAACCGGTAGCCGACGATGCCCGCGGTCAGCAACACGGTGGCGCGCACGGTGAGCCCGCCGGGGCTCACGGTGAGCACCCGCGACTCGACATTGCCGACGCCGAGCCAGCGCACCGTGTCGCTGGGATCGAACAGTGCGAGCGAGACCGCCGCGCCGCGGGTGTCGGCCATGGCCCGATGACAGAGCACCATCAGCACGTCCAGCGGTTCGGCGCGGTTCTCGGCGAGCACCTGGGTGGCCCGATCGGCGGCGTCGGCGGCCGGTGCGCCGTGCCCCAGGCCGTCGAGTACCGCGAAAAGGACTGTGCCGCCGCCGGTGTCCAGCACGACGCTGCGGTCCCCGGAGACCCGCTGACCCGGCAGCGCGCGACCGGCCACCGCCCATTCGATTCGGCCGATGAACCCATCGTCATGCACCGTTGGGTACCCACTTCCACATCTCGACCAACGTGCCGCGGCCGGGTGCGGAGTCGATGGTGAGCCGGTCCATCAGTCTGCGGGCGCCGGGCAGACCGAGGCCCAGTCCGCGACCGGTCGAATAGCCGTCTTCAAGGGCGCGGGGAATGTCGATGATGCCGGGACCCTGGTCTTCGGCCTGCACCACCAGCGCCTGCCTGCCTTCTCGTTCGTCCACCGTCAGGCGGATCTCGCCGCTGCCGGCGTAACTGGTGATGTTGCGGGCGATTTCGGAGATCGCCGTCGAGATCATGGTGCGGTCTGTCAGAGAGAATCCGAGCTTGGCGGCCAGTTCGTGTCCGGCCTGACGTGCGATCACGATGTCGCCCGACACTCTGACCGCGATCACCAGGTTCTCAGCGGCCACTGTCACGACCGTCTCGCTGGCGTCGGGTGGTGGTCTTGCGGTTCAACCAGGCCAGGCCCTCTTCCAGATCGAGGGCGGTGTGCATGTCTTCGAACGTGAGCCCGAGTTGCACCATGGCGAACGCGACTTCCGGTTGCAGCCCGACGATCACCGTTTCGGCGCCGCGCAGCTGCGTCATGTGCGCGATGGTACGCAACGATCTCGCCGCGAAGGAATCCATGATGTCGATCGCGGTGACGTCGACAATGATGCCGTGCGCCCGGTATTTGCTGACCTGTTTCATCAGGTCGTCCTGCAGCCGTTCGGTATCGGCGTCGGTCAGTGCGGATTGGACCGAAGCGATGAGATAGGTGCCCTGTTTGAGAATCGGTACCGGCATGTGCCCGCCCTGATCTAGCGGCCGTCGCGTTCGGTGACCCGCTCGGCGACCCGGGAAACCTCGTAGCCCAGCAGACGTTCCGCTTCCTCGATACCGCCCTGGAGGTCGCCGACCGCGTTCATCTTGGACAGGTCCAAACCGATGGTGACCAGGGTGAGCGCGATCTCCGAGGAGAGACCGGTGATGATCACGTTCGCGCCCATCAGGCCGGATGCGTCCACGGTCTGCACCAGGTGGTTGGCCACGGTGGAGTCGATCTGCGGCACACCGGTGATGTCGATGACGACGACCTTGGCGCGATTGGCCCGGATGGCGCGCAGCAGCTGTTCGGTGAGCTGGCGCGCGCGCTGGCTGTCGAGCACGCCGATGATCGGCAGAATGAGCAGCTGTTCGCGCACCTGCAGCACCGGGGTGGACAGCTCGCGGATCGCCTCCTGCTGCTGCCGGATGACGCGCTCGCGCTCCTGCACGAAGGACACGCCCACGGTGTTGGCGATGCGGTTGGCGGCCGGTTCGTAGGCGTCGAGCACCGCGTTGAGCAGCTGGAAGTCCGCCTGGTACTTCTCGAACAGCGAGCGGGCGAGCACGTCACGCAGCAGCAGCACGATGCCGAGCACCTCGTCGGTTTCGACGCCTCTCGGAATGATGCGCTCGGACAGATCGCGCGCGTAGGCCTGCAGCGCCTCGACGCTACCGGTCTCGAGCACCTCGACGTAGTTGTCGTAGACGGAGGTCGCCTCGGAGAAGATCTCCTCCGGGGTCATCGCGGTGAGCAGTTGCGCGTCGGTGATGCGCCGTGCCCATTCCTCACGCAGTGCGGTGCGGTTCTGGCGCAGGTGTTCGACCAGCTGCGGCAGCAGATTGTCGACCGGTCCTGCGCGCAGCGAATCCGCCGAAAGGCTCATGGACACCTCGGACATGGAAACTCCTGCCCCTTTCGACGGTTACAGTCGGGATCGTCGTGCGTATCGGTCGTCGGACCGACACCGAGCCTAGTCATACCCCATGGCAGTCGCTGACGAAACCTGCCGGTTGTTCTCCGGTGATTCACGGTGGGGCGGCGAAACCCTGCTCCAGACCGAGCAGTGCCTCGTCCAGATAGACGGTGAGGTCCGCGTCGGCGCGCGCGAGCCAGGCGTCGAAGGCCGCCCGAGCCGCCGCCAGCGTGGTGCGGCCGACGGCCATCGGGATCAGCGCGTCCTCGGGCCGGCCGAGCCGGCGCGCGGCGAACGCGCTGACGGCGCGCTCCCAGGCGTCGTAGTGCGCGCCCGCGGTCGCGGCCAGCGCCGGAATCGTGGCGACCAGCTGCATGCGGGTGCGTAGCTCCGGGACGTCCTCGGCCCGATAGCGATTGGCGTCCACGACAACTCGGCGCACCGCGGTCATCATCGGAACATCGTCGGGCACGGTGGCGAACGCCGAGCGCAGAGCGGCGACTTCGTCATCGAACTGGTACCAGAGCACCTCGGCCTTGGTGGGGAAGTAGCGGAAGAAGGTGCGGCCGCTGATACCGGCGGCGGCCGCGATCTGTTCGACGGTGGTTTCGTCGAAGCCCTGTTCGCTGAACAACCGCATGGCGATCAGTTCCAGCTCGCGTTTGGTGGTGCCGCGGGGGCGGCCTCGGGAGTTCCGGGCGGTCACGGCTATTGATTATGTCAGTGACTGACGATAATCTCGCGGCATGTTCCAGAGTGTCGCAGGACACACCGGCGGCGCGACCGTGCCCGGTGTCGAGCGCGGCCGCCGGGGTGGGCCGGGTATCCGGCCCGTGGCGGATCTGACCTGGCCGGAAGCCGGTGAACGCGCCGCTGCCGGAGCCATTCTCGCCGTCGCGGTCGGCGCCACCGAACAGCACGGTCCGCACCTGCCGCTGTCCACCGACACCGATATCGCCGCGGCACTGTGCCTGCGCCTGGCCGCGCGGCGGCCGGATGTGCTTGTCGCGCCGCCCGTTCCGTACGGCGCGAGCGGCGAGCACGCGGGCTTCCCCGGCACGCTGTCGATCGGCCAGGCCGCGCTGGAACTGCTGATCGTCGAGCTGTGCCGCTCGGCCACCGACACTTTCGATCGCATCCTGCTGGTGAACTGGCACGGCGGCAATCTCGAACCGCTGCGGCGAGCCGAGACCCTGCTGCGCGCGGAATCTCGCGACGTGCGCGTGTATCTGCCGCGCTATCAAGGCGATCTGCACGCGGGCCGCTCCGAAACCGCCGTACAACTCGCGCTGGCGCCGGATCGGGTGTCGCTCGACTCCGCCGCCGCGGGTGACCGCAGGCCGCTGGCGGAACTGCTTCCCCTGCTGCGTGACTCGGGCGTGCGGGCGATCAGCCCCAACGGTGTGCTCGGCGATCCCGCCGGGGCGAACGCCGCGGAGGGGGCCGCGCTACTCGGCCAATTGACCACCGACCTGCTCGACCGAACCCGGCTGTGGTGGCCGGATTCCGCCTGAAAGGACCTGACCATGAACCCGTGGTTCGAAACCGTTGCCGAGGCGCAGCGGCGTGCGAAGAAGCGGCTGCCGAAATCGGTCTACGGCGCGCTGATCGCCGGATCCGAACGCGGCCAGACCATCGAGGACAACCAGCGCGCGTTCACCGAACTCGGTTTCGCGCCGCACGTCGCGGGTCCGATCGGCACCCGCGACCAGTCGACCACCGTACTGGGACAGCAGCTTTCGATGCCGGTCATGATCTCGCCGACCGGCGTGCAGGCGGTGCACCCCGACGGTGAGGTGGCGGTCGCCCGCGCGGCCGCGGCCCGCGGTATCGCGATGGGGCTCAGCTCGTTCGCCAGCAAGCCGATCGAAGAGGTGATCGCGGCCAACCCCGCGACCTTCTTCCAGTTGTATTGGTGCGGTGGCAAAGACGAGATCGTGCAGCGGATGGCGCGGGCGAAGGCGGCCGGTGCGGTGGGCCTGATCCTGACCCTGGACTGGTCGTTCTCGCACGGCCGGGACTGGGGGAGCCCGGTGATTCCGGAAAAGCTCGATCTGCGCACCATGCTGAAGTTCGCGCCGCAGACCCTCGCCCGGCCGCGCTGGTTGGCGACCTACCTGAAGTCCGGGCACATCCCCGACCTAACCGCGCCGAACATGGCGATCGGCGACGCCGCGGCCCCCGGGTTCTTCGGCGCCTACGGTGAATGGATGGGCACCCCGCCGCCGGACTGGGCGGACGTGCGCTGGATCTGCGAGCAGTGGGACGGACCGGTGATGCTCAAGGGCGTGATCCGGGTCGACGACGCGCTGCGCGCGGTCGACGCCGGCGTGGACGCGATCTCGGTGTCCAATCACGGCGGCAACAACCTCGACGGCACCCCGGCCTCGATCCGGGCGCTGCCCGCGGTCGCCGCCGCGGTCGGCGATCAGATCGAGGTGGTGCTCGACGGCGGTATCCGGCGCGGCAGCGACGTGGTCAAGGCGGTGGCGCTCGGGGCGCGCGCGGTGCTGATCGGCCGCGGCTATCTATGGGGCCTGGCCGCCAATGGTCAAGCGGGCGTGGAGAACGTCTTGGACATCCTGCGCGGCGGCATCGATTCGGCGCTGCTCGGGCTGCGCAAGACGAGCGTCACCGAACTCGGGCGCGACGATCTGGTGGTGCCGGACGGATTCGAGCGGGCGCTCGGGGTGCCGGTCGAGTCCGGCACGGCCGCAACGGATTCGAGTGCGGCCAGGCCGGTCGCCGTCGGCTAGCCGGTCAGTTCTCGCTCGCCGCGCTGCGGTGGTGCGCGAGCAGGGTGTCGTAGATGTCGGCGAGCGCGGCCAGTTGCTGGCGGTCCAGCACGTCGATCATGTGCCGGCGCACGCTGCTCACGTGCGCGGGCGCGGCGCCGGTCAGCACCTCGGCGCCGCGCTGGGTGAGCCGCGCCGCGGTGCGGCGCGCGTCGTCGGGGATGGGTTCGCGAACGACCAACCCGCGCTTCTCCATTCGGGTGATCTGATGCGAGAGCCTGCTCTGTGACCACTCCAGTTTCAGTGCCAGGTCGGCGAACGTGCACCGATGCTCCGGGGTGCCGCTCAGGAAGGCCAGCACCGAGTACTCCACGTAGGTGAGGTTGGACTCGCGCGTCGAGTCCCGCCCGACCGCCGCGGCGATGAGGTCGCGGGTGCGCACGAAGCCCACCCATGCGCGCATTTCGACGTCATCGAGCCAACGGGGATCGGTCACGATAGCGCTCCAAACTCTGGCGTGTCATACATTGTCGCGCGCCGTTGTACGTTCGCGTGACGGTTTGCGTGGCGACCGGACGGTCGGACGTCCGAGCGTTTTGTGTGAGACGACAGGTAGCACTACCGGGGTTGAACGTGCAACCTTTTGTGCCAACTGAACGAACGCGAGCAGCCTGGTTGTTCGCGGTGATAAGGCTTGCCTAAGCCGGGGTGGGATGCGGCCGGATGGATAGGCTCGCTCTGCTCGTGACCAGCTGTGGCTACTCGGCCCGGCCCACCTCGAAGGAGTGCGTCTCGTGACCGCGCCGGACTTCCGCTACTCAGACCTGCTGCCGATCGGCCCCGACGACACGTCGTACCGGCTGCTCACCACCGAGGGCGTGCACACCTTCGAAGCCGGCGGCCGGACCTTCCTGCAGGTGGAACCCGAGGCGCTGCGCCTGCTCACCGCCGAGGCGATGCACGACATCAGCCACTACCTGCGCCCCGCCCACCTCGGCCAGCTGCGCAAGATCATCGACGACCCGGAGTCCAGCGGCAACGACCGTTTCGTCGCGCTCGACCTGCTCAAGAACGTCAACATCTCCGCGGGCGGCATCCTGCCGATGTGCCAGGACACCGGCACCGCGATCGTGATGGGCAAGAAGTCCGAGGGCGTGCTCACCGGCGCCGACGACGCCGAATGGATCAGCCGCGGCGTGTTCGACGCCTACACCAAGCTGAACCTGCGCTACTCCCAGCTCGCCCCGATGACCATGTGGGACGAGAAGAACACCGGCAACAACCTGCCCGCGCAGATCGAGTTGTATTCCGCGCCGGGCGATCCCGCGCATCCGGCCTACAAGTTCCTGTTCATGGCCAAGGGCGGCGGCTCGGCGAACAAGTCGTTCCTGTACCAGGAAACGAAGGCCGTGCTGAACCCCACCCGGATGCTGGAGTTCCTGGACGAGAAGATCCGTTCGCTCGGCACCGCGGCGTGCCCGCCCTATCACCTCGCGGTCGTGATCGGCGGCACCAGTGCCGAATTCGCGCTGAAGACGGCGAAATACGCCTCGGCGCACTACCTGGACAACCTGCCCACCGAGGGTTCGCTGGCCGCGCACGGCTTCCGCGATCTGGAACTGGAGGAAGAGGTCTTCAAGCTGACCCAATCCTTCGGCATCGGTGCGCAATTCGGCGGCAAGTACTTCTGCCACGATGTGCGCGTGGTCCGGCTGCCCCGGCACGGCGCCAGCTGCCCGGTGGCGATCGCGGTGTCCTGCTCGGCGGACCGGCAGGCGCTGGCCAAGATCACCGCGGAGGGCGTGTTCCTCGAACAGCTCGAACGCGAACCCGCGCACTACCTGCCGGAGCAGACCGATTCGATCCTCGGCGGCGACGTGGTGCGGGTCGACCTGAACCGCCCGATGTCCGAGATCCGGGCCGAGCTGTCGAAATACCCGGTGAAGACCCGGCTTTCGCTCACCGGGCCGCTGGTGGTCGCCCGCGACATCGCGCACGCCAAGATCAAGGAACGGCTCGACGCCGGCGAGCCGATGCCGGAGTACCTGCGCGAGATGGCCGTCTACTACGCCGGTCCCGCGAAGACCCCCGAGGGCTATGCCTCGGGGTCGTTCGGGCCGACCACCGCGGGCCGGATGGACTCCTACGTCGATCAGTTCCAGGCGGCGGGCGGCTCATTCGTCATGCTGGCCAAGGGAAATCGCTCCGCGCAGGTCACCAAGGCGTGCCAGGAGCACGGCGGTTTCTACCTCGGCTCGATCGGCGGACCCGCCGCGCGCCTCGCGCTGGACTGCATCAAATCGGTCGAGGTGCTCGAGTACCCGGAGCTGGGCATGGAAGCGGTCTGGAAGATCGAGGTCGAGGACTTCCCGGCGTTCATCGTGGTCGACGACAAGGGCAACGACTTCTTCGCCGAGACCCAGAAGCCGATCGCGCTGCGGGTGCGCACCCGCAGCGCCGAACGCGTCTAGCCGGTCAGCTGGTCGCGCGCCGATACGTCAGGGCGGCGCGCAACCGGCCGAGCCGGCGCGGCTGCACGTTGACCCGGGCGAGGTCGCCGTCGTAGTGGGCGAGCACGCGAGGGTCCATCACGGCCCGCCACAGCGGTGGCACGGCGGCGAGCACGATCATGGTCGCGTAGCCCGCCGGTAGCTGTGGCGCCTGCGCCGAGCTGCGCAGGGTCTGGTACCGCCGGCCCGGGTTGGCGTGGTGGTCGCTGTGGCGCTGCAGATGGAACAGGAAGATATTCGTGACGAGCCGGTCGCTGTTCCAGCTGTCGCGCGGGGAGCAGCGCGCGTAGTTGCCGTTCGGGCGTCGTTCGCGCAACAGCCCGTAGTGCTCCACATAGTTCACCGTCTCCAGCAGCGCGATGCCGATCACCGCCTGCAGGGCCAGCCACGGCAGCACCGCGAGGCCGAACGCCGCGATCAGCCCGCCGAACAGCACCGCGGTCATCGACCAGGCCTGCAGGATGTGGTTGTCCACGTGCCACCAGCCCTTGTCCTTGCGCGCGAGGCGCTCGCGTTCCAGCCGGACCGCCGAGCGGAAACCGCCGGATACGCTGCGCGGCAGGAACTCCCAGAGGGTCTCGCCGAACCGGGCGCTGGCCGGGTCCTCCGGCGTGGCCACCCGGACGTGGTGGCCACGATTGTGCTCGACGAAGAAGTGGCCGTACCCCGATTGCGCGAGTGCGATCTTCGCCAGCCAGCGCTCCAGATGCTCGACCCGGTGCCCCAATTCGTGCGCGGCGTTGATGCCGATGCCGCTGACGAAGCCGAGGGTGGCGGCCAAGCCGAGCTTGTCGGCGACGCCGAGTTCGGGACCGGTCCACAGGTAGCAGGCGATGCCGAGCCCGATCAGCTGAATCGGCAGGAAGAGGTAGGTGCACCACCGGTAATACCGGTCGTTGGAGAGCAATTCGTAGTCTTCGTCGCGCGGGTTGTCGCCGTCCTCGCCGACCACCCAGTCCAGCACCGGGATCACGATCAGCACGATGATCGGGCCGATCCACCAGAAGACGGGCGCTCCGGTGTGCAGCACGAGCTGAGAGGGGAGCAGCGCGCACGACGGCGCGATCAAGCCGAGAACCCACAACGGGCGCTTCGAATCCTGACCTCGTGCGGGTCGACGATTGATCTTCATTCCTCTTCCGGTAACACTCCGGCGAACCGCGCGGCCGGAACCTGCTGCGCCTCGCCGCTATTCGCGGATAACCCTGGTGCCTTTGACAGAAGAGTCGCCGCGAATATGTAAGTCGTTACGAGAGCGAAGTGAGTGTATTCCTAATCGGTGCGCGCCGCGACCACCACCCACCCACGCCCGGGAAGCGTTTCCTTTGCTAATTAGCAAACAGTGGGCATCCTTGGGCTTGCCTTTCCGCGGCACGTGCCCCGTCCCGGGGAACGGGTTATGGTCGGAGCGGAAGGGAGGAACTCGGTTGCACGTCGCGATCTTCGCCGACGTATCGCTCGGCACGGTCGGTGGGTCGCACTCCGCGCTGGTCGCGCAGTGGAAGTCGTTGCGGCGGCTGGGACATCGGGTCACGGTCTTCGCACCGGCCGTCGATGCCGCCGCCGCGGACCCGGATCTCGTTGTGTTGGAAGGCGTTTCCGGTTGGCGCTCGGACGGGTCGGTGCTGGTGGTGCCGAACGGTGCGAACGCCGGATCGATCGACGCGGCCTTCGCCGAGCGTGGTCCGGTCGACGTGGTGCACGTGCTCACCGCGTCCGGTGCCGGGATCGCCGGGCTGCAGGCCGCGCGCAGGCACGGCATTCCGCTGGTGCAAACGCTGCGGCGGCACGACGAGGCACTGGTCGAACGGTATTCCGTGCTGCGCTTGGTGACCGCATCGATCCGGCGGTACCTGCGCGGCGGCCACCGCGCCGCGCAGCCGCTGTCGGGCCGGGCGCAGGCCGCCGACCGGGTGGTGACGCCGACGCGACGGCTGGCGCGCACGCTGGTCGCGGCGGGCGTGCGCCGCCCGATTCACGTGGTGCCCAACGGCATCGATGACGAACTGCTGGACGCCGCACCGGACCCGCACTTCACCCTGCCCGATCCGAACGCGGAATCCGCTGCCGCGCAACAACCCCTGCGCGTTCTCTGGTGCGGCCGGTTCGCGCTGGAGAAGCGGCCGCTCGCCGCGCTGGAGGCCGTGCGCCTGGCGCTGGACGCCGCACCAGGCGGGTGCACGCTGGACATGTACGGCACCGGACCGCTGCTGGATCGGGCCTGGTCGTTCGTCGAACGGCACGGTTTGCGTGACCGGGTCCGGTTGCACGGCGAGGTCGGCCGGGCCGAATGCCTGGCGGCCATGCGCACCCACGACGTGCTGCTGTCCTCGTCGTTCGGCGCGGACTCCCAGCACATGGTGGTGCAGGAGGCCGTCGCCGTCGGCCTTCCTCTTCTCTATTGCGACCCGGACTTGGACGAGGCCGTGCCGGACGGCGGGGGAGTGCGCGCCCTCGGGCCGTCGATCCTGGCGCTCGCCGAAGCGCTCGGCAGGCTCGCGAACACGCCGGAACGGCTGGCCGAGATGCGGAAGGTCCTGGTCGGTTGTGCCGATGGGGTGCGGCAGTCGAATTACACGGCCGAACTCGTCTCGATCTATCGCCAAGCGATCGAGCAGGGTGCCGGATCGTGGCGGGAAACCGCGCGGGACACGACGCCGGCCACGGTCTTCGCCTGTCCGCTGTGGGTAGCCGCGGACCCGCTCATCGCGTGGCCCGGCGACGCCCGCTGACGGCTTATCTGGGCGTTCGACCTGGCTAGCGGCTTTTCGCGGACATCGCAGTGTCACCCCGATCGCCGGGGGCCGGGCGGCCGATTCGCGAGGCACCCTTAGCGATGTACGTCGTTGATTCCAGGTGCTCGAGCGCAACTGCCATTGAGGTCGAGGAGGGCAATGAGTACGTTCAGGACGGTCACGAGGACACTGCGTCTCTCGCAATCCGCCAGCCGCAGGCTGGCCGCACGCGCGGCCCGCGAAGGGACAACTTCCGCCGCGCTACTCGACCGCCTCATCCGGGAGGGCGTCGATCAGCTCGATCATCCCGGCATCATCTTCCGGGGACCCATGAGCGATCGGCGCGCGGCGCTGGTCGCGGGGCCCGATGTCTGGGAAGTCGTTGCGCGCCTACAGGAACTGGACGGTCCGGTCGAGCGGCGCATCGAAGTGCTCAGTGCCCGATCGAGTCTGCACGCGGGCAAGATCAAGATCGCCATCGCCTACGCGCGCGACCACGGCGGCGAGATCATCGAACGGATCGGCCGCAATCGGGCGGCCGCCGAGGTCATCCGGCGTGCCACGCCCGCGCGGGCGCCCGCCGTCGATCGCGAGCACCTCTCGCTGGTCACTCCGCTGCCCGAGTGATTCGGCCCAATTATCCGGTGCGGTAGTCGAATTGTCCGTTGTAGTGGCTGTTCACATCGATGGGGAGCGAACTGTGCACACCCTGCCGGGTTGTGCACAACCCCCTCCGCCTGTGAGCGCCGGTCCCGCTACCTCCCTCGGGGACGCCGCCCGCGGCCGAATTGCCCGCGCCCGCCCAGATCGCCGGAACAGGGCATTCGTCAATCCCGGTCGAACACCGCGTATTTCGCGAAACGGACAGTGCTCAACCGTCGTCGAAGTGTGATCCACAGCACTGGCGCGGATTGTGGACAACCCGTGTTCCTTGTGGATTAAAAGATTGCCGCGCAAGGGGATTCGGGTATAACGGTGCCATGTCCAATGACTATGACCCCAGTTCGCTGCGGCGCTCCAGAATCTCGGCGGCACCGTCCGAGGCATTTGCCACCACGGTGCGAAGTTCACCTGCCAGCGGTATGGCCGGTGGTATGGTGAGGAATATGGCAACCCGGAAGATCACGCTGACGGTCGACGAGGCGGTGCTGGCGGGCCTGCAGCAGGGGGCCGCCGAAGCCGGGATGCAACTGTCGCCGTACTTCGCGCGTTGCGCGCACAGTTGGATGCTGTATCAGGACGCTGTCCGTTCCGCGGCCCGCGATCGTGCCCTCGGCATGCACGAGGCGGCGATCGCGGAGGCGGAGTTGGCCGACCTGCAGGCGGCTGAGGCCGAAGTGCGCCGCGGTCGGCGCGCATGAGGCGAGGCGAGGTCTACCGGTTCGAGCGCGACCGGCCATCGCTCGAGAACGATCCCCGCACTCCGTACCGCGTTGTCGTCTCGGCGGATTACCGGCTACCCGACGAGCGAGTTCGGGTGCTGACCGCGCCCGTCGAGCGACTGGACCCACAGTCGATGGTCGCGGTGCGGCTCGGGAATGCCGATCCGGTCGAGGGTTGGATTCGGGTCGACCTGCTCGCGAGCACATACCGACCGTGGCTGGCCGGACCCCTCGGCGAGCTCTGCGTCGAAACGATGGAAAGCCTGTCGTCGAAGTTGCGGATCGAACTGGATCTCTGAGTCGACTCGGTGGTTCCGGGCGGGCGGGCCCGGAGGCACTACCATCGCCGGCATGGTGTTGCGGAGTGGTGTGCGCAGGCGGGTGCTGGTCGGATTGCCGGTGGCGGTGTTGCCGTTGGTGGGGGTGGGGGTGCCGCAGGCGGTGGCGGGGCCGGGGGTGGCGATCGATCAGCGGGAGGCGTCGGGGTCGGCGGCGGGGACCGAGGGGTTGGAACCGCGTTTGGCGTTGGCGTACACGTTGGCCGAGGGCGAGGCGCACGCGCAAGGCGTGCCGCTGTCGATCACCTCCGGCTATCGCTCGCGTGACGAACAGCAGTGGCTGTGGAACGACGGTTTGGCGAAATACGGCAGTCCCGACGAGGCGCGGCGCTGGGTGTTGCCGCCCGAGGAGTCGACGCATGTCTCCGGCCGCGCGATCGACGTCGGCCCGCAGGAGGGCGCGCACTGGCTGGAGGTGAACGGAAACACGTGGGGCCTGTGCCGCATGTTCGACAACGAATGGTGGCACTTCGAACTGGCCACCACTCCCGGCGGCGTGTGCCCGCCGACGAAACCGGACGCGAGCGTGCACTGACCGCGCGCTGACGTCCGTCCGCGAGTGACCCGGCCCGACAGGGCTGGGTCACAGTCGTCTGTGCATCTGCCTCATTGTGGCGTGGCCCACGTCCGAGTACGCTCTGGAATTCGAGACCGAAGGGTTTCACTACCAGATGTTCCGGCGACGTGGCCGGAGGGGATGAGGAGCCTCGATGCGGAGGATTGCCACCCGAATTCGTTCGGGGGTCGTGATTGCGGCGGCCATGCTGACGGTGCTCGGGTGGGTGGCGCCGGTAGCCAATGCCGACCCGGGACCTACCGCGCAGGTCGTATTCAACAAGCCCGGTCCGCACCCGGTCGCGACGGCGGTCCGCACGAATCCCTGCCAGGAATCGGTCTACGGCATGTTCCAGCACATCGTCGTGCACATGCTGGGCAACCGTGACGACATGACCTGTACCCAGGCCTTCCCGAACGGACTCGAATCGCCGATCGGCGTGAACACCTACTACCCGGCCGATATCGCGGACCTGCCGAACGCGCCGCTGCTGGTCTTCACCTCCGGCTTCGACGCGAACCCCGGCATGTACGACGCGCTGGCCAAACAGTGGGCGAGCCACGGATTCGTCGTGGTGATCCCGTACGAGTTCTTCAACTCGCTGATTTACGTGCCCGCGCTCGGGGTGGCGAGCGCCGTGGTGGCCGACCGCGACCCGAATTCGCCGCTGTATCGAAAGGTCGACCTGAGCCGGACGATCTTCGCGGGCCACTCGGGCGGCGGCCAGGCGGCCTTGCAGGCGGGCACTGTGTTCCCGGGCATCGCCGCCGCGATCGATCCGGCCATGCGCGTGCGCGGCGTGCTCGCCGTCCAGCCGGGCCCGCTCGCGGTGGGTGCGCTGGTGTCGGTGCCGACGCTGTTCCTCACCGGCTACAACGATTTCGTGGTGCCCGATTTCGCATGGGTGCGCTGGTGGCAGTACAACCTGACCTTCAACGCCCCGGCCTGGATCGCCAATGCCCGTGGCGTGAGCCATTTTTCACCGGTCGACGGACTGGACAACTATCTGTCCGCCGGTACCGCGGTGGCCTGGCTGCGCTACCTGGCCTTCGGCGACGAGCTCGCCCGGCAGTATTTCGTGGGTCCCGACTGGCGGCTGCCCGCGGACAAGACCTATTTCAGCGTCGAACGCAACGCGCTCGCGAACGCGGTGCAGTGATCCGGGAAGAAACAGGAGTGGGACGAGGATGAATCTCCGTCGGGGATGGCCGAGCGGACTCGTGTGCATTGCGCTGGTCGCGGCCGCACTGGTGTGCCCGCAGGCGGTGGCCGCGCCGGCCGCCGAGCTGTCGTGCGCCGAACCCGCCGCCGGACAGACGGCGCAACGGGCTGATCCGGCGGCCGCGGGCGTAGATCCGGCCGCACTGGACGCCGCGCTGAATTTCGGGTCCGCCAAAGGGGCGTTCGCGATGCAGGTGTATCGGCACGGCTGCCTGATCGGTGATCGCACCGGCACCGGGAATCTGCCGATGCCGCTGGCCAGTTCGTCGAAAGGCGTCGCCTCGGTGGCCGTCGGCCGGGCGATCACGCTCGGCTACTTCGGCTTGGACGATCCGCTCGGCAAGTTCTTCCCGCACGCCGATGCCGCGCATGCCGCGCTCACCGTGCGTCAGGTGCTGAATCAGACGACGGGGCTGCGGTTCACCTGGGCCGCGGACATCGCGGGCATCGCCACCGACGAGGTGTCGCAGACCTTGCAGACCCCGTTCGAGTTCGCGCCCGGCACCACCTTCCAGTACGCGCAGGCGGTGCTCGTGCTGCTGCCGAAGATCGTGGAGATCGCGACGGGTCTGGACTTCCAGGACTTCGTGCAGCGAGAGGTCATGCAGCCGTTGGGCATCGCCCGCGATCAGTGGGTGTGGCTGCGCGATCGCAGCGGCAACACCGCCGTCAACGGCGGACTCGCCATGCGCACCGACGACCTGGCCCGCTTGGCGCTGCTGATGCTGCACGAGGGGCGCTGGGGCGCAACGCAACTCATCGATCCGGACTACATCCGGCAGGCCCGGCAGCCGACCGCGGCCAACGGCGGCTACGGGTTCCTGTTCTGGCTCAACGCCGGTGACTCGTACAAGACCGCGACGGTGCCCACCGCCAAGGTGTTCGAGCACCCGATGTTCCCGGGCGCGCCCCGTGATCTGTACGCCTTCGTCGGGGCGCTCGGCCAGTTCGCGGTGATGATTCCCAGCCGCGACATGGTGATCGTCCGGCTCGGCATCCCGGGCGGCATCGACACCGGCAATGTGCAGACTTCCCTTGCCGCCGAATCCAATCCGGACAACAAGGAGTTCCTGCGCCGGGTGGTCGCGTCCGTCACCGATCAACCCGCCGAGCCGTTCGACGATCCCTACCGCTACGGCGACCATTTCGGCCCGATCATCAGCGACCTCGACGATCTGGCTTTCTGGGTCGATCCCGAACACCTGGCACAGATCCTGCTCGGCGTCGGACCGTACGCGCCGTCGAACTGCAACGTCGCCTGGTGCAACGGAAAGATCCTGCCGCAGGACATCTTCGCGGCCATGCTCGATTCCACCGGCCAGCTCGTCGCCGCGCTGCTCGGCCTCGGGCACGGGCCGCGCTGAGCGGACCTGCCCGAGGGCCTAGCTGACCGGAGTGAGTTCCAGCCCGCCCTCGATGGTGGTGTGGGTACGGCGGCGGTTCGGCGAGCCGAGGGCGGCGGTGAGATCGGTGCCGTCGTGCTCGGCGAGCAGTTCGCCGCTGTCCCAGACCAACAGCGTGGCACTCACCGTGTTCTCGGCCGCGGCGTGCGCGAGATCGTAGTGCGCGCAGCCGGGCACGTGCGCGTAGGTGATCCACAGGTCATAGCCGGTCATGAACAGGTCGAGGTCGAATTGCACACTGAGACCGAGCAATTCGCTGCGGCCGTTGTCGTCGACACCGGCGAAGGCCTCGTCCAGTGCGAGCAGGCGCGGCGCCTGCGGATCGGCCGAATCCAGCATGACGTGCGCCGCGGCGAACAGCGGCAGGTGCAGCGAAACCGACTGCTCACCACCGGACAGCGCGCTGTGCCTGGCCACCGTCAGCTTGTCCTCGCTGCCGTCGGCCGAGATGAGGGTGAACGAGAACACCCGCCAGGTGCG
This sequence comes from Nocardia vulneris, assembly GCF_001613425.1. Taxonomy (GTDB): domain Bacteria; phylum Actinomycetota; class Actinomycetes; order Mycobacteriales; family Mycobacteriaceae; genus Nocardia; species Nocardia vulneris. Next base: position 87,733 of record NZ_BDCI01000029.1, on the reverse strand, counting down.
GTAATCCAGCGTCGCCGCCAGGATCTCGGGGTACGAACGTTCCGGGTGCGCGGCGCGTGCGGCCCGGATCTCCGACGCGAAATGCGCTCGGATGGTGGCCAATTCGTCCGCGCCGAGCACCGAGGCGTCCCGGTCGAGCAGCTTGCACATGGCGCGCGCGGGGTCGGAGAGCGTATCGGCGAGCACCCAGTGCACGCCGATGGTGTTGCCCGAGGACATCCGCCGCTGCTTCATCTCCGCGCCCATCTTGGCGATGAGTTCGCGGGCGTCGCTGGTGCGTTCGTAGATCTGCTGGGCGAGCCCGGTGAGCAGCGCGTCCTCCAGGATGCGGCGCTCGGCGTCGGTGAGCAGCAGTTCCTGATCCTTGCGCGCGCTGTCGATGCGGGCGGCGAAATCGGCGAGGGCCGACATGCCGTCGTCGTCCTGCACCTGCACCACGGTGAGCCCGTCGGCAGCATCCCACTGCAGGCGATAGTCACGTCCTGATCCGGCCAGCGCGGCATCGAACTCCTGGAGCGCGGCGGTGACCGCGCTGCGGGTCGATTTACGGGTCGCCTCGCTCGCGCGCACGGACGCCGTTGCGGTGCTGAGGTTCTCGAACAGCTCGGCGACCTCTTCGGGCAGCACCTGCGGCTCGGCCGCCGGCCCCGCCTGCGCGATCCGGTACAGCAGCTGTTCCGGGGTGGACCAGGCGGCGTCGCTGCTCGGCCAGCGGCCGTCCGCGGGCGCGCCCAGCAGCCGCAGCAGGTCCGGCCGGGCATACGGGGCAAGGGCTTTCACGTCGGCGAGCACCTCGTTGAGGGCGGTGCCGAGCGATTCGTGCGCGGTCCGGTAGGCGGCCTCGGCGTCGCCGATCGCCTCGATCGCCTCGTTGGCGGCCTTGCGTGCGGCCTTCTGCTCGGCCTTGGTCGCCTCGATCTTCGCGCGGGCCTTCTCCAGTTCCTGATCGATATCGGCGGCACCCGCCCCCAGCGCCTCGCGCAGAGTTTCCAGCTTGCGCAGCTGTTCCTGATAACCGGACTTGGCCGCCTCGGCCTCCTCGGCGAAGGCTTCGGCGAGATCCTTGGCCTCGGCGTAGCGGTCGGCCCCCTCACGTTCGCGTTCGCGTTCCCGCTCGTGCTCGGTGCGCAGCCGGAGCAGACCGGTGCCGGTGTTCTCGAAATGCCGGATGGCGGCGGCGAGCGCGTCGAGTTCGCGCGGGTCGCGTGGCGTCCGGTGTTTGACGGCGGCGGCGCGCAGCTTCTTCTCCACCGCGGTGACCTCGGCGACCGCCTGGTCGAGGTCGCGCTCGGCCTGCGCGGCCGCCTCGGTGCGCGAGCGCATCATGCCCGCGGTCTCCGAGACCGCCCGCAGGGCGGTGGCGACCGCGGTGGCACGCGGTAAAGCCTTGCCCGCCGCGGAGATTCGCGCGAGCTCCGCTGTCGCGGCGGCCTCCTCGTCCGTAGCCGCCCGCTCGACCGCACCGGCGGCCTCGAGCGCGGCGGCGAGCTCGGTCAGCCGCAGTTCGCGCCTGCGCGCCCGGGCGGTGGCGCCGATGAACTCGGCGTCGGTCTTGTGGTGCCTGCCGAGCTGCACGCCCTGCCGGAAGCCACCCGCGGTGCTCACCGCGAGGCCACCCGCCGGATCGCCCTTGCCCTCGTGCAGCGCGATGGAGGCGAGCACGTCGGCGACGGCCTGTCGCGGCACCGTCAGCGCGTCCGAATCCTCTTCGACGACAAGGACATCGGCGAGCGTGCGACCCTTCGGCCGGTCCGCGGCGGGCAGCGGGACGAGGAACTGATCCGAGTCGTACTGCGCGGGCGGCTCGGCGCACACCCAGCCGTCCAGGAGGTCGGCGGCATGCAGCGCGGCCTCGATCCCCGCGGCGGCCGCCGGTGGTACGTCGTCGGCGAACCGGACCAGCCGCCACAGCGGTGCGCCGGGGCGGTCCGCGGCACTGCGCGCCCGTGCGGCGAAAGCCGGTGGTGCGTCATCGCTTTGCGCGGCCACGCGGTCGCGTTCGGCGCTCAGCTCGGCGATCTGCGCGGCCGCCGTCGCCGCCCGGCCGCGGGCCTCCTGGCGCCGGTTGCGGATCTCGTCCAGCAGCGGTTCGCCGCGTTCGGCGAGCACCTCCGCGACCGTCGCCTCCTCCGAACCCGCCTGGGCCAGTGCGGTGTCGAGGGCCTCGAACAAGCCGTTCTTGATGGGGGCGTACACGTCGCGGTGCTCGTCCCACCAACTGCGCAGCGCCGCTGCGGCTTCGGTGCGGGCGAGCACGACCGCCGCCTCGGCGTGCGCGACCTCGGCGGCGGCCGCTTCGCTCAGCTCGCGGGCGCGTTCGGCGAGACGCTCGGCCCGGGTGCGTTCGGCGGCCGCCTTTTCCATCAGCCCGAGCGTCTGCCGGACCTGGCGCACGTCCGCGTCGCGTTCCTCGGCATGCGACCGGACCGCGGTGGTGAGCTGGTCGGCCCGTGCCGCCTCGGACAGTGGCGTCCAGGCGATGCCCGCTTCCTCTGCGGCGGAACGCAATTCGTCCTCACCGCGGGACAGCGCGGCGGCCGCGCTGTGCACCGCGGTGCGGGCCCGCTCGGCCTCCTGCGCCCGCTGGTCCAGGGTCTGGCGTGCTTTGAGCGCCTTGTCGCCGTGCACGCCCGCCGAGGTCTCCAGCCTGCGGACCGCGTCGGCCAGGTCGTCGAGCTGTTGTTTGCCCTCGTAGGCGCTGGAACGTTGCAGGTTCTCCCGGTCGCCGAGGGCCTCCTCGTAGGCGCGGTCCGCGTCTTCGGCCCGGGTCTCGGCGGTGGCGCGTTCGGCCTCGCGACGTTCCCGCAGCGCGGTCGCGGCGAAGAGCGCGGTGCTCGCATGGGTCACCGCGTCGAGCCGGGTGCGCAGCTGGTCTACGTCGGTCTTGGCCTGCACCGCAAGGTATTTGCGGTAGACCTCGACGAAGGTCCGGGTGGCGCTGTCGGCGTGCACCAGACCCTCCAGGGTGCGCCCGACCTCCTCCATATCGCTGAACGAGCGGGCCGCGTCCAGGATCAGTTGCTCGTCGAGCGGGCGCAGGCCGTCGGTCAGCGCCTGCGAAAGTCCGCGCGGGTCCAGGTTTTTGGCCAGCTGCGGGCGGCGCAGCGTGAGAATCAGATTGATCAGCTGGTCATAACGCTGGGTGCCGAGCCCGAACATGCGGGCGTCGATGGCGTTGCGGTACTCGACCGGGCGGTCGACGATGGCGTCGGTGCCGATCTGCTCGGCGAGTTGTTTGCGGGTGAGCGGCCGGTCGTCGGGACCGATCAGCGAGAAGTCCACGCCGACCCGGCCGTCGGCCACGAAGTACCAGCGGGTGACCTTGTCCGAAGAGCGGGTGGCGCGCATGCCGATGCCGATGGTCACGGCCTCCGGGTCGTCCCAGTTGCCGCGCGCGAACTCCATCCAGACGTAGGAGTACGCCGATTCCTGCTTGCGGTACAGCAGATTCGACTTCATCGTGCGCTCTTCACCGGCGAACGGATTGAGCCGGCGCGGCTCGATCCGGCCGTCCAGCACGAACGGGAACAGCACCTCCAGCGCTTTGGTCTTACCGGACCCGTTGGGGCCGCGCAGCACCAATCTGCCGTCGGCGAAGCAGTATTCCTGGTCGCGGTAGTCCCACAGGTTGATGATCCCGGCGCGGGTCGGGATGAACCGCACTCCGCCGTGAATGAGCGACATCGCCTCAGTTCCCTTCCGTGCCAGTGCTGTCGGACCCGTAGGTGTCGGCCGCGGTGACGAACAGTTCCTCGGTGCGCTTGGTGCGGACGGTGACCACCGCGCCGCGATAGCGCGCCAGGGCGGGCAGGACCAGCAGCCCGTTCTCGACCGAGCGGACCAGGCGCAGCCGTTCGAGCAGCGCGACCACTTCGGTGGTCAGCCCCGGCACGTCGGCCTGCCACTGGGCGGCGAAGGTGGCGCCGTAGCGATCGGTGAGCGCCTGCATGGTCTCGCGCACCCAGGCCGATTCGACCAGCGGGTAGGTCGCCTCGAACGGCTCGTCCTGATCAGGCTCCGTGGCCGAATCGTCTTGCGCCGCCTGGTCTTCGAACACGCTGCGCAGTTCGGCGAGCGGCGCGAAGACGGTGGACTCGGGGATCGCGCCGTCCAGTTGTGCGGCGAGCGCCTCGCCCGCGTCGGGCGGCGCGGGCCGCCGGTCGAGCAGGTTGTCGATATCGAGCACGCGGTCGGCGATCTCGCCCGCCAGCAGCAGACCGACCTGGGCCAGCGTGCCGGTGCTCGGGAAGCGGATATCGGAGAGCCGGCCGGAGGTATCGATCAGGGCGACGCCCTCGGCCCGGCGTTCGGCCCGCAGTCCGGTGAACAGTTCGACATCGGCCACGATCCGGTCGTGTCCGAGCACCGGGCGTTCGGCGGGGGCGAGATCCTCGAGATACACCACCGGGCGCTCGACGAGCGTGCGGCGCACCCGCCTGGCCAGGTCCGCGGCGGTGGGCGCGGGTGTCGCGCCCGCACCCTCCTCGGTGAGCAGCCCGCGCACGCTGTGCAGATGTTGCAGCGCGCGCGGCGGCCGGAACAGGGCGAACACCACGGGCCGGTCGATGTCGTAGAGCGCCTCGCCCGCCTCCGGGTCACTGGCCCAGCCGCCCGCGTCGCCGTCGGCCAGGGTGAGCGCGCCGCGGTGGGTCAGCCAGCCGACCGCGTCCACGAAGGCGTCCCGATCGGCGGCCCGGTCGGTGGACAGTTCCAGTCCCTCGACCCGGCCCGCGTACGCGGCGACCTGATCGGCCAACTCCGACAACGTGATCTGATCGCCCGCCCGGCCCAGCGCGGCCAGCGAGAGCGCGAGGTAGGCGTAGCGCCTGCGGTCGAACACCCGGTCGGCGGGCGTACGGGCGGGCTTGCCCGCGTCGAGCCGGTCGATGATCGGGAACACCCGGGCCGTGGTCTCGGTGACCTCGAGCCGGTAGCCGAACAGTTCGGCCAGGTCCTCGCGTAATTCCGTGGCCCAGCGCCGGATCAGCGGCAGCGCGATCCGGTCGGGATAGGTCCTGGTCACCAGATGATTGGCGAGGATGACCCGGGCGGCGCGCTGGTAGTTGTCCAGCGCGAGCGAGTCGATCTTGCGTCCGTGCATCATGAGCGCTCCAGTGTGTCACGCAGATTCCGGCCGGCCCGCGGCGTGCCGTCTCGGCGCGCGGCGGGAGTCGGCGCCGTGGTGTTCATCGAGCGTTCCGGTTCGCGCGGGTCCGCGTCGTCTCGCGCACCTCCAGCCTGCGGTTGTTCAGGTGCAGCAGTCCGTGCGCGGTGCGCACCACCGTGGAACTGGGATGTTCGGACACGGTCAGGGTCACCCCGCTGTCGGATCCCGTTGTCCCCGCGACCCGCCCGCTCACCGGCACCCACGCGGTGGACGCGGCATCCAGCAGGCGCAACAGTACTTCGGTCTCGCGCTCGTCGAGCACCCGGTTGTGCACGTCGGCACGGGCCAGGGATTTGGCCGCCTCGGCGCGGGCGCGCTGCGCGTCCAGCTGGGCCTCGCGCAGTCGGCGAATTCCCGCGTCGTTGCGATGGATTCGGGCGGGCGCGCCGGCCGAGGGCGGCCGTCCGGTCTCGGCCAGGGTGCGCGAGATCTCCAGCGGCGGGGCCTCCCACCAGGAACGCAACGCCGGGATGACGTCCGCGTCCGGATGTTCCATCGCGAGATGCCGTGGCCTGCCCAGCCCGAAGACCGCGTCGAACAGGGCGTGCGCGCTGTCCGCGCTCGGCGCGGCCGTGAACCAGCCCGCGAGATGCCGCAGCGCGGACTCCCGGCTCACCCCGCCGCGGCGGGTCTCGGTGACCCGCCGCAGCAGCGAGAGCACCGCCGCGATCGCGCTCATGGTGGCCTCGCGCAACCGCTCGGCCTCGGTGGTGCCCACCGACTCGCCCGTACCGGAGGCGACGAACCAGGTCCGCAACCCGTCCCAGCGCGCCTGCCAATCCGCCTGTCGCTCGGCCGGACTCAGCAGTACCCGCTCGTCACAGCCGGCCGCGCGCTCGATCAGATTCTCGACGCCGGTCTCCTCGATCTCGGCGATCGCGGCGGCCAGGCGCGGGGTGAACCGGGCCAGGTCGAGGCTGAATTCACGCATGTGCGCGAGCAACGCGTCCTTGTGCGCGAGAAACGATTCCGGCGTGATCTCGGTGGTGCGCACCAGATCGCCGAGGGAGAGATAGAAGTGCGCGGCGCGCGCGGCCATATCGGTGAGCGCGGCGTCGAGGCGGCGCAGCGTGCGGTAGACCCGCTCGGCGTCGCCGTCCCGGTTCGCCGCGGCGAGCGTGTGCAGATCGGCGAGCAGTTCGGGCAGCACCAGACGCGACAGCGAGGCCTCGTCGAGCCGGGCGTTGAGCACACCGGCCACCGCGCGATAGGCCTGGAATCCGGCCTGGGAGAACTGATAGACGAAGTGCCGGTTGCGATATTCGGCCAGTGTGGCGGCGCGAGTGCCGTCGTAGCTGCGCTCCAGCACGCCCCACTGATGCAACTGGTCGAGCAGCGGGCCGATCTCGGCGGCGGTCAGGCGGGGTGCGGCCGGGCGGTCGCCCTGGACATCCGACCAGGCTGCGGCGCTCGCGGGACCCTCGTCGGCGGCGTTCTCGGCGGCTCGATTGTCCTCAGTTGGTTGCTGGCTCGCGACGTCAGCGGGTTGCTGGAGGGGCGCGGGCGCGATGGCTCCGCGGGCGGCGGCATCGAACCCTGCGGTTCCAGGCACGGTGGTGTCGGACCCGGTGGTCTCGGGTGTGGTGGTGCTGGACCGGGTCGCCTCGGCTGCGGTGACATCGGACGTGGCGGCTGCGGGAGTCGTGGCACCGGGCCCGGTGGGCGCGGACGGTGCAGCGAACTGGGCCGGGGTGCGCGGCACCTGCCCGTTGCGCTCGATCCACTCCGCCACATCGTCGGCGTGCAGCAACACCACGTACGCGGCGCGGGCGCTGTCGAACGCGCGCAGCACCCACAGGTAATCGGTGCGGCGCTCTGCGGTGGCGAAGGAGAACAGCCGCAGCCGGTCGTCCCAGAGGACGGAGGCGGCGTTCGCGGCGCCGTCGGCGGAGTCGGTCACCGGGAACAGGGTAGTAGCGGGCCGGTCGCCCACGGCACGAACGGGGCCGGTTCGGCGTGCCCGTGTCCGGTTTGCCGCATGTTCGCCGCCGAATTCGGCTGTGCCGGTGCGCTCCCGGTTACTCCGTCGAGAGCGATCGCAGCTGGTCCAGGTACACGCGGGTGCGCGGATCGCCCGGGTAGCGGGCGATGATCTCGCGTGCCGCCTCGCCCGCGATCCACATCAGCGAGGGCAGCGAACGGCGTTTACCCGCGAACGCGCGCAGTCCCTCGTCGACCGCGAGTTCCAGATCGCGATTGCGGACCGCGACCACCGCGAGGGTCAGGTGCGCCTCGGACACCCGCATGGGATTGCGCACGGTGCCGTCGGCCCGGGTCGAGTTGCGGATGACCTCGTTCGCGTAGGTCTCGGCGAGCCGATCCTCACCCGCGACGCGGCAGCAATCCATCGCGTAGAAGTCGAACTTCTGCGGATCGACGACGAAATGGTTGTCCAGGTTGATCGGATGATCGAGTCGCTGCAAAATTGCCCGGCCCTCGTCGAGCGCCGTCTCGACCTCGTGCCGATCGCCGAGGCGGGCCCAGGCTTTCGCTCGTTGCGCGGCCAGCTGTACCCCGACGCCCAGGTTCCGGCTGGCCTCGAGCGCCTGGTCGACGGCGTCGATCGCGCCCCGATAGTTGCCCTGGGTCAGTGCGAACCAAGCGGCCATTTCCGCACTCCACCCGGTGATTTCGGTGTTCTCCGCCTCTTGGCCGAGCGAGTACGCGGCGCGGCGGGTGGCCTCGGCGGCGGTCCGGCGGCCCAGGTCGTAGTCGACGCAACCGACGAGCAGTGCGACCCATCCGGCGAGGACCAGGATGTCGCGGTGCTGGGCGAGAGTCAGCCGGCCGTCCAAGAGCGCGGTGATCCGGCGCAACCAGCCGGTGCCCTCGGCGTGGAGCTCGTGCGGATCGGCGTAGGAGTACTCGCAGCACAGGCGTTCGGCGGTGATCCGGATGGCGTCGAGGGTGGCGGGGGAGACGTCGGACATGCGGAGTCGGCCGATGAACTCGAGGGTGTCCATGCCGGTTGCCGAGAGCACCTCGTCGTCGCGATTCGGCCTGGCTTTGGGGAAGAACGCCGCCGTGACGGTGTCGAAGGCGGCGGCGATGATGGGGGCGTAGAAATCATCCGGTCGCGACTCGCCCGATTCCCAGCGGCGCCAGTTACGGAGCAGTGTACTGTCGGTCGGCAAGTTGTGAGATGACTTGGCGCGCATCACGCGGACGGCATCGGCCTGTGACCACCCCCGCGCATCGCGTTCGGAGCGCATCCGGACTGCCCAGACGGGTCGATCGTCTCCAGCGGCCACGACAGTAGTATCGCACCAGTTAACGCTCGGTGGCCGAGATAGGGCATATAGGTGTCAGTGGGTTGACATCTGCATTCGCAGTTTGGCGTTGTGCATGCTGGACATGGGAGCGGAAAGTTTGCCGGACCCGTTTCGTCCGACACAGATGCAATTGCATCTGTCCTTGCACGGCAAAGTGCTACACAATGAGATGATCCACATGAGAACAGCGGTACCCAATCCAACGGAGGTTCGGGTGGAAGCGTTGATCTATGGATACGTGCGTGACGATCTGGCCGATGGCCACAGCGAAGAGCTCGAGGATGCGATGAACACCCTCGCCCGCGAGGAAGGGCTCTGCTTCGCCGCAACGTTCCATGAATCGACTTCCGGTGACGGCACGGCATTCGTCGAGCTGACCCAGGAACTCAAGCGAGCCGACGCGCACCACGTCGTGGTCCCGTCGCTCGATCATCTTGCCGGCCAGACGATCCCGCGCGACATACTGCTCGCGAAGCTGGCGCAGGAGGCCGCGGCCCAGGTCTGGACCATCGAGACCTGAAGAGCCCGACGGCATCGCTGATCGCCGCGGCGCCACCCGCGCCCGAGCCGGTCTGCACGCCGTCAGGCCTGCGCAACCACCCTCGCCGCGACCACACCGGCCGCCAGCGAGCCGAGCAGCGCCCACCAGGATGCTGCCCGACCAGTGGAACAACCTGCCGCACGGCAGATCCCGACCACCAAGCTGATCCTCGGCACCGCCCTCGACGGCGCGCGCACCCGGACCCCGTGCAGCCGGATCAGCATCAGCCCGGCCATCGCCGTTCCCCATCGGGAACGCCGAAAGCGCCAGGCCCCCAAGCCGACCGGCCGCTGCCGACCAGCAGGCCCGCTACTGCCCCGTCGCCTCGCGACCGCGCAGCCGATGGCGGACAACCACATGACACAGCCGAACGCCTCCGGCAGTCGGCGGTGTCATCGTCCTGCGGCGAGGAATCTTGTTGAGCAGCAGTACATTCTGCGAGCTGCCGCGAAAGGCATCGGCTGACCGGGGGACCGCGGCGGTCAGAGGCCGAAGCTGCCCGGGCCGCGGCGGCGCAGATATTTTTCGAACTCGGCGGCGATGGCGTCGCCGTCGATCTTGGCCATGGCCTCGTTCACGTCGACGGCGGCGTCGCCGCGTTCCTCGAGCGACCGGACGTATTCGCTGACCTCGTCGTCGCCCTCGGTCATCTCGTTGACCGCGGTCTCCCAGTCTTCGGCCTGCTTGGGCAGTTCGCCGAGCGGCACCTCGATATCGAGCACGTCCTCGACCCGGTGCAGCAGCGCGATGGTGGCCTTGGGGTTGGGCGGCTGGGACACGTAGTGCGGCACCGCGGCCCAGAACGACACGGCGGGCACGCCCGCTTTCACGCATTGATCCTGCAGCACGCCGGTGATGCCGGTCGGCCCCTCGTAGCGGGTCTGTTCCAGGTTGAACCGTTCCGCCGCTTCCTTGCTGTAGGCGGATCCGGTGACCGGGACGGGACGGGTGTGCGGGGTGTCGGCGAGCAGCGCGCCCAGGATGACGACGGTCTGCACGCCGAGCTGTTCGATGAATTCCAGCAGATCCGCGCAGAAGCTGCGCCAGCGCATATTGGGTTCGATGCCGCGCAGCAGCACGATATCGCGGTCGCTGCCGGGCGGCGAGCACACCGAGAGCATGGTCGAGGGCCACTGGATTTCCCTGGTCACGCCGTCGACCTGGCGTACCGTCGGCCGGTTGACCTGATAGTCGTAGTAGTCCTCGGAGTCGAGTTCGGCTAGCGGCTCGGCGTCCCAGATCAGTTCCAGATGCTCTACGGCGCCGCTCGCGGCATCGCCCGCGTCGTTCCAGCCCTCGAAGGCGGCGACCAGCACCGGATCCCGCAACGTCGGCAGTTCCGGATCGGGAGTTTCACTGGGGTTCACTCGGTCAGCATAGTGGGCAGCGCGCGGCGAAGTCCGGCATCGAATCGCGGATGGGGACGGCGCGGCCCGCGGTGGGCCCGATGGTCGCGATGCGGCGGTGTCCCGGATGCCGGGACCGGGTTCGGCGTGTTCCCGCCGACGGCGGATCTGTGCGTGTGGCAGGGCAGACAAAGATGCGGCAGGCTGTGCTGTCGCAGTCGACCATTACCCTTGATCACATGTCTGCGTCCATTCCCGCCGAGTTCGACACCACGCTACTCGACACGCTGCGCCGTCGTGTCGTGATCGGTGACGGTGCGATGGGCACGATGTTGCAGGCGGCCGACCTGACCCTGGACGACTTCCTGGGACTCGAAGGCTGCAACGAGATCCTCAACGAAACCCGCCCCGACGTGCTGCGCCATATTCATCGCGCGTACTTCGAGGCGGGCGCGGACGCGGTCGAGACCAACACCTTCGGCTGCAACCTGCCGAACCTGGCCGACTACGACATCGCCGACCGCATCCGGGACCTGTCCGAGCGCGGCACCCGCCTGGCCCGCGAGGTGGCCGACGAGATGGGCCCGTCCTCGGACGGGACGCCGCGCTATGTGCTCGGCTCGATGGGGCCGGGTACCAAGCTGCCCACGCTGGGCCATGCTCCTTATACCGTGCTGCGCGACGCCTACACCGAGGCGGCGCTCGGCATGCTCGACGGCGGCGCGGACGCCATCCTGGTCGAGACCTGCCAGGACCTGTTGCAGGTCAAGGCGGCGATCACCGGCAGCCGGGCGGCGATGCGCCGGGCCGGGCGCCGGATTCCGATCATCACCCACGTCACCGTGGAGACCACCGGCACCATGCTGGTCGGCAGCGAGATCGGCGCGGCGCTCACCGCGCTCGAACCGCTCGGCATCGACATGATCGGCCTGAACTGCGCGACCGGTCCCGCCGAGATGAGCGAACACCTGCGTCACCTGTCCCGGCACGCGCAGGTGCCGGTGTCGGTGATGCCGAACGCGGGCCTGCCGGTGCTGGGCGCGAACGGCGCCGAATACCCGCTGACGCCCGAGGAGCTGGCGGTCGCGCTCAGCGGTTTCGTCTCCGAGTTCGGGCTCGCCCTGGTGGGTGGCTGCTGCGGCACCACCCCCGAGCACATCCGGCAGGTCACCGCCGCGGTGCGGGAGATCGAGCCGAAGTTGCCGCCGATCGATCAGCGCCGCCACCCGGAACACGAACCGAGCGTCGCCAGCATGTACACGGCGGTGCCGTTCGAGCAGGACGCCTCGATCATGATGATCGGCGAGCGCACGAACGCCAACGGCTCCAAGGCTTTCCGGGAGGCGATGCTCGCCGAGGACTGGCAGAAGTGCCTCGACATCGCCAAGGACCAGACCCGCGACGGCGCGCACATGCTCGACCTGTGCGTCGACTACGTGGGCCGCGACGGCGCCAAGGATATGGAGGCGCTCGCGAGCCGCCTGGCCACCTCCTCGACCTTGCCGATCATGCTCGACTCGACCGAGACCCCGGTGCTGCAGGCCGGCCTGGAGCATCTCGGCGGTCGCTGCGCGGTGAACTCGGTGAACTACGAGGACGGCGCGGGCCCCGAATCGCGCTTCCAGCAGACCATGGCGCTGGTGGCCGAGCACGGCGCGGCCGTGGTCGCGCTCACCATCGATGAGGAGGGCCAGGCCCGCACCGCCGCCAAGAAGGTGGAGATCGCCGAACGGCTGATCGCCGACATCACCGGCAACTGGGGACTGCTGGAGAGCGACATCATCATCGACACGCTCACCTTCACCCTAGGCACCGGCCAGGAGGAGTCGCGCAAGGACGGCATCGAAACGATCGAGGCCATCCGGGAATTGAAGCGCAGGCACCCGGATGTGCAGACCACCCTCGGCCTTTCGAACATCTCCTTCGGTTTGAATCCGGCCGCGCGCCAGGTGCTGAACTCGGTGTTCATGCACGAATGCGTCGAGGCCGGACTGGATTCGGCGATCGTGCACGCCTCGAAGATCCTGCCGATGGCGCGCATTCCCGACGAGCAGCGCGAAACCGCGCTCGACCTGGTCTACGACCGGCGCACCGAGGACTACGACCCGCTGCAGAAGCTGATGGCGCTGTTCGAGGGCGTCTCGACGTCCTCGTCCAAGGCCTCGCGCGCGGAGGAGCTGGCGGCGCTGCCGCTGTTCGAGCGGCTGGAGCGGCGCATCGTCGACGGCGAGAAGGCCGGGATGGACGCGGATCTGGACGAGGCGATGACGCAGGTGCCGCCGTTGCAGATCATCAACGAGACGCTGCTCGCGGGCATGAAGACCGTCGGTGAGCTGTTCGGGTCGGGGCAGATGCAGCTGCCGTTCGTGTTGCAGTCGGCCGAGGTGATGAAGACCGCGGTCGCCTATCTCGAGCCGCACATGGAGGCCACCGACGACAGCGGCAAGGGCCGGATCGTGCTCGCCACCGTCAAGGGCGACGTGCACGACATCGGCAAGAACCTGGTCGACATCATCCTGTCCAACAACGGCTACGAGGTGGTGAACCTCGGGATCAAGCAGCCGATCGCGACCATCCTCGACGCGGCGGTGGACAAGAAGGCCGATGTCATCGGCATGTCCGGGCTGCTGGTGAAGTCGACGGTGGTGATGAAGGAGAACCTGCAGGAGCTCAACTCCAAGGGTGTCGCCGAACAATTCCCGGTGCTGCTCGGCGGCGCGGCGCTGACCCGCGGTTACGTGGAGAACGACCTCACCGACGTGTACGAGGGCGATGTGCACTATGCCCGCGACGCGTTCGAGGGCCTGCGGTTGATGGACGACATCATGACCCGCAAGCGCGGCGGCGGCCCCGATCCGGACAGCCCGGAGGCGATCGCCGAACGCGAGAAGGCCGCCGAGCGCAAGGCCCGCCACGAACGGTCCAAGCGGATCGCCGAGCAGCGTAAGGCCGTCGAGGTGCCGATCGAGGTGCCCGAGCGCTCCGATGTCGCGGCCGACGTGCCGGTGCCGGTGCCGCCGTTCTGGGGTACGCGTGTGGTGAAAGGCTTGGCGCTGCAGGAATATTCGGGCCTGCTCGACGAGCGCGCGCTGTTCCTCGGGCAGTGGGGGCTGCGCGGCCAGCGCGGCGGCGACGGGCCCAGCTACGAGGAACTGGTGGAGACCGAGGGCCGGCCGCGGTTGCGCGCCTGGCTCGACCGGCTCAGCACCGAGGGCGTGCTGCAGCACGCCGCCGTGGTCTACGGCTACTTCCCCGCGGTGTCCGAGGGCGACGACGTGATCGTGCTCACCGAACCCGAACCCGATGCGCCGCAACGGTATCGGTTCACCTTCCCGCGCCAGCAGCGGGACCGGTTCCTGTGCATCGCCGACTTCATCCGCTCGCGCGAGCGGGCGAAGGAGACCGGGCAGGTGGACGTGCTGCCCTTCCAGCTCGTCACGATGGGGCAGCCGATCGCCGATTTCGCCAACGAGCTCTTCGCGGGCGACAGCTACCGCGACTATCTCGAGGTGCACGGCATCGGCGTGCAGCTCACCGAGGCGCTGGCCGAGTACTGGCACCGCCGGGTCCGCGAGGAACTGACCCTGGAGGGGCACGCGGTGGCCGACTCCGATCCGACCGACGTGCTGGAGTACTTCAAGCTCGGCTACCGCGGCGCGCGCTACTCCTTCGGCTACGGCGCCTGCCCGGAGCTGGAGGATCGCGCCAAGCTGGTGGACCTGCTCGAGGCCGACCGCATCGGCGTCGTGCTGTCGGAGGAACTGCAGCTGCATCCCGAGCAGTCCACCGACGCGTTCGTGCTGCTGCACCCGGAGGCGAAGTACTTCAACGCCTGACCCACGACCCGCGCGGCTTCAGCAGGTGAAGTCCGTCCGCAGTGATCGTGGTCACGGTGGCGGAACACTGTTCGCGTCTCGACAGGGCCTTGGCTACCTGCCCATATGTCATGATGCGCGGAGATTCCGACGCGCCGACGGCATTTCGGCTCTCGGCGTGGCGGGGCGCTGACCTGGGGGATCGCCCGGGCGTTCGCGGTGAGGTGGATGTGTGTCGGGTGGGTATGCCATTGTCGGAAGCGTTGCAACTGCATCCGGGGCAGTCGGCGGATGCGTAGCCATCGCTGTTTACGGGTGCAAAGTACTTCGGCGCGTAGCAATTTCGGACATCTCCGAGCGTTGCGCGCCGGTGCGGTACAGGCTCGGGGCGTAAGCAGGAAGGCACAACACCATGACGGCGGACCGATTGATCGCGGGACGGTATCGACTCACGGATCCGATCGGCACAGGTGCCATGGGGGTTGTCTGGCGCGGCACGGATGTCCGGCTGCGACGCACGGTCGCGGTGAAGCAGCTCATCCTCGCGCCGGGGCTGACCCGCTCGGCGGCGCTGGAGGCGAAGTTGCGCGCCATGCGCGAGGGCCGCATCGCCGCCCGGCTGCATCATCCGAACGCGATCACCGTCTTCGACGTCGCCGAGGAAGACGGCCAGCCGTGGCTGGTGATGGAGTACATGAACGCGCCGAGTCTGGCGGCCAAGCTCTCCGGCAAGCGCACCCTGGCGCCCACCGAGGTGGCCAAGATCGGCGCGCAGGCCGCGGGGGCGCTGGCCGCCGCGCACGACGCGGGCATCATGCATCGCGACGTGAAGCCGGCGAACCTGCTCGTCGGTGACGACGGCACGGTCAAGATCACCGATTTCGGCATCTCCCGCGCGGTCGGCGATGTCACGGTGACCGCCACCGGCTTCCTCGCGGGCACACCCGCCTACCTGGCGCCCGAGGTGGCACGCGGCGAGAACCCGGAACCGGCTTCGGACGTATTCGCCCTCGGCTCAACGTTATACGCGGCGGTCGAGGGGCTGCCGCCGTTCGGCGAGGGGGACAATCCGCTCGCCGTGCTGCACGCCGTCGCGCGCGCGGAGATCGCGGAGCCGAAGGACGCGGGCGCGCTCGGCCCGGTGCTGATGCGTCTGCTCGCGCCCACCATCGATGCCCGCCCGACCATGCGCGAGGCGCAGCAGGCGCTGGAAGCCGTTGCGGAGGGCCGGGTTCCGACGCTCGGTCCGCCGCCCTCGACGAAGGTCATGCCCGCCCCCGGTGGGGACGGCGCGACCACCGTGCTACCGCGCCCCGGCGCCGACACCGCGAACGCGACCGCGGCCACCACCGTGGTGCCCGCCGCCGGGCTGACGAATCCGCCTGTCGCCGAGTCCGTTTCCGCGCAGCCGCCGATTCCGCCCGGCCGGGCCGGCGGCACGCTACCCGCCGGTGCCGGGGCCGCGCCGGAGCGCAACCGGGCGCTGCTGCTCGGCGCGGGCGCATTCGTCGCGGTGCTCGTCGTGATCGGTCTGGTCGCTGTCCTGGTGAAGGGCACCGGCGGCGACGGCGACAAAGCGGCCCCGCCGGGACCGAGCAGCGCGGCCCCGGCCGTCGCGGGCCCGCCGCCCGCGACCGAGGCGCCCTCGCCCCAACCACAGCAGCCGCAGGAGCCGGCGCCCACCACCACACCGGCACCCACCTCGAGCACCGCCCCGAGCCCTACGCCCACGCCGACGCCGTCCTCGGCCCCGCCGTCCTCGTCGGCCAAGCCGCCGACCACCACGGTCACCGCGACCCCCTTCGGCCCGCCGACCCCCGAGAAGGTCGCGCAATTCGTGCAGGGCTACTACGGCATGCTGCCCGGCAATCCGAGCGCCGCGTGGTCCCAGCTCGCGCCGTCGTACCAGGGCGTGGCCGGCGGTTACAACGAGTACGTCCGCTGGTGGGGCACGATCAGTTCGATCACCGTCCGTTCGGCGACGCCGAACGGCGAGAACCGTGCCGTCGCCTCGCTCGTCTATGTGAAGAAGAGCGGGGAGACGGTGAACGAGACCCGCTGGTTCCAGGTCTCCTCGGAGAACGGCCGCATGCTGATCACCGCCTCGGGCACGTGAGCAGGCCGCTCGGGGCGTGGTAGAGGCCACAACTCGGCAACTGGCCACGGTGGTGGTTCGGGGGTGACGGTTATCGTGGCTACGGCCTGATCGGTAATCGGACGAGGAGATGTGTGACCGCGCGACCAGCTGCTGTTTTGTGGGATATGGACGGCACGCTCCTGGATTCGGAGAAGCTCTGGGACGTCGGCGTGCGGGAGCTGGCCACCGAACTCGGGCACGAGATGACCGACGAGATCCGGCACGCGCTGATCGGCGCGTCCGGGGACGACGCGATGCGGATCATCTTCACCAGTCTCGATATCGATCCGACGCCGGTCGCCGTGCAGGAGGCGGCCGAGTTCCTCGATCGGCGGGTGGCCGAGCTGATGACCGGGCCGATTCCGTGGCGGCCCGGTGCCAAGGACGCGCTCGCACTGGTGCGTGCGGCCGGGCTTCCTTCCGCCCTCGTCACCAATACCAAGCGGTCGCTCGCCGAGTTCGGACTGGACACGCTGGGCCGCGATTTCTTCGACCTCTCGGTGTGCGGTGACGAGGTGTCGCGCGGCAAACCGGAACCGGATGTCTATCTGCGCGCCGCCGAGCTGCTCGGCGTCGAGCCGCGACACTGTGTGGCCGTGGAGGATTCGCCGACCGGTGTCCGGGCGGCGCACGCGGCGGGGTGTGCGGTGCTCGTGGTGCCGTGTGAGATCGCGGTTCCGGACGGACCGGGACGGATGTTCCGCGATTCGCTCGTGGGACTCACCCTCGCCGATCTGGAACGCGCTTTGTTGCTGCGCAACTGAGCATTTCGTCACCGCAGCGGCGTCGCGGGGGAACGCGGCGACGGGTGAAACCGGCCCGCGGCGCTCGGAGTCGATCATGGTCGGCGCGCGACACACCCGAGCGCGTTTGCCGAGAGTTACTGTGCCGCAACGGTAGTGCGCCCAGCTGATACCTGTGACCGCGATCACCGGCAATCTCGGCGAATCTCGGGCGTGTCGGCCGTTCGCTCTACCAGAATGTCGCCATGGCAGCCACGGGTGTGCTCGACGAGATCGTTGATACCGCTCGGTATCCACTGGCGGATGCGGCGGACCCGGGCCG
This sequence comes from Nocardia vulneris, assembly GCF_001613425.1. Lineage (GTDB taxonomy): Bacteria > Actinomycetota > Actinomycetes > Mycobacteriales > Mycobacteriaceae > Nocardia > Nocardia vulneris. The sequence goes on along the minus strand of NZ_BDCI01000029.1, from coordinate 70,390 downwards.
GCGGGCCGCGGTGGCGTCGGCGCGGGCGGAACTGGCCGCGAGCGGATGTACCGTACTGCGCGGTTTCATTCGGCCCGAACTCACCGAGACCCTGCGCGCGCAGGGCGAGGCGATGGCCCCGCACGCCTATTACGAAGTCGAGCGGGTCAACGCCTACAACATCCCACTGGACACCGAACTGCCCGACGATCATCCCGGCCGGATCGTGCTGGAACGCGGCAACGCCTTCGTGCCCCGCGACCGCATCCCCGGCGACGCGCTGATCCATCGGCTCTACGTCGACGCGCGGTTCCAGCGCTTCGTCGCCGACTGCTTCGACCTGGCCGAACTGCACGAGTTCGCCGACCCGCTGGCCGGTCTGTGCCTGAACGTCGTCGCGCCGGGCATGTCGCATCCCTGGCACTTCGACACCAACGAATTCACCGTCAGCATGCTCACCCAACCGGCGGAGTCGGGCGGAATCTTCGAGTACTGCCCGAACATTCGCACGCCGGAGGCCGAGCGACTCGACGATGTGCGCGCGGTGCTCACCGGCGCGGGCACAGCGCTGATCCAGCGGCTCGAACTGCGCCCCGGCGATCTGCAACTGTTCCGCGGCCGCTTCTCACTGCACCGCGTCTCGCCCGTCGACGGTGCGGCGCAGCGGCATTCGGCGATCTTCGCCTACACCGACCGGCCCGGGGTGATCGGCACGGTGGAGCGCACCCGGCAACTCTTCGGTCGAGTACTTCCCGACCATCTGGCCGCCGCGGCCGACGTCGTCCGCGGTGACCGATTGCTCGACTGAGCCGAACGGCCCGATCGTCCACGTCGATCGGGAAACACCGCTCGACCCGAGAGGAACGACTGTGGCAGTGCCGTTACACACGACCGGGAAAGCCTCCTTCGACGATATCTACGAACGTCCCGATCCCCGCGACTACTACGCCCGCATGTCCGACCTCGACTATCGCATTCCCGAACTGGCGAAACCGATTTTCCAGCAACAGATCCGGGAGTATCGCGCGTCCGCGCGGGTGGCCACGCCCACGGTGCTCGACATCGGCTGCTCCTACGGCGTGAACGCCGCGCTGCTGCGCTTCGACACCACCATGCACGACCTCACCGAGCACTACCGCACCGCCGACGGTGACCGTGCGGCGCTGATCGCCCGCGATCGCGCGGAACTCGGCACCGCCGACGGTCTGCCCGATGTCCGCTTCCTGGGCATGGATGCCTCCGCGCCCGCGCTCGGCTACGCCGAACAGGCGGGACTGCTGCACGACACGGTGCACGCCGACCTGGAGTCCGGTGAGCCCACCGACGAGCAGCGCGAGCTGCTGGCGAGCGTCGATCTCATCATCTCCACCGGCTGTATCGGTTACGTCACCGAGAAAACTCTGGCCCGAGTCGCCACCGCCCATCCGCGCCGCCGGCCCTGGATGGCACACTTCGTGCTGCGCATGTTCGACTTCGCGCCGATCGCCGCCGAACTCGCGGCGCTCGGCTATCGGACCGAGCAGGCGCCCGGGCTGTTCGAGCAGCGCAGGTTCGCCTCCGTCGCCGAGCAGACCCAGGTGCTGAACACCCTGTCCGCCAAAGGGATCGACACTACCGACCGGGAAACCGAAGGCTGGCTCTACGCCGGCCTGTATCTATCGCGACCGTTGCCGAAGCACCACGCCGACACCGAGGACCAGCATTGACCGAACGCACCTTCGCCGCCGACGACACCCTGCCCCGGGTGCCCCTGCCGACGCTGGAGGCCAGCTGTCACCGCTTTCTGGAGTGGTGCACACCGCTGCTCACCGCCGATGAACTGGCCACCACCGAGGCCGCGGTCGCCGACCTGCTGCGCCCGGACAGCCCCGCGCGCACGCTGCACGCGGCGCTGGCCGAATACGACGCCACGTCCGGCGTCGGCAGCTGGCTGGACCTGTTCTGGCCCTCGCGCTACCTGGGCCGGCGCGATCGGATCGCACTGAACGCGAACTTCTTCTTCCTGTTCCGGGAGGAGACCACCCTGGCCACCTCGACCGGCGCGAACCAGGTCGAGCGGGCGGCGGGGATCATCAGCGCCGCAGTCGATTACAAGCTCGCGCTGGACCAGGAAGCGATCCCGCCGGTGCTGCAACGCGGGCAGGCGCTGTCCATGTGGCAGAACAAGTACCTGTTCTCCGAGACGCGGATTCCCGGCGCCGAACAGGACAGCGTGCGCGTCCCCTACAGCGCCGAATGGCCGGGGCCCTCGACCGCCAAGCATGTGGTGGTCTTCTTCCGCGGCAGCATGTTCCGGATGGACGTGCTCGGCGCCGACGGCGCGCCCTACTCGCTCGACGATCTCGCCGACGGCCTGCGCGAGGTGCTCAAGGCCGGCGCCCGCTCGACCCGAACCGATTCCGCGGTCGGGCATCTCACCACCAAGGCCCGCGCCGAATGGGCGGCGAGCAGGCAGTCGCTGCTCGCCGAGCCGGCCAACGCGGCGGCCCTCGACACCGTCGAGACCGCGCTGTTCTGCGTCTGCCTGGAGGATTTCGCGCCGCGCGACGAGTTGCACGCGTGCGATCAACTGCTGCACGGCGACAGCGCGAACCGCTGGTTCGACAAGTCGGTGTCGTTCATCGTCTTCGGCGACGGCCAGGCGGGCATCAACATCGAGCACTGCGGGCTGGACGGCACCACCATCCTGTCCTTCGTGGACGCGATGCTGGAGACCTCGGCGCAGGAGCACGCCGCCCGATCCGGCGCGCGGGCCCAGGGTTTACCGGCCGTCGAGCCGATCGAGTTCGTGCTGGACGCGGCACAGCGTAACGACATCGCCGCCGCGGGCGCCGATTTCGCGCGGTACGCCGCCGACAATGCCACGCAGACCGTCTCTTTCACCGATTTCGGTACCACGCGGGCCAAGCAGCTCGGCATCTCGCCGGACGCGTTCGCGCAGTTGAGTTATCAGCTCGCGCACCGGCGCAGCAAGGGAATCACCGGCGCCACCTACGAATCCATCGCCACCCGGCAGTACCGCAACGGCCGCACCGAGGCGATGCGGGTGATCACGCCGGAGATGGTGGCGTTCGTGGACGCGATGCAGGACGAGTCCGTCGATCGGGACGCGCGGCTCGCGGCGGCGCGGACCGCGGCCACCGCACACGTGACCAGGGCCAAGCAGTGCCAGGCCGGTGACGCGCCGGAACAGCACCTGTGGGAACTGCAGTGGATCCAGCGCCGGCGCGGTGCGGAACTCGGTGTCACCGAGCCGATTCCGCTCTACGACAGCCCCGGCTGGACGATCATGCGCGACGACTACCTGAGCACCAGCTCGGCCCCGTCGGTCAACATCCGCTACTTCGGTTTCGGCTCGACCAGCCCGCGCTGTATCGGAGTCGCCTACGTCCTGCTGCCCGACCGCTGGAACCTCTACCTCGCCACCCCCACTGCGGTCGCCGATCAGATGCACGCCTTCACCGACCACCTCCGCACCGCCGTAGCCGATCTGGAGGCACTGCTCAGCGCAAGCTGATCCCGCGGGTCCGCGCACCCTTTCTGACCTCCCGCACCCCGACTCGCCGTGCGACACACCGTGTTCCGCGACGAAAGGGGTGCGGGAACCTCAGGCGTCGTCGACGAGTCGGCGGGCCGCGCGGGTGAGGGCGGTGGCGGCTTCGTCGGCGATCCTGGTCAGCACCTCGGCGGCGGGGTCGATCGAGGTGATCAGGTCGATGCCTTCGCCTGCCCAGACGGGGATCGCGGCCGGGTCCGCGCGGTCTACGGCGTCGAGGTAGACGTCTTGGGCGGCGGTGTCGGCGCGCAGTTCGTCCTCGCGGTCCTGCCAGCGGTCGAAGAACGGGTTGCGCAGCATGCGTGCGGTGTACTTCGCGGGCCAGGGGGAGCGGCGGGCGATATCGAACACCCGGTTGCGGGAGGTCTCGTCGCCGCGCGCGGCCACGATCGCCTTCGCCTCCGCGGGGGACAGGACCGCCTCGTGGGTGGCCTCGAACCGGGTGCCGATCATGGCCCCGGCCGCGCCCAGCGTCACCGCCGCGGCCAGGCCGCGACCGTCCGCGATACCGCCCGCGGCCAGCACCGGAATGGGATGCACCAGGTCGGTGACGGTCGGCACCATGGTGAGCGTCGAGCGCCCTGCACCGTGCCCGCCGGCTTCGCCGCCCTGCGCGACGATCATGTCCGCGCCGACGTCCGCGGCTCGCCGCGCCTCGTCGTGGTCGGTGACCTGCACCAGCAACGCCGCACCCGCGGCGCGCACCGTCTCGACGAACGGCGTCGGGTCGCCGAACGAGAGCAGCACCGCTCGGGGCCGATACTCGGCGAGCGCCCACCGGAGCGTCGCGTCGTCGACCGCCCAGCTCAGGAACCCGATACCCCACGCCGAGCGCGCCGACTCCGCCACGATCGCCAGCTCGCGTTCGAGCCACGCCCGATCCCCGCTGCCGACCAGCCCGAGTCCGCCCGCATTGGATACCGCGGCCGCCAACTCGCCGCCGGCCACACCGCCCATGGGCGCCAACACAATCGGATGCCGCAAATCGAACATTTCCGTCAACGCAGTCCGCAACCCCATACCCCCATCATCCCCACCCGCGCCGCGTGCGGTCGGCGAGGGGGAACTGGTGGCGGCAACGCCCGAGTGCGCTACGCCACCAGTTCCCCCTCGCCGGAGCGGGGCTGGCAACGGCCCCGCACACCGGTCTGAAAGAATGACTTATCGTGAAGAACTTCGAATCCCTGTTCGCCGAGCTGCAGGATCGTGCGGTCAACCGCCCCGAGGGGTCCGGCACCGTGGCCGCGTTGGACGCCGGCGTGCATAGCCAGGGTAAGAAGGTGCTCGAGGAGGCCGGTGAGGTCTGGCTGGCCGCCGAGCACGAGAGCGACGAGTCGCTCGCCGAGGAGATCTCGCAGCTGCTGTACTGGGTTCAGGTGCTGATGGTGGGTCGTGGGCTGAAGCTCGAAGACGTGTACCGACATCTGTGACGGCCGTCTTGTTCCGCAGTCTCTCTCCGTGAAAGGACCTCAACCATGCTGCGCGTCGCAGTCCCCAACAAAGGCGCCCTGTCCGAAGCCGCCACCTCCATCCTGGCCGAGGCCGGTTACCGCAAACGCACCGATGCCCGCGACCTGACCGTGCTCGACCCGGCCAATCAGGTGGAATTCTTCTTCCTGCGGCCCAAGGACATCGCCATCTACGTCGGTTCCGGCGAGCTCGATCTCGGCATCACCGGCCGTGACCTCGCGCTCGACTCCGGCGCGCCGGTCAGCGAGCGGCTCGCCCTCGGCTTCGGCCGCTCCACCTTCCGGTACGCGGCGCCGGCCGGGCAGGACTGGAAGGTCGAGGACCTCTACGACAAGCGCATCGCCACCTCGTACCCGAATCTCGTGCTCGCCGATCTGCAGCGCCGCGGCATCCAGGCCGAGGTGATCCGCCTCGACGGCGCGGTGGAGATCTCGATTCAGCTCGGCGTCGCCGACGCCATCGCCGATGTGGTCGGCTCGGGGCGCACCCTGCGCCAGCACAACCTGATCGCGTTCGGCGAATCGCTCTGCGATTCCGAGGGCGTGCTGATCGAGCGCACCGGCTCGGATCAGAAGGAGAAGGCGCGCAATCAGCTCATCGCGCGCATCCAGGGCGTCGTCTTCGGCCAGCAGTACATCATGCTGGACTACGACTGCCCGAAGGAGCTGCTCGACGCGGCGGTGGCGATCACCCCCGGGCTGGAATCGCCGACGGTGTCGCCGCTGGCCGACGAGAACTGGGTCGCGATCCGCGCCATGGTGCCGCGCAAGCAGGGCAACGAGGTGATGGACCAGCTCGCCGATCTGGGTGCGAAAGCCATCCTCGCCTTCGACATTCGCTCCTGCCGCGCCTTCTGACACCCCTCCGTACCCGTCCCGGCCGGGACGGGTACGGATTATCGGCGCCTGGTTTGTCTTGTATGCGTGAATAATTCACGGTGAACGCAACCGGTGTGGCTGCCGGTGCGGCGTTGGTACTTTGCGGCCTCCGGATGAGGAATCGCAAGGAGTACCGCCGTGTCGCAGACATCGCCCGAGCAACGTACGGGCAGCCGTTTCGCCTGGAACGAGGATTGGCTGGCGGCGGTCGCCGGCCTGGTCCTGATCGCGTTGGTCCTGATCGGCGCGATCCCCGAGTGGCTGGTGCCGTGATGGCGGATACCGCAGCACGGGCGGGCATTATGGCCGAGCAGGACGAGAGCGGAACGGACGCTGCGTCTTCGGCCGCGGTGCGCTCGGAAACGGCGGCATTACAGGCGGTTTCGCGGCCCACCGGCGCGGCGATCGTGGCGGGTATCGCGGTGGTCCTCGTGCTCGGCGCGCTGACCCGCTACTTCGACACCCATGTCCCGCGGTGGGCGGTGGGCACGCCGCTGCAGCGGGTGGCGAAGTCGATCGAGTTCCCGGTGTACGCCATCGCGATCGGCCTGCTCGGCAACGTCGTGCTCGGCAAACTCGCGCTGCGCGACCGGCTTTCGGCCGGGTTCCGCACCGAGTTCTTCATCAAGACCGGGGTGGTGCTGCTCGGCGCCTCGATCAACCTGAAGATCCTGGTGACCGCGGCGGGGCCGTCGATCCTGCAGGCGCTGTTGCTGATCACCGTGGTATTCGGGTTCACCTGGTGGCTGGGTGGGCGGCTCGGGCTCGACGACAAGCTGCGGGCGCTGCTGTCCTCCGCGGTATCGATCTGCGGCGTGAGCGCGGCCATCGCGGCGGCGGGTGCGGTGCAGGCACGGCGCGAGCAGATCGCTTACGCGGCCTCCCTGGTGATCATCTTCGCGTTGCCGTCGATCTTCCTGCTGCCGTGGCTCGCGGACGTGCTGGGGCTGTCCGACGCGGTGGCGGGCGCGTGGATCGGCGGCAACATCGACACCACGGCGGCGGTCGCGGCCTCCGGCGCGATCGCGGGGGAGCAGGCGCTGCAGATCGCCACCATCGTGAAGACCACACAGAACGCGCTGATCGGCCTCGTCGCGATCGCGTTGACCGCCTACTTCACCGTGCGGGTCGAGCGGGTCGCGGGCGCGGCCCGGCCCTCGGCGCGCGAGCTCTGGGAACGGTTCCCCAAGTTCGTTCTCGGTTTCGTCGCCGCATCGGTCATCGGCACGCTGTATCTCCAAGCGGCCGACAAGAAGTCCGGTGCCGCGCACATCGCGATCGTCAACGATCTGCGCACCTGGTTCCTGATCTTCGCGTTCGTCTCCATCGGCCTCGAGTTCTCGCTGCGCGGTCTGCGCGAGGCGGGCTGGCGGCCGATCGTCGTGTTCGGCTCCGCCGTCGTCGTCAACCTCGCGGTCGGCCTCGGCCTGTCGGTTCTGCTGTTCCGCAACTTCACGATCTGAGGCGGTCCACGACCCGGGTGTGCAGTCGCTGAGTCCAGTTCGCGCACCCGGGTGTGGGGGATCGCGGTCACCGCGTCCGGCCTGTTCCCCTCGACTTCACGAAATGTTCACGATGTGTCGGCAACACTGTGCGGTGTGTCGGGCGAAATACACGGAGAGAACGTCGGAGCGCGGTGGCGGACCCCGGCGATGGGCTACGGGAAGGCGTCGATGGAAGCGGAGACCGAGCGGGCCGTCGGCATCGAGTACGGCAGGCCGCGATCCGTCGTCGACGCGCCGGTGTGGCCGCGGGTGCGCAACATCCTGATCCTGGCCGGTGATGTGGTGGGCGTCGTCGTCCTGATCGTCGCGGTGGCGCTGATCGGATCACACGGCACCGCACTGGATTTCATGACCGTGTTCACCGATCGCTGAACGGTTAGTCGGCGACCGCGTCGGCGAGGGTCTCGGCGGGGGACTCGTTCGCTCCGTCGTCCGGCCAGCCCGGGTAGGGCGGTGGGGTGCCGCCGAATTCGGGGCACAGCGGTTTGTAGTCGCAGTACGCGCACAGCCAGCCGGGGTTCGGCGGGAACTCCCCGGTGCGGCCCGCCTCGCGGATGGCCTGCCACAGCGCGGACAGGGTGCGTTCGAAGCGCAACAGCTCCGCCTCGTCCGGGGCGTAGGTGAGGATCTGCTCGTCGGCCAGGTAGATCAGGCGCAGCTGGGCGGGCACGATGCCGCGGGTGCGCAGCACCACCAGCGCGTAGAACTTGAGCTGGAACAGTGCCCTGGTCTCCTGGGTCGGGCCGGGGGAGCGGCCGGTCTTGTAGTCGACCACGCGCAGCTGTCCGGCGGGCGCCACATCGATGCGATCGACGAAGCCGCGCAACAGAACTCCGTCGTCGAGCTCCACCTCGACGCGGGCTTCCCGCGACTCCGGATCGAAGCGCGTCGGATCCTCCAGCCGGTAGTAGGTCTGCACCAGGGTGCGCACCTCCCCGAGAAATCCGTCCAGCTCGGCATCGGTGATCAGCGTGGCCACCTCGGGGTGCTCCGCCGAGATCCGGGCCCAGGCCGGGACCACGAGCGTGTCCGCGCGCTCCGGTCGCCGCTCGGGCGCGGGCAACCCGTACAGATCCTCCAGTACCGCGTGCACCATGGTGCCGCGCACCGCGTGCCGCGTCGGCGCCTCGGGGATCCGGTCGATCGCGCGGTAGCGGTACTTCAGCGGGCACTGCTTGAAATCCATTGCCCGCGAAGGCGACAGCGCGGGACGCGAACGACTCGCCGGTGTGCCAGGGGTGCGCGGCGGTGTGCCGTCGACAGGGGGCCTGGACACGGGCGAGCTCATACCTGGCAGGCTATCCGGCGGCACCGACAAGCCGGTGCGCGACCAGCAGAGCGTTGCTCTTCAGCGAACGGAGATCCATGACGGCCAGACGGACCGGGCCATTCACCACCGGTGACCGGGTACAGCTGACCGATGCCAAAGGCCGCCTGTACACGGTGGTCTTGGAGCCGGGCAAGGAATTCCACACCCACCGCGGCGGTATCAAGCACGACAGCTTGATCGGCGCCGACGAAGGCTCGGTGGTGAATTCGACCAACGGCACTCCGTATTTGGCCTTGCGCCCCCTGCTGATCGATTACGTGCTGTCGATGCCGCGCGGCGCGGCCGTGATCTACCCGAAGGACGCGGCGCAGATCGTGCACGAGGGCGATATGTTCCCCGGCGCGCGGGTATTGGAGGCCGGCGCCGGTTCCGGCGCGCTCACCTGCTCGTTGTTGCGTGCGGTCGGCCCGCAGGGCGAGGTCGTTTCCTACGAAATTCGCGAGGATCACGCCGAGCACGCCATCCGCAATGTCGAGACTTTCTACGGCGAACGCCCGGCTAACTGGTCGCTGACCGTCGGCGATGTGGCCGATTACGCCGGTGCGCCCGTCGATCGCGCGGTGCTCGACATGCTCGCGCCGTGGGACGCGCTGCCTGCGGTGTCGAAGGCCCTGGTCCCCGGCGGTGTGCTGATCGTCTACGTGGCCACCGTCACACAGTTGTCCAAGGTGGTCGAGGCCCTGCGCGAACAGGAGTGCTGGACCGAGCCGCGCTCCTGGGAGTCGATGGTGCGCGGCTGGCATGTGGTCGGCCTCGCGGTGCGGCCGGAGCATCGCATGCAGGGCCATACCGCCTTCCTGGTGAGCGCACGCCGCCTCGCGGAGGGCACGGTGACCCCCAAGCCGCAGCGCCGTCCGTCCAAGGGCTGACACGCGCGCTGAGACCGCTTTCGCCGCGACCGGAAGATCCCCCTTCGATCGGTACCCCTACCCGGTGAGCCGACCGATCGAAGGTCGCTCCGCGCGGCGAAAGCGGTCGCGGCGATCAGGCCGGGACGCAGGGCGCCTGGGCGAAGCCCAGCAGCAGGCAGCCGCTGGCGTCGGAGAGCTTCCAGGTGCCGCCGACGTTCTCCCACGTGAGTGGCATCGCGGGCGCGGCGCCGTGCGGCGAGGTGATGGTCACCTGCGCGGTCGCGGTGCTGCCCTGGGTTGTGACATCGGCCACTGCGTAGGTCAGGGTGCCGTATCCGGCCAAAGCCTTGTTCATCTGATCGATGTTCGCCGTACGCTTTTCGCCGTCGACGATCAGCTTGGCCTTGTCCGCGGTGGGTACCGCGGGATCGGACAGTTTGACGAGCACGGCCTGCAACGAGTCGGCGGTCGGCGCGCCCGCCGCGGCGCTCGGCGCGGCACTGCTCGAGGCCACCACGCTGGAGGAAGAGGACTTGGTATCGGATTTGCCGTCATCGGAGCCGCAGCCCGACAGTCCGACGGTAACGGCGAGCGCGGCCGCAGCGGTAGCAACAGAAACGCGCAGAATTCTGGTGGAAGGGAGCAATTTCAGCAACCTTTCGGCTCGGTCGGCGAGCGGGCTCACCGAGTTCGGGTTAGGGCAGGCTAACATGGTCATCCGGCGGTCGATCGCAGCCCAGATGTGATCACGACGAAACCATGTCGGAAAGCGAGAACGGTTCGCGCCCGGTAGCGTTGATAGACCGGGACTGGGAGGAGCAGCACATGAGCCCCATCGAGAATTCGGATTCGGCGGCCTGGAGAGAGCTCGAGGCAGTACGCGCCGAGGCCGCTGCGCTCCGAAGGCAACTCGCCGATTCGCCGGATCGCGCACGGGAATTGGAAGCCCGCATCGATTCGCTGACCATTCGCAACACGAAGCTGATGGACACCCTCAAGGAGGCGCGCCAGCAGCTGGTCGCGTTGCGTGAGGAAGTCGATCGGCTGGGTCAGCCGCCGAGCGGCTACGGCATTCTGATCGGCGTGTACGACGATCAAACGGTCGACGTGTTCACTTCGGGTCGCAAGATGCGGTTGACCTGTTCGCCGAACATCGAGACCTCGACCCTCGAATACGGGCAGACCGTACGCCTCAACGAGGCGCTCACGGTGGTCGAGGCCGGCGTCTACGACGCGGTCGGCGAGATCGGCACCCTGCGCGAGATCCTCGACGACGGTCGCCGCGCCCTGGTGGTCGGCCACGCCGACGAGGAGCGCGTGGTCTGGCTGGCGGGCCCGCTGGCCAAGGTCGCCGAGATGGACGATCTGGAAGACCCCGACTCCCCGATTCGCAAACTGCGCCCCGGTGATTCGCTGCTGGTGGACACCAAGGCCGGCTTCGCGTTCGAGCGCATCCCCAAGGCCGAGGTCGAAGACCTTGTGCTGGAAGAGGTTCCGGATGTCGACTACGGCGACATCGGTGGCCTCGGTCGGCAGATCGAGCAGATCCGCGACGCGGTCGAACTGCCCTTCCTGCACAAGGATCTGTTCCGGGAGTACGCGTTGCGCCCGCCCAAGGGTGTGCTGCTCTACGGTCCGCCCGGCTGCGGTAAGACGCTCATCGCCAAGGCGGTGGCCAACTCGCTGGCCAAGAAGATCGCCGAGGCGCGCGGTGAGGATGCCAAGGAAGCCAAGTCGTTCTTCCTGAACATCAAGGGCCCCGAGCTGTTGAACAAGTTCGTCGGCGAGACCGAGCGCCACATCCGGATCATCTTCCAGCGGGCGCGCGAGAAGGCGTCCGAGGGCACGCCGGTGATCGTGTTCTTCGACGAGATGGATTCCATCTTCCGCACCCGTGGTTCGGGCGTGTCCTCCGATGTGGAGACCACGGTCGTGCCGCAGCTGCTCTCGGAGATCGACGGTGTCGAGGGCCTCGAGAACGTCATCGTGATCGGCGCCTCCAACCGCGAGGACATGATCGACCCCGCGATCCTGCGGCCCGGCCGGCTCGACGTGAAGATCAAGATCGAGCGTCCGGACGCCGAATCGGCCCAGGACATCTTCTCGAAGTACCTGGTCGAGGACCTGCCGCTGCACGCCGACGACGTCGCCGAGTTCGGTGGCGACAAGGCGATGTGCATCCGCGCGATGATCGATCGGGTGGTCGAGCGGATGTACGCCGAGAGCGAGGACAACCGCTTCCTGGAGGTCACCTACGCCAACGGTGACAAGGAGGTCCTGTACTTCAAGGACTTCAACTCCGGTGCCATGATCCAGAACATCGTGGACCGGTCCAAGAAGTACGCCATCAAGTCCGTCCTCGACACCGGCAACCCGGGCCTGCGCATCCAGCATCTCTACGATTCGATCGTGGACGAGTTCTCCGAGAACGAGGACCTGCCCAACACCACGAATCCCGATGACTGGGCGCGCATCTCGGGCAAGAAGGGCGAACGCATCGTCTACATCCGCACCCTGGTGACCGGCAAGAACGCCAGTGCCAGCCGCGCGATCGACACCGAGTCCAACACCGGCCAGTACCTGTAGGACACCCACGAAAAGCCGCGCTCCCCTTGGGAGCGCGGCTTTTTCATGCCGTCAGCGGAGACGGACGTTGGTGACGATGCCGAAGAGGCCGATGTTGGGGCTGCCTTTGCCGAGGCAGGAGACCGAGACGCCTTCGGCCAGGTTGCCGAAGGCGTATTGGGTGTAGGGGCCGATCACGGGCTGGAAGCCGTAGGTGAGGTGGAAACCGTTGCAGTCCAGGTCGACCACGCCCCAGCGGGCGGGGTCGCCGGTGCAGGTGACGGTGGCGCCGGTCAGCTGCCGGTCGAAGGCGCAGCCCTGGGCGTTCGCGGTGCCGGTTCCGGCGGCGACGGTGACGGCCGCGGCACCGAGGGCGACGCCGAAGGCGGCGGCCAAGCCGCGCTGGCGCTTGTTCATATGTCCTCCTTGGTCGGAATGACCTGATCATGGCCGGTGGGCACGGCGGCGGAGTCCTCCGAACGGACGACTGCGGGTCGGAGATCGGATGACCGAAATCGCCGGTCCAGTGCTGTGGAGCGGCGGATTTCGCTGCGGGGTCGGCGATGCGACCACCGGGCCGGGGGATCGGGGCAGACTTGGGCGCATGACCAAGGAGATGAATCTGTCGGCGATCGTCGAGACGACCTCGGGCCCGGTGCGGGGCATCGCCGAGGATGGGGTGACGGCGTACCGGGGTGTGCCCTATGCCAGGGCGAAGCGGTTCGGCACGCCGGAACGAGCTGACTGGACAGGCGTGCTGGAAGCGAACGAATTCGGCCCGGCCGCACCGCAACTCGCCTCTCGGCTGGAACGGGTGATGGGTTCGTTCGAGGTGCCGCAGGCCGAGGACTGCCTGTCGCTCAACGTGTGGGCACCACCCGGCGACGGCCATCCCGTGCTGGTGTTCCTGCACGGCGGCGGATTCTCCAGCGGCGCAGGCAGTCTCGACTGGTATGGCGGCGCGGAGTTCGCGGCGCGCGGCGGGGTCGTCGTGGTGACGGTGAACTATCGCCTCGGTGTCCTCGGCTATCTGCGCCTGCCCGGCATCAGCGAGGGCAACCTCGGGCTGCTCGATCAGGTCGCCGCTCTCACCTGGGTGCGCGAGAACATCCGCGCGTTCGGCGGCGATCCGGAGCGGGTGACGGCCGCGGGCCAGTCGGCGGGTGCGATCTCGCTGGTGGCCTTGCTCTCGGGCGAACCCGGCCGCGGGCTGTTCCAGCAGGCCATCTTGCAGAGCACGCCGCTCGGCATGGCACCGGCGACACCGGAGGAAGCCGAGCAGACGGGCGTGAAACTGTTGCAGGAGTTGGGCATCGAGGCCACCCAGCTCGACGCGGTCCCGGTGGCCGACCTGCTCGCCGCGCAGTTCGCGGTCGCGAGCCGAGCCCGGTCGGGGATCCTGCCGCCGTTCCAGCTGACGGGTGACGGGACGCTGGTCGCCGCCGACCCGGTGGCTGCCGTCGGTCGCGAGGTGGACATCCCGATCCTGATGGGCACGACGCGCGACGAGGGGGCGGCCTTCCTCCTCGACGATCGCGGCGCCATGGCGGCGGCGACGGAACACGTCTTCGCCGGTCCGGCCAGGCAACTGGCTGCGACCCTCGCCGCGCGGGGCGTGCCGCCGTGGCTGTTCCGGTTCGACTGGCAGCCGGCCGACAGCCCGTTCGGCGCCTGCCACTGCCTCGAGCTGCCGTTCCTGCTCGGCGACGCGGCGGCGTGGCGGGCCGCGCCCATGTTGCGGGGCGAGCGCCCGCAGCGGCTGGTGGACGAGATGCGGGACAGCTGGCTGGCTTTCGTCACGAGCGGGAATCCGGGCTGGTCACGCGGCGACACTCGGCACTTCACTGGCTGACCGTGTTAATATCTGGCCGTGCGGTCAGAAAATAGTACGGACGGCCAGCGAAGGTCGTTCATCGAGGAGGCGCGGCGCCGGCAGATCATCGCGTCGGCGGTGGAGGTGATCTCCGAGGTCGGGTATGGCAGCGCGTCGCTGGCGCGGATCGCCGAGCACGCCGGGATCTCGAAGGGGGTCATCTCCTACCACTTCGCGGGCAAAGACGAGCTGATGACGCAACTGGTGGTGCAGCTGTACGTGTCCGGTGCCGAACACATCGGCCCGCGGGTCGAGGCGGCGGTCGGGCGGCGGAACAAATTGCTGGCCTACATCGACTCCAATCTGGCTTTCATCGATGCCAACCGGACCTACGTCGCGGCGCTGACCGATGTTGTCTGGAACCTGCGTGACGCGCACGGCAGCCCGAAGTTCGCCTCGGCCGAAGGGGAACGCGAGATCATCACTCCGCTGATCGACCTCATGATCGAGGGGCAGCGGGCCGGTGAGTTCGGCGAGTTCGACGCCGTGGCGATGGCGAAGTCCATTCGCGACGCCATCGACGGCGCGGCCGGACGGACGATTCGGGAGTCCGGCTTCGATATGACCGCGTATGCCGCGCACACGTGCCGGCTGTTCGACCTGGCTACCCGGAAGGTGAGCGACCATGACTGATGTTGCGCAAGAACGAATGTCGCGCGTGGACACGCGAGATCCGGTGCCGCCGTTCGCGTTCGCCGGGGTCGGGGTGATCGCGCTCGCCTCGACGATCGGGCTGATCGCTGCGCTGAACCGATACGGATTCTTCGGTGACGAACTGTATTTCGTGTCCGCCGGGCGCAGGCTCGCCTTCGGTTACGCCGACCAGGGGCCGCTGCTGCCCGCGATCGCCCGGACGATGGATCTGCTCGCGCCGGGATCGGTGATAGCGCAGCGTATTCCGGCACTGCTCGTCACCATCGCCGCGATCGTGCTCAGTGCGCAGATCGCCAGGGAGTTCGGCGGCTCCCGCACGGCGCAGACGCTGACCGCCGCCGCCTACGCGACGTCGCCGTTCCTGCTGGTGCAGGGTACCCAGCTGGCCACCAACACGATCGACACCGCGCTGTGGGTGCTGATCAGCTGGCTGCTCATCCGCTGGGTGCGCACCAGGCAGGACGCGCTGCTGCTGGGTGCGGCGCTGGCCACCGCGCTGGACATGCAGGTGAAGTGGTTGATCCCGTTCTTCTGGATCGCCGTCGCAATCGGCGTGCTGTGCTACGGGCCGCGCGAGCTGCTCCGGCGGCCCGCGCTGTGGCTGGGTGCGGCGCTGGTCCTGCTGGTCAGCGTGCCGAGCCTGCTCTGGCAGGCGAGCCACGACTGGCCGCAGCTGCGCCTCGGCGCGGTGATCGCCGAAGAGCAGGCCACCATCGGCGGTCGCTACACCTGGTTGCCGCTGGCGCTCGTCATGGCCGGACTGCTCGGCGCGGTGCTGCTGATCTACGGAATCGTGGTCCTGTTCCGCTGGGAACCGTTGCGGCCGTACCGGTTTCTGGCGCTGATGCCGATCGTGCTGGCGGTGGTGTTCATCGTCACCGATGGCAGGCCGTACTACGCGGTCGGATGCTATGCCGCGATCATGGCGGCGGGTGCGGTGCACTGGACCGAGCACCGGGCGCGCTGGCGCACCTTCGTCACGGTTCCCCTGGTCGTGGTCTCCGCGGTGATCGTGTACTTCTCGCTGCCGTTCACGCCGGAGTCCGAGATCGAACCGGCGAAGAGCGATGCCGACGTCGGCCTGAACCTCTCGATCTACGGCCGGATCGGCTGGCCCGAACTCGCCGCCGACGTCGCGACCGCGTTCCGGTCGCTGCCCGAACCGGTCCGCGCGGACACCGTCCTCATCGCCGACTCCTATTGGCAGGCAAGCGCTCTCGACGTGTTCGGCGAAGCGGACGGACTTCCCGCGGTCTACAGCCCCAACCGCGGATTCGGCTACTTCGGCACCCCGCCCGACACGGCGACCACGGTCCTCTGGGTGGGCGGCGAGGAAGCCGACCTGCACGCCCTGTTCGGCTCGGTGACGCCGATCGGCCGCGCGGACGCCCGCCTCGGCATCCCGGGCCTCACCCGGGACGCGACGATCTGGCGCTGCGAGCAGCCGCGTCGCCCTTGGTCGCAACAGTGGCCGGACATGTTGCGGCTGAACTGATCTCGCGCCTGGCACCGGGCGCCGCGAAAATCGGTGGCGGCGCACGCCGACGCTCTGTCACGCTTCGCCCATGGTCGACAAGCTCTTCACCGACCACAGCGGCGCCGTCGTGCGATGTGTGTGCGAGGTGCTCGAGCCGGTGGCGGGCGATCTCGTCTCGTTCACCCACACCCTCAGCAGTGCAGGATGGGCGGGGCCGGAGGTCAGCCGTTCCACGTTGCGGTTCCTCGACCCGGCCGGGTTGGCGGAGCTGGTGGGCGGGGCGGGATTGATCGTCGCCGAACAGTTCGGGGACTGGGATCGGCGGGCACTGACGCGGGACTGCCGGGAGATCATCACCGTCGCGCGACATCCTCGATTGCGGGCATGACCTGGTCACCGAGCGCGTAGCATCAGCTCGCCGAGGCGTTGAATTTCCGTCCCTAAAAAGACTTTCCGCCGCTGCAGCCCGGCGCCGAACCCGAACACCGGAGAACCGTTCGGGGAGAGTGCACGCACGCAACCCGCCACCCAGACAATCTACAAAGACGGCGAGCATCCGTCGTCGGTCACCGTGCCGATCATCCCGGCGGGCGATGCCGGACGTACCGAATTCGACCTCACGCCACACAAATAGGCGTGCCTGGACATGACAGTGGCGGCGTCCGGGGACGCCGCCACTGCTGCCGTCTAGTTACGAGTAGTGGCTACGGATTTCAGCACGACATTGCTGACCGGCGCACCGTCCGAACCGCCCTGCGCGCCCGCGGCGGCCACCGCCGCCAGGACGTCCATGCCCGCGGTGACGTGGCCGAACGGGGTGTAGTTCGGCGGCAGCTGGCTGTCCTGGTAGACGAGGAAGAACTGGCTGCCGTTGGTGTTCGGGCCCGCGTTCGCCATCGCGACTGTACCGGCCGGATAGGTTGCGCCCGCCAGGTTCTCGTCCGGGAACTTGTAGCCGGGGCCGCCCATGCCGGTGCCCTGCGGGTCACCGCATTGCAGCACGTAGATGCCTGCCGTGGTGAGCCGATGGCACTTGGTTTTGTCGAAGTACTGTTCGTTGGACAGGAACGCGAACGAGTTGACCGTGCGCGGTGCGCGCGCAGGGTCCAGCGTGAGTTCCACATTGCCGCATGTCGTATCGAGTGTCGCCGTGTAGGTCGCACCGGTGTCGATGGTCATGCCGGGCTCGGCGGGCCACTGCTTGCCGTTCGGCGCCACGGCCACGTCATTCGCGCACTGCGCGGGTTGTTGCGTCCGGACACTCCAGGTCTGCGCGGAGACACCACCGCTGGCGAACGCCGCCAGCGCCGCGGCGACCGCTGCCACACCGACCATCCGTAGGACCCCACGCGGTACCCCGAACCGCCGACCGTGCTTTCCGCTGTCGCTCTGCCGCCCCTGGACTTCGCTGCTCACCGCTAGAAATCTCCTTCGATCGGGTTGCGCACCGGACGATGCCGTGCCGAATCATTCCATCTCCCCGCCCAGAACGGGCCTGGACGGTGGTGATCGGCCGGAAAACATCCGACGACACCCACCCCAACAGTGGTCGCGCGGTGCCGGCCCGGGCCGGATCTACACACGACGCGGACGGTCCCGCCTGCACTGGGTTTCCCACGCGGTGGGCTGCGGGTTCAGGGGCGGCGGATGCGGCGGTAGGTGGGAGCGGCGGTGGTGGCGGCCGCGAGTTCGGTGGCCAGCCAGTCGATGTCGGCGTCGGCGAGTGCGGCGGTAGTGATGCGAAGGTGGTCGGTGGGCGGGGCCGGGCCGACGATGAACGGGCCGCCGGGGGCGGTTTTGATGCCTGCTGCGGCCAGCGAGATCATGGCGGCGTTCTCGTCGGCGACCGGCAGCCACAGATTGATGCCGTCGGCGCGGGCGACGGTGACGCCGCGCCTGCCCAGGGCGCGGCGCAGTTCGGTCGAGCGCCTGCGGTATTCGGTGCGGGCCGCGGTGACGGCGTGCACCGCGTGCTCGTCGTCGAGCATGTTGAGCAGCACCCGCTGCAGCAGTCTGCTCGTCCAGCCCGCGCCGAGCATGCGGCGCTCGATCACCGGATCGAGCAGTTCGGCGGGCCCGCCCACCGCGGCCAGGCGCAGGTCGGCGCCATGCGATTTCGAATACGAGCGGATGTGCACGGTGCGGCCGGGGAGCCTGCCGCCGAGTGAACGCAGTGGGGCGGCGGCGATTCCGGCCGAGTGATCGTCTTCGAGCACCAGGGTGCCGGTGCCCTGCAGCACGTCGGCGAGTTCGCGGATACGCCGCGCGGTGAGCGAGACACCCGTGGGGTTCTGCGCCCGCGGTTGCAGGATCAGCGTCGTCGCCCCGAGTGTGCCGACCGCCCGATCGAGTTCGCCGGGCAGCAGCCCGGATTCGTCCATCCGCACCGGTATCGGTCGCGCCCCGAGCCCGGCCAGCAGGTCGAGAAACGGTGGGAAACAAGGATCTTCGACCGCGACCGCGTCGCCGAGCCGCACCTGCGCCGTCAATATCCGGTCGACCGCGTCCAGCGCCCCGTCGAGGATCGCGAACCGTTCGGCCCGAAACGGCCAGTCCGCCCGCACCTTCGCCGCCAACTCGGGCAGTACCGCCTCGCCGAGATAATCGGCCCCGAGATCGCTCGCCCCGTCCCTGGTGAGCCGTCGCAACGCCGCGCCGAGGTCCGGCAGCAGTTCGGGGTCCGGCGTGCCCCGCGACAGATCGACCCGGAAAGCGCTGTAGGACGGCGGATGCAAGCGCTGATAACGCCCACCCGTCCTCGCGGCGGGCCCACTGCTCGCCGTGCTCACGAACGTCCCCGCCCGCCCCCGCGCGACGATCACCCCCGCCGCCGCCAGCGCCCGCCAAGCCTGATTCACCGTCGCCGGCGAAACCTTCCACTCCCGCGCCACCTCCCGCACCGTAGGCAGCCGCGCCCCCGGCCCCAACGCCCCCGACCGGATCAACCGGCTCACCGCCGCCGCGATCCCCGCCGCCGACCGATCCGCCAAGTCCGCAATGAACGCCCCCTCACCCACCACCGGCTCAACGCTCACACCCACCCCCTCCCAACCCCGCCCACATCCCGTCCCCCCGCGCGCACCCACACACCCCGAAACGCGCACTGCCCCAACGTCCCGCGCACGCATCGCCCTCCCGCGCGCGTGTCAGCCGCACGACACGCGCGCCGCGCACGAAGAGGTGCGCGGCGGCGTGAGAAGTGCGCGCCGGAGCGAAGAGCGCGCGGCAGTGGTCGAACCGGGCCCGCAGGCCCGGGAGGCTCGTTGCCGCAAGGGATCTGGGCACGCTGGTGCCGGAGTGAGCGCCTCGCATGCTCGGCCCCGCCAGTCCTCCGGCTCCGGCCGAAGTGCACAGCAAGCCAGACGCACCCTTTCTGCGGCTTCGCACCCCCTGCGGCCTGCCACAGCGGGTGCGAAGCCGCAGAAAGGGTGCGTCATTCTTGGAACGGCTTCGCGGCTGCCGCCCGCCGCATGTGACCGCGTCGCCCCTAGGTCCCGCGTCGCCCTGGGGTCTCGCGTCGCCCCGGGGTCTCGCGCAGGCTTCGTTCGCGTGCGCGCACCCGCGATCCGCCGCGCACGCATCGTCCTCTCGCGCGCGTGTCAGTCGGTCGACATGCGCGCGGCACGCCAAAAGGCGCGCGGCAGCAGTGTCCTGTAAGTCAGACGCACTCTTTCTGCGGCTTCGCACCCCCTGCGGCCTGCCACAGCGGGTGCGAAGCCGCAGAAAGGGTGCGTCATTCTTGGAACGGCTTCGCGTCCGCCGCCCGCCGCATGCGACCGCGTCGCCTCGAGGTCTCGCGTCGCCCCGGGGTCTCGCGTCGCCCCGGGGTCCCGCGTCGCCCCGGGGTCTCGCGCAGGCTTCGTTTGCACGCGCGCACCCGCGATCCGCCGCGCACGTATCGTCCTCTCGCGCGCGTGTCAGTCGGTCGACACGCGCGCGGCATGCCAAAAGGCGCGCGGCAGCGGTGTCCGGCAAGCCAGACGCACTCTTTCTGCGGCTTCGCACCCCCTGCGGCCTGCCACAGCGGGTGCGAAGCCGCAGAAAGGGTGCGTCATCGTTGGAACGGCTTCGCGGCTGCCGCCGCCCGCCAACTGGCGCATCGTACGTCGCCGACATGTCAACTGGTGACCGGCGCGGACAGCCGGGGTACCGCCGCACCGGCGCATCGCACGTCGTTGATCGGGCAACTGGCACACGGCACGTCGCTGATCCGCCAACTGGCACACGGCAGGTCGCCGACCCGCCAACTGGCACACGGCAGGTCGCCGATCCGCCAACTGGCACACCGCACGTCGCCGACCTGTCAACTGCCACACGGCACGTCACCGACCCGCCGACCGCCACATCGCACCTCCCTGACCGCGAACCCGCGTGTGGAACCGTGTGGGGGGTGGAGGGTGGGTTCGGCTTGCTCACATGGTCATTCTGCGTTGGGGGTGGGGGCCGAGGGGGAAGGTTTACGGCAACGAAATTGTTTCCGCAATTCTGTAACACAACCGAATTGGTCGGGAGTGAAGTATAACAAAGCATGGGAATCGTTCGAGCGGCGCTCGTCCAGACCAACTGGACCGGCGACAAAGAGTCCATGATCAAAGCGCACGAGGATTACGCACGGCAGGCGGCCGCGCAGGGCGCGAAGGTGATCTGCTTCCAGGAGTTGTTCTACGGCCCGTACTTCTGCCAGTTGCAGGATGCGAAGTTCTACGAGTACGCGGAGTCGGTGCCGGGTCCGACCACGGACCGATTCGCCGCGCTGGCAAGGGAATTGGGCATGGTGATGGTCCTGCCGGTGTACGAGCAGGAACAGCCGGGCCTGCTGTACAACACCGCGGCGGTGATCGACGCCGACGGCACGTATCTCGGCAAGTACCGCAAACATCATATTCCGCATGTCAACGGCTTCTGGGAGAAGTTCTACTTCCGTCCGGGCAATGTGGGCTGGCCGGTGTTCGACACCGCGGTCGGCAAGGTCGGCGTCTATATCTGTTACGACCGGCATTTCCCGGAGGGCTGGCGCGCGCTGGGCTTGGCGGGCGCCGAGATCGTGTTCAATCCGTCGGCGACCTCGCGCGGCTTGTCGGCTTACCTGTGGAAGCTGGAGCAGCCCGCGTCGGCGGTGGCGAACGAGTACTACATCGGCGCGATCAACCGGGTCGGCATCGAGGAGTACGGCGACGACGACTTCTACGGCACCAGCTATTTCGTCGATCCGGAGGGCAAGTTCGTCGGGGAGGTCGCCTCCGATACCGATCCGGAGCTGGTCATCCGCGACCTCGACCTGGACCTGATCAAGACGGTGCGCGACCGGTGGGCGTTCTATCGCGACCGCAGGCCCGACGCCTATGGCCCGCTGGTGGCGCCCTGAGGCCGGTGACGTTCCCATGACGCTGACATTCATCCACGGCGGCACGGTGGTCTCGGCCACCGGTTCGCAACTGCTCGATGTGCTGGTGGACGGCGAAACCATCGCCGCCGTACTGCAACCCGGCACCACGATCCTCGGCGCGGACCTCGCCGCGACCGCCGATATCGTCCTCGACGCGACCGGCAAGTACGTGATTCCCGGTGGCGTGGACGGGCATACGCACATGCAGATGCCGTTCGGCGGCACCGAGGCCTCGGACACGTTCGAGACCGGCACCCGCGCGGCCGCCTGGGGCGGCACCACCACGATCGTCGATTTCGTGGTGCAGACGCCGGGGGAGCGGTTGCAGGACACGCTCGGCGCCTGGCATCAGAAGGCGGGCGGCAAGTGCGCCGTCGACTACGGCTTCCACCAGATCATCGGCGAGGTGAACGACGAATCCCTCGAGGGGATGAGCGAACTGGTGTCGGAGGGTGTCACCAGTTTCAAGCTGTTCATGGCCTATCCGGGCGTCTTCTATTCCACCGACGGCCAGATCCTGCGCGCCATGCAGGCGGCGGGCGATCTCGGCGCGCTGTTGATGATGCACGCGGAGAACGGGATCGCCATCGACGTGCTGGTCGAGCAGGCCATCGCCCGCGGCGACACCGCCCCGTACTTCCACGGGACCAGCCGGCCGTGGCAGATGGAGGAGGAGGCGACCCATCGCGCGATCATGTTGGCGCAGTTGACCGGTGCGCCGCTCTACGTGGTGCACGTGTCGGCGAAGCAGGCGCTGGAGCAGATCGCGACCGCACGCGGCAACGGCCAGAACGTGTTCGGCGAGACGTGTCCGCAATATCTGTACCTCTCGCTCGAAGAGCAGTTGGGCGCACCGGGTTTCGAGGGCGCCAAATGGGTGTGCTCGACGCCGCTGCGGGCCAGGGCGGAGGGTCATCAGGACGAGCTGTGGCGCTACCTGCGCACCGGTGACGTGACCACGGTCAGCACCGATCACTGCCCGTTCTGCATGAAGGACCAGAAGGAAATGGGCGTCGGCGATTTCAGCAAGATCCCGAACGGGATCGGCGGCGTCGAGCACCGGATGGATCTGATGTTCCAGGGCGTCAAGAGCGGCCGGATCTCGCTGGAACGCTGGGTCGAGGTCTGCTGCACCACGCCCGCGCGCATGTTCGGCATGTACCCGCGCAAGGGCGTGATCAGCCCGGGTGCGGACGCCGACATCGTGATCTATGACCCGAACGGGCACACCAGCATCGGGCTCGGCAAGACCCATCACATGAACATGGATTATTCGGCGTACGAGGGGTTCGAGATCGACGGTCACGTCGATACCGTGCTGTCGCGCGGCCGGGTGATCGTCGACGCCGGCGAGTATCGGGGCAGTGCCGGGCACGGCCGGTTCGTCAAACGCGCGCTGTCGCAGAACCTGATCTGATTCCGCGGCTGGCCCGCCCAGCCGCATCCGACTTCGAAACGGAGCGTGCCGCATGGACATCGGTGTGGTGCTGCAATGCACGCCGCCCGCCTCCCGGGTGGTCGAACTGGCCCGGCAGGCCGAAACGCACGGCTTCTCCCACGTCTGGACCTTCGATTCCCATCTGCTGTGGCAGGAGCCCTACGTCATCTACAGCCAGATCCTGGCGGCCACCAGGAAGGTCGTCGTCGGCCCGATGGTGACCAACCCGGCCACCAGGGACTGGACGGTGACCGCGTCCACCTTCGCCACGTTGAACGACATGTTCGGCAACCGCACCGTGTGCGGGATCGGCCGCGGCGATTCGGCGGTCCGCACGCTCGGTGGCAAACCGAGCAACCTGGCGACGTTGCGCGAAGCCATCGAGGTGATCCGGGAACTCGGCAACGGGCGCAGCGCCCGGGTGGACGACACCATCGTGCGTTTCCCCTGGGCCGCGAGTTCCCGGCTCGAGGTGTGGGTGGCCGGATATGGTCCGCGCGCACTGGATCTCACCGGCGAGGCGGCCGACGGATTCATCCTGCAGCTGGCCGACCCGGATATCACGGCGTGGACCATCGCCCGGGTGCGTGCCGCCGCCGAACGGGCCGGTCGCGATCCGGACGCGGTGCGGATCTGTGTCGCCGCACCGGCTTACGTCACCGACGGGTCGGCGGCCGCGCTGGCGCACGCCCGCGAGCAGTGCCGGTGGTTCGGCGGCATGGTGGGCAACCACGTCGCCGATATCGTCGCGAAATACGGGACGGGCAGCGATGTTCCGGCCGCGCTCACCGAATACATCGCGGGCAGGCAGGGTTACGACTACAACCAGCACGGGCGCGCGGGCAACACGCACGCGGAGTTCGTTCCCGATGCCATCGTGGACCGTTTCTGCCTGCTCGGCACGCCCGATGATCAGCTGGCCCGGCTGCGCGAACTGGAGAAACTCGGCGTCGATCAGTTCGCGGTGTATCTGCAGCACGATGCGAAGACGGCCACGCTCGAGGCCTATGGCGAATCGGTGCTGCCCCGGCTGGTGCATCCGGTGACCGCCACGGAGGGCGCTTGATGTCGCCGTGGTCCGCTGAGCGGTCCGCGGGCTACCCGGTGCGCGCCGGTTCGAGTACATCTGCGGTGCGGGTGATCGGCGTCGGCGGAGTCGCGCACCGGTGCGGTGGGCGCGGCCACCCGTCCGGCCGGGGATCGGCGCTGTCCGGCGGCGGTCTTCGTCCCCGCCGGGCGGGCGGCCGTTGCGCGGGGACGGCGGTACGAAGGCGCGCGGTGCCGACGGGAATGTGTGGGTTGCCGTCCCTGATCGGTGACCGGCGGATCGGGTCGGGCCGAAACCGGCTGCGCGAGTATGTGAGCGAGGTTCGATGAGGGGTCGTTGGGTGCGGACCGGCTATGCGGTAGCCGTGTTCCTCCTGGTCGTCGGGGTATGGGAGCTGGTCAAGTTCGCGGTGCCCGAACGCGGGGTGAGCATCGGCGAGCAGCGGATCCTGCCGCGCACGGGTGACGGCGCGCTGCCGCATGTGTGGTCGGTGGTGACGGTGCTCGGCGAGCGCGACGGCACCGGCACGGTCGGCGGAACATTGTTGCGCACAGCGGGATTCACATTGGGACTCGCGTTGCTCGCGCTGGCGATCGGGGCGGTGGTCGGGGTGCTGCTCGCGGTGCTGATGCAGCGCTTCGCCTGGGTCGAGCGCGGGCTGCTGCCCTACATCATTGTGTCGCAGACGGTTCCGTTGATCGCCCTGGCGCCGCTGGTGGCGGGCTGGGGCGGCAAGATCGTGATCGCGGGCGAACCGTGGCGGCCGTGGATGAGCATCGCGGTGATCGCGTCCTATCTGGCGTTCTTCCCGGTGGCGGTCGGCATGCTGCGCGGCTTGCAGGCCCCGTCGAAGGCGTCGGTGGAGCTGCTGCACAGCTATTCGGCCGGCTGGTGGGAAACATTGGTGCGCTTGCGTTTTCCCGCCGCCGTACCGCATCTGCTGCCTGCGCTGCGATTGGCCGCGGCGGCCTCGGTGATCGGCGCGGTCGTCGCCGAGATCTCCACCGGCACCGCAGGCGGCATCGGCCGCCAGATCATCGTGTTCGCCCAGCAGGCCACCGGTGATGCTGCGCGGCTGTACGCGGCCGTGCTGGCCGCGGCCCTGCTCGGCGTCGTGATCACCGCCGTCGTCGGCCTCGCCGAATGGACGCTGCGCCGCTACAGCCGGCCGCCCGGTTCGGTCGACGCCAGGAAGTCCGGCCGATGATCGGCGTTGTCCGGCATCGACCCGCCAGGGTGGTGCCGTCGCCGATCGTCTGCCCTGTCGGTCAGGAGCACAACCGACCGCCGCGGAACAGCCGGTCGGCCGGCCTGAACGTGCCCTGCGAGCAGCCGATGTCCTTGGGCACCAGAGTATTCGACCCGGAGTCGACACACCGTCATCACCGCCTGCACGGATGGGCAGGCAGCTTTTCAGGAGGTATCCATTGACCGCCAAAGCAAGACCGGCCGTCGCCACCGCGGCGCCGGACCCGGCGGACGAGCAGGTGGGTGCCGCCGATCTCGCCGGACCGGCCACCCAGCGGCTCGCCGCGGTCGAACTCGGGCATGTGGGCAAGATCTTCGCGGCGGGCTCGGTCACCGCGCTCTCGGACGTCTCGCTCACCGTCGCCGCGGGCGAATTCGTTTCGCTGATCGGCCCGTCCGGCTGTGGTAAGTCGACCCTGCTGCGGATCGTCGCCGACCTGGAGCAGCCGACCAGCGGCACCGTGACGGTGCACGGCAAGAGCGCGCGGCAGGCCCGGTTGGATCAGGACTACGGCATCGCGTTCCAGCAGTCCGGCCTGCTCGACTGGCGCACCGTGCAGGCCAATGTCGAACTGCCGCTCGAATTGCACAAGGTGCCGCGCGGTGAACGCCGTTCGCGCAGTGCGGAACTGCTCGAGATGGCCGGGCTGAGCGAGTTCGCCAAGCGCTATCCCGCCGAGCTGTCCGGGGGCATGCAGCAGCGGGTCGCGATCGTGCGGGCGCTGGCGCCCAAGCCGTCGCTGCTGCTGATGGACGAACCGTTCGGCGCGCTCGACGAGATGACACGGGAGCGGATGCAGACCGAGTTGCTGCGGATCGCGGGGGAGACCGAGGCGGCGGTGGTGTTCGTGACGCATTCCATCCCGGAGGCGGTGTTCCTGTCCGATCGGGTGGTGGTGATGTCACCGCGGCCGGGCCGGATCACCGAGATCGTGCCGACCGGCGGCTGGGGCCGCCGCGACGCCGCCGCGGCCGCCGACGACGTGCGTTCCAGCGCGGCGTTTTTCGAGGCGGTGGCCGCGGTACGGGAGGCGCTGCGCGGCGGGTCGGGCGATACCGGTGCCGTCGCGGGGCGGGACGTGCGATGACGTCCTGGAAGTCGCTGCTGCCGTGGCGAATGGTGTTGCCGCCGTTGCTGTTCGGCCTCGCCGGATTGCTGCTGTGGCAATTGCTCACCACCGTGGCCGGGGTGCCCTCGTTCCTGTTGCCCGCGCCGAGCGCGATCGCGAGCGAGTTCACCGGGAACTTCGACCGCATCCTCGACGCGTCGACCGCGACCGGCACCAACGCGCTGCTCGGCCTGCTGGTCGGCGGCGTGCTCGGCATCGTCGCCGCCATGTTCGCCGTGCGGTTCCAGCTGGTGGACGGCCTGCTCACACCGCTCGCCGCCGCAGCGGCCGCGGTGCCGATCGTCGCCCTTGCGCCCCTGCTGAATTCGATGTACTCGACGACGACCGACACTCCGCGCCGGATGGTCGTCACCATCGTCGTGTTCTTCCCGATGTTCGTCAGCACGGCGCGCGGCCTGCGTCAGGTGCCGCAGGTGCACACCGACCTGATGACTTCGTACGCGGCGGGCGGCTGGCAGGTCACCCGCACGGTCCGGCTGCCCGCGGCGCTGCCGCACCTGTTCACCGGGCTGCGCATCGCCGCGCCCGGCGCGGTGATCGCGGCCGTCATCGCCGAGTATTTCGGCGGCCTGCAGAACGGGCTCGGTAGCCGGATCACCTCGGCCGCCGCCAATACCGCCTACCCGCGCGCGTGGGCCTACGTGGTCGGCGCGATGCTCGTCGGCCTGCTGTTCCTCGCTGCCGTACTGCTCCTCGAACAACTGACCCGCAGACCCCGCACCACCCTCTGGAGAACCCGATGACCCGATCCACCAAGCGATTCCGTGCCTGTCTCGCGCTGGTCACCCTGGCCGCGGCCGCGCTGACCGGCTGCAGCACCACCGACGGCGGCTCGACCACCACGGCCGACGGCCGCACCAAGGTCCGGCTGCAGTTGCAGTGGTTCAAACAGGGCCAGTTCGCCGGCTATCTGGCCGCGGTCGATCAGGGCTTCTACACCGAGCAGGGCTTGTCGGTCGAAATCCTGGACGGCGGAACGGATATCGTGCCACAGACCGTGCTGGCGCAGGGACAGGCCGACTACGCGATCGCCTGGGTGCCCAAGGCGCTCGCCTCCCGCGAGGCGGGCGCGGGCATCACCGAGGTCGCGCAGATCTTCCAGCGCTCGGGCACCAAACAGGTGTCGTTCAAGTCGGAGAACATCGCCGGCCCCGCCGCGCTGCGCGGCAAGACGGTCGGAAACTGGGGCTACGGCAACGAGTTCGAGCTGTTCGCGGGCATGACCAAGGCGGGCATCGACCCGGCGAAGGACGTCAAACTGGTGCAGCAGCAGTTCGATATGAACGCCTTCCTCGCCAAGGACATCGCCGCTGCCCAGGCCATGTCGTACAACGAGTACGCCCAGCTGCTGGAGACGAAGAACCCGGCGACCGGAAAGCTCTACACCGCAGACGATTTCACCACCATCGACTGGAACGAGCAGGGCGTCGCGATGCTGCAGGACGCGATCTGGGCCAACACCGAGAAGTTGCAGGACCCGAAATATCAGGAGCAGACCACGAAATTCGTCGCGGCGTCGCTGAAGGGCTGGGCCTTCTGCCGCGACAACGTCGACAAGTGCCGTGACATCACCGTCGCCGCGGGCAGCACCCTGGGCGCTTCCCACCAGCAGTGGCAGATCAACGAGGTGAACAAGCTGATCTGGCCCTCGCCAGCGGGCATCGGCATGGTGGACAAGGCCGCGTGGGATCGCACGGTGCAGATCGCCAAGGACACCAAGAACCAGGAGGGCGTCACAGTCCTGAAGAAGGACCCGGACGCGAGCGCGTACACGAACGAATACGTCACCAAGGCACTGGAACTGCTGAAGTCCGGTGGCACCGACGTGACCGGTGCGGGCTACGCGCCGAGCCCGGTCACGCTGAACGAAGGAGGCAAATAACTTGGTAGATCACGTCTTCTATCCGTGGAGTGCGCAGGCCGAGCTGAATCCGGTGCCGATCACGGGTGCCTCCGGCGCGTATTTCTGGGACGACCAGGGCAACCGCTACCTCGACTTCTGCTCGCAGATGGTCAATGTCAATATCGGGCACCAGCATCCGGACATCGTCGCGGCGATCGTCGCGCAGGCGCAGGTGCTCACCACCATCTCGCCGACCATGGGCAACGAGGTGCGCAGCGAACTGGCCCGGCTCATCGTCGAGCGGGCGCCGGGCGACCTGAACCGCATCCTGTTCACCACCGGCGGCGCGGAGGCCATCGAGCATGCGGTGCGCCTGGCGCGCAGTTTCACCGGCCGCACCAAGATGTTGTCCGCGTACCGCTCCTATCACGGCGGTACCGGCACCGCGATCGGCCTGACCGGGGAGCCGCGGCGCTGGGGCGCGGAGCCGACGAACGTCGACGTGGTCCGGTTCTTCGGGCCCTATCCCTACCGATCCCCGTGGGGCACAAGCTCTCCCGAGGAGGAGACGGCCGCCGCGCTGAACCACCTGCGGCAGGTGATCGAGCTGGAAGGCCCGCAGAACATCGCGGGCCTGATCCTGGAAACGGTGGTCGGCACCAACGGTGTCCTGATCCCGCCGCCGGGTTACCTGGCGGGTGTGCGCGCGCTGTGCGACGAGTTCGGCATCGTCTACATCGCCGACGAGGTGATGGTCGGCTTCGGCCGGATCGGGGAGTGGTTCGCGGTGCGCGCCTTCGACGTCGCGCCCGACCTCATCACCTTCGCCAAAGGTGTGAACTCGGGCTACGTTCCGCTCGGCGGCGTGCTCATCGCCGAGCGGATCGCGCAGCGCTACGACCACACCGTCTATCCCGGCGGGCTCACCTATGCGGGACATCCGCTGGCGTGTGCGGCCGGGGTGGCCTCGATCGGGGTCTTCGAACGCGACGGCATCCTCGAGCACGTGCGCTCGGTCGGCGCGGATGTGCTCGGAAAAGGGTTGCACGAGTTGGCTACCCGGCATCCCAGCGTCGGCGAGGTACGCGGGCTCGGCTTCTTCTGGGCGCTGGATCTGGTCCGCGACCCGCAGACCCGGGAACCGCTGGTTCCGTTCGCCGCCGCGGGGGCGGCCGCCGAACCGATGGCGAAGGTGACCGCCGCCGCGAAGGCACGGGGGCTGTGGCCGTTCAACGCGGGCAACCGTTTTCAGATCGCACCGCCGCTCACCACCTCGGCGGACGAACTGCGCCTCGGCCTGGAGATCGTCGACGAGGTCCTGGAGGTCGCCGACGCCTACGTGCGGTGAGCGGTCCGCGCGGCGTCCCCGCCGCGCGACCGTTTCCCGCTAGATTCGAGCAGTCCCGTCCCGGAAGTCTTCCAGGAGCCGGCATGACTGATACCGCAGCACGGCCCGAGCTCGAACCGGCCGCCGACTACCGCCCGCCGCTCGCGACGGCATGGCTCACCGTCCTCGGTGCGGTCTCGACGGCCGTGCTGCTGTTCGCCACGAGCCGCTACGACTATTTCGGCGACGAGCTGTATTTCCTGGCGGCCGGGCGGCACTTCTCCTTCGGCTATGCCGATCAGGGGCCGGTGCTGCCGCTGCTGGCCCGGGCGATGGATACCCTCGCCCCGGGTTCGTTCTTCGTACTGCGGTTGCCCGCCGTCGTGCTCACCGTGCTGGCGATCGTGCTCACCGCGGCGATCGCGCGCGAATTCGGCGGCGGGCGCAGCGCGCAGCTCGGTGCCGCGATCGCGTACGCGACCTCGCCGTTCCTGCTGCTGCAGGGCAAGATGCTCACGACCAACGCCGTGGACACGGCGCTGTGGGTGATCATCACCTGGCTGGTGGTGCGCTGGGTGCGCACCCGGCGCGACGGCCTGCTGCTGTGCGCGGCCCTGGTGACCGCGGTCGATATGCAGGTGAAGTGGTTGATTCCGTTCTTCTGGATCGCGGTCGCGGTGACCTCGCTGATCTGCGGACCGCGCGAGCTGGTGCGCAGGCCGCTACTGTGGCTCGGCGGCGCGATCGTGGTGCTGGCGACGGTGCCGACGCTGATCTGGCAGTCCCACCACGATTGGCCGCAGCTCGCGATGGGCGGGGTGATCAGCGGCGAGCAGGGGATCCTCGGCGGGCGGCTGATGTTCGTACCGCTCGCCGTGCTGACCGCGGGCTACCTGGGCGCGGTGGTGCTGCTCTACGGCGTGTGGGCGCTGCTGCGCAATCCCGGTCTGCGGCCCTACCGATTTCTCGGCTGGACCCTGGTGCTGCTGGTCGTGCTCTTCTTGGTGATCGGCGGCCGGATCTACTACGTGGCCGGAATGTACGGCGTGGTGCTGGCCGCGGGCGCGGTCGGGTTGGCCGAGCTGGTGCGGGGGCTCGGCCCGGCCGGGCGACGGGCCGCGCTCGTGGCGGGGGCGGCGCTCGCGCTCGCGGCGACGATGTTCGTGCTGTGGTCGACCCCGTGGCGCGACGCGTCGACGATCCGCCCGCCCGCCGACGACGCCGAGGCCACGATCAACATCGGCGTCTACGGCGAGTTCGGCTGGACCGAGCTGACCGACGCCGTCACCGGGGTGCTTCGAGCGCTACCGCCCGACGAGCGCGCGGGAGCGGTGATCGTCACCGACACCTATTGGCAGGCAAGCGCATTGGATCAGTTCGCCCGAGACGAACTGCCGCCCGTCTACAGTCCGAGCCGGGGCTACGGCTACTTCGGCACGCCGCCGGACGACGCGACGGTGGTGATCGCCGTCGCGCTCAACGAGGCCTTCCTGCGCTGGGACTTCGATTACGTCGAGCCGGTCGCCAAGGTCGACTCGCGGATCGGCTACCCCGGCAACACCCAGAACGTCGTCGTCTGGAAGTGCGCAGGGCTGCGCCATCCGTGGTCGCAGGTGTGGCCGACGCTGATGCACCTGTAGCGGACGGGATCAGCGCTGCTCGTCCGGCTCCCGGAATACCGCCAGTGCGGCGGGACGGCTGGCGAAGGCCAAATGCTGTGCCCGATGGTTCACTTCGCCGTCGGTGGCCAGCGAGACCGGCGCGCCTTCGACCTGCACGTCCAGCCGCGCGACGCGGCGGTGCACGTAGGTGGTCGAGCGGTCCAGCGTGCCGGTGAACGTGGCCCAGATCAGGCGGGCGCGCGAAAAGCGAAGGTCCGCACGCAGATACCGGATGTCCATGGTGCCGTCGTGCAGCCGCGGCCGTGACATCGGGATCTGATCCGCCGGATGGTAGGCGCCGTTGCCGACGAACAGCATCCACAGCGCGCTGCGCGTGCCGTCGATCTCGGCGTGCAGCGGTGCGGCGCGGAACAGCACCCGCAGCATCGCGAAACCGGCCGCGGGCCACTTGCCGATCCGGCGTTCCCACCGTTCCCGCAGGCGCACGAAGTCCGGGTAGCCGCCGAGGCTGGCGGTGTTGACGAACATCCGGTCCTGCTCGTCGTCGAGCTGGACGCGCGCGGTATCGACGAGCACGACCTGGCCGGAGTCGAGCGCGGTGAACGTGGTCTCCGGATCCTCCACGCCGATGTCGCGGGCGAAGTGGTTGAGTGTGCCGCCCGCGAACACGGCCAGTGGAAGACCGTGCTGCACAGCGGTTTCCGCGAGCGCCGAGACGGTGCCGTCACCACCGAGCACGCCGAGTGCGGTGACGCCGTGCCGCCGTACCCGGTCCTCGATCGCCGCGTCCAGATCGCCGTCGCCGACCTCGAGCACCTGCGCCTCGGGCAGGCGTTCGCGCAGCTGATCCAGCGATTCGGTGCCGGTGCCGCTGCCCGAGGCCGGGTTCACCACCAGCAGCAGCCCCCGCCCGGCGGGCAGCGGCTCGAGCCGCTTCGCAGGGCCCAGCGAGGCCGGTTCGTCCGCGCGCACCGCCCACCAGCGGCGGGTGGCCAGCGCGACGCCGGACCCGAGCGCCGCCCCGACCACCACGTCGGAGGGCCAGTGCACGCCGATGTGCACGCGCGAGTAGGCCACCGCCGCGGCGACCGGCGCGAGCACCGCGGCGGTCGCGGGCGACTCCAGCGCGACCGCGGTGGTGAAGGCCGCCGCGGACGCGGAGTGACCCGATGGAAAAGACGAGGACCGCGGCGGCTTGATCAAACGGCGCAACTCGGGCACCGCGTCGACCGGCGGCCGCCGGCGCGGGAACAGCGGTTTGGCGACCCCGTTGGCCAGTGCGCTGGCCAGACCGACCGCGACCAGCCCGCGCACCGCGCCGCGCCGCTGCGCGCGCCCGCCCGCGACGAAAAGCCCTGCGGCGACGGCCATCCAGAGCTTGCTGTGGTTGGCGCTCAGGCTGAGATCGCGCAGCAGATCATCAGCCGGGCTCGGCGGAATCTGGGCGGCGTGCTCGACGAGCCTGCGGTCCAGTGCGTTGATCGAATTACGTCTGTGCGGCATCGAGGCGAGTGTATCCAGCGACGCGGCGCTCAAACGGTGTCGCCGCGCACTGTCCTCGACGCGTGCTGGGTAGCCTGCCGGTATGACTTCTGGACAGACCGAGATCTGGCACAACCCGCGGTGCACCAAGAGCCGCAATGCCACCACGCACCTGGACGAGGCGGGCATCGAGTACAAGGTGCGGCGCTACCTCGACGAGCCGCCCACCGCCGAGGAACTGCGCGCGGTGCTGGCGCGGCTCGGCGCCGAACCGTGGGACATCACCCGCACCGGCGAGCAGGTGGCCAAGGACCTCGGCATGGCACAGTGGGGCCGCACCGCCGCCGACCGGGACCGCTGGATCGCGGCGCTGGCCGAGCACCCGAAACTGATCCAGCGACCCATCGTGCTGACCGCCGACGGCGGCGCGGTCGTGGCCCGCGACGAGGACACGTTGCGCGCACTGGGCTGATTGCACCCGCCCCGTCGGCTCCGCCTCCTGCCATCCCCCTGGGACCCACTGAATTCCGGGTCCCTACCGGGGCGAATCAGGCGGTAGGGTCGCCATTCATGAAGGTACAGTTGCGCCACAACCCGGCCTCGACCATCGCGCGGTGCTTCCTCGCGGGTGGCGAGCCGATGCGGGTCGAGAGCGGCGCCATGGTCGCCCACTCGGCGGGAGTCACGTTGCAGGCCAAGGCCGAAGGCGGCATCTTGGCCGGGCTGAAGCGGTCGGTGCTGGCGGGTGAATCGTTCTTCGTCTCCACGTTCACCGCGCCGCAGCAGGGCGGCTGGGTGGACGTCGCGCCCGCGCTGCCCGGCGACATGCTGAACTTGCAGATCACCCAGGACCGGCCGTTCTTCATCAGCCGCGGCGGCTGGATCGCGAATTCCCATGGCGTGCAGGTGGAAAGCAAGTGGGGTGGTTTCGCGAACCTGTTCGGCGGCGAGGGCGGCTTCGGTCTGCGTGCGCACGGCGACGGTGAGATCGTGGTGGGCGTGTTCGGTGCGATCGATGTCATCGATCTGCAACCGGGCGAGCCGATCACCATCGACACCGGGCACGTGGTGGCCTACGACCTGTCGATGAACTTCACCATCCGGCGCGCGGTGGTGGGGCGGTCGATCCAGTCGATGAAGTCCGGCGAGGGCTTCGTGTTCGACTTCGTCGGCCCGGGCCGGGTGCTGCTGCAGACCCGCAACCCCGGCGCTTTCGCGGCGTGGGCCAGTTCGGTAGCCTCCTCCGGATAACCGGGCGGCGACATCGCGGTCGTCGATGCTCCGGTGCCCCAAATGACAGCGCCAACGTTCGGAGAATCATGGAATTGCTCGAGGTCGTCGCCAACATCTTCACCAACATCCTGTCGCTCGGCAGCGGCAGCGCGGCCTGATCGCACAGTCGGAGTAGGGGTGCGCGATCGCGCGCTCAGGTGAGCAGGTCGTCGACGAGGATCCGGGTGTCCGGCACGAAGGGCCAGTTCGGATCGGCAAGGTGGGCGCGCAGTTGCGCATCGGTCCACCACCACCCGTCGGCGATCTCCTCCGGCTGGTGCCGGATCGGTCCGTCGGAGCGGATCTCGTAGGCGAACAGGTGACAGCGCATCGGGCGTCCCTGCCATTCGCCGTCCCACGACACCGTGCCCGTCGGCTCGGCGGGCAACGCCACATCCGTGATGCCGAGTTCTTCGGCGAGTTCGCGCATGGCCGTTTCGCGCGGTGTCTCCGCCGGTCCCACCACACCGCCCGCGAGGCAGTCGTGCATGCTCGCGAAGACCATCTTGGTGTCGGTGCGCCGATGCACGTAGATCCGGGTGCCGTCGCCGGAGCGGACCAGTACACCCGCGCTGGCGTGCCAGAGTCCGTCCCGGTATACCTCGGCCCGGTCGGCGGCGCCGACCGGATGGCCCGCCGCGTCGTAGACGGCGATCATCTCGGACTTCTGCTGGACCCGTTCGGCTGCCACCGCTCGAGGGTAACGTGAGCGCGGCAGGCTATCCGCAGAGAGGATCGCGCACATGGTGCTTCCCCGCACGCTGGCGAAATTCAACCGATCCGTCACCAATCGCGTCGCCGGGCTGTTCGCGGGCCGAGCGCCCGGGTTCGCCATCCTGCAGCACCGGGGGCGAAAGTCCGGGCGGCTCTACCGCACCCCGATCTCGATCTTCCGTTCCGACGGCGTGTACCGCATCGCCATGACCTATGGGCGCGAGGTCGACTGGGCCAAGAACATCTGTGCCGCAGGCGAGTTCAGCGTCGAGACGCGCGGACAGGTGCTCGACCTGGCCGACCCGGTGGTGCACCGCGATCCCAGCGCCGGGTGGGCGCCCGTCGTAGTGCGGCCTTGGCTGCGGGTGCTGTCGGCCGAGTACTACGTCGAGGCGCGCCCGGTAGCCCGCTGAGTCGGCTGCTGCCGTCGAAAGGCTTGCGCCGCAAAACTTGTCGGTGCCTCTCGATACACTGAACCGGCGTCGGCGATGATCTTGAAAGTGATTCGCCGCCCCGTCCACGCGGGGGTACGCACGTTTGGGAAATGGGAGGGAATCATGAGGAACATCTCTGTCGCAATGGGTTTCGCCGTGCTGGCGGCCACGGGCATCGCGCTCGGAGCCGGTCCGGCACAGGCCGCGCCGCAAAGCCAGACCTACCCGGGTCTGACGTCGAGTGAATGCCGCAAGCTCACCGACGACGCGCGCCGCGCCGGCGCGACCAGCGCCATCTGCTACCCGGACCAGGGGGACAAGAAGAAGGCCGTAGTCACCTACCGCTAGTGACCGATGCCGACTTTGCCTTGACGACGATCGTTTCGGGCGACGCTGAAACCGATTGCGGCTGGGGTGAAGTCGGCATGGCTGCGGCGCGTATCTCGAGTTGTCGGTCACAGGCCGTGCGCTTGTCTGAGATCACTTCAGATCTGAGGTGTCCTTCGCCGACCGGAGCGCGTGATGCGAAAGATAGCGGTGACGCTGCACGAACGCCGATCCCCGACCGGTTTGGCTGTGGGGTATGGCGCTGTTTAGCGTGATCGTTTCAGGGTGCTCAGGTGAACTGAGCAGAAAGATTTGATACCGACCTTCTGGCCAGGCTGAATTGCCTTGGCTCACAGTGATCGCGGCGCCGATCTTGCGATCGTTCTTGTAGGAGTCGCCAGCCAAGCCGGTCAAACGCGTCGCTTCGGCCGCACTCCATTCGACGTTGTCTCGGTGATACAGGATCCGCGCAACCACTGGCTTGATCTCTTTGTCTGCGTAGAAGGCTATGTACTTGCTGGGACGGAAGTTTCGGCCTGGCGGGCAAATGTAGACGCTTGTTGCTTGGTAGAGGCCCCAAGCGTCGTTGGCGGGGACGACGAGGGTGTCGATCGGTGTAACCGGCCGACTGCGGTACAGGGTAGTGACGCGTTCGTGTGTCTCCAGCCAGGTCCGAGCGGTCGGGCTGATCCATTCGACGAGGGTAAGCATCTCGTTGAGCTGGAACAGAACATCCTGTGCCAGTAGGGAATCATGGTGGGCAAGTCGATTTCGGAACGGGCGAAGGCGCTCTAGCTTCGCAGTCACGTTCTTACGTCGACCATTGGGTGTGCCGGGGAAGGCGCTACTGAGTGCGGCGCGCCAAAGGTCTTCGTGTTTAGAGCCGAAGAGTCCCGTCCAGAATCCGAAGGATACGCCTGCGATGATCTGGTCGCGAGAGTCTCGAGTCGAGCTGACCCCGCGCAGCCGTGAGCGGGTGACTTCGATGTCTCTCGTGATCGCCTCGTGGGAGCCACCCGTGATGGATGGAAGCGTGAACCATGGCAGCTTCCGTCGATCTTCGTCAGCGAACTTTGCCAGCTCTCGGTCGACCGCATTGCGAAGGATGACTTCGACATAGGCGAGGACCTCCATGCTCGCAGCGGTGATCGCTGCATTCCAGGTATAGAGCTGGAGTGCGAGGTCAACGTCGTCTTTGCTCTCTCGTAGATAAGGAGCCAGCCGTTCGTCGGTCAGCAGTGCGACAAGTTCGGCTTGTGTGGCTGCGGTCACAACGGAGGTCACGGCGTAGATGCTATCGTGATTCCTGAATGCCCCAGGCCGCCTCTGCCCGCAAGCGACCTGGGGCTCCCCTGTTTCTGGAGTGTTGTCCAGTCGTTCGTAGTGCCATTGCAGTCACAGTGCTTACCAGGTGGGCGTCCATGTCGGTGAATGACCGTCGGGCGAGCGGGGCGGAACCTGCGAAATAGATTCCGCCCCAGTGGTTTTCCGCTTACTTCCGGCGACGGGCGGGTTTGGCGCCCGGTTTCGGGGCGGTCGCCGCGCGGGTCGCCGCGACGAGCTTCGCCTCGGCGGCCGCTTCGGCATCGAGCTTGCGGTAGACGAGGTGCTGCTGGGCGAGGGTCCACGCGTTGTTGGTGACGAAGTAGAGCAGGATCGCGACCGGCAGCAGCGCACCGCCGACGAGGGCCGCGGCGGGGAACGCCCACAGCGTCAGCGGGCGCATGAACGCGAACTGGGCGGGGGTCTCCTGCCGTCCGAGGGAGGCGCGCGCGGTGAAGTGGGTGGCGATCGCGGCGATCAGCATGAGCGGGATCGCGACGGCGGCCACCGTTGCCAGCAGGTCGCCCGCACCGACGACGGTCCGGGAAAGGGGTGCGCTGAACAGGTCGGCGTGCAGGAAGGACCGGACGTCGGCCGCGCTGAAGACGTAGTTGGGGGTGGCGGCGTTCTGTTCAGGGCTCATCGGCGTCTTGATGGCCTGGAACGGGAGATGGCCGAGGGTGGCCGTGCGATCGAAGGATCGTAGGACGTGGAACAGGCCGAGAAAAACGAATAGCTGCACGATGATCGGAATCAAGGTGGCGAAGGTTTTGACACCGTTGTCTTTATAGAGTTTCTGGAGTTCGGTGGCCTGGCGCGTCCGATCGGATGCGTATTTTTGTTTCAAGCTAGCAACCTTCGGTTGCAATTTTTTCACAATGGCTTGGTTGCGTGCTTGCTCGAGAAAAGGGATGAAAAGGGCAGCACGCAATGTGAGGACGAGAAATACCACGGCGAGGACCCAGGACAGGCCGCTGGCGGGTCCGAATACGAAGCCGAAGGCGTTGTGCCAGAACCAGAGAATGGCCGACACCGGGTAGTAGATGAAGTCGAGCATGAGAGCACCTGACTGTGGGCGTGCGAGCGCGCACGAGAACGGAAGGGATGCGGCGACAACGCCGACGCCCGTCCACCACAGGGGCGGAGCGGCGTCAGGCGGGCGCGCAGCCCGGTGCTCGTGGGCGCGGACGGCCCGGGGTGTCAGGATTGCTCTGGCGCAGGAAAGAACCACGTCGGCGGCGTTGCGCGGACGGTGGCGGGCCGGAGTCGAGGACCGCGACCGGCAGCACGACCGCCGGATGCAGCGTGGCGAAGGCGACGATCAGCGAGGCCGCGACCACGCCGACCACGGCGACCGATCCGGGCTCACCCGCCGGAATCGCCAGCAACGTGAGCACGGGCAGCACGAGTGCGACAACCGCACACGTCAACACCCGCACCCGCGTGATCATGCCTAGAGAATACGTGGTGCGGCGTCGTCTCGGTGCGGCGTGCGCACCGAGACGACGGTCACCACTGCTCAGAGCGCGATATCCCACTCCACGTCGCGGCTCAGCATCGACGGCGGCAGCCCGAAGGTCCGCCGGCAGGTGCGGGTGAGCTGGGCGCAGTCGGCGAAGCCCGCCGCATCGGCGGCGGCGGCCACATCGTCGCCGGCCATCACCCGGGTCATCGAGATGTAGAGCCGCAGCCAGAGGATGTAGCGGCGCAACGGAATCCCGACCTGCTCGGTGAACAGATGGGTCAGCCGGGTCGCCGAAATGCCCAGCTGGCGCGCCACATCCGAGCCGCGCACCGAACCGTCGCGGACCAGCTCGGGCAGCAGCTGCAGCGCCGCGGTGACCACGCCGTGCGGACCGTCCGAACCGGTCTCGGTGTCCGGCAACAGATCCGAGAGCACGTCGCGGACGTGACCCGGGAGCCGGCCGTGCGCGGGATCGACCCCGAGCGCGTGCACCCAGCCGTGCAGATGCGCCCGCCGGTCGGCGGCCGCGCCCGCGGTGGTCTCCGGATCGAGATAGACCGCGATGCCATGTACCGCGCCCTCCGCGACCCGGTGCGGTGCGTCGGTGGGCACGATGATGTGCGTGCCCTGTCTACGCACCCCGCTGCCGTCCACGACGACGATCGGAGTGCAGGCGGCGACGATCTGCACGGCGTGATGGGCGTGCAGTTCGGTGGGCCAGATCTCGCCTTCGAAGGCCAGGATGCCCGGCCGCAGTAGTGCGGTGCCCGTCCAGGGGTGCTCGTCGGTGGTTTCGGCGTCCGCTGACGTCGAGAAGTCGTTGGTGACCAGAGCCTTCATCGTCGGATGCTCCCGGCTGACACGAACAGTTCCTCGGTGGATCCTGTGCTGAGACTAACGGGTTCGGCTCCCCGGCCGTCGTGCTTTGTCGATCGCAGGGGGGCGAACCATGCCGTGGTTCCGAACTGCGCGCAGCTCGGGTACCGCCCGGTCATACCCGGACCGAGATCGCCGCGGACAAGGTGGCGGCGACCCGATCGAGGAACTCGCCGAGCAACGGTCCCGCGGTGGGTGTCACCGGGAAGCGGGTGCGCAGGGCGAGCCCGTCGTCGGTGCGGGTGAACCACATCTGCACGTCGTCCAGCGGTGCGCTGCGGCTGAACTGGGCCGGATTGCGCGGCACCGTGCGGGTGGTGTCGCTGCGCGAGCCGCCGGGCAGTCGCCGATAGTCGGTGTAGGAGACGCTGAACAGGTCCTTCCTGGTCCGGCGCAGGTCGCTGCCCATCGCGGCGAGGAACTGCGTGGCGGGCACCTGAGCGAGCCGCTGACCGGTGCGGATCGCCTGGTCGGCGCCCTGCGCGGTGGCGCAGAAGTCGTGCGCCACCGGCACATGCGCCGGTGCGTTGGACACCAGCCAGCCGAAGGTGTTGTGGTGGCGCGGTTCTCGCCGGGTGTGCACCGGGAACACCAGATCGGTGCCCGCCCGCCCACCGAGTTCGGCGGCGGCCAGCGCCACCGCCGCGAGCAGGGCCGCGAACATCGAATATCCGTCCGCGCGCGACTTGCGGTGCAGCGCATCGGTGGCCATCGCGCCGAGCAGCAGGCGGCTGTCGCTGCCGAACGGCGCCAGCGTGCCCGCGGGTACGCCGAGATCGAGCGGGAAGTGCGGCAGGTCGTTGCCCGCGGCGTGCAGGAAATCGCGCCAGGCCCGGATGAGCGGGCCGGTGCCCGCGGCGGGGACCGCGGCCTCCCTGGTGGCGTAGGACAGGAAACTGCCCGGCTCGGGGAGCCGGTCGGCGGCCGCGGCGGCGCCGTCGGGTCCGTCCTCGAGCGCGGCCCGATACAGCACGTCCAGTTCGGTCACCGCGATGGTGATCGACCAGGCGTCGCAGACCGCGTGATCGAAACCGCAGACCACGGTGGAGGTTTCGGGCCTGCTGACGGCGCCGAGGAAATACGGTGCGAAACCGAACGGCGCGCAGGCCGCGTCGAGTCGAGTGCCGAGGACGGTGCGCAGGTCGTCGGTGCTCGAGGTTTCGACGGCGGGCCGGGGGACGAGCCGGATATCGGTGTCCACCACCACGTGGACCGTCGGCGGGTTGCCCTCGGCGGGTGGTTCGAAGCTGCAGTGCAGCGCGTCGTGGCGCGGCAGCCACGCCGAGAACGCGGTCTGCAGGGCGGATTCGTCGATCGGGCCCGCCACGTCGAAGGTGGCGGCCAGCCAGGTCGTCGGTCCGCCCGAGGACAGGTGGATGGTCTGGTTGGACGAAGCGGGTGTCGCGTCCGGCGTGGGGCCGGGTTCGGCGAGCGCGGTCCACTCGAGCAGGGTGCCCGGTGGTGCGCTCAGGTGTTCGAGAAAGAGCAACTGCATCAGGACCTCGCGAAATCCGGGGCGGCCGCCACGTATTCGCCGGTGGTGGCGATGGCGCGCAGAGCGGTGCGAATCGAGTCGAGATAGGCCGCCGCGGATGCCGCGGCGGTGGGGGTGTCGGGGAACATCATGCTGACGTGCAGGCGGTCCAGTTCCCGGCTGAACCACATCGGCGAGGTCTGCCCCATCCGGGCGCGTGAGCCGAGCCCGTTGATCCCGGACACGTTGGGCAGCGCGTTCTCCAGTGCCGCACCGGAAATCGCGCGGACGTCCATGTAGGACACCCACGGCCATTCGGTGGTCACCGGCAGCGGCGCGCCGGTGAGTTCGGCGGCCCGCTGCAACGCTGCGTGGATCGGCACGCCGGCAAGGGGTTTCACCCAGTCCAGTGCGACGCCCGCGCGGCCGACGAGATCGGTGAAGCTGTCGGTGGGATCGAGGTCGAACGAGATCGGCAGCAGGTTGATGAACCAGCCCTGGGCGAGCTGATACTGCGGTTCCTGCCGGGTGCCGACCACGTTCAGCCCGAGATAGTGCGTGCGCCCGGCGAATTGGAGTTCGGCCAGCGCGATCGCCGCGAACAGACCCGCGGAGAACGAGCCGCCCGCCGCCTTGCACGCGTCCGAGAACGCCTCGCACTGCGCGGCATCGAGCAGGTCGACCTTGGTGCCGCGGCTGTCGGCCAGCTCGCCCGGCGCCAAGCCCAGGTCGATGGGCAGCGGCCGCACGTTGTCGGCGTTCTCGGCCAGCACCGTGGCGAGCCGGTCGAGTTCCGGCGGGCGCGCGGCCACCGCGGCCCGTTCGGCCCTGGCGAATTCGACATAGCTGCCGACGGGCAGCAGCACCGGATCCTGACCGGTCGCGTACGCCGTGTACAGCGCGTTCAGCTCGAAGATCGCGGTGACCAGCGAGAGACCGTCGCTGAACGCGTGATCGGTGTTGTAGACCAGGGTGAAGCCGTCGCTGCCGTGGTCGATGGCGCCGCAGAGGAACGCGGGCCACTTGGTCGGCTCGGCGCTCTCGTGGAACTTCTCGACCAGCAGGTCACGCAGTTGCTCACCCGAGTCGAACGTGCCGACGGTGGTGGTCTCGAGTTCGACCGCGGCGGGATCGAGCAGGTAGCGGGTGAGCTCGAACCGGCCCTCGGTCTCGTCCAGGGCGAACCACGAGCGCAGGCTCTCGTGGCGCTGCAGGAACGTGGTGAAGGCGCGGCGCAGCGCGTCCGCGTCCAGCGGGGTGGCGACGGTGAAGCACAGCGACAGTTCCGAGGCCAGCGGATCGTCGGTATGCCGGCGCGCGGCCCAGCGGCGGATGTGCGACTCCTGCACGTAGGTCGGCGGTGCGTCGGAGGGTGCGGTCGCCGCGGTCGCGGCCTTGCTCGCCGCGGTGGTGGTGAACTCCAGCAGGACCCCCGGTTTCGGCAACCAGTCTTCGGTGAGGGTCATCTCCATGACAGCGGCGCTCCTTCGATCGGGCGGATTCGAGCATCTCCGTAGCGGGTGAATTCGGCCAGCAGATCGCGCATGCGCAGCACGTGCCGGTGGATGTCGCGGGTGGCCTTGCTGGTGCCGGGGTAACGCATGTTCAGCGTCACGCCGGTGGGTGTGCGGACGAACCAGAAGAAGAACTCCTCCGGGGACACGTTGCGGCTGCGCAGCCAGCGGGTGCCGGTGTCGACCCAGGTGTCCGCGGCGTGCGCCGAACGAACGTCCATGTAGGACACCATGAAAGAGATGCGCGGCCGCTCGCCGAGCAGTTCGCAGACCCGGGCGAACGGCACCGTCGCCGCGCTGCGGGTGCGCCGCAGTTCTTCCCCGGCCGGGGTGATCAGCTCGGCGAGACTGCGGGCGGGGCCGCAATCCAGTTGGAACGGCGCGAGTCCGACGAACCAGCCGAGGGTATCGGCCCATTGCGGCTCGGAGCGGGTGTGCAGCGGGATCACCGTGCGGAAGTCCCGGCCCGCGCCGAGTTCGGTGGTGGTCACCGCGAACGCGGCGAGCAGCGCGGCGAACAAACCCTGGCCCTGCTGCCTGGCGACCGCAGAGGCGGCGTCGGCGGCGTCGGCGTCGAGCACCTCGACCGACAGATTGCGCTGCGGCACCCGGCGCGGTGGCGCCTCGGCGGGGCCGGTGAGCTGGATCGGCGCGGCCGCGACCTTGCTGAGTGTGCCGCAGGGCAGCGAGTTCTCGGTGTGGTCGGGAAAGAACGTCCGCCAGGTCGTCACCGCCGGGGTGTCCGCGGTGGCGTCCGCCGCGCGGACGCGTTCGTCCTGGCAGAAGTCGACATAGCTGCCGGTGTCGGGCAGGCGGGCCGGTTTCCCTTCGCGCACGGCCTGATAGAGCGCGTGCAGCTCGCCGCCGGTGGAGACGGTGGAGTAGCCGTCCATGATCGAGTGATCGGCCGCGAACACGACGGTGAAGCCGTCGCGGTTCGCGATTGTCACGCAGACGTAGGCGGGCCAGCGCAGCGGCGAGGTTCCGTCGTCGAGCAGCCCGTTGACCAGCCGATAGGTGGCCATCGTCGAGGCAGGCGCGCCCGCGTCGACCGGCTGCACCCGGATTCCACCGGGCGGCAACGTGTATCGGACCGGTCGGCCACCCTCGATGGTGACGTGCGAGCGCAGTCCTTCGTGCCGGTCGATCCAGGCGTCGAAGGCCGTGCGCCAGGCCTGCGGGTCGAGCGGTCCGTCGATCCGGAACGCGTGGCCGAGCCAGTAATGTCGGCGATCTCGTATTCGACTGTGCTCCACCGCGTCCCGGAGGTGGTGCTCGTGGTTATAGGAGACGGCCCGCGTATCTCGTGGCCAGTCGGCCCAGTGCGAAGTGGCCGTCGGGAGCCACTCGATCACCCGGCCGCTCGGCAACGGATAGTCGGCCAGTTCGATGAATTCCATGACACACCTTCAGCTGCCCATCGGCAATCCCCGTGCGCGGTAGGGGAATTACCGATCCGAATAGTGACAAGAATTTCGGCCTGCATCCGAGAACTTTGTCCGAACGGTCCCGGGACGTCATCGTCGGACCGGGACGAGACAAACTGTAGAAGAAATTCCCGGCGAATGTGTCGGTGAGGTGAGTCACCGGTATTTGCCGGAGGTTGCCGGACAACGGTGTTGCGGGCCACGCAATCGCGAGCGGCAGCGCCGCAGCCAGCGGATATATGAAATACTTAATGTTCAGATAGCTGAGAGATAGCGTGACAATGTGTCTCAAACCACCTGGAATTCATCCTAGGTTTTCGCGATTTTTACAGGTGGAGGGTCTGAAGGTGGGCTGAACGTGACCTGCGGCATACCTGGGCCGGTCGGATCGGCCCAGGTATGCCGGGCGGTCAGCCGGTGAACGCGGACGCCGGCGCCAGCGGAACTATGAGGCTGGACGGTCGTACGGCGTCCCGGTGGATCTGCTGCGACGAGCCGGCCAGGCGGGGCAGGTC
Organism: Nocardia vulneris; assembly: GCF_001613425.1. Lineage (GTDB taxonomy): Bacteria > Actinomycetota > Actinomycetes > Mycobacteriales > Mycobacteriaceae > Nocardia > Nocardia vulneris. Next base: position 26,387 of record NZ_BDCI01000029.1, on the reverse strand, counting down.
GGTGGGGATCGGCATGGTCGACGGGAACGTGCCGCTCGTGATGCGCACGCGCAGCGCGTGCCCGGGCTCCAGGCGATAGAAGGTCGGGCGGATCTTGATCGCCAGTTCGGTCACCTCGCCCGGCGTGAGCAATTGCTCGGCATCCTTGCGCACCACGTGTTCCGGTGCGTAGATGGTGCCATCCGTTGCGCGCCAAGTCTTTTCATCGTTCAGGGTGCGCTGGCTGGCGAGCTGGGAGCCGCCGGTGATGTTCACCGCCGTGCCGTCGGGGGCGACATCGTCGAGCCAGACCTGGAAGGCGGCGTCGTTGCTCGTCGAGGACGCGTAGAGCTCGACGCTGCTCGGTCCGGCCAGCACGGTCGGTTCGGTCACCGGATCCATCGTGTAGCGTAGGCCCGCGGTCGGCTCCTGCACCCACTCTGTACAGGGGTTGTAGGCGTTGAACAGCCGGAACAGGAAATCGAACAGGCCGGCGCTGTACTGGCCGAGGCTCTGCCGGTTGCAGATGGTGTCGATGCCGGTGTAGTCCAGCCGATCCGAGGCGTCGGCGGCCGCGGGCGGCTGCGCCACCAGGCGGTTGCCGTCGAAATAGCGCCGCTGAATCGCGGCCTGTTCGAACGGATACCGCGCGGTGGCCACCGCCATATTGTTCGGGTCGATCACATGCAATGGCGTGTCGGTTTTGTCTATTCCGTTCGGAATGTCCTTGAGCCACCGGTCGAACCACGCGACGGTGATCATGTCGGTATCCAGCCGGGAGCCGGGACCGAAGCCCAGACCCACGTGGTACCAGGGGCCCATCAGCAGCTGAAACCGGCCGTCGGTGGCCTGACCCGGCGCCATCGGCGCGAACTGATCCTTGCCCGCGGCGATGTTCTGCAGCTGGGAGTAGTTGCGCCACGGCCCTTCCTGGTACAGATCCCAGAGGCCGCCGACCTGGTACATGGCGATGTCGTTGTCCACCACCCGACGCAGGTCGGTTTCGAAACGCCGGTCCTGCCACCACTGGCCGTCATAGGCGAGCGGGCCGCCCGCATACGCCTCGAGCAGCAGTTTGATGGTGCTGTCGGCGGAGACCACGGCCTGCAGATGGTCGACCAGCGACCGGATGAACTGCTGCGGCGACACCACGGCGGTCATGAACGGGCCGATCAGGCTGAGATAGGGCACCAGCACCGAGATCGCGGTCAGCAGGATCGGGCTCATCATGCCGTCGTGGCCGAGCACCTCGTTGAAGATGTTGTTGGGCATGGCCATCGGCACGATCGCCTTCAACGGCGAACCGGGCGAAACGGATTCGGCGGTCCGCAGCGCCGAGAGCGCGGGGAACGAGTAGCCGTACATGCCGACCTTGCCGTTGGAGCCCGGCAGCTTCGCGGCCCAGTCGACCAACTGCGCGCCGTCCACACCGTCCTGCTGCGAGGCCGGATTCCACGCGCCGGTCGACCCGCCGGTGCCGCGCACGTCCGCGATGACCTCGATGTACCCGCGGCGCACCAGCATGTCCTGGGCGCTGGTGCCCTGGTTGATGATGCGCCGGGCGTCCTTCAGCTGGTCGGGCAGCGGAATGTGGAAGGTGTCGATCACGCTGGTGACGGCGGCGGTGAGCGCGCTCGTCACCGCGCCGTAGGTGGTGAAGTTGACGACGACCGGGAACTCGCCCGCGGCGCGCTGCCCCGTCGCGGGGTCGGTCGGATAGCGCACCTCGGTCTGCAGTTGGGTGCCGTCGGCGAGCGGCACGATATGTCCCAATTCATAAGCGACGCCGTAGCGTTCGGGCGAGGGCTGGTAGCCGGCGGGCAGGCCGAAATCGGCGGGCGCGTTCGGGACCGGGCCTGCGGTGGGGACCGCGTGCGCGGCCGGGGTGAACTGGATGATCAGTCCGACGGCGGTGCACGCGGCGGCGACCGTCACGGTGCGGCGGGAAACCCGCGTCCGGGAAGCAATTCTCAACTACCTGAACCTTTGCTGGGCGGTGGTCGAGGTCAAACGGCCTGCTACCCGTCCATCGGCTGGTGCGCGGATCGAGTGCGGAGAACAGTGGCCGCCGCGTCCCGGATTGTGTCCAGGCGAGTCGGCGCCACGCCTGACCTCATCGTCGGTACCCAGCACAACGCATAGGCGGGGTACCGCAACACTGACAATTCGCAAGAGCGCGCGAACAGTCTTTGGAAAAGTGCCTAAAAGGTTGGGCGTGAGCGGGTTACGGAGCGAACGCCGCGGACTCCAGGCGCCGGGCCAGCCGCGCGGCGGACAGCGTCATCGCGTCGGCGGGACGATGCGGGTCGAGTCCGGTCAGCTCGTGCACCCGGGACAGCCGGTAGGTCACCGTATTCCGGTGCACGTTGAGCTGGCGAGCCGTCGCCAGCTGGTTGAAACCGCTGTCGACGAACACCTCCAGCGTTTCGGCCAGCATCGGCTGCGCGTCCAGCGGCGCCAGCACCGCGGCCAGGCCGGGACGCGCGGCATCGCTCACCGCGACGGTGTATTCGAACTGCAGATTCTGTCTGCGGCACAGGATTTCGCGCTTGGTCAGGCACCGGCCCAGTTCCGCGAGCACCCTGGCCTCGGCGTACATCGCGGGGATGGCGTCCTTGCTGCGGGCGGCGCCGACGCCGACCCAGTACGGCGGTGGCTCGGTGGGCTCCTGCACGGGCAGTCGTGCGGTGAGCCCGCCGAGGGTGGCCGAACCGTCGTCACCCGGTTGCAGCGGGATCAGCGCGGTCCAGCCGCCGGCGTCCAGGCGCAGGAACACGCCCGGGATCGCCTCGACCCGGTGCCGCAGCGCCGACGCGGGCCCGCCCCGGGTGCCGCACAGGCGGAACACCGCGACGAGGAACGCGTCGGCCACCGGGATCACCGGATCGTTGGCCCATTCCACCGGATCGCGGCCGGTGAGCAGCGCGTCGGCGATGCCGCGTCGGCGCTCCATCAGTTCCCAGCGGGGGTCGTGCACCCGCTGGGTGGCCGCGCCGGCGATCCGCGAGGTGACCAGCGTGACGTACTTCAACAGCACCAGCGACGCGTCCAGCAGCAGCTCACGCTCCGGCGGACTCGCCGAGGCGCGCAACCGTTCCCAGATGAACGCCGCGCCGAGCCGGTAGCGCTCCAGCACCTCGGGCAGTGGGGTGCCGTCGCGCAACCGGTCCATCGCGAGTTCGACGAGTTCCCGGGTGTCCTCGTCGGTGGGTTCTTCGCCGCGGCGCAGGTATTCGAAGAACAGGTCGACGTTGAGCTTGGTGCCCCGGGCGAAGTCCGTTTCGACCAGCGACTGGGGCAACCGCTCGTAGGGCGGGATCGACGCGTAGAACCCGTCGAGCATCGACGCGGTCCGTCGATGGAGGTCGTCGAACACCCGTGTCCGCGATGGCATCATGCTGGTCTTCTTCCCGGACTAGGTCGAGTACAGGGCCTCGATCGTATCTGTGTAACCGCTGGAAATCGGCTTGCGCTTGAGTTTGCCGGTGGCCGTCAGATAGTCACTGCCGTTCTCCCACACCTCGGGGAGCACGATGTACTTCTTGATCTGTTCCACCCGGGAGAGTTTGCTGTTGGCCGCCGCGATGCCCTCCTCGATCGCGGTGAGGATCACCGGGTCCTTGGCCAGCTCCGCGACCGTGGTCCCGGTCAGGTTGTGCCGCTGGGCGTAGGCGGCGGCCAGATCGGGGTCGAGCAGCAGCAGCGCGGTGTTGAACGGACGCTGCTCGCCGATCACGACGACCGTGGACACCAGCGAGCAGTTGTCGGTGACGGTGTTCTCGATGTTGGCGGGGGACATGTTCTTGCCCGCCGCGTTGATGATGAGTTCCTTCTTGCGGTCGATGATCGACAGGTAGCCGTCACTGTCGATGGTGCCGATATCGCCGGTGTGCAGCCAGCCGTCGGCGTCGATCGTCTCCGCGGTCTTGGCCGGGTCGTTGCGGTAGCCGCGCATCACCATCTTGCCGCGGATCAGCACCTCGCCGTCTTCCGCGAGCATGATCTCCGCGCCGGGCAGCACGGTGCCCACGGTGCCGATCTTGATCCGCTCCGGCGGGTTCAGCGTGGCGCCTGCCGTGCACTCGCTCATGCCGTAGCCCTCGCACAGCGGCAGACCCAGGCCGAGGAAGAACTCGTGCACCTCGGGCGGGATCGCGACCGATCCGGTCACCGCGACGCGCACCTTGTCCAGGCCGAGCCGTGCCCGAATCGGCGCGAGCACAAGACGATCCGCGAGACCGAGCTGCACCCGGTCGAGCGCGCCCAGGGTGCGGCCGTCGGACACGGCGCGGGCCTGCTTGCGGCCGATGTCGATCGCCCAGCGCACCAGCCTGCGCTTGACCGGAGCCTCCGCGGCGAACCTTTCCTCCAGTGCGCCTTTGACTTTCACCCAGACCCGGGGCACGCCGAGGAACACGCTCGGATGCACCTCGCCGAGCGCGGCGGCGACCTGCTTGAAATCGGGCACCGTGGTGATCTGTGCGCCGGTGAGCATGGTGAGGTAGTGCGCGAACCAGCGGTTGGCGGCATGCGCGTCGGGCAGGTAGGAGATCACCCGGTCGTCGGCGGTGCCGCCGCCGAATTGGTCGAGCACCCTGGCGTTCTCGATGAAGTTGGTGTGGGTGAGCTCCACGCCCTTCGGTGGCCCCGTGGTGCCGGAGGTGTAGACGATGGTGAGCAGATCCTCGGGCCGCACCTTGCGCCAGGTGTCGTCGAAATCGAAGCCGTCGGCCGTGCGCTGCTCGACCTCGGCGAGCGAGAGGGTGCCCTCGGGCGCCTCGTCCACGCTGATCACGTGCTGGACGTGGATGCCCTGCTCGGCCGCCTTGGCGACCGCCGCCAGGATCTTCGGGGCGAACTGCTGCTCGCAGATGACGACCTTGGCGCCCGAGTTGTCGAACTGGTAGGTCAGCAGATCGACCGGGTTGGTGTTGTAGACCGAGAACGGGGTCGCGCCGGTGTGCAGCACGGCGGTGTCGCAGAGGTGGAACTCCGGGCGGTTGGTCAGCATGATCGCGACCGTGTCGCCGGGCGCGACGCCCAGCGCGGCGAGCCCGGTGGCGATGGCGCGGACCCGCTCGCCGTATTCCCGCCACGTGATCGAGACGGCACCGCCGAAGGTGCGCAGCGCGACCGCGTCGGAGTATTTGGCGACATTCGCCTGGAATGCCGCACACAGCGTGTCCGGGCGGCCGGTGACCGCCGGGACTGTCGTTGAAACCAAGACCTAACCTCTGCTACCGAAGGGCTGAGGCCCGCGCCGCTCGTTCGGGGAGACGGAGATGACCTCATCGTCACTATTAAGCACAACGCATGAGTGAGCGTCTTCGCTAGCGGCAAACGCGCAGAGTGTGACGCGCAGCCTTGTGCACTTGACCAAGTTTTTTCCTCACTGGCAGAGCGGCCACGAGCCGGGATGGTCGACCGGCAGGCTCGGCGCCGCCAGGGCGGTCTCGGTGGCTGGGGAGAAGCAGTTCGCTCCGGCGCTGCCGAGCCGGCCGCCGCCGAAATCGATGACGGATCCGGTGCCGAGGGTGCCGGTGCTCTGGGTCAGGACCACGTCGCCGCTGAAGCGCGAACGCTCGACCTTGCCGGTGAGCTCGGCCAGGTCGCCGACGGTGTGCACGTGCAGGTCGGCGACGGCCGCCTCGGTCACCGTGGTGTCGGCGATCTCGAACGTCATGCGCGCCCGGGCGGGCGCGGGACCGCTGGGGGAGTAGGCGTAGACGCCGATGCCGTCGGCGCTGCACTGACTGAGCTGTGCGTTGCGCAGCGTGAGCGCGGTGGTGTTGTCCCGGCCGAAACTGGCCGAGAACAGGCAACTGCCGAGGTTGCCCGGTACCACCGGATTCAGCACCGCGGCCAGGAAGCTGGAGCGGGCGGCGGTGAGCCCGTCGATGGTCATCACGTGGCGCGCGCCTTCGGCGCTCAGATTGAGATTTTCGACGATATCGCCCGGCACGTCGATGAATTCGCTGTTGGTCAGGGTCACCTCGCTGTCCGGGGTGCCGTTGCTGGTGACGAATTCGATGCCGTTGGCCGAGAAGTGGCCGCCGCCGTGCCGATAGCTGTTGCGGTCGATGGTGATTCGCATGCGCGCGCGGTCGGCGGCGTTGACGAACAGGCCCTCGCTGTCGGCCGCGGCGTTGAGCGGGTCGTGCTCGGGCACCGCGATCTCGCGCTGGGTGTTGCCGCGCAAAGCGGCGGTGAGCGAGGAGGTTCCGGTGCTCTGCAGGCCGACGGCCAGGACCGACAGCTTCGCGAGGCCCTGATTGATCCGCTCGGTCAGATTGCCGGTGAGGGTGGCCGACACCTGCGCCGTGCCGGTGGTGCGGACGTCGATGCCGTCACCGCACGGAGTGTCGTGCACGGTGTTGCCCTCGATGGTGAGCGTGCTCGCGCCCGCATCGGAGTCGACCATGATGGCGGCCCAGCCGTTGTTGAGCGCCACCACATTCGGTGCGACCGGCAGTGACGTGCCGAACGGCACGCCCAGCATCGGCGGGAACGGCTGCACCAGGAATCCGTCGTGGCAGGCCCGGTTGGTCGCGGTCACGGTGTTGCCGCTCAGGGTGGTGTTCCCGACGTTGCGACCGTAGATCCCGCCGCGCTGGGCCGCGGTGACCGTGAGATCGCGGACCTCGGTGTCGGGGGCCAGCCGGATCGCGTCGCCGTCCAGTGCGCCGGTCGTATTGGCCACCGCGGCAACGCTTCCCGGCGCCTTGCTGCCGATCAGGTGCTGGCCGCGTTTGAGCGCCAGACCGCCGTCGAGCGGCGCCGTGCCGAGCGGTGCAGGCAGCACGACGATGGTGTCGCCCTCGCCGGAAGCCTGCTGTACGGCCGCCAGACTGGTGAAAGGCGCTGTCTCGGTGCCGCTTCCGCCGGCCGCGGCGGTCGCGCTCACATACCAGGTGCGGCCCTGGTCGGCGACCGCCTGCGTGGGCGCCGCGGCGAAGGTGAGCAGACAGCAGAACGTGCCGATCGCGGCGAGCTGCGGCGAGGTGAGTTTCATGGGGCCTTCCGGATCGATCTGGTTGATCCAGCCCACCTGATGTGCGCCGCGCGGGGTATCGGCAGAATGCCGAACCTGACCTTGCTTCTTTGTGCCTATGCCCGGTCCGGTCAGTGTGCCGCCGCGGCCTCGAGCGGATAGGGCGGATCGCCGATGCCGACGATGCGCAGGTTGCCCCAGGGGTCGCGCTCCTGTAATCGCCCCGCGGTGGGGTAGCGGCCGGGGAGCGCGAGGAACACCTCGGCGCGTCCGGGATCAGGGAGTTCGTCGCCTGCCGTCGCGGTGATCCGGCCGTACCAGTGATACCGGCCGTCGATCGGGTCGGCGTGCCCGCTGAGCGCGACCGTCACCGGTAGCAGCGCGCCGGGCGCGTCGAGCATCGCCGGACCCGAATACTCGTATGCCGGTTCGCGATCCGCGGCCACGGTGAGGTCGTAGTGGCCGGGGTCCGGATGCCGCATGGCCCGCCAGTAGGACACGCTGGAGCCGGGCCACGCGGCGCGGTTGACGCCGTGCTCGTCCAGATACCAGCTCTGGCAGCCGCCCGAATTCCACACTGTCCCGGCGAGTTTCGCTTGGGTGCGGCGGTTGAACTCGTGCTGGGTCGCCGAACGCACCTCGATCCGGGTGTTGCCGGTCTTGCGCAGCAGTTCGACGCACTGGCGGATATAGCGCGCCTGCGCCTCGATCATGAAGATGATCGACTGGTGCCCGCCACCGGAATTGGGGCCGACGATGAGAAACAGGTTCGGGAACCCGTGCACCGCGACGCCGAGGAAGCCTTCCATGCCATTGCGCCACGCGTGCGGCAACGTGAGTCCGTTCGCGCCGACGATGTGCTGGTCGGCGAACCGGTCGGAAATCTTGAAACCGGTGCCGTAGACGATGGCATCGAACGGTTCCTCGGCCCCGTCGACGGTGGCGATGCCGGTCTCGGTGAGCCGGGCGATCGGCGTGGTCTGCAATGTGACGTTCTCCCGCTGCAACGCGGGATAGTAGTTGTTGGACACCAGGATTCGCTTGCAGCCCAGCCGGTAGTCCGGGGTGAGCCGCAGGCGCAGTTCGGGATCGCGCACCTGTCTGCGCAGGTGGCCGCGCGCGACCGACTCCACCCGGCGCATCAGCTCCGGATTCATGAACGCGGGGATCATCGACTCGTAGCCCCAGTAGATCGCCCAACGGTAGAGCCGTTGCGCGCCCGGCAGATACCGGAACGCGCCGTGCTCCAGCGCGGACAGCGGCCGGTCGGGTTTCGGCACGATCCAGTGCGGGGTGCGCTGGAAAACCGTCACCTGCGCGGCGTCCCGGGCGATCTGCGGCACGAACTGCACGGCACTCGCCCCGGTGCCGATCACCGCGATCCGCTTGCCGCGGACGTCGAAGTCGTGATCCCACTGCGCGGAGTGAAAGCTCTTGCCGCGGAACTCTTCCCGACCGGGAAAGGCCGGAATCGAGGGCTCGTGCAGCGGACCGGGCGCCATCACGACCAGGCGCGGACGCAATTGTCGCCCGTCCGCGAGCCCGACGGTCCAGCGGTCCTCGGCATCGTCGAAATCGAGTGTCACCACCTCCGCGTGGAATCGCAGGTGGGTGCGCAGGTCGTACTTGTCCACGGTGTCGCGCAGATAGTCGAGGATCTCCGGCTGTCGCGCGAACATGCGCGTCCAGCGCTGATTCTGCTCGAAGGAGTACGAGTACATCAGCGACATGACATCGCAGCCCGCGCCCGGATACGTGTTCTCCCGCCAGGTTCCGCCGATCTCACCGGCCTTCTCCAGCACGACGAAATCGTCTATGCCCGCCCGGCGCAATTCGATGGCCATGCCGAGACCGCCGAAACCCGCACCGACGATGACGATATCGGGTTCGGGGTTCATCCGAGCAACCCCCGCTGCCGCCAGATCCACTCGCCGATCGGGCCGATGAGTCCTTGTTTCTGCAGGAACGCACCGAGATTCGCGGCACCGACGCCGAGCGCCCGCTTGGCGTCGGGGTTGCTCGCCGCGATCCGGCGGGCCGCCCGGCCGTCGAGGCCGGCGCGGTCGTACATGTGCCGGTTGGTCAGCAGGTAGACGAACAGCGGGGCCGCGACCGCGACACACAGCCGGGTGTAGGCGAGTTCGGCCCGCGACATGGTCGGCACCCGCCTGGCCAGCGCGTCCCTGGCGAAACCGATATGGCGCGCCTCCTCGGTGACGTGGATGCGCATCGCGCGAGACACCAAGGGCTGCAACTCCGGATCGTCGAGCGTGCGGCGCTGGATGGCATCGAAGATCTCCTCGCCGACCAGCGCGCCGACCCAGGTCATGGAGCCGCGCAAGAAGAGCGGCAGCACCCCGATGGCCATCCGGCCCGCCCGGCGCGGCCAGTACGGCCGGGCCTCGATGCGATCGATCAGTTTGCCGAACATCATCATGTGCCGGCACTCGTCGCCCATTTCGACGAGCGTGTAGTGCGAGTGCCTGGTGGTCGGGTCGTCGGCCATCAGCTCGCGCAACAGCAGCCGGTTGAGCAGGTTCTCGAACCAGATGCCGACGGAGAGCACGTTCGCGAGTTCCTGACGGGACAGTTCGCGGCGCTGCTGCGGGGTCATCGATTCCCAGAGTGCGGTGCCGTACAGCGAGACCACCTCGGCGGGCAGGAAGAGTTTGTCCGGATCCAGGGGCGCGTCCCAGTCCATGTCGATCACCGGGTCGTAGGACTTCTTGACCGATCCGGTCAGCAGGCGCTGCGCGAAGGACTCCTGGGGGATCAGTGCGGCGTCGTTGCCCATGACTGCTCCAACATTGTCGATTTAACCGATACAAACTGTTACATACAGGTTAGTGAGACAATATGTCGCAGTCAATCGTGCTGCGGGTATCGTGATGAGGTGACCACGACGAGTGCCCAGTCCGAGCCGCCCGCCGCGGACGGCCGTGCGACTCGCTGGAACGGGCACAAGGCCCGGCGGCGGGCCGACGTGATCGACGCGGCGATCACCGTCATCGAGGAAAACGGCGTCGACGTGTCCGTCCAGCAGATCGCCGACCGGTTGAAGCTGCCCCGTCCGGTGGTCTACCGCCACTTCGACGGCCGCACCGATCTGGACGAGCAGATCCGCCGCCAGATCCTGGAATCGCTATTGGCGCAGATCATGCCGACGCTGCACCCCGATGGCACCGTGCGCGACGCGGTGCGCGGTGCGATCGGCACCTACGTCCGCTGGGTCGAGCGGCACCCGAACCTGCACCGCTTCATCGGCGGCGCCGCGCCGCAGGGCGAAACCTCGCTGGCCGGGGCCAGGGACCGGATCGGCGGGCGCCTGGCCGACATGTTCGCGCTCTGGCTGTCCGGCTTCGGCATCGACCAGGCCCGCGCGCGGCCGATGGCCTTCGGCATCATCGGTTTCGTCGACGGGGTGGTGAACAGCTGGCGCGCCGATGCCGGCACGACGCTCACCTCCGACCAGGTGGAAGGCATTCTCACCGAATCGGTGCTGGCGCTCTTCGAGGGCAACGCGCGCAGCCTCGGCGTACCGCTGGAACGCGATCTGGTCGTGCGGGACCTGCTGGTGGCCCCGGAAGCGCTGAGCGCCAGGTGATCAGCGCGCGCGGCTGCTCACGGCCGATGTAGTTCGACTGCGAGACGGATCAATTCGGGCACGTGCTCGCCGTCGGTGCGGGCGTGCCGCACCGCCTCCTCGACCGGAAATGCTCGCACCTCCACGATCTGCTCGGCGTCGTCCGGATTGGTCGGCGCGGCGTCGAGCGCCACGTCGGCCGCGCACCACAGCCAGGCCTTGTGCGGATGCGGTTGCCAATCCCGAAACGGCGCAGCGCGATTGCTGGTGGCGTAGTGTGCGCCGAGCCACCGCACCGGACCGGTAAGGTAGGCGCCCGCCTCTTCCCGAAGTTCGCGGCGGAGGCACGCGTCGATGGACTCGTCTTTTTCGCGGGTGCCGCCGGGCAGCAGCCAGACGTCGCGTTCGTCGCGGCACAGCACGACGGTGTCGCCGACGAAGCCGACGACGTGGATGTTGGTGACCAGCTCGTCGGGGGGTGCGGCGGTGCGGAACTGCACGTCCATCTCGCCCCACGCCCAGTGGGTCGGGGTGTGCAGCAACGGATATCGATCGGCGAAGGTCACGACACGAAACTAGCGGGGCGAGACGGTACGGAGGAGGGGGACCACGTTGACTACGCTGAGGCCGGTGTCCGAACCTGTGCCATTGACGAGGCTGCTCGACGACGCGGGATTGCTGTCGCTCGAACATCGCCTGCACGTCGAGGAAGTGCTGGGTTCGCATCGGTGGCAGGCCGATATGGAGGCGGGGCGGCTGGAATTCATCGGTGCCGAACGCACGGTGGTCTGTACGAAGTTCCACCTGCTCGGGACCGCGGACACCGAATCATGGCTGTGGGCTTGGGCGAACCCGTGGGGTTTCGGCAAACCGCTGATCGCGGTGGCGCGGATGGTGCGCGAGTTCGGGATTCGCTACGGCGTCGCCGAATTGTGTGCTGCCGAGATGCCGGTCGCGCTCGGCCGGGCGCAGCCGGAGCCGCACCAGGTCGCGAACCTACTGGCCGATGCGGCGAAAGTGGTGTCGGGGCACTGGAGTTCCTACTGCGGAGTCACCGACGGCACGTGCGTCGCGTTTCTGGTCGAGCATCCGGACTTCCGGCTGCCGCCGCCCACCGCGGCCGGGCTGGCCCGGGTGCTCGCGCACGGAGTCAACGCCCTGCCGCTGGTCGACTACCGCCGTGCCATGCAGAGCTACCTCAGCAGGCGGGGCATGGTCACCGAGTTCGTGGAGCGTCAGCGCCTGCTCGAATTCAGCGGCTCCGGCGTCACGGGCACCATCGAATTCGATGGTGGTGGTCACGTGGTGAATCTCGAGGTCGGCGTGGCGATCGACCGTATCGAGCTACCGCCCGCACCCGTCACGCGGGCGGCGAACATCGAGATGTGCTGAGCCGCAGGCGGTCAGCCTTTCGTGCCCGTCAGCAGTTGGTAGCCGCGGTGCCAGGCCCATTCCACCGGCCCGCGCTCGAAACGGCGCAGCCACAGGTGCGCGCTCGTCACGATGATCGCCGACACCAGCAGATACATGCCGACCGTGAACGGGACGTACAGGTCGGGCGCGACCCGCGCGGCGAGGCCGAAACCCCAGCCGTAGCACAGGATCGACGCGACGAGATTCTGCAGGATGTAGCAGCTGAGCGCGGTCCGTCCGACCTCGGTGAGGCGGCGGCCGACGAACCCGGCCTGCGTGCGGCTCAGGTAGAACTGCGCGACCAGCGCGAGAATGCCCAGCGCGACGAAAGGCGCGGTGCCGTAACGGGTGTAGAGGAACAGGTGCCCGCCGCCGAAGACGCCCGCGAGCAGATCGAGCGGTGCGGCGACGCCGAAACCGATGATCATCAACCGTTTGCGCAGCACGGCGCCCTCCGGCCGGAAGACCCCCACCCGGAACAGCCGGGCGCCGAGCAGGAACAGCGCGATCGACATCGCGAAGACGAACAGCGTCTCCACCCGGAACGGGCCCACCTCCTGCACCCGGAACACCACGAGATCCCAGAACGACCCGTCCGCATAGGGATTCGCGCGCTGCTGCGGTACCTCGGGCCCGCTGTCGTCCGGCGCGAAGATCGTCGCGAGCGCGATGAGCGTGAGCATCGCGAGATGGATGCTCGCCGTGACGATCAGCCAACGACGTTGTGCGCGTTCACTTGTCACGAGCAGATAGGCGACGACCAAACCGGTGACGGCGTACCCCATCAGCACGTCGAATTCCGCGACGAACAGATAGTTCAGCACACCGTCGAGCAGCAGCAGTCCCGCGCGCACCGGGTAGGTGCCGGGCCATTTGCGGCCGCCGCGCTGCGCGGAGGCCTGCTGGATCGCCAGGCCGATGCCGAACATGATGGTGAGCAGGCCGAGGAATTTGCCCTGTGCCAGCTGCTGGAGCACCCGCTCGGTCCAGAGCCAGCCTTCGGCCTGGCCTTTGAGCTCGGTGAGATAGCCGAGAATGCCCCGGCTGTTGGTCATGATCCAGATATTGGTGCCGAGGGTGCCGAGGATCGCGATGCCGCGCAACACATCCAGCGCGATCAGCCGCGGGCGTGCGGGCACGACGGGGCCTTGCGCGCCGGGGGCGGCGGCACGCGGATGGGCGAGAGAATCGGTCATGTATCGAGAATCGCCCTCGGGCCGCGCGCGCAGATCCTTCGGAAGTACCACGCGCAGGATGAATTCGCGGGTCGTCCGGCCCCTCCTTCGGCGTAACCCGGCACCGGAGCGCGGCCGATCAGAGGGCGCTCCGACGCGCTGCGCAGCGTCCGGGGAGGGCCGTGCACGGACCGCAGTCGGCAACGCCTACTAGGCTCGACCCATGCAGCGCATCATCGGAATCGAGGTCGAGTACGGGATTTCGACCCCAACCGAGCCGTCGGCCAACCCGATCCTCACCTCCACCCAGGCCGTCCTCGCCTATGCCGCCGCCGAGGGTGTGCCGCGGGCGAAACGCACCAGGTGGGACTACGAGGTGGAGTCGCCGCTGCGCGACGCGCGCGGCTTCGACCTGAGCCGGATGAACGGCCCCGCCCCGGTGATCGACGCCGACGAGGTCGGCGCGGCCAACATGATCCTCACCAACGGCGCGCGGCTCTACGTCGACCACGCGCACCCCGAATACTCCGCGCCCGAGGTCACCGATCCGCTGGACGCGGTGATCTGGGACAAGGCGGGGGAGCGGGTGATGGAGGCCGCGGCGCGGCACGCGTCGAGCGTGCCCGGTGCGCCGCGCCTGCAGCTGTACAAGAACAACGTCGACGGCAAGGGCGCCTCCTACGGCACCCACGAGAACTACCTGATGAGCCGCGACACCCCGTTCAACCAGATCATCCTGGGCCTGACCCCGTTTTTCGTGTCCCGCCAGGTGGTCACCGGCTCCGGGCGGGTCGGCATCGGTCAGTCCGGCGATCACGCCGGTTTCCAGCTCTCCCAGCGCGCCGACTACATCGAGGTCGAGGTCGGCCTGGAGACCACGCTCAAGCGCGGCATCATCAACACCCGCGACGAGCCGCACGCCGACGCGGACAAATACCGCAGGCTGCACGTCATCATCGGCGACGCGAACCTGGCCGAGATGTCGACCTACCTCAAGGTCGGCACCACCGCGCTGGTGCTGGACCTGATCGAGGCGGGCGAGGACCTGTCCGATCTGCAACTGGCCCGCCCGGTCACCGCCGTGCACACGATCAGCCACGACCCGACCCTGCGCGCCACCGTCGCGCTCGCCGACGGCCGCGAGCTCACCGGTCTCGCGCTGCAGCGGATGTACCTGGATCGGGTGATCAAGTTCGTGGATCGCACCGGCAACGACGACAAGCGCGTCCAGGACATCATCGAGAACTGGGCGATGGTGCTCGACCTGCTCGAGCGCGACCCGATGGAATGCGCGAGCCTGCTCGACTGGCCGGCCAAGCTGCGCCTGCTCGAGGGCATGCGTCAGCGCGAGGGCCTCAGCTGGGCCGCGCCCAAGCTGCACCTGATGGACCTGCAGTACTCCGACGTCCGGCTGGACAAGGGTCTCTACAACCGCCTGGTGGCGCGGGGCTCGATGAAACGGCTCGTCACCGAGCAGCAGGTGCTCGACGCGATGACCAATCCGCCCACCGACACCCGGGCCTACTTCCGCGGCGAATGCCTGCGCCGCTTCGGCGCCGATATCGCCGCGGCGAGCTGGGATTCGGTGATCTTCGACCTGGGCGGCGACTCGCTGGTGCGCATCCCCACCCTCGAACCGCGCCGTGGCACCAAAGCCCACGTCGGCAAGCTGCTCGACGGCGTCACCTCCGCTGCTGACCTGGTGGAACAGCTCACCACGTAGGGCGATCGGAACAGGTGAGCCGGCCGAACCCACCCATCCACGACGGAGCGAGTTCGGCGAGCGACTCGCTCGCGGCCGGTCTCGCGTCCGAGCTGTCGAAGCGCATGCGACGAAGTCGCGAGTCTCGACAGCTCGGACGCGAGACACAAGGCGGCCGCGGGCAAGCTGCGGCCACGCAGCCGACCAACACAGTAGTGTTGAAGGACGGGCACGGACATTTGCTCATGATCGGGGCCGTGCTCGCGAGTGAGCTCCGGTCATGATGAGGACAGAGGAGGTCGGCTGCCATGGCACAAGAGCAGACCAAGCGCGCCGGGGGCGGCGACGAGGATGAGGGCCCGGACGGTGTGGACGCCGCCGGTCAGGAGCGCCGCGAAAAGCTTGCGGAGGAGACCGACGACCTACTCGACGAGATCGATGATGTGCTCGAGGAGAACGCCGAAGACTTCGTCCGCGCGTACGTTCAGAAAGGCGGCCAGTGACAGTAGGTGACCCCTCGCGTCTCCACCTGGGGTACGCCCTCTCGTCCTTCTCCGAATACCTTCGTATGCATGCGCCGGACCTGTTGCCCGCCAACAAGTTCGCCGCGATGGACGGCGCCGGGCTCGGCACCGCCGCGAAGGACCTCGCGCCGCATGGGACCACCATCGTCGCGATCAGCTACCGCGGTGGCGTGCTCATCGCGGGCGACCGGCGGGCCACCCAGGGAAACCTGTTGGCCAGCAGGGACATCGAGAAGGTCTACATCACCGACAGCTTCTCCGCGGCCGGTATCGCGGGTACCGCGGGCATGGCCGTCGAGATGGTGCGGATCTTCGCGGTGGAGCTGGAGCACTACGAGAAGCTCGAGGGCGTGCCACTGACTTTCGACGGCAAGGCGAACAAGCTGTCGAAGATGGTGCGTGAGAATCTGCCTGCGGCCCTGCAGGGTCTGGCGGTGGTACCGATGCTGGTCGGCTACGACCACAACGCCACCGATCCGGACCGGTCGGGCCGCATCGTGTCCTTCGATGTGGTGGGTGGACGCAGTGAAGAGCGGTTCGGTTACGCGGCGGTGGGATCGGGTTCGGTCTTCGCCAAGGGATCGCTGAAGAAGCTGTACACCAAGGGAATTGATCAGGAGCGGGCGTTGCGCATCGCCGTCGAGGCGCTGTTCGACGCGGCCGACGACGACACCGCGACCGGTGGTCCCGATCTGCTGCGCGGGATCTACCCGACGGCGATCGTGATCGACGACGACGGCGCGGTCGAGGTGACCGAGGATCGTCTGGCCGAGATCGCGCGGGCGATCGTCACCGACCGTGAGGCTGCGGAAGAAGGGAGCGCTCGCGCATGACACTGCCGTACTACGCGTCGGCCGAGCAGATCATGCGCGACAAGACCGAGCTCGCCCGCAAGGGCATCGCTCGGGGTCGCAGCGTCGTGGTCCTGGTGTACGACAAGGGTGTCGTGTTCGTCGCGGAGAACCCGTCCGCGACGCTGCACAAGGTGAGTGAGCTCTACGACCGGGTCGGGTTCGCCGCGGTCGGCAAGTACAACGAGTTCGAGAACCTGCGCCGGGACGGCATTCTCCGGGCCGACCTGCGCGGATACTCCTACGACCGCCGGGATGTGACCGGGCGGGCGTTGGCCAACGGGTACGCGCAGCTGCTCGGCACCATCTTCACCGACCAGCTCAAGCCGTACGAGGTGGAGATCTGTGTCGCCGAGGTGGGGTATCCCGAGCAGCAGCCGACTTCGGTGCTGTATCGGATCACCTTCGACGGGTCGATCGTGGACGAGCGCGAATACGTGGTGATGGGCGGCACGACCGAACCCATCGTCACGGCGCTGAAGGCGTCCTACCAGCCCGGCCTGGACCTGGCCGCTGCGATCAAGGTCGCGGTGCAGGCCCTGCAGGCCGGGGTGCCCGAGGGCGCGGAGAAGGAGAAGCGCGTGCTCGGCGTGAGCTCCCTCGAGGTCGCCACGCTGGAGCAGGCGCGGCCGCGGCGGGCGTTCCGCCGGGTCACCAACTCCACCCTCGAGCAGCTGCTCGAGCCGCCGAAGAAGACCAAGAAGGCGGAGGAGCCGCCGGCCGCGGAGACCCCGGCCGCGGAGTAGCCGGAAAGCCGGTATCGGGCCCGTAGCGGACAAACGCCGCTACGGGCCCGAGTCGGGTCCAGGCGTCCAGCGAACCGGGCATAACGGGCCGAATCGTTGTGAACCCGTATGCGTTCGTGTTGTCCGCAGCCCCACGCGAGTGCATGACATGGCTGTAATGTCGATGGTGTGCAGCGACGAATCATGGGGATCGAGACCGAGTTCGGTGTGACATGCACCTTCCACGGTCACCGTCGGCTGTCCCCCGACGAGGTGGCCCGGTATCTTTTCCGCCGGGTGGTGTCCTGGGGCCGTAGCTCGAACGTGTTCCTCCGCAACGGTGCTCGGCTCTACTTGGATGTCGGGTCCCATCCGGAGTACGCGACTGCCGAATGCGACAGCCTGCACCAATTGGTGACCCACGACCGAGCAGGCGAGCGGGTCCTCGAAGAGTTGTTGATCGATGCCGAGCAGCGGCTCGCCGAAGAAGGCATCGGCGGCGACATCTACTTGTTCAAGAACAACACCGATTCCGCGGGCAACTCCTACGGCTGCCACGAGAACTTCCTCGTGGTGCGGGCCGGCGAGTTCTCCAGGATCTCCGATGTGCTGCTGCCGTTCCTGGTCACCCGCCAGTTGATCTGCGGCGCGGGCAAGATCCTGCAGACGCCGAAGGCGGCCACCTTCTGCCTGTCGCAGCGGGCCGAGCACATCTGGGAGGGCGTCTCCTCGGCGACCACCCGATCGCGGCCGATCATCAACACCCGCGACGAGCCGCACGCGGACGCGGAGAAATACCGCCGCCTGCACGTCATCGTGGGCGATTCGAACATGGCCGAGACCACCACCATGCTCAAGGTCGGCACCGCCGCCCTGGTGCTGGAGATGATCGAGGCGGGCGTCTCGTTCCGGGACTTCGCGCTGGACAACCCGATTCGCGCGATCCGGGAGGTCAGCCACGACCTGACCGGTCGTCGTCCGGTGCGCCTGGCGGGCGGCCGGCAGGCCAGCGCCCTCGACATCCAGCGCGAGTACTACGCCCGCGCGGTCGAGCATCTGCGCAACCGGGACCGGGATCCGCAGATCGACCAGGTCGTCGACCTGTGGGGCCGCACCCTGGACGCGGTCGAGGCGCAGGACTTCGCCAAGGTGGACACCGAGATCGACTGGGTGATCAAGCGCAAGCTGTTCCAGCGCTACCAGGATCGCTACAGCATGGAGCTGTCCGATCCGAAGATCGCCCAGCTGGACCTGGCCTACCACGACATCAAGCGCGGCCGCGGCGTGTTCGACCTGCTGCAGCGCAAGGGGCTGGCCAAGCGGATCACCGAGGACGAGGCCGTGGACGCCGCGGTCGACACCCCGCCGCAGACCACCCGGGCCAAGCTGCGCGGCGATTTCATCACCGCGGCGCAGGAGGCGGGGCGCGACTTCACCGTCGACTGGGTGCACCTCAAGTTGAACGACCAGGCGCAGCGCACGGTCCTGTGCAAGGATCCGTTCCGCTCGGTCGACGAACGCGTGGACCGGCTGATCGCCTCCATGTAGAACGGGGCGACCGAACCCGATCCGTCGGGTCTCGGTCGCCGTCGGATATCGGGGCTGACGTGCGGTGATGTCGCGCACGCCGATCATGCCTACCGTGGAGGCATGGCAGATACCGAACTCTTGAACGAGCTGCTCGCCGTCGAGCGGCGGGGCTGGGACTCGCTCTGCGACGGCACCGGCGCCGATTTCTACGGTGCCCTGATGACCGGCGACGCCGTCATGGTGCTCGCCGACGGCACGATCTTGGACCGCCCCGGAGTCGTTGCCGCGCTGAAGGATTCACCGCCCTGGCGCACCTACGAGCTCCGCGACCCGCGCCTGGTCGACGTCGGCGTGCACAGCAAAATCCTCGTCTACACCGGCGTCGCCTACCGCGCCGCCCCCGACCCCGCCTTCACCGGCCGCATGTCCAGCGTCTACCTCCGCGCCGGCGGCGAATGGAAACTCGCCCTCTACCAGCAAACCCAACTCACCGACTGAGTTCGTCTTCGAGTGAAAATGATGCCGTAGTCGCGCCGTTCTGACGCTAAAATGCCTCCTATGGCAACTATTCAGGTTCGTGATATCTCTGACGAGGATGCGGAGGCGCTCCGTTCCGCTGCGGCCGAGGCAGGGATGTCCCTGCAGGCGTACATGCGTCGAGAGGTCAGTTCACTCGCCCGGCGACGGGTCAAACAGCAGGCGCTAGCGGAATATCGTGAGGTGTTGGCGCGAGACCCGTCTTCTGGCGTCGAAGGTGATTTCGTCGTCGAGACTCTGCGGGAGCTGCGGGGTGAGTGACGAATTCGTGGTCGACGCGTCGGCGATGGTGGACGCGTTGTTGCGGACCGATGCGGTGGGAGTCGCGCTCGCCAAACGTATTTCGGGATCCGTCTGCCATGCGCCGCATCTCATCGACGCGGAAGTGGGAAGCGTACTCCGGAAAGCCGAACGTCAGGCGAAGATCACCTCCGACGAGGCCCTCGCCGGGATTCGGTTGGCGAAAATACTGATCGATGAGCGCTACGCACATCACGGGCCTCTCGCTGCCCAAGCGTGGCAATGTCGTCACACCATCACGTTCTACGACGGATTGTATGTCGCTTTGGCTGCCGCCCTCGGCATCCCGTTGCTGACGTCCGACGCGCGGCTGAGCAACGCGCCCGGCCTGCCGTGCCGGGTTCAGTTGATCTCGTCGTGATCACCGACTGAGTTCGTCTTCGGCGAGGTAGCGTTCTACGGTCGCGATCTTGGCGGTCATGGCGTCGGTGACGCCGGGGCGGATATCGGCTTTGAGGACCAGGCTGCAGCGGGGGGCGACGGCGATCACGGCGTCGGTGGCCGCTTTGACGACGGCCATCACCTCGTCCCATTCGCCCTCGACGGTGGTGAACATGGCATCGGTGCGATTGGGCAGGCCGCTGGCCCGCACCACACGGACCGCCTCGGCCACCGCCCGGCCCACGTCGACGCCGGTCCCGAGCGGCGTCACAGAAAACGCGATGATCATGTACTCCATAGTGCCCGGGGGTTTCTGTGAGCGAGGAATCGCGCGCCGCCGCGCACGGCGGGCGCGCCGCCCATTACCCTCTATCGGGTGGCGATATCCAAGGTCGAGCGGCTGATGAATCTGGTCATCGCGCTGCTGTCGACCCGGCAGTTCCTGACCGCGGAGCGGATTCGGGACAGCGTCGCGGGGTACGAGGATTCCGTCAGCGACGAGGCGTTCAGCCGAATGTTCGAGCGGGACAAGAACGAACTGCGTGACCTGGGCATACCTCTCGAGATCGGACCGGTGAGCCGGTACTCGTCGGTGGAGGGCTACCGGATCAACCGCGACGCCTACGAACTGCCCGAGATCGATCTGTCCGACGAGGAGGCGGCCGCGGTCGCGGTGGCCGTGCAGATGTGGGAGTCGCCGGAACTGGCCGCCGCCGCGGACGGCGCGCTGCTCAAGCTCCGCGCCGCGGGCGTGCACGTGGAGACCGACGCCACGGTGGCCGCCGTGCCCGCGGTCCCGGCCCGCACCCGCGGTTCCGAACCGGTGCTCGGCAAACTCCTCGCCGCCATCGACGCGGGCCAGGCGGTGCGGTTCGAGCATCGTGGCGCGATCAACGCCCCCTATCTGATGCGCGACGTGGAACCGTGGGGTGTGGTCACCCATCACGGCCGCTGGTATCTGGTCGGGCACGACCGGGACCGGGACGCGGTGCGCAGCTTCCGCCTGTCCCGGATCGGGGACGACGTCACGCCCTACGGTCCGGCGAACACGGTGCGCAAGCCCGACGGCATCGACCTGCGCGCGATCGTCTCGCAGGTGACCAGCTCGGCGCCGGTCAGCGGCACCGCGACGGTGTGGGTGGCCGACGGCCGGGGCCGTGAGCTGCGCCGGATCGGCCAGGTCACCGGCGAACGCACGATCGGTGGCCGGGCCGGCGCGGTGGTCGAGCTGCCGGTGCGTTCGCGCGACTGGATCGCCCGCCTGATCACCGGCCTGGGCCCGGACGCGGTGGTGCTCGCGCCCGAGGAGTTGCGCACCGACGTGGTCAACCGGTTGCGCTCGGTGTTCGATCGCACGGAGGTCACCGCGTGAATTCCCGGCTTTCCGTGCGGCTTTCGCGGCTGCTCAACATGATCCCGTACTTCATCGCGCATCCCGGCATCAGCGCCGCGGAGGCGGCCGCCGACCTGGGCGTCACCTCCAAGCAGCTGATGAGCGATCTCAACCAGCTGTGGATGTGCGGGCTGCCCGGCTACGGTCCCGGCGACCTGATCGACCTCTCGTTCTCCGAGGAGAGCATCGAGGTCACCTTCTCCGCGGGCATCGACCGGCCGCTGCGGTTGACCTCGACCGAGGCGACCGCGCTGCTGGTGGCGCTGCGTTCGATCGTGGAGATGCCGGGCATGGTCGATCCGACCGCGGCGCACGCCGCCATCGCGAAGATCGAGTCGGCGATCGCGGGCGGCTCGGGCGCCGCACCGGAGCAGACCCGCACGCCGCCGCTGGAGGCGCCCGCCGTCGCCACGGTCCGTTCGGCGCTGGCCCGGCAGCACGCGTTGCGCCTGGTCTACTACTCCGCCAGCCGGGACGTGGTGTCCGAGCGGGTGGTCGACCCGATCCGAATCGTCCTGGTGGACAACAACAGCTATCTGCAAGCCTGGTGCAGGCAGGCCGAGGGCGTGCGCCTGTTCCGGTTCGACCGGATCGAGGACGCCACCGAACTCGACGAGCCGGCGCGGCCGCCGAGTCACGCCACCGAGGAGTCCGCCGCGCTCGACCTCTTCCAGGACGATCCCGCGGTTCCCTTGGCGCGCTTGCGCATTCACCCCGACTACGCCTGGGTGCTCGATCAGTATCCGATGAACCGGATCGCGGTGCACGCCGACGGCAGCCTGGAGGCGACGATGCGGTTCGCCACCCTGGACTGGATGGCGCGGCTGCTGCTCGGCTTCGGCTCCGGCGTGACCGCGCTCGGGCCGCCGGAACTGGTCGCCGCGGTGCGCGAACGTTCCAACGCCGCGCTGGCCGCTTATGCCGCAGCGGGATTCGAGCCGACGTGACCAGCCGGGTCATGGTGATCGGTGCGGGCAGCATCGGCATCTTCGTCGGCGGCAAACTGGCCGTCGCGGGCGCGGACGTCACCTTCGTCGGCCGGCCGCGGCTGCTCGACGAGATCGCCGCGTCCGGTATCCGGCTCACCGACCTGGACGGCGGGGACGACGCGCTGGCGGCCGACCGGTTCCGGGTGGCCACCGAGCCGGACGATATCGGCTCGGCCGAGTTGGTGCTGGTCACGGTGAAATCGGCGGCGACCGCCGACGCCGTGCGCGAGCTCGCGGGCAAGATCCGCCCGGGCACCGTGGTGCTGAGTCTGCAGAACGGGATCGGCAACGACACCGTGATCCGGGAGATCCTGCCGCACTGCGTGGTGCTGGCGGGCATGGTCATGTTCAACGTGGTGCATCACGCGCAAGGCCGGTTCCATCGCGGCACCGAGGGCGGCCTCGCCGTGCAGGACGATCCGGAGCTCGCGCCGTTCCTCGGCGTCTTCGAGCAGGCCGGGCTGGCGCTGCGCCGCTACCCGGACCTGCGCCCGGTGCAGTGGGCCAAGCTGCTGCTGAACCTGAACAATCCGATCAACGCGCTGTCCGGGCGCCCGCTGCGCGAACAGCTCGCCGACCGGGACTATCGCCGCTGCCTGGCGCTCACTCAGCGCGAGGCGCTCACGGTGATGAACAAAGCGCGAATTGCGCCCGCGCGGCTGACCCCGGTGCCGCCGCGCGTCATGGCGGCGCTGCTGACCGTGCCCGACGGGATCTTCCGGCGGGTGTTCGGACAGGTGCTCGCCGTGGATCCGATGGCACGCTCGTCCATGTCGGACGATCTGGCTCTGGGGCGCAAAACCGAAATCTCTTGGCTGTGTGGGGAAATCGTGGGACTGGGGGCCATGGTCGATCTGCCGACCCCGGTCAATCAGCGGCTGATCGAACTGGTCGTCGCGGCGGAGCAGGGGGATCGGCGCACGTGGACGGGCCCGGAACTGCTCGCGCAGCTGCGCGCCGCGCGGGCGGCGATCCGGTGAACCGGACCGGCGGGCCCGGCTGAACACCGGACAAACGCGACGGACGGTGGCGTTCGCGCACGTCACCCTCCGGTAGCATCAGAACCATCACCAGTCTTGGGAGGTATTAATCATGGGCAGTCTGAGCATCTGGCACTGGCTGATCATTGCGGTCGTTTTCGTGATGTTCTTCGGTGCCAAGCGGATGCCCGACGCGGCCCGCAGCCTGGGTCGGTCGCTGCGCATCTTCAAGAGCGAGGTCAGCCAGATGCAGCACGAGGGCAAGGACGCCAAGGACGCCGACGCGCCCGCTCCGGCGCAGCCCGCGCAGCCGCAGCAGCTGCCGCCCGCGCAGCCGGTGACGCCGACGGCCACGCAGCAGCCCCACGCCGAGCCGAAGTCGCTCTGAGCTAGATCGAGAGTTATGTGGAGCGGGCCCGGGTCGCGCGGCCTGCTCATGGCGGAGTGCGGAAACTCACTCCGGGCCTAGTGCGCCGTCGCCGAGCGGGGCACTCCTACCCAGGGGCAATCACCAACCATGCGAATCCCGTTCGATCCCCGGCGCAGCAAGCGCAGGACCAACCCCGACGGCACCATGTCGTTGGTCGAGCATCTGCAGGAACTGCGGTACCGGCTACTGGTCTCGATCGCCGCGGTCATCGTCACCACGGTGCTGGGATTCATCTGGTACGAATACGGCTTCCTCGGGGTCTCCAGCCTGGGCGATATCCTGCGCGGGCCCTACTGCTCGCTGCCGGATTCGGCGCGTGCCGCGCTCAGCCCCGACGGCTCCTGCAAGTTGCTGGCCACCGCGCCGTTCGAGCAGTTCACCCTGCGGTTGAAGGTCGGCATGACGGCGGGCATCGTGCTCGCCGCGCCGATCTGGCTGTATCAGCTGTGGGCGTTCATCACACCCGGTCTGTACGCCAAGGAACGCAAGTACGCGGTCGGCTTCGTCTCAACCGGCACGGTGCTGTTCCTCACCGGTGCGGTGCTGGCCTACGTGGTCGTGGCGCACGCGTTGAGCTTCCTGCTCTCGATCGGCAACAACGTCCAGATCACCGCGCTCAGCGGTTCGCAGTACTTCAGCTTCATCATCCAGCTGCTGGTGATCTTCGGCGTGAGCTTCGAAACTCCGCTGCTGATCATCGGATTGAACCTCATCGGGGTGCTGACCTATCAGCGGCTGAAGGCCTGGCGGCGCGGAATCACGTTCGGGCTCTTCGTGTTCGCGGCCATCGTGACGCCGCAGGACCCGTTCTCCATGCTCGCGCTGGCGTTCGCGCTGACGGTGCTGTTCGAGTTCGCGATCCAGTTCTCCCGGATCAACGACATCCGCAAGGCGCGCAAGGAAGCCGAGAATCTGGCCGCGCTCTCCGACGAGGAGGCGTCCGCGGTGAGCGGCCCGGAGCCGATCGCACCGGCCGAATCGATCGTGACACCCCCGGATAAAACTGCGCGCTCGATGTCGGACTACTCCGATACCCTCTGACGGTGACACATCACCGGTCGCACACGGGCGAGCTAGCGAAGTTCTCCACCGAGCTGAAATTCAGTCTCGATCCCTTCCAGCGCACCGCCTGTGCGGCACTCGAAGAAGGCCACAGCGTCCTGGTCTGCGCGCCCACCGGCGCCGGCAAGACGGTCGTCGGCGAATTCGCGGTACACCTGGCGCTCGCGGCGGGCGGCAAATGCTTCTACACCACGCCGATCAAGGCGCTGTCGAACCAGAAGTTCGCCGACCTCACCGAGCGCTACGGCCGCGAGAGCGTCGGTCTGCTCACGGGTGATCAGTCGATCAACGCCGACGCGCCGGTGGTCGTGATGACCACCGAGGTGCTGCGCAACATGCTGTACGCGTCCTCGGACGCGCTGCGCGGTCTGTCGTACGTGGTGATGGACGAGGTGCACTACCTGGCCGACCGTTTCCGCGGCGCGGTGTGGGAGGAAGTGATCTTGCACCTGCCGCCGGATGTGCGGCTGGTCAGCCTGTCCGCGACGGTCAGCAACGCCGAGGAATTCGGCGCGTGGATGGAGACCGTGCGCGGCGACACCGCCGTGGTGGTGGACGAGACCCGGCCGGTGCCGCTGTGGCAGCACGTCATGGTGGGGCGGCGGATGTTCGACCTGTTCGACACCGACTCCACCGATCAGAAGGTGCTCGTCGACGAGGACCTGGTGCGGTTCATCAAACAGCGCGAACTCGCCGACCGGGCGAACAGCTGGGGCGGTCCGCGCAACGGTCGCGGCGGGCCGCGGCGTGACTTCCGGCCGCTGCCGCGCCCCGAGGTGCTGGCCAAGCTGGACGAAGAGGGCCTGCTGCCCGCGATCACCTTCATCTTCAGTCGTGCGGGGTGCGACGGCGCACTGGCCCAGTGCCTGCGGTCGCGGTTGGACCTGGGCCGGGACGAGGATCGCGCCGAGGTGGACGCCATCATCGAGAAGCACACCGGCGATCTGCCCAAGGCCGATCTCGAGGTGCTCGGCTATTGGGAGTGGCGCGAGTCGCTGCACCGCGGGCTGGCCGCGCACCACGCCGGCATGCTGCCCGCGTTCCGGCACACCGTCGAGGAACTGTTCGTCAACGGGCTGGTGCGGGCGGTATTCGCCACGGAGACACTGGCTCTCGGCATCAACATGCCCGCCCGCACGGTGGTGCTGGAGCGACTGGTCAAGTTCAACGGCGAGTCGCACGCCGAACTCACGCCTGGGGAATATACCCAGCTGACCGGTCGCGCCGGCCGACGCGGCATCGACGTCGAGGGTCACGCGGTGGTGCTGTGGCAGCCCGAGGTGGACACCAGCGCCGTCGCCGGCCTGGCCTCCACCCGGACCTATCCGCTGCGCAGTTCGTTCCGTCCCGGCTACAACATGTCGATCAACCTGATCGACCGGATGGGCGCCGCCGAATCGCGGGCGCTGCTGGAGCGTTCCTTCGCCCAGTTCCAGGCCGACCGGTCGGTGGTCGGGCTGGTGCGCGGCATCGAACGCAACGAGGGCGCGCTACGCAAGCTGCGCGATCAGCTCGGCGGCGCGGAAGGCGGCTTCCTGGAATACATTTCGCTGCGCGAGCGGATCAAGCAGCGGGAACGCCAGCTGGAACAGCAGGGCCGGTCCGACCGGCGCGGCGCCGCCGTGGACGCGCTGGTCGCACTGCGTCGGGGTGACGTGGTCGCGATCCCGTCCGGGCGGCGCGCCGGGCTCGCGGTGATCCTGGAACCCGATGCGACGCCGGGCGATCCGCGACCGCTCGTGCTCACCGCGGACAAGTGGGCGGGCCGGATCTCGGTGGCCGATTTCCCGGTGCCGGCCGAACCGCTGGGCCATATGCGCCTGCCGCGGCGGGTCGATCACC
>NZ_BDCI01000028.1 GCF_001613425.1 Nocardia vulneris | reverse complement strand
GGTCGATCACCGGACCGCGCAGGCCCGCCGCGACCTGGCCTCGGCCCTGCGCAGCACCGGCATCTCCGCGCCGGGCCGGCCGCGCCGCGGCAAGCGGTCCGGCGCCGCCGACGACCGGGAACTGGCGACGCTGCGCCGCAGCCTGCGCTCCCATCCCGCGCACACCCGTCCGGACCGGGAACAGATGGCCCGCATCGGCGAGCGCTACAACCGGCTGCTCCGGGAAACCGAGACCATGCGCCAGAAGGTTGCCGCGACGACGAACTCGCTGGCCCGCACCTTCGATCGGATCCTCGGCCTGCTGCAGGAGCGCGGGTTCGTGCACGACTCCGAGGTCACCGCGGACGGGCGCAGGCTCGCCCGCATCTACTCCGAGAGCGATCTGCTGGTCGCCGAATGCCTGCGGCAAGGGCTGTGGCGCGGGCTCGGTCCCGCCGAATTGGCCGGTGTCGTCTCCATTCTGGTGTTCGAATCCCGCCAGGACGGCGGCTATCTCGGCGCGAGCGGGCCCACGGCGCCGATCCGCCGGGCCGTCGGCGAGACCATCCGGGTCTGGAGCGAGCTGCGTTCCGACGAGGCCCGGCACAAGCTGCCGCCCACCAGAGAGCCCGATCTGGGCTTCGTCACCGGCGTGCACAAGTGGGCGCGCGGCGACGGGTTGGCCGAGTCGTTGCTCGCCAGCGGCGACCAGGCCGCGCCGCTGTCCGCGGGCGATTTCGTGCGCTGGTGCAGGCAGGTCATCGATCTGCTGGACCAGATCCACGGCAACGCCGACGATCCGGAGGTCGCCGCGACCGCCGCGAAGGCGGTGCGGGCGATCCGGCGGGGTGTCGTCGCGGTGGATGCCGCATAACGGGCAAGTCGGTCCCTAGACTGCGCAGAGCGAAGCGGCAGCACGCGCGCAGCCGAGGCGGCGGCCGGAGCTACGCGTACCGGATTCGATTGTGATTTGATTTCTTTCGCGTACCGACCGTGGCGGAGGAGTCGAGTTATACGACGGTTCCCACGCGGGGGGCTACCGTGTGTACAACGATGCGAGTGGAGGCAACCAGATGAGCGGCCCGTTTGGACCCAGCGAACCCGGGGAGGGGCGCAACGATCCCACCCAGCAGTGGGGCGGCCAGCAGCCACCCGGACAACAGTGGGGTGGTCAGCCGCAGACGCCCGCGTCGGCGCAGCCGACCCAGCACTGGGGTGACCAGCAGCCGCAACAGCAGTGGGGCCAGCAGCCCGGCCAGCCGCAGTGGGGTCAGCAGCCCGCGCAGCAGTGGAGCCAGCCCGGTCAGCCGCAGCCCGGCCAGCAGTGGGGGCAGCAGCCGCCGCAGGATTGGCAGCAGGGACAGCAACCGCAGTGGGGCCAGCAGCCCGGTCAGCCGCAGTGGGGTCAGCAGCCCGGCCAGCAGCCGCCGCAGGGTGGTAAGGGCAAGGGCCTGATCATCGGCCTGGTCGTGCTCGGTGTGGTCGTCATCGGTGCCGTCGTCGCCCTCGTCCTGGTGCTCACCGCCCAGGACAAATTGGACCAGGCCGCGGTGCAGGACGGCGTCAAGAAGGTGCTCTCCGACTCCTACGGCATCCAGGACGTCAGCGACGTCACCTGCCCCTCCGGCGAGGCGGTCAAGGTCGACGCCACCTTTACCTGCGACGTCAAGGTCAGCGGCGAAGCCAAGAAGGTGACCATCAAGATCACCAAGGAGGACGGCACCTACGAGGTCGGCCGCCCCAACTAGTTCCCCCGCCCGGCCGCACGCTCTCTCCGCCGAGCGTGCGGCCGAGCCGTATCCGGGGTCCGGGCGCCTTTCCGCGCCGCGCGAAGCCCCCACCCTCGTTGGGCCGAAGCCATCCGCTGCGGTTCGCGCACCCCTTCCGCGTTCCCGCACTCGCTATGCCATGCCATAGCGGGTGCGGGAACGCAGGACGGGTGCGGGAACGCAGGACGGGTGCGGGAACGCAGGACGGGTGCGGGAACGCAGGACGGGTGCGGGAACGCAGGACGGGTGCGGGAACGCAGGACGGGTGCGGGAACGCAGGACGGGTGCGCGAACGCAGGACGGGTGCGCGAACGCAGGACGGGTGCGCGAACGCAGGACGGGTGCGCGAACGCAGGACGGGTGCGCGAACGCAGGACGGGTGCGCGAACGCAGGACGAGTGCGCGAACGCAGGACGAGTGCGGGTGCGCGAACCAGTGATGTTGCGGGTGGTCAGGCGGGGCGGGTGAGGGCGGTGATGAGGCGGGTGATGGGGCTTTCCGCGTTGTAGGTCTTGGCGAGTTCGTGCAGGCGGTCGGGGTCGGCGGGGGTGGTGGGGAGGGTGTCAGGGCGGGAGAGTTCTACGTCGGCATCGCAGACGACGCGGACGACCGGGGCGGCGGCTTTCAAATAGTCTTCCGCGGCACGGAGTTTGGCGCGCACCCCTTGGGCGAGGTCGGCTTCGGGGTCTTCGACCGCGGCGACGAGGGCCTCCAGGGAGCCGAAGCGGGAGATCAGCATGGACGCGGATTTCTCGCCGATGCCCGCCACGCCGGGCAGGCCGTCGGAGGCATCACCGCGCAGGGTGGCGAGGTCGGCGTAGGCGCGGCCCGCATTCTCCAGTGGCACACCGTATTTCGCGGCGACTTCGGCGGGCCCGAACAGTTCCGCTTTGGCCAGCCCGCGTCCGGCGTAGAGCACGCGCACGGGTGGCTGCGGGGTGTCGCGGACGAGTTGGAGCAGGTCGCGGTCGCCGCTGACGACGACGACCGGGTCGGTGTGTTCCCGGGTGGCCAGGGTGCCGAGCACGTCGTCGGCTTCCAGGCCGTCCGCGCCGCCGGTCGCGATGCCCGCCGCGGCGAGGACCTCCAGGATCATCTCGACCTGCGGAGTGAGCGTGTCGGGAACCTGTTCCGCACCCGGTCCCGCGTCGGCGGAGGTGTCGAGCCGATGCGCCTTGTACGAGGGGACCAGTTCGACCCGGAAGGCGGGCCGCCAATTCAGGTCCAGGCACACGACCAGGCGGCTCGGCGCGTGCTTGGTGATCAGCGAGGCGACCATATCGGTGAATCCGCGCAGGGCGTTCACGGATCGGCCGTCGGCCGCCGTGATCTTCTCGGGGATCGCGTGAAAAGCACGGAACCACAGGCTCGCCCCGTCCAGGAGCAGCAACGGTCCACCGGAGTGCGCAGCAGAAGTCACGCGGGTCACGCTACCTGCCCACGCCGACAAATCAGCGCGTAACACCGGCCCAGACAGATCCGTGCCGGGGGCGCGCGTCGCGCTCGAGCGCATTTGCTGCACGCGTAAATCGGGCAATTCACTGGCTCAGACAGATATCGCGGGAGGGGTTGACAACATCTATCTGTGACACCCATTCTGAACGCAGTTCAATTCGAACCGTGTTCAGAATGGGTGAGTCGATGACGACAAAGAGCTCGAACCGGCGGCAGGCGTGGGAGGCGGGCCGGTGAGCGACCTGCATCCGATGGCCAGGGTCACCCGGGTGGCCCTCGATCGCGTGGTGAATCCCGCCCGGCTGTCCGATCAGCGGCAACTGCGCGCCGCGATCGCAGGAAAGACGGTGCTCGTCACCGGCGCCTCGTTCGGGTTGGGCGCGGCGACCGCACATGGCTTGGCCGCGGCGGGTGCCCGCGTCCTGCTCGTGGCGCGGACGGCCGAGCGGCTGGACGAGGTCGTCGCGGAGATCGAGGCGGCGGGTGGTCAGGCGTTCGCGTTCGCGGCGGACCTGTCGGACGAGGCGGCGGTCGCGGCGTTGATCAAGACCATCGTCGAACGGCACGGGGCGCCGGACGTGATCGTCAGCAATGCGGGCAAGTCGATGCGGCGGTCACTGCACCTGCAATACGACCGGTTCCACGATTTCGAGCGCACCATCGGGGTGAACTATCTGGGTCCGGTGCGGCTGCTGCTCGGCCTGCTGCCGTTGATGCGCGAGCGCGGCAGCGGTCAGATCGTCAACATCTCGACCATCGGCGTGCGGATCGCGCCGGGTCCGCGCTGGGGCGCGTACCAAGCGTCGAAGGGCGCATTCGACGTCTGGTTGCGCAGTGTCGCACCGGAATTGGCGGCCGACGGGATATCCGTGAGCACCGTGTACATGGCGCTGATCTACACGCGGATGAGCGCGCCCACCCCGATAATGCGCATGCTGCCCGGCCTGTATCCGGCCGAGGCGGCGGGCATCGTGGCGCGGGCGATCGTGCGGCGGCCGCGGGCGATCCAGCCGTGGTGGGTGCGCCCCGCCGAGGTCGGCGCTGCGGTGCTGCCCGGATCGACGGCACTGTTCATGCGGGCGTGGGCGCGCTACACCCGCGACACCGACGCCGCGCTCGGAGGTGGGCAGTCATGAATCTGCTGTGCTTCAGTCCGGCGGTCGCCGCCGTGCTCGGAGGTGGGCAATGATGACCCTGCTGCGCTCCGGTCCGGCGGTCGCCGCCGCGTTCGTGCGGTCGCGGGTGGTGTGGCCGGTCGGTCCGGCGTCCGCGGCCCGGATGGGTGCCGCGGTCCTGCGCAACGGGTTGAATCCCGCTGTGTTGCTGTCGGTCTCGGCCGCCCGCTGGCCGGACCGCACCGCGGTCGTCGACGAGCGGGGCGCGCTCACCTATGCCGAGTTGTCCGCACTGGCCGACGCGATCGCGGGTGGACTGCGGGCCGACCACGGTATCGGCCCGGGTGCCGCGGTGGCCGTGCTGTGCCGCAACAGCCGCTATTACGCGGCGGGGCTGTTCGGGGTGCTGGCCACCGGCGCGGACGTCGTACTGCTCAATACCGGTTTCGCCGCGGAGACGCTCGCCCGCTCGCTGACGGGGCAATCCGTCGCCGCGGTGCTCTGCGACGCGGAGTTCGTGCCGGTCGTGCGCGCCGCGGGATACGAAGGCCCCGTGGTGATCTGCTACGCGGAGCAGGAGGCGGCGGGGGACTCGGTGGCGGCCATGGTGGGCCGCGGTCTGCGCGCACCGGTGCGAGTTCCGGCCGGGCGCTTGGTGATCCTGACCTCCGGCACCACCGGCACGCCCAAGGGTGTGCCCCGCGACCCGGCGGCGTCGGCGGTGGTCGGCACGGCCACGAGTCTGTTGCGTCGCACCGGATTACGCACCGGGGCGGGTATCGCCGTGGAGATCCCGCTGTTCCACGGGTTCGGCCTCGGGGTGCTGCTGCTGGGCATCGCGCTGGGCGGCAAGCTGATCCTGCGTCGCCACTTCGACGCGGCCGCCACTCTGGCCGCGGTGCCCGAACACCGGGTGCGGATGCTGGCCGTCGTCCCGGTCATGTTGCAGCGGATCCTCGCGGTTCCCGTGGCGGATCGCGAACGGTTCGATCGGTCGTCGCTGGCCGTGGTGCTGTGCGGGGCCGCGCCGTTGCGTCCCGCGCTGGCAACGGAATTCATCGAGGCATTCGGCGAGGTGCTGTACAACGGGTACGGCTCGTCCGAGGTGGGCATCGGTTCGCTGGCCACCCCGGCGGACCTGCGCGCCGCCCCGGGCACCGTCGGCCGCCCGGTACTCGGTACCGAGGTGCGCATCCTCGACGACGCGGGCCGGCGCGTGCCGCCGGGCGTGGTCGGGCATGTGTTCGTCGGCAGCGCACTGGGTTTCACCGGTTACACCGGCGGCGGGGACAAGGGGCGGGTCGACGGCCTGATCAACAGCGGTGACCTCGGCTCGCTCGACGCGCACGGTCGTCTGTTCCTCGCGGGCCGCGAGGACGACATGATCGTGTCCGGCGGCGAGAACGTCTACCCCCAGGAGGTGGAGGATGTCGTCGCCGCGCATCCAGAACTGTGTGATGTCGCGGTGATCGGCGTGGACGACGACGAATTCGGCCAGCGGCTCGCGGCGTTCGCGGTGCCCGAGCCAGGCAGCGCGCCGAGCGTCGACGACATCCGGGAATACCTCCGGCACACCGTGTCTCGGTTCCAGCAGCCGCGCGATATCCGGCTCGTCGCCGAAATCCCCCGCAATCCGTCCGGCAAGGTGGACCGTCCCGCATTGCGCTCGTTGTTGGTCCAGCCACCCGGCTGAGCACTCTGTCCCCGCCTGGCGCGCCCAGAAAGAAGAATCCATGCACCCACTGGTTCCTGCCGATCGCCCGGGACAGTTGCTGTCCGCCGAACCGATGACCGCCTACGTGGTGCCCGGCGTGCGAATGCCCGGGCGCGCCTGGCGGATTCGCTATACCTCTACCACCGCTACCGGTGGCCGCACCGAAGTCAGGGGCACCGTCCTGGTGCCGCACCGGCGCAGTCGGCCGGACAATCCCCTCATCGGGTATGCGGTCGGTACCCAAGGGCTCGCCGATCGGTGCGCGGCGTCCTGGCAACTCGCGCGCGGCGTGGAATACGAAGCGCCCTTCCTGGCCATGGCTTTGCGCCGCGGCTGGACATTGGCCGTCACGGACTATCCGGGCCTCGGCACCCCGGGTGAGCATCCGTACGTCATCGGCCACGCCCTCGGCCCCGCGGTGCTCGATTGCCTGCGCGCCGCCCGCGCGCTCCCCGAAGCCGGGCTCGATCCGCAGGGCCCGGCGGCGATCCACGGCTACTCCGAGGGCGGCTGCGCCGCCGGCTGGGCACTCCAGCTGCAACCGACGTACGCGCCCGACATCCCTTTGGCCGCAGGCGTTGTCGGCGCCGCACCCGCCGATCTGGCAGCGATGATCAACCGGCACGAGGGCGGGATGTTCGCCTTCCTGCTCGTCTACGGCCTCCTCGGCCTGGACGCCGCCTATCCGGAACTCGACGCGCTGTCCTATCTCACCGGTTACGGTCGCGCCGCCGCCGCGGTGTTGCGCCGCACGCACATCGTGCCCGCCGTCCCGCTCGGCTGGCTCGCGCCCAGCAAACGCATCGACCGCTACGTCACCCGGCGGCCGCAGGACGTCCCCGCCATCCGGGCCCGGCTGCGGGAGAACCGGCTCGGCGACCTCGCGCCCGCCGCTCCCGTCCTCCTCGGCTCGAGCACGTGGGAACAGATCGTCCCGCACAGTCAGATGGTCCGGCTGGCCGCCGACTGGGCGTCGCTCGGCGTGCCCGTCACCCTGCACACCATGCCCTACCGCGAGCACCTCACCGGAGCACTGTGCCTGGCACCCAGAGCATTCCGGTTTCTCGACCATCACCTCGCGCGGCCCGCGCACCCGAGCACGCAACGGATCGCCTGAGCCCGGCTCGCCGCAGCGGTCGGCCCTGCTTGACACCCGCGGCCACGGTGCACCACCCTCGGGTCAGACAAATTGAACCCGGTTCGGAACGGCAGGTGCATGGCCACCAAGTGGGGCGACCGCGAGACCCGGCGACGAGACATCCTCGTCGCGGGGCGGCGACTGCTGACCGAAAAGGGTTACGCCGCACTGCAGATGCGCGATGTCGCGCGAGGCGCGGGCATCAGCCCGGGCACGGTCTACACCTACTTCGCGACCAAAGAAGCGCTCTACGCGACCCTCTACGCCGAACGGCTCGAGGAATTCGT
Organism: Nocardia vulneris; assembly: GCF_001613425.1. GTDB lineage: Bacteria > Actinomycetota > Actinomycetes > Mycobacteriales > Mycobacteriaceae > Nocardia > Nocardia vulneris. The sequence goes on along the minus strand of NZ_BDCI01000028.1, from coordinate 70,707 downwards.
CGGCAAGGTCGAGCCGAGCTGCGCCCGCGCCGAGGATCTCGAGGAGCTGTTCGTCCTCGTCGCGACCGAGTACCTGGCGATGTACCGGGTGTACGGGCGCGAACTCAACATCTGGGCCGTGCTGGCGGGCGAGGTCGACCTGAGCGACGAATCCGGCGCCCAGCTGATCACCGCGGCGGCCCGGGCCTACGACCTGATCCTGCACACCGTCGAACGCCTGGACCTCGGGGACGACCCGGGCATGACCGTGACGGTCCTGTGGTCGGTCATCACCGGCCTGGCCGACCACTTCACCAGCGTCCGGCACTACCTGCACCCGCACGACTGGGACGAAACGGTCCGATTCACCGCCCGCAAACTGATCTCCGGGGGCGGGAGTTCGGGTTCGCGAGGACGGGCCGGGCAGGTAACGTCGGACGAATGAGCTCGCATACGGATGCCAGGTTCGCGGCGGATGTCTACGGTGAACGATTGGAGCGGGCGGTGGCGCTGATGCGCGCCGCTCACCTGGACGCTTTGTTGATCACCCCGGGGCCGGATCTGCGGTACCTGATCGGTTCGGCGGCCGATTCGTTCGAGCGGTTGACCTGCCTGGTCATCCCCGCCGACGGGGCGACGCCGTCGGTGGTGATCCCGAAGATGGAACTGGCCGCGCTGGAAGGTTCCGCGGCGGCCGAGCTCAACCTGCAGGTGCTCGATTGGGTCGACGGCGTCGATCCGTACGGACTGGTGAAGTCCGCGCTGCACGTCGGCTCCCGGGTCGCGGTGGCCGAGGCGATGCCCGCGCTGCACCTCATCCCGCTGGCCCAGTCGTTCACCGGCCTGCCCTCCTCGGCCACGCCGGTACTGCGGGAGATGCGCATGATCAAGGACGCCGCCGAGATCGACGCGCTGCGCCGGGCCGGTGCCGCGATCGACCGGGTGCATGCGCGAATGGGCGAATTCCTCCAGGTCGGCCGCACCGAGGCCGAGGTCGGCGCCGATATCTCGGCCGCCATCCTCGAGGAGGGCCATACCGCCGCCGCGTTCGTCATCGTCGGCAGCGGACCGCACGGCGCCGACCCGCACCACGGGGTCTCCGAGCGCCGCATCGAAGCGGGTGACGTGGTGGTCATCGATATCGGCGGCCCCGTCGAGCCCGGCTACTACTCCGATTCCACCCGTACCTACGCGATGGGTGCACCCGATCCCGAGATCGCCGCCCGGATCGCCGTCCTCGAACGCGCCCAAGCCGCGTCCGTCGCCGCCGTCCGGCCCGGCGTCACCGCGGCCTCGGTCGACGCCGCGGGCCGAGATCTGTTGGTGGAAGCCGGTTTCGGCCCGAACTTCGTGCACCGCACCGGTCACGGCATCGGGCTCTCGGTGCACGAGGAGCCCTACATCATCGAGGGCAACGACCTCACCCTGCAGACCGGCATGGCGTTCAGCATCGAACCCGGCATCTACTTCCGGGGCGCCTGGGGCGCCCGCATCGAAGACATCGTCGTCGTCACCGAGGACGGCTGCGAGTCGATGAACCAGCGTCCCCACGGCCTGACCATCCTGTAGCCCGGCCGATGCGCACCCGCCTCGTCAGGGGGCGGGTGCGCATACCGAAGTGGCTCGGCGGCAAGCACATTCGACATCAGCTCATCGGGATGCCTACGGCTCCAGGGCCGGGGCGAGCAGGGTGCGGCTGGAGAGGACGCGGCGGACGTCGATGGCGATGACCACGCGGGTGGGGTTCTCGCGGGGGACGCGGTAGCGCCCGGCGTAGCGTCGTTCGGCTTCGGCGACGTCCTCGGGGGCGTCGAGGACCGTCGCCGGACCCTCCAGCGTGAGCCACCGCCGGCCTTCGACCTGGCTCACGGCCGCGTAGCCACCGCGCCGGACGTTGCGCACCTTGGCCGACCCGCCGTCGGTGATCACCCGCACGAGCCCTGCCTCGGGATCCCAGGTGAAACCCACCGCGGTGACGTGCGGTGTGCCGTTCGCCCGCACCGTGGTGAGGGTCGCGAGGTGCCGTTCGGTGACGAACTCGAGCGCGGCGGGGGACAGCTCGGTGCTGGGGGTCGGCATCCCATGACGGTAGCGGTCGGGCTCATCGCCCAGGCGCACGGGCGCTGCGAACCGGCCCGCTTTCCGCCTGCCGGCACCCGGCTGGACGTGCGGACACGCGTCGAGCACGGGACGCGCGAGGCAGTACGCGCCAAATGGCTCGGCGATGTCGGGTCGCGCGCGATGTTGCTGTAAGACTGGGCGCATGGGATCGCGTGGGATTGCGGACGGGACGGTGTTGTTGCTCGGTGGGCGCAGTGAGATCGGACTGGAGGTGGCGCGGCGGCTGGCACCGGGACAGACGGTGATCCTCGCGGCGCGCCGCAGCGGTGAGCTGTCCGAACAGGTCGCCGAGATCATGGCCGCCGGTGCGGAAGTCGTGCACTGCGTGGAGTTCGACGCGGACGACACGGCCGCGCACCCCGCGCTGTTCGAGAAGCTGGCGGCCGAGCACGGCCAGATCGGCGTCGCCATCCTCGCGTTCGGCGTGCTCGGCGATCAGGCCAGGGCCGAACAGGATCCCGCGCACGCGCTCGCCGTGGTGCACACCGATTACGTCGCTCAGGTCAGCGCGCTCACCACGCTCGCGAATATGTTGCGCGCACAAGGGGATGGGCAGCTCGTCGTGTTCAGTTCGGTGGCGGGCATGCGGGTTCGGCGGGCCAACTATGTGTACGGTTCGGCGAAGGCGGGACTGGATGGGTTCGCCAGCGGTCTTTCGGATGCGTTGCACGACACGGGAGTTCACCTGCTTCTGGTGCGCACCGGCTTTGTGATCGGCCGGATGACCGAGGGTATGGCGCCCGCGCCCTTCTCCAGCACGCCGTCCCGGGTGGCCGACGCCGTGGTCAAGGGCCTGCACAAGCGCACCAGGCTGGTCTGGTACCCCCGCATCCTGCAACCGTTCTTCTTCGCGATGCGCCTTCTGCCCCAATCGATCTGGCGTCGGATGCCCCGGTGAGCCGAGCGGAGATCGCAGACCGCCGCAGTGATTCGCCCGCTTTTCGGCCCGGTTGCCGCGGCGGCCCGGTTGCGCTACGGCGCTTCGCTTTTCCGGAGGAGCCGTCGCCGGGTCGTGTGACGACCTTGTGGATCGGCGCGCCGCAGGCAAGAGCACTGGGGATTGCAGCGCGGACGGTGGACTTCGATCCGCTGCCGGGACGGGCGCGATGACTCAGGCGTGGGCGGGACCGCCGGTGGCGGTCGTCGGCATCGGGGCCGACGGATGGGCCGGGTTGGGTACCGCGGCACGGGACGCGGTATTGAGTGCGGAGGTGATCTTCGGGTCGCCGCGGCAGCTTTCGCTTGTGCCGGAAGGGGATTCGCAGCGGGTGGCGTGGCCCTCGCCCCTGGTGCCCGCTTTGCCGGAGCTGTTCGAGCGCCACAACGGCGCACGGGTGTGCGTGCTCGCCAGCGGGGATCCGATGTTCTACGGGATCGGCGTGACTCTGGCGCGGCTGCTGGGTCCGGCGGCGTTGCATGTACTGCCGCAGCCGTCCTCGGCATCGCTGGCGTGCGCGCGCCTGGGCTGGCCGCTGGCCGAGACGCCCGTGGTGAGCGTGGTCGGGCGGGCACTGGCGACCGTACTCCCGGACCTGGTGCACGGCAGGCGCGTTCTCGTGTTGAGTGCCGACCAGGACACCCCGGCCGCTCTCGCGGAACTCCTGGCCCGCAACGGCTTCGGTGATTCCGCGCTGACCGTTCTAGAACAGCTCGGCGGTCCGGGGGAGCGGCGAGTGACGGATACGGCGCAGCACTGGCGGTATCCGCCGGGCGATCCGCTGAACATCGTGGCGATCGACTGCGTGGCCGATCCGGCACGGCTGCGGGCGACGCGAATTCCTGGCCTGCCGGACGAGTTGTTCGCCGGCGACGGTCAGTTCACCAAGCACGAGGTGCGCGCCCTCACCCTCGCCGCGCTCGCCCCGGCGCCCGGCGAACTGCTGTGGGATGTCGGCGGGGGGTCGGGCAGTATCGCGATCGAATGGTGCCGCACGCACCCCGGCTGTCGCGCGGTCACTTTCGAACGCTCGGCCGGGCGCAGACAGCAGATCGCTGACAACGCGGCGGCGCTCGGCGTCCCCCAGGTGGCGGTGCGCGGTGCCGCCCCGGCGGACCTGATGCACGAATCCGGCTCGCCGGATGCGGTTTTCCTCGGCGGCGGGCTCACCCAGCCTGGCCTGTTCGAGACATGCTGGGCGCAGCTGCGCCAGGGCGGCCGGCTCGTCGCGAACGCGGTGACGGCCGAATCCGAATCGTTGCTGCTCAGCTGGGCGGCGGCGCACGGCGGTGCGTTGCGCAAGTTCCAGATCTATCGCGCGGAGCCGTTGGGATCGTTCACGACCTGGCGTCCGCAGTTGCCGGTCACGCAATGGTCGGTCGTGAAAGTGCACAATGCGGGGTCGCGAAATGAGGTCCGCGAATAAAAATCGTGCACCCGCGGCGGGTAGGGTCGGTGGCCGAGATCCGATCATGATCGGAAATCCGGTTCCTGATGGGGAGATAGATGAAATACAAAAAGTTCGCCGCAACCGCATTTCTGGCCATCGCCGCTACCGGCGTCAGCGCGGGCACCGTGTACGCCGCGCCTTCGCCCGTTCCGCCTGCGACGCAGGACCAAGCAACCACCGCACCCACCGTCACCGGTAAGGACCAGGGCGTCGACTATGCCCTGACCCTGGCCGACGCGGGCAAGTCGCTCGTCACCAGTGTCACCGGCGGCGCGTTCACCCTGGCCGCCGACAAGCAGTCGGTCACGCTGCAGAACGCGGCTGGGGAGACCGTCACCAGCATCCCGCTCACCGCGACGGCCAAGGGTCAGCAGGTGGAGATCGCCGCGGCCATCGCCGACGACGCCAAGCAGCTGACGCTCACTCCGCAGGTGCAGCCGTCCGCGAACGCCCCGGTCGCCGCCGAGTTCATCGGCGCGCAGGAGTGGTTCTTCGCGGAATTGCAGCGGGCTTCGCTCGGTGCGCTGGTGGGCGGTTTGATCGGGGCCGCGGTCGGGTTCCTGTTCTTCGCGGTCGGGATCGTGCCCGGCGCCGTGCTCGGCGCGCTCATCGGCCTCGCGGTCGCGGGCGGTCCGTCGCTGCTGAACGCGGGTATCGCCTACTTCAGCGGCCAGCCCTGAAGACCCTGATTCTGGGCGGCACCGGGGAAGCCCGGGAACTCGCCCGCATCGCGACCGGCGAGCCGGGATTCGACATCGTCTCCTCGCTCGCCGGTCGCGTTCGCGACCCGGTGCTGCCGGTCGGCGCGGTGCGCGTCGGCGGCTTCGGCGGGGTCGCGGGTTTGTCGGAATGGTTGGCGGCCAACGGGATCGAGGCCGTGGTCGACGCCACCCATCCGTTCGCGGAGGTGATCAGCGGCCATGCGGCCGCCGCCGCGACAGCGCTCGGCCTGCCCCTGGTGCAGCTGCGGCGGCCGGGCTGGACCGCCGGGCCCGGCGATCGGTGGATTCGCGTGCCCGATCTGGCCGCGGCCGCGAAAACCGTTGCCGAGCAAGGCGAACGCGTCTTCCTGACCATCGGCCGGCAGGGCGTCGCCGCGTTCGCCGGCCTGACCCGGCCGTGGTTCCTGATCCGCGCCATCGACCCGCCGACCGGTGCGCTGCCGCCGCGGCACGAATTGTTGCTGGCGCGTGGACCTTTCACGCGCACGGAGGAAACCCGGTTGCTCGCGGACCGGCGCATCGATCTGCTGGTCACCAAGGACAGCGGCGGCGACCGGACCGAGGCCAAGCTGGCCGCGGCCCGGGCGGCGGGATTACCGGTGGTCGTGATCGAGCGCCCGCCTCTGCCGGACGGGGCCGTGCCGATGGAAACCGTTGCGCAGGTGTGGGATTGGCTGCGGGCGCAGCGATCAGCGGCCGAGCAGCTCGGGTAGGCGGTCGAACCAGTCGAGCACGGCGCGTTCGTAGCCGATGCCGAAATCCAGCGTGGCGCGGGCGTAGGGCGGTAGATCGGTGGGGTCCTCGTCCAGATACCTGCTCAGCCTGCCCTGATGGATCTCCCGGTTGGCGGCGATGATGCGATCCAGGTGGGCGCGATCGAGATGGTCCCCGAAGGAGAGCGTGAGCAAGAGCGGGAAGCGGATGTTCTCCCCGCCCGGATCGCGGGCGATCCACTCCAGGAACGCTTCTCGTCCCGCGTCGGTGATCAGATAGGGGGTGCGCTCGCGCGCGCCGGGGACGCCTTTCTCCACCAGTCCCGCCGTGTCCATCGTGGCGAGTTCGCGGTAGACCTGGCTCTGGGTGATCGTCCAGAAGTCACCGATCCGGTCCTGCGCCTTGGCCACCAGATCCCAGCCCGACATCGGGCCCTCGTGCAGGAATCCGAGCAGCGACGCCGCCGTGGAGTTCAACGGCTTGCGGCTGGCCGCGGTGTTCGTCAACCGACTGCTCCCTTCGCTCTCAACATTCCATAGTGGAATGTTATACGAAACGCGTGTCAGGTTCTTCGGCAGTGCACTAGTTGTCGCCGGTCAGCAGCTCGAGCCGGGCCAGCACCTGGGCCATGCCCGCCTCCAAACGGATCTGGCTGCGGCGCAATTCGACGAGATCTTCCTCGATCCGTTCGGCACGCTCGTCGATGCGGTGGATGCCGTCGAGCGCCTTCCTGGTGAGTGCCGCGAGTTCGTTGAGAACGTCCCCCTGTTCGTCGAGTGCCTGTTCGCTCGCGGTGGCTCGGGCCTCCAGGGCTCGGGCGCGCAGCGTCAGCTCCGACAGTGTCGCGGCCAAGATCCCTCCAATCGTCGGTGCGTCAGGAGATCCTACGCGTTCGACGACCTCGCGTCGCCTGCCCCGGCGTAGCGGCGCGAGGTGTAGACGCGGACCCCACGGTCGGTTTCGGTGGCCACGGTGGTCGACGCGCCGATGATCAACAGGGTGCGCATGTCGACGTCCGCCGGGTCGAGCTCGCCGAGCGCGACCACCCGCACCGACTCGGCCGGGCCGCCGACATCGCGACCGAGCACCACCGGCGTGTCCGGCTTGCGATGCTCGAGCAGCAGCTCACGCATGGCGCCGACCTGCCAGGTGCGCTGCGAGGAGGCCGGGTTGTAGACGGCGATCGCCATATCGGCGGCGGCCACCGCGGAAAGCCGTTGCGCGACAACCTCCCACGGCTTGAGCCGGTCGGAGAGCGAGATCATGGCGTAGTCGTGCCCGAGCGGTGCGCCGACCCGGCTGGCGACCGCGTTCGCCGCGGTGAGGCCGGGCAGTACGCGTACTGGCACGCCGGCCCACTGGGGATCGCCCGCCTCCTCCAGCACGGCCGCCGCCATCGCGAACACCCCCGGATCGCCCGACGAGACCACTACTACCCGCGCGCCGCGCCGCGCCAGATCCAGTGCCATCGCGGCGCGTTCCGATTCGACCCGGTTGTCGCTGGCGTGCCGTCGCTGTCCCGGGCGGACGGGCACCCGGTTCAGATAGGTGGTGTAACCGACGAGATCCGTTGCCGCCGAGAGTGCTTCGAGTACCTCGCTGGTCGTCCACGCCGCCGCGCCAGGGCCGAGGCCGACGACGGTGACGTGTCCGCTGCCGATGGCACCCGCTTCCGTCGTGGCACCGGCCAGGGGGTACTGCTCGCGGTCGCTGGATGCCGGGTGAGTGACCCGCGCCGCAAGGACCTTCTGGGCGTCGTCCTGCTCCTCGAGTTGCGCGGCAACAGGTTTGGGCTCTGGCGCGCCGGATGGCGTTGCCGGGGAGGTGTTCTCCGTATGGCCGGTGTCCGTGGGGCGATTACGGGTATCTCGGGAGACCTGTTGCGCGGTAGCGGGATTCGCCGTCAAGGCGGGGATCGTGGTCGGGGTGGGGCCGGGGACCATGGTGATGGCGAAGTACGGGACGTCCGCGTCGTCCACGTCGGCGGCCCGTAGCACCCGCTGCCGGGTGCTGCTCGCCCGTTCGACGTAGTACGCGTCGTCGAGCCGCCCTGAGTCGGAAAGTGCTTGGCGTACATTGGGATAGGTGCGCCCGAGTTTCATGATGGCGGCGGCCTCGGTATCGCGCAGCCGCCGTGTGAGTTCGTCCACCGGCATGGTGCCGGGCAGCACGGTCAGCACCTGCTCGCCCTCGACCAGCGGGGTGCCGAGCGCGGCCGAGGCGGCACTCACCGAGGTGATGCCCGGAATGATCTCGGCCTCGAACCGGTCGGCCAGCCGCCGGTGCATATGCATGTAGGAGCTGTAGAAGAGCGGGTCGCCCGCGGCGAGCAGCGCCACCGAGCGGCCCGCCGCCAGATGGGTGGCCAAGCGTTGCGCGGCCAGCTCGTAGAACTCGTCGATGGCGCCCTGATAACCGCCGGGGTGGTCGGTGGTCTCGGTCGTTACCGGATAGACGAGATGCTCCTCGAGCTGGTCCGCGCGCAGGTACGGCGCGGCGATGGCGCGCGAGATGCTGCGTCCGTGCCGCGCGCTGTGGAACGCGATCACGTCGGCGGCGGCGATCACCCGCGCCGCCTTCACCGTGACCAGTTCCGGATCGCCGGGACCGAGCCCGACCCCCCACAGTTTGCCGGGCGTATTCGTCGTCTCGGTCATTCCTGTTCGCTCGCAATCGCATTCAACGCCGAAGCGGTGATGGCGCTGCCCCCGCGCCTGCCCCGGACGGTGAGGAATTCGACCCCGCCGAACGCGGCCAGGGCGTCCTTGGATTCGGCGGCGCCGATGAAGCCGACCGGGATGCCGAGCACGGCGGCGGGCCGCGGCGCACCCGCGTCCAGCAGGTCCAGCAGATGGAACAGCGCGGTCGGCGCGTTCCCGATGGCGACCACCGCGCCGTCGAGCCGGTCCCGCCACAGCTCCAGAGCGGCGGCCGAGCGCGTATTGCCCAGGGCGGCAGCGAGTTCCGGCACCCGCGGGTCGGTCAGCGTGCAGATCACCTCGTTGTCCGCGGGCAGTCGCTTGCGCGTCACGCCCGAGGCGACCATGTTCGCGTCGCACAGAATCGGCGCGCCGGCCCGCAGCGCCGCGCGCGCCGCGGCCACCACGCCCGGCGAAAACGCCACGTCCGCGGCCAGATCCACCTGTCCGCAGCCGTGGATCATCCGCACCACCACCTGCGCGACGTCCGGTGGGAACCCGCTGAGGTCCGCCTCGTCGCGGATCATCGCGAACGAGCGCCGATAGATCTCGGCTCCGTCGGTGAGGTAGCTGGCACGCACGTCGGACATGCGCATCACCCTAGGACGTGCGCACCCGCCCAGTTCGGCGCGGGTAGCCGGAGGTCAGGTGCGGGGGCGTTCGAGGATGCGGGACATGACGATGGAACTGCGGGTCCGTCCGACTCGCGCGTTCTCCCGGATGCGTTCGACGGTGACCTCGATTTCGGCCATGTCCGTGGCCATCACGTGCACCAGCGCGTCGGCCTCGCCCGCGATCGTCCACACGCCGACCACCTGCGGAATCGGTTCCAGGCTGCGGCGCAGTTCCGCGGGCGAGATGTTGTCGCGGTAGTAGACCTCGACGTAGGCCTCGGTTTTCCAGCCGAGCGCGGCGGGATTCACCAGCGCGGTGAAGCCGATGATCTGCTTGCTCGCCACCATCTTGTCGACCCGGCGCTTCACCGCGGGCGCGGTCAGCCCCACTGCGCTGCCGATCTCCTGGAACGAGGCGCGGGCCTGCCGGAGCAGGTGCTCGAGGATCCGCCGGTCGATGTCGTCCACGTCACAACCCTTTCTGCACTGCACAATAATTCGATGTTCTTGGGCAGATATGCGCAACGAATCGCTGTTTCTGGCGCAATAGTAGGCGAATTACTGTCGTGTAAGCCGCAAGATCGCGCCGACTTACCGGGAGACACGTTGACTTCTGTAGCCACCCTCCGCGCCGAGTCCACCGCACGTCAGCCGTTGCCGAAACGGTTCGTCATGTGCCGGCCGGACCACTTCGAGGTCACCTACTGCATCAATCCGTGGATGGATCCGGACGCGCCCGTCGACCGGGCACTCGCCCTGGACCAGTGGGAGCGGCTGCGCGCCACCTACCAGGAGCACGGGCACAAGGTCGATGTCGTGCCCGGCGTGCCCGGCCTGCCCGACATGGTGTTCGCCGCGAACGGCGGCCTGGTGATCGGCGACCGCGCGATGTCGGCCAAGTTCACCCACGCCGAGCGGGCCGCCGAGGGTCCCGCCTACCACCGCTGGTTCGCCCAGCACGGTCTGGCCGGGTTGGTCGACGCCCAAGAGGTGAACGAGGGCGAAGGCGATTTCCTCCTGGTCGGCGAGCGGTTGCTCGCCGGGATGGGCTTCCGTAGCTCGCCGGCGGCGCATCAGGAAGTGGCGCAGCACTTTTCCCGCGAGGTGATCTCGCTCGAACTGGTCGACCCGCGCTTCTACCACCTCGACACCGTGCTGCTGCCGCTCGACGCCACCACCATCGCCTACTTCCCGCCCGCGTTCAGCGCCGCGAGCCAGGCGGTGCTCGCCGAACTCTTCCCCGAGGCCATCGTCGCCATCGACGCCGACGCCGAAGTGCTCGGATTGAACGGCGTCTCCGACGGTTTCAACGTCTTCCTCAGCGACAAGGCCGTCACCCTCGGCGAAGCCCTGCGCGAGCGCGGCTTCAACCCGGTCGGCATCGACATGTCCGAACTGCTCAAAGCCGGCGGCAGCGTCAAATGCTGCACCCTCGAAATCCACTAGCAACCCTCGAAATCCACTAGCACCACCGGAATAGCACGGCCCGAGGGCTGCGGCCGCCACCGCACCCTCGGGCCGTTGCCGTGCCGGGAGTATTGGCGGCGGGCGGTGGTTCAGTCGATTCGGTAGCCGGATTCCGTGGCGATGATGTCGGTGACTGCGCCGCGGGGGCGGCCGCAGCGGCGTTCGCAGCCGGACCAGTGTTGGCGGCCTGCGACGGCGGGGGAATCGGCTTGGGGCGACGGATCGTTCGCAGGTGGGAGGACTCGGCCGGATTCGATCGCGTCGGCGACGTCGGCGCGGACGTCGGTCAGTGCTTTGGCGCAACCGGGGCGGCCGGCGCAGGCGCTGACCTGTAGCCAGGGGGAGTTGGCGTCGAAGATGAGGCCCATGGGGGCGAGCACTCGGACGACCTGTTCGGCGGCCCATTCGTCGAGGTCGGCGATGACGAGGCTGCGCCACGGGGTGAGGAAGACGGGACGTTCTGTCGCGGCGATGAATTCGGCGGTGCGGGCGGGCAGCGACCCCAGCCGCACTCCGGCGCCGAGGCTGACCGACCCGTTGTCCTGATCCAGCCAGCCGATCGGAATATCTTGGGCAGCACCGAATTCCAGCCGCTCGGCGCTGCGGTCGAGGCCGAGGCGCTCGGCCACCCGCTCGGCGCCGTCGGCGATGTCGTGCAGCCGCCACTGCCCGGCCTCGTCGTCGCGCAGGTCCAGGAAGCCGTGTGCCGCGGCGAGTACGACGTCCACCGCATCGGCCGCGGAGATCCGGATGCCGGCGTCCGCTCCGGCCAGTACCAGCGCGAATTCGTCTGGGCCCGTGGCATGTACGCCGATATCGCCGCTCAAGCCGCTGACGTCGCCGCGCCCGTCGTCGAGCGTGAAAAGCACCCGCCCGGGCAGGTCGGCGAGCCGGGGCGCCGCGAGCAGTCCCGCGTCGAGCACCGGCACGAACCGGTGCACATCGGAGATTCCGCCGATACGACCCGACAGCGGGGAGGCGACGATATTGCGCACCCGCTCGTGCGTCCGGCTCGGCAACAGCCCCGCCGCGTCGAGCCGCTCGGTCAGCGCTTCAGCGTCGCGCACCTGCCGCACCTGCAGATTCCCGCGTGAGGTGAGTTCGAGATTCCCGTCTCCGAGATCGCGCGCCGCTTCCGCCAGCACTTGTAATTGCGCCGGTTCGATCCGCCCGCCGGGCACCCGGATCCGGGCCAGCGGCCCGTCCGCCGCCTCGTGCAGCCGCAGCACCCCAGGGCAAGAATCCGGAACCCGTCGCGTCATAGTCTCCCCAGCCTACGAAACCGCCCCTACGTCGCGCGGCGGCACCGGGCGAAGCACGCGCACCGCCCTCCAACCGCTACAGCCCGGCCCGTGCTCAGCCCGGGAACGCGTCGCCCGCCGCCGCGAGGTGTGCCGTGGCCGTTGCCACCGTTGCCAGCCGGCCGTAGTCCAGCGTCTGCGGCACGTCCGAAGCCTGGTGGTAGTGCGCGTTGCGGAAGTTGGCCGTGCCCGTGAGCATCAGCGCCGGGATCCGGCGGTTCCAGTAGGCCGCGTGGTCGCTGCGGCCCAGGTGGCCCAGGGCCGGGACCGCGAGGCCGATCGCCGCGCCCAGCGGTCCGTCCGGGCGGGGGTCGCGCAGCAGAACGGCCGGGAGCGCGGGGTCGGCCCGCGCCGCCGCGGCGCGCCAGAGTTCGGCAGCGTGCTGCGAGGAGCGCCGGTGCACCACCAGCGTGAAGTCGCCGCGGTGCCCGGCCTTTCGTACCTGGGCGACCGCCGGGCCGAAGGCCAGCCCCGCGCCCTTCGGCAGCCGCTGGGTCTCCGGCGCGTCGGCGAAGTAACCGACGGACTCCAGGCAGACCATGCCCGCGACGGGCCGCGAGCGGGTCTGTGTACGGGCCGCCGCGCGGGCGCCGATCAGGCCGACCTCCTCGTGGTCGAAGATCATCAGGGTCACCGCGGGCCGCTCGGGGCGGGCGGCGAGCAGCCGGGCCACCTCCAGAACGACCGCAACACCCGAGGCGTTGTCGTCGGCGCCCGGCGAGCCGTACACCGTGTCCAGATGGGCGCCGATCACCACGGTCGGCCCGGGGGCGGCGCCCGGCAGTTCCGCGCGGAGGTTCGCACCGGTCAGCCGGGGGTGAACTCGGACCTTCAGGGGCAGGGCCCGGTTCCCGTGCCGGTCCGTGCAGCCGACCGCCCAGCGGGCGGTGAACGGCTCCCGGTGCACCTGCCAGCCGGCGGTGCTCAGTTCGCCCGTCACGTACTGCTCAGCCAGGACCATCGCCTCCGGCGCGTGCCGACGGCTGCGGGGCCCGGCGGCGAGCACCTCGACGTCGTGCCGCAACCGGGCAGGATCGGCGGGCCCAACGTCCTCAACCATGCCCACACTGTAGGCACGGCGACCGCCGCGCCCGGGCCTGTCCTACACCTTCTACGCCGTGGCGGCCCAGACCTCCCCGGACATCTCGGTCGGCTCCAACCAGTCCCAGCGCGCTGGTGGGCCCGGCGGTGGTTAGGTGGGGGTATGTCTGAGAGTGCGACGGTGGCCGATCGAGCCGCGATCATCGATGTGGTGACGCGGATGTTCGTTTTCACGGATCAAGGGAAATGGGCGGAGCTGGTGGACCGGGTGTTCACGGCGAAGGTGGATTTCGATGGGGGATTCGGTGGTGGCGTCGCAGAGCGGGCGGCGATCGATATCGTCGAGGATTGGCGGGTGGGTCTCGGCGAATTGGACGCGGTGCACCATCAATCGGGAAATCATCTGGTCGAGGTGCGCGGCGACGTAGCGGACGTGCACGCGGACGCGATCGCGGTGCATGTGAAAGAGTCGGCGACACAAGGCAAGACGCGCACCTTTGTCGGCAGCTACGACATCGGAACGGAGCGCACACCGGACGGCTGGCGAGTCAGCCGCTTCCATTACCGCCTCAAGGTGATCGACGGCAACGCCGATCTCACCTAAGCCCTGTCTCGAAGTCCCATCCGGCGCCGCCACAGTCCAGCTCGCCGCCTGGCCGCGTCGCCGATATCAACCCCGGCATCGGCTCCTCCTCCGCCTTGCCAGGCGACGAGCTGAACCGCGGCGGCATCCGGCCGGACTTCGAGACCGGGCCCAGCGACGAGAAGCGCGCAGACCCATACGCTTCGCCGCGCCGCCGATCCCGGTGAACACGGCCAACCTCGGTGCGTCGCGCCGCGACGCGCGGGGTAGCATCCCAAGGCTCGGCGGGTGACGAGGAAACCGGTGCAAATCCGGTGCGGTCGCGCCACTGTGAAAGCCAGACCCTCTGGGCTTGCCCACTCCGCCGGCTCGCTGGCTGCCGACCCCCGGCAGCGAGCAGCGAACACCCGATGGGCGCGTCACCCGAGGAAGGCTGCCACCTGTGATCCTGCTGCTGTCCACGTCCGATACCGATTTGCTCAGTGCCCGTGCCAGCGGCGCCGACTATCGGTGGGGTAACCCCGCCCGGCTGCTGGTGGACGATCTGCCCGCGCTGCTCGACGGCGCCGATCTGGTGATCGTGCGCATCCTCGGCGGCAAGCGCGCGTGGGAGGACGGGCTGGCGGTGCTGCGCGACAGCGGGGTGCCGATGGTGGCGCTCGGCGGCGAGATCGCGCCGGACGCGGAGCTGATGGAATGTTCGACGGTGCCCGGCGGTGTCGCCGCGGACGCGCACAACTATCTCGCGGCCGGCGGCGCGGCGAATCTGCGCCAGCTGCACAACTTCCTATCCGATACGGTGCTGCTGACCGGCCACGGCTTCGAGCCGCCGGTGCAGTTGCCGAGTTGGGGTGTGCTGGAACGGACTCCGGGGGTGGCGGTACCGGCGGACGCGCCGACGGTCGCGGTGATCTATTACCGCGCACAGCATCTGGCCGGTAATACCGGCTACATCGACGCCCTCTGCCAGGCGATCGAGCACACCGGCGCCCGCCCGCTCCCGCTGTACTGCGCGTCGCTGCGCACCGCCGAGCCGGAGCTGCTCGCGACCCTGCGCCAGGCCGACGCGCTGGTGGTGACGGTGCTGGCCGCGGGCGGCACCAAGCCCGCCACCGCCTCGGCCGGCGGCGAGGACGAGGCGTGGGACGTGGGCGCGCTCGCAGACCTGGATGTGCCCATCCTGCAAGGCCTGTGCCTCACCAGCGGACGCGAGCAGTGGGCGGCCAACGATGACGGGCTGTCCCCGCTGGATGTCGCCACTCAGGTCGCGGTGCCCGAGTTCGACGGACGGATCATCACGGTGCCGTTCTCGTTCAAGGAGTTCGACGCCGACGGCCTGTCGACCTACGTCCCCGATGCCGAGCGCGCGGCGCGCGTCGCCGGTATCGCGGTGCGTTACGCGCGGTTGCGCCACATCCCGGCCGCCCGTAAGCGCATCGCCCTGATGCTGTCCGCGTACCCGACCAAACATGCCCGCATCGGCAACGCGGTCGGCCTGGACACGCCGGCCAGCGCCATCCGTCTGCTCACCGAAATGCGCAAGGCCGGTTACGATCTCGGCGCGCCCGGCGAGATCCCCGGCCTCGACGAACAGGACGGCGACGCCCTGATCCACGCGTTGATCGCGGCGGGCGGCCAGGATCCGGACTGGCTGACCGCCGAACAGCTGGCGGGCAACCCGATCCGGATCAGTGCCGCCACCTACGCGGCCTGGTTCGACACCCTGCCGGACGACCTGCGCGAGGCCGTGATCGAGGCGTGGGGCCCGCCGCCGGGCGAGCTGTACGTGGACCGTTCGGCCGACCCGAACGGTGAGATCGTCATCGCCGCACTGCGCTTCGGCAACGTGGCGCTGATGGTGCAGCCGCCGCGCGGTTTCGGCGAGAATCCCGTCGCCATCTATCACGACCCCGACCTGCCGCCGAGCCACCACTATCTCGCCGCCTACCAATGGTTGCGCGCGGCAGCGGGTTTCGGCGCCGACGCGATGGTGCACCTCGGCAAGCACGGCAACCTGGAGTGGCTGCCCGGTAAGACGCTCGGCATGTCCGCGTCCTGTGGCACCGACGCCGCGCTCGGCGACCTCCCGCTGATCTACCCGTTCCTGGTGAACGATCCGGGCGAGGGCACCCAGGCCAAGCGCCGGGCGCACGCGACGCTGGTCGACCACCTGATCCCGCCGATGGCGCGGGCCGAAAGCTACGGCGATATCTCGCGTTTGGAGCAGCTGCTCGACGAGCACGCCAACATCTCCACCCTCGACCCGGCCAAGCTGCCCGCCATCCGGCAGCAGATCTGGACGTTGATGCGCGCGGCGAAGATGGACCACGATCTGGGCCTGGCCGAACGCCCGGACGAGGACGTCTTCGACGACATGCTGCTGCACGTCGACGGCTGGCTGTGCGAGATCAAGGACGTGCAGATCCGCGACGGCCTGCACATCCTCGGCCAGGCGCCGGCGGGGGAGAGCGAGCTGGATCTGGTGCTGGCCATGCTCCGCGCCCGCCAGCTGTGGGGCGGTGAACGCAACGTGCCCGGTCTGCGGGAAGCGTTGGGGCTGGACGAGTCCGGCACCGAGGCCCGTGGCCGGGTCGATGTGGTGGAGGAGCAGGCGCGCGGTCTGGTCGCCGCGTTGCAGGCCGCCGACTGGTCCGTGGACGCGGTCGATCGGATCGTCGACGAGTTCGCGGCGGCGGGCGCGACCGCCGACCGTGAGCTGACGGCCGTGCGCGCGGTATTGCGTTTCGCCGCCGCCGAAGTCGTGCCGCGCCTGCGGCAGACCGGGGTCGAGGTGGAGCGCGTCCTGCACGCGTTGAACGGCGGGTTCATTCCCGCGGGGCCCAGTGGCTCGCCGCTGCGGGGCCTGATCAACGTGCTGCCCACGGGCCGCAATTTCTACTCGGTCGACCCGAAGGCCGTCCCCTCGCGGCTGGCCTGGGAAACCGGTCAGGCCATGGCGGATTCGCTGCTGGCCCGCTACCTGGCCGATCACGGCGAGTACCCGCGCTCGGTGGGGCTGTCGGTGTGGGGCACCTCGGCGATGCGCACCTCCGGCGACGATATCGCCGAAGTCCTTGCCCTGCTGGGTGTCCGGCCGGTCTGGGACGAGGCGAGCCGCCGGGTCACCACGCTGGAGGTGATCTCGCTCGACGAATTGGCCCGTCCGCGTGTCGATGTCACGGTGCGCATCAGCGGCTTCTTCCGCGACGCCTTTCCGCACGTGCTGGCGCTGCTGGACGACGCGGTCCGGCTGGTCGCCGAGCTGGACGAGCCCGCCGAGTCCAATTACGTACGCGCCCATGCCGCCGCGGATCTGGCCGAGCACGGCGACGCCCGCCGCGCCACCACCCGCATCTTCGGTTCCAAGCCGGGCACCTACGGCGCAGGGCTGCTGCAGCTGATCGATGCCAAGAGCTGGCGCACCGACGACGATCTCGCACAGGTCTACACCACCTGGGGCGGCTACGCCTACGGCCGCGATCTCGACGGCGCGCCCGCGGCCGACGACATGCGCACCGCGTATCGCCGAATCGCGGTGGCCGCCAAGAACACCGACACCCGCGAGCACGATATCGCCGACTCCGACGACTATTTCCAGTTCCACGGCGGCATGGTCGCCACGGTCCGCGCGCTCACCGGGAAGAACCCCGAGGCCTACATCGGCGACAGCACCCGTCCCGACGCGGTGCGCACCCGGACGCTGTCCGAGGAGACCTCGCGCGTGTTCCGCGCCCGGGTGGTCAACCCGCGCTGGCTGGAGGCGATGCGCAGGCACGGCTACAAGGGCGCGTTCGAGATGGCCGCCACCGTCGACTACCTGTTCGGCTACGACGCCACCACCAACGTGGTCGCCGACTGGATGTACGAGAAGCTCGCGGAGAGTTACGTTTTCGACGACGTGAACCGCAAGTTCATGGAGCAGTCCAACCCGTGGGCCCTGCACGGCATTGCCGAGCGGCTGCTGGAGGCGGCCGAGCGGGACTTGTGGGAGCGGCCGGAGCAGGCGACACTGGATCGGTTGCGTCAGGTCTATTTGGAGACCGAGGGCGAATTGGAGTAGTCCGGAAAAGCAACCCCCCAATTATCGGGGGAATTTCGAAATCGCTGATCTTCCAGGGCAATTCGATCTGCCGCAGGCTCTCGACAACATCATTGCCGAGAGCGCATGATCGATGGTGTTTCCACGGCCGTTTACCGGGGAAACGCCAATCGAATCGGCTAGATGATTGGAAAGCCTTATGAATATCAGGAAATTCGTAGCGACCGCAGCCCTCACCATTGCCGCGACCGGTATCGCCGCCGCCACCGCGCACGGTGAGGTGCAGGTGGCCGACGCGATCACCGGCGTCGATCAGGGGGTGGCCTACACCGCCGCCGTCGCACCGGACCACTCGAGCGCGACCGTCACGCTCGCCTCCGGCAAGTTCGTGCTCACGCCCGATCAGGGCATCTCCGTCGTCGCGCCGGACGGCTCGCTGGTCGCCACCGTGCCGACCACGATGCAGTCGGTGTCGGGGCAGCAGGTTCGGGTGGCGCCGCAGGTCGACGCCGCCGCAACCACTTTGACGCTGCAGCCGGTCGGGGCCGCGGTCCCGGAGCTGGGCGCCCCGCAATTCATCGGTGACGCCGGTACCACCGTCGCGGGTGTGTTGATCGGATGCGCGATCGGCTTCCTGATCGGGCTGATCTTCGCCATTATCGGGGCCATCCCCGGCTGCATCATCGGTGGCATCATCGGCGGCATCGCGGGCGCCAACCAGCCCTAGTAGGTAATCGCGGTACCAGCGAACCCGGTCGCGATCGGCCCTGTGCCGAATCGGCCGGGTTTCGCTATTTTGCCGAATTGTGCTGCGTCGACGATTTATTCGGCACCGGCCGCGCGCCGGAATCGCTCGGCGGTCGCCAGCAACTGCTCGACGAGTTCCGGGCCGTCGAGCACCTCGAAATCGACGTCGGCCACACCGAGATAGTGCGCGAGCATCCGCGGATTGTCCGAACCCGCCTGCACCACACAGTGATCCGGTCCGTCCGCGGCGACCGACACCGCGGGCGGCAGCTTCGCCCGGATCTCCTGCGCGGGTGCGGCCATGCGCACCGTCGCGCGATAGCGCCATGTCGCGGCCCCGACGCCGCGCTGCACCCGGTCGGCGAGCTCGGCTTCGGACAGCTCGCGCGGCGTGAACCGCGGACCGTTGGGCGTCTTCGGCACGATCCGGTCCACCCGGAAGGTGCGCCAGTCGGCGCGACCGGGATCCCAGGCGACCAGATACCACCGCCCGCGGAAATGCACCATCCGGTGCGGTTCGACCGCACGCCGCGACGGCGTCCCGGCGTGTGTCTCGTAGTCGAACCGCAACTGCTCGCTCGCCCGGATCGCGGCCGCCACGGCGGTGAGCACCGCGGCGTCGACGGTGGTGCGCTGGAATTCCGGTGCGTGCACGGTGGCCGAGGTGAGCATGGCGACCCGCTGCCGCAGCCGTGCGGGCAGCACCTGTTGCAACTTCACCAGCGCGCGGACGGAGGTTTCCTCGATCCCGGTGACCGCGCCGTTCGCCGCGGTGGCGAGCCCGACCGCGACCGCGACGGCCTCGTCGTCGTCGAGCAGCAGCGGCGGCAGCGCGGAGCCCGCGCCGAGCCGGTAGCCGCCCGCGACACCGGGCGTCGCGTACACCGGATAGCCCAGGGTCCGCAACCGCTCGATATCGGTGCGGATGGTGCGGGTGGACACCTCGAGCCGCGCGGCGAGCGCGGGACCGGTCCAGTCCCGATGCAGCTGTAGCAACGACAACAGCCGCAGCAATCGTGCGGAGGTCTCCAACATCGGTCGATCATCGCAGCAATCGCGGAAAACTTCCTTCCGCGATCAACTGCCGACCACCGCGTTCATGATCGTGCCCGCGCTCGTGGCGACCACCCCGCCGATCATCGCGCCCGCGATCATCTTCGGCGACTCCAGCGCGCCGCCCTGCCACTTCTCCCAGGCGAATCGTCCACCGGCGAAGGTGATTCCGCAGACGCCGGACAGCAGCACCAGCCAGGTGAGGTAGCGGACCATCTGCAGGATCTTGTCCGAGATCGGCGGCGCTTCCGGGGTCGGGTTACCGATTTGGGCGAGGAGGGCGTCGTGCACAGCGATGATGACCATGAATACGCTCGCTTCGGGTCGATGTGACACCGGGCGCGGTGTCACGGGCGCGTTGTCTGGGAGATAGCCATGCTTGTCCCGGACAGTATGTGCGGCCCTGACGATTTCGTGGAGCGTACGGCGGAACCTGTCGGGAATGTCCGATCAGGGCGTTATGGTGCGTGCGACCCGGAAGCCGACATCATCGAGGCGCAAACTCGGGTGACTGCGCCGGCGCACACCGGCCCGGCAGCTCCAGTGTTCGTCGAACCAGCCGCCGCCGCGCAGCACCCGGTAGGAGCCGTAGACCTCGGCGTCGTAGATGTCCCAGCACCAGTCCCAGGTGTTGCCGAGCATGTCGAACAGGCCGAACGCGTTGGGCCGCTTACCGCCGACCTCGTGCATCCGATCGCCGGAATTCCCGCGATACCAAGCGATCTCGTCGAGCGGACCGTACCGCGGGCCGGTGCTGCCCGCGCGGCACGCGTACTCCCATTCGGCCTCGCTCGGGAGTCGGTAGCCGTCGGCGGCGGCATCCCATTCGATGTCCTCGTCGGCTATGCGATACGCCGGACGCAAGCCCTCCTGTGCGGACAGGGCATTACAGCACCGCACGGCGTCCCACCAGGAGACGCCGTCGACGGGCCGGCGCTCGCCCGCCGCGCTGCTCGGCCGTTCCCCGGTGACCTGGGCATAGCGTTCCTGGGTGATCGGGACCGCGCCGATCCGGAAGGGTGCGATATCGACGGTCCACTGGCGGCGGGTTCGCCGATCCGCCAGCTGTACCGTGCCCGCGGGCACGGTGATCAGTGCGTGCGCGTCCACGCGCAGGTCAGGCGCGCAGCTCGGGAATCGCTCCGTCGCGTTCCAGGTCGGGCTCGACCTGGTGCGGGAAGACGAACTTGCGCATGGCCCACCAGCGGAACACCGTGGCGAGCAGGGTGCCGATGATCGTCGCGCTGACGAAATCGGCGATGTTCTCGGTGACCACCGACACGTGCGGCGCGCGGAGCTGGAAGATGTAGCTCGACACCGCGAGCGGCAGCTGGTTGATCACCATGCCGATGCCCGCCACCACGAAGAACAGTGCCGCCTCGTGCCGCCGCTCGTGCCCGCCGCGTGCGGTGAACGCCCACTCGCGGTTCAGGACGTAGGACACGACCGTCGCGATCAGCACGGCGACCATGTTCGCGGTCACCGGCTTACCGTGCAGGACGGTCCATTTCAGTCCGAAGAACAGCACCGAGGTGGTGACGAAGGCGATCGCTCCGACGGTCAGAAACTTCAGCAGCTCCGCGTTGCGCACGAACGCCGACAGCATTCGGCTCGGCACGCGGGCAGCGACAATCTGGGCCAAGAACATCGGGCCAGGTTAGCCGAGTGCGGGCGGGCCGCTGTCACCGCCGCCGGGTTCTCGATCGTTTCGCGAGTGCGTTTGCGGGAGAACGGATCTCGTATTCGGCAGGGCACGATATGAAAACGATCATGCCGAGCCGTTATCTTTCCGTTATATTCAGTCGGATAGCGCTCATCTATTTTCCCAGGTCAGAGCCGTATCGGCCGACTGTACAGATGCACATGCGCCGCTGGTCACAGTTGCACTCGCGCTCGGTGCGCCGAACGCCCGGAAATGTGAGAGTGTCTTGTATCGAGGCCGGGGCCCAGAGGAAAGTGGCTCGGACACCGGTCGGTACAACCACGAGGGGCCTCAGCCGTCGGCTGCGGCCCCTCGTTGTCTGGCCGGTGTGTTAAGCCGTTGGGCTGCGCCAATATTCGGGATCGCGACCGTAGTCGGGCGTGGTGTACGCGCGATCCCACGGCGCGTCCGGCGCCAGCAGTTCCCGCCACGGCGCGACCTCGACGTAGAGCACCCGCATGGCGTCCAGGGAGGCGTAGTGCAGGGCGGGGCCGTCCGTGCTGACCGCGTCGTCGGGCACCGCGACGTCGAAGTTGCGTTCCAGCGCGGCCCGCACGGTGGCCTCGACGCAGACATTGGTCTGCAATCCGGCGACGACGAGGCGGTGCGCGCCGAGATTGCGGAGCAGCGGCTCGAGTTCGGTATAGGCGAAGAAGCTGTGCCGGGTCTTGGTGAGCACCACGTCGCCGCGGCGCGGCGCGACCTCGTCCATGATGCGGGACTTCCACTCGCGTTGCTCGGCAGACACTTTCGGAACCAGCGGGCGGCGGTGCTGCAGATGTCTGCGCGGTCGCGGGCCGGTGCCGATCAGGCCGGACTGTCCGGCGATCATGCGGGAGTAGATGAGCGGGAACTGTTGGCGCCGCGCCTGTTCGGCCAACTCGGCACATTCGCGCACGACCGCGTCGAGTCGCCAGATGGGCGGCCAGCCCAGTGCGTCACGCACGCCGTCGTCGGCGATGTAGGTGTTCTGCAAGTCGATCATGAGCACTGCGGTCTCGACCATCGGCGTCCTCCCGTGCGCGTCGAGGAACCCTTGTCTCGAGGGTAGGACGGCACAGCCGACGGCGTCGCGAAACGGCAGGCGCGGGTGCGGGTTCCGGCCCGTCAGTCCGGCGTGACGGGTCCGTTGATCTCCACGATGGCGTCGTTCAGGTCGATGACCGCCGCGACGCGCTGCCCCCAGGGGCGCGTGGTGGGGACCAACGCGCTGCGCGCACCGGCCTCGACCGCGCGGCGATAAGCGTCGTCCACGTCGTCGGTTTCGAGCAGCACGCGAAATCCGTCGGTGGGCCGGGGTTCGGCGTAGTCCTCGATCTTGCGCCGGTGTTCGACGCTGAGATAGGGCGCGGTCGGCCCCTCGGACCACCCGCCGCGGCCGAGCACCACGAAGGTGCCGTCGCTGTCGGCGAACACCTGTCCGAGACCGAAGGCCGCCTCGTAGAACGCCACCGTCGCGTCCACGTCGTCCACCAGTAACGCCACCCCGCCGAAGTGCATACCGACTCCTTGGATCCCCGCAGCCATTTGGAAAGGTAAATTACCGTATGGCGGCAATCGGCGCTGCCTCGATCTTTGTGAGATTGGCTACCGTGCGGCGAATGGGACGGGCACCAGGTCGAGTGCCATCTCGACCTCGATCAGCGACTCGTCCCGGGGCATCGCTCGCCGCCGCCCGGTCCGCTGGAAACCGTGCCGGAGATAGAGGCGCTCGGCCGGTTCGTTGCCGTCCAGCACCCAGAGGAGGGTTCGCCGGTGGTCCTGGCCGCGGGCCCACTCGAGCACGGTGCGCACCAGTGCGTCGCCGACGCCCAGGCCGCGCGCCTGCGGGGCGACCCACATCGAGACCAGGTTGGCGGTTTCCGGCTGCTCGCCGAGTTCACCACCCGCGAGGCCGGCCGGTTCGCCGTCGACCGTCGTGATGAACAGTGTTCGTTCGGAAAGCTTGTGCCGCCAGTCGGTTTCGGTGCGTTGGGCGGCCTGCGCGTGCGTCAGGTTCGCGGAGTAGGGGGCTTCCAGCAGCCCGGCCAGTTGCACGTCGCGGAAGATCTGCCAGTCGTCACCGACGAGGCGTCGCGTGTTGATCATCGCTGCATGGTCGATCACCCGGCGGGTGCCGCGCAACGCATTTGCCGCCGATGTCAGGTCCGGGACGGCTTAATTACGTAACATGCTCTAACGTAATTGTGCGTAGGGCACGGCGGTGAGGGAATGCGATGAAGGTCGACCTGAGATTGGACGCGGGATCGACGCAGGTCGCCGACCGCGCGCGGGAACTCGTAGGGCTCGGGGCGGACGGCCTGTTCACCTTCGAAGGCCCCAACGACATCTTCGTGCCGCTGACGCTGGCCGCCGCGACCGTGCGAGCCGACCTGATGTCCAATGTCGCGATCGCGCTGCCGCGCAGCCCCCTGCATCTCGCGCACACCGCCTACGACCTGCAAACCCTGAGCGGCGGGCGATTTCGCCTCGGTCTCGGATCGCAGGTGCGTCCGCATATCGAGAAGCGTTACGGCGCACAGTGGTCCGAGCCGGTCGCGCGGATGCGCGAGACCGTGCTCGCGATCAAGGCCATCTTCGACGCCTGGGAAGGGCGGTCGCCGTTGCGCTTTCGCGGACGGTTCAGCACGCACACGCTGATGCCGCCGATGTTCGATCCCGGGCCGAACCCGTACGGCCCGCCCGAAGTCTGTCTCGGCGCGCTCGGCCCGCGGATGACCCGGGCCGCGGCCGAGGTCGCCGACGGACTGCTGGTGATGCCGTTCAACAGCGCCAGGCACTTTCGGGAACGGACCCTGCCCGCCGTCGCCGACGGTCTGGCGCGCGCCGGGCGGACGCCCGCGGAACTGCGGATCTACCCGCAGGTCATCGTCGGCGTCGGCCGCACCGATGCGGAACTGGCCGCCGCGGCGACGGGCGTGCGGGAACTGCTGGCGTTCTACGGTTCCACGCCCGCCTATCGGCCCGTGCTGGAGGTCGAGGGGTGGGCGGATCTGCAACCCGAGCTGAATCTCTTGTCCAAGCAAGGTGATCGGGCCACCATGACGAGCCTGATCGATGACACGATGCTCACCACCCTCGCCGTGCACGGCACGCCCGAGCACTGCGCCGCGTCGATCCTGGATCGGTTCGGAGCGGTCGCCGACCGGGTGTGCTGCTACTTTCCCGGTTATCCCGTGTCGAATTCCCATGTCGCGGACCTGATTCGGGCCTTACAGGACGATGTCGTGTGAGCGAGGTCCTGGTACGGGTCGAAGACGGCGTCGCGATCCTCACACTGCATCGACCCGAGCGGCGCAACGCCTTCACGAAGCAGATGGGAATCGCGCTGGGGGAGTACTACCGGGCCCTCGACGCCGATGACGCGGTGCGCGTCGTCGTGCTCACCGGCACGCCACCGGCCTTCTGTGCCGGCGCGGACCTGTCCGGCGGTGAGGATACGTTCGCGGCCAGTGCCGACCCGAGTTTCAGTGCGTCGCCGGTAATGCCGCCCGCGTTCGACCTCGGCAAGCCGGTGATCGCGGCGATGAACGGGCACGCCATCGGCATCGGCTGCACCCTCGCGATGCAGGCCGATATCCGCATCGCCGCCACCGACGCGAGCTACGCGGTGCCGCAGGTCCGCTTCGGCCTGGTACCGGATGCCCTGGCGCACTGGACGATTCCGCAGATAGCCGGCACCGCCGTCGCCGCCGAAATCCTGCTGACCGGCCGCAAACTCGACGGCCCCGAACTGGTCCGCCTCGGCCTCGCCAGCCGCACCCTACCCTCCGCCGAAGTCCTCCCCGCCGCCCTCACCCTGGCACACGACATCGCCACCAACGTCTCCCCGACCTCCGCAGCCTTGTGCAAGAAACTGCTGTGGGACACCGCCCGCCACAGCTTCGCCCCCGAGCGCGTGGCCGAGCTGGAAACCGAGCTGCACCACCAGGTAATGGGTTCGCCGGATGCTGCCGAAGGGATGCGGGCGTACCTGGAACGGCGGGAACCGCGTTGGGCACCGCGGTTTTCGGCGGGGGAGTAGTTGTAAGCGGTTGTCAGCCGCCGATACTCGTCGTGGGTGCGTGGGTGCGTGGGTGCGTGGGTGCGTGGGTGCGTGGGTGCGTGGGTGCGTGGGTGCGTGGGTGCGTGGGTGCGTGGGTGCGTGGGTGCGTGGGTGCGTGGGTGCGTGGGTGGCGCAGCGCGGCTGACGGCTGGTCCCGTGGGCTCAGCGGCTGGTCACGAGGGCGCATGGGCTCGGCGGCTCCGTGGCTTGATGTCAGGTGGGACTCGCGGGCTGGACAGCTCGTGGGCTCGCTGGCTGGCCGGTTTGTGGGCTGATGGCTTGATCGCCAGCTGGCTTATGGGCTCGTCCACTCGGTAGGTTCGTAGTTCGTCCGCCGTGGGTTCGTGAGGCTCGTCGCTTCGTCAGGTGTTGCGTTGTGCGGCAATGACATACAACGCTTCGGCGAGGGCGTCGGCGAATCCGTCCTGTTCGTCGCCGCCGCGCACCAGCGCGTGGAAAGTTGTGGTGCCTGAGAGGATTTCGAACAGCACATCGGGGTCCGCACGCTCGGTCAGTTCGCCGCTGGTGAACGCGTGGTCGAGCAGTTCGGCGAAGGCGGCGCGCACCGGCGCGCCGATCGCGAGCAACCTGCGGCGCGCCTCCTCGGTCTGCGAATCCGCCAGCAGCCCGGGCACCCCGGCGCGCGCCGCCGGACTCGCCGCTCGCGCGAGAAAGATCCGCACCCAGATCCCCAGGTCCGCACGCAAATCACCGGTGGGCACCGGCAGCGGATGCCCGCCCGGCCCATGCACCGCTTCCTCCAGCAACGCCTCCCGGCTGGGCCAGCGCCGATAAATCGCCGGCGCGCTCACCCCGGCCCGTCGCGCGATCGCCACCACCGTCGTCTGCTGATACCCCACCTCCGCCAGCAACCGCCGCGCCGCCCCCAACACAGCCAGATCCTTCTCAGCATCCCGAGGCCGCCCCGGCCGAGCACGCGCATCCGAGGTCACCCCCGAATAATAGGCTGCCACCGCCCTCTACCGGCGCATCGAGGCGGCGGCCTTTCCCAACGGATGGTCACGTCGCACCCACGGCGACGTTCAGGTCGACGGCGCTCCACCCGCCGCGGCCGACCCGACAAAGCCCCCGCAAAGATCGGCGCCGCCCCCGCACGACTGGTCAACTGATCACCAGGTAATGGTGGCGGCATCGCCCGAGAGCCCAACACCACCATTACCTGGTGATCAACTGTCCAGCAGCAGGACTGGCCGCCTTCGCTCTGCCGGCTGTCCGTCAACGCGATGGTCGCCGCGAATCGCCTGCGCAGGGTCGAATTTCAGGTAGCGCGGCGATCCGACCGCGGTTCCGCTCGACGCGGGGCAGTAGTTGAGTAGGGAGCCGCAGGACCTCCTGAGCACGTCATCCGTGTTGACCTCACGCAGGACCCGTCCCCGAACTGTCCGCCGCCCGGCCCGAAGCGCTGTGGCGCAGATGGGAGCGCGTCAGTGCGTGGGCGAGAATCTGGAAGAAGAGGTGTAATGCGGAAGAAATTCTTCCGCAATGGGGTGGAGGGTGGTGTTCATGACGAACACAGCGATTCATCCTTTCCGTATCGAGATCTCGCAGGGCGAGTTGGATGACCTGCGGGCTCGGTTGAGCAGTGCGCGGGTGCCGGTGGTGGTGCCGGGGACCGAGGGGGATTGGGGGCGGGGGATCGCGCCGAGCTACCTCGCGGAGTTGGCGGCGTACTGGCGCGACGAATTCGATTGGCGGGCGCAGGAAGCGAAGCTGAACGCGTATGACCAGTTCACTACGGAGATCGACGGGCAGACGATTCATTTCATCCATGTTCGGTCGGCGGTGGCAGGGGCGGTGCCGCTGCTGATCACGCACGGGTATCCCGGGTCGGTGGTGGAGTTCGTCGATCTGATCGGGCCGCTGACGGATCCGGCGGCGTACGGCGGCGACCCGGCGGATGCGTTCCATGTGGTGATTCCGTCGCTGCCGGGGTTCGGCTTCTCCACGCCGCTGTCCTCGACCGGGTGGGAGCTGGCCCGCACGACCGACGCGTTCGCCGAGCTGATGACCCGGCTCGGGTACGAAAAGTTCGTGGCGCAGGGCGGCGACGTCGGGGCGGGCGTGACCTCGCGGCTGGCCGCCGTGTATCCGGAACGGTTGATCGCGACCCACGTGAACAGCGACCAGGGCACGCTCGGGCTGGTCGGTGAGCAGTTGCCGATCCCGGAGGGGCTCAGCGCGGACGACCTCGCGGCGATCGAGCAGGCGCGGGCGAGCTGGGCGGAACAGAAGGGGTACCTGGTGCTGCAATCCACGCAGCCGAACGCGATCGCGGCGGCATTGACCGATTCGCCGATCGCGCAGCTGGCGTGGATCGCGGAGAAGTTCCAGGCGTGGACCGATCCGGGGCGACCTGCCGGTGAACGGATCGACCGGGACGTGCTGCTGACGAACATCAGCATCTACTGGTTCACCCGCAGCGGCGCTTCGGCTGCTCAATTCCTTTGGGAGACCGCGCATTCGGGTATGGCGTGGGCGGCTCCCTCGGGCGTCCCGCAGGGGTGGGCGATCTTCAACACCAGCCCGTTGATGCGGCGGGTGATGAACCCGGGCGGCTACCTGGAGCATTTCACCGAGTACACCTCGGGCGGGCATTTCGCGGCCTTGGAGCAGCCAAAGTTGTTCCTCGACGATGTCCGCACCTTCTTTCGCAAGCATCGCGGCTGAAACCGGTTGGCGGGGCGCGTGGGTGCGCTCCGCGTACGTCGCAGCGCGTACGTGCGGGCGAGTCGCGCAGCGGATGTCCTGGTGTGCCCCTCGGCCTACGGTTTTCGCTATGACTTGGAATGAGCTGGCCGCGAGCAAGTTCGCACTACTGACCACCTATAAGAAGGACGGGACGCCCGTCGGCACGCCGGTGTGGGTCGCCTCGGACGGCGACCGCATCGTGGTGTGGACGAACCCGAAAACCTGGAAGGTCAAGCGCATCCGGCGCAATCCCGCGGTGATGCTACAGGTTTCGGATGCGCGGGGACGCCCGAAAGGCGACGAGGTGTTCGCCGGCACCGCCACGATCCTCGACGCCGACGGCACGCAGCGGGTACGCGACCTCGTCGGCCGTGAATACGGTCTCATCGGCACCCTGGTCATCAAGTTGCACAAGCTGTTTCGCGGAGCGGACGGTTCCGTCGGCTTGGCCATCGCGCCGACCCCGTGATCGCCGGGGCGTCCCCTCGGCATCTCGCCGCTGCCGATCGGTCGCATTGTGCACTGCTGATACTCGGTTGAGCCCACCACCGATGCGGGGTCGGGTTCATGGGGTGATGCGGGCCGGGTGCACGGTCGATACGAGACAGGCTCATTGCCGGGCGACAGGTTCACGATCGGTGTGAAGCCGGGTCCGCTGCGCGGTGTCGGCTGGGTCCACCGTTGATGGGCGGCGGGCGTCCATCGTCAACACGTAATGGGGTTCGCGGCCGATTCGCCGTATGGTCTCCGATCGCCGCCAACCTGTGGCAGGGCTCACCACTGCTCACGCCCCGGCCTGGAGCGGAACGAGTACGGCGGCGAGGCGTTTCAGGCCGACTCGGCGAGACCCGCTGCGCGCCAGGTATCCGCGAGGTCTTGCAGGGGCAGGTCCAGGGCCATGCTCAAGGCGACGACGGTGCCGAAGGCGGGGGAGGGGAGGCGGCCGGTCTCGATCTTGCGCAGGGTTTCCGGTGAAATGCCTGCTGTCCGAGCGACTTCGGTGAGGTCGCGCTCGGCGCGCGCGGCGCGCAGAGCGGCGCCGAGGCGGCGGCCTGCGTCGATCTGAGCCGGAGTCAACGGGAGACGGACCATGGGAAGCAGGTTAGTGTTGGTATTTAAATACCGCAAGTCCCCTGTGGTGTGGTATTAAAATACCGTTCATGTTGGGTATTTTAATACCGAAAGGAAAGCTCATGGTGGAGCTGAAGACGCCGGACGAGATCGCCCGGATGCGCGTGACCGGACAGTTCGTCGCGGAGGTGCTCGCGGAGTTGCGCGTGCTGGCCAAGGTCGGGGTGAACCTGCTCGAATTGGAGGCGCACGTGCGCGAGCGGATCGCGCGGCGCGGCGCGCAGTCCTGCTACTGGGACTACGCGCCCTCGTTCGGGCGCGGTCCGTTCCGGAACACCGTTTGCCTGTCGGTGAACGACGCTGTGCTGCACGGCCTTCCGTTCGATTACCGGCTGCGTGACGGCGACGTGCTGACCATGGACCTCGCGGTCGGCATCGACGGCTGGGTGGCCGACGCGGCGACGACGATCGTGGTCGGCACCGCCGACGAGGCGGACCTGCGGCTGATCCGAGCCACCGAGGACGCGCTCGCTGCCGCGATCGCGGTTGCCTTGCCCGGCAAGCACATCGGCGACATCTCCGCCGCCATCTCCGCGGTCGCGCGCGATTACGGCTATCCGGTGAATACGGAATTCGGTGGTCACGGGCTCGGCCGCACCATGCACGAGGATCCGCACGTGGCCAATCACGGGCGCGCGGGTCGCGGCTATCGGCTGCGGCCCGGCCTGGTCATCGCGATCGAACCCTGGTTCGCCCGCACCACCGACCGCATCGTCACCGACCCCGACGGCTGGACGCTGCGCTCGGCCGACGGTTCGCGCACCGCCCACTCCGAACACACCGTCGCGATCACCGGGTCCGGTCCGCAAGTGCTCACCGCCGCCTGAGTCCGCGAAGGCGTGTGCAGGGCTACTCGCCCGCTGGGCCGGGAATGACGAGCGCCGCAAAGCAACTCGTCCTCCTTTGCCTCGAAATGGCGAGTGGTGCAGGGGCACTTGCTCGTTGGGTCGAGAATCGTGCGCGGCGCTGGGGGCGTTCGTCTGGCTGGGCTCGGGAAGTGGGGCTGGGGCGCTCGCCCGCCTGGGTTGCGGAAAGGCGAGTGGCGCAGGGCCACTCGCCTGTCTGCGACTACTCCGGGGTGCCGAGCCAATCCTCGAGGTCGTCGGCGATCTTCAGGTGGGTCGCGATCTCGGCGCGTTCGTCAGAGGAGAGGTCGAGTGCTGCTATCTCCTTGCGTAGTTCGTCGGCACGGTCCGGATCTTTCATGGCCACTGCCAATTCGGTGAGTTCGGCGAGGGCGTGGGCCTTGTCGAGGGTCGACGCGGTCGCGCCGAATCGGCGCAGGCCGGCTTCGAGGGTCTTGCGCGCCGCCTCGTCGTCTTCCTTGGAGAAGCGCAGGATCCGGGCGTTGTCCAGAATCCGTTGCAGCCCTTGGAGTTCGCGCGAGCCGCCGTACTCGAAATCGGGCTCGTCGCGTTGTAGGTAGGTGACACTGTTGCCGCCGGGATCGATCGTGGTGAACCGGGTTTGGCCAGGGCGGAAGCGGCTGATCCGGGGCACCCCCTGCGCGGGGACCCGTCCGTAGCGTTCGCGTAGCGCGGTGCTGAAGGATGCGTGCAGCTCGGCTACCTCGTCGACCATGACCAGGCAGCCCATCTCTGCCTCGCCGACCTCCCGCTTGTCCTTCTTGTCGCGGTAGAAATGCAGCTCGTAGTCGTTGCGCTGCACTGAGCAGTAGACATACGGGGTGTGTTGCTCCCCGGTGACCTCGTATCCGAGGGTCCGATAGAACTCGAGCGTCTCGGCGGAGTTGCCGCCCCACATCACTGGCACAGCCGCGTCGCCCATCAGGCCTCCAAGCTTTGGTAATCAATTTTGACTACCCCAGGTTAGGGCCGTTTCACTGTGGAAGTCAAACTTGACTACTATGGGAAATTCCTATCTGAAGGAGGTTCGCCATGTCGGCCGTGCGCCTGTTGGTGCTGGGGGTGATGCGGTTGCGTCAGCCCACCTACGGCTACGCCGTGCGCCGCGAATTACTGTCCTGGCGCGCCGAAACGTGGACGAACGTGAAACCCGGCTCGATCTATCACGCACTGAAACAGCTGACGCAGGAAGGCAAGCTGAGTGCGTTCGGCACCGAGGGCAGCAGCGAGGGGCCGGGCCGCACGCTGTTCCAGATGACCGAGGCGGGCGAGGCGGAATTCCGCAAGCTGATGGACGAGGCGCTGGTCAGCATCGACATGGAGGAACTCGGCGCGGGCATCGCGTTCATGGACGCGCTGCCGCGAGCGCACGTGCTGGCGAAGCTGCGCGAACAGCGCCGGCGCAGCGAGGAGGTCCGCACGGGCCTGCTCGCGATGATCCCCGACTTTCCCACCCGCTACGAACAGCCGCACTCGACCGACCTGCTGGAACTGTGGAGCAGCGTGTTCGGGAACCTGGCGCAGTGGACCGACGGCCTGGTGGAAAGGATCGAGGCGGGCGAGTACCGAATGCCCGATTGAACCGGATCGGATTACGCTGCCCTTCATGACGAACACGCTGGGGGCTGTCGGCAAAGCCGAATACGTACTGCTGACCACGTACCGCAAAGACGGCACGCCCGTGGGCACCGCGGTGTGGGCGGTCGCCGACGGGGACAAGCTCTATGTGTGGACGGTGACCGACAGCTGGAAAGTGAAGCGGCTTCGGCGTAATCCGGAGGTCACCGTGCAGCCGTGCAACGTCGCAGGGAAAACGCGCGGTGAGATCGTCAAAGGCACCGGACGCATCCTCGACCCCGAGGGCACCGAGCGCGTCCGCAAACTGTTGATGCGCAAGTACTGGTTGATGGGCCCGATCACCATCCTCGGCAGCAACCTGCGCCGCGGCAAGAAGGGCACCATCGGGATCGAGATCACGTTCCCCTGAACGGTTTCGGGCGCACGGGTGGGCTGCGCCCGGTCCATTGAGCTGATTCCGCTGTGCCGGTTCCACCGTGCCCGGTCCTGCTGTGCCGGTTCCACTGTGCCCGGTCCTGGTGTGCCTGGTCCCGTTGAGCGTGGTGTCCCCATTGCGCCCGGTCCCGCTGAGTCTGGTCCCGTTGCGTCCGGTGCACTATGTCCGGGTCGCGGTGTGCCCGGTCCTGCTGAGCGCGGACCATTGTGCCCCGGTCCCGGTGCGCTGTGTCCGGTCTCGCTGGGCTCGGTCCGCTGTGCGCCAGTCCTGATCTCCCGCACCAGTTCTGTCTCCCCGCACCCGCTGTGGCAGGCCATAGGGGGTGCGAGGAGTCGAAAAGGGTGCGGCTGTCGATGGCGAGCCGAGCAGGTGGTGCGGTGGTCTGCCGACCGGGCGGTGCGACCGTCTGCACCCCGCGGTGCGGTTGCGGCGGCGGTTCCGCCCACGGCTCGGCCTGTCCGCCGTGGACGGAGCCCCTACGTCGCCTGGCTCACCGAGGACATGTGGAAATCGGGAATGCGCAAGGGCGGCATGGCGGTTCGGGTGAACCAGTCCTTCCACTCGCGGGGGAGGGTGATTTCGCTGGTGCCTGCTTCGGTGACTCGGCGGAGCAGGTCGAGCGGGCTCTCGTTGAAGCGGAAGTTGTTGACCGCGGCGGTGACCTCGCCGTTCTCGACGAGGTAGACGCCGTCCCGGGTGAGGCCGGTGAGCAGCAGGCTGGCTGGATCGACCTCGCGGATGTACCAGAGGGTGGTGAGCAGCAGCCCGCGCTCGGTGCGCGCGATCATCTCGTCGAGGGTCGTCGCGGAACCGCCGGTGAGCAACAGGTTGCCGCCGGGAATGGTTGCGGTGGTGCCGAATTCGGCGGCGGTGGCGCGCGGATAGATCAGTGACTCGATGACGCCATCGCGAATCCAGTCGACCCGTTCGGCGCTCAACCCGTTGTCGAACACCGACATCGCTTGCGACGATGCGGAAGTCGCGACGAACGGGCGATACTCGAGTCCCGCCGCCTGCGGATCGGAGTACAGCGTCAGCGGAATGTCGGTGAGCCGCTCACCGATTCGTGTACCACCGGCGCGGGAGAACGCAGTATGTCCCTCGTGCGCGCCGCGCCCCTCCATCTGCCAGTGCAGATAGATCATCATGTCGGCGACCGTGGACGGCGGCATCAGCGTCTCGTAGCGACCTGCGGGCAGCTCGACCTTGCGTCCGGCCCAGTCCAGGCGGCGTGACAATTCGGCCAGCAGGCCGGGGACGTCGACATCGGTG
The DNA here is from genome assembly GCF_001613425.1 of Nocardia vulneris. Classification (GTDB taxonomy): domain Bacteria; phylum Actinomycetota; class Actinomycetes; order Mycobacteriales; family Mycobacteriaceae; genus Nocardia; species Nocardia vulneris. The sequence continues at coordinate 37,501 of NZ_BDCI01000028.1, read as the reverse complement.
AAGTCCGCGGTGCCGACACCGGCCCAGGCGCTGGCGAGATCCGTTCCCGCACCACGCTTTCCGTTGATCTCCACCGAGCCCGTCGGCTGGGTGAACCGGCGGCGCAGTCCGGTCGAGGTGCCCAACCAGGTGGTGTGCACGGTGTGGTGCGCGAATCCGTACAGCCGATCGCTGCCGTCGAAACCGGCCGAGAGACCGCGGGCCAGGTCGGTGAACACCTCGATGCCGGTGCTGCCCGCGGGATCAGCCCAGTCCTCGGCGGGCCGTTCCGAATCCAGCAGCGGCATAGCGTCTTCGGCGGGTGCGGCGGCACGGGCCGCCTCCTCGCTGCGGCGCACCACCGCTTCGATCTCCGCCGGATCGACACTGGTCGACCCGATGGTGCCGACCCGGGCGGCGCGCGGACCGTCGCGGAAGATCGAAATCACCGCCCAGTCACGGTAATTCGACGATCCGTTGGTGGTCATCGAATTGCCGGCCCAGCGCAGCGACGCGTCGTGCGCGTCGGTGACGATCACCATGGCTTCGTCGGCGCGGGACAGGGCGAGCACACGCTCGACGACCTCGCCCGCGGCGATGATGGTCTGCTGGCTCACTGCCCCGCCTCCGTCCGGGTGTTGAGAATGTTGATGCCGCGCACCAGCACCGACGGGCAGCCGTGGCTGACCGCGGCGACCTGCCCGGGTTGGGCCTTGCCGCAGTTGAACGCGCCGCCGAGCCGCCAGGTGGACGGTCCGCCGACCGCCTCCATCGCGCCCCAGAAGTCGGTGGTGGTGGCCTGGTAGGCGACGTCGCGGAGTTGGCCGTCCAGCTTGCCGTCGCGAATGCGGAAGAACCGCTGACCGGTGAACTGGAAGTTGTAGCGCTGCATGTCGATCGACCACGACTTGTCGCCGACGATGTAGATGCCGTCGCGCACCCGGGAGATGAGTTCCGCGGTGCTGGTGTCGTTTTCGGGATCGGGCTGCAACGAGACGTTCGCCATCCGCTGGATCGGCACGTGATGCGCCGAATCCGCATAGGAGCAGCCGTTGGACCGGTCCAGGCCGAGGCGCGGCGCGAACACTCGGTCCAGTTGGTAGCCGACGAGCACGCCGTCACGCACCAGATCCCAGCGCTGCCCGGCCACGCCCTCGTCGTCGTAGCCGACGCTGGCCAGGCCGTGCGGCTCGGTGCGGTCACCGGTGACATGCATGATCGGGGTGCCGTATTGCAGGGTGCCGAGCTTGTCCGGGGTGGCGAACGAGGTACCGGCGTAAGCGGATTCGTAGCCGATGGCGCGGTCGTACTCGGTGGCGTGGCCGATGGATTCGTGGATGGTCAGCCACAGGTTGGTCGGGTCGATCACCAGATCGGTCGGGCCGGGGGTGACGGTCGGCGCCTTCACCTTCTCGGCGAGCCAGGACGGGATCCGGGCCAGTTCGTCCGACCAGTCCCAGGTGCCGTCGGCGCCCGTGACGTACTCCCAGCCGCGCCCCACCGGCGGTGCCAGCGTGCGCATGGTCTCGAACACGCCCGCCGCCGAATCGACCGTGGTCGCCTCGAACTGCGGATGCAGCCGGACGCGCTGCTGGGTGATCCTCGAACCCGCGGTGTCGGTGTAGAAGGTCTGCTCTTTCACCTGCAACACGTACGCCGTGACGTGGTCGACGCCGTCGGCGCCGGACAGGCGTTCCGAATAGTCCTGCAGCAGTGCGACCTTGTCGGTGGTCGGCACGGTGAACGGGTCCACGTCGTAGGCGGAGACCCAGTACACGTCGTCGTAGATCGGTTCGTCCGCGAGTTCGACCCGTTCGCGGTTCAACGCGCGCAGCGTCGTCGCGACCGTCACCGCGGTGCGCGCCACCTCGGCGGCGGTCGCGGGAGTCAGCGCGGCATGCGAGGCGAAACCCCACGTGCCGTCGACGATCACGCGGACCGCGAAACCGAGTTCGATGTTGTCGGTGATCGCCTCGACGCGCCCGTCGCGCAGCCGGATCGTCTGCGTCACCAGCCGGTGCACGCGCAGGTCGGCGTGCTCGGCGCCCGCTGCGCGCGCCGCACTCAACGCGGCGTCGGCGAGCGCGGTCAGCGGCAGTTCGAGAAACTCTGCGTCCACATCCTTGGAAGTCGCGATGCTCACCCAGCCCAACCTAGTCCCTCCCGCCCGACCACATCCCGCGCCACCCCGCGCAAACATGCGCCCCCTGCAAACATGCATCACACGCACCCCGCACCAGCTCCGGCGCCGGCCGGTGTGCCAGGGGGCGGGGTCAAAGGTGCAGGGGCGCAATGTCAAAGGTGGGGGAGTCGGAACGGCACGCGCGAAACCCGCGCATACCACGCCTGTCTCACGAAATGCCGTACTGTGCCCGCGTGCCGCCATCCGCCCTCCGTGACCGCAAACGCGAACGTACCCGCCGTGCGCTGCTCGAGGCAGCCGTAGACCTTTTCGAGTCCAGAGGCTACGACGAGACGACGGTGGCCGATATCGCGGCGGCGGCCGAGGTGGGCACGCGCACCTTCTTCAACTACTTCGCGAGCAAGGAAGAACTGCTCTTCCCGGAGACCGACGAGCGGGTGCGGGCCGCGGTGGCCGCGATCGGCAGCCGCCGGCCGGGGGAGCGTCCGGTCGAAGTGTTACTCCGGGCTTTACGCGCAGCCGGTGACAATCCCGGCGAACATCTCGTCGACGATCTCAGCGCCCGGATCGCCGCATTGCGCGCGCAGGTGTCGCGCACCGTGCCGTCGGTGAGCGGCCGGGCCGCGCACGCACAGTTGGTGGCGCAGCGTGAGATCGCGCGCCAGCTGCATACCGCGTTCCCCGCCGAACTGGACGAGGTGGGGGCTGCCGCACTGGTCGGCGCGGTCGTCGGCGCGGTGTCCGGTGCGCTGACCGTGCTGTTCCAGCAGCCGATCAACGGCGCGGACGACGGCGAGCGACTGCACCGCCAGATCCACGAGACCACCTCGCGCGTGCTGAAGCCTTGGCTCGCCTCGCAGGTCGAGCCCATCGGCTGATCAGCCGAACTGCTGCCAGCCCAAGCGGATCACCATCGCGACCACCACCACGAGCAGCACGACGCGGACGAATTTCGCGCCGTTGCGCAGCGCCATGTGTGAGCCGACGATCGCGCCCGCCACATTGCCGACCGCCATGGCCGCGCCGAGCAGGAACAGGATGTGGCCGGTGAGCCCGAAGAAGATCAGCGCGCCCACATTGGATCCGCAGTTGATCACCTTCGCCATCGCGGCGGCCCGCACGAACTCGGTGCCGAGCAGCGTCGCGAACGTGATGATGAGGAAGGTCCCGGTGCCGGGGCCGAGCAGGCCGTCGTAGAAACCGACGAGTCCCGCGGCGAGTGCGATGGTGAGGATCGCTTTGCGCCGGGTGGGCGCGTGCGTGGCGAGCGTGACCCCGATCGAGGGTCGCAGCGTGACGAACACCGCGACGCCGACCAGCACCACCATGACGATCGGAATGAACAGGTCACGGTCGATCAATGAGACTGCGGCAGCACCGGTTCCGGCGGTCACCGCCGCGATTCCCGCCGCGGGCACGAGGACCCGCCACTGCATCGGCACCTTCCTGGCGAAGGTCAGTACCGACGCCGCGGTGCCCGCGACGGCGGCGAGCTTGTTCGTGCCGAGCGCGGTCTGCGGCGCGATGTTCGGTGCGACCAGAAACAACGTCGGCAGAATGATGAGCCCACCGCCGCCGACCACCGCGTCCACCCAGCCCGCGGCCGTCGCCGCGGTTATCAACACCGCCCAATCACCGATCTGCACGGGGCAAGCCAACCAGGTGGTCGGCTGCGGGCCAGTCAGCAGTCCAGTTCGGCGCACTCGGCGCGCGGGTGCGCCCCGGCGTGCCCGCCCCGACCTAGGGTGGACGGGTGCGCCGGTTCAGCCTGTGGCTTCGCGGGAAGCCCATCGTCTCGGATTCGATACTGGCGGCTGTCCTCTTACTGCTCGAGATCCTCAGCGTCGGGAACTCCACGCACAAGGTCGCCTTTCTCGCGGTCGGGGTTTTTCTGCCGCTGCCGATCGTGTTGCGCCGGGTGTATCCGCGCGCGATGGCGGCGATCGCGCTGGTGTCGTCGCTGGTCGCGACGGCGGTCGCCTATGTGGTCGGGGACGAGGCCGATCACATCACGCTGTTCAGTCTCGGGATCATGCTGTACACGCTCGTCGCCTACGTGGGCAGACGGGAGGGGCTGTGGTTCGGACTCGGCGTGGTGCTCGATTCGGTGCTCTCGAATCTGGCGCTGGACAAGCCCGCGGGCGGCGAGGCCGTCTTCACCGTCATGTTCTTCGCGCTGTGCTGGACGCTCGCGGAGTTCATCGGCGCGCGGCACGCCTATGACACCGAGGTCGCGGCCCGGCTCGCGGTCGCGGACTACGACAAGGAACGCCGCGCGCACGACGCGGTGTCGGCCGAGCGCACCCGCATCGCCCGCGAACTGCACGACGTGGTCGCGCACGCGGTGAGCGTGATCATCGTGCAGGCCGACGGCGCGAAGTACGCGCTGCGGCGCGACCCCGACGCCGCCGAGCAGGCGCTCACCACGATCGCAGGGACCGGTCGCGAGGCGCTGCGCGAACTGCGCCGGACCGTCGCGCTGCTGCGGACCGAACACGCGCCCGACCAATTGCCCCAGCACGGCACCGCCGGACTCGCCCGGGTGGTGGACATGATGCGCGGCGCCGGCCTCGCCGTGGAACTCGAATTGACCGGGGAGCTCGACGACGTCGCGCCCGAGGTCAGTCTCGGCGTGCATCGCATCGTGCAGGAGTCGCTGACGAACACGCTGCGCCACGCCGGGCCGCATCCCAAGGCGTGGGTGCGGGTGCGCCGCCGCGACGCCGACGTGACGATCGACATCTCCGATACCGGCGGCGTCCCGTTGGACGAACCCGCGGTCCGGATCAAAGGCGGCGGAATGGGTTTGGTCGGAATGCGGGAACGCATCGCCGTGCTCGGCGGCACGTTGGAGACCGGTCGCGCCGCGGACGGCGCGTGGCGGGTGCAGGCCACGATCCCGCTCGCGCCCGGCTTGCCGGAATAGGTCGGCAGGCCGTCGGCGGGCCCGCGCACGTTAGATTAGGTGCGTGCCGATCACCGTTCTCGTTGTCGACGACCAGGAACTCATGCGCATGGGGTTGAAGATGGTCCTCGGCGCGCACCCCGATATCGAGGTGATCGGGGAGGCGGCCAACGGAGCGGCCGCGGTGAGCCGGGCCGCCGAGCTGGTACCCGATGTGGTGCTGATGGACGTGCGGATGCCGGTGGTCGACGGCGTCACCGCGACCGCGCGGATCGTCGAGGCGGGGCACGGCTGCCGGGTGCTCGTGATGACCACCTTCGATCTCGACGAGCACGCGCTCGGCGCGTTGCGCGCGGGCGCGAGCGGCTTCCTGCTCAAGGACACCCCGCCGGAGGATCTGATCTCCGCGATCCGCAGCGTCGCCGCCGGTGACGCGGTCGTCTCGCCGAAGGTGACCAAGCGCCTGCTGGATCGGCTCATCGCCGAGGATCCCGCGCGGATGCGCGACCCGGGCGTGCTCGAGGTGCTCACCGCCCGCGAACGGGAGGTGCTCGAACAGATCGCGGCCGGCCGTTCCAACGCCGAGATCGCCGAACAGCTGTACCTCTCCGAGGCCACCGTGAAGACGCACGTCGGGCGCGTGCTCACCAAGCTCGGCCTGCGCGATCGCGTACAAGCGGTGGTGCTCGCCTACGAGACCGGCCTGGTCCGCCCTGGCGGTTAGTTCCCGTCGCTTCCGAGGCGGCGGGCGACTGGGTCGACTTCGCGGCGGCGAAAGTCGCTGTGCTGGAACCTTTCCAAGGAATTCTCGGTGCCGTTCGACCGGCCGCTGCATGATTGTCTGCGCGCTGCGGACGCCGCGGTCGCGAGCCGGGCGCTGCTGAGCGATCCCGAGGCGGTCGAGCGGCCGATCGAACAGTTCACCCCCCGGCCGGTGACTCACAAACGGCTGCGCAGCGTCGGCAGACCGGGGCCGGTCAGATCATCGCAGTAGGCGATCCGGCCCGCCATCGCCATGACCAGTGCGGTAGTCGTCCCGCGCACCTCAGGACCGGTGCCGATCTCGAACGGGCCGTCGGTCGCCGTCACGCGCAGCCCCGCGATCGCGCTGTGGCCGGATACCGTGAAATCCCGGCTCGCGTAGAACCGGGCCACCGCGGTCGCGGCCGCGACCGCGGGCTCGCGCGGCAACCCGAGCGGGCGCCGGATGTCCTGCGCGTGCACCACCACCTCGCCGAGCCAGGCCGCGGTATCACCGAAGGTCGCGGTGGTGCTGGTACGGACCGCCCGGAACCGGTCCAGCGTTTCGGCGGGTGTCGCACCATGATGCTCGGCCAGCTGCCGATCGTTGTGCAGCGCGAAATCGAACCGGGCACGCAGTGCGCTGAGCACCCAGCGGATCCGGCCGACGCTCGCCGCCGCGGTCAGGTGGGCGAGCACCTCCTCGACTGTCCATTCCCCGCACAGTGACGGGCTCGCCCATTGCGTCTCGTCCAATTCGGCCAGATCCTCGGCCAGCGCCGCGCGCTCGGCATGCGTCATCGCCCAGATCTCGGCACGCGACAGTTCGTTCGCCACTCGGCCTCCTCATCCGGCATTGCCCGCCGGTCCGCTGTTCCACTGCTACAGACGGCCTGACTGCCGGGAACTCATCGGCCGCTCAGGTCTCATGGGACTCTCAGGCGGATCCGGGAGAAAATATGGCGGGCCGGGCGTTGAATCGGGTAGATCGTCCGAAAGGAACGCCATGCCCGCCCTGGTATTCGTGCTCTATGTGATCACCGAGATCGCCGCCCTGGTCGCCGTCGGCCAATGGCTCGGCGTGATACCGGCCATTCTGCTGCTCATCGCCGGATCGGCGGCGGGCATGCTGCTGGTCGGCTCGCAGGGACGGCGGGTGTTCGAGCAGTTCCGCCGCGTCGGCCGCGGCGAGATCGCGCCGGGGACCGCGGTCGCCGACGGCGCGCTGGTCGCGGCAGGCGGGTTCCTGATGTTCGTGCCCGGTCTGGTCACCTCGTTGATCGGCCTGTTCCTGCTGCTGCCGCCGACCCGATTCCTGGTGCGGCCGATGGCCGCCGCGTTCGCCGCGCGCCGGGTCGCCAAGTTCCAGGCCGCCATGCCGTACCGGGGCGTGGTGATCGACGGTGGCGAAGTCATCGACGGCACCGTCGTGCACCAGTACTACGACGACGGACAGGGCAACGCGCGTCGCGCCATCACCAACCCCTGACCACCCCGATTGTCAAAGGGTGGTAGCGCCATTACCAACGAGTAGTAAAGACACGCCAGCGCGCTAGGGATCCCGCTGAAAAGGGGCTACGGTGACGCGATGGCCACCGAGCAACTCACCATCACGGTGAGCGAAGAGCTGGCCGCCGCGGTGAAACGTGCGGCGGCGGCTGCGGGACAATCGATTTCCGGGTTTGCGGCCGCCGCGTTGCGGCTGGAACTGATCGCCGTCGAGGCGGGTTGCCCGCCGGGTTCGCCGTGCGGTCCCGGCAGCGCGCCGCCGCGCTTCGCCGACGTGATGACGGTGCTGGCGCACGCCGAGGATGTGCGGCAGCCCGTACTGAACGGCTGACCCGAAAGCCCGAATCGGGCATACGGCAGACTGGGATCTCGTGAATACCCAGTTGCTCATCGGCGGTCGTATCTACAGCTCCAGTTCTCCGGACGCGACGGCGATGGCGGTGGCCGACGGCACCGTGGTGTGGCTCGGCGCGGAACAGCCCGGACGGGCACTGCATCCGGACGCCGAGGTCATCGATCTGGACGGCGCGTTCGTCGCGCCGGCGTTCGTGGACCCGCACGTGCACGTCACCGCGCTGGGACTGAAGCTCACCGGACTCGACCTGTCCGTCGCCCGTTCGCTGGAGCACTGCCTGAGCTTGCTGCGCGATTTCGCCGCGGCCCGGCCCGAGGGCGCGATCCTCGGTGACGGCTGGGACGAGACCACCTGGCCGGAGGGCAGACCGCCCACGGTCGAGGAGATCGACAAGGCCGCCGGCGCCCGCCACGTCTACCTGTCCCGGGTGGACGCGCACTCGGCGGTGGTGTCGTCCGCGCTGCTGGACGCGCTGCCGCAGGTGCGCGCGGCCGACGGGTTCACCCGCGGCGAGCCGGTCCGGGCGGCGGCGCACCACCTGGTGCGGACCACGGTGCTCGCGGAACTCGATCGCGCGCAACGGGATCGGGCGCGGGCGGCGGCGCTGGACCACGCGGCCGCGCACGGCATCGTCGCGGTGCACGAATGCGCGGGGCCGGAGATCTCCGGTCGCACCGACGTGCGCGAACTGCTCGAATTCCGGCACGGCGTCGAGGTGCGGGCGTACTGGGGCGAGGCGGTGCGCAGTGCCGAACAGGCGCGCGCACTGGTGGCCGAACTCGGCGTGCACGCGCTCGGCGGCGACCTGTTCGTGGACGGCTCGTTCGGTTCGCACACCGCCTGGCTGCGCGAGGACTACGCCGACCAGCCCGGCACCGGCCGGTCCTATCTCGACGCCGAGGCCATCGCCGCGCACGTCCGCGCCTGCACCGAGGCGGGTATCCAAGCGGGCTTCCACGTGATCGGCGACGCCGCCATGGACGCGGTCGTCGCCGGATTCGACCGTGTCGTAGGCGAATTCGGCGGTCCGGCGGTCGCGGCGCTCGGGCATCGGGTGGAGCACGCCGAACTGCTCGATGCCGCGCAGATCGGCAAGCTCGCCGCATGGGGTGTGCTCGCCAGCGTGCAACCGGGATTCGACGCGGCGTGGGGCGGCGAGGACGGCATGTACGCGGCGCGGCTCGGCGCGACCCGGGCCGCCGCGCTGAACCCGTTCGCTGCCATGGCCGCGGCCGGGATCGCGCTGGCCGTCGGTTCGGACGCGCCGGTCACCCCGCTCGATCCCTGGGCGGCCGTGCGCGCCGCCGCCCACCACCGCACCCCTGGCCACGGGCTTTCCCCGCGCGCCGCGTTCGCCGCCGCGACCAGGGGCGCGTGGCGTGCGGGCGGGGTGCGAGACGGGATCGCGGGCACCCTGGTGCCCGGTGCGCCCGCGTCCTATGCGGTATGGGACGCCGAGGAACTGGTCGTGGCCGCGGCGGCCGACTCGGTACAGCGCTGGTCCACCGACCCGCGCTCCCGCGTCCCCGGATTGCCACCCCTGCAACCCGATTCAGCGCTACCGAAGTGCCTGCGCACCGTGCATCGCGGCGAAACGATCTACACGGCGTGAGGTCTGCGAGGGTGCGCGGGAAGGTTACGCGGGGTGCGTGAGCGAATGATGGGTGTGCTGAGCCGGTTTCCGGTGTTGTCGCGGTCGGTGGGCGCGATCTGCGCTGGGCTGTTGATCTTCGGGAGTTTTCCGCCGCGGCCGTGGTGGTTCCTCGCGCCGCTCGGTATCGCGGTGCTCACGCTGGTGGTGCGCGGCAGTGGGCGACTGCGGGCGGGGTTCGGCTACGGATTCCTGGCCGGTCTGGCGTTTTTCGTGCCGCTGCTGCCGTGGACCGGGATCTACGTCGGGCCGGTGCCGTGGTTGGCGCTGTCCACGGTGTGCGCGGTGTACATCGGACTGTTCGGTGTGCTGGCACGAATCGTGGGACGACTCCCGGGCTGGCCGCTGTGGGTGGCGCTGGCGTGGGCGAGCGCCGAGTGGGCGCGCTCCAGTTTCCCCTTCGGCGGATTCCCCTGGGGCCGTTTGGCCTTCGGGCAAGCCGACGGCTGGTTCCTGCCCCTCGCCGCGCTCGGCGGCGCCCCCTTCGTCAGCTTCGCGGTGGCGCTGACCGGCGCGGGCGCAGCTGCTTTGATCCTCCAGGTGCGCGCCGTCGTCCGTTCGACCGCGGCACCCCGCCCGGCGAGCGAAAACGATGCCGCCACGGAAAACGCTGCGCCGCATGACGCGACCCCAGCCGCAGAAACCCCGATTGCGGGAACCCGCCGGGCCGCGTGGCTCGGATGTGCCGCCGCTGCGGCAACTCTCGCGGTTCTGCCGTTGGCGGGGCTGCGGCTCGGGGCGACGCTGCCTGCGCCGGATCAGGGGGATCGGGTGATCACGGTGGCGGCGATTCAGGGGAGTGTGCCGCGGCTCGGCTTGGACTTCAATGCGCAGCGGCGGGCGGTGCTGGACAATCACGTGCGGCGCACCGAGGAGCTGGCGCAGGCGGTCGCGGCGGGGGCGGCGAAAAAGCCGGATGTGGTGATCTGGCCGGAGAATTCGTCCGATATCGACCCGCTGCGCAACGCCGACGCGGCGGCCCTGATCACCCGGGCGTCCGAGCGGATCGGCGCGCCGATCCTGGTGGGCGCGGTGCTGGTGAACGGTGATCGGACCACGACCAACTCGGTGATCGTGTGGAACGGCGCCGCGGGCCCGGGGGAGCGCCACGACAAGAAGATCATCCAGCCCTTCGGCGAGTATCTGCCGATGCGTTCGTTCTTCCGGCTGTTCTCCGAATATGCCGATCGCGCCGGATATTTCGTGCCGGGCCACGGCGACGGTGTGGTCCGTGCGGCCGGTATCGACATCGGCGTGGCGACCTGTTACGAGGTCGCCTTCGATCGCGCGTTCGAGGACGCGATGCGCGCAGGCGCACAGCTGCTGACCGTGCCCACGAACAACGCGACGTTCGGCGACAGCGAGATGACCTATCAGCAGCTGGCCATGTCGCGGGTCCGGGCGGTCGAACACGGCAGGGCGCTGGTGGTCGCGGCGACCTCCGGCGTCAGCGCGATCATCGCGGCGGATGGCACTGTGCAGCAAGAGAGTCCGCAATTCGTGCCCGCCGCGCTGGTCGCCCAGCTACCGCTGCGCAGCAGCAACACCGTCGCTACTTCCGTTGGGCCGCTGCCGGAACGGGTGTTCGTCGCGCTGACGGCCGCCGCCGTCCTGGCTGTGTTGATCCGTCAACGTCGGGCCCGGCGCGCGGACGCGGCCGAGAAAAACGTGCCGCAGGTCACAGTGCGCGACTGAAAGTGGTTGCGGGGGCTAACCGTACCTCCGGTATTTTCTGTGATTGCTGTAGCCGAACCGTGATGTAGCGAATTATTCGCACATACGCATTGTTGATGTTGTATTCGCTTGTCAGGGCGGTTTTTTCCTGGGCTTTTGGCGAGGCGAACTGGGCGAATTGTCGTGTTAGCCAAATGTTTGCTATACAAGATCAACCGCGCTGGCTAGCCTGCGATGTGAAACAAATCCGCCACGCTGGCAATCCGGCCGATCAGACGCTCCGAATCATAGGGCGTGGATCACTTTTCACGGTCGGCCTCGCGCGCCTTGCTGTGGTCTGTGTTCTGGAAGTTGCGTCGAACAGCGGCAGAACGGAGTGATTGATGAGTTCATTGGCCACGGACAGCGTCGACCAATGTTCATCGGGCGAATCCTCGGCACAGCCATTCGTCTTGTCGCCGGCTCAAACGGCGCTCTGGTACGCGCAGCGGATTCGGCCGGATGTGCCGCTGACGATCGCCCAGTATGTCGAGATCCACGGCGACCTGGATGTCGGCCGCCTGCTCTACGCGATCGAGCGATTCGGCGCGGAATCCGAGGTCGGCAAGCTGCGCCTGGCGGAGATCGACGGAATCCCGCACCAGATAGTCGATCCCGCGCGCCGGCCGGGGTGGGCCAGGGTCGATCTGCGCGGCGAGCCCGACCCGCACGCCGCGGCGCTGCGCTGGATGCACGAGTACACCGGTTCGCCGATCGATCTGGAGCGCGACCCGCTCACCGCGAATGTGGTGCTGCGCACCGGGGATTCGGATTACATCTGGTACTCGCGTGCCCATCACATCGTGATCGACGGCTACGGCGCGATGAACGCGCTCACTCGCACCGCCGAGATCTACACCGCGCTGGAGAATCGGACCGAGCCGGTGGTCTCGCGCGCCGCGCCGCTGGCCGAGATCTACGCCGACGAGGTCCGCTACCGCGAGACCAGCAGGTTCCGCGCCGACCGCGACTACTGGCTGGAACAGCTGGCCGGCGCGGGCGAGCCGATGAGCCTCGGCGGCAGCACCGTCACCGCGGCCGGCCAGGACGCGGGCCGCCGCATCGCCGCGGGCGTGCTCGACGACCGTGCGCAGGCCGCGATGGACGCGGCCGTCACCACCTTCGGCACGGCCAACTCGGCACTGTTCGTCGCCGCGCTCGGCGCGTATGTCCGTTCGGTGACCGGAAATCCGGATGTGGTGCTGAGCCTGCCGGTCTCCGCGCGTACCACCGTCTCGCTGCGCCGCTCGGCCGGCGTGGTGTCCAATGTGGTCCCGATCCGGCTGCGCTTCACCGCGGAAACCACCCTCGCCGATGTGGTGAAGGCGACCGAACTCCAGATCACCGGCGCGCTGCGGCACCAGCGCTACCGGCACGACGACATCCGCCGTGACTGCGGCTACTCGCGCGACTCGCGCGGCTTCTTCGGGCCGATGGTCAACATCATGCTGTTCCACGACGAGTTGACCTTCGGCAGCCTGGTCGGCTCGCTGAACGTGCTGGCCACCGGCCCGGTCGAGGACCTGTCGGTGAACCTGTACAACGGTGTCGGCGGCCGGATCCACGTCGACTTCGAGGCCAACCCGCGCCTCTACGGCGAGGCCGAGGTGTCGGTGCACCACGACCGTTTCCTCGACTTCCTCACCCGATTCCTCAGCGCCGCACCGGACACCCACGCCGAGACGCTCACCGCGATCACCGCCGCCGAGCACGAGCGCGTCCTGCACGAGTGGAACACGACCGAGGCGCCGCGGCAGCCGGGCACCCTCGCCGAGCTGTTCGCCGAGCGCGCGGCCGCCTGCCCCGACGCGATCGCGCTGGAATCCGGCGACGACACCTCGGCCACCGCGACGCTCACCTATCGCGAACTCGACGAGCGCGCCAATCGCCTGGCCCGCCTGCTCATCGAGCGCGGGGCGGGACCGGAGACCGTGGTCGGCCTGTGCCTGCGTCGCAGCATCGATCTCGTGGTCGGCATGTACGCGATCGTCCAGACCGGTGCGGCCTACCTGCCGCTCGATCCGGAACATCCGGCCGATCGGCTCGATCAGATCGTGCGGCAGGCGTCGCCGGTCTGTGTGCTCACGGCCGCGCGCGACGAGCTCGCGATGCCCGAATCCGCTGCCGCACTGGCCATCGACACCGTCGACCTGGCCGGCTACCGCGGTGCGCCGATCACCGATGCCGAACGCACCGCCGCCCTGCGCGCCGACCACCTCGCCTACGTGATCTTCACCTCCGGCTCCACCGGCAAGCCCAAGGGTGTCGGCGTGAGCCACGCCGCGATCGTGAACCGGCTGCGCTGGATGCAGCACGAATACTCGCTCGACCGGACCGACGTGGTGCTGCAGAAGACGCCCGCCACCTTCGACGTCTCGGTGTGGGAGTTCTTCTGGCCCTTGCAGATCGGCGCGCGACTGGTCGTCGCGGCGCACGACGGGCACCGGGACCCGGCCTACCTGGCCCGGCTGATCGCCGAAAAGGGCATCACCACCGCGCATTTCGTACCGTCCATGCTCTCGGTGTTCGTCACCGACACCGATGTGCGCGGCTGCACCGCGTTGCGTCAGGTGTTCTGCAGCGGCGAGGCGTTGCCCGCGGCCACCGTCCGGGACTTCCACGCGGCGCTGCCCCGGCCCGCGTTGCACAATCTGTACGGTCCCACCGAGGCCGCCGTCGACGTCACCTACTGGCCGTGCCCGGCCGACCCGGCGACCGTGCCGATCGGCTCGCCGGTCTGGAATACCCAGACCTACGTGCTGGATTCGCGGTTGCGGCCGGTGCCGCCTGGCGTGGTCGGCGAGTTGTACCTGGCCGGTGTGCAATTGGCGCGCGGCTACCTCGGCCAGCCCCGGCTCACCGCGGATCGCTTCGTGGCCAACCCGTTCGGCGCGGGTGCACGCATGTACCGCACCGGCGACCTGGCCCGCTGGCAGCTCGGCACGGACGGTCCCGGCGTGCTGGAGTACATGGGCCGCAGCGACTTCCAGGTCAAGATCCGCGGCCTGCGGATCGAACTCGGCGAGATCGAGGCGGCGCTGCTCGACGACGCGCGGGTCGCCAGGGCGGTCTGCGTGGCGCACGCGGGCCGCAACGGTGACGAACTCGTCGCCTATGTGGTCGCGACCCCGGCCGCGGGACGGCTCGACACTGCCGCGCTGCTCACCGAGCTGCGCCGTACGCTGCCCGCGTACATGGTGCCCTCGGCGCTGCTGGCCCTCGATGAGCTGCCGCTCAGCGCCAACGGCAAGATCGATCGCAAAGCGCTGCCCGCCCCGGTCGGCGTCCGGGCCACCGGACGGTCCACCGCGGAACCGCGTACCGAGGTGGAGCGGGTGCTCGCCCGGGTCTTCGCCGAAATGCTCGGCACCGAGGTCGGCGTCGAGGACAGCTTCTTCGACCTGGGCGGCAACTCGCTGGTCGCCGCGCGCGCGGTGGCCCGGATCAATGCCGCCCTCGGCACCGGCCTGACCATTCGCGACCTGTTCGAGGCCTCGACGATCGCCGCGCTCACCCAGCGCTTCGCCACCCACACCGCCGATGTTTCCTCGCCGAAACTCGTTGCGGCGCAACGCCCCGAGCGGATTCCGCTGTCGCTGGCGCAGCAGCGGCTGTGGATCCTCAACCGCTTCGCCGAACACGCGGCCGCCTACAACATGCCGCTGGCGGTCCGCATCGAGGGCGCGCTCGACGTCGAGGCGCTGCGGGCGGGCCTGGTCGACGTGATCGAACGCCACGAGAGCCTGCGCACCACGTTCCCGGAGTCGGCCGAGGGACCGGTGCAGCTGATCCACCCGGCCGCGGAGATCCCGCTCACCCTGGACCCGATCGACGCCGCGGGCGCCGACGTGGCGGAACTGGCCACCGAGTTCGCCGGGTACGGCTTCGATCTGCGCAGTCAGGCGCCGATCCGGGTGGCGCTCTACCGCACCGGACCGGACCAGTGGGTGTTCCTGGTCGTGCTGCATCACATCTGCGGTGACGGCTGGTCGATCGCGCCGCTGGCCCGCGATCTGATGACCGCGGTCGCGGCGCGCGGCACCGGCTCCGCGCCGCAGTGGGCGCCGCTGCCGGTGCAGTACGCCGACTTCGCCCTGTGGCAGCGGGAACTGCTCGGCAACGAATCCGATCCGGCGAGCGCGCTGAGCGGTCAGCTGACGCACTGGCGTTCGGCGCTGGCCGGCCTGCCCGACCAGCTCGACCTGCCGCTGGACCGCCCGCGCCCGTTGCGCAGGTCGACCACCGGCGGCCGGGTCGATTTCACGATTTCCCCCGAGAACCGCCGCGCCGCAAGCGAACTGGCCGCCGCCCGGGGCGTCAGCATGTTCATGGTGCTGCACGCCGCGCTGGCCACCCTGCTGTCGCGACTGTGCGCGAGCACCGATATCGCGATCGGCACGCCGATCGCGGGCCGCTCCGATCCTGCGCTGGACGAGCTGGTCGGCATGTTCGTCAACACGCTGGTGCTGCGCACCGAGATCGATCCGGCCGCGGGTTTCGACCGCATGCTCGACGTGGTGCGCGAGACCGATCTCAACGCCTTCGCCAACGCCGACGTGCCGTTCGAGCGGCTGGTCGAGGTGGTCAACCCCGAGCGCTCGGCCGCGCGGCATCCGCTGTTCCAGGTGATGCTGTCCTACGACCGGGATCCCGACCTGCGCATCGAGTTGCCCGGCGTACGGGCCGAGGTGCTGCCGATCGTCTCCGATATCGCGAAGTTCGATCTGCAGCTGGTGGTGCACGACGACGTCACCGACGGACCGCTCACCGCCGAATTCGGGTACGCCACCGATATTTTCGACCGCGCCACGGTGGAATCGTTCGCCCGCCGCTTCGTCGCCGTGTTGAATGCCGTGGTCGCCGCGCCGAGCATGCCGATCGGCGATCTGAGCATTCTCGATCGGCGCGAGATCGCCAATCTGGTGCCGATCGCGGGCGCGCCCGCCGAACCGTTCACCACGCTGGCCCGGTTACTCACCGACACGGCCGAGCGGGTGCCGGACGCGGTGGCCGTGCGCTACCTCGGTGTCGACACCACCTACCGGGAACTCGACGAGTCCTCGAACCGGTTGGCGCGCGTGCTGATCGAGCACGGCGCCGGCCCGGAGGTGGTCGTCGCGATCGCGCTGCCGCGCGGCCTGGACGCGATCACCGCGGTGTGGGCGGTCGCGAAAACCGGTGCGGCGTATGTGCCGATCGATCCGAGCTACCCGGGCGAGCGGATCGCGCACATGATCGGCGATTCCGGGGCCATCCTCGGCCTGACCGACGCCGCCTGCCTGGCGGCCATGCCGGAGTGGCCCGCGCCGCGCGGCAAGCACCGCAAGAACTACGTCGACTGGCTGGTGCTGGGCTCGGCCGAACTGGCCGCGGAAGCGGTGCACTGCTCGACCGACCCGATCACCGACGCGGACCGGCATCATTCGCTGTGCACGGTGCATCCGGCCTACCTGATCTACACCTCCGGCTCGACCGGCAAGCCGAAGGCGGTGGTGGTCACCCACGCCGGCCTCGCCTCGCTCGCGAACGAGCAGACGCACCTGTTCGGCGTCACGGATTCGGCTCGGACGCTGCATTTCTCGTCGCCGAGCTTCGACGCGTCGGTGCTGGAGCTGCTGCTCGGTTTCGCCGCGGGCGCGACCATCGTCGTGGCGCCCGCCGGTCTGTACGGCGGCGCCGAACTGGCCACGCTGTTGCGCACCGAGCGGGTCACCCACGCGTTCGTCACCCCGGCCGCGCTGGCCACCGTGCCGACCGACGGGCTGGACGAGCTGGAGGCGGTCATCGTCGGCGGCGAGGCCTGCTCGGAGGAGCTGGTCGAGACCTGGTCGGCCGAGCACCGCATGCACAACATGTACGGCCCGTCGGAGGCGACTGTCGCCGCCACCGCGACCGGGCCGATGGTGCCGGGCCGCCCGGTGCCGCTCGGCCTGCCGATCCGCGGCATGCGCCTGTTCGTGCTCGACGGACGGCTGCACCCGGTGCCGCCGGGCACCCCCGGCGAGCTGTACCTCTCCGGCCCCGGTCTGGCCCGCGGCTACCACGGTCGTTACGGCCTTACCGCGCAACGGTTCCTGGCCAACCCGCACGGTCGCCGCGGCGAGCGGATGTACCGCACGGGTGACCTCGTCGTGGTCGAGACCGGCGGTCAGGTGCGCTTCCTCGGGCGCGCCGACGATCAGATCAAGATCCGCGGCTTCCGGATCGAGCTGCGCGAGATCGACCACGTGCTGCGCGCGCACCCCGGCGTGAACTTCGCGCTCACCGTGGTGCACACCGACGAACACGGCCAGCCGCGGCTGGCGTCCTACGTGACCGTGGACCAGCCGGTGGCGGCCGCCGATCTCACCGAGACCGCCCGGCAGCGCCTGCCCGGCTACATGGTGCCCGCCTCGGTCACCGTGCTGGACGAACTCCCGGTCACCCCGGCGGGCAAGCTGGACCGAAAAGCGTTGCCGGAGCCGGTCTTCGCGACCGGCGGCAGCTCGCGGGCGCCGGCCACCGAGCTGGAGTCGCGGGTCGCGGGCGTGTTCGGCGAGATCCTCGGCCGTCCCGTCACCGGGGCCGAGGACAGCTTCTTCGATGTCGGCGGCAACTCGCTGCTGGCCACCCGGCTCGCCGCCGCGCTGCACGCGGAATTCGGGGTGGACCTGCCGGTGCGGGTGATCTTCGAGGCGCCCACCGTCGCGGGGGTGGCCGAGCGGCTCACGGAAGCGCCCCGGACGCAGCGGTTGGCGCTGGCTGTGCAGACCACGCGTCCGGGACGCATTCCATTGTCGCTGCCGCAGCAGCGACTGTGGTTCCTCAATCGATATTCTCCCGAATCGAGCGCATATAACATCGCTTTCGTTATCCGGATCGCGGGAGATCTCGATGTGGCGGCGCTGCGTGCGGCGCTCACCGATCTGGTGGAGCGGCACGAGGTGCTGCGCACCGTGTTCCCGGAGGACAGCGCGGGCGCCCAGCAGGTGGTGCTGCCGACCGCGCGGGCGCTGCCCGCGATCGAGGCGATCGACACCGACGAGGCGGGCGCGACGGCCGCGCTCGGCGCGCTCGCGCATCGCGGCTTCGACCTGATCCGCGATACGCCGCTGCGAATGACGCTGCTGCGCACCGGTGCCGAGCGCTACCTGCTCGGCATCGTGGTGCATCACATCGCCGCGGACGGCTGGTCCCTCGGCCCGCTGACCCGCGACCTGGCCGCCGCGTATGTGGCGCGGCACGAGGGCGCGGCCCCGGCCTGGACCCCACTTCCGGTGCAGTACGCGGACTTCGGGCTCTGGCAGCGCGCCTGCCTCGGCGACGAGGGCGAGCCCGGCAGCCTCGCGGCCGAGCAATTGGCCTACTGGCGTAGCGCGCTGGCCGATCTGCCCGCGGAACTGCCGCTGCCCTACGACCGGCCGCGGCCGGCGGAGCCGACCCAGCAGGCCGGCACCGTGCCGTTCACGGTGCCGGACCCGGTGCAGCGCGCTCTCGCCGAGCTCGCCAAGGAGCAGGGCGTCAGCATGTTCATGGTGCTGCGCTCGGCGCTGGCCGTGCTGCTGCGCAGCGTGACCGGCGGGCGCGACATCGTGATCGGCACCCCGGTGGCCGGCCGGACCGACACCAAGCTCGACGAGCTGGTCGGCATGTTCGTCAACACCCTGGTGCTGCGTTCCGACGTGGACCCGGACCGCCCGTTCGCGGGTCTGCTGCGCGCCGACCGGGACACCGAGCTGGCCGCGATGGCGCACGCCGACATCCCGTTCGAGCGGGTGGTGGAGGAGCTGGCCTCGGGCACGACCCGGGGCAGGCATCCGCTGTTCCAGGTGGCGCTGACCGTGCAGGACGGCCCGGTGCCGACGCTGGAGCTGCCGGGCCTCGAACTGCGGGCCGAGGAACTCGATATCGCGCTGGCCAAGTTCGATCTGGAACTGCGGGTCGCCCACATCGGCTGCGACGCCGGACCGGGCGAACCCGGGCGCGCGTTCGAATTCGTCTACGCCGCAGAACTGTTCGACGAGGCGACGATCCACACCCTCGCCGACCGGTTCCTCCGGGTGCTGGCCGCGGTGACGGCCGATCCGCGAGTGCTGGTGCGCGACATCGACACCCGCACCGAACGGGAACGCCGCCTGCTCGCCCCGGCGACCGGCGGGCCGACCACGCCGCAGTGCACGCTCGCCGCGTACTTCACCGCGACCGCGCACATGCATCCGCATCGCACCGCGGTGCGCTCGGGCGCGACCACGCTCACCTACGCCGAACTCGACAAGCGCTCGAACCGGTTGGCCCGGGCGCTGATCGCGCGGGATATCGGCATCGGCGACCGGGTGGCCCTCGGCCTGACCCGCTCGGTCGAGTCGGTGCTCACGGTGCTCGCGGTGGTGAAGACCGGCGCGGCGTTCGTGCCGGTCGACCCGAACTATCCGGCGGACCGGGTGCGGCACATGCTCGCCGACGCGGGCTGCTGGGTCGGCGTCACCGTCGGCGCGCACGCCGAGCGGTTGCGTGCGGCCGCTGCGGACGGCCCGGCGACGGACTGGTTGCTGCTCGACGACCCGGCCGTGCGCGCCGAGCTGGAAACCTACGACGACGCACTGGTCGACGATCTCGACCGCATGTGCACCATCGAGGCGGCCGACCTGGCCTACCTGATCTACACCTCCGGCTCCACCGGAAAACCCAAGGGCGTCGCGGTCACCCATGCCGGGCTGTCCAATTTCGCGGACGAACTCCGCGATCGGATGCGGGTCGACCGCGAGTCGCGGACACTGCATTTCGCCTCGCCGAGCTTCGACGCGGCGGTGCTGGATCTGCTGCTCGCGGTCGGCTCCGGGGCCGCCCTGGTGCTCTGCCCGCCCGACGTGTACGGCGGTGACGAGCTGGCCGCGCTGCTGGAGCGGGAGCGGATCACGCACACCTTCATGACCCCGGCCGCGCTGGCCACCATCGATCACGAGCGGTGGCCGCTGCCGCACCTGCGCGCGCTGATGGTCGGCGGCGAGGCGTGCGCCCCGGATCTGGTGGCCCGCTGGGCGCCGGGACGGACCATGCTCAACGGATACGGACCCACCGAGACCACGATCGTCGCCACCATCGCGACGCTCACCGCGGAGCGGCCGGTCACCATCGGCACGCTGGTGCGCGGGGCGCGGGCGCTGGTGCTCGACGAGCGGCTGCGCCCGGTGCCCGCGGGCGTGCCCGGCGATCTGTACCTGGGCGGCCACGGTGTCGCACGCGGCTACTTCGATCGATTCGGGCTCACCGCACTGCGTTTCGTGGCCGACCCGTTCGGCCCGGCCGGGGCGCGGCTCTACCGCACCGGCGACGTGGTGCGCTGGAACGAGGCCGGTGAACTGTGCTATCTGGGCCGCAGCGACCACCAGGTGAAGGTGCGCGGCTTCCGGATCGAGCTCGGCGAGATCACCGCCGCGCTCGGCGAACATCCCGCCGTGCGGTTCGCGCACACCGAGGTCCGGCAGATCGCCGGCGCCGACCGGATCGTGGCGTTCGTACAGCCCGCCGACGAGCACACCGGGGTGGACGTGGAGGCGGTGCGCGCCCGGCTGGGCGCGCAGTTGCCGACGCATATGGTGCCCGCCAGTATCACTGTGCTGGAACGGATTCCGCTCACCCCGGTGGGCAAGCTGGACAGCGCCGCGCTGCCCGAGCCGCAACTGGCCCTCGCCGCGGCCACCCGGGAACCGTCGACCCCCGCGGAGCGACTGGTCGCCCGGGTGATGGGGGAGCTGGTGGGTGTCGAGGCGGTGCGCGCGGACGACAGCTTCTTCGATATCGGCGGAAACTCGCTGCTGGCAACGCAACTCGTCGCGCGGCTGGCCGCGGCCAGCAACACCAGGCTGGAGGTGCGTACCGTCTTCGCCGCGCCGCGGGTCGCCGAACTCGCCGCGCACCTGGATTCGGGACCGGCCGGGGCAGGCTCGCGTCCGGCGCTGGTCCGACAGGCCCGCCCGGATCGGATTCCGCTCTCGGCGGCGCAGCGCAGGCTGTGGTTCCTCAACCGGTTCAACGGGATCGGCGAGGCCGCGGCCGACGGCGCGGACCTGTCCGCGGGCGCGTACAACGTGCCGGTGGTGCTGCGGATGAACGGCACGCTGAACGTCGACGCGCTGGTCGTCGCGCTGCACGCGGTGCAGGACCGGCACGAGACGTTGCGGACCGTGTTCCCCGAGGTCGGCGGCGAACCGACGCAGCAGGTGCTCGATCTGGTCACCGCGGCGATCACCCTGTTCGTCGCCACGGTGCGCCCGGACGAAGTGGACGACGCGGTACGGCGTTTCGCCGCACCGGGATTCGATCTCGCGGGCGTGGTGCCGATGCGGGCCGCACTCATCTCGGTGTCCCCGGAGGGCGACCGCGGCGTGCGGAATCCGGCCGAGGTGTCCGACGAGCACGTGCTGGTGCTGGTGGTGCACCACATCGCGATGGACGGGCAGTCGCTCGCGCCGCTGGCGCTCGACGTGGCCACCGCCTACCGGGCCGCCTGCGCGGGTCGGTCGCCGGACTGGGACGAGCTCGCGGTGCAGTACGTGGATTACACACTGTGGCAACAGGACACGCTCGGCACCGAGGACGATCCGGACTCGGTGATCCGCAGGCAGCTCGACTACTGGCGCCACCAGCTCGACGGCGTCCCCGAACTGCTCACCCTGCCCGCCGACCGGCGCCGCCCGCCGGTGCCGTCCTACCGCGGCGGGCTGGTCGAATGCGAGATCGACGCGTTCACCCATCGGGCCCTGCACCGGGTCGCGACGAGCAACAACGTCAGCATGTTCATGGTGCTGCACGCCGCGCTCGCGGTGCTGCTGCACCGGATGTCGGCGACCGACGACATCACCGTCGGTACGCCGATCGCGGGGCGTGCGCATCCCGCGCTGGACCGGTTGATCGGCATGTTCGTCAACACGCTGGTGCTGCGCACCCGGATCGATCCGGATGCCCGGTTCACCGACCTGCTGCACACCGTGCGCGACGTCGACCTGGACGCGTTCGCGCACGCCGACCTGCCGTTCGAACGCCTCGTCGAGGTGCTGAATCCGGCTCGGTCCCAGGCGCATCACCCGATGTTCCAGGTGATGCTCTCGGTGCAGAACCATCCGGTGGGCGGGCTGGAGCTGCCGGGCCTGCGGATCGAGGCGGCCGATGTGGACACCGGCATCGCCAAGTTCGACCTGCAGTTCACGCTCACCGAATCGCAGACGCCGGAACGGGATCCGGCGGGTATCACGCTGTCGGTCAACTACGCGAGCGATCTGTTCGACGAGCAGACCGCGCTGCGGCTGGGCCACCGCCTGGCGCGGTTGCTCGCCGCGGTCGCGGCGAATCCGACCACCGCGGTGGGTGATCTGGAGCTGCTCGATCCCGCCGAGTGGTCCGGCCTGGCCCCGGTGCGCGGCGCGGAGCCCGACCGTGCGGTCACCTTCCCCGAGGTGTTCGCGGCGGCCGCCGCGGTGGATCGCGCGGCGATCGCCCTGCGCGCCGACGGCACCCAGATCAGCTACGACGCGCTGGACCGCTGGACCAACCGGCTCGCCCGGGTGCTGATGCGGCGCGGGGTCGGCCCGGAAACGCTGGTGGCGCTGGGGGTTCCGCGCTCGGTGGAATCGGTGGCCACGGTGCTCGCGGTGGCCAAGGCCGGCGCCGCGTTCGTGCCGGTCGACCCGAACTATCCGGCGCCGCGGATCGCGCACATGCTCTCGGATTCCGGTGCGGCACTGGGCATCACGCTCAGCGCGCACCGCGACGAGCTGCCCGGCGAGGTGGAGTGGATCGTGCTGGACGATCCGATCTTCCGTGGGCTGGTGCTGGATTCACCCGACGGGCCGATCGTCGCGGCGGAGCGCACCGCGCCGCTGCGGATGGACAACCCGGCGTACGTGATCTACACCTCCGGTTCCACCGGCACGCCCAAGGGCGTCGTGGTCACCCACGGTGGACTGTCCAACTTCGCGGCGGAGACCGCGCAGCGCTTCGACGTCCGGCCCGGTTGCCGGGTGCTGCACTTCGCCACGCCGAGCTTCGACGCGGCGATGCTCGATCTGCTGCTCGCGCTCGGCGGCGCGGCCACGCTGGTGATCACCCCGGCCGGGGTGGTCGGCGGCGAGGATCTGGCGCGGGTGTTCATCGACGAGGCGATCACGCACGCGTTCATCACCACCTCGGCGCTCGGCACGGTGGACCCCACCGGCGTCACCGCGCTGCGGCACGTGCTGGTCGGCGGTGAGGCGCTGCCGCCGGATCTGGTGACCCGGTGGGCGCCGAACCGCAACCTGTACAACGTGTACGGGCCCACCGAGACGACCATCGTCACGGTGATCTCGCAGCCGATGACGCCGGGCGGCCCGATCACCATCGGCGGTCCGATCCGCGGCGTCAGCGCGACCATCCTGGACGGTCGCCTGCATCCGGCCCCGGTCGGGGTCACCGGCGAACTGCATCTCGCCGGTTCGGCGCTGGCGCGCGGTTACCTCAACCGCCCCGGCCTGACGGCGCAGAAGTTCGTGGCGAACCCGTTCGGCAAGCCGGGCGAGCGGATGTACCGCACCGGCGACCTGGTGCGCTGGTGGACCGGTCACGGTGCGCCGGCGGCGGGCCGCGACCACGGCGGCAGCCGGCAGATCGAATACGTCGGCCGCACCGACCATCAGGTCAAGATCCGCGGCTTCCGCATCGAACTCGGCGAGATCGACGCGGCGCTGGCCAAGCACGGCGGCGTGGAATTCGCCACCACCATCGGGCACCGCACCCCCGCGGGGAGTACGGCACTGGTGTCGTATGTCAAGGCGCGCAACGGTATCGGGCTCACCACGGCCGAACTCACCGAGCATGTGGCCGGGCTGGTGCCGAACTACATGGTGCCGCAATCGATCATGCTGCTCGACCGGGTGCCGCTCAGTCCGGTCGGCAAGCTGGATCGAAAAGCCCTGCCGGAACCGGTGTTCGCGGCGGCCGACGGCTATCGCGCACCCGCGACGCCGACCGAGGTCGCCCTGTGCGCAGCCTTCGCGGCGGTGCTCGGCGTGGAGACGGTCGGCGCCGACGACGGTTTCTTCGAGCTCGGCGGCAACTCGCTGCTGGCCACGAAAGTCGTTGCGCAGGTAAGGGCCAACGGCCTCGACCTGCCGGTGCAGGCCATGTTCGGCGAGGCGACCCCGGCCGCCATCGCCGCCCGGCTCGACGGATCGGGCGCGGGCATCGTGGCGGCGCTGGGGCCGGTGTTGCCCATCCGGCCCAACGGCAAGGCGGCGCCGCTGTTCTGCGTCCATCCCGCCATCGGGTTGGCCTGGTGCTACTCGGGTCTGCTCGCGCACCTCGCGCCGGACCGTCCGGTGTACGGGTTGCAGGCCCCGCACGTCGCGGGCGAGGACGGGTTCGCCTCGATCGCGGAGGCCGCGCAACAGTATGTGGCACATATCAAGTCGATCCAGCCGACCGGCCCCTACCACCTGCTCGGCTGGTCGCTCGGCGGCCTGATCGCGCACGAGGTGGCGGTGCAATTGCAAGAAGCGGGCGACGAGGTGGCGCTGCTGTCCATGATGGACAGCTACCGGCTCTCCGACGCCTGGCTCGAGCACGCGATCCCGAGCGTGGCCGAGATCATCGAGGAGTTCGGCAGCGACCAGCTCGACGCGCCGCTGGACCCCGCGATGAACCTGCGCGACGCGGCAGAGCTGCTGCGCGCGCGTCCGGGGCCGTTCGCGGCGCTCACCGTCGAGCACCTCGAACGGCTCTACGCCGGCTACACCAACGGCACCCTGCTCGCGCACGGCTTCCGGCCCCGGGTCTTCGACGGCGATCTGCTGTTCTTCACCGCCGCCGCGGACGAGATCAACCGGGCCGATCCGGAACGCACCGCGGCGGCCTGGCAGCCGTTCGTCACCGGCGCTATCCGCGATCACGAACTGCCGTGCCGGCATTCGGCGATGACCGCGCCCGAATCGCTCGCCGCGATCGGACAGGTGCTGCGCGGCGCACTGGACGGGGCCGCGGTACTGCTGCCCGCCGGTGCGCAACCAGCGAAGAACGGTGTGCGGCGAGCCAAGAGCGGCGCACGAAAGGAGAAGCAGAGGTGAACGGGCAATACCCGGCCACGCGCCAGTCGATGCGTCCGGAACGACCGGTCGTGCCCGCGCCGGGACCGGCCGCGGGCGGGGACTGCGAGGTGGACGGGCTCGACCTGTCCATGCTCCGGCCGTTTCGGGCGGTCGCCCGGCCCGCACGGCGCAAGCGGTGCGCGTCCGCCGGGGCCGGTCGATCGACTTCGACGACGGGGGAGGCGGCACAATGAGTTTGGCGGTGGAAGTACTCGGCCTGGTCAAGCACTACGGGCGGATCCGAGTGCTCGACAACATCGATCTGCAGATACCGAGCGGCACCGTGATGGGTCTGCTCGGCCCCAACGGCGCGGGCAAGACCACGACGGTGCGCATCGTGACCACCCTGCTGCGCCCGGACGCCGGCGCGGTCCGGGTGGCCGGTGTCGACGTGCTGCGCAATCCGGGTGCGGCGCGGCGGCGGATCGGGTTGTCCGGGCAGTACGCCGCGGTCGACGCGAACCTGTCCGGGTTCGAGAACCTGCGCATGGTGGCCCGGCTGTACGGGATGTCGCCACGGCAGGCCAGCACGCGTGCGACCGACCTGCTGGACGCGTTCGGGCTCGAGCACGCCGCCGACCGCAGGGCGGGCACCTACTCCGGCGGTATGGCACGCCGGCTCGACCTGGCCGGCGCGCTGGTGGCCAAGCCCGCGGTGGTGGTGCTCGACGAGCCGACCACCGGGCTCGACCCGCGCGGCAGGCTCGACATGTGGCGCGTCATCGGCGAACTCGTCGACGACGGCACCACCGTGCTGCTCACCACGCAGTACCTGGAGGAGGCCGATCTGCTCGCGGATCGGATCACCGTCATCGATCGCGGGCGGGTGATCGCGCGCGGCTCGGCCGACGAACTGAAGACCTCCATCGGCGGTGACCGGCTCACCGTCACGCTGGCTCCCGGCCAGGACGTGCAGCCCGCGCTGTCGGTGCTCGCCCAGGTGGGCATCGGCGAACCGAGCCACGAAACGGGCACCGACGAGGCCTCGATCGTGGTCGGCGACGGCTCGCGCACCATGGTCGAGGCGCTGCGCAGGCTCGACGACGCGGGCGTCTGTGTGGTGGACGCCACCGTGCACCGGCCGAGCCTGGACGACGTATTCCTTTCTCTCACCGGCACATCGGCCCGCCCCGCGGCCGACCGGAAGTCCGAAACCGATGACGTACAAGAGGAGATCCTGTCGTGACGGCGGTCCTGGAAAGTCCGAAAGTGCAGGCGGCGCAGGTCGATTCGGGGCCACGGCTGCGAATCTTCCGGGACAGCGCGATCGTCGCCTACCGTAACCTGCTGACCATTCTGCGGGTGCCGACCCTGCTGGTGACCGCCACCATCCAGCCGCTGATGTTCGTGTTCCTGTTCGCCTACATTTTCGGCGCCTCGCTGGGTGGTAGTCAGTACCGGGAATTCCTGCTCGCCGGAATCTTCACCCAGACAGTCGCTTTCAACGCGGCGTTCACCACCGTCGGCCTCGCGGGCGACCTGCAGAAGGGCATCATCGACCGGATGCGCACCCTGCCGATGTCCCGGCTGGCCGTGCTGATGGGACGCACGCTGTCCGACCTGGTGGTCAATATCCTCAGCGTCGCGGTCATGGTCGGCTGTGGCTATCTGGTGGGCTGGCGGATCAACGGCGGCATCGCCGACGCCGTGCTCGCGTTCGGCATCATCCTGCTCTTCGCCTTCGCCATGTCCTGGGTCGGCGCGCTCACCGGCCTCATCTCACCGACCGTGGAGGTGGCGCAGAGTGCCGGGCTGATCTGGATGTTCCCGCTCTCGTTCATTTCCTCGGCCTTCATCTCGGCGGAGACGCTGCCGGGTCCATTGCGCACCATCGCCGAGTGGAACCCCATCACCGCGGTCTCGGCTGCGGGTCGCAAGCTCTTCGACAACGACGCGCCGCCGTCGTTCGCACCGCCCACCGGATGGGCTGCCGACCACTGCGTCGGGTATGCCATCGCCTGCTCGCTCGTCATCCTCGCGGTGGCCATGCCGCTGGCATTGCTGCGCTACCGCAAGGTCGCCAGCCACTAGACGTCCCGAGTTCCACCGAGGCTCCGCCTGCCAGGTTGTTCATCCACCTGGCGGCGGAGCCTCTGGCGTTTTCCGGCCGCACTCGCCGCGGCTCGTGACGCCGAATCCGCAGGTTGCGGCCGGGTCCCTTGCATCTGCACTACTGCCGATCGGAATGTTCTGGGCGATTGCCAATAGCTGGCTGTCTGGCACGGATGGTGTGCTCATCGTCGACGAAGCGGTCGATGATACCCGGCTGTCCGCGTCGCGTCCGTCGAATGGAACGAAAGGAGCCGGTCAGTGGCTTTGGATGCCTTGATTCACCGGAGCTATCCGGTACGTGCCGCCCTGCGCTGGTCGGTGCTCGTGGGTGCCGTGACCGCCGCGGCAAGCCTGGTGGTGCCGGTGGGCGTCGCGTCGGCGGACGACTCTGTCCCAGTCACCCAGGCGACCGATCGCCAGGAGGAGGTCCTCGCCGTTCGCGACGGGGTCATCGTGTCGCAGGTCAGCTATTTCCTGCCGTTGCCCGCGGGGGCGGCCGCGCATCCGGCGGCCTGCGATCGCACCGGATATCTGCGTTACCGGGCCGTCGGTAGCCCGGAACATTCCGCCGACGCCGACAAGGTGATCGTGCAACAGCCCGGCGCGAACGGCGGCGCGGTGAACTCCGACAGCGTGGCCGCGAACACCGTCGTCGCCGCGCGGGCGAACGGCCAGAACGTCGAGTTCTGGGCCCTGGCGCGGCGCAGCCAGTGCCTCGATGAGTCGTTCGGGTTCGATTACGCGCTGCGTTCGGGCAACTACCTCGACGCGGTCGACTACTACTTCAACCACAAGCCGCTCGACGGCCAGGTGTTCCCCGGCTTCAAGGATTCGTCGCAGCTGGCGGTGCTCGATGCCATGGGCATGGAGCGGTTCGTCCGCGATCAATACGAGATGATGCTGTCGGAGATCCCGGAGCAGGCGAGCCGGCAGCAGAAATATGTGTGCACCGGCATCTCACTCGGCGGGCTGGTCGAAGGGTTCTTCGCGGACTGGGACTTCGACGGCAATCCGGCCACCACCAACGACGCCGGTTACCAGCAGTGCGCCGCGTTCGCCTCGCAGGATACGGCGATCACCTCCGATCCGGTCGCCATCCAGAACACGCCGTTCCTGCACGACATCACCAACGCCATCGTCGGCCCGACCAACGATGTCGTGAAAGCGGTCGCGAATGTCGGTGTACTGCCCCGTTCGCTCGTTTCGGTGCCCGTCGTCGGGGGTCGGACGTTCATGATCCTCCGATTGGCCGGGCTTGCCGCGTACCTGGAACCGGATGCGGAGAGCCAGCTCATGGCGCATCTACCGCACGATCTCGATATCGACCTCACGCTCGACTATCTGTACTCCGGATCGCCGGTGTCCTTCGCCACCAACGGCGCGGACGGCTCGGGCACCATCCGGGACTTCCGCTTCACCAACACCGCGTTGCTCGGCGAGTTGATCGACAACAACTCGGCGAACTTCGCACTGTGGGAGCAGGGAGTCGGCGCGATCGCGGGCGGGCCGGTGGCGGAGAAGACCTTCCCGGTGCCGGGCTCGGTCACCCAGGTGCCGCTGCTCGGCGGGTTCCTGCGGGTGATCGCGGGTCCGCAGCCGCGCGTCCGGCCCACCGATCGAAATGTGCTCTACACCTGGCGGAACTACGACGATGTACGCGGAGTGCCCTACACCTCGCCGAACCACGAAGCCTCCGATATCCGGGACGCCGCACGGCAACTCGGCACGGGTTCGCCGTACGCGTACTGGGAGACCTATCTTCCGGCCCGGCTCTTCATCGACATCGGCGCGGGCTACGGCGGCGCCCGCAGCGGTGACATGACGAACCTGCGCTACCACAACATGGCCCGCACCAAGCCGAGCTACATCGCTTATGCCGGTGATGGTTTCGTGCAGCAGGGCTTCGGCATGGTCGTGCCGCCGGGTCCGACCGCACAGGTGGTCACCCTGCCCGGCTACAGCCACGTCGACACGATCGGCGCGGCGCGGGTGCAGAACGACGGCAAAGCCGACGCCAGCGCGCAGACCCTGGCCGATTTCCTCAAAACCCTTGGCTGACCACATTTCACCGAAAGCGGAGTCATGAAGCTCACCAGTCGCATCAGAGTGTCGCTGTCCGTCGGAATTCCGCTGGCGGTCACGGCGGTACTGCTCGTCGTCGGCCTGCCTGTCCCGTCTTCCGTTGCCGCCCCGGTGGTTTCGCGGGGCGCCGACAGCGCCGAGGTCACCCCCTTCACCGATCCCAGCTTCGGCGACGATGTCGAAGCCACCTATGTCCGGCTGCACTACCCGAGCCCGTATTCCACGATGGCCCATCCCGAAGCCTGTGACTGGATCTCGTTCGTGCGCTACCGGTCCAAGAAGGGGCCGGAGCAGTCGTCGGACGCGGACGCGCTGCTCAGCGTGCAGCCCGGCACGTTCTCCGGTGCGGCGAACAACAATCCGCAAGGCCCGCAGGTCGTGCGCAAGGCCGCGGCGAACGGCAAGTCCGTGGAATACATTTCGCTGGATCGCCGGGCCAACTGTGCCGAGGACCGCACCGGGTGGGTCGCGGCCGAGCAGGCCGGGGACTACCACGTCGCGGCCGACTACTACTTCCACGGCAAGCCGATCGACGGCAAGACCTACCGGTACCAGACGTCGCAGGATCTGAACTACCTCGGCGAATACGGTCTGGCGCTGACCATGGACGACTGGCGTGCGGTGATCGAATATCTGCTGCCCGACCCGGCCGACCGGCACAAGATGGCCTGTGGCGGACACTCGCTGGGCGCCTTCCTCACCGGCCCGATGATGGCGTGGGACTTCGATCAGAATCCGGCCACCACCGAGGACGCCGGCTACAGCCTGTGCGGTCGCGGCATCGTCCCCGAAGACGGATTCGCCATGACCGATCCGGCGGGCTTCGCCGGGGCGCCACCGCTGGACGCGTTCTTCTCCGCGGTGGGCGGCGCCGTCCGCAACGGTGTCGATCTGCTGTTGAAGAACGGTCTGGGGACCGCGCAGTGGCCGGTCACGGCGGCCAGCGAGATCATGAACGTCTACTACCTCGCGGGCATGGCGGCGGACCAGAAACCGGACGAGGAAAGCGATCTGAAGAATCTGGTGCCGGTCGATCTGCGCACCGAGCCGTGGATGCGGCTCATGTACGGCAAGGACTATCTGGATCTGTTCACCGGCAACAACCTGCCGCGGGACTTCCGGCTCACCAACCGGGCCGCGCTGGGGATGCTGTTCGATCAGAACTCGGCGGAATACGTCATGCAGGCCGGGCTCGGTTACTACGACTGCCCGACCACCGGTAAGACGTACCCGGTGCCCAATGGACTCGGTTCGGTGCCGATCCTCGGGCCGAACCTGTTCGTCATTCCGCAGCGGGTCGGGTTCGGCCAGAACTACACCCCGGCCGATCGCAACCAGCTGTGCGGCTGGAAGAACTACGACCAGATGCCCGAAGCCACCATCGACGGCATCGATCCGGTCCGTGGGCAGCCGACCGATCGGGATCACGAGGTCACCGATATCGTGGAGTTCGCGCGGGCGATGAACCCCGGTCGCCAGCCCACGGACTTCTTCGAGGAGTACACGCCGGTGCGCATCATCACCGACATGATCTTCGCGCTCGGCCTCGGCCGCGACGGTGAACTGCGCCAGCTGCAGAACCGCACCGGCGGCATCCTGAACTTCCTGCTGCACGGTGATCGTTGGCAGAGCACGCCGGCGGGGCGGCGCAATCTGACGCTGCTCTCGGGTGATTCGCCGCTGCAGAACGCGGGCTGGGGCGGCATCCTGCCCGCCAACGCCAAGATCATTCCCGGCTATCGGCACTACGACGTGATGACCGCCGCGGAAAAGCAGAACAACGGGATGCCCGAGATGGCAAGTAGTCTGATCGCGAACTTCCTGACCCAGTAGTGATCTGAAAACCGCAGCGGCTCCGTCCCTTTCGCCTGGCGTGGGAAAGGTGCGGAGCCGTTGCGGTGCGGTGCCACCACACTCGCGGCGATGATTGCTGACACGATGGGGGGATGAATGAACAGGGGCGCCCGGTTCTGTACGCGATAGTGACAGGTTCGTCGGTGGCGCGGGACGTGGGGACGCTGGTGGATCTGGCGCAGGTGGACGGCTGGGAGGTCTGCGTGATCGCCTCGCCGGACGGGTTGCGGTTCATCGACGCCGACGGGCTCGCGGCGCGCACCGGACACGTGGTGCGCAGCCAGTACAAGGAGCCGGAAGCGCCGGACGCGCTGCCGCCGGCGGACGGGCTGATCGTCGCGCCGATCACGGCGAACTCGCTGGCCAAGTGGTCCGCCGGGATCTCGGACACGCTGCCGCTCGGCCTGCTGGTGGAAGCGGTCGGGCTGCGCCTGCCCGTGGTCGCGGTGCCCTTCGCCAACCGCGCGTTGATCAACTTTCCGCCGATCGGGGAGGCGATCCGGAAGCTGTCGGAATGGGGCGTGACGGTGCTGGCCGAGGATCCGCCGCACGAACCGGCCACGGGTGCGCAGGCCGCCGCCGGATTCCCGTGGGCCGGTGCCTGGCAGTCCCTGCTGCAGCACCCCTGGCGGCCGCGTCCCGCGTGATCAGCGAGACATGGTGGCGGCGGCACAAGGAGTTTCGCCGCCACCATGTCTCGTTGCTCACGAAGCGGTCCGGACCGGTGCCGACCGCTGCGCCGCCGAAGCCGAGAATCGTTCCGCCAGAGCACTTATCGCGGTCAAGACGAGGGTGATCACGACACCGCCGAGGATGGCGCTGCTCGGCGCGGTGTGCGCGAGGACCACGGCGGACACGGTGGCGGCGAGCCCGTAGCCGATACCGCCCACCGCGTACATCACCGAATAGGCCGCGGCGTGCAGGTGCGCGGGCAGCTGGGCGCGCAGCGCGAGATTGCGGGCGACGATCACCGCCGCCTGGAACAGTCCCGCCGCGGCGAGCGCGACCGCGATCCCGAGCCCCGGCGTGATCGCCACCAGCGCAACGCAACCCGCGGTGACGACGAGCAGGACCAAGGCCTGCCCCCGTACGGTCCCCGGCCACTCGCGCAGGCCGTAGCAGAACGCGCCCACCGCACCGGTGACGGCGAACGCGGTGAGCATCGGCCCGGCCCAGCGCACTTCGATGCCCCGGAACTCCAGCAGCGCGGGCAACACCAGCTCGGCCGTGGCCAGCAGCGACATCGCCGCGGCGCTGGTCAGGTAGATCGGCCAACCGGATAGGACTGCGCGCCAACCACCTTCGGCCTGCTCCACCGTGGCCGCGGCCGGTCCGGGCAACAGGAAGATGAGCACAGCCGCGGCGGCGGCGCCGATCGCCGCGAGCGTCAGCGGTGCCGCGGGGAACAGGCCCGTGGCCAGCGACACCACCAGCGCCGGCGCGGCAGCCCAGATCACCTGGGTGAGCATCGCTTCGACGCCGAGCGCGCGGGGCACGTCGGGCGAGGACACCAGCCCGATCAGCATCGAACGCATCCCACCGGGCGATCCGGCCGGACCGAACCCCGCGAGGAAGGCCAGCCCGATCAACAGTGGCGGGGGAGCCGAACCGCTCGACGCCAGCCCGGCGAACGCGACGGCCCCGACGGCGAAACCGGCGGCCAGCTGCGGTCGGATCCGATGCTGACGCAACCACATTCCCTGCACTGCCGCCCCGATGACCTCACCGAGGACGTACCCGGCGGACAGCACCGCGCCGAGCGCATATCCGCCGGGGGTCGACCTGACCAGGAACACCAGGCCCAGGGGTGCCATCGCGATCGGCAGCTTTCCGGCAAGTGACACAAGCGACCACGCGAGCACCTCGCGGGTGGCGAGCCGCCGATAACTCATGCTCGCCTCCGCCCCGGTTCCGGTAGTGATCTCCGGGTCAACCAGCCGACGGGCTCAGGTATTTCCCTGCGGCGCCACGGCTTTCGCGGCGGAGCCGGCCTTTCCGCGCGCCCACTCGGCCAACTGGGGGAGGGCCGCGCCGCCCACGCACGAGTTCCGCGACGAGTTCGTTCTGTACCGGGAATCTGTTGGTACGGACACCCTTTCGATGGGCGGGGCCCGGCTCGGAATGCGAAAGCCGCCCGCATCATGTGATGCGGACGGCCTCTGCGGTGTCGCTTACACCCGGCGGCGGGTCTTGAGCAGGTCGAGACGCTCCTTGAGGAGTTCCTCGAGCTCTTCCTTGCTGCGGCGTTCCAGCAGCATGTCCCAGTGGGTGCGCGGCGGCTTGACCTTCTTGGTCTCGACCGTGGTGCCTTCGATCAGGATGCCCTCCTGACCGTTGCGGCAGAGCCAGGTCGGCGGGATCTCGGCGTCGTCGGCGAAGGGGACGTCGAACTCTTCCCCGTTGTCGGTGCGGTACCGGGCGATCCGACGCGGCGCCAGGTCGTGGTCGCGGTCGGTCTCGTAGCTCACCGCTCCGAGCCGACTGCCCCGGAGTACGCGATCTGCCATGGTGTGCCTCTCCCTGTGTGCTCGAGTCTTGTTGCTGCGACCGGGTCCGGACGAACGTTCTCGTGCTCGACCTCAGGTACAACGTACGGGCCTGCGCCGATAGTTCCCGTCGCGGCCGCGGAACCGTTCCATTGTAGTCGCACCGGCGCGGGGGCCTCGCCACGCCCGTGGTCGGCGGGTTCGATGAGGGTCGCTGACCGGTCCGTGCCCGCCGAACCGTTAAGGTTCTGCGTCATGTCGCGCCGCTTGCTGTCCTGCCTGACTTCTCGATAGGGGGGTGTGTTCAATCTCTGATCGTCGTCACTCTCGTCAACTGTCCTGCCTGTGGTGTGGGCGAGAGATCGTGGAGTCGGAGGCAGGCCGTCGTCGCCGGTACTGCCGGCAGTCGTGTCGTCAGCGAGCCTACGAGCATCGCAACAGCCTGAAGGGCACCGGGATCCCCGACGATTCCGTGGTGCTCAGCGCCCAGGAGGCCACCGACCTGGCCGATCGCTGGTTCGCCGCCCGCTGCGCCGCCGAGGACGTCGCGATCGCCATCGACGAGGGCGCCTCGCACGAGGAACTGGCCACCCTCGGCAAAGCCCTGGTCGAACTGGCCCGCGACGCCGAACGGCTGCGCTGAGCGGGTCGGTTGGGTTGGGCGGGTCCGCTGGGCTGGGCGGGTCGGGACGGCTCGGCTGAGTCGGATGGCGGTGTTGAGTCCAACCGTTGCGCTGGGCGGGTCGACTGCGCTGGGCGGGTCCGCTGGGCTGGGTCGGGTGGCGGTGTTGAGTCCAACCGTTGCGCTGAGTTGAACCGTTGCGCTGAGCGGGACCGGGCACTGACCGGCTCATCTCACGCGGTGTGCCGGTGGCGCAGATAGATTCCGCCGAGGAGCACCCCGACGCCCGCCAGCACGCCGCCGAACGCCAGCAGCGTGGTGGCGTCCGGGTGGACCAGCGACTGGGCGCGCATCGCCTGGGTGAACACGATGGCCAGCACCCCGGTGTAACCGAGGCCGAGAACGCCGATCACCGCGGCACGGGTGCGTTCGGCCCGCAGCCACCGGTAGCGCGGCGCCGACCAGGCCAGCACGAGCACCGCGAGCAGCAGCACCTGGATGCCGTGCAGTCCGACGAAATGCGGGACGCGCAGGTCGCCGCCGATCGTGCTCCAGTGCGTGAGCGGCATGCCCGGTGCCGCGTCGCGCGGGGACAGGTCGCGCAGCGCCGGATCGATGACGGTATGGCCCGCGATCAATTCGACGACCTTGCCGTCCGCGTCGCGCACCAACTGCTTGCCGGTGAAGCCCATCAGATACCCCATGGCCATGCCCGCCACAGCGAAGAGCAGTCCGAAACGGATCGCGCTCGCGGTCGGCCGGTCGACCAGGCGTTGCCAGCACAGGATCAGCGCGATCAGCAGGTTCGCCAGGAACAGGCCGGGCACCCCGGACATGAAGATCTGCTGGCCGATCTGATTGACCGGGTCGGTGTCGACGTTGTTGAAATGGCTGAACGTGCCGCGCGCACCCTGCACCGCGATGAACCCCACGTCGAGCACACCGGTGATCGCGAACACCGTGCCCAGCCACCAGGTCGCGCGACTTCCCTTGTGCGGCAACGACAGCAGGAACGCGAGGGTGGCGCTGTAGAGGGTGAAGGCGAGGCCGAACTTGAACGGCTTGAGCCATACCGACTCGCCGAGCAGCTGCCGGTCGTCGGCCAGCATGCCGATCGCGGAGACGACGGCGAGGGCGGCCATGAAGGCGACCGACACCATGAGCGGACGATGCAGGCGGGCGGCGGTCCGGACGAGCCCGGCGGCGCCCGGGTGCGGCCGGTTCCCCGGCGTCGGTGCGCCGGGCCCGGCGGCCAGATCTGTGGTAGCCATGCACCGACGGTAGGAAGCCGAACCCGTGGAAGACGTCCCGCCGCAGCGCTATTCGCGTCTAGTACCCCCGGCGTCGCGTCTAGTACCGGGGTACTGAGCACCGAGGCGGTTCGGCCGCGATCGCGTCACCGTTGACGCGATCGCGGCCGAACCGCTCCGGGGTTTCGCCAGCCCCTCATCGACTCGCGAAGGGGTGGGACTACGGGGTGTTGCGCAGGATGTCGATGCCGCGGCCCGCGAGCCAGGGCAGCGGGTCGATCGGCTCGCCACCCGCGGTGTGGATCTCGTAGTGCAGGTGCGGGCCGGTGGAGAAGCCGCGGTTGCCGACGGTGGCGATGATGTCGCCCGCGCGGACCTGCTGGCCGACGGTGGCCAGGATGTCGTTCACGTGGCCGTAGATGCCGATGGTGCCGTCGTCCTGCTGCACCCGCACCCACATGCCGAAGCCGCTGGCCGGTCCGGCCTCGATCACCACGCCGTCGGTGACCGCGGCGATCGGCGTGCCGATCGCGTCGGCCAGGTCGAGGCCCGCGTGCAACGCGCCCCAGCGCATGCCGAAGGTGGAGGTGAGGATGCCCGCGATGGGACGAACGGTCTTGGGCCGCGCAGCCTCCACGGCCAGGCGATGCTGCTCCCAGACGACGCTCTCCGGGACGGTTTGCGGCATCTGGGCTTCGCGC
The DNA here is from genome assembly GCF_001613425.1 of Nocardia vulneris. GTDB lineage: Bacteria > Actinomycetota > Actinomycetes > Mycobacteriales > Mycobacteriaceae > Nocardia > Nocardia vulneris. Next base: position 1,362 of record NZ_BDCI01000028.1, on the reverse strand, counting down.
GGGGTGAACGCGGTGAACGCGGCCTGGGTGGCCACCTCGGTGTCGGCGGTGGCGCGGGCGCCGGCGGTCAGGTGGCCGGCGCCGGTCTGATCGGCGGCGGCGAGCACCCCGAGCGAGGCGCTGACGACGGCGGACACGGCCACCGCGCGGGTGGCGGCGCGGTGGCGCCGGGTCCGGGTCGCGCCCCGACGTGAAGATAACGGAACGGTCACGGGCATGAGATGAACGTACGGGAGGTGAACAGCGACTCCGCAATCCTGTGGCAACCGTCACAGAGGTGCGAAAGCCCAGTTCGCTGGTCACGAATGGGTAACGAGGCGGCGCGCCTCGCGTGCTCACCTTGGGGAATTCCGTAATGCGCCGAGTTGACCGTGCGGTCGCCAGTTGATCACACTGTTTAAGTGGCGACTAATGGAGTTCGTGCGCTCGAGGCGTTGTCCGACCCGACTCGGCGGGCCATCTTCGAGGCATTACCGCAGGCCCCGCGCTCGGTCGGCGAACTCGCCGCACTCACCGGCGTGACCAGCTCCGCGGTTTCCCAGCACCTGCGGGTGCTGCGCGCGGCGCGCCTGGTGCTGATGCGCCCCGAGGGCACCCGCCGCCTCTACTCCCTCGACCCCCGCGGCCTCAGCGACGCCCGCGACTACCTCGACCAGTTCTGGCCCAGCGCCCTCGCCGCCTACTCCGCCGCCCTCCAAACCGCCCGCACCACCCCCTGACCCACTCCCGTTCCGCCGCAACACTTCTGGTTCGCCGCACCCTTCCACACCGCCGCACCCTTCCGCGCCGCCGCACCCCCTAGGGTGTGCCATATCGGGTGCGTGAACACGGAAGTGGTGCGGGCCTGAGTGCCGCCCCCGCACGACCTTTCGCGGCTGCACGCCGTACCGCACCGCTTTTGATATGCCGCACCACTTCTGTGCTCACGCACCCCCTGGGGCGTGGCATACCGTGTCTCAACTGACAGCACATCCCTGACATGTCGGTGACAGGACATCCCGGACACTGATCGGTCGATCGATGAGTGTTCGTTGATGGGCCAGAAGGTAGTCACGATGGAGCAGAGGCTTGCTGCTGTGTTCGCCGAGGTTGCTGCTGGGCGTGCCACGGTCGTTGGAGTGTGTGCCGAGCTGGGGATCAGCCGGGACAGGTTTTATGTGTATCGGCGCCGCTTCGCCGAGGAGGGTCTGGCTGGTCTGGTGCCGCGTTCGCGTGCACCCAAGTCCAGCCCGACGCGGACCTCGGAGTTGATGACCGGGTTGATCGTGGCGGCCCGCAAAGAACTCGAGCGTGAGGGCTGGGACAACGGCGGACTCTCGATCCGGGCCCGGCTGCTCCACGACGGCGTCCTGGATGCCCCGT
>NZ_BDCI01000027.1 GCF_001613425.1 Nocardia vulneris | reverse complement strand
GAACCGAGCCGATCAGGCGATGGGCGACATGACCGGTGACCGTTGGGCGAATCGCTCGCCCGACCTCGGGAGGAGCACCATTCCGCGATGACGATGACGACGAACGACACCTACGAGCGTCGCTCCTACGGGCTGTGGCAGAAGCCCCGCAGCGCAGGCCTTTTCGGCCTGCGCTGGGAGGAGACCGTGCTCGGCTTCGCGGTGGTCATCACGGCGTTGATCACCGCGATGGTCGGCGGTTTCAAATGGGGTCTGATCGTCGGTGGCTCCGGCGTCGTGATCATGCTTCCACTGGTGTGGCGGACGGGGGGCCGCTCGGGCTACGAGACGGGATTGATGATGTTCAACTGGATGCGCTCGCGTAAGCGTGGCGAGCACGTGTACCGCGGCGGCCGGTTCTCCCGCATCCCCGGCGGTGTCACGCGGCTGCCGGGTCTGCTCGCGCCGTCGAAGCTCTACGAGGGCATCGACGCGGGCGGGTACAGCTTCGGCATGATCCACCTGCCGCAGTTCGCGCAGTACACGGTGGTGCTGCGGGCCTGGCCGCAGGGACACGAGGCGGTCGACCAACCGGTGATCGATCGCTGGGTCTCGGCCTGGGGCACCTTCCTCGCCTCGGTCGGCCAGACCAGCGACATCGTCGCGGTCGTGCCGGTCATCGATACCGTGCCGGAGACCGGAAACCGTTTGCTCACCGAGGTTTCCACGATCACCCGGCCGGAGGCGCCGGAGCTGGCCCAGCAGGTGATGTACGAGCTGGCCACCGAGCTGCCGCAGGAGCGGGTGCAGCTGCTGCCGCGCGTGGCGATCACGTTCAAGGCCACCACCGCCGAGCGCCGGAAGAACCCCGCCGAGGAGGCCGTCGAGATCGGCCGCCGCCTGCCCGGTATCTGCGCGGCGCTGGCCGAAGCCGGGGTGCGCGCGCAGCCGATGTCGGCGGACGAGGTGATCTCGTTCATCCGGCGCAGCTACGACCCGGCCTCGCAGGCCGACCTCGAGGTCGCCGCCAGCGAGCCGCACGGCCACGGCCTGGATTGGGCCGACGCGGGCCCGGTGTCGCACGACGAGAAGTGGGACCACCTGGTGCACGACGGCGGCCGCTCGGTGACCTGGGAGATGGATGCCGCCCCGGAGGGCGCGGTGGACGAGCGGGTGCTGCAACGGCTGCTCGCCCCGAATCCCGAAGTGCCGCGCAAGCGCATCGCGATCGTCTATCGCCCGCACTCGGCCGCCGACGCCGCCGAGATCGTCGACGACGACTTCAAGAACGCGCTGGTGGCCCAGCAGAGCGAGCGCGGCGTCGTGTCCGCGGCCGCGACCCTGCGGGTGGGCGCCACCCAGCAGGCTCGCGAGGAACAAGCCCGGGGTCACGGTGTGACCCGCTTCGGGGCGCTGGTGACCATCACCGAGCCCCTGCGCGGCGACCTGCCGCGGATCGAAGCCATCACGCGCGACCTGTCGACCCAGGCGCGCTTGAAGATTCGGCGGTGTTACCGCTACCAGGCGGCGGCCTTCGCGGCCTCGCTCGGTTGCGGGGTGATCCTGCCGGAACACGCGACTATTCCGAAGGCACTGGCGGGGTGAGTTATTCATGGCACGGGACTACGAGCCACCCGTACGGGAACGGGACGAGCCCGCGCCGCGGCGCGGCAGGCGGCGCGACGACACCGAGTACGAGGAGTGGGGCGAACGCCCGGCCCGGCGCGACAATGCCCGCGTGCGGGAACGCTCCGGGATCGAGGAGATGCCGGAGCGGACACGGCGATTCGGCCGGGGCGCGGCGCGCGTGAGCGACGACCGGACCGGGCTCGACGAGATGTCCGAGCGGGAGCGCGCGCGAGAGGCGGCCGAGCGCCGGGCGCGGGCCGACGCCCGGGCAGCCGAAGCTCGGGCCGACGGTGCGCGGGCGGAACGGTCCCGGGCCGAGAACGGCCGGGGCGAGCGCAGTTCGGATCGGGCGCGCGGCGACGCGGCCCGGGCGGCGCGCGCTCGCGAGGGCGCGCCGCGCGGCGAGCGACCGGTTCGGCCGGACGCGCGCGGCGAACGCCAGTCCGAACCGCGCGGGCAGCGGATGCCGCGCACCCCGCGCCCGGAGCGCACCGTGCAGGACCGCAACGGCTCCCGGGCCGCGCGAAACGCGCAGCGGGCCAACAAGACCGACTACACCGCCGACCGGGCCATGGGCACGCCGGTGATGGACAAGGCCGCGCTGCGCGCCAAGGCCAAGGCGGACCGGCGCAAGAACGCAGGCCCGCCGCTGCTCGACGAGGCCACCCGGACCCGGCTCGAGATGATCGTGCGCGAGCAGACCGGCCTGCGGGCGGCCTTCGCGCAGTTCCGGATTCGCACCGACGACATCCGCAGGCGCAACTACGCCGCCCGCGCGGAGCAGGTGTTCGAGGACGGATTCGACCGCAGCACCGCGCAACTCACCGATCGCGGCTACGCCGGCGAGGGCGGCGGCCGGATGAACGTGGTGGGCCGTCCGGTCGAATACCGGGCCACCACGGCGCAGGTCGCGGGCTTGTGGCCGTGGTCGGTCGGCGCCGGCGCGCCGCTGATCGGCACCCCGCTCGGTTCGCACCTGCACACCGGCGCGCCGGTCTGCTTCGACCCGATGAACTGGTTCATGCGCGGCAGCTTCATCACCGCGCCGAGCCTTTTCGTGCTGGGGCTCAACGGTTTCGGCAAGTCGTCGCTGGTGCGCCGGATCGTGCTGGGCGGTATCGCCCAGGGCATCACGCCGCTCATCCTGGCCGACGTCAAACCGGACTATCGCAAGATGGTCGAACTGGTCGGCGGTCAGGTGATCGACCTCGGTTACGGCCACGGCAAGTTGAATCCGCTGGCCGCCGGTGTGCTCGGCGCCGTGGTGCCGCGCCTGGACGATCACCCCGCCCTGCAACTACAGGTGTTGCAGGACATGCGAGCCCGCCAGGTAACGCTGATCGCCGGTTTGGTCGAACTGGTGCGCGGGGCCAGGGTGCGCGATTACGAGGAAACGCTGATCGCTACCGCGCTGCGCATCCTCTACCAGCCGGGCAGCGGTTACACGCCGGACCAGCCGCCGATCATGGAGAACCTGCTGGAGGTGATCGTCGCGGGCGGGGAGGAGCTGATGCTCGACGCGGGCGCCGACGACGCCGAGGAGTATTCGAACGCGATCAAGAACCTGCGCCGCTCGCTGCGCGCGCTCACCCAGGGCCCGTTCGGCGCGGTCTTCAACGGGCAGACCTCGGTGCCGATCGACACCAGCGCCGTCGCGGTCTGCATCGACGTCTCGCACATCCCGACCGGCGACAAGAAACTCAAAGCGGCTGTGATGCTGGCCTGTTGGGCCGACGGGTTCGCCTCGGTGGAGGCGGCGCACGTGCTCTCCGACGCCGATCTCGGGCCGCAACGCTACTTCCAGGTGGTGATGGACGAGCTGTGGCAGGTGCTCGGCCTGGGCGACTTCATGGTCGACCGCGTCGACGAGCTGACCCGTCTGCAGCGTGGCATCGCCACCTCACTGATCATGATCAGCCACACCATCAAGGACCTGCAGGCGCTCGGCTCGGAATCGGCCATCGCCAAGGCGCTCGGCTTCCTGGAACGCGCGCGCGCCAAGATCTTCGGCGCGCTGCCCGCCGAAGAGGTCAAGCGCCTGGACAGCATCGTGCCGTTCACCTCCGCCGAGGAGCAGATGGTGACCGGCTGGTCCGCGCCACAGGCGTTGACCGGCGAGGCGCTCAAGCCGGGCCAGCAGCGGCCCTCGCCGCCGGGTACGGGCAAGTTCCTGCTGAAGATCGGTGAAGATCGCCGGCCGGGCATCCCGTTCCACATGGAGTTCACGCTCTCGGAGAAGGAGAGCGGAATCCACGACACCAACCAGCGTTTCAGCGAGTTCACCGAATCGACTGCCCGAGGCACGGATTCGCAGGGCGGGAGTGCCGCATGAGAGATGCCAGACGCGACTTACCGATCGTCCGCTACGCGGGGAGGTGTGCCGGATGATGCCGCACCGCTCCTACCGCCGGGTCTCGCCGGAGGTGCGCCAGGCCGCGGTCCAGCAGGTCGTCGCGCTCACCGGCAAGCTGCGCAGCGAGTCCGAGGCCTGCCGCGTGGTCGCCGAACAGATCGGCGTGCACACCAATTCGGTGCGCAACTGGGTGCGCGCGGCCGAGGGGCCGAGCCTGGAGCGCCTGGACGCGTCCGCGCTGCGCCGGAAAGTGGCGCTGCTGCAACAACAATTGGCGGCGGCGGCCGAGATGAACCGCACGCTCGCCGACACCCTCAACGAATCCCGGCGCGGCCAGTGAGCCCCGTGCCCGCCGATGCGACCGAAGCTGCCTTTCCGCCCGCGTGCCGGGCGCAAGGGCACCTCCGGTCATATCGGCGTGTGCGGGCGTCCCGCGCCGCGGAATCGGGTCCGGCGAGGCTCCGGTGAGCGGACGGGGGCTCTTGTGGGGTGCGCTCGGCGCGGTCCTCGGCCTCATGGTGATCGTGCTCGTCATCGTGATGCCCGCGGTCGACGATCCGTGCGAGGGCGCCTCGGTGCTCGGCTCGCAATCGGCGCTGCCACCGCTGGGCGGCTACGCGCCGGGTGATGCCCGAGCGAGCGGCAGACCGTCTGCGACGCAGGCGAATCCGGCGGCGGGCGCGCCGCCGGGGACCTCGGCGAACCCGACCGTCACGGCGACGCCCTCGCTGGCCGCGGGCGCCGGTCCGATCCGGCGCACGCTGCCGCTGGCCGCGGGCACCTTCACGGTCTCGGACACCTTCGGCGCGCGCGGCGGCACGCACAAAGGCATCGACCTCGCCGCCTCCGACGGCACCACGATCTACTCGGTCGCCGACGGCCGGGTCGTCGCCGCCGGTCCCGCTTCGGGTTTCGGCAACTGGGTGGTCGTCGACTCGGTGGACACCAACGGCCGCGCGTACTCCGCGGTGTACGGCCACATGTGGGATTCCGGGGTGCATGTGCGGGTGGGCGACACCGTGACCGCGGGTCAGCCGATCGCCCAAGTGGGCTCCGCGGGCGAATCCAGCGGCCCGCACCTGCATTTCGAGATCGTCCCGGGCGGGCGGTTCACCGGCGGTCGCCAGATCGACCCGCTGCCTTGGCTGGACGGCGCGCCGACGCCGGATGTCGGTGGGGCGCTGGCCTATTCCAGCGATCCGCGCTGCAACCGCGGGTTCGGCACCGCGGGCGGCGCGCTCGCCGCGGGCAAGGTGCCGCCGGAACTCGAGATCTGGTATCGCCGTGCGGGTTCGATCTGCCCGCAGATCACGCCGTCGCTGCTCGCCGCGCAGGGCAGGCAGGAATCCGGTTTCCGCCGCGGGGCGACGTCCTCGGCGGGCGCGCAGGGCCTGGCCCAGTTCCTGCCGAGTACCGCGGCGAGCGTGAATCCCGATGACGGCCAACCGTATGTGATCGATGCCGACGGCAACGGCACGGCCAGCGTGTGGGACGACGGCGACGCGATCATCGGCCAGGGCCGCTATATGTGCGCCATCGCGCACAAGATCACGCAGTGGCAGTCGGAGGGCCGGGTGCAGGGCGACGTCACCGCGCTGACCCTGGCCGCGTACAACGCGGGTGAGGGCGCGGTGCTCGCCTCCGGCGGTATGCCGAATCAAGTGGCGGCGCACTACTCCGAGACCCAGCCGTACGTGGCGAACATTCTCGCGATGGAGGCGCAGTACCGCGCGCCCGGCGCGCTCGGCCGGTTCGATCCGCAGCAGGGCGGCGGCGGCAGTCAGATCGTCGAGGCCGCGCACGACTGGCTCGGCACGCCGTACGTGTGGGGCGGCGGCGGACCGCAGGGCCCGAGCGGCGGCGGACTCGACGGGCCCGGCCTGACCGCGGCCGCGGTGTTCGCCGCCTCGTCCGGCTCGGTCACCTTGCCGCGCACCGCCGAACAGCAGTGGGAGGCAGGTGCGGAGGTGTCGATGAGCAAGATTCAGGAGGGCGATCTGGTGTTCAGCTCGTTCGGTCCGCGCGGCCCCGCCCAGGTCGGCATCTACTCCGGCAACGGCCGGATGATCCAGTCCGTGCCCGGCGCGGGCGGCGGCGTCACGGAGGTGCCGGTGCCGGGCGACAGCCGGGCGAGGAGGGTCCTGTGAAACACGCAGGTGATGCACTGACGCAGTGTCGGTCCTTGCGGTTAGCCTGGAAAGACACAGCGGTACGCACGAAACTGGTGGTGATGCTGGTGGTGAGCGTCGCGATGCTGAGTGCCGCCTGCGGCACGGGGGACCGGGACGACGCGGGATCCGGTGGGGCGCATCCGGCCACGTCCACGACCCGGTTGCTGGAGGGGGTGCCCGCACCCGATCCGGTCACGCCCGACGGGGTCGCGGTGGCCGCGCTGCGCGAGATCTACACCTGGCAGCCCGCCACCGAGGCACAGGGCGCCTCGCTCACCCGGGCACGGAAATGGCTGGGCCCCAGCCTGATCCGCATGCTGGACAGCTCGCCGACCGGGCTGGAGACGCCGAAGACGACGCTGCAGTGGTCGGATTGGGCCACGGCGAAGGCACGCGTCGACGCGTTCACCTTCGCCTCCGGGGAGAAGCCGCCGGCCGGCGGCGATCCGAACGTCCAGCAGTTCAAGATCGGGATCGAGCAGACGGTCGTCTACCCGAACGGGCGCAAGGAGCAGCTGCCGCCCGCGACGGTCATCGCGACCGTCGTGCAGACCCCGGACGGCTGGCGGCTCGACGCGTTCCGCTGAGCAGCACGACCTTTCGCAGAGATCCACCCACAGAGCCGGTAGAGGACAACAGGAGGCAGACATGGCGAAGAAGCCGGTGAAGGATCCGGCCGCGGTCGGGCCGGACACCACCATGATCGCGCTGTACGCCGGGTTCGCGGTCCTCGGCACGTTGTGGGTGGCGCTGCATCTCGGCAACGCGATGGCGGTGACGCCGCAGTCGATTCCGATCAACCCGATCGCCATCGTCGCGGACCTGGTGCGCGGCAAGCTGGTCTGGCCGCGCGCGTCCACCGTGATCGTGCTGCTGGTCGCGGCGTCGGCGCTGGCCTACGTGCTGATCAAGAAGAGGATGAAGAAGCGCAAGACGATCGGCAAGCTCCCGGTCGACGACAAGGCCGACTACATGGGCCAGGGCGGCGCCATCGCGCATCTCACCGAGGCGGGCGTGCGCGAGAAGGCCAAGCAGCTCGAGGTGCGCCTGGGCTCGCAGGACATCCCCGGCGTGCCGATCGGCATCGGCATCGCCGACAACCAGATGCTCTACGGCTCCTATGAGGATCTGCACCTGGACATCTGGGGTCCGCGCCAGGGCAAGTCGACCTCGCGGGTGATCCCGGCCATCCTCACCGCGATCGGCCCCGTGCTGGCCACCTCGAACAAGCGCGACGTGGTGGACGCGACCCGGGATGTGCGCGAGGCCAAGGGCAGTCCCACCTTCGTCTTCGACCCGCAGGGTGTCGCGGGCGAAGAGCCGAGCTGGTTCTGGGATCCGCTGTCCTGGGTGGACGCGCGCCGGGAAGGTTGCGAGATGCGGGCGGCGCGGCTGGCCGGGCACTTCGCCGACGGTGACGACGGCTCCGACGCCAAGACCGACGCCTTCTTCGATCCCGAAGCCGAAGATCTGCTGGCCGGTCTGTTCCTGGCCGCGGCGGTCGGCGACCGCAACGGCAGCAGGCCGATCGTGCAGGTCTGGGAATGGGTGACCAACCCGCAGGATACCGAGCCGATCGAGCTGCTGCGTGCGGCCAGGCACCACTACACGGCCTCCGGTCTGTCGTCGCAGTACAACGCCGACGCCCGTACGCGCAGTGGCATTTTCGGCACCGCGAAGAAGATGATCCGCTGCCTGAAACTGTCGAACGTGCACCCCTGGATCACCCGCGGCGGTGACCGGATCCAGTTCGACGAACTCGCGTTCATCCGCGACAACGGCACGCTGTACAGCCTCTCGCTGGAGGGGCGCGGCTCGGCCGCTCCGCTGGTCAGCGCGCTCACCGAAGCCGTCATCGACGTCGCGATGCGGACCGCCTCGCAGTCGCGCGGCGGGCGGCTGCCGATTCCGCTGCTCGCCGTGCTGGACGAGGCCGCGAACGTGGTGCGCTGGAAGGATCTGCCCAAGCAGTACAGCCACTTCGGTTCCCGCGGCATCGTCGTGATGACCGTGCTGCAATCCTGGGCGCAGGGCGTGCGCTGCTGGGGCGAGCCCGGCATGAACGCGCTGTGGGCCGCCGCGAACATCAAAGTGCTCGGTAGCGGGGTAGACGACACCGCCTTCCTGCGGGAGCGTTCCGAGGCGATCGGCGATTACGAGGTCGTCTCCTCGTCGGTCTCGGAATCCAAAGGCGGCAAGAGCTATTCGCGCTCGCTCGGCTCCTCGAAGACGTTCAGCGTGCAAGGTTTGGCGCAGTTGCCGCGAGGTCGCGTGATCGTGTTCCCGTCCGGCGCGCCGCCGGTACTGGTTCGCACGGTTCCGTGGTGGGAGGGCGAGTACGCTGCCGAAGTGAAGGAGTCCATCTCGCACCATGATCCGCAGCGCAAGACGGAGATCGGTGACCTGATGCCGGGCAAGCCTTCACTGAGCAAGAGCAGCACGCCGCCGGAATACGGACAGGTCGAGGAGGTCAGGCCACTGTGAGGCAGCGCAGCGAGCGAGCCTTGGGCACAGCACGTGCCGTCGCGACGGAGCCGAGCGTCAGCGAGGTGCAGGCGTGAGGGAGCGGAGCGAGCGAACCATGGGCACAGCACGTGCCGTCGGGACGGAGCCGAGCGGCAGCGAGGCGGAGTCGTGACGGAACAGCAGCAGCAACCCATGATCTACGCGAGCGTCGTCGAGTTCGTGGAGAACTATCTGAGCCTGGTGTACCGGCGACAGGTGACCGATCTCAGCGACACCGTGTGGTGCCCGGAGTGGTGGCAGCACGCGGAGGCGGTGGCCCGCCTGGACGCGATGTGGCGCGCCTGGGAGCACTTCCGCCTCGACGGCGCAACGGGTTTGAGCGTCTGGTTCCTCGACCACGCCGACCCGCACATGGCCAAGCTGTTCGATCCCAAGGGCCCGTTCAAGTACTGCAGCGTGCGCAACGGGCACAAGGACATGCTCAGCCCGCTGCCGTTGAAGTCGCCGCAGCACGGGATGTTCGGCGATCCCACCATCGGCGACTTCCGGATGTAGCCGAGCCGTTCCTACGCCAAAAGCAAACGCCCGCTTGATAAGCGGGCGTTTGCTTTGGTTTCAGCGGGTGCGTTCCAGGCCGCGGGATTCCTGTTCCCTGGCCCGGGTGACCGCGGGTGCTTCCTCGGGGCGGGTGCGGACCGCCTCGATCGGCGGCTGCGCCTGGCCTACTTCGATCAACATCCGAACCGCGGCCAGCTCCGGCGCGACACCCATCTTGGCGAGGTGCGCGGCGATCGCCATGCGGCGTTCGGGGGAGTCGTACTGCAGCACCGGCTTCGCGTGGGCGGCGGCGGTGGCGGCCATCCGGGTGGCTTCGGCCTGTGCGGAGAAACGATCCTTCTCCAGCGACACACCACGTTCCGGGATCGGGCGCTCGATCATCCGAGCGAGCTCGGTGTTGCGCGGATCCTTCGACTTGGAGTCCCGGGCCTCGCGGACCTGCATTTCCCGGGCCTCTTTCATGCGGGCCTCGGTGACCTTCACGCGCGCTTCGGCTTCTTTTTGACCACGCTCGCGGGTCCGCAGCGCGACCAGGGTCGCAAGCTGCAACATTGTCCTCATCATGGCCGCTGTCTCGCGGCCGATGTCGTCCAGTTCCTCGGACATGGCTGCTCCCCGATGCTGCAGTGATCACTATGGATGTTGTGGTGCTTCGTCTCGGACACCGCCACGCGAACTGTAGTCCGTCGGACGACGCCCCGGCTGCAAACTTCGACACCGGGAGGGCTCGTGTCGTGGCATTCCCTGGGGCGGGGGTTACCCAGTTGAGGGACTACTACGCTACGGGAACTCCGTGTTTCGAGATTACCCGAGAAAGCCGCGACGCAACCGTACGGCTGTGCCGCTTATCAGCATATATCGCACAATTCCGACAGGCCCGGGAACTCGCCGGACGTTCTCCGGTGTAAGCCCACCCTTACCGTACGTTTAGGTACACCTAAGAAGAGGTAGACGCGTTTCGGGCCCGGCGCCGATGAACGGCCCGGGCCCGAACGTGTGTCGAAGATCTCAGTCGATGCGGACCGACTGGATGGTGACCGGTTGGGTCGGCTTGCCGTCGCCGGGGCCGTTGGAATCGTCCTGGCCCGCCTTGGCGATCTTGTCCAGGGTGCCCATCGTGTTCTCGTCCACGGTGCCGAAAATGGTGTAGTTCGGCGGCAACTGGGAGTCGCCGTAGACGATGAAGAACTGGCTGCCGTTGGTCCCGGGGCCCGCGTTCGCCATGGCCAGCGTGCCGCGCTTGTACGCGACCGGCTGCTGTGCGGCCATCGGGTTGTTCGGGTCGAGCTGATCGGTCGGGTACTCGTTGTCGAACTCGTAGCCCGGGCCGCCCATGCCGCTACCGGTCGGGTCGCCGCACTGCAGCACCTTGAGACCCTCGCCGGTGGTCATCCGGTGGCAGTTGGTGCCGTCGAAGAAGTTCTGCGACGCGAGGCTGATGAAACTGTTCACCGTGCAAGGCGATTCGGCGTTGTTCAGGGTCAAGCCGATCGGACCCTGGTTGGTCTCCATGCTGACGCTGACCTTCGCGTCGTTGCCGGTGGTCGGGATGCCCTCGCTCTTCGCCGGCTTGGTCGCGGGCTTGTCGGCGGGCTTCTGACCGTCCTTGTAGACGCAGTTCACCAGCGCCGGCTTGGCGACCGCGGCGGGCGGCGCCGCGGCGGCGGGCTCGCTGGACTGCGTCGCGTCCTTGGCTTCGGAGCTGTTGTCGTCGCTCTTGGTCAGGAAGTAGACCCCGGTGACCGCCGCGACCAGCACGACGACACCGAGCACCGACCCGGCGATCGTGAGTTGCTTACGCCTGCGTGCGCGCTCGGCCCGGTTGGCGAGCTGGCGCTCCAACTTGCGTTTCGCCGCCGCTCGCCGCTGTTCGTTGCTCGGCACTACCACGTTCCTCCCGTGTCCGGTTGTTACGGCCCTAGAGTCTGCCATTTATTCCTGAGACTGCTCGACACTTCCTGAGAGCGGTGCGCCTCACACCCGCGACCGGCCAAAATCCGTGCTCGCCGGGGAGGACTGGGGATATCCGCCGATCGGGCGAGGCTCGCTGCCGATAACCGGTTGGACGCGAGGGGGCGTGGTGGTGGAAACTGGACCATCGTGACCAAGACCAGCAGCTTCTCCGCCCCGAAGGGGGTTCCGGACTATGTCCCGCCCGGCTCGGCCGAGTTCGTCGCGGTGCGCGACGGCCTGATCCGCGCCGCCCGACTGGCCGGGTACGGACATATCGAGCTGCCGGTTTTCGAAGACACCGGACTGTTCGCCCGCGGGGTCGGCGAATCGACCGACGTGGTCAGCAAGGAGATGTACACCTTCCCGGACCGCGGCGACCGCAGCGTGACCTTGCGTCCCGAAGGAACCGCCGGCGTGATGCGCGCGGTCATCGAGCACGGGCTCGATCGCGGGCAGCTGCCGGTGAAACTGGTCTACAACGGCCCCTTCTTCCGGTACGAGCGGCCCCAGGCCGGTCGGTACCGGCAGCTGCAGCAGGTCGGCATCGAGGCGATCGGGGTCGACGACCCCGCGCTGGACGCCGAGGTGATCGCCATCGCCGACGCCGGGTTCCGCGGGCTCGGCCTGGACGGTTTCCGGCTGGAACTCACCTCGCTCGGCGACGACACCTGCCGCCCGCAATACCGGGAACTGTTGCAGGAGTTCCTGTTCGGGCTGCCGCTCGACGAGGAGACCAAGCGCCGGGCGCAACTCAACCCGCTGCGCGTGCTCGACGACAAGCGACCCGAGGTGCGCGCGATGACGGCCGACGCGCCGCTCATGATCGATCACCTTTCCGAATCGGCCAAAACCCACTTCGAACAGGTCCTCGGCCACCTCGACGCGCTCGGCGTGCCGTACGTGGTGAACCCGCGGATGGTGCGCGGGCTCGACTACTACACCAAGACCACCTTCGAGTTCGTGCACGACGGACTCGGCGCGCAATCGGGCATCGGCGGCGGCGGACGTTACGACGGACTGATGGCGCAGCTCGGCGGACAACCGTTGTCCGGCATCGGATTCGGCCTCGGTGTCGACCGCACGGTGCTCGCTCTGCAAGCCGAAGGCAAGACGGCCGGCGACCCCGCCCGCTGCCAGGTGTTCGGGGTCCCGCTCGGCGACGCCGCCCAACAGCGCCTCGTCGTCCTCGCCGCCCACCTGCGCGCGGCCGGCATCAGCGTCGACCTCGCCTACGGCGGCCGCGGCGTCAAAGGCGCGATGAAGGCGGCAGACCGCTCCGGCGCCCGCTTTACCCTCGTCCTCGGCGACCGCGACCTCGCCGAAGGCACCATCGGCCTGAAAGACATGTCCACCGGGGACCAGCGCCAGATCCCCCTGGACGAGGCGGTCACCACGCTGCAGGCGGCGCTCAGCGAAGGGTAAGACGGTCGGCCCCGCCGCCGAAGGGTGTTCGGAGGTGCTGCCTGCCGAGCCGGTACCTGATCGGCAGGCCGTCCGGAGTGGCATTCGCACCATTTCTCGGGATTCGCACTGGTTCTGGGTTACTACAAGCGGTGTAAAGCCCTAGAAGTGGTGCGTCTGAGCGAGACGGGTGCGTGCAGCGGGAGGTTCGGCTGGGGTGCCACTCGGACGACAGAACTCCGTGCCCCCGGGTGTCACGTTTGCTGTCTCGCACTCGGTTTCGCTAGGTGCTCTGGGTGCGGACCGTCAGCGGGGAACGTCGTGCCTTTGCGAAGTCGGTAACTGGATTGCAGGCCGGGACCGGCTTGTGCGGCTCGGTGCGCGCATGTGTACGTGTCCGGCCGGGAGTGCGCGTGGGCTGGGCGTCTGGGGAACGTGTCGGTATGCGGGCGCGTTGTGTAGCTCGGCGAAGGGGTAGCTCGCGCGGGCGCGGGTTGCCGATTCGGTGGGGCGGTGCGCGCGTGGGCCTGGCGTGCGGGGAACGTGTGCTCGGTATGTGGACGCGTTGTGTAGTTGCGGAGGGTAGCTCGCGCGGGCGTGCGTTCGCTCGGCGGGCGTGCGCGGCGGATGGCTCGCGGCGGCATTTGCCTCAGTTCTAGGGATTTACACCGGTTCTGGGCTGCTGGAAGCGTTGCGGATCCGCGGAAGTGGTGCAGATCGGCGGAAGTGTGGCGGGGTGCCGAGTACATGGGGCTGGTGGAACGGGGTACGTGGGGGAGGGGGCTGGAGTAACGTGACAGCGCGCGTGACGTGGCGCCGGTGTCACGGAGAGGGTGGGCGAGTGCAGGCGAATTCTGGTGAGCAGCAGACGGATCCGCCGGTGGGGCTGGATCTCGTCGCACCCGAGATGTACGCGCCGATGCTACGCAGACTGGCCTTGGCCGCGGCGGGGATCGGGATCGGGACCGCGCTGCTGGCGGCGACCGTAGTCACCTGGCCGGTCGCGGTGCTCATCGGGGTGGTCGTCGGCGCGCCGACCGTCGCCTACGCGGTAGCGTTGCGGCGTCGGCGAATGTGGTTGGCGGGCACCACGATCCATGCCCGCCGGGTGTTCGGGGAACGGCGGGTCGAGGTGTCCGCGGCGACCGGTGTCGAGGTGCTGATCTTTCCGGCGCGGCTCAGCCGGATCGTGCTGCGCGTGACCGCGGGGGAGTTCTCCCAGATCATCCCGCTGGCCATGTACACCGACGCGGGCAGCGGACGCGAAATGCATCTGCTCGGCCTGCGCCGCCTCGCCGACGCTCTCGCCACCAGTCAGCTCGCCGCCGCCGTCTCGGTGTCCACCATGCTCGTCCACCAGCTACGCGCCGAAGCCCGCGACGCCCACCTCGCCGAACGCCCCCTCTACCGCGCCGTCCAAATGGCCCGCACCAAAGATTTCGTCTCCCCGATAGTCCTCACCGACCGCGAAGTCGCCGCCCTGATCTGAACCCGCCCAACCGCGGTGGTTCCGCAGAGCCTGTGCGCGGCCCATGGGCGGAGCTGCGGCCTCGGTTGCCGAACGATGCGGTAGTGCAGGTTCGCCGATGTCGGTTGCGTCGTGTGAGTGGTGGTGGTCTTTGTCGAATGCGGGGTTGAATTCGGGCGTGGTGGGGGTGAGGTGGTGGGGTGACTGTTGGGTTGCTCACCGTGTGGTTTCGGGGGGAGTGAGGGTCGATAGGGTTGAGAGCGAGAGTCGGCCTAGTGCAAGGAGATAGTCGTGACCAGCGTGGTTCGGAATGCGCCCGTGACCGTTGCCGTGACCGGCGGGGCGGGGCAGATCGCGTACGGGTTGTTGTTCCGGATCGCCTCCGGGGCGATGCTCGGCGCGGACACGCCGGTGCGCTTGCGACTGCTGGAGATTCCGGCGGCGGTCTCCTCGCTGGAGGGTGTCGCGATGGAATTGGAGGACGGGGCGTTTCCGCTGCTGGAGTCCATCGACATCAGTGACGACCCGTGGGTGGGGTTCTCGGGTGCGAACGTCGCTCTGCTGGTGGGTGCGCGGCCGCGCACGGCGGGCATGGAGCGGTCGGATCTGCTCGCCGCCAACGGCACGATCTTCACCGAGCAGGGCGCCGCGATCAACGCCAGCGCTGCCGACGACGTGAAGGTGCTCGTGGTCGGCAACCCCGCCAACACCAACGCCTTCATCGCCATGAGCAACGCCCCCGACGTGCCCGCCGAACGCTTCACCGCGATGACCCGGCTCGACCACAATCGCGCCATCGCGCAACTGGCCAAGAAGACCGGCGCGCCGGCGGCCGAGATCGCGCGAGTTGCCATCTGGGGCAACCACTCCGCGACCCAGTACCCGGACATCGCGCACGCGACCATCGGCGGCAAGCCTGCCCTCGACCGTATCGATGACCGTGCCTGGCTGACCGACGACTTCATCCCCACCGTGCAGCAGCGCGGCACCGCGATCATCCAGGCACGCGGCGCGTCGTCGGCCGCCAGCGCGGCCAGCGCCGCCCTCGACCACATCCACGATTGGGTGCGCGGCACCGCCGCCGGCGACTGGGTCTCCATGGCCGTCCCCTCCGACGGTTCCTACGGCGTCCCCGAGGGCCTGATCAGCTCGTTCCCCGTCACCTGCGCCGACGGCAAGTACACGATCGTCCCCGACCTGGACATCGACGACTTCGCCCGCCCCCGCATCGATGCCACCGTCGCCGAACTCACCCAGGAACGCGACGCCGTCATCGACCTCGGCTTCGCCAAGCACCCCTAGATCCGCCGCCCGTGCCCGCAGCCGCCACTGTGCGCACCCGCCGCCCGGAACCAGGACGCGAGCAACGCAATTCGGTCTTCCCGCACCCGTTCTGTCTCCCCGCACCCGCTACGGCCGTCCAGAGCGGGTGCGGGAGCGCAGAAGGGGTGCGGCAGTGAGCCTTTGCCTCGGCGGGGCGACCCCGAGAGGCGTTCCGGCCCGCGGTTCGCCGCCGGTCGATGGGCCGGTGGCGACTGTCGCCGCCGCACGTGTTCGGTGTTCGCGCACCGGTTGGGCGCGCCCACAGCGGGTGCGCGAGAGGGGAAGTGGTGCGTGAATACCTAACTGGCCCGGAGCCCAGGTGCGAATGCGCCGGGCCGCCGGACAGGGGATCGACGTGGACGCTTCCCGCACCCGTTCTGTCTTCTCGCACCCGCTGCGGCCGTCCATAGCGGGTGCGGGAGCGCAGAAGGGGTGCGGCAGTGAGCCTTTGCCTCGGCGGTGCGACCTCGAGAGCCGTTCCGGCCCGGTTCGGCGCGCGTTCGATGGGGACCGACGCACGCACCCGTTCTGTCTTCCCGCACCCGCTGCGGCCGTCCGCAGCGGGTGTGGGAAGACAGAACGGGTGCGGGAACGGGGCCGGAATCCTAGCTGACGGTCCAGGTTTCGGGGCCGGTGAGCAAGGACTGGAGGGAGTTCTGGTCGAGGGGTTTGCGTTCGCGGGCGGTGGTGGTTTGCGCGCGGACGCCGTCGTCGTAGGTGGGGCGGGTCACGCTGCGGAAGATGCCGGTGACGACGTGGTCCAGGGACTGATCGGAGAGGCGGGACAGGGCGTAGGCGTATTCCGGGTTGTCGGTGTAGGCGTCGTGTACGACGATGTCGGATTCGGGGACCGCGTCGGCCCGGGTGACTTCCACACCGAAACCGCTTTGTATCACCGCGAATTCGTTCTCGGCGCCGAACCGGATGGGCTGTCCGTGGTGCAGCGGGACCAGATGGTTCGCGGCGTTGTCGCGGCGCAGCGCGTCGAACGAGCCGTCGTTGAAAATCGGGCAGTCCTGCAGGATTTCGACGAACGAGGTGCCGCGATGTTCGGCGGCGGCGCGCAGCACCTCGGTCAGCCCGGCCCGGTCGGAATCGAGGGCACGGGCGGCGAAGGTGGCCTCGGCGCCGAGCGCGACGGACAGCGTGTTGAACGGGTGGTCCACCGAGCCCATCGGCGTGGACTTGGTGATCTTGCCTTCCTCGGAGGTCGGCGAGTACTGCCCCTTGGTGAGCCCGTAGATCCGGTTGTTGAACAGCAGGATCGTCATGTTCACGTTGCGGCGCAACGCGTGGATGAGATGGTTGCCGCCGATGGACAGCGCGTCGCCGTCCCCGGTCACCACCCACACCGACAGGTCCGGCCTGGTCACCGCGAGTCCGGTCGCGATGGCGGGCGCGCGGCCGTGGATGGAGTGGATGCCGTACGCCTCGAGGTAGTACGGGAAGCGGCTGGAGCAGCCGATCCCGGACACGAACATCAGGTTCTCCCTGCGCAATCCGAGCTCGGCGAGGAAGCCGCGCACGGTCGCCAGGATCACGTAGTCACCGCAGCCGGGGCACCAGCGCACCTCCTGATCGGAGGTGAAGTCCTTGACCTTCTGCGGGCCGTCGGCGGCGGGCACACCGGACAATCCCGTCAAGCCCAGATCGGTACCGACGAGCGAGGTTTCCATGATGGTCATTCGTTGCCCCCAGTAGGTCGGACGTCGCCCGGCTGTGCCCGATCCGCGGAGCTGTCCGGCTGCGTCGTGTACGTGGCCCGCGCCCGTGCGGCGAAGGCCTTGTCCTGTTCCATCTCCTCGATCGAGCCGTCCAACGCGGCGTCGATCACCCCGACGAGTTCCTGCGCGGAGAACGCGGTGCCCGCGACCTTCGTCCACGGCCGTACGTCGACCAGATATTTCCCGCGCAACAGCAGCGCGAGCTGGCCGCCGTTCATCTCCGGCGCGACCACGGTGCGGTAGCGGCGCAGCACGTCACCGAGGTTGGCGGGCAACGGATTCAGATGCCGCAGGTGCGCTTGCGCGACGGGCACACCCCGGCGGCGGGCGCGCCGGCAGGCTTCGCCGATCGGACCGTAGGAACTGCCCCAGCCGATGATCAGCAGCTCGGCGTTGCCGTCCGGGTCGTCGACCTCGAGATCGGGCACGCTGATTCCGTCGATCTTGGCCTGCCGCAACCGCACCATCAGTTCGTGATTGGCCGGGTCGTAGGAGATGTTGCCGCTGCCGTCGGCCTTCTCCAGGCCGCCGATCCGATGTGCGCGCCCCTTGGTGCCCGGGACGGCGAGCGGCCGGGCGAGCGTCTCGGGGTCGCGCGCGTACGGCTGGAACTGGTCCGTTTCCGCGCCGGGGGGCTCGAAGTTCGGGACGATCGGCGGCAGGTCGGCGACATTCGGAATCGACCATGGTTCAGAACCGTTCGCGATGGCCCCGTCGGAGAGCAGCAGCACCGGCGTGCGGTAGGTGAGCGCGATCCTGGCCGCCTCCACCGCGGTGGCGAAGCAGTCGGCGGGCGATCGCGGCGCGAGCACCGCGACCGGTGATTCGCCGTTGCGGCCGTAGAGCGCCTGCAGCAGATCCGCTTGCTCGGTCTTGGTCGGCAGGCCGGTGGAGGGACCGCCGCGCTGCACGTCGACGACCAGCAGCGGCAGCTCGGTCATCACCGCGAGGCCGATGGTTTCGCTCTTGAGCGCCAGACCCGGTCCCGACGTGCTGGTGACCCCGAGCGCGCCGCCGAGCGAAGCACCGAGCGCCGCACCGATTCCCGCGATCTCGTCTTCGGCCTGGAAGGTGGTGACGCCGAAGTTCTTGTGCTTGCTCAGTTCGTGCAGGATGTCCGACGCCGGGGTGATCGGGTAGGTGCCGAGGAACACCGGCAGTCCGGCCAGCTGACCCGCGGCGACCAGCCCGTAGGCGAGCGCGGTGTTGCCGGTGATCTGCCGGTAGGTGCCGGGCGGGAGCTTCGCGGGCGCGATTTCGTAAGTGGTGGCGAAGCTTTCGGTGGTCTCGCCGTAATTCCAGCCTGCCCGGAACGCCAGCACGTTGGCCTCGGCGATCTCCGGTTTGGCCGCGAACTTCTCCCGCATGAACTGTTCGGTGCCGCCGATCGGGCGCCCGTACATCCAGGACAGCAGCCCGAGCGCGAACATGTTCTTCGCGCGCTGCCCGTCTTTCTTGCCGACGCCGGTGGATTCGGTGGCGCCCATGGTGAGCGAGGTCATCGGGACGCGGTGCACCACGAAATCCGACAGCGTGTCGTCGTCGAGCGGGTCGGCGGCGTAGCCGACCTTGGCGAGGGTGCGCTTGGTGAACTCGTCGGTGTTCACGATGAGGGTGGCGCCGCGCGGCAGATCTTCCAGATTCGCCTTGAGCGCCGCCGGATTCATCGCGACGAGCACATCCGGCTGATCGCCCGCGGTCAGGATGTCGTAGTCGGCGATCTGGATCTGGAACGACGAGACGCCGGGCAGCGTGCCCTGTGGCGCTCTGATCTCGGCGGGGAAGTTCGGTTGGGTGGCGAGGTCGTTGCCGAACGCGGCCGCTTCGTGCGTGAAGCGATCTCCGGTCAGCTGCATACCGTCGCCGGAGTCCCCGGCGAACCGAATCACGACCTTTTCCAATTTCGCTGCGCCCGTGCTGCTTTGGGCTGTGCCGACAGCGCTGTGGCTGGTGCCGACATCATTCTGGTGCGAAACCATGTGCCTGCTTCACTTCCTCGTCGATGAGAGGGGTGCCATTCGCCAAACTACTCCGCACCGCGCGGTGCGTGCGCCCGATATGTGTGGTTCACCACGGAATCTCGTGTGGTTCGGTACGGAACCGGTGGTCGAGGCGTCAGGCGAACAATGCCAGCTGCGGGTCGGCCGCGTGCGGACTTTCCGGTTGTGTCTCCGGTTCGGCCGGTTTTCCCGGCTTCAGGGCGTGTCGCTCGAGCAGCGGATCGAGGCGCTCGCGCAGCCAGGCCGAGTACTCCGGCGTCACGTAGGCGCCTCGGCCGTAGAGCTGGCGGTAGCGGCGCACCAGGGCCGGATGGTGTTCGGCGAGCCAGCCGAGGAACCAGCCGCGGGTGCTGCCGCGCAGATGCATCGGGAAGGCGACGGCCGAGTCCGCGCCCGCCGCGGCGATCGCCCCGAACAGTCCGTCGAGGTGTGCCCGGCTGTCGGTGAGATACGGAATGACCGGCGCGACCAGGACATTCACCGAGAACCCCGCGTCGGCGAGCGAGCGCACGAGCTCCAGGCGCGCCTTCGGCGACGGCGTGCCGGTCTCCAGGCTGCGATGCAGGTCCAGATCGTGGATCGCGATCGAGACTGCCAAACTCACCGGAACTTGGCGGGCTGCCATCGTGAGTAATGGCAGATCCCGGCGCAGCAGGGTGCCCTTGGTGAGGATGGAGAACGGCGTGCCGGATTCGGCGAGCGCGCAAATGATGCCCGGCATCAACCGGTATCGGCCCTCGGCCCGCTGATACGGATCGGTATTGGTGCCGAGCGCCACCGGTTCCTGATGCCAGGACCGTCTGCGCAGTTCTTTGCGCAACACCGCGGCGATATTCGTCTTCACCACGATCTGGGAATCGAAATCGCGGCCCGCGTCCAGATCCAGGTATTCGTGCGTCGGGCGGGCGAAGCAATAGCGGCAGGCATGCGAGCAGCCGCGCATCGGATTGATCGTCCAGTGGAACGGCATGGACGAACTTTCCGGCAGCCTGTTCAGCGCGCTCTTGCACAGCACTTCGTGAAAAGTGATGCCCTCGAATTCGGGCGTCTGCACCGTGCGGGTCAGACCTGCCCGGGTGAGTCCGGGCAGTGCGCCGTCCTCGGCGTCCAGGGTCTGGTTCTGCCACCGCACCCCATCAGTCGAACATGTGTTCTAGTAGGTGTCAAGCGATCTGCCGGGTGTCCGGCGGGGTGAGCAGCGTCGGATCGGCGAAGAAGGTGACCAGGTCGCGGACGGTGTCGTCGGTGCATCGGGGCTGGTAGCCGAGCTCGCGTTCGGCCTTGCCGTGATCGACCAGCGGGGCTGAAATGAGCGCGCCCAGTGCGGCTTTCGAGACGATGTCGGACTTGAACAGCTTGCCGATCGGCGCCAGGACCGGGATGACGCCCGACACGAGCTTGGGTGAGATGGCGAACTTCGGGCCGCGCTTGCCGCCGTGATTCGCGGCGAGCCGGCACAGCTCGAGCATCGAGATCATCTCGCCGCCGAGCAGGTAGTTCTCGCCGGTGCGACCCTTCTCGGCTGCCAAGATCAGGCCGGCTGCCACATCCCTGACGTCTACCAGGTCGAAACCACCGCCGATCATGGCAGGGATACGGCCCTGGGCCGCGTCGCGCAGCGTGCGATTGATCCGGGACAGCGGCTTGCTGTAGTCGAGCGGGCCGAACACGCCGGTGGGGTTGCACAGCACCGCGTCCAGGCCGTCGTCGATCACCTTGCGCAGTGCCACTTCGCCTGCCCATTTCGAGCGGTCGTAGACGGGCAGGGCGTCGTCGGTCGAGCGGGCGGCCTGCTCGTCGATCCGGCCGCCGCAGCGGTACTGGTCGAACGCGTGGATCGAGCTGGCGTGCACCATCCGGCGCGCGCCGACCGCGAGCGCGGCCTCGGCGACCACCCGGACACCCTCGGTGTTCACCCTCCAGGCCAGGTCGTTCTTCTCCGCGAGCGTGATCACCGCGACCAGGTGGTAGACGATCTCGGCGCCCTGCAGCGCGTCCCGCATCGAGGCCGGATCGAGCACGTCGCCGCTGACCCAGGTGACGTTCGGCAGCGTCGTCGCGGGTGGCACCACCCGGTCGATCGCGGTGATCTCGTCGCCGCGCGCGGCGAGCAGGCGGAGCAGATTCGTGCCAAGGTAGCCGGCTGCGCCGGTCACTGCGACCTTCATGCGATCGAGAATATAGAACTTGTTCTAATTTGCAACACGTTCCAGTTCCTTTCCTATTCCCTGTGTGAACGTGCCGTTGGGCTCGAAAGTTGCCGGTACCGTCGGCTATATTGGGCCCAACCGTGGCGGCCTTGCCGTTCGGCAGGGCAAGCGGTGACGACGAAGAAGTTCACGACACTGATGTGCACGACGATTTGGGGGGCAACTCGATGAGTGATCTCTCGGTAGAGACCGAAGCGGTCCGGGCGTTCGCCGCCACGAACGCAGGAATCTCCGGTGATCTGGCGGGGGCGGGCAATTTCGACGCGGTGAAAAACGTCGCGGCGCTCGTACCTGTGTTCGGTTTGATCGGCGTCGACTATCTGGCGATGTTCGCCGCGGCGCAAGTGCTCCAGGCCAAGGACATCAACGACCTGTCCGCCAAGTACGCCAAGCTCTCGGAATCGGCGTTCAGCGCCGCCGCGGCCTACGACGCCACCGACTGGTCCAGCGCGGGCGCCCTCGGGGCCATCGGCAACCAGATCGGAGGTGCGGTGTGAAGCCACTCGACACCGGCGTGATCGCGCCCGAAGAACACGCGATGGCGCACGCCGCCGACCAGAACGTCGCCATCGGCCAGCAGGCCGTGCTCGACTCCGTACAGAACGCGCCGCAGGCGGTGCTCGACGTGTCGCTGCCGCAGCTGCCCGAGGATCTGCCGCCCATCGAGCCGCCGGAATTCGTGCTGGCCAAGAAGATCAGTGAAGACCAGCACAACGCGATGGGCACGGGCCTGCCGGGCATGCCCGGTCTGTCCGGTGCGCCGACGGCCGACGCCAACGGCCTCGCCGGTGTCCCGTCCGATGTTTCGGCGCTGCTCGGCGATACCGGCACGGCGATCCAGCAGGCCGCCGCCCCGGTCGCCCAGAGCGTGCTCGACCAGGCGCAAGGTGTGCTGAACGGTGCGCTCGGCAGCTCGCCCAGCTCGGTGGCCGCCGCGGTCAGCCAGGCGCAGGCCGCGATCCCGACCTCGCTGCCCGCACTGCCCGCCGATCCGGTCGGCGCGCTCATGCAGGGCGTCGCGGTGCCCGCGCTGCCCGGCGTCGACCTGCTGATGCAGCCGATTCTGTCGCTGCTCAACAGTTTCGGTACCGGCATCATCGGCGCGCTCGATCCGACCGCGATCCTGAGCCAGTCGTCCAAGGTCATCGACATGGCGATGTCGGTCGGCAAGGGCAGCATGACCACCGTCGAACAGCTGTGGCAGAGCCAGGCCGCGCGCAACGCGCAGGCGGCCAGCGCGAAGGCGAACGTCGAAGGCCAGGAGACCAGCCAGCGCGGTATCGACATCTCCGAACTCACCCAGCGGGCCGCCGCGGTGGTGCAGCAGGGCAACGCGCAATTGCTCGGCATCGCGTCGTCTTTCGCGACGCAGGCCACCGCGATGGCGCCGGTGATTCTCACCCCGCCCGCGCAGGCCACCCTGATGGCCTCGGCGACCGAGCATCTCGGTCAGGCCGTGGGCGTCGTCAACGCCACCCGCGGTGACCTCGCCGGCAAAACCGGCGAACTCAGCAGCATGGTGCAGCAGTTGGTCGCGCCCGGTGGCGGGCCCGCGCCGCAAGAGGTCGCGCAGGCGCTGGCGCAGAACGTCGGCCAGCCGATCCTGGAGCAGGCCCAGTCCACCGCCTCCGACACCGTGACCAAAGCGGCGGGCGTCGACTCCTCCCTCACCGGCACACCGAGTTCGACCACGCCGTCGTCCGTGCACAATTCGGGCACCCCCAGCTCCACACACAGCGGACTCGGCACCGGCGTGCCCAGCAGCTTGAGCCGTTCCGGCAGTCCCGGTACCAGCGCACGGCCCGGTACCACCGGCATCCCGTCCAGCCCGAAGCTCACCGCCGTGCCCGGCACCAGCTTGCCCGGCGGCCGCCCCATCAGTGGCATACCCGGCACCACCTTCGGCCCCGGCACCACCGGTGCGCCGAGCACCACCACAGCCGGCGCGGGCAACAGCTTCATGGGTGGCCCCGCCGCCGCAGGCGCCCAGCGCGGCGACGACGACGAACACAACCGCACCGTCCAGCCATACCAAAGTGCCGCGGGGAACGACGATCTCACCGGTCCGCTCGGCGAATCCACGCCGGATGTCATCGGTGCGACGCACTCCGACGAGATCATCAGCTCGGACTACGAACAGGATCAGTTCTAGCGGGCCAGGTTTCGCTGCGGGCTGAGCTTTCGCCGGCGTTCTCAGTGCCTGTGCACTCGGTGTCGTGAAGCGAGCGCGTCCCGGGCAGGGCGTGCGAGTTCGCGTCCCGGGCGGGGCGTGTGGTGGGGCACTCTAGGACCAGGCATCACAGAGGGTTCGTGCGGTTCACAAGGCTTGCAGTCCCTGTGAGCCTTACGAAACAACTGTGGTGTGGCCTATCTGTCGCTTGGTACAGGCCAGCCGTCCCGCCTCTCCTGAGTCGCTCGGATATCTCGAAGTCGAGATAGGCCAGGGTGATTCAGGTGGTAGGCCTGCGGGGCCGGGCATGTTCGGCGTTGGCGCACGTGTTCGGTGACTTCGCACCCGTTCTGTGGTGTCGCACCCGGTCTGGCACGGCCCAGCCGGTGCGGGAAGGCGGAAGTGGTGCGGCTGGTCGGGGGGAGTGGGCTCCGGGGCGTCAGTCTTGGACGAAGGCGTCCAGGAGGGTGCGGTAGAGGGTGGCGAAGCGTTTGCGGGCGGCTTGTTGTTCAGGATTGAGGCCGTTGTCGAATTCGGGGGCGTAGACGACGAGGTGGAGGTCTTCCTCCGGAGGTGCGGGCATGAAGTCGATGATCTGACTGCCCTGGTCGGTGACGTTGGGGACACCGAGATCGACGGTGCCGAGCGCTTTGGTCTCGGCGAGGGCGGCGGTGAGCACGTCGGCGGGGATGTGGCCGTTGACCTGGGTCGCGGGTGTGTCCGGACCACGTTGCGGCGCAACGGCATCGGGGATCCGCACGGCGCGGCCGTCCCCGAAGACCTGAAGTTGCGGACGCAGGTCGATGCGCGGCTGCCAGGCGTTCGGGATGGTGGTGAGGGTGAGCAGCGCCATCGGTGCCGAGACCGGCGGGTGTGAACTCGGGAGTGCGGGCGAGTCGACGCTCGGATCCGCACCCGCGGTGCCCATGCTCCCGGCAAGACCCACCAGGACGACCAGCAGTGCTGCTTTCAGACCACGCATCAATTCACTCTCTGCCGCTGCTGCGCACCGGCGATCCGATCGGCCCACCACGCAACCGATCCCGGCACCCGACACCATCGATGAATGCCGTACACCGATTATCCAATGCGGACACCCACCGCCGCACCCCAGCAGCCCTTTTCCCACCCGATCTGAACCAGCTTCAGCCGCACCACCCTTGGCCCACCGGACAAGCGCGGACCTGTGGCTACGCGACGGGAGTGAGGTGCGCGCCCCGGACCGGTCCGGCCCGGCGGCGGGGTCATCAGTTGGCGCCATGCCTCGACGGGCAGCTGACGATCCGACTCTGCTGGTGCCGCAGGCCTGAGCTGGACGATTGATCACGAGGAACTGGTGGCGTTGGGTTCTCGGGCGTTGCCGCCACCAGTTCCTCGTGATCAGTTGACCAATACGTTCGCGCCTCCCCGGTGGGCCCAGGAGCCCGCGCCAGAACTGTTGGCGGGCTGGGGAACTGGGTCAGCGCAAAGCGGGGGGATTCGAAAGGTCGGGGGCGGAGTAGGTGTCGCAGGCCTTGACCTGGCCGGTGCGGTAACCGGTGAGGAACCACTTCTGGCGTTGCTCGGAATCACCGTGGGTGAACATGTCCCGGTTCACACGGCGGTTGGACGCACGCTGGATGCGATCGTCGCCGACCGAGGCGGCCGCGGACAACGCGTCGTTGATGTCCTTCTCCGACAACGGCTTCAGGAACGGCTGGCCGCCGCCGGGCGCAGGCGTCTTGTCGGCGAAATGCGCCCAGATCCCGGCATAGCAGTCCGCCTGCAACTCGGTGCGCACCGCGCCGGAATTCGCACCACGCGGATCCTGTTGTGCGCGACCGATATCGCCGAGCTGATTCTGGATGTGATGCCCGATCTCGTGCGCCACCACGTACTCCTGGGCGAGCGGCCCACCGCTGGAACCGAAACGGTCCACCAACTCCTGAAAGAAGGTGACATCGAAGTAGGCGGTGCGGTCCGCCGGGCAGTAGAACGGGCCGACATCGCTCGTCGCGTTACCGCAGCCGGTCGCCGTCGCACCGGAAAACAAGGTCAGCTTCGGCTGCGCATAACGCTTGCTGGTCTGCTTGGGCAGCTCCGAGGACCACACCGCATCCAAACTCTGCGCGGTCAGCACCACCCGGCAGTCGACATACTTGTTGGCATCCGCGCCGGTCTTGCAATGCGCGGGCGTACCCGCGGTCCCCGGCTGCGTCTGCTGCTGATCCTCCGAGCCCGTGAACTGCCCCAGAATCGAACCGGGATCACCACCGAGCAACAAAGTGAGCACCAGCACGATCAACCCGCCGGCACCACCGCCGAGCGCGATCTTGCCACCCATACCCGGACCACCGGAAGACGCCCGATCCGGATCGATCTGCATGCCCTCGTTGAAGGTCATCGTCGTCGCTTTCTGTGTTGGTGGCCGCGCGGGCGCGGCGGTGTTCGCGGCCCCTTTGTCTCGCTTCTCAGCTGTCGAGACTCGCGCCTTCGGCGCATGCGCTTCGACAGCTGAGAAGCGAGACGGCCGCGAACGGGTCGCTCGTAAGACTCGCTCCGTGGCGGCTGGGTTCGGGGGTTGTGTTGCGCCTATTCGCTGCGCTGTAGGCCGGGGGTGGGGTGGTTGTGCGCTGTGGTTGTGGGTGGAAGTTCGTTTGGGGTGTGTGATGAGGCGGGGGTGTTCGGGGCGTGCGGTGTACATGCTGATCGGTCGGGTCTCGGTTACACGGTCGAGGGTGTGTGGGTGGTGAGTGGTCAGGTCGGGACTGTGTGGCCGGGTGTTCGGGTGGTGAGTGGTCAGGTCGAGACTGTGTGGCCGGGTGTTCGGGTGGTGAGCGGTCAGGTCGAGACTGTGTGGCCGGGTGTTCGGGTGGTGAGCGGTCAGGTTGAGACTGTGAGGCTGGGATGTTCGGGTGGTGGTCGGTCAGGTCGTGCCGGAGGGCCGCGGTCTGCGGGTGGTGCTCGGTTGGGGTC
>NZ_BDCI01000026.1 GCF_001613425.1 Nocardia vulneris | reverse complement strand
CTATTCCATCACCCGGACATCGGCGGTGCCCCCGACGCGCCTCTTGCCCCGATCCGGCGACCGATGTGAACGTGATACCGGCCGACAAGGGGGAGCTTTGCCGAAAGCCCGTGCGACGGCGCTCATTACCGCCGCGCTGATCGTTGTGGTGCTGGTCGCGGGCTGCACCAGGCTGGTCGACGGCCGCGCCGTCTCGATCTACGACGACCCGTTCAAGGTCGCCGGGCTGCCCACCACCAGTGGTCCCAACGGCCCCCGCGCCGGTGTCCCGGACAGCACGCTGACCGCCACCAACGGGGACGGCAGCGCCGAGGACAAGCTCGCCCTCAACGCCGTCGAGGACATCCAGACCTACTGGCGCGCGGAGTTCGGCAACGAGTTCGAGGGCAACGATTTCAAGCCGGTCGACAAGTTGATCTCGTGGAGCGCGAAAGCGCCGCGCGGCGACTCGCTCGAGTTCTGCAAGGAGACCACCTATCGCCTGGTGAACGCCGCCTACTGCAGGCTGGACAACTCGATCGGCTGGGACCGGTCGGTGCTGCTGCCCGCCATGGAGGAGACCTTCGGCAAGATGGCGGTGGTCATGGTGCTCGCGCACGAATACGGGCACGCGGTGCAGACGATGGCCAAGCTGGTCGGCGCCAAGGACCCGGTGATCGTCAAGGAGCAGCAGGCCGACTGCTTCGCGGGCGCGTTCATGCGCTCGGTCGCCGAGGGCAGGTCCAAGCACTTCACCATCAACACCTCCGACGGACTCAACTCCGTGCTCGCCGCCACCGTGGCCATCCGCGATTCCGACCCCGACGACCCGGAGAGCGTGCACGGTTCGGCGTTCGAGCGGGTGACTGCAGTGCAGGTCGGTTTCACCGACGGGCCCAAGGGCTGCAAGCGCATCGATATCGACGAGATCAACGAGCGGCGGGGCAACCTGCCCAAGGATTTCAAGGGCGATACCGGCCGCGGCGAATACGCGATCACCAAGGAGAACCTGATCGAGCTCAGCAAGGCTCTCGGCGCACTGCTGCCGACCAAGCCGAGCCCGACCTACGACTACCACGGCGCCAAGCTCGACTGCCGCAACGGCGGCACCACCGAGCCGGTCAGTTACTGCCCGGAGAAGAACACCATCGGCACCGATATCCCCGCGCTCGCCCAGCGCGGCACCTCCAACTGGGACGTGGACGATCCGCTGCCGCTGAAGGTCACCGGCGACTACAACGGCTACATCGTCTTCATCTCCCGCTACACCCTTGCGGTGCAGCAGAATCACGGCCAGCAGCTGGTCGGCGCGAAGACCGGTCTGCGGGCCGCCTGCCTGTCCGGCGTGGTCACCGGCAAGCTCGCGATGCCGAACCGGCCCAGCTCGCAGGGCGATATCGGCCTGGCCGCAGGCGATCTCGACGAAGCGGTGTCCGGCCTGCTCACCGACGGCCTGGCGGCCAGCGATGTCCAAGGCCAAACGGTGCCGAGCGGATTCGCGCGCGTGGACGCCTTCCGCGCCGGGGTGCTCAACGGCGAGAACACCTGCATGTCGCGGTACTCCTGAGCGCGCGGAATCAGCGGCCGAACGGCGGTGGCGCCAGATGTTCGAAGCGCAGCACCCGGTTGCCGAGCATGACCTCGGCCCCGGCCACCAGCACCATGGATTGGTTGGGCGCCAAGCGGATCCAGTCGCGGTAGCCGGGCAGCCGGGTGCGGGTGCCGTTGGTCGAGCCCCGATCCACCACCGTCACATCCCAATTCAGCAGGTGGATCTCGGCGTGCGCCCGGGACATGCCGCCGGAGGAATCGTCGACCCGCAGCGGGACCAGGCCGCGCTGCGCGGCATCGGAATGCTCCGGATCGCGGCCCAGCACCGCGTCGGCGGCCAGGGTGTAGGTCATGCCGTCGTCGAGGATGAGCATGCCGAGCGGCGGGCGGACCACCTCGATCAGCGCCTGGGTCTGGTCCACCGGCATGCCGCACACCGTGCAGAACGCCGAGCGCGGGTCGCTGGGATGTGCGCGGGCGCACTTGAACCCCATCACCTTGACCGTGAGGGCGGTGGCCTTCGCCGTCGCCTCGAGCCTGCGCTGTAGATCCGGATCCGGGGGCGGCGCAGGCGTCGTGCCCCGCATCTGGGTCACCGCGTGCTGCAAGTCGGTATCGGCGGCGTGCGACTGCGCCGCGGTGTGCGACTCGGTCGCCCGCTGCGGCGGCGGCACGTCGCGCTGCGAAGCCGGGCCCTCGGGTTGCGGGGCCGAGACCTCGGGTGGTGGCGCCGAGACATCGGGTTGTGACACAGAGGCATCGGGCGGCAGGGCCGGGACATCGCGCCGCAGCGACGAGACGTCGGATTGCGGCACAGAGGCATCGGGTGGCGGCGTGGCGACACTGCGCTGCGGCGCCGAGACACCGGGTTGCGGCGAGGCGACACCGGGTTGCGGCGAGGCGACACCGGGTTGCGGCGACGCGGCAACCTGCTGTTGCCGCTCGGCATCGCGCTGCGACGGAGAACCCTCACGCTGGCGCGGCGACGCGTCGTGGAGCGGTGCCGCGCCGAGTCGCTGTGGCGTGGCAGTACGTTGCGGCGGCTCGTGGTCGATCCGCGCGGTCGGCAGCGGCGCTTCGTCTTCGCGTCTGCGCCTGGCCTCGCGGGCGGCCGCACCCATTCGGCTCGCGGCGCGCGCGCCGTCGGTCCAGACGATCGCCCCGCCCGCCTGCGCGAGACCCTCGACCAACCAACCGATTCCACGTTCCGCGGGTACCTCGGGTATCCGCCCTTTGGCATCGTCGACGAACAGCGCGGCGGCCCGCGCCGGGGCACTCGCCACCCGGTCGACGGTGAACGCCGCGTCGCTGCCGCGGTGCCGCTCGACCGTGCCGTCACCTACCAGTACCGCGGTCACGGCCCCGTGCAGGAATATCGCCACCCCGCCGGCCTCGGCGGGCGAGAGGATGCCGAAGTCGATCGGCTCCCCCGGACTGATCTGCTCGGCGGACTTCATCAGCCAGCGGGTGGCCTGCCTGGCGATCAGCGCACCGGGTGCGGTCCGGTCCTGTTCGGTGGCCTCCCGGACCAGCTCGGCCAGCGATTCCGCGGCCAGCGCGGCGGGCGAATCCGGCGTCGGCCGACCCGGTCCGCGGTGCCCGACGACCACCAGCGCCCCCGCGACCCGCGCCACCGCATGACTGCCGACAACGACCTCGACCTGCCGATCCATCAAAGGAATCGGCCTCTGTCGAGGGTGTGCTGCACGGTCGTCGCCACGAGAACCAGGGTATTGCAATCCCACAACTATCGACCCCCCTCCCAGGCGTCCGTCCGGTAACTTCGGTGTGAGCAAGTGAACGAAACGAGGACCCGTCATGGTTCGGACATCACGTATCGCACTCGCCGCGTCGTGTATCGCTTTGACTGGTCTGCTGACCGGCTGCGGCGGCGTGCGGGGCACCGCCACGGCGGGCGAACTCGACGTGCGCCAGCTGGAAGTCGGCACCTATGCCGTCGATCGGCACCGGTACAACCAGGATCCCGGCGACAAGGCCGCACTACTCGAGGGCATGCGGATGTCCGACGCCGTGGTGCCGACCGTGCAGGTCGATTCCTCGCTGAAGGTCGGCCGGGGCAGCACGGTGATCGCCGACGCCGAGCAGGCGCTCGATTTCGTCGCCAAGGTCTCCAAGCCGGTCTTCGACAACCGCAAGCTGATCGTCGGCTACGCGGCCAGCGGCGCCGACAAGCCGGACCCGGACGGGCAGACCAATCCCGCGCCCGAGGCCACCGCGGTGACCAACGCGCTGTTCCGTTTCCCGGATCCGGCGACCGCGAAACTCGCCGCCCGCGAGCTCGAAGATGTCGACATCTCCGTTTCCCCGGAGAACCGCAAGCTGCCGTCGACGAAGTATCCGGACGCCTACATCCATTGGCGCCCAGGCGTTCCCACCATCGGCACCTTCGTCGCCTACAAGGAGTTCGTCATCTCCCTGTTCATCCAGCGCCCGCGCGCCGACAGCGCGGACCTGGTGAGCTGGGTCGACAAGACACTCACCGCCCAGCTCGCGCAGCTCGACAAATTCCAGGCCACCCCGCAGGAGAAGATCAAGGACCTGAAGGTCGACCCGGAGGGCCTGCTCGCCCGGGTGGCGGTGAGCGACCGCAAGAGCCGCACCCCCGATACCGCCACGTTCGCCGTTTTCGGCGCCGATCACATGGTGCACCGCTCCGACGACGAGGCCGCGCATCTGCGCCTGGTCCAGGACGCGGGCGTGGACCGCACCGCCGTGGCCGACGACAGTTATGTCGCCCGCGCCCGGGATGCGGCGGGCGCGCAGAAACTCGCCGCCGGATTGATGGAAAGCGAAGGCGCGCACTACGACACCCTCGGTGCGCCGAAGGACGTGCCCGGCGCCAAATGCCTGCAGCTGAACAGCAAAGGCAATCCCGACCGGGAATATAAGTTCCGCTGCTACGTCACCTACAAACGTTATGTGGGCGTCGTGACCAGCGACAAAGAACCCGACGTCCGGCAGAAGGTGGCGGCCGAATACGCGTTGCTCGCGAACAGCCTCTGAGCGAGGCCCCGAACCTTATGGTCCTGTGCCCGCCGACGCGGTGAGTTAGTATCCCGCGAGACGACCACAGTACGGGGAGGGCCGGTTTGCAGTTCGGCGTGACATCGATACCTGCGCGCACCGCGGGGGCCCTGGTCATTGCGGGCACACTGGCGCTCGGCAGCGCGTGCGGCACATCGCCGCAGGTCACTGCGGATCCGGTGATCGATATCGCACGCCTGGACGTCGGCAGCTACCCCACGACGCCGCGCGAATTGGGCCCGGTCAAGAACGCCGATCAGGCCCGTTTCATCGAGGCCGAGCGGCTCGGGAACTTCGTGCCCACCGCCTCGGATATCGATCCCGCGTTCCGCGAGGGCAATCCGTCGGTCTCCACGGTTTTCATCGATCCGCGCAATTCCCTCGGCAAGATCATGAGCATCGATCGTTTCGCCGAGGCGGCGCCGGATTTCGTCGCCGGATTTCTCAGCAACGGCAGCACCGACGTGCGCAACCAGGGCCGGGACCTGTTCAACGCGGTCATGATCTTCCCGGACGAACAGCGCGCGGCGGCGGCCGCCGAGGCGTTGGAGCGGGTCGATTTCGAGGCCGCACCGCAGAACGAACGGGTGCAGATTCCGAAATACCCTGCGGCGCGCGCACATTGGCAACCGACGCAGCAATCGATCGGCTCCTGGTTCGCCACCGGCAAATTCGTCGTCTACACCTGGATCTACGACTACCTGAAGATCTTCCTGGAGAAGGTGGACCTACCCGCGCTGTTCGCGCTGGTCGAAAAGAGTCTCGACGCGGTCGTCCCCGCGATCGGCAAGTTCACGCCGACACCGGCCGACCAGCTGCTGAACCAGCCGATCGACTACGACAACATGCTCAGCCGCACCCTCCCCCGGCCCCGCGAGGATTCCTGGATCGATCCTCCGGGTGCGTACAACGGCCATGCCGCACTGCATTTCACCACCGATCCGGCCGAGGACCGCAGGCTGATCGAGGAGGCCGGAGTGGATCGGTTCGCCGTCGACGCCACCAATGTCTATCGGGCGCGCGACGCCGCCGCGGCCGCGAAGTTCCGCGCCGACCGCGGCGGGCTCACCAAACGCTTCAAGAGTGCCGAGTCGCCGCAACAGCTGCCGGTGGCCAAATGCAAGGAATACATCGGCACTCAGGCGATGGCGGTCCGCTTCTACTGTTCGGTGTCCCAGGGCCGGTACGCCGCATTCTCCTGGTCGCATCAACTGCTGGACGCGCAACAGCGAATATCCGCGCAATACGCAATTCTGGTGAATGCCCGATGAATTCCTTGCGCGCCGGCCGCATCGCCGCCCTCGCCTGTTGCGCGATGACGCTGCTCGCCGCCTGCGGGTCGACCGTGTCCGGTACGGCCCAGCCCGGCGAGATCGATATTCGCAAACTCGATGTCGGCAATTACCCGACCGTGCCGTTGAACGCGCACGACGACGACTACCGGCCGACCTTCTACGAAATGCGCGAGGTCGCCGCGATGCGGCTGGCCGACTACGTCGCCTCCGCCTACGACATCGATCCCCGGATGAAATACGGCTCGCTGTCCTGGAGCACCTCCAGTGGCGTGATGCCCGACGAGCTCGGCCGCCCCACCGATCTGGAGCCGATCGCCAAGCGGCACAAGATGATCTACGGGTTCAAGTCCAACGGCTCGGACAACAACAACAGCAACTTCACCTCGTCGTGGCCGACCAAGCGGCAACCGAACTCGACGTCGGTCAGCACCGTCGTCATGCAGTTCCCGGACGCCGAACGCGCGAAAGTCGCGGCGACCGAGTTCTACGATGCCGACTTCGGCGCCTACCGGGAGCAGAACCAGCCGGTGCCGCTGCCGAAATACGCTGACGCGCATGCGCATTGGCGACCCGACTCGCCATTCCTGCGCACCACCATGGCGCATGGCCCCTATGTGATCGGCTTCCTGGTTTCGACCCCGGCCCCCGTACTCAACGACCTGGTCGCGTTGGCGGAGAAGGCCTACAGCACCCAACTCGCGCTGCTGGACCAACTCCCGGTGCTGTCGGAAGAGCAGCTGCTCCAATTGCCTTGGGATCCAGACCATCTGCTCAGCCGCGCGCTGAACCCGGACAAGGCCAAGCGGCCGAGTTTCGACGACAGCTACGCTTTGTTGGGCGGGCGTGGCGTGCTGCATTACACCCGCGATCGCGACTACGCGAAACAGCGCTTCGCCGACATGCGGGCAGACCGGTTCGCGCTGTCCGCGGGCACGCTGGTGGTGCACACCGCGGGACCCGACGCGGCGCGAAAGGTGGTCGCGGACCGGATCACTCCGACCCCGGCCGGGGCCAATGCGGACGCACCGGCCAATCTGCCCGACTCGGCGTGTGTGGAAAACAAAACCGGCCTCAGCGGCAGCAAACGATTCACCTGCATTGTCGCGTATCGGGAATACGTGGGTTTCGTCTCGGCCAATCAGCTCGCCGACGCCCAGCAACGCGCGGCCGCGCAATACTCGCTTTTCGCGAACAGCCGGTAATGCGCGGCGCCGCGGCGGGTTCGAGCAGTCCAGTATGCTGCTGCGTGGGAAAGACCGAGTCAGGAGATTGTGGACTATGGCGATGAGCCCCGGCACCATCGTGGGCGGGTACCGCATCGATCGAGTACTCGGGGCCGGCGGTATGGGCACGGTCTATCTCGCCAAACATCCCAGCCTCCCGCGCATGGACGCGCTCAAGGTGCTCAGTCCCGAAC
This sequence comes from Nocardia vulneris, assembly GCF_001613425.1. Lineage (GTDB taxonomy): Bacteria > Actinomycetota > Actinomycetes > Mycobacteriales > Mycobacteriaceae > Nocardia > Nocardia vulneris. The sequence goes on along the minus strand of NZ_BDCI01000026.1, from coordinate 15,978 downwards.
TCAGCAGCGATCACGAGTTCCGCGCCCGCTTCGAGCGCGAGGCGAATCTCGCGGCCGGCCTCGACCATCCGAATATCGTCTCGGTGTACAACCGCGGCGAGGAGCACGGCCAGCTGTGGATCGCCATGCAGTACGTCGACGGCATCGACGCCTCCGCCGAGATCGCCCGCGACCCGCACGCGATGAATCCGCTGCGGGCGCTGCGGATCACCACCGAGGTCGGCAAGGGTCTGGACTACGCGCACCGGAAAGGGCTGCTGCACCGCGACATCAAGCCCGCCAACTTCCTGCTCTCCGCCACCGACGGCGACGAAGAGCGGGTGCTGCTCACCGATTTCGGCGTGGCCAAGTCCAACGACGACACCACCGAACTCACCCAGACCGGCAGTTTCGTCGCCACCATCGCCTACGCCCCGCCCGAGCAGCTCACCGGCGAACGGCTCGACCACCACGCCGACATCTACAGCCTGGCCTGCTCCTTCTTCAAGTTGCTCACCGGTCGCAATCCTTATCCCGCAACGCAACCCGCACTGGTCATGATGGGCCACCTGCACGAGCCGCCGCCCGCGGCGACCGCCGTGCACCCCGGCCTGCCACCGGCCATCGATCAGGTTTTCGCCAGGGCATTGGCGAAGAATCCCGCCGACCGGTTCAACTCCTGCCGCGAGCTCACCGACGCGGCGGCCAATGCCCTCGTCCCCGGCTACAACCCCGGCGCGACCAATACCTCCCCGACCTATCCCGTCCAGGTCGTCGACCCGCGCCCGCCCACCGATCCGCGGGCCGCGCAGTTCGGCCCGCACGGCCAAGCGCCCGCGTCGCCGAAGCGGCGCAAGCGCAGGCTCATCGCCGTGGAGATCGGCGCGGTCGTCATCACGCTGGCCGCGGGATTCGGTATCTGGGCGGTCAGCGGCGGCAGCAGCAGTACACCCGATACGCCGGCCACGCCCTCGACGGTCATCGCGAGCGGCGCGACCTCGGTCGAACAGGCGCGAGCCGACAATCCGGTGTTTCGCGGCAAGGTCATCACCATGGTGGATGTGCCGCGAACCAAGCAGATCGGGGCCTTCCTCGGCGGCACCGCGCCGGCCAAGTTCCTCGAGGATCTGGGCTTCGTCTACAACTTCAACTACGCGAAACAGGGCGAGGAGACCTCGCCGCGCGCCTTGACCACCAGCAGCGCGCTCGAGGTAGCGCCGGACAGCTATGTCCTCGCGGTGCGCAGCGACGAAGAGGCCGGCAACGGTGGCCTGCGCGGACTGCCGTACCAGGTGGCGGGCACCCGGGCCACGGTCATCGTGCTGGACGATCCTGCCGCCGTCGCCGCGCTGCGGAGTTGGACGGCGGGTTCGGAACGAACCCTGCTCGACAAGCTGGTGCCCTTACTCCGTAATCGGGTGAAGTAAACAACCGTCGCGTAATTCCGCGACACCGTGCCGCGGACGAATTTCCGATCCGTGGATAACCGCAGTACATGGCGCCGATTTTTGCTTTCGAAGCGGTTCGCTCTGCTGGTAGCGGTACTCATAGGCGTTCGGTAAGGTGTACCGCAGCCAGCCCACTCGCCGATCAACACACAGCGAGCAGGGGGAAGGAGGGGAGCCGAGCGCTGGCGGCATGTGATCGGCCGTGTCTGTAGAGCGACCCTGATGGGGCTTGAACACACGAAAAGTACTGGTCGACGACGCCGGAACTGATCATGTGAGCCTTCTCGAAACTTTCTCGGGTCGAGATGGAACCGATCAGGACCGAACAGCGTCCAATCAGATGTACAGGCCAACCAGGGCGTCCGCCGTTGGCCGAGACGGGAACCGAAAGGAGCCGAAATGGCAGGACAGCTCGAAGCGAGCGAGGAAGCGATCCGGAAGTTCACGGAGAACTGCCGTCAGCGGCACAGCGATCTGCAGGCCTCGATCACGGCGCTGAATGCAAAGTCGGATGCCACCACGGCGACGTGGAGTGGCGCGGCGCGCGGCGCGTTCGACACGCTGATGGACAATTACTTCGCGCAGGCGAAGAAGCTGAACGATCAGCTGGACCAGACCTCCGACAAGCTGGCCCACGCGGGCACCAAGTTTGCCGATCAGGACCAGCAGTTCGCCCAGCAGGTTGCGGCGCAGGCTTCCAGCCTGGACCTTCCCTGATCGACAACCAGACCATCAGACGATAAGGAGCTCCAGATGGCTGCAAACAACCCAGGAACCATTGCCTCCAATTTCGGTGAGGTCTCGGCCGGCGCACAGTCGATCGTCACCGAAGCACGGAACGTCATGTCCATGCTCGAGGACTTCCACAAGCAGGTCACCGACTTCGTGACCAACTACTGGAAGGGTGACGCGAACGACGCGTTCGCCTCCCTCCAGGCGCAGTGGAACACCAACGTCACCCAGCTGAACACCACGCTGGAGACCGCGGGCAAGCTCGTCGACCAGGGCAACACGGACCTGCAGACCACCGACACCTCCCTTGCGGGACTCTTCTGAGTAACCCGTCTCGGCGATTCGGGCCCCCGGCATACTGCATGCCGGGGGCCCGAATTTGTTGCGGGTCACGGTAATTCACCGAACTCTGCGATGACGCCGACCAGTCAGGCTTCCTCGTCGCTGTGGAATAAGTGGTAGATATACGACTTTTCGCCCTTGCGACTCACCCATGCTCCGGTCGGTGGCTGCGCACCTCGGCCTGCGTCATCGAAGGGCCGACTCAGCACCACACCAGGCTCGGCCGAAACGGCCCAGCCATAGTCGGGAAGTCGCCGGCACCAAATGTCACTGCCCTCTCGCCGGTACGCCGGATATCCATAAGCCGCACCGGCGCGGACGAACTCGTAAGTCAACCCGTCGCCGCACCGCACGAATCGCACCTTCCGCATGTCGCGCTCCTTTGCTAGCGCCCAGATTCCGGTGCCGCGCACAGATCCGGTAACGCGTCAGACGGTCGATCCCGCGAGAGCCGCAGCGAACCGCACTCCGAACAGGTTGCACCTCTTGATCCCAACGCGCAAAGGGTTTGCCAGGACAGGCGAACCGCCGTCGGACTCCGAGTTCCCGCACCTCTTCTGATACCTCGCACGCCTTCTGATACCTCGCACCCGCTATGGCAGGCCATACCGGGTGCGTCAGCTCAGAAAGGGTGCGCGAGTGGCAGAAACGCACCGAACACAGGCGATCACGCGCAAAGAAATTGGTAGCGTGCATAATTCGGTAGCGAACGCAGCCGGAGGTTGCGCGGAGTCAGCGGCGCAACGGACGATCGATTCCGCACGCCCCTGCCTGTCCCGCGAACCAAGCTCCGGGCAGAGTGCGTCCTCGATGTGGTGCGCAGAGGTCTTGCTCGCGCACAGATTGCGCCGCCGCACGCAGATTCGGCAGCGCGTCAGACGATCGATTCCGCGGGCCACTGTGTATCCCGCGAACCATACTCCGGTCAAGGCGCACCTTCGATGCGGCGTGCAAAGGTTTGCTCGCGCGCACAGTTTATGTTGGCGCGCACAAGTTTTGATGGCGCGCAGGATTTCGTCAGCGAATTAGTGCGCGGGGTGATGAAACGCGCGCGGGGCGACGAAAACATGCACGAGGCGACGAACGTGCGCGGGGTGACGAAGTGCGCGGGACAGCGCTGAATCGCGTGATTCGCTAGGGAACTACGCGGACCGAGCCGCCGAAACGGTCGCAGGTGGTGGATAGCGCGTTCCATCCGTCGCCGACGTATTGGCAGCCGATACTGAGCTGAATTCCGTACTCCAGCAAGACATGCCAGTTGACGGTGGAACCGTCGCCGGGGCGCTCCCGATAGGCGAGACCGGAACGGCCGCCGAACACGACGTCTCGTTTGAGGTCGGTGAGCACGCCCGGCGGGCGCTGCCCGATCTGCGCTTCCAGGTTCGACGCGACCTGCTCGTAGCCTGCACCGAACGCCACCTGTGTTTGCGTCACGATGATGCGCATGCGCGCGCCGTCGTCGGGCGACAGCTCGACGCGCGCCCGGCCGGTGGCGTCGGGCGGTGTGGCGAGATGCCAGCCGTCGGGCACCTGGAATCGGACGCGGCCGAACACTTCCGGCTCGCCACCGGGCGGCGGCGGGGCACCGAACGGCGGCGGCGGTCCTACGGTCGGACCGCTCGGCGGCAGCATGGTCGTCGGGGCCGCCGTCGTCGTGTCCGACGATCGGTTCAGCAACAGCACACCGCCGACCACCGCGGCTGCCACCACGACCATCGCCACCACCGCGACTCCCACGTATGCGGTGCCGCGACGTCGCGGCTGCTGGGCGGCCGCGCGCTCGCGTAGCGGTTGCATCCAATCCGGTGGCGGCCCAACGGGTGCCGACTCGGGCACCGGGACCGGTTCGGTCTGTTTGCCGCGGATGAGATCGGGCCCTGCGATCGACCGCAGTTCCACCCCTGGTCCGCAGCTCTGCTGCACGGCCGCGCGGAGCACCTCGAATTTCGTTTGCTCGGCGAGGCCGACGACCTGCGCCAATTCGACCTGCTGACCGTCCAGCAGCCGACTGATCACGGTGACCAGTTCGTCGAACCCCCGCGATTCGGGCAGCACCTCGGCCAGCGCGAGATTCGGCTCGTGCGCGCAGGATTCGAGGCGCACACCCTCATGACTGCGCAGCACCGTCGCGGCCGTGGTGGTGAGCGCGCCGAATTCCAGCACCAGCGTGCGTCGGCTGTGACTGGTCCCGTCGTCCGCGGCGACCGCTCGTACCGCCAGCTCCTCGAACCGCACCTCGCCGGTCCAGCGGCGGGCGGCCTGCTCGAGCACCGCGCGCCGCGCCGGACCCCACTCGGTCGGGCAGATGACGGTGATCCGCTCGCACGGCGCAGCGACGCGCAGATTCTCCATGGCCGTGCTGAAGACCGCGGCCATCCCGTCGGCCACCGACGGGATGCGGGGCAGCAGCGCGACCGCCTCGGCCGACACATGCTGCACCACGGAACTCACCTGCGTCGGCGGGGTCAGCGACTCCCCGACCACGAGGTCGAAACCGTTGCTGCCCAGCACGATCGAGGGCGGCCCGTCCCAGTGCGTGGCCGCGCTGCGCGCCCACACGCGGGTCTCGGTGACCACCAGCTCGACGGTGGACATCAGGGCTGCGGCATCCAGGCCGTCTGGATCAGACCTTCACCCGCGCGCGTGACGTAGGTGCCGCGTCCCGGCGGCATCGCGCTCGGCCGGGTGGTGCCCATCAGCACGCCCTCGTCACGACTGCAGCTCATGATCAGACCGGCCGACCCGAGATCCTTCATCCTGGCCAGCGTGGCCTCGTACATGGCGCGGCTCGCGCCACCCGAGCGCCGGGCGATGATCAGGTGGAAACCGAGGTCGCGCGCGTGCGGCAGGTGTTCGACCAGCGCCTGCACCGGGTTGCCCGCGGACGTGGCCACCAGGTCGTAGTCGTCGACGATCACGTACAGCTCGGGCCCGCTCCACCAGGACCGCTCCCGCAGTTGCTGCGGCGTCACGTCCGATCCCGGCGTCCGCTTGTCGACGTAGGCCGCGAGGTCGGTCATGTTCTGGGTGAATTGCGGTGCGGTGGAACCGTATCCCGCAAGGTAGCCCTCCGGCACCATGCCGAGCATCGAGCGCCGGTAGTCGCCCATGATGATCCGGGCCTGGCTCGGCGTGTTCGAGGCGCAGATGCCCTCCACGATCGAGCGCAGCAGCGTGGTCTTTCCCGACTCGGTGTCGCCGATGATGAGCAGGTGCGGGCTCTCGGCGAAGTCGGCGTAGACCGGCGCGAGCTCGGACTCGTTGATACCGATCGGAATTCGCATGCACTTCGCGGACTGATCCACCTGCGCGGGCCAGCCGCCCGCCAGGTAGAGCAGCTGCTCCCGAGCCAGCTGCTCGGGCAGCATCCGCACCTGCGGCGCGGGACGGCCCGGGGTGAGCCGGGCGATGGTGGCGACCGCGTCGCCGACCGCCTGGCCGAGGTTGTTCGGGTCCGAACTGCCGTCGATGCGCGGCAGGGCGGTCAGCATGTGCAGGCAGTCCGGGGTCATACCGCGACCGGGCCGGCCCTGCGGGACCATGGCGGCGAACTTGCGGCCGAGGTCGGAGTCCATCGGATCACCCAGGCGCAGTTCGATTCTGGTGCCGATCTGGTCCTTCAGCGCGGGCCGCGCCTCCGCCCACCGGTTCAGCGCGATGACGACGTGCACGCCGTAGGACAGACCCTGCACCGCGAGATTCATGATGGTCTGCTCGAGCAGTTCGAAGTCCTGGCGGATCGAGCTGAAGCCGTCGACCACCAGGAACACGTCGCCGAACGGGTCCTCGTGCGCGCCGGTCGCGGCCGGGCTGCTGGACGGGTCCATCGCGCGCAACCGCCGGAACTCGACCATCGACTCGATGCCGAGCTGCCGGAACCGGGCCTCACGCTGGCGGACGATGGTGGTCATCTCGGCGATGGTGCGCCGCACCTGATCCTCGTCCAAGCGACTGGCCACCGAACCGACATGCGGCAGCCCCTGCAGGCTCATCAACGTGCCGCCACCGAAGTCGAGACAGTAGAACTGCACCTGTTCGGCGGTGTGCGTCAACGACATCGCCATGATCATCGTGCGCAGCGCCGTCGACTTACCGGACTGCGGGCCGCCGACGATGGCGACGTTGCCGCGCGAGCCGGACAGGTCGACGAGCATCGGATCGCGGCGCTGATCGTACGGCCGGTCGACGATGCCGATCGGCGCGCGCAGCGTCGCGACCGCGGAGTACTCGCCGGTGAGGATGGACCGCGGGATGAGCTGGTCGAGCGTGGACGCCTCGTCCAGCGGCGGCAACCAGATCTCGTGCGCCGGACGGCCGTGGTTGCGGATCCGGGAGACGAGCATGTTCAGGTTCGAGATCTCCTCGCCGTCCTCGCCCTCCTGCGGCTCGAGGCTCGGCTCGGCGGGCAGCGGAACCCGGTCCGCCGCACGGAATCCGACGTGGGTCGCGGTGAACGGCCGGGCCTTGATGTCGATCTCGCCGGATTGGTTGGCGACGCTCATATCGCGCTGCGAGCCGCCACCCACGTAGGCGCCGGAGACATAGGACGCCTGGAAACGGACGATCTCGCCGGAGTCCGACTTCAGGTAGCCGCCACCGGGGTTGTTCGGCAGGTTGTAGGCGTCGGGCACACCGAGCACCTGGCGGGATTCGTTGGCGGAGAAGGTCTTCAGGCCGATCCGGTAGGACAGGTGACTTTCCAGGCCCTTGAGCTTGCCCTCTTCGAGTCGCTGCGAGGCGAGCAGCAGGTGCACGTGCAGCGAGCGACCGAGCCGGCCGATCATCACGAACAGTTCCGCGAAATCCGGGTGCTGGGTGAGCAGTTCGGAGAACTCGTCGAGCACCACGAACAGCGCGGGCAGCGGGTCGAGGTCGGCGCCGGCCGCGCGGGCCTTCTCGTACTCGGAGACGTTGGCGAAGTTGCCCGCGGAGCGCAGCACCTCTTGGCGGCGGTTCATCTCACCGGCCAGCGCGTCCTTCATACGGTCGACGAGGTCGGCTTCTTCCTCCAGGTTGGTGATGACGGCCGCGACATGCGGCACGCCGTCGAGCCCGAGGAAGGTCGCGCCACCCTTGAAGTCGACGAGCACCAGGTTGAGCTGATCCGGTGAATGCGTGGCGAGCAGGCTGAGCACCAGCGTGCGCAGGAACTCCGACTTACCGGAACCGGTCGCGCCGATGCACAGGCCGTGCGGGCCCATACCGTTCTCGGCGGCTTCTTTGATATCGAGTTCGACCGGCAGGCCGTCCGCGCCGACACCGAAGGCCACCCGCAGCCGCTCCCGGCCGTAGCGCGGCCGCCAGGCGTGCTCCGGATTGAACGTGCCGATATCGCCGAGGCCCATCAGCTGGCTCCAGGTCGAGATCACCTCGGAGTCATCGGATTCCACGTCGCTGCTGCGCTGGGTCGCGGCACGATACGGCGCGAGCCGGCGGGCCACCTGCTGGGCCTGCTGCGGCGAGATCCGGTCGATCAGCGCGAAGCGCTCCTGATTGCCGGTCGCGCCGCGGCCGACGCATTCGCCGTTCTCCACGATCATCTTGATACCGCGCGACACCGCGAGCCGCGGCGCGTAACCGCACAGGTCGATGATGGTGACGCCCTCGTAGCCGGATTCGCGTAGCTGATCTTCCTCGGCCTCCAGCAGGCCGCCGTCCACGACGATCACGATGTGCACCATGTTCGCGTTGGCGGGCTGGTTACGCGAGTAGCGGACCCGGTTGCCGAGCAGCGGTTGCAACCCCGCCATCGCCTCGCGGATCGAGCCGTAGAACATCCGCTGGGTGCCGATGCCGTCCTGCGCGTCCGGATGCTGGGTGTGCGGGAGCCACTTGGTCCACTCCCATTCGCGGGCGGTGTCCGGCCCGCAGACGATCGCGAACAGCACCTGGTCGGGCGCCTGGAACATGGCCAGCTGCAACAACATCGCGCGGGTCATGTCTCTGGCCTCGCCGCGGTCGCCGTCCAGCGCGATGGTCGCGAAGCCCTTCACCGCGATCGCAGTGGGCAGGTCGGGCACCGTCGAGTGCGCGCGCACGAAACGGCGCAGCGAGACCGCCGCGATCGGCTCCAGCTCCTCCACCGGACCGGTCTCCGGCGCGACCAACCGGGTCGCCAGCCGCTGACCGCCGACACCGATGCGGGCGTGGCAGAAATCCTTGTCGCCGGCGCGGCGCTCCCACATCCGGCTGGTACCCGCGAGCATCCAGACCAGGCCGGGCTCGGGATGACTCCATTCGACCGACGCGCGTTGCTGTTTCGCGGTCTCGTCCACATCGCGGCGCACCTGATCCAGGTAGCGCAGGTAGTCCTTGCGATCCTCGTTCGCCTCGGCGGCCTTGGCCCCCTTGCCGCCGCCCTGACCGGCGAACATGCCGACCATGGAGAACATCATCATGAGCGGGAACATCATGCTCATCGGATTCGACCCGATGCCGCCGCCCTGGGTGAACAGCAGCGCCATCATGCCGACCATGCCGATGATCATCACCACCGGCATCAGCTTCATCAGCAGATTTCCCGGCGTCACCCGGGGGATCTCGGGCGGCGGCTGCAGCGTCACCTCACCGCCGGGCGAACGCGGCATCTCCCGACGGGCCCGACGCTGAAACCGGACGGTGCTCATTGCGAAGCCTTCCCCCTCTTCGACAGCTCTACCACGGCCGCCGCGCATTCACCGGCTGCCGAGTTTCGGGCTCAGTGTAGAGGCCACCGCTGACATGTCGTACAGTTCGACCAGCATTCTGCTGCCCGAACCGTGGGTTCGCAAGCTCGACGCCAGCTCGTGAGTTTGCGAAAATACGAGGTAGAAGAGGTAGAAGACGAGTTGGGGGAAGCTTGACGCACGCGCGACTTGACCACATCGACGAAGATTCCTCGCGCGGTATCGTCCGCGCACCCGATCTCGCCCGGGTGACCATTCTGGCCAAACACACCCAGGTTGATATGGCGATCCCGGTGGACGTGCCGGTCGCACTCGTCATTCCCAGCGTCGTCGATATGGTCGCTCAGCACAGCCGCACCAATGATTTCGACAACGAAGGCGAGCGCTTCGAGCCCGCCGAATGGGTGCTGGCGCGGATCGGTCATCCGCCCTTCTCCAATTCGCTCAGCCTGGGCGAGCACGGTGTCCGCGACGGCGAACTGCTCATGTTGGAGAGCGCGTCCCACATCGCGCCGACGCCGCTGTTCGACGACATCATGTACAACGTCGCGATCGCCGACACCGACCATTACCGCAGCTGGACCCCGAAGGTCGCGCGGATCACCGGCTCGGTGCTCGCCGCGATCACCATGATCGTCGGCTGTCTCGGCCTGCTGCTCTCGCCCGGCGCGCTGCCGTACTGGGTCAGCGGCTCGGTCGCGCTGGCGGTGACGTTGCTGCTCGTGGTCGCCGCCATGGTGCTCAGCCGGATGTACGGCGACACCGCGACCGCGCTCGTCCTCGGCGGCTGCGCGTTACCCACCGCCTGCACGGCCGGAATGCTTTATGTACCGGACCATTACGGTTGGGCGCACATCCTGCTCGGCGCGGTCTTGGCCGGTGCCACCGCGGTACTCGCCTGGCGGGTCACCGGTGTCGGCCTGGCCCTGTTCATCGGCACCGCGACCCTTGCGGTGTACGTCGTGCCCGCCGCGCTGGTCGGGCTGCTCACCGGGCAGCCGGAACGGGCGATCGGCGCGGGCGCCGCGGCGCTGGGCCTGGCCGGTCTCGCGCTCTCGCCGCGCATCTCGATGCTGCTCGCGAAACTGCCACTGCCGCCGGTGCCCTCGCCCGGCACCCCGATCGACCCGACCGAAGACGACCCCGACGACCACCGCGCGCTGCCCACCATGGAGGCGCTGCGTGTGAAGTCCGAACGCGCCCGGATGTATCTGGCAGGCCTGGTCGCCGCGACCACCCTCGTCACGGTGCTGGGCGCGCTCGGCGCCACCGACCCGCAGGCCGACGGCCCGTACTGGCAGGGCATCGCGTTCGCGCTGGTGTGCGCGGCCGTGCTGATGTTCCGCAGCCGCACCTACGCCGGGGCCGAGCAGGCCGTAGTGCTGATCGCGGGCGGCGCGGGCATCGTGCTGATCATGTTGGTGGGCGCGGGTTTCGCGATGGATCAGCCGCTCGCCGTGTTCGGCGCCGCGATGGTCATCCTGATCGCCGCCCTCATCCTCGGCATCATCATCCCGAACCAATCGGCGACCCCGCCGATGCGCCGCGGCGTCGAACTGCTCGAATACGCCTTCGTAGCAGCAGTTCTCCCCCTGGCCTTCTGGGTGGCGAGCCTCTACTCCCTAGTCCGCGGACTGTGAACCGGATCCTGCGCACCGGTGCAGCCGCAGCGGTGCTGTCCCTGAGCATGTCCCTCGGCATGGGCACGGGTCAGGGCATAGCCCACGCCGACCGCCCACCCCCGGTAAACCCTAATGCGCTGCCCCCAGGCGACCCTGCTCGGCCGCCTGCCAAGACCGAGCATCCCGCCAACTCACCCTGTGCATCCACCCAGCAGGGCGGGGATGGTCCTACGAGCCCACCGCCACAACTTGCCCTCAACCTGAAACGTGCGTGGGACTTCTCTCGCGGCGAAGGTCAACTCGTCGCAGTCATCGATACGGGTGTTACCCGCCATCCTCGTCTGCCCGAGTTGGAAGCGGGTGGCGACTACGTGTCGGAATCCGGGGATGGCGTCAGCGAGGACTGCGACGGGCACGGGACGGTTGTCGCCGGCATCATCGGCGCGAAACCGGTTGATGGACAGGGCTTTCATGGTGTCGCACCCGAGGCACGCATACTGTCGATTCGGCAGACGAGCAAGTTCTACGACGTCGAGGGCCGACCGGATAAGCGGCCGGAAGATCCGGCAAAGGGGTACGGCGATATCAACGCGCTCGCCTCTGCAATTCGGCGGGCCGCCGACCGCAACGCGTCGGTGATCAACATCTCGCTGGTCCTTTGTGTCCCCGGCAATATGCAGCCCGCCGACGACGCGGTCGGCGCCGCTGTGCGCTACGCGACCTTGGAACGCAACTCCGTCGTGGTGGTGGCCGCCGGAAACACCGATGACAAGTGCAAGGCGGGCAATCCGGATGTCATCAACCCTTTGCATCCGGAAAGCGACCCCTGGAAGAACCTGACCACCAACGTCACTCCTGCGCGGTTCGACGACTACGTGCTGACAGTCGGATCGGTCGATCAGAACGGCGCGCCCTCGAAGTTCAGCGTGCCGGGTCCGTGGCTGGGAGTCGCCGCACCCGGCGAAGACATCGTGTCGCTCGATGCACGCGGCACTGGCACAATCACCGGGATCTATGACCAACAGCAAATGGTTCCGCTGAAGGGCACCAGTTTCGCCGCACCTTACGTGTCGGGCGTGGTCGCACTGGTCCGTGCTCGCTTCCCTGAACTGAGCGCGCTCGAGGTGATCAAGCGAATCGAGGCCACCGCGCACGCCCCGGGCGAGGGCTGGAATCCTTACATCGGATATGGAGCGATCGATCCGGTCGCAGCGCTCACCGCCGAAACCACGAAACCACTACCGCCGAAACGCCCCGCCGCCGCGCAGCAGGTCCAACTGGCAGTTCCCGCCCCACCCCCGCCGCCCGACCACCGCGCCCGCAACGTCGCACTGATCGGCAGCGGTTCCGTCGCGGTCCTGCTGATCCTCGGCATGCTCGCGTCCTTCCCGATCCGCCGCCGCTTCGGCGTCACCGGGGATGACATGTAGGACTCGGGACGCCGGCCTCGCGGCAGTAGAACTCGACAGTTCGCGTCGGGGGCGGCAGGAGTCGTGGGCAGCCTGCTTTCGGGCGGCGTCCTTTACGCATTGGTCGAGCGGCATATCTGCGGAGTTCCAGAACCCGCCGATGCGTACCTCGGCTCGCGCTGTAGCGTCTGCGCAGCACATTGCGTTAAACAAGGTGCCGGAACCGATCGATGCAGGTAGTTACCATGGCGCAACTCAATCAAGGAACCGAGGCCGCTCTGGAGCGGCCGAGCCGCCGCCAGGCCTGGGAGCGGGCGACCGGCGTGCCGATGGTGGCGCTGGCCGTCGTCTTTCTCGGCACCTACGCCTGGTTCGTGCTGGACACCGGCGCTTCGCCGCAGCTGGACACCTGGCTGGCGCGGGTCGATGTGGCGATCTGGGTGCTGTTCGGGGCCGACTTCCTGATCCGGCTGTGGCTCTCCACCCGCCGCTGGGCGTTTCTGCGCTCGCATCCGCTGGAACTGCTGATCGTGCTCATTCCGCCGTTCCGCCCGCTGCGGCTGTTGCGCGCGGCGGTGCTGGTGCTCGGCACGCTCAACCGGCACACGCTGAGCCAGCGGACGCGGTTGTCGGTGTTCGTAGGCAGCAGTTCGATCCTGATCCTGTTCCTGTGCAGCCTGGCCTTTTTCGATGCCGAGCGGGGCGTGGAGGGCAGCAAGGTGGTGCATTTCGGCGACGCCCTGTGGTGGTCGGCGGTCTCGGTGACCACCGTCGGATACGGCGACGTCTATCCGGTGACCGCCGAGGGCAGGCTGATCTCGCTGGTCCTGATGACCTTCGGTATCGGCCTGATCTCCTTCGCCATCGGCACCACCACCAGCTGGGTGATCGACCAGCTCAAAACCGTCGAGGAAACCGCGGCAAGCACCGACCGCGAGATCGTCGCACTGGTCGAGGAGGTCAAGGCCTTGCGCGCGGAGATCGCGGGCCTGCACCGCTCGGCGGCCACCGGGCCCGTTGCCATACCGGCGAACAGCAGCGGCACAGACAGCGCGCATCCTGGAAGTTCTTCTCCGGCAGCAGGTTAGCCGCCGAACTCGATGGAACCGAACGACCGCCTACCGCGTCAGAGTTGGTAGCGGCCGCACCGAGCGTGCCGTGGGAGGGAAGTATGAGCAAGTCCGCAATGAAACTGGCCTTCGTCGCTGTGCTGCTCGGCACCATGGGTTCGATGACCGTCGCGACCGGGGTCGCTTCGGCCAAAGCCGGCGCGATCGTCATCTGCGACACCAAGACGAAAAGTGGTGGCGCGAGCCGTGTTTCGGCAACGGCCGAGGCGCCGACGAGGGCGGAAGCCGTCAAGCTCGCCATGGCGGACGTGAAACGTCAGCTGGTGGCCGGCGAGACGATCGTCAAGTGCTCCACTAGGTAGCGGTCCGGGACGTCACCCCGAGGGGTACTGTCCGACTGCACTAACGCGGTGGCCGCCTGATTCGATGCGAACAAGGCGGCCACCGTCGGCTGGAAACCTCGAATTACTTCGCGGCGACGGGTTGTTTGGCCGGGTTGGCGTCGGGTGCGACACCGTCGTGGGCGACCATGGCTTCTTCGCGGCCGAGGGTGGGGCCGTTGGCGAGCAGGCCGACGATCGGCCACGGGGCGGACTCCGGTGTCACGCCGGATTCTTTGTCCAGGCCGAGCGCCTTCGCCGCGTCGTCGTTCTTGATGCCGTACCGGACACCCGTGTCGGACACATAGAACATGCTGTCCTTGCGGCGGCTGTCGACCTCGATGCCGGTGGTCTGCACGAACGCTCCGGAGCCGGGCTTGAAGTACACCGAGTCGACGTTGTCGCCCTTGCCGTCGGCCTGGGCCAGCGGCACGAGCCGGGCGCTGTCCGGCAGCGGCAGATCACTCGCGTCGATCACGTCCAGCTTGGCGCGCACCGCGACGTCGACGTTGCCCGCCGCGCCCGCGATCGGCTGCCACGACATGCAACTGACGGGCCGGGCCTTGGGCTGCACGATCGTCGGCGCGACCTCGGGATAGGTGTCCACCTGCAGCGCTTTCGACGGCTGCGGGATCGCCACCTCGGCATCGCTGACCGAGGTGCCGTGGTCGGGGTTGCGCTGGTCGATGCGGATGATCTCGGCGGTCAGCGGGCTGATCGCCTGGAGTCCGTTGCGCAGCAGCACATAGTTCTTGTCGGCCTTGCCCGCTTGCTGGACAACGGTGCCGATCTTCAGATTCCGGATCGAGTAGCCCTCGGGCGTCCCGCCCGGGTCGGCGATCTTCGGCGGCACGATCGGGCTCACCTCGGGAATCGCGTTGAGCAGCCCCTCGCTGATCGGCCGCGGTGTCGCGCCGCGGATGTTCAGCGGCACGGTGACGGTCGGATCGTTCATGTCGACGCGGGCGCGCGTGTTGTTCCACACCAGGTAGGTGGCGTCCTTGCCCTTCACCAGCAGGCCTTTGTCCCGCCCGAGCGCCGACGCCTTCTCCCCCATGTCGAGGTCGCCGATCAGCACGGACGTGGTGCGATCGTCGCTGCCGTCGGTCTTGAGCGAATCGCAGACGGTCCAGGTGCGTCCCTTGCCCGCCTTGTCGAAGCTGAACGCGCTCGGCGCACCGGGAATGCCGATCAGCTGCCCGCGCGGCTTCTTGCCGATCTCGGATTCCTTGACCATCGCGGGCTTGGACGCGTCGCCCACCGCCAGGCGGGCCGAGGCCAGGTTCAGCGCCGGATGCACGACGTCATCGATCACCGCGTAGATCGCGCCGGATTCCTTGCCGACCAGGATCTTGCTGTTGTCGACTTTGCCCTGCGGGCGCAGCAGGGCGAGGATGCCGCAACCCGCCAAGACCACCAGCGCGAGCACGAGCCCGGCGGCGTAGGCCCGCGACTGTGAGCGCATCGGGTCGTGCAGCATCCGCACGTCCCTGCGGACCAGGGCGTGTTCCATCCGACGAACCAGGAAGCGGTAACCGCTCACCTGCCACCGAGTGGTGGGTTTTGAAGGCATTATTCCTCCCCCGAACAGTGCTCGCGTTCGCGCAACACAGTACAGTTCCCGAGGACTCTTGTTCAGCTCGGCTACTCCGATTGGGCCGACACCGGGTACTTGGGGGACGACGATGGCGGAACCTGCCGGGGCGGGACCACGACCGCTCCTTGGCCGCATCTCGCTACAGAATTTGCTGATCGCGCAGGTCATGGGGTTTATCGCGGGGGTGGCCGCGCTCCTGCTCGGCTTGCAGGCGCTGCCCGCGCTGGCGGTGGGTGTGGTCGTCGCGCTGATTCCGCTGATTCCCGTCGCCAAGCGCACCCTGCTGGACTGGATCGCCACCTGGTGGCGCTATCTCACCAAGCGGGACTACCGCATCGGTGACACCGTCGACTTCCGCGGCGCGGACGGCCGCTCACTCGGCCTGTACTGGGACGGCAGCCGGGTGGTCACCGTGGTCGAGGTGCTCGCCCCGCCCGGCGGACTGACCCGCATCGCCCGCAACACCGTGCACGCCTCGCACCTGCTGCCGCTGCCGGAGCTGGCGAAATGCCTGAACCAGCACGACATTCTGCTCAGCGGCATCGATATCATCAGCCACGGCCACCGTTCCCGGTCCGGCACGCCCGCAGGCAAGATCTATGAATCGCTGCTCGGGCCGCTGCCCGCGACGGCGCACCGAACCGTCTGGCTGGCAATCAGTTTCGACGCGGTCGCCTGCCCGGACGCGGCGGCCCGGCGCGGCGGCGGCGCGGACGGCGCCTCGCGCGCGGTCA
>NZ_BDCI01000025.1 GCF_001613425.1 Nocardia vulneris | reverse complement strand
AACGCGCGCATCCTGACCGCCCCGGAGATCAAGAAGGCGGTCCTGCAGATCACCGGCGGCTTCGACCCGCGCACTCTCGAACATCGTTGGCGCTACGCCGAAATCGGCAACAGCGTGAACATCGGCATGGCGGTGGATCCGAAGAAGCTCGGCTCCGACCTGCTCGCCCAGCTGTGGGTGGCGCCTTCGCGGGGCACCACGGTGGCCGTGCGGCTGCGGCCGGGTAGTTCGGCCGAGGCGGTGAGCATCGGCGCGGCCTGGCGGTTGACGGCGCGTGAGCTGCCCGAACGCAGCAAGCTCGCCGGCATGGTCTCGATGAACGGACGGCACCGCGACGGACTGCTCGCCCATCTGCCGCTCGCCGTGCCCGGCGTCGACGGCACGGTGCCGATGAGCGAATACCCGATCGAGGTGATCGACGCGCTGCACCTGCCCTCCTCGGGCTGTGGCCAGCTGATCGGCTCGGACGACGAGGGCAACGGCGTCGCGGTGCGGATCGTCGGCACCGGCATCTCGACGGTGTACGTGGCGGGCGAACTCTATCTCGCCCAGCAGTTGGTGTTCCGCGCGCTCGCGGTCGGTGAGCGGGTGCTGATCCGCACCGACCGGGCGCACGCCTGGGAGAACCTGGTCACCACCATCGGCAATCCGGAACGGCTGACCCTCGCGGTCGAAACGCACCAGTCCGACGCGGGTTTCACCGCGACCGTGGTGGACGGCGTGCTCGCGCCCGCCCCGCACGCCGGTGTCACCACGATCTACGTCACCGGCGATCCGATGGGCTGGCCCGCCACCCGGCCGGACCTGTCCATCCATCAGCCGGCGGCGATCGGCAATCACGTCATCCTGCGCACCGGCACCGCCCAGGTGGACCTGACCCTGGTCTCCATCCCGCGTGAGGCCACCTACATCGGCCACCCGCGCGGTCGCCGCGGCGCACCCGTCGGCTGACGCCGCACGCGTTCCTGCACGGCGCCGCACACATTCGTCGGCGAAAATCGGGCCCGGCGCGTTGAAATGCGCGCGTCAGGCGGGGTACGGGTCGGTCGCTCGCGCCGCGTGCAGAGTTCTTGCCCACCAGGACAATTGGCGAAGCATGCGGGCGGCGGCGTCGATCGCGGCGCCGTCCGCGGTCTCCCCTGCCGCATCGAACCGCTTCTTGGCCTGGTGGAAGCTGACCGTCTCGCGGATCGACACCATGTGGATCTCCGCGACCACCTGACGGAGTTGCTCGACCGCGCGCAGTCCACCGGACAGTCCGCCGTAGGAGACGAATCCGATGGGCTTGGCCCGCCATTCGTGCTTGGCGGTGTCGAACGCGGTCTTCAGCGCGGCCGGGTAACCGTGGTTGTACTCGGAGGTCACCACGATGAACGCGTCCGCGGCGGCCAATCTGGTGCGATATTGGACCACTTCCGGGGTTTCAATCAGTTCGGTCGGCAACAAAGTGTCCGCCAGATCGATGACACCCGTATCGAACTCGTCGTGCGCGCGTAATGTGCGCAACAGCCAGTCGGCGACCACCGGAGCGAACCGCTCCGGACGCACACTGGCCACGATGACCTCGAGCCGCAATGGAGTGTCCACCGCGCGAGCTTAACCCGCGCACCGCGGCCGCTTGGTCAGCTCACAGGTGGTCGAGACCGTCCGGTTTCGCTTGTGCTGCACGGGACGCGAGCTCCTCGGGCAGACCGAGCTTCGCCGGACCCATCGGCCGCGCAGACGACCGAATCAGGCACGATATGCACTGGATAGCCGCCTGACCGTGGCATAGTGTTCGACTTCGGGGAGGGGGATTGTGATAACCGGACGCTGGTTGCTGATCGAGACGCTCGGTCATGTCGACACCTGGTCGCTGCTCGCGGTCGGCACCGCGCCGCGGGAGTGGAAGTCGTTCCAGCGCGCGGTGTCCACCCGGTTGCAGCCGTTCATCGCGGCCGCCTACACCGGTGGCACGGTCATCGATCAGGAGTTGCCGCAGTCGCGCCACGACTGGTCCGGGCAGCACCTGCGCGCGGTACCACTACACGGGCCCGACGGCCGCGTGCATGCTGTGCGGCTGTGGGTCGGCAGCGCGGAACCACCGGAGCCGGTCGGCGTGGCGGCGTTCAGCGTCGACGCGCGCAATCGCCGGATCGAGGCGCTCTCCTACGATCTCGGCGCGAACTTCGACAACGAGCACAACATCTGGATCGGTGCAGAATCCTTCGAGATCATCGAACGTTTCGACGGCGCACTCGAACTCGTCGCGACACTGGCCCGATCCACGCCGGGCGTCCGCTGGCTCGACACCGCGACGGTGCGAGCGCGCACCGGCCCGCGCACCCTGCTGCTCGCCGCGCACAATCCGGACGAGAACCGCTACCACTGGCTCGGTTTGGCCGTCGATGTCACCGAAAGCGTTGCTCCGCAGCGTAAATCGTTCGAAGCGGCGACCTTGGACCTGCTGCGCGGCGCGCAGCCGAACCTCTACCTGGCCATCGTCGATCTAGCCCAGATCCGGCTCATCCGCTGGGTCACCGAGCCCGTCCCCGCGCTGCGCTGGGGACGGGGCATCGACGAACGCACCGTGCCGCATCCGGCCGACCGGGCACGCATCGTCGCGGCGCGCGACGACATCCGCGCCGGCGTCGAACGGGTGACGCTGACCGGGGTCCGCCTGGCCACCGACAACGGCGACTGGCTCGTCGCCGACCTCGAGGCCTCGCCGCTGCCCGGCGGCACCACGGGCGCGGCCGTGCCCGAGTTCGCGCTGGTGCAGCTGGACCTCCCCGCGCACCCGGCGTGATCAGCCGCCGGTGGCGGCGGTGGCCTGCGCGGCGGCGAACTCGGCCAGCCCCTGGGCGGGCGGTGTCGTAGGCGCGAATCCCAGCGTGCGTTTGGCTCTTTCGATATCGGCCACGAAATGGCGGACGTCGGCGATGCGGTATTGACCGGTGACCACGGGCGGCGGTCCCCCGCGAGCCTTGGCCATGATCGAGGCGAGCTCCCACAGCGTGATCGGCCAGCCGGACGCGATATTCAGCGGCACGAACCCGGGCAGCGCTCGCTCGATCGCGGCGAGCAGCGCCGCGGTGGCATCGCGGACGTGCACGAAGTCCCGGACCTGGCCGCCGTCCTCGAACACGTGCGGCGCGCGGCCCTCGTCCAGCGCGGCCCGCAACTGCCCGACCAGCCCGGTCCGCGCGCCGTCACCGTAGACCTGATGCAGGCGCAGCGCGGTCACCGCGCCGCCGACGCCCAAACCCCAAGCGAACGCGTAGTTTTCCTGGGCTGCCTTGCTCGCGCCGTAGCTGCCGCGCGGCCGCAGCGGCGCATCCTCGCCGACCGGCTCCCAGGTGAGCACCTCACCCGTGCGCGGGGCGCGATGATCGAACAGCCCTCGATCCAGGTCGGCCCGCCTGCGCAGGCCAGGGAAGAACGGCCCGCCGCGCACACTCCGGTAGCGACCCTCGCCGTAGACCGTGATCGAGGAGGCGAGCACCAGCCGGCGCACCTTCGCCTGCTCCATCGCACCCAGCAGCGCCGCGGTACCGAGGTCGTTGTGCGTCGCCATATCGGCCGGGCTGCCCGCGCTGACCGCCGCGAGATGACAGACCACGTCGATCCCGGCGAGCAGCGGCGCCAGCGCCGCGCCGTCGCGCACGTCGACCCGCGAAACCCCGTCCGGCGGTTCGGCGTTCGGGCCGTGCACAGCATCGAGCAGCAGGTCGATGCCGATCACCTCGTGCCCCGCGGCCGCCGCGGCCGCGCGCACATGTGTACCCAGGAACCCGGCCGCGCCGGTGACCAGAACTCTCATTCACCGCACCTCTGTTCGGCACCCCCGCATGGTCACGGTAGCGCGAATGGCAGCGACACCCCGGTATGAACACGGCAACGGTCACAGGTGTCGGTCTCGGTGACCGCGGCGACCGAGCGGCGGATCAGGTCCTTGAACGGGGCCAGATTGCGCTTGAACTCGGCGAAGACGTCGACCGCGTGCACGCCCGCGCCCTCCTCCAGCCCGGCGTCTAGGTCGGTCACCAAAGCCACTGCGGAATAGCACATTTCGAGTTCACGGGCGAGCACCGCCTCGGGATGCCCGGTCATGTTGACCAGATCCCAGCCCTGCCCGGCGAACCAGCGGCTCTCCGCCCGGGTGGAGAATCGCGGGCCCTGCACGACGACCATCGTGCCCGCACCCTTCATCGGCAGCGTGTCGTCCGCGGATTTGATGGTGGCGGTGCGGAGTTCGTCGCAGTACGGATCGGCGAACGACACGTGCACGCCGCCGCCGTCGAAGTAGGTCTGCGGGCGGCCCGAGGTGCGATCGACCAGCTGATCCGGCACCACCACGGTGCCCGGGCCCCAGTCCCCGCGCAGGCTGCCCACCGCGCACGGCGCGAACACCCGGCGCACGCCGAGCGAGCGCAGCGCCCACATATTGGCCTGGTAGGGCAGCGTGTGCGGCGCGAACTCGTGATTCTTGCCGTGCCGGGGCACGAAGGCCACCGGACGACCCTCGACCGCACCGATCGCGATCGGTGCGCTCGGCGCTCCATACGGCGTCTCGACCTCGACCTGGGTCGCCTCGTTGTCGAAGAAATCGTAGAACCCACTCCCGCCGACGACGGCGAGCGCGGGCCTGGCATGCGAACTCATGGCCGCAATTCTCCCGTCCCGGCCCGCGAGCCGAGCAACGGCCCCCGCACCGGCCGTGCGCGCGGTTGTCGGTGCCGTCGGCGATGATGGACGGCATCGGGGCGCAACACGGCGCCACCGGCGCTGACCTGACAAGCCGGTCCGGGAACTGTACCCTAGGGGGGTATGAATCCGGTCCGGTCACGGACCGGCAATCGACGAGGAGAGCACCGGTGGCACCCACCCCGCAGGAGCACGACGCGCACGATCACGCGGCACACGGCTACATCACCGCGAAGGACGACTACCTCAAGCGGCTGCGCCGGATCGAGGGGCAGGCGCGCGGGTTGCAGCGGATGGTCGAGGAAGAGAAGTACTGCATCGACATCCTCACTCAGGTCTCCGCGATGACCAAGGCACTGCAGGCGGTGGCGATGGGCCTGCTCGAGGACCACATCAGCCACTGCGTCGTCGATGCCGCCGTCGCCGGCGGCCCCGAAGCCGAGGCGAAGATCAAGGAGGCGACCGACGCCATCGCGCGCCTGGTCCGCTCCTGATCAGCCGTGCCACCTCCGGTAGACCGCCGCGGCGCCGGGGTGCAGCGGAATGGGGGCGGTGCTGATCAGGGAGCGGCCGTCCAGGAACTGGGTGCCCGCCGCCTCGGTCGGCACCAGCGAATCCGCTTGATACACCAGTAGTTCCACGATCGAGGCGGCGGTATCGGCAGGCAGGCCCGCCGCGACCAGCAGCAGGTTCGCCACGCCGATGGTGTGCACCGCCGAACCACCGGGGTAGGCGTCGGCGGGGATCTCCACCCGGTCGTATACCGGACCGAACCGCTCGCGCATGGGGGCCGCCAGTTCACCCATGTCCACCAGGCGCATGCGCGCCGGCACCTGGAGCACCATCGTCGGCACGCCGCCCGCCCAGAGCAGCGCGTCCGACTCGTCGGCGGCCAGCGCCGTCACCGCTTCGCGCAGCGGCCGATGCGAAACCGCCACGTCCGTCGCGGGATCCAGCCCGGCGACCCGCAGGATCCGCTCGCCGGTCAGCGCCGCACCCGACCCGTCCGCACCCAGATTGATCCGCGCGCCGCGCAGCTCGGCCACGCTGCCGATCCGACTGTCCGACCGCACCACGAGCTGCAGATAGTTCTCGTACACCCGGCCGAGTGCCAGCATCCGGTCCGCGCTGTCCCCCACCGAATCGGACAATGCCAGCGCCGCATCCACCTGCCCCTGGGTCAACAGCGTCAGATTTTCCTGCGACCCCGAGGTGGTGACCCGCTCGATCCGCACCTTCCCCGACCGCGCCGCCGCGGCCGACAGCAATCCCGCGAACGCATGATAGAAACCACCGACCTCCCCCGACGCCATCCGCACCAACGGACCACCGCCGCTCGGCCCACACCCGGCCACGCCCGCCGCCGCCACCCCGGCCAGCGCCAGGAAACCCCGTCGCCGCACGGTCATCGCATCCTCCCCGCACGGTGCGCGGCACTGCCCCGGGTTCGGCCCGGACACGCATCGGGCGACCGAAGCGACTCGGCGACAGGGCTTTCAGCCGATCCGCCGGCCCAACCATGGGTGACGATTCGTCCGCGCAAAACTGCTCGAGTCCCGTGCGCCCGTAGCCTGCGATTCCGACCGCCCAGCGGCGCGCATGCACTCCATCGACGCAGCGTCACCCGCGCGATCCACACCCAAACATTCATCGCGACACCGGATTCGATCATCCGCGCAGTCCACATCCAAGCCTTCAACGCGCCAACGGACCCGATCACCCACGCAGTCCATGCCTGAGCCTTCACCGCGACACCCGACCGGACCACCCCCGCGGTCCACACCCAAACCTTCACCGCGCCAACAGATTCGACCACCCCCGTGCTCATTCCAGCACCGCTGCAGGTAGGCGCACCCGGACCGACAGGCCGTGGGGTCGCACGGGTTCGACGGTGAGTGTCCCGCCCCGGGCCTGCGCGAGCGCCGCGGCGATGGGCAGGCCGAGGCCGGAGCCGCCGCGCACCGCTGTCGACCCGCGGTAAAAACGGGTGGTGAGCTTGGCGATCTCGTCGGACGGCACGCCTGCTCCGTCGTCGTGCACGGTCACCGTGACCCAGCCGGGTGCGACGGCGACCACGATCTCGGTGCGCGCGCCCGCCCCGGCATAGCGCGACGAATTGCTCAGCGGCACATCGAGGATCTGGGCCAGCACGTCCGCGGACACCGCGACCTCGGCGTGCGCGACCGCCGGTGCGACACTCAACTCCTGACCGGACGATTCGTAGGCCGAACACCACGCGTCGAACCGGTCGGCGACCACTTGCACGGCGTCGCAACGGCTCTCGGCCTCGGCGAGCCGGGCGGCATCGAACGCGGCGGGCGTCTCGGCCACGGCGAGGGCGAGCAAGCCGTCCAGCAGCGCGGCCAGCCGCTCCACCTCGGCACTGGCACCACGAAAGGTGGCCGCCGCGTCGCCCGGTATCGCGGGCTCCAGCGAGTCGAGTCGTATCGTCAAGGCCGCCAGCGGGTTCCGCATGGCGTGCGCGGTGTCGGCGACGAGCTGGCGCTGCGCCTCCACCGAATCGGCGACGGCCAGCGCCATCGCGTCGAAAGATTCCGCCACAGCCCGCATTTCGGGCGGACCGCCGTGATGGCCGGCGATCGACACCGGCGGCCCGGCGGCGACCTGCCCTGCGGGCGGCTTCGGCAGAGTCGCGGTGAGTTCGGCGACGGCGCCCGAGAGCGCCGCGAGCGGCCGCAGCACCCAGCGGCTCAGGGTCAGCGCCAGCAGCGTGAACAGCGCCATCGCACCGGCACCGCCGAGCAGGATGAACCCCCACGTCCGCGCGATATCGGCCCGCGCCCGCGCGGTGGACGCCTGGATCACCACGGCCCCGCCGACCTGCACCCCGGTCCCGATCGGCCGGGCGATGAGCACCGTCCGCGCACCCCACGGCGTCAGCTGGCCGGGCACGTGCGGGCGCTGGTTGCGCCGCGCCGCCGCCACGGCCGCGCCGATCCCCGGATCGTTCAGGCTTGCACCGCCGTTGGCGGTCGTCGCACCCTTGGCGTCCACGATCAGCACGTTCTCGCCGTACAACTCGTGATAGCGGCCCACCTCATCCGACAGCGCACGGCTGTCCCCGGTGGTCGCGGCGGCGGCCGCGAGATTCGCGAAGCGATCGGCATCGCCGGAACGAGCGAGCACCAGCGTCTGGGTCCGGCTGGTCGCGACCGTCAGCGACAGCGGAACGGCGAACGCCAGCACCGCGATCGCGGCGAAGACGGTCAGCGCGATGAGTAGGCGGCGGCGCACGCCCTGCCCCTGATCACTGCCCCCACCGATACCCGTAGCCGCGAATGGTGGTGATCAGTCCCGGCCGATTCAGCTTGGCGCGCAACCCCGTCATGTGCACGTCCAGCGACCGCGACACGGCGACGAACGCGTCGCCCCAGATCCGGTCCATCAGCTGCTGGCGGCTCACCGCGGCCCCCGGCCGCTCCACCAGCGCCTCGACCAGTTCGAATTCCTTCTGCGTCAACGTGATCGGCGTCCCCGCCACCTCGACCAG
Organism: Nocardia vulneris; assembly: GCF_001613425.1. GTDB lineage: Bacteria > Actinomycetota > Actinomycetes > Mycobacteriales > Mycobacteriaceae > Nocardia > Nocardia vulneris. Next base: position 20,265 of record NZ_BDCI01000025.1, on the reverse strand, counting down.
CCGCGCCTGCAGATCGACCCGCACGTCACCGGTGACCACCACCGCCTGGGTGGGCTGGGCCGCCGCGGCCGCCCGCCGCGTGACGGTCTCCAGGCGGGCCATCAGCTCCGCGATCCGCGGCGGCTTCACCAGATAGTCGTCGGCGCCGCCGCGCAGTCCGCGCACGATCGAACGTTCGTCGCTGCGCGCGGTCAGGATGAGCACCGGCACCTGACTGACTTCGCGCAGCTGCCGCAGGATCTGCAAGCCGTCGGCGTCGGGCAGGCCGAGATCGAGAATGACCGCGTCGTAACCGCGGTGCGCGGTCAGCAGATCCGCGCCGCGCCGCTTGCGTTCCGCGCGGTAGCCACGGGCGTTGAGCGCTTCTACCAGCGCGTCACCGACGCCGTCGTCATCTTCGACCACCGCAAGCCGCACGCGCCGATCCTCCCATAACGGGTGGATCGGCGCGTGTGCCGGGCGGTCAGTCACGCACAGTGGCCAATTGACGATCCGGCTCGGCCACCCTGGCGCCGACCCCAGTGTCGGCGGTGGTGGTGGCGCCCTCGGCGTCGATGGTCGACGACGTCGAGGTCTCCCGCATGAAGAAGTACGTGACCAGCGAGATCAGGATGCACCCTGCGACGTACCAGAAGTACACCGACTCGTGGTTCGCCTTCTTCAGCGCGAGGGCGATGGTTTCCGCGGTGCCGCCGAAGATGGCGACGGTCAGGGCGTAGGGCAGGCCGACGCCGAGGGCGCGGATCTTGGTCGGGAACAGCTCGGCCTTCACGATGGCGTTGATCGAGGTGTAGCCGGTGATGATGACCAGAGCCAGCATCATCAAGGCGAACGCGGCCAGCACATTCGTGGTGTGCGCCAGCACCGTCATGATCGGCACGGTCAGCAGCGTGCCCGCGACGCCGAAGAAGATGAGCAGCTTGCGCCGGCCGATCCGGTCCGACAGCGCGCCCGCCAACGGCTGCAACACCACGAACACCAGCAGCGCGATGAAGTTGATCCACGCGACGGTGCCCTTGGAGATGCCCGAAGTGTTGATCATGAACTTCTGCATGTAGGTGGTGTAGGTGTAGAAGGCCACCGTCCCGCCGAGCGTCAGCCCCATCACCAGCAGGCATTCGCGCGGGTACTGCAACAGCATCCGCAGCGAACCGCGCGCGGCTTCCGGTTTCGGTGCGCCCTCGTGCGCCGCGGCAGCGGCCGCAGCCTGGTCCTTACCGTGCTGATAGGCGTGCTCGGTGATCCCGTCCGTGACGAACACCCGGTTGTCCGCGTCCGCGGCGGCCCGGAACTGCGCGGACTCGTCCATGCCGCGGCGCAGCCACATCACGATGAGCGCGCCCGCCGCACCGATGACGAACGGAATGCGCCAACCCCAGTTGTTCATTTCGGCGCTGGTGAGGAACTGCTGCAGGACGATCTGCACACCGAGCGCGACGAGCTGACCCGCGACCAGGGTGACGTACTGGAAGCTCGAATAGAAACCGCGCCGGCCGGAGGAGGCCACCTCGGACAGATACGTCGCGCTGGTGGCGTATTCGCCGCCGACCGAAAGTCCTTGCAGCAGGCGGGCGATCAACAGGGTCGCCGGTGCGGCGATACCGATCGTCTGGTACCCGGGAGTCACCGCGATCAGCAGCGAACCCGCCGCCATCACCGTCACCGAGAGGGTGAGCGCCGACCGGCGGCCGAACTTGTCGGCGTAGCGGCCGAGCAACCAGCCGCCGATCGGGCGCATCAGGAAGCCGACGGCGAACACCGCGGCCGTGGACAGCAGCTGCGCCGTCGGATCGTCCTTGGGGAAGAACGTTTTCGCGAAGTACACGCTGAACGCCGCGTAGACGTACCAGTCGTACCATTCGACCAGGTTGCCGATCGAACCGCGCAGCACGTTCGCGACGACCCGGCGCTCACCCGCGGGCTGTGTCGTAGTCACAAGATCTCCTTCTTCGACGCCTCAGCGCGTCAGCAAGAACGAGTGTGTGGCCAGTCACAGGCCCGGGGGAACCGTCCGGGTCGCTTTCTAACGTTCCCTTAGGGGTATCGCGTCAGGAGCGCAGCAGCGGCGCGAGGGTGCGCAGGGTGGCGAGGTAGTCGTCGTCCAGGGCTTGCACCGCGACGTGGTCGGCGCCGGCGTCCAGGTGCGCGATCAGCTGCGCGGCGACCGCCTCCGGCGTGCCGTGCGCGACGACGGCGTCGAAGACGCGACCGCTCGGATCGGCTACTTCCTCGTCGGTGAAGCCGAGCCTGCGCAGGTTGGAGACGTAGTTCGTGAGGCCGAGGTAGAAGTTGACCGTCTGCTCGGCGGCGGTACGCGCTTGCGCGTCCTCGGACAGGAGAACCTTGTGCTCGGTCGCGAGCAGCGCGTCCGAGCTGATCACCGGGCGAGCCTGCGCGGTATGCGCGGCGGGCACGAAGTAGGGCAGCGCGCCGGCGGAACGTTCCGCGGCCAGCTTCAGCACCCGCGGGCCGAGCGCGGCGACGGCCCGACGCTGCACCGGGACGTCGGCGGCATCGAGTTCGTCCAGGTAGTCCACGAGCGCGTCGTAGGGCTTGCGGTAGTCACCGGCGTGCTCCGGGTGACCGACACCGACACCGAGCAGGAACCGGCCGGGGTACTTCGCTTCGATCCGATGGAACGACGCGGCGGCTTCCTTCGCGGGCGTCGACCAGACGTTCACGATGCTGGTGCCCACCGAGATCGTCTCGGTCGCCGCCAGCAGCGGCTCGACCGTGTCCAGCTCGCCGGGCGGCGACGCGCCCAGCCACAGCGTCCCGTAGCCGAGCTGTTCCAGCTCCCGTGCGTCCTCCGGGCTGAACCCGTTGTACGCCCGCCATACACCGAACCGTCCGAACTGATCAAAGGTCATGCTTGCGGAACGATCCGGCCGCGCAGCCTATTCCGCGCGCGATGCCGTTCGTCAGTCGCCGCAGCAGCCGTGTGCCGCGGGCACGGTACGCACCTCTCTGGTCTGCGCGTTGCGCGCGGCCAGGTCGGCGTCGGCGGGATAGTCCACCGCGATCAAGCTCAAGCCGTGCGCGGGCGCGACGGTGACCGAGCTGGAGCGTTCGGTCTCCTGGAGCAGACCGGCCACCCAGTCCGGCGTGCGCCGCCCCTCCCCCACCGCGAGCACCGCGCCGACCAGGCTGCGCACCATCGACCAGCAGAACGCGTCCGCGCTGACGTAGGCGGTCAGCAGCTCGCCCTCCTGTTCCCAGTCGAAGCGCTGCAGCTCACGCACCGTGGTCGCGCCCTCGCGCCGCCGGCAGAAGGCAGCGAAGTTGTGCAGGCCCAGCAGTTTTCGCGAAGCCGCGCGCATGGCCCCGAGATCGACGTCGTGGCGGCAGGCGACCACGCTGCGGGCCTGCAACGGTTCCGCACCATAGCGGGCAGTGGTCAGCCGGTACGCGTAGTGCCGGCGAATCGCCGAGAAACGAGCGTCGAATTCGGCCGGGACGAGCTGAACCTCCTTGATTCGCACATCTTTCGGCAGGAACCGGGCCATCCGGTGCACCAGTCTGGCGGGGTCCACCTCGGCGGCCGTATCGAAGTGCGCGACTTGACCTTCGGCGTGCACGCCGGCATCGGTGCGGCCGGCGACGGTCAACTGCACCGGCTCCCGGAACACCTTCGTCAGCGATTCCTCCAGCACGCCCTGCACGGTGCGCAGTCCCGGCTGGCGCGCCCAACCGGTGAAATCGGTGCCGTCGTAACCGATGTCGAGCCGAACCCGGACCGGGGCGGGTGACTGCGCGGCGGGGTCCGCCGAATCCTGCACCGTCACAACGATCTCCTGTCATAACGAATGAACCCGCCGACCCGCAGAGCGGGCGGCGGGTTCATTCGAGAACTCCGGACGTCAGGCGTCTGGATCATCCCCGCGGGTGCGGGGAATACGATCTCAGGCGTCCTTCTTCTCCTCAGCGGCCTCGTCGGCAGCCGGGGCCTCGGCCTCAGCGGTCTCGGCGACTGCCTCGTCGGCGGTCTCGGCGACGACCTCGGCGGCCGGAGCCTCTTCGGTCTTCTTGGACGCCGCGACCCGGCGGGCCCGGTCGGCCTCGTTGGTCACGGTCTTCTCGCGCACCAGCTCGATGATCGCCATCGGCGCGTTGTCACCCTTGCGGGGCAGCGTCTTGGTGATGCGGGTGTAGCCACCCTCGCGACCCTCGAACGAGGGACCGATCGTGGCGAAGAGCTCGTGCACGACGTCCTTGTTACGGATCACCTTGAGCACCTCGCGACGGTCGGCCAGGGTGCCGCCCTTCGCCTTGGTGACCAGCTTCTCCGCGTAGGGGCGCAGCGCCTTGGCCTTGGCCTCGGTGGTCGAAATTCGACCGTGCTCGAAGAGCGCCGTCGCCAGATTGGCGAAGATCGCCTTCTGGTGCGACGCCGACCCGCCGAAGCGGGCACCCTTCTTGGGCTTGGGCATGGTTTGTTCTCCTTGTGTGAGGCCGGGCCGGGGTGCCTACCCCAGCGGCCTAGAGCTGTTCGGTCTCGGCGTAGTCCTGCTCGCCACCGTCGGTGTCACTGAACGTGCCGCTGTCGCTCCACGTTCCGGTGCTCGCGTCGTAGCCGACCACGCTGGACGGGTCGAACGACGCCGGGCTGTCCTTCAGCGAGAGGCCGAGCGCGTGCAGCTTGACCTTGACCTCGTCGATGGACTTCTGGCCGAAGTTGCGGATGTCCAGCAGGTCCGACTCGGTGCGGGCGACGAGCTCGCCCACCGTGTGCACACCCTCGCGCTTGAGGCAGTTGTAGGACCGGACGGTGAGGTCCAGGTCCTCGATCGGCAGACCGAACGAGGCGATGTGATCCGCCTCGGCCGGCGAGGGGCCGATCTCGATGCCTTCGGCTTCGACGTTCAGTTCGCGGGCCAGGCCGAAGAGCTCGACCAGGGTCTTGCCCGCCGAGGCGAGCGCGTCCCGCGCGCTGATGGAGTTCTTGGTCTCCACGTCCAGGATGAGCCGGTCGAAGTCGGTGCGCTGCTCGACACGGGTGGCCTCGACCTTGTAGGTCACCTTGAGCACCGGCGAGTAGATCGAATCCACCGGGATCCGGCCGATTTCCGCACCCGACGCCTTGTTCTGCACGGCCGGGACGTAGCCGCGACCGCGCTCGACCACGAGCTCGATCTCCAGCTTGCCCTTGTCGTTCAGGGTGGCGATGTGCATATCCGGGTTGTGTACGACGACACCGGTCGGCGGCACGATGTCACCCGCGGTGACGGTGCCGGGGCCCTGCTTGCGCACGTACATCGTGACCGGCTCGTCCTCCTCCGAGGACACGACCAGACCCTTGAGGTTCAGGATGATGTCGGTGACATCCTCCTTCACCCCGGGAACGGTGGTGAACTCGTGCAGCACGCCGTCGATACGAATGCTCGTGACCGCGGCCCCCGGAATCGAGGACAGCAGGGTACGCCGGAGCGAATTGCCCAGGGTGTAACCGAAACCCGGCTCGAGCGGTTCGATGGTGAACTTCGAGCGGTTCTCGGCGACGACCTCTTCGGTCAGTGTCGGACGCTGTGAAATCAGCATTTAGGATCATCCTCCTGTTTGGGCGCCCGCTATTTGACGCCTCGTTCTGGGGGTTTCCCTTCCGTCCTCCGGCTTTCGCGAGGACGACGGAAGGGAACAGCGGCAGAGCCGATTACTTCGAGTAGTACTCGACGATCAGCTGTTCCTGCAGCGGCACATCGATCTGAGCGCGTTCCGGCTGCTGGTGCACCAGGATCCGGAGCCGGCCCGGAAGGACCTGCAGCCAGCCGGGAACCGGACGGTCACCGACGGTCTCGCGCGCCACCTGGAACGGCAGCGTGCCCAGCGACTTCTCCTTGACATCGATGATGTCGTACTGGGTCACCTGGAAGCTGGGGACGTTCACGGCCCGGTTGTTCACCAGGAAGTGGCCGTGGCTGACCAGCTGACGCGCCTGACGACGGGTGCGCGCCAGACCGGCGCGGTACACGACGTTGTCGAGACGGCACTCCAGCAGGCGAAGCAGGTTGTCACCGGTCTTGCCCTTGAGGCGGTTGGCCTCTTCGTAGTACCGGCGGAACTGCTTCTCCATGACGCCGTAGGAGAAGCGAGCCTTCTGCTTCTCCTGCAGCTGGAGCAGGTACTCGCTCTCCTTGATCCGCGCGCGGCCGTGCTGGCCGGGCGGGTAGGGGCGACGCTCGAACGCCTGGTCGCCTCCGACGAGGTCGACACGCAGACGACGCGACTTGCGGGTGATGGGGCCTGTATAACGAGCCATGTGTTATCTATCCTTTCCCGCTAGACGCGACGCCGCTTGGGCGGACGGCAGCCGTTGTGCGGCTGCGGGGTGACATCGGAGATCGTGCCGACTTCCAGACCGGCGGCCTGCAGCGAGCGGATCGCGGTCTCGCGACCCGAACCCGGGCCCTTCACGAAGACGTCGACCTTCTTGACGCCGTTCTCCTGCGCCTTGCGGGCAGCGTTCTCGGCGGCGAGCTGCGCGGCGAACGGGGTCGACTTGCGCGAACCCTTGAAGCCGACGTGACCCGAGGACGCCCAGGAGATGACGTTGCCGTTCGGGTCGGTGATGGACACGATCGTGTTGTTGAACGTGCTCTTGATGTGCGCGTGGCCGTGCGGGACGTTCTTCTTTTCCCGGCGACGCGACTTCTGGGTCTTCTTGGGGCCGGAGGCCCGTGACTTCGGAGGCATCGGTTATCCCTACTTCTTCTTGCCGGCGACGGTGCGCTTCGGGCCCTTGCGGGTGCGCGCGTTGGTCTTGGTGCGCTGGCCACGCACGGGCAGGCCACGACGGTGGCGCAGACCCTGGTAGCAGCCGATCTCGATCTTGCGACGGATATCGGCCTGCACCTCGCGGCGCAGGTCACCTTCGACCTTGAGCTCGGGCGAGCTCTCGATGTAGTCACGCAGCTGCGTCACCTGGTCGTCGCTGAGGTCCTTGCTGCGCAGGTCCGGGCTGACGCCGGTGGCCGCGAGGATCTCCTTGGAGCGGGTACGGCCGATGCCGTAGATGTAGGTCAGCGCGATCTCCATGCGCTTTTCACGCGGGAGATCGACACCCATGAGACGTGCCATGTGGCAGGTTCCTTCACTGTGTCGGAGGTCTGCTCCCTGTCCGTCCCCTCGTCGTAGTGGGGCACCGGCCTCCGTACCGGTGGTAGGCACACACGCCTTCCGAGCGAACCCGGAATACCGCAGCGTGCGGCTGGAGCTGGGAGTTCTTCTTCTTGTGGCCAAGCCGATCAGTGATCGGTGCCCGGCTGGTGATCGTCGGGGCGAACCCCGCTTGATCAGCCCTGACGCTGCTTGTGGCGCAGGTTGTCGCAGATCACCATGACCCGACCGTGGCGGCGGATCACCTTGCACTTCTCGCAGATCTTCTTGACGCTCGGCTGAACCTTCACGTCCGTCCAATCTTGTTGTGGTTCACAGGTGTGAACACAGTTTTTCCCCGGCCAACCCGGCCGGGGAAGTCTGTTGTTTCGCCACGAGGGCGACGCTCCACCCTACCGGGTGGCGATTTCGCCCTGTCGGGCGAGGTCAGGTAGTGCTACTGCGCACCGCTGTGTTCGACACTCCGAGAAAACCACGCTCTGTTGAACGTGATCCCTGCGGTGCGGTCCCTCCCGAGCCGGGTACGTACCCGACTGGGGGTCCGGGGGCGAAGCCCACCGGGCGGGGCGTGGGGGTTGCACCCCCACAAAAACACTAAGTAATCGGCGGCTCGGCGAGCGCTCTCCGCGAGCACACCTCACCCGCGACGATTACTTGTAGCGGTATACGATCCGGCCGCGCGACAGGTCGTAGGGAGAAAGCTCGACGACCACGCGGTCCTCGGGGAGGATACGAATGTAGTGCTGCCGCATCTTCCCGCTGATGTGCGCGAGAACCTTGTGTCCGTTCTCGAGCTCGATCCGGAACATCGCATTGGGCAGCGGCTCGACAACTCGACCCTCGACCTCGATGGCCCCGTCTTTCTTCGCCATGTCCTCCGCGATCCCGGTTACGCTCAACCTGGTTTGTTTGGCTTGTTTCTGCTTACATGTACCCGTCGGTCGACCTGACCGGTGACATGCAAACAGTCGGCGCATAGGTGCACCGCCGCTCCAGCTTACCGGTACCGGTTGGTTCCGGCAAAAATGCCTCGCCCCGAGCACGCTTTCGGGGTTGGACCGAGCTGGGTCCGGGTAGCCTTTTCGCCCCGATCAGAACCGGGAAACCAGTCCCGCGACCCCCTGGCCTCCTGCGCCGCGGCGGTGTCCGGGCTTCGCGTAAACTGACCGCTGTCCAGGTATTAAGGGTCGAGCAGATCGAGGGGGATCCGTGAGCGAGCGCAGCGAGCGAACCCCATGCGCAGCGCCGACGAGGAACACCGAGCCCACCGCGTCCATGGGAGCGACGGCACCGAGCGTCAGCGAGGTGGAGTCGTGAGCAGGAATAATGACGGCCTGCCCATGTTGCCGCCGTGGCTGTCCGAGAGTGATGTCACCCAGGTCGGTTATGAGGCCCCGGTACAGAATCTGCCTGCCGACGATCTGATCGAAGAGGCGCCGAGCCGCGGCCGCGGCCGCTTCAAGCGCGCACCCGAGGGCGATCGCCCCGACGCCGCGCCCGGTAAGCGCCGTAAGGGCTGGCGGCGCGACAAGCACGAAGAGCAGCCTGCCGCGCAGCAGCTGCCGAACGAGGTCGCCCCGCGCCGACCGGACGCACCGCCCTCCGATGCCCCGCGTGCAGACCCGTGGCGTCAGCAAGGTCTGGACGCCTATACCCCGCCGCGGGAAGAAGCGGCTCCGCCCGCGCCGCCGCAACGCACCGAGGCGCCCCCGCAGGGTCTGCCCACCCGTAACCCCGGCCCGCCGCCGGCGGGTTTCCAGCCGCTCGGCCGACGCTCGGGTACCGATGCACCGCAGTCGAGCGAGTTGCCGGCGCGCCCGCAGTCCGGCCGCCCCGATCTGCCGCCGCCCCCGTCGCTCCCGGACGCCCCGCAGTCGTCGACGCAGGCTCCCGAACGTCCCCCGCTCCCGGACGCCCCGCCGGCGCGCACCCCGCAGGCTCCCGCCGAATGGACCGCGATCCCCGACGCCGCACAACAGGCTTCAACTCGCGCCCCGCAGGCTCCGGGCGAATGGACCGCGAATCCCGACGCCGCACAGCAGGGTCCGGCGCGCGCCCCACAAGCACCGGACCAATGGACCGCAAACCCGGACGCCGCACAGCAGGGTCCGGCGCGCCCGCCACAGGCACCGGCCCAATGGACCGCAGGTCCCGACGCCGCTCCGCGAACCCCGCAGACCCCCGCAGAGCGACCACCACTTCCGGACGCACCGACACGCGCCCCGCAAGGCTCGACCGAGCGTCCCACGCTCCCCGACGCACCCCCGCAGGGCTCGGCCGAGCGACCGGCACTTCCGGACGCACCGACACGCACCCCGCAAGGCTCGACCGAGGGACCTGCACGCCCCGATGCACCGCCGCAGGCTTCGGCTGCGCGACCGGCGATTCCGGACGCGCCGACACGCACCCCACAGGGTTCGGCCGACCGACCCGCGCTCCCCGATGCACCACCGCAGGGCTCGGCCGAGCGACCCACCCTCCCCGATGCACCGCCGCAGGCTTCGACACGTGGCCCGCAATCCGCCGCGGATCGGCACTCGCCCGAAAGCCCTGCGCGGCCGCCTCTTCCGGAGGCGCCCACCTCGTCCGGTAGCGCACCCGGGCCGTTCGACCGGCACGCGCCGGCGGAGCCCGACGGCCCGCCGCCGTGGCTGGCCGGGCCGCGGTCCGAACAAGGAACCGCGGAGCAGTCGCAACGCCCGCCGCTGCCCGAACCGCCTGCACCGCAAGGCGCCCCGGCGCCCGCGCCGGTCGAGCAGGTTCCGCCCGCCCGCTTCGAAGCACCGCTGGGGACCGACGGCCCGCCGCCGTGGCTGGCCTCGACGGTCGCCGATGAGCAGGCCGCGGCGGCGAAACAGGCCGAACAGGCGAGCAGGCGGCCGGAACTTCCGCCGCCCCCTGGGGAATTCGCCGAAGGCGCTGACCAGGGCGCCACCGACCCGGCACGCACCGGACCGATCGACACCGGGCCCGTGGCCGAGCACCGACCGGGCCAGGCCATCGCACCGGATCGCCCCGGTCCACTGGACCAGAGCCGTGCGCCCGGTCCGGTGCCCGCGGAGAGCGGCCCGCTCGGTGTGCCCATGCCGCATCACACCGCGCCGCAGGCACCGGCCGCCGAAGTGCCGGGCCCGAACGGCCTGCCCGGACCCAACTGGGTGACCGGGCCGCCGCCCGGTGTCACCGAACGCCCGGAATCCGGTCTACCGCAACGCGATGGCGGCCGCCAAACACCCAACTGGGTGCCGTCGTCCGGTGCCGAGACCGCGCGGCCGAGCACCAGCGGACGGCACCGCCTGCCCGCTGAAGCGATGCCGACCGACGAGCCCAACCAGCCACCGGCTGCACAGCAGCAATCGGCCCCGCCGCAAACCGGCCCCCACCAGACCGGTCCCTCCGGCTACGCGACCCCCGCGACCGGCGGCCAGGCGCCGAGCAGCGACGAACTGGGCGCACCGGCGCCGAACGAGCCGTGGCGCAATGCCGCGGCACCGACCTGGGCAGACGAAACCGTCGGGCGCCCCGCGCCTTTGGCGGGCGGCCAGGCGCCGGGACCGCAGCAGGGCCCACCGCAAAGCCAGCAGTCCGGGCCCCCTCCGGTCGAGGGTCCGCCGGTCGGCTACACCGGCCCGCACATGGGCGGACCGCCGCCGGGCGGGATCGCACCCGCCCCGCCACCGGCCATGCCCGGACAGTGGGGACGGCAACCCGGCCCCGTCGTGCCGGGTGGGCCGTATCAGCCGGGCCCGCCGCCCTCCCTCGACGACGTACCGATGCGGCGCGCCAAGAAGTCGCCGGGTAGCGGCTGGCGTAAGGCCGTGCATCACGTGTCCGGCGGTGCGATCAATCCGGGGCTGTCCGCCGAGGAAATGCGGTTGCAGGAGCTCGTCGCACGGATCCGGCAGCCGGTCCGCGGTGACTATCGGATCGCGACGTTGTCGTTGAAGGGCGGCGTCGGAAAGACCACCACGACAATGGGTATCGGCTCGATCTTCGCCTCTATTCGGGGCGATCGGGTGATCGCGGTGGACGCCAACCCCGACTTCGGCACGCTGTCGCAGCGGGTGCCGCTGCAGACCAGGTCCACCGTGCGTGACCTGCTGCTCGATCCGTCCATCCAGCGCTACTCGGATGTGCGCAGGCACACCTCGCAGGCCACCAGCCGGTTGGAAGTGCTTGCCAGTGAGCGCGATCCGGCGGCGTCGGAGGCGTTCAGCGAGGAGGAGTACCGGGCGGTCGCACGGATCCTGCAGCGCTTCTACAACATCATCCTGACCGACTGCGGCACCGGGCTCATGCACTCGGCGATGTCGGGCGTGCTCGATCTGGCGCACTCGCTGGTGCTGATCTCCTCCCCCGCCATCGACGGGGCCCGCAGCGCCGCAGCGACTTTGGACTGGCTGTCGCTGCACGGGCACGACCATCTGGTGCGCAACGCCGTGGTGGTGATCAACTCACCCCGGGCGGGCTCGCCGAATGTCGGTGTGCAGCAGCTGCGCGAGTACTTCCTGTCCCGCTGCCGTGCGGTGCACATCATCCCGTTCGACCCGCACATGTCCGAGGGCGCCGAGATCGACCTGCACCGCCTGCACAAGCACACCAAACGCGCCTACGTCGAACTCGCCGCGACCATCGCCGACGACTTCGCCACCGACCACCGCCGCTACCACTCCTGAAACCAGGGGTTTGCGCGCACCGCAGAGCAACGACACTCGCTGTGCGCGCAAGCCGATGGTGAACGCACCACGCGCGCAGAGCTTCCGGACACCGGCACCACCGAACGGTGGCGCGGCACACGCACTCTCGGTGCTTACCCGGGAAGCATTCAGCCCCACAGAGTTTCCGAGCGCAGCACAGCGGATACAGCTGCTGTGGAGCGTCCGCACACTCTGTGCAGCCGCTCTACCACTCGGGGAGCCGGCGCCTGCCTGCGCTGATGTCGCGCACCAGATCGTCGTAGGCGTCGGCGAGCTCGGCGAGGTGATGCCAAGCGCCGTGCAGTCTTTCGTCGTGCGCGTCCAGAGTCATCAGCGCGTGGTGGGCCCGCACCGAGGATTCGGCGAGTCGATCGATGACCGCGCCGACGGTTTCGGTGTGCAGGGTGGCGCCGAGTCGATGCTGGGGCACGCTGCGCGCGACCCAATCGTCGATCGCCATCACCAATTCGACTCTGCGGCGCTCGATTTCGAGAACCACCACGGGATCGGTGTCCACCGAACCACCCCGGCCGACCAGCCGCCGCTCGTGCAGCACCGCGAGATCGCGGGCGAACCAGAGCAGCGGGCCGCCGACGACGCGATGGCCGCGACACGCCCGAACGAGTAGATCAGAGGTGGGAAGTAGCCCGGAAGCCGGGGACTGCACCACCGAATCGGCGCACCGCAGTGTGCCGGGAAGAGCCATTACGACCGTTGTATCCGAACCTGCCACGTTGCCTCGCCGTCATCGCCGCACAACACCGGATCAGGACGTTCATTACAATAAACCTCTGAAGGCACCTGTCAAGCGTTACCGGGCCGTAGGAAGTCACGAAGAGTACACTTCGTTACCTGCACGACCAACCGAGGAGCAAGATGGCGGACGGTCCGACGTATCACCGGATCGCAGACCTCCTCCGCGAGGAGATCCGCGCAGGCAAGTGGAAACCGGGTGATCGGTTGCCCAGCCACACGGAGCTGGCCGAACACATGCAGGTCTCGCTCACGACCGCTCGCAACGCGATTCAGGTGCTGGTCACCGAAAATCTGGTCTACACAGCGACTTCCCGCGGCACCATCGTGCGAAACCAGGAAGTTCTGGAATCAGTTGTCACCGACCATATCCGACAGGATCGGCCGCGGGCGGGCCACGACATCTTCGAGGAGATCGCGCGCGCCGCGAACCGCGTGCCGTCCAAGGAGTTCAGCGCGAAGATGGAACCCGCGGGCCCCGAGGTCGCGTGGTGGCTCGGCGTGCCGGAGGACTCCTGGGTGCTGGCCAGGACAGTCGTCCAGTACCTCGACAACGAGCCGTGGTCCTGGGAGGTCAGCTTCTATCCGCGAGATCTGGCCGAGGCCACCGGAATCGACTCACCGCACGACATCCCGGAGGGCACCACCCGCAGGCTCGCCGAACGCGGTCAGGCCGAGACGGCCCACCGCGACACGCTGACGGCGCGGCCGGCGAGCGCGGAGGAGGCGACCGTGCTCGGCGTGGCGACCGGCACGATCCTGTTGGACCACTTGCGGATCGGCGCCAATCACGAGCGGGTCACCCGGGCCACCCGGCACCGCTCCATCGCGTCGAGCAATCGGCTGGCCTATCAGCTGGGCGACGCCGAGGGCATGGCAGTCATCGGGCGCACCCTCGGTGTGCCGTTCGGGCCGGGTATCGCGTTGCCATGAGTACCGTTCTACGCCGCGCGACAATCGGGGACCTGGGACTGATCTGCCGACTACGCGTGCAACGCACCGCGTGGTTGACCGCGCAGGGTTCGGACCAGTGGACGGTGGCCGGGCGCGGGCTGCCGATCGAGATCTTCGCCCGAGCGGTGGGGCGTTCGCTCGACGCGGGCGAGACCTGGATCGCCGAGGTCGCGGGCGAGCCCGCGGCGACCATCACCATCAACCATCGCGCCGATCCGGGGTTGTGGTCGCCGTGGGAACTAGCCGGCGCGGTCGTGGTCCACTTCATGATCGTGGACCTGCGATTCGCGGGCCAGCGCCTCGGCCACCGACTGCTGGCGCACGCGGGAGCCATCGCGCGCCAACAGGAACGCGAATGGGTCCGGCTCGACGCCTGGACCACCAACACCGAACTGCACGACTACTACCGCCGTGCGGGCTTCCGCTTGGCCCGCATCGCCGGCCCGATCGCCACCGGACCTTCCCGGGCCCTGTTCGAACGCCGCACGGACAGCTGGGATTTCGACCCGGCACAACCCGAGATCTCCTGGGCGCGCGGCTGATCGACCGCACACCCTCCGGCCCCTGACCGGGTGCGGCAACCGCACCCGGCCGAGGAAGTACCGGAAGTGCTTACACCGGCGGCAGATACGCGATCTGCACCATCTCCTGCTCCCTGCTGCGCGAGGCCAGCGTGCCACGGCCCGGCGGCAGTTTGCTCGGGCGGATCTCACCGATGATCTTGCCCTCGTCCCGGGAGCCGCTCATGATCAGCGTGTCCACCGACATGTTCTTCAGGCCGCCGATGATCGGGTCGTACAGCGCGCGGGACACGCCACCCATGCGCCGGGTGACGACGAAATGCATGCCGATATCGCGGGCCTGCGGGAAGTATTCGATCAACGGCGCAAAGGGATTGATGCCGCCGGTCGCCACCATGTCGTAGTCGTCGACCACGATGTAGATCTCCGGTCCCTCCCACCAACTGCGCTCGCGCAGCTGCTGCGGGGTGATGTCGGAGCCGGGGATGCGTTTGGACAGGAACTCCGCGACCTCTTGGATCATCGGCCCGCAGGTCTGCGAAGAGGTGGAGTACCCGGCGAGATGATCGCCCTCCACCACGCCGAGCATGGTCCGGCGATAGTCGATCATGATGATCTTGGCTTGGTCCGGGGTCGAGTTCTCCACCACGCCCATCACGATGTTGCGCAGCAGCGTGGTCTTGCCCGATTCCACGTCGGCGAACGCCATGAAATGCGGTTCGGTCTGGAAATCCAGGACCAGCGGCTGCAATTCGGATTCGCCGAGTCCGACGACCACCTTGGTGGGGCTGAGTTCGATCCCCTGCGCGCGCGTGGTGGCGAGCAGTTCGTCCCGGCTGAATTGCATCGGCAGCATGCGCACCTCGGGTGCGTGCCGGCCCGCGTGCAGCTCCGCGAGTTCCTGCCGGGCCCGGGAGACGCCGTCGGCCAGCGTGGACGGATCGGAGTCGGAATCCAAGCGCGGCAGTGCGATGAGCATGTGCAGCTGTTCGGGTGTGAGACCTCGGCCGGGGCGCCCGACCGGCACCTGGAAAGCGGTGCGCCGCCCCATCTCCGAGTCGGTCGGGTCGCCGAGGCGCAGCTCCAGCCTGGTGCCGATCTGGTCCTTCACCACCGGCCGGATCTCGGCCCAGCGGGACGCGCCGATGATCACGTGGATGCCATAGGACAGGCCTTGCGCCGCAATGGAATTGATCTGCGATTCCAGCACGTCGAACTCTTCGCGGATCACGGCCCAGCCGTCGATCACCAGGAACACGTCGCCGAATCGGTCGTCCGCCAGCGGATTACCGGACGAGGCCGCGCCCTCCGGCACGTGTGCGGCCGCGGCGAACTTGCGCCGCCGGAACTCGGCCATCGACTCGATCCCGAGTTCGGCGAACCGTTCCTCGCGTTGCCGCATCAGCGAGGTGAGTTCGGCGATGGTGCGCCGGACCCGGTCGCTGTCGAGCCGACCGGCCACCGAACCGACATGCGGGAGACCGACCAGACCTGCCATGCTGCCGCCACCGAAATCCAGGCAGTAGAACTGGACGTGCTGCGGCGTGTGCGTCGCGGCGGCGGCCATGATGATCGCGCGCAGGGTGGTCGACTTGCCCGACTGCGGACCACCGACGACCGCGACATTGCCTTGCGCGCCCGCCAAACTGATGGTCAGCACGTCACGACGCTGTTCGTACGGCTTGTCGATCACGCCGATCGGCATCCACAGCTGGCCGTGCCGGTTGACCGGCGAGCGCCAGTCCGGGTCGGGCAGCAGCATGTCGACCGTCGGGGATTCGTCCAGCGGCGGCAACCACACCTCGTGCGCGGGGCGACCGTGCCCGGTCAGCCGTTTCACGACGACGTCGAGCAGCGAATCCGGGATTCCCTCGTCGCTGCCCGGAGCGCCGGGCAGGCCGAGTGCCGAAGGCGGCGGCGGCAATTCGAGCATCGGGTTGGTCGGCGACGGCGGCAGATCCAGCGGCGAGGCTTCTTCTTCCTCGGACGGCGCGGGCATCTCCACCGGCGCCGCGGTGAACAGCGCGAGTCGCTGGCCGCCGACCGGGGTGCCGTCCTCACCGGTGACCGTGCCCTGCGGCGCGACGTAGGGGCCGGACACGTAACTCGCGTTGAAGCGCAACGGATCCGACGCGTCACTCTTCAGGTAGCCCGCGCCGGGCACGCTGGGCAGGTGGTAGGCGTCGGTGATGCCGAGCACCGCGCGGGATTCGTTGGCCGAGAAGGTCCGCAGACCGATCCGGTACGACAGGTGCGACTCCAGGCCGCGCAGCTTGTTCTCCTCCAGCCGCTGCGAGGCCAGCAGCAGGTGCACGTGCAGCGAGCGGCCGAGCCGACCGATCATCACGAACAGTTCCGCGAAGTCCGGCTTCTGCGAGAGCAATTCGGAGAACTCGTCGACCACGACGAACAGCGCGGGTAGCGGGTCGAGCGGAACGCCTGCGGCGCGGGCCTTTTCGTAATCGGTGACGTTGGCGTAGTTGCCCGCCGACCGCAGCAGCTCCTGGCGCCGGTTCATTTCACCGGCGAGCGCGTCTTTCATACGGTCGACGAGCGAGAGTTCCTCTTCGAGGTTGGTGATCACCGCGGCGACGTGCGGCAGCGAATCCAGGCCGAGGAAGGTCGCGCCACCCTTGAAGTCGACGAGCACCAGGTTCAGCGCGTCCGGCGAGTGCGTGGTGACCAGCGAAAGCACCAGGGTGCGCAGGAATTCCGACTTACCGGAGCCGGTCGCGCCGATGCACAGGCCGTGCGGGCCCATGCCGTTCTCGGCCGATTCCTTGATGTCGATCTCCACCGGCGTGCCGTCCGGGGTGATGCCGATCGGCACGCGCAGCCGCTCGCGCGCGGTACGCGGTCGCCACACCCGGGCCGGGTCGATCTGCGCCGCGTCCGGGATCTTCAGCAGAGCCATCAGTCCGGGGTCGGCGGTCGAGCCTTCGCCGAGGCTGACGATCTGCGCCGCGGTGGCCAGCCGGTATCGCGACAGGGTGCGGGAAAAGGCTTCGGCCTCTGCCGAACTCACCACGTCGGCGGTGGCGAACTTCTCGACGCCCGCCGCGCTGCGCGCGGACACGTCGCCGTCCGAGGCGATCAGTTGCAGCCCGCGCCGGGCCGCGAGCCCGCCCTCCGGCGCGGTGAGGTCGAGCACGGTCACCGAGTCCAGACCGGACTCGCTGATCAGTCGTTCGTTGCCGTTGACGTAGCCGTCATCGATGATCACCACCAGGTGCAGGCGCCCCTGGGTCGGTTGCGGATTGCGCATGAAGCGCCCGCGCTCCATCAGCTCGGCGGCCAGCGCGGTTTCCAGCTCGCCCAGCGAGGTGTACATCATGCGGGCCGAACCCATGCCGTCGCGCTGGGTCGGATGTTGCAGGTGCGGAAGCCATTTCGCCCAACCCCAGGCGCCGTCCGGATCCGCGCAGACAATGGCGACCGCGAGGTGGTCGGGGCCGTGGAAGGTGACCAGCTCCATCAACATCGACCGCACCAGCATGCGGGAGTCCTCGGGCGAGCCGCTGATGTTGATCGCCGGGAAGGCGCGCAGCGACACCGCGGTCGGCAGCCCGTGCACCACGGAGTGGGTGCGCACGAACCGGCGCAGCGCGACCGTCGACACCGGCTCGAGGTCCTCCAGCGGGCCGGTCTCGGGCCGCGCCAGCTTGGTGGCGAGCCGGTGGCTGCCCATGCCGACCCGGACGTGACCGAAATCAGGATCGTTGGGCCTGCGCTCCCACATCCGCCGGGTGCCGATCAGCGACGGCAGATCGGCGGGTTCGGGATGGCTCCAGACCAGCGTCTCCAGCTGCTTGTTTCCGGTGCGCCGCACATCTTTTCGCACCTGATCCAGATACCGGAAGTAGTCCTTGCGTTCCTCGTTCAGCTCGACCGCGCGTTTGCCCGTACCGCCGCGGAAGCCCGCCATCATGCCGACCATCGACATCAGCATCATCATCGGGAACATCATGGACAGCGGATTGGCCAGCAGGTTGCGACCCATCATCGCCATCATCGCGATCATGCCGATCACCGCGACCACCATGACGACGGGCATCAGCTTCATCATCAGCGGCGCGGGCAGCGCGCGGGTGACCTCCGGTGGCGGGGTGAGCGCCACCTCCCCGCCGGGTGCGCGGGGCGGCGCTATCCTGGGGCGTCGTACGAAACCTTCGGTAGCCATGATTCCTTCGATCGGTCGAGCTGTCGGCGGTCGGCGCGGGGCCTGCCGCTACGGGTCGTATTCGGCTTCGATCTCCTTGCGTCTGCGCCGGTACGGAATCGCCACCGCGATACCGATGCCGAGCGCGCTCAGGCAGACCAGCGAACCGATCACCGCGATCCGGCGCGGGCGCGGATCCGGCCCGGGCGGGATGACCGGGGCGGCGATCGCCCGGGACACGTCGGCGCCGGCACTCACCGGCCGCTCGGGCAGCTGCGCGGTCAACGCGGCGAGCGGATCGATCAGCCCGGCGCCGATCGCGTCGTCCCGGCCGGTGCCCGGCGACTGCGCGGTGCGGGTGATCCGGTCCATCACGCCCTGTGCGTCCAGATTCGGGAACCGGGACCGTACCAGGGCGGCCAGCCCGGCGACGTAGGGCGAGGCGAAGCTGGTGCCGTCCACCGGACGGATGCCCTCGCTGGTCTGCACCCCGTTCACCAGCCCGACGCCGCCCGGCTTGCTGTCCAGCGACACGATGTTGCGCCCGATCGCGGCGACGCCGACCCACGGGCCGTGCAGCGACAGATCCGACGGCTTGCCGTCGGCGTCCACCGAGCCCACCGCGAGCGCGTATCGGGAGAACCACGCGGGGCTGGCGATGGTGTTGACCGCACCCCAACCCGTGCCCTCGTTCTGCGTCTTGCACGGCCCGTCGGACTCCACGTTGCCCGCGGCGACCACGACCACCACGTTGCGGTCGTAGGCGTATTTCACCGCGGCGCCGAGCGTGGAGTCGGCGGGATCGGAACCGGCTGGGCTGCAAGCCACTTCGGAGATGTTGATGACGGTGGCGCCGAGGTCGACCGCGCGGACCACCGCCGCGGCCAGGGTGAGCACGCTGCCGTACCCGTCGGCGCGGATGCTGCCGGGCGGCCGGTCACCGCCGCGATCCTTTTTCTCGTACGCCAGGCTGAGCTGGCGGATGGAGAGAATCTCGGCGTCGGGTGCGACGCCGGTGAAGGCGTCACCCGGATTCGGCTGCGCCGCAATGATTCCGGCCACCAGTGTGCCGTGTCCGTCGCAGTCGACGGTGCCGTCGGTATCGGAGACGTAGTCGCCACCGGGCTGCAGGGCGGGCAGCCGGGGGTGCCGGTTCACCCCGGTATCGATCACCGCGACCTTCTGTCCCGCGCCCCTGCTGAACTGCCAGGCGGCGGGCAGTTCGAGCACCCGCTGCGAGATCGGCGGCTCGTTCGGCGGGGCACCGGTGAGCGCGGGTTCGGCGCACAGATCCCGCTGCTCGGTGGGCTCCAGCGGGGCGGGACGGCCGCTGAGGGCCTGCGCGATACCGAGCGCACCCGGATCGATGACGGGTGGTGAGATCGCGAAAGCGGGCGGCGTGGGCAGGCTCACCACGCCGATCACTGCGGCGACACTGGCCATCCGCAGCAGGCTGCGGCGGAAGGCCCTACGTCTCATGCTTCCCTGCGCTCATATGTTTCTGGCCATCGAGTAGACGTTCATGATCCACAACACCAGCGGAATCAACGAGATGATCAGCATGTACTCGAAGATCTCGATCATCCGCCTGGTCACCGGCGTGACTTCGATATGCGGTCCGATCACGCCGAAGCCGACCGTGCCGGCCGCGAACACGACCAGCAGACCGACCACGAGCAGTTCCAGGTCCGTGTCGCCGACGGCCGCGCCGACGATCAGCGCGACGAAGGTCAGGCAGCCACCCGCGATCAGGGTCGCGGCCTGCGTGAGATCGGCGAAGGACCGGCCGCGCAGGCACAGGATGATCGCGGTGACGACGGCGAGGGTGACACCCTGCCAACGCGCCGAACCCAGCGGGTCGGCCGCACCGAACGCGCCGATCACCGCGCTCAGTGTGCACGCGATGATCAGGCCGGACTGGTACTGGTTGGCCGCGCGGGCCCGCTCGCCGAGACCGGCCGCCGAGGGCAGCGCGGTGGCGCCGATCGCGCCGATGCCCTCGATGGTCGGGCGCGGCTCGTGATCGGCCGGATCGATCGCCGCACCCGCGGTCGGCACCGGCGGGATC
>NZ_BDCI01000024.1 GCF_001613425.1 Nocardia vulneris | reverse complement strand
GCGAGGCCCGCCGCGAGCCGCGGCACCATCGACAGCAGCGCGATCCCGACCACCACCAGACCGGCGGAGAGCTTCGGCAAGCCTGGATGCCAAACCAGATACACCGCCGCCGAACCGCCCGCGATCACGCTGACGGCGGCCGCGGCGGAGAACAGGGTGGCGCCCGTGCCGATGACCCGGTAGCCGAGCACCGCGGCCACCAGGGTCAGCGAGCAGCCGAGCAGCAGATGCGCACTCCCCAGCGCACCCGGCACGAACAGCGCGCCGCCACCGAACACCAGTAACAGCCCGTCCAACGACAGCCAGGTGGCGGTGATCGTGTCCAGATACCTGCGGGCGGCGAAGCCGGCCGCGACGAAGGCGCCGATGCCCGCGGCGGTCAGGATGAACGCGGGGGCGAGCGGATCGCCGTGCCCGCGCGCGTTCGCCAGCATCAGCAAGACGGTGAGCACGGTCAGCACCGAGGTGACCAGGCCGGTCCACCGTGCCGAGTTACCGGTCCAGCTGCGGAACTCCTCCGCGGTGAGCCGGGAGACCGCGTCGATCACGTCGTCGAAGAGCGCGGGGGCTTCCTTCGAGGTGACCGAGCGCAGCACGAGCAGTTCGCCGTCGTGCACGTCCGCGTCGTTGAGCGTGCGGCTCGGGGCGAAGGCCTCCTGGCCGACCCGGGCCAGCGTCCAGTGCTGGGCCTGCAGCGGCACCGAATCGTCCTCGGCGTCGATCTGCTCGGGATTACGGGATTCGATCAGGGCCACCAGGTCGCCGATGAATCCGGCGATCGGCACGGTCGCGGGCAGGCCGACGTCGAGCTGAGTATTACCGCCGATAACGGATACCCGACTCAATTCTGGCTCAGTAGCGCGTGCGCCACTGGTTGGTGTTTCGATCAACGACCCCGGACCCCCAGCCTCTCCACTGGCGATGGTTCACGCCCCAGCTGCACTGCGTGAATCCGTGCTGGGTGGAACGTCTTCTGAGTGAACGACTTCGACACCCTAAGACTCTCACCTAGACAACACTTGCGTTGCAACCTCCCGGCAGCTGAACCTAATGTAACGGACAGACCAGGCACTGCGCGATCGGTAGTCTGGAGTCCACAAGAACTCATCCCATCACTACGAACGAAGACTTCGGGGTCAGACAGCCATGACCGGCAATCGCCAAGCACAACGAGCCTTCGACGCCGGAATTCTGTCACTCGGACTGTCCATCGAAGGACAGGAATCCGCGCGCGATCTCGAATACGCGAAGCTCGCTTTTCAGCGGGCCACCGAGTGGGACCCCACCATGTGCGACGCCTGGCTCGGTCGCGCGGCCGCGGGTGAGCTCACCAAGGACGTCTTGTTCAACATGCACCGGACCAGCACCAGCACGCTGTACCGGGAGCAGCGCAGGCTCGGCCTGCAGTCCCGGGAGCTCGCCGGCCGCTTCCTGCCCGGCCTCTATATCGACTACCCGCTGTCGAGCTACACCGAGATCTGGCTGGCCTGGGCCGCGCAACTCATCGCGGACAAGGAGTACGACGAGGCCGAGCGCGTGCTCAACGACCTCGACGCGCACCGCAAGTCGCAGCTCAGCGATCCGGACCGGGAGATCGACAACCGCATCTGCGCCTACGTGCGCGGCGTGCTGCACTACAACACCCAGCGCTGGCCCGATGTGATGGCGGTGCTGGCCGGTTCGGCCGAGTGGGACGATCCGTATCTCGCCGCGGGCGCGCACGTCATGGTCGGCACCGCCTGCGCCCAGCTCGGGCTGTTCGGTGAGGCCATCCGCCGGATGGAACAGGCCGAGGCGGGCCCGATCCCGGCCGCCCGATCGACCGCCATGTTCTGCCGCGGCCTGTGCCTGCGCGAATCCGGCAACGAGGAGATCGCGCAGGGCCTGTTCGAGAAGGTGTACTCGCAGGCCCCGGATTTCGACGCGAACGCCGCCGCCATGCGCGACCGCACCTACCGGATCAGCATCACCTCCCGCGAGACGATCGACGCCCGCACCGACAAGTGGGATCCGAACTCGGCGCCGTCGATGAAGCAGATGGAGCAGGCCGAGACCGAGGACCGCGCCAAGAAGATCCTGGCCGAGGCCCGCGCGGAGCTGGACTCCCAGATCGGCCTGTCCTCGGTGAAGACCCAGGTGGCCAAGCTGCAGTCGAGCGCGCAGATGGCGAAGATCCGCGCGGAGAAGGGTTTGGCCGCCGGCGCCCGTGGTCAGCACCTGGCCTTCACCGGCCCGCCCGGTACCGGTAAGACCACCATCGCCCGCGTGGTCGCCAAGATCTATTGCGGCGTAGGCATTTTGAAGACCGACAAGGTGGTCGAGGCCAAGCGCGTCGACTTCGTCAGCCAGAACCTCGGTGGCACCGCGCTCAAGACGGAGGCGCTGATCGACAGCGCGATGGACGGCGTGCTGTTCATCGACGAGGCCTACACGCTGATCCAGACCGGTCTGCAGGGCGGCGACTCGTTCGGCCGCGAAGCCGTGGACACGCTGCTGGCCCGGATGGAGAACGACCGCGATCGGCTGGTCGTGATCATCGCCGGGTACGACGGCGAGATCGATCGCCTGCTGGCCGCCAACGATGGCCTGGCGTCCCGCTTTTCCAAGCGCGTGCAGTTCCCGTCCTACACGCCGGAGGAACTCGGCGAGATCGGCAAGGTCATCGCGCACAAGCGCGACTCGGAGCTGTCCGACGAAGCGCTCGAACTGCTCGTGATCGCCTGCACCAAGCTCTACTCGCTGCAGAGCACCGACCAGAGCGGCCAGCCACGCCGCGGCGTCGATCTGGCGGGCAACGGCCGGTTCATCCGCAACGTCGTCGAGGCCGCCGAGGAGGAGCGCGAGTTCCGGTTGGCCAACGACGAGTCACTGGACCTGGCCAATATCGACGAGTCGATGCTGATGCGCATCGAGGCCCCGGATATGCACACCGCGCTGTCGGGCATCATCGCGTCGCTGAACGTCAAGGGCTTCAACGACTGACCCCCCGGCCGCCGGATTACCCCGGCGGTTCCAGGGGGAGCTGGTCGCGGGCGGTGAGCGCTTCCTTCTGGGACAAAGTCGCGCCCGGCACCATCTGGCCGATGATCGGCCACGGCGCGAGGCGTGGCGTATTCCCGAGGCCGAGCACCTGCGCGGTCGCCATATCGGGGATGCCGTAGCGCACACCGTTATCGGCGACGTAGAACAGGCTGCCGCGGCGCGGGCTGCCCGGTCCCATCCCGGTCACCTGGACGAATTCACCGGTGCCCGGCGGGACGTATACCGCGTCCACATGGTCGCCGGTCCCGTCCGCGGTGGCCAGCGTGACGGTCTTGGCGGATTCCGCGATCGGCACGCGGACACCGGCGAGCAGCGTGATCGCCGCGCGTTCGTTCGGGCCGTCGCCCGCGTCCACCTTGCGGTTGGCCGGGGCCGTGCCCGGCGTCTTGGTCCACGCAACGCAGGTGACCGGAGCGTCCTCCGCGTTCAGGATCTTCGGCGGTTCCACCGGAAAGTCGTTGACCGGCAACGAATGCAGAATCGGCAGCCGGTCCAGCACGTCCGGCGGCATGGTCGGAATATCGCTCATCCCGTGCGAGTCGGCGAACCGGATCAGCTGCGCGGTGAACGGGCTCACGGGCTGCAGGCCCTCGGCGAGCACCACATACAGGCCAGGTTTGCCGTCGCCGACGTCACTGACCGAAATGACGCCGCCCACCGGAACTTTCGACAGCGGGCCCGGTCCGGGCTGCCCCGCCTGCGGAATCTGCGGCGCCGTGATCGCGGGGACTTCCGTTGTCGCGCCGAGCATTCCGGTGCCGATCGGGCGGGCCCGGTGCGCCGACAGGTTCAGCGCGCGCACCAGCACCGAGTTGTTGGGGTCGATTTCGGCCCGCTTGCCGTCATAGACCAGGTAGGTCTTGTCGCTGCGCTTCACCAGCAGCGCCTGGTCCGCACCGACCGTGCGGATCCGATCGCCGAGCTCCGGCTTGCCCGCGATGATCGTCGTGGTGCCGCCAGTGGCCGAGGCGGCGCTGCCGCCCTGCGACAGTGCGATCGTCTCGCAGAGCGTCCACGCCGACCGCGAGCCCTGCGACGACCCGGGCAGCGCGGCCGGTGCGCCGGGGATGCCGACCATCGGGCCGCGGGGCATGTCGTTGAGCTTGCTGTCCTTGACGCCGTGCGGCTCGGCGTTGCTGCCCGTGATCAACCGAGCCGAGGCCAGGTTGAGCACCGGGTGCAGCGTCTTGCTGCCGTCCTCGGCCTGCACCACGACGTACAGTGCGCCGCTCTGCTTGCCCGAGACGATCAGGTTGTCGCCGATCGCGCCCTGGGGGCGCAGGAAGCCAAGGATCGCCGCACCGGCGATGATGAGGATGCCGAGCACCAAACCGACCCACAGCGAGCGCACCTGGGACCGCATGGGGTCGTGCAGCATCCGCACGTCGCGCCGCACCAGCGCGTGATCGAGTCGGCGCAACAGGAATCGATACCCGTTGACCTGGGCTCGGGTGGTCAACTGTGCCGGCACAAGGTCTCCATCGAACTGTCGAGAACCATCTTCATCGACACGGTACCGTAATTCCAGGACGGCCCTGAACCGATGAATTCATGGCTGGCGGAGTATCCGCACGGGTGGCAGACAGGGACTACGCGGTGACGACGAGTGTGAACGAGACCAGGCCCGATGGGGCGACCGAGCAGGAGGGCGATGCGGCGGCAGCGCCCGGTCGCACGTCGACCTATGACACCCTGCGCGATCCCGAATTCTGGCTCTTCCGTGTCTATCCCTTGCGGGTGGTGGTGCCCATGGTGGTGCTCGCCGCGGCAGCGGCCTGGGGCGTCCTCGCCACCAGCGAGAACCTGTGGGGCGCGCTCGGTACCGGGGTCGGCATCGCGCTGATCGGCCTGGTCCCGATCCGCGGCCGCACCCTGGCGGGCATGATCGGCGGCGCGCTGGCCCGCCGGCGCAGCGGTCTGCGGCCCGCGGACCAGCTCACCCAGGCGCCGGCCTTCGACGTGCCGTTCAGCGAGGGCGGCGGTTACGGCGTGCGCTGGGACGGCGAACTGCTGCTCACCATGCTGCGCATCGACCCGCCGCCGGACACGATGACGCTGCTGCGCCGCGGTTCGCTCAGCACCGACCAGTTGCTGCCGCTCACCGAAATCGCCCGCTGCTTGGACCAATTCGACCTCACGCTGGCCAGCGTGGACATCGTGAGCACGGGGGCGCGCACGGCGGGCACCGGCATCATCTCGCACCTCTACGACCGCATCCTCGGCCCGCTGCCCGCCATCGCGCACCGCACCCTCTGGCTGGTGCTGCGGCTGGACCCGCTGGCCAACGCCGAAGCGGTGGACAAGCGCGGTGGCGGCGGCACCGGCGCGTTGCGCACCGCGATGATCGCCACCCGCCGGGTGGCCAACCGGCTCGCCGCGCACGACATCGCCACCTCGGTGCTCACCGCCACCGAGATGAACACCGCGGTCCGGGAACTCACCCACGGCTTCGAGGTCGATCAGCTCACCGAATCGCCGAGATCGCTGGAGTACCAAGGCCGCTACCTCACCCAGTACCAGATCGGCGCGGACATGATCGCCCCGTCCGGCCTCGCCGATATCTGGACGGTACAGAGCCTGTCCACCACGGTGACGCTGCGGCTGCGCCCCGGCGCGAACCGGCACGACACGCGGGCCGATCACCTGGGCACGGTCGTGCTCAACGCCGTCGTCCGGTTCGACACCACCTTCGAACCCGACGAGCCGCCGCTACCCGGCCTGCGTGAGCTGCCGGGCAATCAGATGCGAATCCTGTTGGACACCTTGCCTATCGGCACCACCGGCCGCTGGGGCTCCGATACCGGCTACCGCGGCACCATCGCCGCGCTCACCGATATCGCGGTACCGACGGCGGGCTGCGGGCAGTTGATCGGCGCCGACGAACTCGGCCAGGGCATCGCGGTGCCGCTGGTCGGCGAGGGCACCCGGCACCTGGAGGTCGTCGGCAATCTCGACCTGGCCCAGCAGGTGATCCTGCGCGCCACCGCGCTCGGCGCGCACGCCATCGTGCACACCGCCCGGCCGGACGCGTGGCACACGATGGTGACCAATCTCGATGCGCCGCACGTCATCTCGATCGCGCCGCGCTCCGCGGGCGCCAGCTATCACGCGCCCGCCGCGCCACCGCTGCCCGCCGCGCCCTACCCGAGCACGACCGTGGTGGTCTTCGACGGCATCGCGCCCACCGCGCACGCGGGCGGTGCCACGATCGTGCACGTACGGACGCCGGACGAGCCGCCCGCACCGATCGACGCGGACGTCACGCTGCTCCAGGATCCGCTCGCGCCCAACCGGATCACCGTGCGCACCGCCACCGCGAGCGCGACCGTGTTCATGGTGACGACGCCGGACGAGATGCACTACATCGGCGAATCGCTGGCCGCGCGCTGAGTCGCGCCGGACCCAGCTGACGCACACCCGGCCTGCCCGCACGAAAGCCCGGGCGGGCTGTTTCGCGCTCGCCGCCGCGAAAACCGAAACGGCCGACCGGAACTCGCAGGTTCCGGCCGGCCGTCAGGTAGCCGTCATGTCAGAATGCGGCGAAACCGTCGCCGACCTTGCCGTCGGCCTCGAGCGCGCGCTGCAGCGCGTTCTCGACCTGAGCACCGAGGGCATCCAGCTTCTGCAGGGTGTCCTCCAGACCCGTGGTGAGGTTCTTGTGCGCCGCGTCGAAGCCCTGCGACGCGTTCTCACCGGTCAGGTTGTCGTGGAACGCCTTGGCGGCGTCGTTGAGCGAGTCGATCTCGCCCTTCATCTTGCCGCCGTGGTTCTGCAGGTCGCTGTACAGCTCGTTCATGGCTGCGGGATCGTAAAGGATGGTCATTCTTTATTCCTTAGAACGATGGGGTTCCGATAAAGGATGGACAGACCGTCAGGCCTGGTCCATGGCCTGCAGGGTCTTCTTGCCGCCGTCGACGGCCTGCGAGAACTGGTCGAGCCGCTTGTTCAGGTCCTCGGCTTCGTCGTGCCAGTCACGGGCGACCTGAACGAACTTGTCGGACGCATCGCCCTTCCAGCCCTTCAGCACGTCCTGCGCGGCCTGATCGATTTCCTTGACCGAAGTCCGCAGGTTGTTGATCGCGGTCTCCAGGTCACCGACGACCTTGTCGACGCCACCGGCCTCGACACCAACAGCCTTGCCCGAGCCACCGAGAGAGGTGAGAGACATTTCTTTGACCTTTCGTCATTTTTGTTGATCGCTGTCCCATACGAGCGATCTCGTTGCAATACGAGACAACCGAAGTTGCACCCCGAGAACTACTGAGGCAGCCACCTCCCCCCGGGTAACCCCTCGATCAACGTGGCGACTGCTTGCGCAACCCGATGATCGGTACCCGGTGTGACCGTGGACCAGACCTGCTGATCCGGAGAAACCATCGGCGCCGCGACGATTCGCCCGCGAGCGGTGTCGTACACGGCGACGGCGCCGGGCGCCCTGGTGGTCACACCATCCTCATGGGCGCACGCCACGATCTCGGCGTAGGCGTGCGTCGCACCGAAGGTCAGCCCCAAAGTGGTGGCGT
Source organism: Nocardia vulneris (assembly GCF_001613425.1). Classification (GTDB taxonomy): domain Bacteria; phylum Actinomycetota; class Actinomycetes; order Mycobacteriales; family Mycobacteriaceae; genus Nocardia; species Nocardia vulneris. The sequence goes on along the minus strand of NZ_BDCI01000024.1, from coordinate 59,298 downwards.
CGCGATCGGTGGCACCCAAGGCATAGAGAGCGTCGGTGAGCTCGCTGGACGTCGCGGCTCCATCGAGCCGTTCGGCCAGCTCCGCTGCGGGGACGCTGAAATTGGGGATCTCGGCGGGCGGGCACGCGTCCATGGCCGCGAGCACCGGCCGCACCAGATCGGCGGCCGAGCCGTCGGTCCACACCGGGCGCACGTCGAAGTCGTCGCCCGAGCGCACCGCGACGGCATGCATGTGCGCGCGACGCACCACACAGACTCGGCGCGAACCGTTTCCGGTGTAGATGCGGGCCGCCAGCTCCTGCTCCGGGTGGGCCAGGGTGAACAGCACGTCGGCCAGCTCCGGGTCCACCTCGCCGTGCGCGTCGATCAGGCCGCCGTCGATCAGCGAGGCCACCGCCGACTCCTGCGCGCGCTGCCACTCCTCGAACGAATCCTGTTGCGGCCCTACGGCCAGCGCCAGCGGCAGGGTCTGCACTCCGGCTCGGTCCGCGACCGCGAGCAACGCGTCGTTGGTCAGCACGGTCACGGCGCACCGCCGGTTTCGGTCCGAGTCTCGGTGGGCGCCTTGGCCACTGCCTCGGTGCCGCCGAGTACGGCTGGAGCGGCCTGGATTTCGCCCTCCAACCCGATCTGATCGGCCTCACCCGCCAGGCTGGCGCGCGGGAACCGAGCCGAATCCTGGGCTCCGCCCGCGGCGCCCATCGCGCCGGGCGCGATCGGCGCGGACTGTCCGGTGGCGGCCGTCGTACCCACCTGTGTGCTGCGCGCCACCGGCTCGGCGGCGGTGGTCGATTGCGAGAACACCGGCGCGCGATAGGCGGACAGCGCACGCGGCGGCAACGCGGGAATGCCGATCGAACCCACCCGCACGCCTGGGAAACCCGGCATCGCCTTCGGTGCCGCGGCCGCGGCGGCGGCCGCGGACTGCTCCGCGACCAACGCCTGCTCGGGCGCGATCTTCGGCGGTTCCTGATGCTGCCACGGCGTCGCCAGCGGCTCGGCCGCCGATTCGTAGCTGCGCATCACCCGCGACGCAACGGCTTTCGCCACATCCGCGTCCGCGTCGGTATCCGCGGCGACGGCTCGGATCGGTGCGCCGAGCATGGCGCCCACGCTCTCCACCGCCTGCTGCACCTGCTTGATCTGCTCGATCTCCGCGGTGTTCGGCATGGCCAGCCTGGCCACCTCGTACGCGGTGACCTGCGCCTGCAGCCGCGCGGCATTCGAACTCGCCGTCGCCGCCGCATCGACCAGCCATTGGCGCAGCGTGGTCACCTTCTCCATGACCTCGTTGCTGCGCCCGGACTGCCAGGCACCGCGCAGCGACGCCAGAACCTGCTCGTATTCGAGCACCGCCGCGCCGAAAACCGTGGCGAGCCGCGCCCATTCGGCGGCTGCCTCGGCCATCGGCAAGGAACCCGGCCCCATGGTGAGGTCTTGCGCGAGCCGCTCCGGCGGCCGCGCTTCCCACACCACGCCGGTGAACCCTGGCTTCGGTGGTTCGATCATCGCTGCGCTGTGCCCTTCCATGGACCGTGCCTCAGACGGCCCGGCCGCCCGCGGCGTCGAAGTCCGCGACGCTGTCGGTTTCGATCTGCGCGAACTCGTTCGTGTGCATCCGCAACGTGGCCGCCAGCTTGCGCATCTCGTGCACGCTGGCCTGGGCGCTCGCCAGGTACGAGGTGGCGACCTCGTTCCCGGTCTGCGCCGCCCGGCCGGAGACTTCGTCGGCGCCTGCGGGCTGAATCCGCAAGGCCTCCTCCGCCGCCTGCAGATCCGCGGTCAGCCGATCGGCCAGCACATCGAGTCCGTTCGATGCCTTCCCCGCCGCGACAGCGTCGAATTGAACGCTCGCGAACGCGTCTTCACCACTCATGAGACCCTCCTCAAGATTCAGAGCGTGAGTTCTTTATCCGGCGGCGGTTCCGACGTGGTGTCGGCCGCGCCGACCACCGGCAGCGAGACCCCCTCGATCCGGCCGACCACTTCGTCGCCGTGCTGGCTCGTCACCATCTGCCCGCGCAATGCGTCGGTAGACGATTCGCCGTCCCTGGCCATGCCCGCCGCGCCCATCGCACCGGCGCCGCCCATCGGCATCATGCCGCTGCCGGTACCGGTCGAGCCCGACATCGCCGCTGCCGCAGCCGGACTCGCGCCGACACTGCCCAGCCCGGTGAGCGCGCCCACCGAACCGCTCGCGACCCTGGTGCCCTGCCACGGATTCAGCGGCTGCGCCGGAGCGGCCGCCGCGCCGGGACCGGGGCCGTACGCGCCCACGCCCGGACCGGCACCGCGCGAGGCCTCCGCCTTGGCCTTCTCCTCGTCGGAAAGTTCGCTGGCCACATGGGCCTTCGAATCGATGGCCGATTTGGGCGCGCTGAGCGACGAACTCGCCTGCGCGAGCTGGCCGAGCGACTGCGCCGCCGTGCTCGCGGTGCTGATCAGCGGCGTCACCAAGCTCATCAGCTGGCTGAGCTGGTCGGCGCCGCCCGCACCCGCAACGCCCTTGGGCGCGTTGGTGATCGGGACCTTGGTACCCGCCTTGGTCATGGTGCCGCTGTGGCCGAGCAGTTCGCCCTTGGTCTTGACGGTGATGCCGAGCGCCTCGGCCATCGCCTCGACCGCCGACGCCGCCAAGAACACCTGTCCCGCGGGCGTGGCCGCGTACAGGGGTGCCAGCGCGAGGGTCGTGGAGAACTTCGCCACCACCGCGGACATCAGGCCCGCGCCGGTGAAGACGCTGCCCGCCGCCTCGCCGAGGACGAGCTTCTCCTCGCCGCTCTGTGCCTGCAGTTTGCCCGCATCCGCTTGCGCCTCACCGGCTTTCTTCGCGGCCTCCATCGCCGCCAGGCCCTGCCAGACCGACATCGCCGTCTGGATCGCCGAGGTGCCGACCTGCATCACCGTCTGCATCACCGTGGAGATGCCGGACAGCAGCTGGGTCGGGTCGGGCGCGGGGGCCGGTGCGGCCGCGTTCTGCGTACCGTCCGCGTTGGCCGGGGCCGGGGCGGGCGCGGCCGCGGGCAACTGCCCGCTGCCGAACGCCGACGCCAGATCGGTCAGCGGCCGCATCAGCGCCGTCAGATCGAGCGGCGGCAGCGGCGGCATCTCCGGCATCTGGATGTGCGCGGGCATCTCGGGCAGGTTCGGCAGGCCCAAGTTGTGCAGGATGTCGTTCACCGGCTGGTCGAGCATCGGGGCAAGAACACTGCCGCGCAACAGATCCAGCACGGTGGGATCCAGTGGCTCCGCCCCCGGCGGTGGGATGGCCCCGGGATTGGTCATGACTTCGAGTTGACCGATCCGATGGCCGCACCGGACGCACTGTCGGTGACCTCGTATGTGCTCGCGGCCTGATGCGCGGTCAGCGCCGTACCCGCGTGCACCGCGGCGAGTTCGGCCACCGAGGAGAGATGATTCGCCTGCGCGAACGCGAACGAGGCGAGGAATTCCTGACCGATCAGGCCGAACACCGGCACCACGGTCGCGATGGTGGCGGCTTGGTCGACCGCACCCGCCGTCGCGACGCCGGCCGCCATCGCGGCCGAGGCGGAACCATAGGCCCGAACCGCATCCGGAACAACTTCAATGTGATTCATGACTGTGCGTCCAATCCCGAAACACCCCTCGATGCTTCGTGCAAAACCTTACCTACCGGAACGTAATTCGCTGATAACTGCGGGCTCATCCGGGCCGCTCACCTCGTGCTTTCCTCGTTATAAGCGGTAACCAGCCCGGCCCGCTCGGCGAAGGCCCGATACGCCGCCGCCTGCGCGGTGTCGACCAGTGTCTTCTCGAAATCCGCGGGCGTCAGTTTGGCGATCGCGCCGGACAGCTCCAGCCCGACCAGCGCGCCGTTGCCGTCCACCGATGCCGTGACCGCGCCGTCGGGCGAGGTTTCGGTGACCAGGATCGCGGCGGTCGCGTCGTTGAGATCACGCAGCCGGTACATCTGCTGCTGCACCCGAGCGATCAGCTCGTCCATTGTGTCGACCATGAGGTCCTCCCGAATCCTCTCCCCGCTCAGACCGATCGAAGCCAGCTCTGCGGCTCGGTCTCGTATTCCTGCTCTTCGATGATCTCCTGCCGCGCGACTTCCTGCTCGGTGGGCAGACCGGTCATCGCCAACATCTCGGACGTGAAACCCGCTTCCTTCAGCTGGTTCCGCCGAGCCAGGCCGGCCCGGTTCGCCGACTGTTTGCACAACCGCAATATCTCCGCCGCCAAGGCTTCCGGCGCGCGCCGCAATTGATCTTGATCGAGCTTGATACCCAGCGGAAGGCCCTGTTCGGTGGTGCGCACGGCCAGCGACCCGGTCAGCGACGTCACGACGAATTCCGTCGGAAACTCCTGCCCCGTTTCGTCTTTAGGTGCCGTCATATCCACCCCTCTCCAGACATGGGATCAATAACAGCGTCTCACGCACGTCAACCCCCTTTATGCTCGTTCGTCTTTGATGACCCGAACCACCTCGGCGACCCTGCTGTTGATCATCTGCACGAACCGCTTACCGTCGGCCGCAACCGCCACCGGCGGGGATTCCTCGGTGATCACATAACGACCGTCATCTTCGATGTCGCGCCACTGGAGTTGATGGCGGGTGACACCACGGGGGCCGAATCGCGAACGGCCCTGCCGGACATCGACCGTGCCCCGATACTCGATCGGCGCAGCCAGAAACTTCTCGGACCGCCGCTGCACAGGATCCGAAAAGGAATCTCGCACAACAGAACTGGCGAATGAGTAGTCCAGCTCCTCCGCCCGATCCTCCGCGGGCAGGAGGTAATCGGCTTCACGGCCTGCAGGCACCTCAGGAAGTGCCGCTACCACCTTGTCCGCCAATCGCACCGCGTCACATTCGGCAATGGTGTATCCGCCACTGTGCCAATACGTTTCCCCGGGTTTCTGTGTCACGATGTAACCCATATCGGCGCGGCGAACGGCCAATACCCGCACCAGTGTTTCCACTTTGTTTTCGTCGCGACCGTCATATCCGTTGACCGCGATCGAGATCTCCGGCGAGCACAGCGTCTCCAATACCTCGCCCATGAACTCCGGGTACGTAGCCTCCACATGATTCACGGCCCGCCGCATTTCGTAGTCGAGTTCACTACGAGTACGCGCCCGTGTCGTGCAGACCAATGGCCATGGCAACCAGGTCGTCGTCGCCCGTTCCCAGACGGCGAAGAGTTCGAGATCGGTGAGTGTCCAGGTGCGGTTCATTGCTCTACAACAGGTTTGACCACCACGGGCGCATCACCGATCGCGTCTTCCAGGTGCTCGGTGGAATCGAGGTAGTCGGCTCGCTTGTGCTCCTTCTGCTGGCCGGCAGCGCCGGGGCCCGGGCCGGGGCCCATACCCATGCCGCTGGCGGCAAGACCCGCACGGGACGCCGACGCAGTGCCGGTGGTCGTCGCCTCGGCACGCGGGAACAGTTTGGACGCCTTGTCCAGGCTCTGATTCATGTTGAGCCCCTTGGGCGCGCCACCGGGACCACCAGCGCCCCCAGCGCCCTTCCCGGCGGTGCCCATCGCCTTTTTCGCCTGCTCCTCCAGGTCCTTGAGGCTGGGGAGTCCGGGCAGGCCCGCCAGGCTCGCCTGCTGCGCGGCCTGCTGTGCCGCACTGGCCAGTTGCTGGCCGAGCTGCTGTCCGGCCTGGGCGACCTGCTGCGCGATCTGCGATGCCTGCTGCGCGGCTTGCTGGGCTGCCTGCTGCTGTGCTCGCTGTTGCTCCTGCCGCTGCTGCTCTTGAGCACGCTGCTGTTGCTCTTGGCGCGCACGGGCCATCTGCTCTTCCAGCGCCTTGCGCTGCTGTTCAGCCTGCTCTTGAAGGCGCCGCTGCTGGTCCTGCTGCTGCTTTTGGTTGAGCCCCGGGTTAGCGGTACCGGGTGGGCCGGGCGGTCCGGGAGGGCCGGGCGGCCCCGGCTCGTAGGTCTGTTGCTTGGGACCTTCAGGAAGTGGCAAGGGCGGGAAGGCCGTAGACGTCGTCTCCATACCCGGCTCGTACCAGGCTTTGAAGGTATCCCGGGCCAGTCCGAGCTCGATATTCTGATTTTCTTTCGACAGCGTATTGGCGGGAGACTCGGGCATGTTCACCTGAGTGGTCTTGCCCCAGTTGTACGCGTCCATCAGATTACTGCTCATGGTGTACATGGCCTGTACCAGCGCCGATCCGGTGCCGGTATATATTCCGACAGCCTTCTTCGCACTGTTGGCACCGTAGCCCGTCCACTCCTCCGAATCCACGAGGTTGGAGATGTCCCTCTTGAAATCGGAGAAACCTCGATCCAGCTGGACCGCCATTCGATGCCAGTCCGAAGCCAAGTCCTGAACGTAGTCGATGCCCTGCAATGTCGTGTACAGCTTGTGCAAGTCCTCGAACCCAAGGGTGGAAGCGGGTTCGGCGTCGATTGCCGCCCCCTTGTCCGTGACCTTCAGGCCAGAGGGTAAACCTTCATACTTACCGATCTGCCAGTTACCCTTGTCATCCCGCTTGGACTTTTCATATTTGTCCTTCGCCGCGGGAAGTTTGTTGTCGTACCAGTGATCCGGATCAGCGATTTCTCCGTTGTAGTGCTGCTCGGCATGCTCGATGCCTTCATCGGGGTGCCGACTGTTCTGCAACGTGGTGAGATCAGCCTTCGAATCCCCGTCCGCGTTCTTGTATTTATTACCCGCTATAAGAAATGACTGAGCCATATCGGTCAGAATCTTCTTGTGCGCGTCGATGACCTCTTCGCGAAACCTCGTGCCGATTTTGTAGACTTCCCTGGTCATCTCTTGACCCGAGCCCAGATGACCGAAAAGCTGATAAGACGTCGGCAGTTTCTGATCCGATAGTTCGTCTGCTCGACCCACCACCAGGTCGATGATGTCGAGCATGTCGGCGCAATAGGTCGCCGCCTTGGTCGCGACGTCGTGATTCAGTTTGAGCGCACCGGGCCTCTTGAAGCCCTTCCAGTCGTCCTTCGGCTCACCCATCGATCATGCTCCTAGCAGCTCGAAGTTCCGAGTACGGGTACAGCAGCACTGCCCGGCAGCAGCAAGCTCCCTACCTGTCCTCGGCATCGAACGACGCGCATGCGCTGGATCCCTCATCCGCTACTGGCCCTCCTCGCAGCTGCGATGCTGACGCTGTGTGCGCACGTCGGCCTCGCAGCCAGTTACTACAGCGTCCCAATCCTATGGGTACTAGTGCCTGACTCGCACGTACAGACCCGAATCTTGGTGGCACATACACATCGTGTCCGAGGCATCTGGCCAACCCTCAGAAATAACGCAGGTAAGCCTCCCGAAAAGCGTCGTGCAGCAACTCGCTGGTCACCCTACCGTTGCTGGTGCTGTGCTCGCGCACTACTCGAAGGCGCGGTTGATGGCGGCTTGGCGGGCGGCGGCGTTGGCGCCGTCCAGTTGGCCGGCGAAGGCAGCGTGGGCGGCGGCGATCAGGCGGTCGGGGATGTTCGGGTAGGCCTCGGCGATCTCCCACAGGGCGTTCGCGGTGCGCAGATCCAGGCCGTTGTCGGTGGGCACACCGGCGCCGCCGCGGACCGCGGTCAGCGCCTCGTCGAAGAACAGCCGTAGTTCGTCCTGGCTCGGGTGGTCCGAGAGCATGATTCCTCCTCAGCTGAAGATCGTGGCACCGCGCCGCGGATCGGCCAGCACATCCCGGACCAGCAGCCCGAGGTCGGTGCCGAGGCCGGTGAGCGGATACGGGAAATCGGTGACGGTATGGCCGTCGACGTGCACCTGGAACCGGGCCTGGCGCGGACCACGCTGTTCCCAGCCGACGCCGACCGCGGGTGAATCGAGATCGAACTCGTTCGCGCCGAGCCGCAGCGTCAGCCTGCCGTCCTTACGGTAGAACACGGCGAGGGTCTCACCGAAGTAGCCGAGCACGCCGCCCACCTGTCCGGTGGCGATGGTGGCGGCGCGCAACGTGCCGGTGACCGGGTCGAAGGTCGCGAGCCGGCCGCCGTCGAGCGCCTGCAGGATGACTTCCGAACTGCCCGAGCCGTTCTCGTCGTTCCAGCGGCGCCGCCGATCATCACGCCCGCCCGCGCCGCCACCGGCCGCGGCCCCGGCCATCGGCGGCACCATCGGCGGCACCATCGGCGGGACAATCGGCTGTTGCGGCCCACCAGGCAGCAGCGGGTTCGGCGGGAGCCCGTGCTGGTTCGGGATGCCGTTGTGTCCCTGGTTGCCGTTGTGTCCCTGGTTGCCGTTCTGCCCCGGGTAGCCGGGCTTGGCCACGTCGCTCGGGTACGGCGTCAGCGGCGGACGCGGCGATCCCGGCCCGCCGGGTGAACCGGTCGGGTCCGGTGACCCCGTCGGATCCGGCGATGGCGTCGGATCCGGCGATGGCGTCGGGGTAGTCGGCGGTGTGGTCGGTGGCGTCGTTGGCGGTGTGGTCGGAGGCGTCGTCGGCGGTGTGGTCGGAGGCGTCGTCGGCGGTGGTGTCGTCGGCGGTGGTGTCGTCGGCGGCGGAGTCGTCGGCGGCGGAGTCGTCGGCGGCGGAGTCGTCGGCCGCGGCGTGGACGGCGGCGGAGTCGGCCGCGGCGTGGTGGGCGTCGGCGATCCCGTCGGCCTGCCCGCCGGACGATTGGTCGGACTGGTCGGCCGCGGCGAGACCGGCGGCTGCGGTGGCACCGGCGGAACCGGTGGCACCGGCGGCTTTTCGGGTTCCGGCAGCTCCGGCATCGGCGCCTTGGGCGGCGGCGGAGCCATCGCGTGCGGCGGGAACTCGAGCTCGAATTCGTGCGGCGGATGCGGGATATGCGAACGGAACACCGGCGGCGTCAACTCGTCCTCCGTCGTGCGCGTCCGATCGCTGTCGTCGCCGCCGTCGTCATCGGTCGCCCGATCCCGATCCGTGCTGTTGTCGGCATCGTCACGGTCCCGGCCCGAGTCCGCTTCGCTCTGCCGCTCGGGACGATCGGTACCTTCCAGCACGCCGTCCTCCGAACCGGGACGCACCGGAGCGGTGTAATCCACTGCCCCTTGCCGGTTTTCGTGCTCGGGATCCGACCGCGGACGGTCCGGCGCACCTGTCTCCGGGTCGGCCAGTGCCGCGGCCCGCGACTCGGCGCGCGCCAAGTCTTCCTCGATCCGCGCCACTTCCAGCTCGGCCGCCAGATAGTCACGGGCGGCCCGCTCCAGTTCGGCGACCTTGTCCAACCGGGCTTGCTGTTCGGTGACATCCAGTGTGCGGGCGCGCAGTTCGTCACCGCGGGCGACGATCTCGCTCTCGGAGCCGAGCTGGTTCGGCTCGATCGACACACGCAGTGCCTCGGCGGCCTCGGCACGCGCCGCCTCGGCTCGATCCAGCGCCTCCTGCGCCTGGGTCAGTTCCTGCTCCAGCCCCTCGCGCCGGTCTTCCACCAGGAGGCGTTCGGTCTCGCGTTGCGCGGCGGAATCGGGCGTACGCTCACCGTCCGACGGATTCTCGGCCGAATCAGCTTCGGCTTCAGGCAGTTCCGGTCGTCCACTGCGGGCCAGCTCGCGCGCCTTCGCGAGTTCGCTGTCGTGGCGCGCGATGTTGTCTTCGAGCACCCGCACCACCTCGGTGGCGGCGTCGAAATCGCGACAGGCTTGCGCCAAATCATCAACGCGCCGTTCACCTTCGGCGTCGGTCTGCGCTGCCCGCAGGTCGGCCAGCAACGCGTCGACCGTTCGGTCGGAACCGAACATCCACTCCGGATCCAGACCGAGGTTCTGCTCCAGCTCCAGCAGCGCATCGATACGCGTGTCCAGTGCCGCACGCGCCCTGTCCAATTCGAGCTGGTAGCGGTCGCGCGGCAGGAACGGCGGCGGCTCCGGCAAGGGGCCGACCGCGTACGGAACGCCCGCGCGCTCGCCCGTCAACGGCGGCCGATCCGCATCCCAGTGGAAGCCGAGGCCGACCGCGTGCGTGTTCGCATCGTGCCAGGTCTTGTCGTGATTCTCCGGGTCCCGCAGGAACTCCGATTCGGCCAGCGCGTCGTACAGCAGCACGATGTCCTGCTTCATTGCTTTGCCCGCGACGAGACGGTTGATCGCCTCGGCGACGTCGGCGAGCTGGTCCATCCGCTTCGGCACCACCCGGCCGTTGGGATCGGCGTAGTCGGTGACCAGGTGCTCGTCGGTGAGCAGATGGTTGAGCACCTGCTGGATCTGCTCTTTGGTGAACCGTGGCGGCGGCAGCGCGCCCTCGGCGGTGGCGTCGTGCCACATGTTCGGCACCAGCTCTGCGACGATCTCGTTGATCCGCTCGTCGCTGATCCTGCCGTTGTTGCTCCGCTCGTCGAGCAGGGCGTTGCGGATGTCGGCGATGGTGTCGCGCACCAGGTCTCGATCGTTGCCATCGAACATGGTGTCCGTGCGTGCAGCCAGCTCATCGATCTGCTTGTCGATCCGCTCCAGCTGTTCGGCGACGTCGGATCGGGTCGGGTCGATGCCGCGGTGCCCGTCCACCAGTTGCTTGCGCACCAGGTCGATCAGTGCGCGAGCGGCGGCCTCCTGCTGGTCTTTTCCGTACTGCGCCAACTGGTCGACGATCTTGTCGGCCAGCTGATCGTCGGCACGGAACTTCTCGTATTCCCGGTCGGCCCAGTCCTGGACCTTCTGCCACTGCGCCACCTCGTGATCGAACTGGCGCTGCAACCACTCCGGGATCTCGACGTGGTCGTAACTGGTGTGTTCGCTCGCCTCCCAGCTCCGGTACATCGGCTGGATATTGGTCTCCGGCGGTGTGTGCCAATCGAATCCGGACCACACCGTCCCGAACGGCGGCAGCTTCTGCAGCCACGGCCGCGCCTTGACCCAGTCCCCGATCTCCGGATGCCGCTGGATCCACGCCTTCACCTTCGGGTGATCGATCGCCGCGAGCAGCGTACGGATATCCCGTTGAATGGCATAGAAATCCGAGCCGATGTGCACGTTGACCAGAGCGTCGTCCGACACACCGTCCTGGAAGTACTTCACCGGCACGTTCATCGGGTTCATCGGCAGCATGTTCTTCGCGATATGCCCGGGCGGGATATCGGCGAAAGGCGTTGCCAGATCGTTGATGTAGTCGGCGAGGCCGGCCCACCAGTCCGGATCACCCGGATCGTAGGCGTCCGGCGTCTCGGCGTCGCGGTTGGTCTTCCAGTCCGGCCTGCTCGGGTTCACCGGATGCCAGACGTCGTCGCTGTCGCGCCAGCGAACCATCAGCAGACCCGGATCACCGTTGATCCAGCCCGTCTCGAGGCGTTCCACCTCGGGCCCGCGCGAGACCACCGTTTCCCGGCCGGGTGCGGTGTGCCGGTATTCGATCTGCGGCGATCGCATCATGCCCTGCGCCACATCGGAATTCGTCCGGATGGCGCGCTCTAGCGCGGCATCGTGCCCGGCTCGCGGCTGGTCCGAGGTAGACACCGGCCCGAAGACCACGATGCGCGGCCGTTCACCGCCGAAGTAGCCGACCTGGTCGGTCACCATCCGCCCGCCCTCGGCCGTGAGCGCATCGCGCCAGCCCGCGACCTCGTGCCAGCGCTCGGTGAGCGCGGTCATCTGGTCCTGCAACCGGGTCATCGCGTTGTCGGCCCTGATCACATCCGCGGCCGCGGTGGCGAGCACGTCGAGCATCGCAGGTCGATTGGGGTCCGTGCCGTCGTCGGTACGCAGGTGGTGATCGATCGTGTCGGCCAGCCGCTGCGGCTCCGGGCCCAGGTCGGTCAGCGGAATGCTCAACCGCTCAGCCAGATCCTCCAGCACCGCGCGTGGCCGCCTGCTCTCCTGGAAGATGGCGGCCTGCCTGCCCGCCAGCTCATCTAGTTCGGCGACAACGTCATCGGAAAGCGGACGGTCCCGATCCACGCCCTGCCGCTGCAGTTCGTTGAGCCTGGCATCGATACCCGTGACGAGCTGGTCGAGCCGATTGAACTCCCGGACCGACTGCTGCAAGCTGCGGATGGCTTGTTCGCGCAGTTCCCGCTCCGGCCCCGCCACCGGTTCGTGCACCACCCGGCCGGGGCTGTCGAGGTTGCCGGGCACCCGCACCGTTCGGGTGCGCGCCTCCTGGTAGAGGTCGAGCACCCGCCGGTCGAACGCGTCACCGCTCAGCTCCGGCACATCGAGACGCCGCGCGAGGTCATCCCTTGCGGCACGGGCGGTTTCCCGTTCCCGCGCGCGGTCCGCGCGCTCCTCGAGCAGCCGGTCGTATTCGGCTTCACGGGTTTCCAGCGGCGCATACTCGGCGTCCAGGCGGGCCAGCTCGGTGGTCAACCGCGCGAGCGTTTCCTCGTCGGTCGCAATCCGATTGCACAGCCGCTCCAGCTCTTTCACCCGGAGCACGTCGTGCGGCAGCCGCTCCTGACCCTCGATGCGGTGGTGGTTCAGCTCGCGCAGCGTGTCGGCAAGGGCGTCGCCCGGACGCAGGGCCGCCCAGTCGTCGGACGGATCGACACCGAGCAGCGTGGCGAGCTCGTCGCGCCGGCGCACCGCGCTGTCGCGGTCGGCGAGCACCTGGTCGCGCGACTCGACCAGCTCGGCGCGACGCTCGGCGGGATCGACCTCCGGCGTCGGCGCCGGATCGGGATCCGGCGGGGGCGTCCGGCCTTCCGGTTCGGCAGCGCCCTTCGGTCTCGGTGTGCCGCTTTCGTTTTCGGGACCGACCGGCTGTTCGGGTGCACCGGGACGCTGCGGACCGCCCGGTTGCCGTGGACTCGCACCACCCGGCTCGCCCGGTCCACTCGACGGATCTTCCGGCGGCATCGGGCCGTCGTCCGGCCGCGCGTTCTGCTCGAGCATCGTCAACCGATCGAGCACGGACTGATACCACTCCGGGTGCGCGGCGAACTCCGGCTCCATCGCCTCGATCCGGCGGCGGATCTCGGCGAGTTCGGCGGCACCGACCTCGTGCTGACGCCAGTGGATCGTGCCATCGGCGCCGCGATCGAAGAAGTGGTAGGCGAACCCACTGCTGGTTTCGGCGTCACCGCGCCGGCCACCGACAAAGGCAAGGCTGTGGTCGATGCCGCTGATCTGACCGTCCCGGGTGGCCAGCCAGTTCGTCATGCCGCGGTCCGGCATTCGGATCAGCACGTCCAACAGGCCCATACGCACACCGGCGGGAGTGTCGGTGAGCCCGGTCTGCTGCGGGCTCCAGGCTCCCGGATGCAGGCTGCTCGGCCAGTCACCCGGCATGAACTGCATGAAGATCATGTTGTCGCTGACCCGGATGATGTGCGGCACGTTCGCCCCGACCGCCCGGCCGACCAGCGCCGCAAGCACTTCCGCGTCGGCGTGGATCGGGTTGCTCAGTGTCTTGCGGATCAGCTGCGTGCCGTCGGCGAGGGTGATCAACTCGACCCGCTCGGCCATCTGCAGCGCGCCCTCGCTGAGAATTTCGACGCGGATCTCCTCGCCCGAGGTCGGCGCGTCCTCGACCCGAGCCACCGCGCGGGCGAGATCGGCTGCTCCCGTGTCGGATTCGTTCGGGTTGCGGGGAGCGTCGCCCTGACGGTTCGGGCCGCTCGCGGAGCCGTCGCCCGGATCACCGACCGGCGGCGTCGCCGGTGGTTGCGGCGGCTTCTTCCCGCCGCCTGCGCCTTCCGCCTTCGGCGGGGCAGGCGGTTCTTGCGGCACTTCGGATTTCGGCTCGCCTGGACGTGAACCCTCGCCTGACTCAGGCGGTTTACGCGAACCGGGTGTCTCGTTCGACTGTCCCGGACGGACCGGCGCGCCACCCTCGCCGGGAGTCGGCCGCGGGCCCGGCGTAACCGGCTCGCCCACCGTGGCCGCACCGCTCAGGGGCAGTAGATCCACGATGGTCACGCGGCCGGTGTCATCCACCTGAACTTGCCGGTAGACCACGTCGATGTGCTGCTGCGCCAAAGAGTCACGCAACTGGTCGCCGAGGATGTGCTCGGGCGCGCGGAACGGCGAGACCACGAGGATACGCTGCGGATCGCCTGGGAGCACCGCGACGCCGTCCGCATTCCGCAGCGGTTGTCCCTCCGTGGCGAGCACGTCACGCGCGATCACCGCGCCCGCTTCGACGCACAGGTCGCTCTTGGTCCGCATCGACTCGTGGTACTGGCCGAGGCTCTGCGTCAGCGTGCCCATCAACCGGGTGACCTCGGCGTACCGCTGCTGCGCCGCATTGCGATCGTCGAAGTACTGCACCATCTCCTCGGGCCGGATACCGGTGCGGTTGTTCAGCTCGGTGATTCGGGCGTCGGCGGCGTCGGCGACTTCCCGCGCCCGCTCTTCCATCTGCCGCGGAGTCAGGCCGTCGGGGTCGACGCCGAGCCCGCGCAGTGCCGCCCGCGCACCATCGAGCAGTTGCGCACCGCGGGCCGCCTCGTCGGAAATTCGGGTGACAAGGCTTTCGAATTCCGGTGTGCGGGTGGTCGGCTCGTACGCTCGCGGCGCACCGACCGTCGACCACTGCCCCTGCGGCGCACCGGTCTGCGGACGATTCTCTCCGGCCGGAACCACCGGATCGCCTGCGGGAGCTCCGGTTTCACCCTGTCCGACATTCTCACCGGGACCACGCTGCGGCACACCGGTACCCGCCACCGGCCCCGCCTGCGGACCGGTCTGGTTCTCCGGCGCCGGCCGTGCTTGCGGGTCTGCACTCGACCGCGGCGCAGCACCGGCCACGGGAGTCTCCCGCACCGGCGCGCCCGCGCCAGTGGGTGTCTGCCGCGACTGCGGTGCCGTACCTGGCGGCGGCGCTTGCCGCGACTGCGGCATATCGCCACTCGGCGGTGTTTCGCGCGACTGCGGCGCCTCGCCGACCACCGGGGTCTCGCGGACCGGCGGAACCGCACCCTGCTGCGGCGTTTCGCCGGGCTGCGGCGATTGCCGCGGCTGCGGTGTCTCGGCAGGCGTGTTCTCGCCGCGCTGCGCGGCGCCGCCGGACTGCGGGGTTTCGGTGGTCGGAGGTTGCTTCGTACCGCCGCCGTCGCTCGGGGAGTGGGGTTCCGGGCGGGAGATGGGCAGGGCCGAAGCATCCGGCGGATCGACGCGATGCACCTGGGTGCGGCCGTCTTCGCCGACGACGAGACGGAAAAGCACCACGTTGTCCCGGTTCGGTCCGACGACCTCGGCGAGGTCCGGATGCTGGGCGACCGCCCGATCGATCAGCGTCGCGGGTTGCGCCGACTCGCCGCGCAGCACGACCACCACCCGGCGCGGGTCGCCATCGATCACACCGACCTGCGGCAGACCCGTGAGCGGCCGAGCACCGACCTGGGCCAGCACATCGTCCCGAAGCTGTTGCGTGAGTTGCTGATCCAGCTCGGCCGCGGTGCGCTCGGCATCCCCCTTCCGCTCGAACGCGCCTTCGGCCTCCGCCTGATCGCGCGCCTGCTGCAACTGCTGCTCGGCGTCGTCGCGGGCGCGCAGCGCGTCGGCCTTGGCCTGCTCCAGCCGATCGATCTCCGGGTGCTGCTGCGGCGTCTCCGCAACCGGCAACCGCTTCGCGGCACCGCCATCGCTGGGCGCGTCGGGCTCCGGCCGCACGGCGGCCAGCGGCGGCGCATCCGGCGGATCTTCCCGATGGACCTGCGTGCGCCCGTCTTCGCCGGGTGTGAGCCGGAAGACGATGGCATTGTCGCGGTTCGGCCCGACCAGGTCACCGAGATCCGGATGCGCTGCGACCGCCCGGTCCAGCAGCGTGGCCGGATCCGACTCCCCGCGCACCACCACGACCACGCGACGCGGATCGCCATCGGTTACCCCGACCTGCGGCAGACCCGGCAACGGACGTGCCTCGACATCGTTCAGTGCGTTGTCCCGAAGCTGTTGTGTAAGTTGACGATCCAGCTCCGCCGCATCGCGTTCAGCGAACCGCTGCCGCTCGAACGCAGCCTCCGCCTCGGCCTGGTCCCGCGCCTGGCGCAACTGCTCCTCGGCCTCGTCCCGAGCCCGCAACGCATCGGCCTTGGCCTGCTCCAGCCGATCGATCTCGGCTTGGCGGCGCTGCGCTTCGATTTCGGCGGCGCGCTGCCGCTCGGCGACCGCTTCGGGCGATTCCACCGGCTCCGGCCGCACGGGCGAATTCGGTTCCCCGGCAAGCAGTTCCATGCGCTGGGTTCGCGGCAGCGCGCGGTCGGCATCGTGCTGCTCGAGGCGGTCTTCCAACCGTGTCACCGCTGCGGCGGCCGCGTCGAACTCTTGCAGGGCCCTGGTCAGATCGTCGATGCGCTGGCGCCCAGCCTCGTCCGGCTGTTCCGCGCGCAGTTCCGCCAGCCGGGGCGCAGGATCCTCCGCAAACACCACGTCCGCGTCGACCCCCGCCGCTCTGGCCGCCTCGAGCAGGGCGTCGGTGCGCGCTTCCCAGGCAACCCGAGCCTTGGCGAGCTGGAGTTCGTAGCGATCCCGGGGCAGGAACGGTTCCGGCGGGTTGAGCGGTTCGGGCGCATACGGGATGCCGGCCCGCTCTTCGGTCAGCGGCGGACGATTCGCGTCCCAGTGATAGCCCTCGGCGACGGCGTGCGCGTTCGCGTGATGCCAGGTCTTGCCCGCGTTCGCCGGGTCACGCAGGTAGTTGGACTCCGCGAGCGCGTCGAGCAGCAGCACGATATCCGCGGGCAGCGGTTTGCCTTCGACGATCCGGTTGATGGCTTCGGCGACATCGGCCAGCTGATCCATCCGCCGCAGTACCGGCCGGCCGCTCGGATCGGCGTGGTCGCTGGCCAGGTGCTCGTCGAAGAGCAGATGGTCGAGGATCTGCCGCAGCTGTGCGGTGGTGAACTCCGGGAAATCGAGCCGCGGCGGGACATGGTCGAAGTCCAGGTCCGGTGGTTTCAGGGCCGGGTTCTGCCGTTCGATTTCCGGAGTCAGCGGACGCATCGCCGGGGTCAATTCCGTGACGAGGCGCGCGATGTCGGCATCGGTGATCGGGCGCTCGTTGCGAATGTCCAACAGCTGCTGGCGAATATCGGCGATCTGATCGCGGACCTCGGCCCGGTTGTCGGTGTCGAAATGGTTGGCGAACTTGTGAGCGAGCCGATCGATCTGCTCGTTGATCAGCTGCAACTGCTTGTCGACATCCGGGCGGCTCAGGTCGACACCGCGATGCGGATCCACCAGTTCCTCGCGGATGTGCTTCAGCACGTCCTCCGCACCGGCCACCCGCTGCTGCTGGCGGTAGTCGGCCAGCGGACCGGCCATCCGATCGGCCAGCTGGTCATCGGCACGGAATCGCTCGTATTCACCGTCGGCCCACTGCTGCACCTCGCGCCAGCGCGCGACATCGGCGTCGATCGAGCGCTGCAACCACTCCGGGATCTCGACCCGGTGACCGAGCGGCGCATGCTCCGAGGGTTCCCACCGCCGGTACATCGGCTGAATGTTGGACTCCGGCGGCTTGTACCAGTCGAACGACGACCACACCGTGCCGAAGATCGGCATCTTCTGCAACCACGGGCGCGCCTTGACCCAGTCGCCGATTTCCGGGTGCCGATGGATCCAATCCCGGACCATCGGATGATCGATGGCCGCGAACAGGGTGCGCAGATTCCGTTGGATGGCGTAGATATCGCCACCGAGGTGGATTGTCTCGATCGAATCCGGGTCGACACCCAGGCCGTCGTAGAGCACCGGCGCGCTCATCGGATTCATCGGCAGCATGTTCTTCGCGATATGCCCGGGCGGGATATCGGCGAAAGGCGTTGCCAGGTCGTTGATGAAGTCGGCCAGGCCCGCCCACCAGTCGGGGTTCGGCTCTTCCCAGTGATCCGGCGTGCCGTCCTCACGGTTGGTGCGCCATTCGGGTCTGGCCGGATTGACCGGATGCCACTGTCCGTCACCGTCTTGCCAGCGGACCACCAGCATGCCGGGATCCCCGTTGATCCAACCGGTTTCGGTGCGCTCGAGCCGCGGACCGGGCATCCCGACATCGCGCCACCCGCCTGCCCGGTCGGTGACGATCTGGTGGTACTCGACGCGCGGATGCCGCAGCATCGCCTGCGCGGCAGCAGGACTGCGGTTCAATGCGTCGCGCAGCGCGTCGTCGAATGCGCGGTGCGGGTTCTCGTGTTCGGCCCGCGGGCCGAACACGATGAGCCGCGGGCGCTCGCCGTAGATGATGCCGACGCGGTCGGTCACCATGTGCCCGCCCTGCGCGGTGATGAGGTCACGCCACAACCCGGTGACGCGCGACATCTCGTCTTCGAGCCTGCCGATGGCGTTGTCGGCCGCGAGCACATCCGCGGCCGCGGACTCCAGCAGATCGAGCATCGCGAGGCGGTCGGCCATTTCGTCGACCCGCATCGTCCGCGAACGCTGGTGTTCCATCTCCTCGGCCAGCCGCTGCGGACTCTCCAGCAAGCTGCCCTCGTCGATCCGCAACGCGCGCGCCAGATCGGTGACCATCATGCGCTGCACCCTGGTGTCGCGGAGCAGCTCGGTGCGCTCACCCGCCAACCGATCCAGTTCAGGGGCAAGGTCTTCGGTAGGCGGCCGATCGAGACCGACGCCGTCTTCACGCAGCTGGGCCATCCGTGCGTCGATCTGTTCGATCGCCTGATCGAGCCGGTTGAACTCCGCGAGCGCCTCGGCGAGTTCACGGATCTCCCGTTGCCGCGCCACCGCTTCGGGGCCGGACAACGGCTCGCGGACGATCCGCTCCATGCTGTCCAACCCGCCGCGTACGTGCACCTTGCGGCCCTGCGACTCGTCGTACAGGTCGAGGACCCGGCGCTCGAACGCGTCGCCGTCGAGATCGGAAATGCCGTGCCGCACCGCCAGTTCGTCCCGGATGGCCCGTGCCGCTTCGCGATCCTGGAACAGCTGCCGGCGCTGGTCGAGCAGGCGGTCGTATTCGCCCTCGGGGGTCTCGTTGCGCGCCGCCGCCTCACGTTCCGCGGCGAGCAACGCCAGATCCCGGTCGATCCGGGCGATGTCGGCGTCCGCGTCGGCGATCCGGCTCACCTGGTGTTCCAGATCCCGGACTCGCTCCGCGACCACCGCCTGTTCGCGCAACTCCGTGGTGCGCCCGAGGATCTCGTCGATCGTGTCGGGCAGATTCTCGGGCCGCAGGCCGGGCGCGTCGACATCGGAGTCGACCCGCAAGCGCATCGCAAGTTCGGTGCGCTGCCGCAGCGCATCCGCGCGCTCTGCGAGAGCACGGTCGCGCGCGGCCTCGAGGTCCTGCTGCCGCTGGGCGAACACTTCCTCCGGTGTCGGGGTCGGCTGCTCGGGTGTCGGCGCGGGCCGTTCCGGTGTCGGTGCAGGCTCCTCGGGTGTCGGCGTCTGCTCCGGTTCGCGCGCCGCCGGCTCCTCCGGGTTCTGCCGGTCGCCGTTGTTCGCGTCCTCGTCGCCCGGATCACTTACGCGCGGTGGGGTTTCCGGCGGCTTCTTACCGCCACCGGCACCCGCGGCTTCCGGTTCGGCCGCCGACTCGCCGAGCGGCCAGACCTTCTTGTCGCCCGGGTGCGGCGGCTCGCCTTCGGACTCGCCTGTGCGGCTCCGGTTTTCGGGATCCTCGGCACGGTGCCGACCGGCCGGCTCCGGCGGCGCCTCGGCGGCGACCCGCGGCAGCACGCCGTCTGCGATATCGCGAGAGAACTCAGCGCGCAGCGCGGCCATGCGCGCCTGCCATTCGGCGTGGTCGGCGCGCATCTGCGACGCCCAGTCAGCAGGCCCGGTATCGGCGATCTGGCGCATCGCCGCCGCGTGCTCGGCGGCCATCCGCGCCGTCCACTCCGCCTGTTCGGCGCGCATCCGTGCCGACCAATCCGCGAGGCTCTCGTGCCTGCCCTCGTCCCGCGCGGGTGTCGCCGCGGAGTCGTCGCCGGCCCGCATGGGTGGCTCGTGCGCCGCCCGCGGCGCGGATTCAGAGTCCGGAACCCGTTGCGGTGCGGAGGGATCGGCGGGCGCGTCAGCGCGCTGGGTGCCGCCCGCATCGGGCCGCGGCGGACGCGGCGGCAGTGCGTCGGCGCCCAGCACCGCCAAGTCCATCAGCATTCGGTGCAGGACCTGGGCGGGCTCGCTTGCCCGGGAGCCGTTGAGTTCGACGTCCAGGAAGGCGTCGGCGACGGCCTCGCCCGGATGGAACACCCCGTTCTGGTCGAAGCTGTAGGGGCTGAGCTGACGCAGCCACCGGTCGTACCCCTGCGGCGTGGCCGGGAACGCCGGATCTGATGCCGCCTTCTGCTTGTAGTACTCCTGCAGCACGTGATCGGCGTACGTCAGCGAATGCGGATCGTCCGGATCCATCGGCCGCAGCGACGCCCGCTGGCCCTGCATGTCCACCACGTGGCCGAATTCGTGCGTCAGGATGCCGAGCACCGCCCGGCCGTCGCCCATCATGTTCGGGCCGAACCGGCCGTTGCTCAGGCCACGCTGGACCTCCTGCCGGAAGGCGTCCATGCTGCCGACGAAGTCCGAGCTGAACTTGATCGAATCCGCCCGCCGCAGACCGGTTTCCGGGTCGATTCCGGGCAGGACCATCGCCAAGCAACGGCCCCGGAAATCACCGATACCGATAGTGCGCAGGTCCATGTTCGGATACTTGCCACGCAGATCGACGATGCCCCTGGCGATTTCACGCGCCACCTCGGCATCGACACCGGGCCGGTCGAACCCGTAGACGACGAGTCCGGTGTCCTCGGCCAGCTTCGCGCCGACCTCGGCAGCGCTCAACGGCGTCCACTCGTCGGTGATGTGCGGCTGCGGCATGTCGTCGCCGGGGCGAGCACCGCCGTCGACCGCCGCCTCGGGCCGAGGCGGCATCAGCCGCGAACCCACCTCGCGCTCATGCGACAACGCGGACGCCATCCGCCCCGGATCATCCGCCCCGCCCGGCCGGGGCCGCGGCTGCGTCGCCGAATCCCCTTCCGGCCGAGCCGAATCCGCAGGCCTCGGCCGACCCTCGGCAGCCGAATCCGCAGGCTTGACCGCCGGTGACGAATCCTGTTCCGGTCGCGGCGAATCCGCGGGCCCGACCTCAGGCGAGGATTCCCCTTCGGGCCGCGACGAATCCGGCGGTCGCGCATCCCGCGGCGGATCGCCGACAGGTGGCGCTTCCGGCGTCCGATTCGGCGCGCCCGCCTCCTCGGCGGCGCGGCGCTGCTGATCGAGCACGCTCTGCTTGGCCGCGTCCGACGGCGGGTACTTGGTCATCCGGTCGGTGGCGCTGTCCGCACCATCGAGCATGTGGTGGCAGTTGGCGCAGAACGGGGCGTCACCCGCCCGGCCACCGAACGGGAACTGCGGCGCGTGGATCAGCGCGGCCAGCGCGGCGTGGTCGTCGGCCAGCCCGGCGGCCCGGCGGTCCCACAGCATCTGGTTGGTGGCCTTGACCTCGGCGTGGCCCAGCGGCGCGTCGGGGTGCGGATGCGGTTCCGTCTTCGGCACATTCGGGTCTTCGTCGTGACTATACGGACCGTTTTCCTCCATGAGACGGAGGTTCTCTTTGAGCGTCGGGTGTGCGTCCGCGTCGGCGATGATGTCGGAGCGCTTGCCGTTCGCGGCTTCGTAAACGCGTCCGGTCTCTCGATCGATGCCCACGGACATGCACGCGCCCTGCGCGTTTCGCGACAACACCTTGTCCGCCGCGGCCTGCCGGTACACGTCCGCGCGCTCCGCGCCGAGGGCGCGCACGTAGTCATCGATCGGCACGCCGTCGACGTGGGTGATGAGATCGGTGCCCGCATCGCGCGTCACCGTCGACTCGTCGAGGGTGCCCAGTGGATGACTGTCGACTTCCGGCCCCGGCATCGGCGCGCCGTTGTCCGGCACGATGAACGACGAAGGCAGCGGCCGAGTTTCGTCGGACAGGTGATCGTCGTGCAGCGGGCCCGCATCGGCATTGGCATCCGGCTCGCGTTGCGCGCCGTCATCAGTGCGGTTTGTTTCGTCCGCGGGGCGGGTGGCCGGTTCGGGGGTTTCCTCGGCGGGGCGGGGGCTGGCGTCGGTGGTGTCCGCGGGGGCGCGGTTGGTGGGGGGCGCGCCTTCTTGCGTTGGGGTGGTGCGGGTTTCGGGGGCGTCGGCGGCTACCGGTTTGATTACCAGGTAGCCCTTTTCGCGGGCTACTTCCTCGGAGAAGATTCCGGCTACGTCTTTGACGCCCGGGATGGGGCTCTCGCCCTCGTGCAGGTCGGCGAGCCGCATCAGCCCTTCAGCCGTGGTCGCGGCAAGGTCGAGATCGCTGTCTGCGCGGAACGGTTCGCCGGTCTTTTCCGAGATTCCGGTTTGGCGGCTGCCGAAAAGCACCAGGGGCTCACCGGTTTCGGCGACCGAACGGCGCGCGGCGTCCAGCATCTCCGGTGTCACACCGGGGCCGGGCTCGCCGATCATCTCGACTTCGGGCAGGTCCGTGTCTCGGCGCGGAGCGTCTGTGTCGGTGCCGTCGAGATCGGCGGGTGGTGAGGTGTCGGAGAGCTCGTGGCGTGGGCTGCCGGTGCCGTTGTGCTGCCTGCCGTCGAACGGCTGACCGACCCGGGCCGGATCGTGCGCGCCCGCCTCCTGATCGAGAATCCGGCGGCGGTCGGCATCGCTGATCGGATGTTCCGGCCGTCCCTCGTGCCCGGCCAGGAGAATAGCGCGGATATTGCGCACCTCCCCCGGCGTGCGCGGCGGGAAGCTGTGATTGTCCAGTCCCGCACCGATATCGCGAACGATGATGTTGTCGCCGCCGACGTTGATCAGCTCGTAGGCGTGCGCGCCGACCCCGTGCTCGTCCCGCCCCGCGTAGGTGTCGACGACCAAGGCCGAGGAACCCTCGCCCAGGGCGATGAGCTGCTGCCGGATCTGCTCGTGCGTATCGACGGGACGCAACTCGCCGCCGGCCAGCGCCTCCAGTTCCCTGGCGGTCATACCGTCCGGGCCGATGGTGCGCTCCGGCAACCAGATATGGTCGCCGTGCCGGTTGCGCAGGTCGATCAGCGAGTCTTCGCCGCAGCGGCCGCGGCGGTCGTCCAGCTGGTTGGCCGGATCGTTGTCGACGCGGGGATGCGGTCCGGCCGGGGGCGTGCCGTCGGGCGAACTCTGTTGCGGCGGAGTGTGATCGGATTGAACCTCACCGATATTGTCCATCCGCACCGGCACACCGTTGCGGTCCAGGCCGAACTCGGAGATCTTGACCTTGCCGTGGATGTTGACGTGCGCCTTGTGGTACTCGATGTCCAGAGTGCCGTCGTGGTGCGCCTTCAGCAGTTCGTCGCGGGCACGCAGAAGTGCTTGCCCCTCCGGCGAATCGACATCGATGCCACGAGCGCGCAACTGCTCCGGCGTCTCGGACAGGATGGTCTTCAAGTTGTGGTCGATGGCCAGCGTGCGCCGCAGGTATTCCGGCGAGCCTTGCTGCGCCCTGCCGTCCACGGTGTTCGCGCCGCCGAGCCCGGAACCGACACCCTTGGCCTCGATCACGACCAATTTGGGTGGTCGCGGCGGGTTGCCGTCCGAGCCGTCGTGGCCCGGCACCAGGATCGCGTAGTCGACCATGTCCGCGCCGTCCCGCGCGCCCTTGAAAGGACTGATGATCACCGCATCCGGGTGCAATACCGGATCGAGTCCGAAAGCCTTCGCACCGAGCTCGCCGAGCAGCTTGGAGGCGTTCACCATCTTCGGGCCGAGTTCGTTGTACTTCTCGGCCTGACTTTGCAGATCATTCAGCTTCTCGAGCTTTGCCAGCTTTGCGTCGTCGGTCAGCCCGGGATCTGTCATGACCTTGTCGGTCAGCCGGTTGATCACCGTGTCGAGTTCGCTGGCCTTCAGCTGCGGGATCTCCTTGATCCCGTACTGCGAGAACTCCGGAATGAGATTCTTGACCAGATCGTCGGCGACCGTGTCGCGCTGGGTCTGCAGGTTCTTCCGCTCGGTGGACGCGTCGTCCAACTGCTTCTGTAGTTCCGGATCGGTCACGTCGTAAGGCTTGGCGGGTCCTTCGTCGGCCAGGAAGGCGAACCCTCGCTTGCTGAGGTGATCGTCGATCCAGCCCGTGTTGTCGCGCAGTCGGAACGTGCCCTCGTCACGCCAGGTATTGTCCGCGTCCTCCGGGTGGTGCCACTTGTTGTCGGCACCTCGATAGAACTGGTTCGCATCGGGTCGCGCACCGATGCGCACTGGCTCGGCCTCGTCCGCGCCGTGCGACATGAGCTCGTCGCGGATATGCGCAGGCACCGGATCGACCGGTGTCCCGTCACCTTTGAAGAGAATTGCCAGGGAACGATCGACGTCACGGACCGGCGCGCCGCCCTCTTCGCCGGTCAGGGTGGCGTCGCGGATGGTGATCTTGCCGTTCTCGTGCACCATCAGGTAGGCGTGCGCGCCGACGCCGTGCCGGTCCGATGGACCGCTGTAGACGTCGACCACCAGGGCGGTCGCGCCCTCGCCGAGGCTCATCAGGCGGTTCGCGATGGCATCCGCGCCCGGGAACTCCCGCAGCGCGCCACCCGCCGACGCGACCAACTCGCCCGCGGTCATGCCGTCCGGGCCGATCGTACGGTTCGGCAGGCGGAAGTTCTCGGCGCCGAACCGGCGGATCAGCTCGACTACGGAGAGCAGACCGCACTTGCCGCGCAGATCGTCGTCCCCACGAGGTCGTGGTGCGTCACCGGGCTCGGTATCGCCGTCAGGTCGCGGCGAGCCGTCGTTGGGCGCATCGGCGGTCGGGTGCCGCCCGTGCGGAGTGTTCGCGCCGTCCGGACCCACGAGCGGCGGAACCAGGAGCAGATCGTCCGCACCGTGCTGCCGGTCGTCGGGGCCGTCCACGCGATCGGGGTGCTGGGTCGTATCCGCGTCGTCGCGCGACGTCGGGCTGTCGTCGCGCGGACGCGCACCGGACTCGCCCGGCTCGCGTCCCGCGCGCGACTCCTCACCGGCACGCGGCCGATTCGGTTGCGTCGCAGGATCATCCGAACGCGGCGCATCGGTCTCGGGCCGCGTCGTGGTGTCATCCGAACGGGGCGCGTCGGTCTCAGGCCGCGTCGTGGTGTCATCCGAACGCGGCGCATCGGTCTCGGGCCGCGTCGACGTATCGCCGGAACGGGGCGCTTCGCCCGAACGCGGTGTCGCTTCGCCCGAACGCGGTGTCGCCTCGCCCGTGCGGGGTGCCGCCTCGCCCGAGCGCGGCGCGTCGGTCGGCGGACGTACCGCGGAATCACCTGCGTCCGAACGGACTTGGACGTTATCGCCCGCTTCGCTGGTGACGCGCTGCTTCGCGCGCGGCGCCTCTTCCCCGCTCGACTCGGCGCGGATGCCCGGAGTTGAATCACGCGTGCCCGCACGAGCATTCGGATCCGCGACCGAGGCACGCGAATCAACGCGTGGCCGTTCGGCACCGGGACGCGCCTCCGGCGAACCAGCCCGCGGATCCGTCGCCCTGGTCTCGCCGCCTGATTGCGTCCGCGCCTGCTCACCACCGCGCACCGGCTCGGAGCCACCGCGCACCGGTTCGGCGCCGGTGTGCGGTCGCGCTTCACCCGGCACCCCGGCCCGCGGCTGCGATCCGTCGCCGCCGGTGCGAGCCGGATCCGCCGTCGTAACCGGATTATGTTGCGGCGCAGACTGTCCCGATTGCACCGGCGCACCGGAGTCGACCCCCGTGTGCTGCGAGCCCGCGTTGCGATCGGCACCCGCGCCGGTGTTCCCGGTCTCACCCGCGGTACCGCGATCTTGTGCGCTGCCACCCTGATCTGTTGCGCCGCTTCGGCTTTGGTCGCTACTACCCGCCTGCTCCGGCGCGGCTCCGGCCCGATTCTCCGAGCCGCCCTCGTGGCGCCCACCGTCGGACGCACGGCTCTCCGACGCGCCCTCATGACGGCCGCCGTCGGCGGCACGACTTTCGGATCCACCCCGATCATGTTGTTGCGCACCAGTTTCGGCGCTACTCGGGTTCGTCCGGTTCGAGCCGTCGCCGGAGGTCTGCGTCGATCCGTCGCCGGTCGACGTACGCGACGACGATCCGTCACCCGTGGACGTCCGCGACGACGAACCGTCGCCGGTGCCGCTGTTCGTATTGCGGGAACCGTCACCGGCTCTACCGCTGTTGTTGTTCCCCCCGGTGCCCGCGCCGTCGCCGGTGCGACCGGCTCCGGTACCGCTTCCCGTCGTGCCGGTCTGTGCACCAGAACCGTTGTTGCCCAACCCATTTGCCCCGGATGGATGGACCGCGGGCGAGTTCGCCCCCGCTCCGACGCCGGTCGGGGTGAGGGTGCCGAGAGAGCCGACGCGGGGCACGCCGACCGGATCGACGCGCACGCCGCCGCCCCACTTCGGCGACGAGCTGAAGTACCCGTTCGCCAACGCCTTGTTGCCACCCGACATCGCACCGTTGGAGACGCCCGCGGTGAACATCCGTGGATCGAGGTTGCTGAACGCCGCGCCCCAGCCGTTCTTGTAGACGTCGAGGGCGAACTGCGGTAGCGCACCGGCGACGGCACCCACTGTGCCGGCTGCCATTCCGGTGACCGCGCCCGCGAAGAACGGCTTCATCTTCCCGCTCAGCATGTTGCCGAGCTTGTCGCCGACCGGGCCCGCTGCCGCCGCGCCGAGGCCGGAGGACAGGGCGGTCATGCCGACCTGCCCCCAGTCGACGCCTCCTTTACGATTGCCCTGCCAGACCTGCATCTGCTGGATGCCGAGGTCCTGCATGGTGCCGAGCGCCAGGTCGATGGCGACGTGCTTCATCAACCACTTGGCGAAGGCGGAGGAGACCATCTTGGCGAGTGCTCTGGTGATCGCGGCCATCACCCGCTGCGCGATCATTCGGATGGCGAACCTGGTGGCGATGATCGCCCCGGCTTCCACGGCCGGGGCGGTGGGCGGAAACAGCCACGCCGCAGCGATTTCCAGCGCGAGCAGGCCCAGCGACGAGGCCATCATCCATTTGGCGTACTCGATTTCGTCGCCGACCTTGTCACAGGATGTGGCGATGCCGTCGAAGAATTCCGCCATCTTTTTCAGATTTTGGTTTTCCTGCTCTTTCGTCGCGCCGGTGCCGTCGAGCAATTTCTGGAATACGCCGCCGATTTCGTCACGGGCGACGCCGTGCGGGTACGCGGCCAGGGCAGCGCTCTTCGCGGCCAAGACATCGGATTCGATACCCCGGATGCCCTCGGCGGCATTGCGCCAATCATCGGCCAAGCCACGCATGCCGGTCTCGGAACCGTCCGGCCAATCGCTACCGGCGACCCATCCGAGTACATCGACTACGCCGCTCCAAAAATCGCCCATATCTGGTCACCACCCGATTACCAACCGGAATCGGTGACCCCCGGCTTCTTCGGTATGACCTGCTCGACGGTTTCCACGTTGTCGAACGTCATGCCCTGATCGGCCGCCGCAGCAGCGGCACGGTCGGGTGCGTCCGGCTTGGACTGCGGGGCCCGGTCCATCGTCGGCATCATCGAACGCACGTCCGGCATGCCTTCGACCAGGTCGGACAGTTTGGGCAGCCGGGCGCGGTCCTCCTGGACGGGCGCCATCAGCTCCTGCGTCTGCCGCATCACGTCCGCCGCCGCCTCCTGTGAGGCTTGCAGTACCGCACGGGCCAGATCCGCGTATTCGAGTTCTTCCACATTACGGCCGAATTTGACGTCGATGACCACGCCGTCGGCGTTCACCGACACGGTGACCCGGCCGCCCCGGACCGTGGCCTTGCCCACGAGCGCGGTGCGCTGGCGTTGCAGCTGCGCGATGTTCCGAAGCTGCGACTGCACCTCGTCCATGAGCCCCGCGACATCTCCGCGCGAAAAATCATGTGTCACAGCGACCGACCTTCACTCATTTGTATTCGAAGCCCTGACGGTTGCGTTCTTCCAATATTTCCTGGATATCGTCGGCGACCTTCGCTTGCGAATCGGCGAGGCCGCTGAAGGTGCCCGCCATTCCCTCGTTGCCGCCCTCCCCGACGGCGAAGTCGTGCATGTTCTTCTTCGATGCGTTGTAGCCCGGCTGGCCGTCGGCACCGTCGGTGAACTGCTTTCCGAGCTTGTCGTCGCCCCACGGCGCGCCCCTGCCGGTGATAGCGGTCTCCAGGTTCGACCAGACCTTGGCGACGCGCGTGCCGACGGTACGGGTCTTTCCGGCGGCTCTGCGGAATGCGGCGGGATCGACCTCGAATTTCTCATCGGCCATCGTGAACCCCTTCCTGTACCGACCGAGGCTATATGCCCCCGTTCACGACCCGCTCGCCCGTTCATGCGACGTTCACGTGCGCAGCGGCGATCAGTCAAACTACGGTAACACCAACAACACTCACCCACTACTCCAAACGGGGGGTGCACAGAGCCCCAGAATTTAGGGGCACAAGGCCGCGACCTGCGTATTCATCGCTGACCAGGCCGCGGGATCTGGTCGATCAGCTCTCCTTTGTCGTCCCACTTCCGCCGCGAGATCAGCTTGCCCGGCCCGTCGAACACGCTGACCTCCCGCAGACTGCCGTCCGGATACCATTCGCGCCACTCCCCGACCGGCCGATTCTTGACGACCATGCCGGTGTGCTTGGGCGCGCCGTCGGAATACCAGCTCTTACTCGGGCCGTCTTCGAATCCGTCCACAAACGTCCACAGTCCGATGATCGTCCCGGCGGCATCGCGTTCCACCGCCTCCCCGGTGTAGCGCTCCCCGCGGTAGAACATCTGGCTGTACTCATTGGACATGTCCGCGTCGGGGTCGTCGACGTCGATCGGTTCGTTGCCGGTCATCGCTAAGCCTCCACCGCGCTGTGCCGTCGTTGGAATCGTTGCTCGAACTCCGCGATATAGATCGACGGTGCCACCGACGACGAGGATTGCTCGAGCACACCGTCGTCGGCGATATAGAAGATCGCCCGGCCGATCGCGATCTCGTCGGGTTTGGTCGGCACGTAGACCATCCAGCCGACGCTGATCCGCTCCGCCCGCAGGTCCGACAGCGGATAGCGCGCGGTGTTCATACCGCTGTCGATGACGAACTGCCGCACTCGGGCCAGCGCGTCCTCCTGCGGCATCGGCTCGGGCAGCGTCATCGTCGCGCCGGCCATGGCGAGCTGGAAAAAGGCGCTGTCCACGTCGAATGCGCCGTCGTCGCCGAATACGTCGACCAGGGTGGCGCGGGTGACGACCCCGATCTCCGCGGCCGACACCAGGGTCGCGGCGGCCGCGCGCTGCCGTTCGCTCACCTCGTCGCCGAGCACCCCGCAGACGATGTCGACGACGGTTTCCGAGGTCCACATCCCGGGCACCGCGTCGCTCAGCTCGTCCGCGATCGGCGACTCCCCGCGATACCAGTTGCCGCCTTCCCACCAGTAGCAGAACGACAGCAGGCCACCGGCCACCCGAGCGTTCAGCACCGGGTTGGCGATCCACTCCGGGGCGCCCGCGTACAGCTGCGGCATCGGCTCGCGGTCGTTGTAGGCCCGGGCCAGCGCGGGCGCGTTCCACACGCCGCCGGACAGGACAGCCCGGCCGCCGGGCAGTGAATACAGCGTGGAACCGCTGCGCTTGAGGCCCTCGAACCAGCTCATCGAGGGCAGTACCCGCGGACCGAGTTCGGAGCCGGCGGCGACGAACGCCGCGGCGATCACGGCCCAGCGGGCGGCCATCAGCGGGAAGGCCGGAAAGTCGTGTTCGGACAGCACACCGCGCCGGCCCGTGTCCCGATCCGCCCGCGCCTGCACGGCCGCGTCCAGCGGGGTACGGGACTGGCGATCGCCGTGGCCGAGATACGCGGCGAGCCAAATCGGCAGCGCCGCACGGGGATACACCTCGAGGTCGGCGCGGTAGATCTCCGGCGCGAACAGCTGGTCGTCCGGGAACGGCTCGTCACCGTAGTCGTAATCGACCTCGACCTGACCGGTGTTGGTCAGGGTGAGCAGATACCGCCACCAGGGGCCGTCGCTGAGCTGTGCCGACAAATGCCGATGTTCCCGGATGAGCGCGAGCACGTCCTCGGGCGGGAAAGCGCGCGCGACCCGACCCTCCGCGTCGGTGAAGACGACCAGTGCCACCTCGGCCCCCACCGCCATCGCGAAGGTCGCCTCCAGTCTGACCCAGCCTTCCGGCCCGGCCGCGCCGAGCTCGCGGGCGACCTGGTGGCTGATCGCACCGGTCCGTTCGGCGACGTCCTCGGTCGGTGGCGCCGCGCCCATCAGCGTGAAACCCACATCGGGGTCGTCGCCGTCCGGCAGTTCGACACCGGCTCCTTCGAGCAGTTCGACACCGGCGCCTCCGAGCAGTTCGGCCACGGTTTCGTCCGAGTCCGAGTCCGAGTCCGACTCGGACGACAGCGAGGCGAAGAACTGGCGCATGAATTCCGCACGAGCGGCTTCGTCGTCGGCCGAGGGCGCCGCGGCGGCGCCCGGCAGGGTGGGTTCCGCAGGCGCCCGACGCATCACCGTCGTCAAGTAGCGGCGCATGAAGGCGTCCTGCTCGGCCGACGTTTCCGCGGACCGGACCGGGGACGCGGGCGAAGACGCGTCGGATTGCTCGCGATCCGTAGCCGATTCGGCGCGGGGCTTGTCCTGCGGAGCCTCGTCGTCTGGTCTGGTCACGTCGCGGAACTCTCCTCGTCTGGCACACGGACACCGGCCGACCCCGGGGACGGCCGCACGAATTCATCCTGGCACAGCGGGCACGATGGCGAGCGGCGAATATCGCGGCACCCGCCGCGACGGCTCATCCAGCGCGGGACAGGCCCAGAGCGGGCAGTTCCAACGGGGTGTTGCCGGTGTTCTCGTTCCAGGCCCGATAAACCAGATCCGTGGGTTCCGGAACATGCAGTGCGTCGCGCAGTCCGACCACCACCATCGTCGCCAGCCGGGCGTAGTCGGCGGTGCGGATCGGCCACGGCAACTCGATCCACCAGTTGTCGCCGTGCTGGAAATCGGGCAGCTGCCATCCCGCGCCCGCGATCAGGTCATTGCCCGCCGCGCCTGCTTGCGCGGCGGAATCCAGCCATTTGTCACTGACGAGCTCGGCCCACACCTTGTCCGCGGTTTGCAGAAACTGAGCGTACGGACGGACCTCCGAGGTCGAACCGGACTGGATGACCTTCACGATCGCGCCCTCCGGCAGCGCCGCCAATTCCTCGGCCAGCCCGGCCGCGAACCCATCCCACCCGGTCAAAGCTCTTGCCCTTCGAGTTCGACAGCCTGATCGCGCAGCGCGAGTTTGGCGTTGTCGATCAGCGAAAGCTGAACCGCGGTTTCGACATCCTTCAGCACCACGGTCGTTTCCGCACCGGCCCAACGTATCTCGGGCGACGCTCCCGGCTTTCGGTCGGTCGGGTCGCCGAGCGCACCGGTCAGCGCGGCACCCATCCGCGCGAAGGCATCGCGCGACTGTGCGTGACCCGCCGCGTCGTCGGCGGCGGGACCGGCGACCTTGGCCGTGATGTACTCGGCCGCGCCGTCCGAACCCGCGATCCGGCCACTGCCCATCCCGAAACCGGTATCGAGCATCGCCCACTCGGGCTTGGCGAGTACCACCTTCCACCCGAACTCCGCAGCCAGTTCGGCCGCGTCCGCCAGCCGCCACGACCACTGCACCGACCGCAGCCGAGTGGCCAGGTCGACGATCTCCTCGTCGGTCAGCGCGCGCCATTCCGTCATGCGATCACCCTAGTTGCCCCGTCGGACCTCGTGTTTCTGCGCGCTCGACTGTGCCACAACGGGTAACCGGACACAACAGTGCCCGGCACTCGCCGCGGTCTCGTTCACGCGGTGCGCGGACCCTGGGTGACCTGCGGATTCTCCACCTCGGCGACGAACTTTTCGACCGCGTCGAGTGCGGCACGAGCTTCCGGGAGGAAACGATGGCCGACCTGGAACACATGGAACATGCCGGGCCACAGCTGGACCTCGCAGTGGCCGCCCGCGGCGCGTTGCGCGGTGCCGTAGTGCTCGGCGTCGGCGCTGAGCATTTCGCTGCCGCCTGCTTGAAGGAGCATCGGCGGTAGATCGGCTCCGACGTGAGCGGCCACGTCCATTCGAGGGTCGTCGAAATGTGTTGTGCCGTAGTAGAGACCGGTCATGCGGCGAGCCAGACCGAGGGTCATGAAGGCGTCGTTCACCTCCGCACGGCGGGCCCGCGCCAGCGACCACGTCGCGTCCACCAGCGCCGAGAAGCCGATCAGTGCCTTCGGCTGCGGCAGGCCCAGCTCGCGCAATTGCCCGCACAGGCCGAGTGCCATGTGGCCGCCCGCCGAATCACCCATCAGCACAATGTCTTCCGCCGCGTGCCCTTGGTCGAGCAGCCAGCGGTAGCCGTTCAGCACATCGTCGTGCGCGGCGGGGAAGCGGTGTTCCGGAGCGCGCCGGTAGCGCAGGGTGAACGCCGGACGGTCCAGTCGGCGGGCCAGCTCGGACACCAGGCCGCGATGCGTGGCCGGGCTGCACCCGACATACCCGCTGCCGTGCAGGTAGTAGATGAGGGCGCGGCCCGGTTGCGGCGGCACACCGACCCACTCCCCTATTGTCCGGCCGCGCGGGCTGGTGACATCGACCGGCGTGGTCGGCAACATGCGGTCGAACCAGAGTTGACAGGCGAGGGCCAAACCCAAGCGCGCACCGGCCACACCGAGCCGGTTCGCGGGCAGGCGCGCACCGAGCGGGCGCAAGGTGGATTGCAGCGCCCAGATCGTGCCGCGGCTGGGTAGGGACAGCGGATCGCCATTGATCATCTGTCCAGTGAACCAAGTGCTTCGCACCCCTGGCAATCACCGCCGTTTCGATCGGGCGGAGTGCACAAAACCAGTCCTCACCTGCTGTGTCGTAGCACAGGATGGGTGCGGTCAGGCGAAGATGGCGGCGCGCCGAGGCGCGTCCGCGATGACGTCCCGGAGCAGCAGGCCCAGATCCATGTCCGCGGGCAGCGAGCGGTAACGCAAGTCCGCGACGATCGCGCCCCCGACGCTGACCACGAACCGTGTCGTGCGCTGATCGTAAGGAAGCCACTGCACAGCGACGGGCCCGTCCAGATCGATGTCCTGACTACCGATACGCAAACCCAACCGGCCCTGATGCCGGTACAGCACCACCGGCACGTCACCCAAATCGCCATAGACCCCACCCAGCGGACTCACCCCCGCAGGAGTCGCCCGCAACGCCCCCGTCGCAGGCTCGAACTCGGCGAATACGCCGTAACCCACATACGGACGCACCACAATCGTTGTACTGCTGGAACTTTCAGTGACGTACGAGCGCCGCCCATACCCGCTACCGCGTCCGCTGTTGGATTGCGCACCGCCACCCATCGGCGGAACGAACGGAGGAGCCGGTGGTGCGCTCTGCGCCGGAGAGACATCCGAGCCCGACAGGCCTGGCGGAGTGGGCGAAACCTGCGGCGAAGATGGGACATTCGGCCGAGCCGGGTCCTGCGATGGACCTGCTTGACTCCCCGGTACCGACGAACCCGGTATGTGCGGAGTGCGATCCTGCGGCGCCCCCGGCTGGGTTGGCGACTGTGCAGAGTTCGGCGCCGGGTCCTGCGGCGGCACCCACAAATCCGGTGCAGGTGCGCCCGGCGGGTGCGGCACGTTCGGCGGGGCCGAGAACTGGGGCGGTCCCGGTGCAGTCGACTGCGCCGCGTTCGGGGGTGTCGACGGTTCTGGCTGACCCGGCACAGTCGGCGGCTGCAGCGAGATCGGGCTCTGCAACTGGCCAGACGGGACTGGCGGCGCCGGTGAAGGGTTCGGCGCCGGGTCCTGCGGCGGCACCCACAAATCCGGTGCAGGTGCGCCCGGCACGGTCGGGAGTTGTGACGAATTCGGCGGTACCGGGGACTGTGCCTGCCCTGGCCGGGTTGGCGGCTGCGCTATGTCCTGCTGAACCGCGGACTCCGGCTGGACCGGCACGCCCGGCGGCACAGGCGACGTTGAAGGCTCCGGCGGCAGCGGAAACACAGGCGGAGCGGGCCAATCCGGCATGGTCGGCAGATTCGGCGGCGTCGGCAACTCAGGCGGGATTGGCACGTCCGGCGGAGCCGGAATCCGCGGCGGAAGCGGCAACCCAGGCGGGATTGGCAGATCCGGTGGAATCGGGATCTCCGGCGGGACCGGCAGACCCGGCGGAACCGGGATCCCCGGCGGAAGCGGCGTATCCGGTGGAACTGGAATGCTTGGCGGCACAGGCAAGTTCGGCGGTGTCGGGATTGCCGGCGGTTCGGTGGGTGGGACCGGCAGACCTGGCGGAACCGGGATCCCCGGCGGCACCGGCAGACCCGGCGGAACCGGAATGCCCGGCGGCACGGGCAAGTTCGGGGGTGTCGGGGTTTCCGGTGGTTCGGTTGGTGGGACCGGTGGTGTGGGGGGCTGTGGGGGCGCCGGAGGGCATGGGGGTATGGGCGGGTGTGGGGTGGCGGGCGGGTGTGGCGGGTGCGGGGTGACCGGTGGGGTCGGGGGTTGAGGTGGGGTCGGGGGTTGAGGTGGGGTGGGGGGTTGGGGGTCCGGGACGGGCCATGGGAGGGGGGTGGGGTGGATGGGTTCGGGGAACTCGAACTCGTAGTCCCTGGGTGGGTGAGGGATGTGTGAACGCAGGGCTCGACCTGGTAGCTGTGGGATTCGGTGTGAACCAGCTTCGGGGGTAGCGGGTTTCGGCGGATCGGCATCGTCTGCGCGGTTTGTGCGCGAGTCTGTGCCCGGCTGCGGTGCGGACTCGTCCGGGGTGCCCGGATTTCGCGTCTGCGACGCACCCGGTTCCGTCGCCGCGGTCCCGCTGGTTTCGCGCTGTTCGAGTTCGGCGAACTTGTCGGCTATTTCGCGGTGGGCGGCATCCAGGTCATCCGTCAGTCGCTGGTGGTCGGATTGGGCTGCGAGGTCGGTGCGGATGCGGTCGAGCCGGTCGAGGGTGTGTCGGAGGTGGGCGTCGGCTGCTGCCGCGTGGCGGCGGTAGGCATCGTCTACCTTTGCGAGTTCCCTTGACAGTGCGTCATCGATCCGTGAGCTCGGATCCGTCGAATCGGGTTCCAGCGCACTCTCATGCGCATCCAGCGACGCGTTCAGCTCGCGACCGACCTGCTCGAGCCGGTCGAGCACCCGCTGCAGCTCCGCGTCGGCTTCCTCGGCGTGCCGCCGATACGATTCGTCCAGCGCGGCCAGCTCACGCGTCAACGCTTCATCGATGCGCGTGCGCGGGTCGACCGAATCCGCCTGAGTGTCAGGCACACCCAGTTCACGGCTGATCTGTTCGAGGCGGTCGAGCACCTGCCGGAGTTCGGTATCGGACCATTCGGTATGGCGTCGATACGCTTCGTCGACTTTCGCCAGCTCCCGTGCCAGCGCCGCATCGATGCGCGAAACCGGCTCGTCGGGTTGAGCTTCCGGCGGGCGATCAGCGGCTTTCAGCGACTCGTCCAGCTCGCGACCCACCTGATCGAGCCGATCGAGCACCCGCTGCAACTCCGCGTCGGCCTCCTCGGCGTGCCGCCGATACGACTCGTCCACCGCCGCCAGCTCACGCGCCAACGCCTCATCGATCCGCGACGGTCGGTCCGGCGCGTTCTCGGTCGGCGTCGCCGAAACCGGCGGCCGCACCGGATCTACCGGCGATTCCTTCGCGGACGGCCCGCTGCCCGTTTCGGGCGACGATCCCTCCCGGATGGGCGCCCCGGGATCAATCTCGCCCTCTGCCAAGGGTTCTGAACTCTTGTCCGTACCTGCAGGATCGGCACTGTCGCGATCGATAGCCGCATCGAACCGCGCCGCCATGTCGCGCCTATGCTGCGCCAACTCGTCCATCAATCGCTGATGTTCGCGCTGCGCCCACTCCTCGTTGTGCCGGAGCGCTTCGTCCAGCGCCTCGGTCTCTCGGCGCAGCACTTCCTCGACGAACGACCGCGGTTGTTCCGGAGCGCGTCGCGTCCCAGCGCCGCCCGAACCACGCTCCCGCGCAGAACTATTCGAATCGTCCGTCTTCGGCTCGGCGGCTGTCGGTCGATCGTGCGAGACCGGCGGCACCTCCGCGCCGCCGGAACCCGGCCGACGAGGCGGTGGATCGGTGGCGGGCGGCGCGGTTGAGGGAGGATCCCCGTCCGGCCCATCGAGCGGTGTGCCCGGCCCGTCACCCGGCCGACCGCGCTCCGCACCGCCCGAAAGCTGTTCCGGCGCAGCGTAGAACTCGTCCGCCAACGCGGCGAGTTCGCGGATCTGTGCTGCCCGCCGGCGGACCTCGTCGCGCATCTTCGCGATTTCGGCGGCCAGTTCCTGCGGGTTGAGCCCCTCGTGCTTTTCGATCTTGCCGTCGCGGTAGGCCTCGTACACCTTGCGGAAGGTGGCATCGTCGGCATCGGCGAGGTCCACGCCGACGAGCCGGGCCCAGTCCCGGTTGGGATCAGGCCGGTCGCCGGTGTTGTCGCTGTCGCGATTCCAGGTGCCGTCGCCGTCCTGCCGACCGGGATGGTCGGCAAGTGTCTGCCCGAAGTCGAGCGGATCACCCGACTGCATCGCGTCGCGGATGATGTCGCGCAGGGCGTGGATCGCCTCGGGATCGTGGATGGGCGGTTCGCCGGTGACGCGCGGGTCGGCGGAAAGGTCGCCGCGCGGTACGTCGGAGTAGGGGTCTACCCGGATGAGCGCGCCCGCGTACTCGGTGAGCGCGTTCTTCAGCAGATCCTGTTTGCCGTCCCGCTCGAGCTGCGCGAACAGCTTGCGGAGCTTCTTCGGATCGAGGCTGTTCGAGTCCAGGCCGTGCACCAGCCGGCCCGCTTCGTTCTTGCTGTACTTCGGCGGAAACAGCTCGGACGGCTCGACACCGAGCCGCTTCGCCAATTGGTCGCGCGCGGCGACGAAAGCGGCGGGATCCAGATCGCGCAGTTGCTTGGCGTACGCCACGAGGTCGGCTACCTGCTGTGCGCGTAACGCATTTCGGAACGAGCTGTCGGTCAGCGCGTCGGCGAGGCGTTGCGGGCTCAGCTCGGCCTCGGGAATGCCGAGGCGCGTGGCCAATTGGCTGCGCGCGTCGCTGATGTCGTTGAACGAAGCGATATCGTTCATCGACCGCGCGAAATCGGCCAGCGCTTCGATCTGTCCGGCGCGAACGGCGTTGTCCAGCTTCAGATCCGCGATCGTCTGTGCCAGCCGGTCTGGATGCAAGGCATCGGGTTGCAGCCCGAGTGTCCGTGCCACATCCACCAGATCCGCGAGGATCTCCGGGCGCGGCCGCGGCGGAGCGTCCGGCGCGTTCACGGCATCCGGCTCGGTGCGGGGAGCGGCGGTGTCGTCGAGCACCACCGGCCGCCACTGACCGTCGCTGTCGCGCAACAGGGTTACCGCCAGATCGCGACCGTCGACGCGTTCCCGATGGTGGTAGACATCGGGGGTGCCGACCGGCTCGAGATGGATGCGACCGTTTCGATCCGTCCGGGCTTTATGGAAATCGACCTGCACCTCACCGCGATTCACCGCCTGCGCGAGGTCGGGATGCTCGGCGAGCACCTTGGCCAGCGCGGTTGCCCGGTCCTGTGGCCCGTCGATGACCACCAGCCGATCGGGCACACCCTCGCCGACCGGAATCCGCACGACCTGGTCGCCGAACGGCTGTCCGACAGGCGGCTGATCGTCGGACGCGGGATACAGCCGGATCTCGGCGGCATCGGCGAACTCGGCCAGCCGATCGGCGCGCACCTGGTTCGCGGCCCGCAGTTCTTCGATCCGCTGGATGGTCACGGAGTCGATGTCGAGCCCGAACATCTGTGCCCAGGTGGATAATTCATCGCGGAGCTGATCGCGGCGCAGCGCATGCTCGAAGTAGGCCCGCGGCCCCTGATCGCGGCCGAGTTCGTCGTCGTCCGGTCCGATATCGCCCCACTCTTTGAGCGGGTCCGCGCCGTTGCCGACAGGCGTGTAGTTCTGTACACCCGGTATGCCGTCGAACGCCGCGTTGATCTCCTTGAGGAAGCGGCCCATCGGATTCTCGTCGAAGAAGCTGACTTCGTCGGAATACGGGATAGGTTGACCGGCTGGATCAGGTTCCCCGTGCCGGGTGGGGCGACGATCACCCCCGTCCTCATCGAATTCGTCGTCGTCCAAGTAGAAGTCGGCGTCGTTGTCGCGCCTGCGCGCGCCCGATCCTTCGAGCTCCCCCGGTGGCCGGCTCCGACTCTCGCCCGCTTCCAGCGGTGTCCGCGAATCCTGGCCTGCCACATCCTCTCTGGTGTACGGCCGGGTCTGTTCCTCGTTGAAACGCCGGTAGGCATCCGCGAGTCCTTCGACTGCCGCGGCCTCGCGCAGGGTGCGATATTCCTGCTCGTCGATCATGCGGCGCACCGTCGCCGGATCGTCGTCGGGGAGCTCGAAGCCCAGGCGATCCGCCATGTCCGAGAGCGATTCGTCGGCGGGTGGCGGGCCGTCCGGCTCGGCTATGGGCTCCGGCGCGGGCGGCTGCTGCGCCAGCAGCTCGGCTTGGGCTTCGGAGATCAGA
Organism: Nocardia vulneris; assembly: GCF_001613425.1. Classification (GTDB taxonomy): domain Bacteria; phylum Actinomycetota; class Actinomycetes; order Mycobacteriales; family Mycobacteriaceae; genus Nocardia; species Nocardia vulneris. Next base: position 20,988 of record NZ_BDCI01000024.1, on the reverse strand, counting down.
CCCAGCCGCGCCATATCGTCGACGATCCGGCGGCGCTGTTCCGGATCGGACACGGTGAGCGCATCGGTCAAGACCGCCCTGGCCTCTTCGTCCGACATCCGGCCCACCTCGAAGAGGTCGGTGACGGTCTCGCGCACCAGGTCCGGGTCCGCGTCACTGACCCAGAACCGATACTCCTCGCCGTCCGCCGTGCGCGGCGGCACGAAATCGCCTGCCACATCGCGCTCACGTCCCGAGAGCTGACCGAGGAGGGGGACGAGCTCGCGGTTCTTCCACATCGTCGCGCCCTCTTTCAGGATGCGAGCGACGTTGGGCGCGTTGCCCGCTCCCGGTTCCGGGGCGGGACCCATCGTCGGAACGTCCGGGTTGGCCGGCACGTGCGGTGCCGGGGCGGGCGGCGGATCGAACAGGTCCGGTGCGCTGGCAACGCCGTCGCGCAGCGCGGTCTGCCCACGGCCGTCCTCACCCGAGCCGGACGGGTATTTCGGATTGTCACCCTCGTAGCCGCGCACATGGGTCCGGTCCCGAAAGCGTTCCCACGCACGGCGAACCGCGGACGTCTTCTCGAACTCGCTCGAGTTCTCGCGGCGGGCGGGCACCTCACCGTCGGCGGCAGGTACTGCGCGCCAACGATCTTCGCCGTCCGGGCGCAATGCCAACGGCACTTGCTCACCGTCGATCTCGACGGTGTGCGGGCGGAAATCGTCGGCGAGCACGATCTCGTCCGGTTCGAGTACCGGCGCATCATCGGAATCGTTGTCGCGGTGCGAATTCGGCTTCGCGTGCTCGCCCGGATCGTCCGGGGCGGCGGGCGGCGGTAGTTCGCTCGGCGGCTTCTTCCCGCCGCCGTTCGAGCTCGAAGCAGGTTCGACCGGGTCGCCGTCCGGTGCGGGCGGACGATCGCCGACATCGACGGTGTGCAGTTCCGAAGCAGTGGGTACCGTGTCGGACTCGCCGTGCTGCTGCGGAATCCCGTTCTCGTCGAACAGGATCGTGCGGATGAGCGCGACCGGATGGTCGCCGTCCGGCAGGATCGGCGGGAAACCGTGCGCCAACCCCGCGGTGAGGTCGCGGACGACGACCGTCCCGTTCTCTTTGACCAGCACGTAGGCGTGGGCACCGACGTTGTGCTCGTCGACCGTGCCGTAGACGTCCACCACCAGCGCGGCCACCCCGTCGGGCCGCTCGATCGGGTTGCCGTCGGCGTCGCGGAGCACGCTGCCGTCCGGCCCGGTCTCGTACAACAGCGCGTCCCGAATCACGTTGTGGTTCTCGACGTCTCGCAGCGGCACACCGGCGGCGTGCTCGATCTCCGACTGGGACACGCCATCCAGACCGATTTCCCTGGTCGGCACCTCGATCACGGCGCTACCGGTGAGATCCCGGATCAATTCGAGGCTGCGGATCGCGCAGTCGCGTGGATGCTCGGTTTCCGACAGATCCGGACTCGACGCGTCCGGCTCATCGATAGTGCGCCGGCCGGTATCCGTGGGCACAGGTCGATCCGCGCGCGGTGTCGGGCCCGTCTCCGCACCGGCTGCGGCCGCGAGGGGCAACACCCCCGCCACATCGAGCGGACTGCCACGGTCGGCTCGCGCCGGGGGCTCGCTTTCCGACACCGGTACCGCGCCGTCGGTTTGCTGCCGGGCCGGGATGGAACCATACGCGACAGCGTGCCCCGGTGGCACTGATTCACCACTCGAGCCCGACTGCAAGCCCGTCCGGTGATCGTTGCCGCGCGCGGAACCATCGGCCAGGCCCGACCTACGCTGTTCACCGCCGGTACTTTCGCCACGGACATCGGCCGCGCGCGGACGATCAGTAGACGTGCGTGCCTCGCCAGACACTCGACTGTCCGGGGTCCCGGCGCGCGGCTCCGCACCCGTACGCGGCTGTTCGACGCGTGACGCATCCGCACCGGCGTGTGGCCGGACCTCGCCGGCCACCGGCCGCAGCGGACTGGAAGATCCAGGGTTACCACGGCTTTCACTACCTGCGGCGGTCCCGGTTGAACTCTGGTGCGCCGGAGCAGCACTCGGATGGGTGGCAGGCGGGTGCGCGGGCGCGGTCGTGACCGGACCGCCGTCTGCCAGGCCGGTGCGCGCCGCGACCGAGTCATTTCCGGTAGTGGTGGCGTCGATGCGACCTTCGGAGAGGTGCACCGCGTCCTGCGCCGCCATCCCTGCGCGCTGGTCGACAGCACCACTCGAATCGGCCTGGGCGGCCGCACGATCAGCGTTCGCGCGATCAGCATTCGCACTGCCGCCTTCGATAGGTCGACCGGTGCTGCCGTCACCGGCCCGGGCCGCGGCGTCACCCGCCCGGCCATCCGATAACGCCTCGCTGCCCGCGCTCCGAACCGAGTCACCCGATCGGCTCACGGAATCGCGCGCCGCCCCGCTGTCGCTTTCCCTCGACGCACCACTGTTGTTCTCGCCCGAAGCGCCGCTATCGCTTTCGCCTGAACCTCTGCGGTCGCCTTCGCCAGACCGTCTGTCGTCGCCCGCCGAACCCCGCTCTGCCCCATCGCTGCTGTTCTGCCGACCAGCGTCCCCCTCGGCGACGCGGCCCTGCCCCTCAGCCCCGGCGGGACGTGTTGCACTGCCATCGTTCGCGGACCGGCTGCCGTCCCCCGCCGCCCTGTTGCCGTCACCTGCCGCACCCCTACTGCCATCACCTGCCGCGGCGCGACTGCCATCGCCAGCCCCCTCAGGTCGGAATCCGACGCGCACACCGTCGGTCGACTGCGCACCACCGGGACCATCGACCGCATCGGCGAAGCGGGTCCCGAAATCCGGCCTGCCGAACATCTCCGGCCGCATGCTGCCCCAAGCATGCTGTGCACCAACCTTGTTCACTGCCGACATGGCACCGTTGGAGGCGCCCGCGGTGAACATCCGCCAGTCGACCGGGGTGTTCTTCAGGTTGTTCCAGGCGTCGCCCCATCCGTTCTTCGCGGCATCGATCCCGAACTGGGTGCCGGTCGCGGCGACGAAACCCGCGCCGGCGCCGACGAGACCCGCTGCGGGACCGGTGATCGCGGCGCGCATCCACGGCTTCATCTCCGCGCTCAGCTTGTTGCCGAGCCAGTCGCCGAACGGTCCCGCCGCGGCACCGCCCGCGGCCGAGCTCACCGCGGTGACCGCGACCTGTTCCCAGTTGATGTTCTTGCGATGCCCTTGATCGACCTGCCACTGCTGGACACCTAGTTCCTGCACAGTGCCGAGCATCGTGTCGATCGCGACATGCCGCAGCATGAATTTCGCGAACTTGGACGCGACAAGTTTGCCGACGTGCCGGATGATCGCGGCGACGACCCGCTGGCCGATGATCCGCACCGCCACCCGGGTGAGCCCGATCGCAGCCGCCTCGACCGCGGGCGCGGTCGGCGGAAACAGCCATGCCGCAGCGAGTTCGGCCGCCAGCAGGCCCAGGGAGGACCAGTACATCAGTTTGGCGTACTCGATCTCGGTGCCGACGCTGTTGGCGGATTCACCGATCCGATCGAAGAGCGTGGCCAGCTTCTCCAGCGACTGGTCCTTCTCCGATCCGTCGCCGGACCGCATGCTGTCGAAGCCCTTGATCATCTCTTCGACGCCTTCGCCGGCCGGATACGCGGTCAGCGAAGCACTTTTCGCGGCGTCGATGTCGCCGAGGATGGTGCGCAGGTCCGCCGCGGCGGTGTGCCAGTCCTGGGCCAGGGCCCACATCTGGTCTTCGTTGCCCTCGGGCCACTCCATGCCGACTATCGGCTCGAGCCATTCGAGCCAGCCGGGCAGTTCAATCATTGTGGGCTATACGGCAATTGGGCTCAGTTGAAGCCGTCGCGGTTGCCGTTTTCCATCTTCTCGAGCAGCTTGGCGCTCTTGGTCTGGCCGGAGGAGAAGTTGTCGAGCGAGCCCGCGATATTGGTCGCACCGGTGATCATGTTGTCGCGCGAGGAGGTGTAGCCACCGGCGCCGTCCGGTCCGTTCGCGAAGTTACGACCGAGTGTGTCGTTGCCCCAGGGGTTTCCGCGTGCGTTGAGCGAGGCCTGCAAGGTGTGCAGCACCGCGTTGATCCGGTCCCGCGCGTCCCCGGTCTTCTTCGCCGCCTTGAAGAAAAGATCCGAGTCGTATTGGACTTTGTCCGCCACCCGCGTTCCCTCCGCGCATGTGCGGTCGCCCGCACGTCAGCTCCTACGGAATCGACGATGACAGCCGATAGCAACTCGCCTGTTGCTCGGAAATGAACGGAAAGTGCCACGACAGTTACAGACAACGGGCGGGTACACCTGATCGTCTGCTAGGCGAAATGTGCTATACGCGTTGATGTTCGGCGTCGGCGGGGTACGCGTGCGAATCGGCCGCCGAACACCGGTCGGCCCCGAGTGGGAGCGCCGGTGTCCCCTGCTTCCCCTCATCGGTGTGCGCACCAGGGGACACGGCGGCCACCCAGGGCCGACGGTAAGGCCCCGGGGACATGCGCAGAGATTGGCGTCGCTTTGGGCATGTCCCCAGGTCCTGACACAACGTTACATCGAATAATGCGCCGCTGTCTAGCGGCAAGATTTGACCAGCATCATCCCACGATCTCGACCAGGGGTTTCACCGTCCGGACAACTCGTCGCCCAGTTCCGGGATATCCCGCTCCAGATACCGCGCGATGAATCGGCCCACGAGGTCCGCAGCGGCCTGACCAGGGAGTATCCGCGTGCCGGCAACCCGCTCGGCCAGCTCGTTCCGATCCGCCGCGGTACGCCCGGACTGCCGGAACGCCTGCCACGCGGTCCGCTCGAAGGTGTCGGCAAAGCGACGAGCGATCCGGTCGCAATCCCCCTGCAACCGCTCGACCTCATCGAGCGCCTGCACCGGCGTCGCGCCGGCCGAGCACAGCTGCTCGACGATCCGGAGCAGCGGACGATCGGCCACTCGGTAGGTGGCGGCATCGAGCGGCTCATACAGACCGGCCGCGACCACCCGGGCGAAGCCGTTCGGCACTTCTCGATACAGATCGGCGAGTTCGGTTGCGGCAATTAATGTTTCGTCTACCTCGGCGATCGGCACCGCCGGATCGGGCAGCGCGGCAGGCACGCCGGAATGCGCGTGCGGCTCCTGATCGGGCACCCCGAGCACGTCGCCGAGATCGTCGCCGCGATCCCAGGCCTCGAGCAGTTCCCGGATGCCGTTCAGCTTGATCCCGCGGTCCAGCAACCTGCCGATGGTGCGCACCCGATTGAGGTGCTCGTCCCCGTAGAACCCGGTCCGCCCCTTCACCTGCGGCGGCGGCAGCACGCCCCGCTCGTGATAGACGCGCAGACTCCGCACGGTTGTCCCCGCCTCGCGCGCCAGCTCGTCGATAGTGAACTCGGTATCCGCTGCCATACCTCAAGGAAACCACACCGAAACAAGGTTGTTCACCGACCTGAGGTGCGACGCCTCACCCCCACCACCCCGTGAGCCACCCCGGCGGAGCCCGTCCAGCGGGCCCGGACACACCGTCGCAACCCCCGCGATATCGCTTGCCGCGCAACGGTTTGCCGCCGGATTGCCGTATATGACGATTTCATTTCATGAGATGACAACTGGCCGCAACTATTGAACGTGCCGTTATCTAGCGGTACGTTACTCAGCGATATGACAGCCGTCACAGGGAAGGCAACCCCATGACCATCGTTCGACCGCCGGCCGAGGTGCAGCAACAGGCCGCCGCCGCGCGTGCCTTGCACGCCGAAGACGTGGGCTATCACAAGGCGCTGCGTCCACGTCAATTGCAGATGATCGCTATCGGTGGTGCCATCGGCACCGGTTTGTTCCTAGGTGCCGGCGGGCGGTTGAGAGATGCCGGGGCTGGGCTTTTCCTCGCGTACGCCGTGTGCGGTGTGTTCGTGTTCTTCATCCTGCGGGCGCTGGGCGAGCTGATTCTGCATCGCCCGTCCTCGGGTTCGTTCGTGTCCTACGCTCGCGAGTTCTACGGCGAGAAGCTGGCCTTCGGTGTGGGCTGGATGTATTTCTTCCACTGGTGCATGACCGGCATCGTGGATATCACCGCGATCGCCACCTACGTGCACTACTGGGGCAGTTTCCAGGTGATCCCGCAGTGGACCATCGCGTTGGTCGCGCTGGCCCTGGTGGTCTGCATCAACATGGTGTCGGTGCGCTGGTTCGGTGAGATGGAGTTCTGGGCGGCGCTGATCAAGGTGGTCGCGCTGGTCGGGTTCCTCATCGTCGGCACGGTCTTCCTCGCGCGCCGCACGCCGATCGAGGGCAACAGCACCGGGATCAGCGTGATCAGCGAGCACGGTGGCCTGCTGCCGAACGGCCTGATCCCGATCGTGTTGTGTACCACCGGCGTCATCTTCGCCTATGCCGCGGTCGAATTGATCGGCACCGCCGCCGGTGAGACCGAGAACCCGGCCAAGATCATGCCGCGCGCGATCAACTCGGTCATCGCCCGGATCGCGCTGTTCTACGTCGGCTCGCTGGTGCTGCTGTCGCTGCTGCTGCCCTACACCGCGTTCAAGTCCGGGGAGAGCCCGTTCGTCACGTTCTTCTCCAAGATCGGGGTCGACGGCGCGGGCACGATGATGAACCTGGTGGTGTTGACCGCGGCGTTCTCCAGCCTCAACGCCGGACTGTATTCGACCGGGCGGATCCTGCGGTCGATGGCGATGAACGGCAGCGCTCCCGGCATGGCGGCGCTGATGTCGCGACGCGGGGTGCCCTATGTCGGCATCCTCGCGACCGGCGCGGTCGCGCTGATCGGCGTCGGGCTCAACGCCCTGGTCCCGGAGAAGGCCTTCGAGATCGTGCTGAACATGTCCGCCCTCGGCACCGTCACCGCGTGGGCCGCGATCGTGCTGTGCCAGCTCAAGCTGTGGTCCTGGTCGCGCGAGGGACGGATGGAACGCCCCGCGTTCCGGCTGCTCGGCGCGCCCTACACGAGCATCGCGACGCTGGTATTCCTCGCCGCGGTCGTGCTGCTGATGCTGTTCAGCGACAGCGATGTGCAGCGCGGCGCGGTCATCGCGATGGTGGTGATCATGGGCCCGACCCTCGTCGGTGGCTGGTACCTCGCGCGACGCCGGGTCATGCACGTCGCCGCAATGCGCGATGGCTATACCGGCGTGTTCCCGGTGGTCGCGGAGCGGCCGCTGGAACATCGTGATCTTCGTATTACGGATTCCACCCGCACAACTAACGCCGATGTTACGTCCGATGAGGCAGAATCGCGCTGAGACCGATGAGTTCGTCCTGTTCGGTGGCGCCGATATCGCACGGCGCCACCGAACAGGGCGGGTTCGGTCCCGGAATTGTATTCGTGGTGCGGAGAGGGTCGAATGCCGGAACACCTCAGTGCGTCCGACAACATTCGCCCGGTCCCGCCGGCGACGACACTGACCCGCGATCCCACCGAAATACCGCATCGGGCCCCCTCGCCGTGGGCCACCCGGCGCGTGTCGGCGAACGAGACCGATCAGTGGTCACCGGAGGCGGAAGCAGCGCTCGGCTCGGAGACCATGCCCAGCTCGACTCCGAGCGTCCGATCCCGGCCCAGTGTGCGCAGGCTGACCGCGGGACTGGTCGAACTGCCGCAGGTCGATCAGGTCGACCCGGCCGGTGCGATGCTGTCCGATCCCGAGGTTCCCGAGGACAAACGCTTCTGCTGGAAATGCCAGAAGCCCGTCGGCCGGTCGTCGGGCACGCAACGCGGCGCGTCGGCGGGCACCTGTCCGCAATGCGGCTCTCCGTTCAACTTCCGTCCCGCACTGAACCCCGGCGACGTGGTGGCGGGCCAATACGAAGTCCGGGGGTGTCTCGCCTACGGCGGCATGGGGTGGATATACCTGGCCCGCGATCGAAATGTCAGCGATCGCTGGGTGGTCTTGAAAGGACTGCAGAACCCGCTCGATTTCGAAGCGCACGTCGTGGCGCTCGCCGAACGGCAGTTCCTTTCCGAAATGTCGCATCCGGGGATCGTGAAGATCTTCAACTTCGTCAAACATCGTTCCGCCGACGGAATTTCCTCCGGATACATCGTGATGGAATACATCGGCGGCCAATCGCTGAAGACCATGCTCGACCGCCGTGCCCCGGAACGCCTGCCGGTCGCCGAAGCCATCGCCTATGTGATGGAAGTGCTGCCCGCACTGGATTATCTGCACTCGTTCGGCCTGGCCTACAACGATTTGAAGCCCGACAACATCATGGTCACCGAGGACGAGGTCAAACTGATCGACCTCGGCGCGGTCGCCGCCCGGGAATCCGGCGGCAGCCTGTACGGCACCTTCGGGTATCAAGCACCTGAATTCACCAGTACCGGACCAACCGTGGCCTCCGATATCCACACGGTCGGGCGCACGCTCGCCGCGCTCACCCTGCCGATCCCGCTCGAACGACTCGGCCCGACCATCCCCGCCCTCCCGACGGCCGACGAGGCACCGGTGCTGCGGCGCTATCCGTCCTTCGAGCGGTTGCTCCTGCGCGCGACCGACGCCGACCCGGAGCAGCGATTTCCCTCCGCCTACGCGATGTACCGGCAACTCGCCGGCGTGCTCCGTTCGGTGCTGGCCGAGGACACCAACCACGAACATCCCCAGACTTCGGCCGTATTCGGTTCGCCGCGTGGGGATTTCGGCATCGAGGCGTTGATCCGGCAGACCGAGGGCGTCATCGCGGGAGTGCACGCGGCCCCGACCCTCGACACCGCGAGTGTCATTGCCGCGCTACCGGTTCCGCTGATCGACAGCGAGGATCCGAGCGCGGAACTGCTTTCCCCACTGCTGCACGGCGATTCGCAACAAGCCCTGGATACGCTGCGCCAGAGCGCCGCCGATATGAGTGCCGGGGTCATCGGCACGCCGTCGACCTTCGAGCTGGAGGGCACCTTGACCGCGGTGCGCGCACACCTCGATCTGGGCGAGGTCGAGCAGGCGCGGCAGTACCTCACCCAGCTGGCGCCCGCCCATCGGGCGGACTGGCGGATCCAGTGGTACACCGCCATAGCCGACCTGTCCTGCGCCGAATATGTGCTGGCCCATGCGCATTTCGATCGAGTACACGCGATGGTGCCCGGCGAGATCGCACCGCTGCTCGCCCTGGCCGCCACTGCAGAACTCGTCCTGCAATCGGGCTCGGCGACCGAGGATCAGGACCGGTGGCGAGCGCAGGCCACCGAGCGCTACCGCTCGGTCTGGCGTAACACCCGCGGCGTGGCGAGCGCGGCGTTCGGGCTCGCGCGCGGCCTCGCCGCCGCCGGCGATATCGATGCCGCGGTGTCCACGCTGCAGCAGGTGCCCGATTCCTCGCGGCACCACAACACCGCGAGAATGACCGCGTGCCTGCTGTCGGCGACCCGGCCGGTGGCCGATCTGACCCGGGCGGACCTCGACGCGGCCGTAGCGCATGTGCACGCGCTGCCGGACGACCCGCGCCTGACCCAGCTGCGGGCCATCGTGCTCGGCGCGGCCCTGTCCTGGGTGCAGGCGGGCGGGCAAGCGGAACCACGCACCACGATCCTCGGCTGCCCTTTCACCGAGGCCGGACTCCGCGGCGGGCTGGAATCGGCCCTGCGTGCGGTCGCGCGAACCACACCGAGCCGGTTGCATCGTTACGCGCTGATCGATCTCGCGAACGACATCCGTCCCCGCTCGCTCTGGTAGCACTGCCGAACACCCCGCGGCCCGCCCGGCGCACCGGCCCGGCATGATCAACGGCTGTGCGAGTCCTGCTGCAACGAGTCCGCTCCGCCGAGGTGACCGTCGACGACGAGGTGGTCGGCCGGATCGAGCCGGCCGCGACCGGTGCGCCGCACGGCTTGGTCGCGCTGGTCGGCGTCACCCACGGCGATACCGAGGCGGTCGCGAAAGCGCTCGCCGACAAGGTGTGGCGGTTGCGCATCCTCGACGGCGAGCGCTCGGCCGCCGACCTGAGCGCGCCGATTCTGGTGGTCAGTCAATTCACGCTCTACGCCGACACCGCCAAGGGACGTAGACCGTCCTGGAACGCGGCCGCACCGGGAGCCGTCGCCGAACCGCTGGTCGACACGTTCGCGCAGACCCTCCGCGAACTCGGCGCTACCGTGGCGACCGGACGGTTCGGCGCGCACATGCGGATCGAACTGGTCAACGACGGACCGGTCACCCTGCTGCTCGAGGCGTGACCCTCGGCACCGCTCACCCGTCCCGAAGACGACGAATACCGCAAAGCCGTCAGCACTTTCGCGCGCCGACCAGCGCACCGGACGCACACCCCGACCACCCGGGCAGCCGCGCCCGGTACCGGAATCCGGTGGCGAGCAAGGACATGAGGAGCGAGAACGCCGCAGGCCGGGACAACCTGGTGCGCCCGGCCGACAACCGTGACAGACTCGTGCACGGATGATGAGTGGCTCGATGCCGCCGGTTAGCGGAGGATCATGCTGGAAACGAGGGGCTCGATGGATCTGGGCGCGTTGGAGCGTCAGGTCGCCGCGGATCGCTATGCGGCGCTCGATCGTTCGATCGAGGCGGATCTTCGGCTCGCGACCTCGCTGAGTGAACTCGCGAAAGGCTTTATCGCCACGAAGACCGACGGGTCGGTCCGCGACCGGACCCGAGACGCCCTCGCGCCCGCCGAAGAAGCGGTCGGCATCCGGCTGCGGTTGCTCGCCACCGGGCAGGTGTTGAATGCCCGCGTCGCCGGCGAGCTGAACGAGGCGCTGCGTGCGGTCGAATTGGCGGCCCGGCACAGCGGCCGTCGTGAGCTGGCGACCACCACCATTCGACGGGCCTGCGACGCCTACCGGCAACTGGCCCGGATCCATCCGGAAGTCGCCGGACTCTGCGCCGACGGCCTGTCGAAATGCGGTGTCTGGCTGGGCCGGCTCGACCAGGACGCCGCCGTGGCGGCGACCGGGGAGGCGGCGCGCATCCGCAGCGCGCTGGCCGCGGCGAATCCGGAGCTGTCCGGCAAGTACCTGGCCAGCCTGAGCACCCTGCTGCGCACCCTGATGGTCGGCCGGTCGCGCAAGCAGGCCCTGTCGATGTACCGCGAGCGCTACTCCGCGTTCACGTCGACGAATATGTCGATCCGCTTGCGCGCGTGCGGGATTCAAGACCTCGACCTGACCCCGAAGTCGTACAAGGCGCTCACCGAGCTCGGTTGCCGCACGCTGGAGCAGGCGGGGCGGCTGACCCAGCAGCAGATCCTGTTCAAGTCCTCGGGCGACCTGTCCACCGTCGAAGAACTCAACTGGAAGCTGGCGCTGGTCGGCCTGCGCCCGTTGCTGCCCGGCGCGGAACCCGATCCGCCGTCGATGCCGGTGCAGATCGGCACCAGCTTCGGTGCGCTGAGCGTGTACTGCCCGACCCCCGACGCGATCGCCCAGATCCGGGCGGCGATCATCGGCGCGTACGCGACCGATGACGCCTATCCGCTGGATCGGGCCAGCTACTTCGGTGAACGCGACGAACATGTGAAGACCACCGACGCCGAGGTGAACACGGCCGAGAAACTCGGCGACGACATCGTGCTGATCGACCAGCCCTATGGTGGCTGGGTCACCGTGATGAGCCTGCACTGGGAACTGACACCGGTCGCGAAACATCCACTGGCGATGCGACTTTCCCAGGATTGGCCGGTCGCCGCGATCACCGTGACCGAACACATCGCCTACGAGCTGTGCTGGTACGAGCACGGCGTCGCCACCCAGTACGCCGCGCTCGGCCGGCCCGCCGGGCAGGAGCCGCTGGACAAGCCGCTCGCGCCACTGGACTTCAAGATGCTGGCGGAACTGAACGCCGACCGGGCGACGGAGACCAAGCTGCGCGCGGCGTTCGGCAACACCCAGATGTTCGCCAACCTCACCTACCTGCCCTCCAGCGGGCTGCGGCAGATCAGCGCGACCACGCCGTTGGCCGAGCACGGCGACCGCGCCCTGTTCTTCCGCACAACCCCCTGACCGGGGGTTGTTCAGCCCTCTGGATGAGCGAAAAACACCAGGTAAACGTCATCGCGGCGAACTTAACGAGAACTAATTGAACGCAACGGTTACCGCCGTCCCCCGGGGTGCTTCACTGAGATCACGCCAGAACGGTGTCCCAGGTCACTCCCAGTGCCTATGGCGTATCGGCTCCGGCGGCTTCACCAGACAACGATGCTAGTCGAGGCTCCCCATGGACCAAGTGGCGTTGGCGGAAACTCCTGCCGCCCGATGCGCCTATTACCGCCACACCTGCGACCTCCCCGCCGGATTTCATCCGGAGATCGGCCGGATCACCGTCCGGGCCGGTTTCGTCGGCGCCATCACGATGCCCGCCGCGCTGGGTCAACAGGTACACGACGATCTGATACGCCATCGAAATCCATTGGGCCCGATCATTTCTCATGTTCGATCCAAACGCTGGACCTTTCTGATCCGTCCCGACCTGCCCGACGACGTCCGTTTGTTCGCCGAACTGTTCCGGCTCAACGTGTCCATCGTGCCGATCGGCGGTGAGATCGCGCTCCCCTCCCCCGGTAACCCCGGTACCGGCTATCGAGAGTGGATTGTGCCTCCGGAGAACACCTTTCGCCCCTCCGGTGTCTCGATCGTCAATACGGTGCGCTCCTGCCGGAACATGGGGTCGCGATGACGACGGGCCAGCTCCCCGCCAAACATCAAGTGCTGCAGGCTTGCCGGGGTGATCATCCGGAAGACAACCCGCTGCTGCGGTGCGCGCACGAGCTGACCACCCTGCACGAGCGGCGGATCAGCGCCGATCGCCAGTCCGCGGACGAGATCGACACGCTGCGTGCGAGTTTGGTGCGCGACATCGATCGCTGGATCACCGTCCAGTTGCCGCCCGCGCACGGCGCCGCCCACGTGCACACCGAAACGGTCGGCGCGGTGATCGATCGGCTCGCCCAGTTCACCGCGAACGCCTACGCCGCGCTGGCGAGCGCGTCGGAGTGGGATCTGTGGGATGCGTGGCAGCGGTTGGCCGAACTGGCCGTCGGCTACGACGACCTGGCCGCCGAGGTCTGTGCCGGCGTACGCCGGCTGCCGGGCGCGTCGTAAATGTCCCCGCGCGCCCGCCGCACGGATCTATGGTTGGGCGCATGGGGAATACGACTGATCGAGAAACGGACAAACGTGCCCTGCGTGCCCGGCGCGCATCCTCTTTTGGTACCCACGCGGCAGCCTATGCCGAACACCGGCCCGACTACCCGCTCGCGGCGGTCCAGTGGGCTTTGAAACCCGTTCCGGCCGTGCCCGCGCCGGTCGTCCTCGACCTCGGCGCGGGCACCGGCAAACTCACCGAGGGTCTGCTGGCCGCGGGCGCCACCGTGATCGCCGTCGAGCCCGACGACGGCATGCGGGTCGAATTGATGCGCCGCCTACCCGGCGTGCGGGCGTATGAGGGTACGGCCGAGGCGATTCCGCTGGCGACCGGATCGGTCGACGCGATCGTGGCCGGGCAGGCGTTCCACTGGTTCGATCAGGACCGGGCCTTCCCCGAGTTCGCCAGGGTGCTGCGCCGCGGCGGCGTTTTCGCGGCCCTGTGGAACACCGACGACAAACGCGTCGGCTGGGTCGCCGGTCTCGCGGATGTCACCAGGACCGAAGCCTCCACCACGGCGGTGGAACCCGGCGATTCGGCGCTGCCCGCGCATCCCCTGTTCGAAGACTTCGTGAGCGCCGAATTCCCGCATTCCCAGCGCCGGACCGCCGAGACGCTGGCCGCGACCATCGGTACGCATTCGCACACGCTGGTGGTGTCGGCGCAACAGCGGGCCGAGGTGCTCGGCCGGATCGTCGACTATCTGCGCAGCAGACCGGAGACGGCCGAGGGCGAATTCGACCTTCCCCTGATCACTTTGGTGCTGCGCGCCCGGCTACGCGGCAACTGACCCGCGACACTGCCACGCCCGTCGTGCCCGAACCTGTTGCGCCGGCTCGGGCAAGACGGGACGTCCGTCGTTCCCTGCAGCTGCCGGACATTACCTGCCCCGGCCGAATTCGCATGCCAGCGCCCCTTTCCGGATGCGCGCAGACTTCCGTGTTTCGCCGACATCGGCCCCAACTACGTGGTGCGCCAAGCAGATTCGAGTAGTTCCCTACTCACGTGCCGCCGCCCACCCTGGACATACGCTGACAGCATCGTTCAGCACACCGAGGAATCAGGACCGACTGTCGACCTGATTCACCACCGGGCAGCGTCGCCCGGACCGCCACGTCACGGCCAGGCGCAGTAGGCGCAAGGAACGACGTCACCGATCCAGCGCGGCAGCTGGGTAACGTCCAGATCCAGCGACAACAAACGTGTCGCCGGATCGCGCGACGTGATCAGCCGGACCCAGAGTCCGGTGTCGGTGCGATCGCGTCCTCGCCACACAAGACTGGGGAACCGTGCATACCCGCCGCAGGCACGGCTCGATCGGATCGAGCCCGGAAGCGTTGCCCGATTACTCCGGGCGGAGGGTGAGAATGCGGGGACCGTTTTCGGTGACGGCGACCGTGTGCTCCCAGTGCGCGGCACGCGACCCGTCGATGGTGACAACGGTCCAATCGTCGCCGAGCACCTGGGTTTGGGTGGTGCCGAGGGTCAGCATGGGCTCGATCGCGAGCACCGAGCCGACCACGAGCTTCGGGCCCTTACCCGGGGCGCCCTCGTTGGCGAGGAACGGATCGAGATGCATCTCCCGGCCGATGGCGTGCCCACCGTAGCCGTCGACGATGCCGTAGGCACGACCGTGCTTCTGCTCCGCCGCGCGGGTGCCGAGTTCGATGGCGTGCGAGACGTCGGAGAGCCGGTTGCCCGGCAGCATGGCCTCGATGCCCGCCTCCATGGACAGCTTGGTCGCCTCGCTCAGCAGCCGGTCGGCCTCGATGATGGTGCCGACGCCGAACGTCCACGCCGAATCGCCGTGCCAGCCGTCGAGGATGGCGCCACAGTCGATGGAAACCAGGTCGCCCTCGGCGAGAATCTCTTCCGCGGTCGGAATCCCGTGCACCACACGGTCGTTCACCGACGCACAGATCGAGCCGGGGAAGCCGTGGTAGCCCTTGAAGGACGGCACGGCGCCCGCGTCACGGATCACCTGCTCGGCCACGTCGTCGAGTTCGAGGGTGGAGACGCCGGGCTTGGCAGCCGCGCGCACAGCGACCAACGCACGACCGACGATCGCACCGGCAGCCGCCATGGCATCCAGCTCACCTGCCGTGCGGAACGGCACGACCTTCTTCTTGCGATTGAAGACCACGCGGCCTCAGGCCTCCATCGTGCGCGGCAACAGTGCCCCGGCGTCGGTCATCAGTGGCCCAGGGCCCGCAGTGCGCGCGCGTTGACCTCGTCGACCTCGCCGACGCCGTCCACCGAGACGACCAGCCCGTCGTAATGCTCGAGCAACGGCTCGGTCTCCTCGCGGTACACCCGCAGCCGGTTGCGGATCACGCCTTCGTTGTCGTCGGCGCGACCACGCGAGAGCATGCGCGCGACCACCGTGTCCTCGGGCACCACGAAACACAGCACCGCGTCGAGCTTGGTGTCCATGTCCTTGAGGATCTTCTCCAGCGCGTCGGCCTGGTCGACCGTGCGCGGGTAGCCGTCCAGCACAAAGCCGTTCACGGCGTCGGGCTCGTTCACCCGGGCCTCGACCATGCGGTTGGTGACATCGCTGGGCACGAGATCGCCCGCGTCCATGTACTTCTGCGCTTCGCGACCCAGCGGGGTCTGCTGGCTGATGTTCGCGCGGAACAGGTCTCCGGTGGAGATGTGCGGGACGCCCAGCTTTTCCGACAGCAGGACGGCCTGGGTGCCCTTGCCGGCACCAGGCGGACCGAGGAGTACAACTCTCACTTGAGGAACCCTTCGTAATTTCGATTCATCAGCTGGCTTTCGATCTGCTTCACGGTGTCCAGACCGACGCTCACCATGATCAGCACCGCGGTGCCACCGAACGGGAGGTTCTGGGTGTTAGCGGATGCGCCGATATCCAGGAACAGATTCGGCAGCACGGCAACGAGACCGAGGTAGATCGAGCCGGGGAGGGTGATACGGCTCAGGACGAAATTGAGGTAGTCGGCGGTGGGCTTACCCGGGCGATACCCCGGAATGAAACCACCGAACTTCTTCATCTCGTCCGCGCGTTCCTCCGGGTTGAAGGTGATCGCGACATAGAAGTAGGTGAAGAACACGATCAGACCGAAGTAGATCGCGATGTAGACCGGGTTGCCCGGAGACACCAGGTACTTGTTGATGATGTCCTGCCACCAACTCGGATCCGGGTTGTTGCGCGCGGAGGTCAGCTGAGCCACCAGGTTGGGCAGGTACAGCAGCGAGGACGCGAAGATCACCGGGATGACACCGGCCTGATTGACCTTCAACGGCAGGTAGGTAGAGGAGCCACCGTACATCTTGCGGCCGACCACGCGCTTGGCGTACTGCACCGGAATCCGGCGCTGGCCCTGCTCGACGAAGATGACGGCGACGATGATCGCGAACGCCGCGACACACACCAGGCCGAACACCAGTCCGCCGCGGCTGTCCAGGATGGACTTGCCCTCGGTCGGGATGCGGGCCGCGATGCCGGCGAAGATCAGCAGCGACATGCCGTTGCCGATCCCGCGCTCGGTGATCTGCTCGCCGAACCACATGACCAGTGCCGCACCGGCGGTCATCACCAGCACGATGATGATCATCGCGAAGATGCCGTTGTCGGCGATGATGTCCTTCTGGCAGCCCTGCAGCAGCTGACCGCGCGAGGCGAGCGCGACCAGACCGGTGGCCTGCAGGATGGCCAGGGCGATGGACAGATACCGGGTGTACTGCGTCATCTTGGTCTGGCCGGACTGGCCTTCCTTGCGCAGTTCCTCGAACCGCGGGATGACGACGGTCAGCAGCTGGATGATGATGCTCGCGGTGATGTACGGCATGATGCCGATCGCGAACACCGAAAGCTGCAGTAGCGCACCACCGGAGAACAGGTTGATCAGCTGGTAGATACCGGCGTCTTCACCGCCGGACACCTGCTTGACGCACTCCTGGACGGCCTTGTAGTCGACACCGGGGGACGGCAGCGCGGCACCCAACCGGTACAGCGCGATCAACCCCAGCGTGAAGAGAATCTTCCGCCGTAAGTCCGGAGTCCGGAAGGCCGATACGAAGGCGGAAAGCACAGATCCTCCTGGCGAACGACATGGTCAGGACATGGTCATTTCAAGCAATACCCCATCGCCGACGAATCGGCATGTGGGGACGCTGAAAACCATGGCGAGGCTTGGCAGACAACTATTGAACTCTAACAGTGGCACCGGACGAGCTCTCACTCGTCCGGTGCCACTGATTGTCAGAGTACCGTCAGCCCAGCTCGGTGACAGTGCCACCGGCCGCGGTGATCTTTTCCTTCGCCGCGCCGGTGACCTTGTCGGCGGTCACCTGGACCGCGACGCCGATCTCGCCGTCGCCGAGGACCTTCACCAGCTGGTTCTTGCGAACCGCGCCGGCCGCGACGAGCTCGGCCTTGCCGATCTCGCCACCCTCCGGGAACAGCTTGGCGATAGCGCCGACGTTCACGACCTGGTATTCCGTGCGGAACCGGTTCGTGAAGCCCTTGAGCTTGGGCAGCCGCATGTGCAGCGGCATCTGCCCACCCTCGAAGGCGGCCGGAACGTTCTTGCGAGCCTTGGTGCCCTTGGTACCGCGGCCCGCGGTCTTACCCTTGGAACCCTCACCACGGCCGACCCGAGTCTTCTCGGTCTTGGCACCGGGCGCGGGACGCAGGTGATGCAACTTGATGGTCATGTCAGACCTCCTCAACTGTCACGAGGTGGCGCACGACGTTGATCAGGCCGCGGTTCTGCGGGGTGTCCTCGCGAACCACGGTCTGCCGGATCTTGCGGAGCCCGAGCGTGCGCATGCTGTCACGCTGGTTCTGCTTCGCACCGATCGTGCTCTTGATCTGGGTCACCTTGAGATCCGCCATTTACCTGGCACCTCCCGCAGCCTGGGCGCGCGCACGCAGCATGCCCGCAGGGGCAACGTCTTCCAGCGGCAGGCCACGGCGAGCCGCGACCTCTTCGGGACGCTGCAGCATCTTGAGCGCGGCAACGGTCGCGTGCACGACGTTGATGGCGTTGTCGCTACCGAGCGACTTCGCCAGGATGTCATGAATGCCGGCGCATTCCAGCACGGCACGAGCCGCACCACCGGCGATCACACCGGTACCGGGGGACGCCGGGCGCAGCATGACCACACCGGCCGCCGCCTCACCCTGCACCGGGTGGGTGATGGTCGAGCCGATCATCGGAACGCGGAAGAAGCCCTTGCGAGCCTCCTCGACACCCTTCTGGATGGCCGCAGGAACTTCCTTGGCCTTGCCGTAGCCGACGCCGACCAGACCGTTGCCGTCACCGACGATCACGAGGGCGGTGAAGCTGAAGCGACGACCACCCTTCACGACCTTGGAGACACGGTTGATCGCGACGACGCGCTCGAGCTGGTTCTTCTCGGCAGCGTTGTCCCGGCGGTTGTCGCCGCCGCCCCGACGGTCGCGGCCACCGCCACGGTTGTCGCGGTTGTCGCCACCACCAGCAGCGCCATTCTGTCCGGCGGGTCCGTTGCCGCCGTCACGCCTCTGACGTCCCGGCATCAGACGTTCCTTCCGTTGTTCTTGATCATCAGAATTTCAACCCCGCTTCGCGAGCGGCGTCGGCGAGCGCGGCGATGCGGCCGTGGTAGTCGTGGCCACCCCGGTCGAACACGACGGCGTCGACACCGGCAGCCTTGGCACGCTCGGCCAGCAGTTCGCCGACCTTCTTGCTCTTGGCCGACTTGTCGCCGTCCAGCGCGCGCACATCGGCCTCGATCGAGGACGCGGCGGCGATGGTCTTGCCGACCGAGTCGTCGACGAGCTGCGCGTGCAGGTGCCGCGAGGAGCGGTTGACCACCAGGCGCGGACGCTCGGTGGTGCCGACGACCTTCTTGCGCAGACGGAAGTGACGGCGGGTCTTCGACAGACGACGCGTCGTGGACACGTCCTTGCCGCGCGGCTTGCGCTTGGCGATCTGATTTTCGGTTTGCGCCATGATCACTTACCCGTCTTTCCGACCTTGCGGCGAACGACCTCGCCGGCGTAGCGGATGCCCTTGCCCTTGTACGGGTCGGGCTTACGCAGTCCGTGGATCACGGCAGAGATCTGGCCGACCGCCTGCTTGTCGATTCCGGACACAGAGAACTTGGTGGGCGACTCCACCGCGAAGGTGATGCCCGCCGGGGCCTCGATCGGCACCGGGTGGCTGTAGCCCAGGGCGAACTCCAGGTTCGAGCCCTTGGCCTGCACGCGGTAACCGACGCCGAAGATTTCCATCTTCTTCTCGTAGCCCTTGGTCACACCCTCGACCATGTTCGAGATCAGGGTGCGGGTCAGGCCGTGCAGCGCGCGGCTCTGGCGCTCGTCGTTCGGGCGAACGACCTCGAGCTGGCCGTCCTCACCCTTGGCGACGGTGATCGGCTCGGCGACGGTGTGCGACAGGGTGCCCTTGGGACCCTTCACCGACACCTGCTGGCCGTCGATGGTCACCTCGACGCCCGACGGGATTGCGATGGGCTTCTTGCCAATACGCGACATTGTCCTACCTCCGCTTACCAGACGTAGGCGAGGACTTCCCCGCCTACACCTTGCTTGGCCGCCTGGCGATCGGTGAGCAGACCGGTCGACGTGGAGATGATCGCCACGCCGAGGCCGCCCAGGACCTTGGGCAGGTTGGTGGACTTCGCGTACACACGCAGACCCGGCTTCGAGACGCGACGCAGGCCCTGCAGGCTGCGCTCACGGCTGGGGCCGTACTTCAGATCGACGACCAGGCTCTTTCCCACGGTCGCGTCTTCGGTGCGGTAGTCGGCGATGTAGCCCTCGCGCTTGAGGATCTCGGCGATGTTCGCCTTGAGCTTCGAGTGCGGAGCCTTCACCTGATCGTGGTACGCCGAGTTGGCGTTGCGCAGACGCGTCAGGAAGTCTGCGATCGGATCAGTCATGGTCATGGTTCGACCTTGACACCTTTCTCGCTGCGGTTCCCATGCAACGTCGACGGACAAAACTGCACGTCAACCGTGGGCCTACAGCAATTCGGCGGTCCGGCCGACACTTGTCGACCGGATTGAGTTCTCGTGAGAGTTCTCGGTGCCCGGGCCGTCCCACATGTCGATGCAGACAACCACACCCAGGACATGCGGACACAGAGGTGCCCAAGCAACCGGTCTAGTGTAGACAAACCCCAGTTGGCCACCAAATCCGGGTCGGATCGATTCCCGTGGCCGGCTCGATGTTCGCGGGACCTCTTTCGCGGGACCTCATGAACCGTGGTTGCCGATCTTCGTCTCGCCCGGCAATCCCGCAGCTTCTCGGACACGGTCGGATAACAAAGGCCCGGCGAGCGGGATGATCGCAAACCGCCAGGTCCGCGGCGCCGAGCCGCAGCAACCTCCAGAGGACACCTCAGCGAATATCACGTGACCTCTGTTGTCCAGGTCACAGAACGGGACATACTACGTGGGGTACGGAGTGACCGGCGTAACGATTCGAACACAGGTCACGGTGTACCTACCGAACCATCCGCTACATCGTCGAGGAGGACCGCGGGTGAACGTCCTGGTCGAAATGACCGCACTGACCTTGAGCCGCCCCACCGCCGAAGCCGGCGCCACCGAACGGGCCGCCTGGTACGAGGCCAAAGCCAACCTGCACACCTACCTCGCCGGCCAAGGTGGTGCCGACGCCGCCAGGGAAACCGCCCTCGCCGCCCGCGCCCACCAGAGGTCTGTGGAACTTTTGGATCAGCAGAACTGAAAGTCGGCACTTGGCTGCCGTGCGGGTTGTGGGCACGGCAGCGGGTGCTCGGGTTCTCTGGTCTCGTCCTCGGGGCTACCGGGACCTGGAGTTCTTGATGCGTATTGCACTCGCGGGCTCTCTTGATGCGTCCCGCATTCGCGGACCCTTGATGCGTCTCCCATTCGCGAGGCCTTGATGCGTCTCCCACTCGCGGGCTCTT
>NZ_BDCI01000023.1 GCF_001613425.1 Nocardia vulneris | reverse complement strand
CGAGCCCTTAGATGCGTCTCCCATTGGCTGGTGAGCCCTCGCCGCATCCGCAATAGTTCGCGAGCCCTCGCAACATTTCGCGGTAGCGCCGCCGGCTTGTGCAGCTGCCGCTGCGCGACACACTCACCGTCGCCCTCCGCGGAATCCGCGACGACCGCGGCCTCGCAACAAAACTGGCCGTCACCTTCGCAGGCACCCACGCCCCTGCGCGTGACCACCCACCGCCTCGGCGACAATACTCACCGTCACCTTCGCGACATCAGCGACCAGCGCTGCCGCGGCGAGCTAGATGGGGTCGGCGACTCGCCGTCACCTTCGCGGCATCAGCGACCACCGCTGCCACGGCGGACTCGGCGGACTCGGCGGGCTCGGCCGCAAAACTCGCCGTCACCTTCGCAGGCATCCACTCCCCGCGGAAGATCATCCGCCGCCTCGGCGACAAACTCGCCGTCACCTTCGCGGCATCAGTGACCACTGCTGCCACGGCGGGCTCGGCGGACTCGGCGGACTAGGCGGGCTCGGCCGCAGAACTCGCCGGCACCTTCGCAGGCATCCACTCCCCGCGCATGACCATCCGCCGCCTCGGCGACAAACTCGCCGTCACCTTCGCGGCATCAGTGACCACTGCTGCCACGGCGGGCTCGGCGGACTAGGCAGGCTCGGCCGCAAAACTCGCCGGCACCTTCGCAGGCATCCACTCCCCGCGCATGACCATCCGCGGCCCCGGCGACAAACTCGCCGTCACCTTCGCGGCATCAGCGACCAGCGCTGCTGCGGCACGCTGGCTAGGCGGCAAAACTCGCCGTCACCTTCGCAGGCATGCGCGCCCCCGCGCATGACCACCCGCCCCTCGACGGCAAGTTCGCCGCACCCCGCAGCATCCACATGCATCTGCGCATCTCACCCGCTCTGCACACTGGACAGGCGATCACCAGGTAATGGTGGTGGAAGCCTCTCGGCCGATGCCACCACCATTACCTGGTGATCAACCGACCAACACTGCGAGCCCCGACGCGTGGTCAACGAGCCATCGATAGTCTGCGCGCCCTGTCGTGAAACTCCCGTTCCTCTTCGGTGCGGGCAGGAATACCGAGCCCACCACGCTCCAGGATCACCAGAGATGGCGCCAAGACACCCCCAATCAATGCCCTGAGTACCTGGTGACTACTCCCGAAATACATTTCGTGCATCGAATTCACGAGTTCACCGAAAACCTCGATATCGATGCTCCACATATCGGACGCCACCGCACTGAGCCCAGCAGGCACCCCCAGAACTGATGCCACCTCCCCCAGCATCCGCACGTACAAGTCCCCAACCTGCAACGACGGACTCCAGACCGTCTCATCGCAAATTTCGAAAACATAACTCATCGGAGAGCCCGCTGAGGCGTCGACATCAACCCTGCATTACCTGAGACAACTTCGTCTGTTGCGGAACTAGCCCCATGAGTGGATACACACAGAACCGCCGAAAACTCAGGTATCCGCACGAGCCTTGAACTCCGGGTCGACTTTGCTGCGAATCCGTACACTCCCCCAGTCACCGATCACCGAGTACACACCGCCCCGACTTGTCAACGAGTCGATGTTACCCAAATCCGCGGCGCCAGCAGCATCCACGTACCGCTGACCGGTCAAGCCACTCGACCCTCTGTACACCACAAAACACAAGGTCGCCGTCGAGGTAAGCATGTTCCTCACCAGGCGCAGGCGCTCGATAGCAGGGATGTCCAGGCGTCAGCACGGCTTCCAGCACGAACCGGACCTCGGATCGACTCTCGAGAATATCGATCACGTAGCTGTCCTCAAGATAAATACCAGCCAGATTCGGAAAATCCGCATAGTCCCGTATCAAAGGCTTACCTATCCGTAGTTATACCGACAGCAGGGTATCGAAAATTCGCACGGGATAGACTTAGATCCTCAACTCCCCCGCCGAACCAGACCCCCTCATCGAGATCCTGATTCGCCTGGAACAAGTTTAAGCTCTGCAGCGAATGCCATGAGGAAGTCCGACTCCGTCGGCTGAATAAACCACTGTCCTACATCCCTTCTTCCTCCTTCCCGGCTCATGAAACCGTACTGCATTTACCCGCCGCGCAGGTTCCGCTGGATTTCGAATGCCTGCCGCAGGAACTCCAGCAGCGAGCCTGCCAGCCGTTGCACTTCGGGATGCCCCTCCTGATATGTATACACCGCTTCCGAGTTTCGCTCGAAGAAGTACACTTTATAACCTTTGTGATGCCCGAAAAAGAATCGATCACTCAAGGACAAATCTTCCCCCGGACCGCTATTTATATCCACCGCCGCTTCGTTTGCCTCGAGCAGTGCCGGATAGAATAAATCGGTACCCACAAAGAAAGTACCAGCAGATTTGCCCAACACCGCGAGAAACGCGAGATATTCATCAGGAACGGGAAACGCACCGGGAGCCATGGCAACAACTTCCGCGACCTCATCGGCCGTGCAACCCACTATCTCTCCAGCCTTTGCGAAGCCTGACTCCACGAGATCCCGACACAAAGCCCTCATGAAAGCTTCACCTTCTCCCCGAATTATCACAGGCCCCCATACACTGACAGCCGTAGATAATACATTAACCAATTCGAGTTCAACGAACCAGTAGCCTGTCACTGATCCGTACCGGGTAAATCTCGACCGTCAACTCTCCGGTCAGATCATCCCCTTCTGTCGATATTCGAAGAACTCCGGCCTTATCGACAGAAATACGATTCACCTGCTCTCGGAAGATGTCGACAAGCAGCACAGAATCCTGCGTCCACCTGACCCGAGCGGAACGACCGATGACATCGTAGGACAACGCTACGCTATTTCGGCTATCGGAAACGATATTTACAGAAAAGGCGGCCACCTCTCCGTCGATAGCTTCACGCTCTGCTCCGAAGACCTCCAGGAAATCCGAATCTTCCGGCTCGATGAATTCATTACCAGACATCTAAGTCCCTCCACCCTTGGGAATCACAGTAGTCAAGCGCAAGCCTTCCGGTGTTGATTGCCACGTTGTTTCTAACTTCAAGATACCATTGGGTCCGACAAGCAGCGACTCGCGCACTTCAAATTCTCCATACTTGTTAGAAAATACTCTAGCGATATTGTTGTCCGTTTGCACCACTTCGTCGAAATGCCGGGTGAGCAGATCTCTACCAGCCGGGTTGTCGAAGACACCGACACGGTTCAACTGCGATAGATTCTGTATTGACCTGGGAGTATTGTGTGGGTCTTCAGCTGCCCGACCAAAGAGATAGTCGAATTTCTTGTCGTCGACCAATGCTTTTGGCCTCTGAACAGTCGTGGCGCCGACCTCGTTGCCACGCTTTACTCCTAACCGGTCGTGGAGATCCTTGACCGCCTGCTTCCCTTTCGCGAGCACAGTCTTCGCGTCGTCGGCGAGGCCCTTGAGCTGGAGGGCTTTGCGTGCTCGCCAGGCGGTGACGGCGGCTTTGATTTTTATGGACCAGCGGCGGGCCGACTCTACGGCTTTCGCGCCGGCGATCAGGCCGCCGACGCCGGTGAGGCAGGTGGCGATGACGGTGATCGCCATGTCGATCGCGGCTTCTTGGATGATGGCGTCGATGAAGCCTTTGATCTCTTTGCGGAGCTCTTCGATCGACTCCTTGTAGTCGAGGCAGGTCTTGCTGATCGCCTTACACGTGTCGAGTAGCGCGCCGATGGAGGTTTCGAGTGTCTTCAGATCCTCCCGGACCTGGACGGCGTCCTGCGAAGTCACGCCATCGAAAAGACTTGCGGCGATGGTGATTTTGTCTTTGGCATTGGTGTTCTGGTAGATCCTGCCGAGGCGATCCCAGGCGTCGGCTGCCTTGGCCAATGTGTCGGTGTTGCCGTCCGGGAGTGGGCAATTGATGGCGTCGAGCACTTCGACGGACGCCTTCAAGAGACCTTGCGGGGCTCCACCGGCGGCTGACGCAGGAAGCGCGTACGGGCCGAAAGTCACTGTCGAGGCCTGGTCCTGCGGTCTCTCCGGCTGTGCTGTGCCTTTCAACGCGGCATCGGATTTCGCATGTTCGAACCCGAGATCATTGAGGGCCGTGCCGTATGCGCGGAGCGTCGCGAAGGTCTGATCGAAGAACGCGACGGCGTCGCGGGCAGATTCGTCGTACGAGGCTCCCCACGCGCGGCCGTCTTCGTCCCGCCCCGCCATATGACCGCAGCTGTTCAGCTCGCCGAAAACATACTTGAAGCTGTCGTTCAGGGCAGCGGCCGCGTCGAAACAGTTGGCGGCGGCCTGGTAGTAGACCTTGGGATCCACCTCCAACTTCTCGGTCATATGCCGAGGATCCGTCGGGTCTGGGTTGCGGCGTTGGTGTAGCTCTCGTGGGCCGTCTTCAGGGCAGCTTCCAGAGCGGCAAGCCCGTCCTGCATATCGGTGACACCCGCGACCCACTCGCGGTGCGCTTCGGTGTAGGCCACAGCCGCGCCACCGACCCAAACGCCTTCTACCTCTTTGGCTTTCGCCTCGAGCTCGGCCAGACGATCGGTGACTGCCGCCTTGTAGCCGCGCATCCGCGCCGCGAGCTCTTCGAGTTTGTCGAGTTCGACCGAGAAGGCCGGCGTATCAGCACTCATCGGACTCACCCGCGCTCACGGCAGATCCAAGGAGCTGACACCGGCCGCGAACGACTGATCGGTCGCGCGAAGGGACTCCGCGGTGACTCCCAGCTTCTCCGCCAGCTCGAACAGTGCATCCCACACCTGGTCCGCGCCCTCATGGAACTCGTCCCAGGCAGCGGTAAAGGCCCCCGCGTTGTTACCCGCCCAGCTATCGATCGTGGCTTTCGTGTCGGTGACCAGCGACGAATACCCGGCCTGCAGTTCGTCCGCGATCTGATACGCAATACGCCCTAGTGCCTTCACCTCTTCAGGCTCGACTGACAGTGCAGCTGGATCTGTCATGCCTGGTGTGCTCCTCTCGTCGGTGACTCAGGGGGCATTCTGTATCTACTATGACGCGCCGGCGGCGCCACTGGTTCCAAGAGAATCGGACGTCGTGAAACCTCGGCGGCGTAGGGGCTGCCGCCTCCCGTCTTCCTCCTCCTGGCCTGGTCAGACGCGACTACCATGGGCTCATGGCGAGCCCGCGCACCGAACGGCCTGACCTCCCTGAACGCATGACCTGGGAGGAGCTCGAACAACTCCCCGAAGAGATCGCTCGGCAGATCGAGCTGTGGGACGGGCGGGTGGTTTGGGTGCGGCGGGGACCGGCCGAGCACCAGGAGTTCACCAATCTGCTGTGGAGCGGCCTCCGGCGCTGCGCCAAGGAGGACATGGGTGCGAATCCGCAGCGGTGCTGGCGGGTTCATACCGAAACGAATATTTTCTTCGGTACCTCTGGAAAGTCCGACTTCGTCACACCGGACTTCTTGGTACATCGATGTCTGCCCGCCCCTTATCAGGATGTCCGAGCCGACGACGTCCTCTTGGCAGGAGAAGTACTTTCACCGTCGAATACACAGACCGATATCGACGAGAAGAAGGCGCGGTACGCGAAGGCGGGCATCCCCTGGTACTGGGAGGTGACACTGGAGCGCGAGAAGAGTGCGATCGCCATGATTCGAGCATTCGCCTTGGAGACCAACCCCGGCGACCTCCCGGAGGGTGTCCATCCGCTGTACCCCGCCAACTATCTCCTCACAGGCAAGTGGACCCCGAAAGATTCGGACGCGATCACCGCCGACTACCCCTTCCCTATCCGCATCTCCTGGTCCGAACTCGAGTTCTGAACTCAGGCAACGCTTCTGGAAACGCCGAAAGGCACGGTCTCGGGAGACCGTGCCTTTGCGGGTGTTCAGTGGGGTGCGCTCACGTGGAGCGCGGGCTCACCAGGAGCTCTTGTGGACGCCCGGGAGCTCACCGCGGTGCGCCATTTCACGCAGGCACACGCGGCAGAGGCCGAACTTGCGGTAGACGGCATGCGGACGGCCGCACCGCTGGCAGCGGGTGTACGCGCGGACCGCGAACTTCGGCTTGGCGTTGGCCTTGTTGACCAGTGCTTTCTTAGCCATGGGCTCAGTTCTCCTTGAACGGGAAGCCGAGGTGCTTGAGCAGCGCGCGGCCTTCTTCGTTGTTGGTCGCGGTGGTCACCACGGTGATGTCCATGCCGCGCGGGCGGTCGATGGAGTCCACGTCGATCTCGTGGAACATCGACTGCTCGCTCAGGCCGAACGTGTAGTTGCCGTTGCCGTCGAACTGCTTCGGCGACAGGCCGCGGAAGTCGCGGATACGCGGCAGCGCGATGGAGACCAGGCGATCCAGGAACTCCCACATGCGGTCGCCGCGCAGGGTGACCTTCGCGCCGATCGGCATGCCTTCACGCAGCTTGAACTGCGCGATCGACTTGGTGGCCTTGCGGATCTCGGGCTTCTGGCCGGTGATCAGCTCGAGGTCCTTGACCGCGCCGTTGATCAGCTTCGCGTCGCGGGCGGCGTCGCCGACACCCATGTTCACGACGACCTTGACGACGCCCGGGATCTGCATCACGTTGGCGTAGTCGAACTCGCTGTTCAGCGCGTCCTTGATCTCCGCGCGGTAGCGCTGCTTCAGCCGGGGCTGAACCTTGTTCTCAGTTGTCGTCATGTCAGATGTCCTTCCCGTTGTTACGGGAGATCCGGACCCGCTTGCCGCTCTCTTCGTCGGTCCGGTAGCCGACGCGGGTCGGCTTGCCATCGGAATCGACGACCATCACGTTGGAAACGTGGATCGGGGCTTCCTGGGTCACGATGCCGCCCGAGGAGGCGCCGCGCTGGTTGGCGGAGTTCGCGACGTGCTTCTTGATCCGGTTCACGCCCTCGACGAGGACCCGGTTCTGCGTCGGGTAGGCCTGGATGACCTTGCCCTTCGCGCCCTTGTCCTTACCCGAGATGACGAGCACGGTGTCGCCCTTGTGCACCTTCATGGTCAGAGCACCTCCGGCGCCAGCGAGACGATCTTCATGAACTTCTTGTCGCGCAGCTCGCGGCCGACCGGGCCGAAGATGCGGGTACCACGCGGGTCGTTGTCCGCCTTGATCAGCACGGCCGCGTTCTCGTCGAACTTGATGTACGAGCCATCCGGACGACGACGCTCCTTGACGGTGCGCACGACGACGGCCTTGACCACGTCACCCCGCTTGACGTTGCCGCCGGGGATGGCGTCCTTCACGGTGGCGACGATGATGTCGCCGATACCGGCATAGCGACGCGACGAACCACCGAGAACGCGGATGCAAAGGATTTCCTTCGCGCCCGTGTTGTCGGCGACGCGCAGTCGCGACTCCTGCTGAATCACTTCAGCCTCCTTGACCTGGATGTATACGCACGCCGGATTGCCGACCCGACGGGCATGGTCCGTTGCCCTCCGGACGCGCGCCTGCCAGCGGTTTCGATGGATCTTGCGACCCGACCACTGGGGGTTCACTGCCGGATTGCGGGCATAGCTCCCGCAGGCAACCGGTCTAGTGTAGGCGGCCGCGCAGGTCCGGCCCAAATCGGGGTCACAGATCACGCCGCGCGGCCCGCCCGGGCACCGGGGCGAGTCACGATCCGCGGCTACCCTCGAACCGAGCAAGATCAATAAGGAGACGCACCATTCGGCTCGACCGTACCGAAAGAGGATGCCCTTGAACTCGCCTGCTCGCCCGCGTCGCATCGATCGCCGTGTTTTCCTCGCCGCCCTGGGTGCGATACCCGCCGTCGCGGCGCTGACCGCGTGCACCCAGCGGTCGGCGGGGTCGAAGGTCGAACTCACCGGCGTGGACCTGGCCGGCGCGGATCCGGCGATCCGCGCGCAGGACGATCTCTACCGCACGGTGAACGGCCTCTGGTTGCAGCAGTATCAATTGCCGCCGGACAAGTCCTCGTTCGGCGCGTTCGACGAGGCGAACGATCGCACCGAGCAGCAGTTGCGCGGCATCGTCGAGGGCATCTCCGAGCCGCGCGCCGGCTCCACCGAACAGCAGGTCCGCGATCTCTACGACGCCAGGCTCGAGCGCGCCGAGATCGAGCGGCTCGGCACGACGCCGATCGCGGACCTGCTCGCCGCGATCGAGGGAGCGGCGACCAAGCCGGACCTGGCCCGGGTGATGGGCGCGCTGCCGATCGACGGACTGATCGGCCTGCAGGTCGTGGTCGATCAGAAGAACTCGGGCGCCTACATCGCGCAGCTGAGTCAGTCCGGCATCGACGGCAATCTGGACGAGCAGTACTACCGCAAGCCCGAGTACGCCGAGCAGATGGCGGCGTACCGGACCTATCTGGAGCGCATCGCGGCAGGCGCGGGCCTGGCCGATCCCGCGGGTACCGCGCAAAGGGTGTTCGATCTGGAGACCAAAATCGCCGCGGGCTATTGGGACAGCGTGCGTGACCGCGATCCCGACACCACCTACAACCTGCTCGGCTGGACCGAGATGACCGGTCTCGCACCGCAATTCGATTGGGATCCATGGCTGGCGGGCAACACCGACCGGCCGAAGCAGCTCTTCGACAAGGTGGTGGTCCGGCAGCCGTCGTTCCTTACCGCGGCGGGCCAGTTGTGGGCCGAGGTCGATATCGCGCAGTGGCGGGAATACCTGCGCGTGAGTGTGGTCAAGGAATTCGCGCAGTACCTGCCCGAGGCGGTCGCGGACCCTGCCTTCGAATTCACCGGCAAGGCATTGCAGGGCCTGGACCAGCGCCCGGAGCCGTGGCGCGAGGGACTCGCCACAGTCAACCGGTATCTCGGCGAACCGTTCGGCAAACTGTATGTGGCCGAGCACTTTCCGGCGGCGGCGAAAGACCGCGCCAAGGCGTTGGTCGCCGATCTGATGGACGCGTATCGGCAGAATTTCACCGACTCCTCGTGGATGTCGCCGCAGACGAAGCAGGCCGCGATCGCCAAGCTGGACAAGATAGTCGCCAAGATCGGCTATCCGGATCGCTGGATCGACTACACCGGACTGCGGATCACCAAGGGCAAGTTGATCGAATCTATCAGGGCCGCACACACTTTCGAGGTCAAGCGCGCGTTCGCCAAACTCGGCACCCCGGTGGACAAGACAGAATGGGGCTTCCCGCCGCAGACGGTGAACGCCATGTACGACCCGAACGCCAACCAGATCACCTTCCCCGCCGCGATCCTGCAATCGCCGTTCTTCGACGCCGACGCGGTGGCCGCGGTCAACTTCGGCGGTATCGGCGCGGTGATCGGCCACGAGATCGGGCACGGTTTCGATGATCAGGGCGCCAAGTACGACGGCGACGGCAACCGGCGCGACTGGTGGACCGCCGAGGACACGGCGAAGTTCGAGGCGAAGACCCGGCAGCTGATCGGTCAGTACGACGCCCTGGTGCCGCAGGGCCTCGACCCGGGCAAGCACGTCAACGGTGCGCTGACGGTCGGCGAGAACCTGGCCGACCTGCGCGGATTGCAGATCGCCCTGGCCGCGTATCGCGCCGCGGCCCGGCGCGACGGCACGGAACCCGACGTCAAAACGGTGTTCCTGGCCTGGGCCCGGATCTGGCGACAGCGCGCCACCAAGCAGTACCAGGAGATCCTGCTCATCAAGGACGTGCACGCGCCCAACGAGTTCCGCGCCAATCAGGTGGTCCGCAATATCGCGGAGTTCTACACCACCTTCGGCGTCACCGAGGCCGACAAGCTGTTCCTGGCACCGGACCAACGCGTCAGCCTCTGAGATGGAAAGCCGGGTAGCGCCCGAGGCAGGTAGCCTCGGGCGAACAAGTTGGGCCTGACGAGGATGCGGCGGGCCGCATCGGGAGAGGAATCCTCGTGACACGTCTCGGACAGCTGGACCGCCGTGCGTTCCTGATCGCGCTCGGCCTGGTGCCGGCCGCGGCCGCGTTGGCTTCCTGCTCGAGCGACACCTCGCAGACGAGCAAGACGCTCACCGGTGTCGATCTGGGCGGCGCGGACGAGGCGATCCGGCCGCAGGACGACCTGTACCGGCACGTCAACGGGAAGTGGCTGCGCGAGTACCAGTTGCCGCCGGACAAGCCCGCTTTCGGTTCGACGAGCGAGGCCGCCGAGCGCACCGAACAGCAGTTGCGCGAGATCATCGACGGCATCTCCGATCCGAAGCAGGGTTCGGAGGAGCAGCAGATCCGCGACCTGTACGACGCGCGGGTGGACTGGGACGAGATCGAACGGCTCGGCATGAGCCCGCTGGCCGAGCTGTTCGACAAGGTCGACAAGGCGGCGACGAAGGCCGACCTGGCCAAGGTGATGGCGGAGCTGCCGATCAGCGGGTTGATCGGCATCGGGATCAGCATCGACCGGAAGAACTCGAACGCCTACGTGCCCTCGGTCGGGCAGTCCGGGCTCGGCCTCGGTGAGCAGTATTTCCGCAAGCCCGAGCATGCCGAGGTGCTCGCGCAGTACCGGGTGTTCCTCGAACGTATCTGTGCGGGAGCGGGTTTCCCCGATCCGGCGGGGATGGCGCAGCGGGTGTTCGATCTGGAGAAGCGCATCGCGCCCGCGCACTGGGACAACGTGCGCAACCGAGATGCCGATGCCACCTACAACGTGTTCAGCTGGGCCGAGATGACCGCTCTCGCACCGGGTTTCGACTGGGATCCGTGGATGGCCGGGAACACCGACCGGCCGCGTGAGCTGTTCGCGACGATGATCGTGGCCCAGCCGTCGTTCATCACGGCCGCGGGACAGCTGTGGACCGAGGTCGACATCCCCACGTGGCGTGACTTCTTGAAGCTGAGCGTGCTGCGCAATTACGCGCCGTATCTGCCGAAAGCCGTGAACGACGCGAACTTCGAGTTCAAGGGCAAGGTGCTCAACGGTCAGGACGAGCGGCCCGAGCGCTGGAAGTACGGCGTGGGGATCGTCAACGAACATCTCGGCGAGCAGCTCGGCAAAGTGTATGTGGACAAGCACTTTCCGCCCGAGGCGAAGCAGCGCGCGAAGGAAATGCTCGACGACGTGATCGCCGCGTACCGGGACAATTTCACCAACTCCTCGTGGATGTCGCCGGAGACCAGGAAGGCGTCGCTGGCGAAGCTGGACAAGATCGATCCCAAGATCGGTTACCCGGACAAGTGGGTCGACTACTCGCAGCTGAAGATCACCAAGGGCAAGCTGATCGAATCACTGCTCGCCATCAACACTTTCGAGAGCAAGCGCGCGTTCGCCCGGCTCGGCGGGCCGGTCGACAAGACCGAGTGGGGCATGTCGCCGCAGACGGTGAACGCCTACTACCAGGCGACCTCGAACCAGATCGTGTTCCCCGCCGCTTATCTGCAGCCGCCGTTCTTCGACAAGGATGCGCAGTCGGCGGTCAACTTCGGTGCGGTGGGTGCGACGATCGGCCACGAGATCGGTCACGGATTCGACGATCAGGGCTCGAAATACGACGGCGACGGCAACCGGCGCGACTGGTGGACGCCGGAGGATCGGGCGAAGTTCGACGCGAAGAGCAAACAGCTCATCGATCAGTACAACGCCCTGGTGCCCGAGGGCCTGGACCCGAGCCAGCACATCAACGGGGAGCTCACCGTCGGTGAGAACCTCGCCGACCTGCGCGGACTGCAGATCACGCTGGCCGCCTTCCGCATGTCGGAAAAACGGCGCGGGGTCGAGAATCCCGACTATCGGACCATGTTCCTGTCCTGGGCGCGCAGTTGGCGGGAAAAGCAGACCAAAGAACTCACGGTCCGGTACCTGGCCACCGACACCCACTCCCCTGCCGAATTCCGCTGCAACCAGGTCGTGCGCAACCTGGCGGAGTTCTACACCGCTTTCGACGTGAAAGAGACGGACAAACTGTTCCTGCCGCCGGACCAGCGCGTCACTTTCTGAGTCGCGCCGGCTCGAAGTACGACAGCCATTTCCCGGGCTTGCGCGACGCCCGCCGTTCGGGTGTGTTTGCGCCGCGCGCCCGCGGCCATGCGCGGGACAGCGCGAGCAGGTTCGCGAGATTGGTGGCGCGATCGTCGGCGGGCGGCAGAATGGGCGGGCCGGGAACGTGATTCGTGCCCGGCGCGCCTCGGCGTTTCAGGTCGACGGCCGCGGCGATGCGCATCGCGCAGCCGTGCATGGGGTCCGAATGACCGGAATCGGCTACGGGGGCAAAGTATTTCAAATGCATGAGGGCATCGCCGATCTCGACGGTCATCCGGTACAGCCGGGACGCGGAGTCCTGCTGATCGAAACCCGCCGCGTGCAGCACCACCTCGGGCACCGCCGCCGTCAGGTCCCGCCACAGGGGTCGTAACCGGCGGCAGTGGCGGCCGGTCCGGTCCCACTCGGCCCGGCGCAGCAGTGCATGGATCAACGGGATCGCGACCAGCGAGATCAGCGCGAGCGCGGCGAGGAAAGTGCCGATCACCAGCAGCGGTCGCGGCGCCCCCGACGACGTGCCCGCCGCGGCTCGCAGCGCCGAATCGAGCGAGGTGCCGACGCAATACGCGCCGAAGGTCAGCAACGCCAGGTAGGTGAGCTTCTCGTGCCGGGCCGGACCATCGCTGCGGAGCTCCCGCAGGCAGGCCCGCACGAGCAGCAGGCCGATCCCCGCCACGGCCACGCCGACCACGCCCCACAGCGCGCCTTCCCAGTCGAGCGCCCGATGCAGCGGCACCCCCGCCGCCTCGACCGCCGCACAGACCAGCCAGACGATTCCGGTGATCGCCGCGCAGACGTTGTAGTTACGCTGACGGCTCCGCACCGTGCGCGGGTCGGCACCGTTGAGCAGCATCGTGAACCCGAAGCAGTAGGACAGGCCCAGCATGCCCACGGCGAAGAACACCCGCTGGCCGAACTCCGGATAGCCGAGCCCGGCGGCCGACACATACCCGAGCAGCGAACCGAGATCCCAACTCAGCGCATGGTTTATCAACCGATCGGCGATCGTGTCGTGCACGAGCACCCATCGGCCCCCGACCACCAGCGCACCCAGCACGACGACGATCGCGATGAATGCGGGTGGGGCGGCGTGCATCGGTGTCCAGCCTAGATTCCGCCGACGGCACGAACCACCGGAATATGCTGTGGCACATCCCCGTCGGCGCTGCGGCGGCGGCCGTGCTCACCGTGCGGCGACCGGAACCTGTTCGGCCAGTTCGTCGGCTTCGGCGAGTTCGGCCTGCTCGTCGTGCACGTACTTGTTGCCCGCGAAGTACGAGGCCGCGGCGGCCAGGAGCATCATGACGGCGGCTGCCACGAACACGACGACGAGGCCGGTGTGGAACGGGCCGGTCAGCAGATTCGGGAAGAATTCCTGACCGGTCAGGGTGTCGGCGTTGACGCCGGGCTTGGCCAATTCGCCGGTGGGGCCGAGCAATTCCTGGATCGGGTTGAAGCCGAGGAACGCGGCGAACATGCTGGCGACCGGCGGCATGCCGGCCACTTCGGCCGCGGCACTCGCGGACACGCCCTGCGCGCGCAGGCCGGTGTCCAGTGCCGAGGGCAGGCTGGCGGCAAGACCGACGACCATGAGCGAGAAGAAGATTCCCATCGACAGCGCGTTGCCGCCGTTGAACAGGGTGCCGCGCATACCGGAGGCGGCGCCGCGCTGCGCGGCGGGCACGCTGGACATGATGGCGGCGGTGTTCGGCGAGAAGAACAATCCGCTGCCGATGCCGTTCAGCAGCACGATCAGGGCGAAGAGCCAGTAGTCGAAATCGACGGGGATGATCAGCAGCAGCAGGAACGTCGCGGCCGAGATCAGCGCGCCGCCGGTGGTGAACAGACGGGAGCCGTAGCGGTCCGAGAGCCATCCCGAAATGGGCCCGGCCGCAAGGAATCCCACGGTCAGCGGCAACAGGTAGATGCCGGCCCACAGCGGTGTCGACTCGAAGCTGTAGCCGTGCAACGGCAACCAGATGCCCTGCAGCCAGATGATCAGCATGAACTGCATGCCGCCGCGGCCGATGGACACCATCAGATTGCTGAAATTGCCCAGCCCGAAGGCCCGGTTACGGAACAGGCCGAGGTGGAACATCGGATCGGCGACCTTGCTCTCCACCACACAGAACACGCCGAGCAGCGCGAGGCCGCCGAGCACCGAGCCCAGCACCCACGGGCTGGACCACCCGGTCGCGTGTCCGCCATAGGGCTGGATGCCGTACGTGATGCCGGTGAGCAGCGCGGTGAGACCGAGTCCGAAGGTGATCGTGCCCGCCCAGTCGACCTTGCCCGCCGAGCGGATGCCGACCTCGTGCAGCGAGCGATAGGACCAGAACGCGCCGAGCACGGCGATCGGCACGCTGACCCAGAACACCGCGCGCCAATCCCATTCCGACAGCACGCCACCGATGAGCAGCCCGAGGAACGAGCCCGCCACGGCCGCGACCATGTTGATGCCCAGCGCGGTGCCGCGCTGTTTCGCCGGGAAGGCGTCGGTGAGGATGGCGGCGGAGTTGGCGGTCAGCATCGCGCCGCCGACGCCCTGCACCACGCGCCAGATGATGATCCACATCGCGCCGGCACCGCCGTGGAACGGATCGAAGGACAGGGCCAGCGCGCAGATCGCGAAGACGGCGAAACCCAGGTTGTACACCCGGACTCGGCCGAAGATGTCGCCGAGCCTGCCGAACATCACCACCAGCACGGCCGTCGCGAGCAGATAGCCCATCAGCATCCACAGCAGGTAGCCGACATTGCCGGCTTCCAGCGGGTTCAGGCCGACGCCGCGGAAGATCGCGGGCAGCGAGATCAACACGATGGACGAGTTGATCGCGGTGAGCAACACCCCGAGCGTGGTGTTGGTCAGCACGATCCACTTGTAGTGCGGATGGTCGCGGTCATAGCGCAGCCTGCGGCGAATGGTGTTGACCTCGCCCAGATCGAGATCGGTGGATGGCATCGGCACGGCGTCCCCTCGCGAGTCATTATCTCCGCAAACTATATAGTTAGCTGATCTAACTATCAAGATCGACCGGTGTGATCCACGGCTGGATAGGTTAGCCTTGGCTGAATTTGCTGGCCGGTCTCTGGACCGGCGGGAATGTCCTTGAAGGGGGCCACTGATGAAACCGGTTCGGACAGCACGCTGGACGACAATCGCGGTCGCGACGGTCGCGTTGACGCTGGGCCTGACGGCCTGCGGCACCTCCGGCGACGACGGCGGGTCCGGCGGCGAGCCGGTCACCATCACCCACGCGCGCGGCTCGACCACCGTGACGGGCACCCCCAAGAAGGTTGTCGCCCTGGGTAATCAGTGGCTCGACACCACCCTGGCGCTGGACGTGACGCCGGTCGGCTATATCGACAACGTCGCCGCGGTGTCCAAGAGCACGCCCCCGTGGGAGCCGAAGACCCTGGAATCGGCGAAAGCCCTGAGCACCACGGGCAATGTCGCCGAACAGGTGGCGGCGCTGGAGCCCGACCTCATCCTGGTCGATCCCTTCATCGCCGACCAGAAGACCTACGACGAGCTGTCCAAGGTCGCCCCCACCTTGCCTGCGCTGGGCAAGGACGCGGTGACGCCGTGGCCCGATCTGGTGACCACCTTGGGCAAGGTGCTGCACCGGCAGGACGCCGCCGCGAAGGTAATCGCCGATGTGAACAAGCAGATCGAGGCCATCGGCCAGGCCAATCCGGGACTGAAGGGCAAGACCTTCGCCAGCACCTGGCTGGGCAGCCCGACCCAGCTCATGGTGCTCACCGACCCGAACGACGGCTCCAGCAAGCTGTTCACGCAGCTCGGTATGACCATTCCGGCGAATCTCACCGAGCAGCCGTCGAACCAGGGGCGGCTGTCGCTGTCCCCGGAACGGGTCGACCAGCTGACCGCCGATCTGCTGCTCGCCGGCTACACCCCCGGCCTGGACGAAAAGTACCGGCAGCTGCCGGGATACAACGATCTGCCCGCGGTGCGGAAGGGCTCGGTCGTGTTCCTGACCACGCAGGAGATCAGCGCGATCAACCAGCCCACCGCGCTGTCGGTGCCCTACATGCTGACCAAGCTGGAGCCCGCGTTCGCCGCCGCGGCGAAGTAGGCGACCCGCTAGGACGCGGCGCCGCCCGCCAGTGCCGTGCGGGCGGTGGTCCACTCGCGGGACAGCGCGAGCAGCGTCCGTAGTTCGGTGGAGCGGTCACCAACCGGGAACTGCACGAACCGAGGCTGCGGTGCGGGCGGGTTGCCGTGCAGTTTCAGCCGCGCGGC
Source organism: Nocardia vulneris (assembly GCF_001613425.1). Lineage (GTDB taxonomy): Bacteria > Actinomycetota > Actinomycetes > Mycobacteriales > Mycobacteriaceae > Nocardia > Nocardia vulneris. Next base: position 497,675 of record NZ_BDCI01000023.1, on the reverse strand, counting down.
CGCGGCGATATCCCGGGCGTAGGCACCGAGGTCAGCGAACTCGGCGACCGCGGGGTCCGGCGCGAACTGCTTCAGATGCAGTAGCGCGTCGCGGATCTCGACGGTCATGCGATAGAGCCGCGCGGACGAGCCGGGCTGCTCGGTCTGGTCCAGGGGCAGTACCACTTCGGGCACCGCCGTGGTGAGGTCACGCCACAGCGGATGCAACCGTCGGCAGCACCGGCCCGCTTGGTCCAAGCCCGCGCGGGCGAGCAGGGCATCGGCCAGCGGCATCGAGATCAGCACGGCCACCATGGCCAGCGCGGCGAACGAACCCACCACCCAGGCGGTGCCCATGTCCTGTGGTGACGCACCGGAGAGCGTGTGCAGCGTGCGGTACACCGAGGCGGAACCGGCGTAGCAACCGACGGCGAGCAGCGGCCAGTACGTCAGCTTTTCCCGGGTGGTACTCGCCGCGACGCGCAGTTCCCGGATACACGCGCGGCCGAGCACCACCGCGATCGCCGCGATGGCCAGATCGACGGCCATCCAGAGCGATCCGTCCCAGTACACGCCCTGCGCCGCTGGAAGAAACAGGTCCATTTCCCCGCCCACGGCGACGACCAGGACGACGAGGCCGACCGAGACCGCCACCGCGTCGTAGCCGCGCTGGCGCCGCCACGTCGTCTCCAGTCGTGCGCCGTCGAGCAGGACGATGAACCCGAGGGTGTTGGACAGCGCCAGGAAGCCGATGGCCATGAACACCCGCTGCCCGAGATCGGGGTAGCCGAGGACAGCGAGCAGCCAGTATCCGAAGACCGCGACGATATCCCAGCTCAAAGCACGATTGATGAGCCGATCGGTGAAGGTTTCGTTGACCAGCCACCACCGGCCGCAGATGATCGCCAGCACGAAGACGACCACGACGGTGGTGAACACGGGCGGCGCGGAATTCATCGGCACCGCCGGTATTGCGTGTCCGACGGCCAGACCCGGGCCAGACCGAGCAGCATCCGCAGCTCCGAGGCGCGATCGGCGGGCCGCGGCAGCGCCGCGCCGGGCTGCGCGGCCGGTGGCGCACCCTGCACCTTGGCGCGGCCGGCCTGCGCGAGGACGAGCGCGTAACCGCGCTCGTCGGACGGACCGGGTATCGCCGCCGGGTCCTGCATATACGGCCGCAGTTGCAGGAGCGCGTCCCAGATCTCGACCGTCATCCGATACCGGCGGTGCGCGGAATCCGGATCCGCCGAATCATCCTGCGCCAGCACCACTTCCGGCACCGCACTGGTGAGGTCACGCCACATCGGATCGAGGCGGCGGCAATGCCTGCTCGCCCGGTCCCAGCCCAGGCGCGCGGACAAGACGTCGATCAGGCGGACCGAGAGCAATGCGGTGGCGACGGAGAAGGTGGCGAATGTGACTATCGTCCACACCTTCCCCGGTTCGGAGGGCGGTGCGCCGAGCAGCGTCCGGATACTGCCGATGGCGGAACCGCAGGTCCAATAGACGGCAAGCACGAGCAGCGCACCGAACAGCAGCTTTTCCCTGATCGTCAGGCCGCCGGAGCGCAGCTCCCGGATACAGGCGTGCACCATCATGTATCCGGCGATCCCGCCGGCCAGCGAGACCACCGCCCACACGCCGGTGGCCCAGCGGAAGGGCAACAGATCGTCCAGGAAGGATTCGGCCAGCACGAGGGTGGCCGCCGCGACCGCGGCCGCGGTGTCGTACCACCGCTGCCGGTCGCGCGCCTCGTATCGAGCCTGGCCGTCGAACAGCAGCCGCGCGAACCCGTAAGCGGCGGCGCCTGCCATCAGGCCGCAGCCCATGAACAATCGCCGACCCAGCTCCGGCGCACCGGCCGCGTTGGCGATGCCGTGCAGTAGGAAGCCGCCGATCTCCCAGCTCCACAGGCGATTGAGCAGCCGATCCATGCTCGAGTCCCGCACCAGCAGCCAGCGCCCGGCCGTGACGATCGCGGCGAACACGCCGACCGACAGGATCAGCAGGGCAGGTACGGAATTCATCGTCGACGACTGTAACCGGCCGGCGCGCTCGTCCGGCCGGCCTGTCGAGCCGGGCTCGCAGCCGCCGGACGAGCGCGACCGCTCAACTTTCCGCGGCCTTGCGGTACCCGCGCACGGCGAGGGCGCCGAAGACCAGCACCAGACCGACCGACCAGGCGATGGTCTGCACGAGCGGCACCGCGACCGGACCGCCCACGGTGAATCCGCGCATCGCCTCCACCGCACAGCTCATCGGCTGGCCCCGCACGATCGGCTGCAACCAGCCCGGATAGTTCTCGATCGGGACGAAGCCGGAGTTGAAGAACATCGCGAGCAGCACGACCGCGGCGAAGATCTGCACCACCTTGTCGCCGATCCGGCTGACCCCCACCACGATCACCATCGGCGTGAATCCCGCGATGACGATCACCGGCACGATCAGCACCCCGAGCACGCCCAGCAGACCCTGCTCGAAACGCAACCCGAGGATGACACCGACGATGAGCACGATCACCGTCGCGGCCGCCGCGCGCAGGCATTCGGCGAGCAGCCTGCCGATCAGTCCGGCCGAGCGGTTGATCGGCAGCACCCAGAAGCGGCGCAGCAGACCGCTTTCCCGTTCGCCGTACAGCGACAGGCCGGTGCCCATCGCCCCGTACATCGCGCCGGACACGGCGATCATCGGCACGAAACCGTAGATCGCGTCGGGGCCGTCGCCGAGGTCGAGCGACTTGCTCAGCACCAGATCGAACATGAGCAGCAGCAGGATCGGCAGTACCAGCGTGGTGGTCACCACCTCCTGCTGCCTGCTCCAGCGGCGCAGCAGCCTGCCGGTTTCCACCAGGCTCTGATCGACCAGGGTGCTCATCGCCGCCGTCCTTCCACCCACACCGCCACGACCATCGCCGCGGTCAGCAGTCCGGCCACCCAGAGCGCGGCCACCGTGCTGGTCGAGGTGAAGCGGCCGTCGGACAACTCCCGCAACGCGCCTGCCACCTGCGATACCGGTTGGTTGCGCACGAACGGCTGGATCCATCCCGGAAACCCTTGCGCGGGCACGAAACCCGTCGACATCATCAACAGCAGCAGTTGCGGCGCGAACAACACCGTCGCGCCGAGCTCCGGATTGGCCGTCGCGGTGCCGAGCGCGTCGGCGGCGACCACCACGGCCGCGCCGAACGCCAGGATGAGTAGCAGGAACGCCACCGTCGCGCCCGCCCCGTGAAAACGAAAACCGAAGAGCGAGCCGATGGTCAGCGCACCGGCCAGCGCGGCGAGGGCGCGCACCGAGTTCGCCGAGATCCGGGCGGCGGGCGGTACCCACGGCGGCACCGGCATGGACCGCAGCCGAGTGCCCATGCCGCCGGCCACTTCTCGCGCCGCCCGGTCACCCGCGAACATCGCGGTGAAGAACATGGCCTGGACCGCGATCAACGGGAGCAGGTACTGCGCGTAGTCGATGCCCGTCGCCTCCATCGAACGACGCAGCGGCACATAGACACAAACGAAGAAGGTCAGCGGTGCGGCGAACGCGAGGATCAGATCCCCCTCCCGCACGGCGGCGCGAATACCGCGGCCGCTCAACGCGGTCCATTGCATGCCGTTCGGCACCCGCAGGACGGTGCCCGCGGTCATGCGGTGGCCTCCGCGGCGGGTTTGGTCAGCTCGATGAACACCTCGTCGAGCGAGGGCCGGCGCAGCGCGATATCGATGAGTTCGATCTCGGCCTCGGTGATCCGGCGCAGCGCCTCCCCCAGCGTGGTCGCGCCGTCGGGCGCGGGCAGCGAGACCCGGTCGGCGGATTCGGCGACGGTGATCTCGCCGAGCCCGGCGAGCGCGGTGACCACCGCGGGCAGCTCGCCCGGATCGGCCGGAACCACCTCGCAGTAGCTCGCGCCGGTGCGCGCCTTGAGCTGGTCGGCGGTGCCCTCGGCGATCACGGTGCCCTTGTCGACGACGATGATGTTGTCGCTCAGCACATCCGCCTCTTCGAGGTACTGCGTGGTGAGCAGGATCGTGACGCCCTGCTGCTTCAGCGCGCGCACCAGGCCCCAGAGGCTCTGCCTGCTCACCGGGTCGAGACCGGTGGTCGGCTCGTCGAGGAAGACCACCTGGGGCGGGCGCACCAGCCCGCAGGCGATATCAATGCGCCGGCGCATGCCGCCGGAGTACTGGCCGACCCGGCGATCGGCGGCCTGCTCCAGCTCGAACTGGCCGAGCAGTTCGTCGGCGCGCGTCCTGGCCTCCTTGCGCCGCAAGCCCATCAGGCGGCCGAACAGCACCAGGTTCTCCCGGCCGGTCAGCATTTCGTCCAACGCCGCGTACTGGCCGGTGAGCATGATGGACGCCCGGACCGCGGCAGCTTCCCGCACGACGTCGTACCCGGCCACCAGCGCCCGCCCCGCATCCGGCTTGGTGAGCGTCGAGAGCACCGACACCGTAGTGGTCTTGCCCGCCCCGTTCGGGCCGAGCACACCGAGCACACTGCCCTTCGGCACCTCGAAGCTGATGCCGCGCAACGCTTTCACCTCGCCGAACGACTTCTCCACGCCCTCGACGACGATCGCGGTCTCGGCCGAAGCCGTCCCCGCCGCCGTTTCCCTGCTCGAATCCACCGTGCTGCTCTCCGTCCTTGCTACGTACGAATCGTCGTTGGTGCCTGTGAATCCCGATCAGGGCGGACCCGGCCACCGCCGAGTCCGCCCGTTGTCTACCTGCCCGAGCCGGGCGATCAGCCGAGCAATGTCACCACCTCGTCGAGGGACGCGCCGCCCAGTATCGCGGTGACCGGCAGCTCACGCTGTAGTTCGACCTCGATGCGCTTGCGTAAGTCCAACGCCTGCAACGAATCCAGCCCGAGGGCGACGAGCGGCACGGACCCGTCGATGGTCTCGGTGGTGTCCATGCCCATCACCGCGCGCAGCGCGAACCGCACCTGCTCGGCGGTGTTCGGGGCGACCACCTGCACGGCCGCAGGTTCGGGCGCGGGGGCCACGGGCGCGGGGACCGGATCGGCTGGTACTTCGGCCGGTTCCGCCGGTAGATCGCCCAGATCCAGCGTGCCGAACAACGGGTCGAAGCCGAAGGCGGAGAACAAGGTAGCGAGCCGGTCCCAGTCGGCGGTCGCGATGATGACGTTCTCCGCGCGCGTGGTGACGCCCGCGGCGATCGCGCTCGCGGGTTCCATCGGCCGCAGGCCGGTGCCGCTGATCGCCGCCAGCGCGTCCGCCTGATCCGCGCCGACCGCACGCCACAGGCCCCACTGCACCGACGTGCTCGCGATGCCCTGGCTACGGTAACGCGCCGCCGCCGCGTCGAGCATGCGGTTCACCGCGGCGTACGCCATGTGGCCGCGGCCGCCGATGGTGGCCGACAGCGACGAGCACAGCACGACACGGCCGTTCGACGTGCGCGGAAGGTGCTGGACCAGATGCTCGAGCGCGACGACCTTCGGCGCCGCGGCCGCGCGCACCGCCGCCGGCGTGAGCTCGGCGGCCGCGACGTAGTCGACCGCCGCGTGCACGATCAAATCCACTGGTGTCGAACGATATTCGTCGGCCAGTGCCCGCACCGCCGTCTCGTCGGTGACATCGCAGCGCCGCACGACCACCTCGGTGGCACCGAGCTGTCTGATCTGCTCGATCCGCGCGAGCGCCGCGGCGGCACCGCCCGACCTGCTCAGCAAGGTGATCCGGCCGGCGCCGGCGCAGGCGAAGCGCTCGCAGAAGTCCAGCCCCAGTTTGCCGGTGCCGCCGACGATCACGACCTCACGCAGGTCGTCCGCGCCGAGTGGCGACACGGTCGAAACATCTTCGGCGACGAGCCTTTTCGCGTAGACACCGCCGTCGCGCAGGGCCAGCTCCGGCTCCCGTGCGGTGTGCAGCGCCACCATGAGCGCCTTGGCCGTGTCCGGCAGTGGCCGACCGGCCGCGAGATCCACGTGCCGGAAGGAGACGCCGAGGTGATCGGCGGCCAGGCACCGGAATCCGGCTTGGGCCGCGGCGTGGAACAGATTCGGCACATCGGCCTCGAGCACCTGCTCGCCGCCGAGGGTCACCAGCCATACGTCCCGCACCCCGTCGAGCTGGGGCAACCACGCGCGATCGCCCAGGAATTCCGCGAGTTCGGCCACCGCGGCGTCGGTCGTCGGGTCGTCGAGTTCCGGCAGCACGACGACCGCCGTATCGAAAGCCGTACCGGCACTGTGGGTGGCCGCCGCCGGATCGACGATCGTCACTCCGTGCAGCGCGGCGGCGTCCCCCAGGGCCGCGACCAGTTCGGCGCTGCGACCCCCGTGATCGAGCACCGCCATGGTGCGCGGCGGCACCAGGGTCCGGCTGCGCAAGCGCACCCACTGCTCGACGATGCGCTGGGCGGGCACGGTGCGCTGTTCGGCCACGGCGGAACTCGGTGCGCTAGCAACGGCGTTCGGCACTGCGGTCCGCGCCGCCGTATGGTCGTAGGCCGCCCACAGCTGCTTCGGGTTCATCTGCGTGTTCGGGAAGTCGAGCAACGGCAGCCGCGGCGCGCCCGCCGAATCCGTGCGCAGCGCGGACCAGTCGTAGCCGAGGTCGCTCACCGCGACGAGTCCGAGATTGCGGGTGAACTCGCGCAGATCGGTGGCCGTTCGGCGCGAGGTGCCGATCGTCTGGAAGTCACGCTGCTGCGCGACGGCGCTCAGGTTCTCCTGCACCGCGAGGAAAAGCGCCGGGTGGTCGGCGATTTCGAGGTAGGTGTCGACGCCGCGTTCGGCCGCCAGCGCGATCGCCAGATCGAACCGGACCCGGTTGCGCAGGTTCCAGTACCAGTAGTCGCCCACCGGCAGATCGGGTGTGATCGCGGTGCCCAAAGTGGAACCGATGCATTCGATCTCGGTCGCGGTGAACGCCGGGCGATCCAGTTTGGCGGCCAGCGAGTTGTCCAGGAAGCTGTCCCGGAACTCGGTCACCACCGAGGTGTGCGCCGGGTAGCCGACGCGAATCTCCTTGGCGAACTTGCCTTCCGCGGTCAGATCGGCGACCACCTGCGCGACCGTCCGGCGCTCACCGCCGATGGCGAGCACGTGCGGGGAATTGATCACCGACAGCTCGGCCCAGCCGGAGTGCCGCGCCAGGATGGCCTCGCATTCCTCGCGATCCACGCCGACGACGGCCATCGAGTATTTGTCTTCGCGGTCTTCCTGTTTGGCGATCGTGTCCACCAGACCACCGCGCAGGGTCACCACGCGCACGGCGTCGGCCAGCGTGATCACGCCGGACACCACACCGGCGGCGAGTTCGCCCTGGCTGTGCCCGACGGTGACGCCCGGGACCACCCCGGCCGCGCGCCACATCGCCGCGAGGCCGACCATCTGCATGAACAGCGCGGGCTGCACGATACGCAGCAGGTTGTGGCCCGGCTCCGATTCGGCGAGCAGGTAGGACCGCGGCGACAGCTCGAACAGATCCTGGAAGACCGCCTCCGCCTCGTCCACCGCCGCGCGGTAGGCGGGCGAGTTCTCGTAGAACATCCGGCCCATGCCCGCGTACTGGCTGCCCTGACCCGGGAAGATGTAGCCGATCTTGCGTGTCTTGGCGGCGCTGCCGGTCGCGATGACGGCCGCGTGCGACTCGCCCGCCGCGACCGCGCGCAACGCTTCGACCAGTTCGGCGCGCTCGGTGACCATGGCCAGCGCGCGATACCGCCGCGCCACCCTGGTCCGGAACAGCATGTCGGCCACCTGGTCCGGGCCGACCGCGGGATGTGCCTCCAGGTAGGACAGGATGGCGGCGGCTTCGCGGCGCAACGAGTCGGGCGCGTCCGAGGACAGCAGCACCGGGATGCTGCCGTCCGGCAGGCGATGGCTAGACATGGATCTCCTCCTCCAGCACGGGCATCGCGATGACCGCGTGCGCGTTCGTGCCCGCGACGCCGAATGACGAGACGGCGCCGTAGCGCACGCCGTCGTGGGGCGTCCAGTCCACCAACCGATCGGCCAGGCGCAGCCCCGACTGCGCCCAATCCAGCTGGGTGGTCGGGTTTTCCGTGTGCCTGGTCGGCGCGATCTGCCCGTGCAGGCCGCTCAGCAGCACCTTGATCAGGCCGAGCATGCCCGCGGCGGCCTGCGCGTGACCGAGGTTCGATTTCACCGAACCGAGTCGCGGACGATTGTCACCATCGCGGGCCGCACCGTAAACCTGTGCCAGGGCGGTCAATTCGAGTGGATCGCCGACCGCCGTGCCCGTGCCGTGGCCCTCGATCATGCCCACCAGTTCCGCCGGGATACCCGCGGCACGCACCGTTTTCGCGATCAACCGCGCCTGCGCGTCCGCACTCGGCACCGCGATGGGTGCGCCCGCGCCGTTGTGATTCACCCGGGTGGCGAGAATCCGCCCGTAGACCCGATGTCCCAGCTCGTTGGCGCGCGATTCACGTTCCAGCACAACGACACCCGCGCCCTCACCCCAGAGCGTGCCCAGGGCGTCCGCCGAATACGGTTTGCACTGTCCGTCCGTGGACAGCGCGTTGGCCTTGGCGAATTCGAAGAAGCCGGCGAGCGAACCCATCACGCAGACACCGCCGGCCAGCGCCCAGTCGCATTCCCCGTTGCGGATCGCCGAGGCCGCGAGGTGCACGGCGGACAGCGATGACGCGCACGCGGTGTCCACCGTCATCGACGGACCGGACAGTCCGAGGGCATGCGAGATCCGTCCGGCCACCGCGCCCAGCGCGGCGCCGGTCGCCCGATATCCGGTGTGCTCGTTGGCCTCGTCGCCGCGTGGGCCGTACTCGGTGTAGGAAGCCCCCATGTAGCAACCGATTTCCGCGCCGGCCAGGCTCGCCGGGTTGATGCCCGCGTTCTCCAGCGCCCGCCAGGCCACCCGGAGCGCCACCCGCTGCTGCGGATCCATCGCCACGGCTTCGCGCGGCGTGATGCCGAAGAACGTCGGATCGAATTCGGCCGCGCCGTCGAGGAACCCGCCCGCGTCGCGCACCTGGCTCCAGCCGTCGGTGCCTGCCGCGGCCATCAGCTGCTCGATCGGCCAGGACCGGTCCCGCGGAAACGGGCCGATCAGATCGCGTGATCCGGCCAGCGCGGACCAGTACGCCGAGAGGGTGTCGATACCGCCCGGCGCCTCTACCGCCAAGCCCGCCACGACGATCGGGTCGTCATCGATCCGCTGTGCGCTCATCGGGTCGCCTCCGCCGAAACCAGCTCGGCGGACAGGATTTCCGCGATGCCCTCGACATGATCGTTGAGATAGAAGTGCCCGCCGTCGAACATCGTCACCGCCAGTTTCTGCTCGGTGTGCTGCTGCCAGGCGAACAGATCGCCGATACCGACGAACTCGTCCTCGCTGCCACCCATCACGTGGATGCCGGTGCCGACGGTGACGTCCTTGCCGCAGGTGTAGGCGTCGAACGCGCGGTAGTCGCCCTTCAACGCGGGCAACGCCATGCGCATCAGCTCACGGTTGGCCAGCAGGTCGGCGCCGGTACCTTGCAACCCGCCCACGTGATCGAGCAGTTCGTCGTCCTCGGTCGGGTGCGGTGGCATATCGGCGACCTGCCACGGCGCGCAGGCGCCGGAGACGCCGAGCAGCCGGACGGGTACGCCCGCGGCGTCGGCCAGCCGGGCGAATTCGAAGGCGACCATGGTGCCCATGCTGTGGCCGAAGATGGTGATCGGCACGCCCCGGTTGAACGGCGACCGCGCGAATTCCTCGAACGCGTCCGCGGCGGTCTCCTGGATGGTCTCGCGCACCGGCTCCTGCGCCCGATCCTGGCGGCCGGGGTATTGCAGCAGCACCACATCGAAATTCGTGCTCAGGGCCTTGGAGAAGGGTCGGTACGTCGAGGCGCCACCGCCCGCGTGCGGACAGATCACCAGTGGTGGGTTGGCCGCGGACCGCGGTTTGTGAAACTTTCGGATCCAGCCCGGTGTACTAGCCATTGCCTGTTCTCCTGCCTGGCACCGCAATGCGGTGCGTCACTGCCACATCCGTCGCATGACCAACATCCCCAGGTCCGAGTCGTCGAGGACCTCGGTGTCGCCGATGCGGCGATCGGCGTCCTCGGCGATGGCGCGCAGGGTGTTGGTGAAAGCGGACTCGATGATCTGAACGTCGTTGTCGTCGAAGGAGTCCTCGGCGTAGAAGACGACGACCTGAAGGGGTTCACCGGGGAACAGCAGGTCCGCGGGGAAGATCATGATCAGCAGCGCGTTGTCGGTGGCGCCGCGGCCTTCGAACGACACCAGCTCCAGGTGCTCTTCGCCGAGCAGCCGCACCAGTTCGTCGCGACCCGACGGATAGGACTGGAACACGAACATGCTGTCGAACAGCCTGCGCGCGCCCGCGGCCCGATTCGCCGAGGTGAGGCGATACTGCTGGAATTCCATGAGCTCGGCCCGGCGGCGCTGCACGTCGGTGAGCCGGTCCCGCCAGCTCTGCCCGGCGGGTAGCTCGATGGCGACCGGAACGGTGTTCACGAAGCAGCCGATCGCGTTGTCGACCTCGTCCAGATCGGCCGGGCGTCCCGAGACCACCTCGCCGAAAACCGCTGCGTCGCCGCCGGTCACGTAGCGCAGCACGTTGGCCCAGGCCAGCTGGCAGATCGCGCTGAAGGTGGTGCCGACCGTCGCGGCCAGCTCGGTCAACGCCTCGGCGACCCCGGCGTCGACCGGGAAGCGGTGCGCCACCGGCACTTTCGAACCGCCCGGCACCCGGTTCGGCGCGACCACGCAGGGCTGCACATCGGCCAAGTACTCGTTCCACACAGCCTCGGTCGCCTCTTCGCGGTCCTCGGTGAGCCGCAGGAACTCGGCGAAAGTGGCCGGGTTGCCCAAAGGTTCGGCGGTGCCGCCACTGGCGTAGTCCGCGAAGATCTCGCGCGGCAGCAGCTGACCCGACCAGCCGTCGGTGAGGATGTGATGCGAGGCGAGCACCAGCATGTGCTCCCCCGCCGGCAGATGCACCACCGTCGCCCGCATCAACGGACCGCGCGACAGATCGAACACCCCCGCCTGATCGGCGTCGAGGAATTCCAGCAGCCGCTCCTGGGCATCCGGCTTCGACGCGAAATCGACCTCCTCGACCAGGAATTCCATCCGCTCGGCGACGACGGCGTACGGCTGCCCGGCATGGGAGACCGAAATGGCGACGCGCAGATTCGGATACCGATTCAGCACGTTGTTCAGCGAACGGGTCAGCCGCGCCACGTCGAGCGCGCCGCGCACGGTGATGGTGGTCTGCACCGTGTAGGCGTCGCGTCCCGCGCTGCTGATCGCCGTGAAATACAGCCCGGCCTGAAGGGGCGCAAGGGGATACACGTCGGCGTAGCGGCCGTAGAGCGACTGCCAGCGGTCGAGATCGAGCTGCGTCACGTCGCGGGCCAGGACGTCGCTCGGGGTCAAGCGTCGTGTGGGATCCTCGCGCACGGTCTTCGCCAGCTCGCGCAGCGCGCCGGTCCACAGATCGGCCAGTTCCCGTACGTCCGGCTCGGACAACGGGCCCGACGGGTAGCGGAACGACGCCCGCAGCACCGGATCGTCGTTGTCCAGCAACGCGACGGTGTTGATGTCGAGCAGCGCGGGCGCGGGCATGGTCGCGTCGGCGTGGCCGCCCAGGTAGCCGAATTCCGGTGCGGCGTCCCATTCCTGGATCTCGCCCGCCGCGTCGGGAACGGCGAACCGGCCCATGTAGTTGAAGCTGAGCTGCGGCACCGCGGCGGCGGCCAGTTGCGGTGCGGTGTCGGTGTTGAGCCGCCGCAGCAGGCCCCAGCCGATGCCGGAATCGGGTACCGCGCGCAATTGCTCCTTGACGGCCTTGACCGCACCGACCATGTCCGGCTCGGCCGCGACGGTGAGCGCGACCGGATACGCCGTGGTGAACCAGCCGACGGCATTCGCGAGATCGACTCCGGCGAACAGAGTTTCGACGCGACCGTGCCGCTCCATGGTGAGCTTGACCGCGTCTGCGTCCCGCTCGCGCGCCTGCCGGAACCGCCGGGTCGCCACGGCCAGGGCGGCCACCTGGATGTCGAGGAAGTCGCAGCCGAAGGCCTGCGCCGCGGTGGTCATCAGGTAGTGCGTGTCGGCGGTGTCCAGCTCCGCGGTGACCTCGCGCACGGTCGCCACGGTGTCCGCGGCGGCATCGAACGCGCGGTCGCCGAGCAGCGGGTCGGCGCTGTCCGCGATCGCCTGCCACCACGGCAAGGTCTCGACCGTCGAGTCGGCCTGGGCCAGCTGGACCAGCCCGGTATTCCAGGCCTGCACCGACGTACCCAGGTCGGTGGCCGAAAGTTCTTCACCCGCCCAGAGTCTGCGCAGGTCCTCGTGGATGACGCGCCACGAGACGCCGTCGACCACGAGGTGGTGCAGCACCAGCAGCAAGCGTCCGGCGGTGCGATCGTCGGTGTGCACCCAGGCCGCGCCGACCATCCGGCCCGCCGCGGGATCCAGCTCCTCGGCGATCCGGCGCAGTTGCTCGTTCAGGACCTCGGTCGCACTCGATTGCCATGCCGCACCGTCGATTTCGACATCGTGCAGGCTGGGCCGGGCGAACGGCTCATCCGCGTGCGGCACGTAGTACGCGGTCCGGCCGTCCGGTCCGGCCGCCAGGCGGGCGCGCAGCAGCGGATGCCGGTCGACCAGCCCGTCGAGCAGTGCGCCGAGCCGCTCGGGCGTGCTGCCCGCCGGGGTCACCACGGCCGTCGCCTGGCTGTAGGCGGCGTAGTCGGTGCTCTGTTCGGTCAGCAGGGTCGCGATCGGGTTGAGCGGAATCCAGCCGGTGCCGTCGCCGGATTCGACCAGTGCGGGCGCACTCGACAGGTCGATCGGCGCGGTGGCGGCCGCGATGAGCGCGATGGTGCGGGCCGCGAACAGCGCACTGGTACTGATCAGCAGACCACGCTTCTTGAGCGCCGAAGCCATCCGGATCGCACTGATGGAATCGCCGCCGAGCGCCAGGAAATCGTCGTCGGCGGCCAACTCGACCTGCGCGGTGAGCCCGAGCACCTGCCGGATCACCTCGGCGACCGTCTGCTCGGCCGGATCACGCAGCGCCCGGCCGCGGCCGGTGTCGCCGCCGAGATCCGGCACCGGAAGCGCCCTGCGGTCCAGCTTTCCGTTCGCGGTGAGCGGCAGCGCCGTCAATTTCACCAGCGCCGTGGGGATCATGTATTCGGGCAGCCGATCGGCCAGGAAAACCCTGATGTCCCCGGCATTCTCGGCCTCGGTGCCGGACTCGAACGCCGATCCGGCCTCGGGCACGTAGTAGGCGACCAGTGCCGCGTCGCTGTCGCGGTTGATCGCGACCGCCGCGGCCGCGGCGATGCCCGGCACCTGGCGCAGCACCGAGCCGACTTCGCCGAGTTCGATGCGGTGACCGCGCACCTTGACCTGATCGTCGATCCGGCCGAGGTACTCCATACTGCCGCTGGGATGCCAGCGCACCACGTCGCCGGTGCGGTACATCCGCGCGCCGGGTTCGTCGGCGAACGGGCAGGCGACGAAGGTCGCCGCGCTCAGATCGGATCGATGGTGGTAGCCCTGGGCGAGTTGCACTCCGCCCAAATACAATTCACCGGTCACCCCGGGCGGCACCTGCCGCAGCCGATCGTCGAGCACGTAGACCGTCGAATTCCATTCCGGCTGGCCGATCAGCGCCGAGCGGAACTCCGCGGGCTTTGCCAGTGCGCCCGCGAAGTTCTCGTGCATCAGGTCCATGGCGGCCTCGGTCGGCCCGTAGAGGCCCAGGACGGTGCCGCCGAACACCCGGCTCGCCTCCGCCACCAGCGGTGGCGGTACCGCCTCGCCGCCGAGGTAGACGAAGCGCATGGACTGCAGGCGGGCCGGATCGGGCTCGGCGTCGAGGAAGGCCCGGGTCACGCTGGGCACCAACGAGATCTGGGTGATCTGGTGCCGATCGATGATGCCCGCCAGCGCCTCCACATCGGCCTGCCACCAATCCGGCGGCGGCAGCACCGTGGCCGAGCCGGTGCACAGCGCGTTGACCAGTTCGAAGACCGAGACGTCGAAGCCGATCGGCGCCTTCTGCAGGATGCGCTCGGCGCCGAAGCCCAGGTAGTCGCACATCCACTGGACGTGGTTGACGACGCCGCGGTGGTGGTTCACCACGCCTTTGGGCCTGCCGGTGGTGCCCGAGGTGTACAGCAGGTAGGCGGCGTCGAACGGATGGATCGGGCGCACGAGTTCGTCGGGCCGGATCGCGCTGTCGTCGAGCTGCGCGGCGGCCGCGCGCTCGGCCTCGTCGGCGAGGTCCAGGACCGGCACTCCCGCAATGCATTCCGGATCGAGCAGTCGCTCGGGACGCGCCGAACGAACCAGCAGGGTGGGTTTCGCGTCGCCGAGCATGAACTCGATCCGATCGGCGGGGTAGCTCGGATCGATCGGGACGTAGACGGCGCCGGTGCGCAGCACCGCCGCGAACACCACGGGGAGCCATTCGCTGCGCTCGGCGAAGACACCGACCCGATCGCCCGCGCGCACCCCACGTTCGAGCAGCCGCCGGGCGAAACGGTTCACCCGCGCGTCGAATTCGGTGTAGGTCAGCTCCAGCTCGCCGAAGATCACCGCGACCCGATCGGGGTACCGCTGCGCGGATTCACGAATCATCGCGTCGATGCTGTCCGCCGCGATCGGCACCGCACCACCGCGCGACCAGCTCTGTACCGCGGCGCGGTCCGCCGCGCTGAGTACGAGCAACTCGTCCACCCGGCGGTCCGCCGCGGCGGCGGCCAGCGTCTGGTCGATGTAGTCGTGCAGCCGCTCGATCGTCGACTCGTCGAAAAGATCGGTCCGATAGGTGATCTGCACATCGACCCGGTCGCCGTGCAGGAAGGCTTCCACGGCGATCGGCAGCAGCGACGCGCCGTGGTCGGCCAGCTGCCAGCTGGTGACCGCGCCGGGCAGCTGTGGTCCGTCGATCTGCTGATCCAGGAACAGCACCATGGTGTCGAACAGCGCGGAGCCCACGTTGCCGGTCGCGCGGTTGACCGCGCGCACCACGCCCTCCTGCGGGAAGTTCTTGTGCCGGAACGCTTCCGTGGTCACCGCACGCACATAGCCGACCAGCTCGGCGAAGGTGCCGCTCGAGCCCGCGCCCTCCCCCAGCGGGTTCAACCGCAGCGGGAGCATGTTGCTGAAATTGCCGATCAGCAGTTCCATGCCGGATTCTTCACGGTTGGCGACCGTGGTCCCGATCACGATGTCGGCTTGACCGGTAACCTGGCGCAGCGCAACGTAATACGCGGCGAGGAACACCGAGAACGGCGTTGTGCGCAGCGCGGCGCCGAGGTTGCGCAGGTTGGCGTCCGCCGCCGCACCGAGCAGGCGGTCGAGACGGCTACCCGTTTCGGTGACCAGCGCGGGCCGCCGGTTGTACGGTAGCGGCAGCTCGGGCACCTCGCCGTCGAAGCGGCTCGCCCAGAACTCGCTGTCCGCACGGTGATCGGCGGTCTCGAAGCGGTCCTGCTCCCACTCCGCGAAGTCGGCGACCTGGCGGCGCAGCGGCTCGACGGTGATCGAACCGGTCAACGCCTCGCGATAGAACCGCTCGACGTCCTTCGACAGCGCGGGCAGAGTCATGCCGTCCCAGGCGATGTGCTGGATCACGACGATGACGACCAGCCTGCGCGCGTCGACCCGTACGAAATCGAGCCGCATGGACGACTCGTTCGACAGGTCGAAGGTCTCGTGCGCGGCCGCCGCGACCCGAGCGTCGAGGCTGCGCTGCGCTTCCTCGGCCACCAGACCGGTCAGGTCGAATTCGCGGACCCGGGGCGCGAGTTCGGGATGAATGCGCTGGTACGGGTTGCCGTGCTCGTCATTGTGGTAGGTGGTGCGCAGCACCTCGTGCCGCTGCACCAGGGCCAGAAATGCTTGCCGCAGTGCGTCGTCGACGACCTCGCCCTCGAAGGTCAGCGCCAGACACAGGTTGTACGCGGTGCTGTCCGGCGAGATCTGCTGGTGTGCCCACACATAGCGCTGGCCGAAGGACATGGCCGCACGGGACGGGTCCCGGCGTTGCGGCACGGTGGGGGTGCCCGCCAGGCCCTCGGCGGCGAGCCTCGCCCGCATCGCTTCCTGCAGGTCTTCCAGCGATCGCATCTACGTCAAACCAATCTGTTCTCGAAACAACCGGTGCGGCAACACATTCCGCGCTACACCAGGGCCGCCGGCGTGGGCAGGTCGATCTCGGCCAGCTCGAGCAGGATTCGCGCCACCTGGACCAGCCGGTCCGGTGCCGGCTCGGCGGCGAGCAGACCCGCGCTGATCCGGCGCACCGTGCGACCTTCGAGCACGCCGGTGACGCCGAACCCCTGCACCGCGAGCAGCCCGCGGATCTGACCGGTGAGCGTGGTCGCCAGGATCGAGTTGCCGCCGACGTCGAAGAAGTCGGCTTCGACGCCGAGCCGATCGACGCCGAGCACCTGGGCGGTGATGTATTCGACCGCGGCTTCGACCTCGTTCGCCGGTGGCACATAGACATTGCGGGTGTCGGCGTCATCGGCGAACCGGGCACCCACCGCCGCGCGGTCGAGCTTGCCGTTGGCGGTCAGCGGGATCGCGTCGAGCACCTCGACGACCTCGGGAATCATGTAGCCGGGCAGCAGTTCTCGCAGTTGCTCGGCGAGTTCGGCGGGCTCGACCGGCGCGGCGGCGGTCACCGCGGCGGCGAGCCGGCCGGAGGGCGTGATCAGCGCGACGGCCTCGCGGACCGCGGCGAGCCCGTGCAGCGCCGACTCGACCTCGCCGAGTTCGACCCGATAGCCGCGAATCTTGACCTGATGGTCGGCGCGGCCGAGGAAATCGACGGTGCCGTCGGGCAGGTAGCGGGCCAGATCGCCGGTGCGGTACCAGCGCACGCCGTCGACCTGGACGAAGCGGTCCGCCGTGCGTCGCGGGTCGCCGCGGTAGCCGTCGGCGACACTCGTGCCGCCGATCCAGAGTTCACCGAGCACCCAGTCCGGGCAATCCTCGCCACGCTCGTTCACCACCCGCAACTGCACGTTGGCCAGCGGCGTGCCGTAGGGCACGTTGACCCACGCGGCCGGGAAATCGTCGGTGACCTCACAGACGGTGGAGTGGATCGCGGTCTCGGTGGTGCCGCCGAGGCCGACGAAGCGCAAGCCCGGCACCAGCGCGCGCATCCGCTGTGCGAGTTCGGTGTTCACCTTGTCACCGCCGGTCAGCACCAGCCGCAGGGACCGCAGCTGCTCGGGCGCGGCGAGATCGAGCAGCATGCCGATCAGGCCCGGCGCGCAATTGAGCACGGTCACACCGGCCTCCGCGATGAGGGTGGCCCACGCGGCGGCGTCGCGCTCGGTCTCCGCGTCGACACAGGCGAGCGCCCCGCCCAGCGACAACGGCGCGAAGATGTCGTACACCGAGAGGTCGAAGCTCAAGGCGGACAACCCGATCAGCCGATCGTCCGGCCCGAGATCGAAACGGGCGCCGATCGCGTCGATGGTGTTGGCGGCCGCACGGTGACTCACCTCGACCCCCTTGGGCTCACCGGTCGATCCGGAGGTGAACAGCACGTAGGCGACCGCGTCCGGCGTCGTGGCCACCGGCCGGTCCAGGCCGGGCCCGGCCAGCGCGTCGGTGAGCGCGATTCCGGTCACCGGATCGGGCAGGGTCTGGGCATCGTCGACGATCGCGACCCGCACGCCACCGCGCGCGAGGATCCGATCCCGGCGCGCACTCGGCTGATCGACGCCGATCGGCAGGTAGGCCGCGCCCGCGGCGAGCACACCGAGCACAGCGGGAATTTGCCGGTGCCCCTTCGGCACCACCACGGCCACGGTGTCGCCGGAGGTGACCCCGGCATCGGCGAGTGCACGGGCGACCGCGAGCGCCTGGGTGGCCAGTTCCCCGTAGCCGGCCGACCCGCCGTCGCGCCAGCGCAGCGCGACGCGGTCCGGATGCTGTTGCGCGAGTGCGAAGAACGCGTCGTGCAGGGTGCGCGCGCTCAGCTCGGCGGCGGTGTCGTTGGCCGAGTCACGCACCGCGCGTTGCGGTTGCGGCAGCGGCAGTGCCAGCTCGGCGGACCAGTCCGCGTCCGGCCGCACGAGTGCGGTGAGCGTGTCGCGGAATTCGGCGAACATCGCCGCCGCGACGCCCGCGGGCAACGCGTCGCGGCGGATGTCCCAGTTGACGAGCAAGCCGCCGGCGAGCTCGACGACCTGCGCG
Source organism: Nocardia vulneris (assembly GCF_001613425.1). Classification (GTDB taxonomy): domain Bacteria; phylum Actinomycetota; class Actinomycetes; order Mycobacteriales; family Mycobacteriaceae; genus Nocardia; species Nocardia vulneris. Next base: position 479,495 of record NZ_BDCI01000023.1, on the reverse strand, counting down.
TCCAAGTCGACCTGCGGTCCCTGCGAGAGGATCCAGACCGGCTCGCCGAACACGCGTGTGACGCGCTCGGAGAACAACTCTCCCAGATCCAGGCCCGAGGTGAACACCACCGACGGGGTGACCGGCGCGCCGCGCAGCCTGCCCAGATCGCGCAGTACGTCCAAGCCCTCGTAGCCGGAGTGCACGGCCGAGGTGTGCAGTTCGCGCTGCAATCGCTTCGCCCGCGCCACCATCGATTCGGTGGTGCGCGCGTCGACGTCGACCAGCACGGAGTTGGTGAAATCGCCTACCACGCGGTCGATGTCGTCGTGCAGCGGCTCGCGCGCGAACAACGGCAGGTTCAGCAGGAAGCGCTGCTGCGCCGACCAGCGCGCGATGGCCTCGCTGAACACGGTGGCCAGCGCGACGGCGGGCGTCACGCCGTTGCCGTGCGCGTACTGCTGCAGCCGCGCCTTCTCCCCGGCGTCGAACCAGTGGTGCAGGCGGATGCTGCGCGACGGGTCCGGCCGTTCGTTCTCCGGCACCACCGGCAGCGACGGGATATCGGGCAGCGTCGGCGCCTTCTGCGCCCACCACTGCGCGTCGGCGGAATTGTCCGGGGCGGTGCGCGCTTTGGCGGCGAGGTAATCGCGGAAGGTGAAACCGAGCGGCTCGAGTGCGTCGTCGTCGGCTTCGTAGAGCGTGGCGAGGTCGTCCAGGATGCGCCGGTAGCTCTGGGCGTCGGCGGCCACCATGTCTACGTCGAGGTGCAGGCGATGCGCGCCGTCGGGCAGCACAGTCACCGCGATGTCCACCACCTGGCCCGCCGCGACGTCCATGCGCTGGTGGCTCTTGTCCTGGCGGATGCCGTCGAGCGCGGCCTCGACCTCGGCCGCGGCGTGCGCGCTCAGGTCGAGGGTGTGACAGACCGGCACCAACGGCGCAGGCAGGATCCGCTGCGTACCGCTGTCCAGGAACTGGGCTCGCAGCATGGCGTGGTGCGCGACCAGACGTTCGGCCGCGCGCCGCATCCGATCGGCCTGCAGGCCACGGCCGTCGAATTCGACGTAGAGGTGTGCCGCGACCCCGCCGAGCCGCTGATCTTGCCGACGGCCCACCCAGTAGGCATGCTGCATCGTCGCCAACGCGAATTCGTCCGTCTCGGTGGCGGTTTCGGCGGCCGGAGCGGGCGCGGGCGCGATCTCCTCGACCGCCTGGCTCACTCCCAGCAACTCCGCCCAGCCGGCGATCGTCGGATTCAGCGCGAGGGCCGAACTACGCACCTCGTAGCCCTGTTTGCGCCATTTGGCGGCCAGGTGCATGAGCTTCATCGAATGCATGCCCAGGCTCACCAGATCGTCGTCGTAACCCACCGTTTCGGGTGCTACGCCGAGATCCGCCGCCACCATGTCGCGCAGTTCAGCCTTGCCGAACATCAGACTCCTCACCAGCCGAGAAACAGCCCATCGGACCGCAGAGGCAAGCCTTGCCTAACCTCAAGGCATCGTAACCCACGGAGGGCGCCCAGAGGCAGAGTGTGGTTTGCCTAACCTATTTGCTATGTCTAGTCACCGGCACATAGCCGGTTACCGGCTCACCCAGCGGTGAGTTCGGTCAGTACCGCGGCCCAACGGTCGACCCGGACATCGGTGTCCGCTTCGTCCAGAACCGCCGAATTCACGTCGAATTGGGCGACCAGCGACGGCCTGCCGTCGCGCGGCACGACCGCCGTCATCACGTCGACGGTGAACCGCACCGGCAGATCCGGGTGACCCGCGATACCGAACTCCGCGGTGAATTCCGCCAGCGGTGCGGGTGACCACGGTCCCGAACCGAAGCTCAGCACGTCGAACCGGCCCAGATGATTGAGCCGCAGTTGGCCGCGCGCCGCGAGTGTGCGCTCGTCCAACGGCAGCGGCCCCGCACCCGGCGTCCAGCCGCCGAGGTCGGTCACCGGCACCAGGACCGTCTCCTCCACCGTGAACCACCCGACCTGGCGGGTGTCGTCCTCGGCGGGCCTGCCGTGCGACTCCCTGGTCAGGGCGACTCGGCCCGCGGCGTCGGCACTGTCGGCGAAGGTGCGCGCGCAGGCCAGCATCAGCATGTCCTCCAACGGGATCCCGGTCTCGGCGCACCGGGCGAGGAATCGCTCGGTGGGCTCGGGTCCGAGCTCGCGCACCCGCTGGATCACCTTGCCCGCGCGGTCGGTCGCGGGATCGGCGAACCGGCCGCCGAGGGCGGTACCGAGAATCGGCAGCGGCGCGGCCGGCGCCGAGGTCGGATCCGCTTCGCGGGGTTGCTCGTTCAGCGGAAGTTCGCCCTGTTCGAGCCTGCGCAGGTCATCGACCAGGATCAACCAGGAGACCACGTCGACGGCGAGGTGATGGATGGACAGCAGCAGCCGGCGCCGACCCGGCCCGCCGTCCAGCACGGTAGCGGCGAGCATGCGGCCCGCCGCCGGATCGAGCCGGTCCACGGTCTCGGCCAGGCACGCCACGGGGTCCGCCGCGGTGTCGCTGACCACTGCCGAACACGTTGCCGCGTCGATGGATTCCTCGACGATCAGCACCGGGGTGTCGTGCGTTTCGGTGTCGAGGCGCGAACGCAGGGTCGGGTGCGCCGCGGCCAAGGCTCGTACCCGTGCCACGACCAGTTCGACCGTCGCGTCGTCGGGCAGCGTGATCACCTGGCTCTGCGCGAGGTAGCGATAGTCACCGTTGGCGATGATCTCGTGCGCCAGCGCGGTGAGCGGAAGGACGGTGCCCGCGGGCGTGTGCGCGGCCTCGGCGACGTCGCCCGTCGCGGTGTCCAGCGTGTTCGCGAGTTCGCGCAGATCCCCAGCGGCGACAACGTCTTTCGCGGTGACTCGGTAGCCCGCACCGCGCAGCCGGGACACCAGATCGATGATGCCGATGCTGTCGATGCCCAGGTCGGCCAGATTGTCCAGCACGCCGACCGCCGCCGTACGCCCCTCGCCCATCGCGGCGATCAGCCCGAGCAGGGTCCGCTCGGTCTCGGTGGCGGGCTCGGCCACCACGGCATCGGTGACCGGTGCGTGCAGCAGCGCCGTCGCGGCGTGGACATCGAGTTTGTCGTTGCGGTTCAACGGGATCTGTTCGACGTGCACGATCCGGGTCGGCACCAGGAAGCGGGGCAGGCGCTGCGCGAGGGCGGCGCGGATCTCGGCAACGGACAGCTCGGCGACCACCAGGGCGCCCAGCCGGGTCCGGCCGTTCTCCACGAAAGCCAGTGCGGCGGCGTGCGTTACGCCGTCGAGTTCGCGCAGCACGACCGTCGCCTCGTCGGGCTCGACCCGGTAACCGTTGATCTTGACCTGGCTGTCGATGCGACCTTCGTAGACCACCGTGCCCGCGGCCGTCCGGCGCACCAGATCGCCGGTGCGGTAGCGCCTTGCGCTCCCGCCGGCGACGAAGGCGGCCGCCGTGGTGGCCGGCCTGCCGAGATAGCCGAGCGCGAGTTGCGCACCGGAGAGGTACAACTCGCCGTGACCGCCCGGCGGCACCGGACGCAGACGATGGTCGAGCACCTCGGCCGACAGGTTGTCGAAGGTGCGCCCGATCGTCGGCGCCGCGTGCTCGTGCACGTCGGCCATCAGGGCTTCCACCGTGGTCTCGGTCGGGCCGTAGAAGTTGATGACCCGGGTGGTCGGCAGCCGGCGCAGCCGCGTCCAGGTGTCCTGGCTGATCGCCTCACCACCCAGCGCGAGCACCAGCAGCGGGCAGGACTCCCCTGCGGGCTCGGCCGGGCCGGGTCGCGGGGTGAACAGGCCGGCCGCGATCAACCGGTTCAACATCGACGGCGAGGTGTCGAAGATGTCGATGCGCTGCTGCTCGATCGCCGCGACGATCTGCTCCGCGTCGGTGCGTACCTTGTCCCCGAGCAAGACGACCGCGTGCCCGCTGAGCAGCGCGACCGTCGGCTGCCAGGCGGCGTCGAAACCGGTCGACCAGCCGTGCCCGATCCGCAGCTGCCGCCCGGACTGCGCGGCGAGCGGCGCGAAGATCCGGCGCTCGTGGTTCGACCAGTGATTCAGCAGCGCACCGTGCGGAACCACCACCCCTTTCGGGCGGCCCGTGGTGCCGGAGGTGAACACCACATAGCAGGGCGCGTTCCGATCCTGCTGCGGCACCGGCACATTCGCCTCGACGGGGCCGGACGCACCGAGCACCCGCAGCACACCGCGGGCGTCCGGTACCGCGTGCACGAACTCACGTCCCTGCTCACGGACGAGCCGCAAGGTGTCGGCCAGCGATTCGTCGCCGAGCACGACGCCGACGTTCGCCACCTCGAACATGTAGGCCAGCCGGTCCGCGGGCGTCGCGGGGTCCACGTGCACGCACAGCGCACCGGCGAGGCCGATCGCGAACGGCGCGTGCAACACTCGGCGATCGCGGGGCAGTACGACCGCCACCGCGGCGCCGGGCCGCACCCCCGCAGTGCGCAGTCCGGCAGCCAAAGTCTGTACGGCCGAACCGAATTCCGCGAAGGACTGCGCCCCGGCCGCATCGATCACGGCTACCTGTTCGCCGGCTCGATCCGCGGCGGCGAGCAGAGCCGCGGGCACCGAGGCGTACGGCACCGGCGGCTGCGGCGCGACGGTCAGCGCGGCGGGTTCGCCGGCGAGCAGAAGGTCGATATCGCAACCGCGCTCGGCGTCGACCAGCCGCCGGATGACCGCGAGCACCCGGCGCGCCAGCTGATCCGGATCGAATCGGTCCACCAGGTCGGGGCGGATTTCGACCCGGGTGATGAGCCGCTGGTCCTCCAGCACCGGCACCACCGCGATCGGATAGTGGCTGGGTGAATCGATCCGGCGCGGCCGCATCGTGGCGCCACCCGTCAACTGCATCGAGGTGGTGATCTCGCCGAGCGGAGTGTTCTCGAAGACCAGCAGCGTGTCGAAAAGCTGTCCCACGTCGGCGTGTTTGGTGATCTCGGCGATGCCCAGGTATTCGTGCGCCCGCAGCTGCGCCACGGTGCGTTGCAGCTCGGCACCGATCCGCGCGGGCGAGCGCTCGTCCATCCGCACCCGCACCGGAATGGTGGTGACGAGCGCGCCGACCAGCCGATCGGCGTGGGGCAGCGACGCGTCGCGCCCGGAGGTGGTTTGCCCGAACACCACGTCGTCACGTCCGGTGAGGCCGGAAAGCACCCGGGCCCAGGCCATCTGGCACACGGTGTTCATGGTGATGCCCTGGGAACGGGCCCAGTCGGCGACCAGTTCGGTTTCCGCGCGGTCGAATTCGGCGGTGCCGAGCACCGGGATGTCGCCCGGTGCGGGCGGCGCGAGCATCGGCATCGGCGACAGCCCGGCGAGCGCCTCGGTCCAGGCCGCGATGGAGGCCGCGGTGTCGCGGCCGGCCAACCAGGCCGCGTGCTCGCGCAGCGGCGGGGCGGGCGGCAGCGCCGATCCGCCACCGCCGTACAACGCGATCAGATCGGCGAAGATCAACGGGATGGACCAGCCGTCGACCACGATGTGGTGTGCGGTACAGATCAATTCGTAGGAGTGCTCGGCGACCCGCGCCACGGTCACCCGGAAGAGCGGACCGTTGTCCAGGTCGATGCGCACCCGGCCTTCGTCCCAATAGAGCTGCTGGGCGGCGGCTTCCGGGTCCGCGGTCTCGCGCAGATCCACCTCGCGCCAGCCGATCCGCCCGTCCGAGGTGATCACCAGCACCGGGTGCGGCAGGCCGTCGGTCAGCACGGCCGCGCCCAGGTGCGGATAGCGTTGCAGCACTGCGTCGAACGCCGCCCGCAGACCGGGAAGGTCGGCCAGGTCGTCGATCCGCGCGGCGAATGTCACCAGGTACGGATCGACCTCGCCCGACATGGTGCTGACCGAATAGAGGCCACGCTGCAGCGGCGACAGCGCGACGACGTCGAGGATCTCGGTGCTCACTTCGCGCCGAATTTCTTGCCGAGCGCCGCCAGCGCGGCGGGATCCAAGCCGGACGCACTCATCGGCGCCGCGGCAGCCGGAGCGGGCGCCGCCGCGGCGGGCTCGCCCTCGGCCAGCTGCGTGGCGAGTTCGTGCACCGTCGGGAAGGCGAAAACGGTTTGCACGTCGAGCACGTAGCCCTGCTCGGCCAGGTCGGTGACCAGGCGCAGCGCGGCGATCGAGTCGCCGCCGAGCGAGAAGAAGGTGTCCGCGCGGCCGACCTCGTCGTCCTCGTCGAGCTCGAGCACCTTCCGGATCGCCGCCGCCACAACGCGTTCGGCGTCGGTCTGCGGTGCGCCGCCGAGCCCGGGGCCGCCCGCGAGATCACCGGCCGCGCCCGGCTCGGTGAACAGTGCCGTGTCGATCGCCACGTCGGTGCCATCGACCCATGCCGCGCAACGGCTTTCGAGATGGGCGGCGAGATCGTCGAGCGCGCGGCGGCCTGACAGGGCCGGGAACTCGAGGGTGACGGTGGCGCCGTCGGGGTCGATCGCGATATCCACGACGAGGTCGACCCCGTACGGGCGGGCGGTGCGGCGGTGCAGTTCGCGCACCGTGTATTCGCCCGTGCTGAGCGCGATCGGCCCATCTGCCCGCACCCCGACGAGCACCTGGAAGAGCGCGCCGGTCACCACCGCGCCGGTGCCCTTCAGCTGATGGGTGAGCCGTTCGATCCTGGTCTGCGCGTGCGCCCGGGCCTCGGTGGCGCAGGCCGCGGTCGCGCCGACGAGTTCCCGAGGGGTGCCCGTCCGCACCGAATCCAGCCGCAACACCAGCTGATTGGCGGTATTGCCGAGTACTGTGCCCTGCTGCGCGGGCTCCAGCACACCCACCGGCACATCGTCGCCGAGACCCGCTTCGCTGAGCGCCCTGGCCACGAGCGCGGCGAAGACCACGGTCGCGTCGTGCTCGCCACGCAAGGCGTCGAACGCGGGCCGCGGCAGACGGAAGGACCGGCGCGGGCCTTCCGCGCCGGGCTCATCGTCGAGGATCGGGGTCGCGCGGTCGGGCAGATCCGCGAGGCGCGCCGTCCAGTAGGCCAGGTCCGGGTCGTCGGCGGCGGTGCCGCCCAGCGCTTTCAGTTGCGCCGCGACCAGGCTGCGGTACTGCGCCGCGGCGGGCTCGGCCTGGCCGTGCTCGTAGGCCGCGAAGAGCCCGGCCGCCAGCAGATCCACCGTGCGGTCGTCGGCGGCGACCGGATGCACCGTGATCGAAACGACAGCGCGGTCGGGCAATGCATAGCGCCGCAGCCGGATCGGCAGGTCGTGCACCAGGTCGAAGCGGTGCACCGCGTCCGAGCGCAGCGCGGAGTCCAGTCCGTCCTGCTCGATGCGGACGGTCTCGACCACGGTGTCCGGCACGGCCACCACGCGCTGATAGGGCACGCGGCGGTCGTCAGGGAAGACCGTGCGCAGAATCTCGTGCTCGGTCAGCATCGCGATGGCCGCCTGCTCGAACGCCTCGTCGTCCAGATCGCCGGTGACCTCCAGCGCGACGAACAGATTCGCGGCGGCGGTGCGCCGCAGGCGTTCCGGCAGCAGCACGGCCTGCTGCGCGAGTGACAGCGGGGTGCCACGATCACCAGTGGTGGTGGCCCTGTGCACGTTTCGCACCAGCGAATCCGACATGTTCGATCCTTCCGAGCACCGCAGCAATCACCTGGGAAACCGCCGCGGCCACTATCTACCGATCAACCAATCGGGGGTGGACAGCACGTAGCTACCCACCCCCGGATTAAAGTTAGCCTATCCTAAACCAGCTGTGGTCAGCGGACCAGCCGTGCCTACTTGCTCACAGCCGCGAACGTCGGATCCAGCTTGTCCAGCACGAAAGGCACCGACAGCGGTGTCGGGGTATTGATCGCGCTGATCGTCGTCACGTCGACGAACGCGATGCCGTTGCGCTGCACCGACGGCAACGCGTCGTAGCCGGGCAGCCGCTTGAACTTCTCCTCGAACGCGGGCAGCGCGCCACAGACCAGCATGTCGGAGGTCAAGTCGCCCAACCGTTCCGGCGACAGCGCCAGCCGGCCGCCGGCGGGCGCCTCCTGCGCGATCTTCTCGGGGATCGACATGCCGAGCCGATTGAACAGCGTGGCCGAGCCGTCCTTCGGGTCGGCCAGCACCATCAACTGCGCGGGGCCGGTCAGCATGCAGGTGAGGAAGGTCTTGCCGCGCAAGCCCGGATACCGGTGCGCCACCCCGTCGATCCGCCCGTTGACGTCGGCGACCACCTTGTCCGCGTCGGCCTGCCGGTGCAGCACCTTGCCGAGCGTCGCGAGCTGATCCGACCACTGGTCGACCTGCGCGTTGGGCGTCACCGGTCCGATGGTCGGCGCCAGTTTGGACAACTTCTCGTACATCGCCTTGTCGACCATGAAGCCGGGCACCAGGATCAGGTCCGGTTCCAGCGCGGCGATCTGCTCCACCACGTCGGAACCCATGCTGAGCACCTTGGCCTCGTTCAGCGAATCCGGCACCCACGGCACCTTCGACTTGCTGCCCATCGAGACGTTGTCCGCGTAGCCGACCGGTGTCACACCCAGCGCCAACGTGGCGTCGAGCCACTGGTTGCCCAGGGTGACGATGCGCTTCGGGGTGCCGCTGACGGCGGTCTCACCCAGCGAATGCGTGATCGTCACCGCACCGGACGCGTCGTCGCTCTTGTCGTCGGAACCACAGGCGGCGGACGTCAGCAGCAGACCCACCGCGAGCACCGCGACAGCGCGGCCGACCATGCCGCGACCCCGTCCCGCCGTTCTTCGGCCCAGCTTCATTCCGTCACTCCTCATATCCGATCCTTGCCGCAAAAAGGTAAGGCTAAGCAAACACCAGCCAACCATCGTCGGTCCAGGATGCACGATCGCCGGTGCGCACCAGCAACCCCGGTGCGAACGGGTCGGCCAGGAACGGGCCGGCCGCCGCGTCACCCACCCGGCCCAGTGCCGCGCCGCCGACGAAGACCTCGCCGAGCACCCCGGGGCGGACCGGCCTGCCGCGCTCGTCGAGCACCAGCACCCGGGCGCCGGGAATCGGGCGCACCCGCCCGGTGCCGTCCAGCGGTCCGCGCGCCACCGCGCCCACATACTCCGGCACCGCGTAGGCCACGGTACCGACCGAGCCCGGTGCCGCCGTCGCGAGCAACGCGGGAAGCGTTGGCGCAGTGTCGGTTCCGGTGAGATCCCAGCGACAGACCGTCGCGGCGGCCGCCCGCGCGATCCCGGCCGCGGTGCCGACCTCGGTGACGACATGGGTCACCGCGAATTCCGGGATCAGCGCCGCCAATTCGGCGGGATCGGACCATTGCGCCGGTGTGGCGACGATCAACTGCGCGCCATCGGCCAGGGCCGCGAACAGTTCGACCGCCGCACGCGCATCGATGCGGCGCACCGCGAGCAGTCGCACATCCCGTGCGTGGTAGGCCGGGTCGGCGTTTCGGCATCGCCGGTCCGCGGCCACCGCACGACGATCCGCGACCGCCACCGCCAAGGCCGCGACGGGCGGCAGGACGCAGGCCTGCGCACCCGATTCCGCCTCGGCATCGAGCAGCGTCGTGACCAAACGCACCAGGCGCTCGGCCACGTCGTCGGTCGGCGCGAGTTCGTCGGGGCGACCGGCAGCCAAGCGGGCGAACAACTCGCCGTAGGTCAACGACTTTGTGCCGCAACGGATCGCAGGACGGCTACTGGGGAAGCTGTGACCGCCGCGGATGACCTCGGCCAGGTCGGGCACATCGGCGAGGTCGACGCCGGTGGACCACTCGCCGAGCACGCGCTCGCGTTCTGCGGCGGTCAATTCCTCCGGCGCAGCAACGGGAGTCGCCTCGATGAGCGCGGCCAGCCCGGCCACCGTCGGATTGTCGAAAACCACCCGCACGTCGATCTCCACCCCGAATTCGGCACGCAGCCGCGGCACCAACCGGTTGGCCAGCAAAGAATGCCCGCCGAGGTCGAAGAACGAGTCGTCGGCGCCGACCCGGTCCATGCCGAAGATCTCCTGATACAGCTCGACGAGCCGAATCTCGGTGGCGGTGCCCGGTTCTCGATAACCGTGCGCGATCCGGACCGGCTCCGGCAGCGCGTCGCGATCGAGCTTGCCGTGCTTGGTCAGCGGGATCTCGTCGATCAGCATGAACGCCGCGGGCACCATGTATTCGGGCAGGCTCGCGGCGGCCCGCGCCCGCACCTGGTCGAGGTCGAGGTCATCGGCGGCGGGCACCACGTAGGCCGCGAGCATGGTCCCGATCGAGCGGTCGGCCACCGCGACCACCGCACAGTGCCCGACGCCGGGATGCGCCGCGATGGTGGCCTCCACCTCGCCGAGTTCGATGCGGAACCCGCGCACCTTCACCTGCGCGTCGGCGCGGCCGACGAATTCGAGCACGCCGTCGGCCCCGCGCCGGGCCAGATCGCCGGTGCGGTACAGCCGCGCGCCCGGCAGGAACGGATCGGCGACGAAACGGTCCGCGGTCGGTCCCGCCCGATGCAGATACCCCCGCGCCAATTGCGCTCCCCCCAAATAGATTTCCCCGACGACGCCGTGCGGCACCAGCTGCAATCGCTCGTCGAGCAGGTAGCAGTACACGTTGCGGTTCGGCACGCCGATCGGCACGATCCGGGTGCCCTGCGGACCGTCGACAGGCATATGCGTCGCGGAGACCACCGCTTCGGTCGGACCGTAGTGGTTGCGCAGTTCGGCGTCGAAGACCCCCGCGAAGCGATCGGCCACCTCACCGAGCAACGCCTCGCCGCCGACCGGAACATGGCGCAGCGCACGCCATTCGCTCACCTCGGGCAGCAGCAGGAAGGTGCTCAGCGTCGACGGCACCATGTGCAGCACGGTGATCCCGCAGCGGGTGATCAGGTCGGCGACGTACGGGATGTCGCGGAACGCGGCGGGCTTCGGAATCACCAGGCACGCACCGACAGTCAAGGTGACGAAGATGTCCAGCAGCGACGCGTCGAAGCTCACCGGCGACGACTGCAACAGCCGGTCCTCGGCCGTCATCCCCCATTCCGCGCGGAAGCCGTCCAGGTGCTCGGCGATCGCCGCGTGCGAAACCGCTACGCCCTTGGGCTTTCCGGTCGATCCCGAGGTGTAGATGAGGTAGGCGAGATTGCCGGGGCGCAGCGGGCGCACCCGTTCCGGATCGGCCGGATCGTGATCGGGCAATCCGACCGCGGACTCTTCCGCGGCCACCAACTCGACCATGCCGAAAACCAGCCGCGGGCGGGCGTCTCGGTAGAACTCCTCGATGCGCTCGTCCGGGTCGGCCGGATCGATCGGCAGGTAGGCGCCACCGGCTTTGAGCACCGCCAGCACCGCGACCACGAACTCGACCGAATTGCCCAGGCGCAGCGCGACCGCGTCCTCGGGACCGATCCCCTGCCCGATCAGCCAGTGCGCCAATCGATTCGCGCGACGATTGAGCTGGTCGTAGGACAGTGCCACGTCGTCGGCACCGTCATGGCGCGGCACCAGCACCGCCGCTGCGCCGGGCGTGGCCGCGACGGCACGTTCGAACAGCGCGACCATCGTGCTCGCCGGGGTGTCCACCAGCAGGCCGTGCGACTGTGCCAGCAGTCGCGAACGGTCCTGCGGGCCATACATATCCAGCTCACCGACGCGTGCACCCGGCGCGGCCAGCGCGCTGCCGAGCAGCCGGACGTAGTGCGTGAGCAATTGCTCGACCAGCCCGTGTTCGACCTCGTCGGTCCAGTACTCGGCCTCGAGGTGGACACCGTGCACGTCGAACACGGCGGTGACCCGCAACGGCACCTGCGGCACCGAGCGGCCGAGGTCCAGTCCGGTGGCGGTGATGCCGTCGAACTCGAATCCGCGGGGCGCCTCACGCACGCCGAAGCCGACCCGTAGCAGCTGTTCCAGGCCGTCGCGGCCGTTGCCGCGGTCCGGGTTGATCTCGCGGATCACCCGGTCGATGCCGACCTCCTGGTGCGCGAACGCCGCGGCACAGGTGTCCCGTACGTCCGCGGCGAACTCCGTGAAGGTGTCGCCGGGCCGGACCGCCGCACGCAGCAGCACCGTGTTGCCGAAGTACCCGATCACCGAGACCGCGGACGCATCCCGGGTGGACACGGGCACTGAGACGAGGAAATCCGTTGCCGCCGTGTAGCGGTGGATCAGCGCGTGGAACGCGGCGAGCGCCACCGCGAACGGCGTCGAGTCGTGTGCGCCCGCGAACGCGTATACCCGCGCGAGTAGCTCGGGCGGTACCGCGAGCACGCTGCGCCCGGTCCGGCGGTTCTCGGTATCCGCGACGATCGGCTTGCCCGGCAGCTCGAGCGGCTCGGGCAGCGGACGCAGGGTGCGGCGCCAGTAGTCGACCGCCGCGTCCGCGGGTGTGCCGGTCGCCTCGCCGAGCACGGCGACATCCACGAACTGGGTGCCGGGACCGGCGAGCGGCTCGGCGCCGTTGTACGCGGCGTTCAGTTCGGTGCGCAGCACACTCCACGAGTCGTCGTCCCAGCAGATGGTATGCGCGACCAGGATGAAGACGAACTCCTCGGCGCCGGTGCGCACCAGGGTGCAGCGCAGCGGCGCCTCGGCGGCCAGGTCGAAGGGACGGCCGAATTCGCGGCGCGCCAATACTTCCGAGCGCCGGGCCCGGCTCGGTTCGGCCAGCTCCGACAGGTCGTGTTCCTGCCAGGACGGCTGTACGTCCGGTCGCACGGCCTGAAACGGTTCGCCGTCGGCGGCCAGACCGTACGTGGTGTGCAGAATGTCGTGCCGCGCGACGACCGCGCTGAGCGCGGCCCGTAACCGGGGCACGACCAACGGACCGGTCAAACGGTACGCGACACAGATATTGAGGGTGGTGTCCGCGGGATCGCGGGTCTGCAGGAACCAGGCCCGGCGCTGCGCGGCCGACAGCGGATACCGCGCACCCTCGCTGATTTCGTGCGATGGCCGATCGGATCGACTGTCCCGCAGGCGGTTCGGGGTGTTGGCAATGGTCGACATGATTCCTTCACCCCCCGGTTGAGCGTCGCTTCCCGGCTCGCGGTCCGAGCCGCGAGCACCCCCCACCCAACCGTCAGCCGGCGACCGGCTCCGGCGTGGCGGTGAGATAGCCTCCGCGCCTGAAGAATTCGGCGCCGTCGTGCTCCACGCCGTCGGCCGTGCGCACCCGGGTCAGCACCAGACCGCGATTGCGGCCGCGCACCGGATCCGGTCCGCACACCACGGCGCCGCCACCCTCCTGCACGATGACGCGCCCCGCGGTGCCGCCGTAGCAGGCCGCGGACACCGACGCCGAGAGCACCTCGATCCGCTCGCCCCGGTAGTAGGCGAACGCCCGCGGGTACGGCTCGGAGAGAGCGCGCACGAAACGCTCCAGATCGACTGCGCTCCACTGCCAATCGATCTGGCTGTCCCGGTCGGAACGCTTGTGGAAGTAGGTCCGTTCGGCCTTGTTCTGCGGACGCCAGACGGCGGTACCGGACTCGAGCAGGCTCAGGGCCTCGTGCACCGCGCCCGGGATGAGTTCCATGCCGGCCAGCACGAGTTCGGTTCCGGTGGCATCCGGCGGAATCGGCAGCGAGCGCTGCACCAGGATGTCGCCGGTGTCCAACTGCTCGTCTATCCGGTGCACGGTGAGCCCGAACTCCGACTCGCCGCTGATCAGCGCCCACAGCACGGGCGAGAACCCGGTGAACTTCGGCAGCAGCGAATCGTGCAGGTTGAGCGTCCCGTGCGGCGGCAGGGCGTAGAGCTCGGCGGGCATCCAGGTGTACCAGCTGTTCACCACGATGACATCGGGCTCGGCCCGCTTGACCAGATCGATGGTCGCGGCATCGGCGCGCTCGGTCAGATGCACCGGAACGCCGTGCTCGCGGGCGAGCTCCTCGACCGAATCCGACCAGATCGCCTTATAGGACTGTGCGCTGGCCGGGTGGGTCACCGCGAGCACCACCTCGTGCTCCGAATCGAGCAGCGCCTGCAGGGTTTTGCGGCCCCAGGTCTGGAAGCCGAACGACACGATGCGCATGAACCGAACCTCATTCTCGAAATAAGTAAGGCTAGCCTAGCCTATTGGTTACCTGCCGTGTTGCCGACTGCGGTATCGCCGCGGATCGAGCAGGGGCCGAGGCGAGCACGCGATCGGACAGTTCGCCGAGGCAGCTGAGGTTCGGAAATCCCGGGCCCTGCGCGAGGCCCGCGAGATTGGGCAGGTAAAGCTTGGTTTCGAGCCCGGAGATCGCCAGATCGTGACCGATCGAAGCCTCGATTCGCGCCTGCGTGATCGGTCCGCCGATGGCCAGTTCGACCAGATCCGCCGCGTCCGAATCGAACAACTCGAGAAACCACAGCGGTTGCCCGCCGGTTGCGTCGACCACGAGATCGAAGGTGTGCACCTGATCCGGACGCAGATCGTTACGCAGGGTGAGCGCGACCCCCTCCCCCTGCTCGGCCACCCGCATCACCCGCCCTTGCAGATGATGAACCCGGCTGTCGCCCAACAGGTTCTCCTGCACGCGCACCGAGAAGACGCCGCGATCCGTGCGCCGCACGACATCGCGTCGCTCCTGAATGCTCAGCGCCCGCCACTTCGCCGGGTCGCTGTAGAGCGAGTTCTCGAAGTAACTTTCGCCACGGGTATAGATGGTGGCCGCCGGTGAGATCACCGACACCGTGAGTACGTCGTGGCGCACCAGCTCGTCCATCGCCGAGCCCGCGGTCTCGCCGCCGCCGATCACCGCGGCCCGCGACGAGGCCGGCAGCCTGCGCTTACCCGCGAGATCCCAGAAGTCCGCGATGCTCAGCACTTTCGGATGATCGGCCAGCGCGCGGCGCGAATGCCCGGGGCCGGTGATCATCAAGCGGTCCGCATCGATCTCGCTGACCGCACCGTCCGCGTCGGCCACTGAGACCGTCCAGCCGTCGGCGGCCGCGGAGATCTTGCGGACCGAACCGAGCACCAGCTCCAGCTCGGTCTTGCGGACCACCCACTGCAGGTACTTCGCCCAGACGTGGTGGTGCGGACTGGGCCGCCCACGATCCACCCATTCGGCATAGGTGCCGCGCTCGACCAGGAACGAGGTCCAGCTGAACGCCATCATCGCCTCGTTGATCGCGTGGTTGTGGCCGCGCGCCCAGGTCGAGTGATACGGGAAGCCCACGTCCTTCTCCGGACTGGTGCCGAGCCGGTGCTGGCCGTCGGTCCAGCCGCCGCTGGGCAACCAGTTGCCGCCCACCGCATGCGATTCCACGACGATGACCTGGGGTGCGGGCAGATCCAACGCACGAAGCACATGCGCTTTCGCTGCCACAGCCATCGCCTTCGGACCAGCGCCGACCACGAGAAGTCTGTCCACCGGTGCTCCCATCTGTGATTCCAGCCACCTCGCAGCTATCGGATCGGGCCGTCAGCTGCGATGACGGTCGATACGGCCAGTCGACCGCACGACGTCGGGCGGGTGGCCCGCCCTAATATGCATAGGCTTACCTTATATTTATGGGCAGTGCCAGCACTGTGGCGAAGAACCCAGGCGCGGCACCACCACGCCCCAAAGGAATGGAAACGCAGATGATCAAGCGCAATGCCCGCGTGACTACCGCAGCAATCGCCCTCACCGCCGCCGCCCTCGGCGCCTTCGGCACGGTGGCCGCCGCCGCTCCCGCAATCGCAGCGCCGTCCATCGTGCGCACCGCCGCGCCATCGGCGGGCGAGCTCCAGTCCAAGCTCTCGCTCGTGTTGAACTCCGGCGCTTCGCGTTCCGCGCGCGCGGCCGAACTAGAGGGCGGCGAGGCCGACCTCGCGGTGATCGAGCGAGTCGGCGGTGTCATGGGCAGCGTGCCCGGCCTGACCTGGGCGGTGCAGAACGCGAACGCCGCGGGCGAGACCCTCAATGCCGACCTGATGGTGACCGTGCCCGGCTACGGCACCTTCCCGCCGATCCAGATCGCCTGGCGGCAGATCGACGGCACCTGGAAGCTGACCAGCGAGTCCGTCGACACCATCGCGTACTACGCCGGGCAGCAGCGCTGATCGCGTAGCGCCGCAACGACATCGGGCTCCGTGCCGCGCACGGGGCCCGATGCACCCCGCCCACCACGAGACTTTCGACTTTACTTAGGCTAGCCTTAGCCGCATGGGTAAAGGAGCCAACGGTCTCATCCTGAAGGCGTGGCGGGCGGACGACTATCGCTTCCGGGTCACCTCGACCGAGAGCATCACGGACAAATACCAGCGCATCGGCTTCACCGCCGGTGGCCTGCTGGCGAACCACCCCGTGCACCCCACGCAGTGGGTCAGGCTGTGGATCCCCGACGCCGAAAGCGACAGGCTGCACCAGCGCGGCTACACCCTGGTCGATCAAGATCCCGAGAACGACCACTTCTACATCGAATTCGCGCTGCACAGCGGTCCGGCCAGCGCCTGGGCACAGCGCGCCGCGGTCGGCGACGAGATCGAGGCCTGCGTGCTCGGCTCGAATTTCCGGCTGCCCGAGGCGACACCGAGCGAATACATCGTCTTCGGCGACACCGCCTCGCTGCCCGCGATCAACTCGCTGCTCGACGCGATCGGCGACACCCCGGCCCGGGTCTGGCTGGAATGGCAGTACGAATCCGACACCACCCTGCCCGTGCGCAACAAGCCGCATCACCAGGTCACCTGGGTGCAGCGCATCGACGACGGCCGCCTGCTGCGCGAACAGGCGCACGAGATGTCGTGCGCGAAGGACGCGTTCGGCTGGGTCACCTGCGACGGTCACACCACGCGGTCCATCGTCAAGACGCTCAAGACCACCCACCAGCTGCCCAAGACGGCGATCAAGTCGCAGGCCTACTGGAAGTAGCACACCGCTCCGCCGTCCGGCGGGGTTCGGTTCATCCCACGGGATGACTCGATAGCGACCTGCTGTAGACGCGCGATGACCTGCCTGTCGGCCAAGCTGGGACCCGGATGCACGACCGGTCCCGCGGGACCGGCACCGGAGCGGGAGGTCACCTGTCATGTCGATGCTGGACGCGCTGCTCGCCGTCGCCGCGTTCGCGTTCGCGGTGACGGCGATCGCCTCCCGGCGCCTCGCCCGCCGGATCGCTCCCTTCGCGCTGCCCGCCTTGCTGGCCGGGGGCGTGGCCCAGTGGCTGCGCGAAGGGTTCTACTGGCAGTTCGCACCGACCTATCTGCTCGTGGGTGCCGCCGCCGGACTCGTTGCCCGGCAGTCGTTCCGGCGTACGGACCGGCCGCGGACTCGAGGGGCGCTCGTCGCGCGTGTCGCGGTCGGACTCCTCGTAGTACCCGCGATGGCGGCCTGGGCGCTGCTGCCGGTGCCCGACCTGCCGCGGCCGAACGGACCGTACGCCGTGGGCACCGAGATCTTCCGCTGGGTCGATCCGGATCGGCCGGAGCCGAGTTCGGACACACCCGCCGACCGGCGCAATGTGGTGGTGCAGGCGTGGTATCCGGCCGATCCGGACGCACCGGGCCGGCCTTCGGCCTATCTCGACGGTCACGGCAGACTCCCCGATCGGATCTCCGTGCTGCCCAGCGCGCTGCTGCGCGGCTACGACCGGATCGAGACCCACGGCCGGCTCGAAGTGCCGGTCAGTCCGGCACGGGACCGCTGGCCGGCGGTGCTGTTCTCGCCGGGATACGGTGCGCCACGGGCCTTTTACACCGGGCTGCTCGCCGACCTGGCCAGTCGTGGATTCGTCGTGCTGGCCGTCGACCATCCGTACGAGTCCGCGGTCACCGAACTCGCCGACGGCACCCTCGCGACCCCGCGCGAACGCTTCCTCGACCACGATCCGGACCAAACCCGGTACATGACCGGGCAACTCGACGTCCGCACCGCCGATCTGCGCTTCGTGGTCGATCAGCTGAGCAAGCCCGAACGCCTGGGGCGGCGGCTCGGTGCGCACCTCGACACCGAACACATTGCGGCCATCGGCCATTCGTTCGGCGGTGCGGCCGCGGCCGCGGCGGTGGCGCACGACCCCCGGATCAAAGCGGGGTCGAACATCGACGGCACGCTGTACGGCACGCTCCCCGAACAGGCACTGGCCAAGCCGTTCCTGCTGCTGGAGAGCGACCACGAGGAGACCGGGCACAGCGTCGAGTATCTGGTCGGCAACCGGCGCCTGCTCGAACGGCTGCGGGCCGGCGGCTATCGCTACGAGATCGGGCAGGCGAATCACTACAGCTTCACCGACGTGCCGCGTTTCCTCGCCGACCCCGCCCGATTCCTGATGGCCCAGCTGATGGGCGGCTCCCGCGGGCCGCGCGAGACACAGCGCGCGACCAACGACATCCTGACCGCGTTCCTGCAGGCGCCACTGGGACTCGGCCAGGGCGACGTCGGCGCGGCCGCGGCCCACTACCGCAACATGCACGGCGGGCCGGTGCCGTAATGCCGACCAGGCTCAGACCGTGACCGGCTCCAGTCGCCATCCGGCGGCACGGGACCGCTCGTTCCAGAAGTCGGCGTAGCGGCCGTCCGCCGCCAAAAGCTCGGCGTGCGTGCCCCGTTCGACGATCCGGCCGCCATCGAGGAACAGGATCTGATCGGCGTGCGCGATGGTCGCCAGCCGATGCGCGACCACGATCACGGTCTTGTCCTTGGTGAGCTGATGAATCCCGCGCACCACGACCGCCTCACTGTGCGGATCGAGCGCGCTGGTCGCCTCGTCGAGCAACACGATCGGCGCATCCTTGAGCAGCGCGCGAGCGATCGAAACCCGTTGCCGCTCACCGCCGGACAGCGCGGCACCGCCTTCGCCGACCGCGGCGTCCAGACCGTCGGGCAGCCGCTGCACGATCTCGTCGACGCGAGCGGCCTGCGCCGCCGCCCAGACCTGCGCATCGGTGGCTTCCGGCTGGCCGATCCGAATGTTGTCCGCCACCGAACGATTGAAGAGATAGACGTTCTGGAAGACCAGCGACAGCTGATCCAGCAGCGTCTCCGAGGGCTGCTCCCGCACATCGTGCTCGCCGACGACCACCCGGCCCGCGTCGACATCGTAGAAACGCGCCGCGAGCCGCAGGAGCGTCGTCTTGCCCGCCCCGCTCGGGCCGACGATCGCCGTGGTCGTACCCGCGGGCACGCTGAACGTCAGGTCGGCGACCACCGGTTCGCCGGGGCGGTATCCGAAGCTCACGTTGTCGAACACCACCGCGGGCGCGCCCGGCGTGATCGCCGACTTCGCCTCCGGCAGTACGGGTTCGGTGAGCAGACCGGTGACCCGGCCGACCGCGCCCGCGGCCGCACGCAGCCCGTTGGCCAGCTGCGCGGCCTGGTTCAACGGCTCGATGAACCGCGCGCTGACCGCGATCAGGGCGATCGCGGCGGCGGCCGAGACCGCGCCGTCGGTGAACCGGCTGATCACCACGTAGGCCAGCACCAGGAACACCGCCTGCACGAACAGCGCGAACACGATCAGGCCGGGCACCGCGGTGAACACCATCCGGGTGATCGCCGAACGCTGCTGGTGCAGTGCGGAATCGAGCGCACGGTTGCCCGCGCCGACGGCGCCGAACGCCCGCAGCACCGGCTGTGCCTGCGCGAATTCGACCACCCGCGCGTCCGCCTCGGCGGCCGCGGCATGCACTCGCTCGTCGGATGTGGTGTAGGCCCGGTTCGCCAAGCTGTTCACCACGAACAGCACGGGCGCCGCAAGCAGCATCGCCAGCGAGATCCGCCAGTCGATGAACAGCATGCCCACCGCGACACCGAGCGGAACGATGACGCTGTTGAGCACCTTGGCGAGCAGGTACGCGACGGCGCCCTGGATTTCCCGCACGTTCTCCACGGCGATCCTGGAAAGCTTTCCGGCATTGGCGGTTTCGAACCAGCCGAGCGGCAAGGCGTTCAGCTGATCGCCGATGCGGGTCTGCACCTTCAGCTGCATACCGACCGCGATCCGCAGGCCCAGCACGGCCTGGAGATAGCCGAAGATCGCAACGCTCGCGACCGCCGCGATCATCAGCAAGGCCCAGAACCAGGCCCGGCCGAGGTCGCGATCGAACAACGCCTCGAGCACCGGCACCAGCAGCAGATACGCGACCGCCTGGCTCAGCGCCTGCGCGGTGATCGCCGCGAACAACTTCGGTGTCAGCGGGGCGAACTCGTCAGGGACGAGCCCGAGTAACTTGCGGATCATCGCGCCGCCTCCTGCTCGATGAGGGAGACAGCGCCGAGCGCCGCCTCGTTGATTTCCCACAGGCGCTGATAGGTGCCACCGGCCTGGTACAGGCTCTGATGGTCGCCCTGCTCGACGATGGATCCGTTCTCCAGCACCAGGATTCGGTCCACGCCCGTGATGGTGTGCAACCGGTGCGCGATGACCAGCACGGTCCGGCCCGCGACGAGCACGGCGAGCGCGTCCTGTACCGCGGCCTCGGATTCCGGGTCGGCGAAGGCGGTCGCCTCGTCGAGCACCAGCACCGGGCTGTCCGCGAGCAGCGCGCGGGCGATCGAGAGTCGTTGCGCCTCACCGCCGGACAGGCTGGCATCGACCCCGATCTCGGAGTCGTAGCCGCGCGGCAACGCCATGATCCGGTCATGGATCTGCGCCGCCCGCGCGGCGCGCTCCAGGGCCGCGTCGTCGGCGTCCTGATCGGCCAAACGCAGGTTCTCCCGGATCGTGCCGCGGATCAGCCGCACGTCCTGGAAGACGAATCCGACGGTGCGATACAGCTCTTCGGTCGAGTAATCGCGAATATCGCGACCTCCGATGGTGATTCGGCCCGAGTCGACGTCGTAGAAGCGCGGCACCAGTTTGCCGAGCGTCGATTTGCCCGAGCCGCTGGGGCCGACCAGCGCGGTGATGGTGCCCGGCCGCAGTTCGAGATCGAGATCGCGCAATACCTGGTGGTCGCTGCGGTAGCCGAAGCCGACCGCCTCGAACCGGACCACGCCCTGCTCCGCATCGCCCACCGGCGCGGCGCCGGTCCCGGTCACCAATTCGGGTGTCTGCTGCAGTTCGTGCAGGCGCAGCGCCGCCGCGCTCGCGGCGCGCAACGCCTGGCCGCCGTAGCCGAGGCCGAGCAGCGAACTGCCGAGCCCCAGGCCGACCAACAGGAACGGCAGCACGTCGAGCGGAGCGAACCAGTCGAGCCCGACACCCGCCAATCCGGCGACCACGATGAGCACCATCACGAACACCGGGGCGAGGGTGATGTCGGACGCGGACTGCAACCGGATCATCGGCGTCTTCCACCGATCCAGGCTGCGGGCCTGCCCGTCCGCCGCCGCCTGGAATTCGCTGTGCGCCTTGCCCGCTTGGCCGAACGCGCGTACCACTTGGATGCCGTCGACGAACTCGACGGTCGCCTCCTGGGCGCGGCGCTCCCACCGGTTGTAGACGGCCAGCCGATCCCTGCTGTCCTGATCCATCATCTTGCTGAGCGAGATCGCATACGCCACCAAGGGAATCAGCAGCACGAGGGTGAGCCGCCAGTCGACGGTCACCAGGTAGCCGAGGGTCACCAGCGGCACGATCAGCGCGCCCACGAACTCCAGCCGCGCGTGCGCGACCAGATAGTGCAGTGCTTCGACATCGTCCTGGAGATACTTCTTCACCTCGCTGGAGGTGCGTTCGCCGAACCAGCCGAGCGGCACCCTGGTCAGTTTGGCCGCGAGGGCCCGCCGCACGGTGAGCTGGTAGCCGGCGTCCACCAGATGCGACCAGGTGAGCGCGACCGCCTGCAGCAGCCCGCGCGCCAGCAGCACGAGCATCGCCAGCCACACCAGGCGCCACACCCGATCGGTGTCGACCTCGGCGGCGAGCAGCTCCCGGCAGGCTTCGACGATCAGCACGAACGGCACGACGGTGCACACCGAGGCCACCGCCATGATCAGGCTCGCCAGCGTGAGCGTGCGCCGGACCGGGGCAAGGATCTCCTTGCGCGCCTGCGCCTCCTGCTTCTTGCGTGCCTTCTGTACCGCTCGGGGCGGTCGGTTCCCCGTCTCCGCCGCAGGCAGCGGCGCGACCTCCACCGTCATATCTCTTCGCCTCTCGACCATCATCAGATGTCTCGCCCGGAATCGGACTCATCCAAACACAGAACGATCCGAGAAGATAGGCTAGCCTAAGTTGCCTGGTCCGCAACCATCCGGGACCCGCGGGATGCGGCTCGGCGATCCGTCTCGGGGTCCACGGAATCCCCCTGAGCGGACCGGTGTTGTGCCACCTATGACCACAACAGCCTCCGGCTCCACCCCGGTCCTCGACCCTGCCACCGACTTCGGCGCGCGAGTGGCCGAGCGCCTCGGCACCGAACAGGTGATCTGGCTGACCACCGTCGGCGCCACCGGCACCCCGCAACCCAATCCCGTCTGGTTCCAGTGGCGCGACGACGAATTCCTGCTGTTCAGCAAGCCCGACCAGGCCAAGCTGCGCAACCTCGTCCGCAACCCGCGGGTCGCGCTGCACCTCAACAGCACCCCGCACGGCGGCGACGTCGTCGTGTTCACCGGCACGGCCAGGATCGACGAGAACGCGCCGACCGCAGCGGAAGTCGCCGCCTTCACCACGAAATACCGTGACGGACTGGCCGACCTCTCGATGAGCGCCGAACAGTTCTACGCCGAATATTCGGCCGTCGTGCGCATCCGGCCGGATCGGCTGCGCGGTTTCTGAGTCGCGCGCACGGTCCGCCGCAGCCGGGAAAACCGGCGACGACTAGGGTCGATGCCGATGAGAAGGCGGCAACAACCGCCGTTGCCCAAGCGGCACGGCCTCGACCCGGCCCGGCTCCGGCTGCCGGAGGACGGCGACTGGGCGACGATTCGTGACCACCTCGTGGAACGACTACCGCGAGTCGATCCGGCCCGCATCGATGAGTTGCTCCGCGACGGCGGGATCGTCGACCTCACCGGTCCGATCGCCCCGGACGCGCCCTATGTACCCGGCGGAGCGGTGTGGTTCCACCGCGACCTTCCGGTTGAGACGGACGTGCCGTTCGAGATCACCGTCGTGCACCGCGACGACGCACTGCTGGTGGTGGACAAGCCGCACTTCCTCGCCACCATCCCGCGCGGTCAGCACATCCTGCAGACCGCGTTGGTGCGGTTGCGTCGAGACCTCGACCTGCCCGATCTGATTCCGGCGCATCGGCTGGATCGGGTCACCGCGGGATTGGTGTTGTTCATCATCGATCCGGCGCGACGCGGCGCATATCAAACGATGTTCCACAAACGCACAGTCCACAAGGAGTACGAAGCGATCGCGCCGTACGATCCCGCGCTCGCCCTGCCCCGGGTGGTACGCAGCCGGATCGTGAAAGAGAAGCATGTTCTCGCCGCTCAGGAGGTCGCAGGCGAGCCGAACGCCGAGACCTCGATCGAGCTGATCGAGCACCGCGACGGGCTCGGCCGCTACCGGCTCCGGCCGCGCACCGGGCGCACCCATCAACTCCGGCTGCATATGAACAGCCTCGGCATCCCGATCCTCGGCGACGACTTCTATCCGGTGCTCACCGACAAACCAGTCGACGACTTCACCCGCCCGTTGCAGTTGCTCGCCGCGACCCTGGAATTCACCGATCCGATCAGCCGCGCGCCACGCCGCTTCGAGACCACTCGCACGCTGCAGGCCTGGACCGATCCGGCCGGGTGGGCCGGCTGACCCACTGACGGTCAACCGGCCCGGACGTCCGGCGCGGTGGCTCGAGCCGCGCCGGGCGTGGCCCCACTCAATTGAAACGAGTTCTAGTCAGAGTAGCTCGCGAATGGCGGTCGCACACCGAGACCGGTGGATCGGGCCGATTCGGGTAGACCGACCACAAATGACCGATCGATCAGCACCCCCGGCGACCATCCGTACACTAGGCGGGATGCTCGCACCGGAACTCGCGGACGAGGCCCCGCCCCGCCACAGATTGCACGCCTATCTCGATGTGGCGGTCGTAGTCCTCGCACTGGCGGGCACCAATCTCATCGCCCACTTCACCACCGCTTGGGCGAGCATCGTGACCGTGCCCGTCGCCGCCGTGGTGCTGCTGGCGCTGATGCGCAGGCGGGGCATGCACTGGCACGAACTGGGGCTTTCGCCACGACAGTGGAGACGCGGGACGCTCTATGCGCTCGGCGCGGTAGGCGTGGTGCTCGCCGCGGTCGCCATCGGCGCCTTACTGCCCGTCACTCGCCCCTTCTTTCTGGCCGATCGCTACGCCACCATCTCCGGCGCGCTGATCGCCTCGATGATCGTTATTCCGCTCCAGACGGTGATCCCCGAGGAACTGGCCTTCCGCGGGGTACTACACGGCACGCTCGACCGGGTCTACGGCGCGCGCGGCGTGTTCGCGGCCGGTTCACTGCTGTTCGGACTGTGGCATATCGCCTCCTCGCTCGGACTCACCAGCAGCAATCGCGGCCTGGCCGGGTTCGTCGGCGGCGGCGTCGCCGGGCAGATCGCCGGCATCCTGCTCGCCGTCCTCGCCACCGCGGCCGCGGGCGTCGTCTTCACCTGGCTGCGCCGCCGCAGCGGCAGCCTGCTCGCCCCGATCGCACTGCACTGGTCGGTCAACGGCGCGGGCGCACTCGCCGCCGCCATCGTGTGGCACACCACCCTCAGCTGAGCGTTTTCCCGCGCCGAATTCCGCCATCCCTCAGCGGAATTCCCCGCGCCTCGCCGCGGCCGGATACCGGCGTGTTGCCCGAACCGGTGTGTCGGGAGTGAAAGGTGTGTTTACCGGGACGTTCCGCGGGAGCGCCTTTTCGGTGCGGACAATTTCGCACATGTTTTCGAGCGTCGGCGTTGACCGCGGCCGGTGGCCGGTTTAGTCTCACTCCGATCACACATACGTTCGAGCAAGTAGGTCTGCTGCACGATCTGCTCCGGGAAGGCTCGCGATGCGCGACGAACAATCGACCGGCAGTTCCGAAATCGCCGCGTTGGCGCAGCGGGTCGAAACCGCCCGCGGCAAATTGCCACTGCAACACGATGCCGCCCTGTTCGACGTGTTGTCCGAAGACGAAATCGTGGCGGAGCGCGAACTCGCGGAATGGGTTCGGGCGCAACGACGCAAACAGCGCAAGCGCGCCGTCGAAGCAGAACTCGCGGCGGAAAAACGGGACCGGCGCACCGCGGCCCACCTTCGCCGCTCCGATGAAGACGACGCACGGTGGCATCGGCGCGCACTGGCCGCGCGACGGCGGGTATCCAGCCAAGACGCCCGGCTCGCGCAGTTGTACCGGCGGGCCGAATGGTCCTCGCGCGCACTGATCGCGGTGGTCGTGCTCGGCATGGTGTGGGCCGGGGTGAACGTGCAGCACAATTTGGTACCGAGCGGCGACATGTCCGACCCGCTGTACTGGCTGAGCTACGGCATCGAAGCGATGATCTCGATCCCGATCATCACCATCATGGTGGCCGCCACCACCGCCGCCCGCTGGGGACGCGAACTCGCCCGCGGCAAAGTGGTGTTCTTCGAAACCGCGTTGCTCGGCACCACCATCGCACTCAACGCGGGACCGCATCTGGCATCCGGCTCCTACGGGCAAGCCGCGGAATACGCGATCGCACCCGTCATGGTCGGCGTCGTGATCTGGTTGCACGCCTGGGTTTCCGCCCGTTACGCACTACTCATCGACGGCGCGGCCGTGGTGGATCCCGAGCCCGGCATGGTGCGGCGGCAGACCGAACGCGGATTCACCCTCGACGCCCCCGACGACCTCGCCTGGTTGCCCACCCGGGAAGCGCACGGTGGACAGTTGAGCAGCGAGCTCGCACCGGCCGAGCGTGCCGCCTTCACCTCCGCCGATGGCGACCAACTGCGGCACGCGGGCGCAGCCGCCGGTCAGGCGACCGACATCCGCGCGGCCCAGGCGGTTTCGATCGCCGAAGAGCACGCGGGCACCGTCGATAGCCACTCGCGCGAGGACACCTCCGCCCTCCGCTCCGCCGCCAATGGCCTTGCAGCGCAGGAGGTCGTGGTCCCCAGCGACCGCACCCTCGCGGATGCCAATGGCCACGCCGTTCCAGGACTCGCCGACGACTTCCCATTGTCGGCGGCATCCGGGCTTCGCAGTGCGGCGGCCGATCGCAATGCCGCCCCCTACCAGATGCTGCACGGTCACGCCGCCACGGCAAGTTGTTCCGCCGCCAACGGACTTGCAGCGCAGGGGCTTACAGGCGTCAACGGTCAACATCTGACGCACTCGGTCGAATCGGCGTCCTCGTCGACCAATGGGCATTCGTTGCACGCGAACAACGGTCACGCCGTGCCTGTGGTCAATGGGCAGGCGAGCCACGCGTACGGATCCACCGGTTCGGTCACCAATGGCCGGGAAGTCCAAGGTCTTTCGGCCGGTGCGGACACCAATGGCAACGGGGTGCATGGGCTTTCGCCGGCGGACGGGCACCCGTTGCCGGCGTCAGCTGCCGCGGTGGGCGACGGACGGGCGATGCACGGGACCGACCAGCCGGTGGATCGTTCGGCCAAGGCCCTCAACGGGGATCGGGAGCATGCGAGCCTGGACGATGACGGGCAGCCGCGACGGTTCGCATTCGAGGCGACCTCTGATCACGAGCGGTCGACACTGAGCTCTTCGCCCGACGGTGCGAGTGGATCTACCGCGGAACATGGGGCAACTGCCGCTCCAGTGGCCAACGGGCATGCGGTGCCGGGACTTTCGAGCGGCAACGAGCAGCCCCTGTCGGCTTCCCCCGGGCCTGCCGACTCGGCGATAAATGGTCACGCGTCGCCCGGGACCAACGGGCACCGGCTGGATCACGTCTTCGGCCTGCGCGACACGACGGTCAATGGATATGCGGAGCAGGCGATTCCCGATGATCGCCAGGCAGCGCCCGCGTTCCCGACGCAGGATCACCCGGAGCCACGGACTTTCTCAGCCGACGACCTCGATGCGCTCCCTACGGCTGAGCCGAATGCGTCTGGCACGCCGGACCTGAACGGGCACGACGTGCCGCAGACGCCCGCGCCGAACCAGCACGGCAGTAACGGGCAGACGGTCAACGGGTACCGGACCAATGGCCACGCTGTGACGAACGGTCATGCCGTCAACGGGCGGACCGGCGCGGCCAACGGTCGGCCGCTGACCAACGGGGACGAGGCGGCCCGCACCAACGGGCACAATGGGACGAACGGCCATGCCATTCCGCTGTTCCCGATGCACGAGGTGGCGCGCGAGCAGACCGGCGCCGGCACGGCGGTTCCGCCGGTGAACGAGCCCAGTACCGAAGCGCCGCGCGGCGACGATCCCGAAGAGCCTCACCCTGGTGACCCCATCAGGAAGGCCGCCGCAACCATCGCCGACACGGTCGCCCAGGCGATCTCGGGTGAACCCGCTCCCAAGCCCACCCCTCGCCGGAAATCCGCTACGCCCAACGGCGCTCGGGCGGAGGCCGAGATCGAGCAGCTGGTTTTCGAGGAACCCACCGAGCCGTCCAGGCCGCGCGCTCGCGTCGAGCCGAGCAGCGTCGTGGCCCGCGCCCCGATCGAGCCGGAACCCCAGATGTTCGACGACGAGGACGAAGACGAGTTCGACGAGGACAACGAGATCGCGGTGATAGCGCACGAAATCGTGCGTCGCCGCATGTCGAACCTGCCCGCCGCGCAGCTCGCGGAGATCCTGCGCCTCGCCGACGAGGCCTGGGCGACACCGGGCATCGCGAACGAGGTCGGC
Source organism: Nocardia vulneris (assembly GCF_001613425.1). GTDB lineage: Bacteria > Actinomycetota > Actinomycetes > Mycobacteriales > Mycobacteriaceae > Nocardia > Nocardia vulneris. The sequence goes on along the minus strand of NZ_BDCI01000023.1, from coordinate 451,938 downwards.
GTGTCCCGCGCCGCCGTCGATCGTGCCGTCGAGGCGGCCATGAAGGTCCGCAGGCCGTACGCGATCAGCGGTTAGTCGCCACTTCCCGCACCCCTTCTGCCTTCCCGCACCCGAAACCGCCTGCCAGAGCGGGTGCGCGGACACAGAAGGGGTGCGTGTGCGTTGCCTCGCGATACCTCCGTCACATCGTCTATACGGCACCGTATATCGCGCGCTAACCTCCATCTATACGCAACCGTATAGATGGATCGAGCGGATCGTCGCACGCGCCGACCAGGTCGATCCGACGCCGGAAACGGCGTTCGCAGTCAAAGGAGCCTGCCGTGCCGAATCAGTCCACCACCGTCCACACCGGCGACCGGAAGGACGCGCCCGCAAGCGAATTCGCGCCCGCGGTGCTCGAACTCCAGGACCTTCCCGCATCGTTGCGCGCGCTCGGCACCCTCGCCGACGCCGACTACCTCGACGCCTTCACCCTGAGCACCGACGCAGGCCCGAAGTGGTCCCCGGACCAGTGGGCGCATGCGGCCTTCGAAGACGTCGCAGGCCTTGGCGGACAATTCATCTGGCGGGTGCTGCTCGGCATGCGGCTCGCGTGGCGGCGCTCGTCCGCGCATATCGCCGGTTGGCGGATCGTGGGACACGGGGACAACTGGATCCGGCTCGAGGCGCACTCCTGGATGCTCGCCGGGCAGCTCGTGATCGAAGTCGAGCAGCAGCAGGTCACACTGTTGACGATCATCCGATACGACCGCCCGCTGGCCGCGACGGTCTGGCAGCGGTTGTCCGTGAAGCATCGCGGGCTGGCCCCCGGCCTGCTCCGCGGCACGCTCGCAAAACTGACTGAGGGCTCTCGCGACTGAACGACTGAGGCCGCCCTCTGGATCAACCAGAGGGCGGCCCTTGTCATTTCGGTTTACTGCCGTCGCTCACCGGCGTTGGACCAGCCACCGCCCGCGGGTGCGGGATCGTGCCTCGGGACCGGCCGTTCACCACCTTCAACGGCGGGATCCGCACCGCCGGGCCGCTCGTCCCCGTGTCCCGGCCACCAGGCCCGGTGCCCGAGCAGCGCCGTCAGCGCCGGCGTGAAGAACATCGCCATCACGAAGGCGGCGATACCGATGCCGACCGAGATGGCGAAGCCCATCTGCGAAAGCACGTTGTTGCCCGCGAGCATCATCGAGGCGAACGTGCCCGCCAGGATCACCCCGGCTGCCGCGACCGTCGGGCCGGTGTGCCGCAGGCTCAGTGCCGCAGCCTGTTTCGGGTCATGGCCTTCGCGCGCTTCCTCCCGCAACCGGGCGACCATCAGGATGTTGTAGTCGGTGCCGAGCGCGACCACGAACAGATACATGATCAACGGCAGCGTGAAGATCAGCCCGGAGTTCCCTTGGATGTGCTGGAACACCAGCACCGCAGCGCCGAGCGTCGCGGCGAAGCCGAGGAACACCGAGGCCATCAGGTACCACGGGGCGACCAGGCTGCGCAGCAGCAGGCCGAGCACGATCATGATCAGGATCGCGGCCACCGGGAACACGATCAGATAGTCCCGATTCATCGCGTCCTGGAAGTCGACGAAGACCGCGGTCAGCCCGCCGACGGCCGCCGTCGTGCCCGCCGGAGCGGCCGCGTGCGCCGCATCACGCAGCCGGCCCTCGACCGTTTCCAGCGCAGCATCCGATTCCGGTGCGGCAGTGAGGGTTACCTGGAACTCGGCGATCGCCTTGTCCTGGGACAACCGCGGCTCGCCCACCTGTCCGACGCCGGACACCTCGGTCAGCGCCGAGCGGAAGGTAGTGAGCTGCTCGACCGTCAGCGCACCATCGGAGCGGAGCAGGACATCGGAAGGCTGCGTCGCGCCGGCGGGCATGCCCTTGAGCAACTCCTTGTTGTAGACCACCGATTCGGAGGCGTCCGAGGTCGAGCCGGAACTCAGGTCGAAAGTCGGGTTGAATCCGACGGCGAGAATGCCGAGCGCGACGAGCAGACCACCGGAGGCCAGCGCGAACGCGGCGGGCCGCCGCCCGAGCGCCGCACCGATCGCGGCGAAGCGCGCCCCCTTCGGCTCGGCCTGCCAGGCCTTCGACGGCCAGAACACCTTGGTGCCCAACAGCGAGACAACCGCGGGGATCAGCGTCAGACCGGCGAGCAGGGCCACCGCGACGGCGATCGCCAGCGCCGGACCGAGCGCACGGAACATGCCGAGGGTGGACAGCGTCAGCGCCATGAAGGCGATGATCACCGCGCCGGCCGCGGACGTGATCGCCTCGCCGACGCGGGTCACCGCACTCACCATCGCGGTCTTGGGATCCTCCCCCGCCCGCAGCCGTTCCCGGTAGCGGAACATCAGGAACAAGATGTAGTCGGTGCCGACGCCGTACAACACGACGAGCAGGATGGCGGTGACCGAGCTGTCCACTTGCAGATCGAAAGCCTTGGCCACCATGGCGATCAGGCCGTTCACTAGGCTGGAGACCGCGCCGATGGTGATGATCGGCAGCAGTGCGATGACCGGGCTGCGGAAGATGACCAGCAGCAGCACCAGGATCAAGGCGATCGTGGCGATGCCGATGATCGCCATGCCCTTCTCGCTCGACTCGGTCTGATCGAGCATTTGCGCCGCTTGCCCGGTGATGCCCGCCTTCAGGTCGCTACCGCGCACCTGGTCCTGCAGCGCGGTGCGCAACGCTTTGACCGCGTCGCTCTGCGTGGTGTCGCCCGCGCTGGTCACCTTGGTCAGCTGCACCGCGATGATCTGGATGAGCTTGTTATCCGACGGCGGAACGACCTGTAATCCGGTGACGTCCTTGATATTCGCCGCGGTGAGCTTTCCGCCGATCGCCGCGACCGAGGCCGCGTCGCCCTCGCTCAGCGGCGCCTCGTCGGCTCGCTCGAACACGATGATCGCCGCGGGGGCCGCGCTCTGCGGAAAGGCCTTCTGCTGCATTTCCATTGCTTGAATGGATTCGTAATGCGAAGGCAGGAACGCGGATTGGTCGGTGGTGGACTTCAGTTGCGGTGCCGCCGCGACCACGCCGACGATGATGAGCAGCCACAGGCCGATCACCTTCCACGGATGGTGAACAACCAGGCGCCCGAGTCGAGCAAACATGGGGGACAGTTCCTTTCGGTATCCGAGCCGTGGCTCAGATGTCGAGATCCTCGATAGGGGGATGTTCGTTCACCGCGTCGAGCGTGCGGAAGATTCTGGGCGGGACCAGATCTCGCAGCTCCTCGACGGTGTCCACGATGTCGAGCGCGTAATCGCTCCAGGCGCACCGTTCGAGATCCAGGCCGCGCCAATTGGTCTTCCTGAGTTCCTGCACCCAATCGCTCATCAGCGACAGGTCGGTCCAATCGGCCGCCTGTCGATGCACGACGTACTTGCCCTTCCGGGTCATATAGAGCCGAACCAGCTCCACACCGGTTTTGCTGAACTGCTTCGCTTCACCGAGCTTGCGCCCGTGAAACCGCTGCTTGCGCGTCCCACCGGGACCGACCGGCAGCACGACCTCAGGCAGTTCCGCCGACTCCTTCCGGAAGTCGACCACCTCTACCTGCTGCGATTCATCAACCATGATCAACTCCATTCGTCGATGCGCATACGCGCATAGCTCCATCCACGACGCACCAGCCACCCCGACCCCCACTTCGTCCAACCCGAGACGGTCAAGCACCCACCCCCACCGTCGGACTCACTATAAGTAGATGTATACGTATAACGCAAGACCCAAACCAAACCCACCAAAACCCCCAGGTCGACCTACCCGGAAACGCGGACGGACCGGCCCGTGCAACGCACGGCCGGTCCGGTCACTGCGGCAAACCTCTCGCCGCGCTGATTCAGGCGCCCACTTGGGTTGCGGACGTGGCGGGCTTTGCCGGGGAGGGGTGGCGGCGGTTCATGAGGCGGACGAGGAGGGCTAGGCCGGCGCCGAGGGCGGTGCCTAGGAGGGCGGCGGCGGCGAAGCCGGCGGAGAAGCCGCCGGCGTCGATGGCCAGGCCGGCGAGGGAGCTGCCGATGCCGTTGCCGAGGGTGAGGGCGGCGCCGTGCCAGCCGATGGCTTCGCCGCGGCCGCCCTCGGGGACGATGCGGCTGACCTGATCGAGCGAGGCGGTGACGGTCGGTGCGCAGAACACGCCCGCGATGAGGCCGGTGATGGCGAGCGAGATCGGGCCGACGACGAAGGCCATCGGCAGGGTGACTACGCCCAGACCGAAAAGGAGCAGGTAGGTGGAGATCGCACGGTGCAGAGCGCCGTAGATGAGCCCGCCGATGATCGATCCGAAACCCCAGATGGCCAGGACGATGCCGAGCCACTGTTGCGCATCGAACTCGCGCATCGCAGAGACGAAGGTCAGCTCGGTCGCGGCGAGTACCGAAATGGCAACGCTCGCACCGACGCACAGCGCGACGAACTCGACGCGGAACCAGCTACGACGCGGTATCGCGGGCGCGTCGGCGGCGGGGTCGGCCGAGCGCAGCGGCGGATTCATGATCCACAGCAGCACACCCGCGAGCACGAGACCCATTTGCGCACAGAACAATACGACCGTCGTCGACCAGATGCCCGCGGCGGCGACGCCGATGATCGGACCGACCATGAAGGCGGCCTCCACCGATACCGCTTCCAGCGCGAGCGCGGGCTGCCGGTTCTGCTCCGTGGTCGCGGCGATCACCGCCTGCCGGACCACGGAAAAGATCGGGACACTGAACAATCCGGCGATCGCGGCCAGAATCAGCAGCGGCACATAGTCGACGAACGGCGCGATGGACCAGCACACCGCCTCGATCACGATGGACGGCAGGATCGTGCGCCGCAACCCGAACCGGTCCAGCAGGCGGCCACGCCACGGCCCGCTGAGCGCAATGCACACGGTGACAACCGTGCTCAGCGCGCCGGCCTGGGCATACGATCCGTCCAGCGTCTGCACCACATGCAACGCGAGCAGCACGGCGCCCGCGAAGAATGGGATACGCACGAGAGATCCGAGCAGGAGAACATTGCGCACCGCCGCGCTCGCCAAAACCACCCGATACGCCCGCACCGACCGAGCTTGGCACGCCTCGGGCACACTCCGCTACCGATTTATCCCATGAATTTCGCCACCCGCGCGAACGAGCTGCGGGCACCCGGCCGCACGCCCACGACGCTGCGGCCGAACACCGAAGTCGCGGAGCAGTAGCCATGCGGGCAAGCGCCAGATCGCCCGGCGGAGCCCGGTTCTCACGCCTCGAGGTCGCGGCGCTCGCCCGCTGTGCCGAATCTTCGCCCCTCCGGACGAGTGCGGCCGCCTGGTGCGGCCGATCGACGCCGCGCTCGCGCGCGTGCCCGTCCGCGGCGCCCTCGGGCGCATGACTCCCGGACGAGTTCAGGAGACCAACCCCGCGCGATCGAGCAGGTAGGTGGTCAGCGGCTCGTAGTACTCGGGGAAAACACCGTCGTCCAACGGGACGGTGACGGCGATCTTGCCTTCGGCGTGCCCGGCGAAGAGCGCGGGGTCGTTCGAGTCGGCGAAACCGACGGTGTCGATCCCGGCTTCGCCTGCCGCGCCGGCCCAACCGTGGTCGGCCACGACGAGGTCGGGCCAGCCCGCTCCGTCGGCGAGTTCGTGCAGCATCGCCTGCATCGGCTGCGGGTCGTGCGTGTGTTTCAGGTAGCCGTTGGTGCCGAGCGCGGCCACCCGCGACGTGTAGACGATTTCGCGACGGGCCGCGCCGTTGGGCGTGGCGATCCGATACGACCAGCCGGCGGCCGGGGTCAGGACCGTACATCCGTTGGCGCGCAACGCATCCTCGACCGCGCGATAGACACCCATGAGCGGTCCCGGATGCCCGGTCGCGAGCAGCACCGTTTCCTGGCGTTCGGCGGCGCGGCCGATGCGGGCACCCATCGCGTCGAGCGCGTCGAGGGTGAGTTCGGGGTCGATGGTGTCCTGTCCGTGCCGATGCCGCGGATCCGGGTTGACGCCACACAGTTGCGCCATCATCGCCAGCGTTTCGGTGAACGTCCAATCCTTCAGCGCCAGCCCGAATTGGTAGGCCGGGTCTTTGTCGACCATCCTGCGATAGTGCGCCAGGTTTCCTTCGCGCGGTGTCGCGACCTCTCCGGCGATCTTGGCTTTCACCAGGTGCTTACGCAGCAACATCCGGTCATTGGGCTGTCCTGCTTCCCGCGTGGATTCCACTGGTCACACCTCCGCATCGACCGACTGCGCGGGCGGCGGTGCGCTGAGCCCCGACCTGCCGCAACACAATCCGACAGTACAAGGCACGACAAACATCCCGCAGAACGTCGGCATGTCACAGGCCGCGTACGGCATGCAGATTTCGAATTCGGTGACAACTCGCGTCGGTGCGAACTCCGCGGCGAACAAACCTACTTCGACAGATCGACAAACGGATTGCGCACTTCCAAGTCCGCGAACTTCCGCCCGTCCTGCAGATCTTCCGACAGCAGGTACTTCGCGCCGGACTGCACGGCCGCCTCGACGATCAACGCGTCCCACCAGGACACGGTATGCGTCTCCTGAAGGAATGAAGCGCTCACGACGACCAGCGGATCCATGTCGATGGCGCACCATCCGCTGTACAAGGCGACTATGCCACGGGCCTTCGCCTGACTCATCCGCGGCGTCAGCCTACGAGTGGCAATGTTGTAGAACTCCTGAAGTACCTGAGTACTGAGTGCGCCGGTTTTGCGGCTCCACAAGCTCTCCAAGATGGTCTGCGCAATCCGATGATTTCGGCCGGCATCTGTATCGTGCGCGTAGACGAGGATATTGGTATCGATGAAGGTGCGCCCGAGGTCCGTCACGAGTGCCTGCGCTCCCCCCGGTTATACAGCTCATCACGACTCCAGGTGATTTTCCCGCCATGCCCTGTCGCCTCCGCCATCGCTTGCAGCGCAAGCGTTTTCGCATACTCGTAGCGATCGACATCCCGGACGAGCTCGCGCACCTGCTGCGCAAGCAGCGCGCTGATGGAAGTACCCCTATGGGCAGCGACCAACTTTGCCTGTGCGATCACCTCTTCATCCAGCTGGATGGTCAGGTTCCTTTTGGACATGCCACAGGATATCACGTGGAGCACGTGAGAATCACGTGGCTTGCGGACCACGCACCGAACGGCCGCTACGACAAAGGCCCGCCTCCCGAAACGGGAAGCGGGCCTTCGACATTCGGATCGAGGAGGCTTACTTGGCCTTCTCCAGCACCTCGACCAGACGCCAGCGCTTGGTGGCCGACAGCGGTCGGGTCTCCATCAGCTGGACGCGGTCGCCGATGCCGGCGATCTCGTTCTCGTCATGCGCCTTCACCTTGGAGGTGGTGCGAATGATCTTGCCGTAGAGCGGGTGCCGGTTACGGTCTTCCAGCTCGACGACAATCGTCTTGTTCATCTTGTCCGAGACAACGTAGCCGGTACGAACCTTGCGGCTGTTGCGCTCTTCCACTTTCTGCTCGCTCATGCCGCGTCTCCCTTGTCAGCGGGTCCGGTGGCCAGACCGAGCTCGCGCTCGCGCATGACCGTGTAGATGCGCGCGATCTCGTGACGGACCACGCGCAGCCGACGGTTGTTGTCCAGCTGACCCGTCGCCATCTGGAAGCGCAGGTTGAACAGCTCTTCCTTGGAGTCGCGCAGCTTCTGCACCAACTCTTCTTCGGTGAGCTCGCGGAGCTCTGCGGCCGGTGTTTCAGTAGCCATCAGAACTGCTCCTCCCTGGTCACGATCCTGCACTTCATCGGGAGCTTGTGCATCGCGCGGCGCAGCGCCTCGCGAGCGATCTCCTCGTTGGGGTAAGACATTTCGAACATCACGCGACCGGGCTTGACGTTCGCGATCCACCACTCCGGCGAACCCTTACCGGAACCCATGCGGGTTTCGGCAGGCTTCTTGGTCAGCGGGCGATCCGGGTAGATGTTGATCCAGATCTTGCCGCCACGCTTGATGTGGCGGGTCATCGCGATACGCGCCGACTCGATCTGCCGGTTGGTCACGTACGCCGGCTCCAGCGCCTGGATGCCGAACTCGCCGAACGCCACCGAGGTGCCGCCCTTGGCCATGCCGGAACGACTCGGGTGATGCTGCTTGCGGTGCTTGACCTTGCGAGGCATCAGCATTGCGTCAGCCCTCCTGTGTCTCTGCCGGTGCGTCGGCCACCGCGGTGGCGGCGCGTCCGGCCTCGGTGCTGGTCGCCGTGGTACCGGCGGAACCGGAGCGACGCGGGCGAGACGGACGCTCACGGCGCGGACGATCGCGATCGCCACCGGCCGGTGCGCTCGCGGCAGCCAGCTCACGCTTGCCACCGACGATGTCGCCCTTGTAGATCCAGACCTTCACGCCGATGCGACCGAAGGTGGTCTTGGCCTCGTAGAGGCCGTAGTCGATGTCGGCGCGCAGCGTGTGCAGCGGCACCCGACCCTCGCGGTAGAACTCCGAGCGCGACATTTCGGCGCCACCGAGGCGGCCCGAGCACTGCACGCGGATGCCCTTGACGTTCGGCGAACGCATGGCCGACTGGATGGCCTTGCGCATCGCGCGACGGAACGCCACACGGTTCGACAGCTGCTCGGCCACGGCCTGAGCAACCAGCTGCGCATCCGACTCGGGGTTCTTGACCTCGAGGATGTTCAGCTGCACCTGCTTCTTGGTGAGCTTCTCCAGCTCGGCGCGGATGCGATCGGCCTCGGCGCCACGGCGGCCGATGACGATGCCCGGACGAGCGGTGTGGATATCAACACGGACGCGATCCCGAGTCCGCTCGATCTCCACCTTGGAGATGCCCGCCCGCTCCATGCCGGTGGCGAGGAGCTTGCGGATGGCGACATCTTCCTTCACGTAGTCCGCGTACTGCTTGTCCGCGTACCAACGCGACTTCCAGTCGGTGGTGATACCGAGGCGGAAGCCATGGGGGTTGATTTTCTGTCCCATTTACTTTGCCCCTCCCTTCCGGCGGTTACGAGTTGCTGCTCCACCGGCGGCGGGGATGCTCTCGACCTCGATGGTGATGTGGCTGGTGCGCTTGCGAATACGGAACGCACGGCCCTGGGCACGCGGCTGGAACCGCTTCATGGTCGCGCCTTCGTCGACGTAGGCAGTCGAGATCACCAGGGTCGACGGGTTCAGGCCGAGGTTGTTCTCGGCGTTGGCCGCGGCACTGGCGACGACCTTGGCGACCGGCTCGCTCGCGGCCTGCGGCGCGAACTTCAGGATCGCCAGGGCGTCCTCGACGCGCTTGCCGCGGACCAGGTCCACGACACGGCGTGCCTTCATCGGGGTGACGCGAACGTGCTTTGCCGTCGCGCGGGCAGTCGGATTCTGAGTCTCAGTCGTCATCGCCGCTTGCTCTTCCGGTCTTCCTTGACGTGGCTCTTGAACGTCCTGGTCGGCGCGAACTCACCGAGCTTGTGCCCGACCATGTTGTCCGAGATGAACACCGGCACGTGCTTGCGACCGTCGTGGACGGCGAAGGTGTGGCCGATGAAATCGGGGATGATGGTCGAACGACGCGACCAGGTCTTGATGACCTGCTTCGTGCCCTTTTCGTTCTGCACGTCCACCTTCGCGAGGAGGTGGTCGTCGACGAACGGGCCCTTCTTGAGGCTGCGTGGCATTTCTTACCTCCTCCTTCAGCGCTTGTTCTTGCCGGACTTGCGGCGGCGGACGATGAGCTTGTCGCTCGGGCGGTTGGGCTTGCGGGTGCGGCCTTCCGGCTGACCCCACGGCGAGACCGGGTGGCGACCACCGGAGGTCTTGCCTTCACCACCACCGTGCGGGTGGTCGACCGGGTTCATGACGACACCACGGACCGTGGGGCGACGACCCTTCCAGCGCATACGGCCGGCCTTGCCCCAGTTGATGTTCGACTGCTCGGCGTTGCCGACCTCGCCGACGGTGGCGCGGCAGCGCACGTCGACGCGGCGGATTTCGCCGGAGGGCATACGCAGCGTGGCGTAGGTGCCTTCCTTACCGAGCAGCTGGATGCTGGATCCGGCCGAACGGGCCATCTTCGCGCCACCGCCCGGACGCAGTTCCACGTTGTGGATCGTGGTACCGGTCGGGATGTTGCGCAGCGGCAGGTTGTTGCCCGGCTTGATGTCGGCCGTGGGGCCGGACTCGATCGGGGTGCCCTGCACCACGCCCTTGGGCGCGATGATGTACCGCTTCTCGCCGTCCACGTAGTGGAGCAGCGCGATGTTCGCGGTGCGGTTGGGGTCGTACTCGATGTGCGCGACCTTGGCCGGGATGCCGTCCTTGTCCAGCCGACGGAAGTCGATCAGACGGTAGGCGCGCTTGTGGCCGCCACCGCGGTGCCGAGTGGTGATGCGACCGTGCGCATTACGACCACCCTTGCTGTGCAGCGGACGGATGAGCGACTTCTCGGGGGTCGACCGAGTGATCTCAGCGAAGTCCGAAACGGACGACCCGCGGCGACCCGGGGTTGTCGGCTTGTACTTACGAATTGCCATGAGTTCTTCTCTGCTTTCTGGATTCCCGTCCGCTTACGCGACCGGGCCTCCGAAGATCTCGATGGGCTTGCTGTCGGCCGAGATGGTCACGAGCGCGCGCTTGGTGTCCTTGCGCTTGCCGTAACCGAAGCGGGTCCGCTTGCGCTTGCCCTGACGGTTGGCGGTGTTGACGCTGGTGACCTTGACACCGAAGACCTTCTCGACGGCGATCTTGATCTGCGTCTTGTTGGAGTCCGGGTGCACCAGGAAGGTGTAAGTGCCTTCCTCGATCAGTCCGTAGGACTTCTCGGAGATGACCGGCGCCAGCAGGATGTCGCGGGGGTCGGCGATCGTGGTCACTTGCTCTCCTCCTGTGCTGCCTCGGCCGGGCCGTGCACAAAGGTGTTCAAGGCCTCGACGCTGAACACCACTTCGTCGCTGTAGAGCACGTCGTAGGTGTTGAGCTGGTCCGGTGCGATGGGCTGCACGTGCTCCAGGTTCGCCACGCTCTTCCACGCGGCCAGGTCCTCGCGGCCGACGACGACCAGGAACTTCTTGCGGTCCGACAGCTCGGCCAGGAAGCTCTTGGCGGTCTTGGTCGACGGGGTCTGCCCGGCGACCAGTTCGGTGACCACGTGGATACGTTCGTTGCGCGCCCGATCGGAGAGGGCACCGCGCAGGGCGGCGGCCTTCATCTTCTTCGGGGTGCGCTGGCTGTAGTCGCGCGGCTGCGGGCCGTGCACGGTGCCACCGCCGGTGAACTGCGGTGCGCGGGTCGAACCCTGACGGGCGCGACCGGTGCCCTTCTGGCGGTACGGCTTCTTGCCACCACCGGACACCTCGCCACGCGTCTTGGTCGAGTGCGTGCCCTGCCGGGCCGCGGCCAGCTGCGCGGTGACGACCTGATGCATCAGGGCGATGTTGGCGGTCACGTCGAAGATCTCCGCGGGGAGGTCGACGGTGCCGTTGGTCTTGCCGCCCGGCTCTTTCACCGGCAGCGTGAGGTTGGCCTTCTTCTCGAGGCTGGTCATGCGTGCGCACCACCCTTCACGGCGCTCTTGACGACGACGACGTTGCCGCGACGACCAGGGACGGCGCCCTTGATCAGCAGCAGGCCGTTCTCGACATCCACCTTGTGAACCGAGAGGTTCTGGGTGGTGACACGGTCGTTACCCATCCGACCCGACATGCGCATGCCCTTGAACACGCGGCCGGGGGTGGCGCAACCACCGATGGAACCCGGGCGACGGTGCACGGCCTGCGCACCGTGCGAGGCGCCCTGACCGGCGAAGCCGTGCCGCTTCATGGTGCCGGCGAAGCCCTTGCCCTTGCTGGTACCGGTGACGTCGACGTAGGTGCCCTCTTCGAACACGTCGGCGTTGATCTCCTGGCCGACCTCGAAGGTGGACGCGTCGGCGACGCGGATCTCGGCGACGTGGCGGCGCGGGGTGACACCGGCCTTGGCGAACTGGCCGGAGACCGGCTTGTTCACCTTGCGCGGGTCGATGGCGCCGAAAGCGACCTGGACGGCGCTGTAGCCGTCGCGCTCCACGGTGCGGATCTGGGTAATAACGTTCGGTCCGGCCTTGATCACGGTCACGGGAACGACGCGGTTCTTCTCGTCGAACACCTGGGTCATGCCGAGCTTGGTGCCCAGGATGCCCGCCGCAGGCCTGTTCTTGTTGTCAGTCATATCTCGAGTCCCCGTCACTGAATGTTGACGTCGACGCTGGCCGGCAGGTCGATGCGCATCAGCGCGTCGACCGTCTTCGGCGTCGGGTCGAGGATGTCGATCAGCCGCTTGTGCGTACGCATCTCGAAGTGCTCGCGCGAGTCCTTGTACTTGTGCGGCGAACGGATGACGCAGTACACGTTCTTCTCGGTCGGCAACGGCACCGGGCCGACGACGCGGGCCCCGGTACGGGTCACCGTCTCCACGATCTTGCGTGCTGACGCGTCGATCGCCTCGTGGTCGTAGGCCTTGAGCCTGATGCGGATCTTCTGTCCCGCCACGCTAAGTGTCCTTTTCTCCGCTTTTACCTTCGTGATCCGGAAGCTGGCTTCCGTACCACCCTCTATTTGCACAGCCCGAACACACGAAGACGTCTCACGTGAGACCGCGATCGAGCACGCACGCTCGATCCTCGCCGCTGTTCATCTGTCATGGTTCTCCGGTCCACGCGGTCGGGCGTGTCGCCCCTCCGCTCATTCCTCGGTCCTGGATCGAACTTCATCTCAGGCCTGGAACAATGTCCCGGACGTACCCACGCCGGTTTCCCAGCGAGGTACACGATTTAGTGCTCACTCGCCTCGCCCGGCCAATCCCGTTTCGCTCGGAAACAGGCACGGCCCGGTGCAAGGCAACCCGAACAGTATGCCCGACGCGCTCAGCGACATCAAATCCGGCCCCCCGCGCGGGCACTCGGACCAGACTACCCCCGGTCAACGGCGTAAAACGCGAAAACGGCGGTGCGCAACGCACCGCCGCATCGAGGCCGGCCGGCGCACACGTCTCCCTACAGGAACTGCACCACGAGGAAGTTCCGATTGACCTGACTCGGGTAGATGTTGCCCTGATAGAACCGCACCGGATCGACGATGCCGATGCTCACCGTGCCGCCGCGCGCGGCCGCCTCGGCGACGACGTCGGAGAAGTTCGCGTCGATATCCTCACCCGCGTGCGCGCCGGACAGCTGCGACGCCGGGTCCGCGTCGATCAGCCCGCGATCCATCCAGAGCCCGTCGAGCATGCCGGGAATGGGGCTGTTCCGCAGTGCGGCGGTCTCCGCGCCGTTGAGGTCCAAGGCCCCGTAGATGCCTGCGCCGGGATCGAACTCCGGCACGATCGCCGCCGCCTCACCCGCGGTGGTCGCACCCAGCACGGCGAGTCCGAGCGCGGTGGCGACACCGGCGACGACAGTACGAATACGCATACTCAAACTCCAGTTCACCTGCACACCAACAGAAATGGTGTTGGCCCCCAGTTGCGTGACAGCTCTGCGCAACGCAACAACTTAGCAAGCTGGTCGCTTGTCCGAAAAGTTCGGTATCGCGATTTTGCGCGTGAGTTGCGGCACACTGGACGGGGCGAACTTACTCCGCAGTAAGATGTCCGCATGACGAAAGAGACCGCGACCTACCGCGGCTGGAAGAAGCTGCCGGACAATCGGCTCGGGCACACGCTGTTCTCGCTGGGCATGGTGGCGCGGGTGCCGTACTTCGGCACGGTGCTGCCGAACGTGGTGCGGCTCGAGCCCGGACTGTGCGAGGTGACCTCGCCCAAATGGTTCGGCATCCACAACCATCTCGGCACCTTCCACGCCATCGCGGCGTGCAACCTGGCCGAGGTCGCGATGGGCATGCTGAGCGAGGCGACCGTGCCCGCGACGCATCGCTGGATCCCGAAGGCGATGAACGTGCAGTACCTGGCCAAGGCGGAGACCGGACTGCGGGCCGTGGCGAAGCTGCCGGAGATCCCCGACTTCGCGACGATCACCGAGGGGCAGAACCTGACCGTCCCGGTGTCGGTCTACGACAAGCACGGTCTCGAGGTCGTGCACGCGGACATCACCACCTGGGTCACCCCGAAGTAGCCGGCCGCTCCCGCACCGGCCACGGACGCCACCTCAGCAGGGCAGCGCCCGGCCGTCGTCGGCCAGCGCGCCGAGCACCGCGGCCGAGGCGCGGGAATCGGCCAGCATCCCACCGTGATCGGCCTGGTCGGTCGGGCAACCGTCCTGGAGCCAGATATTGCGGTCGGCCCCGGCCGGCGCGGCCAGCAGCGCGGTCTCCTGCGGGGTGATCACGGAGTCGGCGCGGGAGGCGATGGCCGTGTACCGCACACCGGGCACGGTCTCGCCCCCCGCGTTCAACCGGTTCAACAGAGGTGACCCGACCACCTGCTGCGTTCCCGGAGCTCCGAAGACCTGGGCCGCGATCTGCGCGTTGCCCAGGCCGATCGAGGCCAGATCGGGGTAGTTCTTCCGGAGCCCGTCCCAGGTCGAGCCCCGATACGGCGTGCCGAGGGTCACCACCTGCTCGACCGCCTCCGCACCGTGCGTGCGCAGATATTGCCGGATCACGGTGCCACCGGTGGAGTGGCCGACCAGCGCGACCTGACGCGCGCCGGTGTCGGCGCGCACGGCCTGCACGACATCGCCGAGTTCGTTGGCCATCCGGTCGATATCGGCGACGCCGTAGATGGTGCGGCCGAGGGCCGCGGCCCCGACCGGCCCGATACCCGTTGTGCTGGAACCGGCTTGGCCGCTCACCACGTCCCGCAACGCGGGCGCGGCACCGATGTTCGCCGCGTACACGCAATACCCTTCCGACCGCAGCAGCGGCGCGAGCAGCGCGTAACTGCGCACCGCGTCGGTGCCGGAACCGTGCACCAGCACCACCGGCTGCGGCCGGGCCTGCGACGGCCGGCAGGCCGCCTCGTTGGCTCCGCCGACCGCGGGAAACAGCGGTGCGGCCGTCGCGGCCGGCGCGGCGAGCAAGGTCGTGCAGGCAGCCGTGAACATCAGGCCGGCGATCCGCACGGCCTGTCTGCGAAACCACATGTCAAATTCCCAACGGAGCGGCCAGAGTCGGCCAGGAGTTCTTGAACGCTTCTTCCCAATAGCCCCAGGAATGGGTGCCGTCCGGGTGGATGTCATAGGTCGCCGGAATGCCCAGGGCATTCAGGCGGGTCTGCATATTGCGCGAGCAATAGTTGGTCGCCGCCTCGATGGCGCCGCCCTTGATGAGTTGCGCCGCGAAACCGTCGACACCGGGCAACGAATACTTGCCGTTCAGCTCGTCGTATTTACCGGGAATGCCGCCGCCGCTGGAAATGTAGATGGATTTCCCGCGCAACCCTTCGGCCTGGACGTACGGATCATTCGCCGCCCACCGCGGATCGCCGGGCGGCCCATACATATTCGCCATGGTCGCCCACCCCCACGTCTCGACCGTGAGATGGACGAACTGCTGGCCGACCGGATCGCTGATCTGCGCGCAACCGCTGTAGGCGGCGACACTGACGTAGAGGTCGCCGGTGGTCGCGGCGAGCGCGAGCGTGGTGGTGCCCGCCATGGAGAAGCCGGCCAGCGCGTTGCGGCCGCTGCTCGCGAAGTACCGGTCGGCGATCGGCGGAAGTTCCCGGGTCAGGAACGTCTTCCACTTCTGCTTGCCGAGCCGCTTGTCGTCGGTCACCCAGTCCGCGTAGTAGCTGAACTGCCCGCCGATCGGCGAGACCACGTTGACGTTCTTGGGCGAAAGGAACTCCATCACATCGGTTTCCGTCGCCCAGGTGACGCCGTCGTCACCGCCGCCCGCACCCTGCAGCAGATAGAGAACGGGCCGCGGCACGCTGGTGTCGAACGCACGCTGCATATCGACCTGGATATCGCGATCCATTGCCGCGGAATGAATTGTCAAAGTCGCCTTGCGCGCATCGTGCTGTTGCACCGCGACAATCGAGGATTCCATCGGCTCGGCCTGTGCCCGGCCCGGAATTACCGCTGTGGCGACCGCTCCGACCGTGACCGCGAGCACACCAAGCCAGCGGACGTAGCTGCCTCTCATGATTCCCCTTCTCCAGAGCACGACACCGCCCGTGCTCCTGAGCCAGGCTAGCTTGCGGCACAACCACTTTCACGCCTCGAGTTGCTGGGACACCAATTCTGGGGGCAGGTCCGGAATGCAATTTCGAACCGCTTTATTTCACGTCGGCGACTTACCGCGAGACCCGAATTCCGGGGCCCCGGCGGGCGGGGGCAGTTGCGTCGGTGTGGCCGCAACGGATTGAATGCCTGTATGGGTGTCAGCGCGGTCGGAGATGTCGACGTTTGTGTGGTCGGGCTCGGCCCGACCGGCCGGGCACTGGCGCATCGGGCGATGCGCGCCGGGCTGCGCGTGACCGCCGTCGATCCGCGCCCGGATAGGCTCTGGCCGCCCACCTTCTCCTGCTGGGTCGACGAGCTACCGCAGTGGCTGCCGTCGAGCGCCGTCGCCAGCCGGATTCCCACGCCGACGGTCTGGACGACGACCGAACTCCGGATCGACCGCCCCTACTGCGTGCTGTCCAAGACCGGATTGCGCGACGCCCTCCCCCTCGACGACGCCACCGTGCTCGCGGACCGCGCCACCAGCGTCGACGCGCACCGCGTCGAACTGGCCGGGGGCGCGACGATCACCGCCGCAACGGTTTTCGACACCCGTGGCCTGCCCACCCTCGGGCAACGCCGAGCGGCCAGCGCGCACGGCATCTTCGTGGCCGCCGAAACGGCCGCGCCGATGGTCGCCGACCAAGAGGGACTCCTGCTGGACTGGCGGCCGGAGAACGGCGCGGGCCCCGACGAGCCGCCGTCGTTCCTCTACGCGGTACCACTCGGCGACGGCACGGTGATCTTCGAGGAGACCAGCCTCGGCCTGCGCGGCGGCATGCCGCAGCACGAACTGCGCAGGCGCACGCTCAACCGCCTTGCCGCGCACGGTATCCTGCTCACCGGCGACGAGCCGCACGAAGCCGCGCACTACCCACTGGATCAGCCGCCGCCGAAGCGGGGTACCGCCGTCGCGGTGCCGTTCGGCTCGCGCGGCGGCATGATGCATCCGTGCACCGGCTACAGCGTCGCCGACTCGCTGGCCCTGGTCGACACCGCGGTCGCCGCGGTGCAGGCGGGCCGTGACCCGGTGGCCGAATTGTGGCCGCGCCGAGCGCGGTTGGTGTATTGGATGCGGATGCGCGGCCTGTACGGCCTCGGCCGGTTGACCACAGAACAGTCCATCGCGATGTTCGACGCGTTCTTCAGCGCCTCCCCGCGCGGACAGCGCGCGCTGCTGTCCGCGCACGACGACTACACCGCACTCGGCGCGGTGCTGTTCAACACCGTCGCGCACACCTGGCCGTTCCACTGGCGGTACGACCTCGTGGGCTGGACCCACCGCAACCGCTGGCTCGGCTACGACTTCGATCAGGCGCCGGTCTCGGCGGCCCGGCGGTAGCCGCGGATCGCGGGGTAGGTGCACACCACGATCACGCCCAGGGTCCACAGCAGCGTCTTCAGCAGCGGTTCGGCGACCGGTCCGCCGTAGGAAAGCCCGCGCATCGCGTCGATCGCACAGCTCATCGGCTGGTTCTGCACCGTGGCCTGCAACCACCTCGGATAGGCGAAGGCGGGGGCGAAACCGGTGTTGAAGAACATCAGCAGGGTGTTGATGATGCCGATGACGTTCACCAGCATCACCCCCTCGGTGATGGTCGCCAGCGCGGTGACGAGCACCGCGAACGCGACGCCGAACAGCACCGGAATCCCGATCAGCGCGAGACCCGCGAGCGGCCCGTTGAGGAAGCGGAACCCGAGCAGCAGGCCCACCACGATCACGAACAGCGTCGTGACCAGCACGCGCACCGCCTCGGCCAGCAGTCGACCGGTGAGCCCGGCGGCCCGGTGGATCGGCATGGTCCAGAACCGGCCGAGCAGGCCGGTCATCTTCTCGCCCTTGAAACCCAGCGCACTCACGACCGCGCCGGACATGGCGGCGACCAGCGTGAGCAACGACACCTGGGCATAGATGCTCGGCTGACCGGTGTAGCCGGTGATCGAGCGGCCGAGCACGATCTGGAACATCCACAGCGTCAGCGCCGGATACACCAGAGTCTGGATCGTGGTCGCGGGGTCGCGTGTCCACACCAGCAGCAGGCGTTTGCACTGGATCAGGCTGTGCGTGGCCCAATTGGCCAGCGCGCTCTCGGGTTTCGCCGTCACCACGGGCAACGGCGTGTTCCACGCGAGGTGCTCGGGGTCGGCCGGCGCCATGGTCGCCTCCGCTGAACTGGTCATGACCGCCTCACACTCGCCCAGATCGCCAAGGGGGTGAACACCAGCGCGAGCCCGCTCACCCACACCAATGGCACCCACAACACTTGCCAGGTCACCCCGTCGGCCGCCATGTCGCGCAGGGCGAAGGAGAACTGGGAGACCGGCTGATTACGCACGAACCCGCGAATCCATTCGGGGAACTGCCCTTCCGGGACGAAACCGCAGGACAGCATGCCGAAAATCAACGTGGGCAGGGTCAAGGCCTGGCTCAGCGATTCCGGGCTCTTGGTCAGGCTGCCGAGCGCGTCCGCGCCGAGTGCCAGCGTGGTCCCGACCGCCAGCGAGAACGCGCAGAACAGCACGGCCTGACCGAAGCCCGCGACGAACCGGAAACCGATCAGATAGCCGAACAGGATCGCCGCGGCGAGCGAGGTGACCGAGCGCACCAGTCCGGCCGCGATCCGCGCGGACAGCGGGACCAGCATGCCGATCGGCATGGTCTGCATGCGGGTGCTCAAACCGGTGAGCGCCTCGAAGGCGGACAGCTGGGCGTTCGACATCATGGTGAACGCCATCGTCTGCAACACGATGATCGGCATCACGTACTGCGCGTAGTCGATGCCGTGGAACTTCATCACGAAACGCAGCGGCAGATAGAAGCCGAGGGTGAACACCAGCGGCGTCACCACCGCGACGATCAGTTCCCCTTTGGTGGCCATGGTCCGGACGATGCGGCCGGTCAGCGCGCGCCACTGGGCGAACGAGGACAGCTTGGCCGCGGGGAGGTCGGCGAACAGCATGGCCGCGTCGGCGCCGGGCGCCGCAGCGGTGGCAGTGCTCACGACTTGCCGCCCGCGTGGCCGGTGATGGACAGGAAGACATCGTCGAGCGAGGGCCTGCGCAGCGCGATATCGGCCAGCGGGATGCCCGCGCTGTCCAGCCGGCGCAGCGCCTCGGTGAGGGTGGCCGCGCCGTCGCGCGCCGGGATGGAGAGCCGGTCGCTGCCGTTGAGGTCGGCCAGCACCGCGGCGGGCACCAGGTCGCCGAGCGCGTCCGCGGTCAGTTGCAGTTTGGTCGGATCCAGCGGCACCACCTCGCAGTAGCTGCCGCCGGTCTTCTCCTTGAGCTCGTCGGCGGTGCCCTCGGCGATCACCGTGCCCTTGTCGATGACGATGATGTTGTCGCTGAGCACGTCGGCTTCCTCGAGGTACTGCGTGGTGAGCAACACCGTGATGCCCTGCGCCTTGAGCGCGTTGACCAGATCCCACACGCCTTGACGACTGCGCGGATCGAGACCGGTGGTCGGTTCGTCGAGGAACACCACTTCGGGTCGCACCACCAGACCGCAGGCGATATCCACCCGGCGGCGCATACCGCCGGAGTAGTGGCGCACCGCCCGCCGGCCCGCGCCGACCAGATCGAACTCCTCGAGCAAGGTGTCGGCCCGCTTGCGTGCGACGGACTTGCTCAGTCCCATCAGCCTGCCGAACAGTTCCAGGTTCTCCCGGCCGGACAGGTTCTCGTCGAGGGCGGCGTACTGGCCGGTCATCATGATCGAGCGCCGCACCCCGGCCGGGTCCTTCAGCACGTCGTGCCCGGCGACCACCGCGGTGCCGGAGTCCGGGCGCAACAGGGTGGACAGGATCTTCACCATCGTCGTCTTGCCCGCACCGTTCGGGCCGAGGATGCCGAGCACCGAGGCCCGCTCGGCGACGAAGCTGACGCCCTGCAGTGCGTGCACGTCGCCGAACGACTTCCGGACATCCGCCACACGGACCGCTGGCTCATTCGCACGCAGATCTGCTTGGTTCAAGCTCGGCATCAACTCTCCACTATCGGCAATTGCGGCGATTCTCGGTCGCCGGAGCGCGCGCGTATACGTCCCGAATGGTGATCCGTAGCGCTGGGCGTGATGTTACCGGTCTGTGGGGTTCCGGCCGGGCCACCCGCGCAGTACCCAACTGGACCCCGAGTTAATTGTGTCCTTACTCACATTTACCGATCTCGGTCCGGCGTCGGGCGAATCGGCGCTGGTGGACGTGCTCGAGGGCAGCGCAGTGGCGACGAAGGAGCCTTTACGGTCCGTCCCGGCGACCATAGTCTGCTATTCGGGGGAACACTCACTCGTCCGCGGCGGCCGCCGGTAACCGGTCCGCTCGCCGATTTCGATACTGCGAGAGGTGATCATGGCCGAGTCCGCGCAGCCCCGGGTGGCAGCGCAGCCGGGAGGATCGGGCCGACCGAACGTGCTGACGTCCTACGATCCGCGCACCGGCGAAACCGTCGGGAACTACGCCATCATGGGCGCGGGTGAAATCAACCGAACGGTACGAGGTGCGCGCTCGGCCGAAAAATGGTGGGCCGAACTGGGATTCAGCGGACGCAAGCGCTGGCTGCTGGATTGGAAGCACGATATCGCGCGCCGCGCAGGCGAATTGGTCGAGATCCTGTCCGAGGAAACCGGAAAACCGGAGGCGGACGCGGCGATCGAGGTGATGCTGGCGGTCGAGAACCTGGACTGGGCGGCGCGCAACGCCGGCCGCGCGCTCGGCAGGCACAAGCTCGGGTCCAGCTGGCTGAGCCGCAATCAGCGCGCCTCGGTGGGCTATCTGCCGCTCGGTGTGATCGGCGTGCTCGGCCCCTGGCACAACCCGGTGTTCACGCCCATGGGTTCGATCGCCTACGCGATGGCCGCGGGCAACACGGTGGTGTTCAAGCCGCACGAGCTGACCACCGGGGTCGGCGTCTGGCTGGCCGACAGCTGGTCCAGGCTGGCGCCGAATCAGCCGGTGCTGCAAGTGGTTACCGGCGACACCGGGACCGGCAACGCGCTGTGCCGGGCCAAGGTGGACAAGATCGCCTATGCCGGTTCGGAATCCGGCGCGCGCGAGGTGATCGCGCTGTGCACCCAGACGATGACGCCGGTGGTGGTCGAGCGCAGCGGCAAGGGCAGCATGGTCGTGCACGTCGACGCGAAGCTCGACGATGCCGCGGAGGCAGCGGTTTTCGGCGCGATGGCCAACGCGGGACAGAACGCCACCGGCATCCAGCGCGCCTACGTCGCCGAGTCGGTGTACGAACCGTTCCTGGAACTCGTTGCCGCCCAGGCGAGCAAGCTCCGCCCGGGGGCGGACAAGCGCGCGTCCTACGGCCCGATGATCCTGGAGTCACAGGTCGAGGTGGTGCGCAAGCAGATTCGCGACGCGCTCGCCCGCGGCGGCCGCGCCGTGGTCGGCGGCCTCGATTCGATTCGCGAGCCCTACATCGAACCCGTGGTGCTCACCGAGGTCCCGGAGGACAGCACGGCGATCACCGGCGAGGGCATCGGTCCCGTGCTGATCGTGAACAAGGTGACCAGCATGGACGACGCGGCCCAGCGCATCAACGCGGTGGGCACCGACGTCGCGGTCTCGGTGTTCACCAGGGACGTGCACGAGATCGAGCAGTTCGCCGAGCAGCTCCGGGTGGGCGTGGTCACCATCAATTCCTCCTCGGCCTACGCGGGCATTCCCGCGCTCCCGTTCGGCGGCGTCGGCGAATACGGGCAGGGCCACAGCCACGGCGATCAGGGCCTACGCGAGTTCAGCCACACCCTGGCCATCGCCCGCAAGCGCTACAAGGCGCCAGTCGACCTGTCCACCTTCGACCGTCATCCGCGCCATCTGCGGTTGGCCAGAGCCATCTTCCGGCTGCGGCACGGCAGACGCAGCTAGACCGGGCCTAAGCCGCAGGGCCCAGCAGCACCGCTTCCATCAGCGCGGTGACGCGGGCGAGCTGCGTTGGGCGCGAATCGAATCGGATCAACCGGCCGACATCGATCACCTGACCGATCGCGGCGTGCACCCGGAACCGCGCCTCGGTCGGGTCGCCGTCGAGCAGATTGGCCCACTCCAGCACGTTCTGGCGTTGGATGGCCCGGAGCTTGTGCTGTTCGGCCGGGGGCAGATTGCTGAACTCGGCGTAGTAGACCGGCATGATCTCCGGCATCTGGAAGGTGAGTTTGGCCTGCCGTTCGGCGATCCGGCGGACGGCGTCGGCTCGGCTGGTCGCCTCGGCCAGCGCCTCGGTGATCGCGAGCGCCACCCGGTCGCCGGTCCGATAGAAGGCGGCGGCGAGCAGATCGGACTTGCTGGCGAAGTAGCGGTACACGCTCGACGCGTTGATGCCGACGGCCGCGCCGATCTCCTCGATGCTCGCCTCGTGATAGCCCTGGCGGCCGAAGATCCGGATCGCCTCGGTGAGCAGCTGTTCGCGTTTCGACGAGACCGGCAGGCCCCGGGTGACCGGGCCCGGCTCCGGCTCCGGCGGCGCGGGCGGCAGGTCGGCGCGCAGGATCGCCCACGCCATATCGCGCAGCAGCGGCAGCAGCCGGGCGCCGGACAGCGCGCTGCGATGCGCGGAGATGCTGGCGATCGCACTGAGTACCGCGGCAGCCAGCATCGCGACGTCGGCGGGCGGACTTTCCGGACGCAGTTGCTCGATGGGTTCGGCCAGGGTGGCGTTCAGGTCGTCGTAGATCTCGCGGATCCGGATCCGGTCCTCGCGTTCCAGGTAGCGCCGCTCCCAGCGGTACAGCCCGGCCTCGCGGCGGATCTCGATGGTGTGCTCGCTGATCGCCCTGATCAGCGCGTCCAGCCGGGCGGCGGGTTCGAGTTGCGGATCGTCCGCGGCCCGGGCGACAGTGAGCAGGTGCCGCGCGCCCTCTTCCGCGGCCGCGACGAGCAGCGCGTATTTGTTCGTGAAGTGCCGGTACAGCGCGGGACCGGAGATCCCGACCTCGGCGGCGATCTCGTCCACGCCGACCGGGTAGTACCCGCGGTCGCTGAACGCGCGCGCGGCGGCCCGGATGATCTGCACCTTGCGATCCTTGGGCCGGCGGCGCACGGGTCCGGCATCAGGGCGCGCGGAAGCGAGGCCGACCTCGCTGCGGTCCGCGACCATGCACCTCTCCGTTCTGCTCGGCGGCGCTGGTTGACAGCGCCCGACGATGGAACCTAAGTTAACCACAATTCGCAAAGTTAACCAGTATTCATGGCACGATAGCCGCAGAGTTGCAGCGTAGGAGCGAACATGAGCAATACAGATTCCGCGGCTGTGACCGCGTCCTCCGGGCCTGCCGCGGGTTTCTCGGCGGTGCGGGACGGCAAGGTCCTCCGGGTGACCCTCACCAAGCCGAAGCGCAAGAACGCGGTCGATTACGACACCATGGTCGCGCTCGGCGACACCATCGCCGCCGCGGCCACCGACCGTTCCGTGCGGGTCATCGTGCTGACCGGCGAGGGCAGCGATTTCTGCACCGGGGCCGACCTGTCCACCTCGGTGGCCGAGGCGCAGCGCGGCATCACCCCCGAGATGACGATGGACGCGGCCAACCGGCTGGTGAAGGCGATCGTGGACGCGCCGATCCCGGTGGTGGTCCGGGTGAAGGGGGCGGCCGCGGGGGTCGGCGTCGGCATCGCGCTGGCCGCCGATCTGATCTACGCCAGCGAGGATGCCTATCTCCTGCTGGCGTTCATCAACATCGGGTTGATGCCCGACGGCGGCGCGGCCGCGATGATCGCGGCCGCCGCGGGCCGCACGCTGGCGGCGGAGATGGCACTGCTCGGTGAGCGACTGCCCGCTGCCGCGGCCAAAGCGGCGGGGTTGTTCACCGCGGTGGTCCCCGAGGCCGAACTCGACGCGAAGGTGGCGGCCGCGGTCGCCAAGCTCGCCGCGGGCCCGCGCCGCGCCCTCGAGCTCACCAAGCAGGCGTTGAACCAGGCGACGCTGACTTCCCTGGACGCCGCCTTGGCCGCCGAAAAGTCCGGGCAGAGCGAACTTTTGACGTCCCCGGACTTCGCCGAGGGGGCCACCGCCATGCTGACCAAGCGCAAGGCCGTCTTCGCGGACTGAGCAGGCGCGCACCGCCGTCGGCGCACCGGGTCTGGGCTGCAGACGCGGCGCGGCCGATGAGCTATGTTGATCGGCTATGGGCTACCTGGTTACCGGGGCAACTGGGTTCATCGGTCGTTTTCTCATCCCCGAGCTGCTGAAACGCGAGGGCGATATCCATGTGCTGGTGCGGCCGGGCGTCGAGTCCGCCGACCGGTTCACCTGCTGTGCCCGGGAATGGGACGGCGGCGATCGGGTGCAGGCGGTGCGCGGCGACCTCGGTGCCCCGGGTCTGGGTATCGACCCGGTCTGGCTGGCCGCCCACCGCGGCACGATCGATCATGTCTTCCATCTGGCGTCCAGTTACGACACAGCCGAGCGCGGCGACGGCACCAAACATCTGGTCGACGTCGCGGAAAGCTTGAAAGCCGGTCTGCTGCATCATGTCTCGACGGTGGATATCGCCGGTACCGCGACCGGCCTGTTCACCGAGGACATGTTCGACGCGGGACAGCAGTTCACCACGCCGGCCCAGCGCGCCAAATTCGAGGCCGAGCGGATCGTGCGCACGTCGGCACTGCCCTGGCGGATCTATCGTCCGTCGATCGTCATCGGCCATTCCCGCACCGGCGAGATCGATCGGATCGACGGCCCGTACTACTTCTTCCGGCTGCTCCGGATGGGCGCGCAGCTGCCGCGCATCCTGCCGGTGCTGGTGCCCAAGCTCGGCGAAACCAACATGGTGCCGGTCGATTTCGTGGCCCGCGCGCTGGATCATCTCGCGCACCGGCCCGGCCCGAACGAGCAGACCTATCACCTGATCGACCCGCGCAGGCAGGGCGTGGCCGAGGCGCTCAATCTGTTCGCCGACGAGGCGGGCGCGCCGCACCTGGTCGAGGTGATGCCGAAACGCGCACTGGACATGGCTTTACAGGTGCCCGGGGCGAGCTGGCTGCTCCCCCGCGTCGGGGTGCCCCGAGAGGTGCTGGAGCACAGCGAGTTCAGCTGCTGGTTCGATTGCCGCAACACCACCGCGGCCCTGGCGGGCACCGATATCAAGGTCCCGCCGCTGGCCGGCTACGCCCCGCTCATCTGGCGGTACTGGATCGAGAACTGGGTGGTCTGAACGGCTTTCACGCGCCGGTGATGGTCAGATAGATCAGCGCCACGTTGAGCGCGGAGATGATTCCGGCGATCAGCCAGGCCAGCGCGGTGGTGACGCGATGGTTGGTGTCCGCGCCCATCAGGGTGCGATCGCTGGTCAGGCGCACCAGCGGGATCAACGCGAACGGGATGCCGAACGAGAGCACCACCTGCGAAATGATCAGCGCGCGAGTGGGATCGATGCCGATGGCCAGAATCACCAGGGCCGGGACCAGGGTGACCAGCCGCCGCACCATCAGCGGGATATGCCGGCGCAGCAGGCCCTGCATGATCATCGCGCCCGCGTAGGCGCCCACCGAGGTGGAGGCCAGACCGGAGGCGAGCAGGCCGATGGCGAGCAGCAGGGCGGCGACCGGGCCGAGCACATCGCCGACCGCGGTGTGCGCGTCCTGCAGGGTCTCGACCTCGCGACCGCGCAGCGTGTTCGCGGCCATCAGCAGCATCGCCAGGTTCACCGTGCCCGCGAGCAGCATGGCCAGCAGCACGTCGACCTTGGTGACGCGCAGCAGCCTGGCCCGCATCGGTCCCGGCTCCGGGTGGCCGTGCCGATCCCGAGCCAGGCCGGAGTGCAGGTACACCGCGTGCGGCATGACCGTCGCGCCGATCATGGCCGCGGCGAGCAGCACGCTCTCGGTGCCCTGGAATCGGGGCACCAGTCCGCCGATGGTGCCGCCGGCCGAGGGCGGCGAGATGAACACGCTGGCCAGGAAGCCGATCGCGATGATGGCGAGCAGGCCGGTGATCACCCGCTCGAACGGCCGCTGGCCCCGCTTGTCCTGCACGAGCAGCAGACCCATCGAGACCACGCCGGTGATCACGCCGCCGACCAGCAGCGGCAGGTCGAACAGCAGGTTCAGCGCGATCGCGCCCCCGACCACCTCGGCCAGGTCGGTCGCCATCGCGACGGTCTCGGCCTGCCCCCAGTAGGCCAGGCGGGTCCATTTGCCGGACCGGTCGCGCACCGCTTCCGGCAGCGACAGCCCGGTCACCAAACCCAGCTTGGCCGAAAGGAATTGGACCAGGCCCGCCATCACGTTGGCCATCACGATGACCCACACCAGCAGATACCCGAACTGCGCGCCCGCGCTGATGTTCGACGCGACATTGCCGGGGTCGACGTACGCGATCGCGGCCACGAACGCCGGGCCCAGCAGCAGGCTGGCCGCCCGGGCGCGCTGGGTGGCGGATTTTGCGGACTCAGCCAAGGTTGTACTCACAGAACAGAATTTTACGGGTTCCCGAACTTTTACGTTAGTGGTACCCGTAAAAGCCGACCGCCCGGTTACACCGTGCTGGTGTAACCGGGCGGTCGGTCGGTATTCGGTGCTACCTCAGATGCCGAGACCCCGCGCGAGGACGGGCCAGGACAGCTGGAACTCGTCACGCCAGTAGCCCCACGAGTGGGTGCCGCTGTTGCGGAAGTTGTAGGTCGCCGGGATGCCCAGCGACTCCAGCTTGTTCTTGAGGTTGTTGGTGCAGAAGTTGGTGCCCGCCTCGATCACGCCGCCGATGATGATCTGGTTGGCCAGACCGTAGGCGCCGGGGAGCGCGTACTTGCCGTCCAGCGTGTCGTACTGGCCGGGCAGGCCGTTGCCGGTGGAGATGTAGAGGTCCAGTCCGCGCAGGCCCTCGGCGTGCACGTAGGGATCGTTGGCCACCCATTCGGCCGAACCCTGTGGGCCCCACATGTTCTCGGTGTCGCCGCCGCCCCAGGTCTCGACCGTGAGCTTCACGAACTCCGAGCCGACCGGGTCACTGGTCTGCGCGCAACCGCTGTACGCCGCGGCCGCCTTGTACAGGCCGGGCTTCGCGATCGGCAGCGCGAGCACGGTGGTGCCCGAGGTGGACAGACCCGCGATCGCGTTCACGCCGTTGGTGCCGAGGGCGCCGTCGACCAGCGGCGGCAGCTCCTCGGTGAAGAAGGTCTTCCACTTGTTGCGGCCGAGCGTCGGGTCGTCCTTGATCCAGTCGGTGTAGTAGCTCCACTTGCCACCGATCGGCTGGATGACGTTGACGTTCTTGTCCGACAAGAACTTCAGCGCGTCGGTCTTCGCCTGCCAGGAGGCGTCGTCCTGGCCGCCGCCCGCGCCGTTGAGCAGGTACAGCGTCGGGCGCGGCACCGAGGCGTCGGCCGGACGCTGCACGTCGATGATGACCTTCTGGTCCATCGCCGCGGAGTACACGTAGAGCCGGATGTTCCGGTCGTCCTTGTACTCGGCCTTGGTGATCTTCGACCCGTCGGGGGCGGTCGGGTTGGCCAGCAGACTCTTCCCGTCGATGATCGGGTCAGCAGCCGACGCGGTGGTCACGCCCAGACCGGTCATCACGCCCGCAAGGACCGCCGTTGCCGCGATCGCCGCCGCGGCACGTAGGCCGCCGCGCCGAGTCTGTCGACGTATCAATTTCGCACCTTCGCTTCGTCTCGAAATGTCATCTGCATGCCCCACGCGCCGGCGATAGCGCCCTGGACACACCTGCGCCAGACCATACGGCCTATGTAGTCGTGCCGACAGGGGTCACCGTTACCGCAGCGTTGCCCATCATGCCTGAGCAGTCTCGATTTCGTCACGTCAGACCCGATCTGCGCGCCGTGTCCCCGGTGCGCGGCTCGAGCAGGCGCGACAGGGCCGGACCGATGTCCGCCAAGGCTTCCGGCGAGGTCATCTGATCGTGCGGGACACCGATCGGGTGATCTTCGACACGACCCTCGACCAGCGGGTACCAATTCTGCGCCGCGGTCTCGTGACCGGCCGCGCTGAAGTAGTCGAGCCTGCCGCGGAACACCGCGGGCCGGTGCTCGGCGATGAGCTCGGCCGAACGCACGGCGCTGCGGTAGATCCGGCGTACCCGCTCCGGCGTGAGCACGGCCATGTCCGGCGGAATGGTCGCGTGCAGTGCGGCCAGCGCTTCTTCACTGAGGTCGTGGATGTCACCGTCCTCGGGCAGCAGCGCGTGCGCGCCGATGCCGAGCTCGGCCAGCGCCTCCCGGATCGCCGCGCGGAAGTCCGTCACATCGATGTCGGGATGGCTGTCGAGCATCGCGAGCACCGTGACCTGCTCGCCCGCGGCCTGCAATTCCGTCGCGATGGCATGCGCGAGCACGCCGCCGAGCGACCAGCCGAGCAGCCGGTACGGCCCCTCCGGCTGCACCGCGCGGATCTCCCGGACATACCGGGTGGCCATCTCGGCCAGCGAGGTCGGCAGGTAGCCGTCCTCGGACAGCGCCGGCGATTGCAGGCCGAAGATCGGCGTGCTGGCGGGCACGTAGCGCGCGAGACCCGCGTAGCACCAGGACAATCCGTACATCGGGTGGATGCAGAACAGCGGCTCGGCGGCGGCGGTGTCGTGCGGCACCCTGGTGCGGATCGAGAGCAGCACGCCGAGCGCGGCGTTCGATTCCAGGTCGTAGTCGTGGTCGCCGGCGAGCGCGGCCAGAATGCGGGTGGCCAGCGCCGCCGGGGTCGAGTCGGTGAAGAACCACTGCACCCGGACCTCGGCCCCGGTGAGCGTGCGCAATCGGCTGACCGCACGGGTCGCCACCAGCGAATTGCCGCCGATGTCGAAGAAGTCGTCGTCCAGTCCGACCTGCTCGGCGCCGACCACCTCGGCGAAGACCTCCGTGATGGTCCGCTCCAGCGGGGTCGTCGGCGGACGGTAGGGGCGCGCGGCGAATTCGGGTACGGGCAGCGCCTTGCGATCCAATTTGCCGCTCGGGTTGAGCGGCAGCGCATCCAGCACGACGAACGTCGACGGCACCATGTAGGACGGCAGCGCACCGCGCGCGTGGCTCAGCACCGCGGCGTTGTCGACGACCTCCCCCGGCGCGGCGACCAGGTAGCCGACGAGCCGGTCCCCGGTGCTGCCGTGGACCAGCGCGACCGCGGCGTGCCGCACCGACGGATGCCCGAGCAGCACCGTCTCGATCTCGCCGAGCTCGATCCGCTGGCCGCGCAGCTTCACCTGGAAGTCGCTGCGGCCCAGGTATTCCAGGGCGGCACCGTGCCAGCGCACGATGTCACCGGTGCGATACAACCGGGTGCCGCCCTCGTGCGCGACGAACCGTTCCGCGGTGAGGGCCGGGGCGCCCAGGTAGCCGCGGGCCAGCTGCACGCCCGAGAGGTACAGTTCGCCCGCCGCGCCGAGCGGCACCGGGCACAGCTGCCGATCGAGCACGTGTACCCGGGTGTTCGCGACCGGCGTGCCGATCGGAACGGCGACGACGGCGGTGTCCTGCACCGGATAGTCGGTGACCACGGTGGCTTCCGCGGGCCCGTACCAGTTGATCAACTGAGCGGTGGGAATGGTGGCGGCGAAGCTCGCCGCGGTCTCACCGGTGAGCGCCTCACCCGCGGCGAACACCCGCCGCAACGTCGGAAGTTGCGCGGCGAGCGCCGGATCCAGGAAGGCATCCAGCATCGACGGCACGAAATGCACCGTACTGACGCCGTATTCGGCGATCACCCGGGCCAGATAGGCCGGATCGCGATGCCCGTCGGGCTCGGCGACGACGATCGCGGCGCCGGTCTGCAAGGGCCAGAACAACTCCCACGTCGAGATGTCGAAGGTGATCGGCGTCTTGTGCAGCACCACGTCCGAAGCGTCGTGCGGGTAGATCCACTGCGCCCACCGGAATTGGTTCACCATCTGGCGATGCGTGATCATCACGCCCTTGGGACGGCCGGTGGAGCCCGAGGTGTAGATGACGTAGGCGACGTTGTCCGGCGTGATCTCCGGGTCCGCGAGCGACACCGCATCCAGTGGCAGGTACAGCGTGTCGACCGCGACGACCGGCACCGCGGCATCGGTGTCGAACGCGTCGCCGGTGGTGGTCAGCACGCACGCGGGCGCCGCGGCGTCGAGCACGAACTCGTTGCGCTCGGTCGGGTGGTCCGGATCGATCGGCAGGTATCCGGCGCCCGAACGCAGCACGCCGTAGATCGTGACGACCAGATCGATGCTTCGCCGCATGGCCACGGCCACCAGCGATTCCGCGCCGACGCCCCAGCGGGTCAATTCGGCGGCGAGCGCGCGGGAACGCAGATCGAGATCGGCATAGCTGAGCGTGACCTCGCCGAAGCACACCGCGGGCGCGTCCGGTGTTCGCGCCACCTGCGCGTCGAACAGCGACAGCAGCGTGGCCTCGTCCAGCAGGTCCGGCACGTCGGTGCCGTTGCGGGCGGCCAGTTCGGCGCGTTCCCCGTCGAGCAGCACATCGATATCGGCGACACGGGCCTGCGGATTGGTCACGAAGCGGCGGATCAGAGCCGAAAGTCGTTGCGCCAGTGCCTGTGCCGTCGCCTCGTCGAACAGGTCGCGCAGGTACTTCACCGACACCCGCAGTTGGCTGTCGAGCACCACCATGACGGTCAGCGGGTAGTGCGTCCCGTTGACCGCGCCGACGCCGGTGATGTTCATACCGTCGATCGCGCTGGCCTTCTCCAGTCCCTCCCGATCGACGGGGAAGGACTCGAACACCACCAGCGAGTCGAAAAGCCCTTCCACACCGACGGTTTCCTGGATGTCACTCAGGCCGAGGTAGTGGTGATCGAGCAGTCCGGCCTGTTCGGCTTGCAGCTGGCGCAGCAGACCGCCGAGGGTGTCGGTCGCCCCGAGCCGCACCCGCACCGGGATCGCGTTGAGGAACAGGCCGACCATGCTCTCCACACCGTCGAGCTGCGGCGGCCGGCCGGACACAGTGGCACCGAAGACCACATCGTCGCGGTCGACACTGCGCCCGATCAGCAGACCCCAGGCCGCCTGCACCACGGTGTTCACCGTGACGCCGAGCCCGGAGGCGAGGCGGGTGAGCGCGGTGGTGTCCGCCGGAGCCAGCTCGAAGCCGACTTCGCCGACGCCCGCGGAGATCTCGCGACCGGGGTCGACCGGCGCCAGTGGCGTCGGCTCGGTGACACCGGCCAGCGCCGCGCGCCAGGCGTCGCGGGCCGCGTCGGCGGGTTGCGCGCCCAGCCAGGCGAGGTAGTTCCGATACGACGGCACCTTCGGCAGGTGCCGAGCGTTGCCGCCGAGCGCGTACAGCGTCAGCAGGTCCTTCATCAGCAGCGGCATCGACCAGCCGTCGATCAGGATGTGATGGCTGGTGACCAGCAGGTGGTAGCTGTCGGCCGCGGAGCGGATCAGCGCGAAGCGCAGCAGCGGGGCGGTCCGCATATCGAAGTGGTCCGCGAGGTCGGCCGCCTTGATCCGGTCCAGCTCGGCCGCCGCGGCCGCCGGCTCCACCTGCGCGAGATCGATCAGCCGCCACGGCACGTCGAGCGAATCCTGCACGATCTGCAGGGGTTTGCCCTCCGCGTCCTCGGCGAAGGCGACGCGCAGATTGTCGTGCCGATCCAGCACGGCCTGTGCGCAGCGATGCATCCGGGTGGCGTCCACCGCGCCACCCAGGTCGAGCACGAACTGGGTGGTGTAGGCGTCGATCGAGGACTCGGCCAGCAGCGCGTGGAACAGCATGCCCGACTGCAGCGGCGTCACCGGCCAGACGTCGGTGAGGTTCGGGTAGGCGGCGGCGAGCCGGTCGATACCGGCCTGGTTCAGCCGGACCAGACCGAAGTCCGACGGCGTGAAACCGCCCGTGTCCGGGCGCAAACCGTGTTCGGCCAGCCCGCCGAGCGCCCGGATCCAATGCTCGGCAAAGGTTTTCACCTCGTCGGCGGTGAACGCCGCGGTGGCGTAGTCGAAGCGGGCGAGCAGTCCGTCATCGGTGGCGTCGACGGTCAGGTCGAGCAGCAGATCGTCGGCGGCGATATCGGTGTGCACCCGGGCCGGGCGCAGATCCCGGTAGCGCAACGCGAACCGGCCGCGCCCGAGCTCGCCGAGTTCGTCCGCGGTGTCCGCGTTGAGGTAACGCAGCAGGCCGTAGCCGACGCCCTGCGAGGGCACCGCACGGCGCGATTCCTTGATCTGGGCCAGGGCCGCGCCCGCGGCCGGACCGCCGACCAGGGCCTCGGCGGTGTCGATCCGGGTGAGCCGCAACGGCAGCGGGTACTCGGTGGTGAAGCCGCCGACCATGCTCTCGTCGGCGTTGGTCGCGGACCGCTGATCGGCGGACAGCCGGATCAACGCACCGACGGCGCGCGTGACGGACTCCTGCGCCGAGGTCTGCAACGCCAGCGCGACCGCGGTGAGCAGCACGTCGTCCACGATGGTGTGATAGGCCGCCGCGACGGCGGCCACCGCGGCGGCGCCTTCGGCGGTGATGGCCAGCGAGACCCGGCTGCGGGTCCGCAGATCCAGCTGATCGGTGTCGGCATCGGCGGGCACGGCCCCCAATGCCCGCTCCCACCAGCCCAGCTCGCCGACGGTGCGCAGATCGTGCGCCCGCGTCGACAACGCCCGGATCAGCACGCCGAGACCGGATTCCGGCGCGGCGGGAGCGGCATGCCTGCCCCGGCTCCACGCGGCGGTCAACTGATCGACGATGGTGCGCCACGAGATATCGTCCACGACAAGGCCGTTGGCGACCACGATCAGCGTCGACCGGCCTTCCGGCCCGCCGGTCAGCACGAAGTGGATATTGCGTCCCTGCTCGGGATCCAGTGCCGCGGCGGCGGCCTGCACCACATCGTCGATCGGCAGCGATGTTTCGCCGTGCTGCGGATCCAGCCTGCGGAACGCCTCGCCGGTGCGCTCGTCGACCGGCGGGATGCGCAGCACCGGGGTCTCGCCCGCGCGATCGAGCCGCACCCACAGCATCGGATGCTGGTCGAGCACCTTGCCCACCGCGGCGTGCACGGCCTCGACGGCGCAGCTGTCCGGCACGTCCAGCGCGATGGCACGCGCCTCGACGCCGAGGTCGAGCAGCCGGGCCGCGTGCGGTGTCAACGGCAGATCACCGGATTCGTCGCCCGGTCCGTCCTCGACCACCGCGACCCGGGCCAGCGCCGCGACCGTGCGCGACTCGAAAACCGCGCGGGGCGTGAAGATCACGCCACGGGCGCGGCAGCGCGACACGACCTGGATGGAGACGATGCTGTCGCCGCCGAGCGCGAAGAAGTCGTCGTCCAACCCGACCCGGTCGAGGCCGAGCACCTCGCCGATCACCTCGGCGACGGCCGATTCCGCGTGGGTCTGCGGCGCTCGGTAGGCCGCGGTCGCCAGGGCAGGTTCCGGCAGCGCGCGCCGATCCAGCTTGCCGACCGGTGTCAACGGGATCTCGTCGAGTTCGACGATCGCGGTCGGCACCATGTATTCCGGCAGGATCGCGCCCAATTCCTCGGTGAGCGCGGCGATGTCGAGGGTGGCGCCCGGCGCGGGCAACACGTAGGACACGAGCATCGTGGCGCCGGAACCGGATTCGCGGCCGACGGTGACCGCGAATTCGACGCCCGGTTGCCCGGTCAGCGCGGCGTCGATCTCGCCGAGTTCGATCCGGAAGCCGCGCACCTTCACCTGGAAGTCGTTGCGGCCCACGTACTCCACCTCGGGCGCGGCGCTACCGCGCCGCCAGCGCACCACGTCACCGGTGCGGTAGAGCCGTTCGCCGGGCGCACCGTACGGGTCGGCCACGAAGCGGGCCGCCGTGAGGCCGGGCCGCGCGTGGTAGCCGCGGGCCAGCTGGATACCGCCCAGATACAGTTCGCCCGCAACGCCTTCGGGCACCGGGCGCAACCTGCTGTCGAGCACCAGCGAGCGCATGCCGCGGATCGGGCCACCGATGGTGACCGGTTCGCCGGGGCGCAGCGGATCGCTGATGTTGGTCATGATCGTGGTCTCGGTCGGCCCGTAGCCGTTGTGGAAATTCCGCTGCTCGTCGCCCGCCCACTTGGTCACCAGATCGGCGGGCACCGCTTCTCCGCCCGCGACGATCGCCCGCATGCCGGACAGGGCGTCCGGGTCCAGCGAGGCGAGCACCGACGGGGTGAGGAAGGCGTGCGTGACCTGCTCCTCCTGGATCAGGCTCGCCAGTTCGGCGCCGCCGAAGGTGAGTCGCGGCGCGACCACCAGCGCGCCCGCCGAACCCAGCGCGAGCAGCAGCTCGAGCATCGAGGCGTCGAACGACGGTGAGGCGAAAGCCAGTGCGCGCGTGGACTGGTCGAGCTGATAGCGCTCCACCTGCTCGGCACTGAAATTGGCCATCCCCGCGTGCGTCACCACCACGCCCTTGGGCAGGCCGGTGGAGCCGGAGGTGTAGATCACGTACGCGGCGTTGCTGCTGCGGATCGGGCCGTGCCGCTCGCTGAAGCTGATCGGCCGGTCCGAGCGGGACGCGACGTCGTAGGTGAAGTCACGGTCGTCGAGCACCAGCCACGGCCGTCCGCCCGCCATCGCGGGCAACGTGCCGAGCTCCGCGGTCAGCGTCACGCCGAGATACGCCTGCGAGTCGGTGACCATGTGCGCGATGCGCTCGGCCGGATAGGTCGGATCGATCGGCACCAGCGCGGCGCCGGTCTTGGCCACCGCCCACAGCGCGAGCACCGATTCGACCGAACGCCGGATCGCCACCGCGACCAGCACATCCGGCCCGGCGCCGCGATCGATCAGCGAGCGCGCCAATTGCGAAGAGGCGGCGTCGAGTTCGACGTAGCTGAAGGCCCGTCCGTGCACCACGATGGCGGGACCGGTGGGGTTGCGGGTCACCGCCGAGGCCATCAACTCGGCCAGGGTGCGCGGCGGCACCGCCTCGGCACCCACCCGGGAGACCAGGTCGGCGCGCTCCGAATCGTCCAGGATCTCCAGATCACCGACCGCGATCCCGGGCTCCTGCGCCACCGCGGCGAGAATGCGGCGGAACCGGCGGCCGAAGTCGGCGACCGTCGCCTCGTCGAACAGGTCACGGGCGTAGGTGAATTCGGCGGCGAGCCCGGCCTCCGCGCCGGCCTCGGTGCGCTGCTCGCGCAGGGTGAGCAGCAGATCGAATTTGGCGGTGTCCGCGGCCGGATCGAGCGCGGCGAAACTCAGCCCGGGCAGCTCGAAGCTGGTGGCGGCGAGGTTCTCGAAGGACAGCGCCACCTGGAACAGCGGGTGCCGCCCGGCGGAACGCTCCGGATCGAGCACCTCGACCAGCCGCTCGAACGGGGTGTCCGCGTTCGCGAAGGCCCGCAGATCGGTTTCCCGGTTCGCGGCCAGCAGTTCGGTGAAGCCGAGTTGCGGCGCGACCCGGGTGCGCAGCACCAGGGTGTTGACGAACATGCCGATCAGGTCGTCGAGTTCGGCCTCGCCGCGGCCCGCGATCGGGGTGCCGACCACGACGTCCTCGGTCCCGGACAGGCGGGCCAGGAACACCGCGAGCGCGGTGTGCACGACCATGAACAGGGTGGCGTTGTGCCGCTTGGCCAGCTCGACCAGCGCGGCGTGCACGTCGGCGTCGACGACGAAGTGGGTTTTGCCCCCCGCGAAGCTCTGCGCGGGTGGGCGCGGCCGATCGGCCGGCAGGTTCAGCTCGTCCGGCAGGTCGGCGAGTTCGGTTGTCCAGTAGGCGAGTTGGGTGCCCGCGACGGAATCGGGGTCGTCGTCATCGCCGAGCACGGTGCGCTGCCAGAGCGCGTAGTCGGCGTACTGGATCGGCAGCGGCGACCAGGCGGGCGCCTCGCCCCCGCTGCGAGCGGCGTAGGCCAGCATCAGATCTCGCGTCAACGGACCCATGGACCAGCCGTCGGCACTGATGTGATGGGCGACGAACACCAGGACGTACTCGCTGCCCGCGAGCTGGAACAGCCTGGCGCGGAACGGCACCTCCATGGTGACGTCGAAACCGGCGGCGACGATGCGCTGCACTTCGTGCGCGACCCGCTCCTCGCCGATCTGGGCGGGCGCCAGATCGACCAGCACCTCGTGCGGCGCGAGGATGCGCTGCTGCGGGCCGTCCAGCGTCTCCGGGTAGACGGTGCGCATGATCTCGTGCCGGGCGACCAGGTCGGTGACGGCCTGCTGCAACGCGTCGACATCCAGGTCGCCGGACAGCCGGATGGCCACCGGAATGTTGTAAACGGCCGCGGCGGTGTCGAACTGGTTGAGGAACCACATCCGCTGCTGTGCGAAGGACAGTGGAATATGGCCGGGCCGTGGCTGCGCGACGAGCGGCGTGCGGGTGCGCTCGCCCGCGAGATGCTCCACCTTGATCGCGAGTCCCGCGACGGTGGCGGCCTCGAACAGCGCGCGCACCGGCACCCGGGAATCCAGCGCCGCACCGATGCGGGCCGCAACCTGGGTCGCCAGCAACGAGTTACCGCCGAGGGCGAAGAAGTCGTCGTCGGCCCCGACCCGTTCGACACCGAGCACCTCGGCATACACCGTGGCCACGATCTCCTCGATCGGGGTCGACGGCGCACGGAACACCTGTGCCTCGAACTCCGGCTCCGGCAACGCCTTCCGATCCAGCTTGCCGTTCACATTCAGCGGCAACCGATCGAGCACCACGAACGCCGACGGCACCATGTACGACGGCAAACCCGCGCCCAGCGCCGACTTCACCTGCGCCACATCGAGACCCGCGGACCCCGCACCGGCCGCCTCGGCGGCCTGCGCGGCGAAAGACGCGGCTTGGACGGCGAAGGAGGTGGCGGCCGCCGGCGCGGCGGACGGCTGGGCGGCGACCAAGTAGGCCACCAGCCGGTCACCGGTTTTGGCATCGGCCTTGGCGACCACCGCGGCCTGCGCGATCTCGGGCAGGGCCAGCAGCGCGGCCTCGATCTCACCGAGTTCGATCCGGAAGCCACGGACCTTCACCTGGAAGTCGGTGCGCCCCTGGTATTCCAGCTCGCCCGAGCCGGTCCAGGCCACCAGATCGCCGGTGCGATACATCCGCGCACCGGGCTCGAACGGGTTGGCCACGAACCGATCCGCGGTCAGATCCACCCGGCCGAAATAGCCACGCGCCAATTGCGCACCGGCCAAGTACAGCTCACCGGAGACGCCGACCGGCACCGGCCGGAGCCTGCTGTCGAGCACGTAGGCCCGGCTGTTCCACTCCGGCGTGCCGATGGGCACGACGGCCTGGTCGGCCTCGGTGACTCGATGCCGGGTGATCGACACCGCGGCCTCAGTCGGTCCGTACAGGTTGTACAGCGCCACCTCCGGCTGTGCGGCCAGGAAGCGTTGCGCCAGCGCGGCGGGCAGGGCCTCACCGATGGCGAGCACCCGGGTCAGCGGCGAAGCCTGGGCCGAGGCCGCCGTGCTGGTGTGCACCAGGAGCGCGTCCAGCATGGACGGGACGACGTGCAGCGTCGTCACCGCCTCCCGGATGATCAAGTCGTTGAGATAGGCCGGGTCACGGTGTCCCTCGGGCGCGGCGATCACCAGCTTGCCCGCGCAGACCACCGCCGACCAGAACTCCCACACCGAGAGATCGAACGTCGCGGCCGTCTTGAGCAGCACGGCGTCGTGCCCGGACAGGCCGAATTCGGCGATCTTCCACTGCAATTGGTTGGCGATCGCGGCGTGCGACACCGCGACGCCCTTCGGCCTGCCGGTCGAGCCCGAGGTGAAGATCACGTACGCGGTGTG
Source organism: Nocardia vulneris (assembly GCF_001613425.1). Lineage (GTDB taxonomy): Bacteria > Actinomycetota > Actinomycetes > Mycobacteriales > Mycobacteriaceae > Nocardia > Nocardia vulneris. The sequence continues at coordinate 414,187 of NZ_BDCI01000023.1, read as the reverse complement.
CTCGGGCCGCAGCGGCGCGACCCGCTCGGTGTCCGCGAGCGGTCCGCTGGCGAACGAACTCAGCACCAGGTCGTCGAGTCGCACGACCGGTGCCGCGGCGGTGTCGAAATCGGCGTCGGCATTGGTCAGCACGCAGACCGGCGCGGCCGTCGTCAGGATGTAGTCCGTGCGCTCGGTGGTTTGGTCCGGGTCGACCGGTACATACGCGCCACCGGCTTTGGCGACCGCGTACATCGCGACGACCAGGTCCACCGATCGCCGGAATGCCAGCGCCACCCGGGATTCCGGGCCGACGCCGCGCGAGATCAGGTATCGGGCCAGCCGATTCACGCGGGTGTCGAGTTCGACATAGGTCAGCTCGTGGCGCGAGCCGTCGGGCAGGTCGGCCACCACGGCGACCGCCTCCGGTGCGGCGGCCAGCACCGACCGGCGCAGGAACGACGGCAGCGTGGCGGCCGGATCGATCCGGTGTGCGGTGTCGTTCCATTCCGACAGCACCGAATGCTGTTCCCCGGGAACGAGAATGTCGATGTCACCGACCGGTGTGCCCGCGTCGGCGACCACCGCCGCCAGGACCTGCGTCAATCGTGCCGCGAAGCCGTGCACCGTGGCGGCGTCGAAAAGATCGGTGGCATAGGTGAAGAAGCCGCCGATGCCGGAGGGCACCCCGGATTCGTCGTAGCTGTCGCCGACGATCAGATGCAGGTCGAATTGCGACACGTCGAGGTCGGCATCGACCCCGGCCACCGTCAGGCCCGGCAATTCGAGTGCGGTGTGCGCGATGTTCTGGAAGGACAGGCCCACCTGGAACAGCGGATGATGCGCCGTCGAACGCGGCGGATTCAGCACCTCCACCAACCGCTCGAACGGAATATCCGCGTGCGCGAACGCCTGCAGATCGGTATCGCGCTGCCGCGCGAGCAGATCCGTGAACGATTCCGCGCCGTCCACGGTGCTGCGGAACACGACGGTGTTGACGAACATGCCGATCAGATCATCGAGTTCGCGCTCACCGCGACCCGCCACCGGCGTGCCGATCGCGATGTCTCCCGTACCGGACAACCGGGCGAGCAGTACCGCGAGCGCGGTGTGCACGACCATGAACAACGTCGCCCCGTGCGCCCGGCCCAACTCCACCAAACCGGCATGAGTAGCCGCATCGATCCGCACATCGACCCGCGCACCGGCCATGGACGCGATCGCCGGACGCGATCGGTCCATCGGCAACTCGAGCAGATCCGGCAACCCGGACAGCTGCTTACGCCAGAAGTCGATCTGTTGCGCCGCAATCGATTCAGCATCGGACTCATCGCCGAGCACCGCACGCTGCCACAACGCGTAATCCGCGTACTGCACCGGCAACGGAGCCCAGCCCGGCGCCTCGCCCGCGGTCCGCGCGGCATAGGCAATCATCACGTCACGCACCAGCGGACCCATGGAGGACGCGTCCGCGGCGATGTGATGCACGACCACCGCGAGCACATGATCGGATTCGTCGGCGCTGTCGGTGATCTCGAGCAGCCGGACCCGTAGCGGCACTTCATCGGTGACGTCGAACGGGGTGGACGCCAGGGCGTACACCTCGGCGGGTACCGCCGCCGCGGTCACCGGCCGCGCGGCGACATCGAGGGCCACCCGGCTCGCGGGCAGCACCACCTGCACCGGACCGGCGGAGGTCTCCGGGTACACGGTGCGCAGCACCTCGTGCCGGCCCACCACATCCTCGAGCGCGGCGCCCAGCGCCTCGACATCCAGCGCCCCGGTCAATCGCAGCGCGAACGGCAGGTTGTAGGCGGCCGAACCGGCCGACCCGTCATCGGACTGGTCGAACCGGTTCAGGAACCACATCCGCCGCTGCGCCAAGGACAGTGGCAGTTCGTCCGGCCGTGCGATGCTGCCCAGCGCGATGCCGCGCGCGGCGTGGGTCCGTGACTCGATCGCGGCGGCCAGCGCCTGCACCGTCGGCGTCTCGAACAGCGTGCGCACCGGCACCCGGGCATCAACCGCGGCACCGAGCCGCGCGACGACCTGGGTGGCGATCAGCGAATTGCCGCCGAGGGCGAAGAAATCGTCGTCGGCCCCGACCCGCCTCAACCCGAGCACCTCGCCGAACACCCCGGCGACGATCTCTTCGACCGGCGTTGCGGGAGCACGGAATTCGCGAGCGGCGAAGGCCGGCTCGGGCAGCGCCCTGCGGTCGAGCTTGCCGGACGGGTTCAGCGGTAACTCGTCGAGGACTATGATCGCGGCCGGAACCATATAGGCCGGAAGGGTTTCGGCGACCGCAGCCAGCAGCGCCGGCTGTTCCACCGACGTCCCGGGCGCGGGCACCACGTAGGCCACCAACTGGTCCCCCAGCGCCGACTGGCTGACCAGCGCGACCGCCTGACTCACCGAAGGCTGTGCCAGCAACGCCGTTTCGATCTCGCCCAGCTCGATCCGCTGACCGCGGAACTTGACCTGGAAGTCGGTGCGGCCGAGGTACTCCAGCCGATGCGACCGGCCCGCGCTGCCCGCGCGCCACACCACCAGATCGCCGGTCCGGTACATGCGCTCGCCGAAACCGAACGGGTTGGCCAGGAAGCGATCCGCGGTCAGGTCCGGCCGCCGGACGTAGCCGCGGGCCAGCTGATCACCCGCGAGGTACAGCTCGCCGGGGACGCCCGCGGGCACCGGGCGCAACCGGGCATCGAGCACGTAGACCTGGGTGTTCCACTGCGGCAGGCCGATCGGCACCGAGCGGCTGTCCGAACCGTCGGCGGGCCAGTAGGTCACCGACACCGCGGCCTCGGTCGGGCCGTAGAGATTGTGCAGTTGCGCCTGGGACACCGCGCCGAAGGCGGCGACGGTCTCCGGGGGCAGCGCCTCGCCGATCACGAAGACCTCGCGCAGTGTCGGCCCCGCGTCGGCGGCGGCATGCGCGGCGAAGACGGTCAGCATCGAGGGCACGAAGTCGGTGACGGTCACCCGTTGCGCGGCAATGGTTTCCGCGACGTAGGCGGGATCGCGATGGCCGTCGTGAGTGGCGACCACCAGAGTCGCACCGGCCCGCAGCGGCATGAAGAAGCCCCACAGCGACACGTCGAACGTGGTCGCGGTTTTCTGCAGGTACACGTCGTCGGGACCGAGTGGGTACTGCGCCAGCATCCAGTCGATCTGGTTGTGGATCGCCGCGTGCGAGACCGCAACGCCTTTCGGCCGTCCTGTCGAACCGGAGGTGAAAATGACGTAGGCGGGGTGCTGAGGAAGCACCGCGCGGCGCAGTTCGTCCGGGCGTACCGGACTGCCGTCGAAGGCCGCGGTGTCGATCTCGTCCAGCCGCAGCACCTCGACGCCGTCCGGCACCTGGATCGCATCCGCCGCGGTGGTCAGCACGCAGGCGGGCCGCGCCGTCTCGAGGATGTGCGCGATCCGCTCGGCCGGATGGTCCGGATCCAGCGGGACGTACGCGCCGCCCGCCGTCACGATCGCGTACATGCCGACGACGAGGTCCACGGATCGCCGAATCGCGAGCCCCACCAGCGATTCCGCGCCGACACCCCGGTCGATCAGCAACCGGGCCAGGCGGTTGACCCGCTCGTCGAATTCGCGATACGTGAGCGTCGCGTAGCGACTCGATGGGGGGTGGTGGTCGGGCGACGGGTGGGCGAGCGTCGCGCCCTCGTAGACCAGCGCGGTGGCGGACGGGCGCGCCGCGACGGTCCGGCGGTAGCCGTCGAGCAGCAGTTCCGGCGCCACCGCATGCCTGGTCTCGTTCCAGCCGTACAGGATGCGCTCGCGCTCGGCGGGATCGAGCAGGTCGATATCGCCGACCGCGCGCTCCGGCTTTGCCACGACCGCGGCGAGCAGCCGGTCCAGACGATGCGCGAATTGCGCGATCGTCGCTTCGTCGAACAGGTCGGTGGCATAGGTGAACTGGGCCGAGAAGCCGGACTCGGTCTTGGGCACCACGGTCAGCTGCAGATCGAACTTGGCCACCGCACCGTCGAATTCGACCGCCTGCGCGGACAATCCGGGCAGCTCGACCTGCGCCTTGTTCATGTTCTGGAAGAACAGCGCCACCTGGAACAGCGGATGATGCGCCTGCGAGCGCACCGGATCGAGCACCTCGACCAACCGCTCGAACGGCAGCTCGGCGTGCGAGAACGCCGCCAGGTCGGTCTCTTTCGTGGCCGCGAGCAAGTCCGTGAACGAGGCGCCGGGATCGATCGGCGTGCGCAGCACGAGGGTGTTGACGAACATGCCGATGAGCCCGTCGAGTTCGCGCTCGCCCCGGCCCGCGACCGGTGTGCCGATGGTGATGTCGACGGTTCCGGTGAGGCGGGCCAGCAAGGCGGCGAACGCGGTGTGCACCACCATGAATTCCGAAGCGCCCGCCCGCTGGGCGAGTTCGGTGAGTCCGCGGTGCACCTCGGCGCTCACCTCGAAGGTGTACTCCGCGCCCGCGCCGGACGCGACAACCGGGCGCGGGCGGTCCGCGGGCAGATCGATGCGGTCCGGGATGCCCGCCAACGCGTTGCGCCAGTAGGCGATCTGCGCGGCGGCCACCGAATCCGGGTCGTGCTCGTCGCCGAGCACCTCGCGCTGCCACAGCGTGTAGTCGGCGTACTGCACCGGCAACGGCGGCAGCGCGGGCGGCGCGCCGTTGCGCCGGGACAGAAACGCGCCCAGCAGATCACGCAGGAACGGCGCGACGGACGCGCCGTCGGCAGCGATGTGGTGCACCACCACCACGACCACGTGCTCACTCGCGGACAGCTCGGCGAGCGCGAGGCGCAGCGGCACCTCGGTGGCGACGTCGAAACCACGCAGGGCGAACTCGCGCAGCCAGTCGGCCAGTTCGGGTTCGGTGAGCGGCTTCGGCGCCAGGTCCGGAACCGCCTCCGCGACAGGCAGAATCACCTGGTAGCCGGTGCCGTCGATGGCCGGGTACACGGTGCGCAGCGTCTCGTGCCGCTCGATCACATCGGTGATCGCGGCCTGTAGCGCGCCGATATCCAGCGCACCGGTGAGCCGGATCGCGAACGGGATGTTGTTCGCCGCCGAGGCCGGATCGAACTGGTTCAGGAACCACATCCGCTGCTGCGCCAGCGACAGCGGGATGTGTTCGGGTCGTTCCATCGGGGCCAGCGCGCGCCGGTCCTCGGCGCCCTTCAACGGCTCCAGCCGCTCGGCCAGGCCTGCCACCGTGGGGGTTTCGAAGATCAGCCGGGCGGGCACCCGGGCCGACAGCGCCGTGCCGAGCCGGGCTGCCACCTGGGTCGCGATCAGCGAATTGCCGCCGAGCTCGAAGAAGTCGTCGTCGGCGCCGACCGGCGCACCGGGGCCGAGCACCTCCGCGAACACGTCCGAGACCAGCTCTTCCAACGGGCCGACGGGTGCGCGGAAGACCTTGGTCTGCAAGCGCGGTGCGGGCAGCGCGGCCCGATCCAGCTTGCCGACCGGGGTCAGCGGGATGGTGTCGAGCACCATGACGACCGTCGGCACCATGTGCGCGGGCAGGCTCTGTTCGGCGAACGCGGCCAGATCGGCGGCGTCCGCGGCCTTTCCGGGCGCGGCGTGCACGTAGGAGACGAGAATTGTGGTGCCGCTGTCCAGGTCGTGTCCGACGGTGACCGCGAAGTCGACCGTCTCGTGCGCGGCGAGCACCGCATCGATCTCGCCGAGTTCGATCCGGAAGCCGCGGATCTTCACCTGGAAGTCGTTGCGGCCCCGGTATTCCAGCTCGTTGCGGTCGTTCCAGACCACCAGGTCACCGGTGCGGTACAGCCGGGAGCCGCTGGCATCGAACGGATTCGCGACGAATCGAGCCGCCGTCAACCCCGGACGATCGTGGTACCCGCGCGCCAGTTGCGCACCGGTGATGTACAGCTCGCCGACCGTGCCGACGGGCACCGGCACCAGCCGCTCGTCCAGCACATACTCGGTGATCGCGCGGATCGGCCCGCCGATGGTGATCGGCTCGTCCGGCACCAGCGGCGCGCTGATGTTCGTCATGATGGTGGTTTCGGTGGGCCCGTACCCGTTGAAGAACTCCCGAGCCCGACTGCCCGCCACCGGGATCACCCAGCGCCGCACCAGCTCCGGCGGGCAGGCCTCGCCGCCGGCAACCACAACGCGCAGTTCGTCGAGCCCGGCGGGTTCGACCGAGGCCAGCGCGGCGGGCGTGATGAACGCGTGTGTCACCCCCGTGCGCCGCAGCAGGATGGCCAGCTCCTCGCCGCCGAACACGGTCGGCGCCGCGATCACCATCGTCGCCGCGCCACCCACCGCGAGCAGCAGTTCCAGCACCGACGCATCGAACGAGGGCGACGCGAAATGCAGTGTCCGCGAGGCACTCGTCACCTGGTAGCGCTCACGCTGCTCATCGCAGAAGCTCGACAGACCGGCCTGGGTGACGACCACGCCCTTCGGCTTGCCGGTCGATCCGGAGGTATAGATGACGTAGGCCGGATGTTCGGCGCGCAGCGGGCGCACCCGGTCGACGTAGGTCACCGGATCGGCCGGGAACTCTTCCAGCCGCCGGGCGCAGTCGGCGGTATCGATGGGCAGCCAGTCGACCCGGTCGGGCAGCTCGGCGCGCACGCCCGCGACCGTGAGGCCGAAGACGGCGCCGGAGTCGACGACCATGTGCTCGACGCGGTCGGCCGGATAGTTGGGATCCACCGGGAGGAAGCCGGCGCCGGTCTTGGCCACCGCCCAGACCGCGACCACGGAGTCGATCGAGCGGGGAATGCCGACGGCGACCAGGTCCTCGGGGCCGATGCCGCGCTCGATCAGCAGCCGGGCCAGCCGCGTCGACCGCTCATCGAGCTCGGCGTAGCTCAGTTCGGCCAGGACGCCGGTGGCGTCGGCGTAGGTGACGCCGAGTCCGCTCGGGTTGGCTTCGACGGCGGTCGCCAGCAGCTGCGGCAGGGTGGTGACGCGCGGGCGCCTGGTCCGGGTCGGTCGAACGCGTGCCGGGCGGGTCATGCGCACACCGCTGCACGGGTCTCGTCACTTCGCTGCCCGACCGACCGAACCATGAAGATGCCTCACCCTGCCTGTTGTCGCCGCATTTCCGCCTAGCTGGCCCCCGCCCCCATGATCATCGAACGCGTGCCCGCCCATCGTTACCGAAGGAACCGGCCCACGCCGAACACAGCCCGGTGCGACCCCGGGAAAAGGGTAGCGACGAACCACGGGAAACGAGCGCCCGGAACGATTATTCCCTGCCGACGCGAGAATGGTGTCGCGCGCGTCGGCAGGGCATCGTCAGGCCCGGCGACCGAGCAGAACAGCCAGCTGAGGACCTATCTCGGCCAGCGCCTCCGGCGAGGTCATGAGCGCGTGGGTCACTCCGATCGGCCGATCGACCACCTCGCCTGAGACAAATGCGGTCCAGTCGCCCGCAGTGGCGCGAAGCACATCCGTGGGATCGGTGACCGCGGCACTGAAGTACTGGAGTGTGCCGTGGAACACGCCGGGCCGATGCTCGGCGATGAGCTCGGCCGAGCGGACCGCGCTGCGATAGATACTGCGCAACCGTTCCGGCGTGATGGCCACCAGCTCCGGCGGGATCATCGCGTGCAGCGCGGCCAGCGCCTGATCGCTCAGGTCGTAGACATCGCCCTGGGCCGCGACGAGGTCCGCGCCGAACCCGAGTTCGGTGAGCGCGCCCCGCAGTGCCGTCCGGAAGCCGACGACATCGGGATTCGGATGGCTGTCCATCATGGCCAGCAGCTCGACCCGCTGGCCCGCGACCTGCAGTTCGGTCGCGATGGCGTGCGCCAGCACGCCGCCGAGCGACCAGCCGAGCAGCCGGTACGGGCCCTCCGGCTGCACCGCCCTGATCTCGGCCACGTAGCGACGGGCCAGCGCGGTGATCGACTCCGGCAGCGCGCCGTCCTCGGACAGTGCCGGGGACTGCACGCCGTAGATCGGCTGCGCGGCGGGCAGGTACCGGGTGAACCCGACGTAGGTCCAGGCCAGCCCGTACATCGGGTGCAGGCAGAACAGCGGTGTCTCGGTGCCGCCGGTGCGGATCGGCAGCAGCACGTTCAACGCGGCGTTGGCGTCGATCTCCCCCGCCGCTCCGGCCTCGATCCGCGCGGCCAGCCCGGCCACCGTGGCGTCGGTGAAGAACCACTGCACGCTCACCGAGCCGCCGGTGGCTTCGCGCAGTCGCCCGACCGCCTGTGCGGCGAGCAACGAGTTGCCACCGAGGGTGAAGAAGTCGTCGTCGAGGCCGACGACAGGCGCGCCGAGCAGTTCGGCGAACACCTGCGCCACCGCCTGCTCCAGTGCCGACTCGGGTGCCCGGTACTCGGCGGCGCCGGTGAATTCCGGTGCGGGCAGCGCCTTTCGGTCCAGCTTGCCGTTCGGCGTGAGCGGCAGCGCGTCGAGCACGACGATCGCGTCCGGCACCATGTACCCGGTCAGGAACCGGGCCGCCTCGGAACGCACGGTCACCGGATCAATTGCCCCTGGCTCAGCGCCGACCACATAGCCGATCAGTCGCTCCCCGTGCGCGTCCGAGCGGACCACCGTGACGGCCTGGCGCACACCGTCGCAGCGCAGCAGCGCCGCCTCGATCTCGCCGAGTTCGATGCGGAAGCCGCGCAGCTGCACCTGCTGGTCGCTGCGCCCGGCGTATTCGAGCTGGGCCTTGTCGCCACAGTCGCACCACCGGCCGACATCGCCGGTCCGATACATCCGGGAACCGGGCGCGCCGAACGGATTCGCGACGAACCGGGTCGCGGTCAGGCCCGGCCTGCCGAGGTAGCCGCGCGAGAGCTGCGCGCCGACGACATGGATCTCGCCGGGCACCTCCAACGGCGCCGGATGCAGCCGCGGGTCGAGCACGTAGGCGTCCAGGCCGGGGATGGCCCGGCCGATCACGCTGGCCGCGTCGCGCACATCGCTCTCGCCGAGCGGCAGGAACGACACGTGCACCGTGGTCTCGGTGATGCCGTACATGTTCACCAAACGGGTTGTCGCACCGTAGCGTTCGTACCAGCGCTGTAGCTTGCGCAGATCCAGTGCCTCACCGCCGAAGACCACATACCGCAGCGCGAGCTCGGCGGGTTCGGCGGCCCGGTCCGCCTCGACCAATTGGTAGAAGGCCGACGGGGTCTGGTTCAGCACGGTCACCCGCTCGCGAATCAGCAACTCGCGGAACTGCTCCGGCGATCGGGAGGTCAGATAGTCGACCACCACGACCGAACCGCCGTGCGCCAGCGCGCACCACAGCTCCCAGACCGAGAAGTCGAACGCGAACGAGTGGAACAGCGTCCACACGTCGTTCTCGTCGAACCGGAAGAGCGGCTGCGTGTTCGCGAACAGTTCGACGACGTTGCGGTGCGCGACACCGACACCCTTCGGCACACCGGTCGAACCGGAGGTGTAGATGACGTAGGCCAGGTTGTCCGGGTGCAGCGGCGCGAGCCGCTCGGCCTCGAGAATCGGTGCGTCGGCGAAAGTGGTTGTCTCGTCGAGCAATACCACCGGCAGTTCCCCGGTGGGCACCGCGTCCCGCTCGGCCGCCGTGGTCAGCACACAGACCGGCGCGGCATCGGCGAGCATGAACTCCAGACGCTGCGCCGGATAGGCGGCATCGATCGGCAGGTAGGCGGCACCGGTCGCGAGCACACCGAGCAGCGCCACCGGCAGTTCCTCGGTGCGCGACATGGCCACGGCCACCAGCGTTTCCGGGCCGGCGCCCTGCGCGATGAGCGCCCTGGCCACCTGGTTGGCCCGGGACTGCAACTCCCCGAACGTGAGCGCTCGAGCGCCGCAGCGGATCGCGACGGCGTCGGGGCGACGCCACGCCTGCTCGGCGACGAGGTCGGGCAGCGTAGCGCCCGGAACCCAGGCACCCAGCGAATTCCACTCCGACAGTACGAGTTCGCGCTCACCCGCCGCCAGCACGTCGATATCGCCGACCACCACCGCCGCATCGGCGGCGACCGCGGCCAGCACGCGCTGGAAACGATCCGCGAAGTTCTGCACGGTCGACGCGTCGAACAGGTCGGTCGCATAGGTCAGGACCGCCGAGATGCCCTGCCGCTCAGGGCGTTCCGCGACGGTGAGTTGCAGATCGAACTTGGCGGGGGTCACCTGCGGATCGATGCCCGCCACGGTGAGTCCGGGTAGCTCCAGCGAGGACTCGGCGAGGTTCTGGAACACCAGCATGACCTGGAACAGCGGGTGCCGAGCCGCCGAGCGGAGCGGATCGAGCAATTCGACCAACCGCTCGAAGGGCAGGTCCGCGTGGCCGAAGGCCGCGACATCGGTGTCGCGCACCGCGGCGAGCAACGCCTCGAAGGTCGTCCCCGGCGCGATCTCGTTGCGCAGCACCAGCGTGTTGACGAACATGCCGATCAGATCGTCGAGTTCGGCTTCGCCGCGGCCCGCGACCGGCGTACCGATCGCGATGTCCGTGCTGCCGGACAGCCGGGCCAGCAGCACCGCGAGCGCCGCGTGCACCACCATGAACAGCGTCGAATTGTGCTGCTGGGCCATCTGATCCAGCGCGGCGTGCAACTCGGCGTCGATCTCGAAATCGAGGGTCGCCCCGCGATAGGACGCGACCGCGGGCCGCGGCCGGTCGGCGGGCAGTGCCAATTCGTCCGGCAGGGCCGCCAGCGCGCCGCGCCAGTACTCGGCCTGCTGCGCGATCACGCTCTTCGGATCGTCCTCGGCGCCGAGCACCTCGCGCTGCCAGATGCTGTAGTCCGCGTACTGGACCGGCAGCGGCGCCCAGGTGGGGGCCGCGCCGCCGGTGCGGGCGACGTAGGCCAGCATCAGGTCCCGGGTGAGCGGTCCCATCGACCAGCCGTCGGCGCTGATGTGGTGGGCCACGAAGACCAGCACGTAGTCGGCGTCGTCGACCTGGAACAGCCGGGCCCGGAACGGCACCTCGGTGGTGACGTCGAAACCCGTGGCGACGACGCGGTATACGGCGTCGGCGACCTCTGCCCCGCTGATCCGCACCGGCGCGAGATCCACGGTGGCCTCCGGTACCGCGGCGATGGACTGCACCGGGCCGAGTCCGGATTGCGGGTAGGTGGTGCGCAGGATCTCGTGCCGGGCGACCAGATCGGTCACCGCCGCGCCCAGCGCGGCGACGTCGAGGTCGCCGGCCAGCCGGATCGCGGCCGGGATGTTGTACACCGAGGACGCGGTGTCGAACTGGTTGAGGAACCACATGCGCTGCTGCGCCAGCGACAGCGGAATCTGTTCCGGCCGTGGGCCGGCCACCAGCGCCTTGCGGCCGCCGCTGCCCACGTGCTGTGCGACCTTGGCGGCAAGTCCGGCGACGGTGGACGCCTCGAACAACATCCGCACCGGCACCCGGGTGTCCAGCGCCGCACCGAGCCGCGCCGCGACCTGGGTAGCCAGCAGCGAATTACCGCCGAGACCGAAGAAATCGTCGTCCGCGCCGACCTGCTCGGCACCGAGCACCTCGGCGTACACCGCGGCCACGATCTCCTCGATCGGCGTCGACGGCGCACGGAAGGCTTGCGGCTCGAATTCGGGCTCCGGCAAGGCTTTCCGGTCGAGCTTGCCGTTCGCGTTGAGCGGCAGGGCGTCGAGCAGAACGAACGCCGAAGGCACCATGTACGAGGGCAGTTCGGTGCCGAGCGCGGATTTCACCGCCGCCACCTCGATGTCACCGTCCGCAGGCACCAGGTAGGCCACCAGGCGATCACCGGTCTGCGGATCGGACTTCGCGACGACCGCGGCCTGGGCGATCTGCGGCAAAGCCAGCAGCGCAGTCTCGATCTCACCGAGTTCGATCCGGAAACCACGGATCTTCACCTGGAAGTCGGTGCGGCCCCGGTATTCCAGCTCGCCCGCGGCGGTCCAGGCCGCCAGATCGCCGGTGCGATACATCCGCACGCCCGGCTCGAAGGGGTTGGCCACGAACCGATCCGCGGTCAGATCAGCCCGACCGAAGTAACCCCGCGCCAACTGCGCACCGGCCAGATACAACTCACCGGACACGCCTACCGGCACCGGCCGCAGCCGCGCATCCAGCACGAAGACGTGGCTGTTCCACTCCGGTCCGCCGACGGGCACCGACGTCTGGTCGTTGCGACCGACCCGATGGCTGGTGATCGACACCGCCGCCTCGGTGGGCCCGTACAGGTTGAACAGCTCCACGCGCGGGTAGTCGCGCAGGAATCGCTGTGCCAATCCAGCGGGCAGCGCCTCGCCGATCGCCAGGACCCGCCACAGCGAGGTCGGGAAGTCGCTGTTGGCCAACGCATCCAGCATCGAGGGGACCACGTGCAGCGTGGTGACCCACTCCCGGGCCATCAACTCGTTCAGATACGCCGGATCCTGATGACCATCCGCAGCAGCGATCACCAAACGACCACCACACACCGCGGCCGACCAGAACTCCCACACCGAAAGATCGAACGTCGCAGCCGTCTTCAACAAAACCGCATCAGCAGCATCCAGACCGAACTCGGTCACCTTCCACTGCAACTGATTCGCAATCGCCCCATGCGAAACCGCAACACCCTTAGGACGACCCGTCGAACCCGACGTGAAAATCACATACGCCGTATTCTCCGCACGCAACGCCACAACCCGATCCGCGTCGGTGACCGGCGTGGCAGCGAACCCCTCCAGATCCAGCTCATCGATGCGCACCAAAGGCGCTACATCCGTAGCGAACTCAGCCTCGGCATTGGTCAGCACACACACCGGAGCCGCAGTCTCCAGAATGTAGCCCGTCCGCTCCGCCGCATGATCCGGATCCACCGGCACATACGCACCACCGGACTTCGCCACCGCATACATCGCCACGATCAGATCCACCGAACGACGCAACGCCAGCGCAACCCGCGACTCCGGACCCACACCGACCGAGATCAAATACCGCGCAAGACGATTCACCCGCGCGTCCAGCTCACCGTAGGTGACCTTCTCGCGGCCGCCGTCGGGCAGATCGGTCACCAGCGCGACAGCTCGCGGGTCGGCCGCCACCGCTGCGTCGAGCAACGACGCCAAGGTGGCCGACTCGTCGACCTGCTGTTCGGTGGCGTTCCACCGGGCCAGCACCTCGTCGCGCTCGGCCGCGTCGAGCAATTCGATATCGCCGACCGGGGTGGTCGCGTCCGCGACCACGGCGGCCAGGATTCGGGTGAGCCGCTCGGCGAAGCCCTGCACCGTGGTGGCGTCGAAAAGATCGGTGGCATAGGTGAAGAAGCCACCCATGCCCGCGGGCACACCGGACTCGTCGTAGCTGTCGCCGACGATCAGATGCAGATCGAACTGCGACACCGCGAGATCCGCGTCCAGCCCCTCGACGGCGAGGCCGGGCAGCTCCAGCGCGGTGCGCGCGATGTTCTGGAACGACAGGCCCACCTGGAACAACGGATGATGCGCCGTCGAACGCGGCGGATTCAGCACCTCCACCAACCGCTCGAACGGAATATCCGCGTGCGCGAACGCCTGCAGATCGGATTCGCGCTGCCTGCCGAGCAATTCGACGAACGACTCGTCCGATTCGAAGCGGGTCCGGAACACCACGGTGTTGACGAACATGCCGATCAGATCATCGAGTTCACGTTCACCGCGACCGGCCAGCGGCGTGCCGATGGCAACGTCCGAGGAGCCGGACAGGCGGGCCAGCAGCACCGCGAGCGCGGTGTGCACCACCATGAACAACGTCGCACCGTGCGCCCGGCCCAACTCCACCAAACCGGCATGAGTAGCCGCATCGATCCGCACATCGACCCGCGCACCCGCCATCGACGCGATCGCCGGACGCGGCCGATCAGCAGGCAACTCCAGCCGATCCGGCAGACCCGCCAAGTGCGTACGCCAGAAATCGATCTGTTGCGCCGCAATCGATTCCGCATCGGACTCAGCGCCGAGCACCGCACGCTGCCACAACGCGTAATCCGCGTACTGCACCGGCAACGAAGCCCAGCCCGGCGCCTCACCCGCGGTCCGCGCGGCATAGGCGACCATCACGTCACGCACCAGCGGACCCATCGAAGACGCGTCCGCCGCGATGTGATGCACGACGACGGCGAAGACATAGGTATCGGCCGTGCCGTCGATCCGGTACAGCGCGACCCGCACCGGAACCTCGTCGGTCACGTCGAACGGACGTGCGGCGAGCGCGTAAACCGCTGTCGCCACCTCGGCCTCGGTCAGCACCTGCGGCGTGACGTCCAGCACAGCACTGCTCGGCGGCAGCACCACCTGGATCGGGCCGGCGTCGGTCGCCGGGTACACCGTCCGCAGCACCTCGTGCCGCGTCACCACGTCGCCCAGCGCCGCGCCCAGCGCCTCGACATCCAGCGCGCCCGTCAACCGCAGCGCGAACGGCAGGTTGTAGGCGGCCGAACCGGCCGACCCGTCATCGGACTGGTCGAACCGGTTGAGGAACCACATCCGCCGCTGCGCCAAGGACAGTGGCAGTTCGTCCGGGCGCTCGATACTGCCCAGCGCGACTCCAGGGCGACCGTGCACCTGCGAATCGGCCACGGCGGCAAGGCCGGCCACGGTCGGCGCCTCGAACAGCGTGCGCACCGGCACCCGGCCGCCCACCGCGGCGCCGAGCCGCGCGACGACCTGGGTAGCGATCAGCGAATTGCCGCCGAGGGCGAAGAAATCGTCATCGGCACCGACCCGCGTCAGCCCCAGCACCTCGCCGAACACACCCGCCACGATCTCCTCGAGCGCGGTCGAGGGCGCACGGAATTCTTGTGCGGTGAACATCGGCTCCGGCAACGCCTTCCGGTCGAGCTTGCCGGATGGGTTGAGCGGGAACTCGTCCAGCGCGACGACCGCGGCCGGAACCATATAGGCAGGCAGCGTTTCCGCGACGGCGGTCCGCAGCTCCTGCAGATCGATCCGATCGCCCGGCACGGGCACCGCGTAGGCCACCAGCTGATCCCCCAGCGCCGACTGGCTGACCAGCGCGACCGCCTGACTCACCGAAGGCTGCGCCAACAACGCCGTTTCGATCTCCCCCAGCTCGATCCGCTGACCACGGAACTTGACCTGGAAATCGGTGCGGCCGAGGTAGTCGAGCACCATCTCGTCATCGGTCTCCGCGCCGGCGGCCTTGCGCCACAGCACCAGATCGCCGGTGCGGTACATGCGCTGTCCCGGGCCGAACGGGTTGGCCACGAACCGGTCCGCGGTCAGATCCGGCCGCCCGACGTAGCCGCGCGCCAGCTGATCACCGGCCAGGTAGAGCTCACCGGCCACGCCCTCGGGCACCGGACGCAGCCGGGCATCGAGCACGTAGACCCGGGTGTTCCACTGCGGCAAGCCGATCGGCACCGAACCGGTGTCCGAGCCGTCGGCCGGCCAGTAGGTCACCGACACCGCGGCCTCGGTCGGCCCGTAGAGGTTGTGCACGTCCGCGTCGGTGACCGCGAACACCGCATCCACCGTCGCCGGCGGCAGTGCCTCGCCGATCACGAAGATCTGGGCCAGCGTCGGGCACGCGCCCTTCGCGGTGTGCGCCGCGAACATCGTCAGCATCGACGGCACGAAGTCGGTCACCGTCACCGCCTGCGCGGCAATGGTTTCGGCGACGTAGGCCGGATCGCGATGGCCGTCCGGGGTCGCGACGACCAGCTTCGCGCCCACCCGCAGCGGCAGGAAGAAGCCCCACAGCGATACGTCGAACGTCGTCGCGGTCTTCTGGAAATAGACGTCGTCGCTGGTCAGCGGGTACTCCGCGAGCATCCACACGAGCTGGTTGACGATCGCCGCGTGCGAGACGGCGACACCCTTGGGGCGCCCGGTGGAACCGGAGGTGAAGATCACGTACGCCGGATTCAGCGGCGCGACGGGGCGCAGCAGTTCCGCCGCGCCGACCGGGCTGCCCGGGAATGCCGCGAGGTCGGCGGTATCGAGGGCCACCGTGGCCACGCCGTCCGGCAGCGCCGCCGCATCGGCGGAAGTCGTGACCACGCAGACGGGTTGGGCGGTGTCGAGGATGTGCGCGATCCGCTCGGCCGGATGATCCGGATCCAGCGGCACGTACGCCCCGCCGGCCGTCACGATCGCGTACATGCCGACCACGAGGTCGACCGAACGCCGAATCGCCAAGCCGACCAGCGACTCCGCCCCCACACCCTGCGAGATCAGCAGGCGGGCGAGCTGATTGACGCGCTCGTCGAACTCCCGATACGTAAGCGTGGTGTCTTCGTCGGCCACCGCGACCGCATCGGGATGGGCGTCGACCGCGCGCCGGTAGCCGTCGAGCAGCAGTTCCGGTGCGAGCCGCTGCCGGGTCTCGTTCCACTCGAACAGAATTCGGTCACGCTCGACCAGCGACAGCAGTTCGGCGTCGCCGACCGGGCGATCGGGGTCGGTCGTGACCGCGCGCAGCAGTCGGCGCAGCCGGGCCGCGAAGCGCGCGACGGTCGCCTCGTCGAACAGGTCGGTCGCGTAGGTGAACATGGCCGACAGACCCGCGTCCGCGCCCTCGTGCGGGGTCACGGTCAGTTGCAGATCGAATTTGGCTGCCGCGCCGTCCAGTTCGAGCGCCGACGCGGACAGCCCGGGTAGTTCCAACGCGGGCTTGTCCATGTTCTGGAAGAACAGCGCCACCTGGAACAGCGGATGATGCGCCTGCGAGCGCACCGGATCGAGCACCTCGACCAACCGCTCGAACGGCAGCTCGACGTGGGAGAACGCCGCGAGGTCCACGGTTTTGGCGGCGCCGACCAGCTCGCGGAACGACGCGCCCGGATCGATCTCGGTGCGCAGCACCAGCATGTTGACGAACATGCCGATCAGGCCGTCCAATTCGGCTTCGCCGCGGCCCGCGACGGGGGTGCCGACGGCGATATCGGTGGTGCCGGACAGCCGGGCCAGCAGGGCCGCGAACGCCGCGTGCACCACCATGAACAGTGAGGCGCCCGTGTCCTGCGCGATCGCGTCCAGTCCGGCACGGATCCGGGCGTCGATCTCGAACATGTGCACGCCGCCCCGCCCGGAGGCCAGCGCGGGACGCGGCCGGTCCGTGGGCAATTCGAGGCGGCCGGGCAGTCCGGCCAGTGCGCTGCGCCAGTAGCGGATCTGCTCGGCCGCCACCGAGGCCGGATCGTGCTCGTCGCCGAGCATGGCGCGCTGCCACAGCGCGTAATCGGCGTATTGCACCGGCAGCGGGGCCAATTCGGGCGCGTTGCCCGCGCTGCGGGCGAAGTAGGCGAGGGTCAGGTCACGCGCCATCGGCGCCATCGAGGTGCCGTCGGCCGCGATGTGGTGCACCACCACGGCGAGTACGTAATCGTCGGCGCCGACCTCGAACAGCGCCATGCGCAGCGGCACCTCGGCCGCGACGTCGAAACCGGCCACGGCGAATCCGGCCAGCCTGCCCGGCAGCTCGGCGGCCGCGACCTGGATCACCGCCGGCTCCGGAGTCGCCTGCGCCGCAGGCAGAATGACCTGGTGGCCGGTGCCGTCCAGCGCGGGATAGACCGTGCGCAGCGTCTCGTGCCGCTCGACCAGATCCGCGACCGCGGCGCGCAGCGCCGCCACATCCAGCGCGCCGGTCAGCCGGATCGCGAACGGAATGTTGTTGGCCGCCGAAGCCGTGTCGAACTGGTTCAGGAACCACATCCGCTGCTGCGCCAGCGACAGCGGAATATGTTCCGGCCGTGACATGCGCGTGAGCGCGGCGCGCCCGCCCGCCCCGGCCAGCGGGGCGAGCCGCGCCGCCAGAGCCGCGACGGTCGGCGCCTCGAACACGGTCCTGGCCGGTACCCGGGCGCTGATCTGCGCACCGATGCGGGCCACGACCTTCGTCGCGATCAGCGAGTTGCCACCGAGCTCGAAGAAGTCGTCGTCGGCGCCGACCGGCACATCGCTGTCCAGCAGCTCGCCGAAGATGTCGGCGACCAGCTGTTCCCACTGGCCGCTCGGCGCCCGGAACTCCTTGGTCTGCAACTGCGGTGCGGGCAGTGCGCGCCGGTCCAGCTTGCCGACCGGGGTGAGCGGGATCTCGTCGAGCACCGTGATCGCCGTCGGCACCATGTGCGCGGGCAGGCTGCGCTCGGCGAGCGCGACGAGCTCGGCGGTCTCCACCGTGGCACCCGGAGCGGCCAGCACGTAGGACGCGAGAATCGTTGTCCCGTTCTCCAGCTGATGCCCGACGGTGACCGCGAAATCGATGCTGTCGTGCGCGGCGAGCACGGCGTCGATCTCGCCCAGCTCGATCCGGAAGCCACGCACCTTCACCTGGAAGTCGTTGCGGCCCGCGTACTCCAGCCTGCCGTCGGCCACCCAGCGGACCAGGTCGCCGGTGCGGTAGAGCCGAGCCCCGTTGGGATCGAAGGGGTTTGCCACGAAGCGGGCCGCACTGAGCGCGGGCCGCTGGTGGTAGCCGCGCGCCACCTGTGCGCCCGCGATGTACAGCTCGCCGATGACGCCGTCCGGCACCGGCGAAAGCCGCTCGTCCAGTACGTATTCGGTGACCGCGCGAATCGGCCCGCCGATGGTGACCAGCTCGTCCGGCACCAACGGCGCACTGATATTCGTCATGATCGTGGTCTCGGTGGGCCCGTACCCGTTGAAGAACTCGCGGGTCCGCCCGTTCGCCACCGGAATCACCCAGCGCCGCACCAACTCCGGCGGGCAAGCCTCGCCACCCGCGACCACGACCCGCAGTTCATCCAGACCGGCAGGTTCCACCGACGCCAACGCGGCAGGCGTGATGAACGCGTGCGTCACTCCGGTCCGGCGCAGCAGCGAGACCAATTCTTCGCCACCGAACACCGTCGGCGCCGCGATCACCATCGTCGCCGCGCCACCCACCGCGAGCAGCAACTCCAGCACCGACGCATCGAACGAGGGCGACGCGAAATGCAATGTCCGCGAAGCACTGACGACCTGGTACCGCTCACGCTGCTCATCGCAGAAACTCGACAGACCGGCTTGCGTGACGACCACGCCCTTCGGTCTGCCGGTGGAACCGGAGGTGTAGATGACGTACGCCGGATGTTCGGCATGCAGGCGGCCGAGCCGATCGGCGTTGGTGATCGGCTCGGTGGAGTAGCGCTCGAGCGAGCGCAGGCAGGACTCGTCGTCGATGGCCAGCCACTCGACCTGGCCGGGCAGCTGAGCGGCGGCCGCGCGGGTGGTCAGGCCGAAGACCGCACCGGAATCCTTCACCATGTGGTCGATCCGGTCGGCCGGATAGTTCGGGTCCACCGGGACGAAACCGGCACCCGCCTTGGCCACCGCCCAGACGGCGGTCACCGACTCGATCGAGCGGGGGATGCCGATGGCGACCAGATCCTCCGGCCCGATCCCGCGGTCGATGAGCAGCCGGGCCAACCGGGTCGACCGCTCGTCCAGCTCCGCGTAGCTCAGTTGCGACAGTGTCGCTGTGGCGTCCGCATAGGTCAGCGCGATGCCGTCGGGGTTCGCCTCCGCGGCGGTCGCCATCAGCTGGGGCAGCGTGATGACCCGCGGTCGTCGGGTTCTGGCGGGGCGGACACGAGTTGGGCGCGTCATGCTCGCACCAACAGGAGTGCCTCTTTTTCCTTGACGTCCCCCACTACGCGAACCATGAAACTCTGCTCATCCTGCCTGTCGAACATGTGAAACCACACCACCATCGGGTGTCGGCGTCGGACAACCCGATCTGAGTGACCATAGTCATGTTTTTTGGGGCTTGCACCCCATACCCGTCGGTCTGCTACCCGACATTCAGAAGATCGCCGAGGGTGACCACGGTCACCTGCGACCATGCACCACCCGGAATCGGTCCGTCGGCGACCAGCACGGCCCGCAGATCTTCCAGGGCCGCCGGGTCAAGGGTATCGAGGCCCGCGGAGTCGGTCAGCAGGTGGCTGACCCACTCGTCCGCGAGCGCCTCGGTCGGCTCGGCGCCGGCCGGGGTGAGCACGATCGCCGCCCCGGACGAACCGGCGGCCACTGCCTCGAGCACCGCGAGTTCGGCGGGCCCGCCGAGCCGGCAGGTCCGTGACTCGAAGGTCAGATCGGTGCGGGTGCGCAACCGGTCCACCGCCGCGGCCAGCTCGTCGTAGCCGACGGTGCGCGCCCCGACGAAGGCCGGGTCCGTGCCACGCAGCACCCTGGTGCGGTGCGCGTAGGTCACCGGTCGCGGTGATTCGGCC
The DNA here is from genome assembly GCF_001613425.1 of Nocardia vulneris. Taxonomy (GTDB): domain Bacteria; phylum Actinomycetota; class Actinomycetes; order Mycobacteriales; family Mycobacteriaceae; genus Nocardia; species Nocardia vulneris. The sequence goes on along the minus strand of NZ_BDCI01000023.1, from coordinate 394,073 downwards.
GCGATCTGCGCGGCCACCGCGCGATCGCTCAGCACGAGCCAATCGATCTCGCCCGACTCGTGCACCCGGGCATCGGTGAGGCCCACCTTGACGACCAGCTGCGCCGGCATCGGATCCTCGACCGAGGACACCGGAACAATCGCGGCGCCGGCTTTGAGCACGGCCCACGTCGCGACGACCGCGTCCACGCCGCGGTCGAGCCGGACCGCGACACCGTCGCCGGGGCCGCAGCCGCGGGCGGCCAGCACACGGGCCAGCCGCGAGGACCGCGCGTCGAGTTCCTCGTAGGAGACCGCGTCCTCGCCGGAGACCAGCGCGGGACCGTCCGGATCGTCCTCCACCACCGCGGTCAGCGCCTGGGTCAGCGCGGTACCGGTGGTGGTGGGCGCGCCTTCGGCCCGGAACTCCGGCGACGACTCCGCCGCCGTCCGCACCCGCTCGCGCTCCTGCTCGTCCAGCAGGTCGATATCGCCGACGCGTACCTGCGGGTCGGCGACCACCGCGGTCAGGATCCGCTCCAGCCTGCGGCACAGCGCCTGCACCGTCGACTCGTCGAAAAGGTCTGTGGCATAGGTGATCGCGGTGATCAGCTCGTCCGGCGAGCCGTCCGGGCGGTGCCGCGGATCGACGTTCACCTGCAGGTCGAACTTCGCCGCGATCTCGCCGCTGTCCAGCCCGGCGATGGTCAGGCCCGGCAGTTCCAGCGTCGGCTGCTCGTTGTTCTGGAACGACAGCACGACGCCGAACAGCGGGTTGTACACGGTCGCATGCCCGGGCAGGACCACCTCGACGATGCGCTCGAACGGGATGTCGGCGTTGGCGAAGGCCGCCAGGTCGGTCTCGCGCGCCCGATCCACCAATTCGGCGAAGGTCGAGCGTGATTCGACCGCGGTGCGCAGCGTGAGCGTGTTGACGAACATGCCGACCAACTCGTCCAGCGCCCGCTCACCACGGCCCGCGATCGGCGTGCCGATGGCGATATCGGTGCTGTTCGACTGGCGGGCGAGCAGTACCGCCAGCGCCGCGTGCACCACCATGAACAACGTCGAATTGTGTTCGCGCGCAATCCGAACCAGCGCGGCGTGCACCTCGGGCGGGACCGCGAAGCCGGTCGAGGCGCCGCGCATCGAGGGCACGGCGGGACGCGGCCGGTCCAGTGGCAGGGTCAGCTCACCGGTCAACCCGTCGAGCTGCCTGCGCCAGTACGTCAACTGCTGTGCCGCAATGGATTCCGGATCATCGTCGGTGCCGACGACGGCGCGCTGCCACAGCGCGAAGTCCGCGTACTGCACCTCCAGCGGCGACCAGCGCGGCGAATTGCCGCCGACCCTGGCGAGATAGGCGGTCACCATGTCCCGGGCCAGCGGCGCGATCGAGGCGCCGTCGGCCGAGATGTGGTGCACGACGAGCGCGAGCAGATGCTCGTCCGGCCCGACCGCGAGCAGCAGCGCGCGCACCGGAACCTGCTGGGTCACATCGAATCCGGCGGACAGCAGCGCGGTGATCCGGGCGATCGGGTCGGTGGTCTCGACCACCTCGAGGCCGCCGGGCAGCGCTTCACCGACCGAGACGATCTGCTGGTAGGCCACCCCCGACGGGTCCGCGGGGTACCGGGTGCGCAGGGCCTCGTGCCGCTCCAGCACATCCGCGACGGCGTTGCGCAGCGCGGGCACGTCGAGTACGCCGCTGAGCCGGATCGCCATCGGAATGTTGTAGGCGGGCGAGTCCGGATCGAACTGGTTGAGCACCCACATCCGTTGCTGGGCAAGCGAAAGCGGCACGCGCTCGCCGCGTTGCACCCGCGCCAGCGGCGGGCGGGCGCCCGCGGCCGTCGCGGCGCCGGGCACCACCCGCGCGGCCAGCGCGGCCACGGTGGGCGACTCGAACAGTTCCCGCACCACGAGATTCGCGTCGAGCGCCTCGTTGATCCGGGCGACCACCCTGGTGGCGAGCAGCGAGTTGCCGCCGAGACCGAAGAAGTCGTCGTCCAGGCCGATCTCCTGCGCGCCGAGCAGTCCGCCGAACACCTCGGCGACCGCCTGCTCCACCGGCGAACTCGGCGCGCGGAACGCGGCCGTGCTCGCGAATTCCGGTGCGGGCAAAGCCGTCCGGTCCAGCTTGCCGTTGGGGGTCAACGGCAGCGCGTCGAGCACGACCAGCGCGTCCGGGACCATGTAGCCGGTCAGGAATTCGCCCACCTGGCCGCGCAGTTCGAGCGGATCGAGCTGCGCGCCGGTATCGGGCACGACGTAGCCGATGAGCCGATCGCCCGCGTGCTCGTCCGCGCGCACCAGCACCACCGCCTGGCTCACGCCGGGGCAGCGCAGCAGCGCCGACTCGATCTCGCCGAGTTCGATCCGGAAGCCGCGCAACTGCACCTGCTGGTCGCCGCGGCCCGCGTACTCGAGCGTCGCCTGGCCGCCGAAGCCGACCCAGCGGCCGATATCGCCGGTGCGGTACATCCGGGATCCCGGCGTACCGAACGGGTTCGCGACGAACCGGCTCGCGGCGAGCCCGGGACGGCCGAGGTAACCGCGGGACAGCTGCGCGCCCGCGACATAGATCTCGCCCGCGACGCCCACCGGCGCCGGGTGCATCCGCTCGTCGAGCACGTACGCGTCCAGGCCGGGCAGGGCGCGGCCGATGACGCTGGCCGCGTTGTCGGCCATCTGCTCGTCCAGCGACAGGAACGACACGTGCACCGTCGTCTCGGTGATGCCGTACATGTTGACCAGCCACGGCGCGTCCACCGCGTGACGCTCGTACCAGCGCTGCAATTGGCGCAGATCCAGAGCCTCACCGCCGAACACCACATAGCGCAGCGCGAACTTCGCCTGCTCGCCCGGCTGCGCGGCGCGGTCGGCCTCGGCGAGCTGGTAGAACGCCGACGGGGTCTGGTTGAGCACGGTGACCTGCTCGCGAATCAGCAACTCGCGGAACAGTTCCGGCGACCGGGAGGTCAGGTAGTCGACCACGACCACGGTGCCGCCGTTGGCCAGCGCGCACCACAGCTCCCAGACCGAGAAGTCGAACGCGAACGAATGGAACAGCGTCCACACGTCGGTCTCGTCGAACTCGAACATCATCTGTGTGTTCGCGAACAGCTGCACCACATTGCGGTGCGCGACACCGACGCCCTTCGGCACGCCCGTCGAACCCGAGGTGTAGATGACGTAGGCCAGGTTGTCCGGCCGCAGCGGCGCGAGCCGCTCGCCGTCGCGCACCGGAGCGTCGGCGTAGTCGCCGGTCTCCTCCAGCAGGATGACCGGAATATCGCCCGCGGGAATGGATTCCAGCTCGCTCCTGGTGGTCAGAATGCACGCCGGAGCCGCATCGCCGAGCATGAATTCCAGCCGCTGCGTCGGATAGGTCGTATCGATCGGCAGGTAACCCGCGCCGGCGACGAGCACGCCGAGCAGCGCGACCGGCAACTCCTCGGTACGCGGAACAGCAACGGCCACCAGCGATTCCGGGCCCGCACCGCGCGCGATCAGGGCCCGCGCGACCCGGTTGGCCCGGCGCTGCAATGCACCGAAGGTCAGCGTCGTGTCGCCGAAGCGGATCGCGCCCGCGTCCGCACGCCTGCGGGCCTGCGCACCGATGAGATCGACCAGCGTCACCTCGGGCACCGCGACGCCGGGGCTGTTCCATTCGTGCAGCACCAGTTCGCGCTCGCCCGGGGCGAGTACATCGATATCACCGACCGTCACCGTGGCGTCGCTCGCGACCGCGGCCAGGATCCGGCCGAAGCGGTCGGCGAAGTCCTGCACGGTCGCCTCGTCGAACAGATCGGTGGCATAGGTGAAGGCCGCCGACATGCCCTCCGGCGCACCGTGCCGGTCGATCCGCTCGACCAGCGCGAGTTGCAGATCGAACTTGGCGAGCGGCATCGCGAGCTCGACCGCCGAGACCGAGAGGCCGGGCAGCTCCAGCTCGGTGCGCGCCAGGTTCTGGAAGGTCAGCATCACCTGGAACAGCGGATGCCGGGCCGCCGAACGGGCCGGATCCAGCAGTTCCACCAGCCGCTCGAACGGCACGTCGGCATGCCCGAACGCCTCGACGTCGATCCGGCGCACCTCGCGCAACAGCTCGTCGAAGGTCGCGCCGGAATCGATATCCGTCCGCAGCACAAGGGTATTGACGAACATGCCGATCAGGTCGTCGAGCGCGGCCTCGCCGCGTCCGGCCACCGGCGTGCCGACGGCGATGTCCCTGGTGCCGGACAGGCGCGACAGCAGCACCGCCAGCGCCGCGTGCACCACCATGAACAGCGTCGAATTATGGCTGTGCGCAAGGCGGCTCAGTGCGGTGTGCACCGCGCCGTCGATCTCGAAGGCGAGCGTGGCGCCGTGGTTCGACGCCACCGCGGGACGCGGCCGGTCGGCGGGCAGCTCCAACTGCTCGGGCAGCGCGGCCAATTCGGTCCGCCAGTAGGCGATCTGCTTGGCCAGCACCGATTCCGGATCGTCCTCGGCGCCGAGGATCTCGCGCTGCCAGAGCGCGTAGTCGGCGTACTGCACCTCGAGTGCGGGCCACTGCGGCGCACCGCCGCGAATCCGGTCCAGGTAGGCGGCCATCAGGTCGCGCGTCAGCGGGGCCATCGAGAAGCCGTCGCCCGCGATGTGGTGCACTACGCAGATCAGCACGTGCTCGGTCTCGCCGAGGACGAGCACCCGCACCCGCACCGGCGGCGCGGTGGTCACGTCGAAGCCCGCGGTCACCGCGGCGGCGACCAGTTCCGGCAGCCGGTCCTCGGTGGCCTGCTCGACCACGAATTCCGGAACGGCCTGCGGATCACCGGCCGGCAGCACCTGCTGGTAGCCCTCGCCGTCGACATCCGGATACCGCGTGCGCAGCACCTCGTGCCGTTCCGCGAGGTCGCGCACGGCCGCGCGCAACGCGTCGAGATCGAGCCGGCCCGAAAGTCGTACGGCGGCGGGAATGTTGTTGACCGCGCTCGCCGGATCGAACCGGTTCAGGAACCACATCCGCTGCTGCGCATAGGACAGCGGCACCCGCGCCGGGCGCGGGCGGGCGTGCAGCGCCTGTCCGGCGGCCGAACCCGCGTGCCGCTCCACCCGTTCGGCGAGCGCGGCCACGGTGGTCGCCTCGAACAGCAGCTGCACCGGCACCCGCACGTTCAGCGCCGACCCGATCCGGGCGGCGGCCTGCGCGGCGAGCAGCGAATTGCCACCGAGTTCGAAGAAGTCGTCGTCTGCGCCCACCCGGCCGTCGTCGCCGGCCATGAGCAGGGCGGCGAACACGTCGGCGACGATCTCCTCGACCGGGGTGGACGGCGCACGAAAAGCCTTGGCGGCGAACACGGGTGCGGGCAGCGCCGCACGGTCCAGCTTGCCGACCGGGGTCAGCGGGATCTCGTCGAGCACCATGATGGCGGCCGGAATCATGTACGCGGCCAGGGATTCCCCGAGGAATTCGGCGAGTTGCCCGGTGTCCACGGTGGTTCCGGCTCGCGGCAGCACGTAGGAGACCAGGGCGGTCGCGCCGGAGGGCAGTGTCTTGCCGAGGGTCGCCGCGTAGTCGATGTCCGGGTGCGCGGTGAGCGCGTTGTCGATCTCGCCCAATTCGATTCGGAAGCCACGGATCTTGACCTGGAAGTCCGAGCGGCCCAGATACTCGATGGCCCCGCCGTCCTCGGCGCGGCGCACCAGGTCACCGGTGCGGTAGAGCCGCGCGCCGGGGTTACCCGTATCGGCGCCGAACGGGCTGGCCACGAAGCGTTCCGCGGTGAGGCCCGGGCGGCCGAGGTAGCCCTGAGCCAGCGCGGGCCCGGACAGGTACAGCTCGCCGACCACACCGGCGGGCACCGGCCGCAGCCGCGAATCCAGGACGAACGCACCGACTCCCGGGATCGCGGTGCCGATGGTGATGAGCTCGTCCGGGGCCAGCTGCGGGGTGCTCGTGGCCAGAATCGTGGCCTCGGTGGGGCCGTAGCCGTTGTAGAACTCGCGATCGCCCGCCCAGCGGTTGAGCAGTTCCGGGCCGAACTTGTCGCCGGCCACCACGACGACGCGCAGGTCGTCCAGATCGGTCGGATCGACCGACTCCAGCGCGCCCGGCGTGATCAGCATGTGCGTGACCCGTTCGCGCCGAAGCAGATCCGCGAGTTCGTAGCCGCCGAACACCGAGGGCGGCGCGATCACCAGCGTCGCACCCGCGGAGAACGCGAGCAGCAGCTCCAGCACCGAGACGTCGAAGTTCGGCGAGCACACGTGCAGCACCCGCGAGTCGGCGGTGACGTCGTAGTGCTCGCGCTCGGCGGCCACCAGACCGGCCAGGCCGCTGTGCGTGACCACGACGCCCTTGGGGCGTCCGGTCGAGCCGGAGGTGTAGATGACGTAGGCCGGGTGCCGCTCGTCCAGCGGGCGCACCCGGTCGGTGTAGGAGATCGGGTGCTCGGGGCGGGCCGCGATGCGCGCGGACTGCACCGGGTCGTCCAGCTCGATCCAATAGACGCCGGTGCCGAGCACCGGGCGATGCGCCGAGGTGGTGAGCCCCACCTTGGCCCCGGAGTCGGACAGGATGTGGTTGATCCGGTCGGTTGGGTAGGCGGGATCCACCGGCACGAACGCCGCGCCCGTCTTCGCGATCGCCCACACGGCGACGACCGATTGCAGGCTGCGGGCGATGCCGATGGCGACCACATCGCCCGGTCCGACGCCGCGCTCGATCAGTTCCCTGGCCAACCGCGACGACTGGGCGTCGAGCTGGCCGTAGGTGAGCTGACGGTCGTCGTCGGGCAGACCCGACGGATTGAATCGGATGGCGACCTCGGCGGCCGCGGATTCGACGGCGGCGGTCAGCAACTGCCCGAACAGCGGGCTGCCCGACCTGCGGCGACGGCTACCACGAGCGGAACGACGGGCAGTTTCCATTCGAGTGCATTCACCTCTCGCGTCGAGCTAGGACCCGGCCCTGCCCATAACAAGGGCGTATCGTCCGGGGCCAGCGCGGTTCCGAGCAATCATATAAGGGACTGATCGGTGTCCACGCGTGCTGTCTTGGATTGATACGGCCCGCCTGGCAGCGGTCCGCGCGCCCCTGGAAGCGCTGTCTTGCCAGATGCCAGGAGTTATATCGGTATCCGACCGGTCTTGTTGCAGGAGTACCCGGATCGGTGAACTAGTTCACAGCCAACCCCGCCGGGTCGCCTGCACCCCGGCCTGGAATCGGGTACTCGCGCCGAGCCGCTCCAGCAGTCGCGCGGTCCGGCGGACCACAGTACGCCGCGACATGCCGAGCCTGCGGGCGATGGTGTCGTCGGTCGCACCGAGACCCATCAGGGTCAGGATCGCGCGATCGCGTTCGTCGAGGGCCTCCGCCGTCGGGTTCACCGAAATCGGGGCGGCCAGCGACCACAGCACATCGAACGTTTTGATCAGCAGGTCCAGCGCGGGTGAGCCGATGATCCGCAAGCCCATGGGGTCCGGGCGACGTTCGTCGACGTGCAGCACCAGGCTAGCGCGTTCGTCGTCGCTGATGATGAGTTTGAACGGCGGCTCGGGCAACGTCCGCGCCTGTGCCCCACTGGCATTGGTGGACAGCGCGTGCCGCAGCCGCTCCGGATCCTGATAGATGGTGTCCTGGTAGAGCGTTTGGTAGCGGATGCCCTCGCCGAGCCGACTGCGCTTGAGCTGGAACAACTGTCGCTCACGGTCGAGATCGCTGAGATAGGGCCCGCGCTCGACGACCTTGACGCAGGTGCGCGCGCTGGTCTGCATCTCCTCGAAATCGGCCAGCATCTCCAGCCGTTCGAACACCGGCACCACCGCGCCGTTGCTGCGCGGCGAGCGGCGCACCGAACGGAACGTCTCGCTGAGCCGCGCTGCGGCCGTGTGCATCTGGTTGATCTGCTGCTGCCGGCGCCGAGCTTCGGCCTCCGACAACGATTCCGGGGCGTGGGCATCCCAGACCACCGGTTCGCCATCGGCCGCGGGCACCCGCACGGCGGCGCGCAGCTCGCACAGCACGTCCAGCGAGGCCGCGGCGGAGTCCTCCGAAACGCCTAGATACTGCGCGATATCGGCGAGGTTCGACCGCGGATGATGCACCAGCACGGCGTAGGTGCGGCCGTGCGGCGATCCCGGCTCGAAGATGTCGCCCAAGTCACTCACGGCCGCACCTCGCACACACTCGGCGCCGCCGTGACCGGACGTGCTGCACTCCACGCTCCCTCGCTCACGAATCGAGCCTAATGACCGATTGGGTCTCGTGGGGAACCCTGTCCGGCAATGGCCGGCGGGAGCGCTGGAATATCAAGCCGGGCAGTGGAATCAGTGGGCCGAAGGTCCCCACTGCAGCGGCACACCCTTGGCCGCGAGATACGGCATCGGGTCGATCTTGCTGCCGCCCCGGTCCCAGATCTCCAGGTGCAGATGCGGTCCGGTGGACTGGCCCCGGTTGCCGACGGTGGCAATCACGTCACCGGCGTTGACCCGCTGGCCCTCCTGCACGAGCATCTCGTTCACGTGGCCGTACACCGCGGTGGTGCCGTCGTCCTGCAGCACGCGCACCCACAGACCGAAGCCGGACGCGGGGCCCGCCTCGATCACGGTGCCGTTGCTGACCGAGTGGATCGGCGCGCCGAGATTATCGGCGAAGTCGAGACCGTAGTGGAATTCGCCCCAGCGACTACCGAATCCGGAGCTGATCGCGCCGGCGACCGGACGGACCGCGGCCTGCGGGGCGGGCGCGACCTGCTGCTGCACACCCTTGAGGATCTGCTCGGCCTGAGCCAGCGGACCGGCCACCTCCGGCGGCAGGTTCTGCAGGCCGAACGGCGCGGCGGCAATGGGTGCGGCGACCTGACTGGCGACGGGCACCTCGGGAGCGGGCGCCTCCGGCGCCGGAGCGGCGGCCTTGACCTGCGCGACCGGCAGAATGCCGGTGCCCTTCACCACGATGGGGGCGTCCGCCTCGTCACCGTCGTGCGCGCCGGGGAGCAGCGGGCTGGCGACCGCGGGGGCGACCTGGCTCACGGTGCCGATCAGGGCGCCCGCGGCGACCGCGACACCGGCGGCGACCTTCACTCGATCGGCCGCGGTCGACTCGGCGCGATGCCGCGTCGGCCGACCCGAAATATCATCGCCGATGAGGCTCATGACGGTAATGGAACTGGGGCCTACCCGGTGGTGCGACACAGCTGCGTCCTTGCGTCCGAAGAACAGTGGTTCAGCGGAGCCGGGCCGGTCGCGGGGGCCGCCGGTTCGGTAACGATCCGGTGAAGCTTGCGATGTAACGGTTTGGCATCCGTTGTGACGGGAACTCTACCCCGGCGTGACCATTCCGCAACCTTCTGCGCGAAAGACGCAGGTAAACAACGGGTCGGACGTCCAGTAAGCAACACTGGAAGCCGTGATCATCGATGACTTGACCATCCCGATCGTGCTCGCTCCGATGGCCGGCGGCCCCTCGACACCCGAGCTGACCGCCGCCGTCACCCGGGCCGGCGGGTTCGGCTTCCTGGCCGCCGGTTACCTCAGCGCGGCCGATACCGCCGCCCGGATCGCCGCCACCCGAGCCGCCACCGACGCCCCCTTCGGCGTGAATCTCTTCGTGCCCGGTCCCGCGACCCCCGCCGCCGAGTTCGCCGACTATCTCACCGAGCTCGCCCGCGACAACGAGGTCGGCACCGCCAAGTACGACACCGATGACTGGGACGCCAAACTCGACCTGCTCGTCGCCGACCCGGTCGCCGCCGTCTCCTGCACCTTCGGCTGCCCCACCGCCGCGGAGATCGCACGACTGCACGAGGCGGGCTCGGAGGTCTGGGTCAGCGTGACCTCGCCCGCCGAGGCCGTGATCGCCGTCGAGCGCGGCGCGGACGTGCTGGTCGCGCAGGGCGCGGAGGCGGGCGGGCACCGAGCCACCTTCGTCGACCGGGTCGCCGACGACGCCACCGATCCGCTCGGCCTGATCGCGCTGCTGCAACTGCTGCGCGCCGCGACCGACCGCCCGATCGTGGCCACCGGCGGCCTGAGCACCGGCGCGGGCATCGCCGCAGCACTCGCCGCGGGCGCGGCCGCCGTGCAACTGGGCACGGTGTTCCTGCGCTGCCCGGAGGCGGGCACCAATCCGGTGCACCGCGCCGCGCTGACGGCGTCGACGCCGACCATGCTCACCCGCGCCTTCACCGGCCGCCGGGCGCGTGGCCTGCGCAACGAGTTCATGACCGAGCACACCGCGACCGCGCCGGTGGCCTACCCGGAGATCCATTACGCCACGGCGCCTTTGCGCGCGGCGGCGCGGTCGGCGGGCAACCCGGACAAGGTGAACCTGTGGGCGGGGCAGACCCACACCCTGGCCCCCGAGCTACCGGCCGGCGAACTGGTCCGCACCCTGGCCGCCGAAACGAAAACCGCACTGAATGCAGCACTTTCGCGGCGAATCCAGGATTGTTGACAACGACTTTCGATTAGAATCGAGACGCATCGCATCAGCCATCCATCCTCGCCAGGAGAGCGCTATGTCCCTCGATGTCCCCACCGCACTGCTCGAACGCGCCGAACGCGGCGAAGTCGACGACGCCGATTTTGTCGAATGTGTCCGCAACTCGCTGCCCTACGCCTGGGAAGTCGTCAGCCGGGTCGCCGGCGAACTGCACTCCGGCACAGCCGAATACGCCGACAACGTGGTGCCGCCGCCGGACGAGGTGGCCCGTGGTCAGCTGCTGCGCGCCATGGCCTCCGACGCGATCCGCGGCGGGCTGGAACGGCACTTCGGGGTGAAGCTGGCCTTCCAGAACTGCCACCGGGTGGCGGCGTTCCCGATCGCCGCGGTCGGCGGCGAGACCTACAGCACGTTCATCGGCACCAGGGCCCAGCTGCTCAATCAGAGCCCGGAACTGCGTAACTGCTGATCCGTCCGCACAACAGCCCGGCGCGGCAGGCGATTTCGCCGCACCGGGCTGCTGCGGCGTTCAGGACAGGGTGGTGACCGTCAGGTCGCCGTCGGCGTATTGTGCGCGCAGACGCTTCTTGTCGAACTTGCCGACGCTGGTCTTGGGTACCTCGGCGATGAACGTCCACCGTTCCGGCAGTTGCCATTTCGCGAACTTGCCGGCCAGGAAGTCGCGCAGTTCGTCGGCCTTGACCTCCGCGCCCTCGGCCAGCACGATCGCGACCAGGGGCCGTTCGTCCCACTTCTCGTCCGGCACGCCGATCACCGCCGCCTCGGCGACGGCGGGGTGACCCATCACGGCGTTCTCCAGATCGACCGACGAAATCCATTCACCGCCCGACTTGATCACGTCCTTGGAGCGGTCGACCAGGGTGAGATAACCGTCCGGGCCGATCCGGCCGACGTCGCCGGTGCGCAGCCAGCCGTCATCGAACTTGTCCGGGTCGATCACCGCGCCGTCCGGTGCGTAGTACGAGCCGGTGATCCACGGGCCGCGAACCTCCAACTCGCCCAGCGCCACTCCGTCGTTGGGCAGCACCGTGCCGTCGTCGCCGACCAGCCTGGCCTGCACGCTGGCCGGGAACCGGCCCTGGGTGTAGCGATACTCCCAGGCCTCCTCGCCGGTCGCGCCGGTCGGCGGGTGCGCCACGCTGCCGAGCGGTGAGGTCTCGGTCATGCCCCAGGCGTGCAGGATCTTCACGCCGTGCTTCTCCTCGAACGCGCGCATCATCGACGGCGGTACGGCCGAGCCGCCGACCACGGCGGTGCGCAGATGCGTGATGTCCTGCGGGTGCGCGGCGAGGCCGGCCAGCACACCGCCCCAGATGGTCGGCACCGCGGCGGCGAACGTCGGGCGCTGGTCGGCCATCATCTCCAGCAGCGGACCCGGCTGCAGGAAACGGTCGGGCATCAGCACATTCGCGCCCGACATCAGCGCCGCGTAGGGAATCCCCCAGGCATTGGCGTGGAACAGCGGCACGATGGCCAGCACCGTGTCGTTGCCGGAGAAGCCCATGCCGCTCGGCGAGCACACCTGCATGGCATGCAGCCAGTTGGAACGATGCGAGTAGACCACGCCCTTCGGGTCGCCGGTGGTGCCCGAGGTGTAACACATCGCGGCGGCGGAGCGTTCGTCGATCACCGGGAAGTCGTAGGTATCCGATTGTCCGGCAAGGAGTTCGGTGTAGGAGTGCACCTGCACGCCGTCGGGGGCAGCCAGCGTCGACGCGTCGCCGTTCACCACGATGACGTGGCGCACCGTCTTCAGGTTCGGCAGATACTGGGCGAACATCGGCACCAGGGTGCCGTCGACGAGCACCACCTGATCCTGGGCGTGATTGGCCACGAAGACGAGCTGATCGGGGAACAACCGGATGTTGAGCGCGTGCAGCACGGCCCCCATCGCGGGCGCCGCGATGTAGGCGACCATGTGCTCGTTGTTGTTCCACATGAAGGTGCCGACTCGATCGCCGACGCCGATGCCCAGCCCGCGCAAGGCATTCGCCAGCCGCGCCGCCTCCGCGCCGAGTTCACGATAGGTCATGGTGCGCACGCCCGTACCGGTCCAGGTGGACACGGTCGAATCGCCGACAAACGTCGATGCGTAGCGCAGCAACGTCGCCAGCGACAAAGGCTCGTCCTGCATAGTGCTCAACATCGGAACTCCTTTTTCTTCAGTGACTTTCACTCAGAAAGCCAAGTCTGTTGCGGCCACCTTCGGAGTCTCCGATGTGATGCCGTAGAGCAGCCCGACCCAGCGCACCAGCTCCGGGTACAGAATCGGTTTGCCGCTGGTGAGCACGGCACACGAGAGCGCGCGTTCCGGGTCGGCCCAGGCGGCGTTGTTGGTGAAACCGAGATGCCCGAAGGCGCGCCGGGTGTCGGGTCCGTACAGGCTCACCACCCGGCCGCCGAGCATCGGGCCGTACCCGAAGCCGAAGTTCATCCCGAGCGAAAGGTCGGGTTCGATTCGCGACTGCGGAACCAGTGCCGCCGCAATCGTTTCCGGCCGCAGCACGCGGACGCCGTCGAGTTCGCCGCCGCGCCGGAAGATCTCGTAGAAGCGTGAGAGCTCGTTGGCGGTGCTGACGATATTCGCCGAGGGCGCGACGATACCGAGATAGGCGGGGTCGTTACCGATCTCGACCGCCTCGGCGAAGGGCACGCCCAGCAATCGCTCCAGCGCCAGCGACAACGGCGGCAGCGGCGTCAGACCGGTTCGGTAGTTCTTCGCGAGCAGCGGGAAATCCGCCTCCGACACACCGTAATTGGTCCAGCGGAAGGACAACGGGCGCAGGATCTCCGCCGCCAGCACGGTACGGATATCGGTGCCGGTGACGCGGTGCACCACCTCGCCGAGGATGAAGCCGCCCGACAGCGCATGATAGGACTGGAACCGGCCGGGCGGCACGGACGGCCGGACCGCGCACAGATTCCGTACCAGCAGTTCACGATCCGCGACAGCCGCGGCCGTCAGCGCCGCCCGGGGCAGGTTCGCCACCCCGGAACGATGCGCGAGCACCTGCCCGATGGTGATGGATTCCTTACCGTGGCAGCCGTATTCGGGAATGTAGGCGCTGACCGGCGCGTGCAGATCGATCAGGCCGCGTTCCACGAGCAGATGCACGACGAACGCGGTAACGCCTTTGGAGGCCGAATAGGTGACGAACGGGGTCTCCGGGGTCGCGAGCACCTTGGGCGCTTCCGGTGCGTCCTCGGGCCCGTTGCCGTGCGCGTGACCGAGCGCCCGATCGAACACGACCTCGCCGTGCCGGCGCACACAGACCTGAATGGCGGGATGCACGCCGCTGCGGTAGACCAGCTGCATCCGTTGCCAGATGCGCTCCGCGTAATCGGGAGGAAGTCCGAGATCACCCGGATCCGCCTCCGCGCCGATGGTGGCGACCGACTCCGGCTCGTCCGGAATCCGGCTCCGATGGAGCAGGTCAGGCAGCTTCGGGAGGTTCCGGACGCGCGTCAGCATGGTTCACCGAATTCCGACCATGAGCCGCATCACATCGCGAATGCTACCCAACGGTAAACACCCGAGGGCAGCGCTCATCGGGAATGTACTCGGGAGACCAATCGGACAGCACCTGCCTTCAGTTTCGGCAGGTCAGCTGGGACGCGCCGAGGCGACGCCGCGGACCGCTCAGCTCACGTGCGCCGGATAGGCGTGCACGAGCGCGGTGTCGAGCTTGGGCACGACATGGGTGAGGGTGTGCTCGGCCTCGTGCGCGACGCGGTGCGCCTCGGCGAGAGTGATGGTCGGGGCAACGTCCAATTCGACGTCGGCGTGCAGGCGGTGGCCGATCCAGCGCATCCGCAGGCTGCGCACACCCTGCACCGCCGGTTCGGCGGCGAGCGCCCGCTCGGCGTCGGTCACCAGCCCCGGCTCGACCGCGTCCATCAGCCGGCGCAGCACGTCCCTGGCCGCGGTTCGCAGCACCGCGAGGATGGCGACCGTGATGAGCAGACCGATGATCGGGTCGGCGAGCGGGAACCCCAGCGCGACGCCACCGGCGCCGAGCAGCACGGCCAGCGAGGTGAAGCCGTCGGTACGCGCGTGCAAGCCGTCGGCGACCAGCGCGGCCGAGCCGATCCGCCGCCCGACCCGGATGCGATACAGCGCGACGGTCTCGTTGCCGAGGAAGCCGATGAGGCCCGCGGCGGCGACCCAGCCGAGATGCCCGATCGGCACCGGCTCGAGCACCCTGCGCACCGCTTGGTAGCCCGCGATCAGCGCGGACAGGGCGATCATCGCCACGACGAACAACCCCGCGAGATCCTCGGCACGGCCGAAGCCGTAGGTGTAGCGCCGGGTGGCGGCGCGGCGCCCGAGCGCGAAGGCGATCCAGAGCGGGACCGCGGTCAACGCGTCGGAGAAGTTGTGAATCGTGTCGGCCGCCAAGGCAACCGAGCCGGACACGGCCACCACGAGCACCTGCGCCACGGCCGTCACGCCGAGCACCACGAGGCTGATCTTCACCGCCCGGATACCCACCGCACTGGCGGTCAAGGCGTCATCGACACTGTCGGCGGGATCGTGACTGTGCGGCACGAAGATCTCGCGCAGCACGCCGCGCAACCCCCTCGCGTGCTCATGTGTATGCGGGCCGTGATCGTGCCGGTGCTCGAAAGCGGCGGTATGCGTGTGCGATTCGCTGTGGTGCTGGTGGGGGTGCTCGTCACCGAGTCCGTGCCGGTTCGCGGTATGCACTGCGTCACGCTCCGAGATCTGTTGTCCGGTAACTTATTTCGCTTCGGTGCCGGTCTCCGGCAGCGCACGTACGACATCGGCACGGTGATGCGGCGGGATCCCCGGGCCCGCGTGCTCGGCGTTGTGCACCGCGTCCACCACCAGTTGCCGGACGTGCTCGTTTTCCAGGCTGTAGTAGATGGTCGTGCCGGCACGGCGGGTGCTGACCAGGCGTGCCATCCGCAGTTTGGCCAGATGCTGGGAGACGGACGGTGCGGGCTTGCCGATGTAGTCGGCCAGGTCGTTGACCGACAGTTCACGGTCGACGAGGGCCCACAGCACGCGAACCCTGGTGGCGTCGGCCAGCATTCGGAAGACCTCGACAACCAGGCTCACCTGATCGTCCGCGAGACGCGGGCGAGGTTCCTGGTTATCTGCATTCATACGCAGATAATAGACCAGGCGAATACCACACGGCCACAGGGCATCATCGGGCCCACCGGACCGGAATGGCGGCGACACCCCCTGCGTGGCCGCCGACATGCCGGTCCGTCCCCTATCGAACCGATAACTGTCTAGTCGCTATGGCGCTAGTGCGCCAGGCGACCGGCCGATCAACACCCTAATGAGACAATCCTGGTCGGCGCGCCGCCTTTCACAGCGCCGCATCAAAGCCTGTGACCTGCACGAATGCGCTTGTGGCGCACGGCAGTACCCACCCCCGGAATGTGCGCTCATCTGCACGTGCATCGCGGGCCGACCGGTCGTCTACGCCCGTTTTCCTGCGATTTCACTCAGCCGCACGCCTGCCGCGGACCGCCGAGCCGGTGTGCCAGCAGGAAACCCATCAACTGTCGTTGCAGGTCGAGACCTGACGCCGACTGCATCAGCAAACCTCCGCCGATGTGATCCGGCCCGATCGGCGTGCGGAATTCGGCGAGCAGACAATCGCCCGCGGCGTAGCGCTCGATGGTGGTCGGCACCGGATCGGTGGACGCGGTGACCACACTCGGCACCGCGGGCACAGTCGCGTCACCCGCTCGCGCATAGGCGCCGAGCCACTGCGTCAGGTTGGCCCGTCCGATCGGATACAGGCTGGTCTGATCGGCCAAGTCCTGGAGGAAGAAGCCCGGGACCGGGCGGGCCCGCGCGCCCATCGCCGCGACGATCGACGTACCGCTCAGATCGGCGGCGAACGTCTTCAGGTCGATGCCGTAGGGGCCGCCCGCCATCGGCGCGATCGCCGCGTACAGGTCCGGATAGCCGGCCGCCAGCACCGTGGACATCGCACCGCCCGCGGAATACCCGCCGACGTACACCCGTGCGCGATCCAGCCCGAACTCCGCGATCAAGGCATTGGTGAGATCGGCGATGATCGACGATTCTCCTTGTCCGCGTGACTGGTTCGCCGGGTCGAACCAGTTCCAGCAGTACCGCTCGTTGGCCGCCGCGGTCTGGATCGGATAGGCCAGTACGAAACCGAACTCGTCCGCCAACCGGGTCAGCGAGAAGCCGGTGTCGGCCAGCTGACTCTGCGGATCGGTGCAGCCGTGCAGGTAGATCATCAGCGGCTTGCCCGCCGTAGCCCCCGGCGGCATATGCAGGTAGTAGTCGCGCGTACCCGCCGCGTTGGTGAAGGTCCGCTCGATCGGCGCGGCCTGCGCGGCGGGCGCCTCGGCGATCAGGAATGGCAGACCCAGCGCGAGCAGGGCGAGCAGCGCGACCGACAGCCTGTCGCGACGAGTACCGCGCACCATCGAGTTCCTTCCGGCCGATCTGGCGTTAGCGTAGGGGCATGCCAGTGGATCGAATGCTGCCGACGTCCGAGGCTCGGGACCTGCTCGAGCTGACCCGCGATATCGCCGACAAGGTGCTCGAACCGCGGGTGGTCGAGTGCGAGAAGACGGGAACGTTTCCGGACGGCGTCTTTCCCGCGCTCGGCGCGGCCGGTCTGCTCAGTCTGCCGTATCCGGAAGAGTTCGGTGGCGGCGCCCAGCCCTACGAGGTGTATCTGCAGGTACTGGAGGAGCTCGCGGCGCGCTGGGCCGCGGTCGCGGTGGCGGTGAGCGTGCACAGCCTGTCCTGCCACCCCCTGTTCACCTTCGGCACCGCCGAACAGCAGCAGCGCTGGCTCTCGACCATGCTCTCCGGCGAAACCATCGGCGCCTACAGCCTTTCCGAGCCGCACGCGGGCTCCGACGCGGCCGCGCTGCGCTGCCGGGCCACGAAAGTCGATGGCGGATACCGGATCAACGGCGCGAAAGCTTGGATCACCAACGGCGGCAAGGCTGATTTCTACACGCTCTTCGCGCGGACCGGCGAGGGTTCGCGCGGCATCTCATGTTTCCTCGTGCCGCGCGACACCGAGGGCCTGAGCTTCGGCAAACCCGAAGAGAAGATGGGCCTGCGCGCCGTGCCGACCACCACCGCCGCCTACGACGACGCGTTCCTCCCTGCCGAACGGCTGATCGGCGAAGAGGGACAAGGACTTTCGATCGCGTTCAGCGCGCTGGATTCGGGGCGGCTCGGCATCGCCGCCGTCGCAACGGGTTTGGCGCAGCGCGCACTCGACGAAGCCGTCGCCTACGCCAAGGAACGGGAAGCCTTCGGCCGCCACATCATCGACCACCAGGGCCTGGGCTTCGTGCTCGCCGACATGGCCGCGGCCGTCGATTCGGCCCGCGCCACCTACCTCGACGCGGCCCGCCGCCGCGACGCCGGACTCCCCTACTCCCGGCAGGCCAGCGTCGCGAAACTGGTCGCCACCGACGCCGCCATGAAGGTCACCACCGACGCCGTCCAGGTCTTCGGCGGCTACGGTTACACCCAGGACTTCCCCGTCGAGCGCTACATGCGCGAAGCCAAGGTCATGCAGATCTTCGAAGGCACCAACCAGATCCAGCGCCTGGTCATCGCCCGCCAACTCGCGGGCAACTGAACCGCGGCCGGCTGGCCGAAAATGTTGATTCGTTGACCGCGGATGTCTTCGGAACTGGGCATTCGAGTCATACGCTCGGAGTATGAAGACGCCGTCCATCATCATCATCGGGGCCGGGTTCGCGGGACTCGGCCTGGCTTTGGAGCTGCGGCGGGCCGGGGTGGACAGCTTCACGATCCTGGAAAAGGCCGCCGATCTGGGCGGCGTCTGGCGGGAGAACACCTACCCGGGCGCCGCGTGTGACGTGCCGTCGCCGCTGTACTCGTGGTCGTTCGCACCGAAATCCGATTGGCCGCGCCGCTTTTCGGAGCAGCGCGATATCCACGCGTACATGCGCGCGGTCGCGGACAAACACGAACTGACCCGGTTCATCCGGTTCGGCACCGAGGTGACCGACGCCGAATTCGACGAGTCGACCGGGCAGTGGCAGATCAGCACCGCCGACGGCGCCGAGTTCACCGCCGACGTCTTCGTGCCCGCCGTCGGCCAGCTCTCCCGGCCCGCCATGCCGAACATCCCGGGCATCGACACCTTCGCGGGTCCGGCGTTCCATTCGGCGGAATGGGACCACAGCGTCGAGCTGACCGGCAAGCGGATCGCCTGCATCGGCACGGGAGCCAGTGCGATCCAATACATTCCGCGCATCCAGCCCACGGCCGCGCACCTCACGCTGTTCCAGCGTTCCGCGGCGTGGGTACTACCCAAGTTCGACACCGAGTACAGCGACACGCACAAGGCGGTTTTCAAATATCTGCCGCCGACCCGGCTCGCCGAACGGTTCGCGATCTGGTCGCTGTTCGAGGTGCTCGCGCTGGCACTGACCGACATCCCGGGCATGAAGACGCCGGTGATCGCGCTGGCCGATCGGCATCGGGAGCGGCAGGTCCCCGATCCCGAGCTGCGCGCGAAGCTGACACCCGACTACGCGGCGGGATGCAAGCGCGGCCTGTTCTCCAACGAATACTTTCCCGCACTGGCCGAGCCGAACGTCACGGTGGAGACCACCGCGATCGAGGCGATCACGCCGACCGGTATCCGGACCGCCGACGGCGTCGAGCACGAGGTCGATGTCATCGTCTACGGCACCGGCTTCAAAGGCACCGAGTTCCTGGCGCCGATGAACATCTACGGCGTAGGCGGCCGCAAGCTGGCCGACGTCTGGGGCGATGCCGGCGCACGCGCCTTCCTCGGGTTGTCCGTGCCGCATTTCCCGAACCTGTTCATGATGTACGGCCCGAACACCAATGTCGGCTCGGGCTCGATCATCTACATGCTGGAATCGCAGGCCCGCTACATCCGTCAGGTGGTGCAGTACCTCACCGACCGGCCGGGCCGGTATCTCGCGGCCCGCGCGAGCACCGAACAGGCCTGGGACGACTGGTTGCAGCGCCGGCTGAAAGATACGCCCTGGAATTTCTGCTCCAGCTGGTATCGCAACGCGGCGGGCCGCATCACCAACAACTGGCCCGGCGCCACCGTGCTGTACCGCTGGAAGACAAGGACTTTCGACACCGCCGACTACGACGAGGCACAGGCCGCGGCGGTGCGCTAGCGGCCACCGCTTTCAGCTGAGTCTCAGCAAGCGCCCAGTAAACTGGACGGTATTCGCCGACCGGCTACAGAAGAGGTGCGCACCGTGTTATGGCTCCTGATCGTCGTGGTGATCGTGGCGGTGGGCGCGCTCATCCTCGTACAGGCCCGGCAGCGCACCCAGCGCGCGGCGACCGAACTCGCCGATGCGCTGGCCGACGCCCGCCAGGTCAACGAGCGGCTCGGCGGGCAGATCTACAACCTGAGCGGCACCAACGACGCCGCCAAACAAGCCCTGGTCGACGCCTCCGAACGGCACCTCGCCGCCGGGTCGCAACTCGATCAGGCCCGCACGCCGGCCCAAGCCCGGCTGGCCAAGCAGACCGCACTGGAAGGGCTCTACTACACCCAGGCCGCGCGCAGCGCGATGGGCATGGATCCCGGCCCCGCCATCCCCACTCTCGACGGACAGGACACGGCGGGCAAGGTCAGCGAGAACCGGGTCATCGAGCACGAAGGCCGGGAAATCGCCGCCTCGCCGAATCCGTCCGCGGCGACGCCCAACTACTTCCCCGGTGGTCGCGTCGCCGGTCGGCCGGTCCCTGCGGGCTGGTACTCCGAGCCGTGGTGGAAGCCCGCGTTGATCGGCGGAGCGTGGGGCCTGGGGTCGGCCTTGCTGTTCTCCTCACTGTTCTCCGGGATGTCCGGGATCGGTTATGGCGCACAGGGGTTCGAGAGTGGATACGGAGACGGGTATCAGGACGGGTTGGCGGCGGGCGGTGGGCTCGACGCCGATCCGGGTGGGTTCGAGGATGCCGGGTATGACTCCGGGGTCGAATACGGTGGTGACACAGGGGGATTCGATGGAGGCGGGTTCGACGGGGGTGGATTCGACGGGGGCGGGTTCGACGGCGGGTTCTGAGTCACGGTAGAGCTGGCCACACCCGGGGACGCCTGTCTGCACGGTTGTGATCGACCGGTCCGATGCCGGACGGTGGTCGAATGATCATGCAGCGCAATCGAACCGCGGTTGTCACGGCCGCGCTGGTGGCAACGGGCGCGATCAGCGCGGCATGCGGGCCGGAGGATGCGGCCGAGTTTCCCGCCGGTTTCTGGCAGGTCGCCGACTACGGCACCGCACTCGCGATCCACGACAACGTGCTCGAGACCTTTCAGACGACCTCGCTCAGTTGCGTGAAAGACGAGACAGCCACCCGCACGGATGATCCCGCGACCTTCGTCACCGCAGGCAACGATGTGCTCACCGTGCGCGCGGCAGGCTCACCCGATCGAGCCTCCTTGCACATCGACGGTTCACCCGGCGACCGCACGCTGCGCCGCCTGCCTGTGCTGCCGACCCTGTGCAACGACCCGCAGCAGCCGCCCGCCTTCGACGTGTTCTGGCAGACGTTCCAGGAGAACTACCCGTTCTTCGCCGCGAAAGGTGTTGACTGGCAACAGGTCCGGGATCGGTTCCGCGATCGCGCGGTGCGCGCCGAACGGCAGGGCGATGACGCCGAACTGTTCACCGTCTTCCGCGACATGATCGCGCCGCTGCACGACGCACACGTGGCGGTCTCCGCCGGTAACCTCGGATTCTTCGGTACCACCCGGCCCGGCACCACGATGCCCGGTCCGTCATTCGACCAGCAGGTCAAGGAATTCGTCCAGCGGCGCGATCTCGCCGGCCACCAGCTGACCGAATACGCCAACGGTCGCATCAGTTACGCCGACATACCCGGACAAGACCACGGCTACCTGCGAATTTCCGCCTTCAGCGGGTTCACGCCCGAACGCACCTTCGCCGCCGACAGTGCCGAACTCGGCCGCGCCCTCGACGCCATCTTCACGCCGGAACGGCTGGGCCGACTACGCGGACTGGTTCTCGACCTCCGCATCAACGGCGGTGGCTCAGACAGTTTAGGCCTGCAGCTGGCCGCTCGCCTCACCGATCGCCCGTATTTCGCCTATGCCAAGAAGACGCACAGCACCGACCCGCAGCCGCTGCGTGTCGAGCCCGCGCGCAGCGCCTTCGCCGGCCCCATCGCCGTACTCACCGGCGGCTCCACCACCAGCGCAGGCGAGACCTTCACCCAGGCGATGCTGGAACGCCCCTCGCGCACAACGCGAATCGGCGAGCCGACACAGGGCGTCTTCTCCGACGTCATGCAGCGCAAGCTGCCCGGCGCCAGATTCGCGGACTGGTGGTTCGGCCTGCCCAACGAAGAATTCCTGACCTCGGACGGGCGGACCTTCGACGGGGCGGGCATCCCGCCCGAGTTGAGCGAGCCCGTCTTCACCGAAGCGGAGTTCGCGCAGAATCTCGACTCGGCCTTCGACCGCGCGCTGCGCTGGTTGGGCTGATCTTCTCGAACCGCACAGTCCGCCCTTGACGCCCGTGTAGCAACTGTCTCAGACTGTTGCTATCGAGATCGGCCGGTGCCGCCGGCCGCACGTCGGGAGGTTCCATGACGCTGACCACCGCCGATATCCCCGTCGAGGACATCGGCACCCGATCGTTGCGGTGGGCCCGCGAATGCTACGAATGGGCGAAGGTGCCGCTGCTGCCGTCGGGCCAGCGCGTGGGCCGGGTATACGACGTGGTCGGCCCGCAGAACCTGTTCGGCGAGGACTCCCTGTTCATCAATCTCGGCTACTGGCGCGACAATCCGGCCACCCTCGACGAGGCGAGCCGCGACCTGGCGCGCCTGGTCGGCCGCGAAGCCGAACTCGGCCCCGACGACATCCAGCTCGATATCGGCTTCGGCTACGGCGACCAGGACTTCCTGTGGGCGCAGGAATTCGCGCCGAAACAGATCATCGGCATGAACATCGCCGTCGAACAAATCGAGATCGCGACCAGACGCGCCGCCGAACTCGGCCTGGCCCAACGCATTCGATACGAATACGGCTCCGCGATCGATCTCCCCCGCGACAACGAGTCCTGCACCAAAGTGACCGCCCTGGAATCGGCCTTCCACTTCCCGTCCTACCCCAAGTTCTTCCGCGAAGCGCACCGCGTCCTACGCCCCGGCGGCAAACTCGTCACCGCCGACATCGTCCCCCGCACCGCTTTCCCGAACCTCGGCGACCGCCCACCGTTGGCCAACGTCTTCGACATCCACCGCTACCACCAAGCCTTACAAACCGCAGGCTTCACCGACGTAGTCACCTACTCCATCCGCCGCCACGTCTATGCCCCCCTCGCCGACTACCTCACCAAACGCCTCCGCGACCCCGACATGCGCCGCGTCAACCCCGCCCTCCGCCTAGCCTTCAGCCGCCCCGCCCTAACCCTCTGGGGCCCCTGGACCGACTACATCATCGCCGTCGGCGTCAAACCTTCATGATCAGGAGGAACTGGTGGCACACCCCACTCGCACAACGCCGCCCCCAGTTCCCCCTCGTCCTGTCCACCGGCGGATGCGGCGTCTCCCACCCCCACCCGGTAGACTCCCGAACGTCCGGGAGCCATCCCGGCCAGCCCTCGTAGCTCAGGGGATAGAGCACCGCTCTCCTAAAGCGGGTGTCGCAGGTTCGAATCCTGCCGAGGGCACAGCGAACATGGGAAACGCGGCCTCGCCCAGGTGGGGATCTATCGAGGGCAACGGCCAGCATCGCTTCTTTGATCTCGCGGTCGACGGGGTAGTTGCCCCTGCCACGCCGCAGCGCGTCGCAGATCCTCGCAGAGGTCGGAACGTTCGCGTCGAAGCCTGCTTCGCGGGTTCACCGCGGCCGGTCAGGGTCGGCGAGGAACTCGAGCCGCGCCACGACGACGCCACTGGGGGCAGCATCGAGAGCGGCGCGCTCAATGTCGGCTTTCTGTTCGCTGATCACGTTTTCGGCCTGCATCATCGCCACGGTGGCCTCGACTTCGTCGCGGGTCGGCCGGTGGTACTCGTAATAGAGGATGCGGCCGATGGCACCGCCGGCCGCCATCGGCGGCGGTGGACCGATGGACACCAGCCGAGCCACCTCGTCGGCGTATAGCGTACTCAGTTTGAATATCCGCAACTGCCGGTAGTGAGCCTGCTGGAAGGTCTCGAATTCCTCGCCATCGATGTCACCCACGAATAGGGTCCTCTCGGCCGGGAAAGCTGCTCAGCCCCAAGGGATTCGCGGGCCACGTGACGCCTGGTCAGCAGCTGCCGGCCAGGCGTCGTGTGGCACGAGCTCCCGCATCTGCTCTACATCGACTCCACCTCGGGCGGCCCGTCGCGCGACGGTGGGCGTTTCGGTCCGCGGGGTTCAGGGTCGCACAACTCCCGACGACAAGCTGTTGATCAGGCAGGGCAGTACCGATTCACCGGTCGGAAGGCAGGGGCCACCGACGATGACGTCGGCTTCCGGCACCGCCGCGGGCGTTTCGAGCGGAATCGGGTCCGCGCCCGCAGCGCCAACGCCCATCAAAACGGTAGCACTGAACAACGCACCGAGTATTGAGCCACATACTGACAAACGAGACTTGCGCATTGAGTTCTCTTCTCCTGAAGCCGAATAGGAACGATCCGGAGCCTACAAAGCACCTCAGTGACACCGCATGACCCAGAATGCATTGCTAATAGGCGTGTGGGGCGCAGATACCCCAAGTGAGGGATCGGTGACCAGCAGCGTGCACCACGCCGCGGTGAACTTGTGCGCGAGCCGTCGTAAGTCTGGGTCTGGTGGGCGTGCGCGATGCCGGGTGCGTCAGCGGTCAAGTCGTACCGCCGGACCAGCAGAACAAGAAGCACAAACAGTCACAGCTGGTAGCTCGCTTCGATCACCAGCCGTCCACCCGGAGACCGCAGGTCGTCCCCGTTCTCATGTTCGACAGGCCCTGTCGAGGGCACAGCGAAGAGCTTGCCTCGCCGCATAGCAGACATGGCGTGTCAGCATCGCCGACACGCCATGCGCTCCTTTCGCCTGATGGCTCCCCCACCCCCGCGGTTACCGTCGCCGGTAGCTCGGCCGAATCATGTTGCCTGGACCGTCATTCGCAGGCGAGTCGTACCCGTCAGATCGAGCGGATCCACAGTTGCCAGCCACTCCCCTGCTGACCATAGACGCAGTCCGGCCGGGTGTCGGAGCTGCCGTACCACGCTTGCCACTTCTCCCCCTCGCGCACGCACTCCCCGTGAGTCTGATACTCGCCGATGAACATGCCTTCGGCATTCGCGTTGCCCGCCACCACCCCGACCACAACCAACGCCGCGGCGGAGGCTGCAAATGATCTCCATACATTTCGCATGCCGACCACCATGCCAGAGGCGGGCACCGAATCCATGACCCCAAGATTGGGAGATATTGTCCCATCGGGACGTGGCTGGGCACTTGCATCGCGGACGGGCCTGGCGGTGTCGGTGCGACGGTCTACAGTCCGCGGTATGGAAGCAGTCGACGCCTCCAGCAGCGTCATCGAAGATTCCGTAACCATCGGACGGGCGGTCCGTCGTCGTGCTGAGGGGGCTGACGGCAAGCAGCTCAATGCCGAGTTCTCCGTTGTGGCCGACGGGGATGCGTTCTCGCTGATCATCGAGAGTGCCGGGGGTCGGGTCGTCGGTAGCGCCTTGCCGCGCAACAGCGACTACGTGCCGCTGTTCGAACTGTTGCTCGGGCGGTTGCGTGAGCTGGAAGCAGTGATATCGGGGGCGGAAGTCGTGTCGGCGAACGCGACCAGACTTGAAGCTACTGAACGTCAGCTGATCAGCAGTCCGATCGTGATGGCGAACGTCTCCGATATTGCCCGATTGCGGCTCGAACTCACCCGGGCGCAAGGACGGGTCGGGCTCACATCGGCTTCGAAAAAGGAGGGCAACAACCGCAAACGGGTGCTCTTGCGCATCACTGTCCCGGATTACGCTCCGGCCGACGCCGAGCAACTCGCGACCGACCTCTCCCGGTCGGGGGCCGCGCTCGTGGCCGAAGAACCGGTGGGCGAGACCGACGGCCATGCTCGCGTCAAGATACGGCGCGAGCAGGCACGACTGCGTCGAATCCTGTGCGGTTCCGGCGAGACCGGTGTCTGCGCACTCTGCGGACACGAGTTCCCGACGGGACTGCTGGTTGCTGCGCACATCAAGAAACGACAGCATTGCACGCCCGACGAACGCCGTGACCTGTCGAACGTGGCGATGCTCGCGTGCACCTTCGGTTGTGACGCTCTGTATGAGGACGGATGGGTTTCTGTCGATGACAGCGGTCGACTGATCATCAGCGATGCGGCGACCACACCCGCGGTTCGTGACCGCCTGGCAGCGCTGACCGGGTCGGCCTGCGGTGCACACAAAGTCGGGTCGGAACCGTACTTTGCGTGGCACCGCAGCACCGTCTTCCGGCGCGGGTGAGCGCGGGACCTCTATTCGGCGCGCAGGCTTTCTGGTGCACGGAACCGCGCACCGTAGCGTTCAGCCAATTCCTCTGTGCGAGCTAGGAATTCAGAACGTCCACCTGGATACCCCTGGACGAACTGGCGCACCCCGCCGGTCCAGGCGGGGAACCCGATGCCGAAGATGGAGCCGATGTTGGCGTCGGGGTCGGCGGCGATGACGCCCTCATCGAAGCATTTTTGGGTTTCGAGGGCTTGGATGAACATCAGGCGGTCTTGAAGGTCTTCGAAAGGGACCGAGAGTTCGCGGGTGGTGTGGAATTCGGTGCGCAGGGTGTTCCAGAGGCTGGTGCGTTTGCCGTCGGTGTAGTCGTAGAAGCCTGCGCCGGCGAGCTTTCCGTTGCGGTCGAAGCGGTCCATGAGGGTGACGATGACCTCGCGGGCGGTGGGGATGGATTCGGCGAGGGCGAGACCTTCGGCTTCGGCGGCGGCGATGGATTCGTCCATGATCTTGCGGATGGTGCCGAAAGACAGCTCGTCGGCGACCTGCAAGGGGGCGGCCGGGTATCCGGCTTGGAAACCGGCCTGTTCGATGATGGCGGGGTCGATGCCCTCGGAGAGCATGGTCATTGCCTCGAGCAGCCACAGGGAGAACACGCGGGTGGTGAAGAAGCCGCGGCCGTCGTTGACGACGATCGGATACTTCTTGATCGCCAGGGTGTAGTCGATCGCGCGGGCCAGGGTGGCGTCGGAAGTCTTTTCGCCCTTGATGATCTCGATCGGCTGCATGGATTCGACCGGTGAGAAGAAATGGATGCCGATGAAG
This sequence comes from Nocardia vulneris, assembly GCF_001613425.1. GTDB lineage: Bacteria > Actinomycetota > Actinomycetes > Mycobacteriales > Mycobacteriaceae > Nocardia > Nocardia vulneris. The sequence goes on along the minus strand of NZ_BDCI01000023.1, from coordinate 367,354 downwards.
TCAACGGGGCGCTGCACTCCCTCGGCCAGTCCGGTGATCGGCAGCGACGAAGTGTTGGAGCCGAGGACCGCGCCGGGCTCGACGATGCCCTCGATCTCCTGGAACACCTTGTGCTTCAGCTCAGGGTTCTCGAAGACCGCCTCGACGACGAAGTCCACGCCGGCGAAATCGGCGGCGTCGGCGGTCGGGGTGATGCGGTCCAGCAGGGCCTTCGACTTCTCTTCGGTGGTACGGCCTTTGGCCAGCGCCTTGGCTTCGAGGTTCGCCGAATAGGTCTTGCCCTTCTCGGCCGCTTCGAGCGAAATGTCTTTCAGCACTACCTCGATGCCGGCCTTGGCGGTGACGTAGGCGATGCCGGCGCCCATCATGCCCGCGCCGAGAACGCCGACCTTCTTGATCGGTTGCTGCTCGATGCCGGCGGGCCGGGCCGCGCCGCGCTCGACCTGCTGCAGGTCGAAGAAGAACGCCTGGATCATGTTCCGGGCCACCTGGCTTTTTACCAGGGACACGAAGTAGCGCGATTCGATCTTTTGCGCGGTGTCGAAGTCGACCTGTGCGCCCTCCAGCGCGGCGGCCATGATGGCGCGCGGCGCGGGCATGTGATTGTTGCCCTTGAGCTGTTTGCGCAGATTCGCCGGGAACGCGGGCAGATTGGCGGCGAACGCCGGCGTGGCCGGGGAGCCGCCGGGAAGCTTGTAGCCCTGCACATCCCAGGGCTGGGCGTTCTTGTCCGGGTTGGCTTTGATCCACGCCTTGGCGGCAGGCACCAATTCTTCTACGCTGCCGACGATTTCGTCGACCAGCCCGACCTTCAGCGCTTTGGCCGGGGTCATCCGCGCGCCGGTGAGCAGCACCTGCATGAGCGCGTTCTGGATACCGATCAACCGCACCGCGCGACCGATGCCGCCCGCGCCGGGCAGCACACCGAGCAGCACCTCGGGCAAGCCGATCTGGTTGCCACGCACATCCGCCGCGATGCGATGGTGGGTGGCCAGCGCCAGTTCGAGGCCGCCGCCGAGGGCCGCCCCGTTGATCGCCGCCACCACCGGCTTGCCGATCGTCTCCAGGCGGCGCAGCTGACTCTTGAATTCGGTGGTGACCGCCAGTATCTCGGCGGGCTCGGCCGGAACGAGCTGTTCCAGCAGGACATTCAGGTCCATGCCCGCGAAGAAGGTCTTCTTGGCCGAGGTGAGGACGACACCGCTGATGTCGCCGGATTCCGCAGCGATCCGGTCCAGTGCCGCGGTGAGCGACGACCGGAAGGCGTCGGTGATGGTGTTGGCCTGCTGGTCCGGCGCGTCCAGGGTCAGCGTGACGATGCCGTCCGCGTCCCGGTCCCAGCGAATGGTGTTCTCGGACATGGGTTCAGACCCTCTCGATGATGGCGGCGACACCCATGCCGCCGGCGACGCAGAGTGTGATCAGGCCGTAGCGGCCGTTGCTGCGCTCGAGCTCGTCGAGCACGGTGCCGACCAGGATGGCCCCGGTCGCGCCGAGCGGGTGGCCCATGGCGATGGCACCGCCGTTCACGTTGTATTTGTCGTCGGGGATCCCGAAGTGCCGCTGCACCTTCAGCGCGACGGCGGCGAATGCCTCGTTCATCTCGAACACATCGATCTGATCGACGGTCAGCCCCGCGAGCGCGAGAGCCTTGTCCACCGCCGGAATCGGGCCTTCGAACATGAGCACCGGGTCGGCGCCGCTGGTCACGTAGGAGACGATGCGCGCCCGCGGCACCAGGCCGCTCGCCGCACCGGCGGCCTTGCTGCCGACGAGGACGAGCGCGGCGCCGTCCACGATGCCGGAGCTGTTGCCGCCGGTGTGCACATGGTCGACCTGCTCCACGAACGGATACTTCTGCGCGGCAACGGCATCGAAGCCGCCGAACTCGCCGATGCCCGCGAACGCGGGCGCCAGCTTGGCCAAATCGGCGACGGTGGTGTCCCTGCGCACGTGCTCGTCCCGATCCAGAATCGTGACGCCGTTCTGATCACGCACCGGCACCACCGATTTGGCGAAGTACCCGCCGTCCCACGCCGCCGCCGCGCGCTGCTGCGAGCGCACCGCGAACTCGTCCACCTCCCCGCGCGAGTACCCCTCGATGGTGGCGAGCAGATCACACGCCACACCCTGCGGGACGAAGTAGTTGTCGTAGGCGGTGGCCGCGTCGTAGGCCATCGCCCCGCGATCGCTGCCCATGTCGACCCGGGACATGGACTCCACGCCACCCGCGATGACGAGCTCTTCGAACCCGGAACGCACACTGGCGGCAGCCATCCCGACCGCCGAGAGTCCCGAACCGCAGAACCGGTTGATCTGCACGCCACCGACCGTGTCGGGCAGCCCGGCCAGATTCACCGCCGTGCGGGCGATATCCATGCCCTGATCACCGACCGGCGTGACGCAGCCGAGCACCACGTCGGAGATCCGATTCTCGTCGAGGTCGGGGAACCGCACGCGCAGCTCCTCGATCAGGCCGACCACCAGGGAGATCGGCTTGACCTCGTGCAGCGAACCGGTGCGCTTACCCTTGCCGCGCGGAGTGCGGATGGCCTCGAAAACATATGCCTCGGTGGTCATGCCGAGATCCCTTCGATTTCTGATGCGGAGCCGGGCGGTGTCTGATGCGGAGCCGGGGCGCGTCACAGCGACCGCGAGATGATTTCCTTCATGATTTCGCTGGTGCCGCCGTAGATGCGGTTCACCCGAGAACCCGTGTACATGGCGGCGATCGGGTACTCCATCATGTAGCCGTAGCCGCCGAACAGCTGCAGGCAGCGGTCCACCACCTTGTCGCAGGTCTCGGCCGCGAACAGCTTGGCCATCGATGCGGTGGCCGGATCGTTCTTCCCATCGATGTACTGCTGAATCGCATGGTCGACAAGGGTTTTGATGGCCAGCGCCTCGGTCTTGCACTCGGCGAGGGTGAACGCGTTGTGCTGGAACTTGCCGATGGGCCGCCCGAAGGCCTCGCGCTCCTTCGAGTAGCGCAACGCCTCGAGCACCGCGGCTTCGGCCAGCGCGGAGCACAGGCTGGCGATGATCAGCCGCTCCCGGGCGAGCTGCTCCATCAGCTGGTAGAAGCCCAGGCCCTCTTGCGCGCCAAGGAGATTGGCGACGGGCACGCGCATATCGGAGAAGAACAGCTCGCGCGTGTCCTGGGCGTGCTGCCCCATTTTCGCCAGCACCCGCCCCCGTTCGAAGCCGGGCAGGTCCTTGGTTTCGGCGACGATGAGCGAGACTCCGGCCGCGCCCTGCGACGGATCGGTCTTGGCGATGATCACCAGCAGGTCGCAGTGGGTGCCGTTGGAGATGAAGGTCTTCGAGCCGTTGATGACGTAGTGATCGCCCTCGCGAATCGCGGTGGTGCGCACCGATTGCAGGTCCGATCCGGTGCCGGGCTCGGTCATGGCGATGGCCAGCACCAACTCGCCACTGATGATGCCGGGCAGCCACCGCCGGCGCTGTTCTTCGTTGCCGTAGGTGTAGATGTAGTGCGACACGATCGGCGAGTGCACCGAGAAGCCGAAGCCGTTGTCGTGCGCGTAGACCAACTCTTCCTGCACCACGGCCTGCAGGCCGAAGTCGCCGCCTGCGCCGCCGAATTCCTCCGGCAGGTCCAGGCCGAGCAGGCCGGCCGCACCGGCCTGGTTCCAGAACTCGCGGTCGACCATGTGCTGCTCGGTCCAGCGCTCACGGTTCGGCACGATCTCTTTGCGGAAGAACTCGGCGGCGTGCTTGCGCAGTTCACGATGCTGATCGGTTTCCCAGGTGGGGCGGTAGTCGGGGAAGAGTGCGGACATCGTTGTTCTCTCTACTTTCCGATCGAGGGAATTGCGTCATCGCGACAGCCGTTTCCGGCACGATACAAATGTATCGTAACCATGTCGGTTGTACACATATCTATGTCAGTGACCGACTTCACACGACACTCACCGCCGCGTGGCGGAGCGGGCGGCCGGGGCCATTACCCGACGTAAGATCTGCGGACAGTCGACGAACCGAGAGCTGATGCTGAACCCACGGGCAACCAACGATGACCTGACCGCCAAGGCGCGCATCCGCAACGCGGCCATGGATCTGTTCGCTCAGTACGGCGAATCCCGGGTCTCGCTGCGTGCCATCGCCGCCGAGGCCGGTGTCACCCTCGGCCTGGTCCAGCACCATTTCAAGACCAAGGCGGGGCTGCGCGACGCGGTGGACCAGCTGGTCGGTGAGTACTTCTATCAGGCCGTGCACTCGATTCCGGGCAGCGGCACGCCCGCCGAGGTGGCGTCCGCGCGCGACGAGGCGGTGCGGGAGATGCTGCGGGAGAACCCGGCCGTGGTGAACTACCTGCGCCGCGCCCTCCTCGAACCGGAGCCCGCGCAGTCGCAGTTCCTGGAGCGGCTGGTGGAACTCGTTCGCTCCGAAGTGGTTTCGCTGCGCGAGGCCGGACTCGCCTCCACCCGGCGGCGCGAATCCACTCAGGTGATCGCGATCCTCGTGCGCCAACTCGGCGAGCTCCTGCTGGCCCCGCTGATCGACGCGGTCTGGGATCGGGTCGCCGCGCCGGGCGACACCGCCAAGCCGCACCTGTCGATCACCATCGAGGACTGATCCGCGTCTTCCGGCGCTGGAACCGGGGCTGGTCGGGCATATTGAGGGCATGAAATATGTGTTGCTGATCTGCGACGACGAGAGCTCCGCGCCGAGCATGGCGGAGATCGCGGCGGATCCGGCGCATCAGGCGTTCTCCGCGGAGGTCGCGCGGCGCGGTCGCAGCCTGGGCGGCGCGCGGCTGCGACCGGTGGCGACTGCGACGACCGTGCGGGTGCGCGAAGGCGAAACGCTGGTATCCGACGGCCCGTTCGCCGAGACGAAGGATTTCATCGGCGGCATCGACATCATCGAATGCGCGGATCTGGACGAAGCCATCGAACTCGCGGCGCTGCACCCGTATGCGAGCCGGGGCTGCATCGAGGTCCGTCCCGTGTGGGAATGACTGCGCCCCAAGAGGTTCGGGCCGCGGTCGCCGCGGCATACCGCGACGAGTGGGGCCAGGTGGTGGCCACGCTCATCGGCGGGACCGGGGACTGGGATCTCGCGGAGGACTGCGCGCAGGACGCGTTCGCCGCGGCGTTGACCAGCTGGGCGCGGGACGGGATCCCGAACCGCCCGGGGGCCTGGCTCACCACGACGGCGCGCAATCGCGCGACGGACCGGCTCCGGCGCACCACCGCGACGGCCACCAAGGTGCGCGAGCTCGCGGTGCTGGCCAGGGATCCGCTCGAACCGCACCCGGAAGCGGTGCCCGACGAGCGGTTGCGCTTGATCTTCACCTGTTGCCATCCGGCGCTGCCGTTTCCGGCCAGGGTCGCCCTCACCCTGCGCACGCTGACCGGCCTGACCACCGCGGAGATCGCGAAGGCCTTTCTCACCGCCGAGACCACGATGGCGCAGCGCCTGGTGCGGGCCAAACGCAAGATCGTCGAAGCCGGTATCCCGTACCGGGTTCCGCCCGCGGAGGTGCTCCCGCAGCGGCTCGCCGCCGTCCTCGCGGTGCTCTATCTGATCTTCAACGAGGGCTACGACGACGCGGACGGGCACCGCGGACTGACCGCGGAGGGCATCTATCTCACCCGGGTCCTGGTCCGGTTGCTGCCCACCGAACCGGAGGCGCGCGGCCTGCTCGCCCTGATGCTGCTGCTCGAGGCGCGGCGCGCGCAGCGCACCGACGACGGCATGCTGGTCACGCTCGAACACCAGGACCGGTCCGGGTGGGATCACGCGCTGATCGCCGAGGGGGTGCGGACACTGGACGAAGCCCTGGCCGCGCGGCGACCGGGGCCGTATCAGGTGCAGGCGGCGATCGCGGCCTGTCACGCGACCGCACCCGACGCGGCGGCCACCGATTGGCCGCAGATCGCGGCGCTCTATGGCGAACTGGCCCAGCTGGCGCCGTCACCGGTGGTCGAACTCAATCGCGCGGTGGCGGTGGCGATGGCGGACGGCATCCCGGCCGGGCTCGCCCTCATCGACGAGATCGACGCCTCCGGCCGACTGGACGGCTACTACCTGCTGCCCGCGGCCAGAGCCGATCTGCTGCGCCGGGACGGCCGCGCGGCCGAGGCCGCCACCGCCTACGAAGCGGCCCTGAAACTGGCACCGACCAGCGCGGAACGCCGTTACCTGGCCGACCGACTGCGGACGCTCTGAGACTGCCGCAAAAGAATTCGGAACTTTTTTTCGCGCCGATGTCGATCCGGCGCGACCTCCTTCGTCGGTGGGACGAAACCACCCGATGAGAGAGGTAAGACAATGTCGAACACCGAGCACATGACCGCCACCATGTCCGTCGACCGGACGTCGGACGAGGTCTTCGCCGCCATCACCGACGTGCGCGGCTGGTGGAACGCGAACATCATCGGCGACACCGCCGCACTGCACGACGAGTTCATCTTCAACGACGACTTCGCGTACGCGGGAGAAACCGTCAAGGAGAAGAAGGGCATCCGCTTCAGCCGATTCCGGATCACCGAGGTGGTGCCCGGCCGGCGGATGGTCTGGCACGTCGTGGATTCGTGCCTCACCTTCGTCGACGACCAGCACGAGTGGACCGACACCCACGTCGTCTTCGACCTGGTCCCCACCCCGGGCGGCACCACGCTGAACTTCACCCACGAGGGCCTGACCGGCGAATCCGAATGCTTCGAGTCCTGCTCCCGCGGCTGGACCTTCTACATCACCACCAGCCTGCCGCAACTGATCACCACCGGCACCGGCCAACCCATCCTCCGCTACCACTCCTGACCCCACCGTCGACGCCGCGCCGGGACAAGTCCTGGCGCGGCCTCATACCTAGAGCTACTATCCCTAGCAGATCTAGGGTTAGGAGGTGGGTGGCGTGCACATACCCAAGGATTTGGTGGCGGCCTCGGCGACGCCGCTGGTACTGGGCATCTTGGCGCGGCAGGAGAGCTACGGGTACGCGATCCTGAAGCAGATCAGCGAGCTGTCCGGCGGGGAACTGGAGTGGAGCGACGGGTTGCTGTACCCGCTGCTGCACCGGCTGGAACGGATCGAGCACATCGAATCGTTCTGGGACACACCCGAGGGCGGCCGCCGGCGGAAGTACTACCGCATCACCGAGCAGGGACGCCGGGAACTGGTCCAGCATCGGCGGCAGTGGGCCGCGGTGGTCGAGGCCCTCGACGGGATCTGGCAATTGACGCAGGGACCGATGACCGCACGTCCGGCTGAGGCGTAACCATGAGCGAGGACAGCGAACTCGAAGCGCAGATCGCGCAGTGGCGCGGCTACATGCGGCGCAGGCGGGCGGTGGCCACGACCGACACCGACGAGCTGGAAGATCATCTGCGCAGCACCATCACCGAGCTGACCGGTCTCGGCCTGAAGCCGGACGAGGGGTTCCTCGTCGCGGTGAAACGGATGGGCAGCCAGGACGAGCTGTCCCGAGAATTCGCCCGCGAGCACTCGGGGCGATTGTGGAAACAACTTGTGCTGACGCCAGATTCGGACTCCCCGGCCACGACGGGTGACCAGACGACGCTGCTCACCATGGTGGGTTGCGCGGCGGCCGCCGCCGTCGCCATCAAGGTGCCGTCGCTGTTCGGCGCGGGTTTCGACGAGCACCCGGAACTCTACGCCAGGAATATCGCACTGTTCGGACTCGCGCCGCTCGCAGCGTATTTCGCGATCCGGCGCCGGCTCGATCCGCGCCTCATCGCGGTACTGGCGCTGGTGTTCGTCATCGGCGCGGTCGGCGCGAACGCCTACCCGCTGGACAGTTCGTCACAATCGTTGGTACTCACCGCCATTCACCTGCCGCTGGCGCTGTGGCTGGTGACCGGTGTCGCGTATATGGGCGGCGAGTGGCGATCCGACCGCAGGCGAATGGATTTCATCCGGTTCACCGGCGAATGGTTCGTCTACTTCGTGCTCATCGCGTTGGGCGGTGGCGTGCTGACCGCTTTCACCGTCGGCACCTTCAACGCCATCGGTGTCGATGCCGAGGACTTCGTCTCGATGTGGCTGATGCCGTGCGGCGCCGTCGCCGCGGTCGTCGTCGCGGCCTGGCTGGTGGAGGCGAAACAGAGCGTGGTCGAGAACATGGCACCGGTGCTCACCCGGGTGTTCACGCCGCTGTTCACGGTCGCGCTGCTGGCGCTGCTGATCGGAATCGGGTTGAGCAGCACCGGGATCGATGTGGATCGCGACGTGCTGATCCTGTTCGACCTGCTGTTGGTCGTCGTGCTCGGGTTGCTGCTCTACGCCATCTCCGCCCGGGATCCCGAAGCCGCGCCGGGACTGTTCGACAAGCTGCAACTGGCGTTGGTGGTCAGTGCCTTGATCATCGATGTGCTGGTGCTCGCCGCCATCACCGGCCGCATCACCGAATACGGTTCCACCCCCAACAAGATCGCGGCGCTCGGCGAGAACGTCATCCTGCTGACCAACCTCGCCTGGTCGGCCTGGCTGTTGTTCGGGTTCCTGCGGCGCAAGCAGACGTTCGCGCGGCTGGAGCGCTGGCAGACGAGATACCTTGCGGTGTACCTCATCTGGGCCTGGGTCGTGGTGCTGGTTTTCCCGCCGCTGTTCGATTTCCTCTAGGCCCGGCGAGGTCCGCGCCCAGCGCGCGGACCTCGCCGCGGGCTCAGCGGGTCAGCAACGCGCGCAGGGCCGCGGTGACGGTGGCCGGCGACTCTTCGGCCATGAAGTGACCACAGCTCACGGTGGTGTGCTGCAGGTCGGGAGCCCAAGCGCGCCACAGCGCTTCGGCGTCGAAGCCGAGTGCGGCCCCCCAATCCTGTTGCAGGACAGCCACCGGCATGCGAAGGAGGTTGCCCGCGGCACGATCGGCGCGATCGTGTTCGAGGTCGATGCCGGCCGAAGCCCGATAATCGGCGACGATGCTGGTCACCGCGGCCGCGCACGAACGCAGGTAGACCTCGCGGATCTCCGGCGGGATGGCCGCCGGATCCCGTGTCCACGCATCGAGGAAGTACCCGAAGAAGTCGTCGGCCGTGGCGGCGATCATCGCCTCGGGCAGACCCGGCGGCTGCGCCATCAGAAAGAGGTGGAATCCGACCGCGGCCGTCACCCCGTGCATGACATCCCAGGTGTCGAGCAGCGGCAGCACGTCGAGCGAGGCCAGGTGGGTGACGGCCGCGGGGTGGTCCAGACCGGCCCGGAGGGCGACGAACGCGCCGCGGTCGTGCCCCGCCACCGCGAAGCGTTCGTGGCCGAGCGCCCGGGCCACCGCGACGACGTCCGCGGCCATGGTGCGCTTCGCGTACACGCTGCCGCCGGTCTCGGCCGGCTTGTCGCTGTCGCCGTAGCCGCGCAGGTCAGGGCAGATGACGGTGTGATCGGCCGCCAGGTCGGCCGCGACGTGCCGCCACATCAGGTGGGTCTGCGGGAAGCCGTGCAGCAGCACGATCGGGCGGCCTGCACCACCCACCGCGACATTGAGTTCGACCCCGTCGCCGACGGCGAGGCGGCGGTAGTCGAATCCGGTAATCTCCGATGTCATGAGGTGTCCTTCCGATGGTCGCTGGTGACGCCGGACAGTCTTTTCGCCCGCGCTCAGCACCGAATCAGCAGCGACTGAGCGCGGCCGTCGCCGAGCAAGCCGGACCGGTCGCGTGCCGCGGCTGAGCTTCCGCGTGCTCGGCCCCATCGGCGCCGAGCGGGCGGGTGAACCCTTGCCGCTGAAGGGCCCGCGGCATCGGGCCGTGCTCGCCCGGCTGCTCGTCGCGCACGGACGCATGGTCACCACGGATCAGCTGATCGATGACCTGTGGGAGCACCCGCCGCAAGCCGCGGTGGGTGCGCTGCAGACGTTCGTGGCCGAACTGCGGCGGCTCCTCGAACCGGACCGGGCACCGCGCAGCCTGGCGACGGTGCTGGTCACCGCCGCACCCGGCTACGCACTTCGCGCCGACAGGGTGGACGCGGACGATTTCGGCACCGCGGTCGGCCGAGCCGCCGAACTGCTGGCCACCGGCGACAGCGCCGACGCGCTGACGACCCTCGACGACGCGCTCGCCCTGTGGCACGGCCCCGCCTACGCCGAATTCGCCGAACAGGGTTGGGCGCGTGCGGAAATCGATCGCCTGGACGGCCTGCGGCAGCTCGCCGCCGAGCACCGTGCGGCCGCGCTGATCGACCTCGCTCGGCCCGCCGAGGCGGTGCCCGGCCTGCATGCACTGCTCGCCGCACATCCGCTGCGGGAACACGGCTGGCAGCTGCTCGCCCTCGCGCTGTACCGGTCGGGCAGGCAGAGCGATGCACTGGCCGCGCTGCGCCGCGTCCGCGGGCTCTTGCGTACCGAACTCGGTGCGGACCCGGGCCCCGGCCTGCAACAGCTGGAAGCGGATATTCTCGCGCACGCCCCACAGTTGCGGCCCGTTCCGGCAGCGGTTCGAATGCCCTCGCCCGGAACCGGTTTCCTTGGGCGAGCGACAGAGCTGGACGCGCTGCGCCAGGCCGCGGAAACGGTGCAACGCCAGGGACTCTTCCGCCTCGTGCTGCTCTCCGGCGAAGCCGGTGCCGGTAAAAGCGCTCTTGCCGAAGCGATTTCGTCCATGCTTGCCGAGGACGGTTGGCGTGTCGCGCTCGGCGAGAACCCGGCGGACACGGGTGTCCCACCGGGCTGGGCGTGGACGAGGATTCGTGCGGCGCTGGCGGACCGCCGGTCTGATCCGGATCTCGCAGCGAGCGCCGACGAAACCGACCCCGCGCCAATGGAATCGGAGACCGATCGATCGCGCCCGGCCTTCGCGGGTGCCGATCCGGCCGAGGCCCGGTTCCTGTTCCACCGGGCCGCCGCCGCAGAGCTAGCGGTCGTGGCGCGCCGCGCGCCCGTGCTCGTGGTCTTCGACGACCTGCACAATGCCGGTGCCGAGACCCTCGATCTGCTGGCCGCGCTGACCACCAGCCGAACAGCGGGCCCGGTACTCGTCCTGGCGACCTACCGCAGCACGGAGATCGGCACCGAACTCACCGCCCTGCTCGGGAAGGTGGCCCCCACCGAGCCCGTACGGATCTACCTGGGCGGGCTGTCCGAGGCCGACACCGTCGCGCTGGTGCGCGAGATAGCCGGACCAGAGGTCGCGGACAGCTACAGCTCTCGAATTCACCGGCGCAGCAATGGCAATCCGTTCTTCGTCCGCGAGCTGGCGCGACTGCTGCGCGACGAAGGGACCACCTCCTTCGACGCGGTACCCGCGGGCGTCCGTGCGGTCATCCGGCATCGGATGGCCGCACTGCCGCCGGCCACGCAGACCGTGGTGCAGCAGGCCGCCGTGCTCGGCGCGGACATCGATCGCGAGATCCTCTTCGAAGTGTTCGGGGACGCGGAGTCCGCGCTCGACGCGCTGGACCAGGCCATAACCGTCGGGCTGCTCACCGAACTGCCGGACGGCGCGCTGCGCTTCACCCACGAACTGGTCCGCGACACCGTCTACCACGAGATCAGCGGCGCACGCCGAGCCCGTTGGCACGGCGAGATCGGCAGCTTGCTCGAAAAGACCGACACCACAGCCGTTTCCGTCTTGGCGCACCATTTCATCCGAGCACAGAGCCGGGCGACCGCCGCGAGCGCCGCCGCGTACGCCAGCGCCGCCGCCCGCGCGGCCGAACAAGGCTTCGCACTGGCGGAGGCAGTGCGGCTATGGCGGGCGGCCCTGGCGGCCTTCGACCGATCGCCTACCCCCGATCTGTCCGCCCAGCTGGCCGCGACGACGGGACTCGCGCGGGTGCTGGCGGTCACCGGTGCGCTGGATGAGGCGCGGACGTTCCGCCGCCTCGCCATCACCCGTGCCGAACAGCGGGGCGACCCCGCCCTGACCGCAGAGATCCTGAGCGCGTTCGACATTCCCGCCGTGTGGACGACCAACGATGATCCCGAACTCGCCGGGCACATCGTGGCCGCCGCCGAGCGCGCGCTCACGGGGCTGCCCGCCGAGCGTCGCGAGTTGCGGGCCCGGTTGTGTACCACGCTGGCGCTGGAACTCCGTGGCACCACCGATGACCGGGGCGTACGCGCGGCCGCGGCGGCGGAGCGGATCGCCCGGGAACTCGACGATCCCGCGCTGCTGGCCTTCGCCCTCAACGGCCGGTTCATGCACACCTTCCAGCGCGCCGGCCTCAGCCCGGAACGGGGCCGGATCGGCGACGAACTCGTGGCGCTCGGCGGCGCACACCGGCTGATCTCCTTCGAAGTTCTCGGCCACCTCATCGCCCTCCAATCGAGCTGTGCCACAGCCGATCTCCGAGCCGCCGCGGACCACGCGGCCGCGGCGGATCGGTTGGCGAACGAATACGAACTACCGATGGTCGGCGTGTTCACGGAGTGGTTCGCGGCTCTGCGTACCGCCCTCACCGGTAGTCCGGCCCAGGCCGAGGCTGCTTACCGCGCGGCGGCCGAAAGCCTCGGCGGCAGTGGCATGCCCGGAGTCGAACGGGGCCTGCTCCCCCTCGCACTCTGCTGCCTGCGGCTGCGCCACGGACTGCCGATCGACCCGGACGCCACCGAGCAGTACGGACCATACGAACCGTGGATTCGCCCGATCGCCCTGCTGGACAGCGGACTTCGCGACGAAGCGGCCACCGCGCTGCTGGCGACGCCGGACGCACCGCACGACCTGCTGTACGAACTCCGCATCTGCCTCACTGCGCGGGCGGCACTCGCTCTCGGCAAGGAGACGACGATGCTCCGCTGCTACGACCAATTACTACCCGCCGCAACCGAACTCGCGGGCGCGGGTAGCGGAATGGTCACCCTGGAACCCGTCGCGCACTACCTTGCGAACCTCGCGACCGCACTCGGCCGTCCGGCGACAGAGCATCAGCGGCAAGCCCGAGTGGTGGCCGGGCGCATTCAGCAGCAGACCTGACGCGACCACACAGACAAACGCCGCGCTCGCACGCGCCCACCGTGGGCACGATTCAGTGCACAAGAGACCGGGCGCATCGGTCCCCCGCTGTGGCGTTTGCCCGGCACCTACGTGCCATCGGACAACCCCGTGGCCCGGCGCGATACCGCACACTCCGGCGCGTTCGAGTCCGCTCGGCACAGCCGCACAGGTAGCGTGGGTTTGCTTACAGTTCGCCATCACACGATGTGGTTGATACACAACCGGCCTAATCTGATCTTCAACTGGACGATCGTCCAACAAGGTGGAGAGGGTTCTCGATGCGCGTTGTTCGTGGTTGGAAAAGTTCCGTCGCCGTTGCCACAGCGACGGCCTGCACCGCACTCGCCCTGCAAGCCACTCCCGCGGCCGCGGAAACTCCGGGGATGCTGATTCAGGTGACCCCGCAAGCCGACGGCTGGCACGGGATGGCCGATGGGTCCGCGATCAGCTATTGGATGACCGGCTCCGACGGCACCCCGAAGCCGGCCAGCGGTGCGCTGTTCGTCCCGCCGGGCACCCCACCCGCGGGCGGCTGGCCGATCGTCGCGTTCGACCACGGCACCACCGGACTCGGTCAGGGGTGCGGCGGCGAATCCGATCCCAGCACCGCGCCCGCCTCGCACTGGCACGAGGAAGAGGACGGGATCATGCAGCATCTCGTCGACCAGGGCTTCGCCGTCGTGGCGCCCGACTATCTCGGTCTCGGCCTGTTCGACACCGGCCCGCACCCGTATCTCGAGCTGCGCACCGAGGCCACCGCCACCCTCGACCTGTTGCGCGCCGCCCGCTCGGCCCGGCCGGAACTGTCCGAGACCTGGTCCGTGCTCGGCCTCTCGCAGGGTGGGCAGGCCGCCCTCGGCACCGGCCACCTGCAATCGACCTACGCGCCCGAACTCGACTTCCGCGGGACCGTCGCGGTGGACCCGGAATCCGATGTCGAGAAGGTGCTTCCCATTGCGGGGCCGGGCATTCCGACGCTGCCCGGCACCAGCGAAACGCTCGGCTTCTTCTCCAGCATCCTGGCCGGACTACGCGCCGCTCGGCCAGATGTCGACGTGAATCAGTTCCTCAGTCCGCTGGGGCGCACCGTGATCGACGAGATCGGCACCATGTGCAAACCGGAGATCGAAGCCAGGGTGGACGGTCTGGGCATCGGCCAACTGCTCTCGAAGTCGTTGTCCGACAGCCCCCTTCGTGCCGCCTATGACTCCTACCTGACGGTGCCGACCTCCGGTTACGACGCCCCGATCCTGCTACTGATCAACCTCACCGACACCACGGTCCCGTCCCCGTTGCACGGGACGCTCGTCGCGCAGCTCGCCGCCAACGGAGCCGACTTCCGCACGGTTACGGGCACCGGCACGCACACCCAACTGAACCCCCAGATGTGGTCCGCCCTCGACACTTTCCTGGCCCACATCAAGGCCACCCCGGCCCAGCGATAGCGGACGGCGCAAGAGCGCCACTGCCCTGCCGGCGCAGGCGATTCGTGCTGAGCATCACGCTTGGGTAATGTGCTGCGGTTGCGCCGCGTCCGGCGCGACATCGGTTGTCGCACAACCGGTTGTGTGCATCATGGGGAGGACCTCGGCATGCGGAATTTCGCCGCACCGGCCACGGTGGCGCTCGGCGCCCTTTCGATCACTTGCCTCGTCGGCTCGGGAATCGCGGCGGCCGTGCCGGATTCGGTCGAGTCACTGGAAGTCGGCGACTGCATCAACTATTCGGATCGCTCCGGCACACCCGTCGACTGCGGTTCGCTGGAAGCCAATTACCGGCTGGTGGAGAAGACCTACGGCGAATGCAGCGATCCGGCCGCCGACGTGGAGTTCTCCACCGGTGACCGCAATGGCAATGTGTCGCCGACCTATTGCTTCGTCTTCGATTGGCGGGAGGGCACCTGCTACGACTTCACCGGCAACGGCCCGTATCACAAGGTGGACTGCGCAGTGCCCGGCAACGAGATCGGCAGGGTCACCGCGATCCATCAGGGTGTCGCCGATTCCGGTCTCTGCGGGGAACGTGAAGACGCCGTGACGAACCAGCGGTTCCAGCTGACGATCTGCTACGTGCCACCACGGCGCTGACCGACGCCACGGCCCGGCCGCTGTGAGGTCACCCAATTGCGACGGTGTGTACACCGGGCGGGGCCGGGACCGTCGTAAGGTACGGACATGGTGCCCACCGAGAAGTCCGAGCTGGTGCAGGCGGTTGTCGAGGCGTATCTGCTCGACGGCCCGCGGCAGTACACCCGCACCCAGGTCGCCGAGCAGTCGGACAGCACCACGACGCTGACCAAACGGCTGTGGACCGCGCTGGGCTTCCCGGCCGGACTGGACGACGACGCCGTCGACTACACCGACGCCGATATCGCGGCGGTGGAGAACTTCCGCACCCTCGACGTGCTGTCCTCGGCCGACGCGCGGCAGCAGGCGGCGACCGCGCGCACCCTCGGCCAGGGCATGGCCCGATTGGCGGAATGGCAGGTCGATCTGGTGCTCGCCGAGATCGGCGCGCGCATCGCCGCCGCCGACCCGAACGCGGACCCCATCGACACCGTCCGCGCCGCGACCGAAGGCACCATCGCCACGCTCGAACAGCTCAACAGCTACGCCTGGCGTCGCCACCTCGCCGCGGCGCTGTCGCGTTCGCTCGACCCCGGCACCTCGGCCGGCGAGACCGTGCGTGATCTGGCCGTGGGCTTCGCGGACATGGTCGGTTACACCCGGCTGACCAGACATCTGCACCCCGACGAGCTGTCACTGCTGCTGGAGTCGTTCGAGTCCACCACCACCGCCGCGATCACCGAGAACGGCGGCTGGGTGGTGAAGAACGTCGGCGACGAGGTGATGTTCGCCGCCACCAACGCCGCCGACGCGGCCCGCATCGCGCTGGCCATCCAGGAGTCGACCATGATGGTGGGCGGCACCCCCGAGCTGCGGGTCGCGGTGGCGTACGGGCCGGTGCTGCAACGGTTCGGCGACCTGTACGGGTCGGTCGTGAACATCGCGTCCCGGCTCACCGGTGTCGCGCGGCCGGGCACGGTGATGATCGATGACGAGGCCGCCAACGCGCTCGACGGCGAGCCGGAGTTCATCGTCAAGAACCTGCGCAGCGTGCGGGTGCGCGGATTCAACCGGCTGCGCCCACATGTGCTGCGGCGCAACGAGAAGAAGAGCTGAGCCGGGCGCGCAACGGTCCGGCGACCGGCCGTCCGTATCCTCATCCCGGTGGAAATGGACTGGTCCGAGCTGCGCACCCGCTGCCTCGTCGCGGAGGACGACGCGATTCTGGCGCTGCACAAGCCCGCCGGCATCTCGGTCACCGGCGAGCGGCACGACACCGATCTCGTCGAACTGGCGGCCGCGGCGGGTGAAACGCTCTACCCGGTGCACCGGATCGACAAGGTGACCTCCGGCCTGATCTTGTTCGCCAAGGAACTCGGCGCGCACGGCCAGTTGACCAGGCAGTTCAACAAGCAGACCGCGGACAAGGCGTATCTGGCCATCGTCGAGTCGGCCGGGCTGCCCGAGACCGGGACGCTGGAGCTACCGCTCAGTGTCGGGCGCAAGAACCGGGTGCGGATCGCGGCCCCGCGCGAGTGCATCCAGCGCGTCGGCGACCGCTGGTTCATCGACGACGCCGACCTGCTCGACACCAAGTCGTACCCGTCCACCACGCAGTTCACCACGGTGCTGCGGCGGGCGGAGCGCACGGTGCTCGCGCTGCGCCCGATCACCGGACGCCGGCACCAGATCAGGGTGCAACTGGCCTGGATCGGCCACCCCATCGTCGGCGATCCCCTCTTCGACAGATCGGGTACCCACGAGCGCACCTATCTGCATTCCTGGCGGCTCGGACTGACCGCATCCTGGCGTACGCCACCGGAACTCGCGCTCGAGGCGACACCGGACGCCGAGTTCTGGCTCCCGGTCGAGGCGACACCCGACGAGGCCACCCGCCTGCTCGCCACCCTTTAGCCCCTGCCGTCGCGGGTCAGTCGCGCGGCCACTGCGGGGAGCGCCCGAGCATCGCGACGATCCGGTCGAGGCGGTCCGTGGTGGACCACGGGACCTCTGGGCCGAAGGCCGCGCCGGGAGCCAGGCGGATCTCGCCGCCGGGGACGGCCGCGGCGACAGAGTAGGCGGCGTCGAGCAGGTCCGCGTCGAACTGCACGGGCAGCCCCAAAGTCTTTGCCACGTCCCAGGAATGGACGACGTAGTCGATGAAGTGGAAGCTCACCGCCTGCGCGCCGGAGAACTGGAACTCGGCGCTGAATTCGGTGAGCAGAATCTTGCGGTCCAGCACGTCCGGTTCGGCGAACGCGGCGAGGACGTCCGTCGCGGCGGCCTGATAGCTCGCCACCGGGTCGGCACCGAGTGCGCGGGTCTTCCACACAACCGGGTCGCTGTCACCGCGCATCGCCGCGGCGAAGCCGTGGTGCTGGGCGATCATGTGCGTCAGCAGGCCGTGCAGGGTCCAGTCGGCGCACGGTGTCGGCTTCCGGAGATCGGCGCCGGTCACCTGCTCGACCAGGGCGACACTGGCTCGTACCGCCTGCGCGTCGAACGCAACGAGGTCGACCTCCTGCACCAGCGCGTCGAGGGTGCGCAATTCCGTACGGGTATCCGGATCGATGGACATCTCGGTTCTCCTCACAGTGCCCAATTAATAAGCTCGTGCATATCGTATGTGTAAGCTTATTATCACGCAAGCAGTACTTTCTACCCATGTCCGAAGCACGCCGACCCGACCTCGCCGCGATGATCGCGCCGCTCGGCCGCGCGCTGATGGCGGCGGAACTGCCTGTCCTGCAACGCCATGAGCTGTCGATGTGGGCCTACGCCGTCCTGCTCGGCCTCGGCCGCGAACCCGTCTATACGCAGGCCGCGCTGGCCAAGGCGATCGGCGCGGACAAGACCCGGATCATCGGCGTGCTCGACGAACTGCAGCGGCGCGAACTCATTCGGCGCGAACCGGATCCGGCGGACCGCCGGGTGAATCTGGTGTCGCTCACCGCCGCCGGACGCGCGCTGCGCGACCGCGCCCAGCGCGATATCCAGGAGCAGGAAGAACACTGGTTGAGCCGGCTGCCCGCGGCCGACCGCCGGGTCTTCCTCCGCTCGTTGCAGCGGTTGGCGGCCCTGGCCACCGACAAGTCGAACGGAACGCCGCTATGACCGCCGACACAGACCACCGCGCACGTTTCCGCTGGTGGTGAGCCTCATGGCGACGGTTAAGCCGCAGGTCAACTAGCCTTGTACCGTGTCGCGCACGGGAGGCGGGCACACTCTGACGCAACGGAGCGATCCCCCAGAGAAAGCGAACACCGATGATCTTGGTGGCTCAGGTCAGCGACACCCATTTCGATCTCGGCGCCCGCAACGCCGCACGGGTCGAACGGGTGATGGCCTTTCTCACCGGCCTGCGCCACAGGCCGGACGCGATCCTGGTGACCGGCGATGTCACCGATTCCGGCAAACCCGAACAGTACGAGCAGGCCAGGCGCGCCTTCGAACTCGACATTCCGGTGTATGCCATCCCGGGCAACCACGACGATCGCGCGACGTTCCGCAGCGTGCTGCTCGGCACCGACGCCTCGACCGCACCGATCAACCAGACCCATCGGATCGGGGATCTCACGGTCGCCCTGCTGGATTCGAGCATTCCCGGTGAGCCGAGCGGCCTGCTCACCGAGGACACCTACGCCTGGCTGCGCGACGTGCTCGCGGCGGCGCCGGCGGGCAAACCGGTGCTGGTCGCCCTGCACCATCCGCCCGCACACCTGTTCAGCCCGATCGTCGACGAGATCGCCCTGGCGGAGCCGGAGAAGCTCGCCGAACTGGTCGCGGGCGACGATCGCATCATCGCCGTGCTCACCGGTCACGCGCATTCCGCGGCCACAACGACATTCGCGGGCCGCCCGCTGCTCGTCGCGCCGAGCACCGCGTCCGTGCTCGGCGGCGAGTGGGAACTGGACCCACCGGACCACGTGATGGACTACGCGCCGGACCCGGCGATAGCTCTGCACATCATCGACGAAAAACACGGGCTGACAACCCATTTCCGCAGCGTGCCGATGGGCGGCCGGGTCGGCGTGCCGCCCAGCTGAGCAGACGTCGTTTAGCCGCGGCAGGTCCGGGCAGTCGAGGGAGAGCAGTGTCCCTCGAGGAGAAGGAACTCCCATGCCGGATCTTGCCGCGTCAGCAGTACGTACCGCCTTCACCGCCGGCGCCCGGTTGCGGCGGGCCAGGGTCTTTCATCCGAACGGCCTGCCGCTGTCCGGCCGACTGCGTGCGGAAGGCGAATTCACCACCCTGTTCGGCGAGGGTGACCGCGCCGTCATCGCCCGCCTGTCCAAGGGCGTCGGCACGCCGGGCGGACTGCCCGACGTGCTCGGCTTCGCCTTCCGGGTGCTCGACAGCCACGACCGGCCTTGGGATTTCGCGTTGGCGACCACGGGGCGCGGCGCGCTCGGCCGGTTCGTCATCACTCCCGCCCGCGGCTGGGTACACGCGCGGTACGGCAGCCTGATGCCGTACCGGGTCGGAAGTTCGTCACCCACTTGGTTTTTCGCCGAACCCGACCCTGCTCAACCCACCACGGCCGCGCTGGCCGAACTGCGGGAACACCTGCGCGACAACGCCCTCTCGTTCGAGTTGACGGCGAGCGGCCTGGGCACACCGACCTCCCGCTTGGCCGAGCTGACCCTGCGCCTCGCCGAACCCCAGGAGCACCGGACGGACTTCTACGACCCGATGCTCAACACCCCCGACGGTGTCGACCTGGTGCCCAGAGCCGTGGGCAAAGTACGCGAATTCGCTTACGCGGGCAGCAGGGACGGCCGCGGCGAAGAGTCCTGACCCGGCGATCGATCCGGCTCAGCGACGCAGCGCGCGTTCCCTGCGATACGCGGCCGGGGTCGCACCGGTCCAGCGTTTGAACGCGTAGATGAAGGTGGACGATTCGGCGTAACCGAGCCGGATCGCCACATCGCTCACCGAAAGCGGTGTGGTGGTGAGCATTTCCTCGGCCAGCGCGCGACGCACCTCGTCGAGCAGTGCGCGATAGCTGGTACCCGCCGCGTCCAGGTGACGACGGAGAGTGCGTGTGCTGATATTGAGATCGCGGGCGACGGAATCGATTCCGGGTGGCGCGGTGAAGCCCTCCAACCCGCCGGGCACGAGCAGTGCTCGCACCTCGGCGGCGATGCCGGTGCGGGCGCGCCTGCGGTGCACCAGATCACGGCACTGCGCCAGGCACATGGCCCAGGTCTGCTCGTTCGCCTGGGGCAGCGGCTGATCCAGCACCGCCGGATCGATCGCGAACAGATTGCGCGGTTGCCCGAAACGCGGCCGCACCACCGTGACCTCTTCGATCCGGTCCGCGTAGGCCGGTTCCTGGAACCGGAATTCGGCCCTGGCCAGGGGCAGCTGCCGACCGAGAAGATCGCTCATCACCTGGTGCATGGCGGTGACGTCGCGCTCCACCAGGAACTGGCGCACGTCGGCCGGGATCAGCTCGTCGTGCACCCACGCCACGAATTCGCCCTCGCGCCATTCGGCGACCGGCAGGCAGAAGGTGAAACTCAATTCGAGATACCGCAGCGCGAACGAGATCGCCTCGCCGAGGGTCGGGCTGCTGACGCACGCGAAGCCGAAGATGCCGAAAGTGGTGATCCGATAGCGGCGGCCCACCTCCACCCCCACCGCGGGCCGCGCGGCGAGTTCGCGCACCAGATTCCGGATCACCGCGAGTTCCACATGCGCGGCGATCTGCGCGTCCGGGTCGCGCAGCAACGATTCGGTGAGCCCGGTCCCGGCGAGCATGCGCCCCGCGGGCACGCCGTGCTCGCCCGCGTAGGCGACCATCAGCGCCACGCTGGCTATCCCGCGCGGAAAGTTCCAGTCACGGATCCCAGGATCCTGCACCCGTTCCACAGCGCCACAGTATTGGACAGAGTGGCCGAATTTGTCGATCGGGTGGGTGGCGGGGACTTAGAGTGGGAGTAACTACATTCCCGTGAGGAGTGTCATATGGCAGCAGGGCGGCAGCCGTCGGTAGTGATCATCGGCGCGGGGTTCGGCGGAATCGGGATGGCGATCGAGTTGCGCCGCAACGGTTTGCCCGACATCACCATTCTGGAGCGGGCCGCCGACCTCGGCGGCGTGTGGCGCGAGAACACCTATCCCGGCGCCGCCTGTGATGTGCCGTCCCCGCTGTACTCGTTCTCCTTCGAGCCGAAGCCGGACTGGCCGCAGCGCTATTCCGGCCGCCTCGCCATCCACGACTACCTGCGCGGTGTCGCGGCACGCAACGGCGTGCTCGACAGCATCCGGTTCGGCGCCGATGTGACGCATGCCGAGTTCGACGACGCCACCGGCCGCTGGACGGTGCACACCGCCGACGGCACCGCGCACACCGCGGATGTGCTGATCCCCGCGGTCGGACAGCTGTCCCGGCCGACCCTGCCGGATATCGCGGGCCTCGACACGTTCGCGGGCCCGGCGTTCCACTCTGCGCAGTGGGACCACGCGGTCGACCTGACCGGCAAGCGGGTGGCCTGTATCGGCACCGGCGCCAGCGCCATCCAGTTCATCCCCGAGATCCAGCCGCGGGTGGCCGAGCTGACGCTGTTCCAGCGCACACCGGCCTGGGTCATCCCGAAGTTCGACACCGACTACTCGCCGGTGCAGCACCGGCTGTTCGCCCGCCTGCCCGGCGCGCTGCTGGTCGAGCGGTTCGGCTGGTGGGCGATCGCGGAATTCGTCTCGCTCGGCCTGGTGGAATTCCCGGCCATCGCCCGGCTGGTGGCACGCATCGCCGAACGGCATCTGCACAAGCAGGTGACCGATCCGCGGCTGCGGGCCGAGCTCACCCCGGACTACCCGATCGGGTGCAAGCGCGCCCTGTTCTCCAACGACTACTACCCGGCCCTGACCCAGTCGAACGTGCAGGTGGAGACCACCGCCATCACCGCGGTGGTGCCCGAGGGCGTACGCACCGCCGACGGCACCGTGCACCCGGCGGACGTGATCATCTACGGCACCGGTTTCAAAGGCACCGAATTCCTGTGGCCCATGGACATCTACGGCCGCGCGGGCCGCAAGTTGTCCGATGTCTGGGCTACGGGGGCGCACGCCTTCTACGGCATCGCCGTGCCGGAGTTCCCCAACCTGTTCCTGGTCTACGGCCCGAACACCAACCTCGGGGTCGGCTCGATCATCTACATGATCGAATCGCAGGCCCGCTATATCCGGCAGGCGGTCGCGTTGCTCGGCGACGGGCGGCGGCTCGAGGTGCGTACCGACCAGGAGCAGCGGTTCAACGACGCGCTGCAGCAGCGGCTGGCCCGGACCCCGTGGAACTTCTGCTCGAGCTGGTATCGCGACGCCGCGGGCCGGATCACCAACAACTGGCCAGGTTCGCAGACCAGCTACCGCCGTCACCTCCGCAAGCTCGACCCGGCGGACTACACCCTCACCTCCGCAGGCTGAGCCGGGTCGGCGCGGGGTGGCAGACTTGTGCCGTGAGTGGACTGCCGACAGCTGACAAACCGGCCGAACACGGGCCGTTGCGTCCGATCGAGCTGGCCACCGGCGCGGTGCTCGGCGGTGCCACCGTCGGGTTGGTCACCGTCGGGTCGGTGATCCCGATGGCCGCCGCGCTGAACCTGGTCGCGGCGGTGCCGATGGGGATGATCGCGCACCGGTTCCGGTTACGCGCGCTACTCACCGCCGCCATCGCGGCCACCCTGGTCACCTTCGTCGCGACCGGGCTGCTCGCCACCATCGGCCTGCTGATGACCTCGACGATCGCGGGCATCATCGGCGTGCAGAAGCGCCGCGGCGGCGGATTCGTGACCGTGTTCGGCCTCTCGGTGCTGGCCGGGCTGCTCTGGGGCGCGTTCTCGGTCGGCTTCCTGCAGCTGGTCACCGCGACGCGCAACCTGGTGTTCGACAACATCCGCAACGCCTCCCGCGGCATCCAGGATCTCGCGGCGCGCCAACCGCAACTGGAACCGCTCGGCCGCGCCGCCGCGGATATCACCGATTCGGTGCTGCGCTGGTGGTGGCTGTGGGTCGGCGGCGGCGCCGCGCTCGGCATCGTGACCACGACACTGTTCTCCTGGTTCGTGCTCGGCTCGGTGCTGGACCGGCTGGCCTGGCTGCCCGGCCACGACCGGCTCGACGCGCCACCGGACGACCGGCCGATCGGACCACTGCCGGTGACCTTGCAGGGCGCCGGATTCCACTACCCGCAGGCGCAGCGCGCGGCGCTGCGCGATATCGACCTGACCGTGGCGGTCGGCGAGTTCGTCGCGGTGGTCGGGCACAACGGCTCCGGCAAATCGACGCTGACCCGGCTGCTCGCGGGCCTGCCACCGACGGCGGGCACCGTGCGGCGACCGGGCTCGGCGGGCCTCGGGCATCCCGGCGGCACCGCGCTGGTCATGCAACGGCCGGAGAGCCAGACGCTCGGCGTGCTCGTCGCCGATGACGTGGTGTGGGGCCTGCCACCGGAACTCGCGGCCGAGGTCGACGTCGAGGCGCTGCTCGGCGAGGTCGGTTTGGCGGGCATGGGCGCCAAGGAGACGGCGACGTTGTCCGGCGGGCAGCAGCAGCGGCTCGCGGTCGCCGCGGCACTGGCCCGCAGGCCCGCGCTGCTCATCGCCGACGAGGCCACCTCGATGATCGATCCCGACGGGCGCCGCGAACTCGTCGAACTGCTTGCCGCACTGCCGAAACGACACGGCATGGCCGTGGTGCTGGTGACCCACCACGAGGCCGACGCCGACGCGGCCGACCGGGTGATCCATCTCGCGGACGGACGCGCGGTCGACAGCCTGCCCGCCTGGCCCCGGCCGGCCCGCGCCGACCGGCGCCGGCCGATGGGCGAGACCCTGCTCGAATTGCGCGGCGTACGACACACGTACAACCGCGGCACCCCGTGGGAGGCGGCGGCGCTCGACTCCGTCGACCTCACCGTGCGCCGCGGCGAGGCCCTGCTGGTGGTCGGCGGCAACGGGTCGGGCAAGTCCACCCTCGCCTGGATCATGGCCGGCTTGATCGAACCCAGTTCCGGCCGTTGCGAACTCGGCGGCAAGTCGATCACCAAGCAGATCGGCCGGGTGGAACTGGCCTTCCAGCATTCCCGGCTGCAATTGCAGAAGCAGACGGTCGGCGCGGAGATCGCGGACTGGGGCGGGCGGGCCACCGGCTCGGGCGCGGTCGGGCGGGCGCTGGACGCCGTCGGCCTCGATCGCTCGCTGGCCGCCCGCTCGATCGAGGAGCTCAGCGGCGGCCAGGCCAAGCGGGTGGTACTCGCGGCCATCGTGGCCAGCCACCCGCAGGTGGTGGTGCTGGACGAGCCACTCGCCGGGCTCGATCCCGAAGGCCGCGCCGATATCGTGGAACTGCTTGCGCGGCTGCGTGATTCGGGCTTGACCCTGATCGTCATCTCGCACGATGTCGAGGACATGTCCGCGGTGTGCGACCGCACGGTGCACCTGCGGTCCGGGCGCCTGCTCGCCACCGAATCGGCGACGGACGTCGCACCGGTACCGAAAAACCTCGCGCCCCACCCTGATCCGCACCCGGCCGGGCCGGCGTCGCGACCGGGCGACGCGGCCTGGGGCCTCGAGCACGGAGGTCGATGATGGACTACACCACGACGATGGACTACACCACGACGCGCGCCGAGGTGTGCGGATGAGCCTCGTCTTGTTTCGTCAGGTGCCCGTGGAGAGCCCGGTGCACCGGCTCTGGGCGGGCACCAAGATGATCGCGACCTTCCTGATCAGCCTGCTGTTGATGGTCCTGCCGACCTGGCCGGTGCTCGGCATCCTGATCGTCTTCCTGATCTTCATCGGCGTGGTCGCCCGGCTGCCGCTCGGCACCCTGCCGCGGCTGCCCTGGTGGTTCTGGGCGCTGCTCGTCGCGGGAGCGCTGGTCAATCTGCCGGTCGGCGGTCAGGCCCTGCTGCGCTACGCCCAGGTGACGATCTTCGGCCTGATCATGGTGGCCGCGTCCTTCCTCGTCGCCTGGACGACGCCGATGAGCGATATCGCGCCCGCGCTGGCCAAACTCGGTGCGCCGCTACGCAAACTCCGGGTGCCCGTCGACGAATGGGCGGTGGTCGTCGCGCTCACCCTGCGCGGCCTGCCGCTGCTGATGGACGAGATCCGAGTGCTGCGCGCCGCGCGCAAACTCCGGCCCAAGGACGGCGCGCTCTATCTGGCCACCGAAAACGTCCTGATCGATATCCTCACCGCCGCCATGGCCGTATCCACCCGCCGCGCGGGCGAACTCGGCGAAGCGATCTCCGCGCGCGGCGGCACCGGCGAGCTCGCCGCCCATCCCAGCTCGCCGGGACGACGCGACGCCATCGCACTGGCCGTCGTGTTCGCCGTCTGCGGCGGCGCGTTCGCCCTCGGCCTAGCGCTGCTCTAGGCGGACCCGCCCCGCCTCCCGGAAGTCGGTCCGCCACCGGGTGATACTGGCCCGAATGAGTGACGACGCCATACCGGCTTGGCAGCGCCGGACCGCCCGGGAGTCCCGGGTCGCGATGTCGGTGGCCGTGCTGGCCATGATCGGGTTGCAGCTCGCGTTGCCGGACCGGTTTCTGCCGGCGCCTGGATGGTTGCTGCCGGCGCTGGAGGGTTTGCTCGTGGTCGTGCTGGCGGTGGCCGATCCGCTGCGCCGCGATCGGGAAGAGAACTGGTTGCGCTGGGGCGGGCTGGTATTGGTCGGACTGCTCGCGCTGGCCACCGCATATTCGGCCTATCACCTGGTCATGGGATTGATCGATGGGACGCTCAGCGACGACCCGGCCCGGTTGCTCGGTTCCGGCGCGGCGATCTGGCTGACCAATGTGGTGGTGTTCGGACTCGGCTACTGGGAGTTCGACCGGGGCGGGCCGGGCGCCCGGGCAAACGCTCGAAAACCGTTGCCGGACTTCTTGTTTGTCCAGATGCAGAACCCCGAACTGACAGACCCGGAATGGGAACCCCAGTTCATGGACTACCTGTACCTGTCGTTCACGAACGCCACGGCCTTCAGTCCGACGGACGTGATGCCGATGACGCGGTGGGCGAAGGCGATGATGATGGCGCAGTCGGGGATCTCGCTCGTGCTCGCGGCCCTGGTCATCGCCCGTGCGGTCAACGTCTTGCGGTGAGCCGTAATTGAATAGCCAACGGCTATAACATAATCCACGTATTTTAAACCGGAAGAATACCCCCTATTTTTGGGGCCAAACGCCTTCGGGGCGGTACAGTTATCTGCGGAGTAGCTGTTGTTTGAATCACATGGTGTCTGCGCACCGCAGTGGGGGAAGGAAATTCGGCGTGCGCAGCGTTCTCCAATGCTTGAAACCTGATGAAGATGGGAACACCCGAATGATTCTCCGCAAGATCACCGCGGCTGCCATTCCTCTCGTCGCGGCGGTCGCCGTCGGCGCGGGCACCTCGTACGCAGCACCGGCCGCACCGGCGGCCAACGACATCGGCTATGCGTCGAACCTGGTGGGCGACAAGATCATCACCACGCTCACCGGCGGCTCGTTCGAGGTCGCGGGCGATGCGGTCGCGGTGAAGGACGAGGCAGGCAACACCGTGGTGACGATGCCGCTGGCCTTCCGGCAGGACGGCCTGGAATACCCGCTACCGCACGCGGTGAGCGACGCGGGGCGAACCCTGGAGCTAACCGTGGTCAAGGACGCGGCGAAAGCGCGTCCGGTGCCCGCGACGGAAATCGCCTCGCCCTATGAGAATCAGCGGGCCCAGGACGCATTTCTCTCGCAATTCGGCATCGCGACCGCGGTCGGTGGTTTCATCGGCACCGCGATCGGCGCGCTGGTCGGCCTGACCGGCATCCTCGGGGGCCCGACGGTGATCGCCAGCGTCCTGGCGGGCGCCGCGGTCGGTGGCATCATCGGCACCATCGTCGCCGGTGGTCCTACCCTGATCGTCGCGGGTATCGACCTGATCGGCACCCTGACCGCCCCGCCGGGCACCACCAAGTGGATGAACGACGGCAGCCCCAAGAACTGACGCGCACCCGACACGGCGCACATCGGCCCACTCGGCCGATGTGCGCCGTGTTGCTTTGCGCAGCAGCCGCTTTCAGTGCGGGCGCGACGCGCACCTTTTCGTGCCAGCAGCGGCGCGTCGCCCGGCGAGTCCGTGCGCGGCACGCGAAAAGGTGCGCGGCAGCCGGCTAGCGCGCGTGGCAGCCCGGCGGCACGGGAGCGCCGGCCACCCGGTCGGCGAGGTAGGCCATGGCGCCGAGCGCTTCGCCGGCGGCGGCGGGATTGTGGCCGGGGAGCGGCGAATTCAGATACGTGATGTCGGCACCCTGTGCGCAGTAGCGGCCGACCAGGTCGGTGAAGCCCGCCGGGGGGATCACGTCGTCGGTGGTGCTGTGGTACAGGTACAGCGGCACCGTCGGGGCCGGTTCGCCCAGCTCCTGACCCGCGGTGGCGGCCCGAAAATCGGGATGGGACAGCAGGTCCGGGACCGCGGCGTAGTCGTCGACGCGGGCGCCCATGTACTTCAGCACGAGATCGGGACCACAGGCGTTGCCGTCGGCGGCCAGCATCGCACGACCGCGGTCGTTGAGCAGATCGGCGACACCGGCGTTCGGCTGGTCCTTGATCGCCGCGAGCAGGATGAGCATGGCCAAGCCCGCCTGGCCGGTGCCGTCCACATGTTTCGCGATGGCGGGCCAGTTCGACGGCAAGCCACCCGCGGCGATGCCCGCGAATCGGATGTCCGGCGCGTACTGCGGCTGCATCTGCGCCGCCCACAGCGTCGCGAACGCCCCACCCGAATAGCCCCATGCGGTGATCGGTGTCTGCGGCCCGAGACCGGCCGCAGGCAACGCGCGCGCGGCACGGATACCGTCCAGCACACCGTGACCCGCATTGACCCCGTCCAGGAACCGCGCCTGCGGCCCCTCGTGATCACTGGTCACCACCGCCCAGCCGCGGCGCAGCGCGTCGGCCATGAACGGGGTGTCGATCAGGGCTTGCGCGCCACCGAGATCGCCGCCGCCGCGCAATGCGTAGGACGGCGCGCACCGGGTGCCGAGGCTGTCCTCGGCGATCTGGTAGGACAGCAGCGGCCGCGGTCCCGGCCCAAACCAGGGCAGCATCGGCACCATGACGGTGGCGACGTCCGCGATCGCGGCGCCGCCCGCGTCGGTGCTGCGGTACTTCACCTGCCAGGTCGAAACCGGTAGCGGCAGACCGAACAACGCGATCTGGCGCGAGTCCACGATCGCGCCCTCGGCATAAGCGGCGAGGTCGGCGGGCGCCGCGTAGAAGGGATCGGCGTCCGGGGGCGGAATCTGGGCGTGCGCCGTCCCCGACGGGCTGAGCGGCGTCGCGGTCAGCAGCACGGCGGCGGCCACCGATAACCCGAATCTGAGCAGGACCGATCTCCGGGATCCGGTGGATGTTGCCGCGCCGACGAACGTTGCCCCACTACCGATTCCGCTCGGAGTCGCCATGGTAGGCAACCTACCTTGCCTGCGCACACCCCGGCCGGTACTCGCCGGATGTTTCGCCGAAACCCCTAATTCGTTGCCGGACCGACATATTCGGCCGACGAGCCGCGCTAGGCCGGACACGCCGCGCTCGGCGGCTGCATGGTGGTCGCGCACAGGGCCTCCCCGGGTTCGCCCGGGCGCACCCGTGCACCGGCCGTGACCTGCGCCGATTTACTCGAGCCCCGGGTTGTCCACGGTACTGGCCGGGCGCGGCGCCGGGCAACGGTCATCGCCGGTCAAGACCGCCGCCGCGCCCTGTCCGCCGTCGAAAGATGCTTCGCCCCAACCGGATCGGCGCCGAATCGGCGACGGAACGGACTGGACGCCCCGCAGCCGCTTTCAGCCCTCCTTGCGCAGGGCCTGCTTCGCCGCCTCCTGCGCGGAATCCACCTGGCCCGCGAACTTGCCGCCGGTCTTCTGGTCGACGATATCGCCGGCCTTGTCGATGACGGTCTCCACCTTGTCGGCGTTCTGCTGGGCCAGGTCGAGCGCCTTGTCTGCCAGGTTCTTGAAGTCCACTGTGCACTCCTCGTTCTCGCGCTGAGTTCAACCGCGGACTCACCCTACCGAGGCGAACACCCGCCGCACCGGCACGACGAGCGCGAAAACGGTCACACCGTCAGTCCTGCGCACCGAGCCAGGCCGGGTGCCACAGCCGGCCCGTCTCGGTCCAGTTCATGAATCGCACCGAGCCGCGTAGTTTCGGGGTCACCCACACCGCTTCCTTACGTTCCTCGGCGGTCAGGTCGTTGTCGAACGGGTTCGTCTTGCGTTCCAGCTTCGCCAACCGCCCCGCCAGCTCCTGCAGGTCGGCGTCGTTGAAGCCGGTGCCGACCCGGCCGACATAGATCAGCCTGCCCTCGTACGGGATGCCGACGAGCAGCGACTTGAACTCGCGCGCCGCGCTGCGCCGCCAGCCGCCGACCACCACGTCCTGGGTTCGCCAGTTGCGTTGCTTCACCCAGGAGTGCCCGCGCTTACCGGGCAGATAGACGGAGTCCTTGCGTTTGGCGATCACGCCTTCCATGCCGTGGTCCTGGCTGTAGCGCACCGCGTCCGCGCCCTCGCCGTCCAGTCGCGGCGGCACCCGCAGCGACGGCGCGGTGCCGGCGAGCGCCTCCAGCACCCGGCGCCGATCCGAATACCGTTTCCGGACAAGCGAAGTGCCGTCCAGGTACAGCACGTCGAAGGCCACGAACACGGCCCGGGCCGCGTCCGCTTGCAACAGGCCGAGATTGGCGACACCGTGATCGTCGAACACCACCGCCTCACCGTCGAGCACCACCTCGTGCCCGGCCAGTTCGTCGGCCAGCGGCCCGATCCCCGGGTACCGCGCGGTCACCACGTTGCCTTTGCGGCTCCGCAAAGTCATGGTGCCGTCGTTGATTTCCGCGATCAGCCGGAAGCCGTCCCATTTCGTCTCGAAGCACCACTCGTCGGTGCGCAGGTCCGCGACGTCGCCGGGAGTCGCGAGCATCGGCGCGAGTCCCCGCGGAAACGGCGACGGGCCGCTGGACACCCTGATGATCCGCCCCGTGGAGGCGGTGTCCGCACCGTTCGGCTCGGGCTCGGCGGCATCGCCGTGCTGTTCCCGCATCAGGTGCATCAGCCACTGGTTGCCGTTGGTCTGGATCAGCGCGTAGCGCCCGTTGAGGCGTTCGCCGTGGAATCGGACGATCACCTCGTCGTCCCGCCATTTCTCGGTGACGTAGGTGCCGGAGTCCCAGATCGTCATCTCGCCCCCGCCGTACTGCCCCTTCGGGATCGTGCCGTGGAAGTCCAGATATTCCAGCGGGTGATCCTCGGTGTGCACGGCGAGTCGGTTCTGCTTCGAGGAGGTGGGCGGCCCCTTCGGCACGGCCCAGCACACCAGCACGCCGCCCCGCTCCAGCCGCACATCCCAATGCAGCCGCCGGGCATGGTGTTCCTGCACGACGAAGCGGCTGTCCTCGCCCGGCACCGGCCGGTCGACCGGCACGGGTTCGGGGGTGCGCGCCGGATCGCGCATCGACCGATACTTCGCCAGCGCGTCGGGGCCCGACTCCGCCGAGGCGGTATTACGTTGCGGCAGTGCCGGATCCAGCTCGGCGAGCAGGTCGCCGTCGGACTGCCAGCGCGCGAGGACTTCGTCGAAACGCAGGTGCCGCAGCTTCTTCCGGCTCTCCAGTTCCCGCCAGCTGCGCGGCGCCGCCGCGTTCGGCTGCTCGCGCCCGCGCAGTGAATAGGGCGCGATGGTGGTCTTGGACGGGTTGTTCTGGCTCCAGTCGAGGAAAACCTTGCCACCGCGCACGGATTTCGACATGGTGGCGGTCACCAGATCGGGATGCAGCTTCTCCAGGTTGGTCGCGACCTGCTTGGCCACGGTCGACGCGCCGCTGCCGCGCAACTCCCGATCCAGCGGGACATAGAGATGAATTCCCTTGCTACCGCTGGTCACCGGGAACGCGCGCAGGCCGATGCCCTCGACCATATCGCGCACCGCCAGCGCGACCTTCGCGCATTCGGCCAGCCCGGCGCCGGGCCCGGGATCCAGGTCGAACACCAGCCGGGTGGCCGGCCCCCGCTCGTCGTCATCGAAACGCCATTGCGGCACATGCACTTCCAGGGCCGCCTGCTGGCCGAGCCAGGCCATCCCCGCCTCGGATTCGATCAGCGGATAGGTGACCGTGCGGTCGGAGTGCCGGACGGTGCGCCGCTCGATCCAGGACGGCGCGTGCGACGGGAGGTTCTTCTCGAAGAAGGAGGGTTCGTCGACGCCGTTGGGCCAGCGTTTCCTGGTGACCGCGCGACCGGCGATATGCGGCAGCATGGCGGGCGCGATCGCCGAATAGTAGGCGATCACTTCGCCTTTGGTGGTGCCGGTGGCTGGATACAGCACTTTGTCGAGGTTGCTCAGCTCAACCTCGATACCCCCGAAATCCCGGCGGGCGGCCATGACAACGATTTTAGAGGCGGGGACCGACAGAAACCGGATCCCCGCCGCTCATCAGCCCTGCGGACCCGGCTGCTCGGGGGTACCCGGCTGTTCCGGCGGGACCGCCTTCTTGGCGGCCTCCTTGCCCTTCGCGATCTTGTCCGAGTACTTGCCCTGCGTCTTCTGGTCGATGAAGTCACCGCCCTTGTCGATCGCATCGTTGATCTTGTCGGCGTTCTTGGCTGCCGCGTCCTTGCCCTTGCCGACCAGGCCCTTCAGAGTATCGGCGAAGCTCATAGCGTTCGATCCTTTCCGTAGCCCACTAGCACGAGTGTTCACCCCACATCTTCCCACCACGAATCCCGTGCGGGCGCCCCATCGGGATCGACCCGCTGACCGGGCATGGGAACGGCGATCGTGGTGCCGGCCCGCTCCGCCGCCGCGACCATCCGGCGCACCGGCTCGGACCAGCCGTGGAAGGCGAGGTTGAAGGTGGCCCAGTGAATCGGCACCAGCAGGCCGTAACCCGCGTTGCCGACGCACAGATCGGCGTGCGCGCGCACCGCCTCCTCCGGGTTCATGTGCACATCGCGCCACCGCTCGTCGTACGCGCCGATCGGCAGCAGCGTCAGATCGAACGGGCCGAGCGCGGCGCCGGCGTCCGCGAACGCCTTGGTGTAGCCGGTGTCGCCGCCGAAGTACGCCCGCCGGGTCGGGCCGACGATCGACCACGAGGCCCACAACGTGGTGTTGCGCACCAGTCCGCGGCCGGAGAAGTGCCGCGCTTCGGTGCAGGTGATGGTCAGATCCGCGTCCGCGTGCGCCCGGCCCAGCGCGGACATCGAAACCGAACCGCCCCAATCCAATTCGATGATCCGATGCTCGGGCACGCCCCAGTGCCGCAGATGCGCGCCGATGCCGATCGGCACCAGGAACGGCGCGGTCTGGCGCAGCACGAGTTCGCGGACGGTGTCCTTGTCCAGGTGGTCGTAGTGATCGTGCGAGATGATCACCGCGTCCACCGCGGGCAGTGCGGACAGCGGCGTCGGCACCGGGTGCATCCGGGTCGGCCCGACCAGCGCGGACGGCGAAACCCGTTCGCTCCACACCGGATCGGTGAGCACCCGGTAGCCGTCCACCTCGATCAGCGCGGTGGCGTGCCCGTACCAGGTGACGGCCAGCTCGGCGGCCGCCGCGGGCAACTGCGGTGTCTGCAACGGGATCACGCCGGTCGGCCGGCCCACATTGCGCTTGGTGAGCGCCGAAAACAGCAGAGACGGCGCCGATCCCGCCGCGATCTGACTACTCGGCTCGGTGTTGTGGAACTGGCGGTCGCGGTAGGTGGTCGCGCCCGTCGCGTACGGCTGGATGGCCGAGATCGAGGCGCCCATCGCCGAGGGTATGCCCCACGCCGCGCGCACCACCCAGGTGAGACCGAGCGCCCCGGCCGCCCACCCCGCAATGCTGCGAATGCTCATCATCGCCCCACAAATTTCGCGGCACGTTTCTCTTGTCGGGCCAGGCGCCCCTCCTGGGCGTCGGCGCTGCTCCATGCCGCCTCCAGGGCGGCACGCTGCTGCGCGGTGTCCGGCGCCCTGGTGCCGTCGTCGTTGAGCACCAGCTTCATGTGCCGCAGCGACAGCGGCGCCAGCGCGGCGATCTGCTTGGCCCAGGACTGCGCGTCGGCGAGCGAGCCGAGCCGGTTCGCGAAGCCGAAGGTGTAGGCGTCGGCCGCGGTCACCGAGTCCGCGCCGAGCAGGATGGTCCGGGCGGGGCCGCCGCCGATCAGCGAGACCAGCCGCGTCATGGTCCAGCGGTCCACCGAGATGCCGAGCTTGGCCGCGGGGATCGCGATGTAGGCGTCCGGCTCGATCACCCGCAGATCCGAGGCCAGCGCCAGCTGCACGCCCGCGCCGAGCGCGCCGCCGTTGATCGCCGAGATCACCGGGATCGGCACCGACTCGATGGTGTGCAGCATGTCCATCAGACCGCCGAGGAACTCCTGCGAGTAGACCCCGGACAGGTCGGCGCCCGCGCTGAAGATGGGACCGCGCCCGGTCAGCACGAGCACCCGGGCGTCGTCTGCGACGGCGGCGAGGACGGCTTCGCGCAGCAGCGTGATGAGTTCGAGGTTCAGCGCGTTGCGCCGCTCCTCGCGCTGAAGTTCGATGGTCACTACGTCACCGTCTCGGCTAACTCCGAGCATGCGACCTCCCCAACTGAGCGATCCGTCTGGTTACATTCACTTTGCCACAGCGGACGGCACACTTCGTTGAAGCCGATACGATCATCGGCTGTGCCGACAGACTTCGACATCCTGGTGATCGGCGCTGGTCAGGCGGGACTGTCGGCCGGTTATCACCTCCAGCGCCTCGGGCTACGCCCCGAGCAGGACTTTCTCATCGTCGACCATTCGCCGGGACCCGGTGGGGCCTGGCAGTTCCGCTGGCCATCGCTGACTCTGACCACCGTGAACCGGGTGCACGACCTCCCGGGCATGTCGTTCGCCGAGACGTTGCCGCCCGGCTCCGAATCGGCGCCCGCGGCGACCGCGGTGCCGCACTATTACGAGCTCTACGAGAAGCGATTCGACCTGCGCGTGCGCCGGCAGGTCTCGGTAACTGTCGTGTGCGACCGCGCGGCGGACGGCAGCCCCGCCGAGCACGGGCCGGTGCTCAACGCCGAAACCGGCACGGCAGGCACCATTCGGGTGCGCGGCCTGATCAACGGCACCGGCACCTGGGAGCATCCGTTCATTCCGCGCTATCGCGGGGCGGAGACCTTCACCGGGCGCCAGCTGCACACCCACGACTACCGCACCGCCGCGGAATTCGCGGGCAAGCACGTGGTCGTGGTCGGCGGCGGCATCTCGGCGGTGCAGTTGCTCGACGAGATCTCCCAGGTCACCTCGACCACCTGGGTGACGCGCACGGAACCGATCTTCCGCGAGGACTCGTTCGGCCCCGAGGACGGGCGCGCGGCGGTGGCGAAGGTGGAGGACCGGGTGCGCCGCGGGCTGCCGCCCGGCTCGGTGGTCTCGGTCACCGGGCTGCGCCTCGACGACCGGCTGCGCGCGGCCCAGGCCCGGGGTGCGCTGCAGCGCCTGCCGATGTTCGACCACGTCGAGCCGGACGGGGTGCGCTGGGCTGACGGGACCTTCCAGCGGGCGCAGGTGATCCTCTGGGCGACCGGATTCCGCAGCGCCCTGGATCATCTGGCGCCGCTGCGGCTGCGCGGTCCCGGCGGCGGCATCACCATGACCGGGCGACTCGCCACCCAGGTCGCGAAGGATCCGCGCATTCATCTGATCGGTTACGGCCCGTCCGCCAGCACCATCGGCGCCAACCGCGCGGGACGCGCCGCGGCCGCCGAGCTCACTCGCTACCTGGGCATCGGGCGCGAATCGGACTGATCAGTCGTTCGATTCGCATCGGAGCGCGCACTGGGTGACCTCCAGCACGGATCGTCCGCGGCATCGAATACCGTTGCCGCCCACTGCCTGTGCGCCAGTTCGGCGCGCAGTGCTCAGCCGTCGAGACCGGCGGCGAAGGTGTCCGGGTTCTCGCCCACCCGGCTGTCGGTGTTGAGCGCGTTGATGGCGTCCACCTGGTCGCGGGACAGTTCGAAGTTGAAGACGTCGAAGTTCTCCGCGATGCGGGAAGGCGTGACCGACTTCGGGATGACGATGTTGCCGAGCTGCAGATGCCAGCGGATGATCACCTGGGCCGGCGTGCGGCCGACCGCGCCGGCGATCGAGGCGATGGTCTGATCGTCGAGCATGCTGCCCTGGCCGAGCGGACCCCAAGCCTCGGTGGCGATGGCGTTGGCGGCGTGGAACGCACGAAGTTCGCGCTGTGCCATCCGGGGATGTAATTCGATCTGGTTCACGGCGGGGATCTCACCGGTTTCGGCGATGAGCCGCTCCAGATGTGCCCGGGTGAAGTTCGAGACGCCGATCGAGCGCACCCGTCCCTGCGTCTTCAGTGCCTGCAAGGCGCGGAAGGTGTCCACGTAGCGGTCGGCGGCGGGGACCGGCCAGTGGATGAGATACAGGTCGAGGTACTCGAGGCCGAGCCGCTCCAGGCTGGCGTCGAACGCGCGCAGCGTGGCGTCGAAACCCTGATCGGCGTTCCACACCTTGCTCGTGACATAGATCTCGTCACGCGGCAGGCCGAACTCGCGGATCGCGCGGCCGGTGCCCGCTTCGTTGCCGTAGACCGCCGCGGTGTCGATGCTGCGGTAACCGGCCTCGAGCGCGGCGGTGACAGCCTGCGAAACCTCGTCGTCAGGCACCAAGAAGACGCCGAAGCCGAGCTGCGGAATCACATTCCCGTCGTTGAGGACGATCGAGGGAACGGCGGAAGTCTCGCTTCTGAAGGTCACCCTGCGACGGTAGAAGTGCGGCGGCGAGCCGTCAACGCTGCCCCCTGGCGTGTTGTCTCCATGTTTGCTGGCCCACCTGCGAGTTCACCGCGACGAACAGTGACCCCCGCGACAGCAGACGAGGCTTCGATTTCCGGACCGTGCCAGCGGCCGAGTTCACCGCGGGAGGCCGAGGCGGCGGTAGCGGTTGTGGCGGGTGGCACGGAGTTCGGCGGGCGGGCGGGTGCGCAGGTGGGCCAGTTCGGTGGCGATGGCGGCGACCATGCGGCGGGCGAAGTCCACCGGTTCGTCGGCGGCGTCGGGTAATTCGGGGACGATGCGGTCGACCACGCCGTCGGCGTGCAGGTCGGCGGCGCGAATGCGTTGGGCGCGAGCGAGTTCCGCGGCATGCTCGGTATCGCGGTAGACGATGGCGCTGGCGCCCTCGGGCGGTAGCGGGGCCAGCCAGCCGTGGGTGGCGGCCAGGACGCGGTCGGCCGGGAGCAGCGCGAGCGCGCCACCGCCGGTGCCCTGGCCGAGCAGCACCGAGACCGTCGGTGTGTCCAACGTCACGAGATCGGCCAGGCAGCGCGCGATCTCGGGCGCCAACCCGCGCTCCTCCGCCTCTTTCGACATCGCGGCGCCGACCGTGTCGATGACAAGCACGAGCGGCAACCGCAACTCTTCGGCAAGCGCCATGGCTCGGCGCGCTTCGCGCAGGGCGGCCGGCCCCATAGCGTATTCGCCGAGCTGCCCGGTCCGGTCGTGCCCGAACACCACACACGGCTGACCACGGAAGCGGGCCAGCGCGTGCACGACCGTCCGATCCGACTCGCCCTGCCCGGTGCCGCTCAACGGCACCCGCTGCGTCACCTGCCGCAGCAGATCACGAATGCCCGGCCGGTCCGGGCGGCGCGAGATCAGCACCGACTCCCAGGCCGATAGTGCCGCCGCGCCAACCGGAATAACTTCGGCCACAACGCTTTCCGGCGCCACCACCCCGCTGAACACACTCAATGCGCGGTGCGCGATACGCCGGAAGACCGTGACGGTCACCGCCCCGTCGATAACGCCTCGGCGGTAAAGGTTTTCGGCGGTCTGCACGCCCTCCGGGAACGGCTGCCCGTACAGGGCCTGATACACACGCGGCCCGAGGAACCCGATCATCGCGCCGGGCTCGGCAAAAGTCATGTGCCCCAACGAACCCCACGAGGCGAAGACGCCGCCCATGGTGGGGTCACGCAGATAGACCAGATAGGGGTGACCCGCCGATTTGTGCGCGGCGACCGCGCCCGCGATCTTCACCATCTGCACGAAGGCGACGGTGCCCTCCTGCATGCGGGTGCCACCGGAGGTCGGTGAGGCGATGAGCGGCAGCCCGAGTTCGGTGGCACGCTCGACGGCGGAGACGATCCGCTCCGCCGCGGCGACGCCGATCGAACCGGCGAGAAAGCCGAATTCGCAGGCGATGACGGCCACTCGACGGCCACGCAGCATTCCCGCGCCGGTGAGCACCGATTCATCGGTGCCCGCCGCGACCGCTGCCTGCTGCATGTCCTCGCGGTACCGCGGGGTGGCGGCCACCGTGACGGGTGGCCGATCCCAGCTGACGAACGAGGCGGGGTCGAGCAATTGTCCGAGCAGCTCGCGCGCCGAAATCCTCACCGGGTGAGACTAACCAGTCGGCACCGGTGCCGAGGCGACGCCGCGCGAGTGCTCAGTAGCCCTGCATCACCTTGCGCAGGGCGTATTCGGTGAGTGCGACCAAGGCCTGCTTGGCCGGCTCGCGACGCCGGGCGTCGATGGACAGGATCGGCACATCGGCAGGCACCGCGAGGGCCTGCCGGATGTCCTCGATCGGGTAACGCGGCGCGTCGTCGAACTCGTTGAGCGCCACCAGGAAAGGTAGGCCGCGCGCTTCGAAGTAGTCGACGGCCGCGAAGCTGTCCTCGAGCCTGCGGGTATCGACCAGCACCACGGCGCCGATGGCGCCGCGGATCAGGTCGTCCCACATGAACCAGAATCGGTACTGGCCCGGCGTACCGAAGAGGTACAGCACCAGATCGTCGGCGAGGCTGATCCGGCCGAAGTCCATCGCCACGGTGGTGGTCGACTTCATCGGAATGCCGGTCAGGTTGTCGATTCCAGTACTGGCATTGGTCACCAATGCCTCGGTGCGCAGCGGAACGATCTCCGAGACAGCACCGACCA
This sequence comes from Nocardia vulneris, assembly GCF_001613425.1. GTDB lineage: Bacteria > Actinomycetota > Actinomycetes > Mycobacteriales > Mycobacteriaceae > Nocardia > Nocardia vulneris. Next base: position 329,393 of record NZ_BDCI01000023.1, on the reverse strand, counting down.
TCGTGGTCTTCCCGACACCGAAGCCACCCGCGACCACGATCTTCGCCGACGTCGGCTTGCTGGTACGGGTGTCGACCTGCGCCGTCGAATCAAATACGCCGGAGTCCACTGAGAACCCTTTCGATCAGCTCGCGACGTTCATCGTCGCTGGAATCGTCTTTCAAAGTTGCCGAAACGCGCACATGCCCGGCCTCGATCAGGTCGGCGACCAGCACACGCGCCACCCCGATGGGGATACCCAAGCGGGCTGCTACCTCGGCAACGGACGGCGATTCTCTGCACAACTCCACGATTGACGTCTCGATGTTGGTCAGTTCGAACTGCCGCTCCAGGGCGACCGGATGCGATGCGACGAGCGCCTCCAACGCCAACTCGACCGCGGGCCTCGTTCGGCCGGCGGTCAACGAGTATGGGCGGACGAGACTCGGCTCGGCGCTCCCCACGCGGTGATCTTCTATGTCCATCCCACCATCAGGAACCCATCGTGACGCGTGGCGTGGCCTGAACCGTCTGGCCCACACGCTCGACCAACAGCGCCATCTCGTACCCGACCTGACCGATATCGCAAGACGTATTGGTCAGCACCGCAAGGTACGAGCCGTCGCCGACTGCCATGAGTAGCAGGTAGCCGTGCTCCATCTCGACGACGGACTGCAACACGGTGCCGCCCTCGAACAGGTTCGAAACGCCGACCGAGAGGCTGGCCAGTCCGGCGGTGACGGCCGAGAGCTGCTCGGCGCGGTCGACGGGCAGCTGAGCGCTCGCGGCCATCAGTAGGCCGTCAGCCGAGACCAGGACGGCATGGGCTACGCCAGGAACCTCGTTGGCGAAGTTCGAAACCAGCCAATCCAGCTGACGATTCGTACCACCTAGATCGGGGTTCATCGGTCTCCTTTATCTCCGGTTAGGTTCATTGCTCTCATTGCGCGGCCATCCCGGACGCCTTGCTGGTGACGACTCAAGCTGGACCTGATTGTTTCTGGATCGCGGCTCGGTGCCCGTTCCACCGCACCGTTGACGGCGCCCGGGACCAGCCTTCCGCCCGGATTGCGTTGCGGCAACCCGGCCGCCGTCTTCGTTTCTGCCTGTGCCTCGCTCGCCCGCCGGGCCGCCTGCCACCCTTCATCACCCGGTGATTCGAAGGAAGCGGCCACTTGGGATCGATCCATATTGGGGTCTGACAGCCACGCGGACATCATTTCCGCGAAAATTGGTGTCCCACCCATCACCGAATCGCCGGTGTCGACCGCGGGCTGCAGCCTGGTCTGGAAGAACGACGCCGTGCGGCCCGGGTTGGCCCGGTAGCTGTGCCGGCCCGGATCGCCGCCGGTCGCGTCCGCGTCGCCGACCGGCTCCTCGACGCCGCGGCTGCGCGGCGAAAGGCCGATGCCGGGCGAGGATTCGCGTTGCGGCAGGCCGTCCCCGCCCGGCTCGCGCTGGGGCAGATTCGGCGGCACCTGCGAACCCGGTTGCCGTTGCGGCAGTCCGGTCGGTGTCTCGCGCTGCGGCAGGCTCGTCGCCGCCGCGTGCCGGGACGGCAGTCCACCGGTATTCGAATCACGTTGCGGCAAAACGTCCCCGCTCGGATCACGCTGCGGCAGACCGCTGGAGCTCGAATCACGCTGCGGCAGACCACCTGCGCTGGGATCGCGCTGCGGCAGACCGGAGCTCGGCTCACGTTGCGGCAGGCCACCGGCGGCGCTCTCGCGCTGCGGCAACCCACCCGCACTCGGATCACGTTGCGGCAGGCCCGGGCTCGGCTCGCGCTGCGGCAAGCCACTCGCCCCGGCCGACCGCTGCGGCAGGCCACCCGCGCTCGGATCGCGCGGTGGCAGGCCACCGGAAGCACTGTCGCGCTGCGGCAGGCCGCCCGTGCCCGGCTCCCGCTGCGGCAAGCCGGAACTCGGCTCGCGCTGGGGCAGGCCGTTGGCGCCCGCCTCGCGCTGCGGCAGGCCCGACGAGGGCGCCGCCGACGAACGCTGTGGCAGCCCACCCGCGTTCGGATCGCGCGGGGGCAACCCTTCCCGCTGCGGCAGGCCGTTCGGCCCCTGACGGGGCGGCAGGCCACCGGCATTCGGCTCGCGCTGCGGCAGCCCGCCGGACGCGCTCTCGCGCTGCGGCAGGCCGTTCTCGCCGCGCTGGCGCTGCGGCAGGCCGCCGGGCGGCTGGGAAAGCCCGCTGATACTCGGCTGCGGCACACCGTTGGTGCCCGGCTGCCGCTTCGGCAGTTCGCCCGAATTCGGGTCGCGCGGGGGCAGACCCGTCACGGTCGGTTCGGCGGGCGCGCCCGGCGGCCGCGGCGGACCGCCCGGGTTGAGGTTGCGCTTGGGTAGGTTCGCGGCGGCGAGTTTGCCCCGCTGCGGGCCGCTGGACTGCTGCTGACCGGGCGCGGGCCGCAGGGTCGGGCCCTGCGCATTCCCCTGTGTCGCGGCCATATTGCTGCCCGGCTGCCGCTGTGGCAGCCCGCCCGCGGCCGGAATCGGCGTGCTGGGCGAGGTGTTCGGCTTGCTGACCGGGATCGGCCCGCTCACCCCGGGATCGACGGTGACCATGACGTTGCCGCCGGGGGTGCGGGTGATCGCCCGCATCTGCATCGACGACGGACCGGCCGGGCGCGTGCGCTCGGGGGTCTGCGGCGACGGAGTGACGGGCTGGGCCGTGATCGGCTTGCCCGCGACGATCAGCCCCACCGGGACGTGCACGGTCACGGTGACGCCGGGATCGCGCGCGGTGTCGAAGGTGGGCCGCAGCCGCACGGTGAGCCCGTGCCGCTCGGCCAGCCTGCCGACCACGAAAAGACCCATGTGCCGGGCGGTGTCGGGACCGGGCTCGGCGGTCTGCTCGAGCCGCCGGTTGATATCGGCCATCTCGGCAGGCGGCATACCGATACCGCGGTCGGCCACCTCGATGAGCATGCCCTGATCGTGCGCCTGCGCGAAGGTGAACTTCACGTCGGTCTCCGGCGGGGAGGCGCGCAACGCGTTGTCCAGCAGCTCGGCGAACAGGTGCGCCATATCGGAGGCGGCGGGCTCGACCAGCGAACCACGCGGTGTGGCACCCAGTTTCACCCGCTCGTAGTCCTCGACCTCGGAGATCGCGGCGCGCAGCACGTCGGCGATCTCGACCGGTGCGGACTTGGCGCGGCGCTGCCGGGTACCGGCGAGGATGAGCAGGTTGTCACCGTTTCGCCGCATGCGCGCGGCGAGATGGTCCAGCCGGAACAGGTTTTCCAGCAGGCGCGGGTCCTTCTCGTCGTACTCCATCGCCTCGATCAGGCTGAGCTGATGATCGACGAGCGACTTGGAGCGCCGGGCCAGCGTCTCGAACATGTCGTTGACCTGCGAACGCATCTGCGCCTGGTCGCTCGCCAGACGCAGCGCCTGGCCGTGGATGTCGTCGACGGCGCGAGCCAGCTGGCCGATCTCCTCGGTGCTGCGCACCGGCATCGGTTCCAGCGGTACCTCTTCCGGGGACGCGCCGTTGCGGAGCTGGGAAACCTCGTGCGGCAGGTCGCTTTCGGCGACCCGCAGCGCGGCGAGCCGCAGCCGGTGCAGCGGCACGATCATCGAGCGCGCCACGAACACCGCGAGCAACAGCGCGGCGAGGATGGTCGCGACCACGACCGCGGTGTAGGTCCAGGCGTCGCGCTGCGCGGTGGACACCAGGGAGTTCATCGCGCTGTCGATGTCCTTGGTCGCCCGGCTCACCACGAGTTCGTAGACGGCGAGGCTGTCGGTCAGCGACTTCTTCAGGTCTCCGACCGGAATCCGGCCCGCCTGCGACTCCGGACTGCTCAGCAGTGCCACTCGAGTGTCGATGCCCGCCCGCAGGTCGGCGATCGAGGTGTCCCCGTCCGGGAACCGGTGCGACAGCACGCTGAGCAGCGAACGCTCGGTGTTGGCGGCGGTGAGGAAGCCCTGCACGCCGGTGGTCGGATTGCGCAGCACCTCGGGGAAGGCGGCGACCTCGCCGACCAGCGTGGCGCGGGTGTTCAGCGAGTCGACCAGCCGCAGTTTCGCGGTGTCGACCGCGGTATCGCTGACCTGGCCGACCGTCGTCTCGACGATCCGCACGCTGTCGTTGCGGACCCGGTCGATCAGTCCGATGGCATCCGAGGTCGGCGTGGTGCTGACGTTCTTACCCTGCGCCCGAACCGCTTTGGCCTGGGTGAGCATGCTGTCCAGCGCCGCGCGGGCGCCGGCGACTCCGTTGAGCCGGTCGGCCGATTTCTCCGCGTTGGCGATCGCCTTGTCGAGGTCGGCGAGGTTCTGATCGGTCACCACCGACACGTTCGGCGCGACCGCGATCATCTGCGAACCGACGGTCGTCGCCGTCTGCGCACTCAGCGCGGTCACCGCGGGGATCGCCCCGACGTTCTCCGCGACCCCGGCAAGCCGGCTCGAATCCGCGAACTCTGATGAAATCCTGGACACGCCGAGCCCTACCGCGACCGCCAGCGGAACGGCCAGGACTGCCGTTACCTTCCAGCGCAGGTCCCAGTTGCCGAGCGCCCAGCGCCTTCTGCCGGACCTAGCGGCGTCACGCATCTCCCACTCACTTTCCAAACTGGCCCCAACCACGCGCCATCAGCGAACCTCCACACGCATACTGGCTCGACAGGCGGAGCTGGCCGAGAACTGCGGCTGGCCGAGAAATTGCGTCTACGACGGCCCAAATAAGTGACATCAGATTCTAACGGATCAATAACTTCTTGGGTGACTCCGAGTCAGGCTGCGCCCCTTGACCTGCCCGTTCCAGGCAAAACCAATGGTCACAACACCATCCCGGGCGTCGCGTGAAGTCTGCCACAATCAACCAGATCTATCGAGGCGGGCATCGAGGCGAGGCTAGGGAGTCACGGGTTTGAACGTGCGGCACGAGTACCGACCGGTCTATCAGACCAGCTTGGTCGATCCCGCCGAGTTCTGGGCTGGTGCGGCTGAAGCGATCGACTGGGACGTACCGCCGACCCAGGTCGTCGACACCACCGCGCGGCCGGTGGCCAGATGGTTCCCCGACGCTCGCCTCAACACCTCCTTCAACGCCCTCGACCGGCATGTGCGGGAAGAGGGAGGCCTCGCGAATCAGCCCGCCTTAATATACGACTCCGCTATGACCGGCACCAGAGGCGTTTTCACCTACGCCGAACTGCTGGAAAAGGTAGCTGAGTTCGCCGGTGCGATGCGCCGAATCGGCGTTGTCGCAGGCGATCGCGTGGTCATCTACCTGCCGATGATCCCGGAAGCCGTGATCGCGATGCTCGCCTGCGCGCGGATCGGCGCGGTGCACTCGGTGGTGTTCGGCGGCTTCGCCGCGCCGGAACTCGCGGCCCGCATCGACGACGCCGAGCCGGTGTTGATCGTCACAGCCTCGGGCGGCCTGGAACCGGGCAAACAGCTCGAATATCCGCCGATTGTGTTGCAGGCCTTGGACCTCGCCACCACCACCGCCCCGCGCACGGTGATCGTGAAGCAGCGCGAGCAGTTCCGCACCATCCACTTCCCCGCCCCGCAGGCCGCCACGGAATCACTACCGAGTTCCACCCAGACGGTCGCCGCGCAATGGCTCGATTGGGACGATGCTGTCCGCGGTGCGACACCGGCCGATCCGGTGTCGGTCGCCGCCACCGATCCGCTCTACATCCTCTACACCTCGGGCACCACCGGGAAACCCAAAGGCGTGGTACGGGACAACGGCGGACACGCGGTTGCCCTCGCCTGGTCCATGCGCAACATCTACGACATCGGCCCGGGGCAGGTGATGTGGACGGCCTCCGACGTCGGCTGGGTCGTCGGCCATTCCTATATCGTCTACGCGCCGCTGCTGGTCGGCGCGACCACGCTGCTCTACGAGGGCAAGCCGGTCGGCACCCCCGACGCGGGCGCGTACTGGCGCGTGGTGGCCGAACACAATGTTCGCGTACTGTTCACGGCCCCGACCGCGCTGCGCGCCATCCGCAAGGCCGACCCGGATGCCACGCTGGCGCACCGCAACGATCTCTCGTCGCTGCGCGCGCTGTTCTGCGCGGGCGAGCGCCTCGATCCCGCCACCTATGCCTGGGCCGAGGAGGTGCTGCTCGCCGGGCGAACGGACTGCCCCGTGGTCGATCACTGGTGGCAGACCGAGACCGGCTGGCCGATCTGCGCGAACCTGCTCGGCCTGCAACAACTTCCGATCAAGGCGGGCTCGGCGTCGGTGCCGGTGCCCGGGTACCGGCTGCGCGTGCTCGACTCCGAGGGCAACCCGGTGGCGCCGAACACCGAGGGCAACATCGTGATCGGGCTGCCGCTGCCGCCCGGCACGCTGACCGGCCTGTGGCACGACGACGAGCGCTACAAGCGCTCCTATCTCTCCGCCTACCCGGGCCACTACCTCACCGGCGACTCCGGCTACTTCGACGACGACGGCTATCTCTACGTACTCGGCCGCAGCGACGACGTGATCAACATGGCCGGGCACCGGCTCTCGGCGGGCAGCATCGAGGCGGCCATCGCCGGTCACCAGGCCGTCGCCGAATGCGCCGTGATCGGCCTGCCCGACGAACTCAAGGGCCACCGGCCACTGGCCTACGTGGTGCTCAAGTCGGGGGTCGAGGTGGACCCGGCGCAGCTGCGCGACGAACTGATCGAACGGGTCCGCACCCAGATCGGCGCGATCGCGACCCTGCACGACGCCGTCATCGTGACCGCGCTGCCGAAGACCCGCTCCGGCAAGATCCTGCGCAAGACGATCCGGCAGATCACCGCCGGCGAGACCTACGACGTGCCCTCCACCATCGAGGACCCCGCGGTGCTCGACGCGCTGGAAACACAGATCCGGGCGGCCCGGCCGCTGGACGGCCCGGCGCCCACGCCGGACCAGGCGCCGGTCGCCACGCCCGATGTCGGCTCGCCCGCCTGAACCTGCGCTCGGGAAACGACCCGATCGCGAAAAATGCACTGTGCCTTGGTGATCGACCGCTACTCAGAGATTCCTTAAAGAACGTTCACACGGGGGCCAGTGTGACGGCCTAGCGTCGAGGGCGCTGAAGCAACCCCCTCGATGCTCTGGAGGCAACACATGAAGCGTTCCGTTGGTCGTCCCGCCGTCGCCGCACTCGCCGCGGGCGGACTGGCCACCGTGGCCCTGTTCCTCAGTCCCGCGATCGCGGCCGCCGATCCGATGACGCTGGCCGGGCCGCTGCTCGAGTCGGACTGTACCTTCGCGCAGGTCGACGCCGCGCTGCACGACAAGGCGCCGCAGCTGGCCTCGATCCTCGACTCGAACCCCGCGCAGAAGGCCGAGCTGCAGCGCAAGTTCGATCAGCCGGTCGAACAGCGCCGCGCGGATCTGCAACGCGCCCTCGCCGAGAACCCGGACGCGGCCGCACAGGCCGAGAACGATCCGCGCGCGGCCGGACTCGCCGAGACCATCCGTCAGGTCGCCGCGACCTGCCACAACTACCCTGCCTGAAGTACCGGCGCGGCGGGTTAGCCCAAAATGGACGCTGTGACACCTGCTTCTACACCGACCGTCCTCGTCGTCGATGACGACGAGGACGTGCTCGCGTCGGTCGAGCGCGGGCTGCGGCTGTCCGGGTTCCACGTGCTCGTCGCGCGGGATGGGGCGCAGGCGCTGCGCAGCGTGAACGAGCACGCGCCGGACGCGATCGTGCTCGATATGAACATGCCGGTGCTCGACGGCGCCGGGGTGGTGACCGCGTTGCGGGCGATGGGCAACGAGGTGCCGATCTGCGTACTCAGCGCCAGAGCCTCGGTGGACGACCGCATCTCCGGGCTGGAGTCCGGTGCGGACGACTACCTGGTGAAACCGTTCGTGCTCGCCGAACTCGTCGCGCGGATCCGGGCGCTGCTGCGCAGGCGCACCGACACGCCCCCGCCCGCGACGCCCGGCGCGATCACCGTCGGACCGCTCGAGGTCGATGTCGCCGGGTATCGCGCCCTGCTCGACGGGCACGAAATCGAGCTCACCAAAAGGGAATTCGAGCTCTTGTCCACGCTGGCCCGCAATGTCGGCGTGGTGCTGAGCCGGGAGCGGCTGCTGGAACTGGTGTGGGGCTACGACTTCGCCGCCGACACCAACGTGGTCGACGTGTTCGTCGGCTACCTACGGCGCAAGCTCGAAGTGGATGGCGTGCCCCGGCTGCTGCACACGATCCGCGGCGTGGGCTTCGTGCTCCGGGCGCCCAAATGACCGACGCCGCGGCGCCGAAAACCCGTCGGCTGCGGGCGTTTTCGTTGCGCACCCGGGTCGCGGGCGCGGCTGCGGCGGGGGCGATCGTGATCGTCTCGGTGATCAGCGTGATCAGCATTCGCGCGATCGAGCGCAACAACGTGCAGCAATCCGATCAGCAGCTCGCGATCGCCGCGCGCATCGTGCTGGTCGAACCGGTCATCGCGATCCGCTTTATCAGCCTGCTGCCCGGACTGACCAACGACATCGCGGTCACCGTCCGCGACGGCGGGGGCGTCACGGCGAGCACGCCGACCCAATTGCCCGATCTGACACCGGGTTCGCGCACCATCCCGGTCGCGGGGACGCCGTATCGCATCCTGTCGACCAGCGAGAACCAGCCCGCGGATCGGGTGGTGTCGATCGGTATCCCCGCCGCGTCGGCGGCCGAGGCGACCGCGGAGCAACGGCGCTGGGTGCTGGCGGGCGCGCTGCTCGCGATCGCCGCCGCGGCCGCGCTCGGCTGGCTGCTCGCCGGGCGCGCGGTGCGCCCGATCGTGCGACTCACCCGTCAGGTCGACGCGCGCAGCGCACTACCCGACCCGCACAACCCGCAGACACCGGTGGACGGCTCGGGCGTGCGCGAGGCGGAAAAGCTGGCGGACGCGGTGAACACGATGCTCGAGCGGGTCGACGAGGCGCAGTCCGCGACCGCCGCGGCGCTGGAGACCGCACGGGATTTCGCGGCGGTCTCCGCGCACGAGCTGCGCACCCCGCTCACCGCCATGCGCACCGATCTCGAGGTGCTGCGCACCCTGGACCTGGACGAGGCCCAGCGCGCGGAGATCCTCGGCGACCTGCAACGCAGCCAGGGCCGGGTGGAGACCACGCTCGCGGCCCTGGAGCGCCTGGCCACCGGTGACCTCACCCACGACCGCGATCACGTCGCCACCGATGTGGGCGACCTGTGCGACCAAGCCGCCCACGATGCCATGCGGCACTTCCCCGGCCTCACCGTGCGCATCGACAGCGACGCCGAGCTGGTGACCCGGGGGCTGCCGGCCGGGCTGCGCCTCGCGGTGGACAACGCACTGGCCAACTCGGCCAAACACGGCCGTGCCACCCAGGCTTTGGTCACCGCGCATCGGGCACCGAACGGCCACATCGTCATCAGCATCGACGACAACGGGCGCGGAATCCCCGAGCACGAGCGGCAGGCCGTGTTCGACCGGTTCTTCCGCGGCAGCCAGGCGAGCAAGGGCGGTTCCGGCCTCGGCCTCGCCCTCGTCGCGCAGCAGGCCCAATTGCACGGCGGGCGGGCCTATTTCGACGACGGTGCGCTCGGCGGCGTCCGTCTGGTGCTCGACCTGCCCGAACGCACCGCGAACTGAGCGGCCCGCGGTCCTTAGCGAACTCTCATAGAACAGCCATGGGCGCGGACGGATCCGAGTTCTAGGGTCGGGCTGTGATCGGAAAACGCGCCCGCTGGGCCCTTCTCGCCGTTGCTCTCCTCAGCGCTGGCGCGCTCGGCGCCGGTATCACCGCCTGCGGTGGCTCCGACCGCGGCCCGACCGGGATCGCACTCGTCAACGCCGATACCGGGCCGACGGGCGCGAAGGTGGTGAAAGCGCTCGAGGACGCGGGCGGCTACGAATGGACCGCGGCGCAGGCGGGCGAAGCGAGCACCGACGACTACGCGGCGGTGATCACCCTGCCCGCCGACCTCACCGAATCGATGGGCACTCTGGCCGGTGCGCAGCCGCGCCGGGCCAAGGTGACCGTGGCCACGCACAAGAACGCCGACAGCGAGCTGGTGCACGGCGCGGTGACCGAGGTGACCCACCGGGTCGGCGCGCTGGGGGTCGACGCCGCGCTGGCGGCCGTCGCGCAGGCGCGTTCGCAGATGACCCAGGTGCAGTTCACCACCCAGCTGCTGAAGGCCGGGGTGAACGCCGCCGCCTCGGGCGCCGACCAGTTCAGCTCGGGTGCCGACCAGCTCCTCGGCTTCCTCGACTTCGCGAAAGAGGGCTCCGCACAGCTCACTTCGGCCATCGCGCTGCTGAACTCGACCGTGGACGGGGCCGCGAAACAGGCGAACGAACTCGCCACCGCCCTGGATTCGACCGGCATCACGATCGCGCAGGTGGAGCAGACCGCGAACACGGTGAACTCCGGCCTCGATCAGATCATCCCGCTGCTGCGCGCACTCCCCTTCGCGAACGATCCGGCGCTGGCCGACATCATCAAGAAACTGGAAGGCCTGCAGAACATTTCGGGCCAGGCAGGCTCCCAGCTGACCGGCCTCGGCTCGCTCGTCGGCGGCGCGGTGGACCCGAACACCGATCTCGGCACCCTGCTTCGCACCGTGGTCGACCGATTGACCAGCGCCAGTGCGCAATTGAACGAGGGGGCGAAGCTGGCCGAAGGTCTGCCCAAGCTGGCCGACGAGGGCGGCGCCCAATTGGTCAGCGCCATCAGCCAACTCACCGGCGGCGTCAGCCAGCTGCAGACCATCGTGAACAACCTGGGCACCCAAACCGACAAGGCCGTCGCCGCCCTCCCCCCGCGCAGCAGCACCCAGCAGTCCGCCCTGGCCCTCGCCCTGACCGACCCGGTCGAGATCGTCCGGCAGTAATCGCTACAACCAACCCGCCGCACGCCATGTCAGCACGGCCAGAGCTTCCGCCTTGTCTGCCTGGATCCGTCCGGTGAGCGACCGGTCGTCCCCCTTGGCCATGCGAAGTGCATGCAGCGCGGCCTGCTTCGCCTCGCGCTGCTCGGTGGGCAGGTCACTGTCCGAGCCGCTGCCGCACAGCAGTCGCCGCTTTTCCTCGAGGTAGTCCTGTAATCCCTTGGCGGACATAGCGTCGGACTCGCTCCCCGTCGAGTCGACGCAGATCCGGTCCGACGGGTCACCGCACGGACCACCCGTCGCCGCGGTGTGCGCACAGACCACCATCAGCGCCAGCTCAGCAACGTCGCGATGAGACGCGTCAGGACGGATCCCCTTCCCGCGCTGCGCTGCGGCGACACCGACGTCATCCTTCAACTTGAACGGAACCGTCGCTTCGAACTTCGAATACTCTTCCGACGGCGCGTTCTCGAACCGCCGCGCCGCGCTGGCGATCCGCTTCGCCGCACAGTCCTTGACTGCCTCAGCGGTTCGAGCGGCTTCCTCCTCCGCCGAGGTGCACAGCTGCACGTCACGCAGTTGCTCGTCGGTGATCGCGTCGGCCGGGTCGTCGGCTGCCATATCGCCGTCGTCGCGCACCAGGACCACCTCGGCCGCGCCGACCGCCCGGCCGTCCACGTCGCCGGGACCCGGCAGAGTCAGTCCCCAACCCGCCGCCGCCACCAGCGAAACCAGTGCGATCCGGGCCACGTTCGTCGAACTCATCGAAAGCCTCCCTCAGCTTCGGGCACCGCAGGAATCCGGTCGATAGAGCTTGCGAATCAGGTGCGATCGTAGATCCGGCACCTGGCGTTCGAGGCCATCCGCCGGTCAGCCGGGGATGTCCGATCCCGCGGGCACCGCCACGCACCCGACCTGGTCAGGGCATGAAAAAGCCGGTGGCCCATACCCCTTGACGGGATATGGGCCACCGGGCGCTACAGGTCAGTTGGCGTCGAGCAGGTCGATCACGAAGACCAGGGTCTTGCCCGCGAGGGGGTGCCCGGCACCCGCGCCGCCGTAGGCCAGCTCCGGCGGAATGGTGAGCTGCCTGCGGCCGCCGACCTTCATGCCCGGGATGCCGTCCTGCCAGCCCTGGATCAGGCCACGCAGCGGGAACGTGATGGATTCGCCGCGGTTCCAGGAGGAGTCGAATTCCGCACCGGTGTCGAATTCGACGCCGACGTAGTGCACCTCGACGTTGCCGCCGGGCACGGCTTCCTTGCCTTCACCCTCGATGATGTCCTTGATCACCAGCTCGGAAGGCGCGGGGCCGCCCTGGAACTCGATCTCCGGCTTGGTCATTCGGGTTATCCCCTTCGTTGGTGGATGGTGGGTGTTACTCGGTACTACTGACGATTGGTGATCTCGCGGTAATCGCGCGCACCGTAGCCGGTGTAGATCTGCCGCGGGCGGCCGATCTTCAGTGGCTCGCTGTGCATTTCGCGCCAGTGCGCGATCCAGCCCGGCAGCCGGCCCATGGCGAAGAGCACGGTGAACATCCGGGTCGGGAAGCCCATGGCCTTGTAGATGACGCCGGTGTAGAAGTCGACGTTCGGGTACAGGCGACGCTCGACGAAGTAGTCGTCGGTGAGCGCGGCTTCCTCCAGCGCCTGGGCGATGTCGAACAGCTCGTCGTTGCCGAGCTTGTTCAGGATCGCGTCGGCGTGCTTCTTGGCGATCGCGGCGCGCGGGTCGTAGTTGCGGTAGACGCGGTGCCCGAAGCCCATCAGCTTCACGCCGTCTTCCTTGTTCTTGACCTTGCGGATGAACTCGCGAACGTCGCCGCCCTCGGACTTGATGCCGTCGAGCATCTCCAGCACGGCCTGGTTCGCGCCACCGTGCAGCGGGCCCCACAGCGCGTTGATGCCGCCGGACACCGAGGTGAACAGGTTGGCATCGGAAGAACCGACGAGCCGCACGGTCGAGGTGGAGCAGTTCTGCTCGTGGTCGGCGTGCAGGATGAGCAGCATGTCCAGCGCCGCGGCGACCTCGGGGTCGACCTCGTAGGGCTCGGCCGGGAAGCCGAAGGTCATCCGCAGGAAGTTCTCCACCAGGCTCAGCGAGTTGTCCGGGTAGAGGAACGGCTGGCCGACCGACTTCTTGTACGAGTAGGCCGCGATGGTGGGCAGCTTGGCCAGCAGCCGGATGGTGGACAGCTCGACCTGCTCGGGGTCGCGCGGGTCCAGCGAATCCTGGTAGTACGCCGACAGCGCGTTCACCGCGGACGAGAGCACCGGCATCGGGTGCGCGTTGCGCGGGAAGCCGTCGAAGAATCGCTTCAGATCCTCGTGCAGCAGGGTGTGCCGGCGGATCCGGTCGGTGAAGTCCTCCAGCTGGGCCTGCGACGGCAGCTCGCCGTAGATCAGCAGGTAGCTCACCTCGATGAAGGTCGAGGACGCGGCGAGCTGGTCGATCGGGTACCCGCGGTAGCGCAGGATGCCCGCCTCACCGTCGATGTAGGTGATCGCCGACTTGGTGGGGGCGGTGTTCATGAACCCCGGGTCGTAGGTGACGTACCCGGTGCTGGCGAGCAGCTTTCCCAGCTCGATCCCGTCGTTGCCCTCGGCGGCCTTGGTGACCGTCATCGGGAATTCCCCGCCGGGATAGGTGAGTACCGGCTTGGCGTCTTCGTCGACGTTGATGATGTTCTCAGCGGGCACGGAAGGATCCCTCTCAGGCTAGAACCGTAGGCATCGTCGCGGTCGGCGCACGATGCACTTGTCTCAACGCTAGACGTTCACCGACCCGGACAACCACGGAGGGTAGTCCTGGGGAGGCTCACAATCACTTCCCGGCCAAGTGAGGTCGGCCAAGGCCATCGCACCACAGTTGCCAGGAATTCGCAGGGCGCTTCACGCCACTGTTTCCGCATGTGCGCGGCCCACCCGGTATCGGACGAATGCCGGGAACGCCACCGCCGCGATCACTACGCCGACCACGACCAGACCGCCGCCGCCCGCGGCCGCCACAGCAGTACCCAGACTCGCAGCCGCGAAACCGTGGGCAACATCACCGATGCGGGGCCCACCTGCGACAACCACGATGAACACGCCCTGCAGCCGGCCGCGCATCTCGTCGGTGGCCACCTGCTGCAGCATGGTGACCCGCAACGCCGCCGAGACCATGTCGACCGCGCCGCCGAACGCCGAGCAGAGCAGCGCGATCCACAGGCCGGCCCCCAGGCTCAGGCCGTGTCCGGTGAAACCGACGGCGAGGCCGAAGCCGACCATGGCCAGGCCCCACAGGGCGATACAGATGAGCACGGCGAGTCCCTGCCGCCGGATCCGCGGAATCCATCCCGAGAACACCCCGCCCAGCACCGCACCCGCCGACATGGACGCGAACAGCAGCCCGAGCGCGACGCCGCCGGTGGTCGGATCGCCGAAGGTCTCGTGCGCGATCTGCGGGAACAGCGCGCGCGGCATGCCGAACACCATCGCGATCACGTCGACGGCGAACGACGCGAGCAGCACCCGCTGCGTCGCCAGATATCCGAAACCGTCCAGCACCGTGCGGAACCCGGCCTTGCGGACCGACCCGGTCGGCGGCAGCGCGGGCAGCCGCCAGACCGCCCACAGCGTGGCCAGCAGGAAGACGGCGTCGATCAGATAGAGCATGGACAGCCCGATGACCGGAATCAACGCGCCCGCGAGCACCGGGCCGGCGATCGCGCCGAACTGCATCACCGTCATGCTGAGCGAATTCGCCGCGGCCAGTTGGTCTTCGGGCAGCAGGCGGGGAATCGTGGCGCTGCGCGTCGGCTGGTTCACCGCGAAGAACGCCTGCTGCACCGCGAACAGGCCGAGCACCACCCACACGTTGTCCAGACCGGCGGCGGCCTGCACCCAGAAGGCCAGCGCGGTGAGCCCGGTGCCGGTGTTGGTGATGAGCATCAGCTTGCGCCGGTCCATCACGTCGGCCAGCGCGCCGCCCCACAGGCCGAACACGATCAGCGGCACCAGGCCGAACAGCCCGGCCAGGCCGACGTATCCCGAGCTGCCGGTGATCTGGAAGATCTGCTGCGGCACCGCGACGACGGTCAGCTGAGCGCCGATCATGGTGACGATGCCCGAGGTCCACAGCCGCCGGAAGTCGCTGTGGCGCAGGGGCGCGGTGTCGGCGAGCAGCTTCACCGGGCGCACTGTAGCGAGTCGAACCCGGTTGTCACGACTGGATATTGATCACCCGCGCGACGGGAATAAATCACGGCTGTAGTCGGTCGACCGTCATCGTCGCGTCTCGAATGAGCACCCGGATGCGGTTGTGCAGCCTGCCGCGGCGACCCTGCCAGAACTCCACCTCGTCGGGACGCAGCAGGAACCCGCCCCAGTGCGGTGGCACCGGGATCTCGTCGACGTCGGCGAACCGCTCGACCGTCTCGGCCATGATCCGATCCAGTTCGGCGCGCGAGCCGATGGTCCTGGACTGGTGCGAGGCCCACGCGCCGAGCTGTGAGTCGCGCGGGCGGGAACGCCAGTACACGCCGGTGGTCTCGGCGCCGACCCGTTCGATCGCCCCGCGCACGTGCACCTGCCTGCCGAGCGCGGGCCAGACGAAGGTGGCCGCGGCGAACGGGACGGCGGCGAGCTGGCTGCCCTTGGCCGAGTCGTAATTGGTGTAAAAAGTCACACCTTCGGGCGAAAGCCCCTTGCAGAGGACCGTCCGGGCGACCGGCCGTGGCGTCCCGCCCGTCAGTGACACGGTGGCGAGCACCATGGCGTTGGGCTCCGCGACACCGACCGCGGTCGCTTGCTCGATCCAGTGGCGTAACAACGGTTCCCAGCCGCCGGCCAGCCAGGTTTCGTCCAGATCGACGTCTTCGCCACTGCCGAACGGGGCACCGCCGTAGTCGACTCGCATCGCCGCGAGATCGGGGGTCGGCAGGAATTCGGCCGCTTCCTGTCCGCCAGATGAATTGTCCAGGTCACGCATGGGGCAGACGTTACTCCGCAGTAGCAAGGAGCTAAGGTTTTAGTGATCGGCATGTACTCGGCGAGCCTTGCTACCCCTCTTCGACGAGCATCATGCGGCCCGAAGTGCAAGGAGAAGTCACAGCATGACCACCACCCCCGCGGTGCCTACTGGGCAGACCGCCGTACCCAGTGATTTCGTCAGCGGCCTGGAGGGCGTGGTGGCTTTCACCACCGATATCGCCGAACCCGACAAGGACGGCGGTGCGCTGCGCTACCGCGGCGTCGATATCGAGGACCTGGTCGAGGGCCGGGTGACCTTCGGCGACGTGTGGGCCCTGCTGGTCGACGGCGAATTCGGTCGCGGTCTGCCGCCCGCCGAGCCCTTCCCGCTGCCCGTGCACACCGGTGACGTGCGCGTCGACGTGCAGGCCGGCCTGGCGATGCTCGCGCCGATCTGGGGTTACCAGCCGCTGCTCGACATCGACGACGAGACCGCGCGGGACAACCTGGCCCGTGCCTCGGTGATGGCGCTGTCCTACGTCGCGCAGTCCGCGCGCGGCATCTACCAGCCCGCGGTGCCGCAGAAGCAGATCGACGAGTGCACCACGGTCACCGAGCGCTTCATGACCCGCTGGAAGGGTGACCCGGACCCGAAGCACACCGAGGCGATCGACGCCTACTGGGTGTCCGCGGCCGAACACGGCATGAACGCCTCCACCTTCACCGCCCGCGTCATCGCCTCCACCGGCGCCGACGTCGCTGCTTCGCTGTCCGGCGCGATCGGCGCCATGTCCGGCCCGCTGCACGGTGGCGCGCCCGCACGCGTGCTGCCGATGATCGAAGGCGTCGAAAAGTCCGGCGACGCAAGGGCCCTGGTCAAGGGCATCCTGGATCGCAAGGAAAAGCTGATGGGCTTCGGGCACCGGGTCTACCGGGCCGAGGACCCGCGGGCTCGCGTGCTGCGTGCCACCGCGAAGCGACTCGGCGCCCCGCGCTACGAGGTGGCCGCCGCACTGGAGCAGGCCGCGCTGGCCGAGCTGCGCGAGCGTCGCCCGGATCGCGCGATCGAGACCAACGTGGAGTTCTGGGCCGCGGTGATCCTGGACTTCGCCGAGGTGCCCGCGCACATGATGCCCGCCATGTTCACCTGTGGCCGCACCGCCGGGTGGTGTGCGCACATCCTCGAGCAGAAGCAGCTCGGCAAGCTGGTCCGGCCCGCCGCCATCTACACCGGCCCCGGACCGCGTCGCCCCGAGGACGTCGCGGGCTGGAGCTCGGTCCGGCACGCGTAGTCCCGCGGCCGTCACACGGCAGGGTGATCGAACGAACACGACACGAGCCGAATGCCCTACACCAGTGGGGCGTTCGGCTCGAGTAGCATCCCCGTGACGTCGAGAGAGAGCTGACGGATGGTGGAAGAGGGAATGTCGCGGCGGCGGATGCTCGGCCTGGGCACCGCGATGGCCGCCGGTTTCGTCGCCACCGGATGCTTTACCGCCCAGCGCGATACGGCCGCGACCCCGAGTTCCACCGAGACCGCGGCGGCCCCGCCGAGCGACCGGGTCGTCGTCTCGAAAGCCGCTCCCCCGCCGGACAATTCCCCCGCCGCGGTCGCCGCCCGCTATGCCGGTGTCCAGCCGCAGCAGTGGGGCATGGAGATGGCAGGCATCACAAGCACTTTCGCCGCCGCGGGCAAGCAGATGGCGTTGACCTTCGACGCCTGCGGTGGACCGGGCAACAACGACATCGATCAGTCGCTGATCGATTTCCTGGTCGCCCAGCGGATTCCGGCCACGCTGTTCCTGAACAAGCGCTGGATCGATGCCAATCAGGGGCGCGCCGCCCAGTTGGCCGGGAACCCCCTGTTCGAACTGGCCAATCACGGTGTGGCGCACAAGCCGCTGTCGGTGACCGGCCGGGCGGCCTACGGCATCACGGGCACCGGCTCGGCACAGGAGGCGGCCGACGAGGTCTGGGCCAATCACGAGCGGCTGGCCGGCCTGCTCGGCCGCCCGCCGCGCTTCTTCCGCCCCGGCACCGCGCACTACGACGACGTCGCCGTGCGGATCGTGCGGGAGATCGGCGAGACCCCCCTCGGTTTCAGCATCAACGCCGACTACGGCGCCACTGCCTCCGCCAAGCACGTCGAGACCGCGATGAACGCCGCGGCACCGGGGGCGATCTCGCTCGCGCACATGCATCGCCCGCAGTCGGGCACCGGCGCGGGCATGATCGCGGCGCTACCGACCATCCGCGCGATGGGCTTCACCTTCGTCCACCTCCCCTGACGGACGCGGTCAGTCCTCGCCGAGCGAGGCGGCCCAGTCGACGGCGACGGACTCGCCGTGGTCGACCGTGAAGAAGGCGACCTCGAGGTGCTGGCCGAGATCGACCAGACCGATCGCGGCCAGCGGCACCGGCTGCACGAGCCGGACCAGCCAGGGCGTCGGCTCGTCCCAGGCACGCACCTCCAGATCCAGCCGCAGCACCGGGTCGTCGCGCCCGGAGTAGTCCGCCGCCACCGGGGTCGCCGCCAGCACGGTCGCGTCGGCGCGGCGTCCGTCGGCGAGGATCTTGGCGATACCGGCCCGCCCGGTCTCCGCGAAATCCGGTACGTAGAGCACCAATCGGTCCCGATCGCCCGGATCTATGCGGCAGCACACCACATCTCCGGGCTGCATCCATTCGAGATCGGCCGCCGACACCCGCTGGCGCACCCGGGTCTCGTACGGTGCCGTGCCGTCCACCAGCACCCGGACCCAGAACACGTGACCCGGCTCGCGCCGCGAGGGCGTGCTCGAATCCGGCTCGCCCGCCTTCGAACTCGGCCGCACGCCCAAAATCGTTGCCGAGCCGAGTGCTCCGCGCATCAGCAACTCGCGCCGCGCCGCGTCCGAGATCGCCCCCACCCGTAGCCCGAAGGTGCGTGACCGGCGACCCCGCAGTCGCCACCCCGAGCTCGCCGACGCCATGTTCATGGGCGCAAAGGTTAGCTGGAGTGTGCCCGGCGACACAGCAATACCACCGCAACTCGAGCACGCCGCGGGGAAATCCGGCAGCCGCGCGGGCCCGGCCGGGCCGGGCCCGGTCCGTGGCTTCGAGCACAGCAGCCCACCCACACTGACAGAGCTGGTCCGACACGCTTTACCCTGTTCGGCATGACCACTGCGTTCCCGACGATTCCCGACGACCTCAAGCCCGCCGACGGACGGTTCGGTTGCGGCCCCTCCAAGGTGCGACCGGAGCAGTTGCAGTCTCTGGTGAGTGTCGGCGCCTCGGTGTTCGGAACGAGCCACCGGCAGAAGCCGGTGAAAGATGTGGTCGCGCGGGTCCGTTCCGGGCTGCGCGAACTGTTCACGCTGCCCGACGGCTACGAGGTGGTGCTCGGCAACGGCGGCACCACGGCCTTCTGGGACGCGGCCGCGTTCGGCCTGATCCGGGAGCGCTCGCTGCATCTCACCAACGGTGAGTTCAGCTCGAAGTTCGCCTCGGTCGCCAAGGGCAACCCGTTCATCGGCGATCCCATCGTGGTCTCGTCCGAGCCGGGCAGCGCCCCCGAACCGGTGTCGGACCCGTCGGCCGACCTGATCGGCTGGGCACACAACGAAACCTCCACCGGTGTCGCCATTCCGGTGCAGCGTCCGGCCGGTTCGGAGCACGCGCTGATCGCCATCGACGCGACCTCGGGCGCGGGCGGCCTGCCGGTCGACATCGCCGACGCCGACGTCTACTACTTCGCACCGCAGAAGTGCTTCGCCGCCGACGGTGGCCTCTGGGTCGCGCTGATGAGCCCCGCGGCGCTGGCCCGGGTCGAGGAGATCAAGACTTCGGGTCGCTGGACACCGGAGTTCCTCTCGCTGCCCGTCGCGATCGACAACAGCACCAAGGACCAGACCTACAACACCCCGGCGCTGGCCACGCTGCTGCTGTTCGCCGACCAGATCGAATGGATCAACGGCAACGGCGGCCTGGACTGGGCGGTCAAGCGGACGCTGGATTCCTCGTCGCGGCTGTACAACTGGGCCGAGTCGAGCGAATTCGCCACGCCGTACGTCACCGACCCGGCGCACCGTTCGCAGGTCGTCGGCACCATCGACTTCGCTGATTCGGTCGATGCGGCCGCGGTGGCGAAGGTGCTGCGGGCCAACGGAATCGTCGACACCGAGCCCTACCGCAAGCTGGGCCGCAACCAGCTGCGCGTCGGCATGTTCCCGGCGATCGACCCCGAGGACATCAGCCAGCTCACCCGTAGCATCGACTGGGTCGTGCAGAATCTGGGCTGACACACCGGATTCGACGCGCTCCGCGCACGTGACACGCCACACATGACACGCCGTGGCGCGCGAAGCTTCAACTCGAACAGAGCAGATTAGCGGGGTGCGGAGGTCTCCGCGGAGATTTCCGCCCCGCGTGTCCTGCCCCACGGATCTCAGAAGTGCACTACTGTTTCGGAAAGTGGGCGGTGTCGCGAGTCGACGCGGTAAGGAGGTAACGGTGCGTGAACTTCGAGTGATCGGGGTGACGCCCGACTCCACGCACATCGTGTGTATCGACACCGAGTCCGGCGCGAAGTACCGGCTGCCCGCCGACGACAAGCTACGAGCCGCAGCACGCGGAGACCTTGCCCGATTCGGCCAGATAGAGATCGAAATGGAAGCAACTATGCGTCCTCGCGATATCCAGGCTCGAATCCGCGCCGGCGCCTCCGTCGAACAGGTCACCGCCGAGTCCGGCATGCCGGCCAGCCGCGTCGAGCGGTTCGCCTACCCGGTGCTGCTGGAGCGCGCCCGTGCCGCCGAACTCGCCCAGAAGGCGCACCCGGTCCGCCCCGACGGGCCCGCCGTGGAAACCCTCATCGACGTCGTCACCGCGGCCTTCACCGAGCGCGGGCACAACATCGAAGGCGCCGAATGGGACGCCTGGAAGGACGAGAAGGGCTTCTGGGTCGCCCAATTGCAGTGGCAGAACGGGCGTTCCGAAATCGCCGCGCACTGGCGCTACCAGCCGGACGCGCACGGCGGCTCGGTCTCTCCGCTCGACGACCCGGCCTCGGACCTGATCGATCCCGACTTCGGCCGCGCGCTACGCGGTCTCGCGACCATCCTGCCCGCGGCGGCCGAGACCCCCGAACCGCAGCCCGAGCCGGTGGCCGAACCGCGTCCCGCCCCGGCGGCACCGCCCACCCGCCCTGCCGCCCGCCAGCAGGGCCGGCCCACGCTGGACGAATACTTCGAGCAGCGTGCGGTCGCGGCCGGTGGCAGCAGCACGCCCGCCATCACAGCGGGCGCGACCGCCGCTCCTGCGGCGGCGACCCCCACCACGCCCGCCGCCGCGAGCCCCGCGCCTAGCGCGCCTGCACCGAGCCCCGCCGCATCAACCGCCGACAGCACCGCGGATACCGCCCCGCCCGCACCCGCCGCGCCCAAGGCGCCGGCGGCGAAGGCACCGGCGGCCGAGGAAGCACCGGCCAAGCCCGCCAAGGCCCCGGCCAAGACCGCCCGCACCAAGCGCGGCAAGGCGCCCATGCCGTCCTGGGAGGACGTGCTGCTCGGCGTGCGCAGCTCAGGTCACTGACGCGCACGCCCGTCGCTCTCGTATTCCGGACCCGCCGAGAACGGCTGGCGCGTTTCGTTCAGGAGCTGCCGCGCGATGTTTCGCACTCCGCCCGCGTGGTTTCGCACTCCGCCCGCGTGGTTTCGCACTCCGTCCGCGTGTCGCTCGGCTGCCACGCGCGCGCGACGACGGGCTGCGCGCGGCGAGCGCTCCGCCGCACTCGAGTTCAGTGCGTAGCTCGCGCGTCCGGTCGAAATCGGTTTGCTGAGGCCGAGGCTGGTTTGCTGAGCCCCGCGTAGCAACATATTTCGCGGCGCGCGGGCGTGTTCCGGGACCGAAGGACGGTCCGGAACCGCGCACGGCAGGTAGATTTTTAGTGTGTGATCGACGGCGTGCCAGGCATCGGACGAGACACCGACGCGGTGAATTGTTCGACACCCCAGTGCGTTGCTCGAAGTTCGCGGAGCTGATTCGTGCAACCATCGGGAGGTGCCGGAAATGCTATCGAAAGCTTCGTCGCTCTGGTACGTCGACGCATCCGACCCGTTGACGGTACTGCGCGCCAATCACGACCCGGATCCCGATGCCGCACTGGCGCTTGCCAAACAGTTGCACAGTGATCGCGACGTCCTGCCGATCATGGTCGGCACGCTGGCCGGGTGCGCGGGCCCGGACCTCGACGAGGTCTACATCGGCTGCTACCCCGGCGTCACCGTGGTGTGTTCGGCGCAGGCCGCCCGCATCCACCCGACCGAGCTGCCGGAACTGCTGGTGCGGCCGCTCGCCTCGGAGCACACCTACCTGGTGTCGTTCGACACCGCGCACGGGTGGGGCGCGTTCGCGCATTGGGAGCGTGGCGAATTCCGCCGGGCGTTCAGCTCCAGCCGGGTCAACATTTTGGAGGACGAGGGACTCCCCCTGGTCTGGGAACGGCCGTACTGGGCCGGTGAGCACCCGGTGCGCTGGCAGGCCGGCGAACTCCCCGACCCGCAGACCCTGCCCTTCGATCCGCCCGACTTCGCCGACGCCGCGAACAACGAATGGCTCGGCTTCCACTACCGCGCACCGGCTCCGGCAGGCGCGCTGGTGCCCGGTGACGTGGCGGTCTGCGGATTCACGCTCTATCCGAAAGGACAGGCGCCCGACCCGGCCACGCTGGTACCGCCCGAGGAAGAACCGGAGGACATCCGCCCCCGGCGCGGCCTGTTCGGCTGGCTGCGCGGCTCCGACCGCGTGTCCTGATCAGCTCGCCAGGCCACCGAGCAGCAGCACCAGCCAGCCGAGCCCCACCCCGGCGACACCGCCGAGCACCACCCATCTGGTCACCGGCGCCTCGCGCAACCGCCAAGCGGTCGGCGCGGCGCCGCCGGCCGCGACCACGTTCACCGCGACCGCGAGCAAGGGATGCACCTCGGCGAGCGCCCGCCCGAACGAATACACCGCGATCGCGCTCAGCAGCGCGACCATGATCGTGACGGTCAGCCCGGCGCCCCACGGCGCCGGGCTCTGGGTGGGCGGATAGGTCATGTGCGTACCCGCTCGTAGAAGGCCATGGCCGCGGCGGTCGCGACATTGAGCGAATCGGTGCCCGGCGACATGGGGATTCGCGCGCGCACATCGGTGGCCCGCATCGCTTCCTCGGTCAGCCCCGGTCCCTCGGCGCCGAGCAACAGTGCCACACGCTCCCCTGTCATCGCGGTGGCCAGCGTCATCGCGTTCGCGTCGGGGGTGAGTGCGATGATCTGGAATCCTTTGCGCCGCAGTATATCCAGACCAACCGGCCAATCCGGCACCGAAGCGAACGGCACCCGCAGCACGTGCCCCATGGAAACCCGCACCGCGCGCCGGTACAGCGGGTCGGCACATCGATCGCCGAACAGGATCGCCTCGGCGCCGAGTCCGGCGGCATTGCGGAACATCGCGCCCAGGTTCTCGTGGTCGTTGACGCCCTCCAGCACCGCCACCGTGCGCGCGTGCGCGGTGACCTCGTCCAGACTCAGCGGCGCCGGCCGGTGCGCGACCGCCAGCACGCCGCGGTTGAGGTGGAACCCGACCACCTCCGCCATCACCTCGGCCGTGGTCCGGTAGTACGGCACCGCGACATCGACCAGATCCCCGGCGAGCTCCACGCGGCGCTTGTCCACCCCGAACAACGCCGTCGGGGCGAACCGCGAAGCCAGCATCCGCTGGACCACCACCACCCCTTCGGCGATCACGAGTCCACGCCGCCCGGGTAGATCCGGCCGGCGGTCGGCGGAGTTGAGGTCGCGGAAGTCATCCACCCGCGGGTCGGCGGGGTCATCGATATCGATCACTTCGGCCACGGCTACATCCTGCCCGTCCGGGTTACCGCGTGGCGCGACCGGTGTCCGATCCCCGCCACCCGGTGTGGCGGCAGCGGGGCCGTCCGCCGCGCGCGACGCCGCGCGAACGTGGTGGCCGTGCGAACGTGGTGGCCGCGCGAACGTGGTGGCCGGGCCACTGCGCGCGACCCCGGCGAAAATCGAGTGCGGGGCGCGCTCGGGGCGTGGGAGGGTGCAACGATGACGTTGACTGACGGCATCACTATCCGCTCTGCCACCGAGGACGATCTGAGTTCGATCAGGACGCTGGTGGCGACCTCGTTCGGCGCCTATGGGCCCGCGGGCTTCCGCGAACACAGCCGGCAGCTGTTCCCGCCGGCCGACGCGATCGTCGCGGTCGACGACGGCGTGGTGGTCGGGCATGTGAAATCCCGGCGGATGACGGTGACCGTGCCGGGCGAGCGAGCGGTGGACGGCTGCGGGATCGCCGCGGTCGGTGTGGCGCCGACGCATCGGCGGCGCGGAATCCTGCGGGCGATGTACACCGAGCAGCATCGGCGCACCGAAGCCGCGGGGCTGGCGCTGACATTGTTCACGGCCAGCGAGGGCAGCATCTACGGGCGGTTCGGTTACGGACCGGCGGTGCGGGAGAACGCGGTCTCCATCGATCGGCGCTTCGCCGAATTCCGGCCCACCACACCGGATCCGGGTGGCGTGCTGCTCGCCGAAGCCGCCGCGGTCACCGAGCACGTCGAGGCCGTCTACGACCGGTGGCGCAGGTTCACCCCCGGTGTGCAGGTGCGTCCGGCGGCCTCGTGGGCCATGCTGTTCGCCGATCCGGAGGCGGTCCGCGACGGTGGCTCAGAGCTTTTCGCGTTCACCCATCCGGATGGCTATGCGCTGTACCGGAATCATTTCACCGAGTCCGAGCGGACCGTCGACGTGCTGGAGCTGCGGGCGGTCACCGGCGAGGCGCATGCCGCGCTGTGGCGGGCGCTGCTCGGACTGGATCTGGCGCAGCGGGTGAAAGCCGTACTGGGCGACAATGATCCGCTGCCCTACCTGCTGACCGATCCGCGGCTGGTGCGCACCACGGCCCGCGAGGACGGACTGTGGTTGCGGCTCATGGACATTCCCGCGGCCTTGACCGCGCGCACGTACCAGCGCGACCTGGAACTCGTGCTGGCGGTGCAGGATCCGTTCCGCGACGCGGGCGGCACGTTCGTTCTGCGCGTCCGCAACGGCGTCGCCGAGTGCGCGCCCACCACCCGCGCCCCGCAGCTCGAACTCGGCATCGACGTGCTCGCGAGCATGTATCTCGGCGCCTATCCGGCCCGAGTCTTCGCCGCCGCCAACCGGCTCCAGGCCAAGGACCCCGCCGACCTGGCGGCCCTGCAGGAAGCCTTCGGCACCGACCGCGACGCGGTGCTCGGCTGGTTCTTCTGAACCCGGCCGGAGCACACGGCCACGTGTGCTCCGGGCCGAGTGCTGGCATGCTGGTGGATGTGAAGCCGATTCAGCTCGTCCTCAACATCCTCTGGTTGGTGTTCGTCGGTTTCTGGATGGCATTGGGTTACATCCTCGCCGGCGTCATCTGCTGCATCCTGATCATCACGATCCCGTGGGGCATCGCGTCGTTCCGGATCGCCGCCTACGCGCTGTGGCCGTTCGGCCGCACCACGGTGGAGAAGCCGGGCTCGGGCGCGGGTTCGCTGGTCGGCAATGTCATCTGGTTCATCGTCGCGGGCTGGTGGCTCGCGCTCGGCCACCTGCTGACCAGCATCCCGCTGTTCATCTCGATCATCGGAATCCCGTTCGGCTGGGCCAACCTCAAGCTGATTCCGCTGTCGCTGTTCCCGCTCGGGCGCGACATCGTCGACAGCGACCAGCCGTTCGGCGCGCGCTGAGTTATTCGGACTCGTCGACGATCTGCTTCATGATGCCGACCGCGCGGGTCAGCACCACGATCTGATCCTCGGTCAGGCCCGAAAGCTGCTCGGTCATCCAGGCTTCCCTGGCGTTGGTCTCGTCGGCGATCAACGCGCGGCCCGCCTCGGACAGCGACACGATGATCTGGCGGCCATCGGTGGGGTGCGGTTTGCGCTCGACCAGACCGAGATCGGTGAGCGAGGCGATGACTCTGGTCATCGACGGCGGCTGGACGCGCTCCTTCGCGGCAAGCGCACCCGGGGTCATCGCACCGTCCCGAGAAAGGGTCGCGAGGGCGGACAGCTGGGTCAGCGAAATCTGCGCGTCGGCACGTCGACCACGCAGATGACGCGTCAGCCGGACCACCGCCAGCGAGAGTTCACCGGCGAGGGTTCGAACATCGGATGGCGTTGTCACAGAGGTGAACGATACGGGACCGGTGGCCGACGGACCGGCGTTCTCGCCGGTACGCGCACAGCCGCAGCCACATCGGTGGTGCGCGGGCCGCCCGGCACGCCGCCGTTATGCTGGGTGACGTGACTCAGAACGTGCCGCAGATCCCGCCGCGGCTGACCGATCCGCGGCCCGTGCTCGCGGTCGGCTGCGTGCTCTGGCTGATCGCCACCGTGGTGGTGTGGGCTGGTGGCGATAGGTGGGCGTCGGTGCTGCCGGTCTGCCTGATGGGGCTGGTGGTCGGCGGGCTCGCGCTCGGCATCTTCCTGATCCAGCGGCGTGGTGCGCGGCGTGGCGACAAGGGCGCGCAGACCGGGCTCTGAGCGTCAGCGCACCTCGAAGTCGTTGCTGGTGCCCGTGAACGGGTGCAGCGCACCGTCGGGGCTCAGGCTGTCGGCGTAGTGCTGCAGGCGGTAGTGGCCCGGTGTGGCATCGCCCGGGATATCCCAGGTGAACCGCGCGACAGAGGCCGCGGCACCGCGCTTGCTCCAGTGGAATTTCACCGCCCACTCGCCCTCGTTGGCCACCCGGATCCACTCGCCCGCGGAATTCTGCCGCTGCACCTCCAGGAAGGTGCCGTTGCGGCGCGGGTTGTGTTTCGGGTGGGCCGAGACGAATTCGGCGACGACCTGAGCGCCCGCGGCGTAAGCCGGTGCGGGCTGGGTCAATACGTCGCCGAAGGTCCGGCCCGGCGGGGTGGTGTCCGGCCCGGCACCCGGCTGGAAGTTGGGTTGCAGGTGGGACACGTCGCGCGGGGCCGGCCCGCGCGGCACCTGCTGCCGGGCCGCGAACGCCGTTGCCAGCCGGGTGAATTCCTGCTGATACGCACCGAGGGTGTAGCGGCCGAACAGCGTCGAGGCGCCCTCGTACTGCTGCGCGTCGTATTCCTCAGGGGTGGTGACGTATTCGTGGTAAGCGTTCGCGTAGCCCTGCATGAGGACCTGTTCGAGCGCGACGCCGAGCGCGTCCGCGACCGCCCGGCGCACCCGCAGCCCGGCGGTGATGGTGAATTCCCCACCGGCGGCGGCCAAATAGAGCTCACCGATCCGGACCAGCTGGATCGGCAGCACGTTCGGCACCCAGGCCACCGGCGGCAGCAGGCCGAGCGGCGCGGCGATCGCCTTGGGCGCCTGGGCATCCGCGAGCCACGCGGGCGCGGGCGTGTTCGGGTCGCCCAACGCCTGCAGGAACGGATTGCGCACGCCTTCCGGGATGGGCACACCCGGCAGTCCCGGACCGTCCTCGATGCTGCCCGCGATGAGCGAGACGCCCGCGGCGGCCGGCGCGGTGTGCCTGGGCTGCCCGTCCGGAGTGAAACGACCGTCGACGGCGATATCGGCCAGGTCGATGTAGCAGAGCAGCGCGTCGACCGGTCCGCTGGTCGAGCGGGCCTGGGCCAGCGCGTCTTTCGACGCCCGGTACTGCCGCTCGCCGATGATCCGGGTGTTCTCGAACTCGTCCTCGGTGGGCCCGGAGCCGGGACGCAGGTTGAGATTCGGCGACATATCGCCCGCGTTGGTCTGCGCGAAGGCCGCGACGAAGCCGGGGTCGCCGTCGAGATAGCGGACGCCGTGTTCGAGGTGCTCGTAGGAGAACGCCGCGTAACCCTTGTTGTCGGCGCTGATCAGCCGATTCTGGTTGGTCATCGAGGTGTTGTGGGTGGCGAACCAGGTGATCGCGCCGACCTGTCGACCACCCTTGACGAGCGACAGCACCGTGACCGCCGGGTCGATCGCCGCGGGAAAATGTTGTTTGTCGGCACTCGGATTGAGTTCCCAGGCCACCCTCGACCGGTTGATGCTCGCGTCGTGCAGTTCACCGCGCCCCAACGCCAGCGCGCCTGGCCCGAGATCGGCGTGCGCGGCCGCGACCGCCTCGACGATGCCGTTCACCTCCGCGTCGTACACCTGCTGCTGAAAACCCATGATGGACAGGTTGTATGCGTAATCGTTGCTGGAGCCGCCACAGGTCGCGTGCGAATGCGTCGAGGTGAGCAACACGTTCTGTTCGGTGTATTGATCGCCGAAGCGGCGCGCGAGTTCGGCCAGCACGCCGCGGTGCACGGACTGGAAAATCATGCCGTTCTCGGCCACCACGAACACGATTCGCCGGCCGCCCGCACCGATGATGAACGCTCTGGCGCGCGGACGCAGGTGGATGCCGGCGGTCTGCTGCTCGAACTGGGAATAGCCCATCATTCCGCATTCCGCCGCCGGACCGGTGATGTCGGAGACGCCGACACCGATCTCGTAGCCGCCGGAATCCGGCGCCGCGGCGGCCCGCGCGCCCGAGCGCTCGGCCAGGACAGGCACGGTGGCCGCGGCGGCCAGCGTCGCCGAACCGACTACGGTTCGGGCCAGAACGGTTCTGCGCGACAGCGGCATACACGTCTCCTTCGATCCTGATGGCAGCGAACCACACAACTGGTCACTCGTCCAGTCCAGATTTTTCGACCAGCGAATTGACTGCACGCGCCTAGAGCGCTTAACTCCCTGAGGTGTCCTCCCGATTGAGCGTCGAAGAAAGACGGGCCCACCTTATCGAGGCCGCGATCGGTCTTGCCGAAAAAAAGGGCGTTGCGGGCGTGACCACGCGCGATGTCGCCCAGGCGGCGGGCGTCTCGCTTGGTGTGGTCCATTACTGTTTCGAAAACAAGGACGCGCTGATGACCGAGCTGGTCAAGGCGTTGTCGATGGAATTACGAGATTCCGTCGACGCCAATGAAACAGTGTGGCAAGACGTCGGAAGTGGAAAAGAAGCGCTTCAAAAATTGATCCGCGCGGGACTGGAACTCATGTGGCTCAACATTGAGGCAACCCCGGAACGTCAGCTACTCACTTACGAAACAACAACTTACGCACTGCGCGAAGGCGAGCAAACTCCCGCCAAACTCGCGATCGCGCGCGAGCAGTACAACTTCAACGACTCCACCGTCGCCGACATCCTCGAGCACGCGCGCGACGCGACCGCCAACACCTGGTCGGTACCGCTGCCCTCATTGAGCCGGTTCACCCTCAACGTGATCGACGGAGTGGTGCTGCGCTGGCTGGTGGACAACGACAGCGAGGCCGTCCGCGCCCAACTGGATCTGCTCAGCCAGATGATCGCGGAGTACGCGTCCTGAACTTCTTGCGACACAGCAGTTCTCGCGCAATCTGAGTTCCCGCACACCGCGCGGAGTCGGGTGCGGGAACTCGGATCATGGGTGCACTACCGCGGCGCGCTGGCGTGCACCGTCGTGCCCTCGCGCCACCACGGGACCGTTGTCGTGCGCTCGACCGCGCCGTGCAGCCGCACGGTCAGCTCGTCGTGCAGCACCAGCTCCCCGTCCTGCGGCGGCAGCGAAAGAAGTTGGCGCAGCACAACTCCGAGCGGCTCCGCAGACCACGAGGTGCGCCGGCCGGCACTCACCACCTCGGCGGTGACCGACGCAGAGACCAACGGCAGATCGAGCAGCGCGGCCAGCGCGGGCGCGGTCTCGGCGACCCCGACCACCAAGCGGTCCGGTGGCAGCGCGAGGCCGAACCACGGCTGATCGAGTACCAGTGCGTCGGCCGGATCGATGACGGCGCCGGACAGGGCGCGCACCCGGTCGGGCAGTTCGAGGTCGGTGAGCTCGAGCCGATCCGCCGCCACCGCGGCGGCCAATCGCGCGTGCGTCCGCGAAATGACCTCGGGCGTGGGCGTATTCGCCGGATCGGCGAGCGCGTCGAGCAGGGCGGCGGCCAATTCGAGGGTGATCACCGCCGGATCGGCGAGCAAGGAGCGGATCGCGGCGGCGTCGTCCGCGAGGCCGGGGACGGCGAACGTCGGCAGCAGGCCGTCGAATTCGGTGTCCTCGGGGTGCCGGAGCAGACCGAGCGGGGTGCCCGAGATCCGGGCGTGGGTACGCAACCACCACGCGGTGTAGCCGTCGTGATCGGTGAGCAGTCGCCGGGTGCGCGGCGCGGACGCCAGCTGCCACAACGCTTCCGGCCAGGCGTCGTCGTCGATCAGGTCGAGGTCACGGACCGCGGCCAGCTCCCGCGGCTCCTGCGCCAGCGTCGACCACCAGCTGTCCTCGTCGTCCAGGTCGTGATCGGGCCCGGTCGGGTCGGACTCGACGACCAAGCTGAAATCCCAGCCGACCCGCACGGCCCGAAGGGCTTGCGCGCCATAGTGTTCCACCATGGCTGGATCGATCGTATGGAACGGCGAATCCGCCACCAGCAGTTCGTGCAGCGGTGCGTCGGGCAGCAGCAATTCGTCCGCGGGGTGCAGCACACCGTCCGCATCGGGCAATTCGAGCAAGCCCAGCCAGGTCGGCAACGCCGCGGCGTCGGCCTGTGCGGCCAGGCGCAGCACAGCGTCGACCGTATCCGGATCGTCCGGGTGCTCCTCGAGTTCGGCGCGCAGGTCCGGCTCGCGCAGCAGATCCTCGACGGTGGCCGAACGGGCACCCAGCCGGGCCAGCAGCGGATGCGCGGCTTCCGGATGCACCAACCTGGCCCAGTGCACCGGGATAGCGACCTCGAGCTGATCATCGAGCACCGTCGTGCGCGGTCCGGTGACCAGGCGTCCGTCGGCCAGCGGCACGGCGAGTGCGCCCAGTTCCTCGGCGGCCAGCGGGTCGGCCACGAACTGCTCCAGCGCCTCGTACAGCGCGTACCACCACTGCGGCGCCCGCTCCAGCCCGCTGGACAATTCCGCCAGTCGAGCCAAACCGACCCGATGCACGTCGAGCACACCCAGCGCCTCGGCCTGCCCCTGCCCCGACAACTCGGGAATCACCAAGGGGCCGATCACCTCCCCGAGCAGCGCCGCCAATTCCCCGGTGAGCCCGGTGAACACACTCGCCCGCGTAGGTACCGCGACATCCGAGGTGGCCGCCCTGGGCAGGTCGAAAAACGCTGATTCGTCCGGAGTTTCAGTGTCCGGGTGTTCCGCGGCGGCGGGGCCCGAGGTGTCCTGCGGTAAGGGGTCGAACGAGACGGCGGCGTCCTCAGTGCGCGTGGGGAGCACGGGGAGCCAGGGGCTGGTTCGGAGTTCGCCGATCACCGCTTCACGGAGGAGGGCGTCGGCTTCGCTGCGGGCGAAGGCGGGACTGGGGACGAGCACCAGTCGGTCGCGAGGAGGCAGTGCGCGGGCGAAATCGGCATAACCGGAGGCCAATTCGGCGAGGCGGGCGCCGGGCAGCAGACGACGGCGATCCGGCTGCATCGGGATGTCCGCGATCAGCAGCGCGGGCAACGACAGCTCCTCGTCGGAGCGGGTCGGGGCGCGCAGCACATCAGGGGCGACGGCGACCGGCCTGCCGTTGCGGATCGGCAGCAGCCAGCGGGCGCGCGGCGTGCGGTAGGACCACCAGATCCGGCTTTCGTCAGCCGGGCCGTCGACGCGGACCTCGTGCAGTCCGTCACCGAGATCGGCAGTGCGGCTGACGAATTCCGCGGCTTCGACGGCAATGCTCTGCAGCGCAGGCAATTCCAGCAGTAGATCGACCGCTTCGGCATGCATCGCCGTGAGCAGTGCGGCGGCGTCGATCTCTGGGCGCAGCGCGAGCACCACCTCGGTGTCGAAACCGTCGGCCGGTTGCGCCTCGCTCGGCCAAGCCAGCCGCAAGGCGGGCGGGGCCAGCGCTTCCGCGCCGGGTTCGCCCTGCGCCAGTTGGTCTGCGGTACCGGCGAGTTCGTCGGACCGCAATGCGTCGCGGGTGTGCGCGCGGGAGAACAGGAGCGAGCCCGTGGTGGAGCGCAGTTCGATCTCGTCGCTCACCGCGAGCACCGCCGTGAAGCCCACGCCGAAGCGTCCGACAGCCGCCGCATCGGACTTCCCGGACGCACGCAGCGCGGTGAGCGCGTGCACACCCGAAACATCCAGCGGCGCACCGGTATTCGCGACGTGCAGCGCAGAACCGTCGAGCCACACCCGCAACCGGCCGGGCACGCCCGCCTTGGCCGCGGCGTCCGCGGCGTTCTGCGCCAACTCGGTCAGCAGCCGGTCGCGATAACCGGCGCGCACCAGATCCGCTTCGGTCGCCGCGTCCTCGCGCAGCCGGGTCGGCGAATCACGCCATGCGGCAAGCACCCCCGCCCGCAACGCGGCAGTACCGAACGGATCGGCCGCCCCGCTCACCCCTGTCGCGATGACTCGTCCGCCCCACCCTCGGCCGCGTCACCCCGCTGCTCAGCATCCGACCCGTGCGCCTCGAAACCAGCGCCGGCGCAACGACCTTCATCGCCAACCTGCTGCGCGCCCGAAGCGGCGGCACCACTCTCGGCAGCCGCGCCATCCGCCGCGGCGGAAGCGTCGGCCAATGGCTGCGTCTCGCCCACGGGCGCGAGCGGATCCGTGGCCTCCGGTGACACCTCGCGAGCCGAGTCGGCCGCACCGGCCGAAACGATCTCCGCACCGGAGGATTCGGCGTACGCACGCGCCGACTCGGACGCCACCGCTGCGGCGGTGTCGTCCGCGGCGACTGCTGCCACGACATCCGCCGTGGGCTGCGCGGCAACGGTGTCAGACGGCGCGGCGCCCTCGACACCCGATGTGGTCGGCTCATGGGCAGCCGGCGGCGCCTCGACCTCGGCCTGCTGCGTGGCAGGCGATTCCGATCCACCAACCGAAACAACGTCCGCACCAGCGGTTTCCACATCGCCGCGCGGCGAGGCCACGGGCACCTCGACGGTCGGTTCGCCGTTCGCGACTGGCGCGGCACCGGGCTCGGTGTCCGGGGTTCCCGGCGCGACGTCGGAGATCGTCGCTTCCCCAGCCGAATCGCCCTCGCCGCCAGCCGCCGCTGCGGTCGCGTCAGCCGAGGCCGTGCCGCTTTCGCCGGCCGCAGTATCGACGTCCGACGGTTCGCCAGGAGCCGTCGTCGGAGCCGCGGATTCGGCGGCTGCGCGCGGCGGCACCGCAGCGACCTCGACGGTCGGCCCGGCAGTTGGGTCAGCCGATTCGTGCGCGTCGGCGGCGACTCCGGCCGTCGCGGACGAGTCGTCCGTCCCGGCAGCACTTTCCGCCGATTTCGCGGGTGCGGCGTCGGTTGGTGCTTCGTCCACCGGCGTTTGCACGCGCAGGTCCGCGGTCGGGATCAGTTCGACTGCGGCGTCGTCGTAGGCCTCGTAGAGGGGGGAGCCGCCGCCGGTGGGAGCGACGGTGTCGGAGTGGGCGCCGCAACCGTAGGCGGCGTGCACGACCCGGCCGTCGGCACCCATCGCGTTGCCGCAGACGCCGAAGGCGGCGCGCAGGGAACCGGCGAGCGGGAGGTAGAAACCGCACAGGCCGCAGGTCGAGGGGGCGGCTTTGGCCATCTCGGTGTCGGGGCCGTATTCGGCGTGCCAGCGTTCGGCGGCGTCCGCGCGGCCTTCGAGGCTCATCACCTGGGTGCGGCCGAGGCCGATCTCGAGGGCGACCTCGTCGACGACCGGGTCACCGTTGGCGACGTAACCGGGCACCAGGCGGGGGTCGTTCGGCGGCGGGGCCAGCAGGTCGCCCGGGGCCAGGTCGCCGGGCCGGATCCGCTGATCCCACGGCACGAAGTCGGGCGCGACCAGCGCGTCCGGGCCGGGCAGCAGTGCCGACTCGCTGACCGTCGCGTACTCGGCCGCCGGCGGTGCGGCCACCACGACCGCCCACTGCCAGCCGCGATAGCCGGGCAGGGTGGCTTCGAAGCGATGGGTCGCCGCGCTCTCGTCCTCGGCAGCCACGCCGAGATGCGCCCCGACGCCGGCTGGTTCCAACTCCAGGAGCGCACGGCGGGCCAGATCGACGGCGTCGGCCAGAATCGGCCGGACGCCGGACTCAGAAACAGAAACTGCGCTCACCGCCTACATTTTGCCGTATGAAACGCAATCGGCGTTCGTTGGCTGTCGCTCTGCTGGTCGGTCTGGTCATCTTCAGTGGCTGTGGCGCCGCGCAGGAGGCCGCACCCGAGCTGAAGATCGAGGTCGTCGCCGTCAGACCGCATGACCCGACCGCCTTCACCCAGGGCCTCGAGATCGACGGCAACGTGCTCTACGAAGGCACCGGACTCTCGGGCGCGTCGAGCGTGCGCGCGACGGACGTGCGCACCGGCGAGCAACTGGCCAGGACCGACCTCCCCGCGCCCTTCTTCGGCGAGGGCCTCACCGTCGCCGGGGACACGCTGTGGCAGCTGACCTGGCAGGAGCACACGGCTTTCGCGAGGGATCCGGTCACCTTGGCCGAGCGTGCCCGAGTGCCGTACGAAGGCGAGGGCTGGGGGCTGTGCACCAGGAACGGCCGGCTCGTGATGAGCGACGGCACCGACACGCTGACCTTCCGTGATCCGGTCACCTTCGCGCCGACCGGCTCGATCCGGCTGACCAGCCACCAGAGCGCCCGGCTCAACGAGCTCGATTGCGCCGAGGACGGTTCGGTCTACGCCAACAATTGGCCGACCGACACCATCCTGCGCATCGATCCCGACTCCGGCGAGGTGCTCGCGCGCATCGATGCGAGCGCGCTGTATCCGGCCGCCGCCCGAGTGCTCACCGGCAGCGACGCGCTGAACGGGATCGCCCAGCTGCCCGGCACCGACCGATTCCTGCTCGCGGGCAAGAAGTGGCCGAGCATGTTCGAGGTCCGCTTCGTGCCCGCCTGAGTCCGGCGACGCGACGAGTTCACCACGATTTCGGTTGTGCTTCGCCGGATCGGGCAGCCTGCGGGTATGCATCGTCGTCCGCGACGCGACAAACGTCACCTTCCGCCGACACCTTCGAGCGCGAGTGAACGCCCAGCAGCGAAGTACGACAGAATTGAAGACGTGACTACTCCCCGCGAACCTTCCGGTCCCGACCGTGATCGGTGGGACGGTGGGGAGTATCCGCCGATCGAACGGCATCCCGGTTTCGACCGGTATCCGCCGCCGAACTCGCCGACGCGCCGTGGTCCGTTACCGCCGTTGGATCCCGATCGGCTCGGCGGGTCGCAGGCCGAGACCCGGCGGCATCCGGCCGCGGCGGCAGGGCTACCGGGGCGGCAGGATCCGCCGGGCCGGACACCGCGCCGCGTCTTCCCGAATCGCCCGCAACCGCCGCACGGACCCGAGCCGGAACTCGCCGCGCCGCCACCACCGACGAAACCGCTACCCGAACAACCGGCGGCCGCCGAGGGCGGTGCCGAACCCACCGAGCCCGGTCCGCAACGGGTGCCGCGCAAGCTGACGGTCACCCGGGTCGCCGCGATGCGCGGCCGCGAACTCACCGAGAAGGGCATCGCCACCTTCCAGCGCGCAGCGAAGGCCGACGGCGCCGACAAGTCCGGCCTGACCGCGCTCACTTATGCGACGATGGCCAACTTCGCCCTCGACGCGGCGGTCGCGGTCGCCCTCGCCAACACCCTGTTCTTCGCCAGCGCGACCGCCGAGAGCAAGACGAAAGTCGCGCTGTACCTGCTGATCACGATCGCGCCGTTCGCGGTGATCGCGCCGCTGATCGGGCCGATGCTCGACCGGCTGCAGCACGGTCGACGGGTGGCGCTGGCCACCTCGTTCGCGTTGCGCGCCGTCGTCGCGGTGGTGCTGGTGCTCGAATTCGACAGCTGGGCACTGTATCCGCTCGCCCTGTGCATGATGGTCGGCAGTAAATCGTTCTCGGTGCTCAAGAGCGCGGTGACGCCGCGCGTGCTACCGCCCGATATCGACTTGGTGCGCACCAACTCCCGGCTCACCGTGTTCGGTTTGGTCGGCGGCACGATCGGTGCGGGTGCGATCGCGGGCATTGCCGCGATGGCCGCCGGGTCCAACGGCGCGTTGATCTTCGCCACGCTGATCGCCTGTGCCGGAACCTATCTGAGCCTGCGCATCCCGTCCTGGGTGGAGGTCACCGAGGGCGAAGTGCCCGCGACGCTGAGCTATCACGGCCCCGACGCGCACACCGAAGTGCTCTCGGCGGACAAGGAATCCGCGGTGCCGCCGCGCAAACGCAGGCAGCCGCTGGGCCGTTCGGTGGTGACCGGTCTGTGGGGCAACAGCGCCATCCGCGTGCTGACCGGGTTCCTCACCTTCTACATCGCCTTCGTCGCCAAGGCCACCGAGCACCGGCCGGTGCAGCAGGCCGCGATGCTGGGCGTGGTCGGCGCCGCCGCCGCGATCGGCAACTTCGCGGGCAATGCCACCGGCGCCCGGATCAAGCTGGGCCGGCCGTCGCTGATCGTGCTCGGCTGCACGGCGGCTTGCGCCCTCGTCGCGCTGTTCGCGACGTTCACCAACAACCTGCTGGGCGCGGCGCTGGCCACCCTGGTCGCGGCGGGCACGAGTGCGCTGGCGAAGGTGTCGCTGGACGCGCTGATCCAGGACGATCTGCCGCCGGAGTCGATCGCGTCCGGCTTCGGCCGGTCCGAAACCGTGTTGCAGCTCAGCTGGGTGGTCGGCGGCGCGGCCGGCGTGCTGCTGCCGACGGACTACTGGAAGGGCTTCGCGGTGATCACCGCGGTGCTCGTGGTCGGGTTGGTGCAGACCTTCGTCAGCTACCGTGGCCATTCGCTGCTGCCCGGTCTCGGCGGAAATCGTCCGCAACACGCGGAACAGGAAGTTCCCGCGACCAGGCCGATGCCACAGACTTCGAACGCGTACCGCAAGCCGGGGACCGCCGGGGGCGAGACGACACATATCCAACGAGGGATAGGAGATCCCAGCCAGTGAGCGAGCGAACCTTCGAGCCGGCGGCTGTGCCGACGGCCGGCCCGCGCCGCGGCGAGGCAGCGGCGTGAAGCGGCTCAACACGCGCACCGTCGTGGCTTTGCTCGTCGCCGGACTGCTCGTCGTCACCGTCGCCTTCGTCGGCGTGCTCGTCGTGCTGGTCCGCAACGCGGACGAGAAGGACCCGGTGATCACCGCCTACGCGCACGGCAAGACCGTCACCGTCGAGCCGTACGTGTATTGCTCGGTGCAGATGGCGGATTGCCGCTACGGCGAGACCGTGCAGCTCGCGGTGCCACCGAACTACCCGCTGCAACTCTCGCTGCCGAAGAAGATCGCCGAAGCACCGTGGCTGGCCCAGGTCGTCTACGCACTGCCCAACGGAGAACGGGTCGATCGCGTGATCAGCCACACCAACTACCCGCAGGGCGCCATGGCCGTCACCATCGAGTCCCGCCCCGAACCGGACCTGCGCCTCGTCGGCCTAGAACTGCAACTGCCGATCCTGGCCAAGGACAAGGACACCGGCAAGGAGTTCTACCTCCCCCACGCCGCCTGGTCCATCAGCACGGCCCCA
The DNA here is from genome assembly GCF_001613425.1 of Nocardia vulneris. Classification (GTDB taxonomy): domain Bacteria; phylum Actinomycetota; class Actinomycetes; order Mycobacteriales; family Mycobacteriaceae; genus Nocardia; species Nocardia vulneris. Next base: position 292,180 of record NZ_BDCI01000023.1, on the reverse strand, counting down.
TAGCGACCGACCAAAGGCAGCAGCGCCGCACCACTGATCGCCGCCAGCACCACCACGAAGCGAGTATTGCGAGCGACCGCCCACTCACCACCGAACGGAACCACAACGGAGCGAGCCTTACGAGCGACCGTTCGCGGCCGTCGCGTATCTCAGCTGTCGAAGCGCATGCGCCGAAGGCGCGAGTCTCGACAGCTGAGATACGCGACCAAGGGGCCGCGAACCACGCCGCGGCCACGCGGCCAATATTTCAGTGGTCGAGTTCGCGCGCGACGGCGCGGACTACCTCTGAGATGCGTTGCGCGGTCTTGCGATCGGGGTAGCGGCCCTTGCGCAGGTCCGGCTGTACCGTCGCCTCGAGCAGGGTGATCATGTCCTCGACCATGCCGTGCAGTTCGTCCGGGGTGTGCCGGCGCGCGACGGGCTCTTTGCGGGCGCGTTCACGCTCTTGGCCTTGCCGGACCGAGGGCGGCGCCTCGAGCAGCTTCAGGCTCAGCGCCTGCGGGCCACGACGGCCTGCGGCCATGCCGAACTCGACGCGCTGCCCGGGCTTCAGTCCTTCGACGCCATCGGGCAGCGCGGACGACCGGACGTAGACGTCCTCCCCCTCGTCCTGGGAAAGGAAGCCGAAGCCCTTTTCGACGTCGTACCACTTCACCCTGCCGGTCGGCACTGCGCTCACCCGTTCATCATCGAAAACTCGGACCCCGACGGCCCGAGCACACTGGTCCACGGAACCCGCTGTGGCACAGCGCCACGAGCAGGTTCTTTCTCTTTGCGAAAAGAACGCGCCCTGCAGGGATGCGGGACGCGAGTGCCTACGAGTCTACCCCGGTGGGAATAACGCAAGCACATCAGTTTTACGGTCGTGCGGTGACGAACCCTTCCGCTCCGCCCCCGCCACGCAAGCCGGGTGACTGGTTGCTACAGGTCGCGCTGAGCCTGTTCGCGCTGGGATTGCTGGCGATCTTCGCGATCTTCCTGATCCCGGTGTTCTCCGATGCGACGCCGGGGCTGTGGCTCTACTTCGGCGCGATGCTCGTACCGCTGGGCCTGCTGGTCGCGGTGGTCTACGCGTTGCGCGCCGGCCGGCGCTCACGCTGACCCAACCGCGGCCGACCGCCGAGGTACGAACCGGTTACCCGAGCCTTTCGTTACCGAATCCCGGTTGTGATCCTCGTCACATAACGGGGAGGTCACGGACCGGTGACGGCCCGACACTGGCCGGACGGCACTGCTTCTAGCTGCAGAGAAGGACTTTCGCCCGCTCTGATACCGCACCGAGACCCGCTCGTACACGCCGGTTACCAAATGGTGATTTTTCTCCGGGATCGACGTACGGTCTTATCCAGCCGGGACGACCGGCTACCACCGGCCCGCCGCACCGAACCTCGCCCCGCGGGTACCGGACCCCCGACGGAAACGTAGGGGCGAGGGCGGGCATGACGACCTCTCAGTCCAGCCCGATCGATGACCTCGCAGGTGCGCCGAGAGGAAGACGAACCCGATATGAGTGGACGCCATCGCAAGCCAAGCTCGACCGGTCGCACGGTAGCCAAGGTCGCCGTGACCGGCGCGATCATGGGCACCGCAGGTGTGGCCCTCGCAGGCAACGCCAGCGCGGCACCCGACTCCGACTGGGATCGCCTCGCACAGTGTGAGGCCGGCGGTAACTGGGGCATCAACAACGGCAACGGTTTCCAAGGCGGACTTCAGTTCTCGCCCAGCACCTGGAAGGCCCACGGCGGCGGCGAGTACGCGGCCAGCGCCAACCAGGCCACCCGGGAACAGCAGATCGCGGTCGCCGAGAAGGTGCTCGCCTCGCAGGGTTGGGGTGCCTGGCCCAGCTGCTCGGCCAACCTCGGCCTCAGCAGCGCGCCCACGCCGCGCTCCGCGCCCACCACCAGCGAAACCCCGCGCTGGAACCCCGAGCCCGCGCCGCAGGCCGCTCAGGCCGCGCCGGACAGCACTCAGGAAGTCTTCAACGCGGTCGACCGCGCCCTCGCGGTCGTGCAGGGCCAGGGCATCCAGGTGCCCAAGGAAGCCTTCGACTTCTTCAACGCCGCCAAAGCCAGTGGCACCAAGCTCGACCCGAACATCGTGAACTTCTACGAGGCCAACAAGGGACTGCTTCCCTCCTGAGGCACTCATGAAGAAGGGCCCCACATCCTCGGATGGGGGCCCTTCTTCGTATCTGCGGACTTTCCGTCCGGAGATCAGCGGTTGATCACCGTGTTCGGGTGCATGTAAGGCAGCTGATCCGCCGGGACCGGAAACTCGGTGTCCTCACCGTACGGCGAGAGCCCACCGGAACGGGTCGACGAAAGTTCGGTGACCGCATGGTCACCGTCGGCGACCTTGGGCCAACCGTTGTCGACATACGGTTTCTTCGATTTGTTCACCACCGCCCTATGCTATCCCGCCTCTCCGCGACTTCAGGCCTGGCCTAGGTGCCGATGCGCAGTGACTCCGCACCGGCGCACGATTCGCCTAAGCCGTACGCTGGATCGGATGACGTCGACCTCCCTTGCCGGATGGCTCGGTGCACGTAGTGATGCCCAATTGGTGACGCTGCTCGAACTCCGGCCCGATCTGGCCGTGCCGCTGCCGTCCTCGATGGCGGTGCTCGCCGCGCGCGCCGAGCAGCGGGCCTCGGTGCTGCGCGCCACCGACGACCTGGACACTCTCGATTTCGCGATCCTGGAAACCCTTGCCGTGCACGGCGTGACGCGTACCGAGAGCAACGGCGCGCCGCTGCGGCGCGCCGAGTTGCACGTGCAGCTGAACGAACGCGTGAGCGCCGCGGCGATCGACGCGGCGCTCACCCGATTGACCGATCGGGCGCTGGTCTGGCTCGTCGAGGACGAGCTGCATCTGGTCACCGCGGCCGTCGAGGCGCTGCCGTGGCCGATCGGCAGCACCACCGAGATCCCCGACGCTCTCACCGAACCCGAGGTGCGCGCGGCGCTGCCCGAGCTCCCCGCCGCCGCCAGGGCACTGCTGGACAAGCTGGCCACCACCGGCCCGCGGGGGCGCACGAAGGATGCCGCACCGGGCACCCCGGCGGACCGGCCGATCCAGCAGCTACTCGCCCGCAGACTGGTGCACCGCATCGATGACGAGACGGTGGAATTGCCGGTCACGGTCGGCCAGGTGCTGCGCAACGAACCCGTGACGCACCCGCACGCGTTGACCCCGCCCAAGCCGAAAGCCAAGAAGCACACCTCCGCCGAGGTGAACGCGGTGGCCGCGGGTGAGGTGGGCGAGCTGCTGCGGCACTGCGCCGCGATCATCGACGCGCTCGGGCAGGCGCCCGCGCCCGCCTTGCGCGCGGGCGGACTCGGCGTGCGCGAATTGCGCCGCGTCGCCAAGCAGACCGGGATCGACGAGCCACGCGCCGGTTTGCTGGTCGAACTGCTGGCCGCCGCGAAACTGATCGAAAAGGGTTTGCCGGACCCGCCGCCGGAGCTCGATTCGACCGACGATTTCTGGGCGCCGACCCCCGCTGTGGAGGCGTGGCTGGAGGCTCCACTCGCCCGGCGCTGGGCGGCGCTGGCCGTCGCGTGGCTCGAATTGGATCGGATGCCATGGATGATCGGCATGCGCGACGCCAACGACAAACCGCTCGCGGCGCTCGCGCTGGAGCTGCGGAACCCGCACGCGCCGCGCGACCGCCACGCCATCCTCGGTCTGCTCTCCGAGTATCCGTCCGGCAGTGCCCTCACGCCCGCCGACATCGGCCGGGTGCTCGCGTGGCGGCAACCGCGCTGGCGCAGGCACTTCCGGCTCGAGGCAGTCGAGCACACGCTCGCCGAGGCGGCCGCGCTCGGCTTCGTCGGGCGCGACGCGCTCGGCTCCGCGGCGCGGGCGCTGCTGCACGGCGAAGCGAGCAGCGCGGCCGACGCCGAGGCGGAGATGGAGGCGGCGCTGCCCGCCCCGGTCGACCATGTGCTGGTCCAGGCCGATCTCACGGTGATCGCGCCCGGCCCGCTGACCGCCGAGCTACAGCATCGGGTCGCGCTGGTCGCCGATGTCGAATCCGCTGGCGCGGCAACGGTTTACCGGATCAGCGAGACCTCGGTTCGGCGGGCGCTCGACGCCGGGCTGACCGCGGCGGAGCTGCACGCGCTGTTCACCAAGCACTCGCGGACGCCGATTCCGCAGGCGCTCACCTACCTGATCGACGATGTGGCACGGCGGCACGGACAGCTGCGGGCCGGTATGGCGCAGTCGTTCCTGCGCAGCGACGACCCGGCCCTGCTGGCCCAGGTGCTGGCCGCACCGGTGGCGGGCACACTGGCGCTGCGCGCGATCGCGCCGACGGTCGCCATCGCGCAGGCGCCGCTCGGCGAGGTGCTCGAGCAGCTGCGGGCGGCCGGTTTCGCACCGGCGGGCGAGGATTCGGCGGGCGTCATCGTGGATCTGCGGCAGCGGGGCGCGCGGATTTCCATCCGGCCCAATGCCCGGCAGCCGTGGCGGCCGACGCCGCCGAGCACCGAACAGCTCGAGCTGCTCGTCACCGAACTGCGGGCGGCCGAACGCGCCACCAGTGCCCGCTCGGCGCAAGCGGTCCGCACGGACGGCACCAGGACAAATACGGCCGCGACGCTGGCGCTGCTGCAATTGGCGGCGCGGGTGCGCCGGCCGGTCAATATCGGCTACGTGGACGCGCAGGGCGTCGCGACCCAGCGCGTGGTGGAACCGCTCAAGGTGGGCAACGGCCAGCTGGACGCGCTGGACCCGGTGACGGGAGCGATCCGGCACTTCACGTTGCACCGGATCGCATCCGTCGCCCTCATCGAATGATCGAAGGGATCAGGCCTGCGGCTTGGCCAGGCAGAAGGTGATCTTCGGCGCCTCGGAGATGAGCCGGAAGCTGGTGGCGTCCGCGCCGCACAGCAGTTCGTCGGCCTCGCCGTCGATCCGCTTCACCACCTTGAACGTCGCCTCGCTGGACGTGCAGGCCACGTGCTTGTAGCCGGTGGTCGTGCTCTCGTTGTAGCAGGCGTCCTGCTTGAAGTTGGGCGCGAGGCACAGGAAAGCGGTGGTGCCGCCGCCCAGGGTCTCCTCGTAGGAGGTGTAGTCGGTCGCGCACTCGACCTTCTTGTCGTTGGACTGCGCGACCTTGTACACGGCCTTCTCCGACGAGCAGTCGATCGGCTCGGTCTTGGCGTCGGTGGACGATCCCGTGATGACGTTGATGCAGTCGCCGACCTTGGCCTTGGCCGTGTCGGACTTGCTCGCGTCCTTGGCCGCGGAACAGCCGACCACCGTGACCACCACCGCGGCCACCGCTACGAGGGCGAGCACCACACGCGCCAGCAACCTCGCTCCTGGAAACTTCACCTGAAAACCTCTCTCACCGAACACATTCACGCCGGTCGCGAACGCGGTGAGAATACCCGGACGCGCGACACGCCCGCATCAACTCCAGGGTTGATACCCCGCCTCGGCTCACCAGATGGTGCCCCACATGCCGAGCAGCGAGTAGCCGAGGATGCTCGGGAGCAGACGGCCGAGCAACTGGAGTCCAAAGTAATTCACTAGCAATGCCTTTCGCGCATGACCACAACGTGGACACTCGTCCGATACGTGGTCTCTGTCGGTTCCTGCGAGCAAGTCGTTACGCTTGGTCAGTATGACCCTGGACGACATCGCCGTCGACCTGTACGGGCTCGCGCCGAACGAGTTCGTGCCGGCGCGCACCGCCCAGGTCAAGGCCGCCAAGGACGCGGGCGACAAGGAACTCGCGGCCGCGATCGGCAAGTTGCGCAAACCGACGGTCACCGCGTGGACGGCGAACCTGCTGGCCCGTGCGGCGCCGGACGAGGTCGAAGCGCTGTTGCAACTGGGGGCGGCGTTGCGCACCGCCCAGCAGCGGCTCTCCGGCGACGAACTGCGCACCCTCACCGGACAGCGCCAGCAGGCGGTCAACGCGCTGGCGAAGAAGGCGGGCGCGCTCGCGGCCGAGCAGGGACACCCGGTGAGCGAGAACGTGCTGCGCGAGATCGGGCAGACCCTGACCGCGGCACTGGCCGACCCGGAGGTCGCCGACCTGGTACGCACCGGCACCTTGGCCACCGCACAGACCTACTCGGGCTTCGGCCCGGCCGGACCCGGTCTGGTGGCGCTCGACGATCCTCCGGCCGCACCGCCGCAGGACACCGCAGCCGACGACGACGCACGCCGCGAGCTGGACGACGCACTGGAAGCGCTCGAGTCCGCCCGCGCGGCAAAGGATTCCGCGACCGCCGAGGCCGAGCAGGCGACGAATCGACTGGGCGAGATCGACTCCCGGATCGCCGAGCTGAAGGACGCGCTCGCGCACGCCGAGCAGGAGCGTCAGTTCGGCCGCACCGCCGAGCGTGCGGCGCAGGACGAATTACGTTCGGCCCAGCGACAACTCGACCGGGTCGAGCGGTGGGTGGCACGGGCCCGCGAGCGCGTCGCGGATTGACGACAGCGGTGCGCGGCTCAGCCGCGCAGGCTGCCCGGGTAGAGATACTCGGCCGGCGGCGGCGCGGCCTGATCGAGCCAGGCGTCGAAGAAGCCGGTGAGATCCGTCGGCGATTTGGACTGTACGAACTTGCGGAACTCCGGCATCGACGCGTTACCGTAGGCGTGGTTCGTGTTGAATTCCCTTACCGCGCCGAAGAACACGGCGTCGCCGAGTTGCCTGCGCAGCGCGTGCAGGAACAGCGGGCCGCGGTAGTAGACCGAGGTGAATTCGTTTCCGGCGCCCGGGTTCGCCAGCGGGATCTGCCAGAACTCGCTGTTGTCCAGGTACTGCTGCAGCGTCTGGCGATACTCCGCGTCGACGTCCTTGCCTTCCTTCTGCTCCGGCCACAGGTAGTCGGCGGTGTAGCTGGCGAAGCATTCGTTCAGGCAGATATCGGACCACTGGCGCACCGACACCGAATCGCCCCACCACTGGTGCGCGATCTCGTGCACCACGGTCGGCAGGTCGGTCCACGGCGCGTAGATCGGCCGGGTCTGGGTCTCCAGCGAGAACATGATGTCGGCGTCCACGTAGATGCCGCCCGAGGTCTCGAACGGGTAAGGGCCGTACAGGCTTTCGATGAAGTCGAGGATTTCCGGCAGCCGCTGCTCGGTCTCCCGGTTGCGTTCGGCCTCCGGGGCGAAGGCGCTGATCAGCGGCGTGCCGTTGGCGCGGCGCTGCTCCAGGAAGCTGAACTTGTCGATCGCGACCGTGGTCAGGTAGCCGACCACCGGTTGGTTCACCGCCCAGCCGACCGTGCGCCGGTCGCCCTGCACCGCGTCCTGCGTGCGCAGACCGTTGGAGACCACCTCCCACTCCGCCGGGACCGTCGCGTGCAGCGCGAAAGTCGCCTTGTCCAGCGGCGTGTCGTTGAGCGGATACCAGGTCGAGGCGGAATGCGGCTCGCCCGCGGCGAAGGCGCCGCCACTCGGCGCGTAGGTCCAGCCGTCGCCCTCGGTGTTCTCGGCGGTGCCCGCGTAGTCCACGGTCACGGTGAACGGCAGGCCGGGCAGCAGCGGCAGCATCGGGGTCACGGTGAGTTCGTGCTCGCCGTTGCGGGCGAACGACGCGGGCAGGTTGTTCACCGAGACCATCCGCACGGCAGGACCCGCGAAATCCAGGTTGAACATGCGCAACGCCTGGGTGGCAACGGCATCGATCCGGGTGGACCCGGTGAGCTGATGGCTCGGCGGGTCGTACTCGATGGTGACGTCGTAGTGGCGGGCGTCGTAGCCGCCGTTGCCGTCCAGCGGGTAATACGGGTCCCCGAGCCCCGGCGCACCGACCGTCGGATCGGGCGGCGGGTCGGCCGCGGCGGGCACCGACACGGTGACGAGCGCTCCGGCGACCGCGGCACATACCAAGCCGGCGAACCTCATTCGCACACCACCCCTTTTTCCGCCGCCGGGCATTTCGGTACGGGCGTACCGAGCCTCGGTGGATGGTAGTCGGTTCAGTCGGCGCTGCCGGTCAGTGCCACCGACGCGCCGAGGCCGACGATCATCATCCCGCCTGCACCGCCGACCGCTTCCAACCTACGCGGCGAGCGCGCGAACCACGACCGTGCCGAGGCTGCCAGCAGCGCCCACGCGCTGTCGCACACCACTGCGATGGCCAGGAACAGCGACCCGAGAATCAGGAACTGCAGTTGCAGCGAGCCGGCCGCCGGATCGGCGAAGTGCGGCAGGATCGCCGCGAAGAACACGATCGCCTTCGGATTGGTGAGCCCCACGATCACGCTCTGCCGCAGCACCTTCGTGGTGGGCACGACCGCAACCTCGGCGCCCAGCGCGGCGCGCAGCGACTTGCGCTCCCGGATCGCCTGGATGCCGATATAGATCAGATACAGCGCGCCGGCGAACTTGACCACCGCGAGCGCCAACGCCGACGCCATGAGCAGGGTGCCGAGCCCCACCGCGACCAGGAGCAGCACGAAGAAGACGCCGAGGCAGTGCCCGGCCACCGAGAGCAGCGCCGCGCGCCGACCGAGAGTCAGCGCCCGCCCGATGGTGAACAGCACCCCGGGACCGGGCACGATGATGAGGACGACCGCCGCGGCCAGAAACGCCAGCAGGTTGGACAGGGGAACCATCTTCGGAGTCTATGCGCAGTGGCAACCCGAATTAAGGGAGATCACAACCGGACTCGTCGCCGGTCAGGAACCCAGGTCGCCGGGCAGCTGGTGCGGATCGAGCAGCAGCCGCCGGGCCGGAGCGCGACGCACCTTGTCGGCGAGCGCGAGATTGTCGGTGAGCAGCCGCCATTCGACGTCGCTGATCGCCTCCCTGGCGCGTTCGATGACAGCTTCGTCGGTGGTGCCCCAGGCGATGGGCATCGCGCTGACCGACTGCCAGCGCTCCCCCACCTGCCGCGGCGCCCGATCGGTGCGCACCGCGACCGCGGGCACCCGCTCGCCCGCTTTCGCCGCATGCCCCGGCAGCGCGCGGACCTTGCGGATGACCAGCGCGTAATGCGAATCGGTGGCGCCCGGCTTGGCCACATCGACCAGCGCCAGCAGCACCACGCCGGACGGGTAGGTCTCCGAGATCACCGCGGGCACCAGCTCGCCGTCGGCATACAGCTTGTCCATGCTGGCGTGTCGCGAGGTCCAGACGGCCACCCACACCGACACCACCGCGCCGAGCACGAACGCGACCGCCAGCAGGTAGGCCCACGGATGGTCGAGCCAGATCAGATAGGCCGCACCGGTGGTCGCGATGATCCCCGCCGCGATCGCCATGATGCGCAGCCGTCGCTGGTCGGCGAACACCTCGTTGACCGCATGGGCATGTTTGCGGTCGACCGGGAATTCGAAGCGTCGCACGTCCCTATTCCTAGCACAGCTTGCGGAGGAATTGCCTCCGCTTATCCGATGGCCGGACCGAGCAGGTCGTCTGCGTCGGTGATGCGATAGGCATACCCCTGTTCGGCGAGAAAACGCTGGCGATGCGCGGCATATTCGGCGTCGAGGGTGTCCCTGGCCACCACCGAATAGAAATGCGCTTGGCCGCCGTCGTGTTTCGGCCGCAGCAGCCGGCCGAGGCGCTGCGCCTCCTCCTGACGCGAACCGAACGTACCCGAAACCTGCACCGCGACCGACGCTTCCGGCAGATCGATGGAGAAGTTCGCCACCTTGCTCACCACCAGCACGGGGACCTCCCCCTGCCGGAACGCCTCGAAAAGCTCTTCTCGCTCTTTGGTTTTCGTCGAACCCTGGATCACCGGGGCGTTGAGCGCGGCGCCCAATTCGTCGAGCTGGTCCAGGTAGGCACCGATCACCAGCGTCGGCGCGTCCGCGTGCTTGGCCAGAATCGACTGCACCACCGGAATTTTCGTGTGCGCGGTGGAGCACAGCTTGTAGCGCTCCTCCGGCTCCGCCGTCGCGTAGGCCATCCGCTCCGCGTCGGTGAGCGTCACCCGCACCTCGACGCAGTCGGCCGGGGCGATCCAGCCCTGCGCCTCGATGTCCTTCCACGGCGCGTCGTAGCGCTTCGGGCCGATCAGCGAGAAGACGTCGCCCTCGCGGCCGTCCTCCCGGACCAGGGTCGCGGTCAGCCCGAGGCGCCGGCGCGACTGCAGGTCGGCGGTCATCCGGAAGACCGGCGCGGGCAGCAGGTGCACCTCGTCGTAGATGACCAGGCCCCAGTCGCGGCTGTCGAACAGTTCCAGGTGCTTGTACTCGCCCTTGGTCCGCCGGGTGATCACCTGATAGGTCGCGATGGTGACCGGGCGGATCTCCTTGCGCTCGCCCGAGTACTCGCCGATCTCGTCCTCGGTGAGCGAGGTGCGCGCCAGCAGCTCGCGCCGCCACTGCCGACCGGCCACGGTGTTGGTGACCAGGATCAACGTGGTCGCCTTCGCCTTGGCCATCGCGGCCGCGCCGACCATGGTCTTGCCCGCGCCACACGGCAGCACGACGACACCGGACCCGCCCGCCCAGAACGAGTCGGCGGCCAGTTCCTGGTAATCGCGCAGATGCCACTTGTCGTCGCTGTAGTCCAGGTCGATGGGGTGCGCTTCACCGTCGACGTAGCCGGCCAGGTCCTCCGCGGGCCAGCCGATCTTCAACAGCATCTGCTTGATCCGCCCGCGCTCGGAGGCGTGCACGACCACCGTGTCGTCGTCCAGCCTGGCACCGAGCATCGGTGCGATCTTCTTGTGCCGCAGCACTTCTTCCAGCACCGCGCGATCCAGGCTGACCAGGGTCAAACCGTGTGCCGGATGCTTGACCAGCTGCAACCGCCCGTACCGGGCCATGGTGTCCACCACGTCCACCAGCAGCGGCTGCGGCACCGCGTACCGGGAGAAGCTGACCAGCGCGTCCACCACCTGCTCGGCGTCGTGTCCCGCCGCCCGCGCGTTCCACAGCGCCAACGGCGTCACCCGATAGGTGTGCACATGCTCCGGCGCCCGCTCCAACTCGGCGAACGGCGCGATCGCCTGCCGCGCCGCGTCGGCCAACTCGTGGTCGACCTCCAGCAGCAGCGTCTTGTCACTCTGCACAATCAGCGGACCGTCCGTCACAGCCCCTCCTCGCATCGATTCCCCCTATTCTTCCTGAACCCCCCGACACCCGCCCACCGCCGGTACCGTGACTCTCTGGATCGACGCTCGACGGCGGGGAACACGAGTGATCTCGGCCTGGAACCGCAGGAACGTCTGGCGCGTCATAGTTCATAACCGGGTGATCTGAACCAGGTATTGGAGGGGTGGCTGATCATGGTTGATGGGTCGTCTGTGCGGGTTGATCCTGAGGAAGTCGAGGCGTTGGGGCGTTTGGCGTACAGGATCGCTGAGGAGTGCCGGTCGGGGTATGCGTCGCTGGTCACCGATGCGAGGTCCACGATCGAGGGGTGGACCGGCAACAACGCGGGTGCGTTCGGGGCGGCGTGGAACGAGTTCCACGAGGGCGCCGATCAGGTGTGGGATGCGTTGCTGGAGTTGGCGGGCAGTTTGGGGGTTTCTGCCGAGACTTTTCAGTCGGCTGATCAGTCCTTCGCTTCGGGTGTGAGTTCGCTGGATTTGCCGTGAGAGGGGGCATTGGTGACTGCTGATACGCCGTCGTTCTCGGTCGATCTCGACGCGCTCGAGCAGTTGGCTGCGCGGATGCGTGGATATAAGGCCGCGGTTGCTGATCGGCTGGCCGAGCTCGAGGCGAAAGCCGCAGAGGTCGAAGGTGTGTGGGTCGGTGCTGCGGCGGTGGCTTACAGTGACGCGCACAGGGAATGGGTCGCAGGGGTGGCCGATATGCAGGACGGTCTGGCGGCTTTGGAAGCGGCGCTGGCCAAGGCGCACGAAAGCTACACCACTGCCGGTGCTGAAACGCTGCGAATTCTGGGTGTATGAGCACGCTCGAGGTGGACCCCAAGGTCTACTACCAGGCTGCCACCAACTGTTTCGATGCTGCGGCGGCGTTGAACGACAGCTTCAAATAGGTTTTCGGGGAACTCAACAGCTGTGGTCAGATGGCGGGCCGGGACGAGGGCGGCCGGGCCTGGGCCGCTTCCTACGATGAATCGGCGCGTGAAGCCGTCGCGTTCTTCGATCAGACCTTCGCGACGTTGCGCGCGTATGGCACGGCTCTCAACGACATCGGTTTCGAACACGCCAAATCCGATGCGGCGCTGAAGGGCACAACGCAGCCCGACCGTCCCCCAGACGCGGCATCGACGGTGACTTTCGGCCCTTATGCGCTGCCGGCATCCGCTGCCGGGGGCACCCCGCAAGGCCTGGCGAAGACCTCCGTCGAGGTCCTCGACGCCATCAATTGCCCGCTCCCGGACGGCAACACCGACACTCTGACCCGGGCCGCCGATGCCTGGCACCGGCGCGGCACGATCTACCAGAACACCAACGCCAAAGACAAAATCACCATCGCGGCGAGCCTTTTCGATGACGTGGTCTCCACGGACGCGATACAGGTCCGCGAAGACCTCGCGACCATCGAAACCTCGATCACCGGGCTCCTCGACACCTGCAAAGCGATCAGCAAGACCTGCACCGACTACAAAGAATCAATCATCGAGCTCCGCAACGAAATCAAAGGCTTCATCGAGGCCATCATCCAGGAAGCCGCGATCGACGCCGCGGTCACCGTCATCGCCACCTGCCTCACCGGAGTCGGCGGCCTCATCGCCGGCGCCAAAGCAGTCGAATCCGCCCGCCGCTGGGCCGTGAAAATCAAAGCCGCAGTCAGCGCCTGGCGAGCACGCAAAGCCCTACAGCTCAAAGGCCTCGCCGCAGACGCGAAAGCTGCGCTGGCAAAGGGCAAGAAGGCCATCGAGGATCTGCGAAACCGGCTCCGAAAGAGAAAGGGTGATGACCGCGATCCGAGCAGCCCGGACCACGGCAATACCCCGAAGGTACCGTTGCCGAATTACAAATCGACAGGAATGGATCCGCATTACGCAGGCGAAGAAATTCCCGGCAATTCCATCTGGCCAGGATCTCATGTAAAGTATCTCACCGACGAGGAACGCAAAGCGTATCAGCTGACGGTCAAAGACGGAAAAATATACGACGCAACCGGCAGCTTGTTCGACACAACCACCGCACAAACGGCGCACTCGGGGACAGGACGAGCAATATTTGTCATGGACGAGAAAGGTAATCTGTACGCCTCTACAAACCATGCGATAGGCGAGTTCCACCACTCCAGCTTCCTCGGCGGCAAGCCGGTTTCGGGTGCAGGCGAGCTGCAAGTAGTAAACGGCGAACTCAAGCTGGTTACCGACCAGAGTGGGCACTACAAGCCTTCGCGGGAATACACCGAGCAAGTACTTGACCGGCTCAGAAATCAAGGCGTGTCAATTGACGCTTCACAAGTCAAGACGACCGCCCTCAACTGACAGAGAGGACCAAATGACTAACGAATGGCGTCCATTGTTGAATACCGTACTCTACATGGCACAATTCTCCGAGTTGGATGAGAACGAAGCACGGCGCATTGCTGAAAGCCTTTTGGCCAAGCCGCCAGGAAACTTTACCATCGAAAAGACATATCAATCCCTCGTAGACGCCCTTGCGGCAGGAGAAGAGCTCAATACGGTCGTGCAGATGAGGCAATCATCCGAGGTCGTTCGGAATTTCCTCGAGCGCATTGTAGACGAACTCGACAGCAAGCGGCCGTGGAAAATCCCCGCCATCAGGGAGATTTCGATATCTCGATGGACCGACTTTGCCTCGTTGCAACCGATCGCACAGATTTCGACTCCATGGCCCGCCATCGAAGGCAAGGTAGGCAAGACATTCAAAGCTATCGATGGTGGCGAGGGATTGATTGTGATGCTGCGCTCGGGGATCACCCTCGGTTTGGCGTGGCCGAGTCGCATCGGCAAATCCGCTACTGACGTATTGGCGCCAGAAGATTCCGCTGGATCATCTGTGATTGTCGAAGAACTCATCGACTCGACCTCGCTGAAAACTGACGACATCACGATACTCGAGCGCGGCTGAGCACTGACGACTGCCGCAGTAGCGGCCGGTACCCCTGACCACGGGAATCGGGGTGGGAGCGGGGTCAGTGGGGGCCTGGGGAGGGTTCGAGGGTGCGGTGGAATTCGGCGGGCCAGTCGGCGACGGGGCCCGAGGGGTCGGTGTTGAGGCGGGCGGCGAGCCAGTGGTCGCGGCGGCGGCCGCGTTGCAGGCTGCCCAGCCGGGACAGGCCCTCGTAGCGGAAGCCGGTGCGGCGGACCACGGCGGCCGAAGGGTAGTTGCCGACGAACGCACGCCAGCTGATGCGTTGCAGCGCGAGCCGGTCGGGACGGAAGCCGTAGTCGCAGACCAGCGCGACGGACTGGGTCATCAGGCCGCGCGAGCGGACCCGCGGCGCCAGCCAGTAGCCGATCTCGGCGGACGACTCGTCGCGCTCACCGAGACCGATCATGCCGACGACCGGGCCGTCCGCGCGCTCGCGCACCGCCCAGGTCGGGCTCTTGCCCGCCCAACCGGGTCCGACGATGTCCTCGACGAAGGTCTTCGCGTTCTCGCGGGTGTACGGCACCGGAATGGTCACCCATGCACCGATGGACGGATGCTGGCAACACTCGGTGATCGCGTCGATGTCCTCGCTCGTGGGGATCGACAGCCATACCGTTCCGTTGGTCAGCACCGGTGCATCCATCGAGTCATGTTGTCATGAACAGCGCGGACAGTTCACGGGGTTTCGCGCGCGTCGCCCGGACGGCACCGGGGTAAACCCCGTCTAGGACAGATCGTAGAATCGTCTCGATGGTTGCCGCTCTGCTTGCCGGACAGTTCGAATCACATCGAGCGCATCTGCTCTCGGTCGCATATCGGCTGACGGGCAGCGTCGGCGACGCCGAGGACGCGGTGCAGGAGAGCTGGCTGCGCCTGGCGGGCGCGCATCAATCCGAGATCGACGAGCTGCGCGCCTGGCTGACCACCGTGGTGAGCCGGATCTGCCTGGACCGCCTGCGCAGTGCCGCGGTGCGCCGGGAAAGCTATGTGGGGCAATGGCTGCCGGAACCAGTGGTGACCGGCCGGGCCGGGTCGAGCATGCCGGACCCGCTGGAGATCGTGGTCCGTCACCAGGACTACCGGCTCGCGGCAATGGTGGTGCTGGACAGCCTGACTCCGCCCCAGCGCGTGGCTTTCGTACTGCACGAAGGCCTTTCGGTGCCGTTCACCGAGATCGCGCAGCTGCTCGACGTCTCATCCGAGGCGGCGCGCCAGCTCGCGGTGCGGGCACGCAAGGCCGTGGCACACACCCCGCCGCCGGTGCCCGACGCCGAGCACGAGGCGGCCGTGCACCGCTTCCTGGACGCGTTGGGTTCGGGTGACGTACGAGCGGTTGCCGCTGCGCTGCACCCGGATTCGATCGTGATCGGGGACGCCGACGGCACCACGTCCACCGCGATCAACGTCTTGCACGGCGCGGACCGGATCGCGAGGTTCTACCTGGGCATCGTGCGCAAGTACGGCATGACGCCCGACGTCGCGGACCCGCTGTTCACCGCCGAACTCGTGTCGGTGAACGGACAGCTCGGCGTCGCGGTCACCGCGGCGGACGAGGGCCGCCCGGCGCGGGTGATCGGATTCACCATCCGCGACGGACTGGTCTGGGGCACCTACGACCTGGCGAACCCGGCGAAACTCACCGGCGTGCGGCTCGGCTGAGGCAACCCCCTATCGTTCGTCCCACATCCGACGGCCTGCCCCGGCGGCGAATTCACTACGCTGCGGATATGCCTCCGCAACCCGCGACCGTTGCCCGCCTGCGCCCGTTCGCCGCCACGATCTTCGCCGAGATGACCGAGCTCGCGGTGCGTCACGACGCGGTCAATCTCGGTCAGGGTTTCCCGGACACCGACGGGCCCGCGGGGATGCTCGAGGTGGCCCGGCAGTCCATCGCCGACGGCCTCAACCAGTACCCGCCGGGCCGTGGCAGGCCCGAACTGCGCCGCGCCATCGCCGCCGACCGAGCCCGCCGCTACGGCACCGAGTACGACCCCGACAACCAGGTGCTGGTGACGGTCGGCGCGACGGAGGCGATCGCCGCCGCGATCCTCGGCCTGGTCGAGCCGGGCGCGGAAGTGGTGCTGATCGAGCCGTACTACGACTCCTACGCCGCGGCGGTCGCGCTGGCCGGCGCCCAGCGCCGGACCGCGCACCTGGTCGCCGACGGCGACCGCTTCGTGCTCGACCTGGACAGCCTGCGCGCCGCCGTCACCCCGGCCACCAGGATGCTGGTGGTCAACTCGCCGCACAATCCGACCGGCACCGTGCTCGGCCGGGCCGACCTGCAGGCCATCGCCGAAATCGCCTGCGAGCACGATCTTCTGGTGCTCACCGACGAGGTGTACGAGCACCTGGTGTTCGACGGCACCGAGCACATCAGCGTGGCCACGCTGCCGGGCATGGCCGAACGCACCGTCGTGGTGTCCAGCGCGGCAAAGACTTTCAACGTCACCGGCTGGAAGATCGGCTGGGCGTGCGGCCCCAAGGAATTGATCGACGGCGTGCTCGCGGCCAAGCAATTCCTGACCTTCGTCGGCGGCGGGCCCTTCCAGCCCGCGATCGCGCACGCGTTGAACAACGAACTGGACTGGGTGGCCGGACTACGCGAAGACCTGTCCGCCAAGCGACTTCGCCTCTCCGCCGCGCTCGCCGACACCGGCTTCGACGTGACCTACAGCGCGGGCGGCTATTTCGTCTGCGGCGACGTCACCCCGCTCGGCACGGCCGACGGCCTGGCCTTCTGCCGCGAACTGCCGAAGCGGCTCGGCGTCGCCGCGGTGCCGCTCAGCGTGTTCGCCGACGACACCGCCGCGTGGAACCACCTGGTGCGCTTCACCTTCTGCAAGCGCGACGAGACGATCGACGAGGGTGTGCGCCGGCTGCGCGCGGGCATTCGCTGACCAAGAGCTGAAACCTTGACATACCCTGTCAGTATTCGCTGGCAGGGTAGTTCGCATGGTGACGCAATACTTCACGGCGACGACCCTCGACGGCTATCTCGCGGACGAACACAACTCGCTCGACTGGCTGTTCACGGTCGCGGGCGCCGACGAGATGGCCGAGCACAATGTCGCCGGATTCATCGACGGCGTCGGTGCGATGTGCATGGGCGCGACCACCTACGAGTGGATCCTGGCCAACGACGAACCCGAGAACTGGCACAAGTCCTACGGCGACCTCCCGTGCTGGGTCTTCACCCACCGCGAGCTGCCCGCCCTGCCGGACGCGAACCTGCGTTTCGTGTCCGGCGCGGTCGAACCGGTGCACCGGGACATGGTCGCGGCGGCCGGCGACCGCAATGTCTGGGTGCTCGGCGGCGGTGAGCTGGTCGGTCAGTTCGCCGACGCCGGCCTGCTGGACGAGATCATCGCGGGCGTCACGCCGGTCACCCTCGGCGCCGGTGCGCCGCTGCTGCCCCGGCGCATCCTTTCCGATCGGCTGGAACTCGTCGATGTCACTCGGATCGGGCAGTTCGCCCAGCTGACCTACCGACTGAAGTCCGAGACAGAGCCTAGGTGAGATGTCCGCGTGGTTCCGGTCGCCGGCGCGCCTGCGGTGCCCGCCAGCGGAAACGCAGGGCGAGAAGGCGAAATCCGATGGCACCCAGCGCCGCCAGCGCACCGGTCCACGCGTGATACAGCTCGAAATGCAACAGCACCGCGGTGCAGATCGCGCCGAGCAGCGCGGGTACGGCGTAGATCTGGTCGGGCCGAAGCACATTCGGCGTCTGGCCGCCGAGCAGGTCGCGGATGACACCGCCGCCGATCGCGGTGACCAGGCCGAGCAGCGCCGCCGAGGGGGCGCCGGCCCCCGCGGTGTAGGCGACGACAGTCCCTGTCACACAGAACAATCCGAGGCCGAACGCGTCGGCCACCTCGAGCGGTCCTTTGGTGAGCCGACGTGGCGGATGCCAGAAGAAGATCACCAGCGCGGCGAGCAGGGCGGTCCACAGATAGCTCAGATCCACGAAGGCGGCGGGTGGGGTCCGCCCGATCAGCAGATCCCGGATGACACCGCCGCCGAGCGCCGTGCTGCACGCCAGCACGACGATCCCGAAGATGTCGAAATCCCGGCGCACCGCGAGCAGCGCACCCGAACTCGCGAACGCGAACACCCCGAACAGCTCCCCGAGATGCTGCACCGCACCGACCGCCGAGCCGAAATACCCGGCCAGCGCCACACTCTCAGCACCGAATTGCACCATGCCGCTCACCGTGCCATACCCGGCCCCGTCCGGCCGCCCGCCACGAGCGACCGAACGAGCAGGTCAGGCCGGGGTGGGCCGGGCGCGGTCGGTGGCGACGAGGACGGCGATGGCGCCGAGCATCGTGCCCATCAGGTAGCGCTGCACGCGCAGCCAGAGCGGACGACCGGTCAGGAACGTCGCGATGCCGCCCGCGCCGAGCACGATCAGGCCGTTCACGGTCAGGGCCACCGCGATCTGCACCGCGCCGAGGCAGAGGCTCTGCAGCCAGACCTGGCCGTGGCCGGGCACCACGAACTGCGGGATCAACGCCATGTACATGATCGCGATCTTCGGGTTCAGCAGATTGGTGACCAGCCCCATGGTGAACAGCCGCCGCGCCGGGTCCGGGGCCAGGGCCGCGGGCGCGAACACCGAGGTCCCGCCGGGACGCAACGCCTGCCACGCCAGCCACAGCAGATAGGCCGCGCCGGCGAGCTTCACCGCCAGATAGAGACCGGGCACCACCGCGAACACGGCGGTGATCCCGGCGGCGGCCGCGAGGAGATACACCCCGAATCCCGCGGCCACACCGCCGAGCGAGACCAGTCCGGCCCGCCTGCCCTGTGCCACTGTGCGCGACACCAGATACATCATGTTCGGCCCCGGTGTCAGCACCATGCCCAACGCCACCGCAGCCACCCCGAACACCGCCGCCATCTCGATCACGCTGCCGATTCTCGCCGAACCACGGGCTGCGCGTCGCGGTCCACTTTCCGGTCGCTGGCCTTTCGACCGGCGCAAACGACGCCCTGCGGCGCTGCTCTCGTCGTACATTGCGACCATGGCTGACGATCGGCGGTTCGGGTGGATGGTCGAGGTCATGGGCGTTCGGCCCACCGACCTGATCCTCGAAATCGGCCCCGGCTCGAGCAACTCGCTCGCCTATCTCGCCGCGCGGGCGACCGACGGGCGCGTCGTGGGCATCGATCGTTCCGCGACAGCGATCGGGCGGGCCACGAAAACCCATGCCGCGCTGGTTGGTTCAGGGCAGGTCCGACTCGTCCAGGCGAGCCTCACCGATCTCGACCCGGCCCGGTTCCTGGCCGAGCATGCCTGCGGCGCAGCGGGTTTCGACAAGATCCTGGCGGTCAACGTCAACACGTTCTGGACGAAACGACCGGTCGCCGAACTCGCGCTGCTGCGCCGGTTGCTCGCGCCGGGCGGCACGCTGTGCCTCTTCTACGGTTACGGCACACCGGAAGCCGAGAGCACCAGCCCGAAACCCCCGCCTGGCAAGCTCCGCGACCATCTCGCCGACGCGGCGTTCGCCGTGCGCGTGATCACCGCCGGTGACCTGCTCGGCGTCCTCGCCACTCCGGCATGAGATCGACGGCCCGGCTGCCCGCGCATCCCTGCGGGCAGCCGAAACCGGCACGGCCGTCAACGATTACGGCGCTGCGCGACCGCATCGGCCAAGCGATCGAGCTGGCTCGCGGTGGTCTCCCAGTCCAGGCAGGCGTCGGTGATGGACTGCCCGTAGGTGAGATCGGCGGCCTTGCCGAGGGTGAGGTCCTGCCGGCCCGCCACGAGGAAGCTCTCCAGCATCACACCGACCACGCCGGGCTCGCCCGCCGCCAGCCGCTCGGCGATATCGGTCACCACGTCGACCTGCTTGTTGTGGTCCTTGTTGCTGTTGCCGTGGCTGGCGTCGACCACGAGTCGCTGCGGCAGCGCCGCCTTCTCCAGGCGCAGGCAGGCCTCGGCCACCGAGGCGGCGTCGTAGTTCGGGCCGGTGCTGCCGCCGCGCAGAATCACGTGGCAGTCCGGGTTACCGGTGGTGCGGATCAGCGCGGCCCGGCCGTCGAGATCGGTACCCGGGAACACATGGCTGGCCGCCGCGGCGCGGACGCCGTCCACGGCCACCTGCACGTCACCGTCGGTGCCGTTCTTGATGCCCACCGGCATGGACAGCGCGCTGCTCAGCTGCCGATGCACCTGGCTGGCCGCGGTGCGTGCGCCGATGGCGCCGTAGGAAACCAGGTCCGCGATGTACTGCGGGGTGATCGGATCCAGGAACTCGCACGCCACCGGCAGCCCGAGCGCGGTGATGTCGACCAGTACCTTGCGGCCGATGCCGAGGCCGGTGTTGACGTCGAAGGAGCCGTCCAGGTGCGGATCGTTGATCAGGCCCTTCCAGCCGAGCGTGGTGCGGGGCTTCTCGAAGTACACCCGCATCACCACGTGCAGCCGGTCGTCCAGCTCGGCCGCCTTGGCGGCCAGCCGGCGGGCGTAGTCGAGCGCCGCGGCGGGATCGTGCACCGAGCACGGGCCGACGATCACCATGAGGCGATCGTCGGCGCCGTTCAGTACGTCGACGGTGGCGGCGCGGCCCTTGCGGACGGTGTCGGCCAGCTCGTCGGTGATCGGGTGCACGCGACGGACCTCGGCGGGTGAACGCAGCGGGCTGACGCTCATGGTGCGTTGGTCATCGAGATCGCAATGCCGCGGATCTATGTCGGCAGCTCGTGTCATTGTCGTGGGTTCCTTTTCTTCGGCCGACCCACGGACGTGAAACCCCGTCGAGCCGGTCCATATCCGGCTCGGGGTGGAATGTCGTCAGCGCATGTGGTTGCCGCAGACCAGCCCACCCAGGGCCGGCTTGCTAAACCAGAAATACGCGCGCTGCACGTCGGCGACTGTACCAGGTCGGGAATTCACCCCCATTGACCCGGGGTGTAGTCGCCCGCCGGCGTGCGGGCGATGACGTTCATCCGGTTCCAGGCGTTGATCATCGCGATGGCGGCGATGAGCGCGGCGATCTGGTCCTCGTCGTAGTGCTTCTGCACCTGCTGCCACACCTCGTCGCTGACGCCGCGGCCGTCGCCGATGCGGGTGGCCTCCTCGGTCAGCGCCAGCGCGGCGCGCTCGGCATCGGTGAAGACGGTCGCCTCGGGCCAGGCCGCGACCAGATTGAGCCGCACCGAGGTCTCCCCGGCGTGCGCGGCGTCCTTGGTGTGCATGTCGGTGCAGTAGCCGCAGCCGTTGATCTGGCTGGCCCGGATCTTGACCAGCTCGTAAGTCGCTGCGGGCAGCGTGGATTCGGCGACCACCCGGCCCGCCGTGTTCATGCGCTTGACGAAGCTGGCGGCGACGCGGTTGCCGAAGAGGTTGAAGCGAGCGCTCATGATGTCTGCCTTCTTTCTGATTCGTGCCGTGCTGGGCGGTTCACAGAGAGGACGGAGCAGCGCCGCGAGGTGTGACACCGGTCGAGCAGTGATGTGGACCACTCCCGCCGGCCCGGGCACCTCGTGGCGGCAGACGATGCGGACCCTACGTGCCGAAGTCGTAGCGGACGCCGGTCAGTTTCTCCGACAGCTCCCAGAGACCACGCGCGACGCCTTCGTCCCGAGATGCCCTGGAGGAGCCCGAGACGCCGGGGTAGCCGCGCAATCCGCCGAACTCGGTCGGTCCGTAGTAGCCACCCGGCTCGACCTGCGTGGTGGCGACGTACAGCGTTGGCAGCGCACCCATTTCGGCGCTCTGCGCGAGCACCCGGTTGCCCAGCCACATCACCCGGCCCTGGATCGACTCGGTGTGCGACTGCAACTCGGTCGAGGCGTAGCCGGGATGCGCGGCGACCGAGATCGTCGGCGAACCCGCGGCGGTGAGCCTGCGCTGCAGTTCGTAGGCGAACATCAGGTTGGCCAGCTTCGCCTGACCATAGGCTTGCCAACGCCGGTACTTACGGCGCTCCCAGTTCAGATCGTCCAGGTCGATCTTGCCGATCACGTGCGCACCGCTGGCCACGGTGACCACTCGCTGCGAGATCTTGGGCAGCAGTAGGCCGGTCAGCGCGAAATGCCCGAGATAGTTTGTGCCCACCTGCATTTCGAATCCGTCGGCGGTGCGCTGCTCGGGCAGCGCCATCACCCCGGCATTGTTGATCAGCACGTCGGCGCCGTCGGTGGCCGCGGCGAACTCGCGGATCGAGTCCAGGCTCGCGAGATCCAACCGGCGCACGACCGCGCGCTCCCCCAGTTCCGCGGCCACGCGCTCGCCCTTGGCCACGTTCCGGCAGGCCAGCACCACCTGCGCCCCGGCGCGGACGAGCGCCCGTGCCGTGACGGCCCCCAGCCCGCTGTTCGCGCCGGTGACGATGAACGTACGTCCGGACTGATCGGGCATATCCGAGGTATCCCACCTGCTCATAGCCAAGAAGTCTAAACGGATTCGCAACCTTTCCCGAGGGTCGCGCGAACCGCCGCAGCGGCGGTCAGAGCCTTCGTAGCAGCACCGACAGCGGTGAGATAGGGTTGCCTAACCTATATGCCGAGACCCTCCATCCGCGCTCGGCTCGAGTTATCTGTGAGGCAAGACCGTGACTTCGACATCCACCACGCATCGCGCGGGCTACGTCGGCTTCCCCACCGAAGCCGCCGACGCCTACCGAGCCGCCGGATACTGGACCGGACGCCCGCTGGCCGACCTGCTGCGCGACACGGCCCGGCGGCATCCGCACCGGCCCGCACTGCTCGACGCCGAACAGACACGCAGCTACGCCTGGCTCGACGCGGAGGCCGACCGAATGGCACACGGCTTGCTCGCCCTCGGCATCGCGCCGGGCGACCGGGTGGTGGTGCAGCTGCCGAACGTGCCGGAGTTCTTGACGGTGCTGTTCGGCGCCCTACGCGCGGGCATCATTCCGGTGCTGACGCTGCCCGCCCACCGCCGGGCCGAAATCGAGCATCTGGCAGCGCTTTCCGAAGCCGTCGCCTACATCATCGTGGACCGGCTCGGCGACTTCGACTATCGCGAACTGGCCGACACGGTGCGGGCCGCGGTACCGACGCTGCGGCACGTGCTGGTGGTCGGCGAGCCCGGCACCGGAACCGATCTGGCCGCGGTGCCGCGCGCGGGCGAGACGCTGCCGGAGATCGATCCGAGCGATATCGCGCTGATGCTGGTCTCCGGCGGCACCACGGGTCTGCCGAAGCTGATCGCGCGCACCCACGACGACTACGCCTACAACGCCACCGCGAGCGCCGCGATCTGCGAACTCACCGAGGACGACGTCTATTTGGCGACCTTGCCTGCCGCACACAACTTTCCGCTCGCCTGCCCGGGCATCCTCGGCACCGTGAGCGTGGGCGGCGCGGTGAGCTTCGTCACCGACCCCAGCCCGGAGAACGCCTTCGCGGCGATCGAACGACACCGGGTGACCGTCACGGCCGTGGTTCCGCCGCTGGCCCAACTGTGGTGCGCCGCCACCGAATGGGAGGAAGCCGACCTGAGCTCGCTGCGCCTGCTCCAGGTGGGCGGCGCGAAGCTGGCCGAGGTCAACGCGCGCGAGGTGACCCCCGCGCTCGGCGCCACGCTGCAGCAGGTGTTCGGTATGGCGGAGGGCTTGCTCAACTACACCCGGCTCGACGACGACACCGAACTGCTGTGCACCACGCAGGGCCGGGCGCTCTCGCCCGACGACGAGATCCGGGTGGTGGACGCGGACGGCAACGACGTGCCACCCGGCGCGGAGGGCGAGCTGCTGACCAAGGGCCCCTACACGATTCGCGGCTACTACCGCGCGCCCGAGCACAACGCCCGCGCCTTCACTCCCGACGGTTACTACCGCAGCGGTGATCTGGTGCGCCGGCTGCCGAGCGGTCATCTGATCGTTTCCGGGCGGATCAAAGACGTGATCAATCGCGGCGGCGAGAACATCTCCTGCGACGAACTCGAGGAGCACCTGCTCGCGCACCCGGCCGTGCGGCACGCCGCCGCGGTCGGCCTGCCCGATCCCACGCTCGGCGAAAAGGTCTGCGCCGTCCTCGTCGTCGACGGCGATATGCCGACGCTGGCGCAGATCAAGACGTTCCTCATCGACCGCGGTCTGGCCACCTACAAACTGCCCGATGTGCTCCGTCGCGCGGACACGCTGCCCGTCACCGCCGTCGGCAAGATCGACAAGAAGGTGCTGCGCGGCCTCGAGGGGTGAGACAGCAAACGGGCAGTACACCTTTCGGTGTACTGCCCGTCAGAAGGTCAGGCGCGCACTACGTAAGGCGCGATGCTGCCGAGCTTTTCGCAGGTCTCCTCGAACTCCCGGTCCGGGCGCGATTGCCCGACGATGCCGGCGCCGGCACGCAGCCAGGCGCCCTCGGTGTTCTGATACACGGCGCGCAGCACCAAGGTGGCCTCCAGCGCGCCGGTGGGCGAAACCGTCACCACCGCACCGGAATACAGGCCGCGCGCGTCGTGATCGAGCCGGAACACCGAATCGATGCCCTCGCGCTTGGGAATGCCGGAGGCGGTGACCGACGGGAACAGCACCTCGAGCGCGTCCCAGCTGGACCGGTCGGCGGCCAGGCGGCCGCGCACCGTGGAGGCGAGATGCTGCACGCTGCCGCGCTCGCGCACCACCATGAAATCGGAGACCGCGGGGGTGCCGGGATCGGCCACGGCGGCGATCTCCGCGAACGAGGTGCGCACCGAAATGGCGTGCTCCACGATCTCTTTCGGGTCGCTGACCAGGTCGGCCCGGGCCGCCATGTCGACCGCCTCGCCGCGGCCGAAGGCGCGGGTGCCCGCCAGCGGCTCCGTGGTCACCACCCGGTTGTCGTCGACCGACGCGACCAGTTCGGGGCTGAAGCCGGCCGCCTCGAGTCCACCGAGGCGGAGCAGGAAAGAGCGCGCGGGAGTGTTGTTCGCCCGGCCGAGCCGGTAGGTCGCGGGCACGTCCACCACGAACGGCAGATCGACCTTCCTGGACAGGATGACCTTCTGATACCGGCCCGCCTGGATCTCGCCGACCGCCTCGGCGACCCGGTCCCGGTAGCCGGTCGGATCGATCCGGACATCGGCGGGATGCGCCTGCGGCAGTTCGGATTCCTGCGATTCGGCGATCAAGCTGTGGATATCGCCCGTCTCGGTCGGGGTGGCGCCGGACACCCGGACGCCGTAGGCGCCGACCCGGACCTCGATCCGGGGAATCATCAAGTGCGCCACCGTCGTCCGCGGATCCAGGTGTTCGGTCGCCTGGAAGGCCCACGCGCAGAACTCGAATCCGATCCAGCCGTAGGCGTTGCGGCCGGCCAGCGGCAGCGCGCGCAGCGCCGCATCGATGACGGTGGCCGGGCTGCCTTCCCACTTGCTGGTGGTCGTCGTCCCGTCCCAGGTAACCCGCAGCTCTTCGACGTCCAATTCGATGCCGCCGATCGGATCGGCGGCGAAGACCCATTCGCCCGGGCTCTCGTACATCACGTACTCACCGAACCGATCTGCCCCCGCCAGTCGGGACATCGCTGCCGCCGGATCGGTTACATACTCCACCCGCAAGCGTTCGTCCGTGGTCGACAACGATCCTCCAAAGCTCAAAACTGGCTGACTTGGAGGTAAGGTTAGCATTACCTGATTCAAGAAGAGCTGTGCTGGCGAACACAGCCGAGGACCCACGGAAGCCTAGTTCGCCGGTACCGCCAGGGCGGAACGCTCGACGCTCAGCAAACTCTCTGCACTGTGCTCGGCATGATAGGCGGCGGCGCCGCCGCGCAACCCGAACAGTCGCTTGGAGTAGAGCAACCAGACCACCGCGACGATATTGATCAGCAGCGCGCCGATCCGCAGCGCGGTGATCTTCTCGGTCAACTCGTAGATCTCCAACGGCAGGAACAGGCTCGTCGCGACCACCGCGAAATACTCGCCCCAGCGCTTCATCAGCCACAGGCCGGTCGCCTCGATCACCTGCAACCCGGCGTAGGTGAAAATCCCGGCCGCCACCCACAGCAGCGTCGTGTTCGACAGGGAGAACGCCTCATCGATCAGGTGCACGATCTTCGAACGGTCGATGTCCCAGCCGAGTTGGTCGGCCAGCGGGCGCAGCAGCGGCAGGTCCTGGTCGAACGCCGCGCGCATCGTCTCCCGCGAGGACCGGAACTTCAGCACCCCGAACGCGGCGGCCACCAGCACCAGGCCACGCAGCAGACGTTCGATCGCCAACGCGCGCATCAGCCAGCGATCGCGCAGCAGTCGCCCGCGCGGCACCTCCGGCGCGTGGTCGGCCGGCCCGGACCCCACCGGGTCACCGGGCACAAAGGTGCCACAGCGCAGGCAGCGCCACGCCACCCCCGCCACGGTGTCGACGCGCAGTCGCGCGGCCAGATCCGGTTCCTCCGGCTGGTAGGTGTAGTGGCCGTGCCAGCCGCACGCGCGCAACGCCCAGTCCATCCGCGCAGCCTAATTCGGCCGGGGGAGATAGCGCCGGATGCGCGCGGCAGTTCGATCCCGGCCAAAGCGAACAAACTTGCGACCTGGCCACGCCGCAGCGACCTATGATCCTGTCCAACACACGTTTCCCGGCCCGCAACAGCTGACGACGTAGGAACATGAGTAACTCACCGGGTACGGGCCGAGCCGAATCCGCTGCTGACCGGCGGGCGCCGACGCAACGGCCAGGGCGCCCGGGTCCGGCTCGACGCCCCGGGGAGGCGGGACAGGATCTTTTCAATCGGAGGGAAACCGGGTCATGATCGAGCACCGTGGCGGGTCGCCCGCGGATATCCAGCGAGCGTCGGCGCCGGAATCGGTGGTGGCCCTGGTCGACGCGGCGTCCGCGGTGGAACGCGAGCTGATCGGGAACTGGCTCAACGACGGTGGCCTCACCGGTGAGTTCGGCAGCACCGCGCCGGTGACCCAGCTGGATCTGGACGCGGGCGCGATCGCCACCCGGCTGGTCGGCCGACACGACGACCCGCTCGTGGTCCCGGTGCGGGTGCTCTGGCTGCCGCCGGAACGTGATGGCGTGCGCCGCATCACCTTCGCCGATATGGCCCTGCTCACCAATCCGCGCAAGCCGAACCGGCTCGCGCAGCGCAAACTGGTCGGCCAGCCGAACCGGCACGTGGTGCTCACCGGGCAGCCGGCGCTGCTCAGCGAGCTGCGCACGAACAATCCCGAAGCCGCGGCCCTGTTCGCGAAGGGCAGCGCCGAACCGTTCGCGCGCGCCATCGTGCGCGCCGCGGTCGTCGCGTTGGAGCGGGCCGAACGCACCATCATCGGCGACCGCTACAAGGTGCCCCGGCTGGTGGCCGAGGAGATCCTCGACTCGCCCGAGTTCCTGCGCAGGCTCGAACTCATCGCCGACCAGATCGGCGCGAGCCCGCACGAGGTGTACCGCCGCGCGGAGAAGGCGCTCAACGAACTCGTCGCCGCGCAGAGCAGATTGGTCTCCGACCTGTTCACCCAGGCGATGCGGCCGATCCACGCCTCGACCTGGAAGGTGGATTCCGACGATTCCGGCCTGGCCGGTCTGCGCGACCTGAACCGCCGCTTCCCGCTGGTGTTCCTGCCTTCGCACCGCTCCTACGTCGACGCGTTCGTGCTCGGTGATGTGCTGGCCCGCAACGACTTCCCGCCGAACCACGTGATCGGCGGGGCGAACCTCAGCTTCTGGCCGATGGGCCCGATCGCCCGGCGCACCGGAACCGTGTTCATCCGCCGCAGTTTCGGCGACGACGAGGTGTACAAGGCGGTGGTCGAGGAGTACTTCGCCTACCTGCTCGCCAAACGATTCAACCTGGAGTGGTACTTCGAGGGCGGACGCACCCGCACCGGCAAGCTGCGGCCGCCGCGCTACGGGCTCCTGAATTACCTTGCCTCGGCGGTGCGTTCGCATCGGGTCGAAGACGTCATGCTGGTTCCGGTGTCGATCACCTATGAGCGGCTGAACGAGCTGGGCGCCATCGCCACCGAGCAGGTGGGCGGCAAGAAGAAGCCGGAGGGACTCACCTGGCTGGCGCGTTATGTCCGCAGCCAACAGCATTCGGCCGGGCACGTGTACGTACGCTTCGGCGCACCCCTGTCGGCGCGGGATCGGCTTGCCGCGCACGGCGATCCGCTCACCACTCCCCCGCTGACCATTCCCCTGCACCGTACCGAGCCTGCTCCTCCAGGGCACACCGAACTCGGGCAGGGCGAGCCCGACGCACCCGAAATCGCCGAACTGGAGCGCAAAGCCGTGCAGCGGCTGGCGTTCGAGATCGCGGTCGGCATCAACGCGGTCACCCCGGTCACCGTGAACGCGCTGGTCACCCTCGCGCTGCTCGGCGTGCACGAGCGCGCACTCACCCTGGGCGAGGTGCGCACGGTGCTCGCTCCGGTGCTCGGCTACATCGAGAAGCGCGACCTGCCGCACGGGGAACTCGCCGCATTGCGCGACGATCAGGGCCTCGCCGTTGTGCTGGAACAACTCTCGCTGGCCAAGGTCGTCACCGTGTATCGCGGCGGACTGGAGCCGGTGTACTCGATCGAGGCGGGCGCGCACCTGGAAGCCGCATTCTATCGCAACAGCGCGGTGCACTGGTTCGTGCACCGCGCCATCCTCGAACTGTCCATCCTCGCCGCCCTCGACAGCGACGGCGCCGACCAGCTGAGCACCGGCTGGGACGAGGCGTTCCGGCTGCGCGACCTGCTGAAGTTCGAGTTCTTCTTTCCCGAGCGTGCCGAGTTCGCCGAGCAGATGACTGCCGAGATGCTGCTGCTCGATCCGGAATGGCACAGTCACACCAGGGAGAACACGCTGGGTTCGGAGGTGATGACCAGGCTCACCGACTCCGGATTCATGATGGCGCACCGCGTGCTTCGCTCGTTCTTCGACGCGCAGCTGGTGGTCGCCGAACGGTTGGCCGCACGCGATCCGGAGACCGAGATCGACCGCAAACAGCTCATCGCCGAATGCGTCGCGGTGGGCAAGCAGATGATGCTGCAGCAGCGGCTGCACAGCCCGGAATCGGTGTCCACCGAACTGTTCACCAGCGCACTGAAACTCGCGGACAACTACGGCCTGCTGGATCGCGTGTCGGACGATTCGGCCAAGACCAGGGCCGAATTGACCGA
Organism: Nocardia vulneris; assembly: GCF_001613425.1. Taxonomy (GTDB): domain Bacteria; phylum Actinomycetota; class Actinomycetes; order Mycobacteriales; family Mycobacteriaceae; genus Nocardia; species Nocardia vulneris. Next base: position 263,132 of record NZ_BDCI01000023.1, on the reverse strand, counting down.
GCGTCGCGTGGAATTCGCGGATCGCCTGCGCACCATCGGCACCCGCATCTCGCAGGCCGCCGCCCTCGATCCGTCGAATCGGGCGCTGCGGTGAACCCCACCGCTTCCGGGGATCTGGACGCCGAACTCGCCGCGATCCGGTCCGGGCCGCAGGGTGCGCGGATCGCCGCGATCTTCGACTTCGGCGGCACCGTCGTCGCCGATCCGCCGGTGCCGGGGCCGTTGCGGCGGTTGTTCCGCGGGCGCGATATCGCCGGCGTCCTGCTGCGCGGCATTCGCGGCGGCACCACCGACGGCGCGTACGGCCGGTGGCTGCACCAGCTCGCCGAAGTGTCGGCGGGCAAGCTCGAGAACGACCTGGACGAGCTGGGTGTGCGACTGTTCCGCGAGACCATGTACGAGTACCTGTATCCCGAAGCGTGGCAACTGATTCGCACCCATCAAGCCGCAGGGCACACCGTGGTGCTGGCCAGCTCGCTGACCCGCTTCCAGGTGGCGCCCGCGGCGGCGGCGCTCGGTATCGAACATGTGCTGTGCACGCCGATGGCGGTGCAGGACGGCAGGCTCACCGGCTACGCGGATGGGAAAACGCTGTGGCGCAACGGTAAAGCCGCCGCGGTGCGCGAGTTCGCCGCGGACCACGACCTGGATCTCGAACACAGCTACGGTTACGCGGACAGTGACGCGGACCTGCCGCTGTTGGCACTGGTCGGGCATCCGGTGGCGGTGAACCCCGACCCGCAACTCACTGCGGCGGCCTCGGAAAAGCAGTGGCCCGTATTGCACTTCGCGGCCAGGCACGCCGCGCAGCCCGCCGACTACCTCCGCACCACCGCCGGTTTCGCCGGACTGCTGGGCGGCGCGTTCTACGGTGTCGCGGCGAAATCGGCCACCAAGGACCGGCAGCAGATGGCCGACGCGCTGATGGCGCACGCGGCCGGTAACACCTTGAGCATCACCGGTGTTCAGCTGCGCGTGCTCGGCGCGGAACACGCCCGCTCGCCGCGGCCGGCGGTGTTCCTGTTCAACCATCAGAGCCAGTTCGACATCATCATCGTCCCCGAGGTGCTCGGCGGTGGCGTCACCGGCATCGGCAAGAAGGAGCTGACCCGCAACCCGATCTTCGGACCGCTGATGCGCTTCGTCGGCGTGACGTTCATCGATCGCTCGAGCACCAGTGCGGCCAAGGCCGCCCTCGCACCCGTCGTCGAGACGTTGCGCAGCGGACTGTCGATCGCCGTCGCGCCCGAGGGAACCCGTTCCTACACACCGGAGGTCGGCCCGTTCAAGAAGGGCGCGTTCCATATCGCGATGCAGGCGGGGGTGCCGGTCATCCCGATCGTCATTCGCAACGCGGGCGAGATCTGCCGGCGCAACGCGATGGTCGCGCGCCCGGGCATCGTGGATGTCGCGATTCTCGACCCGATCGATGTCAGCGGCTGGGACCCCGCGAATCTGGACGCCGAGGTGGCCGCGGTCCGTCAGCGCTACGTGGACCTGCTGCTGGACTGGCCGCAGCCGGACTGAGCGCGCGAACATCAGGGAGCCGCAACACATTCCGCTACGGAGCGGGCCGGGGTGTGATCCAGCCCACCACCGATCGATTTGACCTGAACAATTATTGAGGTTTCACCATTGTTCTCAGCACCAGAGCACAGCTTCGGATGAGGAGAACATCATGACCATCGCGCAATCCACCACAGCGGCCCTGCGTATCCCGGCCGTCACCCGCCCCATCGCGATCCTCGGCAGCGTCGCGGTCGCGGTCGTGGTCAACCTCGGCGTGTGGCTGCTCGGCCTCGCGGCGGGCGGCTCCTTCGACGTGGTCGAGAAGGGCGTCACCACGCACGTCGGCATCGGCACGGTGATCACCTCGTCCGCGGTGCCGCTGTTCCTCGGCCTGACGCTGGCCGCGCTGGTGTCCTACTTCTGGACCGGGGTGCTGCGGGTGGCCCAGGTGGTCGGCGGCGTGCTCGCCATCGCGACCATCGGCCTCACCGTCGCCGCCACGTTCGACACCGTCACCACCATCGCGCTCTCGGTCATGCACGTCGTGCTCGCCCCGGTCGTCGTGCTCGGCCTGGAGGCGATGCGCCAAGGTCTGGCACAGCGCTGACCGCCCGCGAACGACGCAGGGCCCCGCATCCACCGGATGCGGGGCCCTGCTCGGTATTCGCGACTCAGACCGAGCGACCGAAGAGCAGCTTCCACGGCATCAACGCCGACTCCAGCTGCACCTTCAGGCTCATCTTGGACGCACCGAGGGTGCGCTCCTCGAAACGGATCGGCACCTCGGCAATCTCGATGCCCTGCTTGACCGTCCGGTAGTTCATCTCGACCTGGAAGGAGTACCCGTTGCTGCGGATCGAGCCGACCTCGATGGCGCGCAGCGTATCCGCCTTCCACGCCTTGAAGCCGGCGGTGGCGTCCTTCACGTGCAGCCGCAGGATCAGGTTCACATAGAAGTTGGCCCACGCCGACAGCGCTTTGCGGTACCACTTCCACTCCTCGGCGGTCGACCCGCCGGGCACGTAGCGCGACCCGAGCACGACGCCCGCGTCGGTGCTGGACAGCTTCTCCAGCATGGCCGGAATCACCTCGGCCGGATGCGACAGGTCGGCGTCCATCTGGATGACCACGTCCGCGCCCTCGTCCAGCGCGCGGGTGATCCCGGCGATGTAGGCCCGGCCGAGGCCGTCCTTCTCGGTCCGGTGCAGCACGCCCACCACGTTCGGCAGTTCGGCGGCCAGCTTGTCGGCGACCTCACCGGTGCCGTCCGGTGAATTGTCGTCGACCACGAGCACGTGCAGGTCGGGCACCGGCAGCGCGGTCAGCCGCGCCACCGCCACCGGCAGATTTTCCCGCTCGTTGTAGGTCGGCACAACAACGGTAACCCTCAAGGGTCGCCCTCCCTGCTGATCCTGGTCCGGCTCGCAGCCCACGTCAGGACCACCGAGCACTCGTCTGATTCGAGAAAACCGTACTTGATCGTGCTGAAGCGGACCTGAGTGGATATACCTGGACGCCAGGACTTCGCGCCCGTACCGCCAGGTCTCGAGATCACATTTACCGGGCGTTTTCCGTTCCGCCCCGAACCCGCGAATCGACGGTGCGCGCGGGATCACTTGCCGCACACCGGACTAGGGCACCGTCAGGTCAGTCGCCGTCGCGCGCGTCGGCCTGCGCGTTGCGTGCCTTGACGATCTCCAGGGCCCGTTCCGCGGTCGCCTGATCCGGATACGGACCCATCCGATCCTGGAACCAGCACTGCCGGCCCTTCTCGGCCCGCTTGTGCTTCAAGCAGTAGTACCAGCGCTCAGCCATGCCCCCAGCATTCCACCTAGGTTGCCCGCGTAACAGAATTTCCGAGATCGCTCCCGGCGTGTGAGCACGTTCACCACAGGTGCACGAGCGCATCGACCACGAGAACTATGCCGAAGACCACGAAAAGAATGCGCAGCACGCGCGGCACGTGACGGGTCAAGACGCGGACGATGGCGCGGTAGACGCGTCTGGCCCGGGGCGTCCGGCGCAGCGACAGCGAGAGCACCAGCAGGGGCGGCAACAGCGCGAGCGCGCAGTAGGCGACCACGAGCAGCGGCCAGATCGATGGGTGCCGCGCCGAGATCATGGCCAGACCGGCCAGATACGGGACCGCGGTCGGCGCCTGCGCCAGACCGATCGCCATCCCCACGAACCCGAACAACCACGGTCTTCGACGCAATGCCGAGGCCCAGGCGGGCGGCTCGTTGCGCGTGGTCACCGGTACCCGGCTGAGCGCGATGAGCACCACACCCAGCACCAGCTCGCCCCAATATCGCACCGCCGGTGTGAGTTCGAACGACACCAGCTCGGTCAGGAAAGTGAGGCCGAGCACCGTGCAGATACCGAACGCGGTGGTAACCGCGAAAACCCCTGCGATGAAACTCAATCCGCCCGGTACCGGAGACCGGCGGCCCAACCGGCTGTCGGCCACCACCGCCGTGGTCAACCCCACCAGCAGCACGTCGAGCGAATCCAGCAGCGCGAATCCGGCGAGCGCGAGTAGGAGAGGCACCATGACCGGCCCAGCCTACGGGAGCCGGCGCACCCCGCGGCCGGGCCGCGAGCGGGGCATGCGGTGCGCGTTACGTCACCGCGCGCCCCGCTCGCCGGGACTCAGGGGCAGTTCGGCGGGCCGATATCGCAGGAGATGCGTGCGGAGAGACTGGACAGGTACTTCGCCGAACCGGAGGCGGAGCCCGAGCCGGCGCCATCGATCGGCTGCGCCTCGGGTACTGCGCTAGTAGCGGGTTCGAGCGGCAGGCCCGGCGCGGCTGTCGCGGAGCCGGTCCCGGCCAGCGCGGCGAGCGCAATCGCGCCCGCCACAAGGCAATTCGTCACTATTCGGTGCACCGATACCTTCTTCCCAACAGCGGCGGCGCAATGCGCGTCGCCGTGTTCGCCCAGGTTAGGAAGATCACTCCGGTGCCGGACAGTCCCGAGTTGTCCCGCCACCGGCCTTCGGGCCCACGGCGAACGGGGCAGCAGGTCAGGCGGTCGGCGGGCCGGACTGCGGGCCGATCAGCGGCTCGAAAACGGCGGAGTAGGCCTCGAAACGCGGTTTCCAGTCGCCGGGCTCCAGCCCCGCGAGCTGGTCGAGGCAGGCGTCCCAACCCGCGGCATTGCGGGCCGCGGCGTCCGGCGCCAGTTCGTTGACGAGCACCAGGTGCGTGCCGCTACCGTGCGGTGCCAACTCGAAACGCAGCCGCTCGTCGCCCCAGCTGAACGCCAAGAGCTTCGGCTCGTCGACCGCGAGCACCTCGCCGTCGAGCAGCAGTCCGCTCCCGTCACCGAAATCGAAACCGATCGTCGCGCCGACCCGCCACACCCCGCCGGTCACCTGCACGTCGCACGGAAACCACGCGCGCAACTGTTCCCGGTCGGTCAGCGCCTGCCACACCACCGGTGGCGGATCGACCAGCTCCCGCTCCAACCGCACCGCGGGGCGTTCACCGTCGGTCCGCAACTGGGCCTCGGTCATGATCGTCTCCTCCGATCGAGATGCTCTTCGAGTAGATCCAGATGGGTGTTCCACATCTGGCGATACGGGGCCAGCCAATCGTCCAGTTCCACAAGCGGTTCCGGCCTGATCCGGTACAGCCGGCGCTGCGCGTCGACCCGCACCTGCACCAGCCCCGCCTCCTTCAGCACCCGCAGATGTTTGGACACCGCCGGCTGACTGAGCCCCAACTCCGCCACCAACGCCCCCACCGGCGACTCCCCCGCCCGCAACACCTCCAAGATCGCCAACCGATGAGGTTCAGCCAGCACTTGAAAGACAGTCGCCGCAGTCACCCCTTCATAGTCCACTTCAGTTATATAACTGTCAAGGAATATGCGCAGCTCGATGTCCCGCACCCGATGCGGGCCTCCTCACCGTCTCGCTGCGAACCATTCGCAGTCGCCACCGACCGCGCGACCCACCACAAACCGCGAACACTGTTGGCACCATCAGATTTCCGGCAGCCGCTACCGACTCCGCACGCCAGACGCGCTCCTCCGAGTTCAGCAGCCACGCGTGCGCCAGCCAGGCGTCGACCGGATCATCGGTCCCCGTTTCCTGCCGACCGCGCCCTCAGCGATACCCCCACCGGGGCCATCAGGGCCGGGCTGTCGCACGGGTGGCCGGTAGGGCACGAGCGGGCGCCGGTGCGCCTTCGGGCGTCTGCGATTTCAGCGATGCTCACCATCGTGGCCATCGGGGCCATCGGGGCCATCGGGGCCATCAGGGCCATCAGGGCCATCAGGGCCAGGCTGTCGCACGGGTGGCCGGTAGAGCCACGGACGGGCGCCGGGTCCCTACTGGCGTCCGCAGTTTCCGCGGCGCTCGTCGCCACTCGAGCCGGGTTGCCGCCTGCGTCCCGGCGGAGCCTCGGGCCGGGCGCAGGTATCCCCTTTCGAGCGTCGGCGATTTCAGCAATTCCACCATCGGGGCCATCGGGGCCAGGCGTGTCACACGGGTGGCCGGTAGAGCCGCGGGCGGGCTCCAGGTCCCTACTGGCGTCTACAGTTTCCGCGGCGCTCGTCGTCACTCGAGCCGGGCTGTCGCCTGCGTCCCGGTGGGGTCTCGGGCGCAAGTAATCCCTTTCGCGCGTCGGCGATTTCAGCGATGCTCACCATCGGGGCCATCGCGCCATCAGGGCTGTCGCACGGGTGGCCGGTAGGGCCGCGAGCGGGCGCCAGGTCCCTACTGGCGTCCGCAATTTCCGCGGCGCTCGTCGTCACTCGAGCCGGGTTGCCGCCTGCGTCCCGGCGGAGCCTCGGGCGGGGCGCAGGTATCCCTTTCGGACGTCGGCGATTTCAGCGATGCTCACCATCGGGGCTATCAGGGCCATCAGGGCCATCAGGGCCATCAGGGCCAGGCTGTCACACGGGTGGCCGGCAGGGCCACGAGCGGGCGCCAGGTCCCCACTGGCGTCTACAGTTTCCGCAGCGCTCGTCGTCACTCGAACCGGGTTGACGCATGCGTCCTGGAGCCCTCGGGCGGGACGCAGGTATCCCTTTCGGACGTCGGCGATTTCAGCGATGCCCACCATCGGGACCATCAGGGCCAGGCTGTCACACGGGTGGCCGGTGGGGCCACGAGCGGGCGCCAGGTCCCTACTGGCGTCCGCAATTTCCGCGGCGCCCGTCGTCACTCGAGCCGGGTTGACGCCTGCGTCCCGGTGGAGCCTCGGACGGGGCGCAGGTATCCCTTTCGGACGTCGGCGACTTCAGCGATGCTCACCATCGGGGCCATCAGGGCCATCGCACAGTAACCGGTGGGACCACGGGCGGGCGCCGGTGCGCCTTCGTGCGCCTGCGATTTCCGAGGCGCTCGTCGTCACTCGAGCCAGGTTGACGCCTGCGTCCCGGTGGGGTCTCGGGCGAGGCGCAGGTATCCCTTTCGGGCGTCGGCGATTTCAGCGGTGTTCGTCGTCGGTGGCGGCGGGTTCCTCCGGGGGATGGCGCGGCACCACATCGATCTGGACCGACCCTGCGCGGACTGATCGCAGAATCAACCCACAGACCACGAGCAGGACTCCGACGATCACCACAAAGATCACGATGTTGCCAACCATGGTCACGCCCTCCGACAACCTCCGGCCACTGCCTCGATCCTAGACACCGCCGACGCGCACGCCCCGGACCTCACCTTTCAGCCTCGGATCGTCGACCGATAGCCCCAGCGACCCCTTTCGAACGCTGCGCCGCGCCCCTTGCAGCGCTCACCGCACGGAACCCCCTCGGCGACCGCAGGTTTCGGCCACAACCCCACGTCGTGTCCCGGCCGACACGCCGCGTCGCGTCCTGGTCGACTGATCACGAGGTAATGGTGGCGGCATCGGCCGAGAGGCTCCCGCCACCATTACCTCCTGATCGACCGACCAGCTGCGCTAGCCCAAACTGACCACCTTGGCCGTCCCGGATATCACGGTGTCGGTGGCGTCGACCAACGCCATCCGCACCTGCACCGTCTGCCCGCGCTGGATCGGCTCCGGCGACCCGTCCACCCCGGCCACCAGCACCACCGCCGACTGCCGAGTCCCGTCGCAGATGACGCCGGTCTCCGTCCCCGTAGCCGACGGACTCTCCGCCTGCGGATCCCCCACCATCACCTTGATCCCGACCACCCCCGCCGAAGCCTCACAGCTGTAGTCGGCCCCCACATTCGCCGGCCCCACCCCCGTGATCTCGATGCTGTTGTCGGCCCAGGCCGGTGCCGCGGTCACCCCCAGCACCACCCCCACGGCCCCGACCACACTCACCGCAAACGCAGAACGCCGATAGTTCCGAATAGTCACCATGGATCCCATTCCTCCTGAGTAGCGGAAGCAGATCGCGGAACACACTCGAACTCAGGCACGGCCCAAACCGCACCCCCCTCATGATTCCCCACCCCCACAAAAACCAACCAGTACTTCGAAAACCTCACCCCTGACCGCCCGCAGAAGCGCCTCCGCCCGAGGCGGGTCCGGCTACGGGACGAAGCCCGGCAGCGGGAGAAGATCAAGCTACGGGAGGCAGTCCAGCTATGGGAGGCGGTCCGGCTACGGGAGGCAGTCCAGCCACGGGAGGCGGTCCAGTTACGGGAGGCAGTTCAGTTACGGGAGGCAGTTCAGCTACGGGAGGAAGTCCAGCCACGGGAGCCGGTCCAGCCACGGGAGCCGCTCCAGCTACGGAGGAAGTCCAGCTACGGGAGCCGGTCCAGCCACGGGAGCCGGTCCAGCCACGGGAGCCGGGGTCCGGGGGCGAAGCCCTCCGGGCGGGTGTGGGGTTGCACCCCACAAGATACGAACGAAACGAGCCCACCCGCGCTTTCCGCGGGTAGGACTCGCCTACGAGTGAAGTGGCCAGGGCCGGGATCGAACCGGCGACCTTCCGCTTTTCAGGCGGACGCTCGTACCAACTGAGCTACCTGGCCGCAGGCACCCGAGTTGAATGCCATACGCGAAACGCCGGATTGCTCCGGCGCTCACTTGCGACCCTGACGGGACTCGAACCCGCGACCTCCGCCGTGACAGGGCGGCGCGCTAACCAACTGCGCCACAGGGCCTTGCTGTGCTTCCAACGATCCGAAGACCGTACCCCCTACGGGATTCGAACCCGCGCTACCGCCTTGAAAGGGCGGCGTCCTAGGCCGCTAGACGAAGGGGGCTCGTCTCCGGATTTCTCCGGAACCGGCTTCAACGGCTGTCCGTTGGGAGCCCGGTTAGCTTATGACAGACCGGACTCGTTAACCAAACCGGCTGGTCAAAGCCCCAAACTGAGCTCTTCGAGGCGGGCTTGGGTGCGCCAGCCGTCGTTGTGGAACTTCTCGGCCCATTCGGGGGTGGCCATGGACTCGATGACGACCTCGAGTGCTTCCTCGAATCGGGTCCGCAGGTCTATCCCGGTGCCGTGGGCGTCGACCAGGTAGCGCTGGCCGGCCAGGGCGGCGACGAGGGTGCGGGTGAACCGATCGGCGTCGGCGCCGGGCCGGAGTTGTCCTTGGTCGATGGCGCGGACGGCGAGCGCGCGGGTGGCGCGCCCGAGTATTCGCCCGCCACCGGATTGCACGTCCCGATAGAAGTCGGGTTCGATGATCAACCGGTATTCGGCCTGCACGATGATGTCGTGCTCGAGCCGCAATGCCATCTCGTCGATCATGCCGTGCAGGATGTCGAGGGGTCCGAGATCTGTTCGCGCGAGCCAACGCTCGGCCGAGGCGCGGTAGCGCTCGACCGCCGTCTCCAGGACGGCGCGCGCGAGATCTTCCTTGGAATCGAAATGGAAGTACATGGCGCCCTTGGTGGCACGCGACCCTTCCAATATGCGGTTGAGCGATGCAGCGGCATAGCCGCTCTTCCCGAACTCAACGGCGGCGGACCTGATAATCGCCGCACGTGTCCGGCGGGCCCGCTCTTGCTGCCGTGCCATGCTCGAAACGCCTCCGAAGCCTACTCGCCGCCAAACAGCCACCCCCAAAGGAACGGGCCCTTGGCGCGAAGTTATGAGTTTTATCAATACTTCAAACCGGGTTTTCGCCCAGTTTCAAACTTTCGGTACGAAAACTTGCGAAAAACCTGAAACACACCAGCTGGTATAGTTTTCCTGCCTGGGTGCGCTGCAGGGGGTGCGCACCCAGGCATTTCTTCGTCTCGGATCTGCCTCCTGCGGCGTCGTCTCCAGGTAAGCCACGATCGGCCGGACCGGTCGCGACAGATTCGGGCACATCAGCGATAAGTCGAATTCCGAATCCCCGAACAGGCCGGCGATTCTTCCGGAATTCATCAAGTTGTCACCGTACCCGGAAACCCCATCCGACACGCGGCAAACCGACGAGTCAGGTAACCAACTACTCAGGTTTACTGTTACAGCAAACATTGCGCAACCTGGAGCGGGGCGGCGCATGGGCGCCCAATTCGCCAGCGTCGCAGCAACGTTCACCCGCGTGGACCGGCCGGCCGGAACACCGGCGGGCACCCGCAGCCCACCCGCTCACCATCCGGGCCGGCCCCGACGGGCTCGGGGCATGCACCCCCGGCAAATCCAAAGACATTGCTAGCCAACATGATTGGATGGTAGCCAATTCCGGCCACAATGAACAAAGTTGGGTGCCAAATGTTTACCGCCGAGATCGCCCGCCGAGCTCGGCGCGTTACTCGGCGCCGCAACAGCTCTCGATGTCCGGGCGCCAGCACTGTCCCGCGCCCGGGATCGAGCGACCGCGCGCGCCCGCCACGCGCCCCGCTCCCCCATTTGGGCCATCCGCGCCGCGCCTACTACACTGCCCACCGCGCCCCTATAGCTCAGTTGGTAGAGCTACGGACTTTTAATCCGCAGGTCGTAGGTTCGAGCCCTACTGGGGGCACACATCGGGCGCCCGGTCACTCCGGGCGCCCGCTCTCGTCTGCGGGCCGGGCACGGGTGTGACCAACGCGCCCGGCGCGGATACACCACACTCGCCTCGAGCCTTCCCTTACTGTGAGCGCGACCCGGACAAACCCGGGTCGTCCCTCGACAAGGCGGAGCCGATGACTTCCTTCGATGATTTGCTCTCCCAGGTACCTATCGCCCAGATCGCCGAGAAGCTCGGCGTCGACCAGAACACCGCGACCGCGGCGGTCAGCGCGGCCCTGCCGACGCTGCTCGGCGGACTGCAGGCGAACGCGACCAAACCCGAAGGCGCGGCGTCCCTGGTCGACGCGCTGGACAACCACGGGGAACTCGTCGAGGGCGAGGGCACGGTCGACATCGACAAGGTCGACGTGAACGACGGCTCGAAGATCGTCGAGAACGTCTTCGGCACCGAGAAGAACACGGTGATCAGCGCGCTCGGCGCGACCGAGGGCACCGGCGGCAACGACCTGATCGCCAAGCTGATGCCGATCCTCGCCCCGATCGTGCTCGCCTATCTGGCCAAGCAGATGACCGGTGGCGGCGGTGCCGGGGCGCCCCAGCCGCAGACCCAGGCCGGCAACGGCGGGATCGGGGACATCCTCGGCGGCCTGCTCGGCGGCAGCGGTAAGAGCGGCGGCATCGGCGGCGCGATCGGCGAGGCGCTGGCCAAGAACGCCGGCGGCGCACTGGGCAACGTGCTCGGTGGCCTGTTCGGCGGAAAGCGCTGACCACTCGGCGCCTGCGCGACACGGCGGCGTGTGCGATGCAGCACGCCGCGCTAACACCGGTCGGCCCGCGGCGATAATCCCCTCGCTGCGGGCCGACGCCATACACTCGGAGGTGGCCACCGAACGCCGACGATGGCGTATGACGTGCATCACGGGGCGTCAACAGGCATTCGGATGCGTTTCGCATCACACCTACGGTGCCGTAAGGTATGGCCGCACGGCATCGGTCTACCTTGGGGGGATGACCTGCACGACCGGACGCACAGACTGAAGGGTTCATACATGGCAAGGGATCTGACTCAACTCGAGCTTCTGACGGAGTTGGAGCCGGTTGCCGAAGAGAACGTCAACCGGCACCTCTCCCTGGCAAAGGAATGGCATCCGCACGACTACGTCCCGTGGGATGAAGGCCGCAATTTCGCCGCACTCGGGGGTATCGACTGGGATCCGGAGCAGTCCCGGCTGAACGAGGTCGCGAAGGCGGCCATGATCACCAATCTGCTGACCGAAGACAACCTTCCGTCGTACCACCGCGAGATCGCCGAGAACTTCTCGCAGGACGGCGCGTGGGGCACCTGGGTCGGCCGGTGGACCGCCGAGGAGAACCGGCACGGCATCGTGATGCGGGACTACCTGGTGGTCACCCGCGGCGTCGACCCGGTCGCGCTCGAAGAAGCGCGAATGATCCACATGACCAACGGCTTCGCCTCCCCCACCGAGGCCGACGCGGGCTTCCTGCACTCGGTCGCGTACGTGACCTTCCAGGAACTGGCCACCCGAGTGAGCCACCGCAACACCGGCAAGGTCTGCGACGACCCGATCGCCGATCGCATGCTGCAGCGCGTCGCGGCCGACGAGAACCTGCACATGATCTTCTACCGCAACATGTGCGGCGCCGCTCTCGACCTGTCGCCGGATCAGGCGATCGAGGCGATCACGTTGATCCTGGAGAACTTCCAGATGCCCGGCGCCGGTATGCCGAACTTCCGCCGCAACGGCGTCCTGATGGCCAAGCACGGCATCTACGACCTGCGCCAGCACCTCGAAGAGGTGGTGCAGCCGGTGCTGAAGAAGTGGAACATCTTCGACCGCACCGACTTCACCGCGCGCGGCGAGGCGGTCCGCGAGCGGCTCGGCCTGTTCCTGGACAAGCTCGGCAAGGACGTGCTGAAGTTCGAGGAGCAGCGCGACCGCATGCTGGCCCGCGAGGCCGCGAAGGCCGAACGCCAGATGGCAAGCACCGCCAGCTGATCCAGCGCACAACAGATCTCACGCCGCCGCCCGGACTCCGGGCGGCGGCGCGCTTTTGTCCGGCTAACTCCGCGCACCGCATTTATCGAGTTCGAAGGTTTATTGCGTCGAACATTCTCCGCGCGACCCCGCCGACATTCCCGGCTGCGCACATACCCGGCGGTTTCCGCGCGGCCCGCATCCGTGTTGTGACAATGCCCTGATCGGAAACCCGCACGGTAGTGCGCAGACACCGCCGCGGTATTCGCCGCGCCGCACCGGCCGACTAATCGGCGGAAATGACGGTCGCCCGCTCGCCGTATTTCGGCGGGCGATATCCATGGCGATCCGATCATTTCGCTACCTGCCCGGCACCGGTACGGACATGCGCGCGCTCGGCGCCGAGCACTGTTCCGCCGCACCGTGATCGGACGAATCCGCCGACCGGCAGGCGGGAAAGGCCGACACTGAGAACAGCGCGCCGCACCTTCGCCCCGGGCGTGCGCAAGCCGGTGCGTGCTCGAACGTTCACGAAAGAGGAAGGCCGGGAACATGACCAGTGGACCGAAGGGCGAGGTCTCGCTTGCTGGAAAGGTCGTCGCGATCACCGGCGGCGCCCGTGGGATCGGCCGGGCCACCGCGGAGGCGTTTCTCGGCGCGGGCGCCGCGGTGGCGATCGGCGATATCGACGTGGAGCTGGTCGCCAAGACCGCGGCCGAACTCGGCGCCGATCCGGGCGCCACGATCGTCGGCCTGCCGTTGAACGTCACCGACCGCGACTCGTTCGCCGCATTCCTCGACGCGCTCGAAACCGAACTCGGGCCGTTGGATGTGCTGGTCAACAATGCGGGCATCATGCCGACCGGATTGTTCGCCGACGAGGACGAGGCGATGACGGACCGGATCCTCGACATCAACCTGCGCGGCGTGATCCACGGATCCCGGCTGGCCACCCGGCGGTTCCTGGCGCGCGGCAGCGGCCACCTCATCAATATCGCGTCGCTGGCCGGCACCCAGGGCTTTCCCGGACTGGCCACCTACTGCGCGACCAAGCACGCCGTGGTGGGTTTCACCGCGGCGCTGCACCTGGAGATGAAGGAGCACGGCGTGCACGTCTCGGCGGTACTGCCGGGCATCGTGCGCACCGAACTGTCCGCGGGCGCGAACATGCCGAACTGGATCGAGCCGATGACCACGGTGGATCCCGCTGATGTCGCGCAGGCGATCGTGCGCACGGTGGCCAAGGAGAAGCCGTTGGTGACGGTGCCGCGCAGGTTGGCCGCGATCATCAAGACCGCCCAGTTGCTGCCCTATCGCGCCCAGCTGGTCGTCGCGCGAATCACCGGGGCGACAACGGCTTACGCGCAGCCCGATCCGGTGGTCCGGGAGCGCTACCACCGGCGGCTGCGCGACCAGTAGCGTTTGCCGGCTCGCGAGAACAGCTGTCCCGCAACCGTTCAGCGTTGACCGGCGGCGCCGCGGTAGGAACCGGGCGGGCTGCCGGTCCAGCGGCGGAACGCGCGCCGGAACGCACTGGGTTCGGAGAAGCCGAGCCGGGCCGAGAGCGCCTCGACCGTCTCCTCGCCCCGCACCAGGCTGGCCACGGCGGCGTCCCGCAGGATGTCCTCGCGGATCTGGGTGATCGAGGTGGCTTCCTCAGCGAGCTTGCGGCGCACCGTCTGTGGGCTCATGGCCAGCAGCTTGGCCACCTCGTCGGCGCTCGGCCAGCGCTCGCCCGCGCTGCGGTCACCGCGCAGTCCGCGGGCCAGAATCTGGCGCACCTGCTCGGCCGGCGAACTGCCGTATTCGCGCCGCGAGAGCACATCGGTGGGCGCGTTGCGGGTCCAGGCGATCAGCTCGTCCTCGGTGCGGGTGATCGGCGCCGCGAGCAGGTCACTGGCGAAGGTGAGCGCCGCGATGGGCGCGTCGAAAACGAGCGGGGCGTCGAAGACGAGGGCGTAGTCGTCGAGGTTGCGTGGCCGCGGATAGGGGAATTCGACCTGCCGCAACGGAACTCGGCGGCCGATACCCCAGGCGATCGTCCGGTGCACCCCGGCGAGCAGGAACGTGGTCAATAACTCGTTGCCTTCGGCCACTTCCCGGGTGTCGAGGGTGAAGCGGGCGTTCGCGTCGGCGGTGGTCATCGTCATCGGCGGCAGGCCGGGCAGCAGGCGCCGATATTCGAAGAACCGCTCGATCGCCGCCCCGAGGTCCGGGCAACCGATCAGCCCGAAGCCCACCAACCGGATCGATCCGCGCGGCAGCGGGGCCGGGCCGAGACCGAACAATTCGTCGTCGCTGATCCGCCAGAGTTCCCGCACGGTCGTGGCCATCTGATCGACGGTCACCCGGGCGCGATCCTGGGCGAGCAACTCCGGCGCCACCCCGACGCTGCCGAGCAACTGCTCGATGTCCACCCCCTGCCGGGCGGCGGTGGCGACGGCGGCCCGCACGAAGTCGATCGGCACCGTCCTGGCCGTCACCCACACCTCCTGCGTCACCGGTCGAAGCGAACCTACCAGCCCGGATGTGCTGAGCGCGGCGGTCACGGAACGCGCGCAGCACGGTCATCCCGGCCGCGCGCCCGGGTTCCTAGCGTGGGTTGTCGAGCAACGACCAGGAGGCCGAATGCAGGGACAGCAGACGGACGGGACGGATTTCGACCTCGAGCGGCTCGGTAGCTGGGGCGCGACCGACACCTTCGAAGTGACCCGCGAGCGCGCCATCGCCTATGCCGCCGCGACCAACGATCCGATCGCCCACCACATCGCGGGGATATCCGCGCCACCGGTCTTCGCCGTGGTGCCGGTCACCGCGCTGATGGCCGATGCCGCGATGTCGGTGGTGCCGGACGATCTGATGCTGCGGATCCTGCACGGCGAGCACGATTTCCGCATCCACCGGCCGATCGAGCCGGGTGAGACGCTGGCGGTGCGGGCGCGGCCGATAGGGGTCGAGGGCAAGGCGTCGGGGGTGGTCGTCACCGCGCACCTCGAGACGCGCAGCGTCGACCGCGGTGACCTCGTCAACGAGCAGTATTTCGTCGCCTTCTTCCGCGGCGGCACGTTCGACGGGTGCCGCGGCGAGCCGAGCCCGCCGCACGGCTTCGACGAGCGGTTGCGCACCCGGGCACCGGACTGGACCGCGGCGCAGACCTTCGACGCCGACCAGACCTTCCGCTACGCGGAGGCTGCGGGCGATCCGATGCCGATTCATCTCGACGACGATTTCGCCAAGGCGATGGGCCTGCCGGGCATCATCGTGCACGGCCTGTGCACCATCGCGTTCGTCTCGCACGCGTTGCTCACCCGGATCAGCCCGGAGTCTCCGGCCCGGCTGAAAAGACTTGCGGTGCGGCTGAGTTCGCCTGCCCGGCCCGGCCAGACCATCAGCACCTCGGCCTGGTCGGCCGGTCACGGCCGCTACGTCTTCGAAACCCGATCCGACAGCGGCAAGTTCGTCATCCAGGACGGACTCGCCGAATTCGCGCACGTACAAGAGGAAACGACATGACCAACAGAGTCTTCGTCATCGGTGTCGGTATGACGAAGTTCGAGAAGCCGGGCCGCCGCGAAGGATGGGACTACCCGGCGATGGCGCGGGAGGCGGGCGAGCACGCGCTGGCGGATGCGGGCATTCGCTACGACCAGGTGGCCGAGGCGTACGTCGGCTACGTCTACGGCGATTCGACCAGCGGACAGCGCGCCATCTACGAGCTCGGGCTCACCGGGCTGCCGGTGGTCAACGTGAACAACAACTGCTCCACCGGTTCTTCGGCGCTCTTCTTGGCGGCCAAGGCGATTCGCGGCGGCGATGCCGACTGCGCCATGGCGCTCGGCTTCGAGAAGATGCAATCGGGTTCACTGGAGGCGGGTTTCACCGATCGGGAACAGCCGCTGCTGCGCCACATCGAGGCGCTGGCGCAGCTGCGGGACTTCGCGATGCCGGTGGCGCCGTGGATGTTCGGCGCGGCCGGCGTCGAACACATGGAGCGATACGGCTCCACCCGAACACATTTCGCGAAGATCGCGGAGAAGAACCACCGGCACTCCGCGAACAACCCGTACGCGCAGTTCCAGAACGTGTACACGCTCGACGAGATCACCGCGGCCAAGATGGTTTACGAGCCGCTCGGGCTGACCAGATTGCAGTGCTCGCCGACCTCCGACGGTTCCGGAGCGGCGGTGCTCGCGAGCGAACGCTTCGTCGAGGAGCACGATCTCGGCGCCCGCGCGGTCGAGATCGTCGGCCAGGCCATGGTGACCGACCTCGAATCCAGCTTCGCCACGAAGACGGCACGGTCGCTGGTCGGCGTCGACATGACCGCCGCCGCAGCCCGAAAGGTCTACGCGCAGGCCGATATCGGACCCGACGATCTCGACGTGATCGAGTTGCACGACTGCTTCTCGCCCAACGAATTGCTCACCTACGAGGCGCTCGGCCTGTGCGGCGAGGGCGAGGGGCACAAGCTGGTGGACGCCGCGGACACGACCTACGGCGGTCGCTGGGTGGTCAACCCCTCGGGCGGCCTTATCTCCAAAGGGCATCCGCTCGGCGCCACCGGACTCGCGCAATGCGCCGAACTCACCTGGCAGCTGCGCGGCGACGCGGCGGCCAGACAGGTCGCGGGCGCGAAAGTCGCTCTCGCACACAACATCGGCCTCGGCGGCGCCGCCATCGTCACCGCCTACCGGCCTGCCGACCGCTGAAAGGACGTACCCACCAATGGCACTGGCCAAGGTATCCAAGGAATTTCCCGTCGCACCGGACCGGGTGTGGACGGTGCTGACCGATCCGCACCGCTTCGAGGAGTGGCTGACGGTGCACACCAAGTGGAAAGAGTTGCCGCCCGCGCAGCTGTCCGCGGGCGCGACCATGACCGAGGTGCTCTCCATCATGGGGATGGCCAACACCATCACCTTCACCGTCGTCGACTACGACGCCCCGAACACCACGAAGTTCTCCGGCACCGGCATGGCGGGGGCGCAGATCAGCTTCACGCTGACCGTGACGCCCCAGGGCGACAACAACTCTCTGGTCACCATCGACGCCGAGTTCATCAGCCAGATGATGGTCGGCGCGATCGGCGGCGCGATCGAACGCGCCTCGACCCGGGAACTCGACGCCTCGCTCACCAACCTCGCCGGCCTGCTCGCCTGACCGGATCACCCGCATCGAAAGGAACGACATGGGTTCGCTGGACGGACGCGTCGCGATCGTCACCGGCGCGGGCCGCGGCATCGGCCGCGCGCACGCGCTGCTGCTGGCCGCCGAAGGCGCCGCTGTCGTGGTCAACGACCTCGGCGGCAACAACGAGGGCATCGGCGCCGACGCCGGTCCCGCGCAACAGGTGGTCGACGAGATCGTCGCGGCGGGCGGTCGCGCCGTCGCCGACACCGCGAACATCGCCGACTGGGCGGGCGCGAAAGCCCTTGTGGACCAGGCGATCGACACCTTCGGCGGTGTGGACGTCCTGGTCAACAACGCGGGCATCCTGCGCGACGCGTTCATCGCCGCAATGGATGAGACGCAGTGGGACGCGGTGCTCGCGGTGCATCTGAAGGGTCACTTCGCGGTGCTGCACCACGCCGCCGCGTATTGGAAGGCGGAATCGAAAGCGGGCCGGCCGGTCGCCGCGTCCGTGATCAACACCGCCTCGGCCTCGGGCACCTTCATGCCGAACCCCGGTCAGGCCAACTACGGCGCGGCCAAGGCGGGCATCGCCGCGTTGACCCAGGTCGCCGCGCTCGAGCTGGAGCGATACGGCGTGCGCGCCAACGCGATCGCGCCCGTCGCCCGCACCCGGCTCACCCTGGCCACGCCGGGCATGGGCGCGATGTTCGCCGAGGAAGTGCCCGCGGGCGAGTTCGATGCCTTTGCGCCGGAGAACATCTCACCCATCGTCGCGTATCTCGCCCAGGAGAAGTGTCCGATCACCGGCAAGGTCTTCGCGGTGCAGGGCGGCGCCATCTCGGTGCTCGCCGGCTGGACCGCCGCCGCGACCATCGAGACGGGCGGGCCGTGGGACCTCACCGATCTGGCGGACCGGCTGCCGGATCTCGGCTGATCGCGCGTGCGCGTCCGCCGGGCAGCAACCGGCGGGCGCACACGACTGTGACATGGGGCACAGCTCAGTTCCGCGGTTACTCGCCGACGCCGGGCGCGGAGCCCGCGGCACCCGACCCGAACAGCGAAAACGACCCGACCAGGCCGCTCACGTGCGGAAATGAGACACTGGACGGCGTGACGATGACTACCGAGGCGACGAATGCACTGCGGATCGGGCCGTATCCGGTCGATCCGGCGGTGGTGCTCGCGCCGATGGCGGGCATCACGAATCTGGCGTTCCGCAAGCTGTGCCGCGAATTCGGTAGCCCGACCTCGATCTATGTCTGCGAGATGATCACCGCCAGGGCGGTGGTCGAGCGCAACGAGAAGACGCTGGACATGATGTCCTTCGACGCGGACGAGTCGCCGCGCTCGATGCAGCTCTACGGCGTGGACCCGGCCACCCTCGGCGAGGCCGTGCGGATCATCGTCGGCGAGGGCTGGGCCGATCACATCGACATGAACTTCGGTTGCCCGGTGCCCAAGGTCACCCGGCTCGGCGGCGGGGCCGCCCTGCCGTACAAGCGCGCGCTGTTCAGCCGGATCGTGCAGGCCATGGTGCGCGCCGCCGAGCCGGCGGGCGTGCCGGTGACGGTGAAGTTCCGGATCGGCATCGACGACGAGCACCTGACCTACCTGGACGCCGGGCGGATCGCCGAGGCCGAGGGAGCGAAAGCGGTTGCGCTGCACGCCAGGACCGCCGCACAGCGCTACTCCGGCCAGGCCGACTGGACGGCCATCGCCCGGCTGAAGGAAGCGGTCACCACGATTCCGGTGCTCGGCAACGGCGATATCTTCTCCGCCGCCGATGCCGTGCGCATGATGGACGAAACCGGCTGCGACGGTGTGGTAGTCGGTCGCGGCTGTCTCGGACGCCCGTGGTTGTTCGCGGAGCTGCAGGCCGCGCTGCGCGGCGAGCCGCTGCCCGAGGCGCCGAACCTGGGCCGGGTCGGCGAGGTGCTGTACCGGCACGGTGCGCTGCTCTCGGAACACCTCGGCGAGGACAAAGCGATGCGCGACCTGCGCAAGCACATGGCCTGGTACCTGATGGGCTTCCCGGTCGGCGCCGACCTGCGCCGCGCCTTCGCCACCGTGTCGCGGCTCACCGAGCTGGAAGACCTTGTGGGCCAGCTCGATCCGACGGCCCCGTTCCCGAAGGACGCCGAGGGCCCGCGCGGTAGACAGGGCTCCCCCGGCAAAGTCGCGCTGCCCCATGGCTGGTTGGACGATCCGGCGGATCCCGCGGTCCCGCACGGCGCCGACGTGATGCACAGCGGTGGCTGAACCCGCCTGAACAGGGCGAGCAGTCCCGCGCGAAGCCACGCGCATCCCGCTGCGGACAAGCGAAGAGACACAACGGAAGTAGACAAAGACCGGCCGGTCGGGCTAAATCGTGATACTCCCGACGGGGAGCCTGTTTCGCACTCGGGTGGCCCGCTGTGGCGGAATCGTTATCATTGCGGAATCGGTCAAGCCGGTCGAGTACGGCCCGAGGCGGCGACGTAGACGAAAAGCGAGGTTCGTTGGTGGGTGACGATCGGCACGGGCGTTCGCCACGGCCCGGAGATCGCGCCCCGTGGGAGCGCTATCCCACGGCGGATGACAGCGAACGCGACGGTTCGCGGACCTCGCGGCGATCCCGGCATACCGACGCCGCCGCCGACCCCGGCGCCGCCCCGCTCACCGTGCAGGATCTGGTCGAGAAGGTCGACAACGAACGCACCGGCCGCCGGCGGCGGCCCGCGCAGGCCCCCGCCGCACCGGCTCCCGACAATCGGCGCACCCCGCCCGCGGACCCGACCGTGCAGCGCCAGGCCGAACCGCCCCGCCGTCCCGCCGAACCGCAACGCCGCCAGGAGCCGCCGCGTTCGCCGGACACCACCGGCCGCAGGCAGGTGGTGGCTCCCCCACCGAACCGCCGACCGGCCGAACCGCCGCCGCGCCGCCCCGCCGAACCGCCCACCCGGCGCGCCGACGCGCCGCCGCCGCGCACCGGCAGCACCCCGGTCGCCCAGGACATCGCGGGCGCCCCGGCAGCGCGCACGCCGAACCGGCGCGGCCCGGTCGAGGAGACCCGAGCCGTCCCGAAGGCGCGGCCGAAGCCGGAGACGGCCGAAGAGGTCACCGACATCCTGCCGCCGCTCGACGAGCCCACCCGGGCCAAGCGCAAGAAGACCGGCGAAGACGGTGCCGCCCCACCCAAATCGGTCGGCGCGGCCCCCCTGTCGCGGCTGGCCGCCAGCAAACAACGTCGCAACAAGCGGCTGCGCGCCGTGGGCCGCAGCACCCTGGTGGTGTTCGCGGTGATCTGCCTGCTCACCACCGGCGGCGGCTGGAGCTATCTGCGCTCCACCGGCAACAGCTTCACCCAGATCTCGGCGATCGACGACAACACCGAGGATGTCGTCGACTCGAACGCGCAGCTCGGTGACGAGAACTATCTGCTCGTCGGCACCGACACCCGCGCGGGCGTGAACAGTCAGGTCGGCGCGGGCACGCTCGATGATGCCGAGGGCTCCCGCGCCGACACCGTCATGCTGGTGAACATCCCCAAGAACCGGTCGCGAGTCGTCGTGGTGTCGTTCCCCCGCGACCTGGACGTGACCCGGCCGCAGTGCAACGGCTGGGACAACGACAAGGTCCAGTACACCAGCGAGGTCTATCCCTCGGCGATCGGCGACAAGCTGAACGCGGTCTACGCGCTCGGCGGGCCCAAGTGCCTGTTCACCACGATCCAGCGGATGACCGGCAGCGCGATCAATCACTTCATCGCGATCGATTTCGCGGGCTTCGAAGCCATGGTCGACACCATCGGCGGCGTCGAGGTGTGCGCGCCGAAGCCGATCAACGACGAGGTCCTCGGCACCGTGCTGGAGAACCCGGGCAAGCAGATGGTGACCGGGCAGACGGCACTGAACTACGTGCGCGCCAGGCACGTCTACGGCGAGGAGCGCAGCGACTACGACCGGATCAATCGGCAGCAGCGCTTCATGGCCTCGCTGTTGCGCGGCGCGCTGTCGAGCAAGGTGCTCTTCGATCCGGGCAAGCTGAACAGCTTCATCCAGGCGTTCACCAAGCACACCTGGGTCGACAAGGTGCAGCCCGCGGATCTGCTCACGCTCGGCCGCTCGCTGCAGAAACTGGACGCGGGCACGGTCACCTTCCTGACCATTCCGACCGCGGGCACCACCTCGTACGGCAACGAGATCCCGCGCGAGCAGGACATCAAGGCGATCTTCAAGGCGATCCGCGACGACCAGCCGCTGCCCGGCGAGAAGAAGGTGACGCCCGCCCCCGGGTCGATCCCGACGCCGCCGCCGTCGCCGCCGAAGCTGACCGCGGTCGATCCGAGCACCGCCTCGCTGCTGGTGTCCAACGGCTCGGGCGTATCGGGCGCCGCGCAGCGGGCCGCGACGAAGCTCGGCAACCAGGGCTTCCAGATCTTCAACACCGGCAACTACTCCGGCGGTAGCGAACTGACCTCCAAGGTCCGCTTCGGCGCGGGGCAGGAGGCGGCGGCGGCCACGGTGGCCAGCACCATCCCCGGCGCGCTGCTGGAACCGGCGACCGATCTCGGCGGCATCATCGAGGTGGTGATCGGCGGTGACTTCACCGGAACGGTCAAGGCGCCCACGCCGGTCGGCGACCCGATCCCGGACGTGACGGTCAGCACCGGGCCTGCGACGCCGGTCACGTTGCCCTCCGACCTGGAACACGTGAACGCCGCGGACGAGACGTGCAAGTAGGGGTTGTGCGCTACCTGCGGTAACACCGACACGGGGCGTCGGCACCGGGCATTCACCCACCGTTCGTGACTTGGACAGCGCCGGGAACTAATGTCTGATTTCATGCGTGTCATCTACAACGAGCAAATGGCAGATCTCGCCCAGCTGCTGGGTGAGATGGCCGGTCTGGCCGGCTCGGCCATGGACCGGGCCACCCAGTCACTGCTCCAGGCCGACCTCGCTCTGGCAGAGCAGGTGATCACCGAGTCCGATCGGATCGCCGAGCTGATCCAGGACGCGGAGGAGCGCGCGTTCGCGCTGCTGGCCCTGCAGGCGCCCGTCGCGGGCGATCTGCGCCAGGTGGTGAGCGCGATCCAGATCGTGGCCGACGTCAACCGCATGGGCGCCCTGGCGCTGCACGTGGCAAAGGTCGCCCGGCGGCGGCACCCCAATCACGCGCTGCCCGAGGCGGTCAACGGCTACTTCGCCGAAATGGGCCGCATCGCGGTCAATATGGGGGCGGGCGCCAAAGAGGTGCTGGAGACCCGCGACCCGGAGCGCGCCGCACAGCTCAACGAGGACGACGAGGCGATGGACGATCTGCACCGTCACCTGTTCACGCTGCTGATGGACCGCGACTGGAAGTACGGTGTCGCCGCGGCCGTCGACGTCACCCTGCTCGGCCGCTACTACGAGCGCTTCGCCGACCACGCCGTCGAAATCGGTCGGCGCGTCATCTTCTTGGTCACCGGCGTCCTTCCCCCGGACCCCGACGCGGAGGGCTGAGCGAGCGGTTTGCCTGCCGCCGGCGGTGGCAGGCAGCTCGGCACTGCCGTATCGCGCTGCCAGTCTTGCTTTTACGTCGTAGATCAGTAAAAAATCGTCCTTACAGCCGAGCGCAGGACTTCGGCTGTACCTGCCGCTAGGGAGTTGCGGCACGAAGGGGACAGCAGATGAAGGTCGATCCGGCAGAGTTGCGCGCGTTAGCCGCATCGATGGACAAGATCAGCGGCGAGATCGGCGGGCTGAAGGCCCTCGCCGCCGACACGTTGAGCACCGCACTGCCGGGCTCGACGATCACCAGCGCGCTCACCGGCGGCGCGCCGCAGATCGAGGCCGCCTGGCTGCGAATGGCGCAGCGCTGCAAGGCGGTATCCAATATCGCCAAGGGTGGCGCCGGTGACTACGAGGTCACCGACACCGACTTCCGGGACAAGCTCAACGCGGCGGGCAGCGATCGATGAGAAGCGGCGACCAGAGCGTTCCGACGCTGAGCCAGGTGCAGACGGAATGGAAGCCGTGGCTGCTCAACGATGCGGGCGCCGAAATCCGTACTCGCAATGCCGAATTCGTCACCATGATCGACGGCACCGTCACCCAGATCAGGGAGGCCGGGTCGCACTGGAGCGGTGACGCGTACTACGCCGCGTACGACCGGGTCGCCGGCGACCGGGACAACGGGAATAAGGTCGCGCAGGAGACCGAGGCCCTGGCGCAGGCCCTGGTCGACGGCGGAACCACGCTGACCGGCTACCGGCAAGCGTTGCTGGACAAGGTCACCGAGGCCACCGCGGCCGGTTTCACCGTCTCCGAAGATTGGCAGGTCACCTCGTCGGGTGACAGCTCCGGCAGTGACGACGAGAACCTGCAGACCCATCAGACCGCGATCACCACCGCGCTCAACGAGATGCTCGGCACCCAGGCCGGCATCACCACCGCGATCGAAACCGCCGGCGCCGCGGTAAAAACGCGCGGCGAGCAGCTCGGCGACGGCGATCCGATCGACAACAGCGACTCGTTGCTCAGCGGGGCCCCGAAGTCGACGCTCACCCAGGAGCAGGTCGAGGACGATCCGACGACGGCGGAGGACGAGTCCCAGCCGGATACGCAGCC
Source organism: Nocardia vulneris (assembly GCF_001613425.1). Lineage (GTDB taxonomy): Bacteria > Actinomycetota > Actinomycetes > Mycobacteriales > Mycobacteriaceae > Nocardia > Nocardia vulneris. The sequence goes on along the minus strand of NZ_BDCI01000023.1, from coordinate 239,044 downwards.
CGCGGGGACCAACCCGAGCAAGCTGACCGAGGTCTCCGAGAAGACGAACGAGGAGCCCAAAACCGAGTCGCCTGCGTCCGAGGACCCGAAGACCGCGGCGCCGGCGTCCGAGAAACCCGAAACCGAGCAGCCGGCGTCCGACAACCCCGAAACCGAGGTGCCGGCATCGGACACCTCGACCAGCAAGCTCACCGACCTCAGCACCTGGAAGGTCTCCGACCTCACCTCGGTGGCCTCTGCGATCACCTCGGTCACCGGCAACATTCCCACCCTGCTCGACTCGGTCGGCAAGCTCGATGACAATCTCGCCGACATCATCAAGGCGGGCGGTGAAGCGGGTACGAGCCTCGTCGAAGCGTCGACGACCGGCATCGAGAAGATCGTCGACGCGGTCGACAACAACGCCGCGCCCGCAGACCCGGCGCAACCTGCGACCGACGATCCCACCTACACCGACGAGCAGCCGAGCAAACCGGAGGGTACCGACCCGGACGGCAAGGACGACGGCAAACAGCAGGACCCGAAGGCCGGCGACAACCCGGAAACCAAGCAGGAAGACAAGCCCAACGCCAAGCCCGCGGAACCCGGCACCACCGCGCCGAAGCCGGACACCACGGAACCGAAGCCGGACACCGTCGCACCGAGATCCGTTACCCAGCCGCAGAGTTCGCTGATGGACCCCGGCACCACCACCAGCCCCGCGTCCTACCCCGCAGCCCAGAACCCCGCTGCCACCACCTCCCAGGGCAGCAGCCTCTTCGGCCTCCCCTCCCCCACCCGCGGCGACACCGATCAGGAACACCGGTCCAACAACTACGTCCCGCAATTCGTCCAGGACGAAGTACCTGCACCGGCCGAATAGCGAAAAAGTTCCGATTCGACGGAACCGCCGGGCCCCTTATTGCGTCAAACCATATGAAGGAACAGGTTTGGGCTGCCATAGGGGGATGAATACCGAAGTGCCTTCGGGCGGAACAATTTTCCACTATCTCGGTCACTCACACATCGCACAGCATCATCACGCAGGCTGAAAGTCGATGGGGATTCGGCCTGGCAGTACTGTGCCCGAATTCAGTACACAACAACACATCTTCAGGAGAAATCTCAGATGGGCAACACTCGCAATCGCGTCACCGCGGGCCTCGTCACCGGTGTCGCTTCGATCGCCCTGATCGTCGGCAACACCGGCACCGCGGCCGCCTCCCCGGTCGTGCACCAGTCGCTCGGTAGTTGCACCTGGTCCGCTGATGTCGTCCAACTGGAGGGCGTGCCGGTCGACGGCTACGCGGGCTCCTGGTACATCAAGACCGGGCGCACCGATAATTCGAAGATCAATTGCAGTTTCGAGGTGCAGGCCCAATTCAAGATGAAGTCGGGCAGCATCGAAACCGTGCAGTTCGGCAGCAGCAAGCATGCCCACGATCAGGCCTTCGCCAAAGGACCGGCCCGCGTCTGGCAGGTCGCATTGAAGCTTTGCGCCGACGGCAAAGGCTGCACCGGATGGAACACTGTGAAGAGTTCCTGGAACAGGTAGTGCCACACCGATAAACGAAAAAAGCCCGCACCGGAAGGTGCGGGCCTTTTCGTTTGGTGCCGGTTTATCCGAAGCGGCCGGAGATGTAGTCCTCCGTGGCTTTCTGGCCCGGGTTGGAGAAGATCTTCTCGGTGTCGTCGATCTCGATCAGGCGGCCGGGCTTGCCCTGCGCCTCCAGGTTGAAGAAGCCGGTCTGGTCGCTCACGCGCGCGGCCTGCTGCATGTTGTGCGTGACGATGACGATGGTGAATTCCTTCTTCAGCTCGGTGATCAGGTCCTCGATCGCCAGCGTGGAGATCGGGTCCAGGGCCGAACAGGGCTCGTCCATCAGCAGCACGTCGGGCGAGACCGCGATCGCGCGGGCAATGCACAGCCGCTGCTGCTGACCACCGGAGAGGCCACCGCCCGGCTTGTCCAGCCGGTCCTTGACCTCGTTCCAGAGGTTCGCGCCGCGCAGCGAACGCTCGGCGACCTCGTCTAGTTCCTTCTTGTTGCGCACGCCCTGCAGCTTCAGCCCGGCCACCACGTTGTCGCGAATCGACATGGTGGGGAACGGGTTCGGGCGCTGGAACACCATGCCGATGGTGCGGCGCACCCCGACCGGGTCGATCTGCGAGCCGTAGATGTCCTCGCCGTCCAGCAGCACCGCGCCCTCGACGCGCGCGTTCGGCGTCACCTCGTGCATGCGGTTGAGCGAGCGCAGCACGGTGGACTTACCGCAACCCGACGGGCCGATGAAGGCGGTGACACTGCGCGGCAGCACGGTGAGGTCGACATCGGCGACCGCGTGGAACTTGCCGTAGAAGATATTCAGATCTTTGACGTCGATCCGCTTGGCCATCTCAGTTATCCGTTCGCTTCTATCGGTTCCGCGTGAGCAGCTTGTTGACGACCGCGGCCGCCGCGTACAGCAGCGCGATGAGCAGGATCAGCGTCAGCGCCGCGCCCCACACGCGCTCGCGGCCCGCCGCCTCCGGGTTCGACAGCTCCTGGTAGATGAGCAGCGGCAAGGAGGCCATGTTGCCGTCGAAGAGGTTGGTGTTGATCGACTTGCTGTAGCCGACGAGCACCAGCACCGGCGCGGTCTCGCCCATCACGCGGGCGAGGGCCAGCAGGATGCCGCTGATCATGCCGGGCAGCGCGGTGGGAATCACGATCCGCACGATCGTCTTCCACTTCGGCACGCCCAGCGCGTACGAGGCTTCCCGTAGTTCGTCGGGTACCAGCTTCAGCATTTCCTCGGTGCTGCGCACCACCACGGGCAGCATCAGCAGCACCAGCGCCAGGGACACCGCGAAGGAACTCTGCGGTGCGCCGAAGGTGGCGATCCACAGCGCGAAGATGAACAGCGCGGCCACGATGGACGGCACACCCGCGAGGATGTCGACCATGAACGTGGTGGTCTTCGCCAGCCAGCCGCGGCCGTACTCGACCAGGTAGACGGCGGCCATGATGCCGATCGGCACCGCGATCACCGCGGCGACCGCCGACTGCACGATGGTGCCGTAGATCGCGTGGTAGACACCGCCGCCGGTCTGCTCGGGCAGAATGCCCTTCTGCGACTTCTGCCACCAGTCGAGCGAGGCGATCGCGTCGAAACCCTTGCTGACCACCATGATCAGCACCCAGGCCAGCGGCACGAGCGCGATGGCGAAGCACAGCCAGACCAGCACCGTGGCAACGTTGTTGCGGATCTTGCGCGACACACTCACATCGCGAAAGGTCGGCGCCTTGATCGGCTTGTCGAGCGTGGTGGTCATCCGTTAACCCTTCCGCCTGCCGCGAGCCGTGCCAGTGCGTTCACGATGAAGGTCAGCGCGAACAGCACGAAGCCGGCCGCGATGTAGGCGCCGGTCGGCAGCGGCGAGCTGAACTCCGACGCCGAGGCGGCGATCCGGGACGCGAAGGTGTAGCCGCCGTCGAACAGCGACCAACTGCCGCCCTGCGTCGCGGTTTTCAAGACGACCAGCACCGCGATGGTTTCACCGAGCGCCCGGCCTAGACCGAGCATCGAGCCGGCGATCACACCGCTGCGGCCGTAGGGCAGCACGGTCATCCGCACCATCTCCCACTTGGTCGCGCCGAGCGCGTGCGCCGCCTCGATATGCGCAGGCGGGGTGAGGCTGAAGACCTCACGCGACACCGAGGTGATGATCGGCAGGATCATCACGGCGAGCACGACGCCCGCGGTGAAAATGGTGCCGCCACCGGAGATCGTCACGTTGCCGTCGCCGAACAGGAAGAACCAGCCCAGCTTGTCGTTGAGGAACTCCTGCACCGGCTTCAGCTGCGGCGCGAGCACCAGGAAACCCCACAGGCCGAACACGATCGACGGCACGGCCGCGAGCAGATCGGTGAGCGTCGCAAACAGTCGCGCCAGCGGCTTCGGCGCGTAGTGGGTCAGGAACAGTGCGATGCCGACCCCGATCGGCACCGCGACGATGAGCGCGAACAGCGAGCTCAACACCGTGACCATGAACAGGTCCCGGATGCCGAACCGCAGGTGGTTGGCATCGGAGGTGTTGAACTCGGTGCTGGTGAAGAAGTTCGCGTCGTTCGCCATGACCGAGGGCACCGCACGGATCAGCAGGAATAGCGCGATCAGCGCGATGGCGGCGACGATGATTGCGCCCGATGCCGTGGCGAGAGACCGGAAGATGGTCTCGGCCCGATGGCTCTGGGCTGGTCGAACCCGCTTGGCTGGTTCGGTGCTCGGTTCACTCGGCATGGGGGCTTTGTCTCCGGCCGCCCGCCGGCCCGCCGGATCAGAATCCGACGAGCCGGCGGCGGTCACCTCAGGGTGCACGGTCATGGCTGCAACTGTGCGATCAGGAGATGGCGTTGATCGCGGTGGTCAGACGCGTCTTGAACTTCTCGGGGATCGGGACGTAGCCCGCCTCGTCGAGACCCTTCTGACCGTTGGTGGTCGCCGAGGTCAGGAACGCCTTGACCGCCTTGGCGGTGTCGGCGTCCTTGTACTTCGAGCAGACGATTTCATAGGTGGGCAGGATGATCGGGTAGGCGCCCGCCTCGGTCGGCTTGTAGAACGAGCTGGTGTCGAGCACCAGGTCGTTGCCCTCGCCCTTGATCTTCGCACTGTCGATGGCCTTGCCCGCCGAGGCCGTGTCCAGCTTCACCGGGGTCTTGGATGCCGAGGTGACGATCTGCGCGATGGACAGGTTCTGCGCCTTCGCGAACGACCACTCGTTGTAGGTGATCGAGTTCTTGGTGGCCTTGATGGCGGCCGAGGTGCCCTCGTTGCCCTTCGCGCCCTCGCCGACGCCGCCGGTGAACGCCTTGCCCGCGCCCTTGCCCCAGGCGCCGTCGGACGCGGCGTCGAGGTAGAGCTGGAAGTTGTCGGTGGTGCCCGACTCGTCGGAACGGAAGATCACGGCGATCTTGTCGCTCGGCAGCTTCGCGTTCGGGTTGAGCGCCTTGATCTCGGGGGCGTCCCAGGTGGTGACCGCGCCGTTGAAGACCTTGGCGGCGGTCGGGCCGTCCAGCACGAGGTCGGTGACGCCGTCGATGTTGTAGGTCACGGCGATCGGGCCGAACACGGTCGGCAGGTTCCACGCGGGGGCGCCGCACCGGTCCTGCGCCTTCGCCGGCTCGTCCTTCTTGGCGCTCAGCGGGGAGTCGGAGCCACCGAAATCGGTCTGGCCGCCGAGGAATTCGTTGACGCCCGCGCCGGAGCCGCTCGACGTGTAGTTCAGGGTGTTGCCGTCGCAGTTGGCCTCGTAGGCGGCGATGAAGCGCTCCATGGCGTTCTTCTGCGCCGACGAACCGCTGGCCTTGAGCGCCTTCTTGCCGCCACAGGCGACATTGGAGTTGGCAGTGTCGCCATTGCTGCTCGACGTGTTGTCATCACTGCCACATGCGGCAAGGCCCATGACACTGACCGCCAGCACACCAACGAGGGCGCTGCTGCGCTTGAGATTCACTATTCCTCCGGAAAGGCGTCCTACTCGTCCGGTCCCTCACCTGGCCCGGACGGGTGATGTGGGTGCTGTTCGCGGGGAACCTGCGCACCAGGCAGCCGTGGGCTGCCCACCAATCAACGTAAAGTCACGTGGTTGACAGTTGGACCGACCTGAGTGAACGGCGGGTGAACAGCCAAGCGCGATTGGGGCGTTATGTGTGACATTAGCCCCAGTTTTACTCGGACGCCGCCGACCCGCCTTCCGCTATTCAGCTGACGCGGCCGAATACGCCACATCCACATGCGCGGGCGCGAACCCCAAACGCGTGTAGGTGTGCACGGCCGCGGTGTTGTCCGCCTCGGTGTAGAGCAACACCTCGGCAAGGCCGCGATCGCGCAGATGACGCAGCCCCGCCAGGGTCAGCAGCCGACCGAGTCCGCGGCCCTGCGCGGCCGGGTCGATGCCGACCACGTACACCTCGCCCACCGGCGGGTTCTCGTCGTAATGCACCTTGGTCCAATGGAATCCGAGCACCTGCTCAGGCGTGGCCGGATCGGTGGCGAGGAACAGTCCGGCGGGGTCGAACCACGACTCGGCGCGGCGCGCGGCGATATCGCGTTCGGTCCAGCCGCCCTGCTCGGGGTGCCAGGCGAAGGCGGCGTTGTTCACCCGCAACAGTTCGGCGTCGTCGGCCGGGCCCGCGTAGGTCCGGATCGTCACGTCGGCACGCTCCGGCAACTCCGGTAGCTCCGGCGTTGCCAGGGTGCGCCGCATCTGCCACAACTCGCGCGCGGTGGCGAGGCCGAGCCGGGCCGCGACGGCCTGCGCGGCGGGCCGGTTGCCGTGCGCCCACACCCGCGTGCCCGCCCCGCCCTCGGCGAGCGCGGCCGCGACCAATTCGGCGCCGATGCCCTGGCCACGCGCCGCCGGATCGACCGCGACCTCGGCCATCGCCGGGTGTTCGGCATGCGCCGGAACGAGATTCGCGTAACCGGTGATCACGTCGTCGCGGGTGGCGACCAGGTGCCGGGCCGGTACGTCGTCGGCCGGGTGCAGCGACAGCACCGCCTGTTCGGAGACGGGGGCGACCCCGTCGGCGGCGGTGGCCCGGTCGAGCAGTTGCCGGATCGCCGCGACGGTGTCCGCGTCGACCTGCGCCGCCCACCGTGTTGTCACGGCACCGCTTGCCCGGTCCGCCTGCCGACGCTCGCTCACTCGGTCCCCATTTCCGCACTCGGACAACGTCATTGCTTTCAGCTCAACACCGCGGAGTCAGCGAACATTTCGCGACCGGACGCGGCCGGCGCCACGTGGCGAAACCGCGCCGGGGCCGACTGAACTCCACACGAACGCATAATGACGCACCGGTGTTTCGGATCGGCTGTCCGCCGACCTCACTGCACGGAGCCGTTGACCGGTGCCAGCGGCGCGTCGTCGGTGCCCTCGGCCTCGTCCTCCGGCAGCGGCGCGGACTCGCCCTTGCTCGCGGACCGGGACGGACGCACCGCCTTGTAGCCGACGTTGCGCACGGTGCCGATGAGCGACTCGTACTCGCTGCCGAGCTTGGCGCGCAGGCGGCGCACGTGCACGTCGACCGTCCTGGTGCCACCGAAGAAGTCGTAGCCCCAGACCTCCTGCAGCAGTTGCGCGCGGGTGAACACCCGGCCCGCGTGCTGCGCGAGGTACTTCAGCAGCTCGAATTCCTTGTAGGTCAGGTCGAGCGGGCGGCCGCGCAACCGCGCGGTGTAGGTGCCCTCGTCGATCACGAGTTCGCCCAGGGTGATCTTGCCCGTGTTCTCCGGACTCGCCACGCCGCCGTTGCGCCCGACGAGCAGGCGCAGCCTGGCATCGAGTTCGGCCGGGCCGGTCCCGGGCAGCAGGATGTCGTCCAGGCCCCAGTCTGCGTTCACCGCGACCAGGCCGCCCTCGGTGAGCACCGCGACGACCGGAACCGAGGACCCCGTGCTGCCGAGCAGCCGGCACAGCCCGCGCGCGGCCGCCAGATCGGTGCGGGCGTCGACCAGTGCGACATCCGCGGTACCCGCTTCCAGCAAAGAGGACACCTCGGTGGGTGCGGGACGCACGTTGTGCGCCAGCAACGCCAGCGAGGGCAACACCGACTCGGGGTCGGGGTCGGAGGTCAGCAGGAGCAGCTCCACAAGCTCTCCTCCCATCTCATAGCTCCGAGGACTACAGCCGCATTGCCGGGGCCACGTCGCTGATCACAGGTAATCGGATGCAAGATTAGCGTGTGAACCCCGATGACCTCGCCATCCGGGTTGCCGACGCACCCCGGCAGATATGTCTGATACCGGAAATGCACCGTCGCACCCGCCCCCGTTAAGGTTCACCAATGCGCAAGCTCATCATCGGGCTGCTGATTCTCGCGGGACTGGCAGTGGTCACTGATTTCAGCATCGCGGCCTATTCGGAGTATCGGGTCTCGCGCGCGCTGCGCCAGGGCGCCGACCTCGCCGCCGAGCCCTCGGTGGCCATCAGCGGCGTCTCCTTCCTCGCTCAGGCGGTCAACGGCCGCTACGACAATGTGGTGATCAGGGCCAGCGGTAAGCGGCCCGACATTCGCGGGGAGTTCGAGATGGAGGCGACGCTGACCGGCATGCGCATCCCGCTGCGCGATCTGGTCGACGGCAGCCTGCGCAATGTGCCGGTGGAGCGGGTGGACAGTTCGCTGCGGATCGGGCCGACCGAACTCGGCCAGCTGTTCGGCATTCCCGACCTGCAGGTGAAAGGCCCGCCCGCGGACAAATCCGACGGCACCGGCGGCACGGGTGGCACCGGAATGACCGCGACCGACGGTGTGCTTTGCCTCACAGGAACTTTGCCCGAATCGCCCGGTGCGCAATTCGGCGGCGAAAACGTCGCGGTGCGCGCCGAATTGGCGCTCGACGGCGGGCAGGTGCGGATCACCGCGACCGGTTCGTGCAAAGACACCAACACCTCGACGATTCCGGTGGCGATGCTGCCGGAGGCCGATCGTCCGGCGGTGCTCGCGCGCTTCACCCGTACTATCGACATCAAGGAATTGCCGTTCGGTGTCCAGCCCGCGAAAGTCCGTGCGGACGGCGGCTGGATCGTCGTCCAGGGCAAGGGTGTGAACGTCACGATCGACCTCGACCGATTGCAGCGACCATGATCGAAATCACAATTCTGGCAGTGATGTTGCTCGCCGCCTTGGCGGTGGGCCTGTTGCTGCGGCGGCGCGACGGCAAGGTCCGGGCCCGCGCATTCGCGACTCGCACGCGCTCCGACATCGAAAACGGCTCCGCCCGTGCCGATCTGCTCGCGTCCGTCGGCGTGACCGGTACCGGCCCCGCCGTGCTGCATTTCTCCGCCGACTGGTGCGGACCCTGCGCCGCGGTGCGCCGGGTCGTCGCCGACGTGACCGGGCAGCTGGCCGAATCGCCGCAGCCGCCGTTGGACATCGAGATCGACATCGACGCCGAGCCGGTGCTCGCCAAAGAACTCAACGTGCTCTCGCTGCCGACCACGTTCGTCTTCGATAGTGAAGGGCGCGAACGTTTTCGGATCTCCGGCGTGCCGAAGGTGACCGATCTGCGCTCCGCGCTGGAACCGCTCACCGTCGCCGCCTGAGCCGGGCTGCGTAGGCGGCTTGACAGGTTCACCGGAGCCCTGTGACGAACCCGGGGTCCAATTCTCCCGCCCAATTGGGTAAACTGCTTTCGTGCTTTCCAACCACGAGCTGATGCTCACCCGACGCCGCACGGTTGATCTGTGCCGCCTCGGTGGTTGTTGCTGCCTGTGCCGCTGAGCGGTCGGCTTTTCCGGATTTCCTGACGCCGACCTTCGTCCGCCGCGCGAGTGATCTTCTCGATCCCCCGGCGAACTGGCCAATTTCCAGCCATCAGTCGCATCCAGCGCAGGAGTACGCACAATGTCCACCGAAATTCGTAATACTTCGCAGAATCAGCCAATTCCGCAGGGACAGGTAGATGTTCGCGGCCCGCGTTTCGCCGCCTGGATCACCACCGCCGTCCTGGTCTTGGTGCTGATCGCCGCCATCTTCTCCCCCATCGCGGCCGCGGTGCTGATCGCCGTTCAGGCGGTCGTCTTCGCGATCGGCGCCGCCTACGGTCCGCGTAAGCACCCGTACGGCCGCATCTACGCGACATTCGTCGCGCCGCGCCGGGCCCCGACCACCGAGACCGAGCCGGTACCGCCGCTGAAATTCGCGCAGCTGCTCGGCCTGGTGTTCGCGGCCGTCAGCCTGCTGGGCTTCGCGCTCGGCTCCACAATCGTCGGCGCGGTGTTCGCCGGCTTCGCACTGTTCGCGGCGTTCCTGAACGCGGCGTTCGGGATCTGCCTGGGTTGCCAGATCTACCCGCTGGTCGCCCGTTTCCGCCGGATAGCTGCACCAACTGGCGGTGGTCCGGGGTCCCCGGCACCGAACTGACCCTGCAAGTCATCTCTGAAAGGAACAACATGGCTCGCTCCGATGTCCTGGTCTCCGTGGACTGGGCCGAAGAGAACCTCAACGCCCCCGGCGTCGTCTTCGTCGAGGTCGACGAGGACACCTCCGCCTACGACGGTGGCCACATCGAGGGTGCTGTCCGGCTCGACTGGAAGAAGGACCTGCAGGATCAGGTTCGTCGTGACTTCGTGAACCAGGAGCAGTTCTCCGACCTGCTCTCGGCCCGCGGCATCTCGAACGACGACGAGGTAGTCCTGTACGGCGGCAACAACAACTGGTTCGCCGCGTACGCCTACTGGTACTTCAAGCTGTACGGCCACAACAACGTCAAGCTGCTCGACGGTGGTCGTAAGAAGTGGGAGCTCGACGGCCGCCCGCTGTCCACCGCCGGCGTCAACCGTCCGGCCACCCAGTACAAGGCCGCCGCCCCCGACGTCTCGATCCGCGCCTTCCGGGACGAGGTCATCGCGGCCATCGGCACCAAGAACCTGGTCGACGTCCGCTCGCCCGACGAGTTCTCCGGCAAGATCCTGGCCCCCGCGCACCTGCCGCAGGAACAGAGCCAGCGTCCCGGCCACATCCCCGGCGCCATCAACGTGCCGTGGAGCAAGGCCGCGAACGAGGACGGCACCTTCAAGTCCGACGCCGAGCTCACCGAGATCTACAAGGAAGCCGGCCTCGACGGCGAGAAGGACACCATCGCCTACTGCCGCATCGGCGAGCGTTCCTCGCACACCTGGTTCGTGCTGCAGGAACTGCTCGGCCACAGCAATGTCAAGAACTACGACGGGAGCTGGACCGAATACGGCTCCCTCGTCGGTGCACCGATCGAATTGGGAGCGTAATCATGTGTGCAGCACCTACCCAGGGTCAGGCCATCCCCGCCGGTGTCGACGTGGAGAAGGAAACGGTCATCACCGGCCGCGTCCTGAGCACCGACGGCCAGCCGGTGGGCGGCGCTTTCGTGCGCCTGCTCGACGGCAACGGTGATTTCACCGCCGAGGTCGTCGCCTCCGGCACCGGCGACTTCCGCTTCTTCGCGGCGCCCGGCGCGTGGACCGTGCGGGCGCTCTCCTCGGCCGGCAACGGCTCCGCGGAGATCCGCCCCGACGGCGCCGGAATCCACCCGGTCGACGTCGCGGTCGCCAAGTAAGAAACCGTACGCAGCAAACGGCCCCGGTGCTTCCCCTCACTATGAGGAGAACCACCGGGGTCGTTTGTGTGCGCGGTCGCGGGAGTCGTTAGACTCCAAATGTGGTCCTCTTCTTCGAGATTCTGCTGGTGGCTGTCGCCGTCCTCATCGGATGGTTCGGCCTCTACGTCTTCTACCGGCTGTTCACCGAATCATGAGCGATCTCGCGAGCGAGGGTTCCAGTCCAGCCGAGCGAGCGAGTGAACAACTGAACGGCAACGGTTCGGCGGATCCGGCTCCCCGCCGCAGCGGTGACGCGGCCGTGTCCGAGGCTGCCGAGCGCGCCAAGTCGACCGGTGCGCGCAACATCCCCGGTCTGCCCGACCTGCCACTGCCCGAGGACACCGCGAACCTGCGCCTCGGCCCCGACCTGAGTTCCTCCATGCTCGCGCTGCTGCCCATGGTCGGCGTGTGGCGCGGCGAGGGCGAAGGCAACCACCCCGAGCGTGGCGACTACCGCTTCGGCCAGCAGATCATCGTCTCCCACGATGGCGGCGACTACCTGGCCTGGGATTCGCGCTCCTGGGTGATCAACGCCGACGGCAGCTACGGCGGCCCCGACCTGCGCGAGAGCGGTTTCTGGCGGGTCGGCATCGATGGCAACGACGAGGTCATCGAACTGCTGCTGACCCACAGCACCGGCATCGTCGAACTCTTCTACGGCGAAGCCCTCACCCAGTCCTCCTGGGAACTGGCCACCGACGTAGTCATCCGCAGCCAGTCCGGCATCGTCGTCGGCGGCGCCAAACGCCTCTACGGCATCGTCGAAGGTGGCGACCTCGCCTACGTCGAGGAGCGCGTCGTCGCAGACGGCCCCCTCGAACCGCGCCTCTCCGCCCGCCTCCAGCGCTACATCGGCTAGATCCTTCCTGGACAACTGATCACCAGGTACTGGTGGCGGAACCTTCTCGCACGATGCCGCCATAGTTACCTGGTGATCACCTGACCAGCACGTCACCGCGTGTCGACGCCCGGCGCGTCGCGTGCGTGACTCGTTTCCCGCGCCTTCACAGACCATCCACACGGTTCACAGGCCCCACAAGCCCTGTGAACCGTATGCATCCTCTGTGGGCCTCCGATTCGGTCCTGCCTACCGAGCACAGACCGTTCACCCGACTCCGCGAAAACCGGGGTACATCAAAGTCTCCGGACATCCCGGGGCGATTCATGGGGTACGCCGCAACTGGTGCATGCAGCGGGCGACAGCCGTCTGCCCCGCGCAGACCTCCGCCCGCACTCGCCACACCATGCACAGACTCTCACCTCAGGCGGTGGACTAGCCGCGGCAGGCGTTCTGCGCAGCACGCGGGCGGCGGGCGTGCAGTCGACACCCTCTGCCCCCGCCCCGCCCGCGACATCGCTCCCAGACCCACACCGCAGGCGCGCTGGTCGCCAACTGATGCGTGCCCAACACGCGACAGCAGGCGCACCACGCGACAGCTATTCGGCGACCCCTGCCCAGCCCCGCTGCGCACAGACTCTCGCCGCAGGCGTGAGGCACACCGCAGCTGGTACACACGCAAGCCCGCGCCAGCGGGCACACCAACCACAGCACCCCCAAAACAGGAACGACCCCCGAGCCATATCGCGGTTGTAAACACCTGCGCGATCCCGATCGGACAAGACCGGGGGCTCGGGGGCCGGGTGGCTGCCTGGTATTCGCTCAGCGCTCGCGCGAACGGAGACCGTTGCAGCGGTGGCGCTAGCGGACAGCCACCTCACGAGTCCTATGAACATACATTCTTCGAACCACCTCCTTCCTTGTGTAAGAACGAATTTAGCGAGGAGTCAGCGGGTCGGCAACGGAATTTCTCGGTGGGCGGAAACGGTGCCCGGCTGGTCCGGGAAATGCGTCGTCACCTGGCCTGATGCGTCCACGCGGACGATCGCGTCGGCACGGTGATCTACCGGCAACTGATGTGTGACGACGACCACAACCCGGTCGGGTTCGACCAGCCCGCTCTCGGCGTCGAGCAGGTCACGCAGCAACTGGGCCCCCGCGTCGGCCTCGAGATGCTCGGTGGGTTCGTCGAGCAGCAGCACACGCGCCGGCGACACTAGTGCTCGGGCGAGCAGAATTCGACGACGCTGCCCACCGGACACCGCAGCCGCACCACCGATCAGATCCGTGTGCACACCGTCCGCCAGCCCGTCCAACCATTCACCGAGACCCACTGTGCGCAAAGCTTTCTCAGCATCACCCACACTGAGATCCCCGCAACCGACCCGCAGATTCTCCAACACCGACGTACCGAACAGATGCGCGTCCTCCGCAAAAAATGTGACGCCGGGACGCGGAGTTCCGAACAATCCAGCCCACCGCATAAGCAACGTCGTCTTCCCAGATCCGCTAGGCCCCACCACCGCAACCCGACGCCCCACCGGAATCTCCGAAACCACCTGCGCCAAAGCACTATCCGACGAGTCACGGGGCCGCACCGGGACCGCACCCCTGCCCGCTCCGACCGCGACGGACTCTGCCCCAAGGACACCCTGGCCACCAGCCGGTTCAACTCCTCGCGCGGACGCTCCACCGCTACCGACCTCGACATCGTCGACCACCGGCCGCGGGATGTGTTGGCCGCCAACCCGCACGGCGGAGGTGGGGCGTTCGTCCTGCATCTCGTCGAGTCGAGTCAGGCGGTGCAGGGCGGCGCGGGCGGTGGTGAGGGATTGAGCGGCGGCGGGGAGTGGGCCGACGGCTTCGAATGCCGACAGCGGGAGCAGCACCAGGATGGTGAGGGCCATCGGTGTCATGGCACCCGGGGTGCCACCGGAGGGTCCGTAGAGGGTGATGCCGATCAGCAAGGCGCCCAGCACACTTGCGCCGATGGCGAGCGGTGTGGCCGCGGCGGACCAGGCACTGCGTGCCGCGGCCTTGTCCTCCGCGGCGACCGCGCGCCGAGAAGCTGCGGCAGCGGCGGCGAGCGCGGCGTCGAGGCGGCCCGCCACCCGCAGTTCGGCCGCGTGGTCGAGCACGGTCAACGACTGGGCGGTGAACTCTGCCCGGTCCGCGCGCACCGCGCGTTCCGCATCACGTGCGGCCCGAGCCGACAGCCACGGCGCCACTACACCGGAAAGTGCCAGCGCCCCAGCCAGAATCGCCGCGGCGCCCACCGAGATGGTGGCGAGCAGCCCGATCGCCACGAGCGAAAGCACCACGGCCACCGCGACGGGCACGAACACCCGCACCACGACCGCGCCGAGATCGTCGATATCGCTGCCCGTTCGAACGAGCAGATCGCCGCGCCGCAGCGCCGCAGCGCTCGCACCCTGCGCCGCTGCATCTTTCGAGCGCGTCGGCCGGTGCAACCAGGAGTCCGATCGCGCCAGCGTGCGATACACCGTGGTGCGCGCCGTCGTCATCGCCCGCAACGCCACATCGTGCGTCGCCAACCGTTCCAGGTACCGGCACAACCCCCGCGAGATTCCGAGCGCCCGCACGGTGACCACCGCGATACTCAAATCCAGCACCGGCGGCATCTGCCAGGCCCGCGCGATCAACCAGGCCGCCAACGCCGCCAGCCCGAGCCCACTCCCGAGCGCCAGCACGCCCCACCCCACCGCAACCACCACCCGCCACCGAGACAACCCCAGCAACGCCCACATCCGCCGCAAATCCCCCACCAACCCCCCGCTCACCCCCGCACCTCCGTCAGGGTGTTCGTGGCGTGGACTTGGATTACGTGGTCGGCGGCGGCCAGGACGGTGGGGCGGTGGCCGATGAGGATGACTGTGGCGCCGGCGCGGGCACGGTGGCGCAGGGCGGTGAGGACGGCGGCTTCGCTGTCGGTGTCGAGGTGGGCGGTGGGTTCGTCGAGGAGCATGATGGGGCGGTCGGCGGCGAGAACCCTGGTGAGGGCGAGGCGTTGGCGTTGGCCGAGGGAGAGGCCGACGCCGCCGAAGCCGACGGCGGTGTCCCAGCGGTCGGGCAATTCGTCCAGTACCGCGTCGAAACCGGTAGCGACACAGGCGGCTTCGAGATCGCCTATGACCCGTGCCGCCCCGTGCGCCGCGGACATTTCCGCTTGCGCGCCGAACAACTCGAGGTTCTCCCGCAGCGTGCCCGGCACCAGCACGGGCCGCTGCGGCAACCAGGCCACCCGCGCCCACCACGCCGCCGAATCCAGCTCCCGCACATCGATCCCGTCGACCGTCACCGCCCCGCGATCGGGCGCGATCAACCCCAGAATCGCCTGCACCGCCGTGGATTTCCCACTCCCGTTGTCTCCGGCGAGCACCGTCACCTCCCCCGGCCGACACACCGCCGACAACCCCGCGGGCGCGAAACCCGCACGCGCCCCCACCGACAACCCCCGCACCTCGACCACCCCGACTCCGCCCACCTCCGAACGCCCCGAGGACTCCAAGCCACCAGCCGCCGCAGCAACACCACCGGCTGCCGAGCTTTCCGAGCGACGGACGCGATCCGGCTGTCCTGCAACCCCGTCCGCATCCGAACGATCGCTCGAAGCATCGCGAACTCCGACACCACCCGCACTCGGACGGCTCCGCTGACCACTCGCGGCGAACGCCCCGGGCTTGCCGGCCACCGCCGAAGAGTCGTCCTCCTGCGCCGAACCGGTTGCGGGACTATCCGATTCGAGGATCGCGAAGGCGCGGTCGGCGGCGGCCATTCCGTCTTGGGCGGCGTGGAATCGTTCGCCGACCATGCGGAGCGGGAGGTAGACCTCGGGGGCGAGGATGAGGGCGACCAGGCCTGCGTACAGGCTCATTTCGCCGAAGACCAGGCGTAGGCCGATGGAGACGGCGATGAGGGCGACGCTGAGCGTCGCGAGCATTTCCAGCACCATGGAGGAGAGGAACGCGATGCGCAGTGCCCGCATCGTGCGCTGCCGCAGCGCATCGCCCAACTCGCGCACCCTGGGCACCATGGTGGTCCGGCGCGATTCGGCGGAATCCGCCGCATCCGCTTCGGCTGCACCAGAGCGGGCTCCATCACCACCGCTGATCCGATCAGCCGACACCCCACCGGTTTCCCGCCCCAGCGCACGCAACGTCGGCATCCCGGCGAAAAGATCGAGCAGCTGATCGGACAGCCGGGTGGTCGCGGCGAGTGTCGCTTCGGCCCGGCCCTGGGTGAGCAGTCCGATGAGGATCATGAAGATCGGGATGAGCGGCAAGGTGACGACCACGATCAGACCCGAGATCGGATCGTGTATCGCGATGACCGCCAACACGATCGGCGGCACCAGCACGGCGAGCAGCAGCGCGGGTAGGTAACCGGTGAGGTAGCCACGCAACCCGGACAGCCCGGTGCCGACGACTACCGCGAGTTCTGTTCTGCGGCTTTCCAGTTCGCGCGGCGCGAGTTGGGCACCGGCGGTCAGCACCGCGGTTTCGAGTTCTGCGACGACGCCGGCGCCGGCCCGGTGCCCGAGCCGGGACTGCCACCAGGTGGCGAGTACCCGCACGCCGAGAACGACTGCGAGCACCAGTATTTCGGTGCTCCACGCGCCGAATGTGCGCTGGCCGGGTTCGGTGACGACCCCGGCCAGCACCCGGGCGAGCAGGACCGCCGCGACGACGATCGAACCGGTGATCACCAGCGACAGCAGCACACTCAGCACCAGGTAGCGGCGGGCCGAGCGCGCGTACCGCCACAGGCGCGGGTCGACAGGCGGTCGAGCCATGAGCTCAGTCCTTCAGCGAAAGCCCGATGGGCGCGGGGATCTGCTCGATGGTGATCCGTTTGCGGAACACCCAGTAGGTCCAGCCTTGGTACAGCAGCACCACCGGCGTGACCAGAACGGCGGCCCAGCTCATGACTTTCAGCGTGTACGGCGTGGACGACGCGTTGTGGATGGTCAGGTCGAACGCGGCGTCGATGGTGGAGGGCAGCACATTCGGGAACAGCGAGCCGAACAGCAGCGCGGTAGCCGCCGCCACCGTGACGGCGGTGCCCGTGAAGGCCCAGCCGTCCCGGTCCGCGTACACCGCGACGCCCGCGCCGACCAGTCCGAGCACGGCCAGCCCCAACGGAATCCAGGTCCACCCGGTGCCGTAGGCCAGCTGCGTCCAGACACCGAAGACGCCGACGACCACCGCGGTGGGCACCAGTAGCAGTTTGGCGGTGCGCTGCGCATCGGCCCGCACCTCGCCGCCGGTCTTCAGACCGAGGAAGACCGCGCCGTGCAGCGCGAACAGCAGTCCGGTGGTCAGTCCGCCGAGCAGTGCGTACGGTCCGAGCAGATCCCACACCGAGCCGGCGAACTGCTTCTTCTCGTTCAACGGCACCCCGCGCACCACATTCGCGAAGACCCAGCCCCACGCGAGTGCCGGTATCCAGGAACCGACTCCGATGCCGAGGTCACAGCGCGCCCGCCAGCGCGGGTCATCGATCTTGCCGCGGTATTCGATCGCGCAGATCCGCAGGATCAACGCCACCAGCAACAGCAGCAGCGCCAGGTAGAAGCCGGAGAACAGGCTGGCGTACCACTCGGGGAAGGCGGCGAACATGGCACCGCCCGCGGTGATCACCCAGACCTCGTTGCCGTCCCACACCGGCCCGATCGTGTTGAGCACCACCCGCCTTCGGGTGTCGGAGCCCTTGCCGAGGATCGGCATCAGCATGCCGACGCCGAAGTCGAAACCCTCGAGCACGAAGTACCCGGTGAACAGCACCCCGATCAGCACGAACCAGAACTCTTGCAAACTCATCGTCGGCTCCTAGTAGGCGAACGAAAGTTGTTCGACGGCAGGCTCTTCGCCGGAGCGTCCGGCCGGTCCCGCGGGTTTGTCCGGCCCCGAGTCGGTGGGCGGGCTCGCGGCAGGCTGCTCCGGTCCGTGCACCACGTAGCGCCGCATCAGGTAGAACCAGACGACGGCGAGCGCGCCGTACAGCAGCGTGAAGGTGATCAGCGAGAACAGCACCACGCCGGGCGAATGGTTGGACACGCCCTGCTGCACGGTCAGCCGCAGGTTCGGGTCGCCGGTCGGGTTGGGCGCGACAACCCATGGCTGCCTGCCCATTTCGGTGAACACCCAGCCTGCGCTGTTGGCCAGGAACGGCGTCGGGATGACGAGCAGGCTGAGCCAGGCGAACCAGCGCTGGTTCGGCACGCGCCCGCGCCGGGTGAGCCACAGTCCGGCCAGCGCCAGCAGAGCCGACCCGGCCGCGAGGCCGATCATGGCGCGGAAGGACCAGTAGGTGACGAACAGGTTGGGGCGGTAGTCGCCGACACCGTATTTCGCGTTGTACTCCTGTTGCAGGTCGACGACGCCGGGCAGGGTGACGTCGCTGAACTTGCCTTTGGCGAGGTAGGGCAATACGCCGGGCACCTCGAGCACGTGCGTGACGCTGTCGCAGTTGTTGTGCGTGCCGACCGTGAGAATGGAGAAGTCCGGGTCGGTCGCGGTGTGGCACAACGATTCCGCCGAGGCCATCTTCATCGGCTGCTGTTCGAACATCAGCTTGCCCTGCGTGTCACCGGTGAGGAACAGCGCGCCCAGCGAGACAAGCATCACCCAGATGCCGACCAGCGCGGCGGGCCGCCACATGGTGCGCGCCTCGGTGATTTCCGCGGCGTCACCGGTGCGCGCCTTGCGCACCATCCACCAACCCGCGATACCGGCGACGAAAGTGCCTGCCGTGACGAAGGATCCGGCGACCACGTGGGGAAAAGCCGCCAGCAGTGTGTTGTTGGTGAGCACCGCGACGATGCTCTCGAGTTCGGCGCGCCCCGTTTCCGGGTTGAACCGCGCCCCGACCGGGTGCTGCATGAACGAGTTGGCGGCGACGATGAAGTACGCCGAGGCGTTCACGCCGATGGCGACCATCCAGATCGCGGCCAGGTGCGCGAGTTTCGGCAGCCGGGACCAGCCGAAGATCCACAGGCCGAGGAAGGTCGATTCCATGAAGAAGGCCACCAGACCTTCCAGCGCGAGTGGTGCGCCGAACACGTCGCCGACGAAGCGGGAGTATTCGCTCCAGTTCATGCCGAACTGGAATTCCTGCACGATGCCGGTGGCGACGCCGAGCGCGAAGTTGATCAGGAACAGTTTGCCGAAGAATTTGGTCAGCCGGAGCCAGTGCTCCTTGCCGGTGATCACCCACGCGGTCTGCATGGCGGCGACCAAGGGCGCGAGGCCGATGGTCAGCGGCACCAACAGGAAGTGGTAGACGGTCGTGATGCCGAACTGCCATCGCGAGATGTCCAGCGCGTTCACCTTTGAACCTCCTGCCGGTCTACGACATGTCGTAGTAAGACTACGCCGGAGGCAGGGCGCAGCAATGCGTCGTAGGCCACGACACACCGGGCATTGCGGCTTCGAACAGGTATTTCCCGTGCTCGGGCGCGCCGGACCGCGCCACGATTAGACGGAGATCACCTCGGCGGCGCCGGTTGCGGGCAGTCGACCGGACGTGCGGAGGCGGTGCTCACCAGTCGCCGATGGCGCCCGCCCGCTCGACACCGCGGTCCACCAGTTCGATGATCTCGGCCGCGTTGTCCGGCGCCGACATTCGCAGCCCGTCCAGCGAATTCACCCGCGCCGCGAGCGAGATGCTGGAGAGCAGCCAGATGCTGTCACAGGTCAGCAGGTCCGCGGTGAACAGCGACTTGTAGGTGCACTCCCACCCGGCCTTCTGCGCCTCGGCGAACAGCGCGCGCTGGGTGACGCCCGGCAGCACGCCGTTTTTCGCGGGCGGGGTGAGCAACTGCTTGTCCCGCACGATCACCACGGACGAGCGCGGACCCTCGAGCACCCGGTTCTCGGTGCTGGTGAAGATCACGTCGTCGGCGCCCATCCGGGCGGCGAAACGCAGCGCCGCCATATTGGAGGCATAGGAGAGCGTCTTCGCGCCGAGCAATTGCCAGGGCGCAGCCTGTGCGAGGTCGATCGAGATGCCCCGGGAGAGGGTCACCACCGCGACGCCCTCGGTACGCGCCTTCTGCACCCGATCGGGCACGGGTAGCACCAGCACGTAGGCGGTCGGCACGGGGACCGCGGCCGCGAGATCACCGGAGGTCACCTTCTCCGCGACCCCGGACAGCTCCGAGTCGCGCCCGCGGGTGAGCACCAGCCGCATCACGCCCTCGCGATCGGCGCCCCACTCCTTCGCGGCCCGCTCCACCGCCGCACGCCACCGCCCCAATTCCGGCTCCGGCAGATCGAGCGCCTGCGCCGAGCGGCGCAGCCTGCCTAGGTGGAATTCGATCGCGCACGCGTTGCCCGCGCGCACCAGTACCGTTTCGAAAATACCGTCGCCTCGCAGAAGCCCGATATCGTCCGCATACACCAACGGCGCGTCCGCGTCCCGGACCGCGCCGTCGAGTGAGACAAGAACCCGATCTACCATGCGTCGAGACTAGGCGGTGTTGGTTGGTCGCGCTTAGGTCACGGCAGACTTCGGTCCATCTTTTACCGCGGGTCGCGCGGGGTTCATCACCGCGTCGTCGCCGGGCCGCCGAGATGGTGTCACGAACGCGTTCCGCGAGCCCCGGTTCGGGCACCCATCGCGGACCCGGCCTACAGTGGAAACGTGTCCGTGGTCGTTGCACCCAGCCCCATCCTGTCTACACCGGGAGCCGTCGCGGGAGCGCCCGGTTCGCCGGATGCCGCCGTGGCGTGGCATTACGGTGATCCGCTCGGCGAACAGCGGACGGCCGTGCAGCGGGCCGCGATCGTCGATCGCTCGCATCGATTCGTGCTGAGCATCGCCGGCGCCGAGCGGCTGACCTGGCTGCACACCATCACCAGCCAGCACATCGCGGCCCTCGCCGAAGGGCAGTCCGCGGAAAGTCTCGACCTCGACCTCAACGGCCGAGTGCTGAACCATTTCGTGCTCACCGAACTCGACGCCACGGTGTGGATCGACACCGAGGGCGACCGCGGCCCCGCGCTGCTGGAGTTCCTGCGCAAGATGGTCTTCTGGGCCGACGCGCAGCCGGTCGAATCCGAGCACGCCGTGCTCAGCCTGCTCGGGCCGAACGCGCCCGAGGTGCTCGCCGCGCTCGGCGTCGACTCCGTGCCCGGTGTCTACGAGGCCGTGGCGCTGCCCGGCGGCGGTTTCGTGCGGCGGATGCCGTGGCCGGCCGCCGACTCCTTCGACCTCGTGGTCCCGCGCGCGGAACTCGCCGACCGGTGGGGCAAGCTCGTCGCCGCGGGCGCCGCGCCGGCCGGCATGTGGGCGTTCGAGGCGCTGCGGGTCGCGGCCGTGCGCCCGCGAATCGGGCTCGACACCGACGACCGCACCATCCCGCACGAGGCCCGCTGGATCGGCGGCGTCGCCGAATACGGCGCGGTACACCTGGACAAAGGCTGCTATCGCGGTCAGGAAACTGTGGCGCGGGTGCACAATCTCGGCAAGCCGCCGCGGCATCTGGTGCTGCTGCATCTCGACGGCTCGGCCGACGAACGGCCGGCGGCCGGCGACGATGTCACCGCGGGCGGCCGGGCCATCGGCCGCCTCGGCACGGTGATCGACCACTACGAACTCGGCCCGATTGCGCTCGCGCTGATCAAACGCACGATCCTGGTGGACACCCAGCTCACGGCCGGCCCGACGGCCGCGGCCATCGACCCCGACTCGGTGCCCGTCGACGACGCACCGCAGGCGGGCAGGCTCGCCGTCGATCGGCTGCGCGGCCGCTGACCCACCGATGTCGATCGAATTCCGAAGGGGCGCAAGCCACATGGCGCCGCGCCACCCCGTCGGCCCCGCGCACCCACCGTCCCGAACATACCGCGAAAGGAGCGTCCATGCGACCCGGTGACACCGGCGAAGTACTCGCGGTGTGCGTGGTGCACGCCGAGATCGAGGTACCCACCCGGGTCGGCCGCTCCGCCATCGACAAGCGACCGCGCCCGGATCGGGTTCCGGTGCGTGCGCTGGGTCTCGACGGCGACCACGTCTGCGACACCGCCCACCACGGCGGCGTGCACCAAGCGGTCTACGCCTACGCCGACGAGGACGCCCGGCGCTGGGCCGGCGAACTCGATCGGGAGTTGCCCGCGGGCTGGTTCGGCGAGAATCTACGCGTGTCCGGATTGCCGATCAGCGACGCGGTGTTCGGTGCCCGCCTGAGCATCGGCGACACCTTGCTCGAGGTGAGCGCGCCCCGCGTGCCGTGCGCGACGTTCCAGCATTGGAGCGGAGAAGCCCAGTGGGTCAAGCGGTTCACGCTGCGCAGCGACACCGGCGCCTACTTCCGGGTGCTCACCGAGGGCACGATCGGCGCGGGCGACACGGTGACCGTGCAGCATGTGCCGGATCACGGCGTCACCGTCCGCGACCTGTTCACCGGCAACGATCCGGATCTGCTGGCCATCCTGCTCGCCGCGGAACCGACCATCTCCGACGATGTGCGCATGCAGATCGAGCGGCACGCGCGCAGGCACGCGAACGCCGCACGCGCCGCGCAGCGCCGGACCGGCGCCGCCACCGTCTCCGGCGTCGCCCACCGGCACGCCGCCGAACTCGACACGGGAGCACAGCTGTGAGTGTGGATCTGGTCGAAGTAGTCCGCTCCGGTTTCCGCGAGTGCGTGCACCGCGGCTCGGTGGTGATCCTCGATCCCGCGGGTGAGCCGACGCTCGCCCTCGGCGAGGTGCATCTGCCGATCTTCCCGCGCTCCACCAACAAGCCGATGCAGGCGATCACCTTGCTGCGCCACGGTTTCGAACCGCTCGACGACGCCGAGCTCGCCATCGCGACCGCCTCGCACTACGGCGAACCCGATCACGTCGCCTTGGTCCGCCGGCTGCTCGACCGTTTCGGCTTCGACGAGAAATCCCTCGAATGCCCGCCGGACCTGCCGGTCGACGACAAAGCGCGGGCCGCCGTCCTGTCCGGGTCGCAGGAACCGCGACGGATCTACATGAACTGCTCCGGCAAGCATGCCGCGATGCTGGCGACCTGCGCGATCAACGGCTGGCCGACCGAGGGCTACCTCGAGATCGGGCATCCGCTGCAGCAGGCGGTCATCGCCACCGTCGCCGAACTGACCGGCGAACCGGAGACCGATCTCGGCATCGACGGCTGCGGACTGCCGATCATTCCGGTCTCGCTGGTGAACCTGGCCCGGGTGTTCGCCACCATGGCCACCGCCGCGCCGGACGCGCCGGAGCGGCGCGTCGCCGACGCCATCCGCGCCCATCCCCGAGTGATTTCGGGCACCAACGCACCCGATTTGTCAGCTATGCAGGCCACCCCCGGACTCGTCTGCAAGATCGGCGCGGACGGGGTGCACGCGGGCGCGCTACCCGACGGCACCGCCTTCGCCTACAAGATCGACGACGGTCACGACCGCGCCCGAATGCCCCTGACGCTGGCCATTTTGCATCGAATCGGGGTCGATTGGACCGACGCGCATGCCGAGTTGGCGGCCCCCGCGGTACTCGGTGGCGGCGCCCGCGTCGGCGTCATCCGAGCGATTCCCGGAGTGCTGTAGCCGCCCCGGTCAAGGGCGACAACCGGGCAAACGGAACCTCTTCGGGAGTTCTTCACCCACTCCTGGAAGCGAGACCGCCGGACACACGCTAAAGTGTCTGTCAGGAAGAGTATTAATTCGAACGGGGCCGCCAACCAAACCCCAGGCCGCCCCGCAGTGACGCGAGGGGGTCAGCCATGGGCCGTGGCCGGGCTAAGGCAAAGCAGACCAAGGTCGCACGCGAGCTGAAGTACAGCAGCCCGCCGAGCGACTTCGCGAGCCTTCAGCGCGAGCTTTCGGGCAGCCCCAACTCCCAACGGAGTGGTGTGCTGTCCGATGAGCACAACGCGGACGAGTCCTCTACCCGTTGGGAAGAGGACGACTACGACGACTGGCGCCGCTGACTCGAAGCAACGCATGAAGGGGGAGGTCGCGTGCCTCCCCCTTCAGCCGTTGCCCAGTGTCGACGGCCTCCGCCGAAAAGCCTTACAACACACCAGCGTCCCGCATCCGAGCGATGCGGGACGCTGCGTTGATTTCACGATGCGTTGATTTCTCGCTGCGTTGATTTCACGCTGCGTTGATTTCACGCTGCGTTGATTTCACGCTGCGCCGAGCACTCGGGTCCGCACACCGGCCGAGGTGAGTCCCCGCTCCGCCGCTGGGCTCATCCCGCCGAGAATCCGACCTCCCTGCCGCATCCCGAAGCCGAGCCAGGCCAAGCCAAGCCAAGCCAAGCCAAGCCAACGAGGATTCGACCCGACATCCGCAAGCGCGCGGCCACACGGCACCAGCCTTGGGCACCGCAACCCAGCGGGCACCGGCACCACGTCTCCCGCGCACATCCCAGCGCCCCGCGCACATCCCAGCGCCCCGCGCACATCCCAGCGCCCCGCGCGCGAAATAGTCGAACAATTCGCGCGCGGCACGACAAAAGGTGCGCGGCACGACAAAAGGTGCGCGGCACAACGACAACACCACCCAGGCACCCTGCCCGCCCACGGGAGCGAGGCCGCCAAGCGGCAGCACACCCGGGCGCCCCGCACGCATCTCAACCTCCCGGCGCACATCTCAGCGCCTCGCGTACATCTGCGCTCCGCGCACACCTCCTCCGACCGCTCGCGAAGTAGTCGAACAATTCGCGCGGCACGACAAACGTGCGCGGCACAACGGCGACGCCACCGGCACAACGACAACGCCACCCAGTCCCCGCCCTTGCCTACGGGAGCGGGCCGCCGGGAGGCGGCGCACCCGGGGCACCCGCGCGCATCACAACCACCGCGCGCATCTCGACGTCCCGCGCACATCTCAGCGCCCCCGCGCACATCTCAGCGTCCCGCGCGCGGAATAGCCGACTATTTCGCGCGCGCCGCACCAAAACGTGCGCGGCGATCGAATGGCGAGGCTGACGGGGCACGGGGCACGGGGCACGCAAGCGTCTGCCCGGTGCATCACAGGGGTAGCTGCGGCACAACGGACAACGCCACTCGGGCACCCGCCCGCCCACGGGAGCGAGGCCGCCAGGAGGCGGCACACCCGGGGCACCGGCGCATCACAACCGCCGCGCACATCTCAGCGTCCCGCGCGCGGAATAGCCGACTATTTCGCGCCCGCCGCACCAAAACGTGCGCGGCGATCGAATGGCGAGGCTGACGGGGCTGCGAGGGCACGGGCCACGGGCCACGGGGCTGCGAGGGCACGGGCCACGGGCCACGGGGCTGCGAGGGCACGGGGCACGGGGCACGGGGCACGGGGCACGGGGCACGCAAGCGTCTGCCCGGTGCATCACAGGGGTAGCTGCGGTGCACCGGGCAGGGTCTTGCGTCTGCTCTGCGAGACGGGCCGACACAGCACGTGCGGCGGACGGCCGGACGGACGGCCGGACGCGAACCCTCAGAAGCGCGGGTGTTCGCCGACGAGGACGGCGCGCAGGGCGTCGGTGTCTTTGGCTTTCTTGACGGTGCCCAGGGTCCAGCATTCGATGTGGCGGGCGGTCAGGACGGCGAGGGCGCGGTCGACGTCTTCGGGGGCGACGACGGCGACCATGCCGACGCCCATGTTGAACGTCTTCTCCATCTCGACCCGCTCGACTCGGCCGCGCTGCGCGATCATCTTGAAGACCGGTGCGGGGTTCCAGGTGCCGCGATCCAGCTCGGCGACCATGCCGGCGGGTAGCACGCGGCCGAGGTTGGCGGCCAGGCCACCGCCGGTGACGTGGGCGAAGGTGCGCACATCGGTTTCGGCGATCAGGGCCAGGCAGTCCTTGGCGTAGATCTGGGTCGGCTCGAGCAGTTCTTCGCCGAGGGTCCGGCCGAACTCCTCGACGTGCCCGGTGAGCGACATGCGGTCGATGTCGAGCAGCACCTTGCGGGCGAGGCTGTAGCCGTTGGAGTGCAGGCCCGAGGAGCCCATGGCGATCACCACGTCGCCGGGACGCACCCGGTCGGGGCCGAGCACCGCGTCGGCCTCGACGACCCCGACGCCGGTCGCGGACAGGTCGTAGTCGTCGGCATCCATCAGGCCGGGATGTTCGGCGGTTTCGCCGCCCAGCAACGCGCAACCGGCCCGCACGCAGCCCTCGGCGATGCCGGAGACCAGCTCGGCGACCTTCTCCGGGACGACCTTGCCGATGGCGATGTAGTCCTGCAGGAACAGTGGTTCCGCGCCGCACACCACCAGGTCGTCGACGACCATCGCGACCAGGTCCAGTCCGACGGTGTCGTGCTTGTCCATCGCCTGCGCGACCGCGATCTTGGTACCGACCCCGTCGGTGGACGCGGCGAGCAACGGCTCGCGGTAGCCGCCCTTCAGTGCGAACAGTCCGGCGAATCCGCCGAGGCCGCCCTGCACCTCGGGTCGGCTCGCCTTCTTCGCCAATGGCCCGAACAACTCGACTGCGCGGTCACCTGCCTCGATGTCCACGCCTGCCGCGGCGTAAGAGGCACCACCACTGGGGGTCTGTTCAGTCATTTTCGGGGAAAGCTCCAAACCGAATCGGCGGATAGATGCCTGCTCACGCTACCGGAGACGAATAACAGCCCAGCACCGGTATTGCTTCGTGCTGCCCGCCTCTCGGCGTCTTTTACCGCTTGCCGGCGCCGCGGGACTTGACAACCTTGCCGGTGGTCGCGCCCCGCGGCGCCGTCGACGGATACCCGGCGAGTTACCCAGCTGCGTGGGAAATCACTCGCCAGATTATCCCGTCTGCACCTCGACGTCGTCGATCTCGGTGGCGAACAGTCCGGCGCTGGCCGCGCGCCGGCGCCGCTGCTCCACCGGATCGGGCACCGGCACCGCCGCGACCAGGCGCTGGGTGTACTCCTGCTGCGGTGCCCGCAGGATGCGATCCCGGTCACCCTGTTCCACCACCGCGCCGTTGCGCAGCACCACGATCCGGTCGGCGAGCTGATCGACCACCGCCAGGTCGTGGCTGATGAACAGGCATGCCCACCCACATTCGCGCTGCAGCTGACCGAACAGCTCGAGCACCGCGGCCTGCACGGACACGTCCAGCGCGCTGGTCGGTTCGTCGGCGACGAGCAGATCCGGATCCAGCACGAGCGCCCTGGCCAGGCTGGCGCGCTGCCGCTGGCCGCCGGACAGCTCGTGCGGGTACCGGCGTTCGGTGCCCGCGGGCAGTTGCACGTCGTCGAGCAGCTTGCGGACTCGCGCCTTGATCTCGGCCGAGCTGCCCGCCTGGTGCACGATCAGCGGTTCGGCGACGCACTCGCCGACGGTGAGCCGCGGATTCAGCGAGCTGGCCGGGTCCTGGAACACGAACCCGAACCGCCGCCGGATCGGCCGCAGCTTGCGCCCGGACAGTCCGGCGATGTCCTGCCCGCGCACCTTGACCACACCCGAGGTGGGGCGTTGCAGCGCGGCGACGCAGCGGCCGATGGTCGACTTGCCGGAACCGGATTCGCCCACCAGACCGAGGGTTTCGCCCGGCCCGATGCACAGGTTCACATCGTCGACCGCGCGGAACGGCGGCCGTCCGAACGAGCCGGGGAACTCGACCACCAGATCGCACACCTCGAGCACCGGCTCGGCGGTCGTGTCGACCTCCTTCGCCGGGCCGTGTGCCAGCTGCTCGGTGCCCAGGTGCGGGACGGCCGCGAGCAGTGCCCGGGTGTAGTCCGCTTTCGGGCTGGCGAACAGCTCGTCCACCGGCGCCTGCTCGACCACCTTGCCGTTGCGCATCACCACGACGCGGTCGGCCAGGTCGGCCACCACGCCCATGTTGTGCGTGATCAGCACGATGGCGCTGCCGATCCGGTCGCGCAGATCGCGCAGCAGTTCGAGGATTTCGGCCTGCACGGTGACGTCGAGCGCGGTGGTCGGCTCGTCGGCGATGATCACCTTCGGCTCACAGGCGATGGCGATGGCGATCACCACGCGCTGCTTCTGCCCGCCCGAGAGCTGGTGCGGGTAGTAGTCCACCCGGTGCTCGGGGTCGGGCAGGCCGACCATGCGGAGCAGTTCGACCGCGCGCGCCTTCGCGTCCTTCTTGCTCATGTCCGAATGCGCGCGCAGCGCCTCGCCGATCTGGAAGCCGACGGTGAACAGCGGGTCGAGCGCGAGGCCCGGCTCCTGGAACACCATCGAGATCGCGCCGCCGCGCAGGGCGGTGAGCTGCCGCTCGTTCATCGACGTGATGGTCTGGGTACCGAGGGTCACCAGACCGTTCACCCGCGCGGTCAGCGGCAGCAGGCCCATCGCGGTGCGCGAGCTCACCGATTTACCCGAGCCGGATTCGCCGACGATGGCGAGCACCTCGCCCGGATACACCTCGTAGGACACGTCTTTCACCGCGTACACGGGTCCGGCGTCGGTCGCGAAGGTGACCGACAGCGATGCGATGGACAGCGCGGGACGATCCCGCTCGGCCACCGGTACCGACTTGGTCATGACGTCTCCTTCCCGGCGGTGCCGTCCTTCGTCAGCCCGACAGCGGGCTCGGCTCCGGCTGTCGCCGTGGCACTTTCGGGGTCCGCGGCGGACTCGACGGTGATCGCGTCACCGGGCGCCGCCGAGACGGCGCGCCGGGTCCGCAGGATCGGGTTGAGCACCTCGTTGAGGCTCTCGCCGACCAGGGTCATGCCGAGCACGACCAGCACGATGGCGAAACCGGGGAAGATGCCGGTCCACCAGATGCCGTTGGACACGTCCGACAGCGCCTTGTTCAGGTCGTAGCCCCATTCGGCGGCCTGGGTCGGCTCGATGCCGAACCCGAGGAAGCCGAGGCCGGCCAGCGTGAGGATGGCCTCGGACCCGTTCAGCGTGACGATCACCGGCAACGACTGGGTGACGTTGGCGAAGATGTGCCGGAACAGGATTCGCGCCGTCGACGCCCCGGTCACCCTGGCGGCGTCGACATAGGGTTCGTTCTTCACCGCGACCGTCGCGTTGCGCACCACGCGGAAGTATTGCGGCACGAAGACGGCCGTGATCGCCACCGCCGCGGACAGCACGCCGCCGAAGCTGGTGGAGCGACCGCCCGCGACCACGATGGACACCACGATCGCCAGCAGCAGCGTCGGGAAGGCGTACATCGCGTCCATGAACAGCACCAGCACCCGGTCGAACCAGCGGCCGAGATAACCCGACAGCAGGCCGAGCGGCACGCCGATGAACAGCGAGAGCACCAGCGAGATGACGATCACGAACAGCGCGGTGCGCGCACCCCAGATCACCCGGGAGAACACGTCCTCACCACGCACCGACGTACCGAACCAGTGGTCGGCCGAGGGCGCCTGCTGACGGACGAAATCCACGCCGTCGGCGGCACTTTGCGCGAAACCGTAGGGCGCGATCAGCGGCGCGAAGATGGCCGCGAGCACGAAGATCGCGACCAGAGCCAAGCCGAGGATCAGCGTCGCGCGTTGCAGGCCCGCGGTCATCGAGAACAGCCGCAGGCCAGGGAGGCGGCGGCGGGCCGACGGCGGCACCGGCGGGGTCACCACCGGCTCGTTGAGCAATTCCGGTGCGGTCATCAGAACCTCACCCTCGGATCGATCAGGGCCACAAGGGCATCCACCAGGAAGCTCATCAGGGCGATGAACACCGCGATGAACGCGACGATGCCCTGCACCGCGACGAAGTCACGGGCCGAGAGGTAGGTCGCGAGCTGGTAGCCGAGACCCTTCCACTCGAAGGTGGTCTCGGTGAGCACCGCGCCGCCGAGCATCATCGCGATCTGCATGCCCATCACGGTGACGATCGGAATCATCGCGTTGCGGAACGCATGTCGTCCGGTGACCACCCGACGGGACAGACCACGAGCCCGGGCCGCGTCCACATAGTCCGAACGCAGCGTCTGGATCAGGTTGATCCGCACCAGGCGCAGGAAGATGCCTGCGGTGAGCAGGCCGAGCGCGATCGCGGGCAGCACAGCGTGTTTCAGGACATCGCCGATGTATCCGGCGTCGCCGTAGAGGATTCCGTCGACCAGCATGATGTTGGTCTTCGGCGAGACGTGCTGCAGTTGCAGTTCCACGTTCGTGCTCGCGCGGCCGGCCACCGGCAGCCAGCCCAGCTTGACCGCGAACACCAGCTTGAGCAGCAGCCCGACGAAGAACACCGGCGCCGCGTAGGCCAGGATCGCGAACAGCCGAAGCCCGGTGTCCGACAACGAATCACGGTGCGTCGCCGCGTAGCGGCCGAGCGGGATACCGATCGCGAAGGCGACGATCAGCGCCCAGAACATCAGCTCCAGCGAGGCGGCGCCATAGGTGGTGATCACCTCGCTGATCTGCCGATTGTCTTGGGAGCGACCGAAATCGCCGCGGAACAGCCCTGAGATGTATTCCCAGTACTGGGTCAGGATCGGCCGGTTCAACCCGGCCGCCTCCTTGCGGGCCTCGATCTGGTCCTGGGTCATCCGGCCACCCATGGCCGCGCTGATCGGGTCACCGGCCACGCGCATGAGGAAGAAGACCACGGTGGCGAGAATCCACGCGGTCACCGGAATCAGCAGCAGGCGCACGCCCAGGTAGCGGAGCAGCGCGAGCTGGCGAGAATCACTCCCGCCCTTCCTTTTTCGGGGCACGCCGAAGCGCCGGGCCCGGGCCGGCGCTGGCTTCGTTTCTGGAGCAGCTATCGTCCCGGGCCCGGCTTCGCCGGATGTCACTTGCTCAGCACCGTGTAACGGAACTTGAAGGACGCATCGAGTGTCTGCTCGACACCCTGCACATTCTTGCCCGAGACCGCGATCTGCTTGCCGGACAAGAGCGGAACGATCGGCAGATGGTTCTGCGCGAGGTCACGCTGCACGTTCTTCAAGATCTCCATGCGCTTGGCCTTGTCGTTCTCCGTGGTCTCCGCGGTCAGCTGCGCCGAGATGCTCGGATCCTCGAAGTGCGACTGCAGGAAGTTGTTCGGGCCGAAGAACGGGGTCAGGTAGTTGTCCGGGTCCGGGAAGTCCGGGAACCAGCCGAACTGGTAGAGCGGGTAGGAGTCGCGGGCGCGCTCACGCTGGTAGCTCACCCATTCGGTGGACTGCAGGTTGACCCGGAACAGGCCGCTGGCCTCGAGCTGCGACTTGATCGCCGCGTATTCCTCGGAGCTGCTCGAACCGTAGTGGTCCGGGTTGTACTGCAGGTTCAGCTCGACCGGGGTGGCGACACCGGCGTCGGCGAGGAATTTCGCCGCCTTCTCCTTACTCGGATCGGCGCCGTAGATGTCCTTGAACGGCTCGGTCGCGCCCGGAACACCCTGCGGCACAGACGAGTACGCGGGCAGGTAGGTGTTCTTGTAGACGCCCTTGGCCAGCGCGGCCCGGTCGACGGTGGACGCGAGCGCCTTGCGCACGGCCAGCTTCTGCTCCGGCGTGCCGCCCGGCATGGTGTTCATGTTGAACACGATGTAGCGCAGCTCACCGCCGGGGCCCTCGTGCACGGTGACCTTGCTGTCGCCGCGCAGCGACTCGATATCGGTGGGGGTCAGCGACCGGTACGCGACGTCGAGCGACCCGTTCTGCAGGTCGAGCTTCATGTTGTCGGTGGTGGCGTAGTACTTCGTCGACACCGTCTTGGACTTCGGCGTGCCGAGGATGCCGTTGTAGTCCGGGTTCGCCTTGTACTCGACCAGCTTGTTCTTGTCGTAGCTGGCGATGGTGTACGGGCCCGAGTAGCCCTTGGCCTTGACGACTTCCTCGTCGGCCATCACCTTGTCCGCCGCGTACACCTTCTCGTCGACGATCGGGCCCGCCTGGGTCGGCAGGATCGCCGGGAAGGTCTGGTCGTTGGCGACCTTCAGCGTGAAATTGACCGTGCGGTCGTCCGGGGCGTCGGTCTTCTCGAGGTTGCCGAGCAGCGACGCGGGACCGTTCGGGTCATTGATCTTGACCATCCGGTCGAAGGAGAACTTGACGCTCTTGGCGGTCAGTGGGTTGCCGTTGGCGAACTTGAGGCCCGGCTTCATGGTGCAGCTGTACACCGTCGGACTGGTGAACTCGCACTTCTCCGCGGCGTCCGGCTTCGGGGTCGCGTCGCCGGGCGCGAAGTTCAGTACGTACTGGTAGAACTGCGTTTCCGCGACCAGGGAGCCGTTGTCATAGGCGGCCGCCGGGTCGAGCGAGAAGATTTTGTCCGTAGTGCCGGCAAGCAAGCCACCACCGTCACCACCATCACCGGTCCGGCCCGAACCGCAGCCGGCCAAGGCAGACGCCACCAGCGTCGCCAGGCCGACGGCCGCGATAGTTCGCGTCCGGGTCCGGCCCCCAGGTGTTTTCGAAACCAACATCAGGGCCCCACTTCTCGAGCGCCACACCGCGTTGTCCTGGATCGCAGGCCCGGTGCGGACACAATTGAACATCCGATCTGACGGGCACCGTACCCACGAACCATTTCCGGCACGTTGCGTTTTCACAGAAAAGATTGCCGGGACGTGAGCCAGCGTTGCAAATAGTGCATCACAGGGGCCAGATCACCGGACGAATGTCCAGGTTCTGGCTAGAACGTCCGATTCTGCGTCTCGAAGACGCCACTGTTCCAAACTGGACAAAACACCGGGAAACCTGCGGCGCGCGAATTCGACTCGCCGAAAGTCCGCGACCCGACAAGCGCGCACCTCAGCGCGCCGACCGACGATCATCGCGGGAAATAGATCCGCCCCGGAAACACCGCGCGCGGTGTCGGGGTTACCGGCACTCGCCTGAACAGTCGATCAGGGACACTGCGCAGCCGTTCCGAACCGGCAGGAAAGCAACGAGGCGAGCCACCGGAGTGAACTCGCCTCGTCTGCCGCAAAGGTGGGACTACGGGCGGCTGAGCGCGCTGGCGTTGGCGTTGTCGGCCAGCAGGGCCGCCTCGGACTGGCCGGTGAGCATGCCCTCCAGCACGTTCTTGCCGATGGCCGCCTCGGTGGGCAGCGGGATCGGGTAGTGGCCGTCGAAGCACGCGCAGCACAACCGCGAACGCGGCTGCTCGGTCGCCGCGATCATGCCCTCGGTGGAGATGTAGCCGAGGGTGTCCGCGCCGATCGAGCGGCGCACACCCTCCACCATCTCGTCGAAGCTGCCCTCCGCGCCGGAACCGTTCGCGATCAACTCCGCGGGCGAGGCGAAGTCGATGCCGTAGAAGCACGGCCACTTCACCGGCGGCGACGCGATCCGGACGTGGATCTCCAGCGCGCCCGCCTCGCGCAGCATGCGGATGAGCGCGCGCTGGGTGTTGCCGCGCACGATCGAATCGTCCACCACGATCAGCCGCTTGCCGCGGATCACCTCACGCAGCGGATTGAGCTTGAGCCGGATACCGAGCTGACGGATGGTCTGGCTCGGCTGGATGAACGTACGCCCGACATAGGCGTTCTTCATCAGGCCTTGGCCGTAGGGCACGCCGGAACCCTGCGCGTACCCGACCGCGGCCGGCGTGCCGGACTCCGGCACCGGGATCACCAGGTCGGCCTCGACCGGATGTTCCTTGGCCAGGCGACGACCGATCTCGACCCGGGTGGCATGCACCGAACGGCCGGAGATCGTGCTGTCCGGCCTGGCCAGGTACACGTATTCGAAGACACAGCCCTTGGGCTCGGGGTTGGCGAACCGCATCGAGCGCACGCCGTCGGCGTCGATCGCCAGCAGTTCGCCCGGCTCGATCTCCCGGACGAACGCGGCGCCGACGATGTCCAGGGCCGCGGTCTCACTGGCAACAACCCAGCCACGGTCGAGCCGGCCGAGGCACAGCGGGCGCACGCCGTGCGGGTCGCGCGCGGCGTAGAGGGTGTGCTCGTCCATGAAGGTCAGGCAGAACGCGCCCCGCAAGGTCGGCAGCAGTTCCATCGCCGCCTGCTCGATGCTCGAATCGGCGGAGGCGTGCGCGAGCAGCGCGGTGATCACGTCGGAGTCGGAGGTCGCGGCGATCGGCTGCGGGCGGCCGTTCGCCACCGTCGCGCCGATGAGTCCGAGTTCCCTTGCCCGGCCCGCCAATTCGGCGGTGTTCACGAGATTGCCGTTGTGGCCCAGGGCAAGTCCGGAGCCGACCGCGGTGGTGCGGAAGATCGGCTGCGCGTTCTCCCAGGTCACCCCGCCCGTGGTGGAGTAGCGGCAATGGCCGACGGCGATATGGCCCGGCATGGCGGCCAGCGTCTGCTCGTCGAAAACCTGACTGACCAACCCCAGGTCCTTGAAGACCAGGATCTGCGAACCGTCGGAGACCGCGATGCCCGCCGCCTCCTGACCGCGATGCTGCAGGGCATAGAGCCCGTAGTACGTGAGCTTCGCCACGTCCTCGCTCGGGGCCCAGACACCGAACACGCCACACTCTTCGCGTGGCTCGTTCTCGTCCTGATCGGGGGTGGCGGATGTGCTTACGACCGGCAGTTCGGCGTTGGTCACCGTTTGCTCCCTGTTCGGGCGGGCTGGGGGCGATTTCATTCTACGGGTGAAACTTCGTTCGCGATCACTCGCCACCGCATCCGGACAGCAATCGAGCACGCCCCAGGACCCGGCGCAGGCGGGCCGGTAACTGTTACCGTGCCTGCCGTGACGACTACCGACAGCGCGGACACCGGCGGCGGAGCGGGATCGAACACGGCGGGAACGGGACCGCAGCGCCGGCCATGGGCCCGTATGGTGCTGTTTCCCATCTCCGTGCTGACCCTGCTGACCGCTCTGCTCGGCATCATGTATCTGGACTACGTCGTCGATCCCGAGAAGAACCTGCACGATTTTCCGATCGCCCTGGTGAACCAGGATGTGGGCGATGTCATCAAGAAGGCCGACGGGCAGCAGCAGGTGAACTTCGGTGCGCAGATCACCGAGGCGCTGCGCACCGGGGTGCCCGCGGACAAGGTCGACCTGCAGGTGATCAGCATCAGCGAGGCCGAACGGCAGCTGCAGGCCGGCAAGGTCTACGGCGCGATCGTGATCCCGAGCGACTTCAGCAAGCAGCTCGGCAATCTCGGTATCGGCAGCGTGATCCCCGGCGACCTGGAACGCCCGATCATCACGCTGCAGACCAACCCGCGCACCGGCGCGTTCGGCACCCAGATCGTGCTGCGGGTCGGCAATCAGGCGCTGACCGAAGTGAACAAGCAGGTCGGCAAGCAGCTCACCGATCAGGTGAACGAACAGCTGAAACCGCAGCCCGGCGGGCCGCCCGCGCCCGAACTGTCCGGCGCGACCCGGCTGGCGATCGCCGATCCGGTGAAGGTGGTCGTCCAGCAGTATCGTCCGCTGCCCGACGGCACCGGCCAAGGCCTGTCCGCGTTCTTCTACGCGCTGCTGTTGCTGCTCGCCGGCGTGGTCGGCGCGATGGTCATCCACACAATGATCGACGCCCAACTCGGTTTCATTCCCACCGAATACGGGCCGTGGTACGTGCACTATCCGCCGACGCCGATCTCCCGCTTCCGCACCCTGCTGATCAAGTGGGGCGTGCTGGTGGTGACCGCGAACATCGTCTCGGCCGTCTTCCTGATCGTCGGCAAGATCCTGGACATGCCGATCGACCATCCGCTCGCGCTGTTCCTCTACAGCGCGCTCGCCATGATCGCCGTCGGCGCCACCGGGTTGTCCATGCTGGCCGCGATCGGATCCGCGGGCCTGCTGGTGAACCTGATCCTGTTCATCATCCTGGGCCTCCCGTCCTCCGGCGGCACCGTCCCGATCGAGGCGACCCCGCAGTACTTCGGCTGGCTCGCCTCCTTCGAACCGATGCACCAGGTGTTCCTCGGCATCCGCGCCATCCTGTACTTCGACGCGAATTTCGCAGCGGGCCTGTCCCGCGGCGTCTGGATGGCCGTCCTCGGCCTCGCCATCGGCCTGGCCTTCGGCGCCGCCATCACCCGCTTCTACGACCGCAAAGGTTTGCACCGCACCAACCGCGTCGAAGCCTGACGGGCCTCGGGCGCGAAGATGATGCCTATGAAATCGTGGATCGAACGGGCCGAGCAGGTGGCCGACGAAGTGCTCGCGCCGCAGGCTCAAGCTGTCGACCAGGACGGGGAGATTCCGCGAGCGCACTTCGATCGGCTGGCCGAGGCCGGGTTCTACGGTGTCGCGCTACAGGACGACCTGGATCCGGCCACGTTCACCGCGGCCGCCGAGATCTTGATCGCGGGTTGCTTGGCGACGGCGTTCGTCTGGGCGCAGCATCACGGGGTGGCCCGACGGGTCAGTGTGTCGCCGAATCATGAACTGCGCGAACGTCTCACCGCGGATCTGCGGGACGGGCGGCTCCGCGCCGGTGTCAGTTATGCCGGTGCGGCCGAACCGCCGTCGCTTGTCGCCCGCCGCACGGCGGGCGGCTATCTGCTCGACGGGACCGCACCGTTCGTCAGCGGCTGGGGCATGGTCGACCTCGTCGGGGTGATGGCTCGGGACAGCGCCGACGAGGGCGCGCTGGTGAGCGTTGTCGTGCCCGCTGTCGAAGGGCCACAGCTGCGGGTGCGGCAGATTCCCTTGGTCGCCGCGAACGCGAGCCGAACCGTGACCGCGACCTTCGACGGACTGTTCGTCCCGGACGCCGACGTCGACACCCTGGTTCCGTTGCAGAAGTTCCATGACTCCGCCGCTATTGCCGTGTGGCGCAACGGTTCACTACCGCTCGGTCTCGTCCGGCGCTGTGTCGCCGAGCTGGAAACGCTCGGCGCCGACCATGCGGCGCTGCGCGAAGAAGCGGTGCTCATCCGAAAAGAATTGGACGCGGGCCTTTTTGGGCAATCGGACCTGTTCGTCGCACGCGCTCGCGCCTCCGAACTGGCCTTACGCGCCGCCGCCGCCCTGATGACCGCGACAGGTAGCCGCGGCATCGTGACGGGCTCCACCGCCGAACGCACCCTACGAGAAGCAACATTCACCCTGGTCTTCGGTTCCCGCCCGCCCATCAAAGCCGCACTCCTCGACCACCTCACCGGCACCGCCGGACAACCCTG
The DNA here is from genome assembly GCF_001613425.1 of Nocardia vulneris. GTDB lineage: Bacteria > Actinomycetota > Actinomycetes > Mycobacteriales > Mycobacteriaceae > Nocardia > Nocardia vulneris. The sequence goes on along the minus strand of NZ_BDCI01000023.1, from coordinate 202,176 downwards.
ACCGACCTCGGCTCACCAAACCCCTCGCCGCTAGTCGCTGCGGGGTCAGTCCCGCGAAACGGGCGATCAGGAGCCAGTGTGCGGGGTTGCCCGCCGGAAGAACGTGTCGGACGCCACGACGGCAGCGAACCCATAACCCTTGGCGTCCAACAACATCCGAGCGCAGCCACATTCAGTAGTCAGTACGCGACTTCAGGGTGCGGTTACCCGCAGCGGAAAAGTGCGAACTCCTCGTTGGCGGGCGATATCCGAGAGCCCGGCGGCCCACCGGACAGCCCCGCCCGGCGGTTCAATCCGCGGCGAGGCGGGCGATCGGTAACCTATGGGCTCCTTCGGGGCACCGTCGCCCGACACGTAGAGCTGAAGTTCACGACGGCGGCGAAATGCAAAGGCCCGGGCCTACGGCAGCTGAGCCCAGTGGGTTCAATCCGCGGCGAGGCGGGCGATCGGCAACCTATAGGCTCCTTCGGGGCACCGTCGCCCGACACGTAGAGCTGAAGTTCACGACGGCGGCGAAATCCAAAGGCCCGGGCCTACGGCCGCTGAGCCCAGTGGGTTCACTCCGCGGCGAGGCGGGCTATGGGGAGCCAGTGGGCTACTTCGGGGGCGCGGTTGCCGGAGGCGGTGAGGGCGCCGGAGGTGACGGCGGCGTCGAAATCCAGGAGGCCGGTGGCGAGGAGTAGCCAAGTGCGCGGGTCGGTTTCGACGACGTTCGGCGGTGTGCCCCTGGTGTGGCGGGGGCCCTCGATGCATTGGACCGCGACGAACGGCGGCACCCGGACCTCCACCGAGTGGCCGGGTGCCGAAGCGGCCAGTGTGCGGGCCGTCGCGCGGACCGCCGCGGCGAGTTCGGTGCGCGCAGGCGCCGCCGCCGATTCATCCCGCAACCATTCGCTCACCGCATCCACCGCCGACCGCAACTCGGCCGGACTCACCGTCTGACGTGCCACCCCACCGACATTACCGACGCACCCCCACCTTCGATCCGACGCCCTGGCGCCCTTGCTACCTGGCTTCAGGGGTGGGGTGTTTCGGGGTGGCGCGCATGCCTACGTAGCAGGCTTCGGTGCCGTCGGTGAGGGTGCTGAAGACGACGGGCATGTAGTCCTCGCTGAATGAGGGGCCGGCGCCGGAAGCAGCGAAGACGGTGGGCGAGACCGGCGTGAGGTCCATGCTCAGGGGTGGGGACATGTCCTTCATGTCGTCGACGAATTCGTAGAGCATGTGCGCGGATCCGTCCGCGCGCTTGCTGACCGTGATCACGACACCGGCTCGACGGTAGGTGCCGACGAACGGCGCGATGTCCACCTGCACCGGCGGGTCGGCCGGGGCGAAGGCCTCCGGCACCCGCACCCCGGCCAATTCGCCGAGCAGCTCACGGAACAGCGACGCGTAAAGCTGGCGCGCGCCACCACCATTGGTGAGCAGCGCGACCGCCACCCCGGCCGCAGGGACGACCCGCAGGTACGCGTACTGGCCGATCGCGGCACCGTCGTGGCCGAATCCTTTGATGCCGTCCCAGTCGTACAGGGTCCAGCCCAGACCCCATCCGTCCGCGCTGACCGACCACTTGTCCGGCACCTCCACCACCTGATCCTGCATCGCCGCAACGGCTTGCGCGGACAGCAGCGCGGTGCCGTCGGCGGCGCGACCACCGTCGAGGTGCAGGCGGGCGAACCGCACCATGTCGCCCGCGGAAGTGATCACCCTGGCCATCGGCGCGACCGCACGCGGCATGATGTCCCACTCCGGCGCGGGTTCCGGGTAGGCCCCCGGCGCACCGAGGTGGCTCATCGCGGTGGGGAACTTCAGCGCCTGTTCCGGCAGTGTCACCAGATGGTCCAGGCCGAGCGGGGTGGCGATCAGATCCTGTAGTGCCTGATCGAAGGTGGTGCCGGTGATCACCTCGATGATGCGCCCGAGCACTCCGTAGCCCAGGCTGCCGTAGGACATCGCGGTCCCCGGTTTGCAGTCGAGCGCGACTTCCCTTGCCGCCTCGACATATCGGGCGAGGCAGTCGTCGCCGCGGCCGCCGTCGAAGTTGAAGTCGTTGGTCACGCCGCCGGTGTGACTGAGCAGCTGACGCACCGTGATCTGTTGGGTCGCTTCGGCATCCGGCGTCGCGAACTCGGGCAGCACATCCGTCACCCGGGCGTCGAGATCCAGTTTGCCCGCATCCGCGAGCCGCACGATCATCGTCGCGGTGTAGACCTTCGCGACCGAACCGCACAGGAACACCGCGTCGGTGGTGACCGGTACGCCGGTGCCGCGATGCAGTACCCCGCTGGCGATTTCGTGAATTTCACCGTCGACCAGCACGGCCAGCGCCGCGCCGGGCACATGGTGCGTGGCACGCAGTTCGTCCAGCCGCTGCTGCCAATGCGCCAGGGGGAACGCCCGCCCAGCCACAGTGCCGCCTGGCTTCCGACCACCTTCGACGCCCTGGTTCACCGCGTTCGACATGTCCTTCTCCTGCCCTACTTCAAGTCGGCGCGTACGCCGTTCTCCTGTTGCGAACACTGTACTCATACAGGAACGTTGTACGCAAGAGTCGTCAGAAATGCCAGTTCACAGCCGATTCAGTGGAATTCGGCGATCACAAAGTGCCCGACCGGCAACACATGTCGGCTCGGTGCGGGAACGCGCTAGCGGTCGCCCCCGGCAACCGGCCGATCCAGCGATGGCCGCGCCTCGCCCTGCTCGAAGGACAGTCGCCGAGCCAATTGCGGCGCAACGGCGCCACCCGCATTCGTCGCGAGATGCAGCAGAGCGGGGGCTGTGGCGCTCGCGGTACGACGGCGGAGCCAGCCGAGAACGAAACCGCCCGCGGCGGTGGCGGCCACGGTCATCGGAACACTGTCACCCGCGGCTCGCGCCGGATGGATATGCCAGAAGCCGAAGGTAGACGAACCCACCACGGCGCCGACGATCGAACCGAAAGCCTTGTCCAGCAAGGGTTCCAACGTCGCACGGAAGATCAGCTCTTCGCTGTAAACCGTGCCGATCGGGATGTGCACACCGACCCACTCGGCGATCGGGACATCCGGCGCTCGATCAGCGGCGGCCGCCAAACCTCGGCGCGCCGACGGAATCGCCAGTGCCACACCATAACCGGCGGCAACCAGCGCAGCCGACACCGCACCGTAACGAAAACCCTTCACAGAGAACCAATCAGGCACGCCCCGAAAGGAAACCGCATAAGCCGTGGCGAATCCGGCATTGGCCGCGGTCCGCCCGCGCACGCCGAGTCCGAGCCCGGGCAACACCAGATTGCTCCAGACCAGCGGAAGCCCGATGGCAGCAACGGCTTTCGGTATACGGCTCACTTGATCTTCCGTTCGAAATCCTCGGCGGACTCGATCTCCGCCCTGATCCGGTCCGACATCGACGCCGACCAGTCCGGCGGCGCCGCCACCGCCGCCCAGCCGTCCAGCACGAGGCTGCCGTAGCGGTGCCCGTGCCCGTCGGTGACGCCCTGGGCATTGGTGAGGTCGGCGGCCACCTGCCAGAAGGTGACGAACGGCCACCAGCGCATCTGCGAGGAGACATCGGAACCGCGCGGCTCCGACAGCCAATCCGGTTGCGAGAAGATCAGATCCGTCGACCACCAGACGATCGGGTCCGAGGCGTGTTGCAGGTACGCGATCCGCGGCGGCCGCCACTCGGTGGACGGACGCGCGAGATCCGCACTGTCCGAGGCGAATCGCACGACCAAGCCGTCCGCATAAACCGGCTCGACCTCGCGTGAGCCCGGATCGCGCCGCGAAACGAACTGCTCCCACAGGCGATTCGAGTTCGGCGGCCCCACCCAGAGCGCGCCGTCCACCTTCGTCCGCAGGTCGGCGAGCCCGTCGAACGCCGCCTCGGAGCCCTGCGAGCCCAGGCTCTCCCCGTAGACCAGCAGCTTCGGTCGCTGCTGTTGCGGCCGCGCGCTCCAGTGCCGATACACCGCGTCGAACAGCTCTTTTCCGGCCGTCGCGGCCTTACCGCGGTCGGCCAGGAACGACAGCACGCTCGGCAGATACGAGTACTGCGTGGCGATGATCGCACTGTCACCGCCATACATGTACTCGATCGCACCCGCCGCCATGGCATTCACCCAGCCGGTGCCGGTGGTCGTCACCACCACGAGCACCTTGCGGTCGAAGGCGCCGGTGCGTTCGAGTTCGGCGGCCGCCAGCTCGGCGGGTTCCTCGCCGTTCTCGGCCGACTCCAACCCGACGTAGGCGCGGATCGGCTCGCGCGCGGGCTTGCCGGTCACCTCGCTGATCTTGCTCGCGGTCGGTCCGTGCGAGACGAACCACCGCCCCTCGAACCCGAGGGTCTCCCATTTGGCCAGTGACGCGGGACTGCCGGAACGTTCCGGCTGGGTCGGCTGGACCGCATTCGTCGAGGTGTGGTCATTGCGCACGCTGAACGCCGAATTGGCCACCGCGAAGAACGCCCGCGAGGCCACGCCGTTGAAGATCGTCACGGTCAGTACGACGAGCACCAGGAAGCCGGCGGCGGGCGCCAGCTCGCGCGGCACCCGGACCCACCGGTTGAGCAGCCGGGCCAGGAACAGGATGGTCTCGCGCACCGTCCGGTACGCGGCCACCACGGCCGCGCCGACCGCCATGCTCAGCAAGCCGGTACGCAGATAGGCCGGTGTCGTGGTGCCTTCCATGCCCATCAGCGCGGTGATCTCGCGCTGCCAGCGCGCCGACTGAACCAGCATCAGCGCGGCGCTCAAGGCGGCGGTGAACAGGATCGCGGACTTCACGGCGTAGCGCACCCAGGTGGGCGGCGGCGGCAGGAACTTCTGCAGCCGCGGCCGCACCCACAACCGGAACAGCCACTCGAGCAGACAGCCGACGCCGTAGCCGAGCGCGGCGTTGACACCACTGATCAGGCCCTGGAACAGCCAGTCGCGTGGCACCAACGACGGCGTCACCGACAGCGCGAAGAACAACGTGGCGAAGACCAGTCCGACATAGTTCAGGTCGATGACGTCTTCCACGCGCCGCACGACGACGACGCCGCGCGTACGCAGCTTCGTCAGGGTGGAGGCGGTCTCTAGCACGAAACTCAGCGCGTGCGGAGTTCGGCCGCGAGCAGTTCCATAGCGATCATCATCGCAACAGTATGGCGGTCCGGTTCCGCCGGCGAGCGTTGGCCAGGCCGCCACGCGGCGGATCGACACAGATCACACTCGCCTACCGCGCCTGTCGTCTCCCGCAACGGCGGATCGGCAACTACCCAGGGTGCTCGAGTAGTTGTACACGGTTGTGCGGGTACGCGTGTCGCCAGAATTCTTGGCATGAGCACTCCCAACGCACAGCCGAAGACCACCTCGGCCTTCGTCGCCCAGGCCGCGATCGCGTTCGGCGTCAGCTTTTTCGGGGCGGGCGCGGGCATTCTGTATCTGCCGCTGGACATCTGGCAGCGCAGCTTTCTGGCGATGAGCCTTCTCTTCCTGGTCACCAGCACCTTCACCTTGGCGAAGGTGGTGCGGGACCAGCACGAAGCCGCGACCGTACACGGTCGCATCGATCAGGCACGGATGGAAAAGCTGCTCGCCGAGCACGATCCGTTCAACACCATCGCCTGATCACGCTCCTGGGCGGGCCCGGTGACGAGGGGTCCTGGCCCGCCCAGGTCAGCGGATCAACTCGTCATTTGAGCGAGCGTTCCCGAACGGCCGACTCCGCCAAGTAGTTTCGGATCCGGTCCGAGAGATCGGCGGTCCAGTCCGGCGGCTGTGCGATCGCGGCCCAGGCGTCGAGCACCAGCGTGCCGTAGCGATGCCCGTGCCCGTCGTTGACGCCCTGCGCATTGGGCAGATCGGCGGCGACCTGCCAGAACGTGACGATCGGATACCACGCCATCGTCGGCGACACGTCGGAACCACGCGGCTCGCGCAGCCAATCCGGTTCGCTGAACAGCAGATCCGGCGACCACCACACCACCGGATCGGACGCGTGCTGCAGGTAGGCGACGCGCGGTGTCAGCCAGGTGCTCGACGGCTGCCACAGATCGCCGCGACCGTCTGCGAAGCGCACCACGAGTCCGTCGGCGTAGGTCGGCAATACCTCGGGGGACCCCGGATCGCGCCGCGCGACGAACTCACTCCACAACCGGTTCGAGTTCGGCGGCCCCACCCACAGCACGCCGTCGGTCCGGTTGCGCAGGTCGGCGAGACCGGAGAACGCGCCTTCGGCCCCCTGCGAGCCGAGGCTCTCCCCGTAGACGAGCAACTTCGGCCTGGCCTCGGCCGGCCGCACCGACCAGTGCTCGTACACCTTGTCGAACACCAGCTTTCCCATCCGGGTGGCCTTGTCCTTGTCCGACAGGAAGGACAGCACGCTGGGTAGGTACGAGTACTGGGTGGCGACGATCGCGCTGTCGCCGCCGTACATCATCTCCACGGATTCGGCGCTGGTCGAGTCGACCCAGCCGGTACCGGTCGTGGTCACCACGACCAGGACCTTGCGATCGAAGGCCCCGGTGCGTTCGAGTTCGGCGACGGCCAGTTCGGCTTGGGCCTCGGGACCGTCCGCCGATTCCAGGCCGGTGTACACCCGGATCGGCTCCTTGGCCGGTTTGCCGGTGACCTTTTCGATATCCGCGGCGCTCGGCACGTAGGAGACGAACCATCGCCCCTCCGAGCCGAGGGTCTCCCACTTCGCCAACGAGGCCGGGCTGCCGGATCTTTCGGGCAGTTGAGGTTGCGTGGCGTTGGGCGAGGTGTGGCTGTTGCGCACGCTGAACGCCGAATTCGCCACCGAGAAGAAGGCTTTCGCCAGCACGCCGTTGAACAGCGTGACGGCAACGATGGTGACGATCAGGAAGCCGAGCGGCATGGCCAGGCGGCGCGGGACGTGCACCCACTTCGTCAGCTCACCCGCGACCCACCGCACCAGCCAGCGCACCGCCCGGAACACGCCGATCACCAGCGCGATCACGGCGGCGCTCAACGCACCGGTGCGCAGGAAGCCGCTGGTCGTGATGTCGTCCATGCCCATCAGCTGGGTGATCTCGCGCTGCCAGCGCGCCGACTGCACCAGCATGAGCACCGCGGTGAGTACACAGCCGAGCAACACCACGACCTTCACCACCGCGGGCAGCCAGGTGGGCAGATCCGCCAGCACCTTGGTGACCTGCTCGGGCAGCCGCGGCCGAATCCAGCTGCGGTACATCAACTCCAGCAGACAGCCGACGCCGTAGCCGATGGCCGCGTTGACCCCGCCGATGAGTCCCTCGAACAGCCAATCCCGCGGCAGCAGCGAGGGCGTCAGCGACAACGAGAAGAACAGCGTCGCGACGACGAGACCCACGTAGTTCGGGCGGAAGAAACGCTCGACGGCGCCGACGATCCGGCCGGCGCCGACGCGCACACGTACTACTGAGACCGCTCCAGCCTCAGCCGCCATCAGAGCGCACTTGCTCCGAACAACTTCGGCAGCGTGCCCTCGTGCGCGGCCCGCAGCTCGTCCATCGGGACGGAGAACTGTCCTTGCACCTCAACCGAATCCGCGCCCTGGTCGACCACGCCGATGCGCACCCACGGCAGTTCGCGGGCGGTGCACATCTTGGTGAACCGGGTCTCCTCCGAGCGCGGCACCGCGACGAGCACCCGGCCCGCCGATTCGGCGAACAACGTGACGAACGGGTCCGCGTCCTCGGGAAGCAGGATGCGGCAACCGGTTTCACCGGCCAGCGCGGCCTCCACGACGGCCTGGATCAAGCCGCCCTCCGAAAGGTCGTGTGCGGCACTGATCATGCCGTCGCGCGAACCCGCGGTGAGCACCTCGGCCAGCAGCTGCTCGCGCGCGAAATCGACCTTCGGCGGCACGCCGCCCAGGTGATCGTGCACGACCTGGGACCAGATCGAGCCGCCGAATTCGTCGTGGGTGTCACCGAGCAGGATCAGGGTCTCACCCGGCTCCAGCCCGAGCCCGGTCGGGATGCGCCGGTGCACGTCGTCGATGACGCCGAGCACGCCGACCACGGGGGTCGGCAGGATGGCCGTCTGCCCGGTCTGGTTGTAGAAGCTCACGTTGCCGCCGGTGACCGGAATGCCCAGCGCCACACAGCCGTCCGCGAGGCCGCGCACGGCCTGCTGGAACTGCCACATCACGCCCGGATCCTCCGGGGAGCCGAAGTTCAGGCAGTTGGTGACAGCCTTCGGGGTCGCGCCGGTGGTGGCGACATTGCGGAACGCCTCGGCCAGCGCGAGCTGCGCGCCGGTGTACGGGTCCAGCTTGGTGTAGCGGCCGGACGCATCGGTGGCCAGCGCGATCCCGCGGCCGGTCGACTCGTCGATCCGGATCACACCCGCGTCGGCGTGCTCGGCGAGCACGGTGTTGCCGCGCACGTAGCGGTCGTACTGCTCGGTGATCCACTTGCGGCTGCACAGCTGCGGGCTGGCCAGCATCTGCAGCAGCGTGGCGCGCAGTTCGTCGCCGGTCTTCGGGCGGGTCAGCTTGTCGGTGCTGTCGGCGATCAACGCGTCCTGCTCGTCCGGCCGCTGCACCGGGCGCTCGTACACCGGGCCCTCGTGCGCGACGGTGCGCGGCGGGACGTCGACCACGGTCTCGCCGTGCCAGGTGACCACCAGCCGGTCACCGTCGGTGACCTCACCGATCACCGTGGCGAGCGTGTCCCACTTGCGGCACACGGCCATGAACGCGTCCACGTTCTCCGGGGTCACCACGGCGCACATGCGCTCCTGCGATTCGCTGGAGAGCACCTCGGCCGGGGTCATCCCGGTGGCGCGCATCGGCACCCGGTCCAGCTCGATGTGCATGCCGCCGTCGCCCGCGGCCGCCAGTTCGGAGGTGGCGCAGGACAATCCGGCGCCGCCGAGGTCCTGGATGCCGACCACCAGCTTGGCCGCGTACAGCTCGAGGCAGCACTCGATGAGCACCTTCTCGGTGAACGGATCGCCCACCTGCACGCTCGGCAGCTTCTTGCGTCCGGTACCCGATTCGTCGCCGGAGAAGGTGTCCGAGGCGAGCACGGAGACGCCGCCGATGCCGTCCAGGCCGGTGCGCGCACCGAACAGAATGATCTTGTTGCCGGTGCCGGAGGCGAAGGCCAGGTGCAGATCCTCGACCCGCATCACGCCCGCGCACAGCGCGTTCACCAGCGGATTGCCTTGGTAGGAGGCATCGAACACGGTCTCGCCGCCGATATTCGGCAGGCCGAGCGAGTTGCCGTAGCCGCCGACCCCGCGCACCACACCGTCGACCACGCGCCGGGTGTCGGCCGCGTCCGCGGCGCCGAAGCGCAGCTGATCCATCACCGCGATCGGGCGCGCGCCCATCGCCATGATGTCGCGCACGATGCCGCCGACGCCGGTCGCCGCACCCTGGTAGGGCTCGACATAGGACGGGTGATTGTGGCTCTCCACCTTGAAGGTGACCGCCCAGCCGTCGCCGACGTCCACCACGCCCGCGTTCTCGCCGATGCCCGCGAGCATCGAGGCCCGCATCTGCTCGGTGGTGGTCTGGCCGAAGTAGCGCAGGTGCACCTTCGAGGACTTGTAGGAGCAGTGCTCGCTCCACATCACCGAGTACATCGCCAACTCGGCATCGGTCGGCCTGCGGCCGAGAATGTCCTTGATGCGGGCGTACTCGTCGTCCTTCAGACCCAGCTCTTTATAGGGTTGCGGCACGTCGGGAGTTGCTGCGGCTGCGCTGACGGTGTCGACCTGCGAAGTCACGGGGTACCAGGGTCCTTTCGGGCCGGGAGCGCGAAGCTGGGGATTCGCCTGGAAGTTTAGCCGTCACGGTTCGTGGGCACCGGGCCGCATACACCTCACGCCCGGTTCGCCGTTTTCCTGTGCGCCCGGTCACAGCCCGCGCGGGTGCCCACGCGCGCCGACGCGGGTCACACCGTCCCACACAGTTACTCTGGGCCCGTGAACGAACGATCGGGGATCGCGGATTCCGCTGAGCCGGTTGTCGCGAAGGCCGGGCCGGTTGCCGAGCACGACGGGCAGGATGGCACCACCACCGAGTCGACTGCCCAGGTGCGCGTTCCGCTGTCCGGTGACCAACTGCGCTGGCTCCTGCTCGCCATCGGCCTGTTCGCCGCGTCCGCGGTGCTGTCGCTGGCCGTGCACTGGTGGTCCGGCTACATCGATCTACAGGTGTACCGCAACGGTGCCCGGGTCTGGCTCGACGACGGCGAGCTGTACGGCCCGATGCCGCCGGTGGCCGGCATCGGCCTGCCGTTCACCTATCCCCCGCTGGCCGCGCTGTTCTTCGCCCCGCTCGCGCTGATCGCGCTGCCGGTCGCCGAGGTGATCGTGCTGACGAGTTCGCTGGCAAGCCTGGCGATCACGCTGTGGCTGGTGCTCGCGCGGATCCGGCCGGGGCTGCCCAAGGTCACCATGTGGACCCTGGTGATCGGCGCGGTCGCGCTGCTGCAAACCTTCGAACCGCTGCGCCAGACCTTCGGTTTCGGCCAGATCAACCTGGTGCTGATGGCCGCCGTCACGCTGGATTGCCTGGTGCGCAAGCCATTCTGGCCGCGCGGCATGCTGATCGGCATCGCGGTGTCGGTGAAGCTGATCCCCGGCGGGTACCTGCTGTACTTCCTGCTGCGCAAGGACTGGAAGGCGGCGGGCACGCTGATCGTCTCGGCGATCGCGGCGGTGGGTCTGGGTTTTCTGTTGTTCCCCAGCGATTCGACCGAGTACTGGTTCCACACGCTGGCCGACACCGGCCGGATCGGCCCGCCCTACTTCGCGGGCAACCAGTCGATCAAGGGCATGGCGTTCCGGCTCGGTCTGCCCGACTCGGCGGCCACCGTGCTGTGGATCGCGCTGTCGCTGGTCGCGGTCGCGCTGGCCGCGGTCTGGATGCGCAGGCTGATCGACGCGGGCGCCACCGTGGCCGCACTGCTGGTGAATGCGGCTGCGGTGCTGCTGGTTTCGCCGGTCTCCTGGTCGCACCACTGGGTGTGGATCGCGCCCGCCGCGGTGGTGACCGCGGACGTGATCGTGCGCGGCAAGCGTTCGCCGGTGTTCCTCGGCTGCGTCGGCGCGCTGACCGTCATGTTCCTGATCGGACCGCAGTGGCTGCTGCCGCACTCCGACGACAAGGAACTCGACTGGGCGTGGTGGCAGCAGCTCATCGGCAGCAGCTACGTACTGGCCACCCTCGCCGTCTTCGTCGTCGCGGTGCTCACCTACCGCCCGGTGGCGGCGGGCGTGAGGAAAGCGGCCAACGCCGCGGCGTAGGCGGGCACATCGGCGGCGCCCATCACTTCGCGCGCCGAATGCATCGCCAGCTGAGCCGCGCCGACGTCGACCGTCGTGATGCCGGTGCCCGCGGCCGTCATCGGGCCGATCGTCGAGCCACAGGGCAGATCGGCGCGATGCACGTAGCGCTGCAACGGAACTCCGGCCTGCGCGCAGGCCAGCGCGAACGCGCCGGCTCCGGCCGCATCGGTGGCGTAACGCAGATTCTGGTTGACCTTGAGCACCGGCCCGCCGTTCACCGCGATCCGGTGCGCGGGCTCGTGCCGCTCCGGGTAGTTCGGATGCGTCGCATGCGCCATATCGCCCGAGGCGACCACCGAACCGGCCAGCGAGGCAAGGTATTCGGTGCGGTCGCCGCCGCGGGCGAGCACGATCCGTTCCAGCACGCGGGGCAGCAGATCGGACTGGGCGCCGCGATCGGACTGACTGCCGACCTCCTCGTGGTCGAACATGACGAGCACCGGAATCGCGGCACCGGGGTCGGCGACCGCGGCGAGGAAGGCCTGCAGACCGGCGTAGCAGGTGCCTTGGTTGTCCAGGCGCGGTGCGCTGACCAGATCGAGGTCGCGGCCGACGATCCGGCTCGGCGCCAGGTCGTGCGTCATCAGTTCCCAGCCGAGCACCGCAGCGGGGTCGAGATCGGCGTGCTCGGCGACGAATTCGAGGAACGAGCGCGGCTCCCGGCCGACACCCCACACCGCGTTCACGTGCCGCTGCGGATCCAGTGCGACGCCCTTGCGATCGTCGGACAGGTGAATGGCCAGCTGCGGCACCCGCAGAATCGGATCATCGATGCGAACCAGCTTCTCGCGCACCGCATCTCCGTCGCGCACGCTCAGCCGCCCGGAGATCCCGAGTTCGCGGTCCAGCCAGGAGTTCAGCCAGGCGCCGCCGTAGGGCTCCAGGCCGACCAGCTGCCAGCCCGCCGACGCCAGGTCCGGATGCTGTTTGACGCGCAGATTCGGGCTGTCGGTGTGCGCGCCGACCACCCGGAACGGCGTCACCCCCGCGGCATCGGCGGCGGCCCAGGCGATCAGCGAACCACCGCGCACCACGAAATGCTTACCGGACCCGTCCACCGGCCACGGGTCCGCCTCGGCCAGCCGGGTGAACCCGGCGGCTTCCAGTTCCGCTGCCACCGTTCGGCAGACGTGAAAGGGCGAGGGCGATTCGTCGACGAACGCGCACAACCCGGTGGCCGTGGCAGCAGTAGTGGAAACGGGCATGCCTGCGATCCTAGGCACGCGTGCGCCGCGGTGATCGACAGCCGACCCGCGGGGTCGGTCGAGAGCAGGGCCGGTGGCGTCCCCGCCGGGGCGCGAACGCCGACCTGCCCACCCACTGTCCGTCGAACAGCGCGAGTGCCCAAGTAGTGCTAGCGCGAAACTACGACTGCGGGAACGTCTTGCAGGAGGTGCTGATCTTCGTCATCTTGTCGCCCAGGTCCGGGCTCATGGCGTCGAGCGGGGTCTCCACGCCGCTCTTCTTCTGCGCGGTGAACTCCTGGAACGTCTTCACACGCACGTCGGTCGGCATGTTGTAGGCCGCCTCCAGCGCCATTTTCTGCACCGGCGAGGCGTCGAGCTTCGCGGCCATCTCCGGCGCGTCCTGATGGATCGCGGCGTCGATCTGCTTGAAGGAGCATTCCGAGCTCAGCAGCGGAGCGAGATCGTCGATCATATCCGCCGCGGCAATTCCGGTGCCGAACAGCGAGGCGCCGGCGGCGATACCGGTGATGGCGAGAGAAGCGAAGGCGTAACGCGGGTTGAGCATCTTCATGAATTCACCCTTCGGAGAGCTCGATCGGATGTCGGGGCTGAATACCCCGGCGCAGATGGTACCCAAGGACTTCCATGAAGTACCAAGTGCATCCGTTCCGTACCCGGATATCTGCGCGCATTCGCGGCCGGACGTGGCGAATTGCCGCGGAGATTTCCACCGTGGACGACCGGGGACCGTTGACGCGGCGAAGAACGTTGTGCCCCTTGGCAGCTTCCGGAACGGCACCTATGACAACTGACCAGTTTGCCCAGGATTCTACGTAATTCGGACATTGCTTCGTGTCGCCGCATGTGCGATCCGAACGGCGTGCTAAAAGCTTGTCCTATGAATTGGAGCGTAAACGCAGAAGCACACAACTCCCGCAGATCACGTTCCGTAGCCTCCCTCGCGGCGACCGGACTGCTCGCCTGCGCAATGACCGCACTGGGTGTATCGGCGGCAACGGCCGACCCGGCCACCGATGCCAAACTGCTGACCACTTCGGTTACCGCGCCGGATGGATCTCGGATAACCGACACAGAGACCATCGACGACCGCAATATCCGACTTCAGGTTTATTCTGCGGCGATGGACAAGACCTTTCCGGTCGAAATCCAGCGCCCCGCCGATACGTCCAAACCGCGCCCGAGCCTGTATCTGCTGAGCGGCGCGGGCGGCGGTATCGACATCGCTTCCTGGCAGGCGCAGAGCGACGCCCGCGCGTTCATGGCGGACAAAAACGTGAACCTGATCCTGCCGATCGGCGGGATGTTCAGTTACTACACCGACTGGATCAAGGACGATCCGGTACTCGGCCGCAACAAATGGAAGACCTATCTGACCGAAGAGTTGCCGCCGATCATCGATGCGGCACTCGGCACGAATGGCGTGAACGGCATCGCGGGTATCTCGACCTCCGCGACCACCGTGCTCGCCTTGCCTATCGCCAAACCGGGTCTCTACAACGTGGCGGCCGCGTACAGCGGTTGCGCACAGACCAGCGACCCGCTCGGTTCGCGATTCGTGAAGTTCGTCGTCGATGGTTACGGCGGCGCCAGCCACGAGAACATGTGGGGGCCGACCGGTTCACGGGAATGGGTCGCCAACGACCCTTACGTCAACGCGGAGGGCCTGCGCGGCACCGAACTGTATATCTCCTCGGGTAATGGCATGCCGGGTCGATACGACACCCTGGACGGACCGCACACGCAGCCCGGCCCGAACGGCCTGGCCAATCAGATCATCATCGGTGGCCTGATCGAGGCGGCCACGGCCCACTGCACCCAGAACCTGAAGACGAAACTGGATTCGCTGGGCATTCCCGCCACCTTCACCATTCACGACACCGGGACGCATTCGTGGGGCTACTGGCAGGACGAGCTGAAGCTGTCCTGGCCGACCCTCGCGCACGGCATGGGCGTGCAAGAGTAATTCCCCACCACCGATAGTTCGACGCTCCGGAGGACCGGGTGTGGCCTGCGTACGGGCCGCCCCGGTCCTCCGATGCGTATGGGGGCCAACAGGTTACGTGCACTGAGGCGAACCGCGGCGCAGCGCTCGACGGTGGTCGGCGGGCAAGCACCGCAGCAGGCCCATCTACCCGGGTGCCGGCCGCGCACGATATGCCCGCACTGGTGATATTCGAGCCCCGACGCACGACCCCACACACGGCCGGAGACTCCGAGCTACATCATCGGGAGCCAGCCGCACCGGGCCTGAAATGAACACAATCTATTTCACTGTTCGGCTACAACAATCCCCCGGAGCCGAACTCAACCGGATAAAAAGAAGCGTGCCGGACGCTGCAGTCGTCCGGCACGATTTCGTTCTGTGCTGACTGGATCAGTAGCCAGTCAGAGGTGACAACTAGACGACGGCGACGATGATTCCGAGAATCACGCCCAGGGCCGCCACGGCCGCACCCAGAAAACTACCAACACCGGGCAGAAGCATTGTTCCTCCTGTTTGTCGGTCTAACCACTGTCGGAAAAGTAGTGATGATGCCAGCTCAGTGGCATTCAGTCTGTCGAACTACCTCGACGTGTCGAATGCTCGTCGAGGACGCCTCGCAGTCGAGGCGATGCAGATTTCAACAGGCTCGGAGACTCCAGCTGGAAGTAGTCCGATTCCTCATGAAGCCCGGCACGATGTAGCCGGGCGGCGTCAACTAGATGACGGCGACGATGATGCCGAGAATCACGCCGAGGGCCGCAACGGCAGCACCCAAGAAACTACCAACACCGGGCAGAAGCATTGTTTCTCCTGTTTGTCGGTCGATCCATTGATTGTCGAACATCCTCGATCACACAGAATTCGGATCGAGGGCGCCTCAGATGGGAGGCGGTGGCGATCTCAGCTAGCAGTGCCGAAGGCGCTGACTAGACGACCGCGACGATGATCCCCAGAATCACACCCAGGGCCGCGACGGCTGCACCCAGAAAACTACCAACACCGGGCAGAAGCATTGTTCCTCCTGTTTGTCGGTTGAACCATTTAATCGAGCAGCGGCGATCATGCCACTCCCGATTTCAGAATGTCAAACCATCTCGGCCGGAGAGGAAATCGACCGAGGATCGCCTCGGACGAGAGGCGGGGAGAGCTCAGCCAGCTGGGGAAGCTAGATGACCGCGATGATGATGCCGAGGATCACGGTAAGAGCCGCAATGGCAGCACCGGCCATACTTCCAACCACGGGCAGAAGCATTGTTCCTCCTGTTGTCGGTAGAGCTAGTGATCGCGCAGCGACGGAGTGCCGCTGCCGATATCAGAGATGTCGAACTACCTCGACATTTCAGGAACTTAGCCGAGGTCGCCTCACACCGGAGGCAGTTTCACGAACTCGGTCTGAACGGAGTGCTAGATGACCGCGATGATGATGCCGAGGATGACGGTAAGCGCAGCAATAGCGGCACCGGCCATACTTCCAACCACGGGCAGCAGCATTGTTCCTCCTGTTTGTAGGTCGATCCATGGATGACTTAGCGCTGGTGATCATGCCAACTGTCACGTGGCACGTGACGATCCGACCCGGCGTGTCGGGAAATTAAACGAAGTCGCCTCGCTCCGGACTTCATTTAAATAGAATATGGCTACTCAATAATTAACTGGTCGGTCGTCCGACCAAATCAATGCTCAACCCGCACAACCCAATCCGGCCGATGGCAGCACAAGCGGACGGCCGAGCCCGGCCGTCCGCTGTGCCGACAAAAAAAGGAAAGATGGACGAGTTAGTCGTCCGGGCCGGGCCGATGGCTCCAGCGGGCCGACAGACCCCACCGCGGCACCGCGGAGCCGCGGCCGTGCCCGGCTATTGCGCGGCCGCAATGAACGGCCACTCACATGCCCGCGAAACAATCCGCGCTTCGGCCCGAATGGCCGACCTCGCCGGTTAGTTCCGAGTGGAATCGTTTGGCGGGCAAGCGAAGACGCCGCCGATCACAGATCGGACGTTCCGGGCATACATCGGATGAATGCGCGCTTACCCCGGATTCACGGAAACGAGTTCCAGCAGTCGCATGAGGTCCGTATAACGGCGGGCACCGATCCGGGCGCGCAGTTCCTGTTCCGCACGCGCCTCTTCGGCGCGCACCGACGCGACGAGTTCCGCACCGAGCCTGCTGAGCCCGATCAGGATCCGCCTGCGGTCGTCCTGTGCGGCGAGCCGGAAGATGAGACCGCGCTCGGCCAGGTAGTCCGCGTGCCTGGTCGCCGAGGACGGCGCCAGCTGTGACCTGGCCGCAAGCTCGCTCATCGTGATGCCGGTCTCGCTGGAGAGATTCGACAGCATCGACCACTGATCGGCCGTGAGCTGCCTGGCACACAGTGCTGCGTCCAAGTGACGCAGCCAACCGCGTTCTGCGGCACGCAGCGCACCATGCAGCGTGGAATATCCGCTTACAATGGTCGTCATTGTTATTTCCTGCCTGCCATGAATTTCGCTCGAACGAGAAGAAGAGTACCGAATGTCAGCGTTCGGCGAGAGCCCCGAGGGCACTATCGAGATCCTGAACATCGTTCCGATGCAGGGTCCCGGCGGTATCGTGGCCCCCTCGTGCGACGCGGCGACTTCGCTGGCGGTCGACGAAATCAACCGGGGCACAGGAATTCTCGGTCGCGAAATTCGTACTACGAATATCGACGGCGGCCGGCCGCCGCACGAGGTGGCGAGCGAGGTTTCCGCCCTGCTCGCGACCGGAATGGTGGACGCGATCACCGGCTGGCACACCTCCGCGGTGCGGCTGGCGGTGGCGCGGGCGACCGCGAGCCGGGTGCCCTATCTGTTCGCCACCGGGCACGAAGGCCTGCCGGACGAGCTGCCCGGTGTGCTGATGCTGGGCGAGCATCCGGCGGGGCAGACGCTGCCCGCCGTGCACTGGCTGGCCCGCGAACACGGCATCCAGCGCTGGGCGATCATCGGCAACGACTACATCTGGCCGCGGGAATCGGCCAAAGCGATCCGCAACAGCCTGGCCGACCCCGACGCCATCGTGCTCGAGCGGTTCGTGCCGCTCGGTTCGCCCGATTTCGGCGACTTCCTCTCCCATCCGGCGCTGGACCGGGCCCAAGGCGTGATGATCCTGATGGTCGGTGCGGACGTGTCCCGGTTCAATCGGCAGTTCGCGGCTACCGGTCGCGCGGCTTCCCAATTGCGGATCAGCCCTGCGGCGGACGAGAACGTCTTGCTGGCGGGCGGCCCCGGGGCCAACCACAACTTCTACGTGGCATCCAGCTTTTTCATCGATGAGCATTCACCCGACGGGCGCGAACGGGTGGCCCGTTATCGCAAGCGGCACGGTGAATTCGCTCCTGCGCTCACCAGTTTCAGCAATATGACCTATGAGGCCATCCACACCCTGGCCGGGCTCGCGCACGCGGTCGGCTCGTTGCGCGTGCCCGAAGTCCTCGGCGCGCTGGACCACGGGGTGATCCTGGAGACCCCCGGCGGCCAGCGCGCCTTTCAAGGCAATCAGGCGATCCAGCACGGTTTCATCGCCCGCGCCGACGGTGTCGAATTCGACATCGTCGACCGCATCACCTGAGCGGTTCGGCGGATCAGGCCGAGACGAGGGTGTCCAGCACCGAGAGGAACAGGCCGAGCCCGTCGTCGCTCGGGCCGGTGAGCGGCTCGGTCGCGTGCTCGGGGTGCGGCATCAGGCCGACGATGCGGCCGTCGGCCGAGGCGATGCCCGCGATGCCACGCTGCGAACCGTTCGGATTGTCACCGGCGTAGCGGAAGACCACCCGGCCTTCGCCCTCCAGCTCGTCCAGCACGGCGGTGGACGCCTGGTAGCGGCCCTCACCGGACTTGAGCGGGATGAGGATCTGCGCGCCGGCCTCGTAGCGCGAGGTCCACGCCGTGGCCGCCGATTCCACCCGCAGCCATTCGTCGCGGCAGATGAAGTGCAGACCTTCGTTGCGGGTCAGCGCACCGGGCAGCAGGCCGGCCTCGCACAGCACCTGAAAACCGTTGCAGATGCCCAGCACCGGCAGGCCGGACTGTGCCGCGCGCACGACCTCGCCCATCACCGGGGCGAACCGGGCGATCGCGCCGGCGCGCAGGTAGTCACCGTAGGAGAAACCGCCCGGCACGACGACCGCGTCGACCTGCTTCAGATCCGCGTCCGCGTGCCACAGGCTGACCGCCTCGGCGCCGGACAACCGCACCGCACGGGCCGCGTCGACATCGTCGAGCGTCCCAGGAAAGGTGATGACTCCGATCCGCGCCGTCATGGCAGGCGAACCACCTTCCACTCCTCGATCACGGTGTTGGCCAGCAGCGATTCGGCGATCTGCGCGAGCTCCGCGTCGCCGACGCTGTCGTCGACGTCGAGCTCGAATCGCTTGCCCTGCCGGACATCCGAGATGCCCTCGAATCCCAGGCGCGGGAGTGCACCGACGATGGCCTGTCCCTGGGGGTCCAGGATCTCGGCCTTCGGCATCACCTCGACCACGACTCGTGCCACGCGTTGCTCCTCAAGTGGGGTGGGGGGTTACCTCAGCAGCGTAGTTGTGCTGGTTGCCCGCGGCACCTCCGGGGTCGGCCAAAATTCGCGGGCGGGGGCCGTGGCCCGCACCGCGCCTAACATGGCGCCATGCGCATAGCTCACTTCGGCCACTCCTGCCTACTCGTCGAGCTGCACGGTAAGAAGGTGCTCTTCGATCCCGGCACCTTCTCGCACGGCTTCGAGGGTCTCACCGGCTTGGACGCGATCGCGATCACCCACCAGCATCCCGACCACATCGACCCGAACCGGATCGAGGCGCTGATCGAGGCCAATCCGGGGGCGCGGCTGCTCGCCGATCCGCAGACCGCACAGCAGCGCGGCGAGCCGTGGCAGGCGGTGCACGCGGGCAACGTGCTCGCGCTCGGCGACCTGCAGATCACCGGCGGTGGCGGCAGGCACGCGGTGATCCATCCGGAGCTGCCCGTGGTCGACAACACCGTCTTCCAGCTGGGCACCCCGGACGATCCGGCGCAACTGGTGCACCCGGGTGATTCGCTGTGGGTGCCGCCGGTCCAGGTCGGCGTGCTCGCGCTGCCCGCGGCCGCGCCGTGGATGCGGCTCAGCGAGGCCGTGGACTACCTGCGCGCGGTGCGCCCGCGCACCGCGCTGCCCATCCACTACGGCATCATCGAGCCCGCCGCGCAGGGCATCTACTTCGGCAGGCTGGCCGAAATGGGGCCTGCCGAAACAGAATTCACCGTGGTGGAGCCCGAAGACCAGCGCGAGTTCTAGCGCGGCCGCCGGGCCTGCTCGGCATAGTCGAGCAGGAAAAGCGCCTCGGCCAGGGCCATGTGCTCGATCTCGCTGGGATCCACGCTCTCGTTCGGCGCGTGGATCAGCGCCTTCGGTTCCTCGACGCCGAGCAGCATGATCTCGGCGGCCGGGTAGGTGTCGGCGAAGACATTGCACAGCGGGATCGAGCCGCCCTGTCCCTGGGTGGTCGTGGGACGGCCGTAGGCGGCGGTCAGTGCCGCCGCCATCGCCTCGCGCGCCGGGCCGCCGCTGCTCGATCTGAACGCGGCGCCGACACCTTCGAGTTCGATGGTGAGCTTCGCGTTCCACGGTGTGTTCGCCTCGAGGTGCGCAACGAGCGCCTTGTGCGCCTGCTCCGGATCGGTGCCCGGCGGGATGCGCAGGTTGAGCCGGGCGCGCGCG
Source organism: Nocardia vulneris (assembly GCF_001613425.1). Taxonomy (GTDB): domain Bacteria; phylum Actinomycetota; class Actinomycetes; order Mycobacteriales; family Mycobacteriaceae; genus Nocardia; species Nocardia vulneris. The sequence continues at coordinate 182,004 of NZ_BDCI01000023.1, read as the reverse complement.
GACGGCTGCACGGCGGCGGCCGACCCGACCACCGGCGGCGCGTCGATGCCGAGCACGGTCAACGCGGGCCGGGCCCACAGCATGTCGGAGATCGTGCCGTCGCCGGTGCACTCGACACCGGGCAACAGGCCTGCGTCGCTACGGAATTGGTCTTCCGGGTACTGCACGCCGGTCCAGCGCTGGTCGTGCTGCAGTCCCGCGACGGTGGTGTTGCCGTGTTCGTCGCGCAGCGAGGCGAGCAGGTGGATCAAGGCCGCGAGCGCGTCCGGGGCGGCACCGCCGAACATGCCGGAATGCAATGGGCTGGTCAAGGTTTCGACGGTCACCACGACATTCACGTTGCCGCGCAACGTCTCCGTCAGCGTCGGCACCCCCGTGGCGAAGTTGCCGCAGTCGCCGATCACGATCGCGTCGGCGCGCAGCAGTTCCGGGTTGGTCTCGACGAACCGCTCGAGCCCGCCGGTGCCCTGCTCCTCGGACCCCTCGGCGACCACCGTGATGCCCAGCGGCAGGTCCGGTCCCACCGCGCGCAGCGCGGTCAGGTGCATGACGATGTTGCCCTTGCAGTCCGCGCTGCCGCGGCCGTACCAGCGGCCGTCACGCTCGGTGAGTTCCCAGACCGGCGAATGCCAGGCGGCGCCGTCCAGCGGCGGCTGCACGTCGTAGTGGCAGTACAGCAGCACGGTCGGCGCGCCCTCCGGTGCCGGGCGGGCGGCGATGACCGCCTTGCTGCCGTCCGGCGTCTCGTGCAGGCCGACCCTGGTCAACCCCGCCGCGGCGAACGCGTCCGCCACCCACTGCGCGGCCCGGTCGCACTCCTCCGGCGGGAACTGCCGTGGGTCGGCCACCGATTTGAACGAAACCAGTTGTGTCAGATCGGTTTTCGCCTGTGGCATCAGCGCGGCCACGGCCGCGCGCAGTTCGGCGGTACGAGAATCGTCGGTCACCCGTCCACTCTGGCACGAACTGACCAGTCCACCGAGTGAAATATCGCGCACCGGCCGATTCGTGTCGCCGCGCCCCCGCGCCGCCGCCCGCCGCGTGTGTGATTCTGGTACCCGAGCGCAGTTCGGTACCAGCACGCGAGCCGATCCTCCGGAGGCAGCCGATGTCCGAGACCCCCGACTCCGACGACCTGTTCGCGTTACCCGGGATCAACCGGATCGCGCCGCGGTCGGGTTTCCCGGAGCATGAGCTGCGTTCCCAGGTCGCCTACGAGATCGTGCACGACGAGTTGCTGCTCGACGGCGTCTCGCGGATGAATCTCTCGACCTTCTGCACCACCTGGACCGACGACACGGCCCGCAGGCTGATGGCCGAGTCGCTGGACAAGAACATCGTCGACAAGGACGAGTATCCGCAGACCGCCGAGCTGGAGCGGCGCTGCGTCCGGATGATCGCCGATCTGTGGCACTGCCCTGATCCGGCAGGCACGCACGGCACCTCGACCACCGGTTCCAGCGAGGCGGCGATGCTCGGCGGCCTGGCCGCCAAGTTCCGCTGGCGGCAGCGCGGCGGCACCGGTACGCCCAATTTCGTCTGCGGCCCGGTGCAGGTCTGCTGGGAGAAATTCGCACGATACTTCGACGTCGAGATCCGGCAGGTTCCGCTCAGCGGTGACCGGCTGACGTTGCACCCGGACGAGGTCGCCGCGCATTGTGACGAGCGCACCATCATGGTGGTGCCGACCTTCGGGCAGACCTTCACCGGCCTGTACGAGGACGTCGCCGGGATCAGCCGCGCGCTGGACCGGGTGCAGGAGGTGAGCGGCCTGGACATCCCGATCCACGTGGACGCCGCGAGCGGCGGGTTCCTGGCCCCGTTCACCGCGCCCGATCTGGTCTGGGATTTCCGGCTGCCGCGGGTGAAATCGATCAACGCCTCCGGGCACAAGACCGGGTTGGCGCCGCTGGGCGCGGGGTGGGCGATCTGGCGCGAGGCCGCCGACCTGCCCGCCGAGCTGATCTTCGATGTGGACTACCTCGGCGGCACCGTGGGCACCTGCAATCTCAATTTCTCCCGGCCGGGCGGACAGGCGATCACCCAGTACTACGAATTCATCCGGCTCGGCCGCACCGGCTACACCCGGGTGCAGTCCGCCGGCTACCGCGCGGCCCGGAAACTGGCCGCGGGGCTGCGCGAGTTCGGCATCTTCGAGCCGATCCACGACGGCGACCCGCGGCACGGGATCACCGCGGTGTCGTGGCGGCTGACCGGCGACCCGGGCTTCAACCTCTACGACCTGTCGGATCGCCTGCGCAGCCGCGGCTGGTTGATCGCCGCCTACCCGTTGCCCGCGCACCGGGAGAACGAGATCATCATGCGGGCGGTGATCCGGCACGGCTTCACCGTCGACATGGCCGACCTGCTGCTCGCCGACTTCGACCGCTGCGTGAAACAGCTTGCCCGGCATCCGTTCTCGACCTCACTCACCCGCCAGGAAGCGGGCGGGTTCACCCACAGTGCGACGGCACAGGTGCCGGACCCGAAACGGAACACGCACCCGGACTGAGGCTTTCACCCGGCCTGCGCCGTTCGCGCGTCGCCGCCCGCTTTACGCCATGACGGGCGGCGACGCCGGTGCGTTACGCCGCGCGTGCGATCGCGGGCGACTCCCACCGATAGACGGCGCTTGCGGCACCGTGGAACAGCGCGAGATCGACGGCGTCGAGCATGGCCTGGCGGGGGCCGGAGCGCGCCAGTTGGGCGGCCGAAACCGCAAGGCGCAGTAGCCCGCCGCGCCGCGCTGTGCGGGCGGCGCCCAGCACCAGCGCGCGACACCACCACGGTTCGGCGCGGAAACCCTCGCCGATGCCGTACACCCGGACCTTCTGCGCCACATTGCTTTCCAGATCCAGGATGGAAGTCAGGCCCAGCGCGACGCGGAAGCCGAGTTCCGGCAGCACCTCGAGGGCGCCGGCCGAGGCGTCCCAGCGCGGCGCCGCGAACAGGCGGGTGCGCAGTTCCACCTGCTCCATCACCCGGTCCGCCGCGGTGAGCCGCAACTTCGCCTCGTGCCGTGGCAGCGTGGCGAATTCGGCCCGGCGGCGCTTGGTCGCCGCCTGGTCGTAGCCGTGCAGCACGATGGCATCGCCCCGGGCCCGCCTGCCGCGCAACCAGGCCTGCGTCGCGGGGTCCTCGGTCAGGCGGTACTTGCCCTTCAGCCGGGGCGCCACGAGCAGCGAGAGCGGCACACCGCGCTGGTCCATCGACGCGGCGAACTCGATCGCCGCGTCCCGGGTGGTGTCCCTGATGCCGGAGATCGAGACGATCAGCTCAGCGTTCATGAACCTACGATGCCAGCGGCAGATGTATTCGACGTGCAGGTCGGGTGACCGCGCGACGAACAGCACCGGGCAAGGTCGCTACCCGCGGTGCGGCCGATCCGGCGGCCGCACCGCGCGCGATCACGCGCCGGCGAGACCCACCCGGTCCAGCACCCAGGCGTACTCGAAGGCGACTTCCTTCCACTTCTCGTACCGGCCGCTGACCCCGCCGTGGCCCGCGCTCATCTCGGTTTTGAGCAGCAGCTGCGCGTCGCCGGTCTTGGTCGCCCTGAGCTTGGCGACCCACTTGGCCGGTTCGACGTAGAGCACCCGAGTGTCGTTGATGCTGGTGATGGCGAGGATGGCCGGGTAGTCCTTGGCCTCGATGTTCTCGTAGGGCGCGTACGACTTCATGTAGTCGTAGACGTCCTTGTCCGCCAACGGGTTACCCCACTCGTCCCATTCGATGACGGTCAGCGGCAGCGACGGGTCCAGGATCGAGGTGAGCGGGTCCACGAACGGGACGTTCGCCAGGATGCCCGTGAACAGCTCGGGGGCCAGGTTCGCCACCGCGCCCATCAGCAGGCCACCCGCGCTGCCACCGTCGGCGATCAGCCGATCCGCGGCGGTGACGCCGGTATCGATCAAATGCCGGGCGCACGAGACGAAATCGGTGAAGGTGTTCTTCTTGGTGAGCGTCTTGCCGTTCTCGTACCAGAGCCGGCCCATCTCGCCGCCGCCGCGCACGTGCGCGACGGCGAACACCATGCCGCGGTCCAGCAGCGACAGGCGCGAGACCGAGAACGACGGATCCATGCTCGCCTCATAAGAGCCGTATCCGTAGAGCAGCAACGGTTTCGGGGCGTCCAGCGGGACTCCCTTCTTCCAGACCAAGGAGATCGGGATCCGGGTTCCGTCCTCCGCTACCGCCCAATCACGATGCTGCTCATAGTCGTTCGCGTCGTACCCGCCGAGCACCGGCTGTTCCTTGCGCAGCAGCAGGTCGCCGGTGGCCGGCACGTAGTCGAACACCTGCACCGGGGTGATGAACGAACTCAGCCCGATGCGCAACGTCGGTTGTGCCCATTCGGGATTCGCGCCCGCGCCGACGGAGAACAGCTCGAGGTCGAAGTCGAGTTCCTTGCGCTCGCCGTAGCCGCTCTCGGTGAGCGGCCAGACCGTCACGCGGGTGAGCGCCTCGCGCCGGTAGCTCAGCACCAGGTGATCGGCGAACGCGTCGACATCCTCGAGTCGCACGTCGTCGCGGTGCCCGATCAGCAGGGTCAGGTTCGACGGATCGGCCACCGGCGCGTCGGCGAGTACGAAGTTCTCCGCCTTCACGCCGTCCACCACGTCGTTGTGCAGGATCAGGAATCGGTCCTCCCCGGCCACCACCGCGTGCTCGGCCGAATATTCGACCCCCTCGCGACGCGGCAGGATCACCCGGAATTCGCCCTCGGGGTTGTCGGATTCGAGCACCCAGCCCTCGGTGGTGATCTTGGAACCGACCCAGATCATGAGGAACTTCTCCGAGCGCGTGGAAACCACACTCACCCAGTACCGTTCGTCCGGCTCGTGGAACACCTTGACGTCGGCGTCCGGCGCGGTGCCGAGCCGGTGCCGCCACACGGTGTCGGGCCGCCACGATTCGTCGACCGTCTGATAGAAGACGTGTGTGCCGTCCAGCGACCAGGTCGCGCCCGGTGCGGTCTCGGCGACCTCGTCGGGCAGCAGGTCACCGGTGCGCAGGTCCTTGAAGCGCAGCACGTACCGCTCGTCCCCGTTGGTGTCCACGGAGTAGGCGAGCAGGTTGCCGTCGTGACTGATCGAGTACGCGCCGAGCGCGAAGAAGTCGTGGCCCTCGGCCAGGACGTTGCTGTCGAGCAGGATCTGCTCGCCCGGCACCTCGGTGCCGGCCTCGAGCTGCGGCGGGGTCCACGCGTCGATACCCGCGGCATCGGCGGCGATCGGACAGCGGCAGTGCACGCCGTACTGCTTGCCTTCGAAGCTGCGCGAGTAGTACCAGTAGTCGCCCATCCGGGTCGGCACCGACAGGTCCGTCTCCTGGGTCCGCGACTTGATCTCGTCGAAGATGCTGTCGCGCAACCCGGCCAGGTGCGCGGTCTGCGCCTCGGTGTAGGCGTTCTCGGCTTCGAGGTAGGAGATGACCTCCGGGTTCTCCTTGTCCCGTAGCCATTCGTATTCGTCGACGAACACGTCACCGTGGTGCACGCGTTCGGTGGGCACCGTCTTGGCGATCGGCGCGGCCACCCCGCCCAGGTCTGAGATCGTTCCGGTACCACTGTCGAGAGCCATGCGCTCCACCGTAGCGGCGCGCGCATCGTCCGTCCCGGCAGGACCCGGCCTGCCCGCTGATCAGCGGGGACACTCCGGCCTTCCGGTCAGACCTCCGCTGATCCCGCGTTTCCCCGAGGCATCGTGGCGTGGTCCGACGCGGCGTGGATGACGCCGTCGAGAACCTGCTGGGTGCTCTGCAGATCACGCAGCGCCTGTTCGATCCGGCGACGCTCCTCGGTGAGCCGTTCCAGCAGCAACGGCGTGGCCGTCGCGTTGGGCGTGCCGTCCACATCGTTGATGCACGGCAGCAATTCGCCGATGGTGTCGCTGTGCAGACCGGCCGCGAACATCTCCTGGATGCGACGCACGCGCTCGACGGCGGCGGCCGGGTATTCGCGCTGCCCACCGGAGGTCCGCGTCGCGGCGAGCAGCCCCTTGGTCTCGTAGTACCGCAGCGACCGGACGCTGACGCCGGTCTGCTCGGCCAGTTCTCCGATGCGCACGATCGCTCCTTGACCTGACATTGATGTCAGGTTTTACGGTACAGGAATGAGGCTGCTGACCGAATACCGCGATCCGAAACTCACCACCCCCAACCGCATCGTCATGTCGCCGATGACCCGGCTGCGCACCCAGCCCGACGGCGCGCCGACCGCGGACGTCATCGACTACTACGCCCAGCGGGCGACGGCGGGGCTGATCATCACCGAGGGCCTCTGGCCGCATTCGACCGGGCAGAGCGAGGCCTGGTCGCCGGGGCTGCAGACGGACCGGCACGTGGCGGCCTGGCGGCAGGTCACCGAGGCCGTGCACGCGCGCGGCGGCCGCATCTTCGCCCAGCTCATGCACGGTGGCCGCAAAGGACATCCGCTCGCGCGCATCGATGGCTCCTGGCCCGCCGGTCCGTCCGCCGTGCTGGACGAGGACCGGGTGCACCTGATCGCGGGCGGCAAGGCCGACCCCATCACGCCTGCCGCGTACGACCACGACGGCATCGCCGCCGCCGTGGCACAGCATGCCCACGCGGCACGCAACGCGATCGACGCCGGCTTCGACGGCGTCGAGATCCACGGCGCCAACAGCTATCTCATCCACCAGTTCCTGGCCGACAACACCAACCTGCGCACCGACAAGTTCGGCGGCTCGCCCGCCAACCGCATGCGCCTGCCGCTGGCCATCGTCGACGCGGTGGCGGACGCGATCGGCGCGCAGCGCACCGCGATCCGGCTCTCCCCCGGCAATCCGCAGTTCAACATGTACGAAGCCGATCCGGGCCCGCTCTACCGGACGCTGGTCACCGAACTCGATCGTCGCGACCTGGCCTACCTGCACCTGACCGACAACGACGACTACCCGGCGCTCGCCGACCTGCGCCCCCGCTGGCACGGCACGCTCATCGCCAATATCGGCGAGAACCGGGAACCCACGTCCGCCGCGGGTGCCGAAGCTGTTCTCGCCCGGGGCCTCGCCGATCTGGTGTCGTTCGGTCGCGCGTTCATCGCCAATCCCGATCTGGTGCACCGCATTACCCACGATCTGCCACTGACCGCCCTGCGCGAGGACGGGTTGTACGGCCGCACGGCCGAGGGTTACAGCGACTATCCGGCGTATGCGGCGAGCGTGGCGCGCAGCGCGTGAGTCCGAGCCGGACGCTCAGCTCTATCGGCGAGCCGCGAATTTGAATCGGCGTGTCGCCCTGACGAATCGGCGTGTCTGCGCCGTGTCGTAGGGTTGCGATTATGCGTATCGCCGTTGCCAGTCGGGTGGCCGTTGCCGCGACGATACTGTCCGCGGTGGCGGGGCTCGGCGCGGCGAGCCCCGCCGCGGCCACCGGCGGCGCACTCGCGGTGCCCCCGGGACGGCAGGCTTCGATCGCCGGGGAAACCGCGTTGCTCAGCTGGGACGGCAAGCGCGAGACCCTGGTGCTCGACCTGAATCTGTTGGCCGACACCGACAATGCGGTGCTCGTCGTCCCGACGCCGAGCCGGGCCAGCTTGGAGCCGGTCGCCGAAACCACCTTCGTCGACCTGAATCGGCTGACCCTGCCCGAGATCGTGACCGAGCGCCGCTGGTTCGGCACCGGCGCGCCCACCGGCGCATCCGACGGGCCCGATCAGGCGACAACGGAAGACCCGACAGGTCCGTTCGAGACGTTTCACTTCACCGGCGCACAGCTCGCCGATATGCGAACGTGGTTGGCCGCCACCGGTTACACACTGCGGCCGGAAGCGCATACCGCGCTCGACGAATACGGCAGGGACGGTTGGTCGTTCGTCGCGATCCGGCTCACCCGCCCCGGTGCGACGACCGGGACGCCTTCGCTGACCGGGCGGATCGATCCGATCCGGTTGAGTTTCGCGACCGACCGACCCGTCTACCCGATGCGGATCTCCGGCACCGCACCACAGCGGGTGCGGTTGTATGTGCTGAGCGACCACCGCATGGCACGGTCGGACCCCGACGCGACGACGCAGACCGTCGATGTGGAGTTCGCCGGACGCATCGCCGACAGCAGCAATCCGACGCTGACCGGTATGGCGGACGGCGGACGGAACTACCTGACGAAAATGTCGGTCGCGACCCCGGACCCGTCGAGCCGCACCACCGACTTCACCTTCGCTGCCGCACCCACCGACGACGAGGTCCGCGGTCGGCTCACGGTGCTCGAACCCGTGGAATTCCTCGGCATGCCCGCCGGCCCGGTGATCCTCGCGCCCGCGACGGCGGCCGCGGCGCTGGTGCTGTTCGCGCTGGTGCGCACGTTGCGCAGACAGCCGAAGTAACAGATCAGCCTTCCAGCACCTTCACCTTGTCGTTCGCTCGGCCTGCGAGGACCGCGCCGACGGCCGCCAGCACGACGAGCCCGGCCAGTTCGCCGAGCCAGCCGCCCGGCACCCAATCGAACAGGCCCCACAGCTGCGATTTCCGGTGATCGATCAGCAGCCGGATGACCGCCTGTGCCGAAGCGACCAGCACGACCATGCCGACGATCTGCACGCCGATCCACGCATTCTTGCCCATCCCGATCTTCCTTTCGTCGCTGTGCCCGGTCAGACACCCTCGGTGCCGTTTCTCATGGTTCGCCGCGGACCCTGAATCGCGCATCGGTCATCGGTCGGGGCCGGGTTCATCCTTTGGTCGCTCGCGATTCGCCCTGCAGAGCGATGTGCAGGCCGATGACCCCCACATAGAGTCAGCTCATGTCCAGCGCTCCCCTGTCGTCGGCGCCGCCGCTGCGGTGGTGGTCGCACGCCTGGCGGCTGGCGGTGGCGGCGCTGATCGGCGGGCTGGCCTGGAACACCGCCATGGTGGAGATGGCACCGCTCGACGGCATGCAGCTGACCTGGTTCCACGTGGTCGATCCGCTGCTCGGCGTGGCCTGCATCCTGCTCACGCTGCTGCGGCGCCGGTATCCGGTGACCATCGCGGCGATCGTGACGGTGGTGTCCACCGTGTCGGTGACGGCGAACGGCGCCGCCGCCCTCGTCCTGTGCTCGCTGGCCACGCGCAGGCGGTATGCCGAGACGATCGCGATGTCGATCGTCTGCATCGGCACCGGCCTGCTCACCGACACCGTCTTCTATCCCAAACGTCCTGACGTACAGCCGGATTGGTACGGGCCGACCGTGCTCACGGCCACCGTCGCCGCCATCGTCGCGATCGGCTTCGCGGTGGGCGCACGTCGAGATCTGGTGTGGTCGTTACGTTCCCGCGCCGAAACCGCCGAACGCGAGCAGCACGCGCGCGCCGCCGAGGCCCGGTTGCTGGAACGCAACCGCATCGCGCGGGAGATGCACGACGTCCTGGCGCACCGGATTTCGGTGGTCGCGATGCACGCCGGGGCGCTCGGCTTCCGCACCGACCTGACCAGGGAGCAGACCGCGGCCACCGCGAAAACCATTGCCGACAACGCCCATCTGGCGCTGCAGGAGCTGCGTGAGGTGCTCGGCGTGCTGCGCGCCGACACCACGATCGACGACACCCCGGAACCACCGCAACCCACCCTGGCCGACCTGGCGCGGCTGGTCGACGAAGCCCGCTCGACGGGTATGGACGTGACGATCACCGACACCACCACCGCCGAACTCCCCGCGACCAGCGCCCGCACCGCGTATCGCATCGCCCAGGAGGGCCTGACCAACGCGCGCAAACATTCACCCGGCGCGCCGGTGCGGGTGCGCATCGACGGCGGCCCCGGCGGCGACCTGACCGTCGTCGTCGGCAACACCGCCGCGCGAGCGCCCGGGCTGTCCATCCCGTCCTCCGGTTATGGCCTGCTCGGTCTCACCGAACGCGCCGAATTGGTCGGCGGCACCCTCGATTACGGGCCGGATCCAGCCGGCGGGTACCGCCTGCGCGCGGTGCTGCCCTGGCCCGCCGCCGTCACCACGGGTGAGCGATGACCGCGCCGATCCGCGTGGTCATCGTCGACGACGAACCGCTGGCCCGCTCCGCCTTGACGCTGATCCTCGGCGGCGATCCGGAACTGGCGCTGGTGGGCGAGGCCGCCGACGGTGAACAGGCGCTCGCCGTGGTGCGCGAGCAACGGCCCGATCTGGTGCTGATGGACATCCGGATGCCGGTACGCGACGGGCTCGACGCCACCCGCGAACTGCTGAGCCGCCCCGATCCGCCACGCGTGGTCGTGCTGACCACCTTCGACGCCGACGACATGGTGTTGCAGGCGTTGCGGATCGGCGCGCACGGATTCCTGCTCAAGGACACGCCGCCCGCCGAGATCGTCAGCGCGATCAAACAGGTCGCGGCGGGCAAACCCATGCTGTCGCCCAGCGTGACCGCGCAGCTGATCTCGGTGGCCACCGCCGCGCCCAGCGCGGACGAGGCAGCTCGCGAACAGGCCCGCCGGGCCCTGGCCGCCCTCACCGACCGGGAACGCGAGATCGCCGAAGCCATCGGCCGCGGACTGGCCAACTCCGATATCGCCAAAGAACTACACCTCAGCGTCGCCACGGTGAAGTCGCACATCAGCAGGCTGCTCACCAAGCTCGGCGCGGAGAACCGGGTGCAGATCGCGATCCTGGTGCTCACCGCGGGCCGCCCCGGTCCGTGATCCGCTGGGCCGCAACAGAACCGGTCAGGCGCCGATGGCGGGCGCGATGGTCGGCCACGACGCGTGCAAGGTGTCCTGCCAGTACGACCAGGAGTGAGTTCCGGTGGGGCGGTAGTCGACTCGGGCCGGGATCCCCAGGGCGCGCAAACGTTGCTCGAAGGCGACCACACAGGTGTTGACGCCGACCTCGACCGGGCCGCCGAGGAAAATGTTCTCGGCCAGTTGCGGTTTGATCTCCAGCTCGTGCGGACCCGGGATGCCGGTGCCGGACGAAAGGTAGATCGTTTTGCCGCGCAGATTCTCTGCCAGCAGCGCGGGATCGTGTTCGGCCCAGGCCGGACTGCCCGGCGGACCCCACATGTTCACCGGATTCCCACCCCGGTTGGCGATCGAGAACATCGTCGCGCCCATCGCCAAACCCGTGTCGGGGCAGGCGCTGTAGCCCGCGACCGCGCGATACAGCCAGGGCTTACGAGCGGCGAGAACGAAGGCCGCGTTGCCGCCCATGGAGAGCCCGCCGATCGCGTTGACGCCGTTGCCGTTGAACGCCGCATCGATCAGCGGCGGCAGTTCCTCGGTCAGGAACGTCTCCCAGCGGTAATGGCCGAAGCGCGGATCATCCTGCTGCCAGTCGGTGTAGTAGCTGGCCTGGCCGCCGACGGGCAGCACCACATTGACCCGCGAACCCGCGAAGAAGCGCTCCGCGTCGGTCGCGTTGGTCCAGGTGCTCTGGGTCAGGCCGGGATCGAGGCCGTCCAGCAGGTAATAGGTCGGCCGGGCGCCGCCACCGGCCGGATGCAACACCTGTACCTGGATGGTCCGGCCCATCGCCGGTGAATCGATGAACAGCGCCGAACGAGTGGGGGTCAGGCGGTCGATGCGCTCGATCTGGGCGGCCGCCGCCGTGCCGGAGCCCACCAACGCAGGTGCGGCCAGCCCCAAGGCCAAGGCCAGCACTGCCGCAGCAACCGATGTTCGCCGCACGTCCCCACCTCCATCACCGCAAGACAATGACCTTCAAGGTAACTCACCGTAAGACGGGACGGAAGAGATCTTGATTCCAGGCTTCTATTCAGCAAACTGTCCGGTATGTAGGCGCCACACCCGGAAGCTCAGCGCTCGAGTGCCCCACGAATCGACCCGGCCAGATAATCCAGATCGGCGCGCGGCGGGCTGGTCGGGCGGCCACGCAAGCCGAATCCGTCGCCGAGGGTCCGCGGAATGACGTGCAGATGCACATGGAACACCTCCTGCCCCGCCGTAACCCCGTCGGCCAGAAAGAAATTCACCCCGTCACAGCCGACCTCGCTGACCCGCAACGCCGCCGCCACCCGCTGCCCCACCTGAAACAGCTTGCCGCCCACCACCGGATCCAGCTCCGCCAGACTCCGCGCCGCCACCTTCGGCACCACCAGCACATGCCCCGGCGTCATCGGCCGAATATCCATGAACGCCAACACATCGTCGTCCTCGAACACCCGGCTCGCCGGCGCCCGCCCAGCCACAATGTCGCCAAAAATCGTGTACGGATTCACCGCAGCACCCTAACCCCACCCCAGCACGAAGCTCGACAATTGCAATAGCCTCTACGCATCAGATGAAGTAGTATCAAGACAGCTTCTGGCACTAGCTGGAAGAAGTGGACCCGACTCTTCACCGGACGGTGAGCAGTCGGGTTTCGCGCTATCTGCGGCAATCCACTTCGAACACGTGCTGCGGCCGCTGACAACAGGCGATTCAAACGACTGGCCCCCTCCCGACAGGCTGCTGTAGCATCAGTCATAGCTTCTGGCACTAGCTGGAAGAAGTGGACCCGACTCCTGGATGGACGTCCAGCAGTCGGGTTTCGCGTCTCTAGCAGGCTCCGACATCCTTATTGATGTCGATGAACGGAGCTACCGCGGACTTCCAGCTACCCCCGGCACCGAACGACCACGCCACCGCGTCTGGCCACCACAGCGCAGGCTCGCTATGCGGCGGCAAATGGACGTACGGAAGTTCCCCCGACCGCTTGCCCAGAGCGCTCGCAACGGTACGACGATCACGGGCATCTTGACTCTCACGCGATTCGATCACGAGGCGGCCGGCACCGAGGTCCAGCAGATCGATCACCAGCGCGGTAAGGCACTCATGACGTGTCGGCACCTCCCGCCCGCGCCCTTCGATCACCCAAATCTGCATTCCACGGATGCGGCGCAACGATCCGAGAATCTTTCGTTGCCGCTGGGCCGACTCGTGCCAAAAATGCCAGCGGCGATGCCCGGGCAGACAGAAGCTGCGGGCCAGCGCCCGTGCAGCCGCGAGTTCGGCCACCGGGATCAACACCGCGCACAGCAGATAGCGATCTCTTCGAATCGATTCGTCAACGAACGCGTGAAAGGGCACCGTGGGACGATACCGTTCAGCTATGACACCCGCGAACTCGATTTCCGGCGAAATCGTTGCTCTCGCTACAGGATTGGCGAGGGGGTGTAGCGCGCCGCTTCGGGGTTGGCGTCGACGAGTTTCTGGACGGCGGCGATGACATCGGAGACCTGGGCCTCGGCGGCGCCGATGAAGGCGGACTTGTCGGCGAGGGCGGTGTCGAGGGCGGCGCGGTCGAGCGGGAGGCGCTCGTCGGCGGCGAGGCGGTCGAGCAGATCGGGTTCGCGGCCTTGTTCGCGCATGGCGAGGGCGACGGCGACGGCGTGCTCCTTGATGACCTCGTGCGCGGTTTCGCGGCCCACGCCGGTGCGGACCGCGGCCATCAGGATCCGGGTGGTGGCCAGGAACGGCAGGTAGCGGTCGAGTTCACGGGCGATCACGGCCGGGTAGGCGCCGAATTCGGCGAGCACGGTGAGGAAGGTTTCCATCATGCCGTCGATCGCGAAGAACGCGTCGGGCAGCGCGACGCGGCGCACCACCGAACAGAACACGTCGCCTTCGTTCCATTGCGCGCCGGCCAGCTCGGCGGCCATCGAGGCGTACCCGCGCAACACCACCTGCAGTCCGTTGACCCGTTCGCACGAGCGGGTGTTCATCTTGTGCGGCATCGCCGAGCTGCCCACCTGGCCGGGTTGGAAGCCTTCGGTGACCAGTTCGTGCCCGGCCATCAGCCGGATGGTGTGCGCGAACGAGGACGGACCTGCACCGACCTGGACCAGCGCGGACAGCACATCGTGGTCGAGCGAGCGCGGATACACCTGGCCGACGCTGGTCAGCACATTCGCGAACCCGAGATGCCGCGCGACCTGCTGCTCCAGCCGGGACAGCTTCGCCGGGTCGCCGCCGAGCAGGTCGAGCATGTCCTGGGCGGTGCCCATCGGGCCTTTGATCCCGCGCAGCGGATACCGCTCGATCAGCTCGCGGACCCGGGTGAGCGCGATGAGCAGCTCGTCGGCGGCTGAGGCGAACCGTTTGCCCAGCGTCGTAGCCTGTGCGGCGACATTGTGCGAGCGCCCCGCCATCACCAGGGTCTGATATTCGGCGGCCTGCTCGGCCAGCCGGGCGGCGACCGCGACACCGTGCGCGTACACGTGCTCGAGCGAGAGCCGGATCTGCAGCTGCTCCACGTTCTCGGTGAGATCGCGGCTGGTCATGCCCTTGTGCACGTGTTCGTGCCCGGCGAGCGCGTTGAACTCCTCGATGCGCGCCTTCACGTCGTGGCGGGTGACCCGTTCCCGTTCGGCGATGGACGCCAGATCGACCTGCTCGAGCACGCGCTCGTAATCGTCGAGTACGCCTGCGGGAAGGTCGATTCCGAGTTCGGACTGCGCCCGCAGCACCTCGAGCCAGAGTCGCCGTTCGAGCACGATCTTGTGTTCGGGCGACCACAGCCGCACCAGTTCGGGGCTGGCGTATCGGGTGGCAAGGACGTTCGGAACGAGGGTCACGTCTCGTCAGTCTAATGTGCGGAAACGGTCCACTTGCTGGGGCGTCGCCGGAGCGACGATGTCGATCACCTCGAGCAGGGCGCCGCGCGCCATCCGGCGGGGTTCGGGGTCGAGTTCGGTGAGTGCCGCGACCACCGCGCCGTCCACCACGGCGACCAGTCTGCGGAGTTGTTCGGGGCGGACGAGTCGATCGGAGCGGCGCAGCACGTCGGCGAGCAGCTCGTCGAGCTGGGCGCGCAGCCGTAACTGCACCTCTCGCAGCTCGGGGTGCCGCGCGGAAGCGACCGAGCGCTCATAGCGGGCGATCAACTGCCCGCGCGCGCCCTCGTCGTGCCCGTCGGTGCCGACCAGCAGATCGAGCACCAGATCAACGGTCGCCTCGGCGCCGCGGCGGCGGTGACTCACCTCGCCGACCCGGCGGCGCATGGCGTCGAGTTCCACGTTGCCGCTGAATTCGACCGCGCGCGCGATCAGGTCTTCCAGCGATTCGAAGTAGTAGGTGGTCGACGCCAACGGAAGGTCGGCGCGGGTCGCGACCGAACGGTGCCGCACTGCCTCGAATCCGCCTTCGAGCAACAACTCGGCGGCAGCAGCTACCAAAGCCTGGCGACGCCGTTCGCCTTTCGGGGTCGTCGCGGTGATCACCGTGCCATCGTGCCAGTCGTCATCAGTTCTTCCAGGGGAAATCAGCGAGGAAAAGCAACCATCGATGTTTTACCGTATCCGCGCGGTCATGGTGTCGAACTGCGGAAAGTTGTTGCCGTACACGACGATCAGACCGCGAGATAGTGCCCTAGACGCAGCAGCGCCGCCTCGATGTCGGCGGTGGCGCCCGCGAAGGAGAACCGCACTGTCCGGTTTCCGCGCACCGTATCGAAGTCCAGGCCGGGCGCGAGCGCGACGCCGGTGTGGTCGAGCACGTCGGCACACCAGCCGCGCGCGTCATCGGTGAGGTGACCGATATCGGCGTAGGCGTAGAACGCGCCGTCGGCCGGGGCGAGGTCGGTGATGCCCAGTTTCGGCAGCCCGTCCAGCAGCAACTGCCGGTTGATCGCGTAGCGCCGCACGTGCCCGTCGAGCTCGGCCTTCGCCTCGGCACCGAAGGCGTGCAAGGCCGCGTACTGCGAGATGGCCGGCGGGCACACGGTCAGATTGGAGGCGAGCCGCTGCAACGCCGGACGCAGCCCGGCCGGGGCGAGCATCCAGCCGAGCCGCCAACCGGTCATCGAAAAGTATTTGGACACCGAACCGATGACCACCGACTCCCGCGAGGTCTCCCACGCCGACGAGGTCGCGGTATCCGCACCCGCGTAGGTGATGCCGTGATAGATCTCGTCGGAGATGAGCAGGGTGCCGTGCTCGTCACACCAGCGCGCCAGCGCCGCGAGTTCGTCGGGCGCGATCATGGTGCCGGTCGGGTTCGCCGGACTCGCGACCACCAGCCCCGCCGGCGGTTCCGGCAGCGCCTCCAGCATGGCCACGGTCGGCTGGAACCGGGTCTGCGCGCCGCAGTCCAGTTCGACGACCCGGCAGCCGAGCGCGGTGAGGGTGTTGCGGTAGGCCGGATAACCGGGCCGAGCCACCACCACGGTGTCCCCCGGGTCGAAGGCCGCCAGGAAAATCAGCGAGAACGCACCCGACGACCCGGTCGTGATCACGACATCGTCCGGGTCCACCGGGTAGCCGTAGGTCACGGTGTGATGTGCCGCGATCACCTCGCGCAGCGGGAGGATGCCGAATGTCTCGGTGTAGCCGAGCAATTCGGATTCGATCGCGGTTCTCGTCGCGCGCAGCACCGGCGCGGGCGCAGGCGTCGAGGGCTGGCCGGCCGCGAGTACCAGCACATCGCCGTGCGTTCTGGCCCGTTGCGCCGCAGCTTTCCAGACATCCATCACGTAGAAAGGTGGAATGGTCGACCGGCGAGATTCTCTGGACACCCGCAAGACGCTAGACGGTGTCCCCCGACGGCAGCGCGCGGATGCCGGGCCTTCGTCTCGTCGCGCAGACTCCGCCGTATCGCGCCGTCGTGCCTGCCGGTCCTGCACGCGGCCGCGACCAGGGTTATGGTCGCTTTGATGCTCGAGAATGCTCGACGAGCCGGCCTCGACCGGATGCGCGGAGTGGGCGGCATCGTGGTCATTCCGCCGGATTGGCGTGCCCGGATGCGGGAGAAACCCGCCCGGGGCATCCGCGTGCTGTTCGATCGGGTGCAGCTCGGTGAACTGCTGCGACACCGGCCCGACCCCCGGGAACTGTGGCGACGGCGGGCCGAGTTACCCGAACTGTGGGCGCAGCGACGACCCGATCGGGACAAAATGCTCGCGCTGCTGCGCAAGCATCGCGTGCTGCTGGCCGGGCTCGCGGTCACCGCCGTGTTCGCCGCGGGCGACACCGCCTACACCGGCACCATCAGTGATCGACTCCCCGACGTGGACCACGTGCAGCGCGTGGCCGTGGCCTATCCCTTGCAGATGCAGACCACACCGCCCTCGGTACGCCGCTACCTGAACGCCATCGCCAACGGTGAACGGCTGCGCGAACAAGCGGTGGTGGCCGCCGCCGCACGCGCCACCTTGGAGCGCGCCAAGGCCGAAGCCGCCGCGGCGGCCGCGGGCGAATACCAACCGTGGATGGCGGGCGGCACCCTCCCGAATCCCGGCGCGGTACTGCCCGGCATGGGCGGTTTCGTGATGCCCGCGCGCGGCGTGTTCACCTCCGGGTTCGGTTCGCGCTGGGGCACCTTCCACAACGGCATCGACATCGCGGGCCCGATCGGCACGCCGATTTACGCGGTCGCCAACGGCACCGTCATCGACGCGGGCCCGGCCGAAGGATTCGGGCTGTGGGTGCGCATCCGGCACGACGACGGCTCGATCACCGTGTACGGCCACATGTACGACTTCTTCGTGTCCCGTGGCGAGCGCGTCCCCGCGGGCATGCAGATCGCGCGCATGGGCAACCGCGGCGACTCCACCGGCCCGCACCTGCACTTCGAGGTGATCGTCGGCGGTCAGCACGTAGACCCCCGCCAATGGCTGGCGGTCCATGGCCTGAACTTCGGCTGAGGCTGTTACGACTCCCGGGTCCGGCCCGAATTCGCGGAGGCGCGGTCCGGCACGGCGATACGGTCTTCCACCGCAGCGAGACCGATATCGGTGCGGTAGTGACTGCCCGGCAGCTTGATCGCGGTGATCCGCGCGTAGGCGTTGGTTCGTGCCTCGGCCAGGTCGGCGCCCACACCGACGACGTTGAGCACCCGGCCGCCCGCCGAGATCAGCGCGCCGTCCTCGCGTAACGCGGTGCCCGCGTGCAGCACCGCCGCGGTGTCGTCGAGTGCGCCGTCACCGGCGCCGGAGATCACATCGCCGATGCGCGGGCGGCCCGGGTAGTTCTCGGCCGCGACGACCACGGTGATCGCCGAACCGTCCCGCCAGCGCGGCGGCTCGACCTCGGCGAGGGTGCCGGCCGCGGTGGCGGCGAGCAGTTCGCCGAGCGGGCTCTCCAGCAGGGCGAGCACCGCCTGGGTCTCGGGATCGCCGAAGCGGCAATTGAATTCGACCACGGCGGGTCCGGCGACGCCCATCGCGAGGCCCGCGTACAGCAGTCCGGAAAATCCGCTGCCGCGCCGAACCAGTTCGGCGGCAACGGGTTTCACCACGTCTTCGACGATCGTGGTCACCGCGTCCGGAGACAGCCAGGGCAGCGGGGTGTACGCGCCCATGCCGCCGGTGTTCGGGCCGGTGTCGCTGTCGCCGACCCGCTTGTGGTCTTGCGCGGGCAGCAGCGGCACCACCGTCTCGCCGTCGACCAGGCAGAACAGCGAGACTTCCGGTCCGTCCAGAAAAGATTCCAGCAGCACCGGATGACCCTGCTCGAGCAGTTCGGCGCCATGATCGCGGGCTGCCGACCGGTCGGCGGTGACCACGACGCCCTTGCCCGCGGCCAGGCCGTCGTCCTTCACCACCCAGGTCGGGCCGAAGCGGTCCAGTGCCGCGTCGAGGTCGGCCGGGTTGTCCACGATCTCGCTGTGCGCGGTCCGCACCCCGGCGGCCGCCATCACGTCCTTGGCGAAGGCCTTCGAGCCCTCGATCCGCGCGGCCGCGGCCGACGGGCCGAAACAGGCGATGCCCGCGGCCCGCACGGCGTCGGCCACACCGAGCACCAGCGGCACCTCGGGACCGATCACCACCAGCTCGGCCGCCACGTCGGTGGCCAGCGCGACCACGGCCTCCGCGGAGCACGGATCGACCGCCCTGGTCTGCGCGTGCTGCGCGATGCCCGCGTTGCCCGGGGCAGCGACGATCCCCGTCACCGCGGGGTCCCTGCGCAGCGCAAGGACGAGGGCATGTTCACGGGCTCCGGAACCGATGACGAGTACGCGCACGGCAGACAGCTTAGGTGAAGCCCCAGGAACCCACGCCTCGGCTCATGAACGACAGACGACCATCGAATATCAGCTTCGCGACGCGCATCATGGAAAGGGACGGTTCCGGCATACCGCCGCGGGCCTGCCACACCCAGATCGTGCGAAGGACGGGGAACGATGGGCCTGATCGACGGAATCATGGGCAACGCCGGACGGATCGATCCTGGTCGGGCACAACAGGAATACGCGAAGTTGATGGGTGAGGGCGAACAGATCTATGCGGCGTACCTGCTGGTGCGCGACGCCATCCTGTTCACCAATCGCCGCCTGATCCTGGTCGACAAGCAGGGCATGACCGGACGCAAGGTGAGCTATCACAGCATTCCCTACCGGGCGATCACGCACTTTTCGGTGGAGACCGCGGGCACCTTCGATCTGGACGCCGAGCTCGCCATCTGGATCTCCGGCAATCCCGATCCGTTGCAGAAGCGGTTCAACCGCCAGGTGGACATCTACGAGGTGCAGGGCATCCTGTCGCACTTCGTGTCGGTGTAGTCCGCGGCGGGCCGGACTAGTCTGCGCTGTATGGCTTCTGTCTTCAGCGCGATCATCGCCGGTCAGCTCCCGGGTCGATTCGTGTGGGAGGACGACGAATTCGTCGGCTTCCTCACGATCGCCCCGGTCACTACCGGGCACACCCTCGTGGTGCCCCGCAAAGAGATCGATCAGTGGCAGGACGTCGACACCGAGACGTTCGCCAGGTTGACCGCCGTCGCCCAGAAGATCGGGCAGGCGGTGCGGCAGGCGTGGGACGCGCCGCGCGCGGGCCTGCTCGTCGCCGGGCTGGAGGTGCCGCACCTGCACGTCCACGTCTTCCCGGCGTTCACCATGACCGATTTCGACATCTCGGGCGCTGACCCCGACCCGTCGCCCGAATCCATGGACGACGCCCAGGCCAGGATCAAGCAGGCGCTGCGCAACCTCGGCTACGGGGCGAACGTGCCCGACTGAACCCGTCGCGGATGATGAGTGAACCAGGGGTGGCCGGGCGCCGAAACAGGTTGCCTGGCCGCCTTTTTCGCTGCCGGCGGCAATTCTTCCCGCGGCGGCCACACCGGCAACCCGTAGCCCTCCGGCATCCGCTCCAGTTCGTCACAGATGTCGTTGATCAGCTGACTCGTGCTCGGGCGCATCGGTTTTCCCCTCCTCCGTTTCACACGCGGTCGACCCCAACCGCTGCCACCACAACTACCAGGCAGGTACGACAACTCTCGCCGCCGTCCTGCCCCCAATACGTCCGCGCCCTGCCCGAGCACTACGTCCGCACCATGTCCCAAGCACGCCGATAGGCGCGTCGTAACCGACGCGCCTATCTACCTGGAGCCCCCTGTCAGGATTGAACTGACGACCTTTCGCTTACAAGGTCAATCGGCCCCAGCGCTGTGCTGATCACGAAGTTAGCAGCGTGCCGCCCAGCGCAGAAACGAAAGTTTTGTGGTGTTCGTTTCACCTGTTCAGAGCAGTGCATGTCCGGTTGTCATGAACCTGATCTCAGACAGCATGCAACCGGTAACCGCCCGCCGTGCCGCTTTGGCCGGTATCGCTGGTGACCTCAATTTGCTGGGCGAACCTCAGCTCGGCGCCGAAGGTCAGCGCATGGACATCGCTCGTTGGGAGCTCAAGGTCGTCAGCGATCACTCGGGCACTTACCTTGGCGCTTGACCGGCGAAGCACCTGCGGGAACACCCGAGACATCTCGTAGTTCGGCATTCCACCCGGCTCCGACGACCGGAATCCTCGCGTGGACAGCTCGATACAGATCTGACGGTAGATCCAGTCGCTTATCCGCCCCGACTTGTGGGCAGCCATGGCCAGCGCCATCGCCGATACCTTGAACTGACTACGCACAGCCAAAATGTCGGACACGGACGGCGTCGACGACAGATATTCGACGACGCTCGCCGCTGGTACGAGGAACTCCGACGCGAACGCGTCAGCTTCTCGCTCGATGACGGCTGTCTCGCAGGGCTCTCCGTCGTGCAGGACGAGGTGGCCTATCTCATGGGCGAGGTCGAACCGTATTCGCTCCGGCGATTTGCGGCGGGCCAGAAAGACATACGGGGTTCCGCCTTGCCACATCGAGTACGCATCGACGGCATCAGCGAACGGCGGCAAGCTGTAGATGCGGATACCGCGAGACTCGCACAGCTGCACCAGGTTCGGCAGTGGTTTGGTTCCCAGCCCCCAGACGCCGCGGAGCAGCTGGGCGGCCGTCGCCGGGTCGTTGCCTGCCAGCGATGGCACCGCCATCTCGGGAAGGATGAACCGCATGGAAATCCAACGATCGATTTCCACGCCCGATACGCCAGCTGCCACTGCGGCATCGCGTTCGCGAGCACTGGCTTGCCTTGCAGCGCGGAAGCGAACGTCGGCAGCGTCGAACACTGGCGCACCACCACGATCGAAATACCCGATAGGAAAATCCAGCGCCTCTGCCAGCGCCGCCGCAACCTGCCGCGGCGCCTCGCCCGCCTCGTATCGGGTGATCGTGCGTGGAATAACCGACAGGTTGCGTGCGAGTTCAGCTTTCGTCAGCCCTCGACGCATCCGCGCGATCCGGATCCGATCAGGATCCAGGTAGGTCTCAACCGACCCTTCTGACGATTTCTTCGACCTCGAAGTCGACGTCTTGACCTCCGACGTCGTGCGGCCTCGCGCTGCCACTGTCCGGCCTCCATTCATCGAGGATGACGCGCACCTTCCAACCTGTGAACTGGCCATCGCTGAACCCGAGCGGCAGTGATATTTCCATACGCACGGCGTCAGTGTCTCGGTAGTACAGGAGGAACCATGGTCCAGATGGCGGTTCATTGCGCAGGTCACCGTCGTCCTCGCTGCGGCCACGCAGCGACTGCACCGTGATCAACGGCACGGTGCCGTTCACGATTGCCTGCTCGGTTGCTGGTCCCCGGCGCCGCGCCGCGAACGGGCCAGTGGAATGGTCCCCGATCCCGGTGGCCTCGTTGCCCCCGACGACAGAGAGCGAGTACATGCCATCTTTTCGTTGGGAGACAGGCCGATTCAAAGTGTCGTCTTCGATCCACCGCTTCGTCCGAGCCAGGCGCTCGCGCAGCGTGCCGACGACGTAGATCCATCGAATAAGACCTGCGGCCGTGATCGGATGATGCTTTGTCATATTGCCAGCCCAGGTATCGCCCGTACTGATAGCGGCCATGACGTCGGGGATGGCAACACCCATAGGGCTGAGGTACGCAGCAGCGTCTGGCGGCTCTATAACGACCGTACGCGGGAACGGAACTGGCTGGCTCATGGTGTTGCTACCTCCGTCACGCCTCAATTTTTTGTGCAAAACCGGTCAAAGACCAGGTAGAAGGCAGGTTAGCACACGCCGTAAGGTGCGCTCAGCGCAATTATGATGCGCTCATACTGCAGGCATTCGTGCCTGACGACGAACGCGACCAGCACGCCCGACTCGACCGCGCGGTATCCGGCAGCGCGACGCCGAGCACGCCCGACAGCTGACCGAGGAACCAGGTCCAGGCGCGCCGGTCCGCAGCGGTGGCGGATGTCGGGTACCGGGGTGATGTGCAGTCCGCGGCCGTTGCGTCGAGCAGCGCCAGCTGCTCGGCAGAGACGACGGTGCTTCCATCGCTTTGGCCGGGCCGGCGCCAGTGTGGTACCTCGTCGGTCTCGTTCGCGGCGGCGGGCGATTCGGCACCGGGCGCCACCACCGATTCGACGCCAACAGCTGAAGTACCGAGGGTGCTCCTGCACCGCGACTTCTCGGGGAAACCGACGTTGAATGGTAGAACTTCTGCTTCTCAAGCTGACTGAAGTGGTGGTCGGCTACGGTTTACGTTCGTGGTCGAAGGGAACGTAGGTCCTGCGTCGGAGAGCGACCGAACGCCGCAGCCGTTCGGACCTGACCAGGTGAACTCGGCGCGGGTCTATGACTACTTGCTGGGCGGGAAGGACAATCTTGAGATCGACCAGGACATGGGCGATCAGATGCTTTCTCGCGCACCGGAAATCAGGACCTTGGCCTGGTACTGCCGTGGTTTCATGCTCAAGACTGTCCAGATGGCCGCAGAGGCCGGTATCCGTCAGTTCATCGATCTCGGTTCGGGTATCCCGAACCAGCCCAACGTCGACGAGGTGGCTCTGAAGTTCGACCCGTCGGCGCAGGTGGTGTATGTCGACTACGACCCCGTCGTCCTCGCTCATTGTGACGCGCTGCTGGCCAAAACAGCCGGTGTGTCGGCACTTCTGGGCGATATTCGCCGTCCGCGGGACATCCTCGATGAGCTGAAGAACCGCGCCCTGATCGATTTCGATGAGCCAGTGGCGATCACGATTATCGGAGTGCTGCACTACGTCATGGACGACGAGCACCCCGCCGAGATCATCGCAGCCTTCCGCGATGAGTTGGCACCGGGCAGTCTTCTGGCAATCACGCACGGCTCCGCCGATTCCGCCCCAGAGATACTCCAGTTGCTCGCCCACACCAGAGATACTTCCGCTCAAGTCCGCTTCCGGTCCACCGCCGAGGCGCAGGCACTGCTTGCTGGCTTCGACTTGCTCGCACCAGGACTAGTGCCGGTACAGCAGTGGCTTCGCCCCGCGCTGTCGGAAACCCGACTGGTGATGCTCGGCGCCGTCGGCCGCAAGCCCGGGCGTGCTCGCCGGCCAGATAGCACCGCCCACTGACGGGCGGCCCGCGGTTCAATGTCAAGTATTGGACCTCGGGTCACCCGGCTGGGCGACCCGAGGCGGTGGCGGAATGTTCGACGGCAACGAACATGCCCGCCGGCTCCCGGGCTCGGCTGCATCCAAATGCGTCGCGCGGGGAAAGCGGTGACAGATCGGCACCGCTTACCGCGATGACTGTAGGCCGGACAGCGGTCTTGGACACCCCCTGCTGGGCAGGTCCCGCGCGATGGACACGAAACTCCCAGGTCGTGCCCCGACACTCAGTCAGCTTCTGGTATTCCACGACGGGGCGAGGACAGTGTCTATCACGAGGTCTCAGGGATGGATGGAAGCGTGGACGGATGGTGACCGGTCCAGCGAAAGCCGACCGGGGACAACGAACTTCGAAAGCACCTATGCATAGACGGGCAAACGAGGCAGGATTCCGGATGCAGTTTTCCCGGCCCGATGCCGGGAGTCTTCGCGGCCCGGGACGGCAACCCGGCCGCGAAGGTCCGGGTTTCCCAGGCGTTGAACATCTCGGCTGCATCCAAACAATGGCGAGGCTCGCGACCCGGTCGCGCTCGACCGGTGACGCCACACCCTGGTAACCCAGCCAGGCCGGTGTGCGATCACGGCTGAGCGATGTGGTCGCGGGCCGTGCCTACACACGAAAGGTTCTTTCGTGATCGATAAGGCCCCAGCCCAGCAGACCGCTGCCCGCCCAGTGGCCGGGCAAGCAACCCCGCAGAGCACCCCCGGGCCGCTCTGGACCTGGCCGACGGTTACGGTGACCGTAGCGCTGGTCGTCTCGGCGTTGACGGCTATCTACTTCCTGACCGGGCGTGGCCTCGCCCCGACGACGGCTACCGCACTCTCGTTGATCCCGGCGGTGGTGATCTGTGCATTCGTCCTGCCTGCCTCGACGGGTGCGACGTTGCGGCGCCGTGTCCTAGCGGCGCTGGTCGAATTGTCCGGTGGTGTCAACCGAGCACCGTGAGCAGCCCGCCCCAGGACGGGGACTCCTTCTACATAGATCTGGCGGGCAGGGCGGAAAAGATCGTGACCGCAGAGCAGTTCAGCCTGCTGTTGCGCCAGCTCATGAACCGATCAAGCCGTAAGGCCGGACAGATCGCGCGCTACTCTGACGGCAAGTTACCGCGCAGCACGGCCTACAAGTTCGTCCAACTCAGCAACCCGACCCTGCCCAAGAATTGGGGCCAAGTCGCAGCCTTCGCCAGGGCGTGCAAATGCTCCGACGGCGAGATCGAACTGCTGCACGGTATTTGGACCGCGCTCAGCGAGCATCCCAGCCACCTGGCCGTTAGCAACACCCCCAAAAAGACCTCCACGGAGCAGAAGAAGAAACCCGCTGATATCGCGAAGTTCCGCGAGGAGATGGCGGAACTCGAGGCAGCACTGCTCGCCGGTGCTGCCGACAACGAGTCTCCCTTGCCTCTGCGGCATGGCGTGCTGCACGAGACTGCGCGAGCACTGCCCGACACCGTAAAGGCAGGGGTGAGGCGACTACGCGAGTGGAACGACGAGGACGCTCGCCGGGCCAGACGTTCGGACCGTTCCATGCGACGCAGCCAACGCGCCGCACGGCGGTGGGAGCGCAATGGAGCGCGCTACACGGCAGGACGGCTGCGGGTGTTGGCTGCGACACGGCTCAACTTCGCCTTGCTGGTGGGCACGACGTTACTGCTGCAGGTCCTCCACAGGTTCATCGGACAACTCGTCCCGCTGGTCGCGACTGTGCTGGTCGCCGTGAATGCGGTAGTGGTGCTGCGCAACCCCGCAGTGGTCCGGATCCGGTCGATCCGCTCCCCGGTAAAGCTCGGCGTCGGGATCACCCTA
Organism: Nocardia vulneris; assembly: GCF_001613425.1. Classification (GTDB taxonomy): domain Bacteria; phylum Actinomycetota; class Actinomycetes; order Mycobacteriales; family Mycobacteriaceae; genus Nocardia; species Nocardia vulneris. Next base: position 156,561 of record NZ_BDCI01000023.1, on the reverse strand, counting down.
GGCCTCGGGGCGAGCTGGCTATCGCTTGCGATGAACTCCATGGTCTACACCGCGATGTTCACCGGCCTGCTGGTCCTGGTCGGCACACTGATCTGGCAAGACGCCGTCCAGTGGCACGAAATGCTGAACTGGCGCGGATTAGGCCTGCTCGTGCTGTCGCTGTGGTTCGGCATCAGCGCCGGCAACGCCGCCACAGCACAAGCCTTTCCGCCGGCAGGCGCAGTCTTGTTCGGGTGCCTGCTGTGGAGCTGGGCCATGCTCGAATTGCACCTCAAAGTCGATGACCACCAATGGCTTTGAGAGATCCAACCCTGGTCGCCACCATTAGCGGCGACACCCGTTCAAGATCGAGGGGGTGAGTCAGACCCAGCGAGGCACGCGACCGCTACGAGGCCGGGGTCGGCCTGGCCGCCTTCTCCGCGGCAGACTTGGCTGCTGCAGCGGTGCTGCGCCGCCCCATCTTGATGGTGGCGTTGTCGGTGTCGACTTGGAATTGATACAGGTGCCCGTCCTGCCACACGGCGAGCTGGCGGCGATACACCCGGCGCGTCAGGATGGCGCCTTGCCGCGGATGTTCTTCGAACGACCACCCGCCGGTGGCGTCCGCCTCGGACAGCATAGAAACAAACCGTACACAAGGTTTTGATTGAAGGCCTCAGAGCGCCATCGAGAATGATGTGTTCGTTCGGCGCTCTGAGGCCCTCGATCTGTGGTGGAGTCCGCCGCCAAACGGACTTGCTTCCACCGAGGGTCCCGAGTCTCGACTGCATGCCATTGCGCGAAGTCCGGGGGAGCCGACAGCGATTCACACTGCTGGCAGTCCCGACTGTAAGGCAAATGAGGCTTAAATTGTCTGTGCAATTCATCTAGTTGGGCGGCCGCCGGGCTGGTGACTTGCGGAAACGTCACGTCCTCCACCGATCGTTACCACCTCGTGATGTGGCACATATCACTAATCTTGTCCAGCGAACGGCCCGGATGGACAGCCGTTGGACGGATTCGCGAGCCTCGATTCCACCTGGACGCATTCGAACATGCATTTGGGCCCCCGAAAACAGGGGGTTGGACACGAAACTACCCGAATTCCGTAGTGCCGCACGTGAACTGGTCGGTTGGTCAGTGGGCTGTGTCGGAACAAAAGGGCATGATGCTCATGCAGCCCCCCGGCAAGCCGGGGGGCGCCTGAGCTCGAGCGCCAACTCGAAATTTCAGGTGCGAGTCATCGAAACCCTTTGACGTCTCGACTGCATGCCACCCGCGCGGTGACCGAGCCTACTTGCGGTCCCGCTCGAACGCCCGGTGTGCGCCTCCCACCTACGGGAAGGCGCACACCGGGTTCTTCGAGCTCTGCTGTTCCTCGGTCGCCGCGCAACACCGCGACAATCGGAGGACTCCTCTATGCCGACTGAACGGCGACACCAAGACAGCGTGCGCCCGCCCGATTCGCAATCGGCTCCGCCCGAACAGACCCGTCCCGACCAGGACCTGCATCCCGCGAGCTCGGCGTGGACATGGCCGGCCGTGACATTGACCTGTGTGCTGGCGCTGGCAGCGCTGGTCTTCGCGGCGGTGCTTGCATTCTCCGGCACCGACCCGCGGATGGCGGCGGGCATCGCCTTGGCCCTGATCGTAGGGATCGTGATCTGCGTGCTCCCTTCGCCGTCCCGCGGCTCGTTCATGCAGCGCCTCGCCGACGCGCTGGTCGTGCTTCTCGGCGGAAAACGAGGCGATCAGTGACCGTCCCGGATCCACAGCAAGAGCGCGAACGCGTGCACGAACTCGAACTGTCCGCGGGAACGGTCGAGGAGTTCATGGCGATGCTGCGCAATATCCTGCACAAATCGGGCATGACGGCCGGCAAGGTCGCCAAGCTCGCGAAAATCCCCCGCAGCACCGCCTACCGATTCGCCGACCGCACCAACATCACCCTGCCAGCCCGCGTCGAACAGGTAGAACGTTTCGTACGGGCGTGCCGCCTCCGCGACGATCAGATCACCCGGGTGTTGCGCACCTGGCACGAACTCAACGGCACCCTCGAGGAAGCCGCCGTAGAGCCCAGCACAGACACTGCCGAAGCCGACCGACACCAGCTCCAACTCGTTCATCCCGACGAACCATCACCTGCACCACGGAGCGGACGCTACAACGCGACGCAGGAGACGCTCTTCTTCGACGACCTGGACTCGCCATCGAGAAGGTGGTCAGCAGCGCTTGATAACGCGATCGACCAACTGGAAGTGGTCACCCGCATCAACCACGACCCGCAGCCGAAACGGCTGAAGAAGAGCATCCCCAGCACACCTCAGAACGTCATCGTCTACCAGAACAACGCGCCAAGGCAGCCGCGGTTGATCGCGGACCGGCGGGCTCCCCTGCGGTCGTGGGCCTTCCGGCGCCAAATCCTCGTGCTGCTGTTCATGGTGCAGTGGCCGATGATTATGCGAGGGATCTTCACCGCGCAGCAGGAGACCGTCCTGTTGCACGCGTTCACCTTCGGGATGGCACTGATCTCGCTGGCGCTACTACCCCAGCTCGGTCGCAAAGCGGTGGCCCCCTGCACCACCCGACTCGCCATCGCCACCGCGATCGGAAGCGCGGCCGGCGCGCTAGCCTGGTGGGCGACCGGCAAACCAGTGCTCGCCCTGATGTCCGGGTTCATCGTGTTCATGGCGGTCCCGATGTGGCTCGCCGTGATGAACACAATGTGGAAGAACTTGTTCACCACCAGCCGCGGGATCTTCGCCGTGCTACTCGCCACCTGGTTCGGCGTCCTCACCGGTGTGTTTCTGGCCGCCGAGAACGGCTACATCGCGGCCGTCCTCGCGAGCATCCTCACCGGTTCCGGCGTACTGATGGAAGCCGCCGCCCGCATCTTCCCGCACACGGAATGCCCACACTGCGAATCAATCGATACCAGCAAGCAAGTCATGAGCAGGACCATCAGCAGGGCCTGATCGAACGGATGTCTTGCGTACCCGCGTGCGCAAGACACCACCGGGCATAGGACCTTAGACGCGCCCGGGACCGCCGTCGATCAGGACGAGATCAGCGACCCGGGCGGGGAACTCATAGCCAGCATCCAGGACCGGTTTGATCAGCACGACGCCCGGGTCGCCGTTGTGGTCGACCTCAATCACGGTGAACTCGGAGCCGCCGGTCGCACCGATCTTCACCTTCGATCCAACAGAGAATGACACGTCAGCAGACTAACTCGGACGCCTGACCAACCAGCACTTCGACACGCTAAGATTCGAATCTATGTTCGAAGAATGGACTGGTGAGTTCTCCTCGCCCCTGCGCAAGCTCGTCGACCCACCGCGCGGCCGGTCCTCATCGAACTCGGTACTGCCATCGTCACCCAGACCTACCTACGTCGCGGCGCCTCCCTACGGGTCAAAGCCGCCGGCCTCGACCTGACACGGACAGTGCCCGGTTTCGTCCACGCCTGGGCCCAATGCTCTGACGGCTCTTGGCTCGGACTGTGCTCGTTCTCGATCCCGACCTCCGACAAGAACGGCACCGTCCCGGCCTATCAGTGGTGCCCGCGACGCTCACTGACCGAACCGAACTGACCCGCGGGAGCATCCGATGAAGACACCCGAGCAGCGCCCCGGAGACGTCCTCTACGTCGTCATGGCCGCCATCGATGATGGGGACGACCTCGGCAGCTTCACCACCGCCGAACTACTCCGCGTCGTCCGCCGCGACCTCGACCCAACGCCTACTGCGGAGGAAGTCACCACGGCGCTCACCCTGCTCGCATTGCCGAGCATCAACGGCCTGCACGTGGCCGGTGACGAGTGGCAGCCTGCCGACCCGGTCGACAGGGTCGCGTCCCGGCTATACGCCCTCGCTGAAGCCGTCGCCGACTACCGACACGGCTTCAACGGCCTTCTCGAATTGGACAACCGCTATTGAGTCCGACCGGGCCAGAGAAGATGCCCCGAACACGGTTGAGGCCACTCGTCACCGATCCGGCGGGGCGCAGACTTGGCCGTTCCGCATTGCGCGCCGACGGTCTCGGTCTCACCACCGTGTCACGTAGCAAAGCTTTACCTCTGGAGGCCTTGAACGCGCCACAAAGTCGCGCCGGATGAGGTGGCTTTGCGACCTTGCCGCAGCAAATTTCACCCCGCCGTACTGCGCCAGCCCATCTTCAGGTAAAGACCATCATGATCTACTCTTAAAGATCGAGTCTTCCAACTCTTTGTACACCGACATGCCCTTTGTCATCAAAGGCGCCAGCGTTTGAGTGCAAAATGATTCCCACGTCCGTCCGGGACGGTCTATTTGCAAAAGCTTCTTGAGTCTAATATAGATACTGCCCGCAGGCGATTTAAGATCATCGGAATCATTGCCACGCTGCACACTCTTCGAGACCTCTTCATTCTTGATCGCAACTGCCTGCGGCCCTAACTCGGGTCTATTTGCGTGCACACAGAGCGCGGTGATCATCTCGTCGTCCAGCAAGTACGACTCGACGTTCCTGCGAGACAGAACGTTGACTCCGCGAGTTTCGTACTCTTCTACATCCGCGTCGTTCATATAATCCCGGTCAACAACTCGAATTACTTTTGTGCCACTAATGATCGCTTGAATAGAGCGGCCGAGCTCAAGCTTGTCTCGACTTACATCATCCGAATTTCCAACAGATATAAAGTCGGTGTCCGGGTAACTCTTACCAAAGATAGCGCGGTAGCACTTTGCATCAAACTCCGCCTTCGTGCTCAGCTCTCCCTGCTTGATGGGGCGCCCTTCGCAAAGCACAATTTGCTCCGGGGCCACCAATGGCGCAAGATCTCCGAGTGCCACGTCAAGGGTTCGAGCCCAAAAGTCTCGGTCTAGCACAATGGGCCTCAGCACCACAGGCCGATCGAAGTCCTGGCGATCAAAATCCAAGAACACCACTTCGCCTGGCCGATCCTGTTCGAGCTCACGCGCCTTCGCCATAAATCCGATGCTGTGAGTAGCAATTACAAGCTGCGACCTTTCGGGCAGCTGAGTTAGAAGTTCACCGAGCAGTTTGCCTTGGATACGCGTATTGAGATGAACCTCAGGCTCATCGATGCACCACAAAGTATCATCGAAGTACTCGCGTTTGATAATCATGTCAAGCAGCAGATCGAACACGGCTTTCTCGCCAGCGGACACATTCTTGTATAAAAACTTCTTTGCCTTTCCCTTCTGGAAGTAGAAGGAACCCTGATCCATAGGATCGCCCACACCCGTCAAAACAAGGTCAGGGAATACCCGGAGCATGGAGTCCGCGACCCGGCCGATTATTCGCGAGCGAATCTCAGCCTTTGTCGTAGCGTCAGATATTTCATCGTCAAACACTCCATCAATTGTTTTGATGATTAAACGTCGATAGTTCTCAGATATAGAAGCATCTGTATCTATAAGCCGATTAACTCGCACCGTTTCAAGCGGAGATTGAGGGCGACTGAAACTAGAGACATTGAAATCGGGTTCACTACGGAACGCAGAACGAACGTATACGCGCTTACGAGCATCGTCGATACCTGACCTAAACTCGTCATGCATTGTCAGCTGCACATTCTGCGCCTTATTTCGCACCTCCGAATTCGCGAGATCCTCGAACTCCTGCGCTTTCACATAGTACGTCTCATCCCACGAGAACCCCACAGAGCCATGCTGCCAGTGCCAAGTACGTAGCGCATCGAAGAACGACGATTTGCCCACACCGTTAGGCCCTGCCAAAACAATCAGTCGAGCCGTTTCCGGTATATCGGTTACCGTGAGGTGGGAAAATCGCTTGAATTCAGCCGCTTGCAGCTCCTTCAGTCGCATGGCGCCCACTCTACGACAGCCGGGTGGCCGGACACCAGGAATTGCCGACCATGGAGGCCTTTATTTGAACGCGGCGTACGAGCAATGCCAGGCGGGTACGGCCACATCACCCTCACGAAATAAGACAGCTGTGCTGCGTTGCGAGGTTGGTGTCACGCCCGCAACGAGGAATTTGACCGATTCCTGACCCGTTGCTGTCGGTGTTGTCAGGGCGTGCTTGAAGCGTTACGGAATAAGGGATTCGTGGAGCGTGGTGGGGGTACGCGGGGGTGGTATCGAGTCGCCGGAGATTGGTCGGCCGCGCCAGTTCTGTTCGAATGCGTGTCGGCAGTGGGCGTATCGGCGGCGCCTCGCACGCGGGGATGAATGGGCATCAGTCGGCGCGAATGGTCACCGACGTGTGGTTGACGCCGCCGGAGATTCTGGCCGCGCTCGGGCCCGTTCGATCTGGCTCCGGTGTGCTGTTGGTAGGTGAGGAATCCGGTGTGGGCTTCGTAGTCGTCACCGCCGGGGTTGAACGAGGTGATGCCCAGCACGGGCAGCTTTTCGGCCCACGTGCAGGGCCGAGTCAGCCACAGGACTTCGTCGGCACCCTCAGCCAGCAGATCTCGCGTCCGTGCCTCCGCCACGGCGTGGTCGAGCCGCGACCATTGGACCTCGACGGCGTAGCCGCGGCCGTGCAGGTGGCCGAACACGTCCGGGGTGCGGGCCTCGAGGTGGGTTTCCACGCGGGCGTCCTCGGAGCCCAGCGCCCGCAGCTGTGCGCAGACCCAGTGTTTGAGCCGGAAGTGCAGGAAGGTTTCCCGTGCCGAGGTCTTCACGGTGCGATCGCCGGTGGCCCCGAAGCCTTTGCCGTGCCGTACGAACGGGTTCTGCGCGCTCGAGTGGTAGACCGTCACCGGATGCCGGCACACCAGGCACCGCAGACCGGGGGTCTTCTGCCACGTCGCGAACACTGCCGGATCGCGGATGTCGATGTACTCGTCGTAGCGGCCCAGCGCGGCGTCCATCTCCAGCGCATAGCACGGGTTCCCCGGATTCGGCCGCCATACTCACCCCCGAAAGCAGCCACGCGAACGTCGACCACCTATCACGGTAGCGAGCGGGTATGACACAAACGCCGGTTTCGGTGCGCGCGAACGGATTCGCACCCCTGCCCCTGGTATCCTCGGCAGTATCGGCAGTATCGGCGCGTAAGGCACGAATTCCCGACTTTCGTTGGGAAGCACCGGAATTGATTCCTAGGAATCATCGTCTTCGGTGGTCACCGTGAATGGGTCCGCGCACACCCCGCACAAGATCGGACCGACGTCGAATGCCTTGCGGGATGCCCTGATCCGGCGCACCGGGTCGCACGAACACGTGAGCGCGTAGCCGTTGTGCGGGATCGGTTCGCTCGCCTCCGATTCCGTGTCACCTTCTCCGTTGCCCTCGTCGGCGGCAGCTACGCGTTCGTCGAGGTAGTCGTGTTCAGAGCGGCGGTGCGCGACCAGCAGGGAACCGAGCTGGTCGATCTGCGCCCGGTAGTTGTCTGCGGCAGCGTCGGTGATCGCGGTGTCCGACCATCCCGCTCCCTTGCTGCGTTCGACGTGCAGGCCGAGTTCGACAGCGATCTCGCGGTATTTGCTGTTGTGGTAGGCCCCGCCCCGGCTGGTGTCTTTGACACCGCGGGTGAGCGCGACGCCATGAGCCGCTTCGTGTAGCAGCGTCGCCAGCACTTCGCGCGGGCCGTCGACGAATCCTTCACCGCCGACGAACAACTCCGGCAACCGCGTATCGCCGTGCACCCAGCGGTCGGGCCCGAACTGCCCCAAGCGCACACCGCGCCGGCCGACCGATCCGGCCGCGATGGTGACCATCACGTCGGGCACCTCCGGATGCCGGGCGCGAACACCGGCCCATGCTTCATCGATCGCAGCGACCATCGCCGCGGAAACGACACTCATAGAACCCTCCCCAGTTAGTTGATTACTAACTACATTCTACCGAAATACCCTCTCCCACAGTGGCATTGGCTCCTTCGATGATGAATTGATACCTAGGAATCAGCACGCTATTCCGGACCGCATCCGCTATTCCGGACCGCATCCGCCCCTCTTCTTGTGGTCCTCTCTTCCACCCCGGATACCCGAGACGCGCCCTTCTCGCCCCCCACACGCGCTTGCTCGCGTGCCCTGAACCGCCACCTCCGCACCTGACGCGCCCTGCCGCACTGAGCGCGCCTTGGCCGCGAACACGCCACCGGAGGTGGCGCAGCTCTCGACGTAACGTCCGCACCTGACCCAACCCCGCTCCCAACCCTCCCTTTGTGGTCTCTCTTCCTCTTTTGGTCCTTCTCTTGTCTCCCTTGTCTTTTGATCTTTTGTTCTTTGTGTTTTGTGTTGTCCCCTTCCCCTGCCCGGCTGACACTCTCTCTGAACAGCGAAGCCAGAGAGAGTGTCAGCCGGGCAGGGGAAGGGGACGGCGCGAAACACCCAGCTCAAACGTAGTTTGAGCGTCTGCTTGACGGGACTTGGACGGGACTTGGTTTTCCCGTCATTGTCCCGTCCAAGTCCCGTCATTGTCCCGTCCAAGTCCCGTCCGAAAGCGCTTCTTGCACACCACGAAAAGGCCCGCCGGGCGGGTGCCTGGCGGGCCTTGTCGGGTGCAAAGGAGTTACAGCACTTCGGCTATCCGGACGGTGTCCCCTGGTCGGCAGAGTCCGCGATGTAGCGCCATTCGACGCGGGTAACGTCGCTGCTTGGTTGACAGCCTTTGTGCGCGGCGCAGAAGAAGGCTACGAACTCGGCGGGAGTCATGTTCGGGAACCCTTCCGCAGCCACTTCCGATGATGTGATGGTGTCGAGACGTTCCCGACGCACGGCCACAATTTCAACGTCGACAAGCCGGATCAGTGGCTCGCCATGCTTGCGGCCCATAACTTTTCGGCACAGTGTCAGTCGTTGGCCGGGACGGAGGTAGCTCCAGCCGATCCGGCGGGTCACAGTTTTCGTGCGGTCACGGACCTGCTGCTCGGTCAGCGCCACAGACATCAGCCGCGCCATAGTTTCGCCTGCACCTCCAGTTCGGGCCACACCACAATGCAAAGTCAATGTGGGTCGCTCTATCCATTCGATTCCGTTCATCACGCGTGCCTGCGAACCGTGCCGGTGGTCTGATCGTGCGGAACGGCACGCTCGGTGTCCTCGACCAGTTCGGCCTCGATCACCTCGACCGGTCCGCCCGCGGGGGCGTGGATGACCTGGAGCCCCGGGTGCCGGACCGGTGTCGTGTGCACCGGCACCGATGCCGACCCGGTGTCGGCTGGTGCGCAATGCGCGGGTGGTGCATCGGCTGGTGCGTTCTCGGTGCGGCCCAGCACTCGCAGAACGGTCGTGTGCGCCACGCCGACGAGCGGGCCGATCTGTCGCGCGGACATGCCCCGCGCGGTGAGTTCCCGGATCAACGCGTCCCGATCGGCCGGCGTCGCCTGCTCCGCCGCGGTTTCCGCTGCCTCGGGTGCCGATGTTGATGGGTGGTGAGCAGGCACAATCCCTGTCACGGTGCGAGTACTGCGCGGGCGCAGAGTCCGGATGGTAGAGCGGTGCCGGGCCGGGCGGCGGGCGGGTGGAACACGCCGGTGCGTGCGCACCACACCGGTTTTCGCCGCTGGTGCATCCGGCGACTCGGACGCACCACCCGGTGCACCGCCCTCGGTGCCCGGTGCATGCGGTGGTGCGACGGCACCGTGCACGCTGTCGGTCGAACCCTTCTCCTGTGCCTCAGGCAACGGCCGTGCACCACCGTGCACCACCGCATGTTCGGCGGTACCGGTCACCGCTGGGTGGTGGTGTTCGCGCAGGATCATGTGTGCCAGTGCGGCGCCCATGCCGAGCACGGCGACCGGCAGGCAGGCTACGAGCACGGTCACTGCCCACGGCGCGGACCGCACGCCTGCGGACTGCATGAGGTGGTAGGCGACCTGGCCGACCGCGCCCAACGCGAGGCTGCCGAACGCGGAGAACTTCGCGTAGCGGCGGGTGCCGGCGGAGCTGATGCGGTTACCGAGCCACACATACAGTGCGTAGGAGGCATAGGTTTCCATCCCGATCGGCAACGTGATCGCGGTATTGATCGTGAAGCCGTCCGCGATGCCCGGCAGCGGCCGGACCGGTCCGAACCCGGTCAGCTCACCCAACCCGACCCACCCGGACCAGATCGCGACGAACGCCGGCAACGCCAGCAACAGCACCGGCCACGCACGCATCGGCCGCCGCGGCGAAGATGACGATGACGCGCCCTCCTCAGCGCGGACCGGCTGCGCGCCGGGGTGGTTGGTTGTCATGATGTCGGCTCCTGTCGATTCAGTCATTCGAGTGGTCCTTGCGTTGTGGTGGTCGGCGGGGTTCAGCGGCTTCGCGTACGCGTCCGGCTCACTGCCGGGCCACGAAATCTGTCCTGCTGCTGCGGTTGTGGTCGGTCGAGGTAGGGGACGGGGTCGAGTTCGCCGAGTTCGTGTCCGGCGTCGAGGTGGTCGGAGAGGTCTTTGCCGCCGCGGGCCTGCATCACCCGCACCTCCCCGACGCGACCGGTCAGGGTGTCGGCGACCTTGGCGGCGTGGCGGTAGCCGGGTCGGTCGCGGTCGGCGACCACGATCACCCGGGCGGCGCCGGCCAGCCAACGCGCGTGTTCGGGCGTCCAGGAGCCCGCGCCGCCGACATTGCAGGTCGCGATCTGCCCGGCCCGGTTCGCGCGCAGGACGTCCTTCTCCCCTTCACACAGATAGATCTCGCGACCGGTGTCGAGGGCTTCCCGGATATCGGGCAGCTGGAACGGGATAGGCGCGAAACCCGCGTCCTCCCACTGTGTTCCGGTCCAATGCCGTTGATAGAACGACTTCTTGACGCCGTGTTCGTGCGGGATGTGTATCCGGATCACCGCGCCTTCGACGTGCCCGTCGGGCCACCGATACCGGTAGGTGTCCATCCGCACCGGCGGCCCGGTCTGCACACCCAGCTCCGGTTTGGACAGGATCGGGAACCGCGCGGCCAGGATCGCCTGCTCGACCGGCGACACCACTCCCGCTGCTCGCCGACCCTCGCCACTGCCGGGGCTGGTGGCCTGGTTGTCGCGGCGGCGTTCGGGGAGCCGGTCGAACATGTCCCGTACACCGAGCGACCGGTTCTCGGTCGGATGCGGCAGCCGTGCAAGGACTTTCTCGTCGTCGCAGGTCGCCCAGCAGCGCACGATGGTCCGGGCCTGGTCCGGGTCGTAGCGCACGCCCAGGCTCGGGGTGTGCGGGCGACCGTCGCCCTCATGCACTGGGCACAGGTAGTTCGTCCAGCGTGTCGGGTCGTTGGTACCGTGGCCGGCGCCCATGGTGCGTTTCAACGCGGTCGTGATCAGCAGGTAGGACGGGCCTGCCGAGGGTGTGCGTGGATCGGGGCGGTTCATGCCGCGACCCCCAATGCTTCGGTGGCGCCGAGGGATTGGGCGACACGCTGGCCGAGGAAGCGGGCGACGTTGACCGAGACGGCGTTGCCGATCTGTACGCGGACTTCGTCGATGTAGCGGCGTTTGCCGTTCGTGATGACCGGCACGTTGCGGCCGTGGAAGACGTAGTCGTCGGGGAAGCCCTGGGCGCGGGCACGTTCGCGGTTGTTCAGCAGCCGGTGCCGGATCCCGTCCGCGGTGCGGGTCGCTATGGCGTGGTGGTTTCCACCGGCGGTGACGGTGGCGAGCTGGTGGCGGTCGGCGCGGCGGGCGTGCGCGTTGCGCCGGTAGGTGACCAGGTGCGGCACATCGATGTCGGTGATCTCCTCGAACTGCGGTGTCACATACATTCGACGGGTAACCAGCTCGCCCGGATCCGGATCAAGGATCGCGGTGGCCGGGGTCCGCTCGACCGGGCCGGGAGCCAGATCGACCTCGCCGTGACGGGTGAACACGATGTAGACGCGTTTGCGGTTCTGCGCCACCGGGTTCGGGCCGATCTCAGCGGAATCCAAGATCACGATCTGATGCTTGTAACCCTGGACGGTCATGCCATCGAGCCACCAGCGATACATCACGCCGCCGCCCCAGTTCATGAACTCGGGGACGTTCTCCACGATGACCGCCTCATAGCGGTGCACCTCACTCGCGGCGATCACCGCGAAAGCCGTTGCCCGATCAACCGATCCCTCATCGGCGCGCCGCAACTCGACCTGCACCGGCGGCTGCTTACGGCCACCGGAACGGGCATGCCACACACACGACGGAGAGATCCACGCGATGTCGGTGCGCGGGAAAGTCCGGAAATCGGTCTCCGACAAATTCGCGATCCGGCAATCAGTGTCGGGGTAGTTGGCGCGAAGGGTTCGCACCGCGGTCCGCCAATGGTTCGCCGCAACGACAATGTCGTAGCCGGCCTGCCGTAACCCCTCGGCATCACCACCGCCACCGGCGAACAGGCTGGTCGCTGTCAGAGTCATCGACCTCACCGCCCTCGCTGCCGCGGCGGCCGGTCCCGCTTGCGAGCGCGTTCGGCCTCGGTGAGGTCGCGGGCCTGGCATTGGCTGCGGTACTCGATATCGGTGACGCCGACGAAGTAGCCGGCGGTACGGTCCTGGGTGATGCCGTCGAGGAACCGGGTCATGGTCTCGGGTCGAGCGGCCCAGTCCTGGTGGGCGTCATCGAGGTAGCGCCAGTGCGCGCTGTGCGGACCGTATGACCACCGCAGTTCGATCTCGTCGGCGTGGATGCGTTGTTCGAGTTCGGCCTCGGTCTCGATCGGAAACGGGCTGTCGAGCAGTGCCTGCCACCGGGCGAAGTCCACGCGCATGGCTACTTCGTATTCGTGGTCCATGTCAGCGGCTCCGTTCGATCCGGTTGCGTGGCCGATCCAGGGAGGGAGCTGGATCCTGTTGCGCTGGTTCTGGGTTCGCCTGCGACCTGATCGCGTCGAGTCGTTCGACGTAGCCGGAGCAGGCGCGGTTCCAGCGGTCGGCTGCGTCGGTGGCGTCGATGCCGTAGGCGGCGCCGATCTGGTCCCAGTCCGCGCCGAACACGCGGGCGTTGATTACGTTGCCGAGCGGGTCGATATCGGCGGCGCGTTGGATCCGGATCTTGGTCAGATGCCACTTCGCCTGGCGCTGCTGACCTTCCGGGGTGTCGCGCTGGTTCCACTCCTGCTCCCACTCCGGTGTCCCGAATTCCGGACTGTGCAGGAGCTGGTCGGCCAGTTTCGAGGTCTTGATCGCGATCAAGTCACGCAATTGGTTTGCCGCCGAATTGATTTCGGCGTCGCTCGGTGTGGGGTTCGTGGGTGTGTGGTCCATGTCAACGGGTCCTTTCAATTCGGCGGCGCCGCACGGGCACCGCGAGATCGGCGGCGTCGTAGCCGCGGGTGGTGGTTGTGAAAGTCGGCACCGCGCTGGAGTGCACGGCCCAGCCGAGTTCAGGGCGCGGCGCAACCTTGCGCTGGTAGTGCGATGGAGTCGGGCGGGCTTTGGGGTCGTCGATGGTGTCTTCGTCCCACTGCCACGACCGCGCCCACCCCTTCGCCCGCGCGTAGTCGCGCGCTTGCTGCGACGGCCCCGGAGTGAGTTGCTTGCGGTCGAACAGCTCACACACGGCGCGGTGCCATCGGGCGGTGATCGGACGTTCGCCGTGGGTCAACCGCCCCAAGTTGCTGGGGAACAGACCGAGATCTTGCGCCAGCACTTTTTGCGGCCACCCATCGGCGACCAGCGCCCGCAACCGGCGTTGCGCGCCGACCACCGGCACCCGGCCGTTGGGGGCAGCGACCTCGACCACGGATTCCGGCACCGGCACCGCCAAGACCCGCGCCGCGACAGAGTGCGAAATCCATTGCGGCGGTTCCAATCCTCGGCGGCCGTGCAGCAAAACGCCCAAGGTCGAGCGGTGCAGCTCGGCCAGCTCGGCCAGGCGCCGGTGACTGACGCCGGCCTTCTCCAGGCGAGTGATGTGCTCGCGTACCGGGTCCGCGGCGGTGCGGTCCGGATCCCAGCGCCCGTAGGCTTTCCCGCGCGTGCGGGTCCGCTGGTAGCAGGCACCGCACAACCCGCGCCGCAACGGCGGCTTGACCCGGTCACACCGGCCGCACGCCGTGCCGGTCGAGTTCTGATCTGCGGTGCCCACCGGGTCACCTCCCCCGCTCGATTTCCGGGCGTGAACCGGCGGTCAGGATGCGGGCCTGCTCGATACTGCGACGCTGCACACCATCCAAGCCGCCACTGGGGCAGTACCGCAGCATGGACCGAACCTGCTCGGGCTCGCATTCCCATTGGGACCGAACACCTTTCAGGAACTCCCACTGCTGCTGGTGCGGGCCGTAGGTCCAGCCCTGATCGATCGCCGCGCCGTCGGTGTAGAGCCGATTGATATCGGCCTCCGACGCCGTCGGTGCGTAGGCGGCGCGGGTCAGGCCGTCGAGTTCGGCGAACGCCTCGCGCATCGCTTCCTCGTGCTCGCGGTGCATGTCAGCGTCCTCTCTGAACGGGCATGCGGTTCAACCGGGCCAGTGGTGAGGGACGCCCGGCCGGGGTGGCGCGCACGGCCTCCCAGTCGATGCCGGGGTGTTCGGCGATCACGTCCAGGTCCGCCGCCCGAAACAGGGCGACATTCGGGGCGTCGCGCCGCCGCTGCCAGCGCGAATGACCGTGTTTGATCGGTTCGAGCAGCTTCGCGTCGACGACGTGCCGCAGATCGGCTGGCCGAACCCGAAGGTGCGCGGCGGCCTGGTCGAGGGTGAACAACCGGCCCCTCCGCTGCGCCGTTTCGAGCGCGGCGGTGTCGTCGAAACGTTCCAGCGCCAACCCCGAGTACAGGACGTGGCCCTTGTACTCGCCGACGACCGGGATCACCCCGGACCTGCCCAGTTCTTCGACCGTGTCCGGGTCGACCTCGCGGCCGAAGGTGCCCGAGAGCGCTTGAGCGGCCCGGACCGCACCCACATCGTCGAGGCTGCCGACCTCGGCGCGGATCTGTTCAACCCGCCCGGCCGTCGCAGCGACGGTCTCGTGCGACCAGCGCGCCGGCCGTGACGGTGTCCCGGCGTCGGCGGCAGGCACAGCACCCGCCCGTACGGCGCGATCGAACACCCCCGCGGTCATGCCCAGCGCGACCGCGAACTGGGTCCGACTCCAAAACCGGCGCCCCTGCTCCGACGATGGCTGTGTGTGCTCCATGTCAACGGCTCCGTTCGATCCCGTTGCGGGACTGGCCGTTACGCTCCGGGCCACTGCCCCCGCCCGCGAGCCGCTGGCGGGTGTTCTCGGCGTGGGTGTTGAGCCAGTCGCGAGCGAATTCCTGCATCTTGGTCTCGTCGTAGACATCGCCGTGGGCCTTGACGAAGTCCGCCGACATCTGCTCAGCGACCGCCCACCCGTACTTCTCCCGCGCCGCCGCATCCGGGTCCGCCGCGGCACTCTCACCGGCCGTCTCACCGCTCGCCGCGGTCCCATCGCGGGTGGTGGCGGGTTCAGGGGTCCAGCGTTCGGTGTTGCCGAGCTTGTCGAACGCGACGCGCGCTTTACTGCCGTAACGCTCCTGGGCTGGGGTGCGCTGGGCAAGTTTGGCGACGGCTTCGTCGCGTTCACGCCGGTACCGGTCCCGTTCCGCGGCAACAGCATCCACGTTCGGCCGGTCGCGCAGTTGACCGATTTCGGCGGCCAGACGCTGGTTGCGGTTCTTCAGTGACTCGATCTGCGATTCGGCGTTGCTGAGCGTGCGGCGGATCTCGTCGCGGTCGGCGGTGACCGCGTCCAGGCCGCGCTGCAGGGTCTCGACGCGGGAGCTGAGCCGGTCGCGGTCGGCGGCCATGGCGGTGAGCTGCCGTTCGACCTCGGCGAGCCGGGAATCGTCGACGCCGGCGTCGGGCGGCTCGGTGGAGCGTGCCCGCTCCGGAGTGCTTCGGCGCTGGTGCTGGTCGCGCAGTGCGTCGATCTCGTCGGCCACCATGCCTTTCGGGCCTTGGGCACGGAACACCGGGTCGTGGTCGCTGCGGTCGCCGTCGTAGATGCCGATCTCCACGTCAGTGCCCGGCTCCGACCGGATCGCGTCGAGTTGACGGCGGGTCCAGTCCGCGCATTCGGCCTCGCTGACATGACCGCGGCTTTCGTGTACCGGCCGGTCCGCGCCTTCGGGGAAGTAGCTCAGTTGCGCGGTGTAGCGGTGCCAGCGCTGCCGGACCTCTTCCAGGACGTCGCTGGGGCTGCCCGCCGCGACATGCGCGGGCTGAACCGCATCCTTGTCCCACAGCGTCGCCGACACCCGGGTGCGCGGCTCGATCTCCGCGGACTTAACGGTGTCGTGCACCCACCGCGCCGCGTCTCCGCGCTCGTCGTGGAACCCGCGTCGCACCGAGACCTGATCGGCGGCCAGGTCACCCGGCGCGTGATAGCGCACGACACTGGTCCACCGGCGACCCTCCGCGGCCTGTGCTGCCGCGTCACGGCGGGCCGCCCGGTCCCGGGCGCCGGTGTAGTCGAGCAGGTTCTCCGCGACCTCGCGGGGCTCCCCGTAATCGCGGTACCGCGCCGCCTCGTCGGCGGTGTCGCTGATAGTCAGCTCGACCGTGGTGTCCGACATCCAGTCCGAGCGTGCGACAGTGTCGCCGACCCACTCCGCGGCCCCGTCTACGGTCCTGGCCGAGCCGAACTCACTCCACACCCACCCCCGCGGATCCGACCACGTCATCTGCACCGCATACCGCTCCGGTCGCTGTGCGCCCGCCCGATCACGGACCTGATCGTGGTTGTGGCCGGTCTGCCGGTCGGCGGTGTCGAGGCTGGTCTTCGTCCGGTGGACTTGCGCCCGGTAGTGAAGGGCGTCAATGCCTTTCACCTTGTGGGCGCGGTCGAACAACCGGCCCGTGCGCAGGTGCGGGAACGTCGTGACCGCATCCAGGCCGTCCAGGGCGATACCTTGCTCGGTCGGGGTCAGGCGCGGGTTGGCGATGATCTTCGAGCGCAGGAAGTCGCCGTGTTCGGCCAGGATCCTCGAATCCTGGTAGCGGCGCTGGTGATCGACGGTCGGGTCGGTCGCGCGCTGCGCGACGGTCTGGGCGTGCACGCGGTAGCGGTCGACCATCTGCTGGGTCCAATCCAGCTGATGGCTACGCTTCGTTTCCTCGGTGCGGCGCTGCTCGCGCAACGCCAGGCTGATCTGTTTGCGGATGCGGCGCTTGTCCAGCCAGTTCCCGGCCTGGGCGTACAGGCGCAGCATCTGCTGAAACGAGCGACCGAACTTGATCGCCTCAGCGAACAGTTCGTCTTCAGGGCTACGGTCAGACATTGGCTGTGTTCCTTTCTGGGGTAACGGATTTCGGGCCTCGCATGGCGGACAGGGTGTGTTCTGCCGCGGAGTCGGTGAGCTTCAACCGGCTCGCGTGAGCGTGGGCTTCACCCAGCTCCCCGGCCGCGCACAGCAGGGCGAGTTCGGCGCAGCCGAGCCAGCCGCGCACACTCGATGTCGCTTCGCCGGCCGTGATGGCGGGGCCGAGGTCGTCCACGGCCACGACGCTGGGGCGGGCTTGCAGCGCCCGGAATCGGCGGTCGAGAACGATCAGCTTGTCCCCCAACTTCGTGATCTCGTCGATGACGGCGGTGATCTCGCGCGAAAGCTTCGACGGGATCGGCAGAGTGGGTTCGTGGTGGTTGTTCGCCATGACGGGGTCCTCAGAACGGGGGTTCAGGGTCGTAGCCAAGCGCGGCGGGCCCGGAGTAGTCCGCGGCGAGATCGGCTCCCCCGGTCGTGGTCGCCGGGTCGGTGACGAACGGCGCGTGGCGGGCGGCGTTCACGCGCTGGGAGGCCAGATCCAGGCGGATCCGGTCAGCTCGGGACAGTTTCATGAGTTCGTCGAACTCGCGCCGGCGCTGGAACTCCCGATACAGCGCTTCCCGGTGCGGATACACCAGGTGGTGATCGGCGTGGCGGTAGGTGTGTTCGGCGTGCTCGATCTCGGCGACCAACTGCGTCAAGTCCAGCTCGCGCGGGTCGCCGACCGGGTCGTCGAGGTTCAGCAAGTCGGGGTTGAAGCCCGCGGCGAGTCTGGCGGCGGCCTCGGCGCGCTCCTGCTGGTCTCGTTCGACCACAAGACGGTGGCGGTCACTGTCGAGGCGGCGCTGCTCGGTCAGTTTGGCCAGCTCAGCGCGTTCGGCGGCGGTGAGCTTGTACACGGCCAGCCGCTGAGCGAGGCAGTCGTACGGGTCGTATTCGACCCACATGAACAGAGCAGCGAATGCGCCTATCCCGGCAGTGATTCCGATCGCGACGGGGCTAATAATGGTGGGGTTCATCAGGGTTGGTTCCTTTCTGGTTTCACGCCGACGGCGTGACGGGTGAGGTCCGGGTGGTTTCGTGACGGGACCGCGCCGAGCTGACGCGCTCGATCAGGCCGTGCGCGAGGGCGGCGAGGGTGGAGAGCACGACGGTGAACGCGGTGCGCATACCGCCGAATCCGGCGGCGAAGACCTGGCCGAGAGTGGGACGCAAGGCGGCGTTCCACCACAGGTAACCCAGCCAACCCGCCCCGTAGACGGCTAGCGGACCGGTCACGATCAGGGGTTCGCCCCAGCCCGCGACCACCCCGGCAGCGACCACAAAGGCGGTACCGCCGGCAGCGGTGCGCACGACCCGTCGCCGTGTGGTGCGCGCCGCGTCCACGGCATCGGCGACGGTCAACGGCTCATCCCAGTCGTCGGCCGGGTCGGGTTTGGTGGTGACCAGGCGCAGGTTGGGCCGTACCGGCCCCGGGTCCGGGGCCGCGGTGGGTGCCGGATCGTCGAGATCGATGGGTTCGTCGGTGCTGGCGCTGGCGCGCGCGAGGTACTCGGCGAACTCCGCGGCGAGGATGTCGCGGATGGGTGTCGGTTCGCTCGGCTCACCCGGACGGGCCGGTGTGTGGCCCTCGTCGGGGTCGTCGTCATTGTGGCGGTGGGGTTCGGGAATGTTACGCATGTGGTTGCCTTCCAACAGATTTCGGATAGTTGTTCAGGCGACGGCGGTGTCGCCGGGGACGCGTGGTGTGCCCGCGGGTTCACCGGCGGTGCCGGTACCGGGCAGCGGGGTCAGTTCGGGTTTGTTGACCTGCACGGCGTGGGTCCAGTCGGCGCGGCGGGCGCGGGCGTAGACGAATTCGCCGGTATCGAGCTGGCGCAGTACGTCGGGGTCGACGAGCCATTTCTCCCCGACCGAGACCTGGCCTTCGTCGCCGTGGCGCTGGCCCTTGATCAGATGCCGCGACGGGAGCATCGACCGCACCGAACCCACGTGCTTGCACAGGTCGCCGGCGTTCTCGCTGTAGCCCAGGATCACCCCGCCCGCACAGGATTTGAGCAGCCGGTTCAGGCTCCACTCATCCGGCGCGAGTCCTTCCTGGGACTGGGCGGTCACCAGCAACGCGACGCCTTGGGAGCGGCCCCGCTCACACACATCGGTGAGCCCGATCGCACCCTTGGCCGTGGTCAGGGCGGAGAGTTCGTCGATGATCAGCGACACCGACCGCCGCTGATCCTTCGCGGTGCGCCCGGCACGCTGCATCGCCATCCGCAGAATCGCGGCGACCTGGGCGCGGGCGGCGTCCTTGTCCAAACCCGGGACGGTCACATACAGCACGTCGAGGTCGTCGAGATCTTTACCGCCGTCGAACACGGTCTGGCCGGACTGGTCCTGAAGCAACTCGAACAAGTTGGATGCTTTGATCAGTGCGTCGTCGAGCTGAGGGACCTTCTCCTCCTGCATCGCAGCGAGCATTCGTTTGACGTTCGGGTCCCCGCCCCAGGCGTCGAGGAGCACGTCGGTGTGCAGGCGGGCCACGAATTCGGCGAACGAGCGCGGCGGCCCGATCGGCGCCATGCACACCAGCGACACGATGCGACGGCGCATCTCGTCGAAATGCTGGCCCTCACTGGTGGTGGCTTCCCCGGCGCTGAGCAGATCCCCCACCGCGGCACGCAGATCCCGCGCCGGGGTGCCCTCCCACATCTCGAGCCGGTCTCCGCCCGGGACCACGATCGCGATCCGGTCCGGTTCGATCCCCAACCGTGCTGCGATATCGCGGATCTCACGACCAAGCTCGACATCATCGAGCCCGCCCTTGCACGAGATGATCACCGACAGCGGACGCCGGTACTTGTGCCGCATGGCGGGTACGTCTTTCCAGCGCTGCCACGCAGTCCATTCGTAGGTGAGCAGCCCGGCGAAATAGCGTTTGATCCCCTCGGTCTTGCCCGAACCGGTCGACCCGACCCACGCCACATGCCGGCGCGCGGCACGGTGCGGGATCACCATCCACTGCTCATGGCGTGCGGTCAGGCTCCGCCACAACCCTGGTGTCTTCGACGTGGTGGTCTTGGCCAGCGGGCCGAGCACGATCCCCTCGCTGGTGGTGTAGGGGGCGCCGTTCTGGGCGGTCTTGGCGGCGCGGGCGAACTGGCGCGCCAGCATGGCTTCGCTGACGCGTTCGGTGCGGCCGAGGTTCTTCAACCCGACCGTGGCAACCTTGTGCACGAACCGCGCCTGCACATACGTTGCGGTCAACGCCGCGAACGGCACACCGAGCGCGAGCATCATCCGCACCCCGGACCAATCCCCGTCAGCGACGCGTTCGGCACCGGACCACAACAGCGACAACGGGGTCGACCAGGAGCCACCCGCCACCGCCGACGAGGCCGGCAGCAGCAACGCCGCGATGGCGAAGTTCCGCAGCCGGTGCACGGTCAACGGCCAATACGTCGCGACCGCGACGATCAGCAGCAGCATCACCATGAGCACCAGCCCGGCGGCCGCGCCGGTCCCGGCGTGGTCGACGGCAACACTGAAGTCCGGGAGGTCGATTCCGTCGAGTTGCTTGATCGGGGGTTTGACCGGGTGCACCTCGATGGGCGGCGCCTGCTCCACCGGACTCGGCGGTGCGGGTGGTGGTGGGGCTGCGGTTCCGAGGGGATCGCAGTCGGTGGGAGTGAGAATGTTGACGCAGTTCTGGTTGCTCATGACGCTTCCCGAGAAGTGAGGTGGATGATGGTGCGGCGGCGGCGATTCGAGCTCGCGGCTTTGGCGGCTTCGCGGCGCGCGCCGTAGTCGGTGAGGAACTTGCGCCACCGCTCGTCGAAATCGCGGACCAGCAGATCCAGGTCCAGCCCGTCGCCGAATTCGCTGGCGGGCAGCCGGTCGTAGGCGGCGTTGACGTTGTCGATCACCGCCGCGGTCCGGCACAGATACAGCACCCCGACCATCGACTCCTCGGTCGCATCGCGGGCGGCCCGGATCGCGCCCTTCAAGGCGATGTCCATGTGCTCGGGGTCCTTCTTCGACAACTCGACCTCCAGGGCCCACCAGCCGTAGGTGCCTTCCACCACCCCGAGGAACCGGCCGTCGTGCACGTGCGGGTGACCTAGGATCGGAGTCCGGCCCGAAGAGATCTGCGGCTCAGCCGATTTCGATCGGCCGTTGGTGCCGGCGGTCTTGCCGATGCGGTGCCGCAGCACCCGCTCGGGCACCCACAACGCGCGGTCGGCGCCGACCAACATCACCCGCGCTTGCGCCACGGCCCGGTAGTGCTCGGCCAGCCCCAGCGGCGGGCGCCAGTCGGCAGGACGCCAGCCCAGGTAGCGGGCCGCGGTGATCCGGGTGGGAACCACCCATTTCTCTCCGGCCTGGACCTCTTCGAGGTCGTGAATGGAGCCTTCGTCGTGCAGCTGCTTGGCCAGGCTGTAGACGTGGTTGCGTTCCATCCCGAGGAACCAGCCCAGCACGTCGAGCTGCATCCCGTGCATGTCCGAGATCGCCGCTTTCGCCTGCGTTTTGCGTGGTGTCGGCCGAGACGATTTCTTGTCCCGCAACAGGTCCTGCACGCTCGTGCGCGGCAACCCGACCCGGCGGGCGATCTCGTGCTGACTCACCTGACGGCCCGCCAACGCCCGGATCTCGCCCAGGGTTGCCTCGACCCGTCGTGCCCGGATGTTGAGGGTGCGGGCGATCTCCTGATAACCCATCCCCCTCGCGCGCAGACCGGTGATGATCTGGTCCGCGTACTCCAACTCCAGCCCGGCGTACCGGTTCGGCCGCGCCACGGCCCGGGTGTTGTTGTGGTTCATCGGCTTCGCTCCCTTCCACTACGCGGGGTGGGGCGGGCGGCACGCTGGGCGGCGATATCGGCCCGGGCTTGCTCGATGACCTCGCGCATATCGGAGGCGTCGATCCCGCGCCGCTCACACGCATCCACCGACCGCGTCCACCGGGCCAGCCGCAACGCCTCCAACTGCGCATCGCTCGGAACCCGTTTCGGCACAGCCGAATCCGCGTCATACAGGTACGCCTTCAGCGGCCCCCGCGACCCGCCGCGTGCACGCAGCACCTGGCCCTCGGACTCACCACCCGGCCGCCGGCCATCCGCGGCCAGCTGACGACGCGTGCGCAAATGCTGCGGGGCCAAACCCCACGGCCACGTCGGCAACCCGTGCCGGGCGCCGTCCGGATCGAGGAACCCGCTCATCGCGACCGCCCGATCCCCCGCGAACGCCGCCGCGAAACCTCCTCGACCGCCGCAGTGATCTCATCGACAGGCGCCGTGCGCGCCGCGATGTCGATATAGCGGTCGAAGACCTCTTTCACCTCACCGCCGACCGCAGCCCGGGCGGACTTGATCTGGGCGAGCTTGGCGATCTCACCGGTCGAATCAGCGAAGTTCTTGCGCTCAATCGACGCCCACGCCGCCGCGTCGATGTCATCGAACAGATCCCGGATCTCGGCGACCCGCTGATAGTCCGCCCACAACCGGCCCGCATCATCGGCCGGCGCGGTCATCGCGTCACCCCCGGCAGCTGCGAGGCCGGAACACACGAACCCGGCTTCTCCTGCGGCACACCCGCATTCACGGATCGGCAGACGTTCGGCGAGGGCGTGTACTGCTTGTAGTCCACCCACGCCGCCGTGCACGCGCCCATCGCGACCAACAACAGCACCGCGAACGCGGCCAACCGCAACGCCGGCGGCAGCAGACCGAGCGGGGCATACACCGCACCCGCACCGGTGAACTCCGGGCCCGCCATCGAATGCAACGGCGTATGAGCCCGACCCCGGTCGACATAGACGGTGTGCACCTGCTGCGGCGAGGCATCACGCCAATCGCCGTTCACCGCGACCGCCCCCGATCAACCCCCGGCCGATCAGCCAGCTCACGCGTACGAGCACGAGCGAACTCCGACGACACCGGAACCAGTGCGCCGCTACGACTCCGGGCACTATCACCACTCCGGCGAAAACCACTCGAACCCGGGCCGTCGACCGACTCAACGACCGCTTCCCGCACGACGGGCTGCGCCTGCTGCGGGTACTCCCGGATACAGGCCGCGCTTTCGCGCGCCGACGCCAGCCAACAACTTCCAGCGGTGTCCTCGATCGCATATCCCAATCGAGCGACTGCCGACTCGATGTTCACTTCCCCGAACTGAGACCGTTCACCGGCCGGCGCCGGATAACGATCGAACCGGTCGGCGTACGGCTCCAACGCCTGGTATTGCGCCTGCAACACCTGGATCCGCTCGCGCAACCGCTGCTGCTCACCGATGATTGCGTCCAGCTCTTCCAGCAGAACTACCGGATCATGGACAGGCTCGTTCGCGTTCATCGCCGAACCCCCCACCGACGACTCGACCGCCACAACGCAACCGCGCCGAGCACCATCAACGTGAACCCGACAACCGCCGGATTCGTCAGGATCAGGGAGCCGATCGCTACTGCGGCCACAGCCAGGCCGAACGTCCGGGCGCGCATCACTGTTCACCGCCCTTGCGCCGGCCTTCGCAGCGGCGACGACGGTTCTGCGCAGACTTGAGCGCCATGCGCGTGTAGTGCGCCTTCTTTGCCTGTTCGACGCGGTAGGCGCGCTCCTCGGGGCTCAAGAGTCCGTCCGGATCGACAGCTCGCTCGAACTTGCTCAGCACCGCGCTACGAGCCTTCGCCGTTCGTGCCGCACGGTCAGCTGTGCACGCCCACGACTCGTGCGCCGCGATCTTGGCCTGCAATGTCCGCTCAACCGGGGTGCTCATGCCGCACCGCCCGCCTCAACAGGCCGAACTAGGTTGGCAACCTCGGCCGCACTGACATACAGCGGGCCTGAAGGACGGCGCCGGTACGCCGTGAGCATGCTGCGCGCGATCCAGCGGCGAACCGTTGCCGGATGGACGTCACCAACTCGGGCCGCTTCCTGGAGTTTGACCAGATCCGGCGGAAAAGAGACATCTAGGGTCGCGCCGGACGAGGCGCAGGCTCTGCTTACACACTGTTTGCTGCCCGACGCGTCAGGACGTGCGGGATTTACACTGGGCATGCTTCAGGGCTCCGATCTCTGAAGTCGAAAGATTGCTGAAGCGGCTGGAACCGCTTTGG
This sequence comes from Nocardia vulneris, assembly GCF_001613425.1. GTDB lineage: Bacteria > Actinomycetota > Actinomycetes > Mycobacteriales > Mycobacteriaceae > Nocardia > Nocardia vulneris. Next base: position 132,378 of record NZ_BDCI01000023.1, on the reverse strand, counting down.
TGAGTACTGCTCCCCCGGCAGCTGGAACTGCCGGGGGAGTTTTGCGTTCGTGGGCTAGATCAACCCGGACACGTGGCCGGTTTCACCTCCTAGTTTCAGTGTTCTAGCATACTATAACAATGGTTCGCTGGCTTAGGCTAGAGATTCGAGAGGAGAAGATCGATTGACCATCAATGAGGCGTCCGGAGTCAGGCCCTATCGGCAGGTAGCCGCCACGCTGCGCGAGGAGATCGCCAACGGTAAGTACGCAACGGGACAACGAATCCCGTCGGCGCGGGAGCTCGCCGAGCTTTTCGGCGTCGCGCTGGCCACCGCTGTCAAAGCAGTAGACGAGCTCCGCGACGAGGGGTTAATCGAGACCCGGCGTGGCACGGGCTCGTTTGTGCGTACGAGACCCGAACTCTTCCGGCGGGGCGCAGCTCGATACCAACGGAACCCCACCGGGCTAGCTCCGAACATGGAAGAGGCCATTCTCGGTGGCTGGCACGACAAGGTCATCGACAAGCGCTGGCGCGAAGCTGCGTCGGATTCGATTGCTGCGCGCCTGCACATTGAACCCGGCGCCCCCGTCACAGTGGCCGAGTACGTATGGGTCGTTGACGGGGTTCCGGTCCAGGTCGGCACCCAATATGAGCCCCTAGCCCTTACAGCAGGCACACCGATTGAAGAGCCGGTAGACGGCACAAGAGGCAATCCCGGCGTGATCGCACGGTTCGATTCCATCGGGCTTTACGTCGATCGAGTCGAGGAAGAAACCCGAGCTAGGATGCCCACGGCCAAGGAGAGTGAGATCTTGCATCTTGGCTCGGGTACACCAATCCTCTTCGTCACACGGACACACTGGGCGGGCGAAACCCCCGTCGAAACTGCGGACATCGCCATCCGTGCCGATCGCATGGTCATCACGGCGACTCACCACGTACCGCTCGATCCCGAGGGAGCGCAAGTATGACGGCATCCGACTTCGCCGAGCAGACGGGCGAATCCCTGCAGTATGTTGCAGACCTGCAAGACATTGCCGCTACGAATCCTGGACTCCGGCAGTTGGCGGATCCCGCAAAGGCGGCCGAGCTTATCGCTGAGGAGACTTGCTCTCGTCTTGACGCAATCTTTCGGGCTCAGCCAGGTGAACCCGTCGTACTTCTCTCCGGTGGCGTGGACTCCATCCTGGTAGCGGCGGCGGCCGTGAGCATTGGCGCCCGACCGCGGGCGATTACGGTAATCGCCGAAGGCGGCACCGACAGAACGAATGCCACGGCTGCCGCCACCGCACTCGGTCTCCGCCACGACGTGGTGGAACTCGACCAGCACGCGACAGTCAGCCTCGCGCAGGACGCCGTTCGCCGCCTTGGGCTCCCTGAGCTGTGGGAGGTCTCCTACGCGATTCCGCTGCTTTCGATGCTTCCGACCCTGAATCGAATCGACACAGTCGGGCCGATCCTCACTGGAAGTGGAGCGGACGCGATCATCGCTGGCGGACGCGAGCTCCATCACCCCGTGAACTCTGCCGAAGCCGCTGTCGAACTTGATCAGATAGTGCGTGCTGAGTCGGCGAACAACTTCGTATATCAGCGTCTCGTCCCCGACTTCTATCCGCGAGTCCTGGGCCGTTACGCGGACCAGCTCGTCCATGTCTTCCAGACTGTCCGATTTTGGACCGTCGCTGAAACCCTCGGACCTTCAGCGCTTTTCGGAGACCACGACGGAGAGCCGGTAGACAAATTGTGCCTTCGGATGGCCTGCGAAACATTGCTGCCCACCGGCGCCGGCGCGCTCGCGTGGGCCAAGAAGTCGGCTATTCAGCGGTCAGCCGGAATCATGGGTTCCCTGTCGGATGCAGCACGTAGGTACGCAGCGTCCTTGCCTGGTGCGCGCACCTACACCGACCCAATGACCGAGCCGTTTGAAGCCGTCGCAACCCGGCTCTTCTTGGCGATTCTTAGCGACACTGACAACCCCGGACAGGAGCTCTCAGCATGGACCTCGTGACGGAATTCGTCGCCGACTACACACTTCGAACGGACAGTCGATCGTGGGCAGAAGCACGCGACAACTGGCACCGAATCGCACTTCAAGCGTGGCTTGATGCGGCGCATGAGCGCGGCATCGACGGAATCACTGTTCGCGAACTCTGCGAGGATTCCAGCTACAAGGTGGCCGTTATCGAAGTGGGTGGACGCGAGTACACGGTGCAGAACTTGGGGCGCGGCATGGAAGTGCAGGCGAAACTGAGGTGACCGAGGGACCAAAGCTCGTCAAGGCGTCGGACCTAACTAATGACGAGCTGCTTGAGCTGTACGCACCTCACCCAGAAACCTCAGGCCCCTGGGTCCGAGCCAACTTCGTAGTGAGCGTGGACGGCGCGATCGCGACCAACGGATCGTCCGGTGGGCTGACCTCTCCGCTCGATCAGTACGTCCTGAAGCTGCTCCGCGATCTCTCCGACGTAGTCCTCGTTGGCGCCAACACGATACGCGCCGAGGACTACATCGGCATCAGAACGACCGACGAACGGCGGCAATGGCGGATCGCCCGTGGCCGACCTCCCGTACCTCCGATTGCAGTGGTCAGCGGTAGCGCGAACATCGACCCGCGTTCTCGGCTTCTGACAAATACGGAGGTACCGCCCATCATCCTCACGACTACCACCGCGCCCGCCGAAGCAAAGGCCGATCTCGCGGCGGCGGGCGCCGAGGTGATTGAACTCGGCTCGGGCGCAATCGAAGCCGCGGCCATCATCCATACCCTTGCCGAACGTGGCCTGCGAGAGATCGTATGCGAAGGCGGTGCATTGCTAACCGGACAACTGGTTGCGGATCACTACCTGAACGAGCTGTGTATCACCACGGCCCCAACCGTCCTCGGTGGCACTTCCGCCAGAATGACGTATTCGCCGCAAGGCACGGCGACGGCTATGACCTGTCAGCACATCGTCTTCGATGCCGATGGTGCCCAGCTCGCACGCTGGGTCCGGTCCACCTGAGCACCTCCCGACTTCGATCACAACGACAAGTTCGGCGGCAACCTACTGCGTAGGCCGGATCGCGATCCCGTGTCTGGCCGGCCGTCGAATCCCCAAGTCCTCACGGGCCGCCTCATGCAACAGATTCAGCGCGTCGACGACTTGCCCGCCTCCCAGGTCGTGCTGCCCAGGTGTCGACGTTCCCTCCACAGACATTCGTTTCGACTCAAGTACAACCTGATTCGCTGCAGCAGCAGCCTCCTTGACCGCCGGATCTCCTAATAGCACCACCCGTTCGAACACCGTCGAGCGGCGATTGTCCGCAGCCTCCAGCTCCGAGCGCACCAGCGGCAGCTCCGCCCACTGCTCCTCACGAGCTTGTGAATGCCGCTGAGCTGCACGCAACATATCCTTCACACACGACGCAAACTCGGCGTACGCGTCAAGTTTATTCTCGTCCCATCGGGTAGAGAGCAGCCTTTTGAACCTCGCTCGCTCGGCCATAGTTGCACCTGCATACGTCGCCAGCGACCCCAGGACAACGCCGATCATTGGCACCAGCTGCTCGAGCATGATCAAAAGGTACACAACGACTTTGGGTGCCGGCTCGATGTCAGCGATACTCGAAAGAGATGCAGCGACGGCTACACGCGTCGACGAATCGAGCCACGACGCCGTTCGGCAGTGTCCGAATCCGACAACTTGCGATCGAATCGGGTATTAGTCGACCATGCGAAGCGACGACGGCACCTTCAAGCTCGGTCAACAGTGGCGTTGCGCAAGCTGCGGACGGATCGAGACGGTCAGCTGGGACGACGAGCTCCGACGCATGGCTGGCTTGCCAGATATTCGCATCTCGCAGGACGGCGTATCCACACTGCTGTGCGATGACTGCTCATTCGATTCGTGCTGAGGATCGGCGGTTCACCCTCATCAGTCAGATGAGAGGACTCAGGACCCGTCACGAGGAACAGCGCGGTCAGCCGACATAATGCGGTCGTAGGTGCGCCGTGCACGCGCATTACGCGCGCTGGCGCCGTACCTGGCCAGCATCTGCGGTGATGTCCAGCCGTTGAGTTCCATAAGGTCGCCTTCACCGCCGCCGTTGTCGAGCCAGGTGTGCGAGAAGTGGTGCCTGAACTTGTGCGGGTTGACGGCTACTCCGCAGTCCTCGCCGCGGCGGACGATCATCTGGTAGATGCCGTTGGCCGTCATCGGCGGCCGGTTGTTGATGCCAAGCCAGAGTTTGGGGCTCTCGGCGTGGGTGTGTTTCGACCGGAGACGCACGTACCGGTCGATCGCCCGTGCAGCCTCGAAGCCGAACTTACAGCGACGTTCCTTGCCGCCCTTCCCGCGGACCACCAGCTCGCGGCGATCGAGGTCGATATCGCTTCGGTCGGGCGCGTCCGGCACATAGTTGATGCCGGCCATCTCGAACAGCCGGATGCCGGTTGCCTTGAACAGCTCGATGATCGCTTGGTCTCGCCGGTCGACGAATGTTTTGCCGTTGCACGTGCGCGACAGGGCCGACAGCTCGTTCTCGGTGAAGACGGGGACGACCGTCTCCTTGATCTTCGGCGGCTTCATCTTCGCCATCGGGTTCGGTAGCTCTTCTTCGTCCGCGTACCACTTGAAGAACTGCTGTAGGGCCCGATACTGGTTGTTCGCGTAGCTGTCCGAGTAGCGGTCGAGCAGCCAGACCATCCAAGCCTTGACGTCGTCTGCGGCCACTTGGGCCCAGTCTGTGTGATCGGCCTCACCGCACAGGTGCTGGCCGGCGAACCACTGCACTGCCTCGACGTACGTGTTGACGGTCTTCTGAGACTTGCCTTCGGCGTTGAGGTGGAGTCTGAACGACCGGATCTCCGGCGCGAACGGGCCCGCGTCGAGGTTCCGCGACTGCCTGTTCCGGGCGACGGTCATACCTACCAAACTAACAGTTTAGTGGTGTTCGAGCACTGTGCTCCGCCTAAACAAAATCCCTGACCTGCCGTTCCAGCAGGTCAGGGATGGTTTGAGCCCCCTGTCAGGATTGAACTGACGACCTTTCGCTTACAAGGCGAGTGCTCTACCACTGAGCTAAGGAGGCGGGGTCCGCTCGAAAGCGGTTGCCATCATAACCGGGCACGCCGACTGCGTGACACCGGCATTACGGTGTCACGCAGACGGCGATCGATCAAATGTCCCGGCGCAGTATCAGATACCGCGGATCAGGACTGGGCGCCCTGGCGGGCCGCATCGTCGGCGGCCATCGCGTCACGCAGGCTCTTCGGACGCATATCCGTCCAGTTCTTCTCGACGTACTCGACACAGGCGGCCCGGCTGTCCTCACCGAACACAACACGCCATCCGGCCGGGACCTCCGCGAAGGCGGGCCACAGGGAGTGCTGCTCTTCGTCGTTGACCAGGACGAAGAAGCGGCCGTCTTCGTCATCGAAGGGGTTGGTGCTCAATTTCACCTCACTGGATACTGGCGCTATGTACGGGACCGCTCGTGGTTCACCCGGCACAGGCCCGATGAACCGAGGTTCCACGGACGTCCGCACCGTTAGAGTCCCGAGCGTAGTTTCGACCCTAGCAAGGCAGACGTTACGCCTGGGCGGTTACCTCTGGCGGCGAGAACTCAGCTCGCGAAAAAATCAAGCAGGATCTTGTTGACCGTTTCCGGCTGTTCCAGGTAGCCGAAATGGCCCGCATCGGGCACTTCCTGGTAGCGCGCACCGGGAATCACCTCGGCAATCTCCCTGGACAGGTAGGGCGGGATCATCCGGTCGTCGGCGAAGCCGACGGACAGGCAGGGCACGGTGATCGCGCGATAGGCCTGCACCCGTTCGAAGTCGTGATCCATCCGGCGCTGGGCGCGGATGCCCGGCGTCACCGGACCGCCGGTGAACTCGAACAGGTCGAGCCAGTCGCGGGCCGAGTTCGGTTCGGCCATGGTCGCGGGCGAGAGGTTCATCACCGCGGTCACCGCGGCCTCATATTTCGCCGGCAGCTCGACGCCGCTGGCGTCGAGTTCGTGTTCGCCGAGCGAGAGGGTCTTCTGGAACTGGTCGAGCCGCCCGTGGCCGGCCATGAAGACGGCCTTGCGCACGAGTTCGGGCCGGGCCAACGCCAATTCCTGGGCCACCCGCGCGCCCATCGAGGTGCCGACGACCAGCGCCGGGCCCTCGTCTAGCAGCTCGATCAGCCCGGCGGTGTCGGCGACCAGCTGGTCGATCGTCATACCGTCGGCCGCCTCGTAGGAGGGTGCGATGCCGCGGTTGTCGAAGGTGCACACCCGGTAGCCGGCGGCGACCAGTGCGGGCACCTGGTGCAGTTCCCACACCCGCCCGGGGCTTCCGGTGCCCATGATCATGACCACAAGCGGCCCCGACCCCTTGACATCGGTACCCCGCGCACGGTCACCTTTGACCTGGTAGTTGAGGGAAATTCCGTTCACCGTGGCCAGCGGCATATCGACCCTTTCGTGGAGTTGCTGCTGTCCCCCACGGTATAGGGGCGAGCGGGGCGGCACACCCGGCCGGGGGCCGGTGTGACGCGGGTACCACCCGCTCCTGGCGGCGCCAGATACCATTGACTATTCGCACGTACGAGCGTAGTGAACCGGGAGGACTTGAAGATGGCCGCGAAGGGCAGCGCGAACGACATCGCGGACGATGATCTGGAACCACTGGCCGACGAGACCGCACGACAGGCTCAGCGCGTGGTCGCCGCCTATGCGGAGGACGCCGACGAGTGCCGGATGCTGTTGTCGATGCTCGGCATCGGCCCCAGCTCCCGGGTCGAATAACCCGTTCTTACCTTTCGACGCCAACGGCGACGTCGAGCTACCCAGATCCTGTGGGACCCAGCGACGCGCAAAGGATGCGTGAGTGGACCAGATGACTTCGTCCGACGGCTCCGAACCCGCCCTAGACACCTCCGCCGACCACCCGCAAACCCCGGTCGGCCCGGCCGAATCCGGTTCGGGCTTCGTAGTGGTGGCCAATCGGCTTCCGGTCGACCTGGAACGGCTGCCGGACGGGACGAGCCGGTGGAAACGTAGCCCCGGCGGCCTGGTCACCGCGCTGGAACCGGTGTTGCGCAACAACAAGGGCGCGTGGGTCGGCTGGGCCGGGGTGCCGGACGCGGATGTCGATCCGATCATCGAGGACGGCCTGGAACTGCATCCGGTGCCGCTGTCGGCGGAGGAGGTGGCCGACTACTACGAGGGCTTCTCCAACGGCACGCTGTGGCCGCTGTATCACGATGTGATCGTGCGACCGGTCTACGACCGCAAGTGGTGGGCCGCCTACGTCACGGTGAACCGGCGCTTCGCCGAGGCGACCGCGAAGGTGGCGGCGGAGGGTGCCACCGTCTGGGTGCAGGACTACCAGTTGCAGCTGGTGCCCAAGATGCTGCGCATGCTGCGACCCGATCTGACCATCGGTTTCTTCCTGCACATCCCGTTCCCGCCGGTCGAGCTGTTCATGCAGATGCCGTGGCGTACCGAGATCGTGGAGGGTTTGCTCGGCGCCGACCTGATCGGCTTCCATCTGCCCGGCGGCGCGCAGAACTTCCTGTATCTGGCGCGCAGGCTGGCCGGTCAGCCGACTTCGCGCGGCACCGTCGGTGTCCGCTCCAAACTCGGCGTCGTGCAGGTCGGTTTCCGCACGGTGCGGGTCGGCGCGTTCCCGATCTCGATCTCCTCCGCCGAGCTCGATGAGCATTCGCGCCGCCGGTCGATCCGCGAGCGGGGCGCGAAAATCCGTGCGGAGCTGGGCAATCCGAAGACCATCCTGCTCGGTGTCGACCGGCTGGACTACACCAAGGGCATCGATATCCGGCTCAACGCGCTGGAGGAGCTGCTGCTCGAGCAGCGGATCGATCCGGCGGAGACGGTGATGGTGCAGCTGGCCACGCCGAGCCGGGAACGGGTGGAGAGCTATATCCAGATGCGTGGCGACATCGAGCGCCAGGTCGGCCGGATCAACGGCGAGTTCGCCCGGGTCGGCTATCCGGTGGTGCACTACCTGCACCGTCCGATCCCGCGGGACGAGCTCATCGCCTTCTTCGTCGCCGCCGACGTGATGCTGGTGACGCCGCTGCGTGACGGCATGAACCTGGTCGCCAAGGAGTACGTCGCCTGTCACAGCGGGCTCAACGGCGCCCTGGTGCTGAGCGAATTCACCGGCGCGGCAGCCGAATTGCGGCAGGCCTACCTGTGCAACCCGCACGACCTGGACAGCGTGAAGGACGCGATCGTCTCCGCGATCGAGGACGACCGCGACACCAAGCGCCGCCGGATGCGCTCGCTGCGCCGTCAGGTGCTCGCCCACGACGTGGACCGCTGGGCCCGCGCCTTCCTCGAGGCCCTGGCCCAGGATCAGGTCGCGGGCAGCGCCCTGCTCTCCGACGACGACGTCTACCCGGAGGAACGCCAACCCACCCGCTGAGTTCCGTTCACAGGAATCACCCAGGTTTGGTCCAGCGACTTCGCAGGAGGATGACGGACCATGAAGCCCATGAGTGGTGCGCCTGCGGAGCAGGCACCCGAGGCGCGGGTGCTGGTGGTCGACGACGAGCCGATGATCGTCGAGCTGCTCGCGGTCAGCCTGCGCTACCAGGGCTTCGAGGTGGACACCGCGGCCGACGGCGCGCAGGCGCTGGACAAGGCGCGCACCTTCCGGCCGCAGGCGCTGATCGTCGACGTGATGATGCCGGGCATGGACGGGTTCGGCCTCTTGCGCAGGCTGCGCGCCGACGGCATCGACTCCCCCGTGCTGTTCCTGACCGCGCGCGACGAGATGCAGGACAAGATCACCGGGCTCACCCTCGGCGCCGACGACTACGTCACCAAACCGTTCAGCCTGGAGGAAGTGGTCGCGCGGCTACGGGTGATCCTGCGCCGGGCCGGGCACACCGCGCCGCAGCGGGAGAATTCGCGGCTCCGGTTCGAGGACATCGAACTGGACGACGACACGCACGAAGTGTGGAAGGCGGGCGAGCCGGTCGCGCTGTCGCCCACCGAATTCACCCTGCTGCGTTATTTCATGGTCAACGCGGGCACCGTGCTGAGCAAGCCGCGCATCCTGGATCACGTGTGGCGCTACGACTTCGGCGGTGAGGTCGGTGTGGTGGAGACCTATGTGTCGTATCTGCGCAAGAAGGTCGACACCGGTTCCGAGCGGCTCATTCACACCCTGCGTGGCGTCGGCTATGTGATGCGCGCACCGAGCCGCAGCCGGTCGGCCGGGAAATGAGCCTGGGGCGGATCGGGAGGATTCGCGCCAAGGCCACCGCCGCGCTGTCCGCGGTCCCGTTGCGGGTGACCTTGATGGTGGTGCTGGTGCTCACCGCCGGGCTCGGCCTGCTCATCTCGGGCACGGTGGTCACCTCCGGGCTCGAGCAGTCGCTGACCAACCGCACCGATCAGCAGTTACGGGAGGGCGTGATCGAATGGTCACGCCGGGCCCGGATGCCACCGCCACCGGTGCTGCCGCCGGACCCGCGGCACGCGCCGAGCCAGTTCTATGTGCATTCCACCAGCACGGACGGCCGGACGTTCTTCATCAAGGCGTTCGGTGTCGACGGCGAACCCGCGCTGCCGGAGAATCCGGCCACTGGACCGATCACCGTGGGTTCGGCGGGCGGCGGGCCGGTCCAGTGGCGCGCGCTGACATTGCGCGCCCCGGACGGCACCACCACCGTGGCGCTGCCGCTCACCCAGAACAACGACACCGTGCATCGGCTGGTCGTGCTGCAACTGGTCGTCGGGCTGACGGTGCTGTGCGCGCTGGCACTGGTCGCGTACTTCGTCATCCGGCGCAGCCTGCGCCCGCTGCGCCGGGTCGAGAGCACCGCGGCCGCCATCGCCCGCGGTGACCTGTATCGCCGAGTTCCGGTGCGCGGCACCAACACCGAGGTCGACAGCCTGTCCCGGTCGCTGAACGGCATGCTCGCGCAGATCCAGCAGGCCTTCGCCAAGACCGAGGCGTCCGAGGCGGCCGCCCGGCACTCCGAGGCGAAGATGCGCCAGTTCATCGCCGACGCCAGTCACGAATTGCGCACCCCGCTCACCACCATTCGCGGTTTCGCCGAGCTGTACCGGCAAGGCGCGACCGGCGAGCCCGACCTGTTCATGGACCGCATCGAACGGGAGTCCCAGCGGATGGGCATCCTGGTCGAAGACCTGTTGATGCTGGCCAGACTGGACGCCCAACGTCCGCTGGAACAGGGCGTGGTGGATCTGCTCGCCGTGGCCAGCGACGCCGTGCACGGCGCCCGCGCCTTGGCCGCGGCGGCCGATCCGGCGGGTCCGCGGCGGCGCATCGAACTCGAAATACAGTCCGGCGAGGGCACTCTGGAGATCGTCGGCGACGAGACCCGGCTCCGTCAGGTGCTGACCAACCTGCTCAACAACGCGCTCACGCACACGCCGGCGGAGGCGGCCGTCGCGGTCCGGCTCACCCCGACCGCCGACGACATCGTGCTGGAGGTCGCCGATACCGGCCCCGGCCTGCCACCCGAGGAGGCCGAGCACGTCTTCGAACGCTTCTACCGCACCGACGGTTCGCGCACCCGCAGCAGCGGCGGCACCGGCCTGGGCCTGTCCATCGTCCAGGCGCTGGTCACCGCGCACGGCGGCACGGTGCGGGTACAGAGCGTCGAGGGCCTCGGCACCACCTTCACGGTCCGGCTGCCGCGCGGGCTCAGACCGGCGTGACCTGGTCGACCAGCCAGCGGTCGCCGTCCTTCTGCACCGTCGCCTTGACCCGGCTGCCGGTGGTGGTGCCCTGGGGTGAATCCTTGCTCGTGGTCACCTGATTGAGGAACAGCAGCACGACCACCTCGGACTTGTCCGCGGACACGATGCCCGCCGCCTGGGTGGTGGCGTGCACCGTGAGCTGCTTCTCCTTCGCGCCGGGCGCGATCGCCTGGGTGATCAGCTTCAGATAGTCGTCGCGGAACTTCGGCGACAGGTTGTCGGCCGCCTTGGGCAGTTCCTTGTCCACCGTCTGAAAGTCGTAGGTGAACATCGCCGACACCGATCGATCGGCCGCGGCCACCGCGTCCGTGCGGGCCTGCTCCGCCCGATCGTCGTTCCAGATCCGGAATCCGTTGACGCCGAGCACGATCAGTGCCGCCACGGCGACCACACTCGCGCCCGCCAACAGGATCTTGCTGCGCATTGTCATCCGACGAACTCCACCTTGGATGCGGTCAACCCGGCATCGCCCCGGCTCACAGTGATCCGGAAACGATAGAGCCGCGTCTGCGGACCCTCCTGGCCCGCGTTGGTCAGGGTCTGCTTGACCGCCACCAGCACCTGCGCCGAGTCGGCGTCGTCGCTTTCCAGTGCCGCCTCGACGACCTCGCCGTTGGAGACGATCTTGGCCTGCTGCACGACGTTCAGGAACGGATCGACCCGCCCGTCGAACTCGCTCTTGAACTGGCCCGAGGCCACCGCGAGGATCCGATCGATGTCCTGCTTGGCCGAATCGGCCCGGATGGTGGTCAGATTCAGGGCGGCCTGCCTGGCGGTCTGCACGAATTCGGTGCGCCGCTCGTCGCGCGCGTCGATCGAACGAGCTTTGACCACCGACAGTCCCGCGCCGACCACCAGCGCGAGCACCAGGACGGCGGCCGCCGCGAAGGCGAGGATGCGGCCGACACCGCGACGAGACTTCGACTCGTTCGCGTCAGTCGGCGACGCATCGGGCTCGATTGCGCTCGTACCAGCCGTCTTACCCAGTTCGGCGTCGGCAGGCTTACCGACGTCGGTGGCCGCCTTACCGAGATCGACAGTTCCGGCGTCTGCGACCGTGCCGGAATCCACGGCGTCGACCGGGGTGGGCGCGGTGCCGGACGACGCCGCGCCGGCCTTCGGTACCGGCGTCTTTTCGGCTGGTATCGATGTCACACCGGGCGCCGCCGACTCGTCCGCCGGTGGCCCCACCGAGCGCACCGCACGTCGCCGCGTGCGCCGCTGATCTCCGTTGCTATCGCTCATCGTTGCTGCTCCTCGAGCATCGCCTGCCAGCTCGACGGTACCGTGCCCGAACCGTTCGGTCCGATATCGCCCTGTCGGTACGTGCGTCCGTCCGGACCGATGTACTGACCGGTGGACGGGTCGTAGGATCGCGCGGCCGCCGGTGTCCCGGTGCCGTACGCGGCGGGTGCGGTCTGCGCCGGAACCTCCGCGGGCGGCGCTGCCGCAGGCGCCACGGGCTGTACGGGGCCGAACGGCGGGTTGTTGCCTTCCGGAACATAACCGGTGCGGCACAGTTCGGGCGTCGGCGCGCGACGACCGGGGAATTCCGCGCACGGCGTATTGCGGATGCCGCGCACCTGGATCGGCGAGTCCTGCGGCACCTTGCAATACAGGCCACGCGGTGAGGGCAGCGAATCGAGTTCGCTCGGCGAGCGCCATTGATCGGTGGGCAGGAATCCGGTGGTGCACGCGGGCGGATCGTTGACCACGGTCCCGAAGTCGACCATGGCGCCGTACTCCGCGGGTCCGCGGATGACCGTCCGCAGCGCCGCGATCAGCGGCGGGAACACCACCAGCAGTTGTTCCAGCCCGGCGTGATACGTCACGCCCACCTGTCCGGTGCTGACCAGGTTGTTCAGCAACAGCGGCAGGGTCGGTCGCAAGGATTCGAACTGCGCGTTCACCCGCTGCATCGCCGAGGGGCCCTCGTGCAGCACATTGCGCAGCGAAACATCATGCGCGCGAAGTTGATCGGTCACCGTGGCCAAATCACTGGTCCACGACCGGATCGCCGCGTCGGACTGGATCTGGGTGTCCAGTAAGGGTCCGATCTGATCGAGCAGCTTCTTGGTCGGTTCCGCGTTGTTCTGTGCCTCCTGTACCAGCAACGACGCCGAATCGATGAACCGCTGCAGATCCGGGCCGGCCCCGTTGAACGCCTTGAACGCCTCGTCGATCACCTGTCGCAGCCGGGTGTCGGCCACGCTGGACAGCAACCGATCGGACTGGTCGAGCAACGTGCCGACATCCTGCGGCAATTTGGTGCGCCCCACCGGAATCACCGAACCGTCGGCCAGGTTCCCGCCGACCGGGCGCTCGGCGGGAATCAGGTCGACGTACTGCTCACCGACCGCCGAGACGCTGCGCACCCAGGCGTTGACGTCCGCGGGCACCTTGTAGTCGCTGTCGATGGACAGGTGCGCCTCGACACCGGTCGTGGTCAGCCGGACATCCTGCACCACACCGACATTCGTGCCGCGATAGGCGACATTCGCGGTGGGATAGAGACCGCCCGTCGCGGCCAGCTGCACGGTGACGTCGTAGCGCCCGATGCCCAGCATCGCGGGCACCTTCACGTACACCCCGCCCATCACCACCAGGCCGATCACCGTCAAGATGGCGAAGATCGCGAGCTGCGTGCGGACGAATCTGGTCAGCGTCATCGGCCCGGGCCCCCTTGTGGCGCAGTGTTTCCCGGCAACGGCACGGTCAGGCCCGGAATCGCGGGCAGGCCGGGGATGGGCGGCAGGCCGGGCAGCGCGGGCGCGGGCTGTCCGTCGGCCGGCGGCGGCAGCAGCGGTCCGGTCGCCGGATTGCCTGCCTGCGTGGCGGTATCGGGGGCGAAGCCGCCGACCACGCCTTCGACACCGCCGAAGCGGCCGCCGAGCGGCGTACCGATCAACCAGTTGTTGTCCAGCCGCTTCCCGGTGAGGTCGACGGTGATGAACAAGTTCAAGTAGTCACCCTTGATCGCCTTGTCCAGGTTCTTCATCGGGAACGGAAAGGTCGGAACGATCTTCAACGCCTCGACCAGGTTCATCCCGGTATCGGCCAGCGTCTCCAGCACCGGTGCCAGACTGCGCAGGTTCGCCTTCAGGTTCTCACCACTGGTGGTGATGATCCGATCGGTGACGTCACTGAGGTCGCCGAGCGCGCTGATCGCCGCGGTGATGCTCGCGCTGCGGTCGGCGAGCACGGTGAGCGCGGGATGGATCCGCTCGATCGCCCTGGCGACCACGTCGCGCTGCTGGGCGAATTGCCCGCCGAGCCGGTCGAGTCCGCTCATCGCCGCGATGATGTCGTTGCGCTGCTTGTCCAGTCCCGTGGTCAGCGTCTCGAGCTGCGGCAGCAGGTCGCGGATGTCGTTCTCGCGCCCGGTCAACGCCGAATTCAGTTCGCGGGTGATCGTTTCCAGCTGCGAGATGCCACCGCCGTTGAGCACCACCGACAGCGAGGACAGCACCTGCTCCGTCGTCGGGAAGGCGCCTGCGCGGTCCAGCGGTATCACGTCTCCGCCTTTCAACTGACCCTGCGCGGCGGTATCGGTGGGGGCGGCGAGCTCGATGTGGTTGCTGCCGAGCAAGCTGGTCTGCCCGATCTTGGCGACGGCATTGGCCGGCAGGTGCACGTTCGGGTTCAGCGAGACGGTGACCAGCGCGTGCCAGCCCTCCACCTCGATGTTCGATACCGTCCCGACCGTCACGTCGTCGACCCGCACCGGCGAATTCCTGGTCAGCGTGGTCACATTCGGCATCTGGATGCGCACCTGGTACGCGCCGTCCATCGTGCCCTCGGTGCCCGGCATCGGCAGCGAGTTCAAGCCGTCCCACTCGCAACCCGAAACACCGAGCAGCACAGCGAGACCGAGCACCATCGTCGTCATCCGGCGCGGCATCATCGTCCACCTCCCGGAATGGCCAGTCCGGCAAGACCTTCCGGCACGGTGACCGGCGGCGGGCCCGGTGCGGGCGCCTGCTCGGCCAGACTCGGCGGGCTGAACTTCAGCTGCTCCGGGAACGCGTGCACACCGGTCGCCGGGTTCAGCAGGATCGGCGCGTAGTTCATGGCCAGCGAACTGATCACCGGCGCAAGGTATTGCGCGCAGAGGTCGGCGGAGCGATCGGACTGGTTGATCTCCAGCGCGCGCACCGATCCGCACAGGAAGCCGAGCGGGTCGGCCGTGTTGTTCAGCGCCACCGCACCGGTGAGCGTGCCCTGGGCGGGCTTGTAGATCTGGTAGAAGTTCACCAGCGCGGTCGGGCCCGAGTGCAGCACCCGTTCCAGCTCCGGTTGCTTGTCCACCAGGATCTGGGTGACGTCGGCCAGCCGCTGCACGCCCTCGGTGAGTTCGGCGCCGCTGCCCTCCAGGAAACGCTTCACATCGGCCAATGCGGTGTCCAGATTGTCCAGTCCCGCACCGAGTTCCGCGGAGGCGCCGGCCAGCACCGAGGAGACCGAGGCGAGCCTGCCGCCGAACTGCACGATCTGTTCGTTGCTCGCCGCCAGCACATCCACGAACTTCTGCAGATTGCGAATGGTGCCGAACAGGTCGGTGCGTCCGTCGGAGAGGGTGTTCAGGGTGGCGGACAGTTCACGCAACGTGTCGCGCAGTTTCTGCCCGTTGCCGTCCATATTGTCGGCGGCGGTGTTGACGAAGCGTCCGAACGAGCCCTGCGAGTCGTCGCCGACCGGGCCCAAAGTGGTTGCCAGCTTGGACAGTTCGGCCTTGATGTCGTCCCACTCCACCGGCACCGCGGTGTGCTCGATCGGAATCTGCGCGCCGTCGCCCATTTTCGGGCCGCCGGTGTAGGCGGGCGCGAGTTGGATGAACCGCGCCGAGACCAGCGACGGCGAGATGATCACCGCGCGGGCGTCGGTGGGCAGGTCGATCCCGCGATCGATGGTCACCCGCACCTTCACCCGGTCCTTGCCGGGCTCGATCGAATCGATCCGGCCGACCTTCACCCCCAGCACCCGAACCTCGTCGCCCTTGTACAGGCCCGAAGTCGACGGGAAGTACGCGGTGATGCTGGTCGTGCCGAGCCGCGTGATCCCGGTGTACGCGCCGAACGCCACCAGCGCGACCACCACGGCGCCCGCGACCACGACCGCCCAGCGAGGCACCTTTTTCGCCTTGTCCATGAGGGTCATCGCGGTGGCTCCTGAATCGACGGGCCGATCGACGGCGGTGCCGGATGCGTGAAGATGTTGCGCAGGTCATCGGGCAGATGCTCGGGCCACACCAGCGCGTCCACCAGGCCCTGCAGCTGGGTGCTGGTGGCGTTGACGACATAGGCGTTGAACCACGGGCCGTTGCCGACCTGCTCGCCGAGGGCCGCGGCGTACGGACCGAGGTTGTCGAGCGCGTCGGACAGGTTCTGCTTGTTGCGCTGCAGCAGGCCGAGCACCGAATTCAGTTTGTCCAGCGCCGGTTTCAGCTGTGCCTCGTTGTCGTTGACCAGACCGGACAGCTGCTTGGCCACCTCGTTGACGTAGACGATCAGCTGCCCGATCGCGCCACGCCGCCGGTCCAGCTCGCCGAGCAGGTTGTTGCCGTCCAGCAGCAGCATGTTGATCTGGTTGCTGCGGTCGGCCAGGATCTTGGTCACGCTCTGCGCGCGGACCAGCAGATCGGACAGCGCCTGGTCGCGCGCATTGATGCTGCGGGACAAGGCCGTTACCCCGTCCAGTGCCGCGCGCAGCGGGGCGGGCGTATCGGCGAAGGTCGCCGAGAGCGTGTCGAGCGTCTTGTCCACCTGCTCGAGGTCCAGCCCCTGCACGGTGCGGCCGAGATCGCCGAGCGCGTCGTTGAGCGAGTACGGAGAAGTGGTGCGGTCCAACGGAATCGTGTCGTCGCGCCGCAGCGCGCCCGGCCCGGTCGGCGTCAGCTCGAGCGACTTGCGGCCGAGCACCGTGTTGGTCTTGATCGCGGCAGCGGTCTTCTGGCCGAGCACGATCGACTCGTCGAGGGTGAACCGCACCAGCACCTTGTCGCCGTCGAGGTGCACGCTGTCCACCCGGCCGGTGCGCACGCCGGCCACCTGGACCGGATCGCCGGGCAGCAGCCCGCCGGCGTCGGCGAAGAACGCGGTGTAGTTCGCGCCGCCGCGGATGAACGGCAGCCGTTCGAACTGCAGGGCCGACAAAGCCACGCACACCGCGACCACCAGGCCGACGATGCCGATGGTGACGACACGGGATCGCTGCTCGTTCATTCGGGCGCACACCTTCCGGTCGTCTGCTTGCCCGGCAGGTTCACCTGCAGCGGCTGCCCGTCCGGCCCGTCGACGAGCAGGTTGGTCCCGCAGACGTAGAGCTGCAGGAACGAGCCGTAGGCGCCGATGCGGATGAGCTTCTTGTAGGTGTCGGGCAGCCGGTCGAGCACCCACTGGATGGTGTCGGAGCCGTTGTCGAGATTGCTCGACAACCGCCCGGTCTGCTCGATGGTGGTGCGCAGATCGGGTCGCGCCTGTGCGAGCAGATCGGTCAGATCCCTGGTGGCCCCGGCGATCCGCGGCAACGCGTCGCCGATCGGATCCCGGTCGGCGGCCAGATCCGTGATCAGGCGCTGCAATTCGTCGAGGGTGGTGGCGAACTGGTCACCGCGCTGATCGATGGTCTGCAACACCGTGTTCAGGTTGTTGATCACGTTGCCGATCAGCTCGTCGCGGTCGGCCAGCGTCTTGGCGAAGGAGCCACCGCTGTTGAGCAGCGAGACCAGCGTGCCGCCCTGGCCCTGGAAGATCTGGAGCAAGGCGCTGGTCAGATCGTTCACCTGCGCGGGATCGAGGCCGCGCAGCAGCGGCCGGAACCCGCCGAGCAGCATGTCCAGGTCGAGCGCGGGTGCCGTCTTGTCCTTGTCGATGGTGCCGCCGTCGCGCAGCACGTCCGCGGCGCCCGGGCCCTCCAGCAGCTCCAGATACCGGTCCCCGACCAGGTTTTCGTAGCGGATGGTGGCCCGGGTGCTGGTGAGCAACCGGTACTTGCGGTCGACGTCGAACTCGACGTGCGCCAGCTTGTCCTTGCCCACCCGCACCGAGGAGACCGAGCCGACCGGCACCCCCGCGATGCGCACCTTGGCCCCGGGCAGCATGCCCGACGAGCTGGTGAACACGGCGTGGTAGCCGTGCTCCCTGGCGAAGCGCATCTGGCTGAACACGACCGTCAGCCCGGCGAAGACCAGCGCCATCACCAAGGTGAAGATGGCCAGTTTCACGGTCGTCGCGGTGTTCTTCACAGTGCGTCCACCCCCGGTAACCCGGCGAACAGCAGCTGGAACACCTTGGGCGCCGAGTTGGGCTTCACGAAACCCGTGTTGGGCACGTACGGAGCTCCCTGATTCGTGTCGGTGACGACGTAGTCGGCATGACTGTTCGGCACCCGGTCGACCACGCCCTCGCAATGCGGGCCACCGGTGGCGTTCACCTTCGGCAGGTCGTCCGGGTAGGTGTAGGGCTTGGCGCCGAACATGAAGTTGGTGTTCATCCCGATGCCGGGCAGCACCCCGCCGAAAACCCGTTCGGCCAGTGGCATCATCGGGCCGAGCGCGTTGATGATGCAGCCGAGCGCGGGGTTGTATTCGAACAGCAATTGCGTGGTGGGCCGCAAGAGATCCAGCGCGGTGCCGAGGTTGCCCTCGTTCTCCTTCAGCACCGATCCGGTGGTGTCGGCCAGGCCGATCAGGTTGGCCAGCACGTCGTCCAGGCTCTGCTGCTCGTCGACCAGCGCGCGGCTGGTGACGGTGGCGTTGTCCACGGTGCGCAGCAGATCGGGCGCCGTGTCCGCGTACAGGTCGGTGACCTGACCGGTCTGCACCAGATCCTGTTGCAGCGTGGGCAGATACGGGTTGATATCGCGCAGGTAGGCATCGCTGCGGGCGAGCAGGTCACCGAGCTTCTCGCCGCGGCCCTGCAACGCGGTGCCGAGCGCGGACAGCGTCGCGTTCAGCTTCTCCGGCTCGACCTTGGCCAGCACGTCGGACAGGTGCTGGAACAGCGTGTTGAACTCGACGGTCACGTGCTGCACACTCACCCGCGCACCGGGTTTCAGCGAGGTCGCCGAAGGCTGTTCGGGCACCGTGAAATTCACGTACTTCGCGCCGAAGACGGTGGTGGAGCGGATATCTACGCCCGCGTTCGCCGGAACCAGTTTCAGCTGATCGGGATTCACCGCCAGTTTCAGGCTGGCGCCCTCGGCGGTCTGCTCGATCCCGACGACCCGCCCGATCTCCACGCCGCGCACCTTCACCTTGGCGTCCGGGTCGAGCACCAGGCCGCTGCGCGGCGCGTCGACCATGACGGTCGCCGTCGAAGTGAAGCCGCCGACGAACATCAGCAGCGCGATCGCGACGATCGCCACCATCGCCAGCACCATCGCGGCTCCGGCGAGCTTGAACCCGAGCGCGTTTCGCAATTTCGTCGAATCCGCCATATCGCTATCCGGAGAGGTGGAAGTTGCCGGAGGTGCCGTAGATGGCCAGCGAGATCAGCAGTGTCACCGTGACCACCGCGACCAGCGAGGTCCGCACCGCGTTGCCGACCGCCACGCCGACCCCGACCGGGCCGCCCGCGGCGTTGTAGCCGTAGTAGGTATGGATGAGCATGACCGCCAAGGCCATGAAGATCGCCTGCGCGAACGACCAGAGGATGTCGCTCGGGATCAGGAAGGTGGAGAAGTAGTGGTCGTACACGCCCGCCGACTGCCCGTAGATGACGACCGTGGCGAACCGGCTGGCCAGGAAGGACGCGATCACGGCGAGCGCGTACAGCGGCACGATCGCGATCATCCCGGCCAGCACCCGGGTGCCGACCAGGTACGGCACCGGCCGGATGGCCATGGACTCGAGCGCGTCGATCTCCTCGGCCACCCGCATGGCGCCGAGCTGCGCGGTCGAGCCGGCGCCGATGGTGGCGGCCAGACCGATGCCGGAGATGACCGGGGCGGCGATGCGGACATTGATGAAGGCCGCGAAGAATCCGGTGAGCGCCTCGACGCCGATATTGCCGAGCGAGCTGTAGCCCTGCACCGCGATGGTGCCGCCGGCGAACAGGGTGAGGAAGCCGACGATCACCACGGTGCCGCCGATCACCGCCAAAGCACCGCTGCCCATACTGATTTCGGCGATCAATCGAATGGTCTCGGTCCGATAGTGGGTGAGCGCGCGCGGAATGGCCCCCAGCGCCTGCGCGTAGAACACAGCCTGTTTACCGACAGAATCGAGCGAGTCCGACATCCGACGCACCCGTCGAACGGTACGCGGGAAGCGGGATTCGATCACGAAGGCCATGCGGTCACCGCGCCGTGAACTTGATGCCTACCGCGGTGACCACCACGTTCACGACGAACAAAGCCATAAAGGCGAAGACGACGGTCTGATTCACCGCATCACCGACACTCTTGGGACCACCTTTGACATTCAAACCCAGATAACAGGCCACCAGCCCGGCGATCAGCCCGAACAATCCGGCCTTCACTTCCGAGATGATCAATTCGGGCAAATGCGTCAGCAGCGTGATGCCGTTGACGAACGCGCCGGGGTTCACGTCCTGCAGAAACACCGAGAAGAGAAATCCGCCGACGATGCCGATGGTGCAGACCAGGCTGTTGAGCATCAACGCGACGAACATGGAGGCGAGCACGCGCGGCACCACCAGTCGCTGCACCGGGTTGATACCGAGCACCCGCATCGCGTCGATTTCCTCGCGAATCGTGCGGGCGCCCAGGTCAGCACAGATCGCGGTGGCCCCGGCGCCCGCCACGATCAGCACCGTCACGATCGGGCCGACCTGGGTCACCGCGCCGAACGCCGCGCCCGCGCCGCTGAGATCGGCCGCGCCGATCTCGCGCAACAAGATGTTGAGGGTGAAGCTCACCAAAACCGTGAATGGAATCGCGACCAACAGCGTCGGCACGATCGAGACCCGTGCGATGAACCAGGACTGGTCGATGAACTCGCGCCATTGAAATGGCCTGCGCACGCTGGCGCGTGCGACTTCGGCAGTCAGTTCGAAGAACCCGCCGACGGCCCGCAATGGCACGGCAAGGACCTCGTTCATCTACGAACCTCCTTGCTCAGAACCTGCGTACAACCTCACGGCACGATTCTTCACCGAGGCCGCACCGCCTCATTGATTAGAACACGTTCACAACGTTGCCGGAAGATGTTTGTCACTTTTGAACTGCACTTTTTAGCTGCATCGGCATATAAATCTGGAACGGGTGTCAGAGAGATTGATCCCACCTTTGTGAGGCGGAGCACATCTCGACACCCAATGTCTACCAAGTGCCGGACCCTTGATCAACAGTTGGTCGGTTGATCAGCAGTTCGTGTCGAGTGGGTCTTGCAGATACCGATCCTCGCTGCGCATGTTTCGCGCCGGAGATCGGGCGGCGGCGAGCCGGGCTCAGCCGAGATCGAGCAGCGCCGAAGCCGAGAAGGTCTGCCCGGCAGGGCGTTCGGCGAAGTAGCCGCCGAGGGTGGCCGCGAGATCGCCCGGCGACCACTGACCGTCCGCGGCGTCGAACCGTTGCTCGACGACGGGCGCGGCCATGAGCGCCACCATCGCGCCGTAGACCACGAACAGCTGACCGTTCACCGCGTCGGCGGCCGGTGACGCGAGATAGGCGACGAGCCGGGCCACATGATCAGGAGAGAGTGGATCGACCGTGCCCTCGGGCGCGGCGCTGAACACCGCTTCGGTCATCGCGGTCCGTGCGCGGGGCGCGATCGCGTTGGCGCGCACGCCGTAGCGCGACAGCGCCCGCGCCGCCGACAACGTCAACGCGGTGATGCCCGCCTTGGCGGCGCCGTAGTTCGCCTGCCCCTCCGGGCCGAGCAGACCGGCCTCCGACGAGGTGTTGATCAGCCTGCCGTAGACCGGCGCGCCGGCCGCCTTCGACTTGCCGCGCCAATAGGCCGCGGCATTGCGGGACAACAGGAAATGACCGCGCAGATGTACCGCGACGACGGCGTCGAAATCCTCGTCGGACATGTTGAACAGCATCCGGTCCCTGGTGATCCCGGCGTTGTTCACCACGATGTGCACACCACCGAAGGCTTCCTCGGCGGTGCGGATCAGCGCGTCCGCGGTGGCCCGTTCGGCGATGCTGCCCGCGACGAACTCGGCCTTGGCGCCGAGCGCGCGGAGCTCGGACAGGGTGTCGGACACCGCATCCGATTCGGCCAGGTCGTTGATCACCACCGAGGCTCCGGCACCGGCCAACGCGAGCGCCTCTGCCCGCCCCAGCCCGGCGCCCGCTCCGGTCACGATCGCCACTCGTCCGGCCAGGCTCACATCTACATCGTCCACGGGGCCGACCCTAGAACGTGTTCCAGCCGATGGCAAGGGACCATTTCACTGGAGCCGCAGCGCCGCTTTCGGACATTGCGCGACCGCGTCCTCGACGTCGGCGACGCGGTCGGCCGGCACCTCGGCCGTCAGGATGTGCAACTGGTCTTCGTCATCGAGTTCGAACACGTCGGGGGCGATTCCGACGCAGATTCCGTTCGCTTCGCACTGATCCAGATCGACGCTTACCTTCATGAGAACTCCTTTACCGCGATCCTTGGCGAACCCTAACAAGCCGGTACCGCCGCAGGTGGCGCTATCGACCGGATTCAGTAGCAATACTGGAACATGTTTCAGTCGGTATGCAATGATCGGATGCACCCACATCGAGAAGGCATGAGGTATTTGCCATGCGCATTGCGTACACGCCGCAGCAGGAGGAGCTACGCGCGGAGCTGCGCGACTACTTCGCGCGACTCATCACCCCCGAGCGGCGGGCCGCGCTCAGCGCGCAGACCGGCGAGTACGGCCAGGGCACCGTCTACCGCGACGTCGTGCGGGAGATGGGCCGCGACGGCTGGCTGACGCTGGCCTGGCCGAAGGAATACGGCGGCCAGGACCGGTCCACGATGGATCAGCTGATCTTCACCGACGAGGCCGCGATCGCCGGCGCACCGGTGCCGTTCCTGACCATCAACTCGGTCGCGCCGACGATCATGCACTACGGCAGCGAGGAGCAGAAGCGCTTCTTCCTGCCCAAGATCGCGGCGGGCGAGCTGCACTTCGCCATCGGCTACTCCGAACCCGGCGCAGGCACCGACCTGGCCAGCCTGCGCACCTCCGCGGTGCGCGACGGCGACGACTACGTGATCAACGGCCAGAAGATGTGGACCAGTCTGATCGCCTACGCCGACTACGTCTGGCTCGCGGTGCGCACCGACCCGAACGTCAAGAAGCACAAGGGCATCAGCATGCTCATCGTGCCGACCACGGCCGAAGGCTTCTCCTGGACCCCCGTGCACACCATGGCGGGACCGGACACCAGCGCGACCTACTACCAGGACGTCCGGGTGCCCGCGAGCGCACTGGTCGGCCAGGAGAACGGCGGCTGGGCGCTGATCACGAACCAGCTCAACCACGAGCGGGTCGCGCTCACCTCGGCGGGACCGCTCGCGCTCGCGGTGCGCCAGACCGTCGACTGGGCGCGCAACACCAAGGCGGGCAACGGCTCCCGGGTCATCGACCAGGAATGGGTGCAGGTCAACCTGGCCCGGGTGCACGCCAAGGTCGAATACCTGAAGCTGCTGAACTGGGAGATCGCCAGCCGGGCCGACGCGGGCGGCGACGCGGCGCCCCGGCCCTGGGACGCCTCCACCTGCAAGGTGTACGGCACCGAGCTGGCCACCGAGGCGTACCGGCTGCTCATGGAGGTGCTCGGCCCGCAGGCCTATCTGCGGCAGGACTCCCCCGGCGCCGAACTGCGCGGACGGCTCGAGCGGATGCATCGGGCCGCGCTGATCCTGACCTTCGGCGGCGGCACCAACGAGGTGCAGCGCGACATCATCGCGATGACCGCCCTCAAGCAACCCGCCGCCGCGCGCTGATCCGGAAAGCAGAGAGCTGACATGGATTTCACTCCCACCGAAGCCCAACTCGATCTGGCCCGGCTGACCGGCGAGGTGTGCGCCAAGCTCGTCACCGCCGACCGGCTGCGCGAACTCGACAAGGCCGACGAACGATTCGACGCGGCGCTGTGGAGTTCGCTCGCCGACACCGGCGTGCTCGCGGCGGCGCTGCCGGAGTCCGTGGGCGGCGGCGACTTCGGCGTGCTCGAACAGACCGCCGTGCTGCGCGAACTCGGCAAGTCGCTCGCCGCCGTGCCCTACCTCTGGTCGATCGCGGTCGGCGCGGGCGCGCTGGCCCGGTTCGGCGATGCGGCGCAACAGGATCTGGCGACCCAGGCGGGCGCGGGCCAGGTGATCCTGACCGCGGCGCTGACCGAAGAGCACAACTGGGATATGGCCAGGCCCGCCACCGTCGCGGTCGAGGCGGCGGGCGGCTGGCGGCTCACCGGCGTCAAAACCACGGTGCCGGTGGCCGATCGCGCCGAGCGCATCCTGGTCCCGGCCACCGTCGCGGGCGCACCCGCGGTGTTCCTGGTCGATCCCGCCGCGGCGAGGGTGACCGCGCAGCAGGTCGTCGATCGCAGCCCCGAGTACCTCGTCGAATTCGCCGATGCCCCCGGCGAATTGGTCGGCACCGTCGAACAGGGTGCCGAGATCCTGGACTGGATACTGACCCGGGCCTGGCTCGGCCTCAGTGCGCTCCAGCTCGGCACGGTGGAGCGCGCACTCGACCTGGTCGCCGAATACGCCCGCGAGCGTGAACAATTCGGCAAGGCAGTGGGCAGCTTCCAGGCCGTGGCCCAGCGGCTCGCCGACGCCTACATCGATGTCCAGGGCCTGCGTCTGGCGGTCACCCAGGCAGCCTGGCAGCTCTCCGAGGACCTGCCGAGCGCCGCGGCCGTGCACACCGCCAAGTTCTGGGCCGCCGACGCCGGCCACCGCGTAGCGCACACCGTCGTACACATCCACGGCGGCGTCGGCATCGACCGCGACCACATCGTGCACAACTACTTCACCGCCGCCAAACACCACGAATTCGCCCTCGGCGCCGCCACCGACCACCTCCGCGCCCTCGGCACCCTCCTCACCACCAACCCCACCTGACCCACCCCTCGAACCGCCCGCCGATCCCGGCGGGCCGTTCGCATTTGCACGGGCCCGAGTTACACGTGACGCAAACGCCGAGGGCCGCCACGGCATTCGTGGCGGCCCTCGGTATGCGTGCGCGGTCTACTTGGTACTTGCTTCTGCGTGTTCGTCGGCGGGGCGTTCGTCGGTTTGGGCTTTGGCCCAGCGGTAGTCGGGCTTGCCGGCGGGGTTGCGCTTGATCTGGTCGACGAACCAGAGGCTGCGGGGGAGTTTGTAGGGGGCGATCTCCTGGGTGAGGACGGGGCGCAGCTCCTCGAGGGTGGGGCGCTTGTCGCCGCGGCACTGGACGACGGCGGCGACCCGCTGGCCCCAGCGCTCGTCCTCGACGCCGACGACGAGGGCGTCGAAGACCTCGGGATGGCACTTCAGCGCGCCCTCGACCTCTTCGGGGTAGATCTTCTCGCCGCCGCTGTTGATGCTGACCGAGCCGCGGCCGAGCATGGTGACCGTGCCGTCCTCCTCGACCCGGGCGTAGTCGCCGGGGATCGAGTAGCGAATCCCGTTGAACTCCTTGAACGTTGCCGCGGTCTTGGCCTCGTCCTTGTAGTAGCCGACCGGGATGTGGCCCTTGCGCGCGATGAGCCCGACCTGCCCGGAGCCGGGCACCACCGGATTGCCGTCCTCGTCGAGCACCTCGGTGGCGGCGTCGATCTTCACCCGCGGACCACCGGTGTGGTTGGCGCCCTTGGCGATTACCGACAGCCCACCGAAACCGGTCTCCGAGGACCCGATGGAATCGGTGATCATCCGGTTCGGCAGCAGTTCGAGGAACTTGTCCTTGAGCGTCGGCGAGAACAGCGCAGCGCTGCTGGCGATCACGTACAGAGTCGAAAGATCGTAGGGCGCACCGGTTTCCGGGTTCCCCTCGAGCAGTGCGTCGACCATCGGCCGGGCCATCGCGTCGCCGGTGATGAAGATGAGGTTGATCTTGTGCCGGTCGATGTGCTGCCACACCCCGTGCCCGGTGAACTCGGGGATCATCACGGCCTTGCCACCGTCGAACAGGCTGTGGAAGGTCGCCGTCTGCGAGCCACCGTGGATCATCGGCGGAATCGGGAACCGCACCATCTGCGGGTTACCCGCGCCCTGCTTGGACTGATGCCACTCGTCCTGGACGTATTCGCCGCTGAGGAAGTTGATACCGCCGCCGAGCACCCGCCACCAGTCCTCGTGCCGCCACATCACACCCTTCGGCAGCCCCGTGGTGCCACCGGTGTAGAGCATGAAGATGTCGTCACCGGAGCGTTCACCGAAGTCACGCTCCCCCGACGCGGCGGCCAGCGCAGCCTCGTATTCGACCGAATCCGCTGCGGTCACGGTGCTGCCGGTCGTATCGTCGTCGACAACGATCACCGTCTTCAGCAGCGGCGTCTTCGGGAGCACCCCGGCCACCCGATCGCTGTAGCGGCGCTCGTGAATCAGCGCGACCATGTCCGAATTGTCGAAGATGTATTGCAACTCGTTCTCGACGTATCGGAAGTTCACGTTGACCATCACCGCCCGCGCCTTGAACACCGCGACCATGGCCTCGACGGCCTCGATCGTGTTGCGCGAGTAGATGCCCACCTTGTCGCCCGGCTGAACACCATGTTCGAGCAGGTAGTGAGCCAATTTGTTGGCGCGCTCCTCCAGCTGGGCGTAGGTGACCTCACGGCTGTCGTCCGCGAGCGCGACGCGGTCGGGCATCAGGTCGATGGCGTGTTCGACAAGGTCCGCTATGTTGTAGCTCACAGCCCTAAAATAGAACGTGTTACTGTTCCTGGCAAGGTTCGAAAGTCAGGAGATTCGCCGATGCCACACTGTCTCGTCGAGAAACGCGATCATGTCCTGATCGTCACGATGAATCGCCCCGAGGCGCGCAACGCGCTCTCGGCCGAAATGATGGCGATCATGCGGGACGCCTGGGACCAGGTGGACAACGATCCGGACATCCGGGTCGCGATCCTGACCGGTGCGGGCGGCGCGTTCTGCGCGGGCGCGGACCTGAAGGCGATGACCGCGCAGCATCCCGGCGATTCCTTCGCGGGCGGCGGCTGGGACCTGTCGAAGATCGAGGCGCTGCTGAAGGGCCGCAGACTCACCAAGCCGCTGATCGCGGCGGTCGAGGGCCCCGCCATCGCGGGCGGCACCGAGATCCTGCAGGGCACCGACATCCGGGTGGCCGGCGAAAGCGCGAAATTCGGTGTGTCCGAAGCCCGCTGGGGACTGTTCCCGCTCGGCGGGTCCGCCGTGCGACTGGTCCGCCAGATCCCCTACACCGTCGCCGCCGACATCCTGCTGACCGGCAGGCACGTCACCGCGGCCGAAGCGAAGGACATCGGCCTGATCGGGCACGTGGTCCCGGACGGCGGCGCGCTGGACAAAGCGCTCGAGCTCGCGGCCCAAATCGCCGCGAACGGTCCGCTCGCGGTGCAGGCCATCCTGCGCACCATCCGGGAAACCGAAGGCATGCACGAGGAAGCGGCATTCCAGATCGACGCGAAGCTCGGCATGGCGGTGTTCAAATCCACCGATGCCAAGGAAGGTCCGAAGGCCTTCGCCGAAAAACGCAAGCCGACCTTCACCGGTAGCTGAAAAGAGCACGCCCCCGGCGCCTTTCGGCGACCAGGGGGCGCTTCCGCAACGGATTCAGCCGACCGGGTAGTCCATCCAGAACGGCTCCCACTGGTGACCGTCGGGGTCGATGAACGTGCGGCTGTACATGCCGACCTGTTCTTCTTGCGCCCGCTTCTCCGCGTTGACCTCTTCGGTGCCGCCCGCGGCCAGCGCCGCGCCGATGTAGGAGTCCACCTCGGCGACGCTGGTCAGCGCCAAACTGTAAGAGGCGCCGATTCTTTCGGTGGTTTCGGCCACCGGGCGACGACAGAACGTGGTGAAAAACTGTCTGGTCAGCAACATGATGCAGATGTTGTCGTAGATCACGATGCACGCCGCGTTGTCGTCGGTGAACTCCTGATTGACCTTCCAGCCGAGCGCCTCGTAGAACTTCTTCGACCGATCCAGATCGGCGACGGGGAAGTTGAGAAAAATCATCCGGCTGCTCATGTGTCGGTCCCTTTTCGTAGTCCGCCTGTTTTCTGCGCATCTATGCAGACGACGCGCACGGCCGGAACTCATCGCTGAGCGGGCGATGTGACCGGGCACACGGCCCGGTTCGGCGATCTTGAAAACGCAGGTAGCGGACTTTTGGGTCTGGGATGTGTCGGTGGGCTGTGGCAGGGTGACATCCATGAACGACTTGTCCGGCCATACCGCCGGCCTCGCTCCCGACGTCCTCGAATCCTTCGAGAAGCACCGCCGGGAATTGTGCGCTTACGCCTACCGCATGCTCGGCTCCTCCTTCGAGGCCGAAGACGCGGTCCAGGAGACCTTCACCCGCGCGTGGAAGTCCTACGACTCGTTCGAGGGTCGCGCGAGCCTGCGCTCCTGGCTGTATCGGATCACCACCAATGTCTGCCTGGACATGCTCGACGGCCCGCAGCGGCGGGCCAGGCCGATGGACCTGTCCGGTCCGTCGCGACCGGACTCGCCCCTACCCGCGCCCCAGCCGGACTACGTCTGGATCGAGCCGATCCCGAACGCCCTGGCCTTCGGCGCCGACCCGGCCGACCACGCCTCGGCCAAGGACACCCTGCGGCTGGCCTTCGTCGCCGCCTGCCAGCACCTGCCCGCCACCCAGCGCGCCATCCTGATCATGCGCGAGGTGCTGCGGTTCTCCGCCAACGAGACCGCTGAGGCCCTCACCATGTCGCCCGCGTCGGTCAACAGCGCGCTGCAGCGGGCCAGGGCGACCATGTCCAAGGTGCAGCCGACCACCTCGGACAACTACGACGAGTCCGACGACGACCAGCGCAAGCTGGTCGACAACTTCGTCAAGGCCTTCGAGGCCTACGACATGGACACCCTGACCTCGCTGCTGAAAACCGATGTGGCGCTGTCCATGCCGCCGATCGAGCTGTGGATCTCCGGCCCGGAGAACGTGGTCGCGTTCATGCTCGGCCACGGCAGCGGTTGCCGCGACTCCCGGATGATCCGCCTCGAGGGCGCCAACGGTCACCCCGCCTTCGGCCACTACAAGCCGAGCGGCGAGCCCGGCGTCTGGGTGCCCTGGTCGATCACGGTCCTGGAACTCGACGGCGACACCATCTCCGGCCTCAACTTCTTCCTCGACACCGAAAAACTGTTCCCGCTGTTCGGGCTGGCTCCGGAACTGCGGGAAGCGGTGTAGGTTCCGCCCCGCCGCTCCCGGAAGGGTATGGGGCAGACGGCGTTGCGCCCAGCCCGTTGCGGGCTGGGATTGCGCCTGCGCGCGAGCGGGTACGGCCCGTGCGCCGCACATGTCTTCGCGCACCGCACATGCCTTCGCGTGCCGCACATGCCTTCGCGTGCCGCACACGTCTTCGCGCGCCGCGCGGGTTCACGGGTGCCACGCGATGAACTTGCCGTGCGACACCGGGAGGGTCATGAAGACGCGCGCGGGAGCAATCCGTTGACACCAGCAGGCCTCCCCAGGCACCGACCCGACACTGCCCCGCGCACGTTTTCGCGCCACGCACGACGACTTGCCGAGGGACACACCGGGAGGCTGACGAAAACGCGCGCGGGAGCGCTCCATTAGCACCAGCAGCCCCCGCCGGACACCCACCCGACGCCGCCGCGCATGTTTTTCGCACCCCGCGCACGTTTTCGCGCCCCGCGCGACGACTTGCCGAGCGACACACCGGGAGGCTGACGAAAACGCGCGCGGGAGCAACCCGTTAGCCGCGGCGGGCGCCACCTGGCACCCGCCCGACGCAACGCTGCGCAGGTCTTCGCCCCCCGCGCACGTTTCGCACCGCGCACGACGACTTGCCGGGCGACACACCGGAACGCTGACGAAGACGCGCGCGGGGAGCAGTCCGTTTGTCCCAGCATGCCTCTCCGGGCACCCGCCCGGCTCTGCCGCGCACGTTTTCGCGCCCCGCGCGACGACTTGCCGGGCAACGCGCCCGAAGGCTGGCGAAAACGTGGGCGCGACGCCCAAACTGCCGCACCGGGTCTCGCCTGCGCCGTGCTGCGCCGCGCACGTTTCGCGTTCCGCGCTCGTTCTCGCACCGCGCGCGACGGCTTGCCGGACGACACACCGGAAGAGCCGCGGAGACGCGCGAGGGGACGTTCCGTTTGCACCTGCAGCCCCGCGGGGCACGCGTGCGATGCTGCGCCGCGCGGAATCTCGCGTGCCGCACGGAATCTCGCGTGCCACGCGTTTCTCGCGTGCCGCGCGGGTTCTCGCGTGCCGCGCGGGTCCTCGCATGGCCAGACGACGCGACAGGCGGAGGGCGCGGGGGCGGGTCCGCTAGGTGGCGGGTACGTAGCGGTCGCGGAGTTTGCGCTTGTAGAGCTTGCCGTTGGGGTCGCGGGGGAGTTCGGGGAGGTAGTCGATTGATTTGGGCATCTTGTATTTGGCGAGTTGGGTGGCGGCGAAGGCCAAGAGTTCGGTGGTGAGGGCGTCGTCGCCTTCGACGCCGGGAGCGGGCTGGACGACGGCTTTGACCTCGGCGCCCCAGTCGGGGTGCGGGATGCCGAAGACGGCGACGTCGGCGACCTTGGGGTGGGTGACGAGCACGTTCTCGATCTCGGCGGGATAGATGTTCACACCGCCGGACAGGATCAGGTCGGAGCGACGGTCGTGCAGGTAGAGGTAGCCGTCCTCGTCGAGGTGGCCGATGTCGCCGACGGTGAACAGGTCACCGACGCGCGAGTCCTCGGTCTTGGCCTTGTCGTGGTGGTATTCGAAACTCGAAGCGCCCATGCGCATGTAGACGAGGCCGGGTTCCCCGGTGGGCACCTCGGTGCCGTCCTCCTCGCTGAGCACCTTGATCACCGACCAGGGCCAGGCCTTGCCGACCGAACCGGGCTTGCGCAGCCAGTCGGTGCCGTTGATCACCGTGCCGCCGCCCTCGGTGGCCGCGTAGTACTCGGTGACCGTCGGACCCCACCAGTCCAGCATCTGCCGCTTGGTTTCCTGCGGACAGGGGGCCGCGCCGTGCACCATGCTGCGCAGGGAGGAGACGTCGTATTTGGCGCGCACCGCCTCGGGCAGGGCGAGCAGCCGATGGAACTGGGTGGGCACCATGTGACTGTGCGTCACCCGGTACCGGTCGATGAGCCGCAGCATTTCCTCGGCTTCCCACCGATCCATCAGAACGAGCTTGTGCCCCAACTGGATCGAGATGGTCGCGAAGTTCAGCACGGCCGTGTGATAGAGCGGCGAGCCACAGATGTGCACGTGCTCGTCGTACGGCGCGAGTTCGAACAATCCGAAGAAGGCCGTCGTATGCGGCGGCACGACATCCGGGTCGGCGCCGGTGAGCGGGCGGCGAACGCCCTTGGGCCGCCCGGTGGTACCGGAGGTGTAGAGCATCGGCGCGCCGGTGCTGCGGTCGGACGGCCGTCCGGTGTCGGCGGCGCCGAGCCAGGCCACCGACCGGAACCCTTCGATCTCGCCGACCGAAAAGCGCGCCGTGGCAGGCAGTTTCGCCTCATCGGCCGCGGCGGTCGCGGTGGCGGCGAAGCGGTCGCTGGCCAAGAACGCCTTCGCCTCGCTGTCCTGGAGGATGTAGGCGACCTCGGGGCCGGTCAGGTGCCAGTTCACCGCGACGATGTACAGCCCGGCCTGATACGCCGCGAAGTACGCGGCGACCGCCTCCGTGCAGTTGTGCACCATGCTGACCAGCACGTCACCGGTTTCCAGGCCGAGCCCGCGCAGGCCGGTGGCGTATCGGTCGGCGAGCGTGGCCAATTCGCGATACGTCACCTCCCGGCCCGCCGGATCGACCAAGGCGATGCGATCCGGTTCGGCTTCGGCGATGTTCCACAGACCGAGAATTTTCGTTGACTCCTGCGCCGTCATCTTTATGAATCTAGAACGTGTTCTACATATCGACAAGGGGGGCGAGCCGACGTAATTGCTCGGCATCCGCCGCGGACACCAGCATCATGGTGACCCCGGCCGCCTCCCACACCTTCAGTTGTTCACGCACATGCGCCTCGTCGCCGATGATCGCGGTATCGAGAATCATTTCGTCCGGCACGACGGCGGCCGCCTCGGCCTTTTTGCCCGCCTGAAACAGCCGGCCGATCTCGTCGACCTCGCGTTCGTAGCCCATCCGGCGGTAGACCTGCGCGTGGAAATTCTGTTCCGGCGCGCCCATCCCGCCGATGTAGAGCGACATGACCCAGCGCATCCGCTCGAGTTCGCTCGCGGCGTCGTCGGTGATCACCACCTGACAACTCGCGGCGATCTCGAAGTCCGCCCGCGACCGGCGCGCACCGGCCCGGGCGAAGCCCTCGTCGAGCCAGTCGTTGTACATGTTCGCCAGCCGCGGCGCGTAGTAGATCGCGAGCCAGCCGTCGGCGATCTCCGCGGTGAGCGCGACGTTCTTCGGCCCTTCGGCACCGAGCCAGATCGGCAGATCCGCACGTAGCGGGTGCACGATCGGCTTGAGCGGCTTGCCGAGCCCGGTCGCCCCCGGGCCGGTGTAGGGCAGCGGGTAGTTCGGCCCGTCGTTGGTCACCGGCGCCGCCCGCTCCAGAATGCGCCGGATGATCCCGACATATTCGCGGGTCCGCTGCAGCGGTTTGGCGAACGGCTGGCCGTACCAGCCCTCGACGACCTGCGGGCCGGATACGCCGAGCCCGAGCACGGCCCGGCCGCCGCTGAGGTGATCCAGGGTCAGCGCGTGCATCGCGGTCGCGGCCGGGGTGCGCGCCGACATCTGCACGACGGACGTGCCGAGCCGGACCCGCTGCGTGGCCGAACCCCACCAGGTCAGCGGGCCGAACGCATCCGAGCCCCACGATTCCGCGGCGAACACGGCATCGAAACCCGCCGCCTCCGCCGCCAGCACCAACTCCCCCGCGTGCTGCGGCGGCTGCGCCATCCAGTACCCGAGTTGCAATCCGAACTTCATGCTCGACCCTTCCGACCGACCTCCGAGCCGTTTGCACAGCCCGTCACCGACACCGCATCTTGCCAGCAGAATAAGAACCTGTTCTACTCGACATTGTGACTCAGGGGAATACCGCATCCGGCGTAATCGCGGATGAGAGAGGGTCGGATTTGAACACCACCGCACCTGATGTACTCAGTGCGCCCCTAAGGGTGCAATTCGACTACACCCGGTCCGTCGGACCGACGATCGGCAAGTTCTTGACCGCCCTGCGCGACCGCAAGATCGTCGGTGTGCGCGGCACGGACGGCCGGGTGCTGGTGCCGCCGCCCGAGTACGACCCGGTCAGCGCGGAGCCGCTCACCGATTTCGTCGACGTGGCCGCGGTCGGCACCGTCGCATCGTGGACCTGGGTGCGCGAACCGCTGCCCGGCCAGCCGTTCGACCGCCCGTTCGCCTGGGCGTTGATCCAGCTGGACGGCGCGGACACCACACTGCTGCACGCCGTCGATGTCGCGGCGCCGGGGGACATCCGGACCGGCATGCGGGTTGCCGTCCGATGGGCCGCCGAGACCAGCGGCAGCATCCATGACATCGCCTGCTTCGTCCCGGGCGAACAACCGGAAGCGACCACCGCGGCGACCGAGACAGGCGGCGAGCCGATCTCGGTCATCACCACGCCCGTCGATCTCAGCTATAAGCACACCGCGTCGCCGCAGGAGACCGTCTACCTGCGCGGACTCGCCGAAGGCAAGCTGCTCGGCGGGCGCACCGACGCCGCGGGCAAGGTGTACTTCCCGCCGCGCGGCGCCAATCCGACCGACGGCAGGCCGACCGACCAGACCGTCGAACTGCCCGACCGCGGCACCGTCACCACGTTCTGCATCGTGAACGTGCCGTTCCTCGGCCAGCGGATCAAGCCGCCCTATGTCGCGGCGTACGTGCTGCTCGACGGCGCCGACATCCCGGTGCTGCACCTCGTACTCGGTTGCGAGGCAAGCGAAGTGCGGATGGGCATGCGGGTGGAGGCGGTGTGGAAGCCGCGCGAGCAGTGGGGCTTCGGGCTCGAGAACGTGGACCACTTCCGCCCCACCGGCGAGCCGGATGCCGACTACGAGACCTACAAGCACCACCTCTGAGAGGCCCACGTTGACTGACCACGGAACGGACATCGCGGTCGTGGGCTTCGCCCATGCGCCGCACGTGCCGGAGACCTTCGGCACCACCAATGGCGTCGAGATGCTGGTGCCCTGCTTCCAGCAGCTCTACAGCCGGCTCGGGATCACCAAGTCCGATATCGGCTTCTGGTGCTCCGGCTCCTCGGATTATCTTGCCGGACGCGCATTTTCGTTCATCTCGGCGATCGACGCGATCGGCGCGGTGCCGCCGATCAACGAGTCCCATGTGGAGATGGACGCGGCTTGGGCGCTGTACGAGGCGTGGGTGAAACTGCGTTCGGGACAGGCGGAGACCGCGCTGGTGTACGGCTTCGGCAAGTCCTCGGCCGGCACGCTGCGCCAGGTGCTCACCATGCAGCTGGACCCGTACCTGGTGACACCGCTCTGGCCGGACGCCTGGTCGATCGCGGGTTTGCAGGCCCGGGCGGGCCTGGACGCGGGCCGTTGGACCGAGCAGGACATGGCCGCGGTCGCCGCGGCAAATGACGGCGACGTCGAAAGTCTGCTCGGCACACCGTATGTCGCCGATCCGCTGCGTGCCCACGACATCGCGCCGGTCACCGACGGCGCGGCGGCCATTGTGCTCGCGGTCGGTGACCGCGCGCGCGAACTGTGCGAGCGGCC
Organism: Nocardia vulneris; assembly: GCF_001613425.1. Taxonomy (GTDB): domain Bacteria; phylum Actinomycetota; class Actinomycetes; order Mycobacteriales; family Mycobacteriaceae; genus Nocardia; species Nocardia vulneris. The sequence goes on along the minus strand of NZ_BDCI01000023.1, from coordinate 97,865 downwards.
CGCCTGGATCACCGGTATGGCGCATCGGGTGGACACGCCGAATCTCGGCGCCCGCGACCTCACCGTCTCCCCCTCGACCGCGGCTGCGGCACAGGCGGTTACCGGCGGCGACACCGGCGGATTCGATATCGCGGAGCTGCACGCGCCGTTCAGCCATCAGCAGCTGATCCTCACCGAGGCGATCGGCCTGAAGAACGGGACCAGGGTGAATCCGTCGGGTGGCGCGCTCGCCGCGAATCCGATGTTCGCCGCCGGGCTCGAACGGATCGGCTTCGCGGCCGAGGCGATCATGGGCGGCACCGCGAATCGCGCACTCGCCCATGCCACCAGCGGCCCCGCGCTGCAGCAGAACCTTGTGACAGTCCTGGATTCGGAGGCGAGCCGATGACCAATCCCGCTGCGGTGCTCGGCACCGGCCAAACCCATCACGTGACGAAAAGAACCGATGTATCGATGGCGGGCATGTGCCGCGAGGCCATCGACCGCGCGCTGGTCGACGCGGGCCTGACCATCGCCGATATCGATGCCGTGGTGGTCGGCAAGGCACCGGATCTGTTCGAGGGCGTCATGATGCCCGAGCTGTATCTCGCGGATGCGTTGGGCGCCACCGGAAAACCGCTGTTGCGCGTGCATACCGCGGGCTCGGTCGGCGGCTCCACCGGCGTGGTCGCGGCCAACCTGGTGCAGGCCGGCGTGCACAAGCGTGTGCTCGCGATCGCCTGGGAGAAGCAGTCGGAGTCCAATGCCATGTGGGCACTGTCGATTCCGGTGCCGTTCACCATGCCGGTCGGCGCGGGCGCGGGCGGCTACTTCGCCCCGCACGTGCGCTCCTACATCCGGCGCTCGAACGCGCCGAGCCACATCGGCGCGATGGTCGCGGTCAAGGATCGCCGCAACGGCGCGAAAAACCCACTCGCCCACCTCAAGCAGCCCGATATCACGCTCGAATCCGTGCTGGCGTCGCAAATGCTCTGGGACCCCATTCGTTTCGACGAGACCTGCCCGTCTTCGGACGGCGCCTGCGCCATCGTGATCGGCGACGAGGAAGCGGCGACCGCGGTGGAGGCGACCGGCAAGAAGGTGGCCTGGGTGCACGGCACCGCGATGCGCACCGAGCCGACCACCTTCGCCGGACGCGATCAGGTGAACCCGCAGGCCGGTCAGGACGCGGCGGCCGCACTCTGGCAGGCCGCGGGAATCACCGACCCGCTCAACGAGATCGACGTCGCGGAGATCTACGTGCCGTTCTCCTGGTTCGAGCCGATGTGGCTGGAGAACCTCGGCTTCGTGCCGCAGGGCGACGGCTGGAAACTCACCGACAAGGGCGAAACCGAGATCGGTGGCATTCTGCCGGTCAACCCGTCCGGCGGCGTGCTCTCCTCGAACCCGATCGGCGCGTCCGGGCTCATCCGGTTCGCCGAGGCAGCCAAGCAGGTCATGGGCCGCGCCGGTGCGTACCAGGTGGAAGGCGCCCGCAAGGCCGTCGGCCATGCCTACGGCGGTGGCTCCCAGTACTTCTCGCTCTGGGTCGTCGGCTCGGAGCGGCGATGAGCCCACTGCAGTTCACCCTCGGCATCGCGCTCAGTCCGCTGGAGCAGCTGCCGGAACTCGCGAAAACCGCTGAGGAGTGCGGCTTCTCGTCGATCGCACTGCCGGACTCGCTGTTCTACATGAAGTCCGCGGCGGCGAAGTACCCCTACACCGCCGACGGGAGCAGGTTCTGGGGACCGGAGACACCCTGGGTCGACCCGCTGATCGGGGCGACCGCGATGGCCATGGCGACGACCCGGATCCGCTTCTACACCAACGTGCTCAAGCTCGGCTCCCGCAACCCGCTGCTGCTGGCACGCCAGGTGGGGTCGGTGGCGGCCATGTCCGGCAACCGGTTCGGCTTCGGTGTCGGCATCGGCTGGGCGCCGGAGGAATTCGAGTGGTGCGGCGTGCCGTACGCGCGCCGCGGGGCCCGGGTCGACGAGATGATCGAGGTCATCAAGCTGGTGCTGGGCGGCGGCATGGTCGAATACCACGGCGAATTCTTCGATTTCGATCCGTTGCAGGTCAGCCCGGCGCCCACCGAGCCGGTGCCGTTCTATATCGGCGGGCACACGGAGGCGGCACTGCGCCGGGCGGCGCGGGTCGGCGACGGATGGGCCTCGGCGATGATGACCTACGACGAGCTGCGCCGGACCATCGGCAAACTCGACGCCCTGCGTGCCGAATTCGGCCGGGGCGCCGAACCGTTCGAGATCCAGGCGGTATGCGTCGACCGGTACGGCCGGTCGGGCTATCAGGACCTGGCCGATGCCGGCGTCACCGATGCGATCGTGGTGCCGTGGCTGATGGACGGCATCGGCTTCGACGGCGAACTCGCCGCCAAACAGGACTCGCTGCGCCGATTCGCCGCGGCGCATATCGAGGACCCGATCGTCGCGGAGGTACCGGCATGACCACCACCACCGACCATCCCGCCCGCACCGCCGGGCTCGCGTCGCAGGCCGCGGTGCGCGCCCGGGACAAGGCGGCCTGGGTCGCCCTGTTCGCCGAGGACGGCATCGTCGAAGATCCCATCGGCCCTTCCGGTTTCGACCCGGAAGGCAAGGGTCACCGCGGTAAGGAAGCGATCGCGGCGTTCTGGGACAAGGCGATCGCGCAGACCACTTCGATCGAGTTCCTGTTCGGTGACTCGTTCGCGTGCGGCAACGAGATCGCGTTCACCGGCACCATCCGCAGCACGCTCGGCGGCCATCGGATCGACGCCGACGGGGTGTTCACCTACCGGGTGGACGAGACCGGCAAAATCGCCGCGCTGCGCGCGTTTTGGGAGGTCGACCGCGCCATGGCGACCGCGAAGAAGATCGACTGACAGACCGACCGGCGAAAGGCCCTCGGACCGGAGTGGGGACTACCGGGCCGAGGGCCTTTGTGGTTTCGGTGCGCTCAGTGCGCGACCGGGCAGCTCTTGTAGTCCACCGGGAATTCCTTGATCCCGTTGAGCCAGCCGGAACGCAGCCGCTTCGGGTCGCCGAGCTTGGTGATGTCCGGCAGATGATCGGCGATGGCGTTGAAGATCAGGTCCACCTCGAGCCGGGCCAGGTTCGCGCCGATACAGAAGTGCGCGCCGGTGCCGCCGAAGGACAAGTGCTGGTTGTCCTTTCGCAGGATGTCGAACTTCTCCGGCTCGTCGAAGACGTCCTCGTCGAAATTGGCCGAGCGGTACAGCATGACGACCCGGTCACCCTTCTTGATCTGCACGCCGCCGAGCTCGGTGTCTTCCAGCGCGGTCCGCTGGAAGGAGGTGACCGGCGTGGCCCACCGGATGATCTCGTCGGCGGCGGTGGCCGGGCGCTCCTTCTTGAACAGCTCCCACTGCTCGGGGTGCTCCATGAAGGCGTTCATGCCGTGCGTGATGGCGTTGCGGGTGGTCTCGTTGCCCGCGACGGCCAGCATGATGACGAAGAAGCCGAACTCTTCCTCGCTCAGCTTGTCGCCGTCGACGTCGGCCTCGATCAGCGTGGTGACGAGGTCGTTGGCCGGGCATTCCTTGCGCGCGGCGGCCATTTGGTATGCGTAGCCGAGGATTTCGGCCGAGGCCATGACCGGGTCCGCGTCGTTGTCCGGGTCGTCGTATCCGGTCATGTCGTTGGACCAAGTGAAGACCTTCATCCGATCTTCCTGCGGCACCCCGATCAACTCGGCGATCGCCTGCAACGGCAGTTCACACGCGATCTGGGTGACGAAGTCGCCGCTACCGGATTCGGCCGCGGCCTTGACGATCGATTCGGCCCGCGCCGAAAGTTCCGCGCGCAGACCGTTAATCGCACGCGGGGTGAAGCCCCGGGAGATGATCTTGCGCAGCTTGGTGTGCTCCGGCGCGTCCTTGTTGATCAGCACGAAGCGCTGTAGTTCGATCTGCTCGCGGGTGATGTCGTCGTTGAAGCGCGGGATCGCGGTGTTCTCGTAGGTGGAGAACACCTCGCTGCGCCGGGACACCTCTTTGACATCGGCGTGCTTGCTCACCACCCAGAAGCCCTCGTCATGGAAGCCACTGACCTCGGCCGGTTGCGGATTCCACCAGACCGGGGCGGTTCGGCGCAGTTCGGCGAACTCCTCGACCGGGACTCGTTCGGCATAGATGCCGGGGTCTGTGACGTCGAATCCGTCCGGCAGATTCGGCCGGACATTCCGAGGGTCTACCACCAGATGTCTCCTTCGACAAACTGAAACACGTTCTATAATCATTGAAGCATAGGCGGCAGTATCAGGAAAGAAACCGGACAGAACCGCCAGAAACATCCCTGAACTCGTTACAGTTTCTGTCCCATACGAAAGGTTGGACATGGGCACACCCGTCATCGTCGAGGCCGCGCGCACCCCTATCGGCAAGCGCGGCGGCTGGCTGTCCGGCCTACACGCCGCGGAACTGCTCGGCCTCGCGCAGCGCGGGCTGCTGGAACGCGCCCACCTGGACCCGGCACAGGTCGAGCAGGTGATCGGCGGCTGCGTCACCCAGGCGGGCGAACAGTCCAACAACGTGACCCGCGTCGCGTGGCTGCACGCCGGACTGCCGTGGCAGGTCGGCGCGACCACCATCGACACCCAGTGCGGTTCGGCCCAGCAGGCCAACCATCTCGTCGCCGGGCTCATCGCCACCGGGGCGATCGATGTCGGCATCGCCTGCGGCGTCGAGGCGATGAGCCGAGTTCCGCTGGGCGCCAACGTCGGCGAGCACGCGGGCGCACGCAGGCCGGCCTCCTGGAACATCGACCTGCCCAACCAGTTCGAAGCGGCCGAGCGGATTGCCAAGCGCCGCGGCATCACTCGCGCCGACGTCGACGAGTTCGGCGCGCGCTCACAGCGCCTGGCCGGCCAGGCCTGGGCCGAGGGCCGCTTCGACCGCGAGGTGCTCACGATCACCGCTCCGGCGGTGGACAAGGAAGGCAACGCGACCGGCGAGAAACTGGACGTGTCGCGCGACCAGGGTCTGCGGGAGACGACAGTCGAGGGACTGGCCAAGCTGAAGCCGGTACTCGAGGGCGGCGTCCACACCGCGGGCAGCTCCTCGCAGATCTCCGACGGCGCCGCCGCGGTCCTGCTGATGGACGAACAGGCGGCGCAGCGAGCGGGCCTGCGGCCGCGGGCGCGGATCGTCACCCAGGCCCTGGTCGGCTCCGAGCCCGAGTTCCACCTCGACGGACCGGTGCAGGCCTGCTCGCGCCTGCTGGAACGTTCCGGGATGAGCATCGGCGACATCGACCTGTTCGAGATCAACGAGGCCTTCGCCTCGGTCGCGCTCTCCTGGGCTTCGGTGCACCGGCCGGACCTGGATCGGGTCAACGTCAACGGCGGCGCGATCGCGCTGGGACATCCGGTCGGTTCGACCGGATCCCGGCTGATCACAACGGCTTTGCACGAGCTGGAGCGCACCGGCAACAGCACCGCGATGGTGCTGATGTGTGCCGGTGGCGCATTGGCGACAGGCACGATCATCGAGCGTCTATAGGGTGTTCAACTCCACGAAACGGGTTTGTTGAACGTTCATCCCCCAGGCTCGAAAACGTGTCGTACGCCACACATGAGTGAGCTTCGTCAACTAGATGAGACGTCAGCTATCTTTCCGCTATCATGGGTGTCGCGGGGAAGACCTCCAGGACGGGCCAGAACCGGTCCGTACCTCGGCTTCTCGAGAGCCGTTGGGGTGACCCGCAAACGCAACGGTCCCAGTACCTTCGCCCAACCGGCACCTAGAAGCTTCAAGGAAATCCGGAATCAGGCGTAGGTTTTCAGTTACTGAGCCGCTAATATCAATGATACGTATCCGAGATAACGACTGTTAGTACAGCGAAGGGAATTGGGCGGCTCACAATGGCTGATTTCGCGGCGCGGCTGAACAAGCTGTTCGAAACCGTGCATCCCCCGGGGCGTAAGCCGCACACCAACGCGGAGGTTGCGGCTGCGCTGACGGCCTCCGGACATCCGATCTCGAAACCGTACCTGTCGCAGTTGCGGTCGGGACAACGGACGAACCCGTCCGATGAGACGGTGGCCGCCCTGGCGAAGTTCTTCAAGGTCAAGCCGGACTACTTCTTCAACGACATCTATGCCGCCAAGATCGATCACGATCTGGAGTTGCTGTCCCAGCTGCAGGGCTACGGACTGCGACGGCTGTCGAGTAGAGCGTTCGACCTGTCCGAAGAATCACAGAACCTCCTCACCTCCATGGCGGAGAAGTTGCGGGCAAGTGAAGGCTTGCCCGAAATTCCTCCGGATGGAACCGAATAGGTTCACTTGCACGAAGCACAGTGCGGCCCCACGGGTCGCACTGTGCTGTGTTATGCGTTCACACCCTGGACAATGCATGATGGCGCGCCCCGGGTAATAGGGGCTTGCCCTGTCAAGGGTGCTTGCGGTATCCGATCACGCGCGCGTGCGGACCCGCATTCGACTATCTCGGAACAGACTGCCGCACCGGTTATCCCGGACCCCTGATTTTGTGCATGCTTCGATAAGTCAGCGTTCACCGGGCAGAACTCGACCCGGGGCCCGCAACGCGGATCCCGGGGTGTCTACGGGTGCACCAAATACCGGCGGAACAGACCGCTCAGCTCAATTTCGGGCGTGCTCCAGGCTTGTCGCGTCATATGCCCGCGCGATGGCCTGGACCCAGCCACGCGGACTAATGCCCTCCGGCGGAGCAATCCACCGCGCATCGATTGCCACGTCGCCCAAAGGGTTTCTCGCCCACTCCGCCACCGTGCCCGCCCGCTCCGCGATCGACCGCGGCGGCGGGGCCACCGCGGCGAGCACCACGCCGCCGCCGGACTGCAGATACAGCGCGTCCATGATCTGGGCCACTTGATCGGAAGCACGTAGCTGAGTCGAGGTACCGGTCTGGTCGTGCGCGACGACTTCGGGGAAGCGCCCGACCATGATCTTGTGCAACAGCCGGATCTGGCGCAGCAGCACCCGGGCTCGCACCCAGAGCTCCACCACGATCCAGACCGCGCCGAACGCGATCAGCAGACTCGCTGCCTCCCAGGCCGGCCACGCCCAGGTCGGATTCCCCGGCGCGACCCGCGGCACATGGTCGAACGCGCGCCGAACCTGCAGCACCGCAAGCACTGCGACGACCGCGGTGCCCGTGGTGTAGATCGCGATACCGCGGCCGAGCGTGGTCCAGTCGAGGTTGCGCAGACCGGTGATGACGATGAACACCGCGCCGAACGCGACCACCTCCCAGCCGAAGGTGAACGACCACGCGATGGTCGCGGCCACCGCGAACAGGCCGAGGCTGTAGATCACCAGCGCGACCTGGCGCAGGTTTCGGCGCGACACCACCGGCCAAGCCGCCGAAGCCACCACCGAGGTGGCCGTCACGAAGGCGATCCACGCGGACACCACGACACCGTCGGAAAGCCAGCCGGCGTGCACGCCACCCGGCAGCAGGTTGTCGATCGCGACCGCGATCTCCGGCACCGCCACGGTTGCGGCCAGCGCAACGGCGGCGACCGCGATCACGATGGCCACCCGGGCCGTCGTGGCCGGCTTCACCAGCACGCGCCCCACCCGGGCGCCTGCCGCCATCCAGACCAGCAGTGCCGTCAACCAGAGGGTCATCCCAGCGCCTCATCGAATCGAAGGACCGAGACGCCTGCGCCTCGGCTGTTGAACACCCGGAGCCGGGTCATCAGCATGGCGGCGAAGGTCTCCGCCTCCCACTCGGCGAGCTCGTCCGCGCCGTCGTCGACGATCTGCTGGTGCGCCCGCTGACTCAGCATGTAGGCGATCAGGTCGTCGCTGGCCTCGAGCGTCACCTCGGGCGCGGGTGCGCCCTCGTGATCGAACACGATGTGGCCGAGCTCGTGCGCGAGCGTGTGCTCGCGGCTCGGCAGCGATTCGGCCAGCACGATCACGTCCCGATCGGGATAGAACCGGCGCTGACCGCACACGCCGGGCCCCAAATGCGCACTGGCGATTTCGATTTCGCGCCGCCGCTCGCTCGCGATGGCGAGCACGACCTCGTCCAACGTGGTGGCGTCGGAGTCCGCCGCCACCGCGCACACAGCATCGACGGCCGCGGCCACCCGACGGTAAGACCGCGAACTGCTCTGAGTCTTCGAGTCACTCATGCCTGCACCTCGCTGCCGCTCGGTTCCGGCATGCGCGACGCACGCTGTGACACGATTCGTTCGCTCCGCTCACTCATGCCTGCACCTCGCTGCCGCTCGGTTCCGGCATGCGCGACGCACGCTGTGACACGATTCGTTCGCTCCGCTCACTCATGCCACACCCCTCACGGCCTCGGGAAGAACATGGCACGGGCGGCGTCGACTCGGGCCTGTGCGGCCGAGGCGCCCTGGAAGCTGACTGCGCCGGAACCCGCACCGGCGAGCCCGAGCGCGATCAGGCCGCCGATCACCGAGAGCAGCTTCGGTTTCGGGAGACCGTCGTTGGCGCTCGTCGGGCGCACGTCGGGGTTGGGCTTGGCGGGCGCGGCCTGTGGCGGCGCCGCGGGAGCGGGCGGTGCGGGCGGCGGCACGGCGGCCGGGGCCGCGGCGGGCACCGGAGCGAGCACGGGCAGCGGGATGGCGGGCAGCACCGGCGAGGGCACCGGCGGCACCGCGATCGGGGGCAGCACCGGGGCGGGCGGCGGCGGAATGGGGATCAGCAGCAGGAGCAGCGGAGCCGCGGAACCGACCGCGGCCGAACCCACCGCCGCGGAACCGACTGCGGCAGAACCGGTTGCGGCGGAACCGACGCCCGCGGACCCGACGCCCGCGGACCCGACCCCGGCGGAACCCACCGCGGCCGAACCGACACCGGCCGAACCCACCGCGGCCGAACCGGTCGTACCGACGCCGACACCGGCGGACCCGACCGCGGCCGAACCCGTTGCGGCGGCGCCCAATCCGGCGGACCCGGTCGCGGCTAGCGCGGCCGAGCCGGAACCGAGCACGACACCGAGCCCGGCCGAGCCGCTGCCGAGGGTCAGACCGAGTCCGGCCGAACCGGAACCGAGCACGATGCCCAGGCCCGCGGAGCCGGCCGCAGCCGCGGACCCGCCTGCGGCCGAGCCACCGGCCGCCGCGGACCCGGCCGCAGCCGAACCGCCGGCCGCCGCGGACCCGGCCGCCGAACCGGTACCGATCGCGGGGTTGGTAGGCACCGCACTGACGTCACTGGGCTGTCCGGGCACCGAAAGGGGGTACCAGGGACCACCGGTGTCATACGGCGGCGGAGCGGGGTCCAGGGCGCACTGGGGGCAGCCACCGACGGGCTGTGCCTCGGCCGCTACCGGGCCGAGTAGCGCGAAACCGGCCACGGTCCCCGCTACTGCAAGCACACGTAACGTGCGACCAACGGCCATGCGTCGAGCCTTCCCCTCATTTGCAAAGCGCAGAACTTCCCCGGTCACGACGCTCACACGGGATTTTTAACGGACGGGGGCCATAGTAAACCCCTATCGTTACCTGCGCAGAAAGAAGGGTGGTGCCAGGTCAGGCCCCGTACACCGGTTCGGGCGGCATCCCCTTGGCAATCAGGTCGGCCACCACCGGGCCGAGCTCGGCCGGATCCCACCGTGCGCCCCGGTCCACCGCGACGCCGTGCCGCCACCCGTCTGCCAAGGCCACTTTACCGCCCTCGACCTCGAACATGCGGCCTGTGACGCCCTTGGACTGCGCGCTGCCGAGCCAGACGACCAGCGGAGAAATGTTCTCCGGCGCCATCGCGTCGAAGCCGGCGTCCGGCCGCGCCATGGTCTCGGCAAACACCGTTTCGGTCATCCGGGTGCGCGCCGCCGGTGCGATGGAATTCACAGTGACGCCGTAGCGCGCGAACTCCGCGGCGGCGGTGAGTGTGAGGCCGGCGATACCCGCTTTGGCCGCACCGTAGTTGCCCTGCCCGACGCTGCCCTGCAGGCCGGCGCCGGAGCTGGTGTTGATTATGCGGCCATCGACCGGCCGACCGGCCTTCGACTCGCCGCGCCAGTACTCGATCGCGTGCCGCATGGTGACGAAGTGACCCTTGAGGTGCACGCGGATAACCGCGTCCCATTCGTCTTCGCCGAGATTGACCAGCATCCGGTCGCGCACGAACCCGGCGTTGTTGACCAGCACGTCCAACCCGCCGAAGGTGTCCACCGCCTGCCGGACAAGACGTTGCGCGCCTTGCCAATCCGCGACATCATCGCCGTTGGCCACGGCCGCGCCGCCGAGCGCCTCGATCTCCGCGACGACCTGCTCGGCGGGGGTCTCCCCCGTCGCCGCGCCGTCGAGCGCCGAGCCGAGATCGTTGACCACCACCCGCGCCCCGGCGGCGGCGAAGGCGAGCGCGTGCGCCCGGCCGATACCGCGGCCCGCACCGGTCACGATGACGGTGCGTCCTGCGCAGATCTGCTCGGTGTCCATACCTGTGTCCTCTTCGTGTGGGTCCGATGTGTTCAGGACTGCTGTCGGCCTACGTCCGCGGTGGACGCGGCGAGGAAGGCCGGGCGTTCGCCGCCGCCGTGCACGAGCAGGCTCGCCCCGCTGACGTAGCCGGCCAATTCCGAGGCCAGGAAGACCGCACAGCGGCCGATATCGTCCGGGTGCGCCATCCGGCCCAGCGGGATCGTCTCCCCCACCGCGTCGATGCCGTCTTGGTCGCCGTAGTGCAGTTGGCTCAGCTCGGTGACCACCGGTCCGACGACGAGCGAGTTGACCCGCACCTTGGGCGCCCATTCCACGGCGAGCGAGGCGGTCAGGCTGTCCATGCCCGCCTTGGCCGCGCCGTAGGCGGCGGTACCCGGCGACGGGCGGTGCCCGCTCACGCTGGAGATGTTCACGATGGAACCGCCGTCCGGCTGCTGCTGCATCACCGCGTTGGCGGCCTGGGAGACCAGCAGCGGCGCAAGCAGATTCAGCTCGACGATCTTGGCGTGGAAGTTCTTGCTCGCCGTGGCGGCGAGGGCGAAGGGCGCGCCACCGGCGTTGTTGACCAGATGGTCGAGGCGGCCGTGCCGCTCGACGACGGTGTCGACCAGGCCCTGTACCGCGTCCGCGTCCCGGACGTCGCAGGGCAGGAACTCGATGCCGCGGCCGTCGACCTCGATCGGGGCCTCGGCGGGACGCCGGGCACAGGCGATCACGGTCGCACCCGCCGCGAGGAACGTCCGGCTCACCCCGGCGCCCACGCCACGGACGCCGCCGGTCACCAGGACGACGCGATCGACCAGATCGATTTCGAGTGCCACCGTGCTAATCTACCAAGCAACTGCTTGCTTTGCCACTGTGTTGGATTTATCACGAGCCGAGCTACTCACGATGGGATAGGCGATGGGGATCAACCGTCACTCCGAATCAACCGGCATCACCGTGGTCACGGTCGACTACCCGCCGGTCAACGCGATACCGACGGACGGCTGGTTCGCCATCGCCGACGCGCTGCGCGAGGCCGGGCGCGATCCGGAGACCCGGGTTGTGGTGCTGCGCGCGGAGAATCGCGGTTTCAACGCCGGTGTCGATATCAAGGAGATCCAGAGCAAGCCCGGCCATCAGGCACTGATCGACGCGAATCATGGTTGTTTCGAGGCGTTCGCGGCGGTCTACGACTGCCCGGTGCCCGTGATCGCGGTGGTCCAGGGCTTCTGCCTCGGCGGCGGCATCGGCCTGGTCGGCAATGCCGACGTCGTGATCGCTTCCGACGACGCCACTTTCGGGCTGCCCGAGGTGGACCGCGGCGCGCTCGGCGCCGCCACCCATCTGTCCCGGCTGGTGCCGCAGCACCTGATGCGCGCCCTGTTCTATACGGCGAGCACCATCACCGCCCAGCAGTTGCAGCACTTCGGCTCGGTGTATCAGGTGGTGCCGCGCGCCGAACTCGACGCCGCGGCAATGGAAGTCGCCAAGAACATCGCCGCCAAGGACGGCCGGGTGATCCGTGCGGCAAAACGCGCGCTCAACGGTATCGACGGGCAGGACGTGCACCGCAGCTACCGCTACGAACAGGGATTCACCTTCGAACTCAACCTCGCCGGTGTCGCCGACGAGATCCGCGCCCGGTTCGACGACGACCTGGCCGCGCGCAAGGCCGAGAAATAGGGAGTTCAGCACTCATGCGAGACAAGCGAATGTCGCTCGACGAGGTCGTCGGCGAACTGCGCAGCGGGATGACAATCGGCATCGGCGGCTGGGGTTCGCGACGCAAGCCGATGGCGCTGGTGCGCGCCATCCTGCGCTCGGACCTCACCGACCTGACCGTGGTCAGCTACGGCGGGCCGGACCTCGGGCTGCTGTGCTCGGCCGGGAAGGTCCGCAAGGCGTACTACGGGTTCGTCTCCCTGGATTCGCCGCCGTTCTACGATCCGTGGTTCGCGCACGCGCGCACCACCGGCGCGCTGGTGGCCCGCGAAATGGACGAAGGCATGCTCAAATGCGGGTTGGAGGCCGCCGCCGCCCGGCTGCCGTTCCTGCCGATCCGGGCCGGGCTCGGCTCGGATGTGCCCAACTTCTGGGACGGCGAATTGCGCACGGTCGCTTCACCCTATCCCGACGGCGACGGTCGCACCGAAACCCTGATCGCGATGCCCGCGCTGAATCTCGATGCGGCGCTGGTGCATCTGAACCTCGGTGACAAGCACGGCAACGCCGCCTACACCGGTGTCGACCCGTACTTCGACGACCTGTACTGCCTGGCCGCCGAGCGCCGGTACGTCTCGGTGGAGCGCCTCGTCGACACCGACGAGCTGGTGAAAACCGTGCCGCTGCAATCGCTGCTGCTCAACCGGATGATGGTGGACGGCGTGGTCGAGGCGCCCGGCGGGGCCCACTTCACGCTCGCGGGCGACAGCTACGGCCGCGACGAGAAGTTCCAGAAACACTACGTGCAGTCGGCGAAGACGCCCGAGACGTGGCAGCGGTTCGTCGACAAGTACCTGGCGGTCTCCGAAGACGAGTACCAGGCCGCCGTTCGCGAGTTCGCCCAGGAGGCCCAGAAATGACCGCAGCGCAAGGCGATTCCGTAGCGGGCGCGGCCGAGACCTGCACCCGCGCCGAGGTGTGCGCGGTGGCTTGCGCGGAGATCTTCAGCGGCGCAGGCGAAATCATGGCCAGCCCGATGTCGCCCATGTCGATCATCGGCGCGCGGCTGGCGAAACTCACCACCGAACCCGATCTGCTGCTCTCCGACGGCGAGGCGCTGCTTTTCGCCGACACCCCGCCGATCGGTGGTAAAGCGCCGATCGAGGGGTGGATTCCGTTCCGAAAGGTGTTCGACGTGGTCGCCTCCGGGCGGCGGCACGTGGTGATGGGCGCCAACCAGATCGACCGGTACGGCAATCAGAACCTGTCCGCGTTCGGCGCCCTGCAGCAACCCACCCGGCAGATGTTCGGGGTCCGAGGTGCGCCGGGCAACACCCTCAATCACGCGACCAGCTATTGGGTTTCGCGGCACACGAGCCGGGTCTTCACCGACCAGGTCGACATCGTCTCCGGCGTCGGCTACGACAAGATCGATCCGGCGAACCCGGCGTACCGGTTCCACCACCTGCACCGGGTGGTGACCAACCTCGGCGTCTTCGACTTCACCGGTCCGGGCCACACGATGCGGGCGCGCAGCCTGCATCCCGGCGTCACCGCCGCCGAGGTCGCCGAGAACACCGGCTTCGAGATCGACGGACTCGCCGCGGCGGGCGAGACCCGGCTGCCGACCGCCGAAGAACTGCGACTGATCCGGGATGTGCTCGATCCCAAGAAGATCCGGGAAGCCGAGGTACCGGCATGAGCGCGCCCACGCCGCGGTTGCGCACCGCGCTGACCGAACTGGTCGGCATCGACCATCCCATCGTGCAGACCGGCATGGGCTGGGTCGCCGGGCCGAGTCTGGTCGCAGCCACCGCCGAGGCGGGCGGGCTGGGCATCCTCGCCTCCGCCACGATGACCTATGCGGAGCTCGAGGCGGCGATCGCGAAGACCAAGGCGCACACCGCGAAACCGTTCGGTGTGAACATCCGCGCCGATGCCTCGGACGCACCCGAACGCATCGACCTGTTGATCCGAGAAAAGGTCGCCGTCGCCTCGTTCGCCCTGGCACCCAAGCAGGAGCTCATCGCGAAGCTGAAAGATGCGGGCGTGGTGGTGATTCCGTCGATCGGTGCGGCCAAGCACGCCGTGAAGGTGGCGTCCTGGGGCGCGGACGCGGTGATCGTGCAGGGTGGCGAGGGCGGCGGGCACACCGGACCGGTGGCCACCACACTGCTGCTGCCCTCGGTGCTGGACGCGGTCGATATTCCGGTCGTCGCGGCGGGTGGGTTCTTCGACGGGCGCGGGCTGGCCGCCGCCCTCTCCTACGGGGCGGCGGGCGTCGCGATGGGCACCCGATTCCTGCTGACCCAGGAGAGCACCGTGCCGGACGCGGTCAAAAAGGAGTACCTCACCCGGCAGTTGCAGGACACCGTCGTCTCCACCAAAGTCGACGGCATGCCGCACCGGGTGCTGAACACCGAACTGGTGCAGCGCCTGGAACATTCGGGTCGCGCCCGCGGGCTCGCCGCGGCGGTCGCCAACGCGGCGAAGTTCAAGAGCATGACCGGCATGAAATGGTCCACCCTGGTGCGCGACGGGTTGACCATGCGAAAGGCCAAGGACCTCAGCTGGTCTCAGGTCGTCATGGCGGCCAATACGCCGATGCTGTTGCGCGCCGGGCTGGTCGAGGGCAACACCGGGGCGGGCGTGCTCGCCGCCGGTCAGGTCACCGGCATCATCGAGGACCTGCCCACCTGTAAGGAGCTGATCGATCGGATCGTCGCCGACGCGGTCGGCCGGATCGAGGCGTTGCAGAAGAACCTCTGAACACCTACCGCGAATGCCCCGTTCCTACCGGAAGCCGGGGCATTTCGCGTGCTCAGGGCCTATTGCTCGGTTCTGCCGGTCCGTGTTGCGGCCGGGCGGGCAAACTACCTGGTGGTCGAGTTCGCCCGGGCCGTACGATCCCGCTCATGAACCAGCCCATGCCGCCGCAACAACCGCACTACCCGCAGCAGCAGCCCGGATTCCAGCAGCCGCCGCCGGGATACCAGCAACCTCCGCAGCAGCAGCCCGGCCCGCAGTTCCCGATCCTCGTCTCCACCATGAACGACGTGCCCGGCCACCGGGTCGTCCGGGTGTTCGGTGAGGTCGCGGGCCTGACCGTGCGCAGCCGCGGCCTCGGCTCGAACCTCGCCGCCGGCTTCCGCTCCCTCGGCGGCGGCGAGATCACCGAATACACCCAGCTGCTCTACCACTCCCGCCACGAGGCGATCATGCGAATGTGCCAGCACGCCATGTCCTTCGGCGCCAACGGCATCCTCGCCATGCGCTTCGACTGCAACGAGATCGCCAACACCATGAGCGAAGTAGCCGCCTACGGCACCGCGGTCCTCCTGGAACCCGCCGAAAAGAACTGACCGCCACGCGGCGGGATCTGCTACCGACCCCGCCGCAGGAGGATCAGTTGGGGAGGCGCTCGATGATGGTTGCGTTGGCGGTGCCGCCGCCTTCGCAGATGGTGAGGAGGCCGTAGCGGCCGTTGCGGCGTTCCAGTTCGTTGAGGAGGGTGGCGAAAAGCTTGGCGCCGGTGGCGCCGAGGGGGTGGCCCAGGGCGATGGCGCCGCCGTTGACGTTGACCTTTTCGGGGTCGGCGCCGGTTTCCTTCAGCCAGGCCAGGACGACGGGGGCGAAGGCCTCGTTGATCTCGATGACGTCGATGTCCTCGATGGTGAGGCCGGTTTTTTCGAGCGCCCACTTGGTGGCCGGGATCGGCGCGGTGAGCATGAAGATCGGGTCGGCGCCGCGCGCGCTGACGTGATGGATGCGGGCGCGCGGGGTCAAACCGTAAGCCTCGACGGCCCAGTCGGAGGCGAGCAGGGTGGCGCTGGCGCCGTCGGAGATCTGGCTCGCGACGGCCGCGGTCAATGGGCTGCCCTCGGCCAGCGGCGGCAGCGACGCCATCTTCTCCAGGGTGGTCTCGCGCGGCCCCTGATCGATCCAGAAGTCGCCGACCGGCACGATCTCGCGATCGAAACGGCCGTTCTTGATCGCGTCGCGGGCCCGCTCGTGGCTGCGCAAAGCCCAGTGCTCCATGTCTTCCCGGCTGATGCCCCACTTCTCGGCGATCAACTGAGCGGCACGAAACTGGGTGACCTCGGCGGTGCCGTAGCGGTGGTCCCAGCCGGCGGAGCCGACGAACGGCGAATCGAAGCCGTACTCCTTGCCCGCGTACATGGCGGCGGAGATCGGGATGGCGCTCATGTTCTGCAGGCCGCCCGCGACGATCACCTCGGCGGTGCCGCTCATGATGGCCTGCGCGCCGAAATTGATGGCCTGCTGGCTCGATCCGCACTGCCGGTCGACGGTGACGCCGGGTACTTCTTCCGGGTATCCGGCGGCCAGCCAAGCAGTCCGGCCGACGTTGCCGGCCTGCGGGCCTACGTTGTCGACACAGCCGACGATCACGTCGTCGACATTGCCGGGGTCGATCGAGTGGCGATCCAGCAGCCCGCGCAGCGCGGCGGCGCCGAGGTCGGCCGGGTGCACGGCGGCGAGGGCGCCGCCGCGCTTACCGACCGGCGTGCGCACCGCATCGATCACGTAGGCGTCCCGCAGCGGGGTGTAGGGGCGGCGGGGAGCGGAGGGTGCAGACATCGGAGTACTCCTACGTGATGTGCTCGGCCTAGCCGTTTTCGGAGGCGGTGAGCCCGTCGAGCACGATGGTCAGATACTGCTTGGCGAGGTTGTCGACGGTGATCGGGCCACCGGGCTGGTACCACCGCACCGCCACCCACACCGTGTCGCGCAGGAATCGGTACGCCAGTTCGACGTCGATCTCGGGCCGGAAGCTGCCGTCCTGCACGCCGTTGGTCAATACGCGGTGCCACAGCTCGCGGAATTCGCGGTTGTAGTCGGCGATGTAGGTGAACCGTTCGGCGGTGCGCAGCCGCTTCGCCTCGGCCTGATAGATCGCCACCGCGGCATGATGCCGGTCGAAGGACTGGTAGGACGCGATCACCAAGGCTTCCAAGGTGTCTCGCGAGCTGAGCCCGGCGGCGACGATCTCGCGGTAGTGCCCGAACAGGTCGTCCAGGAAGCCGCGCAGGATCTCGTCCACCATCGACTCCTTGGAATCGAAGTGGTGGTAGAGGCTCCCGGATAGAATCCCGGCCGCGTCGGCGATATCGCGCACGGTGGTGGCGCGCAGTCCGCGTTCGGCGAACAGTTCGGCCGCCAGCGTGAGCAGTTCATTGCGCCGTGCTGATTTCGAAGCGTCGGGTGCCGTCACACCGGCCATAATACAACCAAGCGTTTGCTTGGTACAGAGCGGCACGCAGGGAGGCGGCGGATCACGGCTTCGCCAGGCCGCGAGGACCCGATCAGCGCACCGAATAACGCAGGGGCGAGGACACCGATAGGTCCGCGAGCAACCGGTCGCAGATGACCACCGGCGCCACCCCGGCTCTGGCCATGCGCGCGACCAGCGCCAGCCGTCTTTCGCAGCTGTCCCATTCGACGGTGAGCTGTCCGCGGCCCGGCCCCGCGTCCACGGTCGCCATGACGCGCGGCGGGCCGGAGGGCACCGGCTCTTCGATCAGCTTGAGCACCATGCCGCGCTGCCACGCCTGGTAGGTATCCATATCGGCACCGATCACCAGCTTGTCGGTGGCGGCGCACAGCCCCTGCGCGATCTCCTCGTCGAAGGCGACGCGGTCGAGGCGGAACTTCCGGCACTTGGCCACCACGTCGAGCAGGTCCGCGCGCACCTCGCACAGCAGCGCGGCCTGGCGATGCCTGCGCCGATCCTGTTCGGACTCCGCGGCGGACAGGTCGTCGGGATCGGGTTCGAGACCGATCTGTTTGGCGCGCTCGTGATCTCGGGCCAGGTCGGCCCGTAGTGCGCCGCGCGGATCACGGGCCACAGCGGCCTCATCGATCGCGAACTGCTCGAGAATCTGCGCGGCACGCATCGCGGTCGCACATTCGGAGGTGTGCTCGATCAGCTCGGCGCCGAGGGTGAGTGCGGCGAGCACCAAGCTGTCCAGCCTGCGCCGAGCCAGCACCACTTCGCGCACCAATTCGAGTTCCAGTTGTTCGCGGGCAGCTGGGCTATCAAGGCCCATAGCCATCGCCCCTTTGGAGAGTGCGGGTTCCGATCTCAACCAGCATGGCACAACCCGGCGACATCTGCCGTCGGCTTTTCTACCTGATCAGCCGCCCATTTGCCGGAGGTGCGCCCGAGCGTGCTCGCGACCGCATTCTGGCGTGCTCGACGGTCCGTCCAGTCCGTCCCGACCGGACTGTTCCGGGCCGCGAGCCACCGGTCGGCTACCCGATGCGAACCGGGGCGAGTGACCGCAAACCCGAACCGGCTCAGGCTCGTTGGCTGCTGACCGACACCACCTCACCGGTCAGGTACGTGGTGTAGTCGCTGGCGAGCATGGCGATGGTGGCCGCGACCTCCCACGGCTCGGCCGCCCGGCCGAACGCCTCGCGCTCGGAGAGCCGATCGAGCAGCTCGGTCGAGCTGACCTTGTCCAGAAAAGCGTGCCGCGCGATGCTGGGCGCGACCGCGTTGATCCGGACCCCCAGTGCGGCGGCTTCGACGGCGCTGCACCGCGTCAGCGCCATCACGCCCGCCTTGGCCGCGGCGTAGTGCGCCTGGCCGTGCTGCGCGCGCCAGCCGAGCACGCTCGCGTTGTTGACGATCACGCCGCCGTGCCCGGCGGCCCGGAAGTAGTTGAGTGCCGCGCGCGTGCAGCGGAAGGTGCCGTTGAGGGTGATGTCGAGCACGCGATCCCACTGTTCGTCGGTCATGTCGACGACCGGCGTCTCCCCGCCGAGGCCGGCATTGTTGACCATGATGTCGATCCGCCCGATCGCCTCGGCCGCCCCGCGCACCAACGCGTTCACCTGCTCGGTGCTCTGCACGTCGCAGGCGATCGAGGCGACCTTGCGGTCCGGGAATTCGGCCGCGAGGTCGGCCGCCGTCTCGGCCAAACGTCGCTCGTGCCAATCGGAGACGACCACATCGGCGCCCTCGGCGAGCAGCCTGCGCGCGGTGGCCGAGCCGATGCCGGTGCCCGCGGCCGCGGTGATGACGGCGGCCCGTCCGGTGAGCAGGCCGTGTCCCGGAACCGGCGGCGGCGCCACGGAGAGGTCGGTCATCCTCGTGCCTCACGCGGTAGGCCGAGCACCCGCTCGGCGATGATGTTGCGCTGCACTTCGTTCGAACCTCCGTAGATGGTGTCGGCGCGGGTGAACAGGTACAGCCGCTGCCATTCGTTCAGATCGTCCTCGTCGGCCACCAGGCCCGCGGGCCCCAGCACGGCCATCGCCAGTTCGCCGAGTCCGCGATGCCAGTTGGCCCACAACAGTTTCGCGACCGAGGCCTGACCGCCGTCGGTGACACCCGCACCCTGCATGGTGCGGATGGCGTGCGCGCGCAACACCCGCAGGCCGACCCAGGCGCGGTCGATCCGCTCCGCGATCAACGGATCGGTCGCGGCACCGGTACGCCGGGCCAAGGCCTCGACATCCGCCAGTTCCCTGGCGAACCGGATCTGCTGGCCGAGAGTGGAGATGCCCCGCTCGAAGGTCAATGTGCCCATGGCGATCCGCCAGCCATCGCCCGGTTCGCCGACGACCAGATCCGCGGCGGTGCGCGCGTCGTCGAAGAAGACCTCGTTGAACTCCGAGGTGCCGGTCAGCTGGATGATCGGCCGCACGTCGATGCCCGGCTGCTGCATCGGCACGAGCAGGTAGGACAGGCCGTGGTGGCGGGTGGAGCCGGGTTCGGTCCGGGCGATCACGAAGCACCAGTCGGCGACGTGGGCCAGCGACGTCCAGATCTTCTGTCCGTTGATCGACCACTCGTCGCCGTCGCGGCGGGCCGAGGTGGTGATCGCGGCCAGGTCCGAGCCCGCGCCGGGTTCGGAGTACCCCTGGCACCACAGTTCGGACACGGTACGGATGCCGGGCAGGAAGCGGTCGCGCTGCGCCTGGGTGCCGAAGGCGAGCACCGTCGGTCCGAGCAGTTCTTCACCGACATGCGAAACCCGCGCGGGCGCATTCGCTTTCGCGTACTCCTCGTGGAAGATCACCTGCTGGCGCACGCTGGCGGCCCGGCCGCCGTATTCCTCCGGCCAGCCGAGGCAGGTCCAGCCGGCGGCGGCGAGATGCCGGTCCCAGGCGAGGCGCTCGTCGAACGCCTCGTGCTCGCGGCCCGGCCCGCCGAGTCCGCGCAGCTCGCGGAACTCGCCGTTCAGGTTGTCCGCGAGCCACTCGCGCACGTCGGCGGCGAATTGCTGGTCCGCGCTCGCGGAAAACCGCCCGCCCGAACCGGCGGTATCGGATTCTGAGGTCTGGATCGCACCCACGCCGGTAGGATAACCTACCAAGCACTTGCTTTGTAGGGCGCGCACATAAGTGCCCTGCACGAACGGTAAGGACAACCGTGACAACCCCTGCACAGACGACACCGCTGGCGCTGCGGCAGGCCGCGCAGACCTTCGGCGCCGCGCCCGCGCTCGCCGACGGCGCGGTCCGGCTGGACTGGACACAGCTGCACGCCGCGGTCCTGGACGTGGCGCGGGCGCTGATCGCGCGCGGTGTGCAAGCCGGCGACCGCGTCGCGATGTGGGCGCCGAACACCCACCACTGGGTGGTCGCCGCGCTCGGCGCGCACTACGTCGGCGCTGCCCTGGTGCCGTTGAACACCCGCTATGTCGCCGCGGAGGCCGCGGACGTGCTCGCCCGGGTGGACGCACGGGCGCTGTTCATCGCCGGCACCTTCCTCGGGCGCGACCGCCTGGCCGAATTACGCGCGACCGCACCGGATCTCAGCATCGAGACGGTGGTCGTCATCCCGGTCGAACCGGACACCGCGACCACCGACGCCACTGCGTTCGACTGGTCGGAATTGGCCGGGATCGCGGAAAAGGCCACACTCACCGAGGCCGAGGACCGCGCGTCGGCGGTCCGGCCGGACGATATCGCCGACATCCTGTTCACCTCCGGCACCACCGGGCGCAGCAAGGGCACGCTCGTGGCGCACCGCCAAGCGCTCTCGGTGGTCCGGGCCTGGGCCGAGTGCACCACGCTGCGCAGCGACGACCGGTATCTCGTGGTGAATCCGTTCTTCCACAACTTCGGCTACAAGGCGGGCATTCTGGCCTGCCTGGTCACCGGCGCCACGATCGTGCCGCAGGCGGTCTTCGATGTGCCCGTCACGTTGCGGCTGATCAGCGAAGAGCAGATCACCGTCCTGCCCGGCCCGCCGACGATCTATCAGACGATCCTCGACCACCCCCGGCGTGGCGACTTCGATCTCGGCACGCTGCGAATCGCGGTGACCGGCGCGGCGACCGTGCCGGTGGTGCTCATCGAACGGATGCGCGACGAACTCGATTTCGACATCGTGCTCACCGCCTACGGCCTGTCCGAAGCCTCCGGGTTCGGCACCATGTGCCGCACCGACGACGACGCGGCGACCATCGCGGGCACCTGCGGCAGGCCGATCGCGGACTTCGAACTGCGCCTCGCCGGCGACGGTGAGGTGCTGCTGCGCGGGCCGAACGTGATGCTCGGCTACCTCGACGACCCCGAAAGCACCGCTGCCGCCATCGATTCCGACGGCTGGCTGCACACCGGCGATATCGGCACCGTCGACGAGCGCGGCTATCTGAAGATCACCGACCGGCTCAAGGACATGTACATCTCCGGCGGATTCAACGTGTACCCGGCCGAAGTCGAGCAGGCCCTCGCCCGGTTGGACGGCGTGGCCGAATCCGCGGTCGTCGGGGTGCCGGACACCCGGATGGGCGAGGTGGGCAAGGCTTTCGTCGTCCGCAAGGCGGGCGCGACGCTCACCGAAGAACAGGTGCGCGCGCACGCCACCACCGTGCTGGCCAACTTCAAGGTGCCGCGATTCGTGGAATTCCGCGATCAGCTGCCCTACAGCGCCGCCGGGAAAGTGCTCAAGCGTCAACTACGTGAGGAGATTTCGTGATGTCGGAACCGGCTGTCCCGGACGAGGGGGAAGTCGTCACCTACGAGGTGCGTGGCCGCGTCGCGATCGTGACGCTGAACCGGCCGGACTACCGCAACGCGCAGAACTCGGTGATGACCTACGCGCTCGACGCCGCGTTCGAGCGAGCCGTCGAGGACCCCGAGGTCGGGGTGATCGTGTTGGCGGGCAACGGAAAACACTTCAGTGCCGGCCACGATATCGGCACGCCGGGCCGCGACCACCACGTGCACTACCCGAACAAGGCGACGCTGTGGTGGGACCACGTCGACAAGGCCGGCGGTGACCAGCGTTTCGCGCGCGAGCTCGAGGTGTACCTCGGCATGTGCCGGCGCTGGCGGGAGATCCCCAAGCCGACCATCGCCATGGTGCAGGGCGCGTGCATCGCGGGCGGACTCATGCTCGCCTGGGTGTGCGATCTGATCATCGCGTCCGACGACGCATTCTTCTCCGACCCCGTTGTGCGGATGGGCATTCCGGGTGTGGAGTATTTCGCGCACCCCTGGGTGATGGGACCGCGTGCGGCCAAGGAGTTCCTGTTCACCGGCGACCGATTCGGCGCGGCCCAGGCCAAGGAGTGGGGCATGGTGAACCGGGTCGTGCCCCGCGCGGAGCTGGAAACCGAGACGCTCGCGCTGGCCGAAAAGATCGCCACCATGCCGCGCTTCGGCCTCGCACTGACCAAGAAGGCGGTCAATCAGGCCGAAGACCTGATGGGCATGCGGGCCGGGATGGACTCGGTGTTCGGCCTGCATCACTTCGCCCACGCACACAACGCCGAAGTCGGCGCCGATTCGCTCGGCGGCATGAACGCCAAGTCGATGAAGGCCACCGCGACCGGCGAGAACGGGGCGAAGTAAGTGGACCTCGAGATCGACCAGGCGACACAAGAGTTCCAGGCCGAAGTCCGCGACTTCCTGGCCGCGCACAAACCCGCGCAACCGCTCCCCTCGATGGACACCAAGGCGGGATTCGAGGCCCACCGTGCGTGGGAGCGCACCCTCGCCGAGGCGCGCCTGTCCGTGGTCGCGTGGCCGGACGAGTACGGCGGCCGCGACGTGTCCCTGCTGGAGTGGGTGCTGTTCGAGCAGGAGTACTACGCGGCGAACGCGCCGGGCCGGGTGAGCCAGAACGGCATCTTCCTGCTGGCACCAACGCTTTTCGAACACGGCACCACCGAGCAGCTGGACCGGATCATGCCGCGGATGGCGCGCGGTGACGATATCTGGGCCCAGGCCTGGTCTGAACCCGAAGCGGGCAGCGACCTCGCGGGCATCCGCTCCACCGCCCGCCGTACCAGCGGCGGCTGGCTGCTGAGCGGCCAGAAGACCTGGAGTTCCCGTGCGGCGTACGCGGATTGGGCCTTCGGCCTGTTCCGCAGCGACCCCGAAGCCGAACGGCACAAGGGACTGACCTACGTCATGTTCCCGCTCACCGCCGACGGTGTTTCGGTCCGGCCGATTCCCCAGCTGGACGGGGAACCCGGCTTCGCCGAGATCTTCCTCGACGAGGTGTTCGTGCCCGACCGTGACGTGATCGGCGCGCCCGGCGAAGGCTGGCGGGTCGCGATGAGCACCTCGAGCAACGAGCGCGGGCTGTCCCTGCGCAGCCCGGGGCGGTTCAGTGCGACCGCGCAACGCTTGATCGACCTCTGGCTCGACCAGGGCGACCAGGCCAACACCGCGCAGCGAGATGCCGTGGTGGACGCCTGGATCGGCAGCGAGGCTTACCGGCTCCACACCTTCGGCACGGTCACCCGGCTCAACGAGGGCGGCAAACTCGGCGCGGAATCGTCGATCACCAAGGTGTTCTGGTCCGAACTCGATATCGCGATGCACGAGACCGGGCTCGACGTGCTCGGCGCCGCCGCCGAACGATCCGGGCCCTGGACCGACGGCTATCTGTTCTCGCTCTCCGGCCCGATCTACGCGGGTACCAACGAGATTCAGCGCAACATCATCGCCGAGCGGCTGCTCGGACTACCGAGAGGAAGCAGCCGATGAGATTCGCGCTCAGTCCCGAGCAGCTCGACTTCGGCGGCAGCGTACGCAAGCTGCTCGACGCCGGGCGCACACCCGCGGCCGTGCGCCATTGGGCGACCGGCGATCCGCGGCCCGGCCGCGCGCTCATCCGACAGCTGGCCGGTGCCGGGGTGCTCGGCCTGGCCACCGCTGACGAACACGGCGGGGTCGGGGCCGAACCGATCGATCTGGTGGTGGCGTTCATCGAACTCGGCCGCGCCGCCGCGCCCGGACCGCTGATCGAGACGGCAGCCGCGATACCTGCTCTCCTGCAGGCACTTCCGGATGACGAACCGGCTGCGCGCTGGCTGCCCGGCCTCGCCGAAGGCAGCGCGCTGGGCACCCTCGCGTTCACCGCGCCGGAGCAGGGCAGCGTCGCGCTGGACGCCGACACCGCCGAAGTGGTGCTGATCGCCGACGGCGCGCGGCTGTCCACCGCGCAACGCACCGGAACCATCCGATCGATCGATCCGGCTCGGCGACTGTTCACCGTCGCGGCGGACGAACCGGTCGCCGAGGGCGACGCGGTGCCCGCGGCCGTGGCCGCCGCCTTCGACACCGGGGCGCTCGCCTGTGCGGCACAGCTGCTCGGCGCGGGCCGGGCGCTGCTCGACGCCACCACCGGATATGCCAAGCAGCGCAAGCAGTTCGGCAAACCGATCGGCGAATTCCAAGCCGTCAAGCAGAAGCTCGCCGACGTGCTGATCGGACTCGATCTGGCCGAACCGCTGCTCTACCGCGCCGCGCTCACCATGGCGACACCGACCCGCGGGCGGGACGTCTCGGCAGCCGTGATCGCCTGCGGTGATGCGGCTTACCGGGCTTCGCGCGCTGCCCTGCAGGTGCACGGCGCGATCGGTTACACCGCCGAATACGACCTTTCGCTGTGGCTCACCCGGGTCACCGCGCTGCGCTCCGCCTGGGGCACAACGGATCTGCATCGCGGCCGGATCGCCCGCGCATTGCGCGACGAGGCGACGGCCGAGCGAGGAACAGCATGACGAACACCGAACACCAGGAGTTCACCGCCTCGGTGCGCGCACTGCTCACCAAGCACGCCGGATCCGCGGCGGTGCGTAAGGCGATGGACACCGAACTCGGCTACGACCCCGCGCTGTGGCGGCTGCTGTGCGAGCAGATCGGCGTCGCGGCGCTCGCCGTGCCCGAGGAGTACGGCGGGATCGGGGCCAGCTTGGTCGAATCCCTGCTGGTCGTAGGCGAACTCGGGCGCACGCTGGCCGGGGTGCCGATGCTCGGGTCTGCCGTGCTCGGCGTGCAAGCCGTGTTGCTGTCCGGCGATACCGAGGCGTCCGCACGGCTCCTCCCCGAGGTCGCCGAGGGCACCCGGACGTTGGCGGTCTGCTGGGCAGGTGAAAGCGGGTGGGACGAAGCCGGAGTCCGCGAGGCGGACGGAAAGCTCACCGGTACCGCCCATTACGTGCTCGACGGCGTGGGGGCCGACACCTTCCTCGTGGTCACCGCGAGCGGGCTTTTCGAAGTACCGGCGGACACCGCAGGCGTATCGCGGCGGACGGTGCCCACCATGGACCCGACCCGGAAATTGAGCAGCGTTACCTTCACCGAGGTGAAAGCGCGCCGCCTCGGCACCGGAGACCCGGTCGCCGTGCGCACGCAGCTGCGGGAAATCGCTTGGGCCGCAATCGCGGCCGAGCAGGTGGGCGCCGCCGAACGCTGCCTCGAGCTGACCGTCGACTACACCAAATCCCGCGTCCAGTTCGGCCGCGCCATCGGCAGCTTCCAAGCACTCAAACACCGCATGGCCGACATGTACGTGCTGCTGGAATCCGCCAAGTCCGCCGCTCAGGCCGCAGCCCTCGCGGTCACCGAGCAGTCCCCCGGCGCCGCCGAAGACGTCTGGGTCGCCCGCCTGCACTGCTCCGACGCCCTCACCACCATCGTCGCCGAAACCGTTCAACTACACGGCGGCATCGCCATCACCTGGGAACACGACGCCCACCTCTTCTTCAAACGCGCCCACGGAGATGCCCACCTCTTCGGCACCCCACCCCGCCCCCAAGCCCAAACCGCCTGAACCCCTCGCTTTCGCGAGAGCGAGGTTCCCGCACCCGTTCCGTGTTCCCGCACCCCGACTTGCCGGAAGACACGCCGGGTTCAGAACAACGAAGGGTGCGGGAGTTCGATCAGTCCGCCACCCCTCGAGTGCCCGAGCGCCCTGAGGAGATCTATCCCCAGTACTCCCCTCGTTTCTTCCGTTCTTCCACCTGAACCCAGTACTCCGCTTCCCGGTCGGTGCCGACGGCATCATCACCGAAGCGGTCACGCAGGTGGATGCGTTCCTCTTCCGGCACAGCGTCACGCTTCTTGTTGAACGCCGCGAACCGCTCCTTCAATCGGGCGATCTCCTCGGGCGGCAGTGGCTCGACCTCGTCAGGTGAGTAGAAGATCTTTCCATCGATTTCTTCAGGCATGTGTCTCCATCTCCCCACACCGCTACCGCGGCATTTCTCGCATTTGGATGATGAGCCTTCCGTCGTCGGCCGGGAACCGGTCGACGATGCGGAACGGTGTACCACTCTTGAACAAGACCTCGAGCTCTTGTGGTGCGGTCGAGTGGTGGCCGATGTAACGCCCTGTGTCAGAAATGATCTGGAACTCCACCGGTAGGTCCTTGGCAGCCTTGGCTGTTGCCGAGGACGACGTGAACGCCGCCTCGGTGACTTGTCCGCCGATCTGATATCGCTCGAGTATGTCCGCAGGTAAATCGGTTCGCCGGGTCACCTCTCCCGTGAATGCCGGCATCTTGTCCAGGACCGTGTCGAGCTGTTCCACTTCGGCACGTTGAGCGTCGGTGAGTTTGTCACCAGATCGTAGAGCGGTATTGATGTCGTAGGAATTGCTGGTGTACTTGGAGATCACGTCGCGCTCCGCTTGGGACAGTTCAACTTTGGGAATGCCCGGCGGGTGCTGAATCGGGCCGAGTTCTACATCGGCAGGTTTCGCGGGCGGATCCGCCTTCGGCTTCAACTTCCCCGCCGGGCCCAACTCCTCCAACCGTTCGCATTCGCGGACGTGACGGGCCAGGTCTTGGTCGAACTTCACGCCGGCGGCGAGGCGGCGGCGGGCCTGCCATTGCTCGACGATGAGGCGCATGGGGCGGGCGTAGCGGGCGCAGATGGCGGCGGCGCCGGCCAGGCCGATCGCGGCGCCTGCGCCGAAGGTGATGAAGGAGGAGGCGACGGAGATGGCGGCGGTGATCGCCAGCTCTTGGATGAGGGCGTCGCGCACCATTTCGAGCTGTTGTTTGAGCAGGTCGCGGAGTTCGTCGAGGGCGGCGCGGTGGTCGCGGCACGATTGGGCCAGGTCGCCCATGGCTGTGAGCGCGGCCTCGGCGGCGGCTTTCAGGGCGCGCAGGTCCTCGTCGATGAACTCGACCTCCGGCGCGGCTACGTCCTGGAATGCGACCGCGGCGGCCTCGAGAATCGCCGGAAACCCTGCCGCGCCTTCGGCATTGCGGGCCGCGTCCCAGGTCAATGCCGCGTTGGAAATCGTGGTGGCGTTGCCGTCGGGCACGGTGAGCCCGATCTTCTCGACCAGACCCAGGCCCTCGTCGAGCAGCCCACTGCCCGGGCCGCCCGCCGACGGCAGCGGGACTCGGCAGTTGAGGACCGGGTACATCGGAGTCGGGGGTTTGACCGGCGCGGGTCCGGCGTCGATCGTGGCGCCGTGTTCGTCGAGAGCCCGCTGATAGCCGCAGTTGTTGAGCACGATGGCATAGGCGTGCGCCGCCGAAGCCACCTTGGTGACCATGGCCAGGATGTCTTTGGCCCGCTGGTCGTAGCTCTTGCCCCACTCCTTGCCGTCGGTGTACGAGCCGGCCATGTCGGTGGCCTTGGCCATTTCCGGCCAGCGGGCATCGATCGCCGACCACCAGGCGGCGGCGCCGGCCGCGATCTTGGTGGCGGTGTCGTAGTAGACGGCGGTGTCGACGTCGAGGACCGTGCCGGTCATTGCGTGGATCCGCCGCGGCCGAGGGCGGAGAGGATGGTCACGGTGCCGTCGGCGTAGGAGGTCCGGGCCGCGGCGGCGGCTTGATGCATCTTCGCCAAGCCCGCGGCGATTTCGGCGGCCGCGGTGGTCCATTCGGTGTGCGCGGTGGCGTGCGCGTCGGCCGACTTGCCGGACCAGTTGCGCTGCACGGCGGCGATACGCTCTTCGACCTCGCGCAGCGACTCGGTGACGAACTCGTCGAGACCGGCCAATTTCGCCGTCACGGCTTCGATATGGGCCAGGTCGGCTCGATACTGTTCAGTCATTTCTGTTGTCCCCCTTCGGTTTCTAAGACTCAGGGCAGATCCAGCGAGCTCACCGCCGTGGCGGTGCCGGTGTCGGTGGCTTGACTGCGGTCGACCACCACCCCGAGCAGTTCGGCCATGTCGGCGAGAGCCTCGAACACCGAGAGGGCGGCGCGATGAGTTTCGTCCCAGGCGGCGGCGTAGGCGGTGGCGGCGGTGCCGTGCCAGGTCGTCATCAACCCGTCGACCTCGGCCGAGCCGGACCGCAGGCCTGCGATCAGGTTGGCGGCGGCCTGTTGGACGTAGCGCCCGGCATCGGTCACTTCGTCGGGCACCAGGGCGAACGTAACGGCGGGGTCGGTCACGGTGCGGCTCCTCCCGGGGACACCATGAAAGCTACCGTCGGGAAGCAGCGGACGCATAGCCGCCTCGGCGGGAACCGGCGCCGACCGGGCCTTTCCGGGTCGTGATCAGGTTCACGAGACTTATATAGTTAGCTTATGTAATAATATTCTGGTGCAGCATGCTCAGGAAACCACAGCGGATGACATCGTCGTCGATCTACTCGTGACCGCGGGCAGGCTCACTCGGCTGGCCGGGGTGATCAGCGGCGACGACCTACCGCGAGCCGTATTGCGCGCGCTCGCCGTGCTCGACGAGCACGGCGCGGTGCGGGTGAGCGAGTTCGCCAGGATCGATCGGTGTTCGCAACCGGCGGCAACGACGCTGATCGGGCGGCTGGTCGCGGACGGATTCGCGACCCGGCGCAGAGACCCGGACGATTCCAGGGCGGTCGTCGTCGAACTCACCCCGGCCGGGCGCACTCGGCTCACCCAGGCGCGTCAAGCCTTCGCGACCGCGCTCACCACCCGGCTCGAAGGCTTCGACACCGCGCGGCTCGCGCAACTGGACACCGATCTCAACGAACTGCTGGAGGCCCTGAAAACGGCTACGCGACAGCAACATCCGATATCGAGGGAACACCGATGAGTAGTACTTTGGCATCCACCCGCGGCGCGGGCACGGAACCCACCGAGCCGGCCCGGCAACCGAAAGCCGTTTGGGCCGTTGCCTTCGCGAGCGTGATCGCGTTCATGGGCATCGGGCTGGTCGACCCCATCCTGAAACCGATCGGCGAGCAATTACACGCCTCACCCTCGCAGGTGTCGCTGCTGTTCACCAGCTACATGCTGGTGACGGGCGTGGCCATGCTGATCACCGGCGTGGTGTCGAGCCGGTTCGGCGCGAAGAAGACGCTGCTGGCCGGGCTGGCCATCATCATCGTGTTCGCGGCGCTGGCCGGAATGTCCAGCACTGTCACGCAGATCGTCGGTTTCCGCGCAGGCTGGGGTCTGGGTAACGCCCTGTTCATCGCGACGGCGCTGGCCACCATCGTCGGCGCGGCCAGCGGCGGCGTCGCCCGCGCGATCATCCTCTACGAGGCGGCGCTCGGTATCGGCATCGCCACCGGTCCGCTGCTGGGCGGTGTGCTCGGCGGAATCAGCTGGCGTGGACCATTTTTCGGTGTGTCCGTGCTGATGGCCGTCGCGCTGATCAGCATCGTGACGCTGCTGCCCGAGGGACCGAAGCCGACGCATCACACCTCGATCGCCGCACCGTTCCTGGCGCTTCGGCACCGCGGGTTGCTGACCGTCAGCCTCACCGCGCTGCTCTACAACTTCGGCTTCTTCACCCTGCTCGCGTACACCCCGTTCCCGCTGGACATGGGCACCTATGCGATCGGCTTCATCTTCTGCGGCTGGGGCGTGCTGCTCGCGCTCGCCTCGGTCTTCCTGGCGCCGCGCCTGCAGCGGCGGTTCGGTTCACTGCCGATGATGGGTCTGTCGCTGGGGCTGTTCGCCGCCGATCTCGCGGTGATGGCGGCATTCGCGGAGCACAAGCCGGTGCTGATCGCCGGGACCGTGCTCGCCGGACTGTTCCTCGGGGTGAACAACACCCTGATCACCGAGGCCGTGATGATCTCCGCGCCGGTCGAGCGGTCGACCGCGTCGGCGGCCTACAGCTTCGTGCGCTTCGCCGGTGGC
This sequence comes from Nocardia vulneris, assembly GCF_001613425.1. Lineage (GTDB taxonomy): Bacteria > Actinomycetota > Actinomycetes > Mycobacteriales > Mycobacteriaceae > Nocardia > Nocardia vulneris. The sequence continues at coordinate 67,496 of NZ_BDCI01000023.1, read as the reverse complement.
GCGGCCGCGCCCTACCTGGCGGGCAAGCTGGGTGAGCACAGCATCGCGCTGCCGTTCTGGGTCGGCGCCGCCTGTACCGCGGCCGCGGTGCTCGTCCTGCTCGCCGGTCGCGCTGCGCTCGCACACATCGACGAGCACGATCCCGCGCCGCACAGCGTCGACGAAGCCGAGGCGATCACCGTCGGCGACTGAGACTTCCGCTACGCACGGCTGCCTGGATCGGTCCACCGAATTCGGGCAGCCGTGCCGCGTACCCTCGGGTGGTATGGGCAATACGCAGCGCGGCCGGGTGAAGATCGAGACGAGCCAGAAGCGGGTGCGGACATTCCTCGGCGGCCACGTGGTCGCCGATACCGCGCATCCGGTGCTGGTCTGGGAGGGCCCGCACTATCCGACGTATTACCTGCCGGCCGCCGATCTGCACGCGAAACTCGAGCCGACCGGCAAAACCCACCACTCCCCGAGCCGCGGCGACGCGACGGAGTACGACGTGGTGGTGGACGGCACTACGGCGCCGGCGGCCGCGCTGCGCTACCACGATTCGCCGCTACCCGAGCTGAACGAGCTGGTCCGGCTGGAGTGGCACACGATGGACGAATGGTTCGAGGAGGACGAGCCGGTCTACGTCCATCCGCGCGACCCCTACACCAGGGTCGACATCCTCGGCAGTTCCCGGCACGTGCGCGTAGCGATCGACGGCGTCACCGTCGCCGATTCGCATTCGCCCCGCATCCTCTTCGAAACCGGCCTTCCCGCAAGGTATTACCTGCCGATGACCGACGTCCGGATCGATCTGCTGCGCCCCTCGGACACGCACACCAGCTGCCCCTACAAAGGCACCGCGGACTACTGGACCGTCCGTGTCGGCGAGCAGGACTACCAGGACTACGTCTGGGGCTATCGCACGCCACTACCCGAGAGCCAGAAGATCGCCGGTCTGGTCTGCTTCTACAACGAGAAGGTCGACATCTATCTCGACGGCGAACTCCAGGAACGCCCGCGCAGTCCGTTCAGCTGAAACCCGCTCAGCGGTAACCGGTGAGGCCGTCGGCGAGTTCGTCCGCGTCACCGTCGCGGTGGGCGTCCAGGGCTTGTTGCAGGGCGAAAGTTCCTCGGATGATGGCTGTTCGGGCGGCTAGGTCGGCGGCATGCTCGGTCATTTGCATGATCGTCTGGAAGACCTCGTCGCCGTAGCTCGCGGCGATCGCGGCGAAGTCTTCGGCCTGGTCACCGAGGCACACACCGTCCCAATCGACGACGCCGCGGAGCGCCGGGTTATGAGTGTCGTTGTCCCACAGCAGGTTTTCACCGCCCAGGTCACCGTGCACGACGGCATCGGTGCGGTGCGGCAAGGTATCGAGCCCGGCGAGTTCGCGGTCGGCGCGGGCGCGTCCGGCAGCGTTCATCAGCGGATACAGTTCGGCACGGACGTCGGCGGCGAACTGGGTCCAGCGGTCGGCGGGTGCCAGAGGCAATGCCGACTGCTGGTCGGCGCCAGCCGTGCACAATGCGGATAGGAGCGCATGGCACTGCCGCGCAACCGATTCCACGGCACACGCGTCGCTCAGCACAGTCGCCGCCAACGGTTCGCCACCGACCCGCGTCATGACCAGGTACGGCGGGTCGCCGGACACGTCCACCAGCCGCGGCACCGCTATCCCTTGCGCCGCAACCAGCTCCAGCCCCGCGACGGCGCGCAGCGCAGCCGCACGCAGTGGCAGCCGCGCCGCGGCGGCCGCCGTGCGGGCCAGGCAGACCACCCGGTCGGCACCGATCACCAGATAGTGGAACTGCCCTTCGCGCACCGTCAGCTCAGGCAAACGCGCACCAGGCAGCACACGCTCCAGCAACTCCCGATGTCCCTCGATCACCGCGTCCACCCGTCCACTCTTACCGGTGGCGCCCCCATACACCACCGATTTCCCGCACCGTTTCTGTCTTGTCGCACGCGCTTTCGCATGCCAGAGCGGGTGCGGGAAGTCAGGAGCAGTGCGGGAAGTCAGAAAGGGTGCGGGATCAGACCGCGACGAGGGGTGGTTTGTCGTCGGTGCTGCGGTAGCGGCCGGGGGCTAGGCCGTACTCGCGTTTGAAGGCTTTGGCGAAGGCGAATTCTGAGGTGTAGCCGACTTTGCGGGCGACGGTGCCGAGTGCAGCGTTGGTCTCGCGCAGGAGGCGGGCCGCGGTGAGCATGCGCCATCTGGTGACGTAGGCGAGTGGTGGTTCGCCCACTGTGGCGGTGAAACGGCGGGCGAGGGTGGCGCGGGAGACGCCGGCGACGTCGCTCAGATCGGGGACGGTCCACGGGCGGGCGGGTTCTTCGTGGACCGCCCGGAGCGCCGCGGCGACCGCCGGGTCCGCGAAAGCGCCTGCCCAGCCGGTGGTTCGGGCACCGGCCTGCTCCTCGAACCAGGCGCGCAGGACGAACAGGAGCAGCATTTCGAGCAATGCGGGGACCGCGGCGTCGCTCCCCAGGCGCGGCGCGGCGATCTCCGCGGCGAGCAGGTCGACCGCGCCACGCAAGGCCGGGTGCCGGCCGGGACGCGCGGGGAGATGGATGAACTCGGGCAGCTCGTCGAGCAGCGGATGACTTCGCTGCCTGCCGAGTTCGTAGGCGCCACAAAGCAATGCGGTCCGCACGCCGGGACCCTCGACTTCCCGCGGCTCACCAGGGCGCGCGGTTTCGGTGACCGGGCTGTCCAGATGGTCGACCAGATCGTGATCGGCGCCCCGCGGCATGAAGACCACGTCACCGGTCCCGAGCGCCATCGGTTCGGCGCCGGTCGGCGGCACCAGCCAGCACGAACCCTGCAGCACCACATGGAAGCCCGCACCCGGGACAACCGGATAGCGACGCCCCCACGGCGCATGCCGGACGAACATGCCGGAGGTCGGGCTGCCCGTACGGATCGCGGCGATGGTTTCACTGAGCACGTCCACTCGCTCACCATAGCGCTCTCTCGGTGAGTGTTCGAAATATAGATGAGCGCGATAAAGCCATTGATCGTCTCAGGCAGTCGCCATAGACGCCACTCATGGCAACATGATCGCCCTCATTTTCCGCGCACGCAACCGGCGCGTTCGCCCATCATCGGGCATAGTCGGAACGGTGACAGACACCCGACCCGAACTCGCCGCCACACTGGACCTCGCCCCGCACCCGGAGGGCGGCTGGTTTCGCGAAACCTGGCGCAGCGCTGTGGAATTCACGCCCGAAGGCTATGTGGGCAGCCGCGCGAGTGCGACCGCGATCCACTTCCTGCTGTTCCCCGGCGAACAGTCCGCCCCGCATACCGTGCGCTCCGACGAGCTGTGGTTGTGGCATCGCGGCGGGCCGCTGGTGCTGAATATCGGCGGCGAGGAGATCATCCTCGGCCCCGAAGTGGAGCGCGGACAGGTGCTGCAGGCTGTCGTGCCCGGCGGAGTCGTCCAAGCCGCGCGCCCCGCGAGCGACGAATACGTCCTGGTCAGCTGCATCGTCTCGCCCGGCTTCGATTTCGCCGACTTCCACATGGATTGACCTCAGTCGCCGACGTACTCGCGGCGGGTCCGCTCGACCAGTGCCGCGACGCCGAGGATCTCGCCGACCCCGGAGGCGGAATGCCCCGCACTCCAGACGTCGGTCCAGTTCTTCGGCGCGTCGGCGCCGGCGAAATGCGCCGCGAGGTCGAAGGTGCCGGCGCGTAGCGCGGCGACGTCGATGCCGAGCGCCCGCATCGAGCCCGCCAGCATGTTGGTCGGCAGGCCGGTGAAGGCGGAGGTGAGCACTACGTCGTCGAGACCGGAGGCGGCCACCAACTCCTTGTGCGCGGGGTCGGCCATGCTCTCGGCCGTCGCGAGGAACTTGGTGCCCATGTAGGCCAGGTCCGCACCCAGGGTGATCGCGGCGCGCAACGCGACACCGTCGGCCACCCCGCCCGCCAAAACCACCGGCCCGTCGAAGAATTCGCGCACCGCGCGGACGAAGGCGAACGGATTGGCCCAGCCGGTCTGCCCGCCCGCGCCGGCGGTGAGCAGGATCAGTCCGTCGGCCCCGCATTCGAGCGCGCGCACCGCGTGGTGCACCGACGCGACGTCGGCCAGCACCAGCGAGCCGACCTCGTGCAGCGGCCGCACCACCTCGCGCGGCGTGCCGACCGAGGTGATCACGACCTCGGTCGGCTGCTCGCACAGCACCCGCAGGTCCGGCTGCAACCGGGCGTTCCCCGGATGCACGATCAGATTCGCCGCGACGGGCGCCGGACGCGCGCCGTCGGCGGTCAGCGCGGCGTCGATCTCGGTCAGCCACTGCGACAACTGTTCCGGCGTACGGGCATTCACCGTCGGGAACGAGCCGACCACGCCCGCCCGGCAGGCCGCGATCACCAACTCCGGCCCGGAGACCCGGAACATCGGCGCGGCGATCAACGGCACCGTCAGCCGTGCGGTGAGTTCGGCGAACCCCGCGGTCGTCGCGTCATCGGACATGTGCGCCCCTTTCCGGAACAGCCATGCCCGGACATTAAGGGAACCGGCGCGGCGAGCAGAAGCCGCGCGACACCTTTTGGCGGAGTGCCCAGAGGACGACAAGCGAATTCGGCCGATCGCCCTGCCCGAACCGGCAATACTCAGGAGACCGTTTGCAAATCCGCGAGTTGCTGCGCGTCGTGCGCGCAGAACAGCGTGATCTCGTCGCCGTGCTCGGCGCGCAGGCTCCGCAGGCGCTCGAGGTTGTGCACCCGGCGCTCGTGCATGACGTCGGTCGCGCGCTGATAGAACTTCAGGCCCACCGGCGCGGTGCCGTCGTCGAGCAGCTGACCGCGATGCATGAACGCGTCGCCGCAGTGCAGCAGCCAGCGCTCGCCCTGCTGGACCGCGACACCGCTGTGCCCGCGCGTGTGTCCCACCAGCGGAACCAGCACGATGCCGTCGAGCAACGGCGCCGCGCTGAACTCGAACCACGATTCGGCACTGGTCTCATGGGTCTGCCAGTGCGCGCCGTGGGCCCACTGCCGGGGCACATAGCGGCTCTTCTCCAGCCGCGTCGCGCGCGCGGTCGCGGCCGCGAGTTCGTCCGCGAACACGTGCACCGTGGCGTCCGGGAAGTCCGCGAGACCGCCCGCGTGATCGAAATCGAGGTGGGTGACCACGATGTGGCGGACGTCCTCGCGCTGATAGCCGAGCGCGCGAACCTGGTGCAGCGCGGTCTGTTCCAAGCGCAGCGCGGGCCGCAGCATGGCCTGCGTGCCGAACCCGAGACGCTTCGGGTCCGCGATCTCCGCGGTGCCGAAACCGGTGTCCACCAGCACGAGTCCGCTCTCGGTTTCGACGAGCAGGCAGTGCGCGACCAGCTCCGCAGTCAGCAGCCCGCCGCTGCCGAGCAGCGCCCGCCCGCCGAGCGGGCACATCGTCGCGCAATCGAGATGGTGCACCTTCATCGCGGATCTCCCTCGGCCGAGTACGCTCTCGGCCTCAACCTAGCCGAGTGTCCGCCGTCCGCTACTCCGGCACCTCGAGCACGCCCTCGTCCACGGCCCACTTGATGGTCTTCTCCAACTGTGCGCAGGTGTCGGGGCGGCCGGGCTGCGCGCCGTTCTTGCTGAGTTCGGCGAAGACCGGGCAGTGCGTCTGCGGCGGTTCGGTCCACTGCACCGAGGTCTGGTGCGCGCTGCTCTTGCGCACCAGCACCTGGCTCTGGCAGGCCTGGCACCGCAGCGGTGTCAGGCCCTGCTCCAGATAGCGCTGCTTGTCGACCACCGTCTGGGCGCGCACTTCGGCCTGCCGAGCGGGCTGATCGGCGAAGTCGGGTGCTTTCGCCCAGCGGACCATCAGACCCCGGCCTCCGCCTGCTTGCCCTCGGCCTCGTCGGCCTCGCGCTTGCGCCGCAGGTTCTCCGCGACCTCGGCCTCCCACGCCTCGTTCGCCTTGGTGGTGTCCACCTCGAACTCGAAGCGCTGCGTCATCTTCTCGGTGACGTCGGCCGCGTCCACGTAGAACTGGTCGTACCAGCGGCGCAGCTGGTACACCGGGCCGTCTTCCTCGCACAGCAGCGGGTTCTCGACCTTGGACTTGTGCTTCCAGATCTCCACGTCCTGCAGGAAGCCGACGCTGATGCCCTCGGTCATCTTCGCGGCCAGCTTGTCGGCCATCTCGCCCTCGACGCCCTGCGGCTTCTCCAGCGTGATTCCCCACTGCAGGACGAAGGAATCCTGGGTGACCGGGTAGTGGCAGTTGATCAGGACGCTCTTGACCTCGTAACCGCTGTAGATGTTGATCAGCGGATTGATCATGTAGGACGGCCCGAAGTAGGACGCTTCCGATTTGAGCAGGGTGTCGCCGCCGTACTTGGACGCCATCCCGATGTCCGGCCTGCCCTTGGTCTCCAGGAACTGGGTGGCGATATGCCCCTCGAAGACGTTCTTGAAGTAGGTCGGGAAGGCGAAGTGGATGTAGAAGAAGTGCGCCATGTCGACCACGTTGTCGATGATCTCGCGGCAGTTGGCGCCCTCGATCAGCATCGAGTTCCAGGTCCAGTCGGTCCAGCCGCTGTCGAGCTGCTCGGTCGGGTTGCCGTCCGCGTCGGTGTACGGGCCCTCGATGTGCGGGATCGTCACCTCCGGCGGCGGCTGGCTGCCTTCGAAGTCCTGCCAGACGAACAGCTGCCCGTTGCGTTCGAGCGTGGTCCACTTCCGGGTACGTGCGAGCGGTGGCACCCGCCGGCCGTACGGGATCGCGGTGCATTTGCCGTTCGTGCCGGACCAGCGCCAGTCGTGGAACGGGCAGGCGATGTCGTCACCCTTGACCTCGCCCATGCTCAAGTCGCCACCCATGTGCCTGCAGTAGGCGTCGAGCACGCGCAGTTCACCGTTGCTGTCGGCCCAGATCACGAGCTTGGTGCCGAAAACGTTGACCGCGTGCGGCTTCCCGTCGCGGAACGTCTTGGCCAGGCCGAGGCAATGCCATCCCCGTGCATAACGGGTGGGTGCGGTGCCGACATCGAGCTCCCGGGGCTTACCCACCCCGTCGGCTACGCAGACTGCCGACCCCTTGGCCTTCGCACCGCCCCCCTGTGGGGTAACTGCCATCGCGAATCCTCCTCCTTCTGTACTAGAACACGTTACAAAAATGTCGCGTTCCATGCCAGCGATTCCGGTCACTTCCTGCACATGTCCATCAATGCGATGGGATCGGCACCCGTTCTCGACATAAATAGGAACCTGTTCTAGTCTCAGAGGCAAATGACTACCGGTTATCAATCGACCAGGCAGGAGCAGGTCCCGAGATGACGCAAGAAGTGACCGAACGGGTCGACGCGCTGTTGCCGACCCTGCGCGAGCGCGCACAAGAAGCCGAGGACCTGCGGCGCATCCCCGACGAATCCATGAAGGCCCTGCAGGAGACCGGGTTCTTCCGGCTGCTGCAGCCCAAGCAGTGGGGCGGGCACGCGGCCGACCCGGTCGTCTTCTACGACACGGTGCGCAAGATCGCCAGCGCCTGCGGTTCCACCGGCTGGGTGGCCGGCATTGTCGGCGTACACAATTGGCACCTCGCGCTCTTCGCACAGCAGGCCCAGGAGGACGTCTGGGGCGAGGACACCGAGGTGCGGATCTCCTCGTCCTACGCCCCGATGGGCGCGGGCGTGGTGACCGACGGCGGTTACCTCGTCAACGGCGCGTGGGCCTGGTCCTCGGGCTGCGACCACGCCAGCTGGGCGGTGCTCGGCGGACCGGTGATCAAGGACGGCAAGCCGGTCGACTTCGGCAGCTTCCTCATCCCGCGCGACGACTACCGCATCGACGACGTCTGGAACGTGGTCGGCCTGCGCGGCACCGGCTCGAATACCGTTGTGGTGAAAGACATCTTCGTCCCGTCGCACCGGTTCCTCAGCTTCCGCGCGATGAGCGAGATGAAATCGCCCGGCCTGGAACAGAACACGGATCCGGTGTACAAGATGCCGTGGGGCACCATCCATCCCACCACCATCTCCACCCCCATCGTCGGCATGGCCTACGGCGCGTACGAGGCGCACGTCGAGCACCAGGGCAAGCGGGTGCGCGCGGCCTACGCGGGCGAGAAGGCCAAGGACGATCCGTTCGCCAAGGTGCGCATCGCCGAGGCGTCCAGCGATATCGACGCGGCCTGGCGGCAGTTGTCCGGCAACGTGGCCGACGAATACGCGCTGCTCGCCGCCGGTCAGGAAGTACCGTTCGACCTGCGGGTGCGGGCGCGGCGCGATCAGGTGCGCGCCACCGGCCGCTCGATCGCCGCGATCGACAAGCTCTTCGAGAGCTCCGGCGCCACCGCCCTCGCGAACGGCACACCGCTGCAACGCTTCTGGCGGGACGCGCACGCGGGCCGGGTGCACGCCGCGAACGATCCCGAGCGGGCCTACCTGATGTACGGCACACACGAATTCGGACTGCCCGTCACCGACGGCATGGTGTAGGAGCTGCCTTGACTTCCACCGTGGCACTGACCGCCGAATCGACCTCCCGGTACGCCCAGGTGCGTCCGGACCTGAAGCTGCACTACCACGAGGCGGGCGTCGGCAACGGCCCGACGATCGTGCTGCTGCACGGCGGCGGTCCCGGCGCGTCCTCCTGGTCGAACTTCGCCCGCAATATCCCGGTGCTGGCGGAGCACTTTCACGTGATCGCCGTGGATCAGCCCGGCTACGGCCGCTCGGACAAGCCCACCGAGCATCCGCAGTACTTCGTGCACAGCGCCTCGGCGCTGAATGATCTGCTCGACCACCTGGAGATCACCGCACGGGTGCACCTGCTCGGCAATTCACTCGGCGGCGGGGCGGCCGTGCGGTTCGCGCTCGACTATCCCGAGCGCGCCGGAAAACTGGTGCTGATGGGCCCGGGTGGGTTGAGCAACAACCTGTTCGCGCCCGATCCCACCGAGGGCGTGAAGCTGCTCGGCAAGTTCAACTACGAGCCGACCAGGGAGAACCTGGAAGCGTTCCTGCGCATCATGGTCTTCGACCAGTCGCTGATCACCGACGAGTTGATCGAAGAACGGTTCGCCTCGGCCAGCACGCCGGAATCGCTCGCCGCGACCCGCGCGATGGGAAAGTCCTTCGCCAGTGCGGATTTCGAGAAGGGCATGCTCTGGCGCGACGCCTACAAGCTGCGCCAGCCCGTATTGTTGATCTGGGGCCGCGAAGACCGGGTCAACCCGCTCGACGGCGCGCTCATCGCGACCAAGGTGATTCCGCGGGCACAGTTGCATGTGTTCGGCGGGTGTGGACACTGGGCACAGTTGGAGAAGTTCCACGAATTCAACCGACTGGCCATCGATTTCCTGGCCGGTTCCAAGGAGAAGTGATGGGGATTCGATCACTGGCGTATCTGCGCATCGAGGCGACCGACATGGCCGCCTGGCGTGAATACGGACTCAAAGTGCTCGGCATGGTCGAAGGCAAGGGCACCGACCCGGACGCGCTGTATCTGCGCATGGACGAATTCCCGGCCCGGCTGGTGATCTCGCCCGGCGAACACGACCGGTTGCAGATCTCCGGCTGGGAGACCGCCAATGCCGAAGAGCTGCAGGATATCCGGACCCGGCTCGAAGGCGCGGGCGTGCCCTACAAGGAGGGCACCGCCGCCGAACTCGCCGACCGCCGGGTGTACGAGCTGATCCGCTTCGACGACCCCTCCGGGAACACGCTGGAGGCGTTTCACGGTGCGGCACTGGAACATCGGCGCGTGGTCAGCCCGTACGGGCATCGGTTCGTCACCGAGGAGCAGGGGCTCGGTCACGTCGTGCTCAGCACCAAAGACGACAAGGCCGCGCTCGAGTTCTACCGTGACGTGCTCGGCTTCCGGTTGCGTGACTCCATGCGGCTGCCACCGCAGATGGTGGGCCGCCCGGCCGACGGCGAACCCGCCTGGCTGCGGTTCTTCGGCTGCAACCCGCGGCACCATTCGCTCGCGTTCCTGCCCATGCCGACACCGAGCGGCATCGTGCACCTGATGCTCGAGGTGGAGAACGCCGACGACGTCGGCCTGTGCCTGGATCGCGCACTGCGCAAGAAGGTTCGGATGTCGGCGACGCTCGGCAGGCACGTCAACGACAAGATGCTCTCCTTCTACATGAAGACGCCCGGCGGTTTCGACGTCGAATTCGGTTGTGAGGGACTCGAAGTCGACGACCACGACTGGATCGCCCGGGAATCCACCGCGGTGAGCCTGTGGGGCCACGACTTCTCCGTCGGGCAGCGTCCGCAGTGACCGCCGAGAGGACGGCGGACGGCGGGGTAGGTGCGCACGAGGCCATGGCCCACCCCGAGATCGACGGCAGGCAGTTCCGGAATGTGCTCGGGCAGTTCTGCACCGGCATCACGGTGATCACCACCTTCGACGAGGCCGACGCGCCGATCGGTTTCGCCTGCCAATCCTTCGCCGCCCTCTCCCTGGATCCGCCGTTGGTCCTGTTCTGCCCCACCAAGGCGTCACGCTCCTGGGCGGCGATCGAGCGCTCCGGCCGCTTCTGTGTGAACGTCCTGGCCGAAGAGCAGCGAGAAGTGTGCGCCCGCTTCGGTTCCCGCGAACCCGACAAGTTCGCCGGCGCCGCCTGGCACGCCTCCCCGCGCGCCCTGCCCGTCCTCGACGACGCCCTGGCCACCATCGAATGCACGGTGGACCGCGTCGTCGACGGCGGCGACCATTACATCGTCATCGGCCGCGTCCAAGCCCTCTCCGAGTCCACCGACACGGGCCGCCCCCTGCTGTTCTACCGAGGCCAATACACCGCCATCGAACCCGACAAGACCACCCCCGCCCCCTGGCGCGCCGACCTCGAACACTTCCTCACCACCACCACCCTCGACACGTGGTTATGAGGACACGCCGCGGAACCCTGTGCCGGACAAGGTGACACACGGGCAGTCGGAGCCACGGGTGGGGTCTCAGAAGAGTCCCCCACCCGCATGGACTGTTTCGCCGGTGATCCAGCCACCCGCCTGGGACGCCAGGAAGGCGACGACGCGGGCGATATCATCGGGTTCGCCGATACGACCGAGAGGTGTTGCGGCGACGATCTGTTCGGTCAGCTCCGGGCTGCGCGCCGCCGCCAGTGCCTCGGTCTTTATCGCGCCCGGCAGCACGTTGTTGACGGTGACGCCGCGGGCGCCGAGTTCTTTCGCCAAGACCCGGACCAGTTCCTCTGCCGCCGCCTTGCTGGCACTGTAGAGACCGGACCCAGGACGATGCGTCGCCGTCACCCCGGATGAGACGACGATAATCCGGCCGTTGTCCCGCAAACGATTCGCTGCTTCACGCAACGCGACGAACGTGGCCCTGGTGTTGATCGAGAACATCAGCTCGTAGTCGTCGTCGGTCGCCTCGGCGATCGCGGCGAATCTGGCCGTGCCGACGTTGTTGACCAGCACGTCCACGCCGCCGAACCGCTCCTCGGCGCTGTCGAACAAGCTCCGCAGCTGTGCCGGGTCGGCCACGTCCGCCGGTACCGCGAAGCCTCGCCCGCCCGCCCTCTCGATCGTGTCGACCACCTGCGCTGCGGCGGATCGGTTCGTCTGGTAGTTGACGACGACCGACGCGCCCTCCGCACCCAATCGCTCTGCGATGGCCCGCCCGATCCCGCGGGATCCTCCGGTAACGATCGCGACCGGCATAACGCCTCCCCAATTAGTCCATTAGATAGATAGTAGAGATGCTCAACTAAATTGTTGAGGGTGTCAACAGTTGGTTCCCTAAACTTGTCTCGTGACGATCGAAGAGCATGAGCTGTCGGCCGCCTTCTCGGCGCTGAATCGCGAGGTCAACGCGCTATACCACTTGATCGCCCGGCGGTTCGGCTTGACCATGCAGCAGGCCGAACTGCTGTGCCAGCTACACGGCGAGCCACCCTCTTTCGGCGAGCTGGCAAGTGCGCTGGGCTGCGACAAGACCAACGTCACAGGCCTGGTAGACCGGCTGGAGCGGCGAGGCTTCGTGTCTCGGCAAACCGATTCCGCGGATCGCCGGGTAACTCGGGTCATCATCACCGGGCAGGGCCGAACGATGGGCTCCGACATCCGGGACGCTTTCGAACAAGAACTGCGCGCCCGCCTCCCCCGCACCGACCGAGCCCAGCTGGTCGCCCTCCTCCGCGCCTCAGCAACCGCGCTGGCCCACAGCCGCCCCCAAAGCTAGCCCGGGACACGACAAAGCGCGTGTAGCCCCGTGTGCTACAGGGGGCTACACTTGCGCAATGAAGGTGATCACGCAGCGGGAATTTCGGAACAACTCCGCGGCGGTCATGGATGCGGTCGAGGCCGGGGAAACGTTTCGGGTCACTCGCAACGGGGTCGAAATCGCCGAGTTGCGGCCGGTCAACCGCCGACGCCGGCTGACCGCGGAAGAGCTGGTCGAAAAGCATCGCAAGTTACCGCGCCTGAACTACGCGGAGATGCGCAAGGAAGCCGACGAGTTCTTCGGGACCGAGGACCGCATCGGCGATGACGACACGTGGGGAGCGCGCTGGTGAGCGAACGACGCGACAGCGGCATTCTGGATACCTGCACCTACATCGATCTTTACGAGCTCGAACCGGTTTCGCTGCCCAAGGTGCCCGAGCTCACCGCGATCACGCTCGCCGAACTCCACCAAGGCGTGGCGATGGCCAAGGACCCGATCGCACGTGCGGAACGGTCGGAGCGGTTGGGTGTCGCGATCGTCGAGTTCGATCCCCTGCCGTTCGATGACAATGCGGCGACCCGCTACGGCACGCTGGTCGCCCTCGCCCTGGCATCGAAACGCGACCCGCGCCCGCGCAAGATGGATCTGATGATCGCGGCCATCGCGTCGTCGCGCGCGCTGCCGCTGTTCACCCGCAACAGCGCCGACTTTCGCGGGCTGGAAAGCATGGTGGAGATCGTCCCGGTGTAGTCCGATTTCATTGCACGTACAGCCGTGCCCTCAGCGGTACATATGTACCTAAAGCGATTCATGCCACACTCTGCAAACATCAGGCAACTTTTAAGGTACAAATGTACCTAGCGAGGTTCGCGTCCGGGGCGGCGCGCTCGACGGCGGCGATCCGATGACATCGAGTTCCGTGACGAGAAGGAGTGCGGCATGCAGATTGCAGTTCTGGGGACCGGCGAGGGCGGCAGGCTGCATGCCGCGAAATTGGCCGAGCTGGGTTACGAGGTGGTGCTGGGCACCAGGGATCCGGCGGTCACGCTGGCCAGGACCGAGCCGGATCGGATGGGCAATCCGCCGCTCAGCGAATGGTCGGCGGCACACCCCGAGATCCCGGTGCGCACGTTCGGCGAGGCGGCTGCCGCGGCGGACCAGCTGGTGATCAACGGCATCGACGGCGCGAGCGCGGTAGCCGCGCTCAGCGGTATCAGCGAACAACTCGCGGGCAAGGTGCTCATCGATTACGGCGTGCCGTACAACTACACCGAGCACGGCCCGTACCCGTGGCCCACGCCATGGGGCGCGATGCCGAGTTTCACCGTGCTGGACACCGACAGCCTCGGTGAACAGATCCAGCGCGCGTTGCCGAAAACCATGGTGGTCAAGGCTTTCGTCACGCAGGAGCAGGCGACCGTGGTCGATCCAGCGACCGTCAACGGCGGTGACCACACCATGCCGATCTCCGGCAACGACAGCACCGCCAAAGCCGCCGTCACCGACCTGCTGACGTCCTACGGCTGGACCGACATCCTCGATCTCGGCGACCTCGTCGCGGCCCGCGGCCAGGAGATGTACGCCCACCTGCACTCCGCCCTCGGCTTCGCGCTCGGCGGCCACTTCGGCATCAAAGTCGTGCGCTGAGTTCTTAAGTGCTCATTCGGTGCGCACTTATGCGCGGAAGATGAAGGCATGACCGGCACCGAGATCATCACCTGCACCGACCTCGCGCAGTGGGAGCACTGGCTCAGCGCGAATCACGATGCGGCACAGGATGTATGGCTGAAGATCGCCAAGAAGGGCGCGGCGGACTCGACGATCACGATTACCGAGGCCCTCGACGGGGCACTGTGTTTCGGGTGGATCGACAGTCATCGGCGAAAGTTGGATGCGGAGTACTACCTGCAGCGGTATTCACCGCGGCGCGCCAAGAGCCCGTGGTCGCGGATCAATGTCGGCAAGGCGGACGTGCTGATCGCCGCCGGGCGGATGCGAGCGGCAGGTTTCGCCGCGATCGCGGCCGCACAGGCGGACGGGCGCTGGGCAGCCGCGGCATAACCAGGGCCGCGGCCGGTGACTCGCACCGACCACGGCCCGGACGCCTCGATCAGACGGCGACCGCCGCCTGCTCCCGCTGCAACTCGAGCGCGATGTCGATCAGCTGATCTTCTTGCCCGCCAACCAGTTTCCGCTTTCCGGCGCGCACGAGCATTTCCGCGGCGGAGACACCATAACGCTCGGCCTGCCGCTCGGCATGCTTGAGGAAGCTGGAGTAGACGCCCGCGTAGCCCATCATCAACGAGGAGCGGTCGAGCAGGCATTCCTGCGGCATGGCCGGCCGGACCACGTCCTCGGCGGCGTCGGCGATCGCGAAGAAGTCGATGCCGGTGCTGATGGCGAGCTTGTCGCACACCCCGACCAGTGCTTCGACCGGAGTGTTGCCCGCGCCCGCGCCGAAGCGCCGCGCACTGCCGTCGATCTGCGTGGCGCCCGCGCGGATCGCGTAGATGGAGTTGGCGACGGCGAGGTCGAGATTCTCGTGACCGTGGAAGCCCACCTGCGCGTCGTCGCCGAGTTCGGCGACCAGCGCGGCCACCCGGTCGGTGACCTGGTCCAAGACCAGCGCACCCGCCGAGTCTACGACGTAGACACACTGGCACCCCGCGTCCGCCATGATGCGTGCCTGCTTGGCCAGCACCTCCGGCGGCTGCGAGTGCGACATCATCAAGAACCCGACGGTCTCCAGGCCGAGCTCGCGCGCCAGCCCGAAATGCTGGATGGAGACGTCGGCCTCGGTGCAGTGGGTGGCGATCCGGCAGATCGAGGCGCCGTTGTCCTGGGAGATCTTGATGTCTTCCTTGACCCCGACACCGGGCAGCATCAGCACCGCGATCTTGGCCTGCTTCGCCGTCTCGGCGGCGATCGTGATCAGTTCCTGCTCCGGCGTTTTGGAGAAGCCGTAGTTGAACGACGAGCCACCGAGGCCGTCGCCGTGGGTCACCTCGATGACCGGCACGCCGGCGCCGTCCAGGGCGGCGACGATATCGCGCACCTCGGTGGCGGTGAACTGGTGCCGCTTGTGATGGGATCCGTCGCGCAGCGAGGTGTCGGTGACGCGGATGTCGAGTTCTGCTGAGTAGCCCATGTTTTCGCTCCTTACACCCGGGCCGCGCGGACTTGACCGGCGAGTACCTCGCCGACCCTGGTCGCGGCGGCGGTCATGATGTCGAGGTTGCCCGCGTACGGGGGCAGGAAGTCGCCCGCGCCTTCGACCTCGACGAATACCGAAACCTTCGCCATCCCACCGGAAACCACCGACGGCGGATCGAACTGCGGGTCGTTGAGCAGCCGGTACCCGGGCACGTACTGCTGGATGTCGGCGACCATGCGCTGGATCGACTCGGTGATCGCATCGGTGTCGGCATCCTCTGGGATGGCGCAGAAGATGGTGTCGCGCATGATCATCGGCGGCTCCGCCGGATTCAAGATGATGATCGCCTTGCCGCGCTGCGCACCGCCGATGGTCTCGACCCCGCGACTGGTGGTCTTGGTGAACTCGTCGATATTGGCCCGGGTGCCGGGGCCCGCGGACACCGAGGACACGGACGCGACGATCTCGGCGTAGGGCACCGGCACCACCCGGGAGACGGCCGCGACGATCGGAATGGTGGCCTGGCCACCACAGGTGATCATGTTGACGTTCGGTGCGTCCAGATTCGCG
Source organism: Nocardia vulneris (assembly GCF_001613425.1). Classification (GTDB taxonomy): domain Bacteria; phylum Actinomycetota; class Actinomycetes; order Mycobacteriales; family Mycobacteriaceae; genus Nocardia; species Nocardia vulneris. Next base: position 51,650 of record NZ_BDCI01000023.1, on the reverse strand, counting down.
CCGAGGTTCACCGGCGGCACCACCGCAGGACCGACGGCGGCCGGGGTGAGGTCGACCGCGCGGATACCCGCCTCGGCGTAGCGCGGGGCGGCGGCGCGATGCACGTACGCGGAGGTGGCCTCGAAGATCAGCTCGGGCAGTTCGGACTGCCCGAGCAGCCAGTCCACGCCTTCGGCCGAGGTTTCCAGGCCGAGCCCCCTGGCCCGCTTCAAACCCTCACTGTCCGGGTCGATCCCGATCATCCACCGCGGCTCGATGGTGGTCGAGCGCAGCAGTTTGTAGAGCAGATCGGTACTGATGTTGCCGGACCCGACGATCGCGGCGGTGACGGTCCCAGTCTCGGACACCACAGGCCTCCTAAATGAATTGCAAACGGACAGAACCGAGCCCGGCGAACTCGGCATGGAATGCGTCGCCCGGCCGGGCGTCGATGGCGCGGGTGCAGGAGCCGGGCAGCACGATGTCGCCCGCTTTCAGCCGCACCCCGAAGCTCGCCACCTTGCGCGCCAGCCAGGCCACGGCGATCACCGGATCGCCGAGCACGGCATCGCTGCGTCCCTCGGCCACCGTCTCGCCGTTGCGGGTGAGCACCGCGTCGATGGACTTGATGTCGATGTCCTTCGGGGCCACGCGTTCCGGACCGAGCACGTATCCCGCGGACGACGCGTTGTCGGAGATGGTGTCCATCAACCCGATGTTCCAGTCCTTGATCCGCGAATCGATCAGTTCGATGGCGGGGGCGAAAGCGACTGTCGCGGCAAGCACGTCGGCCTCGGTGCAGTCCGCGCCGGGCAGGTCGGCGCCGAGCACGAAACCGACCTCGACCTCGACCCGCGGGAACAGATAGCGCCCCGCCTCGACGGGAACGTCTTCGTAGACTTCCATTTCCGCGAGCAGGTGACCGTAGTCGGGTTCGTCGACGCCCATCATCCGCTGCATGGCCTCGGACGAGAGGCCGACCTTGTGGCCGACCACCCGGGCGCCCGTGTCGAGCCGGCGCCGGATGTTGATCAGCTGGATCTCGTAGGCATCGACCACGTCGATATCCGGGTACCGGCTGACCAGCGGGTCGATCGGCACCCGGTCGCGTTCGGCGCGCTCGAGTTCGTCGGCGAGTTCGGTTCGTACCGCGTCGGACAGCACGCTAGTTTCCTTCCGCTGTTGCTTGATCGGACGCCGGGACGTGCACGCCTGCGGCGGACCGGCCGGCCCGTCGTCCGGAGAAAATGCAGTCGGCCAGCGACAATCCGCTGACGTAGGACTCCGAGCAGATGCCGACCGCGGTCCGCCCGGCCGCGTAGAGACCCGGAATATCCATTCCGGCAGTCGATTTGACCGCGCCGGTGTGCTCGTCCACGACGACGCCGCCGAGGGTGAGCATCGGGCACGGATTGGTCAGGCTCGGTTTGATGCCCACATCCAACAACCAGTACGGCCCGGTGCGGACCGGTTCGGTGAATTCGGCGGGCTTGCCGACCGGATCGGGGGTGCCGAGTTCGATCGCGGCATTGTGCGCGGCCACCGTGGCGCGCAGGCCCGCCGGGTCGATGCCCGCTTTCGCGGCAACGGCTTCCAGCGTCGCACCGCGAATCGCGCTGCGCCGCATCGCCTCGAACTGCCCGCGCTGGAACCAGGCGCCCTGCTTGCCGATCTGGGCGATCGCGGTCCGCATCAGCGCGTCGTCAGCGAGCAGCCAGCCCTTGCCGTCATGGTCGGCGATCAGCGCCTGTCCCACCGCGGCGCCGTACCTCGTCTCGTCGATCACCCGGCGACCGGCCGCGTCGACCAGCAGCGCGCCGGTGAATGCGCTGGGCGGCAGCAGGAATCGCCACGCGGACACATTGCCCATCCGATCGGTGGCCGCGCCCGCCTGCTGGGCGAGCAGGATGCCGCTGCCGTCGTCACCGGTGGTGCCGAGCGCGAGCCCGCCGCGATACGCGGGCGCGTATTCGCGCACCATCGCCCGGTTCGCGATGAACCCGCCGGCGCTGAGCACCACACCGCGCCGGGCGAGCACGCGAATCGTGCTGCCGTACCGGCGATCCAGCCGGGTCAGCTGCCGTTCCAGCGCGGCTCGCAGCGGCGGGTAGTAGATGCCGGGCTTGGCGGCGACCTTGGCCATCCGGGTGTACCGTTCGCGCACCCGTCCGGGTGCGTCGCGCAGCGTGCGGCATTCCACGCCGAGCACCGTGCCCGCGTCATCGATGATCAGTCGCGTTGCCTGCGTCAGGGTTTCGACCCGGACGCCGAGCCGCGACGCCGCCGCCGAGAGGGGTCCCGTCAGCTGCTTGCCGGAGGTACCCTTGCCCTTGACTCGATGCCCGCGCTGCGCCGCCGGGATATCCCGGAACGCACCGGAGATCTCACTGCCCGAGTAGTACAGGTAGTAGCTGTCGTTCGGGTAGGACGTCTTGTACGGGCACAGCGACGCCTCGAACGGAACGCCATGCCCGCGCAACCACTCGATCATCGCCGGGCTCTCCGTCACGAAACGGCGCAGGGTCTGCGGGGTCACCGCGGCGCCGACCTCGCGCTCCAGATACGCGAGCATCGCCTCCGGCGTATCGGTGACACCGGCCTCCCGCTGCACCGACGTTCCGCCGCCGGCGTAGATGATGCCGCCGGACAATGCCGAGGCGCCACCGCCCGCGAAACGTTCCAGCGCCAGCACCTGCGCACCGTCGGCGGCCGCTTCCAGCGCGGCCGCGGCGCCTGCCGCGCCGAAGCCGACCACCACCACGTCGGCAACCAGGTCCCAATCGAACCCCATGTACTTCACTCCGGCCTTAAAACTGAAACGAGTTTCCTCGACATATCGGACGCCGAGTGGGTCTTCTGCCACATAAATATAGACCAACGGCAGCCACACTCTATAACGTGTTCTACATGATTGATCGGGAATACGACGTGGTCGTGGTCGGCAGTGGCGCCGCGGGGATGACCGCCGCCCTGACCGCCGCCCACCACGGGCTGAGCGTGGTGCTCATCGAGAAGGCCGCGCACTACGGCGGGTCGACCGCCCGCTCCGGCGGTGGCGTCTGGATCCCCGGCAACAAGGCGCTGCTCGCGTCCGGCCGGCCCGACGACCGCGAGGTGGCCCGCAACTACCTGCACAGCATCATCGGAAACGTGGTGCCGAAAGAGCGGATCGATACCTATATCGATCGCGGTGCGGAAGCCTTCGACTTCGTCCTCGACCACACCCCGCTGAAGATGAAGTGGGTGCCGGGCTACTCCGACTACTACCCCGAGGCGCCGGGCGGGCTCGGCGAGGGTCGCTCCTGCGAGCCCGCGCCGTTCAATGCCAAGGTGCTCGGCGCGGAATTGGCCAATCTGGAACCGCCGTACGCCAAGGCGCCGCTGAACGTGGTCGTCATGCAGGCCGACTTCGTCCGGCTGAACCTGATCCGCAGGCACCCGAAGGGCATGATGCGCGCCATGCGGGTCGGCGCACGCACCTACTGGGCCAAGTTCACCGGAAAGCACATCCTCGGCATGGGGCAGGCAATCATCGCCGCCATGCGCAAAGGCCTGCTCGACGCGCAGGTGCCGGTGCTGCTGAACACCCCGCTGACGGGGCTCGTGGTCCGCGACGGCGTGGTCACCGGCGTCGAGGCCGAACACGAGGGCAAGCCGGTCACCATCGGTGCGCGCTACGGCGTGGTGCTCGGCACCGGTGGCTTCGAGCACAACGCCGAACTGCGCACCAAGTATCAGCGGCAGCCGATCACCACGGAATGGACCACCGGCGCGGCCGCCAATACCGGCGACGGCATCCTCGCGGGGATGGCCGCGGGCGGCGATGTCGGTTTCATGGAGGACGCCTGGTGGGGGCCGACCATCTTCAAGGGCGGGCGGCCGTGGTTCGCGCTGGCCGAACGGAACCTGCCGGGCACCATCATGGTCAACAGTGCGGGCAAGCGCTTCGGCAACGAGTCCGCGCCGTATGTCGAGGCCGTGCACACCATGTACGGCGGCGAGTACGGCCAGGGCGACGGGCCGGGCGCGAACATTCCGGCCTGGCTGGTCTTCGACCAGCGCTACCGCAATCGCTACATCTTCGCCGGATTGCAACCCGGCCAGCGGTTTCCGTCCCGCTGGATGGAGAACGACAACATCGTCAAGGCGGACACGATCGAAGAGCTGGCCACCAAGATCGGTGTTCCCGCAACCGATCTCGCGGCGACCGTCACCCGGTTCAACACCTTCGCCGAGACCGGCAAGGACGCCGATTTCGGTCGCGGCGACAGCCACTACGACCGCTACTACGGCGATCCGACGGTGAAGCCGAATCCGTGCCTCGCCGCCCTGGTGCAGGGCCCGTTCTACGCCGCCAAGATCGTGCCGGGCGACCTGGGCACCAAGGGCGGACTGGTCGCCGACACCGCCGGCCGGGTGCTGCGCGAGGACGGGACCGCGATCGCCGGACTGTATGCCTCGGGCAACTCCTCGACCCCGGTGATGGGCCACACCTATGCCGGGCCCGGCGCGACCATCGGCCCCGCCATCACCTACGGCTACCTGGCCGTGCTCGATATCGTGCGGAACAAGTCCGAGCAGCCCGCGCAGACCGGCGCCGAGGCGTAATCCGTGTCGCTGATCCACGAGGAGAACTGATGCCCATCGATCCGAAAATCGCTCTCGGAGCCGAACTTCCGAGCCGCGAGTTCGCCTGGACCCCGTCCGATGTGCAGCTGTACCAGCTGGGCCTCGGCGCGGGTACGCGATGGACCGATCCGGCCGAGCTGCCCTACCTGGACGACCGCGCACCCCAGGTGCTGCCGACCTTCGCGACCGTCGCGCCGACCCTGCACGAGACCGAACCGCCGCGGGTCAGCTTTCCCGGCATCGACATCGATCTGGCGAAGGTGGTGCACGGCCACCAGGAGGTGGAACTGCACCGCCCCATCCCCGCCGCGGGCAAGGCCACCAGCAAGGGGCGGATCACCGAACTCTGGGACAAGGGTTCGGCCGCGGTGGTGGTGCAGGAGCAGTTGGTGATCGGCTCCGACGGCGAGCCGCTGTGGACCGCACGCTCGTCGATCTTCGCCAAGGGCGAAGGGGGGTTCGGCGGCGAACGCGGACCCAGCACGAAGACCGAACTGCCCGAGACGGCACCGGATTTCGAGGTGACCGCGCCGACCTTGCCGCAGCAGGCGCTGCTCTACCGGATGTGCGGTGACCGCAACCCGCTGCACTCCGATCCCGAATTCGCCCGGGCCGCCGGATTCCCCGCGCCGATCCTGCACGGCCTGTGCACCTACGGCATCGTCTGCAAGACGGCCACCGACACCGTGCTCGGCGCGGCGGCCGAGCGCGTCACCGGATTCCGGGCCCGCTTCGCCGGTGTGCTCTACCCGGGTGAGACGATCCGCACCCGGATCTGGCGGCAGGACAACGAATTGGTCATCGCCGCAACGGTTGTCGAACGCGACGACGCACCCGTGCTCAGCGATGTGCGGCTGCGCTTCCGCGGCTGAGTGGCTCCGATGCCCGCGTCCGGTCTCCGGGTGCGGGCATCAGGACGTGCGCGGCTGGGTGCGCGCCCGGCGGATCGCCGCGCCCTGCACGATCATGGCGTAGAGCAGGATCACCAGCACCGGGGCGGCGAGCGGGGCCCACGGCACCCGGATCGGCACCAGTGCCGCGCCGACGGCCACGGCGGCGAAGCCGACCGCACCCGCCACCGAGGGCACCGTGGTCGGCACCACACCGTGCGGCGCGGTGACCGTCGCGGCGTTCAACAGGTAGGCGGTGGCCACCAGACCCATTGCCGCCGCGGCGAGTACGCCGGGGTCGGCGACCACGAGCACGCCGACGGCCACCAGCACGGCGGCCACGGCGAACGGGCGGAACCACCAGCCGAGCGCGACCAACGCGAGCGTCGGCCCGGCGGTCCACGGTTCCAGCAGCGCCACCGAGGTGACCAGCAGGACGCCGGACAGCACGGCGAGGAATCGGGTCATCGGCGCACTCGCACGGTACGGCGGTGCTCCGGGAGCACCCGCATGATCTGATCGAGCCGGGTGTCGGCCGGCCAGGCCACGATATCGACGCCGACGGTGCCCATGTCGCGGTACATCGAGGCCCGCTCCAACTGCCACATCTTGGCCAGCGTGGGGTCGAGGTCGTCGCGAAAAGGCGTGCCGCGCAGGACATCCACGACCACCACCACGTGCCCGCGCTTGCGCAGGTCGATCAGCGCGAGCGCGAACTGGGTGTCCAGCAGCGTGGAGAAGGCGACCACGATGGCGCCCAGCGGCACGGCCGCGTGCGGCGCCAGCGTGCCGGTGGTCGGGATGTGTTCCTCGCCGACACCGAGCACGGTGTCCACGACCCGATAGAACTGCCTGCGCCCGATATCGGGCCGCAGCCAGCGCGGCGCCTGCCCGAGGCACACCACGGCGGTGCGATCGCCGGCCTGCAGGGTCGACTGCACCACCTGCGCCGCACCCCGGACCGACAGTTCGAGCGAATCCGTCGCCGGACCCGGCGCCTGCTGCGAGGTGTCCACCAGCACAACGACATCCGCGGAACGGTTGGTCAGTCGCTCGGTGACGTAGAGCCGGCCGCGCCGGGCGCTCACCGGCCAGTTCACGATGCGCAACTGATCACCGGGCGCGTACGCCCGGATGTCGGCGTACTCGACGCCGGGGCCGAATCGACGGGTCAGATGGGTGCCGAGGCGCTCGGGAAGTTCGGTGCGCGGCAACCGCATCCGCTGCGGATCGGTGATCGGGTAGACGAACAGCTGCCCGGCGGGCAGCACCGCGGTGGCCACCGCGAGACCGGCCGGGCTCAGCGCGGACACCCGTACGGACACCGGGTAGCGGCCCCAGCGGTCCGCGGACAGGGCCAGCCGCAGCCCGGCGGGCGCGGCGCCGGAATCGCTGGACTGTTCGACCTCGATGCCGAGTGCGTCGGTCTGCGCCGGTGTCAGACGCAGCAGCGCGTGTCCCTGCTCGACGAAGGCGGCGACGGTCAGCACCACCTCCTCGGATTCGAAGCAGCGCAGCGTGCCGCCGCCGTCCACCTGGATCCTGGTGCTCGACTGCTGCCACGGCGCGGTGGCGAGCACCCCGAGCAGCGGCGCCGCGAAAACGACCAGCTGCCAGCGGCCGAGCACCACCGCGAGCACCAGCGCCGCGGCGGCGCACACCGCGAGCATGAAGACCAGCGGTGCCGGGCGCCACCGCAATTCGGCCTCGACCGCGGTGCTGGCGTCGCGATGTCTCATGTCACGGTCGCGCGGGGAACCGGGAGGCGACGTAACAGCTCGGTGATCACGTCCTCGCCCCGGATGCGGCGCACCCACATCTCCGGCCGCAACGTGATCCGATGTGCCATCGCCGGAATCGCCAGTGCCTTCACGTCTTCCGGGATCACGTAGTCGCGGCCGAGCAACAGCGCCCGGGCCCGCGACATCTGCACCAGATCGAGTTCCGCCCGCGGACTGGCCCCGACCTCGACCTGGGGATGGCCGCGAGTGGCGGCGGCCAGCGCCACCACGTAACTCACCACATCCGGGTGCACCGTGACGTATTCGACAGATTGCCGCATCTCCAGCAGCCCGTTCGCGTCCACCACCTGGCCGACCTGCGGCGTGGTCGCACCGCGCTCGAGCCTGCGCCGGATCATCTGCGTCTCGTCGTGTTCGGAGAGATAGCCGAGCCGCAACTGGATCGCGAAGCGGTCCAGCTGGGCCTCCGGCAACGGGTAGGTGCCCTCGTACTCGATCGGGTTGTCGGTCGCGAGCACGATGAAAGGCTGTGGCAGCGGGAAGGTTTCGCCATCGATGCTGACCTGCCCCTCGGCCATCGACTCCAGCAGCGCGGCTTGGGTTTTCGGCGGCGTGCGGTTGATCTCATCGGCGAGCAGCACATTGGTGAACACCGGGCCGCGCCGGAAGGTGAAGCGGCCGGAGGTCATGTCGTAGATCGTGGAACCGAGCAGGTCCGCGGGGAGCAGGTCCGGGGTGAACTGCACCCGGGTGAACTGCAGGCCGAGCGCGGCGGCGAACGATCTGGCGATCAGCGTCTTACCCAGGCCGGGTAGATCTTCGATCAGCACGTGACCACCGGCCAGCACCGCGATCAGGATCAGCTGCATCTCGTCCCGTTTACCCACCACCACCCGGGAGATCTCTCTGAGCACGGCGTCGCTGCGCTGGACCGTGACATCCATCGGCATTGTCATCTGTATACCCGCACTTGCCTCAACCCATTTCACATTCTCTGCAGGCGGCTCAGGATCTCGTCCAGTGCCGCCCGGCCCGGTGCCCTTGTGGTCTGATCACGCAATGCCGAGTTGGCCGGGTCCACCCAGCGCCACAGCTCGGGTCCGAACAGGTGGATCCCGGCGGCCTCGGTGGCGCGGCGGTTCTTCGCCACCCGCTGCCCGCTGGACAGCTCGAATTCCTTGGCCAGCAACGGCCGCAGGTGCCGGTCCCAGTCCGCGCGGGTGCCCTCGGCACGATCGGCGAGCATCTGCGCCCTGGCATGCCAGCGGCGCAGCATCTCGGCGGGACCGTTCTCGATCTCGTCGATCTCGTCGAAGGTGCGTGGCTCGCCCCGGTCGAGCAGCGACCAGACCAGCCAGGCCAACGCGAGCGCGACCGGGATCGCGACGGCGAACAACATGATGCCGCGCGCCTTTTCGAAGGTCACCAGCTCGATCACGGCGATCACGACCGCGGCACCGAGGACAACGGCCATTCGATTCAAACTGCCTCCCGCTCTCTCATGCTGCCTCCCCTTGCAGATCCGCGAGGACGATCCGCAAAAGCTGCTCCGCCCGCATCCGCTGCCATTCGAGCATCGCGTGCGGGCTGAATCTGGCCTCCTCGAACAGGGCGACCAATTCCCGCGCCGAAGCGTCGTGCAGCGCACCGCGCTCGAACGCGCGGGCGAGCACCTCCATCGGGGTATCCGAAACCAGCGGTGCGGCAGCGCGATCGAAGGCGAGCCCGCGTTCCATCGCGACGTAGCAGGCGATGATCGCGGTCCGCGGATCCTGGCCCGGCACATTCATTGCGGCCAAACCCATTTCGGCGGCCCTGGCCAGCGAGTCCACCGCGGTGGGCGGCACGACGACCAGCGGCGGCGGCGCGGGCGCGGGCTGACGCCGGGACGCGAGGGTGACCACAACGAGCCCGGTCAGGGCGACGACGACCAGTGCGATCGCCGCGACGGCGGTGAGCAGGAACGCGGTGCCGGTCAGTTCCGCGGGCGTGGCGCCGGGGTCGGGTGCGCTGGTGGCGAATTCGTCCGGTGGTCGGCCGGGGTTCGCGGCATCGGCGGGGCTGGGTGGCGCGCTGTCCTCGCCGCCGACGCCCACGAAGAAGATCGCCGAGGCGGCCGAGACGAGCATGGCCAGCACGGCGAGACCGGCCAGCACGAACAGCCCGACCCGGCCGAGACCGCCGCGCGGCCGGTCGTTGTCGCGGTCGGGTTCCGGCATGGCCAGCGGCAGCCGATGCTGGCTCGCTATCACGCCCGCGAGCAGAATGACCATGGACACGGTGAGCAGCACCGGCATCAGAGCCACCGACAGCGCCGACGGCGCCGATTGGTCGCGGGATTCGGCCACCCCTGGGATGTATCCCCGTAACGCGAACGCGGCAAACGCCAGCAGCGTGATCAGAACGATCACGCGCAATATCGGCGATCGCGCCCCGGCCACTGATTACCACCAAACCTGAGTACTGCACAAAACAGCCACATAGTTACATGCCGAGCGGTCCGCTCGGGATGGAATCGAATACTTCGGAATTGATCCTCTTTATCAATGAATCCCGCTGCTCAGGGGCAGGTCGCCGGTTCATTGCACAACTATCCGACGGGAGAAGCTACCAATTGGGAAAGTTCACAAAGTCGGCTGGCGAGCCGGGAAATATCGGGGATGTCGTGTACACCGTCTACCAACTCCGGCAAAGGCGCCCGCGCAGCGATTCCGAGCTCCCGATCCGCGTCGTAGAGCACATCGACCACATTGACGAAACGCATCGCCCAGTCCGCCGGCACCTCGGACAAACGGGGCACAGCCACGATGGTCCAGCGCCGAAAGCGTTGCGCCAGTGCGACATAGTCGGCGGCAGCGGTGGGAGTGCCGCAGAGCGCGGCGAATTCGATCTCCAGGCAGTCGCCGTCGGCCTTTCTGGCCACGATGGTCCGCGCGCCGATCGGCACCGCGACCGACGCCACCGGCGCGGGTCGCGCGACGGCGGACTCGACCAGGTACCGTCCCGCCGCGAAACCGGAACGGCAGCTCGCGGATCCGCGGCCGCCTTGGGTGCGGTAATCCAGCGGACCGTCCAGCGATACCACGTCCAGGTGCGCGGTGATGCGGGCGATCGTCGGCAGGAACCGTTCGTGGAACAACGGATTGGGCAGTAGCTGCACGGGCGGATAGTTCGAGGTGACCACCAGCACGACGTGGCGGGCGAACAGCGCGTCGAGCAGGCGCGCGATGAGCATCGCGTCGCCGATATCGTGCACGTGGAATTCGTCGAAACACACCAGCCGGGCGTCGCCGAGCAGCGCGGCGACCGCCTTGTCGATCGATCCGGACGCGTGCGCCGCCGCGTGCAACTGGGCGAAGAACTGATGAAAGTGGAAGCGGCGCTTACGCTCCGAGCGCACCCCGGCGAAGAAGCGATCCATCACCATCGTCTTGCCGCGCCCCGGCCTGCCGTGCAGATAGATCCCCCGATGCCGCCGCACCGGCCGCCCGCGCCGGTCCACCAGCTCCGCCAGGCGTTGCGCCGCCCGCGCCTGATCCGCGTCGAGCACGACGGCCGCAGCTTCGATAGCCGACATGAGAACCCCGATCTCCAGGATAAAGTCCGATCCTCTACAGTTGTAGAGGATCGGCTTCGACCAGACCAGAAAGGTGATCATGTCCACACCGGACCGGCGCACACTGATCATCGATGCCGCCATCGATCTGATTGCCACCCAGGGCATTCGAGCGCTCACTCACCGCGCGCTCGATACCGCACTGACCTTGCCCGCGGGGTCGAGCTCGTATTACTACCGGACGAAACGCGCACTCATCGAAGCGATCGTGGCGCGGATCACGACCCGATCCCGGGCGGACTTCACCGCCGCACAGTTCGCACCACCCGGATCGCCGGTGCCCGAGTCCGTCGCGGCCGCCATCGCCGCCTGGCTCGACCGTCTACTCGTCGAACGCCGCCATCACCTGATCGTCCGGCACGCCCTGATTCTCGAGCTGCTGCCGGATGCCGACCTGCGCCCACGATTGGCTCGCAGTCTCTTTTCCGTCGAGCACGCGCGAGACCTGTTCGACGCCATGGGCGTGGCCGACCCCGAGACCGCGGCCGCCGACTTCATCGCCGTGCTCGAGGGCGCGGTTTTCGACCGATTCGCGGGCACGCGCGCCGATCTCACGCCCGGAACCGCCCATAGCGTCGGCCAACTGACCGAGCTGCTGTCGGCCTTCTTCCGTGGCGTCGGTGCCGAGCAACGCTGAGCGTGACCGCAGTGCTTCACGTTTCGTCGAAAGCCGCCGAGCGGGGGTGATCCGGCGCGGCGACCGGGTCGAACTCGATCGCAGCGCCGGACTCCGACAGGCCGAGCTGAGCCGGAAGGTTCGTCGTCTCGGCCTTCCACCCGCGCTCACTGTAGGTGGCACCGGTGGTCAGGGCACTGATGCCCGCGGTGGGATAGGCGATGATGTCGGCGGGGAGGGCGTCGAGGGGGAACCAGCGCAGTTCGTAGCACTTGTCCGGCTCGCGGTTGACCGGCTCACCGCGCCAGGTCCGGACCTCGAAGAAGAGACCGAGTCGTGGCTCGTGACCGCTGCCGATGACATGCGCGGTGTGGACGTGGCGCAGGTCGGCAGGGTCGATGTGGACGCCGATCTCCTCGTTCGCCTCGCGGACCGCCGCGGCGGTCGCCGACTCGCCCACCTCGACCTTGCCCGCCGGGAGATGCCAGCGGCCGTCGAATTCGTCGGTGCCGCGCCGCTTGCTGAGCAGCAATCGCCCCTCCCGGATGAGCAGGACGTGCGCGTCGACGAGATGCCGGGTGCTCACGCGACCCCGACCCGGCCGAGTTCGAGAGCAACGGCGCCGCAGACCAATTCGCGGGCGCGCGCGAGCTCGAGCGAACCGCTCAGCCAGCGCATGCTGAGCCCCTCGACCAGCGCGGTGAGCCGTTCGGCCACATCGCCGGGGACCACCTCGGCATCGACGAGACCGCGCTCCTGGGCCGTGCCGATCACCTCGCTCAGGTAGCCGTTCCAGCGCGCCGTGGCCTCGCGCACCTGAGCGCGGAGTTCGGGCTGGAAGATGGCGGCGGAGCAGTATTCGCCCCACGCGATGCTGTTCTCCACCACGACGGGCAGATCCTGCAATTCCAGCAGCAGCACCTGCTCGAGGTGGCCCACCGGGTCGGCGTCGGCGTCGATCTCGGCATCGGTGTAGCGCTCGGCGCGGGTGCTGATGAAGTCCAGGGTCTGCGCGAGCAGGCCCGCTCTGTCCTTGAAGTGGTAGTAGATCAGCGAGGTGGAGACGCCGGCCGCCTCGGCCAGCTCCTCCACCCGCAGGCCACGGATACCGCGCTGCGCGACCACGCGGGCGGCCGACTCCAAGATCGAATCACGACGAGACATGGGGTCAATGCTACAGTGCAATCCTGACTAAAATTTTAGTCAGGATTCTCGCCCAGAGATTCACCGACTATCGGAGCCCGTTATGGAGAACCCCATGTCTCGCCGTTCAGTGTTCAGCGTCCTCGCGGGGGCGGGCCTGCTCGCCGCGGGCCTGCTCGCCGCGGGCATGTCGGCGTGCGGCTCGTCGGAGCCGTCCGCGACCGCGACGCCGACGCCGACGCCCGCCGGTCCCGGTGGCCGCTTCGGCGCCGAATGGGAGAGCCACGCCCGCACCTACATGTCCTGGCCGGCGCAGGCCGCGATCTGGGGGAACTATCTCGGCGACGTGCGCAAGGACATCGCCGGGCTGGCCCGCGAGATCGCCGAGTACGAGTACGTGGTCATGCTGGCCAGGGCCGGCCAGGTGAAAGACGCGCAAAAGCAGTGCGGTAGCGGGGTCGAGGTGATCGCGCTCGAGGTCGATGACCTGTGGGCCCGCGACACCGTCCCGGTCTTCGTCGAACAGGCGGGCCGGACCGTCGGCGTCGACCTGCACTTCAACGGCTGGGGCAACAAACAGCCGCACCCCAACGACGGGCCGCTCGGCCGGAATCTGCTGTCGCGCTACCACATTCCCAGTTACTCGGCGCCGTTCGTCGCCGAGGGCGGCGCGTTGGAGACCGACGGTCAGGGCACGCTACTGGTCACCGAGAGTTCGATCGTCAACGACAACCGCAACCCGGGCAAGAGCCGCGACCAGCTCGAAGCGGAGCTGAAGCAGACCCTCGGCATCGAGAAGGTGATCTGGTTCGAGGGGGTGCGCGGCGAGGACATCACCGATGCGCACATCGACTGCCTGGTCCGCTACATCGCGCCGGGAGTCGTCCTGCTGGACAAGCCTTTCCCCGGCGCACCCGCCGATTCCTGGTCCCGCTCCAGCGATCAGGCCCGGCGCGTGCTGGCGGAGGCGACCGACGCGCGCGGGCGCAAGCTCGAGGTGATCGACCTGCCCCAGCCCGATCCCGACCGGATCACCGGCGAGGGCGAGGAATTCGTGTCCAGCTACGCGAATTTCTACATCGCCAACGGCGCGGTGTTCCTGCCCGAGTTCGGCGACCGGGCCGCCGACGATCGCGCGCAGGGCATCCTGCGCGATCACCTGCCGGGCCGCGACGTCGTCCCGGTGCCGATCGACGAGATCGCCGCGGGCGGCGGCGGCATCCACTGCTCCACCCACGATCAGCCCGGCAAGCCGGAGCACTGACGCGCATCAGTTGGCGCTGAGCACCAATCCCGACGTCGGCACGCCGGTACCGGCGGTGACCAGGATGTTCGTCAGGTCGTCCACCGGGTTCACCGAGGTACCGCGAATCTGGCGGACCGCCTCGGCGATACCGTTCATGCCGTGGATGTAGGCCTCACCGAGCTGGCCGCCGTGGGTGTTCAGCGGCAGCCTGCCGCCGACCTCGATGGCGCCGTCGGCGATGAAATCCTTGGCCTCGCCGCGACCGCAGAAGCCGAGCTCCTCCAACTGCATGAGCACGAACGGGGTGAAGTGGTCGTAGAGGATCGCGGCCTGCATGTCCTCGGGCCGCAAACCGCTCTGCGCCCAGAGCTGATCGCCGACCAGACCCATTTCCGGCAGGCCGTCCATGGCGTCGCGGTAGTAGCTCGTCATGACGTACTGGTCGGCGCCGGAACCCTGTGCGGCGGCGGCGATCACGGCGGGTCGCTGCGGTAGGTCGCGGGCGCGTTCGACGCTGGTCACCACGATCGCCACCCCGCCGTCGGACTCCTGACAGCAGTCGAGCAGGTGCAGCGGTTCGGCGATCCAGCGCGAATTCTGGTGGTCCGCCAGGGAAATCGGCTTGCCGTAGAAGAAGGCGGCCGGATTCACCGCGGCGTGCTTGCGGTCGGCCACCGCGACCCGGCCGAAATCCGCACTGGTGGCGCCGTATACGTGCATGTAGCGCCGGGCCACCATGGCCACCTGCGCGGCGGGCGTGCCCAGGCCCTGCGGATAGGACCAGCCGGCGTCGATGCCCGAGGAGGTCGGGGCGGTCGCCAGCGCGGTGGAGAACTGACCGAACCGGGAGACCGACCGCTCGTTGAAGGCGCGATAGGCCACCACCACATCGGCGATGCCGGTGGCCACCGCCATGGCCGCCTGCTGGATGGTGGCGCAGGCCGCGCCGCCGCCGTAACCGATGTGGCTGAAGAACTTCAGCTGCGGGATGCCCACCGCCCTGGCGACCGCGGCCTGGGTGTTGGTGTCCATGGTGAAAGTGGTCAGGCCGTCGACGTCACCCGGCGTGAGACCGGCGTCGGCCAGCGCGGCGTTGACCGCCTCGGCGGCCAGGCGCAGTTCGCTGCGTCCGGAGTCCTTGGAGAAATCGGTGGCGCCGATGCCGACGATGGCCGCGCGCCCGGCGATGCTCTGTTCGGTCATCAGGCCGTCCTCCGGTAGGCGATGACGACTTTCGCCGTCACGTGATCGCCGAGGCTGTCGCGGCCCACCACGTCGATATGGATGTCGTCGCCGTCGAGGGCGGTGACCGTGCCGGACAGGGTCAGCGTGTCCCCCGCGTACAGCGGCACCCCGAGGCGCAGCGAGATCGACTTCAGCACCGCGCGCGGTCCGGCCCAGTCGGTGACGAAACGCTGCACGATGCCGGTATCGGTGAGGATGTTGACGAAGATGTCCTTGGAACCGCGGGCGAGCGCCTTGTCCCTGTCGTGGTGGACATCCTGAAAGTCCCTGGTAGCCAAGGCGGTACTGATCACGAAGGTGGGATCGGCCTCGATCACCAGCTCGGGCAGCACGGTGCCGACCGCTACCGAGGTCGGTTCGGCGGTCGTCGTCATGCGATCACCTGCCAGACCGGCAGCGTGGTGTCCTCGTCGAGCCGCTCGAACTCGACCCGGACGGGCAATCCGACCTCGACCGCATCGGGTTCGATGCCGCGCAGTTCGCCGAGCATCCGCACTCCTTCCGCCAATTCGACCAGCGCCACCACGAACGGCAGTTGCCGCCCCGGCACTTTCGGCGCGTGGTGCACGACATAACTGAAAACGGTGCCCTCGCCCGAGGCGACCACGTAGTCGGTCTGCTCCGACTTGTCCTTCCACAGGGCCGGGATCGGCGGATGCCGCAGCGAACCGTCCGGCAGCTGCTGAATCCGCAATTCGCCCGCTTTCGTTCCCTCCCAGAAGAATTCGGTGTCCCAGGACACCAGCGGCTTGACCCGCTCGCCGGCCGGGGCCTGCGCCGCGGCACCGGTGCCCGGCGCGAATTTCAGCAGCCGGAACAGCATTTCGGCGACCAGCTCGTCACCGACGTGCCAGCTGGTCAGAAAGGTGACGAACCAGCCCTCGCCCAGTGCGGTGCGCTTGGGACCGCGGATCTCGGAGAGTCGGCTGGTCGCGCTCACCTGCTCGCCGACATTGAGGTACCGGTGGTAGGTCTGCTGGCAATCGGTGGCGACGACGGAGGTGAAACCGGCCGCGTCGAGCAGCTCGACCGCCTTGCCCATCGGATCGTCGGCGGGCCGGAATCCGTTGAGCCCGAACATCGTCCACACCTGCGCCATGGCCGGTGGGGCGACGATGCCGGGATGGCCCGCCGCCTTGGCGGCGGCCTCGTCCACATAGATCGGATTGGTGTCGCCGAGCGCCTCGACCCAGTTGTTGATCATCGGCTGGTTCACCGGGTCGCGCGCGAGGCGGCGCGCGCAGTCCCCCTCCGCCTTGATCCGTTCGGCTGCGGCGACTATCGCTTCCGGACTGGTGGTTTCCGGCACGCGCGGCTCCTTCTCGACTAGCTGTGGCTATGGCTATCTGGGTACTCGCGGCAGGTTCAACCCGGCGGTGGCGACCAACTCGCGCATCACCTCGTTGACGCCGCCGCCGAAGGTCACCACCAGGTTCTGCTTGGTCCGCCGGTCCAGCCAGGTGAGCAGCTCCGCGGTGCCCGTGTCGGCCGGATCGCCGTAGCGCCCGACGATTTCCTCGGCGAGCCGGCCGGCTTCCTGCAACGACTCGGTGGAAAAGACCTTGGTCGCCGAGGCGTCCGCAATCACGCCGTTCGGATCGGGGTCCGCGCTCGCCGAGGTCGCGGCCACCTGCCAGTTCAACAGCTCGTTCAACCGGACCATGGCGCGAATGCGGCCCAGCGAACGGCGCACCTCGGTCTCGCCGAGCACCCCGCGCGGCTGCGCCCAGGCCCGCACCCGGTCATAAAGCTGCTCGATCTTGCCGGACGGGCCGAGGCCGACCCGCTCGTGGTTGAGCTGCGTCGTGATCAACCGCCAGCCCTTGTTCTCCTCGCCCACCAGCATGTCGGCCGGCACCCGGACGTCGTCGAAGTAGGTGGCGTTGGTGTGGTGCGCGCCGTCGCAGGTGATGATGGGCGTCCACGAGTAGCCGGGATCGGTGGTGTCCGCGATCAGGATGGTGATGCCGCGGTGCCGCGACTCGACCGATCCGGTGCGGCAGGCCAGCCAGATGTAGTCGGCCTCGTGCGCGCCGGTGGTGAAGATCTTCTGCCCGTTGACGATCCAGTCGCCCGAGTCGTCGCGGACCGCGGCGGTGCGCAGCGAGGCCAGGTCGGTGCCCGCCTCGGGCTCGGAGTAGCCGATCGCGAAATGGATGTCGCCGGACAGGATTCCGGGCAGGAACTGACTCTTCTGCGCCTCGGTGCCGAACTGCTGCAGGGTCGGGCCCACGGTCAGCAGCGTGACCAGCGGCAGCGGCACATCCGCGCGCACCGCCTCGTTGTAGAAGATCTGCTGTTCGAGCGGGCCGAAACCCTGCCCGCCGTACTGCTTGGGCCAGCCGACGCCGAGCCAGCCGTCGCGGCCCATCCGGCGGACCACGGCGCGGTAGGCGTCGCCGTGCCGGTTCACCGACATTGCCGCCTCTTCCGCAGGGGTGACGAGATCGGCGAAGTAAGAACGCAATTCGTCGCGCAGCCGGCGTTGCTCGGTGGTCAGGTCGATGAACATCTGGCCCCCAATCGATCTAGTCGGAACGATGCGCCGCCGAGCCAGCGAGCGATGTCCTTGGCTTGTGAGTAGTAGCGATGCATCGGATGGGTGATGTCCACGCCGAGCCCGCCGTGCAGGTGATGACACTTCTGCATGGCGGCGGGCAGATCCGCGGCCACGCTGTAGGCGAGCACGTCGAGATCGTCGTCGATCCGCTCCTGATGCTCAGGGCTGGAATCATCCTGCGCCAAAGCCCAATTCGCCGAGACCGCGGCGACATGCAGGGTGCGCGAGACGACGTAGAGGTCGGCGATCTGCTGGGCGACGGCCTGGAATTCGGCCAGCGGGCGGCCGAATTGCCGCCGGGTGCGTAGATGTTCGGCGGTGAGCACGAGCGCGCCCTTCAGCAGCCCGTCCGCGACGGCGCCGATCGAGGCGACGGCGAACCGGTGCAGCTGCGCGAGGCCGCCGGGCAACAGCTGCTCCGCCGGGATCTCCACGCGATCGAGCCGCACGGTGCACTCCGGAATCCCGCCCGATGCCGGCGACGGCACCCGGATCACCCCCTTTGCCGCCGAATCGACAAGTGCGATACCGGAATTGGTCGGAATCAGCAGCCAGCGCGCCTGCTCCGCGTAGGGCACGGCGATCTTGTGACCGGTGATCCGCACCGCGCCGCCCTCGACGACCGCCGCCGTCTCCGGCTTGACCGCGAACGGCGCGGCGGGCTCACTGAGCGCCGCGGTGACCACCGCGCCCTGCGCCACCTCGGGAAACACCCGCTCGGCGAGCGCATCGGGCAGCAGGGTCAGCAGCGGCAGCACGCCGAAACCCAGCGTCGGCAGGGCGGGCACCGCGACCGCGTCGGTCGCCAGCTCGGTGAGCAGCACCGATACCTCGGGCAGGCCCATACCGTCGCCGCCGAAGCGCTCCGGCAGCGCCACCGAAAGCAGCCCGCTTTCGACCAGACTCGGCCACAACGCGATATCCCGGGCCGGTTCGCGCTCCAATAAACTCACGACGACCTCGGCCACCGCGTCCTGACCTTCGTCCCTGGTGAAGTCCACGCTTTACTCCAGTTGACTCGTCGACTAGCTGTCGGCGTCGCGAGGTAGCCCGAGGATCCGCTCACCGGCCACGGTCAGCAAGATCTGTTCGGTACCCCCTGCGATCGATAAACAGCGTGTGAGCAGGAATTCTTTTACCACCTCGGAGTCGTGCGCACCGGTGGGACCTGCCGTCTCGGCAGCGAATTCCGCGACCGCCTGCCGATGCCGGACACCGACGAGTTTGCGCACGCTGCTCTGTGCGCCGGGATCGCCGCCCGCGAGCATCGCGACGGCGGCCCGCTGCTCGAGCAGGAGCCCGGCGATCGCCTCGGCGACGAACCCGCCGAGCCGGTCGTTGGTCAGCTCCGCGCCGGGGCCGGTGGCCGGGAGTTTCGCGATCAATTCCTCGAGCGCAGGACCGATTCCGTTGCCGCCCATGGCGACCCGCTCGGTCGACAAAGTCGAGCGGGCGATCTTCCACCCGTTGTGCAGCGCGCCGACCAGTGCCTCGTCCGGCACGAAGACGTCGTCGAGGAACACCTCGGTGAACCGGGCTTCGCCGGTGATCTGCACCAGCGGGCGCACCTCGACCCCCGCGCTGTGCATGTCGACCAGGAAGTAGCTGATGCCGCGGTGTTTCGGGGCGTCGGGATCGGTGCGGGCCAGGCAGATGCCCCAATTGGCCTTGTCGCCCAGCGAAGTCCAGACCTTCTGACCACGCAGCACCCAGCCGCCGTCCACCTGTTTCGCGGTGGTGCGCAACGCGGCCAGATCGGATCCGGCCTCGGGCTCGCTGAACAGCTGGCACCAGACGACCTCGCCGCGCAGGGTCGGCCAGGCGAACCGTTCGATCTGCGCCGGGCTGCCGTGCTGGAGCAGCGTCGGCACCGCCCAGCCGCCGATCGCCAGATCCGGCGCGGCGAGCCCGGCCCGGCGCAGTTCTTCCGAGATCAGCAGGCCGGTCATCGGATCCGCGCCGCGGCCGAAGGGTTTCGGCCAGTGCGGCATGACCAATCCGGCCTCGACCATGGCCGCGCGTTGCCGGTCGGCGGGCAGCGCCGCGATCCGGGCCACCTCGGCGGCCAGTTCGCCGGCCCGATCGTCGTCGACGGTGGCCACGCCCTCGGCCGCGAAGATCCGGTCGGCCCCGGTGGTACGCCGGTGTCCGGCGCGGGTCAGCTCGGTCACCCGGGCGCGCCAGTGCGCCGAACCACCGAGCAGTTGCCGCAGCGCCACCGCGCGGCGCAGGTACAGATGCGCGTCATGCTCCCAGGTGAAGCCGATGCCGCCGAGCACCTGAATGCAATCCTTGGCGGTCTCGACGGCCGCGTCCAAGGCGATCGCCGCGGCGATCGCGGCCGCGATCGGCAGCTCCGCGCCGCCCTCGTCCACCGCGGCGGCGGCGTCGGCGGCCACCGCGCGGATCAGTTCGGTCCGGCAGAGCATCCAGGCGCAGATGTGCTTGACCGCCTGGAACGAGCCGATCTTGCGACCGAACTGCGCACGCACCTTGGCGTATTCGACCGCGGTGGTCAGGCACCAGCCGGCCAGCCCGGCCAGTTCGGCGGCGACCAGCACCACCAGCAGATCCTCGACCGCGTGGGCCGGGGCGAACACCGCTTCGGCGGGCACCCGCACATCGGCGCAGTGCACCCGCGCCAGCGGCGTGCTCAGATCGAGCGGCGCGAGCGGTTCCACGCGCAGGCCGTCGGCGTCCGGCGGCACCAGCACCCAGCGCCGCCCGCTCGGGGTCGAAACCGGAAGCAACACGGCGGTTTCCGGCGCCGCGCCGAGCACCGCGTCCCAGGAACCGGTGAGCGACATCGCGTCCGCGGCGGCGGGTACAGTGACCTGCGCGCCGACAAGGACGTCCAGCGCGACACCGCACGGTTGCCGCTCGTCGAGCCGTCCCGCGGTGATCAGATTGGCCAGCGCCGTACTCAGCACCGGCCCGCCGACCAGATCGTGCGCGGCCTGCTCGAGCAGCACGGCCAGGTCGGCCACCGAACCGCCGGCGCCGCCCGCGTCCTCGGCGACGGCGACCCGGAAGATGCCGAGGTCGGCGAGACCGGGCCAATACGCACGCCAGAAGGCGCTCGGATCGGTCCGCATTGTTGCAATCGGACGGGCCGATCCGGCCCATCCGCGCATCGACTCCTGGACGGCTTTATGCTCGTCAGTGGTGGCGATGGTCACACTCCGTACCGCCTTCCCGGCGTGACTCCCACACCTAGAACATGTTCTAATATCCTAGCTGTGCGGAAGTCAAGAGACGACCGCGGAGCCCGAACCGCCGCCCAGGCCAGTACCGAAATGACGTTTCCGGAAAGGACTCTTATCCATGGCCAGCCCCTCCCGATCGCAGCCGACCGACTCGAGTCCGGCGCCGGTCGCCACGCTGAGTGAGGACGAGCTGAGTTCGGCCGCGCAGCGGGAACGCCGCAAGCGGATTCTGGACGCGACGCTGGCGCTGGCCTCCAAGGGCGGATACGACGCGGTGCAGATGCGCGCGGTGGCCGAACGCGCCGATGTCGCAGTCGGGACGTTGTACCGGTATTTCCCCTCGAAAGTGCACCTGCTGGTGTCCGCGCTCTCGCGCGAATTCGAGCAGATCGAGAGCAAGCGCAAGCCGCTTGCCGGGCAGTCGCCGCAGGAGCGCATGCACCTGCTGCTCACCCAGATCACCCGGATGATGCAGCGCGACCCGCTGCTCACCGAGGCGATGACCCGCGCGTTCATGTTCGCCGACGCGTCCGCGGCCGCCGAGGTCGATCGGGTCGGCAAGGTGATGGACCGCCTGTTCGCCCGCGCCATGAACGACGGCGAACCCACCGACCGCCAGCTCGCCATCGCCAGGGTGATCAGCGACGTCTGGCTGTCGAACCTGGTGGCCTGGCTGACCCGGCGCGCCTCGGCGACCGACGTGACCGAGCGCCTCGAGCTCACCGTCGATCTTTTGCTCGGCGAGAACTCCTAGTTCCCCGCGCTGGGAAATTTCGGCGCTGCGCGCGGCCGTCCGACACCGGACAGCCCGCGCATATCCGGCAAAATTTCGGATGCTCCGCGCGCTCGTGTGGAAGATCACACTCGAAACCGAGTGTCCGCCGGAACTCCGCACCGGCGCTCGTCCGGCGCCGCTCGGCCGCGGGTTAGCGTGAGTTTTGCGGGAGCCGTGCCCGAGCCGTGGCGCGTCCGCGTGATCGCAGCGCATGCGTCGCGGTCATCGATCGCCGCCGTTCGGACCCGAATCCCGGCGGCGGCGAGCGAGATCGGCCCAGCGCGCGGAAAATCAGACACAACGCACGCATAGCGGCGGGCGTCGGTGCGGCGAATTCAACCCAGTATTGTTCTGCCCGCCCCTGAAAAAACTCCTCCGATCACTAGGTTGGATGCGTGAGCGCACAGGATTTGCCACTGGAACTTCGTCGTGCACTGTCGACGGTCGCGCGCGTGCCACGACTCTTGGTCGCCTCGGATTACGACGGGACGCTTGCGCCCATCGTGTCCGACCCGGCCAAGGCGTTTCCGCACCGGGAATCGGTGAGCGCGTTACGCGCGCTCGCCGGGCTCACCGGTACGACCGCGGCGGTCATCTCCGGCCGTGCACTGCGCGACCTCGCGGCGCTCTCGCGCCTGCCGGTCGAAGTGCAGCTGATCGGTAGCCACGGCTCGGAATTCGACGTGGGCTTCGTGCACGCGATCGACAACGACGCCAAACACTTACTGCAAGAGGTGCAGACGGCGCTGACCCAGGTCGCCGCCGAGAACCCGGGCGTGACGGTCGAGATCAAACCGGCCAGCGTCGCACTGCACGTGCGCAACGCGAGCCCGGAGATCGGGCACCGCGCGCTGACCCAGGTCAGACAGGGCCCCGCCTGCTGGTTCGGCGTGCAGGTGACCGAGGGCAAGGCCGTCATCGAGCTGGCCGTGGTGCAGACCGACAAGGGCACCGCCCTCGACACCATCCGCCACCAGCACGGTGCGTCCGCCGCGGTGTTCCTCGGGGACGACGTGACCGACGAGAAGGCCTTCCGCGTCCTGTCCGGCCCCGACCTCGGCATCAAGGTCGGGGAGGGCGAGAGCCTGGCCAAGTACCGCGTCGAGAGCACCGAGGACGTGTCGTGCGCGCTGGCCTTCCTGCTCGAGGAGCGGCGTACCTGGCTGGCCGGCGCGAGCGCACCCCGGATCGAGCGGCTGACCATGCTGGCCAGCCCGCGTTCGGTGGCGCTGCTGACCCCCGACGCCACGGTCACCTGGTTCTGTCACCCCGAACCGGACTCGGCCGCGGTGTTCGCGCATCTGCTCGGCGGTCCGCAGGCCGGTCACTTCACCATCGAGCCGGAACGCGCGGGCCTGCCGCTCTCGCAGCGCTATATCGACAGCACCATGACCGTCGAAACCCGCTGGGCGAGTTTGCAAGTGGTCGACTACCTGCCGCACGACGTGGCGCCGACCCGGACCGACCTGACCCGGGTGATCACCGGCGACGCGCGCGCGGTGGTGACCTTCGCGCCGCGGCCGGAATTCGGCCAGGTGCCGGTGACCATCGAGGCGGACGCGAACGGGCTGCGGGTGCTCGGCACCAACGATCCGATGGTGCTGCGCTCCCCCGGCCTGGAATGGCAGATCGTCAGCGACGGCACGCACGACTCCGCGCGCGCCGTGGTCGATCCGTCGCAGGGCCCGATCGTGCTCGAGATGCGCTGTGGCACCTCCGATCTCGGCCCCGCGCAGACCGCGGAGCTGGAACGCAGGCGCATTGCGGAGGGCTACTGGTCGCAGTGGGCGGGCACGCTGGATCTGCCCTCGCTCAAGCCGGATCTGATGAAGCGCTCGGCACTGACCCTGCGCGGGCTCGTGCACGCGCCGTCGGGCTCCATCCTGGCCGCCGCGACCACCTCGCTGCCGGAAGACATCGGCGGCGTGCGTAACTGGGACTACCGCTACTGCTGGCTGCGTGACGCCTCGCTGACCGCGCAGGCGCTGGTCTCGCTCGGCTCGCTCGGCGAGGCCGAGGAGTTCCTCGACTGGGTGCACCGCGTGCTGGAGACGCTGCCCGGCCCCGAGCGGCTGCACCCGCTGTACACGCTGTACGGCGAGACGCTGCCGCCCGAAGCCGTGATCGACCAGCTGCCCGGCTACGCGGGCTCGCGCCCGGTGCGGGTCGGCAACGCGGCCAACATGCAGGTGCAGTTGGACGTGTTCGGCCCGATCGTCGATCTCATCGCGAGCCTGGCGCACGCGCGCGAGCTCAAGGGCATCACCGACCCGGCCCGGGCGCTGCCCGACGCGGACTGGGAACTGGTGCGCGCCATGGTTTCCGCGGTGCAGCGGCGCTGGCAGGAACCCGACCACGGCATCTGGGAGATCCGCGGCAACCCGCGCCATCACGTGTACTCGAAGGTGATGGGCTGGATGACCATCGATCGCGCGCTGACGCTGGCCCAGAAGTTCGGCCGCGAGGTCGATCCGGCCTGGGCGGTGCTGCGCGAAACCATCGCCGACGAGGTGAAGACCAAGGGCTGGAACGACGAGGTCCAGTCGTTCACCGCCGCCTACGACGGCACCGACCTGGACGCGGCCACCCTGCACATCGGGTTGAGCGGACTGATCGATCCGTCCGATCCGCGCTTCGCCGCGACCGTGGTCGCGACCGAGGCCGAACTGCGCAGCGGCTCGACGGTGTACCGGTACCACCACGACGACGGCCTGCCCGGCGGCGAGGGCGGCTTCCACCTCTGCGCGGCCTGGCTGGTCGAGGCCTACCTGCTGATCGGCAAGCGCTCGGACGCCGAGGCGCTGTTCGCCCAGCTGGTCGACGTGGCCGGACCGACCGGACTGCTCAGCGAGGAATACGATCCGGTTGCCGAGCGTTCGCTCGGTAATCACCCGCAGGCCTACAGCCACCTCGGCCTGCTGCGGTGTGCGCAGCTGCTCGGGCAACCGGTGGAGGCCCTCGTTTAGCTGGTCCTTCGTGGTTTTTCCGGGCCCGTCGGCCGCCGTCCGCGCACGGCAGTCGGCGGGCCCGGCTCGTGTCGGCGACGCGCAGTTGCTAAAGTGAAACAGAAACCATTTCCATTAAGCTGCGCTGTATCACCCGCTCGAGTGCGTCACCAGCTGTTATGCGTTCCAGGAGTGCCGCGTGAAGACCCGACTCGCCCGCAGACTCGCAGGTATCGCCGTCGGAGTGGCCACCGCGGTCACGCTCACCGCCTGCGGCAGCACCGAGGATTCCGGCATACCGTCGGTGATCGCGTCCACCAACGCCTGGGGCAATATCGCCGCCGCGATCGCCGGACCGGACGCGAAGGTCGAATCGCTGATCAGCGACCCGACCGCGGACCCGCACTCGCACGAGACCTCCGCGGTGGAATCGGCGAAACTCAGCGACGCCGACCTGATCGTCTACAACGGCGGCGGCTACGACGAATTCGCGGAGAAGGCCGTCGCGGGCAAGAGCAAGCGCGTGGTGGACGCCTTCGCCCTGCGCGCCGACCAGCGCGACGAGAACGAGCACGTCTTCTACGACCTGAAGACCGTCGGGCTGGTGGCCGACAAGATCGCGACCGAACTGGGCGCGCTGGATCCGGCCCACGCGCCGGGGTACACCGAGCGGGCCACCGCCTTCAAGGACCGGCTGGGCGCGATCGTCGCGATCGCCGCCAAGGTCGCCACCGAACACCCGAAAACGCCTGTGCTGCAGACCGAACCGCTCGCGCACTACCTGCTGCTGACCGCAGGCGCCGAGGACCGGACGCCGCACGAGTTCCAGGAGGCGATCGAGCAGGAGACCGACCCCGCGCCCGCCGCGGTGGCCGCCACCCGGGAACTGTTGACCGGCAAGCAGGTTCGCGCACTGGTCTACAACGTGCAGACCCAGGACAAGATCACCAAGGAGCTGCGCTCGATCGCCCAGTCCGCGGGCATTCCCGTCGTCGAGGTGACCGAAACCCTGCCGGACGGAGTGGATTACATTCAGTGGCAGACCAAGAACGCCGAAGCGCTCGCCGCGGCGCTGCGTTGACCACCACCGCCATGCACCAGGGAGCCGCGCTGACCGAACACACCGATCCGGCGCGGGCGACCGCGAACGACGTCTCGGCGGTGCGGCTCGACGGCGCCCGCCTGTCCTACGGCGACCGGACGCTCTGGCAGGACCTGGATCTGGCGGTGGCGGCCGGTGAATTCGTCGCCGTCCTCGGCCCGAACGGATCGGGCAAGACCTCGCTGCTGAAGGTCCTGCTCGGCCAGCAGGGACTCAGCGCGGGCACCGCCGCGATCGCGGGCGCGCCGGCGCGCACCGGCAATCCCGATATCGGCTATGTGCCGCAACAGAAGACGATCGACGCCGGGGTGCAGTTGCGCGGGGTCGACCTGGTCGGGCTCGGCGTGGACGGGCACCGCTGGGGTCTCGGGCTCCGCTCGCGCGCCGAGCGCAAGCGCAAGGTCGCCGCCGCGATCGCCGACGTCGGCGCACAGCGGTTCGCGCACGCGCCGCTGGAGACGATGTCCGGCGGCGAACAGCAGCGGCTGCGGGTGGCGCAGGCGCTGGTCGGCGACCCGAAGGTGCTGCTGTGTGACGAGCCGCTGCTCAGCCTGGATCTGGCGAACCAGCGCCTGGTCGCGGAGCTGATCGACAAACGCCGCCGCAGCCACGACACCGCCGTGCTCTTCGTCACCCACGAGATCAATCCCATTCTGCCGCTGGTCGATCGGGTGCTGTACCTGGTGGACGGCAAGTTCCGGATCGGTACGCCGGACGAGGTGATGACCTCGGCGGTACTGTCGGAGCTGTATCAAACGGAGGTGGATGTGCTGCGCGTGCGGGGGCGGCTGGTGGTCGTCGGCACCGGGGACACGATGGACGCGCTCGGCACCGCCGGCGCGCACTGCCACGGCGCGGCCGGTGCCGGTATCGCCTCGGGCACAGTGGTTTCCGACTCGGACGCGACCGGGGTCCGCTCGTGATCGACAAACTGTCCGGCGTCTTGTCGAAGATGTTCGATTTCGGCACCACCGCGAACCTGCTCTCCTACGACTTCGTGCAGCAGGCGGTGCTCGCCGCCGCGCTGCTCGGCTTGCTCTCCGGCGTGATCGGTCCGCTGATCATCAGCAGGCAGATGTCGTTCGCGGTGCACGGCACCAGCGAGCTGTCGCTGACCGGCGCGGCCGCGGCGCTGCTCGCCGGGATCGGCGTCGGGGTCGGCGCCATCGCCGGCTCGGTGGTCGCGGCGGTGCTCTTCGGCTTGCTCGGAACCCGTGCGCGCGAACGCGATTCGGTGATCGCGGTGGTGCTGTCGTTCGGGCTCGGCCTGTCCGTGCTGTTCCTCTGGCTCGGCCCGGACCGTGCCGGATCGAAGTTCTCGCTGCTGACCGGGCAGGTCGTCAGCGTGGGCAACGGCGGCCTCGGCCTGCTGGCCGCCTGCACCGTCGGCGTGCTCGCGGTGCTCGCGATCGTCTACCGCCCTTTGCTTTTCGCCAGTTCGGACCCGGAGGTCGCGGTCGCTCGCGGCGTGCCGGTCCGCGCGTTGTCCATCGTGTTCGCGGTACTGCTGGGCATCACCGCGGCGTTCGGCGTCCAGATCGTCGGCGCACTACTGGTACTCGCGCTCCTGATCACGCCCGCCGCCGCGGCGGCGCAACTGACCGCCGACCCGGTCCGGGCAACGGTGCTGGCCGTGGTCTTCGCCGAACTCGCCGCTGTGGGCGGCATCCTGCTGTCGCTGGCCCCCGGCGTCCCGGTCTCCACCTTCGTCACCACCATCTCGTTCCTGATCTACGTGATCGCCCGAGTGGTCGGTACCCGCCGCCGCGAACTGGCCCGCGTCCGCTGACCTTCCCGCACCCCTTCCGTCTGCTCGCACCCGTTACGGCAGGCCGGAGCGGGTGCGGGAGCGCGGAAAGGGTGCGGCGGTGGAAATATGGCCGGAGATCTCTACGCGTACGTGCCGTGCGGTGCCTAGGTTCGGGTGAGCGCCCGGCAGCCGGCTGCCCGCCCATTGAGGGCGGGTGCCTTCAGTCGCTCTAGCTGGGTTTCGTATGCTCGAACGCACGCACCCCCGAACGATTGGTGACCAACGATGATCGACTTCTCGATTCCCGCCGAGCTCGCCGCCGAACGCGATCGAGTCCGCCGGTTCGTCATCGACAAGATCGTTCCGTTCGAGCGCGATCCGCGCCTGACCGCGCACGGTCCGACCGACGAACTGCGTCAGGAGCTGGTCGAACTCGCGCGGGCCGAGAAGCTGCTCACCGTGCAGGCGCCGGAAGCGCTCGGCGGCCGCGGGCTCAGCCACATCGAGCAGGCGGTCATCTACGAGGCCGCGGGCTGGTCGACCCTCGGCCCGATCGCGATGAACTGCGCGGCGCCCGACGAGGGCAATATGTTTCTGCTGTCCAAGGTCGCGAACCAGGAACAGGTCGAGCGCTACCTGGCGCCGGTGGTCGCCGGACACCAGCGGTCGGTGTTCGCGATGACCGAGCCGGACGGCGCCGGCTCGGACCCGGCGCAGCTGGCCACCACCGCGACGTTCGACGGCGAGAACTTCACCCTCGACGGCCGCAAATGGCTGATCACCGGGGCCAACGGCGCCAAGACGTGGATCATCATGGCCCGGCTCGCCGAGAACCCGCACCTGCCCGCGGGACCGACCCTGTTCCTCACCGACGGCGATCAGCCGGGCATCGTCATCGAACGCACCATGAACACGATGGACCGCAACTACGTCGCCGGGCACGGCGTGGTCCGCTTCGACAACCTCACGCTGCCGAAATCGGCGCTACTCGGCGAGGCCGGGCAGGCCCTGCGCTACGCCCAGCTGCGGCTGGCCCCGGCCCGGCTCACGCACTGCATGCGCTGGCTGGGCGCGGCCGAACGCGCGCAGAGCATCGCGGTGGAGCACGCGCGCACCCGGACCGCGTTCGGCAAGCCGATCGGCGAGCACGAAGGGGTGTCGTTCATGTTGGCGGACAACGAGGTCGCGCTGCACCAGTGCCGGCTCACCATCTGGCACGCCTGCTGGCTGATGGATCAGGGCGAGAAGGCGCGGCACGAGAGCTCGATCGCCAAATCGTTCGTCTCCGAGGAACTCTTCAAGGTCGCCGACCGGTGCGTGCAGGTCCTGGGCGGGATCGGCATCAGCGACGAGACCGTGGTCGAGATGATCTTCCGGGACATCCGTGCCTTCCGGCTCTACGACGGCCCGACCGAAGTCCACAAATACGCCATCGGTCGCAAGGTGCTGCGCACGGTCCAGTAGCCGGGAATCGACCTGCTCGCCAAATTGAACAGAGCTAACATCGCTGGCATGAGTTCGGAATTGCTCGTCGATGTCTCCGGCGGCATCGCCGTGCTCACGCTCAACAGACCCGCTCAGCAGAACGCCTGCACGCCCGCGATGGCCGACGAACTGAGCGCCGCACTACAGCGCTGCGACGCCGAGGACGCCATTCGCGCCGTCGTGATCACCGGCACCCCGCCCGCGTTCTGCGCGGGCGCGGACCTGTCCAGTCGCGTCGGCGACGTGAGCGCGACCATCGACCCACCGCCGTGGCGGGTTCGCAAACCGGTGATCGCCGCGGTGAACGGCCACGCGGTCGGCCTCGGCCTGGCCCTCGCGCTGCAATGCGATCTGCGCTACATGGCCCGCGACGCCGTCTACGGGCTCAACCAGGTGCGGCGCGGGGTGCTCGCGGACGGCTACGCGCACTGGACCCTGCCCCGGTTGATCGGCATGGCGAATGCCGCGGACATCATGCTGACCGGGCGCACCTTCGACGGTGACGAGGCCAAGGCGATGGGCCTGACCAACGCCTGCCTGCCCGGCGGCGAGGTGCTGCCGATGGCGCTGGCCGTCGCGCACGATATCGCGAGCGGGTCCGCGCCGCTGCCGGTGGCGATGTCCAAGCGGCTGCTGTGGGAGGGGCTCGGCATGAGCCCGGCCGTGGTCGGGCAGCTGGAGTCCGACCTCAACCAGCACGTCGGCAAGAGCATCGACGGCGACGAAGCGATGGCCGCGTTCAAGGAACGCCGCCAGCCCAACTGGACCGGCAGCATCAGCACGGAGTGGCCGGCCTGGGACGAGCGGCCGGACCGGGAACGGCCGAGCCTGGACTGAGGCTTAAGCGTTGCCGCCCAGCAGGATCAGCAGGAACAGGATGGCGAAGATGATCATCAGGATGGTGCCGATGATCCCGAGGATGTACCCGACCATCACCTGAACACGACCGCCATACGCGCCGTGCGACTGCTCGATCTGATCCAGTGCGCGCTTGCCCATCGCCCACGCCACCGGGCCGAGCACGCCACAGCAGAACACGCTGGCCGCCCCGAGTGCGAGCACCGCCGTCGCGTTCGGATGCTCGACCGGGTTGCCGATCGGCTGATTGGGTATCACCACGAGCCGAATTCTACGGGGCCGTCCCACAAGTGCGCGGCTATTGCCGGTTGCGGTGCGCCACCGGGTGTTTCGCCGTTACGGGACCCGCCGCCGCCGCGACCCCGCCGATCAGCGGCGCCGCAGGACCGCTCAGGAGCGACGCTGGCGGGCGATCTCGGCGAGCACGACGCCCGCGGCCACCGAGGCGTTGAGCGACTCGACCGGGCCCGCCATCGGGATGCCGAGGATGGCGTCGCAGTTCTCGCGCACCAGCCGGGACAGGCCCTTGCCCTCCGAGCCGACCACGATGACGGTCGGCTCGCGGCCGTCGAAATCGTCGAGGGTGGTGTCGCCGCCCGCGTCGAGACCGACCACCTGGATCCCCTGGGCGGCCCAATCCTTCAGCGTGCGAGTCAGATTCGTGGCCCGGGCGACCGGCAGCCGGGCCGCGGCGCCCGCACTCGTGCGCCAGGCGACCGCGGTGACGCTCGCGCTACGCCGCTGCGGGATCAGCACGCCCTGGCCACCGAACGCGGCGACCGAGCGGATCACCGCGCCGAGATTGCGCGGATCGGAGATGTTGTCCAGCGCGACGAGCAGCGCGGGCTCGGCCGAATTGCGTACCTGGTCCAGCAGATCGTCGGGGTGGCTGTACCGGTACGGCGGCACCTGCAGGGCCATCCCCTGATGCATTCCGTTGGCGCTCAACCGATCCAGATCGGTGCGCGGCACCTCCAGGATGGAGATGCCGGCGTCGGCGGCCAGCTTCACGCTCTCGGTCAGCCGCTCGTCGTTCTCGGTGCCGACGGCCACGTACAGGGCCGCGGCGGGCACGCCCGCACGCAGACATTCGACCACCGGGTTGCGACCGAGCACCATCTCCGGGCCGTCGTCGTTCTTGCGGCCGGCCGGACGACCCGCACCGCCGCCGCGCGGCCCGCCACGACCGGCCGCGGCCGCCTTCGCGGCAGCGGCGGCCCGCTTGGCGGCGGGATGCTTGGTACGCGCCTCGGCGGGCGGGGTCGCGCCGCGACCCTCCAGCCCGCGCCTGCGCTTACCACCGGAGCCGACGACGGCGCCCTTCTTCGTACCGCCCTTGCGGATCGCACCACGGCGCTGCGAATTGCCTGCCATCAGTCGGCCTTTCCAGGTTGTTGCGCGTCCGGCGGCAAGTGCTGCGCAGCGGCAAGGGCCCACTCGGGACCGTTCGGTGTGTCGGTGACCTCGATTCCGGCTGCCTGCAATCGATCGCGGGCGGCGTCGGCACTCGCCCAGTCCTTCGCTGCTCGCGCCTGCTGGCGGCGGTCGAGCTCGGCGCGCACCAGCACGTCCAGCGCGCCGATCGCCGCCGATGAGTCGCGCGGGGTGAACCAGTGCGGATCCAACGGGTCGACACCCAGGATACCGAGCATCGCGCGCAGCTGTCCGGCCAGGTCCCGCGCGCTGTCCACGGCGCCGGACTCCAGCGCCTTGTTGCCCTCGTGCACCACCCGGTGGATCTCGGCCAGCGCCTTCGGCACGGCGAGATCGTCATCGATGGCGGCGGCGAACGCGTCGGTCCACTTGCCGACCGGAATATCGCCCGCGCGATCGGCGGTGCGATGCACGAACGCCTCGATGCGCTGATAGGTCTGGGCCGCGTCGTGCAGCGCCTTGTCCGAGTACTCCAGCATCGAGCGGTAGTGCGCGCTACCGAGATAGAACCGGAGTTCCACGGCGCGCACCTGTTTGAGCACGTTCGGCACCGAGAGCACGTTGCCCAGGGACTTGGACATCTTCTCGCCGCCCAGCGTCACCCAGCCGTTGTGCAGCCAGTAGTTCGCGAATCCGTCGCCGGCCGCCTTGGACTGGGCGATCTCGTTCTCGTGATGCGGGAAGACGAGATCCATTCCGCCGCAATGGATGTCGAATTCGGGGCCGAGATAGAACTCGGCCATCGCGGAGCATTCCAGGTGCCAGCCGGGGCGGCCGGGGCCCCACGGCGAGGGCCAAGTCGGCTCGCCGGGCTTCGCGGCCTTCCACAGGGTGAAGTCGCGCGGGTCACGCTTGCCCTCGCCCGCGCTCTCGCCCTGGTGCACGTCGTCGAGCCGGTGCCCGGAGAGGCTGCCGTACTCGGGGTAGCTCTGCACGTCGAAGTAGACGTTGCCCGCGGAGGCGTACGCGTGCCCGCGCTCGATGAGGCGCTGCATCATGTCGACCATCTGCGTGATGTGGCCGGTGGCCCGCGGTTCCACCGAGGGCGGCAGCACGCCGAGGGTCTCGTAGGCGGTGTCGAAGGCCCGCTCGTAGGTCGCGGCCCATTCCCACCACGGCCGGCCCGCCTCGGCGGCCTTGGTGAGAATCTTGTCCTCGATATCGGTGACATTGCGGATGAACCACACGTCGTAGTCGTGCGCGAGCAGCCAGCGCCGCAGCACGTCGAACGCGACACCGCTGCGCACATGGCCGATGTGCGGCTCGCCCTGCACGGTGGCGCCACACAGGTACACCGAGGCACGGCCAGGGACCAGGGGCGCGAATTCGCGCGTGGTCCGCGTGTCGGTGTCAAAGAGGCGCAATGTCACGGCGTTCGATCCTAGCTGGTAGATAAGCCTGTACACGGACCCGGCTCAGGTCCGCCGGAGCGGGGTCAGCGACAGGCTTGTAGCAGGGCGGTTGCTATCGCGGCAACGCCCTCGCCGCGGCCGGTGAGGCCGAGTCCGTCGGTGGTGGTGCCCGATACCGAGACCGGCGCACCGAGTAGTTCGCCGAGCACCTGCTGGGCCTCGGCTCGACGCGGGCCGATCTTCGGCCGATTGCCGATCACCTGCACGGCCGAGTTGACGATCTCGAAACCGGCTTCGCCGAGCAGCCTGCGCACTTCCTTCAGCATGGCGGCGCCGGAGACGCCCGCCCATTCCGGGCGGCCGGTGCCGAAGACCGCGCCGACATCGCCGAGCCCGGCGGCGGAGAGCAGCGCGTCGCAGAGCGCGTGTGCGGCGACATCACCGTCGGAATGCCCGGCGCAGCCGTCGTCGCCCTCGAAGTGCAGGCCCGCCATCCAGCAGGGGCGGCCCGGTTCGATCGGGTGCACATCACTGCCGATGCCGACCCGCATATCGGCGGTCATCGCGCGACCGCCCGGGGACGTCGCGCACCGTCCAGCACGGCGTGCGCGAGCACCAGATCGAGCGGCGTGGTGATCTTGAAAGCCAGCGGATCGCCGGGGATGGTGCGCACCTGGGTGCCGAGCAGTTCGACCAGCCCGGCGTCGTCGGTGGCTTGCACACCCTCGGACAGATAGGCCGAGCGCAACAGCTCGGCCGCGAAACCCTGCGGCGTCTGGATGGCACGCAGTTGCGCGCGATCGGGGGTCCCGGTGACCGCGCCCGCGGCATCGACCGATTTGATGGTGTCGGCGACCGGCACCGCGGGAACGACGGCGAGATGGCCGGCGCGCAACTCGGCAGCGACCCGGGCGATCAGCTCGGGGGGCGTGAGTGCGCGCGCGGCGTCGTGCACCAGGTAGTAGGCAGCCTCGGGTGCGGCGGCGAGGCCGGCCCGCACCGAATCGATGCGTTCGGCGCCGCCGACGACCACGTGTACCGAATCCGAGGGCGGCAGCAGGGCAACGGCGCTCTCGACGAATTCGGCGGGAACCATAACGATGATCCGGTCGACCGCGCCGGAGGCCAGGAGACCTTCGACGGCGAGCCGGACCATAGGGCTGCCGCCGACCGGGACGAACGCTTTGGGTGTGGCTTCACCCAGGCGGACGCCGCGACCGGCGGCAGGCACCAAAGCAACGACGGTTCCGTCGGTGAGACGAGCACCGTTGTCGAATGTGTTCACGGTCAGGAAGCCGCGGCGAGGACCTCGTCGAGCAGCGTCTCGGCCTTGCCGTCATCGGTGCCCTCGGCAAGCGCGAGTTCACCGACGAGGATTTGACGGGCCTTGGCGAGCATGCGCTTCTCGCCGGCGGACAGCCCGCGATCCTGCTCCCGACGCCACAGGTCACGAACGACCTCGGCCACCTTGTTCACATCGCCGGAGGCGAGCTTCTCCAGGTTGGCCTTGTAGCGGCGGGACCAGTTGGTCGGCTCCTCGGTGTGCGGCGCGCGCAGAACCTGGAAGACTCGATCGAGACCCTCCTGGCCGACGACGTCACGTACGCCGACGTATTCGGCGTTCTCAGCGGGAACCCGAACAGTCAGATCGCCCTGGGCGACCTTCAGGACCAGATACTCTTTTTGTTCACCCTTGATGGTGCGAGTCTCTATAGCTTCGATCAGCGCCGCTCCGTGGTGGGGGTAAACGACGGTGTCTCCGACCTTAAAAATCATGTGTCCCGTGCCCCTTTCGATGTTCACAGTTTAACATGCGACTCGGTAACGGCGCGATCAACCATGCAGGTCAGGGCCACAACGAGGCAACCTCAGGGCTTGACAAGACCCGGTCGGTGTGCATTATGTTGTGCCAGAACGGGTTAACTCCCCGCATTGTGCCCGCACTCAGCCGCGAACACCGCTGGCAGCACGTCCGCAACCGGTCGGCACTCGATCGAGTTGTTACCAACCGCCCGCGAGTCGCGAGCCCCGGGTCCCGCCCCGCCGGACGAACTACTACGCTCCCTAGTTATTACTCTCCCTAGCGGAGTGAGCCCGGTCGACATGGAGGGACAACCCGTGACTGCCCTGAAAGCTGTGACCGCCTTGCAAAAGGTGCGCCGTCGCATGGTGCCGGTTGCCGCACTCGCCGCCGGAGCGGCGATTGCACTGACCGGCTGTAGCGCGGGTCAGATCTCACAGACCGCGGACCAGGTGGCCGCGATCAACGGCAACCACGCGGACATCGGCAAGATCGCGCTGCGCAACGTGCACATCGTGTTCCCCGCGCACGGCTCCGAGTACACCAACGCCAAGGGCGGCAAGGCGCTCATCGCGCTGTCCATCGTCAACAACAGCCCGTCCGTGCCCGACGAGCTGACCAGCATCAGCACCGACCTGGGCACGGTGAAGATCACCCCGGCGGCCGGTCAGTCGACGGTGGCGCTCGCCCCGCAGCAGACCGTGGTCGCGGCCGCGGCCGCGCCGAGCGCGCACGGCGCACCGGCCGGTGATACGCACGCGGCGCCCGCCACGGCCAAGCCGACCACCTCGAGCGCGCCGAGCAGCACCCCCGCGCCCGCGGACGCGCACGGCACCGGCGAGCACGCGACCGAGCCCGCCGTCTCCGACGATCCGGCGGCCAAGCCGATCCTGATCGAGATCACCAACCTGAGCAAGGACATCGGTCCGGGTCTCACCTACACCGTCACGTTCAACTTCAAGCAGAACGGGACCGTGCAGGTGCAGGTGCCGGTGGACGCGGGCGTCGTGACCGAGCGGCACGAATCGGACAAGTCCGGCCCGGCCGAGGCCGAGCACAAGGGCGGCGGGCACTAAAAAGCCGTCCAGACCCCCTGACGAAACGGCTGTCGCACGCAACGGTGCGGCAGCCGTTCGCATTCCGCGGCAGCGGCCACGGCACGGCTCCCCCGGCGTCGGCTGCCGCCGTTGTCGGAGGCGATCCGTAAGGTGCGCATGTGGCCAAGACCAAGTCGATCTTCCGGTGCTCCGCCTGCACGCACGAGGTCGCCAAGTGGGTGGGCAAATGCCCCGACTGCGGCGCCTGGGGCACGATCGACGAGGTGGCCCTCGCGGCGACCGGCGCGGGCGCGCCCGCCCGGCGGGCGATGCTGCCGAGTACCGCCGCCGCCCCCATCTCCAGCATCGATTCGCAGATCACCAAGGCTCGTCCGACCGGCGTGAGCGAGCTCGACCGGGTGCTCGGCGGCGGCGTGGTGCCGGGCTCGGTGGTGCTGCTGTCCGGCGAACCGGGGGTCGGCAAGTCGACGCTGCTGCTCGAGGTCGCGCACCGCTGGGCCCGCCAACACGACGCGCGCTCGCTGTACGTCACCGCGGAGGAGTCGGCGGGCCAGGTCCGCCTGCGCGCCGACCGCACCGGTGCGGTGCACGAAAGGGTCTATCTCGCAGCGGAATCCGACCTCTCCGTGCTGCTCGGCCACGTGGAACAGGTGCGCCCCACGCTGCTCGTGGTCGACTCGGTGCAGACCATGCTCGCGCCGGAGGTGGACGGCGTGATCGGCGGTGTCACCCAGGTCCGCGCGGTCACCGCGGCGCTGACCTCGCTGGCCAAGGCCAGCGGCATCACCGTGCTGCTGGTCGGACACGTCACCAAGGACGGCAATGTCGCGGGCCCGCGCACGCTGGAACACCTTGTCGACGTGGTGTTGCAGTTCGAGGGCGACAAGAACTCGACGCTGCGCATGGTGCGCGGCATCAAGAACCGCTTCGGCAGCGCCGACGAGGTCGGTTGTTTCGAATTGCACGAGGATGGCATCGCCTGTGTCGACGATCCGTCCGGCCTGTTCCTGCACCACCGCACCGATTCGGTGCCGGGCACCGCGGTGACGGTGGCGATGGACGGCAAACGGCCCTTGGTCGCGGAGGTGCAGGGCCTCACCGTGGAGACCGAGATCCCGAATCCGCGGCGCGCCGTGAGCGGCCTCGACTACAACCGGGTCGCCATGGTGCTCGCCGTGCTACAGAGCCGCGGCAAGGTGTTCATCGGCAAGTCCGACGTCTACGCGGCCACCGTCGGCGGCATGCGGCTGCTGGAGCCCGCCGCCGATCTGGCCATCACGCTGGCCATCGCGAGCGCCAATTCCGAGGTCGCGATTCCGGCGGGCTGGGTGATCCTCGGCGAGGTCGGCCTGGCCGGTGAGGTGCGCAAGGTGACGGGGCTGGAACGCAGGCTGGCCGAGGCGGAGCGCCTCGGTTTCACCACCGCCCTGGTGCCGCCCGGCTACGCACCGCTGAAACGGGGCGGCATGAAGATCCACGAGGTCGCCGACGTGCGCGCGGCCATCCGGATCACCGGCACCCGCAAGAAGCGGGAGAAGCCGGAGCCGAAGGAGACCGCCCCCGACTTCTAAGCGGGCGTCAGGTTGAACGGCTCGGGCGAGCTGTGCAGCGACCCGAACTGGGCCACCACCTGGTAGGCGCCCGCCGGAACCGGCACCCGCTCGCCGACGCAACCCTGCTGCGAGGTCGTGCCGGACCAGCGCACCGTGAACAGCGCCTGCTCACCGGGCTTGAGGTTGCGCGCGTTCGACTCGTCGACCGGGGAACAGTCCGAACTGGTCCAGAACCGGCGCTGGCCGTCCAGGGACAGCACCGACGCCTGGATCTGCGCCGAGTTCATGTCCCGCTGGCACTGCGTGCTGGAGATGTTGGTGATGACCATGCGGAAGTTCGGCTGCTCGCCGACCCGATACGTCGGCTGGTCCACACTGATCTTGATCGCCAGCGACTGGTCGGGGCACTGACCCGCGGCAGGTTCGTTCGACGCGGGCGCCGCGCTGGTCGAGGGCGGCGCGCTGGATTCGGCGCTGCCGGACGGTTTCGGCGTCGAGGGGTCGGCGGATTTGCTCGGCACCGAGGTGGACGAGCCGGCCGCGACCGGCTTCGAGTCACCGGGCGAGTCGCCGCCGCGCGACACCGTGAGCACCAGCCAGATCACCAGCGCCAACGCCACGACCAAGGCGCCGATCGCCAATGCGCGACGACGCCAATAGATCTCCGGTGGCAGCGGTCCATTCGGTTCCAGCACGCCTCAACGGTAAGGGCACGGTCGGGTGCAACGACTCAGGGCCGCGGCGTGTCGGCCCGGACCCGGCCAGAGTGCCGGGGGAATTCCGGGCCGCACGCTGCGGCGACGTGGGTCGGGACGGCGGCTGCGGGTTAAGCGAGTTCGCCGATGTTGCCGACGACGCGGTGCAGTTTCACCTTGCCCTCGGCGAGTTTGTATGTGACACAGGCGATCGCGAGTTCGCCGGTCGCGATGCGCTGGGAGATGATCATCGACCGCTGCATGAGCAGCTTGCTGGTTTCCACCACGTGCCTGGCCTCCATCTCGTCGACGGTGGACAGGCCTTCGCGGCGGCCGACCAGAATCGACGGCGTGACCCGCTCGACGACGCTGCGGATGAACCCGCCGGGCACCTCACCGCCGTCGAGTGCGTCGATGGTGGCCTTCACCGCCCCGCAACTGTCGTGCCCGAGGACCACGATCAGCGGCACGTCCAGGACCTGGACGCCGTACTCGATCGAACCGAGCACGGAACTGTCGACCACATGGCCCGCGGTGCGCACCACGAACATGTCGCCGAGTCCCTGGTCGAAGATCAGTTCGGCGGCGACCCGGGAGTCACCGCAGCCGAACAGGATCGCGGACGGGTGCTGGCCGCTGACGAGCTTGGCTCGGTCGGCCGCCCCCTGACTAGGATGCAGCAGCGTGCCGGTGACGAAGCGATCGTTGCCTTCTCGCAAAGACTTCCAGGCACTGATCGGATTTGAATCAGGCATACCGACCATTGTGCACAACGCTTGTGTTACCAGCGAGTTCGATTGGTTACAGGTCGGCTAACACCGCCCAGCGACAGTGAGACAGGAATCGTGAGGAAAGCCCCGAACAGTATCGATGCGGACGTGTTGCTGGACTGGTACCAGGAAACCGCGCGGGATCTGCCGTGGCGCCGGGCGGGCGTCACCGCCTGGCAGATCCTGATGAGCGAGATCATGTTGCAGCAGACCCCCGTGGTCCGGGTCGAGCCGATCTGGCGGGAATGGGTGGCACGCTGGCCGGTCCCGTCGGCGATGGCGGCGTCCTCGCAGGCCGAGGTGTTGCGCGCGTGGGGCAAGCTCGGCTACCCCCGGCGCGCGCTGCGGTTGCACGAGTGCGCGCGGGTGCTCGCCGCCGAACACGGTGACGTGGTCCCCACCGATGTCGAGGTGCTGCTGGGGCTGCCCGGCATCGGCGCCTACACCGCCCGGGCGGTCGCGTGCTTCGCCTACGGGCAGCGGGTTCCGGTGGTGGACACCAATGTCCGGCGGGTGGTCGCCCGGGCCGTGCACGGTCGCGCCGAAGCGGGCAACCCCTCCTCGCGCGATCTGCCCGAGACCGAGGCCCTGCTGCCGCAGCAGATCGACCGGGCGGCGGTGTTCTCGGCGGCGCTGATGGAACTCGGGGCCGTGGTGTGCACCGCCCGTACCCCGGATTGCGCCCGCTGCCCACTGCCTGCCTGCGCCTGGGTGAGTGCGGGCCGCCCGGTCTCCGAGGTGGTCCGGCGCACGCAGAAATACGAAGGCACCGATCGCCAGGCCCGCGGTCGCCTGCTCGACGTCCTGCGCGATGCCACCGGGCCGGTGGAACAGGTCCGGCTGGATCTGGCCTGGCCGCGCGATCCGGGCCAGCGCGCCCGCGCCCTGGACTCGCTGCTCGTCGACGGTCTCGTCGAGCAGACCGCCGACGGGCTGTTCGCACTGGCGGGCGAGGGCGGCGCCTGAGCCGCACAACGCCGGTCCGGCGGCACGCCCTCCGGCCACAGGCGACTTCCTGAACCGCACCCCCGCTGAGCCGACGCACGCCCTCCGGCCGCGGGCGACTTCCTGAGCCGCACCCCGCTGACCCGACGCACTCTCTCCGGCAACGAGAGCGGGTGCAGGAAGGCGGCACAGGTGCGGCTACCCGAGCACGCGGCGCAAGAAGCGCTCGACCTCGGCGCGGTAGGCGGCGGGTTGGTCGTCGTGCACGAGATGTGCTGCGCCCGAGACGATCACGTGCCGCGCGTCGGGATGGGTGGCGGCCATCCGCGCCATCTGACCGGGCGGGGTGATGGTGTGCTCGCCCTCCAGCAGCAGCGCGGGCACGCGCAGGGCCTGCCACTGTGACCAGAAGTCGCGAGTCCCCCATTCCTCCGAAATATCGCGGAACGTCTCGACCGAACCGTGTAACCGGTAGCCGTCCGGGCCGTGTTCGAAGGAGTTCAGGAAGTACCGCCCGGCCACCGGCCCGAAGAACGCGAGCACGGCGTCCTCGTCCGGGAACGGCTGCGGCCAGGCCTCGATCATGGCGGCCCAGCCCGCGGCGGTCCGGCCGGTGAAATCCGGTGCGATGTCCTCCACCACCAGCGCGCGCACCCGTTCCGGATGGGTCGCGGCGAACACCCACCCGTGCAGCGCCCCCATCGAATGCCCGATCACCACCATCGGTTCGGTGATGCCGGCGGTCGCCGCGGCCAGATCGGCGACGAACGCCTCGGTGGTCAGCTCGGCCGGGGCCGGCCTGCCGTGGCCCGCGGCGTCGAAGGTGAACACATGGCCGTGGCCGCGCAGCCAGTCCAGTTGGTCGCGCCAGGTCCGGGCACTGCCCATCAACCCGTGCAACAGCAGAATCGGGACGCCCGCGCCACCTTCGTCGTGCAACACGCTCCAGATTGTGCCGTGCGGCCCCGAGCGGGCTCATCCCCGCTCCGCCCGCGCGGGTCGTATTGTCGAGGCCATGGCTGTTGTGAAGATCAACGCGATCGAGGTTCCCGAGGGCGCGGGCCCCGAGTTGGAGAAGCGCTTCGCCCACCGCGCGCACGCGGTCGAGGGCTCGCCGGGCTTCCTCGGCTTCCAGCTGCTGCGGCCGGTGGCCGGGGAGAACCGGTACTTCGTTGTCACCCAGTGGGATTCGGAGGAGTCCTTCGCGGCGTGGCGGGATGGGCCCGCCCGCGAGGCGCACGCCGGCGAGCGCCAGAAGCCGGTCTCCACCGGTGCGTCGCTGCTGGAATTCGAGGTCGTGCTCGACGTCGCGGGCAAACCCGCCATCTGAGCGCGGCCCAGCGACTCGCCCGAGGCCGGGGCGCGGTCGTCGCTGGTCGTGTTGACGGCGGCCGCCTCCAGGTGTCACAGTTCGAATGACAAAACGCGAGGGTGATGCGGTAATTCCGGTGTGATTCCGGAGCGGTCGCGCCACTGTGTTCCATGCACCGGGTCATCGGGTGCCGGAAAGCCAGACACCGGCACCTTCGCGCCGACCACTCGACGGGACGCGGAAAAGCGCAGGCGGACACTGTCCGATCCGGCGCATCCCCAAGGAGGACTCGCATGGCTATCGCGCATTCGCCGAGCCGGGCAAACGATTCACTGGCCACTGTGCTCGTCACAGTCGGTGTCGTTCTTCTCGCACTGCTCACGCTCTACCTGGTCGGTTTCGATCAAGGTGTCATCTCGCGCAGCGGGATGTATCTGCACGAGCTGATGCACGATGGACGCCACCTGCTGGGGCTTCCGTGCCACTGAACTCCCACGCTGCTCCTCCTCTCACCGGTTCCCTGAA
Source organism: Nocardia vulneris (assembly GCF_001613425.1). Classification (GTDB taxonomy): domain Bacteria; phylum Actinomycetota; class Actinomycetes; order Mycobacteriales; family Mycobacteriaceae; genus Nocardia; species Nocardia vulneris. The sequence goes on along the minus strand of NZ_BDCI01000023.1, from coordinate 10,418 downwards.
AACCCTGCTGTTGCGTGGCCTGCTGGCCGGTCTCCTCGCCGGTCTGCTCGCCGCGACGGTGGGTTACTTCGTCGGTGAACCGAAGGTCGAGGCGGCCATCGCCATCGAGGAGTCCGCTGCCGCGCCGCCCGCCGAGCACGCGCACGGCGCCGAACCGGAAGCCACCGGCGGACATTCGCACGGCGACGAGGAAGAACCACTGGTCAGCCGCACCGGGCAGAAGGCGGGCCAGTTCCTGGCGCTCGGCCTGGCCGGACTCGCGCTCGGCGCGATCTTCGCCTCGGTGGCGCACTTCGCGCGGCGCTACACCACCCTCGGCGGGCCTGCGCTCGCGCTCGGCCTCGGGCTCGGCGGCTGGGCCGCGATCGTCGCGGTGCCGTTTTTCAAGTATCCGGCGAATCCGCCCGCGGTCGGTGATCCGGACACGATCAACGAACGCACCCTGCTGTGGGTGGCCGCCGTGGCGCTCGGCTTCGTCGCCGTCGGCGCGGCCGTCTACGCCTTCAAATTGCTGCGGGCGCAGCCGGGCACGCTGCGGCTGATCGGCGGACTCGCCGTCTTCGTGCTGATCACCGCGCTGGGCTACATCCTGTTGCCCGGTATCGATGAGGTGAAGGCGGACTTCCCGGCCAGTCTGCTGTGGCAGTTCCGGGTGGCCTCGCTCGCCGAGACGGCAACGCTGTGGGTCTGCCTGGCCCTCGGCTTCGCCGCGCTCACCGAATTCGCCTCGCGCACTGATACTCCGGTACGAGAGCCGGTCGCTACCGCGGGCTGATCCGCAGCGGGAAATCGCAGGGCAGTGTCGGTGTCATGACCGGCACTGCCTTTTCCGTTTGGCCAGCACACCTGCGTTCGGCTGCTCCCGCCGCACCGCCGCGCCCCGTGCGCGTCGCCTTCGTCGGCCTCGTCATCGCACTGCTCGCGGGGGTCGGCGAGGGAATCCTGCGCGCCGCACTGATTGTGGAGCGGAACGAGGCCGATGTCGCGGGCGTCACGTCCGGGCTGGCGGTGCGCCTGGCGATCTATTTCGTCGTGCTCCTGGTCGCCATCCGGATGTCGGCCGGTGCCCGCTGGGCCCGGCTGGTGCTGACCTTCGGCATCGGCGTGGTCGGCTTGGCCTCGCTGATCATCGAACCGCTCGCGGCACTGCTGTCGGCGGACCGGTTCGGCGATCTCTTCGACCACGTCGGCGCCGAGTCGGTGGTGATCGGACTGCTCCGCGCGATCCACGTGCTGGCGGTCCTGGTCGCCATCCCGGCGATGTATCACCCGGCCGCCCGCCGCTACTTCGCCCGCTCCGGCGCATAACCGTTGGGACAGCACCCGACTGCCCCGGTTCGGCCACTCCGAACCGGGGCAGTCGTGCGATCTCAGGCCAGGGCGGCGTCGAGGGTGATGTGGTCGACGCCCGCCAGCGCCTTGCTCACCGGGCAGCCCGCCTTGGCGGCCTCGGCCGCGGCGGCGAACGCGTCGGCGTCGATACCGGAGACCTTGCCGCGGACGGTCAGCTTGATGCCGCTGATCCGGAAGCCGCCGGCCGGGTCGGGGCCGAGGGTGACGTCGGCGGAGACGTCCAGGCTCTCCGGGGTGCCGCCCGCATTGCCGATCTGGGCCGACAGCGCCATCGCGTAGCAGGACGAGTGCGCCGCCGCGATGAGCTCCTCCGGGCTGGTGGTGCCGTCGGCCTCCTCGGCGGAGCGCTTCGGGAACGACACGTCGTACTTGCCGACGCCCGAGCTGGTCAGCTCGACCTGCCCCGAGCCTTCCTGCAGAGAGCCGGTCCAGGCAGTACGCGCGCTACGTGTAGGCATCACGGTCCTTTCGGTGAATTCTGATCGATTCCGATGCGGCACCGAGCCTAGCCAGTCCGCCGCGCCACGTCTTCAGGTCCGACTCGAGTGCCACGGGCGCAGGGCCGAGGAATTGCGGTGCCGTGGGGAATATGCCGAGACCTCACCAAATCGGTTGCGGCACCGCCGCATTGACCTCACTCCGGGTTGGTGATCCGGGCCAGGACGATCCCGCCGATGATCATCGACAGCGCCAGGGCGCGGCCCGCACTGAACGGGTCCTTGTGCACCACGACGCCCAGCCCGATGGCACCGACCGCGCCGATACCGGTGAACACGGCGTACGCGGTGCCGACCGGCAGCGTCTGCATGGCGCGCGAGAGCAGGTAGACGGCGGTCGCGCCGAGCACGAAGCAGAGCACGGTCGGCACCAGGCGGGTGAAGTTCTCCGTCGGTTTGATGCTCTGCGACCAGACGATCTCGACCAGTCCGGCCAGACCGAGGACGACCCAGTTCATCTCAGTACTCCTTTGCCAGATCACGCGCCGCCTCGAGCGCCCGGGCATAGGACTGCTCGTGCTTGTCGCGCAGGTGGGCCAGCGCCGGATCCTGGCGCGCGTTGGCCAGTTCGGCGTTGACGAAAACCGTGTCGTGCACGGCGAAATGGCCCGCGAAGAAGTCGCGCAGGAAGCGCTCCTGATAGTCGTAGGCGGCTTTGGGCGCGCCCGGCACGTAGCTGCCGCCGCGCGCGGTGGTCACCACGAAACGGCGGTGGCCCAACGACATTCGCGGGAAGGTCACCTGGTCCAGCCAGGCCTTGAGCGAAGCGGGAATCGAGTAGTTGTACATCGGGGTGCCGATCAGGATCACGTCCGCCGCGAGCACCTCGGCCAGCAGCGGCCGCACGATCTCCCATGCGGCGGCCTGTGCGGGCGAGCGCACCAGATCGCCCAGGGCATAGAGATCGGTGCTTTCCTGCCGCAGCACCAGATCGCACAGTTCGGTCCAGGCCTCATCGATGAACGGGATCGGCTCGGCCGCCAGATCCCGGTAGCGGTACTCGCCGTGCGGGTGCTGCGCCTGCCATGCGGCGGCGAACGCGGCGCTGACTTCCCGGCTGATCGAACGGGTGCGTGCGCTCGCATCCAGGTGCAACAAGCTGCTCATTTTCGAACCTCACTCGGTGCTCTCGGCACCAGTCGGAACCTAAGTGGACGCCGTGTCCATTTGATGTCGAGATCGACTGTAAGCCAAACTGGACATGTTGTCCACTTTTTCGGAAATCGAGTACAGTCGGCAGCATGACCAGCCATCCGGACCTGCTCAGCGGGCAAGCGGCCGCCCCCTCCGCCGCGCCACCCGAGCGCGCGGACGCCGCCCGCAATCGGGCCAAGGTGCTCGCCGCGGCGGCGGAGCTGTTCGCCACGCGCGACCCGCGCACGGTGACCATGGACGACATCGCGAAGGCGGCCGGCGTCGGCCGGGGCACGCTGTATCGGCGCTACCCGGACCGGAATTCGATCGCGGTCGCCCTGCTCGACGAGCACGAACGGGCGTTGCAGGAGCAGCTGATCGGGGGAGCGCCGCCGCTGGGGCCGGGGGCGCCGCCCGCCGAACGGCTGGCCGCGTTCTACGCCGCGATGGTCGAACTGCTGGACGCGCACGCGGATCTCGCGCTCGGCGCGGAGACCGGTGGGGCGCGCTACGCGACCGGGGCGTATGGGTTCTGGTCCGCACATGTGCGAGCCCTGTTGCGGGAGGCCGGGATTCGGGAACCCGACGCCCTGGTCGATCCGCTGCTGGCGCCGCTGGCGGCCGAGGTGTTCCAGCAGCAGCGTGCGCGCGGTCTCAGTTCCGCGCGGATCGCGCAAGCGCTGTCCCGGCTCGCGCACGCCGTGCTGCGCACCGCGGGCGACTGAGCGGTACCGCCACAACGCGACACGACGAAAGCCGTTGGCGGGCAGTCCGCCAACGGCTTTCGACTCGGACGGTCACACCAGGTCGCGCCTGCGCATCGAATACACCGTCCCCGCCACGAACAGCGCGATATAGATCGCCAGCACGATCAGCGCTTCGGTGCGGGACAGGATGTCGAGCACGCCGGGCGTCCCGGCCCCGACCGTCCGCATCGCGCCGGCCAGCGACCCCGCGGCGGTCCCGGGCAGGTGATCGGTGAGCACCGCGATCGGTGCGAAGATGCCTGCCACCCCGCGAAGCAGGTTCTCCACCACCAGTACCCACACCAGCCCGAGACCGACCGCGAGCGCGGGTCCGCGCGCGAGGGCCCCGATCAACGCGCCCGCCAGCGTCCACATCCCGAGAATCACGACACCGGTGAGCACCCCGAGCGCCGACTGCCGCAGCGAGGGCAGCGCGAGCGACTGCCCCTGGGCCGCACCGATCAGCGACGCCACCCCGATGTCCACCACGAACGCGGTGAGCACCAGTGCGAGCACCACCACCAGCAGGCTCACCAGCACGCCGCCCACCACGTTGATCCGCGACGGCCCCTGGGTGAAGCCGGTTTTCCAAGTGCCCCAGCCATATCCGCTGCCGGTGGTCAGCGCGCCGAGCACCAGCATCAGCGCACCACCGAACATCGCCATGCCCTGGGTGAAGACGCCGGGCACCGCGGCGGGCAGCATCTGTTGCAGCAGTATGTCTCTCGGCAGTCCGTTCGACATCCGGCCGGACTCGCCCGAGGTATAGGCCAGGTAGTTGAACAGGTACGAGAACGTCAGATTCAGCAGGATCCACGTGCCGAGGATGATCCAGAACGCGGGCCACTTCCGCAGCCGCAGTGCCTCGGCCCGCGTGCTCGCAATCAAGTCTTTCATCGTCATTGTCCGCTCGTCATCTCGAAAAACACTTCCTCCAGCGACTTTTCGTCGCGTCGCAGTTCCAGCAGGTCGGCGCCCGCGTCGATCACCGCACGCGCCACCGCGGGCGCGGTGCCGTCGACGCCCTCGATCCGGATGCCGCTCGCGGTGAGGATCGCGCCCCGCTCGCCGACCACGCCGCGCACGGCCGGGAACGCCACCTCCATCGGCTCGGCGCGCAGCAGAAGCGATGCGGCGCCGCGCAATTCGGCGACGGTGGATTCGGCGAGCAGCTTGCCGTGCGAGATCACCCCGACCCGATCGCAGATCTCCTGCACCTCGCTGAGCATGTGACTCGACAGCAGCACGGTGTGCCCGTCACCGGCCAGCGCGGTGATCAGTTCCCGCATCTCGGCCATGCCCTGCGGGTCGAGGCCGTTCGTCGGCTCGTCCAGGATCAGCAGATCCGGCCGGCCGAGCAGGGCGGCGCCGACGCCGAGTCGCTGCTTCATGCCGAGCGAGTACGTGCGGAACTTGTCGTCCGCGCGGTCGGCCAGTCCGACCCGGTCCAGCGCGTCCTCGAGATCGTCGCGGCCCAGACCGCGGTATTTCGCCAGCACCCGCAGGTTGTCCCGGCCGGAGAGATACGGGAAGAAGCCGGGCCCCTCGATGAGCACACCGATTCGGCGCACCACCGCCGGCGCACCGGGTGCGTGCCCGGCCACGGTCGCGGTGCCCGCGCTCGGCCGGATCAGCCCGACCAGCATGCGCAGCGTGGTCGTCTTGCCCGCGCCGTTCGGCCCGAGGAACCCGTAGATCTCGCCGGCCGCCACGCGCATGTGCACGTCGTCGACGGCGATATGGTCGCCGTAGCGTTTGGTCAGCCCGTCGGTGACCACGATCGAATCGTTCATGCCACTGAGCATTCGCCGTACCCCCGGCCCGGCACATCCGTCCCGCGGCGACGTTGCGGGTACGTAAGCCGCACTACGCTGCTGCCTTACCTGAGCAATACGTAGCGAGGCGGACGCCGTTCGGCCGACGAGCCGAATAGGCTGCTGCGGGTGAGGACAAGCATGACGAGTCGAGGCTCACTGGGCTGGGATTGGGGTGTGGCGCTCGTCGTCGCCGCGCTCCAGATCGTCGGCGGCACGTTCGCGAACATGAGAATCGGCGAGAATTCGCTCGGTGTAATCGGTTACGCGCTACTACTCGCCGGACCCGTCGCGCTGATCTGGCGGCGTGCCCACCCGGTGCCGGTGCTGCTGATCGCGCTCGGCGCGTGCATCGCCTATCTGTCGCTCGGGTACGGCTACGGGCCGATCTTCCTGTCACTGATCATCGCGTTCCTCACCGCAGGCAGCATCGGATCACGCTGGTGGACCTACCCCTTGGTGCCGCTCGGCTATCTGGTGCTGGTCTGGCCGGTGCCGGAACTGTTCGGGCGGGGCGCCAACGTCTGGCAGATCTTCGCGCTGATGGCGTGGCTGGTCGTGCTGCTGTGCGCGGTCGAGGGAATCCGCCAGCGCAATGCCGTCCTGATCGCGCGCCGCCAACGTGCCGAGGCCGCGCGACGCGACGAGGAGGCGCAGCGGGAGCGGCGAGCCAGCGAGGAGCGGCTCGCGATCGCCCGTGAGTTGCACGACGTACTGGCGCACAGTCTTTCGCTGATCAATGTGCAATCGTCGGTCGCGCTGGAGCTGTTCGACAAGAAGCCGGAACAGGCCGCGACCGCGCTCGACGCGATCAAGACGGCGAGCAGGGACGCACTGGCCGAAGTGCACACGCTGCTGCACTCGATTCGTTCCGGCGGTCCGGTCGCAGGCGAATCCGACACCGAGGCAGCCGAATTCACGCAAGAGCCGCCCGCGCCGAATCGGCGGCGGCCGGGCCGCGGCTGGACCACCCGCAATTCCGGTGGCGCCGGCCGGGTTCCGGCCGAGGAGCACGAATCCGGTGGTGCGAGCAGGGAATCGGAGCCGGACGCGCCGCGGCCCGCGGCACCGCGCGCTCCGGCACCGAGCATCGGCGACCTGGACGCGCTGCTGCAACGGGCGCGCGCGGCGGGCCTCGCGGTGGACACCAAGATCATCGGAACGCCGCAGCAACTGCCCAGCGTGATCGATGTGGCGGGCGCGCGGATCATCCAGGAGTCGCTGACGAACGTGGTGCGCCACGCGCCGGGCGCACAGGCCTCGGTGACCGTGCGCTACGCGGCGCAATCGGTCGACATCACCGTCGACAATTCCCGGCCCGCCGCGGCCACGCCGAAATCCGGCCCGGGCGGCGGCAACGGCATCCTCGGCATGCGTGAGCGCACCCACGCGCTCGGCGGCGCGCTCACCGCGGGCCCCCGCCCGAGCGGCGGCTTCCGCGTCGCGGCCCGCCTGCCCTTGCAACCGATGGAACCGAGCGAGCGCAAGCCGCCCACCCCCCGCCCGGACGACACCGCGCGCCCCGACAACGTCCGCCCGATCCGCCCCGGCGACCGCACCGCCGGTCAATCGAGCGCAGGCGAGGTACGCCCATGAGCATTCGGGTTGTGGTGGCCGACGATCAGGCGCTGGTGCGGGGCGGGTTCGTGGCGTTGCTGGCCGCGCAGGACGGGATCGAGGTGGTGGGCGAAGCGGACAACGGGGAACAGGCGGTGCGGATGACCCGCAGTCTGACGCCCGACGTGGTGCTGATGGATATCCGGATGCCGATTCTGGACGGTCTCGCCGCGACCCGCATGATCGCCGAGGATCCCCAGCTCGCCGCGGTACGGGTGGTGGTGCTGACCACCTTCGAGCTGGACGAGTACGTGTTCGAGGCGATGCGCGCCGGCGCGACCGGCTTCCTGGTGAAACACACCGAGCCGGCCGACCTGGTCCGGGCGGTGCGGGTGGTGGCGGCCGGGGACGCGCTGCTCTCCCCCGGCGTCACCCGGCGGTTGATCGCCGAATTCTCCGCGCACGCGAAAACCCCGCCGCCCGCGACACTGTCCGAACTCACCGAGCGCGAGCGCGAGGTGATGGTGCTGGTCGCGGAGGGCCTCACCAACGCCGAGATCGGCGAACGGCTGTTCATGAGCCCCGCCACCGCGCGCACGCACGTCAGCCGGATCCTGATGAAACTCGGTGCCCGCGACCGCACCCAACTGGTGGTCATGGCCTACGAGTCCGGCCTGGTGCGGCCGGGCTGGCAGTAGGCCGACCGCTCAGCTGCCCGGGTTCGCCTCCTGCCGTTCGGCGTCGGTGAAGCCGCGCCCCGGCGCGCCCGGCGCGCTCTGCAATCGCGCGGAATAGCGGGACGCGGAGCGGAACACGGCCGAAACACCCTGCGGCGCAGCGGCGTAGGTGATCGAGGAGCCGGGATCGAAGCCCATGCCGGTGCCGATCTCGACCGCGTCCATGTTGGCGCCGAGGAACAGGAACTCCCAGCTGTACACCTCGCGCTGCTGCACGATCAGCGATTTCACCGCCGCGTGCGACCATTCCCGGCTGGAATTCTCGTGACCGTCGGTGAGCACCACCACGATGACCGTGCCCGGCCGTTGCTCCTCCGGACGCTTCGACAACTCGCTGCCGATATCGGTGACCAGCTTGCCGACCGCGTCGTAGAGCGCGGTCATCCCGCGCGGCTGCAACTGCAGCGGCGGGACCTCGGCGAGCGGCTTGTTCGCGTAGAGACATTCGTACTCGGTGTCGAACTGCGCGAGGGTCACCTCGATCGTCTTCGGCACTTCGCGCTGCTGTTCGAGGAACGCGGCGAAACCGCCCTCGGTGTCGGTTTTGATCGACTGCATCGAGCCGGAGCGGTCCAGCAATACGGCGATCAAGGTCAGATCTGGATTTGTCATACGCACCCCCGCGGTCGGTGTCTCGAACCCCCTCCAACGTACGCCGATCCGCTCGTACACCGCGCGAGTCGAAGCGCGGCGGCGTCCGCGAACGGCAATCATCGAGCATCCTCTGCGCCGTGACCCGCCTGGCGCTGCGGCAAACCCGGAGCACTACCCGTAGCGGCCGCGATCGCGTACGCACGCGGACGTATATCGACCGGCGACGCGCGGCCGATGTCACGGTATGGTCTCCTGGCGCAGGCTTGGCGCATGAAATTCGCCATTGTCCTCATCCCGCGCTCCGGCACCGAATGGGTCCGGTCCGTGCAAGCCGCCGAACGCCAGGGCTACGCGACGCTTCTGTTGCCGGACACGCTGAACACCCCGTCGCCGTTTCCTGCCCTGGCCGCGGCGGCCGCCGTCACCAGCACCATCCGGCTGCGCCCGAACGTGCTCGCCGGGCCGTTGCGCAACACCGCCGCTACCGTCCGGGAAACCGCAGCGCTGCAACTACTTTCGGACGGCCGCTTCGAACTCGGCATCGGATCGGGACGGCCCGACGCGAGTGCCGAAGCCGAACAGCTCGGGATGCCTTGGGGATCCGCGGCGGCCCGGCGCGCACAGTTGGCCGATACGGTGGCCGCGGTCCGCGCGGCGGTCGATCCCGCGCCGTCGGTCACCGTGGCCGCCAGTGGCCCCAGGATGCTGGCCGCCGCAGCCGAATTCGCCGATCGGATCCTGCTCGCGGCAGGTCCGCAGGTCACCGAGCCGGAACTCGCCGACATGGTCCGGATCGTCCGCGACCACACCGACCGCTCGATTGCCTTCAGCCATCAGCTGATCGGCATCGGCGACCGGCTGCCCTACTGGACCAGCACCCGCCTCGGCCTCACCACCGACGCGCTGCGCGCGGCGGGCGCGGCGGGCGTCCTCGACGCCGACCCGGCCGCCGCCATCGAGACACTGGCCGCCCGTCGCGAAAAGTACGGCATCGATGAGGTACTCGTCCCCGGTGAGATCGCGGACGCCTTCGCGCCGGTGCTCGCGCACTGGTCGCCCTAACGGAGACGCGAAAAGGCCCGCCTCCCAGGGGAAGGCGGGCCTTTCGTGGAGCTCTTACTCGCCGACGGCCTCCGCGGAACCTTCGGTCGCGCCGGTCAGCACGACCTCGGGCTTGTCCTCGGTCTTGTCGCCCTTGGTCAGCTTCGCCTTACCGGTGAAGGTGAACTTGGCGTCCTCGCCGGAGCCTTCGCCGTCCCAGCCTTCGACGTCGACCACGATGGTCTGGCCGGGGCCGATCTCGCCGAAGAGGATCTTCTCCGAGAGCTGATCCTCGATCTCGCGCTGGATGGTGCGCCGCAGCGGCCGGGCACCGAGCACGGGGTCGAAGCCGCGCTTGGCCAGCAGCGCCTTGCCCTGCGGAGCCAGCTCGATCTCCATGTCCTTGTTCTTCAGTTGCTTGGCGACGCGGCCGATCATCAGGTCCACCATTTGCACGATCTGGTCGGTGGTGAGCTGGTGGAAGACGATGACGTCGTCGATGCGGTTGAGGAACTCGGGGCGGAAGTGTTTCTTGAGTTCGTCGTTGACCTTGAGTTTCATCCGCTCGTAGTTCGAGCCCTCGGCGTTGGACTGGGTGAAGCCCAACCCGACCGCCTTGGAGATATCGGAGGTACCCAGGTTCGAGGTGAAGATCAGCACGGTGTTCTTGAAATCGACCGTGCGACCCTGACCGTCGGTGAGCCGGCCGTCCTCGAGGACCTGCAACAGGGTGTTGTAGATCTCCTGATGCGCCTTTTCGATCTCGTCGAACAACACCACCGAGAACGGCTTACGCCGCACCTTCTCGGTGAGCTGACCACCCTCCTCGTACCCGACATAGCCGGGAGGAGCACCGAACAGCCGAGACGCGGTGAACCGGTCATGGAACTCGCCCATATCGATCTGGATCAACGCGTCGTCGTCACCGAACAAGAAGTTCGCCAA
>NZ_BDCI01000022.1 GCF_001613425.1 Nocardia vulneris | reverse complement strand
TCGTCGCACTCGCTGCGGCATGCCAAAGCGGGTGCGCCAACTCAGAACGGGTGCGGCAATGTCAAGCGGGTGCGACGAACCCAACGGGCACGGGTGAGCCGCGGCCACGTCAACTCAGAACTGGTGCGTTAGCACCAAACCGGGTGCAGCAGCTCAGAACTGGTGCGCAAGCGCCGAACCGGGTGCGGCGAACCCAACCGGCACGGTGAGCCGCGGCCACGTCAACTCAGAACGGCCACGCCAACTCAGAATCGGTGCGTCAACTCAGAACTGGTGCGTTAGCGCCGAACCGGGTGCAGCAGCCCAGAACTGGTGCGTTAGCGCCGAACCGGGTGCAGCAGCCCAGAACTGGTGCGTTAGCGCCGAACTGGGTGCAGCAGCCCAGAACGGGTGGGCAAGCACCGAACCGGGTGCAGCAGCCCAGAACTGGTGCGTTAGCACCGAACCGGGTGCAGCAGCCCAGAACTGGTGCGTTAGCGCCGAACCGGGTGCAGCAGCCCAGAACTGGTGCGTTAGCACCGAACCGAATGCAGCAGCGCAGAACTCACGCCGTCAACTCTGCTCCGACACCCGCCGTACGGAAGGAAACCCCGAACCTAGTCCCGCTGCGGGCCCAGGCTGATTCCGCGGGTGGCCAACCAGGGCACCGGGTCGATCTTGTCGGAACCGTTCAACCACACTTCGAAGTGGCAGTGCGGGCCGGTGGAGAAGCCGCGGTTGCCGATGGTGGCGATCTGGTCGCCGGCCATGACCCGCTGGCCCTGGGAGACCGTGGCGGTGTCGATGTGGCCGTAGATGGTGACGGTGCCGTCGTCGTGCAGCAGGCGAACCCACATGCCGAAGCCGGCGGCCGGGCCCGCTTCGATGACGGTGCCGTCGGCGACGGCGACGATCGGGGTGCCGATCGGGCCGGCGATGTCGATGCCGAGATGCTGTACGCCCCAGCGCGCGCCGAAGCCGGAGGTGAAGTTACCGGCGGCGAACTTGGTGAACAGGGGGCGCAGTTTCGCGGCTTCCGCGGCGGCCATGTCCTGCGCGTACTTCTGACCCTTTTGCAGGATGTCGTTGAAGTCGCCGAGGTGGGTCGGCCCGGAGGCGTTGAGGATCTGCGGCGACTCCGCCGAGACGGCAGGGTCGGCGAGGCTGACCGACTGGGCGGCGATCTCGTGGATCTGCCCGGCGGCCTCGTAGTCGACGGCCTGACTCGGCTGCTCCGGCGAGGCGAGGGCGGCTTGTCCGGCGGCGACCACGGCACCGGCGGCGACGGCGGCCACCGCGGCACGACCCTTGAGGGCGGCGGGCGGGGCGGGCAGCCGGTGCGCGCCACCGCGTTTGGCGGGGCGGCGGCCGGGAATCACGGTCGGTGTGGCCGGAGTGTCCGGGGTTTCGGGCTCGGCGTCGGACGCCCAGGATTCTTCCGGCGCCCAGGTGCCGTCTTCGGGTGCCCAGGTCTCTTCTTCGGCCCAGGCGTCGCCCGAGTTCCAGGCGCCACCGTCGGACCAGGACTCCTGCTGCGACCAGGTGTCCTGGGGCGCCCACGAATCCTGCTGGGACCACGAGTCGTTCGTGGACCAGGCGTTGTCGCGGGAGCTGTAGTCCACCGGCGCCGCCGCGGCGGGCGCGGCGTAGAGCGAGTTCCGTTGCCGGTCAACCGACGGACCACGGGACGTGCCTTGTGCGGCCTGCGCGCCGAAGGATTCGTCGTCGCGATAACGATGACCGGTCCGGGCGCGATGTTCAGGAATAAGGGCGGAGCGATGGTTCATCGGCTGTGCCACATCGTGAAGCGGGAGATGTTCGCGGGGCCGAGGTGCCTGCTGATCAGCGGCTTCGACGGGTCAACTGCGGAACGGCTCTCCATCTGCGGAGTGCTGTGCTGCGTCAAGCTTGCCGTCCTCCTAGTCGTGACCGTGCTGTGACATCGACCGCAATGACGGTAACGAAACGATTGCAGGGTCCGCAAGCGCTGCGGCCCATCTGTCCGAACATGTGAGATTGATCACGCTAACGGCGCGGAATATCTATCTGTGCATTGGGCACGCGGGCGAGACTTTTCGACGACAACGTGTAGTAGATCCGGCCGTGTGCGCGGGTTCGGCGGGTCTACCTGGCGCGGTGCCAGCAACCTACTCGCGAGTAGCGTTGGCCAGCGGTTTTTCCGCCGCGCGTATCGGCCCGTGACCTGCGCCACTTAGGATGAACGTGGCCGATTGGCCGTCCATGTGACTGATTAGAGTCCGACCCGACCCGCTTCCGACGTCGGGCCGCCAACAAAGACGTTGTCATCACAACGCAGACGAGACGGTGAGTACATGGATCTCTTCGAATATCAGGCGAAGGAGCTCTTCGTTAAGCACGGAGTGCCTTCGTCCGAGGGCCGCGTCACGGACACGGCCGAGGACGCCCGCGCCATCGCGGAGGAAATCGGCAAGCCGGTGATGATCAAGGCTCAGGTCAAGGCCGGTGGCCGTGGCAAGGCGGGTGGCGTCAAGTACGCCGCGACCGCGGACGACGCGTTCACGCACGCGCAGAACATCCTCGGCCTGGATATCAAGGGCCACATCACCAAGAAGATCCTTGTCGCCGAAGCCAAGGACATCGCGGAGGAGTACTACATCTCCTTCCTGCTCGACCGGTCCAACCGCACCTACCTGGCCATGTGCTCGGTGGAAGGCGGCATGGAGATCGAAGAGGTCGCCGCGACCAAGCCCGAGCGCCTCGCCAAGGTTCCCGTCGACGCCGTCAAGGGCGTCGATCTGGCGTTCGCCCGCTCGATCGCCGAGCAGGGCCACCTGCCCGCCGACGTGCTCGACGCCGCGGCCGTGACCATCCAGAAGCTGTGGGAGGTGTTCGTCAAGGAAGACGCCACCCTGGTGGAGGTCAACCCGCTGGTGCGCACCCCGCAGGACGAGATCCTCGCCCTGGACGGCAAGGTCACCCTGGACGAGAACGCCGAGTTCCGGCACGCGGACCACGAGGCCTTCGCGGACAAGGACGCGACCGATCCCTTGGAGCTCAAGGCCAAGGAGAACGACCTCAACTACGTCAAGCTCGACGGTGAGGTCGGCATCATCGGCAACGGCGCCGGTCTGGTCATGTCGACCCTCGACGTGGTCGCGTACGCGGGCGAGAACCACGGCGGCGTCAAGCCCGCCAACTTCCTCGACATCGGCGGCGGCGCCTCGGCCGAGGTGATGGCCGCGGGCCTGGACGTCATCCTCGGTGACGCGCAGGTCAAGAGCGTGTTCGTGAACGTCTTCGGTGGCATCACCGCCTGTGACGCGGTCGCCAACGGCATCGTCAAGGCGCTGGAGATCCTGGGCGCCGAGGCGAACAAGCCGCTGGTCGTCCGGCTCGACGGCAACAAGGTGGACGAGGGCAGGCAGATTCTCGTCGATGCCGCGCACCCGCTGATCACGCTCGCGCAGACAATGGACGAAGGCGCCGACAAGGCCGCCGAACTGGCAGCGGCCAAGTAAGGAACCCGGAAATGTCTATCTTCCTCAACAAGGATTCGAAGGTCATCGTCCAGGGCATCACCGGTGGCGAGGGCACCAAGCACACCGCGCTGATGCTCAAGGCCGGCACCCAGGTCGTCGGTGGCGTCAACGCGCGCAAGGCGGGCACCACCGTCGCGCACACCGACAAGGACGGCAACGCGGTCGAGCTGCCGGTGTACGGCACCGTCGCCGAGGCCATCAAGGAGACCGGCGCCGACGTTTCCATCGCGTTCGTACCGCCGAAGTTCGCCAAGGACGCCATCATCGAGGCCATCGATGCGGAGATCCCGCTGCTGGTGGTCATCACCGAGGGCATCCCGGTGCAGGACACCGCGTTCGCATGGGCCTACAACGTGGAGAAGGGCAACAAGACCCGGATCATCGGCCCGAACTGCCCCGGCATCATCACCCCCGGCGAGGCGCTGGTCGGCATCACCCCGGCCAACATCACCGGTAAGGGCCCGGTCGGCCTGGTGTCCAAGTCCGGCACCCTGACCTACCAGATGATGTACGAGCTGCGTGATTTCGGCTTCTCCACCGCCATCGGCATCGGCGGCGACCCGGTCATCGGCACCACCCACATCGACGCCATCGAGGCGTTCGAGAAGGACCCGGAGACCAAGCTGATCGTGATGATCGGCGAGATCGGCGGCGACGCCGAGGAGCGGGCCGCGGCCTACATCAAGGCCAACGTCACCAAGCCGGTCGTCGGCTATGTCGCGGGCTTCACCGCCCCCGAGGGCAAGACCATGGGCCACGCGGGCGCCATCGTCTCCGGCTCGGCCGGCACCGCCCAGGCCAAGAAGGACGCGCTGGAGGCCGCGGGCGTGAAGGTCGGCAAGACGCCGTCCGAGACCGCCGCGCTGGCTCGCGAGATCCTGGAGAAGGCCAGCGTCGAGGTGTAATCAGCCGGCGCAGCACCGAACGAAGGCCGCCTCCCGATTCCGGGGGCGGCCTTCGTCATGTATGGCGGTGGGCTCGACCTGGGCAGGAGTCGAGCGGCCGGACCGACCATCTGCAGATTTCCGGGTCGCGGGACGGTCCGCGCCCGCGTAGGGGATACGAGACAGGCGCGTGTTCGGTTCAGTGCGAAGTTTTCACCGGCCGCGAGCAGACGGCGGCATAGCGGACAGGGCATGCTTGTCAGCGTGGATGTGCTGGTGTTGGGTCCAGTGCAGGCGTGGGCTGACGGTGTAGCGGTGACCGTCGATCGGCCGCTGGAACGGGCAGTGTTGGTGCGATTGGCGTTGGCGAATCGCGTTCCGGTGCCGGACGGGCGGCTGGCCGAGGATTTGTGGGGGGCCGAGGTCGAGCGGCCGGTGCAGCGGCTGCGAGTCGTGGTGTCGCGGCTGCGCGCTGCGCTCGGACCGTTGGCGGAGGTGATCGGGCGGACCTCCGCGGGATATCAGGCGCGGGTGAGCGCGACGGACCTGCTCGACGCGGAGGCGGCCGCGCAACGGTTGCATACCGCGCGCCGGGCGGGTGACTACGGCACCGTCGCGGTCGCGGCGCGCGAGGCGCTCGCGCTGTGGCGTGGGCCCGCGCTCGCCGATCTGCGGACCATTCCGTTCGCGGCGGCCGAGGGAGAACGCCTCGACGATTGGCGATTGTCGCTGACCGTGGCCGGGCTGGAGGCCAATCTCGAACTCGGCGCGGCCGGTGAGGTGGTCACGGAGCTGACCGGGCTGGTGGCGCGGCATCCGCTGCACGAGCCGCTGTCCTGCCTGCTGGCATTGGCGCTGTATCGCACCGGACGGCAGGCCGACGCGCTGGAACGGCTGGCGCGATTGCGGCGCGCGTTGTCGGAGGACCTGGGCGTCGACCCGGCACCCGACACCGCGCAGCTGGAATTGCGCATCCTGGACCATGATCCGGCGCTGCGGGCCGCCGCGGGGCGCAGCGCCGAGCCGATCGACGTCGCGCGCCGCGCGGAGAGCGCCGCGCAGGCAGACGGCTCGGCAGTGGCCGAGCCGCGGCCGGGTGCCGTACTGGCCACACCGCTGACCAGCTTCGTCGGTCGTGGTCGCGAATTCGCCACGCTCACCGCCCGGCTCGCCGAACCGGGCCGCACGACGCTGGTCGGTGTCGCGGGCAGTGGCAAGTCACGACTGGCCGCCGAACTCGCGCGGTCGATCAGTGCATCCGGTCGGCCGGTGGTGCTGGTCGAACTGGCGCCGCTTGGTCGGGCCGAGGATGTATTGCCCGCTGTGGCAGCGGCTTTGGCCGCGGCCGGGTTGGCCGCCGAGGGGGTGATCGATGCGAACCGGCCGCTGCCCGGGATCGTCGCGGCGCTCGGCGCGGCGGCCGGTGTGCTCCTGGTGCTCGACAACGCGGAGCACGTCCTCGACTCGGTGGCCGAACTCGTCACGGCCGCAGCGGGATTCAGTGTGCTGAGCACGTCGCAACGGCCACTCGGCGTGCCGGGAGAGTCGGTGTATCCGCTGGGGGCGCTGGACCGTAGCGTCGGCGTGGCGCTGTTCATCGAGCGCGCCGGACTGCACGGCCTGGTGACCGCGGCCGAGCGGGACGAGCTGGTGGCGATCTGCGCCGCGGTCGACTGGCTGCCGCTGGGCATCGAGCTGGCCGCCGGTCTCACCAGAACGCTGACGATTTCCCAACTGGCACAACGGATCGACGACCGGGTCCGGCTGCTGGTCGGCGGCGCGCGCGACGCCGCGGGCGGGCGGCACACCAGCCTGCGCGTCGCCCTGGACTGGAGTCACGAACTGCTGGCCGAACGGGAGCAGACGGTATTGCGCAGGCTCGGAGTGTTCGCGGGCGGCTGCACGCTGGAGGCAGCCGAGGCGGTATTACCGGATGCGGATATCGAGTCCGGCGATATCGCCCCCGCCCTCGCCGATCTGGTGAACCGGAGCCTGGTCACCGTGCAGAATGTCGGGGCGACAAGGCGATTCGTGCTGCTGGAGACGGTGCGGGACTACGCCCTGTCCCGGCTCGCCGCCGCCGCGGAGACCGAGGACCTGCGCGCCGGACACCTGCGCTGGTGCCGCGACCTGGTGCGCTCGATCGGCGCGTCCGACGATTTCGCCGCCGCCGAATCGGTGGCCGCCGTCTTCGCGGAGTGGCCGAATATCCTGGCCGCACTGGAACAGTCACCGGGTACCGCACGTGCCGCCGACGCTCTGCGGCTCGCGGTCGACATGCATGTGCCCTGGCTGGCCCGGGCGTGGTTCCGGGAGGCGCAACGCCACTACGCGGTGCTGACCGAAACCGCGGTGCTGACCGACAACGCGGCCCGTCCCGATGCTGCCGGTCTCACCCCGCACGAGCTGGCAGAGGCGTTGAGCCACTACGGTTTCCATACTTTGATGACCGGTGATCTCGACACCGCCGCCGCGCAGCTGGCCCGCGCGAGCGCGGTGGCCGAGCCGCTGGACGACGCGGAAATCGCCCAGACGGTGCGGTACTACCAGGGCATCGTCGACATCGAGCGCGGCAGGTTGTCCGAGGCGATCGAGCGTTTGCAGCAGGGCGAACATCTGGCCGTGCGTGACACCCAGGGCGCGTCGTTCGCCGACGCGCTCGGCACGGCACTGCTGTACGCGGGTGATCCGGCCGAGGCACTGGCCGCCTACACCCGCTCCACCAAGGTGGACGCGGTGCACGAGGACGAGCACGGTCTTTCGCGGGGGCTGAGCAACCAGGCCAAAGCCCTGCTCGAGCTCGGCCGGCTGGACGAGGCACTCGCGGCCGTGGCGGAATCCGACCGCTACGCACGCCGCCTGGACGATCGGCAGATCCTGCCGCTGAACGATCTCACCCGCGCCGCCGCCGCGCTCGCCACCGGTCAGCTCGACGCGGCGGAGTCCTATTGCCGTGCCGCACTCGCGCACGAGGAGGAGGCGACCGGTTTCGCCAGGGTCGACCTGGCCGACGTGCTCCTAGCCAAGGGCGAACCGGCCGCGGCCAGGGCGCTGCTCGACGAGTTCATGGCCGCCGCGCCGACCGGGGTGCCGTTGCTCGCTGCCCGCGCGGTCACCGTGACAGTGCGGCAGGCGGAGGGCGATCACGCGGGCGCCCGCGCGCTGCGGGCCGAACTCCGCGCCGAGTTCGCCGCCGCCGGTTTCGGCTGGCGTCGCTATGCCGACCGGCTGTCCGGCCCCGAGCCGTAGTCGTGAAAATGCTTCCTACCTCGTGAAATGCAGGTGAAACCGCGCTGAGACGGGCGGCCGGGAGTCTGGTTCGCACAACGCCATACACCCGCACAGGAAGCACACATCATGACCACTCCCCGCATCGCGGCCGCACGCGTCGCCGCGACCGCCGCACTGACCGTCGCCGGCTTGCTCGGCACCCTCGCCCCCGCGCACGCGGGCCCGTTCGACAGCGGCTCGGCCGCCCCCGCGGTCCCCGGCAACCTCGGCCCGTTCGAATACGAGCACCAGTGCCTCGGCCGCGGTAATCAGGGCGTCGAGGCCGGCGAGTGGCAGGACTTCGACTGCGTCGGCAGCTACGGCGCCTGGCGACTCGTCCCGCGCTGACCTGCGCACGTCAGCGCCATCCGACCCGACCACGAAGGAATTCGATATGACCATCGCACGTTTCGCGGCCGTCGCCGCACTCACCTTCGCCGGACTGTTCGGCGCCGGACTGACCGACGGCATCGCCGCGGCCGCGCCGGAGCAGATCGGCCTCGGCCCGTACGAGCAACTGGCGACCTGCGAGCGCCAGGGCAATCTCGGCATGGAGTCCGGGGAATGGGCCGACTACACCTGCGAGGGCGCCCCCGGGTCGTGGTACATCAAGCCGCAGTACTGATGGGTGGCTCTGGCCCGGCGTCGTGTCCGTTCGGCGACACGGCTCCGGGCCGTCGCGCGTCCGTGGCCGGACACGGTCGTGGGAACTGCTTCCACGAGGTAGTGCTTGCCGTCGGCAAACGGCCCGCGACCTGCTCGGAAACGAACGAACGAGCCGTCCGGCCGGTCCGTTGAGGGTGACCTGGGCGGGCGAGTGCAGTAGCGTCAGGAGAAGATCCAGCCAGCACAGACCACGTATGACTCGACCTAGGAGACGACGACATGTCATACCCGTCCGGGGGCTCCGGGTACAACACACCCGCGCCATCCACATCCGCAAGCTTCGGTTCGACGGCAGGTGGTGCCAGCTCCGGCTCGAGCGCGTCCGGTGCTGAGTCCAAGGGTCTGCCGTTCTTCCTGGTGGTCGGTGTCGCCGCGCTCGGTGTGATCAACTTCCTGCTCGGTTTCGTGCCCTACATCGGCACCAAGCCGGTCGACTTCGGCGGCACCCGGGTGTCCGGTAGCGAGACCGCCAGCCTGTTCGAGGCATCCGGTGCCGCGCTGCTCGGCATCCTGCTGCTCGGTGGTCTGCTCGCCGCGCTCTCGCTGCTGCCGAAGCAGAGCTGGACCGGGGCCGCCGCGGCCGGGTCCACCGCGGGTTTCCTCGCGCTGCTGCTGCACTCGTTCACGCTCAGTGACGGTATCGAGCTGAAGTGGGGCGCCTACATCCTGCTCGTGCTCGCCTTCGCGCAGGCCGCGCTGGCGATCGGCGCGGTGCTGTTCGAATCGGGCATCGTCAAGGCCCCCGCGCCGCGTCCGGCCGCGCCGGCGACGCAGGGTTACGCCCAGGGCGGTTACGGCCAGCAGCAGCCCGGCGCGTCGTTCGGCCAGAGCCAGCCCGGCTACGGTCAGCAGCAGGGTTACGGGCAGCAGCAGCCCGCCCAGTCGTACGGCCAGCAGTCTCCTTATGGCCAGCAGGCCGGTTATGGTGCGGCACAGCAGGCTTCGCCGTACGGCCAGAGCCAGCCGGGCCAGCCCGCCTACGGTCAGCAGCCGGGCCAGTCCTACGGCCAGCAGCCGTCCTACGGCCAGCCGACCACGGCTTTCGGTGCGGCGCAGCAGGGTTCGCCGTACGGCCAGAGTCAGCCGAGCGTGCCGCAGGCCCGCCCGGACGAGGGCGCCACGCAGCATTTCGGCTCGACCCAGCAGCCCGCCCAGCAGTCGCCGTACGGTGCGTCGAACTACGGGCAGCCGAGCCAGCCGGGTGCGCAGCAGGCTCCGCAGCCGTTCGGCGGGGAGCAGAGCGGCGATCCGGCCTCCGACGCCACCCAGGCGTTCCGGCCGTCCGAAGACAACAAGTAGCAGTCCTTCCCGGCGCGAGTTCGCGGCGCGCCTGACCCGCTCGCGCCGGGGAAGCTGCCACGCTGAATTGTCATGAACGCCCCCAGGAACTCCCTTGCGCGCCGGACCGCCGAGTCCCGCGGTGTGCCGGAACCGCACGCCGACGCCGAAGGGGCCGGGTTTCTGTCGTTGACCCCGGAACGGGCCCGGGTCCTCGTGCTGATCGCCGGGCGACCGACCGCCTACGCGCTCACCGCGATCATCGTCCTCATGCTCGCCGCCCTGTTCTCCTCGGGCAGCAATCTGGCCGGCACCTCGGGTGCCATCGCCGCGGGATGGCTTGGCGTGCATCAGGTTCCGCTGGTGATCGGCAAGACCTCGCTCGGCCTGCTGCCGTTGCTGCCGACGGCGCTCGTGGTCTGGCTGGCCGGGCGCGAATGCGCACGAGCGGTCGAACCCGGCAGTACCCGAGCCGATCTCGGCTGGATCGTCGGCGCCGCACTGGCCGGACCCCTGCTGATCACGGCCATCTGTCTCGCGGTCGCCGAGGACGCCTCCGGCGTCGTCGCGTTGCAACCGCCGAACACGCTCGCCGCCTTCGCGTGGGTCGCCGGGCTGTATCTGGTTGCGGCCCTTGGCGGGATCGCGACCGCCAACCGGCGCGGGGTCTTCGCGCTGCTGCGCCTGCCGGATTGGGCGATCTCCGGAATGTACGGGGCCGGTCGTGCGGTGCTGCGCCTGGTCGGCTGTGCGACGGTGCTCACGCTCGTGTCGTTTCTGCTGCACGTCTCGCGGGTCGGTGATACCTACGCCGGGGCCGGCAACGCTGCGGGCGTGCTCGGGCTGACTCTGCTCTCGCTGGCTTATCTGCCGAATCTGGTGGTGCAGGCGGTCGGTGTGCTCGTCGGCTCGACCGCGCAGATCGGTGCCGCCTCGTTCGGCCTGTTCGCCGTGGTGGGCGGGCCGATCCCGGCACTGCCGCTGCTGGTGGCGGTGCCGACCGGACCCGCGCCCGCCTGGTGGCCGGTGCTGCTGCTGATCCCGGCGGGGATCGGGGTCCTCGGCGGGCTCGATCTCGCGCGGCGCTCGACCGACCGGATCGGCGCGCCGTGGGCCACACTGAGCTCGGCCGCGCTGGCGACCCTGGTGCTGGTGCTGCTCGCGGCGGTGGCCGGCGGCGAACTCGGCACCTTCGGCCGGGTCGGACTGGACCTGCCGATCTTCGCCGCCGTCACCTTCGCCTGGCTGGCGGTCCCCGGGTATGCCGGCCTGGCGTTCGCGCGCTGGTTCCTCGTCCCGGTCGGCGCCGCGCCCGCGGACTACACCGATCCGTACGACGAGCACGACTACTACGCCGACGACTACGAAGACGATTACTACGCCGACGATCACTACGCGGACGACGACCGCGAATACCTCGACGACGAGTACGACGACTATCCGTACCAGGATCCGGACGAGGCGCTGGACGGCGAACTCGTCGAGGAACAGACGTCCATCGAGACGGTGCGCGCCCCCGGCGCAAATACCACACCGGACATCGTCGATGCCGAGGTGGTCGAGGCGGACCTGCCGGAAAGTCACCGGGTAGACGGTCGTTAGGCTCTACCCGGCGGAGCCGTTCCGACCGCCGTCCGATCGACCGCAGGAGTAGAGCCCTGAGCTCACCCACCCCGCCGCCTTCGCCGGCCGCCGACCCCGTGGCGTCGCCCACTGTCCGGTGGACCCCCACCGCGACGCCGGCGACCGTAGTCGTGCTCGCCTCGGGCACCGGATCGCTGCTGCGCGCGCTGCTCGACGCGGCCACCGCCGCCGACTTCCCGGCGCGGATCGTCGCCGTCGGGGTCGACCGTCCCTGTCCGGCGACCGCGCATGCCGAAGCGGCGGGCGTGCCGCATTTCCGGGTGGCGCTGAACGAGTTTCCCGATCGCGCCG
This sequence comes from Nocardia vulneris, assembly GCF_001613425.1. GTDB lineage: Bacteria > Actinomycetota > Actinomycetes > Mycobacteriales > Mycobacteriaceae > Nocardia > Nocardia vulneris. The sequence continues at coordinate 233,177 of NZ_BDCI01000022.1, read as the reverse complement.
CCTGGGATGCCGCGCTCACCGACGCGGTCGCGGGGTACGCGCCCGATCTCGTGGTTTCCGCCGGGTTCATGAAGATTCTCGGCGCGCGCTTCCTCGGGCGCTTCGGCGGCCGGATCATCAACACCCATCCCGCGCTGCTGCCCGCCTTCGCCGGCGCGCACGGGGTACGTGACGCGCTCGCCTACGGCGTGCGGGTCACCGGCTCGACCGTGCACCTGGTCGACGCGGGCGTCGACACCGGCCCGATCCTCGCGCAGGAGGCGGTGCCGGTGCTGCCCGACGACGACGAGGCGAGCCTGCACGAGCGCATCAAGGTTGTCGAACGGCGGTTGCTGGCGCAGGTGGTCGCCGCCGCCGCGACGCGGGGCATTGTTTCCGACGGACGAAAGGCAGTAATCCCTGATGAGCGAGTATGAGCGCAAGCCGTTGCGCCGGGCCCTGGTGAGTGTCTACGACAAGACCGGCCTCGTCGAACTCGCGACCGGTCTGCACGCCGCGGGCATCGAGCTGGTCTCGACCGGCTCCACCGCGAGCAAGATCGCCGACGCCGGTATCCCGGTGACCAAGGTCGAGGAGCTCACCGGTTTTCCGGAGACCCTCGACGGGCGGGTGAAGACGCTGCACCCGCGGGTGCACGCGGGCATTCTCGCCGACCTGCGCAAGCAGGAGCACGCCGATCAGCTGGCCGAACTCGGTGTGGCGGCGTTCGAATTGGTGGTGGTGAACCTCTACCCGTTCACCGCGACGGTCGCCAGCGGCGCGACTCCGGACGAGTGCGTCGAGCAGATCGACATCGGCGGGCCGTCGATGGTGCGGGCGGCCGCGAAGAACCATCCGTCCGTCGCGGTCGTCGTGGACAGCGGCGACTACGACCGGGTGCTCGCCGCGGCACAGTCCGGCGGGTTCACCTTGCCCGAGCGGACGGCGCTGGCGGCCAAGGCTTTTCAGCACACGGCAAGCTACGACGTCGCGGTGGCGAGCTGGCTGACCTCGGTGCTCGTGCCCGGTGTGGCGCAGGCGCCCGCCGAGGCGGGCGAGCAATTCCCCGGCTGGCTCGGCGGCACCTGGGAGCGCGCTGCCGTGCTGCGTTACGGCGAGAACCCGCACCAGGCGGCGGCGCTGTACACCGACAACGGCGGCAGCGCCGGTCTCGCGCAGGCACGTCAGTTGCACGGTAAGGAGATGTCGTACAACAACTACACCGATGCCGACGCCGCGTGGCGCGCCGCCTACGACCACACCGGTCCGACCGTGGCGATCATCAAGCACGCCAACCCGTGTGGCATCGCGGTGGGCGCCGATATCGCCGAGGCCCATCGCAAGGCGCACGCGTGTGATCCGGTGAGCGCCTTCGGCGGGGTGATCGCGGCCAACCGCGAGGTCACCGTCGAGTTGGCCGAGCAGGTCGCCGAGATCTTCACCGAGGTGATCGTGGCCCCCGCCTACGCCGACGGCGCGGTGGAAGTGTTGCAGCGCAAGAAGAACGTGCGCATCCTGGTCGCCGAGCCGCCGCGCCGGGCAGGCGCCGAGCTGCGCCCGATCAGCGGCGGCGCGCTGCTGCAGCAGCGCGACATCCTCGATGCCGCAGGCGACGACCCGGCCAACTGGACGCTGGTGGCGGGCGCGGCGGCCGACGCCGAGACGCTGGCCGACCTCGAATTCGCTTGGCGCGCCTGCCGGGCGGTGAAATCCAATGCGATCCTGCTGGCCCACGACGGCGCCTCGGTCGGCGTCGGCATGGGTCAGGTGAACCGGGTGGACGCGGTGCAGTTGGCCGTGCAGCGCGCGGGTGATCGGGCCAAGGGCTCGGTCGCGGCCTCGGACGCGTTCTTCCCGTTCCCGGACGGCCCGCAACAGCTCATCCAGGCCGGGGTACGGGCGATCGTGCAGCCGGGTGGGTCGGTGCGCGACCAGGAGACCATCGACTTGGCCCGGGAAGCGGGCGTCACGCTGTACCTGACCGGGTCACGGCACTTCGCCCACTAGTCGAGTCCGCCGCGCGCCCTTCGCTTCGCCGCCCGAATCGCCTGTGCTTCGGGATACGGGCAGCGAAGGGCGCGCGAGTTCGTAGAGTGGCCACATGTCGATGCGGACGACGGCTGTGGGTGTGACTGCGGTGCTGGTCGCGGCCGGGCTGGTGGTCGGCGGCGCGCCACCGGCCACCGCCGAACACACTTTCCCGCGGACGTTGCCGTCTGTACAGGCATGGCACGCCGGCGGTGCGGCGTTCCGCCTCGGCCCGCAGGTGCTCGTGCACTACGCCGAACCCGATTTGCAGGACACCGCAACGGATTTCGCGGCCGCACTGCAAGTCTTCACCGGTCGCGACGTCCGCGCGCAACCCGGCACGGCAGGCGGCGCGGGCGATATCGTCCTGACCACCGGGCCGATACCGGACGCCCCGGAAACCCCCGAGGCCTACCGCATCTCGGTCGGCGAGACGCTGGAGCTGCGCGGCGCGGCCGCGGCGGGCGCGTTCTACGCCACCAGGTCGGCTCTGCAGATGTTGCGCGGGCAGCCCGCGATACCCGGTGGCACCGTGACGGATTGGCCGCGCTATCGCGAGCGCAGCCTGATGTTGGACGTCGGCCGCGAGTTCCTGCCGGTGGAGCTGTTGCGCGCGCAGATCCGCCGCATGGGTCAGCTGAAGCTGAATCTGCTGCACCTGCACTTCTCGGACACCTTCGGGTTCCGGCTCGAAAGCGCGCGACATCCGGAAATCACCGCCGCACAGCACTATTCGCAGCAAGACCTCCGTGACCTGATCGCGTACGCGGCCCGGCACCAGGTCGAGATCGTGCCCGAGGTGGACTTCCCTGGCCACATGAACGGCATTCTGGCCGCGCACCCCGAGCTGAAGTTGCGCAGTGCGAGCGGCAAGGTCTCCGACGCGGCGATCGACATCGCCGATCCGCGCAGCTATGACCTGATGCGCGACATCCTGGAAGAGTTCCTGCCGCTGTTCCCCGGCCGCTATTGGCATCTCGGCGCGGACGAGTTCCTGCTCGACGGCGCGCAGGTGGCAGGCTACGACGAGTATCCGCAGCTCGGTGCCTACGCCCGTGCGACCTACGGGCCCGACGCCCAGCCGGTCGACGCTTTTCTCGGCCTGATCAACTGGGGTGCGGATATCGTCCGCGCGCACGGCAAGCGCCCGCGCATCTGGAACGACGGACTGCACGCGGGCGCGGGCACCCTCGCCCTCGGCGCCGACATCGTGATCGACTACTGGAGCCGGGCGGGCATACCGCAGCTGCCGCTGCCGTACTTCGGAAACGCGCGCAGCCCAGCCGATCTCGTCGCGGCCGGGCACGAGGTGCGCAACGCCGCGTTCACGCCGACCTACTTCGTCGCGGGCGGGCCGGTGTCGGCGGGCAACGTGCCCGCGCCCCTCACCTATCACCTGTGGGATCCGTCGCTGTTCGTCGACGGCAGCCGCCTCGATCCGCAGCAGAGCACGCACCACCTGGGCTCCGGGCTGTTCGTGTGGTGCGACGACCCGACGGTGCGTACGCCCGAACAGATCGCCGCCGCCATCACCATGCCGTTACGGGTCATGGCACAGCAGACCTGGGGTGCTCCGCAAGCGGGTAGCTACCCCGAGTTCGCCGCGCTGGGTGACGCGGTCGGCGAACCGGCACCGTAGCGCGGAGCTCCGCTACACCGCGCTGAGTACCTGACGGTTGCCCAGCGGTGACTTCAGTTGCACGTCGAGCGAGGCGAAGACGGCGATCATGGTGCACATCCGGCCGACCGCGTCGGCGCGGGTGCCGGCGCGCAGCTCGACGGTGACGGTCGAATCGGTCTCGCGCACAGTGGCGTCCACGCCGTAGCACTCCGGCGAGCCGGTCTGGAAGTTCACCGCGATGCGATCGTCGGCCAGACGGGTCCACGAGGTGAAGGGGGTCGGGCGGGCGCCGACGATGGTCGGGTCGGCGCTGAGTTCGCGGCCCCGGTTCGCCCCGGCGTCCTCCGTCGGGGTGCTCGGCGCCGCGCTGCTCGTCGTGCTGGTCTTCGGTTGTGCCGCACCATCATCCGAACTGCCGCACCCCGCGGCAACGAGACACCCGAGCACGCCGGCCAGGGTTGCGGCGCTACGGCCGCCGGACATCCGAGTCATGGCGACAACCCTAGTGGCGGATGCGCGGCGGCGTATGGCCGCCGTCGGGTCCCATCGCATACCGGGCGTGGGACCGCAATAGGACGCACCCCACAGTGAACTTTCGGCGAACCATGCGCGTAATCCCTCCGTAACTCCCACTCGAGCAGTATCTTCGGCCTAGATGCGCGCTTGGGTGTGGACGGCGGGCGTCGATGTCGGATGCTCTTCAGAACCTTCGAAAGGAAGAACCGTGGGCGACACGCTGCGCGTTGGCGAAGAACTCGGACTGGGCCAGTCTCTGCAAGGGGGTGCGTACAGCCTCACGCTGCAGAGCGACGGCAACCTCGTGCTGACCGAGCCGGACGGAAATGTTGTGTGGTCCACGCTGACTCACAACCAGGGTGTCGAGCGTGCGACCCTGCAGTCCGACGGCAACTTCGTCCTGTACAAGGGTGAGGGTGCGGCCTGGTCCACCGAGACCAACGGCAAGGGCGACCCGGATCGCCTGGTCGTGCAGGCGGACCGCAACGTCGTGCTGTACGGCAAGGACGGCAGCGCGCTGTGGGCGTCGGACACCAAGACCGACAACCCGCTGCCCGCCCCGGAGCCCGCCGCCGAGGCCGCGCCCGCCGCCGAAGAGGTGCCGCCCCCGCCGCCGGCTCCCGAGGTGCGCACCTACACGGTCGAGCCGGGCGACACCCTGTGGGCGATCGCCGAGCGCTTCTACGGCGACGGCAACCGCTACCAGGAGATCGCGAACGCGAGCGGCATCGACAACCCGGACCTGATCAACCCCGGCCAGGTGCTGACCATCCCGTAAATTATTGCGGTGCAAGACAACACGTGGGGCCCGGCGCGAATGTGCGCCGGGCCCCACGTCGTCGCGGGGGTGAGTTCAGTACCGCATGGCGTTCTTCACCCGATCACCGACGGACTTCTTGCGCTGGGCGGCTTTGTAGCGCGCATCGCTCTCGATCACCTTGATGGTGGTGCCTACTCGGCGGTGCGCCTCTTCGATCGCCTGATCGATCGGCATGACGATATCGAGATCGAACAGCTCGATGATCTTGTCGATCCGTTCGTGCACGCTCCCGCCGACCACCTCGTACGGAACTCCGAGTCCGCGGATCACGTCTAGCAGAGACTGGTCGGACAGCTTCCGGAACGACTCGGAAACCGGGCGATGACCGTCCGCGCGCATCGGAAACTCCACCGGCAGATGGACATACGCGTCGTAGAGCGTGTGGGCCCGTTCTTTGACGATGTCGCCGAATATCTGGGTGTATTCGCGCACCGGAGCTTTGCGGCCGATGCCGGCGAGCGACTTCATCACGCGGGACGGCCAGTTCGCGCCAGGGTTGATGCCGACCTGCAGGCGAGCCGTACCGTACACCCACTCGTGCACCACGGACCCATCGGAAACGAAAGAGTCGCTTGCCGATTCGTTCTGGATCCGCTCCTCGAACCGGCGCAGGCCGAGTTGGAGCAGCTCGATCGTGTTCAACTCGTTCAGTGTCTTGCCCGGCGCGATGTCCATCAGCAGTTGACGCGCGGTCATGGCATGGGTGCGCGGGATGCCGGTGGCCAGCGAGAGCGCCTCGGTGGTCGTGCTCTTGCCGGTCGAATAGGTGCCGGAGATGGCCAGCCGCAGGTGTGGGCGTCGCTGTCCGTCGATGAGATACACGAGCTCAGCGATCGGTGCGTAGTTGTTTGGCGCGGCGCGCACCCTCGGGCAACGGCAGCGGGCGGGTGACGTCGTCCTCCGGCGGTACCCCCGGCGCGGCCAGCGCGGCCTCGTTCAGGTCCTCACGGCGCAGCGTGAGAAAGGCGACCACGCCCGAGATCGCGGCGAGTACGGCGGCCAGCAGCATCGCCTGGTGTAGTCCGGACAGGTATGCGGTTTCGGCCGCAGCGCGCAGCGGTCCGTCCGCGGCCACCTGCGCACCACCGCCCGCGGCGATCACGTCGGCGACCTCGGAGGCCTTGTCGCCCAGCGCGGTTCGAGCCGCTTCGGCGTCGGTGAACGCATCGTCGACCCGGTTCTGGAAGAACGCGCCGACGGCGGCGATACCGATGGCCAGCCCGGCCTGCTGGAAAGTCTCGTTGACGCCCGAGGCCATGCCCGCCTTGTCCGGGATGGTCACCGCGATCGACAGCGCGGCGCGCGGCGGACTGAACATGCCCATGCCGAGGCCGATCAGGATCATGGCGGGGATCAGTGCGGTCCAACCGGAGTCCACGTCGGTCAGCGCCACCGCGGCCAAGCCCGCGGCGATCAACAGTTGCGAGGTGCCGACCAGGACCGCGGGCGCGAGCTTGGTGACCAGGCCACCGGCCACGGCGGCGGCCACGAACAGCAGCAAGGTCAACGGCAGGAAGCGGATGCCGCTGGCCAGGGCGGAGTAGCCGAGTTGGTTCTGCACGTAGGAGATCAGCAGGAACAGTGCCGGCATGACCGTGAAGGCGCACAGTGCGGTGACGACGGACAGGCCACCGAAAGTGTTGTTGCGGAAGAGGTTGAGGTCGAACATGGCCGCACCGCGTCGGGTGATCTGTACCCGGGCGAACCCGGCGAGCAGCAGCGCGGCGATCACGAAGCAGATGATTATCCGCGCACTCGCCCAGCCGTCCTCCTGTCCCCGGAGTAATCCGAGAACCAGGAAGAACAGCCCGGTCGAGAAGGTAGCCATGCCGAGCCAGTCCACGGGCGGCGTTGCGTAGCTGCGTGATTCGCGCATCTTCAGCATGCCTGCGGCGAGTGCGCCGACGGCCAGTGGGACGTTGATCAGGAAGATCCAGCGCCAGCCCGCGGTTTCGGTGAGCCCGCCGCCGATCAACGGGCCGAAGGCGATCGCGAGGCCGGTCACCGCGCCGAAGACGCCGAAGGCCATGCCACGATCCTTGCCGCGGAACTCGTGCCCGAGCAGCGCCGGACCGACCGCGAAAAGGATTGCCCCGCCCAGACCTTGCACGAACCGGGCGACCACGAGGACCTCGACGTTCGGCGCGATACCGCACACGAGCGAGGACACCGCGAAGACGACCATCCCGATATTGAAGACTTTTCGGCGCCCGATCCGGTCCGCGAGCGAGCCGGCGGCCAGCAGAATCGCGGCGAGACCGAGGGCGTAGGCGTCCAGAATCCATTGCAGGGACGAGAACGAGGAATCGAACGCCGTGCGGATGTCCGGCAGGGCCACGTTCACGACGGTCAGGTCGAGCATCAGCATGAAGGTGGCGACTGCCACCCCGACGAGAGTCCAGATCGCGGTATCCGATCGCCGGAACGCGGTCTCGGTCGGTCCGATGGCCATAAGCGAATTATCCTCTGTTCAAGGGGTTTTCGACGCAGCGGCGACAGCCCTGTCGGCTGGGACGAGTTCTGGAAGACGATACAGGCGGGTCAGCTGGGTGATCACATCCTCGAACGATCCACCGAACACGAAATAGGGGATGGTCGATGCGTGCACTGTCTCGAGCAGGATCCGGTCGGCGAGCGCGCGTTGCTCGGCATCGTCGCCGACCAGCGTCGCCGGATCTATGCGCAGATGGACGAACGCATCGTAGGTCGCGGCCGCCCGGCGGGCGACGATCGCTCCGTGTGCGGCCAGAAACCCCTTCTCGAAGCGGCGATTCGGAATATCCCGCGGGTTGGTCAACCGACTGAGGAATCGGCGGCTGCGCCGCAGGGTCTCGGCCAGGGCCCACTCGTTCAGCACCGATCCATCGGAAACAAAACCGGATTCGGTGCCTGCCTCGGCGGTTATCCGCCGCTCTAGCATGCGGATCGGTAGCTCGACCGTCCGTGCCAGCCGCCGCGTGCTCGTCACCACGGTTGATTCCGGCGACAGGCCGGTATGCGGTAACCCACTGGCCAACGACAGCGCGGTGGCCAGCGTGGTCTTGCCGGTGCCCGGTGCACCGGTGATCGCCAGCCGTACTGCCGGTAGTTGGGTCCGCACACTGGTCGGCGCCGGGCGGAGGATGGTGTCGGCGGTCATTCCGGTAGCTGGTGCGCGAGCAGGCAGGAGCCGGTGACGCCGTTGAACGCTTTGATCTGGATATCGGCACTGCGCCAGCGACTTCCGCCACGATCGATGATCGATGCGCGCCGGATCTCCAGGATGCCCTCGAAGGAGTCGTCGATCGGGCGGTGCGGACCGGCCGTGATGAACTCGAGTTTGCGCATCCAGAGGGTGTTGCTGGTCGCCCGGGTGAGTGAATCCAGGTGGTAGAGCAGGATTTGCGAGGACTGGGCCGCGCCGACCACGGAATCGATGGGGGAGGAGCTGTACGAGTACGCCGACTCCGCGCCGGCGAACCCGCCGACCTGGCCGGCCGTGATCCGGTGCTGCCCGGTGATTCTGGTGCCGGTCTCGTCGACCGTGAGTTCGCTCGCGGTCAGCGTGTGATTGACCAGGCCGTTGAGGTAGTAGTGCGGTGCGGGACCGAAAATCTCGGCCAGGCCATCGAATTCGTCCAACCCAGGCTCGGACTGCGCGCCGGACCCGGGCGGGTGCACGATCGACAGGGTGCCGTTCAGCGGGCCGACCTGGAACTTGAAGGTGGTTTCGATCTCGGATTCGGTGGTGTCGGAGGCGCCGACGACCTCCGCGGTCACCGGCACGTCGGCCAGATCCTCGTGCGGCGAGGCGCCCGCGCGGACGGTGGCGTGGCGCACCCAGGAACGCGCCGATTCGGCCGCGGAGAGTTCCCGTGAGCGGGCCACCGCGGCGTCGCACAGTGCCGCGGCGAGCATGACGGTGTCGACGCTGCTCACGTGCGGGATGAGCTCGCCGTCGCGTTTGGTGGACCAACCGGCCGGGTAGGTCAGGCGCGCCCGCCCGGAATGCTTGGCACCCACCTGGTTCGACCTGCTGAGCGCGAGCCGGGTGAACTCGCGGCCGACGTTCTTGTAGCCGTCTCCGAAGTATCGGCTGGTGTGCGGGCCAAGGGGTTCGTCATAACTGGAGAATGAATGTTTCATATTTTGGCACCGCACTTTCGAACACAGATCGAACAGATGACACAGGGCGGATCAGGCGACCGGTGGAAGGCCGAATACCTGTCCCGCGTACGACAATCCGGCCCCGAACGACACCTGCAACGCGAGCTGTCCGGGTTTTGCCCGCTCCGAGGTCACCAGGTCGTCGATGGCCAGGGGAAGGGCCGCGGCGGAGGTGTTACCCGATCTACGGACGTCGTCGGCGATCGCGACCGACTGGTTCTCCCAGCCGAGTTCGCGGACCACGCTGTCGATGATGCGCTGGTTCGCTTGATGGGGAATGAACACCTCCACCTCGGTCAGCGCGACCTCGCCCGCTGCGGCGATCTCGCGCACCAATCCTGGGACCGTCGCGGTGGCCCAGCGGAATACGGAGGTGCCGTCCATCTGCAGTGACGGCCGGACGAGCGTGGGGTCGGCGCGGAACTCGTCCCAGGTCGGCTCTTGGCGGATCAATCCGGCGTACGCGCCGGAACTGCCCCACACCGTTCGGCGGATATGCCCGGTGTCCACGCGGGTCACCAGGGCCGCGCCCGCGCCGTCGCCGAAGATCGGCCCGACGGACGCCTGGGCGAGATCTATGTTGTTACTGAGCTTTTCCGAGCCGATGACCAATATCGTGTCGGCCTGTCCGGCATTGATGAGTGCGGCGGCTTGGCCGATACCGTGGGAGTATCCGGAACAGCCTGCCGAGATATCGAAGGCGGCCGGGCGGTCGCAGCCGAGTTCCGCGGCGACGGCCGGGGCGGCCGCCGGGGTCTGGGTGAGTTCGGTGGAGGTGGCGAGCATCACGACATCGACTGCACCGGCCCGCATTTCGGCGGCGCGCAACGCCGCGTCGGCCGCGGCGGCGGCCATGGAGGTCACCGTCTCGTGGTCACCGGCGAAGCGGCGTTCGGCGACTCCGGTCCGGCGGATGATCCACTCGTTGTCGACGTTCAGGCCGGGCGCCAATTCGGCGTTGGACACGATCCTTTCGGGCCGATAGACGCCAATCATTGATATGCCGGCCTGCAAAGTCATGTCACGACCTCTCAATCACCCGGCGAAGGTCCGTTACTGGTCTGTTACCAGTGAGGTAATCTAACATTCTGCGCGTGACCGGGTGTGAGTACGTTTGGCTATAACACCTGAAGTCGCATCGGATGTGACCGATGTCACAGCGCTATGGGTTGCTTGTGAATCCCCTGTGCGACAAAGTGTTCGAGCTACTGCCGGGTAGGTGAACAGTTGGCGTACGCGAAGTGTCCAGCGGTGCAGATCTTTTCGGTACCCCGCTGTGTCGGGCGCGCGGGCACGCCACGAATTTCTTTGGGGTGGAACGGCTCCCGGCTGTGCCAAGCCTGGCCAAAAACGGCGGCGACGCCCCCGTGGACGGGGGCGTCGCCGGACGGTGGTGTTCTGGTCTACCGGCTGGTGAACGGCAGCAGGGCCATCTCGCGGGCGTTCTTCACCGCGACGGCGACCTGGCGCTGCTGCTGCGGGGTGAGCCCGGTGACCCGGCGGCTGCGAATCTTGCCTCGATCGGAGATGAACGTGCGCAGCAGGTTGATGTCCTTGTAGTCGACCTTCTCGATGCCTGCGGCGATGAGCGGGTTCTTCTTCGGACGGCGGGCCTGCTCGGCGCGAACCTTCTTCGACGGTGCTCGCTTGACTGCCATATGACGGGATCCTTCGTACGAGAACAGTGGTTGTCTACCAGCTCGATTTGCGCACACCGGGCAACTCGCCCCGATGGGCCATCTCGCGCACACGCACACGGGAAAGGCCGAACTTCCGGAGGTGACCCCGCGGTCGTCCGTCGGCGGCGTCCCGATTGCGCAATCGTACCGGACTGGCATCGCGCGGCTGTCGTCGCAGCTCAGCCTGGGCTTCAGCGCGCACGGCCGCCGATGTGCCCGGCTTGCGGATCAGTTCTTTCAGCTCGGCGCGCCGGTCGGCGAAGCGCTCGACCACGGCGCGGCGCTGCGCGTCGCGGGCGATCTTCGACTTCTTCGCCATCTCAGCGCTCCTCTCGGAAATCGACGTGCTTGCGGACCACCGGGTCGTACTTGCGCAGCACCATGCGGTCGGGATCGTTGCGGCGGTTCTTCCTGGTCACGTACGTGTACCCGGTGCCCGCGGTGGACTTCAGCTTGATGATCGGCCGGATCTCGGTCGACTTGGACGCCATGGTTGCTCCTGATCAGATCTTGTCGCCGCGGGCCCGGATGCGCGCCACCACGGCTTCGATCCCGTCCCGGTCGATGGTCTTGATGCCCTTGGCCGACACGGTGAGCGTGATGCGGCGGTCTTCGCTGGGCAGGTAATAGGTCTTGCGCTGGATGTTGGGGTTCCAGCGGCGGCTCGTTCGTTTGTGCGAGTGCGAAACGGACTTGCCGAACCCGGGCCGGCGCCCGGTGACCTGGCAGTGCGCCGACATGCGGGCTCCTTCGGGTAGATGACAATCATTTTCGACAACGGCTGCTCGACAATGTACCGTCGGCTTACGGCAAATGAAAATCGTTATCGAAAAGAGGTGCTGTCCGTGCTCCCACCTGAGGCCGACCGACGCACGCCCGTCGTAGTGCTCGCGGGCTTCGCCGGGCTCGCCGAGGCAGGCGTCCACCAGGTCGCGACCGCGCTGTGCCGGGTATCCGAGGGCACGGGCACGGTGGTCGTCCAGCACGACCTGCGGCAGCTGCGCGAAGGCATCGTGCACCGCACGGTGCGCAGCGCGACCTACGAGACCTCGGACGTGCTCGAGCTCGCGCACGGCTGCGTCTCGTGCACGCTGCGACGAGATCTGCTGCCGCTGCTGCGCACCCTGGCCGCGCGGGACTCCGTCGACCGCATCGTGCTCGCCCTGGATCCCGCCTTCGAAGCCGAGGCCGTGTGCCAGGCGATCGAACACGTGGTGGTCGAGGGCATCCTGGGCCGGGTCGACGCCCCGGCCGGGCGTGACGTACGGATCGAAGCGGTGCTGACCTGTTTGGACGCGAGTGCCTGGCTGGCCGACGCGACCGGTGAGGAGACGCTCGCCGAGCGCGGCCTGGCCCGGGCCGACGACGAGCGCACGGTGGCGCAGCTGGCCGTCGGCCAGGTCGAATTCGCCGATGCCGTCCTGGCTTTGGGGCCGGTTGAGGCGGGCGGCGAGGCCGATCGCGGCCGGCTGGCCGCGGTACTGACCCGGCTGGTGCCCGATGCGCCCGTGGTCTGGGTCGACGATCCGGCCACGCTGCACAACGCGCAGGTCGAGGCGCTGCTCGCGCGGATCCCCGCGCACGCGCGGCGCGGGCGGGTGTTCGACGCGCACGCGCCGCTGCTACGCGGCCAGCCGCCGCTCAGCAGCGATTACGGCGTCACCCTGCTGGAGTTCGCCGCGAGCAGGCCGTTCCATCCGGCCCGCTTGCACGAGGCGCTCGACGTGCTCTTCGACGGCGTGGTGACCGCGCGCGGCCGGATGTGGCTGGCCACCCAGCCGGACGAGGTGGCGTGGCTGGAGTCCGCGGGCGGTGGCCTGCGCGTCGGCAGTGCGGGCCGCTGGCTGGCCGCCATGTCGGAAGCGGAACTGGCGCAGGCGGATCCGGATCGCCGGGCGATGGCCGCGCTGCGCTGGGACGACCAGTTCGGCGATCGCGATATCTCGCTGGTGATCCTGGTGCACGACGCCGATCCGGCCGAGATCCGCACGGCGCTGCACTGGGCGCTGGTGGAGGACGACGAACTGCGGCTGGTCGAGCGGTCGCCGGAGCGGGTCGCCGAATGGGAGGACCCGTTCGGCAGCTGGCACGCCGACCCCTGCGACAGCGACGTTCCCATGCCGGTCGAAGAGAGCAACCGCCCGAGAGGAGAAGCACTATGAAGACAGGAATTCATCCGGACTACCACCCGGTGGTGTTCGAGGACGCCGGCACCGGCAAGCAGTTCCTCACCCGCTCGACGGCCACGAGCGCGAACACCGTGCAGTGGTCCGACGGCAACACCTACCCGCTGATCAAGGTCGACGTGACCGCCGATTCGCACCCGTTCTGGACCGGCGCGCACCGCGTGCTGGACAGCCAGGGCCGGGTGGAGAAGTTCGAGCGCAAGTACGGCAAGCGCACGCGGCGCGGGGAGGCCTGAGATGGCGGTACCGAAGCGGAGGATGTCGCGCTCGAACACGCGCAGCAGGCGGGCGCAGTGGAAAGCGACGCCGCCGGACCTGGTGCCGGTGACCGTCGGCGGTGTGGTGCACAAGGTGCCGCGTCGGTTGGTCGCCGCGGTGCGGCGCGGACTGATCGATCTGGACCGGATCTAGCGCGTGCACGACGGCGGGCCCGCAGCGAACTCTGCGGGCCCGCCGTCGTTGCCGGTTATCCCTCTTTTTCGGCGAGGTCCGCGAGCGTCGCGGCGAGCCGGAAGTACTTGTTGCTGGCGAGGTCGGCGATCGACTTGATCTTGAGCGCCTCGAGCAGCTGCTTGTCGTGCGCTTCGGTGAGACCGGCGAGGGCCGAGGGCGGAGCGGAGAGGATTTCCTTCAGCGACTTGTTCTCGTACGCCTTGTCGAGAGCCTTGTCGAGCACCACGTTGACGGCCATGCGAACTCCTTCGAACGAACCTGAATGTGCGGCGCCCGATCGAGCGCCTTGTGCCAGCCGACGATAACGCGCCCTGTGCCGTTGTGGGCGATGAACGCGCCGAGCGACGGACGAGGCGGTCGCGAGACTTGTCACGCGGGGTTGATGACCGGTTGCGGCCGACCGAGAGCGTCATCCGCAATCGAGCAGCAATCGGTATGTTCGAAGTGACGGGGTGACCTCGTGTGCGATGGAATTGCGCCTGAATAGCTGATGGGTGAAATACCTACTGTGGGTTGGTTATTGGCGGTCGGAAAAGTCTTCATGAAGTGATGCGTTCGTGTCCCGACGCCGGTACCCTCGTGCGAGAGGGCGGGTTCTCCCGGTTCCCGGGAGAGCCCGCTCATCGCCAAACTTCCTGGCTACAAGGCCTTCTCGCCCGCGGTTCGATCCGCGACAGCAGCCGAAATCACCGCGCAGTACGCGATCCCTGGGCATTGTTGTCTGGCTTACCGACGTCATTTCCCGGCAAACCGGGCAAGTCGGGCAACAGCGCCTCCAGGCGCGCCAACTGCTCGCCGACCAACGCCGCGGGCCCCTCGATCAGCGAGAACGGCCACGGCCAATGCCTGCCGTTCAGCCGCGCCACCTGTTCGACCAGGTCGGCGGTCGTCGCCTCCAATTCGCTGATCTCGGTGCGCAGTTCGCCGACCTCGCCCTCGAGCTCATCGATCCGCGCCAGGGCGGCCGCCAGTCCGTCCACCATCGTGCGCTTGCGGCCCTCCGCGTCGGTACCCAGCTGTGGCCAGCCCGCCAAACCCGGCCCGCGCAACTGGATCTGGATATCGCGCAGTACTGCCTCTTGCTCCGGCGTCACGTCGCCGCCCTCCTGTCCGGAATCCCACTGGCCGAAATCGGTCGTCTCGGCCACGTTCACATCGCAGACCACGCCGCCGACGATCTGCTGACGCGCCGTCTGGTGGATATTGCGGCGCGTCTCGACCTTGCCGCCCGACCACGCATCGGTCTGCCAGGCCCACTCGGCACTGCCCGCGTCCAGAGCGCGGCTCACCGACCAATAGCCGCCGTAGGCACCGACATTCGCGCGCCCGAGCACCGTTGCCGCGCCGTCCAGATAGGCGTTGAGGCGCTGCTGGTCCTGCGGCGTCGCATCGAAATCGGCGGAGAAGTAGATCGGCCGATCCTCCCGGCCGCCACAGCGCAACACCTGTGCCAGCCCCGCGCGGGCATCGACGATCCCCGCGCCGTAACCGTCCAGCATGCGCGCGGCGGTGGTCTCCCAGTTCGACACGATCGAAATACCGTGTGCGCGCAGATCATCGGCCTCGGCCGGGGTCAGCAACTTGCCCGGCAGGGTCGGGCCGCCGTCGGACAGATACCGGACCACGAAGTCGAACCCCGCCGCGCGGATCGCCGCGCCACCCGGACGACCGGCGGCGTAGTCCAGACCGAAACGCATGTCTCTCACTGTAAATCGGGCCGGGATGGAATTCCGGGGCATCGCCGAACCGGCGCAAGCGCGCGCCGACCGGCCGAACTCAGAGACCCGACGTGGGCTGCATCGTCCGTATCGCGACCGGGGCGCGGCGCTCCGGTGCGATCAGAATCGCGCTGATCGGAATGGCCAGCGACATCATGCTGAGCACGAAGACCGGAACGAAGAACCCGAACAGGTCCTCGCCGGGCGGGATGCTGACGCCGACCGACACCTGGCTCTCCAAGCCCATGAGGTCGGTGTAGTGCATACCGGCGATCCCGGCGGCGAACACCAGCGCGGCCGCGACCAACGCCGGCAGCGGCCGCCACGTCTGGGTGAACCACAGCGTCGCGAGTGCGGTCACGATCGCGATCGCCGCCGCACCGAGGACCAGCGGCAGCTGTAGCGTGGTCGAACCCTGGATCCGGATCGCGTCCAGCGCCAGATAGTGCATCAGGCCGAATCCGCTGCCCATGACCACGCCGGCGGCGATCAGCCGCGGTATCCGCAGCGTGATCCCGTTGATCGTCAGTGCGGCCCACACGGTCAGTACCGCGACGAACACCGCCCCGGTCACATTGGTGACGTCGTAACGAACGAGGCTGCCACGCACCGAGAAACCCAGCAGTGAGACGAACACCGGCAACCACACACCGATGCCGCCGATCGACACGGCCGCCGCCACCTGCCACACCGTCCGGAATCGGCCGGTCGAGGATTTGGCGGACTGCCGGATACAGGTGAACCCGATCAGGGCACCGACCATCGACACCGCGACGGACAGGCCGATGATCCAGTAGCCCATGGTGAAGTAGCTCAAAGCACCGCCTGTTCGCGTTCCTGCACAGCCAGGCGCTGAATGGCGTATTCGGTCACCGCGGCCAATGACTGGCGAACCTCGTTGGCATTGCGCGCGTCGATGTCCACGATCGGGACGCCCTCGCGCACGGCGAGCGCCTCGCGCAGCTCGGCGATCGGGAAACGCGGCGCGTTCGGAAAGCGGTTGACCGCCACCAGGAACGGCAGGTTGCGGGCCTCGAAGAAGTCGACCGCCGCGAAGCTGTCCTCCAGCCTGCGGGTATCGATCAGCACGACGGCGCCGATCGCACCGCGGATCAGGTCGTCCCACATGAACCAGAAGCGGCGCTGACCCGGCGTGCCGAACAGGTACAGCACCAGGTTGCCCGGCAGGATGATCCGGCCGAAATCCATGGCGACCGTGGTGGTTTCCTTCTCCGGCGTGTCGGCGAGGTCATCGATGCCGTCGGAGAACCTGGTGACCATTGCCTCGGTCCGCAGGGGAACAATCTCCGACACCGCACCGACGAACGTCGTCTTACCCGCGCCGAAACCACCGGCCACGACGATCTTCGTCGAGGCCATCCGGTTTTCCGTCTCGCCCTGGCCGGGGTTGGTGTCGGGCCCGATCTTCCTATAGGGCACGGAGTCCACGCAAAGTCCTCTCCATCAAACTACGACGCTCGTCGAAACTCGCTTCGTCGGTCAGTGTCGAATGCACCCGCAGGATGCCGTCGACGACGAGGTCACCGATCATCACCCGGACCATGCCCAACGGGCGATCCAGATGCGCGGCGATCTCGGCGACCGACAACCGGTGGGTGCCGAGCCGAAGGATATCCGTGCGGACATCACCGGTTGGCCAGTCGAGATGCGCAGTGTAGGACAAGGTCTCGATGACCGCCTCCATCGGCAGGTCGACCGCGGGCTCGGTACGCCCCGAGGTCAGGGCATACGGTCGGACGCGAGTGGTCGGTTTAGGTCCAGGTCCGAATGGATTGGACATCTCACGCTCAAACCGCGGTGCGGGCGGTGGCCGTGACCACCGAGCCGACCCGGTCGACCAGCAACGCCATCTCGTAGCCGATCCGGCCGATGTCGTGCGACTTGTTGGCCAGCACAGCGATGTGCGAGCCGTTGCCCACACTCATCACCAGCAGGTAGCCGCGCTGCATCTCCACGATCGACTGCATCACCTTGCCGCCGTCGAAGAGCGAGGCCGCCCCCATCGACAGACTGGCCAGGCCGGCCGTGACGGCAGCGAGTTGCTCGGCACGATCGGCGGGTAGGTGCGGGCTGGTCGCCTGCAGCAGGCCGTCGGCCGACACCAGCACGGCATGGGACACGCCGGGCACGTCCCGGGTGAACCGGGCGACCAGCCAGTTCAGGTTCTCATCCGTGGTGCTGTTCGCGTTGGTCATGCAAGCCCTCCGTCGTTGTACTGCGCATTGGCCCGCCCACTGCGGACCCCACTGAGATGCCTGGTGAGGTTGTTCCGGATCTCCTCCGGGTCACGGGCTCCCGATTCGTCTGCTTGGGCCAGGCCGCCGGGGACGAGTTGCGCGCCCGGCGTGCGGATAGGAAGTCCACCGGTCGTGCGACCGGTCGGGGTGGGGCGGGTCGCCTCTTCGGCGGCCATCCAGCCCGCGTCGGCGGGCGAAGTCCAGGTCGTCTCGGCCCCTTGCGAACTCGCGGGCTCGACCAGCCATTCCGAGACCATGCGCTGATAGATCGGGGTCGGCGAGGCGCCGGCCACCGGCTGCAACCGCGACGAGGTCGCCGTGGGTTCCGGCTCCGGTTCCCGCTCCGGCGCAGCCGCGGGCGGTTCGGGCTGCGGCGCGTTGGCGGGCCGCCGGATCGGCAGGCCGGACCGCGACGTGGTCGCCCGGACGGTGGGTTCGGTGGCGCCGCTGTGCTCGTCGAGGTCGAGCGAGCTCGTGCGTTCCGGCTCGGTCCACAGGTTCGCGGGACGTTCCTGTTCGGCGTCGGCCGTGCGATTCGTGCCGTTGCCCGCCTCGCTCACCGTCGGCGGGCCGAACGGCGACCGATCGTCGGTCGGGGTGTTGATCGACCACGGCTGGGTCGGCGGCTGCGAATCCGGGTCGCTGTCCGGGGTATTGGTGCGCGCGGCCATCGACACCGAGGGCTGACCCGGTGCCTCGGCGACCCGGATGGCCGGCCGGCGTTGCGGCAGGCCGGAATTGGTCACATCGAATCGTGGTGTGCTCTGCTGCGGCAGATTCGGCACCGGAACCAGGTTGCGCGGCTGGGTGTTGCGCGTCTGACCGGTGGACACGGCGTAGTCGCCGGTCATGTGCACCGGCGGATGGCCCGATGGGTCCGTGGCGTCCAGCGGTGGGGAGACCAGGCCTCCCGGCAGGTGCACGCTCGCGGTGATGCCGGGCTGCTGCGCCATCGTGGAGGTGCGGCGCAGATTCGCGGTGATCGTGTGCCGCTTCGCCAACCTTCCGACGACGAAAAGGCCCATGCGGCGCGCGGTCTCGACGGTGACCTCGCCACCGGAGCTCAATCGGTCGTTGATGGCGCGCAGGTCCTCGGTCGACATGCCGAGTCCGCGGTCGACGATCTCGATCAGGTAGCCACCGTCGACGGCCCTGGCCACCGAGACGGTGACCGGGGTGGTGGGCGGTGAGTAGCGAAGGGCGTTATCGATCAGCTCGGCGAGCAGATGTTCGATATCGATGGCGGGCTCACCGGCGACCACGCCGTCGGGCACCGCGGTGATCTCGACCCGCTGGTAGTCCTCGACCTGGGAGACCGCGCTCCACAGCATGTCGGAGAGCTGCACCGGGTGCAGCTGGCCACGGCGCAGCGCGGTGCCCGCGAGCACCAGCAGGTTGTCGCCGTTACGCCGCATGCGGGTGGCGAGGTGGTCGAGGCGGAACAGGCTCTGCAGCCGCTCGGTATTGTCTTCGTCGTGCTCGAGGTCCTCGATCAGGGCCAACTGCTGCTCGACGAGCGACTGGCTGCGCCGGGACAGGGTTTCGAACATGCTGCCGATCTGCAGGCGCAAGCGGGCCTGTTCCGCGGCCAAGTGCAGCGACGCCTGGTGGATGTCGTCGACCGCGCGGGCCAGCTGACCGATCTCTTCGGTGGTGCTGACGTCCACCGGTGCGATCTCCGGCGTCGCGCCGCCGGCCCGCACCACCTCGATCTCCTTCGGCAGATCCACGTGTGCGACCTGCAACGCGTCGTGCCGCAGACGGCGAATCGGCAATACGAGCGAGCGCGCGACCGCGAGTGCCAAGGCCAGACCGGCGAGTAGCGTGCCCACCACGATCGCGACGTCACGCAGCACGGCGCTGCGCAGCTCCGTGGTCCGATCGGCGAGCTTGGTGTCGACCAGGTCGAGCAGGGTGCTCGTGGCCTGGCGGTAGCTGTCGGTGCTCGTCTTCAGCGAATCGACGATGGCCTGGTTACCGCTCGGGTTGCTCGGGTTCTGGCCGAGGGCGCCGATGCGGGCCTGCACCGCCTGGATCAAAGTCGGTGCGTTGATCGCGGATTGGGGGCTCAGCTCGGTGTAGATGTTCACCATCACGAGTTCGGCGCCGAGGGTGGTCAGCATGTTGCCGAGCACCGCCATGTTGTTGCCCGGACCCGCGGTCGCGACCATGATCTGTTCCTGGGTCAGCACGCGGTTCGCGTTCGCGATCAGACCGAGCTGCAGGAAGTAGCGCTGGATGATCACCTCTTCGATCGAGGAGGACACCGAGGTCGCCGTCACGATCCGGGTACCGACCTCACCGGCCTGCTCGCCGATGGTCATGGGCGACGCGGTGCGCAGGCCGTTGCGCATGGTGCGGCCGACCGCGATCGCCGCGCCGAGTTCCTTGGCGAAGCTGTCCCCGGACTTACCGACCCGCAGCGCGGTTTCCAGATCGGCGGCCGCCTGATCGAACTTGGCCGCGATCGGGTCGAGCTGCTCGTCGGGCTTCGCGGTGATCGCAGCGACCGCGAGCGTCTCGGTGGCCGCGCCGAACGCGAGCATCGGGCGCAGCACGCGTGCCTGCTCGGTGGCCGCGTCGAGCTTCGAGATGACCCCGAGTTCGTCCTTGATGCGGAGTCCGGCGAAGGCCGAGGCGAGCAAGACCGGTAGCAGCAACACGATGCCGACCTTGCGCGTGACCGACAGGTTGGACAGGCTGAAATACCAGGAACGCGGTTTTGCTTCCATTCCGCTTCCGTCGCCTCCACTCCGCGCAGGGCCCTCGGGACGGCACGTGCTGTTCAACGTATATGGGATCTACCCGCCGAGAACCAACTAAAGGTCTTCTTTTTACCGCACGGAACATACCGCGCAGACGGACCGTCGGCAATCTGGGGGACAAGGTCTGATGGTGCCCGAATATGGCTACACGTAACAGGTTTCGCGTTGCACTACTTCGAGAGTCTACAGACTAACTGGACAGATGATCTAGTTGGCTCGAGTACGCCGTTTGCTGATTGGCTGCTGTCGCCGGAGGGCCGTCGCGCCCGGCACGGCGTGTCGGAGGTCCCCTCTCAGTCGGCTCTCAGTCGATACGGTCAAACTGGTCGCATGCGCATTCTGGTAGTAGACGACGATCGCGCCGTCCGCGAGTCGCTGCGCCGGTCGCTGACCTTCAACGGCTACTCCGTCGACCTCGCGGTCGACGGGGTGGATGCCCTGGAAAAGGCAACCGATCAGCGACCGGACGCGTTGGTGTTGGACGTGATGATGCCGCGGATGGACGGCCTCGAGGTCTGCCGGCGGTTGCGCAGTACCGGTGACGATCTCCCCATTCTGGTTTTGACAGCACGGGATTCGGTGTCCGAGCGCGTTGCCGGACTCGACGCCGGCGCGGACGACTATTTGCCGAAACCCTTCGCATTGGAAGAATTGCTCGCCCGTTTGCGCGCACTGTTGCGACGCACCACCGCCGATCCCGGCGAGACATCGGAGGCAATGACGTTCGCCGATTTGTCGCTGGATCCGGTGACCCGGGAGGTTTCTCGCGGCGAACGGGCGATCAGTCTCACCCGCACCGAGTTCTCGTTGCTGGAAATGCTGATGGCCAATCCGCGTCGGGTGCTGACCCGTAGCCGCATCCTCGAGGAGGTCTGGGGTTACGACTTCCCGACCTCGGGCAACGCGCTCGAGGTGTACATCGGATATTTGCGGCGCAAGACCGAAGCCGACGGCGAGCCCCGGCTCATTCACACCGTGCGCGGTGTCGGCTATGTCCTGAGGGAGACACCCCCCTAGGGGACGCCATGGCACGAAATGTTCCGAAGCGGCCGGTGGTCGCCGGGCTCGGTCAACCGGAGCCCCCCGAAATGCGCCCCCCCATCCCACTCACCCGCTCGGTCTCCCTGCGCTGGCGGGTCACCCTACTGGCCGCGTCCGTCGTCGCGATCGCGGTCGCGGTCACCTCGATCGCGGCCTACGCGATGGTGGCTCGTTCGTTGTACGGCGACGTCGACGCACAGTTGCGGACCCGGGCCGCGACGATGATCAACAGCGATATCGACAACATCCCGTTCCAGTCGTTGACCATGGCGACACTGTTCTCCAACGACATCGGTGTCGGGATCATCTACCCGATTCCGTCCGGTGCCCCGGCGGGCACGGTGTCCGGATATGTGCCCCCACAGCCGGCCAAGCCGCCGATCGGCCCCGAGGAGCTGGCGGTTGCCCGAAACGAGATGCCTTCGTCGTTGCGTACGTACAAGAACCAGCGGGTGCTGGCGAGGCGCACCGACACCGGTGTCACGCTGGTGATTTCACAGCGGCTGGAGCCGACGAGGGCCGTGCTCGACCGACTCGCCTGGCTGTTGTTCGTGGTCGGCGGCTGTGGCGTCGTCCTGGCTGCGGCGGCGGGTACCGCGGTCGGCCGTACCGGTCTGCGGCCGATTGCGCGGCTCACCGCGGCGACCGAGCGTATCGCCCGTACCGACGATCTGACGCCCATCCCGGTCACGGGCGATGACGAATTGGCGCGCCTCACCGAGAGTTTCAACACCATGCTGCGCGCGCTGAACGAATCACGGGACCGCCAGCGCAGATTGGTGGCCGACGCCGGACACGAGTTGCGGACGCCGCTCACGTCGTTGCGGACCAATATGGAATTGCTGATCGCGTCCAGCAGGCCGGGCGCCCCGCGCCTGCCCGATGAGGACATGGCAGAACTGCGGGCCGACGTCATGGCCCAAATCGAGGAACTGTCCACTCTGGTAGGCGATTTGGTCGACCTGGCCAGGGAGGACGCGCCCGAAGCCGTGTACGACCGGGTCGATCTCGGCGAAGTCACCGAGCGCGCGCTGGAGCGAGTCCGGCGGCGGCGTTCCGGGATCGAGTTCGTCGCGGGTCTGCGTCCCTGGTTCGTTTACGGCCACGAAGCCGGTTTGGAGCGCGCGATCCTCAACGTGCTGGACAACGCCGCGAAATGGAGCCCGGGCGGCGCACAGATATACGTCACGATGCACGACACCGGAGCCGGTCTGCTCGAGTTGGTGGTCGACGACGCAGGTCCCGGGATCCCGCCCGCTGAACGGGAATTGGTGTTCGAGCGGTTCTATCGAACCACGGCGTCGCGCTCTATGCCTGGTTCCGGGCTCGGTCTATCGATCGTCAAGCAGGTGGTGACCAAACACGGCGGAACCATCGCCATCGATGCCTCGCCGCGCGGCGGCACCCTGGTCCGCATCGTGCTGCCCGGCGAAGCGGGCGTGGCCACGGTCGAGTGAGTCACCACTTACCCGACCGTAGCCACAACGTGTACTACCGCTTGATTTCACAATTCCGAGCCAATGCGCCGAGGGAAGCCGCGAAACTTTCCGCATCGCGTACCGCGTTTCGCATGGCTTCGGCAGCATCCGCGCCGGTTCCGGCTCCGCCGATCGTCCCGGCGTATCGTCCGTCCGGGCCGTAGGCGAGGCAGGACACTTCGATTCTGACTTGTGCCGAAGCAGTACCGGCACCGACGGCCAATGCCGGTATCGTGAAACCGAGCAGAGCGGCGGCGAAAACAATAACCTTCTTCATGGGTACCATCTACTCTCTATAATTTGACAACGATGGCAGGCTTTGCGTGGAAGTGTCGGAGGGCGGTGAATTTCGCACTCGCGTCAGCTCTGGACCTCGTCGGTGGGCACGGCGGCGTGCTACGCGAAACCACAGCTCAACCACGTCCTGGACCGCTGGTCAACCTGCGGCTACGCGTAACTCATCAGCTTGCTTTGTAAATTGACCCACTGAACCAGTCGTGTAGTACGTCGATTGGCGAGGACTGCGAATGGATGCCAACTCTGAAATATCGAGTGTTACCGTCGCAGCTATTTTGTTGCTGCGGGAACCATAGCGTGGGGCGGAGTCGCAGATCCTGCGCAGCTGAAAGCTGCGGATTGTATGAAGGCTATCCGAGCGTGCAACTTTTCGATCAACATTAATCCCCACCCCAGAATTGTGTTGTCACTCGTCAAAGGAAGCAGTCGGTAGCTTATCGCAGCGATGTGAACACGGCAATGGTTTTGTGCCTCAAGGGGTTTCGGGTGGTGTCGTCGCATGATGTCGCGGAGGGTTTGCTCGCGAAGTCGCAGCCGGATGGTAATCCCCCGATAGATGCCGTCAGAGCGGGTCGCTATCAGTTGCGGGTGCGCACTGCCATGAGTGGCGCGCGACGCACTGCGCGTCCGCAGGTCGGTGCGTACGCTGTTGCCTGGGCGCGGGGGAGTTCGGCCCGGTAGTGGGTGGCCGCGTGCGGCCGCGAGAAGTGGGTAGACATCTCGGACAATTGAAAGCACGGTCTCAGTCCGCTCTCAGTCGTCGTCGTCAAGCTGGTCGGCAGACGTTGAGGAGAAACGAGGAGTCCATGACCGAGGATTCGCAGGACCGGCGGGACGAGGCGGCGAACGCCACGCCCGACCGGCCGCAGCCGACCGAACAGATCCCGGCAGCACCGGCGAACCAGCCGTACGCAGCGGATTCCGCCTATGCGCCGCACAGCTACGGGACGTTCGAAGGTCAGCATCCGATGGGTCACTATCCGCCGCCCCAGCACACGCAGCCGTTCCCCGGCCCCGAGTACGGCGCGCCGCCGCCCTACGATCCGCACGCCGGCTTCGATCCGCAAGCGCCGCAGGGCGGCCCGTTCGAGGAGCCCAAGCCGCCGCGCCGCCCGATCCGGACCGGACTGGTCGCGGGCGCGGTGGCGCTGGCCCTGGTCAGCGGTGGCGTCGGCGGCGCGGTCGGCGCCCTGGTCAGCCATTCCGACACCGGGAGTTCGGTCGTCACCAACGCGCTGGACCAGCCGAAGCCGAACGTCAACAACGTCTCCAACGCACCGGCCGGATCGACGCAGGCGGTGGCGCAGAAGGTGCTGCCCAGCGTGGTGATGATCAAGGTGGCCAGCAGCCGGGCCGAGGGCGAGGGTTCCGGTGTGGTGCTGTCTTCCGACGGCCTCATCCTGACCAATAATCACGTGGCCGCCGGCGGTGGCCCGAACGCCAAGATGGAGGTCATGTTCTCCGACGGCAGCACCGCGCCCGCCACGATCGTCGGCGCAGACCCCGTCTCCGACCTGGCCGTCATCAAGGTCAGCGGCAAGTCCGGCCTGACCCCGATCGAACTGGGCACCTCGTCGAACCTGCAGGTCGGCCAGCCGGTCGTGGCGATCGGCTCGCCGCTCGGCCTGGCGGGCACGGTCACCACCGGCATCGTCTCCGCGCTGAACCGCCCGGTCTCGACCAGCGGTGAGGGCGCGCAGAATCCGGCCGCCGCGAACCCGGTGATCGATGCGATCCAGACCGACGCCGCGATCAACCCGGGTAATTCCGGTGGCGCGCTCGTCGACGGCAGTGGCAAGCTCATCGGCATCAACACCGCCATCGCCAGCCTGGGCGGCGGCGAGGTGGGTGTCGGTCAGCAGAGCGGCTCGATCGGCCTCGGCTTCGCCATCCCGGTCGACCAGGCCCGCCGCGTCGCCGACGAACTCATCAAGACCGGTCACGCGACGTACGCGCAGATCGGCGTCAAGATCCAGAAGCAGGACACCGCCAACGGCGCACGGGTGCTGGAATCCACCCCGGACGGGCCGGCCGCCAAGGCGGGCATCCCCGCGGGCGTGGTCGTCACGAAACTGAATGACCGGACCATCGATTCGGGCGATGCGCTCGTCGCCGCGGTCCGCTCGCACCAACCAGGAGACAAGGTGAAGGTCACCTATACCGATGAACAAGGCAACAATCCGAAGACCGTCGAGGTGACCCTCACCGGTGCGCCCGCGGACGGCGGGCGGTGATGCGCGTGCTGCAGGGCGGGTGGACTCCGCTGCTCGACACGGCCGCCGACGTTCTCGGCGCAGGCGCTACGGTGAGCACCATGGAAAGCGATGCTCCTGTGGCGGGGCGTGCTCTGGTGGTGGTCGTCGATGATCGAACGGCGCATGGAGGTGTTGACTCGCTCGGTCCGCTGGTCACCGAGCTGCTCACCGAAGCGGGCTTCCTGGTGGACGCCTCGGTCTCGGTGCAGGCCGACGAGGTCGAGATCCGCAATGCGCTGAACACCGCGGTGATCGGCGGTGTCGACCTGGTCATCTCGGTCGGCGGCACCGGTATGTCGCCGCGCGACGTCACTCCCGAGGCCACCTCGCAGGTCCTCGATCGCGAACTGCCCGGCATCAGCGAGGCGCTGCGCTCCTCCGGCCGGGTGGCGGGTTCGCTCGACGCGGGTCTGTCCCGCGGTGTCGCGGGCGTTTCCGGCAGCACCCTGGTGGTGAACCTGCCGGGCACCCGGGCCGCCGTGCGTGACGGTATGGCGACGCTCGGCCCGCTGGCGAGCAAAGTGATCGGCGAACTCTCCGGATTGGTCGAATAATTACGGTTTCCAGTTCTTCCGACGACATCCCTCGTCCGGCGGCGCGCCGGGCGGGGGATGCGGCGCGTCTGGCCGCTATCTTCGGCGACACCCTCCCAGACACTACGCGCGACGAACGCGATCACGATTCGGATAACGCATCTTCGACCGATGATTGGCTGCGTTCCCAGATTCCCCCGCATCACGGATGATTGCCGATATCTACGTAGTTGCTACGTAACGTCCAGTCGGCTTCCCGGCGAATTACCCGCCGATGTTTCAGATACGGGATCCTTCTCCCGTTCTCATACGGCCCTGTCCCGTATTCAGCGCTTGGCGTTTTGGTGACTCGGTCGGCACCGTCCGGTCGGTCCGACTGTCTCCGCCACGCAATTTGCGCACGTCAAATAGCATTCTTTCGTTAACGAGTGTGATCTACATCACATTGATCTTTACGAAAGCTCGCGTTGCAGTGCCGTTACCTAGCGTTTAATGTTCGCCACGAGCCACCCACACTGGACTTCATCGGCCCGGGTACGGCACGTACGCGTCGACCCGGCGGAACCTGGCTCGGTTCCGTTGCCAGCCGGAGCGTCGCGGCGACCTTTAATTGCTGGTTACACACCGGCAACAAAAGGGCGACAAACTGAGCTGGGCCTGCGAGGACCACTGTCCAGCCTCGATGGTCGAGGCTGACTGTTTTAACCTGATGAGGGGAAGTATGAGCGAGAACCGCACCAACGGTCTGCGCCGCGGTGCCCGCGTCGCGGGCGTCGGCGCTGCCGCTGCCGTGGCCATGGGCCTCCTTTCGACCGGCGCTGCCAGCGCTGATGTTTTTGTGCCGTTGCCGGACGGCCAGAAGCTCGGACCGGGCGTGACCATTACCCGCACCGGAGAGCACGCCATCGTCTCGCCGTCGCTTGCGGCCAACGGCGCAGGCCGCGTCGTCTGGGTTTCCGGAAACGCCTCGGCGGATGTCACCGAGACCCCCGAGGGCAAGGTCGGCCCCTGGAACGGCGCGACGAACAAGCCCGGCACCAACAACTCCTCGACCCACGGCACGTCCCAGCTCAACACCGGTTACATCATCGGCTGCCAGGTCAGCATCGCCGATGACGCGATCTCCGTCGGTGTCTCGGGCAAGGTCGACCTCACCAGCGGTGGCGTCGGCGGCTCCATCGGCCTGAACCTGGGCCCCGGTGACGTCAAGTTCGTCCAGATCGAACTGAAGGACATCACCAAGCCCGGCGCCTACTCGGTCGAGTACCAGGACGTCGAGATGGAAATCCAGGGCTGCGCGGGCTACGCCCAGGCGCGCTCCTACACCGTGGTCGAGATCATCGGTGACAACTACTCGAAGACCACCCTCTACGGGGCGCCGTTCAGCATCGGCTGACGACTGTCGAATTCTCGAATTGTTGAACACCTTTCTCGCTGAAACGAACTCAACCCCTGAGGGATTTAACAAATGATCAACCGTAAGAACTTGGTGCGGGCAGCCGGTGTCGGTGCCGCCGCAACCATCGCCATGGGCCTGTTCTCCATCGGTGCCGCGAATGCGGACACCTTCGTGCCGCTGCCCGGCGGCGAGATCACCAAGACGCTGTCCGACGGCACTGTGGTGACGGTCCGCCTCGTCAACGAGTCGGCGAACATCAACCCGTCCATGGGCTCGACTCCGGTGCACCGCAACGCGTGGGTGTCCGGTTCGGCGCAGGTCGAGATCAACGGCTCCGCGACGGGCAAGATCCGTCCGGGCTACGTGGTCGGCTGCCAGGTCAACATCGACGGCGGCGGTGCCAACGGCGGCGTCGACGCCAGCGGCAAGTGGGACGGTAGCAGCGGCGATGTCGGCGCCAGCGGCGGCGGCAACCTGACCCTCGGCCCGGGCCAGGCGACCTCGTTCTACCTGCTCGACCGTGAAGTTGCCGACGACTTCGGCAACGAGGATCACTCGACCCAGATCACCTTCAAGAACGGCAAGGGCTCGGTCACCTGGGCCGACTCCACCATCGGCCTCGGCGGCTGTGCCGGCTACGCGCAGGCTCGCGCGTTCGTCAAGGTCAAGGTCGAGACCGACAACGTCATGTCCTACGTGACGCTGTGGGGCCAGCCGTTCAGCCTCGGCTGACGTCTGATCTCACCTCGCACGACATAAGCGGGCCCGTCGCCACCGCGACGGGCCCGTTTTGGTGTTTCCTGTCTGCCGCCGCTACCAGCGCCGAGGCAGGGCTGTCCTCGGTTCTCCACTCGCAGTTGCGAATTCGTTCCGCTAGGGGTCGACAAAACACGATGATCAACCGCAAGAATCTGATGCGCCGGGCCGGGCTCGGCGCCGCCGTCACCGTCGCGATGGGCCTGTGCGCCACCGGCACGGCCGATGCCGGTACCTTCGTCGCGCTGCCGGGCGGTGAGCTGTCCAAGACGCTGGCCGACGGCACCGTGGTGACGATCGAGTTGGCCGGCGAATCGGTCGATATCGAACCGTTCATGGGCCTGCTGCCGCTGCCGCGCAACGCCGCGGTCTCCGGCCGGGTGCGGGTCGAGTTGTCCGGGCCGCCCGAAGGCAAGGCCGGTTCGATCTTCCCGGGCTATACCGTCGGCTGTGAGGCCGATGTCAGCGGCGGTGCCGCCGGGGATCTGGACGCGGCCGCACCGCGCACGGCTGCCGTCACCGATGGCACGCTGGTGCTCGGCCCGGGCCAGGTGCAGTCGTTCTATGTGCGCGACCTGGAGCAGGCGGGCGATCTCGGGACCGAGGTGTACACGGCGCGTAACCAATTCGAGGGCAGCAGCGGTTCGGTCAGCTGGACCAACGAGAACATCGCCCTCTACGGCTGCAGCGGGCCCGCGCAGGCGCGCGCGTTCGTCAGCCTCAGCGTGGAAACCGACCAGCTCGTCACCTGGATCACGTTGTGGGGGCAGCCTTTCAGTCTCGGCTGATACCAAAGGCCAACCAGCGCAAGTCGAAACAAGCCCGTCGCGCTGGCGACGGGCTTGTGCTGTTGCTGGGCAACAGGTTTCAGGACTCGTGTTTGCCGCCTGCGCTGCGCTGCCCCTCGGCCAGCAGGTCGCGGATCTGGATGAGCAGTTCGGTGTCGCTGAGCTCGACCGCCTCTTTGCTGAACTTCTTCTTCACGTGGGTGGCGGGCAGAACCAGCACGAAGTACAGCACGGCGGCGATGATCGCGAAGTTGATCGCCGCGGTGATGATCGGGCCGACCTGGACGAAGGTCGCGGGTTTGTCGGCAACCAACTGGAAGCCGAGCCCCAATTCGTTGCTGCCGCCGAAGACGGCCAGGATCGGATTGACGATGCCGTTGGTGAATGCGGTGACGATCGCGACGAACGCGGTGCCGATGACCACGGCAACCGCCAGGTCCACGACATTTCCGCGGAACAGAAAATCCTTGAAACCCTTGAGCATTGCCGATGTCTCCTCTACTTGTGGAGCTGACAAGTCGAGCTGGCCGGGCGACACCTACCGGTACGGGCGATGCTAGTTGACCTTGATGGCAAATGTGTGGACAACATCCGAGCGGCCGTCTCGCCCGCAGTGCGCGTCCGGCCGGGATCGCCTGCTGCGATCGGAACAACGATCCGCTCGGAGCGCTTCTCGGCCGACCTGGGTGTTGTCCGTCTGCTCAGTGGAAGACGACGGCGAGCGCGGTGTGCAGGGACGCGGCCGCGACCACCGCGGCATGTTCGGCGTCCATCGCGACCAGCACCACCCGCTCCTTGACGCCGCGTCCGTCCCCGGGACCGGACACCAGGACCACCGCGGCATCGGTGGCCAGGGTGCGGGCGGGCCTGCTGCCCTGTTCTTCGCCGCCGATCACGTCGACCCGATCGCCGGCGCGCAGGATTTCGGTGACCGCGGTGTCGGCGAGCCGGATGGGCACGATTCTGGCGTCGCGCGCGCCGGTCGCGACGGCGGCCAGCCGCGACCCGACCACCCGGAGATCGGTGAACACTTCGCCGGCGCGCACGGCACCGGTCAGCGTCGCGCCGACGACCGTCGCTGGGTCACGGACGACGCCCTCGGGTAGCGCTGCGGCTTCCCGCTCGGCGGTGCGCAGATCATCGGCTTCGAGGACTCGGCCCGGCGCGAGGTCACGGCCCGCGACGACCACGGTCGCGCGTTCGGAACCCGGATCACCGCGCAGAAACAGGAGCACCGCCGCTACGACCAGTCCGGCGGCCAGCAGCCGCCGTACCAGCAGGCTGTCGGCCCAGGGTGGTCGCTGCCACGTCGCGAAGTGTTCGCGACCGAGATCGGCGAAGGGGCGAGTCATGGTCGGATCTTATGATCGCGGCCACCCTCGATCGGCGCAGGAAAGGGGCTGCTGTGGATAAACGAAGAGCCTGTGGATAACTCGCAGATCAGCTGGCCACGGCGGTGCTCGCCGTGCTGCTGCTGCCGTTGGACGAGCTGGCATCCGAGGACGTCGAGGAGCTCGAACCGTTGTCGGACTTGCCGTTGTCGGATTTCGCGGGCTCGCTCGCGGTGGACGCGCCGCCGCGGCTGTCGGTGCGGTAGAAGCCGCTGCCCTTGAACACGATGCCGACCGAGTTGAACAGCTTGCGCAGCTTTCCGGAGCACTCCGGGCAGACCGTCAGCGACTCGTCGGAAAAGGACTGAACGATGTCGAAGCGGTTATCACACTGGGTGCACGCATACGAGTAAGTTGGCACAGCATCCTCCGCGAGTTTCGTCATCTGGCACTCTACAGCCGACAGTGCCAACGTTGCCAATCCGCTGTTCATTCCGCCGCGTGATCTTCGCCGAGCCGTTGCAGCCCGCCGCGCGGCGTGAGCGCCCAGCCCATCCGCAGATCGTGCGGCTCCTCGGGCAGCCTGGGCACCACCTCGTCGTCGCGGACCACCGCGACCAGCCGGGCGTCGTCCCGCGCGGCGGCCAGCGTTCGGTCGTAATAGCCAGCCCCGCGCCCGAGCCGCACGCCGCGCCGGTCCACCGCGAGCGCGGGCACCAGGATCAGCTCGGCCCAGCCGACCGCCGCGCTGGTCAGCGCCGCGCCGGTGGGTTCGAGCAGGCCGAACCTGGCGCGCCGCAAGCTTTCCCGGCCCAGGTACTCGGCCCAGTCCAGTGGTCCGGGCGGGCCGGTCACCGGGAGCAGTACGCGCGCGCCGGCCGTCCGCATCGCGTCGAGCAGTTCGAGCGACCCCGGTTCACCACGTACGGGCACGTACGCGCACACCCAGCCGTCCAGGTCGAGGCCGGTGACCGCGGCGGCGAGGGCGTGGGCTTCGGCCGCGTGCTCGTCGGGCGACAGTGCCGTACGTCTCGCAAGAATTTCGGTGCGCCATGCATGTTTCTCGCGCTCGCCGGGCATCTCCATGGCGATCACCATAGGCTGGCCGGAATACCGGTCGGCTCGACAGCGAGTCAGAGGCTGTGACGGATGGATAGGGTAATCGCATGACAGCAAAGGCCGGACAACCCGGCGATGCCGCGCCGGCATCGTGCTTCCGCACGGCCGTGGTCCCCGCAGCCGGGCTCGGCACACGGTTCTTGCCCGCGACGAAGACGGTGCCCAAAGAGCTGTTGCCGGTGGTCGACACCCCCGGCATCGAGCTGGTCGCCGCCGAGGCCGCGGGCTCCGGCGCGCAGCGGTTGGTGATCGTCACCTCACCGGGCAAAGACGGTGTGGTCGCGCACTTCGTCGAGGACCTGGTGCTGGAGGGCACCCTCGCCGAGCGCGGCAAGTTCCAGCTGCTGGAGAAGGTGCGCAAGGCGCCCGGCCTGCTCGATGTCACCTCGGTGGTGCAGGAGGAACCGCTGGGCCTCGGTCACGCGGTCGCCCAGGCCGAGGCCGCGCTGGACGACGACGAAGACGCCATCGCCGTGCTGCTGCCGGACGATTTGGTGCTGCCCTCCGGCGTGCTCGACGTGATGTGCCGGGTCCGCCGCAAGCGCGGCGGCACCGTGCTGTGCGCGATCGACGTGCCCAAGGACGAGGTCAGCGCCTACGGCGTCTTCGATGTCGCGACCGTGCCGGACGCGGTGAATCCGAATGTGCTGCGGGTCAAGGGCATGGTGGAGAAGCCCGCCCTCGCCGACGCGCCGTCCACTTTCGCCGCGGCGGGCCGATACCTGTTGGACCGCGCGATCTTCGACGCATTGCGCCGGATCGAGCCGGGCGCCGGCGGTGAATTGCAGCTCACCGACGCGATCGCGCTGCTGATCGCCGAGGGACATCCGGTTCATGTCGTGGTGCACCGTGGGTCGCGCCACGATTTGGGGAACCCGGGCGGCTATCTTCGTGCTGCGGTCGATTTCGCTTTGGAACGCGACGAATACGGCCCTGCCCTGCGGGAGTGGCTGCAACATCGGCTCGGTCCCGACTGGGATCCGCAGCTGACGACCTACGAGTAGCGGTCGGCAGCCGACGGAGGTCAGCGTCGGGTTTCGCCGATAGTGGACCGTCGGGTACCAATGATGGTTCACCATCTCGCGTCGAATCGGTTGTGCCGAGGCGATATCGCGCGATGGAATCGGTGGCGTGCGAAGAGATCAGGAAGGGCTGGATGCGCTCGGTTGAGGATCAGCAGATCAAGGTGACCGCCGCGGCGGTCGCGCCTCGGCCGGTCCGGGTCGCGATTTCCGAGGCTCAGGGCCTGCTGTGCGCCGAGGACGTCGTCACCGAGCGGCCGCTGCCCGGCTTCGACCAGGCCGCGATCGACGGCTACGCCGTGCGCAGCGTCGACGTGTCCGCCGCGGGCTCGGATATCCGCAACGAGGACGGCGATCTCGTCGACCTGACGCTGCCCGTGGTCGGTGAGGTCATCGCCGGATCCCGGCAGCCCATCCGATTACAGCCGCGTCAGACCGTCCGGGTCGACACCGGTGCTCCGCTGCCGACCCTCGCCGATGCCGTGCTGCCGTTGGACTTCACCGACGGTGGCCGCGCGAAGATCAAGATCTACGAACCGGTCCGCTCCGGCGATTACGTGCGGCGTATCGGCGACGACGTGCAGCCCGGCGACGTCGCGGTGCGCGCGGGCACCATCATCGGTGCGGCGCAGGTGGGGCTGCTCGCCGCGGTCGGGCAGGACAAGGTGCTCGTGCATCCGCGGCCGCGGCTGTCGGTGATCTCGGTCGGCGGCGAACTCATCGATATCGATCGCACGCCCGGTCCGGGCCAGGTCTACGACGTCAACTCCTACGCGCTGGCCGCGGCGGCCCGGGACGCGGGCGCGGATGTGAACCGGGTCGGCATCGTCAGCGCGGACCCGCGGCGGCTACGCGACGTGGTCGAGGGGCAACTGGTGCGCTCCGAGGTCGTCGTCATCGCGGGCGCGGTCGGCGGCTGGGCCTCCGAACAGGTCCGGGAGGCGCTGGAGGGGCTCGGCGAACTCGAAATCGCCCGCGTCGCCATGCATCCCGGCTCGGTCCAGGGTTTCGGCCGGCTCGGCCGCGACGAGGTGCCGACCTTCCTGCTGCCGTCCAACCCGGTCGGCGCGCTGGTCGTGTTCGAGGTGATGGTGCGTCCACTGATCCGGATCGCGCTGGGGCGCAGGCATCCCATGCGGCGAATCATCATGGCCAGGACCATCACCCCGATCAGCTCCATGGCTGGGCGCAAGGGGTACCTGCGTGCGCAACTCATGCGCGACGAGGCCACCGGCGACTACCTCGTGCAACCACTCGGCGGCGGCGCCGGCGCCTCCTCGCACCTGCTCGCCACCCTGGCCGAGGCCAACAGCTTGATCGTGATCGATCCCGATGACACCGAGATCCGCACCGGCGACGAGGTCAGGGTCGCTTTCCTCGCACAGCGCGGCTGAGACGTGGAGACGATGAACGTATTCCGGGTCACCCAGCATCCGGGCTGGCCCGCGCGGCTCGGTCCGCTCCGGGTCCCGGCCGGACAGGTGAGTTTGCGCCCGGTGCGCCTGCGCGACGCCGCCGCTTGGAGCCGAATCCGGTTGCGGGACAGGGAACATCTGGAGCCGTGGGAGCCCACCGGGCGCGGTGCCTGGGAGGCGCGCAACCACGCGTCCAACTGGCCGTCGCTGTGGTCGAGCCTCAAGGCCGAGGCTCGGCGCGGCGCGATGATCCCGCTGGTGATCGAGGTCGACGGCCATTTCAGCGGGCAGCTCACCGTCGGCAATATCGTGCGCGGGGCGCTGCGTTCAGGCTGGATCGGCTATTGGGTCGCGAAGGATCTCGGCGGCAAGGGCGTCGCCACCGCCGCGCTCGCGCTCGGCCTCGACCACTGCTTCGGCGAGGTCGGCCTGCACCGAGTCGAGGCCACCGTGCGCCCGGAGAACCTGGCCAGCCAGGCCGTGCTGCGCAATGTCGGCTTCCGTGAGGAAGGCCTGTTGCGCCGCTACCTCGATGTGGACGGCGCCTGGCGCGATCATCTGCTGGTCGGGATCACCGTCGAGGAGCTGACCGGCACCGTCGTGGACCGTTTGATTCGGGAGGGCCGGGCTACTCCGCTCTGACTATCCGGACACTCCCGGAGCATTCGACGCGCGGCAGAAATGGTTACTTTGTGACAGGTGTGGCGGATGTGCACGGCGCGCCTGCCGGATGTCGACGTGTCACGGAATTAACCTACGGACGTCGGAGGTGCGTCTTGCGCCCCCGGCAGGGAGCCTGCGAGGCGACCGGCGCCCGTGCGGTAGCGACGGACGGAGGCCGGACGTACGCGGGGCGTGCTGCGCACCGCTCGCCGGCCGAATGGACCGAATCCAGGCGGGGACGGAGGTGCTGACCGCGATGCCGAACTCGATTCTGTGGATCGGGCTGGTCGTGCTCTGGGTCTTCGTCCTGTTCCCGATCCTCGCCGACCGGCACCCGCGGATCCGCCGGACCACCGACGCCGCGCTCGCCACCCGAGTGCTGCACCGCGGAGATTCCAAGCGGCGCACCAAGAGTGGCCCGGCCGCCGGGCACGAAACCGATCCCAACTGGCGGCCCCGCCGCACACAGAGAAAGTATGCCCACAGCGATGATGCGGAGGACCGGATGACAACACCGGCCGACGACCCCGTCACCGAAGGTGACCCGCCCGCGATCGCCGAATCAGCGGCATCCCACCCCGAACCCGAGCGCGCCGACGCCGAACTCGCCGACGCCGAACTCGCCGACGCCGAACTCGCCGACGCCGAACTCGCCGACGCCGAACTCGCCGACGCCGAACTCGCCGACACCGACGATGCCGAGCGCGCGGACGCGGACTCCGACTCCGACTCCGCCGATTTCCCCGCCGACGATCTCGAATCCGACACTGTCGCAGCCGAAGTCGACGCACACCCCGGCGACGCGGCCGATGATGACGACGTGCACGACGACCAGGCGGAGCAAACCCGCCCCGAACCGGCGGCCGCCCGGATCCCGCCCGCGCGTTCCACCGTGCCCGCCCGCGTCGAACTCGATGATTACGACGCCGCCCGCGACGACTACGACGACGACTTCGACTACGTCCCCACCCGCCGCGGCCGCGGCGGCTACGACCCCGAAGCCGACGCCATCGCCCGCGCCGCCCGCTACACCTTCCGGCAGCGCGCCGTCCTCGGCCTCGTCCTCACCGCCCTGCTCTGCGGCGGCCTCGCCGTAGCGCTCAACCCCCTCTTCTGGTGGGGCTGCGGCCTGTCCTGCATGGTCCTCGTCGGCTACCTCACCTACCTACGCCGCCAAGTCCGCATCGAAGAGGACATCCGCCGCCGCCGCGCCGCCCGCCTCAGTCGCGCCCAGCAACTAGGCGAACCCGACCACCCTCACCACGCCCCCACCCCCCGCGGCAGCATGGACCGTGACACCGCCCGAGCCCTCCGCCGGCGCTCGTCCCTACTAGAGGTAGACGACGAGGACCCCATGTTCGACCACCTCGACCCCTTCGACCCGGCGACGGCACGAGCGCTCCGGGACCGGACGAGCGGGGACATGCGCCGGGCCGCAGGGGAGTGATCGCGACCTGCGACGCCGAAGGCGAGCGAACCACACCCCACGTAACTCCCCATAACCCCAGCTAAACCCCCCGATTCGGAGTCTCGCAGCATCCTTTGCTACAGTTGCACAGCGCGGTTCCCCGGAGCCGCACGGGGCTATAGCGCAGTTGGTAGCGCGTCTCGTTCGCATCGAGAAGGTCAGGGGTTCGATTCCCCTTAGCTCCACTCATCGTGTCATTGCACGAACCGATTCCATTGGGGTTGGTACCGCAGAAGCGGTACCAACCCCAATGTCGTTTCCGGGTTGGGGGATGCGGAAGGTGGGAACCAAGCAATCGGGACCGGTAATGGCAACCTGGGCGACGAGGGCCTCGATCAGTGCCTTGGCTTGGGTGCGGGTGCCGGTGGCGATTATTTCCGTTATGTGGTCGGCGATGCCGTCCAGCGTGGCGGGTTCCGGGGCTGTGGGTTCGTTGGCCAATGTGTCGGTGAGTTGGTCGCGGCGGGTGGCGAGCTGGGTTGTCTTGGTGCGCAATTCGCTGAGCCGTCCGGCGAGGAGTTCAGGGGCGAGGGTGCCGTTTTCGAAGGCGTTCAGGTAGCGGTCGGTAGCTTGCTGGGCTTTGGCGAGTTCGGTGGTGATGGTGGCCAGTTCGGCGCGGGTATCGCTGCTGGTGTCGTGGTGATGTCGCTGCTGAGCGTGAATGGCTTGGCTGATCAGGTCGTGGCGGGTGCGATAGAACTTGCCCAGTGCTTCGAGAACCGCCGCGTCGACGGAGTCGGCGTCGAGGCGGGTGAAATCGCACTTATCTGCGTCGTAGCGGGCGCGGTCGAAGCAGGTGTAGTAGCGGTAGGTGCGGGAGCGTCCGGTGGCGCGGGTGCCGATCATGGCGCGCCCGGCAGCGCGGGCAGCGTAAGCGTCCGGTGAGCAGGTAGTCCGAGGAGTTGGCGGCGCGGTGGGCGTGGGATTCCCCACGCGCGTCGAGGACTGACTGGGCGTGGTCGAAGATATGACGCCGAACGGGCGCGCATTGCGATGCGAGAAAAGCGCCCGATCGCCGTAGTCCCGGACATCGGCGATGCCCCGGGCATGGTGCGCGAAGAAACTCTGTCCCGCAATGTCGAAAAACACGGGTGTCTCTGCCAGTCCATGGGTGCCCGCCAATCCAAACGGCAATCGTCGGGATACTTTTCGCTATATCCGCCGCCTATTCAGCCGATACCGAAGGCCTTGGCGGACCATCTCGGTCCCGTCGCTGAGCGTGGTCCGTTGGCCCGTGGTCCAAGGAGAGTTGGTTACTTCCCGCGCCTCCACGCGGATTCTGGTACTCGAAATCGATGACCGCGAGCGGCTCGACGTCGATGAACTCCACAATCAGTCCGGCTTCCTCGAGCGCGGCTAGATCTTCGTGAGCGGCCGCGAGCAGGTCGTCGGAAGTGGATCACGGGGCCGACCCTGCCATCGGGGCCGACGGGTGCCCAGGACCCGTCGTGATATTGCAGCCACCCGGCAGGTCTGTCCCCGTTCAAGGGTGCTGTCACGCCTTCGAGAGACATCGCGGTGCCTAGCTCGTGACGCGAGGGATTCGGACCCAGGTGTTGCCGGGTGACGCGGTGATCACGGTAGCGATCTCAAGCAGTTCCTCGGGGATCTTGTGGTCGTCGAAATGCTCAGTGCTGGGCACGATTACGGCGTTGACGGCCAAGCGTGCGATGGCCACACGCAGCCGGTGTACCCGATCTTGCGTGTGTTCGCTGAATACGATCGTTTTCCTGAGGTCGTAGCCAGTTCTCCTGGCAGCGGCGTGGATTCGCAGCTCGTCTCGTGGCTGGTTCAGGCCCGAGACATCGCTACGCAGGAAACCCACGGCGGAGGGCAGCAGGCCCATGGTCACCACCCCCGGCTGATCGGGACGTAGGTGCGTGGCGACTCGGCGGCAAGTCTGGCCTGGATGTCGGCAACGGTGAGCCTCGGGCTCGTATGCCGTGGGCTGTCAGCGACACGGCCGAGCAGCGCGGTGACGAACAGTAGTAGCGAAATCAGTGTGGCGACGAGGATGATCGTCATGTCGGGTGTGCTCCTGCTCCCTGGAACGGTTCTGGAGTGCACCCGGCACCAGGGAATCACTGGTCCGGCGGCGGGTGCCCCACGACCGTGACATGTGCCCCAATTGACCAGGGGTACAAATTGTCCCCCTATGCCGTTGCGGTCCATGCGGAGATGGCGTCATGGTGCAAGACAACGAATTCGGTGCCCGATTGATGCGCCTGCGTCGGCAAGCAGGCATGACGCGCCCCATGCTCGGCGAACTCGCCGGCCGGTCGGGTAGCTGGGTCAAATCCCTAGAGACCGGCCGCCTGAAACTGCCACGTCTGCCCATGCTCATCCGCCTGGCCGAGATCCTCGACCTCAACGATCTAACCCAACTGACAGGCGAGCAACCACTGGCCCGCTCGGTCTACGCGAAGGCCACCCACCCCGCCCTACCCAAGGTCACCGAGGCGCTCGCCTCCTATCCGATCACGCCCAGCACCGACGACGCCGACCTATCACCCGAGGCGCTTGCCGCGCGTGTTCAGCAGGCATGGGTGCTGTGGCACGGTGCGGCCCACCAGCGCTCGGCTGTGGCGACCTTGCTGCCGAATCTGTTGTGCGATACGCGTGTTGCGGTCCGACAGCACGACGGTAAGGACCGCCGCCGCGTGCAGGCACTGCTGGCGCAGGTCTACCACCTCACTCAGCTGTATCTGTCGTTCCAACCACCCGCGGCGCTGGTGCTGATGTCCGGGGACCGCGCCATGACCGCCGCCCAGACGCCGACGACCCGCACGCGATGGCCGCTGCCGCCTGGTACGTCAACCACGTCTACCGCGACGCAGGCGAAGAACACGAAGCACGCGTCGAACTCGCGAACCAGATGTGCGCGCTGCTGAGCCCCGACAAGGCAGGTCCGGACCTCGCCCTGTGGGGACTGCTACACCTGGCAATGGCGCTGTCCTACGCCAAGATCGGTCGCGAGGGTGATTCCCTGCGCCATTGGGACGAGGCCGACCGGGCCGCGCGAGCTTTGGGCGAGGACTACGTGCACCCGTGGCTGATCTTCGGTCGTGCCATGGTCGACGCCTACATGATCACCATCCAGGCCGACCTCATGCACAGCGGCTACGCCATCCAACAAGCCGCGAAAGTCGACCTGGACAAGATGCCCTCAGCCACCCGCCGCAGCTTCCACACCGCCGAAACCGCACGCGCACACCACATGCACGACGAACCACTCGCCACCGTCACCCTGCTGTCGAAAGCGAACCGGGAATCGCCGGACACCTTCGGGTTCTCCCTCTTCGCGCGCTCCGCGGTGCCCGACCTCGTCGAGGGCGGCGGCGCGACGGTCCGCACCGACGCCGAACGCCTCGCATCGGTACTCGGACTGGAAGTTTGACACGGCGAACGCTCCCGTAACTTCCGAGCCGCGCCGTCGGAGGTTGTCGCTACGGAGCGTGCTTTCGCTCGTGCAGTGTGTCGCTGTTACGTTCAGTCACAACGGATGTCAGTCGGGCGGGTTGTGCCTACGCGGCCGGTTCAGGGCGCTTCTCGACTATCCGTGTGCAACAGCCTGCGGACTGAATTCACGAGAGAGCAGGGCGTTGCCGCTAATGGCGCTTCCGGCACCTGCGGTCCCCGCCCTGCACCACATGTGTGATTGCTACCAAAGGGGGTAGACCCTGGGCTGCTCGGTGACAGAAAAGATGGTGTTGAGCTGCGTCTATATGGTCATTGGGGCGTGGTGTCTTGATCGCCACCCCGATAAACACCCCGAAATCCACGCCGATAAACACCCCGAAAAGAGACAGTGCCGGTTGTCAGAGAGAGCCCCGCCCGCCCGCGCTCGCATGGTGGTGACTGCCCCACCTGGGTTGTGCCGGGGCACTCCCTTCGAGCGGCTGGCTGATCGGGGTTTGGTAGGCCAGCAAGATCCGTCGTTCCCTCTCGTAGCCGCAACAGCGGGTGTACGGGGTGTGGGCCGTCAACAAGCTTCTGTTTCCCCCGGTTCATGTTGCACACTCCTGAGATGGAAGAGCGCAAGGACGTGACCGTTCCCGCCGCCGCAGCGCATGCGACCGTGACTGCGACGCTGACCGCGCGTGTAGGCGTCCGAAATTATCGTGCGACTCAACTCTTGTGGGCGGCACGCCGTGCGGCGCGCGAAAGCCGAGAGATCGAAGCCGACCTTGCTGGCACGCACAGACCTAGTATCGAACTGGGTGCCGTAGTGACGAATGCGGTCCTCCTTGCGGTTGCCTTCATGGAGGCATCGGTAAACGAGGTACTCCAAGATATCGCCGAGTCCAAGCCGGGTGCACTCAATTCGAGATGCGTCGGCATTGCTGAGGACGCCGCATTGCTGATTCGTGAGCTTTGGATGCCGCCAGCTCGATTGGAGCGAGCTGGGATACTCGAGAAATACCAGGTTGCGTTGACTGCCAGTCGGAAGCCACCGCTGGCCAAGGGCGCTAATCCATATCAAGCTGCGTCGAAGCTGATCGACCTCCGGAATGCGCTCGTCCACTTCAAGCCCGAATGGCAGATGGACGACGACGAGCACGTCCTCGAACGGAAGCTCGACGGGCTTTTCCCCCTCAATGCGATCTTTCGAGAGCCCGTCTCTCCGTGGTATCCGAATATGTGCCTGTCGGCTGGATGTGCCGATTGGGCAAACAGCTCCGCCACTGCATTGGTCGATGAGTGGTGGCGAGTGATTGGCCTTGTCCGGGACTATCACGAGGAGTTGCGTTCCATGCCGACTCCGTAACAGTATGCGATGGGCAGGAGTCAGGATCAGCAGCGCGTCAAGGAATAACACCGCAGGTCGGTGAAAGTGAGCGTTTACCTCTTCGGTTTGTTGGCTGAAATAACAGCAGCAAAGAAATTACTCATTACCTCAGAATTTTGGTGCCATTTCCATTTTTGCAATCTCATCCCCAACAAGCCGCCACACCTCAGGTAGTGATATCTCGTTTGAGTTCACCGTTTCGGTAGCGCCACCTTGCGGCATTTCCTCGGCAGATAAGTACTGGGCGAGATCAAATTCTCCCCTTATGCGTTTAATAACCGCCTGTTCTACCGCGTAGGCATCTGCCCCCAGATTAAATAATCTAGATCGATACAACTTCCATCCGTACTTTCTATGCACAGAAAGGCGGTCGGAACTGGAGTTTGTGCTCGTTATTCCAATCTTGTGCGCGCCCCAGCCTTCATGCGTCACTAGGTATAGCAAGGCCGTTGACGCGTAGTCGAATCCGATAGGTGCACAATAACGACAGCCACCCTGGCCGCTGAGAATGCCATCGAGTCTGGGGGACACTGTATGTTCACACTTCAGGCACATGCAAAGCCAAGGGGTATACCTATTGGGATATGACTCAAGCGGCTCAAGACCCGCGTTACGCATAATCTCAACCGCAAAATCACGGTCTAATTTGGCTTTTCCTGAGCAGTGGATACAGCCTCCCCGCCCCCGCAGGATCTGATGCCTCCAGGCGGTAACGTCGTTCCCGCAGGCCATACACCGACACCGCCATCGTTTGTCGCTACCGGGATACGGCTCAAGTGGCTCCAGGTTGGCTTCTCTCATACGAGCGACGGCAACCGCGTCATCAACCTTCATCTTCCCACCGCAGTAGACGCAGCCGCGCCCTCTGAGTACCGATTTACGAGTAGGAGTGACAACGTTATCGCATCTTAAGCAGCGACACCGCCAGGGCGTATTTGTTCCTTGATACTGCTCCAATGGCTCAAATCCTGCTTCGCGCATTGCTGCGGCAGCAAATTCTGGATCAATCGGAGCATTCCCAGCGCAGTATCTACAACCACCTCCCTCGTTAGCCGCAACCCGGGTAGGAGTCACCTCGTTCCCGCAGGTCATACACCGACACCGCCAAGGTCTGTGAGAACTTTCATAAGGTTCAAGTGGCTCAAGGCCAGCACGCCTCATCTGCGCTACTGCCGTGGCATTGTCAATTTGGGCAACGCGGCCGCAGTACTTACAACCGCTGCCTTTGCGTACATCAGCAAGTCTGGGCGACGGCTTACAGCCGCAAGTCGTGCAGATTGAAGGCCACGGCTCCTGTGCGCCGGGATAAGGAACCAGCGGTTCGAAACCTGCCTTCAGCATTATCGATTTTGCCTGCTCTTTCGGGATACGTCGTGCCTCAGCCCTCGCCGCATAGCTACATTCTCGACATCCACCGCCTTTGCGAATATTCGACAACCGGGGTTTGACCTCGCTCTCACACTTCTCGCAACGACACCGCCATGACGCTGAAGTGCGTCCGGGGTAGGGATCCATCGGTATGAACCCCGCCTCCCGCATCTCGGCTTCAGCTTCTTCTGCGCTCACCACAGGCATGTACAACTCCACAGGGATCGTTGAGAGCTCCAAATATGGCATGGCCCACCGACAAGCCTTCAACAAAGCGGCATTCCGACAAGTTCGTTTCGTAACCCGTTGGTAGACAGGGGCTGGTCCAGGGAGCAAGGGTGACAGGAGTTGGTCTGGTGGGCGAGCACGGAAGGATCTGCGGATCTTTCGTCTTGTCGTGCCGTTCATCGAGCATCACCACCAACCGGTTGCCGGGTTTTACGGCGCGGATCATGATGTCCGGCCTGTCTACCAGCACCGCGCGGCTGGTCCGTCAGGTCCACTCAAACAAAGGCCAGGTCCGAGTACGTTTCGAACCTGGCTTTTGTCGTCCTCGGATGTCTTACTTGTCCAGTTGACGACATGATCGACGACAGCTCACATCGCGGTGTTGCCGAACGGAGATTCGAACAATCACCCACCGAGTCCAGGGCATCACGCTTCCCGACTCGATCACCTCCGTGACGTGGTTGGTCGTGACGAAAAGGTTGCGGCCCTGCGGGTCGGCGCGGTCGAAAGCGGCCTCGTTGAAGGGCTGGCTGGCGTTGGGGCTGCGTGTGACTCTCGGCCCGCGTTCGGGAAGCTCGGCGAGCCGGAGCCGTTTGGTGACGGTGCCGCCGTTGTGCGGCGTACACGGTCCCCGGGACTGCCGCTGCCGGGTCATGGCGGTCAGTGAAGTCGCGGGAGGTGGTGCGACGACATGCCAGGATCGGTGCCGGCTAGCGCACTGGCCATCGCGGTCTGTAACCCGGTCTCGCGTTGGGGCGACTGCACGGAGAAGAGCAGATTCCGAGGCGGTCGGTGGGGAAGTCTTGGTAGTCGGCGAGTTTGGCGGTAAGGGTGCCGAGGGTCGCTGTGCTGGTGTCGTTTTCGAGGAAGAACCGCACCGTGTCTCTATCCTGTTACCGGCAGCAGTACCCATCTGGGCGTATCTGGGCATCGCGACCGGCCAATGATGTCCAAAAGACATTGGCGCATTGCCGTGTTGGTATCATCGCGATCGGGAGAAGGGGAGGTTTGCGGCAGAGTCCCCACATTACTGTCCTCAGAATGGGAAACCCCCTCAGTTCCTCAGCGCTGCAACCTAATTGGAAGCGATTGCTCGATCGTGCGCGTGTAACATCCGGACGGGGCGTCCAAGTGTAGGCCTTGACGACCAGCGTCGACAGGAGAGGAATCGATGACGGGTACGGGGGCGCTGCCCTTTCCAGCTGAGGAGTTGCTCCGCGCGACCAAGGTCGAGATCGCGGCGATTCTTGACGATGGTTCGTCGTCTGCGGAGAAGGTTACGTTGCGGGATGGCAGTCGAGTCGGCCCGGACGAATATGTATTCTCCGCTGCCAAGTGGAATGATGCCCTGTCCGCTGGCAACCTGCTGATCCGGGCGGGTCGATCCGGCAAGTGGACGCGGGCCACCGTGTCCCGCGCGCCGGATGGCCGCCACATCCGGGTCACGACCGATGCCCCTCTGGGACAGAAGGTTCCCACTGCAACCATCATCCCGGATGAGACAACTGGGCACGAGGTTCTCATGGAGCGCCTGCGACATGCTGCGGAAAACAACGGTTCCTTCTCTACCTCGAGCGCTGGATGGCTGTTCGGTCTCGGGCGTCCACAGATCGCGTTGTGTACAGACCCTGGCCGTTTCGTCAACGGCTACCACGGACGGCAGTTGAACGCCCGCCAGCGCAGTGCTATCGAGCATGCGCTCGCCAGCGAGGTTACCTTCATCTGGGGGCCGCCCGGCACAGGGAAGACCGATGTTGTCGCCTCAATAGTGGAAGGCTGCTATCGACAGGGATTGCGCACCCTGTTCGTCGCACCGACCCATATCGCCGTTGATCAGGCTTTGGAGCGCATTTGTGACTTGCTCTGCGGTGAAGAACAATTCGAAGACGGTCTTGTCCAGCGGAAGGGTGCCATCGCTGCTCCCGCACT
The DNA here is from genome assembly GCF_001613425.1 of Nocardia vulneris. Classification (GTDB taxonomy): domain Bacteria; phylum Actinomycetota; class Actinomycetes; order Mycobacteriales; family Mycobacteriaceae; genus Nocardia; species Nocardia vulneris. The sequence goes on along the minus strand of NZ_BDCI01000022.1, from coordinate 189,129 downwards.
GGACCGCCGCTACGGAGATCGCATCGTTGCGGAGCGGATCGCAGACCGGGCCGCGAGCAACCTCGACGAGCAGATCGTGCAGGCGAAGGCCCAACTGCACGCGGTGGAATCCGATATTCGCCAGTGCGACGAAGCCTCAGAGTTGTCCGCGGAGCTGTCGCGAATCGGTGCTCAACTGAGCGAAATCAATCGTCAGGTCGTCGCTTTCGATACCGAACTCGAAGCCGCCACCAAATCGGTTGCCCAACTGCGTCAGCAGATCGACGAAATCGGCTCGCCCTCAGGGCTTTTCGCGCAGCGCAAACAAGTCAAGCTCGACGACCTCCGCAGACGAAAGTTCAGGGTGGAACAAGATGCCGAGGGCGTCCGTCAGCAGCGAGCAGCGGCCAAGGCGCCGAAACCTGGCCTCCTCGCTGACTCTGCGGCCGTCGCCGGCCGCCTCGAGCGAGCGAGCGCGGCGCTGATCGGCAAAAGTCCCGCCGACCAGTTACGCCCCCTGCGCGACCGCATACGAGAGCATCACGGACAACTCCAGGAGCAGCGCCAAAAGCTTGCCGATTACGTCAGGAGTCAGTGCCGTGTCATGGGAACGACAGTCGCCAAGGCGGTCCAGTCCCGGACGTTGATGGACTCGATCGATGTCGTGGTCATCGATGAGGCTGGCATGGTCGATCTGCCGTCGGCCTGGCTGGCCGCCGGTCTGGCCCGGAAACGTGTCGTCGTGGCGGGCGATTTCCGGCAACTACCGGCCGTCACCCGTGGGTCATCGAACCGGAATGCCCCCGCCGAGGACCGAGAACACTCTCGAATCTGGATGGACCGGGACACATTCCGGGCCGCGGGCCTGGTGACTACTCACGGATCCGTTCGTATCGACGATCCTCGGATGATCGCCCTCAACGAGCAGTATCGAATGCGACCCGCGATCTGCGCGGTCGTCAACAGGGTCGCATATGAGGACGCGCCCTTGTCCACTGGGCGCTCGAATGTCAGCAGCCTGGCGGCGTCTCCACTGCTGGAGCTACCGCTGGTCCTGATTGATACGTCGCACCGAACCATCGAAAGCGGCGGGAATCAGGCGCACCTCAGCAATCCGGTGCATGAGGCGGCGATCCACGAATTCATCCGCGGCCTTCAGTACGACACAGTGCTGCCCGCACGGAAGGCGACCGACTCAGCCGACGGCCACCGACCGACCGACCTTCTAGCGGTCATCGTCCCGTACAACAACCAGAAGCGAACCCTCGCAGCAAGTTTGAAATATCGTTTCGGCGAGAGCTATGACGCGCGGGTGGACACAGTGCACCGGTTTCAAGGCAGCCAGCGCCCCTTGGTGGTGATCGATACAGTCGCCGGTGCCGGTGAAAAGCTGGGCAATTTCTACGAGGGTGTGAATCTCGACTCGTCAACATGCCGACTGCTCAACGTGGCATTGAGCCGGGCACAAGACCAATTGGCGGTCGTCGCGAACGTGGCCTTCCTGCGCGCGAAGTTGAGGCAGGGCCCTGTCATTCGGATGCTCGATCATCTCGAACAGCACGCCCAGCGCTTGTCCATCGATGAGCTGATTCCGATACGCGCCGCTTCCGACTTGGCTGCCATGGACCAGGAGCAGTTGGCCCGGCCAGCGTTCTTCCCTGCCGACGAAGTGCACCGCGCCGTGGAATGGGATATTGCCGAGGCCCGCCGAAGCATCGACATCTACTGTGCCTTCCTGAACCGAGGTCCGGTGGCGCGGTGGTTGAGGACCCTGTCGGATCCCATTTCCCGAGGAATTCGCGTTGTTGTCCACACCCGGCCGCCCGAACCCGATTCCAGAGAAGTCGCACTGGTCGAAAAGCTCCGGACCGGCGGATGTCAAATCAACTACCGTGAGCGGATGCACGAAAAGGTCATGATTGTCGACGATTCCGTGCTCTGGCACGGGTCATTGAACCTGCTCGCCAACATCGGACCCACCGACCTCATGATGCGCATCACCGACCCGACCTCGTGCGAGCGCGTCAAGCGGATCGTGGACCAAGCCAAGATGGAACGTCCCGCCCGGCCACCTTACGGTCGAACGGCCACAGGCGGAGCCACAAACGGCGAGATCAAAGTGGGTGACGTTCGGGACGGCCGTCGATATTTGAACGTCCCGCGCGAGGAGAAGGACGAGGCAAAGCGCGCTGTGAAAGCGCATTGGAACCCCACGCTGAAGCTCTGGCATGTCGCTGCCGATATCCCGCTCGATCAGCTGAGCCGCTGGCTGCCGCAAGCGGGTGACGATCGTTGAGAGCGGCAGTTACCCTCACCTCGCGGATCCCGTACTGGGCGCTAACCTTCAGCCACAAGGATCCCTTGCTGCTCGAAGCGTTCAAGTCGATTGTTCCAGCAGACAAACGCCGGTGGATCTCGGCCAGCGTCGAATGGCGTTTCGATGCCGATGACATCACGCGTCTTCGCGCCGCATTCGAAAGCCTCGGCGCGACGGTCACCGTGCTCAACCAGCCTCGCGAGGAAAAGGCTGAAAGCACAAATCATCACAGCGCCGACCATTGGAAGCGGAAATTCGAGGCGATGGAATCCGCAGCTAAGCGTCTGCACGAAGAAGTAGTGGAACTACGAGATGAAGTAGAACGCCTTCGAGCGGCCGCAGATCGTGACCGCCACACAGCTGCGTCGGGCAACTGGGCGGAGCTGCTGTTCACCACTGTCGGTGCGGAGCCCGCCGAGGCGGCGTTCAAAACCCTGACGAAATTCCTACATCCAGACCGTCCTACCGGAAGCGCCACCCTGATGCAGCAGTTGAACGCTGCGCGCAACAACGCTCGCAGAATGTGAACGCGCGGTTAGAGCCAGTTGAATGTGCGGCCAATGCTGCTGGTCCGAAACCTGCGAGGCCGTGCTGATCGAGTGCACCGGATCTCAATACAGAAGGAATGAGCCGTGACAATTCTGCCCGGTACGCCTTCGTCGGGAATGTCGTCTACCGCCTCTCCTTCCAGTTCCGAAGCTCTTTTCCAACCAGTGACAGAGTGGGTCGGCGGCAGCAGTGCCAGGCAGGTGGCGGAGATTGCCTCGACGGTCCGATGAGCGGCGACCTCTGGCGGTTGGCCTGATCGGTCACAAATCCACCTTCACGTCGAAATATGGCCTCTGGAGACGATTTCTGACCGCGCAGGTCGAGTTCTCCACCGACAGGGCGTTCTTGGTGGTGGCAACCCGGTCCGGTGAGAACAATTAGGCTGTAGAGCAGTCTCTTGTCATCGTGCCCGGTTGTCGGCATAACGGGATGTACTGCGAAGCAGCACATTCCGAACGCTCCGAAGCGCCATGACGCAAGCCGAACCAGTCAGCAGGTTGTCAGAACTTCATGCACGGCTGAGTGAGCATGTTCTCTGCGCGATCTGCCGCGGAATGTGTGCGCGATCTGTCGCTACAGTCATGCTCGCGTTGCCGACTTCGGAGAAGCCGCTTCGCGGGAGCGTTGTCGTTGAGTGGGCGGTTTGATCCGCAGCGGATTCGTTGCGGTCGGGCATGTCGCGCGGCCGCGATCATCGTAGACCGCCAACCGAGCGCGGCCGGGTGCCAACCGCGCGGATCGGGATGTCCGGCCCGTCGACCAGCACCGCCCGGTTCGTATGCTGGTCCGTCAGGTCCACCCGAAAGCCCGGCCTCGGCCGGGCTTTTTGGTTTCTGCGCAGTCCGCGAGCAACGGATCTCGCGCGACGGCTTGAGTCGTCTGCGATCCAAGTCGCCTAACTTGCAGCCCGCCCGTGCGCCAGACCTGGTGCCACGCCACGGTACGCCTCCTGGGAGTCGACCCATCTAAAAGCCCGTCCGCGACCACTCTCCCCACGCGCTTCAACAAGGGCCGCGCCCTAGGCTTTCAGGTTTACGATCCTCTCCGGTCTTGCCCGCCGCGATCAGCTCATCGGCGCGGCGCAGCTTCCGCACGATCTCCTCCGCGGAATGCCATTTGCGCCCTGCTATGTCACTCAGGTCCCTTCCAGTCCTCGACCAGGGCCAGCAGGGACGGGCCATTACGTAATGAAGGCCAAAGCGAGCATGTCCGCGGATCCCGAGCGGGCTGCCCAGATCAAGGAGGCTATTCTGAGTCGTCGAATGCATTCTCTATCAATGCGTCTGCCTCGTCCGTAAGCTCGTATACGACGCACCGAAGCTCGCATTCGATCGTGAGCTCACGGGCTCGCGTATGTAACTCGGCCACGCTCGCTGTGCCAAGGCGAACCATATGGATCAACTCCATGGCGTCATCGACGAACGGGTTGTAGCCGTGTTCCTTGATCCAATCAAGAGTCCACTTGATAGAAGCTTCCATGTCCATGTCCATGTCCACGTCCATGTCCATGTCCACGTCCATGTCCATGTCCATGTCCATGTCCATGTCCACGTCCACATGTTCCGCGATTCGGATCGTCGAGACCGCGTAATGGCATTCGGAATTCGCACCGGGTCGAAGCCCAACCACGAGCCCCTGCCGTGGACGTGCTGTCTCGGTGTCCGTCAACGGGCACTATGTCATCTGTCGCCGCCAGCAGCGGGCCCTTGCGTGTCATCGCGACTTTACTGGTCGAGATCCGCCGCTCGGGTCCTCGAGCAGCGCGATTACTTCTCGCGGGGCACACCATCGAGGTCGGTGAACGACAACTCCATCTTGATCGGTTCCTCCAGGACGAGTTCGTCCGAATGCTCACGGTGCAGCGCGTACCGTTTGTTTGACCAGTCGAGACGGAACTCGTCGATACGCTCGACGGTTTCCCAGTCATCAGCGAAATGAACGACGAGATACATGGGAATCCCTGTGCGGGCGTAAAGTTTCCGCTTGTATTCGGTATCATCGCTGATGCTGTCGGGAGAGACCACTTCCACCACCATGCGGATATGCGGCAGCACCGTCGTCGCATCCCAGCGGCCATAGTCGATGACCATGAGGTCGGGGAACCGGAAGTTCGCTCGCCGCTCCACGCTTGCGCTGTCCGCGTCGGGAAACGAACAGGAGTGTCCGACTCGGTATCGAGGCACGGATCGTTCGGCGTATGCGCGTCCTCGAGCGCCCGGCGGAATCTGTGGATCACTCGGTCGTGAGCTCGACTCTGCGCCTGGCAGCGCACTACGAGACCATCCACCAGCTCGAATGGCCCGCCGAACCGCGCGGCGAGGTCTCCGGGGTCCGCAGCCAGGAACTCCTCAGCCGTGAGCCGCTGTTCGCTGCGGGCATCCACAGCCGGCATCTTCCTAGAGCGGTTAAAGCGGAAGGCAACCCACCCACCCGTAAGGCTACGGGTCGTAGCGGTGCGTGTGAGACGCACGGTGCCGGAGAGTAGCGCGGCGCACCCGATCCCCGGCGACGTCTGTGACCTGCCGCGACGTCCGATCGAATCGATAGACGCTCGCTGGTATGGAAGACACCTCATCTGGGCCTCAGCGTGCGGCGATTGCCCTCCTATTCGCCGCATATTATGCGGTGAATAGGAGTACAATCGCCGTATGGCCTACGGGAACCGCACCTACATCTGGGAGGACCCGGACTGGCCTGACTTGCGGTACGACGCTGAACGGCTGACTGGACCTCTGGCTGAGGTTGCGCAACGGCAGGGCCACCTGCTCGGTCGGCTCGCGGACACCGAACAGGCGGTGCGGGAGCAGGCCGGTCTTGCGACACTCACTGAGGATGTGGTCAAAACCAGTGAAATCGAAGGCGAACTGCTGAACGCCGCATCGGTGCGTTCGTCCATCGCACGCCACCTGGGTGTGGACATCGGCGCAGCCGCTCCGACCGACCGGAACGTCGACGGCGTGGTTCAAATGGTGCTCGACGCGACCGTGCATCATGACCAGGCAGTGACCCCTGAGCGGCTCTTCGGCTGGCATGCTGGACTTTTTCCTACTGGGCATTCCGGTATCTCACGCGTTCGCGTCGGTGGGTGGCGTACCGACGCCACCGGTCCGATGGAGGTCGTTTCCGGAAGCTATGGCAGACAGCGCGTGCATTTCGAAGCGCCGCCGGCTACGCGACTGGACACCGAGATGCGGCGGTTCCTGGACTGGTTCAATCGTGACGCGACCGAGTCACCGATCGTGAAAGCTGGTCTAGCGCATCTGTGGTTTGTGACCGTGCACCCCTTCGATGACGGCAACGGACGCATTGCGCGCGCGCTCGGCGACCTGTGGTTGGCGCGTGCCGATCGCAGTTCTCTTCGCTTCTACAGCCTTTCGGCGCAAATACAGCGTGATCGCAACGCCTACTACACAATTCTGGAACGAACACAGAAGGGCACACTCGATGTCACCGAATGGCTCCTGTGGTTCCTTGCCGCATTGCAACGCTCGATTGCGCACGCTGACGAGGCCGTCGACACGGTTCTAACGAAGACCCGGTTCTGGCGCACCTGGCGGCAGGCCCCCATGAACGCCCGCCAGATCGCGATGCTAAACCGTCTCATGGATGGCTTCCAGGGCAAACTCACCACCCGCAAATGGTCGATCATCACGAAGTGCTCGCAAGACTCGGCGCTTCGGGACATCAATGAGCTGGTCGAGCTCGGCGTACTACGACGGTCGGACTCCGGCGGGCGAAGCACCTCATACGAGGTTGTTCAGCCCTGAGTGGTGAGCGCCGTGTTCTTGTTCGTCGCGTAGCGCAGGCAGCCCCGCCCTTGTCCGGCGACCTGGATAAGTGAACCTTGCACCGGTTCGCCACGGACTTGCCTGGTGACGGCGGATCGACGCCCGGACATACCCCGGCGAACTCTTCGTGAACTCACCTTCGGTGAGCGAGCCGCATCGCTCAGAACCCCTTAAGTTCAGCTACATCCGACCGAACAGTATGGGATAGCTGATGATGAACCCCCACAAGGCCGTACGTGTCGTCGCCGCTGCTGAAGCCGCGAAGCAGATCGGGCGGCAGGCCCAGCATCTCGTTCCCTGCATCACGCGGGAAACGTCTGGGAGCCGGGGGATTTCGGCCGGTATGGTGAATATGGCGCCGGGGAAGGTGTCGCGGGCGCACTATCATGCGCGTAGCGAGATCATCGTTCTCTGTCTGCAGGGTCGTGCGGTGACGCTGATCGGTGCGGAGTTGACGCCTTACGTGCATGGACCAGGGGATTTTGTGTACATCCCCGAGGGGGTGGTGCATGTGGCGGTGAACCTCAGTGAGACCGATGAATTGGTTGCTGTGGAGATGCGCACCGATCCGATGTTCAACGACGACGTGGTGCTCACACCGGAGCACGACGGCGCTGTCGCGGAGGTCGTCGCACGGTTGCGTCGTGAGCTTTCGATGGTGGGCGCGGGTCTGTGACTGCCGTCAGTTCCCGCGCGGCAGTGCGCAGCGGGCCGATCGACGATATGTTCACGGCGCTGGCCCGACGGCCGGAGCTGATCTCGTTCGCGGTCGGCGCGCCGGATCCCGCTTTGCTGCCGGGCGATTTGGTGGCCGGGCTGGCCGCCGATGTCGTCGCCGAATACGGGGGCTCGGTTCTGCAATACGGGACGACCCGCGGATTTCCGCCGCTGCTGGACCAGGCGCAGGTACTCCTGGAGGAACGGCAGATCACCGAAGCCGGGGAGCTGACTCATATCGCGACGGGCGGCTCCGGAGCCCTGCACAGCACGTGCATGGCGCTACTCGGCCCGGGGTCGGTGGTGCTGGTGGAGACACCGACTTATGGGCCTGCGGTGAAGGTATTCCGTAGTCACGGGGCCGTCGTCATCGGAGTCGAGTCGGACGCGGACGGTATCGTGCCCGCGGCACTGGATGCCGCACTGACCCGTCAGGCGGTGGCGATGGTCTATCTGCTGCCGACATTCCAGAACCCGACCGGACGAACCATGCCCGCCACTCGCCGTCGGCAGATCGCCGAAGTCGTTGTGCGACATGGCGTGACGGTGGTGGAGGACGACGTCTATGTCGACCTCAGGTATCGGGGTGCGCCGGAGCCCGCCTTCTGGTCCTTCGCGCCGGACAACACCGCCTACGTCACCTCGCTGTCGAAAACTGTTGCGCCCGCCCTGCGCATCGGAATCGCGGTGCTACCGGAGCGCCTGTTGGAACCTGTACTCGCGTTGAAGCAGGGCATCGATATGCAGACCTCCACCTTCAACCAGGCGATTGCCGCGGCCTTCCTGCGCAGCGCGGAAGGTGCCGCACACGTGGCCCGAGCCATCGATGATTACGGAGCGAAGCTGGCCACGCTCACCGCTGCGCTACACCGGTACATGCCTCGAGGATTCTCGTGGACCGAGCCGGAAGGCGGCATGTTCGTTTGGGTCGAAGGGCCACCATCTTTCGACGCCGACAGGCTGATTCACCCGGCGTTGGACGCAGGCATCGCACTCCTGCCCGGCAGCGTGTTCTATGCCGCAGATAATCCGCCCCGCAACGGAATCCGCCTCAGCTTCGCGAACGTGCCCAGCGCGCAGATCGACCGCGGTGTGCGGATACTCGCCGAACTGTGCGCGACGCGATGAATATCGTCGGCGTCTGGGAGGTGCGGGCCGACAGCGCACCATTTGCGTACCACGTCATGGTGTTCCACGCCGACGGCACCATGCTGCAGTCGAATCCGGATCACGGCAACCGCGTCACCAGCGACAGCAACGGCATGGGCACCTGGCACGCGAACGGCTCGACGGTGTCCGGAGCATTCCTCGAATTCACCGTCGACCGCACCGCTCCCGACTCGATCTGCCGCGGAGTCGTCCAGTTCGAGTTCACGCTGCACGACAACGAGTTCCACGGCTCGGCCAGCGCAATGTTCTATGACCTGGACGGAACCCCTCGACGTGGCCCGCTGACAACCGACCTCACCGGCCGAAGGTTCGACGCCCGCGCGTACTCGATACCTGCTGCGAGTTCTTCGTAACCCGGGGTTGCGGAACCGAACCCGATCTGCCCTTCCGCCTTACGGATCGGGTGTGGCGGTGACAGGGTTGGTCGCTTCAGACAGGTCGCATCGTCTGCATGGTGCGCTCACCCTCCCAGAAGGCGCGCACAGCGACGATCTTGCCGGTCTCATCGACCTTGTAGAGGAAGACACCTTCGGCTTCGAGTACCTGGCCGTTGTTCTGGCTGCGGACTTTGCCCGTGTAGGCGACTTCGGTTCCGCAGGCGAAGGAGTCGTCGAACAGGAACTCGATCGAGTCGTTGGGGGCGATGGCGTTGTCCCAGAACGCCGAGATGGCGTCGAGGCCGCGGTGGCCTTTACCTTCGGCGTCGAAATGGGAAGGGCCGACTGGGTCTTCGACCAGGGCGTCCGCGGCGAACAGGTTCAGCCAGGCTTCCTTGTCTCGCGCCTGGACCGCCGCGTGTAAAGCCTTGCTGGCGGTGCGGGCCGGGTGGGTGGCGGCGGTCATGGTTCCTCCTGGTGTCGGTCGCCGCGCGATCCGGGCGACGGTGCGGTTGCCGTGTATGAATAGACGGCGGTGCCAGGGAGATCTTTTCGGGCAGTAAAGGGAGGGGGCAATGCGCGAACGTCAAGTAGGCAAGAATCGTTCGATAGTGGGCGAGATCGTGTCGTCTACCAGGCGATAATGGCGTCGGTCCAGAAAGCCGGTGTGGCTCGCCGGCACCGACGAGCCACCACGACTACTTCTGCACCGCAGCAATGATCAGTTCACTCACCACATCCGGCCGTGACACCGAAACCGCATGCGACGCCGCGGTTTCGACAGCCGTAGCACCAGCACGCTCCACCATGAACCGCTGTACTTCGAGCGGAATGTTCTTGTCCTCGGTGGTCAGCAGCGCGAACGACGGGATCGATTTCCACGCCGCCACAGCAGCGGGCTCCTGCAATGCCGCGACCGCCACCGGCCGTTGGGTGACGGCCATCTGTTGAGCGGTCGCCGCCGGCACGTCGGCGGCGAACTGCTGTGGGAACTCGTCCTGTCGGATGTAGAGCTCGGTGGCGGAACTGCCGTCGGTGAGGGGGTAGATCGCTTCGCGGGTGGTCGGCGGCAGGGTGGAGCCGGGGAACTTTCCGGTGAGTTCCAGCGCGCTCTCGCCCTCGTCGGGTAGGAACGCTGCGATGTAGACGAGCGCGGTGACGTTGGGGTTACCCTCGGCCGCAACGGTAATGACGCTACCGCCATACGAGTGGCCGACCAGAACGATCGGTCCCTCAACGGTCCGTAGTACCGAGGCCACGTAGGCGGCGTCGGTGGCGAGACCGCGCAGCGGGTTGGCTGCGGCGAGCACGGAATAGCCCCGTCCACGCAGGCTTTCGAGCACGCCGTGCCAGCTGGAGGAATCGGCGAACGCACCGTGGACGAGCACGATGGTGGGGTTGTCGGTCACGATATAGTCCCTTTCAGGGTTAGTAGAGTGCGGTCTTCAACGCCGCAACAGCCTGTGCGACAGCAGCTTTCGCCGCGTGCGTGTCGTGCATCGAATTCACCATGACGAAGTCGTGGATGATCCCGCCGTAACGCACCTGCGTGACCGGCACGCCCGCCTCGCGCAGCTTGCCCGCGAAGGCCTCGCCTTCGTCACGCAGCACGTCGGCCTCACCGGTGATCACTAAAGCCGGTGGCAGACCGGACAATTGCGCGGTGCTCGCACGCAACGGCGACGCCGTGATCTGCGCGCGGTCCGTCTCGTCGGTCGTGTACTGGTCCCAGAACCACTTCATGCCGTCACGGGTGAGGAAGTAGCCTTCGGCGAACTGCTGGTACGAACCGGTGTCGAAGTTGGCGTCGGTCACCGGGTAGAACAGCACCTGCTGCAGGAACGACACATCGCCGCGCTCCTTCGCCATCAGTGTCAGCGCGATGGCCATGTTGCCGCCGACCGAATCGCCCGCGATCGCGATCCGTGACGAGTCGAGGCCCTTCTCCGCACCATTTGTGCTGACCCACTGGGCAACTCGGTAGGACTGTTCGTTCGCGACCGGGTAGCGCACCTCGGGCGAGCGGTCGTACTCGGGGAAGACCACCGCCGCGTGCACGCCGACGGCGAGGTCGCGAACCAGCCGATCGTGCGTGTGCGCGTCACCGAAAACCCAACCGGCGCCGTGGGTGTAGATGATGACCGGCAGCGGATCGGTCACGCCCTGCGGCTTGACGATCCGGACCCGCACCGAGCCGGTGGGCCCACCCTCGACGGTGATCCACTCCTCATCGATCTCGGGCTTGAAGATCGGGCTGTCCTGCACGCCGTCCACCGCCTTGCGACCTTCTTCAGGCGCCAGCTGGTAGAGGAACGGTGGCTGCGAGGTCGCGTCCACGAACTCCTGCGCGGCCTGTTCGAGCGAGATACCCAACGGGTTCCCAGTCATTTTCGTACCTTTCTCATGGAGAGTTGTTGCGATTCAGGACAGTTCGGCGAGTGCGCCGGTGATGACCGCGGTCACCTCGGCGGGGTGCGTCTGCATGACCAGGTGCGGAGCGTCGAGCTCGACCACCTTGCGGAGTCCGGCGCGCTGATAGCCGAAACGTTCGACGTCCGGATTGATGGTGCGGTCGGCGGCGGAGACGATGCCCCAACCCGGCTTGGTTCGCCAAGCGGCCGCCGACGCTGCTTCGCCGAACGCGGCCGCCGACAGCGGCCGTTGCGAAACCGCCAGCACCCGAGCCTTTTCGGCGTCGAGACCGGCCGCGAACACGGCGGGAAAGGCGTCGATAGCCACCGAGACGTCGGTGCCCGTTTCGTCGCCATCGGTCGGATACGGCGCATAGACGAGGTTGGCCGCCAGCTCGGAATCGGGGAAACCGCCCTGCAATCGGCCCAAGCTCTCGCCTTCCGCGAGTGCGTAACCGGACACGTAGACGAGCCCGACGACGTTGTCGGCGACACCGGCGACCGTGATCACCGCGCCTCCGTAAGAATGCCCGACGAGCAGTACCGGCCCTTCGATCTGCTCGACGAAGGACTTGATGTAGGCGGCATCGGCGGCCAGGCTGCGGTTGAAGACCGGCGGTGCGAGCACCCGATGGCCTTGTCCGAGCAGCATTTCGGTGACCGGCGCCCAACTCGCCGCGTCGGCGAAGGCGCCGTGGATCAGAACGATGGTGGTGGACATGCCTGTCAGTGTTCGGGACCGCACCCTGCGCGCGCCCCCCTTCGCAGGCCACAAAAGCCCCTGATCAGGACACGGCCGCCGTCGTGTGCTCCGCGAAAGTGGCCGCCGTCACGCCGGTGGAGCGGAATCTCTCCTGATACTTCCGAGGCGAAATACCCAGGCGCGCAACAAATGCCCGGCGCAGCGCCTCACTGCTGCCGTATCCGGCGGCCATCGCGGCCTCGGTCACCGTGTATCCGGCGTGCAGCTTGTCCCTGGCCAGGCCGAATCGGATGAACGCGACGTACTCGGCCGGCGAACTCTCCAATTCAGTGCGGAACAGCCGGGTCAGGTGCCGCACGCTGACCTGGGCGTGCGCGGCGAGAGTCTGCACGGTGTGCGGGTGCGCCGGGTCCGCGCAGATCAGGTCCACCACCTTGCGGGTGAGCGGACTGCGCGGTGCCGGTCCGCGCAGCGAGGCAGAGAACTGCGACTGCCCGCCCGCGCGCTGCATGTAGACCACGAGCGATTGCGCGACCGCCCTGGCGGCGTCGGCGCCGTGATCCTCCTCGACCAGCGCAAGCGCCAGATCGATGCCCGCCGCGACACCCGCTGAGCTGTAGACGTTTCCGTCGCGCACGAAGATCGAATCCGGATCGACGCTAACCGTAGGGAAGCGGCGTGCCAGGTCGGTGGTGAATTTCCAGTGCGTGGTCGCTTGCTTGCCGTCGAGCAAACCGAGGTTCGCGAGGACGAACGTTCCGCTGCAGATCGAAGCCAGCCGTCGGGTGCGCCGGGCCAGTAGTTGCGTGGCCGTCAGCACGGCAGGCGTCATCCAGCGCGCATGCGGCAATTCGCTGCCGGGAATCACCACGGTATCGAAGCTGCCCGCCTCACCGGCCGCGCCCGCGACCTCGATACGCGCGCCGATCGAGGTCTGCACGTCCGTGCCGTCGGCCGAGACCAGCACGACCTCGTACCCCGCCACCGATTGGTTCGCCTCGACGAAGACCTCCGCGGGCCCGACGAAGTCGAGCATCTTCACGCCGTCGAAAACCAGGATGCCGATCCGGCGGCGCGAGGCCGTGGCTGAAGTAGGGGACATGTCCACCAGTATTATGGAGTAGTGCCTCCATAACAAGTGGTGTTCACCACGCCCGCGAATGATTGGTAACTTGTGCAAATGGGACGCCCCCGCCGGTTCGACGAATCAGGCCTGCTCGACGCCGCGATCGAGCTGTTCTGGTCGAAAGGTTTCGACAGCACCTCGGTCGAGGACGTCTCGGCCGTGACCGGTGTAGGCAACGGCAGCATCTACGCCGCCTTCGGCAACAAGAAGGGCTTGTTCCTAGCTGCTTTCGCGCGCTACTGCGAGCGCCGCGCGCAATTCGTGAGCGAGACCGTCCGCTCCGCCCCCGGTTCGGCCCGCGCCGCCGTGCGCACACTCCTGCGTTCCGTCATCGATGACTGCGCCGCCCAACCCGGCCGCCGCGGCTGCCTGCTGATCAACAGCATCGCCGAACTCGGCGGCCGGATCCCCGAGGTCGTCGCCATCGGCAATCGCGCCACCACCGCCATGGAAGAGGCTGTCGCCGAACGTCTCCGCCCCACCATGCCCCCCGGCGACGAAGCCGAACTCTCTGCTCTCAGCGCCAACATCATCCTGGTCTCCCAAGGCCTGATTCTCTTCAGCCGCCTGGGCACCCCCCGCCCCCGCCTCCTCGAAATAGCCGAAATCTCCTCCGCCGCCCTCCCCACCCCCTGGGCCGACCACCTCACCCCCGCCCGCCAATGAACCGGTCACGCTGAACAAGTGGGGGTCCAGCGCTGAATGGCCGTATGCCGGTGTCGCCGCCAGCTGTTGCTGTGGTAGATAGTGCGCGGTAGCCTCCCCCTATGGGCGATGGGGGGATTCCAGCCGCTGAACAGCACTTTCGGTCATGTCGGCGTTGGCCATCGGAACGCGGACCACGTCCAGCTCGGATATGCCATGAGTGCTGAGTTCGAGGTTCTCGACCACCTCGACGAGATCGTGGTGCGGCTGGCGGGCCTGGCCGGATTCGTCTCGGAGCGGCTCGATGCGATCGACAACAAGGTTGTCACGCTCGCAGGCACGGGATGGGAAGGTGTTGCGGCCCAAGCGTATACCGAGGCGCACCGAGAATGGGACAGGGGTGCAAGGGAATTCGCGGAATGTGTGCGCGGGCGTGAATGATGCGGCCCGCAGGGCACACACTGCCTACAGCCGGGCGATCGAGATGAATCCGAAGATGCTCAAAGGGGGTGAGTAGTTGCTCGTCAACTGGGAGATCTACTACGACGCTGCTCGGAAATGTCACGATCTCGCCGGTGAACTGCGTCGCGCCGACAAGCCTGTGCACGATGCGGTCAAAGGTGAATGCGCCGGTATGGCAGGCGATGCCCCGGGATGTAAGCAATGGGGCGAAACCTATGACCGAGTCGCGCAAGAAACGATGCAGACCTGTACACACCTGGCCGATGCGCTGACCAACTTCGGAAACGTGCTCTACGCCAGCGGATACAACTATGGCATAGCGAACAAGAGCAACCCGGCGCCGCAGGCCCCGACCATCCATCAGGTTTCGGAATACAAAGTTATCCTCCCGACCTCGGTCCATGACAACGGCAACGGCGTCAAGCACAACGGCGGCGTGGAGGAGTTCTTCAGCGAACTTCTCGCCAAGCTCGTCAGCACATTCGAGAAGCTCCCTAACGGGGATGTGGACAAACTCTATAAAGCCGCCAAGACGTGGAAAAACTTTGCCGACAACGAAACTGTCAAAGGTGCCGGTGCCAAGATCGCGGCAATCTCAGCCTTGTTCGACGGCATGGATCAAGCCCGGAACCGGCAGCTCATCCAAGACAACTTCGGAGTGCTCCGGACGGCAGCTGACAATCTAGCCGCAGCGTCACTGAGTGTGGCCGCCCCTGTTTCGGAATATCACAGCTCGACCAACGAGGTGGGCGATGCCATCAAGTCCGCGATGGAATCGTTTGCGTGGGCAGTCGGACTCCTTGTGGCCGGTGCGGCGTTGGGCGCGCTGTTCAGTTTCGGCGGGTCGATTGCGGTAGCCGGTGCGGGCGTCACCGCGGCTACGGCTGACACCATCAATGTCATTCGGGGTCTCTATTCCAGCAAAAAGCTCTTTCAGATCCTCAAAATTACGCTGGCGGCCGGCGTGACGGTTGGGGTCATAGACTCCTTCGACAAAGTCCCCAGTCTGAGTGACGGCATCAAGGCTTTGGCGACGATCATCGCCATGCGTGTGGTCATCGACGAAGACGGCCCGGGCTCCGGCACGGATTCCGGTTCCGCTGCGGTACCTGATAAGGATGTCACCGACGAGATGGCGAGGATGCTTCGTGAGGGTATCCATCCCGGGGAAGATTGTTCCGAGATCGCAGAACGTTTGGAGAAGGTAGCGGCCGGCGCGGGTGAGATACTCAGAGTTGATCCGCCAGCCGGGAAAGACCTGACCGTCGAGGAATATGGGAAACGCGAAGAGTTCCTATACCATGAGGTCTACACTGACGGTAAGTATGTTTACGATCCGCGACATAATTCCAACCCGGTACCGATTGAAGAATGGCGGAAGACTATCATGGGAGATAATCCCGGTGCTACCATAAAGTCGGTGCGATAATGAATTCTCGCGATTTCATCACCCGGCTTCGTCTGTATGGCGATTTGGAATGGTACCGCCATGCGGGCGGGGTAGGTGATGACGGCTCGTCCGCTCCGCCGTTGGTGGCCTGGCGGTTCGCCGACCCGCGGCCGATAGGATTCGTTGAACAATTACGCGCGATCGTAGATTCTGAGAGCAGGGGTATCGATTGGTTGTTCGACACCACGCGGCGGAATTGGGTATTGGTCCCAACGCGGGTGATGGCGGAGAAAGAAGCACATCGATTTGCCACCGAAGCGCAAGCTGTGGAATTCTTGGAGCGGCACGACGAAGAATTCTGTGAGCAGTCGGCGGAAGATTTCGACCGGATAATCGGTGAATTGGACGAGCTTTCCAAGCGAAATTGAGCGGACGGCTCTGCCCGTGAGCTACGGAAACGCACCTGCCTGCTGGTCTCGAGCGCCTGACTTGCCGCTCTTGGCAGCCGTTCCCGCACCCCTTCTGCGCTGACGCACTCGCTGTGGCGGGTGGAAGGGGTGCGGGAAGGCGGAAGGGGTGCATCTTGGACGGTTAGGTCGGGCCGAGGTGGGTGGCCAGGGCAGTGGCGGTGGTGGGGAATCGGGTCAGGAGGTCGGGTACTTCGTGGTTGGTTGCTGGTTGGGTGTCCTGCCAGGTGCCTTCGATGCCGAGGAGGGTGGCCAGGGCGTCGGAGGTGGTGGGGTGGGTGGCGAGTAGGTCGTTGATGGGGCCCTTGGCAGACGGGGTCAGTGGTGTTGGGGTGGAGGAGGATTCGAGGGACCACGGCGCGGTGAAGGCGTCGACGGCGGGGAGGGCGCCGGGGAAGGTGCGGCCCGCTTCGCGGACCAAGCCGGGGATCAGGTCGCCCGCTTGATCTTTCAGGGTGGTGATGAGCTTCGGCAGCCAAGGCAGCAGTACTGCGTCGGGGAGTGTGCCGAAGGCCTTCGACAGCAGTTCCACCACAAAGGGTTTCAGAGCGGGCGCGGGATCGATGGCCTGGACGAACCCGCTGACGTACTGCGGAACGGACGGCAGCATCAGCGGATTGGCCAGCATCTCGTCGCACCGGGTACGCAATTCGGCCATCGTGAGCAGGCCGAGTTGGAATCGTGCCGCCCACAGCAGGGCTACCTTGGCCGGCGCTTCCGGATGTGATTGCAGGACTGCCAATTCCAGTTGGGTGTGGTCGCAGCCCAGGGACAGGGCGAGGTTTTCCATCCCGAACAGGAAGCCAAGCATCGCCGCCACCTGTGCCGGGCCGGTTTCTTCGGCGGCGAAGGCGGTGGGCAGCAGGGTGCAGTAGTGGGCGTAGCCGGCGGTCACGAAGCGTTCGCACCAGGCGGGCAAGCCGCCTTCGGTGGAGCGGAAGTAGTTGAGCAGCAGGCGGATACGACGTAGCACGAGTGGTGCGTCGTCGACGGTCCGTTCGGCGGCGAGCAGTTCGACCGCCCGGTTGCCCAACTCGTCGGCGAGCCGCACCGAACCCAGATACACCAGCGCGTCCTCGACCGCGGCGAGCGCGATCGCGGCAGTCGCGTCCGGTGCGGTGACGGCCCGGCGCAGGCGCTGCTCGAGCACCTGTTCTACGGTGACGCCCTCGTAGCCGAGTTCGACCAGCGAGCGCTGGTACTTGCCGAGCCCGATATCCCAGCTCTCTTGGATCGAGGTCGTGCCGAGTCCGCGCGAGCCCATGATGGGCCGCAGCGCGTCGTGCGGCAGCAGCCTGCGCAGCAACCACAGCAGGTCCGAGCAGGCCCGCAGGTCCGGTGTCGCCTGCAGATCCAGCAGCGCGCGTTGCAGCGTTCGTTTGGACAGGTCCAGGCCCAGCGGTGCCAGCCGGTCGAGTACGTCGCGGGCCAGCGGCGGCAGCGCCGCGTAGCCGACCTGGCCGATGCGGTCGCCGCCGAGCAGGATCTCGCACAGCCGTCGCACGTCGCGACGGCCCGGTACCTTGTCCTTCTCGATGCAGGTGACGGCCGCGTCCTGGAAGTCGTACGGCGTCGGCCGGGCTCGATTACGCAAGCCTGCCAACAGGATCGAGGTTTCGAAGACGGCGATGGCGTCGGCGGTGCTGGCCAGATACCCGTTGCGGCGGGCGAGCCGCACGATATCCACCGACCATTCCAGGAGTTCGGCCTCGTCCAGCGGATCGAGTACCGGTGGACGCGACAGAAACCCGGAAAGCTGATCCGCCACTTCGGTTTCGGCCGCAGCGGGCAGTAGCGCCTTCTTGACCCGTTTCTTCGTGCCGGGCTGGCCTGCCAGCTGGAACGACTGCAACGCCCCGCGGCGCAGACCTTTCGCCCAGGTGGCCGCCGCGATCGACACGGCGCCACCGGCCAACCCGAACTGCGCCTCGATGGCGGAATGGCTGGACGGAATCAACCCGTAGTGCCACGTGGTGGCCGAGCGCGGCGAGATCTCGAACGAGGTCGCCGGAGCGGCCAGCCCGAACTCCTCGACCGGGCTGGCCGCATGGGCGGCGCCGCACACGTGCAGCGCCTGACTCGGGTCGATGTCGTTGGCGGCCAGGTGTTCCCGCATGCGGGTCCACATGTACCGTTCGCGGTTCTCGTCCTCGGCGGTGCTGCCGCGGCGCAACCGCCGGAACAGGCTGCCGATCATGACCATGACCTGCCGGTAGGTGTCGTAGTCGGCGTCCGCGAGCGGCTGTTCGACGTACTGGTCCCACCACTCGGACCAGTGCCGGACCTTGCCGTGGTGCAGCAGGTGTTCTTCCAACTCGGCGAAACGTGGTCGCAGATCGCCGATTTCGATGCCGACAGCGGAGCCGTGCAGGCCGTCTTCTTCGGACTGCTCGCCGTCGGCCGGTGCCGGTTCGTCGTCGGGCGCCCACTGGAAGACGTGATCGGTGGACCGGTCCACCAGCACCAGGTCGACGCCCGGCGTTTCGAGTGCGTAAGCGATGGCCTGATATTCGGCCGACGACTCGGTGATCGGTGCGACCACCGACAGCGGTGCCCATTCCGCCGGGAAGCCTGCGGTGTCGGTCGCGAAGGCCTGCAGTGCCACCGGCAGCCGGCAGTTACGCAGCTCGTCCAGCAGCGGCCGCAGGTCCTCGCACAGTTCCAGATAGATGACGCGAGGCTGTTTTTCGCGCAGCCGCCGCACCATGGCCAGACCCGATGCGGGGGAGTGGTGGCAGACCGGGAAGATCTCCAGGCGCTCGGACAGCGCCCGGTCGACGTCGTCGATCATGCCCGCGAGGATCTCGCCCGCCGCCCCGGGCGCGCCGGCGAACGCGACGGCCGCGTCCGCCAGCTGATCCCGAAGCGCTGCAAAGGTATTCGGCGCCGGACGAGTCTCGGAGACGGTCACGAGAGCCTCGCGATCGCCGCCCGGCCGCCTTCCAGGAACTCGCCCCAGGCCGCGTTCCCCTTCTTGTCCTTGCTGCGCGGCTCGACCACGCCGTGCAGGTACTTGTTCAGAATGGCGAGATCCTCGGGCGTGCGCCGAGCCAGTGAGCCGACGAGCGAGCCGGCCAGGGTTTCGGCGCGCAGTTCCTTCGCCCCGAAGAACTGGCTGTGCAGGATGGCGTCCTCCAGCACACCGATCTGCTCGGCGGTGGACAGCGCCGACTCCAGCTTGTCGTCGTCGCTGGTGGCGGCGGCCGCGGCGGCGCGCAGATCGGCGAAGCTCTCCAGCAGGATGTCCAGCAGCGTGGGCGGCAAGTCCAGTTCGATGGAGTGCCGGCGCAGCAGTTCGGTGGTGCGGAAACGCACGATCTCCGCCTCGCTCTTCTTGTTGGACACCACCGGAATTCGCACGAAGTTGAAGCGGCGCTTGAGCGCCGACGAGAGGTCGTTCACGCCGCGGTCGCGGCTGTTGGCCGTGGCGATGATCGAGAAGCCCGGCTGCGCGAACACCACGTTGTCGTCGTCGAGTTCGGGAATCGAGACGTACTTCTCCGACAGGATGGAGATCAGCGCGTCCTGTACATCACTGGTGGAGCGGGTGAGTTCCTCGAAGCGCCCGATCACGCCCTGCTCCATGGCGGTCATGATCGGGGACGGGATCATCGACTCCCGGGACTGTCCCTTGGCGATGACCATGGAGATGTTCCACGAGTATTTGATGTGGTCCTCGGTGGTCCCGGCGGTGCCCTGCACCACCAGGGTGGAATTGCGGCTGATGGCGGCGGCCAGCAACTCGGCCAGCCAGCTCTTGCCGGTGCCCGGATCGCCGATGAGCAGCAGGCCTCGGTCCGAGGCCAGGGTGACGATGCTGCGCTCGACGAAACTGCGGTCGCCGAACCACTTCTGGGCCACCTCGCGGTCCAGCCCGTCGGCGCGTTCGGATCCGAGAATGAACAGCCGCACCATCTTCGGGCTCAACCGCCACGCGAACGGCTTGGGGCCATCATCGATGGACTCCAGCCAATCCAGTTCCTCGGCGTACTTGACCTCGGCGGGGGCGCGCAAAACGTCGTTCATGATGGCTGGGTCTCCTAGTCGAGAAAGTTCTTGAGTTCGTGCACGAGCTTCTGGATGCGTCCGGAAATCACCGGGGTGCCGAGGTTTTTGAACCGTTCGCGGAACCACGGGTTGACGCTCTGATGGCCGGAGCTGTTCACCGAGCCGACCGGGATGAGCTTCACCCCGGAGCGGTGGGCCGCCTCCATCGATTCGAACAGCGGCTGCGAGCGGTCGAACTCGTAGAAGTCCGAAATCCACACCAGCACGGTGTTTTTCGGGTCGCTGATCTTGGGTTCGGCCATCGCCATGGCGACCGGCCCGTCGTTGCCGCCGCCGAGATTGGTGCGCAACAGCACCTCGAACGGGTCGTGCACCCAGGGAGTGAGATCCAAGGCGCGCGTGTCGTAGGCGATGAGATGCACATCGACCTTCGGCAGGCCCGCGAAGATCGACGCCAGAATGGTGCAGTTCACCATGGAGTCGACCATGGATCCGGACTGGTCCACCACCACGATCATGCGGGCGGGGACGGTGCGTTTGGCGGTCTGGCGGTAGTAGAGCCGGTCGACGTAGAGGCGCTCGTCCTGCGGATTCCAGTTGGGCAGGTTCTTCCAGATGGTCCGGTCCACGTCGAGGTTGCGCAGGATGCGCTTGGGGGCGACCGTGCGATCGACGGTGCCGACGCTGGTCTGCTGCACCTGGGTGCGCAGCACTTCGGCGACCTCGTCGATGTAGCGGCGGATCAAGCGTTTGGCATTGGCCAGCGCCACGCCGGACAGATTGTGCTTGTCGCGCAACAGCTGTTCGATGAGCGACATGCTCGGTGTGAGCTGCGCGGCCAGATGCGGGTCGGCTAGCACCTCACGCAACCGCATGCGCGACACCAGCTCGCCCTCCAGACCGGTGAGCACCCCGTGCACGGCGCCGGCCTGCTCCTCGCCCAGGCAGCGGCGCAGCCAACCGGCATCGGACTGCCAGCCGGCCAGCTGGGTGGCGCTGACCTGACCGGACCCGGTGGCGAACACGTTCAGCAGCAGCTTGGAAACCAGTGCCGCAGTGCGGACATCGGCCGCGCCGATGGGCGGTGGGTCGTCGGATGCGGCCGAATCCGACGCCGTGTCGTGCTCGGCGGTGGCGAAGTCGAGGCGTTCGAACTCCGTCTTCATGTCCGGATAGCGTTGCACCACATTGTCGATGGAGATACCGGGGTCGAGCACCGCCAGCGGCAGTCCCAGATCGTCGACGATGCCCGCGCTCGCCTGTTCGAGCGTCGGTTGTTGCTCGCCACTGAAGACACCGGCCAGCAAGCGCCAGTACAGGATCTGACGCCGGGTCTCATGGTTCGGTTCAGTGGTCATTGGCGCAGCAGCCGTCCCGCGCGCTCGCGCAACACCGCGACGGCGTCGCCCGATTTGGCCTGCGCCTTGGCGACTTTCGGGTCGGTCGGGCCGAGGGCCCAATCACCGTTGTGGAAGGCGGTGAGCGCGCTCTTGACCTTGCGTCGAATCGCCAGCGGACGCACCGACCAGCCGTCGGCGTCCCAGCGCAGCAAGCCGATCATGGTGCTGGAGCCGGTGACGCCCGCCGCCGTGAGCGGCCCCGCGGACGGCAGTGCGTCCAGTTCGACCCGAATCCGCTGATCACCCAATTCCATTGCACCGTCGCGGAATCGGTACCCCTCGAAGAGAACCGGTTCGGCGATGTGGATCGGATCGCGATCCAGCGGCGCGACGGCCGGGGCGTGCGCCTGCGGCAGCTGCACGGCGGCGGTGGCGAACGGATCGGCGGACGCACCGGCCTTGGCACGGTCGTCGTCCCACCGCAGGTCGCCGGTCGCGGTCAGGGGCATATCGGTGAGTTCCAACGCCCGCTGTTCCGCCAGCGCGGTGCACAACTGCGTGTGCGCACCCAGCAGTTGCCAAACCGCCGGTCCCACAATGGTGTCCACCTTGGCCGCGGCCACCGAGGCGCGCACCCGGCGCGCGGGTGCGCCGGTGAGCTCCAGCACGCCGTGCAGCTGGATCTGCACCGCGGTGCCGTGCTCGTGCACGTCGACGCCCAGCGGTAGCAGACGTCCCGAAACCGATTCGGTCGCAGCGGATTCCGTACTGCGCCGAGACAGCAGCAGGGCGCGCGACCACAGATCGGCCCAACGCCGCGCGGGTATCCGATCCATGGTGGCGATCGGTGTGGACGCCCCCAGCTCCGCGGTGAAGCCGTCCAGCAGTACCGCCAGCCGCCGCAACGTGGGTTCGGCCAGTAGCGCCGCCACCGTGTGGTCCGCGGCCGCCACCAAATCGTGGTCCACGCCGCGCCATCCGGCGATCGCCAGTTCGCCGAGCCAGGCGCGCGAACCCTCCGTGAGCGGGTTCGCCGCGGCAGGATCGGTCGCATCCGTCCACTCGAAACGGTTGCGGCCCAGTGCCGTATCGGCCTGCTCGACGAGGGCATCGTGCACCGCGCCGAGCACGGCGGCGCGGGCGGCGGCGAGTGCCGTCAGCTCATCCGGCCCCAGTGCTCCCGTGCTCACTTTCGCCACTGCCCCGGTTACTGCCTCGGCGAGCGGCGAACCCGCCACGGCGGCGGCGAGGGCTGCCAGGGCCGCGCTCTGCGGCTCGGAAACCCGAGCAAAGCCGTTGACCAGTGCGGTATCGAAACCGCGCACCGCGGCCATGGCGGCCGTGACGCCGGTGGGCGCCGCCGCCAGGGTCGCGAGTTGTGTCGGTTGCATCAGCGACCCACCCCCGCGGGGAACCAGTGCAACTCCGGAATCGGCGTCGTGCTGCCCGGCAGCTCGAGATAGGTCAGGTGCCGCAGGAATCTGCTGAACACCGCGGCCGCCGGGGCCGGATCCCGAGTTCCGTTGAGGCAGTTGACGAGTCGCGCGCCCTCCGGGACTTCCACGCGCAGGAAACGGGCCACCCGATCCTGTCCGTATTGGAGCACCGCTTCATCGATGAGCGAATCCAGATGCTTGCAGGTCCACCCCTGGTTCAACCCGCCGCACGGCCGGTTGTTGTTGGTGCTGCAGCTCAGCCCGTGCGTCCCCGCGGTCACCGAGGCCACGTACACCCGTGATATATCGGAGCCGCTCGACACCACGCCCTGCAGGCGTCCGTCGGCCAGCTCCACGAACGGCACCTTGTTCAGCTTGCGCGGTGCGACAGCGGGCAGAACCCGCACGACAGAAGCGTTTTCCCAAGCCGGTTCCTCCGGCGTGGCACTCGGATTCGAGGCCATCGTTCTCCCTCCCGGTCGATCACGATGCGCCCAAGGTATGTGACGGCACCGACAAGTCCCGCACCGGCTGCCGATGTATGGCGCGGGAGAGGGCCAGTCAGTGCTTGTAATAGCCGCGGCTCCTGCGGATTTCGCCTGCCGCCCGAGCTGAGCGGCCGCATGGCCGGAATCGCCATGGTTGCGTCCTGGTGCCACTGCCGTCGCCGGTGGACTCTGGCGATATGAAGAAACTGGTTGGACCGCTGTCCACGGCGCTCGGCGTATCCCGGATCCTGCTCGGCCTCGGATACATGTTCAATCCGAAACTGCTCAATATCGCCACTTTCGGTCCGGACGGCGATACCCCGGAATTGCGTATCACCAACAAAATGCTCGGTGTGCGGGAAATCATCATGGGATCGGTGACGTTGTCGGCGGCCCGGTCCGGCTCACCTGTGCTGTCGAAGAGTCTGCTGGCCAGCGCGGCGGCGGACGCGTGGGACGGCTTCGGTGCACTGACCACCGCGGGCGCATCCCGGCAGGCGAAGCTCTCGGTCGGTTTCGTGGCGCTGACCGCCTCGGCGCTGGAGGCAACCGCGGGCTCTTTGGCCGCCAAGCAGTAATTCCGGCGACCTTCGACATATCGAGGAAACGGCATCCGAATGGAATACGTGAACGAGCACGTGGGCGCCTGTTGCGCGGCTCCGGTATCGCAGTGGACGCATACGGCGGGTCTGCGCCTGAAATTGGTGCACCTGCTGTTACGGGCGACTCTGCGGGTGATCGAAGATCTCGCGCTGTGGGCGAACCGCCGGGGCTGGCTGGCTCCGGTCGAAATCGCCTATCGGGCAAGCCGTCTGGACCTCCTGGCGGCCAGATTGCCGATTCCGAGAGGCGTCGGCGTGCGCGGTGTCGACCTCGATACCTGTGTGGCCGAGTGGATTTGGGACGAATCCACCGGCACGGAACCACTCGACCGGGGTGCCGCCATCCTTTACTTTCATGGCGGCGGGCTGGTTACCGGTGGCTTGAATACTCACCGCAGGATGGTTGCCCGGATCGCCTGCGCCGCCGGCGTTCCGGTATTCAACGTCGCGTATCGGCAACTGCCGCAAGCGCATATCACCGAAACGATCGAGGACTGCGTCGACGCCTATCGCTATCTGCTGAGTCTGGGGCTGCCGGGTGACCGGATCGTGTTGGCCGGCGACTCGGTCGGGGCGGGACTGGCCTTTTCGGTCGGACTAGCTGTTCGCGACCGAAAACTCCCCATGCCACAGGCCATCGTCGCCCTCTCGCCGTGGGCCGACTTCGATTCGGCCCGCCGCCGCGACCATGCCAATGAGCGTCGCGAGCCGCACACCCCCGATGCCATGTACGCCCTCCTGGTGGATTGGGGATTGCGCCACGAGGGTCGGCTCGATCCCGCCTGGTCGCCGGTCAATCACGATTTCTCCGGTATGCCACCGGCCCTCATCCACGTGGGTACCACGGAGGTGCTGCTGCCCGACGCGGAGGAACTCGTCAAGAAATATTCGGCGGCGAACGTCGCGGTGCAACTGGAACTCTGGGAAAGCGGGATCCATGTGCTGCCGCTCGCCGCGCCCCTCGTTCCCGAGTCGCGGGCAGCCATCGGCAAGATCGGTCGGTTTATTCGCGAGGCTCTGGACGAAACGCGCACCGAACGGTCGTTGCCGTTATCCGGGTGACTCGCGCCGTGTCGTGCCGAAATACCGCTGGTCGACGCCGGGTAAAGGCAGAATGCGGCCATGCGAATAATTGCCCGATTGTTGCAAGCGGTGGTCGCCGGCGTGCTGCTCGTGGCAGTCGGGCAGGGCGTCGCTGCCACTCCCGCGCAGAGCCAGTTGCCCTGGACGACTCCGGCGCCGGATGGCGTGCAGGCAGCGGGCGCCGCGCTGGCCGACGGCCTCACCGGCACGGTGCTGTGGTCGCGCGAGCTGAACACTCGGCTGCCGATAGCCAGTATCGCGAAGGTGATGACGGCGCTGGTCGTGGCCGAGACCGGTGATCTGGACCGGGCGGTCACCGTGCCGTCGGAGAGCATCGCCTACTGCGTCCGGCATGACGGGAGCACCGCGGGCTTGAGCCCCGGCGAGGTGCTCACCGCGCGGCAGCTGCTCTACGCGCTGATGCTGCCGTCGGGCTGCGACGCCGCCTACACCCTCGCCGAAGCATTCGGGCCGGGCCAAGGCGACTTCCTTGCCCGGATGAACGGCCTTGCGGGGCAAATGGGATTGGCGGGAACGTATTTCGCCGACCCCAGCGGATTGCCGACGCCGACGGACCACTCCACCTATTCCACCCCGGCGGACCTGATCGCCCTGGGTTTGCGTGTGACTCGCCAACCGGTGCTGCGCGAGATCGCCGGCACACCCGATTATCACCTGCCCGCGGGCCCCGGCAATCGTGAGCATTTCTGGCACACGACGAACCTGCTATTGGGCGACTATCCCGGGGCCTCCGGCATCAAAACCGGCTACACCGATGCTGCGGGAACCTGTCTGCTGTTCCACACGGTCCGGGCGGGGATACCGTTGATCGGCGTGGTCCTGCACAGCTCTCCGTACGGTGCCGTCGCGGCTAAAGAGGATGCCGAGCGCATCCTGGACTGGGTCTATCACCCCATCTTCTCCGTACTTCCGATCGGCTAGCGGTCAGCTCTGCCGCGGGTCGTGCGTATCGTCCTGCGCGGGTGCGGGTTTCCGGACTCGACCGTGGTACCGCCAGGCGCGGAAGCCGCGGTGCGCGGCGAAAGCGCCGAGTACGGCGACTACGCACCAGACCGCGATCGCGGTGTAGGCCAGGGGTGCCGACAGATCGCCGATGGACGCGCCCAGCGCGGTGTAGACGAAAGCCCGTGGCGCCGAACCGATGAACGCGCCGATCGCCATCTGCCACAGCGGAACTCCGAACGCGCCGAACACGTAGGACGCGAGGGCATCGGAAATGCCGGGGACGAAACGCTGCCCGACCACGGCCCACAACCCGCCGCGTTCGATCGCGGCGTCGATGCGGTCGGCCCGCTCCGTGCCGAGCAGACCGCGCGCGCTGTCGCGCCCGGCCCGCCGCCCGAGAAAGCTCGAAACCGTGGCCGTGCCCACCACCGCGCCCAGGGTCACGAAGGTGCCGAGCACGGGGCCGAACAGGAAACCACTTCCGGCGGCCAGGATCGGGCCGGGCACGAAGATCGCGCCGAGCAGCGCCGCCACTACGGCGTAGACCAGTGGCGCGGCCGGCCCGGTCGCCCCGATCGCGTCGCGCACGCCCGCGACGTCGACGACCCGTGCGATCGCGACGAGATAGAACAGTCCGAGCAGGAAAACGGCACACAGCGCCAGCCGGATACCGTGGCGCCACCTGCTGATCTGCGTGTGATCGTCGTTGTCGGTCATGGTGGGTCCACCCTGCCGCACCGCGGTCCGGCTCGCGACTCCAGCCTGGCGTTTTTCCGCCAGATCGGCCCGCGCCGAGGGTTGGCTGGCTCACAATTTGGGATTTTCTCAGGAAGACGTGCGATGGTTGTCGGGTGAGACCAGGCTTATCGCAGTGATTTGCTCGGCTCATCTACAGAAAAGTGTGAAGTAAAGTAATGACGCAAGGCACTGTGAAATGGTTCAACGCTGAAAAAGGCTTCGGCTTCATCGCGCAAGACGGTGGCGGCGCTGACGTGTTCGTGCACTACTCCGCTGTTTCCGGCTCGGGCTTCAAGTCCCTCGAAGAAGGACAGCGCGTGGAGTTCGAGGTCGGTCAGGGACAGAAGGGCCCCCAGGCCCAGGACGTCCGCGCTATCTGAGTTCCGCAGGTAGAGAAAGCCTCGCACCCTTGGGGTGCGGGGCTTTTGTGCGTTCCGGAACCCTCTGCCGGTAGCTCGCCGAGCGCATGCGCGCCGAAGCGAACGGTGTAAACAGCGCGTCAAAGTGAGAGCTGTTGTGCCGCAGCGGTATCAAAGTTCCATCAATACCGGGAACGGACCTTTCCGGCGCGGCCGTGACCGCCTGAACGGCATCCTTGCCCACTTGGCGCGCTCGCTGGCCGCGAAGGGGGCGGCCTGGGGCGGCGACGGGTACGGGAGCACGTTCGCCGACGGGCCGCAGGGATACCTTGCGGCGCAACGCAATCTGTTCGCGGGCATCGGAAGCACCGCCGAGACCATCGACTCCTACGCCGCCGGCCAGTATCGGGCCGCGGAACTGCTGGCCGTATGGATCGAGGCCACGACGGCAGCCTTGGGCGAACTCGTCCATGGGCCGGAATCGCTGACGCAGTTGGCCGACATCCTGGAGCAGGTGGCCGACTCGGCCGACGCGCTGGGCACCGCCACCACGCCACAACCCACGCCCAACCACGCACCGCGTCCGCACCCCGCCGCGCCCCGACCAGACGCCCAAGCGACCTCCGCGCTCGCCGACTCCACCTCGAAAATCCCCTACACACCAAGGTATTTCGCCGTCTCACCGATCCCGGAGTTCACCACAGCCACACCTCCCGACGACTCGATCTGGAACGTCCCCAAGGGCTACCCCGAGCCGACCCCAACCTCCGAACCGATGCCGCCAACCCCCGGGTCCACGCCCACACCCATGCCGAGGCCGCACCCGCAACCTGAGCAGACGCCGCCAACACCTGCGCCGAACCCTGGTTCGTGCCGCGGTCAGAGCTGACGCCCACACAGCTGCGAACCGCACCGAACCGCGAGTCGCCGGCCGCCCCGTCGCCTACGTTCGTGCCAGAGCCGCAGTGGCAATGCGAGCCGGACTGGAACCCCGGCCAGCGCGGTGGGACGCGTTTCCGCGCTGTCCACGGCGCGGCCGATGAGTTTGCGGCTCTCGGCCGGTCAGAGTTTGTAACACCCTAGGAAAGGACATCGTCATGTCGGAGCTTCTCGTCGACTTCATCACTTCTCTCGACGGCTACGCGTCGGGCGAGGGGTGGCCCGGGTTTTGGGGGCTCGAAGGGCCGGAGTATCTCGCGTGGCTCGGTGAGCAGCCGGAGGTCACCTATTTGATGGGGGCGAACACCTATCGGCTGATGTCGGGCTTCGCCGCCGGGGAGGTGCCGGACGGTCAAGACGAGTTCAGGCCGGAGGAAGAGGCGTCGGTCGACGAGCTCACGAAAGCGTCCAAGGTGGTGTTCTCCTCTTCGCTGGAAGATCCGTTGAAGTGGGCCAATTCCACGCTGGTCCGCGATGACGCCGTCGAGGCGGTGCGCGCGATGAAGTCCAGCGGCTCGGGGATCATCAGCACGATCGGCAGTTTGAGCCTGTGCCGCTCCCTGCTGCGCGCCGGACTCGTCGACCGGTTCCGGGTCGTGATGTTCCCGGTGATCACCGGGGCCACGGGCGCGGAACGCATCTACGACGGTTATCCGGACGTCGCCCTCGAGATGACCGAGCACCGCACCTTCGACGGCCGCATCCAGCTGGTCGAGTACAAGCCGCGGGTGCTCGAACATCCGCCGCTCGGCGCCCCTGCGTGAGGTCGCCTCGTCCGCCGGTCCGGAGAGATCCCGAGACCGGCGGGCACGCGACCGCATGCCCTACTTTGTCCTGTAACAGGACAAACTTCGTATCAATCTGACGGAAGTGACTACACGGGCTGACAAAGTGGGGTTGAATCGCGGGCATCCGTTGGAAAGAGGGAACGATGCGGATCGCGGCGAGACCCGAAAATGCCCACCAGGCGCGGCTGTTGCGGCTGTTGCGGGATCACGGACCGCGGTCGCGGTCGGATCTCGGGCAGCCGATGGAGCTGTCCAGGTCGAAGCTCGCGGTCGAGCTGGCGCGGCTGGCCGAACTCGGGCTGGTGGAGGCGGGAGGCCTCGCGGACTCCAGCGGTGGCCGCCGTTCGGCGATCGCGCGGCTGGCGTCCGGCCTGCGGTTCGCGGCGGTGGATATCGGCGCCACCTCGATCGATGTCGCGGTGACCGACGGCGAATTGCGGGTGCTGGGTCACCTTTCCGAGCCCTGCGATATCCGGCAGGGACCGGCGGCAGTGCTGGAACGAGCGGTGGATCTGCTCGGCAAACTACGAGACGAACATGCGGCGGCCGGTCGACTGCACGGCGCGGGGATCGGGGTGCCGGGCCCGGTGAGTTTCCGGGACGGTATGCCGGTGACGCCGCCGATCATGCCGGGGTGGCACCGATTTCCGGTGCGCGAGGTGGTCGCGCAGGAGCTGGGCTGCCCGGTGCTCGTGGACAACGACGTCAACATCCTCGCCCTCGGCGAAATGCACGCGGGCTCAGCACCTTCGGTGGACGATTTCCTGCTGGTGAAGGTCGGCACCGGTATCGGCTGCGGGATCGTGGTCGACGGCGGGATCTATCGCGGCGTGTCCGGCAGCGCGGGCGATATCGGGCATATCCGGATCAGTGACGACGGACCGACCTGTGCCTGTGGCAACACCGGCTGTCTCGAGGCTTACGCGGGCGGGGCGGCATTGGCCAGGGAGGCGCTGACTGCCGCGCGGGCCGGTCGATCGCCGTTCCTCGCGCAACGGCTGGCGAGTGCGGGCACGCTCACCGCGATCGATCTGGCCGATGCGGCCGCCGCGGGAGACCCGTTGGCGGTGACCATGATTCGAGAAGCGGGTGCGCACCTGGGCACCGTGCTGGCGGGCCTGGTCAGCTTCTTCAATCCCGGGCTGGTGGTGATCGCCGGGGGGATAGCGGGTTTCGGGCATCCGCTGCTCGCGGAGATCCGCAGCGTGGTCTACCGCCGCTCGTTGCCGCTGGCGACCGGCAACCTGCCGATCGTGCTGTCCGAACTCGCCGGGCTGGGTGGCGTGATCGGCGCGGCCCGGCTCATCAGCGATCACGTCTTCAGCGTCGCCTGATCCGCGGCGTCGGCAAGGAGGCCGGCCATGGACACCGTGCTCACCATGCGGGGCATCGTCAAAGAATTTCCCGGTGTACGGGCGCTCGATCACGTCGATCTGGAGGTGCGCGCGGGCGAAGTGCACTGCCTGCTCGGCCAGAACGGGGCCGGGAAGTCGACGCTGATCAAGGTGCTGTCCGGCGCGCACCAGCCCGACGGTGGCGAATTGCAGTGGCTAGGAGCGCCTTTGCGGCTGTCCGGTCCTGCGGCCGCGACTCGCCTGGGCATCGCGACGATCTATCAGGAGTTGGATCTCTGCGACGGGCTCAGCATCGCGGAGAACATCTTTCTCGGCCACGAACACGCACGCGCCGGTTTCACCCGCCGCGCTCCCGCGTCCCGAGCCACCACCGAATTACTCGGTCGCCTAGGACATGCCGAGCTGCATCCGGGCACCGCGGTGGGTACCTTGCCCGCCGCGGCCAAGCAGGTGGTGAGCATCGCACGAGCCCTGTCCTACGACGCGCGCCTGATCGTGATGGACGAACCTTCGGCGGCGCTCGGTAACGACGAGGTGGCCAACCTGTTCCGCATCATCGAGCAGCTTCGCACCGAAGGCGTTGCGGTGGTGTACATCTCGCATCGCCTGGACGAGATCCGGACGATCGGCGACCGGATCACGGTACTCAAGGACGGCCGTACCGTCGCCGCCGGACTGCCCGCGCGCACCACCAGCACCGAACAGGTGGTCTCGCTGATGACCGGGCGCGGCGATCTGGAGTTGCAGGCCCCGCGGCCCGCGCCTGCCGCCGCGGCCCCGGCAGTACTGCGGGTGACCGGACTCGGGCTGACCGGCCGCTTCCACGACGTGTCGTTCGCGGTGCATGCGGGCGAAATCGTCGGTCTCGCAGGCCTGGTGGGCGCGGGACGTTCGGAAATCCTGGAGACGATCTACGGTGCGCGCCGACCGTCGTCCGGACAGATCCTGGTCGACGGTCACCGCATCCGGCCGGGCCGCACCACCGCGGCGGTGGCGGCCGGTCTCGGGCTGGCGCCCGAGGAGCGCAAATCGCAGGCGCTGTTCCTGCTGGAATCGGTGGGCCGCAACATTTCCGCGGCCTCGCTGCCGCGCTTCTCCCGTTTCGGCTGGTTCGACCGGCGCCGGGAACGTGCCGATGCCGGTGCGGCGCTGGCCCGCGTCGGCATCCGCCCGTCCGATCCGGCGCATCCGGTCCGGGAACTGTCCGGCGGCAATCAGCAGAAGGCGATCCTGGCCCGCTGGCTGCTCGACGACTGCCGGGTACTGCTGCTGGACGAACCGACCCGCGGCGTCGACGTGGGCGCGCGCGCCGACGTGTACGCGCAGATCCACCGGCTGGCCGACCAGGGCGTCGCCGTGCTGCTCGTCTCCAGCGATCTGCCGGAACTGCTCGGGCTTTCCGACCGGGTGCTGGTGCTGCGCGACGGCGCGATGATCCACGCGGCGCCCGCGGCCGAGCTGACCGAACACGACATCATCGCCATGATCATGGAAGGGAGTGCCTTGTGAGCGCGTCACCACGGGCACCACGTACGACGGAACCGACTGTGCGTGCGGTACCGGCAAAGTCACCGGCTCCCAACGGCTCTCGGGCCCGGACCACCGTGCTCGCCAAGGTGCGCAGCGAGATTCGCAAACACGTGACCTTGGTGCTCGCGCTGCTGGCGCTGCTCGGGGTCGGCGCGCTGACCAAGGGCGAGGACTTCCTCAGCACCAGCAACATGATCACCATCCTGACGCTGGCGTCGGTGATCGGCGTCGTGACCGTCGGGATGACCTTCGTGATCATCGGTGGCGGCATCGACCTGTCGGTGGGCGCGATCATCGCGCTGGCGTCGGTGTGGTGCACCACCACCGCGACCCAGTCCTACGGTGTCGCCGGAATGGTGTTCAGCGCACTGGTGGTCGGGGCCTGCTGCGGTCTGCTGAACGGCGCGTTGATCGCCTACGGCCGGCTGGTGCCGTTCATCGTCACGCTGGCGATGATGGTGGCCGCGCGCGGCTTGGCCGAACAGCTCTCGGGGCGGCAATCCCAGCTGGTCACCACCGACCTGCTCGCCCTGGCGCAGAACCGGGTGCTCGGCATTCCGCTGCTGGTCTACCTATTCGTGGTAGTGGTGGTCGTGGGGTGGATCCTGTTGGAGCGCACCACCTTCGGGCGTCGGAGCTGCGCAGTCGGCGGCAATCCGGAGGCAGCGAGGCTGGCAGGCATCGACGTCCGCAGGCATACCCTGCTGCTCTACACCATCTCCGGGGTCTGCTGCGGTATCGCCGCGATCATGCTCACCGCGCAGACCACGACGGGCGCCAGCACGAACGGCCAGCTCTACGAGCTGGACGCGATCGCCGCGGTGGTCATCGGCGGAACCCTGCTGAGCGGCGGATTCGGCACCGTGACGGGCTCGATCCTGGGGGTGCTCGTGTTCACCGTCATCGAGGACCTGTTCATCCTCAACAACCTGGAGCAACCGATCCAAGCGATCGGCAAGGGCGCGATCATCGTCGCCGTCCTGCTGTTCCAGCGCTTCGGCCGCGCGCGGGCCGTCCCCACTCTCACCTGATTTCCGTTCACGCACAAAGGAATACAATGAGCACCACCCACTCTCTGCCCCGCCGCGGTGTCCTGCTGACCGGTTTGGCGGCCGGCGCCGGCGTTCTCGCGGCGGCCTGCACCGGCAACGACACCTCGTCCAACACCCAGGTCGCCGGTAACACCGGCGCGAACGCGGACGCCGGAAAGCAGGTCAAGGTCGGCTTTTCCGCGCCGGCGGCCGATCACGGCTGGACCGCGGCTATCACCCGCAACGCTCGTGCGCAAGCCGAGGGCCTCAGCGACGTGACGCTCAACGTCACCGAGGGCACCAACGACGTGGCCAGGCAGATCGAGCAGGTGCAGACCCTGATCAACCAAAAGGCCGATGTACTGGTGATTTTGCCGTTCGACGGCAACGCGCTCACCGAGATCGCGAAAAGCGCGATGGCGGCCGGCATCCCGGTGATCAACCTGGACCGGGTCTTCGCCTCCGCGCTGGCCTATCGCACCTGGATCGGTGGCGACAACTACGGAATGGGCATCAACGCGGGCAATTTCATCGTCCGCAAGATGCGCGAGGCGAAGATCGCCGATCCGGTGATCGTCGAGGTGGCCGGTATCGACAACCTGCAACTGACCCAGGAGCGCAGCCACGGCTTCCGCGATGCGCTCAGCGCGGCCGGATTCCGCATAGCGGCAAGGCAATCCACCGATTTCACGGCCTCCGGTGGGCAGCAGGTGGCCAGCCAGATGCTGCAGGCGGTGAAGAAGATCGACGCGATGTGGAACCACGACGACGATCAGGGCATCGGCGTGCTCGCCGCGATCAAGCAGGCCAACCGCGCGGGCGAATTCGTGATGGTCGGCGGCGGCGGTTCGACGCAGGCGATGAAGGAGATCCAGACCGGGAACTCGCCGTTGCAGGCGACGGTGCTCTACAGCCCGGCCATGGCCTCCTCGGCGGTCACGCTGGCGCGGCTGCTCGGGCAGCGCAAGGCGCTCGGCGATCTCGCCGAACACGATGTGCCCGCGAAGATCACGACCTACTCCGCGGTGGTCACCAAGGACAACGTGGACCAGTACCTGGCCAACGGCTACTGACGCCGCAATCGAACGGAGCCCGATGACTTCGACACAGCGCCCGACTTCGACACCGCGCTCGACTACGACACCGCGACGCACCCTGGGCATCGGCCTGGTCGGCCACGCCTTCATGGGACGCGCGCACTCGCACGCGTGGCGCAATGCGGACGCGTTCTTCGAACTGCCACGGCGGCCGGTGCTTTCGGTGCTGGCGGGGCGCGACCCCGCCCGCGCCGCGGCCGCCGCCGACCGGCTCGGCTGGGCGCACGCGGTGGGGGATTGGCGGCAACTGCTGGAGCGGGACGACGTCGATCTCATCGATATCTGCACGCCGGGGGACAGCCACGCCGAGATCGCCATCGCCGCACTGGGCGCGGGCAAGCACGTGCTCTGCGAAAAGCCGCTCGCGAACACGGTCGCCGAAGCCGAGGCGATGGCCGGCGCGGCCGAAGCGGCCGCCCGCAACGGCGTGCGTTCGATGGTCGGCTTCAGCTATCGCCGGGTGCCCGCGCTGGCGCTGGCCCGAAAACTGGTGGCGCAGGGACGGATCGGCACCATCAGGCACGTGCGCGCGCAGTATCTCCAGGACTGGCTTGCCGATCCGGCGGCGCCGCTGAGCTGGCGGCTCGAGCGCGCCCGCGCCGGGTCGGGCGCGCTCGGGGATATCGGTGCGCACATCATCGACGCCACCCGTTTCGTCACGGGGGAGGCGCTGACCGGCGTCTGCGCGCTGCTGGATACTTTCGTCACCGAACGCCCGCTGCCGGACCGGCCGGGCAGTGGACCGGTCACCGTCGACGACGCGGCACTGTTCCTGGGGCGGCTGTCCGGTGGCGGGCTCGCCTCGTTCGAGGCGACCCGGATGGCCGCCGGGCGGAAGAACGCATTACGCCTGGAGCTCAACGGAACTCGCGGCAGCCTGGTCTTCGATCTGGAATCGCTGAACGAGCTGTGGTTCCACGACCACACCGAAGAGCCGGAGCTGGCCGGTTTCCGGCGCATCCTGGTGACCGAACCCCGCCATCCCTATGCCGGGGCCTGGTGGCCGCCGGGGCACGGGCTCGGCTACGACCACACCTTCACCAACGAGGTCGCCGATCTGGTCGTCGCGATCGCGGCGGACAAAGACCCCGAACCGACCTTCGCCGACGGTCTGGCCGTGCAGCGGGTACTGGCGGCGGTCGAGGCGAGCGCGGCCGACGCGGGCCGCTGGACTGCTATCGGAGGAGCGCAACCATGAGACCTGTCACGCTGTTCACCGGCCAGTGGGCCGATCTGCCGTTCGAGGAGGTGTGCGCGCTGGCCGCGGGCTGGGGTTACGACGGACTCGAAATCGCGTGCTCTGGTGACCATTTCGAAGTGGACAGGGCACTGGCCGAGCCGAACTACGTTGCGGAGAAGCGCAAGACGCTGGAACGCCACGGTCTACAGGTCTTCGCGTTGTCCAATCACCTGGTCGGGCAGGCGGTGTGTGATCATCCGATCGACGAGCGGCATCGCGCGATCGTCCCGGCCCGGGTCTGGGGAGACGGTGAACCGGAGGGCGTGCGCCGCCGGGCCGCAGCGGAGTTGTCCGATACCGCAAGGGCGGCAGCGCAACTCGGGGTGCGCACGGTGGTCGGCTTCACCGGCTCCAGCATCTGGCACACGGTGGCGATGTTCCCGCCGGTGTCGCAGGAGACGGTCGAGCGCGGCTACCAGGATTTCGCGGATCGCTGGAATCCGATCCTCGATGTGTTCGACACCGAAGGTGTCCGCTTCGCGCACGAGGTGCATCCGAGCGAGATCGCCTACGACTACTGGACCACCTCGCGGGCACTGGCCGCCGTCGGCAACCGTCCGGCTTTCGGATTGAACTGGGACCCTTCGCATTTCCTCTGGCAGGACCTCGATCCGGTCACGTTCATTCTCGATTTCGCCGATCGGATCTACCACGTCGACTGCAAGGACACCAAGCTGCGCTGCGGTGACGGCCGTCGCGGGCGCCTGTCCTCGCATCTGCCCTGGGGCGATCTGCGGCGCGGCTGGGATTTCGTGTCCACCGGCCGCGGTGACGTGCCGTGGGAGGACTGCTTTCGCGCGCTCAACGCCATCGGTTACGACGGACCGATCTCGATCGAGTGGGAAGACGCGGGGATGGACCGGTTGGCGGGCGCGCCCGAAGCCCTGGCCTTCATTCGCGGCTACAACGCGGTCACACCGCCGGCCGCCGCGTTCGACGCGGCCTTCGGCCACGAGCGCTGAGGGTGACTAATGAGGGGTGCAGCGGACGCCGCCGCTCGCGGCGTCCGCTGCGTTTTCGATGACCAGGTCGAGTTCGTCGCGGGTGTGTTGCAGGTCGGCGATCTGCCGCTCGATCCGATCGCGTTCGGCCACCAGGTGCTCGACCAGTTCCGGGGTCGACTCACCCGTTGCCATGCACGGCAGGATGTACAGGATGGACTTGCTCGACAGTCCCGCGCTGTAGAGCCGTTGGATCATGTCGACGCGGCGCACGGCGGCCTCGGCGTAGACGCGCTGTCCGCTGGGGGTGCGTTCGGCGGCGAGCAGCCGGTGCTCCTCGTAGTAGCGCAGCGCGCGCACGCTGACGCCCGTTTTCGCGGCGAGTTCGCCGATCCGCATGTCTGCTCCTGGTGATCTGCCTCACGGCGACTTGCCTCTGACGTCAACGTCAGCTTTTAGCGTAGTGGGCGGAGTTCGAAACCGCCACCAGCGCAAAGGAAATGACTGTGACCAGCTTGTTCGATAGTTTTCGGCTCGGCAATCTGCGGTTGCCGAATCGGGTGGTGATGGCGCCGATGTCGCGCATGCGGGGCGGCACGGACGGCTCGGCGATC
This sequence comes from Nocardia vulneris, assembly GCF_001613425.1. Taxonomy (GTDB): domain Bacteria; phylum Actinomycetota; class Actinomycetes; order Mycobacteriales; family Mycobacteriaceae; genus Nocardia; species Nocardia vulneris. The sequence goes on along the minus strand of NZ_BDCI01000022.1, from coordinate 152,473 downwards.
GCCTCGAACGCGATCTACTACGCCCAGCGGGCCACCGCGGGGCTGATCGTCTCGGAGGGGATTCCGCCCAGTCGGCAGGGTCAGTCGAATCCAGGTGTTCCGGCCCTGATCACCGACGCGCAGGCCGCGTCGTGGCGGCCGGTGACCGAGGCCGTGCACGCCAACGGCGGGCGCATCTTCGCCCAGCTCATGCACGGCGGCCGGGTCGGGCACCCTGACACCTCGGGGTACCAGCCCGTCGGACCGTCGGCGGTCCGGCTGCGCGCCGACGTGTTCACCCCGAGCGGAATGCAGCCCGCCGCAGCGCCGCGGGCGCTGTCGCTCGCCGAAATACCCGGCGAGGCACAGGTTTACGCGGACGCCGCCCGGCGCGCGATCGACGCCGGATTCGACGGCGTCGAGTTGCACGGCGCGAACGGTTATCTGATCCAGCAGTTCCTGTCGTCGAACGCGAACCAGCGCACCGACGCCTACGGCGGATCCATCAGCGGCCGAATCCGATTCGCCGTCGAGGCGGTGTCGGCGACCGTGGACGCCATCGGGGCGGACCGCGTCGGCATCCGGCTCTCGCCGGGCGGCACGGTCTGGGACATGGTCGAAGACGATGTGCCGGAACTGTATGGCGCGTTGCTCAGCGAGCTCGCCCGCCTCGATCTCGCCTTCGTCGACGTGCTGGCCACCGTGGACGAGCAGTTGCTGATCGAGCTGCGCAAGGCCTGGCCGAAAGCGTTCATTCTCAATCCGGGCGGGCAGATCGCGCCGAGTCCCTCGGATCGCGCCGCGGGCGAGTACTGGCTTGCCCAGGGTGCGGATCTGATCGGTTACGGCCGCGCCTACATCGCCAATCCCGATCTGGTGGAACGCTTCCGGACCGGCGTGCCGATACGCGCCCACGACCGCGACACCTGGTACACGAACACCGATGCCGGATACATCGACTATCCGAGCTACCAGTACTGAAAGCTGTTCTACCGCAATCGGCTACCCGAGGACGAGGGGGAGCTTCGCGGCCAGCTCGCCGAGTGCGGCCTGCTCGGCCTCGGTCGGGGCGCGGCGTCCGGTGCCGACGAGGAGTGCGTCGGTATCGGTGAACGATTCGGGGAAGGCGGCTCCGGCGATCTGTTCGAGCATGTCGCGGGTGCGGGCGAGTCCTTCGGCAGGTGGGGGCGTCGCGTCCGGGAGATCGGCGATGAGGTCGAGGTGGTGCAGGGTCCATTCGAGGACGTAGGCGCCGAGGTAGTCGCCGGTGGTGAGGACCTGGCCCTGGGTGCTGATCAGCTGTTTCGGGTCGGCGAGGTCGGCGGCGCGGCCTGCGGCGGAGCCGACGTCGTCGAGGTGCAGCCAGAGCAGTTGCGGCTTCTCGTAGGCGGCGGCCAACCGGACGATCAGCGCGTCGAGCGGGTCGTCGCCGGTCGGCGGGGTCTCGGCGACCGCCCAGTAGGTCACCGCGTCGCGGGTGGGCGCACCGTCGGCGGGCGTCACCAAGGTGATCAGCACATCCTGTGCATCGATGATCAAGTGGCACACCAGGTCTCGCACCAACCACCCGGTGCAGCCGGAAGGCCTGGCGAAGTCTTCGTCTCGGAGCTCGGCCACCGCCGAGCGCAACGCCGTCCATGTGCGGGAGAAGAGGTCCACATCGGCACGGTAGTGCGTTCTGCCATGGCGGACAAGCGCATTCGGCGCGGCGACCCGCGCACACGGCCGCAGTGTTCGGGCAGCGGCCGGCGTACTGGCTGACCCGGTACGGCGGCGAGGTGACGGTGGTGGAAAGGGGGCGCGCCCGCACGACTCGATGGCCGTTCCGGACTACGGCGACCTCCGCTGCGGCCCGTCTGACCCTGGCCTGTTTCGCGCGGATGCGGTGTGATCATCGCGTCGGTACCGCGCCGACGCCGGTCCGCGCGCGACGATAGGGGCCACCGTAACGAGGAGCAGGCCATGACCACCGAGTCACCAGGTGCAGTGCAGACCCTGCCGCCGCGGCGGCTGCCCACCACGCGGCTCGCGGTGGTGGTCGGCGCGCTCGGCGTCGTGTTCGGCGATATCGGCACCAGCCCGATCTACACGTTGCAGACCGTGTTCGATCCCGGCGATCCGCATCCGGTGCCGCTCAGCCCGGACAACATCTACGGCATCGTGTCGCTGATCTTCTGGTCGGTGATGCTGATCGTGACGCTCACCTACGTGACGCTGATCCTGCGCGTCGACAACGACGGCGAGGGTGGGATCATGGCGCTGATCACGCTGCTGCGCCGGATGGGCGGTGCCCGCAGCCGGGGTACCGCCGTCTTGGCTGCGGTCGGGATCTTCGGTGCCGCACTGTTTTTCGGCGACAGCATGATCACCCCGGCGATCTCGGTGCTGTCCGCCGTGGAAGGTGTGAAGGTGGTCCAGCCGGAGCTGGCGGAGCTGGTCGTGCCGATCACGGTGGTGATCATCGTGGCCCTGTTCGCGGTGCAGCGCCGCGGCACCGCCGCGGTCGGCCGGCTGTTCGGGCCGGTGATGATCGTCTGGTTCGGCGCGATCGGGGCCTGCGGTATCGGCGGCATCGCCGGGCATCCGGAAATCCTGAAGGCGTTGTCGCCGACCTACGCGCTGGGCTTCATGGCCGGGCACTTCGGCATAGCGTTCTTCGCGTTAGCGGCGGTGGTGCTGGCGGTCACCGGCGCGGAGGCGCTGTACGCCGATATGGGTCATTTCGGCCGCAAGGCGATCACGCACGGCTGGCTCGGTCTGGTGCTGCCCGCGTGCACGCTGAGTTACCTCGGGCAGGGTGCGCTGCTGCTCGGCGACGAGGCCGCGGTGGGCAGCCCGTTCTTTCTGCTGGCACCGGGCTGGGCGCGGCTGCCGATGGTGCTGATCGCGACGGCGGCGACGGTGATCGCCTCGCAGGCGGTGATTACCGGCGCCTATTCGGTGGCGTCGCAGGCGGCGCAACTCGGCTATCTGCCGCGGCTGCGCGTGACGCACACCTCGGAGTCGACCATCGGGCAGATCTATGTGCCGTGGATCAATTGGGTCCTGATGGTTTCGGTGATCACCCTGGTGCTGGCGTTCCGCAGTTCGGCGGCGCTGGCCTACGCGTTCGGGATGGCGGTGACCGGGACGATCACGATCGCGACGCTGCTGTTCTTCTACATGGTGCGGGTGAAATGGCAGGCCCCGCTGTGGCTCGTGCTGCTCGGCGCCGTCCCGCTGCTGCTGGTCGACCTGATGTTCTTCGCGGCGAACCTGACCAAGCTGGTGCACGGCGCGTGGTTGCCGCTGTTGATCGCGCTCACCGCGTTCACGGTGATGACCACCTGGGCGCGCGGGCGGGTGGTCGTCACCAGGGCGCGCGAGGAGAAGGAGGGCTCGCTGCGCGCCTTCATCGAGGAGCTGCGCGATCGGCGCCCGCCGCTGCGCCGCGTCCCGGGCACCGCGGTGTTCTTGAACCGCGGCAAGCAGACCACGCCGCTGGCGATGCGCGCCAATGTCGAACACAACCACGTGCTGCACGAGCACGTGGTGATTCTCTCGATCGAGACCGAGCCGGTGCCGCGCGTCCCGGACGCCGCGCGTACCGAGGTAGACGCGCTGGGCTACGGCGACGACGGAATCATCCATGTGACAGCGCGTTTCGGCTATATGGAGACGCCGAACATCCCGCACACCCTGCGGCTGCTCGATCCCGCGTCGACCGAAGGGCAGCTCTCGGTCGACGGAGCCTCGTACTTCCTGTCGAAGATCGAACTGAAGCGCGGCTCGGCGCCGACCATGGCGACCTGGCGCAAGCATCTGTTCATCGCCACGTCCTACATCACCGCCGACGCCGCGGAGTATTTCGGCCTGCCCGGCGAGCGCACCGTGATCATGGGCTCCCGCGTCGAGGTGTAATTCAGGTCGCGGCGCCCAGCGCGCGCAACAGCAGGTCGGTCAGGGTGTCGAGGTAGTCGGAGTCGATCGGGGCGCTGCGGACCGCACCCGCCAGTAGAGCGGAACGGCGACGACATCGAGCGGGTGGTGCTGCTCGGCTCGTCCGCCGTGCCCGCCGGTCCGGCCGACTTCGTGCGCAACGCGCTGCCAGGTCATTCGTCGGTTCCGGGGGCGGCGCGATAACTTGGTCCGGTGATCAGAAATTCGGTACCCACGACGGCGGGAGCATGGCGGGCGGGTGACGGCACGGCGGTGTCGTTGCGTGAGGCGACAGTGGCGTGGGCCTTGGCCGCACACGCGGAACTTTCCGAAATCGCTACGGGGTATGGACATTTCATCACCGTGCACGAATTGGCCGAGCGGGTGCAGGAGGCGTCCGGGGTGCACACCGCGGCCCCGACCCGCACCTGGATGGACGCGATCCTGCGCAAGATCGCCCGGCGCTGCCACAAGGCGGGCGAGCCGCCGCTCACCGCGCTGTGCGTGCGCCGCAATCACACCGTCGGCGACACCTACAAGTACGTGCTCGAACTCGCGGGCCTGCCGATCCCGAACGATCTGGAGACGCACGCCGCGTACGCGCGGTGGCAGTGTTACGAATTCCACGGCGCGGCGATGCCCGCGGAGATGGGCGTGCCGCCGCTCACGCCGAAGGTGGCGGGCCGCCGTTCGGTGAGCACCGCCGTGCAGACCGAGGTCAAACCGCAGCCGACGCGTCCCGCGGTCTGCGCGCAGTGCTTCATCCAGTTGCCGGCCAGCGGCGCCTGCGAATACTGCGGGTAGCCGCAGCCGGGCCCGGGGCTACCGGACCCGACTGCGGGTTGGGGGGCCAGGGAACGGCTACGACACGGCGCCGATGAAACCGCCGATGGCGGCACCGATGGCGCAGCCGATGATGGCGCCGACCAGGAAGAACCAGATCCCGATCAGGATGCCGACGACACAGCCGACGACCGCGCCGGCCAGGATGGCGCCACCGCCGCCGACGGTGTGCATGAACGGCAGATCCTGGGAGCTGGCCGCGACCGGGGCAGGCCCGCCCACCGGGGTCAGGGTCAACGCGGTGTCACTGGCCAAAGCTGGTGTGACGGAAAGGGTTCGGCCCGCGTCCACGCGCAAGGTCGTCGGAATCGCGCCGACCACCGCCCCGTCGTCGGCGACCACCTGGACCGCGTCCGGTGTCAGGACGAACCGGCCCGACGCCAGGGTGACCGTGGCCGAGGAATGATCGGCGGCGAGTGTCGTCGTATAGCCGATCGGGCCGTCCACCGCGCTGACGCTGATATCGGCCAATTCCGCTTCGCCGTGGGCCGTCGCCATGGTGATTCCGGTGGCCGCGATGGCGAATACTGCGGTCGCCACCAATTTCTTGATAAACATGGGTCTTTCCAATCCGTGCGGGTTTCCTTTGACGTTCCCCCGACAAACGGCACCGGACGTAGCATCATGATGCGCGCGCCGCTCTCGGCGTGTCCATACGGTGTTTTGCCTGTTAGAACCGGGTTCTCGGTCTGGTTTTCGCCCCTCGGATTGGGGGTTGGAATTGTGCTATTCCGGTTGTTCGGCCGGGCACGGGTCGTCGGAATACGGCAACCCGAGCGCTTTGTGCACCAAATAGGCGACGGCGGGCGAGTTCGGCAGGATGCCGTGGTGATAGGTGTCGGTGGGACACACGTCCTGCACCCAGACATTGTCGACGGTGGCGCCCACACCGGCGCGCAGGAACGTCGCTTCCGGCGGGGTGACCACGTGGTCGACCCGGGTCGCGATCGCGGTGTAGTGGATGCCGGGTTCGGTGTCGCCGGCGGCGTTCAGCGTGCGCAGGAACTCGCTGCTCGCCAGCTGCTGGGCGGCGGCGGTGCCGAGCACTCTGGCGATCATGCTGTCCGACATCACGGAGGCGCTGCCGGTGGGGAGGAGATAGCCGAGCCCGTCCGCGGTGGTGCCGTGATGGGTGGCGGCGATGGTGACGAGATGGTCGACCTTGTTCCGGGCGGGGTCGGCGCGGTCCGCACCGCCTTCGAAACGCAGATATTGCCGGGCCAGCGGGCCACCCTGCGAATGGGCGACGATATCCACCCGCGCCGCGCCCGTGGCGGCGCGTACCCGGGCGACGAACGCGGCGAACTCCTTGGCCGAGGTGCGAATATCGGCAGTGCCGAACACGCCGGGCACGGCGCCGCGCATGCTGGTCGGGGCGTGCCCGTAATTGAGCGAGAACACGCACACGCCATGCGCTTTCAGCTGCGGGGCGAGCGTGTCCCAGGCGCTCTGGTTGTCCCACGTGCCGTGCACCAGCAGCACGGGTTGCGGATAGGCCGCCGCGGGCACACAGGTCCAGTCGTTCGCGCCGGTGGGCGGCGTGGTCCAGTCCGCGCCGGTGTCGGCGGCCGCGGGTGCGGCGGCGAGCAGCACCGCGACGGCAACGGCAAGTGCGACAACACCCCAGCGACACCGACGGGCAGCCATCGAGGCACGGTTCCTTTCGCCGATACAACAGGTCTGCTCAGCAGATCGGCTGCCTCGATGCCAAGTCCGTCATCAGATGTCGGGCCACAAACCATTCGGCGCGGGCCAATAGAACCATTGCGGTGCGGCGGTGGCAAACATGTCGTCCGGAGTGGCGGGCGAAATATTTCCGGTGGCCGGTGCGTCAATGTCTTTCTGCCCGGAACGGATTCACGCTTCGAGCGGTGGCTTGTCGGCGATTCTCGATACGCGCGGACAGTTTGCTGCCTACTCTCACGAGGCTTGTAGTACGAACGCCTGGAGTCTCCGCAATGACGATGCCCCTACCCGCCGCAGACAGCGGGGCCGGTCAAGCCCCGCACGGTTCCCCCATCGACACCGACGGACCCCGGGTCTCGTTGTATTCACCGGAGTTCGCTGCGGATCTGCACGGCGCCTATCGGCGGATGCGCGCGCAGTACGGATCGCTGGTGCCGGTGGATCTGGCGGCGGGCGTACCCGCCACCTTGGTGATCGGGTATTACACCGCGGTACGAATCTTCAACGACCCGGACCATTTCCCGGCCGACCCGCGAGCCTGGCAGCAGAACATTCCGTCCGATTGCCCGGTATTGCCGATGATGCAGTGGCGACCGAATGCGTTGCGCAGCGCGGGCGCCGAGCACGCGCGTTATCGTCAGGTGAATACGGCGGGCCTGGACAAGGTCGACCAATACGGTCTGCACGACACGGTCGCCGAGATAGCGATACCGCTGATCAACGCGTTCTGCGCGGACGGATCGGCGGACCTGGTGCGCCAGTATGCTTTTCCGCTCGCTTTCGCGGTATTGAACGCGCTGCTCGGCTGTCCGGCCGAAATCGCGCAGCAGGCCGCCACCGGAATGGCCGCGATCTTCGAAGGGGTCGACGCGGACCGGGGAAACAAGATGCTCGTCGCGGCGCTGCTGGAATTGGCGCAGCGCAAGCGGACCGCGCCGGGCGAGGACGTGACCACCCGGATGTTGCAGCATCCCGCCGAGCTGACCGATACGGAAATGGTGCACCAGCTGGCGACGCTGTACGGCGCGGGTATCGAGCCGCAGCAGAATCTGATCGTCAACACCCTGCTGCTGATTCTCACCGACGAGCGGTTCGGCGGCAGCGTGCTCGGCGGCAGCCTGTCCACCCGCGACGCGCTGGACGAGGTGCTGTTCAACGATCCCCCGATGGCGAACTTCTGCATCAGTTTTCCGCGGCAGCCGATCCTGATCGACGACATCTGGTTGCCCGCGCACCAACCGGTGGTGATCAGCATGGCCGCCTGCAACACCGATCCCGCGATCGCCGCGAATCAATACGCGGGCAACCGATCTCATCTGGCCTGGGGCACCGGACCGCATGTGTGCCCGGCCAGCTCGCTGGCCTATCTGATCGCGCAGGATGCGATCGATCAACTCCTGGACGCGCTGCCCGAGATCGGCCTCGCGGTCGCGCCGAGTGAGCTGATCTGGCGACCGGGGCCGTTCCACCGCGCGGTGACCGCGTTGCCGGTCACCTTTCCTGCCGCACCGCCGCTGCCATTGCCCTAGCGTGAAACACGAACCGGCCGACGGTTTCTCGAAGAACCGCCGGCCGGAGGTGTACTCCCGGATCAACGGGAGTGCGCTGCCCGGGCCGAGTCGGGTGGTTCAGCCCGGGGCGGGTCGATCGCGGCGCGCGATCTAGTTGGGGTGCGTCGCGCCGTCGAGCGCGGCCAGCATGGCCGGGGTGTCGACATAGTTGTCGAAGCCGACGACGCGACCCTCCCGCAGGTGCCAGACATGGATGTTGGGGACGTCGAAGGCGACGTCGCCGCCGGTGGTGGTGCCGACCCCGCGGCCCATCATGACCACGTCGTCACCCGCCGCGAAGATGCTTTGCGGCACCACATTCGCGTCGATGTGCGCCAGCATCGTCCCGAAATACGTATTGGCGCCTGCATGCCCGACATGCCGTCCGCCCCACGGCAACTGTGCGGCCTCCTTGATCTCGATATCGGGGTCGAAAAGTCGCTCGATGACCGAAAAGTCGCGCGCGCCGAACGCGTGGTACACCTGGGTGACTAATTCGAGATTGATCTGGGACACTGAAAGAGCTCCTCGTGGGGCGAAACGTGTTGAACACCAACATCCTTGCGCCAGCCCGGGCGCGTCGCCACACGAGGAAGGCTGCATTTTGGCAACGGAATTCCGGGGCCGCCACCGTGATTGCGCCGGTCGCGAAAATGACGCGCGCCCCGGAACTCGGTGCTGGTAGGAATGCAGCCATGTTCAACGACCTGAGTCTGTTCGCCGGGATCGACCTCGCCGCCCGCATCGAGCGCGCCGAACTGTCGTTGATGGCCGAGGGCGCGCAGGGCGCCGCGCGCCGCGATCCGCGCGAGCGGGTGCTGCGGCAACCGATCGGCAGCGGTCTCGCGGTGTGGGCCGGCGCGCATTCACCGCTGGACAAGGTGGTCGGCGTCGGCATGGGCGGCGAGTTCGACGACGCGGTGCTCGAAGCGGTGGAAAAGGCCTACGCCGACCGCGGTGCGCCGGTGCAGTTCGAGGTGTCGACCCTGGCCGATCCCGGTGTCGTAGACCGTCTCACCCGGCGCGGCTATGTGCTGACCGGCTTCGAGAATGTGCTCGGTCTGCCGCTCGCCCCGGGGCGAGCGGCACAACCGGCCGAAGGCGTCGAGGTGCGCGCGGTCGGGTCCGGCGAATTCGATCGCTGGCTGGACATCTTCATCGACGGGTTCGCCGCGCCGGATACCCAGGGCGTCGGCTCCGACGAAGCGTTCCCGCGCGAGGTGCTCGCGGACGCGATGCGCGATATGGCCGGGGCGAGCGGCTTTTCCGGCTCGATCGCGTGGCTCGACGGCGCCGCGGCCGGTGCCGCGAGCCTGCGCCTGCACGACGGTGTCGCCCAACTCTGCGGCGCCGCGACCCTGCCCGAGTTCCGGCGGCGTGGCGTGCAGGCCTCGCTGCTGTCGACGCGATTGGCCGCCGCGGCCGCCGCGGGCTGCGATCTCGCGGTGGTCACCACGCTGCCCGGCTCGAAGTCGCAGCAGAACGTGCAGCGGCTGGGCTTCCAACTCCTTTACGCCCGTGCGGTTCTCGTCGACCCCGCTTCAGCACAGCGCTGATCCCGGGGTGTCCGCTGCGCGAGGTAGTCGGGGCGTCCGGGTAAAGCCGCCGCGTACTCCTAGCGGATGAGCCGGGCCGTCGTCATCGGCGGTAGGGAGGACCGCCGCGCGCGGAAACATCCGTCCTCCGGAGTACGCCGATCCGGTCGCGCGGCCGATGCGGCGCGCCTGCTCGCGGCGACAGAATTCCGGTGACGCTGCCATCCAGCCGGAGGTTTCGAGATGACGACTGTGCTGCGGAGCGGCCGCTACATCGCGGCGACCGTGGACGAATTGCGGCAGCACACGGCCGCGGACAAGGCGGCGGGCGTGGTCAGCCAGCGGGCGTTGTTTCCGCGCCGCGGGCGCATCGAGCTCGACGAGGACGTGCTCGTCCTCGCGGATTGGAGCGACAACGGGGACCTGCTGCTGTCGCGAGCGGCGATCGTTTCGCTGCGCCGGGAGTTCACCGCGCTCTACGGCAGATTGATGGGCGGGCTGCTCAACTCGGGCAAGCCGCTGATCTTGAAGACGACGACGGCGGGCGAGATCTACGTGTTGATCGATCGTCGCGAATTCGCCGAGTTCACCGACAACCGGCAGTGGGCCGACGCGATCGCCCAGTGGCAGGACTGCTGAGCCGAGACCGCTGCCCCGGGCCGGTCGGCGTGCCATCCGCGCAGGTGCGGGCCGTCGTGGGTTAATGATCGAATGGTCATTCGGTGGATCATGACGGCGCTGGCCGCGGTGGTGGCCGGGTTGCTGATGTTGTTCGCGTACGTGATCATCGCCGTGCGGATTCCCGCGCCCTTCGTGGCGCTGACGCACGTGGTGAGCGACTACGGCCTGTACCTGATCCCACTGGGCGTTGCCGGGTTCGTGCTGTCGCTGATCGCCTTCGCGCCGCGCAGCCGTGTCGGGGTGCGCCGCGCGGCGGCGGTGACCGGCCTGGTCTGCCTGCTCGGCGTAGTGGCCTCGGGATTTCCGCTGGCGGCGTCGTGGGGGACCGCGGTGCGCCATGACGCGAAACTGTCCTTCGGCGAGTACTTCACCGGGGGCGCGAACGTCGGCGCACCCGTGGACGAACTGAGCACCGTCTTCCACACCATCGAGGGCCAGGATCTGAAACTCGACGTGAAGTTGCCCGCCGGGACACCGGTGCAACCACGGCCGGCCGTGGTCTGGGTGCACGGTGGTGGCTGGGCGCACGGCGATCGCGGCGAAGCGCCGAAATGGCACCGGTGGCTCAACGACAAGGGCTACGCCGTCTTCGCCATCGACTACCGGCTGGCCCCGCCGGCCACCTGGAATCAGGCGCCCGCGGACGTGAAGTGCGCCGTGGGCTGGATCAAACAGCAGGCGCAGACCTACGGCATCGACCCGCAGCGCGTCATGATCGCGGGCGGCTCGGCAGGCGGCAACCTGGCATTGATGGGCGCCTACGCCGACGACCGAGTGCCGCCCAGCTGCGCGGTCACCGATACCGCGGTCGCGGCGGTCGCGGTCTTCTATCCGATTCCGGATCTGGTGGAGGCGTGGCGGGACAGCGGACTGCCCGCGCGGATGCACACCTTCCTCACGGACTACACCGGCGGCAGCCCGGAGCAATTCCCGGATCGGTACAAGGCCGCCTCGCCGGTCACCTACGTGCGGCCCAATGTGCCGCCGACCTTGATCATGCACGGCACCAGGGATCACGTTGCGCCGTACCGGGGCTCGGCCGAACTGGCCGAGCGGTTGCGCCGGGTCGGCGTCGAAAATCGTTTGATCGCAGTGCCTTATGGCGAGCACATCTTCGATTTCAGCTGGGGAGATTGGGGTTCGCAGATTTCCCGGCACACCTTCGCCGCATTCCTGGCCGAGCATTTCCCGGCACCCTGAGCGCACGCGTCCGGAAATAGCCGACGCGGGTGTGGAATTGGTGTCGGCGAGTTGAACATCGGGGTGTGTGTCCACATGTCGGGAAGTGCTCCCGGTCACCATTGTGCGTCGCAGTGACGGACGTTACTGTAACCCCTCGTTGAGGGGAACGAAGTAGTTCCCCACTGTGGGAGGGTTCGCAAAGGATGATCAGACGCCGACGTCGGATGAGGTTCCTGGCCGCCATCGTCACCGCAGGCACGGTGATCGCGGGGGTGGCCGTCTCGCTCACCTCCGGGTCGGCGGCCGCGGACAGTGCTTCGCTCGACGCGCAATTCATCGCGACTCATCAAGGCCCGCAACAATATCCGAACGTCTATATCGACTGGGACGTGCCGATCACCATGAGTGACGGCACCGTGCTGAAAGGCAATGTGTACCGGCCCGCGGACGCGTCGGGGCAACCGGTGGCCGAACCGATGCCGACCATTGTCAATCTCACGCCGTACACGAAACTCATTGCGAATATCGCGGATTCGGCGCTGGCGGTGCCCGGTCTCGGTGAACCGCTGCTGCGCATTCTGCAGGGTTTCGACCTTTCGGCCTACGGCATGAGCGGTCTCAGCGATCTCATGCGGGCGTTGCCCGGCGGTGCCGCGCGAACGTTCGGCGTGGACCGCAAGCTCGTGCAGAGCGGCTACACCCAGGTGGTCGTCGACGTGCGCGGGACCGGCTTCTCCCAGGGTATGTGGCAGGTCTTCGGCGATCGGGAACAGCAGGACGGCGCGGAGGTCGTGGACTGGGCCGCCGCCCAGCCGTGGTCCAACGGCAAGATCGGTATGAGCGGCATCTCGTACTCCGCGATCAACCAATTGCACACGGCCGAACGGCAACCGGCGGCCCTGCGCGCGATCTTCCCGATCGTGCCCGGTAGTGACCTCATCCGCGATGTCGCCGCGCCCGGTGGGGCACTCGGCATCGGGTTCATCCCCGAGTGGCTGCTCGCGGTCGACGGCACCAAGCTGATTCCCGACCTGGTCTCCATCATCGGCGGCAAGTTCGACTGGACCTGGCTGGCCGATCGGGTCCGCGATCCGTTCACCTTCTTCAACCTCATCATCGAAGCGCTGGCGACACCGAGCATCGACCAGATCAAGCCGGAGATGCGGGCCATCCTCGACGAGGACAGTGCGCTGCGCACCGCCTGGATCGGGCACCCGGAGCGGATCACCGTGCCGACCTTCGTCTACGGCGGCTGGCACGACATCTTCACCTACTCCTCGCCGCGCATCTTCAATGCGGTGAATGTGCCGGACGACCAGAAGAAGCTCGTCATGGGGGACACCTACCACGTGACCACCGGTGCGGGCCTGGGACTTCCGGGTGCGCCGCCGGCGTTGGACGTGCTGCAGCGGGCCTGGTTCGACAAGTGGCTCAAGGGCATCGACAACGGCATCGACGGATACGACCAGGTGCACCTGTGGCAGCAGGGCGGCGGCTGGACCACCGCACCATCGTTCCCGCGTCCCGGAATGGATTACCGCCGGATGTATCTGGACGCGGCGTCCTCGGGCACCGCGCCCGGCAGCGCCTACGACGGCAGTCTCACCGCCGCACCGGGCGGCCCCGCGCGCGTGACCATCGCGCCGGGCCTGTCCACCCTGTGCTCCCGCGACGCGGCGCACGGTACGGCGGGCATCATCGCCGCCTTCGACATCTGCACGAAGGACGCGCGGGTCAGCGAGACGAACGCGCTGACGTTCACGACCGCGCCGGTGCGCCAGGCGACGCAGATCTCCGGCCCGATCGCCGTGCATCTCAACACGGTGCTCGACGCCACCGACGGCTACTGGACCGTGACGGTGAACGACGTTGCGCCCGACGGTCGTTCGACGGTGTGGAGCACCGGTCAGCGCACCGCGTCGTTGCGTGCGGTGGACGACGCGAAATCCACCCGCTCGCCCAACGGCGACTACACCGACCCGTATCCGATCCTCACCCTGGACAGCCGCCGCCCGATCGTGCCCGGGCAACCGACCGTGGTCGACCTCGGCGTCTTCGCCACCGACGGCGTGCTGCAACCGGGTCACCGGCTGCGCGTCGACGTGTTCGCGGGCAACTTCCCGAGCAGTATTCCGTTGCGTCCGTTGCTCAACGAGAGCGAGCTGAAGCCGCAGCACCTGCAGCTCGACCCGAACGAGCCCAGCTGGGTGAACATTCCGGTCGCGGGCGACACCGGTTGGTGAGCGTGCTCAGCCGGATCCCAGCAGCGCCAGGGCCGCTCGGTTCAGTACCGGCGCCAGCGCGGGGAGGGCCTGCGGGCCGGATTCGATGAGGGTGGCGCGCACCCGATCGTCGATGCCGCCGGTCAGTACGTCGACCAGCTGCGGGTCGGGCGCGGCCGCGAGATCGCCGTCACGCACGCCGATCCGCGCCGCGGCGAGCATGCGATACGCGAACATCCGCTGCACGCCGGCCCGGTGCGCGGTGAGTCCCGGGCCGGCGGCCAGGGTTTCGACATGCAACGCGCGGGCCGCCGCGGGCTCGGCCGCGAGGAAGTCGAGGTAGGCGGCGAGGGTGCTGCGCACCAGGTCGCGGAAGCCACGGGCGCCGGACTCGGCGACCACCCGGTCGAGTTCACGCGCCACCACCTCGACGACGAAATCGAATGCGGCGGTGAAGCATTCCTCTTTGCTGTCGAACAGGCCGTAGAACGTGCGCCGGGCCACCTTGGCGCGGCGCACGATATCGGCGATCGTGGTCGGCCCGTAGCCCTGTTCCGCGATCGCCTCCAACGCGGCGATGCACAACCGATCCCGCTGCGAGGTGACCACCTCGTCGCGGCTCAGCCGGTGCGGGCCGCGCGGTAGCCGATCGGGAACAGCGCTGGTCAGGACAGTCATAGTGGGTTCAATTCTGCCACGGTGGCCGGACGCGCAGCTATCTTCCGGCGGTGTGCGCACTGACCAGGGAACGGCCGCCGGGGTGGCGGCCGCGCCAGATCCAGAACACCGCGCACGCGACGAACGCCCAGCCCGCGAGCACCAGGAACGGGAAAAGGTGCTGGTGCGCAGGGAAATACACCGCGGTGTGCTGGGCGTTCACCGAGGCGCCGGGCGGCAGCCAGCGGCCGATATGGCCGAGCAGCGACGGCAGCAGTGGCCAGGAGACCGCGCCGCCGGAGGACGGATTGCCGAGCAGCACCATCAGACCCCAGGTCGGCAGGATCGCCCAGCGGCCGACCAGGGTGTTGAACATGGTGAACACCATCCCGGAGGTGAACATCGTCAACGAGAGAATGCCGCACGACGCCAGGAACGGCAGCCGCAGCGCGCCGAGCACCCAGTCCACGATCGCCGCGATGGCGAAGCCACCGACGAGGGAGTAGGCGGCGGTGAAGCCGATCCGTTCGGCGGGGGTGAGCGCGGCGGCGTGCACGCTGAACTGCGTCGCGCCGATGAACCCGATGATCACCGCGGCGAGCGAGATGTAGAAGATGGCCAACCCGCGCGGATCGCCCCGCTGCAGCGGCACGATATCGGTCACGTCGACCCGAATCCGCGCCGCGGCGCCCGCGGTCGCGGCGGCCTCGCTCAGCAGCTGCGCCACCGACTGCCCCGAAGCGCCCGAGACC
Source organism: Nocardia vulneris (assembly GCF_001613425.1). Lineage (GTDB taxonomy): Bacteria > Actinomycetota > Actinomycetes > Mycobacteriales > Mycobacteriaceae > Nocardia > Nocardia vulneris. Next base: position 137,468 of record NZ_BDCI01000022.1, on the reverse strand, counting down.
TCGAGCGCGAGGCCGCCGGGTCGCGGCGTGAGGACGCCGAAGACCTGCTGCTCCTCGACGTCCGAGCGGGCCGCCGCGACGGTGGCGTAGCCGTGCGGGTCCAGCGAATCGTCCACGGCGCGCTGCAGCTCGGCGAGGAATTCGTGCATCGGTGCGTCCTGCTGGGAACCGACCACGGCGATCGGGATGTAGCGGGGCGTGGGATTGGCCAGCGCGTAGGTGTAGGACCCGGCGAAGAGCCCGGCCGCGGCCCCGACCAGCAGCACCAGCACGATCGCGGGCAGGAAGGGCGAGGCGCGCACCATCGCCCACCACTCGCTCGCCGTTCGCCGCCGCTCGTGCTGGCCGTGCTGGTTAGCCATTCCTGCACAGTAGGTCGCGCCGACGGCGCCGCCGCTGACCTCGGGAGTGTCGGCAAGTCATTCCGATATTGCATAAGCAGCTTAAATAAATCAGTGATACATTTCCGACTATGGGTGCCCTGGTGGAACTGGCCGACAACCTCGCCCGCGTGATGGGCGAGTTCACCCGCCGGTCCATCCGGCTGCCCACCGCGGAGAAACACACGTTCACCACGCTCTCGGTGCTGCACACGCTGGCGCACAAGGGGCCGCTGCGGCTGACCGCGTTGAAGGAGACCGAGCAGATCACCCAGCCCGCCATCACCCAGCTCGTACAGCGGCTGGAACGCGACGGGCTGGTCCGGCGGACACCGGACCCGGCCGACGGCCGGGCGACCCTCGTGGCGGTCACCGCCGACGGCGCGCGGATCGTGCAGACCCGGCATCAGGAACGTGTCCGCCGCCTCGCCGAACTGGCCGAGGAGCTGTCCGCGGAAGAACGCCGCGCCATCGCCGCCGCGCTGCCCGCACTCGAACGGCTGGCCGTGCTCATGGACGCATAGTGATCGCCGCTGTGCCTGTCCCGGAAGGAATCTCATGACCGACCCGTTCCCGCTGACCCCCACGCCGATCCACGTCGCCGACGACGTACTGGCCGATCTCGAAACCCGGCTGCGGCTCACCCGCTGGCCCGACGACGGGAACAACGACGACTGGAGCTACGGCGTCAACCGCCGCTACCTGCAGGGACTCGTCGAGTACTGGATCGACGAATTCGACTGGCGCAAAGCCGAAGCCGCGATCAACGCCTACCAGCACTATCGGGTCGAGATCGACGGCGTGCCGATCCATTTCCTGCGCAAGCCCGGCGTCGGTCCCGCGCCGACGCCGCTGATCCTCACCCACGGCTGGCCGTGGACCTTCTGGCACTGGGCCAAAGTGATCGATCCGCTGGCCGATCCCGTGGCGTTCGGTGGCGATCCGGCCGACGCGTTCGACGTCATCGTGCCGTCGCTGCCCGGTTTCGGCTTCTCCACGCCGCTGCCGAAACATCCCGACATGAACTTCTGGAAGGTGGCCGACCTCTGGCACACCCTGATGACCGAGACGCTCGGCCACCGGAAGTACGCGGCCGCCGGGTGTGATGTCGGCGCGCTCGTCACCGGTCAGCTCGGCCACAAATATGCCGCCGAACTGCACGGCATCCATATCGGCTCCGGGCAGAAGCTCACCCTGTTCAGCGGCGACCGGGCCTGGGATCTCAGTGGCGGGCAACCGATTCCGGAAGGACTGCCCGAGCCCGCCTACCGGCAGTTGCTCTCGCTGGAGCGTCGTTTCGCGGTGCACCTCGCGGCCCATCTGCTGCAACCGAGCACACTCGCCTACGGTCTCACCGATTCGCCCGCCGGCCTGCTCGCCTGGATCCTGCAACGCTGGGTCACCTGGAGCGCCAACGACGGCGACGTGGAACAGGTCTTCAGTAAGGACGACCTGCTCACCCACGCCATGATCTTCTGGGTGAACAATGCCATCGGCACCTCGATCCGCTACTACGCCAACGCGAATCGCTACCCGTGGGAACCTGACCACGACCGCGTCCCGGTCGTCGAGGCTCCCACCGGCATCACCTTCGTCGGGCATGAAAACCCGCCCGGTGTCACCACCGCCGAGCAGCGGGTGCAGAGCTGGCTCGCCAGCGATCGGGCCGAGTGGTACAACCACGTCAACCTGACGGCGCACGACGAGGGCGGGCACTTCATCCCGTGGGAGGTGCCGGACGCGTGGGTCGCGGACCTGCGCCGCACCTTCCGCGGCCGGCGCTGAGGCCGAAGCCGTTGCGCTGGAACGCTGTTCAGCCGGGGAGTCGTTCGGCCGGATAGTCGTCGAGCGAGCGGTCCCGGTCGCCGACGATCACCGGATGGGCGACCAGGTCGAACATGGCGGCGTCGGAATGGTGATCGCCGAAGGCGGCGCAGGCCGACAGGTCGAGCTGCGCGCGCGCCGCATAGGCGTGCAACGCGGCCGATTTGTCGTCGCCGACCATGGTGGCGGTGACTTCTCCGGTGTAGCAACCGTTCTCGACGGCCAGGGTGGTGCACAGGATCTCGTCGGCGCTGATCGCCGCCGCGATCGGGCGCAGCGCAGCGTCGAACGAGCCGGATACCAGGACAATGCGGGTACCGGTCGTGGCCAGCAGTTGAAGACGTTGCCGCACTGCGGGATTGAAGAATTCTGAGGTCGTGAGCCGTGCAGTGAACCACTCTCGGCCGATGTCGTGGACCTCCGCGACCGAGCGCCCCGCCCAGAGCCGGTAGAACCAGCGATGGGATTCGGCGCGCCCCATGCCCTGCTCGCGCAGTGCAAAGAACTCGCGGAGCGTGGCCGGGCCGTCGATATCGGCGCGGCGTTCGGCGTCGAAGGTGAACAGGGAGAGGAAGGTGATCTCGCGGACCAGGGTTTCATCCACGTCGACGAAGGCGGCGGGTACCCGGGCCGCCGAGATGTCCTGTGGTGCCGTGGTTTCCGATGGTCGACCGGTCATGACGCGGACCGTACCCCATCCCCGGTCGCCGGCGCGGGCTCGGCCGGCCTGCCGGCCACGCCGAACAGACGCAGCAGTGGGGCGGTCATCGCGGTCGTCACCAGCGCCATCACCACGAGGATCGAATACAGCTGCACGCCGATGAGCCCGGTGCTCAACCCGATGGTGAGGATGATCAATTCGGTGAGCCCCCTGGTGTTCATCAGGCTGGCCAGCCCGGCGGCCGAACGCCGGTCTATCCCGGTGAACCGGGCGGCGGCGTAGGTGCCACCGAGTTTCCCGGCCAGTGCGGCGAGCAGGATGACCAGCAGTTCGGCGATACCCGCCTTGTCGAGCGAGCCCAGATCCACCTGGAGTCCCGCGATGACGAAGAAGGCGGGCAGGAAGACCGAACTCAACAGTTGGGCACCGGATTCCACGACCGGCCGGTGCGTGCGCGGGAAGATCACCCCGAAGAGGAAGGCGCCGAAGATCAGGTGCAGGCCGATCCATTCGGTGGCCGCGCCGAAAAGCAGTGCGCCGGAGACGGCCAGGAACACCATCATGTTGTTGCGGTTCGCCGCACTGGAATTCGAGACCCGGGTGAGCAGCGGTCGCACGATCCACCAGATCGCGGCGACCAGCGGGATGAACAGCAGCAGCCGCCACTGCTGCCCGGCGCCCGGTTTGGCCATGCCGATCACGAACGCCAGCACCGTCCACGCCAGGATGTCGTCGATCGCGGCACTGGCGAGGCTGAGCTGCCCGATGCGGGTGCCCATCATGCCCCGGTCGAACAGGATGCGGGCCAGCACGGGGAACGCGGTGACCGCGAGCGAGCAGCCGACGAACAGGGCGAACACGAGCCGGCTGCCGTCGTGGTGCCGGGGCAGCACGGTCAGCGCGACAGCGCATCCCAGCAGGAACGGCACGAAGTAGGCCGACAGCGAGACGCTCGCCACCACGCGCCGGTTGCCGTCGAACGACCCGCGATCGATCTCCAACCCGGCCAGGAACATGAAGATCATGACGCCGACGTTCGCGAAAGCGGCTATGTAGGAACGGATATCGTGTGGAAACACGATCCCGGACAGGTGTGCTCCCAGAATGGTCGGCCCGGCGATGATCCCCGCCGTGATCTCACCGATCACTGCAGGCTGCCCCAGCCGCTCGGCCAACCGCCCGAGCACCCGCGCCGCCACCGCGATGAGCACCAGATCCACCAGCAAGAACACCATTTGATCACTCGGCATGCCCGCTCCGTCCGCTCCGGGCGTCCACGCCGCCCCCGTTCCTCCGCCACGGCCCACCCGACAACCGCCGCCCCGCCCCCACCCTAAACGCCGGACTCCCCATTCCCCGTCCACTCGCAGGCAACGTCTGCAGCGCGACCAGCCAGTCGGCTAAAGCTCCTAGGCTGGTGCTCATTCGACCGGCGTCATGGAACGGGATCAAGCGATGGCGGCCACTTCACCGTCGTCGAACTGAATCGACTGGCGCAGCCGTCCGCCGAGTGCCGCGGCGTAGCGGGCCAGTAGTTCGTAGCCCGCGATCTGTCCGCGTTCGATCTGGGAGATCCGTCCTTTGGTGACGCCCATCCGTGCCGCGATCTGTTGCTGTGTCAGCCCGCGGGAACGGCGGATCTCGGCCAGTCGGTGCCCGATCATTTCCGCGAGCAGTTCCTCTTTGCCGATGGCGACGGTGTCTTCGCCGCCGGCCCGATCGACGAACTCGGTCCGGATGTCTTGCCAGCGTGAGTATCCGGTCATCGCGGGTTCTCCATCGATCGGCAATTCCACTGGCAGAACACCGCTATGAGACCTACCTGAAAGAGCGCCGAGAGGAAATAGATGTCCCAACCAGAGTCTGTCACCTCGACGAGTATAGGAATCACTATACTCGCCGGTGTAGTTTTCGGCAGGTCGAGAACGGGCGAAGGCGCCTATTCGAGGTCGGCGGCGGATTTGGCGGCGGTGAGGACTTCTTCGACCATGGTGGGGGTGAGGCGGCCGGTGAAGGTGTTCTGCTGGCTTACGTGGTAGCAGCCGAAGAGGTGGAGCGGGGAGCGGGCTGGGGTGGCGGGGGTGAGGAGGTAGTGGGCGCCGTGGCCGAATGTGGGGCGGGGGCGGGGGATGGTCCAGCCGGCTTCGGCGAGGACGGGGAGCAGGGCTTGCCAGCCGAAGCCGCCGAGCACGACAACGGCGCGGACGGTCGGTGCGAGCAAGGCGAATTCGGTGGCGAGCCAGTGCCGGCAGCGATCCCGCTCGTCCGGGGTCGGCTTGTTGTCCGGCGGCGCACAGTGCACGGGCGCGGTGACGCGGACACCGGACAGGCGCAAGCCGTCGTCGCGATGGATCGCCGTCGGCTGATTGGCCAGGCCCACCGCGTGCAACGCCGCGAACAGCACGTCACCGCTGCGGTCACCGGTGAACATCCGCCCGGTCCGATTGCCGCCGTGCGCGGCGGGCGCGAGACCGACCAGCAGCAGCCGGGCGTCGTCCGGGCCGAAGCCGGGAACCGGGCGGCCCCAATAGGTTTCGTTTCGGAACGCGGCCCGCTTGGTCTGCGCCACCTGCTCGCGCCAAGCCACCAGCCGTGGGCAGGCGAAACAGTCGGCGACCGCGGCGTCCAACTCGGCGATGCTGCGATAGGCGTCGGTCACCCGATCACCCGGACCATGGCACCACCAGGCGTGGGCAGCCCGTTGTCGGCCGGCTCGACGTCCTGCACTCCCGACGTGACATACCGTCCACCGTAGTCGCCGACGAATTCCGGGGCGTCGTCGTCGCCGAGCGCCGACGAGGTCTCCGGCATCAGGGCGAGGCCCGCGACCTGGCGGCACGCCGGAAGTCCGGGGTCGATTCCCGGCGGTGAACCAAGGCCTCGATTCCGGCTTTGTCCGGTCATCTGTCCAGTTCAGCGGGTTGGTGAGGACGGATAACGACCCGGACATGTGATCGTTACCACGCGGTCTGTGTTGATAGCATGGCCTTTCTGACCGACCGGATGCGGGCTTCGCCCCCGGATTCACCTCGAAAGAGTCTTTCCATGCAGTTTGAAATCGTCGAGCGGGACGAAACGTGGGTTGCCGGGTTGCCGGTGCGCAGCCCCAAGCGTGCGCTCGGAGAACTGCGGGATCACGATCTCGAGGCCGCTTGGGCGGCCGTGCTGCATCAGGAGCTCGGTGGGCCGCTGGCCAGCGCGTACACCGACTACACCGGCGAGCTCGGCACCTACAACACCCAGATCGTCGGCTACCAGTGCGCCTCGTTCGGCGAGGTCACCCGGGGCCATCTGGTGGCCCGGCTGCCGCGCGGCACCTATGCGCGGTTCTCCTCGGTCGGTAACTTCCCGCAGGTGATGACCGACCTCTGGACCCAGATCGCGTACGCCGAGGAACACAACCAGATCAAACGGACCTACACCGGCGATTTCGAGTGTTACCCGCACGCGTACAAGATCGAGCTGTACCTGGCGGTCGACGCGCGATGATCGAGGCGATTATGTGTTCAGGCGAGGCGCGGTCATGACCTACGCGATCGCGGTGCGTGGTGAGGCGATCTACGGCGGCCTGGTGGTGCCGCGGGTGCGCCCGAGTTTCAAGGTCAGCAACAGTGACCTGATCGAGTTCTTGAAGGATCGGCTGCGCGACCGCAAGGGCGCCGACCGGCCGATGTACACGGTGTACGTGCCGGATCCGGCGGGCAACTACAACGCGGTGGTGTGCTTCGACTATCGCGACCCCGAGGCGGTGCCGATCGGCGACGTGCTGGTCCGGGTGCCGAAAGGCGTCTACGCCCGCTTCGCGCCGAACGGGGATTACCACGATCCGGTCGAGGACGTGTGGGCCCAGGTCGACGATGCGACGGCCTCGGCCGAGATCACCCGCGCCTATCGGGAAGAGATCGAGATCTGGCAGGGCCACGATTCGGTGGAGCTGTTCATCTCGATCCTGGTTTAACTTGCTGAAAGTTAGCTGTGCTAGAACCGACCGGTCGACACGCTATGCTGTTCGACGGTGAGACGGGTTCTGACCAGGGCTGATTTACGGGCTCGCGCCCAGTTTTCGGAAGATTAACCAGACATCTGGTCAATTCTGGTCGGATGACGGATACTGCCCTAGGCAAACTCGTCCGAGAAGCAGAATTACGGGTGAAGATGTCGACCCCGGTTCGACGACCGCGTGCGGATGCGGAGCAACGGAGTAGGAACGGTATGGCTGTCGAGGCGAGCGCCGCGCACGCGCGGGCCCGGGTTGCTGGCGGTCTCAGCGGGGGGATTGCAGGCCATTTCCCGTGGGGTCTCGATTCGGAAGATCATCGCCGGGCCGATCCGGTCTGGTGGGATAATCGAGCTGGTCGGGCAGTTGCCGATGGATTGCAAGGTGCGCCGATACGAGTCGGGCAGCGTGGTCGCGGAGCGTGGGATACCGACCCCGGAACGGTGGGGTGAGCCGATGGGTGCACACAGCAGCCGAAAAGCGCGACTCCCCAGCGCACCGGCCACGAGTTTCCCGCATACCGTGGATACACTGGCGTCGCTTCGTTTCTCGGATCTACTCGAAGTACCTGAGCATGAGACCATGGCGTTGGTGCAATGCCTGAGCGATCCGGCCGCTGCCCCGGCGAACAGCAGGCGGCGTCCGGTGCCGGGCGTGGACACCCGTGGATAGCGTGATCGGAGACAAGGTGCCTCGGCGGACGCTCGACTCATTGGTGACCCAGGTCGCCTCCGAGCTGATGGGTGTCGACGCCACGACCATGGCCGAGGCGACCGAACGGGTCCTCGCGCAACTCGTCGAGTATTTCGACGTGGACTTCAGCTACGTCCGGCACACCGATCGCGAACGCCGGGCCTCGGTGCTGATCGCGGAGTGGCCGCATCGGCCGCAGGTGCCCGATCCGGATCCGCTCGAGGTCGTCTACTTCGAGGGCGCCGATCCGGTGTTCCGGGCGTTCGAGCACGCGACCGAGCCGATGATCGCGCGGCCGACGCCGGAGTTCGCCGACTATCAGGAGACGATGCGACGGGCCTCCGGCATCCCCGTCGTCACCACCGCCGCCGTCCCGCTGCTCTCCCGTGGGGAGTCGACCGGCGTGCTCGGGTTCATCAAGACCGGCGATCGGGAGTGGAGCACCCGGGAACTCAACGTGCTGAAGGCGATCGCCGCGCTGTTCGCGCAATTGCAGGCCCGGGTGGTGGCCGAGGAGCGGCTGCGCTACATCGCGCTGCACGACGACCTGACCGGCCTCGCGAACCGGCGTGCGCTGCTCGAGCACATGGACGAGCGGCTGCGGCCCGGCAGTCCGGGACCGGTGGCGGCGTTCTTCCTCGATCTGGACCGGCTCAAGGCGCTCAACGACTTTCTCGGCCATACCGCGGGCGACAACTTCATCCGCACGCTCTCCTCGCGCCTGCGCGAGCACCTCGATCCGGACGACATGATCGCGCGCCTCGGCGGCGACGAGTTCGTCATCGTGCCCGCCAAGCCGATGGACGCGGTCGCGGCCGAGGAGGAGGGCACCCGGATCCAGCAGCTCATCGGGCGGCGAGTGACCGTGGGCGGGGAATCGGTGAGCCGCGCCGCGAGTATCGGTGTGGCCGTCGGCATTCCGGGGGAGACGACCGTCGCGGACGTGCTGCGGCGCGCCGATCACGCGCTGTTGTCGGCGAAATCCGGCGGCGGCAACGGTGTCGCGGTCTTCACCGACGCCATGCGCGCCCAGTTCGAGCTGCAGGACGACGTCGAGCTGAATCTGCGCGGCGCGGTGTCCGACGGCTCGCTGCTGCTGCACTATCAGCCCGAGGTCGATCTGCGGACCGGCCGGGTGGTCGCGCTCGAGGCGCTGGTCCGCTGGATGCATCCGACCAGGGGTCTGCTGCCGCCCGCGGCTTTCGTCACCGTGGCGGAAGCGACCAACCTGGCCGGCGAACTCGGCCGCTGGGTGATCAGGTCGGCGTGCGCGCAGTTCGCCGAGTGGCGCCGGCGCGGCCTGGCCGCGAATGTCGTGATGCGGATCAATGTTTCGCCCGTGCAGCTGGTGAGCCTCGACTTCGTGGAACGGATCGAGGACATCCTGCGGCTGTTCGGCATCGACGGCAGCTCGATCTGTCTCGAGATCACCGAGCACGTGGTCGTGCAGGATCTGGCCCGCACCCAGGTGACGTTGCGCGGGCTCAAGCGCATGGGCGTGCAGATCGCGATCGACGATTTCGGCACCGGCTACAGCTCGCTCTCGCACCTGAAGGCGCTGCCGGTCGACGCGGTGAAGATCGACCGCGGTTTCGTGCAGCGGCTCGGCGCCAGCACCGACGACCTCGCCATCGTGAAATCCATTATCGGGCTTGCCGGCTCGTTCGGGCTCGGCGTGGTCGGCGAGGGAGTCGAGACGGCTGTGGCTGCGCGCACCCTGGTCGGCCTCGGTTGCTATCGGGCGCAAGGCTTTCTGATCGCACGGCCGATGCCCGCCGACGAGGTGGAGGCGCATCTCGCGATGGGGCGCATCCCGCTCGATCTGGATCTCCCGCGAGCGAGCCGGGGTGCGGCCGGCATATGACCGGCGAGCCCGACCATCAACGCCCTGAACACGATTGGCTGCTGATCGAGACCCTGGGGCGGATGGCCGACGGTGCGCTCGAGGTGCCGACGCTGGTCGCCGACGGTGCGAAGGTCAAGGACTGGGGGAGTCTGCTGCGGATCCGGCGGGAACTGCATGCCCTTGCCCCGCAACTCATCACCGAGGTGGTGCAGGAGTGCGTCGAGACCGCTATTGCTGTAACCCGTTGCGCGGAGGGCCTGCTCGTGCTCGGTGTGCCCATTCGCTGCGCGTTCGACGAGGTGCACGGCGTGCAGGTGTGGGCGGCGCCCGAAGACGTGCGCCCGCCTGAACAGCCGCGGGTCGCCGCGTGGGACTGGCAGGCCGACACCGAATTGGCGCACCACGGGCCGGGTTTGGAGGAATTGGTCTTCGCGCGGGCGCCCGCCGACGTGCGGGTGATCCGGACGCCGCCCGAAGCCTTCGGCCGCATGGTGCGTTTCGCGGGACGGATCGACTACTTCGAGATGGTGAGTGCGCTGCGCGGCCGGCACCAGAGCGAGGTCGACATGATCGGTGACGACGGCTGCGTGCGCACCTTCCAGATGGTCACGCGGGCCGACCCGGTGGCCCGCCGGATCCGTGCGGTGATGCACGAATGCACCGACGCGGCGCCGGCCCGGCCCGATGTCGACATGTCCATGCTGCGGGCCGTGTCGCGGCGCGCGGGCGACGGCGTCGGCTTCGTCTCGCTGTCCTCCGGCCTCATCTACGAATGGACCACGGCGCCGGCGCCGCCGCTGGATCGCTGGGCGATCGAACGCCCGAGCCTGCATCCGGACGACGGCGTGCGATTCCGGGCCGCGTGCGCCGCACTGACCGAGTCCGCGGCCGCCACCGCCACCGCCTTGCAACTACGGGTGCGTTTCGACGGCACCGATTGGATCGCGGTGCGGGCCGAGCTCTGGCCGGTACCACCCGTCCAGCTCGGGCACGGGTTGATCCGGGTCTGGCACGAATCGGCGAACTAGCCGGTTCGCCGGGTCTTTCACGGCTGTTCATGCCGCGTTGGGCGCATCGGTTCCGAGGATAACCCGACTGGCTGCACGATCAGCGAGGTGCGCATAGTTCAGCTTGCGAACTTCTACGGCCCGCGCTCGGGTGGGTTGCGCACTGCGTTGCATCACCTCGGTGAGGGCTACGTCGCGGCGGGCCACGAGGTGGTGCTCATCGTGCCGGGTGCACGTCGCGCGGAAGAGCTGCTGCCCACCGGCGTGGTCCGAATAACGTTGCCCGCCTTGGCTATTCCCTGGACCGGTGGCTACCGGGCGGCCGATCCGCGGCGCGTCGCCGACGTGCTGACCGGGCTGCGCCCCGATGTGCTCGAGGTGTCGGACCGGCTGACTCTGCGTGGCTTCGGTCGCTGGGCCCGGCGCCGGGACGTGGCGGGCGTGATGATCTCGCACGAACGGCTCGACCGGCTGCTCGGTCAGGTGCTGCCGCGCGCGGCGGCCCGGCGCTGCGCCGACGTGGCGAACGGCCGCACCGCCGCCGATTACGACATCGTGGTCTGCACCACCGAATTCGCCCGCGAGGAGTTCTTGCGGATCGGGGCGCGGAATGTCGAACTGGTGCCGCTCGGGGTGGATCTGGAGCTGTTCAGTCCGCGCCGGCACGACGGCAGGCTGCGCGCCGACCTGGGCGCGCCGGAACATCCGCTGCTCGTGCACTGCGGCAGGTTGTCGGTGGAGAAGCGGGTGGAGCGCAGCATCGAGGCGGTCGCGGCGCTGCGCGCGACGGGCACCGAGGTGCGGCTGGTGGTCGCGGGCGACGGGCCGCGCCGGGAGGCCCTGGAACGCCGGGCGCGGGCGCTGCCCGCACTGGCCGGTGGGCTGCCCGCCGTGCATTTCACCGGGTTCATCTCCGAACGCACCGAGGTCGCGAAACTGCTTGCCACCGCGGATGTCTCGCTGGCACCGGGGCCGCACGAGACGTTCGGCCTGGCCGCGCTGGAGGCGCTCGCGGCGGGCACGCCGGTGGTGGCGAGCCGCTCCTCGGCGCTGGCCGACATCGTGACCGCCGAGTGTGGCGCGGTGGCGGCCGACCGCGGCTCCGCGTTCGCGCAGGCGGTCACCGAGGTGCTGGCGATGCCGACCGCGGGTCGTAGAAGGGCGGCGCGCAGTCGCGCCGAGCAGTACACCTGGCCGCGCGCGGTGGCCGGAATGCTCGCCGTACTGGGCCGCTGAGCCCGGTCCAAGTACCCTGCGGTGAGCCGGTTCGAGCAATTCGAGATGGGGATGCGCAGTGGTGCGAGGTATGGGGCGATCGGGCCGCAGGACGGTGCGGGACGCAAAAGTGCTGATCACGGGCGCTGCCAGCGGGATCGGCCGGGCCACCGCGCAGGCCGCCGCGGCGGCGGGCGGACAGTTGGTGCTCACCGATATCGATGCAGGCGGGCTTGACACGACGGTGGCCGATATCCGACGCGAGGGCGGGGTCGTGCTGGTCGCGAAGGCCTTCGACATCACCGACTACGACGCCGTCACCGCCTTCGCCGAACAGGTGCACGCCGAGCACGGCAGCCTCGACATCGTGATGAACATCGCGGGCACCTCGGCCTGGGGGACCGTGGAGAACCTCGAACACCAGCATTGGCGGCGCATGGTCGAGGTCAATCTGATGGGCCCGATCCACGTGATCGAGAACTTCGTGCCGCCCATGGTGCGCGCGGCCAAGGGCGGGGCGTTGGTCAACGTGTCCTCGGCGGCCGGGCTGCTGGCGCTGCCCTGGCACGCCGCCTACAGCGCGGGCAAGTACGGCATCCGCGGCGTCTCGGAGGTGCTGCGCTTCGATCTGGATCAGCACGGCATCGCGGTGCACCTGGTGGTGCCCGGCGCGGTGGACACCCCGCTGGTGCACAGCGTCGAACTGGTCGGCGTCGACCGGGAGGAACCGCGCATCCAGCGCCTCACCGCGTCGTTCACCAAGCACGCGGTCGCGCCCGAGCACGTGGCCAAGGCGATCCTGCGCGGTATGGCGCGCAACCGGTTCCTGATCTACACGTCCTTCGACATCCGGTTCGGCTATTGGTGGGCGCGGAAATTCGCGTATCCCTACGAATTCGTGATGCGGCGCGCGAGCGCCCGATTCACCCGGTTGCTGGCCGCGCGGCGCAGTTGAGCTGCACATCGAGCACGCGGGCGCCGGGCCCCTCGGTGCCGAGCCGGTCGTGTTCGTTGACCAGTTTGCAGCTGCCGAGCGACAGGCAGCCGCAACCGATGCAGCCGGTGAGGTTGTCGCGCAACCGAATCAGCTGAGTGATCCGGTCGTCGAGATCGGCGCGCCAGTTGGTGGACAGGGTCTCCCAGTCCCGGCGGGTGGGGTTACGGCCTTCCGGCAGCTGATCGAGGGCGTCACGAATTTCGCTGAGCGGGATGCCGACCCGTTGGGAAATGCGGATGAAGGCGACGCGCCGCAGCGTCTCGCGGGCGTATCTGCGTTGATTACCGCTGGTCCGGCGGCTGCTGATGAGTCCTTCGCGTTCGTAGAAGTGCAACGCGGACACTGCTACTCCGCTACGCTCGGAAAGCTGCCCGGGGGTCAGCTCCTTCGCCCGCCAATCGGCTGTCGACATTCACGCTCCTCCATTCCCCTGAACAATACTTGAGGTTAGGGGTGCCTGGGGCGAAATCGGGACAACGGCATGTCCTCCCGTTCGCCTGGTCCGAACCGCTTCTGGCCTGGTCATAAGGGGGATACGTCAACTAACGCCGGCGGCGGTGGGCGCGGGCGCCGGTTAGCTGTGGACGCGGCAACACCGCAACGAAGGCCGGAATTACGTGCTCTTGTGGCCGCGGCGAACTACGGTCTGAGCATGGGAGCAGACGCTGTGCCCGCGCGGCACGGAGAGGGTTCGGACGCGGACGGGCTGGATCCGGACGGTCCCGGCTCGCGGTTGACGGTGACCTCCGAGGTCGGCACGCTGCGCACGGTGCTGCTGCACCGGCCCGGCGACGAATTGCGCAGGCTCACCCCGCGCAACAACGACCAGCTGCTGTTCGACGGCATCCCCTGGGTGGAGCGCGCGCAGCAGGAGCACGACGCGTTCACCGGGGTGCTGCGCGAACGCGGGGTAGAGGTGCTGCTGCTGGCCGACCTGCTCGCCGAAACCCTCGCGGTGAGCGGCGCCGCGCGCATCCAGGGCATCTCCGCCGCGGTGGACGCGCGCAGGCTCGGCCACTCGCTGGCCGATCAGCTCGCCGCCTTCCTACGCGGCGTGCGGGCCAGGGACCTGGCCAACATCCTGATGGCCGGCATGACCTTCGACGAACTGCCGTTCGGCCCGGACGCCACGTCGCTGGTCCGGCGGATGCACCACGGCGCCGACTTCGTCATCGATCCGCTGCCCAATCTGCTGTTCACCAGGGACTCGTCGTTCTGGGTCGGCCCGCGCGTCGCGATCACCTCGCTCGCGCTGCCCGCCCGGATCCGGGAGACCTCGCTGACCGACCTGATCTACGCCTTCCACCCCCGCTTCCTCGGCGTGCGCCGCGCCTACGAATCGCACACCGCCCCCATCGAGGGCGGCGACGTGCTGCTGCTCGGGCCCGGCGTGGTTGCGGTCGGCGTCGGCGAGCGCACCACGCCCGCGGGCGCGGAAGCGTTGGCGCGCAGCCTGTTCGACGACGATCTCGCACACACGGTGCTGGTCGTCCCGATCGCGCAGAACCGGGCGACCATGCATCTGGACACCGTCTGCACAATGGTCGACCAGGACGCCCTGGTGATGTACCCCGCGGTGCGTGACTCGTTGTGCGCGTTCACCATTCAACGCGACGAGGACTACAGCGCGCGCAACGGCGACGGCCGGGTCAGCATGAGCGGACCGGACCCGTTCCTGGTCGCGGCGGCCAAAGCGATGGGCATCGACAAACTCCGGGTGATCGACACCGGGTTGGACGGCGTCACCGCGGAGCGCGAACAGTGGGACGACGGCAACAACACGCTTGCGCTGGCGCCGGGCGTGGTGGCCGCCTACGAGCGCAACGAGATGACCAACGCGCGGCTGGAGGACGCGGGCATCGAGGTGCTGCGCATCCCCGGCTCCGAATTGGGTTCCGGCCGCGGCGGACCCCGCTGCCTGTCCTGTCCACTTTCCCGGGATGACTTGTGAGTGAGCAATGTTCAATATCACGGTGTCACATGAGTCGGCGGTCGCGCCGTACGAGCAGTTACGCATGGGGATCATCGCCCAGGTGCGCTCGGGCGTGCTGACCGCGGGCACGAAGATCCCCACCGTCCGGGCGCTGGCCGCACAACTCGGCCTGGCGCCGAACACGGTCGCGCGCGCCTACCGCGAACTCGAGGCCGACGGTGTCGTCGAAACCCGGGGCAGGCAGGGCTCTTTCATCGCCTCCTCGGGCGACCCGACGCGCGATGTCGCGGGGCGGGCGGCGACGGCCTATGTCGCCACCGTCCGCCGGCTGGGCCTCGATGACGCGGCGGCGCTGCGCTACGTGCAGGCCGCGCTGGAAGGTTGAGCGCGACTAGCGCCAGCTGGGTAGCCACAGGTGGTCGTGCCAGTTGCCCGGTGTGATCGGCAGTGCGGTGAGGATCGGCCACAGCCAGATGAAGTTCGCGATCACCAGGCCCAGGTACAGGCAGACGGCGAGCAGTCCGAGCGCGTGTCGTTCGTCGGGCGCCACCGGTAGGTAGGTGCCGACGGGGCTGCGCGGCACCGGTATTCGCCGCGACGGACCCAGCACGTCGCCGAGCACCAGGGCCATGCCCATCACCAGGAACGGCGCGAGGGCGACCGCGTAGAAGTAGTACATCTGCCGGTCCAGGGTCAGGAACCAGGGCAGCAGCGCCGCGCCGTAACCGACGAGCACCGCCGCGTAGCGCCAGTCCCGGCGGACCACGCTGCGCCACAGCAGCCACGCGATCATCGGGAGGGCGAGCCACCAGATCGCGGGAGTGCCGATGAGCATCACCGCCTTGACGCACTGGGTCTGCCCGCAACCGCTGACGCCGTTGTCGGCGTAGTAGTAGAGCATCGGACGCAAGCCCATCGGCCAGGTCCACGGCTTCGATTCCCAGGGGTGGTGATTGCCGGCCGAATTGGTCAGGCCCTCATGGAATTCCAAGGCCCTGGCGTTGAAGTACCACAGCGAGCGCAGGGCGTCGGGCACGATATGCGACCAGAAGCCGCCGGTGCCGATCGGATCCGCCGGTGCGGACGGGTTACCCGCCATATAGCGATCGATTCCGGTCTCGCTGGCGAACCAGGCCCAGTAGCTGGCCAGGTACAGCCCCAGCGGCACCAGCACCAGCGCGTACAGCGCGGGCCCGATATCCCTGATCGCGGTGCCGTACCAGGGACTACGCACGCCGTACGCGCGCCGGGCGGTCAGATCGAAGCAGACGCTGAGCAGTCCGAACGCCACGATGAAATAGACGCCGGACCATTTCGTCCCGCAGGCCAGGCCGAGCATGACGCCCGCGCCGAAGCGCCACCAGCGCACGCCGAGCCGGGGGCCCCACCGGGTCACCCCGATCCGTCCCTCCGCGTCCACTCGGGCCATCCGGGCCCGCACCTCGTCCCGGTCGACGATCAGACAGCCGAAGGCCGCGGTGACGAACAGTGCCAGAAAGATGTCCAGCATGCCGATGCGCGAGGAGACGAAGGTGAGCCCGTCGGCGATCAGCAGGATGCCCGCGATCGCGCCGATCAGGGTCGATCTGGCCATCCGCCGGACGATGCGGATCACCAGCAGCACGAGCACGGTGCCCGCCACCGCGGAGGCGAAACGCCAACCCCAGCCGTTGTAGCCGAACATCGCCTCGCCGAGCGCGATGAGCTGCTTGCCGATCGGCGGATGCACCACCAGCCCGTAGCCGGGGTTGTCCTCGACCCATCCGCCGGTCAGCATCTGCCAGCCCTGCGGTGCGTAGTGCTTCTCGTCGAAGACCGGGGTGCCCGCGTCGGTCGGGTAGTTCAGCATGGTGAACCGGGTGACCGCGGCGATCGCGGTGAGGAACGCGGTGACCACCCAGCCGCGCAGCGTGTCGGTCGGCCCGAAATCGGGGGACGGCCGCCGTGGCGCGGGACTCGACCAGGAGGGCACGGCCCCGAACGGTGCGGTCGCGCGCTGGTCGGTCACCTGTGTCACGCCCCGATCGTATGCTGTGCGCCCCGCGAGGTCCCGCATCGGTGAGTACGCCGCTGTGTTGGTCACATAGCACGCGGGTACCCGGCGCGTGGTCACGATCACATACCGAACGGCCGGGGTCGGCGCGGTCGCCGGGAACCTTTCGGGCGAAGGGCCTTCGAGCGGCGCGCCACGGGTGGCTAGGCTGCTCGGGTTCGGTGTTCGGCGGACGCGTGAGACGGGAGAACGGTGGCGGACGAGGCGACTGGGGCGGGCAGGCTGGTGCTCGCGGCGACGCCGATGGGCGATATCGGGGACGCGTCGCAGCGCCTGCGCGACGCGCTCGGGTCGGCCGACATCGTCGCGGCGGAGGACACCAGGCGAACCAAGTCGCTGGCCAAGGCGCTCGGGGTGGAGATCACCGGCCGGGTGGTGAGCTTCTACGATCACGTGGAGACCGCGCGGATTCCGGCGCTGGTCGGCGATATCGCGGCGGGACGCACGGTGCTGCTGGTCACCGACGCGGGTATGCCGTCGGTCAGCGATCCCGGCTACCGGCTGGTCGCGGCCTGCGCCGAACGCGACCTACCGGTGACCTGCCTGCCCGGACCGTCCGCGGTCACCACGGCTTTGGCGCTGTCCGCGCTGCCGGTGGAGCGGTTCTGCTTCGACGGTTTCGCGCCGCGTAAATCCGGGCAGCGGCGAGAGTGGTTGCGCACCTTGGCCGCCGAATCGCGAGCCTGTGTCTTCTTCGAGGCGCCGCATCGCCTCGCCGACTGCCTGGCCGACGCGGTCGAGGTGCTCGGCCCCGACCGGCGCGCTGCGGTCTGCCGGGAATTGACCAAGACCTACGAGGAGGTCGTGCGGGGCACCCTCGCCGAACTCGCCGCCTGGGCCGT
Organism: Nocardia vulneris; assembly: GCF_001613425.1. Lineage (GTDB taxonomy): Bacteria > Actinomycetota > Actinomycetes > Mycobacteriales > Mycobacteriaceae > Nocardia > Nocardia vulneris. The sequence continues at coordinate 120,020 of NZ_BDCI01000022.1, read as the reverse complement.
CGACGGCGCGCGCGGTGAGATCACCGTCGTGCTCGCGGGCGCGCAGCCGAAGTCTGCCGATCCTGCCGACCTGGTCGCCGAGGTCGAAGCGCTGACCGCGGACGGCCTGCGCCTCAAGGCCGCCTGCGCGCGAATCGCCGCCGACCACAACGTTTCCCGCAACGAACTCTACGACGCCGTGCTGACCGCCCGCCGCGACGACGCGGACTGACCGGCACGGTTGTGCGACCCGACAGGTCTCGGCCACGGAAACCGGCAGCCTGACAAAGGGATCGGATTCTCCCGGTCCGCTCGTCCACCGGGCGCTAGGTTGGGGCCGCGACAGACGGTGTTGCAGGGGAGGACGATTCGATGGCGATGCGCCGTGTTCTGGTCAACAGCGTGCTCGCGGTGGGCGTCGCGCTCACCACGGTCGCGGGCACGGGCTCGGCAGTCGCCGAGGACGGCCCCGCCGAAGGGTGTGCGCGGTGGACGTCATCGACTGTGGCATCCGGATACGGCATCCTCGAGAACCTGGCGTTCGACGGACGCGGCGGGATGCTGCTGTCCGAGGTGCCCGCGTCCGGCGTGGGTGGCGCGCTGCGCCGGCTGGGTTCGGACGGGTCGCGCGCGGAATTGGCGCAGGCCAGTTCCCCGGGCGGCATCGTAGTGTCCGGCGCCACCGCGTATTTCACCACTGGCGGCTCGTTGAGCAGCGGTTTCGCCGGGCGAGCCGACGGCACGATCGAGGCGCTGGACCTGGATCGGGGCACCGTCGCGACCGTGGCCCGCGGGCTGACGGCGCCCAACGGCCTGGCCGCGCTGCCTGACGGCGGCTTCGTGGTGAGCCGGGACCTCGGGTCACCGAACACACTCATCAGGATCGACGCGGACGGCACCGGCGCGCGGCCGTTCGTCGCCGAGCTGACATCGACGAACGGCCTCGCCTACGACGGCACGCGGCGCACACTCTTCGTCTCCACCACCTTCGAGCCCGTCACCACGCTGGCCGCGATCGACCTGGCGCAGCCGGACGCGACGCCCGCCCGGATCACCGTGCCCGGCTTCGGCCCGCTCAATGCCGCCGACGATCTGACCGTCGGTCCAGACGGCGCCGTGTACCTGGCTTTGAACGCGGCGGGACGGGTCCTGCGCATCGATCCCGACACCGCCCGGACCTGTGTCGTCGCCGACGGCATCCCGTTCGCCACCTCGGCCCGCTTCGGCGCGGGCCCCGGCTGGGATCCGGGCGCGCTGTACGTCACCAGCTTCACCGGCGTGATCACCCGCTTGACCCCGCCCTGAGCGAAGATGGTCCCATGACTTCACTCGAGAACAAGGCCAAGGAATTTCTCGCGCTGCACCGCCCCGGCGATCCGGCCGTCCTGCCCACCGTCTGGGATGCGTGGTCCGCGAAAGTGGCTGTGGCCGCGGGATTTTCCGCGCTCACGGTGGGCAGCCACCCGGTCGCCGACTCGCTCGGCCGCAGCGACGGTGAGGGTATGACCTTCGCCGAGTCGCTCACCCGCGTCCGCCAGATCACCGAGGCCGTCGAGGTGCCGGTGTCGGTGGACCTGGAATCGGGCTACGGTCTCGAGCCCGCCCAGCTGATCGAGGGCCTGCTCGAAGCCGGGGCCGTCGGGCTCAACATCGAGGACACGGTGCACAGCGAGGGCGGGCGGCTGCGCGCGCCGCAGGAGCACGCCGACCTCGTGCACGGCCTGCGTCAGTTCGCCGACGCGGCCGGTGTGCACGTCGTGGTGAACGCCAGGACCGATCTGTTCATCCGGGCCGACGGCGACGAGTCCGACCGGGTGGACCGGGCGATCGAACGCCTGCGCCTGGCCGCCGCCGCGGGCGCCGACGTGCTCTTCCCGGCCGGCGCGCGCGAAGACGCCGACGTGCGCAGGCTCACCGGCGAATTGCCGTTGCCGATCAGCATGGTCGGGCTGCCCGACAAGTCGGACAAGGCGGTGCTCGCCGATCAGGGTGTGGCCCGGATCAGCTTCGGCCCGTTCCTGCAGCGCGCCCTCACCACCGAGATCGAGCGGCTGCTCGCCCGCTGGAAGTGAACTGTCGCCGACGGGTGGCCCCGGGCCACTCGTCGGCGGGCGGGCCCAGGCCTAGAGCGCCAGCGTCGTGGTGACGAACTCGATGAACAAGGGCGCCAGCGCGGGGACGTGCGCCGGGCCCTGGGCGACGATGACGCGACGGGTGCGCTCGCCGATGGCGTCCGGGATGAGCGCGATCAACTCGTCGGAAAGCGCGGGCAGCGCCGGATCGGCTTGGCGCGCTTGATGATAGAAGATCCGGTACAGCTCGGCGAAGCGATCCACCGCGAGATCACGGTAGTCGACGGCCTGCTGGTTCACCTTGAACGATTCGACGAGGATCAGCCGGGCGAAATCCGGTTCGGTGGCCACGGTTTCGCAGAAGGTGACGACGATCGACTCGATCCGCGCCGCGGCGTCGGCGTCCGGCGCCAGCTGCGCCAGTTCCTCGGCGATCCGGCTCGCCACGATATCGACGCCGGTGTGCACCGCCTCGACGAAACACTCCTCCTTGTTGGCGAAATGCTCGTAGAAGGTGCTGCGCGAAACCCGGGCGCGGGCAACGATATCGGTGAGCGTCGTGGCCGGATAGCCCTTGCAGTCCACGCATTCGACCATCGCCTCGATCAGGCGTCCGCGCTGCGACACCAGCACCGCGTCGCGGGCCGCCCGGTGCCGGTCGGCGAAGCCTGAACTCGGTCCCGCGGCGCCACCCGTAGCCCGCGCTGTCGCCTCTGTCGCTAACTCCCGGCGCATAACTGCCCTCCCTCGTCGGCCGACCACGAGCAACCGTAACCCGGCATTATCCCGATGCGCGCCAGGCGATTACGCACCGGTAGGGGGTCGGCCGCCGAGAGCGCGGTTACTCCTTGGGCTCGATGTACTTGGGGTACACCGGTTCCGGCGCGGGCAGCGCGACACCGGGCACGATCGGGGTCGCGATATCGGCGAACGTGCGCTCGGACTGGCCGAGCTGATCGAGGATCTTGCCCGCCGAACCCGGCATCACCGGCTGCACCAGGATCGCGACGATGCGCAGCACCTCGAGCGTCACGTACAGCACGGTCGCCTCGCGCGCCAGATCCTCGGGTGTACCCGCCTTGGCCAGCGCCCACGGCGCCTGCGCGGAGAAGTACCGGTTGGTCTCGCCGAGCGTCAGCCAGATCGCCTCCAGCGCGAGATGCAGCTGCTGGGTGTCGAATTCGGTGCGGCAGCGGTCGAGCAGCCCGTTGGCGAGGTCGAGCAGGGCGCGGTCGTCGGCGGTGAACTCGCCGGGCGTCGGCACCACGCCCTCGCAGTCCCGCGCCACCAGCTTGGTGCTGCGCTGCACGAGATTGCCGAACTCGTTGGCCAGATCCGTGTTGATCCGGCCGACGATCGCCTCGTGGCTGTAGCTGCCGTCCTGGCCGTAGGAGATCTCGCGGAGCAGGAAGAAGCGCACCGCGTCCAGGCCGTAGCTCTCCACCAGCGCGAGCGGGTCGACCACGTTGCCGACCGACTTGGACATCTTCTCGCCCTTGTTGTACAGGAACCCGTGCACGTAAACGCGTTTCGGCAGCTGCACCCCGGCCGACAGCAGGAACGCGGGCCAGTAGACGGTGTGGAACCGCGTGATGTCCTTGCCGATGATGTGCACGTCGGCGGGCCAGAACCGTTGGAACGCAGCGGATTCGGTGTCCGGGAAGCCGACGCCGGTGATGTAGTTGGTGAGCGCGTCCACCCATACGTACATCACGTGGTCGGGATGACCCGGCACCGGCACACCCCAGTCGAAGGTGGTGCGCGAGATGGACAGATCCTTCAGCCCCGCCTTGACGTAGCTGACGATCTCGTTGCGTCGCGTTGCGGGCGCGATGAATTCGGGATGCTCCTCGTACAGTGCGAGCAGCTTGTCCTGGTAGGCGGAGAGCCGGAAGAAGTAGTTCGATTCCTCGGTCCAGGTGACCGGCGTCTTCGACTCGGTGGAGATCCGGGTGCCGTCGTCGAGCAGCGTGGTCTCTTCCTCGGTGTAGAACGCCTCGTCGCGTACCGAGTACCAGCCCGAGTAGTTGCCGAGGTAGATGTCGCCGTTGGCGAGCATCCGCTCCCAGATCGCCACGCTGGCCGCTCGGTGATCCTCGTCGGTGGTGCGGATGAACCGGTCGAAGGAGATGTCGAGCGTCTTGTCCATCGCCTCGAACACATCGGAGTTGCGCGCCGCGAGCTCCTGCACCGGGATGCCCTCGGCGACGGCCGTCTGCTGCATCTTCTGGCCGTGCTCGTCGGTACCCGTCATGAAGAAGACGTCGTACCCGTCGAGACGTTTGAACCGGGCGATGGCATCGGCCGAGATGTACTCGTACGCATGCCCGATATGCGGCGCACCGTTGGGGTACGCGATGGCCGTGGTGATGTAGAAGGCGGGGCGGTCGACGTCGCTCATGGTGCGTCTACTGTAATCCGCGTGGTCTTCCTCGTTCGCGTGAACATCCACTGCACCGTCGCCGGGAGCGTCCGATGAGCGGCAAGCGCCCAGCTCCGGACCTGCCCGAGCCGCTCGCGCCGATCATCGACGCGCACACCCACCTCGATGCCTGCGGTGCCACCGACGCGGCCTCCACCGCGGCGATCGTGGATCGGGCGGTCTCGGTCGGCGTCGGACAGGTGGTGACCGTCGCCGACGATCTGGCGGCGGCGCAGTGGGCTGTGCAAGCCGCGCACTGGGATTCGCGCGTGTACGCCGCGGTCGCCCTGCATCCGACGCGTGCGAACGCGCTCGACGACGCGGCGAAGGCGGAGTTGGCACGGCTCGGCGCGGACCCCAGGGTGGTGGCGATCGGCGAGACCGGCCTGGACTATTACTGGCCGGGCAAGCTGGACGGCTGTGCCGATATCGAGACGCAGATCGAGGGTTTCCGCTGGCACATCGATCTGGCGAAGCGGCTGCGCAAACCGCTGATGATCCACAATCGCGAAGCCGATCACGATCTGCTGACCGTGCTGCTGGACGAGGGCGCGCCGGACACCGTGATCTTCCACTGCTTTTCGTCGGATACGAATATGGCGCTGTCCTGCGTGGCCGAGGGCTATGTGCTGAGTTTCTCCGGCACGGTGAGTTTCAAGAATGCGCACGAGTTGCGTGAGGCCGCGAAGGTCGTGCCCGACGAGCAAATTCTGGTCGAAACGGACGCGCCCTATCTGACTCCGCATCCATTTCGCGGTGCGCCCAATGAGCCGTACTGCTTGCCGTACACCGTGCGCGCGCTCGCGGAAATTCGGGAACAGGACCCGGCGGAACTCGCGAAGATCAGCACGGCCAACGCACGCCGCGTCTACGGCATTTGACCGGCACGCCGGATTCCGCGGCCCCGCGCGGATACCCGCAAGGGGCCTGGATATGCGAAGTGTGTCCTACGTCACTGTGCTGGCCCCGTTTCGTGATTAACCTGCGGTGTCGATATCGCTCCGTGATATTGAAAGCCCCAGCTGAAGCAACTTTAGGTTGTCGGCCCCCGACCCCTTCGTTATCGTGCTGTGACCATGGCCCATCCGTTGCCCGACCGCCGCGTCCCACTGGATCGCTCCGCGATGCTGTGGCCGATCACGCGGATCAACCAGTCCCGCTCGCCGCTGCTGTACGCGGCGGTCGCGGCACTGCTGATGACGTTGATCGTCGGGGCCGGCCTGGCGATCGTGAACCGCAAGACGGTGACCGTGGTCGTGGACGGCGAGAAGCTGTTCGAGACCACGATGTCCACCGATGTGCGCGGCGTGCTGCGGGCGGCGGGTTTCGCCGTCACCGAGCGCGACAAGGTGGCGCCCGCGCTGGCCGCCCGCATCGGTGACGGCGCGACCATCACGCTCAATCGGGCCCGAGAGGTCGAATTGCAGGTCGACGGTCAGGCACGCAAGGTGTGGACCACCGGCCTGACCGCCGGTGAGGCGCTCGAACAACTCGATCTGCCCCGGGAGGTCTACGTTTCCCCCGCGCGCACCGAGAAGCTCCCCCTGGAAGGCGCCGCGCTGCGGGTCGCGACGCCCCGGTCGGTCGCGCTGCGCGACGGCGTCGGCTCCTTCGTCGATGTCCGCCTCGCGGCGCCGACGGTCGGCGAATTCCTCGCGGTGGCCGGCGTTCCGCTGCTCGAGCAGGACACCGTCGAGCCCGCGGCGTCCACGCCGCTCACCGAGGGGCAGCGAATCACCGTGACGCGCAAGCGAACCGAGAACCGAACCGAGACGCTGCCGCTCGATCCGCCGGAGAACGTGATCGAAGACCCGACCATGAACATGAGCCGGTCGGTGGTGGAGACCCCCGGCGCGCCCGGGGTGCAGGACGTCACCTTCGCGGTCACCATGGTCAACGGCGTCGAGGTGGACCGTAAGCCGATCGACTCGACCGTGACGGTCACGGCCCAGCCGAAGACCGTGCGCAAGGGTGCCAAGCCCGGTACCGAGGTGCCGCCGGTGCGCGACGGCGCGACCTGGGACGCGCTGGCCCGCTGTGAGTCCACCGGCAACTGGAGCATCAACAACGGCAACGGGTACTACGGCGGCATCCAATTCGACCAGGGCACCTGGGAGCGCCAGGGCGGTCTGAAGTACGCGCCGCGCGCCGACCTCGCCACCCGCGAGGAACAGATCGCCATCGCCGAAATCACCCGCGCCCGCCAGGGGTGGGGCGCGTGGCCCGCCTGCACCAGCCGGCTCGGCATCAGCTGAGCGGTGACGCCGGTCACGTCCGGTGATCCCCGAATTCGTTCGTGATTCGCGGCCGCGCCACGCCGACCTGGCACTCTCCGATTGATCTATACACTCGTCCAGGTTTGCTGACGGTGTGGGTCGGGTTGTGAGGTGCGCGGTGCGAGTTGTCCAGATGTGCAAGCGAGCAGTCGCGGTGACGATCTTGTCGGCGAGTGCCGCGTTGTGTGTGCAGATCGCGCCCGCGCACGCGGCCGCGCCCGGGTCGCTGATCGCGGAGATCGCGCAGCCGGACGGGTGGCGCGGCACCTCGGGCGGTTCGGTCGTCGAGTACTGGATGCGCGGTTCGGACGGGACACCCCGGCCGGCCAGCGGCGCGCTCTTCGTGCCCCGCGGCACCGCCCCCGCGGCGGGCTGGCCGGTCATCGCCTACGACCACGGCACCACCGGGCTCGGCATGGGCTGCGGCGGCCAGTCGGATCCGGCCGGACGGCCGTATCCGGAGAGCCGGGCCAAAGAGGACGCGCTGATCCAGGGCTTCCTGTCCCGCGGCTTCGCGGTGGTCGCGCCGGATTACCTCGGGCTCGGCCGGTTCAATACCGGCCCGCATCCCTATCTCGAGACCAGCACCGAGGCGACGGCCACGCTCGACCTGCTGCACGCGGCCCGCGCGGCCCATCCCGAACTCTCCCGCACCTGGGCGGTTTTCGGCGGCTCACAGGGCGGACAGGCCGCGCTGGCCACCGCGCATCGGCAGGTGACCTACGCACCGGACCTCGATTTCCGTGGCACCGTGGCGATCGACCCCGAATCCGATGTGGAGAAGGTGCTGCCGCTCGCCGGTCCGCTGGTGCCCCCGCTGCCCGACGCCGACGGCGCGATGAGCTTCTTCGTCAGCATCCTGGCGGGCCTGCGCGCCGCGCACCCCGACGTGCGCGTCGATCAGTACCTCACCCCGCAGGGCCGGGCCGTGCTGGACAGCGTCGGCACCCTGTGCCTGGACCGCATCGGGGACCGGGTGCGCGGGCTCGGCGTCGCCGATCTGCTCGACGAGCCGCTCGCCACCGAGCCCATCCGTTCCGCGCTGAACGAGTACCTGACCGTGCCCACCACCGGATACAACGCGCCGATTCTGTTGCTGCTCAACGTCACCGACACCGTCGTGCCCGCCCCGCTGCACGGCGCGCTGGCCGCGCAGTTCGCCGCCAACGGCGTCGACTTCCAGACCGTCCTCGGCACCGGCAAGCACACCCAGATCAGCCCCGCCATGCAGAGCGCGATCGACGCGTTCCTGGACCGCATCAAGGCGAGCCCGGCCGAGCGGTAGGACCGCCGCGGCAGGGTTGATAGGTTCTCTGGGTGTCCGAAGCCGAAATTGCTGGTCGTGGGAGTGCCGCTCTGCTGGGCCCCGCCGAGGTGCGGGTGCTGGCCGAGCGACTCGGCGTGCGGCCGACCAAGCAGCTCGGGCAGAACTTCGTGCACGACGCGAACACCGTGCGCCGCATCGTCACGGCGGCCGGGGTCGGGCGTGACGACGTGGTGCTCGAGGTCGGACCCGGACTGGGTTCGCTGACGCTGGCCTTGCTCGATGTGGTGGATTCGGTGGTCGCGGTCGAGATCGACCCGGTGCTCGCGCGGCACCTGCCGGTGACCGTCGCGGACCGGGCGCCGGCCCTGGCCGACCGGTTGTCGGTGGTGGAGGCCGACGCGTTGCGCGTCGCGGCGGCGGATCTGCCCGCGACGCCGACCGCGCTGGTGGCGAATCTGCCGTACAACGTCGCGGTGCCGGTGCTGCTGCACCTGCTGGCCGAATTGCCCAGCATCGCGGTCTCTTTGGTGATGGTGCAGGCGGAGGTGGCCGACCGGCTCGCCGCCGAGCCGGGCAGCCGCGTGTACGGCGTGCCCAGTGTGAAGGCGGGCTTCTTCGGCAAGGTCCGGCGCGCGGGTGCGGTCGGCACGCAGGTCTTCTGGCCGGTGCCGCGGGTCGACTCGGGTCTGGTCCGGGTCGAGCGCTACGCCGAACCGCCGTGGCCGATCGATGCCGAGCACCGTCGCCGCGTGTTCGAGGTGGTCGACGCAGCTTTCGCGCAACGGCGAAAGACCCTGCGCGCGGCCCTTTCCGGCTGGGCGGGCTCGCCCGCCGAAGCCGAGCGGCGCTTGGTCGCCGCGGGCATCGCGCCGACAGCGCGGGGTGAGACGCTGGACACCGCGGCTTTCGTCCGGCTGGCCGCGCAGGCTTGACTCGTCGCCGGACTGGTCGGTTTCCCTGCGCTGCCAGCTCATTCGGCGATGCGGATTGTGGATAACTCAGATTTGACACGGTACGCGCCGAGGTTTGCGGCGCGGGCTCGCGGCCGATTCGATTGGCGGCCTTATCGATCCGTAGAGCGCGAGAATCACAGCTCAGCGGGGGTGCGCGCAGATCTCGACCGGCAGTCTGCCGGGAGGTGGCCACGGCGCCGACGTGCCCTCCGTCGGATGTGGATGAGCCTGTGGATGATTCGTGTGGGCACACTCCGGAAACGTCATACTAGTGCCCGCACGCAGAAGCCGGACGGCGGGGTGCCGTCCGGCTCGGTGTCCGAAAAACCCAGGGGACCGGCCGGTTTCGGCCGAGTCGTGCGGTCAGACGGCGACTTCGTAACCTGCCTCGTCCACGGCGGCGGCGATATCGGTGTCCGCGATCGGCGCGGTGCTCGCGACCGTGACCGCGCCGCTGGCGAGATCCACGTCGACGCTGGTGACGCCGTCGATCTTGCCGATTTCCGTCTTGACGGAGCTCACGCAGTGCCCGCAGGTCATCCCCGTGACGGTGTAGGTGGAACTGGGCATCTCCGACTCCTTCGCTTAGGTCCATCATACGGGCCGGGGGTACCCCGACAGTTCGAACATACCCCCAAGGGGTATTGGTGGCAAGGCTTCGTTCCCTAGCGCGAACGAGGGTCACCGCAGCGTTGATCGCTGGATCGACGGCCCCCGTGGCGGGTTGCCGTAACCGAAAGATTCACATCGGGTGAAAGGCGCATATCGACGCGAGCAACCGCCGAGCCCACCCGTTACGCTAGGGCATCGTGCTGTCAGTTGTCCCCAGTCCCATCACCGTGCGGGCACCGTCCAAGGTGAACCTCCATCTCGGCGTCGGTGACCTGCGCGCGGACGGCTTTCACGACCTGACGACGGTCTTCCAGGCGCTCTCGCTCAGCGATGACCTGGAGATCGCCCCCGCCGCCTCGCTCGCGGTGCGGGTGTCCGGCGAGGGCGCCGCGCAGGTGCCGACCGACCGCACCAATCTGGTGTGGAAAGCGGCCGTTCGCCTCGCGCATCTGGCGGGTCGCGCGCCGCTGGTGGAAATCGCCATCGCCAAGGGCATTCCGGTGGCCGGCGGCATGGCGGGTGGCAGTGCCGACGCCGCAGCGACCCTGGTCGGCCTCAACGAGCTGTGGGACCTCGGGCTGGGCCGCGAGGAACTGGCCGCGATCGCCGCCGAACTCGGCAGTGACGTCCCGTTCGCACTGCACGGCGGTACCGCGCTCGGCACCGGACGCGGCGAGCGCCTGCTTCCGGTGCTGTCCCGCAACACCTTTCACTGGGTGCTCGCCCTGGCCAAGGTCGGCTTGTCCACGCCCGCGGTATTCGCCGAACTGGACCGGCTGCGCGCCAACGGCGCCCCGCCCCGGCTCGGTGAACCCCAGCAATTGATGCAGGCCTTGGCCTTCGGCGATCCGAAACAGCTCGCCCCGCTGCTGGGTAACGACCTGCAGGCGGCGGCGCTGTCGTTGCAGCCGGAGTTGCGGCGTACGCTGCGCGCCGGCGTCGATGCCGGCGCGCTGGCGGGCTTGGTCTCCGGTTCCGGTCCCACCTGCGCATTCCTTTGTGCGAGCGAGGAATCCGCGGTGGCGGTGGCGGCCGAACTGGCCGGCGCGGGTGTGTGCCGCAGCGTGCGCACCGCCAGCGGGCCGGTCGCGGGTGCCCGGGTGCTCAACAGCGAGCCGCCCGGAAAGCACTGATCAGGCGATCACGTCGGCGAGCCGGTCGATCTGGTCGGCGTCGTCGCCGTAGCAGTAGAGCATGACCTCGTCGGCGCCCAGATCCGCGAATTGCTTGATCGCCGAGCGGATGTCGTCGGGGGTGGTGAGCATGCCGGCGACCATGTAGTCGGCGCGACCGCTGAATTCGTAGTAGGCACCCATGGCGGCACAGGCGGCATCGATCAGGTGCCGATCGCCGAGTGCGACGTTGACCTGGGCGACGATGCGCGGCGCGCCGGGGCGGCCGTGCTCGGTCCAGGAGCGCCGGGCGGTGTCGAAGAGGCCACCGGCCCAGGACGGCGCGGCGGCGGCGAGAAGTCCGCCACCCCAACGACCTACGCGGTCGATCGCGGCGGGTTGGAAGCCGCCGAAGAGCAATTCGGGCCCGTCGGACTGCGCCGGGGCGGGACCGATCGGGCCGCAGCCGGCGCCGTAGGGTGCGCCGGACCAGACGCGGCGCAGCACGTCCAGCTGTTCGTCCAGGCGGCGGCCACGGGTACGCAGGTCGGTGCCGGAGGCGAGGTGGTCGTCCGCGCGGCCGCCGACGCCGAGGCCGAGCACGAAGCGGCCGCCGGACATGCGATCGAGGGTGGCCGTCTGTTTGGCGAGCAGTGCGGGCTCGCGCAGCGGCGCGAGGAGCACCTCGGTCTGCAGCTTGATGCGGCTGGTTGCGCCGGCGAGCGCGGCCAGTGCGACGAGGGGTTCCGGATTGTCGTAGACGAGCCGATCGAGCAGGCCGAGGGTGCTGAACGGGCCGGCGTCGGCGCGCCTGGCCCAGCCGAGCAGTGCCGCGGGATCGGAAATGGGCAGGCCGAGACCGACATGCATGGGAGAACCTCCAGGAGGGAACGCGAATGGATCGAGCCGCCCTCGCACACCTCGCCTGGCGAGGTGGGGCTCCTCTCTGCGGCTGTACTTCCAGGGAGCCCAAGCTGAACTAACCTTGTTCGTGACGAACGCTGTTCGTATTCGAATGTAGGCGAACGCCGTTCGTTGCGCAACCCCCGCGGACCGCTCAGCTGGTCGAGGCCCGTGCGGACGCGCTCAGTACCCTGGCTCAGGGCGGTATCAGTCCCGCCCCCGCGCAGCCCGGAAGGATCCATGTCCAACCTGATCAACCTCGAGCAAGTCTCCAAGAGCTTCGGGATCACCCCGCTGCTCGACAACGTGTCACTCGGCGTGCACGCGGGCGAGCGCATCGGGGTCGTCGGTCTGAACGGAGGTGGCAAGACCACCTTGCTCGAGGTGCTCACCGGCCTGGAGCCGCCGGACAGCGGCCGGGTCAGCCGGGTCGGCGGACTGCGGCTCGCGGTGGTGACGCAGCGCGGCGTACTGCCGCCGGGCGCGACGGTCGGTTCGGTGGTGCTGGCGGGACTGGCCGACGACTTGAACGGGGTAGCGGGCGGGCCGGACGAGGTCGCCGAACACGAGTGGGCCGCGAATCCGCGAATCCGCTCGGTGCTGGAGGGCATCGGCATCGCCGGGCTCGGCTTGCAGACCTCGATCGACAACCTGTCCGGTGGTGAGCGGCGCCGCGTCGCGCTGGCCGCTGCCCTGGTCCGCGACCTCGACCTGCTCGTGCTCGACGAACCGACCAACCACCTCGACGTCGAGGGCGTGCAGTGGCTGGCCGCGCATCTGCTCGAACGCCGCAGCGCGCTGGTCGTGGTGACCCACGATCGCTGGTTCCTCGACACCGTCGCCACCGACACCTGGGAGGTGGTCGGCGGCAAGGTCGAAAGCTACGAGGGCGGCTACGGCGACTGGATCTTCGCCCGCGCCGAACGGGCCAGGCAGGCCGATGCCAGCGAGGCGCGGCGCAGCAATCTGGCGCGCAAGGAACTGGCCTGGCTGCGCCGCGGCGCGAAGGCCCGGACCTCCAAGCCGCGCTACCGGGTGGAGGCGGCCGAGGCACTGATCGCCGACGTGCCGCCGCCGCGCGACAGCGTCTCGCTGGCCGCGTTCGCGCGCAAGCGCCTCGGTCGCGTCGTCATCGAGCTCGAGGACACCACCCTCACCACGCCGGACGGCCGGGAGTTGGTGCGCGACTTGACCTGGCGGCTCGCGCCGGGCGAGCGGGTCGGTCTGGTCGGGGTGAACGGTTCCGGCAAGACGACGCTGCTGCGCACCCTGGCCGGAGACACCGAACCGGCCGCGGGCAAGCGGATTCAGGGTCAGACGGTGCAGATCGGCTGGCTGCGGCAGGAACTCGACGATCTGCCGACCGATATGTGGGTGCTGGAAGCGGTGCAGCAGGTGGCGCAGCGAATCATGCTGGGCGACAAGGAGATCTCGGCCGGTCAGCTGGCCGAGCGACTCGGCTTCAGCCCGGCGCGCCAGCGCACCCCGGTCGGTGACCTCTCCGGTGGTGAGCGGCGCAGGCTGCAATTGACCCGCATCCTGATGGCCGAGCCGAACGTGCTGCTGCTCGACGAGCCGACCAACGACCTGGACATCGACACCCTGCAGCAGCTGGAAGACCTGCTCGACAACTGGGCGGGCACCCTCGTGGTGATCAGTCACGACCGCTATCTGATCGAGCGTATCTGCGACACGACCTGGGCGCTGTTCGGCGACGGCAAACTCACCAACCTGCCCGGCGGGATCGACGAGTATCTGAAAAAGCGTGCGGCGCAGGGGCAGAGCGCCACGCGCACGGCCGACAAGCCAGGCGCGCCGGTGACCGACGCCGCCGCGCAGCGCGCGGCCCGCAAGGAGCTGTCCCGGCTGGAGCGCGCCATCGAGAAATTCGACGAACGCGAGCAGCGCCTGCACACCGCGCTCGCCGACGCCGCCACCGACCCGGACAAGCTCGTCACGCTCAATGCCGAACTCAAGCAGGTGGTGGCGGACAAGGAAGCCGCCGAGGAACGCTGGATGGAGCTGGCTGAGGACGTTTAGCCCGGCGGCACACCCCTCGCAGCGGCGGATAGCTACTGCGAGGCGGTGACGAGCTGTGCGCGGCTAGTGGCCGGCGGCGCGATCGTCGGACACGACGACCGGAATGCAGGTGCGCACGAAGTCCGCGCCGAACCCGGTGAGCACGACACTGCGGTAGCTCACCTTGGTGCCGAATCCGGAGCGCTTCAACAGCTCTCGCACCGGTGCCTGGGCTTCCAGCAGCTGATAGCGGTTCGGATTGCCGACCGGTTCGCGGGTGTGCTCGACCAGGCCGAGCCTGCGCAGGTTGGTCAGGTACTGCTGGATCCGATTCGGGAAGCGCAGTCCGGCCTGCTCGCCGATCAGCGTCAGCATGGAGCCGAGCCGTTCCGCGCCCAGCCGCGGGCGGCCGGTGCGGATATCGATCGACGGTTGCGGGCCGTCCATGTGCAGGAAGCGCAGGATGCGGGCCTCGTCGGGGGTCAGCTCGGCGAGCATGCCCGCGAAGGCCGGATGGTTCTCGTCCTCGCCGTGCGTGCTCGCCGACAGGCGCAGCAGCGCCGCGCCCTGCTCGCGCAGCGTCGGAACGGGTTGTCCGGCAGGCTCGTTCGGCGCCTCCGGCAGCCCGAGCGCGCGGCGCACCCGGTCGCGCACCTCGGATTCGGCCTCGGCCAGCACTTCTCGCGGAGGTACGCCCTGAATGCTGCGCTGGACGACGGTCGCGCCGACGCCGACCGCGGTGCCGACGCTCCACGCGGTCACGCCGGTCAGCGCGCTCCAGGTGACCCGTGCGACGCCGGTGGCCGCACGCACGGTGGCCACGGGATAGGAGACGCGCGAAGGGGATTCGTCGCGGCGTAAGACCTCGCTGTCCGGCCGTCGCGCGAGTTCCGTGGACGCCGGGGCGACCTCGGGGTGGTGCTCGGCGGCCCCGGCATCGTCGCCGGGTCCGGGTTTCGCTACAGCCATGTGGTCGCCACTCCTGTTCCGAAGATCAGGATATGAGCGTATCCGGCGAAGAGTCCCAACACGCCGCCATGCAGAAAAAGCAGCCACTCATCTTGTTTGATGGCCGAGCGCAGCATGTCCACGAAGTCCGGCGGTTTCAGCGCCGCCATCTGCTTGGCGATGTACTGGTTGATATGCCTGCCCTGGCGCACGTTGAACTCCGGATCGGCGAACGCGATCGGGGCGATGGTCATGGCCTCGGTGGTCAGCGTGGACTGCAGCGCATCGTATTCGCGGCTGCCGAGCATGAACTTGACGGCCGGCCGGGCCGGGCCGAGCGCGCGGTCCGCGGCGGGGCGCAGCGTGTCCTCGAGCATCTGCATGGTCCGGTCCGAGCGCGGTCCGTTGAGCAGTTCGTCGCCGATGTTGGCGACGGTCATCACCTGACTGGACACCAATTCGGCGTAGCCGTCGGTGATCTCGGACTGGCGCTTGATCAGCAGCCCTTGCCGCCACGGGCACCACCACTTCGGGTACGCGGGCGCGAAGATCATATTGATGCCGACCCAGTTGACCACCCAGCCGATGATCACGCCGCCGATCGGCAATACGACCAGGGTCGACCATCCGGTCAGGTGCAGCACGGCGACCACGATCGCGCCCATCGGCGCGCCGAAGAAAAAGCCGAAGTTGATCATGAACCGCAGCTCTTTTGCGCCGAGTACCTGGAACAGCGTGTTGAGCAGTTGCGGCCGGGCCTGGAAGTAGCGAATCACCATCTGCTTCACATCGAGCAGTTGATCAATATTCGCGCCCAATTCATCTGTGAGCTCGCGCAGAATATCCGGCAGTTGCTGCTTGACCCGCGCGTGCACCATCTCGCGGACTTGGGTCGGCAGGTTGTACCAGAGCTGTGGATGTTCCCGTTTGAGAATTTCTTCGACGATGTCCTGGATCTGTTCGTCGGCGATGCTGGCGAGATGTTCGGCGAGCTTGTCCGGCTCCAGTTCGCGGTAGAAGTCGGCGACGCTGCCCAGTTTGGCCAGACCCTTGTCGACGGCGATGCTCGCCATCTTGTCCGCACGCGAGGGCACGATGCCCTGCCAGCCGAATCGCCCGTCATAACTCAGCAGCGGCAGCACTTGAATTCGTTTGGGCAGGAAGGGGTACAGCGCGCGAAGTCCGGGTAGTCGCACCCCATGGAACGCGATCGGCCGGAACAGCATCAGCACGCCGGTCCAGTTGGTTATGTACCCGATGACCCCGGTAAAAAGTGGGATCGTCAATAGCTCGAGCAGGATTGTCGGGTGGATTCCGAACACGCTCTCTAACACGACACCCTCCTGCCGACACTCCGGTGACCGCCGCCTCACCGGAACATCAAAGTAGCACCCTGTCGGCATCGGGACTCTATTGTGGCGAGACCGACCGGATCCGCTCGCGCGGGTGGCTCCGCGGTGAACCGCGCCGAGATATCGGTCACAGTGTTTGTCGGCAATGCCGCGCCTGCCCGGTCCTACCGCGACAATGACCAACGACACAGGGGGCAGTAATCTGTGGGGCGGATTCGTTCACCTGGCGATATCGGAGTAGACGTGGCAAACGACAGGACCGGACAGGACATCGCTCGAGCCGGTTCCCGCGCTGTGGAGCGCAGCTCTGATGTCGAACAGCGGCAGATCAGCAACGAGGCCCGGCTGATTCGCGGGGTGTTCCGGGCCGCAGGTCTGGCGGCGGGCACCGTGGTGCGCGGCGGGCAGTGGGCGGTCGGCACCACCTACGAGGTCACCAAGGAGATCACCCAGGCCGCGCTGGACGGCGAATCCTCCGCCGATATCGCCGAGCGGACCGGAAATGCGTTGCGCTCCATAGCTCGTAGCGCGCTCGGTGTCACCGAGGGGTCGGTGCGCGAGATCGTCAGCTACGTGCCGACGCCGAACGGGCCGGGCAATCACAGCGGCGCGCAGCAGCAAGCCCTCGCCGTCGGTTCCTACCTGCGTTCGGCGAGCACCGACGAGCTGCGCCGGCGCGGCGACGCGCTGCTCGCCCGCTCCGCGGACGTCTACTTCACCGAGGACGTGCACCCGGCCTACGACCGCATCCTGGACGAACTGGCGCCCGACGAGGCGCGCATCCTGCGCTTCATGGCGCAGAACGGCCCGCAGCCCTCGGTCGACGTGCGCACCAACCGGCCGCTCGGCATCGGCTCGGAACTGGTGCAGGGCGATCTCACCTCGGTGCCGGAGCAGGCGGGCGTGCGCTACCCGGATCGCTCCCGCCCCTACCTGATCAACCTCAATCGGCTGGGCCTGACCCTGATCTCCGAGGACCCGGTCGTGCTGAGCCGGTACATGGTGCTCGAGGTGCAGCCGGTGGTGGAGGCCGCGCTGAAGAAAGCGGGCCGCGCGCCCAAGATCGTGCGCAAGAGTTTGCGCCTCACCGAATTCGGCGAGGACTTCTGCCGCACCTGCTTCACCATCGCGAACTGACCCCGGCAGGTCCTGACTCCACCCCCGAAGGGCGGGCTACGTCGGAATCTCCGACGAAGAGTGATAGCGATCTGATACAAATCCTTTAAGTCGTGAAGTCGTGTGGCTTCGGATGGGATTGTTGAAGGATGGAGCAGGGAACCGACGGGCAGGGCCGCGGCGACCCGGGGGCGGGCGTGGCCGATGGGCGGGAGCCGAGTGCCCCTGGAACGGGCGGTGCGGTATCGGACGACATCGCCGCGATCAACAGATTGAAGTTCCGCTATCTACGCACTCTCGACACGAAATCTTGGGATGAGTTCGCGGACACCATGATTCCCGAGGCCACCGCCACCTACAGCGAATATCTGCAATTCGAATCGCGCGACGCGTTCCTGGCTTTCATGCGCAACACCCTCGGTCCGCACGTCATCACCGAGCATCGCTGCGATCACCCCGAGATCGACGTCGACGGCGACACCGCCACCGGGACCTGGTATCTCGCCGACACCGTGCTCATCCCCGGGCACAACATGCTGCTGCGCGGTGCGGCCTTCTACTCCGACGAATACGTGCGCTGCGCCGACGGCCGCTGGCGCATCTCGCACACCGGCTACGAGCGCACCTACGAGGTGGTGCTGTCGCTGAGCGATCTGCCGAGCCTGCGCCTCACGTCGAGCAGGTGGGGGCTCATCTCCAGGGAAGAGGGCGTCATCTCCGCGGTGGAACGCGATCCGGAGGCGACGCCCGAACCCGAGGCGGGCTGACGGAGCGCGCTCAGTCCGCGGTCGCGACCAGCGGCTCCAGCGTCAGCTTCGGGAATTCCTTCTCGATGTACTGCAGCCGCCACTTGTCGCTGAACAGCGCGAGCAGCGCACCGTCGCTGCGGGTGAACACCTCGACCCCGCGCTGCCTGCCGAGCTCGTCCGCGGAGGCGGCGTCGGTGCGCCGGGCCAGCGTGTAGGGCAGGTTCTCCATCCGGGTCTCGACGCTGAACTCGGTCGTCATCCGGGCGGTGACCACCTCGAACTGCATCGGGCCGACCGCCGCGAGCACCGGCGCGGCGTCGCCGCGAATGTCGTTGCGCAGCACCTGTACGACGCCCTCGGAATCGAGCTGGTCGATGGCCTTGCGGAACTGCTTGTACTTGCCCGCGCTCGCCGCCCGCAGCACGGCGAAATGTTCCGGCGCGAAGGACGGGATCGGCGGGAACTCCACCTTCTTGTCCACGAACAGGGTGTGGCCGGGGGCGAGCGCGGTCGCGTTCACCAGGCCGACCACGTCGCCGGGGTAGGCGGTGTCGACGGTGGTGCGCTCCCGGCCGAACACGGTCAACGCGTATTTGGTCGCGAACGGGCGGCCGGTCTGCGCGTGCGTCACCACCATGCCGCGCTCGAATTCACCCGACACGATGCGCATGAAGGCGAGCCGGTCCCGGTGCGCGGCGTCCATGCCGGCCTGCACCTTGAACACCACCGCGCTGAACGGTTCGGTGGTCGCGCGCTCCTTGCCGTTCACATCGGTGCGCGCGCCGGGGGCGGGCGCCAGCGAGACCAGGGTCTCCAGCAGTTGGCGCACACCGAAGTTCAACATCGCCGAGGCGTAGATGACCGGGGAGGTCTGGCCGGCGAGGAATAGTTCCTGATCGTGGTCCTGGCCGGTGGCCGAGAGCAGTTCGCTCTCCTCGACCGCGGTCGTCCACGCCTCGCCCTCGCGGGCCTCGGCCTGGGCGGGGGTCAGCGACTCTTCCGGCGCGATGGTCGCGCCGCCCGCGGTGCGGGTGAAGTGGATGTATTCGCGCGGCGCGCCTTCTTCGCCGCGGCGCAGCAGCCCGCGGAAGTCGCCCGCGATGCCGACCGGGAGGAACAGGGGCGTCGGGGTGAGCCCGATCCGTTCGTTGATCTCGTCGAGCAGTTCCAGCGGCGCCTGACCGGGGCGGTCCCACTTGTTGATCACGGTGATGACCGGGATGCCGCGGTGGCGGCACACCTGGAACAGCTTGAGCGTCTGCGGCTCCAGGCCCTTCGCGGCGTCGATCAGCATCACCGCGGCGTCGACGGCGGTGAGCACCCGGTAGGTGTCCTCGGAGAAGTCCGAGTGGCCGGGGGTGTCGACGAGGTTGATCACGCTGTCCTCGTCGGCGCCCTCGGCGCGGTAGTTGAACTGCAGCGCGGTCGAACTGACCGAGATGCCGCGCGCCTTCTCCATCTCCATCCAGTCCGAGACGGTGGAGCGGCGGCCCGCCTTGCCGTGGATCGCGCCCGCCTCGGAAATCATCCTGGCGTGCAGCGCGAGCGCTTCGGTGAGCGTCGACTTACCGGCGTCGGGGTGCGAGATCACCGCGAACGTGCGCCGTCGGGAAACCTCGGCGGGGAGACCCTCGGGGGAGGCGGTCAACGGAACAACCTTTCACAGACGACCTGATCGGCAACCGGTCCAATCTACGCGATCGGGCCGATCGCGACGCGACCCGCGTCCCGGAACCGCCCGGGTCACCCGATTCCGTCTGTGCATAACCCTTGCGGTATGGTGTCCGGGTTGTCTCGGCGAGGGTGACCGCAGACCTGATTTTGCGTTCACCGTGATCGACGCGGCGCGGCTTCCGGCCGTCCTCGTTCGCATCTTCTTGCCCCGACGAGTAGACCAACCAAGCCAGGGCGGAGAACAGTCCCTGGCGCACTGTTGACAGCCCGGAACCGCCGTAGGGAGTAGATCCAGTCATGTCCGACGCCAACCTTCTCGAAGCCGCCGTCCGCACCGAGTTCGGCAAGGGCGCCGCCCGCCGTACCCGCCGGGCCGGCAACGTGCCCGCCGTGCTGTACGGCCACCAGGCCGACCCGCAGCACCTGTCGGTCAACGCCCAGGCTTTCTCCGCGATCCTGCGCGAGCACGGCACCAACGCGGTGCTGAACCTGGTGATCGACGGCAAGAAGCAGCTCGCGCTGACCAAATCCGTTGTGGTGCACCCGATCCGCCGGTACATCGAGCACGCCGACCTGCTCATCGTCAAGAAGGGCGAGAAGGTCAGCGCCGATGTGAACGTCGTCATCACCGGTGACGCCGCCTCCGGCACCCTGGTCACCCAGGACGCCACCACCATCTCCATCGAGGCCGACGCGCTGAACATCCCCGAGTCCATCGAGGTCTCGGTCGAGGGTGTCGAGGCGGGCACGCAGATCAACGCGGGCGAGCTCACGCTGCCCAAGGGCGTCACCCTGAACGTGGACGCCGAGACCCTCATCGTGAACGTGATCGCCGCGCCGCAGGCCGAGGCCGAGGCTGGCGACGAGGCCGAGGGCGAAGCAGCGAGCGCCGAGTAAGTACTGCTGGATCAGGTCATTCGATGACCGACTCCGTGACCGGGCCCGCGCTCGTGGTCGGACTGGGTAACCCCGGGACCGAATACGAGCGCACCCGGCACAACGTGGGGTTCCTGGTCGCCGACGTGCTCGCGGAGCGCGTCGGCGGCCGTTTCGGTGTGCACAAGAAGTCCGGCGCCGACCTGTTGCAGGCCCGGCTCGACGGCCGCCAGGTGCTCATCGCCAAGCCGCGGACCTTCATGAATCTGTCCGGCCGGCCGGTCGCGGCGCTGGCGAAGTTCTTCTCCGTGCCGCCCACCGAGGTGATCGTCGTGCACGACGAGCTCGACCTCCCGTTCGGCGAGATCCGGCTCAAGCGCGGCGGTGGCGAGGGCGGCCACAACGGCCTGCGTTCCGTCTCCAGTGCGCTGACCACCAAGGATTATCTGCGCACGCGGATCGGCATCGGCCGGCCGCCGGGGCGCCAGGACCCCGCCGATTACGTGCTCAAGCCGTTCGCGACGCCGGAGCGCAAGGAGATTCCGGTGATCGTCGAGCAGGCCGCCGACGCCGTCGAGCTGTTGCTCCGGGTCGGCCTGGAAGCCGCGCAGAACCGCGTGCACTGAGGTCGGCGGCGCGAATTCACCACGCCGCCAACGCTGTTCGATCGTCGGCCGGTAGCAGGCCTCAGCGCAGATGGACCGCGGTCGCGGCGCGGCGCAGCTTGCCCGACGACGTCTTGGGCAGCGCGCCGGGGCCGAGCACGGCGACGGTGCGCGGGCGGGCGCCGACCTCGGAGAACACCGCGTGCACGATCTCGCGTTCGATCCGCTTGACCTCTTCGGCATTCTGGTAGTCGTTGCTCTCCACCACCACGGCGAAGCTCTCCCGCTTCTGCCCGGCGTCCAACCGCACCGCCACCGCGTTGCCCGGACGCACACCGGCCACCCGGGTGGCGGCGCGTTCGATATCGGTGGGATAGATGTTGCGTCCGCCCATGATGACGACGTCCTTGATCCGGCCGCACACCACGATCAAGCCCTCATCGGTGAAGTAACCGATGTCGCCGGTGTCCAGCCAGCCCGCGGCGTCCTGTGCGGGGCGGAAGCCGTCGACCGTGACGTAGCCGGAAGTGACTGCGGGGCCCCGTAATTCGATGACGCCGACGGAACGGGACGGCAGCGGCTGGCGTTCGGCGTCGACCACCCGGCCCTCCAGATGATCGACCAGGTAGCCCAGTGTCGGCAGCCTGCGCACGTTGCCGTGGTGGGAATGTTCGTCGGGCACCGGCACCGCCTTGCCGAGCGCTTCCAGCAGATCGGCGTCGATGACGTCGACGACCTGACCCCGGCCGGGATCCGGAATCGACACGGCGAGTGTGGTTTCCGCCATGCCGTACACCGGTGTGAGCGCCATCGGGTTGAGCCCGAAGCGTTTACCGGCGGCGGCCAGCGCCTCCATCGTGTCCGGGTCGACCGGTTCCGCGCCGTTCCACATGTAGCGCACACTGCTGAGATCGAGGCCGCCGTCGTCGGCCTGCTTGAGCCGGCGCGCCAGCAGCGAGTACGCGAAATTCGGTGCGGCGGTGACTGTTCCGCGGTACTTGGTGATCAGCTCGGCCCACAGCAGCGGCCGCTTGAGGAAGTCGATCGGCGTCACGCAGACCACCTCGGCGCCGATTTGCATGGGGACGCTGAGGAATCCGACCATGCCCATGTCGTGGAACAGCGGCAGCCAGCTGATCATCACGTCGTCGTCGAGCTGGAACTTCACCCGATCGAACATGGCGTAGGCGTTCACGAAGAAGTTGCCGTGCGTGATCCGCACCGCCTTGGGCGATCCGGTGGAACCGGAGGTCAACTGCTGCAACGCGATATCGTCCTCGGTGGTCGGCACCGGATCGGTGTCGGTGCCGTCGTGCAGCTGATCGATGCGCACCACGGTGATGCCGCGCTCGCGCAGGATCGGCTCGGCCGCCTCGAACGGCGCGCCGAGCACCACCGCGCGCGCCTCGATCATGGTCAGCACGGTTTCGGTGTCGCGGGCCCAGACGACCAGATCGGTGCGCGGGGTCGGCTGATGCAGCATGGTGATCGACGCGCCGCGCATCCAGATCGCCTGGCAGGCGGGGGCGATGTCGACCGGCATCCCCGCGAGCACGCCGACCGCGTCCCCGTGCCCGATGCCCGCCGCCGCGAGGCCGCCGGCCATCCTTCTGGCGATCCGATGGATCTCGCCCCAGCTCCGGCGCAGCGGTGCCTCCGGTTCACCGGTCACCAGCCCCCGGCTCGACGCCTGCGCCGTCGCATACATCTCGTCGGTGAACCTGCTCAACGTCTACTCCCTCATCACCGGCTCCGGCCGCCTGCCGGCCTGCACCCCACTATCCCGCCATTCCCGCGTGGCGTTAACCCTTTCCAGCGTGTCGGCGGTTGCTGGAGTGTCGCGGGTCGGCGTGCGGGCTCAGCGGAAGGTGGCGGCGTACTGGTCGACGTAGTGCCGGCCGGAGCGTGCGGCCATCTCCCGCATCAACTCGTCGGTCGCGGTACGCGCGGCGCGGTGCTGGTCGGCGGGCAGGTAGTAGCGCGGGGCGCCGAAGCTGATCCGCACCTTGCCGAAGCGGGGGAGCCGGGCGCCACGGGGGTTGACGCGGTCGGTGCCGGAAAGCACGACCGGGATCACCGGTGCGCCGGTCGCCATCGCGACCCGCAGGGTGCCGGTGCGACCGCGGTAGACGCGCCCGTCCGGAGAACGGGTGCCCTCGGGATGAATCGCCCAGACACCGCCGGATTCCAGGATCCGGGTCGCGGCGGCCAGCGCGTCGGCCGCGGCGCTGCCGCCGGTCCGGTTCACCGGCACCTGCCCGGAGACCGAGAAGAACCAGCGCTGGCAGCGCCCGCGCAGGCCGGTGCCGGTGAAGTACTCCTGCTTGGCCAGGAAGGTGGCGCGCCGCGGCAGCACGAGGGCCAGGTACAGCGAGTCGATCACCGCGAGGTGGTTGGCCGCGATGATCACCGGC
Source organism: Nocardia vulneris (assembly GCF_001613425.1). GTDB lineage: Bacteria > Actinomycetota > Actinomycetes > Mycobacteriales > Mycobacteriaceae > Nocardia > Nocardia vulneris. The sequence goes on along the minus strand of NZ_BDCI01000022.1, from coordinate 96,671 downwards.
CCGGTGCGCGGAACCTGGTCCAGCCCTTCGATTTCGGGCCTACCCAGCACCCGCAATACGGGGCCGAGGAAGACGTACTTGAAGAGCCAGTACCACACGAAGACCTCCTGGAAGATTTGGTAGACATTGTCTACCGCACGATAGTAGACAGTGTCTACGCCCGAAGTAGGGAGAATGGATGCGATCCGTAGACAATGTCTGCATGGTCGAGACTCAGCCGCTGCGGGAACGCCTGGTCGACGCGGGCGTCGACCTGCTCGAAGAGGTGGGCGCGGCGCAATTGGGACTTCGGGCGATCACGCGGGCCGCCGGTGTCTCACATGGGGCACCGCGCCGGCATTTCCCGACCCACCGTGCGCTGCTGGCGGCCGTCGCGGCCCGCGGCTTCGCCGATCTCATCGACCGCTTCGCGGCCGTGGACGTGGACTCCGCGCCGACGCGCGAGCGGCTGGCGCGGATGAGCGTGGCCTACGTCGAGTTCGCGGGCGAGCGGCCGGAGATGTTCACCCTGATGTTCCGCCACGATCTGCTGGAGGGTTCCGGGGAGAACCTGCGCGGGACCACGCTGCCGCTGTACGGGCGGTTCGCGGCGCTGGTCGGCGCGGCGGGGCCCGGTGCGGCCGATCCGGCGCAGCGGGCGATCGCGCTGTGGACCAACCTGCACGGGATCGCCGCACTGCGGGCCAATCGCAGTCTGGCGCTGGTGGGCCCGACGGTCGACGTGCGTGCACTGGTCGACCGCGCGCTGGATCTGCACCTGTCCTGAACATCGTTGCGGCGCAAGGCCACCGAGCCGCCGACTACAGGTCGGCGACCGCGGCGACGAACCTGTCCAGTTCCGCGAAGCTCACGAAGTAGTGCGCAGACGCGCGGACAACGGAGGCCAGTCCGCGCGCCGTCATGTCCAGCAGGGTGGAACCGGCGTGGCTCACCGTCACGGTGATGTCGCGCTCGGCGAGCCGGTCGCGCACGGCGATCGGCTCGTGGCCGTCGACGGTGAACGACACCGTGCCGCTGTGCCGAATGCCGATGTCGCGCACCGTGACTCCGGGAATCTCCGGCAGCGCCTTGCGTAGATACGCCGAGCGTTCGGCGACGGCCGCGTACACGTTCTCGGGACCGAGCTCGAGCAGATAGCGCACCGCGGCGCCGAGGCCGAGCCGCGCGGCGACATCGCACTCCCAGAACTCGAAACGGCTCGCGTCGGGCGCGAGCCGGTATTCGTCCGGACCGGACCACTGCGCGCTGTGCAGGTCGAGTCGCTGCGGTTCCAGGGAGGTGGCCAATTCCGGTCGGACATAAAGGAATCCGGTGCCGCGCGGGCCGCGCAGCCATTTGCGCCCGGTGGCCGAGAGCGCGTCCACGTCCCACGCGGTGACGTCGATCGGCAGCTGCCCGGTCGACTGGCAGGCGTCCAGCAGCACCAGCGCACCCACCGACCGCGCGATCCGGGTCGCCTCGGCGACCGGGTTGACCAGGCCGCCGTTGGTGGGCACGTGCAGCAGCGAGACCAGCCGCACCCGCTCGTCGACCAGCGCGGTCAGCGCGTCGAGATCGATCTGCCCGGTGTGGTCGCTGGGAATCGTCTCGACCGTGGCCCCGCTCGCGCGGGCGCGCTGCAGCGCCGCGATGGCGTTGCTCGCGTAGTCGGCCTCGGAGATCAGGATGCGATCGCCCGGGGCCAGCGGGATCGCGTAGAAGAAGTCGGCCCAGGACCGAGAGGCGCTGTCGCTCAACGCGATACTGGCCGGCGCGGCGTTGATGAGCGCGCCGATCGCGGTTTTCACGTCCGCGAGATCGTCGAGCCGCTCGTTCGCCGCGCGATAGCCACCGATCTCGGATTCGCGCCGCAGATGGGCGATGACGGTGTCCAGGACGACCCGCGGCGGCAGCGACGAGCCGGCACTGTCGAGGAAGACCTGCCCCGGTTCGGCGCCGGGGGCGCAACCGGGTGTATCGGCTCGGACGCGATCATGATCCAGCATGCCTGCGACAGTAGTTGGCGTGACCGCGCGGCCTGGTGGGCGCCGTATTCAGATTTCCGTCAGATTCTTGTCGGTGCCCCTCGCTACTCTGGAGAGATCGCAACGCGCGGGGCACGACACCACAACGTCGCGATAACAGCACAACGGCGGACACGAAACCACAGCGCTCGGATCCACACTGGAGGTTGGTATGGCGGTCACGCTGGAACACTCGGAGCTGGTCAGCCGCGTAAGCCACGATCCGGAGCTCGGTTCGCGAGCCGCCGCCGAGGCCTATATCGGGGGTGTCTGTTTCAAGCAGGGGCCACCCGCGCTGATCGGCGCCGAACTGGAATGGCTCACCGTGCAGGGTGAGTGTTCGACGTCAGGCCCCTCGGCCGCCCCGCGTCCGCAGCTGACTGCCCTTGCGGATGCCCTCGGACCCTACGCACCACGGTCCATCGCCCCCGATTCTCCGGCGCTAGCGTTGCCAGGGGGCAGCCGGGTCACCATCGAACCCGGTGGTCAGATCGAATTGTCCAGCGCACCGTTCGCTGATGCCGCGCAGCTGTGTCTTTCGCTTCGCGACGATGCCCGCCGATTGCGGGAACTCCTCGAATCCCGGTCCATCCGGACCGTTTCCGTTGCCGCCGACGCGGACCGCAGACCCAAACGCCTACTCCAGCTGCCGCGCTATCGCGCCATGGAACAGACATTCAGCGGGATCGGCCCCTACGGCAAACTCATGATGTGCAATACCGCGGCGACCCAGGTCGCGGTGGACGCCGGCGCCGATCGGGCCGAGATCGCCGCCCGCTGGACGGCACTGTATGCCGTCGGTCCGGCGTTGCTGGCCGCCTTCGCCTGCTCGCCCACGTTGCGCGGGGCCCCGCCGGGGGAGTGGGCCTCGCAGCGCATGCGGGCCTGGCTGCGCCTGGACAACGCCAGGACCCGGCCCCCGCTGATGGATTGGGCCGATCCGATCCGTGGCTACAGCAGATGGGCGCTCGACGTGCCGCTGCTGTGCGTCCGAAGACCCGACGACGACGTGCCCGCCGGCAACGGCCACCGCACCGACACCGGCTGGTTGCCGCCGCCCGGCGCGACCTTCGCCGACTGGCTCTCCGGCGCCTTGGACGACGAGGTGGGCCGCAGGCCCGGCCGCCACGATCTCGACTATCACCTCACCACGCTCTTCCCGCCGGTCCGCGCCGCCGGCTACCTGGAGGTCCGCTATCTCGACGCGCAGCCCGGTGACGCCTGGGCCGTGCCGATCCATGTCGTCGACGCACTGATGTCCGCGGAAACGGTGGTGGCCGCGGCGACCGCGGTCGCCGCGCCGCTGGCCGGACATTGGCTGGACGCCGCCCGATATGGCCTGGCCGACCCCGACATCCGGTCGGTGGCGGTCGAACTGCTCACCCTCGCCGCGGCGCACGCGCGCAGCGCCGAGGCCGCCCGGCTGATCGAATTCGCCGCGCGACGATGTCGCAGCGGCCGCCCACCCACCGCGGCGGATGCCGCGGTCAGCACAGAGGTAGGCGGTCGAGGAGCACCCCGGTGATCCGGACGTGTCCGCGACACGGTGGCCCGGCGGGCGGCCTGCCGCCGCCCGGCCACGCCCACACGTATCCGACTCCCGACCAGAGCGGGGCTCGCGTGGCCCCGCGCGCGCTCGCGTCCGGCCGCACCGCGGTCGGCGCGCGGCCGACAGGAACCAACCCCGGAGACCTACCGTGACCGTCCATTACCTGCCCTCCGCCGACAATTCCGGCGCCGAACGACTACGCGATCGGATCGCCGAGGTGCTCGCCCGGGCCCGGCGCCGCACCCTCGCCCTGACCGACTGCATCGACGAAGCCGAACTGGTGGCACAACATTCGCGATTGATGAGCCCGCTGGTGTGGGACCTCGCGCACATCGGTAACCAGGAAGAGCTGTGGCTGGTCCGCGATGTCGGCGGTCGCGACGCCGTCCGCGCCGATATCGACGAACTCTACGACGCGTTCAAACACGCCAGGGCGAACCGCCCCACGCTGCCCCTGCTGGATCCGGCACAGGCGCGCGACTACGTCGGCACCGTGCGCGACAAGGTGTGGGATGTGCTGGACCGCAGCGACTTACGCGGTGCACCGCTGGTGGACCGCGGCTTCGCGTTCGGCATGATCGCCCAGCACGAGCAGCAGCACGACGAGACCATGCTGGCCACCCATCAGCTGCGCACCGGCGCGCCGGTGCTGCGGGCGCGCGCGGTGCCCACCGTCGCCGCCCCCGTCGGCGGTGAAGTCGTCGTGCCCGCAGGCGAATTCACCATGGGCACCGACACCGAACCGTGGGCCCTGGACAACGAGCGCCCCGCGCACCGGATTCGGCTGCCCGGCTTCGCGATCGACGCGGCCCTGGTGACCAATGAGCAGTACCTCGCCTTCCTCGACGACGGTGGCTACGACCGTCCCGAGCTGTGGTCGGAGCGGGGCTGGGCCCATCGCCAGGAGGCGGAACTGACCGCGCCGCAGTTCTGGGAGCGCGATCCGGCCGGGCACTGGTGGCGGCGGGTGTTCGGCGTGATGACGCCGTTGCGGCCGCATCAGCCGGTGGTGCATGTCTGCTGGTTCGAGGCCGAGGCCTACGCGAACTGGGCGGGCAAACGCCTGCCGACCGAGGCGGAATGGGAGAAAGCCGCGCGATACGACCCGGCCACCGGCGCCGAACGCCGATTCCCCTGGGGCGATACCGAACCCGACGAGCACACCGCGAATCTCGGTCAGCGTCACCTGGAACCGGCCGATGTCGGCGCCTACCCGGAGGGCGCGACGCCCGCCGGGGTGCACCAGCTGATCGGTGACGTCTGGGAATGGACGTCCTCGGGCTTCGACCCGTATCCGGGGTTCCGCGCGTTCCCCTACCGCGAGTACTCCGAGGTCTTCTTCGGCGGTGACTACCGGGTGCTGCGCGGCGGTTCGTTCGGCACCGATCCGGTGGCCTGCCGCAGCACTTTCCGCAACTGGGACCACCCGATCCGGCGGCAGATCTTCGCCGGTTTCCGGCTGGCCCGCGACCTGCGCGCCGGAGAAGGCGCGTGAGCGCGGCACGGCCGGCGGGCGGTGTTCGCTGATGTGCCGGCATCTCGGCTACCTCGGCCCGGAGGTCGGCGTCGGCGACATGCTCACGCGCGGTGACCATTCGCTGCGCACGCAGGCGTGGGCCCCGCGCGAGATGCGTGGTGGCGGCGCGATCAACGCCGACGGGTTCGGTGTCGCGTGGTGGCGGGCCGCCGAAAACGGGGCGCCAGCCGTCAGCCGGTACCGCAACGCCGCGCCGATCTGGACCGACCCTGCCGTGGAAGAGGTACTGCCGCAACTGCATTCGACTGCCGTGCTCGGCTCGATCCGGTCCGCGACGGTCGGCATGCCGATCGAGCGGGCGGCGTGCGCGCCGTTCACCTGGGACCGATGGGCGTTCAGTCACAACGGCACAGTGCCGGATTGGCGGCGTGCGCTCACCGCGGTGTCGTCCGATCTGGACGTCGCTGCCACGCAATTCGGCGCGACCCGGCTGTTCGAGACGATCCTCCTGCTCGACGCGGAGGCGCCCACCGACGCGGCGACACTCTGGGTGTTGTTGCAGCAGTTGCTCGCCGGGACACAGCCCGGCGGCTTCACCGAGACGCCGGAAGCGGCGCTCGGCCTGCTGGTGACCGCGGTGCGCAAGCACGTGCCGGACGCGCGGCTCAACCTGTTGCTCTCCGACGGCGAAACCCTCTGGGCGAGCACGGTTTACCACTCCCTGTCCGCCCTGGTGACCGACACCGCGGCGGTGCTGTCCTCCGAACCGTACGACGACGACCCGCGGTGGCAGCCGATCCCCGACCACAGCCTGGTGACCGCGCGCCCGGGCCACCTGTCCATCACCCCGCTGCTCGACGGCATGAAAGGCCTTTCGCGATGACCGCACCGACGCTGGAGATCCACCTATCCGACGACGATCTCACCACCGCGTTGCGCACCGATGCCCGGCTCGGGCTCACCGCGGACCCGAAGTGGTTGCCGCCCAAGTGGTTCTACGACGCACGCGGCAGTGAGCTGTTCGAGCAGATCACCGAACTGCCGGAGTACTACCCGACGCGGACCGAACGCGCGCTGCTGGAGCGGGTGGTCGGCGAGATCGCCAGGGTCGCTCAGGCCGAGGTGCTCGTCGAATTGGGTGCGGGCTCGGCCGCCAAGACCCGGCTGCTGCTCACCGCGTTGACCACCGAGGGGCCGCTGAAGACGTATGTGCCACAGGATGTCTCGTCCGCCGCGCTGCGCGCCGCGGCGGACGAGATCGCGGCGGATTTCCCCGGCCTCGCCGTGCATGGCGTGGTCAGCGATTTCACCGATACGCTGCACAACCTGCCCGGCGGCGGCCGCCGGATGATTGCCTTCCTCGGCGGCACCATCGGTAACCTGGTCCCGGCCGAGCGTGCCGAATTCCTGCGCAGCATCTACGAGGTGCTCGAACCGGGGGAGCAGTTGCTGCTCGGTGCCGGGCTGGTCATCGATCCGGCCGTGCTGGTCCCGGCCTACGACGACGCGGCCGGCGTCACCGCCGAATTCAATCGGAACGTGCTGCACGTCTTGAACTCCCGGCTCGGCGCCGACTTCGCGCCGGAGAAGTTCGAGCACCTCGCGCTGTGGGACGCCGAACAGGAATGGATCGAAATGCGTTTGGCCGCCACCGAAGACATGACGGTCACGGTCCGCGACCTGGATCTCACCGTGCGTTTCGCCGCAGGCGAGCAGCTGCGCACCGAGATCTCGGCGAAGTTCCGGATCGACGGGCTCACCGCGGAACTGGGCAGCGCCGGGTTCGCCACCGAACAGGTGTGGACCGACCCGGACGATCGTTTCGCGCTGTTCCTCGCGGCCCGCGAGTGATCAGGACAGCAATGGTGACCGGGTAGTCGCGCCGGACACCACCGCGCCGAGCCAGTCGACCAGGGGCCGCATCGTCTCCCAGGCGGTGCGGATCTCCTTGGCCGCGCGCGGCTTGTCCAGCCACGGTGGTGCGCCGAACTCGCGGTGGCAGATCAGGGCTTTGTGCCGGAGCAGGCCGATGCGCGGATGGTCGGCGTCGTACCCCTTCGGCTTGGTCTTGAGCTGCTCGCCGCCGATCGTGTATCCCGCCTTGACCAGCTTCGCCAGGATCTTCTCCAGCTCCGGGCCGCGGACCTCGTGATCGATGGTGGCGCGCAACTGGGCGACCTGTTCGGAGGAGCCGCCGTAGAAGCCACCCGCGACATATAGCCCCGCGGCGCCGATCTGCACGTACCAGCCGGTGCTCGGCGCCACGGACACATACGCGCCCTGGTGGTTCTTGTACGGAGTCTTGTCCTTGGCGAAGCGCACGTCCCGGTAGGGCCGGAAGATCTTGGCCGCACCGAAAGCCGGCTCCAGCTCGGTGGTCAGCGCCAGCATCGGCGCCTTCACCGACGTCTCGTACACCTCTTTGTGTGCATTCCAGAAGGCCTTGGAATTGTCGGCCTCCAGGTCCTCGTAGAAATCCAGGCCCGCCACAGGGAACCCGCTGAACCCGCTCACGACCGCGCCTCGCTCATGCAGAGCAATTTACGTGGTCAGGTCTCCGTTGAAGAGCAGGAACCCCACCAGGAAGCCGATGACCATGCCGACGCCCGCCGCGATCGCCGCCCATTTGCCCAGCGGCTCGCCCTTTGTGTGACCGATGATGCCGAGGATGATGCCCGCCGGCCCGAACAGGATGGGGCAGAACAACACCGAGATGACCGCGCAGACGAACCCGACGATGGAGAACACCTGCGACCCGGACCGCGGCGGCGGGGTGCCGTAGGGCTGGTAACCCTGCTGCGGGTAGGTGCCGTAGCCGCCGGGCGGTGGCCCATCGGGTTGCGGGTAGTTGTAGATGCCGCCCTGCGGGTACTGCGGCGGGCCGCCCGTCGCGTCCTGTGGTGGGCCGCTCCCCGGGTACGCCGGATACGGCTGTTGCTGCGCGCTCCACTGCTGCTCGCTCGGCGGTGGGTTCCACGATTGCCCGCCGGGTGCCGTGCCCCAGGCGGGTTGTTGCCCACCACCGGGCGGCGGTTGGTCGCCGCCCCAGGACGGTTGGGCCGACCCCCACGCGGGTTGATCCTGGGACGGGCTGCCGCCCCAGGACGGCTGATCGGCCGGCGCCGATCCGCCGGGTTGCCCGCCCAGCGGTCCGGCCGGCGCGTCGGTCGGTTGCCACCATTCCCCGGGCTGCGATACCGGCGGGGTGTACGGCTGCGCCGAAGGTTCTGACGTGCCAACGTCTTTCGACAAACTCGGGGAAGAAGCGCCGCTCGACGAGTGCGCCGAGCCGGTATCCGCCGGCGGGACGGCACTCGCCGCAGCCGGATCCGTCGCGTTCGACGTGGGCGCGTCGGACGAGGAATCCACCTGCGCGACATCGTCGCGCCCACTCTCTCGGCGTTCCGGGGTGGCGCCGGTCGGTTTCGGATCGTGTGGCGTGCTCATCGCGCCCTCCTCGTAACGTCCGGTCGCCGCCTTTCGCGTGCCGTCGTCAACGCTGCGGCTACGCGCGGTCAGCGGGCGGGTTGGTCCGAATACTCCGTTATGCGTACCACGACCGACCGACGGTCATCGCCGATTGCGCCGAGCGGTGCCGCGCGTCGCGGGTCGCGCGGTCTCCGTACTCGCCGGTCAGAGGTCGGCGTCGTCGACGATTTCTACGGCCGCTATCTCGCCGGGCCGGTCGTCTTCAGCCGCGTCCTCGGCGCGTTGCGCGCGTGCGGTCCACTCCTGGCTCAGCTCGTCGCCGATCCCGAGCCTGCCGTCGTCGTCGTTCTCGCGGTAGCGAATCCGCAGGTCGTTCGGCGGATCCTCGATATTGCGCTCGTACTCGCGGATCTCGTCGGCCTGGTCGTCATCGCCCATATCGGTATCCAGCGGTTCACGGTCCATACCAACCAGTATCCTCGCGGATCGATCCGATCCCGGGAACCTCGGCAAACGAACAGCGGCTCGGACCGAGGTCCGAGCCGCTGGGGGTAAACGTGAAAACCTACGCGTTGCCGTTGAAAAGGCCGGTGACCGAGCCGTTTTCGAAGACCTCACGGATGGTGCGGGCCAGCAGCGGGGCGATGGACAGCACGGTCAGCTGCGGGAACTTCTTCTCTTCGGTGATCGGCAGCGTGTTGGTGACCACGACTTCCTTGGCGCCGCAGGCGGCGAGGCGCTCGGCGGCCGGATTGCTCAGCACGCCGTGCGTCGCGGCGATGACCACGTCACCGGCGCCCGCGTCCTTGAGCACCTTCACCGCGCCTGCGATGGTGCCACCGGTGTCGATCATGTCGTCGATCAGGATGCAGGTGCGGCCCTCGACCTCACCGACCACGCGGTTCGACTTCACCTGGTTCGGCACCAGCGGGTCGCGGGTCTTGTGGATGAACGCCAGCGGCGAGCCGCCGAGCGAGTCGGCCCACTTCTCCGCGACGCGGACACGGCCGGAATCGGGCGAGACCACGGTGATGTTGTCGAGCGAGTAGTTCGTGCGCACGTACTCGGCGAGCTGCAGCTGCGCGTGCATGTGATCGACCGGGCCGTCGAAGAAGCCCTGGATCTGGTCGGTGTGCAGGTCGACGGTGATGATGCGGTCCGCGCCCGCGGTCTTGAGCAGGTCGGCGACCAGGCGAGCCGAGATCGGTTCGCGGCCGCGGTGCTTCTTGTCCTGGCGGGCGTACGGGTAGAACGGCAGTACCGCGGTGATCCGCTTGGCCGAACCGCGCTTGAGCGCGTCGATCATGATGAGCTGTTCCATCAACCACTGGTTGAGCGGCGCGGGGAAGCTCTGCAGCACGAACGCGTCGGAGCCGCGCACCGACTCCTCGAAGCGAACGAAGATCTCACCGTTGGCGAAGTCGCGGGCGGTCTGCGGGGTGACGTGGACGTCGAGTTCCTTGGCGACCTGCTCGGCCAGCTCAGGATGAGCGCGTCCCGAGAAGAGCATCAGGTTCTTCTGGTTGTCGATCCATGACGCGGTCACTGCTGTTTGCCATCCTTTTGCTCGATTGCCTGACCGGAATTCTCTGTGGCGGCGTTGGCTTCTGCCGCCGCGCGCGCCGCGGCCGTCCCGGGACGGTGCCGTTGCACCCAGCCCTCGATGTTCTTCTGCGGCCCGCCGGATATCGCGAGTGCGCCGGGCGGAACGCTTCTGCGCAGTACAGTACCCGCCGCCGTATACGCCCCGTCACCCACCGTTACCGGGGCGACGAACATCGTGTCACTTCCCGTTCGCACATGCGACCCGACCGTGGTGTGATGCTTGCTCACTCCGTCGTAGTTCACGAACACGCTGGACGCGCCGATGTTGCTGTGTTCCCCGATGGTGGCGTCCCCGACGTAGGTCAGATGCGGCACCTTCGAGTGCGCGCCGATCGAGGCGTTCTTGGTCTCCACGAAGGCGCCGAGCTTGCCCGCATTGCCCACCACGGTGCCCGGGCGCAGGTAACTGAACGGGCCGATGGCCGCACCGGGGCCGATCATCGCGCCCTCCCCGTGCGTGCGCACGACCCGGGCGCCGTCGCCCACCACCACGTCGGTGAGGGTGCTGTCCGGGCCGATCTCGGCGTCCTCGCCGATCACGGTGTCGCCGAGCAGTTGTACGCCGGGACGCAGGATGGCGTCGCGGCCGATCCGCACGTTCGCGTCCACCCAGGTCGAGCTGGGATCGACGATGGTGACGCCGGCGCGCATGTGCCGTTCCAGGATGTAGCGGTTGAGCGTGCTCGTCGCACCCGCCAGCTGGACCCGGTCGTTGACGCCGGTCACCTTGGCGGCGTCGACCAGGCGGGCGCCGTGCACCGGATGACCGGCCTCGCGGGCCAGCCGCAGCACGTCGGTCAGGTAGAGCTCGTGCTGGGCGTTCGCGGTGGACAACCGGCTGATCATGGTGCGCAGCACCGCCGCGTCGAAGGCGTAGACGCCGGAGTTGACCTCGGTGATCGCGGCCTGCTCCGGGGTGGCGTCGGCGTGTTCGACGATCTCGACGACCTGACCGTTGCTGTCCCGGACGATGCGGCCGTAGCCGTTCGGATCGTCCGGCACGAAGGTCAGCACGGTGACGGCGGAGCGCTCGGCGTAGCTGCGGTGCTCGTCGAGCAGCGCGGACAGGGTGTGCCCGTCCAGCAGCGGCACGTCGGCGGAGGTGACGAGCAGGTCGCCGGTGAAGCCGACGGGCAGCGCGGCCAGTGCGCACTGCACCGCGTGCCCGGTGCCGAGCTGCTGCTCCTGGATGGCGGGGGTGATCTCGCGACCGAGATCGTCGGCGACCGCGGCCACCGCGGCGCCCACCTGTTCACGGTCGTGGCCGACCACGGTGATCAGGTATGCGGGGTCGATCTCGTTCGCCGCATGCAGCGCGTGCGCGAGCATGCTTCGACCGGCCAGCGAATGCAGCACCTTGGGGGTCTTCGACCGCATTCGTGTCCCGGCACCGGCTGCGAGAACGACGACGGCGGTCTGCTGTGGCATGGATCTCCCTACGCTGCCTGTCATCGTGCTGGGCTCTGCTCATCGTGCTAGGGCGCTCATCGTGCTGGGATCTGCTGCGCTGGGCGCTGATGGGCGGGGCCAACGATAGTCATCGTGCTGCCGAGCTCCGCCGCCAGGACTCGAACCTGAACTATCTGAACCAAAATCAGAGGTGCTGCCATTACACCACGGCGGATTGTCACATCGGCGGATCGGGAAACACCCGCCGCTGTACCACGGCACGAGGAAGATCCTCGCATATTGTTCCGCATCTCGGCGAATGCCGAGTTCTATGCCGGACCCCGAGTCGGGCGAAGATCACCCGGCGCGGCCGGCGAGCTGCCCCGGATCGAGGTTACCCACCAGGCACATTCAGCTCGAGAGTGCACGGAAAACGCGCAGTTGCGGGGGAGAGCGGGCGAAGCGGCGAGCTGTCTGGAACAGTTAGGTCACCGGAGTTCGGCAGCGAAGGGAGGCGGAGTGGCGATGTCGGGGAGCGAGACGCAGCGGGCGCCGCGTCCACGGATGACAGGTACCCAGCGCAGGCAGCAGCTGATCGAGATCGGTCGCGCGCTGTTCGCCGAACGCGGTTACGACGCCACCTCGATCGAGGAGATCGCGCAGCGCGCGCAGGTCTCCAAACCCGTGGTGTACGAACACTTCGGCGGCAAAGAAGGGTTGTACGCCGTCGTCGTGGATCGTGAGATGTCCATGCTGCTGGACATGATCGTGTCCTCGCTCACCCAGAACCGGTCGCGGGTCCGCCTCGAACAGGTCGCGCTCGCGCTGCTGACCTACATCGAGGAACGCACCGACGGTTTCCGGATCCTGGTGCGCGATCAGCCGGCGGGCAATGCCGAGGGCCGCTACTCCAGCCTGCTCAACGAGGCGGTGAACCAGGTGGCGCACATCCTCGCCGGAGATTTCGAGCGCCGCGGTTTCGACACCAGCCTGGCCACGCTCTACGCCCAGGCGCTGGTCGGGCAGGTGGCCACCGCGGCCACCTGGTGGCTGGACGAGCGCAAACCCTCGAAAGAGGTTGTCGCCGTGCATCTGGTGAATCTGTGCTGGAACGGGCTGAGCCATCTGGAGGCCGACCCGCATCTCAGCTCGGAGTGGCGCACCGGTATCGAGGAGTGACTCACGGGGATGGCAGCAGGTGGAGCTTGCGGAGCCTGCGGGGCGGGTGAGCGCAGGTTGTTAACCAGCGAATTGCGAAGCGGGTCCGGTCGAATGCTCGAATTGACTGCCGAGGGCCCGGCTGGTGGTACGGTTCACCCATCCTTTGGGTGCTGTTCGGGCGGTAAGTCGGTCTACTTCGTGATGTCGGTCTACTTCAGGATGGCTGGTTTTTAGGATGACAGGCGGATCTGATGGCTAGGCAAGCGCGCGCGGAGATCACCCGCGACTCCGTTCTTGCGGGCGCTGCCGATGTCTTTCTGCGCTTGGGTTACGCGAACGCGAGTCTGAGCGAGATCATCGCGCAGTCCAATGTGACCAAGGGCGCCTTGTACTTTCACTTCGGCTCGAAGGAAGAGCTGGCGCGCGCGGTGGTCGATCAGGGCAACGAGCGGCTGGTCAGCTCGTGCCAGGGTTTCTTCGATCCCCGGGTGCCCGCGCTGGAGGCGTGCATCGGGATCACCTACGTGGTCGCGGATCTGTCGATGAACGATCCGATGGTCGGCGCGATGCTCAAGCTGACCCATCAGATCGGCGACTACCGCGGCGCCCAGGGCGACAACATCGCCAAGACCTGGGGCGACACCTACCGCGTCCTCTCCGAAAGAGCCATCGCCCAGGGCGATTTGCAGCCGGAGCTCGACGCCGAGGTGATCGGCATGCTGTTGCAGGAGATGACCGCGGGCGTGCACATCATCGCCGTCGGCACCGAGTCCATCGACCAGATGGCGACCCGCATGGAACGCGTGTGGTACTTCCTGCTCCCCTCGATCGTCCCGGCCGAAAAGCTCGCCTACTTCCGCGAGTTCGCCGCCCGGCGCCTGCGCCGCTACGTGCCCTAGCAGCCCGAGCTCACGGTGTCGGCGGCACTGGCTAAACTTTGGCTGGCCGCTCGAAACCGCAGCTTGAGCTCAGGAGTTGTTCATGTCGACCCATCGTCCACCGCTGGCCGGACTGGCGGCGGTCGCCGGTGCGGATGCCGCGTTGCAGACCGTCACCGAGCTGGTCGGCAAGTCGTCGGTCGAGCTGGTGGCCCCGTCCGCGGTACGTCCGTTCGTCGCCGCGACGATCGCGGCGAAGCGGCCGCTGGTGGTGGTCACCGCGAACGGGCGCGAGGCCGATGATCTGACCGTGGAGCTGGCGGAGATGCTGGGCGATACGGTCGCGCAGTTTCCCTCCTGGGAAACCCTGCCGCACGAGCGGCTCTCGCCGGGTGCGGACACGGTCGGGCGCCGGCTGGAGGTGCTGCGCAGGCTGGCCCACCCCGACGACCCGATCTTCCCGGAGCCGCTGCGCGTGGTGGTGACCACCGTGCGCTCGCTGATGCAGCCGATGGCCGGCGGGCTCGGCGATATCGAACCGGTCGTGCTGCGCGTCGGCGCCGAACTGGACTTCGACGAATTGCTCACGCGCCTGGTCGAATTCGCGTACAGCCGGGTCGACATGGTCGGCAAGCGTGGCGAGTTCGCGGTGCGCGGCGGCATCCTCGATCTCTTCCCGCCGACCGCGGATCATCCGGTGCGCGTGGAGTTCTGGGGCGACGAGATCACCGAGCTGCGCCCGTTCGCGGTCGCCGATCAGCGCTCGCTGAGCGAGGTGTCGGTCGAGGTCGTCGTCGCGCCGCCGTGCCGTGAGTTGTTGCTCACCGACGCGGTGCGCGCGCGGGCGGCCGAGGTCGCGGTCGCCAACGCGGCCGATGCCGCCCTGGTCGAGATGCTCGAGAAGCTGGCCCAGGGCGTCCCGGTGGACGGCATGGAGGCCCTGCTCCCGGTGCTGCAACCAGGCGAGCTGTGCCTGCTCACCGAGGTGCTGCCCGCGGGAACCCATGTCCTGCTGTGTGATCCGGAGAAGATCCGCACCCGCGCCGCCGATCTGGTGCGCACCGGCGAGGAGTTCCTGGAAGCGTCGTGGACCGCGGCCTCGTTCGGGGCGGCCGCGCCGCTGGGCGCGCACGGCCTCGATCTGGCCGCCTCCGGGTACCGCCCGCTGTCCACCGTGCACGAGAGCGCCGATCAGCAGGAGCTGCCGTGGTGGACGCTCACCCCGCTGACCTCCGGCGACCCCGCCGAGGTGGTGCTGCCGGTGCTGGCCGGGCCCGCCGCGCGCGGCTCCGACGAACTCGTCGCGACCATCTTCGCCTCGTTGCGCGCGCACGTGTCCACCGGCGGGCGCGCGGTGGTCGTGGTGGCCGGACACGGTACGGCGCAACGCATTCTGGAACGCCTCGCCGACGCCGACGTGCCCGCCGCGGCGCTGGACCCCGGCGCCGAACCCGCCGCCGGACTGGTCGGCGTGCTGTGCGGCTCGTTGCACGACGGATTGATCTTCGACGACGCCGGACTCGTCGTGGTGGCCGAGTCCGATCTCACCGGCAATCGGGTCACCGCGCCCGGCGAAGGCAAGCGGCTGCCCGCCAAGCGGCGCAACCAGGTCGACCCGCTGGCGTTGAACGCGGGCGACATGGTGGTGCACGACCAGCACGGCATCGGCCGGTTCGTCGAGATGATCGAACGCACCGTCGGCGGTGCCCGGCGGGAGTACCTCGTCATCGAGTACGCCCCGGGCAAGCGCGGCCAGCCGGGCGACCGGCTGTTCGTGCCGATGGAGTCGCTCGATCAGCTCTCCCGCTACGTCGGCGGTGAGATGCCGAGCCTGTCCAAGCTGGGCGGCTCGGACTGGGCGAACACGAAACGCAAGGCGCGCAAGGCGGTTCGCGAGATCGCCGGTGAGCTGGTGCAGCTCTACGCGGCCCGCCAGGCCGCGCCGGGGCATGCCTTCGGGCCGGACACCCCGTGGCAGCAGGAGATGGAGGACGCGTTCGCGTTCACCGAGACCGTCGACCAGATGACCGCCATCGCCGAGGTCAAATCCGATATGGAGAAGCCGGTTCCGATGGACCGGGTGGTGTGTGGCGACGTCGGCTACGGCAAGACCGAGATCGCGGTGCGTGCCGCGTTCAAGGCGGTGCAGGACGGCAAGCAGGTCGTCGTGCTGGTGCCGACAACACTGCTGGCGCAACAACATCTGCAGACCTTCACCGAGCGCGTCGCGGGCTTCCCGATCACCGTGAAGGGCCTGTCCCGCTTCACCGACCCGGCCGATGCCCGTGCGGTCATGGAGGGGATGGCCGACGGCAGCGTCGACATCGTGGTGGGTACGCACCGCCTGCTCCAGACCGGCGTGCGCTGGAAGGACCTGGGGCTGGTGGTGGTCGACGAGGAACAGCGGTTCGGCGTCGAGCACAAGGAGCACATCAAGGCCCTGCGCACCCACGTCGACGTGCTCACCATGTCGGCGACGCCGATTCCGCGCACCCTGGAGATGAGCCTGGCGGGCATCCGGGAGATGTCGACCATCCTCACTCCGCCCGAGGAACGGCACCCGGTGCTCACCTATGTCGGTGCGTACAACGACAAGCAGGTGACCGCGGCGATCCGGCGCGAGTTGCTGCGGGACGGCCAGGTCTTCTACGTGCACAACCGCGTGTCCTCGATCGACAAGGCGGCCAAGCGGATTCGGGATCTGGTGCCGGAGGCGCGGGTCGCGGTCGCTCACGGTCAGATGAACGAGGACGCGCTCGAATCCACCGTCGCCGGTTTCTGGGAGCGCGAATTCGACGTGCTCATCTGCACCACCATCATCGAGACCGGCCTGGACATCTCCAACGCCAACACCCTGATCGTGGAACGCGCCGACGCACTGGGCCTTTCGCAGCTGCATCAGTTGCGCGGCCGGGTCGGGCGCAGCCGGGAACGCGGCTACGCCTACTTCCTGTACCCGCCGGAGAAGCCGCTCACCGAAACCGCCTACGACCGGTTGGCCACCATCGCGCAGAATTCCGACCTCGGCGCGGGCATGGCGGTCGCGATGAAGGACCTCGAGATCCGTGGCGCGGGCAACGTGCTCGGCGCCGAGCAGTCGGGGCACGTCGCGGGCGTCGGCTTCGACCTCTACGTCCGCCTGGTCGGCGAGGCGGTCGAGGCGTACCGGGCCGCGGCGGACGGTAAGCCGATCGTCACCGAGGAGCCGAAGGAAGTCCGGATCGACCTGCCCGTCGACGCGCATATTCCGCCGGACTACATCGCCAGCGACCGCCTGCGGCTCGAGGCGTACCGCAAACTCGCCTCGGCACAGGATGATTCGAGCCTGGCCTCGGTCGTCGAGGAACTCGTCGACCGGTACGGCCCGTTGCCGGTGGAGGTCGGCCGCCTGGTCTCGGTGGCGAAGCTGCGGCTGCTGGCCCGCGAGTACGAGGTCACCGAAATCGCGGTCACCGGAACGACATTGAAGATATCGCCGCTGCATCTGCCCGATTCCAAGCAGATGCGCCTCAAGCGGATCTACCCGAGCGCCGGGTACCGCGCGGCGAGCGGGGTGATCTCGCTACCGCTGCCGCGGGTCGAGGACAGTGTCGGCGCCGACCGGGTCCGCGATGTCGTGCTGCTCCAGTACGTCGCCGACCTGCTGCTCGCCTTGGACGGAAAAGCCCAGGGCGCGGTCGATCTCACCACCGCCACCGAGGCATCGGCCGCCCGATGACCGACCGTGACGAGGCCGTGCTGCGGGCCGCGCGGCATGCCGCCGCCAGCAGGTCGCCCGGCGCCGAGCCGGAGGGAGCACCGCGCGACGACACCGCGGTGATCGCCGCGGGCTTGGCCGGTGCGGTCGAGGTGATGGATCGGCTCTGGCATTTCGGCGGCTGGGAGGTTACCCAGACCCACGATTCGCTGCGGCCGTACCTGCTCGAGGAGACCTACGAACTCCTCGACGCCATCCAGCACAGCGACGCCGAAACCATCAAGGAGGAGCTGGGCGACCTGTTGCTCCAGGTGCTGTTCCACTCCCGGATCGCCGAGGCCGCAGGCGAATTCACGGTCGACGACGTGGCCGCGGCGCTGGTCGCCAAGCTCGTCCATCGCAGTCCTTCGCTGCGGGAGCCCGAGTTCGCCGCCGATACCACGCTCGAAGAGAAGATCGCCGCCCAGGAATCGGCGTGGGAGGAGCGCAAATCCGCGGAGAAGGCCCGGCGCTCCTGTCTCGACGGCATCGCGCTGGCCCAGCCCGCGCTCGCGCTGGCCGAGAAGGTGCGCGGGCGCAGCACCAAAGCCGGTCTGCCCGAGGACCTCATCCCGGCCGAACTCACCGTCGTGCACCTGGGCGGCCCCGACAGCGCCGAGGAGCGCCTGCGCAAAGCCACCCTCGACTTCGCCGCCGCCATCCGCGCCACCGAGGACGCGGCGGAGCTCGCCCGCGACCAACGCGCCCCGCTCGCTGCCGCCGACTGGCGCAAGTACTGGACCGGGTAGCTCCCGGCAGCCCGGGACAGTGGTCTCGCCGGTGGTGTATCGGTCACGGGGGCTCATTCAGGATTCGGCGTAGCGTTGGCCCAGCGGGTCCCGCAGGAGGGCGGTGCCCGGGGAAACGGGAGGCCGACCGATGCTGAGTGTGTTTTCTTCACCCGGACATTACGTGCAGGGACGCGACGCGACCGCCGCGCTGGGGGCGGAGATGACGAGGCTGGGGCTCGACGGGCCGGTGCTGATCGTGGCGGGTGGCAGCGCGCGCCGGCTGCTGGCCGACACCTGGGAGCAATCGCTGACGGACGCGAAAATCGCCTATTCCGTGCATGTTTCGAGCGGTGACTGCACCAGGGCGGAGATCGCGCAGATCACCGCGGCGGTGCGCGCGAGCGGCTGCACCGTCGTGCTCGGTGCCGGCGGTGGCAAGGTGCTGGATTCGGCGCGGGCCGTGGCCGACGATCTGCGCCTGCCGATGATCAGCTGCCCCACCACCGCCTCCAGCGACGCGCCGTGCAGCGCGTTGTCGGTGATCTACACCGCCGCAGGCGAAGTCGAGACGTACCAGTTGGTGCGGCGCAATCCGGCACTGGTGCTGGTGGACACCTCGGTCATCGCGCAGGCGCCGGCACGGTTGCTCGCCGCCGGCCTGGGCGACGCGCTCGCCACCTGGTTCGAGGCCCGGACCTGTACCGCGGCCGGGGTGCGCAACATGCGCGGCGGTGCCTCCACCCGGAGCGCCACCGCACTGGCCGAGCTCTGCTACCGGACGCTGCTCGCCGATGGTCGCCAAGCCCTGGCGGCGGTGCGCGAGCAGGCCGTCACGCCGGCGCTGGAACGGATCGTCGAGGCCAATACCTTGCTGTCCGGTCTGGGCTTCGAGTCCTCGGGGCTGGCCGCGGCCCACGCCGTGCACAACGGCCTGACCGCCGCCCCACAGACCCATGCGTACCTGCACGGCGAGAAGGTCGCCTTCGGCGTGCTCACCCAACTGGTGCTGGAGGGCGCGCCGAGCGGCGAGATCGACACGGTGCTCGACTTCTGCGCCGATGTCGGCCTGCCGACCACCCTGGCCGCGGTCGGTGTGGCCGACACCCAGCTGAGCACGCTGTCCGCGATCGCGACGCGGGCCACGGCACCCGGCGAGACGATGCACAACGAGCCGTTCGAGGTCGATGCCGCGATGGTCCTGGATGCCATGCGCGCCGCCGACGCGCTCGGCCGGCGATAACGCCCGCGCCCTCGTCCGCGAATGGTTGATAGGCGCTTGCGACGGGATTCGACATGAAATTCTCACCTTCCCGCAAGCATGTCGTCACCGTCCGGCGGGAAACCTGTCGGTAGTCCTTCGCTATTGTGGCGGTGGAATCCGAAGCCAATGGCGGGCAAACCGCCAGGGAGGACGTTCGGTCCGGTGCACATCAGCAGAGTCGCGGAGCACCCGCGACCCGATCATGTGTTGTTCCATTTCAGCGACACCCATTTGATCGCCGGCGACGGCGATTTGTACGGCGACGTCGACGCCGACGTGCGGTTACGCCAGCTGCTCGAGCAGGCCGCGGCCAGCCGGATCCGGCCGACCGCGATCGTGTTCACCGGCGACCTCACCGATCGCGGCGAGCCCGGCGCGTACGACAAACTCAAGGCGCTGGTCGAGCCGTTCGCGCGGAGTTTGCCCGCGCCGATCGTGTGGGTGACCGGAAACCACGACGACCGCGGCACGTTGCGCCGCAAGCTGCTGGGGGAACGACCTTCGGCCGCTCCGCTGGATCGTGTGCACCTGATCGACGGCCTGCGCATCATCGCCCTGGACACCTCGGTGCCGGGGCACCACTACGGCGAGATCACCGACGACCAGCTGGCCTGGCTGCGTTCGGTGCTGGCCGAGCCCGCGCCGTTCGGCACCATCCTGGCGATGCACCACCCGCCCGTCCCGTGCGTGCTCGACCTCGCCGTCACCGTGGAGCTGCGCGATCAGCGCCGGCTGGCCGACGTGCTGGACGGCAGCGACGTGCGCGCGATCCTGGCCGGGCACCTGCACTTCTCCACCAGTGCCACGTTCGCGGGCATCCCGGTTTCGGTGGCGTCGGCCACCTGCTACAGCCAGGACCTGGGCGTGGAGCAGGGCGGCCTGCGCGGTCGCGACGGCGCGCAGGCCTTCAACTACGTGCACATCTACCCGGACACCGTGGTGCACTCGGTGGTGCCGATCGACCGCGGCCCGACGGTGGGGTCACCGTCGAGCGCGGACGAGGCCCGGGCGACGCTCGCGGCGGAGGGCATCGTGATCCCGCCCGCCGCGCGCATCCCGCATGTCATGCGGCGCCGGGCGACGACTCCGGAATCGGATGACGAGACGGTGCGCTGAGCCGTTCCCACGGCGCGGGGTCCGGGAAGTACCGGTTCAGGAATTCCGATACCGCACGCACCCGCTCGGCCTCGCTGATCTCGGGGAAGCTGCCGTCGTTGAGGCAGAAGAAGTCGACATCGCGTCGGCGTTCGATCCCGTCCAGCAGCGCGAGTCCCTGATGGCTCGTGGTGTCGACGTAGCGCATCCGCGCCGTTTCCTGCGGCACCGCGCGCCCGGTGAGCAGCGCGTAGTAGTGGTAGAGCGAGTTGGTCACCGAGATATCGGTGGCCGCGCGGAACCGGCTCGCCCTGGTGCGCGCGAAATCCGCGCCGAACTCCGCTTCCATTTCCAGTAATACGCTGCGGCGCAATGGAACCGGTGTGTGTTCCAGGTGCCGGGTGATCACGTGGCCGAAGCGTGCCGCGAGCAGTTCCCGGTTCACCCGTGCGGCATTCTCGAATCCGCTGCGCCGCTCGTTGTTGCGGCCGGGCCCGATTCTGGTGTCCGCCTCGATGAATCGGCTCACCCCGCCCGCGGTGAAGAACATCGACGGCCGCACCGGGCGCGCGAAGAACATGTCGTCGTTGGAGTACAGGAAGTGCTCGCTGAGCCCCTCGATGTGCTGCAACTGGCATTCCACCGCATGGGAATTGAAGACAGGCAGCGCGCTGGTGTCCGAAAAGTGTTCCAGCGCACGGACAACCGTCACCTTCGGATGGTCGCTCAGCCATTGCGGCACAGCGGAATCGGTGGCGATGAAGATCCGCCGGATCCACGGCGCGTTCTTGTATACCGACCGCAGTGCGTATTTCAGCTCGTCGATCTGGCGGATGCGCGCGTCCG
This sequence comes from Nocardia vulneris, assembly GCF_001613425.1. GTDB lineage: Bacteria > Actinomycetota > Actinomycetes > Mycobacteriales > Mycobacteriaceae > Nocardia > Nocardia vulneris. The sequence goes on along the minus strand of NZ_BDCI01000022.1, from coordinate 75,511 downwards.
CGTCGTCGCCCTCGCCGACGACGACCTGCGCGAGCAGGCCCGCGCGCCGGGCCCGGAACTCCGGGTCGGAGCCGTCGACCCAGGAGAACACCAGGTCGATGTCGAAATTCACGTCGTCGGCCTGCGCGGCGAACATGTCGACCAGGGTCGGCCAGGCGCGGTCGAACAGCAGCACCTGCGTCTGCTCGACGTCGGCGAGGTCGAAGACGGTGCGGGTCAACGCGTTCGGGCGCGGGCACTCGACCGTGTCACCGTGGTAGTCCCACAGCTCCAGTTCGACGTGATGGGCCGGGTCGCCGTCGCGGCCGAGCCGGAAAACGTTGTGCTGCAACTCGGCACACGCGAAACCGGCGGCCATCGCGGCCGCCGTCACCCGTCGCACCATCAGGTGGTGCGCCGCGTCCGCGGCCAGGATCAGCCGGTGTCCGCGGTCGCGAACCAGCAGGAACGGCACCTCCGCCGCCGCGAGTTCCGAGCGCAGGTAGCCCAAATCCTCGATCATCGCCTCGGATACGACGAGATTGCCCGCCGGCGGCAGGGTCGCCATCTCGAGCGCTCCGGAATTCACTGCCCCCATGTCCATCATCGGTTTTCTCCACTTCTGTCCTGCACTGCCTGAGTTCGATATCTAGGCACCGCGCCGGAGCCGAGCGGCGTCCCCGCCGAAATCGTGACTTCGGCTGGGGGAGTACCGCGCCCGGGCGCGGTCGCATTCAGAAGTGGGGGACCAGGCCGTAGCGCAGGGACGAATTGATCACGCGGTATGTAGACGAGCGGTAAACCATTTCGTTTTCACCTCACTCACGGCAGAACGCAAAGCGTCACAGATGGGTGCGCTGGATCCGTAACGCTGCGGCGAGAAACGACCGAGCGTGCGCACGGGATACAGCACGCTGGGCCGGACAGTCATCGGCCGGCGAAGGGGAAGATGTCCCAGACAACAATGGGAGCTGTACGAATGATGCATCCAAGGTGACATTTCGTCAATCGGGACATCCCGTCCCATCTGCTGCCGTTCCGCTGCCACTGGCCGCCCGCGCTGCCGCAATGTTGCGGCGCGGGCACCGGTTTCGCACGGGCAGCCCGATTTCCGGCGGCTGCCGGGGTGTGGTCACCGTGATCGTCGTCATGCCGGGCCGACTCGGGCGGCGAAGGGCTGGCGACTGTAGACGAGCTTAATTAGGATAGCCTCACCAACCTTAGGGCCTGTGAGAAGGGAGCACACCCGGTGCGCGTCGTCATTCTGTTCGGATCCGAGATGGGCACGGCCGAGGCCGTCGCGGACTGCGTCGCCGACGAACTCTCGTCGTACGACGTGTCCGTCTACGACCTGGCCGAGTTCGCCGTCGAGGATCTCGACGCGCACGATGTCCACCTCATCGTGTGCTCCACCTACGGCGATGGCGATCTGCCGACCGGCGCGGAACCGTTCTTCGACCAGCTCGACGCGAGCGCGCCGGATCTGACCGGGCTGCGTTTCGCGGTGTTCGGCCTCGGCGACAGCGTGTACGGCGACACCTTCAATCGCGGCGGTGAGATCGCCGCGCAGCGGCTGAGCGCGCGCGGCGCGACCCAGTTCGGCGAGCACGCGCGCCACGACGCGTCCACCGATATCCGGGCGAAGGAGATGGCGCGCGCATGGGCCTCCGGGTTAGCGATACCTACCCTCACCTCGGCCTGATAGTCCGCTGAGATCCTCCGGACATCGGGGGCAGCGCCAGCGAGCAAGTGGCCCAGCACTTTAGACTGGCTAGGCAAGCGCGGCACAGCCCGTCGCGCGTGACGATCCATGAGGTGACGAAGATGGCGGCCGGAGCGAGCCCTGCGCAACGTCAAGACCACTCGACAGATCACGCTGATCATCCCGAGTTGGACGTGCTACCCCAGTGGCCGAGAGAAACTATCGCCGTGCTGGTGACCACCGATCCGGCGCCGCACGCGATCCCCGTGTCCTGGCCGGTCCGGGCCGGCGATCGGCGAATTCTGATCAGCCTCAAGTTCGATCGCGGGTCGCTGGCCCGGCTGCGGGAACGCCCGCAGGTGGCGCTGCTGATCCTCGGCGGCGGTAATGTCGCGCTGTGTGCCAGGGGCACCGCGAAGGTGGTCGCGGAGCAGATGCCCGATGCCGCGGACTACGCGGCGGTGCGCATCGACGTCGACGCGATCGACGACCATCGGCAGTCGGCCTTCGAGGTCGACAAGGGCATCCAGCGCAACGTGCTCGATCCGAGCGAACTGCATGCCCTGGAAGGCCGGGTGTCCACGCTGCGTGCCTGGGCGGACCACCAGAACTGAACCGGCCCAACCGGTTCCGGGTATCCACAGTCGAGAACGAAGGCGGTTGAATGAGCGTCACACTGGCGAAGGGCGGCAACGTTTCGCTGTCCAAGCAGGCAGCCAACCTCAGCAAGGTAGCCGTGGGTCTGGGGTGGGATGTGCGCACCACCACCGGTGCGGACTACGACCTGGACGCGAGCGCGCTGGCCACGGGGCAGAATCTGAAGGTGCTGTCCGATCAGCACTTCGTGTTCTACAACAATCTGCGCTCGCCCGAGGGCTCGATCGAGCACACCGGCGACAACCTCACCGGTGCGGGTGAGGGCGACGACGAGGTGATCAACGTCGATCTGAGCGCGACTCCGCCGACCATCACCAATATCTTCTTCCCGGTGTCGATTCACGACGCCGACGCGCGCGGCCAGTCGTTCGGCCAGATCCGCAACGCGTTCATCCGCGTGGTGGACGCGGCGACCGGCATCGAGCTCGCGCGCTACGACCTGACCGAGGACGCCTCGACCGAGACCGCGATGGTCTTCGGTGAGCTGTACCGCCACGGCAACGAGTGGAAGTTCCGCGCCATCGGTCAGGGGTACGCCTCCGGCCTCGCCGGCATCGCCCGCGACTACGGCGTCAATATCTGAGATTGCGCTCGGACCCGGTGCGCGGTGCGGCCTGCCGCGGGCACCGGGTCCGAGCCGTGTCTCAGCTCGGGCTGGTGAGCCGTTCGGTGGCCTCCGGCACCATCTGACGACGGTCGCGCTCGCGCCCGTCGAGCAGCGCGAAATAGCGGCGCAGCATCAGGACCGCGGTGGTGGCCAGGCCCGCGGTGAGGCCCCACCAGACGCCCGCGGCGCCGAGCCCGGCCGGGTAGGCCAGCAGCAGCGCCACCGGCAAGCCCACGCCCCAGTAGCCGATCAGCGAGAGCCGGAAGCCCGCGTTGGTCTCCTTGAGTCCACGCAGTAGCCCGGTGCCGATGTTCTGTGCCGCGTCGAAGAATTGCAGCACGATGCCGATCAGCAGCAGCGTGTGCGCGATCTGCACGGTACTGGTGTCCTCGGAACTCAGGAAAGGCCGCAGCACGAAGTCGGGCGCGATCACGTAGACCGCGCCGGTGAGCACCGCGACGACCGCGACATGACGTAGCGCGAGCCAGGCCAGGGCGCGCGCGTGCGGGTACTCGTCCCGGGTCACGGCGTGGCTGACCAGGATCGAGGCACCATGCGAGACGCCGATGGCGACCTGGAACACGATGTAGATGATCTGGTACACGACGTTGTGCGCGGCCAGGGCCGCCGGTCCGATGCTGCCCATCACCAGGGCGAGCACGGAGAACATGCCCGCTTCCGAGCCGTAGGTGAGCGCGATCGGTGCGCCGAGCTTCAACTCGGCCAGCACGGTCGAGCGGCGCACCGGCCACGGCCGAAGGGGCAGCGTGGCGCCGAGTTTCGCGTCGCGGCGGACCATCGCCCAGAACACGCCGAAGGTGATCAGGAAGACCAGCGACGTGGCCACCCCGATACCGGTGATGCCCAGCTGGGGCAGCCCGGCGCGGCCGTGGATGAAGCCGAGCGCCAGGACCAGGTTCAGCACCACCGAACCGAGGGTCACCAGCAGTAGCGCCTGCGGGCGTTGCATGCCGACCGTGTATTGGCGCAAGGCCTGAAACCACAGGCAGGGCAACAGGCCCGGGGCCAGCGCCACCATCAGGGGCCGGGCGTCCGCGAGCACGCCCGCATCCTGACCGAGCCACTGCAACGCCCAGCCGAGTCCGATCAGCACTGCGCCACCGGCGATTCCGGCGATGGTCGCGATCAGGAAGCTCGACCGCAGCACGTCCCTGATCTCGCGATCGGGGGATTCGCCGCGCTTGCCCGCCGCACTCACCGCGGTCGCGATCTGGTTGCCGCTGGCCGTGATCAGCCCGACGCACATGGTGCGGATCTGGTTGAACAGCGCGAAGGCCAGTCCGCCCGCGGCGACGGCCTGCACGCCGAGCGTGCCCATCAGCGCGATGTTGGTGGTGGACACCGCGATCTGCGCCAGCTGCGTCATCGCGATCGGCGTGGCGAGAGCGGTGAGCCGACGGCTGTCGGCCCGGTAGCCCGACAGCAGCATCACCGCGCCTCGACCAGTTCGGTGCGCCGCGACGCCGGGGTGTAGCGGTGCAGCAGCTGGCGCACTTCGGTTTCGGCGGCGGGATCGAGCAGGTCGCGCTCGGCCATCCAGGCATCGTCGAACACGGTGTCCAGGTACTTCTCGCCGCCGTCGCACACGATGGTGACGACGGTCGAGCCCGCGGGGAACTCCTCGAGCCGGGTGAGCGCGGCGTGCACCGAGCCGCCCGCCGAGCCGCCGATCATCAGGCCCAGCTCGGCCGCGACGGCCCGCGCGGTCGCGAAGGCCGCCACATCGGTGACCTTGACGCCCTCGTCCAACTGCGAATAGTCCACGGCGGTACCGATCGTGGCGCCGGGCGGGGTCCCGGTGCCGGACTGCCAGTACGGGCCGCCCTCGCCGCCGAAGGCGATCGACCCGACCGGCTCGACGCCGATCACGTGGGCGGGACGGCCGAGTTGGCGCAGCCGGGTCGCGGTGCCGAACAGCGAACCGCCGGTGCCCACCGAGGAGAGCAGGATGTCGACCCGCTCGACATCCTCCAGCAATTCTTCGGCGACCGCGTAGTAGCCGACCGCGTTGGCGTCGTTGTTGTGCTGTTCGGTGAAGTACGCGTCCGGCCGCTCGGCCGCCATCGCCTCGGCGAGGTCCTCTCGTGCCGAGGTGGCCAGGTTGTCGTCGCCGTCGTCGGCGACGTACACCAGTTCCGCACCCATTGCTCGCATAGCGCGCAGCTTGTCCTTACATGCGTGATGATCGACCACTGCGGTGAAGCGATACCCACGTTCGGCAGCAACTACCGCGAGACCGAGCCCGGTATTCCCGGATGTCGACTCGATGATATGCCCGCCACTGGCCAGCAACCCGCGACGCTCGGCATCGAGCACCATCTCGCGCGCCATTCTGATCTTCGCCGCACCGGTCGGATTGAACTGTTCGAGTTTGAGCAGCAGCCGGGTGCCGGTCGAGGTCGCCGCCAGTTCGAACAGCGGTGTGCGGCCGATCAGATCCGTCACGCGCGTGACGAGCGGCATGGGATGTTCTCCTCGTTCAGGTCTGGGTAAGGGGGTCAGCCGTCGAGCGTCCAGCGGAACCGGTCGCCGGGCGCGTCGTGCAGCACGACCTTGGGCGGTATCGGCAGGTCGTGAAAGGCGGACTCGTTCGAGTCCATTTGATAACCGGCGGTGTTCGGGTAGATCAACAGATCACCGACCTCGGCGGCGCGCGGCAGCGGAATCCGCCGCCAGCTGAGCATGTCCGAGTCGAGGCAGGTCGCCGCGCCGACGCTGGTCGGCGTCGGCGTGCCGGGCAGCTGCGGCCACAGCACCGGGTCGGGCAGGTATTCGCTGTCGAACCACTGCTCGGACAGGCTGAGGCTGGTGCCGTCGACGGTGAGCAGTCGGTACGGCGCGCCGTCGGTGTACCTGGTCTTGCTGCCCTGCACCCGGAAGACGGTGCAACCGGCATGGGCGAGCAGCGCCCGGCCGGGTTCGACGGCGAGGCGAATCGCGGTGTCCCGCAGTCGTTGCGCGAGCCCGTCGTGCGCCAGGATCGCGGTGAGCATGTCCGCGCCCGGCGCGGGGAAGTGGTACGGGTAGTACGAATCGAACGTCTTGCCCGAGTGGAACCACGAACGGTCGACCCGGTCGCCGAACTCGGCCCACTGCGCCGCCGGGACGTAGTCGACACCGAATCCGCCGCCGATCGACAGCGTGGTGCCGGGATGGCCGAGCGTGCGCGCGTGCAGGCAGCGGGCGATCGTCGCCGTCGCCAGCTCCGCCCGCGCGACCGCGTCGTAGCCGGAGAGGTGAAAGCTGAAGCCCTCCAGCCGCACTGTGCCGCAGCTGTCGAGAACGGCCAGCGCGGCGGTGATTTCGGCGTCGGTCAGGCCGAATCGGCTGGCCGACGCGGGCGGGAGCACGCGCAACAGGATTCGGGCGGGTAGTGCCGAAGTGCCCAGTGCGGCAAGGCGATCGAGCTCACCGAGATCGTCGACGGCGATCAGCGCGCCGTGCCGGGTGGCGAGCCAGAGCAGCTCGTCGGCCTTCGCGGGACCGGTCACCATCAGCTCGTCGCCACGAATGCCCTGTGCCAGTGCGGCTGTCAGCTCACCCACGCTGGCGACGTCCACGCCCGCACCGTGTTCGGCGCAGGCGCGGACCACGGCGGCGGACTTGTTCGCCTTCTTGCCGTAGTAGACGACGCCGTCGACCCCGGCCTGGGTGAACGCCGCGTGGAAGCTCGCGATATTGCGGGCGACGCGCGGCGGATACATGACGTGGAACGGGCCGCCGACGGTAAAGGCGATGTCGCCGAGCAGGTTCGGATCGGCGAGCGCGCGACGCTCCCAGGGGTCCGAGTGCGCGGGCAGCGGTGTCGCGCTGTGCGTCGGCACGACCGTCAATCCCACAGTGGTACCTCCGTGCCCCGGCCCTCCTCGATGGCACGCTCCGCGAGGGCATGCGCGACCGCGATATCGGTGAGCACCAATCCGCTGTTGTAAACGAAGATGCGCTCGTCGTCGGAGCGGCGCCCGACCGCGCGGCGGCTCAAGATCTGTGGCAGTTCGGCGTCCACCGAGCGCAGCTTGCCGTCCGGGCCGACCATGTCGGTTCCGGTCAGGGCCATCTGCTCGGCGCTGGTGGCGACCACCCGATCAGCCTCGATCAGCGTCGAGGGCGCCAGTCCGTAGCCGACCAGCACCACCGTCGAACCCGGTGCCAGATCGGCGGATTCGAGCGCGACCTCGGTGCCGGGGCCCGCGGTGGCCAGCACCACGTCGGCGGTGGCCGCGGCCACCCGCGGATCCTCGACCGTTTCCAGCAGTGCGTGCGGGTAGTACTCGGCGAGGTGCCGGTGCACCGCGTCGAGGCCCTCCGGATGGGTGCCGTACAGCATCAGCTTGCGCAGCTGCGGATTCGCGGCGAGCAAGTGCGGCAACGCGTTTCGCCCCTGTGTTCCGGTACCGATCAGCAACACGCTCTCCGCGCCGCGGCGCACGGTCTCGCGGACCAGCAGCGCCGAGACCGCCGGGGTGCGCAGCGCGCCGACCCGGGAGCAGTCCATCAGCGCGATCGGCGCGCCCGTACTGTCGTCGTAGAGCGTGATGGTGGTGTAGTAGCGCTTGGTGCTGCGGTCGTGTCCCGGATCGAACTTGTAGGACGTCTTCATGGCGACCACCCGGCGGCGGCCGTCGCGGCCGAGCATCGCGTACGACACCGACCAGCCGTCCGGGTTGGCCACGCTCAGCTTGCGTGGATTGTCCGAATCTCCCGCGGCGAACGCGAGATACGCGTCCTCCACCGCGCGCACCACCTCGCCGGGCGTGATCGGCACGCCGGCCAGGTCGCTGCGGCTCAACACCCGTAAGGGTGTGCTGCGGTCACGTGTGTTCAACGGATCCTCGATCATGTGCTGCATCCCGCTCTGTGCCCACCGGGTTCTGCGCCCGGCTTCCGTCCGTACGGGCCGGCTCGCGGCCACCGGACACGAACGCGGGACTGCCTGCTGCTCGGAACGGGGCGACGATCCGTTGCCCATAACCATTCTCGTCGGTCTCTTCGGCCCGGCGCGGCCGTTCCGGCAGGCGGACGTTCACCCGCTTGAGCCACCGGTCGGTGCCGTCGTAACGCGCGGTGAACGGAACCCGGCCGTGCACGGCGACGTCGTTGTCCACCAGCAGCAGCTCACCGGGCGAGAGTGCGGCCGTGACGCAGACCCGCTCCAACTCGGCGGTGAGCCTGGCGTAGGCGGCGCGGAAGGCCGGGTCGGCGTCGTCGAGCGGGGTGTAGGCCGGGTCGTAACGCAGCGTGGTCTCGTCCGGACCCGCGCTGCTCCAGAGCGTGGGCAGCGGCGGGGCCGAATACTGTTCGTGCCCCGTGCCATAGGAGACGTCGGGCAGGATCGGCAGCACCGGTGCGCTGAGCAGTCGCCGCTGCGCCGCACTGAGTTCGACCCGCCGCACCGAGGACACCGTGGTGCCCACCAGGTCCGGATTGCGCAGGCACCCGAGCATCAGCAGGTTGGCCCGCCCCGGGTGGAAGGCGTCCTCGGAATGCGGGCTGAGCAGCGTCTTGCTGCTCGCACCCGACTGCTCGTGCTCGTGACCGGGGGAGGGCAGGATGTTGTTGACCAGCCGCCCGCCCTGCTGGCCGTGCCAGCCGAACGGCTCGCCCGCGGCCCGGGCCAGCAGCAGCATCGCGAGATCGAGTTCGAAGGAGTGCGCGCGCCGCGCTGCCGAACCGCTCCACTCCGCGGCCTCGCGCCAGCTCGGCGGCGTGGGGCCGAGTTCGTCGTCGGTCAGGGGCAGCCTGCTCACGATGGTCGCGCCCGCGGCCGTCGCGGGCGGTCGCATGGCCTGTCGAACCTCGGTGGGTAACTCGCCGACCCGCGCGTCGATCTGCGCGATGAGCGCCGGATCGGTCAGCGTGCGGGCCGTCGCGGCGGGACTGGTGCGGGCCGCGTCGAGTGTGGTAGATATCTCTCGCGCAAGCTCGCGCACCGCACGCCCGGCGGCGGCGGGGAACTCGCGGCGTTCGATATCCTGCGGGTGAAGCGTCTTACGTTCGGAGAGAACGCCTTTCACCGAGGGAATCCCTTCTTCGCATCGTTGAAAAGAGCAGAACTGACGTCGCCCTGCGAAGCTAGCCGCTCGCACTCCGTTAAGCAAGGCTTACCTAAGCGAGTTGTAGAAAGATAGCAAAAGTCTATGACTCCGTGGGGAGATTGCGTTTGCTGATTCGAAGCCGGTGAGCGATCGGCCGATTCGCTGCCACTGCGGCCGGGTATCGATGAGGGGTGGCAACGTTTAGGCTAGCCTGTCCTCGCCTGCGTCCGCACTTCGTGCTGGGCCGCGGGGATCACGAGGAAGAAGGCAGCGCAATGGGATTGAACCGTAGGCAGCTGATCAGGTCGGGGCTTGGGGTGGGCGCGGTATTGCTGGTCGCCGCGTGCTCGGACGATCGTGGCGGAACCGGATCCGTGCAGCGTGGCGGCACCCTGCGGGTCGGTGCCCTGGGTACCGCGGCGCAGCTGCAGCGCGACCCGCACGCCAACCTCAGCAACGACAGCGACTTCCTCATCACCGCCCTGGTGTACGACGCGCTGACCGTGCCGGGCGGCGATCCGAATGTGTTGCCCCGGTTGGCCACCAGGTGGGAATCCGACGCGGAACGCCGTCGCTGGACGTTCACTATCGCCGAGGGCGCCACCTTCCATGACGGCACACCGGTCACCGCCGACGACGTGGTGTGGTCCTTGCAACGGCTGCGCACGGTCGGCGGCGCCTCGAAAATGCCTGTCGCCGTGGCGGATATCACTGCCGACGGACCGAACCGGGTGGTGCTCGCCGTACCCGAGCCGAACACCCAGCTGCCGCTGCTGGTCCGGCTGATGACCTTCACGGTCAAGAAGGACACCACCGACTTCACCAAAGCCGTTGGCACCGGGCCGTTCCGGCTGGAGTCCTACCAGAACGGCAACGCCCGCCTGGTGCGCAACGAGCACTGGCACGGCCCCGCGCCGCTGCTCGACGCCATCGAGGTCACCATGTTCGAAAGCGTGACGGCGCTGGGCAATGCCGTGCTCGGCGGTCAGATCGATCTCGCGTCCAATGTCGGTGCGATCGCGGGCCGGACCGCCGAGGGCCGCGGTGACCTGACCGTGGTGCGACGCGCGAACGACACCATGCTCGGCGTGGCGATGCGCTGCTCGGACGGTCCGTTCGCCGACGCCCGGGTGCGGACCGCGCTGCGACTCGGCGTGGACCGCAATGCCCTGGTGACACAGGTGCATTCGGGCTACGGCACGGTCGCCAACGACATTCTCGGCACCGCCGACCCGGTGTACGACAAGTCCATCGCGCAGCGCGGCCGCGACATCGAACGGGCGAAGACGCTGCTGCGCGAGGCCGCGTTCGATACCGGCCGTACCTATCCGCTGGTGACCAAGGCCGAGGCACCCGGTGAAGTGGAGTCGGCGAAGGTGATCGCGACCCAGCTGGCCGAGATCGGCGTCCGCCTCGACGTGGTCACGCAGGAGTCGAATGCCTTCTACGATCAGACCTGGCTGAAGGCGCCGCTGTACACCGTGTCCTGGGGTACCAACGATTCCGCATTGTTCTTCGCGAAGCAGCTGATGTCCAGCGGTTCCAATCGCAACGAAACCGACTTCAAGGACGCCGCATTCGATGCCGCCACCGCGAAAGCCTTGGCCGCGCCGAGTGACTCGGAGTACACGCAGGCCAGCCGCGAACTCCAGCAGATCGAGTACGACCGCGGTGGCTACCTGGTGTGGGGGATGGCCGACGGCATCGATATCGCCTCCGCCCGGGTCAACGGCCTGCCCACGCTCGGCGGATACGCCCGGGTCCAGCTGGAACGAGCCTGGCTGGCGGGATGATGGCGTTCGCCCGGCTGTTCGTGCGCCGGATCGTCCTGCTGATCGCGCTGCTCGCCACGGTTTTCGTGGTGGTCGACCTGCTGCCCGGCAATACGGCGCGGGCGGTGCTCGGCCGGGACGCGACACCGGAGCTGGTCGCGGCGAAGGAACACGAACTGGGACTGGATCGGCCGCTGCCCGCCCGGTTCTGGGACTGGATCGCCGGTGTCGCCACCGGCGATTTCGGCCACACCGCGCGCGGCCGCTCGATCAACGAGCTGCTCGCCGACAAGTTTCCGCCGACGTTGCTGCTCGGCGGACTCGCGCTGGTGGCCACGGTGCTCGTGTCGCTGCTGCTCGGCGCGTGGTGGGCGACGCGGCAGAGCGCTGCGCTGAACCCGTTGCGCCCGAGCGGGTCCGCGGCCGGCCCCAGGGCGGCGACCGATACCCGGGAGCGGCCCGGAGATGCCGGGTCGATCCGCGGCGGCGGTGGGCTGCTCGGCCGGTGCGCTGTGTTGCTTCGGCACTGCGCCGAGCTGGTACGGCGGGTCTTCGCACGAGCACTGCAACCCGCCACCACGACGGCCGCCGCGATACCGGAATTCGTCCTCGCGACACTGTTGATCCTGATCTTCGCGCTGGCCCTCGGCTGGTTGCCGGCCGTGACCGTCACGGGGCGGTCCGGATTTCCGGTGCGGGCCGACATGCTGGTGCTGCCGGTGCTCGCACTGGCCGTCCCGCAGATCGGCTGGAACACCCGGGTCGTGCGGGCCGCGCTGGTCGAGGCCGCGCGCGCACCGCACGTGGAAAGCGCGGTGCTGGACGGGATCGGCACCCGGGCGGTGCTGCTGCGCCATGTGCTGCCGTTCGCCCTGCCGACGATCGTGGCGAGTTTCGCGACCACCGTCGGCATGGTGCTCGGCGGCGCGCTGGTGGTCGAGACCATCTTCAACTACCCGGGGCTCGGCGCGGTGCTCGCCGGCTCGGTCGCCGACCGGGACGTGTCGACGGTCGCCGCGGTGGTGGCGTTGTCCGGGGTGGTCATCATGTGCGTGCTCGCGGTGGCCGACGGGATCCGCGCGTGGTCGTTGCGGGGGAGCCGATGAAAGAGACGTCCACAGCGGGGATTTCCGCCGCCCGCGGCAGTCGCCGGGCGAAGCTGCTGCGGCTGCTGACCGTGCTGCCCGCCGTGCTGGTGTCGATGCTCGCGGTGCTGGGTCCGGCGTTCGCGCCGCATGGCGCGCAAACACCGGTCGGTATTCCGTTCGGCGATCCGGCCGGGGATGCCTGGCTCGGTACCGATCGGCTCGGCCGCGACGTGCTGAGTCAATTGCTCTATGGCGGTTGGGGTCTGCTGCTGCTCTCGGTGCTGATCGCGGTGGCCGTGACCGCGCTGTCGTGTGTGCTCGGCACGCTCGCGGCGCTGCGCCCGCGTATCGGGACACTGATCGAAGGCGCGACCGATTTCGCCATGCTGCTGCCCGCCGTGCTCGGCATCCTGCTGGTGTTGACCTCCTGGCCGGATGCGGGTGCCTACGGCCTGCTCGTCGTCGCACTCCTGTTCGGCACGCCCTACTGCGCGCGGGTTTTCGCCGCGGCCGCGGCGGGTGTGGCTGCCTCCGGTTATGTCGAAGCCGCACAGGTCAGCGGAGAGACACTGTCGCACTTGGTCTTCCGGGAGGCGATCCCCAACCTGCGCGAGGTGATCGCGGCTCAGCTCGGCCTGCGTTTCGTGGCCGCCGTCTACCTCGTCAGCACCGCCTCCTTCCTGCAACTCCCGACGACGCTCGGCGCGAGCAACTGGGCGGTGATGGTGCGCGAGAACGCCGCCGGGATGCTGCTGAACCCGTGGTCTGTCCTCGCGCCGAGCCTCGCGATCGCCGTGGTCGCGGTGAGCGTGAACCTCGCCGTCTCGACCTTCGGGAAAGGCCAGGACGCATGAGCGCCGGTCGCGTGCCCTCGCGTACTGGACGGGGCGGGCGCATGGCTGAGCGGGGACGCGATGCCGCCGTGCGGGATTCGGTGCTCGAGGGTGGTCTCGGAGTCGATGGTGACCGCGGTAGGGCGGAGTCGGCCGACCGTCTGACGGTGCCGAGCTGCCCGGTGCTGGTCGAGGGATTGGCGGTACACGGCCCGAACGGTCAGGAGTTGTTCGGACCACTGGACTTCCGGATCGCGACGGGCAGCGTGGCCGCGCTCACCGGGCCCTCCGGCGCGGGCAAGACCACGTTGATGCGCGCTCTGCTCGGCGATCTACCACGTGGTGCCAGGCGATCCGGCTCGGTCGTGGTGGCCGATCACGACGTGTTCGCCTTGAATCCCGCTGCACTACAGCGTTTCCGGCGGACGCACGTGGCCTACGTCGGGCAGGATCCGGGATCCGCGCTCAATCCGCTGATGCGCGTCCACGGGCTGCTGCACGAGGTGGCTCCGCACGCCGCGCGCGCCCACCTGGTCGAAACGCTGGAGCTCGTCGGTCTGTCGCCGGAACACCTGCGGCGCAGGGCGGCCGAACTCTCCGGCGGCCAGCAACGCCGAGTGGCCTTGGCCCGCGCCCTGATCCGGCAGACCGACGTGCTGATCCTCGACGAACCGCTCGCCGGGCTGCACGGTGCCCTGCGCACCGACATCGCTCGCCTGCTGACCGAGGTCGCCGCCGACCGCTCCGTCGCCGTCCTGCTCTCCGGTCACGACACCGCCACCATCCATGCCGTCGCCGACCAGGTGATCGAACTCGGCGCCGTCTCCGCCTTCGGTAGCCCGGACCGGCCCGCTGCGGCGGCACTGATCTCGCCCAGCGCAACCGTGGGGCCGGATGTGCCCGCATCGGACCGCGTCGGGCCTGGCCCGAAGCCGTTGTTGTTGCGCGGCAACGCAATCACGGCGGCCATCGCCGGACGGGAGGTGCTGACGGGCATCGATGTCGAGTTGGCGGCCGGTTCGGCGCTGGCTGTCGTCGGGGCCTCGGGAGCCGGGAAGACCACGCTGGCACGGGTGCTCGCGGGGCTGCATCGCACGGCGACCGGCACGCTCGAGCTGCACGGTGCGTCGCTGCCGCTCACGCACGGCGCGCGGAAATCACTCGGTGACAAGGGTATTCAACTGGTGACGCAGAACCCGCGGTCCGCGCTGAATCCGCGGCGCACGGTCGCGCAAACCCTGGGCAGGCCGTTGCGCCGAATCGGCGGGGTGCCCAAACGTCGAGTGGCGCAGCACGTCACAGATCTGCTGGCCGCGGTCGAGCTGGCACCGGAACTGGCGCAACGTTATCCACACGAACTCTCGGGCGGCCAGCGTCAACGCGTCGCGGTGGCCCGGGCGCTCGCCGCCGAGCCCGCGGTGCTGCTCTGCGACGAGATCACCTCGGCGCTGGATCACGCGACCGCGGCCGCGCTCATGGCGCTGCTGGATCGGATCCGGGCCGAGCGCGCCATGGGGCTGCTGGTGATCAGTCACGATATGGCGTTGGTCGCCGCGTACTGCCCACGCCTGGTGGTGCTCGACCACGGCCGGATAGTCGAGTCCGGCGAAACGGCGGCGGTCCTGGCCGCCCCGGCCCACCAGGCCACCCGAGACCTGCTGCGCTGACCGCACTCCCGGCCCGGTCTGTGTGCACCGCACGGAAACGGGTGCGTGGAAACTCGATGACCAGGTGATTCCTCGACTTGCTCCGCCGGATCTGGATGATGGATGGGGTGCTCCTGAAGAAGACCGGCGCTGTGGTCGCCGCCATGGTGACCCTCGTGCTCGCCGGTTGTGGGATCGATCGTGATCTCACCCCGATCCCCGAGGGCATTCCGCCCGGCCCCGGCACGCCGCTGCCCCTGATAGATATCGACGGTCCCGGCCGCACCGCACTCCAACTGCGCGGGTGGGCCGAGGAGCAGGCGGACCGGATGGCGATCCCGCCGGTCGCGCTGGAGGCGTACGGCTATGCCGCGGCGGTGCTCGCGCGGTCGAAACCGGAGTGCGGCATCGCCTGGACCACCCTCGCGGGCATCGCGAGCGTGGAGAGCAAGCACGGCACCCATCGCGGTTCGCGCATCGACGCCGACGGCGTGGTCCGGCCGCCGATCATCGGCATCCCGCTCGACGGTGCGCCCGGTGTCGCCCTGGTCAAGGACACCGACGGCGGCAAGATGGACGGCGATCCGGTGTTCGATCGCGCGATCGGCCCGCTGCAGTTCATCCCGGAAACGTGGAAGCGCTGGGGTGTCGACGCCAACGGTGACGGGGTGGCCGACCCGCAGAACATCGACGACGCGGCGCTCACCGCCGCCCGCTACCTGTGCGCCAGCGGCGGCGATCTCACCTCCGAGCACGGCTGGCAGCAGGCGCTGCTCACCTACAACCAGTCCACCAGTTATCTGCTCACCGTGCGCGACCGGGCCGCGGCCTACAGCGTCGGCCGGCGGGTGTGACCTCGTCCATCGGAGTGCCGGTTACCCGCCCAGCGCGCCGGACGCTAGGCTCGCAGCGCACGGCAATTCCCCTGAGACCTACCGTGCCTGCAGCCGAAGGAGTGTCGTTTTCGTGGCCATCATCGAACAGGTCGGAGCTCGTGAGATCCTGGATTCTCGCGGAAACCCCACTGTCGAGGTCGAGATCGCCCTCGACGACGGCACCTTGACCCGGGCGGCGGTGCCCTCCGGCGCGTCCACCGGCGAGCACGAGGCCGTGGAACTGCGTGACGGTGGCGACCGCTACGGCGGCAAGGGCGTGCGCAAGGCGGTCGAGGGTGTGCTCGACGAGATCGCACCGGCCGTGATCGGCTTGGACGCGGTCGAACAGCGCACCGTGGACCAGGTCCTGCTCGACCTGGACGGCACCCCGGACAAGTCCCGCCTCGGCGCGAACGCGCTGCTCGGCGTCTCGCTCGCGGTGGCCCGTGCCGCCGCCGAGTCCTCGGGCCTGGAGCTGTTCCGCTACCTCGGTGGTCCGAACGCGCACGTGCTCCCGGTGCCGATGATGAACATCCTCAACGGTGGCGCGCATGCCGACACCAGCGTCGACGTCCAGGAATTCATGGTCGCCCCCATCGGCGCGCCGACCTTCAAGGAGGCGCTGCGCTGGGGTGCCGAGGTGTACCACGCGCTGAAGGCCGAGCTGAAGGCCAAGGGCCTGTCCACCGGCCTCGGCGACGAGGGCGGCTTCGCGCCCGACGTCGCGGGCACCCGCGAGGCGCTCGACCTGATCAGCTCCGCGATCGGCAAGACCGGTCTGAAGCTCGGCACCGATGTGGCGCTGGCGCTCGATGTCGCCGCCACCGAGTTCTACACCGCGGGCAGCGGTTACAAGTTCGAGGGCAGCGTGCGCAGCGCCGCCGAGATGACCGCGTTCTACGCGGAACTGCTCGGCGCCTACCCGCTGGTCTCCATCGAAGACCCGCTGTCGGAAGACGATTGGGACGGCTGGGTCGCGCTCACCGACGAGATCGGCGACAAGATCCAGATCGTCGGCGACGACCTGTTCGTCACCAACCCGGAGCGCCTCGAAGAGGGCATCGCCCGCGGTGCCGCGAACGCGCTGCTGGTGAAGGTGAACCAGATCGGCACGCTCACCGAGACGTTGGACGCGGTGGAGCTCGCGCACCGCAACAACTACAAGACGATGATGAGTCACCGGTCCGGCGAGACCGAGGACACCACCATCGCCGACCTCGCGGTCGCGGTCGGCAGCGGCCAGATCAAGACCGGTGCGCCGGCGCGTAGCGAGCGGGTCGCCAAGTACAACCAGCTGCTGCGCATCGAGGATGCGCTGGGCGATTCGGCCCGCTACGCCGGGGACGCCGCGTTCCCGCGTTTCGCCTTCGAGGGTTAGTCACACAGGGGTTCGCTATGACGGAGCGACGTGCGCGTGGAACCAGTCCAGCCGGGCGTGGGGACCGCCGCACGTCGCGTGCCGCCCGCTCGCGGCCCAAGGCCGGGTCCGATACCGAAACGGCGGCCCGGCCCGCCGCGGCCAAACGAACCGCGCGCCGGCGCTCCGACGACAAGTCGGCGAAGCCGAAGAAGGCGGCGGCCCGCGCCGCCGAACACGGTGCGGACAAACATGAACGCACCATCCTCGGCCTGTCCACCGGCAAAGCGGTGGTGCTCGCGATCGTGGTGTGCGCGCTGGCGCTGACCCTGGCCGTGCCGATGCGCACGTATTTCACCCAGCGGGCCGAGGCCGCCCAATTGGCACAGCAGCGCCGGGAATTGGAGGCCGACCTGGCGCGACTGCGCGATCGTCGTGCCCAGCAACAGGATCCGGCCTACATCCGGTCCGAGGCCCGCGACCGGCTGCGGCTGGTACTGCCCGGCGAAACCCCCTACATCGTGCAGGTGCCCGGCATGGAAGCCGCCGCCCCGCCCACCGCGGTGACCAAATCCAAGGAACCCGATCCCTGGTACACCGAACTGTGGCACAGCATTTCCGAACCGCAACCCGTGCCCGAGGCCGCGCCGGCGCCGCCGCCGGGACCGCCCGCCGCGCCCCCGCCAGGACCGGAAGGACCCAGGTGACAGCACCGAACGACCAGGATCTCGCGATCATCGCCCGCCAGCTCGGCCGCGAACCTCGCGGCGTGCTCGCCGTGGCCTATCGCACCCCGGACGGGATCCCGGCCGTCGTGAAAACCGCGCCGCGGCTGCCCGACGGCACGCCGTTTCCCACCCTCTACTACCTGACCGATCCGCGGCTCACCGCGGAGGCGAGCAGGCAGGAGTCCGCGGGCGTGATGCGGGAGATGACCGAACGCCTCGGCAGCGACCCGGCGCTGGCCGCCGCCTACCGCGCCGCACACGAGAGCTATCTGGCCGAGCGTGACGAGATCGAGTCGCTCGGTACCGATTTCACCGGTGGCGGCATGCCGGAACGAGTCAAATGCCTGCATGTGCTGATCGCGCACGCGCTGGCCAAGGGGCCGGGCGTGAACCCGTTCGGCGACGAGGCGGTGGCGCTGGCCGCCGACAATGGATTGCGCGGCACCGCGATTCCGGCCGACTGGCCGAAGTACGAGCGCGCGGGCAGCCAGGAAGACGGGGCGCGAGCATGACCGATCGGGTAGCCGCTGTCGATTGCGGCACCAACTCCATCCGACTGTTGATCGCCGATGTACTCGGCGACGGACGGCTGGCCGATGTGCACCGCGAAATGCGCATCGTGCGGCTGGGGCAGGGCGTCGACGCGACCGGTGCGCTGGCACCGGAGGCGATCGAGCGGACCCGGGTCGCGCTGGCGGACTACGCCGCGTTGATGCGCGAGGCGGGCGTCGGCCGGGTGCGGATGGTGGCCACCTCCGCCACCAGGGACGCGGCGAACCGGGAAGACTTCTTCGCCATGGCCCGAGCCGAACTCGGCACCGTGGTGCCCGGCGCGGAGGCCGAGGTGATCACCGGTGACGAGGAGGCCCGCCTCTCGTTCCGCGGCGCCATCGGCGAGCTCGCCAGCGCCGCAGGACCTTTCGTGGTCGTCGATCTCGGCGGCGGCTCGACCGAGCTGGTCTTCGGTGACAGCGCCGGGGTGCAGGCGGCGTTCTCGGCCGATATCGGCTGCGTCCGGATCACCGAACGCTGTCTGCCCGGCAACCCGCCCACCGCCGAACAGGTCGGCGCGGCACGGGAATTCGCCGCCGAACGGTTGACGGAAGCCTTTGCCCGGGTGCCGGTCGAGGGCGCGCACACCTGGGTGGGCGTGGCGGGCACCATGACCACGATCGCCGCTGTCGCGCTCGACCTGCCCGAATACGATTCGGAGCGGGTGCATCTCACCCGCCTCGGACTGAATGATCTACGCGCCGTGTGTGATCGGTTGATCGGGATGACGCATGACGAGCGCGCCGCCCTGGGCCCCATGCACCCGGGCCGGGTCGACGTGATCGGCGGCGGCGCCGTCATCGCCGAGGTCCTGGCCGACGAACTGTCCCGTCGCGCAGGCATTTCCGAACTCGTCGTCAGCGAGCACGACATCCTCGACGGAATCGCCCTCTCGATCGCCTAAACCGGGCCTAGCTCTTCCGGTCGATTTCGCGCGCCCGGCCGACCACGAGATCGGCGAGCCGGGACAGTGATTCCTTGTTGCGCGGGAACAGTCCCAGCGCCTGGACCGCGCCGGGGATCAACGAGGCCGGGCCGCTGATCGCCCGCTCGGCCATGCTGATCCGGGTGCGGTCGGGGCCGATCTCGGTCAGCTCCAACCGGATCCAGGCCGAGCCGGCCGGCCACAGCCGGGCCTCGAGCTCGATCATCCGCGGCGGATCGACCTCGCGCACCTTGGTGGTGTCGGACAGGTTCAGCGGCCAGGGGCCGACGCTGTGATGGATGCGGGTGCCGACCGCGGGCCATCCCGGATCGACGTCCCGGATATGCGAGGCGCCGACCACCCAGAGTGCGTACAGCCAGCCGTCGGCCAGTACTGCGAACGTGTCCTCGGCCGAGGCGGACACGGTGATCTCGACAGCTTCCATCTGCACGTCACTTTCGTCGTCGGGCGGACCGGGCGCTACTCGCCATCGTGCCCCGCTGGTTCCGGCATGCCCAGCGGCGGCGGCGGAAAACGACGGCGGGGCGGGCCCGCGAGGTCGTGGGATCTACTATCAGAACGCGCTTCGATTCTGATCAACGCAGGATTGAGCGATACAAATTCGGCATAACACAGCGACGACACCTCGATGTTCGACTGGGGACGGTGAATTTCGTGTGTGGATGCCCACAATTCGCCTCAAACATGGGATGGTCGGAGGATGTCGGAAGCAACAACCGCCGAACAGGTGACCCCGGGACGAACAGTCTTCGGTCACCCGATCGGCTTGACGAACTTGTTCGGCGTGGAGCTCTGGGAGCGATTCTCCTACTACGGGATGGTCACCATCCTCGGCTACTACCTGTACTACTCGACGACCGAAGGCGGGCTCGGGCTCGCGAAGAGCACCGGAGTCGGCATCGTCGGCGCCTACGGTGGACTGGTCTATCTGTCCACCGTGCTGGGCGGCTGGATCGCCGACCGGGTACTGGGCATGGAGCGGACGGTCTTCTACGGCGGCGTCGTGGTCGTCGCGGGGCATCTCGCGCTGGCGGTGCTGCCGGGACTGACCGGCGTCGGCGTCGGCCTCGTGCTGGTCGCGCTGGGCAGCGGCGCGCTGAAGGCCAACGCGTCCTCGCTGCTCGGCACGCTGTATCCGAAGGGTGATGCCCGCGCGGACGGCGGATTCACGCTGTTCTACCTCGGCATCAACCTCGGTGCGTTCATCGGCCCGCTGCTCACCGGTGTGCTGCAGACCCGCCTGGGCTTCCACTACGGATTCGGCGCCGCCGCGATCGGCATGACCCTCGGTCTGGTCCAGTATGTGGTGTTCCGGCGCAACCTGGGCACGCACGGCCGCGAGGTGCCGAACCCGTTGCCGCGCACCGCGATCGCTCCGGTCCTCGGGGCGGTGGCCGCTGCCGCGGTGATCGTCGCGGTGGTGTGGGCGACCGGCCTGGTGACGCTGGACAACCTGCCCGACGCGACCACCATCGTGATCGCCGTGGCCTCGGTCGTCTACTTCGTGGTCATGCTGACCAACGCCAAGGTGACGCCGGTCGAGCGCAGCCGGGTGCGCGCGTTCATTCCGCTGTTCATCGCCAACGCGGTGTTCTGGTCGCTGTTCCAGCAGATCTTCACGGTGCTCGCGGTGTACTCCGACGAACGGATGAACTGGAGCATCTTCGGCTGGACCGCCCCGTCGAACTGGATCGGTTCGGTCGAGCCGGTCTGGATCATCACCTTGTCGCCGCTGTTCGCCATCCTGTGGACCAAGCTCGGTTCCCGGGCGCCGAGCACGCCGCGCAAGTTCGCGCTCGGCGTGATCGGCATGGGCCTGGCGTTCCTGTTGTTCGTGCCGCTGGCCGGCTTCAGCGGCGCGACGGTGCCCGCACTGCTCGTGCTCGTCGTCATGGGCGGCTTCGCCGTCTCGGAGCTGCTGCTCTCACCGATCGGACTTGCGGTCACCACGCAGCTCGCACCGGAAGCTTTCCGGGCTCAGATGATGGCGCTGTACTTTTTCTCGGTTGGCATCGGTACATCCATGTCGGGTACTTTGGCTCGGTTCTATGACCAAGACCACGAAGTCGCCTACTTCGGCATCATCGGCGCCGTCGCGGTGTGCGCCGGAGTCATCGTGGCCGCCATCGCGCCGCGGATCAGTCGGCACATGGCAGGCGTGCACTAGCCCCGAGCGGGCATAGAACCAGCTAGACAGTAAGACCAGAGGTAGAGGAGAACGTGTGGCGATCCGCAAGCCGGACGGCGCAATCGGACAGCAGGCCAGATGGGGTGGCCTGTTCCGGACCAAATCCGTCGAACAGTCGATCAAGGACACCGACGAGCCCGACTCCAAGCTCCGCAAGGACCTGACCGCGTGGGACCTCACCGTCTTCGGCGTGGCGGTGGTGATCGGCGCGGGCATCTTCACCCTCACCGCGCGGACCGCGGGCAACGTCGCCGGACCGTCGGTGTCGCTGGCGTTCGTCTTCGCGGCGATCGCCTGCGGGCTCACCGCGCTCTGCTACGCCGAGTTCGCCTCCACGGTGCCGGTGGCGGGCAGCGCGTACACCTTCTCCTATGCCACCTTCGGTGAACTCGTCGCGTGGATCATCGGCTGGGACCTGATCCTCGAGTTCGCGCTCGCCACCTCCGTGGTGGCCAAGGGCTGGTCGCAGTACCTCGGCGAGGTGATGGGCACGACGCCGATCGTGCACTTCGGCTCGGTGTCGTTCGACTGGGGCGCCGTACTGCTGATCGCGGTGCTCGGCGTGCTGCTCGCCACCGGAACCAAGGTCTCCTCGCGGGTGTCGGCCGTGGCCGTCGCGATCAAGCTGAGCGTGATCGCGCTGGTGCTGATCGTCGGCGTCACCTACTTCAAGTCGGAGAACCTGACGCCTTACGTGCCGCCGTCCCAGCCGGGGGCGGAAGGAGAGGGGCTGCGCCAGTCGCTGTTCTCTTTCCTGACCGGCGCCGGGCACAGCACCTTCGGCTGGTACGGCCTGCTCGCCGCGGCCAGCCTGGTGTTCTTCGCGTTCATCGGTTTCGACGTCGTCGCGACCACCGCCGAAGAAACCAAGAACCCGCAGAAGGCGGTGCCGCGCGGCATCCTCGGCTCGCTGCTCATCGTCACCATCCTCTACGTCGCGGTCTCGCTGGTGCTCACCGGCATGGTGTCCTACACCGAGTTGTCCGGTGAGAACGCCACTCTGGCAACGGCTTTCGCGATCCACGGCGATACCTGGGTGAAGAACATCATCTCGGTCGGCGCCCTCGCCGGGCTCACCACCGTGGTCATGGTGATGTTCCTCGGGCAGACCCGGGTGCTGTTCGCGATGTCGCGCGACGGGCTGATGCCGCGCAAGCTGGCGCACACCGGCAGCAAGGGCACGCCGGTGCGGATCACCGCGATCGTCGGCGTGGTCTGCGCGGTGCTGGCCGGCTTCGTCGACTTCGGCACGCTCGAGGAAATGGTCAACATCGGCACGCTGTTCGCGTTCGTGCTGGTCTCGATCGGCGTGCTCGTGCTGCGGCGCACCCGGCCCGACCTGCCGCGTGGTTTCCGCGTCCCGCTGGTTCCGGTGATCCCGGTGCTCGCCGTGCTGGCCTGCCTGTGGCTGATGCTGAACCTGTCCGTGGAGACCTGGCTGCGGTTCCTCGTCTGGATGGCACTGGGCTTCGTCATCTATTTCGCCTACAGCCGCAGGCACTCCCTGCTCGGCAACCCGCCTGCCGAATAGTCCGCCGAGTGGCGCGGGCCTGCGCCCGTGCCACTCCACGACTGGCGAACAAGTAGCGTGACACGGGTGTCGCAGCGGGAGCTCGTAGTGCTCGGTACCGCCAGCCAGGTGCCGACCAAGCAGCGCAATCACAACGGGTATCTGCTGCGCTGGGACGACGAAGGCGTGCTGTTCGACCCGGGCGAGGGGACGCAGCGGCAGATGACCTACGCCGGTGTCTCGGCCACCGACCTCACCCGGATCGCGATCACCCACTTCCACGGTGATCACAGCCTCGGGCTGGCCGGGGTGGTGCAGCGGATCAATCTCGACCGGGTGCCGCATCCGGTGGACGTATGCTTTCCCGCCTCCGGGACCGAGTATTACGACCGCCTCGTCAACGCCACCTCCTACTATCACCGGGCCGAGTTGCGGCCGCGTCCGATCGATCGGGCCGGTACCGTCGACTTTCCCGGCGCGCCGTTCGCGGTCACGGCGGTGCCGCTCGCGCACCCCGTCGACACCTTCGGCTATCGGCTCACCGAGCCGGACGGCCGGCGCATCCTGCCCGACCGGCTGCAGCACTTCGGGCTGCGCGGACCCGTCATCGCGCGGTTGCAACAGCAGGGCAGCGTCGAATCGGCCGGGCGCACCGTGACTCTCGACGAGGTCAGCGAGCCGCGCCGGGGTCAGAGCTTCGCCTTCGTGATGGACACCGGGCTCTGCGACGGCGTCTACGAACTCGCCGCCGACACCGACATGCTCGTCATCGAGGCCACCTTCCTCGACGCCGACGCGCGGCTCGCCGCCGAATACGGCCACCTCACCGCGGGCCAGGCCGGCCGGGTCGCCGCCGCGGCAGGCGCCCGCACCCTGGTGCTCACCCACTTCTCCCAGCGCTACCGCGACCTGTCCGTCCATCTGGCCGAGGCCCGAGCCCACTTCTCCGGCCCGATCCACGTCGCCACCGACCTCGCCCGCATCCCCTTACCGGCGCGGCGGTAAGCCCACTGGACAGCACCGGCCCAGACCGGCCCCGCTGACCCGGTTTCGTGCCGCCCGACCCCAAACCGGTTCGCAACCATGCCTTTTCAGAGCAACCGGTCGGCACGCCATTGGTCAACTGCCCGACTTCTCCGCCCCCTTACTCGACAATTTGCCCATCTTCAACCCTCAGAATTCCGGTACAACCGTACGACTCGGTAGTCTGTCCCGGACGGCCCCCATAGCCCAATTGGCAGAGGCAGCGGACTTAAAATCCGCCCAGTGTCGGTTCGAGTCCGACTGGGGGCACGCGAGGACTTCGGGACAGCCGCAGCTCGACAGGGTTTTCTGGCGTGTCGTCGAACGTCTGTTTATGAGCTGTAAAGCGAGAATCGGCTGGTCGTGCCGGTGTCGGTTCGAGTCGCCCCGGGGTGAGGTGGAGATGGTCGGGCTATGGGCGTCTGGTGTCGTTCGGGAGACATCTGATTTGTCTCCGGCCAGGTCATTCCGGCGTGGTGTGTGGACTACCTCGTCGCCTCGGATCTCAGGGGTTGTGTTTGTGCTCATTGCGAGTGAGGTCGGAGTGTGCCCAGAGCAGTAGTTCCTCGATGACGCAGGATATTTCGTGTCTGAGTTGCTCGCCTCCTGGTCCTCCGGCGTAGCTTACGTCGTATGTGAAGTTCCATTGTGGGACTGCCCCGAGTTCGGTTGACTCGCTGGCAGGTCAAGGAATCAACCAAACCGGGGGCAGTCCCGGGCGAGGTGTCGACACTCGCTGACCGCGGTCGGCCTGTTCAGGCGATTGCTGACGGCACTCGGCCTCGGTGAGTCGGCGAGGGTGATCTGTTGTGCTCGGCCTGCGGTTGCGCGTTCCGCGGCAGTCCACTCGGTACTGTTGTCGCCGTGGTGGAAAGCAAGTCCTCTCGAACGTACGACGGTGTTCTGGTGGCGGAGCGCCGTGCTGAGCGCCGTACACAGTTCTTGATCGCCGGCTTGGCTGTGTACGGCACCGAGGGGTACACCAGCAGCACGATCGCCATGGTGTGCAAGCGCGCCGGTTTGGCGCGCGCCCAATTCTACGAGCACTTCGAGAACCGGGAAGACCTGCTGTTGGCGGTGTACGACATGGTTCAGGCCGACGCCAGGTCCGCGGCCGCCGCGGCGGTAGAGGCGGCGCCCGAAGGTGATTTCCTGGCCCGCGCACGCGCTGCGATGCAGGCCTATGCGAACGCGGTGGGCTCCGATCCGAATCGTGCCCGGGTGTCCTATGTCGAGGTCGTCGGGGTGAGCGCGCGAGTCGAACAGCATCGCATCGACCAGCGTGAGATATGGGTGCAGTTCTTCATCGATGAGTTGAAACAGAATCTGGGATCCGATTTTGTCCCTCCGGGCGGATACCGCGCTGCGGCAACAGGATTCATCGGTGCCCTGATGGCGCTGGTGCATCAGTGGAGCATCAGCGAACCGCGAACCGACCTCGCGGCGGCGACCGAGGTACTCACCGCTTTCCTGGTCGGTCTCGTGCGCCGCTGAGCGGATGACTCGCCCTTGCTCATCAGCCCGTGCGGTGCACTTCGGCCCGGCGGCGGGCGCCGCAGTCGGCCCGACCCCCTCGCCGATCCTGGTGTGGTCGGCGCAGGCGATCGATGTCGATGTCTCACGAGCCGGTTTCGGATCTCGGCGCGACGACTGGCGTGCCGGTCAGTTGAGGGCTATGGAAGCCGGATCGGTGGTGACACAGCCGGGCTGGGCGGGAACTCCGGAGAATCGATCGCGCAGCCAGCGCATGATGGTGCCTCTGGCGATCGGTTCGAGAGTCACATGCTCGCTGAAGTGGTCTCGAACATAGGTGACCCGGCCGGCGGGGTCCCGGCAATATGTGTCCACCAGGGTGTCTGCAGGTCCGATCGGCGGGAGCCAGCCGAGTTGGGCATGGTAGAGGAAGACCGGCATGGCGGGGGTCTGCCTGCTCATGCGAGGGTGTCTTGAACTTCGAGGAAGAAGGCCGAGTTTCCCGGTTGACCGGTGATCGGGCCGGGAATCGACCACTGCTGTACCGCATACGACGGTGCACAGTACTGCGCGGTCGAATCCTCGGGCATCTGATAGGACAGCAGATCTCGGACGCCGCCGGATCCCGCGCCGCGCGGTGCGAGTAGGGGCGCCACAAAGCGATTGGAGTGCCGGGTAGCGCATGGGTTTCCTGTATGTCTTCTCGCGGTGAGGGTCGACAGCGGTAGCCGACCACGGGATGTGGTGCCGGAGTCAGGAGATGCTGTCGGCCGGTGCGTTGCGTGCGACCAGGGTGAATGAAGGATCTTGCGCCAGTGTCCAATTCGGTCCGACGAACACCTGATCGGCGGCGGTGTCGGTGCCTGCCAGATGTTCGATGAATGCCGTCGTCAGCGCTGCGGCCGGGTTGTCGGGCATCCCGTCCTTGATGCTGAAGTGGGTGCCGTTGACGACGGTGGCCAGATATGCGGGCGATTGCACGGTCGTGTAGTGCATCAGAAAGGCGTTCGGCATGGTGAAAGGGTCACGGGTGCCGGTGATCTGGAGTACCGGCACGGTTAGTGCCGGTCCGATCACGTCGCCCTGCGGGCCGGGTTCGACACTCATCGCGCCGATGACCCGCAGCCGTGGGTCGATGTCCGCGGCGATGGCCGGCAGAATCACTGCACCCCAATCGGCCGCGCCCGCCCCGCCGGAATGACCGCCGAGGACAGTGCGCCCGAAATCGACCCGGTTGTACAGCGGTGAGTCGGGTCGGCTCGCCTCTGCGATAACGGCCTGGGTGGCCCAGACATGGTCGGTGGGAAAGGAATTGATGAAGTTGTAGCCGATGGCGACAACGAAACCGCGACTGGCCCACAGGCTCGCGAGCATCTTGTAGTTCCCCGGATCGCTGGTGATGCCAGGGAACCACACGACCAGCGGCGCGGGCGCCAGCTGCGGCAGGTCGCTCGGATAGAAGTAGACGACTTTGACGGGAGCGTCGGTGCCGCTGGGAAAGGCGTGTGAGCAGTCGAGTTCGTCCGCGGCACGCGCGCCTGCCAATTCGGCGATCCGTGCTTTTATCGCACTGGCGGGCCCGGTACACGGCGTCAGCTCCTCAGAGACGCTCACCGGATGCGGACCTCGTGTACCGAACTGCGCCTGGATTCCGCCCTGCACGATCGGTGGATAGAGTGCGGCGAGCGGGCCCTGCCCCGGCGAAGGCGGACCGCTGGGATCATCCGACGGGGTCGCCGCAGCAAGTCCGGTAGCGCACACGAGCACGGACGTTGCGGCAAAAGCGGCTGATACCAACATTTTTCGCATCCCCGCAGTTATGGGGCGGGGGCGACCAGGAGTAAAGATGAGGTTCTCCTCTGCTCGATCACGGAACATATTCGGCTGATATTTCGCACTGCACGAACGGGATCTGTCCGAGCTGAACCCCGCGCGGCACGATGCCGCGTCATCGGACAATTGCCGGCCGTCGCCGACTGACTGGTTACTGCAATTGGTCTGCGAGGGTGTTTCGCTCGACGGCCATGAAGGCCGCGTCGGTGGACAGTCCCCATTTCGGTCCGACAAAGACTTTGTCGGCGTCGGGGTTTCCACCCGTCAGATGCTCGAGCCAGGCCATGGATGCTCCGGCGAACGGGTTGTTCGGGATGTCGTTGAACGAGCCGCCGTGTGTACCGTTGATGACGCAGGCGATATAGGCCGGAGCCTGAAAGGTAGTGCGAAAGTCGATGAGCCTGGGCCAGAGCATGTCCGGGGTGACCACGTCGAGGTTACCGGTGAGGCTGAGGGTTGGCACCTTGATGAACAGGCCTCCCGGCGCCTGGATGCCGGTGTTCATGCTCAGCGCGCCGATGACTTTCAGTCGTGGGTCGAGTAGAGGTGCGACCTCGGGGAGATAATTCGCGGCCCAGTAGGCCGCCCCTGCGCCGCCCGACTGTCCGGCGACGACGGTGCGACTGAAGTCCACGCGCCCGTGCAGCGGTGAATCGGGCCGGGCCTCCTCGGCCAGCAGCGCCTGTGTGCCCCAGATGGCATCGGTGGGAAGGGAATTGATGAAGTTGTACGGCATCGCCACCACGTAACCGCGGCTTGCCCACAACGAGGCGATGCTCGCGTAGTGCCCGGGATCGGTCAGCACCCCGCCCTCGAATTCGACCACCGGAGCAGGCGCCATGTTTTGAATGTCGGCGGGGTAGTAATACATCATCCCGATCGGCGAGTCGAGGCCGCGCGGGAATGCGGTGGTGCACTGCATGTTGCTGACATCTGTTCCACCCGCCAGCCACAGCACCAGGGGGCCGATGGGCAACCCGAGTTCGGTGCATGACTTGTGCAGCTGCTGCGATGTCGCCACCTTGTGTTCGCCGGGCTGGGCGAACTGGCGGTGAATGTCGCCCTGAACGGTCTTCGGATACAACCCGAGCGGGCCTCCGGCCACGGGCGGGGAATTCGGGTCGTCCGGCTGCGCGGCTGCCGGACCAGCCCCTGCCAGCAGCAATGCCAGACCCATCGCGGCAATGCCGATCGCGGTGCGATACATGAAAGTCCTCACTGACTCATAGTTAGGCATTTGCGTCTAACTATTGCAGGCTACGAAAATGAGACCTAGATCGCAACCCCCGACTGGTCGAGCGAGACAGTGTCGGGAGTCACTCGGCTGCCCCTCCCGGAATGCTGGACGGGCACGTCGGGAAGTTGCCGCTGCAGGGGCACAGCCATGCGTTCGGGGACGTCGTCGGCGTCAGCGAGCGGGTCGAACGTCATCGGATCGACCCGCGTGAGATCTGGATACGGTTCTTCGAGGAGAAACTTACCCGCAACCTGGGGGAGGATTTCGTTCCTCCGGGTGGATATGGTTCCGCCGCAACTGGATTCGTGGGAGCGCTGATTGCGCTGGTCCATCAGTGGAGCGTCACCCATCCGCGCGGTGACCTCGCAGCGGTGACCGACGTACTCACCAGCTTTCTTATGGGGCTCACGCGGAGCTGACCGCGGTCATTGGCACGAAATGAACGATGTGCTTCTGTGTGGAGCCGTCCTGGGGGCACTGAGCAGATGCTCGACGTGCGTGTCCGCGGCGCTCCGTTGTCGTTTCTGGGTTCGCGCGGGTCAGCGGCTCGGCCGGCCGAGGCACTTCGTGGGCGTGTACTCCACCGTCGCGCGCATGCCGGCGCGCGGCCTCAACGTTGTTCCCTTTCCAGCCTGTGCAGGTACCGCAGCGAACGGCCTCGCATATCGGTGCTGAGGGGGTAGGGGTCGTGCTCGTCGAGGATCAGCCTGCGGAGGAATTCGACCATGTTGCAGGGGAAACGGGTGAAACTTGGGTCGGTGTGCCGCCCGCAGACCAGAACCGGCCACCGGTCAGGGTCGGGATCGGTCGTCAGCCAGCACAGGATATCGGAACCCGATGTGACACCCCAGGCGAGAATGTCCTGCGGGTCGATGTCGAGGCCTTCCTGGCCGCCCAGCATTTCCCAAGTGTCACGGGCGTTCTCGGTCTCGGCCTCGAATGTTTGATCGTCCAGAAATCGGCTCTTCTTGGGCAAAGGCATGAGGATGGCCAGACCGGCGAACCCGTCGGCAGTGACGAACTCGCCGGCGCCATAGACGGACATGAACGCCATATAGTCATCTGGGAACCGTGTGTCCCATCGCAACTCGGCGGCGGGCCAGTCGATCTCCTCGTCCGCGCCTAGACCTGGCGGCAGGACTTTGGTGAGAGCGACGATGTCCGTCTGGTCTTCCACGGCAATCCGTTCGTCGAAACAGTGTTGGGTGCCAGGTGAGCCCGCGTGCGACGGCCGCTACTTGCCCTTGGAGCCGCTGGCGGACAGCGATTCCAGCAGGCAACTCCAGTGCGCCGCGCCACCGGGGCAGCCCGGGGAGGCCACCTGATCCGTCTGCTCGGTGGGCTGCAGCGGCAGTCCGGCGGCGGAGGCCGGGATCGCGGTCGCCAAGGGCGCCATCAGGAGTACACCGGCGAGCAGACCGACACGAAGCTTGGTGCGCATCACAATTCCTTTTCGGGCGGCCGGGGAGTGGATCGGCCAGCGCAGCGAAGTTACCGAGATAAACGTTCCGTCCGACAGACCTCGAGATGCCTGCCCCCGAAAGCGGGGGGCGGGACAGCGGCTTACGCCGCTACGCGGCACAGGCCGGTCATCTTCTGTGGGCTCGACCATCGCGGCCGGAAGCCGGGGCGGATCCACATCAGCATCTCAGTGTATGAGTATCCGCTCGTACCGAGGACCGTGCTGGACTGGATCACGGCTGGGTGCAGGCATGTTCGCGATTGAACGCGCCGACGCTTCCGGTGCCGGTGGGGAGGTTGCGGGTGGCGTCTGCGTACGCCTCACCCGGATTCGCCCCCTTACCGAAGCCCACGATCGGGAACCCTGCGACGATCGAGAGCGGGCTCGTGACGACTGCACCACAGCCGTTCGCGAACGTCACCATCATCCGGCAGTCGATGATGCCTTGACCCTTGCATGCGCGGTCGGCGGCTCGGATGGCGTCGGCTTCCGTCGGGTGGTTGACCGAAAACGCGTAGACGTTGCCCCATACGCTGAGGGAACCGGCGCCCCAGTTGACCGGGTCGGCGGCGGCGGGCGGCGCCGCGAAAACGACAGCGGCACTCACCGAAATCGCGGCGGCCGCAAAGAATTTGCTGAACATGTGGCGTGCTTCCTCTGCGCGCCGACCAGGGTGCGGCGATCGCATGGAAGATACCGCGGCACATGAACCCGAGATCGCCCCAAGTCTTGGGGGCACCGCAAAAATCGTGACGGAGTCCTCGGTCCACTGCTGCCCGTGGAGGTGCCATAGAGAGCGGTCAGTCATCAAAGCTGATGACTGTTGGGGGGCGTTCGACTACCTTTGCTCGTCCATGGACGACCGTCCACAGTCTTCTCGTCGTACGGCAGCAGCTAACAAGAAGACCATCAAGGATTTCCGAACGATCACGCTTCCACTTTGGCCGACACGGCAGCCCACGATCTGGTGGCCACCGATCGCAGTTCGGCGTGCTTCGTTTCAGCTTTGGTGGATGCTGTCGCGTCCGCGGGTCGAGGTCGAGGTCGGTGCCGACTTCTACGGCTCGTCTCAGTCGTCGGGTGTCGTCACCGATGTCTACTACCCGGTTGTCAGCAGCTGGCTGTATTTACTGTTGCTTGCTGCGCCGTTGGCTCTGGGGATCGCGATCGGAACTGCTTTGACACGCGCTGGCTGGAGTTTGTCTCGAGCGAGATGAGCCGTTGGTCTGCGGTGCGCGCACCCTGGTGCGGACGTGCCGCAGCACCGGGTCGAGAGTTTCAGGGTCGGCTTGCCCGGAACACGGTGGTGCTGAGGTATTTCAGGCCCGAGTCCACGGCAATGGTGGCGATGGTGGCGTCGGGACCTAGTCGGCGGCCGAGTTCGATCGCCGCGACAATGTTTGCGCCAGAGGACGTTCCGGTGAAAAGCGCTTCTTCCTTCGCGAGTCGTCGTGCCATGGCTTCGGCATCAGCGGTTGGCACGGGGATGATCTCGTCGGGGAGGTCGGGATCCCACATCGGGGGTTCATAACCGATGCCGATGCCTTCGATGAGATGCGCGCCAGGGTTCCCGCCGGAGAGCACCGCCGATTCGGCCGGCTCGACCGCGACCACCCGCAGGCGCGGATTGTGTTGTCGCAGCGGTGTGGTCGCCCCGCGCAGCGACGCTGCGGTGCCGACTGCTTGGACGAAGCCGTCGACGCGGCCAGCCGTCTGTGCCCAAATCTCCTCGCCCATGGAGTGGTAGCCGGCGATGCCGGCCGTGTTGGTGAGTTGATCGGTCCAGTAGGTATCGGGTCGGCGGCCGAATTCGGCTGCGGTGTCGATCATGTCGTGGATCAGCTGCTTGGTGATCTGTCCGTTCGCACTCGGAATCAGGGTGAGTTCCGCGCCGAGCGCGGCCATCTGGATCAGCTTGTCCTCGCTGAACACTGCCGAACTGACGATCCGCAGCCGGTATCCGCGCACCGCGCAGACCAGGGCCAGCGCGGCACCGGTACTGCCGCCGGTGTATTCGACGACGGTGCCGCCAGGCGGTAGCCGGCCATCGGCCTCGGCGGCGGCAATCATGGCCTGTGCCATCCGGTCTTTCATGCTGCCGGTCGGGTTGTGGCCTTCGACCTTGACCAGAATGGTCGCGCAGTCCGCGGGCACCACCCGCTGCAGTCGCACAAGCGGCGTGCGGCCGATCGCCGTCAGCATATTGGCGCCGATTTCCATGGATTACTCGCCCTTCCCGAGGCGTATACCGACGTTGTCGATCATCGGTACATCGTCGCGGAGCCGGAAGTTCAATTCTTGAACCGCGCACGCCGTCATGTGGCACGTACGCTGCGGGTATGGGTGGTTACGGACAGTTCTGCGCCGTGGCACGGGCACTGGATGTGCTCGGTGAGCGTTGGACGCTGTTGGTCGTTCGCGAACTGCTGCTCGGCGCGTCGAGCTTCGGTGACCTGTGCCGAGGGCTGCCGCGGATTCCCCGGGCAACTCTGTCGGCGCGGCTGCGGACGCTGCGCGCCGCCGGGGTCGTCGAGGATTATCGCCTCACCGACGCCGGCGCCGCGCTCGCCCCGGTGGTGCGCGAGTTGGCCAGATGGGCGATCACGACCGACAGCGCCGCCCTGACCGAGGACGATCTCGACACCACCGCCCTCACCTGGGACATGCACCGACGCGTCGATACCGCCGCGCTGCCCGACCGCCGAGTCGTGATCGCCATCGAATTCACCAACAGACCGGCCGCCGACCGCAGGTTCTGGCTACATCTGGATCGGACCGGCGTGGACCTGTGCCGAGACGACACCGGCGCACCTGTCGACATCTGGCTCACCACACCCACCCGGGCGGCAACCGAATGGTGGCTCGGGAATCTGTCCTGGCCGCAACTGCTTCGACAACCCGGAGTCCAGGTGCACGGTGACCTGGCATTGCAACGTCAGATACCGCGCTGGTTCACCGGCTACGTCTTCACCTCCGACTCCCTCGAAGCAAACTCGACCTGAGATGTCGTGACACCGAGGCGGTTTCGCGCGAGGCGGTTGTTGATGGCGGGGCCGAGTGCGAGCCGGTAGCCCAGCCGCCAGAGCGGCCGGAAGTGCTTGACGAAACGAAACGGCAGCCGCGGCGTGGTGGCCACGGTCCACACCAGTTCGGTGCCGCCCTCGGGGGTCGGCGTCAGGGTCATGTCCTCGGCGTACTGCTGCACCAGCAGGTAGTACATCCAGGTGCCGCTGATCGCGCGGTAGTTCATGCGGTGGGGGGCTTGGTGCCGCCAGAACTGTTCACGCTGAATCCACAACCCGCGAAACGGTTTTCGCACCGAACCCATTTCGCGGACCATGCCGGGTCCGCGCCGGCCGCCCTCGTAGACCACCCCGACGCCCGGTGCGGGCAGCCAGGTGAACATCTCGTCGCTGTCGATGATGTCCCACACCTGCTCGGGCGGTGCCGCGAAGGTGTGCACCGTGTCGAAGACCAGCGAGGCGGTGCCGAAGAAGGATTCGTCGATCGGGGGAACGGGTCGTTGCTCCCGGAAAACCTCGGTCACGTTCATGCTGTCTCTCCAGCTCGTTCAGGTGGTTGTCCCACGTCAGAGGGTCTGTGGGGTCGATGGCCGGTAGTTTCTGACGTTGCCGTCGACAAATTACCACTCAGATATCTAGAATATCCAGATCTTGTGATTTTCCCGATGGGAGAGGCGGCGGGGCAGGTCGACGCTGGTACGCGAGGCGGGACGATCTTCGCTTCGTCACCGAACGCCCAGGCTGCTTGTCCGGGTATCGGGTCGATCTGCGCCGCACCGAGCGAACTCGGTGAAACATCGACTTTCGAAGAGCCGATGTCGACCAGCGTGGAGTTCAATCACGCACCTGGCTACACCATGCACACCGATCATGCACCTGCCATAGCTTTGCTCATCGGAATCCTCGTCCTCACCACCCTCGTGGTGGTAACACTGCGATGGCGCGGCAAGTCTTGGCTTGTCGTGGTGCTCGGTGGCGTCGCGGCGGTGGTCATCGGCTACGTCGTGGGTCAGGAGGCGATCTTGCTGCTGTGGTGAAGGCGGGTTGCCCGCGGAGTCGGTGGACTGGACCCGAGAACAGCTTGCGGGCCTGTCGCTGTGTTCAGCTTCAACTGGGGACGGGACTACTGGACGCCTCCTGTTTCTGGATGTCACCATTCGGCATCACATATTCAGGGGGAATCATGCGTGTTTTCAAGCAACTTTCGATGATCGCGGCCGCTGTGGTGGTGGCCGGAGCTGTCGGCGGCGCGGTCGGCTCGGCGGACGTGACGGCGGCGCCGGTGGCGTCCACATACCATGTCAAGATGACGATCACCGGCCCAAATGTGGTGGGGCAGGTGACCACAGTGACCATTACGGGTGATTGCGTCGGCTACCCACCGTCCCAACGCATCGGTCTTCTGATCAATGGCGATTATTGGGCATCGTTCACCAATCCGACTTGCGATCCCGGTGATTCCCACTGGGGACAAGTCGGCTGGACTCCGACCAATCCGGGAGACCACACTCTCACGGCCTACATGACGATTTACGACGAGAAGGTCGAATCGGTGTCGGAGACGGTGACGATCGGCCCCGCGGTGCCCTGACGGTGGGTGCGGTCCGCGCGGGTACCGCACGCATTCGACGCCGACCCAAAGTCGTGCCCCTGCAGGCCGAGCGGGAGCGTGACCGGCCGGGCCGAAGCCGACAGTTATCCCCGAAGAACCCAACCCTGCGCGACGTCGCCCAGGTTCCACCACGAGACATAGTGCGCATCTTGTGATTCCAGCTCCCAGCCCTCCGTCAGCCGGTCGAAGAACGCATCATCACCAGTCTTGCCACCCTTCGGCTCGCCGACGAAGATCAAGCGAGTTCCGCCGCGGCGCTCGAACTCCCGCAGCGCCGTCGACGCCATCGAATCACCCCACCCCGGCGGCCAGCACAGGAACAACACCGACTCACCATCAAGCGCTGAGTCGAATTCCGCCGAACCGCCGACCGGATGCCACACATCCAACTGCCCAGCCGCGCCAGGAAACGACACATTCGAAGCGCTGTCCGGCGGCTCCATATCGAAAGCAGCCACATTCACGCCGCCGGCAGCCAGCTGTCCTGCCCAGTACCCGCGCCCGGCACCCAGCTCCAATACCTTTCGACCGGCACTGAACTGCCCGATCCAGTCGATCGTCTCCGGCGACGGCACCGCATATGCGTACGCGGCCTGCAAGATCGTCTGCGCGAACGCCAAACGGGCACTGCCCTTCTCACGTCCACCGTTCACCACTCGACTCCCCGCGTCCTCCGCGACAGAAGGCGCAACGATGTCCCAGTACGGATTCCCCGACGCCGCCGAGCCACCCGCCATGTAGTGCACAAACCTCAGATCGAATGCCGCATCCGCAGCCGGATCATCGGTCCCCGCCAACATCGGCGCCGTCTCCAAGTACTCCGCAACTTTCGGATACTCCCGCAGCAACCGCCGCTCGTCGTCCAGCAGCGCAGCCAGTTCCGTACGTCGCTCAGTCGTCAGCGAGAGCCCAGTCATGCACTCGATTCTCGCTGGCAGACAACGGGTTCGGTCTTATACGGTCAAACTGCTTCAGGTTGAAGCTGACTCACCGCGGTAGGCATCGCAAGAGCTGGGTTCTGATTCGGTCTCGGGTGGGTGGAAAGTCCGACGCGATGCCGCGCAATGTCATGCCTTGGGCGGTGTCGGTGAGCAGTTCGGCGGTGTCGGGGTCGGTGTAGTGGGCGTACATTGCGCGGGTGGCTGCGGTGAAGCGGTCTGCGATCGAGCGCAGGGCTGGTCGGCGGATGGCGGCCACATAGAGCTCGAGTTGGACGGTGGTCACGGATCGCTCGGTGTTGAAGCAGCCCACGAGCGCCTCGGCGGTTTGGTCGATGATCTCGGTGATGCCGTCGCCGGGTTGGGTCTCGGGGATGGCGGCCATGATCGTCTCGTAGTGGGTGACCGCGAGTTCGAGTGCGGCCGCGAGCAGTTCTTCCTTGTCCTTGTAGTGGTAGGTCGTGCCCGCGATCGGAACATCGGCGGTTTCGGCGACCGCGCGGTGGGTGAGGCCTTCGATGCCGCGTTCGCCGATGACGGCCAGGGCCGCCTCGGCGATGCGGCGCCGACGCTGGGGGTCGAACCTTCGCCGCCGCACCGGTCGCGAGTCCCTATCGGCGTTCTCGGCTTGCACACTGCTCCTCGTCCGTGCTGATCAGTAGACCTTCAAGGTACAGCTGTACTTAATGCGACGTGGGACGTGTGGCGCGTTTCGTACTGATCGAGTTCCGAGGTGATGACTTATCTCCCAGGCCGAGTAGCCGTTTGTTCCGGCACTGACCCCGCGAGCCGCTCGAGTGTGCTCCGGTTATGGCGTGGACGGCTTTTCCGGTTGGCCTGGGTTCTTGGCGGCGATGCTGGCGCATTGGTGCGCCGGGTCGGATAATTGGCGAAGGCGTATGTGGTTCGGGGCCTTCGGCTTTCAGCTGGGGTGCTGAGCAAGCACTCGTTATGCGCGGCTCGGAGTGCATGATTCGCGTCCGGCGGGGACGGCAGGTGAGAGGCCCTCGACCATGCTCGCAGCGGCCCATTCGACAGGCCGTGCCCCGGAAAGTAGGGGGCCGCGTGAGGGCTCAAACGTGGCGCTCGTCACATTTTTCGGTTTTGCACGGATCGTCGGATATGAATAACTCGTTCGATCTAGATCAACGCTTCGATTCGACTGGGGGACAGGGCGTTCCGTGGTGATCGGGGGCGGGAGAGAAATACATGTTCTATAAGAGTGTCACGCGCGCGGGTCGCCAGGTTCTTGCCGCTGCGGTCCTGCCCTTCGCGGTAGTGGCTACGCTCGCCAGCGCGGGTACCGCGTCGGCGACCGATTACACCGCGCAGCAGACGCGGTGGGCCGACAGCCTGACGGCGACCGGCAACGAGCAGGGTGTCGAGTTCAAGACCACCACGGCCCCTGACCTCAAGTCCATCTCCACCGAGCTGAACAGCGGCAAGTTCACCTTGACCGCGGATTCGTCGGCGGTGCAGGTGGAGTCGGCCACCGGTGCGAAGGTCACCGAGTTCCCGATGTCGATGAAGACGGCTGCGGGCAACACGATTTCGCTGGCTCCGCAGATCTCCCCGGACGGGAAGAAGCTGGTCGTCACCCCGCAGGTGACCAAGGAGGTCGAGGCTGAACTGCAGCCCATCGCCGCCGGCGAGCTGAAGCCCATCGCGACCAACCCGGACGCGCAGAACCACGACCCGGTTGCCAACGGCCTCGCGGCCGGTGCCCTCACCGGTCTCGGCATCGCCGCGATCCTGTGCATCCCCGCCATCCTGGTCTTCGTGATCGGCTACTTCGCCTGCATCGTGGCCAGCGGCATCAGCTACGTGGTGTTCGCCGCGGTGATCGGCGCGATCCTCGGTGCCGTCGCACCGGCCGTGATCCCGCAGGTGCTGCCCTGATAGTCGGCGATTCGCAGTGAAGGTCGCCGCCGCCCTCGAGTCGGCGACCTGACACTCGACCCACCCGGACGCCGGGTCGACTCCGCTCTCCAGCGGTTTCGACCCGGCGTCCGTCGTTTCCCGCCCACCCTGCTCCACTGACCGTCGGCGGAACCCGCCCATGTGCGGCAATGAATTCGGGCGAATTCGTGCGGAGAACGCCTCGGTGGCGGCAGGATCTGGAACCAGTGGGTTTCAGTATGGCCCGGATAGCCGCCCGTTGGGTTGGGGAGGAGTATCGATGTCGAACAAGGGCCTGCGGATGCTGGGGGTCGCGGTGGCGATCGTGTTGGCGGGGGTGGTGCGGGCGGCGGGTGCGCAGGCCGGGCCGGCGCCGCTGCCGGTGGACTACAGCACGCTGGTGGCGCTGGCGGACAGCATTCGCTATCCGGGCTCGGAACCGCCGGGGGTGAACGACTGGTCGTGTCGCAGCGCAAAGCATCCCGAGCCGGTGGTGCTGGTGCACGGGACGCACGCGAACATGCGAGTCAACTGGAATGCGTTGGCTCCCTTGCTGAAGAACGACGGGTATTGCGTGTTCGCGTTGAACTTCGGTGGGTTGAAGTTCGGGCAGATCGGTGGCACCGGCGACATCCGGGATTCCGTCGGCGAACTCGATCGATTCGTCGACCGGGTGCGCGCTGCCACCGGTGCGACCGTGGTGGATCTGGTCGGTCATTCGCAGGGCGGGCCGTTGATTCGCTATTACACAAGCGTGGTCGGCGGCGCGTCGAAGGTGCACGACGTGGTGGCGCTGGCGCCCACCTACCGCGGCTCCGACGCGCTCGGTCTCGATCCGTGGGTGGCGATGTGGCGCACCGCGCTGCCCGGATTGGCCGCCGCGCTGGACGAACTCGACACCGCCGCGATGCAGCAGTTCCGCAGTTCGGAATTCAACACCGCACTCGCGGGCCTGCCGGACACTGTGCCCGGCCTGCGCTACACGACGATCGTCTCCCGCTACGACATCGTGGCGACACCTATGACGGACCAGTTCCTGCACGGTCCCGAGGCCCGCAACATCGTCGTCCAGGACGTCTGCCCGAACGATTTCACCGACCATCTCGCGATGGCCTACGACCGGGTGGCGCTGCAGGAAATCCTCAACGGCCTGGACCCCGAGCACGCGGTCCGTCCCCCGTGCGAACAAATGGTGCTGCCGTATTTCGGCGGCTGAGCACGATTCGTCTCGTATCGGCAAGCTCATACCACATGAGCCGCGGACCTCGACGGTGGCGCGGTCGGCGTGCACTGCCACCCGCCGTTGAC
This sequence comes from Nocardia vulneris, assembly GCF_001613425.1. Lineage (GTDB taxonomy): Bacteria > Actinomycetota > Actinomycetes > Mycobacteriales > Mycobacteriaceae > Nocardia > Nocardia vulneris. The sequence continues at coordinate 37,207 of NZ_BDCI01000022.1, read as the reverse complement.
TGCGCTTCGGATGGATCGACCGATGTCGCCGGCTCGGCGCGGAGCTGGCAGTTAACCCGGCAGCCGTGTCGATAAACGGCGCCCGCGTTCGGGTTCTCGTCTAGTCCGGCGTGCACCAGATGGTGCGCACGAAGACGGCGGTGAGGGCGTCGACTCGGCGTTCGGTTTCCGCGGCGTCGGGTTCGTCGGCCGCGTACTCGTAGCCCGCCCGCCACATCATCGCCAGCAGAGCCGCGGCCAGTGCGCCGCTGTCCGGCGGGCCCGCCGGAGCGCGGTCCGCGGCGCGTTCGGTGTCGATCAGGGTGACGATGCGCTGCTGGATGTCGGCGTGGGTGTCCCGCCAGGTGTCGTCGAGGTGGGCGTCGCGGCTCGACGCCGGACCGAACGCGCGCAGCAGCGTGCCTTCCGTGCGCCACCGTTGCAGATACCGTGCGACGGCGTGCCGGATCGCCGCGCGCGGCGGGGTCGTACGGTCGAACTCCTCGACGATGGCGCTCAAACCGACCAGGCTGGCACCGACCAGCGCGTGCACGACCGCGTCGCGGGAGTCGAAGTAGAAGTAGAACGCCGAGCGGGACAGACCGGCGCCCTTGGCGAGTTGGTCGATCGTGATGGAGGAAAGCGGCTGCTCGGCGAGCAAGCGACGGGCCGTGTCGAGGATCGCGGCTTCGCGCTGGTCGCCTTTGCTGGGGCCGCGGCGGCCGGGCGACCCGGGTTGCCTCGTCCGCGCTGTCACGGACGAGAGCTTACCGATCGCGACGACGCGCAGATCAGCCGCGCGCTATCGCGGGGCAGGCAACCAGGGCGCACTGAGCAACCGGGTGGTCAGATGCGTGAGGTACCGGGTCTGGCGATGGGCGAGCGCCGGATCGAGCTTGTCGAGATCGCCGTTCTCACTCACCCGCACCAGGTAATTCGGCCCCGCGATGGCGGTGACGGTCGGGATCCCGCGCCGGTACGGCCCGGTCGCCTCGCCGTAGAGGTTGTCGGTGTACGGCCGGGCGACGAGGGTGCGATCCAGATCCGAGCCGGCCAATTCCGCGGCGACGGCTCGAGCGAGCTCCGCACTGTTGCCGACGCCGAGGACGAGGATCTCCTGCTTGCCGGTGGCGTGCCAGGCTCGGCCGGTGCCGCCGGCATCCCACTGCGTCGCGCCGAGATGCTCCGGCACCACCGCGGCCACGAGCCGGTCGGCGATCTCGGGGTGGTGGTCGAGCCACGTTTCGGGATGCACGGCACTGCTCGAGGCGGTCATGTGCGCGGGGGAGAGCACGAATACGATGTCTCGATCACGCTGTGCCACCGGCAGTCTCGTGAAATAGTCGGCCATCGCCAGCAGTGCGGCCGCGCCGTTCTCCTCGATCGCGTTCTGCCCGTCGGTGTGGGTCATGACCAGGATCGCGCCCGCACGGCTGCCGTTGCCGGGCAGTTCGGCGGCGAGATAGTCGATCGTGGCCTCGTCGTTCGTCTCGGCGGTGAGCGTGAGCGTCGCGGTGACCGGGCCGAGCCGCATCGCTTCGCGCAGGCGGTTGCCCTGCAACTGATCCAGGAGCAGGGCGGGCAACCCGTCGTGCGGTTGCTGGTGCGGAGTGAATTGGCCTGCGGCATCTGCCGGGTCGAAGGGGAGAATGCCGACCGCGCCGATCGCGCCGCGGTCGCGTAGGTCGCGCAGCTTCGGGCCTTGCGCGCCCAGCCACAGTCGCGAGGAGTCCTCCAGTGCGGCATCGAGCAGTAGCGAGCGCGGCTGCGCGTCTATCGCCACCGCGGCGAAGGCGCCCGCGACGAGTGGGGTGATCGGCCGATCGGCGAGCACTATCTTCCCGGTCGGGTCGGCTCCGGCCGCCTCGGTGAGTTCGCCGGTAATCCCTTGTGGCGGTGTGGTTCCCGAGTAAGGCCAGTAGTAGGCGACGGGAATGTCGTGTATGGCGCCGTGTGCATCGGTCACCGTCAGTGCCCAGAATTCGGCGTTCCAGTATTTCAGCGCCGTCGGGTACCGCCGCACCGGCAACCCGAACGTCTCGAGTTCGCCTGCGAGGTAATCGATCCAGCGACGATGGGCGTCGCTGCCGGTGAACCGGGGCCCGCCGGCGGTCATCCTGCGCACCCAGCTCCACAGGGTGTCGCTGTCGACGAGTTCGACGCCATCGGGCGCGGCCGCAGCGAATCCCGGCAGCGCCAAACCCCCGAGACCCGCCAATGCACCGCCGAGCACAGCTCGTCGGGACACGGCGGAAAGTGGGGCGCAGTCGCTCATGGCCACTCATTCTGCATCGGCCTAGACCACATAGTCAACATGTGTCGATAATTCTCGACAAGTGTCGATAATACTTGCCCGCTGGTCGCGGGCACTTGCCGCAAACGGTGTGATCGACGCCTAGGGCATGTTCGGGAATAGAAACGGGGTAAACTTCGGTTTTTAAACCCGACTGTGCATGCCCCTCCGATCGAAAGGACGCCGATGCGTATAGATGGAATAGTCGACCCCCGGATCACCTTGCAGCCGCCGCCGCTGGCAGAGCTGGACTTGACCGGCAAAGGGCTGATCGTGATCGGCGGAACCAACGGTCTGGGCCGGGCCGTCGCCCGGCAGGCTTGGATGCTCGGCGCCGAGGTCACCGTGGTCGGCCGCACCTTTCGTGACAGTCCGGCCGAGCGGCTGAATTTCCTCGAAGCCGACCTCTCGTCGCTGCGTGCGGCGGTCCGGCTCGGGAACGAACTGCCGGTGGAAGCCGCCGACGCGGTCTTGTTCACACAGGGAATCTTCGCGGCGAAGAGCCGGGAGGAAACCGGTGAAGGCATCGAACGCGATATGGCCGTCAGCCATCTTTCGCGCATCGCGATGTTGCCGGGACTGGCACCCCGCCTGGGCCGCGCGCGGACCGGAAACCGTTTTCCCGCAAGAATATTCATCATGGGCTCGCCCGGTACCGGAGAACTCGGCGACCCTGCCGACCTCAACGCCGAACGTGAGTACCGTGCCGTCAGGGCGCACCAGAACACGGTGGCCGCGAACGAAGCCCTCGTCCTCGCCGGTCGGGACCGGTGGCCGGGACCGGACTATTTCGGCTTGAATCCGGGCCCCACGAAGACCGACCTCCTGTCCCATCGCCTCGGCCGCGACACGCTCGCGAACCGGGCCACGCAAGCCTTGATCGGCCTGCTCCGTCCGTCACCGGAAACCTATGCCGAGCGCATTGTGCCGGTACTGGTCGCCCCCGACCTCACCGGGCAGTGCGGGTTGATGATCAATGGCAAAGGCCGGCCGATCCGGCCCACCCGGGGCATGGACGATGTGCGCGTCGACGAGTTCATGACCGCTTCGGAAAACCTGCTGCGCCGCGCTGTCGGCTGACCGAGGTGCCGGGCTCAGCCCATCCGCGGCGCGGTCGCGCGTTCGACTAGGACCTGCCAGCCTTCGGCCAGCCGGCGGAGCTGATGGGCGCTGTGCGCCGGGTCGTCCGACGACAGATAGAGCAGGATCGGGCCTTCCAACGCCGCGGTGAGCTGAACGGCCAGGGTGTCGAGGTCCGCGACGTCCGGGCAGGCGTGGCCCAGCAGCATCCGGATGTGGAACCGGGACAGGGTCGCGGCTCCGGCCGAAATCGGCTGTGCGCGGTCCAAGCCGGCGCGCGCGATGGCCTGGCGATCGAGCAGGAAAGTGATCCGCGCGCGACCGAACGCGATCAACCGCGGGATCGGGTCGGCGCCGGGGCCCAACGGCGGCGGCCCTGCCATCACCTGGTTCTGGAAGGCCCGCTCGTCCTCGTCCAGTAACGCGTCGAAGATCCCGGCGCGGGTGCCGAAATGCCGGAAGACGCTGCCCTTGCCCAACCCGGAACGTTCCGCCAGGCCGTCCATGGTGACCTTGTCGACCCCCACCTCCGCGATCAACGCCCGCGCCGCGGTCAGCAGGCGCTGCCGATTGCGCGCGGCATCGGCGCGCTCTGCGCGCGGCACACCCAGCGGCAGTGCACGTCTGTCCACGAGGGCCAATCTACCGCCGCCAGCCCGGCTCTCGATCTGCTCGACGCCACCGTGGCGCAGGTGCGGTGCTTCCGGCGCGCTCGTCGAACCGGCGGTCTCGCCCACGGTCCGCGCGCTCTGCGAGACTGCGGGGATGAGCGCTGGGGCTGCGGGGGACGGGATGTCGGGGGAGTTGTTGCTCGGTATCGATATCGGGACTACCGCGGTGAAGGTGGTCGCGTTCACCGTGGCGGGTGATCAGGTGGCGGCGCATACGACGCCGTATCCGACCAGCAGGCCGAAACCCGGTTGGGCCGAACAGGATCCGATGGACTGGTGGCGGGGCTGCGTTGACGGGATGCGTGCCGTGCTGTCGGCGGTGCCCGCGGGTGCGGTGCGCGCGATCGGCCTGGCCAGTCAGGTCAATACCCATGTGTGCGTGGATGATCGGCTGACGCCGCTGGCGCCCGCGATCATCTGGCAGGACCAGCGCTGTGCGGAGATCGCCCGGGAATTCGACGCCCGCTTCGACGACGCGGACAAGGTCCGGATCTGGGGATCGGCGATCACCCTCGACGCGTCGTTCGTCGGCGCGCGGGCGGAATGGTTCGCGCGCACCGACCCGGACCTGTGGGCGCGGACGCGCTGGGTGCTGGGGCCCAAGGATTTCGTCGCCGCGAAACTGACCGGGCGGGTCGCGACGGATCTGCTGGCGGCGGTACGGGTGGCGGGGCCGGACGGCTATCTGGCCGAGGCGGTGGCGCTCGTCGACGGACTCGGGGAGCGGTTGCCGGAGATCCTGGCTCCGGAGGACACGGTGGGACGGGTCGACGGCGCGGACGTGGTGGTGGGCACGATGGACGCCTACAGCGCGGTGTTCGGCACCCGCACCACCGAGCCGGGCCGCGGAATGATCTCGTGCGGAACGTCATTGGTGGTCGCGGGCGCGTCCGCGCAGGCACACCCGGCGGGCGGGATCGTCACCTTCCCGCCGCGCGCCGGGCTGTACGTCCATGCCGGGCCGACGCAGGCGGGCGGGGATGCCGTGCGCTGGTGGAGCCAGGTGTCCGGGCTGAGTCTGGCGGAAGTCTTCGAATCGGCTGCTGCGGGCGAGCCCGGCGTGCTGTTCACGCCCTACCTGGCGGGTGAACGAGCGCCGTTGTGGGACGCGGAGGTTCGCGCGAGCTTCCTCGGGATGAGTTCGGCGACAACGACGGCGGATATGTCGCTCGCGGTGCTGCACGGGGTGGCGATGTCGGCCCGGCACGTGCTCGAATCCGTCGAGACCGCCTGCGGATTCGAGCTTCCCGGCGTGGCGTTCTCGGGTGGTGGGGCGCGCAGCGCGTTATGGGGGCAGATCCACGCCGACGTGCTGGAACGGTCGGTCGAACGATTGCGGGTGCACGACAGCGCGGCGCTGGGCGCGGCTCTGCTCGGTGCGGTCGGCGCGGGCATCTACCCGGACGTGACCGCGGCGGCGCGCGCGGCGGTCGCGGTCGACCGGTCGTTCGTGCCGGCGGCGCCGGTCGGTCGGTTGCGTGGTTTGTACGAAACCTATCGATCCGTGCACGCCGCGCTGCGCGACCTGCACACGGATCTGGCGCAGTGGCACCGGCTCAGCTGAATTCGGCGACGCTCCAGGCGGCCTCGATCATCTGGAAGATCTCGTCCACCGCGGCGGCCGGATCGGGTGCCTCGCGGGCCACGGAATAGGCGTCGATCACGAATCTGGCGATGGTCCGGCAGGCCACCGGCGTCCGGGACAGGCCGAGATCGGTGGCGATGGCGGTGGCCAGCGACTCCGCGTGACGCAGCCGCATCGTTTTCTCGTACTCCCGCAGGGCGGCCGATTCGTCGATCATCTTCCAGATGGTCGTGACGTCCGGGCCGGTGCAGTGCTGCACCAGGGCGTGGATTTCGCGACGCAGCGCGTGCATGAGCGTTTCGTCCGCCGGCCGATCGGTGGCCGCCTGCAGCAGGCGCTGCTCGAAGTCGTCGTCCCGCTCGAAGACCAAGGCCTCTTTCGAGGCGAAGTGCGAGAAGAGGGTCGTGACGGCCACATCCGCCTCGGCCGCCACGTCCCGGATGCCGACCGCGTCGTAGCCGCGCTCGGAGAACAGCCGCAGCGCGGTATCGGCGATATTCTGGCGGGTCGCGGCCTTCTTACGCGCACGACGCCCGAGCGGCACGGTCATTTTCGGATGCTATCAAATACGAAAACTCAGCGGTTTCGAAACACTAACCGTTACGTGACGGCTGACCCGCTCGAACCCCTCAACTCATGAGGACGCCGGACCGGAAGCCGCCGCCGGTGGCGTAGAGCGAGAAGGCATGGCCTTTCGCGGTGCAGGATAGGCCGGGGCCGGAGTAGTGCCCGCCGGTCGCGACGCAGGTCGCGCCGCCGTGCGCGACCTCGATACTGGCGTAGCCCTCGCCGGTTTTGACATCGCTCATCCGCGGATTTCCACCCGGCAGGGTGAACGCCTTGGGCGTGACGCCTGGATGGGCGGGTAGTTCCGGCTGGTCGATGATGACCTGATTGATCGGGACCGGCAGCGGTACCCAGGTGTCGCCCACCGCGACGGCGGGCACGCGATTCGGTGTCACATCGCAGCCGACGATGCCGTCGGCGGTGATCGCGCAGTTCACCTCGTCGCCGTAGCTGAAATAGACGGTGTCGGGGGTGACGGCCTGCGCCGATGTCGTGCTCAGCAGGGGTGCCGCGGCGACCGTGACGGCGATTCCCGCCAGCTTTGCGGTGATGTTCATGCACACTCCTCGATCGGATCAAACGATGCTCGGGCGTCGAGTCGGGCAGTTCTGGTAGCTGAAACATAGCTGATATTCGCGTCGTGGCCCAGGGGCGGCGGGCGAGGGGTGGTGGACATGGGAAGTTGACAAGGGCTGTACGGGTTTTCGCGCGGCGCGCGGCGGGTCTGCGACGCTGGCGGGCATGAGTGAGATCGAGAGCCGGGTGGGCATTGCGCAGCCGGAGGACGTGATCGATGTGTTCGTCGACCTGGTGGCGGCGGGGGACGCGACGGGACTGGCCGCGCTGTACGAGCCCGACGCCGTGCTCGCGATACCCGGTGGCCCGGTGGTCCGCGGCATCCCGGCGATCCGCGAGGCCTACGCGCAATTCCTCGCTACCGGACCGGTTTTCGAGATCGGTGCGCGGCAGCAGCCGCTCGTGATGGGCGATATCGCACTGAGCGCGCATCAATGGCCCAACGGCGAGATCACCGTGGACGTGCTGCGTCGACAGCCCGACGGCACCTGGCTGTGTGTGATCAGCCAGCCGAAGGTCAACTGAGTTTTCCGCACAGACCCGTCTCGCACCGGCCGCTCGGCCGGTGCGGCGAGGGTCACAGTGCGGCGCCGAGCAGGCGAAATGCGCAGTGTCCCGAGAAAGGAAGTTTCGGGGCATGGCTCATGGCTACCCCTCAGAGAACGCCGGTGCCGACCGCCGCGGTGGCATGTCGACGGTCGGCCTGCGTTCCGGAGTCCGCCGCACCGGCTGACTCGCACGACAGCGGGAAGGAACCAGACATATGTTGATGCTCACCCCCACCGCCATCGAGGTTGTCCGCACCATCACCTCCGCCGACGGCACGCCGCAGGAGGCGGGCCTGCGCATCTCCACCACCGACGGCGCCGAGACCTTACAGCTCGAGGTCGCCGCGGCGCCGGGCGCCCAGGACCAGGTCCTGAACGCCGACGGCTCCCGAATCTTCCTCGACCAGCAGGCCGCCGCCTTCCTGGACGACAAGGTCCTCGACACCGGCACCGACGCCAATGGCGAGGGCGGCTTCGTCATCGCCATGCAGGGCGGCGCCGCAGGCGTCTGACCTGTCCTCAGCGCTCGGCGGCCACGGCTTCGAGCAGCGAGTAGGGCGCGGCCGCGAGCAGCGGTGTCACCGCGGTGAGCCGCAGCCCCGCCCGCGCGCACAGATCCGCGAAGTCCGCGCGGGTGCGTTCCCGGCCGCCGACATTGACCAGCATGTTGAGGTCGCTGAGATAGGTGATCCCGCCGTCGGCGCTGTCGGCGGTGGGATCGACGACGGCGGGCAGTACCGGTTCCACGATCAACACGACACCGTTCTGCGGCAGCGCCTCGCGGCAGTGTCGCAGGATGGTGACGGCCTGCTCGTCGGTCCAATCGTGCAGCACGCTCTTGATCAGGTAGAGGTCCGAGCCCGTCGGCACCGCACGGAAGAAATCACCGGCGCCGAGCGTGCAGCGGTCGCCGACACCGTTGTCCGCCAACGTTTTCGGTGCTTGGGCCAAGCCCTCCGCGGTATCGAAGACGACGCCGCGCAGCTCCGGATGCGCGGCCAGCACGGCGGCGAGCAAGGTGCCGTCGCCACCGCCGACATCGGTGACCGAGTGGAATCGGCCGAAATCGAATGCGGTCGGCAACGCGGCGGCGGTCTCCGCGACCGCCTGGCTCATCGCCGCATTGAATTCGGCGGACAGCTCGGGACGTTCGGCGAGATGGCTGAAGAAATCGGTGCCGAATACTCGGTCGAACGCGATGTCGCCGGTGCGGATGCTGCCGTCCAGATGTTCCCAGGCCCGGATGATCGCCGGGTCGGTGAACATCCGGACGAACGACGTCAGCGACTCCGGGGTGTCCGGATCGAGCAGCGCCCCCGCGGAAGTCGAGGTGAAGGAGCCCGGGTCGTGTTCGGTCAGCAGTCCCAATCCGGCCAGCGCGCGCAGCAGCCGGAGTGTGGGGTCGGGCGCGGTCCCGGCCGCCGCGGCCACCTCGGCGGCCTGCCGCGGCGTGCTGCCGAGCAGTGGCACTATCTTCAATTCGATTGCGCTGCGCAGGGTTTGCGCGGCGAAACTGCCGAAAGCGAGCCGGACGATCAGGTCGCGGTCGGCGCTTTCGGTGGCGCGGACATCGGTGTCGGACATGGGTGTACTTCCTGTCTTCTCGGGTTGGCAACGCGCACAACGCAGTACGAAGGCGCAGCAATAGGAGTGCGAGCCGGGAGCGGCTCAGCCCGCGGAGGTCACCCGCCCGGCCAGCGCGCTCGGCGTGCAGCCGGCCAATGCGAGCAGGTCCCGGTTCAGGTGCGGTTGATCGGCGTACCCACAGGTCACGGCGACTTCACCGGCGGTCTTGCCCGCGCGCAGCGCGCGAGCGGCATGGTCGAACCGGACCAGCATCGCGGCGCGTTTGGGGGACAGACCGATCTGATCATTGAACCTGGCCCACAACCTTTTTCGGCTCCAGCCGCAGGACGCGGCGAGGTCGTCCACCCGGATCTGACCCCGATGGGCGACGATGGTGTCCCACGAGGCCGCCACCTCCGGCGCCATCGGCGGCGCCGCCGCGCCCCGCTGCACGAGGAACGCACGGGTCAGTGCGAGCCGCCGCGACCAGGTCGTGGCGTCGGCGAGCTGCTCGCGCAGCCGCCGCTCCTGCGGTCCCCACAGCTCCCCGAGCCCGGTGACGGACCCGTTCAGTTCGCGGGGCGAGACGCCGAGCAGGCTGTAGGCGGACCGCGGCGACAGACGCACCTCGACGCATTCGACGCGATCCCCGTGGATCCGAGCCGGGCCGGGCGACAACGTGGCGACGAAACTCGGCAGCGCCCGGGATCCGGCCGCACCGTGCACCGTGACCGGGTTGTCCCCGATGCCGATGATGACGACGACCGTGGGCTGCGGCAGCACCCGCAGGTCCAGCCCGGCGCCCGCGCGATCGCGGAACCCGGCCATCAGCACGCCGTCGAGGGCGGCCTCGGCGGTCGGATGCACGACCTCCCAGCCGTCCTCGACATCACGGTCCATGGGGACGGTCCCCACCTCGTAGCTGCGCATATCTCTACTGTCGCCGATGTCGCGGTGTCCTGTCTTGAACAAATGTTCCCAGGAGATACCCAGGTGGCCCCGGTGGAATGCGCGCCGGGATGCCACTACCGTGGGGTGGCGCAAACGGAGTCCGATCGCTGGGAGTGAGTTTGTCGTCATCGACGATCGAGAACATCGAGACGTCGTCTGGGACCGAGCAGCACGAGCCGCGCACCATCGCACCGGTGGTGTGGTGGGCGATCGTCGTCGCCGGGTTCGTCGCGGGTGGCTACTACCTGGTGCAGGTGCTCGAGCACCGGCAGGTGATGCTGCATCTGATGGATTTGAGCGTCTACCAGATCGCCGGTGACCGGGTGAGCCATGGGGTTTCGGTCTATGACAGTCCGTTGCTCGGCAATACCCGCGGCGTCTGGGAATTCGTCTACACGCCGTTCGCCGCGCTGCTGTTCGTGCCGCTGCGCTGGCTGCACGGTGATCTGTACACCCTCGTCGGCGGCTTCGGGAACTTCGCCATGCTGGCCGGCTCCTGCTGGGCGGCGCTGTCGCTGCTCGGCTACCGGCGCGACCTGCGACTAGCGGTCGCGGCCGGCTCGATCGGCGGACTGCTGCTGTGGTGCGAGCCGATCCGGCAGACGATGGCGTTCGGGCAGATCAACATCCTGCTGTTGCTGCTCGTCATCGCGGACCTGGCACTGCCTGACACGTCGCGATGGAAGGGCGTGCTGACCGGTATCGCCGCGGGTATCAAGCTGACACCCGCCTTCTTCGTGCTGTACCTGCTCGTCACCCGGCGCTACCGGGCGGCCGCGACGGCCGCAGGCGCTTTCCTCGTCACGGTGGCGGTCGGTTTCGCTGTGCTGCCGAAGGATTCGGTGACGTTCTGGGGTGGCGCGTTCATCGATCCGGCCCGCGTCGGCGAGCCCGCCAACCTGTCGAACGAGTCCCTGCGCGGCATGATCGCCCGCTCGGTCGGCGTCGCGGGCGCACATCAGGTGCTGTGGCTGGCCGGGGCCGCGGCAATGGCGGCGGTCTGCCTGTACCTGGCACGCCGGCTGTCGCTGTCCGGACGGGAACTGCCCGCGGTGGTGTGCGTCGGCGTCACGATGACGGCGGTGTCGCCGTTCAGCTGGGTGCACCATTGGGTTTGGCTCGCGCCGTTGCTCATCTACCTGGGTGATCTGGCGCTGCGCCGTGGTGGTCTGGTCGTGCCGTCGGTATTCGTGGTGACGGCGCTCTTCGTCTCCGGTGGCGTACTGGCGTTTCTCGATCCGACGCTGGTGAGCGTGTTCGACTATGCCGCGCGCGGACATCCGGTCCTGTTCTACCGCAACGCCTACATCTGGCTCACCGTCGCACTGTTCGCGGCCATCGCTGTGGCCCTGCGTCGTAGCGCGAACCCGGCGGCCACCATCCCGGCCGAGAGCACCGCGGACAACGTCAAAGCGCCGGTGGCCCCGTAGTTTTCGAGAACGACGGCGTAGACCAGCGGTCCGGCGGCGGAGAGCAGAAAGCTGGGCAGCAGCAGTCGTCCGACGCGGGCCCCGTAGCCGTGCACCGGAAACAGGGCCAACGGCAACGTGCCCCGGGTGATGGTGGCCAGCCCGTTTCCGGCGCCGTACAGCGCGGCGCAGGCGGCGGCGAGCACCAGCACCCGCCCGCCGCCGAAGCCGACGAGAAACGAGAACAGCAGCAGCGCAAGGGAGATCAGGTTCAGATCCGGTGCCGCCAAGCTTCGTCCGAACAACACGTCACCGAGCCGGGCCGCGGACTGGGCGATGCCGCGCAGGGTCGACACCCACACCGCGGTGCCGACCGCCAAGCCGAGGCCGGTGAGTATGCCGATCAGATGGGCGGACAGTCCCGAGGCCAGAAAGCCCACCCCGGTCATGATCGCCGCGTACAAGACCGCCGCAACGCGGTCATCGCGGGCGGCGGCAACGGGTGCGGCTGCGGGAGAACGGGTTTCGACCGGTAGCGGAACGTGGCGCGGAATCGCGAGATGCATCGGCAGGGTCGACAGCGCGAATCCGGCGTAGACGAGCATCGCACCGCGCCAGCCCAGGGCCTCGGCCAGACCATGACCGATCGGCCAGAACACCGTGGACGCCAACCCGCCCAGCAGCGTGATCTGCGACATCGGCCGTTTCGCGTGTCCACCGCCGAGGCGGGCCAGCGTCGCGAACGCGGCATCGTAGAGCGTGCACCGCATGGCCGCGCCCAGCACGATCCACGAAAGGCAGTACCAGCCAACGCTGCTCGTCGTGGCGACACCCGCGCAGCCCAGCCCCGCCAGCACCGAACCGGTCGCGAGAACGGGCCTGCCGCCGAACCGGTCGATGCAGCGGCCGACCAGCGGCGAAGCGCAGCCCATCACCAGCAGCGCCACCGAAAACCCACCCTGGACCCGGGTTTCGCTCCAGCCGAGATCCGCGCCGATGCTGCCGCCGAAGATGCCCACGAGATAGTAGGTGACACCCCAGCAGACCAGCTGGGAAACACCGAGGCAGCGCACCGCCTTTCGCAACTTCGCGTCCATAGGCCCTCCGGTTCGCCGACCCTGCGGTTCGACGATAAGCAATGCTGATGACGCTGATACAGGACATAAGAAGGGCTTGGGTATGGGCGCGCTGGACCTCGATCAGCTGCGCACGTTCGTGCAAGTCGTCGAGTGCGGCAGCTTTTCGCGTGCGGCGCAACGGTTGGGCATCACCCAGCCGGCCGTCAGCCTGCGCCTGCGGCACCTCGAAAACCGTTTGGGCGTAACTCTGCTGGAGCGGGTGGGTCGACAGGTGCGCCCGACCGCGGCCGGGGCCGAACTGCTGGCGCACGCGGCCCGGATCGAAGACGCGGTGTCGGTCGCGGTGGACAGCCTCGCGCACTACACGGCGGGCACTGCCGGGCGAGTTCGGCTCGGTACCGGCGAGACCGCGTGCGTGTACCTGCTGCCGCCGGTCCTGCGCGGGTTGCGGCGCCGGTTCCCGGCGCTCGACCTCATCGTGCACACCGGTAACACCGACAATCTGCTGCACCTGCTCGCGGAGAACCGCATCGACCTGGGCTTGCTCACCATGCCCATTCCCGGCCGGGCCTTCGAGGTGGCCCCGGTCCGGCAGGACGAATTCGTACTGGTCGCGGCCGCGGACGCCGCCGCGCCGCCGGCCAGGACCACAGCCGCCGCGCTCGCGTCTCGGCCGCTGGTGCTGTTCGATCCCGGCGGTAACACACGTCGACTCGTCGATCGGTGGTTCGCCGCCGCGGGACACACCGTCAAGCCGGTGATGGAATTGGGCAGTGTGGCCGCGATCAAGGAATTGGTCGCTGCCGGCCTCGGCTACGCGATTCTGCCGCGCATGGCATTGCCCGCTCGCGACGACGGGCGCTTGACGGCCCGTTCGCTGACTCCGCCCCTGCACCGGACCATCGCCGTGGTCCTGCGCCGGGACAAACCCCGCACTCGGGCCCTGTCAGCGGTGATCGATGCCCTGACCACCTCCGACGCACAGCGCTGACCGTCGGCTTCGCGTCGCGCCCCGCAGCCGCGGGGCGGTGGACCGCGCTATCGTGGATTCGTGGGTGTTATGGGAGAACTGTTTCCGGGCCAGAAGCTGGCCGACGAGGGCAGCGAAGACAGTGCCGGGCAAGGGCACCGCCCCCGTGTCGACGTAGACTTGGAGGCCGGTGTGGTCCGGTTGTCCGGTACGGCCCCGCGTGCCGCGGACGAACCTGTCGAAGACGCCTGAAGCACTCGAGTTCTTACCTGGCTTTGCCGCTCGCCTCGCATTCTTCTGACGTCCGCCCCGCAGCATGGGTCGTGACGAAAGGAAGTGCCCGCCATGAGCATCTCGCTATCGACCGAATCGACCCGCGTACGCCCCGCGCTGCCCGCCGAGGTGACGGACTACTGGGCCGGACGCCACGTGGTGGTGACCGGCGGCAGTAGCGGCATCGGACTGGAGGTGACCGAACTGGCCTTGGCCATGGGCGCCAGGGTCAGCGTCGTCGCGCTCGAAGACCATGCCCTGCACCGTCTTTCCGAGGAAGCGGTCCACGGGGACCGGCCATTGGCGGTGTTCGCCGCCGATGTCACGCGCAAGGAGCAGGTCGGCGCCGCCGTCGACGCGGCACGCGCGCGGCACGGCGCGATCGGCGCGGTGATCGTGTGCGCCGGTATCGCGAAGCCGGACTATTTCGACCGGCTCGACGATGCCGACTTCACAAAACATATGGAAGTCAATTACTTCGGTGCGCTGCATGCGATCCGCGCGGCGCTGCCCGATCTCGACGCGGGCACCGGGAGCAGCGTCACGGTCATCTCGTCGCTGGCGGGCGTGCTGCCCTGCTTCGGTTACGGCGCATACAGTCCCAGCAAGTTCGCCGTGCGCGCGCTGTGCGAGGTATTGCGTCAAGAACTCAAGCCGCGCGGCATCACCGTCACCGTCGTCCTGCCGCCCGATGTCGACACCCCGCAGCTGGCCGCCGAGGCGGCGACCAAACCGCCGGAGCTGCGGGCGCTGAGCGCCGGAACGCCCATCAGCGCAGGCGAAGTCGCGCACGCCCTGTTGATCGGCGCGGCGCGCGGTCGGGCCACAGTCGTGCCCTCGTCGGCCGCCCGGCTGACGCGCTGGCTCGCGGGTGCGGTCCCCGGCCTGTTGGCCTGGGTGATGGACCGCCGCATCGCCCGTGTCCAGCGCAACCGCTGAACGGTTACCCGGGTGGGCTAGTCGCGGAAGCGGCAAGCACCGGCGAACGGCATGGTGTCCATCGAGGATTCGGTGACACCGGTGCCGTAGGTCGAGGCGTGGATGACCTTGCCGTCACCGGCGTACAGCGCGGAGTGGCCGCCGCCGTAGAACGACACCAGATCGCCGGGCTGCAATTCGTCCCGCGCGACGGGGGTTCCGGCGGCGAGCTGGTCGTAGCTGGTGCGTGGCACGTCGACACCGGCCTGCTCGTAGGACCATTGGACCAGGCCCGAGCAGTCGAACGAGTCGGGCCCCGCGGACGCGCCGTAGTCTGCGCCGAGCTTGGTGCGGGCGGCCTCGACCGCGACCTCGCCGGGCGACTTCAGCGGAGTCTCGTGCAGCAGTGACTGATTCGGCGTGCTGACGCCGGGAATGCCTGCCAGGCTGGGGTATTCGAATCCGGGGATCTCCGGCAGTGTGAATTCGATGCCGAAGGCGGAGAACTCGGTCGGTGCGGGAGCTGCGATCGGCGCGCTCTCCGGCTGCGGTGCCGGGTTTCCGGGAAGTCCTGCGGGAAGGGGCAATTCGTCTGGTACCTGCACGGTGCCGATGCCCGGCACGGTAATCGGTTGTGCCGTTGCCGTTCCGGAGGTGACCAGCAGTGCGGCGAGTGCGCCTGCGAGGGTCACGCCTGCGGCGAGTGCCCACCAGAGCACTCGGCGCAGGAAGCGGGTAGTTCGGACGTCGTCGGTCTGCGATGCCATGATCAAGTCCTCCGATGGTCGTCTCGAAGGCTCTGGCGGGTCGCGCGACGCCGCAGCTGAGGGCGAAACCGGACGGCACCAAAGTCTTCGAATACATTCGAGAACATCACGGTGATCTGTGTCCAAGCGGATCCGATTTACCATCATTCGACATAAATCGACGAATGCACATCAGGACACACATTAAAATAATAACGAAACGATAACTAAATATTCGAGAGTTGAAAATCAGCTATTTTGCGTGGTGTTTTCTTGCTGGGCGGATGCGGCGCTGACCGGCAGTTCTCCGGTGCTGCGCAGGGCCGCGAGCACGGTGTGCACCGCGGATCGGGGTGGCGCGCCGCGCCGGATGACGGCCGTGATCGTCCGCGTCACCGGGCTGCTCAACTCCCGGGTGGTGACCCGGTAGCGCGGATCGACGGCGAGGCCGGGCAGCAGGGTGATCGACAGTCCGGCTTCGACATGTTGCAGCGTCATCAGATAGTTGCTGAAGCGGCATACGACGCGGGGTTCGAAGCCGGATTCGCGGCAGAGCCGAGTCGCCAGGTTCGCCATATACGACTTCGGCATATCGAAGGCCCACGGCTCGTCGGCGTAGGCCGCGAGATCGGCGGGCCCGCGCGCCGACCGGCCCGGCGGCAGCACGAGCACGATCGGATCGGTCGCCAGGGGCACGATGTCGATGTCCGGGCCGAGCGGCTGATCGACGAAATCCGTTGTGGTGATGACGATATCGGCGTCGCCGACGCGCAGCGCGCGCATGCTCTCGTGCGGTTCCAACTCGTGCAGTTCCACCTCGAGGTGCGGGTGGGAGACCGCGAGCCGCCGTACCGCGGGCACACAGCGGGAATGGATGGCGCTTTGGAAGGCGCCGAGCCGGATCAGGCCGACCGGCTCGTCGCCGAGGCCGCGCAGTTCGGCTTCGACGGTGCCCATGTGGTCGAGCAGCGCGCGGGCGCGGCGCGCGAGCAGTAGTCCGGCGGGGGTGAGCCGGACCCGGCGGCCGGTGCGTTCCAGTAGCCGGGTCCGCGTCTCGGCCTCGAGCACCGCGAGCTGCTGGGAGACGCTGGACGGGCTCAGGTTCGCCGCCTGCGCCACCGCGCGCACGGTGCCGAGGGTGTCCAGTTGGCTGAGCAGGCGCAGTCGCCAGGGGTTGAGCATGGGTCCATTGTTGTTCGGCGCTGCCGTACAGCACAGCCGGAATTGTGAGATGGACGTGTCGCTCGCGCGGTTTTACCGTCGGAGGCATGGCTTCCTCCACCGCCGCGCCACTGTCCGCGACCGAATTCTGGCGCGATGCCGACCGTCATCTCGTGCGCTACGCGGGTGCGAGCGCCTTCAGTCCGGAGATCATCACCAGGGCCGCCGGCAGCTTCCTGTACACCGAAAGCGGCAGGGAGATACTGGATTTCACGTCCGGTCAGATGAGCGCGATTCTCGGCCACGCGCATCCGGAGATCGTCGCGACGGTCCGGCGGCAGGTGGGCGAGCTGGACCATCTGTTCAGCGGCATGCTGAGCCGCCCGGTCGTCGACCTGGCGCGCAGGCTGGCGGGCACGCTGCCCGAGCCGCTGACCAAAGCGCTGCTGCTGACCACGGGCGCCGAATCGAACGAGGCCGCGATCCGGATGGCCAAGCTGGTCACCGGGAAACACGAGATCGTCTCGTTCGCCCGCTCGTGGCACGGCATGACCCAGGCCGCGGCGGGCGCGACCTACAGCGCGGGACGCAAAGGCTACGGTCCGGCCGCACCGGGCAATTTCGCCATCCCCGCCCCGCACGCCTACCGGCCCGACTTCACCACGGCCGAGGGCGAACTCGACTGGCGCAGACAACTCGACTTCGCCTTCGACCTGATCGACGCGCAGTCGGTGGGCAGCCTGGCCGCCTGCCTGGTCGAGCCGATTCTCAGTTCCGGCGGCGTGATCGAACCGCCGCTCGGTTACTTCGCCCGGCTGCGTGACCTGTGCCGGGAACGGGGCATGTTGCTGATCCTGGACGAAGCGCAGACCGGGTTGTGCCGCACCGGCAACTGGTACGCGTTCGAACGCGACGGCGTGGTGCCCGACATCATCACCCTGTCCAAGACGCTCGGCGCGGGGCTGCCGCTGGCCGCGGTGCTCACCAGCGCCGATATCGAGCAGGCCGCGCACGAGCGCGGGTTCCTGTTCTTCACCACGCACGTCTCCGATCCGTTGGTGGCCGCGGTCGGCAACACCGTGCTCGACGTGCTCATCCGGGATCGGCTCGACGAGCGCGCCGCCGAACTCGGCGGGTTCCTGCGCCGCGGCCTGGAGCAAATCGCCGAGCGGCACAGCGTCGTCGGGGATATCCGCGGGCGCGGGCTGCTCGCCGGGCTCGAACTCGTCGTCGATCGCGAAACCAAAAGGGGCTCGGACGAACTCGGTGCGCTCGTCACGCGCCGCTGCCTGGAACTCGGCCTGCACATGAACATCGTGCAGTTGCCCGGCATGGGCGGCGTTTTCCGGATCGCCCCGCCGCTGACCGCCACGGAGGAGGAGCTGACCCTCGGTCTGTCCATCCTCGACGAGGCGATCGGCGACGCGGCCGCCCGGCTCTAGCGGCGGCGCCTCAGGTCAGGTTGCCGTCGATGCAGAGGCTCACCGACCGCGAGGACGGGCCGGGACGCGGGGAGTCCGGGTCGAATTTCCACTGCGAGATCGGGCCGGCCGCCTTCCATTGCAGCGATCCGTCGCGGGCGGCGACGACCTGGTAGATGTCCTCGTTGCCTTCGATGAGCTGGCTGCCGACGCAGTAGTCGTTGTACTCGGTGCCCGGCTGCCGCGCGCCCGGGCTGAACAGGCCCGCGGGCCTGGTGTACGCGCCCGGGTTGGGGACCGTGCTCGGCCGGTTGTCGGCGGGGCCGCGGGACCAGGACGCCGCGCCGCGGTCGGTCTCGCAGCGGAAGCTCTGGCCTCCGGCCACCACGGTCGCGCCCTGCGGATGGCTGGTGCCCGCCCACAGGCAGTGCACCCCGGAGCCCGCGGTGCTTGCCGCAGCGTTGCCCGCGCCGACGACCAGCCCGCCCGCGACGGCGGCCGCCGCGAGCAGTGCGATCGAGGTGCGTCC
Source organism: Nocardia vulneris (assembly GCF_001613425.1). Taxonomy (GTDB): domain Bacteria; phylum Actinomycetota; class Actinomycetes; order Mycobacteriales; family Mycobacteriaceae; genus Nocardia; species Nocardia vulneris. The sequence continues at coordinate 18,885 of NZ_BDCI01000022.1, read as the reverse complement.
GAGGGCGGCGGCTCTCGTTGTCGTCGTGGTGTTCATCGATGTCTCCCTCTGTCTTCGACCGGTCCCGAGGTCGCTGGATCGCGGTCGATAAAGCAAGTGCAACAGCGCTTTTCGGTTACTCAGCACCAGCTGGCCGTGGGTTTGCACACCACCCAGCCCTCGCCGTCCGGTCGCGGCACGGAGGACCAGGTCGTGGTGCCGCCGCCCCCGCCGCTACCGGGTGCGGTCTCGGGTCGCTGCCTGTCCCAGTACTCACGCTGCGCCCGCTGGTGTTCGTTCTGGCGCAACGGGTTGGTGTCGGTGTGGTGGAAGCCCTGGGGGTCGGTGTGGTGCGCACCGGAGGTGTCGCGGCCCGGCGCGTCGTCGACGGCCGCGGTGGCGATACCGGACGTGAGCACCGTTGCGGTACCGAAGAATCCGACGATCAGGGCGAGCGCGGTGGCACGTCGGAAGGACTGCCGGTTACCGGTCGACCGCTGGGGGAGTCGCTGCATGGCGTCGTTGCCTCTCTGCTCATCTACTAAGTTAAACAGTAGGTAAAGAAGCTGAGAACAAGCTTATGGCCAGCATGATTGTCCCTGTGGGGAGAAACGCCATGATCAGATACGCAATTCAGCAGTAGATTGGGTGGACTCGGCCGTGCTCGCCCCGACAAGTCGGGGCAGCCCGAACGGAAACGCCGCCCGGAGCCTGCCCGATGTGCCCACCAGAACCTGTCGGAGGGTGGGGAGTGCGATGTCCAAGTCACTGCGGAGTGCGCTGCTGGTGGTGAGTGTCGTCGTCACCGTGCTCACCGGCATCGAAATCGGTTGCGGCGCAGCATCTGCCGCGCCTGATGCGCTGAAGCACTGCGCGGTGGCCGGCGGTAGGAAGCCGGCGACCGCGACACCGGAGGAGGTCGGGCTCGACGCGGCCGCGCTGCACCGGGCGGTCGCTTTCGCCGCGGACCCGACGCGACGCAATGTTCAGGTATTCCGCAACAACTGCCTGATCGCCGCGGGGCCGAACAACGAGCAGACCGGTGGTGTGGCGTGGAACCTGTGGAGCAGTACGAAGAGCGTGGTGTCGCTGGTCGCGGGCGTCGCCGTGGACCAGGGGCGCCTGCGGCTCGACGATCCGATCGGCCGCTATCTGCCGCCCGGGCTCGGTGACGACGCGCACCGGGCGATCACCGTCCGGAGCCTGCTCACCGAAACCTCGGGCTTGCAGGTCGCGGTGGCCTCCGAGGGCATCACCGGCCTGGCACAACTCGATCCGAACACGGTGGCGCAGGCCATGGCGATGCCGATCGAGAGTCCGCAGGGCACGGTGTGGCGCTACAGTCAGCGCGCCGTCGATCTGCTCGTCCATGTGGTGCAGCGGGCGGTCGGCCTCGACTTCCAGGACTACGCGCAGCGAAACCTATTCGATCCCTTGGGCATTCGGCGCACCGACTATCACTGGGGCCGCGACCGCAGCGGAAACACCTATGGTTACGCGCATCTGATCATGCCGCCGGACGATTTCGTCAAGCTCGGCCTGCTGGTGGTGAATCACGGTGCCTGGCAAGGCGATCAGGTGATCTCCGCCGACTATCTCGAGCAGGCGTCGCGGCCGACGCCGGCCAATCCGTGCTATGGATTTCTCTTCGTCGTCAACGGGCCCGGCTGTACCGCGGAACTGCCCGGCTTGCCGCCGGACGCGGTGAAGATGTCGGGGATGATGCGCCAGGACAACTTCATCGTCCCGAGTCTCGGGTTGCTGGTCACCTGGACCGGGGTGACCGTCCCCGGTAGTGCGGTGAGCTTTCCGCACGACGTGCTTCGCGGCATCATCGCGGCCTTTCGGGCGCCGGCGCTGCCCGATCCGGGACCCTATGTGCCGCAACCGGATATCAGCCTCGCCGATCCGATGATCTCGAATCCGGACGCGACTCTCGGCGCGCTCGGTATCGGGCCGTACGCGTATCCGGGCTGTGGCCCGCTCGAATGTCTCGGCGCACCGCTCGCGCCGCCCTTCGGGGACTGGCCGCCCGGCTGTTTCGTCCTCGGCTGCGTCGGGCCGCACCCGGCTACGCCCGGCATCCGCTAGACCGGGTGAGCGAGGTCCGGGTGAGCGACGTCACGTAATATTGCACTATCTGAAATTTTGCAGTTTGTGCTAAATTTTCGGCCATGTCGTCCCCCGCGAGCACCGAACCGCCGCTCGGCCTGCGCGAACAGAAGAAGCGCAAGACCAGGCTCGATCTCTGCATGGCCGCTCGGCGCCTGGCCGTCGAGCACGGGGTCGACGCGACCACCGTCGACGACATCGCGAAGGCCGTCGGGGTCTCGCCGCGCACGTTCTTCAACTACTACGACACCAAGCTCGACGCGATCGTCGGTCCCGTCGAGGAGATCGGCACGCCCGCGGCCCGGGCCGAGTTCGTCGCCGGTGGGCCGACCGGTGTGCTGATGGCGGACCTGACCTGGCTGTTCTCCTCCGCGATCGAGCCGGAAGAGGAAGTGCGCGAAGCCATCTCGTTGGTCATCGCGATCATCAAGGCCGAACCCCGGGTGGTCGCGTCCTTCATGGCCGCGGGGGTGCAGCAGGAGGCGATGGTCCGCGACCTGCTGACCGCCCGGTCGGGCGCGCCGGTCGCGCCCGAATTCGCCGCGCTCGCAGCGGGAGTCATGACCACCATCACCACCCGGGCGGTGTTGTCCGCCGCCGCCGATACGTCCCGGTCGTTCAAAGCGGCCGTGGCAGACCACTGTGCGATGGCCGCCCGGCTGTTCGACCAGCCTGATGACAGAACAAGGAGACGCGACCGATGACCTCGACGGCCGATTCGCCGCCAGCCCCGATTGTCCTGACCCAGAAGAGAATCTGGCTCATCTTCTCCGCGCTCATCGCGGGCATGTTCCTGGCCAGCCTCGATCAGATGATCGTCGGCACCGCCATGCCGACCATCGTCGGTGAGCTCGGCGGTGTCTCGCACATGGCCTGGACCGCGACCTCGTACCTGCTCGCCACCACCATCGTGATGCCGATCTACGGAAAATTCGGCGACATGTTCGGCCGGCGCTGGCTGTTCCTGTTCGCGGTGACCGCCTTCACCGCCGCGTCGGTCGGCGCCGCGGCCTCGACGAGTTTCTGGGAATTCATCGTCTTCCGCGGCCTGCAGGGTGTCGGTGGCGGCGGTTTGATGATCCTGGCGCAAGCCATCATCGCCGACGTGGTGCCCGCCAAGGACCGCGGCAAGTACATGGCGCCGATGGGTGCCGTCTTCGGCATCACCTCGGTGGCCGGCCCGCTGCTCGGCGGCTTCTTCGCCGACACCCTCGGCTGGCGCTGGTGCTTCTGGATCAACGTGCCGATCGGCATCGCGGCCCTGGTCATCGCCTTCCGCTACCTGAGCGTGCCCAGCCACCGGCCCAAGACCAAGCCGGACTACCTCGGCGTGCTGCTGATGTCGGCCGCGACCACGCTGCTGATCCTGATCACCGACTGGGGTGGCAAGCAGTACGCGTGGGGCTCGGCGACGATCGTGTCGATGATCGCCGCGCTGGTGATCGTGGTGGCCGCGTTCGTCATGGTGGAGGCCCGGGCCGAGGAGCCCATGCTGCCGCTGTGGCTGTTCCGCAACCGCACCTTCGTGCTGACCTCCGCGATCGGCCTGCTGGTCGGTCTGGTCATGTTCGCGGCGATCGGGTTCATCCCGACCTATCTGCAAATGGCCACCGGCGCTTCGGCTTCGGTCTCGGGCCTGCTGCTGATCCCGATGATGGCGGGCATGATGATCACCCTGATGGGGTCGATGACCGCGATCACCAAGACCGGCAAGTACCGGGTGTATCCGCCGCTCGGCGCGCTGACCATGCTGCTCGGCATGCTGTGGCTGACCAGGCTGGACGCGAACACCGAGATGTGGCTCGTCTCGGCCATGCTGTTCGTGATCGGCGCCGGGCTCGGCCTGATCATGCAGATCATCGTGCTCGTCGTGCAGAACGCGGTGGCGCCGGATCAGATCGGGACCGCGACCAGCGCCAACAACTACTTCCGCGAAATGGGTGGCGCGATCGGCGTCGCGATCTTCGGCTCGATCTTCACCAGCCGATTGACCGAGGGCCTCACCGACGCGTTCATGTCGCACGGGCCCGAGGTGCTGGCGGCGAAACTCGACCCGAGCGGGCTGGTGCCGTCGGTGGTCAAGAACCTGCCCGCGGACCTGCACGACGCGATCGTGGGCGCCTACGTGAACGCTCTGGTCCCGGGCTTCTGGTACCTCATCCCCGGCGCGATCGTCATCTTCGTGCTGGCGCTGTTCATTCCGCAGCTGAAGCTGTCCGACGAGGCGGGCATGGTCGCCCGCGGCGAGGCGGTGCTGGAGAAGACGGAGCCGGGCGCGACGACGGCGGTGGCCGCGTCGGAGGAGGATCCGGACGCACGGCTGGTGCGCGAACGCGCTTAGCGCGCGAGGAACGAGACGGGCGGTAAGGCGACAGCCTTACCGCCCGTCCTTGTCGCACCGGGCTATTCGCACGCGACGCCGGTGTAGCCGGGCTCGAGTGCGCGTTCGACGAGATAGCCGACGGTCGGCGACTGCGGCAGCGTGCCGTGGTCGAAAACGTCGGTGGGGCAGAAGTCCTGGACCCAGACATTGTCGACCGTCGCACCCGGACCCGCCTGCAGGAACGTGGCTTCCGGTGGGGTGGAGGCATCGTCGCGGGTGCTGGCGATCACGGTGTAGTCGATGCCCGGCTCGGTGTCGCCGCCCGCGTTGAGGGTGCGCAGGAAGTCGCTGCCGACGAGTTGTTGTGCCGCGGCGATTCCGGCGACCGGTGTCAGCACCGTGGGGAAGGCCGCCGCGATGCCCGGCGGGAGCTGGGTCGCGACGCCGCGCATCGTCGAACCGTGATTGGTGCCCGCGAGCGAGACGAGGTGCGCGACCTGCTCCGCGCCGCCACCGAAGCGCACATACTGGCGAGAAACGAGCGCACCCTGCGAATGACCGACGAGGTCGACCCGCGCCGCGCCGGTGGCGGCGCGGACCCGGTCGACGAAGGCGGCGAGTTCACCGGCCGAGGCGGGTATGTCGCCGGTGGCGTACATTCCCGGCAGCGCGCCGAGCACACTCGACGTATCGCGTCCGTAGTTGAGCGAAAAGACGCAGTAGCCTTCGGCTTTCAACCGCGGTGCGAGCACGTCCCAGTCGTTCTGATTGCCCCAGGTGCCGTGCACCAGCACGACCGGCCGGGGATGGGCCCGGGTGGGCAGGCAGGACCAGTCGTCCGACCCCGCGGGCGGGATGCTGCCGTCCGGGTCCTTGCCGAGCACCGCGCTGCCCGAGCCGGCCGGATTTGCGAGGGCCGGAACCGATGGTGCGCCGGCCGCGCAGAGTCCGCACACGAGGCCTGCCAGCAGCACCCTGCGCCACGTCGTCTTCATCGAAATCTCCTCTGCGCGAGCGGTTTCGCTGTGTCATCGGCGAATCATGCGGTGGTTCAGCGCGGTACGGTGACCGGATCGCTGCAGCTGGCCGGCGGATCGACCAGCGAGCACGGCTGGGGAGCGCGGGTCGGCCGGTAGTCGGCCGGGACACCGCCCTCGCGGGTGATGCGGGTGTAGGCGGCGACGGCGTCGGTGGGTTTGCGAGTGAGGCTCGGATCGGTCAGCACGTCTACGGTGTAGAGCCCGAACCGCGGTGTGTAGCTGCCCCACTCGTAGTTGTCGGTGAGACTCCAGTAGTTGTAGCCCATGATGTTCATGCCGTCGGCCCGGGCCCGCTGGATCCAGTAGATCGTGTCGCGCAGATCGTCGCCGCGGGCATAACCGTCGGGACGGGGCAGCCCGTTCTCGGTGGGCATGCCGTTCTCCACGATATAGAGCGGCTTGCCGGGGAAGGCGCGCGAATAGTGTTGCAGGGCATAGTAGATGCCCTCGGGCTGCAGCGGGTTCTGCCAGAGCCGGGTGAGGTTCTGCGCCATCGAGGTCACGGTATCGGGCGAGCTGCCGTAGTAGTAATCGATCCCGATGTAGTCGAGCCGTGCAGCGACCTGATCGACGAACGGCTTGTTGATCGCGTCCTCACCGCCGGGAATGTAGGCGACATTGCTGGTGACCAGCGCACCCGGCTGCACCCGGTGGATGTGGTCGTAGATGGCGTTGTGCGCCTGCGCCAACCTGTTCTGCATGCCGGGCACGTCGACGGCCGGGATCCCCCCGTGCCGTAATTCGTTGAGCCCGTAGAAGGTCGGCTCATTGAAGGTCACCCAGAGCGGGTCGGCGGCGGCGTAGCGGTCCACCACCGTGCGCGCGTTGGCCAGCCAATCCTCGACCATGCCCGGGTTGTGCCAGCCGCCGCGATCCACCTCCCAGCCGGGGAACACCCAGTGATCGAGCGTGATCATCGGGCGCATCCCCGCCGCCTCGATCTTCGCGATCACGTTGTCGTAGAAGCGGAATCCCTCGGCCGACCACACGCCGGGCTCCGGCTGCACCCGGGCCCATTCGACGCTGATCCGGAACACCCGGGTGCCGAGATCGGCGGCCAGGTCGATGTCGGTGGCGTAGCGGTTGTAGAAGTCGACCGAATTCCCGTACGGGTCCTCGGTTTTGCCCGCCTCCACGTAACGGCGCCAATTGCTGTCCGGCGCATGGCCTTCGGATTGGTAGCCGGAGGCGGCGACGCCCCACAGGAAGTCCGGACCCAGCGGCGCGACCTGTGTGGGCGGCTCCGGCCGCGCGGCGGCGGTGGCGGGCAGTCCCTGAATGAGCGTGGCGGCGGCCACCGCGGCCAAGCCGAGGCCGCGCAGACGGAGTCGCATCGGGTGGTGTGCTCCCGTTCGTAGAGGTGACCGCCGTCTTTTCGGTGGTTGGGGACGGTCCGTTACGAAAACCGTACAGCGCTCGGTTTTGGATGACAAGATTGCTCGACGGCTGACTACACTGGCTCGGTGGCGAAACGGGGCCCCTACGGCAAAGGCATCGAACGGCGCGAGCAGATCCTCGACGCCGCGCTGCGCACCATCGCCGAGCGGGGCTACCTGGCCACCTCCGTCGCCGAATTGGCCGACGCGGTCGGGTTGAGCCAGGGTGGGCTGCTGCACTATTTCGGCTCGAAAGAGGAGTTGTTCGTCGCGGTGTTGCGCAAGCGCGACGAACTCGATCTGCTGGCGATGAGCGGCGCCGCGCCGGCGGCCTTCGTGGCGGTGATCCGGCGGAACACGCAGGTGCCGGGACTGATCGAGTTGTTCACCCACATGCAGGCCGCCGCCGCGGACCCGCGCCACCCGGCGCACGATTACATGCTCGAGCGGTACCGCTTCGGCACCGCCGGGTTCGCGGGGGCGTTGCGTGCGATGCAGCAGGCGGGCACCCTGTCCGCCGAGATCGACGCCGAGGCCGCGGCCACCATGTTCTTCGCGCTTGCCGACGGTTTGCAGGCGCGCTGGCTGATCGACCCGACGATCGATATGGTCGCTGAGCTCGAGTCGTGCTGGCGTCGCTATGTCGGGGATGCCGCGCGATAGCGGAGTCCGCTTCGGCGCCACCTGTCGGAGCCGAATTGTATTGTGCGGATATGGGTCTAGCGAAGCTTGCCGAGGAGTTCTGGAACTGGCGGACCGCGACGGCGCCCGATTCGAGCGACGACCTGCCCCGGGTGGAACGTCCCGCGGGCTGGTTGCCCGACTGGTCCGCGGCGGCCATCGCGGACCGCCGGACGGTGCTCGCCGAGTTCGCCCGCAGGCATGCCGCGCTCGACCTGTCCGACGAGCCGGTCGCGGTGCAGGTCGACGGCAGGCTGCTCGGTTCGGCACTGGCGAAGGTGCACTGGGAGCTGGATCTGATCCGCGGCTGGGAACGCAATCCCGGTTTCTACGTGCAACAGAGTCTCGGCGCCGTCTATGCGGCCTTGCTGGCGCCGCCGCCGTTCGACGGCGCGCGGGCCGCTTCGATCAGCGCGTTGCTGCGGCACGTGCCGCTGGTGCTCGAACAGGCCAGGGCGAATCTCGCCGCGCACGCGAGCGCACCCTTCGCCCGCAGCGCGGTGCGCCTGCTCGACGAGTCGGCCGGTTCGCTCGAAGCGGCGCTGACCGCGCTGATCCCGTTCCTGCCCGCCGAGTACGCCGCCGAACTGCCCGCCGCGACCCGCGTCGCCGCCGATGCCGTTGCGGCCTATCGTGATTGGCTGGCGGAGCGGCTGCCCGAGCTGGGCGAGACCGAGCCGGTCGGGCCGGAGGCGCTGGCGTACTACCTGCACAATGTGGCGCTGCTGCCGTATTCCGCGCAGCAGTTGCGGGCGATGGGTCGCCAGGAATGGCACCGGGCGGTCGCGACCGAGACGGCGCTGCGCACCCGCTACCGGGATGCGCCGAGCCCGCCGCTGCCCGCCGACGCGCACGAGCACGTCGAACGGCAGCACAAGGACGAACTGGCGGTGCGCGAGTTCGCGGACGGACTGGGCCTGCTCGGTCAGCCGGAATCGTTGCGGCACTACCGATTCGCCCCGCTGCCGCCGTATCTCGCCCCGCTCACCTGGCTCGGCGTCACCGACGACCTGACCGGGCCGTCGCGCCGGGACGAGGACGCCCTGCGCTACGTCCCCGACCCGACACCGGATCTGCCCTACTTCGATCAGGCCGCGGCCTTCGACGCCCGCACCGCGATCGTGCACGAGGGGGTGCACGCGCAGCAGGTCGCGTTCGGCTGGCGGCACGACAATCCGGCCCGGCGCTGGTTCTACGACTCGGTGCCCAACGAGGGCATCGCGTTCTATTACGAAGAACTGATGTGGCAGGCCGGACTGTTCGACGAGGCGCCGGCCAGCGCGATCTTCGTGGCGAATGCCATGCGGCTGCGGGCGTTACGGGTCGAAGTGGATATCGCCCTGGCGCTGGGTGAGCTGTCCATCGAAGAGACGGCCGACCGGCTCGCGATCGATGTGCCGGTGGACCGCGAGACCGCGTGGGAGGAAGCCGTGTTCTTCGCCGGATTCCCCGGCCAGGCGCTCAGCTACCAGATCGGCAAATTGCAGATCCAGGATCTGCTCAGCACCGCGGTGCGCGAGCTGGGCGGCGAATTCGAGCTGAAGGCCTTCCACGACAGGCTGTGGCGTGAAGGGAACGTGCCGCTGGCCTTGCAGCGCTGGGAATACCTCGGCTTGCGCGATCATCTCGACGAGGCCGATCGACTGGCCGAAAGCGGTGCCGCCGTGGGTGATCGGCAGACGAACTAGGCGTTCGCCGGAAGGTCCGTGCCCGCCCCGCGACGGCGGATCGCGACCAGATCGTGGCGCGCGCCGGGCATTGCCTGATCGTCGCGCCTCGTCGCGCCTCGTCGCGCCTCGTCGCGCCTCGTCGCGTGTCGGCGCCTCGCGCCGGAATGCTTTGTCCAGTAACACACTCACCACCATCCGGTGGCGAGTTGCAGGGCGAGACTGGAGACGCCGAGGATCACCGCGAGCAGTCCGCCGAACAGCAGCGGACGTGTTCCGGCGCTGCGCAGCTGCCGCCAGGTGAGCGAGGTGCCGATCGCGGCGAGGACCGCGGCGATCAGCCATGCGCTGAGGTGGGCGAGCGCCGGAGCCGCCGCGCCGGGCAGCACGCCGAGTCCGGCGACCACGGAGGCGACGAGGAACAGCACCACGAACAGTGGAAAGGAGTGCAGGATGGTGCTTTTGGCGCTCGCATCCGCATCGGTGCGGCGCTTGGTGAAATACAACCCCAGGCACATCGGCACGATCATCAGGCTGCGGACGAGCTTCACGATCACCGCGAAGTGCGCGGCGGCGGGACCGAACATCACCCCGGCCGCCAGCACCGACGAGGTGTCGTTGATCGCGGTGCCCGCCCACAGGCCGAACGCTTCCTGGGACAGGCCAAGCAAGCGTCCCAGCGGCGGATAGGCCAGCACGGCAACGACATTGAAGACGAAGATGGTGCCGAGCGCGTACGCCACCCGGTCCCGGTCCGGTTTCAGCACCGCCGTCGCCGCCGCGATCGCCGAAGCGCCGCAGATCGTCGTGCCGACCGCCACCAGCGTCGCCGATTCCCGTTCCAGCGCAAGCATTCTCCCGATGACGGCGGCCGCAACGGCACCCACCACCAGGGTGCCGATCAGGACCACTGCGGTGTCCCGCCCGACCGTCAGCACCGATCCGACCGGCAGCCCCAGGCCCAGTAGCACGATCGCGGCCCCGAGCAGGCGCTTCCTGGTCGCGATCAAGCCTGCTCCGAACCGGCCCGTATCCGAAACGGCCCCCCGGCCGGCGGCGCTGACCAGCGCGCCGATGACCAGCGCGAGCACCGGAGCACCGATCACCGGCACCAGTCGGCCGAGCACGGTGGCCACCGTCGCTATCCCCGCCGCCAGCAGCAAACCCGGCCCGAACCGTCTAAAGCGCGTCACCCCTACAACATTCGATCCGTCCGGGAATTCGCAGTACCCACCGATCCGGCACTACCTCATAACCGGAGCTGATAAGTGCGGCTGATGGGGGTGTGGGCGGTTGTGGGGATGTCGGAGTGGTCGTCGTCACACATAATCGATGGTTATGAGGCTACCGCCGGGGACACCAGAGTTGGACGTGCTCGACCTACTGGTGTCCGTGGCGGAACTGGGCAGTCTGGGGGCCGCGGCGCGCCAGCACGGGATCAGTCAGCCCGCGGCGAGTATGCGGGTCAGCGCGTTGGAGCGGCGGTTGCGGTTGCGGCTGCTGGATCGCGGCCCCACCGGGTCGGAGCTGACCGAGGCCGGGCGCTCGGTGGTGGCGCATGCTCGGCTGGTGCTGGAGGCCGCGCGGTCCTTCAACGCCGGGGTCGCGGCGCTGCATGCGGCGGAGGTGCCGCATTTGCGGGTCGCCGCCTCGAAGACCATCGCGGATCATCGCATTCCGCAGTGGCTCAACGCGTTACGTGCCAGCTGCCCAGAGGTGGCGGTATCGCTGGAGGTGGACAACACCAGGCACGTCGAGGCGCTGGTTCGTGACGGGGTCGCCGATATCGGGTTCGTGGAGGGGCCGCATCCGCCGCCCGGCCTGAGCAGCCGGGTGCTCGGCGCGGACGAACTGGTGGTCGTCGTGGGGCAGTCGCACCCGTGGGCGCGCCGCCGGAAACCGGTGACGCTGCGCGAGCTGGCGACGACGCCGCTGCTGTGGCGCGAGCAGGGCTCGGGCACCAGGGACACGGTGTGGGAGATCCTCGGGGCGGAATGTCAGCCTGCCCGGCCCGCGGCGGAACTGGGGTCGGCGGTTGCCATCTGTGCCGCCGCGCGCTCGGCTGTCGCGCCCGCGGTGCTGAGCCGGTTGATCGCGGCGGGCGACCTCGCCAGCGGTGCCCTCGTCGAGGTGTGCGTGGCCGGACCGGTGGTGCTGAGCAGGAAGTTCCGGGCGATCTGGCGCAAACAGACGCCACCGGCCGGCGCGGCCGGGATCCTCGCCGAGCACGCCGCGCGACTCGAGTCACATGGCGCGCGTCACTGGTGAGCGGGGGATTCAGCGCCGCGGATCGGGGTAGGCAGTCGGTGACATGGCTCCGACAAGAAAGGCGTGAACGATGACTCAGCCCATCACCAGCACCCTCGACCCGGAACAGCAGAAGATCACGGGGGAGACGCTGCGCGCCACGGTGGTCGACCTGATCGATCTGTCCCTGATCGCGAAGCAGGCGCACTGGAACGTGGTCGGGCGGAACTTCCGGTCGGTGCACCTGGCGCTGGACGAATTGGTGACGGCGGCGCGCGACTTCACCGACGCGGCGGCCGAGCGGGCCACCGCGATCGGCGTCAGCCCGGACGGCCGGGCCGAGACCGTCGCCAAGGAGTCGGGCGCGGCGGGCTTCCCCGACGGCTGGCAGCAGGACACCGAGGTCATCAGCCAGGTCGTGGCGAACCTCGCGGCGGTGATCAGCCGGCTGCGCGAGCGGATCGCGACGACGGAGACGGCCGACCCGGTGACCCAGGATCTGTTCATCGGCTTCGCCGCCCGGCTGGAGCAGCTGCATTGGATGTGGCAGGCGCAGCTGGCGGGCTGAGCGCGCCGGGCTACCGCGACAGGCCGTGCACCCGGGCGATCAGTCGCTCCAGCACCGTGCGCGGCAGCAGTCGCCGTACCCCGAACATGATGGGCGCGTTGCTACCGACGGCGTAGAGCGGTTGCGGGCGGTCGGCTTCGATCGCCCGCACAATGGTGTCCGCCACCTTGTCCGCGGTGATCCCCTTACCTTGCGCCTCATCGAGTTTCGCGATGAAACGGGTGAAGTCGGCGGTGTGCGGCGACCCCTCGTCGAGGTATTTGGTCCGCCGCTCGCGCAGTCCGGTGTTGATCTGTCCCGGCTCGACGGTGGTGAGCCACACGCCGAACGGCGATTCTTCGAAGCGCGCCGCCACCGCGAAGCCCTTCAGCGCCGCTTTGGTCGCGCCGTAGGACGAGCGGTACGGCATCGGGAAGCTGGCGATCATCGAACCGACCATCACCACCCGGCCGTAGCGGCGCTCGCGCATGCCGGGCAGCACGGCCTGGGTGAGGGCGACCGGCCCGAGCACGTTCAGCCGGAACAGTCGCTCCACCGCGTCCGCCGGCAGCTCGGCCAGTGGCCCCGCCTGGCTCTCGCCCGCATTGTTGACCAGCACGTCGATCTCGCCGAGCCCCGCGACGAACGCCTCGATCGAGGCGTTGTCGGTCAGGTCGAGCGCGCGGTACTCCACGCCCGGCACCTGCGCGTCGGGCTCGATCCCCTCGGGTTTGCGGCTGGTCCCGATCACGCGATAGCCGCGCGTCACCAACGCCGCGGCGGTCGCCTTCCCGATTCCGGACGAAGCACCGGTGACAACTGCGGTCCGACCCATGAGCATCTCCTTGTTCCGCGACTGCTGCCGACGATAGCCGTTCGGCGCGTCCGCGCGCGCGGGCCGACTCGGCAAACGCGAGTGCAACGGAGGATGGCGGCCCGGCGAGGTTGTCCTGAATTTCTGCGGGCAGGCCCATTCGGCCGCCTTTTCCCTGCCTCGGTTGCGGCTAGGGTTGGCCGGCGCGACAGACCGGGCGGGCCGTCGCGAGACGTGATCCGATGGACGGGCCGAGGAGATTTGTGGTGGTTGCCGACACTGTTCGGGAGGAACAGGCGATCCGTCAGATGACGGAGCGGTTGGTCGAAAACTTCGGTGGCACATACTCGGCCGAACACATCGAAGCCGTGGTCGGGGCGGGGCGCAGGCGGTTCGACGGACATCCGGTGCGCCAGTTCGTGCCGATTCTGGTCGAGCGGTTCGCGCGCCGGCAGCTCGCGCCCGAGACGGTCCCGCCGACACCGGCCGCGTCGGCGGGAAAAGTGAAGATGCGCAAGGGACGCAAGGGAACTGCCGCGCACCGCGCCGTGTCGACCGCCGCCGTGGAATCCGACGACCTGCGTGAACCATGGTCGGCGAGTAAACGTTTCGTGCCTGCCGTGGTCGGCGCGGTGGTGGCCGCGCTGGTCGTGGTGACCGTCGTCGCCGTGGCATCGGCGGTGCGGCAGCCGAACTCGCCGTCGACGACCGCCGCGCCGGTGGCCCCGCTCGCGGTTGTGCGCGGCGTGGTCGGCTCGGAGAAGATGTCGTTCTTCCAGGACCCGAAGGTGGTCGACGTGCTCGCGCGCCACGGTCTGCGGGCAGCGGTGGATTCGGCGGGGTCGCGCCAGATCGCAACGTCGGTGGATCTGGCGAAGTACGACTTCGCCTTTCCGTCCAGCGAGCAGGCCGCCGAGCGAATCCAGCGGCAGCGCAATGTGAGTACGAAGTACATCCCGTTCTCCTCCCCGCTGGCCATCGCGACGTTCACGCCGATCGCCGAGCTGCTGGCCAAATCCGGTGTGGTGCATCAGGGCCCGGTGCCGACCTTCGACATGGGCCCCTACCTGCGGATGGTCGGCAACAACACGCGGTGGGATCAGCTCACGGCAAACGACGTCTACCCCACGAGCAAGAACGTGCTCATCTCCACCACCGACCCGCGCAGCTCCAACTCGGCCGCGATGTACCTCGCCATCGCGGGCTACGTCGCGAACAACAACACCATCGTGCAGGGCAGCTCCGCCGAGGAGAACATCTTGCCTACGGTGGCAAGGCTTTTCGTCGGCCAGGGGTACACCCAGAGCAGTAGCGAGGGGCCGTTCGAGACCTATCTCGCGACCGGGATGGGGCCGACGCCGCTGGTCTGGATGTATGAGGCGCAGTTCGTCGACGCCGCGGTGCGCGGGCTGCTGAAGCCCGAGATGACGATGCTGTACCCGACGCCGACCATCCTGTCCCGGCACACGCTGGTGCCGTTCGGCGAGCCGGGCGACCGGATCGGGCGCCTGCTGGCCACCGACCCCGAATTGCAGCGGCTGGCCGCCGAACACGGCTTCCGCACCGGTGCTGCCGACCAGTTCGCCGCGGTAGCCGCGGAGCACAATGTGCGGGTCGCGCCGGACCTGGCCGATGTGATCACCACGCCCACCTTCGACACGTTGGAGCGGCTGCTCGACGGAGTCGGCAGGTCCTACAACTGATCCGGTCGACGGGCGGCGATCCCGTCGAGCACGCAGTCCAGTCCGAACGTGAAGCGCTGCGCCGCATCGGGATCGGTGGCTTCGCGCACCCGCCTGGCGAACTCGGGGTAGTCGCCGCTGTCGAGAACACCGCGAATGTAGGGTGCGACCGACTGCTGCCACTGGTCCTCGGTGAGTCCCGTTCGGCGCTGGGCTTTTTCCTCCGCCAACTGCTGGGCCACGGCACCGGAGACGTAGGCCTGGACGGTGTCGACGATGGCCGCCGCGAGGGTGATGTCGCGGGTGAACGATCCGGCCGCCGTGAGCGCGAGGTCGTGCAGGCGTAGCGAATTCGCGCCGAGCGCGGGCCTGCCGGTGAGTTCGGTGCCGAGCCACGGATGCCGGATCAGGGTCGCGCGGGTGTGCTCGGCCACGGCGCGCAGGTCGGTGCGCCAGTCGCCGGTGAGCGCGGGCACCGGTGCCGCGCCGTGCACCGCGTCGATCATCAGGTCGAGCAGATCGTCGCGCCCGGCCACATAGCGGTACAGCGACGCGGTGCCGGAGGCGAGCGCGGCGGCGACCCGGCGCATGGACACCGCGTCGAGGCCCTCGCGGTCGGCGAGTTCGACGGCGGTGCGCACGATGCGGTCCACGCTGGGGGCGCGGCGGCTGGGGGCGCGCTGCTCCTTGGTCCAGACCAGCGCGGCCGGCTGCTGCGAGTGCGTCATCGTTTCCCTTCGTTGCGATCCGCCAGAAGCTATGGCTACAGTGTAGCCATAATGAGAACGATGTAGCCAGAAGGAGTGCGGATGTCCGACACGAGAGTTCCTGTGCTGATCGTGGGTGGTGGGTCGGTCGGGCTGCTCGCTGCGGTTTTCCTGGCGCAGTGTGGCATCGCGCCTCTCGTGGTCGAGCAGGCGGCGGAACTTTCGATCCATCCCCGGGCCACCGGGCTCGGCCCGCGCACCATGGAATTCCTGCGTCAGGCCGGGCTCGCCGATGCGGTCGACGCGCTCGCGGTGGACATGTCGGAGGGTAGCCTCGGCAAGCTCTCCGGCCCGACGCTCGCCGAGGTGCACCTGCCGGACGGCCCGGCTGCCCCGCCCACCTGGATCGGGTGGGGCCCCGGCCAGATCGGCCCGGCGATGATTCGCGGCATCTGCGCGCAGGACCGGCTGGACTCGGTGCTCGCCCCCGCCGCGGCGGAATACGGTGCCACCCTGCGGTATTCGACCCGGACGGAGTCGATCGAACAGGATGCGTCCGGTGTCACCGCGCAGTTGGACGACGGCACGACCGTCCGGGCCGAGTACCTGATCGCCGCCGACGGCGTCCGCAGCGGCATCCGCGCAGCGCTCGGCATCGGCACGACCGGCCCAGGCGCCCTGGGTAATCCGAAGATGAGCATGCTCTTCCGGGCCGATTTGAGCCCTTACACGCGAGGACGGCACTTCACCACCTGTGATGTCACCGGTCCGGCGCCGGGCATGTTCGTCACGGTGGACGGCGCGAAAGACTGGATCTTCCATACCGATTACCGCCCGGAGGACGGTCAGTCGGCCGAAGACTTCACCGCGGAACACTGCCGGGCGCTGATCCGCACGGCCGTGGGTGACCCGGCGCTGGAACTCGTGATTCTGAGCCGGTTGCCTTGGCGTGCACGGGGTCTACTCGCCGACGAGTTCCAAGTGGACCGGGTCTTCCTCGTCGGCGATGCGGCGCACGCGGTGCCGCCGCAGGGCGCGTTCGGGCTGAACACCGGCGCGGCCGACGCGCACAATCTCGCATGGAAGCTGGCCGCGGTGCTGCGCGGGCAAGCCGGACCCGGCCTGTTGGCGACCTACGCGATCGAGCGTCGATCGGTCGCGTCCGACACCTTGACGCAGGCGCTGCTGCGGGTGGCCCACCCGCGATTGCACTGGGATACCAGCTCCACGGCCGGACCGGCGCGGACCGCCGTCGGCATGGCCGCCGCGCCGGTGGTGCAACTCGGTTACCGCTACGCTTCGGCGGCCGTGATCGACCCCGATCCGCGCTTGCCGGACACCGAGGACGTGGCGCTGGTGCTGGACGGCACCCCGGGTTCGCGGCTCCCGCATCTCTGGATCGGCGCACAGCGCTCGACGCTGGACCTCGTCGGCGCGAACTTCGTGCTGCTCGCCGGTGCCGACGGTGTGGCTTGGGTGCAGGCAGCCGAAGAGGCGGCGGAAAGTCTGGGAATCCCGTTGTCGGCCATCGTGATCGAAGTGCCGGAGTGGCCGTCGCGGGTGGGTATCGACGCGACGGGCGCGGTTCTCGTCCGTCCCGACCAGGTCATCGCCTGGCGCAGCAGGGAAATGGTGGCGCGACCGGCCGAACGCCTCGCGGCGGTGCTGCGACAGCTGCTCGACCGGTGCTGAGGCGCGTGGGTGCATCTGCTGAGATGCGAGTGAAAGGTCGGTGAGACGTCCGGCCCGAAGTATCGGTGACAGCATCCGCTGTCCACTCCCGGAGGAACCGTCCATGAACCGCCGCATACTCTGCCCCCTCGCACTGGCCGCACTCGTCCTGACCGGCGCGGGTTGCTCCGCCGACCGCGGTACCGCCGCGAGCCCCGGCACGGTCGCCGGAACCACCAGCGCCGCAGCGGCATCCGCGAATGCGCTGCCCGGCGACTACTGCCAGGCGACGGTGGAACTGTCGCGCAGCACCCGGGAGCTGAGCACGAAGGCGGAGATCAAGCCGGAAGAATACGCCAGGGCCGCCGACCAATTCGATCAGTTGAAGGCGATCGCGCCCGCCGAAGCGGCCGGCGACCTGGGCACGATCGGTGCGAGCTACCGGGCCATCGCCAAGGGGGAGGCCACCATCGAATCGGTCGGGCCCGACCTCGCCCGGGCGAGCCTGCACCTGGCCGAGGTCAACCGGACCAAATGCCTGCCGCCCACACCGCGGTGACGATCGATACAGTCAGCCCAGGAGGTCGACGATGAACGCACCGAATTCCGATATCCGGCTGCACGTGCACCGCTGGGGCGACGGGCCGCCGGTGGTCCTGGTGCACGGCAGTATTCTCGGCGGTCGCGAAACCTGGCGCGCCCAGCGCCCGTTGACCAGCCGCTGGACCCTGCTCGCCCCGGACCGCCCCGGCCATGGTGAAACACCTTATGCCAGGCAGGATTTCGAGCCGGAAGCCCGATTGCTCGCGGCCCAGCTGCTCGACCGGCCGGTGCATCTCGTCGGGCTGTCCTACGGCGGGATCGTCGCGATGTACGCCGCCGCGCAACGACCCGAGAATGTCCGGTCGCTGACCGTCGTCGAACCGCCGCTCTACGGCGTCGCCCGCGGGAACCCGGAGGTCGACGCGATGAGCGCGGCCACCCGCGAGCTGATCGAACGGGTCGACCGCGCGCCCGAGCTCGCGTTGCGGCAGTTCTTCGAGGTCGTCGGTGTGCCCGCCCTGCCTGGCGCGTCGATCCCGCCGGTCCTGGTGGCCGGGATGCGGCAGTTGCAGGGTGCGCGCCCGCCCGACGAGGCGGCGCCGCCGCTGGACGTACTGCGTGACGCGGATTTCCCGATCCTGGCGGTGTCCGGCGGGCACTCGGCGGCGTTCGAGGCGGTCTGCGACGCGATCGCGGAACAGACCGGCGCCGAGCGCGCGGTCTGTCCGGGCATGGGCCATCTGGTGCCGGACACCGGCGAGCCGTTCAACGCGCTGCTGGAGAAGTTCTTCGAACGCGCCGCGTAGCGCTACCGGGTGCCGTGGCCCGCGCAGGCCGCGAGCGCGGTGTCCTTGGTGGCGTTGAACTTGTCGATGCTGGCGTTGAGCGTGTCCGTGTCCGCGCGCCGGGCCAGGGTGTCGGCGAGGGCGTTGGTGTCGTCGCGGTAGGCGTGCAGCACGTCCGCGATGTTCGACGGCACTTCCTTGGTCACCTTCTGGTCGACCGACCGCGCGCCGTCGTGCAGCGCGGTGACGGCGATATCGGCCTTGCCGTTCGCCTCCGGATCGTTACGGCCGCGGTCGTTGGTCAGCCCGATGTAATCGTTGAAGGCCTGGACCGAACGACCGTTGGCGGCCAGGAAGGCATCACAGGCCGACCCGGTCGCGCGTTCGATGGCGGCCGCGCGGGCCGAGGACGCCGCGATCGAGGAGGCCGTGACCTCCGAGGTGTACGCGGCCAGATCGGTGCGGTTCACCTCGGCAGTGCCGGAGACCTGCTGCGAACAGGCGCCGATGATCAATACGCCCGCCGCGGTCGCCGCGCCCGCGGCGAGCAGTCCGGTCCGTTCGAGTCCGTGCATGTCGGCCCCTTCCCTCGACAGATCCGGCCGGGCCGGTGCTGCCCGCTGCCGGACCTTTCGACCGTACGTCGTGACGGGCGGGGTCGTCACCTGCACAGACC
The DNA here is from genome assembly GCF_001613425.1 of Nocardia vulneris. Classification (GTDB taxonomy): domain Bacteria; phylum Actinomycetota; class Actinomycetes; order Mycobacteriales; family Mycobacteriaceae; genus Nocardia; species Nocardia vulneris. Next base: position 35 of record NZ_BDCI01000022.1, on the reverse strand, counting down.
TGGATAGATGAGCAATCGATACCTACGGGCCGAGC
>NZ_BDCI01000021.1 GCF_001613425.1 Nocardia vulneris | reverse complement strand
GCCGCGCATGGTGTCGATCTCCGCACGCTGGGCATCGATGATGCTGCGGGCCAGCGCCTTCGCGTCACCGTTCGTGCCGTCGGCGAGTTCGGTCTCGGCCATGGCGATCGCGCCGGTGTGATGCTCGATCATCATGGTCAGCCACTGCCGGTCGAAGTCGGGGCCGGACGCGGCCTGCAGGGCGCTCATCTGCTCGGGGGTCATGATGCCCGGCATGTTGTGCCCGGCGTGTCCGCCGGTCCCCGGTGCGGGCTTGCCGAAACTCTGCAGCAGCGTCGTGATCTGCTGCATCTCCGGTGCCTGCGCCTGCTCGACGCCGGTGGCGAGCGCCTGCAACTGCGGATTCCGGCTGCGGCTCGGCACCAGCTGCGCCATCTCCACCGCCTGTGCGTGATGCGGATACATCATCTGCAGGAAGGTGACATCGGCGTCGTTGAAGTCGGTGCGGGCCGCGGGCGCGCTCGACGACGCGGCGGTACTCGAACTGCCGTGATCCATGCCGGGCATGGTGGTCGAGTCGTCGTCGCCGCAGCCCGCGGCGAACAGGGCGGCGACGGTGGTGACCGCGGCGACGGCGGTCGTGATCCGGGTACGGCTGGTGAACATGGTTGTGCTCCTTGCGTATTGCGAATGACTGGGTTTCGGGCACGACGAAGCGACGACCGTTCGCGCGGTCGCCGGGTGTCTGTCAGATCCGCAGAATCGACAATTCGGCGAGGGAGAGCACGGTCCAGGGTGGTGCGCGTTCGCGCCGGGGCCGCCGGTGGCGTAGCGGAGCGGCGGCGGTGCCCGACCGGCCGACGGCCAGGCGGTAGAGCACGACCAGGGCCAGCAGCAGTGCGACGGCGGCCAGGACGAACACGCAGCCGTGCATCGCGCCGTGGGTGCCGGAGCAGCCCGCGCCCCCGCAGTCCGGTCCGCGCGCGCCGTGCTCGCCGTCGGGCTCGTTGCGGACCGGTCCTGCTGTTACCGCGTCGCCACGTCCGGTCGGCGGGAGCGTGGCGCGGCCCGAGCGGGTGTGGTCGCTCGACCCGGTCTGCGCGGACGCGACGACCGGGCTTATCGCGTGCTCGCTATCGGGCATCGCGGCCGCCGGGACAGCGCGCGCGGTGTGGTCCGTGGACTGGGCATGTCCATGGGCGGGCAGGGCGAAAACCACCGTGTGCATGGCGACGATCCCGGCCAGAAGCACCAGCGCACGCAGCGCCCGGGCGAGCCCGGGTGCGGGGAGCGATAGGCGCAGTTCGACCACGCGGCCAGTGTAATGACGGCCCGCACGCCCCTTGGTGATACCCCCAGGCGGTACCTACTGCTTCGGGGTGGCGATGTCGATGACCAGGCGCGTCGGATTGTTCAGCGTGCTGACGGAGAATCCGGGCCGGTCGGCCTCGACGCCGATGAACGACTGCGTGGTCCCCTCGAACACGAGGGTCCGGTAGACGCCCGCGACACCGGGAGCGCTCGGGTCGCGCGCCGGATCGGGGCCCGCGTACGGCGTGACCGCGCTGTCGAACGGATACGCCGAACCGAGGATCTGCACCTCGAGAATGGCGGAGCCGGCCACGTCGACCGGCTTGCCGCTGCCGTCCTGCACGGCCCGGTCGGTGTACTGCACGATCCAGCCCGGCGTGCCCGTGCCGCCGAGGTCGTAGACCACCCGGTCGAAGCCGGGCTGGTGCCCGATCCGGATATTGGTCACCGTGAGGCCCGCGTCGCCGGAAGCGGTGCCGCGCTTGGGTAGCGCGTCGCGGGTGACCGGCGGCGCCTCGGCGAGGGTGCCGGTGGTGGTCGAGGAGCTCGCGGCAGGGGTGCTCGCGGTGGATCCGTCGTCGCTGCCGCAGCCCGCGAGCAGCGCGGCCATCGCGACGACCGTGCACACCGTCCTGTTACGCATGTGGCTGATGGTAAACGCTGACCGCGGCGATGCGCGGGATTTGCGGGTTTCTCGATGTTTGCCATCGGCCGGCCGGATCGCTGAACCGGCGCTCGGCCTGCCTCGTTGTTGTCGATGACCGGGCGCGTACCGCGCCCTGCCGAGCGTTGCGGAGGGTACGAAAAATGTTGTCGATCAAGCGCTTCCAGCCGGTAGCCGGGCCATTCGCCGCTGCCTCGGTGCTTCTCGTCGGTTTGCTGAGTGCGTGCGACAGCCCCGCGGCGGAGCGACCAGCGCCCGCCGCAGCACCACCCGTGGCCGTGTCGGCCACCGCACAGGCGCCCGCGGCGCCGGTGCAGCCCGAGTCACCTGCCAAGACGCAGGACTGGTTGCAGATCTACCGTGGCACCGCCCCGACCGGCGCGAATGCCGTACAGCTCGCGGTCGCCGACAATGCTGCTGTCGGACAGCATGTTACGGCTACCGGGCGTGCGGTGTACCGATTCGACAAGGACACCGCGCGCCCGCCGGCCTCGAACTGTGCGGGTGACTGCGCCGCGAAATGGCCGCCGGTGCTCGCCCAGCGTGGCCGAGCGGTATACGTCACAGGCGTGGATCCGCAACTCGTCGGTTTCGTCGAACGTGCTGATGGCGCATGCCAAGTCACGATCGCGGGGTGGCCGGTCTACTTCTTCGCCGCCGACGCGAAACCCGGCGATCTGCTCGGGCAAGGTGTCGGTGGGGTGTGGCACGCGGTAACCCCTATCGGCGGCAAGGTAGGGGTCAACTGAGCTGAATAAGCTGCGCTGCTGGGCATTTCGCTCGACGCGCAGGACGCCACGCCGCGCGGAAGCGGCGAATTGCCGGGGGCCGATGTGACGTCAGGGCAACGATCTAGCACACTTGAGGCGTGACAGATGTCGAGGAGGTACTCAGCCGGCTGCGGCGGTATCCGGATGTGGAGGCACTAAACCTCTACGCCGTGGATGCCGCCGATCGGCTGATCCTCGATGTCGCCGCCGAGGCGCTGACCACTGATGATAGCGGAAAGATAGCTATCCTCGGTGACGCGTACGGCGCGCTGACCATCGGCGCCATCGCGGCACACGACCTGCGCGAGGTCCGGGTGCATCAGGATCTGCTCACCGGCGAACTGGCGCTGGCCAACAACGCCCGTGCCCTGGGATTCGCCGACCGCTACACCGTGCACCCGCTCGGCGCCGGGCTGCTCGACGGTGTGCGCGTGGTCCTGCTGCGACTGCCGCGGGCGCTGGCCGGGCTGGCCGAGGTCGCCGACGCCATCGCGCGCTACGCCGACCCGGAGGTGGTGGTCTTCGCGGGCGGGCGGGACAAGTACCTGACCAAATCGATGAACGATGTTCTGGCCCAGACGTTTTCCGAGGTGCGGGCCAGCCGGGGCCGGCAGAAGTCGCGGACGCTGCTGGTCACGGGGCCGAAACCGGTGGGCAGCCCGCCGTTTCCGGTGCGCGACCGGCTCGACGACCTCGACATCGACGTGGTGGCGCACGGTGCGGCCTTCTCCGGCGCGCGCCTGGACATCGGCACGCGATTCCTGCTGCAGCACCTGAAATGGATGAAACCCGATGCCCGCGAGGCGATCGACCTGGGGTGCGGCACCGGGATACTGGCCGTCGCGCTGGCGAAGGCGCGTCCCGGCATCAGGGTGGTCGGCACCGATCAATCGGCCGCGGCGGTGGCCTCGGCCCGGGCGACGGTGGCCGTCAACGAGGTCGCCGACCGGGTGACCGTGGTGCGTGACGACGCCATGTCCTCGGCCGCCGCCAACAGTGCGGACCTCGTGCTGTGCAATCCGCCGTTCCACGTCGGCGCGGCCGTGCACACCGGATCGGCGATCAAGATGTTCGCCGAGACCGGTCGTGTGCTGCGGCCCGGCGGCGAGCTGTGGACGGTGTTCAACTCCCATCTGAACTACCGCGGGGTGATCGAGCGGATGGTCGGCCACACCGATGTGATCGGTCGCAACCGCAAATTCACGGTCACTCGGTCCGTGCGTGGTTTACACGACGCGCAGCAACGGTAGAGTCCGAATTGTCCGCCTAGGCGCTGTTCCCGGGAAAACGCTTCCGGGAACTAGAACTGGGCAGTGAACGTTGGACCAAGCAGTTGGATGATCGAGCGAAAGCTCGGCGAACAGCGGCAACGACCAGAAAGGGACGCACGTGCGTACCACGAGCAATCCGGTTTTCAGAAACCTGCCTCGGCAAGAGGGCGGTGGCTACGCCAACTTCGGGTCGGGCGTCGCCGGCGCGGGACAGCTGGGCCAGCAGTTCGGTAACCAATACGGACAGCAGTACCAGCAGCCGCAGCCCTATCAGCAGGCGCCCGCGGGCACCCGCGCGATGACCATCGACGACGTGGTCACCAAGACCGCCATCACGCTGGGCGTGCTCGCCCTGTCGGCGATCGTCTCCTACGGCCTCACCAACGCGAACACCTCGCTGGCCCCGCTGTTCGTCATCGGCGGCGGGCTGATCGGCCTGGTGCTGGTGCTGATCGCGTCGTTCGCGAACAAGATGGACAACCCGGTCCTCGTGCTCTCGTACGCGGTGTTCGAGGGTCTGTTCGTCGGTGCGCTGTCGTTCATGTTCACCAACGTCGAGTTCGGCGGCGTCGGCGGTAGCGCGCTCATCGCGCAGGCGGTGCTCGGCACCTTCGGCGTATTCGCGGGCATGCTGGTGGTCTACAAGACCGGTGCGATCCGGGTGACCCCGCGCTTCACTCGGATGATCGTCGGCGCGATGATCGGTGTGCTGGTGCTCGCGCTCGGCAACCTGGTCGCCAGCTTCTTCATCTCCGGCGGCCTCGGCCTGCGCGACGGCGGCCCGCTCGCCATCGTCTTCAGCCTGGTCGTCATCGCGATCGCGGCGTTCAGCTTCCTGCTCGACTTCGACGCCGCCGACCAGCTCATCCGTGCCCAGGCGCCGGAGAAGGCCGCCTGGGGGGTCGCCCTCGGCCTGACCGTCACCCTGGTCTGGCTCTACGTCGAGATCCTGCGGCTGCTGAGCTACTTCCAGCGCGACTGATAACCGGACACAAAGAAAAGACCCCCGGTCCGTTGGGCCGGGGGTCTTTTCGTTCGACTAGCTCAGGCGCTCGATGACCATCGCCATGCCCTGGCCGCCGCCGACGCACATGGTCTCCAGACCGAACTGCTTGTCGTAGGTCTGCAGGTTGTTGAGCAGCGTGGTGGTGATGCGGGCGCCGGTCATGCCGAACGGGTGGCCGAGCGCGATCGCGCCGCCGGAGACGTTCAGCTTGTCCTCGTCGATCTTCAGCTCGCGCGCCGAGCCGAGCACCTGCACCGCGAACGCCTCGTTGATCTCGACGAGGTCGATGTCATCGATCGACTTGCCCGCCAAGGCGAGTGCGCGCTTGCACGCCTCGATCGGGCCGAGACCCATGATCTCGGGCGAGAGGCCGGAGACGCCGGTGGAGACGATGCGGGCCAGCGGGGTCAGGCCCAGCTCCTTGGCCTTGGTGTCGCTCATGATGACCAGCGCGGCGGCGCCGTCGTTGAGCGGACAGCAGTTACCGGCGGTGACCGTGCCGTCCGGGCGGAAGACCGGCTTCAGCTGGCTGACCGCCTCGTAGGTGACGCCCGCGCGCGGGCCGTCGTCCTTCGACACCACGGTGCCGTCGGGCAGCGTGATCGGGGTGATCTCGCGCTCGAAGAAGCCGTTCTTGATCGCTTCCTCGGCCCGGTTCTGCGACCGCACGCCCCAGCGGTCCTGCTCCTCGCGGGTGATACCGGTAAAGCTGGCGACGTTCTCGGCGGTCTGGCCCATCGCGATGTAGGCGTCCGGGATCAGGCCGTCCTGGCGCGGGTCGTGCCACGCCCCCGCGCCGCCCTCGGCGGTCTTCGCGGTGCGCGCCTGCGCCTCGGCGAACAGCTCGTTCTGGGTGTTCGGCCAGCTGTCGGCGGAACCGTTCTTGTACCGGGACACGGTCTCGACGCCCGCGGAGATGAAGACGTCACCCTCGCCCGCCTTGATGGCGTGGAAGGCCATCCGGGTGGACTGCAGCGACGACGCGCAGTAGCGGTGCACGGTGGTGCCCGGCACCAGGTCGTAACCCAGCTGGACGGCGACGATGCGGGCGATGTTGAAACCGGACTCGCCACCCGGCGAACCGCAGCCGAGAATCAGGTCATCGATCTGGTTGGGGTCCAGAGCGGGCACCTTGTCGAGTGCCGCGCGGACGATCTGGGTGGTCAGGTCGTCGGGCCGCATGTCGACCAGCGATCCCTTGGCCGCCCGGCCGATCGGGGAACGGGCAGTCGAGACGATGACAGCCTCAGGCATGAGGACTCCTTTGTCGGAGGGTACGAGCGAGCCCGCTTTGTTACTCGCGGGTTCTTACCGAATCTACGTCGCGCCCCGGGGCCCGAGCACCCGGGGTCGGCTCGCCGAGCACCTCGAGCAGGACCGGAAGCAACTGTGCCGCGGCCAGTTCGTAGCCCGCCGCCGACGGATGGAAACCGTCCTCGGCGAACAGCAATTCGGGTTGGGCCCGGAATTCCGGTGCGAGCAGATAGCCCATCGGTACCGGGACGCCGCCCGCGACGGTGGTGGCCACGGTCTGCGCGCGGGCCAGGCGCAGACTCCAGTTGTGCACCACCGTGCGCAGCGGCTGCGGAATCGCGGTCACGGTACCGAGATTCGGGCAGGTGCCGACCACCACCACGGCATCGGCGCGGCTCAGCCGGGCGACCGCCGCGGCCAGCCGGCGCGCGGAGGCCCGGACGGAGTGCTTTTTGGTGATGTCGTTGGCGCCGATGAGGATGACCGCCGCGTCCGGCGGTGGGCCCGCCACGAACATCGCGTCCACCTGACCGGACAGGCCCTTGGAGGTGGCGCCCGAGATCGCCTTGGTGCTCAATCGGATTCGCCGCTGCGTGGCCTGGGCGAGCCCGCGGGCCAGCCGCACCCCGGGGACCTCGTCGGCGACCCGGCAGCCGACACCGGCCGCGGTGGAATCGCCGAAGATCATCAGGTGCAGGTCGGCCTGTTTGCCCGCGCGCCAGGGTTCCGGCGCCAGGCAGCCCGCGGTGTAGATGCCGTCCGCCTCAGGCGGTTTCGAGGTGTCGCGGCCGATCACGCCGCGCGCGGTCCCCGCCTGCGCGGTCAGCAGTCGATAGGTGGCCCACCAGGCGGTGCCTGCGCCGGAACCGGCCAGCACGGTCGCGGCACCGGTCACCGCTGCGGTGCGCCAGCCGACCCGTGGTGCGTTCACAGAAGTTAAAGATACCGACTCTACGCAGGCGGGGCAGGGGGAGCGGGGACGTCGAACACGCCGCGCGCGGGGATGCTCGCGGCGTCGGTGGAGACGGTCACCTCGATGCGGCCGGGGCCGGTGTCCTGGAACAGCGCGTACTGGATGCTGCCGTACATGCTGGTCACCACGATGTCTTCGTACCGGCCCGCCGCGCCGGTGGTGGTGTTGCGCCAATCGACCATGGTGCGCACCTCGCAGACCGGGGCGAACGGGTAGTCACCGGACCCGATGCCGGCCAGCGGCAGCGCCTGGATGTTCAGGATGGCGCGGCCCGGCCAGGCCGGGTCGACGTCGGCCCAGGTGCGGATGCTGGTCCAGCAGAGACCGCCGTGCGCGAGCGTCGGCACCTGCGGGAACTCGGTCGTCACTGCGTTGGCTGGTGCACCGGGTCCGACCAGTGCGGCGAGTGCCGCTCCGGCCAGCACGACACCGGCACGGGCGATGTTCGGCTGCCTCATGTGGGGGATCCTAAAGGCGGGCGTACCGGTTTCCCGGTTTGTCGCGCGGTAGGGGTTCCGCGTGGCGTGCGCGAACTCACACTCCGGGCATCTGGAACGATGGGGGTCATGCGCATCGCCGACCATGTCGTGGACCTCATCGGCAACACGCCGTTGGTCCGGTTGAACTCTGTCATCGAACCGACCGCGGGATTGCTCGCGGCCAAGATCGAATATCTGAATCCGGGCGGCAGCTCCAAGGACCGGATCGCGGTGAAGATGATCGAGGCCGCCGAGCAGTCCGGACAGCTGCGGCCCGGTGGCACCATCGTCGAGCCCACCTCCGGCAACACCGGCGTCGGCTTGGCGCTGGTCGCCCAGCAGCGCGGCTACCACTGCGTCTTCGTCTGCCCCGACAAGGTCAGCGAGGACAAGCGCAACGTGCTGCGCGCGTACGGCGCCGAAGTCGTGGTGTGCCCGACCGCGGTGGCGCCGGAAGATCCGGCCAGCTACTACAGCGTCTCGAATCGCCTGGTCCAGGAGATCGACGGGGCGTGGAAGCCGGACCAGTACTCCAACCCGGGCGGCCCGGAAAGCCACTACGAGACCACCGGTCCGGAGATCTGGCGCGACACCGAAGGCAAGGTCACCCACTTCGTCGCGGGCGTCGGCACCGGCGGCACGATCAGCGGCACCGGCCGCTACCTCAAGGAGGTGTCGGGCGGCAAGGTGAAGATCATCGGCGCCGATCCCGAGGGCTCGGTCTACTCCGGTGGCACCGGCCGGCCCTACCTGGTCGAAGGCGTCGGCGAGGACTTCTGGCCCTCGGCCTACGATCCGGCCATCCCGGACGAGATCATCGCGGTCTCCGACGCCGACTCGTTCGACATGACCCGCCGCCTGGCCCGCGAGGAAGGGCTGCTGGTCGGCGGCTCGTGCGGCATGGCCGTGGTCGCGGCGATCGAGGTCGCCCGGCGGGATCCGGACGCGGTCGTGGTGGTGCTGCTGCCCGACGGCGGGCGCGGTTACCTGTCGAAGATCTTCAACGACAAGTGGATGGCCTCCTACGGCTTCCTGCGCGAACGGCTCGACGGCAGCACCGCCGAACCGCTGGTCGGTGATGTGCTGCGCGGCAAGTCGGGCGCCCTGCCGGACCTGGTGCACACGCACCCGTCCGAAACCCTGCGCGATGCCATCGAGATCCTGCGCGAGTACGGCGTCTCGCAGATGCCCGTGGTCGGCGCGGAACCGCCGGTGATGGCGGGCGAGGTCGCGGGCAGTGTCTCGGAGCGGGATCTGCTGTCCGCGGTGTTCGAAGGCCGTGCGCACCTGACGGATTCGGTGGCCCAGCACATGAGCGCCTCGTTCCCGCTGATCGGTGCCGGCGAGCCGATCTCGGCCGCGACCAAGGCGCTTTCGGACACCGACGCCCTGATGGTCGTCGAGGAGGGCAAGCCGGTCGGCGTCATCACCCGGCACGACCTGCTCGGGTTCCTCAACGCGTAGTCGTGCGCGCACCCCTGCCCGAATGGTGCAGGGGTGCGGTCAGCTCAGCCGTGCCCGCAACGCCAGCGCATCGCGCGGTGCCATGACCTTGGCATCGTTGTCGAAATAGCAGTAGACGTCGTGGTCGGCGGACCAGGTGCGGATCTTCTCGGCCCACATGTCCAGGCCCGCGTCGGTGTATCCGCTGACGTAGAGCTCGTCGTGGCCGTGCAGGCGGATATAGACGAAATCCGCGGTGACCTGCTCGAGCAACGGGAACTTACCCGCGGCGTCGGCGACGACCACGGCGATCTCGTGGTCGGCCAGCAGTTCGGTGAACCGCGGTGTGCAGAAGCTCGGGTGCCGCACCTCGAGCGCATGCCGGAGCGGGCGATCGGCGTCGGTGCTCGTGTGCGCCGGGTCCACCCGGTGGTCGTGCCGTTTCGCGATCGCGGCCGCCTGCGCGGTGGATCGGGGCAGGTGGGCGAAGAAGGTCGTGAGCACCTCGGGATCGAACTGGAAGTTCGGCGGCAGCTGCCACAGGATCGGCCCCAGCTTCGGGCCGAGGGCCAGCACGCCGGAGGCGAGGAAGTTCGCCAGTAGCTCGTCGCCGTCGCGCAGCCGTTTCATATGGGTGATGAACCGACTGCCCTTCACCGCGAACACGAAATCGTCCGGCGTCAGGCTCGCCCAGTTCTGATAGCTCGAAGGGCGTTGCAGCGCATAGAAAGAACCGTTGATCTCGACGCTGTTCAGTCGTTCCGACAGGTACGCGAGCTCGCGTTTCTGCGGCACGCCTTTGGGATAGAAGACACCACGCCAGGGCGGGTACACCCACCCCGACGTGCCGATCCGGATCTGGCCCATGCCTCCATCGTGGCAGCCGTGCCCGGCTAGGCGGCGGATCTGCGCGCGGCCGCGATCCGCCCGAACACCCAGGCGACCAGCACCGCGGCCAGGAACGACAGCAGCGACGCGCTCATCCACGCCTGCTTGCCGAAGTGCAGCAGCTCCTGCACGCGCACCCAGAAATCGGTCCACACCCCGGCATCACCCGGGTTGATCAGCTGGTAGACCGAGAGTCCCGCGAGCCAGGCGACGACCATGCCCCAGCGCGGCGGGGCGTCGGCGGCGGTGTTCCATTCACCTCGGGCCCGCAGGAAGAAGTCGGCGACGAGCACGCCGAGCAGCGGCACGAACACCGAGCCGATCAGGCCGAGGAAGCCGAAGTAGTTGGCCATGTTCAGGCGCAGCGCGAGCACCGTGATCAGCACGCCGAGCCCGATCGAGAGCACCCGCCGGTCAAGGCGCGGCCACAGGTTCTGGATCGATACGGCGGTGGAGTACACGTTGGCGAAGGACTGGTCCGCCTCGCGCAGCACGAAGACGAAGAAGAACAGGCCACCCAGTGTTACCTGGAGGAACGGCGAGTACTGGCCGTCGCCGGTCGCGCGGGCCAGTGCGAACAGGCCGAGGATGTAGGCGACGATCTGGGTGAGCGCGTACGCGCCGCTCGCCGCGCCGAACGCGCTGCGGGTACTGCGCGCGTGCCGGGTGTAGTCGGCGGCCACCGGCACCCAGGAGATGGAGACCGCCAGCGCCGCGTCGGTGGCGATCCAGAAGAGATTCCAGTCGACGCCGAACGGACCACTGCCGTGCGGACCGGGGTTGGCCGTCAGATCGGGCAGTCCGCTGCGGAAGAACTGGATGTAGAACCAGACCAGCGCGATCACCACGCCGACCGTGACGAACCGGCGCAGCATCCGGACCGAACCGAGCGGCCAGATGGTCAGCGCGGTGGTGAGCACGCCGGCCGCCACCACGTACAGCCAGTGCGGTCCGCCGCCGAACAATTCGTCGGCCGCGTCACCGATCACGATCAATTCGAAAGTGCCCCAGCCGATCAGCTGGGCGATGTTCAGCACGGTCGGCAGGTAGCTCAGTTTCGCGCCGAACAGCCCGCGCAGCAGCACCATCGCGGGTTTGCCGGTGCGCGCGCCCGGCACCGCGGCCAAGCCGAGCATGACGCCGCCGACGACCGTGCCGACGATCATCGCGAGGATGCCCGCGGCGATGGAGATCTGAGCCGCGCCGTCGGAATTCGGCGCGAGCACGGTGTACGCGCCGGAGAAGGCGATGAGGCTGACGCCGAGGTTTGCCCAGAATGCGCTCTGATCCCAGAAGGACAGCACCTTGGGGGCGGGCTCGTCGAGGGTGAACGGTGCTTCGTGCCGTTCGGAGTTGTGCAGGGTCGATGCAGACATGCCCGAAACGCTCTTCCTACGCCGGCATTACCCGGACAGGTTCATGCGGTCGGCGAAGCGCTGGGGTCCGCCCTCTCAGCCCGGCCGTGCCCGAGCTCCCGCGGTGGGGTGATTCCGGCCGAATAGTACACGCGACCCCTCGCCGAGCGGCGTGCTCCGCGGGTGCGAGGTACGTTTGTGGTGGTGAACGATGAGTTCGCCGGCTCGTCAATCTGCACTGCCTGATGTTCTTCGAATTGTGCGCGAGACTCCGAAATCTCCGCTCTGACATGGGGAATGGCGCAATTGCGTCGCGGATCACAACCGCCGCCAACCCCGATAACGGAGCCGTAACGGATTGTTCATTAGCGGCAGCAAGGATTACTAGGTATGACGCGCAGGCAAGTGATCGGATGGGTAGCTCTGCTGGCCTCGGTGCTTGCCGGAGCGCATCTTCTCGATCGGGTGCACTTTCCGGCGCCACAGATGATCCTGGCCATTGTCGTCGGCGGCGCGCTGGCGTTGACCGGAAAGTTGCCGACCCCGCTTCCGCGCCGGCTCACGCTCGGTGTCCAGGGCATGCTCGGCGTGCTGATGGGCAGCTATCTGGAGATCTCGCTGCTGTCCAGCATCGGGTTGGCGCTGATCCCGGTGCTCGCGGTGACGGTCGCGACGCTGGTGATCAGCTTGCTCGTCGCGGTGGTGTTCGCCCGCCTCGCGCACGTGGAGTTGCCGACCGCGACGCTCGGCCTGCTGGCCGGCGGCTCCGCCGCGGTGGTGTCCTGCGCCGACGATATGGACGCCGATCCGCGCCAGGTGGCGTTCATGCAGTACCTGCGCGTCGCCCTGGTCGCGGTGAGCGCGCCCGCGCTCGGCGCGCTGCTGAACAACAACACCACCGGTCTCACCGCCGCGCACGTGACCCTCGGCGGCGCCGTCACCAACCCGGACCTGCCGAGCTGGATGATCGTCGGACGCGGTGACCAGGTGGCCGGGCTCTCGATCGCGATCATGCTCTGCATCATCGGCACCAAGCTGGGCCGGCGGCTGCACCTGCCGAGTCCCGCGTTGATCGGGCCGATGATGCTCACCGCGGTACTGACCGGCTTGGGCGTCAGTCACGGGTACGCCCCCACGAACCTGTTCAAGGATCTGCTGTTCGTGCTCATCGGTTTCGAGGTCGGCACTCGCTTCACCAAAACCGTGGTCACCGAGATGGCGCGGATGATCCCCGGCATGACCGTCACCATCGTCGCGCTGTCGGCCATCGTGGCCGGATTGGCTTTCGCGGTGGCCACCTTCGTCGACCTCGAGCTGTCCGACATCTACCTGGCCACCACGCCCGGCGGCATCAACGCGGTGCTGGCCACCGCCGAGTCGATGGACGCGAACCTGCCGCTGATCACCTGCGTGCAGAGCCTGCGGCTGCTGCTGATGGTGCTGATGCTGCCGCTGCTGACCCGCGGCATGCGCTGGGTGTCCCAGCGGCAGTTCGCGCCGCAGCCCGAGTTCGTCGCCTAGTGTTCTGCGTCTGAACACTAGACCTTTCGCGTCCGCGCCGGCACCGCGCCCATGATCAGATCGGTCCACTCGTCGGCGAGCTGGGCCAGGCGATACCACGCCGCGTGCACTCGGTCGTCGGACACCTTTTCTGCGGTATGCAGCAGGTGGCTGGCGTGCACGTGGGCGGCGGCCATCCGATCGACGGTGCCGCCGAGCGAACCCGACCGCAGGTGCTCGGTATAGCGGCGGTGTGGCACCTGGGCGGCAACCCACGCATCGATCGCCGCGACCAATTCGGCACGGCGGCAATCGATTCCGGCGGCCGCGAGCGGGTTGCCACGGCGGGTCCGATGCAGCGAGCCCAGCGCGCGGGCCCAGCTCACGAGTGGATGGTCGGTGGCCGGATCGCCCGGACAGTCGCCGAAGGCGGCGACGAGTTCGCGCTGTTCGGGCAGTGGCCGAGCGGTGGCACCCGTCGCGAGCAGGGCCCGATCACGCACGAACATCGCGGGCTCCCAACGGCTTACGGCTCGGTTCGGCGTCGGGGCGGGCCCTTCGTTCGGCGGGTTCGGCGGACAGCGGGTTCATCGTGCACCTCCGGGTGGTGTCGGGCGAGAGGCATTGCCCAATGCCGGATCCGGGTATCAGCGTGAACGGTCAACCTTGGCGTGTCGGTGACAGCAAGATGGCACTCCGATGACAGGTCGTAACACTCTTCTCCACATACCGCACGGTCGGTTGTGAACGAGGGTGGCCGACCCGCCGCCACGAAGCGTCGACGATGCGGCGGGACATATCGTTTCGAGTTACTTGTCGCGCGGAATGCATCAATGTGGCAAATTAGCTGCAAACAGAGGGTTCGAGTGATGTCGCCGGGGTATAACCGGCCTTGAAGCAGCCTCGGCAAACCGCCCCGGCTAATCGGATAGCGAAGGGATGGGCATGTACACCTCCAGTTTGGCTATCGATTTCCAGCAGGGCCTCTCCGACGCATGGAGTTCCGTCGCCACGTTCGTCCCCAAACTGGCCGGATTCCTCGTCATCCTGCTCATCGGCTGGATCGTCGCGAAGATCGTGTCGACCATCGTGGACAAGGTGCTGGACCGGGTCGGCTTCGACCGGCTGGTCGAGCGCGGCGGGCTGCGGCAGATGATGTCGCGCAGTCGCTACGACGCGTCGGATCTGCTCGCGAAGCTGGCCTACTACGCGATCCTGCTGATCGCGTTGCAACTCGGCTTCGGCGTGTTCGGTCCGAATCCGGTCAGCGATCTACTCGACGGCATCGTCTCCTGGCTACCCAAGGCCGCGGTCGCGATCATCATCGTGGTCATCGCGGGCGCGATCGCCTCCGCCGTGCGTGACCTGGTCGGCAACATGCTCGGCGGACTCTCCTACGGCGCCATGATCGGCCGGATCGCGGCCGTGTTCATCTGGGGCGTCGGCATCGTGGCCGCGTTGAACCAGATCGGGGTGGCCATGTCGGTCACCATGCCGATCCTGATCACCGTGCTCGCCACCATCGGCGGCATCCTGGTGGTCGGTGTCGGCGGCGGCATGGTCCGTCCGATGCAGCAGCGCTGGGAGAACTGGCTCAGCGGGCTGGAGGAGGAGATGCCTGCGGTCAAGGGCCATGCCGAGGCGTACTCGCGCGGCCGCGAAGACGCCTCGCGCGAGCAGCTGTGGATGGATCAGCAGGCCGCCCGTGGCCAGCAGGGCCAGCAGGGCCAGCAGTGGGACGAGGGCGCGATGCACGGTGGCGGGTACCAGCAGGGCGGCGGTTCCTACCAGCGTTCCGGTGAATACATGGGCTATCGGGACCCGGGCACCGATCGCTGAATCACCAAGCGAGACCAAGGACGTCCGTCATCGGCCGAGCTGGTGACGGACGTCTTTCGCGTTTCAGGCGGGGGTGCGCGACGCGTGCAGGCAGACGCCGGCCAGGCGCAGTTGCAACCAGTCCGCGCCGGCCCAGCCGCCGAGATCGCCGGGCGCGGCGCTGAGGAGCGGGGTCCGCTCGGCGCCGGCCGCGGCCTCGCGGACCTGATCGAGCAGTCCGCGGGCGTAACCCGCGAGCAGCACGCTCGCGGGCACCCGCGCGGCATCCTCGACACCCCATTCGAGAATGTCGCGCACGGCCGCCGCGTGCTGGTCCAGTGCCGCCGAGAGCGCGGGCAACTGCGCCGCGGCAGCGAGCGCCGGTACCCCGTGCGTCTTGTGCAGGCGGTTCAATATCTTGCGTGCCGACACTTCGAGCAACGCGGGGCCGAGCAGGAACATGTTGCGATGCTAGCAACCGGCGTGTCTTGATGAAACTGTGACGATTCTCCCGTTCGGCTTCCGCCAATTGGTGAGTTCCAGCAAATTACCGGCTTCGTATTCGGTTCGTCAGCGGAAGGCATTCGCGTCGGTGAGCGCGCGCCCGAGCACCAACTGGTGCACCTCGGCCGTGCCCTCGTAGGTGAGCACCGACTCGAGGTTGTTCGCGTGCCGCAGCACGGGGTAGTCCAGCGTGATGCCGTTGGCGCCGAGGATGGTCCGGCATTCGCGGGCGATCGCGATGGCCTCCCGCGTGCTGTTCAGCTTGCCCGCGCTCACCTGCTCCGGGGTCACCGCGCCGCGATCCTTCAGCCGGCCGAGGTGCAGGGCCAGCAGCTGACCCTTGCCGAATTCCAGGGCCATGTCCGCGAGCTTCGCCTGGGTCAGCTGGTAGGCGGCCAGTGGCTTGTCGAACACCTCACGGGTCCGGGCATAGTCGATGGTCGCGGCCAGGCAGTCGCGCGCGGCGCCGAGCGCGCCGAAGATGATCCCGAACCGGGCCTCGCTCAGGCAGGCCAGCGGCGAGGCCAGCCCGCGCGACTGCGGCAGCACCGCGTCGGCGGGCAGCCGGACGTCGTCGAAATCGAGTTCGGCGGTCACCGAGGCGCGCAGCGACAGCTTGCGGTGCATCTCACGCGCGGTGAAACCCTTGGTCCCGGCGGGTACCAGGAAGCCGCGGATCACCTGCTTGCCCTCGTCCTCGGTCTGCGCCCACACCACCGCGACATCGGACACCGAACCGTTGGTGATCCACATCTTCGAACCGTTCAGCACCCAGTCGGAGCCGTCGCGCTTGGCCCTGGTCCGCATGCCGCCGGGATTGGAGCCGAAATCCGGTTCGGTGAGGCCGAAGCAACCGATCGCGCGGCCCGCCGCCATTTCGGGCAGCCACTGCTGCTTCTGCTCCTCGGAGCCGTACTTGTGGATTGCGGTCATCGCGAGCGAACCCTGTACCGACACCATGCTGCGCACGCCGGAATCGACCGCCTCCAGCTCCTGGCACGCGAGCCCGTACATGGTGGCCGACATGCCCGCGCAGCCGTAGCCGTCCAGGTGCATGCCGAGCAGGCCCACCTTGCCCAGTTCGGGGGCGATCTCGCGGGCCGGGAAGGTGCCCGCCTCGAACCAGTCCGCGATGTGCGGGCGCAGCCGTTGTGCGGCGAAGGCGGCGACGGTGTCGCGGATCTCGCGCTCGTCGTCGGAGAGGAGGGAATCGATCGCGAACAGTTCTTCCACAGTGACCATGCGCTCAGCCTAATTGGCCGCCGCGCCGGTGAGATCGGGTTCACCACCCCTAGTGGCAGAAAATATTTCTGTCGCTAGGGCTCAGCTGTGGAATTAGAACGGCGACCAGGGGTAAGTGCCTCGATCTGTCCGATCGGCGCCGAGTCGGTGCCCTGCCACGCGGAACAACGCGGCCCGAGCGGTGGTTCTATGAGCCGGTAGCCCGACCAGGGGGTTGCCCGTCGATGGCCGCCAATTAGGGTGAGGTTCATGAGTGAATTCGGGTTCTCTACGCGCGCGGTGCATGCCGGGTTCGATCCTGATCCGCAGACCGGCGCGGTGAACGTGCCCATCTACGCCAGTTCGACCTTCGCCCAGGACGGGGTGGGCGGCCTGCGGGGCGGTTTCGAATACGCCCGCACCGGAAACCCGACGCGCTCCGCGCTGGAAGCGAACCTCGCCGCGCTCGAATCCGGCCGGTACGGCCGGGCTTTCGCGTCCGGCATGGCCGCCACCGACTGTGCCCTGCGGGCCACGCTGCGCCCCGGCGACCACATCGTCATCCCGGACGACGCCTACGGCGGCACCTTCCGCCTGATCGACAAAGTATTCAGCCAGTGGGGCATCGAGCATTCGCCCGCGCACGTCTTCGACGTGGACGAGATGCGCGCGGCGATCCGCCCGAACACCAAGCTGGTGTGGGTCGAGACGCCGACCAATCCGCTGCTGAGCATCGGCGACATCCCGGCGCTCGCCGATGTCGCGCACGCCGCGGGCGCGAAGCTGGTGGTGGACAACACCTTCGCCACCCCGTACCTGCAGCAGCCGCTGCAGCTCGGCGCCGATATCGTGACGCACTCGACCACGAAGTACCTGGGTGGTCACTCCGATGTCGTGGGCGGCGCGCTGATCACCAACGATCCCGAACTCGACGCGGCGTTCGCGTTCCTGCAGAACGGCGCGGGCGCGGTGCCCGGACCGTTCGATGCCTTCCTCACCATGCGCGGCACCAAGACGCTGGCCGTGCGGATGGACCGGCACTGCGACAACGCCGAGACCCTGGTCGAGTTCCTTGCCGGGCACCCGGCGATCGCCCAGGTGATCTACCCCGGCCTGCCGGAGCACCCGGGTCACCAGGTGGCGGCGAAGCAGATGCGCCGGTTCGGCGGCATGATCTCGGTGCGGCTGCACGGCGGCGCCGACGCCGCCCGCGAGTTCTGCGCGCGGACCAAGGTTTTCACGCTGGCCGAGTCGCTGGGCGGGGTGGAATCGCTGATCGAGCACCCGGCCGCGATGACGCACGCGTCGACCGAGGGCTCCGTGCTGGAGGTGCCCGCCGACCTGGTCCGCCTCTCGGTCGGCATCGAGGATGCGGCCGATCTGCTCACCGATGTCGAGCAGGCCCTCGCGAGCTGACGGGACACCCGAGATGACGAAGCGGCCGCACCTGGAATACGGGTGCGGCCGCTCGTGTCTCAGGGGGAACGTACGGCCGGGGCGCGGTGCGGCCCGGCCGCATGCGTCAGCTGTGGTAGGGCTCCGCGCTGACCAGGGTGACCTTCATGGTGTTGCCGTTGGGCAACGTGTACTCGCGGGTCTCGCCGACCTTGGCGTCGATGAGCGCGCCGCCCAGCGGGGACGCCGGCGAGTAGGTCTCCAGCTTGGAGTCGTTCAGGCCCTCTTCGCGGGTCGCGATGAGGAAGGTCTCGGTGTCCGACTCGTCGCCGTCGTAATAGACCTTGACGACCGAGCCGGGGAGCGCGACGCCGGACTTGGTCGGCGCGACGCCGACCTTGGCGTTGTTCAGCAGCTCCTGCAGCTGGCGAATGCGCGCCTCCTGCTGGCCCTGCTCCTCGCGCGCGGCGTGGTATCCGCCGTTCTCCTTGAGGTCGCCCTCTTCACGGCGTTCGTTGATCTCGGCAGCGATAACGGGACGATTGGCGATGAGCGCATCGAGTTCGCCCTTGAGCCTGTCGTGCGACTCCGGGGTCAGCCAAGTCACTTGCGTCTCAGTCATCTCGATCACTCCCTAGTAGTTGTTCCCGGCAGGCCGGGATTCCCTGATAACTGCCGCAGTACCCACCCGTGGGGCGGGCACGCACCAGTCGACGGCTAGAGCGATCCTGGGAAGTTCATCGAACCCCGACAGACCCTGGTTCCGGGCAAAGCTCATGATCCGGAACAGATAGCGCTGGCCGCCAATGCAGCAAACACGGCTCCGAACCCCGGAACCGTGTGTCAGGCCATTTTAGCATGAATCACAAACATGCAGGTCGGAGTTAATTTCGAGGACATATGCTGCGGCAAATGCCGCAAATCGTCCAGGGTGGCGGTGCCCGTCGTTAGCTGGTCACTCCGCGCGCAGGTATTCGGGTACGTCCGCGCTGCACGCGTAGATGCTGCTCGAGGCCGGGCGCTCGGAAGCCTTGACCGTGGTCGTCAGCTGGATCGTGCCGCTGTCGGACGGTGGGATGAGCACCTCGCGGCGGCCGACCTCGACGCTGTCGCGGGCCATCGCGCGCACGAAGCAGACCACCGGTTGCTGCGGGTCCTTCCTGGTCACCTTGATCCGGATCGACATCGTGGCGTCGTCGACGACGGTGTAGCCGAGTTGTTCGGACTCGATGTCCTTGGGGCCGTACTTCTGCCAGCCGAGGAAGGCGACGCCGCAGCCGAGTACCGCCACGGCCGCGATGAGCGCGGGGGCCAGCCAGCGCGGACGCGCGGCCGGCTGCTTCCCGTACCGGTCGGTCGGCCTCTGGATCGCCGCCGGAGCCGTGGCGTCGTCGCGGTCGCCCATGTGATCGCTCCCGGGGGGTAAGTCGGAACAAATGTCGGTCGAATGGAACTATAGGGAACGAAGACCAGACACCCGCGAGCGAGAGCGATGGTGAACGAGACGTGAGTGGCCTTCGCCTCATGGCGGTGCATGCCCACCCCGACGACGAATCCAGCAAGGGTGCCGCGACGACCGCGCGGTACGCCGACGAGGGACACGACGTCCTCATCGTCACGCTGACCGGTGGGGAGCGCGGCAGCATCCTGAATCCCGCGATGGACACCCCGGGCGTCCTGGACCGGATCGACGAGATCCGCCGCGAGGAGATGGCCGCCGCGGCCCGCGCGCTCGGCGTGCGGCAGCACTGGCTCGGTTTCGTCGATTCCGGCCTGCCCGAGGGGGATCCGCTGCCGCCGCTGCCCGAGGGCAGCTTCGCGCTGGTGCCGCTGGAGGAGTCCACCGAGGCGCTGGTCCGGGTGGTGCGCGAGTTCCGGCCGCACGTGATGACCACCTACGACGAGCTCGGCGGTTACCCGCACCCCGACCACATCCGCTGCCACGAGGTGTCGATGGCCGCGTTCGAGGCGGCGGGCGATCCGGAGCGCTTCCCCGACGCGGGCGAGCCGTGGACGCCGCTGAAGCTGTACTACGACCACGGTTTCACCGCCCGGCGGATGGAAGTGTTCGCCGAGGAGTACGAGCGGATGGGTGAGCCGTTCCCGCTGCAGGAGTGGCTGGACCGGATGCGCAAGTACGTGCCCGAGCGCGGCGACGTGTTCTCCCGGGTCACCACGCAGATCGACTGCGCCAAGTACTTTCCGCAGCGCGACGACGCGCTGCGGGCGCACGCCACGCAGATCGACCCGAACGGCGCGTTCTTCGCCATCCCGCTGGAGCTGCAGCAGCGGCTCTGGCCGACCGAGGAGTTCGAGCTGGCCAAGACCCGGGTGCGCACCGCGCTGCCGGAGACCGACCTGTTCGCCGGCATCGAAGACGAGCAGCGGTGATGCTGGTTCTGCTCGCCCAGACGAGCCCCGGCACGCCGACCGGACCCGAGTTCGGCAAGGCGTCGCCGCTGGGCTTCCTGATCATCCTCATCCTGCTGGCCGGCACGGTGCTGCTGGTGCGCTCGATGAACAAGCACATCAAGCGGCTGCCTGCGACCTTCGAGCCGGATCATCCCGAGCCGGATCAGGAAGCCGACGAGGGCACCGAGCACGGCATCACCAAGCGCACCGACGAGGCGGGCCCGGACGGGCCGCCGATCCGTACCTGAGGGCCGATCAGCTCGGCTTCTGGGTGAGCGCGGTGTAGGCGGCGGCGGCCGCGTTCTGCTCGGCTTCCTTCTTCGACCGTCCGACGCCCTTGCCGTAGGCGAGGCCGCCGACCACCGCGGTGGCGGTGAACTCCTTGTCGTGGTCGGGTCCGGTCGAGGTGATCTCGTAGCTGGGCACGCCGAGGCCGTGTTCGGCGGTGTGCTCCTGCAGGCTGGTCTTCCAGTCCAGTCCCGCGCCCATTTTGGCGGCCCGTTCGAGCAGATCGTCGAACAGCCGCAGCACCACCGTGCGCGCGACGTCGATCCCGTGCTGCAGGTGTACCGCGCCGAGCAGCGATTCCATGCCGTCGGCCAGGATGCTGGTCTTGTCGCGGCCGCCGGTCAGTTCCTCGCCCTTGCCGAGCAGCAGGTGCGGACCGAGGCCGGCCGGGCCCAGGCTGCGCGCGACCTCGGCGCAGGCGTGCATGTTGACTACCCGGGACCGGATCTTCGCCAGATCGCCTTCTGAGCGCTGTGGGTGGCGCAGGTACAGGCTCTCGGTGACGCTGAGCCCGAGGACCGAGTCGCCGAGGAACTCCAGTCGCTCGTTGGTCGGCATCCCGCCGTTCTCGTAGGCGTAGGAACGGTGCGTCAGGGCCAGGGTGAGCAGGTCGTCGTCGATCGGAACGCCGAGGGCCGCAAGCAGATCCGCGTGTAAGTCGGGGTCCGGGCCGGGCTGCTCGGTGGCGCGGTGGTCGGTCATGCGGCCCACCCCGGTCCGGTCTGCCGCAGCGCCGGGCACGGCGACCCGCCGCCGCGGCGCGAGTCCGCCGGGCGGGGGATCGCGACGGCACCTGCGCCGGTTCGGGTTCTAGACGATCGCACGGCCGACCTTCCTGATAGCACACCGGTACTGCGCTGCACCGACGTGAGTTTACCCACCGGTGCGGCTCGCGAATGCGCTGTGGAAAACCGGTTCGCCGCAGGCCGCACTCGATATGTGAGCTGGATCACACCATGGTGGACATCCCGGCTGGGTATCCAGCCCTGTCCGCGCGATCGAAAGGGTAAGTGGGGGAAGGCAAATGACGGATACACTGGCTCGGCGTGCGATCCGCGCCGCGTCCGTTCGAGGCCATGGGGGTGGCGACTATGGGTACCGCAGTGGCGCCGATCTGCTTGTGCGTGGTCGGCGGCGCCGACGGGTATCAGGCCTCGGCTGTGGGCCGGGGGTTCGTCGGGTTCCTCAGCTTCACCGGTCCGGGTATCGACCGCGACCTCTCCTCGTCGGCGACCGAGGCGGATCCGAGTTGGATCGTGCACGGGATCGGGCGGGGCCGGGTGTGCGTCGTGGCTTACCAAAAGGATGGCCGCGGCTTCAATCACATTGCCGTGGAGTGCTGGAACGTCGATTGACCGGGCGGTCGAATCCCTCCCGCGCCGAAATCTTTTACTATTCCTTGACTTTAGGGACCGGTACTGGCGGAAATCGGCTGTCGAGTCGAAGAACCGGCAATGTGCGGTGGGTGACATCGACATGAATTGAATCGCCGTGGCAGGTTTCGATAACCGCGTGCCGGGGTATGAAATCTCGTCGGCCCACGTGGCGGCGATTCTTGCCTCCGCTCGGGCGCGTAGCGCACTCTACGGTGGTAACAGTAGTGGCTCAACAGTTTTCAGATATGGCAAAGCACGTTGCGTGTGCACCGGTGGCATTGCACACTGTAGCGAGTTGTATTCGGCGCGCACATCCGCTTTTCCCGTCGGCCATCGAGAAGCACACTGCTGGCAACCTATTCAGGCGAGAGCAGCTTTCGCAACGGCCTCCGCATTTTGCCCGCCTGTGTTACCAATTCAGCCAGACCGCTCGACCGAAGGAAGCTCATGGACAACGTGATCGGACAGATCGACCGTGCACTCGAGGCGACGAGCGTCATCGTCGCCGTCTTGGACGACAGCGCTCTGGCCGCGCCGACACCTTGTCGGGAATGGGACGTGCGCACCGTGTTGAACCACGTGGTCGGCGGCATGCACGTCTATGCGGCGGCGTTGAGCGGCACGGATTCGGGCGCCGATCATGAATCCGACTGGCTCGGCGGGGATCCGCAGGGCGCCTACGCCGCGGCGGCGGAGGTGGACCGCGCGGCCTGGCACCGGCCCGACGCGCTCGACTACAAGGTGCGCACGCCGCTGGGCACCGTGCCGGCGTCGACGGCGGCGCTGGTGCATCTCACCGAACTCGTGGTGCACGGCGTGGATATCGCGGTCGCCATCGATCGGTCCGATCTCGCCGATGACGAGCTCTGCGGCGAACTCCTCGCCATCATGCAGAGCCGCGGTGGCATCGACAAGTTCCGGGTGCCCGGGGTCTTCGGCGCCGAGGTCGCGGTCGAGGACGGGGCGTCCGCGCATCGCAGGCTGCTCGGCTACGTCGGCCGAGAGGTGCTGGCGCGGACGCCCTAGACCGGGGCGCGGCTACCGCATCCGCACCACGGTCGACGCGGCGAGCAGCAACAGCTCGCGGGACGCCGCACCCTGGTAGGTGAGGCGGCCGCCGTGATTGCGGTGCAGTGCGTGATGTTCGGCGTGCGTGTCCGAGGTCACGGCGCCGATATTCCGGGCTGCGTCGTCGTTCGGACGTGTGCTGCTGAATATGCGCATGGCAATTCTGCCCTTTCCGGCGGAGAAGCAGGGTGGACTGATTTCACTCGCGCCCAGGGTATTTCGGGCACGCAAAAGGCAAACGGCGATCAATCGTTGCCCGCGCGCTGGGCGCTCTGCGCACTGTATCCGGACGAATTCGACCGGCGCATCCTATTTTTCGGCGTGCGCGTCCCGGCGCGGGATCGGCCGGACCGGGTGGCGCAGGATGGTCCTGGTCTTCGCGCCGGTCGAGCGGCGCGGATCGGTGAGATAGATCTCATGGTGGCGGCCGTTCATCGTGAGTCCTTCGTGCTGCATGAACGCTGCCATGCGCGCCAAGGTCTCCGGTTCGGTCGCGTAGGGGCCGATGTGCAATGCCTGAATGGCATCGCCTTCACTGAATTGTTCGAACGTCGCACCGGTGACCAGGTCTGCGGTGACGAACTCCGGCATGCGAATCATCAGCCGCCAATGCCATTGTTCGCGCGGGACCGTCAAGGGGGGTTCATCGGATTCGACCCACCAGAGTCCTTCGAGTTTCGGCACCACGAAGTCCTGATCGGCGGACTTGGCGACCTTCTTGGCGCCGTACGCGGCGCGGTAGAGCGTCTCGAGCGCGGCGGTGTACTCCGGGCCTTCCGGAGCGCCCGAACCGGTGACGGTCACGTAGCCGTAGCTACCGAAGGTGCGCCGGACCGGGTCGATCGGGGCACTGTAGTAGTGCTTGTCGGTCTTGGCCAGGTCGATCTTCATCGGGTCCTCCAGTCGGGTACGCGGACGGAAAGGCCAGCCTCGGTGCTCCAGTGACTGGAGAGTCAAGCACGGCGGTGGCGGCCCGGTATGGCAGCTTGGCAGTGGTGCGGGAGATCTTTCGGAAGGCGGGCGTGCAGGGGTGGGTACACGCTCGGTGTTTCGGGTGTGCGGGCGAGAACGGGCTCGACGCCGACGAGCCGGTGGTGCTCGCCTCGGTGGTGAAGGTGCCGCTGGTGCTGGAGTTCGCCCGGCAGGTCGCGGCGGGTCAGCTCGATCCGGCCGATCGGGTGCGGGTGCGCGCGGCGGATCGGCTCGGCGGGGTGGGCACCGCGGGCTGTTTCGACGATGTCGAGCTGAGTCTGCGCGATGCCGCCTTCTTCGCCCTGACGCTGAGCGACAACACCGCCGCCGATCTGCTCTTCGACCGGGTCGGACTGGACAACGTGCGTTCGCTGGTCCGGGAACTCGGCTTGACCGAGACCCGAATCACCGGTGCGCCAAGGGATATCGTGCAAAGTATGGCCGACGATATCGGCGCGCGGGACGCGGCCGAGTTCGCCGCGCGATTTTCCACCCTCGGCGCGGCGGCGGTGCTGGGCAGCCGGGCCCTCGATCCTCGGCGGAGCACGGCGAGCACGCCACGGGAGATGACCCGCCTGCTCACCCTCATCGGTCAGGATCTCGCCGGCTCGGCGCAGGCCTGCCAGTGGGTGCGAGATGTCATGCGCGAACAGGTGAATTGGTATCGGCTCGCCGCGGCGTTCCCGCCCGAGGCGCAGATCTGGGCCAAGACCGGCACGCTGCCCGGGGTGCGCAACGAGATCGGCGTGATCGAGTACCCCGACGGAAGCCGTTATGCGGTAGCGGTATTCACCAGAACCGAGTCTCTCGTCCAGCGGCTGCCCGAGGTGGATCGCGCGATCGGCGCCGCGGCGGTGGCGGCGATCGACGGCATCGTTCACGGCTTGCCGTACACCACATCCCACGGCCGCTGCGGCGGATCCTGAGCGCCCACGGGCCGAGAAGCGCCGTCGCCCTGCACCACTCGCACCACCAGTTCGGCGAGTTCGGGCACCAGGGGATGTGGCGCGGCAACCGGCCAGGCCAGCGACAGTCGCCAGCTCAGCGTCCCGGGCGGGAGCGGCCGCCACACCACCCGCGGTTCCTTCTGCGCGATCATGCCCTGGTCGAACGCCACGCCACGGCCGGAAAGCACCATCCCGAGCACGAATTCGGGATTACGGGCGTGCTGCACCCCGGCCGGCCGGAAGCCGTGCTCCCAGCAGGTGCGTAACGTCGTGTCGTAGAGCCCGGGCGCTGCCGCCCTGGGGAAGATCACCAGGCCGAGACCCGCCAGATCGGCCAGGGTCAGCGAAGAGCGCACGGCCAGCGGCGAATCGCGGGGGAGCACCACGCCGAGCGGGGTGTCCACGGCGGGTCCGAGTTCGAGCCCGATCGCGTCCACCGGATGTTGCAGCAGGCCCGCGTCGAGCTGCCGGTCGGCGAGCAGGCGCACCTGTTCCGCGGTGGTGTGCTCTTGCAGATCGACTCGTACGTCGTGGCTTTCGAACGCGGTGAGCAGCGCGGCGAGCACGCGCCCGGCCAATTCGGGTGGTACCCCGACGCGGATCGCGTCCATTTCGCCGCGATGCGCCTTGCCGACCAGCGCGGTGGTCCGCTCCCAGCGGGCCAGCAGGTCCCGCGCTTCCGCGAGCAGGATCTGACCGGCCTCGGTGAGCTCGACGCGGCGGCTGTCCCGGTCGAACAGCCGTGCGCCGAGGTCGTTTTCGAGCTTGCGGATGCGTTGACTCAGCGGCGGCTGGGCGATGCCGAGACGCTCGGCGGCCCGGCCGAAATGTAATTCTTCGGCCACGGCGAGGAAATAGCGCAGCTGGCGTAGCGGGTCCACACTGCGACGATATCGCTGTCGATATCACCGGGCCGGGTGCGCGGTCTTGGACAGCGGGATCGGGCATGTGCTGTGGTACCGGCATGACAGGTTTCGGACGGCGAGAATTCTTCGGTGTGACCGCGGGCGCGGCGGTGCTCGCGGGCGTAGTGGCATGTGGCGGAACGGAATCCGCGCAACCGGCGGTGGCATCCGGTGCGCCGGGACCCGGCCCGGTGACGCTGCGGTGGTGGGGGAACAACGGATGGGAGATCCGGCTGCCCGGCGGCAAGACGGTGCTGATCGATCCCTGGCTGACCAGGTTCCATACCGGAACCTATACCGAGGCCGGTGCCGACCCGGAGACCCCGATCACCGTCGACACCGCGCTGATCGACCGTTACGTGGACAGCGGTGAGCTGCGCGCCGACCACATCCTGGTCACCCACGGGCACTACGACCATCTCACCGACGTGCCCTATCTGGCCAGGAAGACCGGCGCGACGGTGCTCGGCACCGAGACCCATCTCAACTTGATGGCCGCCCTCGGCGCACCGGAGGACCAGCTGGCCATCGCCACCGGCGGCGAGTACCTGCGCTTCGACGGCTACACCATCCGGGTGCTGCGGTCGCTGCATTCCACATCCGGAGCCAGGGCGGAGGTGGCGTTCGCGGGCACCCGGCCGGGCCTCGGCGCGGGAAAACTGCCGGAGCCCAGGGTGATTCGTGATCTGGTCGAAGGTGGCACGCTCGCCTACGAGGTGGCCGGTGGCGGTATGCGCGTCCTGAACTTCGGCGGCTCCAACTACATCGAATCCGAACTCTCCGGCTTGCACCCCGACGTCCTGCTGCTCCCCGCGGGCGGCGGCAAGATCACCGACTACGTCGCCCGCCTACTCCAGGTCACCGGCAATCCCCGCTACGTTCTGCCCACGCACTGGGACGATTTCGACCACCCGCTCACCGCACCGGCCCGCGACTGGGGCGGCCTCGACTCCCTCCGCAAAGCGGTCGTCCAAGCCAGCCCCGGCAGCGAGTTCATCCAGCTCGACCACCTCCAGACCTTTACCGTCCCGCAGGTGTGACGCGGCCGCGATCACTCGGTGCTGCGCCGTAGATCGCGGACGCTCACCGCGATCACCGCTCGGGCCAGGGCGCGTAGATCGTCGGCGATGGAATCCGGTTCGACCGCGCCTTCGAACCCTTCCAGGATCGCGCCGTCCGGCCAGCGCACCTCGTATCGGTACCAGCACCATCGCTCGCTCGGATGGTAGGGCAGGTCGAGTTCCAGTCGCACGGCCATTTCCTTCAGTGCCGCCGACACTTCCGCTGCCCAGCCCGCGTTCGCCACCTGCCACCACACCGGACTGTGTCGATCGCCCTCGAAGATCTCGACCCGATACGTAAACAGACTGCCCCCTCACCGAACGCGGTCAACCCAAACACCCTGCCAGACCGCATCCCGAGCTGCCGCGAAACCGGCGTCGAGCACAGCAAATTCGTTCGTACGCACTACTGTCCGACCCCCTGCGTCGACCGGATGGCCGGCCTGACTATGTGCTGACGGTGGCGAAGGTTTCGAGGTCGTAGTTCTTGGCGTACCCGTTCTCGACCCCCACCAGGAGGTCGACGATCTCGAAATAGCGGTCCCAGAAGGGGGTTTCGCGGAGGGCCTCGATCAGGAGTTGGTAGGACTCGTGGTCGTCGGCCTCCCACATCCAGACGTCGGTGACGCGGGTGGAGTAGAACTCGGTGTCGAAGAAACGGGAGCGGACGCCCTTCGTCCTTTCGTTGATGGCGGGCAGGACTTCGGTTTCGAAGGCGGTGACCCGTTGCGGAACGGTCAGCGCCAGCCATTCCGGGGTGGTCTTCACCAGCATGAACGCGGTGATGGCGGCGGTCGTACTCATGGGAATTCCCTTCTGTTGCCGCCTGATCGAGGAGTCGTTGGGCGGGCGGACAGTGACATGACCATGAGGTTAGAAATCCGGCAGTACTGCGCGCCACGCAAGTTGTGTAAGTCCGTTTTGCGCTCTGTGCAAGTCACTTTGCCTGGCTGAATGCCGCGGCGTGGTCGGCGGCCCAGGTCGAAAAGCCGAGAGCCGGGCGGCCGAGCAACTCTTCGACGGTGCCGGTGGTGGGACCGGGGACGCGGGCGTAGTCCGCGAGCGAACCGAGCAGCCGGGCTGCGATCTCTTCGGGTAGGCCCTGTGCGCTCATCGCGGCACGCACCTGTTCCGGTGTCAGTTCGAGGAACGACAGGTCGCGGCCGATGGCGTCGCCGAGCAGGCGGACCTTGTCGTACTGGGTCAGCGACTCTGGACCGGTCAGCACGTAGTGGCGACCGGCGTGGTCCCCGCTCGTCAGCGCGCGGACGGCGACGGCGGCGATATCGCGTTCGTGGATCGGCGAAGTGGCGGCTTTGCCGTAGGCGCCGCGCACCACGTCCCCGCCGCGCAGTTGCGGTATCCAGGCGCGCGTGTTGGCGTCGAAGTCGGCACAGCGCAAGGAAGTCCACGCCAGACCCGAGGTTTCGGCGGCGGCCTCGAGCGCCCGGAATCCGGCGATGAAACGGGGTTCGCCGGCGGGATATTCGACGGTGGCCGCCGAGACGACCACTACCCGGCGCGCACCGAACTCGGCTGCGGTGGAAAGGATTTCGGGTGCGGTGGCGAGGGCCGCGCGCGAGCTGAGCAGCACCGCCTCGACGCCGCTCCACGCCTCGCGGGGGATCGCCGGCACTGACGGATCACCCTGCACCACAGTGATTCCCGGTGGTAGCTGCGCGGCGGCGTCGCGGGTGACGGCGGTGACTTTCGCGCCGGACTCGTGCAATTGGGCGACTGCTTCCCGGCCTACCGTGCCGGTGGCGCCGATGACGACGATCATGATCGACCTTCTTCGTTCCTGGTCGGCCGCTGCCACGGCCTCCAATGGATGTCGTAAAATATGAAAGTCATATTATTTGATATGAGCTGGAGATGATATGAGTTCCGTAGTAAATGACGGTGATGCTCGTCACCGCCGTCGGGTGACGACCCGGATCAAAGGCTCGTTGCGCGCGGTGCGCAGTCAGTTGGCCCTGTTCAACCGGCAGGTCGGGGCGCGACTGGAACTCAAGGAGGTCGACTTCGACTGCCTGGACCTGATCAACGGTCACGGCCCGCTGAGCCCCAGTGCGCTCGCGAAACACGCCGGCGTGCACCCTGCCACGCTCACCGGCGTCCTGGACCGACTGGAGCGGGCAGGCTGGATCGTGCGTGAACGCGCCGGCGACGACCGCCGCGCGGTCCTGGTCCGCTCCCTCCCCGGCCGGCTCGGCGAGATGTACGACCTGCTGTCCGGAATGAACACCGCCGTCGACGAACTCTGCGCCGACTACACCCCCGAGCAACTCGAACTACTGGCCGGATTCCTCGACCGCGTCACCGCCGCCGGACGCACCGCCACCGAAGGGCTCGTCAAGGATTGACGCCGTCGGCCGCGACGGCTCTTAACCGGCTGGGTCCGCAACAGCTGGTCTTGTCTACGACGGGCGGATACGGGGCCGTGGATTGGGAGACGGTGCCGTCCTCGCCGGTTGGACACGGAGAGCGTGGCCTGTAGTTCGTATCGACAACCCAGAGCGAGTCGCCGACATGATCACAGTGGGCGAGCCGCGTCGGCGATCCGGACGCCGAGGTCGTCGAGTTCGTCGAGGACTGCGCCGGCGCCCCAGATCTGGTTGCGTTTCCGGTCGGTGAGGGGCCGTAGTACGCCGGCTTCGGCCAAGCGGTCGATTGCCGCGAAAACACTGCTGCGAGAAGCGTTTGTCAGGGCTTGCGCCTCTTCGGCGGACAGGATCGGGTGGGCGGGCAGGTGCCCGAGTAACGCGGCGGCGGCGCTGCCGGCGCGCACGCCGCCGAGCAGCTCGCGCCACTCGCGCGGGATCTCGTCGCGCAGCCGCTCGGCTGTCGTTCGCGACTGCGCCGCCGCGATCGCCGCACATCGCGCGAAATCCGAGATGAGCGGCCGCACATCACCTGTCCGGTAGAGCGTGAGCAGCTCGAAGTAGCGGTCGCGCCGGGCTGCCAGTGCCGACGCGAGCGGAACCACCACCAGTGTGGTTACGCCACGCAACCGCAGCACACTGTTGATGAGCGCCCGTCCGATCCGGCCGTTGCCGTCGGTGAACGGATGGATGGACTCGAACTGCGCGTGCGCGACCGCCGCTTGCGCGAGCGCCGACAGATCGCTCCGGTTGACGAACGTCTCCAGATCGGCCATGTAATCGGCCACGGTGTCCGGTGGTGGCGGAATGTAGAGCGAACCACGCGGCGAATGGTCGCTGCCGCCAATCCAGTTCTGCATGTCCCTGAAGCGCCCTGCATACCTGTGTTCGTACTTGTCGTCGGCCATGAGAATGCGATGCGCGGCAAGGAAATTCGGTATGGTGACCCGGCGCTCTCGGGAGGTGGAGCCAATCAGCGCGTCCAGCGCATCTGTTGCGGCGGCCATCGCCACCGCCGAAGGGGTGCTCCGAATGCCGTGTAGCGCGCGAGCGTAGTCGTCGAGATCCGCGTCGATGGCTTCGATCTTCGACGACGCTACCGACTCGGTGCGCAGTAGCAGCAACCCCAACGCCTCGAGTTGGCCCCCGTGCGCGGCGTCCAACACCGCGATCTCCCGAACCGCCGCCTCCAATTCGGTCGACAGCGCAGCATCGATGTCGACTGCCTGTGTGGCGATCCTTGGTGGCAGGGACACCGAGTTAACCCGGACGTGAGAGACGAGCAAGGACCAAGTTTGTGTGCACCTCGGTATGGCAGGCTGGAAGCGTGAACCAATTGGCCGCTGCGACGTCTCCCTACCTGCGTCAGCATGCCGACAATCCAGTTGATTGGCGGGAATGGGATGCGGCGGCGCTGGCAGAGGCGCGGGAGCGGGATGTGCCGATCCTGTTGTCGGTGGGGTACGCGAGCTGCCACTGGTGTCATGTGATGGCGCACGAGTCGTTCGAGGATGCGGCGACGGCAGAGTTGATGAACGACAACTTCGTGTGCGTGAAGGTGGATCGGGAGGAGCGGCCCGATCTGGATGCGGTGTACATGAATGCGACGGTCGCGATGACCGGGCAGGGCGGGTGGCCGATGACGTGCTTCCTGACTCCGGCGGGGGAGCCGTTCTACTGCGGGACGTACTACCCGAAGGTGCCGCGCGGCGGCATGCCGTCGTTCACGCAGTTGCTCACCGCGATCACGGATACCTGGCAGCACCGGCGCGATGAGGTCGATCAAGCTTCGGCGCAGGTGACCGAGGCGTTGCAGGCGCAGGCCGCGGGATTGCCGGATTCGGAGTTCACGATCGTGCCGGAACTGCTCGACCATGCGGTGGCGGCGGCGCTGCGGGACGAGGACCCGAAGCACGGCGGATTCGGTGGGGCGCCGAAGTTTCCGCCGTCGGCGCTGCTGGAAGGCCTGCTGCGCAGCTGGGAGCGCACGGGCGACCCGGCGGTGCACGCGGTGGTCGTTCGTACCGCCGACGCGATGGCGCGGGGCGGTATCTACGACCAGCTGCGTGGTGGGTTCGCCCGGTATTCGGTCGATGCCGCCTGGGTGATCCCGCATTTCGAGAAGATGCTGTACGACAACGCGCAATTGCTGCGGGCCTACGCGCATTTGGCGCGCCGGGAGCCGCCGGAATCACTGGCGCACCGGGTTACCCGGGAGACAGTCCAGTTCCTGCTCGACGATCTCGGCACCGAGCACGGGGGTTTCGCCTCCGCGCTGGACGCGGACACGCACGTGGAACCTGGTAGGCCCGGGGTGGAGGGTGCCACCTATGTCTGGACGCCCGCTGAACTGATCGGCGAACTCGGTCCGGACGATGGTGCTTGGGCCGCAGCGTTTTTCGGAGTGTCCACGGCGGGGAACTTCGAGCAGGGCACCTCGGTGCTCACCCGGTACACCGAACCCGAAGCGGCGGAACATGATCGGCTCGAACGGGTCCGAAAGACGTTGCGCAAGGTCCGCGACGGACGCCCGCAGCCGGACCGCGACGACAAGGTGGTC
Source organism: Nocardia vulneris (assembly GCF_001613425.1). GTDB lineage: Bacteria > Actinomycetota > Actinomycetes > Mycobacteriales > Mycobacteriaceae > Nocardia > Nocardia vulneris. The sequence goes on along the minus strand of NZ_BDCI01000021.1, from coordinate 204,043 downwards.
ACCGCGTGGAACGGTATGGTGATCACGGCGCTGGCCGAAGCGGGTGCCGCGTTCGGAGCGGGCGAATGGGTGGCGGCCGCTGCCCGCTGTGCTCGATTCCTGTTGTCCGAGCACGTGATTGACGGACGGGTGCGCCGAGCGTCGTTGCACGGTGTGGCGGGTGCGTCGCCCGGCGTGCTGGAGGATTACGCGTGGTTGGTGACTGGCCTGCTCGCGCTGCATCAGGCCACCGGCGAGCTGGATTGGCTCCAGCACGCGCAACGCCTGCTGGACACCGCGATTCAGCATTTCGCTGATCCCGCGACCCCCGGCAGCTGGTTCGACACCGCCGACGATGCGGAAACCCTGGTCGCTCGCCCGCGTGACCCGATCGACGGCGCGACCCCGGCCGGCGCTTCGTCGCTCGCCGAGGCCCTGCTCACGGCCGCCGCCACCAGCGAACCCGACCTGGCCATCCCGTACCGCGAACTGGCCGAGCAGACCCTGCAGCGCGGCGCGGTCGTACTGGCGCGCGCCCCCCGCTCGGCAGGACAGTGGCTCACGGTCGCCGAGGCCGCGCTGCAGGGTCCACTGCAGATCGCCATCGCCGCCGAATCGCCCAGCGCCCCAAAGGAATTACTGGCCGCCGCGCGCACCGCGGCCCCGGGCGGAGCGATCATCCTCGCCGCCGCCCCGGACGCGGTCCCACTCCTCGCCGACCGCCCTCTCCTCAACGGCGAACCCGCCGCCTACGTATGCCGCGGCTCGGTCTGCGACCTCCCGGTAGGCACCGCGGACGAACTACGCGCCGCTCTCCGCCTGAAGTAGCGGCCGGGGGCGCGGAGGTTCGTAAGTGAGTGTCTCGGTGGCGGCTGAGACGACTAGTTGAGCCGTGGGATCCGCGCGTCCCGCCGCGCGCCGCTTGGGGCTCCCTTGCTGCGGCTCGGTCTGCGATCTTCCAGTAAGCACCGCGGACGAACTGCACGCCGCTCTCCACCTGAAGGAGCGGCCGGCCGCTCGACTACGCTCAGCGGCCGCCCGGCGTGTACTGGACTGTTGATCACCAGGTAATGGTGGTGTTGCGCTCTCGGCCGATGCCGCCACCATTACCTGGTGATCGGCTGACCGACTCGAACCCGCCGGGTCACTCGGGTTCAGCTGTGGCGGTGCGGGCTTCGGCTACTGGGCTGCGTTTGATGAGGGGGTCGGCGATGGTGCTGCCGTCGATCACGGGTTCGGTGGCGGTGCCGGTGGTGGCCGGGCTGGGGCGGGCGGCGGCGCGCCGGTCGTTGTCGGTCCAGCAGACGGTCGGGGTGTGCATGCCGCGCAGCAGGATGGTTTCGTAGTGCACCCATTTGGTGCGTTCGTGTGCGGCCGCGGCCGCGATGACCGCGCCGCTCACCAGGATTCGGCGCGGCACCTCTTTGGCCTCGGTGGTGAGGCGCGCGGCCTCGTTCACGGCGTCGCCGATGACGGTGTATTCCAGGCGGGTGTCGGAGCCGACGTTGCCCGCGAAGACCGGTCCGCGCGCCAGGCCGATGCCGATATCGAGTTCTCCCGCGGCGAGCACCTCGTCCCGGATCCGGCGGGCGGCGCGCAGCGCGGGCGTCGCGTTGTCGCGCAACGCGATCGGGGCACCGAAAATGCACAGCGCCGCATCGCCTTCGAATTTGTTGACCAGACCGTTGTTCTCCTCGGTGGCGGCGACCACGGTGGCGAGCAGCCGGTTCAGCTTGGCCACGAACTCTTCCGGGGGCAGTCCGGTGGACAGCTCGACCGAGCCGGTCACGTCGACGAACAGCGCGGTCACCTCGCGCACGTCACCGGTCAGGTCGACACCGCCGGCCAGTGCCCGTTCGGCCACCTCGTTGCCGACGTGCCTGCCGAACAGATCGCGCATCCGCTGCCGCTCGGACAGATTCGCGGCGAGTTCGTTGACCGAGTTCTCCAGCCGCCCGATCTCGCTGGTACTGCCGACCGGAACCCGCACGCCGAGTTCGCCTCTGGTGATCCGATCCAGCGCCCGGCGCAGCGTGCGCATCGGCGAGGCGACGGCGCGGGCCAGGAAGGCGGTGGCGATCGCGCCGACGGTCAGGCCGACGATGGAGAGGTAGATGGCGGTGCGGATGCGGTCGGTCGGGGCGGCGGCCGGGTTGGCCAGCACCACGATCAGCATCAGCAGCGGCAGCGCGCCGGCCACCGCCCAGCTCACCACCACCCGGACCAGCACGCTCGAACTCCAGTGCATGGTCGGCCCGAGCACCGCGGCGACCACCGGAATGGTCGGCCGGATCAACCGGTCCACGATGAGGAAGGTGAGCCCGACCGATTCGGCCCCGCCGAGGGTGAACAGCGCGGCCATCACGGCGGGGTCGTTGTCGGGTGCGAGGTTCATCAGCGTGATCGTGGCGACGATCACGCCGGTGATCCACACCGCGAAGGCCCGGGTGGTGATGATGATCGGCAGTCGAAGCACCTGTCGCGCCTCGTCCTCGGTCGGCTTGCGCCCCTGGTCGAGCCAGCCGAAATGGGACGAGCGGTCGCGTACCGCGAGCGCAACGCCGGCCACGAAACCGACGGTCGGGTAGATGCCCGCCAGGAAGACCGATCGGAGCCAGTTGTCGCCGAGCATGGTGAGCGACCCGCTGAGCCACAGTTCGGTGACGATCACCCCGAGACCGCTGAGGTTGGCGGCGATCACCACCGCAGCCAGCCCGGCGCGTGCCTTCAGCGCCCAGATGACCAGCCGCGCGATCATGCCGTGCACCTCGTTTCCGCTCCGCTGTGCCATCGCTGCGCCGCCATTGTCGTTCCGATGTCGCTGCCGACTTTATTGCCGAATCGGTGAAAACCAGGCATTCTGCCGGTGTGCCCGGCCGAGTGTGCAGGTCAGCGCAGTACGACCAGCCAGACCGCGATGTAGTGCGTCAGCGCGGCGAGCACCGTCGCGGCGTGGAAGAACTCGTGATGGCCGAACACGGTCGGCCACGGGTTGGGCCATTTGGTGGCGTAGAGGATCGCGCCGCCGCTGTAGAGCAGTCCGCCGATGAACAGCAGGATCAGCGGTGCGATACCGATATTGGTGTTCAGTTGACCCGCGACCGGCACGATCGCCCAGCCGAGCAGCAGGTAGAGCGGCACGCCGACCCAGCGGGGCGCGGTGGGCCACAACAGTTTCAGCGCGACTCCGGTCAGAGCGCCCGCCCACACCACGGCCAGCAGCGTCTGTCCCGTGCGGCCGGGCAGGCCGAGCAGCGCGAACGGGGTGTAGCTGCCCGCGATGAACAGGAAGATCATCGAGTGGTCCGCGCGCTTCATCCGGATCCGGGCCTGCGTGGTCGGCCAGGTGATCCGGTGATAGATCGCGCTGATGCCGAACAGCCCGCAGACGGTCAGTCCGTAGACCAGGGTGGACCAGCCCGCGGTCGCCGAGAGGGTCGCCGCCTTCGCGATCAGCACGATGGCCGCGATGGCCGCGATGCCGACCGCCCAGGTATGGATCCAGCCGCGCATCCGAGGTTTGATCAGCGCCTCGGCGAGCGCCTCGGGCGCCGATCCCGCGACCACCCCGGAGTCGGTGGCACCGACGGATTCGGACACGAGCTACCTCCTGCTTGAACTCACCGGTAACCTACGGGACCGTAGGTTACCGCCCCTTCGTCACTGTACCGGGATGTGCGGTGGCTGACAGGATCCTGTCCGTGGGGCGTAGGGTGGCCCGCGTGGAGCTTCCGGTTCAGGTGCGGGGTTTGCCGTATCGCATCTACGAGGCCCGGCTGACCAAGCAGCTGGCCGGCAAACAACATCCCCGCCACGTCGCGGTGATGTGCGATGGTAATCGGCGCTGGGCTCGGGAGAACGGTTTCGCCGATGTGAGTCATGGCCACCGCGTCGGCGCGGTGAAGATCGCCGAGCTCGTCGGCTGGTGTCAGGCCGAGGGCATCGAGATGGTCACCGTCTACCTGCTCTCCACCGAGAACCTGCAGCGCGATCCCGACGAGCTGGAGACGCTGTTCGAGGTGATCACCGACGTGGTCGAGGAACTGTCGGCGCCGGAACAGAATTGGAGCGTGCGCGTCGTCGGCTCGCTCGACGGATTCCCCGAGTTGATCGCCAAGCGCATCCGCACCGCCGCCGAGCGCACCGAGGACCGCAACGGGGTGCACGTCAACGTGGCCATCGGCTACGGCGGCCGGCAGGAGATCACCGACGCGGTGCGCTCGCTGGTCCGCCAGGAGATCGCGGCGGGGGAGACCGGCGAGGATCTGGTGCAGTCGATCACCGTGAACGCGATCGGCCAGCACCTCTACACCTCGGGCCAGCCCGACCCGGATCTGGTCATCCGCACCTCCGGCGAGCAGCGGCTATCCGGTTTTCTGCTGTGGCAGAGCGCATACTCGGAGATATGGTTCACCGAGGCGTACTGGCCGGAGTTCCGGCGTGTGGACTTCCTGCGGGCGCTGCGCGACTACGCGGCCAGACATCGCAGGTTCGGCATCTAGTCCGGCGCGCACGGGCGCTCGCGCCGGCGGGGAGGGCGTCGTGCGCGAGGTAGACGGCCGCAACGGTGCACAGGTCGCGGCCGCCGGGCCGTACATCGGTTACGAGGAGTTCGGCAGGCGCTTCTTCGAGTACGCCGCCTCCGAGCAGCGTATTCTCGGCGCCTTCGACCAATTGACCGGTGCGGCATTCGATTTCGGCCCGATCGGAGTCGGCCCGGCGAAGCTGGCCAAGGCGAGCGCGCAGGTGCAACTCGGGCAGGCGCAGGTGCGTCGCGAGGTCGAGGACGTGATCTCGTTCCAGCTGAAGATCCCGCTCAGCGTGGACATGCTCATCGATCTGGCGCTGGATCGGCATCGGTTCGAGGTCGACGGCAACATCCATCTGCACCTGACCGTGCGCGCGGCGGAGCCGCTGCGGGTGATCATCGACATCGCGACGCCGCGCTCCAGCGATGTCCGGATCAACGTCGCCACCGGCACCATGCGCGGGCAGCTCCTGCGCATCCTCGCCAGCGTCGATCAAGAGATCCGGCGTTTCATCGCGCGCTATATCGCCAAAGAGATCGACAAACCGCACATTGCCGCGGCCCGCGATATCAATGTGGCCAAACGTCTGGACGAGGCGTGGAAATTGTAAGCGGGATCACAATTTACGCAGCCGCAGCCGATTGATCGCGTGGTCGGCGTCCTTACGCAACACCAGTGTCGCGCGCGGCCGGGTGGGCAGAATGTTCTCCACCAGATTCGGCCGGTTGGTGTTGTTCCAGATCTCCTCCGCGGCGTGCGTCGCCTGGTCGTCGGTGAATCCGGCGTAGTGGTGGAAATGCGCGTTCGGGTTCGCGAACGCGGTCTCGCGCAGGGTGAGAAACCTTTGTACGTACCACTTCTCGATGTCCTCGATGCGGGCGTCGACGTAGATCGAGAAGTCGAACAGGTCCGAGACCATCAGCCGCGGACCGGTCTGCAGCACGTTCAGGCCCTCCACGATCAGGATGTCGGGCTGGCGCACGCAGTGGAACTTGTCCGGCACGATGTCGTAGGAGATGTGCGAATACACCGGCGCGCACACCTCGGCCGCACCGGATTTCACCTCGGTGACGAATCGCAGCAGCTTGCGGCGGTCGTAGCTTTCCGGAAAACCCTTGCGGTGCATGATGCCGCGCCGGGTGAGTTCCGCGGTGGGATAGAGGAATCCGTCGGTGGTGACCAGATCCACCCGGGGATGGTGGTCCCAGCGGGCCAGCAGCGCCTGCAGCACGCGCGCGGTGGTCGATTTGCCGACCGCGACGCTGCCCGCGACGCCGATCACGAACGGCACCTGCCGATCGGGATGGGTCTCGCCGAGGAAGGTGGCGGTGGCGGCGAACAATCGCTGCCGCGCGGCCACCTGGAGGTGGATGAGTCGAGCGAGCGGCAGATAAACCTCGGCCACTTCCTCGAGGTCGATCTGTTCGCCGAGACCGCGCAGGCCCCTCAGTTCTTCCTCGGTGAGCACCAGGGGAGTCGACTTACGCAGAGTTCGCCACTGTTTCCGGTCGAATTCCACATACGGACTCGGCTCGCTCATTCGTGCCACTTACCCGACGCTCCACTTCGGCAAACACGCACACATACCGTGCCGGCTCAGTGAGATTCGGTCTAGCTTTCGCCGCATAGCCGAATTCTGCTCTGCGCCGGTAGCGCGGGAAAAGCGGGGTACCGGTACCTGTTGGTAACCGGGGTGTCATTGTGCCGCGCGCCGCACCCGGCGGAGGGCTAATGTCGGTCGGATGGAAGCGCATCCACTCGTGACCGAGTACCTGCGGCTCGGCTTGGCATTCGACCGTTTGGAAGAGGGGTTCGTCGACGCGTACACCGGTGACCCGGCATTGCGTCGCGATGTGGCGAACGGTCCCGCACCGGAGCCGCGACAGCTGGCGCAGCGGGCGGCGGCCCTGCGCGCCGAGTTGCCCGACGCCGGGCTGACGGCCGAGCGCACCGAGTTCCTGGATGTGCACCTGCGCGCGCTGGAATGCTCCGGGCGCAAGTTCGCCGGCGACGACATCGGATTCGTCGACGAGGTGCGCGCCTACTTCGACGTCGATATCGCGCCCGCCGACGTCGAGGACTACCGCGACGCGCACCGGCAGATGGACGAGGTCCTGATCGGCGACGGACCGCTGGCCGAACGGGTGGCCGCGCACCGCAAAGCCGACGAGATCCCGCCGGAGCGGCTGCCGGCCTGCGTCGAGGCGTTCTCCGGCGCGCTGCGCGAGTTGGTCCGCGCCCGCTATCCGCTGCCCGACCACGAGCACGTCACCTACGAGGTGGTGGGCGACAAGCCGTGGTCCGGATTCAACTACTACCTCGGCAATTTCCACTCGCGCGTGGCGATCAACGCCGATCTCAAACAGCACATGACGCATCTGCCGCTGTTGATCGCGCACGAGTCCTACCCCGGTCACCACACCGAGCACTGCCGCAAGGAGGCCGGCCTGGTCGCCGCGGGCCAGGCCGAGCAGACGCTGTTCCTGGTGAACACGCCGCAGTGCCTGATGGCGGAGGGACTGGCCGACCTGGCGCTGCGCTCCCTGGTCGGGCCCGGCTGGGGCAAGTGGGCGCAGGAGATCTACGCCGACCTCGGCCTGCGCTTCGACGGGGAACGGGCGGAACGACTTTCGGACGCCTCCGCGAAACTCGTCAGCGTCCGCCAGGACGCGGCGCTGCTGCTGCACGACCGGCATCGCACCCAGGACGAGGTGGCCGAGTTCCTGCAGACCTGGAGCCTGGTCACCCCCGAGCGCGCCCGGCAATCGCTGCGCTTCCTGTCCTCCCCGCTCTGGCGCGCCTACATCTCCACCTACGTCGAGGGGTATCGCCTGCTCGGCGGCTGGCTGGATCGTGCGGCCGACGCCGAGGAGCGCTCGGATCGTTTCCGTCGCCTGCTGGACGAGCCGCTCACGCCGGGCGCGATCCGCCGCGACTGAAGTCCGCCCGCGCACCCAAGGCCGAACACGAATTCGCACCCGCCGCCGGGCAGTGGCAGCGGGTGCGAATCGCGGCAGCGCCGGTTACGCGGCGGCCGTGTGCGTCCTACTGGATGACTCCGCAGTTCACCCCGGCGGAGAGGGTGCACATCATGAAGGCGAGCTGGCGGAGCAGCCCTTCGAGGGGGTTGGACGGAACTGCGACGAAGGCGAGCATGCTGACTCCTCGACGGGTGGACTGTGCACCCGGTTAACCGATCGAAAATGGTTGTTTCGTTACATTCCGAGTGACCCGAAATGTTGCGCCCCAAGGGATTGGGGCTGCGGCGAGAATACCGGGTGCGTCGATCGGCGCTACGTCGCGAGGGGGTGCGGTGCCGAGATCACGCGTCGAGAGGTTCAGGCGGGCGTAAAGGTGATACGCACCGAGATCGGGTCGCTTTCCAGCGCTTTCATCGTCCATTCCGCGGCGGATTCGGGAATGCGGCCGGTCGCGAAACTGCGCGCGCGGGCGACCACATCGTCGTCGGGGACGAATGCGGCGGTGCCGGTGTACCAGCGTTTGCCCTGGCGCAGGCGGACTTTGGGGTCGGCGACGATGTTGCGGGCCCAGCCGGAGCGACGGCCGTGCTGGGAGATGAGCCAGGCGCCATCCGGATCGATCGAGACGGTCACCGGGACCCGGCGCGGCTGACCGGTTTTCGCGCCGATGGTCTCCAGTTCGGCGAGCAGCGCGGACCGGATGCCGACGCGGTCGAGCAGGCCGACGGCGGGGTTGGCGAAGTAGCGGCCGAAAAACCGTTCGCGGCGGAACTTTCGGACGGCTGCGCTGGGGCTGCGTTCACGCATAGCGGTTCTCCTCGTTTTCCTTGGGTTTCAGCGGTTTCCGCGGAAGATGGCGCAGGTGGTGGTGGCATGCGCGACCAGGCGGCCCTGCTCGTCGACGACGCGGCCCTCGGCGGTCGCGGTGCTACGGCCGACGTGAATGGTGGTGCCGGTGGCGGTGATGCGCTGTCCGTCGGTCGGCACCGCGCGGATGTAGTTCACCTTCAGCTCCAGCGTCGTGTATCCGACGCCCGCCTCCAGCGTGGTGTGCACCGCGCAGCCCATCACCGAGTCCAGCAGGGTCGCGCAGATGCCGCCGTGCGTGGTGCCGAGCGGGTTGGCGAAATCGGGCCTGGTGCGCACCGCGAAGACCACCTTGCCCGGTTCGATCAGGTCCACCTCCATGCCGAGCAGATCGCCGATGAACGGCGGACGATCCGGCGTCGTCATCGCGGTCCGGAGCAATTCCAGACCGGACAGCTGTGCGAGGTCGAGGGTGGTTTCCGACATCGATCCACTCCTTTCGGTGAACCGATCGGTCCACATCTGTCATGATTGGAGCATGGACCGATCGGTTCACGCAACTGCGTCCCGGAAGGAGCCCGGATGGCCGGCCCCCGCGCTCGCTTGATCGAGAGCGCGATCCAACTGGTCTGCGAGCAAGGCGTGCACGCGGCCGGACTCGCCGCGCTGCTCGACCGCGGCAAGGCCTCGCGCAACTCGCTCTACCAGCACTTTCCCGAAGGCAAGAGCGAGTTGGTGGCCACCGCCACCACGGTCGCGGGCGAGCGCCTCGCCGCGGTGATCGAGAAGATCACCGCGTCCCGCCCCGCCCAGCAGTGGCTGGACGCCCTGATCGGCTGGTGGGTCAACGCCCTCGAAACGAGTTCGTTCCGCACCGGGTGCCCGATCGTCGGCGCCGCGCTCGCCGAATCCGAACCCGGGGTACAGGCCGCGGCCGGTGCGGCCTTCGCCGACTGGCACGAAAAGCTCGGCAGCGCAATGGAAACCGCAGGTCTACCGGCCGAGGAAGGCGCGTCGTTCGCCGGTTTCGTGATCAGCGCGATGGAGGGTGCCATCGTCCAGTCCCGCGCGATGAAGTCCACCCAGCCGTTGCTCGATGCGCAGAAACACCTCGGTGTCCTGCTGGACCATTATCTCGGTGCGGCGAAGTAGCGCGCCCGCGACGGCTAGTGCTGGGTATCCCGGTGCGCAGACGCGACACGGTGGGGCCGTGGCCGGTTGGTGACGTGCGGCGAACCCCCTGCTGATGGGCGCAAAGGCGGCCCATAGACTGAGGCGGTGACGCAGACGACGGCCTCGGTCAATACTCAATCTCTCGGTGAGCTCGACCCGGAGCTCGCCGCCGCGATGGCGGGGGAACTCGCCCGCGAGCGCGACACGCTCGAGATGATCGCCTCGGAGAATTTCGTGCCCCGCGCGGTACTGCAGGCGCAGGGCAGCGTGCTGACCAACAAGTACGCCGAGGGCTACCCGGGCCGTCGCTACTACGGTGGCTGCGAGCACGTCGACGTCGTCGAGACCCTCGCGCGCGACCGTGCCAAGGATCTGTTCGGCGCCGAATTCGCCAACGTACAGCCGCATTCCGGCGCGCAGGCGAACGCCGCGGTGCTGATGGCGCTGATGGATCCGGGCGACAAACTGCTCGGCCTCGACCTCGCGCACGGCGGTCACCTGACCCACGGCATGCGGCTGAACTTCTCCGGCAAGCTCTACGAGACGCATTTCTACGGGGTCAGCAAAGAAGACCACCGCATCGACATGGACGAGGTGCGCAAGATCGCGCTCGAGGCTCGTCCGAAGGTGATCGTCGCGGGCTGGTCGGCCTACCCGCGCCAGCAGGACTTCGCCGCGTTCCGCGCGATCGCCGACGAGGTCGGCGCCTACCTGTGGGTGGACATGGCGCACTTCGCCGGTCTGGTCGCCGCGGGTCTGCACCCCTCGCCGGTGCCGCACGCGCACGTCGTGTCGTCCACCGTGCACAAGACCCTCGGCGGCCCGCGGTCCGGCCTCATCCTGGCCAAGCAGGACTTCGCCAAGAAGCTCAACAGCGCGGTGTTCCCCGGACAGCAGGGCGGTCCGCTCATGCACGCCATCGCCGCGAAGGCCGTCGCCTTCAAGATCGCTGCCGGTGGCGAGTTCAAGGAGCGGCAGGAGCGCACCCTGTCCGGCGCGAAGATCCTCGCCGACCGTCTGACCGCGGCCGACGTGCAGGGCAAGGGCGTCAGCGTGCTCACCGGCGGCACCGACGTGCACCTGGTGCTCGTCGATCTGCGCAACTCCGAGCTCGACGGTCAGCAGGGCGAGGATCTGCTGCACGAGATCGGAATCACGGTGAACCGCAACGCTGTTCCGTTCGACCCGCGCCCGCCGATGGTCACCTCGGGCCTGCGCATCGGCACCGCGGCGCTGGCCACCCGCGGCTTCGGCGACACCGAGTTCACCGAGGTCGCCGACATCATCGCCAGTGCCCTCGCCGGCACCTCCGATGTGGACACCCTGCGCGGCCGCGTGACCAAGCTCGCCCAGAGCGTCCCGCTGTACGACGGCCTGGAGGACTGGCGCCTGCTCGGCTGAGTCCCACCGATTTCCTGAACGGGCTCGCACCTCCACAACCGGGGGTGCGAGCCCGTTTCGCATGCGAAGCTCGCGTGCTCACCGAGGCCATCCGCCGTAATACGTGAATCGACGCTCGAGGCGCCTCAGCTGCCCGGCATCTCGATTCCCTTGGCGGCCGCGAGGGCGGCGAGCTTCTCCATTTCGTCGATGGCCACAGCCAGATGGACGTGCAACCGGCCGTCGTCGTCGCGGCGCAGCAGGTATTCGTAGTCGCTGTCGGTCATTTCCGTACCGTCACCGTCATAGAAGTGCCAACGGACGCGGATTCGGGTGACGCGGGCGGTGAGGTCGGCCTGTTCGAGCAACGTGTGGCCGACGGAGGCGAGGCCGAGCGCCTGATAGAACGGGTAGGACTGCTTCAGTCCCTCGGCCATGTCGGCGGTGCTGGACAGTGCGCCGACGAACGCGTCACTGACGATCATGCCCGGCTCGCCCCACAGCGCCACCGAACGCTCGGCGTCGAAGGTGCTCAATCCGGTTCGATATTCGACCAGAAAAGACTCGATCTCGTCCCGAGTAGTAGTCATATCGGCGAGTTACCCACGCGCGGTGCCGCCAACACCGCTCACCCGGCATCCATCCGCGCCCTGGCCCGGGCGATCGCATCGTCGAGGTAGCGCCGGATATCGGCGCTGGTGCCCGGCCTGATCATCAGGGCACGATTGGCCGGAACCTCGTAGTAGCGGCCGTCGGTCGTGTCGATCCAGCGCAGGCGGCCGGTGCGCAGCGGTTCGGCGTTGCGCGGGCCGAGCAGCACCGAGGCCATCCCCCGGGTGGTGCAGGTTTGCCGCCAGAACCGCCGATACTTCTCCTTCACCTCGCTGGCGGGCGCGCTGCCGAACAGGTCGGGCCGATCGTCGTTGAGATCGTCCAGGAGGAAGCTCTTCTCACCCGTGCTGCCCGCGCCCGCGTCCGGGAGCATGCGCACCAGCTCGCTCGCGAGCTGGTCGGCGCGGCATCGCCGCAACTGCACCCGGCCACCGTCGGGAGCCTGCTCTTGCCGCGCGATCACGCCGACGCCGCTGCGGGTCGCGCAGCCGATGGCCCGCAGCTCGACGCCGTCGCGGGTGTTGTCGCAACCGAGCAGCTCGATCCGCCAGTCGGGCCGGGCCAGCGCGGTGATGGTGCGCGACAGCGGGATTCGCTCCTCCCTGGCTAGTTCTTCCCGAAATCGTTGCTGGTAGAGCTGGTATTCGTGCAAGCCGGGGAATCGGCTGGTGAAGCGGAACGGAAAAGGCAGGCGGTCGAGGCCGGTACCGAACCAGGCCGCCGCGAACTGCTCTGCCGACAGCGACCACTGCGACGTCATTCGACCCCGATCACCGGCGGCACCGTGGGCTTCACCTCGCCGAGCAGTTCCTTCGCGTGCTCCTCGGTCCGCAGATAGCCGGGCGCCTTGTGCTCGTCGTCGTCCTCGCCGCGGGCGCGGACGCCCGGCGGGACCATGCCGGAATACCCTGCGACACCGGGAGTTCCGGCGCGTACCGAGGCGGCGGCCGGCTGCGTGCCGGTGGCGCCAGGTGTCGTCGCGGGCGTGGCGGGACGTGAGGTGCCCGGGTCGTTGACCGGGTTCGCCACACCGCTCGGACGATCGAACGTCGGCGTGCTCGGCCGGTTCGGTGTCCCGTTGACCGCGGCCGAGGTGACCGTCGACGGATTCGACGGCGTGCTCGGCAGCGTCGAAGGCGGCACCACCGTCGGAAGGGTGCTGAACGGGCTGGCCGTGGTGGTCGGTTTAGCGGTGGTGGCCGCCGGCGTCGTCGCGGTGTCGGTGGGCTGGCCGTTCGAAGCCGACTGGGTGGCAGCGGGTTCAGTACTCGGCTGTTCTTCGCCGGAACCGGGCTCGGTCGGCTGCTCGGCTCGGCCGGTTTCGGCATCGCCGCTGTTCTCCGACGACGTCCCGGAACCGGTTGTGCCGGAGCCGGTATCGCCGTCGGTGGTGGTGGCCGGGCCGGTACCGGTGTCGCTGCCCGTCCCGGTGCCGGGACTCGGTAGTGGTGCGGAAACCGGGTTGATCGGCGGCGGCAACGTCGGAATGGCCGGGGCGGTGGTGCCGTACGGCTGGATATAGTGCGTGGTCATGTCGTCGCGGGCCTGCTCCTCGCCCGCGTTGCGCAGTTCCGGTCCGCGCGGATTCGTCGACGTGTCCACCACCGGGGGCACCGATGCCTTGAATTTCGCCGCCGCGCCGGAAGCCTGCGACAGCGGCGTGCTCTGCGCATTCAACGACTCCCCGAATTCACCGACCCGCGTGGCGTAGTCGCGGATACCGCGCACCGCCTGCTCGGCGGCCGCACCCTCCCAATGCTGTTCGACCGCCTGCTTGATCGCGGTCTCGAACTGGTGACCGGCGTTGGTTACCGCGGTAGCCATCTTCGACCAGGCGTCGACCGCGCTGTTCACCCCGTCCGGGCTCATCTCGTCGGCCGCCTGCTTGATCTCGGCGTGGGTAAAGCTTTGCGCGTTCTCGGGATTGGTGATCGCGCGGCCGTCGGTCTGTTTCATGATCGCTCCCCCGTAGGGTTGTTCAGCTGCCCGCCGGCAGCAATGGTGCGACTGATTGGGCGATTTCGGTGGTGATATCGCAAGCGCCGAGGTGTTTGTTCGCCGGTGTCTGCGGCACGTTGGTGAGGATGTACAGGGATCCGGATTGCATCTCGACATTGATGGTGCATCCGCCCGGCACGTCCGGTCGCGCTTCGTAGCGCAGGGCCTTGCGTGCGCCCGCCGCGACCTCGGTGGCGGCGGGGAATTTCTCCCGTACCTGGGCGAGTGTGCCGGTGGTGGTCTCCACGACGAAGCCGTAACCCGCCTTGGCGACGTAGCGGCAACCTTTCCACGTGACTCCGGCGGCGCTGTCCTGCTTGGGTTCCGGTGGTTTGGCATCCCACTGATGAACGGCCAGGAACTGGGGCGTCAAGGCCGAGCACGGATCGAAAGCGGTGTGCGGGTTCGACGCGACCTGCGTTGTCGCGGCGGCAGACTGATTCGCCGGGGTGGTCGTTGTCGGTGTGCCGCCTGCCTTTTCCCCGACGCAACCGGTCAGGAGCAGTAACCCCACCGCTATCGCCGCGAAACCTGTTCGCGGAGTGGCCTTTCTGTCACAGCCGAGGCTCATACGCTGAGCTCCCGCAGTTTCGCGGCGAATCCGGCGTCGGTGCGCGCATAGGTGTCGCGCATCGCGGTGAACATGGCTTGGACCTCTTGGGCCACCGCGATGTAGTCGGCGAGGGTGTCGAAGGCGTTATTCGGTCCACCGAGGGCTTTTTCGCGGAACATGCCGACCAGTTCGACGGCGGACGTCAACCGCGGATTACCTTCGCCCAGGCCCCAATACTGCCGCTCACCGAGCTCGCGCGCATCGGTCTGCACCGCGACGAGCGCATCGATCAGCTCCTGGCACGCCTTGTCCATATCGACGAACCCCTGCGGATCCATCCGCACCTGCAACGCCCCGGACTTCGCATCCTCGATGTACCCCGGAAACGGGCTGTCCACCATCACCGTCCCCTTTCGTCAGTGCCTCTGACCCTATAGACGCGCCTCGCCCCGCATCGGTTCCATCGAAACACAGCCGATTCATTGCTGTCTGCGGATCGGGAATGGACCGGCACGTACCGGTCGGCCTGGAACCGTCGGTGGGGTCCAATCCGATGCGCGCCAAATGGTTTCAGTTGATCTCTGCGGCGGCGACGAGGCTGGGGTAGTCCCGCAGGTCGATGTCGTTGGCGACCTTGCCGGTGTACTTCATCATGAGGGTGAACAGGCGTGAGTTGAAGAAGCGGTTGCGCAGCCGGATGCCGAGTGCGGTCTTCGGCGCGAGGAACCGGCCCGCGTTGCTGTTGCCCGCGATCTTGGCGTAGCCCCGCATGATCTCGTCGTAGCGGGCGAAGGCCACTTCGTAATCCCCACCGGCGACGGCGAGTTCGCCCGCGAGCACGTACGCGCCGACCACGGCGAGCCCGGTTCCGAAGCCGCCCAAGGTGTTTCCGTATCCTGCGTCGCCGATCAACGCGACCCGGCCCTTGGTGTAGTGGCCTTTCAGGCGTACCAGGCTGAGGGTGTCGAGGTAGAAGTCGTCGAAGTCCCGCATTTCGCCGAGCATCCGCGGCACTTCCCAGCCGACGTCCGCGAACGCCTGCTCGACGAGGCGGCGCTGGGCCGCGGTGTCGTCGCGCGCGTAGTCGAGTTCGGGGGAGGCGAACACGTACATCTGCTGTGCTTTCGCGCCGCCGCTGATCGCGAGCTTGCCGGGGACGTTGTGCCCGTGACCGATCGCGCGTTCGCGCGACCCGAGACGGTCGCCGCGCCACGGACTCGCGCCCGCGATGCAGTAGTAGTAGCCGAGGTATTCGACGAGATCGCGTTCCGGCCCGAACGCGAGTCGGCGTACCCGGGAGTGGATGCCGTCGGCGCCGAAGACCAGGTCGAAGGTGCGGGCGGGCCCGTGCTCGAATTCGACGTGCACGCCGTCGGCGTGCTGGGTGAGCGCGCTGATCGAGTCGCCGAACAGGTATGTGCAGCGGTCGGCGGTGCGCTGGTACATCACCTCGGCCAGGTCGCCGCGCAGGATCTCCAGCTCGCCGCCGGTGAACTCGCCGGACATCACGGCGAGCCGTGTGCCGTTGTCGTCGACGAAGACGGTGTCGCTGGTCCCGGTCCGGCGGGCCCGGATGTCGTCGAGGATGCCCATCCGTTCCAGCACGGTGAAGTGGGTGTGGCCTTTGAAGTCGATGGCCTGGCCGCCCGGCCGCAGCGCCGGGGCGCGTTCGACCACGGTGACGTCGAAACCGTAGCGGTGCAGCCAGTAGGCGAGGGCGGGCCCGGCGATGCTCGCGCCGGAGATGAGAACGGTCTTGTTGCGCATGGTGGCTCCTGAAGTCCTGATCTGTGTCCGACGGATTCTGTTTCCGATGGACACAGATCAGCGTATGGTAGACACAGTTTTGAAGTCAAGACGTCCTCCGGAAGGATGGGGCCATGCCGACGCCGACCACCGTCGAACTGCTCTGGGGTATCCAGCAGCGGCCCAAGCGCGGGCCGAAACCCGCTCTCACGCTGGCGGGGATCGTGGCGGAGGCGATCGCGCTCGCCGACGCCGAAGGGCTGGCGAACCTGTCCATGCAGCGGCTCGCGGATCGGCTCGGGTTCACGAAGATGTCGCTGTACCGGTATGTGCCGGGCAAGGAGCAGCTGACCGCGCTGATGCTGGAGGAAGCCATCGGCGCACCGCCGGAAATCGCTGCGGTGCAGCGTGACTCGGGTGAGGAACCCTGGCGCGCCGCGCTCTGTGGGTGGGCCGAGACATTGTTCGAGCGCTACCGTGCCCATCCGTGGGGGATCGAGCTCACCGTGGGGGTGCGGCCGATGGGGCCCAACGAGATGGGGTGGATGGAAGCCGCGCTGGGTGCGCTCGCCGAGACCCGGCTGACCGCACCGGAGTGCCTGGACTCCATCGTGCTGCTGTCGGGACACGTGCGCAGCCTCGTGCAGCAGGGTCCGGCCGTCGCGGAGGCGTTCCAGGAACAGGTCGCGGGGCAACTCGCGGCCATGGTGTCGGTGGCGTCGGACCGATATCCGCTGGCGGTGGCCGCGTTCGCCGAGGAGGGCGCGGTCGCGGGCGGGGTGGGTGCGCTGCGGTTCGGCATCGATCGCATCCTCGACGGTCTCGGCGTGCTGATCGCGGCCCGCGCCACGACGTAGCCGTTTCGGATCGGGTCTGTCGAACAGTGGGTCTGCGGCCTATGGTCGGACCATGACCCAGGACCTCGACCTCCAGCAGGACGCGATCACCACGGTGCGGGAGTTCTTCTCCGCGCTCGAGCTAGGCGCCGTCGCCGAGGCGCTGGAACTGCTGCACCCCGACGTGGTCTGGAAGAATTCCACGCTGCCCGCTGTCGGCGGCGGGCTGACGCGCAAGATCCTGCGCGGACTGGAGCGCGACGCGTTCGGTTTCGAGGTGCAGATCCATCACATCGCCGCCGACGGCGACTTCGTGCTCACCGATCGCACCGACGTGCTGCGGGTCGGGCCCGTGCGGGTGGCGTTCTGGGTGATGGGCACGCTCGAGGTGCGCGACGGCCGAATCATCCTGTGGGACGACCACTTCAGCTGGGAGAACCTGCTGCGCGGCGCGGTCGCCGGCGTCGCGCGGGCCGCGCTGTCGCGGTGAGTCAGTCCCGTATTCGCTCCTGATCCAGCACCTTTCGCCACCGCTCGGCGGATTCGATCATGTCGCGGCCGACGAACTCGAAGAAGCGGCTGGTCTCGTGCGCGCGGGCGCCGGCGGGGGTGTCGACGCCGAGCACTTCGACGCCGCGCCGGGAGATCTCGGCGAGATCGTAGATCTGCTGCGCGCTGGTCACAGTCGCACGGACCCAAGCGTGTTCGTCGACGACATAGCGCTCGCGCCGACTGCCGGCCTCGCGTTCGCGCCGGATCAGCCCCTGGACTTCGAGCGCCTTCACCGCGGCCGAAACGGTCGCCGGGCTGACGTGCAATTGTTCGACGAGTTCGGCGGCGGTGCGGCTGCCGGAATCGGTGAGATAGAGCGAGGTGAGCACGGCGGCCGCGGTGCGCGGCAGGCCGGACTTGGCCATCAACACGGTGAGCTGCTCGGCGAATTCGCGCAGTGCGCCTGCTCCGGGCGCGGGAGTCGTTGCGCCGGTGCGTGATCCGCTGCGCCGCGCGCGCCGCTCGGTGGCCCGGTGCGCCCGGCCCGGGTGATAGCGGCTCGGTCCGCCGTTGCGGGTGACCTCCCGGCTCACGGTCGAGGTCGGCCGCGCCAACTGCCGGGCGATCTCGGCGTAGCCGATCCCTGCGGACAGACCTTCGGCGATGAGCATGCGTTCCTGCTCGGTCAATCTGCCGCCCGGCATGTGCGCCTCCCCGTCCGTTCCGTGGGACCCAAGTATTGCGCTCAGTCGCATCTCATTGCAACGACGGGACTCCGTCGGTGCATTCACCCGCATTCCCATTGCAATTCAAATCTGGCTCATACCAGTAAGTTCCGTGAAATCAGCGATTCCCGCATTGACCTGATCCGAACGCAACGTAGCGTTCAGATCAAGCCAAAAACATCATCGATCGAGGGGAATCGCCATGAACGAGTCCTTGTCCGAAGTCGTCGAGCTGCCGACCGTCCGACCGCCGGGGTGCCCGTTCGATCCGCCCGCGGAACTGGCCGCGCTGCGTCCGCTGGTGCCGTTCACCTTTCCGGACGACCACCGCGGCTGGCTCGCCACGGGTTACGCGACGGTACGGGCGATCCTGGCCGATCCGCGGTTCAGCGTCCGCTACGAGCTGATCCACTACCCGTTCGCCCCGATGGGCGAGATGCCGCCCGCCCTGCCCGGCGACATGCTCGGCGTCGACGCCCCGGCGCACACGCGATACCGAAAGTTGCTGGCGGGCAAGTTCACTGTCCGGCGCATGGGACAGCTCACCGAGCGGGTCGAGCAGATCACCACCGACCATCTGGACGCCATGGCGCGCACCGGCGGTCCGGTGGATCTGGTGGAGGCGTTCGCTTTTCCGGTGCCCGCGCTGACCGTCTGCGAACTGCTCGGTGTGCCCCCGGCCGACCGGGACACCTTCCATCGGTTCCTCGTCGCCGCGAACAGCGTGAACTCGGCGGTCGTGGATCGCAACAACGCGTTCATCGAGGTGCAGAACTACATCCGCGAGCTGGTCGTGGCCAAGCGGGCCGCGCCCACCGACGACCTGCTCAGCGACCTCACCGGCACCGAACTCGCCGAGGACGAGCTGTCCGGTGTCGGCGCGCTGCTGCTCGGGGCGGGCCTGGACACCACGGCGAACATGATCGCGCTGGGCACCTTCGCGCTGCTCGGCCACCCCGATCAACTGGCCGAGCTGCGGGCGCGCCCCGAACTCGCGGATCAGACGATCGAAGAGCTGATGCGCTATCTCACCATCACGCACACCTCGACCCGGGTCGCGCTCGAGGACGTCGAGATCGACGGGCAGCTGATCACGGCGGGCCAGACGGTCGCGCTGTCGTTCCAGGCGGCCGATCGCGACCCCGCCAAGTACGACGACCCGGACAGCTTCGATATCCGCCGCAACGCCGTCGGGCATCTCGGCTTCGGGCACGGCCCGCATCAGTGTCTCGGTCAGCAACTGGCGCGCGTCGAGATGCGGGTCGCGTTGCCCGCCTTGCTGACTCGGTTCCCGACCCTGCGGCTCGCGGTGCCGCCCGAGCAGGTGCCGCTACGGCACGACATGGACATCTACGGCGTGTACCGGCTTCCGGTCACCTGGTAGGGAGGAGCGCTCGATGAAGATCACCGTCGATCGGGACCGCTGCGTCGGCGCGGGGATGTGCGCGCTGCTCGCCCCCGCCGTGTTCGATCAGGACACCGCCGACGGCCGGGTGTGGCTGCTCGATGCCGCGCCGCCGCCCGGGCAGCACACCGCGGCGCGGGAAGCGGAGCAGACCTGTCCGTCCGCGGCGATCTCGGTGACCACCGCAACGGACTCCTAGACCGAGGTCAGCTGTGCTCGTTCAGGTATTCCAGATAGAACGGCCGCAACACCTCGGCGATCTCGCCGTCACCGGCGTGGATGTAGTCGTCGATCATGGGCAGCACGTACTTGATATCGGCCTCGCTCTCGCCGAGGTTGCCCGCGGCGGCCTCGGCGGCCGGGATCGAGGTGAGCAGCCGCCACAGGAACTTCACGTCCCCGTGTCGGACGGCAAGCTTCACCGCTCGGTCGTGCAGTTCCTTCGACGACAGCGTGTCCAGGTCCTCGTTACCGGCCATACCAGCGACTGTAGCGGGCCGCGCCGGATGCGGGCCGGGGACCGCACCGGCGCAGCGGCGGCTCGCGCCGACCGGCAGCGACGGCCCGGCGAGCGCGGCCGGGGCGTGAGGTTAACGACAAATTCACGGACACGCCTACCTGTGCGGAAGCGGGGAAGCGTGGTTCGGCGGTAGCGTCGGTGGTGCGGGCCGCGGCGGTGTGGCTCGTACGGGAGGTCCTGACCGTGACTGAGCTATTCAGTACGAGGGGGCCGGCACCCGGCCCTCGTGGCATCTGACGGCAACGTCGGGTCCATCAGGACGGACCGGTCCAGCGAGATCGTTCGTGCGGGTGCCGCGCGGACAAAGAGGAGCCCACCGTGACTGCTTCACGCTCCGTTCCCGCTCCCTCGGCGCAATCCCGTTCCGCGAAAGGCGGAACCGCCGCGAAGGGGGCACACCCCTCGCATTCCCCGGCCGATACCTTCGTCATCGACACGTCGGTCCTGTTGTCCGATCCCTGGGCTTTCACCCGTTTCGGCGAACACGACGTCGTGCTTCCGCTGGTGGTCATCAGCGAACTCGAAGGCAAGCGGCATCACCACGAACTGGGCTGGTTCGCGCGGGAAGCCCTGCGCAACCTGGATGATCTGCGCCTGCAGCACGGCAGGCTGGATCAGCAGGTGCCGATCGGCACCGAGGGTGGAACGCTGCAGGTGGAACTGAACCACACCGATCCCGCGGTCCTTCCGGTCGGCTTCCGCACCGACACCAATGATTCCCGAATCCTGGCGTGCGCACTCAATCTCGCGGCCGAGGGCCGCCAGGTGGTGCTCGTGTCGAAGGACATTCCGCTGCGGGTCAAAGCGAGTGCGGTGGGCTTACAGGCCGACGAGTATCACGCGCAGGACGTCGTCACCTCCGGCTGGTCCGGCATGGTGGAACTCGACGTCAACTCGGCGCAGATCGACCAGCTCTACGCGGAGTCCGTGCTGGATCTCGATGGCGCGCGGGAACTGCCGTGCCACACCGGAATCCGGCTCCTCGGCAGCAGTTCCAGCGCGCTCGGCCGGGTCACCCCGGACAAGCGGGTCCAGCTGGTGCGCGAGCGCGAGGCGTTCGGCCTGCACGGCCGCTCCGCCGAGCAGCGCATCGCCCTGGATCTGCTGCTGGACGAGAGCGTCGGCATCGTTTCGCTCGGCGGCCGGGCGGGCACCGGTAAGTCCGCGCTCGCGCTGACCGCGGGCCTGGAGGCGGTGCTGGAGCGGCGCACCCAGCGCAAAGTGGTGGTGTTCCGGCCGCTCTACGCCGTCGGCGGCCAGGAACTCGGCTATCTGCCGGGTAGTGAGAGCGAGAAGATGGGCCCCTGGGCGCAGGCGGTCTTCGACACGCTCGACGGACTGGCCAGCCGCGAGGTGATGGAGGAGGTGCTCAGTCGCGACATGCTGGAGGTGTTGCCGCTCACCCACATTCGCGGCCGATCGCTGCACGACTCCTTCGTGATCGTGGACGAGGCGCAGTCGCTGGAACGCAACGTGCTGCTCACCGTGCTCAGCCGGCTCGGCACCGGGTCGCGGGTGGTGCTCACCCACGACGTGGCCCAGCGGGACAATCTGCGGGTCGGCCGGCACGACGGTGTGGCCGCGGTGATCGAGAAGCTGAAGGGTCACCCGCTGTTTGCTCACATCACACTCACCCGCAGTGAGCGCTCGCCGATTGCGGCGCTCGTCACAGAGATGCTGGAGGAGTACGGGCCCAACGCCTGATCTGGGCGGTGTGTTTCGCCGAATAGCCGACGGGTAATATCCCGGCCATAGCTGTTCCGCATGACCCGGCGTGTCACTTGATGATTCGCCGGGTCATTGCTGAACATCGGCCTAGGCTGCCAGCGGCGTCACCGTGCCGGGGACGTCCGCGGTAGCCACTTTCGAGAGGATGGAAATGCACCACTTCGCTCGACGAACGGCTGGATACACTGCCCTGCTCGCGGCCGCTGGCCTGATCGTCGCGGGTTGCAGCAAGGACGACGACAAGAACGACAACAACGCCGCGGCGTCGGTCACGGCCACCTCGGCCGCGATGCACAGCGGTGAGGAGCACGCCTCGGGTGCCGCGGAGGAGACCAAGATCGCCACGCAGCGTGGCGAACTCACCGTTTCCGGCGACATCTTCGACAAGTACATGCAGAGCGGCGGCCCGACCGGCGCCCTCGGCGCTCCGCTGGAGGCGCAGGAGTCCGGTCCCGAAGAGGGCAAGTACCAGGACTTCGTCGGCGGCACGGTCTACAAGGCCAAAGACGGCCAGGCGCACATCGTCTGGGGCGAGATCCGCAAGGCGTGGGAGGAGAACGGCGGCGCCATGGGCAAGCTGGGCTACCCCACCAGCGACGAGAAGGACATCGCGGGCGGCAAGGAGAGCGACTTCACCGGCGGCACCATCACCTGGGTGGACGGCAAGACGACCGTCACGATGAAGTAGTAGTTGGCATTTCGGCGTCCGGGACCGCCCACGGCGGTCCTGGACGCCCGTCCGGTCTCATTCATTGAATCCCCGTATCACGGGCTCAACCGCTAGGTTGTCTAGGTGCAAACTCTCTTGACCGATCGCGAGTTGCTCGAATCGCTCGAGCTGGACGTGGAATCCACCCTGCGCCGTCACATCGACGCCGCCGACGGGTGGCAGCCGCACGACTACGTGCCGTGGGACGACGGCCGTAACTTCTCGTTCCTCGGTGGTATCGACTGGGATCCGGAACAGTCCGAACTCAGCGAGGTGGCCAAGCTGGCCTTGACCGTCAGCGTGCTCATCGCGGACAACCTGCCCTCGTACCATCGCGAGCTCGGCAAGTACCTGCGCACCGGGGCCTGGTGGCGCTGGGTCGGCCGCTGGACCGCCGAGGAGAACCGTCACGAGATCCTGATCCGCAACTTCCTCATGGTGACCAGGTCGGTGGACCCGGTCGAACTGGAGCGGATGCGGATGGCGCACATGACCACCGGCTTCCGCCGCCCCGGCATGCATCTGCTCGACGTGCTCGCCGCGTGCGCTTTCGAAGAGGTCGCCGCCGCGATCCGGCACCGCAACACCGCCGCGCTGAACGAGAGCCCGATGGTCACCGCGATCGCCGAGCGCATCGCGCGCGACGACGAACTGCAGGCCGAGTTCTTCGCGAAGATGGTCGAGGCGGGCTTCAACGTGGCGCCGGATCAGACGATGCGGGCCATCGCCGATCGGATCGCCGATTTCGCCGTGCCATCGGTGACCCTGGCCGACGGGCGCAACAGCGACGACGTACTCGCCGCGGCCGGGATCTACGATCCGGCGCGGCAGGACGAGCTGGTTTTCAAGCCGCTGCTGCAGCGGTGGAACGTTTTCACGCGTACCGATCTCGGTACCGCGGGTGAAAAGGCCCGCGAGGAACTTTCGCACCTGCGCTGAATTTCTCCCGGTCGGTGCCAGGATTTCTGGCGCCGACCGGTTTTCTTTTCTGCTCCCGCGAAAATGTGGTGAAACACACGTCGTATAGCCGGCGATTAGCTGTGTGTACGCCCGCTTCGGCGGGAGCAAGAAAGGAAAGAAACATGATCAGTGCAATTCTCGGCGGTCTTCTCGCTCTGGCCACGGTCGGCGCAGGCGCGTTCCTCGCGGCACTCGGCATCTTCCTGTGATGCCCGGCGCGGGTACGTCCGACTTCGGCTGACGTACCCGCGCGCATGTTCTCGAACGTCACGTCGGTGCAGTTCGCAGCGCATCCGACGTGACGCTCGAAGAGTATTTCTATTTCCCGTCTTTCACCTTCGCCATCGACAGCACATCCAATCGGCGGTCGAGTTCTGCTTCGGTGAGTTTCTCGTCGAGCAGGCCGCGGTCGATGACCGTCTGTCGAATTGTCTTCTTGTTCTTCAACGCTTCCTTGGCTACCGCGGCGGCCTCCTCGTAACCGATCGCCGAATTCAGCGGGGTCACAATGGACGGCGACGATTCGGCAAGCGTGCGCAGGTGTTCCACATTCGCGACCAAACCGTGCACGCACTTGTCCGCGAACAGCCGGGAAACATTGGCGAGCAAGCGAATCGATTCGAGCAGATTGCGCGCCATCACCGGAATGTAGACGTTCAGTTCGAACGCGCCGTTCGCGCCGCCGAAGGCGACCGCGGCATCGTTGCCGATCACCTGCGCGGCAACCTGCGTCACCGCTTCGGGGAGCACGGGATTCACTTTCCCGGGCATGATCGAGCTGCCGGGCTGCAGATCGGGCAGCTGGAGCTCACCGAGACCGGTGAGCGGGCCCGAACCCATCCAGCGAATATCGTTGGCGATCTTGGTGAGGCTCACCGCGACGGTGCGCACCGCACCCGACGCCTCCACCAGACCATCCCGGGCGGCCTGCGCCTCGAAGTGATCGCGCGCCTCGCGCAGCGCGTCGATCCCGGTCGCGCGGACCAGCTCCGCGACGACCTTGCCGCCGAAGCCGTCCGGTGCGTTCAGGCCGCTGCCCACCGCGGTGCCGCCGATCGGCAGCTCGCCGAGGCGCGGCAGGGTCGCCATCACGCGGTCGATGCTCGCGGCGATCTGCCGGGTGTAACCGCCGAACTCCTGGCCGAGTGTCACCGGGACCGCGTCCATCAGGTGGGTACGACCGGACTTGACCACCGTCCGCCACTCGGTCGCCTTGTCCAGCAACGCGAGCCGCAGATGCTCCAGCGCCGGTACCAGGTCGGTGATCACGGCCTCGGTGGCGGCCAGGTGCACGGCCGTCGGGAAGGTGTCGTTGGACGACTGGGACATGTTCACGTCGTCGTTCGGGTGCACGGTGACGCCGTTGGCCTTCGCGATCGAGGCGATCACCTCGTTGGCGTTCATGTTCGAGCTGGTGCCCGAGCCGGTCTGGAACACATCGATCGGGAACTGGTCGTCGTGCGCGCCC
Source organism: Nocardia vulneris (assembly GCF_001613425.1). GTDB lineage: Bacteria > Actinomycetota > Actinomycetes > Mycobacteriales > Mycobacteriaceae > Nocardia > Nocardia vulneris. Next base: position 179,442 of record NZ_BDCI01000021.1, on the reverse strand, counting down.
GCGGCGATCTCGTTCGCCGCGGCGATGATGGCGTCCGCCTTGGCCGGATCGAGCAGGCCGAGGTCCTTGTTCACCTTGGCGCAGGCGCCCTTCAGCAGGCCGAGCGCGCGGATCTGCGCGCGCTCCAGGCCGCGTCCGCTGATCGGGAAGTTCTCCACGGCCCGCTGGGTCTGCGCCCGCCACAGCGCATCCACCGGGACCCGGACCTCGCCCATGGTGTCGTGCTCGATGCGGTACTGCGTCTCGTCTGCCATGTTTCCGACCATATGCCCGAGCGGAGCGCAGTGGGGCTGCCACGCCTGTAGTGATTCGCACACCGCCGTGGCAGCGTCGATCGGGAATAGGGGTGCCGGCATGAAAAAGGCGCGCGGGCGGATGTGCCTGCGCGCCTTGATCGATTCGGGGTCCCGGTCAGGGGAGCGGCGGGACCGCGTGCTCGTCGCCGATGAAATCGACCGAGGAGTACTCGCGCAGCTTGGTCAGCCGGTGGTAGGCGTCGATCATGCGGACAGTGCCGGACTTGGAGCGCATGACGATCGACTGGGTCGACGCGCCGCCCCCGTAGTAGCGGACGCCGCGCAGCAGGTCGCCGTCGGTGACGCCGGTGGCGCAGAAGAAGACGTTGTCCCCGGCCACCAGGTCTTCGGTGGTGAGCACCCGGTCCAGGTCGTGGCCCGCGTCGATCGCCTTCTGCTTCTCGTCGTCGTCGGTGGGCGCGAGCATGCCCTGGAGTTCGCCGCCCATACAGCGCATGGCGGCGGCGGCGATGATGCCCTCCGGGGTGCCACCGACGCCGACCAGGATGTCGGTGCCCGAATCGGGGCGGGCCGCGGCGATGGCGCCCGCGACGTCACCGTCGGAGATCAGTCGGATGCGCGCACCCGCGTCACGCACCTGCTGGATGAGGTCGGCGTGGCGGGGGCGGTCCAGGATGCAGACGGTCAGGTCCGACTTCGACAGGCCCTTGGCCTTGGCGACGCGGCGGATGTTCTCGCTGATCGGCACCGAGATATCGATCACGTCGGCGGCGTCGGGGCCGACCGCGATCTTGCTCATGTAGAACACCGCCGACGGATCGAACATCGCGCCGCGCTGGGCGACCGCGAGCACGGCGATGGCGCCCGGCGAACCCTTCGACATCAGGGTGGTGCCGTCCACCGGGTCCACCGCGAAGTCGACCTCGGGACCGGTGCCGTCTCCGACCAGTTCACCGTTGAACAGCATGGGCGCCTCGTCCTTCTCGCCCTCACCGATCACCACGATGCCGCGCATGGACACCGAATTGACCAGCTGCCGCATCGCGTCGACGGCCGCGCCGTCGCCGCCCTCCTTGTCGCCACGGCCGACCCACCGGCCGGCGGCCATCGCCCCGGCCTCGGTGACGCGGACCAACTCGAGCGCGAGGTTGCGGTCCGGCGCCTCGCGGCGGCTCGGTGTCGGGGAAGATGCCGTCATTGCGGGGTGCCTCCTGTGCGTCGGTACGTACCGGACGATTGTCTCACTCGGTTTGAGACGGCCGTACACCCTGCTCGGTGGATCGGGGTGCGAGAAGGAACACCGTAGGGGCGAGTGGATACTGGAACCGTGCCCAACCAAAAGCCGCGCATCCTGAACGACTACCGGGATCTGTTCTGGTCGCTGATTCCGCTGGTGCTGATCGCGGTGGTGTTCGCCGGGCTCGCCAGCCAGTGCAGTTTCGCCGGAAACGGTCCGACGCAGGGCCAGATCCCGCATTTCGACGTGAAGGCCGCGCTCACCGCCGACGCGCGCTCGCTGCCGTTCCCGATCCGGAACCCGGCCGTGCCGGCGGACTGGACGCCGAACTCCGGCAGTCGCCAAGCCATCAGCGGCACCGGCGGCGGACCGGTCAGCACTGTCGGCTATATCACTACGCAGGGCACCTACATGCGGTTCACGCAGAGCAACGCGACCGAAGAGGCGCTCTCGCGCTACGTCCTGGGCTCGCGCTACGCCACCGGTGCCGAAACGATCGGCGAGCAGAAGTGGGTCGTGTACTCCGAACCCGGTTCGGAACCGGCCTGGGTCGCCGACCTCGGCCAGTCCCGGGTGCTGATCACCGGCGCGGGCGATCGGGCCGCGTTCACCACCCTGGCCCAGGCCGTCGTCGCCGCGCAGCCCCTCAAAGCCGGCGCCTGATCCCGGCGGTACCCGATACGCAGGACGGCGGATACCACCCGCGCTGGATCACCGCCGCGGTCGCCGTCGCCGACGTCCGGAATCGGGGTCGTGCGGGCCGGCTACGTCGACAGTTCGGGCCGACGTGCGTTTCCCTAGCGGTGGCTGACCACGTTGACGATGGTGCCGCTCGGATCGCGGACGAAAAACCTGCGTACGCCCCACTGTTCGTCGCGTAGGGGGTAGACGATATCGGCGCCTGCCGCGGTCATCGCCGCGTGCACCGCGTCGACGTCCTCGACCTCCACGCTCATATTCGGCTGGAGTTTCTCCGCGTCCGGCCCGACGAGCAAGACCTGAGCGGTCGGGTTCGTTGGGGACACCATGGTGACGACCCAGCCGAGATCCATCGCCTCCTCGAAACCGAGCAGCCGGTAGAACTCGCGGCTGCCCTCGATATCGTCGGTGCGGATGTCGGGGGTGGCGCGCCGGATCGTCATTTCTCGTCCTCAAGGTCGGTGCGCGACAGGGCGTCCTCGACGCGCTTCCTGGCGCCGGCCAGATGCTCCTCGCAGCGGTTGGCCAGGGCCTCGCCCCGCTCCCACAGGGTCAGCGACTCGTCCAGGTCGAGGCCGCCCTGCTCCAGCATCTTCACGACATTGACCAGTTCGTCGCGGGCACGTTCGTAACCGAAGGTAGCGATCTCGGCCAGTTCGGTGTCGGTGTCCTTACCGGGCTCGGCCAAGGATCAGCTCCTTCTCGTTTCGGTGTCGGTGTCGGTGGCCCGCGGCCCCAGCGCCTGCGTGCCCAGTCCCGCGGCAGTGATCGCGCCGTCGGCGACGCGGATGCGTAGCTGGCTGCCCGCGGGGGCGTCCTCGATGGTGCGCACCACGTGGCGTTCGGTGCCCGTGACGCGCTGCACGACAGCGTAACCACGGGCCATGGTCGCGGCCGGTCCCACGGCGGTGAGCTTTTCGCGCAGGTGCCGGGTCGCGGTCGCCTCGGCGCGGAGGAACTGTTCGGCGCAGCGCCGGGCCGAGGCGCGCAGCCGTTCGACTTCCTCGGTGCGGCGGTCGATTTCGCGCAGCGGATCGGCCAGGACCGGACGTGACCGCAGCTGGGTGAGCGCGCGCGTTTCCCGCTCGACCCAGCCCCGCAGCGCGGCGGCCGAGCGGGCGCGCATCTCGCGCACCCCCGCCAGTTCCGCGGCGGCGTCGGGCACCACACGTTTGGCGGCGTCGGTCGGTGTCGCGGCCCGCAGGTCGGCGACGAGATCGCTGAGCGGGTTGTCGGGTTCGTGCCCGATCGCGCTGACGATGGGGGTGGTCGCGGCGACGATCGCGCGGCAGAGGGCCTCGTCGGAGAACGGCAGCAGATCCTCGACACTGCCCCCGCCGCGGGCGAGCACGATCACCTCGACCGCCGGGTCGCGATCGAGCTGCGCCAGTGCCTCCAGCATCTGCGGGACCGCGGTCGGTCCCTGCACCGCTGTATTGCGGATCTCGAAACGTACTGCGGGCCAACGATTACGGGCCACGGTCAGGACGTCGCGTTCGGCGGCGCTGGCCCGTCCGGTGATCAGGCCGATCGTCTTGGGCAGGAACGGCAGCGCGCGCTTGAGCCGCGGGTCGAAGAGCCCCTCGGCGGCCAGCAGCGCTTTGAGTCGTTCGATGCGGGCGAGCAATTCGCCGACGCCGACCGGGCGGATCTCGATGACCCGCAGGGACAGAGTGCCGCGGCCGGTGAAGAACGCGAGCTTGCCGTAGACCACCACGCGGCTGCCCTCTTGCAGCGGGACGGGCGATTTACGGATGAGATCCGGGTCGCAGGTGACCGACAGGGACATATCGGCCGACGGATCGCGTAGCACCAGGAACGCGGTGCGGGTGCCCGGCCGCAGAGTGATCTGGGTGATCTGCCCTTCGACCCAGATGCTGCCGAGCCGGTCGATCCACTGGGCGACCTTGAGCGCGACGGAGCGGACCGGCCACGGCTGTTCGGCGGAGTTCTCCCGGCCGGGCGCAGCGTTCGGCGCGGCCGCGGCGGCGGGGCCGGATTCGCGCGGCGGACCGGGGGTTTCCCGGCCCGCCTGCGACGGTGAGGTCCGGGGTTCGGTCACTGCGCCCGCACGGTGGCGATCCGATTCGTCAGCATGGTCACGAACGGCGCCCTGGCGAGGGTCTGCTGCTCGTACTCGAGCAGCGCGGAAAGGTCTTCGAGGCTCAGCATGCGCAGGCGGGCGCGCAACTGGGCCAAAGTCATGTTCGCGTAGTCGTAGCGGGTGGCTACTTCCGGCTCACGGATCTCCGGCGCGGGGTCGGCCGCGCGGTCGATCTCGGGTTCTGCCACGGGGGCAAGGGGTTCCGGCTCGATGGCGTGCACGGTGGCGCCATGGCCGTTGCGCTCGCCCGCGCGGGTCTCGGGCTCCGGGTCGTCGGCGTACAGGTCGAAGCGGCTCGCGCGGACCTGGCCGGACGCCGGTTCGGCGGGCAGGTCCTCGTCGAAGGTCGCCCACTCCGGCTGCTCCTCCGGAGTCGTGGCCAACCGGTCGAAGACCGCGTCGCCCTTGAGCGCGAGGCTGGTCACGAACTGCTGGACGTGCATCGTCGTCTGCAGCAGCTGGCTGATGGCGGTGATCGGCAAATTCATTGCGGCCGTGGGTAGCCGACGAGTCTCCTCGATGGCGTAAACGGCGGCCCCGGCGGCTACCCGGGCCAGGAACGGTGGTCGAAACATGGTCCTAGCCTGCCCGAAATGGTGTGCTAAGCAAAGGTCGGGGATCACGGGGTGTGATTCTGGCGTATGAACGGGCGCGCTCGCCGCACGCCTCGCCGCCGGTGCGGCAGCGTTCGCGCGACTCGATCCGGCGGTGAGATGGCACACCTTCGCGGCGGCGCGCGCCCGGTCGGCGCGGTCGGTCACCCGGCACGTAGAGCACGGTGTGCGGCCGATACGGACGCCGAGCGCGCCGGCGCCCGGACAGCGCGAGGTCGGTATCCGCACGTAAGCTGTCGGCATGTCCACGGCCATACCCTTGAACCTCGGAATCGCCCGCTCGACGGGAGCCGGAACCACCGAGCGCGCCGGTGGCAAGCGGGTGCTGCTAGCGGAGCCGCGCGGGTACTGCGCCGGCGTGGACCGCGCGGTGGAAACCGTCGAGAAGGCGCTGGACAAGCACGGCGCGCCGATCTACGTGCGCAAGGAGATCGTGCACAACCGGCATGTCGTGGAGACGTTGCGTGAGCGCGGGGTCATCTTCGTCGACGAAACCGACGAGGTGCCCGAAGGGGCGCTGGTCGTGTTCTCCGCGCACGGCGTCTCGCCCGCGGTGCACGAATCGGCGGCCGCCCGCAACCTGCACACCATCGACGCGACCTGCCCGCTGGTGACCAAGGTGCACCAAGAGGCCAAGCGCTTCGCCCGCGACGACTACGACATCCTGCTGATCGGTCACGAAGGCCACGAAGAGGTGGAGGGCACGGCGGGCGAGGCGCCCGAGCACATCCAACTCGTCGACGGCCCCGACTCGGTGGACAACGTCACCGTGCGCGACGAGTCGAAGGTGATCTGGTTGTCCCAGACCACGCTCAGCGTCGACGAAACGATGGAGACGGTGCGGCGGCTGCGCGAGCGGTTCCCCACGCTGCAGGATCCGCCGAGCGACGACATCTGCTACGCCACCTCGAACCGGCAGACGGCGGTCAAGGCGATGGCGCCCGAATGCGATCTGGTGATCGTCGTCGGCTCGAAGAACTCCTCCAACTCGGTCCGCCTGGTCGAGGTCGCGCTCAACGCGGGCGCGAAGGCGGCCTACTTGGTCGACTTCGCCCGCGAGGTGGATCCCGCCTGGCTCGCCGGTGTGCAGACGATCGGCATCACCTCCGGCGCCTCGGTGCCCGACATCCTGGTGCGCGGCGTGCTCGACATGCTCGAGGAGCACGGTTTCGGCGACGTCCAGCCGGTCACCACCGCCAACGAAACCCTGGTTTTCTCCCTCCCCCGAGAACTGCGCACCACCACTCGCCGCTGAACTCAGGACGCCTGCCGTTGGCGCTGAGTGCCCGTGGCTGTGCAGGGCTACCCGCCCTTGGTGCAGCGTGCGCCGTTGGTGCAGCGTCCGCCGTTGGTGCAGCGTCCGCCGTTGGTGCGGAGCGTCATTCGTGGTCCGGGCTTCGGCGTGCGGCGGTCAGGCCCGCGAAGACGGTGAGCAGAACCTGTACCGCCGTCGGCCAGTCGACCAGCAGACCGACCGGTGCGGCGGTGGCAATGGCGGCGGCGAGTTCTCGCCACGGGGGTGCGGGCGGCGGTGGGCTCGGCTGAGAGTTGCGTTCCTCCTGCGGTGGGTGGGTGCTCATGCGGACTCCAGCAGCGTCTGGAGGAGCCGACCGGTTTCGGACGGGCGTGCGGACTGCTGGGCCAGGGTCTCCGCGATATTGAGATAGCGGACGATGTGGTCCCGGCCCTCCATGTACAGCGTGCTGGTGGGTTGCGCGATGCATACGACGTCCGGCAGCAGGGTCTCGGCGAAACGCAGATAGACGAACGCGCTGTCCACGATCGCGGGCCCGAAGGCGGCCTCGTCCACGATCTGGATCACGATGTGCTCCCGCTCGATACACCGTGCCAGGTACTCCAGTTGCGCCCGCCAGACCGCGGCACCGCCGATCTGCCTGCGTAACGCGCTCTCTTCGACCAGGGTCCACAGGTACGGCGGATTGTCGCGGTACAGGATCTGCTGCCGCTGCAGGCGCACCGCCAGCAGCTGGTCGATCTCGGCGTCGGGACGGTAAGGGTGCCGCAAACACAGTGCTGCCCTTGCGTATTCGGGTGTTTGCAAAAGGTCGGGGATGATCGCGGGTTCGTAGCAGCGGATCGTGCGTGCGGCCCCTTCGAGGCTGAGCAGCTCGAATCCCTTGGGGAGCGAGTCACTGTCGCTGTGCCACCAGCCGGGACGGTTGCCCAGCTGCACGAGCGACAGATACCGGTCGTGCTCTTCGGGATCGGTGATGCCGTAGCAGTGCAGCAATTCGACCACGTCGGGCCGATTGAGGCCGACCATGCCGGATTCGATCCGGCTGACCTTGGATCCGGTCCAGTAGAGCTGCCGACCGACCTCGTGCTGGGTCAACCCCCGTTCCTTACGCAGTTGCTGGAGGCGCAACCCCAGCATCCGACGAAGCACCGTCGGCACATCGCCGATATTGATGCTCCCCCGGGTCCCGGCCGGCTCGGGGCATTCGAAGCGCTGCTCTGCGTTCACGCCATCGAGTCTGGCACTGGAACTACCAAAATGTACTTGCAAATGTGCGTGCAAACGGCGGCGCGCCCGCCGACGCGCGGCGATTCGGGCCGCGCTGTCGCCGAGCAGGACTACCAACAGTCCCGGCTACACCGGCTCAGCAGCCGCGGTGTCGCCGAGCAGGACCGCAGCAGCCCAGGGGCGGTCTCGGTCGCGGCATCGCCGACCGTGACCGGCGGCCGTCGGGCCGGCGGATGGCTCAGTGATCGCGACGTTGCTGAGCGCGACATCGGACTGTCGAGCTGAGGCCGGTTCAGTGGTTCCGGCGTGGCTGAGCGCGACCGCGATTGTCCGGCTGACGACTGCCTGGTCATGTCATCGCCGAGCGTGACTGGTGACGCCTTATGGGGCCTAGGTCGTGGCATCGCAGAGTGTGACTACGGACAGCCTGGAGTGCGACCCGTTCAGAGGTTTTCGGGGCGGCGGCGTTCGGTGCGGCTCGAATCACGTTCGCGGTAGCGGACGTTGGGTTGGGGGTGTGGCGGAGGGAGTTCGCTGCGACGGCGGGCGGTGTTGCCGCGGGCCGGGTCGTTGTCGGTGCGGGGCATGGCCGCGGTCGGGCGGGCGGCGCCGCGCGCGGCGGGGCGTCCTTCGCGTCCTTCGCGCGGCCGGGCCGAGCCTGCCACGCGGGGTGGTGCGTCGGCGACCGGTGCTGTCGCGGTGCGGCGGCTCGGGCGGGGGGTGGGCTCGTCGCGACCTGTCTCGTCCGGATCGTCCTTCGGGCGGCGAGTGCGCCGGCGAGCGGAGTCGGAGAGCGAGGAGCCGCGCTCGCGGCCACCGCGCGGACGCTTGGCCGAGGAACGACCCCAGCTTTCCCCCCGGCGCGACTCGGCGCCGCTTTCCGCCTGCTCGATGCGGCGCTGCAGCAGGATCCGGCCGCCGCCGATCAACAGGACGAGCACGGTCGCGAGCATCATCGTGGGGAAGCGCTGCACCAGCGGCACCGCCAGGTTCAGCAGCACATCTTTGATCGAACTCGCCGGGCGGCCGGTCAGCTGCTGGTAGGCCAGCGGAACGGCGATCGAGAGCAGCAGCGGCGGCAGCACCATGGTGGTGAACAAACCGCGATAGCGGACCGCGAGCACGGCTGCCACACAACCGACGATGTACAGCGCGGCGAAGGTACCGGTGAGATCGGTAGCGTCGCCGTGGGCATCGATCAAGAACCCCAGAAACGTACAGGCGACCGCGATCAGGACCGCCGCGCCCACCGGGATGCCCGGGACCGTCGGCAAGGTCGAACGATGCGGCGCGGGCACCCGGGATCGCACACGTTGGGAAGCAGCCACATTATGAACACTAACTGTCGCCGCGCCCGGGGGCGTTATGGCACGGCGGTTCCACCGGCTAATCGTCGGCGTCGGCGAACCCCACGGCCCGCGGCCACACGTCGACCCGCTGGATTGCCGGCACCTCCTGCTCCGCTATTTCCAGGTCGTGCAGTTTGCGCGCGGTGACCATCACCCGTGATTCCACCGATGCCACGGTGTAGTTGAAAGCGTCGACGGCCTTACCGAGTTGCGCGCCGAGCCGGTCCAGATGCCGGCCGGTCATACCGAGCCGGGCGTACAGCTCCTTACCCAATTGCTGAACGGTTGCCATATCCCGGGACAGTGCTTCTTGCCGCCAACCGAAAGCCACCGTGCGCAGCAACGCGATCAGCGTGGTCGGCGTAGCCAGGATCACGTTGCGGCCGAAGGCGTACTCGAGCAATCCGGAGTCGGTGGTGAGCGCGGCGTCCAGGAACGGATCGCCGGGCACGAACAGCACGACGAATTCCGGCGCCGGATCGAAGGCCGCCCAGTACGCCTTGTCGGCCAGTTGGTCGACGTGGGCGCGCAGATGCTTCGCGTGCCGGATCAGATGTTCGGCCCGGACGTCGGGGTCCTCGACCGTGCTGGCGTCGAGGTACGCGCTGAACGGCACCTTGGCATCGACCACGATGTGCCTGCCGCCCGCCAGGTTCACCACCAGGTCGGGCCGGACGGTGCCGGTGCGGTCGTTGGCGCCGTCCCCGCGGGCCGCCCGCGACACCTGCGTGTCGAAATCGCAGTGCCGCGTCATGCCCGCGAGCTCGACCACGCGCTCCAATTGGATCTCGCCCCACCGGCCGCGCACCTGCGGCGCGCGCAGCGCCGCGACGAGCTGACTGGTCTGGCTGGTCAGCTGCAGCGAGGTGCGCTGCATGCCGGCCACCTGCTCGCGCAGGCTGGAGTAGGCGTTGATGCGATGGTGCTCGACCTGCTGGATGTGCTGGTTCAACGCGCCGACCGCGTCGCGCAGCGGATCGACCATCGCGCCGATGGCGTGCGAATGCCTGCGTGCCGCATCCTCGTTCGCCGCGTTGAGCGATTGCCGCAGCAGCCGTTCGTTGTCCGTCGCCGCGGCCAGTCTCGCCTCTGCCGCCACCGCGCGTTGCCCGGCGCGCGCGGCATGGCCGAGCCAGCCGAGCCCAACCCCTGCGGCGAATACCAGCATCAGTGCGACGAGCATCGGTGCGGTCATAGCGCCGATAGTGCCGCACGACACCGACAAGAACGCCCGCTCGGCAATCCACCGGCACCGTGTCGGCAAATACGGCCTGGCGCAAGCCCGCTCGGGCCGGTCGGTGAATCCGTAACGGGGCTTACGCAACCCGGCCTGCGAAACTCCGTGGACACGCCGCGTGAAATGCGCCGCTATCCGACACGGCGGGCTCGGCAATTGAATTCTGTCGGTGCCCTCGCCTACGGTCTCGCGGCATGCGGATGCTGCACACCTCGGACTGGCACATCGGGCGCACGTTCCACGGGGTCGATCTGCTGGCCGATCAGGCTCGGGCACTGACCGCGATCGCGGAGCTGGTGGCCGCGGAGTCGGTCGACGTGGTCGTGCTGCCCGGGGACGTGTACGACCGGTCCATTCCGAGCGCGGACGCGATCGCGGTGTGCAACCGGGGGTTCGAGGCCATCCGGGCCGCGGGCGCCGTGATCGTCGCCACGTCGGGCAACCACGATTCGCCCGCGCGGCTCGGGGCGGGCGCGAGTTTCGCGGCGGCGGGCGGACTCCATCTGCGCACCACCGTCGCCGATGCCGACCGCCCGGTACTGCTGGACGACGCGCACGGCCCCGTGGCGTTCTACGGTATTCCGTACCTGGAACCCGAGATCACCCGCGCGGAACTCGGTGTGCCGCAGGCTCGTTCGCACGCCGACATCCTGGACGCGGCGATGGCCCGGATCCGGGCCGATCGCGCCCGGCGCCCGGGGACGCGCGCGGTGGTGCTGGCGCACGCCTTCGTCGTCGGCGGTGAGGCGACCGGTTCGGAGCGGTCCATCTCGGTGGGCGGTGTGGAGACCGTGCCGATGTCGGCGTTCGACGGCATCGACTACGTCGCGCTCGGGCACCTGCATTCACCGCAGACGCTGTCGGCGGCGGTGCGCTACTGTGGATCGCCGCTGCCGTATTCGTTCGCGGAGAGCTCGCATCGCAAGGCGGTCTGGCTCGTCGACCTCGATGCCGCGGGGCTGGGCGAGGTGCGTCGTCACGACCTGCCGGTGGTCCGCGGGCTCAGCAAGCTCACCGGCACCCTGGACGACCTGCTCACCGACGTGCGGCACGATGCCGCCACCGACGATTACGTCTCCGCGGTGCTCACCGACTCGGCCCGGCCGGTCGACGCCATGCGTAAGCTGCGCGAACGCTTCCCGCACGCGGTGCATGTGGAGTGGGTGCGGCCGGAGGGCAACCCGGAGCTGCGCTACCGTGAACGGGTGCACGGCCGCCGCGACACCGAAGTAGCGCAGACCTTTCTCACCGATGTGCGGGGCGCGCCCAGCGCGGGTGAAATGGCTTGGCTGGAGCGGGCACTCGCGGCCGCGGTCGCCGAGCCCGACCGCGTGCTGACGGCGGCGGAATCGGCCACGGAACTCTCGGCGTGAGCGCCCGGGCCGGGGCGTGCCCGGCGGCGGCCGCATGAGGCTGCACCGGCTGGAGATGACCGCGTTCGGCCCGTTCGCCGAGACCACGGTCATCGACTTCGACGCGCTCGGTGCCGACGGACTGTTCCTGCTGCACGGGCAGACCGGCGCCGGTAAGACCACGGTGCTGGACGCGATCGCGTTCGCGCTGTACGGCAAGGTCCCGGGCGCACGTGGCGAGAGCAAGCGCCTGCACTCCGATCACGCACCGGACCAGACGCCCCCGCAGGTGATGCTGGAGGTGACGCTCGGCGGTCGCCGCATCCGCCTGACCCGCATCCCCGAGTTCGAACGTCCCAAGCTGCGCGGCACCGGGATGCGCACCGACCCGGCCAAGGCCACGCTGGCTTGGCTGGACGGGCGAGGCGAAAACCTTTCCCGGATACCCGATATCGGAGACGAGATCATCCGGCTGCTCGGGATGAGCGCCGATCAGTTCTTCCAGGTGGTGCTGCTGCCGCAGGGCGACTTCGCACGATTCCTGCGGGCGGAGAACGAGGATCGGGAGAAGCTGCTCGAAAAGCTCTTCGACACCGAACGATTCGGTAGCGCCGAACAGTGGCTCGCGGACAAGCGCCGCGCCTCCGCCGCCGACCTGGAGGCGCGCAAACAGGGCATCGACCGGTTGATCGCCAAAGTCGGTGTCGCGGCGGGGGTCAGCGCCACCGAGACCGTCGGTCCGCTCGAGGCGGTCGGCTGGTCACAGGACCTGCTCGCCGCCGCGCGTGCCGAGCTGACCGGCACCGCCGCGACAGCCGAACGCTGCCAACAGGAGTCGGCGCGGGTGCAGGCGCGCGCCGAAGAGCAACGCCGCCTGCACGACCTGCTCCGCCGCCGCGCGGCTGCCCACGCGCAACTCGAGCAGTACACCGCGGCCGCCGGCCACCGCGCCGCGGCGCGCGCCGAACTCGACGCCGCCCGACGGGCCGAGCCGGTCGTCACGGCGATCGATGAGGCCAGGGACGCGGTCATGCTGATGCGCGCCAAGGAGAACGAAACCGCCGGTACGGCACGCCGTTTGGCCACGCATCTGCTGGAGCCCGGTGCGGCGGATCTCGGCGGCGCGGAGCTGATCGGTGTCGAAGATTCGCTCACCGTTCGCGACGACGCCGATATCGATGCCGCGATCCGCCGCTGGAGCGCGCAGATCGGCGGGTTGGACGAGGTGCGCGCCGATGCTGCGGCCGTGACCGGACTGCACCGGGAACTGGGAGGGTTACGAGCCGAGAGCACGGCGCTCATCACCCGGATCGCCGACCTGACCAAGCGCCGCGACCAGCTGCCCGAGGCCCTCGCCACGCTCGAGACCCGGCTGCGCGAGGCGACGAGCGCGGCCGCGACGCTGCCCACCCTGACCGCCGAATGCGAACGGCTGCAGACCGCCGCCCTGGCGGCCGTCGAACTTGCCTCGCGCAGAACGAATCTCGATCACGCCAGGGTCGAGTTCGAGACCGCCCGCGCCGCGCACAACGACGCCAAGGAACGGGTCCTGGACCTGCGCGAGCGCCGGTTGGCGGGCATGGCCGCCGAACTGGCCGGCGGCCTCGTCGACGGCACTCCGTGCGCGGTATGCGGATCTGCGGATCATCCCGAACCCGCCCGCCCCACCGCCGACGCCGTGTCCAAGGACGCCGAGGACGCGGCGGTGACCGCCGAACGCGCGGCCGAAGACGCACGCGACCGGGTGCACGCCCGAATCACCGGTCTGGAACGCGAGATCGAGGCGCTCATCGCCCGCGGCGGCGACGCAGACCGAGTCGAGCTGGCGGCCGCCCTGCGCACAGCCACCGATCGCTACGAGGACACCGCCGAGCTGGCGTCACTCGCCGACGGGCTGACCGCCGAGCTCACCCGCCTGCGCACCGACGAGACCCGCCTGCACGACGAACTGCGCGAAGCGGATTCGCGGCGCAGCGCCGTCGCCGCGAACATCGTCGCGGCCGATACCCGTCTCGTGGAACTCACCGAGCGCCTGCGCGTCGCGGCCGGCGCGGACGAAACCATCGAGCGCCGCCGCGCCCGCCTCACCGCTCTGGTCACCGACAGCAGTGCGCTGCGCGACGCCCGGGCCGAGGCCGCCGCGGCGCGGGAGAAGGTGGCGGTCATCGCCGATCGTGTCGAGAACCTTGCCCGCGCAGCGGGTTTCGTGCCGGACGAGCCGCGCTGGAACACCGGTGACGGCACAGCGCAGCGCGGTGCGGTCCTGCAGATCACCGACGACGCCGAGGCCGCCTGCGCTCGCTCGGCCGCTGACGCGACGGGCGACGAGCGGACCTCTGACCCTGGAACAACCGGCAGCGCGAGCATCGGTGGCGAAGGTATCTCGGGCACCGCCGCGACCGATCCGGACGCCGCACCGCGCGATCACGTGGCGCGTTTGACCGCGTACGCCCGCGTCGTCAACGCGGCGAGCCGAACCCCGCAGCGGCAGCAGGAGATCGACGCGGAACTGGCCGCCGCCGACAACGCCCGCGCACACGCGCAGGCTGTGCTCGCCGAGCCGGAGATCCAGGCGGCCGCGACCCGGGAGCCGGGTGATCTGGCCGAACTCGAGCAGTTGGTCGAAGCCGCACGCAAGCAACTGAATGCCGCTGTCGCCGCGCACGCGGAGGCGAATCGGCGGGTGAGCCAGCTGGAGGAGCTCGGCGGTCAGCTCTGGGGCGCGGTGGACCGGATCGCCCCGCTGCAGCGCACGCACGACGAACTCGCCGGGCTCGCCGAGGTGGTGGCCGGGCGGGGCGAGAACAATCGCCGGATGTCGCTGCGCTCTTACGTTCTCGCCGCCCGGCTGGAAGAGGTGGCGCAGGCCGGCTCGGTGCGGTTGCGCCGAATGTCGGCGGGCCGTTACGAATTCGTGCATTCGGACAAGGCGGGCCCGCGCGGCCGCCGCGGTGGGCTCGGCCTGGACATCCGGGACGACTACACCGGTGCGGTCCGTCCCGCCAAGACCCTGTCCGGCGGCGAAACCTTCATGGCCGCACTGTCTTTGGCTCTGGGCCTGGCCGACACGGTGGCCGCCGAATCCGGCGGCATGGTGCTGGACACCCTGTTCATCGACGAGGGTTTCGGCGGCCTGGACGCCGACACCCTCGACGCGGTGATGGGCGTCCTCGACGAACTCCGCACCGGCGGCCGCGTCGTCGGCGTCGTCAGCCACGTAGACGAAATGCGCCAGCGCATCCCCAGCCGCCTGCACGTCCGCCGCGGCCGCACCGGCTCCCACCTGGAAGCCACCGTCGCCTGACCGCTAGCTGCCGCAGGCTTCGTGATCGAGTAGCCAGCGTTTGATCGGCAGGCCCCAGCGGAAGCCGCCCAGGGCGCCGCCGATTCGGTGGATGCGGTGGCAGGGGACGAAGAGGGCGGCTGCGTTGCGGGCGCAGGCGTTGGCGGCGGCGCGGGTGGCGTCGGGGCGGCCGGCGATGGCGGCGAACTCGGTGTAGGTGATCGGGCTGCCCGCGGGGACTTTGCGCAGTACGTCCCAGGCGTGCAGGAGGAATTCGCCGGAGTGCTGGCGGACCGGGACGGGGTCGATCGCGGTGAGATCGCCGCGGTGGTAGTCGAGCACGGCCTGGGTCACCGCACCGAGCGAATCCCGTTGGCGCAGTTCGGTCGGGCGCAAGGACGGGTGGATCAGCGTGCGCAGGTTCTGCGCGTCGGTGGTCCACCCGGCGGCCAGCACCTGCCCTTCGGTGTCGACAAGCGCGGTGAACGGGCCGATCGGGGTGTCGGTCGTCGCGAAATCCGCAGTGCTGGTGCCGATTCGGCGCGTGGCGGGTGGTACGGCGGTGGTCATCACTGGCTCGCTTTCGCGGCGGCGGACTTGGCCGCGGCGGATTTGGTGCGGTCGGCGCGTTCGGTCAGCGCGGCCTTCCACAGATGCATGGACAGGTAGGAGCGCCACGGCGCCCAGCGTCCGGTATCGGCCAGGTCGACGCCGAGCAGCGCGGCGCCCTGACGGACCACCAGGTCGGTGTTGAGCAGCACATCGGGATCGGCGAGCAGCCGCATGGTCACGTAGTCGGCGGTCCACGGGCCGACGCCGTCGAGTGCGAGCAGGTCGCGGCGCAGGTCGGCGGCGGTGCGGCCCTGGTGCAGTGCGAGTTCGCCGCCGGCCAGCGCCTCGGCGACGCCGATGATCGAGCGGACCCGCCGGGCCGGGCCGGTGAGTACCTCGGCGCCGCGTTCGGCGATGGTGGCCGGGGTGGGGAACAGCAGCGGAATGGGCCCCTCGACGCGTTCGCCGAGCGCCTCGACCAGTCGTGCGGTGTGCGTGGCGGCGGCTGACACCGAGATCTGCTGGCCGATCATGGTGCGCAGCAACAATTCCGGGCCGTCGAGGCAGCCGGGAACGCGAATGCCCGGACTGAACACGGGCGGCCTGGTGCCGGTCGCGCCGGGCAGGTCTTCGGCGTCCGGCGGCGCGCCCGCGCCCGCGTCGGGCAGCCGGGTGGTGCCCGGGTCCGCGAGCTCCGGTGCCGGAAGGTCTTGTCCCGCGCTGACACCCAGCACCTCGTCGATGCCTACCGGGTCGGCGTCGAGGTCGAGCAGGTGCCGCAGGCGCGCGACGGTCGGCGCGAGATCGCGCATGTCGTGTAGTGCCAGTTCCGCGCGGACGTGGTCGCGCTGGAAGCTCAGCCGCGTGGTCGCGTGCCCGTGCGGGGTGCGCAGATTCCTGGTGTAGGAACGGTTTTCCCACAGTTCCATGCCGGGGGCCACGTGCGAGGAGAGGAACCATTCGAGCCAGGCGCGGTCGAGCGGCTCCCGGTAGGGCAGGCGCAGGCTGAGCGTCCCGTTGACCGGCGGGGCCTGGCGGCCGTTCGAGCCGGCCTTGGTCCGGTGCGCTTCGGTGCGCATCGTGGTCGGGCTGACCGCGAACACCTCGCGCACCGTGTCGTTGAACTGCCGGATGCTGGCGAAGCCGGCCGCGAAGGCGATGTCGGACATGGGCATTGCCGTCGTCTGGATGAGCAGCCGCGCCGTATGCGCCCGGTGCGCGCGGGCCAGCGCCAACGGACCGGCCCCCAATTCGGTGGTGAGCACGCGGGTCAGCTGCCGCTGCGAATAACCGAGGGTGGCCGCCAGCGCGGGGACGCCACCGCGTTCGATCACGCCGTCGCCGATCAGCCGCATCGCGCGTGCGGCCAGGTCCGCCCGGGTGTTCCAGAGCGGTGAGCCGGGGGCGGC
The DNA here is from genome assembly GCF_001613425.1 of Nocardia vulneris. Taxonomy (GTDB): domain Bacteria; phylum Actinomycetota; class Actinomycetes; order Mycobacteriales; family Mycobacteriaceae; genus Nocardia; species Nocardia vulneris. Next base: position 162,864 of record NZ_BDCI01000021.1, on the reverse strand, counting down.
GTCGGGCAGGCAGCGGCGGCAGGCTCGGTACCCCGCCTGCTGTGCCGCGGCGGCGGTGGGCAGGAACGAGACGTTCGCCCGTTTCGGGGTGATCGCCGGACACGAAGGGCGGCAATAGATTCCGGTGGTCCGCACCGCGGTGAAGAACTGTCCGTCGAATCGGGAGTCTCTGGTCGACACCGCCCGATAGCACCGCTCGAAATCCAACACCGTGATCGTCACGCTCACCACAATGTCATTTGGAAGCAATCTCCGCTAGCGGGAATCCGCCATTATCGCTGTCGAGTCGCTGAGCTGCGCGGAGCTTCGATACATGCTGGAAGTCAGCAGCAGCGGTTCTGCGGATTGCTGTCGGCGTCGGCATGCCGGATGCGCCAGTACTCCCGTTCGGTGGGTATCGCACAGCCGGGATGGTTGCGCGTCAGATGCGCGACGTAGCGCTGGTAGTCCTGACCCCCGAGGATCGAGTTGAACCACCAGCCGATGTTGCGAACCGCTGTCGCACAGGCGTTTCGAGCGGCCCGCAGGCGCCGCAGGACGGCCGGTCGAGCCGACCGGCCGTCCTGCGGAATAGCGCTGAGCGTCAATGCAGGGCCTTCGCCGCGCCCGGTGGGCGGACCTTCCCCGTGGCGATCAGGGCGTTCCATTCCTGCTGCACTTCTTTCTCCGTGGCGGTCGCGAGGAAGCCCTTCGGCGCGAAGATCTTCGACGGTTCGTCGGGCGTTTCACTGCTCTCGCCGCCGCCCGCGCGCCAGGCGCGCACGCAGACCAGTACGCCGACGATCGCCACGACCAGCACCAGCACCGCGAAGATGATCGACAGGCTGCCCTGGATGAAGCTGTTGCGGACCACCTTCTCCATGTCCTCGGCCGTCTTGGCCGGTGCCACAACCTTTCCGGCGTCGAGCGCCGCGCTGTAGATGCTGTGCTGCTTCCAGTAGCCGATCTTCGGGTCGGCGGAGAAGATCTTCTGCCAGGACGCGGTCATCGTCACGATCAGGTCCCAGACCAGCGGGATCGCCGGAATCCAGGCCCATTTGATCAGGCCCTTCTTGATCACGATGGTCAGCACGACGGTGAGCGCGATCGCCGCGAGCAACTGGTTGGAGATGCCGAACAGCGGATACAGCGTGTAGATGCCGCCGAGCGGATCGGTGACACCCATCAGCAGCACCGAACCCCACGCGGCGACCACGATCGCCGAGCACAGCCAGGCGCCGGGCCGCCACGACGGATCCTTGAACTTCTTGGCCGGTCCGCCCAGGTTGCCCAGCGAATCCGACAGCATGAAGCGCGCGACGCGGGTGCCCGCGTCGATCGTGGTGAGGATGAACAGCGCCTCGAACATGATCGCGAAGTGGTACCAGAACGCCTTGAGGCCGGTGCCGCCGAGGAAGCGGTGCAGCACCTCGGACATGCCGACCGCGAGCGTCGGCGCGCCGCCGGTGCGGGACACGATGCTGGTCTCGCCCACGTCCTTGGCCGCCTGCTCCAGCTGACCCGGGGTGACCGGCGGGCCGCTGAGCCCGAGGCTGTTGGTGTAGGCCGCAGCCTTCTCCGCGGTGCCGCCGGTGACACCGGCGCCCGCGTTCATCGCGAAGTAGAGATGCTGGTCGATGATGCTGGCGGTGATCATCGCCATCACCGCGACGAACGACTCCATCAGCATGCCGCCGTACCCGATCATCCGGGCGTGCGACTGCTTCTCCAGCAGTTTCGGCGTGGTGCCCGAGGACACCAGCGCGTGGAAACCGGACAGTGCGCCACAGGCGATGGTGATGAACAGGAACGGGAACAGGCTGCCCGCGAACGCCGGCCCGTTACTCGAACTCGCGAACTGGGAGACCGCGGGGGCCTTGAGTACCGGCATGGTGATCAGCACGCCGACCGCCAGCAGCACGATGGTGCCGATCTTCATAAAGGTGGACAGGTAGTCGCGCGGCGCGAGCAGCAGCCACACCGGCAGCACCGAGGCGATGAAGCCGTAGGCGATGAGGAACCAGGCGATGGTGGTGCCCGACAGCGTGAACCAGTCCTGGCCCCAGCCGGATTCGGCGACCCAGTTACCCGAGATGATCGCGAGCATGAGCAGCGCGAAACCGATCAGGGAGACCTCGCCGACCTTGCCGGGGCGCAGGTAGCGCAGGTAGACGCCCATGAACAGGGCGATCGGGATGGTCATCGCGATGGAGAACACGCCCCACGGGCTGCCGCCCTGCAGCACGCCGTCCTTACCCGGAGTCGCGGCCAGCGCGTTCACCACGACGATGCCGAGCACCGCGAGCAGGATCATCATGATCACCAGCACCGCGACGATGGCGGCGATACCGCCGACCACGCCGAGCTCGTCGCGCGCCATCTGCCCGAGGCTGCGGCCGCGGCGGCGGGTCGAGGCCCACAGCACCAGGTAGTCCTGCACCGCACCGGCGAACACGACGCCGAACACGATCCAGAGCGTGCCGGGCAGATAGCCCATCTGCGCGGCCAGGACCGGGCCGACCAGGGGGCCCGCGCCCGCGATGGCGGCGAAGTGGTGCCCGAAGAGCACCCGCCGGTCCATCGGCATGTAGTCCTTGCCGTTCTCCAGGATCTCGGCGGGCGTGGCCTGATCGTCGCGCGGCTTGGTGATCCGGTGTTCGATCAGCCTGGAGTACAGCTGGTAGGCGAGCACGTAGGTACAGACCGCCGCGACCACGATCCACACCGCGTTGACCGACTCGCCCCTGGCGATGGCCAAGACGGCCCAGGCGATCGCGCCCACCACGGCGATCACCGCGAAAATGGCCTTTTTGGTGGGGGTGATAGGCGAACGGTCCACGACACCCACGGGAGGGAGGTCGGGATCAGTCCGGAGGTATTCGATGGTCGCCATGCGAACTACTCTCCCGTGAGATCGAGCTTGACTTGCTGAAACGTTGACAACGTAGCTGAACTGAAGCGCGCTCGAGCCGGACTTAGGGAAGTCTGAACATTCGCTGCATTTCGTTCTCGGCGCGGCGACTCGCCCTGTGTCTTCCTACGAGTCGCGGCGCGCGGTGGGTACGGGTGGCCCACGTGACGCTGTGCTCCGGCGGAGCCTCGGTCGAGGTCCCCGGTGTTCGCCGGTGCGGCTGAGCGTGTTCCCTCGCCCGGCGATGTTGCCATCCGTATGCTGCCATGCTGGCTCGGGCATTCGTTGGTCGGACCCACCGTGGAGGAGGCGGCGATCCTCGACGGCTGCACCCCGTGGCAGGTCTACTGGCACGCTCCTGATGGCCACGGCGATGGTCATCCTGCTGCCACTGCTCGTCGTCTACGCGATCGCGCAGCGTGCCTTCATCCACGGCATCGCCATGTCGGGCCTGGGTGGCCGCTGAGCGAACGGCCCGCACCCCGCGGTCGCCGGGCCGTTCGAAACAGCTAGGGCAGCAAGGCTATTCGCCCCAGTAGGTGCCGAAGCTCCACAGGTTGCCCTCGGGGTCGCGGACCACGAAGCCGCGCGAGCCGTAACTCTCGTCCTGCAGGCCGCGGATCACCTCGGCGCCGGCGGCCGCGGCGCGCTCGAACAGCGCGTCGGGGTCTTCGCAGACCAGATAGACCGAGTCGTTGCCGGGCAGGCGCTTGCCGAAAACGCCCGCGTCCTTGCACGAGCTGCCGAACATGATGCCGCCGCCCAGCGGCCAGCGCATTTCCGCGTGCTCGATCACCGAGGGATCGTCTTCGCGGGCGTACATCGCGGTCTGCACGAAGCCGAACGCCTCGGCGAGGAAGGTGGCCATGGCTCGGCTGTCCCGGAAGGTCATGGTGGGCCAGACCGCGGTGCGGGTGGTGATATCGGTATTCGCTGGATTCGTCATGCGTCCAGCCTCACTCGGCCGACCCCACGCCGTCTTGGACGGATGGAACCTCTTCGGCCAGCCAGATCGTCGGGCTGGCGCCCGCGAGTTCGGCGAAGTCGCGGTTCAGATGCGCCTGGTCGTAGTAGCCGCACGCGGCCGCCACCTGGGCGATGGAGATATGGGAAGGGGTGCGCTGCAGCATCCGCCGGGCCCGCTCGAAGCGGGCGATCCGGGCCGCCAGCTTGGGGCTCAGCCCGAACTCGGCGCCGAAGCGGCGCGCCAAATGCTGTCTGCTCCAGCCGATCTCGTCCGCCAGCGCGCCGACGGCCAGCGTGCCGCCGGACCCGACCACCGTGCGCCACGCCCGCGTCAGTTCCGGCCCGACCAGTCGTTCGGGCTGCGCGATCCGGCCCAGGATCCGGTCGCAGGTCGCGAAGCGGGCGGCCCAGGTGGCCGGGCCCTGCAACCGCTCCCACAGCTCGGTGCCGACCGGTCCCACGACATCGGCCAACTCGACCGAGACATCCCAGAGCGCCGCCGCGGGCGTCCCGAACAGTGCCCGGCTGCCCAGCGGGGTCAGCGCGACCGCGACACCCTCCTGATGACCGGTATGCGAGATGAGCGCGGAACTGGCCTGCAGTCCGCCCAGCGAACATCGGTAGTCCTGGGGCGACTGCCGCGGATCGGTCTGTGCGACAACGTCGATGGTCGGCCCGATGCTGACGATGAACGTCATGTGCGCGGACGGCAGGCCCCGGTGCAGGCCCGCCGGATACCCCACCATCCGGTAGCCCACGTAGTGGTCGATGAACCGCGCGAGCACCGGCGCCGGTCGCGCCGTCACCATCTCGGTGCTCGGCTCCATGCAGGTCACGCTACGCCTCGCGGACCGCGGCGCAAGGTGGCCCGGCGCTTCACCGGCACTGCCGCCCGGCGGTGAGATGTCGCACTCGGGGGTGTGGTTCGACGGCGATCTGCGGTTACCGTGGCCACTTCTGATGAGTTGTGGAGGTGTGATGCGTCGGGTCCAGTACGAGCGCAGCGGTGGTCCGGAAGTGCTCGAGGTCGTGGCGGTCGAGGTGCCGACGCCGGGTCCTGGCGAATTGCTGGTGCGGGTCGAAGCGATCGGCGTGACGTTGCCGGTGGTGCGGAAGGTGCGCGAACAGCGCGAGCCGATCGCGCTCGGCGGCGAGATCGCCGGTGAGGTGGTAGCCGTCGGTGAAGGAGTCACCGGCTACCAACCCGGCTACCGGGTGACCGGACTGGTGTTCGGGCACGGCTACGCCGACTACGCCCTGCTCTCGGCGGCGATGGCCTCGCCCATCCCCGACGGCGGTTCTGCCGTCGACGCGGTCGCGCTGGTGCGCAGCGGTCTGGTCGCGCTGGGTGCGCTCGACGCGGCGCAGCCCAAGGACGGCGAATCGGCGCTGATCACGGCGGCGGCCAGCGGCGTCGGCCATCTCGCGGTGCAGCTGGCCCGGCTGCGTGGGGCCGCGCGGGTCGTCGGTGCGGTCTCCGATCTCGCCAAAGCTGAGTTCGTGCGCGATCTCGGGGCCGACGAAGTTGTCGAATACGGCCAGGAATCGTGGGGCGCGCCCGTCGACTACGCGCTCGACGCGGTCGGCGGCGAGCTGCTCGGACCGGCCATCGCGGCCGTCGCGCCCGGCGGACGGCTGGTCGCCTACAGCTCCGGCGGCGGCACCATCCAGGCCTACGACCTGCTCGTCGGGGCCAAATCGGTGATCGGCTTCCAGGTGGCGCGGATCGCGCAGGGACAGCCCGACCTGTTCGACCACTGGCGGCAGGAACTGTGGCAGTTCCTCGCCTCGGGTCTGCTGCGGCCCGTCGTGCACGCGGAGTTCGCGCTCGACGATGCTGTCGCGGCGCATCGGGTGATCGAGGGGCGTGCCAACCTCGGCAAGGTTGTGCTGGTGCCTTGATCGCATGCCGGCTTCCCGCACCCGGCAGTGTTCGACTGTTCGGGTGCGGGAAACCGTGGGGATGGCGGCCGGTGCAGGTAGAAGTGCGTCTGCCGCGTAGACTTCTGTTCTCGTGAGTCTCACCCTCGGAATCGTCGGCCTGCCCAACGTCGGAAAGTCGACGCTTTTCAACGCGCTGACCAAGAACGACGTGCTCGCCGCGAACTATCCGTTCGCGACCATCGAGCCGAACGTCGGCGTCGTGCCGCTGCCCGATCCGCGGTTGAACAAGCTCGCCGAGATCTTCGGTTCCGAGCGGATCGTGCCCGCCGTCGTGTCGTTCGTCGATATCGCGGGCATCGTGAAGGGTGCCTCCGAGGGCGCCGGCCTCGGCAACAAGTTCCTCGCCAACATCCGTGAGGCCGACGCCATCTGCCAGGTCGTGCGGGTGTTCGCCGACGACGACGTGGTGCACGTGGACGGCCGGGTCGATCCCGCCGCCGATATCGAGGTGATCGAGACCGAGCTCATCCTCGCCGATCTGCAGACCCTGGAGAAGGCGGTCCCGCGCTTCGAGAAGGAAGCGAAGATCAAGAAGGATCGCAAGCCGATCGCCGACGCCGCCAAGGCCGCGCAGGAGATCCTGAACGAGGGCACCACCTTGTTCGCCGCGGGCAACAAGGTGGATACCGAACTGCTCAAAGAACTTTCGCTGCTCACCACCAAACCTTTCCTCTACGTCTTCAACGCCGACGAATCGGTGCTGACCGACGAGGCGAAGGTCGCCGAGCTGAAAGCCGCTGTCGCACCGGCGGATGCGGTCTTCCTCGACGCCAAGGTGGAGGCCGAACTGCTCGAGCTGGACGACGAGTCCGCCCTCGAACTCCTCGAATCCATCGGCCAGACTGAACCCGGCCTGCACGCCCTGGCCCGCGCCGGTTTCCACACCCTCGGCCTGCAGACCTACCTCACCGCAGGCCCGAAAGAGGCCCGCGCCTGGACCATCCACCAGGGCGACACCGCCCCCAAAGCCGCAGGCGTCATCCACACCGACTTCGAACGCGGCTTCATCAAAGCCGAAGTAGTCGCCTACACCGACCTCATCGAAGCCGGCTCCATGCCCGCCGCCAAATCCGCCGGCAAGGTCCGCATGGAAGGCAAGGACTACATCATGCACGACGGCGACGTCGTCGAGTTTCGTTTCAACGTGTAGGTATCACGTTTTTGCGCGATCGCTAACGTGACGGTGGTAATCAGCGTAGCTCGTGCTTGGCCTAGCCCATTCCTATGAGTGCAAAGAATTGCGCGCAGACGAAGCTAAGCGATGAATGTCATCCGATTTAGCTGGGAAGGTACAGGCCCTCTATCCGCCTCGGCTACTGCCAACTGTACGAGTTTTCGCGGAATCGAGTTTGCAGGTTTTTCCTTAAATCGCCATCGCGGATGGTCACTGGCCAGTAAAATCCCCCAATGTGAGGTTTCGGACCCTGACTGGTTGGTCCCCAAACATGCGAAGAGAGGGCTTACGGTGCCGGGCAGCGAGGGGTTGGCAAGGTTCTGGAACGACTTCTGTGCGATGGACAAGAATGTTAGCTACTTTGTGACTGCACGCCTCTTCGAAGGAACTCCCGTGATTTGGCCGCAAGAGGTCGAATATGTTCGATGGCGTCACCTGGTTGCTGACCGGTTGGATGTCGACCCTGTAGGCGTTCAGCTCGTAGGTAGTGCACGATTGGGGTATTCTCTGAATCCAGATAAACATTTCAGGGTGTTTCATGATGGATCAGATTTAGATATAGCGGTCGTATCGCCTGAGATATTTGAGACCACGTGGGTCGAGCTCAAGCGGCTGCTTGAGACCGAAGAATTCAAGAATGATAAAAGCTACTTACGAAAACTGGTCTTTGAAGAGTGCATTGGAACGGATACGGTGCTTCCTCGCCTCTCATCTATAGGCGAGAAGTGGTCCAAGGCTCGGGACATGATAACCGAGCTGCTTGGAAGAGAGTTTCGTGGTCGGGATGTGAACTATCGAATTTATCGAAGCCATCGAGCGCTTCGGGACTATCAGCTCGTCGGTGTTGGTAAGGCCCGGGATCGTGCGATTGAAGATGGAGTAGCCAATGGCAAATGATTCACTCAAGTTCGAGATAGAGTCAAAGGTAGTCGCTGAATTTCGAAAAATGAGCGATTCGGGAGAGCTGGTACTTCAACCTGAGTATCAAAGGAAGGCAGTTTGGCCTGTTCGTGCAAAGGTCTCCCTCATGGAGACTATATTGCTTGGTTTTCCGATTCCGGAGATCTATCTCTCCTACGAGACCAGTCCGGATGGTGACCAGACTGTATCCGTCGTCGATGGCCAGCAACGATTGACTGCCCTTTTGGAATTCCTTGATAATAAGTATCCTCTCGATGAACTTGAGGATGCTGATTTGCGAAGTCAATTCGATGGTTTCTACTTTCGTGACTTACCGCCGGATGTGCGACAGAAATTCTTCCAGTACCGCTTTCCGATTCGTCGTCTGTCGAACTTGGGGGACGAATTCGTTCGTTCAGTGTTTGCTCGCGTAAATCGCGTCAACATGGTTCTGACCGATCAGGAACTCCGAAATGCGCTCTTACCCGGAGAGTTCAACGAGTTTCTGAAGGATTGCGTCGCTCACGAAATAAACTCGATTTCCGGAGTGTTCAGTGGAGAAAGGCGGAAGCGGGGAGGCGATCTGGAGTTTTATGCGGAAATCTTCGGAACCTGCATCTTTGGTGTCTCCAACAAGAAATCAGAGCTTGACGAGCGATACAACTTGTTTGCAAGCGAATTTTCTGCATATGAGGAAAAGTCTCGACAGTTCCTCAAGCTGCTGACCCTTCTAACAGGCATCGTTAAGTGGGAGGGGCGAACGCGGTGGTCGAATATTGTCGACCTGTATACACTAATAAATGTTGGCTGGAACTATTTCGAACTCATTGACGGGGCGTCCGCGACTGCTCGCCGATCGTATCGAGATGCCCTGGATCAATTTCAGCGAGCTGTTTCTTCATTCAGAAGAGATCTGTCTCAGGAGGAACGCTCAGAGGAGTCTCACTCGCTGATATCGAATCTCTCGGCATTGCTGGTTATGCCGGAGGAGCAAGCTTCGAGAATTGTAAGTGATTATCTTTCTGGAATACGCAACTCTTCAGATCTTGGGTCACGCCGGGCGCGGCTCCATGCGCTGACCGAGGTAACGGATCGTGTACTCGTCGGAAGGGGGCACTGATATCTGGGCGGGGCTTTTGAGGGCAGAGCGGGCAGGGGAGGATCGGGAAGGTTATTCAGACACGAGACGTAGTCGAATTCCGCTTCAACGTCTGACGGCAAAGTTGCTGCCGTACCCCGAGGGGCATTGCACATTTCCGGAACACAGATCCGCCCCAACAGTTTTCGCTCTATGCGTGCGGATATCTGAGCTGGGGACGTAGACCGGATTGAAGCGTTCGCGGATGTGCGCGACGGGGTCCCCGGCCGCGTCCAGGAACAGGTATTCCTTGTAGACGCAGTGCTGGAGATCGTCCGGCCAGGTCGACCAGCCGCTGGCCAGCAGCTCGCGCGGCAGCTGACGGCCCGCGGCCGCGAGGGCATGGCCGATCGGCGCGCAGTTGTCGGTGAGCAGCGCGGTGATGCCGGGATCGCGGCACACCACGGTCACCTCGTTGCTCGATACCGCCGCACCCGCCGAGGTGCACAGCCGGGAACGCCGATAGATGATCTGTTCGGTGTCCGCGCACCCCAGCGCGAAACGCACCTCCGGTGCCACGGCAGCGGCGAGGGTTGCCTGCTGCTCCTGCAGCGACAGCGACAGCGGTTGCCCCAGTAATGCTTCCAATAATCGGGTGGTGGAGCCGTCCGCATGCAGGATCATCCGCGCAATCGGAGGCATGGCCAATTCCATTGCGCTACCGCCGAATGCGCCCACGGTCGAAGTCTAAGCGCACGCGGGGCCGCCCGCAGGGTGGAGGACGATCCTTAAACGCGACAGTGCGGGTCGCCTCCGCGGACCGCAATGGCTGGCGGTTCGAGGGGCCTAGGCTTGGATCACCTCTACTTTGACGAGGGCGTTGAAGGAATCGCAGCTGGCCCAGGATTGGTTTTGGCCGTATTGGGCCGGGCCGTATTTCCAGTAGGTGAAGGGGACGGGCCAGGCTACGCAGGTGAGTTTGACCTGGTGCCAGGTGGGGAGTTCGCAGTTGGCCATGCCGCCGGTGTTGAAGATGTTGTAGACGTGGCAGTTGGCTTCCCAGACCGGCACATCGGCCTGGGCCATGCCGCCACCGGCGAACACGGTGGCCGCCGTCGCGGTGGCAACGACGGCCCCGGCCGCGAGTCGCTTCGCAGTTAACATTCCGAACCTCCTGAATCGATGTTGTGTGGATCACATCGCAGGTGGTCGGCGTTTGTTACTTATCGGGCGTTGACGTGCTCGGAAAGGTTCTTGAGGGCGGCTCGTGTGTGTCGCCCTCGGCCGGATCTACCGGCTCCGCCGCAACGGGGCCGGGGTCGCGGCTATCTGGTAGCGAAGGTAGGTCCCGGCTCGCTACTCCCCAGTCTGCCCGTCGATGGCTTCGCGGAGCAGGTCGGCGTGGCCGTTGTGGCGGGCGTATTCCTCAATCATGTGGAGGAGGATCCAGCGCAGGGAGTAGGTTTTGCCGTTCGAGGGGCGGGTGGCGGTGGTGTCGAGGGGCGGGTTGGCGGCGACGATTTCGCGGGAGCGGTCACATTCGGTGCGCCACAACTGGATCGAGGTGATCGGGTCGGCGTCCTCGACCTGGAAGTCGGTGTCTTCGGCGGGGTCGGTGGCCCAGTACAGCGGGGGTGCCTCCGCGCCGGCGTAGACCCGGGTGAACCAGGTGCGCTCCACCTCGGTCAGATGGCGGACCAGGCCGAGCAAGGAGAGGGTGGACGGCGGCACCGCCTGCCGCCGCAACTGTTCGGCGGTGAGCCCGGAACACTTCCAGTCCAAGGTGTCTCGCTGGAATTGGAGAAAGCCGACGAGCATCTCGTACTCGCCGGCTACCAGGGGTGCTTCGCTGCGCTGACCGGACTCCATGCCGTCATCATGCCGGGCGGGTCGGACATCGGCAGTGGAAGGTGGTCAGCGCTGACGGAAGCCGGGCGGGCAGGCGGTGATGACCGGGGTGGGGTCAGCACCACCGGAAAGAAGGGTGTTCGCTGGATGGGAGGGGGGCAGCGCGGCTCGTAGCGTGATCACGGTGTGGGAAGCGAATGGGTTGCGTAACAGGGTTTGTTGTCGGTTGGCCGCTGCTGTGGCGGTGGCGGGAGTGTTGGTAGCGGGGTGCAGTTCTGCGGAGAGTGCCGGTGGTGCAACAGCATTCGGCTCGGCCGGACAGGCGGAGGTCGTCGCGAGCTTGAATCGCCTGATCGCCGACGATCACCTGCCCGGCGCACAGGTGGTGGTGAGTGAGCGGGGGCAGGTGTGGACGGCGCATGCGGGGCTTGGGGATATCGAGCGCGGCACACCGATCGCGGACGACGCGCGCTTCCGGATCGGCAGCAACACCAAGCCGTTCGTCGCCACGGTCATGCTGCAACTGGTGGCCGAGGGCAAGGTCGAGCTGGACGCGCCGGTGGAGCGGTATCTTCCAGGGCTGGTGCACGGTCCGGGGATCGACGGCAACCGGATCACCATGCGAAATCTGTTGCAGCACACCAGCGGGCTGCCGGAGTACGCGGCGGAGTTCGGGGCGACGCCGAAGCCGGGGCAGGTCGATACGCATGCCGAACACGTGCGGTGGGGGATCGCCGACATCCACGAGGTGGTGCGCAATGTCTTGACTGTGCCCGCGGACTTCGAGCCGGGTGCGCGATGGGCCTACTCCAACACCAACTACGCCATCGTCGGCATGGTGATCGAGCGATTGACCGGCGGCTCGCTGGGCGAGGAGATCACGCGCCGCGTCATCGAACCGCTCGGGTTGCGCGACACCTACTATCCGGACGCCGCGGAGACCGACATCCGCGGGCCGCATCCGGTGGGCTACGCCGTGTTCGGTGGGGACCGGGTCGACTACACACGACAGAACGTGTCGGTGGCCGGTGCGGCAGGCGCGATGGTGTCGACCGGCGCGGACCTCAACCGGTTCTTCACCGCGCTGATGAACGGTGAACTGGTGCCGCCGGCTCAGTTGGCGGAGATGAAACGGACTGTGCCACTGGAGGTCTCGGGGCCGCCCGCAGGCTACGGACTCGGCCTCATGCAACGTCGGCTGCCGTGCGGCAAGGACAGCTGGGGGCACGGCGGTGACATCGACGGGTTCGAAACCCGCGGTGGTGTCACCGAAGACGGGCGGTCGGTGACGGTGAGCATCAATCAGGTGCCCGAAACCGCCCAGCCCACAGCCGATGTCATGAAGGTCGTCGACGCGGCACTCTGCGCCACGAGCTGAACGGCTACGGTTGTCGGCAGAACCGGCGTGCGAAGGTGAGGTCGATCGTGCTCTCTCTGCCGTTGACGGAGTCCGCCCGGCTCGGCCCGCTGGAGCCGTGGCAGGCCGAGGAATTCGCCGCGCATCTGGATCGGGCGCGCGAGCACATCCGGCCGTGGGTGAGCGCCGCGTTCGTCACCGACGATGTGGCCGGCGCGCGCGGCACGCTGCGCCGCTACGCCGAGGGGCAAGCCGCGGACGGCCGACGCCTGTACGGGATTTGGCTGCACGACGTGCTGGTCGGCGGGGTGATGTTCGTCGATTTCGACGCCACCGCGGGTTGCTGCGAGATCGGTTGCTGGCTCGAGCCCGCCGGCGAGGGGCATGGTCTGGTCACCGCGGCCTGTCGCGCACTGCTGGATTGGGCCTTCGGCGTGCGCGGCCTGCATCGCGCCGAATGGCATTGCCGCGCGGACAACGAGCGCAGTTCCGCCGTCGCCGAGCGACTCGGCATGACGCTCGAAGGCGTGCCGCGCGCGGCCTGGCGCTACGGCGGCACGTGGCACGACGAGCAGATCTGGGCGATCCTCGCCGCTGAATGGACTGCGCCGTCGACGATTACCCGGGACTCCCGGCGGTAACGAGGACGGGCCTTTCCTCGATCGAAATATGCGGACGTTGGTCCGCATATTTCGGGCCACCTTGCGGGTGGGGGTGCTGCCGCGGCAGCAGGAGGAGACGAGGTTCGGATGATCCGGACGGGTGGACGGCTGCGCGTTGTCCTGAGTGTGCTGGCGGCAGTTGTCTTATCGATGCTGGTGTTCGCCGGATGTAGTGCCCAGCAGGCCGATTCGGGAACGCCGGCGTCGAGTACGACGGTCAAGACTTCGGTGGCGGCGACCGCAACGGTATCGCCGACGAGTCTCTCAGTGGCGCAACCGAATCCGGGCGCACAGGCGCAGGACGGCGTGCGACCGCGCCCCGCGGACAATCGGCCACCGGCCCCGGGCGGCACGGACAACTGCGGCGTGATCGTCTGCGGTGCGCAGCCGGGCGGTACCGACAATTGCGGCATCATCGTGTGCGGTGAGAATCCGCCGCCTGCCCCGGGCGGCACCGACAACTGTGGCGTGATCTACTGCGGCGCGGTCTGCACGGACCGCTTCGACTACACCGGTGACCCGCGGTCGAAGGACGAGATCAACGCTCTCGCGCAGCCGGATGGCAAGTGCCCCGAGCCGATTCGGCCGGTCACCACGTCGCCCGCGCCGCCGGTCACCACGTCGGTGGCACCCACCTCGGCGGCCACGACCTCGCCCGCTCCGGCGGTGACGACGAGCCCGGCGGCAAAGTAGCCGAGGCGGTGGAATCAACACGGAATCCACACAGGATGGACACAACTGCGCTGGTACGCGCGTCTACTGTGTGGGCGGTGCGAGGGAAAGCGATTGCGGCCTGGGGCGCGGTTCTGCCGGGGGCGATCTGGGTGATCGTGCGGATCGGCGGGTTCGACGCCTGGTATCCGATGGTGCAGCTGATCGCCTTCACGCCCTATGTGGCGGCGTTGTCGGTGGTGCCGCTGTTGTGGACCGTGCTGCTGCGGCAACGGTATCCAGCCTTGATCGCCGCGGTGACGGCGATCGCGCTGGCCGCGTGTGTGGTTCCGCGTTGGCTGGAGGACGGCGACGCGCTGCGCGGCGCCCGCGGCCCGGAACTGCGCGTCATGTCGGTGAACCTGCTGATGGGTCGGGTGGACCCGGCCCGGTTGGCCGACCTGGCCAGGGACGCCGATGTCGTTGCGGTGCAGGAGTTGACGCCGGAGTTCGCCGCGGCCTTCGCGCAGTACTTCCCGCACCGCGTGAGCTATCCCGCCGCAGGCGTCGGCGGTTCGGGCGTCTTCGCTCGAATCCCGTTGCGGGACGCGGGCGTACGGCACAACCCGTGGGGATTCACCCAGGCCATCGCCGAACTCACCGACTACGGCGTGTTCGTCGAGTCCGCGCATCCGGCGGCGCCGTCGAGCCGGGAGGCGATCGAACCGTGGCGAGAGAGCTTCCGCCGCCAGCAGCGCGCCACCCCTGACGGTCCGCTGCGGATCCTGGCCGGTGACTTCAACGCCACCCTCGACCATTCGGTGATGCGCGACCTACTGCATTCCGGCTACCGGGACGCGGCCCTGGTGCGCGGTAAGGGATTGTCGGGTACCTGGGGACCTTACGACGGCGACCGTATCCCTCCGGTCACTTTGGACCGAATCCTCGCCGACAACCGAATCGGCGTCCGTGACCTGCGCATCCTGGACCTCCCCGGCTCGGACCACCGCCCCGTCCTCGCTGTCTTGGTGCTGCCCTGACTCCTGTCACCCGACTCGGCTTGACTTCAACCTTTGTTGATGTTCGAAGCTTGCCGTCATCACCCGAATACCTCAAAAGGAATTGTGATGACGGAGAATCCGCTTCGGCTGGCAGTGATCATGGGTAGTACCCGGGCGGGGCGGTTCGGGCCGACGGTGGCCCACTGGTTCGTCCGGCGCGCCGAACAGCGGGCCGACGTCGCGGTCGAGTTCATCGATCTGGCACAGGATCGCTTGCCCGCGCACCTGTCGCACGAGCCCGAACCGGAAGGGGCACAGGCACTGCACTCCGTCGGCTCGCGGCTGACCGCGGCGGACGCCTTCGTCATCGTCACGCCGGAGTACAACCACAGTTACCCGGCGGCATTGAAGAGCGCGATCGACTGGCACTTCACCCAGTGGCAGGCCAAGCCGATCGGATTCGTTTCCTACGGGGGCGTTTCCGGCGGCCTGCGCGCCGTGGAACATCTGCGGCACGTCTTCGCCGAGCTGCATGCGGTCACGGTGCGGGACACGGTGAGCTTCCACGGTGCGGCTCAACTCTTCGACGAGACAGGCGAACTCACCGAGCCCGCGGCGGCCCAGCTGGCCGCCGACCAGCTGCTCGACCAGATCGTCTGGTGGGGAACGGCTTTGCGCTCCGCCCGTGCCGAGCGCCCGTACGTCGCCTGATCGTCGGCGACGCACCGCGACAGGGTCAGTGTGCGGCGAGCCCGGCGGGCAGCGGCCGGCCACAGGTGCCGGGCGGGGACTGGCCCGCCAGGCGCGCACTGAACCAGTCCAGCACCTTGGGTGCGACGGCCAGTTCGTTGTCGTTGTCATGGCCGACACCGGGATTCCACTGCGTGGTGACGTCGATGCCCGCCGCGCAGTAGCGCTGTGCGAGCGCCGCGGTGAATTTCGCCGGGACCAGCTCGTCGTCGAGACCGTGCGCCAGATACACCGGAATCCCCGGCGGCATATCCGGTGCGCGGTTCTCCTCGAAAGCTTTTCGCCAGCCGGGGTCGGCGAGCGGATCGCCCTTGAAGTAGTCACCCATGCCGGGGAGCGCGGTGAGCCGCGGCAGCAGCGCACTGAAAGGTGTTGCGGCGCAACCGGCCGCGGCGATCTCGCGATTGCGCAGCGCGGCCTGCGGGGTCAGCAGCGCATTGGGATCGAGGTTCGGGTACACCTTCGGGAACTGGGTGGTGAGGAACGGGACGACGGCCCAGCCATTGACGAGTTGCGGCGGCCGGGCTTGCAGAATGCCCGCGATATCCGAGGCGGCGGCGTTCGCGGCGTCGGCGACCAGGTGCAGTTCGGGCGCATAACCGGGCGTCAACGCGGCTGCGGCCAAAGAGATGAGACCGCCCTGCGAGACCCCGTAGATGACCATGTCGGTGCCCGCGCCGGTCCCCGGCAGGTTGCGGGCGGCGCGGGCGGCGTTCACGGCGTCACGCCCCTGATCGGCGGTGACCAGGTAGTGCTCGCCGTCGCCGGTGCCCGCCGCGCCCGCGTAGTCGCTGGCGGCGACGACCCAGCCGCGGTCGAGTGCGCCGTTCAGCCACGGCCGCATGGTCGCGGCGAAATCGGCTTGCCGGCTCGGCGCGCAGTCGGCGCCGAGACTGACGGTGCCGTGCGTGTAGTTGAGGATGGGCCGGTTCGCGGCCTGCCCGAGCGGTGCGATCACCACGCCGGAGGAGACCGTCGGCCGTCCCTGGCCGTCCTGGGACCAGTACAGGATGCGCCAACCCTGGCCGCGCACCCCTGGCAGCGGCAGCGGCGAGGAACGAATCACCGTGCCGGGAGCGGCGGGGGAAAGTCCTTGTGGCACTTCGTAGAACGCGGCCAGCCGCCCCTGTTCGTCCTGCTGCCGCGCGGCCTGGGTGACGATCGTGCCGTACCAGCCGAGCGCGCCCGCGAGCACGATCAACTGCACGCCGACCGACACCGGCCGCCACCAGCGCAGCGTGCTCGCGCGCGGCAGTGGAGCACTGAGGCGGGCCCCGCGTACCACCATCGCCACACCGGTGACCAGCAGCGCCAGAATCGTCCACGCGGTGAAGTCGAGCCCCGTCCGATAGGGCAGCGTCGCGAGGACCAGCCCGGCGAGCACCTGCCACCCGGCCAGCGCGGTGGACGAGACCAGCACATCGTCACGCTGTGCGCCGGCGACCAGTTCGCAGGTACCGAGCGCGACGAAGAATGCTCCCGTCCAGACGAAAGCCAGCGATACCGGCATCGATACCGCGGCGCCACCGACCACGGCGAAACCTGCGGCCACCAGTGCTTCGACCGCGAGCGCACGGCTGCGGCGGGCTCGGCGGCGGGTCTGCGCGTCGGCCTGCGGATCGGGCTTGCGCACCGGTGTCAGCGGGCCGGTCTCCGGTTCCGCCGGTACCCGCCGCGCCCACCACCAACGCCACGCCGCGGACCCGCCCAGCGCCACCATGGCGACGGCGACGACCACGCGCCCGGCGGTCAGCGAGACGCCGAACGGCGAGTACAGCAGTGCACCGGCCAGCAGCACGGCCAGCCCGGGTAGCCACCAGGCGATGCCGCGCAGGTCCCATTTGCCACCGCTCACCTGTGGCCTCCGTCCCTCGGTTACGTGGCAAAAGCTCGTATCCGACAACTCTACGGACGGGGCGGAACCGGTCTATGTGATCTTCGCCGGGTGTCTGCCGTGCAGGTCACAGCTGCTGTGCTCGGTACCGGTGCCACTGCCGCCGGGCCCGGGACCGGGCGGCGGGGCTGAGCACGAGAACCGGGAGCAGCAGCACGAACGCGACCACCGCGGCGGGAATCATCAGGTAGATGAGCAACTCGCCGAGCACCTGCAGCACGGTCGGAATCGCGAAGGGAACGGCCAGCACGGCCAGGGCGATGGCGAGTGGGTAGGTGCCGCCCGCGGCCGCGGCGATCGCGGCGAACGCGAATCCGGCTGCGAGCACGAGCCCCAGCAGGGCGACGAGATAGTTGTCCCACCACGCGTGTTGTTTCGTAGGAATCGAAGCGCCTCCGTTGTCGTGCCCGACCCAGCCGCAGAGCCTAGCGGCGCGCGGTCTCGTCGATGCCTGGTTCCACGGATCACGTTGCAGGGGATAGGTTCTCGTCCTGGTTCCGGATCGGTGTCGCGGCCGGGGGCGTGGCTTTGCGGGTGCTCAGCCACGCGCCGACGAGCATCGCCGCCGCGCCCACCGCCTGCACCGGTGCGATCGTCTCGCCGAGCAGGACCCACGCGCAGGCCAAGCCGAAGGCGGGCACCAGGAACATCGCTGTGGACGCGGTGGCCGGACCGACCTGACCGACCGCACGGTAGTAGAGCACGTAGGCGAGGGCGGTCGGCAGAATGCCGAGATAGGCCTGGTTGAGCCAGAATCCGAGGCTCAGCTCCGACCACGCGACCGCGGGCAGGACGGGCGCGGCGAGCAGGCCGAGCACCGCGGTGCCCGCGGCGGTGGCATAGACGGTGACGGTGGGCGCGGCGTGCCGGGCCAGGATCGGTGCACCCAGCATGGTGTAGCAGGCCCAGCAGGCCGCCGCGGCGACGAAGGCGAGATCGCCGAACAGGCGGTGCCCGCCGGTCGCCGGGATGCCGAGGAAGAACACCACTCCGCCGAGGACCGCGACGGTCAGGCCCAGCGCGCCGGACCGGGACAGCCGAGTGCGGCCGAGCGCGCTCAGCACCGCGAAGGTGAGCACCGGCGCCGTCATCGGCACGATCACGCTGCCGTCCGCCGCGGGCGCCAGCGACAGGCCCAGGAAGAAGAAGAGGTTGTAGCCGAAAACGCCGATCAGCCCGAGCCCCGCGATGCGGGTGAACTCCGCCGCGGGCAACCGCCGCGGACGCAACACGACGATCAGCACCAGACTGCCGATCAGGAACCGCAGAAACCCCGCCACCTCGTGCGGCACGTCGTGCACCGCCAGTTTCGACGAGGCGAACGCGCTGCCCCACAGCGCCATGACCAGCACAAGCATCAATCGAATACGCACGGTGCCGATCCTCGTGCGCCGACCGGGTCGCGGTATTGAACGCTGGTGCGGCGACAATGGTGGGGTGGCGGCGGGTGAGTGGGTAACGTACCGGCGGATGCCGGACCGTCCGGTCGAGGTGATGCAGGCGCATTTCGAGCGACACGTCTATCACCTGCACAGCCACGAGACGTACTCGTTCGGGCTCACCAGGTTCGGCGCGCAGAGCTTCGATTGCCGGGGTGCGTCCCGGGTCAGCGCGGCGGGCATGGTGATGGCGTTCAACCCCGACGAACCGCAC
Organism: Nocardia vulneris; assembly: GCF_001613425.1. Classification (GTDB taxonomy): domain Bacteria; phylum Actinomycetota; class Actinomycetes; order Mycobacteriales; family Mycobacteriaceae; genus Nocardia; species Nocardia vulneris. The sequence continues at coordinate 144,096 of NZ_BDCI01000021.1, read as the reverse complement.
GACGGGCACAGCACCACCGAGCTGGGTTTCACCTATTCGATCGTGCACATCGGTACCGAGTTGATCACCGATCTGCTGACCGAACAGACCGCGCGGCCGACCGGTCTGCCGCTGTTCGCCGATCCGGTACTGGACGATCCGCTGCTGTCCCGGGCGTTGTCCAGATTGCATGCCAGTCTCTGGCAACACGGTAGCGAGCTGGCAGCGGACGAGGCGCTCGGTGCGACGGTCGCCGCGCTGGTGCGTCGCGGCGCGCGCCGTCCGCTGGTGCGGTCGGGCACCGGCGGGGGCGGGGTGGGCGTGGATATCGCCCGCCGGGTGCGCGCCGTGCTCGACGACCGCTACCTCGAGCCGCTGTCCATGGACGATCTCGCCGAGGCGACCGAGTGCAGCCGGTTCGCCCTGTACCGGGCGTTCCGTGCCAATTACGGTCTGGCCCCGAGTGATTACCAGCGGCTGCTCCGGTTGCGTGCCGCGCGCCGGTCGATCGCGGCGGGGCGCCCGGTCGCCGCGGCGGCCGTCGCCGCGGGCTTCGCCGACCAGGCCCATCTCGCCCGCTGGTTCCGGCGTTGCTACGGCATCACCCCCGGCGTCTACCTGAGCGCCGCGAGCTGAGCTAGGCCCTGTCTCGATGTCCCTCCGGCGCCGCCACGGTTCGACTTCGTGCCAGGGTCTAGACGACGGGTTCGACGGTCGCGCCGGCGAACAGGACGAAATCGGGGGTGTCGGTGAAGTCCGGGGCGGTTTCCTCGCCGACATAGAGGTCCAGGTGGTGCGGGCCGCCGAAGCCCGGGATGAACTCGTCGCCGACGAACCATTCGGCGGACTGGAATCTGGTGCACGCGTCGGCGGCTTCGGGATCGATGATGCCGCAGTCGGTCAGGCGCAGCCGGGTGCCCGGGTCGAGTCCGTCGGCGGCGGCGCTCCGAAACGGCCGCAAGATCTCGCCCGCGGCGTCGCGCGGCGCGGAGTCGAGCCAGAAACCGGTGTCGTAGGACCAGTTCAGGTACGTTCCCGCGTGTGCGCCGCTGGTGATCCGGCCGGTGCCCTCTTCGCGTACCGCGGCGATGAAATCCGATGGCAGCAGGCCTATTTCGGCATCGGGATCGGTGCAGTCGGCATCGGCGCAACCGCGCACCGGTTCGCGCGGACCGTCGTGGTAGGACTCGACCGCGGTGTAGTTCACCGTGACGGTCCAATCGGACCACTCGCCCGCGCCGAAGTCGGCCTCGCAGCCCGCCGCGAGCACCGACACGGCGAGCAACCCCACACCCAGCCTCACGCTCCGATCCTACGGCGGCCCCGCGGTCAGGCTGCGCCGAGCCGGAATTCGGCCGCGTGGTCGGTGGCCCACTGCCGGAAGGTGCGCGGCGGCACGCCGGTGATCCGCTCGACGCTGTCGTGCACCACGGAGGTGAACGATGCCAGCGCGGTGGCGCGCAGCGCCATGATCGCGTCCGCCAGCTCGGTCGGCACGCCGTGGTCGAGCAGCGCCTGCCGTGCCTGTTCCGGTGCGATCTCGCGGAATTCGAGCTTTCGGCCGAGTACCTCGCCGATGATCGCGGTCTGCTCGCCGGGCGAAAGCGCTTGGGGCCCACTGAGGGTGTAGATCTGCCCCAGGTGCGCGTCGGTGGTCAGCGCGGCCACGGCGACCGCGGCGATATCGCGCGGATCGATGACGGCGATGCGGCCCTGGCCGTAGGGCGCGTGCACGGCGCCGTGCACGCGGACCGTGCCCGCCCAGTGCAGCGCGTTGGACATGAATCCCAGCGGACGGATGACGGTGCTCGCCACGCCGGACGCCCACACCGCCGCTTCCCCGGCGCGATGCCAGGTGGGGATGGGATCGGTGGCCGTCGCGTCACCGGCACGGCCCGACGACAGCTTCACCAGGCGGGTGACCCCCGCGGCGGCCGCAGCCCCGGCGACCGTGGCGTCGTGCTCGGGAATCGCGGGCCCGGTGGACAGCAGGAAGACGCGGTCGACGTCGCGCATAGCAGCGGACACGGCGGCCGCGTCGCCCAGCTCGGCGCGGACCACCTCGACGGCGGCGGGCAATCGAGCGGACTCCGGCCGCCTCGTGACCGCTCGCACCTGTTCACCTGCGGCGAGCAACTGCTCGATCAGGGCCCGGCCGACCGTTCCCGTGGCACCGGTAACGAGAATCATGATGTCGCTTCCTTTTTCGCGGGGCGGGCGCTCGGATCGAGCACGCTGCGCCGCAGCCAGCATCGGCCGGCGCGACGATCTGCTCCATTCATTCACCGGGTATCGGTGGAAAAGCTCCATGACACGTGCTGATTCGACAAGGAATCGCGCACAGATGAACTCGTCGGCCCACAGATCCGACATCCGAGGGGCAGCGGCAGGTCAGCGCACCTCGGGCGGGCGGGGCCAGGGGTTGTCCTCGAGGTGCTCGACGGACTGGTTGAAGCGGGCGATGAGTCTGCCGAGCTGGTCGATGTCGGCGCCGGGCCAGTCCGCGACCACCGCCCCGATGCCGTCGTGGCTCTGCCTGCGATCGGAGGCCAGCGCTTCCAGTCCTTTGCTGCTGGCCCGGATCTTGCGGGCGATTCCGCCCTCGGGGTCGGGCACGCGGTCGACCAGCCCTTGCTTGAGCATCGCGGCGACCTGGCGGTTGATCGTGGAGATGTCGAGTTGGAAAGCCTCGGACAACTCGCGCAGGCTCAGCGGATCGTCGCATTCCAGCCTGGTCAGGATGAGGAAGGCCGAGCGGTCGAGCTGGAAGCCCGGTCTGCGCAGCAGCGACGCGGGAAAGTGCCGGGCGAGCAGGGTCAGCTCGTAGACCAGGCGGGGGAGCGCGGCGTTGTCGGCCGGACCGGAATCGGACATGGCCACACTATGTCGTGTGCGTCACGCCGATATCAAATTGTGCACCATACACATCGTGTGTAGCGTGCACATTCGTGAGTGTTGCTGCCGACGCGTCTTCGACCGTCTCCGATTCCGACGACCGACGGCGTCCGGCGCCAGCCGTGCTGATCGCGACCCTCGGCATGGTCGGTGTCGTCGTCTCGCTCATGCAGACGCTGGTCATCCCGATCATCCCGTCGCTGCCCACGCTGCTGGACACCTCGGCGGCCAACGCCTCGTGGGTGGTCACCGCGACCCTGCTGGCCGGCGCGGTGGCGACGCCGATCAGCGGGCGGCTCGGCGACATGTTCGGCAAGCGCCGGGTGCTGTTCGCCAACCTGCTGCTGCTGGTCGCGGGTTCGGTCGTGTGCGCGGCGTTCTCCTCGCTGGTCCCCGAGATCATCGGGCGTTCCCTGCAGGGTGCGGCGGTCGGTGCGATCCCGCTGGGCATCAGCATCATGCGCGACGAATTGCCCGCCGAGAAGGTCGGTTCGGCCATGGCGATCATGAGCGCCACCCTCGGTGTGGGCGGCGCCCTCGGCCTGCCGCTGGCCGCGGCCATCGCGCAGAACGCCGACTGGCACATGCTGTTCTGGACCGCCGCGGGACTCGGTGTCGTCTGTGCCGCACTGGTTTTCGTCTTCGTGCCGGAGTCGCCGGTGCGTACCCCGGCCAAATTCGACTTCGGTGGCGCGCTGGGTCTGTCGATCGCGTTGCTGGCGTTGCTCATTCCGATCACCAAGGGTGCGGACTGGGGTTGGGCGAGCGCGCCGACGCTGATCCTGTTCGCGGTGTCGGTGGTGGTGTTCCTCGGCTGGGGCGCGTTCGAACTCCGGCAGCGTTCGCCGCTGGTCGACCTGCGGGTCTCGGCGCGGCCGCGGGTGCTGTTCACCAACCTGGCCTCGATCGCGGTGGGCTTCGCGCTCTACGGCATGTCGCTGACTTTCCCGCAGCTGCTGATGGCGCCGGAGCAGACCGGCTACGGCTTCGGCCTGACCATGGTCAACGCCGGATTGGCATTGGCGCCGACCGGTTTCGTGATGATGCTGCTCTCGCCGGTATCGGCGCGACTGTCGGCGGCCCGCGGCCCGAAGATCACCCTCGCGCTGGGCGCGGCCGTGATCGCGGCGGGTTACCTGTGCGCCGTGGTGCTGATGAACAGCGTCTGGGAGATCATGGTCGCGTCGATGATCGTCGCGGCGGGCGTCGGTCTGGCCTACGCCGCCATGCCCGCGCTGATCATGGGTGCGGTGCCGATCACCGAGACCGCGGCGGCCAACGGCCTGAACTCGCTGATGCGCTCGGTGGGCACGTCCACCTCCTCGGCCGTGATGAGCGTGGTGCTGGCGCATATGACCATGCAGCTCGGCCCGCACGTGCTGCCCTCGCGCGACGGCTTCCACACCACCTTCCTCATCGCGACGGCCGCGGCCATCGTGGCCATCGTGCTCACCGCGCTGATCCCGATGCGCCGGGCCGCCGACGCGGCCACCAAGGTGGGCCACGCCTGATCTGAACGTCGTTGGGGCCGATTCGAGTTCGCTCGAATCGGCCCTTTCGTGTGTCCGGTTCAGTCCGGCGGTACGGCCGCGGTGTAGCGGCGGGCGAGGGTGCGGATGTGCGCGATCAGCTCCGGCGGATCCTCGACGCGGAAGTCCATCATCAGCATGCTGAGGTAGATGGCGATGGTTTCCAGCGCGTCGGCGCCGGTCAGCAGCACGCAGGTGTGCTCGTCGACGGCCTCGACCACGCCGACCGCGGGATTGATTCTGGCGATGACGGTTTCGGCGGAGGCGAGCACTGTCACCCGGGCCTGCACCTGCCAGCCGGTGGTCGCGATATGCCGCATCACGAACGCGACCAGGTCGTCGTCGGGCAGTGCGCGGGCCGCGAACCGACGGCTGCCGGTGCTCGCGCGCCGCACCCTGGCGACGGGAATCGCACTCCAGGAATGGGTTTCGAGCAGATAGGCGACGAGGTACCAGCGGCGCTGCCAATTGATCAGCCGGTAGGGCTCGATTTCCCCGGACTGTTCGTCCTGCTCCACGACGACGGTGGCGCCATCCCGGATCGCACTGGCCAGCGTGGTCAGCACCGCGGCCGGCACCGGGGCGTCGGGCTCGCGTGAGCCGGTGGTGGCCGGGCCGATCGCGGTGGCCTCACGGAGCGCGGTCACCTTGCGCTGCAAGCGTTTCGGCAGGATCTGGTCCAGTTTGGCGAGCGCCCGCGTGACGTGGTCGCCGATGTCGGCGATGCCCGTGGCGCCGTCCTCGGCGAGGCCGACGGCCACCGCGACCGCCACCGCCTCGTCGTCGTCGAGCAGCAGGGGCGGCATCGTGGTGCCGCGGCCGAGCCGGTAGCCGCCCACCGACCCGCGTTGGGCCTGCACCGGATAGCCCAGTTCGCGCAGGCGCTGGATGTCGTGACGCAGCGTGCGATCGGTGATCTGCAAGCGCTCGGCCAGTTCCCGTCCGGTGTGCGCGCGATCTTGGAGCAAGGCCAGCAAACGCAGTACCCGCACTGTGGTCGGCATCACATTTTTTCCGTCGTCATATTAGGAACGATATTAGCCTAATGGCCGCATAAGCTCATGTCAGAAGCAAGAAACAAGAACTCGAAAGGCTCCGACATGAACGCCACCAACACCGCCGCCGCCACCCTCAGCCCCGTCTGGCGCGCCGTGCTCACCGACTCCTACCGCGCCCTGGCAACCGTCGTTGCCGGCGTCCGCGACGACCAGTGGCAGCTGCCGACCCCGTGCTCGGAATGGAACGTGACCCAGGTGGTGCAGCACGCGGCGGGCGATCAGCTGGCCTTCGCGCAGTTCCTCGGCATCGGCACCGGCCCGGACTACAACCCCTTCGAGCCGTCGGGCAGCATCGACGGCCCCGCGCAGGCCCTGGTGGACGACGCGATCGAGCAGACGGCCACGGCGTGGGCGACGGTCGCCGACGGCACCGAGACCGTGCCGACCCCGCTGCCGCACGGCGCCCTCGCCACCCCGGTGGCCGCCGTGATGTGCGCGCTGGACGCCGCGGTGCACGCCTGGGATATCGCGATCGCCACCGGGCAGCCGTCCCCGCTCACCGACGAACTGGCCGGGCGCCTGCTCACAGCCGCCCGCGCCCTGCACCCCGCGCCGGGCAGCGGCCAGGAAGCCGAGATCGTCGAGCCGCTGCGGCAGTGGGGCGCGTACGCGGCCGTCGTGGACGGCAAGCCGGACGACACCGAGGTCGCCGAACTGCTCCGCTACCTCGGGCGCGACCCGCGGATCTGAACTCGGACAGGACCTTTGATGTCCCGCACGCGGAATCGGCGACGATTTCGTCTGCGGGACATCACAGTGTTCGTGGGACAGCTGTTCAGCGAGCGGTGACGAAGCCTTCGGCGACCATCCAGTCGCGGGCGACCTCGGCCGGTTCCCGGCCCTCGACGTCGACCTGCCGGTTCAGTTCGGTGATGGCCTCGTTGGTCAGGCGTTTCGAGATCGGCTCCAGGATGGTGGCGACCTGGGGGTGCGCGTCGGCGAAGGACGCGCGCATCACCACGGCCGCGTTGTATTTCGGGAAGAAGGCTCGATCATCTTGCAGCAGTACCAGATCCAGGGCCGGGATGCGGCCGTCGGTGGCGGCGACGGAACCGAACCGGCACTGTTTGGCGTCGGCGACGGCCTGATAGACGATCGGATCCTGGACGATCTGCTTGCGCACCTTGCCGGTGTCGATGTCGTACTTGCGCGCCATGCCGGGGTATCCGTCCTGGCGCACATTGAATTCCGTGCCGACGCAGGTCGCTGCGGCCTCGGGATCGGTGCCGACCAGTTTCGCGTAGTCCGACAGGGTGCGCACGCCGGTGCGTTGCGCGGTGGCCGAACTCGTCACCAGGGCGTAGGTGTTGTTCATCGGCGCCATGGCCGTCCAGACCATGCCGTGCGCGGCCAGATCGGCCGCGCGCACGGCTTCGAACTGACCGAGCTCGTCCGGGATGGGTTGTTCCTTGCCGAGATAGTTGACCCAGCCGGTGCCGGTGTAGTCGTAGGCCACATCGATCTGGCCGTGCAGTTGCGCGTCGCGCAGACTGTTGGAGCCCTGGATGTTCGTCAGGTCGCGGACCTCCGCGCCCGCCGCCGACATCGCGAATTCGATGAGATAGCCGAGGATGTTCTGCTCGGTGAAGTCCTTGGACCCCACGATGATCCGCACACCGTCGAGCTCGGGCACGGGTTGGATGCTGCCCGGGCCGACCCGAAGCGGCACCGCGGCACCGGATTCCAGCCCGCACGCCGCGAGTAGCAGCATCCCGGTCGCGAGTGCCAGGCCCCGCCAGCGCCGGTTCACCGCAGCCCCCTCGGCCCGAGGAACTGTTCGGCGAGCGCGCCGAGCCAGTCGACCAGCAGCGCGAGCGCCACCGCGAGCACGGCGCCGACCACCAGCGTGACGTTGTCGCGCAGCTTGTAGCCGGTATCGATCAAGATGCCGAGACCACCCGCGCTGACCAGGAACGACAGCGTCGCGGTGCCGACGGCGAGCACCAGCGAGGTGCGCAGCCCGGCCAGGATGTAAGGCACCGCGAGCGGAAACTCGATGCGGCGCAACACCGTCGCCGCCGACATGCCCTGACCGCGGCCGGCATCGATGAGCGTCCGATCCACCTGCTGATAGCCGAGGATCGTGTTGCGCAGCACCGGAAGCAGCGAATAGAACGCGATCGGGGCGACCCCGATCCAGAACCCGGTGGTGCGGGTCGCGAGATAGAACAGCACGATCAGGCCGATCGCGGGCGCGGCCGCGCCGATATTCGCGATGCCCACGAAAAGCGGTGCGACGCGGCGGTATCCGGGTCGGCTGAGCACGGTGCCGAGCGGCACCGCGACCGCCACCACGATCAGCACCACGGTGGCTGTGATCAGGATGTGCTGCCAGGTGACGGTCACGATATTGCTGGTGTTCAGACTCGCCTGCTGAGTGACGGTCAGGTCCCTGGCGAAGGCCCACACCAGCACTCCCGCGGTGAGCAGGACGACGAGCACCGGCTGCGCGATCAACCGGATCCGCTCGGCTCGGCGCTGCGCGGCGGGACCGGCGACGGTCGGTGCGGTGCCGGTGGTCGCGGTCATGGCGCGTCACCCGCTGTGGGACCAGGGTTTTCGGGGATCCGGTCGCGACCGGGTGTGCTGCCGGAGCCGTGTTCGGCCCGCATCGCCGAGAGGTGCGCGACCAGGGTGTCGATGGTGATCAGCCCCACGTACTCGCCGCGTTTGCCGGTGACCACCGCGTTCGCCGTCTGGTCGGCGAGCAGCGCTTCCAGCGCGTCCTGCAGGGTGGAGCGCAGCGACAGCGGCTCGCCGATCGCGAACCCGGTGTCGCGCAACGAGTTCGCGTGCGCCAGATGATCGGTCGAGACCCAGCGCAGCGGCCGCCGCTGCCGGTCCAGGATCAACGCCCAGGGCCAGTCCCGTTCGGCGAGTGCGGTGCGCAGGACATCCACCGGTTCGTCTTCGACGGCGGTCGGGCACTGGGCGAGTTCGGCATCTTGTACCCGCGTGAGGGTCAACTGTTTGAGTGACGCGTCGGCCCCGACGAAACCGGCGACCGTCTCGTCCGCGGGATCGGCGAGAATCGCGGCGGGTGTGTCGTACTGCAGGATGCGCGAGCGGCTACCCAGCACGGCGATGCGGTCGCCGAGCTTGACCGCCTCGGTGAAATCGTGCGTGACGAAGACGATGGTCTTGCCCAGTTCGCCTTGCAGGCGCAGCAATTCGTCTTGCAGCAGGCCCCGGGTGATCGGGTCGACCGCGCCGAAGGGCTCGTCCATCAGCAGTACGGGCGGGTCGGCCGCGAGCGCGCGGGCCACGCCGACACGCTGCTGCTGGCCGCCGGAGAGCTGACGTGGATAGCGGTGCCGGTAGGTGTCGGGATCGAGGCCGACCAGGTCCAGCATTTCGTCGGTGCGGGCCGCGATCCGCTTGCGATCCCAGCCGATCAGCCCGGGCACCGTGGCGACGTTCTTGGCGACCGTCATGTGCGGGAACAGCCCGGCCTGCTGAATCGAATAGCCGATGCCCCTGCGCAACTGGTCGGCGTCGATCGAGGCGGCGTCGCGGCCACCGATCGTGATGGTGCCCGAGGTCGGTTCGATCAACCGGTTGATCATCCGCATGGTGGTGGTCTTGCCGCAGCCGGACGGGCCGACCAGCACGACGATCTCACCGGCGGGGATCGTCATGGACACCCGGTCGACGGCCGGATCACGTTGACCCGGATAGTGTTTGGTGACCGCGTCGAGCACGATCGCCTCGCCGGACACCGCCGTCGAGGCGGCGCCGGAACGGGTTTCGGTGTCAGTCACGGATTCCCCTCGAGGTGGTGAGACGTCCGAGCAGGACGTAGATCCCGTCCAATACCAGTGCGAGCACGACGATCAGGACGGTGCCGACGAGTGCCTGCGGCACCGCGTTCGGGCTGCCGAGGCGGCCGAGGCCGGAGAAGATCAGGTTGCCCAGCCCGGGCCCCTTGGCGTAGGCCGCGATGGCCAGGATGCCCATGGACAACTGGGTGCTGACCCGCATACCCGTCAGGATGGCCGGCCAGGCCAGCGGCAGTTCGATGGCGGCGAGCACGCGCAGCCGGTTCATTCCGACGCCGCGGGCGGCGTCGGTGACCGCGGGATCCACCGAGGAGAGCCCGATGATGGTGTTGCGCAGGATCGGCAGCAGCGCGTAGAGCACCAGCGCGGTGATGGTCGGGCCGACGCCGAGGCCGAGAATCGGAATCAGCAGGCCGAGCAGGGCGAACGACGGCACGGTGAGAATCGCGCTCGCCAGGGCCGTGGACAGCGAGGAACCAAGGGGACTGCGGTGCACCAGGATTCCGATGAGCACCGCGACGATCGTCGCCAGCAGCACCGACTGCAGCACCGCCGACACATGCAGGTAGGAGTCGATGAGCAGCTGATGTCGCCGGTGTACTACGAAGGTCCACAGCGTGTCCAGGGTCGTACCTCCCCGTCGCCCGGTTTTTCGGACCCTATCGCGGATTCCCGTCCGAGGGAGGGAAATACGGGCGGCGTGGCGGGTGGTGCGGCGGATCGGGCCGCCGCACCACCGGGTTCAGCCAGACCTCAGACCGCGGATCTGATGTCGGTGTGCACGAAGTCGTTGCCCTTGTAGAGCAGCGGCTCCTTGGTGACGGTGGCGAGTGCGTAGGCGAAGCAGTCGCCGAGGTTGAGCTGGGCGGGATGCCCACTGCCCTTGCCGAAATCGCGGTAGGCGGCGCGGGCTACCGCAGCCTGTTCGACGGAGACGGGAGCCAGGTCGATATCTCCCTCGTCGATCAGGTCTGCGAATCGGCGACTCAGGATCGGATCGCGGCTGCGATCGACCTTGATCGCCACTTCGAAATGGTTGACCACCGACATCGAGCGGCTCTCCGCCGCGTCGAGTGCGTCGATGAAGTCCCCTCGCTCGGGCTCACTGCCGATGATGGCGAGTAGCGCGGATGCGTCGACGATCATGCGGGCATCCCCTCGTCGTCGTAGAGATCGTCGGTGGTGAGCACCGCCCGGGTCTGGGGTGTCATCCGTGCGTCGATATCGGACACGATCTCCCACAGGCGCTGCCTGCGGGTTTTCCGTGCCGCTTCACGCTCGGCATCAAGCTCTTTCAACATGCGTTTCAGTGCCTCCTCGATTACGCCGGTCTGCGTCAACCCCGTCCGCTCCGCTGCTTCACGCACCAAGGCGTGCACCTTCTCGTTCTTGATGTTCAGTCCCATTGTCTACCATTCTGTAGCGGGGTGCTAGAAAATCTACCTGAGGTACCCATGAAGCAGCAAATCGTTTTTCGCCGGGAACCGTTCGGTCCGCCCATTCGTAGAATTCGGCAAGGGTCGCGAACAACGGGACCGCGACGAACCGGGGGAATTGATGTCCGAACAGCAGATCGATGCCGTGGCTCGGCGCGGGCGCGTGCGTTTCTGGCTGGTGGCCGCGGTGCTCGCCGTCGCGCTACTGGCCGCAGGAGTGGTCGGTGTGCGGTGGTGGCAGGACCGCACGCACCCGCCCGCGATCGCGGGCGAGCGGCTCACCGCGTTCCCCGCGATCGATCGTTCGGCTCTCGACCCGACGCAAGCTCGGGTGATCGCGGTCGCGGAGCGGGAGTTCCGGTCGCCGGGCGCGGGGGAGAAGTATGCCGAGGGGGTGCGGGAACCGTGGTGTGCCGACTTCGTCAGCTGGGTGATGCGCGAGTCCGGCGTACCGCTGGCCAACCCGAATTCGGGCTCGTGGCGAATCCCCGGCGTCTACACCCTGCAGGAGTTCTACGCGGGCGCTGACCGATTCGTCCGTTTCGGCGACTATCGGCCGCGCACCGGTGACGTGATTCTCTACAGCGATGCCAGTCCGTTCAACCAGCACACCAACATCGTGCTGAAAACCGACGCGGACACCGTGACGACGTTGGGCGGCAACGAGTTCGGTGAAATCGGCCTGCATACGTTCCGGCTCGCGGAGGTGCCGGGGATCGTCGGATTCGGGCGGTTGTGAACGCCGCCGCGGCCACTGCGCGGCAACAGGCATTCCAGCAGGTGCGCAATTAGTTCTACGATAGAAGCGGCGGCGCCCGGCAGCGCCGTCGCCGGTCCCCGCCCTGTCTCCCCCTCATCGACAGGACGGGGATCTCGGGTTAAGCCGCGCGCAAGTTCCGGGCAATGTCGGTCGCGTACCGTGTCGGATGTCCATCGAGTGGTGAGGTTCCGGAACAACTGATGCAGCCGACCGACGAAACGAGCAGCGATCCCGAGTGGATCGACTACGCCGCCTTCGGCGAGCGCTTCGTCACGCACGCGGTGACGAAGGACCGGGTCGAGGCCGCGGTGGCCGGCGTGACCGGGCGCGGCATGACGATCGGGCCGTTCTCCCTCGGCCCCGCCGGGCTCGCCGGATTCGTCGCCGAGGGCAAGGTCGGCACGCCGGAGGTGCTGCACAGCGGCCCCGATGTCACGTTCGAGGTCACCGTGCCGGTGTCGTTGGCGCTGAAGGTGATGCTGGGCGGTAAGAAGCTGCGGCTCGAGGCGCGCGTCGAGGTCGACCTGACCCTGCACGCGCGCACCGCCGACCCGCTGCTGATCGTCATCGATATTCCGCCGATCACCCAGCGCGACATCAGCTTCGTGCTGCGGGCCCAAGCCGAGGATTCGGCGTTGGAAATGCTGCTCGATCCGATCGCGGGCCTGGTGCAGCGGGAGGTCGCGTCCCGGGTGAACGGCATGCTCGCCGATCCGCAGGCCCGTCGCGCGCGCGTGTTCGACGTGGAAGCGCTGGTGAGCGGAACCCGGTCCGAGTATCGGGAGCAGGCCGCATTCGACTGGATCGGCTACGACGAATTCGGGCACCGCTTCTTCTCCCGCATCGTCACCCGCGATCGGGTGCTGCACGTGGTGGAGAAGATGGCGGGACGGCCGATCGAGGTCGGCCCGCTCAAGACCGGGCCGCGCAACGCGGCGACGGTGACGGTGCGCGGCGCCATCCGGGTGCCGCAGCTGGCCGACAAGGCCGATACCCCACGGGCTTTCGACCTGACGCTGCCGGTCAGCCTGGACATCACCGTCGACGTGCTCAAGGCCAACCGCTATCGCGCCGACGTCGAGGTGCCGCTGGTGCTGACGGCGCGCGCCGCCGATCCGCTGCTCGTCGTCATCGACGTGCCACCGCCGGATCGGGACGAGATCCGGCTGGAGTTCAAGGCGCACGGCGTGCGCGCGGCCACGCTCGGCGCCCTGGCCGGCATCAAGAAGCAGGTCATCGCGCAGGTCGCCGGGGTCGTCGGTAAGGAGCTGGCGGACAGCTCCGGCCGGACCATCGACGTCGCGGCCCGCATCGACGGCACCGCGTAACCCCTGCTCGACCCACTCGAGCGTGTGACCAATGTGAACAGCTGTGTCCCGTGGGTCTAGCGGTTCCCCTGTGATTGTGGTGAAATGAGTGCACGTTCGAGGCTCCCGGCGCGCGGGTAAAGGTATGGGGAAGGTGCGCCGGGTCGGCCACGACGCCTGCGAAGGGCCGAGTGAGCACTGCCATCCATGGTCGGGGTTGCGCGAAGGAGTCCTGCGATGCGTTCGATGTCCCTGTCCCGCCGCCGCCTGTTCGGCTATGCCGCCGCCACGGCCGCGCTCGGGATGACTGCGGCCGCCGCGCCCGCCGCCGCACGGCAATCGCTCGGCACGCTGATCGACTACTCGGGCGGGGTGCCCTCGGCGCAGGGGATCAAGGAGGCCGGGCATCTCGGCGTGATCCGCTACGTCTCGGATCGCCGCCCCGGCGCGGAATGGATGATCGGTAAACCGTTGCTGGCCAACGAGGTCGACCAGCTGCACAACGCCGGACTGCACATCGTGTCCTGCTACCAGTTCGGCAAGGGGCCGACCGCGGACTGGCGGGGCGGCTTCGACGCCGGGATCAAGCACGCACAGCGTGGGCTCGAACTGCACCGCGCCGCAGGCGGTCCCGAGGGCGTGCCGATCTACGCGTCGATCGACGACAATCCGGATCCGGTCGAGTTCACCACGATGATCGCGCCCTACCTGCTCGGCTGGCAGGAGGTGCTCGGCCGCGAGAACACCGGCATGTACGCCAATGCGCCGACCATCGAGCTGGCCACGGCCGCAGGCCTGGCCACCTATTACTGGCAGCACAATTGGGGCACGCCGAAGGGCTTCGTGCACCCCGCCGCCGACCTGCACCAGTTCGAGATCGACAAGCGCTCGCTGGACGGCATCGGCATCGACCTCAACAACATCCTGCACGACGACTTCGGCCAGTGGTGACCGCTACGCGCTAATGAGGGCTGCCTAGGTCTGGCTGTGGGTGACCGGGGCGACGCGCAGGTCCGGTTCGTCGTCGGGGACGACGCGCAGCGCGGGCCGGGTATCGGGCGCTTCGTGGTCGCCGAGCCAGGAGAACAGCGACCAGCGCGAGAGCCCGGAGAACGCCGAGCCGAGACTGGTGAACGAGAACGAGGAGAGCGCCGAGCCGAACGACCCCACCGACCCGATCGAGAGCACCGAGCCGACACTGCCGATCGACAGGATCGAGTAGGCCGAGCCGATGGAGAGTATGGAGCCCTCGGACCGGAAGGACAGGATCGATCGATGGGAGCGCCTGCTCCGAATCGAGTGGCCGGGCCGTATCGAGTGTTCGATCGTCGCCATGGTTAGCGGTCTACCACATCGGGCGAGCAGGCACAGGTCATCGCGGCGTTTCGCCGCCGGGTTGGCACGGGAACGACAAAGGCGGCGACCCGGATGGGACGCCGCCTTCGTACTCGGAAAACCTATGCGACGGTGAAGAAGCCCAAGGTGGGCAGGAACGCGCAGGTGCGCGGTTCCGCGTCGGCGGCCTGGGTGGTCAGCGAACCGGAGATCACCGCGACGATCCGCCCGGCGCCGGTGTCGGCGATCGCGGACAGGGTGGCCGGGCCGCCCGGGTTGATCTTGGCCTCGTCGGTGAGCGGCAGGATGCCGGACTGGCGGGTGTCCAGGTTCATCCACTGTACCGACATCGGCGGGTTCTGTTCCGGCGTCGGCGATTTGGTGCCGAGCGCGGTGAACACGAAGCCGGCCTGGCCCGCCTTCGGTCCGGGCGGCGGCAGCTGCGCCGGGCCCGCGACGGCGAGGGCGGTACCGACGGAGTCGGCGGTCGGGCCGATGCAGCCCTTGCCGATGGTCGGGTAGAGGAACTGGGCGATGACCGGACCCTCCTGCGGCAGTTCGGGGCCACCGCCGCCGCTGCCGTCCAGGAAGGTGATGATCCGCTCCAGCGTGGACTTGATCTGCGGGGGCAGGCCCAGTGTCGCCAGCAGCCTGCGGGCCTGATCGAGGATGGCCGACTGCGGACCGGCCGCGATATCGGCGGGCCCGGCGATCGAGCCGACGATGGCGGGGGCCAGGGCGGCGAGCGCGTCGACCGGGACGCCCTCGGGGACCATGGGCACGGCGTTCGGAGTCGCCGCAGGCGCGGGCGCGGGCGCGGCGACTGCTGTCGTCGGCGCGGCAAGCGTGGCGCTCACCGCAATGGCGAGCGCGGACAATGCGATCCGCGATCCTCGGGTGCGAAGCACTGGTCTAGCCGTCCTTACCTCGGGTACATCTGGGTCGATGCTGAAAAGCCATCGTTTCGGGGGTCACTCTAGGGACATCACGGCTATGTGTACAGCGGCAGTGCCCTACAGGTCGTGCGGACGATCAGTGATATCAGACGGTAGCGCGTGAAGGATGTTACTGGTGTGAAAGGTGATGCAAATGTTATCAGTGATTCGAGGTCGGAGCAGCACAGATCGACGCTGCGGTTAATCTAATCCGAGCCATCCGTTCTTGTCGCCGAACACCCGCATCATGCGAGTGTCGGGCCGACGCACCGTACCCGAGTCGAAAGCCTGCGATTTGAACCGTCACCTTCGATGGGCCGTGCTCGCGCTCGGCCTGTCCGTGTTGGCCAGGCTGTGCTGGATGTTGTTCACCGAGAACGGAAGCAACGTCGTCGACCTGCACGTCTACGTGGACGGTTCGGCCGCGCTGCTGACCGATCGGCTCTACGACTTCACCTACGCGGAGAAGACGCCGGACTTCCCGCTGCCGTTCACCTATCCGCCTTTCGCCGCGCTGGTCTTCTTCCCGCTGCACTATCTGCCTTTCGGCGTCGTCTCGGTGGGCTGGCTGCTGGCCACCGTCGCCGCGCTCTACGGCGTGGTGCGTATCGCGATCGAGCTGATCCTCGGCGCGGAGCGCGCCCGCGAGTGGCAGACCGGCGTGGTCGGTTGGACCGCGGTCGGGGTGTGGATGGAGCCGGTGCGGACCACCATCGACTACGGCCAGGTCAACGTGTTCCTGGTGCTCGGCGCGATGCTCGCGGTGCGCAGTTCGCGCTGGTGGATCTCGGGTGGCCTGGTCGGCATCGTCGCCGGGATCAAACTGACTCCGGCGATCAGCGGCCTCTATTTCGTCGCGCGCCGACGCTGGGCCGCCGTGGTCTGCTCGGCGCTGGTGTTCGGGGCGACGGTCGGGCTCAGTTTCCTGATCGCGCCGCACGAGGCCCGGCGCTACTTCGGCACCCTGCTCGGCGACGCCGATCGGATCGGGCCGGTCGGCTCGGTGTGGAATCAGTCGCTGCGTGGCGCGCTGAGCCGGATCCTCGGCTACGACGTGCAATCCGGGCCGTGGTGGCTGGCGGGGGTGCTGGTCGTCGCGGTGCTGGCGGTGCTGGCGTGGCGGGCGCTCGCGCCGGACGACCGCATGGGCACGCTGGTGCTCGTGCAGTTCTTCGGGCTGCTCGTCTCGCCGATTTCCTGGTCGCACCACTGGGTGTGGCTGGTGCCGACGGTGCTGTGGCTGCTGTACGGGCCGCTGCGGGAGGTCCGGGGCGCCAAGCTCATCGCGGGTTACTGGCTGGTGACCACGCTCATCGGCGTGCCGTGGGTGCTGTCGTTCTTCCAGGATTCGATCTGGACCATTCCGCGCCCGGCCGTGCTCGCCTGGCTCGGCACGGTGAATGTGTTCGGCGCGCTGGTGCTGTTCGTCTGGGTGATCTGGACGGGGCGTGACCGGACCGAGCCGGCGGCGCCGGCGGTGACGACGGCCGAAGGGCAGGCGCGCGCCGCGTAGCCACGGCGCGCGCTCGCGGACTCAGCCGAGTTCGCCCGCCCGCCGATCGATCTCGCGCGCGAGATCGATGTCGAGCACGGTGAGCCCGCCGGAGTCGTGGGTGGACAGCGCGAAGGTCACCTTGCGCCAGCGGATGTCGATATCGGGATGATGGTTGGCGTCCTCGGCCGCCGTCGCGACCTGCCGGACGAGTTCGATGCCCGCGAGGAAGCTGGGCGCTTGCACGGTACGGCTGATGACGGCACCGTCTCTGGACCATTCGGGGAGTCCGGTCAGGGCCTCGGCGAGTTCGGTCTCGGTCAGCAATGGCTTGCTCATAACCCGGTTCTACTCCTGTGCGCGAAGTGATGTCCGTCATTGCGGGACAGACCGGGTGCGACGCGGTGGGCGGGGCGGCCGAGCCGCGCGTGGGGTCAGGCGGCGCGCGCCACCTTGAGCGCCTTTTTCAGGTCTTTACCGCAGATGCCTGCGGCTTCGCACTTCTTCATCCGCATAATGACCACAGGGCATTTCAGGCAGCGCGTCTTCTTGCGACAGCACTTCTTCTTGGGTTTCAGGCGCGAAACCTGCTTTGCTTTGACCTTGCCCACGCCGGTTAGCATACCCTAAGTCGAGTGCCTGAAACTCTGCGGTGAGCCGGACACAGGTACTGTATAGACGGCCGCAATGCCCGGTGAGTTTCGATTCTCCACCTGTTTGCAGGGGTCGGCCGGTACCTACACCTAACAGCAGGAGGATTCAGCGTGTCGTCTGCGCGCGATTTTCGCAACGTCGCCATCGTGGCCCACGTCGACCACGGTAAGACGACGCTGGTCGACGCGATGCTCCGGCAATCCGGCGCGTTCGCCGAGCGAGCCGAACTCGTCGACCGCGTGATGGACTCCGGTGACCTGGAACGCGAGAAGGGCATCACCATTCTCGCGAAGAACACCGCGGTGCACCGGCACCACCCGGACGGTTCGGTCACCGTGATCAACGTCATCGACACCCCCGGACACGCCGACTTCGGCGGCGAGGTCGAGCGCGGCCTGTCCATGGTCGACGGTGTCGTGCTGCTGGTCGACGCCTCCGAGGGCCCGCTGCCGCAGACCCGGTTCGTGCTGCGCAAGGCACTGGCCGCGTCGCTGCCGGTGATCCTGGTCGTCAACAAGACCGACCGCCCGGACGCGCGGATCGAGGAGGTCGTCGAGGAAAGCCACGACCTGCTGCTCGACCTGGCCTCCGATCTGGACGACGCCGCCGCCGAGGCCGCCGAACTGGCCCTGGACCTGCCGGTGCTCTACGCCTCCGGCCGGGAGGGCAAGGCGTCGAAGGAGCGTCCGGAGAACGGCAACGCGCCCGATGCGGAGAACCTCGACGCGCTGTTCGACGTGCTGATGGAGAACATCCCGGCGCCCAAGGGCGATCCGGCCGCGCCGCTGCAGGCGCACGTCACCAACCTGGACGCCTCCGCGTTCCTCGGCCGCCTCGCGCTGGTCCGGATCTACAGCGGCGAGCTGCGCAAGGGCCAGAACGTCGCGTGGATGCACGCCGACGGCGTCAAGCAGGTGAAGATCACCGAACTGCTGCAGACCGTCGGCGTCGAGCGCCAGCCCGGCGAACTCGCCGTGGCGGGCGATATCGTCGCCATCGCGGGCATCCCGGAGATCATGATCGGCGATACCCTCGCCGACCTGGAGAACCCCGTCGCGCTGCCGCGCATCACGGTCGACGAGCCGGCCATCTCGGTGACCATCGGCACCAACACCTCGCCGCTGGTCGGCCGGGTGCAGGGGCACAAGCTCACCGCGCGCATGGTGAAGTCGCGCCTGGACCAGGAACTGGTCGGCAACGTGTCGCTGCGCGTGCTCGACATCGGCCGCCCGGATGCCTGGGAGGTACAGGGCCGCGGTGAGCTGGCGCTGGCCATCCTGGTCGAGCAGATGCGCCGCGAAGGCTTCGAGCTGACCGTCGGCAAGCCGCAGGTGGTCACCAAGCAGGTCGACGGCAAGGTGCACGAGCCCTACGAAGAGCTCACCATCGACTGCCCCGACGAGTACCTCGGCGCGATCACTCAGTTGCTCGCCGCCCGCAAGGGCAAGATGGTCCAGATGACCAACCACAGCGCGGGCTGGGTGCGGATGGAATTCATCGTCCCCTCGCGTGGTCTGATCGGTTTCCGCACCGACTTCCTCACCGAGACCCGCGGCACCGGCATCGCCAACGCGGTCTCGCACGGCTATGCGCCCTGGGCGGGCGAGATCCGGGCCCGGCACACCGGCTCGCTGGTCTCCGACCGCGCGGGCTCGGTCACCCCGTTCGCGATGATCCAGCTCGCCGACCGCGGGCAGTTCTTCGTCGAGCCGGGCGCGGACACCTACGAGGGCATGGTGGTGGGCATCAACCCGCGCGCCGAGGACCTGGACATCAACGTCACCCGCGAGAAGAAGCTGACCAATATGCGCAGCTCCACCGCCGACGTGATGGAGACCCTGGCCAAGCCGCTGCAGCTCGATCTGGAAGGCGCGATGGAGTTCTGCGCCGGCGACGAGTGCGTCGAGGTCACCCCCGAGGTGGTCCGGGTGCGCAAGGTGGTGCTCGGCGCGACCGAGCGCGCCCGGGACCTGTCCCGCCGCAAGGCGCGGGACCGCGCCGCGCTGTAATCGTTTCCCGGGCAACGGGATTCCGGCCGCCGCAGCACGCCTGCGGTCGCCGGAATCCTGTTCGCCGAATACCCGCCGGACCGTCACGGATTTTCGGCGGTGGTCGGCCGAGTTGAATTCTCCGGAAATTCTGGGCAGCCGATCGGATCAATTGAGCAGGCGTTGCCCGCGAAACCTTTTCGCTGCGCGGATATTCCGCAGCAACCCGTGTCTACGGTGCGAATACGACGGTTGATTGTTGTCGAGTTCTATATGCGGGAGCCGCTTATTCGGGCGGCGCGAGCGTTCGTGTTCCAGGAATTACCCGGCCGCGGCAGTTTCGTGTTCGGGGAGGATGCGTCGCGCCGGCGGACCCCGCGCGGTGACGGTGGCTTCCTGGCCTGACACGGGGTGACGACTCGCCCGGCACGTGTGGCTGCCGCTGCCGAACAGATCGTCCGGGCCTGGCCGCGGTAGCGAATATCGGACGGCCCGAACCGAAGTCGCGGCCGAGTAATGCGAATGCCGAATGTTTGCCCCGGTGCGCCCCTCGGGCAATTACCACGCGTGGTCGTAGATCTTATGCACGCATTGTCGCTATCCGGCCGGGTCGGCGTTGCCGGGATTCCGGTAGACCGGTGCGGTAGAGTCCGCAGGCGTGAAAGCGGGCGTAGAAAAAGGTGCGAAGCGGCTCGGCGCGGTAGCGTGCGCAGCGTGAGCCCGCGGCGGCACCGGAGTACGGCGTGGCGCGTGATGCTGCTGGTCATCACGGCGTCGCTGACGGTGTTCGCCGGGTGTACCGCGAATCCGCCGCCGCCGATCGAAAGCACCGACAGCCCGAAGACCACGCTCGCCAAACCGGGTAAGAGCACCGTGGTCGTCGCGATCGACACCATCGGCATCGGCTTCAACCCGCACCTGCGTTCGGATCAGTCGCCCGCCACCGCGGCGCTGGCCTCGATGGTGCTGCCCAGCCCGTTCCGTCCGGTGCCGAGCCCGGTCGCGCCGGGTGTCACCGACTGGGTGCCCGACACCTCGCTCATCGCCGCCGCCGACGTCACCGCGCAGGATCCGTTCACCATCACCTACACGCTGCGCAACGAGGCGAACTGGTCCGATGGCGCGCCGATCGCCGCCGAGGATTTCCAATTCCTCTGGCAGCAGATGATTTCCCAGCCGGGCGTGGTGGATTCCGCGGGCTACCGGCTGATCTCGGACATCGACTCGGCCGACGGCGGCAAATCGGTGACCGTGCGGATGCGGGAGCCGTATCCGGCGTGGCGGCAACTGTTCACCAACCTGCTGCCCTCGCATCTGATGAAGGACTCGCCCGGTGGTTTCCAGGACGGCTGGGTCAAGCGCATCCGGGTGTCCGGCGCGCAGTTCCTGATCAAGAACATCGATCCGCAGCGCGAAGAGATCCTGCTGGAGCGCAACGCGCGGTTCTGGGGCACCCCGGTGGCGCCGGACGAGATTCTGCTGCGCCGCGGCGGAACCCCGGCCCAGCTGGCGGAATCGTTGCGCACCAACGACGCTCAGATGAGCCTGGTGCACGGCGGTGTCGCGACCCGGGCCCAGCTGGCCGCCATCCCGTCGGTGCGCACCGCGATCATGCCGCAGTCGCGCGTGCTGCAGTTGGCGCTCAACGGACGAACCGGCCCGGTGAGCGATATCCGGGTCCGCCGGGCCGTGCTCGCGCTGCTCGATCCCGCGCTGCTGGCCACGGTCGGCGCGCAAACCGGCGGCTGGGTGGATCCGATTCGCGCGCAGATACTTTCGCCCTCCGACCCGGGCTACGGTCCGACCGAACCGCCGCGCCTGCCCGCCGAGGAAGCGTTCGCGCTGCTGGCCGAGGCGGGCTACGGCCGCGCGCCGGAACCGCCGCCGGTCAATTCGCCGACCTCGCCCGCGCCGACGCCGCGGCCGATCGCGAAAAACGGTAAGTCGCTGACCATTCGGATCGGCGCGGTGGAGGGCGACCTCACCGCGATCGCGGTGGCCAACACCGCCGCGGACCAATTACGCAGTGCCGGAATCGATGCCACGGTGCGCGGGATCGCGGCCGACGAGCTCTACGGGCGCGAACTGGTCGAGGGCAGCACCGACGCGATCGTCGGCTGGGAGAGCGCGGGCGGCGATCCGGCCACCGTGCTCGCGTCCCGATACGGTTGCCCGCCACCGGAAGCCACCGCCGGCGGCACCACCCCGTCGGCCACCGCGCCGGAACGCCGGGCGCCCGCCAACCTTTCCGGTGTCTGCGATCCGAGCCTGCAGGGGCCGATCGACGAGGCGCTGCGCGGGATGGATCCGGGCCGGGTGCTCGCCGAGGCCGAGCCGAAGTTGTGGGCCTTGGCCACCGTGCTGCCCATCGTCCAGGACAACGTGGTGGCCGCGGCGGGTCCGCGGGTGGACGGCGCCTCGCTCAACGGCAGCATCCAGGTCGGCATCTTCGGCGACGCCGGACAGTGGCGGAAGATCCAGTGATGGGTGGTCTGCTGTTGGTGCACGCCCATCCGGACGACGAGACCATCACCACCGGCGGCACGATCGCGCACTATCGCCGTCGCGGTGTCCCGGTCACCGTCGTGACCTGCACGCTCGGCGAGGAGGGCGAGGTGATCGGGGACGAGTGGGCCCAGCTCACCGCCGAGCACGCCGATCAGCTCGGCGGCTATCGCGTGCTCGAGCTGAACCGGGCGCTGGCCGCGCTCGATGCCGGGCCGCCGCGGTTCCTCGGCGGTGCGGGCCACTGGCGCGATTCCGGGATGGCGGGCACGCCCGCGGCGCAGCAGCCGCGCGTGTTCGTGCAGTCGGGCGCCGAGGCGGTGGACGCGCTGACCGAGGTGCTGCTGGAACTGCGGCCGCAGGTGGTCGTCGGCTACGACCCGAACGGCGGCTACGGCCACCCGGATCACATTCGCGCACACCAGATCACCACCGCCGCGGTGCACGCGGCCGCCGATCGCGGCTGGGACACACCGAAGTTCTACTGGACCGTCACCGACGCCGACATGCTGCGCCAGCACACCGCCGCTTTGGCCAAACGCACCGTGGACGGGCTGCCGGGCCGCTTGCCCGCGGGTTGGCGCCTGCCCGCCGAGGGGGAGTTGGCCGCGGTGCCGAGCCATACC
The DNA here is from genome assembly GCF_001613425.1 of Nocardia vulneris. Lineage (GTDB taxonomy): Bacteria > Actinomycetota > Actinomycetes > Mycobacteriales > Mycobacteriaceae > Nocardia > Nocardia vulneris. Next base: position 121,818 of record NZ_BDCI01000021.1, on the reverse strand, counting down.
GTGACGACCACGATCGACGTGTCGGACGCGCTCGCCGCCAAACGCGCGGCGCTGCGGGCTCATGCCACGCAGGTCACCGTGGCGCCCTCGGGCCGGGAGTTCGCGCTGTCCAACAATGTTGCTCAGCCGGTACTGCCGGAGGAGTGCTACGTCCTGGTACGCGGTCGGCGGGGACCGGTCGGTTCGGATGGCCGCGAACATGATCTCTTCGCCGGGCTCGATCACTGAACTTCCGTCGATGGCGACAGACCGTCGCCGTATCTCGTGCCGGATTCGACCGGAATCTCCGAATCGTGCTGGAATGGCCGCTGAGCTGCGCTTATCTGTAGCCTGAGGGTTGCTGTTACCTCGATCTCGCACGCCGGGTACCGTTCCCGTGATCTCAATCATCGATGTGGAGGGCGAAGCGGTTCATGACAGCGGTCGGTGACAGGGCGCACCTCAGCATCGAAGACGACGGCTATCACAAGAGTCTCAAGCCGCGGCAATTGCAGATGATCGCGATCGGCGGCGCGATCGGCACCGGTCTGTTCCTCGGTGCGGGCGGCAGGCTGGCCAACGCCGGACCGGGACTCTTCCTCGTCTACGGTGTCTGCGGATTCTTCGCGTTCCTCATCCTGCGCGCGCTCGGTGAACTCGTACTGCACCGGCCCTCGTCCGGGTCGTTCGTCTCCTACGCGCGTGAGTTCTTCGGCGAGAAGGCCGCATTCGTGGCCGGCTGGATGTACTTCCTCAACTGGTCGATGACCGGCATCGCCGATACCACCGCGATCGCGCAGTACTTCCACTACTGGTCCAGCTTCAGCAGCATTCCGCAGTGGCTGCTCGCGCTCATCGCACTGGTCGTGGTGCTCAGCATCAACCTGATCTCGGTGAAGTGGTTCGGCGAGATGGAGTTCTGGGCCGCGCTGGTCAAGGTGTTCGCGCTGAGCGCGTTCCTGATCGTCGGCACGATCTTCCTGATCGGGCGTTTCACCGTGCAGGGCCACCCGACCGGACCGAGCGTGATCGCCGACAGCGGCGGCCTGTTCCCCACCGGCGTCCTGCCGCTGGTGGTTGTGGTCTCCGGCGTCGTCTTCGCCTACGCCGCGGTCGAATTGGTGGGCACGGCGGCGGGTGAGACGGAGAACCCGGCCAAGATCATGCCGCGGGCGATCAACTCGGTGATCGCGCGGATCGCGATCTTCTACGTCGGTTCGCTGGTGCTGCTCGGCCTGCTGCTCCCGTACACGGCCTACACCGCGAAGGAGAGCCCGTTCGTCACCTTCTTCACCATGCTCGGCGTGCCGGGCATCGGCAGCGTGATGAATCTCGTGGTGCTCACCGCCGCGTTCTCCAGTCTCAACGCCGGTCTGTATTCGACCGGGCGCATCCTGCGGTCGATGTCGATGAACGGCAGCGCACCCAAGTTCACCGGTGTGATGGGGCGCAACGGCGTGCCCTACGGCGGCATCCTGTTGACCAGCCTGATCGCCCTCGTCGGCATCGCGCTCAACGGTGTGGTGCCGGACCGGGCGTTCGAGATCGTGCTGAACATGGCCTCGCTCGGCATCGTCGCCTCCTGGGCCACCATCGTGCTGTGCCAGTTGCAGCTGTGGCGCTGGGCCAAACAGGGCAAGGTGAAACGGCCCTCGTTCCGGATGTTCGGCGCGCCCTACACCGGACTGCTCACGCTGGTGTTCCTGTTCTTCGTGGTGGTGCTGACCGGTTTCGACTATCCGGTGGGCACCTGGACCGTGGCCTCGCTGGTGATCATCGTCCCGATGCTGATCGTCGGCTGGTTCGTGGCGCGCAAGCGGGTGCTGTCCATCGCGCAGGAGCGGATGGGGTACACCGGTGAGTTCCCGGTGGTCGCCAACATCCCGATGGACGGCGAGAAGTGATCATGCCGGTCCCGCCCGCCGGGCCGCCGGAATAGACTCGCTGCCATGTACAACTGGTCGGTCCAGGACGCGATCGCCGCGTTCGTCGAAAGCATGCGGCCGAACTGGCCCGCGCAACACGAGCTGTATCTGTCCGTGCTGCACGGGTTCGTGGAGATGCAGAGTCATCTGCTGACCCTGCTCGGCTTCCCGCCGGTGCCGTGAGGCCCGCCGTCGACGACCACGCTGCCGTGGCATCCGCGACCGAATCGAGCGGTGCCGCCGCGCTACCGCTGGTCCCGATCATCCTCGTCGTCCTGGTGCTGGACGCCTTCCTCACGCTCGCGCTGGAGGTGCTGTACCTGCCCGCGTATCTGGGCACGACCGCCTTCCCGGTGACCGGGGTGCTGGCCGGGTTGGTGAACGTCTTGCTCGTGCTCGGCGCGCGGTCGGTCTCCACCCGGACCGCGGCGATGTTCTTACCGTTGGGCGCCTGGACTTTCGGGTTCCTCGTCTGCGCGAGCACCGGCCCGGGTGGTGACATCATGCTGGCCAGCGATTGGCGCACCGTGCTGCTGCTGTTCTGCGGTTTGGTGCCGCCGCTGGTCTTCGTCTACCTGCGCGTCAATTCGGGGCTGTTCGCCCAGCGCTGACCCGGTCAGCCGAGTTGACCCGGCGTCACCGCCTCGATCAACGGCCAGGCTTGCTCGATCGGGATATCGATGACGTGATAGCGCTTCTTGCCCGCCGCGGTGGCGGCCACGACGGTGGCGACGCCCGCGCGCCGCTGGAAGAAGCTCTGGCGCACGGTCCAGCCGATCACGCCCGGCGCCTCCAGGCAATCGCGGTCCCGGTCCAGTGCGCCGGAGCGGGTGATCAACCAGGTTGGGCTGGTTGCGGTTTCGGGCAGCACGGTGTGGCCGAGGCCGCGATAGCGGTCCTGCGCGAGCGGGACCGCGACCAGGGCCAGCAGCACCGGCACCAGCCACCACCACGGCGAGAACTGTGCGCCGGTCAGCGCCACGGCCGCCATGACGACCGCGAGTACGGCGACGGGCGCGAGTGCGCGGGTGAATCGCCTGCGCCGCGCGACCGGTCCGTGCGCACGCAGCGGCGCACTGCCCGGATCCGGGGTGCCGCCGGCGACCGCGGGGCCGATCGGCTTGTCCGCGAACGTGTCCGGGGCGAGCAGGTGTCCGAGGGTGTGTTCGATCGCCGCACGCGGCGCCTGCGGCAGGATCTTCTGCCGTGGGTTCTCGCCGACCATGATCGCCTCGAGTTCGGCGGCACCGGACAGGCGCAGCAGCAGCGGTTCGTTCACCGTCGCGCCGCGGAAGCGGGCCAGGTCCAGGGTGATCTGGCGAGTGGTGAACAGGCCGTGCCGCAGGTGCAGCGTGCGCCCGTCGTCGAGCACTTTCAGGCCGAAATACGTGGTCAGATACCGGGCGCAGGCCGCGAGGCTGACCACGGCCACCACCAGCACGAGCAACACGAACACACCGAGGGCGAGTACCACCGCGCCGCCGTTCTCGACCCGCTGCACCGTGTCCGACCGGACCAGCAGCTGCCCGATGCCGTACTGGAACGCGATACCGACGATCGGTGCGATGATCGCGAAACCGGTCAACGACAGCGGCGCGTATCGGACCCACTGCGGCTGCCAATGCGCGATCTCCTGCGCGGGTCGTGCGTCCTGCGCGTCGGTGACCGGTCCGTCGGCGGAAAGCTGTTGTCCCGCATCGTGATACGCCAGGTCACCGGCGGTGCCACCCGCGGCGGTGTGCGCCAGCAGCGCGGTGCGCAGGTCGGGAACCAGGCGTGCGTCGAGCGCGTCGAGTTTGAACTTCTCGCCCGAATCCGCTTGCTGCCCGGTACCGATGGCCAGCACGGCGAGGCCGAGCAGCCGATGCAAGAGGTCGGCCTCGATATCCACCGAGCGGATCCGCGACCGCGGCACCGACAGCTTCTTGCGCTGGATCAATCCGGTGCGCAGCTCGACATGGGTCGGCCCGACCCGGTAGGTGGTGGTGAACCAGCGGGTGAGTGCGAACCCGACGATCGCCGCCAGCGGAATGACGCTCCACACATGGTTGCCGCTGCTGGTGCCGAGGATCACCGAGCCGATCAGCACCGGGATGAACTTCACCACCTCGGTGACGGGGTGTACCAGCAACATTCGCTTGTCGAGCCGGGACCACGGCTGATCCGTCTCCGGTGGGACGGCCGCGACGTCGGTCATGTCGCGTCTCCGCGGTGCTGTGCGGCGATCCGGGTCAGCCGGGTCACCGTCTCCTCGGCGACCGGGAGATCGAGCGCGGAGATCTGCACCGCGCCCGCCGACGACGCCGTGGTCACGGTGACCGTCGCCAGGCCGAGCAGGCGCTCGAGCGGGCCGCGTTCGGTGTCGACGGTCTGTACCCGGGAGATCGGCGCGACCCGGCTCTCCTGGCTCAGCCACCCGACCCGGGTATACACCGCCTCGTCGGTGACCTCCCAGCGGTGTACCGCGTACCGCCACCACGGCACCACCACGATGTTCAGCACGGCGAGCGCGAGCGTCACCAGGAACACCACGAGTTGCCAGCCGCGGTGGGCCGAGTCGAGCACCGCCCACACCAGTTGCGCCGCGAACGGCACCACCCAGGCGAGCACGGCCTGAACGGTCCACAGCAGTTTCGCCTTGGGACTGGGACGCCAGGCCGGATCGGCCATGATCGTGCGCGGCAACGACATGGTTGCCATGGTTCCATGCCGGACGCCGGATCGGCGTGCTACCCGGAGCGGAATTGCCGCGTGGCACAGCCGTTGCCGCCCCCGTGACAGGAACTTGTCGGTGACCGGCAGCGGGTCCGGACGCCGGAATACTGTGATGCGGAGCGGGGTTGTCTTCGCTCAACGGCTTCGGAAGGAGACAGGTCCGGATGGTTAGCGCATGATCGAAACCGTGACTGAGCGTAGCGAAGGAACCATAGGCACCGCACGACCCGCCGCGGTCGCCTCGAGCGTCAGCGAGGCCAAGCCGTGACGGAACTGCCGAACCCGAGCATCCCCACTCCGCCGCCCTCCCCGTCGGCCATGCGGCGCGCGCTGCGCCGGGCGCGCGACGGCGTCACGCTGAACGTGGACGAGGCCGCGGTGCTGCTGCACGCCACCGGCGACGACCTGAAGGATCTGAGCAACAGCGCGGCCCGGGTGCGCGACGCGGGGCTGGAATCGGCGGGACGGCCGAAGACGATCAGCTACTCGCGCAACGTCTTCATCCCGCTGACCAAGTTGTGCCGGGACAAGTGTCATTACTGCACCTTCGTCACCGTCCCGGGCAAGCTGCGCGCCGAGGGCAAGGGCATGTTCCTCGAGCCCGACGAGGTGCTCGACATCGCGCGCCGCGGCGCCGCGCTCGGCTGCAAGGAAGCGCTGTTCACGCTGGGCGACCGCCCCGAGGACCGCTGGCCGGAGGCCGCGCAGTGGCTCGACGAGCGCGGCTACGACTCGACGCTGGACTATCTGCGCGCCGTTTCGATCATGGTGCTCGAGGAAACCGGCCTGCTGCCGCACCTGAACCCGGGCGTGATGTCGTGGGCGGAGATCTCCCGGCTCAAGCCGGTCGCGCAGTCGATGGGCATGATGCTCGAGACCACCTCGACCCGCCTGTTCACCGAGAAAGGCAACTGCCACTACGGCAGCCCGGACAAGGATCCGGCGGTCCGGCTGCGCGCCATCACCGACGCCGGCCGGCTCTCGGTGCCCTACACCACGGGCATCCTGGTCGGCATCGGCGAATCGCTGCTGGAGCGGGCCGAGTCGATCATGGCGATCCGCAAGCAGCACAAGGCTTTCGGGCATATCCAGGAAGTCATCATCCAGAACTTCCGGGCCAAGGACGACACCGCGATGCGCGACGTGCCGGACGCGGGCATCGACGAGTTCCTCGCCACCATCGCGGTGACCAGGCTGCTGCTCGGCCCGGATGTGCCGGTGCAGGCGCCGCCGAACCTGGTGTCGCTCGAGGACTGTCTCGCGCTGATCGACGCGGGCATCGATGACTGGGGCGGCGTCTCGCCGGTCACGGTCGATCACGTGAATCCGGAGCGGCCCTGGCCGAACCTGGACACGCTGCGGGAGATCACCGAGGCGGCCGGTTACCAGCTGGTCGAGCGGACCTCCGCGCACCCGAAGTACGTGCGCGCGGGCAGCCCGTGGATCGATCCGCGGATCGGCGTGCACGTCGCGGCGCTGAGCGATCCGGCGACGGGCCTGGCGAACCCGGACGCGATGCCGGTCGGCCTGCCCTGGCAGGAGCCGGACCAGTCCTGGGAGTCCGCGGGCCGGGTGGATCTCAACACCTCGATCGATACCGAGGGCCGCAACACCGAGAGCCGCAGCGATTCGGCGCTCGGCCAGGATGTGGTCGGCGCGTTCGGCGACTGGGACACGATCCGCGAACAGGCGCGCGACCTGGCCGTCACGGCACCGGAACGGCTCGACTCCGACGTGCTCGCCGCGCTGCGCGCCGCCGAGCACGATCCGGCCGGGCTCAGCGACGCCGACTACCTGGCCTTGGCCACGGCCGACGGCGCGAACCTGGAGGCCGTCGCGGCGCTGGCCGATGAGCTGCGCCGGGCCGCGGTCGGTGACGACGTCACCTACGTGGTGAACCGGAACATCAACTTCACCAACATCTGCTACACCGGGTGCCGGTTCTGCGCGTTCGCCCAGCGCAAGGGCGACGCGGACGCGTTCACGCTGAGCATGGACGAGGTCGCGGACCGGGCCTGGGAGGCGCACGTCGACGGTGCTACCGAGGTCTGCATGCAGGGCGGTATCGATCCCGACCTGCCGGTCACCGGCTACGCCGACATCGTGCGCGCGGTGAAGCAGCGGGTGCCCTCGATGCACGTGCACGCCTTCAGCCCGATGGAGATCGTGAACGGCGCGTCCCGCGGCGGGCAGAGCATCCGGGACTGGCTGGTCGCGCTGAAGGAGGCGGGCCTGGACACCATTCCGGGCACGGCCGCCGAGATCCTCGACGACGAGGTGCGCTGGGTGCTCACCAAGGGCAAGCTGCCCACCTCGGCGTGGATCGAGGTGATCACCACCGCGCATCAGGTCGGGCTGCGCTCCAGTTCGACGATGATGTACGGGCACGTGGACAACCCGAAGCACTGGGTCGGACATCTGCGGGTGCTGCGCGGAATCCAGGACGAGACAGGCGGTTTCACCGAATTCGTGCTGCTGCCGTTCGTGCATCAGAGCGCCCCGCTGTACCTGGCCGGCGCGGCCAGGCCCGGCCCGACGAACCGGGACAACCGCGCCGCGCACGCGCTGGCCCGGATCATGCTGCACGGCCGGATCGACAACATCCAGACCAGCTGGGTGAAGCTCGGCACCACCGGAACCCGGGTCATGCTCAACAGCGGCGCCAACGACCTCGGCGGCACGCTGATGGAGGAGACGATCTCCCGGATGGCGGGCTCGCAGCACGGTTCGGCCAAGACCGTCGCGGAGCTGGTCGATATCGCCTCCGGGATCGGCCGTCCGGCCCGCGAGCGGACCACCACGTACGGCGTTCCGCAGCACAAGGTTTCGGCCCTGCCGTTGTCGGTGGGCTCGGCGTAGGCTGTTGCTGACGGCGTCCACCGGCGATAGCCGAGACCCGGTGTGGCGATCGAAGTCGGATCGTGGCCGATCCGCCGCAACCCGGCGGATCGGCCTGATCCGAGGGGGAACGGACCCGCTCCCACGGGGGACGCCTCCGCCAGCGGCCCGGTTCGGCGGGTGGATTCGCGCACCAGCAGTGGCGTGCGGAACATCAGAAGTTAGGCAAGGCTGACCCGGAGTAGCGTGGGGTGTCCGGATAGTGTTTCGCTGGGCGGACTATCCCCGCAAGGTGAGGACAGACTAGGAGAACGGCAGTGCCGTACATCATCGCTGAACCGTGCGTTGACGTGAAGGACAAGGCATGCATCGAGGAATGCCCCGTGGACTGCATCTACGAGGGTGGTCGCATGCTGTACATCCATCCCGACGAATGCGTGGACTGTGGTGCATGTGAACCGGTGTGCCCGGTGGAGGCGATCTTCTACGAAGACGACACCCCGGACCAGTGGAGCGGATACGTGAACGCCAACGTCGACTTCTTCGACGAGCTCGGTTCGCCGGGCGGCGCCACCAAGGTCGGCAAGGTCGATTACGACCCGCCGTTCATCAAGGAACTCCCGCCGATGGCGAGCGAGTAGCTCTGCCGTGAGCACGCGTACCCGGGTCAGCAGCCTGCTTCCCGATTTTCCCTGGGACACCATCGCTTCGGCGAAGGCGAAGGCCGCGGCGCATCCCGGCGGCATCGTCGACCTGTCGGTCGGCACGCCGGTCGACCCGGTCGATCCGCTGATCCGCACCGCGTTGAACGCGGCGTCGGCGGTGCCCGGCTACCCCGCCACGCACGGCACGCCGGAACTGCGCGCGGCCGTGGTGGACGCGCTGAAGCGGCGGTTCGGGATCACCGGGCTGGACGCGGCCGCCGTACTGCCGGTGATCGGCACCAAGGAGCTGATCGCCGGGCTGCCCCGGCTGCTCGGCCTCGGCGCGGCGGACCTGGTCGTCATTCCCGAGGTCGCGTACCCGACCTACGAGGTCGGCGCGCTGCTGGCCGGCGCGCAGATCGTGCGCGCCGACGGGCTCACCCAGCTCGGTCCGCGCACGCCCGCGCTGCTCTACGTGAATTCCCCGGCCAACCCGACGGGCCGCGTGCTCGGCGTCGAGCACCTGCGCAAGGTCGTCGAATTCGCCCGCGAGCGCGACGTGATCGTCGCCTCGGACGAGTGCTATCTCGGACTCACCTGGGAAGGCCGTGCGGTCTCCATCCTCGACCCCGAGGTTTCCGGTGGCGACCACACGAATCTGCTTGCCGTGCATTCGCTGTCGAAGACCTCGAACCTGGCCAGCTACCGGGCCGGTTTCGTCGCGGGCGATCCCGCGCTGGTCGCCGAGCTGCTCGAGGTGCGCAAGCATTCCGGCCTGATGGTGCCGTATCCGATCCAGAGCGCGATGACCGCGGCGCTCGGTGACGACACGCACGAGGCACAGCAGCGGGAGCGCTACCGCGCCCGGCGCGATGTGCTGCGGAAAGCGTTGGAAGCGGCCGGTTTCCGAGTCGACCACTCGGAAGCGGGTCTGTACCTGTGGTCCACTCGGGGCGAAGCATGCCGGACCACGCTGGACTGGCTGGCCGACCGCGGCATCCTGGCCGCGCCCGGTGATTTCTACGGGCCCGCCGGTGCGGAGCACGTCCGCATCGCGCTCACCGCCACCGACGAGCGCATCGCCGCCGCCGTCGAGCGACTGAACTAGCCCGACGACACGCAGCCGGGTGCGCGGCGCAAGCGCCGTCGCCGAGCCGGGACGGCGCTAGCCTGAACTATGGACGCTGTCACGGTTGTCCCTACTCCTGCCAACGAGCCGGTGCACTCGTACGCACCCGGCAGCCGCGAGCGCGAGCTGCTGGTCGCCAGGCTGGCCGAGATCGCCGCCGACACCGCCGAGGTGCCGCTGGTGATCGGCGGCAAGTACCGGCCCGGCAGCGGCGCGCGACACGAGATCGTCGCGCCGCATCGGCACCGGCAGGTGCTGGGGACCTACACCGACACCACCCACTCCGAGGCGCAGGGCGCGATCGACGCCGCGATCGCGGCCGCGCCGGACTGGCGGGCGCTGCCGTTCGACGAGCGCGCGGCGATCTTCCTGCGCGCCGCCGATCTGCTCGCCGGGCCGTGGCGGGAAACGGTGGCCGCCGCGACCATGCTCGGGCAATCGAAATCGGCGCAGCAGGCCGAGATCGACGCACCGTGTGAGCTGGTCGACTTCTGGCGATTCAATGTGGCTTTCGCCCGCCAGATCATGACCCAGCAGCCGGAGTCGAGTCCCGGGGTGTGGAATCGGCTGGACTACCGGCCACTGGAGGGTTTCGTCTACGCGATCACCCCGTTCAATTTCACCGCGATCGCGGGCAACCTGCCCACCGCGCCCGCGCTGATGGGCAACACCGTGGTGTGGAAACCGTCGCCGACCCAGACGTTGTCGGCCTTCTACACGATGCGGCTGCTGGAGGCGGCGGGCCTGCCGCCCGGGGTGATCAACATGGTGACCGGCGACGGCCGGGACCTGTCCGAGGTGGCGCTGGCCGATCCGCGGCTCGCCGGTATCCACTTCACCGGCTCCACCAAGACCTTTCAGCACCTCTGGCAGCAGGTCGGGGCGAATCTCGGCCGCTACCACGGATATCCACGACTGGTCGGCGAGACCGGCGGCAAGGACTTCGTGGTGGCACATCCCTCGGCGGACCCGGACGCGTTGCGGGCAGCGCTGATTCGCGGCGCCTACGAATATCAGGGGCAGAAGTGTTCCGCGGCGTCGCGGGCCTATATTCCGCGCACGATCTGGCAGACGATAGGTGCGGACTTCCTGCACCAGGTCGACGAGCTGACCTACGGGGACGTCGCCGATCTGTCCAATTTCGGTGGCGCGCTGATCGATCGGCGCGCGTTCGACAAGAACGTCGCGGCGATCGAGCGGGCCAGGACGGCCGGGCTGACCATCCCGGTCGGCGGCACCTGGGACGACAGCGAGGGCTGGTTCGTCCGCCCGACGGTGCTGCTGGCCGACGACCCGCGCGACGAGTCCTTCGCCACCGAGTATTTCGGCCCGATCCTGTCGGTGCACGTCTACGACGACGCCGAACCCGGTGCGTTCGCGTCGATCCTGGCCGAGGCCGAATCGGCCGCGCCCTACGCGCTGACCGGGGCGGTGTTCGCACAGGACCGTCCGGCGATCGAACAGGCCGGTGCGGCACTGCGTTTCGCGGCGGGCAACTTCTACATCAACGACAAGCCGACGGGCGCGGTGGTCGGGCAGCAGCCCTTCGGCGGTGCGCGGGCCTCGGGTACCGACGACAAGGCGGGTTCGCCGCTGAATCTGCTGCGCTGGGTGGCGCCGCGCACGATCAAGGAGACCTTCGTGCCGCCCACCGGATACCGCTATCCGCATATGGACTCGGACCCGGCGTGAATCCGCTGCGGCCCGTCATCCTCGCGGCGGCGGAATCGTCGCGGTTGCGGCGCGCGGTCACCGGGCTGCCGGTGACCGCGTGCATCGTCCGGCGGTTCGTCGCGGGGGAGACCAGGGCCGAGCTCATCGAGGTGGCGCGGGCGCTGCTCGACAGCGGCCGGATGGTGAGCGTCGACTTCCTGGGGGAGAACACCACCGACCGGGCGCAGGCCGATGCCACAGTGACCGAGTACCTTTCGTTGATCGCAGAGCTGTCCGCGCTGAAACGTCCCGCGCTGCCGGGTATCACGGCACCACCGGTCGAGGTCTCGGTGAAGTTGTCCGCGCTCGGCCAGGCCCTGCCGGGCGACGGTCCCGCGGTGGCCACCGCGAACCTGCGGGTGCTGTGTGCCGCGGCCGCGCGGGCCGAGGTCTGGGTGACCGTCGACGCCGAAGACCACACCACCACCGCGGACACCTTGGCCACCGTGTCGGCGCTGCGTGCGGAATTCCCTTGGCTCGGTGCCGTTCTGCAGGCTTACCTGCATCGTGCCGAGACGGACTGCCGGTCGCTGTCGGGTCCGGATTCGCGTGTCCGCCTGTGCAAGGGCGCATATCGCGAACCCGCCGAGGTCGCCTTCCAGCGCGCACCCGAGGTGACCGACTCCTACCTGCGCTGTCTCGAGGTGCTGATGCGGGGTGCGGGCTACCCGATGGTCGCCACGCACGATCCGGTGCCGATCGTCGCCGCCGAGCAGCTCGTCCGTGCAACCGGCCGTGGCCCGGATGGATTCGAGCACCAGATGCTCTACGGAGTGCGCGACGTGGAACAGCGCAGGCTGGCTGCCGCGGGTGCGGCCGTGCGGGTGTACGTCCCCTACGGCAGTCAGTGGTACGGCTATCTGACCCGGCGACTCGCCGAGCGCCCGGCCAACCTCACCTTCTTCCTGCGCGCTTTGGTGAGCAGGTCGTGAAAAGGGTGGTGGGCAGGACGCTCGTCCTGCCCACCGATCCGCTGGTGTCCCTTCTCCGAAGTCCCTACACCAGTGGCTTTCCGAGGCGCATCCGCCTGCGCAGGTCGAACAGGTAGGCGTTCAACGGAAACAGTCGCGCCTGTTTCGGCAACTGGTTGTGTACGAGCGCTATACCCCGCAGCAGCTGGTCGAATCGGCGTTGCTCGCGCTCGGTCCACGTCATCCGCATTTCGTCGCGCACGTGCTGCGGTAGCAGACCGGCCACGACGAAGCGCTGCAGCCGCGCGAAGGCGAATTGCACCGGGCGCGGCATCATTCGGAGATCGATGAGGTCGTCGAAGTAGGCGCGCAGCGCGGGTTCGATCCGGTACTGCACCAGATTCTCCGCCCACCACGCTAGGAAGGCCGCGCGGTCGGCGGGCCACATCTCCGGTCGCATCTGCAGCGTCGTGCCGAGCCGGGCGCAGTACTGATAGAGCGCTTCGGACTCCGACGGCGCGAGCGGACCGTGCATTCTGGTGTAGAGGTCGTCGAGACCCCAGTAGATCGTGCCCGCCACCCAGAGCTGCAACTTCGGATCGAAAGCGTTGTATTTCACCGGGCTCTGGGCGCTGGAGCGAACCGGCCGATGCGAATGATTGACCGCCTCGCGGTAGGCCGCGCGCTCTTCGTCGGAGCCCATCGTCGCGACGGCGATATAGGTGAGTGTGGTGCGCAGCCGCTTCACCGGATGCAGGGTCACTTTGCCGCTGTCCACCGTGCTCTCCAGTACGCCGCGGCCGACCGGGCGCAGGCTCAGCTGCATGATCACGTTGGCGGTGCCGCCGAGGAAGGCCGCGACACCGTCCAGGTACGGCTGGACCGTTTCGGGCGTGAGTGGTTCGAAGGGGTGGACCTCGTCGGGCTCGGCGGCGCGTAGCGGTGCGGTCATCGTCGACCTCGTCTTTCTGTGTCCGCCGGCGCCGGGCGCCCGCGTACGATGAGAAGATTCGTATCTCACCTTCTCATCGTCTCGACGGGGTGTCAACGGTGCCGCGGCGGCAATTGCTTCGCTGCGATGCTTTGTGCATCATCGTTTCATCGACGGGGCTAGGGTGGAGGAATGGCGAAGTTGACCAAACTCCTGCCGCGGATTCGCAGTGCGGGCCCGGAGGACCGCAATCAAACACGCGTGCTCGACGCCGCGCTGCTGGCCTTCCTGGACTTCGGCATCAAACGCACCAGCATGGTCGAGGTGGCGCGGCGCTGCGGCCTCTCGCTCGCCACGCTGTACCGGCGCTTCGCCAGCAAGTCGGACCTGATCGAGGCAGTCGGGCTGCGGCAGACCCGGGAGTTCGTCGAGCAGGTGGACGCGGCGTTGCAGCAGCAGGTCGATCGGGACGCGGCCGCACAGGAGCAGATCGTCGAACTCTTCGCCGCGTTCATCACGGGGCTGCGCGACAACCAGCTCGTGCATCGGCTGCTGGCCACGGAACCCGAACTGGTCCTGCCCTTTCTGACCGTCAAGGGCGCCCCGATCATCGAACTCGGCCGGGACTACCTGGCCGAGTTCATCACTCGGCTACAGCGCGAGGGCAAGCTGCCCGAATACGATCCCGAACCGCTGGCGGAGATGATCGCGCGCACCGCGCTGTCGCTGGCGCTGACCCCGCAGACGGTCATCCCGCTGCACGACGACGCGGCGATCAGGCAGTTCGCGCGCGATCACGTGGTGGTGTCGTTCCGCGTACCGTGAACACGCGCGGCTTCGAACCTGATGTGGCGCAGGCTAACTCGGGACGAGCATGCCGACCGTGGCCAGCGGCATCGCGGCCATGAGATCGAGGGTCTGCTCGGCGGCGGTGCCGTGCGTGTGCGCGACCACCACGAAACCCGTGCCGTACGAAGCGGAAGCGACGTCCGGCGGGCCGAGATCGGACCAACCCCACTTGGTGCCCTGCACGAGCGGCCAGCGGGCGGTGCCCCAATCCTGTTCTGTCCCATCGGCAGCCGTGGCGCCGGCCGCGGCCATCCAGGCGAAGATCGGCGAGCCGCGATCGTTGCGCAATTTGGTGATCAGGAATTCGGCGACGTCGGCGGTGCTCGTCGCGGCCATGCCCCATTCGCCGTACGGGTGCGTATCGGCCAAATGGTATTCGGCCGCAATGGCTTCGATCGCCCGCGGATACTTGGCCTCCGTCGCGGTCGCGGCGCCGTCGTCGGAGTAGCGGATCATCCGCTCGGCCAGCTCCCGGTCACTCGGCGCGCCGTCGCCGTGCCGCAGGGCATAGTCCGCGAGATACAGCTTGACCAGTGACAGGGCCGCCCGGGACTCGTGTTCGTTCGCGGTGCTCCAGCCGCCACCCGCCGCGGCGCGGAACGTGACCGCCGTGCGCGACGGCACCACGTCGGGGCCGAACGGCGCCGCGCCCGCCGGGGGTGCGTGGAAGGCGCAGCAGAGCGCGATGGTGAGCACCGCCAGAGTTCCACGGTTCACGAGTCCTCCTTGCCATGCCCCCTTTGCGCGGTATGCCCGTCCCTGACGAGATAACACCGCACGCGGCGCAAAGCCGGGCCCGACATGCGGGCGTCGCGAACTTGTGTCCGTCGTCCGCGGGTCACACCAGGCGCAGGCCGAGTCTGCGGCGGAGTCGGAAGTCGGCCAGGTAGGCGTTGAGCGGGAACATGCGCACCGGAGCGGGGAGCAGAGTCTCGGCGGTGCCGAGCGTATGCAGGATGCGTTCGAGTGCCCGGTCCTCGCGGGCGGACCAGGTGAAGCCCATCTGATCGCGCAGGTGTGCGGGCAGCAGGCCGGTGACGAAGAAGCGGTGTGCCCGCGCGAACGGGAGTCGCAGTGGCAGCGGGAGCATCTTCAGATCGATCAGATCGTTGAAGTAGTCGCGGACCGGCGGGTCGATCGTGGTAGCGCTCAGGTGCCGATCCCAGTAGGCGGCAAAGGCTTTGCGGTCGGGGGGCCACATGCCTTCGCGTACCTGCAAGGTGGTGCCGAGCCGGGCGCTGTGCCGATAGAACGCGTCGGCGGTCGCCTCGTCCATCGGGCCGTGCAGGCGGGTGTAGGTGTCCTGCGCGCCCCAGTACAGGCAGGCGGCCACCCACAATTGCAGGTCGGGGTCGAAGGCGTTGTAGCGCACCGGACTCGACGCGGTCGAATGCACGGGACGGTGCGAGCGGTTGACGGCTTCGCGGTAGTCGGCGCGCTCGTCGGGGGAGCCCAGCATGGCGACGGCGAGGTAGGTGACCGTGGTGCGCAAGCGCTTGACCGGATGCAACATCACGTTGCCGCTGTGCACGGTGCTCTCCAGTACGCCGTAGCCGACCGGCGGATTGCTGAGCTGCATGATGACGTTCGCCGCGCCGGCGAGCAGTCCCACCATGCCGTCGATGAACTGTGTGATGTCGAGTTCGGTCGCGGGTTCGGATTCGTGCGTCGTTGCGCGAAGTGGCCTGGTCATCGTTGACCTCTGTCCGATTGAGAAGGATGTACATAAACTTTCTCACCGCCTCATGGGCGTGTCAACCGTCACACTCCCGGTCCCGCCCGGTGCTGCTGCGCCGGGGAACGGCGAAGTAGTTTGGGCGAATGCCGTTCGGTCCGCCGCTGTTGCTCAGTTCCCTGAACCCGCTCGCCGTCGCAGGCGGCGCGGATATCCCCGATGCCGTCACCATCGACGGCGTGACGCTCTCGCGCAGTGATCTGCTCGGCGCCGCGACCTCGGTGGCGGAACGAGTGGCCCGGGCCGACCGGGTCGCCGTGCTGGCCGAGCCGACTGTCGGCACCGTGCTCGCCGTGGTCGGCTGCCTGATCGCGGGAGTGACCGTGGTGCCGGTGCCGCCGGACTCGGGCACCGCGGAACTCGCGCACATCCTGTCCGATTCGGGCGCGCAGGCGTGGCTCGGCAAAGCTCCTGCGGGCAGCGAACTTCCGGTGGTTCCGGTGCGTGTGCACGCCAGGTCCTGGCATACCTATCCCGAACCCGACGCGGCGTCGACGGCTTTCGTGCTGTACACGTCCGGCACCACCGGCTTGCCGAAGGGGGTGCTGCTGAGCCGCGGCGCCATCGCCGCCGGGCTGGACGCGCTCGCGGAAGCCTGGGCGTGGACCGCGAACGACACACTGGTGCACGGGCTTCCGCTGTTCCATGTGCACGGGCTGATCCTCGGTCTGCTCGGCCCGCTCCGGGTGGGCAGCCCGCTGGTGCACACCGGCAAGCCGACCCCGCAGGCGTACGCCGCCGCGCACGGCACCCTGTACTTCGGGGTGCCCACCGTGTGGTCCCGGATCGTCGAAGAGCCCGATGCCGCAAAGGAACTGGCCGCCGCCCGGCTGCTCGTGTCGGGCAGTGCGCCGCTGCCCGTGCCGGTGTTCGAGAAGCTGCGTGAACTCACCGGCCACGCGCCCATCGAGCGTTACGGTATGAGCGAAACCATGATCACCCTGTCCACCCGCGCCGACGGTGAACGCCGCCCCGGCTGGGTCGGCACCGCGGTGCGCGGGGTGCGGACCCGGCTGCGGGACGAGGCGGGCGGCGAGGTCGCGCACGACGGCGAAAGCATCGGCGCGCTACAGGTTTCCGGTCCGATGCTGTTCGACGGCTACCTGAACCGTCCGGAAGCCACCGCCGAGAGCTGGACCGAGGACGGCTGGTTCAAGACCGGCGATGTCGCCGCCATCGACCCCGACGGATTCCATCGCATCGTCGGCCGCGCATCGGTGGATCTGATCAAATCCGGTGGATATCGCATCGGCGCAGGTGAAGTGGAGACCGTGCTGCTCGGCCACCCTGCCGTAGCCGAAACTGCCGTGGTCGGCCTGCCCGACCCCGACCTGGGACAGCGCATCGTCGCCTTCGTCGTATTGCGCGGCGAGACAACGGCTTCCCTCGAACAGGACCTGATCGACTACGTCGCCGAACAACTCTCAGTACACAAGCGCCCCCGCGAGATCCGCGTAGTCGAAAGCCTCCCCCGCAACGCCATGGGCAAGGTCCAGAAGAAGCGCCTCACCTGACCCCGCGGGTGCTGCCCGGGATCTGCGCCGGTTCTCGGGATCTGCACTACCTGTGGCGGGTCAGAGGGAGTGCGGATCCCGAGAAGTGGTGTGGATGTGGAGGTTCACGTGTCGCCGGGCGGCGACGTGGCTAGGCCGCGGGCGTCGCCGGACAAGCCGGCGGCGTACGTAGAAGTGGTGCGCACGCGCCCGCGCGCAGTGTGCGCCGTGGTCAGGCACGTGGCGCAGGTTGCGCCGTGGCGAGTTCGACGCTGGGCAGGTCGTGCGAAGGCGCGTGGCGCGCCGGACGCGGCGGGTGTGCCTGCCGCGCAACGGTTCTGGTGCTGCGCGGCAGGTCGTGGGGAAGGGGGCGGTCAGTCGTTGGCGTGGAGGGCGGCGTTCAGTTCGACGCCGGTGCCCTTGTGCGGCACCACTTCCACCGCTCCGGTGACGGAATTGCGGCGGAAGAGCAGGTTGTTCTGGCCGCTGAGGGTGCTGGCCTTGACGACGGTTCCGTCCGGGCCCGTGACCTTGGTGCCCGCGGTGACGTAGAGGCCCGCCTCCACGACGCAGTCGTCGCCGAGCGGGATGCCGACCCCCGCGTTCGCGCCGAGCAGGGAGCGCTCGCCGATGGAGATGACGGTGGTGCCGCCGCCCGACAGGGTGCCCATGATGGACGCGCCGCCGCCGACGTCGGAGCCGTCGCCCACCACCACACCGGCGGAGATGCGGCCCTCGACCATGGAGTTGCCCAGGGTGCCCGCGTTGAAGTTGACGAAGCCCTCGTGCATGACGGTGGTGCCGGAGGCGAGGTGCGCGCCGAGCCGGACCCGGTCGGCGTCGCCGATCCGCACCCCGGAGGGCACCACGTAATCGACCATGCGCGGGAACTTGTCCACGCTGTACACGGTGACCGGGCCGCGCGCACGCAGCTTGGCGCGGGTGGCCTCGAAACCCTCCACCGCGGCAGGGCCGTGATTGGTCCACACCACGTTGCTGAGCAAGCCGAACTGCCCGTCCAGGCTCACCTCGTGCGGGCGGACCAGGCGATGCGAGAGCAGGTGCAGGCGCAGGTAGACGTCGTGCGCGTCGATCGGCGCGGCAGACAGGTCGGCGATCGTGGTGCGCACCGCGACCACGTCGACCCCGCGCGCCTCGTCGACCCCGAGCAGCGCCGCGTACTCGGCGGGCGCCTCGTCCAGCCGCTTGGTCCCGGTCTCGGCGAACGTGCCGAGCTCCGGACTCGGGTACCAGGTGTCCAGGACGGTCCCGTCCGTGGTCACGTTGGCGATACCGACTGCTGCTGCTCCCTGAGTACTCACGACTGCGCCTCGCCGGCGCTCGGCTCCGTCGTGTGCACTCGGCACGCTGTGCTCATGGTTCGCTCGCTTCGCTCACTCACGTCCGTAGAGGTTACCGACCGCTTGCCCCTGACGGTGACCCTCCTCCTGTGCCGCACCCCACGTCTCGCGCCCGCCGATCAGATGCCCGACATCCGCGGCCGTCCGCCTACGCTGCGCCCTCATCAGCGCCACGCGCACGAAATCGTCGACTGAAATGCGCGCGGCGTGCTGAAACGCGCGCGGCGTGCTCAGGTGTAGGCGGCGTGCTGAGGTGCGCATGGTGTGGTGGCGTGTGCATGGTGTGGTGGCGTGTGCGCACTGCGCGGCGGCGGGGTGGGGGCGCGGTCGTAGGGTGGGGATGTGACCCTTGATCTGCGGGCGGACCCGATCGCGCTGACCAAAGCTCTGGTGGACATTCCCAGTGTGTCGCGGGACGAGGCGGTGATCACCGATCTCGTGGAGCAGGCGTTGCGCGAGCAGACGACGGGCTTCGAGGTGCGCAGGCACGGCAATGTGGTGCTGGCGCGGACCAACCGGGGTCTGCCGACGCGGGTGGTGCTGGCCGGCCATCTGGACACCGTGCCGATCGCCGACAACGTGCCGAGTCATTTCGCGGTGAACGACGCGGGCGAGCGGGTGCTGTTCGGCTGCGGTTCGGTGGACATGAAGTCCGGAGACGCGGTGTTCCTGCATCTGGCCGCGACGGTCGCCGAACCGGTGCACGAACTGACGCTGATCTTCTACGACTGCGAGGAGATCGCCTCGGAATTCAACGGACTCGGGCATATCGAGCGCGACCTGCCGGACTGGCTGGCCGGCGATCTGGCCGTGCTCGGCGAACCCTCGGGCGGCTGGATCGAGGCGGGGTGCCAAGGGACGCTGCGGGTCCGGCTGTCCACCGCCGGGGTGCGCGCGCATTCGGCGCGAGCCTGGTTGGGCGACAACGCGATTCACCGCCTCGCACCGATCCTGCAGCGGCTGGCCGAGTACCGGGCGCGCGAGGTCGACATCGACGGCTGTGGCTACCGCGAGGGTCTGTCGGCGGTGCGCGTCGCGGGCGGTGTGGCGGGCAACGTGGTGCCCGACGCCGCCGAGGTGGACGTGAACTTCCGTTTCGCGCCGGACCGCACGGTCGAGCAGGCGATCGCGCACGTGCGCGAGGTCTTCGCCGGTCTCGACGTGACCTTCGAGGTGACCGATTCGGCCCCGGGCGCACTGCCCGGCCTGACCGCACCGGCCGCCGCGGACTTGATCGCCTCGGTGCACAAGCACGGCGGCGGCGGTGTGCGCGCCAAGTACGGCTGGACCGATGTCGCCCGCTTCGCGGCGCGCGGTATCCCCGCGGTGAACTTCGGCCCCGGCGATCCGAACCTCGCGCACAAGCGGGACGAGCACGTCCCGGTCGACCAGATCACCGCCGTCACCGCGATGCTGCGCAGCTACCTCACCGGCGTGCGCGCCTGACGGGCGGCGGCGCGCGAGGTGAACGGCGGCTGACTTCTCGGCTCAGGTCTGTTGCCGCGACAACCTCCCGGTAGTTTGGAGCGCATGTCCACCGACGCCGCTGACCGCGAGGTTGCCAACAAGCCGAAGTCGACAGCCAAGTTCCGCGGACCGGTCATGTTCCGGCGCGACCGGGCGAACGAGGTCGGCACCGCCGACCGCAATCTGCTCGACCGGCGCGGCGACACCGACTGGGTGCATACCGACCCGTGGCGCGTGCTGCGCATCCAAGCCGAGTTCGTCGAGGGTTTCGGCGCGCTCGCCGAGGTGCCGCGCGCGGTCACCGTGTTCGGTTCGGCGCGCACCCAACCCGACCATCCCGAATACCAGGCGGGCCTGGCCATCGGTGCCGCGCTGGCCCGGGCCGGTTTCGCGGTGATCACCGGCGGCGGTCCCGGCGCGATGGAGGCGGTCAACCGCGGCGCCTGCGAGGCAGGCGGCTATTCGATCGGTCTCGGCATCGAGCTGCCGTTCGAGCAGAGCCTCAACGAGTGGGTCGATCTCGGCATCAACTTCCGCTACTTCTTCGTCCGCAAGACGATGTTCGTGAAGTACTCGGAGGCCTTCATCTGCCTGCCCGGTGGTTTCGGCACCCTGGACGAACTGTTCGAGGCGCTCACCCTGGTGCAGACCCGCAAGATCACTCGGTTCCCGATCATCCTGTTCGGCAGCAGGTATTGGGCCGGGCTGGTCGACTGGATGCGGGACTCGCTGGGCGGTTCCGGCAAGATCTCCCCCGGCGACCTCGGTCTGATCCACGTCACCGACAGCGTGGAAGAGGTCGTGCAGATCATCCTCGCCAACGCGGAATCCGGCGGCGCGGAGGATGCGATCGGCACGGAGGACCAGTGGTGAGCGAACAGCCCTACGCCGTCTGTGTCTACTGCTCCGCGAGCACCGTCAATCCTGTCTATCTGGACCTGGCCGCCGCGGTCGGCGCCGAGATCGCCCGGCGCGGTTGGCAACTGGTGTCCGGCGGCGGCAACGTGTCGATGATGGGCGCGATCGCGACGGCGGCGCGGGCCGGCGGCGCGAACACCATCGGGGTGATCCCGAAGCACCTGGTGCACCGGGAGGTCGCCGATGTCGACGCCGACGAACTGGTCGTCACCGACACCATGCGGCAGCGCAAGCAGATCATGGAGGACCGTGCCGACGCCTTCCTGACCCTGCCCGGCGGCATCGGCACGCTGGAAGAGTTCTTCGAAACCTGGACCGGAGGCTATCTGGGACAGCACAATAAGCCGGTGGTGGTGCTGGACCCGGATGGCTTCTACCGAGGCCTGTTCCAGTGGCTCGACGAACTCTACGACCGTAAGTTCGTGCCCCAGCCCGCGATGGACCGCGTCACCGTGGTCGCCGATATACCTTCCGCCTTCGCGGCTTTGGAGGCGTGAGCACCAGCTTTTGATTGAGGAGAGCGGGATAGTGAGTTCCGACGGTCGCTCCACGGTGAGCTTGTTAGATCTGGCCAGAAACCTTCCCGCGATGGCGCTCGACGCGCCGGGGATGCTGCGCAGCGCGCCGGGCATGCTGGTGGGGCCGGACGCCAAATCCTCGGTGGGCCTGTGCTTCCAGCGCGCCGCGCACCGGCATCCGAACCGCATCTTCCTGCGCTTCGAAGGGGCGGGCTGCACCTACCGCCAGGCCAACGACGAGGTGAACCGGTACGCCGCGGTGCTCACCGCGCGCGGGGTGCGGCGCGGCGACGTGGTCGGCGTGCTGATGACCAACCGGCCGCAGACGCTGTTCGTGGTGCTCGCCGCGGCGAAGCTGGGCGCCACCGTCGGCCTGCTCAATCACCACCAGCGCGACCAGGTGCTCGCGCACAGCTTCGGTCTGCTGAACAGCGTGCTCGATGTGGTCGGCGAGGAATGCGCGCAGGCGCTCGACTCGCTGCCGGAGCCGCCGTCGAATGTGCTGTACAGCAATGATTTACAGGTGGCAGCGCAGGACGCGCCGGATGCCGATCCGCCGGTGTGCAAGGAGATCACCGCGAAGGAGCGGGCCTTCCTGATCTTCACCTCCGGTACGACCGGCCTGCCCAAGGCCAGCGTGATGACGCACCTGCGCTGGACCAAGAGCATGGTCGGCCTCGGCGGACTCGGAATTCGGCTGCGCGGCAACGACACCCTGTACTGCTGCTTGCCGCTCTATCACAACAACGCGCTGACCGTCGCGCTGTCCGCGGTGCTGAGCGCGGGTGGCACCTTCGCGCTCGGCAGGCAGTTCTCGGTGTCGCGGTTCTGGGACGAGGTGATCCGCGAAGAGGCGACGGCGTTCATCTACATCGGCGAGCTGTGCCGTTACCTGCTCAACCAGGCGCCGAAGGCGACCGACCGCAGACACAAGGTCCGGCTCGCGGTCGGCAACGGGCTGCGCCCGGAACTGTGGGACGAGTTCAAGCGGCGGTTCGGCATCAACCGGATCGTCGAGTTCTACGGGGCCAGCGAAGTCAACATCGCCTTCATCAACGCGTTCGGCGTGGACCGCACTGCGGGGTTCGGGCCGCTGCCCTACGCCGTCGTCGACTACGACGACGAGACCGGAAAGGCCAAGCGCGACAAGAACGGTCGCCTGCGCAGGGTCGGTACCGGCGGGGTCGGACTGCTGCTGTCCAAGATCACCGACCGGTCGCCGTTCGACGGCTACACCGACAAGGCGGCTTCTGCTGCGAAGCTGGTCCGCGACGGCTTCAAGCAGGGGGATCTCTGGTTCGACACCGGCGATCTGGTGCGCGATCAGGGTTGGCATCACATCGCTTTCGTGGATCGGCTCGGCGACACCTTCCGCTGGAAGGGGGAGAACGTCGCGACCACCGAGGTCGAGGGCGCGCTGACCCGGTCCGAGGCGATCTCGCAGGCCGTCGTCTACGGCGTAGACATCCCGGGCGCCGACGGCAAGGCGGGCATGGCGGCGGTGACCTTGAGTCCCGACGGGGACCTCGACGGCGCGGCACTCGCAGAACTGGTGTTCCGGCAGCTGCCCGCGTACGCGGTCCCGCTGTTCCTGCGCGTGGTCCAGGAGCTCGAACAGACCTCCACCTTCAAGAGCCGCAAGGTGGAGCTGCGCAAACAGGGCTACACCCCCGACGACGACCACCCGCTCTACGTCCTCGCCGGCCGCGACAAGGGCTACATCCCCTTCTATCCCGACTACCCGGACGAGGTAGCCGCAGGCCGCGCCCCCAAGAGCTGACCGAGACCGCTCGGCACAGGGGTCGGTACAGTCGGGGCATGTTCAGCGCCACCGTTGCACCGCTTCCGACCTTGTGCGGCAAGCCGGTGGCGACGGATCGGGCGCTGGTCATGGCGATCGTGAATCGCACGCCGGATTCCTTTTATGACCGGGGTGCCACGTTCACCGACGCCGCCGCGATGGACGCGGTCGTGCGCGCGGTGGACGAGGGTGCCGACCTGGTCGACATCGGCGGGGTGAAGGCCGGGCCGGGGTCGCTGGTCGATGCCGAGGAGGAGGCCCGGCGGGTGCTCCCGTTCGTCGCCGCGATCCGCGCGAAATTTCCGGAGCTACTGATCAGCATCGACACCTGGCGCGCCGAGGTGGCGCTGGCCGCCGTGCGCGAGGGCGCGGATCTGATCAACGACACCTGGGCGGGCGCCGATCCGGAGCTGGTGCCGGTGGCGGCCGAACAGGGCGTCGGCATCGTGTGCAGCCACACCGGCGGGGCGGTGCCGCGCACCCGGCCGCACCGGGTCCGCTACGCCGATATCCTGGCCGAAGTGACCGCCACCCTGGTGCGGGCGGCCGAGCACGCCGTCGCGGCCGGGGTGCGCGCGGATTCGATCCTGATCGATCCGACCCACGATTTCGGCAAGAACACCTATCACGGCCTGGAGTTGTTGCGCGGAGTGGACGTTCTTGTAAATACCGGGTGGCCGGTCCTGATGGCCCTCAGCAACAAGGACTTCATCGGGGAGACTCTAGGTGTCGATCTTTCCGAGCGGTTGGAGGGCACATTGGCGGCAACGGCATGGTCGGCTGCCGCGGGTGCCCGCGTCTTCCGCGTTCACGAAGTCGCCGCGACCCGGCGGGTAGTGGACATGATCGCCGCCATCCAGGGCATCCGGCCCCCAGCACGCACCCTGCGAGGTTTGGTATGAACTTTCACCACCCCCACAGCCGCGAGTACAGCCCGCCATGGGCCACGACGAACACCTGGGACACCCCGAGCTGGTCGGTCGACGAGCTCGTCGCCGCCAAGGCGGGCCGCACCGTGTCGGTGGTGCTGCCCGCGCTGAACGAGGAGAACACCGTCGCCGATGTGGTGGCCAGCATCCGGCCGCTGCTCGGCACCCTGGTCGACGAGCTGATCGTGCTCGATTCCGGCTCCACCGACGCCACCGCCGAACGGGCCCGCGCCGCGGGCGCCGAGGTGATCACGCGGGAGCAGGCGGTACCCGAACTCGACCCGGTACCCGGCAAGGGCGAGGTGCTGTGGCGTTCGCTGGCCGTGACCAGCGGTGACCTCATCGCCTTCGTCGACTCCGACCTCATCGACCCCGATCCGGCGTTCGTGCCCAAGCTGCTCGGCCCGCTGCTCACCGTCGACGACATGCACCTGGTCAAGGCCTACTACCGCAGGCCGCTGCGGCAGGGCGGCGCGGTGGACGCGCACGGCGGCGGCCGGGTCACCGAGCTCGTCGCCCGGCCGTTGCTCGCCGCGCTGCGGCCCGAACTCTCGCAGGTGTTGCAGCCGCTGGGCGGCGAGTACGCGGGCACCCGCGAACTACTCACCGCGGTCCCGTTCGCGCCCGGCTACGGCGTCGAGATCGGCCTGCTGCTCGACACCTACGACCAGGTCGGCCTGTCCGCGATCGGTCAGGTCAACCTGGGAGTGCGCACGCACCGCAACCGGCCGCTGGCCGACCTGGGCGTGATGAGCAGGCAGATCCTGGGTACCGTGCTCGGCCGCAGCGGCGTCCAGGACTCCGGCGCCGCGCTCACCCAGTTCCCGCTGGTCGGTGATGCCTTCACCGCGCACAGCACCGAGGTGTCGCTGGCCGACCGCCCGCCGATGAACACGCTGCGCCCCGCCTGGGCCGCAGCCTGAACCGAGCCTGATCCGCGAACCCGGGCGCCGTCGGCCGCCCGGGTTCGCTGCTGTCGGGACCGCGCAGTGCCGAATTCACCGGCTGCCGAGCCGATCTGAGGCGGCGATGTGGTTCGCGAGCAAGTTTGCTGAACAGACGCTACGATGTTTGCCAGGTCTTACGTTCGCATGCTGTATTTCGAGATACGCGTCCGCCGCGCGCTCATGAGCAGGAGATACGTTTATGACTATTGGTGAGCTACCCAAGCAGGACACGCGTCAGCCGGAGTTTGCCGGTCCCGATTACACGTTGGCCACGCTGCGGGTGAACGGTCACGATTTTCCGGTGGCCCTCGAACCCCGGGTCAGCCTGCTCGACGCCCTGCGCGAATATCTGCGCCTCACCGGCACCAAGAAGGGGTGTGACCAGGGCGCCTGCGGCGCCTGCACGGTGTGGGTCGACGGGAAGCGTGAATTGTCCTGTCTCACTCTGGCATTGAGTGTGCAAGGCCGGGAGGTCACCACGATCGAGGGGGTCGCGGAGGGCGACGAGCTGCATCCGGTGCAGCGCGCGTTCATCAGCTGCGACGGCTTCCAATGCGGTTACTGCACGCCCGGTCAGATCATGTCGGCGATCAAATGCATCGAAGAGGGCCATACCGGCAGCGACGAAGAGATCGCCGAATGGATGAGCGGCAATATCTGCCGCTGCGCCGCCTACCAGAACATCCGGGACGCGATAAAGACCGCGGAGGGTGAAATGGGGCAGACCCGATGAAGCCCATCGCCTTCGCCCGCGCCGAAACGGTGGACGAGGCGCTCATCGCCGTCGCCGCCCGTCCGAACACCGTATTCCTCGCCGGCGGTACGACTCTGGTGGATATGCTGCGCATCGGCGCGATGGAGCCGGACAACGTCGTCGACATCAACCGGCTGCCGCTGACCGCGCTGGAGCACACCCCGGACGGCGGGCTGCGCATCGGTGCGATGGTCCGGATGAGCGAGGTCGCGGCCGATCCCGGTGTGCGGGAACGCTTCCCGTTCCTGTCGATCGCGCTGTGGAAGGGCGCGTCCGCGCAGATCCGCAATATGGCGTCGATGGGCGGCAACCTGATGCAGAAGGTGCGCTGCCCGCAGTTCCGCGATATCGCCTACGCCTGCAACAAGCGCGAGCCCGGCAGCGGCTGCGGCGCCCTCGACGGCCTGCATCGCGGCAATGCCGTATTGGGCACCAGCGAGCACTGTTTCGCGATGCACCCCTCCGATATGGCGAACCCGCTCACCGCGCTCGATGCCGTGGTGCAGGTGCAGGGGCCGCGCGGCATCCGCAGCATCCCCTTCGACGACTTCTTCCTGTTGCCCGGGGCCACACCGCATCTGGAGCATCCGATCACCAGCGACGAGCTCATCATCCGGATCGACGTGCCGCCCTTGCCGTTCGCGAAGAACTCGCACTACCTGAAGGTGCGCGACCGCGAATCCTATGAGTTCGCCGCCGCTTCCGCGGCCGTGGCACTCGACCTCGCGGACGGTGTCGTGCGGGATGTCCGGATCGGCCTCGGCGGCGTGGCGACCAAACCGTGGCGGGCCAGGATGGCCGAGGATCTGTTGACCGGCAAGCCGGCGACGAAGGAGAACTTCGCCGCGGCGGCGGCCACCGAACTCGCGGCCGCCGACGACAGCCACCCGATGAACCGGTTCAAAATCGAACTGGCGCAACGCACCCTGGTACGCACCCTGGAAACCGTCGCGGCGCAAGGGGATCGGAAATGAGCGCGCCCGCCGCCGCGAAGCTGATCGGCCAGCCGCGCGACCGCATCGACGGGCACGCCAAGGTCACCGGCGCGGCGCGCTATACGGCCGAGATCCCGATGCCGAACGCCGCGTACGGCGTGCTCGTGGGCGCCGAGATCGGCAACGGCACACTGACTTCCCTCGACATCAGCCGCGCATTGCGAGCCGGCGCGGTGGCCGTGTTCACCCACGAGAACCTGCCGCGGGTCACCACGGTGCCACTGGTGCCCTCGCTGTTCGGCCATCCCGCGCCCGGACAGACCTTCTTTCCCCTGCAGGACACCACGATCCACTACTTCGGCCAGCCGATCGCCGTGGTGGTGGCGGATACCTTCGAGGTCGCCCAGCAGGCCGCCCGGCTGATCGAGGCGACCTACGACGAGCAGCCCGCCCTGGTGCGTGTGGACGACGGACGCGACGAACAGTATGTGCCGGACAAGATCTTCGCCGGGTTCGTCCCGGCCACGCAGTCGCGCGGCGACTTCGCCGGTGCGGCCGCGGCCGCCGCGCACACCGTCGACGCGACCTTCCGGTTCGCCGCCAACCATCACAATCCGATCGAATGCTCGGTCACCGCCGCGATGTGGAACGGGGATTCGGTCACCGTCTACGACGCCACCCAGGGCATCGTGGCCAGCCAGCTGACCATCGCGGCACACCTCGGGATCTCGCCGAGCAAGGTGCGGGTGGTGACGGACTACGTCGGCGGCGGCTTCGGCGCCAAAGCGATGATGTGGCCGCACGTTACGCTCGCGCCGCTGATCGCGCGGGAGCTGGGCCGGCCGATCCGGGTGATCCTGAACCGGGAGCAGATGTTCTACGGCACCGGGTTACGGGAAGAGCAGGAGCAGCGCGTCACGCTGGTGAGCGACGCCGAGGGCCGGTTCACCGGCCTGCGCCACCACAAGCTCTCCCTCACTTCGCATTTCGACGACTGGGCCGAGCCCTCGCTCGAGGTGGCGAGCAAGGCGTACGGTATCCCGCACTGGGAGGGGCAGTATCGGCTGATCAAGGCCAACATCATGACGCCGACCTTCATGCGCGGCCCCGGCGAGGCCTCGGGCATGGTCGCGCTCGAATGCGCGATCGACGAACTCGCCACCCAACTCGGCGCCGACCCGGTGGAACTGCGCCTGCGCAATCACGCCGCGGTCGATCCGGAAAGCGGAAACCCGTGGAGTTCCGACGGTTATCTCGATTGCCTGCGGCAGGCCGCGCAGCGATTCGGCTGGGACGGGCGGCAGCAGACGCCGGGTTCGCACGTCGACGGCAACTGGCTCATCGGCTGGGGCGTCGGCACCGCGGGCTATCCGGTGTACGAACCCGGCCAGCCGCAACGCGCGCACGCCCGGCTGCGCTCGGACGGGTCGCTCGTGGTGCAGGCGGGGACCCAGGAATTCGGCACCGGTGTCGCCACGGCGATGACCCAGGTCGCCGGGGACGCGATGGGAATGCCGTTCGACCGCATCCGATTCGAGATCGGCAACACCGACTATCCGAACGTCGCGGCGACCGTCGGGTCGATCGGCGCGAGCGCGGTGAGTTCCGCGGTGCACAACACCTGCTCCGATCTGCTCCGGCAGCTCATCGACATCGCGGTCGCCGATATCGATTCCCCGCTGCGCGGGCGCACGCCCGACGAGATCGAGGGCGTCGACGGCAGGTTGCGGCTGCGCGACGATCCGTCGGTCAGCGATTCGTACGCCGATGTCCTTGACCGCAACCAGCTTTCGGATATCGAGACGACCGGCAGCTGGCGGCCCGCGACGACGCCCGCGCCCTACGGAAAGATGAGCTTCGGCGCGCAGTTCGCCGAGGTCGCCGTCGATCCGGAACTCGGGTTGGTCCGGGTCCGGCGCATGGTCGGCGCGTTCGCGCCGGGGCGGGTGCTCAACGTGAAGCTGGCCCGCAGTCAGGTGCTCGGCGGCATGAATTGGGGCCTGTCCCAAGCGCTCATGGAAGGCAGCGTGCCCGATATCCGGGA
The DNA here is from genome assembly GCF_001613425.1 of Nocardia vulneris. Classification (GTDB taxonomy): domain Bacteria; phylum Actinomycetota; class Actinomycetes; order Mycobacteriales; family Mycobacteriaceae; genus Nocardia; species Nocardia vulneris. The sequence continues at coordinate 93,282 of NZ_BDCI01000021.1, read as the reverse complement.
CGGCCGGTGGGCCAACGCCTCACTGCTGGAATACCTGCTGCCGGTGAACGCCGACGCCCCCGCCGTCGACATCTCGTTCGTCGAGGTCGACGACGCGGTGGTGAACCCCTTGGGCGTCAAGGGCATCGGCGAACTCGGCATGATCGGCGCGGCCGCGGCCATCGTCAACGCCGTACACCACGCCACCGGAAAACGCCTGCGCGACATCCCCTTACGCATCGAACACCTACTCTGAGCGCGGCCACCGCGAACCGGACACCGGCACTTCGGGATTCATCCGGGCGGTGGATGTCCCGGTCAGTGGTGGATGGGGCCGTCGAGGCGGTCGAGCGGGCGGGCTGAGGCGGCGCTGCGTTCGGCGAGGATCTGGGCGGCGATGGAGATCGCGGTCTCGTCGGGGGTGCGCGCGTTGAGGTCGAGGCCGAGTGGGCTCTTCAGGCGGGCCAGGCGGCGCTCGGTGACTCCGGCCGCGCGTAGTCGCTCGGTGCGTTCGGCGTGGGTGCGCCGGGAACCGAGGGCGCCGACGAAACCGAGGTCGTCGAGGTCCAGTGCGGCCGCGATGGTCGGCACGTCGAACTTGGTGTCGTGGGTGAGCACACAGACCACGGTGCGGCCGTCGACCCGCCCGGCCTCGTGCTCGGCGCGCAGATAGCGGTGCGGCCAGTCGACGACGACCTCGTGCGCGGCCGGGAATCGGGCTGCGGTGGCGAAGGTTTCGCGTGCGTCCACCACGGTGACCCGATAGCCGAGTTGCCTGCCGGTGCGGCTGAGCGCCCGGACGAAATCGTTGGCACCGGCCAGGATCATGCGGGCGGGCGCGGCGAAGACCTGGACGAACACCCGCGGTCGCGGCGAGCTGTGCACCTCGCACTCGTCCGCGCCGACCAATCCGCTGCGGCCGGCGTCGAGCAGTGCGCGGGCGTCCCGGTCCACCCCGTGCCACGGTTCGGCGCTGTCCGAGTACACCAGCTGCCACGCACCGGCCGCGTCCATCCGGGTGGCCAACGCGACCGGCGTGCCCGACTCGAGGTCCTGTCGCAGCCGGGTAAGGATCGGGATCAGGTCGCGACCGACCGGCTCGACGAACACCTCGATCTCGCCACCACAGGTCAAGCCGACCGCGAGGCCGTCACCGTCGGCATAGCCGAACCGGTCGGTCACCGGTTGACCGGTGTCGAGCACCTGCCGGGCGGATTCGACGACGGCCGCCTCGACGCAGCCACCCGAGACGGACCCGAGAACCGCACCGGCGTCGGTGACGATCATCGCGGCGCCCAGCTCACGCGGACCGGGACCGGTGGTATCGACGACCCGGGCCAGTGCCACCGGGCCTTGCGCCAGTGAAGCGATGAGTTGCTCGAGCATTGCGCGCATCGGCACGTACCTCCCTCGAGCTGAGCGACGGCAGTGTTGCCGCCGTACTACTCAGGGTAGCTATCCGAAAGCTATGTAGCCGCGTACGCGGTTCGCCCTGCGGTTTGCGCCGCGCCGGGCCATCGACGCTGCGCCTGGACATCGACGCTGCGCTGGGAAATGACGCTGCGCTGGGCCGTTGACGCTGCGCTGGGCCATTGACGCTGCGCTGGGATATCGACGCTGCGCTATGGGCCCGCGATCAGGAGGATTCTTGCAACGCCTCGGGGACCGGCAACTCGACGAGTCGTTCCTCGGCCTCCTGCGCGCTCGGCGAGTTCTCCTCGGCGAGTCGCGCCTGTAGGGCGGCGACGGTGAGTTGGCCGTACGGTGCGGTGGGTCTGCGCAGGACGGTCACGACAAGGACGAGCAGGCCGAACACCAGTACGGTGCCGCCGACGATGATGAGCGGGTTCATCACTGCCTCCTCGGTTGACGCGTCAGTCGGTCGTTTCGCGGAGCACCAGACCGGTCGGGACCGTGCCGGTGCGGAAATAGTTCGCGAAGATCGCGGCGGTTTCCTCGGCCGTCCACACTTCGTCCGGGTAGATCCATGGTGCGGGCACACTGTCGGGCACCTGGACGCAGATGCCGGGCTCGCCGTCTCGGCTGCCCGTCCGGCCGACGGTGAACCGCCGGGTGACGGCGTCGACGGTGTGGCAGAGTTCGACGACCACCGCATCGGCGGAGCCGGTGCACAACAGGTAGTTCGCGCCCGGCGCGGCGCTGATCGCCGGGCTGATCTCGGTGGAGCGCATAGCGTCGGGCAGTCGGGTCAGCTGCACCGAGTAGCGGTGGTGACCGTCGAGCCTGCGGAGCGGGCGCAGGTAGCTCTCGATCGTTTCGCCCGCGCCGACGAACAGTTTCAGCCGATCGCTGTAGGTGACCCGATGGGTGGTGATGGTCGGTTCGGTCGCATCGACGGCGGCCGGACTCATCGGAGCCTGCGGATCGCGCCGCACCGTGCGAACCGTCGGTGCGGAACTGGCTGCAAACGAACCTGGAACACTCATCGGAACTTCACCTATCAACGCATAGTTATCTTCTAGCTATTCAACCATCGCATCGAGAATTCCCGAATGGAAGAGCGGCGTGACCTGTGCCACATCTGCGGGCGCGCAGGTATCAGGCCACGGTCGCTTCGGCGGCCGGACGGGTCGCGGTCAGCGGCGCAGACCCGGTGCGGGCAAACGGGTTTCGGGGTCGTGGCGGTACACCGGGGTGAGCAGTTCGGCCTCCAGCGGCTCACCGGTCGCACGGTCGAACCGGCAGGCGACGAGCACCGAGAACAAATGGGTCGCGGCGCGTTCGTGCAGCGTCGCCAATCGGGTCGCGAGCAAACGGATGGCACCGAGCGAACCCGGCGGGTGCATGCCGTCGATCATCAGCACCGTGCCGCGCCCGTCCGGCCGCGGCAATCGAGCCAGATACGCGATGTCGTGGGGGTCGGGCCCGCCGGGCCGATAGACCCGCCGGGCCGCGCGGTCCTCGATCCCGCGCCGCGCGTCGCCCGCGCGGGCCACGGCCCGGCGCAACCGCGGGTCCGCCGCGATGAGCTGGCGCAGGCTGGGGGACAGCTCGGGCCCGCCGAGCACGATCAGGCCATCGCGACTCAGGTCGACCGGCCTGCCCGGCAGGAAGTGTTCGATCGAAGCGGTGAAACCGAGTTCGCGGAGCAGTTCGACCAGCCGGTGCGGCGCCGCCGGATCGGGCGCGCCGATCACCCGGCCCGCCCGCACCTCCGGCACCAGCACGGTCAGCGTCCCGTGCCCGAAGAACAAACCTTCCGGTGCGGGCCCCTGGGTGCTGACCTGATGGATTCGGGCGCGGGAAAGCCCGGCTGCCGCACCGATTCTCGCGAACGTCCAGCCTTCGGCGTGGAGTTCCCGGATCACGGCACGGCGAATCCTGGTGAGTTCGTTGATCGTCTGCTGGGCCGCCGCCACCCCATCGGTGGCCGCCTTCAAACGCTCGACCTTGTCTTCGATCGCGAAAACTCGCGCCACGTCATCGGCCGACATGTGCGAAGTCTAGACAGCTGGACACGCCAAGGTGTTTAGCTTTCTTGACACTGAGCCCTACTCGTGACTCGTATGGGCCAGTTCGATGATCTTCTGGGCGTCAGGTGGCGTCGGTATCGATCGGCGGACGCTCGTTGCGCTCCAACGGTTTTTCCAGCTTCGGCATCGGATAGTCCGGCATCGCGCCGCCGGTGCCGTAGATGTCCTTCTTGTCGGGCAGCGCGCTCTCCAGATTCTTCAGGATCGAATCGTCGCCGTTGAGAAGGTGTTTGGTGACCATCGAGCGCGGAGTCATACCGCGCAGTTCGTTCAGATCGGCCAGCGGCTTGCGCAGGTCCTCGAATTCCGGGCCGAGTTCGTCCTTCAGCTGCGCGGTGGCGCCGCTGGCGTAGTCGCGCACCTGGCGCAGGCTGCGCGTGGTCCAGCGAACCGCGCCGGGCAGTCGCTCCGGTCCGAGGATCACGAGGGCGGCGACGAGCAAGATCATCATCTCGCTCCAGCCGATGTTGCTGAACACGTTTCCAGGCTACCCGGCCACCCGACCAGCGGCTCAGTCGGATTCACCGCTGGGGAACCCGCGGATCCGGCCCGCGCGACCCCGATCGAACTGCGGGCAGCCGCCGCGACGACGACTGCCCGCACGATGCCCGCAACGACAACGCGTTGATCGTCACCCGCCGAAGCGGTGAGACCTATCTCACAGGACCCTGGGTGAACTGGGGAGACTCATGCGGCGGACGCCGTGCGGTACTGGAAGATTCACAGTTCCATGGTCTGGGTCGCCGCCTGTGGGATCAGTCCGACTGCAAGGTGACCGGCACGTCGACCCGCCTGCCGTCGCGGATCAGCTGGACGGTCACGGTGTCGCCGATCTTGTTCAGCTGCACGGCGAGAACCAGCTCGTCGCGCGAGGTCACCTCGCGATCGCCGACCTTGACGATGACATCGCCCTCGACGATGCCGGCCTTCGCCGCCGGGCTGCCGGGCGTGACATCGGCGACCCGGGCGCCGGACATCACCTCGTTGGCCACGTTCTTGGTCTGCGCGCTGACGCCGAGCTGCGCGTGATGCATGACGCCGTCGCGGATCAGGGTCTGCGCCACGTTCGTCACCTGATCGATCGGGATCGCGAAGCCGAGGCCGACCGAGCCGCCGGATTCGCTGCGGATCGCGGTGTTGATGCCGACGAGCCGGCCCTCCATGTCGACCAGTGCGCCGCCGGAGTTGCCGGGGTTGATCGAGGCGTCGGTCTGCACCGCGTCGATCACGGCTTTGGTATCGCTGCCCTCGCCCTCGAGGGCGACGGGGCGGTGCAGCGCACTGACGATGCCGGAGGTGACCGTCTTGCTCAGCCCGAGCGGCGAGCCGATGGCCAGCACCTCGTCGCCGACCTGGATGTTGTCGGACTTGCCGAGCTTGGCCACGGTGAGGTTCTTGACGTCGACCTTGAGCACCGCGAGATCGGTCTTCGGATCCCGGCCCACGATCTGCGCGGGCACCTTCGTGCCGTCGGAGAAGGTGACCTGGATGGTGGCCCGGTTGGTCTTGTCCTGGGCGGCCATCGACACCACGTGGTTGTTGGTGGTGATGAAACCCTGGCCGTCGATCACCACGCCGGAACCGGTCGCGCCGTTGTCGCCGACGGTGACCCGGATGGATACCACCGACGGCAGCACCGCGTTGGCCACCTTGGCGATCTGGCTGTGCGGTTGCTCGGTGTCGGCGCTCTGCTCCAGCGTGACCTTGCGCGAGGTGAGCGTCGAAGCCTGCTCGGCGGTCAGCCTGCCGACGAGGCCGCCGAGCACACCGACCGCGAGCGCGAGGACGGCGAGCAGAGCCAGCGCCTTGGGTGCGACCCGGGAGCCGAAAAGTACCTCGCGGGCGCTCAGCCGCCGCGCCTGCGGCAGTGGTTCGGCGGTGGGGGTCGGCACTGCGGGAGCGCCCAGCCGTGCGGCAGCGGTGGGATCACGCCACGGATCGACCGGGCCCGCGACGGTCGCGGTGCCCTCGGCCGCGTCGGGGTCGCGCTGCAACAGTTCGGTGGAGCCCTCCGGGCGGCCGAAAGCCTCGGCCAGCACCGCGTCCGGCGGACGGTTCTGCAGATCCGCGCCCGCGACCGGAGCGGCGCCCCGGGGCAGCGGTTCGGCGAACGAACCCGACTGCCCGGACGGCCTGCGGAAGGCGCGGGCGGTATGCGTGTCGACATGCGGACGATAAACCGGGCGCGGACCGAGTACGGGCGCGTCCGGCGGCCGCAGGTTACCCCTGGGCGCCGAATCCGATTGCCTGCCCTGGACGCGATCCGGGGTCTCGGGCGATCCGGTATTCGTCGATTCCGTCGTCACGGCCCAAACTCTACTTGCGCCACCACGTAGTCCACTTGGTCGCGGTGAACGAATCGGTCAGGAATCCGAAAACTGCCTCGTTGCGCGGAGTCGCGTGGGAACCGTTGGTGGATTGATTCGTCGCGCCGCCCGGCAATTCGGCCAGCGGAATACGGTTCAGGCTGTCGTGCAAGCCGGTCGGCAACTGGATCGGGCCGGACTGGCGCAGCGCGATCCGGGCCTGCTGCTGCGCATCGACCTCGGCCGCGCACTCCGGGCACTGGGAAAGATGTTGGGCGGCACGCAGATAGGCGTTCATCCGCAACTCGCCGTCCACATAGGCCGCGATCGCCTCGCTGGCCAGATGCTCGGTGGGACGGAATCGAGGCGGACGACGACCGGGCGTACTGGAGTCGCCACTCATTCGGTGTTCACCCTTCCAACCGACATCATCCGATCCGTAGGGCGATGCCGGCGTTGTCCGGCTCACCCGATATTCGCTTCAGCGGCGAACCGCTGCTCACTTCCATTATGCGCAAGGTGGTCACGCAATGCCTGCCGCCCACGGTGAATCCGGCTGCGCACGGTGCCGAGTTTCACCCCGAGCGTAGCGCCGATCTCCTCGTAGGACAGCCCTTCGATGTCACACAGCACCACCGCGGCGCGGAATTCCGGCGCCAGCGAATCCAGGGCGGATTGCAGGTCCGGATCGAGTCGGGCGTCGTGGTAGGCCTGTTCCGGGTCGGGGCCCTCGGAGGGCACCCGATCGTAATCCTCGGGCAGTGCTTCCATCCGGATGCGATTGCGGCGCCGGACCATGTCCAGGAACAGGTTCGTGGTGATGCGGTGCAGCCAGCCCTCGAAGGTGCCCGGCTGGTAATTGGACAGCGAGCGGAACACCCGGATGAACGTTTCCTGGGTGAGGTCCTCGGCGTCCTGCGCGTCGCCGGAAAGACGGTAGGCCAGGCGATAGACCCGGTCGGCGTGTTCGCGGACCAGATCGTCCCAGGACGGCATCGCCGACCGGTCGCCGGTGGCATCGAAAGCAGCGGTACCGGTCAGGTCGGCGGCCTCGGCGGCGTCGGACTCGATCGGCAGGATCTGCTCGGGCAGGGTGGCGTACTCACGCGCCGCATCGACCATGTGGATGGGGCTACCTCCTACTAGGGACCGTAAACTCGGAACCACGCTCCGATCCGAAATCTCTTTCGGACCAGGAACCGTTACGTACGGATACAACCGACAACTTGTCTGTCGTTGTTCCCGCGTCCCGCGTCGATCCGGTCAGTGGTCTTGCGTTGCCCCTACTCTTTCCTGTCCTGATATGGCCTGTGTATGGAGATGCTGAGCGCTGCCTGAGAAAAATCGGCCCGCAGATTGCTCGGCGGGGCGTGTTGTTCGGAACGCCGATAACCGGCGGCCAGCACTAACCTCATAGGCGTGGCATCGAATTTGGAGCGAAATCTCGCCTACGTGGAGGAATCCGTCGTGGAAGACGAGATCCTCGTCAGCGCGCGTGAACGGGCCACCGAGCTCGGAGCGGTACCGGTGCCGCCCTCGGTCGGCGCGCTGCTCAGCATGTACGCCCAGCTGCTCGGGGCCAAGGCGGTGGTCGAGGTCGGCACCGGGGCGGGCATCAGCGGCCTGTGGCTGCTCGACGGCATGCGCGAGGACGGCACGCTGACCACCATCGACTCCGAGCCGGAGCATCAGCGCGCCGCCAAGGAGGCCTTCCGCGCCGCGGAGATCCCGCCCGCGCGCACCCGGTTGATCAACGGCCGCGCGCTCGACGTGCTGCCCCGCCTCGCCGACGGCGCCTACGATCTGGTGTTCATCGACGCCGCGCCGCTCGAGCATCCCCAGTACGTCGGCCAAGCGGTGCGGCTGCTGCGCGAAGGCGGCGCCATCCTGCTGCACAACGCGTTGCTCGGCGGCCGGGTACCCGATGCGGCACAGCGTGATCCGGCCACCCAGGCGGTGCGCGCCGCGACCCGGGCGATCGCCGAGGATCCGGAACTCACCAGCGTGCTGATCCCGGTCGGTGACGGATTGCTCTGCGCCTCACGGGGTTAGCCTGCTTGCCTTGCTTGCCAGGTGTCGCGCAGTTCGTGACAGTTGCTGTGTGACTGCGTGATTCGCATTTCCTGATTCCACCGCCCGGCGCTGGGTATACCCCGATCAGCCTGGCGGCGGAGGTAAAGCAATGCGTGGGTACGAATATTTCGAAATCGGCCATGTCGGCCATGTGGTGACCGAACGCCGGTCCAGTTGGCTGCGGCCGACACTGCTGATTTTCGGCTTCGTCATAGTGGCCGCGATCCTGGTGATGGTGGTCGTGAGTAATACCGATTTCGATACCGGCCCGACGAAAGTGACGCCACCACCCGGGCCTTGCGAACCGTTCTGTACGGCGCCTGCCGCACCACCCGTCCGGTAGTTCCGCGCTCCGGTCCGCGCGGGATCCGATGCTGAATTCGGTTGTCGCACTGGGTATTGCCTGACCTGCTGTGGCGTGGATCACCAGTCCTGAAGTCCGGTCCTCGATGTACGATGTCCGGTTCGCCTTCGGGTGTTCGTGTTCGAGCAGGGAGGCCGGACACGAACGCGCCCCGTCGGCGTTCGGCACCCGTCGGTGACCGACCCGGGAGGGGTGGGCCGGTCACCGACCGCGTCGCCGGCGCGGGTGCGCGAAACGGCAGCGCCGTGGCGATCCGAGGCGCATGCTGCTCACAGCACGAACCGGTACCGCGCCGGTACCGCCTGTTCCGGGCCTGCGGAAGAGGTGCGACCCGAGTGATCTACTACTTCTTGAACAACAACAACGACGACAACGATCGCCGCCCGATCCACTGGGGCGGCGCGACGATCGCCTTCGCCTTGGTCCTGCTCGCCGCGATCGTGATGGTCTATCTGGTCAGCACCGCCGATTTCGGTGACCCGTCCAGGAGCACCGTCCCTCGCACCCCCGGCCCCTGCGCCCCCTTCTGCACCGCCACCCCGGTCCCACAGTGAGCACCGCCTGATCGACCCCATAAATCGGAACCCCGAATTTCTGTCACGTCGCCTTCGTCGCCGTGGCATCGCCGACCAACGCGCGGGCTCGGGACCATTGGGCGGCGACGGCGGCCAGTTCGGCGGATTCCTCGGCCAGGTTGTTGCCTGCGTTGTGCTGTAGCGAGTGGGTGCCGGTCGGCGCGTCGCCGCGGGTCTTCGCTGCGCAAGCACGCACCATGCGGACCGCCAGATCGAGGGCCGCGCGTTCCGGATCGCTGCGCGCCGCCCCGGCGATCTCGGCGCGCAATGATGCCGGGGTGGGGGAGGCGTAGCGGGAGAGCAGGAGCAGGCTGTCCCGGATCTCGATCACGGTGCGATGCAGGAAGTAGCGGCTGCGCTGTGGGCCGTTCGGAGTCGAGGCGCGATGCACGATCTCGGGGCAGGCGGCGGTGAGATCGAACCACAAGGGCAGCAAGCGCTTTCGACGGCGCGACCACAGGTCCAGCCCGGCCGCGTCGATCAGCCAGGCCAGTACCGGCACGGCGGCGATGCCGAAGAACGGCACCATCTGCACGAAGACGGCGTTGTGGTCGATCACCAGATGCAGGTCCGTCAGCCAGTTCCGGCGGCCCAGGCCGCGCTGAACCGCGGCGACCAGATTCAGGCTGGTGACGGCGAAAACCGAGCAGGCCGTGCCGAGCACCATGGCGTGGATGGCGCGCTCGCGGCGGTCGTGCTGCCGTTTGCGCATCTCGATCGCGCACACCCCGCCCAGGTAGCCGACCATCCAGTAGGTCATCGGCGCGAGTGCGAGCCAGAAGCCGAGCTGGCCCCACCCCGGACGCAGGTACATCGCGTCCGGGTCCGGCCCGTGCGCCAGTCCGTCGAGCCGCAGCGCCACCAGACTGGAAATCGCCGCCAGCCCGTAGACCACCGCGGCCGGCTGCGTGTGCCCGAACATCGCGGCCGCCAGCAGCAGGCTGGCGGCGACGGTGAACATGAAGCCGATCGCACCGAACTGGTAGATCAGGCCGTTGCTCAGCAAGCCACCGGTCAGATCCGAGAGCAGTTGCCGCAGGGTCGGCTCGTGCGTGGTAGTGATCTCCGCGAGCATCGCGAGCAGGATGTTGTAGCGCCGGTCGACCAGTGTGTCGCGAAACCGAGCGAGCCGCAGCGCCAGCAAGACCCAGGCGAAGACGGCGATCGGCAGGGTCACCGCCGTCGGCAAGAAGAAGTCCACGGTCCCCCCGGCTTCAGCTCAGCGGCGGAAGATCGCTCGGCCGAGGACGGAACTGGAACGCGGAGTGTCGGTTTCGGACATCAGCAGGGAGGCGAAGAGTTCGGCTTGGCTTTCCAGCACGTCGTCGTAGTCGGTGCGAGCCAGCACGCGCAGCACGGTGTCGGCATCCAGTTCGGTGAACAGTTGCTCGACCATGCGGCGCTGCGCGGGCTGCGATACGTAGCCGGTGTGGTCGAGCAGCAGATGCGCGATCTCGTGCAGCACGATGTGGTCGGTGTGATAGCCCGAGCTCGTCGCGTCGTAGGCGACCACCACCTTGTCGGGCCGTTCGATGACCACGCCGCACGGAAACCCGCTCGCCGTCAGCCCGGGTTGGGGCGAGAGCGTGATCGGTTTGCCGAGCAACTCCTCGATGTGCCGGATGAAGGTCGGCAGATGCCACGGCCGCGGCACTTCGAGCGAGGCTGCCAGCGTTCGGACATGGTCGAGCGCGGGATCTCGGTCAGCGCGCCTCATCATCGGTATATTTTCGGGTCGGACCGGGCCGCCTGTCCACTACACCCAGACGCCCTTGCCCACCGTGACCACGCCGCCGTTGCTGACAGCAAATCGTTCGCGATCACGCTCCAGATCGACGCCGATGATCTCGCCCTCGCCGACGACCACGTTCTTGTCCAGAATGGCCCGCCGGACCACCGCGCCCCGCCCGATCCGCACACCCGGCATCAGCACGCTGCCCTCGACGGTCGCTCCGTCGTCGACCACGACATTGGAACTGAGCACCGAATTGCGCACGGTGGCGGCCGACAGGATGCTGCCCGCGCCGACGATGCACTCCTGCGCCAGCCCGCCCTGCGCGAATTTGGCGGGCGGCAGGTTCTCGGCGGCACCGCGAATCGGCCAGTGCCGGTTGTAGAGGTTGAACACGGGGTGCACCGACACCAGGTCCATGTGCGCGTCGTAGAAGGCGTCGATGGTGCCGACGTCGCGCCAGTAGCCGCGGTCGCGCTCGGTCGCGCCGGGCACCTCGTTGTCGGCGAAGTCGTAGACACTGGCCTGGCCCGAGGCGACCAGCGACGGAATGATGTCGCCGCCCATGTCGTGATCGGAATCGGAGTTGTCGGCGTCGGCTTTGATCGAATCCACCAGCACCTTGGTGGTGAAGACATAGTTGCCCATTGACGCAAAAGTGACATTGGGGTCGTCGGGCGTGCCCGGCGGGTGCGCGGGCTTCTCCAGGAACTGGGTGATCCGGCCGGACTCGTCGGAGTCGATGCACCCGAACGCACTCGCCTCACTGCGCGGCACCCGGATACCGGCGACGGTGACACCCGCGCCGGAGTCGATGTGGTGGGCGACCATCTGTTCCGGATCCATCCGATACACGTGGTCGGCGCCGAAAACCACGATGTAGTCGGGGTCCTCGTCGAAAATCAGGTTGAGCGACTGCATGATCGCGTCCGCGCTGCCGGTGTACCAGCGGGGGCCGAGGCGCTGCTGCGCGGGCACCGGGGTGATGTATTCGCCGCCGAACCCGGACAACCGCCAGGTCTGCGAGATATGGCGGTCCAGCGAATGCGACTTGTACTGGGTCAGCACGCATAATCGCAGAAAACCGGCATTGACCAGGTTACTGAGCACGAAGTCGATCAGTCGATACGCGCCACCGAAGGGCACCGCAGGTTTCGCGCGGTCCGCGGTGAGTGGAAAGAGTCGCTTGCCCTCGCCACCGGCGAGCACGATCCCGAGTACGTGCGGCTGGCTCCTCACACCTGCCAAACTACCGGGTAACCGGCGGGCGAGTGGCCCCTGCGGAGTTGAACGTCTACTTTGAAGCGGGTGAGTTTCGGCACGGACACCGGGAGGTCGACCGTGGAACCCGGCGCACCGGACCGGCTTCGGGTCGCCATGCTGACTCGGGAGTACCCGCCGGAGGTGTACGGCGGCGCCGGGGTGCATGTGACGCAGTTGACTGCGCAGTTACGCCGGCTATGCGATGTGACCGTGCACTGCATGGGTGTCGCGCGCACCGATGCCGTGGTGCACCAACCGGATCCGCAGCTCTACGCCGCCAACGCCGCGTTGCAGATGATGTCGGCGCAGTTGCGGATGGCCGACGCCGCGGGCCAGGTCGACGTCGTGCACTCGCACACTTGGTACAGCGGCTTGGCCGGACATCTGGCGGCCACCCTCTACGGCATCCCGCACGTGCTGACCGCGCATTCGCTCGAACCACGGCGGCCGTGGAAGGCCGAGCAACTCGGCGGCGGCTACCGGCTCTCGTCCTGGTCGGAACGCAATGCGGTGGAGCACGCGGATGCGATCATCGCGGTGAGCGAGGGGATGCGCCACGACGTGCTGGACGCCTACCCGTCCGTCGACCCCGATCGGGTGCACGTGGTGCACAACGGGATCGACGCGAGCGTCTGGTACCCGGGACCGGTGGCGGCGGGCGCGCGGCCGGTGCTGGCCGTGCTCGGCGTGCGACCCGATCGGCCGATCGTCGCGTTCGTCGGCCGGATCACCCGGCAGAAGGGCGTCGGGCACCTGCTCGCCGCGGCCCGCGATTTCGATCCGGATATCCAGCTGGTGTTGTGCGCGGGCGCGCCGGACACCAAGGAGCTGGAGGCCGAGACGGCCGCCGCGGTCGAGGAATTGCAGCGGCGGCGCGGCAACGTCTTCTGGGTGCGCGAAATGCTGCCCACCGAACAGATCCGCCAGATTCTCGCGGCGGCCACGGTATTCGTCTGCCCGTCGGTGTACGAGCCGCTGGGCATCGTCAACCTGGAGGCGATGGCGTGCGCGACCGCCGTCGTCGCCTCCGATGTCGGCGGCATCCCCGAGGTGGTCGCCGACGGCACGACCGGACGCCTGGTGCACTACGACCCGGCCGCGCCCGAGGCTTACGAACAGGCCCTCGCCGCCGCGATCAACGAGGTCGCCGGCGACCCGGTGCTGGCCGCCGAATTCGGCGCGGCGGGCCGGTCCCGCGCGATCGCCGAATTCGACTGGTCCCATATCGCGACCCGCACCGTCCAGGTCTACGACCAGGTCCGCAAACTCTGACCTGCCGCGCGGCCACCCACGAAACCTGCACGCTGCTACGGCCCCGCATCGAGCGGTGCGAAACGATCTCCCGGCGTGACCGCGAATCCCAGCGTCGCGACGTGCAGTGCCCCGGACGGCCGCGAGGCACAGCGTTGCGGGGCGGGACGTGCGGGTAATGACTACATCGGGCGGTAGGTGGAGACCAGGACCGAGGCGGTGACTTCGGTGGGGTCGGGGAGGGTGGCGACGGGGGAGTGTGCCGCGGTGGCGTGGTGTGCGGACGGGCCCATGCCGACGACGTTCGCTATGTCGGTGTGGCCGAGTTTCATCGGGTACTCGACCAGCAGGCGGTCGATGGCGGTGAAATGGCCGGACATCGCGGCGTCGAGTTTGCGGTCCTTGTCCGGAGCGACGGTCACCATGGCGAGCGGGCCGATCAATTCGCCGAGGTGGCGCTCGGTCGGGGTGACGACGACGAAGACGCCGTCGCGGGCCAGCACCCGCGCGACCTCCGCCGGGTTGCGCGGCGCGAATACCGACAGCACCGCGCGCAAGGTGCCGTCGCGGACGGGTAACCCACGCCAGGCGTCGGCCAGCACCGCGGCGGCCCGCGGATGGGCGCGCGCACAGCGCCGGGCGGCAGGCTTGGCCACGTCCAGCGCGATACCCCGGGCCGCGGGCACCGCGTCGAGTGCCCCGGCCAGGTAGTAGCCGGTGCCCGCGCCTACCTCCAGCACCGTCGCGGGCGCATCCTCGTCCGGGCTGATCGCCGCTGCGGTCGCGGCAGCAATCGGCGCGAAATGTCCCCCACCTTGAAAGGCGGCACGCGCGTCCAGCATGGTCGCGGTGTCGCCGGTCATCTTGGTCGAGGCGCCCGTCAGCAGGCTGACATAGCCCTGCTTGGCAATGTCGAAACTGTGCCCGTGTCCGCAGCGCAGCGCCCGGCCGTGCGGCTCGAGGCCGAGCGCGCATTCCGGGCAGGCCAGCAGATCGGCCACCTCATCGAGTGCCTGCTGGTTAGCTGGTGACACTCTTCAGTTCGTCGCCGAGTGCCGCGGCCTCGTCCGGCGTGAGTTCGACGACCAGACGCCCGCCACCCTCGAGTGGAACCCGCATGACGATTCCACGCCCTTCCTTGGTTGCCTCGAGGGGACCGTCCCCGGTACGGGGCTTCATGGCCGCCATCCTCTGCTCCCTCCAGATCTGCGCGATATGCTGCGCACTTTCTTGGAACTCCAGTTGTCACCAACCAGCGAGCTCGCCGGCATTTGGCGAGCTACACCCGTCCCATTCTTCCCTATCGCGGATGTGGACGGATACCTGAGTTCAAAAAGTGACCGGTCGGCCTGTGTCGGGCACCTCGCTACCGACCCAGCAATCGGCCAGGTGATCGTCTACCATCCCGGTCGCCTGCATCAGTGCGTAGGCGGTGGTCGGGCCGACGAAACGGAACCCTTTCCGCTTCAATTCTTTTGCCAGAGCTACGGATTCGGGTGTGGTGGCGGGCACATCGGCACCCGTCGCGGGGCGCGGCCGGGGCGGCGGAGCGAACGACCACAGCAGCTTGTCCAGTCCGTTATCGAGTTCCCTGGCAACCCGGGCGTTGCTGATCGCCGCGTCGATCTTCAACCGGTTGCGGACGATGCCCGGATCGGCGAGCAGCCGGGCCACGTCCGCGTCGCCGAACTCGGCGACGCGCTCGATCGAGAAATCGGCGAACGCCGCCCGGAACGCGGGCCGCTTGCGCAGGATGGTGAGCCAGGACAGCCCCGATTGAAACGCCTCCAGGCACAGCCGCTCGAACAGCGCGTCGTCGCCGTGCAGCGTCTTGCCCCACTCGTAATCGTGGTAGTCGCGATAGAGCTGGGTTTCCAGCGGCCAGGCGCAGCGGACACGGCCGTCGTCCTCGGCCCGGGCCGGCTCGGCGGGGCGGGTCATTTCGGCTCGGGCGCGACCGGTGTCTGCCACCGTCCGGTGTTGGCCTGCGCCTCGGCCAGCTGGTGCTGCAATTCATCGATCCGGGCGGCCAGCCGGGCCAGCGCCCAGTCCACCTCGCCCGTCTTGTAGCCGCGCACCACCTGCTGGAAGCGCAGGGCGCGGACGTCGGCGCCGCTGATGCCCTCGGCGGGCAGCACGGTCGCGGTGGTCCCCTCCGGCAGCGGGCCCAGCTCCTCGGACCGGCCGAACACCGCACTGGCGAGCAGGAACAGCACCGCGGCCACCAGACCGACGATCAACACGTACAGCAGTAACGTGAGCATGCCGCAAGCTTATTGGCACCCGCCGACACCCGGCACGGGTCCTCGCGCGGGAATCGGACTTCGTGCTGATACCGACAAAGACCGGCGCTTACAAATGCCGGGTGGTGTCGATGCCGAGGGACATGCCCGCGAGACCGCGGCGCCGGACCGCGAGTTTGTCGGCGACCGCGAGCAGCGCCTTGGCGGCGGGGGTCTCCGGATCGCGCAGCACGATCGGGTTGCCCTCATCGCCGGCTTCCCGCACGGCCTGCTCGATCGGGATCTGACCGAGCAGCGGCACCTCGGCGCCGACCGCGCGGGTCAGCCGCTCGGCGACCACCTGTCCGCCGCCGGCGCCGTAGAGCTCCATCCGGCTGCCGTCGGGCAGATCGAGCCAGGACATGTTCTCCACCACGCCGGCGATCCGCTGCCTGGTCTGCAACGCGATCGCGCCCGCCCGCTCGGCCACCTCGGCGGCGGCGATCTGCGGGGTGGTGACCACCAGGATCTCCGCGCCGGGGATCAGCTGGGCGATCGAGATGGCGATATCGCCGGTGCCGGGCGGCAGGTCGAGCAGCAGCACGTCCAGATCGCCCCAGAACACATCGGCGAGGAACTGCTGCAGCGCCCGGTGCAGCATCGGACCGCGCCACACCACGGGCGTGTTGCCCTTGGTGAATTGCGCGATCGAGATCATCTTCACGCCGTGCGCCTGCGGCGGCATGATCATCTTCTCGACCTGGGTCGGGCGGGCGTCGGTGCCGAGCATGCGCGGAATCGAGTGCCCGTAGATGTCGGCGTCGAGCACGCCGACCGAGAGGCCGCGGGCGGCCATGGCGGCGGCGAGATTGACTGTGACGCTCGACTTTCCGACCCCGCCCTTACCGGACGCGACGGCGTACACCCTGGTCAGCGAGCCGGGCTGGGCGAAGGGGATGACCGGATCGGCCGAGTCGCCGCGCAACTGCTTGCGCAGGTTGGTGCGCTGCTCGTCGTTCATCACGTCCAGCTCGACGGTGACCGCGCCGACCCCGGCGACATCGGCGACCGCCTTGGTGACCCGCTGCGTGATCTCGGTGCGCAGCGGGCAGCCCGCCGTGGTCAGGTAGATCTCGACGTGGACATTGCTGTCGCTGCCGATCGCGATGCTCTTCACCATGCCCAGTTCGGTGATCGGCTTGCGGATCTCCGGATCGTCGACCTTCGCGAGGGCGCCCCGCACATCCGATTCCGTAACTACTGGCATGGCAGAAATTTTAGGCGTGTCAAATTTTGGGCAGGTCCCCGGGCCGGGGTGCGACGCCGTTGGCGTAGGAGGTCTCCCAGGCCATGACGTTCGCGACGTAGGCCATCGAGTTGTTGTAGCGCAGGATCGCCTTGGACTGCTGGGACAGGTCGCGCATGTTCAAACCGCCGTCGCACAGGTACTTTCCGGCGGTCAGTGCCGCGTCGAAGAGGTTCTGCGGATCGGCGATGCCGTCACCGTTGCCGTCGGCCGCGTAGTGCTTCCACGTCTGCGGCAGGAACTGCATCGGCCCGATCGCGCGGTCGTAGCCGGCCAGGCCGTCCAGCTCACCGTCGTCGGAATCGCGAATCACGTTGTTGCCGTAGAGCGATCCGTCGAGCACGGGCCCGTAGACCGGGGCGAGCGAATTACCGTCCCCGTCGGCCTTGCCGCCGTAGTCGTGGGTGGACTCGACCCGCCCGATGCCGGCCAGCATGGTCCACGGCATATTGCACGTGGGGTTCTCGGCGCCGAGTACCCGCTCGGCGTTCTGGTACGCGGCGACCGCGATGCCCGGCACGCCCATCGGCCCGGCGGGCAGGTCCGCCTTCTGCCTACCTTCCGGCAGCGCAACGGTTTTCACGATCGGCGGCGGTGCCACCCGCTGCTGTGCCATGGCGTGCATGACGAATTCGATCGGCTCCTCGCCGGGCTTGGCGCCCAGCGCGTTCTCATCCCCCGGGAGCTGCTGGACCGCCGCGGCGGCATGAGTCCCGTCTCCCACATCGGACGCGGCGCCGACGGCCGTGAGGCCAGCGGGAACCAAACCGGTTAGAGCAAGAACCGAACTGCGCCGGATGGTGACAGTCGGTGGTTTTCGGTGACGCCCCACTGTGCGGTGACCCTCCAATGGCTCGTGTGAGCCCTTCGTGATCTGACGAAGAGAAGGCTACCGCATTCGAGACCTGTTTGTTACTCCTTCGTGACCTGTCACGATGTGTATTTTCAGCCTTGGGGGGCAGGCAACGGGATCACGACACCGAACGGCAGCGTGATGCCGGGCGGCTGGGTCGGCGCGGCCGCGGGGGCCGGCGCGGGCGGCGGGTCGCCCGCGACTGTGGGCGCGGACTCGACCGCGACCGTGGGCGCCGAGTCCGGCCCCGGCTGGGCCTGCTCGGGCGCCTGCACCTGCTGCTGTGGCGCCTGGGTCTGCTGCTGGGCCTCCGGGCCGACGGGCGGCGTCGTGCAGACCGGTGCGACCGGCGCGACGGCCTGTTCCGGGTGCGCCGGGTCCACGGCCGGATCCGGGTGTGCCGGATCCTTGGGCGCTGCCACGCCCGCGCCGAAGGTCTGCTCGGGCGCGCCGGGCACCGCGACGGTCGGGGCCGGGTCGCCCGGGCGCGGCATCGGCGCCGGAACAGTCACCGGGTCACAGGGATTGAGCGGCTTCGGCGGCGGCGGGCAGAAGATGCCGCAGGGGATCGGCGGCAGGCCGGGGATGTTGATCATCACCTCGGTCGGCGTCGGCGCGGCCGGGGTGGTGGCGGTGGTCTCCGGCGCCGAACGCGGCGACGTGTAGGTCACCTTCGTGGTGTCGACGGCCTGCATGTCCGCCACCTGGATCGGGGCGCTGCCCGGCGGGATGATGTCGGGGGCGATGGTCACCTGGGTCGGCGAGCCGCCGGTCCGGTACGCCGCCGCCCAGCTGAGCACGTTCGCCGCGTAGGCGGTGGAGTTGTTGTAGCGCAGCACGGCGCGCAGTTCCTGCGCCTGGTCGCGCAGGTCGAGCCCGCCGGAGCAGAGGTACTTGGCGGCGCCGAGCGCGGCGTCGAAGACATTGTTGGGATCGGAGACGCCGTCACCGTTGCCGTCGGCCGCGTACTGGGCCCAGGTGCCGGGAAGGAACTGCATGGGTCCGACCGCGCGCACGTAACCGCCACTGGCGGCCTTGATGATCTCGTTGCCGGGCAGGGTGCCGTCCAGCGCGGGCCCGTAGATCGGGGTGACCGTGGTGCCCGCGGCGTCGGTGCGACCGCCGCCCGCGTGACCCGATTCGATCCGGCCGATGCCCGCCAGCAGGCTCCAGGAAACCCCGCAACCAGGGGTGGAGGATTCCATCGCGAGTTCGGCGTTGCGGTACGCGGCGAGCACGATCTCCGGAATGCCGAGCGCCCCGCCGACCAGGGGGAGCGAGATCTCCTGCAGCGGGATCGTCCCGGCGAACGGCGCGCTGCCGTTGGCGGATGGTGTCATAGCTCGAAGTTTGCGGGGGACGTCCTGAGTGACCGGGAGCAGGCCGACTGTCCGAGACAGACCGGTCTGGCTCGCGCTGTCCGAGCTACCGGAATTTGCTGGGTTTGTGGACGCGGCCAACAAAGCCTCCGGGGCTTTGGGCGTGGTGCTCGAGGAGGAGAGGTTGGAGGCCGAGCCGCTGGCCACAAGACCAGCTACGACCAGGGCCGAGACGGTTATCGGGGTAGAAATTCGCATTCGGCCACACCAATCCTCTACGTCGTGGAAGCGGCTGCGGTGGGGTGCCCGCGAGGGTCGGATTCCCGTCCTCGCCCAGTCCCTGGCCTGCCGCCGCTCAGGACAACGCTGTCCAGGTTACCCACCAGTCAGGTAGTTGTTCGCATTTCCAGCAGGTAGTTGTTACGTAATCCCGGTCAATCATCAGCTACAGGCGGCGAAACCGGGATCGGAGCCTGCTTTTGCGGGGAGTTTTTCTTGCGTCTAGGCTTCTCGGCGCCTGCGCCTTCGATCCGATCGAGTATCTCCTTCAGCTCCTCCAATTCCCTGCGCAGATAGTCGCGAGTCGCCACTTCGCCGACCGCGATCCGCAGCGAGGCGAGTTCGCGGGCGAGAAATTCGGTGTCCGCCTTGGTCTGCGCGGCCCGCATCCGGTCTTCCTCCAGCGAGACCCGGTCTCGATTGTCCTGCCGGTTCTGGGCCAGCAGGATCAACGGCGCGGCGTAGGCCGCCTGGGTCGAGAACGCCAGATTCAACAGAATGAAGGGATACGGATCCCAGCGCAACGCGACGACCGAAACATTTAACGCGATCCAAACAACCACGACGATCGTCTGAATGGCCAGGTAGCGGCCGGTGCCGAGGAAGCGGGCGACGCGTTCGCTGCTGCGCGCGAGCGCCTCGGCATCCCAGTCGATCCGGAACCGGCCTTCGACCGGTGTCTCCAGCCGTTGCCGGGCGCCGCCGGGTTTTTCACTCATGTCCCGGTATCCCCTCGTGCAGCTCTTCCTGGTCGCGCCAGTCGTCGGGTAGCAGATGGTCCAGCACGTCGTCGACGCTGACCGCGCCGAGCAGATGGTTCTCGTCGTCCACCACCGGCCCGCAGACCAGGTTGTAGGTCGCGAAGTAGCGGGTCACCGCGGTCAGCGGGACGTCGGGCCGCAGCGGAGCCAGGTCGGCGTCGAGGATGCCGCCGATCAGATGCGCCGGGGGTTCCCGCAGCAGCTGCTGGATATGCACCGAACCCAGATATCTTCCCGTCGGCGTGGCGGTCGGCGGGCGGACCACGAACACCATCGAGGCCAGTGCGGGCGTCAGGTCCGGGTTGCGCACCCGGGCCAGCGCCTCGGCGACCGTGGTGGACGGGGTCAGGATCACCGGCTTGGGCGTCATCAGACCGCCCGCGCTGTACGGGGAATGCTCGAGCAGCCGGCGGACCGGTTCGGACTCCTCCGGGTCCATCAGTGCCAGCAGCGATTCGGCCTCGCCGACGGGCAGCTCGCCCAGCAGGTCGGCCGCGTCGTCGGGGTCCATCGCCTCCAGCACGTCGGCCGCCCGGCGCACCTCCAGCCGGCCGAGCAGCGCGACCTGTTCGTCGTCGGGGAGCTCCTGCACGACATCGGCGAGGCGTTCGTCGTCCAGCGCGACGGCCACCTCCAGCCGTCGCTTCTCCGGCAGTTCGCGCAGCAGGTGCGCGACGTCGGCGGGCCGCATGCCCTCGAACTGCTCCAGCAGCTGCGTGACGTCCTGGCCCGGCCTGCCGATCTCGTAGGGCGTCAGCCCGGCGACATGGATCCAGTCCACCACGTGCACGGTCCGGCGGCGGCCGAGCCTGCGATGCCCGCGCACCGCGACCCGGTTCACCCGCCAGTCCCTGGTGCGGGTCAGTTCGATGCCGAGATCGACCACGAAGACGTCCACCCCCGCCAGGTCGGGCAGGTCGGGATCTTCCACGCGCACCGACGAATCCACGATCTGCGCGAGGGCGAGCAACTCGCCCGGCCGTTGATTGAACCGGCGCAGGCTCACCGTGCCGGTATTGAGCGTGACCACTCCCGGCTCGATCGCGGTGACCCGCAGCATGGGCACGAAAATGCGGCGCCGGGTGGGTAATTCGACGACGAGGCCGTGCACCCGGGGCTGCTGGCGGTCGTAGCGGATGGCCACGACGACGTCGCGGACCCGGCCGATAGACTCGCCGTCCGGCCCCAACACCACCAGGCCGGCCAGCCTGGCGACGTACACCCTGGTAGCTGCCATGCCTGCCAGGCTAGAGGTTCGCGGCCGGGTGACGTACCCGCGCCACGATCGATGGGAGTGATCTTGAAGCCGCGCCGCTCGGTGCTCGCCTGTCCCGGCAGCAGCAAGAAGATGATCGACAAGGCCAAGGGGCTGCCCGTCGACGAGGTGTTCCTCGATCTGGAGGATGCCGTCGCGCCCGCCGCCAAGGCCGAGGCGCGCGCGAATATCGTGGCGGCGCTCAACGATTCCGACTGGGGCGCGCAACTGCGCGTGGTCCGGGTCAACGACTGGACGACTTCGTGGACCTACGCGGACGTGATCACGGTGGTCGAGGGGGCGGGCGCGCACCTGGACGCCATCCTGCTGCCCAAGGTGACCGACGCCGGTCAGGTCCGCGCCCTCGATCTGCTGCTCACCCAGCTGGAAAAGGTGTGCGGCCTGGAAGAGGGCCGGATCGGCATCGAGCCGCAGCTGGAGAACGCGCTCGGCCTGCGCAATATCGACGCGATCGCCACCGCGAGCCCGCGGGTGCAGGCGCTGGTGTTCGGTCCCGCCGACTTCATGGCCAGCCTCAACATGCGCACCCTGGTGGTCGGCGAGCAGCCGGAGGGCTACGACACCGGCGACGCCTACCACCACATCCTGATGACCATCCTGCTCACCGCCCGCGCGCACGGGTTGCAGGCGATCGACGGCCCCTACCTGCAGATCCGCGACGTGGACGGATTCCGGCGGGCCGCCGGACGGACCGCGGCGCTCGGGTTCGACGGCAAGTGGGTGCTGCACCCCGGGCAGATCGCGGCGGCCAACGAGATCTTCAGCCCGCGCCAATCCGATTACGACCGGGCCGAACTGATCCTGGACGCGTACGCCTATCACACCTCCGCCGAGGGCGGCGCCCGCGGCGCGGTCATGCTCGGCGACGAGATGATCGATGAGGCGAGCGCGAAGATGGCCCGGGTGATCGCCGACAAGGGCCGGGCCGCGGCAATGACACGGACCACGCGTTTCAGTCCACCCGGAAACCGGGCGGAATAGCAGAATAGAGACATGACGAATCCCTTGGGGAACTCGAATCGCGGACGGCAGGGCCTGCCGACGCCGCCGTCCGGCTGGCCGGTCGGCTCCTATCCCACCTATGCCGAGGCCCAGAAGGCGGTCGATTTCCTCGCCGACGGGCAGTTCCCGGTGCAGGACGTAACCATCGTCGGCGTCGATCTGATGCAGGTCGAGCGGGTGCTCTACCGGCTGACCTGGGGCAAGGTCATCGGCGGGGGTGTGGTGAGCGGAGCCTGGCTCGGCCTGTTCCTCGGTCTGCTGCTGAGCCTGTTCACCACCAACGGTGCGTTCGGCCCGCTGCTGGTCGGTCTGGTCGGCGGCATCATCTTCGGTGTCATCTCCACCTCGATCCCGTACGCGGCGACCAAGGGGCAGCGCGACTTCGCCTCCACCATGCAATTGGTGGCCGGGCGCTACGACGTGCTGTGCGACCCGAAGTCGGCCGAGCAGGCGCGCGACATGCTGGCGCGGCTGGCCATCTGACGCATGGGTGTGGTGGAGACGGTCCGCACCGGTGTGCTGGACCATTTCGGTGTGGCGGCGACCGGCGTCGATTCGGCGTCGGTGACCTTCCTGGGGTTGGAGCCGATCGAGATCCTGCGGATCGTCGGCGACGATGTGGTGCATTACGCGACGGTCGGCGGGTCGCGGCATCCGATGACCGATCCCGCTGCGCTGCTTGCCGATCCGGTGCGCGGGCCCCGGGCCGAACTGGTGCTCACCTTGCGGGCGGGTACCGGGGCCGCCTCGGGCCTGGCCAAGACGCTCGGCGTGCTCGCCGCCGCGCCCGCGGTGGAAGGCGTTGTGCTGCAAGCGGACGCGCTGATGGACCTGGGCGAACCGATGTGGCACAACGCGCCGTTCACTGCGGTTCTGCTGGGCGACAGCGGGATTCCCGAGGTGGTGCTGCCCGAGCCCGCGGAGCCGGTTCGCTATTTCGCGGTGACGCCGGTGACCGCCACCGAGGCGGCCTGGGTGCGCGTGCGTGGCGCACAGGCGCTGCGCGAGGCGTGGGCCGAGGCGAGTATCGATGTGCGCGACCCCGGCCGCGGCGCGGCGAGCCTCTAGCCGCCGCGCGGTCCGTCCTCAGAGCCAGTTGTTGCGGTGGAAGGTGAGGTAGAGCCCGCCGCAGATGCCCAGCGTGACCACGATGACGAGCCAGAAGCCCCAGCTCGCTTCCAGTCCGGGCATATGCGTGAAGTTCATGCCGTAGATGCCCGCGATCATCGTCGGCACCGCCGCGATCGCGACCCAGGCCGAAATCTTGCGCATGTCGGTGTTCTGCTGCACGCCGACCTTCGCCAGCGCCGCACTGATCAGCGCGCTGAGCGCCTCGTCGAAATCGGTGATCCGCTCGGCCACCCCGGCGTGGTGGTCGGCCACATCGCGCATGTAGCGCCGAATCTCCTTGGGCAGCGGGATCTCCGGCTTGTGCCCGAGCAACTGCAGCGGGATCGCGAGCGGGTTCACCGCCCGGCGTAGCTCGACCACCTCCCGCTTGAGCTGGTAGATCGATTCGATCGCGACCCGATTACCCGGTGTGAAGACCTCTTCTTCCATCGCGTCGATATCGAGCTCGATCGATTGCGTCACCTCGATATACGAATCCACCACGTGGTCGGCGATCGCGTGCAGCACCGCGCCGGTGCCCAGCATCAGCTTGGCCGGATCGGCCTCCAGTTCCCTTCGCAGCGTGGCGAGTTCGGAATGTTCGCCGTGCCGGACCGTCACCACGAAGTCGGGCGCGACGAAGACCATGATCTCGCCGGTCTCCACGATCTCGCTGACGCTGTGCAATTCGTGCTCGACGTAGGCGACCGTGCGCATCACCAGGATCAGGGTGTCGTCGTAGCGTTCCAGTTTCGGGCGTTGATGCGCCGAGACCGCGTCCTCGGCGGCCAGCGCGTGCAGCCCGAAAGCATGTGCGATATCGGCCATCTGGGCCTCGTCCGGATCGCGCAGGCCCACCCAGACGAAACCCGCGCCGCGGTTGCGCACCTCGGCCAGCGCGTCTCGATGGGTGAATCGGCCGGGCAACCGGCGGCCTTCGACATAGACGCCGCAGTCGACGATGGCCCGCGCGGTCGGAATCGGGATGCGCGGCAGCTTGCGTTCCGCGCGACCGGTACCGCGGAAGGACGGAAGCGGCGGAATGGACGGCACATCGGCGATGCTACGTCGCCTGCGGCGTGCGGGGCCGGTCGGCGGCACTGTAAGACTGGAGGGCGTGCGCATCGACCTGCATACCCATTCGACCGCGTCCGACGGCACCGACTCTCCGGCCGAACTGGTCCGGAACGCGGCCGCCGCCGGCTTGGACGTTCTCGCGATCACCGACCACGACACCACGGCGGGCTGGGCCGAAGCGGTCGACGCACTACCGAAGGGGCTCACGCTGGTGCGGGGCATGGAGATGTCGTGCATCGGGCTCGGCGAGGACGGCTGGCCGGTGCCGGTGCACCTGCTGGCCTACCTGTTCGATCCGGCGGACCGCTGTTTCGCCGAGGAACGCGAACGGTTACGCGGCGAACGGGTCGAGCGGGTGCGCGCGATGGCCGAGCGCATGGTTGCCGATGGTTTGCCGATTGATCCCGACGCGGTGCTCGCCTCGGCGGGTCCGTCGGCGGGTCGCCCGCATCTGGCCCGGGCACTGGTCGCGGCGGGCGTGGTGCCCAGCGTGGACGCGGCGTTCGAGGAACTGCTCGCGCCGCACGGTCCCTACTACGCCGAGAAGGCCGACACGCCGTTGGCCCGGGCGGTCGAGATGATCGCCGCCGCGGGCGGGGTCAGCGTGCTCGCGCACGCGCGAGCCCGCAAGCGCGGCCGGATGCTGGCGCTGGACGCCATCCGGGAACTCGCCCCGCTCGGGCTCGGCGGGCTCGAGGTGGACCACATCGATCATTCGGCCGCCGACCGGGCGATCCTCGGCGACCTCGCCGCCGAACTCGGCCTGTTGACCACGGGCTCGTCGGACTATCACGGCGCGAACAAGACCATCCGGCTCGGTGCGTTCACCACCGATCCCGAGCAGCTCGAGCTGATCGTCGGCAAGGCCACCGGCGTGCCGGTGATCGCCTCGTGAAGGTGTGGCGCGGGCTCAGCGGCCTCGTGGCCGCGGGCACCTTCGCACTGATGCTCGTCGTCGTCGGCACCGCGGTCATCGCGGCGCGGCGCGACTTTCCCGGCCCCGGCGCCGAATCGGTCACGTGGCATGTGGCGGCGACGGTGATTGCCCTTGCGGCGCAAATTTATTCGGATAAGCGTCGGGGTTTTGCCGCATTTTCTGGATCAGCGGTTGTTTTCGTTGCGGCCGGATTGCTGCTTTGGACACAATGGTGGAGTTGAAATTGCGGTAATGGTTGCGGCTTCGTGAATTGTGGCCGAATATTTCTCATTGTGACGCAACTCGAGACGGACGTACTGGTTCTGGGTGGAGGTCCCGCCGGAACCTGGGCCGCCGTCTCCGCCGCGGCGAACGGCGCGCGCGTAGTACTCGCCGACAAAGCGCGATGCGGCACCAGCGGACCGACCGCGCACGGCACCACCTCACTGTGGAACATTCCGCCCGGACCGGCCCGCGACGAAGCCGTCGAGCGCGGCTACGCCCACGGCGGCGGGCTCGGCGACCCGGCGTGGATGCACCGGGTGCTGGACGAGACGCATCACCGCGTCGAGCAATTGGCCGGTTGGGGATATCGCTTTCCCGGCCCGGACCCCGGCTCCGCGCTGCGGGTCTACCTGGACGGTGCGAGTTATCTGCGCCGGATGCGGCGCAGCGTGCTCGCCGCGGGCGTGCGCGTGCTCGATCACCATCCGGCGCTGCAACTGCTCGTCGACCGGGACGGCCGGGTCGCGGGCGCGGTCGGCGTGCAACAGCTCGATCGATACCGGACGTGGACCGTCCGCGCCGGCGCCGTGGTGGTGGCCACCGGCGGCTGCGCGTTCCTGTCCGGCGGCGCGGGTACCGACGTCGACACCGGCGACGGCCTGCTGTTCGCGGCGGAGGCGGGGGCCGAACTCTCCGGCATGGAGTTCTCCAGCGCGTACGGTCTGGCGCCCGCGCGGCAGGTGCCGTCGCCCGCCGGGGCGGTGCATTCCGGTGGCCTCGCACTGCATTTCGCCACCTACTACGACGAGTCGGGGGCGGTCCTGGAGGGCCATCGCGCCGCGGCCTTCGCCGCGATCGCCGACGGCAGGCGGGTGTTCGCGGCGCTCGACGAGGTGCCCGCGCTGCTGCGCGGCGGGCTCGCGAAACTGGGCCTGGTCGATCACGCCGGACGGGTGCCGCTGCGGGCCGTGCTGGAGGGCACCGTGCGCGGCACCGGCGGGCTGCGGATCGCCGGTCGCGACTGCGCGACCACGGTCGACGGACTGTTCGCCGCAGGGGACGTGACCACGCGGGAACCGATCACCGGTGCGGTGAGCGGCTTCGGCGGGCAGGGCGGCGCGTGGGCCATCGCCTCCGGCGTGTGGGCTGGTGCGGGCGCGGCCGCGTACGCGCGCACGGCCGAACGCGACGCACCGGTCCGCGAAGTGCCGGGCGCCGGGCTGAACGCCGTGGCACGGATCGATCCGCGCGCGGTCGTCGGCCTCGTCCAGGAGCACACGCTGCCGCTGCGACGCAGCTACTGGCGTAGCGCGGGCAGCCTGCGCGACAGCATCGGCGAACTCGATTCGATGTGGCCCGGCGCCGAATTCGACCTCGGCGGCACCGGCCTCGACCGGCTGCGCGCCCGGCAGGCAGCAGCCCTGCTCGCCGTCGCGCGCTGGACCAAATACAGCGCCCTCGCCCGCACCGAAACCCGCGGTATGCACCGTCGCACAGACCATCCCGAGGCCGAGGCGGACTGGCGCGTGCGGCTGACCTCGGGCGGACTGGACGCAGTGTGGGTCCGCCCCCACGCCCACCAGCCCGTGTTGTCCACGGCACACGGGTCTGTGCCGTCCACCGCCCCTGAGCCCGTCCCCGTACCCGCCGCGCGCGAGTCCCTCGCCTGGGGCAAACGGAACGTCGCCGTCATCAGCACCCAGGACGACGGCATGGTCCTGGCCCACCCCCGCGAGCCCGGCATGCTCACCGCCCGCTCGGCGGCCATTCCGGATGCCCCGGAGATCGTCCCCGAGCCCGAGTCCCCACCGGTCGCAGCAAAGCTGACGACACCGTCTCGCTGAGGCCTTCGCCGCAGCAACACCTCCCGCTGCAGCCAGTGCCAGACCTGCGGCCGGCCCCGGCGCGATGGAATCAGCACCACAGCTGCAGCCGGCCTCGCCCCCTGTGGCCGGCGCCTCCCGCTGAGGCCAGCACCGCACACGCTGTGGTCAGCACCGCACGGGCGCGGCGCGTAGGTGTCTGCACTGGCGCGCTCACACCACTCGGCTCGGCCGGGTTGGGACAACTCACCGGTCGGGCGCGGGGAGGTGCGAGTTTTCGCTTACGGCTCGGTAATTCCGGGCCGCTAGCCTGGAGACAGGCGCGCGACACGACGCAGACCCGACCGGTTTGGCAAGTCGCGGATCATGCTGGCAGAATGTGTCGGATTCCTTACCCAAGCCACCGCCGGGTACTGGGATTACGGAGATCTCCGCCTCGCGACGCACCGTCGTGACCCGAGGATCACGCCGCATGTTCTGTCCGGACCCACCCGTCCGGCTCTCGCTCCGCGGATCAGTGCCGCGCCACGTCAGCGAAATCGGCAACGAGTTTTCGTGACTCGCCGATCGCCGCGAAACGTACCGGTCAGCGCACTCGATGAGCGAAATGAATCCCTAATACCTATATACCCGGCGGTAACCGTCCACCGGTTTGTCCGATCCGAGCAGGAGTGAAATCGTGTCACCTGTGACTGACGCACCGAATGCCACCACGGCCCCCCGCGCAGACGACGCAGCGAGCCTTTCCGCTATTACGCACGACGAGATTTTCGCGGGACACCTTGGCGGCAAGCTCTCGGTGGAACTCAGCTCGCCGTTGGAAACCCAGCGCGACCTTTCGATCGCGTACACCCCGGGTGTCGCCCAGGTGAGCCGGGCCATCGCGCAGGACGAGGAACTGTCCAAGCGCTACACCTGGACCGAGCGGCTGGTCGTCGTGGTCAGCGACGGCACCGCGGTGCTCGGCCTCGGCGATATCGGCCCGCGCGCCTCGCTGCCGGTGATGGAGGGCAAGGCGGCGCTGTTCAAGAAGTTCGCGGGCCTGAACTCGATCCCGATCGTGGTGGACACCAAGGACGTCGACGAGATCGTCGACCTGCTGGTGAAGCTGCGCCCGAGCTTCGGCGCGGTGAACCTGGAAGACATCTCGGCGCCGCGCTGCTTCGAGATCGAGAAGCGCGTCATCGAGGCGCTGGACTGCCCGGTCATGCACGACGACCAGCACGGCACCGCCATCGTGGTGCTCGCCGCCCTCAACGGTGCGGCCAAGGTGCAGGGTCGCGGCATCGAGGACCTGAAGGTCGTGGTGTCCGGCGCGGGCGCGGCCGGTGTCGCCTGCACGAACATCCTGCTCGCCGCGGGGGTGCGGGACGTGACCGTGCTCGACTCGAAGGGCATCGTCAGCCGCGAGCGCACCGACCTCAACGAGGTGAAGGCCGAGCTGGCCACCCGCACCAACCCGCGCGGCCTCAACGGCGGTGCCGCCGAAGCGCTCAACGGCGCCGACGTGTTCCTGGGTCTGTCCGCCGGCCTGATCGCCGAGGAGCTCATCGCCTCGATGGCGCCGGAGTCGATCGTGTTCGCCATGTCCAACCCGGACCCGGAGATCCACCCCGAGGTCGCGCGCAAGTACGCCGCGATCGTGGCCACCGGCCGCAGCGATTTCCCGAACCAGATCAACAACGTGCTGGCGTTCCCGGGTGTCTTCAAGGGCGCACTGGACGCAGGCGCCCGCCGGATCACCGAGGGCATGAAGATCGCCGCCGCCGACGCGATCCTCAGCGTCGTCGCCGACGAGCTGGGCCCGGACAAGATCGTGCCGAGCCCGCTCGACCCGCGGGTCGCCCCGGCCGTCGCCGAGGCCGTCGCGGCCGCCGCGCGCGCCGAAGGTGTTGCGTAGCAGTAGCTGTCACAGATAAAAGAACGCCTCGTTCAACGGCGAACGGGGCGTTCTGCTGTGTGTGGCCGAAAAGTTGCTCGGGCTATTCGCCGGACGGTACCGGATTCCGGCCGGCGCGCGCCGCCTTGCGCGCCTGCTCCTGGCGGCGCGCGGAGATCCGGATCCAGAGGTTCAGCGCGATCATCGCGCCGAGCGCGACCAGCAGCGCCACCGCGAACAGCGGATTCTTGTCGGGCAGGGTGGACCAGACGTAGAGCAGCAACGCCACGATCGCCACATAGCCGCCGATGAACCTGATACTCACCGATCAGACGTTATCCGCAACCGCGCTGCCGCGGACGAATTCACAGCGCGTGGTCGTCCAGCCAGGCCCGCGCCACGTCGGCGGGGTCGCGATGCTCGTCGCGGACGCGGCGGATCAGCTCGGTGAGGTCTTCGGTGGTGAGTTCGCCCGCAACGTAATTCAGCTTCTTGATCTGAGCTTGGTCGAGCGTGCCCTTGCGGAACAGGGGCAGCACGTTCTCGGCGCGTACGGCGTAGTCGTCGTCGGACAGGATGGTCAGCCCGTCGGTCGAGCCTGCGCCCGCGGCGGGCGGCCCGAGCAGCAGCCCGGCTTGGATCTGCCCGTCCAGCAGGGCTTTTCGCAGCGCGGCCAGGTCAGGGAACGGGATGGTCGCGGCGAAGGCGCAGCCGGTCACCGTGTTCGCGGCGGGCGGCGCGCTCAGCAGGCCCGCGGCGGGTGCCACCCCCGCGGTGCGGGCGCCGCAGCTCGGGCCGAGATCGCGGACGGACCGCACGGCGTCGTGCGCGGCCGCCTCGGTGGTGAGCAGCACCCGCGCGCGCAGGTCGGTGCCGTCGGCGATATCGGAGACCACCAGCCCCTCGGGCAACGACTTGCTCAGTGCGTCGGCGACGTTCTTCGGCGTGCGTTCGGGGGCGTGCGCGTCGAGATGGGTCAGCAGCGCGCCGCTGTGCTCGCCCAGCACGGTGATCCGGCCGGCGTCGAGCGCGGCCAGATAGTCCGGGCGCTCGCCCAACCCGGCCTCGACCGTGGTTCGCGCGCCGGTGCGCGCCAGCGCGCCCGCGTAGATTTCGGCCAGCACCACCGACTCGACAGCGTCGCCCGCGCCGACCGTGATCCGCGCGCCCTGGTCATCGTTACCGCAGGACACAGCCGTTACGGCGGTCGCGACGAGCACTATTCGAGCCAGCATCCGCAGCGACGCGGCCAGCATCATCCGGCGACACCAACTCTCCGAGAGATCGACAGAGCCAACAGGAACACCCTGAAGCGGGCAGTATGGACACCCAGAATGTACCGGTGGCTCGGTTGCGCCGGGACCTCGCATTGCTCGTCATGCCGGAAGGACTCCAGTGAACACCTCGATCACCCCCGATGCCGCGCGGCACGGTCGGTCGGCGCTGCGGCTGGCGCTGCGCGCCACCCGGTTCATCTTCGCCGCCGCCGCGTTGGCCGTCGCCATGATCCTGTCCGCCTGCGGCAACTCCGATCCACTGGCGAGCAAGGGCGACTGCGCCGGCGACGGGCTCGTCGTCGGTTCCGCGAACTTCCCGGAGTCGGAGACGGTCGCGGAAATCTACGCGGAGGTGTTGCGCGTCAACGGCTTCAAGGTCGACACCAAACTGAACATCGGCAGCCGGGAGGCCTACGTGCCGGCCGTGCGCCAGTGCGCGATCTCGGTGATCCCGGAGTACAACGGCAACCTGCTGCAGTACCTGGACAAGAACGCCACCGCGACCAGCGCCGCGGACGTGAACAGCGCGCTCACCGCGGCGCTCGGCAGCGAACTCGCGGTCGGCACCCCCGCGCCCGGCGAGGATTCCGACGCCGTGGTGGTGACCAAGGCGACCGCCGAGCGCTGGAATCTGCGCTCCATCGCGGATCTGGCCGCGCACTCGGCCGAGGTGAAATTCGGTGCGCCCGCGGAATTCCAGGAGCGGGCGGGCGGGCTGCCCGGCTTGAAGAAGAACTACAACCTCGACATCGCCGCGAACAACTTCGTGCCGATCGCCGACGGCGGTGGCCCCGCGACCGTGCGCGCGCTGGTCGAGGGCCAGGTGACCGCCGCCGACATCTTCACCACCTCACCCGCCATCACGCAGAACAACCTGGTGGTGCTGGAGGATCCGAAGCACAACTTCCCGGCGCAGAACGTGGTTCCGCTGTTCAACGCGGCGAAGAAGACGGACAAGGCGCTCGCCGCGTTGAACGCCGCCTCGGCGAAACTGACCACCGCGGAACTGATCAAGCTGAACGAGGCGGTCTCCGGTACCGCCAAGACCGAACCGAAGGCCGCGGCCGTGGCCTGGGTGGCGGCCCAGGGGCTGAACACGCCGGCCGGATAAGAGGTAACACGTTGTCCGATATCGAGTTCCGCGGTATCAGCAAGACCTATCCAGACGGCACGCACGCCGTCACCGACCTCGATCTGCGCATCGAGTCCGGTTCGTTCACCGTGTTCGTCGGCCCGTCCGGCTGTGGCAAGACCACGTCGATGCGGATGATCAACCGGATGATCACGCCCAGTTCGGGCACGATCACCATTGCCGGACAAGATATTTCGCAGGTCGACCCGGTAAAGCTGCGGCTCGGTATCGGCTATGTGATCCAGAGCGGCGGGCTGCTGCCGCACCGCACGGTCGTGGACAACGTCGCGACCGTGCCGGTGCTGCGCGGTGATTCGCGTAAGGCGGCCCGGGCCGCGGCGTTGGAGGTGCTGGACCGGGTCGGCCTGGATCGCTCGCTGGCGGGCCGGTATCCGGCCCAGCTGTCCGGCGGGCAGCAGCAGCGGATCGGGGTGGCCCGGGCGCTGGCCGCCGACCCGCCGGTGCTGCTGATGGACGAGCCGTTCAGCGCCGTCGATCCGGTGGTACGGGCCGAGTTGCAGATCGAAATGCAAAGGCTGCAAGCCGAATTGCGGAAGACCATCGTGTTCGTCACCCACGACATCGATGAGGCGATCACCCTCGGTGACCGGGTCGCGGTCTTCGGCCGCGGCGGGGTGCTGCAACAGTACGATCCGCCGGATCACGTACTCGCCCAGCCCGCGACCGATTTCGTCGCCGATTTCGTCGGCCGGGACCGCGGCTATCGCGGCCTGTCCTTCCGCACGGCGAAAGAGGTTCCGCTGCACGAGGTTCGGACCGCGACCGCCGCGGAGGTGCCCGCCCTGCGGTTGGATCGCGGGGACTGGGTGCTGATCGTCGACGCGCAGCGCAAGCCCGCGGGCTGGATCGATGTCACCGGCGTGGAGTCGGTACGCGCCGGACATGCCTTGGCGGACAGCACCTCCGCGGGCGGTTCGCTGTTCACGCCGACCGGCGACCTGCGCCAGGCGCTGGACGCCGCCATCTCCTCGCCCTCCGGTGTCGGGGTGGCCGTGGACGAGGCGGGTGCGGTGCGCGGCGGCGTGCTCGCCACCGAGGTGCTGCAACAGCTGGCCGGCCAGCGCGCCACCGAGGACGCCGAACGCAACCGGCACTTCTTCGAACAGGAAGAAGCGCGGTGACCCGCGGGAGGCCTGCGTGCGATATCTGATCGACAACTTCGCCGAGATCTGGGGGTTCACCAAGACCCATCTCTACTTGGCGCTGGTGCCCCTGCTGCTCGGCCTGGTGATCGCGATTCCGGTGGGCGCGTTGGTGCGGCGGGTGACCTGGCTGCGCCGGGTGACGGTGACCGTGGCCAGCCTGGCGTACACGATTCCGTCGCTGGCGCTGTTCGTGATCATCCCGCCGCTGGTCGGGATCTCCACGATCGACCCGTTGAACGTGATCATCGCACTGACCATGTACTCGACCGCGCTGCTCGTGATCGCCGTGCCTGCGGCACTGGATTCGGTGCCCGCCGACGTGGTCGACGCCGCCGACGCGGTCGGGTTCAGTTCGCTGCGGCGCACGCTGACCGTCGACATGCCGTTGGCCATCCCGGTTTTCGTGTCCAGCTTGCGGGTCGTCGTGGTGACCAATATCGCGATGGTGTCGGTGGGCGCGCTGATCGGCGTCGGCGGCGTCGGCAAACTGTTCACGCAGGGCTACCAGCGTGACTACCCCGACGAGATCGTCGCGGGCATCATCGTGATCCTGGCGCTGGCCTTGATCTTCGACCGCCTGATCTACGTGCTCGGCCGCTGGTCGACGCCGTGGGTGCGGGCCGACGTCCGGACCGCGCAGGCGAAAGGCCGGCGCTCGTGACGGCGAAAGGCGCAGGCTCGTGAACCTTTTTCTCGACGCGTGGCACTACTTCACCGACGGTGCGAACTGGAGCGGGCCCGCGGGCATCGAAACCCGTATCGCGCAACATCTCTGGTACAGCTTCCTCACCATCGCGTTGTCCGCGGCGATCGCGCTCCCGCTCGGCCTGGTGATCGGGCACACCGGGCGCGGCTCCGCGCTGCTCGTCGGCTTCGCCAACGCCATGCGCGCGCTGCCGACCCTGGGCCTGCTCACCTTTCTGGTGCTGCTGCTCGGCCTCGGCCTGATCCCGCCGCTGCTCGCCCTGATCACCGTGGGCATTCCGCCGCTGCTGGCCGGCGCCTACGCGGGCATCGCCAATGTGCCCGCCGACGTGGTGGACGCGTCCCGGGCGATGGGCATGACCGAGCGGCAGATCCTGTTCCGGGTCGAGGTGCCCAACGCGCTGCCCATCCTGCTCACCGGCCTGCGCGGCGCGACGCTGCAGGTGGTCGCCACCGCGACCATCGCGGCCTATGTCAACCTGGGCGGGCTCGGCCGCTACATCTTCGACGGCATCAGCCTGTACCGGTACGACCGCGTCCTGGTCGGCGCGCTGCTGGTGGCGGTGCTGGCCATGGTGCTGGACGGCTTGCTCGCTTTCGTCGTCTGGGCGAGTACGCCGGGGACCGGCCGGTTGCGCCGGACCGACGCGGTGCCCGCCGCTCCCGATCTGAGTGTGCGCGCCGCGAACTGACCTGTCGCGCACCGCGCTGAGCTGCTGATTCGAGCCTCGGCGCGGATCGGTTGTGCCTGCGATCACGAATTTCGCCGTGCCGGGCACCTTGCGGCCGGTTTGTTCCGCGCCGTATATTCCACGTGGAATATACGAAACGGGGCATAGCGCTCCTGGTTCCGGCGGAGACGCCGTGAGCGTTCGACGGGAAGGCGAAGGACATGGGGCAGCAGGCGCGTCCGGCGGTGACGCCGCTGGGGATCGCCGTGCTGGCGCTGCTCGAGGAGCGGCCCATGCATCCGTACGAGATGTATCAGCTGCTGATCGCGCGCCGGGAAGACGTGCTGGTCAAGGTGCGGCCCGGCTCGCTGTATCACACGGTGGCGCGGCTGGCCGAGCAGCACATGGTGCAGTCCGAAGGCGTCGATCGGGAAGGTAACCGGCCCGAACGCACCACCTACCGGATCACCGAGGGCGGCCGAACGGCGTTGCGCGCCAGGATCGCCGAGATCGTGCGGTACCCGGCGCCGGAATATCCGATGTTCCCGGTCGCGCTGGC
The DNA here is from genome assembly GCF_001613425.1 of Nocardia vulneris. Classification (GTDB taxonomy): domain Bacteria; phylum Actinomycetota; class Actinomycetes; order Mycobacteriales; family Mycobacteriaceae; genus Nocardia; species Nocardia vulneris. Next base: position 58,687 of record NZ_BDCI01000021.1, on the reverse strand, counting down.
CGAGGCGCACAATCTGCCCAAGGACGACGTGCTCGCGCTGCTGCGTGAGCGGGTCGGCCATCTGGAGGCCGATCGCGCCGATGTCGCGACGATGATCACCTGGGCCGACGAACGTCGCGTGCCCCGGCGCTACACCGTCACCCTGCCGTATCTGCACGCCATGCTCGGCGCCGAGATCGAGTGGGTGAACCGCTTTCTCGACGAATTGGCAAGTGGCGCACTGGAATGGGAGACCTTCGACGCGCATACCGGCGCGCGCGAGGCCGACCACCAGCACCATCACCTCTGGTCGTCCGGCGACGAGGCCCAGTTGCCTCCGACCCGGCGCGGCGCGGTCGGTTCGCCACCGCCTTGAGGCCGGCCGCGGGCCGCACCGAACTCCGGTTCCCGCCCGATCGGGAACCTCGCACGACAGGAACTTCGAATCCCATGACCACTCAACGTAATCCGTGGCTGGCGCTGACCGCGCTGGTCGTCGGCTTCTTCATGATCCTGCTGGACATGACGATCGTCGCGGTCGCCAATCCGGCGATCATGACCGATCTGCACGCCGACATCTCCAAGGTGATCTGGGTGACCAGCGCCTACCTGCTCGCCTACGCGGTGCCGCTGCTGGTCACCGGCCGGCTCGGTGATCGCTTCGGCCCCAAGAACATCTACCTGCTCGGTCTCGCGATCTTCACCGTCGCCTCGGCCTGGTGCGGACTGTCCGGCAGCATCGAGATGCTGATCGCCGCGCGGGCGGTGCAGGGCCTCGGCGCCGCGCTGATGACGCCGCAGACCATGGCGGTGATCACCCGGACCTTCCCGCCGGACAAGCGCGGCGCCGCCATGGGCCTGTGGGGCGGGGTGGCCGGACTCGCGACGCTGGTCGGGCCGATCCTCGGCGGCGTGCTCGTGGACGGGCTAGGCTGGGAGTGGATCTTCTTCGTCAACATCCCGATCGGCGTGATCGCCTTCGCACTGGCGATGTGGCTGGTGCCCGCGCTGCCGACGCACGAGCACAAGTTCGACCTCCCCGGTGTGCTGCTCAGCGGTGTCGGCCTGTTCCTGCTGGTGTTCGGCATCCAGGAGGGCAACACCTACGACTGGTCGCTGCGCATCTGGCTGATGATCGCCGCCGGTCTCGCGGTGCTCGCGGTGTTCCTGGTGAACCAGTCGCGCAGCCGCGGTGAGCCGTTGCTGCCGCTGAGCCTGTTCCGCGATCGCAACTTCTCGCTGTCCAATATCGCCATCGCGGCGATGGGCGCGACCGTCACCGCGTTCATGGTGCCCGGGTACTTCTATCTGCAGGCGGTGCGCGAACTATCGCCCACCGAGTCGGCGCTGGTGTTCGCGCCGATGGCGATCGTCACCGGCGTCTGTGCGCCGTTCGTCGGCAAATTCGCCGACCGGTTGCACCCGCGGATCGTGCCCGCCTTCGGGTTCGCGCTCTACTCGGTGTCGGTGTTCTGGTTCGCCGCGCTGATGAAGCCGGACTCGTCGCTGGCCTGGATCGTGGTGTCGGCGGTGTTCGCCGGTTTCGCGAACTCCTGCATCTGGGCGCCGCTGGCCTCGACCGCCACGCACAACCTGCCGGTCCAGCTGGCCGGTGCGGGCGCCGGTGTCTACAACACCACCCGGCAGGTCGGATCGGTGCTCGGCAGCGCGGCGATCAGCGCGCTCATCGCCGCCCGCATGTCCGCCCAGGGGCTCGGCGGCGGCCAGGTCGGCGAAGGCGGGGCGGGGCAGGGGCCCATCCCGGAGTTCGTCAAGGACGGCTTCAGCACCGCGCTGAGCCAATCCATCCTGCTCCCCGCCGGCATCCTGCTGATCGGCTTCGTGGCTTCCGCGCTCTTCGTCCGCCACGGGCGCAGCGCCGCGCCCAAGCCGACGGCCGAACCCCGCGAGGCCGCATCGCTCGCCTGAAACCCGTTGCCCCGCAAGCGAATCTGCTTGCGGGGCAGCGTGCTGTCCGGATCAGTTCACCTGGAGCGTGACGGTGGGGTTGCCGGTGGCGCCGTCGGGGACGACGTCGCGGCGCTCGGCGGTCTGGGTCTCGCCGGTGGCGTCGGTGGCGCGGGCGCGCAGGGTATGGGTGCCGGGGGTGGCGTCCCAGTCGTAGACCCACTGGCGCCAGGTGTCGACGGATTGCTCCTCGGCGAGACGCGCGGGTTGCCAAGGGCCGTTGTCGATTTGGACTTCGACGCCGCGGATGCCGCGATGCTGGGCCCAGGCGACACCGGCAACGGCGATGCGGCCCTGCTTGATTCGGCTGCGCGGGCGCGGCGTGTCGATGCGGGTGCCGGTTTTGATCGGGCCGAGGGCCGACCACCCGCGGCGGGTCCAGTACGCGGTGGCGCGGTCGAAACGGGTGACCTCGAGTTCGGTGACCCATTTGGTGGCGGAGACATAACCGTAGAGGCCGGGCACCACCAGCCGCGCGGGATAACCGTGCACGACGGGCAGCGGTTCGCCGTTCATGCCGACCGCGAGCAACGCGTCGCGACCGTCGGTGAGCACGGACAGCGGGGTGCCCGCGGTCCAGCCGTCGGTGCTGTGCGAGAGCACCATGTCCGCGTCGGGGTGCGGACCCGCCTCGGCCAGCAGTTCGTCCAGCCGGTAGCCGAGCCAGCGCGCGTTGCCGATCAGGTCGCCGCCGACCGGGTTCGACACGCACGCCAGCGTCACCAAGCGCTCCACCGCGGGCCGATTCGCCAAATCGGCCCAGGTGAGCCGGATTTCGCGATCCACCATCCCGTGGATGCGCAGCGACCAGTCGTCCTTGGACACCTGCGGCACGATCAACGCGGTGTCGATGCGATAGAAGTCGCTGTTCGAGGTGAGATACGGGGTCAGTCCGGGCACCCGCAGGTCTACGCCGGGGGCGACCGGCGCCTCCGGCGCGCTCGGCTGCGGTAACTCGACCGCCGCGCGCTCGTCGGACACGTCGCGGCGGCCCGTGCCGAGCAGCCGCCCGCCGACCCCGGTGAGCACGGCCAAGCCACCGACGAGCGCCAGGCCTTGCAGCACTCGGCGCCGCTCCGGGGCCGCTGCCGCCTCCGGCGGCTCGACCGGTGTGTTCGCTGGTGAGGTGATGGGTCTGCTTGCGGCGCTGGGCGTTTCACTCACCTGCTGGGCGGAGGCGGCGGTCTCGATCCGTTCCGTCAGCAGGCGCAGCGCGTAGATGCCGACCGCGACCCCGACGATGGTCGGCAACGCGCCGGACGCGCTGGTGCGCGCGACGGCGGCGATCGCGGCCAGCACACCGAAGACCGCCAGCAGCGCCGAACCCGCTGGGCGCGCGGTCCGTTCGAGTGCGCCCGCGAGCCCGGCGACCAGCACCGCGACCACACCCATGCAGAGGTACAGCACCGTCTTGTCGTTGGTGCCGAAGGTGTCGATCGCCCACTCCCGCACACCGTCGGGCGTGTGATCGACGACGGTCCCGCCGAGCGCGGCGAGCGGCGCGCTCTGCGCCTCGAAAAAGGCCGCGAGCAGTTCCGCGACACCTAGCGCCGCGCCCGCCGAGACGATCCCAGCCAGCACTCGCAGTCGCAGATCGGCCATGATTTCGAGCGTACTGCCGGGCAGGCCACAGAATATGACCATTCGCTGACGGCGGCCGAGCGCTACCCGGATCGCTCAGGCGAGCCAGCCGAGCACCCGGGCGGCGTCGACCGCCGCCGCCTCGGCCTTGTTCGCGGCGATCCGATTCCGCACGGTGTCCCCGGCCGGACCGGTGCGGGCGAGTTCGGCCAGCGCCGCGGCATCAGGCCTGGCGTCGGCGTCCATATCGTCGGAATCCGGATCGGTGGCGTCCGGCGCGCCCGCGGCAGGACCCTGCCCCGCGGTGCCGTCGCCCGCGAGGAACCTGGCCGCCGCCGCGGCCGCGAGGGCGGTGTGCTTGGCGGTCAGCAACTCCGGCGTGAGGTTCTGGTCATCGTGGGTCTTGCCGTCACCGCCGCCGAGCTTCTTGGTCAAGAAGGAAGCCAGCTGGGCGTCCTGCGGCACGTCGGTGGTCGTCGGCACCTTTGTCGGATCGGCGTACAGCGCACCGCCCTGCCTGGCCGTGTAGAAGCCGGTGTAATAGGCGGCACGAGCTGCGGCGCGCACGTAATCGCGCCTGCCGCCGCCATTTTCGGTGACCGTCGAGTCCCCGAACATCTCTGGAAACGGGCATGTCGCGGCGGTCGTGACACAGCAGAGCGGGGCCGGTGAAACTTGCTCACCGACCCCGCTGTGCGTGCTGGACTAGCTGTAGATCTTCGCGACGTCGTCCGCGTACTGCTTCATCACGACAGCTCGCTTGAGCGACATCTTCGGGGTCAGCTCGCCCGTCTCCTGGGTCCAGTCCACCGGCAGGATGCGGATCTTCTTGATCTGCTCGGCGTGGGAGACCTTCTTGTTGGTCTCGGCCACCGCGGCGTCGATCTCGGCGACCAGTTCCTGGTTCTCGATGAGCTTTTCGATCGGGGTGTCCGCGGGCACGTTGTGGTTCTTCTGCCAGCCCGGCAGCGCCTCGGGATCGAGGGTGATCAGCGCGCCGATGAACGGCTGGCCGTCACCGACCACCATCACCTGGCTGATCAGCGGGTGCGCCCGCAGCGAATCCTCGAGCAGCGCGGGGGAGACGTTCTTGCCGCCCGCGGTGACGATGAGTTCCTTCTTGCGGCCGGTGATCGTGATGAAACCGTCCGCGTCGATGGCGCCGAGGTCGCCGGTCCTGAACCAGCCGTCCGCAAAGGCGTCCTCGGTGGCCTCGGCGTTGCCCCAGTACCCGTCGAACACGACCGAGCCGCGCAGCAGCAGCTCGCCGTCCTCGGCGATCTTGGCGCTGTGGCCCTCGATCGGCCTGCCCACCGTGCCGACCCGGATCTTCTCGGGCGTGTTCACGGTGACGGCCGCGGTGGTCTCGGTGAGCCCGTAGCCCTCGTAGATGGTGACGCCGACGCCGCGGAAGAAGTGGCCCAGGCGCGCGCCGAGCGGGCCGCCGCCGGAAACCGCCGCGTCGCACTGGCCGCCGAGCGCGACCCGCAACTTGCTGTAGACGAGCTTGTCGAACAGCGCGTGCTTGAGCTTGAGCACCAGCCCGGCGCCGCCGTTGTCGAGCGCCTCGCTGTAGGCGATGGCGGTCTCGGCGGCCGCGTCGAAGATCTTGCCCTTGCCGCCGTCGTGCGCCTTCTGCTTGGCGCCGTTGAACACCTTCTCGAACACCCGCGGCACCGAGAGGATGAAGTGCGGCTTGTAGCTGCCGAACTGGTCGACCAGGGTGGACCAGTCGGAGGTGTGCGCGACGATCACCTTGGCGTCGAACGCGACCAGCGCGACGGCGCGCGCGAACACGTGCGCCAGCGGCAGGAACATCAGCGTCTTCTTGCCCGGCTGGATGAACTTGGCGAGCGCGATCCGGTCGGAGCGGGACTCGGCGTACAGGTTGGCGTGCGAGAGCATGACGCCCTTGGGCCGCCCGGTGGTGCCGGAGGTGTAGATCAGGGTGGCGGGCGAGTTCGCGTTGACCTGCTTGCGCCGGTCGTGCACCACCTGGTCGTCCAGGTCGGTGCCGCGGCCGGTGAGCTCTTCGACCGCGCCCTTGTCGATCTGCAGGGTCTCCTTCAGATCGGGCAGCGAACCCGCCTCGATCTCGTCGATGGTGGCGCGGTGCTTGTCGCTGTCGACGATCAGCAGCTTGGTGGCCGAGTCCTGCAGGATCCACTTGGCCTGCTCGGCCGCCGAGCTGTCGTAGATCGCGACGGTGCAGCCGCCGACGGCCCAGATGGCGAAGTCCAGCAGCGCCCACTCGTAGCGGGTGGGCGCCATGATGGCGACCCGGTCGCCGAGTTCGATACCCGAGGCGATCAGGCCCTTGGCGACACCGGTGACCTCCGTCGCGAACTCCGCGGCCCGCACATCCAGCCAGCCGCCGTTGCCGTCCGGCTTGTTGAACAGCACCGCGTCGGGTGACTGCTCGGCATGACGGAAGACGTTGTCGGAATTGTTCGCGTCTTCCGGGATGGTGTAGGAAGCCGGGACTTCGAACTCTCGCATCAGTGCCCTTCCACGTGGGTTTACTCGTCAGTAATCTACGACACCTGGGTCAGGGCCGTGAGGTCGACCACCAGAAACGGACCCGTGCGTGACTGCCCGGCGCGGATCCGCTTCGTGGCTATCCTAAATCCCGCAGTGCGGCAGGTTGAATCGCTTCGCGCAGGAATCCGGCCAGCTCGCTCAGCACCGCGGCGGCCGGTGCGACCAGCCCCGCCTGCAGCTGGGCGACATGCCACAGATTCCGGGTTTCGGTGTACCGGACCGACACGCCCGCGGTCCGCAAGGCGGCCACCAGGTCCACGCATTGCGGGTGCAGCAGCTCACTGACGTCGACCTGCACGTAGGTCGGCGGCAGTCCGGTCAATTCACCGGTGAGCGGGGCGTAACCGGGATCACTCGCATCGCCGTCGCCGAGGTAGGCGGCCGCGCAGGCGCGTGACCACGGGCGGTTGATCACCAGGTCGGCGGCGCGCTCGGGGATCTGATTGGGGTCGGTCCACGGCGCGATCAGCCCCAGCGCGGCCGGGGTGTGCCCGTGGCGCGCGATCAAACGCTGCGCGGTCGCCATCGACAGGCCGCCACCGGCCGAATCGCCGGACAGCGCGATCTGATCCGGGCGGTAGCCCGCGCTCTGCACGAGCTCCAGGAACGCGGCCTCGGCGTCGTCGAGTGCGGCCGGGAACGGATGCTCGGGGGCCAGCCGGTAGTCGAGAACGTAGACCGCACAACCGGTTTCATGAGCGAGCCGGGCGGCGAGGGAACGATGCGTGGTCGGCGAGCCGATGGTGTAGCCGCCGCCGTGCAGATAGAGCACCGCGCCCGTGGGATTCGCGGTGGCCGTGAGCTTTTCGGCCGGCCGACCGCCCAGGCGCAGCCGGTGCACGGTGGTGCCCGCGGGCACCAGTTGGGCTTTCGCGCCCGCATCCAGCAGCAGACGCTGCAGTGGCCACGGCGTCCGGACATTCATCGAGACACGAAAAATGGGCCACAGCAGCGTCCGTGCGACGGGCAGCGGAAGGTTGACATCCCGCATGGGTGATTCTCGAATCAGGGTAGGATCTGGCGGTTTACGACGGTCGCGAGGCGTTGATAGCCGGACGCGGTGACGCGCACGAACAAGTCGAGCAGCTTGGCCTCGAAGCCGATCAGCACCCGGCCGTGGCCTTTGCGCACGCCCTCGGTGATGGTCTGCGCGGCCATCTCCGGGGTGTGGATGGCCATCTTCGAATCGAACATCGAGGCGGCCTGCTTGCCGTCGATGCCCTCGGCGTAGCCGGCGTTGCGCGCGACCGCGGTCTTGATGCCGCCGGGATGCACACAGGTGACCTTGACCGGCTGCCGGCCGACCAGCATCTCTTGGCGCAGTGCCTCGGTGAAGCCGCGCACCGCGAATTTCGCTGAGTTGTAGGCACTTTGGCCCGGCACCGCGATCAGACCGAACAGGCTGGACACGTTCACGACATGGCCGTCACCGGACTCGATCAGGAACGGCAGGAACGCTTTGGTGCCGTTCACGACGCCCCAGAAATCGACGTCCATGACCCGATCGAAGTCCTTGAACTCGGTCTTGACCACGTCACCGTGGTAGGCGATGCCCGCGTTGTTGTAAACCTGGTGCACCACACCGAAATGCGCCTTCACGGCGTCGGCGTAGAGCAGGACGGCTTCGCGCTCGGCGACGTTGATCCGATCGGATTTCACCTCGGCGCCGAGCTTTTCGCAGCGGGCCACGGTCTCGGCGAGACCGTCGGTGTCGATATCGGAGAGCGCGAGCTTGGCGCCGCGCTTGGCGAGATTCTCGGCGAGTGCGCGCCCGATGCCGGAACCGGCACCGGTGATCACACAGACTTTGCCTTTGAAGTAAGCATCATTGCTCACTGTGCTGCTCCCACTTTCAGGTCGGCTCGGGCGGAGGTCGTTTCATAGGCGGACAGGTCGAAATTGCGGGTCAGCCTACGGAATTCGAAGGTGAAATCGGGCCACAGCGTGGTGTTGTTGCCGTGCTTGTCCAGATACCAGCTGGCGCAGCCGCCGTTGAGCCAGACGCTCCGGCTGAGCTTCTTCTGCAGATCGACGTTGTATTCCTGCTGCGCGTCGCGGCGGACCTCGACCGTGCGCAACTTCAGCCGGTCGATCGTGGCCAGCGCGTCGGCGACGTAGTTGAGCTGCGACTCGATCATGAACACCATCGAGGTGTGGCCGAGGCCGACATTGGGGCCGAGCAGGGTGAACATGTTCGGGAAGTTCGCGGTGGCCGCGCCTTTGTAGCCCTGCTGGCCCACCTCGTCGTACACCTCGCTGAGCGTGCGCCCGTCCCGGCCGACGATGGTGTTGAACGCGGGCGAATCGGTGACGTGGAAGCCGGTCGCCACGATGAGGACGTCGATCTCGCGCTCGGTGCCGTCCTTGGTGACGATCGAGTGGGCGCGGACCTCGGCGATGCCATCGGTCACCACATCCACGTTGTCCCTGCTCAGTGCGGGGTAGTAGTTGTTCGAGATCAGCATGCGCTTGCAGCCGATCCGGAAGTTCGGGGTGACCTTGGCGCGCAGCTGCGGATCGCGCACCTCGTATTGCAGCTTGGCCCTGGCGATCAGCTCGAACGCCTGCATCAGCGCGGGGAACTTCGCCAGGCCGACGACCTGGGTCTCGCGGGCGGCGTAGATCGCGGCCCGGGACAGGCGCTGGAAGCCGGGCACGTGTTTGAAGGCCAGCCGCTCGGCCTTGGTGTACGGGCGGTCCATGCGGGGGAGCAGCCACGGGGCCGTGCGCTGGTAGACGTCCAGGTGCGCGACCTTCGGCGCGATCTCCGGGACGATCTGGATCGACGAGGCGCCGGTGCCGATGATCGCGACCCGCTTGCCGGTCAGGTCGAGTTCGTGGTTCCATCGCGCGGAGTGACAGACCTCGCCCTGGAAGTCGTTGATGCCCTTGATATCCGGCAGCGCGGGTTCACACAGCGCGCCGATCGCCGAGACCACGGTGTCGGCCACGAAGCTGCCCCGGGACGATTCGATCTCCCACTGCGCGTCGTCGTTGTTCCAGCGCGCGCTGGTCACGTCGCAGTCGAAGATGTGCTTGTCCAGCACGTTGTACTTTTCCGCGACACCCCGGATGTACTGCTGGATTTCGCCCTGCCGGGAGAAAGAGCGCGACCAATCCGGGTTCAGCGCGAACGAGTACGAGTACAGGTGTGAGGGGACGTCGCAGGCCGCGCCCGGGTAGGTGTTGTCCCGCCAGGTGCCGCCGACATCGTGGCCGCGCTCCAGCACCAGGTAGTCGTTGCTGCCCTGCTGACTCAGCCGGATCGCTAGACCGAGTCCGGAGAACCCACTGCCGATGATGATCGTTTTGACCCGGCGGACGGACCGGTCGCCGACAGCTTTGTCTGTAACCTTGCGACTCATGTACCCGAGCGTAGATGCTTATTGAGCAGCAGTCAACAGTATTGAATCACGTTCAGTAGGATGTCGATGTGAGTTCCAGTAGTTCAGGAGAGACCAAGCGCGTCCGGCTCAGCCCGGACGAGCGCCGACTACAACTGATCACCCTGGGCGCCGAAATGCTCGCCGAACGAGCGCTCGAAGACATCTCCGTCGACGACATCGCCAAGCAGGCCGGCATCTCCCGCGGCCTGCTGTTCCACTACTTCACCTCGAAGAACGAATTCCACGAGGCCATCGCCCGGCAGGTCAGCGCCGAATTCCTCACCGCCACCGCACCCGACCGCAGCCTCGGCCTGTTCGGCATGCTGCGCGACTCCGTCGAACGCTACGTCGACTACGTCGAAGACAACCGCGCCGCCTACCACGCCATCCTGCGCGGGCCCTCCAGCTACAACCCCGGCGTGATGACCTACGTCAACGAATCCCGTTCTGCCATCGCCGAAATCGTGCTCACCGAAATCCCGATCCCACTCGACGACCCCGACCGCCCCCGCCTGGCCCTGGCCGTCCGCGGCTGGATCGCGTTCGTAGAAGAAACAATCCTCACCTGGATGAGCGACAAACCCGTCTCCCGAGAACAGCTCGTCGAGTTGATCGTCGACTCCCTACCCGCCCTAGCGCTTTCCCCAGAGTTGTCCGCGGCGTTGCGTGACAGTCAGGTCGACCCCACGCGCTGAGGGGCGGGGAAGTTTCGGGCTGGGCGTCCCTCAGTTGGCGAAGGGGTTCTCCGTTGCGTGGGCCTGCTCGGGCTTTGTATGTGCGAGGGCGCACTCGGGCGGCGGCGCCCAGGAAGGGCCTGTTCAGGAGAGAGGGCTCCGGGGTGCGCCCAGCAGGCGGTGGCGTTCGCGGTTACGCGGAGCTTGCGCAGCCACCGGACGCGAGGGCGTTCTCAGGAAGCGGTGGGCGCGCTCAGAGGCCCTGTCGGGAGATGGGCGTGCTCGGGAGGGGGCGTGCTCGGGGGTGGTGTTGTTCAGCCGTCGGATGCGCGAGGCGTTCTCGGGAAGGGGCGGGCGCTCAGGAGGCCTACTCGAGAGACGAGGGCGTGCTCGGATGGGGGCGTGCTCGGGGTGACGGCTTGCTGGGAGGTGGGGTTTGCTCGGCCGTCGGATGTGCGCGGGCGCTCGGGCCCCACGTGTTCAGGTGTCGAAGGCTTGGCGGGCGGATTCGATGTGGGACAGGTGTTTCTGGGTCCAGTCGCACATGCGGTGCACCGTTTCGCGGAGGTCCTGGCCTGGCTGGGTGAGGGTGTATTCGACCCGCGGCGGCACCGTCGGATAGACGCGGCGCGCGAGCAGTCCGTTGCGCTCGAGCATGCGCAGATTCTGGGTGAGCATCTTGTGGCTGATGCCCTCGACCTCGTTGCGCAACTCGGTGAAACGGCGCGTGCCGTCGCCGACCGCCTCGATGATCAGCAGCGCCCACTTGTTCGCCACATCGGAGAAGATCTCGCGGGCCAGCGAATCCGCGCGCCGCAGATCCGCCGCGTCCGGGCCGCTGTACTGCTTGGTCACCATAAGGTTCTCCAGTCACCGAAAAGTGCGTTCTTCCACGTCAGCCCACACTCTCCTATGGTTTCCGAGTAACCACAAGAGACCATGAGAGGTATCGAGCATGACCATCACCCTGGTGAACCCCCGCGGCCTCCCCGCCGTCGACGCCTACCATCACGTGTCGATCGCGACCGGATCGAAGCTGATCTTCCTCGCCGGTCAGGTGGCCTGGGACGCCGACGGCGCGACAGTCGGCGCGGGCGACCTCGCCGCCCAGGTCGAACAGTGCTATCTCAACGTCGCCACCGCGCTCGCCGGAGTCGGCGCCGGCTTCGCCGATGTGGCCAAACTGACTGTCTACGTTGTGGACTGGACGCCGGCGAAGATGCCCCAGTTCCTCGACGGCGTCGCCCGCGCGGCCGCGAAACTCGGCGTCACCCCCGCCCCTCCCGGCACGCTGATCGGCGTCACCGCCCTCGACATCCCCGAACACCTCGTCGAGGTGGAGGCCGTCGCGGTCCTCGCGTGATTCCAAGCTGGTCACTTGATCACCAGGTAATCCTGGCGGTGGCCTCTCGGCTGATGCCGCCACCATTACCTGGTGATCAGCTGACCAGATGTTTCCGGGTACCTTTGACCCGATGCGGACCGTCTACGTCGTGCAGCACCCCGAGTCCCGGCATCACCTCGACGGTGTGGTCGGCGGCTGGTTCGATTCCCCGCTCACCGAAGCGGGAATCCAAGCGGCACAGTCGATCGCGCGAGCGTTACGCGAGCAGATCCCCGAAAACGTTGCCCCGGACGTGTTCTCCTCCGACCTGAGGCGCTGCACCCAGGTCGCCGACGCAATCAGCGAATCCTTCGCCGTGCCACCCATACTCGACCAGCGACTGCGCGAGAAGTCCTACGGCGAAGCCGAAGGCAAACCCCAATCCTGGCTCCGTGAACGCTTCATCCCGCCGCCCGCCACCGGCGACCGCCTACGCCACAATGAGGGCATCACCGGAGCCGAAACCATGCACACCTTCGGCGAACGCGTCTACGCCGCAATGCATTCGATCCTGCACCGCGACTCCGCGCACCAAATCATCGTCACCCACGGCGGCGCCATAACTTTCCTCCTCGCCGCCTGGGCAAACCTCCCCCTCGACTCTCTCGCCTACGCCCGCTTCCAAGCCACCCCCGGCAGCATCACCGAACTCCACGAAGACCCCTTCTTCCACAACCGCCAAATCCGCACCCTGGGCTCCACCACCCACCTCCCCCGATAACCCTCAGTCATCGGACATCACGACAAGCAGAACCCGCCGCCCGGGCCGATCGATCAGCACGATCTCGTGGAACTCCCGATGCAGATCGCCATAGTCGTTGATCGCCGACACCCCGAGATCCTCGAGCACGTACCGACTCGTTGCAGTACGCACCGGTCCGACAACCTCACGCTGAATCTCCACTCGAAGCTGATCCGGGATGGACCCGCAGCCGCGCAACCACCGCTCCAGCAACTCGATGACCGCGGATTCATCGATCGCCGCGTATGCCTCGCTCGAGATCCGATCGAGCCAGTACGGTCCGTGGCGGATGCCACTCGGATCGATCCCGCCACCGATATAGTCGTCCCGATACTCGACGCTCGCGATGAGGTCGGACAAGACTGCCCGGTCGTCCGCTTCCGCTGCCGCCAACGCGAACTCTTTCGAATCAATCCATTGGAAGCAATGACTGCCGCCGGCCCCGAACTCGAATTCGCGAAAATTGGTGAACAACCGCTCCCTGTAGTCGACCACCCTCACCACGTCAGCGTCCCTTCGGCATCTCTCTGCTCGCCCTACCAAGCCGTGTCAAGGTGCAGTTTCATGAATTCGACCAGTTCGCTGAGTCTTTCCTCGATCCCGATGCGGGTCGGCTCTTCCGTCGGTCGCCCCGCAGCGATGTCCGTTCGAAGGGCGACCACACCGGCCAGTAGTGCGCGTCCGAGGCGTGCACGTTGAGCGGGTGGCATCGAAAACAGTGAGATCCCCTCGCAGTACTCGCTGAGTTCGAGTTCGTGCAGGTCGTCTGGATCGTCCAGACTCTGCTTGGCGCGCGTGAGGATCATCCGGTAGATCGCCTTGCGCACACTGAAGACATCTCCTTCGTTGCGCGAAAAGCTGATCGTCGTCACCTAGTTCCCATCGATAGTCGCCACCGGCTCGCTCGCGCAACACTGGACAGCGTCACAGCCGGCGACTGCTGATGCGCAACGTTCTATCGCGCTGCATCGGTACGAAACTTTTCGATTGCTTCCCAGATCCAGTCGTGGGGGGCGTGGAGTTCGCTGAGATTGCCCATCGCTTCGACCTTTTGGATCACCTGGTGTGTCTGAGCGACGTGCTCGGGGTTATCCCGCCAGAACGATGCAGGAACGCCGAGAGTGGCCACGAGTAGGTCTCCGGGGTAGTAATCTCCCTCTGCCAAAGGATTCTCGCCTAGGATGCGCAGTGCGTGGGGCAGCAAAGCGGCGACGCCTTCACTCTGCCCTAGCAGAACTCTCAAGTCCTCCGGGGTCAATTCACGGATCGGTCTCCGCCGAAGCTCGTACACCGACCGCATGAGACGCGTGGCGTCCTCGGGAGGTTGCGGCCAGACAACACCTTGGAGCTGCTCGATCGCAAAGTCGGCGCTATCCATGTTTGCCTGTTCCCTAACGGTCATGCGTGCTCACAGCCCGCCGGAAAGCACCATCGCTGACAGAACCGCTCCTGCGGCGCGAGTGACCGCCGACCACTGCTGATGAGCCAAGTACCGCGTGTCGGGGCTGTCGCCGAGTTCTTCGATCACAGGATCCAGTACTCGGCCGAGGGTACGAAGACGTTCTAGTTCGTCACCGGGCAACAGCACATCGCCCAGCGCCGATTCCGGATCCGGCAATACTCGATAGTCGTCGTAGAGAATATGGACGTTTGTATCGAGATCGTCATAGAAATTCGCATGCGGATATACCCTGTCCAGCCAGACTCTCTTCTGGTACTCGAGATCCGAAAGCGCTGCTACCGCGTCGATTACGGCTCTCCGCGCGTCTGGGTAGCGTACTTCTGTCACGGGTGATCCCAACTCTTCCATTTGAGCCACTTTTCGAGCGGTATGTGTGCTTCTGGGTGGTCTTTGATCGATGAGCCTGGCGGTATCGGTTGACCATCCGGCCCTAGGACCTTACCGTCCGAACGTACGACTACATGGTCTACTCGTTGAGACGGATTCGGGCTGTTCGGATCCCCCTTATCGATCCGGACGCCTGCGCCGTTCGGGTTCTCCGGGTCGTGCCACCGTTCGCCGTCCTTCTTCCTATTAGGCTGACCTTCGCCCCACTCGGTCGGAATCTTGTCGACCGCTTGCTGCGGTGGAAAGGCGGACGTCGTGGTCGGGGGCGTCGTGTCGGAGGTCGGATCTCCATCGTCATCGATCAGCACCCGCATGGCGATGATGGTGGCGAGGGAGGTGAGGGTGGTGGTCAGGTCGGGGACTTTGTCGAAGGATGTGATTACGCCGACAGCGCCGGCGGCGGCGGTGGCCAGGCCTACGGCTTTGAGGAGGTTGCTGCCCTGGTAGACGGTGCGGATGGTGTTGATGGTGTTGGTGACTATGGCGCCGACACCGCCGGCGCCGGCGGCGGCGCTGCCACCGAAGGTGAACCAGGCGGCGGCCGCGGCGGCGACCACGGTGAGGCCGATGGCCCATTCGGCTTGGGTGATCGAGGATTCGATGTTGCCGCGCACCTCGACGGTTCCGGCGTGATAGTCGGCGACGGGGGCTGCGAGGTTTTGGGCGGCGGCCGCGACCTGGCCTGCGCCGCCGCGCAAGGTTTCGAGGTGGGCGAGCAGCGGGGGCAGGTTGGTCTTGTCTTCGATGGTGTCGAACAGGCCGATGATGGTGGTGATACGGGCGGCGGCACCGGTGACGGTCTCGTGGTTGGCGAACGTCGTCCAGATGGACGAGGCCTTCTCGAGTTTCGCGATATCGCCGTTGGGCAGTTTCCCGAACGTCGACAGGATTTTCGCGATCAGCGCGTCGAAGAGTTCCTGGACGCCGCCGTGATGTTCGATGCCGATTCCGTTGTTGCGCACCGAAGTCGGGATACTCACCCGGTATTCGGTCATCTCGCGAACGTCCGGTCGCTCCGGCTCAGGGTTGCTCTTGTTGCTGATGCCGTAGTTGTAACCGGCGGCGTAGAGCACGTAGCCGAAGTTGGTGAGGGCGTCGGCGAGGTTCGTGCACGACTGCATCGTGTCGCGCGCGGTGCTGTCGTACTTCTCGCCCCACTCTTTGCAACCGGGCGCATCACCGGCCATCCCGGCGCATTCGCCTTTGACCGCGTCGTGCACGGGTTTGTCGGCGCGGCGTAGCTCGGCGGCGAGGTCGTGGCACCGCTTGGCGGCGTCGTAGTAGACCTGCCAGTCGATGCGCATGCGTCAGGCTCCGCCCAGCATCTTGCTGTTGAGTTCGATGGCGCGGGTGTAGCGGGCGTGGGCTTGTTTGGCCGCATCGCTCATCTCGCGTACGCCTTCGACGAATTCGCGTGCGCCCGTGGACCATTGGTGGTGGGCGTCGGTGTAGGCCTGGGCCGCAACACTTTCCCAGCCGGTGCCGTGGAGAGCGGCTACGCGATCGTCGATTTCGTCGAGGTGGTCGGCGACGAATCCGGCGAGGCCGGCGAGGCGGGAGACGATCTGGTCCAGGTGTTCGAGGTCTACCGAGAATTCCGAGCTCATGGCAGATCCAGGCTGGAGGTGTGCAGCGCGGCGGCGTTGCTGTCGTCGCGGTGCTGGTAGGTGTCGGCGGTGACGCCGAGTTTCTCCGCCATGCCGGTCAGTGCAGACATGATCTGCACGCCGCCGTCGCGGACGTCGGTCCAGCCGGTGGCGAATTCGGTGGCCGCGTCACCGGTCCAGCCGCCGTCGGTCAGTGCGTCGACGTCCTTGGCGGCGGAGTCGAGGGCCGAACGCAGCGCTTCGGCCAATTCGTAGACGTAGGTGCCGACCTCGCGGACTCGGTCGGGCACCACCGATACCTGCCCGCTCGGCGTACCCCCGTCGCTCATGCGGCGAGTCTACGTACGGTGCTGAGCAGTGTCGATGAGAACGACAACGGGCCGGGTCGCTTCGGTGTGGAAGCGATCCGGCCCGGTGTCGGGTCAGCGAAAAACTAGCTGGTCGGCTCGAAGGCCTCGGCGATGATCTCCGCCTGCTCGACGGCGTGCACCTTGCTCGAACCCGAGGACGGGGCCGACATGGCACGACGGGAGATGCGGCGCAGCTTGCCGAGCCGCTCGGGCAGGACCTCCGGCAGGTTCAGGCCGAAGAAGGGCCAGGCGCCCTGGTTGGCCGGTTCCTCCTGGACCCACACGATGTCGGTGGCGTTGGTGTAGCGCTCCAGCGACTCGTTGAGGCGGTAGGTGGGCAGCGGGTAGAGCTGCTCGATCCGCACGATCGCGACGTCTTCGCGCTTCTGCTTCGCCTTCTCGGCGGCCAGCTCGTAGTACAGCTTGCCGCTGGTCATCAGGATCCGCTTCACCTTGCTGCGGTCGCCGACGCCCTGCTCGTAGGCGGGCTCGTCGAACACCGAGCGGAACTTGCTCTCGGTGAAGTCCTTCAGATCCGACACGACGGCCTTGTTGCGCAGCATCGACTTCGGGGTGAAGACGATCATCGGGCGGCGGATGCCGTCCAGCGCGTGGCGGCGCAGCAGGTGGAAGTAGTTCGCCGGGGTCGACGGCACGGCGACCGTCATCGACCCTTCGGCGCACAGCTGCAGGAACCGCTCGATCCGGCCGGAGGTGTGGTCCGGACCCTGGCCCTCGTGGCCGTGCGGCAGCAGCAGCACGACGTCGGAGAGCTGGCCCCACTTGGCTTCACCGGAGGAGATGAACTCGTCGATGATCGACTGCGCGCCGTTGACGAAGTCACCGAACTGCGCCTCCCACAGCACGAGTGCGTTCGGGTTGCCCAGCGAGTAGCCGTATTCGAAGCCGACCGCGGCGTATTCGCTCAGCGCCGAGTCGTGCACCGCGAACCAGCCCGGGTCCTTGCTGCCGATGTTGTGCAGCGGCGTGTACTCCCCGGCGGTCTTGCGGTCGATGATCACCGCGTGCCGCTGGGTGAACGTGCCGCGCCGGGAGTCCTGACCGGTGAGGCGCACCGCGCGGCCCTCGTCGATCAGCGTGCCGAACGCCATCAGCTCGGCGAAGGCCCAGTCGACCTTGCCCTCGTAGGCCATCTCGCGGCGCTTCTCCAGCACCGGCTTGACGCGCGGGTGCACGTTGAAGCCCTCGGGCACGTTGAGGAACGCGTCGCCGATGCGCTGCAGGATGGTCTTGTCGACGGCCGTCTGCACGGTGGTCGGGACCTTCTGGTCGTCCTCGACGGACTCGCTCGGCTCCGGGGTGTACTTCTCCAGCTCGCGGACCTCGTTGAACACCCGCTCCAGCTGACCCTGGTAGTCGCGCAGCGCGTCCTCGGCCTCTTTCAGCGAGATGTCGCCACGGCCGATCAGGCTCTCGGTGTAGGCCTTGCGCACCGAGCGCTTGGTGTCGATGACGTCGTACATGGACGGCTGGGTCATCGACGGGTCGTCGCCCTCGTTGTGGCCGCGACGCCGGTAGCAGACCATGTCGATGACGACGTCCTTGCGGAACTTCTGCCGGAAGTCGACCGCGAGGCGGGCCACCCAGTCACAGGCTTCCGGGTCGTCACCGTTCACGTGGAAGATCGGCGCGCCGATGAACTTCGCGATATCGGTGGAGTACTCGGTGGAGCGGCTGTTCTCCGGCGCGGTGGTGAACCCGATCTGGTTGTTCACCACGATGTGGATGGTGCCGCCGACGCGGTAGCCGCGCAGCCCGGACAGGTTCAGCGTTTCGGCCACCACACCCTGACCCGCGAACGCGGCGTCACCGTGCAGCATCAGCGGCATCACGGAGTAGCCCTCCGCGCCGTCGCCCTTGTCGAGCAGGTCCTGCTTGGCGCGGACCAGACCCTCGAGCACCGGGTCGACCGCTTCCAGGTGCGACGGGTTGGCGGTGAGCGAGACCTCGATCTCGTTGTCGCCGAACATCTGCAGGTAGGTGCCGTGCGCGCCGAGGTGGTACTTCACGTCGCCGGAGCCGTGCGCGCCGGCCGGGTTCATGTTGCCCTCGAACTCGGTGAAGATCTTCGAGTACGGCTTGCCGACGATGTTGGCGAGCACGTTGAGGCGGCCGCGGTGCGGCATGCCGATGACGACCTCGTCGAGCCCGTGCTCGGCGCACTGGTCGATGGTGGCGTCCATCATCGGGATGACGGCTTCGGCGCCTTCCAGCGAGAAGCGCTTCTGGCCGACGTACTTGGTCTGCAGGAAGGTCTCGAAGGCCTCCGCCGCGTTCAGCCGGTTCAGGATGTACTTCTGCTGGGCGACAGTCGGTTTGACGTGCTTCTGCTCGACCCGCTCCTGGATCCACTGCAGCTGCTCGGTCTCCAGGATGTGGGTGTACTCCACACCGACGTGGCGGCAGTAGGCGTCGCGCAGGACCGAGAGGACCTCGCGCAGCTTCATCTGCTCCTGACCGTGGAAGCCGCCGACGTTGAAGGTGCGGTCCAGGTCCCACAGGGTCAGCCCGTGCTGGGTGACGTCGAGGTCGGGGTGGCTGCGGAACTTGTCCTTGACCAGGCGCAGCGGGTCGGTGTCGGCCATCAGGTGGCCGCGGTTGCGGTAGGCGGCGATCATCTCGAGCACGCGGGTGCTCTTGTCGACGCCGCGTTCCCGGATGTCCTTGCGCCAGCGCACCGGCTCGTACGGCACGCCGAGGCCGTGGAAGATCTCGTCGTAGAACTCGTCGGAGATCAGCAGCTGATGGATGGTGCGCAGGAAGTCGCCGGACTCCGCGCCCTGGATGATGCGGTGGTCGTAGGTCGAGGTGAGGGTCATCAGCTTGCCGACGCCGATATCGGCGATCCGCTCGTCGCTCATGCCCTGGAACTCGGCCGGGTACTCCATCGCGCCCGCGCCGATGATGGCGCCCTGGCCCGGCATGAGGCGGGGCACCGAGTGCACGGTGCCGATGGTGCCGGGGTTGGTCAGCGAGATGGTGACGCCGCTGAAGTCGTCGGCGGTCAGCTTGGCGTCGCGCGCGCGGCGCACGATGTCCTCGTAGGCGGTGTGGAACTGGCCGAAGCTCATCGCCTCGGTGCCCTTGATGGCCGCGACGACCAGCGATCGGCTGCCGTCCTTGCCGGGCAGGTCGATGGCGAGGCCGAGGTTGGTGTGCGCGGGGGTGACCGCGTTCGGCTTGCCGTCGATCTCGGCGAAGTGCCGGTTCATGTTCGGGAACGACTTGACCGCCTGGACGATCGCGTAGCCGAGCAGGTGGGTGAACGAGATCTTGCCGCCGCGGGTGCGGGCCAGGTGGTTGTTGATGACCAGACGATTGTCGATCATCAGCTTCGCCGGGATGGCGCGCACGCTGGTCGCGGTGGGGATGCTGAGCGAGGCGGCCATGTTCTTGGCCACTGCCGCCGCGGCGCCGCGCAGCACCTTGGCCTCGTCGGCCGCGGTATCGGTCTTCGGGCCACCGGAGGTGGGGGCCGCGTTGGAGGTCGGCGCCGGGGTGGTCTGCGGCGCGCGGGCGGTCGTCTTGGCCGGGGCCGGGGCCGGGGCCGGGGCGGCCGCGGGTGCGGGCTTGGCCGGTGCGGGCGCGGCGGCCTTCGGGGCCGAGTTCACCGACGCGGGAGCCGGAGCCGGGGTCGGCGCCTGCGCGGGTGCGGCCGCGGCCGGAGCGGCCTGGCTGTTACCGGAATCACCAGTGGCTTCGGGCGTGTAATCGGCGAGGAACTCGTGCCAACTCTCATCGACCGAAGATGGATCTTGCTTGAACTTTTGATACATCTCATCGACTAGCCACTGGTTCTGTCCGAACTGGGAAGTTGAGCTGCTCACAGCAGGTGTTCGCCTCATTTCGTTCTTCGCGCTGCGACGTTTGTGACGTGCCCGGCATCCGTAGCGACTGCTTGCAGGTCGCTCGAAATGGTCAGCATCAGCGATGCGCGCCGATGCGCCCTATCTGAGGATAGGCCCAGCAGCAAACCGACGGAGCGACTGACCACCCGGCAAACCTCACCTCATAGAGGACGACTTGTCGTCCACCGAGAATATTCCCTCGCTCGCACGTGCCGCCGACCACAGTCGGGAATATGGTCCGGCGGCGGTCAGGAGCTCGGCGTGGGTGCCGATTTCGGCGATCCGCCCGTGCTCGACGACGGCGATCCGATCGGCGCGCGCGGCCGTGCCGAGCCGGTGCGCGACGAGCACCGTGGTCCGGCCCCGGGTCAGCGATCGGCTCGCGGCCAGCACCGCCGCCTCGGTGTCCGGATCCAGGGTCGCGGTCGCCTCGTCGAGCAGCAGCAGGTCCGGTCGCACCAGTTCGGCCCGGGCCAGCGCGATCAGCTGCCGCTGGCCCGCGGACAGACCGCGGCCGCGTTCGCCGACCGGCTGGCGCATGCCGAGGGGGAGCGCGGCGATCATGGCGGCGGCACCGACCGCGGCCGCCGCTTCGGCGATTTCGGTCTCGGTCGCGTCGGGCCGGCCGAACGCGATGTTGCTCGCCACGTCACCGCTGAAGAGGTGCGCCTCCTGCGGCACGATGCCGAGGCGGCCGCGATAGTCGGCGAGCCGGTAGTCGCGGATGTCCACCGCGTCGACGGCGATCGCGCCGGTCCCGTCGGCGGGGATGTCGTAGAGGCGGGCGAGCAGTTTGACGATGGTCGACTTGCCCGCGCCGGTGGGGCCGACGAGCGCGAGTGTCGAACCGACCGGGATGTCCAGCGACACCCCGTCGAGGGCCCGGATCTCGCTACCCGGGTAGTGGAATCCCACATCGGTGACGGCGACTTCGCCGCGCAGGCGCTCGATCGGTACCGAGTCCGGCGGATCGGCGGTCAGCGACGACGGCGTGCGCAGCAACTCGCCGATCCGGCGCAGGCCGACCCGGGCCTGCTGATAGCCGTCGAACACCTGCGAGAGCGCGAGCACCGGCGCGAAGAGCAGTTCCAGATACAGCACGAAGGCGATCAGGGTGCCCGCCGTGGTGGTTCCGTTCGCCACCTCGCGCGCCCCGACGAAGATCACCACGGCGAGCGCGACATCCGACCACGCCGTGACGTACGGGAAGTACAGGGCGATCAGACGTTGGGCCCGCATCCGGCTGTGCCGGTAGCGATCGGAGTACTCGGCGTAGCGGCGGGCCGCGGCGGGCTCGTGCCGATTGGCCTGCACCGCACGCAATCCCGCGACGTTCTCCTGGAAGTCGGCGTTGACGGTCGAGACGTTCTCCCGGGACACGGTGTAGGCCGTGGACGCGTACCGGCGGAACAGCACGGTGGCCAGTACCAGCGGCGGCAGCGTGACGAGCAGCACCACCGCGCCCAGCGACACATCGATCACCAGCAGCGCGACCGCGATCCCGGCGAAGGTCAGCCCGCCCACCAGGGTGGTGGCCAAACCGGTCTGCAGGAACGTCGACAGCGAGTCCAGGTCGGTCGTCATCCGCGTCATGATGCGGCCGGAGAGTTCACGCTCGTAGTAGTCGAGCCCGAGGCGTTGCAGATGCGCGTAGCTGCGGATGCGCAGCCCGTAGAGCATGCGTTCGCCGGTGCGCGCGGTGATCAGCGTCGAGGCCGCCCCGATCGTCCATCCTGCCGCGACGAGCAGCACGCCGAGCACCGCGGCGACGCCGAGCGCACTCGTGTCGGCCTTGCCGACGCCCGCGTCGATGGCGTGCCGCACGATCGGCGGGAAGCCCACGCCGATCAGCGCGTCCAAGGCCAGCAGCGCGAGGGTGGCGGCGATCAGCCAGCGGACGGGGCGCAGCAGCCGGGCCAGCCGGAAGCGCGGATCCGGTTGCCGCAGCCGCTGTGCGTCGAGTTCCGGCTGCTCGGCGGCGGGCGGCAGCAGCGCGATAGTGCGCCGCAGCTCCGGGGTTTCGCTGAGGTCCGCGGCCGCGGCGGCGAAGGTCGTCGCGGCCGTGGCGGCGCCGGCCCGCGCGCCTGCCTCGTGCGTGATCGGTTGGTACCCGGCGGGTCCGGGCAGCCGGATGACCCGATCCGCATGAGTCAGGGTGGATTCCCGGTGCGCCAGGATCAGGGTGGTGCGGCCGTCCTGATCGGGCAGGGTGTCGAAGATCGCGGCTTCGGTGATCGCGTCCACCGCGGAGGTCGCGTCGTCCAGGACGAGGATGCGCGGGCGGGCCAGCAGCGCCCGGGCCAGTGCGATGCGCTGGCGCTGCCCGCCGGACAGGGTGAGGCCGCGTTCGCCGACGACGGTGTCGTAGCCGTCCGGGAGTTCGGTGATGAAGTCATCGGCCGCAGCGGATTTCGCGGCGGCCCGGATCTCGGTGTCGGTGGCGTCCGGACGGCCGAGCGCGATGTTGGCGGCGATGGTGTCGGAGAACAGGAACGGATCGTCGAACACGACGCCGATCGCGCCGCGCAGCTCGGACGCGCTCACCTCGGCGATATCGATCCCACCCGCGGTGGAAGCCGCAGCGTCCGTGGCGGATTCGCCGAAGAGCCGGATACTGCCCGCGTCCGGCGCGTAGAAGCGCGGCAACAGCAGTGACAGCGTGGTCTTTCCGGAACCGGCGGGGCCGATGATCGCCACGGTCTCGCCGGGTCGCACGGTCAGGTCGAGTTCCCGCAGCACCGGCCGTTCGGGATCGAAACCGAAAGTGAGCGAGTCGATCTCGATGCCGAGCGGACCGTCGGGCAGCGGCGCGGGCGCGGGGGGATCGGTGACCACCGGCGCGGTGTCGATCACCTGGTAGACGCGTTCGGCGGCGGCGCGGGTGAGCTGTGCGAGCACCAGGGCGCCGGACATGATCCGGGCGGTCGCCGTCATGGTGGCGACGTAGGCGGCGAACGCGACGAAGGTGCCGATCCCGAACGAGCCGTGCAGCGCGAGGTAGCCGCCGAGCACGATCACGCCGACCATGCCGAGCTGCGGAATGGCCGCCACGGTAGGGGCGAACCGGGAATCGATCCGCGCCGCGCGCATCCGCTCGGCGTACAGGGTGCGGCTGTGCCGTTCGAGCACGTCGACCATGCGGGCTTCCTGCCCGAACCCTTTGACCACCCGGACACCGGTGACGGTCTCCTCGACGTGCTGGGCCACGTCGGCGGCGCGCTGCTGCGCGGACCAGGTCGCCGCGTAGAGCCGCGGCCGCACCCGGTACGCGACCAGCCCGATCGCGGGCACCACGAGCAGCGCCACCGCCGCCAGCGGCGGCGACAACCACACCATCACCACGGCGGCCAGCAGGAATTGCAGTACCGCCATGCCCGACAGCGGCGCCATCGCGAGCAAGCCCTGCACTAGCTGCAGGTCGGTGATCGAGCGCGACACCACCTGACCGGTGCGGATCGCGTCCTGGCCGGTGCCGTCCAGCCGTTGCAGCGAGGCGAGCAGGTCGACCCGCAGCGAATGTTGCACGTCCAGCGAGAGTTTCCCGGCCAGCAGGCGGCGGCCGAACCCGGCGGCGAATCGTGCGGCGGCGACCAGGAGCAGCAGCAGCGCGACGACGCCGATGACGGCAGTGGCGCCGTGACCGGCGGCGTCGACGGCGCGCTTGGTCAGCAGCGGGGCGGTGATCTCCACCGCGGCGCCGGCCAGCATCGTGACCGCGAGACCGGCGAGGGTGCCCGGGTGGGTCCGGCTCTCGGCCCACAGCCGGCGAATCCAGCCGGGACCACCGGGCGCGCGCTCAGCGGACCCGGTGTGTTGTTTCGCTTCGACAACCCCGCCCATAACCATCCACGGTAACGACGCCTACCGACACGTCCTTGTTCCCGGCGGGGGTCAGAGGTCGCGCGTGCGCAGCGCCCACCAGCCCGCCCCGGCGAGGCCTGCGGTCCACAGCAGCAGGACCACCACCCCGACCGGTCCGGGAGCGAGGAAGGGGTTGTCGGCGAAGGAGCCGATGGCGATCGTGCTGATGGTGGCCGAACCCGGCAGCAGCGTGACGAATCCGTCGATGCCGAGGCTGTGCGCGACCACCCAGACCAACGGTTCGACGATGATCAGCCAGCCGAACACCGCGAGCAGCGCCGTGGACGTCGAACGCAGCAGCAACCCGAGCCCGGCACCGATCAGCGACCAGCAGATCGCGGCGAGCAGCCCGCCGCCGAGTACCGCGAACAAGTCGAGACCGGCCTGGAATTTGCCCCGCCCGAAGCCGAACAGCGCCGCGAGCGCGACCAATTCCACGGCCAGCGCGGTGAGCGCCGCGCATACGCCGGTGACGACCAGTTTCGCGATGGCGAGCCGGTCGCGGTCCGCGCTGAACAGCGCGGTCACCGGCATCGAGTGGTGCCGGAATTCCGCGCCGCTGCCGAGCACGCCGAACACCACGGCGGCGAGTGTGACCGCGGCGAGGCCGATGTACAGCCCGTTGGTCGCGGCGCCGGTGACGGGTTCGCCCTTGGGATCCGGTTTGCCCGCCAGCAGGGCCGTGGCCACGGTCGCGATCAGCGTGAGCGCCAGGGGCAGGGCCGCGAGGATCCGGTTCGGCCCGGCCGTGACGACCTTGCGGACCTCGGAGTTGACGGACGGGACGAGGTCGGGCGGCAGGGTGATGATCATCGTGGAATCCCGTAGGGCATCGGCGGGGTGGGGGCCGCGGTACCGGACAGGCCCGGGTAGTGCGCGGGCGCCGGGGTCGGCGGTCTGGTCAACGAGGCGAGTACCCGGTCGGGATGGATCAGGTCGGGAACGACACTGTCCAGCCGCACCTGCGCCGCCGCGGCCGCGTCCCGGATCTCGGTTTCGGTGGCCTCCGCGACGGCGAGCCTGCCGTCGGGCCGGATCACGGCGTCGGTGAAGCCACGGGCGGCCAGCGTGGTGGCCAGCGCGATCGGAGTGGACGCGGCGACCACGAGCCGGTCGGGATGCCCGCGCCGCAGCCGGGCCGGGCTGCCCTCGTAGACCACCGCGCCCGCGTTCAGCACGATCACCTCGTCCGCCCCCGGCAGCACCGCGGCCAGGCTTTCGCTGGTCACCACGGCACTGCCGCCACGATGGGCGTGCCGGCGCAGAAAGTCTTGCAACCAGCCGCGTTCCGCGGCGTCGAGGCCTTCCATCGGTTCGTCCAGGACCAGCAGTGGCGGGTCGGCGAGCAGGGCGGTCGCCAAGGCCAGCCGGGTCTGCTGCCCGGCCGACAGTGCCGCGCCTTTGGTCCCGGCTTCCGTGCCGAGGCCGACCAGGTCGAGCACCTCGTAGACCCGCGCGTCCGGCACGCCGACGGCCGCCGCGTACACCCAGAGGTGATCGCGGGCGGTCCGGCCGGGATGTATCCCGCGCGGTGCCAGCACGCCGCCGACGACCTGCGCGGAACTCGCGCTGTCGGGGGACCGGTGCGTGCCGGGCCCACCGATCGCCGCGGTCCCCGAGGTCGGCTCCAACAGCCCGAGCAGGATGCGGACGAGGGTCGACTTGCCCGCCCCGCGCGGGCCGACCAGCGCGGCGGTGCTGCCCGACGGGACGGTGAAGCTCACGTTCTCGACCGCGGCGACCAGCCCGTACCGCTTGGTCAGCGCGCGGACGGAGAACGCGAGTGGGCGCACGGCGCTCACCGCGGCGTCGTCGGCGGTTGCGGCTTGACCGGGTCGATCGCGGTGAGCGGGTCGGCGTCGATGACCAGGTGCCGGTCGGCGGGCCAGACCACCGGCGCGGGCCCGAAGGCCTTGCGCGCGTTCTGGATCGTGGATTTGCCCATCGCGCGGTTGCCGACCCCGCCGATCACCGCGCCGATGCCCGCGGGCACCACCTTGCCCGCCATCAGCGCGGCGCGCCGGGTGATGAAGCGGATGATGAAACGCTTGAGCAGCGAGTCGTTCATGGAGGAGAGGCCGGGGATCCGGTTCGCGAACACCGTGCCCCAGTTCTTCGCCGAGGTGCCGACGGTCTTCTGCACGATCTCCATGCCGCCCTCGCCCAGGACGACGGCGAGCACCAGGGCTCTGCGCTGTTCCTTGTCGTCGGGCGAGATGCCGTGCACCGCCGCCACCGCGAGCGTGAAGAGGGCGGAGACCTCCATGAAGAACGTGGTCTCGGCGCTCACCGCGGCGACCGCCGCGACCGTGCCCACGCCGGGGACCGCGGCCGTCGCGCCGACGGCGCCGCCGCTGCCGGTCACCGCGAGCAGGTACTGGTTCTCCAGCCGCGCGATGACCTGCGCCGGGGTTTCGTCGGGATGGGCGCGCCGGATCCGATCGACATACTTGGCGACCGCGGGGGCCTGCAGGCGAGACCCCGTATCGAGCAGCTGAACCACCGTCTTCTCGAACGCGCCTTTGAACATCGGCGGCACCCTCCTCTTCCAGTCTGCTGGTTGAACTGTAGGGCACCGGCGGATCGGCCCGCCGGACGCCGCGGCCACAGTCCTCAGCTCGTCATGACAACGATGTACCCAGCCGGATCGGTTCCAGCCGATCCGATTCGCCCGGGTCAGTTCGGCTGGTGTCCCGCCGGCACCTGTTCGGCCGACGCGGGCGGGGGCGGCGGGGTGCCGTCGCCGAAAGGCCGTCCGCCCAACGCTTCCCGGCCGTGCGGGGTCAGCCAGTTCGCCAGGTCCGGTCCCTTCGGCACGATGCCGGTCGGGTTGATATCGCGGTGCACCACGTAGTAGTGCTCCTTGATCTGCGCGAAATCGATGGTGTCGCCGAATCCGGGGGTCTGGTAGAGGTCGCGCGCGTAGGCCCACAGCACCGGCAGCTCGCTCAGCTTGGACCGATTGCATTTGAAGTGCCCGTGATAGACCGGGTCGAACCGGACCAGCGTGGTGAACAGCCGCACGTCGGCCTCGGTGATCGTGTCGCCGACCAGATAGCGTTGCGCCGCAAGCCGTTCGGTGAGCCAGTCCAGGCGGGCGAAGAGCCGGTCGTAGGCGGTCTCGTAGGCGTCCTGCGCGCCCGCGAAGCCGCAGCGGTACACCCCGTTGTTGACGTCGCGGAACACCGCGAGATTCACCTCGTCTATCTCCGCGCGCAGCGCTTCGGGATACAGCTGGGGCGCGCCGTCGCGGTGCAACGCGGTCCACTCGGTGGAAAAGTCCAGGGTGATCTGCGCGTAGTCGTTGGTGACCACCTGTCCGGTCGGCACGTCCACCACGGCGGGCACGGTGATGCCGCGCGGATAGTCGGGGAACCGGGCCAGGTAGGCGTCGCGCAGCCGGGGGATGCCGAGCACCGGATCCACTCCACCGGGATCGAGATCGAAGGTCCAGCTGAGCTTGTCGTGCGTCGGGCCGCACAGCCCGAGCGACAGCGCGTCCTCGAGACCGAGCAGCCTGCGTACGATCAGCGTCCGGTTCGCCCAGGGGCAGGCCCGCGCCGCCACCAGCCGGTAGCGGCCCGGCTCGACCGGGTAGCCGTCGCGGCCGTCGGCCGTGATCCGGGTGGTGATGTAGTTCGTATCCCGCTTGAACTCGCCTGGTTCGACGTAGGAACCGTTTTCCACCGACTTGGTCACCCGAACAGTCTGGCAGATTCTGGTCTTAGGCTCAGGGCATGACAGACACGAAGGCCACGCGCCTGGAACGGCAGAGCACCGACGGCGGCGCGGAGGTGGCCACGCTGACGCTGGCTCATCCGCCGCTGAACCTCTTCGATCAGGCCATGCTCGACGCCCTGATCGCGGACATCGCCGACCTCGCGGCGAACCCGCCGCGCGCGGTGCTGCTGCGCGCCGAGGGCAAGGTGGTGTCCGGCGGTGTCGATGTGCACGTCTTCGACGGGTTGTCGATCGAGCAGGGCGCGGAACTGTGGCGGACCCTGTTCGCGCAGATCATCCATCCGCTCGAGGCGCTGCCGTGCCCGGTGGTGTTCGCCGCGCACGGGTTGACCCTGACCGCCGCCTTCGAGATCGCGCTGGCCTGCGACATCATCCTGGCCGCGCCGAAGGCGAAGTTCGGGCTGGTGGAAACCGTTGTCGGACTGACCCCCTCGATGGGCGGCCCGCAGCGGCTGGCCGAGCGGGCGGGCTCCGGGCGCGCACGGGAATTCGTGATGACCGGCGACCTGTACGACGCGGCGACCATGGCCGAGTGGGGCGTGGTGAACGCGGTGCACGACGACGTCGACACGGCGGCAAAAGAATTGACGCACCGGCTGGCCCAGGGCCCGACCGTCGCGCACGCCGCGACCAAGAAGATCATCGAGGCGTGGCGTTCCGGCGGTGTGGCGCATGCGGATTCGGTGACCCCCGAGGTGTCGGGCGCGCTGTTCGACACCGCCGACCTGAAAGGCGCGGTGCGCAGCTTCCTCGAGGTCGGGCCGGGCAAGGCGACCTACACCGGGCGGTGACGGGTAGGGGGTGACAAGCAGGACACGTTCATCGCCTATCGCCGCGAAATTGTGACGCGCGTCATATAGTCGCAATGCCTGCTGACTCGAGGCGTGCGGAGGACGGATGTCGCAGTTGCTCGTCGAATACCCCCTGTCCCGTCCGCATGCGCGCGATACGCCGTTGGCGCGCGGCGCCGACGGCGTGTTGCGCTACGGCAATCTGACCCCCGCGCTCACCGAGTTGCTCGATCTACAGGTGCACGCCTTCTCCACCCGCGAGGCCGTGGTCGAGATCGGTGGCCCGCGGATGACCTACCGCGAACTGTGGCACTCGGCCTCGCGGATCGCGGGCGGGCTGCAAGAGCACGGCATCGGCTACGGCGACCGGGTCGCGGTGCACATGCCCGCGGGCGTGCGCTGGGTGCAGGCCTTCCTCGGCGCGCTGCTGAGCGGTGCGGTGCCGGTGCTGGTGCACGACGGCCTGCCCGATGCGGTGGCCGAACAGGTGATCGCCGACAGCAGTGCGGATTTCGTGCTCGGCCGCGATATCGCCCGCGGCGCGGACCTGCCCGACGGGGCCGCCTTCATCGATGACGGTGCGGCGCTGGGTGATCTGGCCTTGCTCAGCTACACCAGCGGGACCCCGCTGTGTCCGGCCACCGCGCCCAAGGGCGTGGAGCTGACCAACGAAAACCTGCTCTCGGCAATACGTTCGGTGGTGTCGGCCCTCGATCTGCCGACCGACGGCCTGCGCAATCTGGTGTTGCTGCCGCTGGCGCACGCCAGCGGATGCGTCGACCAGCTCTTGCCCACGTTCGCGGTGGGCGGCACCGTCGTGCTGGCCAGGGACTGCCGCGGGCTCGCGGAAGCCATTGTGGCCGAACGGATCGACATGGTGTCGGCGACGCCGCGGATCTTCGCGGGGCTGCTGCCGGAGTTGGCCGCGCTGCGGGCCGACGGCTTGGACACCGGTGGCATCGCCCGGATCAGCAAGGCGGGCCATCGCGCCGAGCGCGCGGCCACGCCCGCGACTCCCGCCGATCTGGCCGCCGAATTACGCGCCATGTTCCCGGCCGCGCGGCAGTGGTCGGTGTGGGGCGCGACCGAGACCAGCGGCATCGGCCTCGCCCTGGACGACTCACTGGCCGCGGCCGATACCGACTCGGTGCTCGGATTCCCGTTCGGCGGTACGGAATTGGCGCTGTACGGCCCGCGAGCCGAGGCGGGGCACGGGGAGCTGCTCTGCCGCGGTCCGAACGTCACGCCGCGCTACTGGAACGACCCGACGACCACCGCGGCCCGCTTCACCGGAACCTGGTTCCACACCGGCGATCAGGTCACCATCGATGCGGACGGTCTGGTGCGCCGCGGCGCGGCCCAGGACGAATGAACCCGCCTCACTCCAGCATTCGGTCGCGCAGCCGGGTGCGCAGTTCCGGTGTGATCCCCGCGGTCGTCAGGTAGGTGTCCACGTCGCCGTGCAGCTCATGCATCGAGTTGGTCGCGATATTCAGGTATTCGTCGCGAACGCCCAGCAAGTCCACCGAGAGTTCCTCCCCGGCAAGCAGTTTCGTGGTCATCATGGCGCGCAGCGCGGGGATGGCGCCGTTGCTCAGCCGGTAGTCGGCCTGCACGTCGGCCTCGGTCACGCCGACCGCGCGCAGCAGCGTGGCCACGGCCCAGCCGGTGCGGTCCTTGCCTGCGGCGCAGTGCACGAGCACGGCGCCGTCACCACGCACGATCGACTCGGCGATGGCGGTGATCGCGGCGTGCGCCTCGGGCAGCGCCGGGAACATCCGATAGACCTCGAGCATGTGCCGGAAGGCCGAATCGGGGGTGGCGTGATGTGGGGGCGCCTCGGCCATCCGCGAGTCGAACGGTGTGACCGTCACCCGGACGTCCTCGGGTACCCGGTCGTGGCCGATGTGGTCGATCTCGCGCTCGCCGCGCAGGTCGTGCACGTCGCTGACGCGCAGGTCGCGCAGGGTGGCCAGGCCGACCTCGTCGAGTCCGGTGAGTTGGGCCGAGCGCAGCAGCACGCCGGGGCGCACCTTGGCGCCGTCGATGGTGCGCAGTCCGCCCAGGTCGCGGAAGTTGAAGGTGCCGGAGATGAAGTACTGGTCGGCAGGCGGCGAGAGAGTCACCGATCCAGGCTATCGGCCCGCCGGGGTCGGGTGGGTGTCGTTCCCGGATCGGGTTTCGCACGGGATGGTGACCGTTTTGTGCCGTTCACCTGTGTGATCGGCCACAGCTGCCGGGTCTCACGTGTACCCGCCAGTACAGTAGACAACGGTCTGCTTTCCGGCCGGGCAGGGCTGGGAGTGACCCCGAGAGAAGGTTTTCGGCGCAGGGCAGGGGGGTACCCCTACGATTCCGTTTGGGTAACAAAACATTCTTTCAGTCTGGAATTCCCCACTGAACCTGTTCTTAAACCCCGAAAACCCTCTACCATTGATGAACGTTGGACCGGGCAGCCTGGGATTTCCAGCGAAGTGCCCGCCATGTTCAGCGAGTCGCGCCGACGAGGGTGCGCGAGTTCTTTTCGCCGAGGGAGTCGTCGTTGAGCGTACGTGGAGACATAGCGGAGGTACGGCTACGGCCGACCATCTGCGAGGCCGTCGAAAAGGCGGCCGCCTCACTGGACCATTCCGGTGTACGGGCGCTGCGGGTGCTGTTGCACGCCGGTGTGAGCGCATATTGGCCGCTGGTGAAGGCCGCACCGTGCAAGCAGGTCCGCGCTTACGAAGCGACGGTGCAGACGCTGCGGGAGCGCTGGGATACGCAGACCGATTGCCTCGCCGACCCGGCCGCGACGGCGGTGTACCGCGAGATGGACACCGAAGTGGCTGCTTTCCTGCAGCTGTGTGCCGACCGTTCGGGCGCGCAGTGGCTGGAACCGGTGGAGGCCATCGCCGCCTATGCCGTTTCGGTACTGCAGGGCACCGTGTTGCGCTGGCTCGCCGACTGCAATGACGAAACAATGCTGGTAGTGCTCGACGATCTCGTGAGCAGTCTGGCCACCAGGGCCGCCGAAGTCTAGATACTGGACGCCTGACCAGTTTGGTGGTTGAGTGGGTTTCGTGAGCGCCCCGACACCCTTCGCGCGTCTGCACGCGGCCACCGCCGAGCTCGATCCCCCGCTGGCCGCGCTCGATCTGAGTACGCTGCGCGCGAACGCCGCCGCCCTGGTGCAGCGCGCCCGCGGCGTCCCGATCCGGGTCGCCAGCAAATCCGTCCGCTGCCGCGCCGTACTCGAAGAGGTACTCGGCGCCGACCTCACCGCCGCCGGCGGGTTCGCGGGCATCATGTCCTACTCGCTGCCCGAGGCCATCTGGCTGGTCGGTCGCGGTGCGCGCGACGTGCTGCTCGGCTATCCGACCGTCGATCGCGCCGCGCTGGCCGAACTCGCCGCCGACGACACCCTCCGCGACTCGATCACGCTGATGATCGACGATGTCGCCCAGCTGGCACTCATCCGGGCCGCGCTCGGTACCGACCGGGTGCGCCCGCGCGTCTGCATCGATGTCGACGCCTCACTGCGGCTCGGCCCGGTGCACATGGGTGTACGGCGCTCACCGATTCGCACCCCCGAACAGGCCGCCGCGCTGGCGGCCGAAGCGCTGCGGCGCGGCTTCGACGTGGTCGGCGTGATGACCTACGAGGCGCAGATCGCGGGCCTGCCCGACACGAATGTCGCGGTGCGCCTGATGAAACGGGCGTCGGCGGCCGAAATCACCAAGCGCCGTGGCCGAGTACTCGACGCGGTGCGTTCGGTGACCGGCAAGCTGGAGATCGTGAACAGCGGCGGTACGGGTTCCCTCGAGGTCAGCATCGCGGACCCGGAGGTCACCGAGGTGACCGCGGGCTCGGGGCTCTACGTGCCGACGCTGTTCGACCACTACCGTTCGTTCACGCCGCACCCGGCGCTGTTCTTCGCCACCTCGGTGCTGCGCCGGCCGACTCCGTCGATCGCCACGGTTTTCGCGGGCGGCTATATCGCCTCCGGCCCCACCGGACCGTCGCGGGCGCCGAAGCCGGTGTGGCCCAAGGGATTGAAGCTGCTCGGCGCCGAAGGTACCGGCGAGGTGCAGACCCCGCTCGCCGGCGCCGCGGAACTCCGGATCGGTGACCGGGTGTGGTTCCGGCACGCGAAGGCGGGCGAACTCTGCGAACGCTTCGACCGGATCCATCTCGTCGACGGCGACGGCACCCGCACCACCGTGCCGACCTACCGCGGCGAAGGCACCTGCTTCGGCTGAGGCGCCGCGGCGCTCATCGCGACAAACGCAGGAACCCCGCCAGATCGGGCAGCTCGTCGGGGCAGGCGGGCAGATACTCGGTGAGCAGCGGCGAGCGGATGATGATCGCCTTCCACATGGCGCGGCACAGGGCGGCGTGAATCAGGGCCCGGGACAACAGGAACGGCATGCCGTAGGGCGCGTCGGCGGGGCTGGACGTGGTCATCGACAGCAGGACCACCGCGGCTTCCCGGCCGCGGAACCGGTCCGGCGTGCCGACCAGCACATCCTCGATCTTGGCCCGGGCGAGCAACGTTCGGATGCGCCCCACCTGGGCGGCATACGGCGTGACGACGAAGATATCGTGCGGGTGCAGCCGCCGGGTCGTCGTGCCGCTGCTCCAGTTCATGGTGAGCAGCGCGCGCACCCGCCGGACCACTTCGCGGGCCTCCTCCGCGGATTCGGTGGCATTGCCGTGGTGCGGCACCAGTACGGTGCTGACCCCGGCCGGTTCGCCGTCGAGTTCCCTTGCCCGGGTCACGGTTTCGTTGGCCCGCAGGCGGCCGTCGTAGTACAGCCGGGAGATCGGGTCGCAGACGTTCGGATGCATCCGCCAGGTGCGATCGAGGAAGTAGCCGCGCGCCGCGGGCAGCGTGTGCCGCCCCTCGGCGAGCCAGCCGAGCACCGATTCGCCGACCGGCTCCGGATGCGCGCTGTGCGGGACGGGCGGCACGGGATCGCCGAGCAGCAACAGGTTTCGCGCGCCGACCCCCACCGCGACCGCGTCGGCCAGCGGGAACCGGCCCGCGTCCGCGATCACCAGCAGGTCGAGACTTTCCCGCGGCACCATGTCCTCGTTGGCGAAATCGGTGGTGGTGCCGCCGAGTACGCAACCGCTGATGGCGTTGTCCAGGAACCGTGCGTAGCGGCTCGCGTCGATGACCGCCCACTCCGGGCCCACCGACTCGACGTCCTTCTTGGCGACCAGCTCCGGCAGGACGCCGACCCGCACGACCGCGTCGAGCAGGTTCTCCACCGTCGAATGCGACTGCCCGACAACGCCGATCCGCCATTTCTCCTTGGTGACCAGGCGCTCGAGCACCCGGGCCGCGGTGGCGGTCTTACCGGTGCCGGACGGGCCCTGCACCGCCAGGTAGGAGTGATCCAGCGCGCGCATCGCGGTGGTGATCGCGGCGGCGTGGTCGCCGTGCACCTCGGGCAGCGAGGCGCCCGCGCGCAGCCGGGGCGGCCTGCGGGCGAGTAGATCGAAGACGGCGCCCTCCGGGATGTCCGGCAGCGCGACGAGCAATTCCTGTGCCGCGTATTCCACGGCGATCTCGGCATGTTCGTCCCAGGCCGGTAGGCCGGGCGCGATCGCGGTCGGTAGCTCGTCGTACGGTTCGCAGCCGTCCGGTAGCAGTTCCTCCAGCCGCACGGTGTCGTCGAATTCGGCGTCCACCGAACAGCCGAGCACGGTGGCGACGGCGGTGGCCCGGCGCCCGACCGCGGTGACCATGCCGGCGGCGGCGGGCCGGTCGTAGAAGGTGTAGACGGTGGTCCCCGGTGTCAGCACGGTAGCGGGCCCGGGGCCGCCACCGTGCCAGCGCGAGCCGATCCGTCCGGTCAGCGTCAGGTAGCGCCGCATGGTCGGACGGTCCGGGCTGCGATGCCACTTGGTGTCGACGGTGCCCCATTCGGCGATCAAAACCCCCGGGGCGTCGGCCCATTCGTCGACGGGATGGCTAAGCCGGTCGACATGGGCCCACCACAGCGGCTGGCGTTCGCGGCGGTGATAGCCGAGCGCCGCCGCCATCATCGCGGCCACGTGCCGCGGTTCGTCCTGTGCCGCGGCGTATTCGGCGAGCGCCGCCTCGAACGAGGAGGGCCGCGACGGCGGCATGGGCTCGGTCTCGTCGGGGCCCGGCACCTGGCACCAGGACACCGCCCGCTCCAGCGTCACCGCCTGCGGGTCGATCCGCTGTTCGGCCGCGCGGTCGAGCAGCCAGTCCCGCAAGCGCAGCACGGTCAGGCAATCCCGTTGCGCGGCGGGCGAATGCGCGGCGCCGGGCAGCAGTCGGGCCAGCTTGCTCAGCCGGTAGGAACGTTCCCCGACGATCAGCGCGTTGCGCACGATCGGGTACAGATCGACCAGCACGCCGTCGCACAGCAGCTCGTCCACGATCTCTTCCCCGACACCGGAGCTGCCGCTGCAGCGCAGCAGCGCGGTGCGCACCGCCGAGGTGTAGTGGTAGACGTGCATGTCCGGATACATCCGCCGGCGCTGGGTGAGGTAGTCCAGCACCTCTTCCAGCGCCCCGCGCTGCCCGGCCGCTTCGCTGCCCGGTACGCCTTCGGTACCGAACGGCCCGCGGAAACTCAGGTGGACGGTGCCGGGCCCGCCGACCTCCACCGACAAGGCGGTACGCACACCGCCCTCGACCGTGAGTGACAGGTCGCCGGGGGAGGGCGGCGGTAGCGCGCCGAGCGCGATCGGGTCGAGCAGGCTGTGCGTCGGCGCGCCGGAATCCTCCCGGCGCAGCTGGATTTCGGCCTGCCTGCGCAGTGCGGTGAAGGTGCGCGGCGGTACGCCACGGACGCTGCCTTCGGTGCCGGCCAGCCGGTCGATGGTGTGCACGCCCGCTTCCCGCAGCCTGGCTCGCGTGGTGCTCGCCATGCCCGCGACCAGCAATAGATCGCGCGCGGCCACCGCGGCCGCGGTGCAGACCGCGCAGCGCCCGCACGCGAGATAACGCGGATCGCCCCACTGCACGGGTAGCAGCTCGCTGAGTTTCTCGTCCAGGATGTGCGCCACGCGCCGCCTGCGCGCCCGGTACACCGGCACCAGATCGTGCGCAGCGTACGCGGTGTGGTCCGCGCCGAGGTGCAACCGCAGCAGCGGACCGGTCAGCGAGCCGCTGTGGTCGACAGCGTCGGCGCAGGCGGCGAGTTCGAGTGCGGCGCCGACGCGTTCGGGCCGCCCGGGCGCACTGCCGTGCACGGTGTAGCGCACCCGGTGGTCCGCGCGCACCAGAACATCGCAGGAGCAGTCGAAGCTGCCGTCGAAGAAAGTGGCGCCGGCGATCACCGGCGCGCCGGCGCGCAGGGCCGCGGTGGTTTCCTCGGCGGCGGTGCGCAGGGCGGTGAGGGTCGTTTCGGGACTGCCGGATTCGTGCTGCGGCACCGGGATCTGCACCATCGCGCTGCCGAAACGGGCGCGAAAGTCGCTGAGCCTGCGGTCCCTGGCCGGATCGGGTTGTCGGGGCGGCGCGGTCGCCGGGTCGGTGGTCGCGGAATCGGCCGCGACCGTACCGAGTTCGGTGTCGAGGGCACGCAGCAGCGCGAATTCACAGCGCGCCGCGCGCACGAGATCGACGGCGGAGCAGACGACACGATCACCGAACACGAACAAACGCGGCCCTCCTGTGTCTCTGCGGGACACCCCCACCCGGTCGGCGCCGATGAGCGGCTCGCGCCATTGTCGCTCATCACACGTCGAGTTATCGCGGGACACCCGCTGCCGTTAGCGCTTCATTACGCACCGGACGGCAACACTGTAGCTAGCCGGTCTGACCTCGGCTTACCCTCCCCGGTTCAGGAGCGTGGCTTACGCCGCTCCGGGCGCTTGCCGTTGCCGCCTTCCCGGCGCGGCCCCCGGGCGAACGAGCGCTGTCCCGGCGGGCCCTGATCGGGCGTGAGCTGAATGAGCACGCCGCTGATCCTGGTGCGCCGCAACGCTTCCAGCGTTTCCGGCGGCAGGTTCGCGGGTAGCTCGACCAGGCTGTGGTCCGGGCGGATGCTGATGTGCCCGAAGTCGCTGCGCCGCAGCCCACCCTCGTTGGCGATGGCGCCGACGATCGCGCCGGGCACCACGCGGTGCCGCTTGCCGACGCTGATCCGATAGGTCGCGAGTTCGGCACCGGTCTGCCGCTGATGCGTGCCGAAACCGGAACGGTCGTCGTCCCCTTCGAACCGGCGCGGGCGTTCCCGGCGCTCGCGCACCGGCTCCGGCGGTTCGGGCTGCATCAGGAAGTTGTCGCCGTCGCGGGAGAGCACGGCCAGCGCCGCCGCGATATCGACCAGCGGAATATCGTGCTCGCGCTCGTAATCCTCGATGAGCCTGCGGAACAGCGCGAGGTTCGCCGAGGTCAGGCTCTCGGTGATGTCGTCGCCGAACTTGGCGACGCGCTGGGCGTTGACGTCGTCGACGCTGGGCAGCTGCATCTCTTCGAGCGGATGGCGGGTGGCCCGCTCGATCGACTTGAGCAGGTGCCGCTCGCGCGGGGCGACGAACAGCAAGGCCTCGCCGCTGCGTCCGGCCCGGCCGGTGCGGCCGATGCGGTGCACGTAGGACTCGGTGTCGTGCGGGATGTCGTAGTTGACCACGTGCGAGATGCGGTCCACGTCGAGGCCGCGCGCGGCGACGTCGGTGGCGACGAGGATGTCCAGCGTGCCCGACTTCAGATGACCGATGGTGCGTTCGCGCTGGTTCTGCGCGATGTCACCGTTGATCGCGGCCGCGGAAAAGCCCCGGGCGCGCAGCTTTTCGGCGAGCTCCTCGGTGGCCTGCTTGGTGCGCACGAAGATGATCATCGCCTCGAACGACTCGACCTCGAGGATCCGGGTGAGCGCGTCCAGCTTGCGCTGATGCGAGACCTGCACCCAGCGCTGGGTGATGTTGGTGGCGGTCGAGGTCTTCGACTTGACGGTGATCTCGACCGGATCGTTGAGGTACTGCTTGGAGATCTTGCGGATCGCCGCGGGCATGGTGGCGGAGAACAGCGCGACCTGCTTGCCCGCGGGCGTGTCCTTGAGGATGCGTTCGACGTCCTCCTGGAAGCCCATCTTCAGCATCTCGTCGGCCTCGTCGAGCACCAGGTACTTCAGCTGCGACAGGTCGAGCGTGCCCTTCTCCAGGTGATCGATCACCCGGCCCGGCGTGCCGACCACCACGTGCGCGCCACGGCGCAGGCCGGACAGCTGGACCCCGTAGGCCTGGCCGCCGTAGATCGGCAGCACGTGCAGCCCGGGGATATGCGTGGCGTAGCGGCCGAACGCCTCGGCCACCTGGATCGCGAGCTCCCGGGTCGGCGCCAGCACCAGCGACTGCGGAAGTTTGCCGGAAGTGTCCAGACCCATCAGGATCGGGATCGCGAACGCCGCGGTCTTACCGGTGCCGGTCTGCGCCAGGCCGACCACATCGGCGCCCGACAGCAGCGGCGGAATCGTCGCAGCCTGAATCGGCGACGGCGACTCGTAGCCCACATCGGCGATGGCCGCGAGGATGCGGTCATCGATGCCGAGATCGGCGAAAGTCGGGCCGTCGTTGTCCCTGTCGTTGTCGCCAGGAACGCTGTCGACCTGATTGGTACTCATTGACCAGGAGTTTACTGCCTGGTGCTGGTCTGCTCGGCCACCGGCCCAATACGGTGAGACGTATGCAACTGGACAGCGCCGATACGAATCAAGCGACACGGCCGAACCTGCTGGACGTTGCGGTCGTCCAGTTCGCCCCCGGCACCGACCCGGCGGCCAACCTCTCGGCGCTGCGCGAGCACGTGCGCACCGCCCGCGATCGGGGTGCGCGGGTGGTCGTCGCGCCGGAATACTCGATGTTTGCCGTCAGCCGCCTCGATGAGCGCGTCATCGCCGTCGCCGAACCCCTGACCGGCCCGTTCGTCACCGGACTCGGTGCCATCGCCCGCGAATTCGAGGTGCATCTGGTCGCCGGAACGGTGGAGCAGGTGGCGCCCGGCGGGGACCGGATCCGCAACACACTCGTCGTTCTCGGACCCGATGGAACGCTCGTCACGCAGTACCGGAAGGTGCATCTCTACGACGCCTTCGGCTTCCTCGAATCGGAGGTGGTGGAGCCCGGCGCGATCACCGCGCCGGCCACCTTCACTGTGGCGGATGTGACATTCGGCATGCAGACCTGTTTCGATCTGCGTTTCCCGGAAGGCATCCGCCGGGTGGCCACCGCGGGCGCACAGGTCCTGCTGCTGCCCGCGCAATGGATCCCGGGCCCCGCCAAGGTGGACCAGTGGACGACGCTGCTGCGCGCCCGCGCCATCGAGAACACCGTCTACGTGGCCGCCGCCGACCAGGCCGCCCCGCGCGGCGCGGGCGCCTCGATGATCATCGACCCCACCGGCGCGGTACTCACCGAACTCGGCGAGGAGACCGGCGTGCGCACCGCGAGCATCGACCTTGCGCGCCTCGCCGAAATCCGCAAGACCAACCCCAGCCTCGACCTGCGCCGCTTCACCATCGCCGATCCCAGCTGAGCGGAGCGCGTCTTCCCTGAGCGATGCGCTGCGGGCGGTCGGTTCGGAGGCAGCGGGTCGCGGGGATTCGGTGAACGGTGGTGGTCGGGGGCGGGGTGGGCGTAGCGTTTTGGTGGATGATCTACGCGGATCGGACATCGGCCGGTCGTGCGCTCGGTACTCGTCTGGAGCAGCTGCGCGCGGCCGACCCGCTGCTGCTCGGTCTGCCCCGCGGCGGGGTTCCGGTGGCCGCCGCGGTCCGCGATGTCATCGGCGGCGATCTCGATATCCTGCTGGTCCGCAAGCTCGGGGTGCCGTGGCAGCCGGAACTGGCGATGGGCGCGATCGGCGAGGACGGCGTGCGGGTGCTCAACGGAGACGTGCTGGCGCACCTCGAGATATCGCCGCAGGAGTTCGCCGAGATCGAAGACCTCGAACGCGCGGAACTGATCCGCCGCCGCACCGTCTGGCGCGGTGACGCGAAACCGCTTCCCCTGGAAGGGCGCTGCGTGATCATCGTCGACGACGGCATGGCCACCGGCGCGACCGTGGTCGTCGCCTGCCGCGTCGCGCGCCTGCATCGCCCGGCCCAACTCGTCGTCGCCGTACCGGTCTCCTCCGCCGAGGCGCTACGCCGGGTGGCCGCCGAAGCCGACCAGGTCTTCTGCCCCCTGGTCCCGCACACCCTGGGCGGCGTAGGCACCGCCTACGACGACTTCCACCAACTGGACGACACAGAAGTCACCGCCCTACTGGCCCACCCAGACATGTGACCGCACCACAGCACCCGCACGCCCCGCGCACTTTTTCGCGCGCCGCGCGCGTGTCGTTCGGCTGACACGCGCGCGGGGTGACGAAAGGTGCGCGGCGGGCACCGAAACGTGCGGGGCGTCGGCCGGGTTTACCAGCGTTGGGCGTAGGTGGCGGTGCGGGCTGCCGCTTCGACCATGGGGCGTAGTTGGGCGATGAAGGCGTGGGCGGTTACCGGGACGATGTCCACGTCGGTGCCGGTGCGGACGGAGTAGCGGCCGTCGTCGCGGACGTCGATCCAGCAGAGCACGCCGAAGGGGCGCAGTTCGCCGTCCTCGTGGCGGGCGGACACCACGATCTGGCCGATGCCGTCGCGGGGTTGCCGCAGCAGGCGCCGGATGCGGGTGGGCACCGACGGCCCGGCGACCGGCACGGTGACCAGGTCTCGGCTGTCCTCGCCGACCCGGGCCAGCGGCGCGGTCAGCCGGGGCGTGCCGCCGGGGGCGTTTTCCGGCAGCATCGAAACGACCCGGGCGGTAAGGCTTTTCACGGTGCCGACGAACAGCCGTAGCTCACCGCCGTGGTCCGGGTTCGGCCCGGGCCGCTGCGCGGCGACCACCGCGACGTTGCCCGCCGCCGCGCCGAGTACCCGCACCGGCCGGTGCTCGGGTGCGTCCGGATCGGCTGCGGCACTGTCGCGTTCGCCGAACACTTCGATCCGCAGCTCCGGCGCGCCGAGCACCCGCAGCGCGGCTTCGAGGTCGGCGTCGAGCGTCTGATCGCACCAGCGGTTCAGCTCGGGTAGCTGCGCCGCGCGCTCGGCGGTGTCGCGCGCGGACAGCCGGACGGCCAGCGGGTAGGGCATCCGATCGCCGTCGGTGCGCGCCCAGGCCAGCGCGAACTGGTCCGGGGTCAGCGTCCAGTTCACTCCAGTTCGGTCCACTCCCCGAGCACGGGCGGTGTGGTCGGATCGATCGAGCCGATCAGTTCACCGCCCTCGTCGGAGGGTTCGAGATAGGTGGGCATGTCGTCGAAGTGGAAGTCGTCCTCGTATTCGTCTTCGTCGTCGAACCGCGCGGCGCGGGCCGTGGACGCGGCGTTCGCGGCCACGCTGGCACCTGGCCGCGGGGTGTCGCCCATGGCGAGCGCGCCGCCCATCAGCCCGCCCATCGCGCCCGCACCCAAACCGGTGACGGCGTCGCTGCTGCTGTCCTTGCGGCGTTCCTCGCGCTTGCGTTGATCGTCTGCGGGGGTCGCTGCGGCGCTGCCCGGCACGGACGGAACGGAGACCGGCTGCGCCGATGCCGTCACCGTGGTCGCCGCGCTCGGCGCGACGACCGGCGTGACCGGCACGCGGGTCGCGGCCGGTGCGGTCGACAGCGGGGCATCGACCCCGGCGGGGACGGTGCCGCCCCGGGTCGGCGCGGCAGCCGGTGCGTCCGGGTTCGCCGGTGCGGCGGCGGCACCCGCCGTGGTGGTCGTTTCGCGCTCCTCGACCGGGTCGGTGACGGTCTCCGGTGCCGCCGACGCGGGGGCCACCGTCGCTACCCCGGTGCTGAGGCGCGCCTCGGCCGGGTCGGCCGGAACCTGCTGCACCGCCGGGGTATCCACGCTGACGCCGGCCCCGGTCAACTTGCTCGACGGCCAGCTGCCCGGTGCGTCCGCCGCGCCGTTGGACTGCTGGTCGAGGAAGGCGGGTACGTCGTTGCCGGTGGGGATCAGCACTCCGGCGTAGATGTCGTTCATCGCGCGCACGGTGTCCTGGCGGCTGTGCTCGGCCGCCTTCTGGTCGGCGGCGTTGGTGGTGGCCTGCGTCGGATCCAGCAGCGCGGCACCGAGATCGGGTGCGCTCGCGGTGGGGGCGACGACGGCCTTGCGTAACGCCTCGGCCGCGTCGCCGGCCTGGCCCAGCCGCTGCGAGACGACCGCGAGTACGTCGGCCAGGTCCTGGCCGGTCTGCTCGAACGCGTACACCGCGTCGGCCGCGTTCTGTGCGCCGCTGCCGCGCCAGCCGTCGGCGATGGCCGCGCGAATCTCGGTGTGCGCCTGGGCGACCGCGTCGGCCAATCCGGCGGCGGCCTGGCCCCACGACTGCTGCCCGCCGGTGAGCACCGCGGGTTTGAGCAGCGCGACCTTGTCGTGGATCTCGCGATGGGTCATCGCGTCGAACATCTCGACGGTCGGCGCGTACGCGGGATCGGTGCGCCGCACGGCGGGATGATCCGGGGTGCGTGGCAATTTACGCATGGGCTGCTCCCGCGTCGATCCGGTCGACGGCCACCGCGAGCGCGTGGTCGGCGCCCTGGTACTTGGTCGCGGCCGCCCGGAAGGTCAGCGCGAGTTCTCTGGCGGCCTCGGCGTATTCCCACATCCGGGTGAGCGCCCCGTGCGCCTTGTTCTCGAAGCCGCCGCGCAACGCGTCACCGGAGGCGAAGCCGCCGAACCCCGGCAACGACGACGCCGCGCCGAGCACCCGCATCTGATCTTCGATCTCGTTGGCGAGTTGCTCGTAGCGGCGGGCGCAGCGTTCGTGCACCCCCTCGGCGACGAGCACGCCGTCGATCCACAGTTCCCCCTCGTCGACCGCGCGATGCAGTGCGGCGGCGGTGACGCCCGGCGCGGTGTATCCCGACAGTTCCGGGCGTGCGACGCCGTTGGCGTTCTCGTTCGATGGCACCTCGCGTCCCCCTTCCTCATCTCATGAAGCGTGCTCGGTTCACGGGCGTCGCGCCAACCCCGCGACAACACCCCGCATCCAGTCCGCGATGTCGGCAGCGACCCGCGCGTGCACCGGTTCGTGCAGGAGATCGTGCCCAGCGTCGGCGTACGCCCGTAAATCTACCGACTCGTGGCGTCCAGTCCATACCCTTACGGCATCAATCGGCGCCCGCCGATCCTCCTCGCCGTGCACCGCGAGGATCGGAAGTGTGCGCGGCAGTGGGGTTCCCGGCGCGCCGGGGCGGCCGCCGCCGAGTGCGCGTTTCGGGGTGCCGGACAGCACCAGACCGGCCAGCGCGTCCAACGGCACGGCGGGTCGCAGCGGCAAGTCGCGCTCGAGTGCGGTCCGGCCCGCCGGCTCGCCGGCCGCGTCCGGCACCGCCGCGCCGAGCAGGCCGAGCGCGGTCACCGCGCCGAGCGAATGTCCCAGTAGCAGCAGTGGCGCGGCCGGTGCCGTCGCACGGACGAGATCGCACAGCCGCACCGCGTCCGCGACCAGTTCCGTCAAGGTGCCCGGCGCGTGCGGATCGCCCTCGCTGAGCCCGTGCCCGGCGGTGTCGAGCGCCCACAGGTCGATCTCGGCGGCGGTCAGGGTGCGGGCGAAGCGGTGGTAATGACCGCTGTGCTGGCCCATGCCGGGTAGTAACAGCACCGTGGCGACGCTCCGATCGACCGGCCAGCGCCGATAGTGCAGCCGCCCACGCGCGCCGTCGAAATATGGCATATCCAGATCTTGCCAAAGATCGTGCTGCTCAGCGGAGTTCATGGGGTATCGGCGGAGGGCGGGCTAGACTGCCTGCCGATTGTCGTGTCGGTGCGGACAGAACCCGAGGTGCTCGTTGCGAAAACTACGTCGTTCAGGTGCGCTGTCGTGGCCCGCGGTGCTGGTCGCGCTGGCCTGTGGCATGCCGGTCGCGGCCGCCGAACCCGATGCCACGGCGACCCCGATCGCCGCGTGCGCGTCCGCGGCCGCCGTGACCGCGGTGCCCGC
Organism: Nocardia vulneris; assembly: GCF_001613425.1. GTDB lineage: Bacteria > Actinomycetota > Actinomycetes > Mycobacteriales > Mycobacteriaceae > Nocardia > Nocardia vulneris. The sequence continues at coordinate 15,422 of NZ_BDCI01000021.1, read as the reverse complement.
CGGGCTGCCGATGCTCGATTGGTCGGAGAACGTCGGGTACGACACGGCGGGCAACCTGTGGGTGTCCCGGCCGTACCGCAATGTGGTGCAGCGTTATGACCACACCGGCGCGTTGACCGCGACCGTCCCGGTGGAATTCCCGGGCGCCGTGCGCAGCGGACCCGACGGACTGCTCTACGTCGTCTACGGCGACAGCCCGACCAGCCTGGTCCGGCCCGGCGGTCTCGTCCGCTTCGATCCCACGGCCGCCGCGCCGAAGCCGGAGGTGTTCGTCTCGGGTCTGACCACGATGCCGAACGGCGCGGCCTTCGACGCCGACGGCTATCTGTATGTAGGTGCGTCGATGTCCGGCGTGATCCGCATCCGCCCGGACGGCAGCATCGACACCGCGTGGACCGAGCAGGCGCCCAAGACAAGTGCCAACGGCGTCGTCGTGCACGACCGCACGCTGTACGTGACGTCGAACGGCGGGCCGCTGGGCCGGATTCAGCGGGTTCCGATCGACGCCCCCGGCGAGGCGGCCGTGGTGGCCGACCTGTCCTCGCCGCTGCCCGCCATCCCGGATTTCGTGGACGATCTCCTGATCGATCGGGATGGCAACCTGCTGGTGACCACCCTCGGTGGCCAGTTGGTCCGGGTCGTGCCCAGCACCGGCGCCACCTGCGCCGTGCTCAGCGGCGAACCCCTCACCTCGGTGACCGCCATCCCCGGCGCGCCGGACGAACTGATCGCGGGCACCGAGCGCGGCGCGGTGCTGCGCATCCAGCTGCCGGGCTGATCCACGCCGGACGGCCAACCCTCGACCTGTGCGAAGTGTTTGTGTGCGAGCAGGATTCGCAGGGTCAGTCGGGTGCGCCGACCGCGCGGTGAATACGCCGCGCGGCGGCGTGCAGTGCACGGATCAGCTCGGGTGACTCGTGCACCTCGAAGTCGACGTCGAGTCCGATCAGGCGGTGCGCCAACCATTCCGGGGCATCGTCGCGCACGCCGTCGAGGCGGCAGCTGTGCTCGTCCAGGGCGATCAGTGCACCGGGGTCGTCGCCGAGCCGCCCCGCGATCCGGTGCAGCGGCGCGCGAATTGTCACCGACAATCGATAAGTCGGTGTGCCCCAATCGGTTCGGCGGCCTGCGACGTAGGCGGCGGGATCGGCGGCGGGCAGCTCACGCGGGACGCAGCGGGCCGCGGTGGGCAGCGGATGCTCGATGCGGTCCACCCGGTAGACCCGCCAGTCGTCCCGGTCGAGGTCGTAGCCGACGAGGTACCAGCGGTGCCGGGCCGGCGCCAACCCGGCCGGCTCGGCATGCCTGCGGGTCTCCCGGCCCGCGGCATCGCGATAGGTGAAACGCACGCGCTCCCGGTTGGTCACGGCGGCCGCCAACGCGGTCAGCACCTCGGGATCGACGGCCGGGCCGGAGTCGGCCGGTGCGGCCAGCGCCGTGCCGAGCACTCGGACGCGACGACGTAGCTTCGCGGGCAACACCTGCTCCAACTTGGTCAGCGCGCGCACCGAAGCCTCCTCGATGCCCGCGACCGCGTAACCGGCCGCCGCCCGCAGGCCCACCGCGATGGCGACCGCTTCATCGTCTTCGATCAGCAAGGGCGGCAAAGCCGATCCCGCGACCAGGCGGTAGCCACCGGACGCGCCCATCGTCGCCTCGACCGGATAGCCGAGTTCACGGAGCCGGTCGATATCGCGGCGCACCGTGCGATCGGTGACGCCCAAGCGTTCGGCGAGTTCGCTGCCCGGCCAGTCGCGCGGGGTTTGCAGCAGTGACAGCAAACGCAACAGCCGGGCGGGGGTGTCGTTCATGAATTCCAGAATTCCAGATAACTAGGACATGAATGGTCCTAGATAGCTCTTACTGTTGCCCCCATGACCGAAAACACCGCCATCCGCCCGTTCCGCATCGAGATCCCGCAGGCCGAACTCGACGACCTGTGCGACCGGCTGAGCCGGGCCCGCTGGTCGGCCCAGCTGCCCGGCGCGGGCTGGCAGCGCGGCGTGCCCGTCGCGTACCTGCGGGAGCTCGCCGAATACTGGCGTACCGAATTCGACTGGCGCGCACAGGAAGCGGCGCTGAACGAATTCCCGCAGTTCGTCACCGAGATCGATGGTCTCGACGTGCATTTCGTGCATGTGCGCTCGCCCGAGCCGGACGCGGTGCCGCTGATCCTGACGCACGGCTGGCCGAATTCGTTCGTCGAGTTCAGCAAGACCATCGATCTGCTCGCCGATCCGCGCAAGCACGGCCTCGATCCGGCGCAGGCGTTCCACGTCGTGGTCCCGTCGGTGCCGGGCTTCGCCTTCTCGGATGCACCGGTGGAACTCGGCATGACGCCACAGCGGGTAGCCGAGATGTGGCTCGTGCTGATGGACCGGCTCGGCTATCACCGGTTCGGCGCACAGGGCGGTGATCTCGGCGCGTATGTCGCGCCCGAACTGGCCATCGCGGCGCCGGACCGGGTGATCGGCGTGCACCTCGACGGCGGCATCGGCATCCCGACCGTGGCCGACGTGCCGACCATGACGCCCGACGAACGTGCCGAGTGGGAGCAGATGCAGCAGTGGATGACCGGGGTGAATCACCACGAGCTGCTGCACGCGGCGCCGCAGACCTTCGCGCACGCGTGGACCGATTCTCCGGTCGGTCTACTGTCCTGGCTGATGCACAAGTTCACTGAGTTCACTCCGCTCGCCGACCTCGCGGAGGACGTCATGGAGCGCGATCACCTGCTGACCAACGTCAGTATCTACTGGTTCACCAACACCGCGGCCACGTCGTCCTGGCCCATGTACAACGGCCTCGGCGAGGACGGATTCGCTTGGCCCAAGGGGCAGAAGGCGGTGCCGACCGGCGTGTACGGCGGCGGGTCGGCGTTGATGCGGCGACTTGCCGAGCGGGACAACGACATCGCGCACTGGCCGACCGGCAACACCGGCAATCACTTTGTGGCGATGGAACTTCCGGAGATGCACACGGCCGACATCCGCGCCTTCTTCGCGAAGCTGCGGTAGGCCGGGTGGATCAGTTGCCCGTGGCCGGCTTGCTGAACTCCCCGTGCACCGAGGTGCCCGCGGGCGGGGCCGGGGTGGTCGGCGCGACGGGTGCGGGGGCCGGGGCCGGGGCGGGCGCGGGTTCCGGCGCCGGCGCGGCGGGCAGCGGCGCGGGTGCGGGCTGCTGCGCGGTGGTCGGTGCGGGCTCGGGCGCCGGGCCCATCACGGTGCCGTTCGGGCCGGGGGCGACCACGCCGGGTGCGTTCGTGTCGGCCGGGTTGGCCGGATGGCTCGCCGGCTGATCCGGCACCATGAACGTGCCCACGGTCGGCGTCATCACGCAGTGCGCGCCCGGGTAGTCGATGATGCCCCACATCGAGGCGATGACGGTGCCGGGGCCGCTGCGCACGGTCTTGGACAGCGAGGGCAGCCCGTACTCGGTCAGGTCGTCGAGGGGATCGATGCCGCTGGCGCCGTTGTTGATGTTCACCCAGGCCACGACGAGCCCGGAGGCCAGCGGGATGCCCGAATGCGCGGGGGTGGCGCTGAAGCGCAGCGTGCCGGGCGCGACATTGAGGTCCTGGCTGTTGCCGACGCCGTCGGTGCTCGCGGCCGCGATGATCGTGGTGATCGGGCCGAGGCTGCCGCAACCGAAAGTCGGTGCGGCATAGGCGAACGGGGTGAACGCGCTGGTGATGTGGCGCAGTGCGGCCACGTCGACGAGCTTGGTGTACTGGGTGAGCGCGCCGACCCCGGCCTGCACGGCCGGATCGGGACCCGCGGTCTCGGTGAGGTGGGTGAGTCCGGCGTCGAGTGGCGTCGGTTCGGGTTCGGCGGCGGCCGGGCCGCCGAGGGTGAGCGCGGCGCCGATGCCGAGAGTGGTCACGGCCGCGGCGGCGCGTGTGATGGTCCTGCCGTTCACTCGTACTCCTCGATACCCAAGGCTCAGGGGTCCCCAACCCACGTGCAGCAACGTACCAGTTCGTCGGAAATATCGCCCGGGTAGCACCGCTGTTCACCTGCTCGTGCGGCGTCCGGCGTAACGGGTTGGCGGCAAAGCCGGAGGTGGCCGCGCGTGTCCCGGCGCTGTGATCCACTCGACAGTCGAGTATTACCGAGGGGTAGTTTGGACTCGGACGTACGAGACACAGACGGAGCTGCGTATGAAAATAAGCCTGTCCCCAGACGAGGTCGCCTTCCGCGACGAACTGCGAAACTTCTACCGCACCGAGATCCCCGCCGAAATCCGCGAACGGTTCAAGTACGGGCGCGAGCTGTCCCGCGACGACATCGTCCGCTCGCACAAGATCCTCAACGAGCACGGTCTCGCGGTGCCGAACTGGCCGGTCGAATGGGGTGGCAAGGACTGGACCCCGATGCAGCGGCATATCTGGCAGGACGAGATGCAGCTCGCCTCGGTGCCGGACCCGCTGACCTTCAACGCGCAGATGGTCGGCCCGGTGATCGCGCACTTCGGTTCGCAGGAGCTCAAGCAGCGCTTCCTGCCCGCCACCGCGGCCCTGGACATCTGGTGGTGCCAAGGCTTCTCCGAACCCGACGCGGGCTCCGACCTGGCCTCGCTGCGCACCACCGCGGTGCGCGACGGCGACTCCTACATCGTGAACGGCCAGAAGATCTGGACCACGCTCGCGCAGTACGCGGACTGGATCTTCTGCCTGGTGCGCACCGACCCGAACGCCCCGAAGAAGCAGGCGGGCATCTCGTTCCTGCTCTTCGACGTGAAGTCGCCCGGGGTCACGATCCGCCCGATCAAGCTGATCGACGGCGGCTACGAGGTGAACGAGGTGTTCTTCGAGAACGTCCGGGTGCCGGCCGATCAGCTGGTCGGCGAGGAGAACATGGGCTGGACCTACGCCAAGTTCCTGCTCGGCAACGAGCGCACCGGCATCACCGGGGTCGGCCGCACCAAGGTGAAGATCGGCGTCGCGAAAGAATATGCGGCGCAGACCAAGTCGGGCGGCGGCACGCTGCTGGAAGATCCGCTGTTCGCGGCCCGGGTCGCCGAACTGGAGAACGAACTGCTCGCCCTGGAGCTCACCCAGCTGCGCGTGGTCTCGAATTCGTCGGAGGGCAAGCCGAATCCGGCCTCGTCGGTGCTGAAACTGCGTGGCTCGGAGTTGCAGCAGGCCGCCACCGAACTGCTGCTCGACATCGCGGGCCCGGACGCGCTGCCGGTCGACGCGGACGAGATCGCTTCGCCCGGTTGGGCGCAGCGCAGCGGCCCCGGCTACCTGAACTACCGCAAGACAACCATCTACGGAGGCTCCAGCGAGGTGCAGCGCACCATCATCGCCTCCACGATCCTCGGATTGTGAGGCGCCGCCATGGATTTCGATCTCACCGATGAACAGGGCATGCTGCGGGACACGGTCCGCGACCTGCTCGCCCGCAACTACGATCCGGAGACCAGGCTCAAGGTCACCGACACCGAGCTCGGCTGGAGTCGCGAGGTATGGCGTCAGCTGGCCGAACTCGGCGTGCTCGGACTGAGTTTCAGCGAGGAGGACGGCGGCGTCGGGGCCGGCCCGGTGGAGACCATGGTGGTGCTCGAGGAGGTGGGCCGCAGGCTCGCACCGGAGCCGATCCTGGACGCCGTGCTGGTGCCGGGCGGCTTGATCACCTTGGCGGGCAGCGCCGAACAGCGGCAGCGGGTACTGCCGGAGGTCGCGGCGGGCAACAAGCTGCTCGCCTTCGCCCATGCCGAGCCCGGCGTCCGCTGGCCCGCCACCGAGCTCACCACCTCCGCTGCGGCACAGGGGGATTCGTACACGCTCACCGGTATCAAGAATCCGGTCGCGCACGGTGACAGCGCGGACGAATTCGTGGTCAGCGCGCTGCTGCCCGGCGGCGAGACCGGGTTGTTCCTGGTCGACGCCGGTGCGTCCGGGGTGACCCGCAAGTCCTACCGCACGGTGGACGGCCAGCGGGCCGCGCAGCTCGAGTTCGCCGAGACGCCCGCCGAACTGCTCGGCACGGGTGACGCGGCCGCGGCGATCCGCACCGTGACCGTGCAGGCGCAGGCGAGCCTGTGCGCGGAATCGGTGGGCGCGATGGCAGAGGCTTTACGGCTCACCACCGATTACCTCAAGCAGCGCAAGCAGTTCGGGGTCACGCTGTCGAAGTTCCAGACGCTCACCCAGCGCGCGGCGAACATGTACGTCTCGCTGGAGCTGGCCCGCAGCATCAGCCTCTACGCCACCGCCGCGCTCGCCGACGGGCAGAGCGATCCGCACGTGGCGTCGCGGGCGCGGCTGCAGGTGAGCCGCTCGGCGCGGCACATCGGTCAGGAAGCGATCCAGATGCACGGTGGCATCGGCGTCACCGCCGAATACCCGGTGGGCCACTACGTCGCCCGGCTGACCGCGATCGAACGCACGCTCGGCGGCGCGCTGGAGCACCTGCGGGTGCTGAGCGACAAGGTCGGCGAGTACTCCCAGCCCGAGCTGTGAACCCGTGCGGTGGTGCGTGATCCACGCACCACCGCACGGCGTGGCTCACTCGCCGTCGGGCAGGCCGGTCGATTCGTCGTGCGAATGCTCGGACGACGGGTTGCCGGTCGGGCGCGGCCGGGTGGTCGTCGGCTCCGGCTCTTCCGTCGTCGTGGTCGGCCGGGGGCTGGTCGTGGTGGCCGGCCTGGTCGGGCGGGTGGTGGGGGTTTCGGACGGTTCCTCGGCCGAGCTGGTGCTCGACGCGCCTTCGCGGGCGGGGTGGCTCGGATCCTCCGGGGTGGGTTCGCCGGTGGTCGTGGTGGCGAATCCGGTGAACGGCGTCGCGTGCGGGGCCTGATACGGCGCGATCTGCCAGGTCGGCGAGGGCGGGATCGAGATCTTCGGCGCGGTCACGCTCGGGCCTTCGTGCTGCGCGGCGGCCGCGACCACGTTGGGATCCGACTGCAACGGCGGCGGCGCGACGTAGGTGTCCTGCTTGCCGACTCCGCAGGCGCCGATGAGGACGAGTCCGAGAGAAACCGCTCCTACGGCAATCGCCGGACCTGCGATCTTGGTCCTGCTGCGCTCCATCGGTGACACTCCTGATGCGGTTCGAGTGGGCATCACCTTACTCGAGCGGGAACGGCCCGGCCAGGCGAAGTGGTCGCTGACGATGCGCCGGCGGGGCGCGTGTAAACGGTCCTCATTCAGATATCGAAATGGTCACTTCGGCGTGTCGTGGGCACGTGTCGCTGTCCTGTGGCCCGCTGTGGTCGTAGCGTGTGAGCAAAGTTACGCGTGAGACGCCTGTACCCAGATGAGAGAAGCGTTGTGTTGATGAACGCGGCATTGGTTCTCTGATCGGCGTCATCGAGGAGTAGATGATGGGAGCTTACTCGACAACGTCGCAGCGGGAGTCGTCCGCAGCCGCCAAGGATGCGGTGTCGGCTACTCCGCAGCATCTCGTGTCGGACAAGCCAGCGCGCTCGCTGTCCACGATTGTTTCGCGGGCGGTCGCCTGGTTCATCTTCGTCGGCGGACTCGTCGGGGCAGTCCTCGGCATCGCCGGCCTACACGTCGAAATCACCGTCGCCGGATTGATTCTCGCGTGCACCGCAGGGCTGGTCCTGCTCAAACTCCGTGCCGGTGGCGGCGACTCCGAACCGGTGGTCGCGGAACCGGTTGCCGCCGAAGACGACTGACATCCGTGCCGACGCGGCCGCGCCGCCGGGCGACCGGACGGCCGGTCGCCGAGCGGTAACCTGCTGGTCACCGAAAAATACGGGCACCCAACGCTTTAGGCGCCTACCGTGGTGAGCTATGCGGATCGAGATCACCACGGACGCGGCCGAGTTCCGCGCGCGCACCGAATCGTTCCTGCTCCGTGATCCGCTGCGGCACACCGTGGTCACGTCGAGCGTCGCCGGCCATATCGCCGGTCTCGCGTCCGGCACGCGCACACCGAGATTTCTTTCCTTACACGCCGACGACGGCGCCGTGGCCGGGGTGGCCATGCGCGTCCAGGACCGCGACGTCTATCTGGGCGAACTGCCGCACAAGGGCGCGGGCGAGGTGGCCGACGCGCTGGCCGAGGTCGAGCCGGAAGCCGCAGGCGTGGAAGGACTCGTCGGCGACGCGACCGAGTTCGCCGAGCGCTGGAGCGCCCGCTTCGACGTCGGCTTCCACGAGTCCTATCGTGCCCGGCTCTATCGGCTCGGGGTGTTGCGTGTGCCCGACGTGCCGGGGGCGCTGCGCCGGGCCACCGAATCCGACACCGAGTTGTGCCTGGAATGGTCCGAGGCGATGTACGCCGACGGTGGGATGACCTGGCTGCCTACCGAATCCGACACCATCCGCCGTCGCGTCGGGGCGGGACAGCTCTGGTTCTGGGAGCACGACGGACAACCGGTAAGCCTTGCCGCCCACCAGATTCCGGTGTACAAGTGGTCGCGGATCGGCCTGGTCTACACGCCGTCCGCGCTACGCGGTCGCGGCTACGCGAGCGCCGTCACTGCGGGCCTCGCGCAAGACCTGCGCGCGGACGGACTCGACGTATGCCTGTTCGCCGACGTCGCCAACCGCACCGCGGGCAAGATCTACCAGGCGATCGGCTTCCATCCCACCCACGAATTCGTGCATCACAGCTTCGACTGAAGCAGGCTCAGGTCAACGGCGCGCGGGTCCACCAGTCCATGAACTCGGCGTCGGTGGCGAGGAAACCGGCGCAGTACATCAGCATCGAGGCGCGCTGCGGATCCGCGGTGAAATCCGTGACCATGCGCGGGCGGCGGCTGCTGCTGTGCGGCAACGTGTAATTGGTGAACTCGCGACCGTGATTGACGCCCGTGCTGCGCTCGTTCGCGGGCAAACCGTCGAGCACGGCGCGCGCCTCGGCCGGCGAGGCATACAGAAAGAAGGAGAAGATGGCTTTGTTCGGCCCGCCGAAGCAGCGCCACTTCACCAACCAGTTGCCCAGCGGCGGATCTTCGTCGTCCGCGGGCTCCGCGGTGGGATCCGAGGCGAAGCAGCCCGCCTTGTTGTAGCCGGTGCCGGAATGCACCAGTTGCGTGGCGGTGGTCTTGGGGAGCATGCCGGGGAAGGCGTCGCTGAGCGTGGCGGCGTATGCGCCGATCGCTGCTCTGTCGGCAGTGGTGGGCGGGGCGGTGCTCGGCCGGGCCGGGGGCGCAGCTGGTTCGGGCGTCGACGGGCTGCTCACCGGGGAGACCGTGGTGGGGGCCGCGGTGCTGGATGATCCGTTGTCGCGCAGCGCAACCACGGTGATCGTGGCGATCAAGCCGAGCGCCAAGAGCAGGCCCAGGCCCATCCCGAGCGAACGCGAGCGACGGTGCGGGATTGCGGCGTGGTTGCCCCTCGGCTGATGGGGCTGTGCGTGAGGCGGCTGCGGGTGCGCCTGCGCTTGCTGCTGCGGCTGGTGCTGTGGATGTGGCTGCGGCTGGTGCTGGGGATGTGGCTGCGGCTGGTGCTGTGGGTGCGGCTGTTGGTGCTGCGCCGGGGCCTGCGGTTGCGGATGCGGATGCGAGAACGGTTGTGGCTGTGGGCGGTTCGGTGCGGCCTGGAGCAATGCGTGCCGAGCGGCCGTGGCGAATTCGGTGCACGAGCCGAACCGATCCTCGGCGCGCTTGGCCATCGCCTGCGCCAGCACCGCGTCCAACGCTGGTGGCAGACCGGGGCGGAACCGGCTGACCGGCGGCGGTGGCGCCTGCAAGTGCCCCTGGATCACCGCGACCGGATTGGTGGCATCGAACGGCACGGTGCCGGTCAGCAGCCGAAACAGCGTGCAGGCCAGTGAATACTGGTCCGAGCGATGATCGAGCAGCGCGCCGGACAGCTGCTCCGGCGATGCGTAAGCCAGTGTGGCGGTGAAGGTTCCGGTCTGGGTGAGCCGCCCGGTGTCGTCGCGGAACCGCGCGATGCCGAAATCGGTGAGGAATACCCGGTCCGGTGCGCCGCCGGTGCCCTCCAGCAAGATGTTGGCGGGCTTCACATCTCGGTGCAGCACCCCGCGGCTGTGCGCGAAGTCGAGCGCCTTCGCCGTCTCGGCGATGATCTGCACCGCGCGTTCCGGCGCCAACATGGCGGCGTCCACGGCGGCGGCGTCGGTGCCGTCGATGTACTGCATCGAGATCCACAGCTGCTCGTCCTCGACGCCGCGATCGAAGACGGTCACGATATTGGGGTGGTCCAGCCGGGCGACCAGATCCGCCTCCCGCTCGAAACGAGTACGGATCTCCTTGTCGTGGAACACCTCCGGGTTCAACAGCTTCATCGCGATCAAACGCGGCAGGCGGGGATGGCGGGCCAGGTACACCGATCCCATGCCGCCCCGGCCGAGCAGGCGTTCGATGGTGTACCCGGCGAAGGTTTCTAGCATCGCGTAGCGATCCGATCAGGGTGGTCGGGCGACGGGTAGGCCCGATGCGCAGCATGGTTCAGTTCAGCGGTGCCGAGCGCCACCAGCGCAAGACCTCGTCGATGCTTCCCGAGCCGTCGGTGAACATCAGATACTGCGCGCGATCAGGGTCGCCGGTGAAGGCCGTGACGATCTTGGGGCCGCTCTCGTCGAATTTGTAATTGGTGTAGGACTGTCCACCGTTGGAGTCCATCGCCTTGGTGTTCGAGGGCAGCTTCGAGATCACCGCCTGCGCGTCGGCCGCGGACTTGTAGACATAGATCCGGTAGAGCGGATCGGAGTTGGTGCCGCCGCCGTAGCAACGCCACTGCCAGGCCCACGCGCCGAAGTCCGGATCGCCCGCGCCCGGCGACGGGGTGTAGCTGGTGTCGGTCTCCCAGCATTTCGCGCCGTTGTAGCCGACCTCTTCGGTCTTGGACGCGGGCACCATGCGCGGGAACTCGGCGCTGATCGACTCCGCCGTCGCGTCGACGACGGTGCCGGGCTTCGTCGCACTGGTCGTCGTGGTGCCCGCGGTCGAACCGTCGTCGGTGACCGCGCCGATAATGCCGAGGACCACCAGGATCAGCACCACCACGCCCACACTGATACCGATGATCAGACCGGCGTTGGACTTCTTGCCCGGTGGGCCCGCGGGCGGGCGCGCGGCGATCCCCATCGGCGGTCCGGGCGGCGGGGCGAAGTTGTATCCCGGCTGCGGGCCCTGATGCGGCGGACCCTGATACGGCGTGGTCGGTTGCGGATTGGGCCCCGTGCCCTGATATGGCGCGGTGGGTTGCGGATTGGGCCCGGTGCCCTGTGGCCGGTCCGCCAGCGTGTGCGGCGGCGGTGTGGGGAAGGCCTGGCCCGCAAGATGATTCGGGCCGCTGGTCGGCGGGGCGGACGCGTGCTGGTAGGGCCGGCCGGTCACCGGGATCGGCGGCGCGGTCGTCGGGCGCGGGCCGGTCACCGGGATCGGCGGGGCGGTGTACGGGCGCGGTCCGCCGGCCAGCGGCATGGACGGCGCGCTGGGCGCGTCGAGTGCCTGTTTGGCGGCGGCGGCGAAATCGGCGCAGGTGGGGAACCGGTCGTCCGGGCGCTTCGCCATCGCCTTGGCCAGCACGCTGTCCAGGGCATACGGCAGCCCCTGCCGATGGGTGCTCAAAGCGGGTGCGGTGCCTTGCAGATGCCCCTGGATGACGGCCGCCGGATTGGTCGCGGCGAACGGGCCCGACCCGGTGAACAGCCAGAACAGCGAGCACGCCAGCGAATACTGATCGGAGCGGTGATCCAGCGACGCCCCGGTGAGCTGTTCGGGCGAGGCATAGGCCAGCGTGGCGGTGAAGGTGCCGGTCTGGGTCAGGTGGCCGGTGTCGTCACGGAACCGGGCGATGCCGAAATCGGTGAGATAGACGCGTTCGCCGCGGCCGCCGCCGGAGCGGGCCAGCAGGATGTTCGCGGGTTTCACATCGCGGTGCAGGACGCCGATGCCGTGCGCGTAATCCAGCGCGTCGGCGGTTTCCTTGATGATCTGCACGGCGCGCTGCGGCGGCAGGGCCTGCGGTTGCACCGACGCGGCGTCGATACCGTCGATGAACTGCATCGAGATCCACAGCTGCTCGTCCTCGAGGCCGCGGTCGTACACCGTGACGATGTTCGGGTGATCGAGCTGGGCGACCAGATCCGCCTCCCGTTCGAACCGCGCCCGCACCTCCTTGTCGAAGAACATCTCCCGGTTCAGCAACTTCAACGCGGTCATCCGCGGTAGCCGAGGGTGTTTCGCCAGGTAGACCGAACCCATGCCACCGCGACCCAGTTGCCGATCGATGACATAGCCGGCGAAGACGTCACCGCTGGCCAGCATGTCTGCTCCACTTCCCGCCGCGCGCCGGGACCCACCGGCGAACAGGCGTACAGCATAAGTACGCGCGATCAGGCACGGGCCGGACCACGGAAAACATCGAAACCATAGCAGTTGTCGCAGGACCGTCGGCTGTGCGGCGAAAGCCGGTCGGCACCAGCGATATTCGATAGCTGATCGCTATCGGCGGTGGCCGTGACTCCGGTGGCGGAGCCTGGGTGCGGCCCGCCGAACCGGGCCGCCGCGGCAAGTCGGGCAGCTCGATCGTCCCGCGCCGCATCGGCCGTCGCGGCGCCGGAAACGGCTGCGGGGGAACCGATCTCGGTATCCGCGGCGCGCGCGCCGCCGATCCGCCGTTCCCGGATGGCCCACCCGGCGGCTGCTCGCTCGGTGTGCGATCGGATCGTTCCCCGGAAGTCTCCGCAGGCGGGGTCGTCGCCGGAGGGCTGGGCGGTGGGCTCTGCGGCGGTGACTGTGGGTTTTGCGGGGCGGATCGCGGTGGCAGTGCGGGTTGCGGCGGTGACTGTGGGTTTTGCGGGGCGGATCGCGGTGGCAGTGCGGGTTGCGGCGGTGACTGTGGGTTTTGCGGGACGGATCGCGGTGGCGGTGCGGGTTGCAGCGGTGACTGTGGGTTTTGCGGTGCGGGGTGCGGCGGCGGCGGCGGAGGCGGTGTGGGTTGCGGTTGCGGGGCGGGTTGTGACGGCGCGCCTTGAGACGGCGGCGCGTGTGGCGGTTGCGGTGGCGTCGGTCGACTGTGCCATGTGGCATGCGGCTGGTTCGGCACGGCGGGGGCGCTTCGCGGCGGCACGGGAGGCGGCACGGCGTGGGCGTGTGGCGAAGGCATCGCTGTCGCGTCCGGCCGACCCGGGGACGAGACACCGGAGTGCGGCAGGGAGCGTGGGCTTCGATCCGGAGCGTGCGGCGGGACGGTCGCGGGCGTCGTCGTCCCGTTCGAGGGGACGTCGGCGGTCCGGTCCGAGTGCATCGGCTGCCGGCTGGGCGCGGTGTGCTGCGGTGGGTGTGAGGGCGTCGACCACGCTGCGGCGTGCGAGGGCAGCGGGCGCGTCGCGGCGGGCGGGGGTGCGTTGTGCGGGTAGGGCGGTGGGTGCGGTGCGGCGGCGAGGGCGTGCCCGGCCGCGGCGGCGAACTCGGCGCAGCTGGGGTAGCGGGCGGCGGGGCTTTTGGCGAGGGCGCGGGCGAGAACCCGGTCGAGGGCGGGCGGCAGGCCGGGGCGAATGCGACTCAGCATGGGCACCGGGGCGTGCAGGTGGCTGTGCACGACCGCCGCCGGGTTGGTGCCGGGATAGGGCGGCGCGCCGGTGAGCATCCAGAACAGCGTGCACGCGAGCGAATACTGATCGGCGCGGTCGTCGAGCGGCCGGCCCATCAGCTGTTCCGGCGCACCGAACGCCAGCGTCGCGGTGATCGAACCCGACGAGCCCAGCGTCGTGTCGCTGCCGCGCACGCTCGCGATTCCGAAATCGGTGAGCAGCACCCGTTCGTGCTGTCCGATCGGCGCCTTGGTCAGCAGGATGTTGGCCGGTTTCACGTCGCGGTGCAGCACCCGATTCGCGTGCGCGAAATCCAGGGCGTTCGCGGTGGCGCCGACGATCTGCACGGCGCGTTCCGGCTCGAGCACGTTCACGTCGGCGCAGGAGGCGTCCGCGCCCGGCACGTATTGCATGGAGATCCACAGCTGCTGGTCCTGCGCCCCGCGGTCGAAGACCGTGACGATGTTCGGATGATCGAGTCCGGCCGCGAGATCGGCTTCGCGCTCGAACCGCCGCCGGATCTCCAGCTCGGTGTACAGCTCGCGTTTCAACAGTTTGAGGGCGGTCAGCCGAGGTAGCCGCGGATGCTGTGCCAGGTAGACGGTGCCCATACCGCCTTGGCCGAGGACGCGTCTGATGACATAGCCGGCGAAGACTTCGCCAGTCTGCAACACGGGTGTGCACCCCCTGGTCGGGTCGAGCGCGCGGATACTACCGATGTATCTCGCGGGGGCTCTGTGATGCAACAGACCGGGTCTGCGCATCCTCGGATTGCTGTCGGGGGTGGTCGTTAAGCTGGCCCCTATGCGCATTGGAGCACACGTCCGGCTCGACAGCGACCCGATCGGCTTCGGTGAGAAACTCGGCGCCGATGTCATCCAGCTGTTCGTCGTCGATCCGCAGAGCTGGGATAAGCCCACACCCCATCCACGCACCGAAGAGATCCTGGCCAGCCCGATCGACGTGGTGGTGCACTCGTCCTATCAGATCAATGTGGCGAGCCTGAACAACCGGCTGCGCATGCCGTCGCGCAACGCCGTCGCCCAGCAGGCCAAAGCCGCCGCCGAGCTCGGTGCCCTCGGTCTCGTCGTGCACGGTGGGCATGTGCGCTCCGACGCCGAACTCGACACCGGTATCGACAACTGGCGCAAGCTGTTCGAACGCCAGCAGGACAAAGGCGGCTTCGCCGTGCCGATCCTGATCGAGAACACCGCGGGCGGCAATCACGCCATGGCCCGGCATTTCGATTCGATCGCCCGATTGTGGGACGCCGTAGGCGATTACGGCGCCGGGTTCTGCCTGGACACCTGTCACGCCTGGGCCGGGGGCGAAGACCTCGTCGGCATCGTCGAACGGATCAAGGCGATCACCGGCCGCATCGACCTGGTGCACCTCAACTCCTCCCGCGACGAATTCAATTCCGGCGCCGACCGGCACGCCAACTTCGCCGACGGCACCATCGACCCGCAACTCCTCGCCGAAGTCTGCAAAACGGCGGACGCCCCGGTCATCCTGGAAACCCCGGGCGACGGCGTAGCCGAAGATTTGGCCTACCTGCGCGAACACGTGGGGTAGTTCCAGCTTCCCGCTGCTCGCGACTCGCGGCTCCGGTGAGTGTGCCCGACACGCGGGGCGCGCTGAAACTTGCGCCTCAACAGGTTTCGTGGCAAGCGCCGTCGTGGTGCCCGAGTCCGCCGCCGAGAAGTGGTGCGTCGGATGTGCCCCTTGCGCTCCATGAGTTCCGCGTCGCGCGGGTGCCCGGCTCGCGCACTCGCTCCGATCTCTCGCACCGGTTTTGGGTTCTCGCACTCGCTGTGGAGTGGCGTAGGGGGTGCGGGGGTGTGGAAGAGGTGCGGGAGTCGGGGGCGGGTGTGTTGCTCTTGGGCGTGGGGTGGCGTGGCGTGGGGAGGCGAGTGCTCGCGTGGCTTCGGTTGT
>NZ_BDCI01000020.1 GCF_001613425.1 Nocardia vulneris | reverse complement strand
CAGGGGGTGCGAGGGCGCAGAAAGGGTGCGGGAGTCGGGGGAGGGCGTGTCGCCCTTAGGCGTGGCGTGGCGTGGCGTTGCGAGTGCTCGAGTGGCTTCGGTTGTAGGGGTGCGGCGCTGGTGTGGGCGGAGGAGCGTTGCTGCTGCCCGCGGGTGGTGGGTGTTTGGTTGCCGCACGGGTTTTGGGTTCTCGCACTCGCTGTGGAGTGGCGTAGGGAGTGCGGGGGCGTGGAAGGGGTGCGGGAGTCGGGGGCGGGTGTGTTGCTCTTGGGCGTGGTGTGGTGTGGCGAGTGCTCGAGTGGCCTCGTTTTGTAGGGGTGCGGCGCTGGGGGGCGGAGGAGCGTTGCTTCCGGTCGCGTGTGGTGGGTGTTGTTTTGCCGCAAGGGTTTTGGGGCTTCGCACTCGCTGTGGCGGGGTGTAGGGGGTGCGGGGGCGCAGAAGGGGTGTGGGAGCGGGGGAGTATCGAGTCGGAGGTGGTTGGGGGTGGGCGATTTGGGTGGGTTGGGATCAGGGCGACGGAAAAGGTGTAAACCGCGAGGGGTGGGTGGTGTGCTGATTTCCATGACGGTTGCACCTGCTCATTCCACTGTCGCGGTGACGAAACTCGGCGCACGTATCGGCGCTCGGGTCGACGATGTCCGGCTCGGGGGTGACCTCGATGCGTCGACGGTCGCGGCGATCCGGCGAGCGCTGTTGGCGCACAAGGTGATCTTCTTCCGTGGGCAGGACCACCTGGACGAGGACGGACAGTACGAGTTCGCGCAACTGCTCGGTAGCCCGACGACGCCGCACCCCACGGTCACCTCGCACGGCGTCAAGAGTTTGGCGATCGACTCCGAACATGGTCGCGCCAACAGCTGGCACACCGACGTGACGTTCGTCGACCGTATTCCGAAGGCGTCGATCCTGCGGGCCGTGCACCTGCCGACCTACGGCGGGTCGACCACGTGGGCGTCGACGGTGGCGGCCTACGAGTCGCTGCCGGAACCGTTGCGGCGGCTCGCGGAGAGCCTGCGGGCGGTGCACACGAATGTCTACGACTACGCGGCGCGCAACGTGGAACCGCTGCGCCCGAACACCCAGGCGTATCGCGCCGAGTTCGAATCCAGCCACTACGAGACCGAACATCCGGTGGTCCGGGTACACCCGGAGACCGGTGAGCGCGCGTTGCTGCTCGGTCATTTCGTCAAGCATTTCGTCGGCCTGTCCACCGGCGAATCGCAGGCCCTGTTCCGCCTCTTCCAGGATCGTGTCACGCGCCTGGAGAACACCGCGCGCTGGAACTGGGCACCCGGTGACGTCGCGATCTGGGACAACCGCGCCACCCAGCACTACGCCATCGACGACTACGACGACCAGCCCCGCAAACTCACCCGCATCACCCTCGCCGGTGACATCCCGGTAGCCGTGGACGGCACCCCTAGCAAGATCATCGCCGGCAACGCCGAGCACTACTCCGTCCTCGACCAACCCACCCGCCTCGCCTCCTGATCGGCCCCGCCCGCCCCGCCGTGCGCGTCGCCCACCACAGGCAACTCCCCGCACACCCCGACCGTCGCGGACCCTGACGGTTGCACACCCTGACCGTTGCGGACCCTGACGGTTGCACACCCTGACCGTCGCGGACGCTGACTGTTGCGGGCGCGGGCGCTGACCGTCGCGGGCTCGGGCGTCGCGGACGCTGACTGTCGCGGGCCCCGACTATTGCGGACCCCCGACTGTTGCGGACCCTGACCGTTGCGGACGCTGACTGTCGCGGGCGCGGGCGTCGCGGACCCTGACTGTTGCGGACGCTGACCGTTCCGGACCTTGATGGTTACGCACCCGGGCGTTGCGGACCTGACTGTTGCGGACCCGGAGCGGTCGACGTGTGCGCTGGACCGCAGTGGTCCGGGGTGGTGGCTAGACCGTCGGCCGTGACTTCGGCCCGGATCGGTCCGCGGATTCGTGCTCGGAGCGGCTGGTCGTCGAGCGCTCCTGTCGGCTGCCGTTCGCGCTTCGCGGCGAGGCATCACCGGAACGCTTACCCCTAGCCGATGACGACGGGCCTACGGCGGGCTGAGCGGTGTCGTAGGGGACCTTCATACTGGTGCGATGAGTATTCGGCCGTTGGACGGGGTTCGCGTCCTGGAGCTGGGCAATTACATTGCCGCGCCGACCGCCGGGCGGATCCTCGGCGATTTCGGCGCCGAGGTGATCAAGGTGGAGCGGCCCAAGGCCGGGGACGAGCTGCGGAACTGGCGGCTCTACGGCGGCGACACGTCGATGCTGTATCGCACGGTGAACCGGAACAAGAAGTCGATCACGCTGGATCTGCGCAGCGAGGCCGGGCGGAACGTGGTGCTGGAACTGCTGCGCCGCTCCGATGTGCTGCTGGAGAATTTTCGTCCCGGCATGCTGGAGAAGTGGGGGCTCGGCCCGGAGGTCCTCGACCGGATCAACCCGAACCTGGTGATCACCAGGATCTCCGGCTACGGGCAGACCGGCCCGCACGCGTCCCGTCCCGGTTTCGCCGCGGTCGCCGAGGCGGTCGGCGGATTACGCGAACTGATGGGGGAACCGGATCGGCCGCCGGTGCGCACGGGTGTGTCCATCGGCGACTCGATCGCGGGCGTGTACGCCGCGTTCGGCACGGTGATGGCGCTGTTCCAGCGGGAACGGGTGGCCACGGCGGCGACACCGATCCCGTTGCGGGAGCGCATCATCGACGTCGCGTTGAACGAGACGATCCTATCGATGATGGAATCGCTGGTCCCCGACTATCTGGCGTACGGTATCCAGCGTGAGCGCGTCGGCGGTCTGGTGGAGGGTATCGCACCGAGCAATGCCTACCCGTGCAGCGACGGCGTCAGCATCATCATCGGCGGCAACGGCGACGCCATCTTCCAGCGCTACATGCAGGTGATCGACAGACCGGACCTGGCGGCCGACCCGGAATTACAGGACAACGCGGGCCGCTGGCGGCACCATGAACGGCTCGACGCCGCGATTTCGGCCTGGACCAGTCGGCACACCCGCGCCGACGCACTGAAATCACTGGAGGCCGCGGGCATTCCGTGCGGCCCCATCTACACCGCGGCGGATATCGTCGCCGACGAACAGTACAAGGCTCGCAACATGATTCAGCCCTTTTCGGTGGATGTCGGTGCGCCGGAACCGAAGACGGTCGGCTTCACCGGCATCGTCCCGGTCATCGGCGAGCAATCGCTGCCCATCCGCAACGTCGGCCCCGACCTCGGCGAGCACACCCGCGAGGTGCTGTCCGGGCTGCTCGGCATGAGCGACGCCGAGATCGACGCCCTGGAGGCCTCATGAGGAAGGGTCGCAGGCGTCCGCCGGGGCGCGGTCCCGGTGATCTGCGTTCGCCGGGCTTCACCCGCCCCACGGTGCATCCGAATCCGGCGGGCGGGCACGAAAAGCCTTGGGGCGGTGTGATGTGCGCGCCGCGGCAGGAACGGGACGAGCGATGACCGCCGCGGTGCTGCGGGACGTGACGTTGCGCGACGGCTTGCAGCTCACCGGCAAGGTGCTGCCGGTGCAGCGCAAGGTGGAGGTGGTCCGGCGGCTGCTCGCGCTCGGCGTGCCGGAACTGGAGATCGGCTCCATGGCGCGCCCCGATCTGGTGCCGCCGATGGCGAACACCATGGAGTTGGTGGCCGCGCTCACTCCCGAAGAGCTGCAACGTTGTTGGGTATGGGTGGCGACGCCGCGGCACGTGGCGAAGGCGGCCGCGGCGGGAGTGCGCAACTTCCAGTACTGCTTCTCGGTCTCGGACGCGCACAACAAAGCCAATATCGGCCGCACCACCGAGGACAGTGTCGCGGCCATGCCGGACGCGGTGCGCCTCGCCGAGTCGGTCGGCGGCTCGATCCAGCTCTGCCTGGCTACCAGCTTCACCTGCCCGTTCGACGGCCCGGTCGATCCCGAGCGGGTGCTCGCCATCGCCGCCGATCCGCGCACGGCCGGCGCTGCGGATATCGTGATCGCCGATACCCTCGGGCAAGCCGGTCCGGCCGAGGTGGCCGCGTTGATTTCCGCGGTACGCACGCGAACCCCGCAGCGCCGCATCGTTTTCCACGGCCACGACACCTGGGGAATGGGTGTCGCGAATACGTTGGCCGCGGTGCGCGCGGGCGCGACAATGGTCGACGGTTCGCTCGGCGGCCTGGGTGGCTGCCCATTTGCTCCGGGCGCGAGCGGCAATACCTCCACCGAGGATATTCTCTTCGCCACCCGCCCTGAATGGTTCACTCCGCCGACGCTCGCGGGCCTGGTGGAATTGGCCGAGGGATTGTTGAGCGAACTCGGCGAGCCGAATCGCTCGCGTACCGCCGAAGGCGCGCGTTCCAAAGCCGAAGCTTTTGCCTGGGTGATCCCCCAGTCCGGATAGGTGCCAGCTCAGTGACCTGACGACGCGTGTCCTGGCACGCGCCGGCCGAAAATTCGGTCGCGGTCGAGAACCTCCGGCATTTATCGTTTTCGGCATGTTCAGCTACGCCATCGCCGCATCGTCCGCAGTCGCGGGCGCGATGGCTGCTGTCCTGGCGGCGTCGGCACTGGTTGCCGCGCAGCTCGACGGCGCGCGAAGCTGACCTTCCCCGGGATGTCCCGGGACCTCGGACGGGGAAGGTCGCCCCGCCGCAGAGGTCCCGCTCGACACCGTCGGGCACACTCGCTCGTGCCCGCCAGGGAAACCAGGAAAGAACATGTCCAAGAAGGTTTATGTCCGCACCAAGCCGCATCTCAACATCGGCACCATGGGCCATGTCGACCACGGCAAGACCACCCTCACCGCGGCGATCACCAAGGTGCTCGCCGAGCGCGGCGGCGGCAGCTTCGTGCCGTTCGACCGGATCGACCGGGCGCCCGAGGAGGCGCAGCGCGGCATCACCATCAATATCGCGCACGTCGAATACGAGACGGCCACAAGGCATTACGCGCATATCGACATGCCGGGGCACGCCGACTTCGTGAAGAACATGATCACGGGTGCGTCCCAGCTGGACGGGGCGATCCTGGTGGTCTCCGCGCTGGACGGCGTGATGCCGCAGACCGCCGAGCACGTGCTGCTGGCCCGGCAGGTCGGCGTCGAGCACGTGGTCGTCGCCCTGAACAAGGCCGACGCGGGTGACCCGGACCTGCTCGACCTGATCGAGCTGGAGGTCCGTGAGCTGCTCACGGCGCAGGGCTATCCGGGCGCCGAGGTGCCGGTCGTGCGGGTGTCGGGGCTGCGGGCGCTGAACGGCGACGAGCGGTGGACCGCGGCGCTGGTCGAGCTGCTGGACGCGATCGACACGTATGTGCCGATCCCGTTCCGCTACACCGACGCACCCTTCCTGCTGCCGGTGGAGAACGTCCTCACCATCACCGGTCGAGGCACGGTCGTCACCGGTGCGGTGGAGCGTGGCCGGGTACGTCTGGGCGACCGGGTGGCGGTGGCCGGGTTCGGCGACGAACTCACCTCGGTCGTCACCGGAGTCGAAACTTTCGGTCGCACCATGGATTACGCGGAGGCGGGCGACAACGTCGCCTTGCTGCTGCGCGGGGTCCAGCGCGAGCAGGTCCGGCGCGGTCATGTCGTCGCCGAGCCGGGCAGCGTGACCGGGCACACCGGCTTCACCGCCCGCGTCTACCTGCTCGGTGCGGCGGAGGGCGGCCGGCGCACGCCGATCGGCACCGGCTACCGTCCGCAGTTCTACATCCGCACCGGCGATGTGGTCGGTGACGTGTCGCTGCCCGGCGACGTGCGGCTGGTGATGCCGGGGGAGACGGTCGAATTGACCGTCCGCCTGGGTCGTCCGGTTCCGCTCGAGCCGGGCCTCGGCTTCGCGATCCGCGAGGGCGGTCGCACCGTCGGCGCGGGCACCGTCCTGACCGTCGGTTAGCGGCCCGCCCCGCGGACGTCATGGACGACCGGTCGATCCCACCACCGCGGTCGGGATCGGCCGGGAGTCCATGGGCGGCGTCGCGCCGAAGTGGGTGCGAACATCGGTGCAGGCCGCCATGATTCGGTCGACCTGCGCGTCGGTGAGCCCCGCGTGCAGGCAGAGCCGTACCAGCGTGCGGTCCCGGGAGGTGGCCGGTGGGCACAGCAGCGCGGCGAAAATGCCCCGGGACTCCAGGAAGTCGCGGATCGCGGCACCGCGCAGATCAGGTCCGGCCTGTAGGGCGACGATATGGCTCGCCGAACCTTCCAGGTCGAATTCGAGGGTGGTCAGCGCCCGCCGGATCGTGGTGGCGAGTTCGCGTAGTCGCTGCCGTCGCCAGTTGTCCAGCCGGATCACCTCTAGTGTTGCTGCCAGCCCGGCGATTTCGTGCGGTAGCAGGGTCGAGGAGAACATCGAGGGATGCGACTCCATCTTGAAGTAGTCGACGAAGTCGGGGTTGTTCGCGGTGACGAAACCGGCGCGCCCGGCAAAAGCCTTGGCCAGGCTGATGATTCGGTACGGCACCCGGTCGGTGAGGCCGAGTGCGGCGACCATGCCCGCGCCCGCGGGCCCGTCGGTGCCCGCCGCGTGTGATTCGTCGACGATCAGCACGCTGTCGGTCTCGTCGGCGATCTCGCAGAACTGGGTCAGCGGGCAGCGACTGCCGTTGCTGCCGTAGATGGCGTCCACCGCGATGATCCCCGGCCCGTGCGCGCGAATCAGCTCGCGGAGGTGCCCGGGGAAGTTGTGCCGGAACGAATAGGTCGGCGAGCCGGTGACCCGGGCGCCGTGCCACAGCGACATATTTGCGAACTGATCGATGTAGACCGGTGTTTCGGCGTCCGAGATCGCTTGCAGCAGGCCGACACTCGCGTCCCAGCCGGATTGGCAGAGCACACCAGCGGGCGCCCGGAGATGTTCGGCGAGCGCTCGCTCGAGCACCACCTGCGGGTGCGCGCCGTGCAGGAAGACGCTCGGGGTGGCGCCGCAGGTGGGCGCGGAGCGCAGCGCGGTTCGCACCGCGTGCGCGATGCGGGGGTCGCCGGTGAGCGCCAGATAGTCGTTGCTGCGGAGCACGATATCGCCATATCGGGGGGTGCGGCTGTGCAGTATGTGCCGCCCGCCCCAGCGACCGGCGATTCTGTCCGAATGAAAGCCGTCGACGCGCAGTTGGATCCGTTCGGCGATGGTCAGATCCATGGAACTCCTTTCGCTAGCATTAGCTACTTCAGAGCACACGCAGTTTTATTGAACCACCGCGCTATCGATGCAGGACCGTAATCGATAACTTGACGGATGACCACTATCGTCCGCGTCGGCGCGCGGGCTTCCGCAATGCTTCGGCAACGAGCGATCCGGTCGGTACGCACAAGCCGGTTGCGCGACAATCTGAAACGCAACCGGCTCAGCGTATCCGGCCAGTTCAGCGGGTGGCGTGCGGCGCTCCGGCACCGGGGTCGAGCCGGGTGGGACCCGAGGTCGAGGGCAGCACCGGGAAGTCGAAGATCGCGGTCGGGAGGTACACCGTGGCGCACGAATTGGGGATGTCGACGACGCCGGAGAAGCGACCCTCGATGGGCGCCGCGCCGAGCAGCAGGTAGGCCTGTTCCGGCGTGTAGCCGAATTTGGTGAGGTAGTCGATGGCGTGCAGGCAGGCCCGTTCGAAGGACAACTGCGCGTCCAGGTAACGCTGCTCCCCGCCGAGGGTGACCGAGGTGCCGGAGAAGGCGAGGTACTCCGAGTAGGTGGGCCCCGAATTGCCCGGCACGAAGATGGCGTTCTCGGCCACGCCGTAGAGCTCCATGCCGTTCTTGATGAGATCGACGCGCAGATCGATGAAACCGCCCATCTCGATGGCGCCGCAGAAGGTGATCTCGCCGTCGCCCTGGGAGAAGTGCAGGTCGCCGACCGAGAGGTGGGCGCCGTCCACGAACACCGGATAGAACACCCTGCTGCCCCGGGTGAAGTTCTTGATGTCCTGGTTGCCGCCGTTCTCGCGCGGCGGTGCGGTGCGCGCGGCCTCGGCCGCGGCGCGATCGAATTCGGTGCCGGTGAGGGTGCCGAGGATGGCGTCGCGCGGTTCCGGCGGCAGTGCGAGCGGCGGTACCCGCTGCGGGTCGGTGGCGATCAACGCGCCCTCGCGGGCATTCCATTTCGCCAGCAGTGCGGCCGACGGGGCGGTGCCCATCAGGCCGGGATGGGTCATACCGGTGAACTTCACCCCGGGGATGTGCCGGGACGTGGTGGTCTGCCCGCTGAAATCCCAGATCGCCTTGTAGGCGTCGGGGAAATGCTCGGTGAGGAAGCCGCCGCCGTTGTCGGTGGGAAAGATACCGGTGTAGCCCCACCCCTGCCCGGCCAGCGGGCCCGAATCCTCTTGGGGGATAGGGCCGATGTCCAAGATGTCCACGATCAGCAGATCGCCGGGCTGGGCGCCTTCGATCGCGAACGGCCCGGACAGGCAGTGCACCGTACTGAGCGGCGCGTTCAGGACGTCTTCGGCGGAATCGTCGTTGTGGATGGCCCCGTCGAACCATTCGCGCACGTGCACCCGGAACTCGTCGCCCGGTTTGACGGTCACCGCGGCGGGGATGTCGGGGTGCCAGCGATTGTGGCCGATGAGCTTCTGATCGGTGAACCGTTTGGTGGAGTCGAGCGGAAACAGCAGTTCGGGCACGGTCTCGTCCTTCGGGGTCAGGGGCGGGGAAGCTTGCGGTGCAGGGGGTTTCGGCTGACGGGTGCCGACCGGCGCGGGGGTGGTGCCGCGACGACGGCGGGTTCGGCGGCGGTGCGCCGGGTGGCGTCGAGCAGCCGCGTCGCCGCCGCGCCGGGGCGGATCAGCGCACCGCCGCCGAACTGTCGTTTGCTGTCCGCGGCGCAGGCCGGGCAGGACGCGGCGGCGGGGACGTCGGCCATGGCGAAGGCGCGGTCGAAGCCGCCGCACGCCCGGCAGTGGAACCGATACAGGGGCACGGGTACCTCTTTATTTTCATATGAATATGTTTCGTATGACGACGATACAAAGGCCGCGAGGTCGCCGCAGCGAAACCGGGTGGTGAAGTTCGGGTTACGAGTTCGACGAGCTCAGCTCGGCCCGCACGCTGAATTCGAGTGCGTCGGCATCGGCCAGATAGACCGGTTGCGTGGTGTGCGCGCCGCGCACCCGCACCTCACCGCGCGGCCCGCCGTAACTCACCCGGGGCGCGTGGCGTTCGATGGCACGCAGATCGAGACTGCGCGCGGATTCGGCCAGCGAGGCGAACAGCAGCAGTCCCTCGTAGCAGGATTCGCCGATGTTGTTCAGCGCGGGTGCGGCGGGCCCGAACTCCTGCAGATAGCGGGCCCCGAAATCCATCCCGGCCGAGGACACCACGCTCTCGAAATAGCCGCTGGCGGTGAACAATCCGCGGGTACTGTCGGCGCCGCCGGCGTACAGCACGTCTTCACCGATCATCATGCTCAGCCGCACCCGGCCGTCGTCGAGCCCGGCCTTGGCGAAGGCGCGATTGAACGCCGCGCAGTCCGCGCCGACCATGAACAGCAGCACGCCCTGCGCGGGCGAGCTTCGGACCAGGGCCAGGGCCTGGCGAAAGTCCCGCCCGCCCAACGGCACGTAGGTCTCGCCGACGATGTCGATATCGGTGGTCGCGGCGAATTCCCTGGCAGCTCTAGCGGTTTCGCGCGGCCACACGTAGTCGTTGCCGACCACGCACCAGCGGCGGATGCCGTGCTGGGCGCGCAGCCAGCGCAGTGCCGGAAACAGCTGCTGCTCCGGCGTTTCGCCCACCATATAGACGCCGTCGGAGTCCTCGCCGCCCTCGTAGAACGTCGTATAGACATAGGGCACCCGGCCCGCGGTCTGCGGCGTGATCACCTTGCGCGCGTTGGACAGATGCCATCCGACGACGCCGTCGACCAGTCCGGCGCCGACCATGCGATCGATCGTCGCGGCGAGCACCGGCAGCGGCGCGCCCGCGTCCACCGGATGCAGCCGCACCGGGCGATCGAGAATGCCGCCCATGGCATTGATATCGGCGACGGCGAGGGCGGCGCAGGCCTCACACGAGGGGCCGAACATCCCCGCCGGCCCGCTGAGCGGCACCACGAGCGCGATGTCCACCGTGGCGCGACGAAAACCCGAGAGCGGCAACGGAATCACCACCGTATATTTCCACTTGAATATTTACTGCGCGGCGTTGGATATAGTGCTCCGGTGGACGATAGCACCGCCCCCGCCGCGCTGGAGGAGTTGGCGCGACTCGTGCGCCGGGCGTCACAGGAACTCGACCGGGCCATCGCGACCTGTCTCGGTGAAGCCTCGGTCGCGCGCTGGCACGTCCTGGCGACAGTGGCCGACGGTGCCGGTCACCCGATGTCGCACCTGGCCGAGGCCACCCTGCTCACCGGCGCCAGCCTCACCCGGCTGATCGACGGCATGATTTCCGACAACCTCGTGCACCGCAAGGTCGACGAGGTCGACCGGCGCCGGGTGCTGGTGTTCCCGACCCGCCGCGGACTGCTGGCGTATCAGACGATGAACAGCGCGGTAGCCGAGGGCGGCCTCGACGCGCTCGCCGCGGCCAAGGGACGTTTGGCCAAGTCGCTGGTCACCCTGATCGGTCAATTGCACGCTCAACCCGCCGTGCATTAGCACCTGCGGCGCATCGATACTCGGGGTTTCGGGGAATTCCCTGATGGCGCGGGGGCCCGAACGCGGTAAGACTGGTGTGCATGACTTCGCAAGCTTTGGGCGCCGACACCGCCGACGTGGCGGTCCCGGCCTCCGTCGCGGCCCGCGCTATCGACCTGGTCAAGGTCTATGGGTCAGGAGATACGCAGGTCCGGGCGCTGGACGGGGTGTCGGCCGAGTTCGCGAAGGGGGAATTCACGGCGATCATGGGCCCCTCCGGGTCCGGTAAGTCGACGCTGATGCACTGCCTGGCCGGACTCGACAGCGCCAGCGCCGGCACCGTGCGCATCGGTGACACCGACCTGGCCGGGCTCTCGGACAAGCAGATGACCCGGCTGCGCCGGGACCGGATCGGCTTCGTCTTCCAAGCGTTCAACCTGGTGCCGACACTGACCGCGCTGGAGAACATCACGCTGCCGCTGGACATCGCGGGCCGCAAACCGGATCAGGCCTGGCTGGACACCGTGCTGAAGCGGCTCGGCCTCAACGACCGGCTCACCCACCGGCCCAGCGAACTGTCCGGCGGACAGCAGCAGCGGGTGGCCTGCGCACGCGCCCTCGCGGGCAAGCCGGAGATCATCTTCGGCGACGAGCCGACCGGCAACCTGGACTCCCGGGCCTCCGGGGAGGTGCTGTCCATCCTGCGGGCCGCGGTGGACGAGTTCGGGCAGACCGTGGTGATCGTGACGCACGAGCCGCACGCCGCCGCCTACGCCGACCGGGTGGTATTCCTCGCCGACGGCCGCCTGGTCGACGAGCTGCGGGACCCGACCTCCGATACCGTGCTCGACCGGATGAAGGCACTGGAGCAGGCGTGATGGCCGCAAGTCCGATGCGCAAGGTTGCGCTGCGCAACCTGGCCGCGCACAAGGTGCGGCTCGCGCTGACCCTGCTGTCGGTGGTGCTCGGCACCGCGTTCATCGCCGGCTCGTTCGTCTTCACCGACACGCTGCAACGCACGTTCGACGGTATCTTCGCCGGGCAGGCCAAGGGCGTCGATGTGCGGGTGAGCCCCAAAGAGCGGCAAGGGCTGGGCGTGCCGAACAACATCGTCGACGAATTGGCCGAGTACCCCGGCGTGCGGACCATCGCGCCGAGTGTCAACGGCGTCCTCGTGCTGCTCACCCCCGACGGCAAGAAGGCGGTGCAGACCGGTGGCGCGCCCACGTTCGGCCAGTCCTACGTACCGCCGGAGCGGGCGGTCGCGGAGCCGAACAAGTTCGTCGCCGGGGTGCCGCCCACCCAGCCCGGCGAGATCGCGATCAACGCCGGCGGCGCGGAGCGGGCCGGGCTGAAGGTCGGTGACCGCACCAAGATCCTGGTCCCGTCCGCGCGCGATCCGATCGACGTCACGGTCACCGGCCTCTACCAGATGCCTTCGGACACCGGCGGTTTGATCAGCCTGCTGTTCGACGACACCCAGGCGCGCAAGCTGTTCACCGACGGACTGCACGTGGCCTATGTGGATATCGCGGCCACCGGCATCCCCGGTGACGAACTGCGCGACAACCTGGCCAAGGCGCTGCCCAGCCTGAAAGTGCAGAACGGCGATCAGGTGCGCGAGGACCTGAAGAAGGAGATCTCCAACGCGCTCAACTTCATCAACTACTTCCTGCTCGCCTTCGGTGCGATCGCGCTGATCGTCGGCACGTTCATCATCTACAACACCTTCTCCATGATCGTGGCGCAGCGGCTGCGCGAACTCGCGCTGCTGCGCGCGGTCGGCGCGAGCAGGCAACAGGTGGGCCGGTCCGTGGTCGCGGAGGCGTTCGTCATCGGATTGATCGGCAGCGCACTGGGTTTGGCGGGCGGCATCGGGCTGGCGTACGGGTTGGCCGGGGTGCTCAACGCCTTCGATCTCGGCCTGCCGACCGGTTCGATGGCGGTGCTGCCGCGCACCATCGGCGTCGGGTTGCTGGTCGGCCTCGCGGTGACGATGGTCAGCGCCTACGCACCCGCGCGCCGCGCCGCGAAGATTCCGCCGGTCGAGGCGATGCGCGAGGAATTCGCCTCGGCCGGTGACTCGTTGCGGGTGCGGACGCTGGTCGGCGCGCTGCTCGCGGTGGCCGGGACCGTCCTGGTCGTGCTCGGCGCGCAGTCCACCGGTGGCAACGCCGCGCTGACCGTCGGAATCGGCGCGCTCGCCCTGATTCTCGCGGTGCTGCTGTGCGCGCCCGCGCTGTCGCGGCCGGTGGTCGCGGGGCTCGGCGCGTTCGTGCGGCCGTTCGGGCCGATCGGCCGGATGGCGCGCAACAATGCCGCGCGCAATCCGCGGCGCACGGCCGCAACGGCTTTCGCGCTCACCCTGGGCTTGATGCTGGTGACCGCGATCGGCATGCTCGGCGCCTCGGCGAAGGCGAGTGTGGGCGTGCTGGTGGACAAGGGCGTGAAGTCCGAATACGTGCTGTCCAGTCAGCAATTCATCGGTGTGCCCTTCGGGGCGGCCGAGGCGGTGCGCAAGTCGGTGCCCAATGTGGCGGACGTGATCGGGATCCGCGGCGTCGGCTTCAAACTGGGCGAGGACGACCAGATCGGCGGTACGTCACCGGACGGCAGGCTCGATCGGGCGCTGAACTACGAGATCCTGCGGGGCACCGACACGCTCGGTGACAAGGACATGCTGGTGTCCGAGGACGAGGCCGACGAACGCGGCTGGAAGGTGGGCCAGCAGGTCACGCTCACCAGCTTCGACGGCAAGAAGGTGCCGCTGACCGTCACCGGCGTCTACCGCAAGACCCCGCTGCTCGGCGCGCTGGTGGTGTCGCCCGCGATCTACAAGGACGTGGTGCCGGTCAGCTTCCAGAGCAATGTGGTCGTGCTGGTCACCGCGCAACCGGGCGCGGATCTGGCGCAGATGCGCATGGATCTGGAGCGGGCGGCCGAGCCGTTCCCGGTGGTCCAGGTGCAGGATCACGAGCAGTTCAAAGGCGCGCAGGGCAAACAGATCAACACGCTGCTCGCCATTCTCTACGGGCTGCTCGCACTGGCGGTGGTGATCGCGATCCTCGGCATCGTGAACACCTTGGCGCTGTCGGTGGTGGAGCGCAGGCGGGAGATCGGCATGCTGCGCGCCGTCGGCATGCAACGGGCGCAGGTGCGCCGGACCATCTACCTGGAGTCGATGTTGATCGCCGTGTTCGGCGCGATCGTCGGCATGCTGCTGGGGCTGGGTCTGGGCGTCGGCTTCCTGCGTACGCTGCGCGATCTCGGACTCGACCAGATCGCGATCCCGTGGTCGCAGCTGGTGCTCGTCCTGATCAGCTCGGGTGTGGTGGGTGTGCTGGCCGCGCTCTGGCCGGGTATACGAGCGGCACGTACGCCGCCGTTGGCGGCGATCGCCGACCTCTGAT
The DNA here is from genome assembly GCF_001613425.1 of Nocardia vulneris. Taxonomy (GTDB): domain Bacteria; phylum Actinomycetota; class Actinomycetes; order Mycobacteriales; family Mycobacteriaceae; genus Nocardia; species Nocardia vulneris. Next base: position 137,883 of record NZ_BDCI01000020.1, on the reverse strand, counting down.
CCGATTCCTCGCGGCGGGCCCCGATTTTCGGGGCCCGCCGTTCTCGTGTGTCGACGCACGCGAAATCTGCTGGGAGGGTGAGTAATCGGCTCCTGTGTCGATCCGGTCACAGGAACGTGGGGTGCCTCGGGGATGATGCTAGGTTAAACGGAGGTTGTAGCTCCACTTAATGGCCGGGTACCGGCCTGGTCGGATGGGGAAGGAGCCGCAGGCGATGCTGGCTGTGGGTCTCGCGGCGGTACGCGGTCGCGGTCGGGAAGCGATCGGGCAACTCGTGCTGATCACCGTGCTCTACCTCGGCTATCGCGTCGGGCGGCTGTACACCGCCGACGACACGGTGCGCGCCGTGGACAACGCGCGCGAACTGCTCGGGCTGGAACACCGGCTCGGCATGTCCAGCGAGCGGGTGGTGCAGTCGATCTTCGTGGACCGCGAGTTCTTCGCGGTGCCCGCCAATTTCTATTACGCCACGGCACATTTCACCGTCGCGGTCGCGGTGCTGCTGTGGCTGTGGGTGTTTCGGCCCGAGCACTATCGGTGGACCCGGAACCTGATGGCGGCGTTGACCGGCGCCGCCCTGGTCGTGCACATGCTCGTGCCGCTCGCGCCGCCGCGCATGCTGGCCGAGTACGGCTTCGTCGACCTGGCCGCGCAGTACGGCCCCTCGGTCTACGGCTCGGCCGAATCCGGCGGCCTGTCCAACCAATTCGCCGCGATGCCGTCCCTGCACGTCGGCTGGGCGCTGCTGCTCGCCGTCGCGATCGTGGCCGCGGCCCGCACGGCGTGGCGCTGGCTCGCCCTCGCCCATCCGGCGATCACCACGGTGGTCGTCGTCGGCACCGGCAACCACTACTGGCTCGATATTCTCGTCGCCGTAGGTTTGCTGGCCCTCGCCGCGCTGCTGCATCCCAAGCTCGTCCCCGCGGCCGCGACGGCCTGGGGCAGCATGGAGCCAGCGCCGCGGAAACCGGTGATGACCAGCTGAGAACTCGACACGAAACCGTGGCACGGAACCGATCTCCCGCGCCGCACCCCTGTCGTACGATCTGCTGAGCTGTCCGGTCGCCCGTTCAGATAGGAGTTCCATGGAGCTGCTCAGCTCGCTCAGTACTCTGCTCGGCATCGCCTCGAATCTCATCGGCCTGATCCAGGGCATCTCCACCCTTTCCGGCTGAGTCCGGTCCCCGTTCGTCCCAGCGGGCGAGGCCGGTCATGCGCACGGGGATGCATGACCGGCATCGCTAACTCCCGCCGGTGTTCGCATCGGCCCACGACCGGAGGTCGCCGCGATCCAGCGCGACGGCCAGCAGCTCCGGGAATTTGTCGGGGGTGCAGGCGAAGGCTGGCACGCCGAGCGCGGCCAGGGCGGCGGCGTTCTCGTGATCGAAGGCGGGCGCGCCTTCGTCGGAGAGCGCGAGCAAGGCGACGACCTGGACGCCGGATTCCTTCATCGCATGGATCCGCCGCAACATCTCGTCCCGGACACCGCCCTCGTAAAGGTCGGAGATGAGTACGAACAGGGTGTCGGCGGGGCGGGTGATCAGGGACTGCGCGTAGGCGATGGCGCGGTTGATATCGGTCCCGCCGCCGAGCTGCGTGCCGAAGAGGACCTCCACCGGATCGTCGAGTTTGTCGGTGAGATCGACGATTTCGGTGTCGAAGACCACCAGGGAGGTGCGCAGCGAGCGCATCGAGGCGAGCACCGCGCCGAACACCGAGGCGTAGACCACACTCGACGCCATCGAACCGGATTGATCGATGGCGAGCACCACATCGCGCTGCACCGCTTGGGCTTTGCGGCCGTAGCCGACCAGCCGCTGCGGTACGACCGTGCGCTGTTCGGGCAGATAGTTGGCCAGGTTCTTGCGAATGGTGCGGTCCCAGTCGATATCACGCAGCCGGGGCCGGGCCACCCGGGCGGCCCGGTTCAACGCGCCCGAGACGGCGGCGACGGTGTGTGCGGCGATGCGCTGCTCGATCTCGCGCACCACCTTCGCCACCACCAGACGTGCGGTGGCCTTGGTGGTTTCGGGCATCACCCGGTTCAGGCTCAGCAGGGTGCCGACCAGGTGCACATCCGGCTCCACCGCCTCGAGCAGCTCCGGCTCCAGCAGCAACTGGGTGAGGTTCAATCGCTGCACCGCGTCGCGCTGCATCACCTCGACCACGGTCGACGGGAAATAGTTGCGGATATCGCCGAGCCAGCGGGCCACCCGTGGCGCGGAACTCTGCAGGCCGCCGGTTCGCTTGCCGGAGCTCCGGTCCGGCTCGTCGTCGTTGTACAGCGCCGACAGCGCCCGATCCATGGCGACGTCGTCGGCCGAGTCCAGCCCGCCGAGACCCGCTTCGGCGGCGGTGCCGAGCACCAGACGCCAACGGCGCGCCTGTGTTTCATCGACCGCGTTCATCGCTTCGCCTCCTGCCGGTGCGGGATCGGGACGCCCAGGATCGCCGCGGCGGTGGTCAGTGCGCGGGTGCCGCGCTCGATATCGAAGTCCCCGGCGGCGTCGGCGCCGGCCGCGACCGGACCGCCGTCGCGCACCGCCTGACCGATCGCCCGGCGCTCGCCCGATTCGAACGCGGCGAAGGTCCGGCGCAGCAGGGGCAGGGTTTCGACGAACTGATCCTCGCGTAGTTCGCGCAACCAGTCGTCGATGCGGCGCAACAACTCTCGGTCGTGCACCAGCAGCAGCCCGCGGCCACCGAGGAACCCGTCGATCCACGCCGCCTTGGCGGCGGCGGTGTTGCCGACGGACAGTGCGGCGGAGAGCCGGCGCGCGGATTCGGTGTCATCGATGCTGCCCCCGTCGCAGAGCAGCCGGACCGCGCGGCCGACGAGCGCGCCGTGCACGTCGTCCCGATCGGCGAGGCGGCGTAACGCGCCCAGCCACTCGCCGGTGGCCCAGCCGTCGTCGCGGGTGTTGATCGCGGTGTGCGCCGCGTCGAGCAGCGTGCGGAATTCGGTGGCCGCGTCGGTGTCCAGACCGGTCACCGCGCCGGGCAGGCCCGCGCACACCCGGACCAGCAGGCCGTCCGCGACGTGCGCGAGCGCCTGTACGTCGGTGCCGCGCACATCGCCGTAGCGCAGGGTCCGGATCAGGCCGGGCAGCGCCGCGAGCAGATGGGTGATGTCGTGATCCAGCGCGGCCACCGAGGCCAGCCGGGCGATCAAGCCGTCGGTGGCGTCGCCGAGGTCGGCCAGCAGCGCCACCTCCAGTGCGGCGGTGAGGTCGCCGACGCCGCTGTCCGCGCGATGCGCGGTGTCGAGAATCTTCGCCGCGGCGGCGGTGCGCACGGTGGTGCCCCAGCGCGAGGCCTCGATGATCGAAATCGCGTAGTCCGGCCGCCATTGCAGCGTCCAGGTCTCCCGGAAGGTGCCGGTGCTACGCACCTCGCTGGTGGTCAACGTGCCCCAGGGGATCTCGAGCACCCGCAGCCGATGCAGCAGCCGGGAGCGTTCGACCTCGCGCTCCTTGCGCAGGTCGAGGTCGACGGTGCGGGCCGAGGGCTCCTGTTTCATCCGCAGCGTCCGGATCCGGGCGCGCAGATCCGCGTCCAGCGGGACGGTCGGCGTGCCCTCGGGCACGGTGCCCAGCGCCTCGCCGACGACCAGTTCCTCGACCACCCAGCGCAGCATCGTCTCGTCGCCCCCGCACATCACCGCACGGGTGGCCTCGGTGACTTCGGACAGCCCGGCCAGCGGACGGCCGCGCAGGCCGGCCAGCGTATCGGCGAGGCGGACCGCCTCGATGATGTGCGCGCTGGAGACCGGCAGATCGTGCCCGCGCAGCACGCCGGCCACCTTGGTGAGCCAGCGGACGATCGGGCGCTCGGTTTCGGCGAACAGATGGTGATACCAGCCCGGCGAGGTGATGCCCGCGCCGTAGCCGGAACGGCTGGACAGGCGTGAATGTGTCCACGGCACCCAGGTCAGCGTGGCCTTCGTCTTCGGCAGGCCTTTCAACAGCCGGGCGTCGGCCGCCGCGGGGCCGAGCTTGCCCGCCAACGCGGGTGCGTGCCAGGCGCCGCAGACCACGGCGAGCCGCCGCGAACCCGCCTTCACCGCCTTGCGCATGGTCTGGCGCATGTAGGCCTCGCGCCGCAGCGTGTGCGCATCGATCCGGGCGGGCCCGAGCGGCGCGGGATCCGGTTCGAGCACGTCGGCGATCGCCTCGTCGACCGAATCCGCTTCGGCGCGTTCGGCTTCCGCCGGTCGCAGGTCGAGCACCGGCGGCTCGGACCGATCCGCCGCCTCGCGCAGTGCGCCCATCGCCTCGGTGATCGCGTCGAAAGCGTCGGCGTCCGGCGCGGATTCGACCACCGCGTCCCACCACCGCTCGGCATCGTCGTAGCCGCCCGCCGTGGCCAGCGCGGTGAGCGGGTCGAACCGCTCGCCCGGCTCGTCCTCGGCGGCCAGCACCGTGGTGGCGGGAAGATCGCAGAACCGAACGGGCACTTGATGTTCCGCTGCGTACGACAGCGCCTGCCACTCCGGCGAGAACACCGCGTACGGCCAGAACGCCGCCTTGGCCGGCGCGTCGGGCACGTAGGCGAGCAACGCGACCGGCGGCGCCATTCCCGCCGCGGCGACATAGCCGACCAGGGGATCGGCGTCCGCCGGGCCCTCGATCAGAATGGTGTCGGGCCGGAATTCGGTCAGCGCCGAGCGCAGCGACCGCGCCGAGCCCGGCCCGTGGTGCCGGATGCCGAACACCCGGGTGACCGGATCGCCTGCCGCGCCAGCGGTCATCGCGCTGCTGGTCGTCGTGTCGCCTCCGGCCGCGCCGGTCGAATCGTCTCCGGCCGTGCCGGTCGAATCTCGCACGCCTACCCGCTGATCTCGCGGCAGGCGCGATAGAAGTCCGACCACTCCGGGCGTTCCCGCACCACGGCTTCCAGGTACTCGGTCCACACGACGGCATCGGCGACCGGGTCCTTGATCACCGAGCCGAGTACCGCGCCCGCGATATCGGCGGCGCGCAGCACGCCGTCGCCGAAGTGCGCCGACAGCGCGATCCCGTTGGTGATCACCGAGATCGCCTCGGCGGTGGACAGGGTGCCGGAGGGCGATTTGAGCTTGGTCCGGCCGTCGGCGGTGATACCGGAGCGCAGCTCACGGAAGACGCGCACCACCCGGCGCACCTCCTCGGCCGCGGCGGGCACCGTCGGCAGCTCCAGCGCGGCCCCGAGCTGTGCCACCCGGCGGCTCACGATCTCGACCTCCTCGTCCTCGCCGGCCGGCAGCGGCAGCACCACGGTGTTGAAGCGGCGGCGCAGCGCGGAGGACAACTCGTTCACGCCGCGGTCGCGATCGTTGGCGGTGGCGATGACATTGAAGCCCTTCGCCGCCTGCACCTCGGTGCCGAGTTCGGGGATCGGCAGCGTCTTCTCGGACAGCACCGTGATCAGCGCGTCCTGCACGTCGGACGGGATGCGGGTGAGCTCCTCGACGCGGGCGATGGCGCCGGTGCGCATCGCGGTCAGTACCGGCGACGGCACCAGCGCGCCCTCGCTCGGGCCCTCGGCGAGCAGCCGGGCATAGTTCCAGCCGTACCGGATCGCCTCTTCGGCGGTGCCCGACGTGCCCTGCACGAGCAGTGTCGAGGCGCCGCTGATCGCGGCCGAAAGATGTTCGGAGACCCAGGTTTTGGCCGTACCGGGGACGCCGAGCAGCAGCAGCGCGCGATCGGTGGCCAGGGTCGCGACGGCGACCTCCATGAGCCTGCGCGGCCCCACGTACTTCGGGCTGATCACGGTGCCGTCATCGAGGGTGCCGCCGAGCAGATAGGTGACCACCGCCCACGGCGAGAGCCGCCAGGACGGCGGGCGTGGCCGGTCGTCGGCGGCCGCGAGGGCGCGCAATTCCGTGGCGTAGGACTGTTCGGCGTGCGGACGCAGCAGATCAGGCGCCATGTTGTCGGTGGTCACTGCAACTCCTCGAGCATCATCGAGCGGTGGTTGAGGTCATCGGCGAGTTTCTCGAAGGCCCGCTCCCAGGCGGTGTCGCCGCAGCGCCGCGCCGAGACGCTCGCCGCGCCGGCCGCGGAAACGGGCAGGTGTACCGCCGCCGCGGACAGCAGCGAGCGGTGCGCGCTGGGGCTGGTGCCGTGCGTCTCGGGCCGGCGCGCCGCCGCGCGGGCCCGCTCGAACAGCAGCAGAATCATGTGCTGTGCCAGCGGTTCCGGCCACGGGTGTCCCATGGCGGGCAGCAGGGCCTCGATCTCGGAGAGCCAGGACCCGTCCAGCGCGAGCAGATGTCTGGTCCGGTCGGGCAGCGGCAGCAACGCGAACAGCTCGCGCCTGCGCAGCATGGCGAGGTCGGTCGGTACGCCCGCGTCGAACAGGACCCGCGCCCAGGTCGAATCGTGCTGTGCCAGTGCGGCGTCCACCCAGCCGTCGAAGATCGGCTGGCGGAAGCGGTCGTCGATCTTGGCCTTGACGACCTTGGCCGGGCTGCCGAGCACGCTCGTCCAGTGCGCCAGCGGCGTCGCGGCGACGAGCTGGCGGAGTCGGCCCGCGGCGCTGTCGGGCGCGCCGCCCCACCGGTAACTGAACTCGACCGCGCGGTCGCTGATGCCGTCGCGCTGCGCCGCCTGATCGAGCGTCTCCGGCAGGGCGACCACGAGTTCGGTGTGCAGCAGCCGGTGCTCCACCCGGATCCACGCACCCGCGCGCCGGGTCATGCGCTGGGCGAACGCCGAATCGGGGAGTAGCGCAAGCAGTCCCGCGGCGGCGCGGCGCACATCGGCGCGCCGGTCGTCCAGTCCCGCCTCCAGCAGCGGCTCGTCGGCGCGCGCGAGGCCGTCGGCGAGCACCGCGAGCAGTTCGGCTTTCAGCGGACCGGATTCCTTGGGCCAGGCCGTCGCGAGTGTCTCGCGCGCCGCGTCGGCATCGGTGCGACGGAGTTCGGCGAGCCAGGCCAGACGTTGCGGCGGTTGGCCGTACTGCCACAGTTGCGCCGCCGAGGCCGGGGCGGGCTGGGCGCTCACCAGGTTTCGCCATTCCGGATGTTGGTCGGCGAGCCATCGTCCGCGGGTGCCAGCGAGACGCAGCAGCGGCTGCCGGAGTTCGGTGTTGCTCTTGGCTTGATCCAGCAACTGGGCGCACAGCGCGTCAGGGGCACGGTAGTCGTGCGGCGTGGCGGCGGCGAACCATTCGGGCAGGAAGGGGGAGCGCTCGCGCAGCATGCGCGCGAGGCGGGCCGCCGCCGGCTGCGGCAGCAGGGACCGGGTGTCGTCGGCGGCGGGTTCGGGCGTGGTCGCGGTGCTCGCCCGCGCGCCACCGCGCGCGAAAACATCCTGGAGTGCGGCAGATTCGAGGAGCCGCACGGCCGGGTCGGCGGGCAGGTGTGCGGCCATTTCGGCGACCGGTGCGGCGAGCTGGGCGAGGTCGGGCGCCCGTCGGGCGGTGCCCAGCAGTGCGACCGCGGTCAGGTCGTTTCCGCCGGCACCCTGCGGCGCCGGGGTATTCGCCGCCCCGCGACCGGCCGGATCGATCCGCGCCAGATCGAGGACCTCGCCCGCCGTGCACACCGAGATCGGCGTCAAACCGGCGGTGGTCCATTCGGCGGCGACGGTCACCGGGTGCCCGCCCGAGACGCCCAGCAGCCGCCAGGGCTGCTCGGCACTCGACACCGGTAGCGCCGCCCCATCGGATCCGACTATGTACCAACCGCTTTCGGAATGGACCGGCACGACGTCGACGAGCAGCACCGGCCAGCCGCGCAGCCAGGGGTCGGCGCCGAGGGCCGCGGCGTGCTCGGCCAGCGCCGCCGCGATGGTGCCCGGCCGGTCCGGGGAAACCGGCAGCGTCGTGAAAGGCTCTGGCGCACTGTGCTGTTCACCCCACAGCGCGCGCAGCGGGGCGGCGCCCGGGTAGAAGTGCAGCTCCGCGTCGGCGAGCAAGCCCAGCGCCGGTACCTCGGCGGGGAAGCCGGGCGACCCGAACGAATGGTCCACCACCAGTGCCCAGCGTCGCGACGCCCGCCCGTACAGCCAGGTGCGCCGGGTGTAGAGGCGCTCCTCCTCGGTGATGCGGACGCCGAGCACCATCCACCGGTCCCGGACCGCCGGTTCGGCGCGCACCGACTCGGCCGGATTCGGATAGCCGATGTGGGTGCGGACGCTGGCCTGTAGCGCAGGGGCCAGGTCGTCGAGCCGGCGATGGGCGGCGATCAGCAGATGCAGCCGTGCGTATTCGCGCAGCACCGCGTCCGGCCAATCGGGCTTGGTCACCACGGTGACCGGCAGCTGACGCAACGCGGCGGCGACACCGGGGGCCTGGGCATCGACCATGCGGGCGGCGATCGTCTCGAACGCACGGAACGAGCGGTCGGTCTGAGCGAGGCCGGTGCGGACCTGGTCGCCGAGCCAGACCTCGAGTTCCGCCAGCCCCGCGGTGACCCGGACCCGGCGCTGTTCGGCCGTGGCCGGATTCGCCGTGCGCCCGGCGGCGGCCGGTGTGGGCCGCGCGGCGCGGGCCGCCCGGCCATCGATCCACGCGGCCGCGAAGTCGGCGAGTACCGGCACGTCCTCGACGCGGCCCGCCGCCCATTCGAGCAACAGCGACAGCGCGTGCTTGCACGGGAATTTGCGACTGGGGCAAGAGCATTTGTAGGCAGGTCCGTCGAGATCGACGACGGTCTGATACGGCTTGGCGCCGCTGCCCTGGCACAGCCCCCACAGCGCGGTGTCGTGCCGCCCGGTACCGCGCCAGCGCCCGGCCAGCCCGCGCGCGGCGGACAGCGAGCTCGCGTCCGGTGCGAGCGCCGTGACCTGGTCCTCGCTCCAGCGCGGCATGTGTTCCCCCGTTCCTCGGTTGACGGATTTCTACCGCAGCCCACCGACAAGTCTGCCGTCACCCCGGCAGGGGTTCGCGGGGGCGCGCGACGGCCCGGCGGGTCGGCCGGTGGCACGGAAAATACTGTGCCGTCGATGGATTCGATACCCAAAACATCTTGCACAGGTGGGGGTTGTCTGGCATTCTGTCCTGTTCGGCTCGACCGAGCCACCCAAATCGGGTGTTACACCATCGAGCTGCCCGCCGGGGCTGGCGAGGGGTGGACATCGAAGCGCGGCCCCAGCCGATTCGATGGCCATATCCATCCCCGCGGGCAGATTCGCACCAGGTTCACCACCGCCGTCTCCGGTGGGCGAAAGCGGCCCGATCGGGTAGCGTTTCGCACAGCTTCGACAGTGCGCCGCCGGAAGCGCCTGCGCGTCAGGCGGGCGCACGGGATCGAAAGGACCTGTAGCGGCTCGGTGGTGGAGGGGGTTCCCGACGAGATGCGTCCCGACGCCGATCCGGTGCCGCGGCTGAGCGAGGTGGTCACCCGCAGGCTCGCCGCGGACCCCGCGGTGACCCCTTCGGTGGCTCGCACCGTCCTGCGCGCCCTCGGTGGCAGCGAAAACGACGACCGCGCACCGGTATTCGACGACTGCGGGATCTTTCTGCGGACCATCCGGGTGCGCGGTTTCCGCGGCATCGGCCCGGAGGCGGAACTGCAGTTGCCGCCGGGGCCCGGGCTCACCCTCGTGGTGGGCCGCAACGGCAGCGGCAAATCCAGTTTCGCCGAAGCCGCGGAACTGGTGTTCACCGGCGGGAATCGGCGCTGGGACGGCCGGTCGGCGGCCTGGCGCGAGGGGTGGCGCAACCTGCACGCCGGCGAGTCGGCGCGCATCGAGGTCGAGTTGTTCAGCGCGGGCAGTCAGTCGGCCCACCCGTCGCCCGACCACCACCCCCCACGGAATCGCTCCGCGATGCTCGCCCACCCGTCGCCCGACCACCACCCCTCATGGAGTCGCTCCGCGATGCTCACTATCGCCAAGGAGTGGGCGGCCGACGCGGACCTGGCCGACGCGCACTGGACCGAACGGCATCCCCCCGGCGCGCCAACGGAATTCGACGTCGACCGGTGGGCGGGACGCCTGGAGCTGTACCGCCCGTTCCTGTCCTACAGCGAACTCGGCGCGCTGGTCGACGGCAAACCGAGTGACCTGTTCGACGCGCTGCACCAACTGCTCGGCCTCGACGAACTGACGTTGGCGCAGGAGCGGATTCGGCTGCGCCGCCTGGAATTGGAACGCGCCGTGCGGGATTCCCGGCAGGAGCGGCTCGAACTGCTGGAGGCGCTCGACGGCGTGGCCGACGACCGCGCGGTGCGGGTCACCGGCCTGCTGCGGCCCGCGCAACCGGATCTCACCGCGGTGGGCAACGAGGTGATCGGCACCTTCGACGACCCCGGCGGCCCGGCCGGCCTGCGCGCGATCGTGCGGCTCACCCTGCCCAGCGCGGCGGAGGTGGCGGCGGTGGCCACCCGGCTCGCCGAGTGCGGCACCGCGCTGACCGAGGGCACCACCGCCGACGCCGAGGCCGATCTGCGGGTGCTCGAGCTGCTGCGCCGGGCCCGGGCGCACCATGCGGCGAGCGGTGCGTGTCCGTGTCCGGTGTGCGGTCGCGGTGCGCTGGACGACGCGTGGCTGACGCAGGCCGACGATTCCATCGCGAGGCTGGCCGCGCGGGTCGACGCCTTGACCACCGCGCGCACCGAACTCGGCCGCGCGTTGCAGGCCGCCCGATCGCTGCCCGATCTCGTGCCGCCGGAACTGGAGTACGACCCGCGCAACCCGCCCTCGGTGGACACCTCGGCGGTGCGCCGGGCCTGGGCCGACTGGGCCGCGCTCACCGCCGCCGACTACAGCGCCGAGCTGCCGGACCGGCTGCGCGGCGCGCACGCCAGACTGGTCGACGAACTCGAGCAGGTGCAGCAGGGCACCCGCAAGGAGCTCGACCGGCTCGACGAGGTGTGGACCCCGCTGGTGCCGCGCATCGTGAGCTGGCTGGAGGGCGCGCGCGAGGTCGCCGCGCACGCCGCGGAACTGCGCACCACCAAGAAGGCCGAGGAGTGGCTCAAGTCGGCCACCGCGGGCCTGCGCGGAGAGCGCATGACGCCGTTGGAGACCACGGCGCGCTGGGTCTGGCAGACGCTGCGCCAGCAGAGCAACGTGGAGCTCGGCGCGATTCGCTTGCAGGGCAATGCCGGAACGGCGCGCCGGGTGCTGCTCGACGTCACCGTCGACGAGGTGGACGGCGCCGCGCTCGGCGTGATGAGCCAGGGCGAGTTGCACGCGCTCGGCCTGTCGTTGTTCCTGCCGCGGGCCACGGTCGAGGAGAGCCCGTTCCGTTTCGTCATGATCGATGACCCGGTGCAGGCCATGGACCCGGCGAAGGTGGACGGCCTGGCCCAGGTGCTCGCCGCGGTCGCCTGGACGCGGCAGGTGGTGGTGTTCACCCATGACGAGCGCCTCGCCGAGGCGGTGCGCCGGATGGAGCTCGACGCCACCGTGCTGGAGGTGCAGCGGCGCGATCGGTCCGTGGTCGAGGTGCGCGTGTCCAGCGATCCGGTCCGCCGCTATCTCGATGATGCCCGCGCGCTCGTGCGCACCCCGCAGCTGCCGCAGGCGATCGCCGACGAACTCGTCGCCACCTGCTGCCGGTCGGCGGTGGAGGCGGCCAGTCTGTCCCGGGCCCGGCGCACCCTGCTCGCCGACGGCATGAACCACCGGGAAGTGGAGCGCTACATCGATTCCGCCCACTCCACCCGGGCGAAGGTCGCGCTCGCGGTGATGGGGGTGGGCGGCAAGGTGGACGATCTCAACAAGCATCTGGTCGCCCGCGAAGGCAAGTGGGTGGTCGAGGCGCTGCGCGACGCCACCGCGGGCGCGCATGTGCCGATCGGCCGCAGCATGCGCGAATTGATCACCGAGACCGAACGATTCGTCGCCTGGCTGGCTCGATGACGAAGGCGTGCCGATGACCGAGCGGCGTACCCCGCGCGGTCCGCGCCGCGGCCCGCGGCGCAATGGCAAACCGGGACAACCGAAGCCGAGGCCGCGGCCGTCGGTGGCCGAGCGACTGGACACGGTCGACAAGCTGCTCTCCGGCGCGGTCACCGACGCGGGCGGACTGTGGTCCCGGGCCACCGCGTGGATCCTGCGCATCGCGCTGGAACAGTCGGTGGACGAGCTGTGGGTCCGGGTGGCGCCCGCCCTGATGCGCTGTCCGATGCGCGCGCAGCTGATCGCGTTGCGGGCCTTCGCCGGACCGGAGGTGGCGGCCCGGGTGGGCGTGCTGTGGGCCGCGCTGTCGCGCGCCGCGCACCACCACGATTACGAACTCGCCCCGAGCGTCACCGATCTGCGCCGTTGGCGCGAACAGACCGTGGCGCTCGCCGCGGACCTGGCCGCGGCCGGTGCATCCGCGTCGAGGCCACCCCGGGGTGAGCTGTGATCAGGGTGACGCGCGAGAATCAAGGGATGAGTGGGACGCGGATGTGTCCGTGTGGCCGAGGCGAAGCCTTCGACGACTGCTGCGGGCCGGTGCTGAACGGGAAACGTGCGGCGGCGACCGCCGAGGCGTTGATGCGTTCGCGCTACACCGCATTCGCGGTGGGGGACACCGAATATCTGAAGCAGTCATGGCATCCGCGCACCCGGCCCGCCGAGGTGGACCTGGATCCGGGGCAGCGGTGGCTGTTCCTGGAGATCCTGCGCACCGCGGACGGCGGGCTGTTCGACGAGTCCGGGCTGGTCGAGTTCGTCGCGCACTACCGCGCGGACGGCACCCGCGGTTCGCTGCACGAGGTGAGCCGATTCCTGCGCGCCGACGGGGCCTGGGTCTACCTGGACGGCGAGATCGAGGCCTGAGGGTACGGTGACCGGCATGCCGCGTGTCGCGATCGAATACTGCACCCAGTGCCGCTGGTTGCTGCGTGCCAGTTGGATGGCGCAGGAACTGCTGACCACCTTCGCGGCCGAACTCGGTGAGGTGGCGCTGGTTCCGGGCACCGGTGGCGTCTTCCGGATCACCGTCGACGGCGCTCAGGTGTGGGAGCGCAAGGCGGACGGCGGTTTTCCCGACATCGCAGTGCTCAAGCAACGGGTACGCGACCGGGTCGCCCCCGAACGTGATCTCGGCCACGCCGATCGCCGCGACTGAATCGTTGCTCCGTGATCGAGCGCGGGTGTCCGGACCGGGCGGTTCATCCATCTCGGAGCAGGGCGGCATCGCGTGGTCTCAGCTCGAAGGCGATGTGCCGTGACTGCGTTCATGTTGTTGCACAAATGTAAAACACGCAGGTAAGATGGGGTGCATGGCGGCAACGGGGAATAGAGCTCGGGACAGGACCACGAAGGCTAGAAGTAAGAAGCAGTCGGATCAGCCTCGGACGGGCGTGACGCAGGCCCGAGGCAAGGGAACAACTATAGGTTTCAGGCCCAATGGGCATGACCGGGAACTGCTGATCAAGCTCGCACGTGAGGGTGAGACGCAGACAGACGTATTGCGGCGTTCCCTGGAGGCTTTGGAGCAACTGGAGTGGGAGCGGCAGGCCCAAGAAGTGGCGAACCAGCTTCTCGACGCTGGTGAGGATCTCAGCGACGAACCGGATGCCTGGTGATCCGGGGCGCAATCCACAAGATCAACTTGGGGGAGGTGAAGCGCGGACACGAACAGCGGGGTAGGCGGTATGGGGTGATCCTGTCTGTGACGAACTGGAGCATGGTGACCGTGGTCCCGACCTCCACGGGCGCGCAGGATTCTCCGTGGCGACCGGCAATCGAACTCATGGATCAGCGAACGTTGTTGATGGTCGATCAGATTCGATCGTTGGACACGAACTACGTGCTGGAGTCGGTGGGGTTCCTGTCAGCAGCCGAGCAGGCTGTGTTGGATCAGGCAATACGCCGATACCTGAGACTGTGAGCGTGTGCTTCGGGAGCCCTTTAGGTGCTCAGGTGTGGGAGCGCAAGGCGGACGGCGGTTTTCCCGACATCGCAGTGCTCAAGCAACGGGTACGCGACCGGGTCGCCCCCGAACGTGATCTCGGCCACGCCGATCGCCGCGACTGAATCGTTGCCGCGCCGGGGTCAGGCGCAGCAACCGCCGCCGCAGCAGCCGCCGGAGGGGGCCGATGGCGGACTCGGCGTCGCCGCCGCGCCACCCCGGCTGACCGTGCCGAACGTGGTCAGCAGCTTGACTGTGTCGGCGTGGCCGCTCGGGCAGGACGCCGGCGCCGACGACTCCGCCATCGGGCGGTTCATCTCGAAGGTGTCCCCGCAACTGCGGCACCGATAGCTGTAACTCGGCATCGGTAAAGCGTACCGCCCATGGTCTCAGCATGGTGCGTCGCACGTTTACACCGTCAGGATGGACGTACTCTCGAAGAAGAGATCACGAGGTGCGGGACCCGCTGGAGCAAACCGGCAGCACACCAACGGGTCGCTGGTGGGAGGTGCGAACATGGGCACACAGTTCGAGACAGCACCGGACTGGGAGGTGCGCGGCGCCGAGCCAGTGGTCGCCACGGCCGCGGGAAAAGTGCGCGGACGCTGGGACGGACCGATCGCCTACTGGCGCAGCATCCCCTACGCGGCCGCGCCGAGCGGGGCCGACCGCTTCCGGCCGCCGCGGCCCGCGCCGAGCTGGGACGGCATCCGCGACTGCGCCGCGTTCGGCGAGATCGCGCCGCAGACCATGGGCAATATGGTTCCGGTCGATTCGGACCTGCGGATGGGCGAGGACTGCCTGTGGCTGAACGTCTGGGCGCCCCGGCGTGCGGACGGCGAAGCGATCGAGCCGTTCGATTCGGGTGAACCGCGCCCGGTCCTGGTCTGGCTGCACGGCGGCGCCTACTGCCTCGGGACGGCGGCCCAGGGCATCTACGACGGCCGCAAACTCGCCGAGACCGGCGATGTCGTGGTGGTCACGGTGAACTACCGGCTCGGCGCGCTCGGCTTCCTCGATCTGTCCTCGCTGCCCGGCCCGTTCACCCCGAATCTCGGCCTGCACGATCAGATCGCCGCGCTGGCCTGGGTGCGCGACAACATCGCCGCGTTCGGTGGCGACCCGGGCAATGTCACGCTGTTCGGCGAATCCTCCGGCGCGGGCTGCGTCACGGCATTGCTCACCTCACCGAGTGCGGCCGGGCTGTTCCACAAGGCGATCGCGCAGAGCCCGCCCGCGACCACGGTGTTCGGCAAGAACCGGGCGGCCGGGGTGGCCCGGCGCTTCCTGGAACTGCTGGAGCTGCCCGCCTCGCGCGCGGTCGAACTGCTCGACTGGCCGATCGAGAAGATCGTCGAGGTGGCGGGGATCCTGCTGGACGAGATTCCGCTGAAGGAGCCGGGCCGGTTGGCCGCGGCGCCGGTGGTGGACGGCGACCTGTTGCCGACCTATCCGATCGATCGGTTCCAGCACGGCCGCTCGCATCGGGTGCCGCTGATGATCGGCACCAACAAGGACGAGGCCTCGCTGTTCCGGGTGTTCCGCTCGCCGATCATGCCGGTGACCCCGGACGCGGTGAACGCAATGCTCAACGACGTGGCGGCCGCCCACCCGGAATGGTCACACGAGCGGATCGCCGAGATCACCTCGGCCTATCCCGATCTCGACAAAACCCGTGGCGCGCTGGCCATGTCCGGCGACGCCGCGTTCCGGATGCCGGCGCACTGGGTCGCCGACGCGCACGCCCAGCACTCGCCGACCTGGATGTACCGGTTCGACCATGCGACGCCGATGCTGCGCGCGGCCCGGGTCGGTGCCGGGCATGCCACCGAATTGCCTTATGTGTTCGGCAATTTCGGCTCGTTCAATCATGATCCGACGTTCTGGCTCGGCGGTCGCAAGGTGGCCATGGAGGTGTCGGGCCGGATGATGCGGCGCTGGCTCGCGTTCGCCACGCACGGCGTCCCGGCGGCGCTCGACGGGTCCAAGCATTGGCCGCCGTACCGTCCGTCGACCCGGACCACGCTGCTGATCGACACCGTCGACCGGGTGGTCGACAACCCGGACCGCGACCTGCACACCGCGTGGGGCGAACAGGCCGTGGGCTTCAGCTGACGGTGCCCGCTACGCAGGCAACTGGTTGTACCCGAACACGTTGATGAAGTAGTTGCCCGGGATCAGCTGGTTCATGGCGTGCCACTGGCCGCCGGGATCGCGCTGGTAGTAGCTCACGCCCAGGGCGCCCGCGTCGTAGCAGACGATGTCGGCGGTGCCGAACGGACTCCAATACGTCGTGCCCGGGCGGCCCAGTTCCAGCGGCGTGCGGAACAAGTGGCTGCACGGGGTGATGCTCGGTTCGTAGATCGAGGGCGCCGCCACGGCGGTCGGCGCGAATCCTATTGCACAGCCGGCGAATACGGCGGCGGCCAGCACACGGGGGGCGAATTTCCCCATTCGATGTCTCTCCTCGGCTCTTGCGGTCGGTGAACAGTGCGCACACGCGGTGGTCCCGCGGCGCACGCCACGAGACCCCGCGCTGCACCCTGCCAGACCGGCCGTCGCCACGGAACCGTTTCCGCCCGGTAGCTTTTCGGGCCGGCGGATCAGACGTCGGTGGAGAAGCGGATACCGCCGTCGGGAATCTCGACGCCGGGCCAGACCCGGGCGCCGCGTAGTAGCTCGCAGCGGGCACCCACCTGCGCGCCGTCACCGATGACGCCGTCGCGCACCAGCGCGCGCGGACCGATCCGGGCGCCGAAGCCGATGATCGAGCGCTCGACCGTCGCGCCCGCTTCGATGACCGCGCCGTCGAAGATGACCGCGCCGTCGAGCCGGGCGCCCGCGCCGACCTCGGCCCCGCGACCGACGACGGTGCCCCCGATGAGCAGCGCGCCCGGTGCGACACCCGCGCCCGGGTGGACGAGCGATTCGCCGCGCTGGCCGGGCAGCGCGGGCGAGGGGGCGATACCGCGGACCAGATCGGCGGAGCCGCGCACGAAGTCCTCGGGGGTGCCCATATCGCGCCAGTAGGAGGAGTCGACATGCCCCTGCACGCGCGCGCCCTCGGCGAGCAACGAGGGGAACACCTCGCGCTCCACCGACACCGGGCGTCCGGACGGGATCTTCTCGATGTATTCGCGCCGGAAGACGTAGCAGCCGGCGTTGATCTGATCGGTCGGCGGATCCTGCGTCTTCTCCAGGAACGCGGTGACCCGGCCGTCCGCGTCGGTCGGCACACAGCCGAACGCGCGTGGATCGCTGACCCGGACCAGGTGCAGCGTGACGTCGGCATTGGTGGACTCGTGCGTGTCGAGCACCGCGCCGAGTTCGGTGCCGCCGAGCACGTCGCCGTTGAACACCATCACGGTGTCGGCGCGCAGCTTGGGCAGTACGTTGCGGATGCCGCCGCCGGTGCCGAGCGGCTCGGTCTCGGTGACGTATTCGATGTCGAGGCCGAGCTCGGCGCCGTCACCGAAATGCTCCTCGAACACCTCCGCCTTGAACGAGGTGCCGAGCACGACGTGGGTGATGCCTGCGTCCGCGATGCGGGCGAGCAGATGCGTCAGGAACGGCAGCCCGGCCGTCGGCAGCATCGGCTTCGGTGCCGAGAGGGTCAGCGGGCGCAGCCGCGTCCCCTGCCCGCCCACCAGGATCACGGCGTCGGTGCCTGCATTTCCTGCCATTCAAGGTCCCCTGTTCACAGTGGATCGAGTGTTGCGCGCGCCGAGGTTCGGCCCGCCTGAGGTGCACCGGGCCGCCGTGTACGACGGCCCTGCGCCATTGTCGCTCAGCAACCGCCGAATCGATGAGTTTTCCCAGGCCTGCCGCTCAGCTGCCCTGGTATCGGGATACCCGTTTCGCGCGCTAGGCCGGGTGACCCGCTTCCCGCGCCTGTTGGCGCAGCGCCGATCGAACCGCAATCCGGGAGCGCACCGCAAGTCCGGCGCGCAGCGCCAGCCGCAGCGGCAGCTGCCACCAGTGCGGGTGCCGGTCGGCCTGGAAGCGGTAGGCGCTGGCGTGGTGGGCGGGCAGCATCTTCTCCGGGTGCCGTCCCGCGGCGTGCCCCTTGGCGTGGGTGACCTCGGCCGAGGGCACGAACACGTTGTGCCAGCCCGCCTTGCCCATCCGGTCGCCGAAGTCGACGTCCTCCATGTACATGAAGTAGCGCGAGTCGAAACCGTCGATCGAGTCGAAGGCCGCGCGCCGCACCAGCAGGCAGGAGCCGGACAGCCAGCCGACCGCGCGCTCGGAGATCTCCTCGTTCTCCTGCCGGTAACGACGGGTCCACGGATTCGTCTTCCACACCGTGCCGAGGATCGCGTGCCCCGCGCCGTCGAGCAGTCCGGGCACCCGGCGCGCCGACGGGTAGACGCTGCCGTCCGGTTCCAGCACCAGCGGGCCCACCGCGCCGGCCCGCGGCCAGCGCTGCGCGGCGGCGAGCAACTGGTCGATGGCGTCGGTGCCCCAGCGGATGTCGGGGTTGGCGATCACGATGAATTCGATGGCCGGATCGATCTCGGCGACAGCGCGGTTGATCGCGCCGCCGTAGCCGATGTTGCCGCCGGTGCGTAGCAGTCGCACGTGCGAGTTGGCCTCGGCGACCAGCTCCGGCACCCCGTCGGTGGAGCCGTTGTCGGCGAGGATCACCTGTGGCTTCTCGGTCGTGGCATCGGCCAGCGTGGTGATGAAGTGCTCGAGGTGTTCGCCGGGTGAATAGGTCACCGTGACGACGGCCAGGCCCGCGCTGGCGGAATCGGAATCACTCACGGCCGCTGAGCCTAGTGGTCGCGGCCGGACCCAGTCCATCGGACGAGCGGGACAGCGCCTCGTCCAGCGCGGCTCGCCACGGACGCAGCGGGGTGAGCCCCGCGTCGTGCCAGGCCCGCGGCGACAACACCGAATATGCCGGGCGCCGTGCGGGTCTCGGATACGCGGACGAATCGCACGGGCGCACCCGGGCCGGATCGGCGCCCACCGCCGCGAACACCGCGCGCGCGAGCTCGAACCAGCTGGCCTGCCCGGCGTTGGTGGCGTGCAGCAGGCGCGGGGCGTCGGGCCGCCCGGCCAATTCCAGCAGCGCGGCGGCGAGATCGGCGGCGTAGGTGGGTGATCCGAGTTGGTCGTCGACCACATCGACGGTGTCGCGTTCGCGTTCCAGCCGGCGCATGGTGGCGACGAAATCGCTGCCGTGCCCGGTGTATACCCATGCGGTGCGCACCACGTGCGCCTGCGGCGCGAGCGCCAGCACGGCCTTTTCGCCCGCGAGTTTGGACTGTCCGTAGACCGTGACCGGCCCGGTCGGGTCGGTGGTCTCGTAGGGGCGTGCGCCGGTCCCCGCGAAAACGTAGTCGGTGGAGACGTGGATCAGCCGCGCCCCGGCCCGGGCGCAGGCGGCGGCGAGCACGGCCGGTCCGGTCTCGTTGCCCGCGAACGCCGCGGCGATCTCGGTCTCGGCCTGATCGACCGCGGTGTAGGCGGCGCAGTTGAGCACCACGGCCCCCGGCCGGAGCGCGGCGGCGACCGCGTCCGGGTCGGTGATGTCCAGATCGGCGCGGCTCAGCGCGCGCGCGGCGGGCGCGAGCCGCAGCAGTTCCCGCCCGAGCTGTCCGCGGGCTCCCGTCACGACCAGACTCGCGGGTGCGACGGGGCCGGGCGGTGTCGAGGTCGTCACAGTTGTCAAGTCTGGCACGCGGGCGCGGGCACGCCGCCACACCTGCGGATTGCCGGTCGGACCGGCGGTATTCGTTAGCCTTCGAGCAGGCGCCCCCGACTCGCGTGCGTGGCGCGGCGATGTTTGCCAAATGGTTGCGGGGGTTATGGAAAGGTGGGGTGGTCGAGCAGACCGCGTGGCGGAAGCAGACCCAGAGCGTGTCGAAAGGATGTCGAGTTGTCGAGAGGTTGCAGGTTAGCCGCGGCGCGGAAGGTGCACGGTGACCCGGCCGCGCGGCGCTGAATCGCCGCTGCCCGCCGGCGGTCCGCTGCGCGCGCTGGCCGCGGTGGTCGCCGCCGTGGTGTTCGTCATCACCGGTTTCGCCTGGCACAGCGTCGACAGCCTGATCTCCAATATCGAGCGCATCGGCGGACTCGGACTCGGCGGCGGCCGCGACGGCGCCGTCGACATCCTGCTCGTCGGCGTGGACAGTCGCACCGACGCACACGGCAATCCGCTCAGCGACCGGGAACGCGCGATGCTGCACGCGGGCGACGAGGTGGGCACGAACACCGACACCATCGTGCTGATCCGGGTGCCGAACGACGGGCGCTCCGCGACCGCGATCTCGATCCCGCGCGACTCCTATGTCGACATCCCCGATCTGGGCAAGGGCAAGATCAATTCGGCCTACGGCGCCACCAAGGAGACCCAGCGGCTGAAGCTGATCAACCAGGGCGTCGCGGAGGACGAGGCGGACAAGCAGTCCACCAAGGCCGGCCGCCAGGCGCTGATCAAGTCCGTGGCCACGCTCACCGGCATCAGTGTCGACCACTACGCCGAGGTGAGCCTGCTCGGCTTCGTGCTGCTCACCGATGCCGTCGGCGGCGTCGAGGTCTGTTTGAACAACCCGGTCGACGAGTGGATGTCGGGCGCCGACTTCCCGGCCGGACGCCAGCGCCTGGACGGCCCCGCGGCGTTGAGTTTCGTGCGGCAGCGGCACAATCTGCCGCGCGGCGACCTGGACCGGATCGTGCGCCAGCAGGTGTTCATGGCCCAGCTGGTCGGTCAGGTGCTCAGCGCCAGGACGCTCAGCAATCCGGGACGGATGAAGCAGCTCAGCGACGCCGTCGGCCGCACGGTGGTGCTCGACGACGACTGGGACGTGCTCGCGTTCCTGCAACAGCTGCAAGACCTTTCGGGCGGTCAGGTGAAGTTCGAGACCATTCCGGTCACCGATCTGAACTACATGACCGCGGGCGGCGAATCGGTGGTGCGGGTCGATCCCGCCGCGGTCAAGTCGTATGTGTCGTCGCTGGTCGACGGCAAGTCCGAGGAGACGGCCGCCGAGCCCACCCTGGATCCGGCCACGGTGACCGTCAGCGTGTACAACGCCAGCGGCATCGGCGGCCTGGCGGGCAAGGTGGCACAGGCGTTGACCGGCAAGGGGTTTCATGAAGGGCTGGTCGGCAACTACACCGGTCCGAACGTGACGAGCAGCCGGGTGCTCGCCGCGAACACCGGCGACGCCAAGGCCAAGGCGGTGGCGAAGGCGCTCGGCGGGCTGCCGGTGCTGGCCGACACCTCCCTGTCCCCGGATTCGGTGAGCGTCGTGCTGGCGAGCGACTATTCTGGTCCGGGTTCGGCGGCTGGGAGCATGTTCGACTTCTCCGGAACGTCGAGCGCCACCGCCACGCCAGTCCCGCCCGCCCCACCGATCGACGCAGGCCAGAACGGACCGAAATGCGTGAACTAGACAGGCGTGAATCAGTCGATGCGTGAATTCCAAGAGTCGCTCACCCTGACCGAGCGGGTGCTCGACCCGATTCTCGAGCGTGAGCCGGCCGGCCCGCGCGTGACCTACTACGACGATGCCACCGGCGCCCGGATCGAACTGTCCGGGCTGACCCTGGCGAACTGGGCCGCCAAGACGGCCAACCTGGTCAGGGACGAATTCGGGCTCAGCCCCGGCGCCCGGATCGCGGTGCTGCTGCCCGCGCACTGGCAGACCGCCGCCGTTCTGCTCGGCTGCTGGTGGGCGGGTACCGAGGTGGTGCTGCGCCCGGACGACGACGCCGAACTCGCCCTGGTGACGCCCGACCGGCTCGACGACACCCAGCAGGTGGCCGAGGTCGCGGCGCTGTCGCTGGACGCGCTCGGCGCCCCGGTGCGCGACCTGCCGATCGGCGTGACCGACTTCGCCACCTCGGTACGCGTGCACGGCGACCAGTTCCGGCCCGCGGGCGCGGGCGCGGCGCTCGACGGCATGACCGTCCCGGAGGTCCTCGCCGAGGCGAAGAAATCCGCTATGCGCCAAGGCATTTCCGAAGGCGACCGGGTGCTGTCCAGCACGCCGTGGGACACCCCCGCCGAGCTGATCGACGGTTTCATCGCCGTGCTGGCCGCGGGCGCGAGCCTGGTCCAGGTCGCCAATCCCGATCCGGCGCTGCGCGAGCGGCGCATCGAAGCGGAGAAGGTCACCGCGCAGCGCGGGTGAGCCCGGATTTCGCCGGACCGGTACGCGGCGCGGGGTGGGCGCAGTACTTTGGGTGTGGTTCTGCGGGATCTGGCGCTCTGCTGTCGACGGACTCCTACCGCGGTATAGGTCGAAGTCCGACTGGGGCACGTTCCACATTCTGACCGGGTTCCGTACGGTGGTCATCAGGCACAACGACGGAGTTGGTGAACTATGAAGCCGCAGTATTGGTTCCGCTGGTTGTCCGTGCAGGGCGCGCCCCGCCTGGTGCTACGCAGGCAGGCCAAACGCGGCGAGCCGTTCGCCGAACTGCTCGGCGGGCCCACCGGCTTCGGCAATCCCTATCCGCTGATCGAGCAGCTGCGCGGCGAGGGCCGGATCATCCGCACCGCGCTGTCCTGGGCCACCTTCGACTACGAGCTGTGCCGAGGCGTGCTGCGCGACAGCCGATTCGGCGTGCGCACCACCGAGAACTTCGATATCCCCGGCCCGATCCAGAAGCTGGCCAGGTATTTCCCGCTGCCGCCGAACCCGGTGGAGCCGCCCTCGATGCTGGTGATCGACCCGCCGGAACACACCCGGATGCGCAAGCCGGTGGCCTCGGCGTTCACGCCGCGCGCCATCGCCCGGCTGCGCGAGCGGGTCGAGACGGTCACCACGGAGCTGCTCGCGACGCTGCCCGCCGGCGGGTCCGCCGACCTGATCAGCGCGTACGCCGCGCAGGTGCCGATCGCGATCATCTCCGAGATGCTCGGCTTCCCCGACAAGGACCGGGAACTGTTCCTGCGCTGGGGCGATCTGACGACCCCGCTGCTCGACCTCGGCATCTCCTGGCGCGCGCACCGGCGCGCGATGGCGGCGATGGAGGTGATGAACAGCTACCTCGACGAGCACATCGCCCGGCTGCGCCGCACGCCCGGCGACGACATCCTGAGCACCCTGGTGAGTGCGGGCGAACTGAACAACCTGGAACTCAAGGCCACCGCGAGCCTGCTGATGGGTGCCGGCTTCGAGACCACGGTCAACCTCATCGGCAACGGGGTGGTGCAGCTGATCGCCCACCCGGACCAGCTGGCCCGGCTGCGCGAGGAGCCGGAGCTGTGGCCCAACGCGGTCGAAGAGGTGCTGCGCTTCGATGCCCCGGTGCAGACCACCGCGCGCACCGCGGTCCGCGACGCCGAGGTCGGCGGCGTGCCAATCCGGGCGGGCGAGACCATCGTGCTGTCGCTCGCGGGCGCGAACCGCGATCCCGCGATGTTCACCGAACCGCAGCGCTTCGATGTCGGCCGGCCGAATGCCAAGGAGCACTTGACCTTCAGCAGCGGCATCCACGTCTGTCTGGGCGCGAGCCTGGCCAGGATGGAAGGCGTGCACGCCCTGCGCGCCCTGTTCGAACGCTTTCCCGACCTGCGGCTGGACGGCACGCCGCAGCGCCGGGAACTGTTCACGCTGCACGGCTACGAGCAGCTGCCGGTCCGCCTCGGCCGCAGCGTCTCCGCCACGGAACCCGCGACGGTCTGAGGTCGATCGAGCAGGCCCGTCGCGCCGGTCTCGTCGGCGAAACCCCGTTCAGGTCTTGGATTTCCAGACGTAGCGGGTCTTGGGGCGGCCCGCGCGGCCGTAGTCGGAGCGGCGGGTCACCAGGCCGTCGTCGGCGAGCTTCTCCAGGTAGCGCCACGCGGTGATGCGGGAGACGCCGATGGTGGTCGCGGTGTCCGCGGCGGTGATGCCCTCCGGTGCCGCGCGCACGGTCCGGGAGATCTCGTCGAGTGTTTGCGGCGCAACGCCTTTGGGGGTGGTGGCGCGCTGGTCCGGGGTGCGCAGCGCGCTGAGGGCACGGTCGATGTCGTGCTGGGACACCGCGGTCTCGCCGGCGGGCAGCGCGGTGCGGAATTCCCGGTAGCGGTCCAGCTTGTCGCGAAAGGCCGCGAAGGTGAACGGCTTCAGCAGATACAGCACCACGCCGTGCGAGACCGCGGTGCGCACCATCGCGAGGTCGCGAGCGGAGGTGATGGCGATGACGTCCGGACGCGGCGCGAGGCCGGTCAGCGCCGCCGCGACATCGAGCCCGCTCGCGTCGGGTAGGCCGATGTCCATGAGCACCAGGTCGATCGGGGTGCCCTCGGCCGCGTTGTCGGCGGCGGCGCGCATCGCCTCCCGGCCGGTGTGCGCCACGCCGACGGGGACGAAGCCCTCGATGCGGTCCACGTAGGCGCGGTGCGCCTCGGCGATGAGGGGTTCGTCCTCGACGATCAGCACTCGGATCACTGTGCGTCCTTTCGCGGAATCGTCACGGTAACCGCGCTTTCCGGATCTAGGTCGGTACGAATGGTCCCCCCGTGCCGGGCCACCAGGCGGTGCACCAGCGCGAGGCCGAGTCCGTGATGGTCGGCCTTGGTCGAATAGCCGCGCTGGGACGCGCGGTCGAATATCTCCTCGGACATGCCGGGGCCGCTGTCCGCGACCCGCAGGTACAGTGCCGAATCTTGTTGCCGCAGTGTCACTTCCACCCAGCCGTTCGGGCTCTCCGCGGCGGCGTCGATGGCGTTGTCGGTCAGGTTGCCGACCAGGGTGACCATCTCCTGCGGCGAGAGCGGCTCGATCGAGTCGAGCGCGGTCTCCTCGGTGACGGTCAATTCGACGCTGCGCTCGTTGGCCTGGTTCACCTTGCCGAGCAGCAGTGCGGCCAGCGCGGGCGCGCCCACCGCGGCGAACAGCCGGTCGATGAGGGTCTGGGAGAGTTCGAGTTCCGAGGTGGCGAACGCGACGGCCTCGCGGTAGCGGCCGAGCTCCACCATGGTGACCACGGTGTGCAGCCGGTTGGCGGATTCGTGCGCCTGCGCGTGCAGCGATTCGGCGAAGCTGCGCACCGAATCGAGTTCGCCCATCACCTCCCGCAATTCGGTGTGATCGCGGATCGTCATCACGGTGCCGATCGGTCTGCCCTCCCAGGTGACGATGTCCTGGTTGATGAGCAGGATGCGGTCCCCGGTCACGTGCATCTCGTCGCGCACCACGCCCCAGCTCATCTGCTGCATGGAGACCGGCAGGTCGCCGCGGCGCACCTCGCCCGCGGGCAGCCCGAGCAGCTCGCGGGCCTGGTCGTTCACCACCTCCGCGCGCTCGCCCGCCATGCCGAACACCACCAGGCCCTCGTGGATCGAGTGCAGTACGGCGTCGTGCTGTTCGTAGAGTGCGCGCAGTTCGGCGGGTGCGAGTCCGTGGGTCTGCCTGCGCAGCCTGCGGCTCAGCAGAAACGAGCCGCTGCCCGCGACGATCAGGCCCGCCGCGGCGACGCCGAGGATCAGCGGCAGCTGCGTGGCGACCTGATCGCCGATCTTGGCCCGGGTCACCCCGGCCGACACCAGCGCGACCACCCGGTTGCCGTCGTAGACCGGCGCCACCGCGCGGATCGAGGGGCCCAGGGTGCCGGTGAACGTCTCGGTGAAGGTCTCCCCGGCCAGCGCGCGATCGATGTTCCCGCTGAACGGCTTGCCGATCATGTCCGGGTTGGTGTGGGTGTACCGGGTCCGGTCCGGCGCCATGACCACCAGGAAATCCATGCCGGTCGACAACCGGACCCGCTCGGTGACCGGTTGCAGCAGCCGGGTCGGGTCGGTCGAGTAGACGGCCGAGAGGGTGGACGGTGCCTCAGCGATGCTCACCGCGACATCCCTCACCTCGCGGGTGGTGGTCACGTCGCTGTGATGGCGCGCGTCGACGACCGCGAGCACCGCGCCGACGATGACCATCAGGGTCAACACGATCAGCTGCAGCGCGAAGGCCTGACCGGCCAGGGATAGCCGACCGCGTCTCAATTACTGCCTTCCGCCGCTGAACGTAATGCACCAAACCGTGACCGGTGTCACCTGCACGGCCATCATTCTGCCTGGGGGTCGTGAGGCACCTCACGTCGGCACCACCTCGGAGGACACCAATCGCATGACCGAAGCAACACCACAAGCAGCACCGAAGAAGCGCGACCGGACCCACTGGCTGTACCTGGCCGTCATCGTGGCGGTCGTCGCGGGCATTCTCGTCGGTTGGCGTGCACCCGGCTTCGGGGTGGCTGTTGCTCCGCTCGGCACCATCTTCGTGAACCTGATCAAGATGATGATCGCGCCGGTCATCTTCTGCACGATCGTGCTCGGCATCGGTTCCATCCGGACCGCGGCCACGGTCGGCAAGGTCGGCGGCCTGGCCATCGGGTACTTCCTGGTGATGTCGACCTTCGCGCTCGGCATCGGGCTGGTCGTCGGCAATCTGCTGCAGCCGGGCACCGGGTTGAACATCGCCTCGACCACCAAGGCGGGCCACGATCTCGCCACCACGGCCGAAAAAGCAGGCGACACCTGGAAATTCATCAGCGACATCGTCCCGACGACGCTGTTCTCCTCGCTCACCTCGGGCAGCGTCCTGCAGGCCCTTTTCATCGCGGTGCTGTCGGGTTTCGCCCTGCAGGCCATGGGCAAGACCGGCGAGCCGATCCTGCGCGGCATCGGCCTGCTGCAGAAGCTGGTGTTCCGCATCCTGGTGATGATCCTGTGGCTGGCGCCGATCGGCGCGTTCGGTGCGATCGCCAACGTGGTCGGCAAGACCGGGCTCGACGCCGTGGTGAAGTTGGGCACGTTGATGATCGCGTTCTACCTGACCTGTTTGGTGTTCGTCTTCGGTGTGCTCGGCGTCGTGCTGTGGTCGGTGTCGCGGGTGTCGGTGCTGAAACTGGTCCGCTACTTGGCGCGTGAGTACCTGCTGATCGTCGCGACGTCGTCCTCCGAATCCGCGCTGCCTCGGCTGATCGCGAAAATGGAGCACATGGGCGTCGAGCGGACGACCGTGGGTGTGGTTGTGCCGACCGGGTATTCGTTCAATTTGGATGGCACTGCAATCTACCTGACCATGGCCTCTATTTTCATCGCCGACGCGATGGGCAAACCGCTCAGCATCGGCGAGCAGATCGGCCTGCTGCTGTTCATGATCATCGCCTCGAAGGGCGCCGCGGGGGTCACCGGCGCGGGGCTGGCGACGCTGGCCGGCGGGTTGCAGAGCCATCGGCCCGAACTGCTGGACGGCGTCGGCTTGATCGTCGGCATCGACCGCTTCATGTCCGAGGCCCGGGCCCTCACCAATTTCTCCGGTAATGCCGTGGCCACCGTGCTCATCGGTACCTGGACCAAGACCATCGACAACGACCGCGTGCGCGAGGTACTCGACCGCAAGCTGCCGTTCGATGAACAGACCATGGTCGATCACGACCACGGCGCGCAGCCGCAGCAGGAGCCCGACACCACGGACCTGGTTCGCGCATAGCTGCACTGTGAAACACGAAGGGCCCGCAGGATCTGCGGGCCCTTCGCGCGTGCAGGGGTGGGTTCAGGAGGCCCACTTCGCCGGGTTGAGGTGGTACTGGGCGAGCGCGGTGGCGTGCCCGTGCCCCATGGCGTGCTCCGACTTCAGCCATTCGACCAGGGCCTTGTGCGCGGTGATGCCGGAATCGCGCAGGGTGCTCAGCCACTCGTCGATGGTGCGGCCGTACTTGGCTTCGATCGAGGGGAAGTAGGACGCGGGGCCGTGCGGCTTGGTTGCCATGGTCTCTCCTGGGCTCGGGCGGTGTTCGAAGGTATGGACGGGGGAGATCTGCGGAATTCATCGCCGGGCCGCGGAGTGTGGTGCGGGTCACCAGTGCCGCGAATGCTGTTCTACGCGAGCACAACAGCCCGGTACCGCGCGGTACCGGGCTGTTGTGCGCGGGGTCAGGCGTTGACGAGTTGACGCGCCGGGGCCGAGCGGCGCGCGAGCTGGTGCTCCCGCAGCAGCAGCGCGCCGGTGCCCGCGACGAAGGCGGCGGTGAGACCGTGGATGCCGAAGGCCGCGGCCGTGGAACCGTGCCGGCTGAGCACGGTGAGCATGTCGCCGACCGGCACCAGGGCGACGACGAGCGTGACGATGCCGAGCGCGTAGCGCTGCCGCATGGCGAGCAGCACCAGGATGAGCACGCCGAACACGGTGTCGCGCACGCCTTTCAGGTTCAGGAACGCGGCCTCCTCGCCGTCTGGCCAGGCGGGCAGGCCGAAGCCGGGGGCGATGACCTCGGGCGTGAACAGGTAGCTGATCCCGATGTAGAGGATGAACGCCGCGCCGGCGAGCGAGAATGCGGTGGCGATGCGGGAGATGGTCATGGCGGGAGGCTCCTCGATGATGCTCTGAATTCTAGCGGCGCTAGGTTCAAGAGCGACGATAGGGCATCCGGGCCGAGCTTGTCTAGCGCTGCTAGGATTTCTCTTCGTGAGCCCCCAGACGCGCAAGGAACGTGAACGAGCCGAACGCCACCAGCGGATCATCGACACCGCGCGGGAACTGGCGGAAACGCAGGGCTGGGAGGCGGTGACGGTGCGCAAACTGGCCGAACGCATCGAATACAGCCAGCCCGTGCTGTACAGCCACTTCGCGGGCAAATCGGCGATCGTGGCCGCGGTCGCCGAGCAGGGCATCATCGACCTCACCGGCGAGATGCGCCGGGCCCACGCCGCCGCCGCGGGCCCCGCCGACGCGATGGCCCGGGTGGCCCGCGCGTACCTGGATTTCGCGGCCGCCCACCCGGCCCGCTACGACGCCATGTTCTCGATGAACATCGATCTGGTCTTCGGCCTGGACGCCCCGCAGCCGCTCAAGGACGCGTTCGCCGAACTGGAGGCGATGTTCCGGCCATTCGTCGACGACGCCGAACTCGGCGCCCGCACGGAGGTGGCCTGGAGCGCGATCCACGGTTTGGCGACCCTGGATCGCGGCCATCGGCTGCGGCCGGAGCTGCGCGATCAGCGGCTCGAGATTCTCGTCGCCGAATGGCTGAGCGCGGTGGGCGCCGATTCGGCGTAGCCGCCGCGCCGAGTGCGACGGTGTGCCGAAACACGATTCCGTGCGTCCGATTCCCGGGCCGGTAGCGTGGGAGGCATGCCTGATGTTGTGGTAGTCGGCTCCGGACCCAACGGACTCGCCGCCGCGGTGATCCTGGCGAAAGCCGGGCTCGCGGTGGAGGTGTACGAGGCGGAGGACGCCGCGGGCGGCGGATCGCGCACGGCGGAACTGACCCTGCCCGGCTTCTGGCACGACATCTGCGCCGGTGCGCATCCGATGGCCTTGGCGTCACCGTTCTTTCGCGCGTTCGACCTCGCGGCGCACGGCGTCGAGCTGCTGATCCCGGAGGCGTCCTACGCGCATCCCATGGACGGCGGCACGGCGGGCATCGCATGGCGCGATCTCGACCGCACCGCCGCGGGCCTGGGCCGGGACGGCTCGACCTGGCGAAAACTGTTCGGTCCGTTGGTCGAGAACTGGGACTCGGTCGTCGACCTGGCGATGTCGGACCTGCGCCGGCTGCCGAAGGATCTGCTGACCGCCACGCGTTTCGGCCTGCGCACCCTGGAACAGGGAACGCCGTTGTGGAACATCAGGTTTCACGAGGAGACCGCCGCCGCGCTGCTGACCGGCGTGGCCACGCACGCGATCACGCCGCCGCGTGCCATCCCCGCCGCGGGCGCCGGGCTGATGCTCGGCACGCTGGCGCACGCCGGTGGCTGGGCGATCCCGCGCGGCGGCAGCCAGGCGATTCCCGATGCGCTCAGCGCCGAACTCGAACGCCTCGGCGGCCGGGTGCACACCAAGACCCGGATCGACTCGCTCGGCGAGTTCGACAGCGCCCGCGCCGTGCTGCTCGACCTCGCGCCCGCCGAGCTGATCCGGCTGGCCGGGCATCGGCTGCCGGACCGCTATGTGCAGCGGCTGAACAAGTTTCGCTACGGTGGCGCCGCCTGCAAGGTCGACTTCGCGCTCGCCGGGCCGGTGCCCTGGCAGGCGGAGGGGATGGCGCAGGCGGGCACCGCGCACCTGATCGGCACGCGGGCCGAGGCGATGGCCGCCGAACGCGCGGTGGCCGCCGGGCAGCACGCGGCACGGCCCTACGTGCTGTCCATCCAGCCCGGCGTGGTCGATCCGTCGCGCGCCCCCGCCGGGCAGCACACCTTCTACACCTACGCACACGTGCCGAACGGCTCCACGCGGGACGTCAGCGAAACGGTGATCGCGCAGGTCGAACGCTTCGCGCCCGGCTTCCGCGACCTGATCCTGGCCAAGCACGTCTACACGGCGGCCGAGATGCCTTCGCACAACGCGAATTACGTCGGCGGCGATATCTCGGCGGGCGCGATGACGCTGCGCCAGTTCGCCTTCCGTCCGATCGCCGGCTGGAACCCGTACGCGACACCACTTCCCGGCGTCTACCTGTGTTCCGGGTCGACCCCACCCGGCCCCGGCGTGCACGGCATGTCCGGCGTGCACGCCGCCCGGCACGCGCTGCGCCGGCGCTTCGGCATCACCACCGACCCACTGGACCTACTCCGCGCGTAGCCGGCCTGAGCCGCCGCACCAGTTCTGCTCCGTCACAACGGTTTGCGCTGTCGCACCGGGCTTGCGTTCCCGCACCAGTTCTGCGTTGCCGCACCCGGTACGACCCGCCGTAGCGGGTGCGTGGCGGCAGAATCGGTGCGGGAAGTGCCTACGTGCGGTACAGGTCCGGTTCGAGGTACATGACGCGGGCGGCGGGCACCGCGGCGCGGACGCGGGCCTCCGCGTCGTCGATGGCCGCGGCGAGCTGGGCGACATCGAGGCCGGGCGCCGCGCCGATCTTGGCGGCGACCAAAAGCTCTTCGGGACCGAGGTATTGGGACTTGAGGTGGATCACGCGGTCGATGCGGGTGCCGTCGACCAGGTTCTCCCGGATCAGCCGATCCTCCTCCGGCGTGGCCCCCTCGCCGATGAGCAGGCTCTGCATCTCGATGATCAGGATGACGGCGATGACGCCGAGCAGCAGACCGATGGCCAGCGTGCCTACGCCATCCCAGACGGGGTTGCCGGTGACCATCGTCAGCCCGACACCGATGAAGGCGAAGATCAGGCCCACCAGCGCGCCGGTGTCCTCCAGCAGCACCACCGGCAGTTCCGGGCTGCGCGAGGTGCGGATGAACCGCCACCAGCTCGCACCGCCCTTGAGCGGCTTGGATTCCCGGATCGCGGTCGTGAAGCTGTAGGTCTCCAGGCCGATGGCGATCAGCAGGATGACGATCGCGACGATCGGCGAGGTCAGATCCTCCGGATGCTGGATCTTGTGGATGCCCTCGTAGACGGCGTAGATGGAGCCGATGGTGAACAGCACCAGCGCCACGATGAACGAGTAGAAGTAGCGGTTGCGTCCGTAACCGAACGGATGCAGCGCGTCGGCTTCCTGCTCGGCACGGCGCTGGCCGAGCAGCAGCAGACCCTGGTTGGAGGTGTCGGCCACCGAGTGCACCGCCTCGGCGAGCATCGACGCGGAACCGGTGATCGCCGCACCGATGAACTTCGCGACGGCGATGCCCGCGTTCGCCGTCAACGCGGCGAGGATCGCCTTCTTGCCACCACCAGCCGACATGCCCTGGACGCCCTTTCTCGAATTGCCCGAACCTGGCTAACTTAGCGTGTCGCGGCCGTCGGACAGCCGATGCCCGGGTTTATCCGCGGTGCTGATCGGTCCCGGTCAGGGTGGCGGGCAGACCCGCGGCGCCCACCCCGCCGACGCACGCGCAGAACAGCTGCGCGTCGCCGTCGGGCGCCTGGGCGCGAATGTCGGTGTCGGTGGCCGAGATCCACGCCGCGGCACCGCGCGGCAACGCCAATTCGGTGCTGCCCTGCAGCAAGCGGACCGAACCCGCGGTGCACAGCACGATGCCGGGCCCGGCCGCGGTGAGCGGCACCTGAC
Source organism: Nocardia vulneris (assembly GCF_001613425.1). GTDB lineage: Bacteria > Actinomycetota > Actinomycetes > Mycobacteriales > Mycobacteriaceae > Nocardia > Nocardia vulneris. The sequence continues at coordinate 106,185 of NZ_BDCI01000020.1, read as the reverse complement.
CGGAACCGGCGACGAGATCGAAGCGGCGCAGCGCGAATTCCGGCGCCGGCGTCGTGTAGCGCACCGAGCCATCACCGGCGGGCTCGGGCAGCACGACCGGTAGATCGATCGGCTCGAAGTCCAGCACCCGCAACAGTTCCGGCACGTCGACGTGCTTGGGGGTGAGCCCGCCGCGCAACACGTTGTCGGAGTTGGCCATGATCTCCACGCCGAGCCCGCGCAGGTAGGCGTGCAGGTTGCCGGCCGCGAGGAACAGGCCCTGCCCCGGTTCCAGGGTCAGCCGGTTCAACAGCAGCGCCGCGAGCACGCCGGCGTCCCCGGGATAGGCCTCGGCCAGCTCCAGCGCGGTGCGGGCCTCGGCGGTGAACTCGCGCTTGCCTTTTCCGGACAGGTACTGCACACAGCCGTCCAGCACCGCGGGCAGCAGGGTGGCCAGCACCGGCTGCGGCAGCGTGATCCAGGTGGTGAACAGGGTGCGCAGACCGTCCGAGTCCGGCTGCGCGGCAAGCAGGTTCGCATACGACTCCAGGCCGGGCACCTGCAGCGCGCGCAGCAGCTCCACGGTGCGGTGCGGGTCGCGGAAACCGGCCAGCGCCTCGAACCGGTCCAGCGCCACCACCAGTTCGGGCTTGTGGTTGTCGTCGCGGTAGTTGCGCATCGGTGAGTCCAACGCCACGTTGGTCCGGTTCTCCCGCTCGAAGCCCGCGCGCGCCTGCGCCGCACTCGGATGCGCCTGCAGCGAGAGCGGCTCCTCGGCGGCCAGGATCTTGAGCAGGAACGGCAGCTTGCCGCCGAATTCCGCGGCGGCCGGGCCGAGTTCGCGGATCGGGTCGGCCGCGACGAAGTCCAGCAGCGAGGTGGTGTGATCCGCGATCCGGACGTGCGCGGGATCGGCGGGATGCGCGCCGAACCAGAGTTCGGCTTCGGGGTGGGCGGACGGTACCGGTCGGCCGCACAACTGAGCGAGCGCGGTGCGCGAGCCCCAGGCGTACGAGCGCAGCGCACCAACGAGTTCGTGCACTAGTAGCTGCCCCCGAACTGCCCTTGGCTCTCGGTCGCGGTGCCGCGAGTTCCGATCAGCCGTAGGTATGCGGCGGCCATGTCCAGTCGCAACGCGAGCACGGCGAGCTGTTCCACCTCGCCGCCTGCGCCGGACGCGGGTTCCTCGGTGCGCGGCGGTGCGGGCACGGACGGATCGGTGAGGCCGGTGTGCAGCAGATCGACGTCGGCGTTCACCAGATCGGCGTCGACCAGGCTCGCCTCGCCGCCGCCGAACACCGCGATCCGGCGGCGCGCGGCGGATTGGTCGGCATCGGTGCTGAGCACGAACACCCGCATCCGTTCCACCTGGACGGGGCCGTCGAGTTCTTCGTCGTGGAAGAGCGGATCGTAGCCGGGCGCGGATTCGCCTGCCACCTCGGTCATCCGGGCTCTGGCGGCAACGGCCTCGGCCAGATCCACCGCGGTGGCGACCCGGCCCGCCGACTGCAGCAGCACCTCCGCGCCGTGCTCGGCCAGTTGGGCCGCGGCGGGGGAGTCGCCGGTCAGCACCACGCCGCGCTGATGCATGCGGGCGGCGAGGGTTTTGGCCGGATTGCGGAAGACCTCGTTGGCCGGACCGTCGCGCAGCGCCTCCGCGTCGAGAATATCGGCGAGCGCGGTGAGGTCGGGCACGAGCGTCGCGCTGCGGCCGGGGTCGACGATCTGCAAGACGGCGATGCCCGCCGCGACGAAACGCAGCAGCCGGTTGTGGTCCAGCACCGGCACCCGGGGTGCGAGCACGGCGGCCCGGCCGGCCGCGACGGCGCGCATCGGGCCTTCGATCGGGGTCGCGACGACCACCTCGGCGCCGCGGCGCAGCGCGCGGTCCACCGCGTCGGTCAGGCGGGGGTCGCCGGCGTCGTCGCCGGAGACCAGGACGACGTCGAGCGGACCGACCCAGGGCGGCAGCGCGGCGACCGGCACCACGGGCAGACCCGCGCGGTCACCGAGCGCGGCGACCAGCAGGCTCGCGGCCCGCGCGGCCCGGCCGGCGCCGGAGACGAGCACCACGCTGCGTGGTCGCAGACCGGCGAGGCGGGCCAGGGCGTCCTCGGCGACGGCAGCTGCCGTGGCTCGGACCTGAGCACCGCCGGAGGCCGCCGAACGCAGGGCGCCCGCGGTATCGGCTGCCTCGAGTGAAGCGGCATCGTCGAGGTCGAGCACCGGTGTTCCAGCGATCATCGGGCGTCCCACCTCCCCTCATCGCGCTGAGTCGTTTCCGCCCTTGCTCCCACCCGGGTCAGCTGCCACGCCGGGCCCGAGTCGGGCGAATCCAGGGCCTGTGATTCCACTATTCCAGTCGGGAGCGGTCGATGCTCGGGTTCCCGGTCCCGGGCCGAGCCGCCGGCTCTCCCGATCGCTGAATCCTGAGCTTGTGATTTCATCCGCCCTGATTCCACTATTCCAGTCAGGACCGGACGATGCTCAGGATCTCGGTCACGAGTACGTCTACTTCCTCCGGCGATCTGGCCTCGACGTTGAGCCGCAGCAGCGGCTCGGTGTTGGACGCGCGCAGATTGAACCAGGCGTCGTCGGCGAGTTGCACGGTGACCCCGTCGAGCCGGTCCACCGAGACCGTCCGGCTCGCGAAAGCCGCCACCACCGCCAAGGTCCGCTCCTGCGCGTCCGCCACTGTGGAGTTGATCTCTCCGGAGGCCGCATACGTTTCGTAGGCCGCCATCAGTTCCGACACCGGCCGGTCCTGTTCGCCGAGCGCGGCCAGCACATGCAGCGCGGCGAGCATGCCGGAGTCGGCGCCCCAGAAGTCGCGGAAGTAGTAGTGCGCGGAATGTTCACCGCCGAACACCGCGCCGGTCGAGGCCATCTGCTGCTTGATGAACGAGTGGCCGACCCGGGTGCGCACCGGGGTGCCGCCGAGTTCGGTGACCAGTTCGGGCACCGCGCGCGAGGTGATCAGGTTGTGGATGATGACCCCGCCCGGCTCCTTGGCCAGTTCGCGCTCGGCGACCAGCGCGGTGATCGCGGACGGCGAGACCGGGTCGCCCTGCTCGTCCACCACGAAGCAGCGGTCCGCGTCGCCGTCGAAGGCGAGGCCGATGTCGGCGCCCGACTTGACCACCAGATCCTGCAGATCGACCAGGTTCTTGGGATCGAGCGGATTGGCCTCGTGGTTCGGGAAGGACCCGTCCAGTTCGAAGTACAGCGGAACGATCGTCACCTGCGGCAGCGTGCGGAACACCGCGGGCACCGTGTGCCCGCCCATGCCGTTGCCCGCGTCCACCGCGATGGTGAGCGGGCGGACCGCGCCGAGATCGACCAGGCCGCGCAGGAACGCCGCGTAGTCGTCGAGCAGGTCCACTGTGGTTTCGGTGCCGTGCGGGCCCTCGTAGGCGGGCACGCCCGTGGCGACCTCGTCCTTGATCGTGGCCAGGCCCGTGTCCTGGCCTACCGGAAGGGCTTTGGCGCGGCACATCTTGATGCCGTTGTAGCGGGCCGGGTTGTGGCTTGCGGTGAACATGGCGCCGGGGCAGTCCAGCCGGCCGGAGGCGAAGTACAGCTGATCGGTGGAGGCCAGCCCGATGTGCACCACATCGAGGCCCTGGGCGAGCACGCCGTCGGCGAAGGCCTGCGACAGCGCGGGGGAGGATTCGCGCATGTCATGGCCGATCACGGCCCGTTGCGCACCTTCCGCGCGCATCAGCCGGGCGAACGAAGCGCCGATGTCCCTGACGAATTCGGCATCGATCTGTTCGCCGACCACACCGCGAACGTCGTATGCCTTGATCACCGCGTTGACGAACTCGGCAGAGCGGGCGACAGTCATGCCCTTCACCCTAGTGCCCCCGTGGCGACGGCTTGACCCGGTCCTGGTTTGTTCAGGACGGCGGGTCGGGCAGTACCCGGAGGTGGCCCCGGCGACCGGTGCGGGTGGTGCGCTGCGGCGGCGGCGCGTAGTCGCGGTAGCCGCGCTGATCCGGTTCCGGCGGGCGGCGGCGCAGGCCGGCTTCGCGAACGGCTTCGGCGAGCGCGGTCAGATCGTCGTCATCCGGTGTGCTGGAGGAGAATCCGCCCTCGTGCCGGACCATCTCCCAGCCTTTGGGGGCGGTGATCCGGGAGCCGTGGGTTTCGCAGAGATCCCAGGAGTGCGGTTCGGCGACGGTGGCGAGCGGTCCGACCACGGCCGTCGAGTCCGAGTACACATAGGTGAGCGTCGCGACGGCCGGATTCTTGCAACCTGGACGGCAGCAACGACGCATGGGGATCACGCCGATGAGAGTAACCCTCCTGGCGGCCCGATGTGGACAGACACGCTCAGGAATCGGGCAAATACTGGCCCACGCAGGGGAGTGTCGCGCAACGACATTCGTTGCCGTGGCGGCGCCGGCTGGGTGCGTTCCTACTCGGGTTCGGGATCGATCACATCCGGGTCCACGCCGAGATAGGTGGCGATCTGCTGGACCAGCACCTCGCGCAGGAGGTCGACCAGGTCGTCGGGGTCGCTGGCGCGCAGTTCGAGCGGTTTGCGGAACAGCACCACCCGCGCGCGAGTGGCCGCGCCGTGCCGGTCGACGCCGGCCGGGATGAGCCGGGACAGCGGCACCGGTCCGTCGGCGACCACCTCGTCCGGCCAGGTGACCGAATCAGGGTGCAGCGGACGGATTTTCGGCACGTCGTCGACGGCGATATCGAGCTTGGTGAGCCGGTCGTGCCAGCGCGTGTCCAGCGGCGCGAACGCCTCGAGCACCAGCCGGTCGAATTTCTGGCCCCGGGTGCGCCAGGCGGGCACGGTGGGCGGCAGCATCGGTCCGCGTACCCCGCGACCACGGCGGATGACCGACCGTGCGGTCGGCGGACGACGATTCCGGGAACGTGCCATGGGATAAAACTAGCCAGCTCGCTCGGTGCCCGTGCACCCAGTGCGGTCCGCGCAGGTCGCGGTGCGTGCCGCCGGGGTCTCGGGCGGCCTGCCGCTGCGGTTCGGGGCTACCCCCGGAGCTACCCGTGTCGAAGCGAGTTCCGTTGTCGCCGTGGCGAGTTCTCGCGTTCGGATAACTCGGGGGTCATCCCGAGGGGCGAACTAGCCGATGCCGCGCTTCAGGCGGCGGCGCTCCCGCTCGGAGAGGCCACCCCAGATGCCGAAACGCTCATCGTGGGCGAGTGCGTATTCCAGGCACTCGTCACGTACCTCGCAGCCCATGCAGATCCGCTTCGCCTCGCGAGTCGAGCCGCCCTTCTCTGGGAAGAACGCCTCCGGATCGGTCTGTGCGCACAGGGCGCGCTCTTGCCACTGCTCTTCGATGGATTCGAACATCTCGTCGAAGCCCGTGACGACCAGGCTGAGCCGGGGCGGCGAGACTTCGTCGCCCGAGTCGAGCCGCGGCGTCGAGACTTCGTCACCCCCCTCGTGATCCTTCCAGCCGTTTTCTGCGCAGACGCCACGTGCTGCGCCTGCTGTGGAATCGGTCGGCGAGACCATCTCGTTGGCCATCGCTCCGCCTCCTCACTGTGTGTTAGCGCAGAATGATTCGTTCCGTCGGACCAACACGCCTACCGACGGCCATACCCCGCGACGTTGTCCCGCGGACGTCCCCGAGCTCGTCATCCCGATGCGAACATCTGTTCGAAAAGCCGTTCGCGCCTTGAACTCTCGCGCGAACCCGAAATGACATGACTGTGATTAGACACGCCGGACGTGTCGATGGTCAAGCGGCCGTCGCTATTCCGTTACTATCCGCGAACGCCTTCCAAGATGATCTTGAGGCGGAGTAGGGCAAATGACCAGCAAATATCCGATGAACATCGCCCGCTCCGGCAACGCATAGGCTGTGCGGATGTGACTGTTCATCAAGCGGATGCCGAGCCCGTAACCGGGCCACGGATTGCCGTTCTCGTCGGTGGTGTCGGTGGTGCGCGTTTCCTCCAGGGGGTCCGGGAACTGCTGCCCGAGGCCGATGTCTCCGCGATCGTGAATGTCGGTGACGACGTCTGGATGCACGGCCTCCGGATCTGCCCCGACCTCGATACCTGCATGTACACCCTGGGTGGCGGCATCGATACCGACCGCGGCTGGGGGCGGGTCGGCGAAACCTGGCACGCCAAGGAAGAGCTGGCGAAATACCATGCGCAGCCGGACTGGTTCGGGCTCGGGGATCGCGATATCGCCACCCACCTGGTGCGCACCGAGATGCTGCGCGCGGGGTACCCGCTCTCCGCGGTCACCGAGGCGCTCTGCAACCGGTGGCAGCCGGGCGTGAAACTGGTCCCGGCGACCGACGATCGGTGTGAAACGCACGTGGTTGTCAGTGACCCGGACAACCCTGGCGAACGTCGCGCGATCCATTTCCAGGAGTGGTGGGTTCGGTACCGCGCGAACATCGAGACCCATGGATTCGCCACAATCGGGGCCGAAGAGTCCAAACCGGCGCCGAGTGTGACCGAGATCATAGAGTCCGCGGATGTGGTCTTGCTCGCTCCGTCGAACCCGGTGGTGAGCATCGGCGCCATCCTCGCGGTGCCCGGAATTCGCGGCGCGCTGCGCACCACCACCGCCAAGGTGATCGGCGTGTCCGGCGTGATCGACGGGAAGCCGTTGCGCGGGATGGCGGATGAATGCCTGTCCGTGATCGGGGTGGAGACCACCGCCGAAGCGATCGGCCGTTACTACGGCGCCCGCTCGGCCACCGGCATCCTGGACGGCTGGCTGATCCACTCCACCGATACCGCCGAGGTGCCCGGTGTCGAGGTGCGTAGCGTGCCGCTGCTGATGACCGATCCGCCCACCACCGCGGAGATGGTGCGCGAGGCGCTCGACCTGGCGGGAGTGAAACCGTGACCGAGGCGAACACCGTGACCGACCACGCGGCCGGGGAGCTGCGCATCCTGCCGATCACCGGGCTGCCCGAGTTCCGGCCCGGCGACGATCTGGCCGAGCACATCGCCGCCCGCGCGTCGTGGCTGGCCGACGGCGACGTGCTGGTGGTCACCAGCAAGATCGTCGCCAAGGTCGAGGGCCGCATCGTCGAGGCGCCGCTCGATCCGGAGGAGCGCGACGCCGCGCGCCGCGCGCTGGTCGAACAGGAGGCGGTGCGGGTGCTCGCGCGCAAGGGCCGCACCCTGATCACCGAGAACAAGCTGGGCATCGTGCAGGCCGCCTCCGGTATCGACGGCTCCAATGTCGAACAGGGCGAATTGGTTCTGCTGCCCGCCGATCCCGACGCGAGCGCGCGGGTGCTGCGCGCCGAGCTGGCGCAGCGGCTGGGTGTGCAGGTGGCCGTGGTCATCACCGACACCATGGGCCGGGCCTGGCGCAGCGGCCAGATCGATACCGCGATCGGTTCCGCCGGGTTGCGGGTGCTGCACGACTACGCGGGCGCCGTCGACGGGCAGGGCAACGAACTCCAGGTGACCCAGGTGGCCGTCGCCGACGAACTGGCCGCCGCGGCCGACCTGGTGAAGGGCAAGCTCGGCGGAGTGCCGGTGGCGGTGGTGCGCGGGTTGCCGATCACCGACGACGGTTCGACCGCCGCCGACCTGCTGCGCGGCGGCACCGACGACCTGTTCTGGCTCGGTACCGCCGAGGCGATCGAGCAGGGTCGCCGCGAGGCGGTGCTGCTGCGCCGCTCGGTGCGGCAGTTCGCCGATGCGCCGGTCGATCCGGACCGGGTACGCGCCGCGGTGTCCGTCGCGCTCACCGCGCCCGCCCCACACCACACCCGGCCGGTGCGGTTCGTCTGGCTGCGCGATGCGCAGCTGCGGGCGCGGCTGCTCGACGCGATGGCGGACAAGTGGCGGACCGACCTCACCGGCGACGGGCTGGCGCCGGACCGGGTGGAGCGCCGGATCGCGCGCGGCGACATTCTGCGCGGTGCGCCCGAGGTGATCATTCCGTTCTGCGTGCCCGACGGCGCGCACGACTATCCGGACGAACGGCGCCGGGCCAACGAGCGCACCATGTTCACGGTCGCGGTCGGCGCCGCGGTGCAGGGCCTGCTCGTCGCGTTGGCGACCGAGGGGCTCGGCAGCTGCTGGATCGGCTCGACGATCTTCGCCCCGGAGGTCACCCGGGAGGTGCTCGGGCTGGCGGACGACTGGAATCCGTTGGGCGCCATCGCTGTCGGTCACCCGCTCGACGAGCTGACGCCACGTCCGGTGCGGGGCAACGATTTCGGGCTGGTCGAGCTGTGAGGCGGGTGCGCCGATGACCGCCGGCTCGCTGCATGCCTCCGCGACCGCGCTGCTCGAATCCTGGTCGCCCGCCGCCGGTTCCGACCAGTCGCTGCGCGAGGCGATGCTCGCCTTCCTCGGCGCCGCGCCGCGCGGGTGCCTGCGCGAGCACGCGCCGGGCCACATCACCGCCTCGGCGGTGGTGTTCTCCCACGACGAGCGCGAGGTGCTGCTGACCCTGCATCCGCGGGTGGGCAGCTGGATCCAGCTCGGCGGGCACTGCGAGGAGTCGGACGAGACCGTCGCGGACGCGGCGCTGCGCGAGGCCACCGAGGAATCCGGCATCGCCGGGCTGCGGATGGCGCCGCAGCTGTACGGCGCGCAGGCGCATCCGATCACCTGTTCGCTCGGCCGGCCGACGCGGCACCTGGACCTGCTGTTCCGGATCACCGCCCCGGCGGGCGCGGTGCCGGTGCGCAGCGCGGAGTCCACGGACCTGCGCTGGTGGCCGGTGGACGCACTCCCGGACAACGCCGACGTGCTGTTGCGGTAACACCCCTCGACGTGCCGATGCCCCGGTCAGGCCTCGCCTGACCGGGGCGTTCTCGTTGTGCGGGCCGTCTCGGCTTTACAAATTCGCTGATTTGTATAGACAGGCGACAAATCGATCTCTAGTGTCCATGGCAGAGGTAACGCACGTCACACGTGGCGTGCCGCTTTTGGATTGGAGACAACGATGTCGACAGCAGCCGACACGTCCGCGCAGCCGACGGCGACGCCGGACTGGCGCGACCGCAAGCGCTATATGTGGCTGTGGGGTTTGTTCGCGCCCACCGGCCTGTTCACCATCGGGATCCCGGTGATCCTCGCCCTCAACGCACTCGGCTGGCATCGGCTGGCACAGGTGCCGTTCTGGCTCGGCCCGATCCTGGTGTATGTGCTGATTCCGTTGGCGGACATATTCTTCGGGCCTGACGGCGATAATCCGCCGGACGAGGTGATGGAGTATCTGGAGCACGACAAGTACTACCGCTACCTCACCTACCTGTATCTGCCGTGCCAATACGCGACGCTGCTCATGGCCTGCTACCTGATCACCGCGGACGAGGTGAGCTGGCTCGGTTTCGACGGTGGCCTGCACGTGGTCGACAAGATCGGCCTCGCGATCACGGTCGGCATGATCGGTGGCATCGGCATCAACACCGCGCACGAATTGGGCCACAAGAAGGTGCATCTGGAGCGCTGGCTGTCGAGAATCGCACTGGCGCAATCGTTCTACGGTCACTTCTATATCGAGCACAACCGCGGTCATCATGTGCGCGTCGCAACCCCCGAGGATCCGGCGAGTTCTCGTGTGGGCGAAACATTCTGGGCTTTCTGGCCGCGCACCGTGTGGGGCAGCCTGACCTCGGCGTGGCGGTTGGAGAAGACCCGGCTGCAGCGACTGGAGAAGAAGCCGTGGAGCCTGAAGAACGAGGTGCTCAGCGCGTGGCTGATGTCGGCGGCGCTCTACCTCGTGCTCGTCGCGGTGTTCGGCGTCGAACTGCTGCCGTATCTGGTGTTGCAGGCGGTGGTCGGGTTCAGCCTGCTGGAGGCGGTCAACTATCTCGAGCACTACGGCCTGGTCCGGCAGCGGACCGCGTCGGGACGATACGAGCGGCCCGCGCCGGTGCACAGCTGGAACAGCGACCACATCGTGACCAACATCTTCCTGTACCACCTGCAGCGCCACAGTGATCATCACGCCTATCCGACCCGGCGCTATCAGACCCTGCGCAGCTGGGACGGCGCCCCGAATCTGCCCAGCGGGTACGCGAGCATGATCCTGCTCGCCTACTTCCCGCCGCTGTGGCGGCGCGTGATGGACAAGCGCGTGCTCGCGCACTATGACGGCGACATCACCCGCGCGAATATCCAACCGGGCAAGCGAGACAAGGTGATTGCCCGTTACGGTACCGAGTTGCGGGCCGACGGGGTGGCGTGATGAATCTGTTCCGTTGTCCTGTGTGCGAATACGTATACGACGAGGCGAAAGGCGATCCGCACGAAGGATTTCCCGCGGGCACCCGGTGGGACGTGATCCCGGACGACTGGTGCTGCCCGGACTGTGGGGTGCGGGAGAAAATCGATTTCGAACAGGTGGGAGCGGTCAAATGAACGATTACAAACTTTTTCAGTGCATTCAGTGTGGTTTCGAATACGACGAGGCGAAGGGGTGGCCGGAGGACGGTATCGCGCCCGGCACGCGCTGGGACGATATTCCCGACGACTGGACGTGTCCGGACTGCGGCGCCGCCAAGGCGGACTTCTACATGGTCGAAATAGAGCGGTCGTGATGTTTTGACTGCGGGAACCGCCCGTGACAGTGTCGCGGGTATGGCGCGCACCGGAACTCGCATTCCCTATCAGGAGGCCGCGCGGGAGTTGCTGCGCGCGTCGGTCCTCGATGCCATGCGGGAACTGCTCACCGAACGGGATTGGTCCAAGATCACCCTCGGTGATGTGGCCGCCAGGGCGGGCGTCAGCAGGCAGACCCTCTACAACGAGTTCGGTTCCCGCAGCGGTCTCGCGCAGGCGTACGCGCTGCGCCTGGCCGACGATCTGGTCGACCACGTGGACGCGGCCATCACCGGCAATGTCGGTGATGCCCGCGCCGCGTTCCGGGAGGGGATGCGCAACTTCTTCCTCGACGCCGCGGCCGATCCGCTGGTCCGCTCGCTGCTGGCCGGTGAGGTGAAGCTGGACCTGCTGCGGCTGATCACCCTCGATGCCGGGCCGTTGCTCGAGCAGGCGACCGCCCGGCTCTCGCTGGCGTTCCAGCACAGCTGGGTGGCGGCGACCGCGGCCGAATCGGATGTCATCGCGCACGCGCTGGTGCGCATCGCGCTGAGCTACATCCCGACCCCGCCCGGCCCCGGGCGCGACGCTCCGGAGGATTTGAGCGCGTTGCTGAGCCCCTATGTCGAGGCGATTCTCGCGGCCCGAATCGAGCAGTAGTGAACTCGTTCGCCGCCGCATATGTTTGCGGAAAGTAAGCCACGCTTCACTAACATATGAGTGGACTTAAAAACCAACTGCCAGGGTTGTAATCCTCGTCACGTTTCATCCGTCAAGGTCTGCGAAACGGCCGTACAGTCTGGAACTATTCTCGTACATCGGAGTTAGGGTTCCTATTTAGCGGGAGAAACGTGCAAACGGTTGGCAAACCGCCGGTATCAACTGATCCCAAACGACACTTATGGGTTTTCGGCCTGATCGCTCCACTGAGCGCCCTGTTGCCCTCGCAACTCGTGTTGCAGACCGGGGCAAAGGTGTTCTGGTGGATCGGTCCGATCATCGTGCTGATCGTCATCCCGGTCCTGGACTGGGTTGTCGGCGAGGACGGCACCAATCCGCGCGATGAAGACTACGAGTTGCTGTCCAATGACCGGTACTACCGGTGGTGCACCTATCTGTTCCTGCCTGTGCAGCTGATCGGCCTGCTCATCGCCTGCGCCATGTGGGCGGGTCACGAGCTGAGCATCGTCGACAAGCTCGGCCTCGCCGCGACGCTCGGATTCGTCAGCGGCATCGGGATCAACGCGGCGCACGAACTGGGTCACCGGGTCGAGAACGCCGAACGCTGGCTGGCCAAAGTGGCGCTGGCGCAGTCGTTCTACGGCCACTTCTTCGTCGAGCACAATCGCGGGCATCACGTGCGGGTCGCCACGCCGGAAGACCCGGCCAGCGGCCGGCTCGGCGAGACCCTCTGGGAGTTCCTGCCGCGCAGCGTGTTCGGCAGCTTCCGCTCGGCCATCGAACTGGAGCGGGTGCGCCTGGCGCGCAAGAACCGGCGCTGGTTCAGCGTGCACAACCACATCCTGCAGGCCTGGTCGATGAGCGTGGTGCTGTTCGGCACGCTGATGGCGCTGTTCGGCATCGGCATCCTGCCGTGGCTGATCCTGCAGGCTGTGATCGGCGCCGCGCTGCTGGAGACGGTGAATTACATCGAGCACTACGGGCTGCTGCGGGGCAAGCGGCCGAACGGCAATTACGCGCGCTGCTCGCCGCGCGACAGCTGGAACAGCGACCGGCTCGTCACCAATATCTTCCTGTTCCATCTACAGCGGCACAGCGATCATCACGCCAATCCGGGCCGCCGGTATCAGACGCTGCGCAGTTCCATGCAGGCGCCGCAGCTGCCGGCCGGATACGCCACGATGATTCTGTTCGCGGTCGTTCCGCCGCTGTGGCGGGCGGTGATGGACCATCGCGTGCTCGAGCACTACGACGGCGACGTCACCCGCGCGAACATCCACCCCCGCAAACGCCGCCAGCTCCTGGAACGCTACCGCGGCTGGGCCACCCAGACCCCGGAAAATGCAGCGGCACAGGCAAATACCGCGCCGCAAGCGAATGGTGCGGCGCAAGTGAACGAGGCGGCGCAAGCGGCCGGCGCGGTGCAGGCCAGCGGTGCGGCGCCGGCGGACGGTGCGGCGCGAGCTGGGGGTGCGCGGTCGGCCAACGGTGCCGCGCACTCGAACGGTGTGGTGCGGGGCGGTGACGGTGCGGTGCCCTCCAATACGGCGGCGCAAACGAAGGGCGCGGCGCAGGCTGGTGGTGCGGCGCAGGCCAGTGGTGTGGCGCGATCGAACGGCGCGGTGTCGGGTGCTGGTGCGGCGCAGCCGAATCGTGGCGCGCAGGCCGATGGTGTGTTGCAGGCGGATAGTGCGTTGCAGGGCAGCGACGGGAGCCCGAGTAGTGCCGCCGTCGCGGCGGAGGGTGTCGCCTCGGGCAGTGGTGTCACCTCGGAAACCGGTGTGCCAGTAAGCAATGCGGGCAGCCCATGTAACGGTGCCGTGCAGCGCAACGCTGTGGTGCAGCGCAACGGATCGGCGCAGCGCAGGGAAGCGACGGTGGCGGAGTCGGGCGCGATCTGAGAACCAGGCCCGCCTGTTCGGTGGCGACCGACGGGAGCCGTGCGCGGTGTGCGTGCGCGGCTCCCCGTTCGGTGGTGACCGACCGGGGAGCCGGGCGTGGGGGTGCGTGCGTGGTCCCGGTTTTCGAGCGGTGTGGGTGGTCGGACTCTGGCAGTGGCTTGGTCGGGTCGGCCGCGGGGTGCGCGCCCGACCTCTGCCGGAGCTGCCGGGTTCAGCGGTGGTAGGCGGGCGGGAGGGGGAGTCCCTTCTCCTGCAGCACCTCTCGCATCCGGTCGGGGTAGTCGGTGATCACGCCGTCTACGCCGGTTTCGAGTTGGGCGGCGATCGTGGCCTTGTCGTTCACGGTCCACGGGATGACGCGCAGGTCGAGTTCGTGCGCCCGGTCGACGTAGGTCTTGTCCGCCACCAGGGCGAAGCCCGGTTCACCCGCTTTGCGGCCGTAGGGCACCGAGTAGCCGGGCGAAGCGACGTTGGCGCCCAGCGCTTTCACCGCGCCGAGCGGATCGTCCGGGTAGTCCTCGAACCGGATCGGCCCGAGCCACTTCGAGCCTGCGACGAAGGTGGTGTCGTCGTAGAGCGCCACCAGCGGGATGGTCGGATCGGCCTTGCGCACCAGCGGCAGCGACCGCCAGTCGAAGCTCTGGATCTCGACGTTGCCGGTCTCGCCGGCCGCGGTCACGGTGCCGAGGATGACGTCCACGAATTCCTGTGGCGTGGCGGACTGTTCGGGATGTTCGGCTTCCACTTTGGTCTCGATGTTGTACCGCGGGTGCGCGCCGCGATAGGACTTCACCAGATCGAACAGCTCGGGCAGCGTCGCTATCTTGTTGCCCGGCAGGGCTTGCTGGCCGGGGAAGTCGGCCAGGGCCCGCCCGCAGTCCAGGGTCCGGATCTGGGTGTAGGTCAGCTCGTGCACCAGCTTGCCCACGTACGGGAACTCCGGGTCGTCCACGGTCGCGGGCGCGGTGTCGGCGCATTTGGTGGCGAGCACGGTCGGGTCGTGCCAGATCAGCGGCATCCGGTCGGCGGTGAGCACGATATCGAGCTCGAGCGTCGTGACGCCGAGCTCGAGCGCCTTGGCGAAGCCGGGCAGCGATTCCTCGACGGTCAGGCCGCGCCCGCCGCGGTGCGCCTGCAGGTCGACGGTTCGCGACGCAGTTGCGGGTGCGGCGTCCGATCCGCTGTCGCAGGCGGTGCTGAGACCCAGGACGGACAGCCCGACGACAGCGGTCGTGGCGATAGCGCGCAGGTTCGGCATCGCGCCAAGCTAGCAAGGGTGAGTACGGTGTACCCAGCCGCCGCGCCAGCGACTAGCCTTGCGTGTTGGTACCGACTTCCAGGAGAGGCAGACAGAGGCTATGACGACCTCAGAACTTCCCGCGCGAACTTCACTCACCGCGGACGTCCGCAACGGCATCGACTTCAAGGTGGCCGATCTCGCGCTTGCCGAATTCGGCCGCAAGGAGATCCGCCTGGCCGAACACGAGATGCCCGGGCTGATGGCGCTGCGGCGCGAGTACGCCGAGGTCCTGCCGCTGCAGGGGGCGCGGATCTCCGGTTCGCTGCACATGACCGTGCAGACCGCCGTGCTGATCGAGACCCTGGTGGCGCTCGGTGCGCAGGTGCGCTGGGCCTCCTGCAACATCTTCTCCACCCAGGATCACGCCGCGGCCGCCGTCGTGGTCGGCCCGAACGGCACCGTGGACGAGCCCAAGGGCACCCCGGTCTTCGCCTGGAAGGGCGAGACCCTGGAGGAGTACTGGTGGGCCGCCGAGCAGATGCTGACCTGGCCGGCCGAGCCGGCCAACATGATCCTCGACGACGGCGGTGACGCCACCATGCTGGTGCTGCGCGGCGCGCAGTTCGAGAAGGCGGGCGTCGTCCCGCCCGAGGACGAGAACCACTCGGCCGAGTACAAGGTCTTCCTGAACCTGCTGCGCGAGCGTTTCGAGTCCGACAAGGGCAAGTGGAGCGCCATCGCCGAATCGGTGCAGGGCGTCACCGAGGAGACCACCACCGGCGTGCTGCGGCTGTACCAGTTCGCGGCGGCGGGTGAGCTGGTGTTCCCGGCGATCAACGTCAACGACTCGGTGACCAAGTCCAAGTTCGACAACAAGTACGGCACCCGCCACTCGCTGATCGACGGCATCAACCGCGGCACCGACGTGCTCATCGGCGGCAAGAAGGTGCTGATCTGCGGCTACGGCGATGTCGGCAAGGGCTGCGCGGAATCGCTTGCGGGACAGGGCGCCCGGGTGCAGGTCACCGAGATCGACCCGATCAACGCACTGCAGGCGCTGATGGACGGCTACGACGTCGTCACCGTCGAGCAGGCGATCGGCAACGCCGATATCGTGATCACCTCGACCGGCAACAAGGACATCATCACCCTCGATCACATGAAGGCGATGAAGGACCAGGCCATCCTCGGCAACATCGGTCACTTCGACAACGAGATCGATATGGCCGCGCTGGAGCGTTCGGGCGCAACGCGTTTGAACATCAAGCCGCAGGTCGACCTGTGGACGTTCAAGGAGTCCGGCAAGGCGATCATCGTGCTGTCCGAGGGCCGCCTGCTGAACCTGGGCAACGCCACCGGCCACCCGTCGTTCGTGATGTCGAACAGCTTCTCCAACCAGGTGATCGCGCAGATCGAACTGTGGACCAAGCCGGACGAATACGACAACGAGGTCTATCGCCTGCCCAAGCACCTCGACGAGAAGGTCGCCAAGATCCACGTCGAAGCGCTCGGCGGCACCCTGACCAAGCTCACCAAGGATCAGGCCGAGTACATCGGCGTCGACGTCGACGGCCCGTTCAAGCCGGAGCACTACCGCTACTGAGCGACTGACGCACGCGGCCGCCGGACCACTCGGGTCCGGCGGCCGCGTGCTTTTCGCGCAAGCTGGCAGTGCTGCCACCTCTGCTGCCAGGCAAGGTGTTTCGCGGGCGATTCCATTGCGGGCGCGAGCGGGGCCTTCCGACAATGGCGATACCTAGCGTCCGGCGAAAGCAGATCGCCGGTCGGCATCGCTCCCGGGGGGTATGCACCATGAAGGACTCGCGCTGGATTCTGGCATTCGACGGCTCGTGCGCGAAGTGCACGCGGATCTCCGATCTCGTCGCGGCGGTCGCGGGGGATCGGCTCGACACCAGGCCGCTGACGGATGCGGACGTGATCCGTTGGCGCCATGACAGTCTCGGCCCGGCCGCGCCCTGGCAGCCGACGCTGATCCGGGTCACCGGTGGGAGGGCCAAGAGTTGGACCGGTCCGGCGCTAGCGGTGCCGATGGCGCGCGTGCTCGGTCCGCGCGCGACGGTGCGGGTCTTGCGCGTGCTGGGTGAGTTCGCCGCGGCCGAGTCCGCCGCACAGCGGTCACCGGACGCTGTGGCCGCGATCGTGGCGCAGGGCCCCTCGCGGCGCGGCGTGCTCCTGGCCGGGTCGGGCGCGGTCCTGGCCGGCTGGTTGGTGCTCGGTCGCGGGGCCGGTGTCGCGGAGGCGTCGTCGGCGCACCGCTGGGTGCAGGAGAACCTGGGCTCGCTGCCGCAGGACCTCGACGGTATCGCCAAGTACCCCATGACATACCGTCGTGCCGCGATCGTCCAGTTGCCCGCCGAGGTGCAAAGCCGTTTGTGGACCGAGCATTTGGCGCGGGCCCGGGCCGCGCGCGAGCGGTTGTCCACGGAACAGGATGCGGCACTTCGGCGGATCGAGGAGCTAGCCGCGGACCCGGCGACCTTCCGCGGCGAGCGCACCGACGAACTCACCGTCCGGCTCGACGCGGCGGCCGCCCGCGTCGAGGCCGAGTTCGGTCGCGCGCAGGCCCGCCGCATCGTCGGCGTGCTCGGACCGGATACCGAGGCGGGCGAGCGCACGCTGCTGGCAAAACTGCCCGACTGCGAGTGCAGCGCGGCGAGCAGCCACTGCGGCGACGCCCGCTGCGTCGGACTCGTCAACGGCTGCAACAAGAAGGGCGGCTGCGGCACCCTCTGGCGCTACGAATGCAACGGTCGCTGCGCATAGGCCCGCAGGCAACGATCCGGGCCGCCGCGGCGCACCGACGGGCCGCGGCGGCCGGGCGCTGAGTACCCTGCCAGCCATGGGAGCGTTGATTGTCGTCGAGGGGCTCGACGGGGCCGGCAAGCGGACGTTGACCGACGCCGTCACCGCGCGGCTGCGCGCCGACGGAGTACGGGTCGCCTCGTTGGCCTTTCCGCGCTACGGCCGCTCGGTGCACGCCGATCTGGCGGCCGAGGCGCTGCACGGCGCGCACGGCGACCTGGCGGCGTCGGTGAACGCGATGGCGCTGCTGTTCGCGCTGGATCGGGCGGACGCGCGCGACGAACTGGCGAAACTGTTGGCGGACAACGACATCGTGCTGCTCGATCGGTACGTCGCGTCCAACGCCGCCTACAACGCGGCCCGGCTCGAACAGTCCGCGGCGGGCGCAATCGTGGGCTGGATAGGCGAATTGGAGTACGAACGGTTCGCGTTGCCCGCGCCCGCGGTACAGGTGCTGCTCGACGTCTCGCCGGAGCTCGCGGCCGAACGAGCCCGGCGCCGAGGCGAACTCGACAGCAGCCGGGCGCTCGACGCCTACGAGCGGGACGCGCGACTACAGCAGCGCACCCTCGCGGTGTACCGTGAGCTGGCCCAACAGAACTGGTACGGCCCGTGGTGGATATTCCGATCCGGTGACGATCCAGCCACGCTGGCCGCGCGATTCGCCGATTTGATTACCCGATAGGGTTAGATGTGCGGCGGGTTCGTACCAGTGTTGGCGTGGCGACCCGATCCTGGCCTGGGAGATGACAACATAGTAATTATGAAGCCGAAGATTCTGGTCGTCGACGACGATATGGCGCTCGCTGAGATGCTCACGATCGTCTTGCGCGGGGAAGGGTTCGACCCGCATGTGGTCGGCGACGGCACACAGGCCCTCGCGGCGGTTCGGGAGATCCGCCCCGATCTGGTGCTGCTGGACCTGATGCTGCCCGGCATGAACGGCATCGACGTGTGCCGGGTGCTGCGCGCGGATTCGGGCGTGCCCATCGTGATGCTGACGGCGAAGACGGACACCGTCGACGTCGTGCTCGGTTTGGAGTCGGGCGCCGACGATTACATCGTCAAGCCGTTCAAGCCCAAGGAATTGGTCGCCCGGGTGCGCGCCAGGCTGCGCCGCACCGAGGACGAGCCCGCTGAGATGCTCTCGATCGCCGATATCGTCATCGACGTGCCCGCGCACAAGGTGACCCGCGGCGGACAGCAGATCTCGCTGACGCCCTTGGAGTTCGATCTGCTGGTGGCGCTGGCCCGCAAGCCGCGTCAGGTGTTCACCCGCGAGGTGCTGCTCGAACAGGTGTGGGGTTACCGGCACGCCGCCGATACCCGACTGGTCAACGTGCACGTCCAGCGGTTGCGCGCCAAGGTCGAGAAGGATCCCGAGAATCCGGAGATCGTCTTGACCGTTCGCGGTGTCGGCTACAAAGCTGGACCACCGTGAGCACACGCGTTACACGGGTCGTGGCCGCCGCGTTCGCCCGGACGACGGCGCCGGTCGCCGTCGAGGCGCGGCCGTGATCCGTCGCTCCAGAAACCAACTGGAGCGGGCGCTGGCGGCAGCGGGTGCCCGGTTCGCCGAGCTGGGTGTCCTGCTGGGCCACCTGTGGCAGCGATCGTTGCAGCTGCGCGTCGCGGTCTCCACGATCACCCTCTCGCTGATCGTGATCACGATCCTCGGTGTGGTGCTGACCGATCAGATCACCAGCCGCATGCTGGACACCAAGATCAATGCCGCGGTCGAGGAGATGTCGCGTGCCCGCAACGCGGTGCACGGCCAGCTGTCCAGCATCCAGGACGCCAACACCCAGACCCGGCTGATCGAGGCCCGCAACACGCTGTCCAGCGGCGGTAGCCCGCAGACCGGTGTCGCGGGCAGCTACGACCTCGCGCTGGTGATGGTGGACGGCAGCCAGCAGGAACTCACCGCGGGCCCGATTCAGGACGTGCCCGTCGAGCTGCGCAACTTCGTCCGTCGCGGCCAGGTGAGCAGGCAGTTCACCACCATCTCCGACTCCAGCTGGTACCACGGCCCGGCGCTGATCATCGGCAGCCCGAGCGTCGACGTGCCGACGCTGGAGATCTATCTCATCTTCCCGCTGGCCAGCGAGGCGCGCAGCCTGTCGCTGATGCGCGGCACCATGATGATCGGCGGCATCGTGCTGCTGGTCCTGCTCGCCGCGATCACCGCGCTGGTCACCAGGCAGGTGGTGCTGCCGATCCGGTCGGCCGCCCGGATCGCGGGTCGCTTCGCCGACGGCAGGCTCAAAGAACGCATGCTGGTGCGCGGCGAGGACGATATGGCCCGGCTGGCGCAGGCGTTCAACGAGATGGCCGAGAGTCTGTCCAACCAGATCACCCAGCTCGAGGAGTTCGGCAATCTGCAGCGCCGGTTCACCTCCGATGTCAGCCACGAACTGCGTACCCCGCTGACCACGGTGCGGATGGCGGCGGATCTGATCCACGGCAGCAGCGACGATCTCGATCCCGCGCTGGCGCGCAGTGCCGAACTGCTGGTCAACGAGCTGGACCGGTTCGAGGGACTGCTCAACGACCTGCTCGAGATCAGCCGCCACGACGCGGGTGTGGCGGAGCTGCAGGTGGAATCGCTGGACGTGCGGATGTGTGCGCGGGCGGCCATCTCGACGGTGCGGCACCTGGCCAAGGACGCCGGCGTCGAGGTCGTGATCGATATGCCGGAGGAGCCCTTGGTCGCCGAGGTCGACCCGCGCCGGGTGGAGCGGGTGCTGCGCAATCTACTGGCCAACGCCATCGACCACAGCGAGGGCAAGCCGGTGCTGATCCGGATGCGCGGCGATCTGGACGCCAACGCGGTCTCGGTGGTGGTGCGCGATCAGGGCGTCGGGCTGCGCCCCGGCGAGGAGAAGCTGGTCTTCAACCGGTTCTGGCGCTCGGACCCGTCCCGGATGCGCCGCTCCGGCGGCACCGGGCTCGGCCTGTCGATCAGCGTCGAGGACGCGAACCTGCACGAGGGCAGGCTGGAGGCCTGGGGCGAGGTCGGCGTCGGCGCGAGCTTCCGGCTGACGCTGCCGCTGGTGCGGGGCAAGAAGCTCGGCGCGAGCCCGCTGCCGCTGGAACCCGTGCGCAAGCAGGCGGCGGCCCGGCAGGCCGAACTGGAGATCGTGCCGAGCACGACCGAACCGGAACCGGAGGCCGCGCCGGGGGAGACCGTGTCGTTCCCGTCCGGCGGCACCGCGGTCTTCGCGTCGGGCAACGGTTCGACGGCAGTGGCGCCGGTGCCATCGCACGTCGTGACCGGAGCGGACGCCGAGTCGAGTGCGCCCAGCGCTGATTCGGCCACACCGGTCGCCCGAGCGGGCGGACCGGACGAGGAATCGACACCGCCGGGTGCGGACCCGGCGCGCGGATCCGGGGACGTACCGTTATGAGCATGCGAGTCGGTTCCGCGCGCAAGCAGCGGCTGTTCGCGTTCGGCGCGGCCGCGGTGGCCGCGCTCGTCGTGCTCTCCGGCTGCGCGAGCCTGCCGGAATCCTCCGCGCCGCAGGCCCTCGGCACGATCAACCGGGAACCCACCTCCGAGGGCCCGCCGCAGCCGCAGCAGGGCCGCGACCCCGACCTGCTGCTGCGCGATTTCCTCTCGGCCACCGCCGACCCGACCAACCGGCACCTGGCCGCCCGGCAGTTCATGACCCCGTCGGCCGCGGCCCAGTGGGACGACGCCGCGGGCATCACCATCGTGGAGAAGCCGGACACGTTGCGCGAGTCGCGTTCCGGGGACAAGGCGACCTATCGGGTGCGGGCGCGCAAGGTCGGCGAGCTCAAGGCCGACGGCTCGTATCAGGCGACCGCCGATCCGCTCGAGAACAAGATCGAGATGATCCGGGTCAACAACGAGTGGCGCATCGACGAACTGCCCGACGGCGTGGTGATGGACTCCGTCGCCTTCGGCAAGTCCTACCGGCGCTACGTGCTCTACTTCGTGGATCCGACCAGCAGTTCGGTCGTGCCGGATCTGCGCTGGATCTCGGTGCCCAAGGTGCAGCTGACCCAGCGGCTGCTCAGCATGCTCGGCGAGGGCACCCAGCCCGCGCTGACGCCGGTGCTGCGCAACGAACTGGCCCAGCCGATCGCCCTGCGCGGCCCGGTCACCAAGGCCAACGGCGATCCGGACGGCGTCGGAGTGGGCGTCGGCGGGGTGCGAATAGATTTCGCGGGCGCCTCGGCGCTCGCACCGCGCGATCGCGAGCTACTGGCCGCGCAGGTGGTGCTCACCCTCGCGGGCGCGGACATCATCGGGCCGTATGTGCTGCTGGCCGACGGCAAACCGCTCGACGACCGCTTCTCGGCGAGCGGCTGGGCCGTGGCCGACGTGCAGCAGTTCAGCGCGGCGATGAACGGGCGCAACCAGATCGGGTTGCACGCGTTGCGCGGCGGCACGCTGGTGCAGGTGGCGAACACCGGCGCCGTCACGGCCGCGCCGGGCTACTTCGGCGCGGTGAACAACCTGGTGTCGGCGGCCGTCTCGCCGGACGGTCAACTGGTCGCGGGCGTGGCCGACGCGGGCCGGCCCGCACCCGAACAACCGCGCACCCTGATGATCGGCACCTACGGCGGCAACGCGATTCCGGTCGCCGAGGGCGGCACCATCACCCGGCCGTCCTGGAATATCGACGGCACCGCCGCCTGGGCGGTGATCGACGGGGAGCGGGTGGTCCGCGCGGTGAACGACCGGACCACCGGCACCGTTTCGGTGCAGGACGTCGACATCTCGGCGCTCACCGGCGGGGCCGGATCGGCCTTCCGGCTACCGATCACCGAGCTACGGGTCTCCCGCACCGGGGTGCGCGCCGCGTTGATCGCGGACGGCAAGGTGTATGTCGCGGTGGTGGTGCCGAAGCCGGGTGGTGGTTACGCGTTGACCTCACCGCTGCCGGTCGGCGTCGACTCGAGCACGGCCGCGGTCTCGGTGTCGTGGTACGGCAGCGATCGGTTGATCATCGCCAGGGAAGGCAACGTCGATCCGATCGGTGCGGTGTCGATCGACGGATCGGGGTCGCAGCCTTACACGAGCCGGAACCTGACGACGCCGGTGCGGCAGGTCAGTGCCTCGCCGGAGCATCAGTACGCCGCCGATTCCCGGGCGGTCCTGGAGTTGACGACGAATCCGGACGAGCGCGAACCGTATTGGCGGGAGGTGCCGGGCCTCGGCGCGAACGCCGTCCCGGTACTGCCCGGCTGATCGCCGGGTCGTGTCGGTGGGTGCGCGCACACTCGTGCGGTGCGCACCCTCCTCGATCTGATCCTGCCCAGCGCGTGTGCCGGCTGCGGGCAACCCGGCGTGGGCTGGTGCGCCGCCTGCGCGGCCACGCTGACCGGCCCGCCGATCCGGGTGCGGCCGCGGCTGGACCCCGGGGTGCCGTGCTGGGCGCTCGGCCCGTACCGCGGCCCGGCCCGGCGAGCGGTGTTGGCGGCCAAGGAGAGTGGGCGCACCGATCTGGCGGCGCCGATCGGCCGGGCACTGGCCGGTGCGCTGGCGCGGCTGCGCGCCGATCGGCCGCTGGTGCTCGTGCCCGCACCGAGCCGAGGGGTCGCCGCGCGCCGGCGCGGCGGTGATCCGGTGGTGGCCGCAGCGGAGATAGCCGTGAGTTGGCTGCCCGATAGCCGGATGGTATCCGTGCTGCGGGTGTGGTGGGGTGTGCAGGATTCGGTGGGCTTGACACCCCGTGAGCGCGCACACAATCTGCAGGACAGGGTGACCACCGTACCCGGTTCCGCGGCGCTGTGCCGGATCGCGGAAAACGCCGAGGTAGTGGTGGTGGACGACGTGCTGACAACGGGGGCGACGGTGCGCGAGTCGGTGCGCGCGCTGGCCCGGATCGGGGTACCGGCACGC
Source organism: Nocardia vulneris (assembly GCF_001613425.1). GTDB lineage: Bacteria > Actinomycetota > Actinomycetes > Mycobacteriales > Mycobacteriaceae > Nocardia > Nocardia vulneris. The sequence goes on along the minus strand of NZ_BDCI01000020.1, from coordinate 83,165 downwards.
GCCGTATTGGTTACCTGTGCTGCTTGACTCCGGGAAATTTGCGTGAACACTGGCGCACTCCCGAATGTCGTACTAGCGTCGCGATCACACACCCGAACCGGGAGTTTGGAGGTGGCGCCTCGGACATCATGTGCCGAGAGATTCTCGATCGGCACGGCTCATCCCGCCGCACGCAGTTCGCCTGTGCGGCCATATCCGGGAGGTACGCGTGACGACTTCTTCACGACCTTCAGTGCAAGATGCTGATCCTTCGGTGCTGGACGATCGCACCTTGGACGTGACCGAGCAACCCATTGCGGATCGAGCCAGGACGCCCCGTGCGGACGTCGTGGTCAAAGGTCGCAATGTCGAGGTTCCGGATCACTTCCGAATCTATGTCGCGGAGAAACTCTCCAGGCTCGAACGCTTCGACCCGTCGATCTTCATTTTCGACGTCGAACTCTTCCACGAGCGAAATCGCAGGCAGCGCAAGAGTTGTCAGCGCGTCGAGATCACCGCGCGCGGTAAGGGCCCCATCGTGCGCGCCGAGGCGTGCGCCGACAGCTTCTATGCCGCACTCGAATCGGTGACCGCGAAGCTGGAGAGCAGGCTGCGCCGCACCAAGGACCGGCGCCGGGTGCACTACGGCGACAAGACCCCGGTCTCCGTCGCCCAGGCCACCGCCGATCTGGTGGACGATTCCCTGTTCGCGATGCCGAACGGGTCCGCCGCGGCGCACGATCACCCCGACGGCGGCAACCACCACCGCCCCGAGGGCACACCGGAGAACCCCGATTACGCGGCGGGACCCGGCCATATCGTCCGCACCAAGGTGCACACCGCGACTCCGATGTCCGTCGACGACGCCCTCTACCAGATGGAACTCGTCGGCCACGACTTCTTCCTCTTCCAAGACCGCGAGACCGACCGACCGTCGGTGGTCTATCGCAGGCACGCCTTCGACTACGGCCTTATCCGGCTCGCGTAGCAGGTTCGTTTCCGTCCGCCGCTCCGGGTGTTCAACGTGTTCGTTGGATACCCGGAGACGCTGACCTGATCGGTATCTCCGTTTCCCGCACGACAATCCGCTCGTCGCGCCGCGGTGCGCTCACCGGCGCCGGTCGCGGAAGAACGTCCGGTGCAGCAGGGAATCGCGACGCGGCGGGCGCATGGCGTGCAGCATGACCATGTCGGCGAAGGTTTCCGCGTCGCGTTCCCGGCTGGTGCCGTAGTCGGTGCGGCCGAGCACATGCGCGATGGATTCGGGGGAGATGGAGGGCAGCAGTTCCGCGACCGCGGCGACAGTGGGGGCGGTCGGCTCCGGCCCGCCCCCGGTGGGCTGTTCCGGGCCGTGCCCGAGCAGCATATGGCCGAGTTCGTGCACGATGATGTGCTCGGCATGCCACTCGGTGGTGTCGGCGCCGTAGACGATCACGTCGCTGTCGTGCTTGGCGATCCACAGACCGCTGCCGGTGCCGCAGCCGGTGCCCGCGAGCAGCGCGGTGTCGATCGGCACCAGGCTGATGGGCCGGCCGCGATAGGCGGCGACATCGTCGAGATAGTTCGACAGATTCCACGGGTGCGGTATCGGGACATCCCGGGTCAGGTTCCGGAACCGGGCCTGCATGGCCATGCGATTTCACTCCTACAGCAAGCTCAGTGCCCCCATGTAGGTCACGATGTTACCGACTGACTCGTCGGTCAGGTACGGTCCGTGCTCTCGATGATCCGGGCCAGGATCGCTTGGTCCACATTCGAACCGCGCAGGGCGATGCTCGAGACGTTGGCGTCGCGCATGGTGGCGAGCAGTTCCAGTTCCCGATCGATCGCGCTGGCCGCCGGACCCGAGGTGGTCAGGTAGTCGGCCGCGACGCCGAAACTCTGCGCGATCGCCGCGAGCACGTCGAGTTCGACTGTCGTGCCGGGAATCTCGCCGTCGAACTCACCGCCGCGCAGGCGTTCCAGGTAGCTCGGCGTGATGACCCGGCTGAGGTACCCGCCGGCTTGTTCGGCGACGGTCGCGGTGCTGCGCTCGGGGGCCGAGCGGGGGTGCACGACGGCGAACAGCCGATTGATCTTGTGACTCAGCGTGAGAGTCGCGCCGCTCGGCGCGTCGTCGGTCTTCTCCGTCACCTCAGTACCCGCCGTTTCGACTCGCGGTCGTGTCCACGTTGGCCGCCAGCCAGCGTGCCCGGAACTGTGCTTCTGTCGCAGCATCGACGTCCTCTGATCGTCCGGCCAGCCAGCGCCGGTATCGCCGTTCGTGGAGTTCGGTGGTGTCGCTGGCCTCCGCGGGCACCTCGAGCAGATGCGCGAAGGCCATCTCGACGAGCGGGTGCAGCTGCCTGCCCGGGCCGCCGTTGCGTTCCAGCATGGCGGTCGCGTAGCGCGCCGACAGCTTGGAGACCACCTGGTTGAGTTCGCTGATCGCGGCGACCACCTGCGGGTGGGTGGTCCGGCCGTGCTCGACCGCGTCGTTGAGCCGGCCCGCGGCCGCGAGCAGCCCGGTGAGGTCGGCGAGTTCGAAGCGGATCGAGTCGGGCCCGGCCACGACGGACTCGCCGGGCTGTCGCGCGGCGAGTGCGGGCTCGTCGGCGGCCGGGGTGCCGCCCGCGTAGGTGCGCGCGGCGCTCCCCGGGAGCCAGCGCAGCGGCGCATCGAGTTTGTTCAGCGTGGTCGTGCTGATCGCGGCGTCGCCGTCTTCGATCTTGCGAATCGTCGGTGCCGAAGGTCCCCCGAGGTCGCCGATCTGTAACTGCGTGAGGCCGAGCTCGTCCCGGCGCTCCTTGATGATTCGGCCGAATCGCTTCTGGCGCCGCGACAGCTCCGAAGGGCTATGCATAGTGAGCTTCAGAGTAGAGCCCGACCACGTCAGAAAGCAAACCAATAGAAAAGGTTTGAAAAATCAGTGGAAATATTGCTACTGTTCTGACGCGCCGAAGTTTCAGCCGACATCGGTCTTGCGGAGTGTTCCGGGACGAGCAGGGGCGTTCGTCGGAACGGGCGCCTCCGGTCTGTTGCGCAACGGCGCGTGGCAGGCCGGATTTCAGCGACGGTGGAGGGGATCGCCGCTGCTGTGCACGGGTCACCGTCGGCGAAGGGGGTCGACGGTGAACTTACTTAGGAGTAAGTTTGGTGGCCATAGATCTCTCGAAAGGAAATCGCATGGCCACCAAGGCTGCTCGCCGTGCCGTTATCGTGTCCGGTGCGCGCACGCCGTTCGTGCGTGCGTTCACCGGATACACCCGGATGGATTCCATCGCGCTCGCCGATGCCGCGGTCCGGGGCCTGCTGGAGCGCACCGGGCTGCCCGGCGCCCAGGTAGAGGCGATCGTCTGGGGCGGCGTCATCCTGCCCAGCGCGGCGCCGAACATCGCCCGCGAGATCGCTCTGGACCTCGCGCTCGACCCCGGCTGTGAGGGCCACACGGTGACCAGGGCCTGCGCGTCCGGCCTGCAGGCGGTCACCTCCGCCGTGGCCGCGATCGAGCGCGGCGAATACGACATCATGATCGCCGGCGGCAGCGATTCCACCTCCAACGCCGAGGTGAAGCTGCCGCAGTCGGTGGTGCACGCGGCCGCGCCGCTGGCGCTCGGCAAGCCGAAGCCGAAGGACTACCTCACCGCGATCCGTCAGCTCGCGCCGTTCACCGATATCCTGCCGAGCCGGCCGAAGATCGCCGAACGCACCACCGGCGAGGTGATGGGGGAGTCGGCCGAGAAGATGGCCCGCATCCACGGCATCAGCCGGGCCGACCAGGACGAGTTCGCCGCCCGCTCGCATCATCGGGCCGCCGCCGCGATCGAATCGGGCCGGTTCGACGACGAGGTGCTGCGGGTCCGCACGCCCGAGGGCGTCGAGATCGACCGCGACGGACTGGTCCGCGGCAACACCAGCATCGAAAAACTGTCGAAACTGAAGCCGGTTTTCGCCGAAAACGGCACGGTGACCGCGGGCAACGCCAGCCCGCTCACCGACGGCGCGTCCGCGGTGCTGCTGATGAGCGAGGAGAAGGCCGCCGCGCTCGGTTACCGGCCGCTTGCCGCCTTCCGCTCCTGGAGCTACGTCAGCGTCGATCCCACCGACCAGGTGCTGATCGGCCCGGCGATCTCCATGCCGCGCGCGCTGGACAAGGCCGGGATGTCGCTGGGCGACATCGATTTCGTCGATATCCACGAGGCCTTCGCGGCGCAGACGCTGTCGGTGCTGTCGGCGCTGGCCAGCACCGAGTGGGCCAAGACGCGGCTCGACCGGGACACCGCCGTCGGCGAGGTCGATATCGACAAGCTCAACGTGCACGGCGGTTCGGTGTCGCTCGGTCACCCGTTCGGTGCCACCGGCGCGCGGATGGTGACCACCATGGCGAACGAACTGGCCCGCACCGGCAAGAACGCCGCGCTGCTCGGCATCTGCGCCGCGGGCGGCATCGGCGCCTCGGCCGTGCTGGAACGGGTCTGACCGAAAACCGGTTGAGCGGGCCCCGGTCGGCGCAGTACCAAGGCGTATGACCGAATCGACCGGGGCCGCGCCGCGGCGCATCGAGCTGCGCCGTATCGACCGCGAAAACCTCTACGCGGTATGCAGTTTGAGTGAGACGCTGAGCGCGCAGCAGCGTCTTATGGTGATCGACAACGGCATTTCCATTGCCGAGGCCCACTTTTCGGACTGCCTGTGGTTTCGCGCCGTCTACGCCGACGACGCGCCCGCCGGATTCCTGATGGTGCATCACGGGCTGGACGAGGACCACCCCGACCTGCGTGGTGTGTTCCTGTGGCGCTTCATGGTCGCGGGTCCGGCGCAGGGACGCGGGATCGGCCGGGCGGCGCTGCGCGCGCTCGTGCAGCGGTTGACGGCGCGGGGCACCCGCGAGCTGTACACCAGCTACGCGACCGGACCGGGTAGTCCCGAGGGGTTCTATCGATCGCTGGGTTTCGTGCCGACGGGACGGATCCTGGACAACGAGCACGAGGTCGTGCTGCGCTGGTGAGCGCCCACCCAGGGATCACACCTGGCGCAATGCCTTTCAGGTCGGCGCAGTGCTCTCGGGCTGGCGCAGGATTTCGCTGGTGCTGTGCTTTCGGATTGGCGCAGTGCTTCGCTGGCGCAGTGCTTCAGGCTGGCGCAGCGTTTCGGTTGGCGCTGTGGTGTGGGATTGGCGCAGTGCGTCGCTGGCGCTGTGGTTTTGGACTGGCGCTGTGCTTTCGCGTTGGCGCAGTGCGTCGCTGGTTCAGTGCTTCAGGCTGGCGCAGCGTTTCGGTTGGCGCTGTGGTGTCGGGTTGGCGCAGTGCTTCAGGCTGGCCCAGCGTTTCGGTTAGCGCTGTCGTGTCGGGCTGGCGCAGTGCTTCGTCGGCGCAGCGTTTTCGGCTGGCGCAGTGGTTTCGGGTCGGCGCAGCGCTTTCAGGTTGGCGTAGTGGTTTCGGGTCGGCGCAGCGCTTTCAGGTTGGCGTAGCGTTTTCGGGCTGACGCAGCGTTTTCGGGCTGACGCCGCGCTTTCGGTGGGCGCCGTGCTTCAGGCTGACGCCGTGTTTCAGGCTGGCGCAGTGCGCTTTCGGGCGATCCGGGTGCGGGTCAGCGGTGCCGGGCGCGGGTGGGTGGCAGCAGCGGCAATGTGCCGTCTGCTGCGGGGCGTGTCCGGAACACGTGGGTGTCGCGCTTCGGGGTCTGCGGTTTGCGGACCTCGTCGGCGATGATCCGCAGGCACGTGTCGTGGTTGGACTCGCCGGGGCGGCCTTCCCTGCGCAGGCGCAGCATTGCGTGTGCCAGATCGATGCCAAGCTCGTTCGACAGCCGGACGGCGTCGACATTGGCCATGGCAAACCTCCTGAGCCGAAGAACGCTGCATCCGAGATGGGTGCGTACACAGACGTACCCAATTGATGAGCAGCTGAACCCCACGACCCCGACCCCCATGCCTCCGGTCGTGGCGCGGGGACGCAGACATTCTGCGCGGATGCACTGCGACACGCCGCACGACGCGCCGGATTGTGCATCAAAATGCAATACAGCGAACTACTTTCGGTAGACCTCGTGATGCACGGCCTCGGCCAGCGGACGCCCGGTGCGCCAGCCGAAGCGTTCCAGATCGGGGATCTGCTGGAAGCTGTGCACCGGTCCGGCGCACAGCCAGGCGACCGGATGCACGCCCGCGGGCAGGCCGACGAGTTCGGCGAGGAATTCGGGCGCGTAGAACGACACCCAGCCGACCCCGATGCCCTCGGCGGTCGCGGCGAGCCAGAGGTTCTGGATCGCGAGCACCGCGGAGAAGACGCCGGTCTCGGGGACGGTGGCCCGACCGAGCACCTGCGGGCCGCCGCGACCGGGATCGTAGGTCACCACGATCCCGGTGCCGCTCTCGACGATGCCCTCGATCTTGATCGGTTCGAAGGTCGCGGCCCGGTCCGGCGCAAGCGCGTCGCGGAACTCGATGCGCTTGTCCGCCACGTGCGCGGCGAACGCGCGCAGCGTGGCCGGGTCCCGCACCACCACGAAATCCCAGGGCTGCGAGTTCCCGACGCTGGGCGCCCGGTGTGCGGCCTCCAGCAGCCGCCACAGCGTGCTGTCGTCGAGCACCTCACCGGTGAACTCCGCCCGCACGTCGCGCCGCAACCGGATCGCGTCGTAAACACTCAGACCGTCAGCACCCACGCGCTCAGTCAACCAGCCGCAGACCCGGCAACGAACACGCACCCTTTCCGTGTTCGCGCACCCGCTGTGCCCTGCGGAAACGGGTGCGAGAGGACGGAAAGGGTGCGGGAGAGTCGATCAGCCCGCGTACGCGGGGGTGCGGCGGTTCAGGCGGCGGCGTCCGGCGGCCAGGGCGGTGCGCAGGCCGCGCCGCTTGCCGGTGACCGGGTCGATGGTGGCGACGGTGTTGCCCGCGAACTTGCGTTCCGAGGCGGTCTCGGGCGCATCGTCGGTGGTGTCGCGCAGGTACTTGTTCGGCAGCGAGAGCTTGAGGATGGTGCGCCAGGCCTTGAAGTACTGCACCGGCAGCGAGCCGGTGGTGTAGGGCAGGTCGTACTTCTCGGCGAGCTCCCGCACCCGGACCGCGATCTCGGCGTACCGGTTGCTCGGCAGATCGGGGAACAGGTGATGTTCGATCTGGTGGCTCAGATTGCCCGTCATGAAGTGGGTGAGCGGACCGCCGGAGATGTTGGCGCTGCCGAGCATCTGCCGCAGGTACCACTGGCCCTTGGTCTCGTTGTCGATATCGGCCTTGGTGAACTTCTCCGCGCCGTCGGGAAAGTGACCGCAGAAGATCACCGCGTTGGACCACACGTTGCGGATGGCGTTGGCGGCCAGGTTGGCGGTGAGCGTGGTGACGAAGGCCGGACCGGTGAGGGCGGGGAAGATCACGTAATCCTTGAGGATCTGCTTGCCCATCTTGGTCAGCGCCTCGGTGCGCTTGCGGTCGAACTCGGCGCGCTCGGGCGTGCCCGGCTTGAACCGGCCCGCGGCCAGCTTGCCCAGCTCCATGTGCTGGATCGAGACGCCGTATTCGAACAGCAGCTGCAGTACCAGGTTGTAGATCGGGTTGCCCAGGTTGAACGGCTTCCACCGCTGGTCGCGGGTGACGCGCAGCAGGCCGTAGCCGATGTCGTCGTCCATGCCGAGCACGTTGGTGTACTTGTGGTGCAGGTAGTTGTGCGTATGCTTCCAGTGCTTGGCCGCGCCCGCGTTGTCCCATTCCCAGGAGCTGGAGTGGATCTCCGGATCGTTCATCCAGTCCCACTGCCCGTGCATGGTGTTGTGCCCGATCTCCATGTTCTCGATGATCTTGGCGGTGCTGAGCATGGCGACGCCGGCGATCCAGGCGGGCGGTAGGAAGCTGGCGAACAGGACGCCGCGGCCGCCGATCTCGAGCGCGCGCTGGAGCCGGATGACGTTACGGATGTAGTTCGCGTCGCGCGCACCGCGCGATTCCTCGATATCGCGACGAATCGCGTCGAACTCCGCGCCGAGTGCTTCCACGTCGGCCTCGGTGAGGTGTGCGTATTCCTTGACATCCGAGATCGCCATGGCGGTTACAGTACCGTAAGTTACGTGACCGTAGGTTACGAGCTGCGCCACCGCGGTGTGGCAAATCCCCCATTGCGAACACGATCGGAAGATGGTAGTTGAACCGCATCCGCGGTGCGGCGTAAAGCCTTCTCCCGCACAGCCTTCCACCGCGGCCGCCAGTCACGCGGACGCTCGATTCTGCACCCGCGAACCCGCTCCGCGCAAGCCGTGTGCTTCGTCTCCCGGCAGGCGCAGTGCGCACCGGTACCCGGGTGCGGGCACCGGTGTTCCGGATCGGCTAGCGGCGGCGCCGCAGTCGCCACAAAGCCTTCTCGCGCACAGCCTTTCGGCGCAGCGACGCCTGTTCCTGGCGGGCCCGGTCCTGCAGGGCCTGGGTGGCCTCGCGCAGCACCACCTTTTCGTGCTCGGCCTTCTCCTTGAGTGCGCGCTTGGCCTCGCGCAGCATCTCCTTCTCCTGCTGAGCCTTCTCCTTCAGCACCACCTTGGCCTCGCGCAGGGCCGAGCGCAGGCCGCGGCGCTGCCCGGTTTCCGGGTCGACGCCGAGCCAGTGCGCCGTCTCCGCGCTGGGCAGCGACGGCAGCGTGATGCCCGCGAACTTGCGTTCCGAGGAGGTCTCGGGCGCGTTGTCGGAGGTGGCCTTCAGGAAGCGGTCCGGCAGGGCCAGCTTGTGGATGGTCCGGAAGGCGAGCAGGTACTGCTTGCCGAGCGAGCCCGTGGTGTACGGCAGGTCGTACTTGTCGCACAGTTCGCGCACCCGCACCGCAATCTCCGGGTACCGATTGCTCGGCAGATCCGGGAACAGGTGGTGTTCGATCTGGTAGCAGAGGTTGCCGCTCATGAACGCCATGGCGGGGCCCGCCTTGAAATTGGCACTGCCGAGCATCTGCCGCAGATACCACTCGCCGCTGGTCTCGCCCTCGAGCTGTTCGATGGTGAACTTCTCGGCGCCGTCGGGGAAGTGGCCGCAGAAGATCACGGCGTAGGCCCACAGGTTGCGGATCAGATTCGCGGTCGCGTTCGCCTTCAGCGTCGACTTGAACGCCGGGCCGGTGAGCGCCGGGTAGAGCAGGAAGTCCTTGGTCACCTGGCGGGCGATCTTGCGGCCGAACTCCACGTTCGGCGGGGACATCACTTCCCAGCGCGGAGTGTCGGCCAGTTCCTTCTCGATGCTCCAGTCGTGCAGCGCGATGCCCCACTCGAAGGTGGCCGCGAGCACCAGGTTCGCCACCGGCTGCACCAGGTGGATCGGCTTCCACGGCTCGTCGCGGGTCATCCGCAGGATGCCGAAGCCGAGGTCCTCGTCCTTGCCGAGCACGTTGGTATAGGTGTGGTGGGAGTAGTTGTGCGCCCGCCGCCACTGCGACGAGGGACCCGTCATATCCCACTCCCAGGAGCTGGAGTGGATCTCCGGATCGTTCATCCAGTCCCATTGCCCGTGGCTGACGTTGTGCCCGAGCTCCATGTTCTCGATGATCTTGGCGACCGACAGCAACGCGGTACCGGTGAGCCAGGCCCATCGGTTGCGGCTGCCGAACAGCACCGCGCGCCCGGCCACCTCGAGGCCGCGCTGCGCGGCGATGGTCCGCCGGATGTACTTCGCGTCACGTGCACCACGTGACTGCTCCACCGAACGCCGGATCGAATCGAGTTCCTGCCCCAGTGTCTCGATGTCGGCCGCCGTGAGATGGGCGAACGCCTGAATATCGGTGATGGCCACCGGGGGTCCTTTCCCTACTCGATTTGCTTCGAGGGTACCCAAGGGCGCCCCGTGCTGCCGCGCCGTCGTCGCCGGGCCGCGTTGCCCGGCGCGCCGCGGCGTCGTCTAGACGTCGAGCGTGCAATCCCCCGCCGCGGCGGAGATGCAGGTCTGCACCTTGTCACCTTCGCGATGCTCGTCGCCGTTGCGCAGATCGCGCACGTAGCCGGAACTCAGTGTCACGACACAGGTTTGGCAGATGCCCATCCGGCAGCCGAACGGCATCTGCACGCCGGCCGACTCGCCCGCTTCCAGCAGGCTGGTCGCACCGTCCACCTCGACCGTACGCCCGGTCTTGCCGAAACTGACCGTGCCGCCCTCGCCCACCGCGGAGCGCTCGATCTCGAATCGCTCGACGTGCAGCTGGTCGGCCAGGCCGGCGTCGCGCCAGTGGTGCTCGATCTCGTCGAGCATCGCGGCCGGGCCGCAGGCCCAGGTCTGGCGCTCGCGCCAGTCCGGGAACTTCGTGTCCAGGTCGGCCAGTGCGAACTTGCCCTGCTCGCCGGTGAGGTGCAGGTGGGAGGTGAAACTCGCCGGGGGACGGTCGCCGACGGAGTCGGCGGGGTGGGTAGGGGCATACCGGTCGTGCAGGTCGCGCAGCTCGGCACCGAACATCACGTCCTGCGCGGTGCGCGCGGAGTGCAGGTGCACCACGTCGGTGACCAGATCGCGCCGGTCCATCGCCCGCAGCATCGCCATGACCGGGGTGATGCCGCTGCCGGCGGTGAGGAACAGCACCCGCTCCGGCGGCGGATAGGGCAGCACGAAACCGCCCTGCGGCGCGGCCAGGCGCACCACGGTACCGACCGGGACACCGCTGACCAGGTGGCTGGACAGGAAGCCCTCCGGCATCGCCTTTACCGCGATCGAGATGACCCGCTTACCGCCTGCACCCGGATCCGACCAGTTCGGCGGGCAGGTCAGCGAGTAGGAGCGCCAGTGCCAGCGACCGTCGACGAGCACGCCGATGCCGATGTACTGACCGGGTTCGTATTTGAAGTCGAAGCCCCAGCCCGGCTTGATCACCAGGGTGGCCGAGTCGGCGGTTTCCTTGCGCACGTCCACGATTCGGCCGCGCAGCTCGCGCGCCGACCACAGCGGGTTGGCCAGGTGCAGGTAGTCGTCCGGCAGCAACGGGGTGGTGACCCGGGCCACGGCGCCCCGCAGCACGTTCAACTTGCCGCCGCGTTCGGCGACGCTCGCGGCCGGAGCTTCCAGCCACTCCCGCACGCCGCGCACGGAGAATCCCCCATTTTTCGAGCTCATCGCTGCCGTTCGTCTTCCTGTTCGTCGGATGCGCTGCCCACGCCACAGCAAGGTTACGGCATCGTAGGTTCGGCCGGGGAGCGCCTCGGGCCGCGGTCCGGTGATCGCGCGGCTCAGAGTAATTCGAGCAGGAACGGCAGTTCCTGCGCGGCATACCAGGCGAGCTGGTGGTCCTCGGCGTCGCCGAGCACGAATTCGGCGTCGGTGTCGCCGAGGTCCGCGGCGTCCACCACGTCGACGGCCTTGGCCACCTCCGGTTCGGCCTGGGCCAGGTCGACGTGCACGCTGCCGATCTGGTCGTAGGTCAGCAGCCCCGGCAGCTTCACCACGGCGTCGTCGAGATCGGGCCGCAGCTTGGCGCCGGTCACGTCGGCGGCGATCACCGCGCGCCGATAGACCGGCCGGCCGGTGGGCACCGGTTCGGCGTCGTCGGCCGGTTCGTCGAGATCGTCGCGTTCGGCGGCGAGCAGGCGCAGCGAGGCCCGCGCGGCCTCGCCCATCGCCACCTCGGCCAGCTCCTCGTCGTCGCCCGAGGCGTAGGCCTCGCGCAGCGCCGGGGTCACCGCGAACGCGGTCCCGCCGACCGGGCGTAGTTCCCGGTTCGCGACGAGCTCGCGCAGCATCGGCACCGTCGCGGGAATGTAGACCCGCATTTTCTCCTGATCAGACGCAGGCACCGAGCATCTCCTCCATGGAATCGCGCACCGACGCGGCCAGCACGCCGATGTCGGCCATCGCGTCGCGGTCGGCGTTGAGTCCGTAGAAGACCCGTCCGTCGTAGGACGTGATCCCGATGCTCGAGGCCTGATTGCGCAGCAGCGGCGACACCGGATACATCTCCAGCATCCGCGCGCCGCCGATGTACATCGGCGTCTGCGGACCCGGCGCGTTGGTGATCACCAGATTGAACGTGTGCTCTGCGAACGTACTCGCCGCGCGCACACTCATCGCATGCAGGCTCGCCGGAGCGAACCCGGCGAGATGGACCAGGGTCCGGGCCCGCACCCCGCGCCGCTGCTTGCCGTTGGCCTCGGTGGCGTGCGCGATGTGCGAGAGCCGCATCACCGGATTGGGTTCGCCGACCGGTAGATCGATCAGGAACGAGGACACCTCGCTCGCCGGATTCAGCCGGGCGCCGTCCACCCCGTCGACGTACACCGACATCGGCACCACGGCCCGCAGCGTGGTCGGCTCGGTGAGCGTCTCGCCCCGCGACAGCAGCCAGTTGCGCAACGCGCCGGTGACCACCGCGAGGATGACGTCGTTGATCGAGCAGTCGAAGCGCTTGCGGATCTTGCGGTAGTCCTCCAGCTCGGTTCGCACCACATCGAAGCGGCGGTTGCGCGAGATGCGCGCGTTGAGCGGGCTGTCCGGGGTGCCGCTCGCCGCCGCGCGCACCGCGCTGACCACCGAGTCCACCGCCCGCCCGGCGGCGCCGATCACCGCGAACGCCTGACCGCCCGCGTGCCGGGCCACCTCGAGTGCTTCGCGCGGCTGCGCGGCCAGATGGGTCAGCGCGCCGAGCAGCAGTTCCATATCGTCGGGCTCGCGCGGGGCGCGCCACGCGTCGTCGGCGAGTTCGCGCGGCGAGGGGCCCGCGTCGAGCACGACGTGCCCGATCTCCAGCGCGGTATCGCCGTCGACCAGCGCGGAGTGCGTCTTGGTGAACAGCGCGCAGCGGCCGTCGGACAGGCCCTCGATCAGGTACATCTCCCACAGCGGCCGGGTCTGGTCGAGCGGGCGCGAGGACAGCCGGGCGACCAGCTCGTGTAGTTGCGCGTCGGTGCCCGGCGCGGGCAGCGCGGAGCGGCGGATGTGATAGGTGATGTCGAAGGCGCTGTCCTCCACCCAGACCGGGCGCCCGAGCGCGAGCGGGATCTCGCGCACCTTGCGGCGATAGCGGGGCACCAGCGAGAGGCGGGCCTCGACCAGATCGACGAGCCGGTCGTAGTCCAGCGCGGGGGCAGCCGAATCGGCATCGGTATGTCGCAGGATCGCGAGGGAGCCGATATGGATCGGATTACTGCTCGACTCGAGCCGGTAGAAGGACGCGTCCTGCGGGGTCAGTCTCGTGATCACGCTGCCCGGTGCTCCTTTTCCGATGCCGTCTCACGCCCATTGTGCTGTCGCCCCAGCGATTCAGCTCGTCCGCTGTGGCGTATCCGGCGATATCGACATTCCCCTTTACCCGTCCTGGCTTCCGTGGCAGGCTGTCTGATTCGAGCTCGGGGACTCGATTCGATCACAGGGGGACATGGGATGCACAGTCGGCGACCGTCGCTTTCGCCCGCGCCACACATCGAACCGCCGCTGGATCGTGATCGCGCGGCCGGGGATCAGCCACGGTCTGCTGCTTCGTCACCACGAGCCGCGTTGCCCTGCCGTCGCATGCCGTCACACAGTCGCATGCCGTCACACAGCGGGTCTTCCGCACGGGACGCGGGTCGACGCGCCCGGCACGACGGACGCCTTACATCGTACGGGACCGAGACCGAAACAGGTTCGGCGGCACATCGATTCGCGGAGAATTCGCTGCGGCTGGTGCTCGAGGTGCTCGACGGCAGGCGGCCGGTGGCGCAGGTGCGGCCGCTGACCTCCGCGTCGGTGTTCGCCGCGCTGGAGACGCTGGCCCGGACCGCACCGCGCGCCGCCGCCCTCGGGCCCGCGCACCTGACCAAGATCGGCGTCGAACCCGCCGGGCCGAAAACCGCCGAGGTGTACGGCACCTACCAACGTGGCCACCGGGTCTTCGCGGTCGCCGCGCGGGTCGCGTTGCATCGGGCGGGCTGGCAGCTGACCGCGTTCCGCGTACTGTGAGTACCAGGGCGGACGACACGGCAGGTGCCCCGGTGCCGGGTGACTACGCAGGCTCGTTCCTGCGGTGTGACCGAACACCGCTGCTTGTCGACGCCTACGATCGGCACCGCATTACCATGAACCGTGCAGCGGAATCCGCGCCCGGCGCGCGAGCCCGCACGCCGGCCGGGTGTCCACCCTCGGCCCGGCGCCGATCGACACGACTGACACACCGACCAGAGGACTGACGAGACCCGTGCCTGCGCTGACACTGACGAGGTTGCTACGGATTGGTGAGGGCCGCATGGTCAAGCGGCTCGCCAACTTCGCCGACCAGGTTCTCGAACTCGAGTCGGAGTACGAACAGCTCACCGACGCCGAGCTGCGCGGCAAGACCGACGAGTTCCGTGAGCGCTACTCCGACATGGTCGAAGAGGGGCACTCGGATCCGCTCGGCGCGCTGATGGCCGAGGCCTTCGCGGTGGGCCGGGAGGCCTCGTGGCGGGTGCTGAACCAGAAGCACTACAAGGTGCAGATCATGGGCGGCGCGGCGCTGCACACCGGCAACATCGCCGAGATGAAGACCGGTGAGGGCAAGACGCTCACCTCGGTGCTGCCCGCCTACCTCAACGCGATCAGCGGCGACGGCGTACACATCGTCACCACCAACGACTATCTCGCCAAGCGCGACTCCGAGTGGATGGGCCGCGTGCACCGCTTCCTCGGGCTCGAGGTCGGCGTGATCCTGTCCGGCATGACGCCCGCGCAGCGGCGGGTGTCCTACGGCGCCGACATCACCTACGGCACGAACAACGAGTTCGGCTTCGACTACCTGCGCGACAACATGACGCACTCGCTCGACGATCTGGTGCAGCGCGGGCACAACTTCGCCGTGGTCGACGAGGTCGACTCCATCCTGATCGACGAGGCGCGCACCCCGTTGATCATCTCCGGCCCGGCCGACGCCTCCAGCAAGTGGTACGCCGAATTCGCGCGCATCGCACCGCTGTTGAAGAAGGACCTGCACTACGAGGTCGACATCAAGAAGCGCACCATCGGCGTGCACGAGGCGGGCGTCGAGTTCGTCGAGGATCAGCTCGGCATCGACAACCTGTACGAAGCGGCCAACTCGCCGCTGGTGAGCTACCTGAACAACGCCATCAAGGCCAAGGAGCTCTACACCCGCGACAAGGACTACATCGTCCGCGACGGCGAAGTGATCATCGTCGACGAGTTCACCGGGCGCATCCTGGTCGGCCGTCGCTACAACGAGGGCATGCACCAGGCGATCGAGGCCAAGGAAGCGGTCGAGATCCAGCCGGAGAACCAGACCCTCGCGACGATCACGCTGCAGAACTACTTCCGCCTCTACGACAAGCTGTCCGGCATGACCGGTACCGCCGAGACCGAGGCCGCCGAGCTGCACCAGATCTACAACCTCGGCGTGGTCCCGATCCCGACGAACAAGCCGATGATCCGCCAGGACCAGTCCGACCTGATCTACAAGACCGAAGAGGCCAAGTTCGCGGCCGTGGTCGACGACGTCACCGAGCGGCACGAACGCGACCAGCCGGTACTGATCGGTACCACCAGCGTCGAGCGCTCGGAGTACCTGTCCAAGCAGTTCACCAAGCGCGGCATCGCGCACACCGTGCTGAACGCCAAGTTCCACGAGAACGAGGCCGCGATCATCGCCGAGGCCGGTCGTCCGGGCGCGGTGACCGTCGCGACGAACATGGCCGGCCGCGGTACCGACGTCGTGCTCGGCGGCAACCCGGACATCATCGCCGACCTCATCCTGCGCAAGGAGGGCCTGGACCCGGTGGAGACGCCGGACGCCTACCAACAGGCCTGGTTGCCGACGCTGGAGCAGGTCAAGTCGCAGACCAAGGCCGACGCCGACCGGGTGCGCGAGGCGGGCGGGCTCTACGTGCTCGGCACCGAGCGGCACGAGTCGCGTCGTATCGACAATCAGCTGCGCGGTCGTTCCGGCCGTCAGGGTGACCCGGGCGAGTCGCGGTTCTACCTGTCGCTGGGTGACGAGCTGATGCGCCGCTTCAACGGCGCCGCGCTGGAAGCGATCATGACCCGGCTCAACCTGCCCGACGATGTGCCGATCGAGGCCAAGATGGTCTCCAAGGCGATCAAGAGCGCGCAGACCCAGGTCGAGCAGCAGAACTTCGAGATCCGCAAGAACGTGCTCAAGTACGACGAGGTGATGAACCAGCAGCGCACCGTCATCTACGGCGAGCGCAACCGGATCCTGCGCGGTGAGGACATGGAGGGCCAGGTCCAGGAGATGATCACCGACGTGATCACCGCCTACGTCGACGGCGCCACCGCCGAGGGGTACGTCGAGGACTGGGATCTGGACAAGCTGTGGACCGCGCTCAAGACGCTGTACCCGGTGCGTATCCGGCACCAGGATCTGGCCGGGGAGACCGCCGTCGGCGACGCCGGTGACCTGACCCGCGAGGAACTGCTGGACGCGCTGCTCGACGACGCGCACGACGCCTACGAGCGGCGCGAGGCCGAGATCGACGGGCTGGCCGGTCAGGGCAGCATGCGCAATCTCGAACGGCAGGTGCTGCTTTCGGTGCTGGACCGCAAGTGGCGCGAGCACCTCTACGAGATGGACTACCTCAAGGAGGGCATCGGCCTGCGCGCGATGGCGCAGCGCGACCCCCTGGTGGAGTACCAGCGTGAGGGCTTCGACATGTTCTCGGCGATGCTCGAGGGCCTGAAGGAGGAGTCGGTCGGCTTCCTGTTCAACCTGCAGGTCGAGGTGCAGCAGCCGCAGCCCGAGGGCGTCTCGATCGACGCGGGCCTGCGCTCGCCGGTCGGCGCGATGTCCGCGCCGCGTCCGCTGCCCACCGAGGAGGCCCCGGCCGGCAACGGCAGCGCCGCCCCGGCGGCCTTGCGCGCCAAGGGCATCGACGACCCCAACCGCCGGGGCTTCAGCTACTCCGGCCCCACCGAGGGCGGCGGCCGCGCGGTGCACAGCGACGCCGAGGAGTACGGCGACGAGGACACCGGCAACACCACCCGGCGCGAACGCCGGGAGGCCGCCCGCGCCCAGTCCAAGCCCAAGCGCGCCCCCAAGCCGCGCCGCCGGCACTGAGATCACTCGAACACGAAAAGCGCCCTGGGACTTCGGCTCCGGGGCGTTTTCTATTTCTCCGGCACGAGCAAACCCGTTGCCCAGTCGGTGATTTCGGTCAGTGGCTCGGTACGGAGCCGAAGCTCTGCCGGTTCGACCCGGACGGCAACCGGCTCAGCCTGCATCAGGCGCCGAAGCTGACCGCGGCCCCGCGGGTCGGTGCGTTGGGGTGGGGGATTTGCGGCGGAATGCGCACGCGGGAGCGGGAAGCGGCGTAACTTGGCCCGGCGTGGACCGGAGCACAGTGCAGGCATGGGTCGGCGCGTACGAACGGGCTTGGCGGGAGCCGGGTACCGAGCACCTCGGCGACCTCTTCGCCCCTGACATCGGATATCTCGTTTCCCCGTGGGCCGAACCGCTCACGGGGCTACCCGAGCTCGCGAAGTTCTGGGAGGCCGGTCGCGACGGTCCGGACGAGTCGTTCACGATCGAGCCCGAAGTGGTCGCCGTCGACGGTGTCACCGCGGTGGTCCGGGCCGAGGTCGACTATCCCGATCAACCGGCCCGCTGGCGTGACCTGTGGATACTGCGCTTCGACGACCAGGGCCGCTGCACCTGGTTCGAGGAGTGGCCGTTCGCGCCCGGCCAGCCCGACGGTCAGGACCAATCGCGCGTCGCGTTGTCCGGCTGAACGCGTTGTCCGGCTGAAAGATGATCACTGGGGAAGGTCCCCAGCTGATCAATGGTCCCGGCGCTGCGGCAGGTCGGCACAGTCCGCCGCGGTCCAGTCGGCGGCGAGATCCGCGCAGGTGACCATGACGGTGCCGGTGTGGAAGACGAGTTCGTGGGTGCAGCCGTCCGGATGCGGCAGGATTTCGTCGAGGATCAATTCGTGGAATCCGGTTCGTCCCGGATCGCCGAGCGTGACGACGCGGTCCGTCGGCGCGGTGTAGCGGATGGTCAGGTCTTCGTCGTGTTTCCAGCAGTTGTGCCGGAGCCGGAGCTCGACCCCGGTGTCGGTGTCCCGGACGTCCAGGAACTTCAGGTCTTTCACGCAGCGCTTGCCGTAAAAGTCGTAGTGCTCCGGATCGGTGGCGAAAACCCTTGCGCCAGTGGGTAACTCGACGGCCAGCTCGGGCAGCCGCCGGAGGTAGGGCGCGGGGCTGAGCACCCCGGTGAGCTCGCCGACCGTCGCATTCAGATCGACGTAACGCATGGACGGCAGTGTAGAGCCGGGAGTGCCTGGCGGCTAATAGTTTTCGTTGCTGTTCAGGGCGTTGAGCAGGACGCGGATGGCGGCGACGCGGCGCTCTTTGCCGGGGAGTTGGTCCAGGGCGCACTCCGGGTCGGCGGGTGGGCCGAGGTGGGTGCAGCCGCGGGGACAGTCCTCGATGGCGGCGGCGAGGTCGCTGAAGGCGGCGACCACGTCGTCGGGGGTGATGTGGGCCAGGCCGAAGGAACGCACGCCGGGGGTGTCGATCACCCAGCCGCCCGCGGGCAGCGGCAGCGCCACCGACTGGGTGGAGGTGTGCTTGCCCTTGCCGACCCCGGACACCGCGCCGACGGCCCGATATGCGTCCGGCACAAGACGATTCACCAGCGTCGACTTGCCGACGCCGGAGTGCCCGATGAACGCGGTGAGCCGGTCGTGCAGCAGTTCGAGCACCGGTTCCAGCGGATCCTCGATCCCGCCGTAGACGATGGTGAGATCGAGATCCTCGAAGGCGGAAGCGAATTCGGATGCGGCGTCCAGATCGTGCTTGGTCAGGCACAACACCGGCCGCAGCCCACCGGCGAACGCCGCGACCATGCAGCGCTCGACGAAACCGGTGCGCGGCGGCGGGTCGGCGAGGGCGACGACGATGAACAGCTGTTCGGCGTTGCCGACCACGATGCGTTCGAACGGATCGGTGTCATCGGCGGTGCGCCGCAACACTGTTCGGCGATCGGTGACCCGCACGATGCGGGCCAGCGTGTCGGGTTTGCCGGACAGGTCGCCGACCACGTCCACCTGATCGCCGACCACGATGGGGGTGCGGCCGAGTTCCCTGGCCCGCATGGCGACGATCTGCTTGCCCGGATCTCCGCCGAGCACACAGCCCCAGCGGCCCCGGTCCACCGACACCACCATGGCCGGTTCGGCATCATTGTGCTGCGGACGGGTTTTCGTGCGCGGTCGCGAACTCTTGCCCGGGCGCACCCGGACGTCGGATTCGTCGTACTCGCGCTTTCTCAGTGCGCCGCCTCCTGATCGGCGGACGTGGAGTCGAGCATCTGCTGCCACAGCGCGACGAAATTCGGCAGCGTCTTGGCGGTGGTGCCGATGTCCTCGATCTCGATGCCGGGCACGCGCAGGCCGAGAATGGCTCCGGCCGTTGCCATCCGGTGATCGGCGTAGGAGTGCCAGCGCCCGCCGTGCAGCGTGGCGGGCACGATCTCGAGGCCGTCCTCGGTCTCGGTGACCTTGCCGCCGAGCCGGTTGATCTCGGTGGACAGCGCGGCGAGCCGGTCGGTTTCGTGGCCGCGCAGGTGTGCGATGCCGCGCAGCACGGAGGGGGAGTCGGCCAGGGCGGCCAGCGCGGCGACGGTGGGCGTGAGCTCGCCGACGTCGTGCAGGTCGATGTCGATGCCGGCCAGCCTGTCCGGTCCCTGCACGGTGAGCACGCCGTCGAAGATGCGCGCCTCGGCGCCCATCCGCACCAGGATCTCCCGGATCACGTCGCCCGGCTGCGTGGTCAGCCGCGGCCAATGCGGGATGCGCACCTCGCCGCCGGTGACCGCGGCGGCCGCGAGAAACGGTGTCGCATTGGACAGGTCGGGTTCGACATCCCATTCCACCGCGCGGATCGGGCCCGGCGTGACGACCCAGGTCTGGGCCTGGCGGCTGTCCGCGGGCGTCTGCACCTGCACGTCCGCGCGGCGCAGCATCTCGACGGTCATCTCGATGTGCGGCATCGAGGGCAGTGCCTTGCCGTCGTGGTGCACGGTCAGGCCCTCGTCGAACCGGGCTGCGGACAGCAGCAGACCCGAGACGAACTGGGAGGACCCGGACGCGTCGATGGTGACGGTGCCGCCGCGCAGCCCGCCCTTGCCGTGCACCGTGAAAGGCAGTGCGTCCCCGTCGATTTCGGCGCCGAGGTGGCGCAGCGCGGCCAGGATCGTGCTGAGCGGGCGGACCCGGGCCTGCGCGTCGCCGTCGAAGGCCACCTCGCCCGCGGCCAGGGCGGCCACCGGCGGCAGGAACCGCATCACGGTGCCCGCGAGCCCGCAGTCCACGGTGCCGCCGCGCAGCGTGGCCGGGGTGACGGTGAGCGTGTCCCCGTCACCCTCGACGACCGCGCCCAGCGCGCTGAGCGCCGCGATCATCAGATTGGTGTCGCGGCTGCGCAGCGCTCCGGACAGGGTCGAGGGCCCGTCCGCCAGGGCAGCCAGGATCAATGCCCGGTTCGTGATCGATTTCGACCCGGGCAGGGTCACGGTCGCGTGCACAGGGACATCGACATGGGGCGCTGGCCAGAAACTCACGTGTTCCATCTTCTCAGCTCGCCCCGACGGACACGCGGGCGGTGTTCGCTACTTGTGCCGTCCGTGGATGAAGGGGACCAGCTTGCGCAGCAGCTTCATGGTGGACTGCGTGCGCGAGTAGCTGAGCAGCGCCATGCCGGGAATCGCGAAGCGCTGCACCGCGATCGCGTGCGGGCGGGAGAACTCGCGCAGGCCCGGTTCGCCGTGGATGCGGCCGATGCCGGAGTCGCGGACGCCACCGAACGGCAGGCCGGGGATGGCCGCGAAGGCGAGCACCGAGTTCACCGAGGTGGCCCCGACGTGCAGCCTGCGCGCGATGTCGAGCCCGTTCTTCTTCGAGTAGACCGCCGAGGACAGCCCGTACCGGTTGTTGTTCGCCAGCTCGACCGCCTCGTCCACGCCGTTCACGGTGCGGATGGTGACCGTCGGGCCGAAGGTCTCCTCCTGCACGGCCTGCGAGTTCTCGTCCACGTCGAGCAGCACGACCGGTTCGATGAACGGCGCCTTCACCGATTCCGGGCCGCCGAGCACGGCGGTGCCGCCGTTCTTCAGCGCGTCGTCGATGTGCTTGCGCACGATGTCGATCTGGCTCGGCATGGTCATCGGGCCGTACGCCGCGCCCTCGCCTTCGCCGGGGCCGACCTTCTCCAGGATCTTCTTGAGCTCGGCGACGAATTCCTCGCGCACCGATCGGTCGACGTACACCCGCTCCACGCCTGCGCAGGTCTGGCCGCTGTTGGCGGTGGCGCCCCAGGCGACCGCGTCGGCGGCGGCCTTCACGTCGGCGTCACCCGCGACGATCACCGCGTCCTTGCCGCCGCATTCGAGCAGCACCGGGGTCAGGTTCTCGGCGGCCGCCGCCATGATCCGCTTACCGGTCGCGGTGGAGCCGGTGAACGCGATCTTGTCGATATCGGCCTTGACCAGCGCCGCCCCGGTCGCGCCGTAACCGTTGATGGTGATGAACACGCCTTCGGGCAGTTCCGGATTGGCCTTGGCGAACGCCTCGGCCAGGAAATTGCCGATGCCGGTGGAGTATTCGCTCGGCTTGAACACCACGGTGTTGCCCGCGGCCAGCGCGTAGCCGATCGATCCGTTCGGGGTGTAGACGGGATAGTTCCACGGGCCGATCACGCCGACGACCCCGAGCGGGCGCTGCTCGACCCGGGCGGCGAAGTTCGACATGAACGCGCCGGGTGCGACCTTCTTCGGCGAGAGCAGCTTCTTGGCGTTCTTGGCCGCCCAGGCGATGTGCTCGAGCGCGAGCATCAGCTCGAGGAAGGCGTCGTCGAGCGGCTTGCCGTTCTCGGCGTGGATCAGCTTGCAGAACTCGTCCGAATCCGCGACCAGCCGGCTCGACCAGCGCAGCAGGTGGGTGCGCCGCTCGTCGAAGCTCAGCGCGCCCCAGGTGGCGGCGGCGGTCCTGGCCTTCGCCACAGCCGCCTGCACCGCCGCCTCGTCGGCGATCGGGTACGTGCCGATGACCTCGCCCGTGGCGGGATTGACCGACGTGAGTGCCGTGTCGTGGTCGGCCGGTTTGATGTCGGTGGATGTCACGGTGAGTCTTCTCCTCTTGCCGGTGGATGCTCGGGCGACGGGGCCCGCGGTGTCCAGGCGGTGGCCGGTCGGTGCGCATGCGTCAGCGGACGGGCACGATGAACCCCCATCCTCTGAGAGAATGTTAGGTCAAAACTCTCAACAGGTCACCAGCTATGGACCAATTGTCCATGAGGTTGTCGGTGCGGGGTGGGAGTATCGAGATATGTGCGGACGATATGCGACCACGACAGATCCCGGCCGGCTCGCGGTCGAGCTGGATGCGATCGATGAGACCGACACCGCGGGCGCGGGCAACTACACCAATTACAACGTCGCGCCGACGACCCAGATCCTCACCGTGGTCGAGCGGCACGAGCACGGTCACAAGGACGACGAGCCGAAACTGCGCCTGCGCCGGATGCGCTGGGGCCTGATCCCGGTGTGGACCAAGGCCGCCGAGCCGGGCGTGCCGGTGAAGGGCAAGCCGCTGTTCAACGCGCGGGCCGACAAGGCCGCGACCACCAATTCGTTCCGCGACGCCGTGAAGTACCGGCGCTGCCTGGTGCCGATGGACGGTTGGTACGAATGGGTGGTCGAACCCGAGGCGGGCGCCAAGGGCAAGGTGGCCAAGCATCCGTTCTTCATGGCGCAGGCCGACGGCTCCCGGTTGTACATGGCGGGGCTGTGGTCGGTCTGGCGCGATCGCACGCTGCCCGACAGCGAGCCGCTGCTGTCGTGCGCCATCCTGACCACCGACGCGATCGGCGACCTGACCCGCATCCACGATCGGATGCCGCTGCCGATGCCGCAGCAACACTGGGACGCCTGGCTCGACCCGGACCACCCCGCGCCCGCGAGCCTGCTGGCGACGCCCAGCGAGGACGTCATCGCGGGCATCGTGGCGCGACCGGTCCCGTCGCTGGTGAACAGCGTGAAGAACAACGGGCCCGAACTGCTCGCGCCGGTGTCGGAAAAGGAAGAAGCCGAGCAGATCAGCTTGCTCTGATCCGCTCGGCTCTGCGACTCGTCACCCGAAGGACTCGGTCAGATCGAGCACTTCACCGACGGGCTTGCGATGTTCAACCCGCATTTCACGATGCCGGTGACCAGGTCGATCACCTTGGTGGTCACGGTGCCGCCGAGTTTCTCGGCCTTGTCGGCCTGCTTGTCCGGGCTCTGGGTGGCGCCGTCATCGATCTGGGTCGCGGCGGGCGGGGCCGGCTGGGCCACGGCGCTGCCCGGCGCCGCCACGCCGCAGGCCAAGGCGAAGGTTCCGAGCAGGGCGACGATCATGGAGCGCACACGCAGTGGCGCGGACATTTCGCATCACATCCTCGAGTCGGACGAATCTGGCTCGTCCATTGACGCACAGGTTGTCGCGAATTCCCGGTTTTACACCGTCCGTATCGTGGCGGTCACCGCCGCGGCCAGCCGGATCAGCTCGGCCGGGGCCACCTCGATCTCCAGCCCGCGCCGTCCGGCGCTGCACAGGATCCGGTCCCAGGACAGGGCGGAGTCGTCGATCACCGTCGGCAACAGCTTGCGCTGTCCGAGCGGGGAGATCCCGCCGAGCACGTAGCCGGTGCTCCGCTCGGCCTTCACCTTGTCCGCCATGCTCGCCTTCGGCGCCCCCAGCGCAGCCGCCGCGGCCTTGAGCGACAACGTGTTCGGCACCGGCAGCACGGCGACCGCGAGCGTTCCCGTGGACAGCTCGAGCACCAAGGTCTTGAAGATCTGCGCCGCGACCACCCTGATGCTGTCCGCGAGCGCGTCCACCGCCTCGGTCCCGAACGAGTCGGCCCGCGGATCGTGGGTGTAGGCGTGCACACGGTGCTCGACCCGCGCCTTGGTCAGCACACGCACCGCCGGTGTAGAGGCTCCTGCCATGGCGCACACCTTAACGGCGCGTCCCGGCCGTGCGGCACCGGTTTTCCGGCGCGCGGCGGCCGCGGTGGGAACAGAGGACGTGTCGCGCATGTTGCAAGCGAATACACAGCGCCCGGCTGGGACGAAGCGCCCACCGTCCGCCGATGAGGCCCCGTGAACGACGTGAAGGAGATGCCGGTGCCACTGCTGCTCGACGAACGTCCGGTGCGGACGACGACGTCGCCGATGGATGCCGGATTCCCGGTCGCCTTGCCGTTGCCGGTAGATTTGGCAGGTACGGCGATCGAAGGGACAGGTGTGACGAGCGACGATGACGTGGTGACCGACGGTGTCGGTGCCGCCGCGGTCGACGATACGGAGCTGGCCCAGCGGTTCGAGCGCGACGCGCTCCCGCTGCTCGACCAGCTCTACGGTGCCGCGCTGCGGATGACCAGGAACCCGGCCGATGCCGAGGACCTGGTGCAGGAGACCTACGTCAAGGCGTTCCAGGGGTTCAAGTCCTTCAAAGAGGGCACCAACCTCCGTGCTTGGCTGTATCGGATCCTGACCAACACCTACATCAACTCCTACCGCAAGAAGCAGCGCCAGCCCGCGCAGTACCCGACCGACGAGATCACCGACTGGCAGCTGGCGGCGACCGCCGAGCACACGTCGCAGGGTCTGCGTTCGGCCGAGGTCGAGGCGCTGGACGCGTTGCCGGACGACGACATCAAGGCCGCGCTGCAGGAGCTGCCGGAGGAATTCCGGATGGCCGTGTACTACGCCGATGTCGAGGGCTTCCCATATAAGGAAATCGCCGACATCATGGGCACCCCCATCGGTACCGTGATGTCCCGGCTGCACCGCGGCCGCAAGCAGCTCAAGGGTTTGCTCGCCGACGTGGCGCGCGAGCGTGGATTCAACCGTTCGGGGGAACGCCAGGAGGTTAAGCAGTGACTGAGCGGGACCCCGACATGGACCTCGACTGCACCGCCGTTCTCACCGACATCTGGCTGATGCTGGACGGCGAGTGCAACGACGAGACCCGTGCCCGGTTACAGCACCACATGGACCACTGCTCGCCCTGCATCGAGGCCTACGGCATCGAGGAGAAGATCAAGGGTCTGCTGAGCCGCAAATGCGGCGGTGACCGCGCCCCCGAGGGCCTGCGGGACCGGCTGACCATCGAGATCCGCCGTTCGGTCACGGTGACCAAGGTGGAGTCCTCGATCGACGCCGCCGACTCCTAGCGAACAACCACAGCCGGAACAACTAGAGCGGCACGCCTTCCTTGCGGAAGTGCGTGCCGCTCTAAGTTTTCGGTTGAGCACAACGCTCAGGCGTTGGGCCGCTTGCCGTGGTTGGCCGCGTTGCCCTTGCGACTACGCTTCTTACGTCCGCGCTTACCCATAGGTAGTCTCCCTTCTGATTGAAGGCCATTGTTTCATGTGTGGTTGGCTGTAGTTCCAGCGGATGCAGGCCGCGCGGCAGGGCCGTTCGTTCCGGCGAGCGAGCTGTCCGAACCAACCGAGTGAATGGGGTGTCATGGCTGAGGAAGTGCTGGCGGAGCTGGTGTCGGTCGTCTATCAGGTCGTGGCCAAGGAGGGGGACGTCGTGCAAGAGGGCGACACCCTGGTCATCCTGGAGTCGATGAAGATGGAGATCCCGGTGCTGGCCGAGGTCGGCGGCACGGTGAGCTCGATCGGCGTCAAAGAGGGCGACGCCATCAAGGCGGGCCATCTGATCGCTGTGATCTCCTGAGCGATTGCGGCGGTAGAACCCCATGGCGACCCTCAGTGAACTGCTAGCCGAACACACCGACTTACCCGGCGTCGCCGTGGACCATCTGCAGCGAGTGGTGGGTGATTGGCAACTGCTCGCCGATCTGTCCTTCGCCGATCTGCTGCTCTGGGTCGGCGCCGGACCGATCGCGGAGGGCGCCGACATCGTGTGTGTCGCGCAGTGCCGGCCGACCACCGCGCCCACCGTGCACCAGGAGGACCTGGTCGGCACGCTGGCGTTGCAGGCCGATCATCCGCAGGTGTTCGACGCGTTGATGTCCGGCAAGATCGTGCGCGCGGACCACGACGTGGAGACCTCCGGCGTCT
This sequence comes from Nocardia vulneris, assembly GCF_001613425.1. Lineage (GTDB taxonomy): Bacteria > Actinomycetota > Actinomycetes > Mycobacteriales > Mycobacteriaceae > Nocardia > Nocardia vulneris. Next base: position 57,208 of record NZ_BDCI01000020.1, on the reverse strand, counting down.
ATCACCCCACCCCGGTGCACGCGGTGCGCGAGGCCATCCCGGTGCGCTGCGGCGACGACGTGATCGCGGTGCTCAGCCGGGACACCGATGTGCAGCGGTCCCGGGTCCGCAGCACCCTCGAAATCGCCTATGTCGCTTGCGCGGACGACCTGTGCCAGATGATCGCCGACGGCACCTTCCCGACCACCGAGGATCGCGCGGCCACCCACTCCAGCCCGCGCGCGGGCGACGGCTTCATCCGGCTCGACACCGCGGGCATCGTTGTCTACGCCAGCCCGAACGCGCTGTCGGCCTATCACCGGATGGGCTTGCAGGCCGACCTCGCGGGTCAGGACCTCGCGGTGCTGACCAGGTCGCTGATCACCGACCCGTTCGACGCGCAGGAGGTGGTCGGCGATATCCAGGCCGCGCTGGCCGGGCGCACCGGTCGCCGGATGGAGGTGGAGGCGCGCGGCGCGACCGTGCTGCTGCGCACCCTGGTGCTGCGCCCGCACGGCGAACTCGCGGGGGCAGCGGTGCTGGTCCGCGACGTCACCGAGGTCAAGCGGCGCGATCGCGCCCTGCTCAGCAAGGATGCCACCATCCGGGAGATCCACCACCGGGTGAAGAACAACCTGCAGACCGTCGCCGCGCTGCTGCGCCTGCAGGCCCGCCGGACCGAGAACGAGGAGGCCCAGGTCGCGCTCACCGAGTCGGTGCGCCGGGTCACCTCGATCGCGTCGGTGCACGAGATGCTGTCGATGTCGGTGGACGAAGAGGTCGACCTGGACGAGGTGGTCGACCGGCTGCTGCCGATCATGGCGGATGTGGCGACGGTGCACACCGCGCGGATCAAGGTGCGCCGGGCGGGCTCGCTGGGCGTCTTCTCCGCCGAGCGGGCGACGCCGTTGGTGATGGTGCTGACCGAGCTGGTGCAGAACGCGATCGAGCATGCCTTCGATTCGGGCGAGAACGGTTCGGTGACAATCCGTTCCGAGCGCTCGGCCCGCTGGCTCGACGTGATCATCAGCGACGACGGTCGCGGTCTGCCCGCCGGATTCAGCCTGGAATCCTCGGATCGGCTCGGCCTGCAGATCGTGCGGACCCTGGTGACGGCCGAACTCGGTGGTTCGATCGGTCTGCATCCCGGCGCGGATATCGGGACCGACGCGGTGCTACGCGTGCCGCTCGGGCGGCGTTCCGGGCGCTAGCGACGGTTGTGTCATATGCCTTGGGGCACAAGATAGCCCGGCACCTCTGGGGTGCCGGGCTGAAATGCGTTTACCGGACCGGGCTGAAAGGTCCGGTAAATCCGAACGTCTGCTCAGACGACGGTGCGGGTGCGTGTGCGCGCGTTGCGACGCTTCAGCGCCCGACGCTCGTCCTCGCTCATACCGCCCCACACGCCGGCATCCTGTCCGGACTTCAGGGCCCAGGACAGGCAGTCAGCGGTAACGGGGCAGCGAGCGCAGACCAGCTTGGCATCGGCAATCTGCGCGAGCGCAGGACCGCTGTTACCCACCGGGAAAAACAGTTCGGGGTCCTCGTCGCGACAGATGGCCTTGTGGCGCCAGTCCATTCCTCTGCTCCTTTGCTGGGCGCCGCAAAAGGGCGCCGACGGTTTGTGGATCGTTCACTTGTGCGACTCGAATGTTTCCGCACGGTTGCTTGTGAATGCTTTCACGAACACCGTAGATGTCAATAGGTATCTGGTGCACCGTGGGGAAGCTCACGCTCAACGGCTCCCGCTGGGGGAACCTGCCCGGTCCTTTGTACTCGCTCTACCCGGTTTTCGCAGCGCAACCACGATGTTTTTCGTGCGTTTTCTGCATCAGGCTGGTCGCGGCGCCACGACGTCCAGGACGGCGGGCACCGCCGTGAAATCCACCACGTTGCGCTTCCCGATAAAGTCGCCATCGATTTGCAGACCGATGGGTTCCTTCGTCTCGACGCGCACGGACGGAACGTTGTCCTCGCGAAACAAATTGCGGGACTTGGGGTTTCCATCGACAGCCAAAAGCTGCCTGGCAAGCAGCAGTGTAGGCAGTACGGCCATCGAACGCACGGCAAACACGCCGAGACCTGTTTCGAACCTGGTGCCCGGGTTGGTGTGCACCGGGGTGGTGTTCAGGTAGGTCCACGGGGTGGTGTTCGTTACGAAGGCGTAATGCACGTCGGTGATCGGTTCGTGGCCCGGGATTTCGATCCGGACGGACGGTTCCCTGCGCCGCGCGCGGAAAAACTGTCGCACAGTTGTTCGAAGATATCGGGCGGGCGTCGCGGTTTTTCCGTCGGCGCGACTTTCATCGATGGCTTCGCACACATCGGCGTCGAGGCCGACGCCCGCGCTGAACGTGAACCAGCGATCGTCGGCCAGGCCCAGTCCGATGCGGCGGTCCTTGTCCAGGGTGAGCAGATCGATGAGCTGATTGGTGGCGGTCACCGGATCGGGGGAGATGCCGAGCGCGCGGGCGAACACGTTCGCCGAGCCGCCGGGGATCACGCCGAGCCTGGGCAGCCAGGCCTGGCCGTCGTTGAGTTCGGGCAGCGGCAGGAAGCCGTTGATGGTCTCGTTGACCGTCCCGTCGCCGCCGTGCACGACGATCAGGTCCATCTCGTTGGTGGCGGCCCACTGGGCCAGTTCGGCCGCGTGCCCGCGGTGCTGGGTGTGCGCGACGGTCAGCTGGGTGCGGCTCTCCAGCGCGTGCGCCAGCAGATCGCGAGTCGCCGGCGTCGTCGAGGTGGCATTCGGATTCACGATCAGCAGGGTCCGCACGCCACGCAGCTTAATTGGCCGCCGAACCGGTCCGAAAAGCCGCTGAACCGGACCGGCCGCGAGGCGGGCCGGCGGCATCGGCACCTAGGCTCAGTCTCGAAGTCCCATCCGGCGCCTCCGCGGTCCAGCTCGCCGCCTGGCCGCGTTGTCGTCGTCACCGATACAACCCCGGTATCGGCTCCTCCTCCGCCTTGCCAGGCGGCGAGCTGAACCGCGGAGGCATCCGGCCGGACTTCGAGACAGAGCCTAGGCTTGGCGGGTGGCTGAAATCGGTAGAGGTGACGGTGCCGCGGGCGTGCCGACGACGGTGCGTGGCGCGGGCGCGCTGGTGACACTGGAGGGCGGCGTCGCGGTGATCGTGGCGCTGGTGTTGATCGTGCGCGGGCTGCTCGGCGCCGACCAGACGGCGACGAGCGGGTACGGCACGGCCGCCTGGTTCGGCATCCTCGGCGGCGCCGTGCTCGCGGCGGGCATCGGCTTACTGCTCGGCAAACGGTGGGGCCGCGCGATCGCGGTCATCGCGCAACTGCTGTTGCTGCCGGTCACCTGGTCGCTGCTCACCGACTCGCACCAGCCGCTGCTCGGCGCGGCCCTCGGCGTCGTGGCGCTGGGCAGCCTGGTCCTGCTGTTCGCGCCGCCGTCCACCCGGTGGATGGCCGCGGACTACGGCGTCGAACCCGACTGAGGCCGTCCGGTCCTCACCCCTGGCGGGCCACCGCGCCTTTGAGCGCCGTGCGGCACAGCGCGTCCGCGCGCCGCGTGGTCTCCGGCAGGCGGTACGCCGGGGTGAGCGCGAGCACCTGCGCGCACGCGGTGTCCAGATCGATGCGATGGCCGATGGAGACGAAGACGGGTTTCACCCCCGCCCTGGTGCGCAACGCGCTGCCGACGACCTCGCCGTCGATGGTGACATCGGTGCGCGCGCCGCGCTCGGGCCCGGGTTCGGCGTAATCGCCCCAGACCGACTTCGCGACGCCGATCGCCGGCACCCCGGTGAGCACGCCGATATGACACGCGAAGCCGAGGCGGCGCGGATGCGCCAAACCCTGTGCGTCACAGACCAGTAGGTCGGGAGCGGCGGCGAGTTGCGCCAAAGCCCGCATGGTGGTGGGTAATTCGCGGAAGGCGAGCAGGCCGGGATAGTACGGGAAATGTGAGACCCCGTGTGCGACAGAGGTTTCGACGGTCTCCAGCGTGGTCGCGTCCAGCACGACCACCGCGGCCGCGACCGCCCCGGTGTCGGCGTAGGCGCAGTCGAGCCCGGCGATCATCCGGAAATCGCTTGCCGAGCCGCTGGTTTCGACCTTGGGACGCAGGTCGTCCTGGATCGCGATGGCCTCGTCCGGAGTCGTCGGCCAGGTGGTCTCGTCGAGATGTGCGAGCCATGTCATGGTCGTGCGCTACTGCCCGTCCTTGGCCAGCCGATCGAGCGCCTCGCCGGACAGGCGATAGCCGACCCACTCGTCTTGCGCTGCGGCGCCGAGGGATTCGTAGAATTCGATGGACGGGGTGTTCCAGGTCAGCACCGACCAGGACAGGCGGCTGTAGCCGTGCTCGACGGCTTCCTGCGCCAGCGCGGTGAGCAAGGCCTTGCCGTACCCCTTGCCGCGGGTCTGCGGCTTGACGTAGAGGTCCTCGAGATAGATCCCGTGCACGCCGTCCCAGGTGGAGAAGTTGAGGAACCAGATCGCGCAGCCGACCAGTTCCCCGTCCTCGCTCACCACGTGCGCGAAGACCTTCGGTTCGGGGCCGAACAGGGCGGTGTCGAGCTGGGTTTCGGTGACCGTGCACTCGTCGCGGGCCTTCTCGTACTCGGCCAGATCCTCGACGAGCCGGACCAGTCCCGGCACATCGGCGGGGACGGCGCGGCGCAGTTCTACAGTCACAGTATTGCTCCGTTGCTGGTGGGAACGAGATTGTGCGCGTGCACGGTACGCACCTCGTGTTCGTAGCCGAGTACGGTCAGCGCGCCGGTCGACATGGCGAACCGGCGGCCCTCCGTGAGCTCGAATTCGGCCCAGCGGGCGATCAGCGCCCGGGAGAAGTGTCCGTGCCCGACGAGCACGATATCGCGTTCGGGCAGTTGGGGTTCCACCGAGGCGAGCACTCGATCGGCTCGGGCGCGCACCGCGTCGGCGGACTCGCCGCCGGGCACCGTGCCGGTCCAGATGGTCCAGCCGGGCGCGGTCTGGCGGATTTCGGGCGTGGTCAGGCCTTCGTAGTCGCCGTAGTCCCATTCCGCCAGATCGTCGTCGACCGCGGTGACGGTGAGCCCGGCCAGCTCGGCGGTGTGCCTCGCGCGGCTGCGGGGACTGGTGAGTACCAGCGGGTCACGCAGTTGCAGCGCGGCCAGCAGCGGACCGGCGGCGCGGGCTTGCGCCTCACCGTGCTCGGTGAGCGGCACGTCGGTGGTGCCGGTATGGCGGTGCCCGGTGGACCAGGCGGTCTCGCCGTGTCGGAGCAGCACCAGCCGGGCATCGTCGAGTACGGACATGGATCCATCATGGTTCACGCCCGGCCGGGCGCGTCCCCCGGCCGGTGTCGCCGGGGCGTCGGCACCGGTCAGTCCTGCGGCGCCAGCGTCAGCACGACCAGCGGGAGCGGGCGGGTGATCTTGGACTGATAGTCCGCCAGCAGGGGGTTCTCGGCCAGCGCCCAGGCCGCGAACTCGTCGTACTCCGCGCCTTCCAGGGCCTGCGCGGTGCCGCGATAGGTCGTGCCGCCGAGCTCGACGGTGACCCGCGGATCGGCCTTCACGTTGTGATACCAGGCCGGGTACTTGTCCTCGATGAAGGAGCTCAGGTAAATGGTCTCGCCCCGGCGCAGCAGCCCGAGCGGGACCACGTGCTGCTTGCCGCTCTTGGCGCCCGTCGTGGTCAGCAGCAGGAGTTCGGCCCCGGCGTAGGCGCCGCCGACCTTGCCCCCGCCCGCCCGGAACTCCTCGATCACGCCGTCGTTCCAGTTGGCCATCTCGGCTTCGGAGAACTCCTGATTCCAGGGCGCGTCCGGGTCGTCGAACGAGGTGATGTCGCTTTTCGACGCGGCCGCGGTGGGGTCGTTTTCGTTCATGCCGGTAGTGTGCCGCACGGCACCGACAGACGGTCGCCCCGAATTGTCGCGGCTGTGCCGCGTTCGCCGGCGCAGCGCTGAGCTCGACGGCGCCGGGGGCGCTCAGCCGAGGGCGTACACCTCGGTGCCGCGTTGTTCCAGGATGGTCGAGCCGAGCACCGCGAGGGAAATGGGCGCACCGCTGTAGTCGGTACGGGTCAGCGGGACCCGGCCGACCTCGGCGCCGGAGCTGGGATCGAGGAACGCCATCGCGCCCGCCGTCGGCAGCAGCAGCCGGCCCGCCATCATGGCCGGGCTGCCGAGCGCGCCCGCCGCGGTCCACAGCGGGTCGAACGTGGTGCCGTTCAAGGCGATCACGCTGTTGCCGGTGAAAACCAGGTAGGCCGAACCGATTCGGGTGGTCGTCGACTCGGCGCTGAGCGGAGCCGAAAGCTGGTGCACCACAATCGGATTACCGGTCGCGTCGAAGACGGCCAGGCGGGGCGCCGCGGGTTGCGCGCCGGCCGCGCCCGGCGCGCCGGGCAGATAGAGCACGATCCGGTTGTCCGACACCGCGAGCACCTTGGCGTCGGCGGAATCGCTTCCGGGACCGGTCAATACGTGCGAGCCGTGCTCCTCGGGCACCGTGTTGTCCTTCGGCGCCGGGTTCAGCACGGTGAGCCGGTCGGCCGCGTCCTCGGGGCAGCGCTCCAGCACGGCGAGCCGGGACGGGCTAGAGCCCGAGGACAGCAGCGTGCAGCCTTTGCGCGGTTGGGTTTTCACGTTCACCGGCGCGTCCACGAACCCGTATTCGAGGGTGCGCACCAGGTCCGAACGCCACATCTCCAGCCGCTTCGGACCCTGGGCCAGCGTGTAGGTGCCGTCGACGGACAGGCGCACCGACGGATCCATGTAGCTGGTGCGCGCGGTGCGGCGCGCGCCGTTGTCACCGGCCAGCAGCGTGGCCTGACTGCACCCGCGCTGGTCCCGGTAGACCGCGACCACGGTGGTGAACTGACCCTCGATCCCGCAGAGCGGCATATCGCGCCGGTAGTACCAGAGCTCGTCGCCGGTACGCGGATCGTGGCCGGTGACGGTGCCCTCGTCTCCGGTGACGACGACGCCGCCGGAGACCAGCGCCCGTTCGCTCGCGGCGTTCGGCGCGTGCCACAGCTCGCGCAACGAGGTGGGCAGCTGATCGGTCGCGGCGGGTGTCGGCACGGGCGAGGTGGCGGTCACCGATTCGGTGCCCCGCGCATCGCCGCGCGCCCACACCACCACCGCCGCGACCACCACGAGTGCGGCGATCGCGACAGCGGAGATTACGTCGGCGCGCGTTCGCCGCTCGGGTGCGAGCACGATTGCGAGAGTAGCGGATCCGTCTCGCTCAGACCGAAGCCGTGGCAGGTTCGACCGAACTGCCTGCGCTTTCGGTCGAGTTGCCGTCGGCCGCGGGCTTGCGGCGACGGCGCCTGCGCCGGGCCGGCTGCTCGCCCGGCTCGGCCGCCGCGTTCTCGGACGTGTCCGCGCTCTCGGTCGTGGTGTCCGGGCCGGCCTCGGCGTCGCCCGCGGGCTTACGCCGCCTGCGCCTGCGCCGCGCGGGCTGGTCCCCGTTCTCGTCCGAGTCGGGGGACGCGTCGTGCGCGCTGTGCTTCTCGACCGGGGTGTCGCCGTTCGTCTCGGCGCCCTCGACCGGCTGTCCGCGCACGGTGCGCTTGCGGTTGCGCTTGCGCGGGGTACGCGCCGGGCGGTCGACGACCACCGCGTCCTCTTCCCGTTCCGGCTTGGCCTTGCGCACGGTGCCCGAGACGCCCTCGGGGATGCCGAGATCGCTGAACAGGTGCGGGGAGCGGGAGTAGGTCTCGACGGGTTCCGGGATGCCGAGGCCGAGCGCCTTGTCGATGCTCGCCCAGCGGGCCAGTTCGTCCCAGTCGATCAGCGTCACCGCGACGCCGGTGCGCCCGGCCCGGCCGGTGCGCCCGATCCGGTGCACGTAGGTCTTCTCGTCCTCGGGGCACTGGTAGTTGATGACGTGGGTGACGTCGTCGATGTCGATGCCGCGCGCGGCCACGTCGGTCGCGACGAGCACGTCGATGGCGCCCTTGCGGAACTTGGTGAGCGCCTTCTCGCGGGCGATCTGGCCGAGGTCGCCGTGCACGGCGCCGACCGAGAAGCCGCGCTCGGCCAGATCGTCGGCGACCTTCTGCGCGGTGCGCTTGGTCCGGGTGAAGACCATCGTGGCGCCACGGCCCTCGGCCTGCAGCACCTTGGCGATCAGTTCGCTCTTGTCCAGCGCGTGCGCCCGGTAGACGAACTGCGCGGTGCGATCGTGCACCGCCGAATCGTGCGGTTCCTCGGCCCGGATGTGCGTCGGGCGGGTCAGGAACGTGCGGGCCAGGGTGATGATCGGGCCCGGCATGGTGGCCGAGAACAGCATGGTCTGGCGCTTGTCCGGAACCATGGTCAGGATGCGTTCGATATCGGGCAGGAAGCCCAGGTCGAGCATCTCGTCGGCCTCGTCCAGCACCAGCACGCCGATCTTGCCCAGGATCAGATGATTCTGGTTCGCCAGATCCAGCAGCCGGCCCGGCGTGCCGACCACGACGTCGACGCCGGCGCGCAGCGCGGCGATCTGCGACTCGTAGGGGCGGCCACCGTAGATGGAGGCCACCTGCAACGGTCCCTGGTGATTGGTCAGGTACTTGCTCGCGTTCTCCAGGTCGTTGGTGACCTGGATGCACAGCTCGCGGGTCGGCACGATGACCAGCGCCCGCGGCGTGCCGTCGAGCGGGGTGGTGCCGGTGTCGGCGGTGGCGATGCGGTGCAGCAGCGGCACGCCGAAGCCGAAGGTCTTGCCCATGCCGGTGCGCGCCTGACCGATCAGATCTTCACCGGCGAGCGCCAACGGCAGGGTGAGTTCCTGAATGGCGAAAGTACGTTCGATGCCGATCTCGTCGAGCGCGCGCACGATTTCCGCGCGCACCCCCAATTCGGCAAATGTCGGTGCGGTATGGGTTTCGTCCAGTTCGGCGGTCAACAGCGTGTCCGCCACCCCGGGTTCCTGTTCAACGGTGATCTTGCTCAGGTTCGTGCCTTCCTCGTAATCGCGTCACGCGCGCACGAGGTGGGGCGGACCGGTCGGCCCACGACGACCACGTCTCCGCCTGTGATACTCGCCCGGCCACGCTCCGGATGTCGTCGGGTGCCGCGGCTTGTGGCAGCTACCTCGCGAGACATCGGCGCGGCGCACTGGCGATGCGGATCTGGTGCGCGCACATTTTCCTGGACGACGAAACCGCTGCTCGACAACTCGGTGGCGGGCGATCTGCGGAGTACCGCGGTGGCGGTCGACGCACAGATCTGGCAACTCCGTCGAGCGAAACATTTCGTTGTCCGCTGCGATTGTAGCGTGATATTGTGCGCGGCTCGAATTGCCACCACCGTTTATTCGGAATCCGAACTACGGTATCCCCGCGCCGTTCATCGACGTACGCTGCGCGACATGGCAATTCATCCTGCGCGGCAAATCTGGACGACGCTCGAACCGCTACACGATGTGGTCTATTTCGGGACCGGTGTCAAGGAGGCGGGCGTCGCGATCGGGCTGCGCGGTTACTGGCAAACGTACTTCGCATTTCGGGCCGCTCCGCTCGGCGCCGTGACCGCCGCCACAGTGACGGCGACCTTTGCCGGTTTTCATCCGGATATGGTGCGCAAAGCGGTGCCGGACGCCTGGGCGCGGGCGACCCCGCAGCAGTGTCTGGAGGTACGCCTCGATTTCTCGACCGCGCTGCTGCGGGGGCTCGGCGCGGGCGAGGCGGAATGCGCCCGCGCGGTGGAATTGCTCGCTCCGGTACAGCGCGACGCCGATCCGACCGGCAGGCCGCTGTTCGCGGCAAACGCGGCGCTGCCGTTGCCCGCGGATCCGGTCGGCGCGCTGTGGCAGCTGACCAGCTCGTTGCGCGAGCACCGCGGCGACGGGCACGTCGCCGCGCTGGTGGCACACGGACTGACCGGTCGCGAGGCGCTGATCATGCAGGTGGCGGCGGGTAAGGCGCCGGAATCGGTGATGCGGCCCGCGCGCGGTCTGTCCGAGCGCGAATGGGCCGACACCTGCGACGATCTGCGGGCCAGGGGCCTGGTGCGGGGGGAGCCGAGCAATCCCGCGCTCACCGGCAGCGGCGGCGAACTGCTCACCCGGGTGGAGGCCAGTACCGACAAGGCGGCGTGGAACGGGGGCCTGGCCGCGCTGTCCGCCGGTGGTGTCGCCGAGCTGACGACCTCGCTCGCGCCGCTGGTGAAACGGGTGCGGGAGACGGTGCTGCCGCCCGTCACCCCGGTCGCCATGGGCCGGGGCTGATACAGGGGTGTTCGCCACAAATCGGACTTGCCTGTTACCGCCGGTACCGAGATGTGAGACATTCTCGGTGTGAATATCGCGGACACCGTCACGACCGCCGCGCGCAACGCGTGGGCGCTGACCTTCGGATCGGGCGTCGAGGCGCCCGATCCCACCCCGTCGACGGTGCTGTGGGACGAGCCGCATCGCCAGCTGCGCCGGTTCGAGCAGCGCCCCGGTGCGGCCGAGAATACTTCCACCGCAACCGATTCCGCCGTGCTGCTGGTGCCGCCGCTGGCCGCGCCTGCCACCTGCTTCGACCTGCGCCCCGACCAGAGCCTGGCCGGGTTCCTGCTGGAGACGGGCCGTGCGCCCTACGTCGTCGACTACGGCGAGATCACCTTCGCGGACCGGCGGATGGGCTTCGAGGACTGGATCGACGAGATCCTGCCCGAGGCGGTGCTGCGCACCTCCGCCGATCGCGGCGGCGTGCCCGTCGACCTGGTCGGCTGGTCGCTCGGCGGCACGCTGGCGCTGCTCACCGCCGCCGCGCACGCCGAGCTGCCGATCCGGTCGATCACCGCGGTCGGCTCGCCGCTGGACTACGACAAGATGACCGGTATTCCGCAGCTGCGCGCGGTCGCCCGGTTCACCGGCGGGATCGGCACCTCGACGCTGGTCCGCGCGGCCGGTGGCGTGCCCGCGTCGCTGACCAGGATCGCGTACAAGGTCACCGCGTGGGATCGCGAGCTGACCCGGCCATGGTTCGTCGCGAGCAATATCGCGCGCACCGAGACGCTGGCGCGGATGGAGACCATCGACCGTTTCATGGCCGAGATGCCCGGCTACCCCGGCCGCTTCTACGGTCAGCTGTGGGGCCGGCTGATCCTGAACAACGACATCGGTCGCGGTGTGGTCCGGCTCGGCGCGCGGCGCATCGAGCTGGCGCAGGTGAGCGCGCCGGTGCTGCTGGTCGGCGGGCCGAGCGACGTGATCACCGCGGCGGCCGCGGTCGAGGCGGGCGCGCGCAACCTCACCGGCGCCGCCTCGGTCCGCTACGAGACCTCGCCCGGCAGCCATCTGGGCATCCTCACCGGCCCCGAGGCACGCGGCACCACCTGGACCTATCTGGACAAGTTCCTCGCCGAATCGGCATGAGCGCGCGCGGGATCGCGGCGCAGGCAGCGCCGCGGGCGGGCACGGTCACGGCGGAGTACTAGTCTGGGGTCATGGGAGCACAGTCACCTGCCGCGCCGGGTGTTTCGTCCGCAGACTCCATCCCCGCCGACCATCCCGGAGTCATCGATCTGTTCGCGGTGCTCGCCTACGGCGAGATCTCCGCGTTCTATCGGCTGGCCGAGGAAGCCAAGCTGTCGCCGACGCTGCGCGGCAAGGTAGCGGTCGCCAAGATGGCCTCCGCCGAGATGGGCCATTTCAACGCGCTGGAGTCGGCGCTGGCCGAACGCGGCGTCGACATCTTCGACGCGATGGCCCCGTTCGTCCGGGCGCTGGACGCCTACCACGCCTCCACCGACCCGTCGACCTGGCTCGAGTCGATGGTGAAGTTCTACGTCGGCGACGGCATCGCCGCCGACTTCTACACCGAGATCGCCGGTGCGCTCACCCCCGAGGTCGCGGCCGTCGTCCGGGACGTGCTGGAAGAGACGAGCCACTCCGAGTTCGTGGTGGAGGAGGTGCGTCGCGCGGTCGAGACCAGCCGCTCCGAGCGCGACCGGCTCACCCTCTGGGGCCGGCGCCTGCTGGGTGAGGCGATCACCCAGGCGCAGTACGTGATGGCCCAGCGCGACGAGCTGACCGAGCTGGTGCTCAGCGCCACCGGCGACCTGAACGGCATCGCCGCGCTGTTCGAGCGCATGCAGACCAGCCACGCCGAGCGCATGGCCAAACTCGGTCTCTGACCTACTCGTTCGCGGCCGGACGAACCAGACGCAGGCCCTGGGTCTGCGTCTGGGCCTGGTCGACCAGCCAGACGATGACGCTCTGATCGCGGTCGGCTTCCAAGGTTTCGAACGGCACGTCGACCCGCCCGTGCACCGGGTGGTCCAGCTGCAGCATGCCGGAGATGCGCGCACCCACGTGGTGCGGCTTCCAGCGGGCCGCGAACTCCGGTTGGCGGCGCAGCGCATCGATCGTCTTCAGCAGCGAATCATCGCCCGGCCAGCGGAGTTTCGCGCGGGCGAGCGCGGCGGTGAAGATATCGGCCGCCTCGGACCAGTTGCGCAGCACCGTCCGCGCGGTCGGCTGCCGGAAGGTGTACCAGGCCAGGTTCGGCTGGCCGTCCCCGTCCAGCAGGCCCAGCGGCGCGGCGAACTCGGCCCAGGCGGTGTTCCAGCCCAGCACGTTCAACCGCCGGCCGATCACGAAGGCCGGGGTCGGCTGCAGTGCCCGCAGGATCGACTGGATCGTGTCCGCGACCTGCTCCTCGGCGGATTCGCTACCCGGGCAGTTGGATTCGTTGCCGGAGGCCAGGGCGAGCATGCTGAAGTGATGGCGTTCGTTGCCGCGCAGCAGCAGTGCGTCGGCCAGCGCGTCGATCACCGCGACGGACGGATTGGTATCGCGGCCCTGTTCGAGCCGGGCCAGATAGTCCGCGCTCACCCCGGCCCGGACGGCCACCTCTTCGCGGCGCAGTCCTGGGGTCCGGCGCCGCCTGCCCTCCGGCATGCCGACGTCGCCGGGCCGTAGTTCGGCCCGGCGTGCGATGAGGAACTCCGCGAATCCGTTGCGTGCCATGGGCTCCATCGTGCCGTTTCCTGGGAGGCTTACCCTCGCCCTGTCAGGTCCAGGATAACGGCGGTCTGGTTAACGGACCGCGGTCCGGCCAGGGTCTAGGGCATGACTACTTCTTCCGAATCGACCACTGCCCAGCTGAAGGCGGGCGCCTGGACCCTGGACACCGCGCACTCCTCGGTGGCCTTCACCGTCCGCCACCTCGGCATCTCCAAGGTGCGCGGCGGATTCACCAAGTTCGAGACCGAATTCGTGGTCGACGAGGCCGGTCGCGCCGAGCTCGGCGCCACGATCTACCTCGACTCGTTCGACACCGGCAACCCGGACCGGGACGCGCACATCCGCACCGCGGACTTCCTCGACGTGGCCAACCGCCCGACACTGAGCTTCCGCGCCACCGCGCCGGTGCAGATCGCGGAGTCCTTCGAGGTCGAGGGCGAGGCCACGCTCGGCGGCGTCACCAAGCCCGTCACCCTGGACGTGGAATGGGGCGGCGTGCAGGAGTTCGGCGCCACCGGTGACAACCACGCCGGATTCTCGGCCACCGGCACCATCAAGCGCACCGACTTCGGCGTCGGCGGCGCGCTGCCCGGCATGCTCAGCGACAAGGTGAACATCGAGCTGGAGATCCAGCTCGTCGAGCCCAAGTAGGCCCGCGCGCCGACGAAGGCCTGCACAGCGGCGTGCGGGCCTTTTCTGTTTCGCTGAGAGCGCAGGCACCGTCTGCCGCCCGGATGATCCCCCTGCATTAGCCTTGGGACGACAGCACAGGACTCTTACGTTCGGAGGTTGGCCGTGGAGGTCAAGATCGGTATTTCGGATAGCCCACGCGAGCTCTTGATCATCAGCTCGCAGACCCCGGACGAGGTCGAGGCACTGGTGGCCGGTGCGCTGAACGGCAGTGGCGGCGTCGTGTCCCTGACCGACGACAAGGGACGCAAGTTCCTGATCCAGGCGTCGAAGGTCGCGTATGTCGAGATCGGCACCCCGCAGAGCGGTCGCGTCGGCTTCGCCACCGTCTGAGGTTTCCGGCCGCGGCCCGAACCGCAACGAGCCCCCGCACCTTCGGGTGCGGGGGCTCGTTCGTGTTCGGCTGTGCTCAGTCGATCGGGGGGCTCAGTCGATCGGGTGCAGGGGGCTCAGTCGATAGGGTGCAGGGGGCTCAGTCGATAGGGTGCAGGGGCACATGCGACAAACCACCCCAGGCAAGGGAAACCGTCGTGTCGACGGCCTCTTCCTTCGGGATGGGCCGGTCTGCCTCCAGCCAGTAGCGCGCGGTGAATTGGCTCGCGCCGACCAGGCCGACCGCGAGGATGCGGGCCCGGTACGGGTCGAGGCCCGAGTCGTGGGCCACCAGGTCGAATACCGCGTCCACGCAGGCCTCGGTGGCCTGCTCGACCCGGCGCTGCACCTGCGGCTCGCTGGTCAGGTCGGACTCGAAGACGAGGCGGAAGCCCTGCATCTCGTTGTCGACGAAATCGAAGTAGGCCTGTACGGCGGCTCGGACGCGCTGGCGGTTGTCGGTGGTCGACCGCAGCGCCTGCCGGACGCTGGAGACCAGCATGTCCACGTAGTTCTGCAGGACCGCAAGGTACAGCTCCAGCTTGCTGGTGAAGTGTTGATACAGCACCGGCTTGCTCACGCCTGCGCACTGCGAGATCTCGTCCATGCCGGCGGCGTGGTATCCGCGCTGGACGAAGACTTCGCTGGCCGCCGCGAGTAGCTGGAGACGTCGCTCGTCGCGCGGAAGCCGGGTGCCGCGTTTGGCGGGCTCGGACGACGTTCTACGGGACGTCATCCGGTCCACGAGGTCAGTCATTTCGGCTCTCCCAGTTGATTCCCCGGCAAGGGGTGTGCACCGGGTATCCCAAGAACGATACTCGGTTGTTGCCCGCCCGCAGACCGGGCCCGGAGAACTGATTCGACGCGGTGAGAAATGTCGCACCCGGCGCCCGAGGTGGCGTGCCCGACGGCAGCACTTGCGCATTGTGAGACGCTGGTGGGCGTGAGATTCCGCGCCGACCGTCTCGGGGGACCGGACTCCGGCCCGTCGGCTGTGTCCGGCGGCGGGCGCGATACGCGCCGCCGTGCTGGTCCCGGTGCACCGGGTTCGGTGGTCTCCGAACCCGTGACGAGGTCCGGTCGACCGGCAGGTGCCGGCGCATCCGGCGCCGCGGCGCCGCTCGACGCCGAGGACCGGCTCGATGTCGGCACTCCGCCGCGCCGCAGGCCCGGCTCGGCCCGGCGTAGCGGCGCCGTGCCGGTCGCGGATCCCCTTGCCCCACAGTCCGATTCGCGCGCACCGCGGCGTGACCACAACGGTGTCGAGATCTACGACCCGCTCGGCCTGTACGACCGGCCCGATCG
Organism: Nocardia vulneris; assembly: GCF_001613425.1. Classification (GTDB taxonomy): domain Bacteria; phylum Actinomycetota; class Actinomycetes; order Mycobacteriales; family Mycobacteriaceae; genus Nocardia; species Nocardia vulneris. The sequence continues at coordinate 41,948 of NZ_BDCI01000020.1, read as the reverse complement.
TTCCCATCAACCGCTGCGCGCCCGCTGGGATCCCACCGCGCCGGACGAGGGCCGCACCAGGGAACGCCCCGAGCGCTCCGCCAAGAAGCAGAGCGCCCTGGGCCGTTTCGTGTCCACCTACGGCTGGCGGGCCTACGCGTTACCGGTGCTGTTCGCGGTCACGGTGCTGGTGATCGTGGACGCGGTGCGCGGCGGCGAGCCGATCGTCGGTGCCGCGAACACGCCGGGCATAGGACAGTTGAGCCCGCATACCCGCAACGCGGGCATCATCGGCTTGCCCAGCGGCGACGGTCATTTCCCCGCGGATCTGCCGACCGGTGCGTTGCCGCAGGGCGGTGGTTTCGCCGAAACCGGTGCCGGCACTTGGCATATGGTCCCGGGTTCGACCGGGCAAATCGGCACCGGGACCGATTCGGTTTTTCGCTACACCGTCGAAATCGAGGACGGGGTGGACACTTCCGGATTCGGCGGCGACGAATCGGTGGCGAAGCTGATCGAGTCCACGCTCGCCAACCCGAAAAGCTGGACGCACGACCCCAAATTCGCGTTCCGGCGCGTCGATCAGGGCGACGCCGAATTCCGCATTTCGCTCACATCGCGCGAATCCACCCGCAAGGCTTGTGGTTTCGAAATTCCGATCGACTCGTCCTGTTACAACGCCGATCTCGGCCGGGTGGTGCTCTCCGAGGTCCGCTGGGTGCGCGGCGCGATCGCCTTCGAGGGCGATATCGGGTCCTACCGGCAGTACCAGATCAATCACGAGGTCGGGCACGCCATCGGCTACCACCAGCACCAGCCGTGTGAGACCGACGGCGGCCTGGCCCCGGTGATGATGCAGCAGACCTTCGGCACCAAGAACAACGACATCGCCGTCCTCGAGCCCGGCGGCGTGGTCCCGATGGACGGCAAGCACTGCCGCTTCAACCCCTGGCCCTACCCTCGCGGCTGAGCGCGCGGCGGGTAGGCGACGATAGATCGGGAAGAACGGTCTGGTCGCGGGCGTTGCACAACGAGATCGACCCATTCGATTCGAGGAGTCCTGGACGTGTCATCACCAAAGTCCCTGCCACCATTGGTCGAGCCGGCCGCGGAGCTGACCAAGGACGAGGTCGCCCGCTACAGCCGTCACCTGATCATTCCCGATCTGGGCGTCGACGGGCAGAAACGGCTGAAGAACGCCAAGGTGCTGGTCATCGGCGCGGGCGGGCTGGGCTCCCCGGCGCTGCTGTACCTGGCCGCGGCGGGCGTGGGCACCCTCGGCATCGTGGAGTTCGACGAGGTGGACGCCTCGAACCTGCAACGCCAGATCATCCACGGTGAGTCCGATATCGGCAGGCCGAAGGCGGACAGCGCGCGCGATTCGATCCTGGAGATCAACTCCGGCATCGAGGTACGCCTGCACAAGCTGCGCCTGGAGCCGGACAACGCGGTCGAGCTGTTCGCCGAGTACGACCTGATCGTCGACGGCACCGACAACTTCGCCACCCGCTATCTGGTCAACGACGCGGCGGTGCTGGCGGGCAAGCCCTACGTGTGGGGCTCGATCTACCGCTTCGAGGGTCAGGTCTCGGTCTTCTGGGAGGACGCGCCGGACGGGCGCGGCATCAACTACCGCGACCTCTACCCGGAGGCCCCGCCGCCGGGCATGGTGCCCTCCTGCGCCGAGGGCGGCGTGCTGGGCGTGCTGTGCGCGTCGATCGGGTCGGTGATGGTCACCGAGGCCATCAAGCTGATCACCGGGATCGGCGAGCCGCTGCTCGGCCGTCTGATGGTCTACGACGCACTGGACATGAACTACCGGACCATCAAGCTGCGCCGCGATCCGGAGCGGCAGCCGATCACCGAACTGATCGACTACGAGGCGTTCTGCGGTGTGGTCTCGGAGGAGGGGCAGGCCGCCGCGGCCGATTCCACGGTGACCGCGCGCGAGCTGAAGGAACTGCTCGACGCGGGCAAGGAGATCGAGCTCATCGACGTGCGTGAGCCGGTGGAATGGGACATCGTGCACATCGACGGCGCGAAACTGATCCCGAAGGACCGCATCCTGTCCGGTGAGGCCCTGTCCGAGCTGCCGCAGAATCGTCCGATCGTGCTGCACTGCAAGACCGGTGTCCGTTCGGCCGAGGCGCTGGCCGCGCTCAAGCGCGCCGGTTTCGCCGACGCCACCCACCTGCAGGGTGGCGTCATCGCGTGGGCCCGGCAGATCGACCCCTCGCTGCCCGTCTACTGATTCGCTCGGCGTCGTGCGTGTACCCCGTCCGACCGGCGGGGTTGCGTATCGGCGCGGCGTGCTGTACAGCGTCCACCCCGGCGGTACGGTACGGCCGTGACTTCTGTGGAACCCCCCGAGCACGTGCGAGCCACGTTCGGTCTGCGTGAAGTGACGCCCGTGGCCGTCGGGGACTGGGAGGGCGGCTGGCGGTACGGGGATGTGGTGCTGAGCCCGGTCGCGGACCACGCGCGGGCCGCGTGGTCCGCGAAGGTGCGCGAGACGTTGCAGGTGGACGGTTTGCGCCTGGCCCGCCCGGTGCGCGCCACCGACGGCCGCTATGTCGTCTCGGGCTGGCGGGCCGACACCTACCTCGAGGGTGTCCCGGAACCGCGGCACGACGAGGTGGTCTCGGTGTCGCTGCGGTTGCATCAGGCCACGGCCCAGCTCGAGCGGCCGCGGTTCCTGGTGCAGCAGCCGGTGGTGCCGTGGGTGGACGTGGACGTGTTCGTCGCCGCCGACCGGGCCGCCTGGGAAGCGGTGCCGCTGCGCACCTTACGCGCGGGCGGCATGCTGCCCACCCAGGCGTCGCCGGACGGTCAGCGCAGCATGGAGCTCATCGGTCAGCTGGCCACGCTGCGCAAGCCGGTGCAGACGCCCGCGCAGCTGGTGCACGGTGACCTGTTCGGCACCGTGCTGTTCGCCGGGGTCTACACGCCCGGTCTGACCGACATCACGCCGTACTGGCGTCCCGCGCCGTGGGCGGCCGGGGTCATCGTGGTGGACGCGCTGGCCTGGGGCGGTGCCGACGACGGACTGCTGGATCGCTGGCGGGATCTGCCCGAGTGGCCGCAGATGCTGTTGCGCGCGGTCATGTTCCGGCTCGCGGTGCACGCGCTGCACCCGCGGTCGACGCCGGAGGCGTTCCCCGGTCTGGCGCGCACCGCGGACATGGTCCGCTTGATGGTCTAGCCGGAAAAACCGCCGACCGCGGAAAACCGTTGCGATGCGCGGCTTTCCACGGTCGGCGGCGAAATGAGCGGCGCGGGTTACACCTTCGCGTAGGCCAGCGACGGCATCCGCCCGACCGCGAACGAGGATCGCAGATAGAACCACCAGGTGAGCGCGCCCATCACCAGGAACGCCACCGCGTAGGCCCAGAACGCGGGCGCCATGGTGTGGTAGTGGGTGTTGGACAGCCGCAGCGCCTGCTGCAGCAGCCAGCCGCCCGAGGCGCCGACCGCGCCGATCACTCCGATCGCCGCGCCCGCCTGCCGCCGGGCCGAGGCCGCCGACTCGTTGAGGTCGAGTCCGTGCTCGGCGGCGTACTTCTTGGAGATCGCGCTGAAGATGGTCGGGATCATCCGGTAGGTCGAACCGTTGCCGATGCCGGTCATCACGAACAGCACCAGGAACGAGATCAGATACAGCGGAAAGCTTTTCAGCTCCAGCGCGGCCATGATGAAGGCGACCGAGACGGCCATGCCGCCGAACACGAACAGGGTGATCTTCGCGCCGCCGACCTTGTCCGCGACCCAGCCGCCGAACGGACGGCTGAACGAGCCGACGAACGCGCCGAGGAAGGCCAGGTTGCCGATGGTGCTGATCCAGCCGATCTTGGCCAATTCGGGGAAGTTGGCTTTGATCAGCGTCGGGAACGCGAAGGAGAACCCGATGAACGAGCCGAAGGTGCCGATGTAGAGCACTGCCATCACCCAGGTGTGCCGGTTGGTCAGGGCCAGCCGATAGGACTTACCGTCGGACTTGGCGGTGGCGATGCTGTCCATGTAGCGCAGCGCGCCGAAGGCGGCGGCCAGGATGAACGGCACCCACACCAGGATGGACAGGGTGATGCCGAACCGGTAGCCGGCCGGGTCCTTCGCGGTGAGGTGCGTGCCGAGGGTGATGATCAGCGGCAGGATCAGCTGGGTCTGCGCCACGCCGAGATTGCCGCCCGCCGCGTTGATGCCGAGCGCCGCGCCCTTCTTGCCCTCGGGGAAGAAGAAGTTGATGTTCGACATCGACGAGGAGAAGTTGCCGCCGCCCACGCCGGCCAGCGCGGCCAGGATCATGAAGACCCACATCGGCGTGCCCGGCTGGTTGACGAAGTAGGCCAGGCCGAGCGTCGGCACGAGCAGCATCGCCGCGCTGAACGCGGTGAACGCGCGCCCGCCGAACTTCGGGATGGCGAAGGTGTACGGAATGCGCAGGGCCGCGCCGACCAGCGTCGGCGTCGAGGACAGCAGCAGCGCGTTGCTCACCGCGGTGGGATCGCCCTTGCCGAGTCCGGCGAGGAAGCCGAAGCCGGCCGCGCCCATGCTGGTCACCACGGTGCCCCAGATGACCCAGACGCTGAAGCCGAGGTTCTCGGCGAATACCGAGAAGATCAGGTTCTTGCGCGCGGTGCGCGCCCCGCCCGACTCCCAGAACTTCTGGTTGTCCGGCTCCCAGGTCGGTAGCCAGCGGCCCCTGGTCTGATGCTGGAAGGTGTCGGATTCGGTGCCGGTGGCGGCTGCGGTCGCAGTCATCGGCTTCCTCTCATATGCGCTCGACCGGCCGCCCGCGCGGCGGCACTGCCGCGGGTGGCGTCGAGTTGCCTGGCTTATCCCGTCACAACGTAGGGGCCGGGTGTTGCGGCACCGTGGCTGTGCGTGACGTTCCAGGCAATTCCGGCTCACAGCGGGAGCCAGGGCGTGGTGAGTCGACTATCCGGTGGGTTCGTCGCGCGCGATATCGGTGTTATCCGCGATATCGGTGTTATCGATGGCGTCCGGGTACTCCGCGATCAGCGAGTTCAGAAAGCAACTCGCGGCCGAGGAGGCGCGTTCGGGATCGCCGTCGATCACCGCGTGCACCAATTCGGCGTGCTCTTCGGGGTAGGAGTCGTCGGATTTCAACGTCCGTGCTCGGATCACCTGTTCGATGATCGGGAGCAGCGAGTCGTAGAACTCCAGGTACACCGCGTTATGGCTGGCCACGACGATCGCCCGGTGCAGTTCCACGTCGGACTCGATCGCGGCCGGGCTGTCGTCGTGCCAGGCTTTGTCGCGTTCGGCGAGCAACTGCAGGAGGTTGGCGATATCACTGTCGTCGCGGCGGCGGGCGGCCAGCGCGGCGGCGGTGGTGTCGAGCGCCAGGCGGAGCTCGAGCACATCGCGCTCCTCGGCGTCGGCAAAGTACTTGCCTAAAGTGCCGCCGAGGTCGGAGGATGCGATCACATAGGTTCCCGAACCTTGGCGTCGCTCGAGCATCCCCGCGTGGACGAGGGCTTGAACGGCCTCGCGCACGGTGTTTCGACCCGTCCCGGTGAGCTCGGTGAGCTCCGGTTCGGTGGGGATGCGTGAGCCGATCGGCCAACGGCTGGAACGGATTTCGGCACGCAGCTGCTCGGTGACCTGGGCAATGAGGCTGGTGCGCCGGACTGGTTGCACTGACTCAGAGTACCGCTCATCACAAATCGTTGCCTCCTATCATCCGGTCATCCTATGATTTCGCGGTGACTGCAACCCTCCAGAAAACTCCGACCCGAACCGAATCCGCGCTGGTCGAGCAGCGTCGGCGGGCCCTGACGGAGGGGCGTCTACTCGTTCTGGCTGCCATCGTGATGTCGGCGCTCGTGCTGCGTGTCGCGGTGACGGCGTTCAGCCCCCTGGCCGAACGGATCGGCGCCGACGTGGGCTACGGCACCGCCGTGGTCGGCGTCTTCGGCATGATCCCGACCGCGATGTTCGCGCTCTCGGGTTTGCTGACCCCCGTCCTGGTGCAGCGGATCGGCCTGGAACGGACCGCGCTGACCGCGATGCTGATGGCCGGCACCGGCATGCTGGTCCGGGTCCTGCTCTCCGGCACCGCCGAACTGCTGGTGTTCTCCGCGCTGGCCCTGGCCGGTATGGGCATCGGCAACGTGGTGATCCCGCCGCTGGTGAAGCGGTACTTCTCGGATCGGCTCGCGGTGGTTAGCTCGCTGTACATCATGATGGTGCAGATCGGCACCGTGGTGCCGGCGTTCGTCGCGGTCCCGGTCGCCGACGCGTTCGGCTGGCGGATCTCGCTCGGCCTGTGGGCCGCCCTCGGTTTCGCCGCGGCGCTGCCCTGGATCGGTGTGCTGCGTGACCGTCGCGGCCGCGACGTCGCGGACACCACCGCCCTGCCTGCCGAGGCGCCGCGCACCGGCCGGGTCTGGCGCTCCCCGCTGGCCTGGGGCATGGCCGGCATGTTCGGCATGACCTCACTGATCACCTACGCGATGTTCACCTGGCTGCCCAAGATCCTCACCGACGCCGGCGCCAGCGCCAGTTTCGCGGGCAGCATGCTGGGTGTGTTCGGTCTGGTCGGCCTGTTCGCCGCGCTCACCGCGCCGACCGTGGTCGCGCGCTTCCGCAATCCCTTCCTGGTCGTGGTCGCGTGCGGTGGGTTCTTCCTGGCCTCGTTCGTCGGGCTGCTCGTCGCGCCGATGAGCGTGCCGATCCTGTGGGTGATCCTGCTCGGCCTCGGCCCGAGCACCTTCCCGATGGCACTGACCCTGATCAACATGCGCACCAACACCCCGGGCGGCTCGTCGGCGCTGTCCGGCTTCACCCAGGGCGTCGGTTACGCGGTGGCCTGCGTCGGCCCGGTGCTGTTCGGCGTGCTGCACTCGGCCACCGACGGCTGGCTCGCGCCCTTCGCGCTGCTCACCGTCGCCGTCCTGGTCCTGCTGGCCGGCGCGTGGCAAGCCTGCAAGCCGCGCATGCTCGAGGACACCTGGAGCTGATCCCGCCGCACCCCCGGCAGACCCCGCAACCCGGCTGACAAGTTGTTGTCGGCCGGGTTGCGGCGCGTAGTGGGGCAGGGGATGCTCGGAGGGCGACTCTCCTTCGGGACGGGCCCGTGGTGGGGTCCCGGTGATCTCCGGAAACCGCTCTGTCACATGGGCGTAACTTACGGGCGAACTCACGCCCGGATTCGGATAACCGTGAGCAACCGTTGATGCGCCGGTCATTTCGCGCAGCATTGCGGCAATACCCGTTTCCTACCGTTGGGCCAACCGGATCTTTGGAGGCCCTTCTTGAGCACCCCGATGAATCACCCATTCGAACCGTCCGCACGCAAGACCGCCGTCGTCGTCGGCCACGGCATGGTCGGGCACCGGTTCGTCGAGGCGTTGCGTGCGCGGGACGAGGCGGGGCAGTGGCAGGTCGTGGTGCTGAGCGAGGAGCGGCTGCCCGCCTACGACCGCGTCGGCCTGTCCTCCTATGTCGGCCGGTGGGACGCGGCGGAGCTGGCACTGCCCGGCAACGAGTACGCCGGCGACGCGCTGGTCGAGCTGCGCCTCGGCCAGCGCGCCGAGAGCATCGACCGCGACGCCCGCAAGGTCACCACGTCGACGGGGGAGACCCTCTCCTACGACGCGCTGGTGCTGGCCACCGGCTCGTACCCGTTCGTGCCGCCGGTCCCCGGGCACGACCTGCCCGAGTGCTTCGTCTATCGCACCCTCGACGACCTGGACGGCATCCGGGCCGCCGCCGAGGCCGCCGGGCCCGGCGCGGTCGGTGTGGTGGTCGGCGGCGGTCTGCTCGGCCTCGAGGCCGCGAATGCGCTGCGGCTGCTCGGCCTCACGCCGCACGTGATCGAGTACAACGACCGGCTGATGCCCGCGCAGATCGACGAGGGCGGCGGCGCGATCCTGGAGCGCCTGGTCACCGATCTCGGCCTGGCCGTGCACACCGGTGTCGGCACGTCCTCGATCGAGGCCGCCGACCAGGGCGTGCGGGTCGCGCTGTCCGACGAGTCGGTGATCGAGGCCGCGCTGGTCGTGTTCTCCGCCGGCGTGCGCCCGCGGGATCAGATCGCCCGCGACAGCGGCCTGACGGTCGGCCCCCGCGGCGGCATTATCACCGACCTAGGCCTGCAGACCTCCGATCCGAACATCTGGGCCGTCGGCGAATGCGCCGCGGTCGAGGGCACCTGCTACGGCCTGGTCGCGCCCGGCTACACCACCGCCGAGATCGTGGCGGACCGCCTGCTCGGCGGCGCGGGCGAATTCCCCGGCGCGGACATGTCGACCAAGCTGAAACTGCTCGGGGTCGACGTGGCCAGCTTCGGCGACGCGCACGCCAGCACCGAGGGCGCGCTGTCGGTCGTGCTGCACGACGCCGCGAAGGGCACCTACGCCAAGCTCGTCGTGTCCGACGACGCGCAGATCCTGCTCGGCGGCATCCTGGTCGGCGACGCGACGGCCTATGCGTCGCTGCGCCCGCTGGTGGGTCGTCCGCTGCCGGCCGAGCCCGCCGCGCTGATCTCGCCCGCGGGCGCGGAACTGAGCGCCGATGCGCTGCCGGACGATGCCCAGATCTGCTCGTGCAACAACGTGTCGAAGGGCGATATCTGCGGCGCCATCGGCGAAGGCGCGTGCGATATCGCCGGAGTCAAGAAGTGCACCTCCGCCGGCACGTCGTGCGGCGGTTGTGTGCCCATGATCAAGAAGCTGCTCGAGCAGTCCGGCGTGGAGATGTCCAAGGCGCTGTGCGAGCACTTCGAGCAGTCCCGTTCCGAGCTGTTCCAGATCGTCCAGGTCACCGGTATTCGCACGTTCTCGGGTCTGATCACCAAGTACGGCAAGGGATCCGGCTGCGATATCTGCAAGCCGACGGTCGCCTCCATCCTCGCCTCGACGTCGAGCGAGCACATCCTGGACGGCGAGCAGGCGGGTCTGCAGGACACCAACGACCACTTCCTGGCCAACCTGCAGAAGAACGGCACCTACTCGGTGGTGCCGCGGATGCCGGGCGGCGAGGTGACCGCGGATCAGCTCATCACCATCGGCCAGATCGCCAAGGATTTCGACCTGTACGTCAAGGTCACCGGCGGTCAGCGGATCGACCTGTTCGGCGCGCGCGTCGAGCAGCTGCCGCTGATCTGGCAGCGGTTGGTCGATGTCGGCATGGAATCCGGGCACGCCTACGGCAAGTCGCTGCGCACGGTGAAGAGCTGCGTCGGCTCCACCTGGTGCCGCTACGGTCAGCAGGACTCGGTCGGCATGGCGGTGCTGCTCGAAAAGCGGTATCGCGGACTGCGTTCCCCGCACAAGCTGAAGCTGGGGGTGTCCGGCTGTGCCCGCGAGTGCGCCGAGGCCCGCGGCAAGGACGTCGGTGTGATCGCCACCGAGAACGGCTGGAACCTCTATGTCGGCGGCAACGGCGGTCTCACGCCCAAGCACGCGGTGCTGCTCGCCGGTGAACTCGACGACGAGACGCTGATCAAGTACATCGACCGGTACCTGATGTTCTACGTCCGCACCGCGGACCGGTTGCAGCGCACCGCGCCGTGGCAGGAGGCGCTCGAGGGCGGCATCGACTACGTCAAGCAGGTGGTCTGCGAGGACAGCCTCGGTATCGCCGACGAGCTGGAGGCGACCATGGCCCAGCACATCGACGGCTACCGCGACGAATGGGCCGCGGTGCTCGAGGACGAGGAAAAGCTCTCCCGGTTCGTCTCCTTCGTGAACGCCCCGGACGAGGCCGATCCGACCATCTCCTTCGACGAAAGCGGCGAACGGAAGGTGCCGGTGTTACTCGGTATGCCGGATATTCCGGTCGCTACGCGCGGGAAATGACGGCTTAACCCCATAGAAACAGGACGCCGGTACCAATGAGTAAGGCGTTTGGAGGATGACACCGATGACCGTGATCGATACCCCCGGCATTGCCGCTGCTACCGCCACCGGCTGGACACCGGCATGCCGGCTCGACTACCTGATCCCCGGCCGCGGCGTCGCGGTGTTGCTGAAAGGTGGCCGTCAGGCCGCCCTGTTCCTGCTGCCCGACGGCATGCTCTACGCCGTGGGCAACATTGATCCGTTCGGACGCGCGGCGGTCATGTCGCGCGGGATCGTCGGCGACCGCGGCGGCGTGCCCGTCGTCGCGTCGCCCCTGCTCAAGCAGGCCTTCTCACTGGTCGACGGGCGCTGCCTGGACGACGAATCGGCAATGCTGCCGGTATACGCGGTGAGCGTGACCGACGGCATCGTGTCGATTTCCAACGAGCCGGTGGTTGCCGAGCTCGCTTCCTCGGACGGATGAACCAATGAGCACAGCATCGCGAAGCGACTCGATGGGGGGCGGTGACCGGGCGACGGGCGGGCCGACTGCCGACGCAAGCGCCTGTCTCGCGGGATTCACCATCGGCATCACGGCGGCGCGACGCGCCGACGAGTTCGCCACCCTGCTGGTCCGCCGGGGCGCCGGCGTGGTGTTCGCACCCGCCATTCGCATCATTCCGCTCGCCGACGACGACGAACTGGAGCGGGTGACTCGCCAGCTGGTCGTCGATCCCCCGCAGATCGTGGTCGCCACCACCGGCATCGGCTTCCGCGGCTGGATGGAGGCGGCCGAGGGCTGGGGCATCGCGGAGCAACTGCGGAGCACGCTCGCGTCCACCCGGGTGCTGGCGCGCGGCCCGAAGGCCAAGGGCGCCATCCGCGCGGCCGAATTGCGCGAGGAGTGGTCGCCCGCGTCCGAGTCCTCGGCCGAGGTGCTCGATCATCTGCTCGCCGAGGGTGTGGACGGGGTGCGGATCGCGGTGCAGCTGCACGGTGCGACCACCGAGTGGGAGCCGGTGCCCGACTTCTGTGAGGTATTGCGTTGCGCCGGTGCGGATGTCGTGCCGGTGCCGGTGTATCGCTGGGAGCCGCCGCAGGATCAGCAGCCGATGGATCAGCTGATCGAGGCCATTGTCACCTCCAGCCTGGACTGCGTCACGTTCACCAGCGCACCCGCCGTCGCGTCGATGTTGATGCGCGCCAAGGAAACCGGACTGCTCGACGGGCTGTTGTACGCGCTGCGTGGCCGGGTGCTGGCCGCCTGCGTCGGGCCGATCACCGCGGCGCCGCTGGAAGAGCTGGGCGTGCCGACCTCGATGCCGGGGCGGGCCCGCCTCGGTGCGCTGGCGCGGCACGTCGCCGAGGAACTGCCGCGCCGGGCCAACCGGATCTACGCCGCGGGTCACACGCTGAGCGTGCGCGGCGGCTGCGTGGTGGTCGACGGTGCGGTGCGCCAGCTGGCGCCCGCGCCGATGGCGCTGATGCGGTCGCTGGCCAGGCAGCCCGGCCGGGTGGTCTCCCGGGAGCACCTGCTCGCGGCGCTGCCCGGCGGCGGCGACGACACGCACGCGGTGGAAACCGCGATCGCCCGGTTGCGCGCCGGACTCGGCGCGCCGAAGGCGATCCAGACCGTGGTCAAGCGCGGCTACCGGCTGGCCATGGACGCGGCCGAATGCGTCGACAACAACCCGCGGCCCGAACTCGGCGGGCCGCAGCTGCCCGGTTTCGGCACCCCGCTGCGGCACGCCCAGACCATGGGGGCGTGGTGAGCGCCCCCGCGCTGGTGCTCGTCGCGCACGGCACCAGGAGCGCACGCGGCGTCGAGATGATCGCCGCGCTGGCCGAAGCGGTCGGCAACGAACTCGGCGTCGCGGTTTCGGGGCGCGACGCCGATGCCGCTGCGGCCCGGGAACCACTTCCCCTCGTTCCCGGACCGCAGCAGGCAGCCGTGCCCGCAGTGCGGACGGCCTTCGTCGATGTGCTCGGCCCCGCACCGGCCGAGGTGCTGCGCGACCTGACCGGCCCGGCGGGGGAATCCGTTCCCGCCGTGGTCGTTCCGGCCTTCCTCGCCTCCGGGTACCACGTCTATCAGGATGTGCCGCGGGAGGTGGCCGACAGCGGTCACGGCGCGGTGGCGATCACCCCGGCCATGGGGCCGGACCCGGCGCTGGCCCGGATCATGACCATGCGGCTGCGCGCCGCGGGCTGGCGGCCCGGGGACGCGGTCGTGTTCGCCGCCGCGGGTTCCTCGGATCCCCGTGCGCGCCAGGATGTCCGCCGCGCCGCCGCGATGCTGGCCGAGCGGCTGGACTCGCCGGTCCGCCTCGGCTATATCGCCACCGGCGCCCCGCGCGTCGCGGATGTCGTTGCCGCGCTGCGTGCTTCCGGTGCCGAGCGGGTTTTCGTCGCGTCCTATCTGCTGGCGCACGGGCTGTTCCACCAGCGTCTGCACGGCGCCGGGGCCGACGGCGTGGCCGAACCCATCGGGGTCCATCCCGCCGTGGTCCGGCTCATCGCCGACCGGTATCGCGTCGCCGCGCGGGAACTGGTGCGGGCGCGCGTGCGCTGACAGCGTCGGTGGCTTCTTCGTATAGCGCCGGGTGTGCTCGTCCGTCGGTCGGTGTCGGGCTCCGATGGTGAGCCGATGGGCGGGATCGTCCCATCTGGGCAGGTAGCCGCCTGTGCACGCGCCGATTGTGCTGAAATTACGGAGGGTTCACGCCTGGATGCCGTAAGTTTGCCCCTGGACGATTCAGCGGTGGCTTTCCGAATCGCAGGGAGGCGTGTTGACCGGAGCCGACGCCACGGCGCAGCCGATGTACCCGCTGTCGACGGCGCAGCTGCGCTGGTGGGTGGCCCAGCAGTTGCATCCGGGGGTGCCGATCACGGTCGCGATGTACCTGGACCTGTCCGGTCCGCTGGAGATCGGCCTGATGTCGCGCTGCGCCCGGCGCGCGGCCCACGAACTGCAGTCGCCGCACCTGCGTTTCCGGGTGGTCGACGGATATCCGCGCCAGTACGTGCCCGCCGCGGCGGAGCTGCCGATCCGGCGGATGCGGTTGACCGACCAGGCCGACCCGATGGCCGCGGCCCTGGAGCTGATGGAGCGCGACTACACCGCACCGCTCGATCCGCTCACCGATCCGCTCACCGTCGCCACGGTGTTCCAGGTGGGACCGGACCATCACCTGCTGTATCTGCGCAGCCATCACATCGTGCTGGACGGGGTGGGCGCGGCAGCGGTGCTGCGGCGCACCGGTGAGCTCTACCGCGCGGAAGTCGTTGCGGCGCACCGGCTCGACGCCGTGAACGACTGCGTGACCGAAACCGGTGGGTCCGCCGGTGCCGGTCGCCGCCGCTCGCCCACCCGGGTGCTGCGCCGGTCGGCGCGTGCCGTGCCCGACAGTGCACCGCGCACCGGCTCCTACGCCAGTATGACGATGGAAAACGTTGCGGCGGTGAGTAGTTCGCTGACGTCGTCGAAGGTGCCCCAATCAGCTGCCGCGCGGGCGCTGACCGTGCCGGAGCTGCTGGAAGACGAACGCAGATACCAGGATTCGGCGCGCGCCGGGGCGGACCGGGACTATTGGCGCGAGCAGCTGCACACGCTCACCGAACCGGTCGGCCTGGCCGGTCGTCCCGCCGCGCCCGAGCCGCGACCGCACCGGGTGAGCGCGACGCTGGACGCCGCGACGGCCGAACTGCTCGCCGCCGCACGTGCCGCGCACGGCGCCACCTTCCCGGAACTCGCGGTCGCGGCGTTCGCCTGTTATCTGGCGCGGATGACCGGGCGCGCCGAGGTCACCCTCACGCTGCCGGTCACCGCGCGCCCGACCGCGGCGCTGCGCCGGTCGGCGGGGTCGCTGTCGAACGTGGTGCCGCTGCGGTTGTCCGGCCTGGACACCGCGACGGTCGGCACGGTGATCGCGCAGGTGCGCTCGCGTGTGATCGGTGCGCTGCGGCATCAGCGGTACCGCTACGAGGACATGCAGCGCGACCGCGGGCAGCAGCACGTCGAACGCGGCGGCTTCGGTCCGGTGGTCAACGTGCTCGGATTCACCGAGCCGCTCAGTCTCGGCGCGCTGACCGGGCAGGCGCGGCTGCTGTCGCTCGGGCCGGTGGAAGACCTGCTCGTCAACGGCTACCAGGCCGGTCCGGACGAGCGCTCGGTGAGCATCGATTTCCACGCCAACCCGGCGCGCTACCGGCACGACCTGGTGGCCTGGCAGCACCGCATGTTCCTGGACTACTTCGCGCGCTTCCTGGCCGCCGGAACCGACTGCCCCACACCGGCCTTGGATCTCGCGCCGCCCGCGCCGGTGGCCATCGAGCCGAGCGGCCCGATCCGGCTGCTGCCCGATCTGCTGCGGGCGGGCCTGGTGCCGGACGCCGTCGCGGTGCAGGACGGCACGCGCAGCATGACCTATCGCGAACTCGACGAACGCTCGGCGCGGTGGGCCCGGCAGCTGATGGCGGCCGGGGCGCGGCCCGGTGAGTTCGTCGTCGTGGCCGTGCCGCGCTCGCTGGAGTCGGTGCTCGCGCTGTGGGCCGTCGCCAGATCCGGCGCCTGCTTCGTCCCGATCGACCCGGCCGACCCGCCCGCGCGGATCGCCGCGGTGATCGCGGATTCCGGCGCGCGCCAAGGGCTTACGGTCACCGCGGTGCGCAAGCTGCTGCCCTGCGACACCGGGGAGCTGGTGGGCGCGCACCGATGCAGCGTGCAATGGCAGCTGCTCGACGATGTCCGTGCGGTGACCCAGGTGGTGCGCCGCGCGGGGACACCGATCGACGATGCCGAGCGGCCGCGCTCGCTACGGCCGGACCACCCCGCCTATCTGATCTACACCTCGGGCACGACCGGAGTGCCGAAAGGGGTGCTGGTCACCCACCGCGGTCTCGGCTCGCTGACCGACTACATCCTCGGACACTATGGGGTGGCACAGGATTCGGTGGTGTTGCACGCGCACGCGCCGTCGTTCGACGCGCACCTGCTCGAGCTGCTGAGCTGTTTCGCGGCAGGCGCCCGGCTGGTGGTGGCATCGCCCGCCGTGGTCGCGGGCGGTGCGCTCGCCCGGCTGCTCGAGCACAGCGGCGCCACCCACTTCCTCACCACGCCCGCGGTGCTCGCGACCTTGTCGCCGACCGCGGTGCCGGGGCTGCGTGCCGTGGTGGTCGGCGGTGAAGCGTGCCCACCGGAGCTGGTCCGCGAATGGGCGCCGCACGTGCGCCTGTTCAACGGTTACGGGCCGACCGAAACCACCGTCATGGCAACGCAAACCGCGGCGATGCGTCCGGGCGAACCGGTATCGATCGGTGCGGCGCTGCCGGGAGTGCTCGCGGTGGTGTTCGATGCGCGGCTGGTCCGGGTGCCGCCCGGCGCGCGGGGCGAGCTGTACCTCGGCGGTATCGGGGTCGCCGACGGCTATCTCCGAGATCCGGCGGGCACCGCGGTGCGGTTCATCGCCGACCCGTTCGGCATCGGCCAACGGCTGTATCGCACCGGCGATCTGGTCAGCGCGAGCCCCGACGGCGCCTTCGAATTCCTCGGCCGGGTGGACGGGCAGGTGGAGGTGCGCGGGCGGCGGATCGAGCCCGCCGAGATCGAATCGGCCCTGCTCGCGGGCCCCGAGATCGCGCAAGCCGTGGTGACTGTCGCCGACGCGGGCCGAGCCGAGGCGCGCCTGGTCGCCTATGTGGTGACCGCACCGGGCGCGCGATTCGATCCGGTGACGACCGCGCGCCGACTACGCGGCACCCTGCCCGCGGCGCTGGTGCCCGCGGCGCTCGTCGAACTCGACCGATTGCCGGTGTCGGGCAACGGGAAACTGGATCGCGGCGCGCTGCCGGCCCCGGTGGCCGCGCCGCGTCCCTACGTCGCGCCCGAGACCGACACCGAGCGGTTGGTCGCCGCGCAGCTCGAGCGGGCGACCGGGCAGTCGCGGGTCGGCCTGGTGGACGACTTCTTCGAACTGGGCGGGAATTCCCTGCTGGGCGTGGCGGTTTCCGCCGAACTGGCGACCGCCACCGGCGTTCCGGTCACCGTGCGCTGGCTGTACACCACGCCGACGGTCGGCGCGCTCGCGGCGCGCATCGCGGGCTACGACGGCGCGGACACCGCGGACGACGCGCTCGGCGTGCTACTCGCCCTGCGCGGCAACGGCACTCGGCCACCGCTGTTCTGCGTGCATTCCGCGGTGCCGCTGGCCTGGTGCTATGCCGGGCTGGCCCGCTACATCACCGACCGGCCGGTGTACGGGCTGCAGGCGCCGACGCTGACCGGACAGGGCGAGACCATCGGCACCATTGACGAACTCGCCGACAGTTATGTCGCGACGATGGTTCGCGCCCAACCCGAGGGCCCATACCACCTGCTGGGCTGGTCGCTCGGCGGGCAGATCGCGCACGCGATCGCGGTGCGGCTGCGGGCGCGCGGCGCCGCCGTCGGTGCGCTGGCGATGCTGGACAGCGTCGTCGTTCCCGACGGTGCCGCGCCGCCGCCGGTGCCCCGGATGCGAGACCTGTTGACCCACTTGCTCGGTGACGAACCGCTGGACGCCGACGCCGCCCCGGAGCTGAGTGCCGACGAGGCCGCCGCCGAATTGGCGCGCGCGGGTGCGTCGTTCGGCACCGGTCTGTCCGCACTCCAGCTCGAGCGGCTGCACCGCGGTTACGTGGACGGTGTGGCTCTCGCGCACGGCTACCGCCCCGGCGTGTACGACGGTGACCTGCTGTATTTTTCGGCGACCCGCGGGATGACCGAGCTGTTCGGCGCCGAGATGTGGCGGCCCTACGTCACGGGCGAGCTCATCGAACATCCGGTGGCGGCGACGCACGCTCAGCTCACCAATTCCGACGTCGTCGCCGTGATCGGACCGATCCTGGCCCGCCACCTCGAACGCACGGCGGTATCCGTGACGGCGGCGCGGGAACAGTGAGCCGCGTGTATATCGGGACGCGCACAGGTGGTTTCGCCACGCCCGGCGAGGATCGGTCGTGAGCCCACGTACCCACGTGGGGCCGCGTACCGGCCTCGAATGGTGCAATGTCTACGACGACCCGGCGGCTTGGGCGGAGCGAAACCCGCACGCGGGCACACTGTTACGGTATCTCGCCGACCGATTGGCCCGTCCGGATCCCGCCCTCGGCCGCGACGGCCCGGTGTGTCCCTTTGTGCGCCATACGATGACGCATCACAGCCTGTGGGTCGCCGTCCTGCCCGGCCCGCAACCGGCCGTCGACACCATGACCGCCGCGGTGGACGACGCCTTCGAGATCTATCGCGCGCTGCGCACCGCCGCGGGGCGCGACGCCGGCATGCTGGCAGCCATCACGCTGTTCCCCGACCTCACCCGGTACGGCCCGGTCGACGCGGTGCATCGGGCGCGCAAGACCGCCGTGGTGGCCGACGGGCTGATGCTCGGCCAGTTCTATCCGGGCTGCGGCGTATCCGGGTTGTGGAACAAGGACTTCCGCCCGCTCGACGCGCCGCTGCCGATGCTGGTGATCCGCAAGATGATGAACACCGACTTCCCGTTTCTCGTCGGACGCACCGAATGGCTGTACGCCTACCTGACCCAGGTGGCGCCCGATCTGCCGCGCCGTCTTCGCTGGTCGATAGCCGAACGGCTGCAACGGACCGGGGTCGCCGACGATGGCATCACCGACCTGCGTGTTCACTCGCCGGACGAACACGCCCGCTGAATGCCACGGGTCGCCATCGGCCTGATAGATACTCGACATCATGCGCCGGCTGATGCGTTGCCTGGTTTCCCTGCTCGTGCTGCTCGCCGCGATCGTCCCGGCCGTGACGGCGGGCGCCGATCCCGATTCCCGCATCCTCGATGTGCGGCCGCTCGGCGGGCGGCAACTAGAGGTGGTCGTGCATTCCGCCGCGATGAACAAGCCGATCACCCTGTGGATGTCGCATCCCGGCGCGGGCGCCCCCGCGCTGTATCTGCTCAATGCCGTCGACGGCGGCGAGGACGGCGGGCCGTGGATGCGCCGCACCGACGTCGCGGACTTCTTCGCGGACAAGAACGTCAACGTGATCGTGCCGATCGGCGGGCGGGCCAGCTTCTACACCGACTGGCTGCAGGACGATCCCGCGCTCGGCCGCAATCAGTGGACCACCTTCCTGACCAGGGAACTGCCGCCGCTGCTGGAATCGCGATTCGCCATGACGGGGCGCAATGCCGTTGCGGGACTTTCCATGTCGGCCACCTCCGCGCTGAATCTGGCGATCGGCGCGCCCGGCATGTACCAGGCGGTCGGGGCCTACAGCGGCTGCCCGCGCACCAGCGACGCCGGGGCGCAGGCGCTGGTCACCTCGCAACTCGCGGTGTTCGGCGCGAACGCGGCGAACATGTGGGGCGCGCCGGACAATCCGGCGTGGCTCGCGCACGATCCGACGGTGCAGGCCGAACGCCTGCGCGGGGTGGCACTGTACGTCTCCTCGGGCACCGGTGCGCCCGGCGAGCACGACAACATCAGCGACACCGGGGTCGACGGGAATCCGGTTCGGCTGATCGATCGGGTCCTGGTCGGCGGTGTGATGGAGACCGTCGTCGGCGGCTGCACCCGGCCGTTCGTGGATCGGCTGCAGCAGCTCGGCATCCCGGTCACCGCGAACCTGCGTCCGGCGGGCACGCACGCCTGGACCTACTGGCAGGACGACGTGCACCTGTCCTGGCCGCTGTTCGCCGCGGCCATCGGTGCTTGACCAGAACCTGTCGGTGCCCGGGGAGACAATGCCGCCATGGCGTATGACGAGGAATTGGCCGACCGCATCCGGCTGATGATCACCCCGGGGCCGCAGCTCTCGGAACGAAAGATGTTCGGTGGCTTGGCCTTCCTGATCGGCGGCCATATGGCGGTGGCGGCCAGCGGGCAGGGCGGGCTGCTGGTCCGGGTCGACCCGCGCGAGCACGACGACCTGCTCGCCCGGGACATCGTGCGGCCGATGGTGATGGGCGGGCGCGAGATGGTCGGCTGGTTGCGCGTCACCGCCGAGGCGGCCGACGACGACGCGGTGCTGCGCGAATGGGTCGAGCGCGGTGTCGGTTACGCGCGGTCGCTGCCGCCGAAGCAGAAGCCGGGCACTAGCCGCGGACTTGCCGGCGGTAGGTGAGCTTGTCGAATTCGCGGCCGTACTCGTCGACCGCCACCACGTCCATTTCGCTGGCGAAGAGGCCGGGTCGCACATCGACGCGCAGGAACGAGTAGTTGCGGAACCGCACCCGCGACCACGGCGCCGCTTCCGCCCGCTTGCCGCCGCCCGGCACCCACACGTAACTGTTCGGCACCGTCGTGTCCGGTAACTCGTTGCCGCGGTAGGACTCCTGCGATCCGGGCTGGAATTCGTAGCGGGGACGGCCACCGCCGCCGACCGTGTAGTAGACGGTGCCGTCCGATTCCGGATAGACGATCGAGTTGTCGCCCGCCACCTTCGTCGCGGCATTGCCGCGGATCGGGTCGGTGCGTTCGAAGACGTGATTGTGCCCCTGCAGCACCAGATCCACCTGGTATCGGTCGAACAGCGCGACCCAGGCGTCGCGGACGCCGCCGTCGCTGGCGTGCGCCTCGGTCGTCGAATAGGCGCAGTGGTGGAAGAAGCAGACCAGGAAATCGATCTCGGGATCGGCCCGATAGGCGGCCAGCGTGCGCTCCACCCAACTCGTCTGCGCCCCACCGGAATACCCGGTGTTGGCGCGGATCTCATAGGAGATGTCGTTGGCGTCCAGCGAGAGCACCGCGACATTGCCGTAGGTGAACGAATACGCCGAAGGACAACCGGCGGGCCCGTTTCCGGGGAAGTCGAGCCGCGCCGCGTGCCCGCCGTAGCCGAGCGCGCCGTAGGTCGCCTCCATGTCGTGGTTGCCGGTGGCGAACATCCACGGCGTCTGCGCCGCGCTGTTCTCGATCGCGCCGAAGTACACGTCCCAGACATACGGATTGAACTTGTCGAAGCCGGACGCGAGTTTGCCGCCGTGCGGAACGAATTGGTTCGGTTTGCCCGCACCGGAAGGATCGGCATAGGCGATATCGCCGGCCAGGATATGGAAATCCGGTTCGGCGGCGGCGATTTGGCGCAACACATTGGTTGCGTGCGGAGCCGACGGATCATTGTCCGCTTTGTAGTATTTGTCGTCATAATCGCCGGGCGCGACGCCCGGTGGCTGCGCCGGGGTTTCGTCGGTGCCCTGATCGCCCATCATGGTGAACCGGAACGGCACCAGCGCCGCGCGCGCGGTCGGCATCGCCGGGGCAGCGGCCCGGATATCACCGGCGAACCCGTCCGAGGTGCGCCAGCGGTAGAAATGCGGCAACCGGCCGGGCAGGCCGTCCACCGGCGCGTGCGCGTAGAACTGTTCGGCCGCGAGCACGCCGCCGTCGCTGCGCGGCACCTGAGTGAGCAGGTTGCGCACCTCGGCCTCCACCGTCGCGCCGAGCGCGGGAGTCGGGCCGTGATCGAGAAAAACCTTGGTCCCCGCCGGTCGCCGGGACAGCTGACCCGCGAAACGCAGCTGACTCGCCGCGTCCGGCCCGAAGCCGACGTGGCGCCCACCGACCGCCAGTTGCGCGTCCTGCGCGTAGGCGCGCTTACCGAACGGGGAGCCGCCCACCGCGGCGACGGCGGCCGCCGCCGCGGCGCCGCGCAGGATATTGCGCCGCGACACCGGATGACGTCGCAGATACTCCCGGTGCCAATCATGCTGTTCGGCCATGGTCATTTCGGCGGAAAGCTCGGCCGGGATTCCGGTATCCGGAATATCGCCTGCGGGGTTCAGCGGATGCGACGGCATTCGCATCATGCTGTACGGCCCGCCCGTCGCGGGCAACTCGACACCGCAGGCGTCGCGCGAACAATTCGTGAACTTTCCCTTCACCACCTTCAGCGCCTTTCCGACAATCACGACAAATCGCATTCCGCAATCGTTGCCGTCCCGGTTACGCTCCGGCGATGAGGCCATTCCTGCGCGTGGTCGGCGCGGCGCTCGTGCTCGGCGCGGCCGTGTGCGGCGGCGTCACCGCCAACGCCACCCCGGGCACCGACATCACCGCCGTCACCCTCGCCCAAGCCCAGATCCCCGCGGGCCTGCTCCCGTTCGTCGCGGGCACCGATCTCGTGGTGCGCGAAATCACCATCGCCCCAGGCGGTTCCACCGGGTGGCACTACCACGACGGCCCCGTCTTCGGTGTCATCCGCGCCGGCACCCTCACCCACCCCGGCCCCGACTGCACCGGCCCCACCTACCACCCCGGCGATTTCATCTACGAACCCGAAGGCGCCTGGAACGTCCACATCGGCCGCAACCAAGGCCCCACCCCCTTGATCCTCGACGTCGTCTACGCCCCACCCACCGCCCACCCCCTCTTCCGAGACGCCCCCACCCCACCCTGCGCCTAACCGTCCCACCGTTTTCGGGGCCGCCGGCCTTGAACTGACATAACATCCGTGTTATGAATTGGGGAGGGGTAGAGCTGGAACCAGAGGTGGTCGAGTGGTTCGACTCGCTCGGCCAGGACGACCAGGAGACCGTGATCTTCTATGTCGACCTTCTAGCGGAGCGGGGAGTGCTGCTGGATGAGCCGTACACCAGGCAACTGGACGGAAAGCTGCGTGAGCTCCGTTTCTATCTATCTCGGGAAGCAGTGCGGATCACCTACTGGATCGCATCAGGCAGGCGCATCATTCTGCTGACGGTATTTCGCAAGCATCGGATGCGTGAGACCGCCGAGATAGACCGTGCGGTGCGGGCGATGAAACGATGTGCTGCTGAGGCACATACCGTGGAGGAGGAAGAAATCCATGGGTGAACGGAAGAGCTGGACCGATATTCGTGACGAGGTGATGAGTCGGCCCGGCGCAGGTGCCGGCTACGAGGCGGCGCGGATTCGATTCGAACTCGGTGCCGCCGTCCGTGAGCGGCGCGAAGAACTCGGCCTCACCCAGGCGGAACTGGCGGAGCGGGCCGGTTTGAAGCAGCCTGCGATCGCTCGCTTCGAGGCGGGCGGCACGATGCCGACGATCCCGATGCTGGAGCGCCTTGCCGAGGCCCTGTACCTGCGGCTCAACGTAGGGTTCGATCGGCTGCGCGAGGCCGGCTGATGGACTGAGCCACCGGGAGGTAGTCCGTATCCCGGGGTCGGCAAGTTGGGTAGTTGCGGACCAAGCGACAGATAGGTCGGGGCGCACAGAGCGTTCGTACGGTTCACAGGGGGTGCGAGGCCTGTGAAGGGTGTGGATGGTCTGTGGGGGTTGCCGGGGAGTGGGGGTGGGGTTCAGCCAGTTGGCGGGTGGTTGTGGGGGTGCGGGTGGGGGACGATCGGGGGATGGATGACGGGTTTGTGGTGCGGGTGGTGGAGTGGGCTCGGGGGCGGGGGGATGTGCGGGTGGTGTTGCGGACCGGGTCGCGGGGGCGGGTCGGCGGGGCGGTGGACGCGTTGTCGGATCATGACATCGAGGTGTTCACGACGGATCCTGAGCTGTACTCGGGGGATGACGGGTGGGTGCGGGAGTTGGGGGAGGTGTGGGTGAACATCGAGTTGGAGGGGCCGTATGACAACCCGGCGCATCTGGTGTTCTTCGACGGTGGGGTGAAGGCGGACTTCCAGATACTGCCGGTGGATCTGCTGAGCGAATTCGCCGCGGACGGGCTGGACGAACTGCACGAGCGGGGCTATCAGGTGCTGTTCGATCGCGACGGGATCGCGGCGCGGCTACCCGCGGCGACCGGGGCGAGCCCGATCGTTGACCTACCGGATCAGCAGGAGTTCACGGCGCAGTGCGCGGAGTTCTGGTTCGAGATCGCGCACCTGCCAAGGTATTTGGCGCGTGGGGATCAGTGGGTGGTGCGCTCCCGGGATCAGGAGACCAAGGATCTGCTGCTGACCATGATCGAATGGCACGCGGTGACACACCACGGCGCCGGACACGACGTCTGGCACGGCGGCACGAAGATGCGGGACTGGGCCGCGCCGGGCGTGTGGCAGCGCGTCGAAGCGATCTTCGCGATCGGCGACCCGCTGCGCCAAGCCCAGGCCACCGCGGACCTGTTCGCCGAACTGGCCAGGGCGGTCGCCGCGAGTCAGGACTTGGACTACCCGGCAGCCGCCGAGAAGGCCGTCCGCCCGTACCTCGATCAGCTCCCGCAGCGCTGAACGGCCAGCTCAACGCGTTCCGGAAAATATTTCGAAGTTTTTCGACGAGATACGTCGAAGGCGGCGACCCGGCTCCGACCAGAGGGTGACAGCAAGTCACCGATACGCAAGGAGCACAGCATGTCCGTCAACACCTTCTTCTGGTTCGACAACGCCGCCGAGGAAGCGGCCACCCACTACACCTCGGTGCTGCCGAACTCGGCGATCACCGACGTCGCCCGCAACGCGGACGGTTCGGCGTTGGTCGTCACCCTCGACCTCGACGGGCACGCCGTCACCCTGATGAACGGCGGACCCGGGCACCCGCTGACCGACGCCGCTTCGTTGCAGGTGATCGTGGATAGCCAGGACGAGGTGGACCGCCTGTGGGACGCCCTCACCGAGGGCGGCGCGCCGGGCCCGTGCGGCTGGCTGACCGACCGCTTCGGATTGTCCTGGCAGATCGTGCCCGCGGCCTTGCCGAAGCTGCTGGCGGGCGACGACCCGGCCAAGACCATCGCGGTCGGCACCGCCCTGCGCAGCATGTCCAAGCTGGACATCAAAACCCTGCAGGACGCCTACGACAACGCCTGAGGTCGCCGCCGACGAGGCTCGCGCGGATCCTCGCGCGGGCCTCGTCTGCCCTGTTCAGGAGTAGGTTGGCCGCATGGCGGAATTCGTGGGAACGGTCGAGTCGGCGCTCGGCGGCGGTGCGTTCGTCGCCGTCCCCGCGGCAGTGTCCGCCGCGCTGGGCGGCGGGCGCGTCCCGGTCCGCGCCACCTTCGACGGCATCGAATATCGCGGTTCCATCGTGGACATGGGGTCGGGACCGTGTCTGGGCGTGCTGAAAGCGATCCGCACCCAGCTGGGTAAGGGGCCTGGTGACACCGTGCTCGTCACCGTCGAGCGCGACGACATCGAGCGGACCGTCGAGGTGCCGGACGACCTCGCCGCCGCCTTGCACGCCGCCGGCCTGCGTGCGGCCTTCGACGAGCTGTCCTATTCGCGCCGCCGCGAACACGTCACGTCGGTCGTCGATGCCAAACGCGAGGACACTCGCACCCGCCGGATCGCGAAGGTGGTCGCCGCGCTGCGGTGAATTCGGTTGTGCCGAAACGTGATCAGCGCCAGCGCTGGGGCGTGACCGGGGCGCGCCAGGCACGGGCGTAGCTGCTCTTGGTGCTCGTCTCGGCGGCCTTGCTGCGGTAGACGATGTAGGGGCGGGTCAGATAGCCGATGGGCGCGCTGAACATGTGCACCAGCCGGGTGTAGGGCCAGATGCCGATGAGCACCAGGACGACCAGGCCGTGCAGCTGAAAGGTCCACGGGGTGTCGACCATCAGGTCGGGCCGCGGGTCGAGGGTGAAAAGGCTACGGAACCAAGGGGATACGGTGGCGCGGTAGTTGTAGACGCCCCAGAAGACGTTGCTGCCCCAGGTATTCAGCATGCCGGTGATCAGCGCGGCGGCGAGCAGGCCGTACATGAGCTTGTCGTTGCCGGTGGTGGCTTTGCGCACCGCCGGGACGGTGAGGCGACGGTAGAGCAGGATGGCGACACCCGCGAGGACCGCCAGTCCGGCCACCGACCCGCACAGCACGGCGCACAGGTGATAGTCGTATTCGGGGATGCCGAGCGCGTCGGTCCAGGATTGCGGGATCAGCAGACCCATGACGTGGCCGCCGATCACCCCGAGCATGCCGAAATGGAACAGCGGGCTGCCGAGCCGGAGCAGCCGGCTCTCGTACAGCTGCGAGGACCGGGTGGTCCAGCCGAATTGGTCGTTCCGATAACGCCACAGGTGGCCCAGCGCGAACGAGGTGAACGCGATGTAGGGCAGGATCAGCCACAGCGCGATCGGCAGGTGCGGGGTCAGGTTCATCGGCGTCCTTCCGAGTCGGCGAACATCGACGGGTCCGCCGCGAAGGGGTCGAGCCCGACCTCTTCCTCCGGTGGACCCTGTGCGGCCAGTTCCGCGATCCGCCGCCGGTCCGCCGTGGTCGGCAGCGGCAGCGTGGCCAGCACGGCGGCGAGCACGTCGGCGTACGGAGAACCGCTGTCCGCCAACGAGAGCCGGAGCAGCTCGAGCACCGGTACATGCTCGCCGAGCAATCGTTCGCCGCCGATCGGGTCGACCGTCGCGGCGAATTCCAGGACCACCGGCAGGTGGTCGGGCAGCTCGGTGTCGGCGAGTTCGGCGCCTGCCTGCCGGTAGGCGTGCTTGAAACGCAACAACGCCATGCCGCGCTTGCGGGTATCGCCGTAGGCGTAGTAGGTCAGGTGCATACTGGCGCGGCGGCGCAGGTCGAACGTCTCGACGTAGGCGGCCGCGAGCGCCAATGGCGTTGTGTCGCGTAAGTATCCGAGGAACCGAGTCAATCCGGTTCCGATGTCGCCCGGCAATTCTGCTGCGGCACAAGCCAATCGATCCTTCATCGCCAGCAGTGAGTCGCTCGGATAGTCCAGCAGCAACGCGGCCAGCCGCCACACCAGGTGCCGATCCCGTTCGGTCATCGCGACGGCGGGTTCGGGACGGCGGCGCAGTTTCAGGATGGTCATCGGGCCGCACCGTCCGGCACGTGGACGTCGGTGGGCATCAGACCGGAGGTACTCGATCCGTCCCAGTCGAGCAGGTTGATCCGCTTCGACTTCTCCTGTGGTGCAGCGTTGTTGGTGTCGGTGAGGTGGAACTTTTCGACCATGGTGTCGAGTGCGGTCATGCCGGGTCCGCCGTCGGTGTCGAGGCTGCATCCGGTGGCGAGTGCGTCGAGTTGGTGGGCTTGTGATCCGGCGCCGGAGGGGATGACGTAGCGGTGTTCGTATTTGGCGATGGCGAGTAGCCGGTAGAGGGTTTCGATTTCTTCGGGTTGGAGCCGGATCGAGGGGGCGATGGCCGGGTCTGGTTCTTCGCCGAGGTTGATCGAGCGCATGAATGCACGCATCCCGGCGAGTCGTTGGAGGGCGGCGCGCACGGGTCCGATCTGGCCGGCGGTGAACAGTTCGGCGAGGTATTGCAGGGGGATGCGCAGGGTGTCGATGGCGCCGAAGAGGTTGTGCGGGTTTTCCCCGTCGTGGCCGGTTTGGGTGAGGACGTCGACCACGGGTGAGAGGGGTGGGATGTACCAGACCATGGGCATGGTGCGGTATTCCGGGTGCAGGGGCAGCGCGATCTGGTAGTCGGCGATGAGTTTGTAGACCGGTGAGTCCTGGGCGGCTTGGATCCATTCCGGGGAGATCCCGGCGTGTTCGGCTTCGGTGATGACGCGGGGGTCGTGAGGGTTGAGGAAGACCCCGAGTTGGGCGGGGTAGAGATCTTCGGGGTCGGTGACCGCGGCCGCGGCACCGACTTTGTCGGCGTCGTAGAGCATGACGCCGATGTAGCGCAACCGGCCGACGCAGGTTTCCGAGCACACGGTCGGGATCCCGACTTCCACCCGCGGGTAGCAGAAGGTGCATTTCTCGGCTTTGCCGGTTTTGTGGTTGAAGTAGATCTTCTTGTAGGGGCACCCGGTGACGCATTGCCGCCAGCCGCGGCATTTGTCCTGATCGACGAGCACGATCCCGTCTTCGGCGCGTTTGTAGATCGCCCCTGACGGGCACGACGCCGCGCACGAGGGGTTGAGGCAGTGTTCACAGATGCGGGGCAGGTAGAACATGAAGGTTTGCTCGAACTCGAGTTTGACCTGGTCGGACAATCGTGCCAGCAGGGGGTCTTTTCCGACTTGTTCGGGTCCGGAGCCGAGGTCGTCGTCCCAGTTCGCGCCCCACGTGATCGTCGTATCGGCGCCGGTGATCAACGATTTCGGGCGCGCGACCGGGGTGGTGTCCATCGCCGGGGCCGCGAGCAGAGTGTCGTAGTCATAGCTCCACGGCTCGTAATAGTCGGCGACGGTGGGCAGGTCGGGGTTGGCGAAAAGGTTGAGCAGGCGGGTGAACCGCGACCCCGACCGCAACGTGAGTTTGCCGCGCCGGTTCAGTGTCCAGCCGCCTTTCCACCGGTCCTGGTTCTGGAATTGGCGGGGATAGCCTTGCCCGGGCCGGGTTTCGACGTTGTTGAACCACATGTATTCGGTGCCACCACGATTGGTCCACGCCTGTTTACACGTCACCGAACAGGTGTGGCAGCCGATACATTTGTCCAGGTTCATCACCATCGCCAGCTGTGCCATGACACGCATATCAGTACTCCACTTCCTGGCTACGGCGCCGGATCGTGGTGACCTCGTCACGCTGATTACCGGTCGGGCCGTGATAGTTCAACGCGAACGACTGCTGGGCATACCCGCCGATCAAATGCGACGGCTTGATCATGATCCGGGTCAACGCGTTATGGATCCCACCCCGCTTACCCCGCGCATCATCGACCTCGCCACGATCCTCGATCCGGGGCACACCCACCGCCCGGTCCTGCGCGTGATACATGAACACCGTGCCCTCGGGCATCCGATGCGACACGATCGCCCGCGCCACCACCACCCCGTTACGATTGACCGCCTCGATCCAATCATTATCGGCCACACCGATCTTCGCCGCGTCCCGCTCCGACATCCAGATCGAGGGCCCACCCCGCGACAACGTCAACATATGCAAATTGTCCTGATACGCCGAATGGATCGACCACTTCGAATGCGGCGTCAAATACCGCACCGTCACACCATTCACCCCCACCGCACCGACCTCGGGCTCACTGAACAACCCCGTCATATCCAACGGCGGCCTGAACACCGGCAACTGCTCACCCAGCTCGATCATCCAATCATGATCCAAATAGAAATGCTGACGCCCCGACAACGTATGCCACGGCTTCAACCGCTCCACATTGATCGTGAACGGCGAATACCGCCGCCCACCCGACTCACTCCCCGACCACTCCGGCGACGTGATCACCGGCACCGGACGCGCCTGCGTATCCGCAAAACTAATCCGCTTCCCCGCATGCTCGGCAGCCAAATCCACCAACTCAGTACCGGTACGACGCTCCAACGCCTCGAAACCTTCGACCGCGAGTCTGCCGTTCGTGGTCCCGGACAATGCCAGAATCGCCTCGGCGGCATGGATATCCTTGGCGAGTCGCGGGCGGCCTTGGGCCACACCGGAACTCGCCACGCCGTTCACCCCGGCCAAATACGCTACTTCGGCTTCGGGGTAGGTGGTGATTCCCTTGGTGGTCAGGCCCAGCGTCTCGACCAACGGCCCCAGCGCGGCCATCTTCTCCGCGATCTTGGGGTAGTCCCGTTCCACCAGCACCAGTTTGGGCATCGTCTGACCCGGAATCGGCTCGCACTCACCGGCTTTCCAGTCCAGCACCCGCCCACCGGCCTGCGCCAACGCGTCGGGCGAATCGTGTTGCAGCGGAACGGCGACGATGTCCTTGCGCACGCCGAGATGGTGCTCCGCCAGGCGGGAAACCTCCTGGGCGATGCGGTGGAATGCCTCGAAGTCGGTCTTGGCTTCCCAGGGCGGCGCGATGGCCGGGGAGAAGGCGTGCACGAACGGATGCATATCGGTCGAGGACAGATCGTGCTTCTCATACCAAGTAGCTGCGGGCAGCACGATATCGGAGAACAGTGTCGTGCTCGTCATCCGGAAGTCCAACGACAGCAACAGATCCAGCTTCCCCGTCGCCGCCCGCTCCCGCCACACCAACTCCTGCGGCCGCACACCGGTCACATCGGTGGTCTGCAAATTCGAATCCGCACCGAGCAGATGTCTGTTGAAGTACTCGTTGCCTTTACCCGAGGAGCCGAGCAGATTGGACCGCCACACCGTCAGGCAGCACGGGAAATTCTCCGGGGCGTCCGGATCTTCGCACGCGAAACGCAGGTCGCCGGATTTCAGCTTGCCCACCACGTAGTCCGCCGCCGGCTCGTCCGCGCGCTCGGCTTCGTCCGCCAGATCCAGCGGATTGCGGTCGAACGTCGGATAACTCGGCATCCAGCCCAGCCTGCTCGCCAGCGCGATATTGTCCGCGGCGGTGCGTCCGGCGAACGTCCCGGTGCTCAATGGCGAGGCGAAGGTCTCGGCCGTGAACGGATCGTAGCGCCACTGATCGTTGGTCAGGTACCAGAAGACGGTGCCCTGCATCTGGCGCGGTGACCGCTGCCAGTCCAGCCCGAAAGCCAGTGTGGACCAACCGGTCAGCGGCCTGCACTTCTCCTGCCCCACGTAGTGCGCCCAGCCGCCACCGTTCACCCCCTGGCAGCCGGTGAGCAGCGTCAGCGTGAAGAACGCGCGATAGATCTGATCGGAGTGGAACCAGTGATTGGTGCCCGCACCCATCAGAATCATCGACCGGCCGCCCGAACGCATTGCGTTGTCAGCGAACTCGCGCGCGATCCGTGCCGCTTGCTTGGCGGGTACGCCGGTGATGGCCTCCTGCCAAGCAGGCGTATACGGCTCGGTCGCATCGTCGTAACTAGTCGGCCAGCTTCCGGGCAGTCCCTCGCGCTGGACGCCGTACTGAGCCAGCAGCAGATCGAAGACAGTGGTAACCCGTTTTCCCGCAACGGTTCTCGTCGGCACACCGCGAGTCAGCACACCGGGCACGTCGCTGTCGAAGCGGGGAAGACGGACAGTTGCATGCTCATCACCGTGGTGATAGAGCGTCAACAGCGGATCGACGTCGCCGAGGTCCAGGTTCCAGCGTCCGGCTCCGGCAGCACCGAAGCGATACCCCAATGCGCCGTTGGGTACGACGGGGTTCACCCCGGCGTCCAGGAGCACCGTCTTGAACTCGGCTCCTTCGCCGCTATCGCCCAGATCGGCGGCGGTCAGGAACTTGCCCGGCACGACGTGCCCGTCGCGTTCGTCCAGTTCGACCAGGAACGGCAGATCGGTGTAGCGCTTGACGTAGTCGAGGAACCGGGGTGTCGACCGTTCGACGAAGAACTCGCGCAGCACCACGTGGCCCATCGACATGGCAAGCGCCGCATCGGTTCCCGGCCGCGCCGCCACCCACTCGTCGGCGAACTTCGTATTGTCGGCATAGTCGGGCGACACCACCACGACCTTCTGCCCCCGATACCGCGCCTCGGTCATATAGTGCGCATCCGGCGTCCGCGTCACCGGCACATTCGAACCCCACATGATCAGATACCCGGCATCGAACCAATCCGCCGACTCCGGCACATCGGTCTGATCACCGAACACCTGCGGCGACGCCACCGGCAGATCCGCATACCAGTCATAGAACGACAGCATCGACCCACCCAGCAACGAAATGAACCGCGCCCCAACCGCTTGGCTGACCATCGACATCGCCGGAATCGGCGAGAAACCCGCCACCCGATCCGGGCCGTATCGCTTGATCGTGTAGACATGCGCGGCGGCAGCCATCTCGGTGGCCTCGCGCCACTCGGCGCGTACGAAGCCGCCCTTGCCGCGCGCGGCCTTGTAGCGCTTCGCCTTGACCGGGTCCTCGACGAGCTCGGCCCAGGCCAGCACCGGATCGCGCAGCCGGGCCTTCGCATCGCGGTACAGCTCGAGCAGCGTCCCGCGGACGTACGGATAGCGCACTCGCGCAGGCGAATACGTGTACCAGGAGAACGAGGCACCGCGCGGGCACCCGCGCGGCTCGTACTCCGGCTTGTCCGCGCCGACCGAGGGATAGTCGGTTTGCTGTGCCTCCCAGGTGATCACGCCGTCCTTGACGTAGATCTTCCACGAGCAGGACCCGGTGCAGTTCACCCCGTGGGTCGAGCGCACCACCTTGTCGTGCGACCACCGCTCCCGATAGAACTTGTCGGCTTCGCGCCCGCCCCGCCTGTGCAGGGTGCGCTGATCGGCGGAGATTTCGCCGCGCTGAAAATACTTGCCGAACTGTAAAAGCAGATCCCCGACGTCGTCGGATCGCGAGTCAACCACTACGCCTCCAAGCGGCAGTGAATTCGGTAGCCGTTACTCACTCTAAAGATGTTTTCGGCGTGCTGCCAAGAAACATTCTCCGACTCCGTCCCGTCGGCTGCGCGCGGAGCGTGGAGGTGCTGATCGGCATGGTCGCCACGGGTGCGGAAACCCGCAGGAAGACGCAAACTACCTGCGGGTTCACCGAAAGTGAAGCCTGCTGCCCGAGATCATCCGCCAGCTTTTGTCAATGCTGTGGAAATGCTGTGTTTTTGGGCGCGTCACATTCGCGGGCGTGTCGATACCGTCGCAAAGGATGTCGCAAAGTCCGATATGTGTAGTTTCATCTGGTATGAACTGATTGCGTTACTCGTGAATTATTCGCTCTTTGTTTGCGCCCGAAAATTGCCGTAATGAGCGCAATCGATGGGCAATCTATTCGGCGCGAGTCTCGATATCGGCGAAGGTGTCCACCCACCGGTGCGGCGGTCGCGGCGGGTTCGGTTCCCCGGGCCGTGCCAGGCCGACCACCTGCCACCCCGCCGCGACGGCCGCGTCCAGTTCGTCGGGGTGGTCGGACAAGAACAGGATGCGCTCCGCGGGCACGCCGATAGTGCTCGCGATCTTTTCGTAGGAGGCGGCCTCGCGCTTGCCGCCCGCCGTGGTCAGATCGAAGAAGCCGCTGATCAACGACGTCAGCTCGCCGCCGCGCGCGAAGGCGAACCAATCCTGTTGGTTGCGAACGGATCCGGACGAGTACACGTACAGCGTCAGCTCGGCCGCGTGCCAGGCCCGAAGGGCGGGTGGCACGTCGGCGAAGAACTCACCGTGTAGCTCGCCCGCGCGGAAACCCTCCGCGCAGATCAGTCCCTGGGCCGCTTTGAGCGGTTCGGCCTTGACGTCGGAGTCGAGCCAGCCGCGCAGCACGGCCGCGATCTCGTCGTTGTCGGCCGCCGGGCGATCGGCCAGCTTCCGGGTGCCGTCGATGATGGACGCCGCTGCGCCCTCGCGGTTTTCGGCGAGCCAGCCCGGCAGCCGGGCGCGGGTGTAGCCGTAGAGGTCTTCGCGCACCGAGCTGGTCGGGCTGGTGGTTCCTTCGATATCGACGACGATCGTCGTGATCATGACTTGGCGAGCAGCTCGTCGAGGGTCGGGAACCCTTCGCTGATCCGGTCACCGGTGAAGTCACCGACCCAGCCGTCGGCCTCCTCGAAGAACCGGATGGCGATGAAATCGGGCCGGGTGCCCATGTCGAACCAGTGCAGGGTGCCCGCGGGCACCGAGAGCAGATCGCCGCCCTCGCAGACCACGGCCAGCACCTCGTGCCCGAGGTGCAGATAGAAGCAGCCGCGCCCGGCCGCGAAATAGCGGACTTCGTCCTCGGCGTGGCGGTGCTCGTTCAGGAACTTCTCCCGCGCACCCTTGGCGATCTGCGGCCACTCCGGATCGCTGTCGTCGGGGTGGATGCGGGCGATGTCGATGTGCTGGTACCGCCCGGACTCGTTCAGTTCGGCGACGTTGTCGGTGTAGTGCGCGAGCAGGTCGTCCGAGGACACCGCCGCGGCGTCGGGCAGCACCGGCCAGCGGCCGAAAGTAATGCCGTGCGCGGCCAATTCGGTGCCGATCAGCTCGTCGTCGGTGGTTCGCACCCGCACGTCGGCCGCGTTGTCGGCGGCCATCACCTGGAGCAGGGTCATGTCAGTCCAATCTCGAGTGGGTCCGCGCGCTCGCCGAACGCCGGTGTCCGGCCGGTCCGGGAGATCAGCTCGCACAGGGCTTCCAGGCATTCGGCGCGATCGCGCGCCTGGGAAAGATTGTCCCCCCACGCGGTGATCCCGTGACCCGCGATGAACAGGATCGGGGGCGCGCCGGGATGGTCGGTGAGGTGGCGCTCGATGTCGGCGCCGATGCGCGGCACGTCGGTCCAGTTGGGGTACACCGGAATATCGATGGCCGCGGGATCGGTGCCGCCGAGCCCCTTGATGAGTTCGTAGTCCGTGATCCGCACCGTGGTCACCGCGTCGAGCGCGCCGGGGCGGGTTGCCAGTGCGGTGGCGTAGGGCGGGTGGATGTGCACAACCGCCTGGGCTGCCGTGGCGCGGTAGACCGCCGTGTGAATCGTGGTCTCCGCGGACGGTTTCCGGCCGTGGTCGGTGATCGGCGCCGAATCGGCGACCCGGACGGTGACCATATCGCGTTCGGTGAGTTCACCTTTGGACAACCCGCTGCCGGTGATCACCGCGGTATCGCCGGTGCGCACCGAGATGTTGCCCGCGGTCCCCGGCATCCAGCCCCGCTGATAGAGCCCGCGTGCGATCCCGGCGATCTCGTTGCCGGGCAAGGGTTGCAGGTCCGTGTTGCGGTGCACCACGCCGAGTTCGGTCACCACGGCCGTCACCAGGTCGCCCGGCGTCACGTCGAAGGCCGGATTGAACACCGCGGTGCCGGCGGGAGCCGTTGCCACACCGCCGAATCCGGTGACCTCGGCGGCCGGGCGTTCCTCCACCACGATGTCGCGGCCGGTGCCCATGTGCGGATCCCTGGTCGATTCCGGTGCGACCACGATGAACGGAATGCCGTGGTGGCGCGCGGCCAGTGCGAGCGGGTACGTGCCGATCTTGTTCGCCACATCGCCGTTGGCGGTGACACGGTCGGCCCCGACGAGCACACAGTCGACCTGCCCGGTCGCCATCGCCCAGGCCGCCGCGGCGTCGATGGTGAGCTGGTGCGGGATGCCCGCTTCGGCCAGCTCCCACGCGGTGAGCCGGGCGCCCTGCAACAGCGGGCGGGTCTCGTCGACCAGGACATTCGCTACCGCGCCGCGCTCGGCCAGCACCCGCAGCGCGCCGATCGCCGTGCCGAACGCGCTGGTCGCGAGACGGCCGGTGTTGCAGTGGGTGAGCAGGCGCAGCGGCCGGTCCGCGCAGAGTCGCTGCACCAGATCCGCGGCGTGCGTCGCCGCCGCCCGGTTGACCCGGCCGTCCTCGGCGAGCAGGTCGAGGGTCGCGGCCAGCACGGCGTCCGCGCCCCGCTCGACCTCGGCGCGCACCCGCCGCACCGCCCACGCGAGGTTCACCGCGGTCGGTCGTGCGGCCGCGATGCGGTCGGCGTCGGCGTGCACGGCGGCGGTGTCGATCACACCGTCGACGGTGTGCGCGGCGGTGGCGAGGACCACGCCGAACGCGCCCGCGATGCCGATGGCCGGGGCCCCGCGGATCGCCAGCACCCGGATCGCGTCGATCACCTCGTCGACGGTGCGCAAGCGCAGCTCCCGGACTTCGTGCGGCAGTCCACGCTGGTCGATGGTGACCAGCGCACCGTCGTCCCAGATCAGAGAACTGTCGTCCATCAAGCCCGTCCTTTACCGCATGTCACCAGGTTGTCCCTGGTCAACGGTATCGGAAACGGAACAGCCGGGAAAAGTCGGCCGCGCGCCCGGCGCCGATGCCGAAAGCGCCGCCCTGGACTCAGGCCGCCGAGGTGCCCGCGCGCAGTTTCGCCGCGCGCTCGCGCGGGTCGTAGTCCGGCCCGACGCCCTCGATCAACAGCAGATCGCCCTCGATGTGGTCGGTGCGCAGCGGCATGATCGCCTGGTACGCGGGCGAGTGGTACCACTGCCGTGCCGTGTCCAGATCCGGGAATTCGAGCAGCACCATGGACCCGGGCCAGCTGCCCTCCACGATCTCGGCGGGCGGTCCGTGAATCACGAAGCGCCCGTGGAACGGATCGAGAGTGTCCTGGATGCGTTCCAGGTATTCCAGGATGTCGGCGTGCGGCGTGCGCACACGCAGATGGGCGAAGCCATACGCGGGCATGAGCGGTTCCCTTGTTCGGTGGCGTCACCCGATCGTGACGCCACCTCGACCGTAGGACGCCCGGTGCGGCCGGACAATTACCTCCGGGGTAAGTGCCGGTTCGCTTATTCCGCAACGAATTCCGCTTCCCGCTCCACCGCCTCGATGGTGCCCGCGGGCACCCGGATCGGCCCCGGCGTGTAGGTCACCGCGCGGAGTTCGCCGCCGTACCGGAACGGGCCGCGGCGCTCGCGCAGCTCCCAGGACACCGGTCCGCGCGCGTCGACGCCGACGGAGATGCCCGTCCACGGCGACATGCCCACCAGCTGGACCTGATCGCGGAGCCGGGCCACCCGCACGCCGTCGACCGCGAGGGCGAAATCCCAGCGCAGCTGCGGACGGACCGTCGCGGTCACCGAGATCCGGCGGATTCCGGCGGTCAGCGGACCGGTCGACACCGAGTCGTAGCGGCCGTAGCTGTTCATCCCGAACACCAGCCAGCCGTCCTCGATGTACAGCAGATACCCGCCGAGCGGATCGCCGTGTGCGACAAGGACACCCTCGTCGCCGGGGCGATAGCCGGCCAGCTCCGCCGTGATGGTGAAATCGCGATAGGCGATCAGTCGCTGGGCGCGGTAGCGCTCCAGGGTCGGGGTGCCGGGCAGCAGCCGCAGCGGCTCGCCGAGCCGCGCCTCCTCGGGGCGTCTGCGGGCCAGGTCCTGGCGGGTGAGCAGGGGGAAAACCGTATTGGCCCAGGCGGATTCGTCCCATGCGGCGGCCAGCTCGGCCGCCTTGTCCGGGTACCGGTCCGCAACGTCGTGCAATTCGGTCGGATCGGTACGCACATCGAACAGCTGCCAGTGCGGGCCGTCGAGGTCCGCGCCGGGCTCGTGCAGGGACAGCAACTTCCAGCCGTCGCGGTAGAAGCCGCGGTGTCCGGTCATCTCGGAATACTGTTCGGTGTGCCGCGTCGCGGCCTGCGGGTCACGCAGCAGGGCGGCGGCCGAGACACCATCGAAGTCTTTGGCCGGCAAGCCGTTACGCACGCTCGGGCGGCGCAGCCCGGCGAGCTCGAGCAGCGTCGGCGCGAGATCGGTGACATAGGCGTATTCGTGCCGGATGCCGTTGTCGCCCGCGCCGCGCGGCAGTCCCTTCGGCCAGGAGACCAGCAGCGGCACGCGCACACCGCCCGCGAACGTCTGCCCTTTGTAGAAACGGAACGGGGTGTTCGACGCCTGCCCCCAGCCGCGCGGATAGTGCACTCCGAGCCGCGCGGTGCCGATCAGTTCCTCGTCGTGCGGCACGTCGCCGATCCAGTCTGGGTCGTCGATCCGGGCGAACTCGGCGAAGTAGCTGCGGGTGCCCTCCGGGCCGCCCTCGGCGGTGCCGCCGTTGTCCGAGGTGAACACCACGATGGTGTTGTCGAGTTCGCCGAGCTGTTCGAGGGTCTCGAGCAGGCGGCCGAGGCTCTGATCGATGCTGTCGACCATCCCCGCGTACACCTCCATGTACCGGGCGAATCGGCGCTGCTGCCCGGCGCTCAACGAATCCCATTCCGCGGCTTCGTAACCCGGCTCGGTGTTGCGCGGCTTCTGCTCGGTGCCCGGGGGAAACAGGCCCTGCGCGAGTTGCGCGGCGAACCGGTTCTGCCGCAACCGGTCCCAGCCCTCGGCGTAGCGGCCGCGGTACTTGGCCAGATCCGCGGGTTTGGCCTGGAGCGGACCGTGCATGGCGACGTGTGCGAAATAGAGGAAGAACGGCTTGGTCGCGTCGTGCGCGCGCAGGTCCTTGAGGTAGGCGATCGCCTTGTCGGTCAAGTCGTCGGTGAGGTAGTAGTCCGCCGGGTACTCCTCGACGTCGACCACCGAGCTGTCCGACACCAGTTGGTTCGGATAATAGAAGGAGTTGAGTCCCTCCAGGGAACCGTAGTAGCGATCGAAGCCACGCTGGGTCGGCCACGAATCCCGGTGTGCCGCAGGGTTCATCGTGGCGTCGCGGACCAGGTGCCATTTGCCGACCGCGTAGGTCGCGTAACCGTTGTCGCGCAGGATCTCCGGCAGGGTGAGCACATCGTCGGCGAGTTCGAGGCGCAGGCCGGGATAGCCCGGATCGGCGTTCGCGACGAAGCCGAAACCGGCACGGTGGGAGTTGATTCCGGTGAGCAGCGCGGCCCGCGACGGCGAGCACAGCGGCGTGGTGTGATAGTTCGTCAGCCGGACGCCGTTGGCGGCCAGCCGATCCAGGGTCGGCGTCTCGATCTCGGAGCCGAACGGGCCGATATCGCTGTACCCCAGGTCGTCGACCAGCACCACGACGATGTTGGGTGCGCCCGCGGGCGCCGTCGGCGGGTAGGTCCACTCGGGCGTCGAGTCCGCGGTGGTGCGTCCGATGGCGCCGCCGAAGGACTCGTAACCGCGCGCGGAGGAGGGAACAGGCATTCCGTCAGTAGATAGGGCGGAATGTCTGGCTCACCAGCGTTTCACGCAGGGTGCGTGTAACCCACAGGGCGCATGCGCACAACCGCGGCCGCCGGTTCCACAGTGAACCGGCGGCACGCGGTGTGGATCAGTTAGTTGTGGCCCATCCTGCGCTGATCATCGTCGCGCCGGTCGTTGTCCGACTGGCGCTGGTTCGGCATGCGCTGGCCTTCGGAATTTGCGCCGCCTCGGTTCATACCTTGGTTCTGGTTCTGATCCTGGCGCTGTTGCTGCTGCTGCCGATCCATCTGCCTCGGCATTTTCTTAGGCGCTTTCTTCGACTTTTCAGTCATCTCCACTCGGTCCTTTCCGGGGATTGTTATTCGCCTAACGTTCCCCACGATAGCGAGCCGGTGGCAATTCCGAAAGGGTAAGTGAAAAAAGCACGTCGCACCGGCGATCCTAGGCAAATGCCCAGGTAGCACAGGGGTGCGATGTGGTCTCAGGGTTTACGAGCCTCGATTAGGAATCGGGTCGAGTGGGCGACGAACGGTCCATTTTCTTCGATCTCGCCGTGCATCGTCACGAGTCGATCACGGTATCTGTCGACGGTGAAGTCGGGCACCATCCACGGCACCTTCCGGAGGAAGTAGATCACCGCGCCGATATCGTGGAACTCGACGCGCAACCGTTCGTAGCGCAGATCGACGACTTCCAGTCCCGCCGCTTCGGCCGCGGCGCGATCGTCCGCCGGATTTCGCTGCCTGCGAATTTCTTCGCTCTGCGGCCCGATGAAATATTCGACCAGTTCGAAAACGCTTGCATCGCCGACATGTTGCGCCAGATAGGTGCCGGACGGGCGCAGGACCCGCGCGATCTCGCGCCACCACACGGTGACCGGATGCCGGCTGGTCACCAGGTCAAAGGCGTTGTCGCCGAACGGCAACGGCGGTTCGTCCGGATCCGCCACCAGCGTGATGCCGAGCGGGTGCAGCAGCTGGGTAGCCTTGGCGACGTTCGGCGGCCAGGATTCGGTGGCCACCAGCAGTCGTGGGATGTGCCCCGCACCGGCGAGCACTTCGCCGCCGCCGGTCTGAATATCCAGTGCCGCATCGACTTTGCCGAGGCGCGCACCCAGCAGCCGCTGATAACCCCAGGACGGCCGCTGCTCGGTGGCCCGTCCGTCCAGCCAGCCGAAGTCCCAGCCCGCCACGGGGACCGTGCTCGCCTCCGCCACCAGATCCTCGAAGCTTCGTTTCATGCCCGGTGACATTGCCAGCCGGTTGCCGCGGCGGCAACGCCGAATACCGCGTCCCGCCGTCGGCGCGGTGATTCGACCGGTACGGTCACCTCGGCAGCGGCAGGAACTCGACCGTCGCGCCGTCCGCGGCCTCGGCCGGGACGACGACCAGGCCGTCGCGATCGACCAGTCCGCCCAGGTGGGCGGTCCGGATGTGTGGATCGCCCAGCCAGCCGCCCGCGTCGGCGTAGCGCGCCGGCACGATGCGGGGGACCGGTCCGGAGATCTCGCCCGCGTTGTGCAGCGGGCCGAGCTGGGTGCGACCGGGGGTGCTGCCGGTGCGGCCGTCGACCACCGCGGGAGCCAGCGCCAGCAGCGTGGCGACCGCCGCGTACGGATTCCCGGGCAGGCCGAGGATCGTTGTGCCGCTGGGGAGTTCGGCGACGAGGGTGGAGCCGCCGGGGCGCAGGCGCAGGCGATGCACCAGTATCCTGGCCTGCGCGCGAGCGACCGCGGTGCGCAGCTGATCGGCCGCGCCGCCGCCGGTCGCTCCGACTATCACCAGCAGGTCGCATTCCGCCGCCGCGGCGAGCACCTCGTCGAAGCCGTTCGGAGTGTCGCGCAGGTGCACCCGGTCGACGGCGTGAATCCCGTACCAGGACAACAGCTCCGGCAAGATCGGCCCGATCGAGTCCCGGGTCTGCCCCGCGTGCAGCGGGCCCTTGTTGCGGATCTCGTCGCCGGTCATGATGATGCGGGCGCGCACCGGCCCGCGCACCGGCGCGGCGGTCACCTCCACGCTCGCGGCCGCCGAGATCAACGCCGAGGTGACCGGAGTTCCCTGCGGCGCAACGAGATCTCCGGGCTCGCGGTCCTCGCCGCGGCGGCGGATATCGTCGCGGAGCGGGGTATCCGGTAGTCGGTGCAGCCGGTCCCCGTCGATGTCGGTGAATTCGTCGCGCACCACGCCGGTGGTGCCGTCCGGCACATGCGCACCGGTGGCGATGCGCACCGCCTCGCCCGGCAGCAGGCCGACCGGGCGCTGGCCGCCGGCGAAGCCGATATCGCGGCGCAACCGCCACGGGCCCGCACCTGCCACCGCGTAGCCGTCCATCGCCGAGACATCGAAACGGGGCAGGGGACCGGCCGCGGTCAACGGCGTGGCGAGCGCGGCTCCGCGCACCGCGCGTAGATCGGCTACGTAGCTGGTCAGCCGGGTGAGCCCGGTGCGCAACTCGGTGCGCGCGGCCGCCAGCGTGAGCGCTGCCGCGGGCGGGGTGGCCGCCGACGCACGGGCCAGCCGCACCTGCTCGTCGGTGTCGCAGTCGGCGACGCCGGGCAGCGGGATGATCGCCGAGTCGGCGGGGATCAACGCTTTCATCGGTTGGTTGATCAGCGAATCCAGCTGGTCGAGCGCGGTGGTGAGCGCGGTGCGCCGCCACACTCCGATCAGATACTGCGGCCGTCCCGAATCGTCCGCCGCGAAGACCGCGTCGGCCCCGGATTCCCCGGCGTGCCTGAGCAATTCGGTGATCGACCAGGCGGTCAGGAACGGCAGATCCGCGGCGAGCACGACGACGAACGGCGCGGCCGAACCGAGCGCCCGCAGCCCCGCACCGATCGCCGATACCGGCCCCGACCCGGGGGGCACCTCACGGACCTGCCGAATGGGCTCCGGCAGTTCGGGCCGGTGCGGACCGACCACCACCGTGTGCACGCACCCGGTGACGGCCGCCAAGGCGGCATCGAGCATGGAGCGGCCGCCGATGACGATCGCGGGCTTGTCGACACCGCCCATCCGGCTCGCCCGGCCGCCGGCGAGCACGATGGCGTCCGCGGCGGTCACCCAGCACGACCTCGAGCAAGGTACAACATGGCGGTCATGCTAATTCGTCGCCGCGACGAACCCGGGAGGCGGCGGCCGACCGGCTAGGCGGTCGAGCGGTCGCGGGCCGGGCGCAGCAGACAGAACTCGTTGGTCTCCGGGTCGGCGAGGGTCAGGCTCGGCACCGAGCCGAGGCTTGCGCCGGTGTGTGCGATCGGTGTCGCGCCCGCGGCGCGCAGC
The DNA here is from genome assembly GCF_001613425.1 of Nocardia vulneris. Classification (GTDB taxonomy): domain Bacteria; phylum Actinomycetota; class Actinomycetes; order Mycobacteriales; family Mycobacteriaceae; genus Nocardia; species Nocardia vulneris. The sequence continues at coordinate 1,664 of NZ_BDCI01000020.1, read as the reverse complement.
CGGGCCAGCTCGACCGCCTGGTCGTCGTAGGAGGCCAGATCCAGGTGCAGCAGATTGCGGCCGGACTTCGCCTCCGGCGAGCGGACGAACTCGAGCCAGGAGCCGAGCCCAGTCGGTGAACGCAGGCCCGCGATCTGCGCGCCGCCGTGCGCGACCGGCCAGCCGGACGCGGCGGACCAGAATTCGGCCAGCCGCACGGGATCCCGGGTGTCCACCACGATGGCGGCCACCGCGCCGGTGTCCACGTACTCCTCCCGCGGTTCCAGCACACAGAATTCGTTGCCCTCGGGATCGGCGAGCACCACCCAGGGCACCGCGCCCTGGCCGATGTCGATCCGGCGCGCGCCCAGCGACAACGCCCGATCGACCTGCAGCCGTTGATGATCGATCGAGCGGCTGGCCAGATCGAGGTGAATGCGGTTCTTGGCGTTCTTCGTTCGGGTCGCGGGTGCGAAGGTCAGGGCGAGCTCGGCACCATCAGGGTCGGGCGCCGCGACGTCCACGCCCTCCGGACGCTCGATGGTCACGCCCCACCCCAGCAGCTCGGCCCAGAAGTCCGCGACGAACCGCGGCCGGTCTGCATCGAACACGACACACGCCAGGCGGGTGGACATGAAACAACGGTAACCGCCGCGCCACCCGCTGCGGGGGTATTTCCGGGACTAGGCGCTGTCTAGCCCTACGGGAACGGAAAACGCGCCGCCCGCAGGTCGACTCGGCCGTCGCGCACCGGCGTGCCCTCCGCCGCGAGCAGGCGCAGCTGGCGCTCGGCCAGATGCGCGGCAGGCCTGCCGCTCGCGCCGAGCACCCGGTGCCAGGGCAGGTCGGCCGCGTCGGTGCGCATGATCCAGCCGACCGTGCGCGGCGTGGACAACCCTGCGGCCGCGGCGATATCGCCGTAGGTGGCGACGCGGCCCGGCGGGATCGACGCGACCAGCGCGCGCACCCGCTCGACCTCGGCGTCCGTGGTGGCCACGGGGCTCAGAGCACCGAGCGGATCAGCGCGGCCGTCTGGGCCGGAAGTTCTTGCGGCACCATGTGATCGCACTCCCACTCGTGCACGGTGAGCCGGTCGCCCAAGTGGGCGATGAGCGCGGCGCGGAACTCCGGGGTGACGAACGGCGGCTGTACCTTCGTCGCCTGCACCAGGACAGTCGGCAACTCGCGCGGGGGCAGCACATAGGGCCGCGCCAGCTGACCCCAATACGAGGCGACCGCGGGCACGCTCATCCGCCAGCCGACCCGGCCGTGCGCCGTGGGCACCAGGTGCTCGGAGAGCTCGGCCGCCAGGATGTGCGGCGCCACGTCGGCCCACGAGGACGCCAGCTTGTCCTCGCGGGCGCGGGCCACGGACTCGTAGTCGGGCTCGGCCACGAGCGATTCGGCGATATCGCCGACGAATTCGGGTGCCAGGCCGATCGCCGGATCCAGCAGCACCAGCTGCCGGACCAGTTCCGGGTGCCGGTGTGCCAGATACAACGCCGACGCCCCGCCGAACGAGTGCCCGACCACGGTCACCGGCTGCCCGCCCGCGGCGGTGAGCAATTCGGCCAGATCGTCGGCGACAGCTTCGAAGGTCCAGGGCGGGCGCGTGCTCGATCGGCCGTGTCCCCGCAGGTCGGGCGCGATGATCCGGACCTCGGGAAGATGGTTGGTGGCCAGAT
>NZ_BDCI01000019.1 GCF_001613425.1 Nocardia vulneris | reverse complement strand
GCACGGGCAAGACCGCCCTGCTCGTCGACCTGGCCGCCGGGCGCATCGCCGCGGGCGCCGACCCCGAATCCGTGCTGGTACTCACCCATTCGAAGCAGGCGGCGAGCACCGTGCGTGACGCGATCACCGCGCGGTTGGCCGGCCCGGACGCCGAGGGCGGGGTGCCCGGCGCGACCAGAGAGCCGCTGGCGCGCACCCTGCACTCCTACGCCTTCTCCGTCCTGCGCAGACACGCCACCGCGCACGGGAATCCGCCACCGCGTTTGCTGACCGGTGCCGAGCAGGATGCGGTGCTGCGCGAAATGCTGCGCGGTGACCTGACCGACATCGCGGCGGGCGCGGACGGACTGTGGCCCGAACGACTGCAACCCGCGCTCGCACTCGGCGGATTCGCCGAACAGTTGCGCGATCTCATGCTGCGCGCCACCGAACGCGGGCTCGGGCCGGAAGACCTGGTGCGGCTCGGCCGCGAGCACGGGAAATCGGAGTGGGTGGCGGCGGGCAACTTCGCGGTGCGCTACGAGCAGACCATGCTGTTGCGCTGGTCGGTCGGCGTCGAGGCGCCCGAGGCCACGGCGCCGGCGCTGGATGCGGCCGAATTGATCGGCGCCGCACTGGATGCGCTGGCCGGGGACGCTGAACTGCTCGCCGCCGAACGGGCCCGCATCCGATATCTGCTCGTGGACGACGCCCAGCATCTGGACCCGCAGGCCGCGATGCTGGTCAAGGCGCTCGGGCACAGCGCGCACACCACCGTCGTCGCGGGCGATCCGGATCAGGGCATCTTCGCCTTCCGCGGCGCGGACGCGCGCTTCGTCGCCGACCTGGACGCCCCGGACGGGCAGCGGATCGTGTTGCGGGACAACCATCGCTGCGGCGGACCCGTGCAACTGGCGGTGGCCCGGATCGCGGCGCGATTGCCGGGCAGTGCGCCGCAACGCTTTTCGCTACCGGACCGGGACCATCGACCGGCCGACGACGGCACCGAGGTCCGGGTGCGGGTGCTCGGCACACCCGCCAAGGAGGCGGCGCTGATCGCGGACCATTTGCGGCGTGCGCATCTGACCGGTGCGGTGCCGTGGTCGCGCATGGCGGTGATCGTCCGATCGGTGCCGCTCTCGCTGGCTCCGCTGCGCCGTGCGTTGCTCGCCGCCGGGGTGCCGGTGCAGCAGCCTGCGCTGGACACCCCGCTGGCCCGGCGGCGCGGCGCGGCCTGGATGCTGCTCTCGTTGCGCGCGGTGCTCGCGAGCGAACAGAAGTCCGCCTTCGGTCCGGACGACGCCCTCGACCTGCTGGCCGGCCCGCTCGGCGGCGCCGACCAGATCACGCTGCGGCGCCTGCGGCGTGGTGTGCGCCGCAGCGTGCTGGAAGCCGAACGCAACCGCGTCCGTTCCCGCCGCACGAGCGACGAGCCCACGCCGAGTCCGGAATTCGAGCAGGCCGAACCTGCCGCCGACACTTTCGAGTCGAGCGCCGCCCGCCCCGAGCCCAGCCCGCACACGCTCGAACGAGCCGCGGACGACGCCGACTGGTACGGCGTGGACGCCGAATGGATCCCGGACGACGTCGAATGGCGTGGTCCCGAAGCAGATTCGGAGCCCGGCGACACACTGCCGTCCGACCCTGTCGCCGATCCGGCCGTCCCCGGCACCGGTTCCACCGCCTCGGCCCCCATCGGCCCGACAGACGCCGTCCTCGACGAGGCCGACGTGCTGGCTGGGGCCGACGTGGTGCCTGGCGGTGTGCCTGCCGGGACGGAAGCCGCGCCCGGCGACGTGCTTGCCGGGACGGAGGCTGCGACTGGTGACGCGCCTTCCACGACAGTGGCCGCGCCCGGTGATGCGCCTGCTGCGACGCAGGCGGCGGATGGTGTGCTGCGGCACGGGGTTGATCAGTCTTCTGCGGAGGTGTTGCGGGATCTGTTGATCGGGGTGGGGGATCCGGAGCTGCTGGAGCGGTTGACCGATGTGGAGGCGGCGCCGCTGCGGCGGGTGCTGGACGCGCTGGAGCGGGCGCGGAAGGCGCGTCGTCGCGGCGCGGGGCTCGAGGATGTGCTGTGGGCGCTGTGGACGGGGTCGCGGCTGGAACGACGGTGGGTCGCGCAGTCCGAACGCGGCGGCGCTGTCGGTATGCAGGCCGACCGGGATCTCGACGCCGCCGTCGGCCTGTTCGACGCGGCCGCGAGCTACGTCGACCGGCTGCCGCGCGCCAGCATCGAAGGTTTCGTGGATTACCTGTCGCAGCAAGAGATTCCGAACGATTCCGGCCCGCGGACCGCGCCGAAGGAGGCGGTCGCGCTGATCAGCGCGCACGCGGCCGCGGGCCGGGAGTGGGACGTGGTCGCGGTCGCCGCTGTGCAGGAAGGGATCTGGCCGAACCCGCGCCCGCGCGGCACGCTGCTCGACACCGAGGACCTGGTCGACGTGACGGCCGGTGTGATCGACGCGGGCGAGCACGTCAGCCGGGCCGCGCCGATTCTCGCCGAGGAACGCAGGCTGCTGCTGGTCGCGTGCAGCCGGGCCCGGCGCTCGCTGCTGGTCACCGCCGTGGAATCGGTTTCGGGCGAACGCGATCTGGTGCCTTCGCGGTTCCTGTCCGAGTTGCTCGGCCACGACGAGGACGGTGAGCCCGGCGCGTTGCCGGTCGCCGACCCCGGACGCGCCCTGGTGATGCACTCCCTGGTGGCCGAATTGCGTGGCGCGGTCTGCGATCCCGAGTCCGATCCCGAGCGCAGACAGCGCGCGGCGCACCAACTCGCCCGGCTGGCCGAGGCCGGAGTTCCGGGTACCCACCCCGACGACTGGTACGGCACAGCCGAATTGAGTTCGTCCCGCTCGCTGTGGTCCGAGGACGAGACCGCGGTGGGCCTGTCGCCGTCCACCGTGGAGTTGTTGCGGACCTGCCCGCTGCGCTGGGCGCTGGAACGGCACGGCGGCACCGACGGCGACAATCCGCACGCGGTCAAGGGCAACCTGGTGCACACGCTGGTGCAGGCGCTGGCGGGCAAGGTGCCCGAGGCACAGGTGCGCGCCGCACTCGACAAGGCCTGGCAGCAGGTCGATCCCGGCTCCGGTTGGCATTCGCGGCAGGAGCTGCGCCGGACCGAGACGATGCTGGCGACGTTCATGGCGTGGGTGCGCAATACGCGCGGCGAGCTCACCCAGGCCGGTGTCGAGGTACCGGTCGACTGCGTGCTGCCCGCGCGCACCGAAGACGAACTGCCCGTGCGGATTCGCGGGCGGGTCGACCGCTTGGAGCGAGATGCGCAGGGCCGCTTCGTGATCGTGGACGTGAAGACCGGGAAGACGCCCGTCACCAAGCAGGCGGCGGTCGATCACGCGCAGTTGGCGACCTATCAGGTGGCGGCGGCGCTGGGCGCGCTGGACGCCGCCGTCGACGCATCCGATGCCGAAGCAGAGGAATCGGACTCGGCGGCGACCGACTCGGGTGACCCGACGGGCGCACTCGGTGAACCGGGCGGCGCGCGACTGGTGTACGTCGCCAAACCGAGCAGCAAAGAGGGCGCGACCCAGCGCATGCAGCCGCCGCTCGATCCCGAAGCACTCGACCAGTGGCGCAACACCATTCACGACGCGGCCGCGGCCACCCAGGGCCCCAGCTATCTGGCCATGCGCAACGACGGCTGCCGGCACTGCGCGGTGGCGGGTAGCTGCCCGGTCCAGGACACGGGCAGGCAGGTGACCGACGAGTGACCTTGCCGAACAGCCGTATCTGCTTCGCCGACAGGTGTGCCCCACATCGAAAGGGGCGCGGCCGCGGGGTGCTCCCGTGACCCGCGTGACGCCGCATCAGCTGGCCGACGCGCTCGGGCTCCCGCCGCCGACCGACGAGCAGGCGGCGGTGATCGCGGCGCCGCCGGGGCCGACGCTGGTGGTCGCCGGCGCCGGAGCGGGCAAGACCGAGACGATGGCGGCGCGCGTGGTGTGGATGGTGGCCAACCGCCTGGTGCTGCCGGACGAGGTGCTGGGGCTCACCTTCACCCGAAAAGCCGCGCAGCAGTTGACCGCTCGTATCCGGACCCGCCTGGCCCGGTTGGCCGGCGCGCCACTGCTGCGCGAGCTGGACCCCTCGGGGCAGCTGCGCGCCCAATTGTCCGGCGCCGAGCCGGAGATCAGCACCTATCACTCGTACGCGGGCAGGCTGCTCACCGAACACGGCCTGCTGCTGCCGGTGGAACCGTCCGCGACCTTGCTCACCCAGACCCAGCTGTGGCAGCTCGCGCACCAGGTGGTGCGCTCCTGGGACGGCGACCTGGACACCGACCGCACCCCGGTCTCGGTCACCGAGGCGATCCTGGCCCTGTCCGGCCAGCTCGCCGAGCACCTGATCGAACCCGAGCAGCTGGCGGAGGCGCATACCGAGCTGGAGAAGCTGGTGCACACCCTGCCGCCCGGTCCGCGCCAGCGCGGCGGGCCCAGCCAGACCCTGCTGAACATCCTGCAAGTCCAACGGGAGCGGGTCGCGCTGCTGCCGCTGGTTCAGCAGCTCGCCGAAGCCTTGAACCGCCGTGGCGCACTGGATTTCGGCGCCCAGATGTCCCTCGCCGCCCGCCTCGCCGCCGAACACCCCGAGGTCGCCGCCGCCGAACGCACCCGCTTCCGCCTCGTCCTGCTCGACGAATACCAGGACACCGGCCACGCCCAACGCGTCCTGCTCGCAGCCCTGTTCGGCGGCGCACTGGAGGAGATGGCGGGTGACGCGCAGCCCAGAGGGACAACCGGCGCGGCGGCACCGAGCGACGGGCCTGGGCGTGTGGCGAGCACGGGTGCGACGGCGGCCGGGCGTCGTGGTCGTGCACAGAACGCCGACGCGGCGCAACAGGCGCCGGGCCGACGGCAGCGGTTGGCGGTGACCGCGGTCGGTGATCCGATGCAGTCGATCTACGGCTGGCGCGGTGCGTCGGCGGCGAACCTGCCGCGGTTCGCGACCGACTTCCCCAGTGCGCCGGGCGTTCCCGCGCCGATCCTGCCGCTGCTGACCAGCTGGCGGAACCCGCCGGAGGCGTTGGCGCTGGCGAACCTGGTGGCGGATCCGTTGCGGCGCAAGGCGCTCGAGGGCGGCGGTGTCACGGTGGACGCACTGCGCGCGAAACCCGATGCGGGCGCGGGTGTCGTCGCGTTGGCGCTCACCGACACCGTCGCCGAGGAGCGCGACTGGCTCGCCGCCCGGATCGCCGAGGAGTGGGCGGCTCGTCGCACCGCCGGGGAACCGCCACCCACGTCGGCGGTGCTGGTGCGCCGCAACGCCGATGCCTCGCCGCTCGCCGAAGCGTTACGCGCGCAAGGCTTGCCGGTCGAGATCGTCGGTCTCGGCGGCCTGCTCGCGACCCCCGAGGTGGCCGATATCGTCGCCACCCTGCGGTTGATCGCCGAACCGGGCGCGGGCAGCGCGGCCATGCGGGTGCTGACCGGCGCGCGCTGGCGTATCGGTGTCGCCGATATCGCCGCGCTCGCCCGGCGCGCGCGTGCGCTCTCGATCAGCAGATTCACCAGCGGCGAAGCCCAGGAGATCACCGACGCCCCCGCCCTGGCCGCCGCGCTGCGCGAGGTCGCGCCGGAACCGGCGGAACAGGCCGGTCTCGCCGACGCGCTCGCCGACCCCGGTCCGCGCGAACAGTATTCGGAGTCCGGTTTCGCCCGGATCGAAGCGTTGAGCCACGAGCTCGCGGCGCTGCGTGAACGCAGCGGCCAGTCGCTGACCGAGTTGGTCGCCGACGTGGAGCGCACCATCGGGGTCGGCGTGGAGACGCAGGCGCGCCGGGCGATGGCCGGAACCGGCGCCGGCCGTGAGCATCTGGACGCTTTCGCCGAGGTGGTCGCCGGCTATGCCGCCGATTCCGGTGCCTCGCTCGGCGGGCTGCTGTCTTTCCTGGCCGCGGCCGAATCGGTCGAGAACGGTTTGGAGCCGGGCGAAGTCGAGGTCGCCAAGGACCGGGTGCAGGTGCTGACCGTGCACGCGGCCAAGGGTTTGGAGTGGGAGATCGTCGCCGTGCCGCACGTGGTGCGCGGGGTGTTCCCGTCCGGTACCGCCTCCGGCACCTGGCTCGGCGCGCTCGCCGAACTCCCGACCACGCTGCGCGGCGACCGCAGGCAGGACGACGCGGGCGAGGGGGTACCGGTGCTCGACCTGGCCGATCTCTACGACCGGGCCGACCTGGAGCAGGCGATCAAGGCGCACAAGGAGGCGCTGGAACGCCGCCGCATCGACGAGGAGCGCCGGCTCTTCTATGTCGCGCTCACCAGAACCGAACGCGTACTGCTGGTTTCGTCGCATCACTGGGCCGAGACCGGCAGTTCGCCGAAGGGGCCCTCGGACTTCCTGCTCGAGCTGAAGCACGCGAGCGAAGCCGCCGACAGCCCCGCCAACGGTGTTGTCGACGTCGCGTGCTGGGACGAACCGCCGGAGCACGACGCGGTGAACCCGTTCACCGACAACCCGGCCACCGCCGAGTGGCCGCGCGATCCGCTCGGCAACCGCCGCGACCCGATCGAACAGGGCGCCGCACTCGTCCGGGCTGCGCTCGAGGAACTGCGGCTGCGGCCGCCCCCGCCACGAGAAACGCCGTCGCGCAAGGAATCCGAGCAGGCGCAACCGGGGGAGCAGTCGGCCTTGCCCCTGTCCGGCACGCTTTTCGACGATGCCGCACCGGAATACCTCGAACCACCGGATGTCGACGACCCGCCGCCACCCCATCCGCTGGACGGGTTCGACGGTGCGCCGCCGGTCTCCGACATCCCGCCCGATCCGTACGACGAACCGCTCTCCGCGGCCGATATCGCCTTCGCCGCAGCCGAATTCGATCCGGAGCGGCCGGCGGATCCGGCGGACCCCGACGGCTGGGCCGCCGATGTCGACGCTCTGCTCGCCGAATTCGAGGCCGAGCAGTCCGCGGCCGAGGAGGTCGAACTGCCCGGTCAGATCGCGGCGACCGCGCTGGTCGAGCTGCGCGCCGATCCCCGCAAACTCGCGGCGCGGCTACGGCGTCCGCTGCCGTTCCCGCCGAGCCCGCTGGCCCGCCGCGGTACCGCGTTCCACGCCTGGGTGCAGCGCTGGTTCGGCGCGGACCGGCTGCTGGGCTTGGACGAGCTGCCCGGCGCGTCCGACGGCGGCCCCGCCGACGACGTGGACAAGGAACTGACCGCGATGCAGGACGCGTTCCTGAATTCCTCGTGGGCCAACCGCAGTCCGCTCGAGGTGGAGATCGCCTTCGAAACCTCCATCGCGGGCACCGTGATTCGCGGCCGGATGGACGCGGTGTTCGCCGAACCGGGCGGCGGCTGGATCGTGGTGGACTGGAAGACCGGCGCCGAACCCACGTCTGCGGAGGAGCCTGCCGTCGCGATGCAGCTCGCGGTGTATCGCCTGGCCTGGGCCAGGTTGATGGCGGCGCGGGAGGGCAGGCCCGAGCAGGAGATGCTGGGCCGGATCAGCGCCGCGTTCCATTATGTGCGCACCGGGCGCACCATCGCGCCCGCCACACTCGCGGGCCCGGCCGAGCTGGCCGAGCTGATCAGGACTGCCGCGCCGACCGGCTCACCTTCAGCGCCTGCGTGATCAGCGGGATCTGCAGCGGCAGCCGCAGCACCGAGCCGATCTTGACCACCTGCGGCAGATTCTTGTTGCCCAGCATGTCGAGCGTCATCTGCACGTTCGCCGGGAAGACCGCGATGAACAGCAGCGCGGCCAGTCGTCCGCCGAAACCGCGGGTGCGCGGGATCGCCAGCGCCGCCGCGACGCCGAGTTCGGCGACACCGGAGGCATAGGTGTAGTTGCGCGGTGCGCCCGGCAGGTACTTCGGGACGATCGCGTCGAACGGCTTGGGCAGCACGAAATGCAGCACACCCATGGGGAACAGCAGGGCGGCGAGGGCCAGCGCGGGGCGGCGGCCGTTGGTGCGGACGGGCGGGTGAGCGTTTTCTGCCATGAGGCACCCTTGCATTCACCGGTGTTCGCGTCGAGTCCGGGTCAGGCCGGGCACAGCAGGTAGGCTCCCGTGCTGTGCCGGAGGGACAAACGATGCCGGGGACGACCGACCCGATGAATACCAGGGCGGGAGCGTCCATTGTTCGGTGATCGTGCGCGCACCCTCGGGCTGTCGAATCGCCCGCACTTCGCGCTGGTAGGCGTGCTGCGCATCCCGGAAGTGCAGACCAGTCCGTGGATTTCACTGACCAGGCGGGTGCTGTTCGCGATCTTCCTGCTGTTCGCGGCCGCGCTGGTGGTGTACATCGGCCGCGATGGCTACCGCGACAATTCGGGCGATCCGCTGTCGTTCCTGGACGCGTTCTATTACGCGACGGTGTCGCTGTCCACCACCGGTTACGGCGATATCGCGCCGGTGACGCCGGACGCGCGCCTGGCCAACATCATCATCATCACCCCGCTGCGCGTGCTGTTCCTCATCGTGCTCGTCGGTACCACCCTCGGCGTGCTGACGGAACGGTCCCGGCAGGCGTTCAAGATTCAGCGATGGAGGCACAGCGTGCGCAATCACACCGTGGTCGTCGGCTACGGCACCAAGGGACGGACCGCGATCGACGCCATGCTCGGCGACGGTGTGCAGCCCGCCGATATCGTCGTGGTCGACACCGACATGGTCGCGCTGGAGCAGGCCGCGAATGCGGGCCTGGTGACCGTGCACGGCTCGGCCACCCAATCCGATGTGCAGCGGCTGGCCGGTGTGCACAACGCCGCGTCGGTGGTGGTCGCGACCAATCGCGACGACACCGCCGTGCTGGTCACCCTGACCGCCCGGGAACTGACCAAGAGCGCCAAGATCGTGGTCTCGATCCGCGAGGCGGAGAACACCCACCTGGTGCGCCAGTCCGGTGCCGACTCGGTGGTGGTGTCCTCGGAGACCGCGGGCCGGCTGCTCGGCATCGCGACCACCACGCCGTCGGTGGTCGAGATGATGGAGGACCTGCTCACCCCCGAGGAGGGTTTCGCGATCGCCGAGCGCGACGTGGAACCGTCGGAAACCGGCGGCTCACCACGGCATCTCAGCGATATCGTGCTCGGCGTGGTGCGTGGGGGCGTGCTGGTCCGGGTCGGCGAGCCGGACGTGGACTCGCTCGAGGCCGGGGACAAGCTGCTCTACATCCGGCGCACGACCAAGTAGGGCCCGCCGCGGCGCGGCGCGATAGTGTCGAGGGGTGCCGGCCTTTCAGCTCAATAATGTTCCGCTGCTGTCCCGTTCCGTGCTCGATCGCGCCGAGGAGACCAGAGCCGACGCGCAGGCCCTGCTCGCGGGCTGGCAGGACGCCAAGCTGCTGCGGGTGAACCAGCGCGGCCAGGTCCGTTTCGAGGACGGCGCGCTCGTCCTGGACAAGGCGATCGAGTTGTCGCCCGAGCCGAGCCCCGACGCGGTGTTCCTCGGCATCGACAACGGTGTGCATCTGTGGGCGGTGCGGGATCGGGAACTGAGCGGATCGCTGACCGACCTGCGCGGTATGGCGAGTACGGTCGACGACCTCACCGCCGCCCTGCTCTCCACCGCCGCCGCCCTGCTGAACTGGCATGACAAGGCCGCCTTCAACAGCGCCGACGGCACCGCGACCACCTCGGCCAAGGCGGGCTGGTCGCGGATCACCGAGAGCGGTTACGAGGAGTTCCCGCGCATCGACCCCGCGGTGATCTGCCTGATCCACGACGGCGCGGACCGGGTGCTGCTCGCACGTCAGCAGAGCTGGCCGCCCACGTTGTTCTCGCTGCTCGCCGGATTCGTCGAGGCGGGCGAATCGCTGGAGCGCTGCGTCGAGCGGGAGGTGAAGGAGGAGGTCGGCCTCGATGTGCGCGATATCCACTACCTCGGTAGCCAGCCGTGGCCGTTCCCGCGTTCGCTGATGCTCGGTTTCGCCGCGGTCGCCGATCCGGAGCAGCCCCTGGTGTTCTCCGACGGTGAGATCGCCGAGGCGTACTGGTTCAGCCGTGACGAGGTGCGCGAGGCGTTGATCGTCGGCGACTGGTCCGCGCAGGGGTCCGGTGCGCGGCTGTTGCTGCCGGGGTCGATCTCGATCGCCCGGACGATCACCGAATCGTGGGCCGGGCTGGGCGACGAACCGACGGCATGACACCACGGCGGACCGGCATGGTCCGCACGGAGGCGTTGTTCGGATCGGGGCGTTCGGTCAGGCGAGTGTGGCCAGCGCCTGCTTGACGGCGGCCAGCGACGGATTGGTCGCCGTCGAACCGTCCGCGAACTTCACGGTCGGCACCACGTGGTTGCCGCCGTTCACGCTGCCGACGAATTCGGCCGACGCCGGGTCCTGCTCGATATCGATCTCGACATAGGTGATCCCGGCCTCGTCCAGCTGCGTCTTCAGCCTGCGGCAGTAGCCGCACCAGGTGGTCGAGTACATCGTCAGGTCGGGCGTCGCATCAGTCACGGATCTTTCAACGCCGGACGGCCCGCCGCTGTTCCACCGCCGTACTCGGGCACGTCCATCCTCGCCGCCGCGACCGCCGTCTTGTCCGCGCTGGGCCGACACAGCCACTTGGCCGGAGTGGAACATCGACCCCGAAAGGGGCCGGGGTGGTCCTGGCGAATCGGGCGATCGAGGCGGTGGAGGACTGTGATCGCGAGTTCTTCGGGTCGCTGGGGGCGCGGACCCGGCCGTTCGCCGCCGCCCTGCGGGACCGGTGCACCGGCTAGAGCACCTCGTCGATCCCGAGCCCGTGCCGGGGCCGCCGGCGTGGGCGATCCGGGCCGGAACCCTTGCGCCACTTGCCGTCCGAGCGGGTCTGCCACAGCACGGCCCAGACGAACAGCGCCGCGACGCCGTATACCAGTCCGAGCGCGCCGAGGTGTGGGCCGAACGCGCCGAGCACCAGCGCCAGTACCGCGCCGGGCAGCGGCCAGGTGCACACCCAGCGCCACCCGGCGGCGGTGTGCGCGCCCCCGATCGCGACGATCACGAAATACGCTGCCGCGCCGCCGCACAGCGCCCAGCCGATCCCGGTCGACACGTGACCTTCCGCGTGTTCCACGGCGAGCCCGAGGCCGGCCGTGATGGTGGCGATCGCGCCGGTGATCCAGCAGTGCATGGCCATGACGTACTGCCTTGGCACCGTGTGCTCCGGATCGTCGCCGGACATCAACCGCGGCACGAAGCCGTACAACAGCGTCAGCGCCCAGAGGCTGGCCAGGATCACGAACGCGCCGAACCCGAGGGCGAGCACCCGCGCGTGCCAGACGACGTCGCCGACCGCCGCGATCACTGCGATGAAGCCCTCGCCGAGCACGATGATCACGTACAGCCCGAGCCGCTCGCCGAGATGCGCGCTGTCGGTGTGCACGGCCCTGACCTTGGGCGGCTCCACATCGCGGAATCGACGCGACCGGCGGAACCGGCGATCGATGGCCTCCTGCGCGCCGGTGATCATCCCGTCGCCGCTGACCGCGAACATCAACCACATGTCCAGCGCCAGGCCGGCGGCCCACAACCAGTACTTCCACGGTTCGGGCACCCACAGCGAGACGACCCACGGCAGCACGCCCACGGTCAGCTGCGCGATCGGCCAGTCGACCAGGTAGGTGCCGCGGCCCCAGACGCGCGCCGCGACGAAGCGCACGATGACGTAGACCGCGGCGAACGTGGTCGCGTGCCGGTCCGGTATCCCGGCGACCGCGCTCGCCATCACGCCGAGGCCGAGCATCGTCGCGAGCATCAACAGGACCCGGGTGTTGTCGCGGGCGATGTTGCCGTACAGCATCATGCACGCCCACACCGTCCAAAAGGCCAGGTAGAGCAGGACATACAGGGCGAAGTCGGACAGCGAGGGCCCGCGGTGCAGCAGATGGGTGAGCTGGCCGATGCCCGCGACCGCGACGAGGTCGAAGAACAGCTCCATCCAGGTTGCGTGCCGGTCGGTTGGTCTAGCGTCAGCTGACGGCGTGTCGTGTGCCACGAGGCGACAGTATTGGTCACGCCGCGAGAGTTGTCGGCGGGCACTGTCATGATGGGTGCCGTGTCGTCAACCAGCACGCACCGACCGACCGGCCCAGCGCTGGATTCCCTCGACCCCGAACAGGCCGCCGCGGTGCGGGCTCCGCGGGGTCCGGTGTGTGTGCTCGCGGGGGCGGGCACCGGCAAGACCAGAACGATCACGCACCGCATCGCGCACCTGGTGTCGGCCGGGCACGTGAAGGCCGACCAGGTGCTCGCCGTGACGTTCACCGCCCGCGCGGCGGGCGAACTCCGCGGCCGGCTGCGGGCGCTCGGTCTGGGCGGTGACGCGAACCAGGTGCAGGCGCGCACCTTCCACGCGGCCGCGCTGCGTCAGCTCAAGTACTTCTGGCCGCAGGTGGTCGGCGACGTGCCGTGGCGGTTGATCGATGGCAAGTTCCCGATCGTCGCGCAGGCGGCGAACCGGGCCGGGCTCTCCTCGGCCACCGACAGCGTCCGCGACCTGCTCAGCGAGATCGAATGGGCGAAGGCCTCGCTCATCGCGCCGGAGGACTATCCCGCGGCGGCGGCCAGGCAGCGGCGCGAGCCGCCCTACGACGCGCTGCGCGTGGCCGAGGTCTATGCGGGCTACGAGAAACTCAAGGCCACCCCCGAGGGCCTGCTGCTCGACTTCGACGACCTGCTGCTGCACACCGCGGCGGCGCTCGAGGACTATCCGGCGGTGGCCGACGAGTTCCGTGGCCGCTACCGCAGTTTCGTGGTCGACGAATACCAGGACGTCACCCCGCTGCAGCAGCGGGTGCTCGACGCCTGGCTCGGCGACCGCGACGATCTGACGGTGGTCGGTGACGCCAACCAGACGATCTACTCGTTCACCGGTGCCACGCCGAGTTATCTGCTCGACTTCTCGCGCCGCTTCCCCGACGCGACGGTGATCCGGCTGGAACGCGACTATCGCTCCACCCCGCAGGTGGTCTCGCTGGCCAACCGGGTGATCGGGGTGGCGCGCGGGCGCATCGCGGGCACCCGGCTGCAGCTCATCGGCCAGCGACCGGACGGGCCGGAACCGGTCTTCGCCGAATACGACGACGGTCCCGCGGAGGCGAGCGCCGTCGGCAAGACGATCAAGCGGCTGATCGAAGCGGGCACACCCGCCGCCGAGATCGCCGTGCTGTATCGGATCAATGCCCAGTCCGAGAGTTACGAGCAGGCGCTCACCGAACTCGGCATCCCTTATCAAGTGCGGGGCGGCGAAGGCTTCTTCTCGCGTCCCGAGGTGCGCCAGGCCGTCACGGTGCTGCGCCAGGCCGCTGCTCGCGATGATCTGCCCGCGGCCTCGCGCAGCGGCGCGGCGCTGGTCACGCTGGTGCGCGCGGTGCTCGCGCCGGTCGGGCTGACCGCGACCGAACCCGCGGGCGCGCAGGCGCGGGAGAAATGGTCGTCCCTGGTCGCGCTGGTCCGGCTCACCGAGGAATTGGTCGACCACGACGAAGAACTGGACCTGCCCGGCCTGCTGCGGGAGTTGTCGGCACGTGCCGAGGCCAGGCACCCACCGACCGTGCAGGGCGTCACGCTCGCGTCGTTGCACGCCGCGAAGGGCCTGGAGTGGGACGCGGTCTTCCTGGTCGGCCTCGCCGACGGCACGATGCCGATCGCGCACGTGCTGGAGAGCGACGGCAAGGTCGCCGACGAGGCCGCTCTCGAAGAGGAACGGCGGCTGCTCTACGTCGGCGTGACCAGGGCGCGGGAACATCTGCAACTGTCCTGGGCGCTGGCGTGGGGCGAGGGGAAGCGGCGCACCAGGCGGCGTTCCCGGTTCCTGAACGGCCTGGTACCCGACGATTCCCCGGCCTCCCGGATCGCCGCGCCGGTCACCGAGAGCGCAGGCAAAGGCGTACGCCCGACCTGCCGGGTCTGCGCGAAGCCGCTCATCGGCACCTATGCGACTATGCTTGGCCGCTGTCGTCGGTGCCCGGCCGAACTCGATGCCGAGCTGCTGGTCGCGCTGCAGGAGTGGCGGGCGGAGAAGGCGGAGACGTTGCGGGTGCGCGAGTTCGTGGTGTTCACCGACACCACCCTCACCGCGATCGCCGAACAACTCCCAGGTGACGACGCTGCGCTGGCCTCGATCGCCGGGATCGGCGCGAAGAAGCTCGAGCAGTACGGGGCGGACGTGCTCGCGATCATCGCGTCGCGGCTGCGCGCAAGACCCCAAAACCGCAGGTAGAAAATAGGTTGTGCGCTTCGGCGCACTTGCCTATGGTGGGTTTTACGCACCGGGAGGTCATCCCGGCGCGGCCAGTCAACAGGACACAACGAGATTAGGAGGGAGGCAGACGTGAACATCACATTCTTCAGCGGCAGCGACGTTGCGGTGAATTCACCCATGTCCGCCTCCCGGGGGATCCTCGCCTTGCAGGGGATCGGTCTGTCCGAAATTCGTGGCGCATTCGGCGCGCAAGCACATCTCGATGAGATGCATGGCGCCGTCTGCACCACCCGTATTCAGGACGGACCCAACGCGGGTAGCTGGCACAAGTCTGTCTTCAAGAAGGCAGACGACGTCGTCGTCATCGCAGCAGAAGCCGGCTATGAGCCGGCGGATCTGCAGGCAACGCGCCTCCGCCCCGCACACCCAGCGATCGTGATCAGGACTCGACAGAGATGTCGAATACCTAGGTAGGGAAAGCTCCCTCCCAGACCTCCTGGCCACGGATCGCACGAAGCGAAACCGTGGCCAATCTTTTTCGGCCCTTCAGCCAGCCGGCCTCGGTTTCGCGGAAACAACGAAACGAACCGCTGCAACGAGCTGAAGGAGAACGACGTGTTCACCGCCCAGGAATGGCCACAAGCCACTACTGACGTGACATGCCGAACCGTGGCCACGACTACCCGGGCCAGGGAGGTCAAGGACGTGCCGTGCCGAGCTGGAGACCCCGATCTCTGGTTCGCCGAGAGCCCGGTCCAACTGGAGCAGGCCAAGGCGCTGTGCGCTTCTTGCCCGATCCGCAAGGGCTGCCTGACGGCCGCCATGGATCGGCGTGAGCCGTGGGGTGTTTGGGGAGGCGAGATCTTCGAACAGGGTGTCGTCATCGCCCGTAAGCGCCCGCGCGGTCGTCCGCGCAAGGTCGCGGTCCCGGCATGAATCCGGGAGTGACTTCCCTCCCTCCGGTCGATGTGCTCGATTCGGTTGGTCCTGACACGGGCCGAGCCAACGAACGAGAAAGCAGACGAACCGCCCGCCGTTGCCCGGTGGGCGGCTCGTTTGCGTTGTGCTGCAGTGGTTTCGGGGGTCAGGTTCGCCGGGGCCGGTTCGGCGCCCGGCGGACCGCCAGCCCGTCGGCAACGGCGAGCACAAGTGTCGTGGTGTCGTCGGTGTGCGCCCACCAGCGGTGGCGCACGCCCGCCGCGCAGTAGAAGGTGTCTCCGGTGGACAGCGTCAGCTCCTCGCCGTCGGCGACCAGCGTGATGGTCCCGGCGACCACGTAGATCAATTCATCGTTCTGATGGGTGAATTCGCGCCCGCCCCGGCCGGTTCCGCCGGTGAATTCCAGCGCCCGCAGATCTCGGGCGCCGTGCACCAGCGATCGCACCGAGCCGTCGTTGTCGGTCTGGGCTTGTTCGAGCGTGCCGTCGCCGGCGCGCACGAGCACCGCGCCCGGCGCGTTGTCCGCGGCCGCGAGCAGTTCGGTGGCGGTGGTGCCGAGCGCGTCGGCGATGCGTTGCAGCGAACGCAGGCTGGTGTTGGTGCGCCCGTTCTCCAATTGACTCAGAAACGATTGCGACAGTTCAGTTTTCGCGGCCATGGTGGCCAGCGTCAGCCGCGCGGCACGCCTGCGGTCGTGCACGACGTCGCCGAGCCCGGCCCATCTGGCCGGGTCGCCGCTCCCGTTCCGCACCAATCCAGCCTCTCTCCTTCGCTGTGCACATTGTCGGCTGTGTGGCACAGAACGCCCGTGTTTGCGTCACGGTGATCGGAACGCTTCCCGCGCGTCAGAAATTGAAGACGGCGACCGTCGTCGCCTGCAGCACGCACATGTTGGAGAAGACGCCGTGATCGCTGACCGGCGCGCCGCGCCAGACGCCATCGATGGTGGCGTAGACCGGGTCGAAGTTCTGCGGGCAGCGCGGCGGCACGGTGAAGGCGGCGAGCGCCCGGATATTGCCGTCGGCGTCGGTCAGCGCCCGGCACGCGTCCACCGCGTTCGGGTGGGTACCGCCGATCGACGGGGCGCAGGTGAGGGTGACGGCGCGACGTTCGGCGGCGGCGATCGACACCCCGCGGCCCACGGTCAGCGCCAGCACCGAGGGTGCGTCGTCGGCGGCGGCCGCGACGGTAGGCGGCGATACCAGCAGCACCGCCGCGCTGATCGAGAAGACGACGATCCGGTTGGTGCAGGACATGACCATCACCCCTCGCCGACGGAGCCGACCCGACCGAATGAGGTTATCCGACTGTCCTTGCCGGACCTGGGAACTCAGGTCGCCCGGGCCGAGTCGCCCGGCGGGTCAGCTGGCCGTGCGTTCGGCGCTGAAACCGGGCATCCAGGTGCGGACCAGTTTCATGAAGGGCAGTTCGGCGTCGAGCTGGGCCAGGATGCCCACGGAACCGCCCAGCACCCGGAAGATCATCACGTACTCGGCCGGAAGTTGCAGGGCGCGAGCGGTTTTCATCTCCGCGCTGGAGATGTCGGAGGCCTTGCCCGCCACCCGCTGCATCCAGCGGCGGGTGAAATGGAACGAGTCGGACCGGATCGGGTCGGTGAACGGGCGCAGGTAGTCCGCGATCTCCTGGTGGGTGACGGTGCGGCCCGGGATCACCCAGCCGTTGTCGTACATCAGGTCGGTGAGTTCTTCGAACCGTTCGTCCACCGCGAGCGCGAGCATCCGGCCGAGGACGGGCGGGAACCCGTTCGGCAGCGGGGCGCAGGCGCCGAAGTCGATGACGGCGAGCTTGCCGTCGCCCAGCATCATGAAGTTGCCGGGGTGTGGGTCGGCGTGCAGTAGCCCGACGGTCGCGGGGGAGGAGAAGTGGAAGCGGCCCATCAGGCCCGCGACCCGATTGCGCAGCGCCCGGCTGCCCTCCGGGTCCTCGGCGCCCGCCTTGATGATCGCGGAGACCGCGGTGCCGTCCAGCCATTCGGTCACGATCACCTTCGGCGCGCTGGCCACCACCTTGGGCACCACGATCTCGGCGTGCCCGTCGAAACCCTTCGCGAAGGCGCGCTGGTTGGTCGCCTCGTTGCGGTAGTCGAGTTCCTCCTCGGTCCGCTCGGTGATCTCGGCGAGGATCGGCTTCACGTCGGCGCCGGGGATCACCGACGCGAGCAGCCCGGTCATCCTGGACAGCGTCTTGAGGTCCGCGCGTAACGCCTCGTCCGCGCCGGGGTACTGCACCTTGACCGCGACGGTCCGCCCGTCCGACCAGACCGCCTTGTGCACCTGGCCGATGCTGGCCGAGGCGGCGGGGGTGTCGTCGAACTCCTGGAATCGTTGCCGCCATTGTGTGCCGAGCTGCTGGTCCAGCACCCGGTGCACGGTGTCGGCGGGCATCGGCGGCGCGGCGGCCTGCAGCTTGGTGAGGGCCTCGCGATAGTGCTCGCCGAATTCCTCGGGAACCGCGGCCTCCATCACGCTGAGCGCCTGACCGAACTTCATCGCACCGCCCTTGAGCTCCCCGAGCACGGTGAAGAGCTGTTCGGCGGCCTTCTGGTTCAGCTGTGCGTTGATCTCGGACTTGTCGCCACCGGCCAGCTTCTTCCCGAATCCCACGGCCGCGCGCCCGGCGATGCCGAGCGGAATCTTGGCCAACTTGGCGTTGCGGGACGAGCGACGGCGCACGATCTCAGACACCTACCCATCATGGCGGAAGGAGCCGCTACTTAGCCACGGCAATCTTGAATCGACGCCGCCTGTGGTTGTGAGCCCGGTCACGTGAACCTGCATGCAGCATAGCTCGCGCGGGGCCGTCCGGACCATCTCGAAACGTCCTGCGGGGTAACCACCTTCAGGTTTGTTCGCGCAGGTCCACCGCGATTCCGTGACATGAGCACTCGGTGTGCCGCGGCCAGCGCCGCCGGTCGATCAGGTGCGTATCGAGGTCCAGTTCCAAGGTGCTGTCCAAGATCGCCAATTCCCGCCTGGTCGACATGGCCAGCACCGCTTCGACCTCACTGACCGCGAGCGCCGCGGTCGCCGCGATCCGGGCCGGTGATGCGTGACCTACCCGGCCGAGCAGCTGCGCGGCCAGATGCGGCCAGTCCGCGTCGTGGTCGGCGCGCAGCAGGTCGGCGCAGCGCAGGCAGCTGGTCGCGCCCGGCAGTACCAGCGGACCGACCACGCCGCGCCCGTCGCGGATCCGGACCGGAAGGTGGGCGACCCGATGCAGGCCGAGATCGTCCAGCAGTTGCGGATCCGGCATCAGCGCGTCGGTCAGCACGACCAGATCCGCTTGCCACGCGGGCACCGACGGCCCGCTGTAATCGCGCGAACGGCTCGGCCGCACCCCGAGCTTGCGCAGCCCGGACACGACCGCGTCGGACAGCGGACCGATACCGTGCACCCGCACCGACCGGATCCGGCCGACTCGCTCCTCGGGATGCTCGAGCATCCGGGCCGCGTCCAGGACCTCGAGCAGCGCGATCGCATGATCCGGTTCGATGCCGAGTTCACCTGCCCGCCAGACGATCTGGGGGCGGGTCTGCATGCCGTCGAGCAGCCGCAGAAACCCGAGCACGGTCTTGGCCGCCAGTCCGGCGGCGTCCAGGACCAGGGCGGTCTCGGGATTCCAGCCGAGTTGGACGACACCGGACGGTCGGACCAGCACGGTGATGTGCGGAGACAACAGCGGGCCACGGCGTTGAGCGGTCATGCCGAGCAGTGTGCGCAGCGAGGCTGTCCCGCTCCGCGTCGAATCCTGTGGTTATGCACAGGGATTCGCGGTCACCAACAGGACACTCAGGCGGACTGTCCGCCGTCCTTACCCAGGTCGGGGCCCGCCTCACCGGTGTCCGGGGTGTCCTCCCCGGCCTTGGCACGCTCGGCCTGCTCCCGCGCTTCGGTCTCGGCCAGCTGCGCCAGCGGATCGTCGAACGCGGTGGCGCCGCCGCCGATCACCGAATCGATGAAGCCGGCGGGGGAGTCCAGATCGTTGGAATCGGGCAGCAGGTCGGGGTGCGCCCACACGCCGTCGCGCTTCTCCATACCCGCGTCGCTGGTCAGCCTGCGCCACAGCGCCGCGGCCTCGCGCAACTTGCGCGGGCGCAGTTCGAGCCCGACCAGGGTCGCGAAGGTCTGCTCGGCCGGGCCGCCGGTGGCGCGCCGCCTGCGCAGCGTCTCGGCCAGTGCGCCCGCACCGGGCAACCGATCACCGACGGCGTCGGTCACCACGACCTCCACCCAGCCCTCGATCAACGCGAGCAGTGTTTCCAGCCGCTCCAACGCCTGCTTCTGCTCCGGCGTCGTCTGCGGTTCGAACGCGCCCTGCGCCAGGATCTCCTCGATCTTCGAGGGGTCGGTCAGCGCCATCGGGTCGATGCCCTGAGCGGCCTCCTCCAACGCGGAGAAGTCCATCCGGATGCCGCGCGCGTAGTCCTCGACCGCGGCCAGCACCTGCTGGCGCAGCCACGGCACATGCCCGAACAGCCGCTGGTGCGCGGCTTCCCGGGCGGCGAGGAACACCATGATCTCGCTCTCCGGCTGCTCGAGGCCCGCGCTGAATTCCGCGATCGCCGCGGGCAGCAGCGCCGCCGTGCCGGACGGGCCGAGCGGTAAGCCGATATCGGTGGAGGTCAGCACCTCCTTGGCGAGCTGGCCGAGGGCCTGGCCGAGTTGCGAGCCGAAGGCGAGCCCGCCCATCTGACCGAGCATGCCGACCATCGGGGCGGCGAACTCCTTGGCCTCCTCCGGCAGCGACGCGGTCCACATGCCCGAGATCTGCTGTGCCACCGGGTCGCACAGCCGCTGCCAGGTGCTCAGCGTCTCCTCGATCCAGTCGTTGGCCGTCCACGCGACGGTCTTGCCGGCGCCCGCGGGCAGCGTGGTCGCGCTGTCGAGCCACAGCTCGGCGAGGTGCGCGGCGTCGGTGACGGCACTGGCGGTGCTCGCGGTGACCGGCGTGATGGTCGAACCGAGCTGCTGGCGCGCCAGCCGCTTGGCGACGTCGTAGTTCACCGGCCCGGACTGCCCCGACCCCGGCTGGCCCATGCCACTGAGCATCTGGCCGAGCGAGGTCAGCATCTGCCCGAGCTGCGACGGATCGAACCCGCCGCCCGGCCCGCCCACACCGAAGCCGAACGGGTTGTTCGACTCGGGACCGCCCGGCTCCTCACCGCGCTTGCGGTCGTCGTCGTCGCGGTTCGAAAATCCGAAGGGGACGTCACTCATATCCCTTACGTTACGCGTGCGGTGCAGGCTGTTGATGTTCGCGCGGCGCGAAATCGAGGACGCGCGGCGACACGGAATGTTCGCCTCCGGCATCCGGGCAGAGCGGCGATCATTACTGTGGTCCAGGTGAATCGTCGGATCCTCACCCTGGTGGCCGCTCTGATCCCGGTGCTCGTGCTCGGCGCGCTCGGCACCGTGCTCACTGTGCCGTTCGTCGCACTCGGCCCCGGCCCCACCTTCAACACCCTCGGCAAGGTCGACGGCAAAGAGGTTGTCGACGTGCGCGGCACCGAGGTGGACCCGACCACGGGCCATCTCAATATGACCACCGTGTCGGTGCGCGACGGGCTGAGCATCTTCGAGGCGTTCGGCTTCTGGGCGAGCGGCAAGCACGGCCTGGTGCCGCGCGCCGAGGTGTACCCGCCCGGGGTTTCACGCGAGGAGATCGACAAGTCCAACCAGCAGGACTTCAAGGATTCCGAGGGCAACGCCGAGATCGCGGCGCTGCACTTCCTGAACATGCCGACCGTCGTGCTGCTGCGCAAAGTGTCCGAGGACGGCCCGGCCAAGGATCTGCTGAAGGCCGGCGACGAGATCATCAGCATCAACGGCACGCCGATCGCCGCGCCCAAGGATGTGGTCACCGCCGTCGGTGCGCAGAAGCCCGGCGATGTGCTGACCGTGCAGGTGCGTCGCGAGAGCGCCGAGCAGACCATCCAGGTGACACTCGGCGAGCGCCCGGACGACAAGGCGAAGGGCTACCTCGGCGTCACGCCGGGCGAGGGCGCCCGCCCGCCGCTGCAGGTGGACTTCAACCTCGCCGATATCGGTGGACCGTCGGCCGGTCTGATGTTCAGCCTCGCGCTGATCGACAAGCTCACCCCGGGCGAACTGGACGGCGGGAAGTTCGTCGCGGGCACCGGCACGATCGACAACGACGGCAAGGTCGGGCCGATCGGCGGCATCCAATACAAGATGATGGCCGCCCGCGAGGCCGGTGCGGAGACGTTCCTGGTGCCCGCCGCCAACTGCAACGAGGCTCGGCAGCGCACCCCCGAGGGGCTGCGCCTGGTGAAGGTCGAGAACCTCACCGGCGCGGTGCAATCGCTGAACGAGATCAACGCGGGCAAGGAGACGGTCAGCTGCGGCTGAGGTCGGATCACTCCAGCGTGGCGAGCAACGCCTCGATCAGGTTGGGCGCCAGGTTGGGATAGGTGCGCAGGTCCATGTCGGCGAATTCGTCGGCGTCGTCCTCGGGACGCACCTGCAGCAGGCACAGCGACGCACCCTCGCGCAGCACCGCCGCGAACAGCCGGGCCTCGCGGCGATCGGGATGTGCCTCGGCCGCGGCACGTGCGGCGGCGTCGGCCGCGTCGTGGTCGGCGAGCAACGGCACCAGCGCCGCGTCCAGGGTGGATTCGGCGTCCGGCGGCAGCACCACGATCTCCTGCACGAGCACGCACCCCTGCACCGCGGGCGGCCAGCTGGTGGTTGCCAGGAATTCGTCGAGCGCCATCGAACCGCCGGTGATGTCGTCCGGGAATGATTCCTGCGCAACGGGAGTCAGCTCCGCGCCCTCGTCGAGCTGCTCGAGCAGTTCGGGCTGCGCGGCGACCAGGTCGGCGGTGGGTACCAGCGCGAACATCTGCGGCGGTCTGCCCCACCCTTCGGCGTCGACGAACTCGGCCACCTCCCGGACGGAACGGGCGAGGACGAGTTCGGCATGCAGATCTGCAGGGGTCACGGGGGACATCAAATCAAACGAGTGGAACACCGCCGCGCCCGCGCGGCCCGAATGTGGAACACCGCCGCGCTTGCGCGGCCCCTAATGTCGAACACCGCCGCGCCCGCGCGGCCCAAATACTGTCCGATTCCGTAGAGTGGGGCGCGACGGTCCGGAAGGACCACCCGCAACATCGGACTGCGGCGCGCCGTCGGGGCCACTCGGTGCGCGCGCCGCCGGACCTTGGAGAGTGGCATCGTGGGCATGCGGCCCCCCACCGGCTTACCTTCGCTTTCCCGACGCAGCCGGGTGCTGCTGCTGGCGGCCATCGTCCTTGCGGCGTTGCTGCTGCTCGGGCCACGGCTCACCGACGCCTATACCAACTGGCTGTGGTTCGGTGAAGTCCGTTTCCGCAGCGTATATCTCACCGTGCTGCGGACCAGGGTGCTGCTGTTCCTCGGGATCGCGATCTTCGTCGGTCTGGTGGTCTGGTTGGCGCTGCTGCTGGCCTATCGGTCCCGGCCGGTGTTCGTGCCGGTAGCCGGTCCGAACGATCCGATCGCCCGGTATCGCACCACCGTGATGAGCAGGCTGCGGCTGTTCGGCGTCGGCATCCCGGTGCTGCTCGGCCTGCTGTCCGGTCTGGTGGCGCAATCGAATTGGGTCACCGTGCAGCTGTTCCTGAACAGCAGCGAGTTCGGCCAGCAGGATCCGCAGTTCCATCTCGACGTCAGCTTCTACGCCTTCGAGCTGCCGTTCTATCGGATGGTGCTGAACTGGCTGTTCGTCGCGGTGGTCATCGCGTTCTTCGCCAGCCTGGTGACCCACTACGTGTTCGGCGGCCTGCGGCTCAGCGGCCGCGAGGGCACGCTGACCCGGGCCGCGCGCATCCAGCTCGCCGTGCTCGCCGGACTTTTCGTGCTGCTCAAGGCGATCGCCTACTGGTTCGATCGGTACGAGCTGCTGATGAGCAGCCGCAAGGAGCCCACCTTCACCGGTGGTTCGTTCACCGATATCAACGCGGTGCTGCCCGCCAAGCTGATCTTGCTGTCCATCGCGGTGATCTGCGCGATCGCCTTCTTCGCCGGCATCGTGCTGCGCGATCTGCGGGTGCCCGCGATGGCCGCGGCCCTGCTCGTGCTGTCCTCGATCCTGGTCGGCGCGGTGTGGCCGCTCGTCGTCGAGCAGTTCTCGGTGCGCCCGAACGCCGCGGACAAGGAAAGCGAATACATCCAGCGCAATATCGCCGCGACCAGGCAGGCGTTCGGCATCACGGACGACAAGATCGAGTATGTGGACTACAAGGGGGAGAGCAACAAGAACCCCGTCAACGTCCCGGTCGACGCGGCGACGATCGGCAACGCGCGTCTGCTCGACCCGAACATCCTGTCGCCCACCTTCACTCAGCTGCGACAGCTGAAGAACTTCTACGGGTTCCCCGAGGCGCTCGATATCGACCGCTACAACCTCGACGGCGATGTGCAGGACTACATCGTCGCGGCGCGCGAGCTGTCCCCGGCGGCGCTGTCCGGTAACCAGAAGGACTGGATCAACCAGCACACCGTCTACACGCACGGCAACGGTTTCGTCGCCGCGCCGGCCAACCGGGTCAACAAGCCGCAGTCCGAGGATCCGAACGCGACCGGCGGCAGCAGCGACAGCGGCTACCCGATCTTCATGGTCAGCGACCTGTTCACGCCGACCGACAAGCAGCGGATCAAGGTCGACCAGCCGCGCATCTACTACGGCGAGGTGATCTCGCAGGCCAATCCGGACTACGCCATCGTCGGTGCGTCCGAGGGCCAGCGTCCGCGCGAATACGATTCGGACGCAGCGCAGTTCACCTACGACGGCAAGGGCGGCGTGCCGATCGGCAACTGGTTCAACCGGCTCGCCTTCGCCGCCAAGTACGCCGAGCGCAACATCCTCTTCTCTTCGGCCATCGGCCCGGAGTCGAAGATCATCTACAACCGCGCGCCGCGCGAACGGGTGCAGAAGGTGGCGCCCTGGCTGACCACCGACGGCAACGCCTACCCGGCGGTCGTCGGCGGCCGGATCCAGTGGATCGTCGACGCGTACACCACGCTCGACAACTACCCGTACGCGCAGAAGACGTCGCTGGACGGCGCGGTCGAGGACAGCGTGGACAAGAAGACCGGAAGGTTGTTGCCGCGCAAGGAAGTCAGCTACATCCGGAACTCGGTCAAGGCCACCGTCGACGCCTACGACGGCACCGTGACGCTGTACGAGACGGACCCCAGCGATCCGGTGCTCAAGGCGTGGCGCGGGGTGTTCCCCGGCGCGGTGAAACCGATGAGCGATATCTCCCCGGAATTGCGGGCGCATTTCCGTTATCCGGAGGATTTCTTCAAGGTGCAGCGCGAAATGCTGACCAAGTATCACGTGGACGATCCGCGAGAGTTCTTCACCAACAACGCATTCTGGTCGGTGCCGAGCGATCCGACGATCGAGGGCGGTGGCACGTTCAACCAGCCGCCGTACTACGTGCTGCTCGGTGATCAGCAGACGAACAAGCCGACCTTCAACCTGACCAGCGCCATGGTCGGTTACAACCGTCAGTTCCTCTCCGCGTACATCTCGGTGCGTTCGGACCCGGATGGCTACGGCAAGTTCACGATTCGGCGGTTGCCGACCGACACCCAGACCCAGGGTCCGCAGCAGACGCAGAACACGATGACGACCGCGCCCGAGGTCTCGCGGGAACGGACCTTGCTGTCCAACTCGAACAAGATCAAGTACGGCAACCTGCTCACCTTGCCGGTGGCCGACGGCGGCATCCTGTACGTCGAGCCGTTCTACAACGAACGCAACACCGGGCCGAACACCTCGACCTTCCCGCAGTTGCTGCGCGTGCTGGTCAGCTACCGCGACGAGGCGGGCAGCGTGAAGGTCGGTTACGCGTCCACGCTGGCAGAGGCGTTGAACCAGGTGCTGCCCGGTGCCGGTGCGCTGGCCACGCCGTTCGGCGGTGACCCGGCGACCAGGCCGAAACCCGGCACCACTCCGCCGGTCGAAGGCACCACGCCGCCGCCCGGCAACAACACCGGCACGCCGCCTCCGCCGCCGCCGGGCGGGGTCACTCCGCCGACCGGTTCGTCGGCGGCGAAGGACGCCGCCGCCGCGGAGTTGAACCGGAAGATCGAGAACGTGCGAAATGCCATGCGCACGGGCAATTTCCAGGACTTCGGCAAGGCGCTGGACGAACTGGACGCCGCAGTGAAGGCGTATCAGGACGCCGGGCGCTAGGGCGCCTGCGGCCTGAATCGCACCAGGCTCCAACGGAACACGAAAGCGGCGCTGCTATCCGAACGGATAGCAGCGCCGCTTTCGTTGTGCGAGAACTATTCTCAGCTACCGGCGATCGACTCGATCAGCGGGTTGGTCTGCTGCAGCAGCTGCTGGTACTGATCCTGCAGGCCGTACTGCTTGGCCAGCGCGTCGCCGGCGGACTTGGCCTGCTCGACATAGGCTTTGGTTGTACCGGGGGCAGGCAGGGCGGGCGCGGCCGGCGCGGGCGCGGGCTCCGGCTCGACCACGGCTTCCGGCTCCGGCGCGGAGGTGCCCGGGCGCAGGTACTGCCCGCACACCGGCCAGGCGCCGACGCCCTGGGTGGCGAGCACGTTCTCCGCGACGCGGATCTGCTCTTCCTTGCTCGCGGTGTGGGCCGAACCCTGGCCGCCGTTGGCCCGCCAGGTGCTCGGCGAGAACTGCAGGCCACCGTAGTAGCCGTTTCCGGTGGCGATCCCCCAGTTGCCACCGCTCTCGCACTGCGCGACACCGTCCCAGTCATGGGTCGGTGCGGCGGAGGCGGTCGCGGTGGAGAGTGCGAACGGGACGGCAACAAGAGCGCCGGTGACGGCGGCGAGGCCGAGGGCGCGGGCGTTGAACTTCCGGTTCTCAGTCATGTGTGTTTTCCCTCCCTGCGCCTACCGAGCCCGGCGATTCAGCTGCCGGGTCCCTGCCCCCAGGTCGTCGGGGATCCTCGAACCGTGGGGCAGGGTCGCCGGTATTCGTCGGTTCGAGTTCGAGCCCTTCACGGATGATCCGGGCCGTGAACGCACGGTAACGAAGAAATCTCGGCAGATCACATCTTGATAACACACGAATTGCATGAAGCGAATAACCCGAATATTGTTGTTTACGCAGCTCGCAAACGCCATCAACACGCATTCCGGACGGTCTGTTATAGCAACGTTATGTGTTCGAGATCACTGTTTAATAGTGGTTCAGGTCACGTTTAACCGGTGTGAGCGGGCTGGATTCGGTGCTCTGGACGTGGCGAAGCGGCGACCGCGATCGGTCCGGCAGGCGAACGGGCAGATTTTCCGGGCAGGTTCGAGTCGGTTGCCGAATGCTTTCTCGCGTGCTTCGCCAGCCTCGTTTATGGCTCTGACCAGGCGATTTGGCGTCAGCTCTAACCCGTGTGTAATGTTGTGTTCACCGACGCGGGGTGGAGCAGCTCGGTAGCTCGCTGGGCTCATAACCCAGAGGTCGCAGGTTCAAATCCTGTCCCCGCTACTCCTGAGGGCGGTCCCGAACGAATAGTTCGGGACCGCCCTTGTTCTTTGTCTGGGGCCTGTCAGGGTGGAAGTTTTGGATCGTCAATCCCGACCGTAGGCAGCCAGGAACAGGTCGATCGCTGATTCGATGGTTGCGGATGTGGGGGCGGTCGCGTTGTCGGTGGGGGTCGCAGTCGGGGTTGCGGTCGCGGTCGCGTTGTCGGTGGCGGTCGCGGTCGCAGTCGCGGTCGGGGTTGCGGTCGCGGTCGCGTTGTCGGTGGCGGTCGCAGTCGCGGTCGGGGTTGCGGTCGCGTTGTCGGTGGGGGTGGGGGTCGGGGTCGCGGTGGCGTTGTCGTTGGCGGTCGCGGGGTCGTTGGCGGTCGCGGTCGCGGTCGCGGTCGCGGTCGGGGTCGCGGTGGCGTTGTCGTTGGCGGCGTCGGTGGAGGTCACGGTCACGGTCGCGTTGTCGGTGGCGGTGGCGGTGGCGGTGGCGGTGGCGGTGGCGGTGGCGGTGGCGGTGGGGGTCGCGTTGTCGGTGTCGGTTGCGGTGGTGGCGTCCAGCATCCGGGAGTTCAGGGGTGCGCCCACGACCAGCCAGGTCAGCTGTTCGGCGGCGATATCGGGGTCCGGAATCCGCAGTGCGCCGCGGCTGTCCAGTTTTCGGAGGGTGGTGGCGAGGTTGCCGATGTTGCGGACCCAGCTCTGGTGCAGATAGTTCGCGCCGACCTCGGGGTGACGCGCGGCCTCGGCAGTCACCAGACGGCGCATCTCCACCACGGGCGGAGCGAGCACGCCCGCCCGAAGGCCTCGCGCCCAGGCGATCAGCCCCGCACGGACATCCTCGGCCGCCTCGAGCTGCTCCAGGCCTGGCCGCATGGCATCGCGACCTGCGCTCGCCCACTGCTCGACCACCGCGGCGAACAAGCCCGCCTTCGACGGATGTTCGCGATAGAGCGATGTTTTGGATATCCCGGCACGCGCGGCGACCTCGTCCATCGTCGACCCTGCGAAGCCGCGCTCCAGGAACACCGCGCGGGCGACGGCCAGTAGTTCAGTGCCGGACTTCCCCGGCGGCCGGCCGCGGCGTCCACCTGTAGAGCTCATGCGACCCACTTTAGTACTTGACAGTACTAAGACCCCAATCTAAATTTAATACCGCATCGTACTTAAGGAGTTCGCCATGGTAGTCGCAGGTATCGCCGTCGCGGCGGTCGTCTCGTTCGTCATCAGTGCGGTGTTGTACGCGACACCCCCGGTCGCAGCGCTGGTATCGCGGACGAGTACCCCGCGCCCCGGCATCGGCCTGCCGGTACAGATGGCGTTTGTGGTCTTGCGTGGTCTGCTGGCTGCGGCGGTCCTCGCGATTCTGCTGATCATCGGCGATCGACATGGCATCGGAGCCGGGGCGGCACTGGGCGCGATCGTGGCGATCCTGCCGGTGACCATCCTCGCGGGGGCGATCGTGCACGAGAACGTGCCGATCCCGACGGCCATGGTGCACATGACCGACTGGGTCCTCAAACTGATCGTCAGCGGAGTCATCCTCGGACTGTTCCTCTGATCCCACCCTCAACAGGAGGCTTCCCATGGCTGCCGGACCCCTCGACGTCACCTTCACCGCCGTCCTCGGAAAAGTCCGCGAAGGCGACACCTGGACCTGCGTGCAACTCCCCGACTCCGCAACGATCTTCGGCACCCGAGGCCTGGTGAAGGTAAAAGGAACCGTGGACGGCGTCCCCTTCACCTCCTCCTTCATGGCCCTCGGCGACGGCACCCACAAGCTCCCCGTCGCCGCCACGATCCGCCGCCGCATCGGCAAAACCGACGGCGACGCGGTCACCATCCACCTGACCGAACGCCTGAACTGACCCCCGCGCCTCGCGGCACGCCCATCGGGGGCCCGCCAGCAGTTCGACCCCGCACCACTTCCGTGTTCCCGCACCCGCTTCCGCACGCCGAAGCGGGTCTCAACTGACAGCACATCCCTGACATGTCGGTGACAGGACATCCCGGACACTGATCGGTCGATCGATGAGTGTTCGTTGATGGGCCAGAAGGTAGTCACGATGGAGCAGAGGCTTGCTGCTGTGTTCGCCGAGGTTGCTGCTGGGCGGGCCACGGTCGTTGGAGTGTGTGCCGAGCTGGGGATCAGCCGGGACAGGTTTTATGTGTATCGGCGCCGCTTCGCCGAGGAGGG
>NZ_BDCI01000018.1 GCF_001613425.1 Nocardia vulneris | reverse complement strand
GAAGAGGATGTTCTGTGCCGCAGGGCATCAGCACTGTGCTGGCTGCGCGCCCAGCGGCGGAAGTGCGTTCGATGCCGATCTCTATCCTCGGCGCAGAATTGCCCACTGGTAGTGCCAGCTGTCCGCGCCTGGCCAAGTAAGCCATCGCTCGAGGGTGCCGTGTCGCTCGAGTGCCGTCTTCAACGCGGTGTCGGTGCGGATGCTGAAGAACCGGGCGGGCCCGTGTCCGCTGCCGTCGTCCCATTGCTGTTCGCTGCCATGCTGGTCACCCCAGAGTCCGATCGCCAGCGGCGCTCCTGGCCGCAGGACACGCACGATCTCGGCCAACGCCCTGTCCAGGTCGGCGTCGGCGACGTGCAACAGCGTGCTCATGGTCCAGCCGGCACCGAAGCTCGCGTCCTCGAACGGAAGCTGAAGGACCGAGGCTTGGCAGGCGTCCAGTCCCAAGGACCGGGTGGTTGCGACGCTCTGCGGGGCGAGGTCGACGCCGGTGTAGATGAGGCCCGCGTCCGCAAAGGCGATGCCGTCTCTGCCTGGTCCGCAACCGATCTCGAGCAGTTCGGCGATGCTTTCACGCCGCAGCAGGTCGAGATACTCGGCGCGGCGCAGTACGCGTGGTGGCGGCAGTTCGCGCGTAGCACGTTGGCGAATCTCGTTGTCGTAGTAGGCGATCAGGTCAGCCTCGCGCTGGGCCCGCGACAGTCGATGCATACTCACATCATGCGACAACAGCTCTAGAGCCCGGCGGCACCGGCCAACTCACAGAAACTCGAGAGTCCGCGGGCATGCGCGTCAAACGACAATCGGCATCTGCGTGCGTTGGGAAGTGCTGTCAGCCAACTGATTTGGGCGGATGATCACCGCGTGCCCAGCGACATGAGGGTATGTTCCCATGGTGGCGGATGTACCGTTCGGCGCGAAGCCGAAGGGGTGGACGGGCCCTAGCTGTGGAACCTTGTGGTCTCGCAGAGTTTCGCGCGGGTGATTCTGGCCCGGTTGACCGGGGCGGTGGTGTTCGCGTATCCGAAGGACACTCCGAAAAGCACTTTGCCGTCGGTGATTCCGAGTTGGCGGCGAATCGTGTTGCCGTAGAAGCCGAGCAAACCCTGTGGGCAGCTGGCGATTCTGTAGGCGGTCATGGCCAGCAGCAGGGTTTGTCCGTACATGCCGATGTCGGCGGCCATTCGCTCGTCCGTGGTGGACGGGGCGAAGATCAGGGCGACGTGTGGTGCACCGTAGAAGCGGAGGCTTTCCGCGTTGTGCGCCTCGCGTGCGGCGTGATCGTCGCGGGCGATACCGAGTGCTCCGTAGACGGTTTCGCCGAAGTTTTCGCGGCGTCGGCGATGTAGGTCGGTGTAGAGATCGTCCCGGTAGGGGAAGTCCACGGACAGATGCTGTTGTGTGTGCGCGGTCAGCAGTGCCTCGCTCAACTGGTCCCGTGCTGGCCCGCTGACAACTTCGACGGTCCACGGTTGGGTGTTGGAATTCGACGGAGCTGCGCCCGCCAGTGAGAACACGGCCCGCATCACCTCCTTCGCAACGGGTTCCGGGCGGAAGGCCCGTACGGCCCGCCGCCCACGGATCAGCTGCTCCGCGTAGTGGGACAGTTCGTTCTGCCTGGTCACACTCTGATTCGTCATGACTTCCTTCTCACGGCGGCATCCTGATGTAAACGGAATCGTTTACATAGAACGGTGAGACTATCAGGAGGAAACTCGTTAAGTAAACGGTTATGTATGCTTTAGTGATGAGTGAGCGACAGACGGTCCAGCGCCGCCGGGGCCGAGGCGGCCGCGAACGCATCATTGCCGCGGCTACCGCGCTGTTCGAGACTCGCGGTCTCACCGCGACGAGTATGGAACAGGTGGCGGCCGCCGCCCCTGTCTCCAAACGCACTCTGTACCAGCACTTCCCGACCAAGGACGACCTCGTTGTCAGCTATCTACGTCATCTGGTCGAATCCGGCCGTACCATCGACGCCACCCTGGACCGAGACGACCTGCCTGTCCGCGATCGCCTCCTGACCCTTTTCGCCCTCCCCGACGAGGTCGATGCCCCGATCCGTGGTTGTCCTTTCATCGACGCCGCAGCCGAATTCCCCGACCCCCACAGCCCCGCCCACCGGTACGCGGCCACGCAAAAACGCCGCATGGTCACCCGGCTCACCGAACTCCTGACCGCACTCGGCGTCACCGATCCCCGGACCCTGGGTGAGCAACTCGCACTGCTGGCCGACGGCGCCGCGAGTCGCTCGATGGTTCTCGACGACACCGGTTGCTACGACTATGCGCGCGCAGCAGCGCGGGCACTGCTCGATGCCGCCATCCCGGCCGAGTCCGAACCGGCGCCGCGCTGAAATCCGCTGCGCCAGGCTCCGGTTCGCTTGCGCGATGGTCGATGGACCGGCCACGGTGCGCCGGCCGCATCGGTCTCTGGGCGGTTATCGGTCGCCGGATCGAACGCACTCGAGTCGGCATGCGCGTGCGTTTGGGAAGTGCTGTCAGCCAACTGTTTTGGATGAACGACCGACGCGTGCCCAGCGGCACTACCGATAATCCGGCATCGGTGTGTCCAGGACCGGTCGTCAGTAGGCGGTGAGTCCGCCGTCGACGACGAGTTCGGTTCCGGTGATGAACGAGGATTCGTCGCCGGCCAGGAACAGCATCGTGGCAGCGACCTCGGCGGGGTTACCCGCGCGGCGCATGGGGGTGCGCACGATGTCGGGTTGCTGGTCGCCCTGCTCGTCGAGCAGACCTTGGATCATCGGGGTGGCGATGACCCCGGGGTGCACCGAGTTGACCCGGACGCCACGGGTCGCGTACTCGACGGCGGCGGTCTTGGTCAGCAGCCGCACCGCGCCTTTGGACGCCTGGTACGCGGCGGCGGCTCCGCTGCCCACCAGACCGAGCACCGAGGAAGTGTTGATGATGGAGGCGTTGCCGGAAGCGCGCAGCAGGGGCATGGCGGTCTTCATGCCGAGCCAGGTGCCGGTCTGGTTGACCGCGATCACGCGTTCCCACGCGTCCTGCGTGGTGTCCTCGATACCGGGCCAGTCCACGATGCCGGCGACATTGACCAGGACGTCGAGCCGTCCGAAGCGCTGCCGGGTCAGCTCGATGACCTCGCTCCAGTTGTCGGGTGCGGAGACGTCCAACCCGGCGGCCAGCACGTCGGTGCCCGCCGCTGCCAGGCGCGCGGCGAGCGCCTGCGTGGCGTCCTGGTCTATGTCGGTGACGACCAAGCGGGCGCCTTCGCGGGCGAAAAGTTCTGCGGTGGCTTGTCCGATGCCACCGGTCGCGCCGGTGATCAACGCGACCTTGTCGGTGAGCCGTCCAGGCATGATTCGCTCTCTTTCGTGATGTGTCGAGGCTCAGGCTGCGGTGTAGCCGCCGTCGGCGGCGACGACCGCGCCGGTGATGAAGCCGGCCCGGGGCGAGGCCAGGAAACCGATCACCTCGGCGATCTCCTCGGGCTGTGCGACGCGCCCCAGCGGGTGGGCGGCGCCGAAGGAACGCAGATACTCCCGGCTGTCGGCCCGGAAGTTGTCGAGCATGTCGGTCTCGATGACACCGGGCGCGACGACGTTGGCGCGGATGCCGTGCGGCGCGCCCTCCAGTGCGAGCACCTTGGTCAACTGCGCCAGCGCTCCTTTGGACGCGCTGTAGGCCGCGGCTTCGGCCAGTCCGACCGTGCATGCGAACGACCCGACGGTGACGATCGCGCCTCCGCCGTGTTCGCACATCACCCGGAATGCCTCCCGGGCGTGCAGGAACGTCCCGCGGGCGTTGATCGACATCAGCTCGTCCCAGTCGGCCGCGGTGGTCTCGACGATCGGTTTGTTCACTGATCGCCCGGCGTTGCCGACCAGGATGTCCAAGCCGCCGAACCGATCGATCGCCGCGGCCACCGACCGCACCGCGGTGTCCTCCAGGGACACGTCGCCTACCAGAGTGGACACCCGGTCGAACCGGGTGGAGAGCTCGTGCACCTCGGGGCGCAGGTCGGTGGCGAGCACTCGCACGCCGCGGGCGTGCAGCCAGGCGACCGTGGCCGCGCCGACCCCGCGGGCGGCGCCGGTGACCAGCGCGACCTTGCCCTCCAGTGCACGGTCGGCGGCAGGCTCGCTCATTTCTGTACCTGCCGGTGGTGAGCGTCGGCGGACTCGCGATAGAGGACGAGATGCTCGTGGTAGAGCACGCCGTCGCGAAGGTCGCCCGTCGCGGTGAAGCCGGTGTCATCCACGTAGTCGAGGTGATTCCCGGTCACCGTGTAGCGACCGGTGTAGGCGCTGCGCCGTTCGCCGCGCGCTTCGTCGTAGCGCCCATCGGCGCGCAGTTCCTGCCGGATGTGCCCGTCCGCGGTGACCCACATGCCGACCACGTCGATATCGCTTGTCATACCGACCACCGTCACCGACGACGGCCAGCGGTGGCAGGACGTGTGCCGGCTGGGTGTGGCGCACCCACCCAACCGTGCCGACCACGACCTACCCTGAGGCCATGGTCAGTGGTGAGCTGGGTGCGTTCCTCCGAGCGCGGCGCGCGCAACGGGCACCCGAAGACGCGGGCGTGCTCTACTCCGGACGACGCAAGGTGACCGGACTCCGCCGCGAAGAAGTCGCCGTGCTCGCCGGGATGAACGCCGACTATTACACCCGCCTGGAACAGGGCCGCGAGACCCACCCGTCACCGCAGGTGCTCGACGCCCTGTGCCGCGCACTGGATCTCGACTCCGATGCCCGCGAGCACCTGTTCCGGCTGGCCGGCGCCACACCGGACGGCGCACCCCCGCCGGTGCCCCAGACCGTGAGCCCCGACCTGCGCCAACTCATGGACGGCTACCCGCACACCCCCGCCTTCGTGCTCAACCCCATCCTGGACGTACTGGCCACCAACACCCTCGCCGACGCCCTGTTCTCCCCGTTCCGCGCGGTGGACAACCTCGCCCGCATGACCTTCCTCGACCCCGCGGGACAGCAGTTCTACGCCCGCTGGGACTGGACGGCACAGGCCACCGTGGCCAATCTGCGAGTAGCCGCGGGCCACAACCCCCACGATCCCGCTCTGCGGCGTTTGGTGGCCGAACTCAGCGAGGACAGCATGCACTTCCGCGCCTTGTGGGACACCCACCAGGTGCGCGGCAAGACCCGCGAACCCAAACACCTCGTACACCCCGAGGTCGGCCCCCTCACCCTCACCTACCAGTCGTTCGACGTGCGCAGCGCCCCCGGCCAGCAGCTGGTCATCTACCACGCCGAACCCGCCACGCCCAGCGCCCACGCCCTCGCACTATTGAGCAGCCTCCACGCCCCTGCACAGCATGCGCACACGGTCGACACCTAGCTCGAAAAAGGCCCCGGTCGAAGCCATCTGGCTCTCGCCCCATGCAGGACGGCTTTGCCGTGGCCGTTTGGGGCGTTCGAGTAGTCCGCGTTGATCCAGTCGCGCGATAGTGCTCGCTCACGCCGGTAAATGCTTGGGGGAGTGGGGGACTGGGAAGTCGAACTGCCAGGGGCCGACGCGGCCGGGGCGGGCGGCGGCCTGGGTGTGCAGGCGCAGGTAGTCCGTGCGGGAGAGGTCGATCGCGCCGAGGGAGGTGAGGTGGCTGGAAGCGACCTGGCAGTCGATGAGGGCGAAATCCCACGCTGTCAGTTGGGCGCACAGCCAGTACAGCGCGACCTTGGAGGTGTCGCGGGCGCGGGAGAACATGGATTCGCCGGCGAACGAGCGGCCGCAGGCAACTCCGTAGAGGCCGCCGACCAATTCGCCGTCGCGCCACACCTCGACCGAGTGTGCGTGACCGAGGTGGTGCAGTCGCAGGTAGGCCGCCTGCATGTCGGAGCCGATCCAGGTCCCGGCCTCCTTGTCCCGCGGACCGGCGCACTGCGACATCACCTCGGCGAAGGCACGATCCATCGTCACCGCGTAGTCGGCACTGGTGACCGATCGGCGATACGATCTGCTCACCCGCAGGTCGGTCGGTATCAGAATGCTCCGCGGGTCCGGGCAGTACCAGTGGATCGTTTCGCCCGGGTTGTACCAGGGGAAGATGCCCGCCGCATACGCGTCCAGCAACCGCTCCGTCGACAGGTCCCCGCCGAACGCGACCAGTCCGGACGAATCCGCGAGCTCGACAGACGGAAAAGGCTGGTCTGCATCCACCAGATACATCCGCATCAGGTCGCCGGCGTCGCTCACCGGACCGACCTTACCGACCTTGGTTCAGTCGGTTCGGGTGTCGTGGGTGGCGCGGTTGGCGAGCACTTCGTGGAAGAGATCAGCGGTCCGTGGCCTGATGCGTGATCGAAGGGTTGCCGCTATGGTCCGGTGCGACAGGATGTCATGGGGCCGTGGCCACGGGCGGCGGGTTGCGCCGTTGGAAACGAAGGGATTCGGACGATGTCAGTGGGGTGGGACGTCGCGCTCGCGCGCGGCGGAAGGAACGTCCGTCCGATCGGAGCGCTCGGGGGCTGGGCGATCGGCCTGGTCGCCGCGGTGGTGGTGATGATGTTCGTCAGCGCGATCGCCGATTGGCGGCTTCTCGCGGACTTCGAGGAAAGCTGGGAGCAGCGGGGTGGTACCCGCACGGAGTGGGAGTCATCCACCTGGCCCGGCATCCTCGCGCAACTGCTACAGCTCGGCGCGGGAGTCGTTGTCATCAGCTGGTTGTGGCAGGCGCGTCGCAATGCCGAAGCGCTGTGCACGGCACGGCATCGGCTCGCCAACGGGTGGGTGATCGGCGGCTGGTTCTGCCCTGTCGTCAATCTGTGGTTCCCGCACATGATCATGTCGGATGTGTGGCGGGCGAGCGACCCCCAGACACCAACGGACGCACCGGATTTGCGTGGCCGTCCCGGCAGTGTGTTGGTCACCGCGTGGTGGTTGTCCTTGCTGCTCGGGTGGGTGCTCGGATTCGTGGCGCTGGTCTTGGGCATTCCGTCTTCGCGGGTGGAACGGACCGGTGGCTACGTCATATACGGGTCCGCTCCGGTCGGCGGGTTCGGTTTGATTGCCGTGGAATTCATTCGCGCGGGTGTGCTGGCGGTGTCTGCGATCTGCCTGGGAGCCGTGATCATCCAGGTCCAGCGTCGGCAACAAGCTTCCCGCGCTCCCTATCCCGGCACTGGTTGGGCGCCGGCGACCCTTCCGCCGCAGACTGTGCCTGCGAGTGCGATACCCCAATCGGCTTCAGGCACAGTGCCGGTCGTGGAGTCGGCTCCGCGCACGCTGCCGTTGCGGGATATCGACCCGTCCTCGCTCGGCCCGTACACGCTTATCGGCCGGCTCGGTGCAGACTCCCGCGGCGACGTCTTCTTGGGTCGTGCGGAAGATTCGACGAACGTCCTCATCCGGACCGTGCACCTGGACCGCGGCATCGGTAGCAGCGACCGCGCCGAGGTCGCTCGCGTCTGCACCGCCGCTCGCACCGTGCACAGCGACTTCACTCCGGCGGTGCTCGACGCGGACGCCGAGGCTCCGAATCCTTGGATAGCAACCGAATACATCACCGGCCCCTCGCTCCATGATCTGGTGGCCGGGCGCGGGCCGTTACGGCCGGCGGAGGCCCAGAATGTCGCCGTCGGTCTCGCCCATGCTCTTTCGGCCATCCACGGTGCCGGTCTCATACATGGTGCGGTGACCCCCAATTCGGTGATCATCACCGAAACCGGGCCTCGGCTGGTCGATGTCGGCTTCCCCGCGTCACACGCCGAGCCGTCGGCGTTCACCGCTCCGGAACAACTCATCGGCGAACCGGCCGGACCCGCGTCCGATGTGTTCTCGCTGGGCGGTGTGCTCGCCTACGCGCTCACCGGCCGCCCTCCGTTCGGCGACACGGATGCCGCGACACTGCTGCATCGCGTGACAACCCAGCCGCCCGACCTCACCGGCATCCCCGAAACCGGGCTGCGCTTCCTCGTCACCGGCTGCCTCACCGCGCAACCCGGTACTCGACTCACTGCAGCGCAACTCCTCGGACAGCTCGGAACGACGACATCCCTTCCCGCATCGGCTGATCGGACCACGCAGTCCGGCCCCGGTATCGGTGATCGCATCCTCACGATCGCGATCATCGCCATTGCGGCGATCCTGGTCGTCATCGCCGTCGTTGTCGCAGTCGTGGCGATCACCAGCCCGGAGGAAACCGTTCGATCCGCCGACACCGCCACCCGGACACCCGCAACGTTCACCCCGGTCGGACCGCCCCGCCCGTGGGGCGAGATGCAACCGGCCGCGGATCTGTTTCCGAAGCTCATCCCGGCAACGCCGACCTCGACCGACGGGTACCGCGGCATCACCTGCACGATCGACACCCATAACTACGCCACGATCAGATGCTCGAACAGGTCGACCTTCGCTCCGACCTTCGACCTCTACTGCTTCCCGCACGGCCGGGACATGAGCCAGTACGGTGGCGACACCCTGATAGAGCGATGGCAACGCCCCACCGGAACCGTCACCCTGCGACGCCAGGAGTACGGCTTCCAGGACCCCAAAATCGTTCTCTCCTTCGACAACCCACCCCGCAACTCCTGCCACATCTATTCCGAGGCACCGCCGGACCGCGAAAGCGAGCACGTCGAATGGTGGCGCGCCGCACCGCTCTGAGCCCAGTGGGACGAAGCTCCGGCTTGCTCCTGACCCGACGTCAGGACCTAGCGTCGGTGGTGCCAGCGCGCGGTGCGCCGGTGGAAGTGAGTGGGAAAACGGATGGGCGAGACGGGAATCGAGCAGGTGTGGAAGGTCGGTGAACTCGCGACCGAGACCGGATTGACAGTTCGGACGTTGCATCATTACGACCGGATCGGGTTGGTGCGGCCCGCAGAGCGCACCAACGCCGGTCACCGCCGTTACACCGAATCCGACGTCCAGCGCCTGTATCAGGTTCTGGCACTGCGCCAGCTGGGTCTGGGATTGGACCAGATCGCGAACGTGCTCGCGGGCACTGTGGCGATGGCGCCGATGTTGGCCGCACACCGTGATCGTCTGGCTGCTCAGGTGACTGCGATGCAGGACCTGCATGCGCTGGTGACGACGTTGGCGGCGACGGCGGCGAACCGGCCCGATATTTCCGTGACTCACTTCCTGGACTTGATCAGGAGGACTGTCGTGGTCGAAGAAACCATCGAGAAATACTTCACTCGAGAGAATGCCGAGGCTTTTGCCGGCCTCTACTTCGCCCAGCTCGCGGCCCGGCAAAGCGCACTGGAGCTGTGGTACGCCGAGGATGCCCAACTCGCCGCCGGGGCTGATTCGTATGTCGGCGCGACGGCGATCGTCGCGCAGCTCCTTCGGTTTCCCCCGGCTGCGTACACCGTCGGCGTGATTCACGTTCAGCCCGGCACCGCCAACTCGACGGTTGTCCGGGCGACTGGAAATTTCCTCCTGGACGGGACCACGGAAGCCCGACCGTTCGAAACATCGTTCACGCTGAACGGTTCATCGATGATCATCGACCAGATGTTCCACGGGATCTAGCTCCCGAAACAACGCACGCACCAGCTCAGCGGAAACCTCGATCTCGTTGCCGGTCATACGAAGTCACAGTACTGCGTCGCTGATTCCGGCGATGTCCGCGCTGCTCGGCTCAGTCAGGTCGCGCAGTGCGTCGTCGTATCGATCGCGATCGAAGCCGGAGTCAGTTGCGGCAGGCCGCGCGAGCGTAGGCGCTGGTGTTTTCTACTGTCCTCCAATGGATTTGGGCTGAACAGACAAGAAACTGCTATTGACCGGATGGTCGATTGTCAACCACGCGAACATCGCGGTCTGCGCGCTCAGGTGGCTCGAGGGGCGGCGGTGGGGATCGGGGGTGCGGAATCGGGGACTTCTGTGTAGGAGGGGAGGTCGAGGTTCAGGGCGCGGTCGATGAGGGTGGTGAACCATTCTCCGGTGTAGTCGGGGGTGGGTTCGGGGTCGGGTCCGGGGACGGCGCGGGTCCGGGCGTGCAGGCGGCCGATTTCCTGGTTGGCTTCGACGAACGAACGCATCCGCTGCTCGTAGGCGGCGAAGCCGTGTTCGGGGTTCCAGTCGGCGGCGGCGAGTTCGCCGGCCAGCACGTAGGCGCCGACGAGGGCCAGGCCGGTGCCCTGTCCGGACATCGGGGACGAGCTGAAGGCGGCGTCGCCGAGCAGGACCACCCGTCCGTTCGACCAGCGGTCCATCACCACCTGGGCGACTTGATCGAGATAGAAGTCGGGGGTGTCGTCGAGGTGCGCGAGGATCCGCGTGGTCGACCAGCCCAGACCGGTCATCCGCTCGCGCAGCAGCAGCTTCTGCGCCGCGACGTCGCGGTAGTCGACGTCGAAATCAGCGGCGGCGAAGGAGAACATGGCCATCGCGCGGGTGGCGTCCTGGATGGGCCGCAGCATCGCGGAGCGACCGGGTTCCTGATAGTCGATCAGCCAGCGGTCCAACCCGAATTCGTTGGGCACGCTGTAGAAGGCCAGCACGTGTCCGAGATGCCGGATGAACTGCTCGTGCGGCCCGAAGACCATCGCGCGCAACGCCGAATGCAGCCCGTCGGCCCCGACCACGAGGTCGAAGCGCCGCCGGTCGCCGCCCGCGAAGGTCACGTCGACGCTGTCCGCGTCCTGGGTGAGTTCGGCGATCCGATCGCCGAAGAGGTATTCGACCTCGTCGCGGGTGTCGTCGTAGAGCACCTGCGACAGGTCGCCGCGCAGGATCTCGATCTCCGCGATGTACCCGTCGCCGCCATCGTCGTCGGCGCGGAAGGTCTCCAGCACGTTTCCGTCCGCGTCGACGGTGTGCGCGCCGGCGGTCTCGGTGCGGGCCGCGCGCACCGCCGCGTCCAGGCCCATCCGCCGGATGACCTCCCTGGTCACCCCGCGCGCGTCCACCGCCTGCCCGCCTGGACGCAGCTCGGGCGCCCGTTCCACCACGGTCACCTCGGCGCCTCGCCTGCGCAGCCAGTGCGCCACCGCGGGGCCCGCGATGCTCGCTCCCGCCACCAAAACCTTGATTCCGCTCACGCGCAGACCCTTCGCGCCGGTCCGGACCAGTCCGGATCGTTCTCACCGCGCTGGGACGGTCCCGGCGCAGACCCACCATTGTCGGTGTGCCGAAGGTATCGACGGCGGGACATCGCGAAATTCATCGGGGCAGGGGGCGTTCCCGGCGACCGAACCTGCCGGCGCCGGGAAGGTGCCGCTAGCGACCCATGCCGGGTTCCCCGGAACCGCCGGTGCCAGGATTGCCCGGGCCACCGCCCTCGCCCATGCCCGGATCGCCTGGTCCGCCCTGCCCCATGCCGGGGTCGCCGGGACCGGCCGCCGACATGATGCCGGGGGTGGCCGCCTCGGCACAGGCGAGCGCGGGCCCGGTCAGCGTGACGGCCACGGCTGCTCCGGCGATTGCCGCGGCCGCGAAACGGCGGCGAACGGTGTACAAGCTCATGGAAACTCCCGCTCGAGAAGGACGACGGATCGTCGTCGGTGTCCGAGCCGCGACCGGCCGGCCGGGCCACCGTCGAGACTAGGCAGTGCGCGTAATCGCCGAGTCATCCCGGTGTAACCGCCCGCGCGATGCTCGAATGCGTTGGCACACAGCAGGTCTGATACGCGGTGCGGACGCGCTACCGGGTGCTCGGCTGCGCCACCCGGGCGGCGATGGCCTCGGCGACGTTCCATTGCCGGCCGAGGGCGGTCAATTCGGTGACTTCGTCGAGGAGGCTGTCGGCGGCCGAGACGGTGAAGTAGCGGGGTCCGGAGGGTGCCGCGCCCTGCGCTTTGGCATCGCGGGCGCGCACGAGCAGGACGGCGCGATCCAAGGCGTCATAGGCAGGGGCGCTCGGGGCGGCGCTCGAAATGGCCGCGGCGACTTCGGGCGGATGCGGTGTCGCATAGCGGGCCAGGTCCAGCATGCTGTCCCGGATCTCGATGACGGTGCGGTGCAGCAGATATCGGTTGGGCTGGGCGCCGTGCGGCACCGGGCTGTGATGCACGATCTCCGGACACGCAAGGGTCAGCTCGCGCCAGAGGGGCCGCAGCGCTTTTCGGTGCCGGGTCAGATCGTCCACACCCATTCGGCTGCGGGCCGCGGCGACGATGGCGATCAGCGTCAATCCCATGCACAGTACGAGATCGAAAAACACTCCGTTGCGATCTATTTCGGCCTGGATATCGGTGAAGGAGTTGTGCGGCACGGTGATCCGGACGGCAGACGCGGCGATGGTCGCGCCGATGCGGACGAGTACCGCGACGCCCGCGAGCAGGATCGCCACATACATTGCCGCGTCCCGGCGCTCGACCTGATTACGCAGTTCGGCGCCCGCGGCCCGAATGATGATGACCGCCATGGCGGTGCCGATCGGCGCGGTACACAGCCAGTAGCCGAACTGTGCCCATCCGGCGCGCTCGAAGATCGTGCCGGCGCCGCCGCCCACGGTGCTGAAACACAGGGCCGCCGCACTGAATACGACGGCGAGCCCGTAGCAGACGCGCGGCGATCGGGAACGATGCAGCAGCGCCGACCCGATCAACAGCCCGGCCGCATAACCGAAGTTGAAACCGACCGCCCCGAGTTCGACGATCAACTGCTCGGAGAGCAGGCCGCCGGACAGCTCGCTGAGCAGCCGGCACACCGTCGGTTCCCGGGTGGTCGCCGTGGCGACGAGGCAGCCGAACGCGATGGTGACGTGCCGGTCGAGTTCGGTGCTGAGCAGTCCGACCAGGCGGCCGGCAAGCAACAGGCAGGCCGCGATCACGGTGGGCAGCGTTACCGCGGTGGGTAGCGTCGAGGTGAACATCGCGCGGGGTACTCAGCGTTGAAAAAGCAAGCGGCCGAGCACCGAACGCGGCCGTTCGATCTCGACGTCGGACATCAGCATGGACGCGAACAGTTCGGCCTGGCTCTCGTCGACATCGTCGTAATCGCTGCGGGCGAGCACCCGCAGCACGCTGTCGAGTTCCAGGTCGGGGAACAGCGCGGCGAGGGTCCGGTGCTGCGAGCCCGGCGCGACGAATCCGGCGTGGTCGAGCAACAGGTGGGCGATCTCGTGCATCACGATGTGGTCGGTGTGATAGCCGGTGCTGGCCGCGTCGTAGGCGATGACGATATCGTCGGCGCGTTCGACGACGAGTCCGCAGGGAAATCCGCCCGTGGTCAGATCCTGTTGCGGAACAATCAGAATCGGCTTGCCCACCCGTTCTGCCACGTGCGCCACGAAAGTTGCCAGCTGCCACGGTCGCGGCACCTCCAGCGAAGCCGCCAGTTGTCGTACTTGTTCGACCGCGGGGTCGACACCGGCGCGTCGGAACATGCAGCCATCTTTGCCGCCGATGGTTCGGGTTGTCCAGCGCCGTGTGCTGCCGTCCGACTGCCGGAAGTGGCCGATTGCGGTGAGATCGCTGGCCAGGGCCGCTACTGACCCCGCGAGCACGCGTTGGTCGAATGATCACCAGGTAATCGTGGCGGCATCGGCCGAGAGGCTCCCGCCACCATTACCTGGTGATCACGTGTCCAGTCGCGCATATCGGATGGTGTGAGCCGGGTACGGCTGGAATCATCGGGGCGGCGGCTGCGGAAGGGGGCCCTGGTGCGGCGGTTCTGGATCGAGTTCGAGCTACCCGAACGACCTGCTTCGGTGTTCACGCAGCTGCGCGACGGCGTCGGCGTCACGGGGTTCGACGAGCGGGATTGTTTGTCGATGGCGGCGGATCTGGTCTACGACGGCAGCCCGCTGCCGCCGGTCCGTCGCGTGATCGCCGACATCTCCCTGGCCGAGCCGCTTCCGGTGCGGCCGTACGCGCTCGGAGTTCCGGTGTGGCGTGGCGTCTGGTTCCCGCCGAAGAATCTCGAGACCGGGGCGATCTGGCGCTCGCCTGATTTCGAGCGGCTACGCGAACTCGACACCTCGTCCGCCGGCCCGCCCCCGCCGGTCCGGGCCAGCGACACGTTGCGCACGAAAAACCTGTGGTGGAACGATATTCCGCAGATCGACAACCTGCTGTGGCCGATCGTGTACGTGCACTATGCGGTGTGTGCCGACATGCTGGGGCGCTTCGCGGCAGGCGTGCGCGACAACATCACTGCGAGTCCCGCCTACGGCTCACGGGTGCGCGACGCACTTGACTACGTCCTCGAGCGTGGGACCACGCCCGAGGAATGGTCCGATCCGACCGGAGTCGCGTTCGCTGATCGAGCCGAGCTGGCCGCGTACCTGACGGCCTATCGCGACTACCTGTTCGGGAACCGTCCGGAGCCCGCGTATCTGCCTGGTGTGCGGCAACTTCCGCAAGTACGGCCCGAGGAATGAACCGGCGGTCAGTCGCGCGGTGTGCCGTCCCAGCGCCATTTCGTCAGGGCACTGCGGCCCGGTAGGTC
The DNA here is from genome assembly GCF_001613425.1 of Nocardia vulneris. Classification (GTDB taxonomy): domain Bacteria; phylum Actinomycetota; class Actinomycetes; order Mycobacteriales; family Mycobacteriaceae; genus Nocardia; species Nocardia vulneris. Next base: position 178,036 of record NZ_BDCI01000018.1, on the reverse strand, counting down.
GGCCCGGCCGGTGGCCCAGAGGAGCGTGGTCCACGGGTCCGTGTCGGTCGGGGCTTCCGGGAACAGGCGGGTGAGGACTCGTGCGCACAGGTCGGCGGGTGGGTTCCAGCGGAGGTCGAGTCCCTGGATGAGGTCGTGAGTGTGCACCAGGGCCTCGACGATGCCCATGGCGGCGAACCCTTCCGGGTCCGAGACACCGTAGACGTGGAAGGCGCGGGTGTGCGGCGGCTTCATCCGCACCATGGCGCTCAGCAGTGCGCCGTTGGCTTCCAACGTCTGCAACAAGCCCGCGGGCCCGGAATCGCGTTCGGCGTGCACGGAATTGGCCGGGCCACCCGCTCGCCGACGCGTTGCCGTGAAGGGGACGTGACCGGTCGACGGGGGAGTGCTGGGCCCCATTTGCACGGCGTACGCGAAGAAGTCGTCGCCGAGATGTTCGACGGTTTCCCAGCGGGTCCACTCCAGCGTGCCGGCCTGCTCGTCCCATGCGGTCTGCCGCACCGCGCGCAGCACGTCCACGGACAACCGCACGGCAAGGTCGAGATCGTCCGGGGTGACGGGGGAGCGGGGATCGGTCGGTGCGGGCATGCTCGAACCCTACTGAAGTCCGCCCGGGTCAGCGCGAACCGATTCCGGCCACCGCGGACAGCGCACTCGCCGCACCAGGGCCCGACCAGCGTGCTCGAAACAGGCCACGACGTAGACGAAGGCGGTATCACGCCACTGTCACATCGCCTCGATGTCTGGCGGCACCCGGAATCTGCTGCGGGTCCGAGCAGTTGGATGTACCGGCGGTCCGCCGTAGCGAAGTCCGTAACCGGCCGCAGCTCTCACGACCTCGCCGCGGGCGGCGGAGCATCCTTCGCGGGATGCAGTATCGGTGTGACGGAGCGCAGCGTGGCCATCAGTTCGGTGGCACCGGAACGTATTCGCGGATCCTGATGATTGGTGAGCGATGTACAGAGATCGACGGCGGTGTCCCGGTCATCGGCGTACACGCCGTAGACGTCGTGGACGGCGGTACCCAGCCATTCGGATTGCGTGTCGTCGGCCGTGGCGAAGGCGGCGGCCACCGCGGTGAGACCGGCGGCGTCTTTGCGGCGCAGGAGCGCTTCGGCTGTCGTCAGGGTGACGAACGTGTTGTCCTCATCGAGGAGCAGGACCGCCAAAACCGCCTGTGCTTCGGTCATTTCGGCGAAGGCGGCCAGGGCGTGTCCGGCGTCGGCGCGGTCGCGGACGTCGCTGCTGCGAGCCAGGGTCGCCAGCGCGTCGACCGCGGCGATCCGGGGATCGTCGTTTCCGGGTCCCTCCTGCATGCTCGGAAGGTAGCAGCACGCAGGTCACCGGATACATCGAGTGGCCTCAGGGTGCTGACCGCCGCGGGTCACAGGCCGGCGCGTCATGCCGCTGCGACCGCTGCGACGTCTGTGCCTATCCCTCGGCTCGCACGAGTCGAAGCACGGTGTGGCGCAACGTCTCTTGGGCGCGATCCAAGGTCATGCGATCGTTGCGGACCTGTTCGCCCGCCGCGTGGCTCACCGCGATGATGGCCGCGACCAGCCACTCCGGGGTGGCGGTGGGGTCGAATTCACCGGTGCGGTGTCCGCGCCGGATCAGTGTCAGGAGCCGGTCTTCGACGGGGACGTGGCGCTCGCGGTCGCGCTGGGGCGCGAACGCGCCCAGCAACTCGGGACCGGGAGACTTCCGGAAGAACTGCCAGCCGACGTCCAGCATGCGCAGGAGTGCCGCTGTCGCGGTACCGCTTTCGAGGTCCGCGGCGTCCATGGCGGCGATGGCGCGCGTGGTCGTGTGATCGATGACCGCGTGCAGCAGCTCTTCCCGCGAGGCGAAGTGCGCGTACACCGTCTGGCGGGTGACCCCGGCTGCGGCGGCGATGGCCGCCAAGCCGACCTCCGGCCGGTCGGCGAGCAAACGAGTCGCGGACGCCAGGATGTCGGCCCTGCTGCGTTCGGCGTCCGCGCGCCTTTTCGCCCTCGCCTCGGTCAAAATCTTACATCCTTGTCAAATTTGATCCGGCTGATCTAGCCTTTACAGCGTTGTAAGAATTCTACTGCTGGAGTGCCATGAACCCCGCACCGACTCGCAAGCCCGAACAACTCCTCACCGACTTCTTCACCGCGTACACCGCCGCGGCCGTGGATCCGGACAACGATCCCGCCGAGGTGATCGATCGGTTCCACACCCGCGACATCGTGCAGGTCGCCGACGGTGTCCGGCTCGACCGCGACCGTTTGGTCGCGCATCTCCGTCCGGTGCGAAAGAACCTGCGCCACTACCGTTTCGAAGTTCACGAGGCGGTATCGGACGGCGCGCGTTTCGCAGCCCGGATGACCATCCATGCGCAGATGCGCAAGGCCGATCTCATCACCACCGAGGTCTTCATGTTCGGCGAGTTCGCGCCGGACGGCAGGCTGCGGCGGGCCGAACAACTCACCCGGACGGTGCCGGCCGCATGAGTGACTCCGTCGTGCGTTCGGTGCGATCGCTGGCCCTGCTCGCCACCGGGCTATTGGCCGGTGCATTCGGTTACGGTGCAGCCAATCTCGCGCCTACCTTCCATCGGGTGCCGTTGCAGATGCGGCTGGATTTCCACACCGAGCTGATGAAGAACAACAGCGTCAGCATGCAGATCACCATGGCCGCTGCCGCATTGAGCTGCTTCGGTTTGGCTGTGCTGCTGCGCGGCCGGGCGCGGGCCCGCGCCGCCGGAGCGGGCGCGCTGGTCGTGGGATCGTTCCTCGTCACCCGGCTGGGGAATGTGCCGATCAATCATCAGATCAACCGCTGGGCGGTGGAAGGTGCACCGGCCGATTACCTTTCGATCCTCACCCGCTGGGACTTCTTCCACTATCTGCGCACCGGCACCGCCCTCGCCGCGTTCGTGGTGATCATCGTGCTGGTCCTGCGGCCGCGTGCGGAGTCCGCGACACGCACCATCGCCGACAGCCCGCAATAGCGACGTATTCAGCTGTCGAGCAGGGCGTTTCGCCGCAGCGCCGCCCGGTGCGCCAATACCTCGAGCACGCGCTGCCAAGCCGGTGCCGCCGCGGCGATCTGAGCGGTCACCAGCTTCAGGTAGCCGGGCTGTCCGGTGTCCTGTTCGTGCTCGATCGCCCAGGCGTCCAGGTCATCGATGAGCCGGTCCAGGCGGGGATCGTACGGATCCCACTCGGCCGCTCGGTCGCCGGCGAGGTAGAGCCGCACGGTCTCGGGATCGTCGAGACCGGCGTTCTTCTCCTTGACCCGCCGCGGCAGCAGGTCGGGGTCGAGAGCCTGCATCAGGATCCACGAGTCGCGTTCGAGCCGGACGCGCTGTTCGCTGATCCCGAGGCGGCGCATCCGGTCCAGGATGTCGACCACCTCGGGCGGCAGCACGAGCTTTTCCCCGCCCGCCAATTCGGCGATGCGGCGGCGGTATTCGCTCAACTCGTCGATCTTGCTCTGCAACGCCTGATCGATATCGGTGATGGCCGAGGCGAATTCGGCGGGCGGCGCGTGCAGCAGCGCGTCGATCCGCGCCAAGGGCACACCGGCATCGGCGAGGGTCCTGATCCGGATCAGATCCACCGCCGCTTGCGGACGGTAACGGCGATAGCCGGAGCCGTCCCGCTCGGGCTCGGGCAGCAAGCCGATCTGGTGATAGTGGCGCACGGTGCGCACGGTGACACCGGCGGTGGCCGCCAGCTGGCCGATCGTGAGCACCTGCCTCCTAGATTCGCGGGACGCGGTGCCGAGTCTAGGGGGCGTGGCGAGCCACCCGGTCGAGCACGTCATGGACCGCCTGGACCACGGCGTCGGGACGGTCGAAGCACAGCCGGTGGTGGAAGGTGTCGGTGAGGATGCGCTGTTCCCCGTGCGAGACCGAGTGGACCAGGGCGGCGTCCATGCGGGTCTTGGCGGCGTTCACCGCCTCCCACGGCACCTGCTGGGTGGGATCGGTGCCCAGCACGGTCAGTGCGAGCACCGGTACGTCCGGCAGCGGTGGTCCGGCCCGCAGTTCGGTGGCGAGCCCGGTCAGCGCGGTGCGCTCGGCGAGGCCGAAGCGGAGCCACTCGTCGCTCGTCTTCGCCTCGAGCAGCGGGTCCCGCAGGTGGGCCGGGTGGTCGGCCAGCAGTTCGGCGTTCATCTCGTGCAAGACCGGACGCAGCCGGTCGAGGTGCGCCGGATCGGGTGCGGCTCGTTCGGTGGCGGCCAGACTCATTGCGGGCGGCATGAAGTCGTCCCAGTTGTGATGAAAAGCGTCCAGCCACACCAGTCCGGCGACCTCGTGCGGGAACAACTGCGCGAATCGATACGCATAGGCGCCGCCGAGCGAGTGCGCCGCGAAAACATAGGGTGCGGTGAGGTTTTGAGCGCGCAGCAGCGCCCGCAGTTCGGTGGCCACCGCGGCGGCGGTGCGCGGCAACGGCAGCGGGTCGCTGTAGCCGGTGCCGCCGCGGTCATACAGCACGGACGTGGTGAACTGCGAAACCTGTTGCTGCACAGTGAAGTAGTCCAACCCGACCGCGCCGGCACCCGGCAGGAACACCACGGCCGGTCCGCCGTTGCCCGACCGGTGCACGAACAGGCGGCGGCCGTTGATCTCGTGGAATTCGCCGATCGGCGGAGCGGGTCGGGTCGGGGAGGTGCGGTTGGTCATGGGCACAAGCCTGCAACCCTGACGCTGCGTCAGGGTCAAGCCGGTCGCCGGTGCGTCAGTCGACCGGGCGGTATGGCATGGCCTCGTCGAACACCGTCAACCAGTCCGCACCCACCGCGCGATAGCCGAAAGCGGTGTGCAGCGCGGTGATCACGGCGGGCATATGCGCCGCGCCGTACACGACGGCGATCACCTCGGCGCGGTCGTGACGCTCGGTGTGCAGCTGCGTCAGCGCGGCGATCAGGGCCTTGTCGCGGTCGTACAGGAAGGTCTTGTTCATCAGCCGGAGGCGCACCTCGGTGTTGTCGTACACCTCGAACTGGTTGCGCAGCAACCAACCTCGACCGCCGAGCGCCATCACCACCACGTAGTAGGGGGTCAGCAGCAGCATGTCGAGAAACGACAGGAACGGCATCCGCTGTCTGCCACGGGAGTTGCCCTCCGGCCAGACGACCGGCACACCGAGCGCGGCATGGTCGATGTCCTGGTACACCAGCGTGCGCGCGGCATGTTGAAAGGTCAGGCGCATGGCGAGAATGATCGCGCGACCGGTGGAACTGGGCGTATCGGCGCCCTCGGACACGATCACATCGCAGGCGCGCAGCTGCTCGGCCACCGCCAGATAGAACTCGCGCCGGCCGATATGCACCATCGGAAACAGCCGAATGGTCAACGGATTTCCCCGCGCCCGCAGGTCGATGACCGCAGACCGCAGCCCGAAAACACTGAACTCGGTGATCTGCACCGCCCACCTCCCCGCATCCGCAGCGGACCCAACGCTCCAGACCCCCCAAGCCTACGACGCCCCCAAACCTCCCCTCGTGCCCTCGATTCCAGTGGCACGGGAGAAATACTCGGTATGGCGCTCACGGTGCTCGCGGCTTCCGCGATCACCCTCGGGTTCCCGGCGACCTGTACACGCTCGACAAGGACACCTCGTGCCACTGGATCGTGCCGGGGGAGGGGGGTGGGGCCACCGGGACGGGTGGCAGGGGTCCGTGCCTGAAAAGTGGAGTTCAGGGGGCGTAGAAGGGCACTACGGTGCAGGGTGGGGTGACGGGGTGGGTGGGGTCCAGGGCGTTGTGGACCAGGGCTACCGCGGTGGGGGAGTACGGCTGGGCGAAGTGGGTGGAGAAATCGGTGGGGCAGACCTCGTTGATCCAGACGGTCCTGGCGTTCGGCACACCGGCCGGATTCGCCATGCCGCCCAGCGTGCTCAGGTTCATTTCGTCGGCGATATCGGTGATCTGGGTGTATTCGATGTGCGGTTGAATCACGGTGGCCTGCTCGACCACCCACGGGTCGGCGATGGTGAGCAGGCCGGGCCAGATCACGCCGTTGCGGACGATGGCGTCATAGAGTTCGCGCGGCACGATCTCGCTGAGCGGCCGCATGATGTCGACCGGTCCGAGGATCTGCCACGGCGAGGAGATCAGCACCATCTGATCGACTTTGTCGGCGCCGCCCAGCGCGTTGATGTAGTAGCGCCCGACCAGCCCGCCCTGCGAATGTCCCACCAGGTCGACCTTTTTCGCGCCGGTGGCGGCGAGTACCCGGTCCACCACGCCCACGATGGCCGGGGCGGACAAGGCGATGGGATCGACGCCCGGGACGCCCGGCGGGAACCGGTACATATCGCGGCCGTAGTTGAACGTGAACACGCAGTACCCCTGGTTGTGCAGGTACGGCGCCAGCGCGGTCCAGTTGACGGCGTCGGTGAGGAACGTCGAGGTGATGAGGACGACCGGGTCGGGATGCTCGGGCGCGGGCGTGCAGCCGTAATCGTTGGCGCCGGGCACCGGGCCGTTGAAGTCGGTCACCGCGACGCGCACCATTTCGCCGTTGCCGTAGGGGACCGGCAGTTGATCGGCGTGCGCGGGTGCGCCCGCCAACCCGGTCACTCCGACCAGCCCGCAGGCCATCAGCGCTGTCGCCACTCTGCGCACCAGGGTCATCGCTATCCTCGATCTGTTCGCCGTTCCCGGAGTGCTCGATCACGGACGAACTTCTGTCTCAGACAGGGAGCGAGCGGGCTCAGATTAAGGTGGCGACCGTCACAGTGTCAACCGCCTCGGCGCAATGTGAGGCGAGTCTGTGTCGCTCTCGCCGCGCCAGTAAACGAATCACGGTGAGCGCGACCGGTCCGCTCCGCGGCGCTGCTACCTATCGTGGGCCACGCCACACATAAGCAGCCGTGCATACCTAGCGCAGGGGACCACCCAATGACCGTGACCGACGAGTATCTGCAGAACAACGCCGTCTACGCGAGCACCTTCACCGGGCCGCTGCCGTTGCCGCCCGCCAAGCACGTCGCGGTGGTCGCGTGCATGGACGCCAGACTGAATGTCTATGGCGCACTGGGCATCCAGGAGGGCGAGTCGCATGTGATCCGGAACGCGGGCGGTGTCATCACCGCCGACGAGATCCGCTCGCTGGCGATCAGCCAGCGGCTGCTCGGCACCCGCGAGATCATCCTGATCCACCACACCGACTGCGGCATGCTGACTTTCACCGACGACGACTTCAAGGCGTCGATCCAGCAGGACACCGGCATCAAGCCCGAATGGGCGGCCGAGGCATTCGGTGATCTGGAAACCGATGTGCGCCAATCGATCGCGCGGATCGTCGCGAGTCCGTTCGTCGTGCACAAGGACTCGATCCGCGGTTTCGTCTTCGACGTCGCGACCGGCAAGTTGAACGAGGTACTCGCCGACTGACCGGCTGCGCGCCACACGAAATCCGGGCCCCTGGGCCCGGATTTTTCATTTTTCGCCGCGCGCGACACGACACGCCGCCGAAGGTGTCGTCTGCGTGACGGGTGGACGAACATGAGCCGCATCGCACCCGGATATCCGGCGTGGCGGCGCGGAACACGCCTGAGCTGCGTGAACGCTACCGGCGGGTAGACAAAACGGGCGCCGAATATGGTTGCGATCGCGCCGCGATGTCCCTATCCTCGATCGCGTGCCGAATCCCGCCGACCGCCACAGCGCAGCGCTCAACGTCGCAGACCGCGACAGCGCCGTGCTAATTCCGCTCACCGCGATGGTGGCGCGGCGGCGACTTCTCGTAGTACCCCGCCGTAGCGGGGTCTGATTCGGACCGGCCCCCTCGCTGCGGGCTGAAGACTTTTACTTGCTGGTCCCCTCTGTCAACTGAGCCACGACATTCTTCGGGAAGACCTAACTTTCAATGACCATCCTCACGCTTGATACAGACACGTTCCAGTCCGCCGCGCCCAGGGGCCTGCGCGCCGAAAGCATCGGCCTCACCCCCGCGCAGTTCCACCGTCGCTACTGCGAGCACACCGGGCCGATCCGGCTCGGCGACTGGTCGCCCGCGGGCAGCCGGGGCGCGGAATTCACTGCGACACTGGAGTTCACCGACCACCTGCGCACCGTCATCGCCTCCGGCAGCCCGGTCGCGGCGATGACCTCGGCCCTCTACGACGAGGGCTACCCGGTCGAGATCCTGCAGTTCCATCAGCGGCGCACCCCGGAAGGCACCGCGACGTTCGTGCAGTGCGAATACAACGGCCGACGCGGCTGGAGCGCGGCTCTGGCCGACGACGCCGCCGAGTCGACGGTGCGCGCGATGATCGCGGGCGTCAACCTGCTCGGTCACTGAGTCCCACCGGCAAGAACAGGGCCGTCCCTCCGCGGGGAGGGACGGCCCTGTTCGGTCGGCGTTTCGAGCGAATTACTGCTCGGCACCGGCCTGCTGCTCGGCGAGCTGCTTGCGCACCTCGTCCATGTCCAGACCCTTCACCTGGGTGACCAGGTCTTCGAGCGCGGCGGGCGGCAGGGCGCCGGGCTGTGCGAACACGAGCACGCCCTCGCGGAAGGCCATGATGGTCGGGATCGAGCGAATGTTCGCGGCGGCCGCGAGCCCCTGCTCGGACTCGGTGTCGACCTTGCCGTGTACGACATCGCTGTGCTTCTCGGACGAGGCCTCGAAGGTGGGCGCGAAGCTCTTGCACGGGCCGCACCACTCAGCCCAGAAATCGACGAGTACCACGTCGTTTCCGGCGACTACCTCTTCGAAATTCTGTTGGGTCAGCGTCTGGGTGACCATGACGTCCTCTCATTCGGTATGTCGGCTATAACGCCGACCGTTGCTCTAATCTTCCATGGGCTGCACGGGCGCCCGCCCCTAATCGCCGTCCTCTCGCCGGATACCCACGTCCGTCGCCGGGAAATCACGGCGGCACTACCCGCGGGTGGGGGGTCGGTGCGTGGACCCGAGCCGGGCGAGGCGAGGATGAGACGGTGACGGATCGAACCAACGGGCCGGTACGGCTCGGACTGATCGACGGTGACGGCATCGGGCCGGAAGTGGTGCGGGCCGCCCGGCAGGTCGTCGACGAGGCCGTGGCGGCGGCGGGCGCGTCGCCGATCGAATGGGTGCCGCTGCTCATGGGACATCGGGCGATCGAGGAATACGGTGACCCGTTGCCGCGGCCGACCCTCGACGCGCTGGCCGAGGTCGACGCCTGGATTCTCGGCCCGCACGACAACGCGTCCTATCCGCCACAGCATCGCGCGGCGCCGGGCGGCGCGATTCGGAAACAGTTCGGCCTGTACGCCAATATCCGGCCGGCTCGTGCCTTCGCCGGGGTCCGCGCGCTCGCGCCCGCCATCGACCTGGTGATCGTCCGGGAGAACAGCGAAGGTTTCTACGCCGATCGCAATATGTTCGCCGGATCGGGGGAGTTCCGCGCCACCGAGGATGTGGCCATGGCGGTCGGCGTGGTGACTCGGCAGGCGTGTGAGCGGATTGCGCACGAGGCCCTCCGGCTCGCCGCGACGCGGCGCAAACGACTGACCATTGTGCACAAGGCAAACGTGTTGCCGATGACCATGGGCCTGTTCCGCGATGTGTGCTATGAAATTGCCCACGCCTATCCGGGGGTCGAGGTCGACGACGAACACGTCGACGCGACGGCCGCGCATCTGGTGCGCGCCGCCGCCGATTACGACGTTCTGGTCACCGAAAATCTCTTCGGTGACATCCTGTCCGACCTCGCCGGAGAGCTCAGCGGATCGCTAGGGTTGGCCGCCTCGTTGAACTGCTCGGCCACGCACGCGATGGCGCAGGCGGTGCACGGCGCGGCGCCCGCGCTGGCCGGGCACAACCGCGCGAATCCGGCGGCGCTGCAACTGTCGGCGGCAATGCTGTTGCGCTGGTTGGGAACTCGGGACCGTGACGGCCGTAACAGCGGCGCGCTGCGACAGGCCGCTGAGCGGGTGGAACGCGCCGTCGCGGCCACCTTCGAGGCCGGCATCGCCACCGCCGACCTGGGCGGACTGGCCTCGACGAGCGAGTTCACCGAACAGGTCTGTGCTAGGGTCCACCGCCGGTAGTCATGGTGTTGTAGCTCGGAGTGTTCAGCACGGAACGGATCAATCTTCCGTTACTGTCCAGCACGAAGCGTCTCGGTCGCTTAGATTGCCAACGGGTGGTGACACCCGGGTTTCTTGAATCCGAAATGTGGAGGGCTGCTGTGTCTGTTCGATCGGTTCTTGGCAGGCGCGCCCTGCAGGCGATGTGTGTACTCGCAGGAGGCGCACTGGTGCTGACGGGCTGTAGTAATACCGAAGACTCCGGACCCGCCGTCGACAAGGTGAAGGTCGACAAGGTCGACTCGATCGCGGCGCAGCTCCCCGACAAGATCAAGCAGTCCGGCAAGCTCGTCGTCGGCGTGAACATTCCGTATCAGCCGAACGAGTACAAGGATCCGAGCGGCAAGATCGTCGGCTACGACGTCGACCTGATGGACGCCGTCGCCGCCACGCTGGGCGTGCGGGCCGAGTACCTCGAGTCCGCGTTCGAGAAGATCATTCCGACCATTCAGGCCGGTACGTACGACGTCGGCATGTCCTCGATCACCGATACCAAGGAGCGCGAGCAGCAGGTCGACTTCACGACCTACTTCAACGTGCGCACCCAGTGGGCCCAGCAAAAGGGCAAGCCGATCAATCCGGACGACGCCTGCGGCAAGAAGGTCGCCGTGCAGGCCACCACCATTCAGGACACCGACGAACTCCCGGCCAAGAGCAAGAAGTGCGTCGAGGAGGGCAAGCCCGCGATCGACATCAAGTCGTTCGAGGAGCAGAGCGCCGCGACCAACGCGCTGGTGCTCGGCCAGGTCGACGGCATGGCCGCGGACCTGCCGGTGACGGTGTACGCGATCCAGAAGAGCGACGGCAAGATCGAGATCTCCGGTACGGCGTACGGCGAGGCGCTCTACGGCTGGGCGGTCGCGAAGGGTTCGCCGCTGGCCGGCGTGCTGCAGAAGGCCGTGCAGAGCCTGATCGACAACGGCAAGTACCTCGAGATCGCCAAGAACTGGGGCGTCGAGCAGGGCGCGATCACCAAGTCGGTCGTCAACGGCGCCGCGAGCTGACCCGATGAGTTCGAACGAAACCATGCCGGCGCCCGGCGATCCCGGGCTCGGCGCGGCAGCGGACACCATGGAACCGGAGCCGATCAAAGCGGTTCCGCTACGCAGGCCCGGCCGGTGGATCGCCGCCGCGGTCATCCTGGTGCTGGTCGGATTGTTCGTCTACGGTGCCGCGACGAACGAGGCGTATCAATGGTCGACCTACCGCAAGTACCTGTTCGACAGCCGGATCGTGCAGGGCGCGGTCGTCACCCTGGAATTGACCGTGCTCGCCATGGCGATCGCCGTCCTGCTGGGCACGCTGCTCGCGGTGATGCGGCTCTCGCCGAACCCGGTGCTGCGTTCGGCGGCCTGGGTGTACCTCTGGATCTTCCGTGGCACACCGGTTTTCGTGCAGTTGGTGTTCTGGGGTCTGTTCCCCTCGCTGTACAAGACGATCGTGCTCGGCGTGCCGTGGGGGCCGCACCTGTTCGAGTTGAACGTGCAGAACATGCAGGCCGCCTTCACCTTCGCGGTGATCGGCCTGGGCCTCAACGAGGCCGCCTACATGGCCGAAATCGTCCGCGCCGGCATCAATTCCGTCGGTGAGGGCCAGCGCGAGGCGTCGATCGCGCTGGGTATGTCGTGGAGCCAGACCATGCGCCGGACGGTGCTGCCGCAGGCGATGCGGGTGATCATCCCGCCGACCGGCAACGAGCTCATCGGCATGCTGAAGACCACCTCGCTGGTCACGGCGTTGCCGTTGAGTACCGACCTCTACGGCCGGGCCCGCGAGATCTACGGCGTGAACTTCCAGCCGATTCCGCTGCTGCTGGTCACTGCCACCTGGTATCTCGCGATCACCAGCGTGCTGATGGTCGGTCAGTTCTACCTGGAGCGCTACTACTCGCGCGGCCTGTCCCGCCAGCTCACCGGTAAGCAGTTGCAGGAGCTGGCCGACGCCCAGACGATTGTGAAGGCGAAATGAGCAGCGTCGACGTCGAGCAGACCGCTCGACTCCCCATGATCGTCGCCGACCGGGTCTGCAAGAACTTCGGCGCGTTGCAGGTGCTCAAGGGCGTCTCGCTGGAGATCGGCCGCGGCGAGGTGCTGTGTGTCATCGGGCCGTCCGGTTCGGGCAAGTCCACCTTCCTGCGCTGCATCAACCATCTCGAGCAGGTCAACGCCGGACGGCTCTACGTGGACGGCGAACTCGTCGGCTACCAGGAGAAGAACGGCAAGCTCTACGAGCTGCACCCGCGTGAGGCGGCCCGGCAGCGGCGCGAAATCGGCATGGTGTTCCAGCATTTCAATCTGTTTCCGCATCGCACGGTGCTGGACAACGTGATCGAGGCGCCGACCCAGGTCAAGAAGGTGCGCAAGGCCGACGCCGTCGCCAAGGCGAAGGAGCTGCTCGAGCGAGTCGGCTTGGCGGAGAAGGCGAATGCCTATCCGGCCCAGCTCTCCGGTGGGCAGCAGCAGCGCGTGGCGATTGCCCGCGCGCTGGCGATGGATCCGAAGCTGATGCTGTTCGACGAGCCGACCTCCGCGCTGGACCCGGAACTGGTCGGCGAGGTGCTCACGGTCATGCGTGAGCTCGCCGAGTCGGGCATGACCATGGTCGTGGTCACCCACGAAATGGGTTTCGCCCGTGAGGTGGCCGACAAGCTGGTGTTCATGGACGGCGGCGTGATCGTCGAGGCCGGCGCGCCGCGCGAGCTGCTCGCCAACCCGAAACACGAACGCACCAAGACGTTCCTGTCCCGGCTGCTCTGAGTCGTCGTGCTCCCGCACTCGAATTCGGGTGCGGGAGTAGTCCGGTCCTACGCCTCAGGCGCGGTCGTTTTGCCGCCCAGCGCGATCCGTAGCTGACCGAGCAGCACTTTGGCGGCCGGAGTGCCCGGCCGGTCGGCCCGCCAGACCAGCGCGAGCCTGCCGTGCATCTCGGGCCGCACGATCCGGACCACGCGGACCCCGAACGCCGCCGCTTCCGCGGGCGTGAGCTCGGGGACGACGGCGATGCCCAGACCGCGGGCCGCCAGTTGCAGCAGCAGCGGGGGAGCGGCCGCCTCGAAGGCGATATTCGGCGTGAAACCGGCTGCTGCGCAGGAAAGTTCGAAGACGCCGCGCAGGCCGGTGCCGGGCGGCAGGCAGATCAGCGGCTGCTCGCGCAGTGCGTCGAGGGCGATCTCCGCGCCGTGCGCCCGGTCTGTTGCCGCGACCGCGGCCACCACCGCGGTCTCCAGCACCACATCCATGCCGATGCCGGAACCCATTGGCGCGCCGGTCAATCCGATCAACGCGAGATCCAGGTTGCCGCGGTCGAGGGCGGCGAGCATGCGTTCGGAGGTGTCCTCGGTGAGGCTGATGCCGACCTGCGGATGGTCGTCGTGGAAGTCGGCGAGCACGCCGGCCACATCGAACGCCTCGGTGGCCGCGCCCGAGATCAGGCCGACCCGGACCTGGCCGCGCAGCAGGCCGGCGAATTCGTCCGCCGTCGCGGTGATGCGCTCGGTCGCGGCGAGTGCGGCGCGGGCGTGGGCCAGCACCGCCGTGCCGACCTCGGTGGGGGTCACCGTGCGGGCGCCGCGGTCGAGCAGCTGCTGGCCGAGTTCGCGTTCGAGCTGCCGGATCTGCGCGCTCAACCCTGGCTGGGCGAGGTGCAGGCGCGCGGCGGCGCGGGTGAAGTTCGCCTCTTCGACCACCGTGACGAAGTAGCGCAGCTGACGCAGTTCCATAACTGATGATTCTAGTTGCGAGAAGATCTATCTGTTGTACTTCTCGCTGCGCCCCGGGCAGGGTCGAAGTCATGGAGAACACCGCAGAAAACATCACCGCTACCTTCGTCGGCCCGGTCTTCCGCCCCGGTGACGCCGGATACGACGAGGAGGTCGCGGGCTTCCAGACGGCCTACAAGCACCGGCCCGAACTGGTCGTCGGTGCCCGGCACACCGAGGATGTCCGCGCCGCCGTCGAATACGCCGCACGGCACGGGCTGCCGGTCGCGGTGCAGGCCACCGGTCACGGCCTGTCGGTCGCCGCGGACGAGGGAGTGCTGATCAGCACCGGCCGGATGGCCGGGCTCGAGATCGATGCCGCGGCGCGCACCGCTCGGGTCGGCGCCGGGGTGCGGGCGGGCGCGCTGGTCGAGGCCGCCGCCGCGCACGGGCTCGCGCCGCTGATCGGCTCCTCGCCGTCGGTGGGCGTGGCCGGCTACCTCCTGGGCGGCGGAATCGGCCTGCTGGCAAGGGAATTCGGCTACGCCGCGGAGCATGTGGTGGCGATCGAATTGGTCACCGCGGACGGGCGGGTGCGCCGGGTGCGGCCCGGCGACGAGCTGTTCGGCGCCGTGCTCGGCAGTGGCGGCAACTTCGGCGTGGTCACGGCGGTCGAGTTGGGCCTGCTGCCGATCAGCGAGGTGTACGGCGGCCAGTTGATGTTCGATACGCCGCTGGTGGAACGGGCGCTGGAAGTCTGGCGGGACTGGACCGCGACGGTGCCCGACGAGCTGACCTCCACCGTGGCGATGCTGCGGTTCCCCGATATTCCGCAGGTGCCCGCGCCGTTGCGTGGCCGGTTCGTGGCGTCGTTCCGGATCGCGTACCACGGTAGCGCCGCCGACGGCGAGCGCTTGGTCGCTCCGCTGCGCGCGGTGGGCGAGCGGCTGAAAGACGACCTGCGGGTCATGCCGTACACCGAATCGCACACCATCCACAGCGATCCCGATCACCCGCACGCGTACGCGGCCACCAACGCACTGCTCGGTGCGCTGACCGGAGAAACGTTGTCCGCCTTGCTTTCCGCCGCCGGACCGGACTCCGCTGCCGGTGCCGTGATCGACATCCGCCACCTCGGCGGCGCCCTGGCGAAGCCGCGCGCCGAGATCGCGGTGGACCATCGCGAGGCCGCCTACGTCGTCCGGGTCATCACGGACGCCGGGGATGCGGGCACCGCACCGGCAAGCCAGGCGGCGATCCGGGCGGCGCTCGCACCGTGGACGCTCGGCCACAGCCTCAACTTCCTCTACGGCGCGGGCGCCGACGCGGACGAGGCGCAGACCCGAGGCGGCTACGCCGGCGACACCTACACCCGGCTCGCCGAGCTGAAGCGAAAGTACGACCCGCACAACATGTTCCGGTTCAACCGCAACATCCGCCCGGCGCGGCGCTGACCGTCCGGCAGTTCTTCGCACTCGGCGCTCTGGCGGGTATGCGAAGTCGTGACGCGGGATCCCGGGGGCCGTCTGCTATCTTGGTGATATCACTTTGATAGTTGGAGGATGTCATGAAGCTACGTCCCGCGCTCCACGTCAACGGCTTCCTGGTGCTGGTGGCCTGGCTGGTGCTCACCCTGTTGCTCGGCGGCGGCGCGGCACTGGGGTATCTCGCGATGGCGCACGATCAGAACGTGCCCGCCCTGGTCGGGGCGATCGTCGCGAGCTTCCTGGTGCTCGTGCTGCTGCTGGGCGCGACCGGTTTGACCATCGTCAACCCGAACGAAGCCCAGGTGGTCCAGTTCTTCGGCCGCTACATCGGTTCGGTGAGCGAACCCGGCTTCTTCTCGGTGCTCCCGCTGACCGACCGCAAGCGGATCTCGTTGCGGGTGCGCAACTTCGAGACGCAGAAGCTGAAGGTCAACGACGCCGACGGCAACCCGGTCGAGATCGCCGCCGTCGTGGTCTACCGGGTGGTGGACAGCTTCAAGGCCGCCTTCTCGGTCGACGACTACGAGGAGTACGTGCAGACCCAGTCCGAGGCCGCGGTACGCCATCTGGCCACCACGCACCCGTACGACTCGCACGACGACACCCGCACCAGCCTGCGGGACGGCAGCGAGGTGGCCGAGGAACTCACCGTCGAGTTGCGCGACCGCACCGAGCTGGCCGGCATCGAGGTACTCGAGGCCCGCATCACCCACCTCGCCTACGCGCCGGAGATCGCCCAGGCCATGCTGGTCCGGCAGCAGGCTTCGCAGGTGGTCGCCGCGCGCACGCAGATCGTCGAAGGCGCGGTCGGCATGGTGAGCCTCGCGCTCGACCGGCTCACCGAGCAGGGGGTGGTGGAACTCGACGAGGAACGCCGCGCCGCGATGGTGTCCAACCTGCTGGTGGTGCTCTGTGGTGACCGAGCGACCCAGCCTGTCGTGAACACCGGCTCGCTCTACAGCTGAACGCCGAAGCCCATGGCTGAGCGCAAGAAGCTACTGCTGCGACTGGATCCCGGTATCCACGAGGCCATCGCCAAGTGGGCCGCCGACGACCTGCGCAGCGTCAACGCCCAGATCGAATACGCACTGCGGCTGGCGCTCGAACAGGCGGGCCGCAAACCGAAATAGGGCACCGAGCCGCACACCGACAGAATTCGGTGTGCGGCCGTGCCGTGTTCGCCGTTACGGTGGGCGGGTGCCTATCTCGTTCGATATCAGTGGACTGCAACAGATGGACACCAACACCTGGGGGGATCACAGCACCGGCGACATCGTCACGCTGACCTACCACGACTTGGTGCCCGACCTGCCCGCGCCGCTGGAAGACCTCGACACGCTGCGCACCCGGCTCGCGGAGATCTCGGCCGAATCGGGTTGTCTGGTCGAGGCTTTCCTCGTCTGGGTCGACAAGTTGCCCGGCCTGTTGCGGATCGAGAAGCTGCCGCTGCCGAACCGGGATCACGGCCTGGTCTTCGCGGCCTCGATCGTGGTGCCGAAAGACCGGTGCAGCGCGGTGTTCCAGATCCTGTGCCCCGAATTCGGCACCACCGGCCTGCGCGAGGCGGCGCTGCTGGCCCAGCTCGGCCCGCAGCACATGTTCCCGCCGCACCCCTACGCGCCCGGCCTGCGCGGCAAACTGCCCTACAACATCGCCGACGAAGTCCGTTGGGACGCGCAGTTTCCGGACCATCCGGTGAGCCGGGCCCGCCGCTGGGTCGCCCGGACGGTCCCCACCGCCAAGGTCGATCCCGGTTTCGCGGCGCTGCCCCCGTTCCCCGGGCCGCAAACCTGAACTCCCGCACCCCTTCCGTGTTCCCGCACCCGCTATGGCCGGCCACAGCGGGTGCGAAGCATCAAAACCCGTGCGACTCCGGCTTCTGTGCGATGAAGATCGCGGTCCCGGGGAAGATCTCACCGCGCAGCGGACTCCACTGACCCCATTCGCGGTCCAGCCATTCGGGCCAGTCCGGCTCGACGAGGTCCACCAGCAGCAGCCCGGCGGCCACGATTTCGCGGACGCGATCCCCGACGGTGCGGTGATGTTCGACGTAGGTCGGCTCGCCCGCGCCGTCCACCTCGACATACGGGGTGCGGTCGAAATAGGGGATGGCGGCGGTGAGCCCGGCCGGGCCGGGATCGTCGGGGAAGATCCAGCGCATCGGGTGGTTCACCGAGAAGACCCAGCGGCCGCCGGGCCGTAGTACCCGGGCCACTTCGCGCATCACCTGCGCCGAATCGGCGACGAACGGGATCGCGCCGAACGCCGAGCAGGCCAGGTCGAAGGATGCGTCGGCGAACGGCAGCGCCTCCGCGCCCGCCTGGACCAGCGGCACCTGCGGTCCGCCGCGGCGCATCGCGTCGAGCCCGCGGGTCAGCATGCCCATCGAGAGATCCAGCCCGACCGGGTGTGCGCCCTGCCCGGCCAGCCAGCGCGAGCACGGCGCCGATCCGCAGCCGATCTCGAGCACCCGCTTGCCCGCGACCTCGCCGAGGAAACGCATATCGCCCTCGTGCAGGCCCTCCGGGCACCAGACGAATTCGCCGTCTGGGGAATCGACGCCGAGGAACGCGGCGTGCGTCTCGTGGTACTGCCCCGCGTCCGCGTCCCACCAGCGCCGGCTGGCCTGCTGGCTGGCGGCCGAACCGATCCGGGTTCGCGCCGTTCCCGCGGTCCCGAGCAGTGTGTTTGCCTCTGCATGGCGATCTTCCGACACGGGCGTCAGCTTATCGACCGAGGGTGTGGCGCTCGGCGCGCGGACCGGGAGGCCGACCGCGGTACGCGTATATATATAGCCGCCCGCTTGCTGTGCGCGGTCCGGACAATGCCTCGACGGCGTGGCGGCCGGACCGGTTTGCCCGGCCGGACCAAGGTCGCGTACGCTGAACGCGCGAGTGCCTTCTGTACAGCCGTACCGGAGTCAACCACCCGTGCTGAGTTTCACGTGCGTTACGTGCGGTACGTTCCTTGTGTCCGTCTTCACTTCACCGCGGTGAATTCGCCAGCGTACCGAAAGTTCCAATGTCCGCAACCGACCACAATCCGTCCGGAGCAAACCGACATATGCCCACCACCGTCACCTCGCCGCAGGTAGCCGTCAACGACATCGGCTCCGCCGAGGATTTCCTCGCCGCCATCGACGCCACGATCAAGTACTTCAACGACGGCGACATCGTCGAAGGAACCATCGTCAAGGTCGACCGCGACGAGGTCCTGCTCGACATCGGTTACAAGACCGAAGGCGTCATCCCTTCCCGCGAACTCTCCATCAAGCACGATGTCGACCCGAACGAGGTCGTTTCCGTGGGCGATGAGGTCGAGGCTCTTGTTCTCACCAAGGAGGACAAGGAAGGCCGCCTGATCCTGTCGAAGAAGCGGGCGCAGTACGAGCGCGCGTGGGGCACGATCGAGGAGCTCAAGGAGAAGGACGAGGCCGTCAAGGGCACCGTCATCGAGGTCGTCAAGGGCGGCCTGATCCTCGACATCGGTCTCCGCGGCTTCCTGCCCGCCTCGCTCGTCGAGATGCGTCGCGTCCGCGACCTCCAGCCGTACGTCGGCAAGGAGATCGAGGCCAAGATCATCGAGCTGGACAAGAACCGCAACAACGTGGTCCTGTCCCGCCGTGCCTGGCTGGAGCAGACCCAGTCCGAGGTGCGCAGCGAGTTCCTGCACCAGCTGCAGAAGGGCCAGGTCCGCAAGGGTGTGGTCTCCTCGATCGTCAACTTCGGTGCCTTCGTGGACCTGGGCGGCGTCGACGGTCTGGTGCACGTCTCCGAGCTGTCCTGGAAGCACATCGACCACCCGTCCGAGGTCGTCGAGGTCGGCACCGAGGTCACCGTCGAGGTGCTCGACGTCGATCTGGATCGCGAGCGGGTTTCGCTCTCGCTCAAGGCGACCCAGGAAGACCCGTGGCGTCAGTTCGCCCGCACCCACGCGATCGGCCAGATCGTGCCGGGCAAGGTCACCAAGCTGGTTCCGTTCGGTGCGTTCGTGCGCGTCGAAGAGGGCATCGAGGGCCTGGTGCACATCTCCGAGCTGGCCGAGCGCCACGTGGAGGTCCCGGACCAGGTGGTCGCGGTCGGCGACGACGCGATGGTCAAGGTCATCGACATCGACCTGGAGCGTCGCCGGATCTCGCTGTCGCTGAAGCAGGCGAACGAGGACTACCACGCCGAGTTCGACCCGTCGAAGTACGGCATGGCCGACAGCTACGACGAGCAGGGCAACTACATCTTCCCCGAGGGCTTCGATCCCGACACCAACGAGTGGCTCGAGGGCTTCGACAAGCAGCGCGAAGAGTGGGAAGGCCGCTACGCCGAGGCGGAGCGTCGCCACAAGATGCACACCGCGCAGATGGAGAAGATGGCGGCCGACGCCGCGGCCGAGGCCGCGAACGGCGGCGGCTCCTCGAACTACTCCTCCGAGAGCGGTTCGCAGGCGTCCTCCTCCTCCAGCTCGTCCGAGTCGGCCGGTGGTTCGCTGGCCAGCGACGCGCAGCTGGCGGCTCTGCGGGAGAAGCTCTCCGGCAACGCCTGATAGATGCAGCACGACGAAGGCCCCGGTCCGCTGGACCGGGGCCTTCGCCCTTTTCGCAGGTGGCCGGACCGCCGCGGAATGCCGTGACAGGTAGCGGCGGCCGGTATCGTTGGTGTGATGTCCGATGCCATTGCCGAGCTTTCCTCGACCTCCTGGGAACGCAGGAAGATCGAGGCGATGGGCCGAATCCAGCGGGTCGCCCTGGATCTGTTCGACGCGCACGGGTACCGGAATGTGACGATCGAGCGGGTCGCCGCCGCGGCGGAGGTGTCACCGAGTTCGGTCTACCGCTACTTCGGCACCAAGGAGATGCTCGTCCTGTACGACGAGGCCGATCCGAAGGTGCTCGAGGCGGTCCGGACCGCGGGCGGGCCGCAGACCGTCGCCCCGGCCGAGTTGATCGCGGTCGGACGGCTGCTCGTCCCGGTGTTGCTCGAATCGCTGCTCACCGCGGAGGCCGAGCATCGAATCCGGCAGCGGCTGCAGTTCATCGCGGCGGTGCCCGAGATCCGGGCGGGGCAGACCAAGCAGATGCGGGAGCTGGAAGACGAGTTCCGGACCCTCGTCGCGGAGCGAACCGGCTTCGGCCCCAACGATCTTCGGGTGCGGATGGCCGCGGCCACCGCGGTCTGGGGCTGCGTCGCCGCGCTGGATCATTGGGCCGGAACAGGTTTCGCCGGACGGCTGAAAGACGTCTACACCGAGGCGTTCGGGTCGATCATCGACCAGGTCGAGACCATGTTCAGGTAGTCGCCCGCTGCGCGCGCGACTTGCGTTGCGGCAGCCACCAATTCCAGCGGCCGAACAGCCGCATGAAGGCCGGCACCAGCACCAGTCGCACCAGCACCGCGTCGATCGCGATGGCGACCGCGAGCGCGAAGCCGATCTGCTTCAGCTCCAGCACGTCCGCGGTCACGAAGCTGGCGAACACGGCGACCATGATGGCGGCCGCGGCGGTGATCGGCCGGGCCGTGCGTTGCAGGCCGTCGGCGACGGCAGCGGCGTTGTCCCCGTGCACATCCCAGTGTTCCTTCATTCGCCGGATGAGAAACACCTCGTAGTCCATCGAGAGACCGAACAGCACCGCGAACACCAGCATCGGCAGATAGATCTGTAAGAACCCGGTGCTCTGGAATCCGAGCACGCCCGCGCCGACCCCGTGCTGGAACACCGCGACGGTGATACCGAGCGCCGCGCCGGTCGCGAGCAGGTTCATCGCGATCGCCTTGAGTGCGAGCACGATACTGCGGAACGCGACGACGAGGAAGCCGAGCGAGATCGCGAGCACCAGCGTGATCACCCACGGGAAGCGGTCGGTGATCCGGTGCGACACATCGACGAACAACGCGGACGTGCCGCCGACCTTCACCTCGGCGTGCGTCAGAACCGCTGCGCGGGAACGGATATCGGTTACCAGATCGGCGGATTCGGTCGACTCGAAGGAGGCTTTGGGCACCACCGCCGCGAACATCCGGCCCTGCGCGAATTGCGGCAGCACCGCCGCGATCCGGGGATCGCGGGAGAACTCACCGATGAGCCGGTCCCCTTCGGCGCGAGCGTCGGCGGTGAGCGGGGTGTCGGCGGCGCCGGTCACGACCACCTCGATGGGTGATACCAGACCGGGTGTGAAGTTCTGCTTCACCAACGTGAGCCCTTGGCCCGACGCGCGATCGGTGAGTGATCCGAGGCCCACGTCGACGCCGTAACGCAGGCCGGTCAGCGGAGCGGCCGCGACGAGCAGCAACGCGACCCCGACCGCGCCGAACAGCACCGGTCGCGCCATCACGATGCGGGCCCAGCGCGCCCAACCGCTCGACGCCGTGGCCGCGCGCACCTCGGCGGGCCGCAGGCGTTCGGGTAGCGCGCCGCGATTGATCGCGGGCCCGAGCGCGGCGAGCAGGGCGGGCAGCAGCGTGAAGGCCGCCGCCATCGTGGCGATCACCGCGGTCACCACGCCGATCGCGACTCCGTTCAGCATGGGCAGCCCGACCACCACGAGGGAGCACAGCGAGATCATCACAATGAGACCGGAGGCGAGCACCGTCCGTCCGGTGGTGTCCATCGCCGCACCGACGGCCTGCGCGATGGCGTTGTGCTCCTGCCTGTTTCGGACGCCGCGCCGGGTCAGCTCCTCGTTGAACCGGCTGACGATGAACATGCCGTAGTCGATCGCGGTGCCGGTGGCGATCATGGTGGCGACCGAGAGCACCAGCGAGTCGAAGGCGAGGAACGTGGTCAAGCCGAACAGCGCGCCGACCGCCACGGCGATACCGGCCGCGGTGACGCTGATCGGCAGCGCCGCGGCGGCCACCGCGCCCAGCGCCAGTACCAGCAGCACCGCGGCGATGGGCACGCCGAGCGCCTCGCCGCGTTGCAGATCCGCCGTTTCGATCTCCATCAGATCGGCCTGAATCGGCGCGTAGCCGGTGAGCACGGCCTGCGCGCTCGCGTCGGATCCGGCGGCGAGCGCGGTGCGCAATTCCCGGACGACGCTGACCCGCTCGGAGATATCGCCGTCGAGGCCGACGACGGCGAAGGCGGTGTGCCGGTCGGCGGCGATCTGGGCGGCATTGCCGTCGAACGGGCCGACGGCGCCGGCGACGCCGTCGGTCTGCCGGACCGTGGCCAGGGTGCGCTCGATCGCCGCACGGAATTCCGGCGCCTCGACCGTCGCGGTGTCGGAATGGAAGACGATGAGGTCCTGTTCGGTGCCGAACTGGGCGAAGTGCTCGGCGACCAGCTTGCTCGCCGCGACGGAGTCCGACCCCGGCACGGAGTAGTCGGGGGTGCCGAGCCGGGCGTGCAGGGCGGGGTAGGTCGCGCCGCAGGCGATGACCAGCAGCACCCAGACGGCGAGCACGATCCGGCGATGCCGGGCCATCGCCATGCCCCAGCGACCGGCGGCGCCCCATCGCGGCGTGGCCCGCGGGGGTTGCGGCCGTTCGAGGATGGTCGGTTGCGCCATCGCCCCTCCCAGGGTTCGCTACCTGACAGTGACTATCAGGTTCTTTCGGTCAGCATACGAATACTGAGGGAGCAGAAGCAAGGGACTCTCAACTTTGTGGCAGTGGTCCGGTTGCCGGAGCTGTGCGCGGCGGGGCTGTTGCGGGCGAGAGGCCGTACTATCGCCGGTCAATCGGGTCGTGCGAGATCCGCCCGCCGACCTATGAAATGAGCCCGCCGCCGACGTGGCACGATCCGGTGCGACAGGTGCTGTCGCGGATCGCTGGCACCCCGGCGGCGGGCTCGAATTCAGTTGTCCGCGTGGTGCATCAGCTGGGGCTGGACGCGCCGCGACGGTTTCGTCGTGCCTCCTCGGGTCACCTCCGGCGGGCCGGTCGGGCGAGTGGTCCATCCGCCCGGCTGTGCCGTGGTGAGCACGACGACCTGGATCTGTTCCAGCCGCAGCCCCAGCCCGGCGAGCCGGGCGATCACGCCGAGCCGGTGTTCCGGCAGCCCCGGGCGGATCGCCAAGGGTTCCCGGCCGGGCCGGCGCAGCACGTAGGTCCGCCGTTCGAGGTCGAACTCGAGCGGCGCACCGTCGCGCACCGCGCGGTAGGCGTCGAGATCCAGGGTGGTGTGCTGGACCGGGTCGATCATCATCGCCTCGATCAGCCGCTCGGCATGGGCCAGCCGCATCGCCCGATCGTCCGGTTCCAGCCACTCCACCCGCTGCGCCACCCGCCACCGATAGTCCTCGGCCGCGGCGCGGAGCAGGTACCGATGCCGCTCGATCTCTGCCGCCAGCTCCACCAGCCGCTCGAGATCGACATGCATCGGGTCGCGCGGGTCGGGTGTCGAAGCTGGGACATCAGGCATTGCGCCTCCTCGTTCGAGTGCCAATTACCTTTCGCGGCAACTCGATCGACGTCCGACCTGAGAACTATTCTCCCTCAGGGGTACGACAAGTTTCGGTGCTCAGTAGCCGACGGTGAAGCGACGCTGGATGAACCGTGGCTGTTCCGCCTCGTCGAGCAGCGCGACGGCGATGTCCTCGGCCGAGATGTCGCCCGCGCCGGGGGCGGGGGGCAGCAGCTGGTCGCCGCCGATGCGGAAGCGCCCCGTGCGCTCACCGGATTCGATCCGGCCCGCGGACGGACTGAGGTAGGTCCAGTGGCGATCGGACAGCCGATAGACGTTCAGGCTGTCGCGCAATGCGCGCACCACGTCGATGTATTCCGCCGGTACCGCCAGCACCTCGGTCAGGGTGCGGGTGAAATCCGCTCCGGTGTCGACCAATCGGCGCCCGGGCGCGACCTCCAGGCTGCCCGCGCCGCCGACGGCGATCACCCGGACCCGGGGCTGCCGTTCGAGCGCGCGCACCATGGCCTGCGCGCCGGTGACGAAATCGCTTGCGTGGGCGATGGTGTCGGCGATGTCGCGCCCCGCGTTCACGGCGCTGATCACCACGTCGACGCCGGTGATGGCGGTGGCGATGCTGTCGGCGTCGAGCCAGTCGGCCACCTGCCAGCGCACCCCGGCCTGCTCGGCGGGAATCCGGGCCGCGTCCCGGGTGAACGCGGTCACGCGGTGTCCCCGCTGGGTGGCCTCGGCGACGACCCGGCTGCCGATGACGCCGGTCGCCCCGAAAATTCCGATCTCCACGATCTCTCCCTCAACGCTGTTCATTTACTACACGCCGTTCAGTAACAGCACGGACGATAGTAGCCAAACGCTGTAGAGTGTCAAACCGTGGTCGAGGCAGTCAGGAGTCGCAGGGAGCGGTTACGCGCGCAAGCGTCGGACGAGATCAAGGCGATCGCCTTGCGGTTGCTCGCCGAGGGCGGTCCGGACGCGGTCTCGTTGCGCGCCATCGCCCGGGAGATGGGCATGACCGCGGGCGCCATCTACGGCTACTACGCCACCCGTGACGACCTGATCTCCACGCTGATCTCCGATGTCTACACCGCGCTGGTGGACCGGGTCGAGGCCGCGCGCGACGCGGTTCCCGCCGCCGATCCGGCGGGACGAATCGTCGCGTGGGGAGAGACCGTGCGCGACTGGGCGATTGCGCATCCCGCGGAGTTCCGGCTCATCTATGGCGATCCGGTGGCCGGGTACCAGCCTCCGCCCGGCGGACCCGCGACGGCGGCCGAATTGCGGGCCTGCACCGGGCTCGTCGGCTTGGCTGCGGCGGCCTGGCCGCGCGCCGCGGCGCGGCAGACGGTCGGTGACGAGGACTGGTCCGACTTCGATGCGGGGCTGGTCGCCCACGTACGCAACGACTTTCCCGAGCTGCCGCCCGCGGCGCTGAGCCTGGCGCTGCGGATGTGGGGCCGGATGCACGGGCTGATCGCGCTCGAGGTCTACGGTCACCTGGTGCCACAAGCGCAAGCCCCCGCGAAGCTCTATCACGCCGAAATGCTGGACCTGGTCCGGTCGCTCGGGCTCTAGCCGGGATGAGCGAGATAGCGACGACTATCGGCAAGCTCGCGCCGGTGGCCCTGGTGTTCGGCGGTGGCGTCGTCTTCGCGCGGCGCAAGATCATCGGTGCCGAGGTCTCGAAGGCGTTCTCCGACTTCGCGTTTCTGTTCGCGATTCCCTGCTATCTGGCCGGGGCACTGTATTCGAGTGACCTCGGGCGGCTGTTCGATCCGCGCGCCATCGCCGCGTATCTGGTCACCGCGCTGGCCGGCATGCTGGTGGTCGGGTTCTGGTCGCGGCGGGTGACCGGCGCGGACAGCCGGGGGATCGCGCTACGCATCATGGCCGGGGTGCAGGTGAACACCACCTATTTCGCGATTCCGGTGTTCGTGCTGCTGTTCGGTGATGCCGCGCCGATCTTCCCGATCATCCTGCTCCAGGTCTGTGTGCTCACCGTCGTGGTCATCGCCGTCATGGAATTCGGTGCCGGACAAGAGGATCCGGGTGGGCGGCGGCCGATCGCCGCCGCGGTGCGCGGGATTCGCGCTGCCTTGCTGACGCCGATCGTGGTGGCCTGCTACCTCGGTATCGGCGCGAACGTGGCCGAAGTGCCAGTGCCGCAATGGCTCCTGGACGCACTGGCCTTCGCGGGCAACGCGGCGGCGCCCATCGCGCTGTTCGCGATCGGCCTGCACCTGGGCGGTTCCGGGCTGCGCCTGCGGGCCGCGGCGCGCGACGAGTACGCGCTGATCGCCTTCAAATGCTTGGTCTTTCCGCTGCTCGCCCTGCTGGTCGGCAAGTATCTCTTCGGTATTCGCGGTGCCTGGCTGACGTATTCGGTGTTGATCGCCGCCATGCCGTCGCCGCAGAATCTGTTCATCTTCGCCCAGCGCTACGAGACGGATATCGATCTGGCGGCGTCGATCGTCGCGAAGACCTCGCTGCTGGCGCTGCTGCTGTTGCCTGGGTGGTTGCTGCTGGCCCGGTGACGTCGCGCCAGTAGCCGCGCATCCGGCCCGCGGGCCGCTCAGATGCCGAGGTACCCGACCGTGGCCGCGAACATGATCGCGGTGAACAGCGGCCAGAACAGCACCTTGGGCAGCAGGTTGTCCCGCCAGGCCAGTGCCTTGCCGAAGGTGCCGTGCAGCAGCAGGGTTGCGTTGAGCGCCACGAGCAAGGTCATCACGTACAGGGTGAAGTACCAGTACTCGATGTAGGAGATGCCCGCGGAGCCTACTTCGGTGCGGGCCGCGTTGTCGTTGACCGCGACGACCAGCACGGTGGACACGGAGAAGGTGATGATCGCGAACGCGGTGAAGCCGGAGATCGGCCGCCGGTCCGGGTCGGTGGTGATGACGAACAGCGAGAGGAACATCAGCACCGCCAGCAGCAGCACCGGCACGATCCGGCCGAGCAGCGGTCCGAGCAGCCCGCGGGTGACGCCGACGTTGAAGTACAGCTCGTCGGTATTGGCCAGCCCGGGATGGGTGAGCATGCTGTACGCCTGGTGGTTGAGGCTCCACACGGTGTACTCGGGCTCCCAGTCGCCGAAGACCAGGCCGGGGTCCAACCCGTTGAGCGCGTGCGGATTCCACGGCGGAAACGATTCGAACGAGGGAACCAGCTGCACCTGATGGATCATGTCGACCGGGCGCATGCGCAGCCAGATGTCCTGGTGGTCGAGCGGATAGTCCTGGTAGTGGAACTGCTGGCGGATGACGGTGGAAAACGACCAGACCACCACGCGCCAGTCGCCGAGCGGGTACTCGAACACCTTCTTGGGGCAGTGCGGGTCCTCGGCCTCGAGCAGCTGCACGCCGATCTCGATCTCCGCCGGGAAGTCGCGGGGTATGTGCTGCCAGATGTGGCCGGTGGCCTTGACGTTGTGCGCGTTGACGAACTGGAGCGAGTTCACCAGCACGCCGGTGGAGAGCCGGGGGACGTGCTGGTCCTGGGGGAGGTTCGGCCGCACCGCTGCTTCGGCCTCGGCATAGGACGACACCGTGGTGCCGATCTCCGCCACCGGTGCGTGCTTGCTCGCCGCGTGCGTCCACGAGTACACGGTGCCCGCGGCCAACAGCAGCGACACCGCGGTGGCGGCGAGCCACAGCAGCAGCTTCCACTTCGATACCAAGCCCGAGACCGCATCCCTGATCGGCACAGCCAGGAGATTAGCTCTCCAGTAGCCAATCGAGCGGTATTCGGACATCGGCGGACATGTCGCGTCCGGCTCGACGGGTGTGTCCGGTTTCACTGAAAATGCTAATGAAAATCATTACCAGTAGTCTACGATGCTGACATGGCTTTGTTTCGGATCGGGATGTGTGCTGCCGCAACGGCATTCGTAGTAGGTCTGACCGCGTGCTCGGCACCGGGGGAGACATCGAGCGATCCCGACCAATTCGTGGTGATCGACACCGAGGAACTCGGCGATTTCAGCCCGCTTCTCGGCGCGGGGAAGAACGGCGAGTCGAAGATCTTCGAAAGCCTGTACCGGATCGAGGAGGGTGTGACGGATCGGATCCCGGCGGCCGTGCCGGTGCTGGCCGTGGGCGCGCCGGAGCCGGTCGGCGGCGATCTGTCCCGCTGGCGGGTGCACACCCGAACCGGGGTGCGTTTCTCGGACGGCACCACCTTCGGGCCCGAAGACGTTGTCGCGACCTACAACTCGTTGATCGATCCGGCATTCGCCGCGCCGATCGCCGCGGACTACGACTTCCTGAAGCGGGCGGTCCAGACCGGGCCGGATACCGTCGAGTTCGAATTGTCCGGCGCCTATGCCGATTTCGACCATCGACTGTTCTTGGCGATCGCACCGGCGGAAGCGTTCGCCGTCCCCGGACCCGCGGACCAGGCCGAGCTGAATCGGCACCCGATCGGCACCGGACCGTACGTCCTCACCGAATCCCGCCCCGATCAAATCATTCTCACCGCCCGTGACGATTACTGGGGCGAGCGCGCCCAGGTGCGAAAGTTCGTGGTGCGCCGCAGCGACGACGACAACGCCAGAGCGAGTCAGCTGCGCGACGGTGCCGACGGCACGGTGCTGCCGCCCGAACTGGCCCCGGCGGCGGCCAAGGACGGCTATCGGGTCGTTTCGGCGGTCGCCGATGATTGGCGGGCCATCACCTTGCCGACCGGCAATCCGGTCGCGGGTGACCCGGCGGTCCGCAAGGCCTTGAACTTCGCCGTGGACCGTAAGGCCATGGTGGAGCACATCCTCGGCGGGCACGGTGCGCCGATGTCCACCCTGATGAGCCCGGTCTACGGCGAGAACTACGACCCCGCACAGGATTTCGGCTTCGACCGGGACGAGGCGGCACGGTTGCTGGACGCCGGGGGTTGGCGACTCGGTGCGGACGGCATCCGGGAACGGGACGGGCGGCGCGCAAGTTTCGAGATCGCCTACTACCCGACGGAAGTGCTGCGCCGCGATCTGACGATGGCCGTGGTCTCGGATGCGAAGAAGGTCGGTATCGAGATCACTCCGGTCGCGGTCGACAAGAAGAAGATGACGCCGGAGTACCTGGCGCAGACCCCGTTCATGCTCGGTGGCGGCGGCCAGCCCTACACCGTGGACAGCCAGCTCTACACCAAACTGCATTCCCGCTATGCCGCACCAGGTGTCGGCTCCAAATGGGACAACGCCTCGGACTACGTGAACCCGAAGATCGATGAGCTGCTCGATGCCGCCCGCCGCGAGACGAATGCGCAGCGGCGGGCCGAGCTGTACCGGCAGTTGCAGGCGGAATATCACAATGCGCCCGCGATACTCGCGCTGGTCACCACGAACCACGTCTACGTACTGCGGGACAACGGCTGGCGGGTCACACCGACTGCGCTGGAACCGCATTCGCACGGTGTCGCGTGGGGCCCGTGGTACGGGCTCGCGCGCTGGACCCGGTGATGGGTGGCAGAGCGGGCAGGTTGATCGTCCGCCGGCTCGTCGTCGCGGTACCGCTGGCCGGATTGGTCTCGCTCGCCGTGTTCGCGCTCGCGGCGGCCAGCCCGTTCGATCCACTGGACGCCTATCTCGGTGCGCACGGAGACGGCTTCGACGAGGCGCAGCGCGCGGCGCTGCGCGAGCGACTCGGGTTGGACCGCAACTGGTTCGGCGCGTGGTGGTCCTGGCTCGGTGACCTGATGCGGGGCGAGCTGGGCACCTCCCGGTCCTACCGGCAGCCCGTCGCCGAGGTGCTCGCCGAGCGGCTGCCCTGGAGTGTGCTGCTCGGCGTGCTCGGCGGTGCGGTGGCGCTGGTGCTCGCCGCCGCACTCGGCGCGTGGGCCGGGCTGCGCCGCGACGGCGTGGCCGACCGGATCATCAGCGCGAGTGCCGTGGTGTTGCAGTCCGTTCCGCCGTTCGTGCTGACGCTCGGCGCGGTGCTGGTCTTCGCGACCACCCTGCGCTGGTTTCCCGCCTCGGGTCTGACCGATCCCGGTGGTGGCATCGGCGTCGGATCGACGGCCCGGCATCTCGTGCTGCCCGCGGTACTGCTCGGCGTGACGCAGCTGCCCTGGCTGGTGCTCGGGCTGCGGGAGACCGTGGCGAACAGCCTCGACAGCGACGCCGTTACCGGGGCGAAGGCCCGGGGATTGCCGTGGCGGGTCATCGCTTTCCGGCATGTGCTCCCGGTGTCGGTGGCACCGTTCTTCGCGCTGTGCGGCGCCAGGCTGCCGGAACTGGTGGTCGGCGCCACGGTGATCGAGACGGTGTTCAGCTGGCCGGGCGTGGGCGCGGCGACCGTGACTGCCGCTCGCGCACTGGATTTCCCGTTGCTCGCCGCGCTGACGCTGCTCGTCACGGCCGTGGTGCTGCTCGGCAATCTGGCCGCCGATGCGATCGGCGTGGCCATCGATCCGCGGATCGACGCCGATGGCTGAGCCGCGGACCGCACAGCGGTCGATCAGGACACATTGGCGTGCAACGGTTCCCGTCATCGCGGTGGGCGTGCTGGTGCTCGCGGTGCTGTACGCCGGGCTGGTGCCGCTGCTGCGGCCGGTCGACAACGCGCTGGTCGATTTCTCCCTCAGCAGACGGCCACCCGGTCTCGAATTCCCGTTCGGCACCGACAGTGCCGGGCGTGACGTGTTCGTCCGCGTCGCCGCGGGCATGCGCGTCTCGCTGCTGATCGCCACGGCCGCGGCGCTGGGCTCGGCGGTCCTCGGCCTGCTGGTCGGAGTGAGCGCGGGGGCGTTCGGCGGCTGGTGGGACCGAATCGCGATGCGCGCGGTGGACGCGATGAACTCGCTGCCGAGCCTGCTGCTCACCCTGCTGGTCGTGGCCATGTATCGCGGCTCGGTGCGCGCCATCGTCATCGCGCTCGTGCTCACCCATTGGACCTCGGTGGCCAGGGTGGTGCGGGGTGAGGTGCTGGCGCTGCGGCACGCCGAATTCGTACAGGCGGCCCGGTTGCGCGGGCTGCCCGGATGGCGCATCGTCCGGCGGCATTTCGTCCCGCCCGCCCTCGGTCAGGCGTTGATCGGCGTCGTGCTGCTGATCCCGCACGCGATCTGGCACGAGTCGACGCTGTCGTTCCTGGGCGTCGGCCTGCCGCCGCACCAAGCCTCGCTCGGCACGCTCCTCTCGGACGCGCAGGCGTCGATTCTGCTGGGGGACTGGTGGTTACTGGTCTTTCCGGCCGGGGTGCTGGTGCTCGTCGCGCTGGCGGTATCGGTGCTCGGCAGGCATTGGCAGCGGAACAGTCAACTGCGCCACGAGGTGTCGGCGTGACGTTGACGTTGCAGCGCGTGTCTGTGCGAATCCCGCTGGGCCCCGGCCGCATCGTGCACGCGGTCACCGAGGCGGACCTGGTCGTCGCGCGCGGCACGGTGCACGGATTGATCGGCGAATCGGGCTCGGGGAAGTCCATGCTGTCGGCGACCGTCACCGGTTTGCTGCCGAAAAGTGCCCAGATGACCGGCACCGTCGCACTCGAGGCCAGCGGCCGGACCTACTCCGCAGCGCAGCTGCGGCGGGCACGGGGCCGCACGGTGGCGTGGGTCCCGCAGTCGGCGATGACGTACTTCACGCCGGTCCGGCGGTTGGGACCGCAACTGGCCGAAACGATCCGGTGCCTGGGCACCGCGCACGAGCCGGGCGACCTGCTGCACCGGGCCGGGTTGACCGCGGACGTGCTGCGCCGGTATCCGCACGAACTCTCGGGCGGTATGGCGCAGCGAGCGGCGCTGGCCTTCGCGCTGGCGGGCGATCCCACCCTCATCATCGCCGACGAGCCGACCTCGGCGCTCGACACCGCGCGGGCGGCCGCGATCCTGGGCCTGCTCGGCGAATTCGCCGCGGCGGGCGGCAGCGTGCTGCTCGTCACGCACGACCTGACGGCCCTGCGCGCGGCGAAGATCTGCACGGACATCTCGGTGATGTACGCGTCCCGGATCGTCGAAACCGGCAGTGCCGAGCAGATTCTCACCGCGCCCGCGCATCCGTACACGAAGGATCTACTGGCCGCGCTGCCCGAGAACGGCTTGCACCCGCTGCCGTATCGCACACCGGAACTGGTGAACCTGCCCGCGGACTTCCGCTACGGAGCGACATGACGAGAAGATCTCTTGCGGCCGAAGCCGTGTCGGTGCGACTGGGCGGGCGCCTGGTCCTCGACCGGATCTCGCTCGAACTGGCTCGCGGTGAAGTGGTGGGGTTGACCGGGCCCTCCGGGACCGGCAAAACGACCCTCGCACAGGTCTTGTCCGGCCTGCGCAAACCCAGCGGCGGCCGGGTCGTCTGTGACGGGAGCCCGTTGCCCCGGCGGCACACCGGGCGCATCGCGATGCTGTTCCAGTCGCCGCGGCGGTCCTGCGATCCGCGCCTGACCCTGCGCCGGTCGATCGCCGAACTCGCGCGTGGGCCGGTGGCTTGGGCGAGCGTGCTCGAATCCGTCGGTATGACACCGGATCTGCTCGACCGGTATCCGGCGCAGGTTTCCGACGGCCAGTTGCAACGGGCCGCCGTCGCCCGGGTGCTCGCCGCCGAGCCCGACTACCTGCTGTGCGACGAGATGACCTCGATGCTCGACCCGGCCACCACCGCCTCGGTCGCCCGCACCGTGACCGCACTGGCGGGCACGGGTGTCGGCGTGCTCTTCATCAGTCACGACATCCCCCTGTTGAGCGTGTGCGCGGATCGGCTCGTGCGCCTGGGGGACAACCTTTCTCCCGTGTCCGGTGCGGCAGCGTCGTCGCCCGGACCGACCGTTGATTCGACCGACGACATCGGAGTTCTATGAGCAACGCACTGCATATCCTCACCCGCACCGATCTGGCCGATATCGATCTGACGCCCGCCGAGGTCATCGATCTGGTCGAGGAGGGGTATCTGGCGTACGCGCGCGGCGAATCCCGGTGCCCGGTCAAGCTGATGATGCCGATTCCGAAGGTGGAGCGCGACGCGGTGTCGTATTCGATGCTGGGCTACGACAGTTCGCTGGAGCAGATCGGTTTCAAGACGTCCTACCGGCAGGGCAGCGAGAGCGCGGACAAGTACTACACCACGATCAGCCTGTACGACGACACCACGGGGCTGCCGTTCGCCTTCATGGACTGCCAGCGGGTCGGTGCCGCCCGCACCCCGGCGACGACGGCCATCACGGCGAAACACTGTGCCCGCGAAGGTGCGACGAAGGCCCTGATGATCGGCACCGGGGTGCAGGGACGGAACACCTTGCCGTACCTGCTCACCGCGCTACCGGAACTGCAGCAGCTGCGGCTGTTCGGTACCCATCCCGACGGTATCGCGGAAACCCTTGCCACCATGCGGCGTTGGTATCCGGACCGGGAGATCGAGCTGGTCGAGGACGTACCCGCCGCGGTCGCCGATTCGGATATCGTCGTCGTCGCTTCCGGGCGGGCAGCGCATCCGAAGGTACGCACGGAGTGGTTGCCGCCGGGCGGTGTGCTGATCTCGGTGGCCAGTAAGGGCGTCGAGAGCGGCGCGCTGCGCGCGGCGGACTACGCGATCGCGACCAGTGCGGGGCAACTGGGCGTCACCGGCACCCGGCTGGCGGGCCCCGACGGACCGGTGATCGACGCCGAACTCCCGGACATCGTGGCCGGCCGGGCGCGCGGGCGGATCGGCGCGGACGACCGGGTGTTCGCCTTCGCCAGCGGCATGATCATCACCGATATCCCGGTCGCGCACGCGTTGGCGACTCGGGCGGTGGCCGCGGGCCGTGGACAGCGGGTGGAACTGTGGTCGTGAACATCGCACCGGTCGAACTCCCCGGTCTGCCTGCGCTGGAACAGAAGTGGCAGCAGCGGGTGCGCGCGGACCGGCACCTGCTCTTCGATATCCGGCACGCGTTGGACGGCCCGTTTCACGTGGTCTACCCGGAGCAGTTCGCCGACAACCTCAGGTCGTTCCAGCGGGTCTTCACCGCACGCGGTGTGCGCGGCCAGGTCTATTACGGCAAGAAGGCCAACAAGGCCGGTTGCTGGCTGTCCGAGATCGCCGATCTGGGCGGAGCGGTCGACGTGGCGAGTGAACCGGAACTGGTGCACGCGCTGGCGCACGGTGTCCGCGGGCGCGACATCGGGGTGACCGGCGCCGCGAAAACCGATGCGCTGCTGCGCCTGGCCGCCCGGCACGACTGCGTGGTCGCCATCGATGCGCTGGACGAACTGGATCGGATCGCCGAGATCGCCGGGCAGGCCGGGCCGGTGCGGATCTTGTTGCGGCGGCTGCCACCCAAGGCCCCGCACAGCCGGTTCGGTTTGTCCGCAACCGATCTCGATCGCGCGATCGAGGTGTGCGTGCGACTGCGGCCGCGGGTGGAACTGATCGGGTTCTCGTTCCATTTGGACGGCTACGCGGTCGCGCCGCGCGCCGAACTCGCCGACGAGCTGATCCAGCTGTGCGTGCGGACGCGGGCGCGGGGTTTGCCCGTCGACACGATCTCGATCGGCGGCGGCTTCGCCTGCCGGTATGTGCGCGACGATGATTGGCACACCTTCCTCGAACAGCGTCGCGACGACTGGTTCCATGCCGGAAAACAGTTCGACAAGTTCTACCCCTACGCCCAGGACCCGACCGGCGCCGCCATGCTCGACGCCGTACTGGCCACCCGCTTCGGTGTCCGATCCCTGGCGGAGAACCTGCGGGACAACGATATTCAGCTGTTCATCGAGCCGGGGCGGGCCCTGCTGATCGATGCGGGATTCACCGTGTTCCCGGTGCTCGGTTACAAACAGAACGCCGAGTACGGCATCACGACCGTGCACGGACTCAGCATGAGCGTCTCCGAGCAGTGGAAGGGCAGTGAGTTCCTGCCCGACCCGATCCTGGTGCCGCGCAAGCAGATCACCGACGCCGCACCGGTGGCCACCTGTGTCGGCGGCGCCAGCTGCATGGAGTACGACGTGCTCACCTGGCGCAAGGTCCGCTTGGCGCAGCGACCCGAACCCGGTGACCTGCTGTTGTATCCGAATACGGCGGGCTATCAGATGGACAAGAACGAGAGCGAGTTCCATCAGCTCCCGTTGCCGCCCAAGGTTGTCGTCACCGAACAGGAGGACCGGTGGTTGTGGCGTTTGGACAAGTAGAAGCGGACGCGACGACGGTGCGTCCGGTCGGCCGGGCCACGGTGCATCCGGCCGGAGTGCGGCCGATGCCCCGGCTCCGGGAGAACGTCGTGCGCAGCGCGTCCGAGCTCATCGGCGCGACCCCCCTTCTCGAACTGGTGCGTACCGGCACGGGCACCCGGATCTTGTTGAAGCTGGAGCAGTTCAACCCGACCGGCTCGGCGAAGGTGCGCATGGCCCGCGAGATGGTGTTGCAGGCCGAACGCAGCGGCGAACTGCGCCCGGGCGGGCACATCGTCGAACCCACGTCCGGCAATACCGGTACCGGGCTCGCTCTGATCGCGCTGGAACGCGGCTACACGTTCACCGCGGTGGTCGACGACCACGCCGCGAAGGACAAGCTGCGCGCCATGAAAGCGATGGGCGCGCAGCTGGTCTCGGTGGACAGCGGTGACAGCGGCGGCCCGAGCACGGTCGAGCGCAGGCGGATCGCCGACGAGATCGCCGCGCGCACCGGCGC
The DNA here is from genome assembly GCF_001613425.1 of Nocardia vulneris. Taxonomy (GTDB): domain Bacteria; phylum Actinomycetota; class Actinomycetes; order Mycobacteriales; family Mycobacteriaceae; genus Nocardia; species Nocardia vulneris. The sequence continues at coordinate 142,839 of NZ_BDCI01000018.1, read as the reverse complement.
ATACCGCCCCGATCAGCACAACAATCCGCACAACAACGCGGGCTATCGGGACCTGGCCGCCGAACTGCTCACCGATCTCAACACCGATGTCGACTACCTCGTCGGGGCGGTCGGCACCGGCGGATCACTGTGCGGCACAGTCGAAGAGCTGCGCAGGCTCGGTTCCCGGGTGCACGCGATCGGGGTCGAGCCCGTCGGGTCCATCATCTTCGGCGGCGCGGGCGGCGGCTATTGGCAGACCGGCGCGGGCAGCCCCGCCGGGTTCCCGGTCGGCGGCAACGTGAAATACGACGCGATCGACGAGGACTGCCGAGTGGGCGATATCGACGCGTTCGCCACCGCGCGCGTGGTGGCGCTGCGTACCGGCATCCTGGTGGGTGGTACCGGTGGCGCGGCGATCCACATCGCGCTGCGCCGGTTGGTGCATGTCCCCGCGGCGAGCACCGTAGTGGTGCTGGTGTGCGACGCGGGGGAGAAGTACCTCGACACCGTCTACGACGAGGATTGGCTGCACGAGCGCGGTCTGTACGACCGGGCGGCGCAGCAGCGGATCACGCGGCTGCTGACGGCTTATGACGAATCGGTACGGTTGGCGGCCGACGACCTGGAACGGGCGGGGGCGTAAACGCTGTGGCAATTCGGGAGTATCGCGCCATCGTCGCGCTGGCCGCCCCGATCGCGGGCATCCAGCTCGCGCAGGTGGCGCTGACCACGGTCGATCTGGCGATGATGGGACTGCTCGGGATCGCGGCCGTCGCGGCGGGCGGGCTCGCGCTGCTGCTGTACAACCAGCTGCGCACCATGTGCGTCGGCATGGTCACCGGCGTCGGGAACATGATCGCCACGGCGGCCGGGCAGGGTGAGAAACGCACCGGCAGTGACGGACTCGATGCGCAGGCCCGCGCCGAGATCCGCGGGTACGTGCGCGCCGCCGCCGCGGTGGCCACCGTGGTGTCGATCGTGGGCGCGCTGATCCTCGTCGCGCTCGGCTACGCGCTGCGGTGGTTCGGGCAGGACCCGGCGGTGCTCGAGCTGGCGCGGCCGATCATCTGGGCGCTCGCACCGGGGCTGATTCCGATGCTGTGGCTGAATGTGCTGCGGCAGTTCGCCGTCGGGCTGCGCCGAGCCGGCTCGCTGCTGCGGGTGACGCTGCTCTCGATCGGCGTGAACGCGCTGTTGAACGCGCTGTTCATCTTCGGCTGGTTCGGTATTCCGCAGCTGGGCCTGGCCGGTATCGGTCTAGCCACGACGCTGGTGCAAGTCTGGACCTTCGGTACCTACCTGCGCACCGTCCGGCGCGATCCCGTACTCGGCGAACTGCTTTCGCTGCGCGTGTGGACCGCCGACCGCGCCACGGTGCTGCGGATCGTGCGGATGGGCACGCCCATCTCGCTCACCTACGGTGCGGAAGCGGCGATCACGTCCATCGCCACGGTGCTGATGGGTGGGTTCGGGCCGGTGGCGCTGGCCGCGAGCAATATCGTGAATCAGCTGGCCTACATCGTCTACCAGGTGAACATCGGCCTCTCCCAAGGCTCCTCGATTTTGGTGAGTCGCACGGTGGGCCAAGGGGATCAGCATGCGGTCGCCGGTATCGCCCGGCGCACCTTCGCGCTCGGTTTCGGCTTCATGACGGCGGTGGGACTGGTGTACGTGCTGTTCCCCGGCACGGTGCTCGCGCCGTTCCTCGGCGCGGACCGCGACGACACCGCGGTGGTCGCCGCGGCATCGACGCTGCTGTGGTTCGCGATCGTCCAGCAGTACTGCAAGGGTTCGCAGAATCTGTGCATCGGCCTGCTGCGCGGGATCGGAAATACCAAGGCGGGCATGCAGAGCACGTTGATCGGCTACTTCGTGCTCGGTGTGCCCGCGATGGCGCTGTTCGCATTCGCATTGGATTTGCGCGGGCCAGGGATCTGGCTGGGCTTGTGCGTCGGGTTCGGCACCACCGCGATCCTGGTGTGGCGCAGGTTTCTGCGCGGGGTGGCCGAGTTGACCACGGCCGCACGGGAACCCGTGTCCGTCAACTGACGAACGGGAGGAATCGGGCAAAGCACATGAAACCGGCTGGGCCGCTGGGATTCTCGGACACATTGCGTTGAGTCCGGCAATTCGGGCAATCGACGGCAATTGTTCAGCATCGATCGGTGGCGAACGTGGTCCAGATCACCTGATCGGTATCACCTGTTGATCTTTCTCTGCGGCGTCGCCGCACCTCGGGTAGGGTCGGCGCGGATCGCGAAATTCTGCTCGACAGCCCTGGCGGAAAGGTCGGCCGACACGATGTGCGCAGCGGGGCCGTTCAGCGGACTCAACCGCAGACAATTCCTAGCGAAGGCGGCCGCGGCCGGTGCGGTGGGCGCGTTGGCCTCCTGGGCCGACCCGATCATCCAGCGGGCCTACGCCGCCGATCCGGCGGGCACAGGCGGCCTCGGCGATATCGAGCATTTCGTGCTGCTGATGCAGGAGAACCGTTCGTTCGACCACTATTTCGGCACACTGTCAGGCGTCCGCGGCTTCGACGACCCGTCGCCGGCCTGGCGGCAGTACGGGTGGACGCCCGGAACCGGCCCCACGGCTGACGGTTTCGTCAATCCGTTCCGGCTCGACACCACCCGCGGCGCCACGCTGGACGGTGAATGCATCAACGACCCGGATCATTCCTGGGGCGGCATGCATCGCGCGTGGAACGGCGGCCGCAACGATGGTTGGATGCCGATGTCGGTGGCCAGTGTCGGCCCGGCGAACGCGCCCGCCGCGATGGGTTACTACCTGCCGGAAGACATTCCGATCCACACCGCGCTCGCCGATGCCTTCACGCTGTGTGACAACTACCACTGCTCGGTACTCGGACCCACCGATCCGAACCGGCTGTACTGGATCAGCGCGACCATCGACCCGGACGGCTACGCGGGCGGCCCGCTGGTGCGGACGCCGACGCTCATTCCGCAACACGTGTACAGCTGGCGCACCTACCCGGAGAACCTCACCGAGGCCGGCGTGAGCTGGAAGGTCTACAACAACCGCGATGTCGGCCCGCTGTCCTCGGTGCTGCTGGACGGCATGCTCGGCTGCTTCACGCAATCCGCCGACCCCGCTTCGGATTTGGCGCGCCGCGGCATGGCGCCGGTGTACCCCAACGACTTCCAGGCCGACGTCGCCAACGACACGCTGCCCGCGGTGTCCTGGGTGATCCCGTCGCTGCTCAACTGCGAACATCCCGCGCTGCCTGCGGCTTTCGGCGCCTTCGGCATCGTGCAGCTGCTCGACATCCTCACCTCGAACCCGAAGGTGTGGGAGAAGACCGCGCTGATCATCAGCTACGACGAGAACGGCGGCTTCTTCGATCACGTCACCCCGCCGACCGCGCCGCCGGGCACCCCGGGCGAGTTCCTCACGGTGCCGCTCGACCGCGTCGAGGCGGCGGACGGCACCGCCGGTCCGATAGGTCTCGGCTATCGTGTTCCCGCACTGGTGATCTCGCCTTATACCCGGGGCGGACTCGTCGCGTCCGAGACCTTCGATCACACCTCGCAATTGCGGCTGCTGGAAACCAGATTCGGCGTCGATGTGCCCAATCTGACGGCGTGGCGGCGGGGCGTCACCGGCGATATGACCTCCACGTTCGATTTCGGCTCCGCGCCGAATTCGGCGAAACCCGTACTGCCCGACCCGAAACCGAAAATGGATGCCGCGATCGCCCAGTGCGGCCCGAATGTCGCCCTGGGAACGGCGACCGCCGGAGTTCCGTATCCGGTGCCGCCGAATGCCATGCCGACGCAACAACCCGGTACCCGGCGCAGGCCGAGCGGGTTGATTCGGGCATGAGAGTGGCCCAGCCCTGGCGGGGGCTGGGCCACTGCTCGAAGTATGAGGTCAGCTCGCGGTCGCGGGCACCCACCGGACCGAGGCGACGGTGGAGCGTTTGCGCATGGCCGCGAAACTGTGCCGGGCCGGGCTGATCAACGCGGTGAACCAAGTGCGGCGGTGCTCGGCCAGCGCCTCCGCGACGGCGGGAATCTGGGTGCAGTGCACGCCACCCGCCATACCCAGGCGGTGGCGACCCGTCTGGTTGTTTCTGGTGCCCAATGGTGTTCCTTTGCTTGCTGGTGCTGGCGCCTGGATCGCCACGGCGAAGATTAGCCGAACGAAAGTGCCGCGCAGAGTATTTTGCGCAAGTAATTGGCTCGGCGTGTCGGAAAGTTGTCGCCGCGTGACCCGGTTCGACCGGAATTGTTGCGAATCGGTCTCGGCCTCGTCACGGATCGAACAAATGCGGCGAGGGCAGGTGGAAAGTCAGCCGTCAGTGGGTAATCGGGCTGATTGTGTCCCGATGGCGGCCGGGTGCACGGGTGGGGCGCGGCGCGCGAGAACGCCGGATGTAAGACTGGTCGAATGTTGCGGATCGGCCTCACCGGAGGCATGGGAGCGGGCAAGTCGACGGTGGCGCGGATGCTCGCCGACCGCGGGGCGGTGATCGTCGATTCCGATCTGATCGCCAGGGAGGTCGTCGCGCCTGGCACCGAAGGCCTCGCGGCCCTCGTGGACGCGTTCGGCGCCGGCATCCTGTCGGCCGACGGCAGTCTGGATCGCCCGGCCCTCGCCGCCAAAGCATTCGCCGACGACGCGTCCCGTGCCCGGCTGAATTCCATTACGCATCCGCTGGTGGGTAAACGCACCGGGGAATTGATTGCCGCCGCGGCGCCGGACGCCATTGTGGTGCAGGATATTCCGCTGCTGGTGGAAAACGGTCTCGCGCCGCTGATGAATCTCGTGCTGGTCGTCGACGTGCCCGCGGAAACTCGGCTGCATCGATTGGTGGAATTCCGTGGTGTCGCCGAAGCGGACGCGCGGGCGCGAATTGCGGCGCAGGCCACCGACGAGCAGCGGCGTGCGGTAGCCGATGTGCTGCTGGACAACAGTGGTGCGCCGGCGGATATCGAGGGGACGGTCCGCGCGCTGTGGGACGAGCGGCTGGTGCCGTTCGAACACAACCTGCGCACCGCGACCCCCGCCCGGCGAAAAGAGGTGCGGCTCGTCCCGGCGAACCCGGAGTGGGACGCGCAGGCGCAGCGACTGATCGCCCGATTGTGGGTGGCGTGCGGGCAGGCCGCCGCGCGGATCGATCACATCGGCTCGACCTCGGTGCCGGAGCTGCCCGCGAAGGACGTGATCGATCTCCAGATCACCGTCGCCGATCTGGCGGCCGCCGACGGACTGCGAGATGCGTTGGGGGCAGCGGGATTTCCGGTGCGGCCGAGCGTCACCCAGGACAATCCGAAGCCGACGCCCGCAGACCCCGAGGGCGTCGACACCGCGCTGTGGTCCAAGCGATTCCATCAGAGCGCGGACCCCGGCCGCCTCGCCAATGTGCATGTGCGCGTGGACGGAACCCCGGGCCAGCAATTCGCGCTGCGCTTCCGTGACTGGTTGCGTGCCGACCCTGCCGCGCGCGCCGAATACCTCGAGCTCAAGCGAGCGGGCGAGGCGAAAGCGGCCGGGCTCAGCGGTGCCGAGGCGACGACCGCCTATCTCGACGTCAAGGAGCCGTGGTTCGACGCGGTGTACCAGCGGCTGTTCGGGTGATCCGGCCGGTTACTTCCAGGTCAGCGTGATGCCACGCGAATCGAGCCAGCGGTTCAGGTCGTAACCGTGCGCGGCGAGACCATCGATGGTGGCGGTGGCGTGTGCGATCGCCGCCTCGGCCGCGGCGGCGGTGATCAACCCGGCGACGTGCGCGGCGAGCAGCTCGTCGACGTCGAGCAGTTCGCATTCGCGGCCGGTGCGCACGACGATGTCGAGGTAGTGGTCCACCGACTGCCACTTGTCCGGCGCCACCTGGCCGAACTCGCCGAGGTCCAGATAGAAATCCTGATCCCGCCGATGCTCGGGGTGGTAGTGGAACACGCTGGCCCGCAAGGCCAGTTCGGGCAGCAGCCAGGACTCGATGTAGTGGAACTGTTCATGGTCCGAGGTGCGCGCCATGTACAGGCCCCATGGCGCCACCTGGTACCGCTCGACCGGTCGCACGAAGCCCTTCGGATCCGTGTTGGTCAGGTCCGCGAGGTCGAAGTATTCGACCTTGGGCCGATGCACGTCGACAGAGGGTGCCTGCGTCATGCATCCAGAATCTACCGGCGCGTGGACCGAGTCGAGCGGTGTGGCGGTCACATCCAGGTCAGCGTGATGCCGCGGGTGGCGAGCCAGTCCTCGACGCAGTGGTCGTTGACGGCCAGTCCGTCCAGCGCGGCCGTCGCGCACTCGAAGGCCCGATGCGCCTGCGCCGAGTCCACCAGGCCGGCCGCGTGGGCGGCCAGCAGGTCGTCCACGCCGCGTAGTTCGACGTCGCGGCCGCGGTGCACCTCGATGTCGAGGTAGTGGTCGACGGCCTTCCAGCGCTTCGGCGCGATCTCGGTGAACTCGCCGATATCGAGGTGGAAGTCGTGGTCGACGTGGTGCGCCGGATTGCGGCGGGTGACCGTCACGCGCAACGACAGCTCCGGCAGCAGCCAGCACTCCAGGTAGTGGTGGTGCGGGACGGGCACGATGCGCGCCATGTAGAGGCCCCACGGTTCGTGGTGGTAGCGCTCGACCTGACGGACGAAACCCTTGTTGTCGGTGCTGGTGAGTTCGGCCAGGTTGAAGAACTCGACGTGCGGCCGGTGGGGTGGCTCACCCGGGGGTAACGAGTTCGGTGGGTTGGCGGCCGGGCCGCTGTGATTCAGGCCGGGTACCGCCGCGCGGAGATGCCTGGCGAGGTTTCCTGCGAAGCCCGTTGTGGGCGCGGTATTAAGCAATGGAATCAGACCTCTCATGGCTGTTGTCCTTCGCCGCATCCGAACTCGTTGTCCGAACAACCAAATCAGAGTACACCTGGGAATGGGTCACGGGGTGTAATGCGCGAGCATCATTTTCGCCACGAAACCTGTTGCTGCTGAGGGAAATTCGGACATCGGTGGGATTCGTAAAGTGAAATAGACGTGGTGCGGCACGGCGGACGTGCCACTTTTACCGTCCCTTTTACCGCTCTTGGGCGGGCGACGGTGTGCCGAATTCCACCGCATCGTGGAACGGCCGCCGTAACAACGGAAAGAATGCCCCGCCCATCCCCGCCGAAAACCCACTTTCGGCCACGACGGACGACCGGTCCGTAGGTTGGGCCGCATGAGTTTTCGGCTGGCGGCGTACGCGGTATGCCTCGACGGCGAACGTCTCCTGCTCACCCGGCACATCCCGTCGAGCGGTGACCCGACCTGGACCCTGCCGGGCGGCCGGGTCGAGCACGCCGAGGATCCGTACGACGCCGTGCTGCGGGAGCTCGCCGAAGAGACGGGCTGTCGAGGGGAGGTCGTCCGGCTGCTCGGCGTGGACTCCAGGGTCATCCCCGCGGATGTCGCGCGGGCCGGGGTCGAGCATCAGAATGTCGGCATCTTCTACGGGGTTCGCGTCATCGGTGGCAGGCTGCGGGCCGAGCCGGACGGTGCGACCGCCGAGCCGACGTGGACCCCGGTCGGCGCCGTCGCGGATCTGCGCCGGTCGTCGCTCGTGGATGTCGGGCTGGCCATGGCACTGACCCGGCCGGTGACGGGTCATGTGGCTACCGTGCCGGTCGGCGGGCTGATCCAGCACTGAGGTGTGGTGCGGGCCACCGGACCAGCGGAATCTGTCGGTGGCTCGGCCTAGGCTGGTCATCATGGCATTCGCAACCGAGATTCCGACGGAGGGCTACGAGGACAGGGCCGCCGGTGCGACCCCGTTGGCCCACTCGGAGCATCGACCCGTCGGCGAGATCGAGCGCACCGAGGGGCAATTCCAGGTGGTCAGCGACCACCAGCCGGCCGGTGACCAGCCGGCCGCCATCGCCGAGCTGGAACGCCGGATCACGGCGGGGGAGCGCGACGTCGTGCTGCTCGGCGCCACCGGTACCGGTAAATCGGCGACCACGGCCTGGCTCATCGAGAAGCTGCAGCGCCCGACGCTGGTGATGGCGCCGAACAAGACGCTGGCCGCGCAGCTGGCCAACGAACTGCGCGAGATGCTGCCCAACAACGCGGTCGAGTACTTCGTCTCGTACTACGACTACTACCAACCCGAGGCGTACATCGCGCAGACCGACACCTACATCGAGAAGGACAGCTCGATCAACGACGACGTCGAACGGCTGCGGCATTCGGCGACCTCGAGCCTGCTGTCGCGGCGCGACGTGGTCGTGGTCGCGTCGGTGTCCTGCATCTACGGCCTCGGCACCCCGCAGTCCTACCTGGACCGTTCGATCCAGCTGGAAGTCGGCACGGAGGTCGACCGGGATGCGCTGCTGCGCCTGCTCGTCGACGTGCAGTACACCCGCAACGACATGGCCTTCACCCGCGGCTCGTTCCGGGTGCGCGGCGACACCGTCGAGATCATCCCGTCCTACGAGGAACTCGCGGTGCGCATCGAGTTCTTCGGTGACGAGATCGAGGCGCTGTACTACCTGCATCCGCTCACCGGCGATGTGGTCCGGCAGGTCGAGATGCTGCGCATCTTCCCGGCCACCCACTACGTGGCCGGCCCGGAGCGGATGGAACGCGCGGTGCGCGATATCGAAGCCGAACTGGAAGAGCGGCTCGCCGAGCTGGAACGGCAGGGCAAGCTGCTGGAGGCCCAGCGCCTGCGCATGCGGACCCAGTACGACCTGGAGATGATCCGGCAGGTCGGCTTCTGCTCCGGCATCGAGAACTATTCGCGCCACATCGACGGCCGCCCGGCCGGATCGGCGCCCGCCACGCTGCTCGACTACTTCCCGGACGACTTCCTGCTCGTCATCGACGAGTCGCACGTGACCGTGCCGCAGATCGGCGGCATGTACGAGGGCGACATGTCGCGTAAGCGCAACCTGGTCGAGTTCGGTTTCCGGCTGCCGTCCGCGGTGGACAACCGGCCACTCACCTGGGAGGAGTTCGCCGACCGGATCGGGCAGGCGGTGTATCTCTCGGCCACCCCCGGCCCGTACGAGCTGGGGCAGGTCGGCGGTGAGGTGGTCGAGCAGGTCATCCGGCCGACCGGCCTGGTCGATCCGCAGGTGGTGGTCAAACCGACCAAGGGCCAGATCGACGATCTGGTGCACGAGATCCGGGTGCGCACCGAACGGGACGAGCGGGTGCTGGTCACCACGCTGACCAAGAAGATGGCCGAGGACCTCACCGACTATCTGCTCGGGCTCGGGGTGCGGGTGCGCTACCTGCACTCGGAGATCGACACGTTGCGCCGGGTCGAGCTGCTGCGGCAGCTGCGCCTCGGCGAGTACGACGTGCTGGTCGGCATCAACCTGCTGCGCGAGGGTCTCGACCTGCCCGAGGTGTCGCTGGTCGCGATCCTCGACGCGGACAAGGAAGGCTTCCTGCGCAGCAGCACCAGCCTGATCCAGACCATCGGCCGCGCGGCGCGCAACGTGTCCGGTGAGGTGCACATGTACGCCGACAAGATCACCGACTCGATGCGGCACGCGATCGAGGAGACCGATCGGCGCCGGGCCAAGCAGGTCGCCTACAACACCGAGATGGGCATCGACCCGAAACCGTTGCGCAAGAAGATCGCCGACATCCTCGACCAGGTCTACAAGGAAGCCGACGAGACCGAGGTCGAGGTCGGCGGTTCCGGCCGCAACGCCAGCCGTGGCCGTCGCGCCCAGGGCGAGCCCGGTCGCGCGGTCAGCGCCGGCGTCTACGAGGGCCGCGACATCAAGTCCATGCCCCGCGCCGAACTCGCCGACCTCGTCAAAGAACTCACCGCCCAGATGATGAACGCCGCCCGCGAACTCCAATTCGAACTGGCCGGCCGCCTCCGCGACGAAATCGCCGACCTCAAAAAGGAACTACGCGGCATGGACGCCGCCGGCCTCAGCTGAAGTTTCTCCGTTCCGGAGCAGGTCGCCGCCGAAGGGTTGGTCCCCGAGGGTGGTCGGCCCGCTTCGGCGTGGCGTCCGCCACCGATGGGAGGCTGCCGAGGAGGTGTTGGTGGCCGCAGAAAGGTCGCCGGGCGGTGAGGGTTGTCGGGCGGTGCAGGTTGTCGGGTGGTGCGGGTTGTTGGGCGCTGCAGGTCGCCGGGCGGTGCGGGTTGTTGGGCGCTGCAGGGTTAGCAGTCGACGACGGGGGTCTTGGCTGGATGGACACTCGACGCGAAGCGTCCGCCCGAAGTTCGGGCACGCCTGGCTGCGCTGCGCGCCAGCCGCGCGCAGATCCCGCACCCTTTCTGTGTTCGCGCACCCTGACTTGCCGTGGGACACGCGGTGGTTGGGTGCAGAAGGGGTGCGGCTGATGGAAGTGCTGACTGGAGGTCGGTGCAGGTGGGGTGCTTGCTAGTGCGGAGACGGGTGGAGGTGGCAGGGCTGGTGCTGGTGCGGTTGGGGGAGCGCAAGGCCGGGCGGCATTCGGCGGCGCTGCGAGGTACCGCGCGGGTTTGTGGTGCGTCCGCACCCTTTCTGTGATCGCGCACCCTGACATGCCGCGGGACACGCCGTGGTTGGGCGCAGAAGGGGTGCGGAGTTGGCGGCGAAGTCAGTGCGGAGTCGGGTGCGGCTGCCAGGGCCGTGGAGCTGCTGACGCTGGGCCGTGCACCTCGGCTTGCCGTGAGACGCCGTGGTTCGTTGCAGAAAGGGTGCGGGAGCTGAAGGCTGGGCCGCGCCTGGCGGCGGGGCGGTGGCGCGCGGGTTTGCGGTGCATCCGCACCCTTTCTGTGTTCGCGCACCCCGACTTGCCGTGCGACACGCGGTGGTTGGGTGCAGAAAGGGTGCGGCTGATGGAAGTGCCCGACTGGAGGCCGGTGCAGGTGGGGTGCTAGTGCCGAGACGGGTGCAGGTGGTGGGCCGGTGCGAGAGCGGAAGGCCGGGGCGGCACCTGGCGGAGACGGGTGGAGGTGGCACGGCTGGTGCTGGTGCGGTTGGGGAGTGGAAGGCCGGGCGGCACCTGACGGCGCTGCGAGGTGGCGTGCGGGTTTGTGGTGCGTTCGCACCCTTTCTGTGTTCGCGCACTCTGACTTGCCGTGCGACACGCGGTGTTTGGCACCGTAGGGGTGCGTGGGCTTGCCGAGGTGCGGGTGCGAAGGCGGGTGCAGGTGCAGGCACTGAAGGCGGGCCGCGCCTGGCGGCGCTGCGTTGTGCCGCGCGGGTTTGTGGTGCGGTTCGCACCCTTTCTGTGTTCGCGCACCCTGACATGCCGTGAAACACGCAGTGGTTCGGAATGGAAGGGGTGCGGGGTCTGGTGGAGGCTGTCGGTGTGGTGACGGGTGGAGGTACCAGGGTCGGTCCGGGTCCGGGTCCGGGTCCGGGTCCGGGTCCGGGTCCGGGAGCTGGGGGCCGGGCCGCGCCTGCCGGCGCTGCGATGTGGCGCGGGGTTTGGGGTGTATCCGCGCACCTTCTCTGGGTTCGCGCACCTCGACTTGCTGTGGGACACGCCGTGGTTCGGGGCAGAAGGGGTGCGAAGTTGGTGCAAGTGCCAGGAGCGGAGGCAGGTGCAGGCGCCGGGACGGGTGCCAGGGCCGGTGCGGATGCCGAAGGCCGGTCCGGGCCTGGCGGTGCTGCGGTGTGGCGGGCGGGTTTGGGTGCGCCCCGCACCTTTTCTGTGTTTGCGCACCTCGACTTGCCGTGGGACACGCGGTGGTTCGGAATGGAAGGGGTGCGGGGCTGGTGGAGGTCGCCGGGGGTTACTGGGTGGCGAGCCATTCGTTGACGCGGCGGTCGGCTTCTTCGCGGGAGACGTTTTCGACCTTGGTGAGGACGGCCCAGCGGTGGCCGAAGGGGTCGATGATGACGGCGAAGCGGTCGCCGGTGACGAAGGTCTGCGGTTCTTCGGCGCTGCGGGCGCCGTGTGCGAGGGCGCGGGCGATGACGCTGTCGACGTCGGGGCAGTAGTGCACGATCGAGGTGTGCACCCATTCGCCGTTCGGGGCGAGCACGTTGTTGTCGGGTATCGGCATGCCGAGTTGCAGGGTGGAATCGCCGATCTTCAGTTCGGCGTGCGCGGGCTGTCCGTCGGGCAGGTCGTTGCGGCTGAGCAGTTCGGCGCCGAATACGGCGGTGTAGAAGTCGATGGCCTTGTTCGCGTCTCCGACAGCGAGGAAGCAGGTGATCGAGTGGTAGCCGTCGGCGATGGGGTTCACGGTGTCGGTCATGGCACCGATACTGGTCGCCCACGACCGGCCGGTCTTGTAAGAAAGCGACAGCACGATGTCCGGTAGTACCGCGTTCGATCCGCCCGCACCCAACCCGGTGACCGCCGTGGATACCACCGGCATCCTGCACCCGGACGAACAGGCGAAGTACCGCTCGCTGGCGCGGCTGCCCGCGGGGCCGGTGGTCGGTCGTTTCGTCGAGTGGTACTGGTCGGTGCGCTGGGATCTGCGCGACCGGCCGCCGTACCACGCGCAGGTGCTGCCCTATCCCAGCGTGAACGTCACGTTCGAGCGATCGGCAACGCGTACAGGCGGTTTCGTCACCGGAGTGTGTACGACGAAGTTCGTCCGCGAGCTCAGCGGGGTGGGGGAGACTTTCGGTGTGCGCTTCCGGGCCGGCGGTTTCGGCGCGTTCACGGGTTTGGATGTCGGGTCCTTCCGCGATACCTCCGTCCCGTTGACCGAGGTGCTGCCCGACGCGGGCGACCTGATCGAGCGGGTCCTGGACGCGACCACCGACGAGCAGCGCCGCAGCGTGCTCGAGGATTTCCTCGCGCCGCGCTGCACCCCGGCGGACCCGACCTACCCGCTGGTGTTGCGCATCGTCGAGGCGATCGCCCGGGACCAGGAGTTGACCAGGGTGGATCAGATCACCGAGCGCTTCGACGTTTCGATGCGCACCCTGCAGCGCATGTTCCGCCGCTACGTCGGCGCCGGACCCAAGTGGGTGCTGCGTCGTTACCGCTTGCAGGACGGCGCGGAACTGCTCGCCCGCGGCCGCACCGAAGATCTCGCCATGTTGGCCGCCGAGCTGGGATACTTCGATCAGGCGCACTTCTCGCGCGAGTTCACCGCGGAAGTCGGAATGGCTCCACTGGAATACGCCAAGAATTCGCTACGCTCGCGCAACGAGGTTACGGCGAAGGTCCTGCCGACCAGGACGTAGTTGCCGAGCCGACCGTATTCGACCATTCGACCGGGGCTGGGGAAATACCCCTCCGAGCCGCTAGTTGAATGTTGCACTACCTACCGTCAGCCAAACAAGGAGCTGGACATGGATGTCGTGGTGTTGATCGGACGGGTGTTGTTCGCGGTGTTGTTCCTGAGCTCGGGCGCCGGGCATTTCATGCAGACCGACGCGATGGCGGGCTATGCCGAGAGCCGGGGTCTGCCGATGGCCAAGCTGTCGGTGCTCGGGTCGGGTGCGCTGTTCGCGCTGGGCGGGCTCAGCATTCTGCTCGGGGTGTGGGCGGATCTGGGCGCACTGGTGCTCGCGGTGTTGCTGGTGGTCACCGCGGTGCTGATGCACGCGTTCTGGAAGGAGACCGACGCCCAGGCCAAGCAGATGGAGATGATCAGCTTCAACAAGGACGTGGCCCTCGGCGGCGCCGCGTTGATGCTGTTCGCGTTCTTCGCTCATGTCGACGACCTCGGATTGACCATCACCGGACCGCTTTTCGACCTCTGAACCCTGTGCGGCGCGCTAATATTGCGCGTCCTTTTAGTGCAGGGAGAAGGTAGGCATGGACATCATCGGAGCGATTCTGGGCTTATTTTGGGCGAACTACCGGCAGTGGCCCTGATAGCTCGTCAGTACCGAGCCCGATCGGCCCGTCCCGGCGCGTGATTTACGCGCCGCGGCGGGCCGATCGGCGTTCCATCGCCCCTGGTGTGTGACGAATATCCCAGGGGGACAAGACGGTTCACCATTGTTGTGCTGGATCACAGTTTGCCGACCCCGCATTTGTGTCCGGCCTGGTTACTCGGGCCCTCGCGACATTTCCCCGCGAACCTGTGGCATGAATGCCCGGACACCGCCGATGTGATGTGTTGCGATTTCTGATATTTCCACTCCGTTTGCCGCTAGGGTCGACGCAAGTCGCTGCGCCGGTGCCGCGTCTGTGCGGGTGCACCGGCGTGGGCAACGTGACCACTTCATAACTTGGAGGAGAGAATGACCGCCTACCGGACGATCGTCGTCGGTACCGATGGCTCGGACTCGTCGTACGTCGCCGTCGAGAAGGCCGCCGCGCTGGCTGGAGTGTCCGCCGCGACCCTGGTCATCGCGTGTGCTTACTACCCCACCGACGATCGTGACGTGGCCGCGGCCGCCGATGTCCTGAAGGAAGAGGCCTACCAGGTGCGCGGGTCCGCCCCCACCAACGAGATCCTGCGCACCGCGCGGGACAAGGCCGCCGCCGCGGGCGCGGTGGACATCGTCGAGCGCGCCGTGGTCGGCGAGCCGGTCGAGTCCCTGCTGACGCTGACCAAGGAGGTCGACGCCGACCTGCTCGTCGTCGGTAACCGTGGCTTGAACACCCTGACCGGTCGCCTGCTCGGCTCCGTCCCCTCGGACGTGGCCCGCAAGTCCCGCTCGGACGTGCTCATCGTGCACACCGTGCGCTGACCCACCCGCTACCCGAAAGGCTCCGCATCGCACCCGATGCGGAGCCTTTCGCGTCATCTGGACAGGCGATCACCAGGTAATGGTGGCGGCATCGGCCGAGAGGCTGCCGCCACCATTACCTGGTGATCATTCGACCAGCAGCGCGCCGAGCACGTCCGGCAGGTCCGCGCTGTGGACCACGCCCAACCGCTGGGTCGCGCGGGTCAGCGCGACGTAGAGGTCGTTGAGTCCGCGCGGTGACTCGTCCAGAATGGCGTGCGGTTCGACCAGGTAGACCGCGTCGAATTCCAGGCCCTTCACGTCGTGCACGGTCAGCACCCGCACCGATTCGCCGGCGAGTTCGGCCAGCTCCTCGATCGACGCGTGCGGCGCGATCACCGCGGTGGTGCCCGGGCCGGTCTCCGTCGCGATCAGTCGGGCCACCTCGTCGCGTACGCCGGACGGATCCACCCGATATCCGCGCGGCGGGTTTCCGGTTTCGCGGACCGAGCGCGGGGCCGTCGCGTCCGGATCGATCGCGGCGAGGACATCCGCGGCCACGTCCATGATCTCGGCCGGCGTGCGGTAGTTGACCGTCAGCTCGGTGAGCTTCCAGCGTTTGGCCACATAGGGTTCCAGCATCCGCTGCCAGGAGGACGCCCCGGCCGGGTCGCCGGTCTGCGCGACATCGCCGACCACGGTGATCCAGCGATTCGGGATGCGCCGCATCACCATTCGCCATGCCATCTCCGAAAGTTCCTGTGCCTCGTCCACGATGACGTGGCCGTAGGTCCAGGTGCGGTCGCCCGCGGCGCGTTCGGCGGTGGTCTGCCTGGTGCGCACATCTTGCCGCTCGGCGAGCTGGCTCGCGTCGATCAGGTCGTAGGCCATCAGGATTTCCGGGTCGAGTTCGTCTTCGAGATCCTGTGGCGCGGAACCGGTCAGGATGTCGAGCGCGTCCTGCGCCTCGGCCAGCTGGGCGCGCCAGCGGCGGCGGGCTCGTTCGCGCTCCTCGGCATCGTCGACGCCGAGCAGCTCGGCCAGTTCGTCCAGCAGCGGCGCATCGGCCGCGCTGAAGGTGCCGTCGTCCGAGCGCACCAGTTCGGCGCGGTCGGCCGGGTCCAGGCTGCTGCCCGCGCGGTCGAGCCGTTTCGGGTCGGCCAGCAGATCGGCGAGCACTTCCTGTGGGGACAGCAGCGGCCACAGCTTGCCGATGGCCCGCTGGATCTCCTGATCGGCCCGCATCTCGTCGCGGATCTCGGCCAAATCCGTCCGGCTCAGTAAGCTCGGTCCGCCGGAGAGATCCGCGCCCATGGTTTCGGCCAGCTGGTCGGTGAGCGCGTCGATCACCGAACTGGTGAAGATCGGCTTGGCCAGGTTGTGCGGGCGGCGTGAGGAGCGGGCCCGCCCGCGCGCCTTGGTGGCGATCTTGCGGTCCAGCGTCACCGGGTAGCCGTCGAAGCTGAGCCGGATCGGTTCGGCGGGCACCTCCTGCCGATCGCGGACCGCCTGCTTGAGCACCTCCAGGATGTCGAGTGAGCCCTTGATCTCGCCCGCGCGCAGCGAATCCTCCCGGGTGGCTTTCACACCCGGGTACAGATCGCCGATCGTGGACAGCAGCACGCCGGTCTCGCCGAGCGAGGGGAGTACCTGCCCGATGTAGTCGAGGAAGGTGGCATTCGGCCCGATGATCAGCACACCGCTCTTCGCGAGCTGCTGGCGGAAGGTGTAGAGCAGGTACGCGGCGCGATGCAGCGCGACGGCCGTCTTGCCGGTACCGGGGCCGCCCTGCACCACCAGCACGCTCTTGTGCTCGGACCGGATGATCGCGTCCTGCTCGTGCTGAATGGTCTCGACGATGTCGTTCATGTGGCCGGTGCGGGCGGCGTTCAGCGCGGCGAGCAGCGCGCTCTCGCTGCCGACTCCGCCGTCGTCCTCGCGTGCGCCCGCCTGGCGCGCGGCGTCCAGGTCCAGGTATTCGTCGTTGATCGCGGTGACCTTGCGGTTGCGCGACCGGATGTGCCTGCGCCGGGTGACGCCGTCCGGCGCCGCGGTGGTGGCCAGGTAGAACGGGCGAGCCAGCGGCGCACGCCAGTCCAGCAGCAGCGTCTCGTAGTCGTCTTTCTCGTCGAGGATGCCGAGCCTGCCGATGTAGCGGTATTCGTCGGCCAGATCGATCCGGCCGAAACACAAACCGTGTTCGGCCGCATCGTATTTGGCGAGATCCTCGGTGTAGAGCTGGCTGAACGACTCGCGTTCGCTGCGGGCCTGCGGGGTGCCGCCGGTTTCGAGCAGCACGGTGCGTAATCGGTTGCGCGCGTAATCGCGCATTTCGTCGAGCCGGTCGTAGAGCACCGAGAGGTATGCCTGTTCCTGTTCGGTCTCGCGGGTCAGCTCCGGGCCGTCCGCACGAGCGGGCAACGCGGTGCTGTTGCCCTGACCCGACGAGCCGGCTCGGTCCTGAGTGAGGTCGGGCAAACTGAACTCCTTGTCACCGCGATGAAGCCGGGCGAACGGTACACGCGGTCGACACCGCGCACGCGAACGCTCGGAAAACAGAGTTGTCGAGTCTACTGCGATTGCGGCGCGCTCGCCGTAACCGCTGGTGTACCCGAAATCATGCCGTCCAGTACTCCGGCGCAGGTCGCGGCGCCGGGCGTGTTGGTCTTCGAGTTGCGGGCGTGATCGAGGTCATCGGCGCGGCCCTCGCCTCAGGAGGCGTGCGTGCTGTTGGGCCGGCGGCCCTTGGTGACCGTGCCCTCGCGGTGCCCGGACGGCTTGGCCCGGTACATGGCGAGGTCGGCGTCGTGCAGCACCGCCTCCGGGGTGCGCCGGTCGCCGACACTGAGCGGTGCCACGCCGATCGAGGCGTTCACCTCGATGCGATGCCCGCGCGCGATGATCGGCTCGGCCATGGTGGTGCGCAGGCGTTCCACCAGCGCGTCGATATCCACCCGCCGGGTCCGGCCGGAGAGCAGCACCAGGAATTCGTCGCCGCCGAGCCGCCCGACGATATCGTCGCCGCGCAACGCGCGCTGCAGCCGTTGCGCGACGATCTGCAGCACCGTGTCGCCGATCGCGTGCCCGAGGGTGTCGTTGATCGCCTTGAACCCGTCCAGGTCGATGAACAGCACGGTGGACACCGGCAGGTCTTCGCTGGTGGCCAGCGCGCCCGCCAGCTGGGACAGGATCAGCGAGCGGTTCGCCAGTCCGGTCAGCGAGTCGTGCGTGGCCTGGTACTCCAGTTGCCGCCGGCTGGCCCGGAACTCGGTGATGTCGGCGAAGGAGGACACCGCCGAGGAGCGCTTGTCGTCGGGATTGAGCAGCCTGCTGCTCCCGGACAGCCACCGCCGCTGCCCGTCGGCCCGGTCCACACCGAAGACGTAGCCGGTGATGGTTTCGCCGGTCGCGAGGGTGCGGGCGATGGGATGGCGATGCGGCGGCAGCGGTTGCGCGTTCGCGTCGAGCAGGGTCAGCGGCAGCGCATCGATCGGTTGACCGATGATGGTGTCGCTGTCCTCGGCGCCGAAGATGCGCCGGGCCGCCGGGTTGATGGATTCGATCCGGCCTTCGGTATCGATCACCACCACGCCCTCTTCGAGCTGCGAGACGACCGTGGTGAAGTGCTGCTCGGCCAACTGCTGCGCGGCCTCGGCGTGCCGCTGGGCCGTGAGGTCGTGGATGACCACCTGGTAGGCGAGCCGGTCGTGCCAGGCGGTGAGCACCGAGACGGTCTCCACCGGCACCGGGGCGCCGTCGAGGCGGACCAGCGTCATCTCGGTCGGCCGGGAGGCGGCGCCCTTGGTGGTGAGGTGACTGATCCGCTCCAGCATCCCCGGGACCGAGCTGGGGTGGACGAATTGGGTGAGCGGCTTGCCGATCACGTCGTCGGCGGTGCCGGCGGCCAGCAAACGGACGGCAGCGGGATTGGCATAGACGAGGACGCCGCGCTCGTGCACACAGATGCCGTCGGGTGAGTGCTCGACCAGGGAACGGTAGCGCTCGGCCAGCTGCTCGGCGGCGTCGACCGCAGCGGCTACCTTGTCCTCACCCACTCGAACCCCCGATCGTCGACCCGATTATGGCCATTGGAACATGGGATTATTCTGGTATCGGCGCGTACGAGATCACAGCGCCGACGCTATTGCCTCGATCACAGTTCGCGCACTTGATCGGGCTCGGTCCGCCGATCATTACAGCACCGTTTTTTCCGGGAAATTTCCGGCCGATACTGCTCAGCCGGGGAATCCCGGGCCGGACCGACGCGGGGTCGGCTGCGACCCGGACAACCGATACCGCCTTCAAGATCATAGGACGTTTCCCCGGATCGGGTCGTCACCGCCCGTGGTCGGCGACACGCGGGCCGGTGATACGGCTTGTTCCTCGGCATGTCGGCGGCGTTCGGGCCGCGGTGGTGCGGGCCGGGCGGGCACGCGGATTCGCCGGCGGGCGGGGGTGCCGCTCGCGCGATCGGGACAGCTCGGTGCGCCCGCGCCGGGCGCGCGTCCAGCTGTGCGATACGCACCGGCGCCTGCGGACGGCAACCGGCGGCCCGGCTGCGCCCGGCGACTCTGTCGTCCGATCATGGCAGCGGCACCGACCAGCACAGCCTGGTGCCGGGCATCGCGCCGCCGTCTCGTTCCTCGGGCGCGAGACCCGCCGTCGCGATGGCGAATTCGCCGTCGGCCTTTTCGGCCCGCTGCTCCAGATTGCGTAATCCGCTGCGCACCACGTGATTCGGAATGCCCCATCCGTTGTCGGTGACCACGATGGTCAGATCGTCGTTGACGGTGACCTGTACCGCGAGCGTGTCCGCTCCGGAGTGCCGGACCGCGTTGCTGACCGCCTCGCGCACCACCGCTTCCGCGTGATCGGCCAGCTCGTCCGCCAGCACCGACAGCGGGCCGGACACCGAAAACGTTGCGTGCAGCGGTGTTTCGGCGGTCTGCTGGCGGATCGCGCGCTCCAGCCGCTGCTGTAGCGGGTTGCCCTGGCTGCCGTGCAGGTCGAAGATCGAGGTACGAATGTCCTGGACCACCTCTTGCAGATCGTTCACCACCGTCGAAAGTCGCTGTCGCACTACCGGAACCGTAGCCTTCGCGACCGCGCCCTGCAGCGTTATCCCGATCGCGAACAGCCGTTGGATGACCTGATCGTGCAAATCGCGCGCGATGCGATCGCGGTCGGCCAGAATATCGATCTCGCGCATCCGGTGCTGGGCATCGGCCAGCTGCATGGCCAGCGCCGCCTGATCGGTGAAAGCGGCGGTCAATTCCACCAATTCGTCGGAGTACGGTGCCGCGCCGGCAGGGCGCAATGTGGTCAGTACGCCGAGTGTGGTGTCGGGGGTGCACAGCGGCAGGATCAGCAGCGGCCCGTTCTCCGGCCGGGCGAAGCCGAGACCGACAGCGCTGGCGTCGTCGAACCGCAACGGGGTGCGCCGGGCGAACGCCTCACCGAGCACGGTGCCCTCGACGGGCACCACGGTGCCCTCGTAACCCGTTCCGGGACCGCACCATTGGGTGATCACCAGTTCGTCCGGAGCACTGCCCGGACCGGCCAGGAACGAGCGCTGCGAGCCGGTGAGCGTGCGCGCGTGCTCGACCACCTGGCCGAGCACGCTGGCGGACTCGGTGCCGGCCAGGAACTCGGTCGCGATATCGCGGGTGGCCGCGATCCAGGCCTGCCTGGTGCGGGCCGATTCGTAGAGCCGCGCGTTGTCCACCGCGATGCCCGCGGCCGCCGCCAGTGCCTGGACCAGCACGTCGTCATCGTCGGTGAACGGTTGCGCGTCCGCCTTCTCGGTCAGATAGAGGCTGCCGAACACCTCGCCGCGTACCCGCACCGGCACCCCGAGGAAGGTGCGCATCGGCGGGTGATTCTCCGGAAGGCCAACGGAGGCAGGGTGTTTCGACAGATCGTCCAGGCGCAGCGGTCTGGACTGCTGGAACACCACACCGAGCACGCCGTGCCCGGCCGGCAATCGGCCGATGGCGCCGCGAGTCCGGTCGTCCATGCCCTCGTCGATGAACTGCACCACCTGCTGGTCGTGCCCGCGCACGGCCAGCGCGCCGTAGCGGGCATCGACCAGGCTGATCGCGGTGCGCACGATGGTGCGCAGCGTTTCGTCCAGATCCAGGCCCGACGTGACGGCCAGCATCGCCTCGACCAAACCGTCCATCCGGTCGCGGGAGTCGAGAATGAGCTCGACCCGCTCCTTGACCTCGCTCAGCAGTTCCCGTAACCGCAGTTGCGACAGGGTGTCACGGACCGAGTAAGGGTCGTTGCCCGGCTCGTCGGTCATCTCGGCTTCCCCTTGTGGCGGGCGCTTGAACTGCGCCTCGCGCCAGTTTAGTTCGCCGATCGGGGACTTTCGGCCCTGTTCGCGGTGGCGTCGCGATGATGACATGGTGGCTCGGGTTCGAATCGAAGGCAGGACGTGCCACATGAAGTCGTCAGGGCTGTTGCGATCGTCGCCGGCACAGTATTGGCACACCGCGGGTGAACTCGATCTCGCCGTCACCACCTGCGGTGCGGTACCGGCGATGGACGTGACGCGGGCGGTCCGGGCGATCGGGCGGGTGCTACGCCGCCACCACCTGGACGCGGCGACCAGGGTGCGGGTCACCGCTCCGGCCGACGCCGAGGATCCGACGGTGGTGCAGGCCAACATTCGCAGCCACGGCGTCGCGACCCGGGTGCAGGTGACCGGGCCCAGCGGGTTCGCGGTGACCTTCGCCGCCGAACGACTCGACCGGCAACTGGCCCGGCTCGCGACGGCGGCGTCGCGGGACTGGCCGGACCCGGCCCGGCCGCCGCTGGCCCGGGTCACCGCGCCGCGACCGATCGTGCGCCGCAAGTACTGCGCGCTGCTGACCGGGACACCGGCCGAGGCGACGGCGGTGATGGACGCGATGGACTACGACGCGTACCTGTTCGTGGACGAGGCGACCGGCGCCGACGCCGTGGTGCACTGGGGCGATCCGCTCGGTGTGCGACTGTCCCGGCAGTGCGGTGCGCCGGAACACCTCGCCGGAACCGTGAATCTGCTTCCGCTGACCGTGGATACCGAACCCGCGCCGGTGCTGGACGAGGAGCGGGCCGCGAGCATCCTGTGTCAGCAGGGCCTGCCGTTCCTGTTCTACACCGATCACGACCACGGCCGCGGTCAGCTGCTGTACCGGCGCTACGACGGCGATCTCACGCTGGTCGGTCCGGCCTAGCAGCGCATCGGACCGCCCCGCGCACAGGAAGGCTCGGTTCGCCGGAAGGCTCGGTTCGCCGGATGACTCAGCTCAACGGCACCGACCACTGCACCAGCGTGCCGCCGTGCGCACCGCCCTCGATCCGGCAGTGGCCGTCCGATTCGGCCGCGCGCTGCGCGAGATTGGCCAGGCCGCTGGGGATCACGTCGTCGGGCAGACCGGAGCCGTTGTCCTGGACCAGGATGGTCAGCTCGTCACCGATGGCGATATCGATCGTCACGGAGTCCCCGCCGGAATGGCGTACGGCGTTGCTGACCGACTCGCGCACAACGGCTTCCGCGTGATCGGCCAGGGCGGGACCGACCACCGACAGCGGTCCGTCGACGCGCAGCCGGGCCCGGATCGCGGTGTCGGTGGTCTGCTGCCGGATCGCGTCCTCCAGTCGCTTGCGCAGCGAGGCGCCCGCGCCGCCGTGCAGGTCGAAGATCGTCGTCCTGATCTCGTGCACGATCTCCTGGAGCCGATCGATCTCGTCCGAAAGTCGTTGCCGGACTTGCTCGTCGTCGACCCGGGTGGCCAGGCCCTGCAGGCCGAGGCCGACCGCGAAGACCCGCTGGATGACATGGTCGTGCAGATCGCGGGCGATGCGGTCGCGGTCGGCGAGCACGTCCAGTTCCCGCGCCTTGCGTTGCGCCTCGGCCAATTGCATGGCCAGCGCGGCCTGGTCGGTGAACGCCGAGGCCAGTGCGATGAGTTCGGTGGAGTAGGGCGCGGATTCGGGTCCGCGCACGATGATCAGCACGCCCAGCACCACGCCCGCGGTCTGCAACGGCAGGATCAAGGCCGGACCGGCCGCCGCGACGGGCGCACCGAGATCGACGTCCCGCGCGTCCGCGAGCTGAACCGCCGCCCGCTCCGTGAACGCCCTACCGGCCGCGGTGCCGGTGAGCCGCACCGTATGTCGCGCGACCGGTTCCGCGGCTAGGGACCATTGCGCCACCACGAGTTCGGTGGCTTCCTCGGGCGGGACGCCCGGTTCGACCACCGCGAGCAGCGCGCGCCGCGAGCCGGTCAGCGTGCGCGCGTGCTCGACCACCCGCGCGAGCACCCGGTCCGGTGCGGTGCCCGCGAGGAATTCGGTGGCGATATCGCTGGTCGCTTCGATCCAGGCCTGTCTGGTGCGGGCCCATTCGTAGAGCCTGGCGTGGTCGATCGCGACGCGGGTCGCCGTGTCGACCACCGCGCGCAAGGTGTCCAGCACGGTGTGCGGGATCTCGGCCATCGCCCGGGTCAGCGTTCGCCGAGCTTGCTGGCCAGCACCGCCGCCTGGGTCCGGCGCTCCATGCCGAGTTTGGCGAGCAGCCGGGACACGTAGTTCTTCACGGTCTTCTCGGCCAGGAACATGCGGGCGGCGATCTGCCGGTTGGTGAGGCCCTCGCCGAGCAGTGCGAGCAGCCGGCGTTCCTGCTCGGTGAGCCCGGCCAGCGCACCGTCCTCCGCGGTGCCCGCGCGCAGTCGCGCCCGCAGCGCGGCCGCCGCGCGATTGTCCAGCAGTGAGCGGCCCGCGCCGACCGCCTTGATCGCCGCGGCCAATTCCATGCCCTTGATGTTCTTCACCACATAGCCGCCCGCGCCCGCCAGGATCGCGTCGAGCATCGCCTGCTCGTCGGTATAGGAGGTGAGGATCAGGCAGCGCAGCCCGTCGACCTCGGCCAGCAGGTCGCGGCACAGCTCGATGCCGTTGCCGTCGGGTAGCCGGACATCGAGCACGGCGACATCGGGCCGCAGCGCCGGAATCCGGGCCAGTGCCTGCGCGACGTCACCGGCCTCGCCGATCACCCGCAGTTCCGGGTCGCTGTCGAGCAGATCGATCAGGCCACGCCGGACGATCTCGTGGTCGTCCACCAGAAAAACGGTGATCACGCAACCCTCCTGCCGCACTGCCGTCCCGGTTCACCGACCTCGCGAGCCCGATCGATCCCCGCGTCCCCTGCTCAAATTAGCCGGGTCCGCCCGCGCGCAGGCTGGATCGCCGCGAAGAGGTATCCGGCGCAGCGGATTACGTCCCCGCGTGGTCCGGCTCACGCGCGATGCGGTCGAGCTATGGCCCGGCGGCGGGGAGGTGGCGAAGCTGCGTACGATGGGTTTGCTGGGGCCCGGTGTTCCGGAGGGGGTCGGCGGTGACCTGTGACGGACTACGAGCACGGATCGCGATATCGCGGGTGTGCGTACCCGTCGAGTTCCGGTGCGTTGCCCGCGCATCCCCGCAGCTGAAGCGGCCGTGACCCCGCCGCACTATCCCGCGCGACCCGCGCGAGCGAAACTTGTCGGTGGGCACGCCTAGCATGGCGGCGGGATAGGTCTGGACGCCGTTTTGTCGGTTCACCCGAACACGATCGAGAAGGGATTCACCAGGTGGCGGAACGCCTCACTGTGCGCGGAGCTCGGGAGCACAACCTGAAGGGGGTCGACCTCGATCTGCCCCGCGACAGTCTCATCGTGTTCACCGGATTGTCCGGCTCCGGTAAATCGAGCCTGGCGTTCGATACGATCTTCGCCGAGGGACAGCGGCGCTACGTGGAGTCGCTGTCGGCCTACGCGCGGCAGTTCCTCGGGCAGATGGACAAGCCCGACGTCGACTTCATCGAGGGCCTCTCGCCCGCGGTGTCGATCGACCAGAAGTCCACCAACCGCAACCCGCGCTCGACCGTCGGCACCATCACCGAGGTGTACGACTACCTGCGTCTGCTGTACGCCCGCGCGGGCACCCCGCACTGCCCGGTCTGCGGTGAGCTGATCGCCAAGCAGACCCCGCAGCAGATCGTCGACCAGGTGCTCGCCATGGCGGAGGGCATCAAGTTCCAGGTGCTCGCGCCGGTGGTGCGTACCCGCAAGGGCGAATTCGTCGACCTGTTCGACCAGTTGAACAGCCAGGGCTACTCGCGCGTGCGGGTCGACGGCGTGGTGTACCCGCTCACCGACCCGCCGAAGCTGAAGAAGCAGGAGAAGCACGACGTCGAGGTCGTGGTCGACCGGCTCGCGGTGAAGCCGAATTCCAAACAGCGCCTCACCGATTCGATCGAGACCGCACTGCGCCTGGCCGACGGCATCGTGGTGCTCGACTTCGTCGATCGCGACGAGCACGCGCACGATCGGGAGCGCCGCTTCTCCGAGCGCCTGGCCTGCCCGAACGGGCACCCCCTCGATATCGAAGACCTGGAACCCCGGTCGTTCTCGTTCAACTCGCCCTACGGCGCCTGCCCCGATTGCACCGGTCTCGGCATCCGCAAAGAGGTCGATCCCGAACTGGTCGTGCCCGACCCGGCGCTCAGCTTGAACGAGGGCGCGATCGCCCCGTGGTCGCGCGGCCAGACCGCCGAGTACTTCACCCGCCTGCTGTCGGGGCTCGCCGAGTCGATCGGCTTCTCGATGGACACGCCGTGGGAGGATCTGCCGCTCAAGGCGCGCAAGGCGGTGCTGGAGGGCAGCTCCGATCAGGTGCACGTCTCCTACACCAACCGCTACGGCCGGAAGCGTTCGTACTACGCCGATTTCGAGGGCGTGATGCCGTTCCTGCAGCGGCGGATGGAGAGCACCGAGTCCGAGCAGATGAAGGAGCACTACGACGGGTACATGCGCGACGTGCCGTGCCCGGTCTGCGACGGTGCCCGGTTGCGCCCGGAGATCCTCGCGGTCACCATCAGCGCGGGGGGCGACAACAAGTCCATCGCCGATGTCAGCGATCTGTCCATCGGCGACTGCTCCGCCTTCCTGAACTCGCTCACGCTGGGCGAGCGCGAGGCCGCGATCGCCGGGCAGGTGCTCAAGGAGGTGCAGGCGCGGCTGGGGTTCCTGCTCGACGTCGGCCTGGAATACCTGTCGCTGTCGCGGGCCGCCGCGACGCTGTCCGGTGGTGAGGCGCAGCGGATCCGGCTCGCCACCCAGATCGGATCGGGCCTGGTCGGCGTGCTCTACGTGCTCGACGAGCCGTCCATCGGCCTGCACCAGCGGGACAATAGACGGCTCATCGAAACCCTCACCCGGCTGCGCAATCTCGGCAACACCCTGATCGTCGTCGAGCACGACGAGGACACCATCCGGGCCTCGGACTGGGTGGTCGACATCGGCCCGCTGGCCGGCGAGCACGGCGGCCGGGTGGTGCACAGCGGGCCGTACCAGGAACTGCTCACCGATCCCGAATCGCTCACCGGCGCATACCTTTCCGGCCGGGAGCGGATCGAGGTGCCGATGGTGCGCCGCCCGATCAGCAAGAAGCGCCAGCTCACCGTGGTCGGCGCGACCGAGCACAACCTGCGCGGCATCGACGTCAGCTTCCCGCTCGGCGTGCTCACCGCGGTCACCGGCGTCTCCGGCTCCGGTAAGTCGACGCTGGTCAACGACATCCTGGCGACGGTGCTCGCGAACAAGCTCAACGGCGCGCGGCAGGTGCCGGGCCGGCACACCAGGATCAACGGCCTGGACAACCTGGACAAGCTCGTCCAGGTCGACCAGTCGCCGATCGGCCGCACCCCGCGCTCCAACCCGGCCACCTATACCGGCGTGTTCGACAAGATCCGCACGCTGTTCGCGTCCACCACCGAGGCGAAGGTGCGCGGCTACCAGCCGGGCCGATTCTCGTTCAACGTCAAGGGCGGTCGCTGTGAGGCCTGCTCCGGCGACGGCACCCTGAAGATCGAGATGAACTTCCTGCCCGACGTGTACGTCCCGTGCGAGGTCTGCCACGGTGCGCGCTACAACCGGGAAACCCTCGAGGTGCACTACAAGGGCAAGACCATCGCCGAAGTCCTCGATATGTCCATCGAGGAAGGTGCGGAGTTCTTCGAACCGATCAGCTCGATCCACCGGTACCTGAAGACGCTGGTGGATGTCGGCCTCGGGTATGTGCGGCTCGGCCAGAGCGCGCCCACCCTGTCCGGCGGTGAGGCGCAGCGCGTCAAGTTGTCGGCCGAATTGCAGAAGCGGTCCACCGGTCGCACCGTCTACATTCTCGACGAGCCCACCACCGGCCTGCATTTCGAGGACATCCGCAAGCTGCTCAAGGTGATCAACGGTCTGGTCGACAAGGGCAACACGGTCATCGTCATCGAACACAACCTGGACGTGATCAAGACCTCCGACTGGATCATCGACATGGGCCCCGAGGGCGGCTCCGGCGGTGGCACGGTGGTCGCCGAAGGCACCCCCGAAGACGTGGCCGCCGTGGCGGAAAGCTACACCGGCCAGTTCCTCCGCGAAGCCCTGGCCGCACCCCCCGCCACCAAGCCCGCCAAAAAGGCCCCCGCCAAAACGGCTCCGGCGACAAAGGCTTCCGCCAAGAAGGCCCCCGCCACCAAGGCGGCCAAGGCCACCCCCGACAAGCCGAGCGAAGCCCAAGCCGCCGCCAAGGCCGCAACCAAACGCCTTTCGCGCAAAGCCGCCGCCCTGCGCTGATCCCGCGCAGCCGGTCCCCGGGTCTATTCATCCGGGGGCCGGCTACGGGATCAGCTCTGCATGAGTTGGGCGAGGCGGTGCCAGGCGGGGGAGGTGGCGCCGGGTTGGGATCGGGCCGCGAGGCGGGCGATGGCGGGGTTTTGGACGGGGCGGGTTTCGGAGCGGCTGTGGTGGGTGGTGAACCAGGTGCGGGTGCGCTCGGCGAGGCCTGGCAGGCGCGGGTCGTCGGGGGACCAGTGGAATGCAGCGTCGTGCTCCAGGTAGAGGGCGCGGAACTCGGGAACCGCGAGCAGCTCACGCTTTTCGGCCAACCAGAGCGCGGCGTCGGCGGGGGAGGCGGTTTGCAAAAGGATCCAGCCGTCGCGTTCCAGGTGGATCTGGCGGTCGCTGGCACCGAGTTCGCGGAGTTCATCGAGGAAGTCGGCTACCTCGGGGGCGACGAAAAGCCGGTCGCCGCCGCGTAATTGGGCGAGCTGCTCGCGGGTGCGCCGCAGTTGGGTCATGCGCCGGCGGACGTCGCGATCGATCTCGGCGATCGCGGCCGAGAGCGTCTCGGGGTCGGCGTCGAGCAGGTTCTTGACGCGGGCCAGCGGGACGCCCGCCTCGGCCAGGGTCCTGATCTTGACGAGATCGATCGCATGCTGGGCGGTGTAGCGCCGGTAGCCGGACGAGTCGCGATCGGGCTCGGGGAGCAGACCGCGCTCGTGATAGTGGCGGATGGCCTTGGTGGTCACTCCGGCGAAGTCCGCGAGCCGGCCGATCGTGATCATGCGGGTCATCCTTCCACTCGTCGTATCGCCCGGCCGGAACGGTCAGGCGCGGCGGGTGAGCCGGCCGCCGCCGTTGCGGAAACGGGCCCGGCCGTCCTGGATATCGTGGAAGGAGACCAGCAGGAGGCGCAGGTAGCCGTCGAACGTCTCCAGGGGGTAGTCGGCCGGGGCGAACAGGCCGGGCCGGATCGGCACGTACCGCTGCGGCGGGGCCGCGGTCGTGCCGCCCGCGAACTCGGTGAAAATCCGGTCCTGCGATTCGTCGGCGGGCTCGTAGGTCATCCGTTCCTCGAGCTGGCCGTCGACGATGCTGACATCGATGCGGAGCTGGTTGGCACGGTAGGTGCCGACGTACGGGGTGAGGTCGACATTTTCCGCGAATTCGGTGACCAGCGTGGGGATCTCGACACCGAGCCGGCTGCGCAGCAGCCACTGCAACAGCTGGTCCTGCAGCATGATCGCGTCCGGGCTGTTGCCGAACGCGGCGAAGACCAGATCGTGGTCGGGCACCACGCACAGCAGCGAAACACCGCCGGGCGAGGCGCCCGACATGGCGAGCACGGTGGTGTCGCCGAACGGGTAGCGCACCCAGCCCATACCCATCGGCGGCACGTTCGGCGTCGCCATATCGTGCGAAACCTGCTGCATCAGGGCGACCGAATCGGCTGACAGGACGCGAGCCCCGGCGGGCGACATGCCGCCCGCGAGGTGGGTGCGGCCGAATGCGAGCAGGTCGGCGACGGTGCCGATCGGGGTGCCACCCGCCGGACCCCAGGTGTCGGGCAGCGTGAACATGCCGGTGGGTTCGGCGGTCACGGTCTCGGGGTTCAGGAAGTGGCCGACGGCGGTGCTGCGCAGGATGGCCTGTTCGGCCGAGGTGCTGGAGTCGCGCATGCCGACCGGGCCGTAGATGTCGCGCTCGAGCAGTGCGTGGAACGACAGGCCGGTCACTACTTCGAGCAGGCGGCCCGCGACGATCATGCCGCCGTTCGAATAGCTGAGCTGCTCGCCCGGCTCGAACAGGACGCCGCTGCCCTCGGCGAGGCCCGCGACGTAAGTGCGCAGTGCGGCACTGCCTTTGGCGTCGGGGAAGTACAGGTCCGCGTCGATGCCGTTGGTGTGCGAGAGCAGGTGCCGCACCAGGATCTTGTCCGCCGCGCCCGGCACGTTCAACGCGAATTCCGGCAGGTAGCGCACCACCGGCGCGTCGAGGTCGAGGTTGCCGCGTTCGACCTGCTGCAGGACGAGGGTGGTGGTGAGCACCTTGGTGACCGAGCCGAGGAGGAATCCGGTGTGCTCGAGCATCGGCGCGCCGGTCCGGGCATTCGCCGTGCCGTGCGCCACGACAACCTGTTCACCCGCTCGATAGACACCGGCGACGAAGCCGGGCACGAGGTTGCTCTCGCAGAAGGCGGCGGCCTGTTCGCTGATCTGAGTCGCGATGTCGTGCAGTGCGTTGCTGTTCATGAGAACTATCGTCGAACCTTGCCCTAGGGGCAAGGTCAAGTCGAAGTTTTCGGCAGCGGAAAATGCCTGTTCAGAGATGATTTGGGTAGACACTGCGGCGTGGCCGCTTCGTTTGCGCGGGGCCGTGCACTGCGGGAAATCGCTTGTGGGTGCGGGTGACGGTTTGTCACGCTGCGGAGGTGACCATGCATGCCGATCAACTGGCCGTCTCGCTCGAGACGGTGCGGACGCTGGTCGATGAGCAGTTCCCCGCTTGGCGTGATCTGCCGATCCGGGCGGTCGCTGCCGCAGGTACGGAGCATGCGCTGTTCCGGATCGGTGATCGGTTCGCGGCGCGGTTCCCGCTGCGCGCGGGAGATGTCGAGTCCGTACGGCGCTCGTTGCAGGCCGAAGCGGCCGCCGCGCGAGAATTGCTCGGTCGCACGAGATTTCGCACCCCCGAGCCGGTGGCGATCGGCGAACCCGGCGCGGGCTATCCGCTACCGTGGGCGGTGCAGACCTGGCTGAGCGGGACGGTCGCCACCCTCGCGGATCCGGGTGATTCCATCGAATTCGCTTGCGATCTGGCCGAGTTCATTCGCGGCGTGCGCGCCATCGACACCCGCGGCCGTACCTTCACCGGGCGCGGTCGCGGCGGCGAGCTGCACACACACGACGCCTGGATGCAGACCTGTTTCGAGCGCAGCACCCACCTGCTCGACGTGCCCGCCCTGCGCCGCCTCTGGGCGCAGATGCGCGAATTACCGCGCGGCACAACACCAGACGTGATGAACCACTGCGACCTCATCCCGGGCAACGTGCTCGTCGCCGACGGCCGCCTCACCGGCGTCATCGACGTCGGCGGCCTCGCTCCCGCCGACCCGGCCCTCGACCTGGTCAGCGCCTGGCACCTGCTCGAACCCACCCCCCGTCGAATCCTGCACGCCCACCTCGAATCCGACGACCTCGAATGGCACCGCGGCCGCGCCTGGGCCTTCCAGCAAGCCATGGGCCTCGTCTGGTACTACGCCACCACCAACCCCACCATGAGCCACCTCGGCCGCCGCACCCTCAGCCGCATCCTCGCCTGAACGGCGAGAACGAAATCCGCACCCGCTCTCGGGATCCGCACCCGAATCGGGGCGGTAGAACGAGTGCAAATCCCTGAAACGAGTGCGGATTTCGGGGCGTCGTGCGCAGCGGGCGAGGTAGGTATTTCTAACACAGCACAGCTGGGGAAAAGGGTTCCCCAGTTCGCAACTGGGGTTTCCGGTAGCGCGACATATCGCCCTAACCTCCGACCACCGGGATTCATCCGTCCCTTGGAGGAACCGACATGCCCCGTATCTTCAACCGCGCCAATACCGGTCGAGTTCTCGCGACCGCTACCGCGCTGCCGCTCGCTCTGTCACTGGTGTTGATGGGATCGGCGAACGCCGATCCCGCGCCGCCCGAACGACAACTGGCCAATTCGGTCCAGGCGCCCAACATCAAACGCCACTTGACGGAGTTCCAGAAGATCGCCGATGCCAACGGCGGTACCCGCGCCGCGGGCACTCCCGGCTTCGACGCTTCCCGCGATTATGTCGTCAAGAAACTGCGCGGTGCGGGCTACCAGGTGACGGTGCAGAAGTTCGACTTCCCGTTCTTCCAAGAGAAATCGACCGCGGTGCTGAACCAGGTCTCCCCGGATGCCAAGACCTACAAACCGACTCCGCCCGGCGGCAGTGCGCTCGGCGATTTCGTCACGCTGACCTATTCGGGTTCGGGTGACGTGAACGCGAAGGTGCAAGCCGTCGACCTGACGCTGCCGCCGACGCCGGAACCGAGCTCGACCTCCGGGTGTGAGGCCGCGGACTTCGCGAACTTCACCGCGGGCAATGTCGCGCTGCTGCAACGCGGCACCTGCCCGTTCGCCGACAAGGCCCGTAACGCGCAGACCGCGGGCGCGGCCGGTGTGATCATCTTCAACGAGGGCCAGCCCGGCCGCACCGACGCCTTCGCGGGCACCCTGGGCGGGCCCGGCTTCACCATCCCGGTGGTCGGCGCGAGCTTCGCCGTCGGCGAGGATCTCGCCTCGCCCGCCGACACGGTGGTGCGGCTCAAGACCGACACCGAGAGCAAGGTCCGTTCGACCTCGAACGTGCTGGCCGAGAGCAAGCAGGGCAAGGCGGACAAGGTCGTAATGGCTGGGGCGCACCTGGATTCGGTGCTGGCCGGCCCGGGCATCAACGACAACGGTTCCGGCAGTGCGGGCATCCTCGAGGTCGCGTTGCAGATGGCCAAGTTCCCGCCGAAGAACAAGGTCCGCTTCGCCTGGTGGGGCGCGGAGGAACTCGGGCTGCTCGGCTCGGAGCACTATGTCGCGAACCTGTCGGAGGCCGATCGCGCCAAGATCGCGCTCTACCTCAACTTCGACATGATCGGCTCGCCGAACTTCGCCTACAAGATCTACGACGGTAGCGAGGGCACGCCGGGCTCGGCCGAGATCGAGAAGACCTTCGAGCGTTACTTCGACATGCTGCGATTGCCGCACGTGCCGACCCCGTTCGACGGCCGCTCCGATTACGGCCCGTTCATCGCGGTCGGGATCGCGGCGGGTGGCCTGTTCACCGGTGCGGAGGGCGTCAAGACGCCGGAAGAGCAGAAGATGTTCGGCGGCGAAGCGGGCAAGCCCTATGACGCCTGCTACCACGGTGCCTGCGACACCACGAAGAACATCAACGACAAGGCGCTGGCCGTGAACACCGGCGGCATCGCCTACTCGATCGCCACCTACGCGTTCAGTGACAACCCGCTCGGCGGCGGCACCGCCACGAAGGCGGGCACGCAGCAGCGCGGGAAGGACAACGCCTACCACGGCGGACTCATCAAGTAGCGGCTCGCTGACCAGGCCCCGGTGGTTCCCTACCACCGGGGCCTGTTGCTGTCCCGGCTCCCTATCACTCCCTAAACTTCCCTATTGCGCACAAATGAAGGGTTGTTTAGGGTAGTTCTGTGTCCGATACCTTCTATTCCGTCGAACAGGTCGCCGAGCGCCTGGGCCTGCATGTGCGCACCATCCGCAACTATGTGCGCGACGGGCGGCTCACCGCGGTCCGGATCGGTAAGCAATACCGGATCTCGGCGGCGGACCTGGAGGCGTTCACCGGCCGTCCGGTGCCCGCGCCGTTGCGGGAAACCGTTGGGCGGCAACGACACAGCGAGGTGTCGAGCATCGTCGAGGTGGACGCGGTCGATCCCGCGACGGCCGATCGGCTCACCTCGCTCGTCATGGGTGCGGCCGCGAATCGCGGGCCGGGCGACCAGCGGTTACGGGTCGAGACGGTCTACGACGCGGAACGGGCGCGGATGAAGGTCATCGTCCTCGGCGGGCTGGCCGATACAGCACGACTGCTCGACTACATGGCAGCGGTGCTCGACGCATGACGACGCATCGCACGACAGAGGTGGGGAAATGACCACGATCTACAAGACCGAGCGCGGCGCGGCCGCGATCCAGCAGCGTTATCGGGAAGCGTTGACGGCCTGGCCGGTTCCGGCCGAACAACTGCGGATTCCGACCCGCGAGGGGGAGACCTTCGTCGTGGTGTCCGGTCCGCCGGACGCGCCGCCGCTGGTACTGCTGCACGGTTCGGGCGCGAACGCGACCATGTGGCTCGGTGATATCGCCACGTGGGCAACGGATTTCCGGGTCTATGCGGTCGACATCATCGGCGAGCCCGGCGGTAGTGCGCCGGCGCGGCCGCCGCTCGGCTCCGAGGCGTACGCGCTGTGGCTCGATGATGTGCTCGAAGCCGTTGGCGTCGAACAGTTCTCGCTGGTGGCGTCGTCACTCGGCGGGTGGTTCGCGCTGGATTACGTGACCCGCAGGCCGGGGCGGGTGACCAAGCTGGCGCTGTTGTGCCCCAGCGGGATCGGCAAGCAGACGATGGGCTGGTTGCCGAAAGCGTTGTTCCTGCGCATGTTCGGCAGCTGGGGTGTACGCCGGACGGCACGCCTCGTGACAGGGTTGCACACGCCGGAGACCGACGCCGCCCTCGACCACGTGGTGTTCACCTTCGCCACCTTCAACCCGCGCACCGAACGGCTGCCGATCTTCTCCGACGACCAACTACGCACCCTCACCATGCCCCTCCTGGTGCTCGTCGGCGCCCGCGACGTGATGCTCGACTCCACGGCCACCGCCGACCGTATCCGCCGCTGCGCCCCCCACGCCACCGTCCACATCCTCCCCGAAACCGGCCACGCCATCCTCGACCAAACCACCACCGTCGCCGACTTCCTGACCGCCTGACCCCGAGCCCCGCGCACGTTTCGTCACCGCGCGCGCGGATTCGTCAACGAATCCGCGCGCGCCGCGCGAACTGGTGCGCGTCGCGCGAACTGGTGCGCGTCGCGCGAACTGGTGCGCGTCGCGCGAACTGGTGCGCGCCGCGTCGACTTCCCGCGCGTTCGACGGATGGGTGGCGGGGCTGCGGCATGGAGCGGTTGCCATGTGCGCGAGCGCGACCGGTGTGCGGCGGGTCGGTGGAGTGTGCCGCACACCGCGTGCGTTCTCAGGGGTTCGGGGTGCCGAACCAGCGGGTCAGCGCGGTGTGGAGGTGGGCCGCATCGGAGTGCGTCGCCGTGTCCGTGGCCCAGGCGACGTACCCGTCCGGGCGGATCAGGAGTGCGGCGGCGGAAACGTCGGGACCGGCGGCGGGGACGAGGTCGACGCGGTCGCGCCACGGCGCCGCTACCTCGTCGAAGAATCCATGCCCGCCGAGAGTGAGCAGGATCGGTCGGGCTTTGCGTAGTAACTCGGCTACTCGGACTGTGCCCGTTGCGGTTTCGACGGCGAACTCCGGGACAAGATATCCGGCGAGTGGATGGTCGTCGCCGGTGTCGTAACGGATGTCCGCACCGGCCATCAAGCGTGCAATGTGGGCGGCGTTATCCGGCAGCGCGAGCAACTCGCCGAACAGTTCGCGCAGCGCGCTCACCTCCGGTCCCGGTGCGAACAGTGCGGATTGGGCGAGCGAACTCATCATGACGCGGAGCCCGGCGGGGTGCCGCTCGGTGTGGTAGGTGTCGAGCAATCCCGCTGGGGCCCAGCCGTTTACCTGTGCGGCCAGCTTCCAGCCGAGGTTGGCGGCGTCCTGCATGCCGAGATTCAGTCCGGGTCCACCCATCGCCGAATGCACGTGTGCGGCGTCGCCGACCAGGAAGACGTTCCCCTCCCGGTATCGCTCGGCTTGCCGGGTGTTCTGATTGTCGATGCGCCGCAAGGCGTTCGGGCCGGGGGAGCGCGGCGCTTCGATGGGCACGTCGACGCCGAGGATTCGCCGCAGGCTCGCGCGTAGCTCCGCGATGGACATCGGGGTGTCCGCGGCGGCCGACTCGCCGCCGCTCTCTTTCGTCGCCAACATGGTCCGGCCCGGCTCCAGTTCGGCGTAGATCACGCCGCCGTTCTCGAACCTGTTGTGCCCGAATTCGATGCGCCCGAATCCGGGAATGTCGAGTGCGCCGTCGGCGGTGCGCAGCTCATCGGGCAGCCAGACGTGCGCCAGCCGCGCGATGTCGTCGGTGTTGGTGCTGCCCGGAAACCCGATGCCGAGCTGTTTGCGGACGAAGCTCTTGCCGCCGTCGGCGCCGACCAGGTAGGTGGTGTCGAGGTGGTAGTCGCCTGCGGGCCCGTTCACCGTGATCCCGACACCGCCGTCGTAAGGTGTCAGCTCGGTGAGCCGGTGTCCCCAGCGCAGGTCGACGCCGAGCCCGAGCACCCACTTCTCCAGCTGCCGAGCGACTTTCGGCTGCGAGATGATCTTGCCGTACAGGACCTTGTCCGGCATGTCGGCGAACGACAGGGGTAGCCCGCTGAACATGTACCCGAGCGCCGGCTGCGGCGCCGCGCCGGATTCGTCGTACAGTCCGCGCATGTCCAGCAGCCGAACCACTTGGCCGACAAGGCCGTTGGCCTTCGGTTCGGCGCTCGGTCCGGGCAGCTGGTCGAGCAGGACCGGACGGATGCCGGCGAGGGCGAGCTCGCCCGCCAGCAGCAGACCGTTCGGCCCGGCGCCGGAAATGACTACGTCGTAAGAGTTTTCGGGCATGACGAATAGACCCCTCTTCGTGGATGGAACGCTGCGGTGGTGTGCCGGTCAGTGACCGGAAGGTTCGGGTAGTCCGGCGGCCACGTCGTCGAAGCCGCGCCGGAGCAGGGTGGTGATGACCACGGGCGGATCGGCGTGCACATACGCCACGGCGGCGGACCGCATGACGGCGATGAGGACGCCGGTCACCAGGTGCGGATACATATCGCGGGCGGGATCGGTGCCGGTGCGCCGCGCGATGGCCGCGACCCACTCGTCGACGAGCTCCTTGCTGATCGCCACATGCGTCTGCGACAGTTCGACCATCGTGCGGACCGCCGCCAGCTGGGCCTTGGTCGGCGGCGTATCGCGAATGCCTTCGGCGACGAACGGTGCGACGATGGCCTCGGTGATCGCGGTCCAGAGCGGCTCGTCGGCGGGACGGTCGCGAAACTCGGTGAGACTGCGCCGGATTCGGTCGACATTGCGGTAGGCCAAAGCCTCGTGTTTGCCGGCGAAGTAGTTGTTGAAGGTGCGGATCGACACCCCCGCCCGGGAGGCGATGTCTTCCCGCGTCACGTTGTCCAGGCCGTGCTCGAACGCCAGATGCAGTGCGGCGTCGCTCAATGCGCGACGGGTGTCGAGCTTCTTGCGTTCGCGCAGACTCAGTTCCTCGGCCATGGCACGAGTCTACGGCAAAAACTTGCCCAGTGGGCAAAATTGCCCGACGGGAAAATGTTTCTGTCAGGTGTGCACCGCGGGCGCTGAACTACTCAGCGCCGCACGGCTGTTCGTCGAATCGGCTCAGTAGACCGGTCCCGTGTACTTCTCGCCCGGCCCCTTGCCCGGCTCGTCCGGGTGCGCCGACGCCTCCCGGAACGCGCGCTGCAGAGACTGCAAACCGTCCCGGATCGGTCCCGCGTGCGGGCCGAGGTACTCCACCGACGCGGTGACCAGTCCGGCCAGCGCGGTGATCACCCGGCGTGCTTCGTCCAGATCGCGCCGCGCGCTGTTGTCCGGATCCTCGTCCGCGAGCCCGAGCTTCTCCGCCGCCGAACTCATCAGCATCACGGCGGCCCGGCTGATCACCTCCACCGCGGGGATGTCGGCCAGTTCGCGCACGGCGTCGTCGAGCTCATCAGTCATACTGGTGACCCTAGTAGGGCGGTTCGGCTGCTCGATGCGCGCGGCCATCGGCCGAGCTCGGCGCCCGGTCGGGGACCCGATTCGGCGATAGCCGAACGGAATGTTAGACTTTCCGCTGACGACCGCCCCAGGTTGTGTCTTCTACCAAGATTTCGAGCCAGGGGCTGATAAGTGGAGCCCGACTCCCACCGTTGCCGACGAGCGATCGTCAGGTCAAACGGTCCGGTCACCCGCCTCTCGGAGGCGGGTTTCTTGTGCGGGGGTTCTCTCTGGAGAGCCGCGCGTGCGAGACCGAACGCGTGCTTTCGCGTGCGGTCGACCGGTCGACTCGGGCCCCGTTGCGGAATACCGCACCGGGGCTTTCGTGTTGAAAAGGGGTTGCAGTTATTGCGTGCGGTCGTCTTGACGACACCGCTTGACCTAGGAGGCCCCATCAGCACTGAGACCCGCATCAACGATCGCATCCGTGTTCCCGAGGTCCGGCTCATCGGACCCAGCGGCGAGCAGGTTGGGATCGTGCGTGTTGAAGATGCACTACGCGTCGCCATGGAGGCAGATCTCGATCTCGTCGAGGTCGCTCCGGATGCACGTCCGCCGGTCTGCAAGATCATGGACTACGGCAAGTTCAAGTACGAGACGGCGCAGAAGGCGCGTGAGTCTCGGAAGAACCAGGTGCAGACCGTGATCAAGGAGCAGAAGCTCCGCCCGAAGATCGACGACCACGACTATGCGACTAAGAGGGGCCACGTGATGCGCTTCCTCGAGGCCGGGTCGAAGGTCAAGGTGACCATCATGTTCCGTGGTCGCGAGCAGTCCAGGCCCGAACTGGGTTACCGGCTGTTGCAGCGGCTCGCCGCGGACGTGGCGGACCTGGGGTTCGTCGAGACCTCGGCCAAGCAGGACGGTCGCAACATGACTATGGTCCTCGCCCCGCACAAGGGTGCGAAGACGCGGGTGAAAGCCCAGCAGGAGTCCTCGGCTCCGCGACCGCAGCAGCCCGCTGCGCAGCAGAGCGCCGAGCCCGCAGACAGCGCGCCCGGCGCGGCTCCGGCCGAGCAGGCCGCCCCGCCGCAGTAAGACCGATAAGAGCCGGCGGTCCGCAAGGACCGCCGGGACGAGACAGATTAGAGGAATCCATGCCGAAGATGAAGAGCCACAGCGGTGCCTCGAAGCGATTCAAGGTGTCCGGTAAGGGCAAGCTGCTGCGCCAGCAGGCCAACCGCCGCCACCTCCTGGAGCACAAGTCGACCCGCCGGACTCGTCGTCTGGATGGCACGGAGGCCGTCGCGTCCGTCGACGTCCCGCGCGTGAAGAGGCTGCTCGGTCTCTGAGAGACCTGATCCGTAGCAGCAGACCGCGTTCCGGATTCCGGACGCCGACCCACCGACCAACCCCCGGGTGCCCCGCATGCGCCCCCTAGATCGACAGGACTGACCCATGGCACGCGTCAAAAGGGCCGTCAACGCTCAGAAGAAGCGTCGTTCCATCCTCGAGGCCTCCAAGGGCTACCGCGGCCAGCGTTCGCGGCTGTACCGCAAGGCCAAGGAACAGCAGCTGCACTCGCTCACCTACGCCTACCGGGACCGCCGGGCGCGCAAGGGTGACTTCCGCAAGCTGTGGATCGCCCGCATCAACGCCGCGGCGCGCTTGAACGACATCACCTACAACCGTTTCATCCAGGGCCTGAAGGCCGCGGGTGTCGAGGTGGATCGCAAGATCCTCGCCGAGCTCGCCGTCTCCGACGCCGAGGCGTTCGCCGGTCTCGTCGCCGTCGCCAAGGCCGCTCTGCCGCAGGACGTCAACGCGCCGGCTGCATAAGCCGACGTTGACCAGCGGACACCTTTCGGAACGACCCGTGGACGCGCTCTCCGAGCGCAATCCGCGGGTCGTTTCCGCTGTCAAACTGCATCGCGGCGCGCAGCGGCGCAAGACCGGGCTGTTCCTGGCCGAGGGCGCCAATTCCGTTGCCGCGGCGCTGGATACCGGGCGGGTGCGGGAACTGTTCTATTCCGCGGGCGCCGCGGCCAGGGAACACGAGCTGGTTGCCGGCGCCGCCGCGACGGGCGTGCGCACCACGCTGGTCAGCGACCGCGCGGCCGCGCAACTCGGCGAAACCGTCACCGCCCCGGGGCTGGTCGCGGTCTGCGGGCTGCTCGACGTGCCGCTGGCCGAGGTGCTCGGCACCGCGCCGCGGATGCTCGCCGTGCCGGTCGAGATGGCCGAACCGGGCAACGCGGGCACGCTGATCCGGGTCGCCGATTCGGTGGGCGCGGACGGCGTTGTGCTGGCCGGTGATTCGGTCGACCCGCACAACGGCAAGTGTGTGCGCGCCAGCGCGGGCAGCCTGTTCCATGTGCCGATCGCCCGGCACCGCGATATCGGCGAGACGCTGGATTCCCTTGCCGGAGCGGGTATCACGATCCTGGCGACCGCCGCGAACGGTGAGGTCGACCTGGACGACGCCGACGAGCTGTTCACCCGCCCGGTGGCCTGGCTGTTCGGCAACGAGGCGCACGGTCTCGAGCCCGCGGTCGCCGGCCGCGCCGACCATCGCCTGCGCATTCCCATCCGTGGCCGCGCGGAGAGCCTGAACCTGGCCACCGCCGCCGCCATCTGCCTCTACGCCAATTCCCGCGTCCGCTACGCGCAGTAGCGCGCTCAGCGGTGGTAGGGCTGTTCCTGGACCCAACTGAAGCCGCGTTCCAGCAGCGGGAAGGACTTCGGGTCGAGGCGGGTGAGCCAGGTGTGGATGCGGTGGCCCGCATAGTCGTCGGCGTCGATGACCATGCGGCCGGGGCTCGGCCACCAGTAGCTGAGGCGCACGTGCACCGGCGTTTCTTCGAAGGTGCCCACTGTGATCCGATGGCGTAGATCGATGAAGTGGCGCTTCGGGTCGATGGTGCCGCCGTACACCTCGAACGAATCGTCCATGTGCTGAATGGTGACCACCACCGGGTCGGACACGTGGAACGGGCGGTCGACAACGACTCGGCGCCACCGCAATTCGTCGGTCAGCAGGGGATCGCGGGCGTAACCCTCCGAGGAGAAGCCGTCCACCTGGTAGATGCCGTACAGCTCCGGCACCGGATTCGCCCACTGCCGCCAGTTCTGCACACCGGTCACCGTGAGCAGCAGCAGGCCCACCGCCAGCTGTGCCACCAGGGCGATGCGATTGGCTCTTGCGGTGCCGAACAACGGAATTCGCCGGATCGCGGGCGCGGCGCGCTCGGAGAACAGCACCACGAACAAGCGGCGCGCATGGGGTGCGAGCAGGAACAGGCTCAGCAGCAGGAGCTGTGCCGACACCGATTTCAGGCGAATGTCGTAGGTCAGGTTCAGCAGCAGCACCTGCGTCATATCCACCGCGCACAGCAGCGCGCCGGCCGCGGTGGCGCGCGGCACCACCAGCAACACGCCGGCCAGCAATTCCGCGACACCCAGGGCGATTTCGTACGGTTGCGACACGCTGACCTGCGCCCACAGCACGCCCGACGGACTGAAATTGCCGTACGGCTCCACCAGTCGGTTCAGCACGAACGGCATCTGCGTCGGAATCGCCTTCGCCATCCCGAAATAGAACATCGTGAGCGCGAGCACGAATCGCAGATACAGCTGGACCCAGGCGAACAGCCGGTCGTAGCGGAGTCGGCGCCGATCCAGCACCGACCACACCGCCGTGACCACCGCCGCGAGGACGACCAGGAGAAACAATGCGGTCCACTGGAACGCGCTGTCGCTGCCCACCTGGGTACTGACC
Source organism: Nocardia vulneris (assembly GCF_001613425.1). Classification (GTDB taxonomy): domain Bacteria; phylum Actinomycetota; class Actinomycetes; order Mycobacteriales; family Mycobacteriaceae; genus Nocardia; species Nocardia vulneris. The sequence goes on along the minus strand of NZ_BDCI01000018.1, from coordinate 102,457 downwards.
ACCCGCAGACCGAGCACATGCGTGGCCGTCCACTCGATCGGCGGGCGAGCCAGATGCAGGATATTCAGCACCGAGCCCCATCCCGCATCGATCCCCAAGCCCGCCAACAGAATCGGCATCAGCCCGACCAGTCCCGCCAGCCCGAACAAGCCGAAATAGGCGACACCGAACCGAAACCCGAGACGCGTCGCCAACCGCCACTGTTCTGGCTCGGCCTCCGCCGCAGTCCGCGCCGCCGCGTCCGCTGTAGCGAGTGGCACGGCGTCTGCTGTAGTGGGTGCTGCCGCGTCTGCTGTAGTGGGTGCCACGGCGTCTGCTGAAGTGCGTGCTGCTGCGGCGGGCGGCACGCACTCTGCTGCACCGGGTGCCGCCGGGTTTCCTGGTGCGGCTGTTATGGCGGCTGCCGGAGTGGGTGCCGCCGGGTTTCCTGGTGCGGCTGTTATGGCGGCTGCCCGAGTAGGTGCCGCCACGTCTGCTGTAGTGGCTGGCACGGCTTTTGCTATAGCGACTGCCGCCGCCTCTGCTGAAGTGGGTGCGGCGGCCTCCGCCGCACCGAGTGCCGCCGCCTCCGCCGCACCGAGTGCTGCCGCGTGTGCTGGGGTGGGTGCCGCCGCGTCCACTGGAGTGGGTGCCACTGCCTCTGTTGCACCGAGCGCCACTGCTTCTGTTGCACCGAGCGGGACGGTCTCTGCTGTTGCAGCGGTCTCCGCGCCCCTCGACTCGGCCGGGCCGCGCACCTCCGTGTCCGTCACTGGACCGCCTCCTTCGAGCACGCGGTGACGGTAGATCCGCGGACTTAAGGCGAACCGGTTAGTTCGCTTAACAGGCGGCAGTCGGGCCGTCCAGCGCGCGGGGCCTGCGGTGCGGATTCGGAACGCGCAGGTGGCGATCGCTGCCGCGGACCCGCGGGATCTGGTGAACTAGTCCAGGTGACCGACTTCGACGACTTCGCCCGGCTCTTCTCCGGCAGTATTCGGGCGCAGCTGGATTGGCATGCGCTCGCGGAGCTGAACGTGCCGGTGACTCAGCAGGTGACAGTTGGTTGGGCCGCGCTCGGCGAGCTGCGCACCGTGTGGCACGTCGACGCGGACGGTCGCCCGGCCGACTGGTTCGATCCGGGCGCGACCGCGCTGACGGTGCGTGAGGCTGCCGCACTGCATGATTCGTGGCCGCGGGCCCGGCAGGAGCGGGTCGCGGCGTTCCGTGCGCAGCTCGAGGCGTCGACCGAGCCGTTCGTGCTGCTGCTGCCGACATATCGGGTCGCGGACGAGTTGCTTCTTCTAGACTCGTCTCATCGAGTGCTGGCGGGGTATCTGGCCCGGGCCGAGGTCCGGGCGTTGATCATGACACTCGTCGCGCCGCTGTCACCCGAGTTACTTCCCGATCTAGGCAGTTTGGTGGTTCGCGGACATGGCAGCAGCTGAGCCTCCGGACAATCCCGCGGCGAGCATCGAGCTGGAGACGGCGCTGGTCGAGGTCTTCGCGGATCGGATCAAGTTCGAGCACGACATCATCGGTCATCGGATGTCCTGGCTGATGACGCTCAACGGGTTCCTGATCGGCGGCGCCGCCATTCTTTCGGCGAACCGAGACCGATTCGCGGGCCCCGCGGTGCTCACCGGGGCACTCATCATCATCTGCATCGCGGGGGCGCTGAGCAACGCGTCCTGCCTGTTCTCCAACTGGTGGGCGGGCAAGGCGATGCGGGACGCCGCCGACGCGCTCGCCGACTCCTGGTCCGACGAAGGCCGCCGCCGGGTCGGTCCGCTGATGCGGCTCTACGGCCGGGATCCGCGCGCTTTCCGCGGCGCGGAACGTCCGTTGCCGAGTGAGTGGCTGCACCCGTGGTTTCTGTTGCCCACGCTGTTCTGGCTGTTGTATTGCATCGCAGGGCTTTTCGCGACGACGGTGAGTGGCGACAAGTCCGGTCCATGGCAGGCGAACGCGCTGCCGCTCGCGGTCACCGTCGTGCTGTTCGTCCCGCTGACGCTGCTGGACATTCCGCGACATCGCAAGCGTCGCAACGAATGCGCGATCATCGAGCAGCTCGAACGCGCGCACGGCGTGCCGATCGAGCGCGCGGCGCAGCGCCGCCGTTACCGCGCGGAGCGTAAAGCGGTGCGGAAATGGGTTCGGCTCCACCAACGCAGCGGCAGTCCCGTCGAGGTGCAGCGTCCGTGGATGTTCGGCGTCATCCCGCTCGATACGCACAGCAAGTACCTGGCTGTGTTGCAGGTCGAGCAGCAGCTGCCGGACCCCGAACCTCCTGCGCCCGAACAAGTTCCCACGCCGCCGCCCGCGCCCGAACAAGTCCCCGCGCAACCTGGTGAGGCGGAGCGAGTGCCCGCGCCGCCCGCTGCAGCCGAGCAAGTGCCCGCGCAACCTGCTGCGCCCGAACAAGTTTCCGCGCAACCTGCTGCGGCGGAGCGAGTTCCCGCAAAAACTGCTGCGGCGGAGCGAGTTCCCGTGCCGCCCACTGCCGCCGAGCGAGCATCCGCCGCGCAACCAGCTGCCCCGGCCGAGCGCGCGGTCGGCGTCGACCCCGCCGGAACTGTCGGATAACCGTTTTCAGTCGACCGCGCCGGTGCAGTCGTTCAGCAACTCCACCGCCCACGGTTCTACGACGGCGCCGGGACCGACCACCTGCATGCCGCTCAGCACGGTGAGCAGCATCCCGGTCGCCATGAATTCCCGCACCTCGGTGACGTTCGCGCCGGTGAGTTCGCGCACCAGCTCGTAGATGCCGCCGAACCGGGCTCGCACCTCGCCGCCGATGGCAGGCTCCGCACTGGCCGTGAACCCGTGCAGGAAAAGCTGGAGCAGTTCCCGATCGGCCAGGAAAACCGCGAACCCGTGGCCGAGGGCGTGCAGCGCCTCGGCCGGATCGGCCTCGGGGTCGGCCGCCGCGCGGGCCTCGCGGAACACCTCCTCGATCCGATCGCAGACCCGGTGCAGCGCGCTGATGAACAGCTGCTGCTTGCTGCCGAAGAGCCGGATCACGTAGGGCTGGGAAACGCCTGCCCGCCTGGCGATTTCGTCGGTTTTGGTGGCTGCGTAGCCACCTTCGGCGAAGGCGGAGACGGCCGCGCGCAGCACCTGCTCGCCGCGTTCCGTGGCGGTCATCCGGACCCTGGTCGAACTCGCCATCGCGCTCGAACTCCGTTCTCTCGCCCCCGGTATTGACATGTTATCAGCCGATGCATACTCTCCAACTCTGTAGTTATCAGTCAATTACAACAAGGGCTGGACATGACCGAAATCCTGGAACCACTCGCGGCCGCGTCCGCACCGCCCGGCACCGCCGCGGCCTCGGAGAAGATGCCCGTGACCAGCGGCCGCGGCGTTGCCGCGGTCATCGCGGCGGTCGGCATCCCGATGTTCATGGTCACGCTGGACAACCTCGTGGTCACCAACGCGCTGCCGGTGATCCGCACCGAACTCGGCGCCTCGCTGACCGACCTGCAATGGTTCGTCAACGCCTACACACTCGCGTTCGCCTCGCTGCTGCTCACCGCCTCGGCCATCGGCGACCGGCTGGGGCGGCGCCGGGTCTTCCTGGCCGGTATCGCGCTGTTCACCGTCGCGTCCGCGCTGTGTGCGCTGGCCACCGAACCGTGGATGCTGATCGCCGCCAGGGCGATTCAAGGATTCGGCGCGGCCGGCGTGATGCCGCTGTCGCTGACACTGCTCACGGCGGCGGTGCCGGAGCGCCTGCGTAATGCGGCCATCGGCATCTGGGGCGGGATTACCGGACTCGGTGTCGCGCTCGGCCCGCTGGTCGGCGGCGCCGTGGTGGAGGGGCTGTCGTGGCAGTGGATCTTCTGGCTCAACGTACCGATCGGTCTGCTCGTGCTGCCGTTCGCGGCCCGCGTACTCGGGGAGTCGTTCGGTGGCGCCAGGCGGTTGGATCCGGTCGGGTTGCTGCTCTCGGCGGGTGGTGTGCTCGCGATCGTCTGGGGCGTGATCCACGGCGCCGACGACGGCTGGACCTCGGCCACGGTGCTCGGCGGGCTGATCGGCGGCGCGGTGCTGCTCGTCGCACTGGTCGCGTGGGAGCTGCGCACGCCCGAACCGATGATCCCGCTGCACCTGTTCCGCTCGCGTGCCTACGGGCTGAGCAACGCGACGAGTTTCGCCTTCTCCGCGGGCGTCTTCGGCTCGATCTTCCTGCTCGTCCAGTACTTCCAGGTGGTGCAGGGCTACAGTCCGCTGGAATCGGGTATTCGCACCATGCCCTGGACGATGGCGCCGATGGTGGTCGCGCCGCTCGCGGGTCTGATCGTCGACCGGGTCGGTGCGCGTACCCTGCTGACCGCCGGTCAGGTGTTCTTGGCGGCGTCGCTGGTGTGGCTGGCCGCGATCTCCAGCGTCGATGTCGCGTACCCGGCCTTCATCGCGCCCTTCCTGCTCGGCGGGATCGGGATGGGCCTGACCTTCGCGCCGAGCGCGACAGTGGTGATGGCCAGCGCGGGCCCCGACGACCGGGCGATCGCCTCGGGAACCAACAGCACGCTGCGCGAAGTCGGCATCGCCATCGGCATCGCGGTGCTCGCGTCCGTCTTCGCTTCGCACGGTTCATATCTCAGCCCGCAGGCCTACGTCGACGGACTCACCCCCGCGGTCTGGGTGGGCGCGGCCATCGTGGCCGCGGGCGCGCTCTGCTCCGCCCTTCTGCCCGCCCGCATCACCCCTGTGCGCTGAGCGCCGGATCCCCGCGAGCCGCATCCCCCGTGTGCGCCGCCACACGGCGGGATGCGGCTCGTCCGGGTTCGCCCCGCGCCGCCGGGTGCTCCGGACCAGGAAGAACGGGGTTCGCGGCGGTAGCGGGGAATCCGCGTGAATCGGAACAGGCGCATCCCATAGGATTCCACCAGCAGCAATGTGGGTAGGGAATGAGCCGTACTCGCGAACCGATCCCCAGGGGAGAGTCGAACCATCGTGGCCGACGACAACGACGCAGTCGAGCAGAACGCGACGCTGACCGAGGAGGCATTGGCCGCTGCGGCGGCGGCCGCCGAGAAGGCGTTCGCCGCTGCCGCCGACCTGGATGCGCTCGCGGTCGCGAAAACCGAGCATCTCGGCGGCAAGGCGCCGCTGGCGCTGGCACAACGCGCACTGGGCAGCATTCCGAAAGCCGAGAAGGCCGACGCGGGCAAGCGCGTCAACGTGGCCCGGGCCCGCATCTCCGAGGCGTTCGAAGCGCGCCGCACGGTCCTGCTCGCCGAGCGGGACGCCGCGGTGCTGGTGGCCGAGGCGATCGACGTGACGCTGCCCGCCACCCGGCAGCCGGTCGGCGCGCGGCACCCGATCACCGTCATTTCCGAGCAGATCGCGGACGTGTTCGTCGCGATGGGCTGGGAGATCGCCGAGGGGCCCGAGGTGGAGACCGAGCACTTCAACTTCGACGCGCTCAACTTCCTGCCCGACCACCCGGCCCGCACCATGCAGGACACCTTCCACATCGCCCCCGAGGGGTCGCGCCAGGTGCTGCGCACGCACACCTCGCCGGTCCAGGTGCGCTCGCTGCTGGCCCGTGAGCTGCCGATCTATGTGGTGTGCCCCGGCCGTACCTTCCGCACCGACGAACTCGACGCCACGCACACCCCGGTCTTCTCCCAGGTGGAGGGGCTGGCGGTGGACAAGGGCCTGACCATGGCGCACCTGCGCGGCACCCTGGACGCGTTCGCCCGGGCGCTGTTCGGCCCGGACACCCGAACCCGGATGCGGCCCAACTACTTTCCGTTCACCGAGCCCTCCGCCGAGGTCGACGTCTGGTTCCCGGACAAGAAGGGCGGCGCCGGCTGGGTCGAGTGGGGCGGCTGCGGCATGGTGAACCCGAAGGTGCTGATCGCCAGTGGGATCGATCCCGAGGTGTACAGCGGGTTCGCGTTCGGCATGGGCCTGGAGCGGACGTTGCAGTTCCGCAACGGCATTCCGGACATGCGCGACATCGTCGAGGGCGACGTGCGCTTCACGCTGCCGTTCGGCGTGCGGTCCTGAGCCCCCACCGTCTTTTCCGGCCCCTTCGATCGAGAGAGCGAAACCTCAAGTGCGAGTAGCGCAGTCCTGGCTGACCGACATCATCCAGCGCACCGTCCCCGACTGGTCGGTGACGCCGGAGGAACTCGACGCGGGCTTCGTCCGGGTCGGGCTGGAGGTCGAGGAGCTCGACAAGCTCCGGCCCGTCACCGGCGACATCGACAAGCCGCTGGTCGTCGGCCGCGTCGCCGAGATCACCGAACTCACCGAGTTCAAGAAGCCGATCCGGTTCTGCAAGGTCGATGTCGGCAACCCTGATCTGCAGGAGATCGTCTGCGGCGCAACCAATTTCGCCGTCGGTGACCTGGTCGTCGTGGTGCTGCCGGGTGGTGTGCTGCCCGGCGGGTTCGCGATCTCCTCGCGCAAGACCTACGGGCACGTGTCCAACGGCATGATCTGCTCGGTCGCCGAACTCGGTATCGGCAAGGATCACGCGGGCATCCTGGTGCTCGAGCCGGGTACCGCCGAGCCGGGCACCGACGCGAATGTGCTGCTGGGCCTGGACGATACGGTGATCGAACTCAACATCACCCCCGACCGCGGCTACTGCTTCTCCGTGCGCGGCCTGGCCAGGGAACTGGCCTGCGGCTTCGATCTCGACTACGCCGACCCGGCCGTGCGCACGCTGCCCGACGACGAGGCGGACGCCTGGCCGGTCCGGCTCGAACCCGAGTCGAAGTGCACCCGCTTCGCGGTCCGTCGGGTCACCGGCATCGACCCGAAGGCGGTGAGCCCCTGGTGGTTACAGCGCAGGCTGCTGCTCGCGGGCGTGCGCCCGATCTCGCCCGCGGTCGACGTCACCAACTACGTGATGCTGGAACTCGGTCAGCCGCTGCACGCCTTCGACGGCGGAAAGCTGAACGGCGGCTTGGTGGTTCGGGCCGCGAACACGGGGGAGACACTGCGCACCCTCGACGAGGTGGAGCGCACCCTGGACGCCGAGGACGTGGTGATCGCCGACGATTCCGGCGTCGTCTCGCTGGCCGGCGTGATGGGCGGGGCGAGCACCGAGGTCGGCGCCGAGACCACCGATATCGTGCTGGAAGCCGCCACCTGGAATCCGCTGCTGGTCTACCGGACCTCGCGCCGGCACAAGCTGTCCTCCGAGGCGGGCAAGCGCTACGAGCGGGTGGTCGACCCGGAGATCAACGTCGCCGCGCTCGATCGCGCCGCCACGCTGCTCGCCGAAATCGCCGGGGGCACCGTCGAATCCGCGCTCACCGACGTGCGCGTCCCGGTGCCTGCCGCTGCGCCGATCCGGATGGACATCGATCTGGCCGACCGCGTCGCCGGGGTGGTCTACCCGACCGGCACCTCCGCGCGTCGGCTCGCCCAGATCGGCTGCACGGTCGAGGTCGGTGTGGACGAGTCCACCGGGCACGGCCAGCTGGTCGTCACCCCGCCGAGCTGGCGGCCCGACCTGGCGCAGCCCGCCGACCTGGTGGAGGAGGTGCTGCGGTTGGAGGGGCTCGAGCAGATCCCGTCGGTGCTGCCCACCGCGCCCGCCGGGCGTGGTTTCACCGCCACGCAGCGCCGCCGCCGCGCGGTGAGCCGGGCGCTGGCCTTCGCGGGCGCGGTCGAGGTGCCCGCGCCGGTGTTCCTGGCCGCCGGTGTGTTCGACACCTGGGGACTCGACGCCGACGATCCGCGCCGGGCGACCACCCGGGTGCTGAATCCGCTCGATGTCGAGCGGTCCGAGCTGGCCACCACGCTGCTGCCCGGCCTGCTGGAAGTGGCCGCCCGCAACATCTCTCGTGGCGCGCGCGACCTCGCCATCTACGGCATCGCCCAGGTGGTGCTGCCCGGCGACAACGTGCGTCCGGTCGAGGCGCTGCCGGTCGATCGCCGCCCCAGCGACGACCAGATCGCCGAACTGATCGACTCGTTGCCCGCGCAACCGGTGCATGTCGCCGCCGTGCTCACCGGTCGCCGCGAGCCGCGCGGGCCGTGGGGGCCGGGCCGGCCGGCCGAGGCCGCCGACGCGTTCGCGCTCGCCGATGCGGTGGCCGACGCGGCGGGCGTCACGATCGAGCGCCGCACCGCCGCACACCTGCCGTGGCATCCGGGTCGCTGTGCCGAGTTGGTGGTGGACGGTGTGGTCGTCGGCCATGCGGGTGAACTGCACCCGGCGGTGCTGGAACGTTCCGGTCTGCCGCCGCGCACCTGTGCCGTCGAGCTGGACCTCGACGCCCTGCCCCTGCGCGAGCAGCGCCCGGCGCCGACGATCTCGCCGTTCCCCGCGGTGCTGCAGGACGTGTCGGTGAGCGTCGAGAAGGCCACCCCGGCCGCCTCGGTGGAGTCCGCGCTGCGCAGCGGCGGCGGCGAACTGCTCGAAGACATCGCGCTGTTCGACGTCTACGAGGGCGCTCAGGCGGGCGAGGGACGCAAGTCGCTCACCTACGCCCTGCGTTTCCGTGCCACCGACCGCACGCTCACCGAGGACGAGGCGAGCGCCGCCCGGGACGCCGCGGTCGCCGCCGCGGCGGACGCGGTGGGCGCGGTGCTGCGCGGCTGATCCGACAACGACGACAGGCCCGCAAGCACACGCTTGCGGGCCTGTCGTGTGTCGGCGTCAGATGCCGCAGGCCTGGTCCAGCCCGGACATGGCGTCGTGGAAGGCCTGATCCTGCAGCACGGTGCCCAGCTCCGTGTCCGAGGCCGTGGCCACCCGGCGCATCTGCGCGACGGCAGGGTCGATCGCGGTCTTCACCGGGCCGTCGTCGGCGAGATCGCGCGTGCTCTCCAACTTGGTCGCGGCGGTGGAGAATACGCTGCGCACCTCGTCCGCAGCTCCGGCGTCCTTGCTCTTGGCCCCGTTGATCCCGCTGTTCAGCTCGGTCGCCATCTCGCGCACCGACGTGCACGTCTGGGTGTCGTCGACCGCACCCGCCGATCCGGCCGCGGCGGTAAAGCCAGCGAGCGAGGTGACGAGCGTAGCTACCACGAGAACAGTTCTCCGCATTGACCTTTTCCCTTCCTCGATGAGCAAAACCTCCCTCGGGTTACCCGATCCTCGCCCGGCAAACCAAGATCCCCGGCCGCGAGCGCATCGGCGCAGGTCCGGGCGACGGGCGGCCCGGGTGGCACACGGCCGGTCGCGAGCGGTAAGAACTAGGCATGCGACATCCGGCCAGTTCGATCCTGAATGCGTTGGCATATCTGCCGGAGCGGCAGATCCTGCAGACACCGGCGATCCTCGGCATGGACTACACCGATCTCTCGATCGACACCGCGGACGGAGAGACGCTGCACGGATGGTGGCTGCCCGCGCCGAATTCGGTGGGGCACATCCTGTTCGCGCACGGGAACGGGGGCAACGTGGGGGATCGGGTGGCGCTGTTCGCGCTGCTCGTCGAGGCGGGGTTCGACGTGCTCACGTTCGACTATCGCGGATACGGCCGCAGCACCGGCCGGCCGACCGAGCACGGCACCTACCAGGACGCCCGCGCCGCGCGCCGGGTGCTGCTCGAACAGCCGGGGGTGGATCCGAATCGCGTACTCTACCTGGGTAAATCCCTGGGCGGCGGGGTGATGCTCGAGCTCGCGGCGGCGTATCCGCCCGCCGGGCTCATGGTGATGTCGACCTTCTCCGGTATGCGCGACGCCGCCCGCTCGATCTATCCGTTCCTACCGCGCCCGCTGATTCCCGACGCGTATCCGAGCGAACGACGCATTCGCACGCTGCGCGTTCCGGTGCTGATCATGCACGGCGACCAGGACGAACTCCTGCCGCTGCGGCACGCCGAACGCCTCTATGCCGCGGCCCGCGAGCCCAAGCAGCTGAAGGTTTTCCCGGGCGCGGGACACAACGACCTGATTCTGGTGGGCGGCCGCGTGTGGTTCGAACTGGTCCGCGATTGGGCACGGGCGGTCGTGCGCCCGTAGCGCGCGGCGCGAACCCGACCGCTCGGCATCCGGTGCTGCGTAGCCTGGCGATATGACTGAGAACAGCGAGATCCTGGCCCGGCTGACGGCGTTGCCCGACCGGGAACTGATCGGAGTGCTGCTGGTCGCGACCGCGGAACGCGCCGGCTTCGAGATGGTGCACGCGGCGCTGCTCGGGCTCGTCGGCGCGGGCGATTCGCCGCCCCTGCCCGGTGTGACTCCTGCCACGCCCACGCTGCCGACGCATGACGTGCCCACCATCCGCGACGTATCCGGCCAGGTCGCGGGCACTTCTCCGGTACCCGCGGTACCGGTACCGCCGACCGGTACCCCCGCACCGACTGAGACGGGTGGATATTCCCCCTCCGGTGTCCCTACTTGGGGGTCAGTTCGCGATAAAGTCGAGCAGCGCTTCGGCACCGCGCAGGGGATGGGCGAGCTCGATCAGCAGACCCCGGCGGGCCGCAGCGCCGACGAACAATGGGACGCGCGCGAGAAAGCCGCGCGTGAGCGCCTGGACCAGATTCGGAAGTCGTTGCGCGGCAACGATACCGAAACATAAGGGCCGTAATCTGGCCGGGCGCACCGTACTACGACTGTGATGGGTGGAACCCGGATGAGCGAGCCGCGTAAAATTTCGGAACGGCTACTCGATGCCCAGGTGGAATTCGTGCTCGCCGAGGTGAGTGGCGACCGTTTCGCCGAGGTGGTGGCCCGCGACGTCGAATCGGTGCTGGGTGTCGCAGACACCTTGATCTTCCGCGATATCGTCGAGGTCGAGCAGGCCAAGGCGACCGTCGCCACCATCATCGATCTGATCGGTGGCAGCCCGGTGATCGCCGACATGGTCGGTGTCTTCGCCGATTCGATCTACGACCACATCGCGAACAACAACGACTACACCCTGGGGCAGGTCGTCGACCGCGAGCCGGTCGAGGCGCTGCTGGAGAAGATCTTCGGGATGCACCAGGCGCAGGAGCGCATCCTGGATCGGCTCACCGAATCGCCGCTGGTCGCCACCGTCGCGTCGAAGTTCGTCGACAAGCTGATCTCGGATTTCATGGAGGCCAACCGGCAGATCGCGGGCAAGATTCCCGGCGTCTCCTCGCTGATCTCGATGGGGCAGTCGGCGGCAAAGACCGCCAAGAAGGCGACCGAGAGCACGTTCATCGGCGATATGGCGGGTAAGGGTGCGGTGTTCGCGCTCAAGCGCACCAACAACGCGATCCGCGAAATGCTGCGCGACGCGCCCGTGCACGACGCCGCGATGGAGTTCTGGGACCTGCACGCCGACGAGCCGGTGAGCGGGCTGCGCGATTACCTGAGCCAGAAAGATCTCAACGAGCTGGTCCTCATCTGCTACGAAATCGCCGTCACCACAAGGGAAAAGGAATACTTCGGGCTGCTCGTGGACGAGTGCGTCGAGGTGTTCTTCACCAAGTACGGCGACTACACCCTCGCCGCCATGCTGCCCGAACTCGGCCTTTCCGGCGCGGACATCGCCACCGAGATCCTGCGCTATGGTCCCGCGGTCATCGAGGGCGCGAAACGAAACGGCGTGCTGGCCAAGTTGATTCGCGAGCGGCTCGAGCCGTTCTTCCGGTCCGACGAGGTGCTCGCCATCCTCGGCGAAGCATAACGAAGTATATGGTTTGTAAGCTGAACTGAAACTCCGACAGTAACTAGCTGAACAGTTGCTGTCAGTTGGCGGATCGCTTTCCCGGACCGCGGACAGGTGCGTCGGCACGATCGAATCAGCCCGTTCCTCAAGGGCTTCGAGCGATCGTGCCGACCTGTTTTCGGGCTCGACGGTGCGATGTTCGCCGCAGGTGCGGCCGAATGTCCTGACCAGCACCGTATGTCGGCCGGGTCGCTTCGGGGTGGCCACAAACTGGCCAGTTGGTAGCCCTCGGGTGCGCTGCGGTTGAAAAGTATGAACAAAGCCCGGGTCGGCGCGTCCTCGAGTTGACGCGGCACCGGGCATATGGGATTTTGCTCGGAGACTTTCCGTGCGCTCGTCGTGGAGCTGTCACGGCTGGCTTTTCGGAGGAGTAGCAGGTTGGTGCGTCTACGTCTACGGCAACAAAAGCCCGGGGACACACCGGATTTCCAACCTGCGGTTGCCTCTGGCGAGAATCCGTCGGCGAACAGCAGAATGTCGGGAATCGTCCGGCCGCGCACGATCGGCGGTCAGCTGTCCCGAATTCTCGCGCTGTCGCTGATATTGGTGCTCGCGTTGCTCGGTGTCACCGTGTACGGCCAGATTTCGGACTACCGCGAAGCCAACGACACGGTGAAGTCCGTCGAGTTGGCGCTGAGCGTCCAAGACCTGACCAATCAGATCCAGCGTGAGCTCGGGCTCAGCAACGGTCTGCTCGGCGGCGAGAACCGGCTGCAGCAGCCGCTGCTCGACCAGCGGGGCAAGGTCGACGCCACGCTCAGCCAGCTGACCGAGGCCGCCTCGGGCGACGCCCCCGGCGCCGATCAGGTGCGTGCCGCGCTCGGTCAGCTGAACCTGCTGGCGAACACCCGCGTGCAGATCGACACGCGCCGGGTCAGCAGGCAGGTGGTGTTCCAGTTCTATACCGACGCCGTCGCCGCGCTGAACCGCCTGGCCCTCGGCCTGGACCAGGCGCGTGACCCGCAGATCCAGCGCGGTCTGCAGGCGCTGTACGCGCTGGGTGAGGCCAAAGCCGAACTCGACAAGGAGCGCGGCTTCCTCAACGGCGTCTTCGTCGCCGGCCGGTTCAACGGCGGGGAATACGTGCAGTTCATGGAGATTCGGTCCAGCAAGTTGAACGGCTTGGCCACCTTCTCCCGCTACGCGACCAAGGGCCAGCAGGCCAAGCTGGACGCCGCGCTGCTGAGCGACAACGCGACCAAGGCCGAACAGGCCGAGAACATCGCGATCGCCTCCAGCGACGGACCGCTGGTCCGTGAGGTCGACCCGATGGCCTGGTGGACCCAGATGTCCGGGGCGCTCGAAGATCAGGGCAATGTGCAGCAGGCGGTGGGCGCGGACGTGCAGGCCCGCGCCGACGACCTGCGCGGAGCCGCGTTGCTCAACCTGATCGGCTTCCTCGTCGGCGCGGCCATCGCGATCGTCGCGATGATCGTGCTGGTGATCACCTCGGTGCGCGCCATCGTGCGCCCGCTCGCCGCGCTGGCCGGTGAGGCCGACGACGTGGCCTCGCGCCGCCTGCCCCAGGTCATCGACGCGTGGTCGCACACCGAGGAGGGTCGTCCGGAAGCGCCTGCCGCAGTACAGGTTCCGGCCGGCTCCAGTATCGAGATCGCGGCCGTGGCCGGCGCCCTCGACCGGGTGCAGACCACCGCCTTCGAGCTCGCCTCGCAGCAGGCACTGGTGCGCCGCAACACCACCGAGTCGATGGCCAACCTGGCCCGGCGCAACCAGAACCTGGTGCGCCGCCAGCTCGCCCTGATCAGCGAGTTCGAGCGCGAGGAACTCGATCCGAAGGGTCTGTCCAACCTGTTCGAGCTCGACCACCTGGCCACCCGCATGCGCCGCAACGCCGAAAGCCTGCTGGTGCTCGTCGGCGAGGCCAGCCCGCGCCGGTGGGCGCAGCCGATCGCGCTGAGCGACGTCATCCGCGCCGGTCTGTCCGAGGTCGACGACTACCGCCGCGTGGTGCTGCGCCGGGTGGACGATGTGCTCATCGCCGGGTCGGTGGTGAGCGAGCTGGCGCATATGCTCGCCGAGCTGATCGAGAACGGGCTCGCCTTCTCCCCACCGGATCTCGAGGTCGAGATCTACGGCCGCCGGGTGCCGCAGGGTTACCTGCTGGCCGTCGTCGACCACGGTATCGGCATGCCCGCCGACCAGCTGGCCCAGTCCAATGCGAGGCTGCGCGGCGAGCAGGACTTCATCGTCGCGCCGACCAGGTACCTGGGCCACTACGTGGTCGGCCGGCTGGCGGAACGGCTCGGCATCGCGGTCGAGCTCAACGTCTCACCGGTCAGCGGTATCGTCGCGCGACTCGCCCTGCCCCTGGAAATCCTTGCGCAGGAACAAGATCAGCGCGCGGGGGTGCGTGGCAAGATCTCCGGCACCGGCGTCGAACCGTCCTGGGGTTCGGACGCGGAGCTGCACGCAGCGCCCACCCCGGAGCTCGATCCCTTGCACAACGGCCCTGCGCTGCAGGGTAATTCGGCCCCGAACTCGCGGACGCCGAGCCTGCCCGGCCCGGCGCACGCCCTGCCGAACGTCTCGTCCGCCCCGCAGCAGAACGGCGCGGGTCGCCCGCCGAGTGAGCATCGGTATCAGGCGGACTCGACGCACTACAGTGACGAACTGCCCACCGAGCGGACCGGGCGGCACGAGGCCGTGCGCTACGACACGAGCACCAACATGCCCGCCGTGCCGTCCGGGCCGACCTCCGCGTACTCCCATTTCGTTTCTCCGCAACCGGAATTCGCGCCGGAGACGGCCACCGATACCGGAACCATGTGGCGGATCTTCGAATCCGGGGACGCGCCGGTGGAGGCCCCGGTAACATCTGTTGCGCCACCGACCGGGCCGGTTCCGCGCACCACGCGCAACGGACTTGTCAAGCGCAACAAGAAGTCTCGCTCCGCAGGCACGGCACCGGGAACCGAGCCGCGGCGGGATGCGGGCGGCACCCCGCCGCGCCAGGATCATGCGCCGGTCACCGAGCGCTCGCCCGAGGAGACCCGAAACATGTTGTCGTCGTTCCGGGCCGGTCACGAGCGTGGCGCCCCGCCCGCGCCGTCGACGACGCGGCCGTATGTCGGTGCGCGCGACCATGACACCCGCGCCGAGGATCCGGCGCCGACCGCCCCGTCCATCGCAGAGGAGAACCGGTGACCACCCATTTACCGAGCGCCGACCCGCACACATTCAACTGGATGCTCGCCAACTTCGTTCGGGAGACCGACGGTGTGCGCGACACCGTGGCGGTGTCCTCGGATGGTCTGCTCATCGCGATGTCCGACGGTCTGGACCGCACCTCGGCGGACCGGCTCGCCGCCATGGTGTCCGGCCTGGCCAGCCTCGCCAAAAGCGCTTCGCGCAGTTATTCGTTCGACGGGCTCAAACTGATCATGATCGAGATGAAGCGCGGGTTCCTGCTCGTCTCGGCCATGGGTGACGGCAGCTGCCTCGGCGTCATCGCCGACGGCAACTGCGATATCGGTCTGGTCGGCTACGAAATGGCTGTGCTTGCCGAACGCGCCGGGTCGCTCCTTGATCCGGCGTTGATTTCCGAGTTGCGAGAGACGTTACGAAGATGAGAGATCCTGACCGGCCGCGGTTGCCGGACCCGCGGATGATCCCGATGAACCGAATGTTCGGGTGGTTCGATCCGGATCGACCCGGCCAGCCTGCTCCGGCTGAAGAAGTTGTCGACAGTGATGAACAGTTCGTGCGTCCCTTTGTCGTCACGGCGGGGCGCACGACGCCGTTGGTAGACGGTCTGCGGATCGAAACACTGGTGCAGGCACCGCCTTCGGCGCTGTCGGCCCCCTTGCAATTCGAGCAGCGCACCGTCGTGCAGCTGTGCCAGCAGCCGCATTCCATCGCAGAGATCGGTACCGCGCTGCGTGTTCCGGTCGGTGTCGCGAAGGTCGTCGTGAGCGACCTCGCCGCCGCGGGCTACGTCACCGTGCGCGAGTCCGATCAACTGTCCACCGCTGCCATCGAGAGGATCAGAGATCTTGTACGGGCACTCTGACATGAGCGCACGCAGTAAGCGAATCATGTGCCAGTGCGCAGAGCGCATGACGGAACCGAGCGTCAGCGAGGTGCAGTCATGAGCTCCCCGCCGCCGTCGGGTCCGACCATGCCGTCGTCGGTGAAAATCGTGATCAGCGGTGGATTCGGCGTCGGAAAAACAACATTCATCGGGGCGATCTCCGAGATCGAGCCGCTGGTCACCGAGGCCGCGATGACGGAGGTCTCGGTCGGCGTGGACGATCCGGGCCGGCGCGCCGACAAGACCCAGACCACGGTCGCGCTCGACTTCGGGCGAATCACGTTGGACCGCTCCCTGATTCTCTACCTGTTCGGCACTCCGGGGCAGGATCGCTTCGTCTTCCTGTGGGACGACCTGGTCGACGGCGCGCTCGGCGCGGTCATCGTGGTCGACACCGGACGGGTCGACGACTGCTACCCGGTGCTGGACTACTTCGAGGAGAAGCAGACCCCGTTCGTGGTGGTGGTCAACCGTTTCGACAACGGCACCCACTTCGACCTCGCCGAGGTGCGCGAGGCGCTCGAACTCGAGGACTGGATCCCGGTGCTGGAATGCGATGCGCGCGACCGCGAGTCGGTCAAAGAGGTGCTGGTCGCCCTGCTGGAACAGGTCCTGTTCCACCGCCTGTCCGTCCAGGGCATGCCCGCCTGATCCCCGTGCCCGAACGGGACCGACCGGCGGATCCACCGGTGCGGTCCCGTTCGTCGTCAGGGCGCCAACAGCACCCCCCACCGTCCAGTTGTCCGTCGCTTGGTCCGCATCGCTCGTACCCCTCCG
Source organism: Nocardia vulneris (assembly GCF_001613425.1). GTDB lineage: Bacteria > Actinomycetota > Actinomycetes > Mycobacteriales > Mycobacteriaceae > Nocardia > Nocardia vulneris. The sequence goes on along the minus strand of NZ_BDCI01000018.1, from coordinate 86,024 downwards.
GGCCGCACGCACCGCTTCCGTGTTCACGCACGCCTCGAGGCAGGCCACACCGGGTGCGGGAACTCGGAACTGGTGCGGGAACCGCTACCGGTCCGGTGCGGACCGTTCGCTACGGTGGGGCGGGTGGGTGTGGAGAAGGAGCGGATGCTCCGCGGGGAGTTGTACCGGGACAGTGATCCCGAGCTGGTCGCCGAGCGGCGGCGCGCGCAAGGGTTGTGTGACGAGTTCAATCGCACCGGCGCCGAGGAGACCGCCGAACGCGAGGCGTTGCTGCGCGAACTGCTCGGCGCGCTGGGGGAGGGGTCGTGGATCATGCCCCGGTTCCAGTGCGACTACGGGTATCTCATCGAGATCGGGGCGAACAGCTTCCTGAATTACGATGCGATCCTGCTGGATTGCGCGCCGATCAGCATCGGTGACGATGTGTCGATCGGGCCGCGGTGCCAGTTGCTGACCGCGTTGCATCCGCTGGCGGATCACGAATTGCGCAGGCAGCGTTGGGAATCGGCGGCGCCGATCCGGATCGGGAACAACGTGTGGTGCGGCGGCGGGGTGATCGTGTGTCCGGGCGTCACGGTGGGCGACGAGACGGTGGTCGGCGCGGGCAGCGTGGTCACCAGGGACCTGCCGTCGCGGGTGTTCGCCGCCGGTAACCCGGCCCGGGTGATCCGGGAGTTGTAGGCCGGTCCGTGTCGTAGCGCATCGTTAGCCTGGGGGCATGTTGCAGACCTTGGCTATCGAGAACTACCGGTCGCTGCGGCAGGTGATCATGCCGCTGGGGCGACTGAACGTGGTGACGGGGGCCAACGGCAGCGGCAAGTCGAGCCTGTACCGCACGTTGCGGCTGCTGGCGGACTTCTCCAGGAACGGGGCGATCGCCGCGCTGGCCAAAGAGGGCGGGGTGGCCTCGACGCTGTGGGCCGGGCAGGGCGGGGACAGCACGAGTGAACCGGACACGGCCGGGGTGCGGGTCGGCTTCGCGGGCGCGGACTTCGGCTACGCGGCCGAACTGGGCACGCCGGTGCCGGACGGCACCTCGATGTTCGACCTGGACCCGGAGATCAAGGCGGAGGCGGTGTGGGCGGGGCCGGTACTGCGGCCGTCGACCCTGTTGGCGCAGCGCGGCGGTCCGGTGGTGCAACTACGCGACGACGACGGCGGGTGGGCGATGGTGCCGCATACCCTGCAGCCGTTCGACAGCATGCTCAGCGAGCTGGCGGATCCGCAGCGCGCGCCGGATCTGCTGGTGCTGCGCGAGCGGATCCGGTCCTGGCGCTTCTACGACCACCTGCGCACCGACGCGGACGCGCCGGCCCGCGCGCCACAGGTCGGCACCAGGACCACCGTGCTCGGCCACGACGGCGCCGACCTCGCGGCGGCACTGCAGACCATCCGCGAGATCGGCGACGCCGACGGGTTGGCGACGGCCGTGGACCGCGCGTTCCCCGGTAGCAGGATCGAGATCAGCGACCGGGACGGCCGCTTCGAGCTGGCGCTGCACCAGCGCGGACTGATCCGTCCGCTGGGCGGCGCCGAACTGTCCGACGGCACCCTGCGTTATCTGCTCTTGGTCGCGGCGCTGCTGAGCCCACGCCCACCGGAACTGCTGGTGCTGAACGAGCCCGAGACCAGCCTGCATCCCGAATTGCTCGGCCCACTGGCCGAACTCGTCGCCACGGTCGCCGAGCAGACGCAGGTGGTGGTGGTCACGCATGCGCAGCCGCTGGTACGGGCCTTGGCGCGCGGCACCGCCGATGCGCACACCGTGGAGCTGGTCAAAGAGCACGGCGCGACCACCATCGCGGGCCAAGGCCGCCTGGATCAGCCGCCTTGGTATTGGCCGAAGCGGTAGCGGCCTACTCGGTACCCGCCAGGGCCGGTCCGCCGCTGACGAACAGTCCGATGGCGACGACGACCACACCGATGACGACGGCAACGGCGAACTTACGCATCACAGGCCTCCTGGGCTGCACGGGTCATTACAGCTGCTTATTCGGTTCCGCGGGCCGTCCGGATCGGTGGTGGTCGGCGACACCATGCGCTTCGATGAATTCGGCAGGGCCCCGCCGTCAGTACTTTCGACCCACCTATCGAGGAGAACACGCACATGAGCAACGGCAAAGATCTCGCACTCACCCACGTCGCGCTGCTGGTCGGCGACCAGGACAAGGCGCTGGAGTTCTATCGCGACGTGGTCGGACTCGAGCTGCGCCAGGATCTGCCGTTCCCCGGCGGCCGCTGGCTCACCGTCGGCCCCGCCGGACAACCGGGCCTGGAATTCCTGCTCGAGGTGCCGTCGATGAATCCCGATCCGGCCGCCCGCGACGCGATGCAGGCCCGGCTCGCCAACGGTGCGGCGGGCATGTTGATCTTCACCACCGAGGCGGTCGACGAGACGTTCGCCCGGCTGCGGGACGCGGGCGTCGAGGTCACCCAGGACCCGATCACCCAGCCGTACGGGATGCGGGACTGCGGTTTCCGCGACCCGTGGGGCAACCACCTGCGGTTCTCTCAGATTTTGGCCGGATAGCGGCGAAACTCGTTGGTCCCCTTGCTGTCTCAGGGGATCACCGGCCGGACCCGACCGCGGGCCGAGGGTGTCGGAGGAGCGGGTGTGGGATCCGTCGCATACCACCGGCGCGCCTGCGGCAATACTGTTCGATCATGGGCGAATCGACGAGCGAGGCGCAGCAGGACGCGATCCGGCCGCTGCGCGACGACATCCGGTTTCTCGGCGGTGTCCTCGGTGACACCATCCGTGATCACGAGGGCCCCGAGGTGTTCGACCTGATCGAGCGGGTGCGGATCGAGGCGTTCCGGGTGCGGCGCGCCGAGGTCGACCGCAGCGCGGTGGCGGAGATGCTGGACGGCGTCGACATCGCGGTCGCGCTCCCGCTGATCCGCGCGTTCAGCTATTTCGTGCTGCTGGCCAATCTGGCCGAGGACATCCAGCGCGATCGTCGTCGCACCGCGCACGAGGCGGCCGGTGAACCGCCGCAGGATTCGTCGCTGGCCGCCACCTATCGCAAGCTCGACGCCGCGGCGCTCGACGGTGCCGAGGTGGCCGATCTGCTGGCCGACGCGCTGGTGTCACCGGTGATCACCGCGCACCCCACCGAGACCCGTCGCCGCACCGTCTTCGACGCGCAGACCAGGATCACCGAGCTGATGCGGTTGCGGCAGCGCTACACCGAAACCGAGCGGCAGCGCGCCGATTTCGAACAGCAGATCCGCCGTCAGGTGCTCAGCCTGTGGCGCACCGCGCTGATCCGGTTGGCCCGCTTGCGGATTCAGGACGAGATCTCGGTGGGCCTGCGCTACTACGACATCACCCTGTTCGACGTGATCCCCGCGATCAACGCCGAGGTGCGGGCGGCGCTGCGGTCCCGCTGGCCCGGGGTGGAACTGCTGCCGCGCCCGATCCTGCGGCCGGGCTCGTGGATCGGCGGCGACCGGGACGGAAACCCGTACGTCACCGCCGATGTGGTGCGCCAGGCCGGGCAGCAGGCCGCCACGGTGGCGTTCTCGCGCTATCTGCGCGACCTGGTCGAATTGGAAAAGGTGCTGGCGCTCTCGGTGCGGTTGGTGCCGGTGACGCCGGCGGTCGCCGCCTTGGCCGAGGCGGGTTATCCGGAACCGGCCACCCATGCCGACGAGCCGTATCGTCGTGCGCTGCACCGTATCCGGGGGCGGCTGACCGCCACCGCGGTGCGTGCGCTCGGGGAGGTGCCACCGGACGGGCTCGACGTCGGCGCCGAGCCGTATCGCACCCCGCAGGACGTGCTGGACGATCTCGATGCCGTCGACGCCTCGTTGCGCGCGAGCGGTGACGACCTGCTCGCCGATCACCGGCTGGCCGCGCTGCGGCACGCGATCGAGACCTTCGGGTTCCACCTGCAAGGGCTGGACATGCGGCAGAACTCGGAGATCCACGAGCAGGTGGTGGCCGAGCTGCTGGCCTGGGCCGGGGTACACGCCGACTACCCGAGCCTGTCCGAACCCGAGCGGGTGGAGCTGCTGGCCGCGGAGCTGCGGACCAGGCGCCCGCTGCTGGGCCCGCACGCCAGGCTCAGCGAGCTGGCCCGCAAGGAAATCGATATCGTCTGTGCCGCACGGGATGTGGTGAGCACCTTCGGTGCCGAGGCGGTGCCCAACTACATCATCAGCATGTGCACCTCGGTCAGCGACATGCTGGAGGCGGCGCTGCTGCTGAAGGAAGGCGGACTGCTCGATCCGGGCGAGCCGGACGGGCCGCCGAGCTGTTCGGTGGGCATCGTCCCGCTGTTCGAGACGATCGAGGACCTCGCCGCCGGGGCGGCGACACTGTCCGCGGCGCTGGATGTTCCGGTGTACCGGGACCTGGTCGCCGCGCGCGGGATGCGCCAGGAGGTGATGCTCGGCTACTCCGATTCCAACAAGGACGGCGGATATCTGGCCGCCAACTGGGCGCTGTACCGGGCCGAACTCGAGCTGGTGGACGTGGCGCGCAAGTTCGGTATCCGGTTGCGGCTCTTCCACGGTCGCGGTGGCACGGTGGGCCGCGGCGGCGGGCGCAGCTACGACGCCATCCTGGCCCAGCCCGCGGGCGCGGTGCGCGGTGCGCTGCGGCTGACCGAGCAGGGTGAGGTGATCGCGGCCAAGTACGCCGAACCCGGTGCGGCGCACCGCAACCTGGAGTCGCTGATCGCGGGCACGCTGGAATCGACGCTGCTCGACGTGGAAGGCCTCGGCCCGGACGCGGAGCCCTCCTACGAACTCATGGACGAACTCGCCGAACGCGCCCGGGCCGCCTACGCCCGGCTGGTGCACGACACCCCGGGATTCGTCGAATACTTCCGCCAGTCCACCCCCGTGGCCGAGGTCGGCGATCTGAACATCGGCAGCAGGCCCGCCTCGCGCAAGCCGACGAACTCGGTCGCGGATCTGCGCGCCATCCCGTGGGTGATGTCCTGGAGCCAGGCCAGGGTGATGTTGCCCGGCTGGTACGGCACCGGCACGGCGCTGGAGGAATGGATCGGCGACGACCCGCAGCGCCTCGCGACGCTCACCGACCTGTACGAGCGCTGGCCATTCTTCCGCACCGTGCTGTCGAATCTGGCGCAGGTGCTGGCCAAGAGTGATCTCGACATCGCGGCCAGCTACGCCGAGTTGGTCGACGACGTCGCGTTGCGCGAGCAGATCTTCGGAATGATCAAGGACGAGCACGCCCGCACCATCCGCATGCACGCCGCGGTCACCGGCAACGACCATCTGCTCGCGGACAACCCGTCGCTGGCCGAATCGATCCACAACCGCTTCCCGTACCTGGAGCCGCTGAACCAGATGCAGGTCCAGCTGCTGCGCAGGCTCCGCGGCGGCGACGACTCCGAGTTGGTGAAGCGCGGCATCCTGCTGACCATGAACGGCCTCGCCACCGCGCTGCGCAACTCGGGTTAGGAGAGAGAGGCGGTTCGCGCACCACTTCCGTGTTCGCGCACCCGCTGTGGCCTGTCGTAGCGGGTGCGCGAACACGGAAGTGGTGCGTGGTCAGGAGGGCCGCGACGGGACGGCCTAGGCGGGGGTTCGTACCGCCGCGGCTTGGGTGAGGGTGGTTTCGACGAAGGCCTGGGCGGCGGCGGTTAGTGGCCCGCTGCGATAGACCAGCCACTGTGGCAGCTGTTCGGGCGGGGAGAAACGGTAGACCGCGGCGCCGGCTCGGCAGGCCAGGTCGTGCCAGCCGTCGGGCATGAGGCCGGCGCCGATGCCGCGCAGCACCATCGGCAGTACCACGCTGCGGTCGCTCACCTCGGCGGCGATGCGCAGATCGCCGACGGTCGCGGCCAGCCGGTCGAAGCGGGCGCGGACCGCGGTGGCCGGCGGCGGCAGTACGAAACTCATGCCGCGCAGATCTTTCGGCGCTACCGTGCCGTCCGTGCCGATCTCGGTACCCGGCGGCGCGACGAGCAGGAACTGTTCGTCGCGCAGGTGATGGGCCACCAGACCCTGTCCGGCGGGTCGCTCCGCGCTGCCGCACACACCCGCCTCGCAGCGTCCGCGCAACACCATGGCGACCACCTCGGCGGCGGACAGCGCGGACCAGGTCCCGACCGTCACGCCGGGGTGATGCTCGCGCAGCGCGGCTATGGTGCCGATCACCGGCTCCAAAGTCGAGGATGAGGTGGCTGCCACATCCACCCGCCCGACGACACCAGCGCCGACGGCCTGGGCGGCGGCGCGCAATGCGTCCAGATCGCGCAGCACCTGTCGCGCGCGGTCGACCATCAGCTGGCCCGCGTTGCTCAACACGGCATTGCGGCCGACCCGGTGGAACAGCGGCACTTCCAGCTCGCGCTCGAGCTTGCCGATGGCCCGCGACAGCGACGGCTGGGCTACCCGTAGCGCCCGCGCGGCGTGCGTGAATCCACCGTGCTCGACGATCGCGACGAAGTACTCGAGCTGCTGGCGTTCCATAACCATAGGCTATCGGTTTGGTGCAATAGATGTCTTGGACGTAACCAAGATCGTCGGGTGATACTCATCAGGTGTTCACCACGCGACCGACCCTGCAGGGCACCTTCGGGATGGTGTCGTCCACCCACTGGCTCGCCTCCGCCGCCGCCATGGCGGTGCTCGAGGACGACGGCAACGCTTTCGACGCGGCGGTCGCCGCGGGTTTCGTGTTGCATGTGGTCGAGCCGCATCTGAACGGCCCGGCCGGTGAGGTGCCGATCATCCTCGCGCCCGCCGGTCTGCCGCCGCGGGTGCTCTGCGGTCAGGGTCCGGCGCCCGCCGCCGCGACGATCGCGCGCTACAACGCCCTCGGTCTCGATCTGGTGCCCGGCACCGGCCCGCTGGCCGCCGCCGTGCCCGGCGCGTTCGACGCCTGGATGCTGCTGCTGCGCGACCACGGCACCAAGCGGCTGGCCGAGGTGCTGTCGTTCGCGATCTGGAACGCCGAGCGCGGCCACCCGGCGGTAGAGCGGGTCGGCGAGACCGTCTCGACGGTCGCCGAACTGTTCGAGAACGAGTGGACCACCTCCGCCGAGCTCTACCTGCGTGACGGAAAGCCGCCCGCCGCGGGCGCGTTGCTGCGCAACCCGGTGCTGGCCGCCACCTGGCGCCGCTTGATCGCCGAAGCCGAGGCGGCGAGCAGCGACCGGGAAGGCCAGATCGAGGCCGCGCGCAAGATCTGGCGCGAGGGATTCATCGCGGAGGCGTTGGTCGCGGCCAGCGACCGCCCGACCATGGACACCTCGGGCGAGCGGCACGTCGGCACCCTGACCGGTGACGACCTCGCGAACTTCACTGCGTCGTACGAGAATCCGGTGACCTACACCTGGAATGGCTGGACCGTGGCCAAGCCGGGACTGTGGAGCCAGGGCCCGGTGTTCCTGCAGCAGTTGGCATTGCTGCCGAACCGGCTCGAATACGGCACGCCGGAGTACTACCACACTCTCATCGAAGGCTCGAAACTGGCGATGGCCGATCGAGAGGCGTGGTACGGGGACAGCGCACAGGTGTCGATGTCGACACTGCTTTCTCCTTGGTATAACGCACAACGCAGTGCGCTGATCGGGCCGCAGGCCTCCTTCGAGCTGCGTCCCGGCAGCCCGGACGGCCTGCGGCCCCGACTCAGTGGCTATGTCCAGACGAATTCCGTTGGCGCGACCGAGGTTCCGCTCGGTGCGGGCGAACCGACGGTGGCCACCACCGGCGCCACCAAGGGCGACACCTGTCAGGTCGACATCGTCGATCGCTGGGGCAACATGATCGCGGCGACCCCGAGCGGTGGCTGGTTGCAGTCCAATCCCGTTGTGCCCGAACTGGGTTTCCCGCTCGGCACCCGACTACAGATGTCCTGGCTGGAGCCGGGACTACCCAATTCGCTGCAGCCGGGCCGTCGTCCGCGCACCACGCTCAGCCCCTCGATGGCGTTGCGCGACGGGGAAGCCGTGATGGCGTTCGGCACGCCGGGCGGCGATCAGCAGGATCAGTGGAGCGTGCATTTCTTCCTGTCGGTCGTGCTGCGTGAGCGCGTGCGCGGCGGGCTGGATCTGCAGGGCGCGATCGACGCGCCGAACTGGCATCAGGAAAGCTTCCCCGGCTCGTTCTATCCACGCGCGATGAGCCCGGGCGCGGTGTTCGTCGAGTCGCGGATGGACCCGGAGGTGATCGCCGACCTGGAACGACGCGGTCACCAGGTCAATGTGGGGCCGCCGTGGTCGGAGGGCCGGTTGTGCGCGGTGGCCCGTGATCCCGAGGCCGGGGTCCTTTCCGCGGGCGCCAATCCGCGCGGCATGCAGGGCTACGCCGCGGGCCGATAACTCAACACGTCATGAAAATAGCGGTCCGGCACAGCTGGACCGCTATTTTTCGTGCCATTCTTTCGCCCGCGTGGTTTCCTGCCGCTACCGCCGGGAGAACAATGTACGAAAAGGAATGGTGGGTGCGAAAAATTCGGCGTATTGAAGTATCTTGTAGCGCATGCTCGCTCGCTTCACACGGATGATCGTGCTCGGCGTCACCGCCGCCGCGCTCGCTTCCTGCGCACCGGTACAGCATCCCGCTGGAACCGCAACGCATACAGACGATTTCGGCACGCCCGTGGGTACGCAGCAGGTCCGCGACGGCGGCGCCCTGGTGATGGGCCTGTCCAACGAACCCGACAAGCTCGACCCGACCACCTCCAGTTCCCTCTACACCCGCTATGTCATGAGCTCGATCTGCGAGAAGCTCTACGACAACGACTCGGCAGGCAAGCTGGTGCCGCAGCTGGCGACCGCGCTGCCGACCATCTCCGAGGACGGCCTCACCGTCACCATCCCGGTGCGCACCGGCATCCAATTCGCCGACGGCACACCGTTCGACGCCGCCGCCGTGCAGACCAGCCTGCAGCGGCACCAGTCGATGAAAACCTCACAGCGAGCCAGCGAAATGGGGCCGATCGCGGGCATCGAGGTGGCCGACCCGGCGCATGTGGTGGTCAAGTTCAAGAAGCCGTTCGCGCCGTTCACCGCGGCGCTGGCCGACCGCGCGGGCATGATCATGTCGCCCGCCGCGCTGGCCAAGGACGAGGGCAAGAACTTCGCCGATCACCCGGTCTGCGTCGGGCCGTTCAAGTTCGTCAAGCGGGTGCCGCAGACCTCCATCGAGGTGGTCCGCGACCCGCTGTACTACGACGCGAAGAAGGTGCGCCTGGACAAGGTCACCTACCGGATCATCACCGACGCCAATATCCGTGCGGCGAACCTGCGTTCGGGCGATATCCAGGTCGCCGACACGATCTCGCCGCAGGACGTGGACGCACTGGCCAAGGACCCGGACCTGCGGCTGCTGCAATCGGGTTCGCTCGGTTTCTACGGCGCCTACATCAATATCGGCAATGTCGACGGCGTGGGCAAGCCGACCAAGCAGATCGATACCCCGATCGCGAAGGATCCGCGGATCCGCCAGGCGTTCTCGCTGGCCACCGACCGGAAGACGCTGGTGGACACCGTCTTCAACAACTGGTTCGAACCGGCCTGCTCGGGCATCGTGCCGGGCAGCACCTACGCGACCGAGGCCGGGATCGCCTGCCCCGCCTACGATCCGGAGCGTGCCAAGCAGCTGTTGACCGAGGCGGGCGTGCAGCTGCCGTACACGGTGACGATGCAGGTCACCAACACCCCGGATCAGCTGCGCTACGCGCAGGCCTGGCAGGCCAGCCTGGCCGAGGGCGGATTCGATCTGAAGATCGTGCCCACCGAATACGCGACCCTGCTCGACGTGCAGAAGCGCGGGACCTACGAGATCCTGTACCTGGGCTGGTCGGGCCGGCTCGACCCGGACGCGAACATCACGAAATTCCTCACCACCGGCTCGAACGGCAATTACGCCGGATACAGCAATCCCGAGCTGGACGAGTTGTTCGGAAAGGCCGCGCGCAGCACCGATCCCGCGCAGCGCGCCGAGCTGTACGGCAAGACGACCGCGCTGATCCAGCAGGACAACCCGTACGTCTACACCTACCGCATCCGCGTGCTGACGGTGCATTCGAAGCAGGTGACCGGCATCGAGGCGTACCAGGACGGCGTGGTGCGGCTCGGCAAGGCCGCCTTCGTCGCGGGCGGGAAAAGCTGAACAGTCGAATCGGGGGACGCTAGCTTCACCTGTTTCAGGAAATAGCGGTCCGGCAAACGCCGGATCGCTGTTTTCCGTACCATTCTTTTCGGCTCGGCCGATTTCCACCGATGACCATAATGAGAACAATGTACAAAAAGGAATAGAGGGTGAGAAAAGTGCAACAAGGTGAAGTATCTTGTAGCGCATGCTCGCTCGCTTCACACGGATGGCGATCCTCGGCGTGGTAGCCGTCGCGCTCGCATCCTGTGCATCGCCGCAACCCGTCACCCCGATCGTCACGCACGTCGACGACTACGGCACGCCGGTCGGCTCGCAGCCGGTCCGCGAGGGTGGCGACCTCATCATGGGTCTGTCGAACGATCCGGACAAGCTCGATCCGACCACGTCCAGCTCGCTCTACATGCGCTACGTGATGAGCACGATCTGCGAGAAGCTCTACGACAACGATTCCTCCGGAAATCTGGTGCCGCAGTTGGCGACCGCGCTGCCGACCATCTCCCCGGACGGCTTGTCGGTGACCATTCCGGTGCGCACCGGCATCGAATTCGCCGACGGCACACCGTTCAACGCCGCCGCGGTGAAGACCAGCCTGGAGCGTCATCTCACGATGCCGGGTTCGCAGCGCACCGGTGAGATGGGCCCGATCAGCGAGATCGACACCGAGGATTCCTCGCACGTGGTGATCCGGTATCACCAGCCGTTCGCGCCGATCACCGCGGCGCTCGCCGACCGCGCGGGCATGATCATGTCGCCCGCCGCGTTGAAGGAGGCGGGCAACAACTTCGGTGACAACCCGGTGTGCGTCGGGCCGTTCAAGTTCGTCAAGCGGGTGCCGCAGACCTCCATCGCCGTGGCCCGCGATCCGCTGTACTACGACGCGAAGAACGTGCACTTCGACAGCATCACCTACCGGATCATGCCCGATGCCAAGATGCGCGCGCAGAGCCTGCGCGCCGGTGACATCCAGGTCGCCGACACGATGTCCCCGGACGACATCGACGCTTTGTCGAAAATGCCGCAGCTGCGGGTGCTGCAATCGGGATCGTTCGGTTTCCAAGGGCTCTATATCAACATCGGCAATGTCGACGGCGCGGGTAAGCCGGTCAAGCAGATCAACACCCCGATCGCGCGTGATGCCAAGGTGCGGCAGGCGCTTTCGCTGAGCATCAACCGGGAAGCCCTGGTCGACAAGGCTTTCCACAACTGGTACGAGCCCGCGTGTACGCCGATCGCGCCGCGCACCTCCTACGCCACCAAGGCGAGCACGGTGTGCCCGACCTTCGATCCGCAGCGCTCGCGGGAGCTGCTCGCCGAAGCGGGCGTGCCGATTCCGTACCCGGTGACGATGCAGGTGATGAACGTCGCCGATCAGCTCGAGTACGCCCAGGAGATGCGCGCGGTCGTCGCGGAGGGCGGCTTCGACCTCAAGCTCGTACCTGCCGAATACTCCAGCATGCTGGACGCCCAGAAGAAGGGCACCTACGAGATCCTCTATCTCGGCTGGTCGGGCCGACTCGACCCGGACGGCAACACCTCTCGCTTCCTGACCACCGGCTCGACCGGTAACTACAGCGGATTCAACTCCTCGACCCTGGACGATCTGCTCGGCTGGGCCGCGCACAGCACCAGCGCCGCGCAACGCGGCGCGCTGTACGAGCAGGCGGTACGGCTCATCCAGCGGGAGAACCCCTATATCTACACCTACCGTCTGCGTAACCTCACCGTGCACTCGACCTGGGTGACCGGCATCGAGGTATACGCCGACGGCACGGTGCGGCTTGGCAAGGCCGCATACGTCGCTGATCGGAAGGGCTGAAAACCCATGCTGCAGTACGTGTTCCATCGGCTATGGCAGTCCGCCGTCACGCTGGTGCTCGCCTCGATGGTGGTCTTCGCCGGCGTGCGGGCGCTACCCGGCGACCCGGCCACCACGATGGCGGGCGAGGACGCGAATCCGGAGGCCATCGCCGCGGTTCGCGCCGAACTCGGCTTGGACAAATCGGTGTTCGTGCAATACATCGAGTTCGTGAAGCATTCGGCCACCGGTGATTTCGGGCGTTCGATTCGCACCGGCACCCCCGTGCGCGACATGATCGGCACCACCCTGCCGGTGACCTTCCAGCTGGCCGTCTACGCGATGCTCATCGCGGTGCTGGCCGGCGTGATCGGCGGCGTGATCGCCGCGGTGTACCGCGGCCGCTGGCCGGAATGGGCCGCCAACGGCTTCTCCCTGGTCGCGCTGTCGGTGCCCACCTTCTGGGTCGGCATCCTCGCCGTGCTGTACCTCTCGGTGCAGCTGAACTGGTTCCCGGCCTCGGGATACGTGTCCCCGCTGGAACATCCGCTGCGCGGCATCTACTTCTTGACCCTGCCCGCGCTGATCCTGGGCCTCGCGCACGCGGCGGTGGTGCAGCGCCAGACCCGCTCGTCCATGGTGGAGACCCTCACCGCCGACTTCGTGCGCACAGCGCGCGCCAAAGGCCTGGGCCGCGGCGCGGTGATCTTCCGCTTCGGCCTGCGCAACAGCCTGATCGTGGTGACCACCATCGTCGGCCTGCAACTCGGCGGGCTCATCGCGGGCGCGGTGGTCACCGAACGCATCTTCAGCCTGCCCGGCATGGGCAAGCTCACCCTCGACTCGGTGTTCACCCGCGACTACCCGGTGATCCAGGCGGTCGTGCTGGTCATCGCCGCCGCCTACATCGTGATCAATCTGCTGGTCGACGTGCTGTACACGGTGATCGACCCCCGCGTTCGAGTGTCCGGGAGGGCGCAATGACAGTCACCGAACCCCGCCCCACCGTCACCGACACCGGGCCCGCGCCCGCCGTGGCGACACCGCCGCTGACCGCGGTGCGCGGGCGCGTGCTGCGCCAGCTGTGGGGCAACCCGCTCGGCATGGTCGGCGCGGTGCTGCTGCTGATCGTGATCTTCGTCGGCGTGTTCGCGCCGCTGCTCGCCCCGTACTCGCCCGCCGAGGTGCACTTCTCGACCCCGTTCCAGCAACCCGGCACCGTCGGATTCGCTTTGGGCACCGACGATCTCGGCCGCGACATCCTCTCCCGCGTGCTCTACGGCACCCGCGCCTCGCTCGAGGTCGGCGTGCTCTCGGTGCTGTGCGCGGTGCTCATCGGCGTGCCGTTCGGCCTGCTCGCCGGGTACTGGCGCGGGTTCGACATGGTGCTCTCGCGCGTCTCCGACGTGCTGCTCGCGTTCCCGTTCGTCATCCTGGCGGTGGGGCTCACCGCCATCAACGGCGGCGGGCTCACCGACGCGGCGATCGCGCTCGGCATCGCGCAGGTGCCGGTGATGATGCGGGTGGTGCGCGCGGAAACATTGCGGCTCAAGGAAACCGATTTCGTGCTCGCCGCCCAGGCCATGCACGTCGGGCCGCTGCGCATCCTCGGCCAGCACATCCTGCCCAACTCGCTGGCGCCGATCATCGTGCAGGCCACGGTGATCATGCCGACCGCGGTGCTCGGTGAGGCGATCCTGTCGTTCCTCGGGCTCGGCATCAAACCGCCCGCGCCCAGCCTGGGCATCATGCTGTCGGACGCGCAGCAGTACCTGCTCCGCACGCCGTGGCCCGGCATCTTCCCCGGTGTGGCACTGGCGATCATCTGCTTGGGATTCAACCTCTTCGGCGACGCCCTGCGGGACGCGCTCGACCCGAAGACAAGGCGCTGAGGGAAAACGACTATGACACAACCACTACTCGAGGTCAGTGCGCTGCGCGTGGCCTTCGGGGACACGACCGCCGTGCACGGCGCGGACCTGGTCATCCAGCCGGGCGAGCGGGTCGCCGTGGTCGGCGCCTCCGGCTCGGGGAAATCGACACTGGCACACGCGATCATGGGCCTGCTGCCCGGCGCGGGCCGGGTCACCGGCGGCACCTTGCGGTGGCGCGGCGAGGACATCACGCACGCCGACGAGAAGCGACTACGCCAGCTGCGCGGGCGCGAGATCGGCCTCGTCCCGCAGGACCCCATGTCGAACCTGAACCCGGTGTCGCGGGTCGGCCGCCAGGTGTCGGAAACCCTGCTGGCACACCGGCTCTGCTCGCGCCGCGAGGCGAAGGGGCGGGCCATCGAACTGCTCGGCCAAGCCGGGCTGCCCGAACCCGCGCGCCGCGCCCGGCAGTACCCGCACGAGTTCTCCGGCGGTATGCGCCAGCGCGCGCTGATCGCGATCGGCCTGGCCTGCCGGCCGGATCTGCTCATCGCCGACGAGCCGACCTCGGCCCTGGACGTGACCGTGCAGCGGCAGATCCTGGACCACCTGGAGAAACTGACCCAGGAACTCGGTACCGCGCTGCTGCTGGTGACCCACGACCTCGGGCTGGCCGCCGAGCGGGCCGACCGGGTCATCGTGATGTCGGACGGACGGATCGTCGAGACCGGCCCGGCCCGGCAGGTGCTGACCGAACCGCAAGAGGAGTACACGCAGCGATTGGTCGCGGCCGCGCCCGCGCTGATCGGACCGCGGCGCGATGAGGGCGTCGCAGTCGGCAGCGTGGACACGGACGAGGCGGCCGAAGATCCGGCGGCCGCGCTCGCCGACGGGGAGACCGCCGCGCGCAGCGGTGCCGCCCCAACCGGCAAGTCCGCCAAGAGTTCTCCGATCCTGGAGGTCTCGCACATCAGCAAGGAGTACCGGATCCGCGGGCGCGGCGGGGTGCTCAAAGCGGTGGACGACGTGTCGTTCACGATCGAGCGCGGGCGCACCACGGCGATCGTCGGCGAATCGGGGTCGGGTAAGACCACGACCGCGCGGATGGTGCTCGGCCTGGTGCCGGTGACCGCGGGCACCGTGCGCTTGGACGGCGCCGAACTGGGCGGGCTGCGCGGCGCACAACTGCGTGCCGCGCGGCGTGCCATGCAGCCGGTGTTCCAAGATCCGTACGCCTCGCTCGACCCGATGTGGACCGTCGAGAAGCTGATCGCCGAGCCCCTGCGGGCCTTCGGGGTCGGCGATCGCACGTCCCGGCGGGCGCGGGTCGCCGAGCTGCTCGAGCAGGTCGCGCTGCCCGTGGCGGTGGCGCACCGCTATCCGAACGAGCTGTCCGGCGGGCAGCGCCAGCGCGTGGCCATCGCCCGCGCGCTGGCCGTCGGATCGCCGCTGGTGGTCTGCGACGAAGCCGTGTCCGCGCTGGACGTGCTCGTGCAGGATCAGATCTTGACCCTGCTGTCCGCGCTGCAGCAGCAGCTCGGCGTCAGCTACCTGTTCATCTCGCACGACCTCGCGGTCGTGCGGGCCATCGCGCACGACGTCCTCGTCATGCGCAACGGCAAGGTCGTCGAACAGGGCCCGGTCGAAAAGGTCCTCTCCACCCCGTCCGACCTCTACACCCGCCAGCTCCTCGACGCGATCCCCGGCGTCAGCCTGGTCGAGGACATCGACCTCGGCGAACTCCCCTCCCTCGAAGCCGCTGCCGCCGCCGTCGTCTCCGAAGAGGAGATGGACGTTGCCGCGTTGTCGGCGGAAGAGACTGTCGCCGAAGCGGATTCGGCACAGGATGCGGCGGTCGTCCAGGCGGCGAGTGACGCCGAGTCGGATTCGGTCGCGGTGGTGCCGGACGCGGATGCCGCCCCAGCGGACGAGCCCGTCGCCGAGGTGCAGCCCACCGAGGCATCGACCGCCGTGACCGAAAAGGTCGTCCCCGAGGTCGATTCGGCCAAAGCCGCCGCCCTCGCCAAACTCGAAAAAGCCTTCGCCGAGGACGTCCCGGTCGACACTGCCGCCGCCGAGCCGGAAGCCCCTGCCGCCGAACACGTGTCGGCTGATGGCACTGCCACCACCGAAGCGACCTCGGACATCGACCTCGCCCCGGCGGAGCCGGAGTCTGAAACGGGTCTCGAGCCTGCTGTCGAAGACGTTTCGGCGGCTGCGGCTTCCGCTGCCGAGTCGACGGAAACCGTAGCCGTCGCACCCGAAGCAGCTGTCACCGAACGTGTGTCGGCCAACGGCACCGCCGGGCCTGATGTGGCAGTGACTGCGTCGTCCACGGTTGGGGTGGAGAATGGTGCGAGCTCGGCCGAGTCGGCTGCGACTGCCGTCGTGGCTGAGCCCGCCGAAGAGGTTGCGACGGAAACTGGTTCGGCCACCGTGGCTGAGCCCGATGTGGCGGAGAACGGGGTCGGCGTCGCTGAGACCGGCACCGCCACCGATGCGGCTGAAGCTGCTGTCGCCGAGTCGGCTTCGGCGGCATCCACCGGAATTGCCACCGAGCACAACGCGGTGGACGCTGCGGAGGTGGGTGCTCCGGCCGAGTCCGTTTCGACGTCGGCCGCTGGTACCGACCCGCACGTCGCGGCGGAATCTGTCGCGGTGACCGGTAACGCGGCGACTGAGCCCGGTGCGGCTGTGGTCGCGGAATCGTTCGCGGAAGCCGATGGCGCTGAAAAGGCCACGGGGACGGATGTTTCCGGTACTTCTGAGGCAGCTGCCGTGGCCGGTGGTGCCGCTGCGGCGGCCGGTGGTGCGGCGGCGAAGAAGACCGCGGGTGGGCGTGCCCCACGCAAGGCCGCGGCGGCGAAGAAGACCACGGCGACGGGAACTGCACGGAAGGCGACCCCGGCCAAAAAGACTGCCGCAGCGAAGAAGACAGCGACGAAGTCGGCGACCGCGACAGGTGCCGCCACATCGGTGGCCGCAACCGGCGATTCCGCGGCACCCACCGTGTCCGAGTCCGCTGGAGCCGTGGCAGCGGCGGCGAAGTCGGCGGCAGCGTCCGAGTCGGCGGCGGCAACCAAGTCGGCCGGTGCGGCGAAGTCGACCGGTGCGGCCAAGAAGACTGCCGCAGCGAAGAAGACCACTGCGGCAAAGAAGTCCACGTCGGCAAGTGCGGCAAAGACAACCCCTGCCGCCAAGACCACCGGTGCGACCAAGTCCGCGGGTGCGGCCAAATCGACTGGTGCAGCGAAGAAGACCGCGGCAGCGAAAAAGACCGCCGCAGCAAAGAAGACCCCCGCCAAAAAGGCCGCGGCTCCCGCATCCCCAAAGCCGGCTTCCCCCGGCGACCCTAAGGAGGCTGCCTCCCCAGGCAGCGGGTCCCCCACGGAAGCCTGAGGGCCGGACCGGCCCGACCCGCCGCACGAGCGGGTCGGACCGGTCGGGTCGGCGACCGAGAATATCCGGGGCCGAGCGTGTTCCACAGCTCCACGGGCCGTGGGCCGGGTCCGGCTCGACCGGCGAGGGAGCTGGTCGAGCCGGACCGACGGACCTATTCGGTGACGATGGCGATGGCGTCGATCTCGACCAGCATTTCGGCGCGGGGGAGACCGGTGAAGACGGTGGTGCGGCTGGGGAGGACGTCGCCGGTGGTGTTGGCGGTGACGAATTCGCCGTAGGCCTCGTTCATCGCGGCGAAGTCGTCGCGGGTGGTCAGGTAGACGCGCAACATGACCACGTCATCGAACGTCGCACCGCTCGCGTCGATGATCGCTTTCACGTTCTGCAGCGTCCGGATCGTCTGTGCCGCAACGTCGCCGGGGAACAGATATTCGTTGCTGGCCGGGTCCACCGGACCCTGTCCAGAGACCTGCACGAACGGCCCCTTGCGCACGCCCTGGGAGAAGGTGTGTGCGGGTGCGGGCGCATCGGTGGTGCGGACGGCGATCTTGTCACTCATGGAACGGTCAGCCTTTCGTTGCGGTGGGGGTGCGGCTGGGTGCCCAGCCGAGTTCGGCGGAGATGGCGTCGGCGGCCGCGCGCACACGCGGCAGTTCGGCCAGTACCTGGTCGTGGTCGAGGAGCATGTCCGGCACCGACATCGAGACCGCGGCGACGACCGCCCCGGTACCGTTGCGCACGGGCACGCCGATGCAGTTGACGAAGCTCTCGTGTTCTTCGTGGTCTTCCGCATAGCCCAGGGCGGCAACCTTTTCCAGTTCGATCAGGTAGCGCTCGGGGGTGCGGATGGTGCGTTCGGTGAACGGGTGATAGTCGAGTTTCTCGGCGATCACCCGCCATTCGGCGCGGGGCAGCGACGAGATGAGCACCTTGCCGACGGCGGTGCAGTGCAGCGGCGCGGGCCTGCCGACCCGGGAGTACATCCGCACGCTCTGGGTGGCGTCGAGCTTGTCGATGTAGACGACCTCACCGGATTCGTAGGTGGCGAGGTGGATGGTCTGTCGGGTGTCGGCGTTCAACGCGCTCAGGTGCGGCCGCGCCAGGGTGCGCACGTCGCGCTGTTCCAAGGTGCGGTTGGCGAGTTCGAACAGCCGCGACCCCAGCACGTAGCGGTGCTGGCTGTCGTGGGTGACGAAGCGTTGCGCCTCCATCGTCTGGAGTAACCGCAGCACGGTCGACTTGTGCACGCCGAGCTGGGTGGCCAGCTGGTCCAGCGACCGCGAATCCTCGCCGAGCGCAACCAGAATGGTCAAGGCACGCGACAAACTCTGACTCATGACGGCGTCTCACAGACTCTAGGGTGGTTCACAGGACCACATTCTCGATGACGGTCTCGTTGTAATGCAGTTCGGCCCAACCTTTTTCGTCCAGGGCGGCGAGGCGTTCCAGGACCGAGGGGTGGGGCAGCTCGGCGCCGTCGCCGGTGCCGGTGAGTGCGGCGGCGGCGCACAGGTGCCCGAAGCGCAGCCGCTGGTCCAGCGGCCTGCCGTGCAGCAGGGCCGCGAGGTAGCCGCCCGCGAACGCGTCGCCCGCGCCGATCCGCTCGGTGACCTCGAGTTCGAGCGCGGGCACCTCGACACGCTCGGCCCCCGCGAATCCGGTGACGGTGTGCTCGTCGTTCTTGACGATGAGCTGGGCGGGCTCTGGGAACAGGACGCGCAGTGCGTCGGGATCGCCGGTGCCGAAGACGGCGGCGGCCTCGTCGGCGCCCAGGAACACCACGTCGCTGCCGCGGACGTGCCGCGCGAGCACCGCCGCGGCCTGATCGAGGCGCTGCGCCCACAGTGCGGGACGGAAGTTGAGGTCGAAACTCACCAGCCGGCCGTTGCGGGGGAGGGCGAGCAAAGCCTCGGTGAGCCCGGTCGTCGACTCGGACAGCGCCGTGGTGATCCCGGTGAAATGCACCAGACCGCAGTCGGCGAGCAGGCGGGCGGCGGCGGTCGCGTCGAGGTCGGCGGGCGACATCGCGCTGGCCGCGGAGCCGGTGCGGTAGTACAGCATGCGGCTGGCACGCTCGGCGAGGTCGGTCGCCCTACCGGAACCACTGCCGCGCTCCTTGACGTACACCGCGGTCGGCCGGGTCGGATCGGTGACGACCGCCGACACGTCGACGCCGCGCGCCGCGAGATGGGCGATCAGGTAGCGGCCGAAGCCGTCGCTGCCGATCCGCGACAGCCAGGCGGTGTCGACCCCCAGTTGCGGCAGCACGGTGGCCACGTTCGCTTCGGCGCCGCCCGCGGTCCGCTCGAAGGTGTCCGACTCTTCCAGCGGACCCGGCTGTGCCACGAGCACAGCGAGTCCCTCGCCGACGGTCACCGCTCGTGGGCGGGTCGACGTAGGCCACGTCACACCGATCTCCTTCCTGTGCTTGCGGCCAGAGGCCATCCCGTGCAGAATAACCACACGAAACACGATGCGCAACAAGCATTGCAGAATATGCAATAGCGAGAAGCTATGTAGATTGATGCGGGAATTCGCGGGAAGGAACGCCGTGGTGATCGACGACGACGTCGTAGCAGCACTCGAAGACCGGAGGCTCGGTCCCGAGCACAAAGGGCTGCCGCCCGCCGCCTGGGGGCGCACCGTGCGCGAATTCCTCGCCACCGCACCGACGCTCGCGCAACTCGAAACCCCGGTGCTGACCATCGATCGGTCGGCTGTCGAGTCGAACCTCGCCCTGATGGCCGACTGGGTGAGCGCGGCGGGCGTGCAACTCGCGCCGCACGGCAAGACGACGATGGCGCCGCAGCTGTGGGCGCAACAGCTCGCCGCGGGCTGCTGGGGCATCACCCTGGCGACCATCTGGCAGGTCCAGGTCGCCCGTTCCTTCGGCGTGCGCCGGATCCTGCTGGCCAACGCACTCGTCGATCCGGTCGGATTGCACTGGGTGGCCGAGGAATTGGCGAACGATCCGGCGTTCGAGTTCGTCTGCTGGGCGGACAGCGTCGAGACGGTCGCCCTGATGGACCGGCACCTGAGTACCGCGCCCGGCACCGCACGAGTTCGAGTGCTGGTCGAACTCGGTGGGCCGCACGGCCGTACGGGTGCGCGCACGGTCGAGCAGTCGCACGCCATCGCGGCCGCCATCGCCGACGCGCGGCGGCTGACGCTGGGCGGGGTCGGCGGCTACGAAGGCGCGCTCGCGCACGATCGCACTCCCGAAGCCGTGCACACCGTGCGGCACTACCTGGACGAGCTGGCCCGACTGCACCGCGAAATCGCCGCCGCCGGAGGCTATCCGGGCGAGGCGATCATCACCGCGGGCGGCAGCGCCTACCCCGACCTGGTGGTGGAGCGACTGGCCGGATCGGCCGACGAGCAAGGCGCACAGGGTGTGCCGACCACCGTCGTGCTGCGCTCCGGCGCGTACCTGATCCACGACGACGGCTTCTATGCGGGCATCTCGCCGCTGGCGGCGGAGCGTAGCGACAAGCCGCTGCGCTCGGCCATGCACGGCTGGGCGCGCACCATCTCCCGTCCGGAGTCGGGACTGGCTTTGCTGGACGCGGGCAAACGTGATCTGCCCTTCGATGAGGGTCTTCCGGTCCCGCAACGCGTTGCGGGACCGGAAGATACGCCGATCGACCCGGCGGCACGGACGTCGGCGCTCAACGACCAGCACCTGTTCCTGCGCCTGCCCGAGGGCGCGGACCTGCCGATCGGCACCGTCGTGCGGTTCGGGCTCTCGCACCCGTGCACCGCGTTCGACAAGTGGCGGCTCGTCCCGGTGATCGACGACGCGGATGCCGCGGCGCCGCGCGTGGTCGACTTCCTGCACACCTTCTTCTGACGAGCCGGACGCCATGACGGACATACTTTTTCGCGAGATCGACATCATCGACGGCACCGGCCTGCCGCGCTTCCGCGGCGACGTGCGCGTCGCCGACGGTCGCATCACCCAGATCACCGCCCCCGGCTCGTTCGCCGAGGCCGGCCGGGTCGTCGAGACCGGACCGGGTGCCGTGCTGTGTCCCGGCTTCATCGACATGCACGCGCACTCGGATCTGCATCTGCTCACCGAGCCAGGGCATTTCGCCAAGATCAGCCAGGGTGTGACCACCGAGGTGATCGGTCAGGACGGGCTGTCCTACGCCCCGATCGACGACGTCACCCTCGATGTGGTGCGCCGCCAGATCGCCGGGTGGAACGGCAATCCCGCGGATCTCGACTTCTCCTGGCGCACCGTGGCCGAGTACCTGGACCGCCTCGATCGCGGAATCACGCCCAACGCCGCCTATCTCGTGCCGCAGGGCACGCTGCGACTGCTGGTGGTCGGCGCGGAGCAACGTCGCGCGACCGCGGACGAGATCCGCCGCATGCAGGAGCTGCTCGCGCAAGGATTGCGGGACGGCGCGGTCGGCATGTCGAGCGGGCTCACCTACACACCCGGAATGTATGCCGACACCGGCGAATTGGCCGCTCTGTGTGAGGTGGTCGCGGAGTTCGGCGGCTTCTACGCACCGCACACCCGCTCCTACGGTGCGGGCGCGCTCGAGGCGTACGCGGAGATGATCGGCCTCGCCCGGCGCACCGGCTGCGCGTTGCACCTCACGCACGCCACGATGAACTTCCACGTGAACCGCGGGCGCGCACCGGAGTTCCTGGCGCTGATCGACGAAGCCAGGGCCGAAGGCTGCGACATCACCTTGGACACCTACCCCTATCTGCCCGGCGCGACAACGCTGTCGGCGCTGCTGCCGAGCTGGGCGATGTCCGGCGGTCCGGACGCGGCGCTGGCCCGGCTCGAGGATCCGGCGACCCGGGCGCGCATCGCCCAGGATGTCGACGTGCACGGGTCCGACGGCTGTCACGGCGTGACCGTCGAATGGGAGACCATCCAGATCAGCGGGGTCGGCAACGCGGACCTCGACGAGTACGTCGGCAAACGGATCGACGAGATCGCCGCCGAACGCGCGGTGGCCCCGGTCGAGATGTTCTTCGAACTGCTGCAACGCGATCAGCTCGCGACCGGCATTCTGCAGCATGTCGGGCACGAGGAGAACGTGCGCGCGATCATGGTGCATCCCGGGCACATGGGCGGCAGTGACGCGCTGCTCGCGCCCGCCCGGCCGCACCCGCGTGCCTGGGGCACCTTCCCGCGTTACCTCGGCCGGTATGTGCGCGAACTCGGCGTGCTGGAGCTGGAGGACTGCGTGCACCACCTGACCGGCCGGCCCGCGCAACGCCTGCGGCTGCGCGACCGCGGTCTCGTATCCACCGGGTACGCCGCGGATCTCGTCGTGTTCGATCCGGCCTCGGTGATCGATACGGCCACCTTCGACGAACCCAAACAGCAGGCGCGCGGCATCACGCACGTGCTCGTCAACGGGCGCTTCGCCATCGACGACGGCGCACCCACCGGCACGCTCGCCGGGCGGGCGCTGCGCATGGACGCCGCGCGAAAGGAGACAGTCTGATGACCTCGAGCACTACCGCCATGGCGGCCATCCGGGCCGACCGGGTACTGAGTGTGGTTCGCGCGCCGGAGATTCCCGATCCGGTGGCGCTGGCCGAAGCGCTGGCGTCGTCCGGCATCCGGGCGCTGGAACTCACGTTCACCACGCCGGGTGTGCTGGGCTATCTCGCGGCCGCTCGGTCCGCCGCGCACGCGGTACTCGGTATCGGGACCGTGCTCACCGGGGAACAGGCCAAGGCCGCGATCGACAGTGGTGCGCAGTTCCTGGTCACGCCGGGTCTGCGCATCGAGGTCGCCGAGGTGGCCGCGCAGCACGACATTCCGGTCGTGATGGGCGCTTTCACGCCGAGCGAGGTGCTCACCGCGCTCGATCTCGGCGCGGCCGCGGTGAAGATCTTCCCCGCGCGGGCTCTCGGGCCCGGCTACCTGAAGGACCTGCGTGGTCCGTTTCCAGATGTTGCGCTCATCCCGTCGGGTGGCGTCAACGCGGGCAACGCCGCCGAATTCCTGGCCGCGGGCGCAGTCGCCGTCACGGCAGGCACCGACGTCGTTGCCCCTTCCGATGTCGCGGCGGGCCGGTGGACCGAAATCGCCGACCGCGCGGCGTCGTTCGTTCGATCCATGAATTGAGAGGTCTACCCATGGGCGCCACCGTAGATTGGCTGCGCACCAGTACCCCGGGGCTGCTCGTGCTCTGCGGGCTCGCGATCGCAGTGCTGCTGTTCGCCATCATCAAGGTCAAGCTGGAGCCGTTCATCGCGCTGCTGCTCACCGGGCTCGGGTTGGCGCTGGCCGCCGGCCTGCCGGTGTCGAAGATCGTCGGCACGGCGATCAAAGCCGGTGATTCCCTGCTGGAGACCGGATTCGGCGGCATCCTCGGGCATATCGCCGTCATCATCGGGCTCGGCACGGTGCTCGGCGCGATCCTGGAACGCTCCGGCGGCGCCGACGTGCTCACCGGCAAGCTGCTGAACCTGTTCGGCGAGAAGGGCGCCCCGTTCGCGATGGGCCTGCTCGGGCTCATCTTCGGTATCCCGGTCTTCTTCGATATCGGCATCTTCGTGCTGGCGCCGCTGATCTATGTGGCGGCCAAACGCGGCGGGCGCTCGCTGGTGCTGTACGCAATGCCGATGCTGGCGGGTCTGTCGATGACGCACGCGTTCCTGCCGCCGCACCCGGGGCCGGTGGCGCTGGGCGGCCTGCTCGGAGTGAGCCTCGGCTGGCTGATCCTGATGGGATTCGTCTGCGGTATACCGGGTTTCGTCGCGGCGGGCATCGTCTGGGGTAGCTACATCGGCAAGCGCGTGCATGTCGAGGTGCCGGAGGAGTTCCTGGTCACCAAGGAGAAGGAAACCGCTCCCGATGAGGGGGAGCGGATTTCCGACGGCACCGGCGGCGGCACCGGCACGGCCACCAGGACCGTGACGGCCACGCCGCCGTCGGTGGGTCTGATCGGCGCGATCATCGCGATCCCGCTGGTGCTGATCCTCGGCGCCACCTTCGGTACCCAGCTGCTGGACAAGGACTCTCAGCTGTTGCAGGTGCTGACCTTCTTCGGCACGCCCGCCGTCGCGCTGCTGATCGCGGTGCTCATCGCGTTCTATGTGCTCGGCGTGCGCCGCGGCTCCACCGTGCAGGAGCTCAGCGAGCTCACCGCCGAATCGCTGCGACCGGTCGGCATGCTGCTGCTGGTGGTGGGTGCGGGCGCGTTCTTCGGAAAGGTCATCTCCGCCACCGGAATCGGCACCGCGCTGGCCGACACCATGTCCGCGGCCGGGCTGCCGGTGATCGTGCTCGCCTACATCATCAGCTGTGGTCTGCGCATCGCGCAGGGCTCGGCGACGGTCGCCATCGTCACCACCGGCGGTATCGTCGCGCCGTTGGTGACCGATCACGGCTACTCGCAGATGTCGATCGCGTTGATCGCCATGGCGATCGCCGCGGGCTCGATCATCCTCAGCCACGTCAACGACGGTGGTTTCTGGATCATCGCGAAGTTCTTCAACCTGACCGTCAAGCAGACGCTGCAGACCTGGACCGTCCTCGAAACGATCCTCTCGGTGGTGAGTTTCGCGGTTGCCGCGGTGCTGTTCGCCATCGTCAGCTGAGCAGCAGCCCGCGGACCAACCGGTCCACCGCCCGCTGGGCGTCGAACTCCGTTGCGGGGCCGGCCAACTGGTGCAGCACCACGCCGTCGAGACAGTCGACGAGCAGCTTCGCCACGTCCGGCCCCGCGTCGACGTTGCGGAGCATGGTGCGAATCCAGTCGGTCAGTCGTTCGTTTCCGCGCCGCACCGCGGCCTGCGCGGCCGGGGAGCCTTGTGCCTCCAGGAACAGGGCGTA
Organism: Nocardia vulneris; assembly: GCF_001613425.1. GTDB lineage: Bacteria > Actinomycetota > Actinomycetes > Mycobacteriales > Mycobacteriaceae > Nocardia > Nocardia vulneris. Next base: position 61,033 of record NZ_BDCI01000018.1, on the reverse strand, counting down.
CCTGGCGAGGGTGCGGGTGCGGTCGGTCGTGATCGCATGCGTGACGAACAGCGCGAGGCTGTCGATGAGCTGGTCGAGGGTGCTCGGCGCCGGCACCCGGCTCAGCGCGTCCCAGTCGGCGTAGTCGCGCTCTTCCAGGCGTGCGGCCAGACCGGAGAGCAGGGCGTCGCGCGAGCGGAAATAGTTCGAGGTCGAGCCGGAGGGCATGCCGGCCGCCTCGTCGACCGCGCGGTGGGTGAGCGCGCGCGAACCCCGCGATCCCAGCAGTTCGATCGCGGCATCCAGAACGATTTCCCGCTTCGTAGGCACGCCGCGATACTACATCGGTAGTGAGTTCTACTACATATGTAGTCCATGGACTACATATGTAGTAACTTTGTCGTCAGCTGATAGCGGGAGGAGTCGGGCGATGGCAAAGGTGATCATTGTCGGCGGTGGTATCGGGGGACTGGCGACCGCGGTCGCGTTCACTCGGCAAGGGTGGGAGGTCGAGGTGCTCGAACGAGCCGCCGCGATCACCGAGGTCGGCGCGGGACTTTCGCTCTGGCCCAATGCCCTTCGTGCGCTCGATGCGCTGGGCCTGGGCGCGCAGGTGCGATCCCGGGCGGTCGAAGGGGGTTCGGCCGGGATCCGGGACAGCCGGGGAGCCTGGCTCTCGCGGGTGGACAGCGCGGCGATCCGGGCGCGCTACGGCAGCCCGATCATGCTGCATCGCGCCGACCTGCTCGATCTCCTGCGTGCCGAGCTACCCGAAAAAGTGCTGCGCACCGGCATTTCGGTCAGTGAGGCGCGTCCCGACGGCACCGTGATGCACGACGCGGGCACTTCGACGGGCGATCTGGTCGTCGGCGCGGACGGAATTCGCAGCGTGGTGCGGCGCGCGGTGTGTGGTGACGTCGCGCCACGCTACAGCGGCTACACCGCGTGGCGGGTGGTAGTGACGCCGGCTGAGCCGATCGCGGGGATGGCCGAAACCTGGGGGCGCGGTGAACGTTTCGGCTACGGGGCGCTGGCCGATGGCCGGGTCTACTGTTTCGCCACCGCCGATATGCCTGCGGGTGCACCGGGCGGCGGACTCGCCGAACTGCGCCGCCGATTCGGCGACTGGCACGCGCCGATTCCAGAACTGCTCGCGGCCGCAACGGAATCCGCTGTGCTGAAGCATGATCTCTACGACCTGCCCGCGCTGCCGACCTTTGTCGCGGGCCGCATCGCATTGCTCGGTGACGCCGCACACGCCATGACCCCCAACCTCGGTCAGGGCGCCTGCCAGGCGCTGGAGGACGCGGTGATCCTGGCCCGCGTCGCCGCCGCGGATACCGGCCTCGCCCGGTACGACCGTGAACGCAGGCCGCGCACCCAGATGATCGTCACACGCTCGCGCCGGGTCGGCACCGTCGCTCAACTGTCCTCGGCGCCTGCGGTATTCGCGCGCAACCTGCTGCTGCGGCTGACGCCCGCCGCGGTGCAGACGAAATCGTTTGCCCCCGTGCTCGATTGGACCTGCTGACCCGGCTAACCGGGAAAATCACGCAGTGCGTCGGTGCAGCGCGCGGCCTGGGTGCGCAACGCGGTGACCAGTTCCGGTGGGCCGCTGAGCAGTGTGAAGTCCAGATTGCTCGAGGTGATCATCCAGACCAGGTCGGCAGGGGTTTCGGCGCCGACGAGCAGGCGGCAGGACTCGGCGTCCACCGGTTCCAGCACGCCCATACCCGGCCAGATGTGATCCGCCGCGGCCGCCGCGGAGAGGTGCAGCAGGACGGTCGCCCGGCACGGCCAGGAGTTCGTGGACAACTGCCGCGAAAGATACTCGGCCACATCGCCTTCCGGCGGTTCACGCGGGGTGAAGCGGGGACCGGTCGGGATGCGCGGGGTGAGGCGGTCGGCGCGGAAGGTGCGCCAGTCGGCCCGATCGATGTCCCACGCCACCAGATACCAGCGGCGACTGAAATGCACCAGGCTGTGCGGTTCCACCTTGCGCAGGGTCGTCGTGCCGTCGTGCGCGCGGTAGTCGAAGCGGAGACCTTCGTGCCGCTGGCAGGCCTCCGCGACCGCCATCAAGGTCTCCGGCCGCACCGCCGCGCCGGGCGCCCCGACCCGTACGGTGGCCGCGCGCAAAGTGCGCACCCGATGCCGCAGTCGCGGCGGCAGCACCTGCTCCAGTTTGGTGAGCGCGCGCAGCGAAGACTCCTCGATGCCCGCCACTGTCCCGTCCGAGGCACTGCGCAGCCCCACCGCCACCGCGACGGCCTCCTCGTCGTCGAGCAGCAGCGGCGGCAGTGCCGCGCCCGCGCCGAGCCGATAGCCCCCGGTGCCTTGCGTCGCGTCCACCGGATAGCCGAGTTCCCGCAGCCGCTCGACATCGCGGCGCACCGTGCGCCCGGTGACGCCGAGCCGCTGCGCGAGTTCCGCCCCGGTCCAATCCCGGTGCGTCTGCAACAGGGCCAGCAGTTTCAGCAGCCGTGCCGACGTCTCCAACATTGCTTCACCCTGCCATCGACTTAGGAACGTTACGGTCCTAAGCCGGATGGTAGCGGGCGTGCATACGGGCGGCGGTCTCGGCCAGCCGCGCGCGCAGTTCGGGCGGTTCCAGCACCTCGATGAACTCGCCGAGCGGCAGGATGGCGTGCGCGAGAACGTCCCAGGCTTCCGAGGCCAGGGTCAGTTCGACCCAGCCCGCAGTATCGGGTTCGGTCGCCGACGCCAGCGCCTCCGCGACCGCCGCGGGCTCGTGCCACAGGCCCAGCAGGCGCAGGTGGGTCGCGGCCATCCGGCAGCGGGACCGGACCCGCAGCATCGATTGCGCGAAATCGTCCGCCGCTGCGGACCAATGCGCGGACAGATCGAAATCGTCCGGCCTGGTGAAGGTTTCGCCGTTCGGTTCGGCCGAGACGATCCGGCTGACCCGGTAGGAGCGGATCGCGGCGCCGTCGCGGGCGACGAGATACCAGGTGCCCGCCTTCATGACCAGGCCGAGCGGGTCCAGCAGGCGCTCGACCACCTTGTCCCTGCGGCCGTAGTGCAGGTGCAGGCGGCGGTCGTGCCAGAGCGCGTCGGCGACGGTGTTGAGGGTGGGTGTTTCGTCGGGTCGGCGGAACCAGCCCGGGGCGTCGAGGTGGATACGCTCGGCGATTCTGGTTGCGCGGCCGCGTAATTCGGGTGGCAGCGCGGCGAGAACCTTGAGCTGTGCGGTCGCGAGCACGGTACCGAGGCCGAGATCGGCTGCCGCGCCGGGTAATCCGGTGAGCAGCACGGCGTCGGCCTCGTCGGTGGTCAACCCGGTGAGCCGGGTTCGGTAGCCGTCCACCAGTTGCACGCCGCCCGCCCGGCCCGGCTCGCTGTATACCGGCACGCCCGCCGCGGACAGCGCCTCGATATCCCGGTAGACCGTGCGCACCGATACCTCGAGCTCCTCGGCGAGTGCACCGGCGGTCGATCGCCCCCTGGTCTGCAACAGCAGCAGCAGTTGCACCAATCGACTCGCGCGCATGGTTTCGAGACTAACCGGAAAAGTTGACAGAAGGTGGCAAGAATTGCCAGTACAGTCCAGCGCATGACCACTTGGAGTGATTTCGCCGAAGAAGCACCGCATATCGCCGAACTGTTCGTGCGCCGGCACACCGCGACCGGCAACCTGTGCATGCTGGGCACGCTCCGCTCGGACGGGTTCCCGCGGATCAGCCCGGTGGAACCGCGGTTCTTCGAGGGCAATCTGGTGATCTCGGGGATGCCGGGCACGACGAAATTCCTCGACCTGGCGCGTGATCCGCGCTTCTGCCTGCATACCGCCACGGTCGACACCCAGGTCAGCGACGGTGACGCCAAACTGTTCGGCACCGTCGTCGATCTACCCGACCCGCAGCTGCACGAGCGGTTCGCCCAGCACCTGTTCGACGAATCCGGGTTCGATATCCGCGGCCAGAAGTTCGACCACTTCTACATCGCCGACCTGAGCAGTGCCTCCACGGTGCAGGTGATCGACGATCACCTGGACATCACGATCTGGAAGCCGGGGCAGGGCGAGCGGGTGGTGCAGAAACACTAGAACCGCGTCATTCGCGGCGCGGCAGCCTGCCGAGCACTTCGTCGGCGAGCCGGCCGCGATCCACCTCGAGTGCATCGAAGGCCGGGCGCACCACGTCGTCGTCCAGTGCGAGCAGGCCGAGCAGCAGGTGTCCGAGATCGACTGTGCTGCTGCCGGATTGCTGGGCGTGCACCTTGGCGACCGCCAATGCCTTGATCGCCTGCGGTGCGAACTGCGGCGTCACCGAGGCGGCGGCCCGCGCCGCGGTGCCGGCTCGCAGCGCCGCGCGGAGGTTCTCGTGCGAAAGCTCCAGGGCCGCGATGGCGGTGCCGATGGGCGTTTCGGGATCGGCGGCGGCCGCGCTGGTCAAGGCCAGGAGCAGATGGCTCGGTCCGATATGGGCGTCGTCGAGCGCCTGCGCTTCACGCAGGCTGTTCTCCAGCACCTTCCTGGCCTGTTTGGTGAACGGAATGTAACCGGACACGTTGAGGTCGCCGGGGCCCGGTGGCAGTGCGATCCGGGCCAGCGCCGTCTTCGGTTCGATGCCGAGCTGCGCCAGAGCCTCGGCGGCACCGAGGGTCGGTTCGCGCTCACACAGGTCGAGGACGGCGAGCAGCATGTGCTCGGCGCCGATGTAGTCATGGTGCAGATCACGGGCGGCTTCCTGCGAGAACACCACCACTCGCCGAGCGTGATCGGAGAATTTCTCGAACATCGCGAGCCCCTTTCGGCCGTCGGCCGCTGGCTTCAATGGTAGACACCATGGGCCCTCCGACTGTCCGATATGCGCGGTTGACTACTCGGAGTCGAGCCGCTGGCGTAGATCGACGCGATGGCGGCCGGGCGCGGTTGTCGAGCACGGCGGTGCCGCGCCCGTCCGTCGACTCGATGGCTGCGATCGCGTGATGCGGGCAAGTGGATTGCGGTGCAGAGACTCTCGGCGTTCGGGCGATCTCACTGGGTGAGGGCTTGGATCCGATCGTAGGGCGGGGCCGCGGTGGGCAGGGGAGTGTCGGCGCGGACCGCTCGGGCGGCGTCGACGGCTGCGGCCAGTGCGGTGCGGTACAGCAGTGAACCGGTACTGACCCGGCGTACGCCGAGGGCGGCGAGGGTCGCCAGGGAAGGTCCGGTCGGCGAATAGAGGATGTTGACGGGCAGCGGGACGGCGGCGACGAGCCGTTCGATCGCGGCGGGATCGGTGAGGCCGGGGACGAAGATGCCGTCGGCACCCGCGGCGGTATACCGCGCGGCCCGGTCGAGCGTGCTGTCGGCGTCCAGACGCAACCAGTGTGTATCGACGCGCGCGTTGACGAAGAGCTCGGGCGCGTGCGCTTTGATCGCCGCGATCACCGCGGCCTGGTGTTCCGGTGCGGCCAGCGCGTTTTCGGCGCGGCCGTCCTCCACATTGATTCCGGCGATCCCGATCTCGGCCAGTTGCGCGACGTATTCGCCCACCGCCGTGGGGCTTTCGCTGAAACCCCCTTCGATGTCGACGGTCACCGGCACCGGTAGCCGGGCGAGTAGCCGGGCGAGCGCCATGGTGGCCGCGGCGGTGACGCCGGTACCGTCCGGCAGGCCCGCCGCGACCGCGACACCGAGGCTGGTGCTGCCGATCGCCGGAAACCCTTCGGCGGCAAGCAGAGCCGCGGAACCGAAGTCCCAGGCGTTCGGCAGCACCAACGGCTCGTCGCCGTGGTGCAGTCGGTGGAAGGTCTCGGTCTTGTTCATGCGGATCCCTCGATGATGCCTGCGGCGAGTGCGACGGCGTGCGCCCGGCCCGGACAGGCGTGCGGGCCGGCGCCGAAACCCAGTCCCGGGTGGCGCATGTCGAGTTCGACCAGTTCGCCGTCGACCACCCGGCGGGTCGAACGCAGCGGCGGATGTCCGTCCATGGTGCGGGCGATGCGCTCCTCCGCGCTGCCGTGCGGGTCCAACTCCCGGACGTGGCCAATGAGGGCGGAAGTCGCGGCACAGGCCTGTACCAGCAGGCAGATTCGCGTCGCCGTCGCGTCGTCGGGCACGCCGCCGCAGGCGGCGATCAATTCCGCGACCGCCGCATCGGCGGCGGCGTCGTCCGGCTCGTGCGGTTGATAGTGGGCGGCGACCAACGCCACCGCTTCCTCTGAGATACCTTGCAGTCCAAGCGCTTCCGCCAAAGCTCGGATATGCGGCAGGGCGCCGCCCGCCGCCCGAGCTCGTGCGCGCAGGTCGGCGGGGGAGAGGCGGTCGAGCTCGGCCTCGACCAGCGCGCGCAGACGTCGATGCTCGGCACCTTCGCGGAACCGGGGCACGTGTGCGCGCAACCACGCGACACCGATCGGTGCGTCCACCTGTGGTGCGACCGGCACCGGCGCGTCGATCAAGGTCTGCCGCACCAGATCGGGGTCGGTGAGCATGGGAGGTGTCCGAATCATGGCGTGACCGTATCCCCGCGACATTTCGGTCGCCGCCGAAACGATGGCGCGCCATGATGGGGTGGTGTCATCCCGAGGAGCCGAACTGGCCGGTCTCGCCGCCTTGCTCGCCGACCGGACCCGCGCCGATATGTGCCTGGCGCTGGTCGACGGACGGGCGTGGACCGCGGGTGAGCTCGCCCGGCACACAGGAGTGGCCGCGTCCACCGCGACCGAACATTTGAACCGGCTGCTCGACGGCGGCTTGCTGGTCGAACGGCGTCAGGGCAGGCATCGCTACGTGCAATTGGCCGGGCCGCAGGTCGCCGAGCTGCTGGAGACGATGGTCACCCAGCTCGAGCCGTCGCGCCCGGCCGTGACCAATTTGCGAACCGCCACTGTCGCAACAGCTTTGGCGCGCGGCCGGACCTGCTACGACCATCTGGCCGGACGCCTCGGGGTCGCGATCACCGACGCGATGACCGAGCGCGGGCTGCTCGACCAGGACGCCGGCTTCGCCCTCACCGAAGCCGGGCTGTCCTGGCTCACCGGCCCGCTGGGCGTCGCGCCCACCGACTTGCGCGGGACGCGCCGCCCGCTCGCCCGGCCCTGTCTCGACTGGACCGAACGGCGCACCCATCTCGGTGGTACCGCGGGTGCGCAGATCTGTCGTCGCCTGCTCGAACGCGGCTGGATCACCCGCGTCGGCAGTGGTCGCGCCGTCCGCGTCACCGCCGACGGCGAAACCGCCTTACACACGCTGCTGGCGATCGATCCGCCCACATTGCGGCGGTGAATCAGATCGGTTCGCGCAACTGTCGTAACCGATACGCCACCCGTGCGATCAACCCCGCCAGCATCCGCGCGGCAGCCTCCAGTCGATCCAGCAGATCCGACAGCTCCTCCTCGCTACCCCGCGCCACATCGAGGCCCCGCAGTCCAGCCAGCGCACCCTCCAGGGCGCTGAGCTGCTCTTCGTAAGCTCCGTTCGAACGCATGTTCTAATGCTACAGCATCATCTGGTCCGGCATGCCTGGCCCGCTCAGGTGACCTGTGCGGCCACGAGTGTCTCGAAGGTATAGGGCCGCAGGCCATCGGTGCGGCCGGCGAAGTACCGCTGCAGGAGGTCCGCATGTGTGGGATGGTCCACGACCTTCAGTCCGCATCGGTCGATCAGCCGCTCGATCTCGGATACCGGCCAGCCGGGCTGCAGCGGTTCGCCGACCGAAGCCGCGATCGGCGTGTAGATACGGGCGAATTCCCTCCCCACATCGTCGAGCGCGCAGTCCTCGGCTCGATAGGAGAACACCACCTCGGACCCGGGAGCGGCCGCCGCGATCGTGCGCAACCCCGACTCGATCGCCGGTGCCGTCAGATAGGGGGCCACGCCCGTCCAGCAGAACATCGCCGGCTGCGCCCAGTCGAACCCGGCCTGTCCCAGAGCATCCTGAACCGGTCCGGCCTCGAAATCGGCCGGCACGAATACCTGGGAGTCGCTGAGCGGCAGGCCGAGTTCCCCGACCCGCTCGAGCTTCCATGCCTGGGAGGCAGGGTGATCGACCTCGAACACCGTCAGCGAGCCGAGCAGATCCGGTCGCCGCCACGCGAACGAGTCGAGCCCCGCGCCGAGAATCACGTACTGGGTGAAGGCGCCGGCCGCCAACCGGTCCTCGGCGTACCGGCTGCGGGTGCAGACAGCCGCGCGGGATTCGCGACGCACCGGGCCGGGGAACAGCGGATCGAACCGGTCTCGCAGCTGCTGCCATACCGGGCCGACAAGCACCAGGGCCAGCACATCGTCCAGCACCCACGGTGACGCCGTCTCCAGCCGAAACAATCCACGCGACACGGCCGCGAACATCGCCGTTCTGCTCGGTGCGCTTTCCATGCATTCCTCCTCGCGGGCCAGAATCCAGCATGCCGACCCCGCTCGACCACTCTGCGCACTCATAGGATGCGCGTGAAACGCGGTGACGGCCATAGCTGGATCGCCCGGCCGCCACGATCTGCTCATCAGCAGCGCAACCGCCTGCCCGCCGACGCTGCGGGTGACACCTGTGGTGGTCGGTCACAACTGTGTGCCGCCACCGTCCACCACGAGTTCGGCGTCGGTGGTGTAGGTCGCGTCGAAGGCGAGGAAACGGCGGCGTGCGCCACCTCCTCCGGGGTTCCTATGCGCCGCATCGGAATCTGTGCGGCGAAGCCCGCCAACATTTCGTCCGCCACCTCCGCGGGCAGGCGCTTGTGCAGATGCCCGTGTCGATCGGCCCCGGGCTCACCGCATTGACCCGCACGCCGCGCGGCAGTAGTTCGCGAGCCAACGTTCGCGCCATCGACCGCAGCGCTGCCCCTGCTCGCACGCCGGCCGGTTGTTTCGCAGCGGGTGAGCGACGCCAGCATCACGTGGAGAGTCGGAGTGCGCCTGGGATGGCGTCGAAGGCTTCGTGCAGGCGGTTGACGAGGTCTGCTCGGCCGTCGCCGCCGTTGGCGGCGACCCAGCCGCGGCCGGCATGGCTCCAGGCTGTGGTGGTCAGTTCGGCCAGGATGCGGGGTCGTAGATCATCCTCTGCGAGGGCGAGTTTGACGGTGAGCTGCGCGGCAACCTGATTTTCCACGCCGGAGCGGGTGTAGTCGATGTGGCCGAGCACGCTGGGAGCGGTGAGGGCCAGTCGGCGGGTGGCGATGTAGCGCTCGTCCCAGTCGTCCGGAAGGGCGACTGCGGCGGCGATGAGGACATCGCGTAGTGCGGTGAGGGCGTGCCCGGTGAGTTCGCGCTCGGCCAGGGCGTCGAGATAGCCCGTCCAGAGCTCGGTTTCGGCCGCTATGGCGACGGCCTCCTTGGTGGGGAAGGCGCGAAAGAAAGTGCTGCGAGAGACCTCCGCAGCGTCGACCAGTTCCTCGATGGTGGTGGCGGCGAAGCCTTGCTGTGCGAACAGCCGCAAGGCGGTGTCGGCGAGCGTGCGGCGGGTGCGGAGCCGCTTGCGTTCCCGCAGCGGCAGGGCGCGGTCGTCGATGGGCATATCGGAACCCTAGCGCAAGAAGAACCTCCGGCTTGAAAGATACTAAGTTTCATTTGAGACTTGCGCACGTATGGAACTTAGTGCCATTATTGGCGGCATCACCGAGTACCACCCCGAACAAGGAGATCGCAATGAGCACCACCGCCCTCGGCACTCTGAACCCGGCGATCATCGGCCAGGCCGAGAAGCATCACACCGCGATCCTGACCCGCGCCCTGTCCGGCACCACGCTCAACGAGCAGCGCTGGATCACCCTGAACCAGGCCCTGGTCGCCGGCCCGGTCGAGCGCTCTGTCCACATCGCAAAGGTCGCGGGGATGACCCAGTGGGACACCGCCACTGTCGCCGCCGCCGTCACCGCCCTGGTCGAGGGCGGGCTGCTGGCCGAATCATCCGGCGACCAGTTGGACATGACCGAGGCGGGGCGCGACACGGTCGCTCAGGTGCGCGGCGCGTCCGGCAAGATTTTGGACCCCGCCTACAGCGCGGTCTCCGCCGAGGAACTGGCGATCGCAGCCCGCGTGCTGGTGACCATCACCGCGCGCATGGCCGAGGAACTGGCCCACGTCTGAAGTTGATCGATATCTGAAGAAGCACCTGAATCAGGAATGGGTTTCAAGATGTTCAACAGAACTGCCACCTTCAGCGTCGCGGCCTCGGCCATTGGTGCGGCGCTCCTGCTCGTCGGCTGCAGCGGAGCGACCGGCGACGCCGGGACGCCATCGAACACCACGGTCGCGGCTACGAGCACGACCCAATCGGCTCCGTCCGCCCCCGCTACGCTGAGCCCTTCGATCGTCGGCCAGGCGGAGAAGCACCACGCCGCGCTCCTGGCCCGCGCACTCGCCGGCACCACCCTGGACGAGAAGCAGTGGATCGTGCTGAATCAGACATTGGCAGCAACCGAGCCGGTCGAGCGGGCCGCCCACATCACCCGGATAGCCGGTCTCACTCGGTGGAATCCCGCCGACGTCGAGACCGCCCTGCGGGCACTGCTCGATAGTGGCCTGCTGCAAGTCTTTTCGGACGGTTTGGTCGAGCCCACCGCCGTCGGCAGGACCGTCGCCGACAAGGTCCGTGCCGAATCCGGCGCGATCGTGACAGCCGCTTACGGTGCGGTCGCACCCGAGGACCTGGCAATCACGGCCCGCGTGCTGACCGTCATCACCGCCCGCATGGCCGAGGAACTGGCCCGCGGCTGAACGGGGTAAGACGCTTCACGAAGTGGGTTTGTGCATGCTGGAACGTCTCGAACTGGAGGCATTTCTCACCCTCGCCGAGGAGTTGCACTTCGGCAGAACGGCCACACGCTTGTGCGTGACGACACCGCGTATCAGCCAGGCGATCCGAAAGCTGGAGCGCCGCATAGGCGTACCGCTGTTCGAACGCAACAGCCGCACCGTTCGGCTCACGCCGCTGGGCAAGCGGCTGCGCGACGAATTGCGGCCCGCCTATGACCAGATCTCGGCCAGCGTTCTCGCGGCACGCCGGGGCGATCATGTCAAACGTGCCATCACGGTCGGATTTTCCACACCCTGGTGCGGCACTCTGATCGCACAGGCAGCGAAGGCCCACCGGATCCGATATCCGGACATCGCTGTCGGCATCGAGGAGATCCAGCTGACCGATCCACTCGGCCGCATGCGTTCGGGCGCAGTGGATTTGCAGCTCACCGAGTTCCCGATCGCCGAACCCGACATCACCACCGGCCCGATCCTCTTCTCCGAACCACGGGCGATGCTGGTGTCTCGACAACACCGGCTCGCCACCCAGGAGTCGGTGTCGCTGGAGGATCTGGCCGACACGCCACTGGTCACCATCGCCGGCGAACTCGTCCCTCGATACTGGATGGACCACCACTTTCCACGGCGCACACCCACCGGGCGACCGATACCACGGGGACCCGCAGCGAACTTCTGGGCCGAGGTGCTGGTTCACGTCAGTCAGGGCGTCGGCGTCAGTACAGCGGCGCTCGCGGCCGCGACCTTTCACGCCTGGCCGCAGACGGTCGTCGTGCCTTTCCGCGACGCGCCCCCGATCGACTACGGCCTCATGCGGCCTGCTCTGGAGCTGAACCCTCTGGTCGAGCCGTTCCTGGAAACGATCCGCGACGCCGCTGTATCGCAGTGACGCACAAGTGTGCGGTCAGCGTTACGTGTCGCTTAACGCTGCGTTGCCCGAATACCGCTTGTTGCAGGAGTTTCGGCCAGTGATGCTGAGTCTGCATTCAACAAGATCGAAAGGTTGTCCATGCGTAAGATCATCGAATCCACCTTCGTCACGACCGACGGAGTTATCGGCGAACCACACCAGTGGGGCGGGCCGTACTGGGACGACGAGCACAGCGAGTACGGAACCAACCTGCTGTTCGGTGCCGATGCGCTCCTGCTCGGCCGCGACACCTATCAAGGATTCGCGCAAGTGTGGCCGACTCGCCCCGCCGCCGATCCTTACACGGCCCGGATCAACGCCATGCCCAAATACGTCGCGTCCCGCACCCTCGCACAACAAGACGCCACCTGGAATGCCACTGTCCTGCAAGGGGATATCGTCGACGCGGTGCGCGCCCTCAAAGAACAAGACGGTCGCGATATCCTCAAATTCGGCACGGGGTCGCTGTCCCACACCCTGCTCGAAGCCAAACTTGTCGACGAGTATCACTTTTGGATCTTCCCGGCCATCGCAGGCGCTGGCGACCGGCTCTTCGACGGTTACGCCGCTGTCACTCACCTCCAGTTACTCGGGACGACCACCTTCAAATCCGGCATCGTCGTACACCGCCTCGCCCCACGCTGACGTTCGTCAGCCGTCGGCGAGTCGGGAACACCGGCCACGGTGCCTTCTCAGCCCGTCGAGGCAAGGGAGTTTCGAGCAGCGTGGCCAGGGGATGTTCGGGGTCGGTGCGCGGGGCGGCCTGCAAGGCGATGCCTGGCCAGGGGCTCGTTGTCGCGGACAAAGACGCTTTAGCCGAGCAACGCTGCGGCCTCGGCGCGAACGGAACCCGACTGTGCCCGCGTCATCACCGACTACAACGCCTCGGCAGCGGGCCGCGTGCTCGTCGACGGCGAGCGCGAACATCGCATCACGTACCGACTTATCACGCAGGGCGACAGCCAGTTCCTTGACCACGTCTCCCATCGGCGCTGATGCACGCCCATCGTCGTAGTTGACCGCGTCCGTCGCTGCGCGAGGCATGGCAGCCGACGAGGGCGTTCCCGAGCTGAGGGCGACGAGATCGGTTTCGGCGGAACCGTCACGAACACCGCGGTCCGTGACGGTCTTTGCCGTGTGGGCAACGTCTACGCGTTTTCGGTCGACCACCCGACGGAAGCCGACGCCATCCGCGCCGCCGACCGCGCATGCAAGGGTCGAGGCATTATCGACTGCCGGATGATGGTGACGTTCGCGAACGGCTGTGGTGCAGTCGTCACGAGCCCGCTCTCGATCGTCGCAGGGTTCCCGATCGTGGGCTTCGGTAAGGGAACGACGCCGGGTGAGGCATACGCAGACGCCACCCGCAACCTCCCCACCGGCACCGGAAGCGTCGGCGCGTTCAATCGCGAACATGCCTGCACCCAGCCTTGATCTGGTTCCAGCACGATCCTCGGTATTTGCGCGTTGGGAAGTGCTGTCAGCCAACTGATTTGGGCGAATTACCGATGCGTGCCCAGTGGCTTGCGCGGATGCTTGCCTGGGTGCGGGGCATCCCGGTTTCATCGGCAGTCAGGGCAGCTTCGCCGAGTCGAGCATGCCCTCGGTGACTCACACCGGCACCCAATGCCGCGTCGGCGCACGCTTGGCCTGAGCGGAGCCCGGGCCGGGGCCTGCTGTCTACTCGGTCGGAGCCGGGCGGGCCGGTTTCGGCACGGGGACTCGACCGCCGATCGTTGCATAGACGACACGGCGGCGACCAGAGCGAGGAAGCCGAGGGGCAGGCCGACCATGCCGAATCCCTGGGCATACTGCAAGTATTCGGGGGAATGGCTGCCGGCGCCGTCTACGCCGAGTAGGCGGCCGGCCGGAGACTGCCAGGTGCGGGTGTCACCGCCGTCTGCTGCGAACCAGCAGAAGAGCGTCGAGCCCAGAGCGTACGCCCACAGCAGCAGCAAGATGCCGACTCGGGTGAATTGCTGCGCTTCGGCGAAAGTACTTGTGGGGGGAGAGTATTCCGCGTGCCATCCAGACCAGCAGGCCGACCCACCTTCTCATTCGATCCATCACCGCAGCCCTTTCGGATTTCGACTCGCGGTTTCGAGTGTTGATCGGATCGAGGTGCGGATCATGAGTATCCCTACCCGGAAGACCGAGTGGTTCCATGGAATCGCCTGGTCAGCTGCGCGGGGTGTTTCGGGCGGTGCCTCGCGAGCCTGTCAGTTCTAGCCCCCGCGAGCCATGCCTCGGCTCGCTCCGGCCGAGATCAGGTAACTCGTCCGCTATTCAGGCCGTCCCGGCCAGCTGTAGTCGTATGTCCGGGAGAACGTGCGGGTGATCCAGTCCCCGGTCGATTCCCCTGGCGCGGGCTTGGCGGCCGTCGTGATGATCTCTGCCCTTGTCGCGGCCACCGCCGCCGAGCAGTCCTGGGCGGTCAGTAGTTCCCCGGCGCGCAAGGTGAGTTCGTAGACCTGCTCGAACAACCAGGCCGGAGGAAATCCCATGTTCAGATACGGGCGGTTCGGGATGACGTCGGCCCCGATGAGCAGGCGGCCGGTGAAGGCCACTGGAATATCCAGCCCACGGTAATGGCAACTCGAGCCGTCTTTGTCCTGCTGTGGTGGTACACCCTCTAGCCGAGGTGGTTCATCCTCCGTCCTGATGTGGTGTTCCCGCAAGACCAACCGCTGCTCGACGACGGCGTAGTGGCAGATATATCCGCGGTAGCAGCCGGTATGGATCCACTTCGGCTCGAGACCGTGCGCGCCCGGGTCGAACAATCCCGTGCCGTCGATCGCGGTCACATCGAACGAATCCCCTTGGAACAGAATCGAATCGGGGAACTGCGCTGTCATAGTGCAAATACTGGACAAGAGTCGGCATCAGCGGGTTTTCGGCGGCAAAGTCTGCGCGACTTCCAGTCGGTCGCGATCGAAGGTCGTCGTCATGGGCGCACCGTCCTTCCATTCGGTGATGCTGATCGTGTTGTTGCCCGGGAAGTACACGCGCACTGGGCAATTCCCTTCGATGCGCTCCCATGCCAGGGTTTGTCTGCTGAACAATCCGTCGCGTTCGCGCAACAGCACGCGGCAGCACGGTTCGAAACCGTCCGAGAAGGCCTGGCTGACAAGTTCGTAGCGTCCATCCGGACTCACCTCGACGGCTTTGACGGTGCCGAGGCGGCTGCCGGCCGCGGAGGACAAGACGATCGAGATCGGCCATGAGATCAACGCCACCAGTACCAGGACGGCCCCGATCGTCAGGCGCAACCACTGCCTGTAGGGGAACAACCGCAAGGCAAAGTTGCTGTAGAGCCCCCACCCCAGCGTCCAGCAGAGTGGCAGGGCCATGACGAACACCTTGGTGGGAATACTGTCGACGCGATAGAACCGGGGAGGCGAGGTAGCTTCGAACCATGCCGCCACTCCTGCCGCGAACAACGCGACGACTGTGAGCGCCCACCCGATCTGTCGTAGCCGAAACGCGCGATCCGTCTCGCCCGGTTCCACTGCTCTGTCGTCAGTTACCTTGTTGTTCAACGCAATTCCTGCTCGCTCGAGGCGTGCCCGACCCTCCCGATCGAACACGCCGTCAGCATAGCCGGGGACGTGCGGCAGATTCTGGATGATTCGGCCGTAAGGTGTGGCCTCATGGAGCCGGACAGCGAACTGGAGGACTTGCGGTCGATGCTCTCCTGCGTTTTCGAGAAACTCGGCGCCGAGAGCCTCACCGAACCCGATCGGGTCGAATTGGAGGCGCGCGCCGAGGTGGTGCAGGACCAGATCGACGCGATCCAGTACTCCGTCGCCGCTGCCGATCTCGAGGGTGACGGTCACCGCTGAGCCGTAGCGTGGCGGTTCATTGTCTGGAAGTGGTTGCGCCACTGCGTTTTCTGTCGATCGCGGGGAATTTCGACCGTCGGCGGGCGACCCGGCCCCCGGAACCGGGGGCAAGATCGACAACCTGCCGGGCGATAGCATTGGCGGCATTTCAGGGATAGGTGGCACGGGCTGTGGGCGGGTTCGAGGTCGAAATCGGTCAGTTGCGGACGGCGGGCAACGCGGCGGGATCCGCGGCGAATCAAGCCCGGGAAGTGGGCCCGGGTACCGGGTTGGCGGCGATCGCGAGCGCTCTGCCCGGTGGGGACGCGGCCAAGCGCGCACCCACTCTGGCGTCCACGTTCAACGATCGCGCGCAGGGCTGGGCCGAGGAGATCGGCCGGTGGAACGATTCGGTGCAGGCGGCCGTGAAGTTGTACACCGAGAACGAGGCAGAGGCCGAAAGGGCTTTCCGGCGATGAGTGTCGGCTACGACGACGTCCGCAAATGGGACGCCACGGCGCTCGACACCGCGGCCACCAATCTGCGTGGGCGGCGCGACAAACTCATCGGGCTCCAAGACGAACTCGACGATGCCAGGCGATTACCGAGCTGGTACGGCCCCGCGAGCGAACGCGCCCGCAATTCGCTCGGCGATACCCGCAACAACGCCGAGATCCTGATCGCGGAATTGTCCGCGGTGGAACGCGCGCTGCACAACGCGTCGGATGACGTGTCCGCCTTGAAGACCCGGGTCGCCAACAATGACGCGCTCGCCGACTCCTACCTTTTCGGCATCACCGCCGACGGCGGGATCGTCGACAACAAGCCGCCCGACCCGCCGCCGAGGTCGCGCGTCGAGGCCGAAGATCGGGCCGAGGCCCGGCGGCACCGCGAAACCATCAGGCAGCAGCTGGTGCGGGAAACCAGGGCGATACTCACCACCGCGAAAAATATCGACGCTGCCATTGCCCTGGTCCTGCAACTCGCCCAGGATCGCAAGGTCAGTGACCACGGCGCGACCACCCTGGCAGGTGCGCAAAAGGGCGGGGAACTCGACGCCGAAGTGGCCGAGATGGAGCAGGCGCTGCGCGATGCCGGGCTGCTGACGGGGCCGCCCGTCTCCGGCTATTACCGGCAGTGGCTCGAGAACGCGGTGCGCCGGGGTGTTTCGATCGACACGATCAAGCAGATCGTCGCCGACCACCACATCACCCCGGCGGACTTCAAGATCCTGGAAAGACTGCAGGAAATCCGGGAGGACGAAGACGGCGACGGTATCTTCAAGTCGTATTTCCTGTTGCCGACCGATATCAGCGCGGCCGATGCCGCGAAGGCGGTGCGGATGACCTACATCTTGAACGCGGGCACCGACTACGGCACCGAAGGCGAGAGAACCGATTTCGAACCGACCCCGTACAGTTCCGACGAAGTCCGTCGAATCACCGACCGGCAACGCCAGAACTCGTGGAGCTACGACGAAGATGTGGCATTCGTGCACAACAACGGCGGCCGGTTGGCGACCACGCCGAACGGCATGATGATGGGCTTGGGCGGGAACGTCGTCCAGGACCGGTTCAGCACGAACGCGGGCACGACCTGGGGCGATACCTTCATGGTCGACATCGACGACCCGCAGGATCCGGCGCAGCAGATTCGCGAGATGGCGAGTTCGGGCCACGCCTGGTTCGAGGGCGACAACGGCCCGTACCGCGGACGGCTGGACCTGGACCGGCTGCTGCACCACGAGGAGCGCCACTCCCAGCAGTGGGCGCGCGAGGGGCACACCGGCTTCGTCGCCTCCTATATATGGGAGCAGGTCACCGGCGGTGACGAGACCGAGAAAGACGCGGGACTGTCCGATGGCGGGTACTAGCTGGCCGCGTGTCGTCTGCGCCGTGCTGCTCATGGCGGCGGCCACCGCGGCGTGCGACACCAGGGCGCAGTACGCGCCGTCGCTGCCGCCGGCCGCCGGGTTCCGCGTCGACGACGGTGTGCTGAAACTCTGGACGGGCACGCCGTGCACCGGCGTTACGGCACTGACCTTGACGTTCGACTCCGGTACCGGCAAAAGCACCGAGCAGGTGTGGACCGCGCCGCGGCCCGGCGTGCTCGTAGAGCACATGGACCTGCTGGGCTCCGCCGGGCGACCGGCCCCCGACACCGGCCCGCTGCAGGTCCGCACACCGCTGCCCGCCGACTACGACTGGACCACAGCGGGTTCGCTGCATTTCGCTGTCGACGGGCCACCGTCCTACGGGGCCAGGGTCGAGATCGACCGGCTGCTGCGCGAATCGACCCAGCACCCGTCCGCGAGTTACCTTTTCGGCGGGCGTGGGTGGATGGACGCCGCGGCGGTCCAGCGCGAGAATCGGAAATCGTTTCTGACCGTCTGCACGCCCGACCCGGAGTGACGCCGACCCCGCGGAGCGAACATGGAAAGAACGACCCGCTGGCGGACCGTGCTGCGCCGCCTCGTGCTGGGCGCGTTCGCCTGCACGGTCGCGGCGATCGCGGTGCTCGTCGGCGAAGTGGTGCTCAGTGTCACCGGGGTGCGCTTCGATCCGCACGGCTACGGGATGTACGGGGGCATCCTGTTCACGGCGGTCCTGACGCCGATCGCCTTGCTGCTGTGGTCGCTGTATGTGGCACTGCGCGAACCCTGATCGACGGTCCGGCTATTTGTTGTCGATGCGGCCGATCGGGTCGGCGGCTCGGGCGAGGTCGGACTGGATCTCGTGCCACGCGGTGGAATCGAGGGCCAGGGCGTCGCGCAGGTAGGCCCAGGCGGCCGTGCGGACCAGGGCGACACGTGCCGGGTGCTCGTCGGTGGTGTCGGCGGCGTGGTAGTTGTGGATGCCGCCCAGCATGTGTTCGCCGCCGAAGAGCGTGAGCAGGCTTCGGGCGCCGGGGCTGTAGGTGTACACGTCGGTGAACCAGTCGGGGCCGCGGGTCGAGAGAGCGGATTGGTCGTGGTCGCCCGCGATGACCAGAGTGGGTGTGCGCAAGTGGTCGAAGTCGGGGCTCATGAACGGGAAATTCTCGGCGGCGAACGGCGACAGGTCCGCGCCGCCCAGTCCGGTAGTAGCAAGCAGCACACCAGCTTTCACGCGTCGGTCGGTCAGGTCGGGGCCCGGGTTCCCGTCCGCGCCGATGACGCGGGCGCCGAGCAGCATGCCGACGGTCTGGCCACCCCACGAGTGCCCTGCGACGGCGATCCGCTCGGGATCGATGCGCGCGCCGAGCCCCGGCACGGCGGCGAGGACGCGGTCGAGGTCATCGAGCACGCGCCGCACATCCTGCACCCGGATCTCCCAGATGTGCTGGTAGCGCGCGTCTTCCGGGATGAGGCCGAGCGTGCGGGAGTCGAGGAATGTGGGCTGGACGACCACGAATCCGTGGGCCGCCCAGAAGTCCACCAGTGGGTCGTAGGAGGACATCGACTTGCCGAAGCCGTGCGCGAGCAGCAAGACCGGGAGGTCGGTGCCCTCGATGGGGGCGCTGATCCGTACCTGGAGGTCGTCGCCGCGGTCCGGTGCCGGCAGGACGACCGGCTTCACGCTGATGATCGGCGTGCTCAGCGCGGGGACGGCACTCGGAGTGGCCAGAGCTGGGGTGGGCATGGGGGTTCCCTTCGAACGTGTTGAGCCGCGTGCCCCGTGGCAGCCGATAGACTGGCGAAGCGGAGCACTGTTCCGAATATACGGAGCAATGTTCCGCTTTACAACTGCTGTCCTGGAGAGGTGCGTCGCGTGAGTGCTGGCGAGGAGACATTGCCGACCGAGACTTCGGCGAAACGTGCGGATGCACGGCGCAACGAGGGGGCGCTGCTGGACGCCGCGGCCGCGGTGTTCGTCGCCGACGGGGTGAATGCGCCGGTGCGCCGGATCGCGGCGGCGGCCGGGGTCGGCGTGGGCACGATCTACCGGCATTTCCCCACCCGCGCGGACTTGGTCGCCGCCGTCTATCGGCACCAGATCGACGCGTGCGCCGAAGCCGGGCCCGCGTTGCTCGCGAGCGTCACCTCACCGTTCGAGGCGCTGCGCCGATGGGTGGACTTGTTCGTGGACTTCCTGGTGACCAAGCATGGACTCGCCGCGGCACTGCGCAACGATCCCGACGGGTTCACCGCCCTGCACGCGTTGTTCCTGGACCGGCTCGTCCCGGTGTTCGACGAAATCCTCTGTGCGGCAAAAGACATGGATGAGGTAGCGGTCGACGTGAGCGCCTATCAGCTGCTGCGCGCCATCGGGGACATCTGCGCGGGTGCGGAGCGAGAAGATCCGAACTATGACGCCCGCATCACCATCGGACTGCTGCTCGAGGGATGTGGGCGGTGAACGCCGCCGGTCGCGGTCAGGCGGATTCGTCCAGCAGGTGGGCGTGCCAGACCGCCGCGGCCTGTTGATGGGAATCGACACCCGCGTAGAACGAGTCCGCCAGATCGCTGTAGTCAGGATCGTTAAATCCTTGGGTATCAATGAATTTCGGTCGGTACACGGCGAACTTGCCGGTGGGTGACTGGGGCCGGTACGGCACGGCCATGCGCAGGGATCGTGGTTGCGGGGTGTACTCGACCGCATCGATGATCAGTGCGTCGGTGCGTCCGCGTGGCAGGTGCAGGAAGGCGTCGACGATCAGAACCGCGCGCACCCAGTTCGGCCGGCCCGTCTGTAATCGCTCGCCGCCGATGCGGGCCGCCTCGGCAGCGTCGTCGGAGTGCAGGCGCTCCAGGCCTTCCGTTCCGTCGGTAGCCGCGTAACCGAGCAGCGGAGTGAGCATATCGCCGTCGGAAACACTCCAGATACCGTGCGCCGCATAGAAACCGGCACTTTTGGCAATCGCGTACACCATTGGCAGACAATATCCGGAACTACGCCGATCGGAGTGCGAAACGGCCACGCTCTCGTGTCTCAATCTCCGTGCCGTTGGAGTCTGAGACACGCTGCGCCACAAGACATCCGATGTCTCCTGATCCTTGACGTGTGCGGCAACGAATCCCCGCTGCTGACCAGGCATGTCGACCTTACCGATGCATTAACGGTCGGGTGAATAACCAGCGCTACAACTTTCGACTACTTGACACGGAAGATGTTGGCGGACACCGTATAAACCGAACCTCCGATGCTTCCCGGAACGCTCGCGCCGAACCCACCCATCGCCCACTATCGTTTGTCCCATGCCGATCTCTGTGCGCGCCTGGGCGGCGCACTTCGCCGCCCGGACCCACGTAGCTTGGATGGGGTTCTTCGGTGTCGCAGTGCTCGGTGTGTTCGGGCCGCTGGTGGTGTATACGAAAGCTTGCTTCGCTCTGGAATGCCGAGAAGCCGTGGCGCCGTTCGCACTCGGGGTGACGTGGGTCGGCGTCGGCATTTCGTTGCTGGTCGCCGGAATCATGCTCTACGTCGACGGGCGCGACGGCGGACCTTGGCTCGGCTGGGCGGGCATCGCGTTGATCGGTGTCCTCGTGTCGACTGTTCTGGGCTGGGGCGCCCAGCACGTGACCATGGACGACCGGCCGGTGCTGTCGCACGAGTCGCGGGATATCAAGACCGTGCTCGACGCCATGCCGGGGGTCGAGCGGGTCGGCACCGAGGCCGGCCGGACCTTCGCCACGCTGGTCGTGCTGACCGCCGACGCGACGGCCGAGCAGGCCGAAGCGGTGGTCGCGGCCTTCCGAAACCAAGTGCACCGGCCCGACTTCGACCGCTGGGAACTCGATCTGGAAGTCCGTCGTGGTGACACCGCGAGCTCAATCAAGGTGGGCAAGAGCGGCTTGGACGCAGCGTCGCCCCTCGTGGCGCGGTGGCTCGCGCTGCGCGACGCTTTTCCGGAGGACGAGGTGACGTGGACCTCGCGCACCTGGCGGTATTACGAGTACGGGTCCAGTGACAGCTCGAAGAACGCCGATGACGGGATCGGCGAGATCGCGGTGCGGTTGCGGCCCACCGCGGGTGCCGACGCGGTCGGCGCGGCATACCGAAAAGTGCGGCAGGAGTTCCCCGACCTCGAAGCCGCGCGGTGGTCGATCCGGACCACCGCGCCACGTGGTGCAGCGCTGGTCATGCTCAACCGGTATCCCACCGAGGCCGAGCTGGCGCTGTGGGATCGGTTGCACGACAACCTGTTGCCACCCCACGCGCTCGTGTTGCACTCCGTGGAGGGGATCACCGTGCAACCCCATTCGGACATCCGGGAGAACGGAAAAGTGCTCGCCGAACGTCACCTCCCGACCATCGAGCAATCGGGCCTCCGCATCCGGCACACGGTGGCCGATATCCGCGGTGACGACCCCTACTTCAAGTACTCGACCGAATATCGGCTGCTGCAGATCACCGCCGGTGCCTGCACCGCTCGGGGCAACATCCCCGGCCTAGTAGAGCGCCCCCTCGTGCTCCGCTATGAGAAGTGCTGAGCAAAGCCACCGCTGGACAAGCGATCACCAGGTAATGATGGCGGCGGCTACTCGGCCGATGCCGCGACCATTACCTGGTGATCATGCGACCAGATGGTCCGGGTGCGCGAGGAGGAAGGCGCGGGCGTACGCGGACCGGCCGAGTCGGGGCCAGTCCAGGGCGCCGAGGGCTTGTGACGCCGCGACGGCGACCGTCTCGTTGACTTGGACTTCGGCGATCTCTTCGCCCGCCGTGCCGCCGAACAGTAGCCGGATGCCGTTCCAGTTCGGCAGGGTGAGCGCAGGCGTGAGCGCGGCGGCGAGCGCGGGCAGGACCGGATGGTCGATCAGCCAGTGCTGGAGCGGGTCGGCGGCAATGCGGCCGAAGCCGATGGCGGGGCCGTGCACCAGATGAAACCCTGGCAGGCCGTCCGGATCGTCCGCGCCGTAGTGCGCGCCGAATTCATTACTCCGCATGAACATTTCGATGACCGTCGCGCCGACGGTCTGCGCCCAGGTGGTCGCGGCACGCTCGACCGCCTGCTCCACCGAGGTGCCGATACCGTGCACGTGGTCCCAGATCACCTCGGCGTCGGGTTCGGGGTCCAGGGTGAAGCCGATCCGCAGGATCTCCGGGCTGGCCTCGGCGTAACTCTCGTCGAGGATCACGGTGGTCCCGCCCGGTCCTTGCACGCCACTCGCGGTGACGGTCCATGGGCTACAAATCGGTCAGTTCCCGGGCGATCGTTCGAAGGGCGCGGTCCCGCAATGAGCTCACGCTGCGGAGGGTAGGGCTGTGTGACCGGATTGGGGAGACCGCATTCTCGGGGTCTGTGGGCGCGGCGGGGATGGTTCGGTCGATAGGTGCTGATTCGAGGGTTCGCATAGCTGGTCGCCGTCAGGCGGCTACTCGATCCGATCGCCGCAGTGCGGGTGGCGGTCGAGGCTGGGGTCGGCGTGCAGCCGCCGAGCCGCCTGTGTTCCGGTGGTTCGGGTCACACCCCTTCTTGCGGCGGGGCAGAACTTGCTGTTCAACGGGGGTCTTTCGGTGTAGAGGGCGGTGTTGCCGAGGTGGGCGGGCCCCGAGCTGGGCGGCGAATCGTTACGGTGGATGTGGTGCCACGCCGGGGGCTGTGATGACGGGCGGGTGGTGGGAAACCCGGCCCTGCCTATGAATGAGCTTGCATGGTCGTGCATAATCATCACATGGTTGATTCGGTGCACGCGCCGGCGTCGACCGCGCCCGCGCTGCGGGTGGCGGTGGCCGGGGCGAGTGGATACGCGGGTGGCGAAGTGCTACGCCTGTTGCTGGGGCACCCGGCATACCGCGACGGGCGCCTGGCGATCGGCGCGCTGACGGCGGGGGCGAATGCCGGGACGGCGCTGGGGGAGTTGCAGCCGCATCTGCTACCGCTGGCGGACCGGGTGCTCGGCCCGACGAGCGTCGACGAACTGGCCGGCCACGACATCGTGTTCCTCGGCCTGCCGCACGGCCAGTCCGCGGCGATCGCCGCCCAGCTGCCCGACTCGACGGTGATCATCGACTGCGGCGCCGACTTCCGTTTGACGGACGCGCAGGCGTGGGAGAAGTACTACGGCAGCCCGCACGCGGGCAGCTGGCCCTATGGCCTGCCCGAACTGCCCGGCGGCCGGGAGCGGCTGCGCGGCGCGCGCCGGATCGCGGTGCCGGGCTGCTATCCGACCGTGGCCAGCCTCGCGCTGGCGCCCGCGGTCGCGGCGGGCATCGTCGCGCCGCAGGTGAATGTCGTTGCGGTGAGCGGAACTTCGGGCGCGGGCCGCAAACTCGACGTGGGTCTGCTCGGCTCCGAGGTGATGGGATCGGCGCGCGCCTACGGCATCGCCGGGGCGCACCGGCACACACCGGAGATCGCGCAGAACCTGACGGCGGCGGGCGGCACCGATATCGCGGTGTCGTTCACTCCGGTGCTCGCGCCGATGCCGCGCGGCATCCTCGCGACCTGCACCGCGCCGACCACGGTGGATCTCGCGCAGGCGCGCGCCGTCTACGAAAAGGCTTACGCCGACGAACCTTTCGTCCATCTGCTGCCCGAAGGCGTACTGCCGCAGACCGGTGCGGTGCTGGGCGCGAATGCCGTCACCCTGCAGGTGGCGGTGGACACCGACGCGGGCCTGCTCGTGGTGATCGGTGCGATCGACAATTTGACCAAGGGCACCGCGGGCGCCGCGGTGCAATCCATGAATCTGGCCGTCGGATTCGACGAGACCGCAGGACTTTCCACCGTAGGAGTGGCACCGTGACGACATTCGCCGCAGCATCGAACGCGAACGGCAGGCTGGTACGCAACCAGGGCGTGACCGGACCGCTCGGCTTCCGTGCGGCCGGTATCGCGGCGGGCATCAAGGCGAGCGGAAAGCCGGACCTGGCCCTGGTTTTCAACGAGGGGCCCGAGTACGCGGCGGCGGGCGTGTTCACCAGCAACAAGGTGAAGGCCGCGCCGGTGCTGTGGTCGCAGCAGGTGCTCACCGGTAAGCGACTGCGCGCGGTGATCCTGAATTCCGGCGGCGCGAACGCTTGCACCGGCCCGGGCGGCTTCCAGGACACGCACCAGACCGCCGAGGAACTCGCTGCCGCCCTGAGCAATTGGGGTACCGAGACCGGTGCGGGGGAGATCGCGGTCTGTTCGACCGGCCTGATCGGTGACCGGCTGCCGATGGACAAGGTGATTCCCGCGATCACCGAGATCGTGCACGAGATGGGCGGCGGCCTGTCCGGCGGCCTGGACGCGGCGCACGCCATCATGACCACCGACACCGTGCCCAAGGAAGCGGCCTTCCATCACCGCGACAAATGGAACGTGGGCGGGATGGCCAAGGGCGCGGGCATGCTGGCACCCTCGCTGGCGACCATGCTCGTGGTGCTGACCACCGACGCCGCCGTCAGCGCCGACCAGCTGGATCAGGCGCTGCGCAACGCGACCGCGCGCACCTTCGACCGGCTCGACGTGGACGGCTCCTGCTCCACCAACGACACGGTGCTGCTGCTCGCCAACGGCGCGAGCGAGGTGAGCCCGAGCCAGGCCGATCTCGACGCTGCCGTGCTCGCCGTGTGCGACGACCTGGCCGCGCAGCTGATGGCCGATGCCGAGGGCGTCACCAAGCGGGTGCTGGTGACGGTGGCGGGCGCGGTGAGCGAGGACGAGGCGGTCGCCGCGGCCCGCACGGTCGCCCGCGACAGCCTGGTCAAGACCGCGCTGTTCGGCTCGGACCCGAACTGGGGCCGGGTACTCGCCGCGGTCGGCATGGCGCCGGTCACCCTCGATCCGAACCGGATCTCGGTGTCGTTCAACGGGAATCCGGTCTGCGTCGACGGTGCCGGCGCGCCCGGCGCCCGCGACGTCGACCTGTCCGGGATGGACATCGAGGTGCGCATCGAGCTGAATGTCGGTGACGCACAGGCGACTATCCGCACCACCGACCTCTCGCACGGGTACGTCGAAGAGAATTCGGCCTACAGCTCATGACCGGCCAACTGCACCATGAGCTTTCGGCGCTGGACAAGGCGCACGTGCTGGCCGACGCGCTGCCCTGGCTGCAGAAGTTCCGCGACAAGATCGTGGTGGTGAAGTTCGGCGGCAACGCGATGGTCGACGCCGAGCTCGAGCGGGCCTTCGCCGCGGACATGGCCTTCCTGCGCACTGTCGGCGTGCATCCGGTGGTGGTGCACGGCGGCGGGCCGCAGATCAGCGCGATGCTGAAAAAGCTCGGCCTGCAGGGCGAATTCCGCGGCGGTTTCCGGGTGACCACGCCCGAGGTGATGGACGTCGTGCGCATGGTGCTGTTCGGGCAGGTCGGGCGCGAGCTGGTCGGGTTGATCAACGCGCACGGTCCGTACGCGGTCGGCATCTCGGGGGAGGACGCGGGCCTGTTCACCGCGACCCGCCGCACCGTCGACGTCGAGGGCGTGCCGACCGATATCGGTCTGGTCGGTGACGTCAGCGAGGTGAATCCGGACGCGGTGCTCGACCTGATCGACGCGGGCCGCATCCCGGTGGTCTCCACCATCGCGCCGGACGCCGACGGCGTGGTGCACAACATCAACGCCGATACCGCCGCGGCGGCGCTCGCCGAGGGCATCGGCGCGGAGAAGCTCGTGGTGCTGACCGATGTCGAAGGCCTGTACACCGAGTGGCCGGACCGCTCGTCGCTGATCACCCGGATCGACACCGCGGCGCTGGCCGAGTTGCTGCCCCGCCTCGACGCGGGCATGGTGCCGAAGATGGAAGCCTGCCTGCGCGCCGTGCACGGCGGCGTGCCGACCGCCCATGTCATCGACGGTCGGGTCCCGCACTCCGTGCTGCTGGAACTGTTCACCGGAGAAGGAATCGGAACGATGGTGACGCCCGCCCCGGCCGGGGCCGGCTCACCGGACGGAACGAAACAATGAGCAAAGACCAGGAATTCCAACAGCGGTGGTCCGCCGCGATGATGAACAACTACGGCACCCCGAAGCTCACGCTGGTGCGTGGCGCGGGTGCGGTGGTCTACGACGCGGACGGCAACCGCTATGTCGATTTCCTCGGCGGCATCGCGGTCAACAGTCTCGGCCACGCGCATCCGGCGATCCTCGCCGCGGTCACCCAGCAGCTGGGCACGCTCGGTCATGTCTCGAATATCTATGCGAACGAGCCGGTCATCGAATTGGCGGAGCGGTTGCTCGCGCACTTCGGCGACGGCGCCACCGACGACGGGCACGCCGGACGTGCATTCTTCTGCAATTCGGGGACCGAGGCGAACGAGGCGGCGTTCAAGATCGCGCGGCTGACCGGCCGGTCCAAGATCGTCGCCTGCGAGGAGGCGTTCCACGGCCGCACCATGGGCGCGCTCGCGCTCACCGGGCAGCCGGCCAAGCGCACGCCGTTCGAGCCGATGCCCGCGGGCGTGGTGCACGTGCCCTACGGTGACGCCGCCGCGCTCGAGGCCGCCGTCGACGACGACACCGCCGCGGTGTTCCTCGAGCCGATGATGGGGGAGAGCGGCGTGGTGGTGCCGCCGTTCGACTACCTCGGCAAGGCACGGGAGATCACCGCGCGCCACGGCGCGCTGCTCATCCTCGACGAGGTGCAGACCGGCATCGGCCGGACCGGAAAGTTCTACGCGCACCAGGCCGTCGGCATCGTGCCCGACGTGATCACGCTGGCGAAGGGACTCGGCGGCGGACTGCCGATCGGCGCGGTGCTGGCCACCGGCCGGGCGGCGGAGCTGCTCACTCCGGGCCTGCACGGCACCACTTTCGGCGGCAACCCGGTCTGCGCGGCGGCGGCGCTCGCGGTGCTGCGCACCATCGACGAGGAGGGTCTGCTCGCGCACGTCGAGTCGGTCGGCAAGCGGCTCAGCGACGGCATCGAACTGCTGGAGCATCCGCTGATCGATCAGGTGCGTGGCGCGGGACTGCTGCTCGGCATCGTGCTCACCGACGCGATCTCGGCGCAGGTCGAGGCGCGGGCGCGGGCGGCGGGCTATCTGGTGAATCCGGCCAAGCCCGACGTCATCCGGCTCGCCCCGCCGCTGATCCTGACCGAAACCCAAGCCGACAACTTCGTCGCCGATCTGCCCGGGATCCTCGACGCCGCCACCCAAGACGCAAAGGAGGCTGCGGCGCAATGACTGCCACAGCTGCGGGGACCTCGGCCCCGATCCGGCACTTCCTCCGCGACGACGACGTGAGCCCGGCCGAGCAGGCCGAAATCCTCGCCCTCGCCGCCGAACTCAAGCAGGCGCCGTTCTCGCAACGGCCGCTGGAGGGGCCGCGCGGGGTCGGAGTGATCTTCGAGAAGAACTCCACCCGCACCCGGTTCTCGTTCGAGGTGGGCATCGCTCAGCTCGGCGGGCACGCGGTGGTGGTGGACGGGCGCGACACCCAGCTCGGTCGCGAGGAGACGCTCGGCGACACCGGTCGCGTGCTGTCGCGCTATGTCGACGCGATCGTCTGGCGCACCTTCGAGCAGGTCCGGCTCGACGAAATGGCCGCGACCGCAACGGTTCCGGTGGTGAACGCGCTGTCCAACGAATTCCACCCCTGCCAGGTGCTCGCCGATCTGCAGACCCTGGCCGAGCGCAAGGGCACCCTGGTGGGCCGCAATCTGGCCTACTTCGGTGACGGCGCCAACAACATGGCGCACTCGCTGCTGCTCGGCGGCGTCACCGCCGGATTGAACGTCACCATCGCGGCGCCCACCGGGTTCGAACCGCTGCCGTGGATCGTGGAGGCGGCGCGCAAGCGGGCCGCCGAGACCGGCGCCACCATCACGCTCACCGACGATCCGCAGGCGGCGGCCGACGGCGCGGACGCGCTGGTGACCGACGCCTGGACCTCGATGGGACAGGAGAACGACGGACTCGACCGCGTCGGTCCGTTCCGGCCGTTCCAGGTGAACTCCGCATTGCTCGGACGCGCCGACGCCGATGCCGTGGTGCTGCACTGCCTGCCCGCGCATCGGGGCGAGGAGGTCACCGACGAGGTGCTCGACGGTCCGCACAGCGTGGTGTGGGACGAGGCCGAGAACCGGCTGCACGCGCAGAAGGCGCTGCTGGTCTGGTTGCTGGCCAAGCGAAGTGACGGTGGGGCGTGACCGGTCCGGAGATCGCGCGGACCCGCGCCGGGCGCCAGTCGCGCATCGTCGAGCTGCTGACCGCGCACGCGGTCCGCAGCCAGACCGAACTGGCCGCGCTGCTCTCGGCCGAGGGCATCGAGACCACCCAGGCCACGCTTTCGCGGGATCTGGACGAACTGGGCGCGGTCAAACTGCGCGCGGCCGACGGCGGCGCGGGGGTCTACGTGGTGCCCGAGGACGGCAGTCCCATCCGCGGGGTCACCGGCGGCACCGACCGGCTGGCGAAGCTGCTCGGTGATCTGCTGGTCTCCACCGACCACAGCGGCAACATCGCGGTGCTGCGTACCCCGCCGGGCGCGGCGCACTACCTGGCCAGCGCGCTGGACCGGGCGGCGCTGCCCTATATCGTCGGCACCATCGCGGGTGACGACACCATCGCCGTCATCGCCCGCGAACCGTTCACCGGCGCCGAACTGGCGGCGAAGATCGAGGAGATCGCCTGAGCGGCGTCAGCTGAACGGGTATTGGCCACCGCCGCCGCTGCGCGGGGTGCCGCCGTGGTCGGGGGTGGCCACGTTGATGATGTCCTGGATGAGGTCGACCACCGCGCGCCCGACGTCGAGGACGCCGTTGCCGAGGGTGCTGAATTCTTGCCCGATGAGATGCAGCAGCATGACGTTCTTCCTTCTGCCTGGCCGAACGTTTCCGCCCCCAAGGGTCGCACAGGATCGGGCTCGCCCGCGGGGATTCGCTTGATGGGCAGAGACTTTCACCGCCGCGATGATGCGGTTCGGTAGCTGGGGCACCCCCGGTTATGCATGGGCTTGCATCATCATGCATAATCATTTGTAGAACGTGCGGGCCCCCGTGATCCCGAGGCGAACACCCGGGGCGGGCAGCCGCTCGCACTTCGCACACACGTACCGAAACCGAGGAGCACACAGACCATGTCCGAACGCGTCGTACTCGCCTACTCCGGTGGGCTGGACACCTCCGTCGCGATCAGCTGGATCGGCAAGGAGACCGGTGCCGAGGTGGTGGCCGTGGCCATCGACCTGGGCCAGGGTGGCGAGGACATGAACGTGGTGCGCCAGCGAGCGCTCGACTGCGGCGCGGTCGAGGCCATCGTGGTGGACGCCCGCGACGAATTCGCCGACGAGTACTGCCTGCCCACCATCCAGGCCAACGCGATGTACATGGGTCAGTACCCGCTGGTCTCCGCGATCAGCCGGCCGCTCATCGTCAAGCATCTGGTGGAGGCGGCCAAATTCCACGGCGCGAGCACCGTCGCGCACGGCTGCACCGGCAAGGGCAACGACCAGGTCCGCTTCGAGGTCGGCATCGGCGCGCTCGCGCCCGACCTGAACGTGATCGCCCCGGTCCGCGACTACGCCTGGACCCGGGAGAAGGCCATCGCCTTCGCCGAGGAGAACGCGCTGCCGATCAACGTCACCAAGAAGTCGCCCTTCTCGATCGACCAGAACGTGTGGGGCCGGGCCGTCGAGACCGGCTTCCTCGAAGACCTGTGGAACGCGCCGACCAAGGACGTCTACGACTACACCGCCGACCCGACCGTCAACTTCGAGGCGCCGGACGAGCTGATCGTGTCCTTCGAACGCGGTGTCCCGGTCGCTATCGACGGCCGCCCGGTCAGCGTGCTGGAAGCCATCGTCGAACTGAACCACCGGGCCGGACGGCAGGGTGTCGGCCGGCTCGACATGGTCGAGGACCGGCTCGTCGGCATCAAGAGCCGCGAGATCTACGAGGCCCCCGGCGCGATCGCGTTGATCACCGCGCACCAGGCGCTGGAGAACGTCACCATCGAGCGTGAGCTGGGCCGGTACAAGCGTCAGGTCGAGCAGCGCTGGGGCGAGCTGGCCTACGACGGCCTGTGGTTCTCCCCGCTGAAGCGGGCGCTGGACGCCTTCATCGGCGACACCCAGCAGGCCGTGACTGGTGATATTCGGATGGTGCTGCACGGCGGCAGCGCGGTGGTCAACGGGCGCCGCTCGGACCAGTCGCTGTACGACTTCAACCTGGCCACCTACGACGAGGGCGACACCTTCGACCAGTCGCTGGCCAAGGGCTTCGTGCAGATCCACGGCCTGTCCTCCAAGGTCGCCGCGCGCCGGGACCTGAACCAGAAGTAGGCGGCGCGCGCAGTAGCCTCGGACGGGTCGGCCCTGACCGGCCGGCCCGAAGGGAGCGATGATGCGGACCGACGACGACAGCTGGGACATCGTGACGAGCGTCGGCGCGACGGCGCTCGGCGTCGCCGCGGTGCGCGCGGGCGAGTCCCGGCGGCCGGACGCGCTGTTCCGTGATCCGTACGCCGAGGTGCTGGTGGACGCGGTCGATCCGGCCGCCTGGGCCCGGCTGAGTCAAGGCTTCGGTAAGGCCGACCCGGCCGCGACGCGTTCCTACGGGCTGCTCGCCGACCTCATCGTCGCGCGCACCTGCTACTTCGACGACTTCTTCGCCGCCGTGGTGGCCGCGGGCATCCGGCAGGTCGTGGTCGTCGCCGCCGGGCTCGACGCCAGGTCCTACCGGCTCGAATGGGCCGGCGGCAGTACGGTGTACGAGCTGGATCAGCCGAAAGTGTTGCAGTTCAAGGCTTCCGCGTTCGCGGCGCAGGGCATCGAACCGGCGGTCGAGCGCCGTGAGGTCCCGGTGGATCTGCGCGAAGATTGGCCTGCGGCCTTGCGGGACAAGGGTTTCGACCCGGCCGTGCCGACCGCGTGGCTCGTCGAGGGACTGCTGCGCTACCTGCCGGCCGACGCCCAGGACCGGCTGCTGACGGCCGTGACGGAACTCAGCGCGCCGGGCAGCCGGGTCGCGCTCAACATGACGCTGGCCGAAGCGCCCGACGCGGTGCACAGCGACGACGCCAGGGCGCGGATGCGGGCCGCGTTCGACGTCGATGTCGACGTGGGCACGCTGTGGTATCCGGCCGAAGGCCGCAGCGATCCGGTCGCCTGGTTCACCGCACAGGGCTGGTCCGCCACGCGGGCCGACCCGGCGACCGTGCTGGTCGAACACGGCCGCCCGGTCGCCGCGGAGCTTGCCGCGCACATGAGAACCCATCTACTGATGACCGCCATCCGACCCTGAGGAGACAGCACACCATGACGCAGAGCGGCAGCACGAACACCGGTGCGCTCTGGGGCGGGCGATTCGCGTCCGGACCGGCCGAGGCGATGGCCGCGCTGAGCAAGTCGACACAGTTCGACTGGGTCTTGGCGCCGTACGACATTCGCGCGTCCAAGGCGCACGCCCGCGTGCTGCACAAGGCCGGCCTGCTGTCCGAGAGCGACCTCGCCGGCATGCTGGCCGGGCTGGATCAGCTTGCCGCGGACGTGGATTCGGGCGCGTTCGGCCCCGCCGACTCGGACGAGGACGTGCACGGCGCCCTGGAACGCGGGCTGATCGAACGGGTCGGCGCCGAACTCGGCGGCCGGCTGCGGGCCGGGCGATCCCGCAACGATCAGGTGGCCACGCTGTTCCGGATGTGGTTGCGCGACGCGGTCCGCCGGGTCGCGGCCGGGCTGCTCGACGTCGTCGACGCGCTGGTGACGCAGGCCGGCGCGCACCCGGACGCGGTGATGCCGGGCAAGACGCACCTGCAGGCCGCACAGCCGGTGCTGCTCGCACATCACCTGCTCGCACACGCCCATCCGCTGCTGCGCGATATCGATCGGCTGCGCGACTTCGACAAGCGGGCCGCGGTGTCGCCGTACGGTTCCGGCGCGCTGGCCGGTTCCTCGCTCGGCCTCGACCCCGAGGCGATCGCCGCCGAACTGGATTTCGATGCGGCGGCGGCCAATTCGATCGACGCCACGTCGTCGCGCGACTTCGCCGCCGAGGCCGCGTTCGTGCTCGCCCTGATCGGGGTCGACCTCAGCCGCATGGCCGAAGAGGTGATCCTGTGGAGCACACCGGAATTCGGGTACATCACGCTGGCCGACGCCTGGTCCACCGGCTCCTCGATCATGCCGCAGAAGAAGAACCCGGACGTCTCCGAACTCGCCCGGGGCAAGGCGGGCCGGCTCATCGGCAACCTCACCGGGCTGCTGGCCACGCTGAAGGCGCAACCGCTGGCCTACAACCGGGATCTGCAGGAGGACAAGGAACCCCTGTTCGATTCGGTGGCGCAGCTGGAACTGCTGCTCCCGGCCATCGCGGGCCTGGTCTCGACCCTCACCTTCCACACGGAGCGGATGGCCGAGCTCGCGCCCGCCGGTTTCACCCTGGCCACCGATATCGCGGAATGGCTGGTCCGGCAAGGTGTTCCGTTCCGGGTCGCGCACGAGGCGGCCGGTGCCTGCGTGCGCGCCGCGGAAGCGCGCGGCGTGGGACTCGACGAACTCACCGACGCCGAATTCGCCGCTGTCGACCCCGCGCTCACCCCCCAGGTCCGCGAAGTACTCACTGTCGAAGGCTCCATCGCCTCCCGCAACGCCCGCGGCGGCACCGCGGGCACCCAGGTCACCCGCCAACTCGACGAAATCCGCACGGCCACCGCAGAAGTCCGC
The DNA here is from genome assembly GCF_001613425.1 of Nocardia vulneris. Classification (GTDB taxonomy): domain Bacteria; phylum Actinomycetota; class Actinomycetes; order Mycobacteriales; family Mycobacteriaceae; genus Nocardia; species Nocardia vulneris. The sequence continues at coordinate 28,108 of NZ_BDCI01000018.1, read as the reverse complement.
ACCTGGCTGAGCTGATCCCGCAGGTCGCAGCGCCCGCGCCGGTCCCGCTGCGGCCCGTGCCGCGCCATCAGCGATCGGCGCTCGTTGAGTGTGCTGCGGCCATGACGCTGTGTCATTCGTGTTGGTGTCTACTGCGTTTCCGGTTGACGTGCGCGGACGGTCGACTGTGCGACGGGGTTCAGCGGGGGAACAGGGCTGCTACATGTAGAAGCGGGGCGGCCAGGGCGGGGATGGCGTTCGGGTCTTTCAGGCGGCCGGCACGGTAGGTGACCAGGTCGTGGTTGCCGACGCTCCAGTGCGGGACGGTGTTGTGCAGGTGGGCGGCGATCAGGTCCTTGCCGACGAGCCAGTGGGCGTATCGGGGGTCGGGCGAGACGATGCGGAAGCGGGAATCGAAGTCCGGATTGCCGGTGGCGGTGGGTTTGTCGCCGAACAGGGTGCGGCCGAGCTGGGAGAACAGGCCGCGGGTCAGCACGGCGACCGGTCGGTGCGGCTGGGGCAGGTGCACGACGATGACGATGTAGTAGTGCGTCGTCGTGCTGGTCGTGCTGTGCGAGGTCGAGGAGAAGTTGCTGGACGAGGTGGTCTCGTACGAATAGTCCGCGACGGTCACCCAGCGGCCGTCGAGCTGCCCCGTCAGCGTCACGCCCAGGCCGCGCTTGTTGCGCCCGGGCAGGCGCCCGGTCCAGTCCGCCCGGACCCGTTCCGCGTAGGACCAGCCGTGTGCGTGCGCCCAACCGGCCAGCGCGGCCTTGCGCCTGCGCTCGGCGCGAATCGACAGCGGGACAACCACAACGAGCACGAGCACGACGGCCACCACGATCGCGCCGATGATCAGCACCATCACGTCCACGCTGATCACCACATCTCGTCGCCGTTCGCCCCCCGCACCGCCTTGCCATTGTCCGATACTCGCTACGCTGCCGCCATGACCATGCTGCTGCTGGCCTTGGCCATCGCGTCCGAGGTGACCGCCACCGTTTCTCTGAAGCTGTCCGAGGGGTTCACCAAACTGGTCCCCTCGATCGTCGTGGTCATCGGTTACGGCGCCGCCTTCTGGTTCCTGTCCCAGTCGCTGAAGCGCGGCATGCAGATCGGTGTCGCCTACGGCATCTGGTCGGCCGTCGGCGTAGCCGCCATCGCCGTCATCGGCGTCCTCTTCCTGGACGAACGCCTCACCCTCATCCAGGTAGGCGGCATCGCCCTCGTCATCCTCGGCGTCCTCGCCCTGGAACTCGGTGGCCAGCACTGAACCCACGGCGGACTGCTTTCGGGACCGAACTGGTTCGTTTCACACGGTGACGACAGGAAAGGGTTGCGTCTTGTTCGACGCGGGGTCCGGTCGGGCGGTTCCGGTGAAACGGGGGATTTTCGGGGCGGGTGTCTGAGGCAATTGTTGGTGCACTACTCCATAGCTTGTTCGTATGGAACATTGAGTGCATTGTTTTCGGGGGTGGAAATATGGGATTGCGTTGGGGCGGACGCATTTTGTCGAAATCGTCCCATGAGATCGGGGGCGGTCGTAGCATCGGGCGATGGACTGGACGTTTGCTCAGCTGTGCGTGCGCGGATGTAGCCGATGACCTCGGATGATGCGGCGAAAACGGCCGATGAGTCCGCGGAATCGGCGGTCGCGTTGCGGGCCGAGGGACTGGTGAAGCGGTACGGCGGTGTCGAGGCGCTGCGCGGCGCCAACTTTCAGGTGAGCGCGGGCGAAGTCGTCGCGTTGATCGGGGACAACGGCGCGGGCAAATCGACGCTCGTGAAATGCCTTTCCGGCGCCGAACAGCCCGATTCCGGGCAGATTCTGCTGGACGGCAAGCCGGTGGTGCTGAATACCCCGACGGCGGCCCGCAAACTCGGCGTGGAAACCGTGTATCAGGATCTCGCGGTGGCCCCGGACCTGGATCCGGCGGCGAATCTGTTTCTCGGCCGGGAGTTGGTGCGCAAAGGCTTACCCGGCAAGCTCGGCATGCTCGATCGCACCGCGATGAGAGTCCAAGCGGTCGAACACTTCCGGCGGCTCGGCGTGACCCTGCAGAGCACCGACGTGCCGATCGGTTCGCTCTCGGGCGGTCAGCGGCAGAGCGTCGCGGTCGCCAGGGCGGTGATGTGGGCGAGCAAAGTGGTGTTCATGGACGAGCCGACCGCCGCGCTCGGCGTGGTGCAGCGGGAGCGGGTGCTCGACGTGATCCGCCGGGTCCGCGATCAGGGCATCGCCGTGGTGTTGATCAGTCACAACATGCCGGAGGTGCTGGCGGTCGCCGACCGCATCGAGGTGCTCCGGCTGGGCAAGCGGGTGGCGCGGTTCACCGCGGCCGACGCCACGCTCGAACAATTGGTGGGCGCCATGACCGGCGCGCTGTCACAGGAGGAAGCGGCATGACGCGCCCCGGCGGTTCCCAGGACGTCGCAGGCGAGGCGACCGGCAACGGCAACGGCGCGGTCGAGCTGCCGCAACGCACTGTCCTGCAACGGCTCATGGGCGCGAGCACGGTGTGGATCGGCGTGGTGCTGGTCGTGCTGTGCATCGTGTTCAGCGTGCTGCGCCCCGATGCGTTCCCCACCCGCTTCACCTTTCAGACGCTGCTCATCGAAACCTCGGTGCTGCTGGTGCTTTCGGTGGGCATGACGTTCGTGATCATCACGTCGGGCATCGATCTCTCGGTGGGCATGGTGCTGATCTTCGCCGGCGTGATCGGCGCGAAGGCGATGGAGGCGCTCAGCCCGGACCAGGACGCCACCAACGCGGGTTGGGGCATCATCGGCATCGGCTTCCTGCTTTCCGTTGTGGGCGGCGGGGTCTGGGGCCTGGTCAACGGAGTTCTGGTGGCCAAGGCCAAGATTCCGCCGCTGATCGTCACGCTCGGTTCGTTCGGCGCCGCGCTCGGTGCGGCGCAGCTGATCACCGGTGGCGTCGACACCCGCACGGTGCCCGAAAAGCTGCGCAACACATTGGGTTTCGGTACCACCCTGGGCGGTGTGCCGAATCTGGTCCTGGTCGCCACCGTGGTGACCGTGCTGGCCGCCTGGGTACTGCACACCACCCGTTTCGGTCGCTACACCTACGCCATCGGCTCCAACGAGGAGGCCGCCCGCCGCTCCGGCATCGCGGTCACCCGGCACCTGATCACCGTCTACCTGCTCACCGGGGTGCTGGCCGGGCTGGCCGGTTTCATGAACCTGGCCTACTTCGGCACCACCACGATCGGCGGCCACACCACCGACAATCTGGACGCCATCGCGGGTGTGGTGATCGGCGGCACCAGCCTGTTCGGCGGTGTCGGGTCGATCGTCGGCACGGTGATCGGCGTGTTCATCCCGTCGGTGCTGAAGAAGGGGTTCGTCATCGCGCAGGTGCCGGTGTTCTGGCAGCCGATCGCGGTGAGCGTGGTCCTTGTCGCGGCGGTCTGGTTCGACCAGCTCCGGCGCCGGGCCCGGGATCGGAAATAGGTATGGCAACAACAGAAATGGCGGAGGTAGCCGAATGAGGGTGGCGAAGCGGACCGCGGTGGTGATCGGCGCGATGGTGTCGGTCGGCGCGCTGCTGGCGGGTTGCAGTGGGCAGGTGAGTAATTCGGGCAGTGGCGACAGCAAGAAGCTGGTGCTGATCCCGGGCGTCGCGGACGAGCCGTTCTACATTTCGATGCAGTGCGGCGCGCAGGACGAGGCCTCGAAGCTCGGCTACAAGCTGGACACGCAGGCGCCGACCAAGTTCGACGCGGGCTCCCAGACCCCGGTGCTGACCGGCGTGGTGGCGAACAAGCCGGGCGGCATCCTGATCGCGCCGACGCACGCCACCGCCATGGCCAATCCGATCAAGCAGGCCAAGGACGCGGGCATCAAGATCGTCGAGGTGGACACCGCGCTGGACGACACTTCCGTTGCGCTGTCGTCGATTTCGTCGGACAACAAGAAGGGCGGCGCGCTCGCGGCGCAGACCCTGGCCAAGCTGGTGGGGGACAAGGGCCCGGTGCTGGTGATCAACACCAAGGCGGGCACGTCCACCACCGACGCCCGCGCGCAGGGCTTCGAGGAGGCGGTCAAGAGCTTCCCCGGTATCACCTCGCTCGGCGTGCAGTACAACAACAACGAAGCGGCACAGGCGGCTTCGATCGTCACCGCGACGCTGGCGGCGCATCCCGATCTCGCCGGTATCTTCGCCACCAACCTGAGCTCCGCCGAAGGCGCGGCCACCGGCCTGCGCAACGCGAACAAGCTCGGCCAGGTCAAGCTGGTCGGCTTCGACGCCAGCCCGAAGCAGGTCGAGGACCTGAAAGCCGGTACGGTGCAAGCCCTTATCGCCCAGGATCCCGCGGGCATCGGGGCGAAGGGCGTCGATCAGGCGGTCGCCGCGATCGAAGGCAAGCCGGTGACCCGGACGATCCAGACGGACATGATCGCCATCACCCAGGCCGATATGGAGGCCAACTCGAAGTACTTCTACAAGCGCAAGTGCTGACCACTGCCCGATGAGGGGCCGACCGGGCGCGCACGCGTCCGGTCGGCACGGGCGGGACAACCTGGCACACAGCCGCTTTCCCCACTATCAACTGGGGTTTCATCACAGTGACGCATCGGCTTAATCTCCGACCATCCGGGATTCATCCATCCCTTCTGGAGGAGCCGATATGCCCCGCATCTTCCCCCGAGACAGGGCCGGCCGCGTTATCGCCGCAGCCACCGCTCTGCCCGTCGTTTTCTCGCTCGCGCTGATGGGTTCCGCGTACGCGGAACCCGGCGCACCGCCCGAGCGGCAGCTGGCCGACTCGATCAAGGCACCCGCCGTGAAGCAGCACCTCGACCGGTTCCAGGCCATCGCCAACGCCAACGGCCGCACCCGCGCCGCGGGCACCGCCGGCTACGACGCTTCGCGCGACTACGTGGCCGGCGCACTGCGCCAGGCCGGATACCAGGTGACCTTGCAGCCGTTCACCTTCCAGTCGTTCCGGGAGCGGACGACGGCGGTCATGGAACGGGTCTCCGGCGGTGCTACCAGCTATAAGGCGACCCCGGCGGACCGCAGCCAGCTCGGTGATTTCGCCACCCTGACCTACTCGGGCTCGGGCGAGACGAAGGCCACGGTCCAGGGCGTCGACCTGGCCTTGTCGCCGCGCGGCGAGGCGAACGCCTCGAACTCCGGTTGCGAGGCAACGGACTTCGCGAAGTTCACCCGCGGCAATATCGCGCTGCTGCAGCGCGGCACCTGCACCGCGGCGGACAAGGCGCGAAACGCCCAGGCCGCAGGCGCTTCCGGCGTGATCATCTTCAACGAGGGGCAGCCGGGCCGCACCGACGCGTTCACCGAGGCGCTCGACGAAAAGGGCATCACCGTGCCGGTCGTCGCCACCAGCTACGCCGTCGGCAAAGACCTTGCCGGCCAGGCGAACTCGGTGGTCCGGCTCAAGACCGACACCGAGGCGCTGCCCGCCACGACGCACAACGTGATCGCCGAGTCCCCGCAGGGTAACGCGGAGAAGGTCGTGATGGCCGGTGCGCACCTCGATTCCGTGCGCGCGGGCGCCGGTATCAACGACAACGGTTCCGGCAGTGCGGCTTTGCTCGAGATCGCGCTGCAGATGGCCACGTCCACGCCGAAGAACAAGGTCCGCTTCGCCTGGTGGGGCGCCGAGGAACTCGGCCTGGTCGGCTCGAAGTTCTACGTGAACAACCTGTCTCAGGCCAATCGCAACCGGATCGCGCTCTACCTGAACTTCGACATGATCGGTTCGATCAACTACGCCTACAAGATCTATGACGGCAGGCAGGGGCCCGCGGGTTCGGCGGAGATCGAGCAGAACTTCGCTCGCTACTTCACCTCGAAGGGGCTGCCGTACGGGCGCACCGCGCTGGACGGACGGTCGGACTACGGCCCGTTCATGCGGGTGGGCATCTCGGTCGGCGGCCTGTTCACCGGTGCCGAAGGCATCAAGACCGCGCAGGAGCAGCGGCAGTTCGGCGGTCAGGCCGGACGGCCGTACGACCCCTGCTACCACCGTTCCTGCGACACGACCACCAACATCAGTGACAAGGCGTTGACCGACAACGCGGGCGCGATCGCCGACGCGATGCAGACGTACGCCGCAGCCGACGTGCTCCCCTGAACGAATATTGTTCGGTAACAGCTTGATTCGTTGGTACCAACCCGTGTCGCCGTCCTCGGCCGAGGACGGCGACACGGCTGCGGGCGGTACCCGAGCCGCCCCGCCGCGCACGTTTTGTCACCGCGCGTGCGTGTCCGTCGACCAACACGCGCGCGGGGGTGGCAAAAGGTGCGCGCCGGTGCGCCGGTCGGCTATCTAGTCCTCGACGCGCACGGAGTAGCCCGCGTTGGTCAATGCGGTGAGGACGTCGTCGCGGTGCGTGTGGCCGCGGGTCTCCAGGGTGAGCGAGACCTCGACCTCGTTGAGCGCCAACCAGGTACCGGTCCGTGAGTGCGCGACGTCGACCACGCTGGCACCGGTCTTGCCGACCACCGCGAGCAGCGCGCTGAGCCCACCGGGCCGGTCCGCGATCGTCACGCGCAGCGCGAGATAGCGGCCCGCGGCGCTCAAACCGTGGCCGATCAGCCGGGTGAGCAGCAGCGGATCGATATTGCCGCCGGACAGGATCGCGCACACCGGCCGGCTCAGGTCCAGATCCAGATCGGCTGCGGCGCAACTCATCAGGGCCGCGACCGCCGCCGCGCCCGCGGGTTCCACGATCAGCTTCGCGCGTTCCAGGCAGAGCAGCAGCGCTTTGGACAGCGAGTCCTCGTCGACCGTCAGCATCGTCGAAACATGCGCGGCGACATGGGCGAACGGCACCTGGCCCGGCTGGCCGACCGCGATGCCGTCGGCCATCGTCGACATCCGCCCGACCCGCACCGGCTTGCCCGCGGCCAGCGACCCCGGCCAGGCCGCCGCCTCGGCCGCCTGCACACCGATCACGCGCACCTGCGGCGCCAGCTTGTGCAGGGCCACCGCGACCCCGGCGATCAGCCCGCCCCCGCCGGTCGGCACGAGCACCGCGCCCAGGTCGGGGACCTGCTCCAGGATCTCCAGCGCCACCGTCGCCTGCCCGGCCACGATGTCCGGGTGATCGAACGGATGGATCAGCGTGGCGCCGGTGCGTTCGGCGAACTCCCTCGCGGCGTCCAGGGAATCCTCGATGGTCTCGCCGACCTGCCGCACCTCGGCCCCGTAGGCCTTGGTCGCCGCCAGCTTCGGCAGCGACGCGCCGACCGGCATGAACACCGTCGAGGTGAGGCCCAGCGAGGCGGCCGCCCAGGCCACGCCCTGCGCGTGATTGCCCGCGCTCGCCGCGACCACGCCGCGCGCCCGGTCCTCGGCGGGCAGATTGGCGATCCGGTTGTACGCGCCGCGCGGTTTGAACGATCCGGTGCGCTGCAAGTTCTCACACTTGAGCAGCACCTCGGTGCCGACCCGCTCCGAGAGCACCCGCGAGGTGACCATCGGCGTCCTGCGCATCACCGGCGCGAGCAAGGCCGCGGCGGCCTCGATCCGTTCCATACCGACCAACTCCATGCCGCACATGCTGCCACCTCGGCCGCCATTGCTCCCACGAATCTTCGGCCATTTCTCCTTTACACCGAACGAAGGACAACAGCGCGGGTCACCGTTTGGCGAGATTGTGCGCGAGCGCGCCGAGCCGGGCCAGCCGCGCGTCGCCGAGCGGGGTAATCCGGCTGCCGAGCCGGTTGGTGACGAAGGCGAGCCCCACTCCGGTGGCGGGGTCGGCGAAGGCACCGGAGCCGCCGAGCCCGAAATGGCCGAACGCCGAGATGGGTTCGGCCTTGGACGGCTTCATCGGCACGCCGTGGAAGCCGAGCGCCCACGGGATGCGCAGGGCGAGAACATAATCGGGGGTGAAGATCTGGCGTTCGGTCATCGCCGTGATGGTCTCCGGGCGCAGCAGCTGGAAGCCGTCGAGCGTGCCGTCGTTGGCGAGCGCGCCGTAGAGCCGCGCGAGGGCGCGGGCGCCGAAGACGCCGTTGACGCCGGGCATCACCGAATCATGCAGGCGCGGATCGGCGATCAGGTCCGCGAAGCCGGTCGGGGTGGTGTCCATGGCGGCGGCGAATCTGGTCCTGCGGGTGAGCCGGCGGCTGTTCTCCCAGCTCATTCCCGCCACGGTCAGCCGAGGGAAGTTGGTCGCGATGCGCCCGCGCTCGGCTTCGGGCACCCGGAACCAGAGTTCTTCGGCGCCGAGCGGTTCGGCGATCTCGGTGCGCAGCACGTCGGTGAACTTCGCCCCGCTCACCCGGCGCACCAGTTCGGCCACCAAATGCCCGAACGTGATGCCGTGATAGCCGCTGGTGACCAGCCGGCGCGGATCCGGCGTCCCCGCGGCCAGGGCCTCGGTCACCGCGACATCATCGAAGAAGCGTTCCACCGGCCCGGGCAGCAGGTCCCGCAGCCGATGCAAACCCGCTCGGTGCGTGAGCAATTCGCGCACAGTGATCCGATCCTTGCCCGCCGCACCGAATTCGGGCCAGTAGGTGGTGACCAGCTCGTCGTAGTCCAGCAGGCCGCGCTCGGCGAACCGGTGCAGCAGCGTGCTCGCGACACCCTTGCCGGTGGAGAACGCCATGGCCACCGTGTCCTGCGCCCACGGCACGCCGGGCCGCGCGAACCCGGCCCAGACATCGACCACGGGCTCGCCGTGCTGATAGACCGCCAGCGCACCGCCGCCGTCGGCGGGCCGGCGGAACAGCCGGTCGAACTCGGCGACCAGGGTGGCGAACCGGCGATCTACGAACTGTGCTGCCGAAACCGTCATCGCGAAACTCTCTGTCGTACGGATCGATTCCAGGATGGCATGCCCGATCGCAGCGCCCGCACACCCGTCGGGGTCCGCGGGGCAGACGTTTCCTGAGCGTCACAATGCCGACCGAGATCGCAACATGCCTGGTCTAGCGTGTTCGCATGCCCCCGAGACGACGTTCGGCGCTGCTCGCGCGGCTGGTCGCCGACACCCCGGGCCGCCCGCAGATCATCCTCGGCGAGCTACGCCGGGTGATCCTGGACGGTGCGGTGCCGCCGCGCACCGTCATCCCGCTGCGCGAGGTGGCGGAGCTGTTCGGCGTGAGTCATATCCCGGTCCGGGAGGCGCTCAAGACGTTGATCGGGGAGGGGTTGGTCACCCATCAGCCGCACGGCGGCTATGCCGTGGCCCAGCTCACCGCCACCGAGCTGCGCGAAATGTACATCGTGCGCGAGACCCTGGAGAGCGCCGCGCTAGCGGCCGCGGCGCGGCACGCGGACGCGGCCGACCGCGCCGAGTTGATCGCGGTCAACGTCGCGCTGGAACAGGCGATCCGGGACGACGATCCGGCCGCCTATCACCGCCGGTCCCGCGATTTCCATGTCGCGCTGACCCGGCCCTCACGCATGTTCCGGCTGTTGCAGATGCTCGAATCGGCGTGGAATGTCACCGAGCCGGTGCAGTCCATGGTGCACATCGGCCGCGCCGATCGGATCCGGCTGCACACCGACCACGCCCTGCTGCTCGACGCATTCCTGGCCCGCGATGTGGACCGTCTGCTCGGCCTGGCCGAACGGCATCACCGCAGGCTGGAGACCGTGCTCGCGACACTGCCGACCGATACCGGCCTGCTCGCACCGGAAGATATATCTGCCGCGCAATAGCCGGGAAATAACAACGCAACGGCCGGGCAATCGCGGCTTCCTACCGTCGGTGCGATCACAGATCCACCCGGATGGGAAACCTCATGACCGACGCACTCGTCCCGGCGGCGCCACTGTTCGCGCCGCCCGCTCGTCCCGCACCGGCGGGCAGCACACTGCCCGCCGAGTATCACCCCCGATTGACCAATGCCGATCTGGCGCCGCTGCGCGAGCAGAAATGGGGCGCCTACAACATCTTCGCGTTCTGGATGTCGGACGTGCACAGCGTCGGCGGCTACGTCACCGCGGGCAGCCTGTTCGCGCTCGGCCTGGCCGGCTGGCAGGTGCTCGCGGCACTGCTGATCGGGATCGGCGTCGTGTACCTGTTCTGCAACCTGGTGGCGAAGCCGAGTCAGGTGACCGGCGTGCCGTATCCGGTCATGTGCCGCAGCGCCTTCGGGGTGCTGGGCGCGAACATACCCGCGATCATCCGCGGCCTGATCGCGGTGGCCTGGTACGGGATTCAGACGTTCCTGGCGTCGGCTGCCCTGGATGTCGTTCTGGTGAAACTCTTTCCAGGCTTGGCACCCTTCGCCGTCACCGAAGACCACGGCTTTCTCGGCCTTTCGCTGCTCGGCTGGGGGAGTTTCCTGACGCTGTGGGTGGTGCAGGCGGCGGTGTTCTGGCGGGGGATGGAAGCCATCCGCAGGTTCATAGACTTCTGCGGACCCGCCGTCTACGTGGTGATGTTCCTGCTGTGCGGCTACCTGATCGCCGAAGCCGGTTGGGGCGCCATCGATTTGAACCTCGGCGCGGTGACCTACACCGGCTGGGACGCGGTGCCGGTGCTGCTCGGCGCCATCGCGCTCGTGGTGTCCTATTTCTCCGGCCCGATGCTGAACTTCGGTGACTTCTCCCGCTACGGCCGGACTTTCGCGGCGGTGCGCCGCGGCAATTTACTCGGTCTCCCGCTCAACTTCCTGGTCTTCGCGCTACTGGTGGTGATCACCGCCTCGCTGACCGTGCCGGTCTACGGTGAGCTGATCACCGACCCGGTGGCGACGGTCGCGCGGATCGACAGCACATTCGCGATCGTGCTGGGCGCGGTGACCTTCACCGTCGCCACGATCGGCATCAATATCGTCGCGAACTTCATCTCGCCCGCCTTCGACTTCTCGCACGTGCACCCGCAGCGGATCAGCTGGCGGGCCGGCGGCATGATCGCCGCCGTGGGCTCGGTGCTGATCACCCCGTGGAACCTGTACAACAACCCGGAGGTGATCCACTACACGCTCGAGGTGCTCGGCGCGTTCATCGGACCGCTGTTCGGCGTGCTGATCGCCGACTACTACCTGGTGCGCAAACAGCACGTGGTGGTGGACGACCTGTTCTCCATGGCGGAGTCCGGAAGATATTGGTACCGCAGGGGATACAACCCTGCCGCGGTGCTCGCCACCGTGTTGGGCGCGCTGGCGGCGGTGCTCCCGGTACTGGCCGGGGACGTCACCGGGATGTCCACGGCCGCACAGTACAGCTGGTTCATCGGCTGCGGATTGGGCTTCGCCGTCTACTACGTGCTGGCCACTCGAACGAAATGGGCGGTGCGGGCCTGATGTGGATCCGGGTGATCAACCCGAACACGACGCGGGCGATGACCGACGCGATCGAGCCGTGCGCGCGCGCCGTGGTCGCGCCCGGCACCCGGCTCGACGCGGTGACCGCCGAGCTCGGTCCCGCGTCGATCGAGAGCCATTACGACGAAGCCCTCAGCGTCCCTGGGGTTCTCGCCGCCATCCGACTCGGCGAGGCGGAGGGAGTGGACGGCTACGTGCTTGCTTGCTTCGGTGATCCGGGCTTGGACGCCGCCCGGGAACTGGCCCGCGGACCGGTGATCGGTCTCGCCGAGGCGGCCATGGCCACGGCGAGTCACCTCGGCGGTGGTTTCAGCGTGGTCACCACGCTGAGCCGAACCGTCGGCCGGGCCGCCGATCTGGTGGAACGCTATGGGTGGCACCGATTCTGCCGTGGTATCCACGCCTGTGAGCTGCCGGTGCTCGCGCTGGAGACCGACCCGGACGCGCGCAAGCTCGTCATCGAGGCCTGTCGCACGGCGGTCGACACCGACGGCTGCGATGCCATCGTGCTCGGCTGCGCAGGTATGGCGCGGCTGTGCGCGGATATCAGTGCCGAGATCGGGGTGCCGGTCGTGGACGGCGTCGCGGCGGCGACGCTGACCGTGCAGTCGCTGCTCACCCTGGGAGTGCGCAAGTCGGGGCGGGGCGAGTTCGCCACGCCGCCACCCAAACCCTATGCGGGACTGCTCCGTTCGTTCGGCAGTCCCGCGGGCTGACCGGGCCGGAGCATGCCGATGCCCCGCACGCGTGGGGCGTGCGGGGCATCGGGGGGAGGGGTTATGCGGCTACCGCGGTGTGCAGCAGGTGGAGTGCGGTGTCCGGGTCGTCCACGTCGACGACGAGACGGGTGAACGCGGCGCCGGAGAGTTCGATGCGCAGTGCGCGGCCGTCGAACCTGGTGTCCCAGAATTCTTTTCGGCCTTTGCCGCGGAAGGTGCCCGCGGCGATCACGCCGGGGAAGAAGGTGCCGGGCGTACGCAGCCACGGCGGGCGCAGGTCCACCTCGGCCTTGGTCACCGCGGTGATATCGGCTAGATCGAAGGTGATCTGCTCACGTAGCGCGAGGACCTGATGCCCACCGAGCACCTGGATCGTCACGGTCGTACCGGTGACCTCGACTTCAACCATTGCGCACCTCACTTAGCCGACAACTTGCTACGGCTCCCAGGATGCAAGACCGACCTGGTCGTAGCCTGTGCCGTTCCTATGATTTCTCTCAGGATTGTGAACATGCTCCTACGTAGATATGCGCATCTAGACATTTGATCCGTTGTGGGCGGCCGATCGCCAATGCCCGTGTGGCGGGATAAAAACCGCAAGGGCGGTATGAGATTCTCGTCATGCTCGTGCTCCACCCGCTCCGCGAAAGGTCCAGCCCGATCGGCGACCGGTGGGTAGGTCGGTGCTCGGGGTCCGCCCGCGAGAAGAGGTGCCGCGGTGTTGCTGCTCAGCAAGTTCACCCTGACGGCGGCGGTATCCGCCACGTTGCTCGGCCCGTTCTGCCCGGGCCCGGCGTCCGCGCTGCCCCCGGCGGGCACCTGCGCGGGCGGCGATTTTCGCTGGACCGCCGTCGACGGTGCGATCGATATGTCGCCGAACACGCTGACGTTCACCTCGGTCGGCGTGCTGCGGGACTGTTCCGGCGGCCCCGAGGGCATCACCGGCGGCACGTTCACAGGCACGCACATCGCGACCTCGGACTGCATGCATCCGGCGGACGGGCCGATCACCGTCGACGTGCTGTGGTCGAACGGGGAGACGAGCAGGCTCTGGGGCCAATGGCCGGTCACCATGCAGCAGCCGACCGTCGGGCCGCTGGCGGTGGTGGCCGGACTCGGCCAGGGCAGCACGGTCCGGATCACCGCCGACTACGAGATGATGACCCCCGAGATGATCGGCGGCTGCCTCGGCCCGGGCCTGCGCACCGGCGTCGGCCGGCTCAGCGCGGCGACGTTCCAGTGACCGCCTGCTCGGCGACATCGAGGACGCCCGCGAGCCACGGCGTGTAACTGCCGGGGTCGGCGATCAGTTTCTCGCGCAATGCCTCCGGGTGGATCCACGCGTAGTCGGCGACCTCGGCCGGGTCCGGGCGGGGCGCCCCGGCGGTGAGCTTGCCGACCAGCACGTGGTCCCATTCGAATTCGACGCGTCCGGTGGCCGAGTCCTCGGCGTGGTAGCGATAGACGCCCACCTCGGTGAGCGCGGTGGCCAAGCCCATCTCCTCGGCGAGGCGCACCGCGGCTCCGGCCTCGACCGGTTCACCCGGGGCGGGATGCCCGCAGCAGGTGTTCGCCCACTGGGCCGGGAAGCGGGTCTTGACCGCCGCCCGCTGCTGCAACAGCACCCGCCCGTCCGCGTCGTAGAGCAGCACCGAGAACGCGCGGTGCAGCCGGCCGGGCGCCTGGTGCGCCAGCGCGACCGAGCACGTCCCGACCGCGTGACCCGAGTCGTCGACGAGCTCGACGAGTAGGGCCTCGCGGTCGGTCAGCGGCTGGTCGGCAGAGTTGGTCACCTGCCTACCTTATCGGCGGCGATCAGCAGGTACTGGAAGCTGCCCTCCTTGTACGCGGTCAGGAACGGCTTCTCCACGCCGGTCGCGAGCTCGGATTTGGTGCGCAGTTCCCAGTAGGGGATGGTCGCCGCGGTGAGATCGGTGACCCCGATCGGCACCAGGCCGTTGTCGGCCATGGCCCGGAAGTATTCGCTGCGCGGATGGATCATGCAGCCGTAGTGCGCGTCGATCCAGCTGACCGACGACGATCGCCCGCCGGTGAGGTCGTTGGAGCAGCCGGTGATGCAGACATAGCGGCCGCCCGGTTCCAGCAGGCGGGCGAATTCGCGGAACAGATCGAACAGGTCGACGTACATCGTCGTCTCGTTCGTCCAGATGGCGCGCCTGGACCACGGCTCGAATCCGGTTTCCAGCATGTTCCGGAAGTGGAACTGCACCTTGTCGGCGACGCCGCGTTCGGCGGCCTGCTCGTTGGCGAAGCGCACCTGATATTCGGAGATGGTGACGCCGTCGACCGCGCAGCCGAACCGCTGGTTGGCCATGAAACTCGTCCCGCCGCGGCCCGATCCACCGTCCATCAGCCGGTCTCCGGGCCGGACGTCACCGAGGTGGTCGAGCAGTAACTCGGCCTGCGCGGTCTCCAACCGGTGCAGTTCCTTGACGATGCGTTCCTGCCGGGTCTCCTCGGGCCCGGTCAGGACCGACAGATCAGGTGCGCCGATACCGTAGTGATGGTGGTAGAGCCCGTCCACCTCACCGAGTTTCGTGTTCACCCGGTCGTCGTTCGGGTTGTTGTTCCAGTAGTCGGCGACCGACTTCTGGTAGCTGGTGCGGAGCACGGTGTCGGTGTGCGGGTTCAGCGTGGTCATGCGAGATCATCCCCTTTGGTCACGGTAGGGCTCACATTGCGGGACTGCGTCTTTCGGGTTGTCGGGGCGGTGGTCAGGTGTTGCGGTAGCGGCTGCCGCCGGTCGGCGTGGCGGCGCACCCCATCAGTCGGCCTGGCGGGCGACCAGGACGTTGTCGAGCACGCCGAGCGCGTCCGGGACCAGCACGGCGGCGGAGTAGTAGCAGCTGACCAGGTAGGAGATGATCGACTGGTCATCGATGCCCTTGAACCGCACATTGAGGCTGGGCTCGTACTCGTCCGGGATGCCGATCTGATGCAGGCCGATCACACCCTGATCTTTTTCGCCGGTGCGCATGGCCAGGATCGAGGTGGTCGCGGTATCGCTGACCGGAATCTTGCCGCACGGGAAGATCGGCACCCCGCGCCAAGCGGGCACGCGGTGGCCGTCCACGTCCACCGGATCCGGATACAAGCCGCGCTTGCTGCATTCGCGCCCGAAGGCGGCGATGGCTTTCGGGTGTGCGAGAAAGAGTTTCGTGCTGCGGCGCATGCTGAGCAGTTCGTCCATGTCGTCCGGCGTGGGCGGGCCCGACTCGGTGGCGATGCGCTGTTTGAGATCGCAATTGTGCAGCAGGCCGAAATCGGGATTGTTGACGAGGTCGTTCTCCCGGCGTTCGTAGAGCGCCTCGACGGTCAGGCGCAGCTGCTGTTCGACCTGGTTCATCGGATCGTTGAACAGGTCCGCGACCCTGGTGTGCACCCGCAGCACGCTCTGCGCCAGGCTGAGCTCGTACTGTCGCGGCGCCGAGTCGTAGTCGACGAAGGTGCCGGTGAGCATCGGCTCCCCGGCGTGCCCGGACGCGACTTCGATATCGGCCTCGCCCTTGTGATTCTGCGGCTGGGTGGACACCGCGGCGACGCGTGAGAGTTGCTCGCGTAGCGCGGGTGCGTTCTCGGTCACTTCGTCGAGGGCTTGCCTGGGCAGCACGAGAACCGTTGTCCGCGTGACGGTTTTGACGGTGGCCGGCCAAATGGCGTCCGGATCGGTGAGCGTTTGTTCGCCGAAGAAATCGCCGCCCGCCAACATGCCGAGTTTGGTCTGTTCACCGTATTCGCCGGAGCCGAGTTTGCTCAGTTTTCCGTGCACGATGAGGACGACCTGATGCATCGGATTCCCGAATTCGGCGACCACGGTGCCCGGTTCCAGATCGCGCTGCTCGAAACGGTCGGACAGCGCGCGCAGCACTTCTTCGTCGTCGAAACCGCGCAGCGGCGGAAGTTCTTGGAGTTCCAAAGGAATGACGCGCGCCTGTGACCCGTCGACGATGAATTCCACCTCGCCGTTGCCGACGGTGTGCGTGAGGCGGCGGTTCACCCGGTACACACCGCCGTTGACCTGGGTCCATGGCAGCATGCGGGTGAGCCAGCGCGAGCTGATGCCCTGCATCTGCGGTTCGGATTTGGTGGTGTGCGCCAGTTTGGCGGCGGCGGAGGTACTGAGGCTCTTGCGGACATTGTTTTCCGTGTGGACTGGCATTTCGATGGTCATGCGTGGTCCTCCCCTCGAGATAGGGCACCGAGACGATCAGATCGAAGACGGCTTTACTGCACCACGAATAAGCGGGCAGGAAACCCGCGAAAGCTACGGTGGACGAACGAAATGTCTTACACGACAGTGTGTTCCAGACGGCCCGAGTTTAGTCCGGGCGGTCGGGCCCGCGCAGCGGAATATCGCAGATGCCCGTGCCGTGATTCGGATGGTCACGACACGCGACCGATCGAAACAACGCCGGATAACGTTGTGTACACGAACGGTGATTCGGCGTACAGATCGCGCAGCGATAGCTACCCTCGCGCGCCGCGAACGGCGCGCGACCGGCATGGATCGGGTCACAGCAGCCACATAATGGACACTTGGTGTGGGAAGCTCGACGGAACATGTAGTCGGCGTACTTCTCGGGGACCGGAAGGGACTCCTTTTCGGCGGAGTGCGCCGGTCATGTGTGCCACGTTCTAGGGTAGGGCCAGGAGCGATTGTGAAGTTCAGCGCGAAGGATTTGGTCGGGTCGGTGCAGCGGTTGATGGCAACCGCGCAGAACGGCCTCGAGGTCATCCGCTTCGGCGGGTTGACCCATGATGTCGAGTCGTCCCCGTTCGAGGTGGTCGAGCGCCGGCGCATGTACCGGCTGCGGCACTACTTCCCGGACGACACGACGCCGAACCGGCCGGTCGTCCTGCTCGTGCCGCCCTTGATGGTGAATGCCGACATCTGGGACGTGAACGCCGAGGACGGCGCCGTCGGCATCCTGCATCGCGGCGGAATCGACTGCTGGGTGGTGGATTTCGGCTCGCCCGCGAAAGAAGAGGGCGGCTGGGAACGCGACCTGGCCGATCACGTGCTCGCGGTGAGCAGCGCGATCGACGCGGTGACCGAGGCGACCGGCAGCAGTGTGCACCTGATGGGGTACTCGCAGGGTGGCATGTTCGCTTACCAGGTCGCCGCCTACCGATATGGCAAGGGCGTGCAGAGCATCGTGACGTTCGGCAGCCCCGTCGACATCGTCGCGGGCATGCCGTTCGGCCTGCCCTACGGCATGGTCTCCGATGTCGCCGATTTCCTGGCCGACCACGTGGTGACCCGGCTGCCGATCACCGATTCGATGGTGCGGATCGGTTTCCAGATGCTGGATCCGATGAAGACCGCGAAGGCCAGGCTCGACTTCCTGCGCCAGCTGCACGACCGCGAGGCATTGCTGCCCAAGGAGCGCCAGCGCCGGTTCCTGAACAGTGACGGCTGGGTCGGTTATGCCGGTCCGGCCGCCGCCGATCTGCTCAAGCAGTTCGTCGCGCACAACCGTTTGATGTTGGGCGGCTTCGTGATTCGCGATCACCCGGTCTCGCTCGCGGAGCTGAAGTGCCCGATCCTCGCGTTCGTCGGCGAGGTGGACGACATCGGTCAGCCCGGCGCGGTGCGGGGCATCGTGCGCGCCGCGCCGAACGCGGAGGTCTACGAGGCGACCCTGGTCGCCGGGCATTTCGGTCTGGTCGCGGGCAGCACCGCGACCAACCACACCTGGCCACTGGTGCGTCAGTGGGTCGATTGGCTGGAACGCGACACCCTGCTGCCGCCGCAGATCCATCCGATGGTCGATCAGGTCGAGGCGAACCGGCCGCGTTCGGCGGCCACCCGCGTGGTGCACACCGCGGCCTCGCTGGCCGAGGCGGGCGCGGGCGTCGGCAAGGCGCTGGAGGGCATCGCGAACAACACCGTGCGCGGCTCGGTGGAGCTGGCGGGGGAGGCCGCGCGGGCACTGCCCCGGCTGACCCGGCTCGGCATGATCCAGCCGCACACCCGGATCTCGCTCGGCAGGCTGATCGCCGAACAGGGCCGGCGCGCCCCGCTGAAGGATCTGTTCCTCTTCGATGACCGGGTGCACACCAACGCCGCGGTCAACGTGCGCATCGACAACGTGGTGCGCGGGCTGATCTCGGTCGGCATCCGCCCGGCGATGCGGGTGGGCGTGATCATGGAAACCCGGCCGAGCGCGTTGGCGACGGTCGCCGCGCTGTCCCGGCTCGGCGCGGTGGCGGTGCTGCTCGCGCCCGGCAGCGAACTCGTCCGCGCGCTGGAACTGACCCACGTCGACACGGTGGTCGCGGACCCGGAGAACCTGCGGCACGCGGCGGGCACCGGGGCGCGGGTGCTGGTGCTCGGCGGCGGGGACAGCAGGCAGCTCGATCTGCCCGCCGACGGCCAGGTGATCGATCTCGAGCAGATCGATCCCGCGCAGGTGAAGCTGCCCGGCTGGTATCGGCCCGACCCCGGGCTCGCCCGGGAGCTGGCGTTCGTGCTCGTTACCGGCACCGGCGACCGGCTCGAGACCAAATACATCACCAACCATCGCTGGGCGCTGTCGGCCTTCGGCACCGCGACCACCGCCGACCTGAACCGCAGGGATACGGTGTACTGCCTTGCGCCGCTGCATCATTCGTCGGGCCTGCTGGTCAGTCTGGGCGGTGCGATCGCGGGCGGCAGCCGGATCGCGCTGGCTCGCTCACTGGATCCGGCCCGGTTCGCCGAAGAGGTGCACCGCTACGGCGTCACGGTGGTCACCTACACCTGGACGATGATGCGCGACATCCTCGACGCCGAGGTGTTCCCGGCCGGCCCGTATGCACCCGGCCCGAATGCCAACCACCACTGGCATCCGATCCGGCTGTTCATCGGCTCCGGCATGCCCGCGGGGCTGTGGCGGCGCACCACCGAACAGTTCGATCCGGCGCGGGTGGTCGAGTTCTACGCCTCCATCGAGGGTGATGTGGTGCTGGCCAATGTGCAGGGTGCCAAGCGCGGGTGCAAGGGCAGGCCGGTCCCCGGCACCGCCCGGGTGGAACTGGTCGCCTACGACCCGGTCACCGAAAAGATCCTGACCGACGAGGCCGGTTACGCCCGGCGCTGCGCGGACAACGAGGTCGGTCTGCTGATCGGCAAAGCGTCCGAGGGCATCGACATCTCCGCGGGCGGGCTGCGCGGCGTCTTCGCGCCCGGCGATTCGTGGATGCCGACGGAGAATCTGTTCCGCCGCGACAGCGACGGCGACTACTGGCTGATCGACCGCACGGACACCGTCATCCACACCGCGCGCGGACCGGTGTTCGGCCAGCCGATCGTCGACGTGCTCAACGATGTCACCGCGATTGATATGGAGGTCGCGTACGGGCTGGAGACGGGCAAGAACTGCATCGCGGTCGCCGCGGTGTGCGTGCGCAAGGGATTCCGGTTGGAGCCCAAGGACGTGACCGAGGCGTTGCGTGCGCTCGATCCGGACCAGCGGCCCGACGTGGTCCACGTGGTGGCCGAGATCCCGCGCAGTGCCTCCTACCGTCCGTCCACCCGCGCGGTGCAGGCGGCGGGCCGCCCCGAGCCGGGGCCGGACACCTGGTGGTACAACCGGGCCTCGGACGCCTACGAAATCCTCACCGAGGAAGACGCGGCCGCCGTGCTCGGCGACCGATAGCCGTTCGCGCGCCGCCGAATTCACCGGCTCGAGCCGCCCGCATGTGCGGGCGGCGGCCGCGCGCCGTAGCATCCCACGCTGACGTTGCTGTCCGATTCTGTTCACAGGGGTATTTGGTGCGATCGAGCCTGATCTACCGCAACGCCACCGTCTACGAGCTGCTGATGCGTGCGCTGTACGGCCGGCACTACGCGGCCCGGTACCGCGCCGTCGAGGCGCTGGTGCCGGCGGGCGCGAGCGTGGTCGATCTGTGCTGCGGTCCGGCGACCCTGTACACCCGGTATCTGCGGCAGAAGTCGGTCGACTACACGGGATTGGATCGCAACGACGGCTTCGTCGCGAAGCTCACCGCGGCGGGCGGGCAGGGGCGAGTCTGGAATCTGAATTCCGACACACCGCTGCCTGCGGCGGACTATGTGCTGATGCAGGCCAGCCTCTATCACTTCCTGCCCGATCCCGCGCCGGTGCTGGACCGGATGCTGGCCGCGGCGCGCAAACAGGTCATCATCGCCGAACCCGTGCGCAATCTGGCCAGCAGCGACAACCGGGTGCTCGCGCTGCTCGGCCAGCGTTTCACCGATGCCGGCGACGGCGCACAGGCACACCGCTTCACCGAGGCGACGCTGGACGAGTTCTTCCGGCGCTACGCGGCCCGCATCGACCGGCAGTCACTCATCGCGGGCGGCCGCGAAAAGCTCTACGTCCTCGACGCTTAGACGATGAACTCCGTGACCGCCGCGACCACGCGGCCGATCTGATCGTCGGTGAGGTCCGGCCAAAGCGGCAGGCGCACAACGGTTCCGGAGAACTGCGCGGTGCGCACGCAGGGCTGCGGGGTGCGGCCGAGTTTCAGCCCGGCCGGGCTGGAATCCAGTGGCACATAGTGGAACGGCGCCACGATGCCCTGGCCGCGCAGATGGGTGATCAGGTCGTCGCGGCGGTCCTCGTCGGGCACGCGCAGGTAGTAGAGGTGCGCGGTGTGCTCGCGATCGCCGGGCACGGTCATCAGCCGAACATCGTTGCGGGCGGCCCAGTCCGGCAGCGCGGCGGCGTAGGCGTCCCACACCCGGTGCCGTCCGGCCTGGATGGTGGCGAACTCGTCGAGCTGCGCGTCGAGCACGGCGGCGTTCAGTTCGCTGGGCAGGTAGCTCGAGCCGATGTCCTGCCAGGAGTACTTGTCCACCGCGCCGCGCAGGAAGCGGGCGCGGTCGGTGCCCTTCTCCCGGATGATCTCCGCGCGCGCCATCAGGATCTCGTCGGTGAGCAGCAGCGCACCGCCCTCACCGCAGTGCACGTTCTTGGTGTCGTGGAAGCTGAGCGTGCCGAGCGCGCCGAGGGTGCCCAGCGCGCGTCCGCGCCAGCGGCCGCCGAGCCCGTGCGCGTTGTCCTCGACGATGGCGAAGCCGTGCGCGTTGGACAGTTCGAGCAGCCGCTCCATGTCCGCGGCGACACCGCCGTAGTGGATGACGACGACGGCCTTGGTGCGGTCGGTGAGCGCGGCCGCCACCGATTCCGGATCGATGTTGCCGGTCTCCGGATCGATATCGGCGAACACACAGGTCGCGCCGCGCAGGGCCATCGCGGTCGCGGTGGAGGTGAAGGCGAAGCTCGGCACGATGACCTCGTCGTCCGGGCCCAGCTCCAGCAGCAGACCCGCCATCTCCAGCGCGGAGGTGCACGAGGTGGTGAGCAGCGCGTGCGGCGCCTCGGTGATGGTCTTCAGCTTCGCGGTCGCCGACGCGGTGAACGGTCCGTCGCCGTGACTGTGATCCGAGCCGAGCACCGCCGCCAGATTGGCCAGTTCGCGCTCGGCCCGGAACGGGCGGCTGAAGATGATGCGGTCAGTGGTCAACCCGGTCGTTCCCCCTGTTGGCAGTGGTGGTCAAGGTCCGCAGTTCGGCGGTCGCGGCGGCGGGGTCCTCGACTGCGGAGGGTAGTGCCTGCGGCCGCGGTGTCGGTGAATCGACGGTCAGGTAGAGCGGTTTACCGACCAGAATGTGCAGCGCCACGCCGAGATACTCGGCGATGAGCCCGAGCGAGAACAGGATGGCGCCGGACACGAGCAGCAGCACGACGATCATCGACGCCCAGCCCTCGGGCGCCCAGTTGTCGGTGGTGAGCGCCTCGTAGACGATGAACGCGGCGAGCAGCCCGCCGCCGAGCGCCAGCGTTACGCCGAGCATGCTGACCAGGCGCAGGCCGCGAGTTCCGCTGCACAGCACCATCTTCCAGAACAACGAGAACAGCCGGCGGTAGTTGTAGCCGGACTCCTCGCGGCCCTCGGCCCGCAGCACCACCGGCACCTGCGCGACCTTGCCGACCACCCAGGTGAGCGCGACATCGAGATACACCCCGTTGGACGCGACCTCGGCGAGCTGACGGCCGATGGCGCCACGGATCAGCCGGTAGCTCTCGAACCGGGTGGAGTCGGGGAACGCGAACAGCGTCGCCAGCACCAGCTTCGCGCCGCGCGAGGTGAGGTTGCGCAGGAAGCCGTGCGGGCGGGTGTTGCTCGGCTTGGAGTAGACCAGTTCGGCGCGTTCGGTCAGCGCGGCATCGAGGAAGGTGCCGATGAACCGCGGATCGTGCTGGCCGTCCTCGTCCATGGTGACGATCCAGTCGCCGTTCGCCGCGGACATGCCCGCGATGGTCGCGGCGTCCTGGCCGAAATTGCGGCTGAGCCAGATGGTGCGCACCTCGGGGTAGGCCCGCTCGAGTTCTTGCAGCACCACATCGGAGCGATCGGGTCCGTGGTCGTGCACGAGGATGATCTCGTCGATCTGGAAGGTGACCCCACCCGCGGTGGTGCTGGGGCGGGTGAGTTCGTGGAGTTCGGCGACCAACTCGCCGACGGTGTCCTCACCCCGGTAGATCGGCACGACGACGGAGATGCCGTGCGATCGGGCGGACCGGCCGTTCGGTACGACGGCGGAACGGGGCGTCTGATTGGACGGAATCGGCATCAGCTTGATCGACTTTCGATGACGGTGCGTGCCGGTAGCTCCCGCGGGACAGCAGGGCCCGAGCCGTCCAGAACTCTAGCATGGTGCGGGTTTCCGATTCCGGGGCAGCACATCCCCCCATCATCATCGCGGCGGCGGGCTGATGCCAAGTGCCACACCGCTGTGTAGGGTTTGGAACTCGTGACGGAAAGCGCAGTGTCGAGGGTGGTGCTCCCCGGGTCCGCCGAGGTCAACACGGCTACTTCTGCCGAGCCGCCTGCGCCTGCCGGATCGGACGCGGCCGCGTCGGCACCCGAGCCCGCGGCAGACGATCGTTCCGCTCGTCGCGAGGTGTACCGCTGGGGCGCGAGCACGGTCGCCGGCGTGATCCTCGGCTATGTCGCGGTGTTGCTCGCCAACGCCAGGCACTTCTATACCGACGACACCGAATCCCAGTACACCGGACTGTGGATCGGGCTCGGGCGCGCGTTACGCGACGGCACCTTCCCGGTGCTGGTGCCCGAGCGGTGGATGTCGGGCAACAACACGATGGACGACGCGGGTCTGTTCAACCCGCCGCAGTTGCTGATCGATCTGATCGCGCCGTCGGTGGACAATATGGCGCTCTACGCCACCGTCGTGAAACTGATCTTCGCGATCATCTCCGCGCTCGGCGTCTACCGGATCTGCCTGGCCTACGGCGGCCGGCCCGCCTGGTCGGCGGTGGCGGGCATCGCGTTCCCGCTCTCGGGCTTCTTCCTGTTCTTCGACGAGGCCAGCTGGATGACCGCGCTCACCGGCACGGCCTGGCTGGTGCACGCCTGGGCGTCCTCGGTGCGCTACACCCGCGGGCAGGGCGGGCCGATCCCGGTGTTCGTCTATCTCTATCTGACGATCTCCACCCAGTACATCTTCCCGGCGGTCGAGGCGGCGCTGATGCTGCTCGCGGTCGCGGTGGGCGAGCTTGTGTACCAACGGAAATGGCTGCCCGTGCTGCGGCTGGCGATCGTCGGCGGCTGTGCCGGACTGGCCGGGCTGCTGACCTTCCTGCCGAGCATGCTCTCGGCCAAGGTCACCTGGCGCGGCACCATGGAGATCAACAACGACCAGTTCCTGACCGTGCCGTGGTCGGAGTCGCTCAACGCCAGCCTGCCGAGTTCGATGCCGGCCTTCACCTCGTGGTGGGGCTATGTGCAGCCGATGCCGGTCACCTACATCGCCTGGTTCCTGATTCCGGCGCTGGCGTTCATCGACTGGCAGCGAGCCCGGCAAGCCTGGCGGGAGCTCACCGGCGTCGCGTTCTTCGCGGTCGTGATGCTGATGTGGGCGGCCGGGCCGGGATCCATCGGTCCGCTGCGCTGGCCGGTGCGGGTGCTGCCGATGCTGGCCATCGGGCTGCTGGTGCTGGTGTGCGTGCTGCTCGGGCGCTATGCGACCACGCGGGATCTGAAGCACCGGACGATCGCCGCGGGCGTGCTGATCTTCCTGCTGTTCGTGCGGACCTTCTCCGCCGATCCGCATCAGGTCGGCTGGCATGTGCTCGCGGTCGCGGCGGTGGTCGTGCTCGGTGCCGGCGTGCTCTGGCTGGATCGGACCAAGGGCACGGCCATGGCCTGCGCGCTGGCGATCGTCGCGATGTTCCCCATCGCCTACCTGCAGGTGAACGCCGCGCAGCCGACGCCGATGACGTGGAACCTGCCGACCAACCGCTCCGAGGCCCAGGCCGCCTTCCCGGATTTCCCCGGCACCACCCTCCAGCTCGCCGAGCGCGGTTTGGTGCAGCCGGGGGACAAGAGCCTCGAAGGTGCCTACGGTTCCCTGGTTTTCGGTAACTACGCCAAGTCACTGGACCTGAGCTACGTCAACGGCTACACCCCGACCGGCCACTTCTATTTCGGTGAGCTGCTGTGCATGCGCTGGGACAGCAGCGTGTGCCCGGACGCGTTCCGGCGCATGTTCGCCCCCGAACCGACCACCGGGCGCAACCTCGCCGACCTGATGAAGATCGACCGGGTGGTGTTGCAGCGGGCACTGTTCCCGGACGCGCGCAATCAGCCCGCACCGGACGGCTGGAAGTGGGTGGACTACCCGGGACACGAGCAGTTCATCTCGGTGCTCGAACGCGTCGACGGGCCGATCTCGACGGTGAACGGACGGGTCTCGGCCACCAAGAACGCGACGGCGACGTCGATCTCGGAGACCGACACCACCAGCCGGGTCCGGGTGAGCGCGCCCGCGGGCGGCAAGGTGGTGTTCGCGCGCCTGGGCTGGCCCGGCTATCGCGTGACGCTGGACGGCAAACAGATTCCGATCACCACCGTGGCGAAATCGTTTGTCGCCGTAGACCTTCCCGCGGGCACCCAGAACGCCGAACTGGTGCTGACCTGGCGTCCGCCGGGCTGGAAGATCGGCATCGCCGCGCTGGCCGCCGGTATCGTCGGCACCGGTGTGCTGCAGTGGCTGTACGTGCGCTCGCGGCGACGGACAGGGGAGCAGCCCGCCGCGGTGTGATGCCTGTAGGGTCTGGGACTCGTGGTGGAAAGCAGCAGCGCGCTCGCCCGGCGGGACGTGTACAAGTGGGGTCTGATAACCGCACTCGGCGTGATCGCCGGATACGGCGCCGTCCTGCTGGCCAACGTCCGGCACTTCTACACCGACGACACCGAGTCGCAGTACGCCCCGCTGTGGGTGATGCTAGGAAATCGCCTGCGCGACGGGCAATTTCCCATGCTGGTCCCCGAACACTGGATGGCGGGCAACTACACCATCGAAGAGGCGGGCCTGCTGAATCCGCCGCAGCTGCTGATCGATCTGATCGCGCCCTCGGTGGACAACGTCGCGCTCTACGCCACCGTGGTGAAACTGCTCTTCGCGATCGTGCTCGGCCTCGGCGTGTACCGGATCTGCCTCGCCTACGGCGCGAAAGCCCCGTGGGCGGCGGTCGC
The DNA here is from genome assembly GCF_001613425.1 of Nocardia vulneris. Classification (GTDB taxonomy): domain Bacteria; phylum Actinomycetota; class Actinomycetes; order Mycobacteriales; family Mycobacteriaceae; genus Nocardia; species Nocardia vulneris. Next base: position 2,578 of record NZ_BDCI01000018.1, on the reverse strand, counting down.
CGGCGTCACCATGCCGTTCACCGGCTGGCTGCTGTTCTTCGACGAAGCCAGTTGGTACACCGCGTTCGTCGGCACGGCGTGGCTGACGCACGCGTGGGCGTCCGGGGTCCGCTACGCGCGCGGGCTCGGCGGCAGCGGTCGGTCCGGATCCAGCGGGCCGATCCCCACTTTCGTGTTCCTGTACCTGGCGATCTCGGTGCAGTACATCTTCCCGGCCGTGGAAGCCGGGCTGATGATCGGCGCGGTCGCCGTCGGTGAGGTTGTCTACCAACGCAAATGGCGTCCGTCGCTGTGGCTGCTCGCCACCGCCGGCTGCGCGGCACTGGTCGGGCTGGCCACTTACCTGCCGAGCATGCTCTCGGCCAAGGTGACCTGGCGCGGTACCGCTCAGATCAACAACGACCAGTTCCTCACCGTGCCCTGGTCCGAATCGCTGAACGCCAGCCTGCCCAGCACGCTGCCCGCCTACAACTCCTGGTGGGGTTACGTGCAGCCGATGCCGGTCGTCTACATCGCGTGGTTCCTGATCCCGGCGCTGGCCTTCATCGACTGGCGCAAAGCCCGGGAGAACTGGCGGGAATTCACCGCGATCGCGTTGTTCGCGATCATGGCACTGATGTGGACCGCCGGACCCGGCGCCATCGGCCCGCTGCGCTGGCCCGCGCGAGTGCTGCCGATGGTGGCGCTCGGGCTGCTGGTGCTGGTGTGCGTGCTGCTCGGGCGCTACGCCACCTTCGACGGCTGGCGGCGGCGCGGTATCGCCGCGGGCGTGCTGATCGGGTTGCTGTTCGTGCGGTCGTTCTCTGCCGCCCCCCGCGAACTGGGCGGGCATGTGGTCGCGGTGCTCGCGGTGACCGCGCTCGGGGCGGCCGTGGTCTGGCTCGGACGCAACAAAGGCACGGTCGCCGCCTGCGCGCTCACGCTCGTCGCCGTGTTCCCCATCGCCTACGTCCAGGTGTGGGCCGCGCAGCCGACCCCGATGGGCTGGAACCTGCCGACCAACCGCTCCGCGATGAAAGCCGCGTTCCCCGACTTCACCGGCACCACCCTGCAATTGGCCGATCGCGGACCCATCACGCCCGGCGAGCGAAACCTGAAGGGCGCCTACGGGTCTCTCGTCTTCGGCAACTACGCCAAAGATCTCGAACTCACCTACGTCAGCGGGTACACGCCGAACGGCCACTACTGGTTCGGCGAGCTGCTCTGCATGCGCTGGGACACCAGCGTGTGCCCCGATGCCTTCCGGCGTGCGTTCGACATCGAACCCGGCACCGGACGCACCATCGTCGACCTCATGAAGGTCGACCGGGTCGTGCTGCAACGCGCGATGTACCCCGACGCCCGCAACCAGCCCGCGCCGCCCGGCTGGAAATGGGTCGACTACCCCGGCCACGAGCAGTACATCTCCGTGCTGGAACGCGTCGACGGCTTGCTCTCCACCCGCAACGGGCGCGTCGCGGCCGCTCTCGGCGTCACCGCCACCTCGGTCGCCGAATCCGACCGCACCAGCAAGGTACGGGTCAGCTCCGACACCGGCGGCCAGGTCGTCCTCGCCCGCCTCGGCTGGCCCGGCTACCACGCCACCCTCGACGGCAAAGACCTCCCCACCCACCTCGTCGCCAAAACCTTCCTCGCCGTAGACATCCCGGCCGGCACCAAAAACGGCGACCTCGAACTGACCTGGCGACCCCCCGGCTGGCAAATCGGCGCCGCCGCCATCGCCCTCGGCCTCGTCGGCGCCGGCATACTCCAGTGGCTGTACACCCGCCGCCGCCCCGAAGAACTCGCCGAACCGTCCCCCGAACGCGACCTCGCTGCGGTGTGAGGTTGTGCGCATGTCGGTGGTATCAGCGGGTCGCTGCCGGTTCGGGTGAGCCGGGCCTGAGGAGGGTGGCAAGGAGCGGGTCTCCCCGCGCAGTGTGGGGCGTGCCTGATGCTGGGCGGATGGTCGCCGCGGTCCTCAGTGAACTGCCGGCGTCGGCTTGCCAGCTGGGGCGGCCGGCGTGCTTACGGCAGAGTTCCGTGCGGTTCGCACCCGGTTTCGGGGGTGGATGGGCGGGGAGTTGGCGCGCGGGCCGGGGTGGTCGTCGAGGAATCGTGCGGTGGCGACTAGAGTGCCCAGCGCGACAGGAGGTGCCGCCTGGTGGATTTCGACGATGACCGGAGCGTGGCTTCCGCACGCACCGAGGAGGTGATCCGCGCGGTGCCCCGAGGCCCTGTCCGCGACAACTACGACCTGCGGCCCGACGCCGCGAACCACCAGGTGCCGCCCGCGTCGCCTACCGAGACAGATCTAGGTCTTGCACAGCAGTCGGGCGATTCGCCGCAGAGCGCAGCGCAGTTCGCGCCCGACGGAGAGAAGTTCCCGACTGCTGGTGGCACGGGCGCGACAGCCCCAGACCTGGGTCAGGGCGAATACGCGGCGGCCGACATAACCCGTAATGCCTTGGGGGACAAGGATGTTTCGCCGTCCGGGCCAAGCGCGCTGGGGTCGGAAGCAGTCGCCGCTGCAGGCGGTGCAGTTTTGACCGGTGCCGCCGATGACGTGGTGGCTGGCGCGGGCGCTGAGGGTCTGGCC